>CAVZFU010000006.1:80000-340502 GCA_963774685.1 uncultured Alphaproteobacteria bacterium | reverse complement strand
CTTCGGGTTGCCGGCTCAACCGGTCGACGCAACACAGGCGTTAAATCTCTCTGCTGGGGTTTCAAATTGCAAGGTCTCACGTGGTCGTTCGTTTAGCTGACGCGCCACTTTGTTCAGATGGGCTTGCGAATGCACCGACAAATCGGTGCCCTTCGGAAAGTACTGTCTCAGCAGGCCATTGGTGTTCTCGCTCGACCCCCGCTGCCACGGGCTTTGCGGATCGCAAAAATAAACGTCGATGTTGGTCGCCAGGGTGAATTGTCGATGATCCGTAAGTTCCTTGCCCCGGTCCCAGGTCAGCGATTTATACAGTTCGCTCGGTAGCTTTCTTGCCTGCTTGATGAGCGCGGATACGACCGACTGGGTGTCCTTGTTGGCCACCTTCGCCAGCATCACGTAACGGGTACGACGTTCGACCAAGGTTGCGATATAGCTGTTGTTCGACCCGGACAGCAGATCGCCTTCCCAATGGCCAGGCACCGCCCGATCTTCAACCGCGGCCGGTCGCTGACGGATCGAGACGATATCCTTGATTTGTCCCCGTCCATCGCTAGTGAGGCCCGCCTGTTTCGATCGACGGATCGTGCGCTTCGATCGAAGATGGCAAAGCAGCTCTTTCTTGAGCACCCCGCGGGCTTGAACAAACAGGCTGCGATAGATCGTCTCGTGGGACACCTGATAACACCCGTCTTCAGGATAGGCTCTTTTAAGCCAGCCGGCGATCTGCTCGGGCGCCCAATTTAATCTCAGCTTGCTGGCCACCGACTGTCGTAACCAGGGATTGGTCGCCAGCTTACAACGTTTTGGGCGACGGGCTCGGGCCCAGGCCTTGTCATCCGCCAAAGCCGCTCGATAGCCATCATAGCCGCCATTGCGGCTGATTTCTCGGCTCACCGTCGAGGGCGAGCGGCCCAGCAACCCAGCCATCGATCTTGCCGAGCGATGTACCGCAATGCCTCTCGATATCTCCTCGCGTTCCGACAGCGTCAGCGCCAACCGCGAGCGACGCCGAGGCGATGGACGAATCCCACCGTGCGGTGAGACCTGGAAATAAATCGACGATGACGGCTTACCAAACGCCCGCCCAATCGCCTTGAGCGACTTGCCGCGCTGCCAGCGATCCCATAACTCCGTCTTCTCGGCCGTCGTAAACCCTCGACGAAATCCCTGATCCATCGCCACACTCCATCTTTTCCCTTTAAGATAAAGTGTTGCGTCGACCGGTTGAGACCACCGTCAAAAGCGGACCTGACGGCCCTGAAATCCGACTTCCGCTATGCCCTCGAAAGCGGACATGCAGCGACACACTGGCCATGTCCGCTAAGTGCCAAAAGCAGACCTCAGCGAGTGCCGAGTCAGGCGCTGAGATGGCGCAGCAGAAAAGCTGGTATGCGCTCGACCGCGTCGAGATAGCGAACGGAGCTGTCGAAGAGGTCATTGTGTCGACCTCCATCATAATACACGGCTTCCAGCGCCTTTCCTGATGCGCGCGCCGCCCGCTCGAAATCGCGAGCCATCTGTACGTTGGTAAACTCGGTCCCTCCGTCGGTGAGGCTATCTGCCGTCCCGTGCAACATCAGGAGAGGCGCGCTCAGCTCAGACGTGAGGGCGGTCAGCTGGCTTGGGTACCGGGCCGAGTTGAGGACTGCTGCCTGCACGCCACCCACTCGAAGGATGTAGTTCAGCGCCGCTCCGCCGCCACGCGAGTGTCCAAAGAGTCCGATCCGATCTGAGCGCGCATCCGGCAGAGTACGCATCGCTTGCATCAAGGCATCCACTGTTCGCGTGGCCTCCGGACTCAGTGGATCGGGAGATGGAGGCAACTCTGGGCACACGATAGGGGTTACGAACCGCACCCCGTTCCCGCTGCCTTCCCGAAACCAACCGGCTGCCACAGTGAGCAGACCGGTGCGGGCTAGATCCTGAGCCAGACGTACATATTCGTGCGCGAAGCCATGACTACCATGCAACAGAAGAAGTGCCGGAAATGGGCCTGCACCAGCCGGTCGGGCCACGGCTGCCGGTATGACACCCAGTCCCGGAACAACTACCTTGATCCACGGGACCGCGAGTGTCTCCGCTCCGCGCGGTGCGTCAGCGATTGATACTGTCAGGTTCGCCATTGGCCTACCTTCGCTCAAACGCTAAACTCCTAAGGACCAAAATGTCCGCTTTGGGTGGTGGTCTCAACCGGTCGACGCAACACTTTATCTTAAAGGGAAAAGATGGAGTGTGGCGATGGATCAGGGATTTCGTCGAGGGTTTACGACGGCCGAGAAGACGGAGTTATGGGATCGCTGGCAGCGCGGCGAGTCGCTCAAGGCGATTGGGCGGGCGTTTGGTAAGCCGTCATCGTCGATTTATTTCCAGGTCTCACCGCACGGTGGGATTCGTCCATCGCCTCGGCGTCGCTCGCGGTTGGCGCTGACGCTGTCGGAACGCGAGGAGATATCGAGAGGCATTGCGGTACATCGCTCGGCAAGATCGATGGCTGGGTTGCTGGGCCGCTCGCCCTCGACGGTGAGCCGAGAAATCAGCCGCAATGGCGGCTATGATGGCTATCGAGCGGCTTTGGCGGATGACAAGGCCTGGGCCCGAGCCCGTCGCCCAAAACGTTGTAAGCTGGCGACCAATCCCTGGTTACGACAGTCGGTGGCCAGCAAGCTGAGATTAAATTGGGCGCCCGAGCAGATAGCCGGCTGGCTTAAAAGAGCCCATCCTGAAGACGGGTGTTATCAGGTGTCCCACGAGACGATCTATCGCAGCCTGTTTGTTCAAGCCCGCGGGGTGCTCAAGAAAGAGCTGCTTTGCCATCTTCGATCGAAGCGCACGATCCGTCGATCGAAACAGGCGGGCCTCACTAGCGATGGACGGGGACAAATCAAGGATATCGTCTCGATCCGTCAGCGACCAGCCGCGGTTGAAGATCGGGCGGTGCCTGGCCATTGGGAAGGCGATCTGCTGTCCGGGTCGAACAACAGCTATATCGCAACCTTGGTCGAACGTCGTACCCGTTACGTGATGCTGGCGAAGGTGGCCAACAAGGACACCCAGTCGGTCGTATCCGCGCTCATCAAGCAGGCAAGAAAGCTACCGAGCGAACTGTATAAATCGCTGACCTGGGACCGGGGCAAGGAACTTACGGATCATCGACGATTTACCCTGGCGACCAACATCGACGTTTATTTTTGCGATCCGCAAAGCCCGTGGCAGCGGGGGTCGAACGAGAACACCAATGGCCTGCTGAGACAGTACTTTCCGAAGGGCACCGATTTGTCGGTGCATTCGCAAGCCCATCTGAACAAAGTGGCGCGTCAGCTAAACGAACGACCACGTGAGACCTTGCAATTTGAAACCCCAGCAGAGAGATTTAACGCCTGTGTTGCGTCGACCGGTTGAGCCGGCAGTCAAAAGGCGACCTGACGGCCCCGAAGTCCAACTTCTGCGTTGCCCTTAAAAGCGGACTCAAGTCGGACATCGCGTCATGTCCGCTTCGTGTAACCGGAAAAGTCCTCTGACATCGGAGAATTCCTGCGCCGCCGACACGCACGCGCAATCCGCACAGTGTTGAGGTCGTATATCTGGAAACCGCGCCTCGATACTGATGCGGTATTGGAATCCTACTTTGTCTCGCTGATCCGCGCGATGTAGCGCGCGACCGACGCCGCGACCACCTGCTTGCCGTTTAGATCTATCTGCCCCCGGCCCGAAAACGCCCCGTAGACCGCGTCGAATGCGAATGGCTCCAAAATCTCCGCCATGCGCTGAACCTTGGCGGCGGAGAGCGGGATCAGGTTCGGGTAAGACCACATAAAGCTGACGTGCCCGCTCGGGACCACCTGGAGGATGTCACCCGAGAGCAGTACGCCGCGGCCGTCGCTCCAGTCTGCCCAGTGCAGGACGGTGCCGCCGTCGAAGTGGCCTCCCAGCCGAACCAGCGTGAGGCCCGGAGCGATTGGCCTGGTGTCCCCCTCCCAGAACTGCACCGCGGAGTCCGTCCGCATCACCCACTGACGATCAGCTGCGTGCAGGTGGATCGGCACTCCCCCGAGCGCGCGGCTCCATTCCACCATCGTGGTGTAGTAGTGCGGGTGGGAGATCGCGATCGCCGCGACGCCGCCCATGCCCTTCAGCAGATCGATGGTGGCGTCGTCGATCAGGGCGACGCAGTCCCACAGCACATTGCCGGCCGGCGTGCGCGCAAGGATCGCGCGCTGCCCGATGCCGAAAGCCGGGGTGGTCTCGATGGTCGTAAGCCCGGTCGCGAGGCGGCGGAATTTGTTGCTGTACGCGTTCCGCAGCCCCTCCAGCGTGGTCCAGGACTGGCCCGAGGCCGGGACGAACTGCCGCTCGTCGGTGCAGCTCAGACACGCGCTGGGCAGAGCCTCGGAGGGCGGATACTGCGTGCCGCAGGCGGTGCAGATGAAGGCTGGCATGCGGGCAGGATATACCGAGGCCGCCGTGGACGACCACTTCTTATTGGTCAGATCCGGTAAAACGTCGGGCCGCGCGGCGGCGAGATATCTGCTTTGGGTCCAAAAGCGGACTTCGTGAGCGCCTGGCCTGATGTTGGCCTAAAATTTTGTCGGCGGGGGCACTTTGCTGGCGGTGCATCTGTCGGTGCTGACAGGGATCGGGATATCTCCATTCTGGGTATGATATACACCGGAAGTCTGGAGGGTGCCTGCGGTGCGGTCGACGTAGTAGCGAGCGTCGCCAAAATTGTTTGCCTGATGCCAAGCAATACCTACGGGCGTTATGCTTGCTCGATATTCATTGTTGACGGTACGATTCGTTAGGTCAACGGTGATGAAACGGCTGGCGCAAGTGAGAAAAATCGTCTCTGCCTTCGCCTGCAATGGAGCGGTCAGTGCCGCAAAGCTGACGGTCGAAACAAACAGGAGGTGTTTTATAAAAGCCTTCAATTTGGTTGGCATCATCATTCCCCCAGTCGCGCTCGCTAAGTGCCACGAGCGGCATCGCATGATCGGCAACTCCCATCTTGCCTTGTCTCGTCGAGCAATCACATCAAAATCTTTGTGGCCCGACAGTGTACAGCACGCAAGGCTTGGAGATGCTGGGTGCGGCGCAAAAAGTGAGTACAAGACTTCCGCTGCGTCTGTTCAATACGGCGGTAAAAATTCCGCATTGCCGCTGTGACTGCGCGCTGATGCTCTCGCTGGTGAAGGTCGCAGGTAGATTGGCCAGACCAGCAGCAGCTCCCCCCGTAACAGGATCGATGTTCCCGGCTTCGTCGATAAAGTCATAGGTCAATGTCTTTGCGCCATAATCGATTGTAATAAGTTTGGGTGGCGTGCCGTTAGTGAACTCGCACTTGAGTTGTTTGATCTGAGCCGAAACAGGCGCTGTCATCAAAGCAAGAGCAATTACTGAAATTGCAGGACGCTTCATTCCAACAACTCGAATCATTCTGTCCTTCAAACTCATATCGCCCTCCAAGAAAACCTGCACAAGGCGATGGCGCACCTATCTACATTATGATTTTGCCTGATGATGTCGCCCCATTGCTGCATTGAAATTTGGCGGCATTCCCTCACGGCTATTGACCGAGGCAGCCACGGTAGTTGGCCGCACACTGATTGTTGCATTGCGCGAACCCACCGCAACCGCTGATGCACTGATCGTAATTGGCTTTGCATATCGCCGGATTGCCGCCCGCAGCCAGCTTTATTCGTCCATTCGGGTTCGCGACCGATAGGCTGTGTTTATTCTGGCTGGTTTGGATTCCTTGCCCGGCATTCACTGGTGTCATGGTTATTCCCACGCACAGGACAAACATCCCGATCGCGCATATTTTCTTGAAACGCTTCAATTGCACGTCAACCTCCCAGGTTTCTGTTTTACCTTCTTATGCGCCCAAGTCTTTTTATGCGCCCAAGTCTTTCGTCCTGGGTGACAAAGTTCAGAACTGCTTCTTGCCAACATGGCAGGTCCATTCGGCGTGGCCAACTACATGATTGTTGGCAACCTGTGTCAGTTCCACGGTGGCTGCCACGCGACTGACGACATACGTATCAATTATGCCGGTATCAGTTGAAGAGTATCCGTAATATCTGTGATCGTGGGAAATGGTAATCGAGTCATCGGTAAATCTCGCCGAGAGAGGGCCGGGCGATCTGGGTGGGAAGACACTCCCATCACTATTTTGAGTCGCGGCAAACGCAATGGTGACCGTGCGTTGGGCCTCGTTCAGCGTGAATACGTCCGCGCCGAGACTTCCGTTCCGACGACAAACCAGCGTCGTTGGAGCGGCCAGCGCCGTCTGACCAGCCGCCAGCAGAATGGCTGCACCCAACAACGCACGGCGCGCAATGGTAGTCCAACGCGCCTTGTCCGCGATTGCATCCATGTCCTTGTCCGTTGGTTCGGTGCCCGACTGGCCGGCTCCCAATCCTTTAGCACCTTCACACCCCATCAGATACCCGGCGTAAACCCCGATTACTTTGTCCGCTACGGGTGCCGGCTCAACCGGTCGACGCGCAACACAGGCGTCGCGCGGCTGCATTGGCGGAAATTCCACGACTGTGTCCGCTCCTACTTCGCCGGCGACGGCGCGGGCGCACCTGGCGGGACGGTCTGGATCAGCTTGCCGGCATAAACCGGCGCCGAGGTCGGCTTGCCGTCGGGCGAGCCGCCCGCCTGCTCCACCGTCACCGCATAGGTTGCCGCGTTGACGATGCCGGCATCGTAAGACGCCAGCACCGGGCGCGTGGTGAAGTCGCCGCCGCCGATCACGCCCAGCGAGCGCGGCTGCGGCAGCCGGTCGGAGATCAGCCAAAGCTCAAAGCTCTTGCCGGGATCGGGCGCCGCGGCGCCGACCTTTCGGATCGTGAAATTCCTGGTGGCGCCATCCACCGTGAGAATGAATGCCGGCGAGCCGCCATCCTTTTGCAGCACGGCGACATATTGCGCTGACGGTGTTGCCGGCGCGGCGGGGGTCTTGACCTCCACCACCTGCGTGCGCGGTGTCGGGCGCAGGCCCGCGGGAAGCAGGTTCGGCGCGAACACCTGAACCCCGATCATGGCGATGAGTGCTGCCGCGAGCGCCGACATGGACGTCGCGATGCTGCGCCAGCGCCTGATCCGTTCGGACATCTGGATCACGTTGGAAGCGTCACCGGAAATATCGCCGGTCGCGGCAGGCCTGACGACAACCGGAGCTGCCGCCGGCGGCAGCGGCGCGTCCGGCAACACCAGCGGCGCCTGCGGTGCGGCATGTCCCACCGCGATCCTGATATTGTCCCAGACGAAAGGACGCGGCTCGACCGATCCGACCATCTGGTTCAGGGCGGCCAGCTTGTGCTCCCACGCCTCGACGATGGCCGTGAATTCCTTGTCGACGGCCATCATGGTCTCGACCTGCGCGCGCTCGCCGGCATCGAGGGTGCCGAGCGCATATTCCGCGGCGAGCGCGATATGGTCTTCGCTGTAGGCCATCATCTAAAGTCCAAAAACTCCCTCAAGAGCACTCCTAGAGTCCGAGGCACTCCCGGATATCCATCATGCTGCGGCGCAGCCACGTCTTCACCGTATTGACCGGCGTCTCGAACTTCGCCGCGAGCTGTTCGCGGCTCCAGCCGTTGTAGTAGGCCAGCAGCACCAGCTTCTGCCGATCCGGCTCCAGGCGGCCAACACACTCCAGCAACCGCTTCAGCTCCTCGGTCATCTCCCGGCGCGCCAGCGGATCCGGGGTATCGGCCGCGACCTCCATGGCTGCGGGCTCCTCCTCGATCGACAATTCGCTCCGTTTGCGCACGACGTCGATGGCGCGATTTCGCGCAATCGACACCATCCACGTGATCGGTGACGACAGGCCGGGATTGAACTGTCCGGCGCTGTTCCAGATCTTGACGTAGGCCTCCTGGATGACCTCCTCGGCGAGATCCTGTCGCCGCAAGATACGCAGGACCACGCCAAAGAGTTTCGCGCGCGTGGCGGCGTAAAGCCGCTCGAAAGCAGCCTCATCCCCCTTCGCAACCGCGGCAATCAGCCAGACCAGCTCAGCTGGCGTCAGCATTCAACGTCCCCAAAAGCTCGCGATGCCCCATCGCTTTCGTACATCCTAAAACAGCATTCCCGACCCGTGGTATCATACCTTGCGCCAAACCGGACCACCAAGTCAGGGGCGCCGGTCTGCGGACAGCCAAAAGAAAACCCGGACCTCGCGGTCCGGGTCGATGGGTTCTCGCAGGCGAAGGGTGGAAGGCGTCAGGCAACCGCCCCGATGCGCGCGCGCATCAGGCCGATGCTGTCGAGATCGGCCTGTTCCCTGGCGTTCTCTTCGGCGCGTTCGCGGGCCTGGTCGCGCTCATCCAGGAGTTCGACCTTCTTCAACTCCTCGAAAGCCTCGGTCAGCAGGCTCTTGGCATCTTCCAGCTGGATCCGCAGCTCATCGGCGGAGCGGGTCAGGTTTTCCCGCCGCTGGATCGCCGCCTTGGCATAGGTCGGATAGGCGAAATGCGAGGGATCGTTGATCCCGGCGCGCTCCTGCTCGGAATTGATCTCGCGCTCGAGGTCGACCGACATGCGCTGGAAATCGGCGATCATGCCCTCGATCTGGGCTACTCTCCGGCGCTTTTCATCGACCTGAAACTTCTTCAGGCGGATCAGCGTTTCACGTGACTTCATCAACTCATACTCCCCAGAAGTCCCGATCTGAACGCGGGACGGGACCGGCTCCCCAAATGGGGTCATAAGGCCCCCGCCGGCTGCTACTTGTGTGACGCGGATGATGGCCTGACAAAGTTAGCGTTCCGTTTCCAAGCTGGCCAAGATTTGCTCAAGTTGCCGATAACCTTCGCCTAAACCGGTCGTTTCTTCCTTGGCCTGGCGCAAAAAGGCCTCCAGCGGCTCATGCAGCCGGATCGCCTCGTCGACCTCCGGGCTGGAGCCCGCGCGATAGGCCCCGAGCCGGATCAGTTCTTCCATGTCGGCATAGGTCGCCATGACCTGGCGCCCCCGGATGATGACCGGCAGGAAGGCCGGATCGGCCGATTTCGGCATGGTGCGCGACACCGATTTGAGGACGTTGATGGCCGGAAAACGTCCGCGCTCGGCGATGGTCCGCTCCATCACCACATGGCCGTCGAGGATGCCTCTGACCGCGTCGGCAATCGGCTCGTTGTGGTCGTCGCCATCGACCAGCACCGTGAAGATGCCGGTGATGGTGCCCTCGCCCATCCCGGGCCCGGCGCGTTCCAGCAGTTTCGGCAATTCGGTGAACACCGTCGGCGTATAGCCCTTGGCGGTCGGCGGCTCGCCGGCCGACAGGCCGATTTCACGCTGCGCCATCGCAAAGCGGGTGACGGAATCCATCAGGCACAGCACGTCCTTTTCCTCGTCGCGGAAGTATTCGGCGATGGCGAGCGTCAGATAAGCCGCCTGCCGCCGCATCAGGGCCGGCTCGTCCGAGGTCGCCACCACCACCACCGAGCGCGCCAGCCCTTCTTCGCCAAGGTCGTCCTGCAGGAATTCCTGCACCTCGCGGCCGCGTTCGCCGACCAGGCCAATCACCGTGATGTCGGCGTCGACGTTGCGCGCCAGCATCGACAACAGCACCGACTTGCCGACGCCGGAGCCGGCGAAGATGCCGAGCCGCTGGCCGCGGCAGCAGGTCAGGAAAGTATTGAGCGCCCGCACCCCGAGATCGAGCGGCGGGCCGACCCGCTTGCGCGAATGCGCCGGCGGCGGCGAATTGCGATAGGGCATCGGTGACGGCCCCTGCGGCAACGGCCCCTTGCCGTCGATCGGCTCGCACATGGCGTTGAGCACCCGCCCCAGCCATAACGGCGACGGCCGCACCTGGCTTGCGGCGTTGGCGATCACGGCGCGGCATCCGCGCCGGACCCCTTCGAGGCCGGCGAACGGCATCACCACGGCATTGTTGCCGGTGAAGCCGATGACCTCGGAAGGGATGAAGCGGTTGCCGCCGGTCTCGATCACGATGCGGGCGCCGACCGACATCGCGTGAATCGGTCCGGCGATCTCGACCATCAGGCCGCGCACGCCGACGACGCGGCCATAAATATTGACGCCGTCGATGTCGCTGATCTGTTCGGCAAGCGCCTTCATTGCGAAAACCTTAAGTTTCCGCGCTTTATCGCTCCGCCCTTAACCTCGTGTTTACCCGCATCGTTAATCATTGCGTCACTGTCTTTAGTAACTGAGAGCGCTCGGCCGTCAGAAGGAAGGACGAGTCGCAAGAGTCGGTTAGGTCCGCCTCTTAATGTGGAGCTTGAACGACTACGGATACAAAAAGCTGCTTCGACGCAATATCTTAGGGCAATTCGATAAAAATTGCACGGATAGAGCTTGCGGATCAGAATCAGATTTTGTTAACCATATGTCGTCAGGATCCGAATCAGTTGTTGAAAGGCGTTTTGAGTGCCGCAAGTGCGGCCGACCTGACGCCCGCAGCGGCGACTATAGGGGACTGGCATGCGCGTATTGCTGATAGAAGATGACAGCGCCGTCGCGCAGTCGATTGAGCTGATGCTCAAATCCGAGAGTTTCAACGTCTACACGACCGACCTCGGGGAAGAAGGCGTCGATCTCGGAAAACTTTACGATTACGACATTATCCTGCTCGACCTGAACCTGCCTGATATGTCCGGCTACGACGTGCTCAAGCAGCTCCGGGTATCCAAGATCAAAACCCCCATTCTGATCCTCTCCGGCCTCGCCGGCATCGAGGACAAGGTCAAGGGTCTCGGCGTCGGCGCCGACGACTACATGACCAAGCCCTTCCACAAGGACGAACTGGTCGCACGCATCCACGCCATCGTGCGCCGCTCCAAGGGCCACGCCCAGTCGGTGATCCAGACCGGCGACCTCGTGGTCAACCTCGACACCAAGACGGTCGAGGTCGGCGGCCAGCGCGTGCACCTGACGGGCAAGGAATACCAGATGCTGGAGCTGCTCTCGCTCCGCAAGGGCACCACGCTCACCAAGGAAATGTTCCTCAACCATCTCTATGGCGGCATGGACGAGCCGGAACTCAAGATCATCGACGTCTTCATCTGCAAGCTGCGCAAGAAGCTTGCCAATGCCTCGGAAGGCCGCAACTTCATCGAAACCGTCTGGGGCCGCGGCTACGTGCTGCGCGAGCCGCACGAGGTCGAAGAGCGCATTCCCGCCTGATCGAAAAGTTTAGTGCGAGCCCGTCGGCTCACTCCTCCCTGACTGGACCCCGCCGCAAATGGCGGGGTTTTTTCGTTTGTGGGCGTGACCCGCGGCGGTTTCGGCTCGTTTGCGCGGGCCTTCACGGCGCATTTTTCCGGCGGCGGCTGACCTCGCGCGAGTTCCTGCGCCGCACGATGCCGTGAAACCACCGCTTTCACTTGCCTCACTGCGTCTCGATGAGAGACTATATCGTCGACCACTCCTTGATTAGCGCAGGGGCCACCATGAAACGTTCGCGCCGTGTCGTCTTGACCATGATGGGTACCGCC
The DNA here is from genome assembly GCA_963774685.1 of uncultured Alphaproteobacteria bacterium. Lineage (GTDB taxonomy): Bacteria > Pseudomonadota > Alphaproteobacteria > Rhizobiales > Xanthobacteraceae > Bradyrhizobium. Next base: position 329,031 of record CAVZFU010000006.1, on the reverse strand, counting down.
GCCGTCGGCGCGGTATCGATGGGCTTCGTGCCGCGCGACTGGATTGTCCGTCCCGGACACGTCCGGGTCGATCGTTCCCGGCCCGGACGGCCGGCCCATCGCCTGTTGCCGCGGCATACCTATGGCGGCTTCGGCGGCACGCCGCGTCTGTTCCACGGACACGGCCACATGCACGGTGGCGGCTAGCGGAAACTCGATGCAGCGCCTCGCCTGCTCCGAGCGCGACGACTGGCGCGCAACCGCCGAGCAGGCCGGGTTTGATTTCCACACCATCGACGGCGAGCGCTACTGGGACGAGCGCGCCTGTTATGCCTTCAGCCTGGACGAGATCGAACGCCAGATCGAAGCACCATCCGGCGAAATCGATGCGATGTGCCTTGAACTGGTCGGCAAGGCGGTCGACGACGAATCCACCCTGCGCCGGCTGAAGGTGCCGCAGGCGTTCTGGCCGCTGATCTCCGAGAGCTGGCATCGCGACCAGCCAAGCCTCTATGGCCGGCTCGATCTCGGTTTCGACGGGCGCGGTCCGGCAAAACTGCTGGAATATAATGCGGACACCCCGACCTCGCTGTTCGAGGCGGCGGTGTTTCAATGGACCTGGCTCGAGCAGGCGATCGAGCGCGGCATCATTCCCTCGCATGCCGACCAGTTCAATTCGATCCACGAGCGGCTGATCGCGGCGTGGAGGAAAGTTGGCGCCGGACGCCATGTTCATCTCACCGGAACGACCGAAAGCATCGAGGATGCCGGCACGCTGGCCTATCTGGAGGACACCGCACGGCAGGCCGGCCTCGAAACCACCCTGCTCGATATCGAAGAGGTCGGATTGAACGACGACGGCAGTTTCGTCGATCTCGACGATCGCGCCGATCGAACTCGCCTTCAAGCTCTATCCCTGGGAATGGATGTTCCACGATGCCTTCGGCGCGCAGCTTGCCAAGGCGCCGACGCGCTGGATCGAACCGCCATGGAAGGCGATCCTCTCCAACAAGGGCATCCTGCCGTTGCTGTGGGAGATGTTCCCGGACCATCCCAATCTGTTGCCCGCCTATTTCGAGGACGACCCGGAGGCGGCAAGGCTTGGTACCTCGTTTGTGCGCAAGCCGCTTTTTTCCCGCGAGGGCGCCAATGTCGCGCTGGTCCGCGAGGGCGTCACGCTGGCGGCGCAGGAAGGCCCCTACGGCGCGGAGGGTTTTATTCGCCAGGCCGTTGCAGGCTTGCCGGATTTCTCCGGCCAGTATCCGGTGCTTGGAAGCTGGCTGATCGACCACACGCCGTGCGGGCTATCGATTCGCGAGGACAAAAATCCGATCACCGGCAACGCCTCGCGGTTCCTGCCGCACGCCATCCTGTAGTGCTGAGCCGACGGCCTAACCGATCTTGATGTTGGCTTCCTTGACCACCTTGCCCCAGCGCTCGATCTGGTCCTTGACGAAGGCGCGGAATTCTTCCGGCGTGTTCTGGCGGCTGTCGATATTGAGCTGCTCGAAGCGCTCTTTGACCTCGGGCGAGCGGATCGCTTCGTTGATCGCGCCGTTGAGGATGCGCACGATTTCCGGCGGCGTGCCGTGCGGCACGAACACGCCGTTCCATTCATAGGCCTCGAAGCCGGGCAGCGTGTCCGACACCGGCGGAACGTCGGGCAGGCTTTTCAGCCGGCCCTTGCCGGTATGGGCGATGGCCTTGAGCTTGCCGCCCTGGATCAGGCCGACCACCGACGAGCCGTTGGAGAAGAAAAACTTCACCTGCCCGGCGATGACGTCGTTGAGCGCGACGCCGCCGCCGCGATAGGGCACATGGTTCACCTTGACCCCGGTCATGAAGCGGAACACCTCGAGCGACAGATGCTGCAGCGTGCCGTTGCCGGAGGACGCCATGTCGATGCCGCCGGGTGCGGCCTTGGCATAGGCGATGACGTCGGCCATCGTGGTCACCGGCACCGACGGCGTCACCACCAGGATGTTCGGCACCAGCGACACCAGAGCGACCGGGTCGAAATCCCTGTCGTAGTCGAACGGAAGGTTCGCATAGAGCGCGCCGTTGATCGAATAGGCAGTGCCGTCATGCAGGATGGAGTAGCCGTCGGGGGCCGCCTTCGCGACCAGGGCTTCGCCGATGGTGCCGCCGGCGCCGCCGCGATTTTCGATGACGAACTGCTGGCCCAGAATCGTGCTGACCTTGGCGTAGAGAATGCGCGCGGTGGTGTCGGCGCCGCCGGCCGGCGGATAGGGCACCATCACCGACACCGGACGGGTCGGCCACGCGCCTTGCGCGCTGGCGCCGCGGACGAACGGCGCGGCGGCCATTCCGGCCAATAGCGCGCGGCGTGAAACCTGGCTCCTCGACATCGCTCATCCCCGTGATTTTATTTTATCCGAGATCACGGTTATAGCGCAGAATCCGGCGAAGCGCTTGCGCGTCTAGCGCGCGGCAACCGCTTTCAAGACCGCCGCGCCACCGGCGCGCCCGGTTCGGGCGGCGTTCAGGCGATAAAGCCCGCGCCGCTCGGGATAGGGCTTGAAGGCGTCGGAGATTCCGACCACGGATTCGGCGGCACCCAGCACCAGCATGCCGTCGGGCTCGATGGCCCTGGCGAGCCGATTGAAGATGGCGGCCTTGGTTTCGGGATCGAAATAGATCAGGACGTTCCGGCAGAAGATCGCATCGAAGCTTCCGAGGTGGGAAAAGTCCTGCATCAGGTTCAATTGCCGGTGCTGGACCATGGCGCGGATATCGGCATTGAGCTGCCACAGTTCGCCGACTTGCGTGAAATGCTTGACCAGCATCTGGATCGGCAATCCGCGCTGCACCTCGAACTGGCTGAAGATGCCGGCCCTGGCTTTTTCGAGCACGCTTTGCGACAGATCGGTGGCGAGAATTTCGACCCGCCATCCCGCCAGCGCAGGCGCGATTTCCTTCAGGCACATCGCGATCGAATAGGGCTCCTGCCCGGTGGAAGATGCCGCCGACCAGATCCGCAGGCTGCGGCGGCTCGCACGCGCCTTCAGAAGCGCGGGCAGGATGGTTTCCCGCAAATGATCGAACGGGACCTTATCGCGGAAAAAGAACGTCTCGTTGGTGGTCATCGCCTCGACCACCTCGGACGTCAGCGCATCGGAGCCTGATTTGATCTTGGTCACGAGTTCGGTGATTCCGGACAGACCCACCCTTCGGGCCAGCGGGATCAGCCGGCTTTCCACCAGGTATTGCTTGTCGCTGGACAGGTCCAGTCCGGACCGCTCCCGCAACAGCTTGCGCAGATACTCGTAATCCTGCGGCGTCACGGGCGATCTCCCGAAAACAACCGGACCAGTTTCGGTGCGATCTGGTTGAGCGGCAGCACGGCCGCGCAGATCCCCGCATTGGCGGCGGCGCCCGGCATTCCCCACACCACGCTGGTGGCTTCGTCCTGGGCGATCACGCTGCCGCCGGCCGCCACGATTTCCTTGCCGCCGCGCATGCCGTCCGAGCCCATGCCGGTCAGCACCACCGCGAGGACGTTGCCCTGCCAGACATCGATCGCGGAGGCGAACAAGGGATCGACTGCGGGCTTGCAGAAATTGACCGGCGGCCCGTCGTCGAGCGCGATCGCCGCTTCAATGCCGTGACGCACCACGCGCATGTGGCGGCCGCCCGGCGCGAGATAGACCTGGCCCGCCCTGACCGGCTCGCCGTCGACGGCTTCATGCACGGGGCGCTGGCTCGAGCGCGCCAGATGCTCGGCAAGAATTGTGGTGAAGGTGGGCGGCATATGCTGGGTGATGAGCACCGGAACGCGATCGATCACCGGGCCGATTTCGGCGATCAGCGCCATCAGCGCCTGGGGACCGCCGGTCGACGAGCCGATCAACAGCACGCGCGGCGGCAGCGCGCTGAAGGCGCGGCGCAGCAGTTGCGGATGCGCCACCGGAGCAAGCCTGGGCCGGACCGACGGCTCGCGCGGCCGGTCGAGGACCGGTGCCAGCGGCGGGCTCGATGAAGCCGGGATCGCGCGGCGAATTTTGGCGCCGAGGTGGCGGATTTTCTGGATGAGTTCGTGGCGGAAGGTTTCGGCGGCGGCGGGCTCGCGGGTGCTTTCGGGCTTTGGGATGTAGTCCGATGCGCCGAGCGACAGCGCCTTGAAGCTGATCTCCGCGTTGCGGCGGGTCAGGGTCGAGGCCATGATGATGATGAGGTTGCGTTTCTTGGCCAGCAACAGCGGCAGCGCGGAAATGCCGTCGAGTTCCGGCATTTCGATATCGAGCACGGCGACATCGGGATCGACGCGCCCGATCCGGTTGACGGCGTCCAGACCGGTGCGCAGCGATGCCGCCACGACCATGTCCGGCTCGGCGTCGATCCAGCGCGAGATCAAGCCGCGGATCACCGCGGAATCATCGACCACCATCACCCGCAGCGGCTCGTGCCGCATCGAATTCGAAGTGGAAGAACCTGCCAACGCAATACTCATTACTCACCCGGACGCGACTCAAAGCGGCACTATGCAACGCCAACACCGACGGCTCCCCAGCCGGCGGACCGCAACAACGGTCAGATCAGACCGACTTCCTGGAATTTCGCCGTGACGATGTCCTTGTCGAACGGCTTCATGATGTATTCGTTGGCGCCGGCATGAAGCGCGCGCGCGATGTGCGCGACGTCGTTCTCGGTGGTGCAGAACACCACCTTGGGCTGGTCGCCGCCCGGCATGCGGCGCAGGTTGCCGAGGAATTCATAGCCATCCATGATCGGCATGTTCCAGTCGAGCAGGATCGCTTCGGGCAGGCCGCGCTTGCAGACCTCGAGCGCCTTCTCGCCGTCCTCGGCTTCGAGGATCTGGAAATCCAGGCCTTCCAGGATACGCCGTGCGACTTTTCGAATGACGCTTGAGTCATCGACAACCAGACATGTTTTCATTTTAGCCTCTGCTTCTTCCCGAAAGGGATGTTTCCGTTTCCAATTCCAATTTCAATTTCGCGGGTGCCCGCCTGATCCTTATGCCGCCAGCATGTTGGGCTCGATTTCGAGAACGCGGTCGACGTCGAGCACCACCATGAGCTGGCCTTCGAGGCGATGAACGCCGCCGGCGAGCCTGGCCATGCGGGGATCGAGATTGACGGGGTTGTCCTCGCGGCCGTCATCGGCGAGCTTGAGCACCTCGCCGATCTCGTCGATCAACAGGCCGTAGGATTCGCCGCGCAGGTCGACACCGATCGCCATCGGCGTCTTGCCGTCGTCGTTTTTCGGCAGACCGAGACGGGCGCGCATATTCACGACCGTGACGATGCGGCCGCGCAGGTTGAGAACACCGGCGATCTCGCCCGGCGACAGCGGCACCCGGGTGACGCGCTCCGGCATGAACACGTCCTGCACGCGGGAGATCGGCAGACCGAACAGCTGCCCGCCGATCACGGCGGTGACGTATTCGGAGACCGCGCTCTCGAGGCTCTGGGTTGTCGTGCTGCTCATGCCGGATCCCGTCATGCCGCTACCCGGTCCGTTACCCGGACGATGTCGGCGGTCTGTTCTTTCAGCGCGGCGATCAGGCCGGGACGGTCGAACTTGGCGACGTAGTCATGAAAGCCTGCGAGCCGCCCGCGCTCGATCGCCGCCGGCGAGACCATCGAGGACAACGCGATGATCGGCATCGCGCTCAAATGCTGATCGGCGCGGATGGTCTCGGCAAATTCGAAGCCGTTCATGTCGGGCATCTCGATGTCGGTCAGCACCACGTCGAACGCCTGGCCCGAGCGCAGCGCCGCCAGGCCCTCTTGCGCGTTGGGGGCGACCCGCACCCGATAGCCCGCCGCCTTCAAGACCGGCGCCAGCATGTTGCGGAAGAACGCGGAGTCGTCGACCAGCAGCACCGATTGCGCCGATGCCGACGGCCGCATCTCCTTGCGGTTGAACCAGTCGGCGAACGCCATCGGCAGGAAATGGCCGACGTCGATCACTTCGGTGGCCTGGCCCTTGATCACGGCGGAGCCGAGAACGCCGTCACCGCTGCCTGCGACCTCGATGTCGAGCCGTTCCTCGACGATGTCGATGATCTCGTCGACCACCAGCCCCATCGAACGGCCGTCGTCGGCGAATACCAGGATCGGCTGGGTGCCCGAGGTGCGGACGCTGACGCCGTTCATCTGTACCAGCGGCATCAGCCGATCGCGGTACTGCACCATGTAGCGGCCGTTGGAGAACTCGATCTTGTCGGTGGCGATCTCTTCCAGCCGGGTCACCAGCCCCAACGGCACCGCCTTGGGCTGTTGGCTGCCGGCGCGGAACACCAGCAGCGACGTCAACGGCTCGGCCGTGCTGGCGCGCATCGCGGCATTCTCGTCGGCGATTTCGTAACCGGCGGCAACCAGGGTGCCCAACGCTTTCGCAATGCCGTTAGGGTCGATGATCATGATGACGGCGCCGTCGCCGAGGATGGTGTTGCCGGAAAACATCTCGATGTGGCGCAGCTTGGTCGACATCGGCTTGACCACGATTTCCTCGGTGTGGAACACGCCGTCGACCACGATGCCGAAGGTCTGGCTGCCGACCTGCGTCACCACGATGAAGCCGTTTTCCGGGTCGGAGGCTGTGCCGGCGTCGATCTTGAGCAGCTTCTTCAGGTGGATCAGCGGCAGCAGCTTGTTGCGCAGGCGCAATACCGCGGTGTCCTTGATGCGCTCGATGCGGTGCTCGGAGTTGGCCCGCGCCCGCACCAGTTCGACCACCGCCAGTTGCGGGATGGCAAAGCGGTCGCCGCCGGCTTCCACGATCAGCGCCGAAACGATGGCAAGCGTCAGCGGGATCTTGACGGTGACGCTGGAGCCTTCGCCGGTCACCGATTTGACGTCGATGGTGCCGCCGATCTGGTCGATATTGGTGCGCACCACGTCCATGCCGACGCCGCGGCCGGACACGCTGGTGACGCTGGCCGCCGTCGAAAAACCCGGTGCGAAGATGAATTTGTGGATCTGCGCTTCCGTCATCTTCTCAAGTTCGGCCTCGCTGACGAGACCGTTGGCGATCGCCTTGGCCTTGATGCGACCGGTGTTCAGCCCGCGGCCGTTGTCGGCGATGCAGATGATGATGTGGCCGCCTTCGTGATAGGCCGAGAGCCTGATCGTGCCCTGCTCGGACTTGCCGGCGGCCAGCCGTTCGGCCGGCGTCTCCAGCCCGTGATCGGCCGAGTTGCGCACCATGTGGGTCAGGGGATCCTTGATCAGATCGAGCACCTGGCGGTCGAGCTCGGTGTCGGCGCCGTGCATCTCCAGTTCGATCTGCTTGCCGAGTTCACCGGACAGGTCGCGCACGATCCGCGGCAACTTCTGCCAGGCGTTGCCGATCGGCTGCATCCGCGTCTTCATGACGCCTTCCTGCAACTCGGCGGTGACGTTCGACAACCGCTGCAGCGGCACCTTGAATTCGGTATCCTCGTTGCGGCGGCTGATTTCCAGAAGCTGGTTGCGGGTCAGCACCAGCTCCGACACCATCGTCATCAGGTGTTCCAGCGTGTCCACATTGACCCGGATCGACTGGTTGGCGACGCGGTCGGCATCGGCCGTTTCGGGTTCGGCAAAGGCTTTCTTCGGGGCCGGCCTTGCCGCTTTCGGTGCGGTCTGCGGCGCTGGCGGCGGCGCGACCTCGCTCGCGGTCTGGCGGAACGCGCGTTCCAGTTCATCCAGCGACACTTCGTCCGGACGCAGTCGCCGCTCCAGTACCTGCGGCACCAATGTACCCTGCTCTATCGCGGGCTGGGCCGCAGCCTCGGCCATCGCCTGCATCCCGCGTTCGACCGTTTGATGGAGCTCGACGATCAGGTCCAGATCGGTGCCATCAGGTTCGGCGTGGGTTGCCTCGAGCCCCGCGAGAATTTCCTTGATGCGGTCGATGCTGTTCAGGATCAGCGTGACCGCTGCGCCGGTCACCGGCATCCCGTCGCGGAATTTGCCCATCAGCGTCTCGGCGGCATGCGCCAGCGCTTCAAGACGCGGCAGGCCGAGAAAGCCGCAAGTGCCCTTGATGGTGTGAACCAGGCGAAAGATGTTGTCGAGAATCCTGGCGTTGTTCGGTTCCTGCTCGAACCGCACCAGTTGATTGTCGACCGTATCCAGGCTCTCGCTGGTTTCCGTCAGGAACTCTCGTAACAGATCGTCCATGAACCAGGCCTTCGAACGCGATGGGCACGCGACTTCGACGCGCCTTTCGGAGTTCGGCCAGCATCTCCGCAAAGCGTTTAATATTGGTTGAGTAATTGGAAAAGAACGGTCTCAACAAAGAGATAAGACGGCCTCACCGAATCCGGCGGCCTGCGATAAACCGTTGGTTAACCATAATTTCGAAGGCGCGCGCTGTCAGGAAGCGGTCACCACCACCGCATCGCCGTCGGTGGCCAGCGCCACCTTCAATCCACAGGCCTGGGCCAGCAGCCGCGTGTAGTAGGGCTGCACCGCATGGGCATCGACGCCCGAGGCGTCAGTCGCACTGAGGAGATCGGCGATATTTTGCGGAAGGCGGGCGTTGAGGCCGCTGGCGGCGACGCGAAAGCCGAGCGCGTCGCCTTCGCCGATCGAATCGACCGTGATCACGCCGCCGCGCGGTATGGTCTGCTGCGCGATCACCAGCATGTTCAGGAGCAGCTTGACCCGGTTTTTCGCCAGCAGCAGCCGCGGCAAATTCCAGGCGATCGTGGTCTTGCCGTCCTCGATATGACCCCGTGCCATGGTCTGCGCATCGCCGAGGTCGATCTGCGCGCCCGCCGAGCCGGCCGCCCCGAATGCCAGCCGGCAAAACTGCAACCGGGCCGAGGCGGTCCTGGCGCTTTTGCGGATCAAATCGAGGGCAAATTCGCGATCGTCCGGCTTCGGATTGTCGTCGAGCACCTCAAGGCCATTGACGATGGCGCCGACCGGGCTGATGAGATCGTGGCAGACCCGCGAACACAACAACGCCGCCAATTCGAGAGCATCGGGGGCAGGACCGGGAGACGAGGTGCCAGACATCAAATGTTCCCTGAAATCCGCAAAAACGCGTTCACGGCGAATCACGCATGCTTGGCCCGCTTGATACACTGCGGATGCATGGGCTGCCAACACAGGGCGGGACACGCAGGGCCGGCTATCGGATAAGACGATGTGGATACGGGGCTTGGTGGATATGAGGCTTGATATGAGGCTTGCCGATGAATGAGGCAGGTTCGACGGGACCGGCGATCGATCGCGACCGCGCGGCCGCGCTGATCGAACCCCTGACCGATCTCGTGGTCCGGGCCGGCGCCGCCATTCTGGCGGTCAACCGCAGCGACATGCAGGTCGACGGCAAGGTCGACGGCTCTCCGGTCACGGAAGCGGATCTGGCCGCCGACCGGGTCATCGCCGAAGGGCTCGCGCGGCTCGTGCCGCACATCCCGGCGCTGTCCGAGGAGCGCGTTCACCTGGCGAAGCCGCCTTACGACGGCGGGTTCTTTCTGATCGATCCGCTCGACGGCACCAAGGAGTTCGTCGCCGGGCGCGGCGAATTCACGGTCAATCTGGCGCTGGTGGTGAACGGCGCGCCGCTGCTCGGCATCATCGGCGCCCCGGCGCTCGGATTGATATGGCGCGGGCTGGTCGGTCGCGGCGCGGAACGGCTTGCGGCTGGCAAAGCCGAGCCGATCCATACCCGCTCCTTCCCGCCGCGCGGCGATCCCTGGATCGCGGCCGTCAGCCGCTCGCACGGCGATGACCGGACCGAGACCTTCATCGACCAGCGCCCCGGCGCTGTCCGAGAGACGCTCGGCTCGGCGGTGAAATTCGGCCGGGTGGCCGAAGGCCGGGTCGATATCTATCCCCGCCTCGCCCCCACTTGCGAATGGGACATCGCGGCGGGCCACGCCATCGTCACCGCCGCCGGCGGCAAGGTCACCGACAGCCATGGCGCGCCGTTGCATTTCGGCTTGGGGCGAAAGGATTTCATCGTCCCGGAATTCATCGCCTGGGGCGACCCTGCGGCGGCCGGCTGAGCGCTTGCGCTACTGCGCCAGCGTTTGCTCCAGCTCCGGCCAGCGCTGCCTGGCTTCGCGCAAGGCAGCGCCCGGGTCGGCGGCAAAGGCATCGCGGCTTTGTTCGCGGCCGAACAGATAGAGCCGTTCGCCCGACACCAGCCAGAACCGCGGATTGCCGGCAAAGGCGACGCCGCGCGCCAGGTCGATCGGGTCGTAGCCGCCGAACTGCGGGCCGTAGATGTCGGGATGGGCGACAAAGGCATCGCGGTTGCTGGCATTGCGGAAACGCCAGACCGCCCCGGCCTGCGACGCCTCGAGGTCCGGCAGCCCGAGCATCGGGCGGGCGTCGGTGAAATAGGCGACGGGATCGAAGCCCTCGATGGCCAGGCCCGAAAAGCGGTTCACCACCACCCGCTCGGTGGTCGAAGCCTCGGCGACAAATTCGGGGCAGGCCAGCAGGCCCAGGGCCGCTGCTGCAAGACTCACCCTTGCAAGACGACCAATCCTTACAACGCGGCCTATCCGCCCGAGCCTTGTTGCCAGGAGCCTCATTACCGGGAGCCTTGTTACCAGGAGCCTTGCCCACAGGGGGATCAAGGCTATTCGGGGGCGAAAGCCGGTTCGGTCACGACCGCCGTTTCTTTCCTGCCGTTGTGCCGTCATAGTTGGTGCCGATAACATCCGAGTCGGGGACGATGGCCGCCAGCTTACAGCCGTGCCTGTTGGCATCCGGTTAAGGCGGGCGGTCAGGATTTCAATACCCAGGGGTACTTTCATGATTTTCGCATCACGCCTTGCAGCGGTGACGCTCGTCGCGCTGACGTGCGGAACCGTGCCCGCGCTCGCGCAGCAACCACCGCCCATGCAGCCACCGCCGCCCGTGCAACAGCAGCCGCCGATGCAGCCGGCGCCGCCGCTTCCTCCGCCGCAACGCCAGCCCAGCCCCAACACCTTCGGCTCGGATGAATTGACCAACGCCGGACACCGGTTCTTCGGCAACGTTTCGCGCGGTCTTGCTTCGGTGATCGAGCGCGCCGTCAGCCAATGGGGCCTGCCGAACGGCTACGTCCTCGGCGAGGAAGGTTCGGGCGCGTTCGTGGCCGGCTTGCGCTACGGCGAAGGCACGCTCTACACCAAGAATGCCGGCGACCTGCGGGTCTACTGGCAGGGTCCGTCGGTCGGCTTCGACTGGGGCGGCGACGGCGCGCGTACCATGACGCTGGTCTATAACCTTCCGGCCACCAATGCGATCTACCAGCGCTTCGTCGGCATCGACGGCTCCGCCTATATTATCGGCGGCTTCGGGATGACGGCGCTGACCGCCAACAACATCGTGCTGGTGCCGATCCGTTCCGGCATCGGACTGCGGCTCGGGGCCAATATCGGCTACCTCAAATATACCCCGCGCGCGACCTGGAACCCGTTCTGATCCGTCTTTTCGGTTGAGCACCGGTCCCGGCTTTTTGCGGATCGTGCTCCGGGTCACAGATTCACGTTAACGCGGCATTGGGCTGGCCTTTTCCCCGCCCGCCATGGCATTGTAACCTGGGTTATCCGGCGTTTTCGCGTGAGGAGTACGGTTGATGGTCGAACCGATCATGTATCTGGCGATCGGTTTTCTGGTCTCGATGCTGTTTGGGCTGATGATCGTGCCGCTGGTGCATAATCGCGCCGTGCGGCTGACCACCAAGCGGCTGGAAGCGGCGACGCCGCTGTCGATGGCCGAAATCCAGGCCGACAAGGATCAACTGCGCGCGGAATTCGCGATGTCGGCGCGCCGGCTCGAGATGAGCGTCGACCAGCTCAAGAACAAGACCACCAGCCAGCTCGCCGAACTCGGCAAGAAATCCGACGCGATCAATCGCATGAAGCTCGAGCTCGGCGAGAAGAACGCCACGATCTTCGCACTCGAAGCGCGCGAGAAGGCGGTGAAGGAACAGTTGCGGGCGACCGAAGAGGAATTCGCCGCCAAGACCGAAGCGCTGCGTCTCGCCGAACAGAACCTGACCGACAAGCAGAGCGAGCTCGGCAAACTCAACGGCGAATTGTCCAGCCGTTCGATGGTGGCGGAGAGCCGGCAGGTCGAACTGGTGGCGGTGCGCGCCCAGATCGACGAACTCAAGAACCGCGTCAGCGACGCCGAAAAGGAATTCGCCGCAACTCAGGCGCGGCTCGAACTGCAGCGCGGCGAATCCAGTGCGGCGACCCGCGAACTGACCGAGGCGCGCGGCCGCGTCGAGAACCTCAGCCAGCGCGTCACCGATCTCGACCGGCAGCTGATCATCCAGGTCAAGGAAGCCGAAATGCTCGGCAACCGGGTGCAGGATCTGGAAACGCGGCTTGGCACCCAGGGCAAGCTGCTGGCCGAGCGCGACTACGAAAACAACCAGTTGCGCCAGGCCAACCAGGTCGCCGAACGCACGGCAAAGGAATTGCGCGAGGAAATCGCCGGCCTGAGCGGCGGCAAATCGCCGGCGATCGAAAAGCTGCGAACCGAGAAGGCCGCGCTCGAAGCGCAGCTCGGCGTGGCGCGCGACGAACGCGCCAAGCTGCAGCGCGACATCAATGCGATCCAGCAGCAGGCCGAAAGCTCGTGGGCGACCGAGCGCATGGAGAATGCGCTGTTGCGCGAACGCATCAACGACATCGCCGCCGAAGTCGCCAAGCTCGCGATGCAGCTGGAAGGGCCGAACTCGCCGATCGAGGCGATGCTGGCCGCCGACCCGGCGACGCCTCCCAACGCGGCGCGACCGGCCAACGCCAATGGACCTCCTGCCAACGGCGCGCCGATTCCTGCGGCGGGCGGCACCCTCGCCGACCGCATCCGCGCGCTGCAGTCCCACGCCTCCCGCGCGCGTCAGCCGGGCTAAGGTTTTCGCGGGTTTGCGACTGCTACTCCGTGTCGTCCCCGCGAAGGCGGGGACCCATAACCACAGGCGTTAGTAGTTAAGCCAAAGTCGTTGAACAGCGTCGCTCACAACGAGCGGCACGGCGTATGGGTCCCTGCTTTCGCAGGGACGACGCGTGATTGCTAAGCCGTCATCTTGGCTCTCCGGAGAACGCCTGCCGCAAGGCGGCCAGCCGATCGAGCGCCTCGGGCGGCAACGGACCTTTTTGAACCGCGGCGAGTGCGTCCTCGAACTGTTGCGGGCTCGCCATGCCGACCAGGATCGTGCCCATCGCCGGGTGAGACAGCGCAAAGCGCGTGGCGGCTTCGGTCAGGCTTGTGGCGAAACCCTCCTGCACCAGCGGCATCAGGCGGCGGGCGCGATCGACATCGGCGTCGTAGTTCATGGCCGAACCGATCGGCTCGGGCGCCGGGCCGGCAATCGGGTGACGCTCGGTCGAGCCCGACAATGCGCCGCCGGCCAGCACGCGGATGCCGACGACGCCGACGCCGGCCGCAACGGTGTGATCGAACATGCATCCATAATCCTGCGCCGGATAGTTCGCCGGCAATTTTACGGCGGCCGACGGATTGAGCATGTTGTAGACGACCTGGGCGCTGTCGAAAGCGCGCGCATCGATCACCTGATTGACTGCGGCGGTGTCGCCCAGCGCCGTGATCCCGAGGAAACGAATCTTGCCCTGCGCGCGCAAGCGCTCGAACGCTGGCACCACGTCGCCGAGCACCTGGGCGGCGCTCAGCGCCGATCCGCCTCCTTTTTCGGTAATCGGATTGTGCAGGTGAAAGATATCGGCCCGCTCCAGGCCCAGCCGCGCCAAGCTGCCTTCGAGCGAGGTCGTGACGGCATCGGCGATGCGGCCGAATTCGCCTGGGGGCACCCGGACCTTGGTGCCGACGACCACATTGGCCGGCTTCAGTTTTTGCAAAACGCGGCCGAGGTTCTTTTCCGATTCGCCGTCGCCGTACTGCACCGCGGTGTCGAAGTAGTTCACGCCGGCGGCGATCGCCCGCGCGACCACACGCTCCTGATCGACAGGATCGCCACGCACCATAAACCCGCCCACCGCGCCGCAGCCGAACCCCAGCACCGAGAGCTGCATTCCCGTGCGCCCGAAAACCCGCAATTGCATCGATGTTCCTCCGGCTGACGGCATGCAGCATACTCCAAAGCCGCGGCTGCCCAAGCCGGGTAAATTCCAAGCCGGGTTAAATTCCAAGCCCCGTTGAATTCCAAACCCTGTTGATTTCCAAATCCTGTTGATTTCCAAATCCTGTTAATTTCCAAATCCTGTTAAACTCATCGTGTGCATCTCGCGCGCAACGACGCTCTAGGGAATATGATGCTAGTCTGTCATAGTCTTGCACGCCGATATCTAGGGGAGGAAACCAAATGAAGACGCACGTCAAATTAGGTCTGGCGCTGGTCGCTGGCTTCGGACTTGGCGCGGGCGCGGTCCATGAACTTCATGCGCAGGCGTCGCCGCCCGCTTATGTCATCTCGGAGATCGACGTGGTCGACGAGAGCGGGTACTCCAGTGACTACATCCCGCTGGTCAAAAAGGCGCTTGCCGGCAGCGGCGAGAAGCGGATCGTATCGGGTGGCAATACGCTGGCGATAGCGGGCGATCCGCCAAAAGCGCGAGTCATCGTTTCTGTTTTTGAAAGCATGGACAAGGCGCAAGCCGTGTTTACTTCGCAGGCCTACCAGGACGCGCAGAACGTCGGCGAGAAGTACGCCAAATTCCGCACCTTTGCCGTCGAAGGGTCGGCTCCCTGATCGGCATCGGCGCAGCAAGGGTTAGCCGCGCTGTCCGCGCCGCCGCTCCAGCGTGATCTCGGCCAGGATCGACATCGCGATTTCTTCCGGGGTGATGGCGCCGAGATCGAGACCGGCGGGCGCCTTGATGCGATCCAGCGCCGAGGCGTCGACACCTTGCGCGATCAGTCTTTCGCGCAACGCCGCCATCTTGCGGCGGCTGCCGACGAAGGCGTGATAGGCGGCATCGGTCGACACGGCCGCGCGTAATGCCGCTTCATCGCCCCTGCCTTGTGTCGATACCACGATGAAGCGCCGCGCCTCGTGCAGTTTTCCGAGCGCGTAGCCGTCAATCAGCATGTCCACATCAGATGTGTTCGGAAGATCCGCGGCCGGGGCTGCGACCGTGACGTGATAGCCGAGTTGCCGCGCCTGCGTCGCCAGCGACAGCGCCACCGGGCTGACGCCGAGAATCACCAGCGACGGATGCGGCAGCACCGGCTCGACGAAAATATCCATGGTGCCTTTGCTCGGGCACATGTTTTCCGCAAAGCGCACGCCGTCGCGATTCTCGCCGGGCTTGACGCCGAGCTCGGCCAGCAGATTTTCCGGCTGCACCGAGACCATGCGCGGCTCGCCGTCGACCAGCGATTCACGCGCCGCCTTGAGCACCGCGCCGCGGGCGCAACCACCGCCGATCCAGCCCGCCACGATGGTGCCGTCGGGACGGATGATCGCCTTGGCGCCGGCCTTGGCCGCGGTCACCGATACCGTGCGGACAACAGTGGCGAGAACGAAGGTCTCCTCGGCCGCCTTGAGCCGGGCCACCAGTTCCATCACCTCGACATGCTTGGTCATGTGCGTTTCCTTCGGATACGGCTTCACTTCACCTCTCCCGCTTGCGGGGGAGGTCGACGCGCTCGGCAGCGCACTTGCGCGCCAGAGCGCGGCGGGTGGGGGAACTGGTTCCGCAAGCACGGTGCCCGCGGAGAGACCCCCACCCCAACCCTCCCCCGCAAGCGGGAGAGGGAGTGCACTTCCGTTGTCGCGAAAAGCTCAATCCCATCGATCCTCACAGCTTCGCCAGATAGGGTTCAAGCTCGGTCAGGCTTTTCAGCGTGTTGCCGGGCGCATAGAGATCGACATGCGGCAGCGCCGCCCTGATGCCGGCGGCTTCGGGCGCATAGCCCTGCCACGCCATCATCGGATTGAGCCAGACGATGCGGCGGCAGCGGCGGCCGAGTGCCGCCATCTCGCGGCCGAGCAATGCCGCGTCGTCGGTCTCGTAGCCGTCGGACACGATCATCACGCAGCTGCGCGAGTGTAATACGCGCGCGGCGTGCCAGCGGTTGAAGGTCTGCAAGCTCTCGCCGATTTTGGTGCCGCCGCCGGCGCCCTGCGCCATGATCGAGAGACGGTCGAGCGCGCGGCCCGCATCCTTTTCCTTCATCGCATCGGACACGTAGGCGAGACGGGTGTGAAACAGAAACGCCTCGGCCTCGCGAAACTCATCCAGCACGCCGTGGATGAAACGCAGGAACACCCCGGTGTACATGCTCATCGAGCCGGAGGCGTCGAGCAGCATCACCAGGCGCAGCGGCTTTTGCTTGCGCCGGCGCCTGACCAGGCTGATCGGCACGCCGCCGTGGCTGATGTTCTTGTGGATGGTCCTGCGCAGATCGAGCCGGTAACCGCGCCGCCGCGCCAGATCACGCCGGGTCAGCCGCGTGCGCATGGTCCTGGCAAGTTGCGCCGCCACCGCATGGGCCTGTTCGATTTGATCAGGGTCGGCCATCTTGCGGAAATCGATTTCCGCCAGGTTTTCGGCGCGCGAGGCGCCTTCCATGCGGCCTTCGCCGGCACGCTGGTCCGGCGCGTCGTCGGTGGATGGAATTTGATCGGAGGCGGCTTCGCTGCCGCTTCGTTCCGACTTGCCGTCTTGCAGGCTTTTCAGCGACGGGCTGTTGGCGGTCCTGGCCGAACCCATGGTCATCGATCGCGATCGCACGCGTTTTCCGAGCCAGAACGCATCGAACAACCCGTCGAATTTGTCCCAGTCGGATTTCCGCGCCGAGAACAGGTGCTTGAACGCGGACCGCAACAGGCCGGGCTGCGCCGCATAGCCTGCGGCCATCAAGGCGGCGGCATCGCGGCCCTC
Organism: uncultured Alphaproteobacteria bacterium; assembly: GCA_963774685.1. Classification (GTDB taxonomy): domain Bacteria; phylum Pseudomonadota; class Alphaproteobacteria; order Rhizobiales; family Xanthobacteraceae; genus Bradyrhizobium. Next base: position 312,257 of record CAVZFU010000006.1, on the reverse strand, counting down.
GTGCAGGCCGACCGCGAACGCATTGTCGCGCAGGGTCTTGAGAAACGCTGCGAGTTTCGCCGAGACCAGGCGCGACACCTCGTCGATCTCTTCATAACCGGGATTGGCGCCGCAGCAGCTCATGCGACCTTCCCCAACAGCCGTTCGGTCACCTCGCGCGTCAGGCGCGATTTGTCCTCATGGGTCTTGAGCAGGCACATCAGCGTCTCATGCACCACCTCGGGCGTATCGTGCAGGTCGGGCACGCCGAGCCCGACCAACGCCGCCGCCCAGTCCAGCGTCTCGGCTACTCCAGGGACCTTGCGCAGCTCTTCTTTCCGGATGTTCTCGACCATGCGCGCGATCTGCAGCGACAGCGACGCGCCGGCGCCCTCGATCCGCGCCATGATGATGCGCGCCTCGCGGTCGACGTCGGGATAATCGACATAGTGATAGAGGCAGCGGCGGCGCAGCGCGTCGGAAAGTTCGCGGGTGCCGTTCGAGGTCAGGACCACATGCGGGATCGAGGTCGCCGAAATCGTGCCGAGTTCGGGGATCGAGACCTGGAAATCCGACAACAGCTCGAGCAGGAACGCCTCGAACTCGTCGTCGGAGCGATCGATCTCGTCGATCAGCAGCACCGGCGGCTGGCTGCGGCGGATCGCGGCCAATAATGGCCTTTCGAGCAAATACTTTTCCGAAAAGATCTGCTCTTCGATGGCGCCGGCATTGTCGCCGCGATGCGCCTGGATCGCCAGCAATTGCCGCTGGTAGTTCCACTCATACAGCGCGGCCGACTGATCGAGGCCCTCATAGCATTGCAGGCGGATCAATTCAGTGCCGTACGCGGTGGCCAGCGCCTTCGCCACCTCGGTCTTGCCGACGCCCGCTTCGCCCTCCAGCAGCAACGGCCGCTTGAGTAATTGCATCAGCGAGATCGCAGTCGCAAGCTCGCCGTCGGCGATATAGCCGCCAGCCGCCAGCGCTTGCGCGATCTCTTCACGGGTTTTCATCGTCAGCGTGTGTTCCTCTTTGCTGCTCTTCTCCCCTCCTCCCGCGAAGCGGTGGGGAGGGGTCGGGGGTGGGGGGTAGCTCGGCAGAACTCGCTGCCAGAGGAGCAAGCGGAGACACCCCCCACCCCCGACCCCTCCCCGCCACGCGCAAGGGCGCGTGGAGGGAGGGGAGGAACTACGCCGCAAACACTCCCAAACTCTTCGCCGCCTTCCAGTTGCGCCAGTAGTCGTGCGGCATCTGGATGTGGGTCGACCCCAGGAAAGAGAAAGCGTCGTTGACGGCGTTGGAGAACGCCGGCACGCCGCCGACATTCGGGCTTTCGCCGACTCCCTTGGCGCCGATCGGGTGATGCGGCGACGGCGTCACGGTAAAATCGGTCTCCCAATGCGGGGTCTCGACCGCGGTCGGCATGAAGAAATCCATGAACGAGCCGGTCACCACGTTGCCTTCGGGGTCGTAACGGATCTCCTGGCCCATCGCGATGGCAAACGCTTCGGTCAGCCCGCCATGGACCTGGCCCTCGATGATCATCGGGTTGATGCGGGTGCCGCAATCGTCGAGCGCGTAGAAGCGCCTGATCGTGTAGACCCCGGTATCGACGTCGATGTTCATCACGCAAATATAAGCGCCGAACGGATAGGTCATGTTGGGCGGATCGTAATAGCTCACCGCCTCCAGCCCCGGCTCCATGCCCGGCGGCACCGAATTATAGGCCGCCCAGCAGATATCCTTCATCGACATGGTTTTCTCCGGCAGGCCCTTGACCCGGAAGCCGTCGATATCCCATTCGAGATCGCCCTCGTGCACTTCGAGCTTGTAGGCGGCGATCATCTGCGCCTTGGCCTTGATTTTACGAGCGGCCATCGCGATCGCCGCGCCCGCCACCGGCGTCGAGCGCGACCCGTAGGTGCCGAGCCCGTAGGGCGCGGTATCGGTATTGCCCTCCTCGACCATGATGTCGTCGGCGGGAATGCCGATCTCGGTGGCGATGATCTGCGCCCAGGTGGTCTCGTGGCCCTGGCCGGTGCTCTTGGTGCCGACCCGCGCAATGCCGGCGCCGGTGGGGTGCAGGCGGATCTCGCAGGAATCGAACATCGCGATTCCGAGGATGTCGCAATTCTTCGACGGACCGGCGCCGACGATCTCGGTGAAGAAGGAGACGCCGAGCCCCATGATCTCGCGGGTCTCGCCGCGCTTGAAAGCTGCGCGTTTCTCCGCCTGCTCCTTGCGCAGGCCGGCATAGTCGACCGTTTTCATCATCTTGCGCATGGCGGTGTCGTAGTCGCCGGAATCGTACTCCCACCCCAACGCGGAGTGATAGGGGAACTGCTCCTTCTTGATGAAGTTCCTCAGGCGCAATTCCGCCGGATCGATGCCGAGCTTCTGGGCCAGAATGTCCATGCCGCGCTCGATGCAATAGGCCGCCTCCGTCACCCGGAACGAGCAGCGATAGGCGACGCCGCCCGGCGCCTTGTTGGTGTAGATGCCATCGACCGACAGATGCGCGACCGGGAAATCATACGAACCCGTGACGATGTTGAAGAAGCCGGCCGGCCATTTCGACGGATCGGCGCAGGCGTCGAACGCGCCGTGATCGGCCAGCACATGGACGCGAAGCCCCGTGACCTTGCCGTCCTTGGTGGCGGCGATCTCGGTGGTCATGTGGTAATCGCGCGCGAACGAGGTCGCGGTCAGGTTCTCGATCCGGTCCTCGACCCATTTCACCGGTTTGCCGGTGACGATGGAGGCGACCGCCGCGCAGATATAGCCGGGATAGGCGCCGACCTTGTTGCCGAAACCGCCGCCGACGTCGGGCGAGATCACGTGAATTTTATGCTCCGGAATCTTGGCGATCAGCGCCACCACGGTGCGGATCACATGCGGCGCCTGGAACGTGCCCCAGATCGACAATTCGCCCTTGATCTTGTCGAACGAACACACGCACTGGCAGGTCTCCAGCGGCGAGGGATGGGTGCGGTGGTAGGAGATCATCTCCTTGATGGTGACATCCGCCTTCCTGAACGCGGCGTCGGTCAGGTCCTTGTCGCCGACGGTCCATTCGAAGATGTGGTTGTGATGCTTGCGCGGGCCGTGCGCGCCGGTGGTTTTGCCGGCGAGATCCTCGCGCAGCACCGGGGCGTCGGCGTCCATCGCCTTGAACGGATCGATCACGACCGGGAGCGGTTCGTATTCGACTACGACCTTGTTGATGCCGTCGTCCGCGGCATAGCGATCAGTGGCGACCACGAAGGCGACCTCCTGGTTCTGGAACAGCACCTTGCCGTCGGCCAGCACCATCTGCACGTCGCCGGCCAGCGTCGGCATCCACGCAAGGTTGACGGTTTTCAGCGTCTCGGCGGTGATCACCGCCAGCACGCCCGGCACCTTCAACGCCTCATCGCCGTTGATCGATTTCACCCGGGCATGGGCATGCGGCGATCTGACGAAGTCGCCGTGCAGCATGCCCGGCAGTTTCAGGTCGTCGACATAGTTGCCCTTGCCCTGCGTGAAGCGGGCATCCTCGACCCGCTTGCGCTTGCAGCCCATGCCTTCGAGCTTGGCTTCGCGTTGTTCCCGCGTGGGAGTCATGTCGTTCATTCCGCAGCCTCCTGGAATTCGACGCCATTGATCTTGGCGGCGGCGTACTGGATTGCCCTGACGATGTTCTGATAGCCGGTGCAGCGGCAGATATTGCCTGAGATGCCCATCCGGATTTCCGCTTCCGTTGGCGAGGGATTTTCCTGCAACAGCCGCTGCGCGCGCAAAATCATGCCCGGCGTGCAGAAGCCGCATTGCAGCCCGTGCATCATCCGGAAACCTTCCTGCAACGCCGACAGCGAGCCGTCGGCGTTGGCGACGCCTTCGATGGTGGTGATCTCCGAGCCGGTGGCCTGCACCGCGAACATGGTGCAGCTTTTCACCGACATGCCGTCGATATCGACGGTGCAGGCGCCGCAATGCGTGGTCTCGCAACCGATATGGGTGCCGGTAAGCTGCAGATTCTCGCGGATGAAATGCACCAGCAGCGTGCGCGGCTCGACCAGGCCTTCGACCTCGGCGCCGTTCACCTTCATGGTCACATGGGTCTTTTGGGTTTGCCATTGTTGGTCCCTCCCCGTTACTTGGCGCGCGCGGCGGCGCGGGTCAGCGCCCGCATCACCATGATGCCGCCGACATGCTTGCGGTATTCGACCGGCCCGCGGGCATCCGCGGCCGGCGACATGATCGCCACCGCAGCGGCCGCGGCTTTCTTGAGCGCCGCATCGTCGAGGCTGGTTCCCATCACGGCCTTTGCCGCGTCGGTCGCGAGCAGCGGCGTTTCGTGCAGATTGGTGAGGCCGATGGCGCAACTGGCGACCTTGCCGCCCGACATCGTCAGCACGACGGCGGCGGCCGCGGTGGCGTAATCGCCGATCTTGCGTTTCAGCTTCTCATAGGCGTAACCGGCGCCGGCCGCGGGCACCGGAATCGAAATCGCGGTCAGGATTTCGCCGGGCTCAAGCGCGGTGAAATAGGCGCCCTGGTAGAATTCCGACGCCGCGATGTCGCGGCCGCCTCCGGATCCTTCGAGCCGGTAGCTGGCGCCCAGGGTCAGCATCAGCGCCGGCATGTCGTTGCCGGGATCGCCATTGGCGACATTGCCGCCGATGGTGCCGCGGTAGCGCACCTGCGGATCGGCGATCAGAAGTGCGGTCTCGTGCAGGATCGGCAGCGATTTTGCGATCTCGCCGGAGGCCAGCAGTTCGTGCTGGGTGGTCATGGCGCCGATCACGACCTTGTTGCCGTCGCGGCGGATGCCCCTCAGCGTGTCGATGCCGTGCAGGTCGACCAGATGGTCCGGGGTGGCAAGCCGAAGCTTCATCATCGGGACCAGGCTGTGGCCGCCGGCCAGGGCACGCGCCTCGTCGCCCAGGGTGGAGAGTAATTTGACCGCATCGGCCACGGTCGTCGGCCGGTGATAGCTGAATGGTCCAGGAATCATGCTTTCCTCCCTCGTATCGCGCATTTTTTGGCGCAACGTTGGGCGGCAGGCTGTTCCCGCAATTTTGCGCGCACAAGGCAACGGCACGCGCCGCGTCACGAGGTCTGGGAATTCGCACGAAATGCGGACACATCCGCACGAACTGCGTCAGGCCTTGCGACCTAATCCGAATTTCTTCTCCCTCGCCCCGCTCTTGCGAGGGGCGAGGTGAAGCGAACTCGCGATTAAGCGTGCCGCCGGGCTAGCCCCAACCGGGCCTTGACCTCCGCGATCTTGGCGCGGCTCACCGGCACGCGATGCGGCGCCGGGCCGTCCAGTTCGATCACCGCCCCGTCGCCTTCCTTGCGGACGAAGCTGACATAGGGAATTGCCACGATATGGCTGCGGTGGACCCGGACGAACAGGCCGGGATCGAGCTGCGCTTCGGCTTCCGAAATCGACCACGGGCACATCCGCTCGCGGGTGCCGTCATGCACCCTGGTGTAATGGGCATCGGCCCGGACGCTGCGGACATCGGCGGTATCGATGAAATGGGTGCCGTCGGCGCCCTCGACCGGCAGGCGGATGACCGGCGCGGCGCGTGGCGGCTGGCCCAACCCGCCGAGCGGCGCCGATATCGCCCGAGGGCCGGCGGCCGCTTCGCGCGATGAAGCGAGCTGGCTGGCGGTGGCCGTTTCCGGAACATCGACCAGTTCCGCCGCCGCCAAAGATGTTTGCCGGCGCGGATCGGGCACCAGCGACAGCAGGAAGCCGGCCGCGATCACAAAACAGAGCAGCGTGACCACCAGCGAGAGCACCTGCTGCGAGGCCGCCAACCCTTCGGCATGGTGATGCGCTTCCGCCGACATCGGCACGAAGTGCATGCCGTACATCGCGGTGTAGTGCATGCCCGACACCGCGACCCCGAACGCGATCGAGCTTGCGATCAGGCGGATGCCGTCCTGCCGGGCGAGGAACGCGCGCAAGCCGCCATAGGCGGCGACGATCGCGACCACCACCGACAGCAACACCATCGCGCCGTCGTGCTGGATGGCGAAATTGCCGGCGAGGCCGTGGATGCCGACATAATGCATGCTGGCGATGCCGACCCCGAGCAGGACCGCCGAGGAGACCACGCGCCACAGCGAGGGCTCGCCGATGCTGACGAAGAACAGCGATATGCCGACCACCAGGGCGCAGATCAGGAACGAGATGATGGTGGGAAGCACCAGGTAGACCGTATCCGGCGGGATCGGCGCGGCCAGCATGCCGACGAAATGCATGGTCCAGATGCCGACCGCCAGAAACGCCGCGGCACCGGCCAGCAGCACGCGACGGCTGACGCCCGGCGTCCCGCGGATGCGCGCGGCGAGGCCGAAGCCGGTGTAACCACCCAGAATCGCGATCACCACCGAGAGCGCGACGAGATAGGGATCGTGTCCTGCGAACATGATCGTCTCGGCCGCCCGTCTCCACGGGCGTGCCTCCTCCTGCCGCCGAGTTTACAGGCGCGGCGGCGGGAATGACAACCGCTCCCCATTCTCCCTCTCCCCGCTCTTGCGGGGTCGAGACGAGCGAAGCTCGCTCTTGGAGGGTTAGGGTGAGGGGCTCCTCAACAGGCGGGACTCGTTGACAGTTCCGCTCACCCGAAATTCGCTCGCGCGAATTTCGACCTCTCCCCGCACGCGGGGCGAGGTGAAGCAGCTCACGCGCGCTCGTTTGCGCCTACACGATCCCCGCCGCGACCTGGCCGCGCAGCCGTTCGAGGCTGAGCAGCGTGTTGGCGCAGGCTTCCGCGACCTCGATGCCCTTGATCGCGAAATGCTTGCGGAAGAAATCGACATGCACGGCGCTCTCGTGAAACTGCTGCGGCGTCAGCACCGCCGAGAACACCGGCACCTCGGTGCGCAACTGCACGTCCATCAGCGCCTTGATCACGGTGTCGGCGACAAATTCATGGCGGTAGATGCCGCCATCGACCACGAGCCCCGCCGCCACGATCGCGGTGTAGCGCCGGGTCTTGGCGAGCAGTTGCGCATGCAGCGGGATCTCGAACGACCCCGGCACCTCGAACAGGTCGATATGCGCGCGCGCAATGCCGCGCACCTCGATCTCCTCGAGGAAGGCAAGGCGGCATTCTTCCACCACCTCGCGATGCCAGGACGACTGCACGAACGCCACCCGCTGCGGCTTGGCGAATCGCGGATAGGCGGGAACGGCGGACGATCGATGGTTTCGGGAGGGTCTTTGGCTTCGGAGGCTTTATTTCGGAGGCTTTTGTTTCGGAGGCTTTTGTTTCGGAGTCTTGCAACATCTGATTCATGGCTTTCCTCTTTCAGGACCAGAATCAGGGCATACGGAACGACGCGCCGCCAAGTGCTACCTGGGTGCGGCTGTCGCAACCGTTCTCTTTCATCCGGACTTTAACCGTCGGCTTCGGAATCGCACCGAATCTGCTGACCCTTCCTTCCAGGGAATCCGCAAAGGGACTCCGATGAGAAGAAGGCGCTCGCGGGCTTGGGCTATCTCACCCTTACCGCCGGTGGGGACTTTCACCCCGCCCTGAGAACATCGGCCGCCCGACATGAACGACCTGCGGAAACTATGACCAAGCGACGGGGCGCTCAGCAAGCACCTTCGTCAGCAGAATCTGCATGTCCCCAATGACTTCTAGGCACGGACTCCGGCGCTGGAACTGCGGCGCAGGACTTCGAAAAAAGGCGGCTCGGAACCGGCGCCTTAATCGTTAACTTTTCGGCGCGCTGTGGACGAATCCGGGGCATCGGACTCGCGCGACGCGAGTTCCGATTCCGGTTTGTTCTCAAATTAATAATTGTGACACGCGATGAGCTGTGGACGAGCGCGTTTTGCGGGTGGTTTCGTTGTGGACGGACTCGTGACGCGGTTGCGCGGATTCCGCAAATCACATCACTTGATCCCGGCAGGCCCCGGGGGGACCCAAGGGATTGCAGCCGGCAGATGCACCAGACCAGCGTGTGCCGGCCCCCGCGTGCGTATCAACACAATGAAAAGGCAAGGGTCGAGACGGCATGTCCCTGCTCGAAGGCATCATCGATTCCCGGAACAACCCGCTCGCGGTGGTCGAGGATATCGCCGCCGATCACAACTGGTCGTTCGAACGCTCCGGCGACGACGAAGTGACGATCGTCTCCAAGGGCGAATGGACCGATTACCAACTGTCCTTTACCTGGATGGCCGAGATCGAGGCGCTGCATCTGGCCTGCGCCTTCGACATGAAGATTCCGGCGCCGCGCCGCGCCGAGGTGCAGCGGCTGATCGCCGCGATCAATGAGCAATTATGGGTCGGGCATTTCGACATCTGGACCCACACCGGCATGATCATGTACCGGCAGGCGCTGGTGCTGCCGGGCGGCCTCAACGCCTCGACCGCGCAATGCGAGACCATGCTGGTCGGCGCCATCCACGCCTGCGAACGCTATTATCCGGCGTTCCAGTTCGTGGTCTGGGCCGGCAAGACCGCGCCGGAAGCCATGAGTGCGGCGATGTTCGACACCGAGGGCGAGGCGTAGATTGGTGTCGTCTCCCCTGCGAACGCAGGAACCCATACCGCGTGATGCCTGCGTTCAAGCAAACACGCTTGTACTCTTTCTGCGCTTTAATAGAACGACGGTGGTATGGGTCCCGGCGTCCGCAGGGACGACGAGGAGTATTTGCGGTGACAGCCTCATGAACAACGACTCAACCGCTCTCAAACATCACAGGCACCATCGTCCTCGCCGGCGCGGGGAAGATGGGCGGGGCGATGCTGTCGGGCTGGCTGGCGCAGGGGCTCGATGCCGGGCGCGTCGGGGTGATCGAGCCGCATGCTTCGCCCGAGATCAATGCGCTGGTGGCAAAAGGCATTCGCCTCAATCCATCGCCGCAACAACTCGGCGAGGTCGCCACGCTGGTGGTCGCGCTGAAACCGCAGTCGTTCCGCGACGCCGGCGCGATGCTGAAATCGTTCACGGTGCCTTCCACGCTGGTGGTCTCGATCATGGCGGGAATAACCCTTGCCTCGCTCGAACAGGTCTGCGGCGGCAGCGTGGTTCGCGCCATGCCCAACACGCCGGCCGCGATCGGCCGCGGCATCACGGTGGCGGTGGCCGCCAAAAACGTCAGCGCCGCGCAGCGCGCGGTCGCCGACGCATTGCTGCGCGCCACCGGATCGGTCGAGTGGGTCGACGACGAGAGCCTGATGGACGCGGTGACCGCCGTCTCCGGCTCGGGTCCGGCCTATATCTTCCTGCTCGCCGAGGAACTGGCGCGCGCCGGCGTCGAAGCCGGCCTGCCTGTGGAGCTTGCGACAAAACTGGCGCGCGAGACGGTTGCAGGCTCCGGCGAACTGCTGCATCGCTCGGACACCCCCTCCGCCACGCTGCGCCAGAACGTGACCTCGCCCGGCGGCACCACTGCGGCGGCGCTGGAAGTGCTGATGGGACCCGACGGCATGCAATCGCTGCTGACCCGCGCGGTCGCGGCGGCGACGAAGCGATCGAAAGAGCTGGCGAAGTAGGTCCGGTCGTCATCCTGAGGTGCGAGCTACTTCGGCGAGCCTCGAAGGATGAGCATCCCCTGTAACCCATCCTTCGAGGCGCGCAAGAGCGCGCACCTCAGGATGACGGCGGTGGGAACCGCGAGAATCGTAGGGTGGGCAAAGCGACCGGGTCGCGCGAATGCGCGCCCGATGATAAACTCCGCGTGCCCACCACATCGAGACGCTGTGAATAGAGATGGTGGGAACGGCGCAGATGCGCCTTTGCCGCACCCTACGTTTTGGCCGCCGCCAGCCGCCTGTTGAAACTCTCGAGATTGACCAGCCCGCGGGCATGGCGGCCTTCGCCGATGCGGCGCTCGCCCTCGAAGCTCTCGACCTCATAGCGGATCACCCGGCGCTCCACCGCGACCACCTTGGCGATCGTCCGCACCACCGCGCCGACCGGCGACGCGCCGAGATGCCGGATATCGACCTCGGTGCCGACCGTGACCCAGCCTGGCTCAAGATAGCGATTGACGGCATCGGCCGATGCCATCTCCATTTCCATGATCATCATCGGCGTGCCGAACACCGCCGGCATGGTCGGGATCACATGCCGGACGGTGCGATCGGGCGTCACCACCAGCGTGCGCTCGGCGCTCATGCCGACCTTGACGACGTCGCGTGCATCCATAGACTGTCCTGCTGCGAGGTGCTGGCGTCGCCATCAGCAACGCCGTCATTCCGGGGCGCGCGCCGCGCGAGCCCGGAATCGATACTCCCGATGGTGGTTATGGATTCCCCGATGTGCAATCGCACATCTGAGGCCTGCGCCACAGGTCGGCAATTGCCGACCTGTGGCGCATCCCGGAATGACGAGGGAAAATTACTTCTTCGCGGCGCGCTCCACGAAAGTCTTGCCGCCCTTCATCTTGTGGGCCAGCGGCGCTTCGTTGATCTGGATCACGACGGAGTCGGCGTCGACGCCGAGGTTCTTCACCAGCGCCTGCGTGATGTCGCGCATCATGCCGGCCTTCTGGTCATCGGTGCGGCCGGCGGCCATGCTGATGGTAATTTCGGGCATTTTGGTCTCTCCCTTTGCTCTTGCTTTTCGTCATGGCCGGGCATAGTAGTCTGTTTTCGCAGACTACGTAAACTTGTCTGCGATCCCGGCCATTCTCTTCTCCATCAAACAAGACGTGGATGCCCGGCACAAGGCCGGGCATGACGTCGCGGGCGAAGGACTATTTCCACTTCACCCCGTGGCGTGTAAGTACCTTGCGCACTTCTTCGACCAGGGACGCCTGCGGCACTTTGTCTGGGCCTCGCCCTGTCTCTGCAGATATTCGTCGCGGTCCTTTTCGAGCTTTGAAAGCTCGGCGCCGAGAATGAGATCCTTGAGCAGAACCTTTGGGCCCGCCGGATCGTCTTTCTCGTCCGAGCCCTGGATGATCACGCAAGGCGAGTTGCGGCGGTCGGCATATTTGAGCTGGTTGCCCATGTTCTTGGGGTTGCCGAGATAGAGCTCGGCGCGGATCTCGGCGTTACGGAGCGCGGCGACCATTTTCTGATAGTCGGCGACGCGGTCGCGATCGAACACGGTGACGACCACGGGGCCGAATGCCGGCGTGGTGTCGAGCTTGCCCGAGCATCGTCAGTGCCGCCTGCAGCCGCGACACGCCGATGGAGAAACCGGTCGCCGGCACCGGCTCGCCGCGAAAGCGCGAGACGAGGCCATCATAACGCCCGCCGCCGCCGACCGAGCCGAAGCGCACGGGGCGGCCTTTTTCGTCTTTGGTTTCGAGGAGGAGTTCTACTTCGTAGACCGGGCCGGTGTAGTATTCAAGACCGCGGACGACGGACGAGTCGATCTTGATTCGTATCAGGGCCATAGCCAGACGCTGTCACGAACTTGCCGATTTCAACCAATTCGGACCTACCCTGACGGAGGAGCTCTCCGCCTTCCTTTTGCAGCAAAAAACGTCCCGGCACTTCGCCAATGAGTGATTGTCGTTCGATTCCATCGACACGCGCTTCAAATTCGACTTTGAATTTCAGAGATTGAAAAACAGCTTCGATTTGTTCGTCGTCAAGATTTGCGCCCTTTGTGAAATCCCCACTCTCGTCCTTCCGGCCTTCGCCAAGCAAGAGACGAACTTCTTTCGGTTCAAATTTGTCAAGCTTATCGATTGCCCGAAGCACCGTGAGTCTGCGTGCAGCGTTCTCTCCCCCACCAAGTCCAATCCACTCCAGGACTCCATCGAGCACCTTGCGGTTATTCACCTTCACCACGTAAGAGCCGCGCGGAATGCCCAGCGCTTCCATCGTGTCCGCCGCCATCATGCACATCTCGGCGTCGGCCGCCGGCGACGCCGAGCCCACCGTGTCGGCATCGAACTGCATGAACTGCCGAAAGCGTCCGGGGCCCGGCTTCTCGTTGCGATAGACGTAGCCGGCGCGGTAGCTGCGATAGGGTTTCGGCAGGGAATCGAAATTCTCCGCCACATAGCGCGCCAGCGGCGCGGTCAGGTCGTAGCGCAGGCTGATCCACTGCTCGTCGTCGTCCTGGAACGAGAACACGCCCTCGTTGGGGCGGTCCTGGTCGGGCAGGAATTTGCCGAGCGCGTCGGTGAATTCCATCGCAGGCGTCTCCACCGGCTCGAAGCCGTAGCGCTCGAACACCTCGCGGATTTTTTCGACCATCGCCCGCGTCGCCGCGATCTCGGCCGGGCCGCGGTCGGCAAGCCCGCGCGGCAGCCGGGCTTTCAGCTTTTGCGGTTTTTTGGGTTTGTCGGCCATAACGCTCGCCGTTGGGACTGTATGTCAACGCTGCTGTTGACATACAACGATATCGTCGAGTTATCAGGCGAATGCCTGCGCGGCAACCGGGGCTTTCTTCCTTCTCCCCTTGCGGGAGAAGGTGGCGCGGACGCAGTCCGCGACGGATGAGGGGTCTGTATCCGCGGAGAGAGACCCCTCATCCGCCTTCGCTTCGCGAAGGGAGAAGGAAACCCGTCACAGCACCTTTCTGATCCAGTCGTGCGGATCGGCCGCTCGGCCGTACTGGATATCGACCAGTTTCTTGCGCATCCCCATCGCGACCGGACCGGCCGCACCCCCGCTGACGAGGAAATCGCCGCTCGCCGAGCACACCTTGCCGATCGGCGAGATCACGGCCGCCGTGCCGCAGGCGAAAGCCTCCTTCAGCTTGCCGCTGGCGGCATCCGCGCGCCACTGGTCGATGGTGTAGGTCTCCTCGCGCACCCGGGTGCCGGAATCCTTGGCCAGCGCGATGATCGAATCGCGGGTGATGCCGGGCAGGATGGTGCCGAGCGGCGGCGTCGAGAGCGAGCCGTCGTCGAACACGAAGAAGATGTTCATGCCGCCGAGTTCCTCGATGTAGCGGCGCTCGACCGCGTCGAGGAAAACCACCTGGTCGCAGCCGTGATCGATCGCCTCGGCCTGCGCGCGCAGGCTGGCGGCGTAATTGCCGCCGCATTTGACCGCGCCGGTGCCGCCGATCGCGGCGCGGGTGTAGTTCTCGGACACCCAGATCGACACCGGCGCGGGGCCGCCCTTGAAATAGGAGCCGACCGGCGAGGCGATGACGGCAAAGATGTATTCCGCCGAAGGCTTGACGCCGAGGAAGATCTCGCTCGCGATCATGAACGGCCGCAGGTAAAGACTGCCCTCGCCGCCCGGGATCCAGGCGCGGTCGATGCGCACGAGCTGCTCGACCGCTTCGATGAACACGGGCTCGGGCAGCGGCGCCATCGCCATCCGCTCGGCCGAATTGCGAAAGCGCCGGGCATTGGCGTCGGGGCGGAACAGGTTCACCCCGCCGTCGTCGCGCTGGTAGGCCTTGAGGCCTTCGAAAATCTCCTGGGCGTAATGCAGCACGGCCACGGCCGGATCGAGCGGGAAATTGGCGCGGGATTCGACCCGCGCGCCATGCCAGCCCTCGGTCTGGCTGTAACGCACGATCGCCATGTGATCGGTGAAGATCCGGCCGAAGCCGGGATCCTTGAGCTTGGCCGCGCGGTCCTTCTCGGACGTCGGGCTAGCCGCCGGCTGGCTTTCGAATTTCAGCCAGGAGACGCCATCGATTTTATCGAACGAAACTCCCATCGGCCTGTCTCCCGGATTGATGCCGTCAGCGCTTTGCGCGGGCGGCGTTAATGATTTGACGCCTGAGCCCCGCACACGCCGGTGTTTTAGGCCGGTTTCCGCTTTGGCGGAATGCGCGAAGTCCAGTATGTTTGCCGAAATGCCGCTCGACAATCGCACGGTTCCAGAATTCACGTCCTGCCGGCAGTCTTGCTTGGCTTTCTGCCGTCCGGATCGCCACCACCCGCGAAGCGACTTAATATTTCGCGGCGAGCAGCAGTTTTGTAACATTCAACCCAAGATATGTCAACATGGCTGACATAAATTTTTCTCGCGCGTCTGCCAACCCGGATGCGAAGGCGACCGAGGGGCGCTCGCCTGCCCCGCGAGCCGGCGAATTGCGCTGGGATATCATCGAGCTGTTGTTCTTTGCCTACCGGGATTTCGTCGGCGATGCCGACCATGAACTGGAGGCTTTCGGCTTCGGCCGGGCGCATCACCGCGTCATGCATTTCGTCCACCGCTATCCCGGCCTGAAGGTGGCCGACCTGCTCGACGTCCTGCGCATCACCAAGCAGTCGCTGGGACGGGTTCTCAAGCAATTGCTCGACGAAGGGTATATCGTGCAGAAAGCCGGCGACAACGACCGCCGGCAGCGCCTTCTTTTCGCCACCGCAAAGGGCGAGGCGCTGGTGGCGAAACTCGCGGGCTTGCAGACCGACCGCATCAATCGCGCGCTGCGCGACATCGGTCCATCCGACGCCGAGACGGTCCGGCAGTTCCTGCGCGCGATGATCGACCACGACGATCCCGACAAGGTGCTGGCAACGATCCTGGACACCAAAGGCGCAACCGCTAAGGCAAAGGAATGATCGTGGCCCAGGCTGCAACCCTCGCCCGAACGCCGCCGGAACCGGCCGACGACGCCCCGCATCTGCTGCTGGTCGACGACGACCGCCGCATCCGCGATCTGCTGTCGCGCTTCCTCGGCGGCGAAGGTTATCGGGTGACCACGGCGATGAGCGCGAAAGACGCCCGCGCCAAGCTGGTCGGCCTGCATTTCGATCTGTTGATCCTCGACGTGATGATGCCCGGCGAGACCGGGTTCGACCTCGCCCGCTTCATCCGCACCTCGTCGTCGGTGCCGATCATCATGCTGACGGCGCGCCATGAAGCGGAAAGCCGCATCGAAGGCCTGCAGATCGGCGCCGACGATTATGTCGCCAAGCCGTTCGAGCCGCGCGAACTGGTGCTCAGAATCGGCAACATCCTCAAGCGCACCGCGCCGCCGCCGGTCGAGACACTGGAGTCGATCGGGTTCGGGCCCTACGTCTTTCATCTGGGGCGCGGCGAGTTGCGCCAGGGCGAAGAGGTGATCCATCTCACCGACCGCGAGCGCGACATGCTGCGCGTCCTCGCCGTGACGCCGGGCGAGACCGTTCCACGCGCCGCGCTGACCGGCGGCGACGGCACCGCCAACGAACGCGCGGTCGACGTCCAGATCAACCGCCTGCGGCGCAAGATCGAACGCGATCCCGCCAATCCCTTGTTCCTGCAGGCGGTGCGCGGCATCGGTTATCGCCTGGTGGCATCGCCTTGAGCCGATCATGAGCACCCTCGACACCGGCCTCACGCTGATCCGCTCCGCCGCCGGCCGCGTCGCCGCGGTCAACAGCTGGATGGGCAACGCGTTCAAGGACTGGATGCCGACCGGGCTCTACGCCCGCGCGCTGCTGATCATGATCGTGCCGATGGTGGTGTTGCAGTCGGTGGTCGCCTTCGTGTTCATGGAGCGGCACTGGAACACGGTGACGCGCCGGCTCTCGCAGTCGGTGGTGCAGGACATCGCCGGCCTGATCGACGTCTACAAGATCTATCCGCAGGACAAGGACCGTGCGCAATTGCGCCGCATCGCGCAGGAGCGGCTTCAACTGGTGGTCGACTTCCTCCCGGTGGGGGACATGCCGCCGCCGGGCCCGAAGCCCTTCTTCTCGCTGCTCGACCAGACGCTCTCGGTGCAGCTCGGCCGCCAGATCGGCAAGCCGTTCTGGATCGACACCGTCGGCCGCTCCAATCTGGTGGAAATCCGGATTCAGCTCGACGACACCGTGATGCGGATTTTCGCCCAGCGCAGTGCGGCCTATGCCTCGAATTCGGAGATCTTCATCTTCTGGATGGTGGGCACCTCGTCGATCCTGCTGATCGTCTCGGTGCTGTTTCTGCGCAACCAGATCAAGCCGATCCTGCGTCTTGCCGACGCCGCCGAGAGCTTCGGCAAGGGCCGCGAGGTGCCGAACTTTTGGCCGCGCGGCGCCCGCGAAGTACGCCGCGCCGCGCACGCCTTCCTGGAGATGAAGGCGCGCATCGAGCGTTCCATCGAGCAGCGCACCGCGATGCTGGCCGGCGTGTCGCACGACCTGCGCACCATCCTGACCCGCTTCAAGCTCGAACTGGCCTTGATCGGCGACAGTCCGGAGGTCGAGGGCATGCGCCGGGACGTCGACGAGATGTCCGGCATGCTGGAGGACTATCTCGCCTTCGCGCGTGGCGACACCGGCGAGCAGGCGCAGCCGACCGACATGGCACAGGCGCTGGAAGAACTGCGCAGCGACGCCGAGCGCAACGGTCACGCCGCGACCGTGACGTTCCATGGCCTGCCGGTGGTGACGGTGAAGCCGGCATCGTTCAAGCGCTGCCTCGCCAACCTGGTGTCGAACGCCGCAAGACATGCAGGCGCAATTTCGATCAACGGCCACCGCGATCACCGTTATCTGACGGTGACGATCGACGACGACGGGCCGGGTATTCCGCCCGATATGCGCGAGGAAGTGTTCAGGCCGTTCCTGCGGCTCGACGATGCCCGCAACCAGGACGAGGGCGGCACCGGCCTCGGCCTTGCGATCGCCCGCGACGTCGCGCGCTCGCATGGCGGCGACATCACGCTCGGCGACAGCCCGATGGGCGGGCTTCGCGCCACGGTGCGGATACCGGTGTAGATCCGTTCAGCGCGGATAGCGTAGCGGTGGCTGACAGGAAGGCGGTCGGCTCAGTAGTACGACCGCACCAGCGGCTGGTTATAGGGCACCCAGCGGCAAGCAAAGGAAATGTAACCGCCCTCATGAGGCTCCACGGCCAGGAATTTCACCACCTTGCCGTACCTTGCGCAATGATCGATCGCCATGGAGCGGATATCGGTCTGGGCCGTCAACGAATAGGCGATGATGCCGCCGGTGTCGTTACCCCTGAACGGCGGCACGGTGTCGGCTCGGGCCGGCGCGCATGCCAGCGTTCCGCCTATCGCAACCAGGCTCAAAGCCCCAATCATTCGCATCGCTGGACTCCATTTGACCGGGGCACCTTAAAGCGCATCCGCCGCCATGAAAAGAACGGTCGACGGTCCGGCACGGACTTATCGCCAAGTGGTTGCCGAGTGTTGCCGCGTTGCACTTGACCTTGTTCGGGCTTCGCGGCACCGTCCGCGACCTGGATCATCCGGCGGATCGCCCATGCGTGACCTCTCCACCTCCTTGAAAAAGCTCGGCCTTGGCGCGGCACTCGGCGTCGTGTTCGGCCTGTTCGCATTTGGCCAGCCGGCCGAGGCGGCCTATCCGTGGGAGCTGAATTTCTGGCTGTCGGGCCCGCGCTATGACGGGCGGGTGAAGCCTTGCGAGGCGGCGCTGGGATCCATCACCGCGCAGTTTCGGGACAAGGAAAGCACCTACTGGAATTCCGGCTTGAGGATCACCGCCTATGGTGACGTCCATGAAACCGCGTTCCGGCCCTGGGAATCCGACAACATCCCGCGCCGCTATTGCAGCGCCGAGGTGATGCTGAACGACGGCAAGCCGCGCACCGTGCACTACTCGATCATCGAGGACGGCGGTTTTGCCGGTTTCGGCCAGGGCGTCGAATGGTGCGTGACCGGGCTTGATCGCAACTGGGCCTACAATCCCGGCTGCAAGGCCGCCCGGCCCTGATTTTCCGGACAGATTGGCGCCTCACGGCCGGGCTCTGTTGGGCCCTTCCTGGTTTTTGTTCTTGAAATGTTCCGATCGCCTGCTAGGTTTTGCGGACATTTTCGGTTGGGGGGCGTCCATGTCTGGTTTTCGATCATATGCAATTTCGCGATTTTTGACGGTGCTGGGCGTGCTCGGCTTTGCGGCGCTGACCGGCATTGCGACCGCGTCAGCCCAGGACGGCCGGCAGAGCGCGCCCGGCGAATTCGATTTTTACGTGCTGTCGCTGTCGTGGTCGCCTTCGTTCTGCGAGGCGGCAGCGGAGCGCGGCAGCGGCGGACGTTCGCAGGCCCAGTGCGGCGGGCGGCCGTTTTCCTTCGTGGTCCACGGCCTGTGGCCCCAATACGAGCGCGGCTTTCCCGAATATTGCGAGCGTCCCTCGCCCCGCCTCGACCACCGCATCATGACCTCGATGCTCGATCTGATGCCGGCGCCCGGTCTGATCTACAACGAGTGGGACAAGCACGGCACCTGCTCCGGGCTGGGCGCGCGGAGCTATTTCGAAGCCATCCGCAAGGCGCGCGCGGCGGTGAAGATTCCTCCCGAATTTCTCGAACTGGCGGATCCGAAAACCATCGCGCCCGCCGACATCGAGGACGCCTTCATCAAGGTCAATCCGGGCCTCAGCAACTCCGCGATCTCGGTGACCTGCAACCGGTCACGGCTGAGCGAAGTCCGCATCTGCCTCAGCAAGGATCTGCAGTTCCGCGCCTGCGAGGAACTCGACCGCCGCGGCTGCCGGCGCGACCAGGTGACGATGCCGCCGGTGCGTGGCGGATAAGTCCTTCCGCCCGTCAGTGCGAGGAGCGCCGGCGACGAAGCAATCCACACTTGCCTTGCTGCCAGATGGATTGCTTCGCTGTGCTCGCAATGACGTGGTAACCCCACTGCCATGAACTACCGTCACGCCTTTCACGCCGGCGGCTTTGCCGACGTCATCAAGCACATCGTGCTGGTGCGTATTCTCAGCTATCTGCAGGACAAGCAGGCGGCGTTTCGCGTCATCGACACCCACGCCGGCGCCGGGCTTTACGATCTGACATCGGATGAAGCACGCCGCGGCGGCGAATGGCTCACCGGAATCGCGCGGCTGATGCAGGCGCGATTTTCGGAAAAAACCCTGCCGCTGGTGATGCCCTATCTCGACATCGTCAGGGCCTTCAATCCGCAAACAGGTCTGCACGCCTATCCCGGCTCGCCGCTGATTGCGCGGGCGCTGTTGCGGCCGCAGGACCGGCTGACGGCGTGCGAGGTCGAACCGAAAGCGCGCAAACGCCTGATCGACGCCTTGCGCCGCGACACCCAGGCCCGCGTGGTCGACCTCGACGGCTGGATGGCGCTGCGGGCCTTTGTGCCGCCGAACGAGCGGCGCGGCCTGGTCCTGATCGATCCGCCTTACGAGCAGAAAGACGAGTTCGACCGGCTGGCCGAAGGCTTCGCGCAGGCCTTCGCGAAGTGGCCGACCGGCAGCTACCTGTTGTGGTATCCGGTGAAAAGCCGCCGGGCCACCGACGATCTTGCACGGCATGTCGCGGCGGTGACCGGCGCCGTCAAGCCGCCGGGGAAATGCCTGCGGCTGGAGTTCAGCGTGGCGCCGCAGGCCGCAGGGGCCGGCCTCGCCTCGGCGGGCCTCTTGATCGTCAATCCGCCGTGGACGCTGGCGGGCGAACTGCGAACCATCCTTCCCGAACTTGAAAAGCCGCTCGGCCAGGGCGGCGCCGGCCGGTTCAGGCTTGAGACGCCCAAACCCCAGGGCTGAACGCGAAAAGTCCGATTTCGGCCGTAGTCAATTTGCCGGGAACCGTATTATGCTCGGGCTATTGGGACTGGCTTTACGTTCCGCTTCCGCGAATGGTAGCGGCGGAGTGACAAGGCCTCGAATAGTCTTCCATTCAGGTGGCCATGCTTTCCGGCAGCGAATGTCCGGTCTGCCGATACGCAGGGGGCGTAGCGGCGAAAGCAGTGCGGGGGAGTTTCCCGATGGCCATGACTGGGACAATCAAGTTCTTCAATGCGGAACGTGGCTACGGCTTCATCAAACCGGATGACGGCGGCCGCGACGTGTTCGTTCACATCACCGCGGTGGAACGGGCCGGATTGAAGGACCTGACCGAAGGACAGCGCATCACATTCGAGGTCGAACCGGACAAGAAGGGCAAGGGCCCCAAGGCGGTCAATCTCGTGATTTCATCCTGAAGCAAAAAAATCCCGGCCGCGGGGTTCGCGGCCGGGAGGTTGCGACAGGATATTTTCTTGTTGAATTCTAGAAGTGATAGTTCAGGCCGGCGCGCACCAGTCCGAACCGGTAACCGTTCGACGCGCCGGTGACGACAAAGTGGCTGTCGGCCAGATCGACATAGAGATATTCGACTTTGGCGCTCAGGTTCTGGGTGAGGCCGAACTCGGTGCCGACGCCGGCGGTCCAGCCCGCGGTGGTGTGGGATTCCGACAGGCCGAAGGTCTCGCCGCGCAGTTCGCCGAACGCCAGACCGCCGGTGCCATAAAACAGGATGTTGTTGAGGGCATAGCCGACCCGGCCGCGCGCGGTGCCGAACCACGGGTTGGAGAACTTCCAGGGCGCAAAGGTATCGTCGGCGGCGTTGGCCTGGATGTCGCCTTCGACGCCGAACACCCACGGACCCGATTGCCAGTTGTAGCCGGCCTGGACGCCGCCCTGGAAACCCGACGGCTTGGTCGGGTTGTGATCGACCGAGCCCCAGTCATAACCGAGATTGGCGCCGAGATAGGGGCCGGCCCAGCTATAGGCGTTGAGCGGTTGATTGACGGTGTAAGGAGCGGGCGATCTGTAAGGAAGGTCGGCAGCCTGTGCCGCCAGCGTCCAGCCTGCGGCGATCAACGCCACCGCACCCAAAACGATCCTGCTCATCGCACCTCTCCCGACGCAACTGCCGCGACCGCGCAACGCGAACCTGCATGGTTACGGAATTCCACTTTTTACCGATAAGATTTATCGAGACTTTTAAGTTAAAGGCTTCTTAAGACTTTCCGCCTGCCGCTGCGCGTTCTTAAGAAAGTGTTACCGCGGCAATTCCGGCGCGTTGCGAGCGCTTCCCCCGCATGGCCGGCCTCCTCACCGCCGCCGTGCTGGCGAGGCGCGACGCCAGCACTTAAGTTTGGGCCCATGGATCACGATTCTACCGATAGCCCGAAGCCATCCCCGCGCACGGCGCGGCGCGGTTCCGGGCCGGATTCCCCACAACCGGACCTGCCGCCGCAGGATCCGGCGCAAGAGTTCGCTTTGGCGGATGTCGACCCCGCGACATCGGGCGCCGACGAGGATGACGAGGCGCGGCTGCCCGAACTCCCCGAGGAGGCCAGCGAGGCGATCCCGGAAGGCCCGCTGGCGATCGGCCATGCTGCGATCGAACGCGCAGTGCGGCTCGCCCCGACCTCGCCCGGCGTTTACCGCATGCTCAACGCGGCCAGCGACGTGCTGTATGTCGGCAAGGCCAAGAACGTCCGCAAGCGGCTGTCGTCCTATGCCCGGATAACCGCGGTGCAGCCGGCGCGCATCATGCGCATGATCGCGGCCACGGTGACGGTCGAGATCGTATCCACCACGACCGAAACCGAGGCGCTGCTGCTCGAGGCCAACCTGATCAAGCAGTTGCGCCCGCGCTTCAACGTGCAGCTGCGCGACGACAAGTCGTTTCCCTATATCCTGATCACCGGCGACCACTGGGCGCCGCAGATCCTCAAGCATCGCGGCGCACAGTCGCGGCCCGGGCGGTATTTCGGGCCGTTCGCCTCGGCGGGCGCGGTCAACCGCACCATCACGGCGCTGCAGCGCGCCTTTCTGGTGCGCTCCTGCACCGATTCGTTTTTCGAAAGCCGCAGCCGGCCCTGCCTGCTCTATCAGATCCGGCGCTGTTCCGGGCCCTGCACCAGCGAGATCGATTTTCCCGGCTATACCGAACTGGTGCGCGAGGCGACGGATTTCCTGTCCGGCCGCAGCCGGCTGGTAAAACAGGAGCTGGCGGCCGAAATGGAGAAGGCCTCCGCCGATCTTGCGTTCGAGACCGCCGCACTTTACCGCGACCGCCTCGCGGCCTTGTCGGCGATCCAGTCGCAGCAGGGCATCAACCCGCACACCGTCGAGGAAGCCGATGTGTTCGCCATCCATCAGGAGGGCGGCTATTCCTGCGTCGAGGTTTTCTTTTTCCGCACCGGACAGAACTGGGGCAACCGCGCTTATTTTCCGCGCGCGGAGAAGTCGTTCACCCCGGAAGAAGTGCTGGGCTCGTTCCTGGCGCAGTTCTACGACGACAAGCCGCCGCCGAAGCTGGTCCTGCTTTCGCACACCATCGAGGAAGCCGAGTTGCTGGCCAACGCGCTCTCCATCAAGGCCGGGTTCAAGGTCGAGGTCTCGACGCCCCGGCGCGGCGAAAAGAAGGAGCTGGTCACCCACGCGCTGACCAATGCGCGCGAGGCGCTGGGGCGCAAACTGGCCGATACCGCAACTCAAGGGCGGCTGCTGCAGGGGCTGGTCACCACGCTCGGCCTGCCGCATCCGCCGCGGCGGATCGAGGTCTACGACAACAGCCATATCCAGGGCACCAACGCGGTCGGCGCCATGATCGTGGCCGGGCCGGACGGCTTCATCAAAAACCAGTACCGCAAGTTCAACATCAAGTCGGAGGGGCTGACGCCGGGCGACGACTACGCGATGATGCGCGAGGTGCTGCAGCGGCGCTTCAAGCGGCTCTTGACGCCGCCGGCGGAAGGCGATGCGGTCAAGGCCAAGGCGGATGACGATTCGTTTCCGCAATGGCCGGACCTCGTCATCATCGACGGCGGCCGTGGCCAGCTCAACGCCGTCAGGGAGATATTCGAGGGCCTCGGGTTGACGCAGGTGGCGCTATTGGCGGTGGCAAAAGGGCCGGATCGCGACGCCGGCCGCGAAACCCTGTTCATGCCGGACCGCGAGCCGCTCAAGCTCGAGCCGCGCGACCCGGTGCTGTACTTTATCCAGCGGCTGCGCGACGAGGCGCATCGCTTCGTGATCGGCTCGCACCGCAAGCTGCGCAAAAAGGACATTCGCGAAGCCGGTTTGCAGGAAATTCCCGGCATCGGCCCGTCACGCAAACGTGCCTTGCTGCATCATTTCGGAACCTTGAAGGAGATCGAGCGGGCATCGATCGCCGATCTCGGCAAGGTTCCCGGCGTCAGCGCCGAGAGCGCGCGCAAGATTTTCGAGTTTTTCCACGCCCAGCCGGGCTAGGCGCGGGGTTGATGTCATATATGCGTCACCTGCAACCGATCACGTGCGCCGCACGGTTGACCTTGATGCTGTAGCGGTATTGGTAAGGCCGATGAACATTGCGACCACAAGGGCGGCGGCGAGGAGTTCGCTGTCGCTGCCGAACATCCTGACCTATGCCCGGATCGCCGCCATCCCGGTGGTGGTCGGCTGCATCTATGCGCAGGCCATCATGGACGGGCCGCTGTGGCTGCGCTGGGTGGCTTTGGCGGTGTTCATCGCCGCCGGCGTGACCGATTTTCTCGACGGCTATTATGCGCGGATCTGGGACCAGCAATCGGCGTTCGGCCGGATGCTCGATCCGATCGCCGACAAGCTGCTGGTGGCGTCCTGCCTGCTGATGCTGGCCGCCGACGGCATCATCCACGGCTGGACGCTGTGGGCCGCCATCGTGATCCTGTGCCGCGAAATCCTGGTGTCGGGCCTGCGCGAATACCTTGCCGCGTTGCGGGTCAGCGTGCCCGTGACCAAGCTCGCCAAATGGAAGACCACCGTGCAACTGGTCGCGATCGGGTTTCTGCTGGCCGGCGAGGCCGGCGACATGGTGCTCCCGTTCACGACCCAGCTCGGCCTGCTGCTGCTGTGGATTTCCGCGATTTTCACCATCTATACCGGCTGGGACTATTTCCGCGCCGGCATCCATCACCTCATCGAGGAGGATGATGCGTGAAGGTCAAGTATTTCGCCTGGGTGCGCGAGCGTATCGGCAAGGCTGAGGAAACGGTCGAGCCGCCGGCCAGCGTCCGCACCGTCGACGACCTGATGGCGTGGCTGGCGAAGCGCGGCGAGGCTTATGCCCATGCCTTCGAGACCCCGCGGGTGATCCGCGCGGCGATCGACCACGCCCACGTCAAGTCCGACACCGGCATTGCGGGTGCCCGCGAGATCGCGTTTTTCCCGCCGATGACCGGCGGCTGACCTTGTCATGCCGGTCCCCGTTACCATCCGCATCCAGCAAGCCGATTTCGACGTCGCGCACGAGACCGCGGCGCTGACCAAAGGCCGTACCGACATCGGCGCCGTCGTCAGTTTCAGCGGCATCTGCCGGGGCAGCGAAAGCGGCGAGGCCATCGCGGCGTTGACGCTGGAACACTACCCCGGCATGGCCGAGGCGGAAATCCTGCGGCATGCCGAGGACGCGATGTCGCGCTGGCCGCTGATGGGCGCTGACGGTCATTCATCGCGTCGGCCGCATCATGCCCGGCGAAAATATCGTGCTGGTGCTGACGGCCTCGGCGCACCGGCAGGCGGCGTTTGAGGCAGCCGAATTCCTGATGGATTACCTCAAGACCAGCGCGCCGTTCTGGAAGCGTGAAGAAGGCGCTGCAGGAACCAGTTGGATCGAAGCCCACGACCGCGACGACGCTGCCGCCGCGCGCTGGACCAAGTCCTGATGGCGAAACGCGCAAGGCCAAGTGCGAAGCGCGGCAGCGCGGCAGCGAAATCCGCCAAGGCCACCGCGGGCGAGTTGCGGACGCTGCTCGATTTCGTCCGCTATGCGGCAAGCCGTTTCATCGAAGCCAGGCTCGTGTTCGCCCATGGCACGACCGATCCCGTCGCGGAAGCCGCATTCCTGGTTTGCGAAACATTGCACCTGCATCCCGACCGGTTCGAGGCTTTCGCGGCCGCGCGCGTCACTTCGACGGAGGCAAAAAAGATCCTCGAGCTGGTCGAACGCCGCGTCTCGACGCGAAAGCCCGCGGCCTACCTGGTCAACAAGATCTACATGCGCGGCCTGCCCTTCTATGTCGACGAGCGCGTGATCGTGCCGCGCTCCTTCATCGGCGAGTTGCTGGATTCCCATTTCGGCAGCGACAACGAAGCCGGCTCGCTGGTCGACGATCCCGCCGATATCGCGAGCGTGCTCGACCTCTGCACCGGCTCGGGTTGCCTGGCGATCCTGGCCGCGCGCGCGTTTCCGCAAGCAGAGATCGATGCGGTCGATATTTCCAAAGATGCCCTCGACGTCGCCGCGCGCAACATTGCCGACTACGGCCTTGGGCAACGCGTGACATTGCATCGGGGCGATCTGTTTGGGCCGATCGGCGACCGGCGCTACGACCTGATCATCACCAATCCGCCCTATGTCGACGCCGAAGGCATGGCGGCCTTGCCGCGCGAATGCCGCGCCGAGCCGAAACTCGCCTTCGACGGCGGCGCCGACGGGCTGGACATCGTCCGCCGCATCCTGAGGCAGGCGGCGCAGCACCTGACGCCGCAAGGCGGGTTGTTGTGCGAAATCGGCCGCGGCCGCGCGTTGCTCGAAGCGGCATTTCCGCAAGCGCCGCTGCTGTGGCTCGATACCGAGGAGTCCGACGGCGAGGTGTTCTGGATCGCCGCTGCGGACTTATAAGTTCTTGTTGCGCCAATATTCCCGGTCAAAAGCCCCTTTACACCTATGTTCGGTACCGGAAATAGCCGCACGATCCGCCAATACCGTGATAACAACGCCTTGCACAAACCGAAATGGAAGCCCTTTGGGGCTATGTGACCGATGGCCGGCCCGACCGTTCCGCAGGAATTTCTAAAAGCTGAAAATGTCGGCCTGCGCATGCTGCTCGAACAGGCGGGCATCGATGCCAAGGCTCTGCTGGCGCAGGCGGGGATCGAGGCCGAGGAGCGCGAAGCCGCCGACAAGCTGCAAAAGCTTATCCTGGAAGAATTGCACCATCGCATCAAGAACACGCTGGCAACCGTGAGCGCCATTGCCTCGCAGAGCCTGCGCACCGCCGACAGCATCGAGCATGGCCAGCAGGCGATCGAGAGCCGGCTGCAGGCCCTCGGTCGTGCGCACGATTTGCTGCTGCAGGCGCGATGGTCGAGCGCCAGCCTGAGGCACATCGTCCAGAGCGCGACCGAACCTTATGACAGCCAGGGTGAAGGGAAATTCCTGATCGAAGGCCCCGACCTCAGGATCACATCGGGTGCCGTGATCGCGCTGGCGATGACGTTCAACGAACTCTGCACCAACACCACGAAATTCGGCGCGCTGTCGCTGCCGGCGGGACGCATCGAGATCGCCTGGTCCATCGATGCGAAGAACGAGCGGCTGCATTTGACCTGGACCGAAAAAGACGGCCCCGCGGTCCACGCACCGACCCGGCGGAGCTTCGGAACCCGGCTGATGGAAACGCTCGGCAAGCAATTGAACGGCAAGGTCGAACTGTCCTATGCGCCGAACGGGTTCAGTTACGCGCTGGACGTTCCCCTGAACGCCCTGAAACCGGCCGATTGAGCTGAAAATATCGAGTCCGAAAAGCCGGGTTTCCGTCGCGGGGTTAAGCTGATAACTTCTCGCCAAACCCGCCACGCCCCCAACGCCAAGAGGCCCCCATGCTGGACAAGAGCCCACGCCCCGCCGCCGTCAACGTCCCCAATGACCTCGCCGCGCACTGGATGCCGTTTACCGCCAACCGGGCCTTCAAAAAGGCCCCGAGGCTGCTCGCCGGCGCCAAGGACATGCATTATTTCACCGTCGACGGCCGCAAGATCATCGACGCCGCCTCCGGCATGTGGTGCACCAATGCCGGCCATGGCCGCAGCCAGATTGCGGCCGCAATCGCCAAACAGGCGGAGACGCTGGATTACGCGCCGCCGTTCCAGTTCGGCATCCCGCAGGCCTTCGAACTGGCAAGCCGTATCGCCGATCTCGCGCCTGCCGGCCTCGACCATGTGTTCTTCTGCAATTCCGGATCGGAAGCCGCCGATACCGCGCTCAAGATCGCGCTGGCCTATCACCAGATCCAGGGCCAGGGCACCCGCACCCGCCTGATCGGCCGCGAGCGCGGCTATCACGGCGTCGGCTTCGGCGGCACATCCGTCGGCGGCATCGTCAATAACCGCAAGATGTTCGGAACATTGCTGGCCGGCGTCGACCACCTGCCCCATACCTATGACCGCGACAAGCAGGCCTTCAGCAAAGGCGAGCCGGAATACGGCGCGCATTTCGCCGACGAACTGGAGCGGCTGGTCAACCTGCATGGCGCCTCCACCATCGCCGCGGTGATCGTCGAGCCGATGGCCGGATCGACCGGCGTGCTGCCGCCGCCAAAGGGCTATCTCAAGCGCTTGCGCGAGATCACCCAGAAGCACGGCATTCTCCTGATTTTCGACGAGGTCATCACCGGCTACGGCCGGCTCGGCTTTGCCTTCGCCGCCGAACGTTACGGCGTGCTGCCCGACCTGCTCACCTTCGCCAAGGGCATCACCAATGGTGCTGCGCCAATGGGCGGCGTGATCGTGCGCGACACCATTCACGACGCCTTCATGAGCGGCCCGGAATACGCCGTCGAGCTGACCCACGGCTATACCTATTCGGCGCATCCCTTGGCCTGCGCCGCCGGGCTTGCGACGCTCGATATCTACCGCGACGAAAAGCTGTTCGAGCGCGCCAACAAGCTCGAACCCAAATTCGCCGACGCCGTGATGTCGCTGAAGGGCGCGCCGGGCGTGCTGGACATCCGCACCGTCGGGCTGACGGCGGGCATCGACCTTGCGCCGCGTCCGGATCTTCCGGGCAAACGCGGTTTCGACGCGCTGAACAGCGCGTTCCACGACAATGACATCATGCTGCGCATCGCCGGCGACACCCTGGCGCTGACGCCGCCACTGATCGTCAGCGAGGACCAGATCGGCGAAATCATCGAAAAAGTCGCCAAGGTGATCCGCGCGGTGGCCTAGGCCTGCCGCGCCGGTTCCCGGACGCCTTAAAAGCTGCGGAGAAAAAGAAGACTCGTCCGCCGAATCAACAATGGTGTTAGGATCGCGAAGGCGCCGGGCAGCGAGGTTCTGGGGGACGTTTGCGTTAGATGATCCGCATTTCCACGATTTTCATCGCCATCTGCATGGTGCTGGTCGCAGCATCGCTCGGCATGGTCCTGTATTCGGTGGCCGGCATCAGCGGCACGGAATCCGCGATCGTGGCGCTCACCGCGCTGACCTTCCTGATCCTTTATAACGCCGTCTCGATGCGGCTGCGCGACCGCAGCGACGTCGGCGGCCAGATCGCGGATTTGTCGCGCGGCACCGCCGACCTTGCACGCCAGGTCGCCGAATTCGGCCGCCGGCTCGCCGCCATCGAGGGCCGGGTGGTGTCGGCAAATTCGGCCAGCGCCGACCGCCTCCAGGCCGTGACCGGCGAGATCGGCGAGTTGGGCATGCTGGTCAAGCAGCTCGCGATCTCCGTCGCAAGCCATGACGACATGCTGTCGGCGGGAGTGACGCCCAACCCGCCCCCGCCGGCGCGCAAGCCGGACAATGAGCCGCAGAACGAACTGCCGCTGTTGGGCGAAAGCACCATGCTTGCGGCCGCACCGGCGAATACCGCCAACGGGGCCGCGCCTTCCCGCAACCAGGTACAAATCCTCGCCGCGGTGAGGGCCGCGATCGACGAAAACCGGCTCGATATTCATCTGCAGCCGATGGTGACGTTGCCGCAGCGCAAGGTACGCTTTTACGAGGCGGTGACGCGGCTGCGCGACGACAAGGACCAGATCATCATCGCCGAAGATTTCATCGGGGTCGCGGAAAACGCAGGGTTGATCGGGCGGATCGATCACATGGTGATGCTGCGCTCCGTGCAGGTGCTGCGCCGGCTGATGGTACGCAACAAGGAGGTCGGGGTATTCTGCAACATCGCCGCGGCGACCTTGGGCAATCCCGCCACCTTCGCGCAATGCCTCGATTTCCTCGAAGCCAACCGCGCGCTGGCGCCCTCGCTGGTGCTCGAATTCAAGCAGGCGACGTTCCGCAACCTCGGCCCGACCGAGACCGAAAACCTCGCGGCCCTGGCGCAGCGCGGTTATCGCTTCTCGATCGATCATGTCAAAGATCTGCGGATCGAGCCGCGCGAACTGGCCGATCGCGGCGTCCGCTTCATCAAGGTGCCCGCGACATTGCTGCTCGACCAAAGGCAGACCTCGGCGTCCGACATTCATCCCTCCGACCTTTCGGACCTGCTCGGCCGCTTCGGCATCGACCTGATCGCCGAGCGGATCGAGGGCGAGCGTGCCGTGGTCGACCTGCTCGACTATGACGTGCGGTTCGGACAGGGATTTCTGTTTGCACCGCCCCGGCCGTTGCGGCCCGAAGGCGCATCTGCTAACGGCGGGGGCTCTTCCAACAAGGTGCAGGAATCCGTTGGCTCCGGCAAAACCACCGCTGTCGATGGTCCGTCCATCGATCCCCCGCGGGCGACCGGCAACGCCGCGCTGGCACGCCGCGCCGCCGGACCGGGCTAACCGGCCGTCCATGCAATGACAACGCTCCGGTTTGCCGAGAAATTGCGCGACCTCGTGGGCGGTGTCGACGTCGTGCTCAGCGATATCTGGGGCGTGGTCCACAATGGCCTGGAGGCATTTCCCGAAGCCTGCGAGGCGCTTCACACTTTCCGCGGCCAGGGCGGCGCCGTCATCCTCATCACCAATGCGCCGCGGCCGGCGGATTCGGTGCAGCGGCAGTTGCGCAAGCTTGGCGTCGATGACGAGACCTACGACGCCATCGTTACTTCCGGCGACCTGACCCGGCATTTCGTCGCCGACCGCCCCGGCCAGAAAGTATTCTGGCTCGGCCCGGAGCGCGACAATTCGATCTATCGCGGGCTCGATGCGGTGTTCGCACCGCTGGAGCAGGCCGACTACATCGTCTGCACCGGCCTGTTCGACGACGAAACCGAATCCGCGGAAGACTATCGCGGGATGATGACGCAGGCACGCCAACACCGGCTGCCTTTGGTTTGCGCCAACCCCGACATCGTGGTCGAGCGCGGCGACCGCCTGGTCTATTGCGCAGGCGCGATCGCCGAACTGTATCGCGAGCTCGGCGGCGACGTGATCTTTTACGGCAAGCCGCACCGGCCGATCTACGAACGCGCCATGGAGCTCGCCGCCGAGCGTCACGGCCGTGCGACGGAACTCGACCGCGTTCTGGCCATCGGGGATTCGGTGCGGACCGATCTCGCCGGCGCCCACGCCTTCGGGATCGATTGCCTGTTCGTGACCCGCGGCATCCATGCCGAGGAGTTCGAAGGCGTCGACCAGCTCGACCCTGCTTCGGTGAAGGAGCTGTTCGGCCACCCGCCGCGGGCACTGACGCGGGAGTTGAGGTGGTAGGAGGTGCGGCGATGCGCGCTTACTTCTCCCTCGCCCCGCGCTTGCGGGGAGAGGGTTGGGGTGAGGGGCTGCTTCCGCGAATTCTAAAGATGATGTGAGAGTGGTACCCCTCACCCGCCGCGCGAGAGCGCGGCGACCTCTCCCCGCAAGCGGGGCGAGGTGCGAAAGACCGGCGCTACGCCGTCGCCAGATCCGGAAACACCGCCTCGATCTTGGTCTTCAGCGTCGCGGAGTTGAACGGCTTGACGATATAATTGTTCACGCCGGCCTTCTTGGCGGCGATGACGTTTTCGGTCTTGGATTCCGCCGTGATCATGATGAACGGCGTGGTGGCGAGGTTGGGGTCGGCCCGCACCTCACGCAACAGGTCGTAGCCGGTCATCGGCTCCATGTTCCAGTCCGAGATCACCAGCCCGTATTTCTTGCCGCGCATTTTGTTCAGCGCCGCCGATCCGTCGCTGGCATCGTCGATGTTCTGGAAGCCAAGCTGCTTCAGCAGATTTCTGATGATGCGGATCATGGTGTTGTAATCGTCCACCACCAGAACCGACATCGACAAATCAACCGCCATCCTGAATCCCCCACGCGACGCCTGGCCGCCAACCGTCAGCAGGCCCGGCACAGGCCTTCAAACGCCACAGTGCTTCCCCAGCACTAGCATCAGCCGTTAAACAGCCCGTTAACCGAACGCCCGGTGAGGCCTCCGCCGGGCCCGCTTGACTTCGTCGGGGCCACCACGTCACGGTTCCGCCGCCACCCTGGTCAGACGAAGATTCCGCAAATGACGCCTGGTTTTACCGTTATCCGCGATACCACGCCGGCGGCCGATATCCCCAAGGGAGCGGTCATCGCGATGGGTAATTTCGATGGCGTCCACCTCGGCCACCGCGCCGTGATTGCAGCCGCCCTCCAGATGGCGCAGGTCCATCGCCGGCCGGCGCTGGCGCTCACCTTCGAGCCGCATCCACGCAGCTTCTTCAGCCCCAACACCCCCCAGTTCCGGCTCACCGACGAGGCCGGAAAGCTGCGGCTGCTGGCCGGAACCGGGCTTGCCGGCGCGGTGGTGATGACCTTCGACAAGGCCCGCGCCGGCACCACCGCGCAGGATTTCATCCGCCATGACCTGGTCGAGCGGCTCGGAATCAGCGGCATCGCGGTCGGCTACGACTTTCACTTTGGCAAGGGGCGCGTCGGCTCGCCGAGCCTGCTGGTCGGCGAAGCACCGCGGCTCGGCATCGAGGTCGACGTGCAGCCCCATGTCGACATCGACGAACGGCCGGTTTCCTCCAGCGCGATCCGCATGGCGCTCGCGGAGGGCCAGATCGGCGAAGCCACCGCGATGCTGGGCGGGCCGTGGTTCGTCACAGGCGTGGTGATCCATGGCGAGAAACGCGGCCGCGATCTCGGTTACCCCACCGCCAACATGCGTCTCGACAGGAATTGCGGCCTCAAGCACGGCATCTATGCGGTGCGGGTCGGCCGCGGCGCCGAGCGTTTCGACGGCGTCGCCAGCTTCGGCCGCCGTCCCACCTTCGACAATGGTGCGCCCGTGTTGGAGGTCTTCCTGTTCGATTTCAACGGCGACCTCTATGGCGCGGCGCTGGATGTCGCCTTCATCGCCTTCATCCGCGACGAGCTAAAATTCGACAGTGTCGAGGTGCTGGTGCGCCAGATGGATGACGACAGCGCGAAGGCCCGCGCGGCGCTTGCCGCCGCACCGGGGACGTTTCCGAAACTGGGATTATTGGGCCGTCATCCTGAGGTGCGAGCGTAGCGAGCCTCGAAGGATGCGTCGCGGGGTGTGCCCATCCTTCGAGGCGCGCAAGAGCGCGCACCTCAGGATGACGGTGGTATTTCCGGCGAGGCTTTGCGATTTCCCCGGCTGGCTGCTAAGGAAAGCCGCATGTTCGCGTGGCGCACCATCAGTATTAGTGGCCCGGCTTCCGCCTGAGTTTCAGCTCAGCGCAAGACCGGGGTTCTTCTAATTCATCCGCGATTGCATCGCGTTTCAGCGCCCTTTGAGCAAAACCAGAGCATTCATGTCCGAGAAGCCGCAAAAGTCCGACGTTCCAGACTATTCCAAAACCCTGTTCCTGCCGCAGACGGAATTCCCGATGCGCGCCGGCCTGCCGCAGCGCGAGCCCGAAATCCTCAAGCGCTGGAACGAGATCGGCCTCTACGATCGCTTGCGCGAGGCCGCCAGAGGCCGCGCCAAATTCGTGCTGCATGACGGGCCGCCTTACGCCAACGGCAACATCCATATCGGCCACGCGCTCAACAAGATCCTCAAGGACGTGGTGACCAAGAGCCAGCAGATGCTCGGCTTCGATTCCAATTACGTGCCGGGCTGGGACTGCCACGGCCTGCCGATCGAATGGAAGATCGAGGAAGAGAACTACCGCTCCAAGGGCAAGACAAAGCCGGACTTCAAGGATTCGGCGGCGATGGTCGCGTTCCGCAAGGAATGCCGCGCCTATGCCGGGCACTGGCTCGACGTGCAGCGCGAGGAATTCAAGCGGCTCGGCATCATCGGCGACTGGGATCATCCCTACGCCACCATGGATTATTTCGCCGAAGCCCAGATCGCGCGCGAGCTGATGAAGTTCGCCGCCAACGGCACGCTCTATCGCGGCTCGAAACCCGTGATGTGGAGCGTGGTGGAAAAGACCGCGCTGGCCGAAGCCGAGGTCGAGTACGAGGACTACACCAGCGATACGGTGTGGGTGAAGTTTCCGGTGGCGCAGGTCGAACTCGCATCGGGAAAGGATTCTTCGGCTGCGATCGTTCAGGCTGTCAGCGATGCCAGCATCGTGATCTGGACGACCACGCCCTGGACGCTGCCGGGCAACCGCGCCATCAGCTTTTCGCCCAGGATTGCCTACGGTCTTTATCGCGTCACCGAGTCGCCCGCGGACAACTGGGCGAAGTCAGGCGACCTCCTGATTCTCGCCGACACGCTGGCCGAAGCGGTATTCAAGCAGGCACGCGTGACGGCTTACGAAAAGGTCGGCGCGGTGCCGGCGGCCGTACTCGCCACCATGGAATGTGCGCATCCGCTCGCGGGCTATTCCGGCGGTTATGAGTTCCGGGTGCCGTTACTCGAAGGCGACCACGTCACCGACGACACCGGCACCGGCTTCGTCCACACCGCACCCGGCCACGGCCGCGAGGACTTCGACGTCTGGATGGCGAATGCGCGCGATCTGGAAGCGCGCGGCATCAACACCATCATCCCCTACACCGTCGACGAGAACGGCGCCTTCACCGATCAGGCGCCGGGCTTCACGGGTAAACGCGTCATCAACGACAAGGGCGAAAAGGGCGACGCCAACGAGGCCGTGATCAAGGCGCTGGTCGAGGCCGGCATGCTATTGGCGCGCGGGCGGCTGAAGCATCAATATCCGCATTCGTGGCGCTCGAAGAAACCGGTGATCTTCCGCAACACGCCGCAATGGTTCATCGCGATGGACAAGGACATCGCGGACAACAACGCCGCAAAACCCGGCGACACCCTGCGCGCCCGCGCGCTGCACGCGATCTCCGTCACCCAATGGGTGCCGGTATCAGGTGAGAACCGCATCAACGGCATGATCAAGAGCAAGCCGGACTGGGTGATCTCGCGCCAGCGCGCCTGGGGCGTGCCGATCGCGGTGTTCGTGCGCGAGAAGCGCGACGGCTCCGCCGAAATCCTGCAGGACGAAGCCGTCAACAAGCGCATCGCCGATGCCTTCGAAAAGGAGGGCGCCGACGCCTGGTACATGGACGGCGCCCGCGCGCGGTTTCTCGGGGCGCGCGGCAACGAGGAATGGAAGAAGGTCGACGACATCTGCGACGTCTGGTTCGATTCCGGATCGACGCATGCGTTCGTGCTGGAAGACCCCGTGCACTTTCCGGGACTTGCCGGCATCAGGCGCAAGGTCGATGGCGGAGCCGACACCGTGATGTATCTGGAGGGCTCGGACCAGCACCGCGGCTGGTTCCAGTCGTCGCTATTGGAAAGCTGCGGCACCCGCGGCCGCGCGCCGTTCGACGTGGTCTTGACCCACGGCTTCACGCTGGACGAGAACGGCCGCAAGATGTCGAAGTCGGTCGGCAACACCGTCGAACCGCAGAAAGTGATCGCGCAGTCCGGCGCCGATATCCTGAGGCTGTGGGTCTGCGCCACCGATTACGCCGACGACCAGCGGATCGGCCCGGAAATCCTCAAGAACACCATCGAGACCTACCGCAAGCTGCGCAACTCGATCCGCTGGATGCTCGGCACGCTGCATCACTTCAGGCCGCAGGACGCGGTTGCTTTCGCCGGGATGCCGGAGCTGGAGCGGCTGATGCTGCACGAACTCGCGAACCAGGCCGCGATCGTGCGCAAGGCCTATGCCGAGTTCGACTACAAGACCGTGGTCGCGAGTCTTTCGGCGTTCATGAACACCGAATTGTCGGCGTTCTATTTCGATATCCGAAAGGACACGCTGTATTGCGATCCGCCGTCGTCGCCGGCGCGCAAAGCCGCGCTCACCGCCATCGACATCATGTGCGACGCGATCCTGAAATGGCTGGCGCCGGTGCTGTCGTTCACCGCGGATGAGGCGTGGCGGATGTACCGGCCGGATGCGGAGCCGTCGGTGCACCTGACATTGTTTCCGGAAGGGTTCGACGATTTCCGCGACGAGCGGCTTGCCGCGAAATGGGAGACCATCCGCAATGTCCGCCGCGTCGTCACCGGCGCGCTGGAAGTCGAGCGCGCCGCCAAGCGGATCGGCTCGTCGCTGGAAGCCTCGCCGCTGGTCTACGTCGCGGACAAGAAGATCTTCGACACGTTGTTCGACGTCGACCTGGCCGAGGTCTGCATCACCTCGAATGCGATGGCGACCAACGAGGAGGCTCCGGCCGGCGCCTTCCGGCTGAACGAGGTGCCCGGCGTCGCCGTCGTGGTCGAAAAAGCCGTCGGCACCAAATGCGCGCGGTCGTGGAAAATCTCCAGCGATGTCGGCAGCGATCCCGAGTATCCCGACGTATCGCCGCGCGACGCGCAAGCGCTGCGCGAATGGAAGGCGCTGGGAGGGACCGTTTGAGCTCCCGCCTCCGCCCCGGCGTCATCGCCGCTCTGGCCGTGCTGGTGCTCGACCAGGTCTCGAAGCTTTGGCTGCTGCGGGTGTTCGACATCGGCCACCGCGGCGCGGTGCGGGTCACGCCGTTCTTCGACCTGGTGCTGGCCTTGAATCCCGGGATCAGCTTCGGCTGGTTTCAGAACGACAGCCCGGCCGCCCAGATCGTCCTGTTGGCCGTCAAGGCGGTCGCGGTGGTCGTGCTGGCAATCTGGATGGCCCGGTCGCGAACCCTGCTGGCGACCGTCGGGCTCGGCCTGATCATCGGCGGCGCCATCGGCAACGCCATCGATCGCTTTGCCTATGGCGCGGTGGTCGATTTCGCCTTGTTTCACCTCCAGATTGGCGAAAATACCTACAATTGGTACGTGTTTAACCTTGCCGACGTGGCGATTGTTGCCGGGGTGGCCGCCCTGTTGTATGACTCCTTCCTGGGGGTACCCGCCGCAAAAGCGCCCTGATCCCGGCGGATACGACCCTTGTGGGGTTTGGCCCCGAGCGGCGGCCCATCACGGAAAAAAATTGAACGGGAACAGCGCGATGCGCGAGACCAAAACTGGCGGCTGGATGGCGTTGAACGCGTCGGACGCGCTGACGCGCGGCTTGCGGCTCACCCTCGTTGCCCTGGGTATCGGCCTTGTGGTGACGTCAGGGGTAGCACGCGCCCAGGAAGCTGAAGAGGACGACGACAGGCCGTTCGAAGACAAGCTTATCGAAAAAGTCATGACCGGCCTCGCCGGCACCACGATGGACAACCGCGGCATCGATTATCGCGAACGGTCTCCGCTGGTGGTGCCTCCCAGGATCGATCTGCCGCCGCCCGTTTCCGCGGCCCAGCCCAAGATTGCGAACTGGCCGAAAGACCCGGATGAAGCGCGGCGCAAGGCCGCGATTGCGCGCCGAAAGAAAGAGAACAGGGATCCGATTGAAGCCGCCCGTCCCCTGACGCCGAGCGAACTCAACGCCGGCAGGACCGCCTCTGCCGGGCGTACCGGCAACGATCCGATCGAGCCGGGCGTTTCCAACAATCCGAGCCTCAGCCCGACGCAGCTCGGTTTTGACGGCAAGATCACGTCCTTCTTCCGAGGCAATTCGACCGAGTCGGTGCCATTCAAGGGCGAGCCGACCCGCGATTCGCTGACCCAGCCGCCGGCCGGATACCAGACCCCGTCGCCGAATTTCGCCTACGGCACCGGGCCAAAGGAATCGCTGAACAAGGAATACAATCCGGCTGCCGGCAAGTATGGCGAATAGGTTCGCCGGTCTCCCAGCTTCGTGACACGCTTGAACGGCCTCGCGGTGTACGATGCCGCGGTGTCACGCCGAAGCGCTATCGCTCAACAATTTGCACGTTTCCTTGCCGCAAAACCGATGCCGGGTTTTGCGGCATACGCGCCAGACAGGTCATGATGTCCCTTCCCCGCTTCGCCGTTGCTCGCGCCGCCCCGATCCTCCTGACGCTGGCGATCTCCGCAAGCAGCGTTGGCGCCCAGACCACCGTGACTTCGCAGCGTCCCGCCGAATTTACCCTGTCCAACGGACTGCACGTCGTGGTGATCCCGGATCATCGGACCCCCGTCGTCACGCAGATGGTCTGGTACAAGGTCGGCTCGGCCGACGAGACGCCCGGCAAATCCGGGCTCGCGCACTTCCTCGAACACCTGATGTTCAAGGGCACCAGCAAGCATCCGTTCGGTGAATTTTCCCAGACCGTGCGCAAGGTCGGCGGCGAGGAAAATGCTTTTACCTCCTACGACTACACCGGCTATTTCGAGCGCGTGCCGCGCGAGCAACTCGCCAGCATGATGGATTTCGAGGCCGATCGCATGACCGGCCTCGTTCTAAAGGACGAAAACGTGCTGCCGGAGCGCGACGTCGTGCTTGAAGAATACAACATGAGAACCGCCAACAGTCCGGAAGCACGGCTGACCGAGCAGATCATGGCGGCGCTGTATCTCAATCATCCCTATGGCCACCCCGTGATCGGCTGGCACCAGGAAATCGAGAAGCTCAACCGCGAAGACGCGCTGGCGTTCTACAAACGCTTCTATGCCCCGAACAATGCGACGCTGATCATTGCCGGCGACGTCGAGGCCAAGGATATCCGCCCGATGGTCGAGCAGACCTTCGGCCAGGTCGCGGCGCAGCCGGCAATCTCCGCGCAACGCCTTCGTCCGCAGGAGCCGACGCCGGCCGCATCCCGCACCGTCACGCTGTCCGACGCCAGGGTAGAGCAACCCAGCATGCGGCGCTATTATCTGGTTCCGTCCGCCACCACGGCCGCCGCCGGGGAAAGCCCGGCGCTCGACGTGCTCGCACAATTGATGGGCAGCGGCAGCAATTCCTATCTGTATCGTGCGCTGGTGCTCGACCGGCCGCTCGCGGTCACCGCCAGCGCCGGCTATCAGAGCAGTTCGCTCGACCCGACGCAGTTCGTGATCTCGGTGGCGCCGAAACCCGGAGTCGAGTTCGCGCAAATCGAGCAGGTCGTCGACGGCGTGATATCGGATATCGGACAAAACACGGTGCCGGCCGAGGATCTCGAGCGCGTCAAGACCCAGCTCATCGCCGGGGCGATCTATGCCCAGGATAACCAGGCGACGCTGGCGCGCTGGTATGGCACGGCACTCACCACCGGCCTCGGCATCGACGACATCAGAAGCTGGCCGGATCGCATTCGCGCCGTCACCGCCGAACAGGTTCGCGAAGCCGCACAAAAATGGCTCGACAAGAAACGTTCGGTGACCGGTTATTTGATCAAGGATACCGCGCCGAAACGCGAGGAGAAGCGTTCGTGATGCATTCGAGGAACGATCTCTCCAGGCCTTTGCTCGACACTGCGCCACGCACGGCGTTGATGTTCGCTGCCTGCCTGATGCTGATGGCGCTGGTGTCGACGCCTTGTCACGCCGCGGCGAAAATCCAGCGTCTGGTTTCGCCCGGCGGGATCGAAGCCTGGTTCGTGCAGGACGCTACCGTGCCGCTGATCGCGATGGAGTATGCCTTCGGCGGCGGCGCGACCCAGGACCCGGCCGACAAACCCGGCGTCGGCAACATGGTCGCCGATCTGCTCGACGAAGGTTCGGGCGACCTCGATTCCAAGACCTTCCACGAGCGTCTCGATCGCCGCGCCATCGAACTGAGCTTCAGTTCGGCGCGGGACCATTTCCGCGGCTCGCTGCGCATGCTCAGGGACAACAAGGACGAGGCGTTCGACCTGCTCCGGATGTCGCTGACATCGCCGCATTTCGAGAGCACCGATGTGGAACGCATTCGCACCCAGATCATGTCCGGTTTGCGCAGCGACACCTCCAATCCGAGCGCGCTTGCCGGACGCAAGTTCCTGCAAATCGCCTTTGGCGATCATCCCTACGGCCGGCCGTCCAGCGGCACCCTGGAGAGCGTTCCGAAGATCGATGTCGCCGATCTCAAGGACTACGTCCGTCGCGTGCTGGCGAGGGACACGCTGCGGATCGCGGTGGTCGGCGATGTCGATGCAGCCACGCTCGGCAAACTGCTCGACCGTACCTTCGGAAGCCTGCCCGAAAAGGCCAGCCTCACGCCGGTCGCCGACATCGACGCCGCCAAGCCGCCGCAGCGTGCGTTTATTCCGCTCGACGTGCCGCAGACCGTGGTGACGTTCGGCGGCCCGGGCATCCGGCGCCACGACCCGGATTTCATGGCCGGCTACGTGCTGAACCAGATCCTCGGCGGCAGCGGATTGTCATCCCGGCTCTATCACGAAGTCCGCGAGAAACGCGGCCTCGCTTATTCGATCTATGAAGCGCTGCTGTGGATGGACCATTCCGCGTTGTTCATCGGCAATACCGGGACCCGCGCCGACCGCGCCAGCGAAACCGTCGACGCCATCGACAAGGAAGTAAGCCGCATCGCCGAGGACGGCCCGACCCAGCAGGAACTGGATGTGGCCAAATCCTATCTCAAGGGCTCGCAGATGCTGGCACTGGATACGTCATCGAAGCTCGCCACGGCGCTGCTGCAATACCAGCTGGACAAGCTTCCGATCGACTACATCGAGAAGCGCAACGCCATCGTCGATGCCGTGACCCTCGATGATGCAAAGCGCGCCGCCAGGCGGCTATGGGGGCAAGGCCTTATCACCGTGATCGTCGGCCGCGTCCCGCAAGCCGCCGTCCAGCCTGCAGCCGTGACGCCGCCTGCGCCCAAGGCGAATTAAGTTTCTCGTATCCGGCGTGCGACGACACCCTCTTCCCGTCTCCCTGTGGGAGAAGTGGCGCGGACGAAGTCCGTCCGGATGCGGCGTCTCGATCCGCGGAGACAGACCCCTCACCCGTCCGGATGCTCGCCTCGGGGCCACCCTCGCCCACAAGGGGAGAGGGTACGGGCAACCGCGCGGGCGCAGCAAACTCCTCGCAAACCAGCTATTCTGTACCAACCCGATTCCCGTCCGGGATCATCCCGCCCTCCGGTGACCCATGCTGCGGATTTCCCGCGACCTTGCGATCGACGAGAACGACATCGAGATCAGTTTCGTCCGCGCCTCCGGGCCGGGCGGGCAGAATGTCAACAAGCTCTCGACCGCCGCACAGCTGCGTTTCGACACCCGGCGCGTCGCGCTGGCGGCCGACGTCGCGGCGCGGCTCGGCCGGCTGGCGGGAAGCCGCATGACCAAGGACGGCGTGATCGTGATCCATGCGCAGCGTTTCCGCACCCAGGAACGCAACCGTGCCGACGCGCTCGACCGGCTGCTCGAATTATTGCGCGAAGCGGCGACGCGCCCGACGCCCCGCCGCGCCACAAGACCGACGCTGGCCTCGAAAAAGCGCCGGCTCGAGGGCAAAAAGCGCCGAGGCGACATCAAGGCCCGGCGCGGTTCGGGCGGTTATGACGATTGAGGCGGCGTGAACAACGGGGAGAGGTCGGAAGCCGCCCTCCCGCCCGCCGGTAAAAGCCCTTAAATTGCGCTTCCACGTCAGCGAGTCTCCAGATCCATGCCGGTCCGCCAACTGCCCGAACAGGTCGTCAACCGCATCGCCGCCGGCGAAGTGGTCGAGCGTCCGGCGAGCGTGGTCAAGGAACTGGTGGAAAACGCCATCGATGCCGGCGCCAGCCGGATCGACATCTTTACCGATGGCGGGGGACGGCGGCGGATCGGCATCACCGACGATGGCGACGGCATGACCCACGGCGATCTTGCGCTGGCAGTGGACCGTCATGCCACGTCCAAGCTCGACGACGAGGACCTGTTGCGGATTCGCACGCTGGGGTTTCGCGGCGAGGCGCTGCCTTCGATCGGCGCGGTGGCGAAACTCGGCATCACCACCCGCCACGCCAGCGAGCCGCATGCCTGGTCGCTGTCGGTCGAAGGCGGCGAGAAATCCGGCATCATGCCGGCGGCGCTGAGCCAGGGCACCCGGGTCGAGGTCAGCGATCTCTTTTATGCGACGCCGGCGCGCCTGAAATTCCTCAAGACCGACCGCACCGAAGCCGAAGCGATCCGCGAAGTGGTGCGCCGGCTCGCGATGGCGCGGCCGGACGTTGCCTTTACGCTGGCCGGCGAGGAACGCGCGCCCGTCACCTGGTCTGCTGCGTTACCCGGCGCCGCCGGCCGGCTGACGCGGCTCGGCGATATCCTGGGTGCGGACTTTCGCGCCAGCGCCATCGAAGTGCGCGCCGAGCGCGAGGGCGTCGCGGTCGAAGGTTTTGCCGCCGCACCCTCGCTGACCCGCGCCAATGCGCTCGGGCAGTACCTGTTCGTCAACGGCCGCCCGGTGCGCGACAAACTGATCCTCGGCGCGGTGCGCGCCGCCTATTCCGATTATCTTCCCCGCGACCGCCATCCGGTGGTGGCGCTGTTCGTGACGCTCGATCCGCAGGAGGTCGATGCCAACGTGCATCCCGCCAAGACCGAGGTGCGTTTTCGCAATGCGGGCCTGGTCCGGGCGCTGATCGTCCATGCGCTGAAAGAAGGCCTTGCCCGTGAGGGTAAGCGCACCGCGGCCAACAGCGACGGCGCGGCCATCGCCTCGTTCCGTCCTTCGTTTGCACCGCGCGCCAACTGGGATTGGCGGCGCTCGCCGGCCTATCCTGCCGGGCCGTCAGCGTCATTCGATGGCTCGGCGGCGACGGCGTTCGCCGAACCGGGCCAGGCCGCGTTCGACGTCGGCGCGCCAACCGCCGATGTGCGGTTTCAGGAAACACCATCCGCCGACCTGCTCGATCGCCCGCTCGGCGCGGCGCGGACGCAAATTCACGAGACCTATATCGTCTCGCAGACCCGTGACGGATTGATCGTGGTCGACCAGCACGCCGCGCATGAGCGCATCGTCTACGAGAAACTGAAGGCCTCGCTGGCGCGCAACGGCGTGCAGCGGCAGATCCTGTTGATTCCCGAGATCGTCGAACTCGATGAAGCGACGGTAGAACGGCTGATCGCGCGCGCCGAAGAACTGGCCTCGTTCGGACTCGCCATCGAATCCTTCGGGCCCGGTGCCGTCGCGGTGCGCGAGACGCCCTCGCTGCTCGGCAAGACCAATGCCGCGTCGTTGCTGCGCGACCTCGCCGAGCACATGGCGGAGTGGGACGAGGCATTGCCGCTGGAGCGGCGTTTGATGCATGTCGCCGCCACCATGGCCTGCCACGGCTCGGTGCGCGCCGGGCGCATCCTCAAGCCGGAGGAGATGAACGCACTGTTGCGCGAGATGGAAGACACGCCGAACTCCGGCCAGTGTAACCATGGCCGGCCGACTTATGTGGAACTGAAGCTGGCCGATATCGAGAAGTTGTTCGGGCGACGGTGATTTTGGCTTATCCCTCCCCCCGCGTAGCGGTGGGGAGGGTGGCCATCGGGAGCGCAGCGAACGATGTGACGGGTGGGGGGTGCTTCAGCGCATCCCCTCGCCAGATCATTTGCTGAGACACCCCCACCCGACCGGCCTTCGGCCGGCCACCCTCCCCACCGCTTCGCGGGGGAGGATAAGCGGACAGCCGTCAACCAAACCGCAAAAACGTAAACTCCGTGTCGTCGTACGCCCGCCGCTCAAGCTCCTCGAAACCATCCGGCGGCGCAAACTTCGCCTCCGGTCGCCTCCTCCACCACCAGCAGTGCGCCTGGCGTCAGCCAGCCGCCATCGCGCAATGAGGCCAGCGATTTCTCGGCGAGCTTCATCCGATAGGGCGGATCGAGAAACACCAGCGAGAACGGCTCTACCGGGTGCGCCGGACCGAGATGCGTGGCGTCGCGCCGGTAGACCTTGGTGATCCCGCCGAGGCCCAGCGCCTCGACATTGTTGCGCAACAGCGCGCGAGCTTCGGCGCCGTTGTCGACGAACAGCGCAAACGCAGCTCCACGCGAAACCGCCTCGATGCCGAGCGCGCCGGTGCCGGCGAACAGGTCGAGCACGCGCGCGTCGTGAACCGGATCGTCATAGGCGTGGACCAGGATGTTGAACAGCGACTCGCGCAAGCGGTCCGCGGTGGGGCGAATGTCGCGCGAGGACGGCGACGCCAGGTTGCGGCCCTTCAACCGTCCGCCGACGACGCGCATCAGTCGGCGACCCACTGGTGCGGAAGTACGAGCAACGATGTAGCGGCATCGAAGGTGCGCCCCCTCTCCCATGGGGAGAGGGTTGGGGTGAGGGGGTACGGCTCTCGATAGGCCGTAACCCCTCACCCGGATTGCCTCGCAATTCGACCTCTCCCACAGGGAGAGGTGTGACCGACTTTGCGGCGGCTTATAACCGAAAACCCATCGCGACGTCTCTTATTCGTCCCGCGGCTTGAGATCGCGCTTGCCGTGATAGCCGCGCTGCGGGCGGCGCGGCGGGCCGTAGCCGTTGGCCTCGGCTTCGTTGCGCGCGCGCGCTTCGTCGCTGCCGGTGCGTTGAACCAGTATGCGGCGGCCCTTGCGGTCGGCGATCAGGCCGCTCTTGCCGGCGGGCTTGAACGGCTTTTTGCCGCCCGGCGCCTCACTTGCTTCGTCACCGGGTTTCTCCTGAGGCTCGCCCTGCATCGGCCGGTTGAAGTCGGCGCCGGCGAGTGCGGCGATCTTTTCACCGAGCTGCTCGCGCAGCACGCGGGTCTTGACCTCCTCGACCTCGCCTTCGGCGAGCTCGCCCAATTGAAACGGACCGTAGGACACCCGGATCAGCCGGTTCACTTCGAGACCGAGATGCGCCATCACATTGCGGACTTCGCGGTTCTTGCCTTCGCGGATCGCAAACACCAGCCAGACATTGGCGCCCTGGTCGCGCTCCAGCGTGGCGTCGATCGGGCCATATTTGACGCCGTCGACCTCGACGCCCTTTTTCAGTTCATCGAGTTGCGCCTGCGTGACCTCGCCATGGGCGCGGACGCGGTAGCGCCGCAGCCAGCC
Organism: uncultured Alphaproteobacteria bacterium; assembly: GCA_963774685.1. Classification (GTDB taxonomy): domain Bacteria; phylum Pseudomonadota; class Alphaproteobacteria; order Rhizobiales; family Xanthobacteraceae; genus Bradyrhizobium. The sequence goes on along the minus strand of CAVZFU010000006.1, from coordinate 268,831 downwards.
GGTATCGGGCAGCTCCAGCGCGCGCGCCAGCCCGCCGTCATTGGTCAGCAGCAACAGGCCTTCGGTGTTGAAATCGAGCCGGCCGATCGAGATCAGCCGCGGCAGGCCTTCCGGCAGGTTGTCGAACACCGTCGGCCGTCCTTCCGGGTCGGCATGGGTGGTCATCAACCCGCGCGGCTTGTGAAACATGAACAGACGCGTGCGCTCGCGCGGCGGCAACGGCTTGCCGTCGACCGAAATGACGTCGTTGGCGGTGACGTCAAGCGCCGGCGAATTGATGACGCGGCCGTTGACGGTAACGCGGCCCTGCACGATCCATTGCTCGGCATCGCGGCGCGAAGCAAGCCCCGCCCGCGACACCACCTTGGCGATGCGCTCGCCGGATTTCTTTTCGCGCGGCGGCCGCGGCGGACGGCGCTCGTCGGGCTGGCGTTCGCGGTAGGCGCCACGGCCGCCGAAGGCCGGACGCTTGGCGAAAACCTTGCTGTCGTCCTCGTTGTCGCGGCGCGGGCGCTCATCCCCTGAAGTGCTGCGCGGATGTTCCTGCCACGAATTGCGTTCCTCGCGGGGACGTTCGAATTTCGGGCGATCGCTTCGCTCGCGCGGCCGGTCGAACTTCGGCCGTTCGCGGAATACGGTCCCTGGGACGATCTTCGCCGCCGACGGTCTTCGGCGAACGCGAGAAACGAGGACGGTCATCGCCGCCGCGGTTTGTCAAGCGCGGCTTGTCGAAATTTCTGCGCGCCATCGCGCGACGGTCGCGAATTGCGGCCGGCGTGGTCGGGTGAACTCGCGTCGCGCTTGTGCCACGGTTTTGAATCGCCGCGATCTCCCGGGTCGCTGCGGTCCCGGGCACGGCTCGCCGAAATCCTTGCGTGGACCACGGTCAGGCGGCTGCCGAAATCCTTGCGCGGACCGTGGTCCGGCGCGCCACGGGAAAACTTCTTGTCGCCGCCGAATTTTCGCATCGGGACGATCGCCGCGGGGCCGGTCACCTTCCTTGCGGAAGCCTTCACCGCGCGGCGTGTAGGGTCGCTTCTCGCGATCGCCGTCCCGCGACGTATAAGGCTTCTTGTCGCCGAATTTCTTGTCCGGAATCGTCCGGCGGGGCGCCCGTCGGAGCGCGGCGCGCGGTCTTCACGGTTGAAGTTCGCGGTCACCGCGCGGAGCATACGGGCGCTTCTCGCCTTCGCCGCGCGACGGACGATCGGCAAACGGCCGGTCGCCGCGGGGACGGTCATCCCGGTTGAAGCGCGGTGGACGCGGCGCGTCGCCATCGCGGCGCGGCGGCGGACCCTCGCGTTTGCCGGCATACGGTTTGCCGGAACCCGAATAGGGTTTCTTGCCGTAAGATTTTGCGCCGTCGGATTTGCCGGCATAAGGGCGCCGCTCGCCGTCGCTTTTGCGCTTCAAAACCGCGTTTGGCGAATTTCTTCTCCGGTCCACGGGCAGCGCCGGAGCGGCCCTTGCCGCCGGATGGCCGATCGCGCCGGCCGCGGGAATCGTTGTTTTTATCGTTATCGCGGGGCATGAAGGGTCTCGTTTCGGGTACGGATGAATGGCGATCAGGCTGATCTGGATGGGCTGGCATAGCGATAACGCGCGCGCTCTTGGTTCGAGGCGCATTCTCACGCAAAACCGGCATCCACTTTTGCTGAAGGCACATCTAGTAGCAGAGTTTCTGTCGGAGATACGAGACATGACCGCACCTTCTTTCATGGATTTGGCGCTGAAAGCGGCCGAAAACGCCGGGAAATCCGGCGAAGTCCCGATCGGATGCGTGATTGTGCGCGATCACGAGGTCATCGCAACCGCCGGCAACCGCACCTTGACCGACCGCGACCCGACCGCGCATGCCGAAATTCTGGCGATCCGGCAGGCCGCCGAGACCATCGGCACCGAGCGGCTGGTCGACTGCGACCTCTATGTCACGCTGGAGCCGTGCACGATGTGCGCCGCCGCGATCTCGTTTGCGCGTATCCGCCGGCTGTATTACGGCGCCGCCGATCCCAAGGGCGGCGCGGTCGATTCCGGCGTGCGGTTCTTTGCGTCAAAGACCTGTCATCACGCGCCGGAGGTTTATTCGGCCGTCGGCGAGACCGAGGCGGCGACGCTGCTGCGGGAATTTTTCAAGGCGAGAAGATAGCGGTCCAGTCCGCGCTCGAGCGACGGCTGTCATAGCCGCGAAGGCGGATGATCCCGCATTCCGACACCAGTATCGACCGATAAGCCGCGGCGTACGGGATACCCGCCTTCGCGGGTGATGACAGTGTCAGCTACCTGCCGCAAAAAACTCCCTCAACGCCTTTGCCGTGCCATCCGGATCCTCCTCGGGCAAAAAATGCCCGGAATTGACCGGCTTGCCCACCACATTGGTCGCCCACGTCTTCCAGGTGTCGAGCGGCGTGGCCGCGGCGCTGGCGATGCCGGCATCGCCCCACAGCGCCAGCATCGGGATCGTGATCTTCTTGCCCGCGTCGTGATCCGCTCTTGTCGATCTCGAAATCGGCATAGGCGCCGGCGCGGTAATCCTCGCACATCGCATGCACCCGGGACGGATCGCGGAATGGCGCGAGGTAATGCTCCAGCGCGCGCGGATCGAGCGCCTTGAGGTTTCCCGACTTGGTCTGGCTCGCCATCTTCTGCCGGAGAAAAAAATCGGGATTGCCGCCGATCAGCGTTTCCGGCAGCGGGAACGGCTGCGCCAGAAAGGCCCAGTGATAGATCTTCAGCGCGTAGAGGCGGTCCATCTTCTGCCAGTAATCGTAGGTCGGCAGGATATCCAGCACCGCAAGGCGCGACAGCCGGCCGGGATGATCGAGCGCGAGGCGATAGCCCACGCGGCCGCCGCGGTCATGCCCGGCAAGCGCAAAATGCACGTGGCCGAGTTGCTCCATCGCTTCCACCATGGTCTGCGCCATCGCGCGCTTGGTGTAAGGCGTATGATCGTTGTCGCTCTCCGGCATGTCCGACCAGCCATAGCCCGGCAGGTCGGCGATGATCAGCGTGAAGCGGTCCGCCAGTTGCGGCGCCACCGTATGCCACATCACATGGGTCGACGAAAATCCGTGCAGCAGCAATAGCGGCGGCCCCTTGCCGCCGACGCGGGCAAAGATGCGCCCGGCTTTGGTGTTGATCCATTCGGACGCATAGCCGGGATAGAGGTCGGCAAGATCGGGCACGGGTTGGCACTCCTTCGCGGCGAACCTGCCGCCGTCCTTTAAAGCCAGGAACAGCCAAAGCCAGGAACAGCCAAGGCTCGTGCTTAAAACTTTGTTTGTCGTTGCCGCTGGCGCGTCGCAGATATATGCCATCTCACAAGCCCGACCAACAAGAACCGCAACGAGGAAACCTGCCATGTCGATCGATTTCGAAGTCCCGGCCGAGGCCAAGGCGATCCGCGAGAAGGTCCGCAAATGGGTGCAGGAAGAATGCATTCCCGGCGGAAAAGGAACTCGACACCAAGCCGTTCGACGAAGTGCTGGGCAAACTGCGCGCCAAGGCGCGCGCGCAGGGACTGTGGTGCCCGTTCATCCCCAAGGAATATGGCGGCATGGGCCTCGGTCCGCTCGCCAACGCGCTGGTGCAGATGGAGCTCGGTGAAAGCTCGCTCGGCGCGCTGTCGATGAACACGCAAGGGCCGGACGACGCCTCGATGATGACGATCATGGCGCACGGCACCGAACACCAGAAGGAGAAGTTCCTCAAGCCGCTGTTGAACGGCGACAAGCGCATTTGCTTTTCGATGACGGAAAAGGCCTCGGGCGCCGACGCCACCGGCATGCAGACCCGCGCCGACAAGGACGGCAACGCCAACTACATCCTCAATGGCGAGAAGTGGTTTTCGTCATCCGCCAGCGTCGCCGACATGGCGCTGGTGATGGCCAAGACCGATCCGGATGCGCCGCGCCACAAGCAGTTCTCGACCTTCATCGTCGAATTGCCGAACCCCGGCTACCGGATCAAGCGCAACGTCAAGAACATGGCGATCGAGGGCGAGCATTACGACGAGATCCATGGCGGCCATTCCGAGATCGAGATCAAGGACCTGAAAGTGCCCGCGGAGAACCTGCTCGGCGGCGAAGGCAACGGCTTCAACATGGGGCAGCATCGCCTCGCCTACGGCCGGCTGCGCCACGGCATGCACAACATCGCCAAGGCCCAGCGCGCGCTCGACATGGCGACCAAGCGCGTGACCGAACGTTCGACCTTCGGGGTGCTGCTGGCCGACCGCCAGGCGGTGCAGTTCATGCTCGCCGAATGCGCCAGCCAGCTCTACATCGGGCGGCTGATGCTGCTGCACATCGCCTACAAGGCGGAAAAGGGCATGGACCTGACCCAGGAAAACTCGATCGCCAAGGTGTACCTGGCGCACATGGTGCACAAGGTGATCGACACCGCGATCCAGTTGCACGGCGCGCTCGGCTACAGCCAGGATACCATCCTCGCCAAATGGTACACCCAGGTCCGCTCGCAGCGGCTGGTCGACGGCCCCGACGAAGTGCACAAATGGAAAGTCGGCCGCAACGTCATCAAGGCGTTCAGAAAGCACGGCACCACCGCGAGTGCGGCGGGCGGCGATTTGCTTTGATTGAGGTGTCATTGCCGGGCATACGTAGTCGCCTTGCGCAGACTGCGCAGCCTGTGACTGCGCTCCCGAGCAATCCATCTGCTTTGAACAAGTTTCTTGCAGAGTGATGGATACGCGGGTCAGCCCGCGTATGACGACGGCGAGTGACGCGTCGTCGAGATGACGGCGGCTATCCCGCCTTCTCCCGCGCCACCGCCTGCCAGCCGATGTCGCGCCGGCAAAAGCCTTCCGGCCATTGAACCCGATCGACCGCCTGATAGGCGCGTTGCTGCGCCTCGGTGACGGTCTGGCCGGACGCGCAGACGTTGAGCACGCGGCCGCCATTGGCGAGAATATGTCCGTCCTTCGCGATGGTGCCGGCGTGGAAGATCTCCGCAGCCTCGACCTTGGCGGCATCATCGAGCCCCTCGATGCGGGTACCCCTGGCATAGTCGCCGGGATAACCCCTGGCCGCCATCACCACCGTGAGGGCCGCTTCCGGAAACCAGCGCAGATCGAAATTCTTCAACTGCCCGTCGCATGACGCCAGCAATGCCGGCACGATGTCCGACATCATCCGCAGCATCAGCACCTGGCATTCCGGATCGCCGAAGCGGACGTTGTATTCGAACAGTTTCGGCCCCCCGGCCGTCAGCATCACGCCGGCATAGAGCACGCCGCGAAACGGCGTGCCGCGCGCCTTCATGCCGGCGACTGTGGGCAGGATGATCTTCGCCATGATCTCGTTCGTGGATTTCCGGCGTCACAAACGGCGTCGGCGAATAGGCGCCCATGCCGCCGGTGTTCGGTCCCTCGTCGTGATCGAACACGCGCTTGTGGTCCTGCGCCGAGGCCAGCGCGATTGCGGTCTCGCCGTCGGACAGTGCGAAGAAACTGATCTCGCGGCCCGACAGAAATTCCTCGATCACCACTTCGGCGCCGGCCGCCCCAAACGCGCCGTCGAACATCATGGCGACGGCGTCTTCGGCCTCGCGCAAGCGTCATCGCGACGACGACGCCCTTGCCGGCGGCGAGCCCGTCGGCCTTGACCACGATCGGCGCGCCCTGCTTGCGGACATAGGCCAGTGCGTCACCGGCATTGGTGAACCGGCCATAGGCGCCGGTCGGTATGCCGAATTCCGTACAGAGCGCCTTGGTGAACCCCTTGGAGCCCTCCAGCTGCGCCGCCTGCTTGCTAGGACCGAACGCCTTGATGCCGGCAGCGGCGAGATCGTCGACGATGCCGGCCGCCAGCGGGGTTTCCGGACCGACCACGACGAAATCCACCGCGTTGGTTTTGCAGAAATCGATCACCGCGGCATGGTCGGCGATATCGAGCGCCACGCATTCGGCTTCCCGCGCGATACCGGCATTGCCCGGTGCGCACCACAGCTTGGTCAGCAACGGGGAAGCGGCGATCTTCCATGCCAGCGCATGTTCGCGGCCGCCGGAACCGAGCAGAAGGATGTGCATCAGGAAACCAATGAGGTCTGCAGAAGCGGAGTCGGTCGCATGAGTCTCCCTCTCGCCGCAAGGGGAAGATTCTCGTCATTTCCGGGTTCGACGCTCCGCATCGCCCCGAAATGACCGCAGCGTCACGGCTGCCGCGCCGAGGCGGCGATGATTTCCTGCAGCGTCGCGACATGGCGGGCGAACGCGCCGCGGCCCGTCGCCGTCGCGGTCACCGTGGTCTGCGGCTTCTTGCCGACAAAGGCCTTGTCGACCGCGACATAGCCGGCCCTCGCCAGCGTTTCGATATGGGCGCCGAGATTGCCGTCGGTGGCGTCGGTCAGCTTCTTCAGGCGGGAGAATTCCAGCCCGTTGCCGGGCGGCAGCGCGTTCAGCGCCGCCATGATCTTCAGCCGCAGGGGCTGGTGGATGATGTCGTCGAGTTCGGCCATCGGTCAGCTCCGGCGCATCCAGAGGCCGCCCAGGATGAGGCCGCCGCCATTGACGAAGGCCATCCACAGGTCGAACTCGCCGATCAGGAAGTAACCGACCAGCGTAAGCGCGATGATGCCAAGGCCGATCGCCACGAACGCGCGCCCGACCCACAGTCCGGCGATGGTGTAGGCCAGCATGAAATTCATGGTCCAGAACGTTCCCAACTGTCGCGGCCCAAAATGCCCGAGCCAGCAGCAGAACATTCCGAACGCGATGAACAGCAGGAATGCAGCGAGCATCCGGTAATCGAACGTGCGGATGCCGGACCGCCGCCGGTTGAAAGCGCTGATGGCGATCGTTCCTGCGACGCCTGCGATATAAACCGCGGTCCACGCATAGCCCGCGCTGCGCGGTGACAGCCAGGTCACCAGATAGCCCGCGAAGGTCAGCGCGCCCCACAGGATCAGCATCAGGCTGGCGAGACGGTAGATAGTGGATTGACGAACCCGGCGCGCGATCTCGTCGATATCGGACAGTGCCGAGGCGGCTTCCCTGGGATCGATTGACGTCATGACGCACTTCCCGCTTTGGCGAGGTCATCCACGACCGCTGAAGGGGATGATGCCGGAGCCGCGCCGTTAGCCGGGCGACGCCGCGCCCGCGCCGCACCAATGCTGCGCATGACGGCGTAGCCGACCAGGAACATCGCAGCCTTGCTGGCGATGCCATAGATCGACATGGTCGCCGACCAGGTCACCACGCTGAAGTTGAGCGCCACGACCAGGTTCAGCACCGCTGAAAAAAACATCAGGCCCGACCATGCATAGCCGAAGATGACCGCGATATCCGGCACCAGTTCGATCGCGATCGGCGGCAGATAGCGGTTCATCCATCCCCGTTTCAGCATCACGACGCCGACGATGAGATAGATCACGCTCGGCTTGATCATGACGAAGCGCGGATCGTTGGTGATCAGCGTGACGGTGCCCGCGCCCAGCACCAGAAACAGGCTCATCCACTGCATGGTGTCGATCGGCTTGCCGCGCGCCAGCTGCCAGCCGATCTGGGCTGCGCCCAAGGCCATGCCGAGCACCACCGACAATGCGACGTTGTGCGTCAGCAGGTAAAGCAGGAGAAAAAACAGTGTCGCCGCCATGTCGAGAAGCAGCACCTTGCCGGCTTCGAGCAGGTTCTTCATCGGATCCTCCACGCGTTGTCGCAATCGATACCGGTCATGAGTTCAGGCCTGTGGTCGCAACGTCGACGGCGATGATGGATATCGCGGCGGGGTTGCTCACGATGCCCATGTGATTGACGCCGTCGATCAGCTTCACGTCGACCGACGGCTTCACGCTGTGCACCGCCTCGGCGTAATTGCCTGCAAGCATCAGTTCGTCATCCGCTCCCGAAAAGATTGTCATCGGCCTGGTCGCAGCCGCGAGATCGCGGCGGAAGTCCGGATGATTGGCGAAATTGCGCATCAGCCGGTCGGTATAGGTCCGCACCAGGACTTTCTCGGAATTCGGCGGCACTGCGAACGCCAGCACCGGCAGCGCCTCGCAGCAGTTGACCCCGGCGGCGCGCAACGCCAGCAATCCGAGGATGCGCGGAATATCGGCGCTGGCCCAGCCGCCGGAGTTGGGCCGGTTGGTCGGGGCGGCATAGCCGAGATAGGGCGCGAGCAGCACGGTGCGGGCGAACAATCCTTGCATCGGCGAAGCGGCGACACGCAGCGCGAAACCGCCTCCGGCCGAATGTCCAACCAGCGTCAGGGGCGCCGTCGGAACCGTCTTGCGGACCACCGCAACGAAATCGGCGAGATCGTCCTCAAGCTGGCCGACATAGGCGATATCGCCGCGGGTCCCGGACGCGCCATGGCCGCGAATGTCCACCGCAAAGGTTTCCACGCCATGCGCCGCCAAGGCTCCCGACAACGCGTGGATCGTGCCGCCGCTGGAGCCCGACGAGCCGTGAATCACAATGGCCACCCGTCCCGTGGCGGGGCTGTGGGCCGGATAATGGCGGAAGCCGAGTGCTGTGCCGTCGCGCGCCTGGAATCGCTCGATGGCCGGCAATGTGCTGAAATCGACCGATTTGCGGGCGTCGGAAATCGAGGACAGTTCCGGCGGCTGCCGCACCGGCCAGGCGATCAGTCCCGTCAGCACCAAGGCAACGAAACCACCGGCGGCAAGGCTCCAGACCACGGCCTTGAAGCCGCCTGACACCATCGGGGCGATCATGATGCACTCCCGTTCCTCGGTTAAATTCCAGTTCGATAGATAACTCTGTATTACAGAGTACTTTGGATTGCAAGTGCTGATTTGCGGGCACGGCTGAAAACCCTACCTTGCGTGCGAGCCTCAAAAGCCTGATTCGATGGGGTGAGATGACCGCAGCCGAAGCCCTGATCAACGCGCCGGAATTTACCGTGTCCGAACTGTCCTCCGCCCTGAAACGGACGGTGGAGGACGCTTACGGGCATGTCCGGGTGCGCGGCGAGATCTCGGGTTTTCGCGGGGCGCACTCTTCCGGGCACTGTTACTTTGCGCTCAAGGACGAGAGCGCCAAGATCGAGGCGGTGATCTGGAAGGGCGTCCATGGCCGGATGCGGTTCAAGCCGCAGGAAGGCCTTGAGGTCATCGCCACCGGCAGGCTCACCACCTTCCCCGGTTCGTCGAAATACCAGATCGTGATCGAGGCGCTCGAGCCCGCCGGGATCGGCGCGCTGATGGCGCTGATGGAAGAGCGCAAGCGCAAGCTCGCCGCCGAAGGGCTGTTCGACGAAGCCCGCAAGCAGCTTTTGCCGTGGTTGCCGGAAGTGATCGGCGTCGTCACCTCGCCGACCGGGGCTGTGATCCGCGACATCCTGCACCGGTTGCAGGACCGCTTTCCGCGCCGCGTGCTGGTGTGGCCGGTGCGGGTGCAGGGCGAAGGTTCGGCCGAACAGATTGCAGCGGCGATCCGCGGCTTCAATGCGCTACCCGAGAGTGGCAAAATTCCCCGGCCGGATCTTTTGATCGTTGCGCGCGGCGGCGGCTCGCTGGAAGACCTGTGGTCGTTCAACGAGGAGATCGTGATCCGCGCCGCCGCCGACAGCATGATCCCGCTGATCTCGGCGGTCGGCCACGAGACCGACATCACCCTGATCGATTTTGCCGCCGACAAGCGCGCACCGACACCGACGGCCGCCGCCGAGATGGCGGTCCCGGTACGCGCCGAATTGTTCGTCGAGGTTTCGACCTTTGCCAGGCGCGTGCTGGTATGCTGGCAACGCGGCCAGGAAGCGCGCCGCAACGAATTGCGCGCCGCGATACGCGCGCTGCCTGCCGCGGGTGAATTGCTGGCGATCCCGCGCCAGCGGCTCGATGGCGCCGCAAGCTCGCTGCCCCGCGCCTTGAAGGCCAATACCCACGCCCATTTCCGCCGCTTCGCCGCCGCCGGCGCGAAACTGACGCTCGGTATTCTGCACGCACGGGTCAGTCACGCCAGGCAGCGCTTGACCGTCAATAGCGAACGGCTGGGCCGTGGCGTGCTGGCATTGGTGCATCGCCGCCGCGATCGTTTCTCCGGGCTTGCGATCCGGCTGAAGACCTCAAAACTCTCCAACGCCAAGGCGCAGCGCCAGGCCATCATGCGCGACCGCGAACGCGCGCTGCGGCTGGCCGAGCGCGCACGGCGGGCATTGTCGACCCTGATGCAGCGTCAGCAGGCACGCGTGGGGCATAGCGGTCAATTGCTGGCGGCGCTGTCGTATCGCGGCGTGCTCGCGCGTGGCTTTGCACTGGTCCGCGACGAGCAGGGCCAGGCGGTGCACGCTGCATCGGCAATCGGACCCGGCGCGCGGCTCGATCTGGAATTCGCCGATGGACGGGTCGCGGCCACCGCGGATACGGAGCGGCCGGCGGTGACCCATGCAGCCAAACCGGTTGCCAGCCAGCCGAAACCCGCCGCGCCCAAGCGCACGGTCAAGCCGGCCGGCCAGGGAAGCTTGTTTTAATTTCTACCGCGCCAGCCATTCCGCGACGCGCTTTTGCGAATCGGTCCGCGCTTCGGCGTCGGTACCGACATGGCCATGTTCCGGCGCGGCCACATCGGGCGTGCCGGCAACGGCGTGAAGCGGAAAATTCGCGCGATCGAAATCGTGATAGGCGCCGGGATAGACCACGATCCGCGCCAGCGCGCTGCGCCCGCGGGCGCCGTCGACCATCTGGCGGCAGGCCGGCGGCGAACTGACGTCATCCTTGGCGCCGATCAGGAGCAGCGTCGGAACGCGTGCGCTCCATCCCAGACCGGACGAGATGCGGCAGTCCGGATAGAATGCGATCGCCGTGCGGAAATCCGGCTCGACGTTGCGCGACGACAGTTGCGGACGCACCGCCCACAACAGCGCGCTGGCGCCGTTGGCCCACCCCATCAGGCTGATGCGATCACGTGCCGCCCAGGGCTGCTGCAACAACCATTGCCGTGACGCCATGATATCGACCACCCGTTCGCGACGGGCGAGCACGCGGCGTTCCTTGACCCGGCATTGCGGACCGAGTTCGCGCGAACCGTAGCTGTCCGGCAGCAACACCGCCTTGCCCGCCTTCAGCAATTGCTCGGCCCAATCGCGATAGCGCGGCAGCACCGGTTCGGAATGGCCGGCCAATCCACCGCAACCATGCAGGGCAATCACGGTCGGAAACGGACCCTCGCCGTCGGGCTTGAAAAGCTGTGCATGCAACACCCCGCTGGCGAGCGGAATGTCGACCTGTTGCGGCGCTGGCAACGGCGCCACTTGCGCCGCGGCCGGCGCGGCGAGCAGCATCGTCAGTATGATGGCAAAGAGAAGCCACATCGCGTTCGCCGATTAGCCATGGTGCCGGAGACAGCCGCCCATGCTCACGTTATCATGTGCGGGACGCGAAAATTCATCACAAATCGGTGGGTTTAACTCGCGGACAACAGAGCCTATTTATGATAAATCGTATTGGCAAACCTTTTACTCCGGTTCGCCCGGGACGAAGCAGAGAGTTCAACCGTGCTGAATAAATTCGGTCCCTCGGGCCATGGCGAAGCTCAGGTGCAATATCTGGATGGCGATTTCCGCGTGATCTCGCCGGGAACCTATGTACGTTGTGCAGTGACCGACGCACGGATACCGCTCGACGAGCTTAAATACTGGAGCGTCGATCTGCAGGAGGCCTACGCCGTTCCGTCGGCAGTGCTGCAGCGGCATTTTCCCGCGGCGCTGAAGACGTCGGATTAATTGTTCAAGCGAAACCTTTTCTGGCGCGCCTGAAACAGCCGCTCCGACACGAATTTCCGCAACCCGGCCGAATCGTCGAACTCCAGCGTCACCGTGAACGGCACAATGTCTTTCGCCGGACACGGTAACCCCGTCACCGTCCGTAGCCGCGCCAGGTCCTTTTCGGTCGTCACCAATGTCAGCGCATCGCGCCTGGCTTCGGCAACCAATGCTTCGATTTCGTCGTCGGAAAACCGATGATGATCGGCGAACGCGCGCTCTGCGACGACGGCGGCCCCGCTGGCGCGCAGCGTCCTGAAAAACCTGCCGGGATCGCCGATCCCGGCAAAAGCCAGCACGCGCTTGCCGCTCAGTGACGTCACCGATGCGTCGTCGGCCTTCAGATGCGCCGATAGCACCGGCTTGCCCTGCGCGGCGGCGGCTGCAGCGACCGCTTCGGCCGCCCGGCCGTCGCCGATAACAACAAGCGCGTCGGTGCGCGCCAATTGCGGCAACAGCGGCGCGCGCAAGGGACCGGCGGGAAACACGCGGCCGTTGCCGAGGCCGCGGTTGCCGTCGATCACGATCAGCGAAGCATCCTTGGCAATCGCCGGATTTTGGAAACCGTCGTCCATCAGGATCACGCTGGCGCCTTGCGACCGCGCCAATGCGACGCCACCGATGCGGTCGCGCGCGACCACCACCGGGAGGGTCCGCGCCAGCATCAGCGGCTCGTCACCGACATCGACAGCAGCGTGCCGCCCCGAATCCACCCTGATCGGGCCGCGCAACCGTCCGCCATAGCCTCGGCTCAGCACCACCGGCGTCTCGCCGAGATCGCGCAGTAGACCAGCCAATGCCAGCACCGTCGGGGTCTTGCCGGCGCCGCCGAGGTGATAATTGCCGACGCAAAGCACGGGGATACCGGCGTCAAAGCCCGGCCGCTGCAATCGCCAGCCTGCGACCAGGCCGTAGATCGCGCCGAGCGGCATCAGCAATCTGGACAGCCATGACGACGGCCGGTGCCAGAACGCCGGCTCACGCATTGGCCGCCCCCATCTCGAGCCGCAGCTGCAACAGATACGGCTCAAGGGCTGCGAGCGTGCGGTCCAGCGCGCCGCCGAGGTGCTCGACCACGCGCGCGGCGGAGGCAGCCGACAATTCGCGCGCCGCCGGATCGGCCAGCCATTGACCGAGCTGCTTGACCAGCGCCTCCTGCGTGTCGGCCCGCCTGGCTCCGCCCACGCTATCGAGCGCCTCGTAGACATCGGTGAAGTTAAAGGTATGCGGGCCGTGCACGATCGACGCGCCGAGCTTGATCGCCTCGATCGGATTCTGCCCGCCATGCGCGACCAGCGATCCCCCCATGAACACGATCGGCGACAGCCGATAGAATACTCCCAACTCGCCCATGGTGTCGGCGACATAGATGTCGGTGGTCGCGGTCGGCAATTCCTCGCGCGAGCGCAAAGCGACGCGCAGGCCGGAAGCCACGATGGTGCGGGCGATGGCCTCGCCGCGATCGGGATGCCGCGGCACGATCACGCTCAGCAGCGACGGAAAAAATCCCGTAAGCGTTCGATGCGCCTCAAGCAGAAGCTGCTCCTCGCCGGAATGGGTCGATGCGGCGACGACGATCGGACGGCCGCGCGTCACCGACATCAACCGCTCCAGCTTGGCGGGATCGGCGGGGGGCGCCGGAACATCCAGTTTCAAATTGCCGGTGACGAGGACGTTGCGGCTGCCGAGCGCCGTAAAACGTTCCGCATCGACCTGCGATTGGGCCATGCAGATATCGAACCGGCCAAGCAGCGCCGAAATGGTGCCGGTCAGCCTGCGCCAGCGCGGAAACGAGCGGTGCGACATCCGGCCGTTGATAAGGACCATCGGCAGCCGGCGCGCCGCGCTCGACAAAATGAGATTGGGCCACAGGTCGAACTCGATGAACAGCGCAAAACTCGGCCGCCAGTGATCGAGAAAGCGCGCGACATAGCGCGGCGAGTCGTAAGGTATGTATTGATGGATGATATCGGCGGGGAACCGCTTGGCGACGATCGCCGCCGAGGTCACGGTGCCGGATGTCAGCAGGATACGGATACGCAGCGCGCGCAACTTCTCGATCAAGGCTGCCGCGGCCAGCACTTCGCCGACGCTGGCGCCGTGAATCCAGACCAGGGGTCCCGGCGGCCGGATGTCCCTGGTCATGCCGCGGCGCTCGCCGATGCGGGCCGGATCCTCCTTGCCTTGTTTCAACCGCCGCTTGATCAGCGCCGGCGACAACGGCACGAGCGCGGTGGACAGCTTCTGGTAGACGCGCAGCGTCACCGGCAATGAATTAGCCATGACCCGTCTCCGGACGGCCGACCATCGCATAGGCGCGGCGATTCGCCTCGTTCAGATTGGCTTCCAGTTGCACGCGCAGGTTTTCCATGGTCTCGGCATTGGCATCGGACGGCACGGAAATCACCCCAAAGCCCACCAATGCGCCCCGTCCGAATGGCAAATTAATGGTAGTGCGGTCCCAATTGTCGAGGCGGATAAACCGGCTGGTCGCCATCGCAAGTGCCATGATCGGCCGTCCGGACTCCCTTGCCAGCATGATAATGCCGCGACCTGAAACGCGCGCGCGCTTCGGCACGTCGGCGGTCAGCGCCATGTTGTAATTGTCGTCCAGCGCCCGCTTCATTTCCTTGAAGGCGCCGACACCACCCTTGCGGTGGAACGCCGATCCGAGGTCGCCGGAACCGCGGATGGTGCCGATACCCAGCCGCTCGGCGGCGAGCGCGTTGAATTCGCCGTCGCGATGCAGCGAGATCAATACCTTGGCGCGGTGGCTCTCCTTGGTCTTGAGGAACGGCGTCATGAAATGCTGGCCATGCCAGAACGCGATGATCACCGGCTGCAGCGGCTCGAATTCTTCATAGAGGTCCGGAGGATCGTAGCTGAATTTGTTCGTCAGCCAGACCAGCCGCAGGTATTCGGCCGCGAGAAATCCCGCAGCGCGCGGAAACCAGCTGCCGCGCAGCAAATTGCGGAGTAGTTTTCTCAACGGGTAGGTTTCGTGTCTTGGCCTGGGTCGAGTAGCCGATGCAGATGGACGACGAAATAGCGCATATGGGCATTATCCACCGTCTGCTGCGCTTTCGCTTTCCAGGCCGCGTGAGCGGTCGCGTAATTAGGGAACACCCCGACGATTTCCACCTGATCGAGGTCCTTGAAGGTCGTGTGTTCGAGATCGGTCAACTCACCGCCGATGACGAGGTGGAGCAACTGCTGCTGAGCGCTGTCTGGCATAATTGTTTTCCTAACACGGTGGCCGGCAGGTAAACACCGGCGTCTATCGAGAGCGCTCAGAACAGCGGATGGTTTTGGAAATGCTCGACAATACGTGCATGACGATCGCGCCCCGCTGCCACCAGTACCCCATGCGTCACGTCCCGGCGATTGTAAGAAATCGTATCCCCCGAGAGTGCGGTCATGTTACCATTCGCTTCCTGCACGATCAAATTGGCCGCCGCAAGGTCCCAGTCGCGGCTTTGGCCGCCCGCGAAAGTGGCATCGAGCCGGCCCTGCGCGACCCGGCACAACCGGAGCGCGAGCGATCCGATGCGCGGATGAAGCACGATTTCACCTGTGGATCGATTGAGCCGTTCGACCAGCGGTTTTGGACCTGCGATGCGGGAAAAATCCAGCTCGGCTCCAGCTGCGACATGAACAGAAATATTGTTGCAGGTGGCGCCCTGCCCGCGCGCCGCGAACAAGAACTCATCGCTGGCGGGCGCGAACACCGCCGCCAGCACCGGAGACGCGTCCTCGACCAGCGCCACGCTGACGCACCAGTCTTCGCGGCCGGCAAGATATCCCCTGGTGCCGTCGATCGGATCGACAATCCAGACCAGACGCTTGCCCAGGCGCGCCTCGTCGTCGACGCTCTCTTCCGACAGCCAGCCGTAACCCGGCGTGGCGGACCGCAACCGCGTCTCAATCAGGTCGTTGACCGCGATATCGGCTTCGGACACCGGGGACGACACGCCCTTGGTCCAGTTCTTCAGGTCGGTACGAAACAGCGACAGCGCCAGCGCGCCCGCCTCCCGCACCGTGTCCGTCAGCAATGCGGCGTCGCGCACCAGTACGTCGCGCGTCAAGGCCTTGTCATGCGCGCTGTCGACGCTAGCGTCCGCCAACCGTCAATCCTTCGATGCGCAGCGTCGGAGCGTCGACGCCGTAACGGAATTTCAGGTCGTTGGCGGGCACCAGCGATTTGAATATCCCCAGCAGGTGTCCTGCGATGGTGACCTCGCTGACAGGATAAGTAATCTCGCCATTCTCGATCCAGAAACCGGACGCGCCGCGGCTATAGTCGCCGGTGACGCCGTTGACGCCCGAGCCGATCAGGTCGGTGACGTAAAACCCCTGGCGGATGTCGGAGATCAATTCGGCCGGCGTCGGCTCGCCGGCTTCGAGATACAGATTATAGGATCCCGGCGACGGCGACGACGATACGCCGCGCTGGGCGTGGCCGTTGGTGACCAGCCCCAGTTCGCGCGCGGTCGCGCAATCCAGCAGCCATGAAGTCAGCACGCCCTGATCGATGATGGCGAGCTTCCTGACCTTGACGCCCTCGGCGTCGAACGATTGCGAGCGCAGTCCGCGCACCCGCAAGGGATCGTCGACGATGCGGATATTTTTTGCGAACAGTTGCTCGCCGAGACGGTCTTTGAGGAAACTGGTCTTGCGCGCGATCGAGGCGCCGTTCACCGCGCCGACGAGATGGCCGACCAGCGATCCGGAGACGCGAGGATCGAACACCACCGGCACCTTGCAGGTCTCGACCTTGCGTGGATTGGCGCGCGCGACCGTGCGCTCGCCTGCGATGCGGCCGACGCTTTCGGGCGACGCAAGGTCCGAGGCATGCGGCGCCGAGGTGAAATCATAGTCGCGCTCCATGCCGGTGCCTTCGCCGGATATCGCGGTCACGGAGATACTCTGGCCCGAACGCAGGTAGGAGCCATGGAAGCCGGTGGATGTCACCAGCACCATGCCGCCAATTCCGGTCGAAGCCGACGCGCCGCCCGATTTGGTCACGCCCTTGACGGCAAGTGCCGCGGCCTCGGCTTCTTGCGCGCGGCGCTCAAGCTCCGATGTCGAGGGTATCTCGGGGTCGAGCAGATCGAGCTCCGCGAAATCGCGCGCCAGCAGCGATGGATCGGCGAGACCGACATATTTGTCATCGGGCGCGACGCGCGCCATGGCGACCGCCCGCTCGGCGAGTCTCGGTAACGCCATCGCCGCTGACGTCGTTGGTCGAAACCACCGCCTGGCGCTGTCCGACCAGAACGCGCAGCCCGACATCGTCGCCTTCCGAGCGTTCGGATTCCTCGACGCGTCCGTCGCGCACCTCGACGCCCTGCGAGATGCCCCGCACCGCCACCGCGTCGGCGGCGTCGGCGCCTGCGCGCCGGGCGGCCTCGACCAGACGCTGGGCCAGCGTGCTCAGCGCGGTTTGATCGAACAGGCCGGAGGTGGCCGTGCCGGATGGAAGCGACGATGCGGCCGATGGTGAAGAGATCACGAACAAAATCCCGGGGATTGCAGGGGTATTCAGGCAGGACCGAACGAGGCCCGGATGCAAATCGATGGACCCATCAGATGTGCTTGATTCACGCGGACTTCAAGCATTTCACGGGCCTGAAGCCAAGCAATTTCACCGGTCTTTGCAAGGTCTCGTCAATCATGTGAGCCAAGGTCTTGTCAATCATGCGGGCGGAAGCAGGGCAAGTGACCTCCGATTAACCAGCCTTTTTAAGCCGATTCGGACGCGGCTCGGCTAAGGTCTCGCGTATCGACCGGGAGCATAATCCCGGCGGGGAGATAAAGCCGTGAGGCGTCAAACAGCAACAAGCGGGATCAATCCCGCCGGGTCGAGCCGCGCCATGCGGCTCGACCCTCTCTCTCTACCCGTCAGCTTCCATGCGCACGATACCCGCGCGGACGGCGGCGTACGTCAAATCGAACTTCATCGCGAACGCGTCGTGTTGCATCGCGCCGTCCACGGCATGCGGATGGCGATCAACGTCCGCGTCAGCGATTTTCTCGGCGTGGCCCTGCGCGGCATCGACGATGCCCAGATGCTGGTGCTGGTCCATCGCGATCCGTCATTGACCATTCCCCTGTGCGTGAGTTCCGACGGCGAAGAGATCGCCGCGGCATGGCGGATGTGGAGCGACATCTTCGCGCTTCCGCAATTGCCGGAAGACAAAGCGAGCGAACCGGCACAACGGCGACGGCGGCACAACGCGATCCGGGCGCGGCGGCCGAAATTCCTGGTGCGGCGGCGCGGCGGCGATTTGCTTAACCCGGCCAATCTCCATCAGGACGAGCGCGAGATCATCGCCCGGGATTGAAGTCTTCCATCCTGGGACGACGTTATTCGAAGTGCGGCTCAACCCGCCCGCATCATCGCATCCGCCAGCAATCCCGCAAACAGCAACAGCCCGGCATCGCGGTTGGATTTGAAAATCCGCAGGCATAATGCGGGGCTCGAAATATCAAGCCGCATAACCTGCCACGCCAGATGCGCTGCGAACGCGGCAAGTCCGGTCCAGGCCGGCCATCGCGCATCCGCAAGCGCCAGCGACACGCCGATCAGCGCCACCGCCAATGCGTAAAACGCCGTCAACGCCGGCCGGGTGCGGGCGCCGAACAAAAGCGCAGTCGACTTGATACCGATCAGCGCGTCGTCCTCGCTGTCCTGGTGGGCATAGATGGTATCGTAGCCGATCACCCATGCGATCGAACCGGCATACAGCACGAGCGCGGTCGCATCGATCCGCTGCTGTATCACCGCAAATCCCATCAGCGCGCCCCAGGAGAACGCCAGGCCGAGCACGATCTGCGGCCACCAGGTGATCCGCTTCATGAACGGATAGACGGCGACGATCGCCAGCGAAGTGATCCCGGTCGCTACCGCCGTGCGGTTGAATTGCAGCAGCACCGTCAATCCGATCAGCGCCTGAACGACAAGAAACGCGGTCGCCTGCGGCACGCTCACCTGTCCTGCCGGTATCGGCCGCGACCGGGTCCGTTCGACCAGCGCATCGAGATCGCGGTCGGTAATATCGTTCCAGGTGCAACCGGCACCGCGCATGACGAAGGCACCAACGAAGAACAGCGCAAGGATCAGGGGTAACCGGCCGAGATCGCGGGCGACGCCGGCGGCCAGCGCCGCCGACCACCAGCACGGCATCAGCAGCAGCCAGGATCCGATCGGACGGTCCAGACGGGAGAGCCGCAGATACGGCCGCGACCACAGCGGCGCGCGGCTATCGACCCAGTTGCCGGTCGCGTCAGCAACACGGGCCGTTGCGCCGTTCATGTATTGCCGGTCATCGCGCGAGCACGTTGCCGTTCAGCGTGTCGAACGTGCTGCCGCCGCTCCTCTTGGCCGCCTTCGCGTCCGGAAGCTGGGCCGCGGAGCCCAGCACGTCGCTCAGGCTCGGGCCGGCCGGTGCTCGTTGCTGCTGTTGCTGCGCAACCTGACAGACCTTCTTCTGCATGCCCTCGGTATTCTTGTGGCCGCTTTTCAGCTGTTCCGATATCTGCGGCGGAATCCCGCACTTGGCGGCATGGCTTTCGACAAATTTGATCATCTTCAATTCGGCCACGCCGAAACTTCCGATCAGCTTGCAGGCTTCTTCAGCCGAAGCATGCTTTTCACTGGCTTCCTTGATCAGCTTGCCGCGCTTCTCGGCCTCTTCCCGCAGCGGGAGGAATTCCTTCATGCAATCCGGCGGGCCTCCCGCCTGCGACGGCGGCGCGGGCGCAAAGGACCCTCCGGAGAGCGGCGCAACGCCGGTGGCCGGGAACGAACCGCCAGGCGGAGCTACGATAGTCGCTGTTGGTGCAGCGCCATTCACCGGTGGAAATGCCGGGTCGTTGACCGGAGGAGACGCCTGACCGGGCAACGGCGCCGGAAAGGCGCCTTGCGCGAAGCTATGGCCGGCATGGGCCACAGCCAGGGCCACGGTCAGCGGCACGATCAAGCGGCGGATGGTCAAGGCTGTTCCTCCGGCAAGGTCCGATGGTCCCTACGTCTGATAGAAAAAGTTTCCCGATGAAAAAGACGGTTTCTGATCGCGGCTTTTACGATGCTTTTTACGATTCTTGCCGTCCCTTAACAACCCGTGGAATTTGGCAACAGCGCGGCGTAGGGCCGCGCCGGATGGCGATAATTGCGTATTTTAGTCTAAAAGGCGGCGTGGATTGGAACATTGACCATGCCTCAACCCGATTTTCGCAAACCCCGGCTGTTTGCCGATGCCGCGCTGGCGGCAGGCGAAACCGTCGTGCTCGAGCGCGACCAGAGCAACTATCTCGGCAACGTGCTGCGGCTTGCCGCGGGCGAAACCATCCTGGTGTTCAACGGGCGCGATGGCGAATGGCAGGCGACCATCGCGGGCCGCAAGCGGCCGGATAGCCTCCATATCGTCGCCCGGACCCGGGCGCAGGATCGCCTGCCCGATCTCGCCTATGTTTTTGCGCCGCTGAAACATGCCCGGCTCGACTACATGGTGCAGAAAGCGGTCGAGATGGGCGCATCGTCGCTGCAGCCGGTTTTGACCCGCTACACCCAGGTCAGCAGGGTCAACAGCGAGCGGATGCGCGCCAATGTCATCGAGGCCGCCGAGCAATGCGGCATCCTGAGCATCGCGGATGTCGCCGAGCCGATCACGCTCGACCGCTATCTGAGCCAGCGAGAGGCGCAGCGCCTGCTGATCTTCTGCGACGAGGCCGCCGACACCGCCAGCCCGTTGCACGCTCTGCAAACCGGGCCGGCGGCGACCGGCGGCATCGATGTCCT
Source organism: uncultured Alphaproteobacteria bacterium (assembly GCA_963774685.1). Lineage (GTDB taxonomy): Bacteria > Pseudomonadota > Alphaproteobacteria > Rhizobiales > Xanthobacteraceae > Bradyrhizobium. Next base: position 248,290 of record CAVZFU010000006.1, on the reverse strand, counting down.
GATCGGCCCCGAGGGCGGATTCGCCGAGGAAGAGCGCGCGTTGCTGTTGCGCCAACCCCGTACTTTAAGGCTTTCGCTGGGGCCGAGGATCCTGCGGGCCGACACCGCGGCGGTGGCGGCCCTGGCGCTGGTGCAGACGGCGCTGGGCGACTGGACCGGATCCCGCTCGCCCGGATCGGTTGTAGAACCTTAACCATCTGTTGTTGGTGAGGATTTTGGCGCGCCGTTAAGCCACTTGGCCGATCCCGGTCGAAACCCGGCCCGAGCCATGCTAAGGGGCTGCTCCGCCTGAACCTGTAAAGCCCGTTCGCCGGGATATCTGGACTTCGAGATGACCCTGACCGCCGCCCCTGGTGCGACCGGATCCGCCGCATGGGCGGAGGCGCTGCTATTGTCGTTCGCGCAGGCCGGTTATGTCAGGGCCGAGCCGGCGATCCTGCAGCCTGCCGAGCCGTTCCTTGATCTGTCGGGCGAGGACATCCGGAAAAGCCTGTATCTGACCACCGACCCCGGCGGCGAGGAACTGTGCCTTCGCCCCGATCTCACGATTCCGGTCGCGCGGGATTATCTCGCCTCCGGCCGCGCCGGCCAGCCTGCCGGTTTCAGTTATCTCGGGCCGGTGTTTCGGTATCGCGGCGGCCAACCGAGCGAGTTCTTGCAGGCCGGCATCGAGTCCTTTGGCCGGCAGGATCGCGCGGCCGCCGACGCCGAGATGCTCGCATTGGCCCTGGAGGCCACGCGCACGTTCGGGTTGACCGAGGTGGAAATCCGCACCGGCGACGTGGCGCTGTTCATTGCGCTGATCGACGCGCTCGGCCTGTACCCGGTATGGCGGCGGCGGCTGATCAAGGACTTCAACCGCAAGATCAGCCTGGAACAGGACATCGAGCGGCTGACGCTGGCGACCGGTTCCGGCCGCAACGAATATGAGGGCGTGCTCGCAGCCCTTGCCGGCTCCGACCGCAAGGCGGCGCTGGCGCTGGTCACCGACCTGATGTCGATTGCCGGCATGACCAATGTCGGCGGCCGCTCGGTCTCGGAAATCGCCGACCGCTTCCTCGAACAGTCGACCCTGAAGGGCGGCGCGCTGCCACGCAACGCGCTCAACCTGATCAAGCGATTCCTCGCCATTGGAGGCGACCCCGACGACGCGGTCGCGCAGTTGCGCGCGCTGGCCGATGACGCAAAACTCGATATCACCGCCGCGATCGATCAGTTCGAGAGCCGCGTCGGCTTCATGGCCGCGCGCGGCATCGATACGCGTTTGACGCGCTTTTCCACCTCGTTCGGACGCGGCCTCGATTACTACACCGGATTTGAGTTCGAACTGCACGCCAAGGGCAGCGGCGTCGAGCCGCTGGTGGCGGGCGGGCGCTATGACGGGCTGATGACCCAGCTTGGCTCCGGCACGCCCATTCCCGCAGTCGGTTTTTCGATCTGGGTCGAAACGTTGAGCCAGCTGGGCCGCGGGAGCGCGTCATGACCGCACCCTTCGTCCTTGCTGTTCCCTCGAAAGGCCGCCTGCAGGAAAACACCGAGGCGTTCTTCACCCGTGCCGGACTTTCACTGGCGAAACCGCGTGGCGCCCGCGACTATCGCGGCACCATCAACGGGCTCGACAATGTCGAGATCGCCTATCTTTCGGCCAGCGAAATCGCTTCGCAACTGGCGCGCGGCGCCGTGCATCTCGGCGTGACCGGCGAAGACCTGGTGCGCGAAAGCATCGCCGAAGCCGACAAGCGCGTTGCGATGATCGACAATCTCGGTTTTGGCAACGCCAACGTCGTGGTTGCGGTGCCGCAGGCCTGGATCGACGTCCGCACCATGGCCGATCTCGACGATGTCACCACCGGATTCCGCGCCCAGCATAACCGGCGGATGCGGGTTGCGACCAAGTACATCAACCTCACGCGGGCGTTCTTTGCCGCGCACGGCGTCGTCGATTACCGGATCGTCGAGAGCGCCGGCGCGACCGAGGGCGCGCCTGCGGTCGGGACCGCCGAGATGATCGTCGATATCACGACAACGGGCGCTACGCTTGCCGCCAACGGCCTCAAGGTGCTCGACGACGGCGTCATCCTGCGCAGCCATGCCAATCTGGTGGCCTCGCGGGATGCCGACTGGTCGAATGAAGCCCGCGAGACCGCGCGGGTCATTCTCGATCACATCGCCGCCCGCGCCCGCGCCAGCAAATACCGGGAAGTCCGCACCCGCTTTGCCGGATGCGACGCAACGTTGCTGGCGGAAGCGCATAATCGCTTCGGCGTGGTGTCGCCGTTCGGCGGGCCGACGTCTTCGGGCATGGTGACCCTGCATTGTCCCCCGGCGCAGCTTTACGCGCTCGCCAGCTTTCTTCGCAGCCACGGGGCCGAGACGGTATCGGTGGCATCGCTCGACTATGTGCTCGACCGCGACAATCCCTTGTTCGCCAGGCTCGAAAAGTTCCTGGCGCGGTGAGACGAAGGGCCGCCGCATCCGGTGGCGACAACCGGCAGCGATTGTCATATGTTTGTTATCTTTTGAGACCTGATCGATGATGCTCGGTACGGACGTTTCTGGCCTGTCGACCACCGCAGCCAACGCTGCGGCGCAGGGGCTGTCGATCGTCGTCCCCCTGTATAACGAGGCGGCCGGGCTGGCACTTCTGCACGAGCGGCTCAGCGGAATGGCAAAAGCGCTGCGGCAGCGCTTCGGCCTCGCCTGCGAGGTCGTCTATGTCGACGACGGCAGCGCCGACGCGACGCTGGTCATCGCCCGCGGACTTACCGCCGATGCGCTCGATGTCCAGGTGGTGTCGTTGTCGCGCAATTTCGGCAAGGAAGCCGCGTTGATGGCCGGACTGGACCACGCCCGGCGCGGTGCCGTGCTGTTCATGGATGGCGACGGCCAGCATCCGCCCGATCTTGTCGAGAAGCTGGTCGGCTACTGGATCGATGACGGATATGACGTGGTCTACACCGCCAAGGCCCATCGCGACAATGAATTGCTGTTCCGGCGTCTTGCCGTGCACGGCTTCTACGCGCTGATCAATTGGGGCGCGCGGCAGAAAATCCCGGAAGATGCCGGCGACTTCCGCCTGCTGTCGCCGCGCGCCGCGGCAGCGTTGCGGCAGCTTCCCGAGCGCAACCGTTTTTTCAAGGGCCTTGCAAGCTGGATCGGCTTCCGCCAGATCCGCGTCGACTACGAACCCGCCGCGCGCGCCCATGGCGTCACCACCTTCAGCCCCGGCCGGCTGGTCGGGCTTTCGATCGAAGGCCTGACGTCTTTCTCGGTGGCGCCGCTGCGGCTGGCCAGCCTGCTCGGGGTGCTGCTCGCTACCGTGGCTTTTCTGTTCGGGCTTTCAATCCTCTGGGAAACCTGGATGAACGGGAAATCCGTCCCCGGTTATCCGTCGCTGGTGGTCGGCCTGATGACCATCGGCGGCGTGCAACTCATCATGATCGGCATTGTCGGCGAATATATCGGCAAGATTCTTTCCGAGTTGAAGGCACGTCCGATCTATTTCGTGGCCGAGCACAGCGAGAAGCGCGCCGCGGCGCAAGCCAGCGAGAGCGAACGGACCGCCGCCGAATGAACGACGCCGCGACGCCGCGCCGGATTTGGCTGTGCGCCGACGACTACGGTCTCAGCCCCGGCGTCAATCGCGCCATTCGCGCGCTGATCGAACGCGGACGGCTCAATGCCACCTCGGTAATGGTGGTCGGCCCGGCGATCGGCCGCGACGAAGTCAGTGCACTCCAGGCCGTTGTCGCCAACAGCCCCCGATGCGCGGTCGGCCTTCACGTGACGCTGACTGCGCCGTTCCATCCGCTGACGATGCACTTTCGCCCGCTCGGCGGCGGCATGTTCTTGCCGTTTCCGAAGCTGCTGCGCACCGGCCTGCTCGGGCGGCTCGATCCTGAAATCATCCGCTCGGAATTGATGGCGCAGTTCGCGGCTTTCAATGAACGGTTCGGCCGTGCCCCGGATTTTGCCGACGGCCACCAGCACGCGCAGCTTTTCCCCGGGATACGCGACGCGTTCCTGGCGGCGGTGAAGGAAGCCGCGCCCAACGCCTGGGTTCGCCAAAGCGGACGCGGTCAGCCGCTGGCCCAACGGCTCGGCGCGCCGAAGGCGCTGTTTCTCGATGTTCTGAGCGCGCAATTTCGCCGGCGGGCGGATCGCGCCGGTATCGCCTTCAATCCGGCTTTCGCCGGTGCTTACGATTTTTCCAGGCAACCCGATTTCGGCGTGCTGATGGCGCAATTTCTCGAGGGGCTGCCGCAGGATGGCCTGGTGATGTGCCATCCGGGATTCGTCGACGAAACCCTTGAGAGCCTCGATCCGCTCACCACCCAGCGCGAACATGAATACGCTTTTCTGGACGGTGAGCAGTTCCCGCAATTGCTGGCAGCGAACAATGTTACGTTGGGCTGACGCCGTCCTTGAAAAGCCCGTCAGGCATCTTGTCGCAGCGGTAAATTAATTCCCGGCAGCACTACTTGCGACACAAAACGCTCCTACATCTCCCTCGCGCTTCGAAAGCGAGGGAGAGAACCCATGACACCGCAAGAACGCCAGATGGTTGACGACCTTTTCGGCCGGCTTTCCGGAATGGAAAGCGCGCCGCGCGATCCGGACGCCGCCGCTGCTATCGCGCAGGGTTTGCGCAGCGCGCCCAATGCGGTTTACGCCTTGGTGCAAACGGTGCTGGTTCAGGACGAAGCGCTCAAGCGCGCCAACAGCCGCATTCAGGAACTGGAGGCCGGCGGCGCGCCGGAACAAACCCCGCCCGGTGGATTCCTCGATTCGATGCGCGGTGCGATCTTCGGGCAAAACCAGCCGCACGGCTCGGTACCGAATGTCCGGCCGCCGGAGACCGTCAGCCGCCCGGTCTGGAACAGCGGCCAGGTGCTGCAGCAGGCACAATCTCCGGGATCCTACGACCAGGGTTCCTATGGTCAGCACGATCAGGGCTCATACGGTCAAGGCTCCTACGGTCAGCCCTATGGGGCGCAGCAGCCACCCATGGGCGGCGGCATGGGCGGTGGCGGCTCGTTTCTCGGAACGGCCGCGGCGGCAGCCGCCGGCATGGTCGGTGGATCGCTGCTGCTCGGCAGCATCCGCTCGATGATGGGAGGCAACCGTCACGGCTTCGGCGACACCGCCTCGATGGGCGATAAATCCGCAAGCCAGACCCCGTGGAGCGACCAATCGGGTAGCGCGCTGGCGCGTGATGCGGGAATCAACGACATCGGCTCATCCACCGGCCGCGCCGGCGAGGGTTCACGTGCCGGATTGTTCGATACCGCGGCGAAAGATGATGACGACCATGACGAAATGGATCTCGATTCGGACGACCGCGACGAAGACAGCGACTACGCCTGACGAATTTCAGGTCTGCCAAAACAGGACGGCCGCTCGAACTGAGCGGCCGTTTTTATTTTTCAAGTCGCAAAACGTTCGGATGACGGCCAGCCGTATCAGATGACGGCAAGCGGCATCAGATCACGACGACCCGCGCGCCGACATTGACGCGGCCATAGAGATCGATGACATCCTGGTTGCGCATCCGGATACAACCGGACGAGACGTTGGTTCCGATGGTCCACGGCTCATTGGAGCCGTGGATGCGATAAAGCGACGATCCGAGATACATTGCACGCGCGCCGAGCGGGTTCTGCGGGCCGCCTTCCATGTGACGAGGCAGATCGGGCCGACGCTGCAACATTTCCGCCGGCGGCGTCCAGTCCGGCCACTCCTTCTTCGCCGAGATCTGCTTGATGCCCGACCAGGTAAATCCGGGCTTGCCGACGCCGATACCGTAGCGGAGCGCCTTGCCGTTGCCCTGCACCAGGAACAAGAACTTGTTCGGCGTATCGACGACGATCGTGCCGGCGCTTTCCTTGCCGTGATATTCGACCTCTTGCTTCTCGAATTTCGGATCGAACGGGCGTTGGGTCGGGATCGGCGGCCTCGTCCTGCTGGCGCATGACTTGCTGCGGTTCGGCCTGCGGCAACAGCGGACGCCGCGGCTCGTAGGAGGGTTGCTGCTGATAGACCGGCTGCTGCGGTTGATAACCGCCTTGCGGCTGCCGGTCCCCGAACAGGAACTCGATGAAACCGCCGCCCATGCTGGAGCGCTCGACATACGCCGTTCGCACCGGCGCATCCGGCCGCTGCGCGGGTTGATCGGCGTAGATCACCGCGGGTTCGGAAAGCGCCGTTTCGAATGCCGCGGCCTGCGGAAGTCCGGCAACGAGAAAAGATGCGCTGGCGAGCAACGCAAGAGACATTGTTTTGAACATCGACGTACTCTGTACTGTTTCGTCGTGGAAGCGCCTGACCGGCGCCTTTGCACGCCACCAATTAAAATCAAAACCGCATCGGTTTGGTAAACAGAAACGGCGTTTCGATTCACCACGTCGTCGTTTTGACTCGGTTTTGTCCGGTAGCGTTTATTTTGAATGAACGCGAGGCGCGCATGGTTAATCGTTGGTGTGCGGCGGCACTCGCTCGCTTCATCGGGGATTTCGAACGTGAACCCGGCGTTAAATCGCCTCTGTGTAAAACCTGACGAGTGAAGTTTCGGGAAAATCTCATGCCGGTTCAGCGCAAGCGCTTTCGCATCGAAGAAGCATTGACCGGCGACATGCCGATGCCGTCGTCCGGCGGCGGCGATGCCGATCCCATGCATCAGGAGATCATGAGCGAATTGCGCGCGATCCGCGCCCAGATGGCAAGACCCTCCAGCAGCAGCACGGCAGCGAGCGCGGAAGAGAACCCGGCGGCGCAGAAAGCTGCCGAAGCAACCGCGCTGCTTGAAACCTATCGCGCGCAAATCGAGCAATGCGCCAAGCTCAAGGTCGAGCTCGATCTGATCCACGACGCCATCAGCCGCACCAAGCATGAAATCGCGGTGCTGCACGGCAAGAGCTTCAATGGCGGGGAAATGTCCAAGGTAACCGGCGAGCTCGGCGCCGTGGTCGGCGGTACCGAAGAGGCGACCCAGCAGATTCTGGAAGCCGCCGAGGCGATCGACCAGGCGGCGACCGCCCTGACCAAGGTCAACTCGCCGGACCAGCAGAAGCTGCTCAGCGAGGAAATCGGGGAGCGCGTGGTTTCGATCTTCGAGGCCTGCAATTTCCAGGATCTCACCGGCCAGCGCATCAGCAAGGTGATGACCACGATGAAATTCATCGAAAGCCACATCACGGTGATGATGGACATCTGGGGCGGCATCGATGCGATCCGGGCCCACGCGCCGCCGATCGTTGACGCGCGGGAGGGCGACGCCCGTCTGCTGAACGGTCCGAAAAACGAGGGCGATGTCGGCCACGCCTCGCAGAACGACATCGACGCGTTGTTCGACTGAGCACCGTAGGGTGGGCAAAGCGGTAGCGTGCCCACCGATGTTTGATCGAGATTAAACCAGCTTTTGAAAGATGGGTGGTGGGCACGGCGCACGCGCCTTTGCCCACCCTACGCCTTTATTGAAGCCGCCGGGCGACACCGTCCGGCGAGCTTATCACGCCCGTGGCGCGCAGCGGACGTAGACCATGTTGCCGTAGCGGGTGGCCGCATCCTTGTCGGTGAAGCGGGTGATCAGCACGCGGCCGTCAAAGGAGACGATCTCGCGATCCTGCGGATCACCGGCCGGTCCGGGCGGTCCGATATAATTCTTGCCGCTCGGGCTGCCCTTGAGACGCAATTCCTGCGGCGTCGCCTGGTCGGCCAGATGCATGATCACGCCGCCGCTGGTGCCCGCGCCGATCACATAAGGTTGCTTGCACTGTGCCCGCGCCGCGGCTTCGGTGCGGGCGCGGTCGTTGGGATTCTGGTACGACGCGAGGCCCCAGCGGCCGACAATCTCGTCGGAACGGATGGTCGCGGGCATCTCCGGCGCCACGCCCGGCTCGGGCGCCGGTGCGGGGTTCGACGAAAATGACGGCATGCTCATGCTGCTGCATGCACCTAGAAATATCGTCAGCGCCGAGGCGATCCCCAGATTGGCAACCGTACGCGCGCTACATGACTTGACCATGGTATCCCCCGAACAAATTCTCGGCCGCACCCGTCCCGCAGCCAAGCGCAAAACTCCTGTCGGAGCAATGATGTCCAGCAAACTACGCCGGGCCCCCCGATTTGGTTTCCGAGAAAAAAGCATCCTACATCGGCCTCACCAAGGGCTTAACTCCTTTGCTTGACAGGATCGGCGTCAAGCCATATTCCCGGACCACAATTAGCACTCCAAGACCCCGATTGCTAAGGCCAAGCTGTTCCATCCCCTTGGCGGGGTCGAATACGTCCACCAGACCTGAAAACCTAAGCCTCCAAAAAGGGCAATTCTTTAAAAGGAAGCGTCATGGCTAAAACCAACTTTCGTCCACTGCATGACCGTGTCGTGGTCAAGCGTATCGATGCCGAGGAAAAGACCAAGGGCGGCATCATCATCCCCGATAGCGCCAAGGAAAAGCCCCAGGAGGGCCGTGTCGTCGCCGTCGGCCCGGGCGGCCGCGATGAGGCCGGGAAACTGATCCCGATCGACATCAAGGCCGGCGACCGCGTGCTGTTCGGCAAGTGGTCCGGCACCGAGATCAAGCTCGACGGTGAGGAACTCCTGATCATGAAGGAGTCCGACATCATGGGCGTGCTGGCGTAAGGCCAACGAGAGAGCCAGTGACTTGGTCGTCGCGGGCGCGGCCTTCTCTATCCGCGGAAACAGACCCCTCACCCTCCGCGACGCTGCCGCGTCGTGTCCACCCTCTCCCACAAGGGGAGAGGGCAAGAGAAGCCCCGCAAGGACCGTATCAATTCATCCAGGAGTAAATTCAAATGGCTGCCAAGGACGTTAAATTTTCCGGAGACGCGCGCGACCGCATGCTGCGCGGCGTCGACATTCTCGCCAATGCGGTCAAGGTCACGCTCGGCCCCAAGGGCCGCAACGTCGTCCTCGAAAAGAGCTTCGGCGCGCCGCGCATCACCAAGGACGGCGTCACCGTCGCCAAGGAGATCGAACTCGACGACAAGTTCGAGAACATGGGCGCGCAGATGCTGCGCGAGGTCGCCTCCAAGACCAACGACACCGCGGGCGACGGCACCACTACCGCCACCGTGCTGGCGCAGGCGATCGTGCGGGAGGGCGCCAAGTCGGTCGCCGCCGGCATGAATCCGATGGATCTGAAGCGCGGCATCGAGATTGCGGTGACTGCGGTGGTCAAGGACCTCGAGAAGCGCGCCAAGCCGGTGGCCTCGTCATCCGAAGTCGCCCAGGTCGGCACCATCTCGTCCAACGGCGATGCGGCGATCGGCAAGATGATTGCGCAAGCGATGCAGAAGGTCGGCAACGAGGGCGTCATCACGGTGGAGGAGAACAAGTCGCTCGACACCGAGGTCGACATCGTCGAAGGCATGAAATTCGACCGCGGGTATCTTTCACCCTATTTCATCACCAACGCCGAGAAGATGACCGCCGAACTCGAAGACGTCTACGTGCTGCTGCACGAGAAGAAGCTGTCCGGCCTGCAATCGATGCTGCCGGTGCTGGAAGCCGTGGTGCAGTCCGGCAAGCCGCTGTTGATCATCGCCGAAGACGTCGAAGGCGAGGCCCTGGCGACGCTGGTCGTCAACCGCCTGCGCGGTGGCCTCAAGGTCGCTGCCGTCAAGGCGCCCGGCTTTGGCGACCGCCGCAAGGCGATGCTGGAAGACATCGCGATCCTGACCGGCGGTCAATTGATCTCGGATGAACTCGGCATGAAGCTCGAAAGCGTGACCGTCAACATGCTCGGACGCGCGCGCAAGGTGGTGATCGACAAGGAAAACACCACGATCGTCAGCGGCGCCGGCAAGAAAAAAGACATCGAAGCCCGCGTCGGCCAGATCAAGGCGCAGATCGAAGAAACCACGTCGGACTACGACCGCGAGAAGCTGCAGGAGCGTCTGGCCAAGCTCGCCGGCGGCGTCGCGATCATTCGCGTCGGAGGCGCTACCGAAGTCGAGGTCAAGGAGAAAAAGGATCGCGTCGAGGACGCCCTCAACGCGACCCGGGCAGCGGTGCAGGAAGGCATCGTGCCGGGCGGCGGCGTCGCCTTGCTGCGCGCCAAGAAGGCCGTCGGCCGCATCGCCCACGACAACTCCGATGTGCAGGCCGGCATCAATATCGTGCTCAAGGCGCTGGAGGCTCCGGTGCGCCAGATCGCCGAGAATGCCGGTGTCGAGGGTTCGATCGTGGTCGGCAAGATCCTGGAGAACAAGTCCGAGACCTTCGGCTTCGATGCGCAGACCGAAGAGTATGTCGACATGGTCTCCAAGGGCATCATCGATCCGGCCAAGGTGGTGCGCACGGCGCTGCAGGACGCCGCGTCGGTCGCCGCCCTCCTGGTAACCACCGAAGCCATGGTCGCCGAACTGCCGAAGGAGCCGGCGCCGCCGATGCCCGGCGGTGGCGGCGGCATGGGTGGCATGGGCGGCATGGGCTTCTAAACCGCGTCGGATGTCATCGCGATCGCGAAGGCCGCCTCCGGGCGGCCTTCTTTTTGGATGATTTGTATCGAGGCCTGCCGGTTCATTCGCCACCAAAAAGGCTCTACGGTAACAATCGATTCTGCCCCTTGAGGAATTTGATATGCGCTCGTTCCTGTTCTGCCTGGTCGGCCTGATGGCGGCCTCGTCGAATCCGGCCTTTGCCCAGATGAAGCTCCTGACCAAGCCCGCGAATGCCAACGAAACGAGGTATTTCACCTCGATCGACGGGTTGATGGAAGGCAATGCCGACGTCATCCTCAAGGAAGCCCGCCAGGGCAAGAACGTCACCTCGGCGGTGCTCGACGTTTGCTACCCCGCCGAGAAAGGCTCCGACCGCAAGGACCGCTTCGTCGCCAACCTTGCGGTGAACGGCCAGACCATGACCGGCACCACGCAAAGCCTTGGCGACAAACTGCCGGTCACGGTGAAACTCGTGCGCAAGCCGACCGGCGACACTTTCGAATTCAAGGGCCAGATCAGCGTCGGCCAGACCGTGACGGAAGTGACTTCGTCCGACAATTCCGACATCAGCGAAAAGGAATTTCAGGACAACCAGGCGAGCGATGACGGCATCGCGGCTTCGCCAAAGGATTTTACCGAAGTCTCTCCGGAATCGATCGGCGTCAGGGTCAAGCTGGATGCTGCGGCGGATTTCCTCAAAAGCCTGAAGGGACAGGACGTCGAGGTCGCCCTCAGCAGCCTCACCGTTTCATGCGAAGCGCTGCGCGCCGGCGAGCAGACCATCAACATCAGCGCCGATCCGGATCGCGCGGCAGCGCTGGTCGCAAAATACAGATCCGTATCAGGCGTGGTCGCCGCCGGCTGGACCAGCGGCATGCTGGAAATGGAGCGCACCATCCGCTTTTCGGCCGCCGACTGGCGCGATGGCGACAAGCTCAACAAGGACAAGCTCACCGCGGCGGTCGCCGGGGTCCTGGCCAAGACGCTTGCGGCGAAATCGTCGTCGTCGACATGGAACGCCAATACCGGAAAGCTGAAATTGACGTTCAAGCGCCCGAGCCAGATCTTCCCCGCGCTCGAGCTCACCGAGACGATTGAGATTGCCGCCATGGTCGCGCCCGACAAGCCCGGCGCGTCCGACCGGTTGTTGCTGTGGATCGGCACCCCAACCGTTACCACCACGGACGAATCCGCGGGCGCAAAGCTCAATCTGGCCGACGAGTCCAGCGGCGATGAGGAAGGCGATCCCAGGGACGACAACGGCTCGCTCGATGCGCTGGCCAGGGAGTTCAAAGGCCTGCGCTGGGACCCGGATAAATCGGTCTGGAAATAGACTGGAGCCTTCCCGGTTTCGATGGCTCTAGTTGGTGAGGAGGCGGAATCGGAGCGGCTTGGTTCCGATGAATGAAATCGTATCGCCCTGCCGTCTCCAGGTCGCCGCCTCGCTCAACGCCGCAACCAGGTCATCGTCGGCCTGCGCCTTGGCCGGCGGACAGGCGCGATCTTCCAGCGGGCCGGCGACGAAAATCACGGTATTGCCGGCGACCGAGAACTGGCCCTTGCCGCCCTTGCACCACAACTCCAGCGTCGCCTCGCCGCTGTCGCCGATCGCCATGGTCGGGACCCGCTTCGATCCGGGCTGGCGGGCTGCATCCAGCGTCATCTCGAACCCGAACGGAAATTCCTCCTGGGCGGAAGCCGGATTGGCGTTGAAGGCCGCCGCTGTCAGGATAAGCACACCGGCTTGCATCAAAACCCTAGTCGCTGAAAACATGCTGCCTCTCGAACTATCCCCGCACCGCCGCGCGCTGTTCTAATGGTCGAATGTGACCTTGACCAGATTGGCGGCAAAAAGATTTATCGGCTCGCAAGAAAAATCCCCGCGGCATCGGCCGCGGGGATTTTCGTCGGTCGCAAACCGCGGTCTTTTATTTCAAGACCATCGCGGTGAACGGATAGACATAGGCCTGCAGCATCACAAACAGGCCGACCAGGCACGCCAGCGCGATCGAGTGCTTGAACACGAAGCGCAAGATCGTGCTTTCGTGCCCGACCCAGTTGGTGGCGGTCGAGGCGACCACGATCGACTGCGCGTCGATCATCTTGCCCATGACGCCGCCGGACGAGTTGGCCGCGCCCATCAGGATAGGCGAGAGCCCGAGCTGTTGCGAGGTGATCTTCTGCAGATTGCCGAACAGGATGTTCGACGACGTATCCGATCCCGTCAGTGCGACACCGAGCCAGCCCAGCAACGTGCCGAAGAAAGGATAGAGCACGCCGGTCGCGGCAAAGGCGAGACCGAGTGTCGCGTCAACGCCGGACAGCCGGGTCAGGGTGCCGATCGCCAGCATCGCCGAGATCGTGATCAGCGAATACGCACACAATTTGATGGTGCGTCCGTATTCGCTGACGATCTTGCCCGGCGACAGCCCCATGATCAGGCCCGCGATGATGGCGGCGATCAACATGCCGGTGCCGGTAAACGACAGATAGGTGAAGGAGAAGATCGCACCCTCCTTGGTCGGCGCCGGCACCACCGGCGCAACCTTGTTGATCATGTTGTGCAGTTCAGGCACCGCATAGTTCCAGGTGAAGATCGGATTCACCGCGCTCTTGAACCAGCCGGTGCCCCAGATCAGCAGAATGGCGCACAGGATGATCCACGGCAGCAGCGCAGTGACCAGTTCCGCCGGCGTGAGCGGTGTCGGATCGATCAGTTTTGCCGGCGGCATGGTGCTGGCGGATTCATCATTGCCGCGCAACGCCGGCGACAGCCACAGCACCTTCGGCTGCCAGACTTTCAGGAACAGGATCAGGCAGCCCATCGAGATCAGCGATGCGCCGATGTCGACGATCCACGGGTTGATGTAGTTCGAGATCAGGAATTGCGGGATCGCGAACGACACGCCGGTGACGAGAATGGCCGGCCAGACGTCCTTCATGCCTTTCCAGCCGGCGAACGCCCACACCACCCAGAACGGCACGATCAGCGAGAAAATCGGCAACTGCCGCCCGACCATCGCACCCAGCAGATAAGGATCGAGGCCGGTTACCGAGGCAAGACCCTGGATCGGGGTACCCAACGCGCCATAGGCGACCGGCGCGGTGTTGGCGATCAGCGACAGACCCGATGCTGCGAGCGGCGAGAAACCCAGTCCGATCAGGATCGCACCCGTGATCGCCACCGGCGTGCCGAAGCCCGAGGCGCCCTCGAAGAACGCGCCGAACGAAAACGCGATCAGCAATAGCTGCAACCGCCGGTCCGTCGTCACGCCGCCCACGGCGCGCTTGAGCGCTTCAAACCGGCCGGCGGAAACCGTGAGCTGGTACATGAAGATGACGTTCAGCACGATCCAGCCGATCGGGAAGAAACCGGTGACGATGCCCAGCAGCGACGCCCGGATCGCCAGGTTGGCCGGCATCGTGAAAAGAAAGATTGCCACCAGATTGGCCAGCACCAGCGCCGTGATGGCCGCGATATGTACCTGGACCTTGCCGCTCGCGATCATCACCAGCAGTGTGACCACGGGTATCGCCGCGGCGATGGTCGAAAGCGTGGCGTTGTTGAACGGATTATAGACTTGATCCCACATTGCTGTTCCTCCCCACGCCATTATGCGGCGTTCCCGGCCCGCGTGGACGGTCGGGTGCGCCTGGCGCGATCGCGAGGATGTCTCTGCAATGAGCAAGATCAGCCGCAAATTTGGGCAATGCCAAATCCCGCTCACAACCTCGCGAAGTTAAAAGGACCCCCGCCCCTCGCCGTTGTGCCCATGCTAGGGTTGACTCGGAGCCGGGAACAAGCCAACCCGAACCACGAAAACTACGACTTTAGTCTAGTGATCCTCAATTCCCCCATTCTTTCAGGCCTTTGAGGCCGTCCCGCAGGAGACCGTAATCTGTGAACAACATCCGCTCGACGCTCGCAACCGTGTGGCGGATCGCTGCCCCGTATTTTTACTCCGAAGACAAATGGGCGGGTCGCGGTCTTCTGGCCGCGGTGATCTCCATTGAACTGGCCTCGGTATTCCTGACCGTCCTGTTCAACCGCTGGAACAATGTCTTTTACAACGCGCTTCAGGAGCGCAACCAGGCCGTTTTCACCTACCAGATCGGTTACTTCTGCGTTCTCGCCGTTTTCTGGATCACGTTGAAGGTCTATCAGCTCTATCTCAATCAATGGCTGCAAATCCGCTGGCGGAATTGGATGACCGCGCGATATCTCGGCGGCTGGCTGCACGACGCCAATCACTACCGGATGCAGCTGCTTGGCGACGCCGCCGACAACCCCGACCAGCGCATCGCTGAAGACACCCAGCGTTTCGTCGAGCAGACGCTTGCCCTCGGCATCGGACTCTTGAGTGCGGCCGTGACCCTGGCATCGTTCGTCTTCATTCTCTGGGGCCTGTCCAATGAAGCACCATTGCATCTGTTCGGCCGGGATATCCCGATTCCAGGCTATCTGGTGTGGGGCGCGCTACTCTACGCAACGCTCGGGACGACGTTGACCCATCTGATCGGACGGCCGCTGGTCGTGCTCAATTTCCAGCAGCAGCGTTACGAAGCCGACTTTCGCTTCAACCTGGTTCGCGCCCGTGAAAATGCCGAGCAGATCGCATTGCTGCGCGGCGAGCCGGCCGAGCGGACGCGGTTGCTGGGACGATTCGCGTTCGTGGTGCAGAACTGGCTCGACATCATGCAGCGCACCAAGAAGCTGACCGCCTTTACCGCGAGTTATTCGCAGGCCTCCGTGATCTTTCCCTACGTGCTGATCGCGCCGGCCTATTTCGCGGACAAGATCCAGCTCGGCGGCATGATGCAGACCGCCTCCGCCTTCAGCAGCGTGCAGGATTCGCTGTCGTTCTTCATTTCGTCGTACCGCACGCTCGCCGAATGGCAATCGGTGGTGGCACGCCTCGCCGGGTTCGAGACCTCGATCCAGAATGCCGACGCGCTGCTCACCAGGGAAAACATCGCCCACATTGCGTCGGACGACAAAGGCGTCATCGATCTTGAGAAGCTTGTGGTCAACCTGCCCAATGGCGTCCCGCTGGTGACGGCGGACGGCTTCAAATTGCGCAGCGGTGAACGCACATTGCTGACGGGTCCATCGGGCTCCGGCAAGTCGACCCTGTTCCGCGCCATCGCGGACGTTTGGCCGTTCGGCACAGGCTCGATTGCGATCCCCGCCAATTCCACGCTGATGATGATGCCGCAGCGGCCGTATTTTCCGGTCGGCTCGCTGCAGGCCGCGATCGTTTACCCCGCGGAAGCGGGCGCGTTCGATGCGGACCGGGTCAAGGATACGCTGGTCGCGGTAGGCCTGCCTCAGCTGGCGCCGAGGCTCGAGGAAGATGCGCACTGGAACCGAATGCTCTCGCTCGGCGAGCAACAGCGTCTCGGGCTCGCCCGCGCGCTGCTGCATGCCCCGCAATATCTGTTCCTCGATGAAGCAACCGCATCGCTCGATGAAGCCGCCGAGACCACGCTCTACCGTCTGCTCGAGGAGAGATTGCCGGCAACCACCATCGTCTCGATCGGCCATCGCTCGACGCTTGAGGCCTTCCATCAGCGCAATATCGCGCTGACGCAGCAAGGCGGCCTGTTTGCGCTGCGCGACCGGGGCGGAGATGCCAAGGCGTCCTAGCGGCCAATCGCTCTGGGCGTCAGGTCACCCACGCAAAGCAAAAGGGGCGGCAGATTGCTCTGCCGCCCCTTTTTCTCAAGAGAAACCTTACTTCAGGTTGGTCGCCGCGGTCAGGTCAACCGAGAGCTTGGCAATACCGGCGGCGCCGCACCAGTGGGAGCCCACGCCCGAGGGATTGATATTGGTGAAGCTGCCATCAAACTTCGCGGTCCAGTCGCTGGTGAAGGCGTTGCAATCGCCTTTGGAAAGGTTGGTGTCCGAGTAGCGCAGATCGAGGGTGAACACCTTGTAAGTGAATCCGATACCGAGGTTCCAGGTGTTATAGTCGGCATATTTGATGCCGAAAGGGGAAGTCGAGACACCGTAGAAGGCGTCAGAGGTTCCGAGCCACTGCCGGCCGAACTCACCCGATGCATACATGCCGATCCCGTTGGGGAGCATGCCGCTGGGCGCGGTATACTTGGCCGTGATCGAGGAGTAGTTACCCCAGGCGCCGGAGTTCAGGAAGTTCGGCGAATAATATTCATTCAATCCGATCGCCCAGTTGTCATTTACGGTGTAGGTGACCTTGCCGTAAACTTCGAAGAAGCTGACGTCCTTCTTCATGACGTTGCCGTTATTGAGAAAGATCGTGTCCGGGCTGATCGGACAAACGTCGCCTCCGGGAAATGAAGAGATGAAGAAATTATCGGCGCAATGCCCACCCGGATACAGGTAACCCCAGACGCCTAAATCGAAGGCGAACTTGTCGAAGGTCGGACGGATACCGCCGTAGACATCGACCTCGCCCGCGGCCCGGTTGGCAAAGGAGACGTTCTCAAAGGAGGTGCCGACGTAGAGCTGCAGGTCCTTGTTGATGTTATAGCGCGGCTCAAAGTAGGCCGTCACCGACGGTTTGTGGTTGGACTGGGTGACACCGCGGAAGATATAGTCGTTCATGATCGCGCTGCCGAAAGCGATATCCCAGGGATCGAAAGGCGCCGGCGCCGGCGCCTTTGCCTTGACCGGTAAATCCGCCGCGAAAGCCGAACCTGTCATCGCAAGCAGCGCTGCGACCAAAACCGTTTTCTTCATGACAATCCCCATCAGATTTTCAAAACCAGCCTGATTCCGACGCCCCCGTGGCTGACGCAATCAACGCCCTTAACTTCCTCGCAATCTGGAACGCGCCATTCGTCGCTGAAAGGCAAAAAGACAAGCATCTGCCGACTTTTTAGGCGTATTGGCCTTTCCATGTAAGGTTGTCGTTAGGTGTTGCATTATGACAACAATTTAGAGCCCCAAAAATGCATCTCCCGGCGGGCAGAACCCACCGAGTCATGCGGGCGAGTACGAATCAGGCCACACCCCCCGCGCCGATTCGGTCGGGCGCGCCAGACGCGCAAAAAAGGCCGCAGCGGCGAGCGCTGCGGCCTTGAAATCTAACCCGCGGAAACAGAGGCGCCGAAGCGCGCCCGGTTACTTGTCGTCGTCTCCGCTGCCATGCGTCGGGCTTGAACTGTGACCGTCCGAATGCCCCCATGACGGAGCAGGACTCGGCGCGGCCGGAGCCGGACTGGGAGCCGCCCAACTCGGTGCCGACGGCGCAGGTGCCGGGGCCGGCCTTGGAGCGGGAGCCGGCCTTGGAGCGGGAGCCGCAACCGGCCTCGGCGCGGCAGCCATCGGTTCGGCCTTGGGCGCTGCGGGTGCTGCGGGCTTGGGCGCAGCCGGCCTGGCAGCCGCTTTCTTTTTCGCAGGACGCTTTTTGGCGCCGGCCTTTTTGGCTGACTTTTTCGGCGCCGACTTCCTGGCGGACTTCTTGGCCTTTTTCGCGGACTTCTTGCCGGCTTTCCTGGGCCGTCTTCTTCGAAGATTTCTTTGCGGATTTTTTCTTCGCCGTGACAACTTTTTTCTTGTTCTTATTCTTCTTGGCCTTTTTACTCTTTTTCCCCTTAGCCATCGTGATCCTCCTGTTGCCGCTGGTCTGTGTCTATCGAGCGTTTCAGTTGTCCGCTTGGATGCGGGCCCAATCGATCAGTTCAATCCTGGCCGGGGACCGCCTGTCGCCCAGTCGAGAAGCTCAATCGTGTGCACCACAGGAACTGACGTACCGCCGGCAATCTGCACCATGCATCCAATATTGCCCGCAGCAATCATGTCCGGCCTGACCGTCGCAATGTTGGCGACCTTTCGATCGCGCAATCTGCCCGCAATGTCAGGCTGGAGAATGTTGTACGTCCCTGCCGAACCGCAACACAAATGGCTCTCGGGTACATCTTTCACCACGAAACCGCTCTTGGAAAGCAATTCTTTCGGAGCCTGTGTGATTTTCTGTCCGTGTTGCAGCGAACAGGCCGAGTGATAGGCGATGACAAGATCGCTTCGCTGCCGCGGCGGCTCCAGATCGAGGCCGGCGACGTATTCGGTGATATCCTTGGCCAGCGCCGAAATTTTCGCGGCCGGGCCGGCAAAATCGCGGTCTTCGCGCAGCATGAAACCGTAATCCTTGATCACCGTGCCGCACCCCGATGTCGTTACCAGGATGGCATCGAGGCCGTTGCGCGCAGCTTCCGCGGACCAGACGGCGATGTTGGCCCGGGCGCGCGCCAGCGCGTCGCCGTCGCGCCCCAGGTGATGGGTCAGCGCGCCGCAACATTGCTCGTCCTTTACCAGCACGACCTCGATGCCGTGGCGGGTCAAAAGATTGATGGCGGCCTGGTTGATCCGCGGCGCCAGCACCTGCTGGGCACAGCCTTGCAGCAGCGCGACCCGTCCGCGTCTGGTTCCCTGGGGCGGAAAAACGCTTCCGCCGGGGGCGCCCGGTGCCGGCAGACGGCCTGGCGCAAGCGCCAGCATCGCCTTGATTCGCCGCAATAAATCCGGCGAATCCGATGCGGCTTTGGAGGCCGGCAGAAGTGCTGCCAGCGGCCGGCCAAACCGCGCCAGGATCATGCTGAGGCGGAATAGTCCCGGCCGCGGCAGAACCCAGGCCAGCACCGCCCGTAACGCCCGCTCGGCCAGCGGGCGCGCATAGTCGTTTTCGATCCGCACCCGGGCCTGATCGACCAGGTGCATATAGTTCACGCCCGACGGACAGGTGGTCATGCAGGCAAGGCAGGACAGACAACGGTCGATGTGCTTGACCACCTCCCGCGTCGGCGGCTTGTCCTTTTCCAGCATCTCCTTGATGAGGTAGATCCTGCCCCGCGGACTATCGAGCTCGTCGCCAAGCAGCACATAGGTCGGGCAGGTCGCGGTGCAGAATCCGCAATGCACGCAGGCGCGCAGGATCTTGTCGGCTTCCGCAATGTCCGGGTCGGCGAGTTGCGCGAGGCTGAATTCGGTTTTCATGTCGCAGCCCTTCGGATCAACCGGCCGCGATTGAGGATGTTTTTCGGATCGAAGCTGTGGCGGACGCGCTCGCCCAGGGCGGCCAGGCCGCCGGACTGCGGATGAAACACATCGACACTGCGCCGGATCTGCTCGGAGGCGCGCAGCAGCATGGCATGGCCGCCGACGGCATCGACGCGCGCCCGCACCAGCGCTGCCTGGGCGTCGGGCTTGGGAGGCAGCGCCGCCCAGATCAGGCCGCCGCCCCAGTCATAGATCACGTCGCCGCCGGTATCTCGCGCCAGCGCCCGACCGAGCGCGCCGCCCGAAGCCGGCGGGCAGACGATCCGCCACACCGGCCAGGCTCCCAACGCGCCATCGGCCGCAAACGGCCGGACGTCGCGAACCGAACTCCAGATCGCCGCTGAAGCCGTATCTTCCAGAACTTCCGCCGCCCCGAACGGCGCCAACGCCATAGCCAGAGCGGCAGCGCGATGGACCGCCGAGGCGGTAATGCCCTCCAGCCGCAGCAAGGTGACCGCCTGCCGGGGCGTTCCGAGCTCCGCCAGCCCGCCCATGGCGGCCTGAAACGCCGAATTCGGCACATGCGCCGCGCCGGACACATCGAATGGCGAGCCCAATGCCGCCGTCATCGCCTTGTTCGCCGCGATATCGTCCAGCCCGCGCAGCACCAGCGTGCGTTCGCTTTCGGACCTCGGCATGACCTTCAGCGTCACTTCGGTCATGACCGCCAGCGTACCCCAGGACCCCGCCAGCAATTTGCAGAGATCGTAACCGGTCACGTTCTTCACCACGCGGCCGCCGGCCTTGAAACTATCGCCGAATCCGGACACCGCGTGCGCGCCCAGGAGGTGATCGCGCGCGCCACCGGCCTTGATGCGGCGAGGACCGGCAAGCCCGGCGCCGATCATGCCGCCGATGGTTCCGATATCGGGCGTGCCGAGCAGTCTCGACGTGTTCATCGGCTCGAACGCAAACTGCTGGTTTTTGGAGTCGATCAGCGACAGCACATCGGCGAGCGGCGCGCCGGCCTGGACGGTGATGATCAACTCGTTCGGCTCGTAGGAAGTCACCGCATTGAGCGCTGACAGGTCGAGCAGGGCATTGGTCGCCATCGGCTGGCCGATCTGCCGCTTGCCGCCATGACCGATGATCTCCAGCGGCTGCTCGCTGGCAATGGCCGCGCGCACCACCTGCTCGACATCCTGGGCGTCGCGTACTTTCAGGGTATCCAAATCAATCGCCTTTCCGGTCCCGGGCCATCGTTCTAGAGCCGTTTCCGTTTCGATGGAATCGAAACGGGGCTCTAGCTTCTTGTTTTGACGCGTTTTCTTTACGCGAACCGGGATCCACTTCGCTCGAAAACGCTCTAAAGGCGCGGCTGGCGGGTACAAGAGCGAGTTTGCAAACCGAAGCGGACATTGCCCGGCGCGCCGGCCCGCCGCTAGACATCGTCACTTCGACTGGTATCGAAGCATTCACGAGAACAATTCGCCATATATCGAATTGTACCTGTCAATCGCCGGGCCGTGCAGCGCCCGGGGATGCAGGCAAGATCGAAAAAGGAGCGACCACCATGGATCGATACGCAGTCAACGAGCGAACCATCAGCGATGCCGTCAGCGGCGGAGGCCTGCTGGTGGTCGCGCAATGGGAGGCCAGCGAAGGACAAGCCGACAAGGTAGCCGGCATCCTGCGCCGCTTTCTGCCCGAGGCGCAAAGCGAGCCCGGCGCAAAACTGTTCCTGATCGGACGCGGACGGGAAAATCCGGCGCAGTTCCTGTTCTACGAACTGTTCCGCGACGAGGCGGCTTTCAAGGCGCACCAGGAAAGCGCGCATTTCAAATCCTGTATCGCCGGCGAGGCATTGCCGCTGCTGGCCAGGCGCGAACGCGTGCAATACGCGCTGCTCTAGCCGCAACGGGATTCGAAACGTATCAAATACGCAACCGGGCGAAACCCCGGTTGCGCAAGGCGGCAACTTTCGGCGCTAGAACCGCGGAATGTCCGGGAAAGCGAGCTTGCCGCCATGGACGTGCACCCGGCCCAATTCGGCGCAGCGGTGCAGCGTCGGAAATACCTTGCCGGGATTGAGCAGCCCTTGCGCGTCGAATGCGCATTTCAGCCGCTGCTGCTGGTTGAGGTCGATCTCGCTGAACATCTCCGGCATCAGGTCGCGCTTTTCGATGCCGACGCCGTGTTCGCCGGTGAGCACGCCGCCGAGTTCGACGCAACAACGAAGGATATCGGCGCCGAACGCCTCGGCCTTGTCCATCTCGCCGGGCTTGTTGGCATCGTACAGGATCAGCGGATGCAGATTGCCGTCGCCGGCATGGAACACGTTGGCGACGCGCAGCCCGTATTTTTCGGACAGATCGCGGATTCGCGCCAAGGCTTCCGGCAGCGCACCGCGCGGGATGGTGCCGTCCATGCAGAGATAATCCGGCGAAATCCGGCCCACGGCCGGAAATGCCGCCTTGCGGCCGGACCAGAACAGATTTCGCTCGGATTCCGAATTGGAAATCCGGCAGGTGGTCGAACCGCAGGTCCGCGCGATCGCCTCGACGCGGCCGATCAATTCGTCGACCTCGACCCCGGGACCGTCGAGTTCGATGATCAAAAGCGCCTCGACGTCGAGGGGGTAGCCGGCATGGACGAAGGCTTCGGCGGCGTGGATCGCCGGCCTGTCCATCATTTCCATGCCGCCGGGGATGATTCCGGCGCCGATGATATCGGCCACGCACTGGCCGGCCGCCTCGACCTGCGCGAAGCCGACCATCAGCGCGCGCGCGGTTTCCGGCTTCTGCAGAATCCGCACCGTGACCTCGGTAATGACACCGAGCAGCCCCTCGGAGCCGGTGATGATGCCCATCACATCGTAGCCGGATGTCTCGGCCGACTTGCCGCCGACCTTGATGATCTCGCCCGACATCAGCACGATTTCGCAGCCCAGCACGTTATTGGTGGTCATGCCGTATTTCAGGCAATGCACGCCGCCGGAATTCTCCGCGACATTGCCGCCGATCGAGCAGGCGATCTGCGATGACGGATCGGGCGCATAGTAAAATCCGGCGTCGGCGACCGCCTCGCTGATGGCAAGGTTGGTGACACCCGGCTCGGTCACCACCACGCGGTTGTCGAAATCGATCTCGCGGATGTGCTTGAATTTGCCGAGGCCGAGCAGCACCGCATCGGCCAGCGGCAGCGCACCGCCGGACAGCGAGGTGCCGGAGCCGCGCGGTACCACCTTGATGCCCTGTTCGAAGCAATATTTCAGGATTTGCGAGACCTGTTCGGTGGTGTCAGGCAGCACCACGACCATCGGCGGCTGCCGATACGCCATCAGGCCGTCGGACTCGTAAGGAATCATTTCGGCCGCACTTTCGATCACGCCCTCACCCGGCACGATCGCGCGCAATGCCGCGACGATGCTATCGCGGCGCCCCAGCACCGCCTGATCCGATGCGGGCATCATGATGGTCATGTGAACGTCTCCCGCGCCGGCGGGCGCGACTCCACGCACTCGCCGATTTGTCAGGGCAAATCAAGCACGTCTGGACCGCTTTGGGTAGGTGACCAAGCAATGGACGGGTCGGTAACGCTGGTCCTTGCAGTGCTATCGGGATCGATGAAACCCGGACGCGTTTGGCGGCTTGTCCATCGCGCCTGCCCCATGCCACAAACGGCTTCAGGTCGGCCCGGAGCTTAACGGCAAGATCAAGTAACGAGCGTAATCCAGAGAGCCCGCTTTATTTGGCGGCCGCCGCGCCATGAACGAGACCACCGATCATCGCGTCGATCTCACGGACCACGAGATCGGGCGCGGCGTTCTGCACCATGTGGCCGACGCCGGGCAGCACGATCAGCTTCGCATTCGGCACTGCGGCCGCGAACGGCCTTGAGTGGATGCCCGGCGACACGGTCTTGTCGGAATCGCCGCTGATCACCACCGCCGGCGCCTTGATCTCGGCATAATGCCGCGCCTGCTCGGCCACCGCCGCCTTCAGCGTCACCAGATCCCGGGCATTGGCGAGGAATTCGCGCGGGCGCAGCAACAATGGCGTTGCGGTCGCCTCGACGAAATCCTTGGGCATGGTCTGCGGCAGAAACACGCTGCGCGCGCCGGGCCCGGTCAGGAAATAACCGAGCGGCAGCGTGATGGTATAGGCCAGCAGCGGTCCGATCACGGGCGTGGTGACGACCCTGTTGTACCATCCGACGCCGCCCGGCCACGGATAGGCGACCGGCGCCAGCATCACCAGGCCTGCGACGCGCTCCGGATAATCCAGCGCCAGGCGCGCCCCAAGCGCGCCGGCCCATGAATGAACCACGAAGATCGCCGGACCAATGCCAAGTTTTTCCAGTGCCTGTTCGATCATCCGGCCCTGAATCGCCGGCGTCGAATCCGAAAGGTCTTCCCGCGTGCTCCAGCCATGGCCGGGACGATCGATCAGGATCACCCGATGGTTGCGGGCGAGCATCTCGCCGAGCGGCCGCCGCATGCTTTCCAGATTTGAACTGGCGCCATGGAGCATCACGATCGGCGGACCGGCGGCATCGCGCGGCCCGATCTCGACGACGTTGAGGCTGGCGCCGTCGACCTCAACGCGCTCGCCTTGCGCGGGATAGACGCGCTGCAGGACAAGGACACCGGCCTGCGTGATCAGCGCCAGCACCGCCAGCGCCGCCACGGCAATCGCTACACTCATGGGCAATGTCCGGCTGATCCTGTGCACCGACAAGCTACGGTTTTGCGGCGCAACGGTTTCGCAGCTTTTCGCGGGTCGCAGCCTGTGCGCGCCGCGATCAGATGTCGCGGCCTTCGACCTTTTCGGTCAGGGTCTTGACCAGCTCCGGCACCTTGTCGAGATGCGGATTGACGGCAAGCGCCTTGCGGAAGGCATCGAGCGCGCGCTTGTCGTCGCCAATATCCTGCATGATCATGCCGAGCCCGGCCAGCGCGCCGAAATGGCGGGGTTCGCGAATCAAGACCTGCTC
This sequence comes from uncultured Alphaproteobacteria bacterium, assembly GCA_963774685.1. GTDB lineage: Bacteria > Pseudomonadota > Alphaproteobacteria > Rhizobiales > Xanthobacteraceae > Bradyrhizobium. Next base: position 223,851 of record CAVZFU010000006.1, on the reverse strand, counting down.
GATGTCCTGCAGCGAATGGGCATAATCGTTCTGCAGGTAATACAGCGTCGCGCGCCGGTTCCATCCCTCGACATAATCGGGGCGCAGCTTGACCACGGCATTGAGCAGCTTCAGCGCCACGTCCATCTGCTGGGCATCCATCGCCGCCTTGGCGCGCAGCATCAGAAGTGCGGCGGTATCGCTCGGGGTCTGCATCCATAGCGCCCAGATCCGGGCCTCGACATGCTTGGCGCTGGCCTCATCCGGCGCCGCCTTCAGCGCGCCGAACAGAAAATCCAGCCCACGGCTGCGATCGGCGCCGACCTTCGGCAGCTTGCTCGGCGCTTCCGGTAATTTCTTTTGGTTTTTGGGCGGTGCGGCCCTCTGATCCTGCGCAAATGCCGCCATCGGCGCCACGGCGATCACCGACGCGAGGAGGAAAGCTGTCCGGCAGATGCGGGCGAGGCGGAATCTCATCGCCAAAGTCTAGACACGACAAAACGCGCTGCAAAGCAGGAAAGGCGTCAAAGACGCGTGAAGGCACCGGATTTGGCGACAGCTTCGCAGAGGACTGGGTTCAGCCCTGAATCAAGCGTGATCAGCCTTGAATCAACCCTGGCGCGCCTTGAAGCGGCGCTGAACCTTGTTGATCACATAGACCCGGCCCTTGCGGCGGACCAGACGGTTGTTGCGATGGCGACCACGCAACGATTTCAGCGAGTTACGGACCTTCATGGGACAATCCTGATGCGTTGAAAGGCCGTGTTCGACAGGCCGAAAGTGGCAAAATGGGCTTGATTCCGCTGGCGACCCTGCCGCCCGAGGACGCGCGGTTTCTAGGCCATTGCGCGGTCGAATGTCAATGCAAACAGAGCCTTCCGGGGTGCGTTTTGGGCTGAAACCGCCGTCAAATTCACCGCGGAAACTCGACCATGGCCTCCCCGGTGGCGACCTTTTCGCCGCCCTGGTTCCGAACCATGACGTCGATCAGGACCCAGCGCGATTTCGCCGTGGCCTGTTTGGATTTGATGATGCCGGCCGGCTGGATGGTGTCGCCCGGCCTGACCGGCTTGACCCACCTTGTTTCGAGCCGGCGATGGATGGCGCCGGCGGGATAGGCCCAGTCGGTAATCATCCGCGTGATCAGCCCGAAATTGTTCATGCCATGCATGATGATGCCGCCGAAATGGGTCTTGCCGAAATTGCCCTTCATGAAATCGTCGTCGAGATGCAGCGGGTTGTAATCGAGCGATGCATCGCAGAACAGGCGGATGGATTCGCGGCTGACCTCGAATTTCGGCCCATCGATGGTGTCGCCTTCCGACAGATTTTCAAACGTGGTGCTCATGATGCCTTCCTCCCTCACAGCGGCCGGATGGTCCAGCCGCGGCCGGAACAGATGACGTCGCCGTGCTGGTTGAAGAAGACATTGTCGTGCACCACGAACAGCCGCTCGCGCTTGATGAACTTGTCGAGCGCGCGGGCGGACAGCGTGATGACGTCATTGGGACGCGCCGGAATATTGTAGCTCCATGATTGCCCGGCATTGACGGTGCCGGGGCTGCGCATCCAGTCGTCCGCCGGCGTGCAGGAAAACATCAGGAGGATATGGATCGAAGGCGGCGCGATCAGCCCGCCGTAACGGGTGGTTTTGGCGTAAGCCTCGTCGAAATAGACGGGATGATCTTCACCGACCGACTTGCAGTACAGCGCGATCGCCTGCTGCGTCAGGGTATAGGGAATGGTCTTGCGCGGCTCGCCCGGAACGATGTCGTCCCAGACCTTTCGCAAATTGGCGTCTTTCCAGAAATCGGTCTCGAAAGCGTCCGGCTGCGCGATCATGTTCCCTCCCGCCGTTTGACTGAAGCGAACACCATTTTCGGGTCGGCGACAATGACATCCGGCGTGGCCCAAGGCTTTCAATGCCGGATCGTTTTTGTTAATCCGCTTCTCCGAACGCTCCCACGTTAAACCGCCCGTCAGGATCATTCCCATGCCGAAATTGCCGCTGCTCAATCCCGACGACCTGGTGGCGATCGATATCCACACCCATGCGGAAGAACCTTGCGGCATGCATGCCGATGACGGCTATGACGACTTCCAGGCGCAGATGGCGGAGTATTTCAAGTCGCCGAACAAGCATCCGCCCACGGTTCCGGAAACCGCGGCCTATTATCGCTCCAAGAAAATCGCCGCGGTGATCTTCCCGGTCGACGCCGAGCGCGAAACCGGATTTCGCCGCTACAACAATTACGAAATGCTGGAAGTCGCTTCCGAAAACTCCGACGTGCTGATTCCGTTCGTCAGCATCGATCCGCACAAGGGCAAACTCGGCGTGCGCGAGGCCCGCAAACTGATCGAGCAATACGGCGTCAAGGGATTCAAGTTCCACCCGACCATGCAGGGCTTTTATCCCAACGACCGCATGGCCTATCCGCTGTACGAGGCGATTACCGAAGGCGGCGCGATCGCACTGTTCCACACCGGACAGACCGGTGTCGGCTCCGGCATGCCCGGCGGCATGGGGATGCGGCTGAAATATTCCAACCCGATGTACATGGACGATGTGGCGGCGGATTTTCCCGACTTGAGGATCATCCTCGCGCACCCGTCCTTTCCATGGCAGGAAGAGGCGCTGTCGGTCGCGACCCACAAGCCGAACGTCTACATCGACCTCTCCGGCTGGTCGCCGAAATATTTCCCGCCGATCCTGGTGCGCTACATCAACTCGATCCTGCAGGACAAGATGCTGTTCGGCTCGGACTGGCCGGTAATCACGCCCGACCGCTGGCTGTCGGATTTCAGCAAGCTCGACATCCGCGACGAGATCAGGCCGAAAGTCTTGAAGGCCAATGCCCGCAAGCTGCTCAACATATGAATTTGCTCCGGCATGAAGGCGGCTTGAGATGAAGCTGCCTGACATGCGGGTGAATGTGACCTGGAACGATCTGCCGTTTAATCTCGAAAACGCGCGACAGGTTTCCGCGGTCGTCACCGCGTTCACGTTGCCGCTCACCACCACCGGGGAAAACATCGCGGTCGCGGTCTTCGCGGTGCTGGCGTTGGTGACGTTCGATCTTCCGCGTTTCATGGCAACGCTGCGCAGCCCCGCGGGATACCTGCCCGTCGCGCTGTTCGCGCTCCTTCTCGCCGGCGTGCTTTGGTCGGTGCAGCCCTATGGCGTTGCCGTCGGGTGGCTCGTTCCCTATTGCAAACTGTTGCTGATCCCGCTGATGATCGCCACGGCGTTTACACCGCGGCAGGCCTTGCAGATCGCCTGCGGCTTCCTTGCCGCATGTATCATCTTGCTGGCTTTTTCCTATGCCTCCCTGCTGTGGTCCTCAGGTCCCTGGCACTGGTTCAGGGCGCCCGGCGTTCCGGTCAAGGACAACGCCGTGCAGAGCGTCTGCTTTGCGTTATGCGCCTTCGGTCTGGCGACCGGCGCCGTCCGCATCTGGCCGCAGCATGACAGGCGCGCCATCGCGATGGGCCTGCTGGCGTTATTGTTCCTCACAGATGTGTTTCTCATTTACCTTTCAAAGACCGGCATGATCATGGCCGCGGCATTGCTCGGGCTATGGATGCTTCACACCAGGTATTGGCGGCTGGCGCTGTCAATTGGAGCGCCGTCGGTACTCATCATTGCCTTGGGGCTATGGGTGTCCGGTCCGGCGCAAATGCGGCTCGCGGAAATGTCGACCGATATTCATGCCAGCGATATCGGCGGAGAAACCATCTCGACCGCCGCACGGGTGGACTTCTGGCGTAAAGGGCTGGACTTCGTGAAGCAAGCACCGCTGCTCGGCCACGGCACCGGCAGCATCAAGCCGCTTTATCAGGCCATGGAGGCCACGCAACCTTCGCCCTACGGCCAGGCGACGCCCGATCCGCACAACCAGTTCCTGCATGTGACGCTCCAGGTCGGATTGTTCGGCGGCATCCTGCTGCTGGCGATGTGGGCAGCGCATTTCCGCATGTTCCTTCACCGCGACGCGATCAGCATCATGGGACAGGCCGTCGTGCTGCAGAACTTCATCGGCTCGCTGTTCAACAGCCATTTGGCCACGCTAACGCTGGGCATGTTGTATTGCCTGGCGGTGGGCGTATTGGGTGCTGCGGTAAAGGACCCGTTACCCGGACCGGCAGCATCCTTTGCGCGATACATCTCGATCCGTCGTCCAGCCGAGTGGCTGTTTGCGCGCCTGAGCCGCGGCGCATAACTCCTCACGATCAAAGCCCGAACCACCGTTTCAGATAGCGCCGGCGGAATTTCTGCACGGCGAATTGAAGGCGGAGCCACGCGCGTCCACGGCTCTGGTGATCCAGCGAACTATTGAACAGGCCGGTCAAGCTGCCCTGCTCCACCAGCGGCGGTTCCGGCCACAGGAACGGAATTCCCATCGCGGGATCGCTGGCGTTGAACGCAATATCGATCGGCTTGGTCATCGGATGGCGCGCAATCCAGTCGAGCCGTGCCTGCGCTTCGACGGCGCCGAGCACATAGGCTTCCGTGTTGCGGACCCGGTTGCCGGGATAGACGAGCTGCCCGGGCCGCAACTGCGCCGACGGCGTGTAAAAATTGCTGGCAGCGCCGAGATGCAGGATGCGCGGCCGCGGCCAGCGCGCTGCGTCGTCCAGCACGCGTTTCAGCCGGTCGGTAAAGCCCGACACCAGTTGCGCGTCGTCCTCGAAGATCAGCGCCAGGTCCTGCTTGCGGTCGCGAATCCGCTGCATCGCGACGATGTGCTTCAATGCGCAGGATTTCTGCCGCAAGGTCAGTTCGGCGCCCGGAGCGAACCAGGCAGTATCGGATTCAGGGGTGATTTCATCGGCGTCGAAATCGAGCACCCATTCGAACGGGATTCCGGCGCGATCGAGTTCGCGCTGGATGTGATCCTTCCGCTCGGGCAAGGACTTTGCATGGATCACGTAGGCCGGCAGCATGGATTGTCCATCATGTTCGAGGCGCTGCCCGCCTTCCCGCCGGCGGCCCGATACCGATATAGTGGCAAAATCACCGTGTGGGAATAATGCGCCCGCGAGTCACCCATCGGAATCGGTGTGACCAGTAACGTCGCGCGACGCCGGAATAATCTTCAGCAGCAAGATCGTGGAAGCGGCCAGCCTGCGTGATCAGGACATCATCGGCATGGCATGCACGGTTCCGGCATTGGTCAAGCTATCCGCGAGATAATGGGCCAGTTCGCTGACGACGCGCGAGTTGCTGCGTCGGCCGTGAGAATAGACCAGTTCGACGGTCGGCAATTGCGGCAGCCGCAATCCGTGACGAACCACGCGCAGCGGTGGTGCGACCAGCGCGCGCGCCAGCACGGTGATTCCCATGCCTTCCACCGCGGCCGATTTCAGACATTCGAAACTCGGACTGACGAAACTGACGTGCCAAGGTCGTTTGTGATCTTTCAAGGCCGCGACGGCGCAACGGCGATAGGCGCAGCCTTCCGGAAAAAGGACGAGTGGCACAGACTCGCCAGCATCGGGAGAATAATTCGGGCCGCTGACCCATACCAGTTGCTCTCGCAACGCAACGATACCATTCTTTGCGCCGGTTTCCTGCTTGAAGAAGGCCAAATCGAATTCGCCGCGAGCGCTGCGCTTCATCAGATTTTCCGACTGGTTGGCCTCGACTTCCAGTCCCACCATCGGATGCCTGTTCTTGAATCGTGCCAGCCAGGCGGTGAAGTTGCGTCCAAAGAAATCAAGCGGCACGCCGAGGCGAACGAAGCCCGTGAGCACATCGTCGGACATCGAGGCATAGGCCTCGTCGTTGAGCTGCAAAATGCGCCGCGCGTATTGCACGAGCTTGCCGCCCTCTGACGTCAGTTCCATCACGCGGCCTTTGCGGCGCGTCAGCAGACCTTTACCGATCTGGGTTTCGAGCTTGGCAATCTGCTGGCTGACGGTCGATTGCGAGCGACCGACGCTCTCGGCGGCGCGTGAAAAACTCATGGTGTCGGCAACGACCAGAAACGAACGAAGGCAATCGATATCAAAATTCATCTGCCGCCCCATAATCGTAAAATGCGATACCGATCATCGCGATTATTCATTTTGTCACTTCAAAAGGTATCCGTAAAGAAGGAGCGCCCGCCTTGCGGATGTCTGCGCGCGGCGTCGGCCAACCCGCCTGCAGTGCGGGAAGCAAATTCAACAGATCGGGGGGCATATGAGCGGCAACGGAGCATCGCTTGAGGCTGCGCACGCCTCCGTAAGACGGTTAATCGCCGAAAAACTGAAATATCTGGTGCCGATGACCGTCATCTTCATGGTCGGCTACATCGGCCTCACCATTCTCGCCGGCTTCGCCAGGGATTTGATGGGGATCAGGGTGATCGGCTCGGTCAATCTCGGCTTCGTGCTGATCGCGCTGAACTATCTACTGTCATGGGTACTCGCGATCGTCTACGGACGCATCGCCGCCGGCAAGTTCGATCCGCTCGCTGCAAAGGCCGCATCCGAAATTTCCGGACGAGGAAACTGAGATGAACCTCACGCTCGGTATTTTCATCATCATTCTCCTGATCACTCTCGGCATCACCTATTGGGCCGCGAAGCGCACTTCGACCGCTGCCGATTTCTACGCTGCCGACAGTCAGCTTACCGCGGCACAGAATGGCTTTGCCCTCGCCGGCGACTGGTGCAGCGCCGCGGCGTTTCTCGGATTCACCGGACTTACCGCGCTCTATGGCATGGACGGCGCGTTTTACGCTCTCGGACCGCTGGTCGCGTTTTGTACCGTACTGTTCCTGATCGCAGAGCCGATGCGCAATACCGGAAAATATACGCTCGGCGACGTCATCCGCAGCCGCATGCAGACGCGGGCATCCCTGCTGGCCGCCATCGCCGGAACCGTAGTCGTCAATTTCGCCTATCTAATGCCGCAGATGGCTGGAGCCGGCGTGCTGGTGCGATTGCTGACCGGAATTTCCTACGACTGGGCGGTGATCTTTGTCGGCGTCAGTATGATCGTATACGTCGCATTCGGCGGCATGCTGGCGACGACCTGGGTACAGATCGTCAAGGCCGTGCTGATGCTAAGCGCCGGAGCGATCGTCCTGGTGATGATCCTGTCGCTGGTACACTTCAATCCGCTGACGCTGTTCGCCGATGCGGAGCAGAAATACACCGCCAAATATCTGTTGCCCGGCAATTACCTGAAGAATCCGTTCGACCAGATATCACTCGGGCTGGGTTACACACTTGGCCTCGCGGGATTGCCGCACGTCATGACGCGGTTCTACACCGTGCCGGACGCCAGGACTGCGCGGCGCTCGGTGGTATGGGTGATGTTTCTGGCCGGCGCTTTCTTCGCGGGCACGACCCTGTTCGGCCTCGCCGCCGCAAACTTCGTCGGGCAGGACGCCATTCGTGCTGTCGATAAGGGCGGCAATCTGACACTTCCGCTGCTGGCGCAATATCTCGGAGGCGGCAAGGGTACAATTGGCGGCGACCTCATGCTCGGTTTCGTCGCAGCCGTCGCGGTCGCGACCATTCTCGCGGTGGTCTCGGCCCTGACGTTATCGACCTCCGGCGCCGTCGCCCACGACTTCTACGTAAACTGGGTCAAACGCGGCCAGGTGGACGGAAAGCAGGAAGTCTGGATTGCCCGCATCGCGGCCGTCGTTATCGGCGTGCTGGCGATCGCACTCGGCATTCTCGCACAAGGCGTCAACGTGGCGGTCCTGGTGATTCTTGCCATCTGCGTCGCTGCCAGCGCCAATTTTCCGGTGCTGATCCTTTCGCTGTTCTGGAGACGGTTCAACACCGGCGGCGTCATCGGCGGCATGACGGTCGGCCTTGTGTCGTCGGTCGTACTGGCGATGATCGGGCCGGCGATGCGCGGTGCCGACGCATTGTGGCCGCTGGTCAATCCGACTGTCGTATCATTGCCCCTCGGCTTCCTCGGCGCGATTCTCGGCACGTTCATGTGGGGACGCGACGCGGAAAACGAACAGCGCTTTGACGACTTCCTGCTGCAGGTCCATACCGGAGTCACGCCCAGGTAAGATTGACGCCGAGGGGACAAGCCGCGGACCAACGAGACCGCCGGTTCAAGCGAGAGACAAGAGAGAAGGCTACCCGTGACCGTCAAAGCCGTTGTGTTCGATGCCTATGGCACGCTGTTCGATATCCAGTCGGTGGCATCGATCACCGAGGAGGCGTTTCCCGGTTATGGCGAGATCATCACCCAGATCTGGCGGATCAAGCAGCTTGAATACACCTGGCTGCGTTCGCTGATGCGCCGCTATGAGGATTTCTCGGTGATTACCCGGGATTCGCTGACCTACACCCTGCGATGCCTTGGCCTGCCAAGCGACCCAGCCGCGTTCGAAGGCATCATGGACAAATACCTGCATCTCGATCTCTATCCCGATGCCAGGGCGACACTTGTGGCGATGCACGGCCGCAAGCTTGCGATTCTTTCCAACGGCAGTACCGGCATGCTCAACGCGCTGGTGCGCAACAGCGGTCTCGACCGGATATTGAATGCGACCATCAGCATCGATTCCAGACGAATATTCAAACCGAGCCCGGACGCCTACAGTTTGATCGAGGAGCAACTCGGTATGTTGCCCAACGAGGTGTTGTTCGTGTCATCGAACCCGTGGGACGCCTGCGGCGCCAAGGCATTCGGCTTGAACGTCGCCTGGATCGAGCGGGTGACGCCGGAAGCGATGGCCAAGGCCTGCGTCAACAACGACCTGATCGCTCCGCTCACGATGTTCAAGGCGATCCGGATGCAGATGGACGAACTCGGGGTCGAACCGGACTATCGCATTCATACGCTGTCGGAATTGCCTGCGCTGGTCGCGGCCCATGAGTTCTGAATTGGTCCGGGCGTTTTTCGCCGAAAAGGCTCCCGATATCGCAGTGATCGAATTGCCGATGAGTTCGGCGACGGTGACGCTGGCCGCCGAAGCCTATGGCGTCGAGCCGGCGCGGATCGGAAAGACGCTGTCTTTGCGGATCGGCGAACGCGTAGTGCTGATCGTCACCTCCGGCACCTCGCGGATGGACAACAAGAAGGTCAAGGCGCAGTTCGGCGTCAAGCCGAAGATGCTCGGCCTCGACGAGGTTGCCGCCATCACCGGCCATGAAGTCGGCGGCGTCTGCCCGTTCGGATTGAAAACGCCGCTGCCTATTTATTGCGACGTGTCGCTGAAAGCATTCGACCTGGTGGTGCCGGCGGCGGGCTCGACCCATAGCGCGGTGCGCATCGCGCCGGATAGGATGGCGGAACTGGTCGGCGCCGAATGGATCGATGTCTGCGAGGCGCGCGCCTTGCGAGCGGGCAATTCTATCGGTCGCTGTGAAGACGCCCTACTCCACCTTGCCGATTTTCTTCACTGCCGCGATCAAGCGTGCAGAGTCCTCGGCGACGAATTTCGAAAACTCGGGCGCGTCCAGATAGGCAACCGGACTGCCTGCGGTCTCGAAGGTCTTGATCACTTCAGGATTTTTCACCACTTGCGCCATCGCCTCGCGCAACCGTGCCATGATCGGGGCCGGCAGCGCACTCTGTGCGAATAGTCCAGCCCAGATGTAGAATTCGACATCCTTGTAGCCGAGCTCCCTGAAGGTCGGCAGATCGGGAAAACTCGCGATCCGCTCCGCGCCCCAGTTCGCCAGCACGCGCATCTTGCCGTCATCGACCTGTTGCTTCAACGTGCCCGGCGCCGAGGCCAGCGCCTGCACCGTGCCGCTCATGAGCGCATTGAGCGCGGGACCGGCGCCGCGGTACGGGATGTGCAACAACTTGATGCCGGCGCTGGCGGCAAACATCTCCATCGCCACATGCAGCGTGCCGTACGGGCCCGAGGAGCCGTAGGGAATTTGGCCGGGGCGTTTTTTGGCGTCATCGACGAAATCCTGCAGCGTCTTCCACGGCGCCGAGGCCGGCACCGCGAGCAGAGTGGGGTCGGCGAGCACGCGCGCGACCGGCGCGAATTGCGAAACCTCGTAGACCGGGGGCCGGTCGAACAGCCGGTCGGCTTCGGGCAACACCGCCAGCGACGACAACGTCATCAACAGCGTATAGCCATCGGGCTCGGCGCGCGCCGCCGCGGCGTTGCCGATCGCACCGCCGGCGCCGCCGGCGCGGTTGTCGACGATCACGGACTTGCCGAGAATATTCTCCAGCGCGTGTGCCACCGGGCGCGCGGCAAGATCGGCCTGGCCGCCGGCCGGGAACGGCACGATCATGCTGATGTTGCGCGCCGGCCATGCGTCTTGCGCAAATCCGGAATTCGAAAGCGCGACCTGCGCCAATGGCGCGGCTGCGGCGGCCTTCAGAAGTTCACGTCGGTTCATCGGCAGTTTGCTCCCCGGAGATTTTCTCGGTTTGTTGTTGCAAGAAGCGTAACCCGAAACCGATGACGTTGCGATAGCCGCGCCCGTTTCACCGCCCATTCCGGGGGTAAGAAAATCATTTTCGTTTTCCCGCTTTCGTAAAATGCTTCGCCAGAAACTCGGCCAGCACCTCGACGCGCGCGGGGCGCGGGCCGCCGGGCGGCGTCACCAGGTGCACGGCGCCCTCGCGCTGCTTCCAGCCTTTCAGGATCACCTCGACTGCACCCGATGCGATGGCGTCGCCGACGATGAAGTCGGGCAGGTCGGCGATGCCAAGCCCTGCGAGCAATGCCGGCATCAGCGCCTCGCCGTTGTTGACGCGCAAGGGACCGGCGGGGCGCACGCTCGCCTGTTCGCCGGCGGCATTGGTGTAGTGCCAGACGTCGGGCGTCGACAAATAAGCGTAACCGAGGCATCGATGCTGCGCGAGATGCATCGGATGGGTCGGCCGGCCGTGACGCTTGAGATAATCGGGCGAAGCGACCGTGTAGCGCGGCATCGCGCACAGCCGCCGCGCAATCAGCGATGAATCCGGCAAGCTCGCGATCCGCAAGCCGGCATCGAAGCCTTCGCCGATCAGATCGACCATCGCATCGCTCAGGTGAAGATCGATCGCGACATCGGGGTATTCGGCCATGAACGCCGGCAGGATCGGCGCCACCGCCCTCACCCCGAAGGTCATCGGCACCGCGAGGCGCACCAGTCCGCGCGGCGCCACCGCTTGCGCCAGCGCCTCGTTCTCCAGCGCCTCGCCGTCGAGCAGCAGGCGTGCGGCACGCGCGGAGAGTTTTTGCCCGGCATCGGTCAAGGCGAGCCGCCGCGAGGTGCGGTTGAACAGCCGCGCCCCGAGCCGCGCCTCCAGCCGGCTGACCGCCTTGGACACGGTCGCCTTGGATAGCGCCAGCTCGCTGGCGGCCGCCGCAAACGACCGCAATTCCACGACTTTTGCGAAAATCGCGAGCCCTTCGAAATCCGGCAATTTGGTCATTTGGATTTTCCCGATTGGCGCATTAATGGAAACGATGTGTTTCGATCATTTCTATTTATGCACCAACGGGAAGGGCTTATCCAGAGCACAACGGAAATTCAACACAAGGAAAATCCCATGATCGAACTCAGGCCCTTCAACAAACTCGGCGGCGCCGATCACGGCTGGCTCAAAGCCAAGCATCATTTTTCGTTCGGCAGTCATTACGATCCCGGCAATGTGGGCCACGGCTCGTTGCGGGTGTGGAACGACGACGAAATCGCGCCCAACAGCGGCTTTCCGGCCCATCCCCATGCCAACATGGAGATCATCACTTACGTTCGCGAAGGCGCGATCACGCATCAGGACAGCCTCGGCAACAGGGGGCGTACCGAAGCCGGCGACGTGCAGGTGATGAGCGCCGGCTCCGGCGTGCGTCATTCCGAATACAATCTCGAGCCGACCAAAACAAAAATCTTCCAGATCTGGATCGAGCCCAACACCCAGGGCGGCCAGCCGACCTGGGGCGCCAAGCCGTTTCCGAAGTCGGACCGTTCGGGAAGATTCGTCACCATCGCCAGCGGCTTTGAGGCCGACAACGACGCGCTGCCGATCCGCGCCGAGGCGCGGGTGCTCGCCACCACCCTGAAGGCCGGCGAGAGCGCCGAATATGCCCCCGGCAAAACCCGCAACCTTTACCTGGTGCCGGCGGCGGGCGCGGTCGAGATCAACGGCGTGCGCGTCAACGCCCGCGACGGCGTCGCAATCCGCGACGAGGCAAAGCTCAAGATCACCGCGCTGGAGGATTCGGAACTGGTGCTGGTCGACGCGGCGTAAAACACCCCACTCGTCATACGCGGGCAAAAGCGCGAAGCGCGTCTTCGCGCAAGATGACCCGCGTATCCATCGCTCTTCCGAAGACTCTTGCGAAGACGATGGATTGCCGGGTCAAGCCCGGCAATGACGGCTTGAAACAATCGCAACACTCTCAACCTGCAGGAGACCCACCATGACCAAAGTTCTCGTTCTCTATTATTCCGCCTATGGCCACATCGAGACCATGGCAAACGCCGTCGCCGAGGGCGCCCGTACGGCCGGCGCCACTGTCGACATCAAGCGGGTACCGGAACTGGTGCCGCCCGATGTCGCAAAAGCTTCGCATTACAAGCTCGACCAGGCGGCGCCGGTGGCGAAGGTCGAGGACCTCGCCAATTATGACGCCATCATCGTCGGCACCGGCACGCGGTTTGGCCGGATGGCATCGCAAATGGCGAATTTCCTCGACCAGGCCGGCGGCCTCTGGGCCAAGGGCGTGCTGCACGGCAAGGTCGGCGGCGCCTTCACCTCGACCGCGACCCAGCACGGTGGCCAGGAAACCACGCTGTTTTCGATTGTCACCAACCTGTTGCATTTCGGCATGACCATCGTCGGCCTGAATTACGGGTTTGGCGGCCAGATGAAGCTCGACGAAGTCACCGGCGGCTCACCCTACGGCGCGACCACGATTGCCGGTGGTGATGGTAGCCGCCAGCCATCCGAAAACGAGCTGGAAGGCGCGCGTTATCAAGGACGCGTGATCGCGGAGACCGCGAAAAAACTGCATGGCTGATGCGTCGCGGGCGGCATTCTCCCTGGTGGATGCCGCCCTATATCCCCGCTGGGGGACGACGGACTACGCCATGATCGAAATTCTCTTTATCTATCAACTGACACGCAATCCCCTGCAGGCGATTGCGCGGCGCTGGTGGTGCCGCAGCCTTTTCCGCGCCTCGCGCGGCAAACGGCATTGCGCGGAATGCCCAAAATCCTGATATCGATCCGTTAATCAACGTCCATGACCAACGACGTAGCGGAACCGGAAGGTTCGTGCGAAGTTAGGCCACGCACACCCGCGTCTGGAGATTTGAGATGACCAACAAGCCCGATTCCAAGCACACCTCGAAAGCCCCCGCCGAAAAGCACCCAGGCATGATGGGCGACGGCACCGAAGAGCAGAATCTCGGCCAGCCCGGCAATCCCGCAGCTCGCATCAAGAAAGGCGAGGTCGACGCGGCCTTCACCAAGGACGGCAAGAAGAAGTAGCTTCGCCGATCACCTCCATCATCGAAAGTTGGCATATAAAGGCCGGACCGGATGGGTCCGGCTTTTTCGTATGGAGCGACCGATGACGTCACATGCTGCATGGCCGGAATTGCCTATCGCGTCGTGGCGCGAGACCTACGATACGCTGCATCTGTGGACCCAGATCGTCGGCAAGATCCGTTTTGAGCGCGCGCCCTGGCTCAATCATTCCTGGCACGTCGCACTGTATGTCACCACGCGCGGGCTAACGACCTCGCCGATCCCCGATGGCAACAGGACCTTTCAGATCGATTTCGACTTCATCGACCATGCCTTGCGGATTTCGACCAGCGACGGCGCAAAGCGGCAGTTTGCCCTCTCCGGGCAGTCGGTCGCGAGTTTCTACGCCGCGGTGATGGCCGATCTGGCCGGGCTTGGCATTCACATTGCTATCGACGAGATGCCCAATGAATTGCCGGACCCGATCCGGTTTTCGCAAGACCGCCAGCATGCGTCCTACGACCCCGGCGCGGTGCGGCGCTTCCTGCAGATCCTGGTCAATGTCGACCGCGTGTTCAAACAATTCCGCACCGGCTTCCTCGGCAAGGCAAGCCCGGTGCATTTTTTCTGGGGCAGCTTCGATCTCGCGGTGACCCGCTTTTCGGGCCGGCGCGCGCCGCGCCATCCCGGTGGCGTGCCACATCTATCCGACGAAGTCGCTTGCGAAGCCTATTCCCATGAGGAATGCAGCGCCGGCTTCTGGCCGGGCAGCGGCGCGATCGATTATCCCGCGTTCTACTCCTATGCCTATCCCGAACCGCGGGGGTTTCGGACCGTCAAAGTGCAGCCCGAATCTGCGTTCTTCAGCGAAGCGCTCGGCGAATTCATCCTGCCCTACGACGCCGTGCGCACCGCCGAAGCGCCGGATCAGGTACTGCTCGATTTCCTGCAAAGCACCTATGACGCTGCGGCCAACGCTGCGAAGTGGGACCGGGACGCGCTCGAGTGCACGCCGGGAAAGCCGGGCGTGGTGCGGCAGATCTAGACTTCTTCGCGCGAGGCCGGCTTGCCGAGAGCGCGGCCGACAAAAGCGGCGAGCCGCGGATGGCGGCGAAGCTCGCGCGCGGCGCGATCGCGTATTGCAAAGGGAACGCCGCGCCAGTTCAAGGCCGCGGTGAGATCAACCAGAGGAAGCGGCGTCACGCCGAACCGGCGCTTGTAGGCATAATTGCCGATGCTGAAGTCGAACTGCCTGACGCCATCCCGATGCAGGGCCGCCATGGTGCGTTCGATGATCAGCCGGCCCGGCGAGCAGTTCGACCATCTCTCGCCGGCATTGCTGATGCGAACCATGACGTAGCGCGAGCCGGTACGAATCCCGAGCAGGGCCGCAACCACCTCCTCGCCTACGGTCAATGCCGACACCACGGCATAGCCGCTGCCGACATTTTCGACGACGAGATTGCGGTAGAACGCGGCGCAGGTTTCATCATTGAGAATGTAATTCAACCCGAGGTACTGCATCCGCGCACCCTGCTGGACCTCCATGGCGGCGAGGACGCGCAACGCTTCATCCCGATCGGTGATGATCCGGAACGCGGCCGCCGGGTCGCGCGCAAACACGCGCCAGCTTCGCTCCAGTTCCTTGCGTACGGTTCGCTCCAGCGAATGGCGCCAGGCGTCGAAATCGTTGCCCATCGTGACCAGATTGCCGTTGACGGCACAGGGACGCACATCATCGAGCAGCGCCAGCGGATTGGGCCGGCCGTCGAGATCGACCGGCATCTTGCGCAACCGAACGAGATCGGCGCCGCCGGGCAGACGCCGCAGCGCCGTCAGCAGGTTGCGCCACAGCAGATGCGCTGCCTTGGCGTCGCGCGGCGCAGCGCTACCCAGCATCGGCGCGTTATAATCGGTCAGGGCGAGATCGGCGAACTCGACGATTCGGACGCCGCCATGCATCCGGCGCACCAGCGGCAACAAGGCAACCTGCTCCGATGTTGCCGCGTCCGAGATGATGGCGATCAGCGGCTCGACATGATCATGGCCGGCGAACGCGCCGTACCATGCGTCCAGCCAACGCGCGTCCTGGAACGGCGGCGACGAATTCCGATCGTGCCAGCGTGCCGCGGCCTGTTTCCAGTCGTGGGCAAACTCAACGCGGAATCCGGCCGTACGGAAACTCTTGCGCGTTTCCCGTCTTCCCGTTTCTGCCGTCAACACCGCCATCGCTGGATCGATTTCTTCAGGCCGATCTTCAGGCCGCTTTGGGCAGATCGACGATCTTGCCGGGTTGGGTAGCGTCGAGCCGGAAGTCGATGGCGCGGCGGGCGTTGCGCTCGCGCTTGACCCAGCGGCTGTCACGCAGCAGTTTTTGCAGCACCGCCTTGGCGAAATAGGACGGACCGCGGGTGTTCCGGCTCCTGGGCTGATAGCCGAAACGGTGCCGCAGCAGTCCATTGCCGAGATTTACGATCTCGGCGCGGCGTATCTTGTCGTTGGTATAGGACACCGTCATCGAAACGCTGAACGCATCGAGGTTCTCGACTCGATGCGGGGCGTTCAATTGCCAGTTCAGCATCTGGCCCGGGCCGATGTCGAACACCTTGGCGTGCCTGTCATACCAGGGTTCGTAGGGGATATCGACTTCGACGTTATAGACGGCAACGTCTTCGAGCATGGTCGGCGTCAGGAACGGCGCGGTGTCCGGATAGACAAAAACCCGCTTGCGACCGGCGATCTGCACCAATGCCTGACCCGGCAGGTCGAAGTGATAATATACTTGTGCATCCGGCGACGAGATCAGGATGCTTTCCTGATGGTCCCTCGCGCTGAAGCCGGGAACCTTGGCGCCGACTTCCTCGAACATACCATCGAGCATCTCGCGATAACGGTGGTCCACCGCGCCGACGTCGCGCATGTTGAGCCAGAGCCCGCCGCGGGAGATTGCATCGATCACCTGTTCGCCGCTGAGATCGCCGAAGTCGCCTTCGCGCCAGACCCGTTCAGAACCGCGGGCGCCGGTTTTCACCAGGCTGTAATGTTCGCGCGGATAATTCTCGATCAGCCGGGCCAGATGGTCCCTGGAGAATAGAGGTGACCTGTGCATCTCATGCGCAAGCTCGATCGGTTGATGGCCCCACAATTCCGAATGGGTGTCGTCCCAGTTGGTGAAAACCTTGCTCGTCGTCATCGTCGCACTCCTGCCGGCTCTGTCCCGAATTTCGCGCATCGTCATCGTCCATGTCCCGTTATGAGACGACGGACCGATTCTCAGCTTCTATCTGGCAAAAACGATGCCCTACCGGGCGGTGGCGCTTACCGGAAACTAATGTCTGGAATGTATGGCTAACGCGAACGTTTAACCGAAGGCGCCGCGCTGCCCGATGGCTTCAGAACCCGCATATCAGGTGCTTTTCCTTGGCGCGGGGCCGCAAATGCGATGCGGCGTCGGGCAATTTACCCGCCTGCTCGGCGAGACCATCGAAAAGCTCGATCCCGGCAGTTCCACGACGTTAACCCTGACGCGAGGGCAAGGATCGCTCGCCGAAATCTGGCGCGCGGTCGGATCGGCGCGGAGCGTGATCTGCAACTTTCCCATCGTCGCCTGGAAGCGCGTGATATTCCGGCCACTGCTGGCGCTCGCGGTCGCGCGGCTGCGCCGGCGGCGCGTCATCCTGCTTCAGCACGAATGGGCCGGGCTGAACCGATGGCGCCGACTGACCTATATTCCGGCGGTCCTGCTTGCCAATACCATCGTGATGTTCTCGCCGACGGTACGGCGCGAACTCGCCGGCGATCCCGTCATCGGCTGGACCGCGCGAAAATGCGTGCTGGCGCCGTTGCCGCCGAACATCGAGGCGCCGGCGGGAATCGCCGACTCCAGATTGCGGCAGCGGCTTGCCGCCGCGCGCGAACAAGGGCGTCTCGTCATCGGCCACTTCGGGTCGATCTATCCGGGCAAGCAACCGAATGCGCTGCTCAACATCGGCGCCATCCTCAAGGCGCGCGGACTGAAACCGCTGACGGTCTATATCGGCTCGTTCATCCGCGGCGTCGACAAGGTGGAAGAAGAGTTCCATGCCCGTGCCGCCGAACTCGGCGTGTCAGACGACGTCATCGTCAGCGGCTATGTCGCTTCCGAACACGAAGTGTTCGGGCTGTTCAGCGAGATCGACGCATTCTGTTATCCGCTCCAAGAAGGCCTCACCGCGCGGCGCGGCAGCGTCGTCACCTGCGTGCAATCCGGCCGGCCGGTCATCGTCACCGGCCCGGCCGGAGCGGACGAGTTCGACCATCATCCCCGCTTCAAGGAATTGATCGACCGCGGCGCCATCGTGCTGGTGGCGCGCGGGTCGAGCGATGACGTGTATGCCGACCGGATCGCCTCCGCCCTCAAATGGCCGTCGGTGCCGATACCGTTCGCATTCGACGACTGGTGGCAGGATGTTGCACAGGTCGTGCGGGCGCAGCTTTAGCTTCATTCCCTGAAGCGGAAGCGTGCCAGGTAGTGCAGCCCAAACAGCGCCACCAGGAACGTGAACCACAACGGATCGGCACGGTCGAGAAAGAAACTTTCCATCGACGAGAGATAGAGCCCGAACAGCCAGATCCGCAGTAGCGCCATCGCCAGCGGCCCGTTGTTGCCGCCCTCGTCGGCGGCGTGGAAATTACGCAAGGGCGCGATCACCAGCACCGCGATCAACAGCGCCAGTCCCGGCAGCCCCATCGCCAGCGTGGCGTCGAGATAGCCGTTATGGCTGTGCGAGGCATATGCGGCCCATTCCTTGCCTTCCGGGAGGTCGCGGATTGAACTGCTGCCCCAGAACGCCTCAAAGCCGTAACCGGTCAGCAGCCGCTTCTGCGCCGACTCGACCGCGAAGGTCCAGATGTCGGTACGTCCGGTGAAACTGGAATCCAGCGGCAGCAGTTTGGCGACCTCGGCGAGACGATCGCTCATCACCGTGCCGACGCTGAGCATGTTGAGCAGCAACAATGGCGTCAGCAGCAACAGAACGCGCCCCCACAATGAGCGGATCAACGTGGTGAGCGAGGTCAGTATTATGACGGCAAAACACAGTGTCAGCGAACTCTTGCCGGCGGAGTACAACAGAAACAACGATGACAGGCCGATGATCGCAACTCCCGACAACCAGGCGCCGGAACGAACGATATAGATGCCGAGAAACAGCAACATTGCCATCACCGCCGCTGCCTCGTTCTTGTGGCCGAACGAACCGCGCCAGTTGCCGGCGAGCCCCGGCTCTTGCGCATCGGTTGCCAGGTGAATCGACAGGTTCGGGGCGAACAACAGGCCGAGATAGCAGATCGCCAGCAAAGCCAACGCTGCGATGCTGAACCACCGCATCAACTCGTTCTGGGACTTCGGCAGCAGCAGCAGCGTCGCCGCCACCGCGATGACGCAGGCCGTCAACGCAAAGCGCCGTATCGAGGTAGAGGGGTCGAGCGACAGCACGACGGTCGCCAATATCCACCCCGCAAACAGGATAAATCCCGGCGACAGCAATGTCGCCAGCCCGCGCATATTGGCGCGCATGGTCAACCCGACCGTCAGCACCGCCAGGGCGCCGAACGCCGCATAGGTCAGCACCTCGTTGCCGGTCGAGACATCGCCGACCTGCATTTCGCTGAGATCGGTGAATGGACGCAGCGATACCCATGCCAGCAGAAGGACGCCGATAAAGGTGGCGCCGCGAACGATGTCCATCACTTGCTGACGCCGCAATTCCCCGACGACGGCGCCGACTTCCGATCTGGTAACCAGCTGGCTCAAGACGTGATCTTCGAGGCTTTGTAGGGTTGCGGTTCGATACCGATCGCGGCCAGCGCGCTGCCGGCGGCAACCGTCATCGGATGAAGTGCAATGACCGCCTTTGGTTCGGTGAGAACCAGCCGGCCGGCTCGGAACAACGACAGCGGCAGCATCGCAAACATCTTGGCGACCAGCCTCAACCGCGACCAGACCGTCCGCGCCGCCTTGACCTCGATGTGATAGTTGATGGCGCCGATGCGAAAGCCGCGCAGCACCAGCCATCCCGGATGGGTCCGGCTGTCCGGCACGGTTTCGGTGATGACGGCTTCGGCAACCCAGTGAAATTTCATGCCGGCCTGGCGACAGCGCACGAAGAAATCGGTGTCGCCACCGCCCAGAAAATTGAATCGCAGGTCGAACCGGGGATCGCCGAGCCGGGTAAACACCGATCGCTTGATCAGGCAGTTGCCGCAGCCATAGATCACCGGCACCGGGCCGCTGGTGTCATAGGCCGGACGAAACGCCGGATGACGGCGCAGCCCGCGCTTGCCGTGGTCATCGAAATTCGGCTGCACCGGCCCGCCGACCAGATCGACGCCGGTATCCTCGGAGGCGCGTACCATCAGTTCAAGCCAGTCCGGTGAGGCGATTTCGTCATCGTCGATCATCAGCACGCTGGCTGCCGCGGGGAATGTCGCCAGCGCCGTGTCGAATGCGGCGTTGATCGCGTGGCAATTGCCCTGTCGCGGCTCGACCACGCAGAGGCCCGCGAGCCTGCCGGATGCAAGGAATTCAGCCGCGACCGGCGCGCTTTCGCTCTTCAAGGCATCGTTCTCGACGATGACAACCGCAAAACGGCGTTCGGTGCGCTGATTGGCCAGCGACTGCAGGGTTAGCCGCAAATGCTGCGGGCGGCGGAAACAGGGAATGCAGACCACGATCCCGATCGAGCGATCAAGCGATCGCGATGCCGCCGCCAATGCGCGGGCGCGCTGCGGTTGCGTCGTCGCAAAGGCGGACCCTGCGGAGGGTTCCACCATGCCGGAAACGCCCGGCGCCACGGCGGGCGCCGCACCTGCGAGAAAATCACGCCGGGAATCGGCCTCTATGGACATGCCTGCACTTAGTCCGTCTTCGAATCCAAACCAACCCCGAGCGCGGTTGCGATATCGGGTCCAACGATTAGCAGAACTGCGTTAACCAAATTTAAACCACGGCAAACTCAGCGCCCAAACAGCCTCCTGAACACCTTCTGAGACCTGGGAAACCGGTTGTTGTCGATTTGTGTGGGCCATAATCCGTCGACGTCGAAGTAGGCCGCATAGGCGATATTGTCTTCATTCCTGACAAACCAGTCGTGCATCTGCTGCACGAAAAAGGGATTGTCGCCGAAATTGCCGACGCCCCATTCGGGGTAACTCATTTGCTTGCCGTGCCGGGCGGCGAAGTCGCGATGCCATTCCAGACCGAATGGCGCTTTCAGGTAGAAATCGTTCCAGCGTTGCTCGACCGAGCCATCATGTTTGAAATCGTAGACATCGAGCCCGATATAGTCGACGACATCGTCGCCGGGATAAGCGAGGTCCGCAGCAACGTCCTGCGCACCCCAGCCCGGGCACCAGTCGTACTTGAAGTCCTTTGAGTATCGCCGGAATATTCCAACCACGCGCCTGAATGCCGCGATGTAATCGGCTTCCTGACCCTTGGCGAACCATGCCGAGTCGGCGAGATTCATTTCCCAGCCGAGACGAATGATCGCCCGGGGCTGGGCCTCGGAAATAGCTTTGGCCGCCGCTTCGAAGTCGGCGTCGTGCATGCCCAAGGCGACATCGGCAAGCGGGGTACCCTTCACCGTCAGGGGAACCGACCACACGACGTTCCGCGCCGGGTTGAGTTTTTTCCAGATGCCCGGCACCCAGCTCAACCCTGAAAAATCCTCCCAGCTGGATTGGGCGTAGAAGTCTACTCCCAAAACCGTTGAGGGCGCCTGCTTCAGCCATCTTTCCCAACTCTGCAGCGTGCGTTCGCGACCGTCGGTTCCCCAGTTCACGAACGCGCCTGCAAATTTCGATGAGTCCGAAAGCGCGCGCGGGACGGCATTTGCCGCGCCGCAGGCCAAGAACATTCCGCAAGCCAGAACGCTCGTGGCCAGAAACGTCACGAACAGCGCCGGCAAGATCCGCAAGATCCGGCGCTTGTAGAGGTTCGCGACCGAGAACGATCCAGCCGCGAAGCTGCGAATGCCGACGCGATAGAACAGCACCGGAATGACGGCGAGCGCGCGCAGGCCATCGATGTCGGCGCGATACTTCATGACGCACGTCGCGCGGTCGGCCGCCAGGAATTAACCTTGCCGAGGCGGCCGCCCGCGATGGCACGCATCGTTGCAAAAGCGGACACAACGGACGAGGCAGCTGTGCCAAAAAGGACAGCCGCTGCGGGCTTGATGTCGCTTATGGCGAGTTCACGCCGGGAATGCGTCTTGATTGCCACGTCCAAACACTCCTCGGGATTTCGGCATTACGCATCCAGCATTGCAATATCCGGTCCATCGCTCAGCGGTCCGGCCGTGCGAATAAATGGAATGGTTACCGCCGCGCCGAGTTAACCAATCCCGAAATGCCGCAGCCGATCTCCGCTCCGTCGGCATCGATCTTGCTCTCTCCATCAATATGGGAGCGGGCGCTCAGAAAACATTGGCTCGAAAAGACATTGCCGGAGAGACTTAACGAGATGAATCCCGTTGCGTTGCTAACCCCGACTTACGGACGCGATCTGAAACTCTGCACCTTGCTGTGCGAGAGTGTCGACCGTCACGTCACTTCGTTTTCGAAGCACTACCTGTTGGTTCCCGACTGCGACCTGTCGCTGTTTTCGCACTTCGAGAGCGAGCGCAGAAGCGTTCTTCCGGCATCGATGTTTTTGCCCGACTGGCTGCGGCCGCTGCCCCGGATCATTCAGCGCAAGCGGCGCCAATACTGGTGGTCGTTCCGCGCCAAGCCGGCGAGCGGCTGGCACGTACAGCAGCTGATCAAGATCGCCGCGACCATGTCGCTGCCGCACGAGCGATATTGCATCCTCGATTCGGACATCGTGTTTTTCCGCGACTTCGATCTGGCGCGCTTTGGATACCCGAATTCAATTCCACTTCTGAAGATGCCTGACGAGGTTACGTCGAAGCAAATCCGTCACGCGCGCTGGGTTGAGACCAGCCACCAGCTTCTCGGACTGCCCGCGCCATCGCTGCCGGCAGCCGATTTTATCGGTCATATCATCTTTTGGGATCGAGAGACCGCCCGTGCCATGGCCGCGAAAATCGAGGCGGTCACGCAGCTTCATTGGGTCGAGGCGCTGTGCCGGACCCGCGAGTTCTCCGAATACATGCTGTACGGCTATTTCGTCGAGAGCGACCAAGCGCTTTCCAGGCGGCACACGGTTGCCCCCCGCACCCAATGCGTCAGCTATTGGGATCAGCCGAAGCTCAGCAAAAGCGAACTCAACCGGTTGCTTTGCCGCGCCAACAAGGACGACGTCGCGTTTTCGGTCGCTTCCTTCTCGGGCACGCCGGTGCAAACCATCCGCGACGCGATCGAGGAAAACGAGATTGCCCGGGCGCCGGCCTCCGTCAAACCGGAAACCGCGGGGCTGGTCGCGTAATGCTGATCGGACAGGCCAGCATCAATCTTTCCGCCAACATCCTCTCGGCATTGCTGGGGCTGTTGAGCGTTTTCATTTTCACGCGGCTGTTCTCGCCGCACGATTACGGCATCTATCTGCTTGGGGTTGGATTCGCCTCCGTCATCAGCACCTTTCTCGCAGGATGGTTTCGTAATCTCATCCTGAGCGGGCACGCGCGCAACGACGGCACCGACGTTCGCGGCCTTGTGATATCCGGCTACCTGATTTGTTGCCTGGTCGCGCCGGCCGCCTACGGATTGGGGCGCCTGGTCGGACTCGACGCCATGGCGGCAATGGCCGCAACAGTGCTTGCGGTCGCAATCGGCCTGTTTGAGCTGACACAGGATCTGGTCCGGGCGCGGCTTCTGGCGGTCAAGGTCATGAAGGCCACGCTGGTTCGCGCCGTGGCAGCGCTCGTTCTCGGTGCTGCAATCGCGTTTCTAAGTCCTGCCGGATATCTGTTGCTGGCTTCATCGACGCTGGCCTATCTGCTCGCGGTATTGGTCCAGTCACGAACGGCCTGGCGAGGCACGATCGCCAAATTCGACAGCACCAGCCTGTTGGCGGTTGCCAAACAGGGCCTGCCGCTGACGGTGTCGCTCACCTTGCTCGCCGTCTCCAGCGTGACCGACCGGTTCATGATCGCCAATCTCGTCGGCGCCGCCGATGCCGGAAGGTATGTCGCCGGCCTCGATCTGGTCCGGCAAACCCTGATGATGCCGGCGATCAGCGCCGCGGCGGCGTTCTTCCCGCTCGCCGTGCAGATTTACGCCAAACAAGGCCGCGCCGCGGTGCGGTCGCACCTTGGCGAATGCGTCGAACTGCTGCTCAGCATCACGCTGCCGGCATGCCTGGGCTTCGCCATCATCGCCCCGCATGTCGCCAACGTCGTGCTCGGTGTCGAGTTTCGTGCGATCGCCGTCCAGACCATGCCCATTGTGGCGGTCGCGGTGATTTTCCAGATTCTGACCCAGCAATACCTGCATGTCAGCTTTTTGCTGTCCGCGCGCAACTCATTCTACCTGGTCAATACGGCTTCGATTATCGCGGCCAACGTGATCCTGTCCTATGTCCTGATCGGCCAATACGGCACCGTCGGCGCCGCGTGGGCACGGCTGGGCGCCGACCTCGTTGGATTCTTCTGCGCCCTCGTTCTCAGCCGGTGGGCATTTTCGGTTCCGATTCCGCCCGGCCGGCTGGCCCTGACGGTGATTGCCGGATTGCTCATGGCGCTATTGGTCGGCGCGCTCGACCGTTACCTGCATGTTGCGGATCTGACCGCGTGCTTCGTCCTGATGTTCGCCGGGCTCGCCAGCTATATCGCGCTGTGCTGGCTGTTCGACATCTCCCATGCGCGTGCCCGCCTGCAGATATGCCTGACGTTTTTCCGCACCAAATTCGCCAACACCGGCGCCGGATAGCCAATGAACAAAATCATGACCATCGATCTTGCGCACACCGTACCCGCCGATATCGCCACCGACGCTGTTGGCGCGACCGGCGCATCGCCGCAGCCCGTGCATCCGCAGTCGCTGCTGGCCTTGCCGCCCGGTGAAGCGCGCGACAGCCTGCTTGTGGTTCACGCCGTCCTGAACCAGCAACTACCATCCACCAAGCTCGCGATCTACGAAGCCGGCGGCGGCTCGACCAGCTTCCTGCCGCTCGAGGTGCTCGATCGCGCCCGCGTCACCGTGGTCGATATCGACGAAGACCAGATCCGCAACAACGACTACGCGCAGGAAACAATCCTCGGCGACGTCCAGACCCATCGCTTCAAGCCGGACAGTTTCGACCTCGTGATCTGCTATAACGTGATCGAGCACCTTTCCGACGTCGAGGCGGCGCTGACCCGCTTTTGCGAAGCCTTGAAGCCGGGCGGCCTGATCCTGATCGGCGCGCCGAATCCCAAATCGCTGTCCGGCGTCGTCACCAAATACTCGCCGCACTGGTTCCATGTCTGGTTCTACCGCCATGTACGCGGCGAAAAGCAGGCCGGCCAGCCCGGTCATGCGCCGTTCCCGACCTTCTTTCATCCGCTGGTGACGCTTTCAAATCTCGAAGCGTTCGCGAACCGCCACGGCCTCCGGTTCGTCTACCGGAAGGAATATGAGAGCCCGCGCTTCCCGGAGATGCGGCTGCGCAAGCCGGTATTCGCCGCCCTGCTCGATGCGGTTGCCGTCGTCATCAACCATCTCCTGCCCGGCAAGACCGATGTGCGGCACGGCGACTATCACGTGATTTTGCGAAAGCACCGAACACAATGAAAACAATTTGGTCCGAAACCAAAGCGAGATTCAGCCATCGTCTGGCGACGCATCTGCGCGTCGAACCCTTCCGGTTGCGCAATCAAACCCCGATGGTGAGCTTCACCTTCGACGATATTCCGAAAAGTGCCGCGACCACCGGTGCCGGAATTCTCGAAGACCATGGCGCGCACGGAACCTTCTATGTGTCGGGCGGCCTTGTCGGCACCACATCGCCCAATTGGGCGGTGGCCGACGCCGAGGATGTCGTTGCCCTGTACCGCAAGGGTCATGAGATCGGCTGTCATACGTTTTCCCACAAGCGGGCCTGCGATCTCGACGCGCCGTCCATGGCCAGGGAGATCGCTCTCAACCGTCAATACTTCCAGACGCTCGACGCCAGCATCGCGCCCGGCAACTTCGCCTATCCGTTCGGGTACGGCTCATTCGTGCGCAAACGCCAGCTCAAGACCGAGTTCACGTCCTGCCGCAGCATCGTCCCGGGCGTGAACAGCGGAACGGTGGACCTGCAATTCCTTCATGCGTTGCCCCTGATCGACCGGCGGATCGACCGCGACGGGATCGAGCGCGCTTTCGACGACGCGGAAATCAATAACGGATGGTTAATTTTCTACAGCCACGACGTCGCCGGCCGCCCAAGTCCCTACGGCTGCTCTCCGGCGCTCATGAATTACGCCCTTGAGGCGGCATCGCGCCGTCAAATTCCGGTTTTGAACATGGCGGAGGCGTTGCAATGCGCCGGCGCTTAAACGCTTTTTTTGCCATTTCAGTGAATAGTCTCTCAATGAGTATGGTTAATTGTTCCTGTTGCGTTTGTTCCGCGCCGAACTTCGGCGCACGTGGCGTGACTCGAAGAGTAACCCCTCAGCCGATGCGTGCGGCAGTTCGAATGGAAGCTGGGGACGATGCTTGCGTATGATGAGCCGATAAATCGGGCGCGGCCGGACGGCCGGCAGCCGCCGGTGCGAACCGACTTCACCTTACTGGACCTGACCAACGCGCTGTGGCGGCGAAGGATTGCGATAGCGGTGGCCGGGCTGCTCTGCGCCTGCGCCGCGGTTGCGATCGGCAAGAGCCTGCCGCCGAAATATTCGGCGACGACCCAGCTTTATGTCGACCCCCGGGAATTGCAGCTGGTCGATCGCGAACTGACGCCCCGGTCGCAGGATATTTCCGGCCTGGCGATGGTGGTCGAAAGCCAGGCACGCGTCATCACCTCCAACAACGTGTTGCTGCAGGTGATCCAGGACACCCATCTCGACAAGGATCCGGAATTCGGCGGCGAGTCCAGGAGTCTGCCGGCGTCGCTGCTCGGCCTTTTCGGGATTGAGTTGCATTCTGCGGGCGAGACCAAGCTCGGCCAAATGGCGGCGCTGGACGCCCTGAACCGTCATATCACCGTGAAGAAAACCGACCGCACCTTCATCGTCGACGTCGACGTCTGGTCGTACGATCCGGCCAAGGCGGCGATGCTGGCCAACGCCATCACCAACACCTATCTGGCGGAGTCGAAGAAATCGCAATCCACCGCCGCCAAGCGGGCAACCGCCGATCTGTCGGGGCGGCTGAAGGAATTGCAGACACGGCTGCGCACCGCCGAGAACACGCTCGCGCTCTACAAGGCGCAGAATAACTTCATCGGCACCCAGGATTCGGCGATCAGCGATCAGCAGCTTTCGACCAGCAACCAGCGGCTTGCCACGGCGCACGCGTTGGCTCTCGACGCGCAAGCCAAATACGACCAGATCGAAGCCAGCCGGCGCGCATCGACCGATGTCGGCGCAATTCCCGAGGCCCTGCAGTCTCCGACCATCGCCAATCTGCGGGCGCAATATGCCGAGGCGCGCAAGCGCTACGCGGAGATGACGAGCGAGTTGGGGCCGTTGCATCCCGCGCTGCGCCAGATGGAAAAGCAGGTCGACGATCTGCGCCGCACGATCAATGAAGAAGTCGACCGTTTCGCGCTGTCGGCGAAAAACGACCTCACCCGCGCCAAGGACTATGAAGCCTCGCTGAGCAAGGCGCTGGATGCCCAGAAAAGCCAGAGCGTCCAGCTCAGCCAGGCTTCGGTGCGGCTGCGCGAGCTTGAGCGCGACGTCGAAGCCAGCCGCGACGTCTACCAGTCGTTCCTCAAGCGCTCGCGCGAGACCGAGGAGCAGGAAAGCCTCAATACCTCGAACGCGCGCATCATCGGCGAAGCCAACGTGCCGCAGCGGCGGGTATTTCCGCCGGCGATGAGCCTGCTGGCGATGATCGGCTTCATGTTCGGCGCGCTCGCCGCGGCAAGCTGGGTGGTCGCCGCCGATCGCCTGACCGCGCCCGAAACCAGCGAGCCACGTCCGCGCGCATCGGTATCGCCGGACATGAGAATTTCAGTTCAGCCGCCGAAACCGCAGATACCGCGAAGCGCGCAGCCGAACGCGCCGGTCGCCCTGGTCGAGAAGCCGCTGATCGCGCGGCTGCAGGAATCCGACGTGATGCGGACGCTGGGCGCAATCCTGGCCACCGGCTCGATTCCCGACCTGACGCGAACAGGCTGGCCGACGCTCCGCGCGGGCTTCCCGCTGACCACCTTCCTCAACGCCATGCGCGACATGCGCACGACGCTGGCGAAATATTCGCGGGCCAGCAAGGTGCCGGTGATGGCCGTGATCGGTAGCGGCGCCAGCGAGGATCGCACCATCGCTGCGCTTAATATTGCGCTGGCGGCCGCACGCGACGGCGCCAGGGTATTGATGATCGACGCCGATCTCGCCGAGCATACACTCTCCAACAGGGTGACGGGCTTTAGCAAAAGCGAGGCCGGGTATCTTGGCTGGCTCAGCATCGGCAGCAAGGCCTCCCGCGCCATCAAGACCGCCAACGGAATCTCGATTCTGCCGGCGATCAAGTCGGCCGAGACCAAGGCCAGCGATGCCATCCGCAAGGCGATCACCCAGGCCCGCGCCGCCGGCGGCTACGACCTCGTGATCCTCGAAGGACCGGCGATGCCCTGGAGCGCCGCCAGCCGCAAGCTGCTCGATATCGCCGACGGCCTGGTCGCGATCCTGCCGGCCAGCCTCGACATCAACGATTGCATGGAAGACATCCTCGCGGACCTCGGCGGCGCCGAGCGCAAGCTGGTCGGTGTCGTCCTGAGCGAACTTCACCCCGCGGCCGTCCGCCATCAGCAAAGCAGGCAATATGCTTGAGCGCCGCACAAATCAGGTGGGAAGGCTTGCGACCGCCGGTGTGCCCAGGGTCACGCTGGGCGGGCTGCGGCTGGCCGTGCTCGACATCGAGCAGACCGCGAATTTCATGATCGAGGCGGTATTCCCCAGCCGTCGGGTCGGCCGTCCGCTCTATTTGACCTCGGCCAATGGCGAAGTGCTGGCGCGCTGTTCGACCGAACCGATGACGGACCGGCTGTTCCACGCCGCCGACCTCATCAACGCCGACGGTCAACCGCTGGTCACGGTGTCGTGGCTGAAATCATCGACGCCGCTGCCCGAACGCGTCGCGACCACCGACCTGTTTCATGTCGTCGCGCGCAAGGCGGCCGCGGCCGGGCTGACATTCTACATGTTGGGCGCGGACGACGCGGAAAATGCCGCTGCCGTCGCCAATGTCCGGAAAATGTATCCCGATTTGCGGATCGTCGGTCATTGCCACGGTTATCTGAGGGGCGACGCGCTGCGCGCCAAGGTCGACGAAATCAACCAGCTGGCGCCGGATTACCTGTGGGTGGCGCTCGGCGTTCCCTACGAGCAGGCGTTTGTCGATGAGTTCACGCCGCGCCTTTCCCGGGTCGGTGTTATCAAAACCTCGGGCGGATTGTTCAACTTCCTGTCGGGCCGCCGGGCCCGCGCGCCGCGCTGGATGCAAAGGGTTGGATTGGAATGGGCCTGGCGAATCTGGCTGGAACCACGCCGGCTGTTCTGGCGCTATCTGACCACCAATCCTCGCGCGCTCTATCTGCTTCTTCGCAAGAACTGGCCGTCCGATCGGGCGCCACGAGGCTGACATGAACGACCGTCCGGCTATCCGGGGTCACCGGGAACGGTAGGATGTTCCGCAGGTTGTCGGCTTGCCAATGGTATACTAGCGCAGGCCCAGGCAAAAAAAACGCATCCAGCAGCTTTCCAAAAGCCTGCCATGCGGAAGTGCCGGCCGGGCAGAGCGCGACGGCGCGTGCCTGTAACGATAGATGCTTTATCATCAATCGAGGAGAGAACCGTGCATCAGGCCGCTAATCTGCAATTCGAGCGTTCGGTGCACGAGTTCGTGCGGTGGCGCGCGGTGCCCGAACTGGAGCGATCGCCGGCACCGGCGTGGTGGTGGGGTCCGGCGTTCGAGGTGCGCAGCGTGCAGCGACCGATGCCGGCCGAGTGGTGTGCGAGCCTCGAGCTGCCGGCCGGTTCATCCTATGTCGCGGGCGCGGAGGTGTTCCTCGGTTCGCTCGCCGGCCAGACCTCGCTGCCGTGGCCCGACGGTTTTCCGCGCAAGCCAGCGCTTTCCGCTTAGGCGCTGTTCTCTCGACGCTACCGCGCGGCCTGCTTGAGCAATGGCTGCCGGGCGGGTGCTGCAAGATCTTCACCCGTGACCGGCTGCAGTGGCGGCGACAGAAGCATTGGCGACGGCCGAAGCAGGTCGGCCATTTGCTCGGGCGCAAGTGCCTCGCTGAACAGGTAGCCCTGCATCTCGTCGCAGCCGTTGCTTCGCAGGAATGCCTCCTGCTCCGCCGTCTCGACGCCCTCGGCGACGACGGTCATGCCAAGCGCCTTGCCCATGCTGATGATCGCCTGCGCGATCGCCTGATCCTCGAAGTCGTCGGGCAGATCGCGAACGAAAGACCTGTCGATCTTGATGGTATCGATCGGAAACTGCTTCATCAGCGACATCGACGAATAACCGGTTCCAAAATCGTCGATCGCAAGACGAATGCCGCGGCTCTGGATCGCATCCAGCACCTTGATCGCGCGCGGAACGTTGCGCATCATCATGCTTTCGGTGACCTCGAGCTGCAGCAGCACCGGCGACATGCCGCTCGCCAGCAGCGCTTCATCGATATCGAGCAACAGGTTTTCGTCGATGAACTGTCGCGGCGACAGGTTGACCGCCATCGAGACCGGCCGCAATCCGCGGCGCTGCCAGGCCATATTTTGCGCGCAGGCCTCCCGCAGCACCCAGCGGCCGATCGGCACGATCAGGCCGGTTTCCTCCGCAAGCGGAATGAACTGGGCCGGCGGCAGCATGCCATGCTCGGGATGGGTCCAGCGCAACAGCGCCTCCACCCCGGTAATTTGCCCGGTCCCGAGATCTACCTTGGGCTGGTAATGCAGCGAGAACTGGTCGCGCGCCAGCGCATGGCGCAGGCAGTTTTCCAGCGTCAGGCGTTCGATCGACTGCATCTTCACTTCTTTGGTGAAGAAGCGGAAATCGTTCTTGCCGTCCTCCTTGGCAAGATACATCGCCATGTCGGCATTTTTGGTCAATGTGTGCACGTCGGTGCCGTCGGCGGGGAACATCGCGATGCCGATGCTGGTCGTGGTGTGACATTCGTGGCCGCTCAATTGCATCGGCTGGCTCACCGCCCACAACAACTGGCGTGTCAGCATCTCGATGTCGCCGCGCTCGGCGGTATGTTCGAGGATCACCACGAATTCATCGCCGCCCAGCCGGGCCACGATATCGCTTGCCCGCAGGCTGTTGCGCAGGCGGTTGGCGACTTCCACCAGCAGGGCGTCGCCGGCTTCATGACCGAGCGAGTCGTTGATGATCTTGAACCGGTCGAGATCGATAAACAGCACGGCAAATTGCCGGTCGTAGCGCCGCGCCGCCTGGATGGCGAAATGCAGCAGCTGGTTGAACGTCTCGCGGTTGGGCAGCCCGGTCAGGCTGTCGTGCGATGCGAGATATTCGATCCGCTGGTCGGCCCTGGTTTTTTCATCGGCGCGATCGAAGTTGTCGAGCGCGAATGAAACGTTCTCCGCCAGTTTCGCCAGCAATTCCACCAGATCGTCGGTGAATACGCCTTCCTCGCCGGCAAGAAACAGCAGCACGCCGATCGCGTCGAAACCGTTTCTGAGCAGAGGAAAACTGGCCCCGGACCGGGTCCCGTCCTGCCTGGCAAAGGCGTGAAAATAAGCGGTTCGCCGGTCGGTCAGAAGATCGTTGATGATGCAGGGCTGCCGGGTCCGGAACGAGGTGCCGGCCAGGCCGCGGCCCTCGGGCTCGTCGGCGGAGACGGCGCAGCGATGATTTTTCAGATAATCGTGGTTTTGGCCTTTTGAGGCGGCAAGTCGAAGGAATTCCCCACCGGGCTCGGCCAGCGCAACGGTTGCTGAGGTGAAGGTTCTTCCCAGCATGGCGGCCTCGCACACCAGTTCGAACAACTGGGTCCGCGTCCTGGCTCGCATGATCGCTTCATTGGTCGCGCTGAGGGCCTGGTACATCCCTGCCAGGCGATTCCTTTGTTTCTCGGCTTTGGCTTTCTCCTCGGCCCGCTCGAGATTATCGAGCGCCGACGACACGCTCTCGGCGATCCGCGACAATAGCGCGACAATCTCCTGGTCGGCCGCCCATGACTTGCCGACGAGATAAACCAGCACGCCGATGCTGTGGCCGTCCTTGATCAGCGGAAGGGCCACGCAAGCCACCACGCCTGCTTCGCGTCCGGCTTTCTCCCATCGTTTTCCCTGTACCGAGTTGAGAATGTCTTCGCTGACGCATGGTTTCTGGGTCCGGAAAGCGATCCCGCAAACACCGTCGCCATAGATGTGGTTGGGATCGATCGAAACCCGCGTCCGGGAAACCTCTTCGACAAAGGCGCCGGTCCCGGCGACGGGCGTCAGCCATGTCGAGCCCGGCTCGGCGAGCAGGATCACGGATGCGATGGATTTTCCGCCGTGGACGGCGGCATCGCACACCCGTTGATAAAGATCTTGCGGCGTCCTGGCGCGGAGAATGGCTTCGTTGGTGGCGCTGATGGCGCCGAACATCCGGTTGACCCGCCGCATCGCCCGCTCGCTGCCTTTGCGCGCGGCTTCGCGATCGAAATTGTCGAGGGCATACGAAATATTCGCCGACATGCGCCCCAGCAGCGAAATGATCTCGCCGTTGAGCGAGGCGGCTTCGCGCAAGGTAACCAGCAGCACGCCGACGCTGCGGCCATTGCAGAGCAAGGGTAGCGCCGCAGCCGAGCCGACATGCGCTGCGCGGGCGCCCTTTCGCCAGGCCAGCGAACGCGCGTCATTCAGGTAATCATTGCTGATGCAGAGCTTCTGGTCGCGAAAAGCCTGCCCGCAGACCCCTGAACCCTCGGGCGTGTTCGCCACAACCGAAATATCGATGCTGCGCAGCCGCTCGATGTCTGCGCCGACGCCGGTGACAAGCCGGAGCATGTCGGTTCCCGGCTCCAGCAAAAAAATCGCCGTCGCCAGAAAATCCTCGCTGGAGAACGCGGCTTCACAGACCTGCCGGTATAGTTCCTCGGGCGATTTGGCATACAGGATCGCTTCGTTGGTCGCACTCAACGCCGCGAACGTACGCGCAATGGTTGTCTCCAAACTCATCGGTTCCCTGCGGCCACGCGTGCCTGCCCAACGGGACTTATGCGCGAGGGTTCCTAAGTGGCTGTTAAAAGCGGTCCAAGTTGCGATTCAGAGTAAACGGCACGCGAACAATAACGCGCAAAAATTTGCGAAAAATCCGGGTTTTACTGCCTATTTCATACAACCTTAAGTATGGAATGCGCAACGATGTTCATCGACGGAATTGGTGCGGCCGCATTGCGTCGCCACGGGGCAAAATTTCAGGTTCCGGGTCATTGCCATCGGCCCATCGCTTTGAGACCATGAGCCGGCGATAAAGAAGCAAGACCCGCTTTCGCGCGGGCTTTGAGCCGGGGAACTCCCATGCCGATCGTTCAGGCCGACCGTCTCACCCGCATCGGTGTTGCGTTGCTCAAGGCTGCCGGCGCGTCCGACGAGGAAGCAAGCGCGGTGGCGGTCGGCTGCGTCAACGCCAACCTCGCGGGCCATGACTCGCACGGGGTGATCGCGATCCCGACCTATATCGACCGTGTCAAAGCTGGACATATTGTTCCCGGCGCGAAGTGGACCATCGTGCAGGAATCGCCGACCACGACGGTGATCGACGGCCATTGGGGCTTCGGCTTCCATGTCAACGCCAAAGCGATGGCGCTGACCATCGAGAAGGCGAAAACCGCCAATGTCGCGGCCTGCACAGTGTTCCGGCAAAGCCATGTCGGACGGCTCGGCGCCTACCCGCTGATGGCGGTGAAGGAAGGCATGATCGGGCTTGCCACCGCCGATTCCGGCCGTTCGCCGAAAATCGTCGCACCGTTCGGCGGCCGCGAGGCCCGGCTCGGCACCAACCCGATTTCAATCGCCGTGCCCTCGGACCTCGACGCGCCGTTCTATCTGGACATGGCGACCTCGGCGGTCGCGGCCGGAAAGATTGCGCTGTCGGCCGCGCGCGGCGAAGAAATTCCGAAAGGATGGATCGTCGACAGCGAAGGACGGCAAAGCACCGACCCCCGGCAGTGGCGCAAAGGCGGCGCGCTGCTGCCGCTCGGCGGCACCGAGGGCTACAAGGGCAGCGGCCTTGCGGCGATGGTCGAGGTGCTGTGCGGGCTGCTCACGGGCCTCGGCTTCGGGGTCGAGCCGACCGGCCGGCATAATGACGGATGCTTCATGGCGGTGTTCAATGTCGCGGCATTCCGGCCCTTGAAGGATTTCAAGAAGGAGGTCGCCGAGTTCGCGCGATATCTCAAGGCGACGCCGCCCTCCGAAGGCTCGTCCGGCGTGCTATATCCGGGTGAGGTCGAATATATCCGCGAGCAGCAGCGCAAGGTCGCCGGCATCGAAATCGAAGACGCGACCTGGGACAAGTTGCGCGCGCTGGCCGGCGAGTACAAACTGGCCGCCGAACTCGATCTCGCGTGATACCGCATCGGACCGATACAGGGAGAGCAGCATGACGCGGCAAATGGCGCTGGTCGGATTCCTGCAGGCGCAAAACTGCACCAACCTGCCGAGTTCGTGGCGTCACCCGGAGTCGCGCGACGATTCGATGTCGGCGGATTACTATCAGGAGATCGGCCGGATTCTGGAGTCCGGCAAATTCCACATGGCGTTTTTCGACGACCGCCTGGCGATGCCGGACCGTTACGGCAACGATCACGCCCATACCGTCGAATACGGCATCCGCTGCGTGAAGATGGATCCGATCGTGGTGCTGACCGCGATGGGCATGGCGACCGACAAGCTCGGCCTCGCCTCGACCTGTTCGACCACCTATTATGAACCGTTCGACGTTGCCCGCAGATTCGCCACGCTTGATCTGATGACCGGCGGCCGCGCCGCGTGGAACGTGGTCACGTCAGTCAATGACGGCGAAGCCCACAACATGGGCAAGGACGCCCATCTCGAACATGATTTGCGTTACGACCGCGCCGACGAATTCATGGAAGTGGTGCTCGGTCACTGGGATTCCTGGGAAGACGGTTCGCTTTTGATCGACAAGGCCAGCGGCCGGTTTGCCGATCCCAACAAGGTCAAGCGCCTCGACCACCACGGGCCATTTTTCAAGTCGCGCGGACCTTTCACCGTGCCGCGCTCGCAGCAGGGCCATCCCGTCGTCATCCAGGCCGGCGCCAGCGGCCGCGGCCAGCGTTTCGCCGGCCGATGGGGCGAAGTGATTTTCACGGCGGCGCGCAATCTGGCCAACGCCAGGCAGGGCTACGATGCCATCAGGAACGAAGCTGCGAAGGCAGGCCGCGACCCCGATCAGATGTTCCTGTGCAATCTCGTCACGCCGGTTTCAGGCGCGACCAAGTCCGAAGCCGAAGACAAGATGGCGCTGATCCAGAAGCTGCCGCTGGAGATCGACGCGCTGTCGCTGTTGTCGGAAGGCCTGAATTACGATTTCGCCTCCAAGGGTATCGACGAGCCGCTGACGACCGAGGAGCTGCAGGGCATGCAGGGCATGCTCGGCATCCGCGACGGCGTGCTGCGGACCAGCGGCAAGACCAATCCGAGCACGCGCGATTTCATCACCTTTTCGGGCCGCGGCCAGACCCAGGATGCGATCGTGGGCGGTCCGAAGGAAATCGCGGACAAGCTCGAAGAGATGTTCGCCGGCCGCGGCTGCGACGGATTTGTGGTCGCGGCCACTTACGTGCCGGGCTCTTACGCCGATTTCGTCCATCATATCGTGCCGGAATTGCAGCGCCGCGGGTTGTTTCACAGGGATTATGCCGGCAAGACGCTGCGCGAGAATCTCGGGTTGAAGCGTCCCGTCGCCGGCGCATGGAAAACCCAACCGCAGGCCGCGGCGGAGTAACAGAATAACAAAGGGGATTGGCATGCGTTGGCTCAAATTCACCGCCTCGGGGAAGACATCATGGGGCGTCATCGAGGGCGACCGCGTGATCGCGGTCAGCGGCGATCCCTTCGGCGAATGGCAGCGCACGCCGCAGACTTATTCGCTTGCTGACGTGAAGATCGAACTGCCGGTAATGCCGCGCACGTTTTATTGCGTCGGCCTCAACTATCTCAAGCATCTGAAGGAAGCCGCCGACAAGGCGGGCACCGTCCCGAACATTCCAGACCGGCCCGAGATCGGCTATCGCGCGCAGAACGCGCTGATCGCACATGACGAGGACGTGGTAATTCCGGCCGGCGCCACCGAGAAGATCCACTACGAGGGCGAACTCGTCGTCGTGATCGGCAAAAAGGCCAAGCACCTGTCCGAGGTCGATGCGATGTCCTGCGTGTTCGGCTACACCATCGGCAACGACGTCAGCGAACGCAGCTGGCAGAAGGCGGATCGCGGGCTGTGGCGCGCCAAGAATGCCGACACCTTCAAGCCGATGGGACCGTGGATCGAAACCGATGTCGACCTCGACAAGATGGAGACCGTGGTGAAGGTCAACGGCAAGGAAACCGGCCGCTTCCATACCAACGACAT
The DNA here is from genome assembly GCA_963774685.1 of uncultured Alphaproteobacteria bacterium. Lineage (GTDB taxonomy): Bacteria > Pseudomonadota > Alphaproteobacteria > Rhizobiales > Xanthobacteraceae > Bradyrhizobium. The sequence continues at coordinate 187,787 of CAVZFU010000006.1, read as the reverse complement.
GATCTTCGGCATCAAGCCGTTCATTGTTGAAATGACCAAGTATTTCACGCTGTGGCCAGGCGACGTGATCTGGATGGGCACCGACGGCGCCTCGCCCGACATCAAGGCCGGCGACGTGGTCGAGATCGACATCACCGGCATCGGCACCTTGCGCAACAAATTCGTCGCGGAAACGCCGGTGAAATCATAGGGCTCGACGGTTGCTGCTGCGTTAGCCCACAAGGTCAGTCGTAGGGTGGGCAAAGCGCAAGCGTGTCCACCATCGGCCTCAAGGAAAAAGGTGGGCACGGCGCAAGAGCGCTTTTGCCCACCCTATAAAATTGTCAGCCCGACTAGCAGCCTTACCACGCAGCGCGCACCCTCCCCGCACTTCGCGGGGGAGGGTTGGGTCGGGCCGTTCGCGTCGTCGTTACTTCACGACCTCGGCGCCGACCTTGCAAATGGCAGCGTCCTGATCGCCGGTGCCGCCGCTGCAACCGACAGCGCCGATCAGCTTGCCGCCTTCGATCAGCGGAAAGCCGCCGGGGCTCGCGACCAGGCCAGGATCGAGCGTGCTGACATAGGCGTGACCGGTTTCATAGACATTGTAGAACACGCGGGACTCGCGGCGATAACGCGCCGCGGTACGGGCCTTGCCTATTGAAATCGACCCCGACCCAATCTGCGCGCCCTCCATCCGCGAGAAATGAACCAGCTCGCCGTTGGTATCGACCACGGCGATGTTCATTTTCCAGTTGCGTTTTTTGGCTTCGGCCTCGGCCGCGGCCATCACCTGCTTGGCGCGCTCAAGCCCGATCGATAGGCCGTAGGGAATATCGAACGGCACCACGTCGGGCGTTCCGCCCGCGGCCGGCGGTGCCGGCGGCGCGGCAGGTGTCGGCGTCTGTGCAAGGGCCGGTGAGCCAAGGGCTGCCATGGTGCAAGCGGCAACGGTGATTGAAACGATCGTACGCATTATAATCTCCTCCCGGTTGAAGTCCGTTTTCGTTGAATTGACGGTCGATTTTCCGTCGATCGGCCGATGGTCGTTTCGCCACGCGTCAGGGACGCTTCCCCTGCAACCCCTTTTGTCCGCAAATATTCCCGATATAGAGCCGCCCGGAACTTTAGACCTCGCCGTACCGCAACCGGCGCCGCTACTCGGCCTTGATCCCTGCGTCTTCGATCACCTTGCGCCAGCGCGCTTCCTCGCCGCGGAAATATCGATCGAGCTCCCCGGGCGGCTGCGCCACCATGACCAGGCCCTCGTTGACGCCAAGCCTTTTGAAAGTCTCGGATTGAACGGCCTTGGCGGCCGATTTGTTGAGCCGGTCGATCACATCGGCCGGGGTCTTGGCCGGTGCGAACAGGCCATACCAGCTCTCGGCGGCATAGCCGGGAACGCCGGCTTCCGCGACCGTCGGCAATTGCGGAAAGGCCGGCGAGCGTTCCGCCGAGGTCACCGCCAGCGCGCGCAACTGGCCGGCCTCGATCAGGGCGGCGGCACTTGCAACGGTGGTGAACATCACCTGGGTTTGCCCGCCGATCAAATCGGTGATCGCGGGGGCCGCACCTTTGTAGGGCACCGTCGTCAGGTTGACCTTGGCAAGCGTCTTGAACAGCTCGCCCGCCAGATGCGCCGAGGTGCCGGTGCCGAACGTGCCGTAGGACAATTTGTCGGGATCGGCTTTCGCCGCCGCGATCAGGTCAGCAATCGACTTGATGGAAGATTTCGGATTGACCACGACGATATTGAACGAGCGTGCAACCAGCGCCACCGGCGCAAAGTCCTTGTGCGGGTCGTAAGGCAGCTTGGCCTGCAGGGTTGGATTGACCGCATTGGCGAACGTCCCCATCAGCAGGGTGTAGCCATCCGGCGCGCTGGTTGCGACCGCCTGGGTTCCGATGATGGTCCCCGCCCCCGGCTTGTTCTCGACAATGACGGAGACGCCGAGATCCTTTGCCATTTCCTGCGCAAGGGTGCGCGCGATCACGTCGGTGCCGCCGCCCGGCGCGAACGGCACCACGATCTTGACGATCTGGTCCGGATACAAAGCCAGCGCCCCGTGGTCGGAGAGCGGCGATAGAAATGCCAATGCTGCGAGCGCCAGGGATGACAGCGACGCTTTGAGATGAGGCCGAAGTGACATTTGAACGCCTGTCGATGAGAGGAAGGATGGTCCAACACAACCATACGAGATCAAATCAGCTGGCGCTATGCGCGGTGCGATGAACGGTCATGAAGTTACCGATGCGTGGATTTTTTCAAATCATCCGCGCCACGACCGGAATCTTCCGCAACATCGCGGTGAGCCCCCAGCTCAACGTCAGCGTGCCGGTAAACACGATCGCGAACTTGACGCTGGCGTGAAGCAAGGTGCCGTAGACGGCGTATTGCAGCCAGATGATGAAAATGTAGTGCAGGAGGTAGACGCCGTAGGCCGAGGGCCGCAACCGATCGAGCAGGCTCCAGGGACCTTGGGTAAAGTGCAGGAAAATCGCGGGCACCGTGAAGGCCATCGCGGCGCTGAACATCGCAAAGGCGAGGCCGTAACCGGCGCGCCATGATAGCGGCGGCGCATTGAAATTCGCCACCCAGTTGTGGTGGACATAAACCAGGCCGAGGATCGCAGCATAAAACATCAACGCGACAGCGAGCCAGACCGGCCAGCGTTTCGCCAACTCACCGTTTTCCGCCAGCACGCCGTCCCTCAGGCTCACCGCGCCGACGCCGACGCCGGTGAAGAAATAGCCGGCGTAAAGCAGGATACGGCTGGTCTGGACCGGCAGCGGGAAGCCGCCCGGCTCCAGCCAGCTCGCATCGCCGAACGCCAGATGCATCGGCAGATAGGCGGCGATCGAAAAGACCAAAAACGCCGCAAAGGCCGTCACCGGCCGGTTGCGCACTTTAAAGATGAGCCGGCCGAGCATCTCGACCGCGCGGGGCGCGGCCGACCAGACGATGGCGGCGATCGCGTCGAGCGCCAGCAGCACCCACAGGAACCACGCCGGACCCGACGGCCAGGGCCCGATGGTGAGCGTGTGCCACCAGAAATGCAGGAAGTTGAAATCGGTGGTACCGGGCAGGTGATAACGCAGGAACGTCGGATAATAGGCGATCGGCATCAGCACGAAGATCGACAAAAGATAAGGTACGCCGAGCCGCCAGGCGCGGCCGCGCAGGAAGACTGCCGGTCCCTTTCGCGCCAGGCTATTCCGGACGAACAGCCCGGAGATGAAAAACATGCAGGCCATGAAGAAACTGTCGTTGAACAGCACGATCAGGTCGAAGCCGAGCCAGCGCATCGGATCGCCGCTGCCGAAATAAGTGTAGTTGACGACGGAATGGTGCAGCAGGACCAGCAGCGTAATGAAGGTTCGCGCGCGGTCGAGCGGCACGATGCGCGCCGGCGCCAAGGCTACCTGATCGCTTCCATCCGGTTTCTGCGGCATGGGCGTGACGTTATTGCATTGCCGCTACCTGATCCAGATGGCTGGTATTTGGCTTGCAAGGATATCGCCGGTCGAGCGAACGCGCCGCAGATGCAGGTCAGGCCGCTGCATAATTGCAGCAGCCCGCAAATCACTGCGCGGTGGCGCGGGCAAAGTCGATGTAGATCTCGCGCAGCCGGTCCGTCATCGGTCCCGGTTTGCCATTGGCGACGGTCTTGCCGTCGATGGTGACGACCGCCTGCACGAACACGGTGGCGCTGGTGACAAAGGCTTCCTTGGCCGCCAGCGCTTCCTCGACCGTAAACGGCCGTTCCTCGACCCGAAGCTGACGCTCTTCGGCAAGGGCCACCACGGCCTTGCGGGTGCAGCCCGGCAAGATCGCGGTGGAATTATGCCGCGTCACCAGCACGTCGTCGTGGGTCAGGATAAAGGCCGACGACGATCCGCCTTCGGTGACCTTGCCGTCCTCGATCATCCAGGCTTCGGCGGCGCCGGCTTCGGCGGCGGCCTGCTTGGCCAATACCTGCGCCAGCAGCGCCACGCTCTTGATGTCGCGCCGGACCCAGCGCAGGTCGGGCACGGTGATGACGGCGATGCCGGTCCTGGCCGACGGCGCGCCGACGATGTCCTTGACCGCGGTGAACATCACCAGCGTCGGCTTGACGTCCTTGGGGAACGGAAAGTCCCGCCCGCTGTCGGCGCCGCGGGTCGCCTGCAGGTAGACCATGCCGTTGACGAGATGGTTGCGCGTAATCAGTTCGCGCTGGATTTCCTGGATGCGCTCGACCGTTTCCGGCAGCGCCAGCCCGATCTCGCCGACCGAGCGTTCCAGCCGCGCCAGATGCGAGGCGTTGTCGATCAGTTTGCCCTCCAGCACGGCCGCGACTTCGTAGATGCCGTCGGCAAACAAGAAGCCGCGGTCGAGCACCGACACCCTGGCTTCGGTCAGGGGAACGAACGAACCGTTGACGTAGGCGATCTGATCCAAGCGAATTCTCCGTGGACGTGAAGCGATCTGGCGGAACGTTATATGCAAATGGTTAATGCGGTTTAACCATGGCCGCGGTCTCCTTCCCTCTCCCGCCCTCCCCAACCCTCCCCCGCAAGAGCGGGAGAGGGGGCGCACCGTCCCTGCGGCTGCATCTCGTGACGCAGCGCTAATGCGACAAAATCTTCGACAAGAATTTCTGCGCGCGGTCGCTGCGGGGACTGCCGAAAAAGTCGGTCTTGAGCGCGTCTTCGACGATTTCGCCCTTGTCCATGAAGATGACCCGGTGCGCGACCTTGCTGGCGAAGCCCATTTCATGGGTCACCACCATCATGGTCATGCCCTCGCGGGCAAGGTCGACCATCACGTCCAGCACCTCGGAGATCATCTCGGGGTCGAGCGCCGAGGTCGGTTCGTCGAACAGCATGGCGATCGGGTCCATCGCCAGGGCGCGGGCAATCGCAACCCGCTGCTGCTGGCCGCCGGACAACTCGGCGGGATATTTGCGCGCGTGGTCCTTCAAGCCCACCCGGTCGAGCAGTTTTGAGGCTTTCGCCATCGCCTCGTCGTGCGAGCGGCCCAGCACCTTTTCCTGCGCCAGGCAAAGGTTCTCGGCGATCTTCAGATGCGGGAACAGTTCGAAATGCTGGAACACCATGCCGACGCGGGCGCGCAGCTTCGGCAGATCGGTCCTGGGATCGTTGACCTTGATGCCGTCGAGGATGATTTCCCCGCTCTGGAACGGCTCCAGCGCGTTGACGCATTTGATCAGCGTCGATTTTCCGGATCCTGATGGTCCGCACACCACCACCACCTCGCCCTTGGCGACGCTGGTGGTGCAATCCTTCAGCGCCTGGAAGCTCGCCCCGTAATATTTGTCGACATGGCTGATCTCGATCATCGAAAGCCCCTAATGCACAAACGCGATGCGGGTCTGCAGGCGGCGGACGCCGAACGACGCGATACAGGAAATGACGAAATAGACCAGGGCCGCGAACAGGTACATTTCGACCAGCCGGCCGTCGCGTTGCGCGACCTTGCTCGCCGCGCCGAGAAAGTCGGGGATCGACACCACGTAGACCAGCGAGGTGTCCTGGAACAGCACGATGGTCTGCGTCAGCAGCACCGGCAGCATGTTGCGGAACGCCTGCGGCAGCACGACGTAGCGCATGGTCTGGCTATAGGTCAGCCCGAGCGCTTGTGCGGCGGCCGGCTGTCCCTTCGAGATCGACTGGATGCCGGCGCGCATGATTTCGGAAAAATACGCGGCCTCGAACATGATGAAGGTGACCAGCGAGGAGGTGAACGCGCCGACATGGATCGGCCGCGACGATCCGGTCATCCATTGCCCGATATACGGCACCAGGAAATAGAACCAGAAGATCACCAGCACCAGCGGCAGCGAGCGTATCAGGTCGACATAGAGTCCGGCGATGCGGCCGAGCAGCGTGAAGTTCGACAGCCGCATCAGCGCGATCAGCGTTCCGAACACCAGGCCGCCGAACGCCGAAAGGCTTGTCAGCATCAAGGTGAACGTCATGCCGTCGACAAACAGGTAGCCCAGCGAGCGGCGGATGACGTCGAAATCGAAATTGGCGAACATGACGCGCTATTTCCCGGTGATGTAGCCGGGGACCGCCAGGCCGCGCTCCAGCAGGCGCATGGCGGTGACGACGACGATATTGATCAGGAGATACAGCACCGTCGCGGCGGTGAAGGCCTCGAACACCTGAAAGGTGAACTCCTGCATCGACCGCGCCTCGCCGGTCAGCTCAACCAGGCCGATGGTGATCGCCACCGAGGTGTTCTTGATGGTGTTGAGGAATTCGGACGTCAGCGGCGGCATGATGATGCGGAACGCCATCGGCAGCAGCACGTAGCGATAGGCCTGCACCGTCGTCAGTCCGAGCGCGGTCGCGGCGAGCATCTGCCCGCGCGGCAGCGAGCCGATCCCGGCCCGCAACTGCTCGGCGACCCGCGCCGACATGAACAGCCCGATCCCGATCGCAGCCGTATAGAACGGCGCATTGTGGATCTGCTTCATCCACAGCCCCCATGAGGGCGGCAGCAGTTCGGGCAGCACGAAGAACCACAGGAACAACTGCACCAACAGCGGCATGTTGCGGAAGAATTCGACATAGGCAAAGCCGATCCGCGATGCCGTCCTGGACGGCAGCGTGCGCAGCACGCCCACGATCGATCCCAGCACCAGCGCAATGATCCAGGCGGACAGCGCGGTCTCGATCGTCACGACCAGGCCGCGCAGCAACAGGCCAAGAGTAGGTCCCGGACCCGTCAGGGCCCGGCTCCAGGAAGATGTGCCAGTTCCAGTGATAGTTCACGGCGGATTCCGTAAGCCAAGCAGGGTGACTACTCCCTCTCCCCGCTTGCGGGGAGAGGGTTGGGGTGAGGGGGACTCTCCGCGAGTCCGAGTCTGTCGAGAGTGCCCCTCACCCGCCGCGCAAAGAGCGCGGCGACCTCTCCCCGCAAGCGGGGAGAGGTGATGACGCTCACCCATGCAATGGCCGGGCCACTGCATGAGCCGATCCGCCTTACATCGCCTTGTAGGAATCGGGATCCGGCGAGTCCGACGGCTTGGCGAACTCATGCTTGAGCTCCGGCGCGATCGGGGTGCTGAGGTTCAATCCCTTGGGCGGGATCTTCTGCATGAACCATTTGTCGTACAGCTTGAGACCGTCGGGGCTGGTGTAAAGCGCTGCGGTCGCGCCGTCGACCAGCTTCTTGAAGGCCGGATCGTCCTTGCGCAGCATGATGCCGTAAGGCTCGGGCTTGGAGAACGCGTCCTTCGAGATCACGTAGGCCGAAGGGTCCTTCGAGCCCGCGACCAGGCTCGCCAAAAGGATATCGTCCATCACGAACGCCGCCGCGCGGTCGGTTTCGACCATCAGGAACGCCTCGGCGTGATCCTTGGCGGCGATGATGTTGACGTTGAGGTTGCGGGCGGCATTGGCTTCGGTGAGCTGCTTGATATTGGTGGTGCCTGAGGTCGAGACCACCGACTTGCCCTTGAGGTCGTCGATCGAGTTGATCTTGCTGGATTTCTTGGAGACGTAGCGGCTCGCGGTCAGGAAGTGGGTGTTGGTGAAGGCGATCTGCTTCTGGCGATCGACGTTGTTGGTGGTCGAGCCGCATTCGAGGTCGATGGTGCCGTTGGCCAGCAATGGAATGCGGGTCGATGACGTCACCGGATTGAGCTTGACCTCAAGCTTGTCGAGCTTGAGCTCCTTCTTCACGGCATCGACGATCTTGTAGCAGATGTCCATCGCAAAGCCGATCGGCTTCTGGCTGTCGTCCAGATAGGAAAACGGAATCGAGGAGTCGCGAAAACCGAGCGTGATCGCGCCGGTCTCCTTGATGTTCTTCAATGTCCCCGTGAGTTCTTCGGCATTCGCCTGTCCCGCGCAGAACGCGGCGGCGAGCCCAAAGCCGATAATACGCAAATATTTCATTGGTACTCTCCTGGTCTGGATGACTTCGGTACTGCTTGCATAATCCGGGCCGGAATAATATGCGCCCTTTGGCGGTGATACGGCCTGCAAAAGCCGCCGGTGACGAGGGATTGGCCCGCAATTCCGGCTCAAACCGGCTACCGTCAAGCCGTGTGCGAGGCGGCATTGGTCGTCCTGATGGTGAACAGCGCCGCCAGGCTGAGGAAGCCGACGACGGTCAGGTAGTAGGCCGGCGAAAGATCGCCGATCAAGGCGATGCTGCCGAGCCAGGTCATGAATACCGGCCCCATGCCGCCAAACACCGTGACGCCGATGTTATAGCCAAGGCCAAGGCCGGTGGCGCGTGACGCCGCCGGCAGCAGTTCCGACATCAAGGCCGCGAGCGGCCCGAAGTAGAGCGCTTTCAGCGTCGCGAGCCAGAACACCGCGATGATGATGATCGCCGGCGTCGGATTCCTGGTCAGGATGAGGAAGGTCGGCGCGATCGAGATCACCATCAACAGGTTGATCGCGATCATGTGGGTGGTGCGGCCGATCCTGTCGGAGACGATGCCGGCTATCGGCGTCAGGAAAGTGACGGCAATGCCGCCGGCCAGCGTCGCTTCAAACCCGACGATCGGCGGAAGGTTGAGCGTCTTGACCACATAGGTCGGCATGTAGACGATCAAGTAGTTGACCGCGGTCGATATCGCGAGCGCGCCGATGCCCAGGATCACGCGAAGCTTCTGATGCAGGAAGACTTCCCGGATCGGCGAATCCTGCTTGGCGGCAGGCGGCGCGGTGGCGTCTTCGAGGTGGTTGCGGATGTAGATGCCGACCGGTCCGATCAGCACGCCGAACAGGAACGGAATCCGCCAGGCCCAGGCGTCCATTTCGGCGGGTGTCATCCACGAGATCAGCCCGACGCCGAATGCCGACGACAACAGCCCGCTCAGCCCCTGGCTGGCAAATTGCCAGCTTGCGATGAAACCGCGGCGGTCGGGCGCATGCTCCACCAGGAACGCGGTCGAGCTTCCGAATTCGCCGCCGGCCGAAAAACCCTGGACCAGGCGCGCGGTCAGGACCGCAATCGGCGCCAGCACGCCGATGGTGGCGTAAGTGGGCATGATGGCGATGGTCAGCGTGCCGGCCGTCATCATGATGATGGAGAGCATCAGCGATGCCTTGCGGCCATGGCGGTCGGCATAGGCCCCGAGCATGAGACCGCCGATCGGGCGAACCAGGAACGCCAGCCCGAAGGTGCCGAAGGTCAGCAGCAGCGAAATCATCGGATCAGTGTTGGGAAAAAACGCCTTCGAAACATAGACGGCGAAATAGCCGTAAGAGGAAATATCGTACCACTCCAGCGCGTTTCCGATCGAGACCGCGGCAATGAGCTTGGCGAAGCTTTTTTCCTTCGGGCGGCTTTGCGACATCTGGGGCAGTTCGACCGGCGCCGATAGTGTCATCTCGGATTCCTCTACAAAGCGCGCGGCATCTCGCCCAAATCCCAGAACAGGCCCGCCATGATTCCCAGCGCCTCTTCGGTGACCGACAACAAAATGTGTTCGTCGGGCGCATGCTGGGAACAGCCGGGATAGGAGTGTGGCACCCAAATGGTGGGCAAGCCAAGGGCCTCTGAAAATACGTCGTTGGGCAGCGAGCCGCCGAAGTTCGGCAGCACCGCAGGTGCTTTCCCCGTGGTCTGCCGGATCGACTGCGCGGTCCAGTTGATCCACGGACTGTCGAAATCGGTTCGCGATGCTGCAAAGCTCTGCGCCGCCCGCACCTCGACCATCGGAAAACCGCTTTGTTGCAAACGCGCTTTGACCACATCGACGGCCTTGTCGACCTTGGTGCCGACGACAAAACGAAGCTGCAGCACGGCTTGCGCGCGTCCCGGAATGGCGTTGGCCGGCTTCTCGATATTGCCGGATGACATCGCCAGCACTTCAAGCGTGTTCCAGGCATAAAGCCGCTCGGCCGCCGACAGGCCCTCCTCGCCCCAGTTCGGCGACAGCGCCGGCTCATCCGCCATCGGTTCGATCTTGACGTCGGCCAAGGTGGCGCGGATCTGGTTCGAGATGCGCGGCGGCTTCAACTCTTCAAGCAAAAGACGCCCATGGCCGTCGACCAGCGTGGCGATGGCGCTGGCAAGAATGGTGGCGGGATTGGCCAGCACGCCGCCCCAGTTTCCCGAATGATGCGAGCCGTCGCGCAGGTTGACGTCGAGATGAATCCGCACCCCGCCGCGGCAGCCGAGGAAGATGGTCGGGCGATCCGCGGCCAATCGCGGCCCGTCCGAGGCCAGGAACAGATCGGCCTTGAGTTCCTCGCGCAAGGATTGGCAAACCTGCCGCAAATCCGGCGATCCGATTTCCTCGCCGGTCTCGACGATGAACTTGGCATTGAAGCCGAGCCGGCCGCCGCGGGCCTCGCGCACCGCGCGCAGCGCCGACATGTTGATGCTGTGCTGCCCCTTGTTGTCGGCGGTGCCGCGGCCATAGACGCGATTACCCGATGTGGTGATCCGCCACGGATCGAGATTGTCGCGCCATTCGCCGACCATGCCGTCGACGACGTCGCCGTGCCCGTACATCAGCACCGTCGGCGCCGAGGTGTTCTCGCGATATTCGGCGAGAAGATACGGGCCCTTTCCGGTCGGCGATTCGATCAATCGGGTCGTGAAATCGAGTTGCGAAAACGCCGGCTGCAGTTCGTCGACGAGATAGGCGCGCAGCGCATCGCGCCGTTCCGGGTTCTGGCTTTCGGTCTTGTAGGCCACCCTGCGGCCGAGTTCGCCAAGGAACTCGCCGGAGTGGAGTTGCTGGCGCGCACCCGCGATCGCATCGGCTCTGGTCATGGCTTGCTTCCCCGGTCGCTGACTTTATGACGGCGCAACGTATCGGGATACGACGCCGGCCGGAAGGGTACTTTGCGCCGGAATTTACCTTGCTAAAATCGCGCGGGATGCAACAATTTCCGTCCGCGACGATGAAAGCACGATCATGAAAAAACAAATCCGGCTCAACGCCTTCGCCATGAATTGCGTGGCGCATCAGTCGCCGGGGCTGTGGACCCATCCGCGCGACCGCACCATTGACTATAACAGGCTGCCCTACTGGATCGATCTGGCAAAGACGCTGGAACGCGGGCGGTTCGACGGCCTGTTCCTGGCCGACGTGCTCGGCGTCTACGACGTGTTCGGCTCGAGCCCCGACGCGGCGCTGCGCAACGCCGCGCAAACCCCGTCCAACGATCCCCTGATGCTGATCCCGGCGATGGCGGCTGCGACCGAGCATCTCGGCTTCGGCGTCACCTCCAATCTTTCGTACGAGCCGCCCTATACGTTTGCCCGAAGGATGTCGACGCTCGACCATCTCACCGAGGGCCGGGTCGGCTGGAACGTGGTCACCGGCTATCTCGACAGCGCCGCGCGCGGCGCCGGCAAGGACAAGCAGACCGGACATGACGACCGTTACGACATCGCCGACGAATATATGGAGGTGGTCTACAGGCTGTGGGAAGGAAGCTGGGAGGACGGCGCGGCGTTGCGCGACCGCGCCCGCAGCATCTTCGCCGATCCTTCGAAAGTGCATCCGGTCCGGCACCAGGGGAAAAATTATCGGGTCGACGCCATTCACTTGAGCGAACCGTCGCCGCAACGGACACCGGTGCTGTACCAGGCCGGCACCTCGCCGCGCGGACGCCAGTTCGCCGCAGAGCATGCCGAATGCGTGTTCATGTCGGGACCGTCAGCCAAGATCATCGGGCCGCGCGTTGCCGCCATTCGTGAGCTCGCCGCGAAAGCCGGCCGCAACCCGGCCGAAATCCTGATGTTCAGCATGATGACGATTATCCTCGGGCGAACCGAGGCCGAGGCCAAGGCCAAATACGACGACTATCGCAGCCACATCAATCCCGAGGGTGCGCTCACGCTGATGTCGGGCTGGACCGGCGTCGATTTCTCCACCTACGACCTCGACCAGCAGGTCCGTCATGTCCAGAACGACGCCGGACGCACCGCGATGGACAACATCACCCGCGCCGATCCGGACCGGGTCTGGACCGTGCGCGAGGTGGCCCAGCATGTCGGCATCGGCGGCATCGGCCCGGTGGTGGTCGGCAGCCCCGAGACCGCCGCCGACCAGATCGAGGCGTGGTTCGACCAGACCGATGTCGACGGCCTCAATGTCCCGTTCGCGATTTCGCCGGGAGATTTCGAGGATATCACCGACATGCTGGTGCCCGAACTGGTCCGGCGCGGACGCTATAAAAACGCTTACGCAAAAGGAACGTTGCGCGAAAAACTGTTCGGCCAGGGCCGCGCGCGGCTCGCCGCGCCCCATCCGGCCGTGCAGTACCGGCATCACGCGGCGGCGAAAGCGGCGGAATAGATCGCGGCTTCGAAGTGCCGCACTGAAGCGGTCTCCGTCATCCTGAGGTGCGAGCACAGCGAGCCTCGAAGGATGGATGTGGCAGGGTATCTGCGGCCCATCCTTCGAGACGGCCGCGCTGCGGCCTCCTCAGGATGACGGTTTCGGTTTGGTAGGCGCTGTGTGACTACCCGACGGGCAAATCAGCTGAAACGGCTGTCAAGCCCTGCATACAAAAATATTCTGATTTTCAGCAACAGCAAATCAGGCGTATAGCAAATCCGTCCCGCCCACAGAGGGGCGTTGCGCAACGTCATCAACGCGCGGCGGGATGCGGTGGACGCTGATGGCGCTATTGACGAACGGCGCCTGAGGCGGACGGCGAAGTCGTGTGGTCCTGACACCCCGACGCTGGTGTCAAGTTGCGCGGAGATTATCCGCGCGGCGACGGTGGCAACAAAGCCCGGTCACCGGGGAGAGCACGAAGGAAACCGTAAAACCATTGCGCGGGGAATGCCGGGTTTTTCCGGTGTGACCGTGGTGACTGTTACTACTGGCATGGCTTGTTTTTTCTGCCCTGCCAGGCTGCGGGCGCATTGGGCGCCCGGCATTCCCTGCGCCCTCACTTTCACAGGGCGGGATTTACAAAGCAAAACTCGCGCGAAACACGCAGCGAGAATGCGAACGTGTATTCAGACGTCATTGCGAGCGAAGCGAAGCAATCCAGCTTTCTTTGCAAAAAGGGAAGGAAGCTGGATTGCTTCGTCGCTTCGCTCCTCGCAATGACGTTGGGTTGTTTGAAATTCGAGTTGACCCATCATCCGTCGTCCCTGCGAACGCAGGGACCCATAACCACAGGAAGTGAGGTTGTGTGAAAGTCGTTGAACAGCGTCTCTCACAACAAGCGCCGCGGCGTATGGGTCCCTGCTTTCGCAGGGACGACGTTGAGAGACTATCGCATCATCGCGCAACGACGGTCTTCACACCGTTCCGTCGACCATCACTTCGATCAGTTTCGGCCCGGGCCGGCCGAACGCCGACGTCAGCGCGGGCTTCAATTCCTTTGGATCGGCGATCCGCATCGCCTCCAGCCCGAGCGACTTTGCGAGACTGGTGAAATCCACCTTGGGGTCGACGAAATCCATGCCGACGTAATGGTCGTCGGCGTGAAACGCGAGCAGCCTTTGTTTGATGATGCGGTAACCGCCATTGTTGGCGATCACGAAGGTCAGCGGCAGCTTGTGATGCGCCGCGGTCCACAGCGCCTGGATCGAATACATCGCGCTGCCGTCGCCGGAGAAACACACCACCGGACGATCGGGATTGGCGAGGCTGACGCCGACCGAGGCCGGCAGTCCCCAGCCGATGCCGCCGGAGGCAAGCGCATGGTAGCCGTAGCGATCGCGGTGCGGGCGAAGCGCGAGCACCTGCCGCGACGATGTCAGGCCTTCGTCGACGAGGATCGCGTTGGCGGGCATCGCCTCGACCAGCGCCAGCGACAGCCAGTCGGGATCGATCGGCGAGCGACCGTTATTTTTGGAAATCTGCTCGACCACGCCGGCGCGGCGCGCCGTCCAGTTCTTCGACTTCAGCGCGGCGATGCCGTTTTTCGCCCGCGTCTCGAGTGCCGCACCTCCGGCGGCCTTCAGCGCCGGAACCAGCACGCGCAAGGTTTCCTTCACATCGGCCTTGAGCGCGATCTCGGCGCCGTAGTTCTTGGCGATGTCCCAGTCGACCAGGCCGACCTGCACGATCGGCAAGTCATCGGGCTTTGGATCGACCTCGCTGTAAACCGACATCCGCAGCGGATCGGCGCCGAGCACGATCATCAGGTCGTAGGACGACAGCACCTCGCGAACCTGCTTCTGCAGACGCGACAACGCACCCATGAAGCACGGGCTTTCCGACAGGAATTGCGCGCTGTAGGGCGTCGAGCACTGATACGCCGCGCAGCCCAGCGTCTCCGCCAGCAATGCGGCTTCAGCCAGCGCATCGCTTTTCACGATTTCATCGCCGGCGACGATGACGGGATTTTGGGCTTTCAGAATGCGCTGCGCCAGGGCCTGCAACGCTTCGTCCGATGGCTTCACGCGCGTATCGACGCGGGTCGAACGTCCCAACTCGATGCCGGCTTCGGCATTGAGAATATCGCCCGGCAGCGAGATGAACACCGGCCCGGTCGGCGGCGTGGTGGCGATCTTGGCGGCGCGGTGCACGATCCGCGGCAGGTCTTCGAGCCTCGTCACCTCGACCGCCCATTTCACCAAGGGCTCCGCCATCTGGACCAGCGGCCCGTACAGCACCGGCTCCATCAACCCATGGCCCTGTTCCTGCTGGCCGGCGGTCAGAATCATCGGCGTGCCGGTGAAGCTTGCGTTGAACAGCGATCCCATCGCGTTGCCGAGCCCGGGCGCGACATGGACGTTGCAGGCAACGAGGCGGCCCGAGGCGCGGCTGTAGCCGTCGGCGATGGCGACCACCAGGCTCTCCTGCATCGCCATCACATAGGTGAGGTCGGGATGGTCCTTCAGCGCATGCATGATCGGCAGTTCGGTGGTTCCGGGATTGCCGAACAGATGGGTGATGCCCTCGTCCTTGAGCAGCGCGAGGAACGCCGAGCGCCCGGTGATGCGATTCATGAAATCCTCCCGTGCCCGCGGCCGTTACCATCGGGGCTCGGGACATCATGACCGATCCGGGATGCCGAGATCAAGGAAGCGCGATCATGGCTGCCCTGCGCCGGAACGCTCAGGGCGGCTATTGTATTGGCTATCGGTTGATTGATAGTCCTGCCGGCCATCGCACAGCCCAAAATGACGGCAACGCCCTGCCTGGAGCGCCCTTGAGAATGTCGGAAGATGTGAGTTCGGCAAAGAGGCCATCTCCGCACGATGGCCTGCCCGCCGAGCGCCGGCGCTGGGCCGTCACCGCGATCTTCATCGCCGTCGCCGTTGCCTCGCTCGACACCGCGATTGCCAACATCGCGCTCCCCGCGATCGCCTCCGATCTTCAGGTCAGCCCTGCCGACGTGATCTGGGTCGTCAACGTCTATCAGATCGCGCTGGTGGCGACGCTATTGCCGCTCGGCGCGCTCGGCGAAATCATCGGCTGCGAGCGGGTCTATCTCGGCGGATTGGCGTTGTTCACGCTGGCCTCGCTCGCCTGCTCGCTGGCGTGGTCGCTGGAGAGCCTGCTGGTTGCCCGCACGCTGCAAGGCCTCGGCGCCAGCGGGCTGATGAGCGTGAACACTGCATTGATCCGCTACATCTACCCGTTTCGCATGCTCGGCCGCGGGGTTGGCAACAATGCGCTGGTGGTGGCAACCGCGACCACACTCGGGCCAACGGTCGCATCCGGCATCCTGGCGGTGGGACCGTGGCCGTGGCTGTTCGCGGTCAACATTCCGATCGGTCTCGTCGCCATCGCGATCGGACTGAAAACCCTGCCGCGCCTGCCGCGGGCTACCCATCGGTTCGACTTTGTCGGCGCGCTGATGGCGTCGGCGTGCCTTGGTCTCTTTATCATCGGCATTGGCAGCGCGGCGCACAACACGCGGATAACCCCGGTGGTGATCGAATTGGCCGCCGCACTGGTGCTGGGACGGTTTCTCGCGCGACGGCAAACCGACCATCCCGCGCCGATGCTGCCCATCGACCTGTTCCGGCGGCCGATGTTCGCGCTGTCGGCCGCCACCTCGGTCTGCTCGTTCGTGGTGCAAGGGCTGGCATTCGTCGCGCTGCCCTTCTACTTCGAAGACGTCCTGCTGCGGTCCCAGGTCGAGACCGGATTTTTCATGACGCCGTGGCCGCTGGTCGTCGGCATCATGGCGCCGATCGCCGGCCGGCTGTCGGATCGCTACAGGGTCGGCATTCTCGGCGGCATCGGACTGGTGCTGCTGGCCGCGGGAATGGTGCTGCTGGCCACGCTTCCGGCAACGCCGGGCATTGCCAATATCGTCTGGCGCATGGTGGTCTGCGGCGCCGGCTTCGGCTTTTTCCAGGCGCCGAATTTGCGGGCGTTGATGTCGAGCGCGCCGCCGGGCCGCAGCGGAAGCGCCAGCAGCATCGTGGCAACGGCGCGCCTCACCGGACAAACCATCGGAGCCGCACTCGCGGCGTCATGTTTTGCACTCGCCGGTCACGATGGCGCAGTGATCGCTCTGGCGCTCGGCGCCGGATTCGCCGCGGTCGGCAGCCTGATGAGCTTCCTGCGCCTGATCGTGAACCCGGGGCCGGACTGATCGCATGTATACTGCTGGATCAGAACATCCCGTCGCGATCGAGGCGCTTTTTCTTTTTCGAACGCTGCCAGACCACGCCGGGAAAACCCTTCAGCGGCACCAGCGGCTCACCGGTATAGGCCCACTCCTGCAACTCCTCGATGGCGATATGATAGAGCGGCTGGCGGCCGGTGCGGCCGGTGAAAAGCGCGCGCGGAATGTTCACCATGTGCGGCGAGCGGGCGCGCTCGTAAAACAGCGGCGTGCCGCATCGCTTGCAGAAGCTGCGCGCGGTCTTGGTGGCCTTGTCCTCGAAGCGGGCGATCTCGGTCTTGCCTTTGGTGATGCGAAAGCGCTTGCGCCAGCTTCCGACATAGGTCGCGTAGGCCGCGCCATGGGCGCGCCGGCTGGCAATCGAATGATCGTGCCAGGCCCAGCGCGCAGGCGTGTCGATCTCGAGGCAGACTTTGCCGCACAGGCACTGGCCCGCGGATACCCCGGCGGCTTTCGCATTCTTGGCCATTTGCGCTTCCCGTCTTCCCCGTCATTGCGAGGAGCGAAAGCGACGAAGCAATCCAGTTTTTGCTCGATGGATTGCTTCGCTTCGCTCGCAATGACGTTACACCCGCTGCAGCTCGTCATGAACGGGATAGTCGGTATAGCCGGCCTCTTCGCCGCCATAGAAGGTCGCGCGGTTGTAGGGCGTGAGCGGATATCCATGTTCGAGGCGGCGCGGCAGATCGGGGTTGGAAATGAAGATGCGTCCGAATGCGATGGCGTCGGCATGGCCCGCGGCGATCGCGGCATCGGCCATTTCGCCGGTGAAGCCGCCGGCCGAAATCAATTTGCCGCTCCAGATGGGGCGGAACAGCACCATCGCCGAGGGCACGTTCTGATGATTGACTTCGGCGCGTCCGGCGCCGCTCGAGCGCGGCTCGATGAAATGCAGATAGGCAAGACCGAGCGGATCGAGCGATTTGATGACGTGGGTATAAAGCGGCATCGGATCGGCTTCACCGCTGCCATTGGCGACCCCATAGGGCGACAATCGCACGCCGACGCGACTAGCCCCCCAGACGTCGATGACGGCCTGGGTGATTTCCAGCAGGAAGCGCGCACGGTTCTCGATCGATCCGCCATAGCGGTCGGTCCGCAAATTGGTGTGCGACTGCAGGAACTGCTCGATCAGATAGCCGTTGGCGCCGTGGATCTCGACGCCATCGAACCCGGCCTCAAGCGCATTGCGCGCCGCCCGCCGGAAGCTGTCGACCACGCCGGCGATCTCACCGGTTTCAAGCGCGCGCGGCGTCTCATAAGGCGCGGGCTTTCCCTGCGCCGTCATCGTTTTCAGGTCTGCGATCGGCACCGCCGAGGGCGCGACCGGCAGCACGCCGCCGGGCTGGAACGAGGAATGCGAGACGCGTCCGACATGCCAGAGCTGGAGAAAGATCAATCCGCCCTTGGCGTGAACCGCATCGACGACCGCGCGCCATCCCTTGACCTGCTGCGCCGAATAGATGCCGGGCGTGCCGGCATTTCCGTGTCCGGTCGCCATCACCGGCGAGGCTTCCGCGATGATCAGGCCGCCCGGCGTAGCGCGCTGGCGATAATATTCCGCATTCAGCGGCCGTGGCGCGAGGCTCGGCCTCTCCGCCCGCATTCGTGTCAGCGGCGCCATCACCACGCGATGCCGAAGCCGGTACGGACCGATCTCAAGCGGCGAAAACAACGAAGGATAATGCATGTCGGCCCCAAAAATGTCCGTTGATCTGATATGTAACCGGTTCGCCTTGTTCGCAAAAGACTTCAATGGAAATCTGCCGCCAAGGTCGGCAGAGCAGATACACGCCAGGAGAGCAGATGCCCCACGCAGCCATGTCGCCAGATAATGTCGCTGTCATCACTGGAGGCGCCTCCGGTATCGGCCTTGCTGCGGCGATGCGGTTCGCGCGCCTTGGCATGAAAGTTTGTATCGCCGACGTCGGAGCGGACCGCCTTGGGCAGGCCCATGCAGCATTGACGGAAGCCGCCCCTGCTGGCGCCGCCAGCATCATGGCAGAGGTGACCGACGTCAGCCGTATCGATGAGGTTACGCGGCTGGAAGCCACGGTCCGCGCACGTTTCGGCGGCACCGATGTCCTGATGAACAATGCCGGGATACAGCCCGGCAGCACCATGTTCGGCCCGGAAGAAAACTGGCAACGCGTGCTCGGCGTGAACCTGTGGGGCGTGATTCATGGCTCGCAGGTGTTCGCGCCCCGCATGATCGCGCGCGGACGCCCGGGCCTCGTCATCAACACCGGCTCCAAGCAGGGCATCACGACGCCTCCCGGCGATGCCGCCTACAACGTCTCAAAAGCGGGCGTAAAAGCCTTCACCGAGGCGCTGCAGTACGAATTACGCAACGCGGCAGGTAGCCGGATCAGCGCGCATCTCCTGATCCCCGGCTTTGTCTTCACGGCTCTCACCGCCAGGGGTCGCACCGAGAAGCCGGCCAACGCGTGGACACCGGAGCAGACCGTCGATTTCATGATCGAGCGTATCAGCGCCGGGGATTTTTATGTCCTGTGTCCGGACAATGACGTGCCGCGAAGCCTCGACGAGCGGCGTATCCTGTGGGCGGCGGGAGATATCGTCGAGAACCGTCCCGCGCTGTCGCGCTGGCATCCGGATTACAACGAAGCGTTTGCGGCGTTCGTGAAAGGCGAATAATGAAAGCCGATCTCACAGCGTCTCTTGCTTGTGCCCGCATTCCTTGCAGGCAAATTTCACCCGGGTCTGGCCCTTGGCCGCCGAGACCCGGTTCGGCGCGCCGCATTTTCCGCAAGTCGTCTCGATGCGGGTATTGCCCTGCTTCACGACGATGGCCTTGCGTTCCATGGTTTCGCGGATCAGGCGCTCGGCCTCTTCACGCATCGACTGCTTCGACATTCGCTGGCACCTGTCCTGAAAAACCGAGCGGCGTTATAGCATGCGCGACCTACTCAGTGAAATGACGAAGCTATGTCTCAACGATCACGTAGCTGTCTTCGACATAGACCGGAAACGTCTCGGCCACATACGGTCCCTTCGCCAGCGTCTCGCCGTCCTCGATCACGACCGGATAGGTCCGGACCTTGACGCGGGCCGGATCGAACCAGGATTGCCCGTTGCGCATGTCGAACTCCCAGCCGTGCCACGGACAGCGCAGCAATTCGCCGACCCGCGAGCGCCGGTAGACCCCCGGTTCGGGCGAGGTGAGCCGCGCAATGCACGCCGCCTTGTCGAGTGGCGCGCCCTCGTGCGGGCAGCGGTTGAGCAGCGCAAAGAACTCGCCATTGACATGGAACACGACGATGTCGCGGCCATCGACGCCGACCACCTTGTTGCCGCCGGGCGGGATGTCCGATGTGCGGGCGACGATGTGACGGGCCATTCGAGTCAGAGCTTGTAGAGCGCGCGGGCGTTGCTGCTGAAGATCTTGACCCGTTCGGCTTCGGTCAGCGGCGTCTTGATCGCGAACCGCGGATCGTCGAAATCCCAGTGCGGATAATCCGACGAGAACAACAGGCGTTCCACGCCGATCCAGTCGATCAGGGACCGCAGATGCTTGGCATTGTCCGGCTCCTCGACCGGCTGGGTGGTGAACCAGAAGTGCTCGCGCACATATTCGGACGGACGCCGCTTGAGATGCGGAACCTCGTCGCGGAAGCGTTCGAAATGCTGATCCATCCGCCAGGTCGTCGCCGGGATATAGCCGAATCCGCCCTCGATGAAGACGACCTTGAGTTTCGGAAAACGCTCGGGCACGCCTTCAAGGACGAGACTGGTAAGCTGCGCAGCCATCGAATGCGCGTTCGATTGATGCTCCTCGGTATAGTAGGACGGCCAGCCGCCGCCGGTCGGCGCGTGGCCGCCGTACCCGCCGGAATGAATGCCGATCGGCAAGTCGAGTTCTTGCGCCAGGGCAAAGATCGGCCAGTAGCGGTGGCGGCCGAGCGGCTCGTTGGCGCGCGGCGCGACATTGATCTGCACGTATTGGCCGGTCTTGGCGCAACGCTCGATCTCGGCGACGGCGGCCTCTGTGTCGTCCTGCCCCACCAGAATCGAAGCCTTCAGCCGCGGGTCGCGGCCGGACCAGCAGGCGAGTTGCCACTCGTTGACGGCGCGCTGGATCGCTGCGCCGAGTTCGAGGTTCTGCTGCGAGAAGATAAAGAGATCGAGCACCTGCAGGATGCCGAACTCGATATCGAGCGGATCGAGGTGCTGCTTTTGCATGAACGCCAGATCGGATCCGGGCGGCCCGCCGGTCGGCGGCCAGGCATCGCGCCGCGAGATCAGGGGCGCCGAGCGCGGATAGGGCGTGGTGCCGATGTAGGGCGTGCGCAGGTGATCGCCGTAAGTTTTCATATGCTCCTGCCAGCGCTTCGACAGGAACGGGTTGAGATCGGAGCGCGTATGCAGGCTCGGATGCACGTCGCAATCTATGATCCGCAAACGGCTGCTGGCAGGCTTTTCCTGCCTGGGGATGGGGCGGTCGATGACGTCGCTCATGCGATCCTCCTTCGGGCCATCAGGTTCATGCGGCAAGACCGAGCCGCGGAAAGGTTTCAAGCGGGTTGTCGACGCACATGCGCGATACGATGGCGGCCGGCAGATGCGGCGGTATCGCATCATCGCCGTCAAACTGCCAGTGCGGATAATCGGACGCGAACAGCAGCATCTTGTCGGAACCGATCTGGTCGATGATGTCGGCAACCCCTGCCGCATCGGGCGGACTGTCGAAAGGCTGCGTGGTCAGGCGAATGTGGTCGCGCATGATCGCCGCCGGCTCGCGATCGATCCAGGGCACCTCGACGCGCACGCCGCGCCAGGTCTTGTTGGCGCGCCACATGAAGGCCGGCAGCCAGCTCACGCCAGATTCCATCAGCACCACCTTGAGGCCGGGGAATTTAAGGAACACACCCTCATAGACCAGGCTCAACACCTGGGCCTGAAACGCTTGCGCCTCGGCGAGATAATATTCGTAACGATAGGAAGGCCAGCCGATCGAACTCGGGGCTCCGCGATAGGCGCTGCCGGCATGAATTGCGATCGGCAATTTGTATTTTTCAGCGACCTGATAGACCGGCCAAAAATGCCGGCGACCCAGCAGGCTTTCGCCTTGCGCCAGCACCAGAACCGAAACGAATCTGTTGTCACCGGCGCGGCGTTCGATCTCTTCGATGGCCAGATCAGGCGCCTGCATCGGTACCACGATCGAGGCGCGCAGCCGCGAATCCTGCGCCAGCCATTCGGCCGATATCCAGTCGTTGATCGCCTTGCAGAACGCCGCCGCCATATAGGGATCGTACACCGCCTGCGCGCCGTAGAGCACATTGCAGATCGCATGGCTCGCCCCCAACTGGTCGAACGCACCACGCTGCACCATGGCCAGATCGCTGCCCGGCTTGCCCTTGGCCGGCCGCCAGTCGGCCCGGCCGGACAACGGCATGTTGGGCGGATAGCTGGTGAGGTCGAGACCGTCGATGGCGCGACTCACCACCTGCTCTTTCCAGTGATCGTCGAGATAAGGCAAAAGCGTGGTGCGCGTGCCTCCCACGGCGGGATGGATATCGCAGTCGATCCGCGTGACCGCCATGGAGTTTCCCTTGGGCATCGCTATTGGCGGCCAGTGCCGCTACCGGAATGTGCGGCCCCGCGCCCCCGAGCGCAAGGGTTAGTGGTGGAACAAGGGTGCGCACGCATGCCGGATACACGAGGTCTCAGCCAAAATTCTGCAGGCTTGGGAACGTCTCCAGCAGCCAGATGCTGACGGCGGAGACCGAACCGGTAAGAAAGCCGATCCCGGTGATGACCATCAACACGCCCATCGCCCGCTCGACGCTGACAAGGTGCCGCTTCATCCGTGAGAACAGCGACGAGAACCGTTCGATCATGAAAGCCGCCAGCAGAAAGGGGATGCCGAGCCCCGCAGAATAGACCGCGAGCAGGCCGGCCCCCCTGGTTACCGTCGCTTCGGCGGCAGCCACCGACAGGATCGCGGCCAGGATCGGCCCGATGCAGGGCGTCCAGCCGAACGCGAACGCCAGCCCCATCACATAGGCGCCCCACAGCCCGACCGGCTTTGGCGCCGTCAGCCGGCCCTCGCGCATCAATAGCGCAATCCGCGTCAGTCCGAGAAAATGCAGGCCCATCAGAATAATGACGATACCGGCGACGATCGACAGCTGCGCCGACCAGGCCCGGATCAGGCTTCCGATAAGGGATGCGCTGGCGCCAAGCGCCACGAAAACCGTGGAAAACCCGAGCACGAACATCAGGGCCGAGATCATCACCGCGCGTTTCGACGCCGAGTCGGTCTCGTCGCTGGCGACATGCTCGATGGTCGCGCCGGTCAAATAAATCAGATAGGGCGGCACCAGCGGCAGTACGCAGGGCGACAGAAAACTGATGAGGCCGGCTATCAGCGCCGCCGGGATCGAGACATCGTGCATTCCCAGACCTTCGAATTGTCAGTCCCGACGCAGCATGATCTGCGCATCGGTGCAAGCCTTCCTTATATGAAGCATCCATTCTCCGGGTCTCAACACTCGCGCGTCGCGATCACAAGACTGTGGGTTGGCCGTCCGGTGTGATCGCATGGCGGCAATCAAGACGGCTGCGGCTGAAGCGCCGCCAACGCTTCGGCGACGCTGTGGAAGATACGGTTGGGCCCCAATGACCGGTCGATGCCGAACTCGGTGAGGGTTTCCTGGGCGCGGATCGATTCCAGGCGAGCTATCGCAAAATCGATGTTTTCGGAGCGACACTGGTGGATGAGGTCGTTGAATGCCTGCGCGGCGGTGTAGTCGATCTCGAGAATGCCGGTCGCCTCCAGCACGAACAGGCGAGTTTTGACGGTCGACGAATGCAGCGCGTTGAGCACGTCCTGACGGAAATTGTCGGCATTGAGAAATGACAGCGGCGCCTGAAATCCTGCGACGACGATGCCGGGCTCGGTCTCGCCCGGAATATGCGGGCTTGCCGGCCACCAGATCGACGTGCCGCAGATGCGTTCGAACAGCAAGAGACGCGCGCGCGTGATGCTCCATACACCGTGCAGCAGTGAAAGCGTGATGCCGATCGCGACGCCCTGCTGGATCGGAAACAGGATGATCGCGGCGGCGGTCGCCACGATCTGCAAAAATTCAATCGACGATTGGCGGTAGATCGCAACGATCTGCCCGACACGGACGATGCGCAGCGCGACGAACAGCAAGACGCCTCCGAGGGCGGCCTCAGGAACGTG
Organism: uncultured Alphaproteobacteria bacterium; assembly: GCA_963774685.1. Taxonomy (GTDB): domain Bacteria; phylum Pseudomonadota; class Alphaproteobacteria; order Rhizobiales; family Xanthobacteraceae; genus Bradyrhizobium. Next base: position 164,053 of record CAVZFU010000006.1, on the reverse strand, counting down.
CTGCAACAGCGTCGCTCCGAATATCAGCAGCAGGAAGACGATGGCGACGGCGACAAGGCCGGCCAGTTGCGACCGTCCGCCGGTTTCCGAAACGATACCGGTTCGCGGCGGACTCGCATCCACCGGGAAGGCGCCGAACAGTCCCGCCAGCACGCTGCCCGCGCCGACGCCGATAAAATCCCGGTTAACGTCGGGCGGCTGATCGGCATCCGATGGAAACGAACGGGTGGTCGCCGCCGTCTGCACCATCACGACGATCGAGATGATGAGGCCGAGCGGCACCAGGCGAATCCATTGTCCAAGCGACACATCCGGCACTGTCAGTTTCGGCAAGCCGACGGAGATAACTCCGAGAACCGAAACGCCGTGGTGCTCCAGCCCCATCAGCACGACCGCCGCACTCGCTGCGACGAGGCCGATCAGCGCGCCGGGAATCCGCGGATTTATCTTTTCCGATATTGCGATCAGGATGAGGACGCCGAGGCCGATCGCAAGTGTGAACGGGTTGGCATCGCCAAGCTGTGGCAGCAGCGCCCCCAGCCGCGCGAGCATCGCGAGTTTGCTGTCCGGCGCCGGCAATCCCAGGATGGCAGGCAATTGCGAGATCAGGATGTGGGCGGAGATGCCGGCCAGAAAACCCGCCGTCACCGGTACCGACAACAGATCGGCCACCCAGCCCAGCCGGCAAATTCCACCGATGATGAGAAACAGCCCGACCAGCAGCGCCAGCGCCACCGCCTGCATGACGTAATCCGGCGAGCCCGCGGCGGCAAAGGCCGTGAGGCCGCCGGCGATGATCGGCGTGATCGTCGAATTGGCGCCGCAGGACAGAAACCGGTTGCTGCCGAACACCGCGAAAGCCAGCGATCCGCCGAGGAACGCGAAAAAGCCGAGCAGCGGGGTGAAGTGGCCCAGTCGCGCGGTAGCCATCTGCTCGGGAATAACGATGGCGGCGAGCGTGAGACCGGCGACGATATCCGGCGTCAGGAACGCCGGGCGCCAGGACGCGAACGAGCGGAACACCGGCCAACCGTTCTTCAAAGCTCCACCATCTCGCCTTTGGACCATTGCTCGCGCAACTTGAATTTCTGGATCTTGCCGGAACCCGTCAGCGGCATGGCATCGACGATAAACCAGTGGCGCGGGGTCTTGTGCGGGGCGAGATGCTCGCGCACGTAATCGTGCAATTCCTCCTTGACGATGAGCATCCCGGGTGCGGGGCGGATAAACGCCGATACCACCTCGCCCCATTTATGATCCGGCAGTCCAATCACGGCGACGTCGCCGACCTTGGGATGGCGGAACAGTATTTCCTCCAGTTCGCGCGGGTAGATGTTCTCGCCGCCGCGAATGATCATGTCCTTCAGCCTGCCCTCGATGGTGCAGTAACCCCTCGCATCCATCGCACCGAGATCGCCGGTGTGCAGCCAGCCTTCGGCGTCGATCGCCGCCTTGGTCGCGGCCTCGTCCTCGAAGTAACCGTGCATGACGTGATAGCCGCGAGTGCAGATCTCGCCGATTTCGCCGATCGCGACGGTCTGTCCGTTATCGGGGTTGACGATCTTGACCTCGACATTCGGCATCGGCGTGCCGATGGTCTCGGCCTTGTCGGCGATGGTGTCGGTGGCCCAGGTCATCAACGCGACCGGCGAGCACTCGGTCTGGCCGAACACGATGGTGAAGGGCGCGCCGAGCCGCCGTTCGAGATCGGCGACGATCGCCGCCGGCACCGTCGAGCCGCCGGAATAGATCGCCTTGAGCGCGGAAAGATCGGCTGACGCAAACGACGGATGCTCCATCATCGCCACCAGCATGGTCGGCACGCCGAGCATGGCGTTGGAGCGGTAGCTCGCCATCAGCTCGATCACCAGACCGGGCTCGAAGGCCTCGACCAGCACCTGGGTGGCGCGCTTGGAGACCGCACCGATCACGCAACAGACGCAGCCGCCGGTATGGAACAGCGGCATGGTGGTGATCTGTACCGCGCCGTCGGGAATGCCGGCGCGGTCGGCGGTGTGTGCCCCGTTATTGACGAGGCCGCGATGGTGCAGCAGCGCGCCCTTGGGAAACCCCGTCGTCCCCGAAGTGTACTGGATCATCACCGGATCGGTCGATCGCACCGCGGGCAGCGCAGGGTTTGCCCGGTCGCCCGATTCCAGGAAGGCGTCCCATTGATCGAAGCAAATGATCTCGCGCAATTCCGGGCAGCGCGCGCCGAGCGCCTCAACCGTCGCCAGCATCGGATTGCCGCGGAATTCCCTGACCACCAGCACGCCGGCCGCGCGCGACTGCTTCAATACATATTCAACCTCGGCCGACCTGAAACCGGGATTGACGGTCACCAGAATGACGCCGGCCATCGCGGCGCCAAACTCCATCATGATCCATTCCGGGATGTTGTGGGCCCAGACCGCCACGCGTTCGCCCGGCTCAAAGCGGGTCCGCAGCGCCCGCGCGGTACGCAGCGACTGCGCGTACAGCTCCGCATAACTCCACTGCCGGCGATTTTCCCTGTCCGGGATGCCGGCAATCAGCGCGATCCGGTCGGGTGCGGTTTCCGCCGCCCATCGCAGCAACTCACCCAGCGTGATGTCGCGGACCGCCGGCTCGCTGGGTCCCGCAGCATGGGACGTCGTCAACATGATCGCTCCTCCATGCGCAGGCAGCGGGTCGGTGTAGCCTCATTTGAAGAATGAAAAACGGCCGGGCTCAGGATTTGCCCTTCGACGCATCGCTCGCGGCCGACATCACGCCGGTGGTGATCTGCCGCATGTGTTCGCCGGCGTTGGTAAACTGGCTCCTGAGGAACTCGGACTGAATTTGCATGGCCTGCTGCAGATCGGTTGCGTGAACCAGTTTGCGGGCGTGTTCGAACGCGGCCTTCATGTTCTGTTCGGTGAAGGTCAGCGCCTGCCTGGAAACTTCGGTACCCGGGCTCGGGATCGACGCCATCGACTTGCTGGCGGCATCGAAAAACATGCCGAACGCCTTTTCCGCCTGGTCGATGGTTTTTTCCGCCAGATCGCGCAGTTCCGCCGGCACTTCCAATTTTGGTTCGTTCATGTTCGCGTCCTCCCGTGTGGTCCGTAACGCTACCATATTGTGCGCGCGTTGCGCAGGTTTTACGTCGGCGATGTCAGCCCTTGCTCCCTGGCGTGCCGAAAACCCCGGCTTCCGCCAGCTTCGCGATGCGGCCATCGTCATAGCCGAGCGTCTTGCGCAGCACCTCTTTGGTATGCTCGCCGAGCATGGGCGCCGCCACCGGATCGATCAAAGGCGTCAGGTCGAGACGCAGCGGGGATTCGATGTTGGGGACCGAGCCCGCCGCCGGGTGCGGGATCTGGTTGAGGCGATGCCGCTCGCGCAGTTCCGGCGAGCTGAAGGCTTCCTCGATGGTGCGCAGAAAGCCGACCGGGATGTTGGCGGCTTTCATTTTGGTCACCCAGTTGTCGCGGACGTCGGAGGCAAAAATGCCGGCGAGGATTTCGCGCAACTTTTCCCGGTTGGCGGTTCGCGAACGCCGGTCGCCGAATTCGCCGCTGGCGAGATCGGGCCGGTCGAGCACTTCGACGACGAGGCGGCGATAGAGCCGATCGTTGGCGCAGGCGATATAGAACGGCGCGTCCGAGCCATGGTAGACGCCGACCGACGGAGACCCGTTGGGCGAATTGCCCTGCCGGCTGTAATTCAGCCCCGTCATCAAATGGGCCATGCCGTAAAATCCGGTCAGCGCCACCGCGATGTCGAACAATGCGACCTCGACATGCTGGCCGCGGCCGAGCCGGTCGCGGGCAAACAGCGCCAGCAGGATGGCGTTGCAGGCCGACATGCCGGTTGCAAAATCGACGATCGGCGTTCCCGTGCGCACCGGCGGCCCGTCGGCAAAGCCGTTCAGCGACATGAACCCGCTTTCGGCCTGCGTGATCGGATCGAAGCCCGGCCGCGAGGCGAACGGCCCCTGGCGGCCGTAGGCCGAGATCGAACAATAGACCAGCCGGGGATTGGCCGATGCAACGGAGGCGTAATCCAGCCCGTACTTCTTCATCACGCCGGCGGAGAAATTTTCCACCACCACGTCGGCCTTCTGGATCAGTTCGCGCGCGATCTCGCGCGCCTCGGGCTTCGCAAGGTCGAGCGCGATGCCGCGCTTGTTGCGATTCAGGCTGACAAAGGCCGCACTTTCGCCGGCAAGATCGGCATGTTCGTAGTGGCGGGTATCGTCACCGCCTTCCGGATTCTCGATCTTGATCACCTCGGCGCCGAAATCGGCCAGCGTCTGCGTGCAGGCGGGGCCGGCGACGACCCGGGTGAAATCGACCACCAGCAGGCCGTCGAGAGCGGTCGGCACGCCCTCTCCCCGCGGCGCGCGTTCCGGCAATTGCGGTCTCAAACTCATGATCGGTCCGTTCCCTTCCGATATTATCGTTGGCCGCCGTCGAGCGAGGCGACGGCAGCAAGCGACTTTACGGCATAGGCCGCACCCGCCGCCAGCGAATCCCCGTTCCAGATGTGGAATTAGTCATGCCCCGCGAAAGCGGGGTATCCAGTACGCCGCGGCCTCTCGGCTCTATCGCTGACGTCTCTGGAATACTGGATCGCCCGGTCAAGCCGGGCGATGACGCCAAAATACAACTCCGCATTCTCGCGGCGCGATGCGTCCGAGGTTTTGCTAACAACTTCTTGCCCTCCGAAACAGAGGGCGCAGGGAATGCCGGGCGCCCAATGCGCCCGCAGCCTGGCAGGGCAGAAAAAACAAGCCATGCCAGTATAACAGTCACCACGGTCACACCGGAAAAACCCGGCATTCCCCGCACAATGGTTTTACGGTTTCCTTCGTGCTCTCCCCGGTGACCGGGCTTTGTTGCCACCGTCGCTCATGCGGATAAATTCCGCACAACTTGACACCAGCGTCGGGGTGTCAGGACCACACGACTTCGCCGTCCGCCTGAGAGCGCCGTTCGTCAATGCGCCATCAGCGTCCACCGCATCCCGCCCCGCGTTCGTGACGTTGCGCAACGCCCCTCTGAGTGGGACGGGACAGAGTGGATATACGCACTGATTTGCGTTCTTCTGAAAATCAGAATATTTTTGCGGATGGGGCTTGACAGTCAGCTGATTTGCCCGACCGGGTAAAATCAGCTTGAAATCAAGTAGAGCTCGTCTGCAGGTTCGACAAAGCACCCTCAGCCTTCCGCCCGCTCCATCTCCAGTTCGGCCTTGAGGCTTTCGAGATCGCGGTAGATCGAGGCAACCGCCAGCGTGCGGCCCTTGCTCCTGTAGCGCAGCAGGCAATCCTTTTTCGCGATGTCGCCGTCGACGGCAATCTCGTCCCAGGACTTCGGCGTGGCCGACATAGTTGATCGGCACGTCGTAATGCTGGCTCCAGAAAAACGGCACGGCGTCGAACTTTTCGCGCTGCCCCAGCATGTTGCGCGCCGCGGTCTGGCCCTGGCGTTCGGCCACCACCCAGTGCTCGACCCGGATGGCGCTTTGAGAATGCGGATCGGGCCAGCGTGCGATATCGCCCGCGGCATAGATGCCGGCAACGCTGGTCTCGAGGTATTCATTCACGGTGACGCCGCGATCGAGCGCAAGACCGGCCTGCTCGGCCAGCGCCAGCCGCGGCCGCACCCCGACACCGACGACGACCACATCGGCCTCCAGCACGCCGCCGCTTTTGAGCGTGGCGCGCTTGCCGTCGATCGCGGTCACGGTGTCTCCGAGATGGAAAACGACGCCATGCTCTTCATGCAGCGCGCGCACGAAGTCTCCCATGTCAGGTCCGAGCACGCGCTCCATCGGCCGCTGTTCCAGTCCGACCACATGAACCTCGATCTCACGCGTTCGCAGCGCGGCGGCGGCTTCGAGCCCGATGAAGCTGGCGCCGATCACGATCGCCCGGCGCGCGCCTTTAGCGGATTCGATGATGGCGCGGCAATCGGCGAGCGAGCGCAGCACATGGACGTGGGGCTGGCCGGCGCCCGGAAACGGCAGCCGCACCGGCTCGGCGCCGGTCGCCAGCAGCAGGCGGTCATAGGCAACGGCCTTACCGTCGGCGAGCATGACATTGCGCGCCCTGGTGTCGATCGAGGCGACTTCGGTCGCAAGGCGCAGGTCGATCTTCGCATCGGCGTAAAAATCATCCGGCACGCAGCGGCAACCAGTCTTCCGGTGCGCTGCCGGCGAGATAATCCTTGGACAGGTTGGGCCGGTCCACGGGTGCCGCGGCATCGTTGCTCAGCATCACGATGCTGCCGCGATATTCCTGCCGCCGCAGCATCTCGGCCGCCGCAAAACCCGCCGCACCGCCGCCGACGATCACGATTCTGCCGGGCGCTTCCACCGGACCCTTGACGCGCGGCTTCGGCTGCTCGCGTTTTCGCCGGACGAAAATGCGCGCCGCTTCGCGCTCGACCTGCCAGACTCCGAGCGGATTGAGCGCGGGCGCCCGCGCCGCTTCCCCGGTACGCAGGTCGAAGCAGGCATGATGCCAGGGGCAGCGGATGCTCTCGCCGGTCACCAGCCCTTCCGCGAGCGGCCCATGATAATGGCTGCAATGCGCGTCGATGGCGAAGACATCCGGCCCCGCGCGCACCAGCAACACCTCGTCATCGCCGACATGGCCGAGCAGGGTCTCGCCGGTGAACTGGGACAGTTCGACGCCCAGCGTCAAATCCGGACCGGCAGGCGCTGCCTTTTCCTCGGCCATGTCTCGCGCTCCCATGAATTTGAGAAATCTTCTTTTACTAAAACGCCCGTCCGATCAAACGTTCCAATCCTATATTGAACAGAACGCCCATAAAGCGGGTTTATTCCAGAACGTTTGCTTTGCGTTCCCGGCACTTTCGTTCGATGCTTCGGGCGCGCAACCGATCGTCTGTGGAGGAACGCGAGCATGGCGTCGATCAAGATCAAGCGAGCCTACGAACCGCCCTCGGCGAAAGACGGCAAGCGGATCCTGGTGGACCGGCTATGGCCGCGCGGCCTGCGCAAGGACGCGGCTGCGCTCGATCTCTGGAGCAAGGACATCGCTCCGACGCCTGCGCTCAGGGTGTGGTTCGATCATCGCGCGGATCGTTTCGCTGAATTCAAGCGCCGCTACCGCGATGAGCTGAAATCGAATCCGGCGGTGACTGAAGTCCTGAAGCAAATCGGACGCGGCAAGACGACATTGGTGTACGCGGCGCGCGACCCTGCCGTGAACCATGCGGTGGTGCTGGCGGAGTTTCTCGCCAGGGCGCAGCGCAAGAAGCCGGCCGCGAAGAAGAAGCTGATAACGAAGCGTTCGGTTTAGCGATCTCCACCTCGAACGACTTCATCCTTCGAGACAGCGGAGCTTGTTATCGGGCGTGCATCCGCGCGACCGGTCGACGATCCTGCTCAGGATGATGTACTTCTCCCCTCCCTCCGCGAAGCGGCGGGGAGGGGTCGGGGGTGGGGGGTCTATCGGCCGGAACCGATGCTTCGGTGAATGCCGCACTACCCCCCACCCCCGACCCCTCCCCGCCACGCGCGAATGCGCGTGGAGGGAGGGGAGAAGAAGACCTTCATCGTGAGGAGCGTTTCTCTATCCGAACCGTAAAATACTCACCCCGCCTTGCGGCGCGGCAGTTTCCAGCCCGGACGCACGAAGTGGCAGGTGTAGCCGTTGGGAATTCGTTCGAGATAATCCTGATGCTCGGGCTCGGCTTCCCAGAAGTCTCCCGCGGGCGCGACTTCGGTGGTGGCCTTGCCGGGCCAGATTCCGGAGGCGTCGATATCGGCGATGGTGTCCTGCGCAATCCGTTTCTGTTCGTCGCTGGTGTAGAAGATCGCCGAGCGGTAGCTCGCCCCGATGTCGTTGCCTTGCCGGTTGCGCGTGCTCGGATCGTGGATCTGGAAGAAGAATTCGAGGATGTCCCGAAAGCTCGTCAGCCGCGGATCGAAGACGATCTCGATCGCCTCGGCGTGGGTGCCATGGTTGCGATAGGTGGCGTTGCGCACCTCGCCGCCGGTGTATCCGACGCGGGTGGAGAGCACGCCGCGCTGGCGCCGGATCAGATCCTGCATGCCCCAGAAGCAGCCGCCCGCCAGTACCGCCCGTTCGGTCTTGTCGCTCATGTCGATGCTCCCTCTCGAAATCGCGGCCGCCGACCGGCAGGGTCGATTGCCGTGTACCGTTGCTAGTTGGGTACAATACGGCATATCGCAAGGAGGCGCGAGGCCGGTGTCAGGAGAAGAAAACGGGATTGGGCAGATGTCCGGCTGTGCGCCGCTATTGCCGTTCGACACTCACGGTTGCCGTGCCGCTGTTGATCATGTCGAGTTCGCGCGCAGCCGCACGGCTCACGTCAATGATGCGACCGCGGCCATAGGGACCACGATCCGTGATGCGCACCACGACCGTCTTGCCATTGTGGAGGTTGGTGACGAGTACGACCGTACCGAACGGCAACGTGCGGTGCGCTGCCGTCAGTCCATTCGGCCCCGTGACCTCACCGCTGGAGGTGAGGCCGCCGCTGTAGAACGCCGCCACGCCCCTCTCCGCGTGAGCGGGGCCGGCTGCCATCGCCGTCAAAACAAGCACCAATGAAAACTTCAAACGCATGATCGGCAATGAACGAGCGCCGATTAAGTTCCCTCCAGAGGCGCTATTCGTGACCCGCACGCGCTGGTTGTTCGACGGGAAAGCCAGGTGACTGATGGTGGGGTGCGACAGCGATCGAATCCGTGACACCCCTCGATGTCAACGAAGTGCGACGTCGCCGGCAGTTGTGGAAATTCCACACGTCTTTATCCTGTCGCATGACATTGACCCTGGCACTTGTCGCCGCCATCGGCGTTATCTGGTTTGCGGAGCGCAGCCTCGAGCACCTGAAATTGGCAATTGCCGGGCTGTGCCTCTGCGCCGCGGTGCTGCTGTTTGTCGTAACCGATTTTGGACGAGCGATTCTGCTGTCATCGATCGTCGCGGCAGCCATCTCCGGAGCGTCCTACGTCAAGTACAATCACAGCGGGCTGAAGCTGATTGTAACCGATTTGCCGCTGGCGTTTGCGGGAACAGTTCCATTTTTCGTCGTCCAGTATCCGGTCGCAGTTATCGGCTGTTGCGGGTGGAGGCATCGTGCTCGCCCTCGCCGCAGTCGCTGTCCTCTACGTCCCCGGCTGGCCGACGACTCCGGAATTTCAGATCATCCTGCTCGGGATTGCGCTGACCGGTTTAGTGATGGCGTACAAGGCAGGCGGGGGAGCCGCTTCCCATCAGCGGATCGCAGCCGAGCAGCGCTGCTTTTATTCGACCTTCATCGCCTCGCTGCTCGATCCGCTTTCCTGGCGACGGTTCGGCGGCCTGTCTTTGAGCGATATCGCCACCGACCCGCTGCCATTGATGCCTGCCGTTCCAGCCCGCGCCCTCGACTATCCCGACATTATCGTCATCCAGCACGAATTGATCTTCGATCCGCGGATTTATGGACTCCCCGTTGAGCCCGTCGTCGAAGCGTTTCTGTCTCCGAAAGACGGTCTTTACGGAGGTCTCAACGTCGATATTTTCGGCGGCGGGTCCTGGCAATCCGAATTCAGCCTGCTCACCGGCCTTTCCAGCGCAAGCTTCGGTTCAAATGCCTATTTTCTCTTCAAGAGAGGCGCCGGCCGCTTCCACAACAGTCTTCCCCACACGCTGACAGCGCTTGGCTACCGGACATCCCTCGCCTCAAGCTGCCGCCGCAACTTTCTCAACTACGATGATTTTTACCGCTCGATCGGCATCGCCGAACGTCTTTTCGCGGATGATTTTCCTCCACCGTTCGACGTCAAGCGATTTGAAGCGACCAATTCCGATGCGTTGTTCCTGAACGCAGCGATCGATGCTCATGCAAAAAGCATCGCGGCCGATGCGGGGCCGCGGTTTCTATATGTGCTGACCAATTTCAATCATGGTCCTCACAACCGAAGGCTGACCGCACCCGGACGCTTTGAGAGTGAACGGGCCTTCGCCACCGCGAGCCTTTCCGACTCTCACTATGCCGAGTATTACGCCCGGCTCGCGGAAACCGCCGCCACCTGGAATGGTCTCAAATCGGCGTTTTCAAGTCGCTTGCCCCGGCGTCCGACGCTCGTCCTGCACTACGGAGATCATCAGCCCGTCATGGCACGCCAGATCGAGGCAAAACTCAAACTCCCGGCAGATCCGCGACGCCGGTTCCGTACGTTCTATGCGATGGAAGCCCTGAACTACCCTTCGGATTGGCTAGTTTCCGGGCGAAGCAGAGACCTGGATATTGCTTTTCTCGGCACCGTCGCGTTGCAGCAGGCCGGCCTGCCGCTTGACGAAATTTTTGCCACGCGCGCGAGCCTTCTTGAACATTGCGGCGATGCCTATTTCGCGTCGTCATCGGACCGCAAGCGTCGCTTCCACCGCACGCTGGTCGAACTTGGCATGATTGATCTGGAGCCCGTTGCCCGACATCCGTCCTAGACAACAACGGCCGCCCGGTCGGGAAATCGGAAAAGATGGTGGGCGCGACAGGGATCGAACCTGTGACCCCCTCGATGTCAACGAGGTGCTCTCCCGCTGAGCTACGCGCCCTGAAACCTTGAACCACGGGTGGGGTCCGTATATCGGCTCCAAAGCAGGCAGGCAAGGATGCCCGACCGGCGCTTTGGGGCCTTGGGCCTTGCGAATCAGGCCGCCAGCATCTTGTTCACTTCGCTGACCAATTCGCGAAGATGAACCGGTTTCGACAGCACCTTGGCGTTTTTCGGCGCCTCGGAGTCCGAGTTCAGGGCAACCGCCGCAAAGCCGGTGATGAACATGATCTTGATATCGGGATCGAGTTCCGAGGCACGGCGCGCCAGTTCGATGCCATCCATCTCCGGCATCACGATATCGGTGAGAAGCATCTCGAACGGCTCCTCGCGCAGCCTTTGGTAGGCCGACAGGCCGTTGTCATGGGGCGAGACCTGGAAACCGGCGTTTTCCAGCGCCTTGACCAGGAAGCGGCGCATGTCGTTGTCGTCTTCGGCGAGGAGGATTTTATGCATGGCGGTCGGTCGTCGAATCCCATCAAGAGGATCAGTCCGCTCACTAAGCCCGACAGAGGGTAAATTTCGGGTGAAAGGCGCGGCGCGCGGTCGCAGGCTTTCGTTATTTCTGTACCGGAATGCGTCCCGAATCAATCAAGCTGGGCCTTTTCGCGGTCCCTGACGCGTTCCGGCCGGCTTAAAGGCTTTTTTCACTTGGCAGAATGGTTGCGATTACCGACAATGAGTTCACATAAAAGCTCCGGTTTTCTGGCAGAAATGACCTGTCCAGAGCAGCGGATTGCAGGGACGGCGCCCGACGATGACCAGGTTTGATGGCGAACTGTCGCCTCCGTTCGAGATCGTGGAGCCGGACGCGTGGCGGGCGCCGATCATCTTCAATTCTCCGCACTCCGGCTCGGTCTATCCGCGCGAATTCCTGACCGCGTCGCGCATCGACCTGGCGGCGCTGCGCCGCTCCGAAGATTCGTTCATGGACGAGTTGATCGCAGGCTTGAGCGATCGCGGTTTTCCGACTGTGCGGGTCAACTTTCCCCGCTCCTATGTCGACGTCAACCGCGAGCCCTACGAGCTCGATCCGCGGATGTTCAACGGACGGCTGCCGAGCTTCGCCAATACGCGATCGATGCGGGTGGCCGGCGGTCTCGGCACCATCCCGCGCGTGGTCGGCGACGGCCAGGAGATCTATCGCGAGCGCCTCGGCGTCGATGACGCGCTCGGCCGGATCGAGACGCTGTACAAGCCGTATCACCGCGCGTTGCGGCGGCTGATCAACAAGGCGCACCAGACCTTCGGCACGGTGGTGGTGGTGGATTGTCATTCGATGCCCTCGATCGGGGTCTCGCGCGATGAGCCGCGCCGGCCGGACATGGTGATCGGCGACCGCTACGGCACCAGTTGCGCGGCGCTGCTGCCCGACATGGTCGAGGAAACCATGAGTGCGCTGGGTTACTCGGTCGGCCGCAACAAGCCCTATGCCGGCGGTTTCATTACCGAGCACTACGGCAACCCGGCGAGCGGACTGCACACCATCCAGCTCGAACTCAACCGCGCCATCTACATGGACGAGCGGCGGCGCGAACGCGGGCCGCGGTTCGCGCAGGTCGCCGCCGACTTCGGCGCGCTGGCCGAGGCGATGGCAGCACTTCCGCTCGGCGATCTCGGACCGTTCCAGGCCGCGGCGGAATGACGGTGCCAAAAGAAAAAGGGCCGCTTGAAAACAAGCGGCCCAAGTCTAGGGAGGAAACGCCCAAGGAGGGCAGCGATAACGCAAAAGCGCTACCGCACCGCAACAATATGCGACCGCGCTGCACAAAGTGCAAGTGCCTTTGAATCATTTCCGGTGCAAAAATCCACTAAGTTTTGTGACGTTGCATAAAAGTCGATTTTTATGTTTCTTTGTGTAATATCAAGTAGTTATGTACATCGATGATACCAGAAAAGTCATGCCGGAGGGCTATGTCCCCGTAGTTCTCGAATTCGTGATCGGGCTTGTCATCTCCAGGCGCACCGCCGCCACCCAACTGATTCGCACGCGCGACGGCAGCCAAACAAGCCGGCAAAAAGCGCCAGCACCCCGTGCGCGGTTTGCCGGATTGGGCTACGCAGGAGCCGGACAATTCTCGCCCCGCCTGTTGAAGGAACCGCCGTGACGGTCATCGATTTTACTGCCTTCATCGGCCGTCTTGCGACCTCTTCGGGGGAAACCATCCTGCCGTTCTTCCGGACCTCGCTCAGCATCGACAACAAGAGCACCGCCCACGACTTCGATCCGGTGACCGAAGCCGACCGCGCCGCGGAAGCGGTGATGCGGCGCCTGATCAAGGCCAACTTCCCCCAGCACGGCATCGTCGGCGAGGAATTCGGCAACGAGCGCGAAGACGCCGAATATGTCTGGGTGCTGGATCCGATCGACGGCACCAAATCCTTCATCGCCGGCTTTCCGATCTGGGGCACGCTGATCGCGCTGCTGCATCAGGGCACGCCGGTGTTCGGGATGATGCATCAGCCCTTTATCGGCGAGCGCTTTTCCGGCGACAGCGGCTCGGCGCATTACGCCGGGCCCTCGGGGACGCGCAGGCTGGCGGTGCGGCGCTGCGCGTCGCTGAAGGAGGCAACGTCGTTCACCACCAGTCCGCTGCTGATGAACGCCGCCGATCGCGCCGCCTTCGGCCGGGTCGAGGACGCCGTGCGGCTGACGCGCTACGGCGGCGATTGCTATTCCTATTGCATGCTCGCCGCCGGCCATCTCGATCTCGTGGTCGAGACCGAGTTGAAATCCTACGACATCGCCGCCTTGATCCCGATCATCACCGGTGCGGGCGGCATCGTCACCACCTGGGACGGCAAGCCGGCGCAACATGGCGGCCGCATCATCGCCGCGGGCGATCCGCGCGTGCACGAAGCGGCGATGAAGCTGTTGAACAGCTAGCGCCTTCACCACGACGCAGACGGCTTGGCGGATGGAGCCCACGATGAGAATTATCGGCGCGCTGCTGACAGCAATAATATCGATAGGGTTACTGCCGGATCTTGCCGCAGCAGGGGATTTTCCCGACCGGCAAATCCGCATCATCGTGCCGTTCCCGGCCGGCGGGCCGAACGACATCATCGCGCGCGTGGTCGGCCAGCGCATGTCGGAGATCATCCAGCAGCCTGTCATCATCGACAATCGCAGCGGACAGGCGGGCGTGCTCGGAACCGACGCGGTGGCAAAGGCCAAACCCGACGGCTACACGGTCGCGATCTCAAGCGCAGGCGCGCTCGCCATCACCGCCAGTCTGGAAAAGATCTCCTACGAGCCGTTAAAGGATCTGCAGCCGATCACGCTGGTGGCGGAAGTCCCGGAGATGCTGGTGGTCGCCACCAGCGTTCCGGCCGCCAACATGAAAGAACTGATCGCGTACGCCAAGGCCAATCCCGGCAAGCTCAATTTTGCATCGACCGGCGTCGGCAGCATGCCGCATCTGGCCGCCGAATTGCTCAAGCTCACGGCAAAGATCGACATCGTGCATGTGCCTTATCGCGGCGCCGCACCCGCCGTGACCGACATGCTGGGCCAGCAGGTGCAGATGGTGTTCCTCGACCTGCCGATCCTGCTGCCGCAGATCAAGACCGGCGCGCTGCGGCCGATCGCAATCGGCGCCCGCGAACGGGCGCCGACGGCGATGGAAGTGCCGACCACCGCCGAGGTCGGCATGCCGGACCTGTTGATCCAGAACTGGTACGGCATGGTGGCGCCGGCCGGAACGCCTCCCGACATCGTCGCCGCCCTGAACCGGATCGCAACCGAGGCGATGCGCGACCCGGCCGTGAAGGAAAAACTGGCGAGCCAGGGCGCAACGCTGGTCGGCGACACGCCCGAACATTTCCGCAGCTTCATTGAAGCCGAAACCGGCAAGTGGGCGCGGGTGATCAAGGATTCCGGCATTCAGATCGAGAAGTGAAACATCCCGCAACCATCAGCGCTGCGCCGCCTTGCGCAAGTGCTCGACCAGTTGCTGCGCCGGGCGCGGCAGGGTGCGGAAACTGCGGGCGCAGATCACAAGCTTGCGGTTGGCCCAGGGGTCGCGAATCCGCAACCGGCTGATCGGCAGCGAGCGGGCACAGCGTTTGGCCGCGACTTCCGGCATCACCGCAATCCCGATGCCCGCCGCCACCATCTGGCTGATCGTATCGAAACTGTTGAGCCGCGCGCGAAAGCGCAGGCGCACGCCCAGCCGTGCCGCGTGGCCGGTGACATGCGCATGCAGCGCGCTCGATGCAGTCAAGCCGATGAAATCCCGGCTCACCACGTCGCGGAAATCGACCTGCCGCCGGCTCGCCAGTTCGTCATGGCGCGCCACCACGATCACCAGGCGATCTTCGCTGAACGGGATCCGCTCGATGCTGTCGGGCAGAGCGTGTTCGGCGACCAGGCCAATATCCGCGGCGCCTGTCGCGATGGCGTTGGCGATATCGCTGCTTTCGCGTTCTTCAACCTCGATGCTGAGGTGCGGATGCCCGGCAAGAAACGCAGCCAATACCTTCGGCAGATATTCCGACAGGCCCGAGGTATTGGCGAGCAGGCGGAGCGTCGCCTTCATGCCGCGGGCAAACGCCATCAGGTCGCCCTGCATGGCATCGACATTGTGCATGATGAGGCGGGCATGATCGAGCAGGCTCTGGCCGGCCGCGGTCAGCTCAACGCCGCGGCGGCCGCGCTTGAGGAGCGCGATGCCGACGGCCGCCTCCAGCGCCTTGATCCGCGCGCTGGCCGAGGCCAGCGCCAGATTGGCGCGGGATGCACCGCGCGTAATGCTGCCGCTGTCCGCCACCGCGATGAACAGCCTGAGGTCGACCAGATCGAAATGCATCGCGATTTCCTGCCTTCGTCCCAGCCGAAGGCTTGCTTCACAAGCCGCAGATTGTGCCGATGGCGCTGGCCGGTCAATGTGGCCGGATGATCGATCCTGTGTTGATTCTGATTGCGGCGGTGTTCCTGCTGGCGGGCTTCGTCAAGGGCGTGGTCGGCCTCGGCCTGCCGACGGTGGCGATGGGCCTGCTCGCGGTGACGATGCCGCCGGCACAGGCGCTCGCCATCGTCATCGTGCCCGCCATCGTCACCAATATCTGGCAGACTTTCGTCGGCCCTTATCTGCGCGACATCATCCGGCGGCTATGGCCGCTGATGGTCGGCACCGTCGCCGGCATTCGGCTGAACTCGGGAATGCTGGCCGGGCCCTACGCGGGCTACGGCGAGATCGTGCTCGGCCTGATGCTGGTGCTCTATGCGATCGTCGGCCTGACCAAATTCACCTTCCCGGTCGCCCGCCGCAATGAAAAATGGATCGGCGGCATCGTCGGCGTCGTCACCGGCATGATTTCCGCCGCCACCGGCGTGCAGGTGATCCCGTCGATGCCGTTCATGCAGGCGATCGGCATGGAAAAGGACGAGCTGGTGCAGGCGCTCGGGGTGTTCTTTACCGTCGCCACGGTGTCGCTCGCCTTCAATCTCACCAGCGCCGGACTATTGACCGCGGCCACCGCGCTGCCCGGCGCTGTCGCGATGGTGGCCTCGTTTACCGGCATGTTCATCGGGCAGGCGCTGCGCACCCGGCTGGAGCCGGAAGCTTTCCGGAAGTGGTTTCTGATCGCGATGATCCTGCTCGGGATCTATCTGGCGGGAGCTGCGACTTACCATGTCGTGCGGGCCTGACGCCGCTCACTGAAACAGCGGCGTCCCCGGCACAAAGGCGTCGAACGCGGCCCAGAATTGCGCGCGGTAGCGGTCCTGCTCCTGCAGGATTTCATGCTTGGCTCCGGCGATCACCAGATGCGAGCCGGCGCGCAAGTGATAGGCGAACTCCTCGATCGCCGACGTCGACACGATGGTGTCGTTGCTGGCCGCCAGCATCAGGATCGGCTGGCGGATTTCCGAGGGATAATTCGCGGCGCGAAAACCGCGCATCGCCGTGAACGCGGTATCGGCCCAGGCCACCGTCGGCGAGGCAATGCCCAGCGTCGGGTCTTCCTCCAGGATGGCGGCGTTGCGGGCGTAGCGCACGGGATCGCTGGTCAGGGGATTGTTGATGAACGACGACACGCCGACCAGTTCGTCGCTGCCGCCGGGAACGTAGCGGCCGCCCTGCCCCGCAAGCCGCAGGATCCGCAACAGCGCGCGCGCGGGAAACCCGGTGCGGTGTCCGGGAAGATCGATCATCGGCGCCGACAGCACCATGCGGTCGAACCAGCGTTTGCCGGCATGCGCGATGCGCAGCATCACCGCACCGCCCATCGAATGCGCCAGCGCGAAATGCGGCGGCGGGCAGTCCGGCAGCACCACCTGCTGCACGAAGGTCTCGACGTCCACTTCGAAATCGGAGAAGTCGCGGACATAGCCCTTGCGCGGATCGCGCAGCCGCCGCGACGAATGGCCCTGCCCGCGCCAGTCGATCATCGCCACCGCGAAACCGCGGTCGCGCAGGTCGCGCACGGTTTCGAAATATTTTTCGATCTGCTCGCCGCGCCCGGTGAAGACGCAAACCGTGCCTTTTCGGTTGGCAGGCGGCGCCCAGCGCGCAAAGCGCAATTCGGCGCCGTCGGGGGTCTTGATGGTGCCGGTGACGAAATTGTCCGGGACCGGATTGGCGGGAATCGAAACGAGCGTCATGGGCGCAGCCGGTTATGTCAAAAGTGCTGAAAATCAAGGCGATGGCGCCAAAAAAAGAGGATCGGTTCCGCCCTCTTGAACACCATCAGGCCCCTCCCATATCACCTTCGTGCAGGCCGCTACCAGTGTTTCGGGAACCCGTAAACACAAGGCTGCACATCGACGAAAGCCCGGCCCGATGGCGGGCGGGTTACATCAACAGTCGCTCAATGGAGGACTACCCTATGCGTACCTACGATCTCACCCCGTTTTACCGTTCCACCGTCGGCTTCGACCGGCTGTTTTCGCTGCTCGACCAGGCGACCGCCGACGGCAGCCCCGGCTATCCGCCCTACAACATCGAGCGCACCGGCGATAACACCTATCGCATCAGCGTCGCGGTCTCCGGCTTCTCGCAGGGCGAGCTTTCCATCGTCGCCAAGGAAAACACGCTGACGATCAAGGGCGAGAAAACCGCCAATGAGAACAGCCAGGACAAGTCCGAAGTGCTCTATCGCGGCATCGCGGCCCGCGCTTTCGAGCGGGCGTTCCAGCTTGCCGATTTCGTGCTGGTGAAGAACGCCTCGCTGGAGAACGGCCTGCTTCATGTCGATCTCGTCCGCGAGATCCCCGAGGCCAAGAAGCCCCGCAGCATTCCGATCTCGACCACCAATGCGGTTGCGCCGCAGGTCGTCGACGGCTCGGCCGAGAAAGTCGCCGCGTAACAAGGCGATTTGATTTTCGGATCATCTTTAGGAAAACGCCCCGGGAAACCGGGGCGTTTTTTGTTCCTTTAGTCCAGCCCCTGCGCCTTCGGCATCGGCTGCGTCGGCTGGATCTGCGGCGTGGGCCTGGCCTGGACGATCGGCACGGCGGATGGCGGCTTGGTCGGCACATCCGTCGGCGCGGACTGCACCGCAGCCGATTGCTGCGGCGGCTCTGCCGTGGGCTTGGCGGCCGTTGACTTGGTCTCGGGCGTGGTCTCGGGCCTGGTTTCGGACTTCAGCTCAGGCTTGACCTCGACGGCATGCGGCGGTGCCGCCTTTGGCAGCGGCACGGCCGGCGTGCGGCTCGCCACGCGCGGCACCGAGGCCGGCGGCCGCGGCGGGTCTCTATAACTACTGATCGGCGGCATCGGCGACAGCGGTCCCCGCGGCGGACCATAGATGACCGCCGGCGGCTCGTCGTTGTAATTGTCGCCCATCCGGTAGGCCGGCATGAAGCGGATGATGCGCCCGGTGCGGGCATCGATCACCAGCCGCCCGTCGTCGCCACGGCGGTCGATTACGGAAATCGTGTAAAACAGGCCGCGCTGATGCGGAATGCCGAGCGGCGAAAACCCGCTCTCGCGCACGATCGCGTAGACTTCCGGCGGCGGTATCAGGGCCGGCCCGTAGCCTGGCTCATAACCCGGCTCGTAGTAGCGCGGCGGCGCCTCCGGCGGCATCGCCGCATAGGGTCCGGCGACGTCGGATACCCGCGCATAAGGCGTCGTTTCCATGCCGTATGGCGCCGGCATCTGAGCATTCGCGGCCGTCGCGGTGAGAACCAGCCCGGCCGACATCACCCATCCTGTGAAAATCTTCATCGCGCAATCGCTCCCGGTCACATCCCACGCCCAGGGCCTTCGGCCCTTTATCCCCGCTTGCTAAGGTCGTCGCCAATTCTGGCGGTCCTTGGGCCGGATCGCGGCGCGTTTGCCGCAAATCCGGGACAACGTGGCGGGCTTGCCAAGCGGGCGGCGACTTTCACCTGCTTGTGTGATAGAAAAAAATTTGGCATGGTCGGAGTTAGGACAGCATAGCTGTCTCAATTTTGGTGGCGGACCCGGCACGGGGATTGCAACGAGATTGGGTACTCGGCCGCCAGAAGTTAAAGGCAAAGGCCGTTCGTCGGGGACGCCGGACGCCCAAGCCTGAATTCGAAAAATTGCGGCTCGCGGAGGACGAGCGGTGGCCCGACGGGTGCCGCAAGCGCCCAAGGTGCGCCGAAGACGATGGTTAGGGCCCTTAGCCTTGTTGAGAGGACTGAGATGAGCGGGTCGGAGTTCGAGCGCGAAAACATCGTGACGGATACGCTGTCGGCGGCCCCGGCCTCGAAACCGCTTGAGCCCGCGCGCGAGCACACCTGGCGTCCCCCGGCCGAAGGCATGTACGATCCGTCGCTGGAAAAGGATTCCTGCGGCGTCGGCTTCATCGCCAATATCAAGGGCCACAAGTCGCATCAGATCATTTCGGATGCGATCAACATCCTCTGCAATCTCGAGCATCGCGGCGCGGTCGGCGCCGACCCGCGCGCCGGCGACGGCGCCGGCATCCTGGTGCAGATTCCGCACGCCTTCTTCGAGCGCAAGGCGGCCGAGATCGGCTTCCTGTTGCCGAAGCCCGGCGACTACGCCGTCGGCGCGCTGTTCATGCCGAAGGAAGCGGCCTGGCGCAAAGTCATCAAGAGCATCATTGCCGACCAGATCAGGGAAGAAGAACTGATGCTGCTCGGCTGGCGCGACGTGCCGACCGACAATGCCTCGCTCGGCGAGACCGTGAAGCCGACCGAGCCCGCGCATATGCAGGTGTTCATCGGCCGCGGCGCGCATATCAAGACTGACGACGAATTCGAGCGCCGGCTCTATATCCTGCGCAAGTCGATTTCGCAGGCGATCTATCAGCGCCGCGACCGCGGCCTCGCCGGCTATTACCCGGTGTCGCTGTCGTGCCGCACCGTGGTCTACAAGGGCATGTTCCTCGCCGACCAGCTCGGCAAATACTATCCCGACCTCAGCGAGCCGGATTTCGAGAGCGCGCTGGCGCTGGTGCATCAGCGTTTTTCGACCAACACCTTCCCGACCTGGTCGCTGGCGCATCCCTACCGGATGATCGCGCATAACGGCGAGATCAACACGCTGCGCGGCAACGTCAACTGGATGGCCGCGCGCCAGGCTTCGGTGCATTCCGAACTGTACGGCAAGGATATCAGCCGGCTGTGGCCGATCTCCTATGAAGGCCAATCCGACACCGCCTGTTTCGACAACGGCCTCGAATTCCTGGTGCAGGGCGGCTACTCGCTGCCGCATGCCGTCATGATGATGATTCCGGAAGCCTGGTCCGGCAATCCCCTGATGGATGAAACCCGCCGTGCGTTCTACGAGTACCACGCCGCGATCATGGAGCCGTGGGACGGCCCCGCCGCGATCGCGTTTACCGACGGCCGCCAGATCGGCGCCACGCTCGACCGCAACGGGTTGCGTCCGGCGCGCTATCTCGTCACCCGCGACGATCGCATCGTCATGGCGTCGGAAATGGGCGTGCTGAAGATTCCCGAAGAAGAGATCATCACCAAGTGGCGGCTGCAGCCCGGCAAGATGCTGCTGGTCGATCTCGAACAGGGCCGGCTGATCCCCGACGACGAGATCAAGGCGCAGCTCGCCAAGAGCCACCCCTATCGCGAATGGCTCGACCGCACCCAGATCGTGCTGGAGGAATTGCCGGATGCGCCGGCCAAGGGCATGCGCTCCAACCTGCCGCTGCTCGATCGGCAGCAGGCGTTCGGCTATTCGCAGGAAGACATCACCATCCTGATGACGCCGATGGCCTCGACCGGCGAGGAAGCCAACGGCTCGATGGGCAACGACACGCCGATCTCGGCGCTGTCGGACAAGCCGAAGCCGCTGTTCACCTACTTCAAGCAGAACTTCGCGCAGGTCACCAACCCGCCGATCGATCCGATCCGCGAAGAACTGGTGATGAGCCTGGTCTCGATCATCGGGCCGCGGCCGAACCTGTTCGACCTGCAGGGGGCCGCCGGCACCAAGCGCCTCGAAGTGCGCCAGCCGATCCTGACCGATGCGGACCTGGAAAAGATCCGCTCGATCTCGGAGATCGCCGACAGCCATTTCAAGTCGAACACGCTCGACACCACCTTCCATGCCGGCCTCGGTGCCGCCGGGCTCGAGCAGGTGCTGGAAGAGCTTTGCGCCCGCGCCGAAGCCTTCGTCCGCGAGGGCGTCAATATCCTGATCCTGAGCGACCGCGCGGCGGGCTCCGACCGGATCCCGATCCCCTCGCTGCTGGCCTGCGCCGCCGTGCATCATCATCTGATCCGCACCGGCCTGCGCACCTCGGTCGGGCTGGTGGTTGAATCCGGCGAGCCGCGCGAGGTGCATCACTTCGCCTGCCTGGCCGGCTACGGCGCCGAGGCGATCAATCCTTATCTGGCCTTTGAGACCATCATCGCGATGAAGGACCGGCTGCCGTCGGCGCTCGACGATTACGAGATCGTCAAGCGCTACATCAAGTCGATCGGCAAGGGCCTCCTGAAGGTGATGTCGAAGATGGGCATCTCGACCTATCAGTCCTATTGCGGCGCGCAGATCTTCGACGCCGTCGGGTTGAAGGCGGATTTCGTCGCCAAATATTTCGTCGGCACCCATACCCGGATCGAAGGCGTGGGCCTCGCCGAGATCGCCGAGGAAACCACGCGGCGCCATGCCGACGCGTTCGGCGATGCGCTGCAGTACAAGACCGCGCTCGATGTCGGCGGCGAATATGCCTATCGCACCCGCGGCGAGGATCACGCCTGGACCGCCGAATCGGTTTCCACGCTGCAGCATGCGGTGCGCGGCAATTCGCTCGAGCGCTACCGGGCGTTCGCGAAAATCCTCAACGAGCAGTCCGAGCGCCTGTTGACCCTGCGCGGCCTGTTCAAGATCAAAACCGCCGAGGACGAGAAGCGAAAACCCGTCCCGCTCGACCAGGTCGAGCCGGCCAAGGACATCGTGCGGCGCTTCGCCACCGGCGCGATGAGTTTTGGCTCGATCTCGCGCGAGGCGCACACCACGCTGGCGATCGCGATGAACCGGATCGGCGGCAAGTCCAACACCGGCGAAGGCGGCGAGGAGAGCGACCGCTTCAAGCCGATGCCGAACGGCGATTCGATGCGCTCGGCGATCAAGCAGGTCGCGTCGGGACGATTCGGCGTCACCACGGAGTATCTCGTCAACGCCGACATGATGCAGATCAAGATGGCGCAAGGCGCCAAGCCCGGCGAAGGCGGGCAATTGCCCGGCCACAAGGTCGACGCCACCATCGCGCGCGTGCGGCATTCGACGCCGGGCGTCGGACTGATCTCGCCGCCGCCGCATCACGACATCTATTCGATCGAGGATCTGGCGCAACTGATCTACGACCTGAAGAACGTCAGCCCGGATGGCCTCGTGTCGGTCAAGCTGGTCTCCGAAATCGGCGTCGGCACGGTCGCGGCCGGCGTCGCCAAAGCGCGCGCCGACCATGTCACCATCGCCGGTTTCGAAGGCGGCACCGGCGCCTCGCCGCTCACCTCGATCAAGCACGCCGGTAGCCCTTGGGAAATCGGCCTCGCCGAAACCCACCAGACCCTG
The DNA here is from genome assembly GCA_963774685.1 of uncultured Alphaproteobacteria bacterium. Lineage (GTDB taxonomy): Bacteria > Pseudomonadota > Alphaproteobacteria > Rhizobiales > Xanthobacteraceae > Bradyrhizobium. The sequence goes on along the minus strand of CAVZFU010000006.1, from coordinate 141,509 downwards.
GTGCGCGAGCGGCTGCGCAGCCGGATCGCGGTGCAGGTCGATGGCGGCTTCCGCACCGGACGCGACGTGGTGATCGGCGCGCTGCTCGGTGCCGACGAATTCGGCTTTGCCACCGCGCCCCTGATCGCGGCCGGCTGCATCATGATGCGCAAGTGCCATCTCAACACCTGCCCGGTGGGCGTGGCGACGCAGGATCCGATATTGCGCAAGCGCTTCACCGGCCAGCCCGAGCACGTCATCAATTATTTCTTCTTTGTCGCCGAGGAAGTCCGCGAGATCATGGCGGCGCTGGGCTATCGCACCTTCAACGAGATGGTCGGCCAGACCCAGATGCTCGACCAGACCAAGCTGGTGGCGCACTGGAAGGCAAAGGGGCTGGATTTCTCCAAGCTGTTCGTTCGCCAGAAGGAACATCCGGGCCAGAAGATCTATCACGCCCAGGCGCAGAACCATCATCTGGAAGCCGTGCTCGACCGCACCCTGATCGAAAAGGCGCAAGCCGCGATCGACCGCGGCGCACCGGTCAAGATCGAGGTCGAGATCAACAACACCAACCGCAGCGCCGGCGCGATGCTGTCGGGCACGGTCGCGAAAATCTACGGCCATGCCGGCCTGCCGCATGACACCATCCAGGTCAGCCTCAAGGGCACCGCGGGCCAGGCGTTCGGCGCGTGGCTGGCGCGCGGCATCACCCTCGATCTCGAAGGCGAGGCCAACGACTATGTCGGCAAGGGCCTGTCCGGCGGCCGCATCATCGTCAAGCCGCCGCGCAATTCCGGCATCGTGCCCGAGGAATCCATCATCGTCGGCAACACCGTGATGTATGGCGCGATCGAGGGCGAATGCTATTTCCGCGGCATCGCCGGCGAACGCTTCGCGGTGCGCAACTCCGGCGCGGTCGCGGTAGTCGAAGGCGCCGGCGATCATTGCTGCGAATACATGACCGGCGGCATCGTGGTGGTGCTGGGCAAGACCGGGCGCAACTTCGCGGCCGGCATGTCCGGCGGCATCGCCTATGTGCTGGACGAGGCCGGCGACTTCCCGAAACTCTGCAACATGGCGATGGTCGAACTCGAGCCGGTATTGTCGGAAGAGATGATCAACGAGAACACCTATCACCACAGCGGCGACCTCGAAGCCCACGGCCGGGTCGACGTGTTCGAGAACCTGCTGGAATCCGATATCGAGCGGCTGCATATCCTGATCACGCGGCACGCCAGGCTGACCGGCTCGGCCCGCGCCGCCGAGATCCTGGCGAACTGGAAGACCTGGCTGCCGAAATTCCGCAAGGTGATACCGGTGGAATACCGCCGCGCGCTAAAGGAAATGAAAGCCAACGCCGACGCCGAGCCGAAAATCGCGATCGGGGCGTAGCTGGCTAAACGTCATCCTGAGGTGCGAGCGTCAGCGAGCCTCGAAGGATGAACGAATAAGGGTGCTTGTGGCACATCCTTCGAGACGCGGCGAAGACGCCGCTCCTCAGGATGACGACGGGATAGAGACAAGAAGTTGCAGGGGCGTCAGCTTTAATGGGCAAGATTACAGGTTTTCTGGAGATCGACCGGCACGACCGCAAATACGAGCCGGTGGCCGAGCGCATCAAAAGCTATCGCGAATTCGTCGTTCCCTTAAGCGAGAAGGATACCCGCGACCAGGCCGCGCGCTGCATGAATTGCGGCATTCCCTATTGCCATGGCACCGGCTCGGTGGCGCCGGGCACGCCGGGCTGCCCGGTCAACAACCAGATTCCGGATTTCAACGACCTGGTCTATTCCGGCAACTGGGAAGAGGCCTCGCGCAACCTGCACTCGACCAATAACTTTCCCGAGTTCACCGGGCGCATCTGCCCGGCGCCGTGCGAAGCCTCGTGCACGCTGAACATCGACGACAACCCCGTCACCATCAAGACAATAGAATGCGCCATCGTCGATCGCGCCTGGGACAATGGCTGGGTCAAGCCGGAACTCCCGTCGATCAAGACCGGCAAGAAGGTCGCGGTGGTCGGCTCCGGCCCGGCGGGGCTTGCCTGCGCGCAGCAGCTCGCGCGCGCCGGCCATGACGTGCACCTGTTCGAGAAATACGCCAAGGCCGGCGGATTGCTTCGCTACGGCATTCCCGATTTCAAGATGGAGAAGAACGTCATCGACCGCCGCGTGACGCAGATGGAAGCCGAGGGCGTCACCTTCCATTACGGCGTCCATGTCGGCGGCTCGTCATCCGGCGCGCTCGATCCGCGCGCGATGCTCGACCAATATGACGCGGTAGCGCTGACCGGCGGCGCGGAAGCCGCGCGCGACCTGCCGATCCCCGGCCGCGATCTTGCCGGCATTCACTACGCGATGGATTTCCTGCCGCAGCAAAACCGCCGCGTCTCCTCTGAGCCGCAGGGCAATGCCGCCGACATTCTGGCCGGCGGCAAGCACGTGGTGGTGATCGGCGGCGGCGATACCGGCTCCGACTGCATCGGCACTTCGTTCCGCCAGGGCGCCAGGTCCGTGACGCAGCTCGAGATCATGCCGGCGCCGCCCGAGCACGAGAACAAGGGCCTGACCTGGCCGAACTGGCCGCTGAAGATGCGGACATCCTCAAGCCAGGCCGAAGGCGCGCGCCGCGAATTCGCGGTGCTGACGCAGAAGTTCACAGGCATCGACGGCAAGGTGGCAAAACTGCATTGCGTGCAGGTCGACGACAAATTCAAGCCGATGGCGGGCACGGAATTCGATCTCGACGCCGAACTGGTGCTGCTGGCGATGGGCTTCGTGCATCCGGTGCATGAGGGCCTCTTGAAGACCCTCGGCGTCGACCTCGACCCCCGTGGCAACGTCCGCGCCAACACCGCCGACTATCAGACCTCGCTGCCCAAGGTGTTCTCCGCCGGCGACATGCGCCGCGGGCAATCATTGGTGGTGTGGGCAATCCGCGAAGGCCGGCTCTGCGCCCGCGCCATCGATACGTTCCTGATGGGGACGACGAATCTGCCGCGGTGAGGGCTTTCCAAGCCTATCTGGTTGTCCAAGCAGCAGCGAACATTCTGCGCCTCTTTCGTCAAAAACACGAAAGCTTTCATACAACCTAAGATAACGGTGCTATAGATAGAAGAAACCTTTTGGAGGGCTTCTAGTGATCCCTATTTATGAACAGGGAAGTGGCAGAGGAATAGGCCACGACGTTGATTCGTTCTTAATTCGTTTTGAGAAGATATGTCAGGAGCACAAACTCAAGAAACGAGCGAAATCTTTTGCGCTAATTTTTTATGATTTCGAAAACGATGCTATTCGCGTAATCCTGAAGGATCAAGGAGTTTTCGCCAAACTAGATCGGCTCTCCGGTCACGATATCAGCATTTTTTATCTGCACGCCGAGCATAAAAGCACGGTTGATCGCTTCAACGCCGAGTTAGTAAGAAGACTTGGATTAGAAAAAGTTACGTTACCATGCGTAGTATTTTTCAGACTAGATGAAGGTAATTTTTCAGACATAGCGGTCGCAGAATTGGATAGCACTGATTTGATTTCACGCCTTTCCAGCCCTCAGTGAGGTTATTCATCATTACTTGACTGATAACAATAAACCGTCACGGCCTATCAGCAAGTCGATACGTTGGGTGAGAGGGGCGGCCAAATTCGTATCGATTGAGGTTATGCGGATCGCCATCAAATCTGGGCTGGGTCACTTTATTTGATGAATTCGCGACAAATACTCCGAGGATCGATTTGGAATCTCGATGGACGAATATAAATTCAGCCTAGAATATTACGGAAGAGAAGCGGATCGAGCTCGACTCGATCTCTATGATGCCAGCATTTCATATTATGGATTTGCTAGAACCCTCGCAATTGTTGGTCACTATTACACTACCGGCGATATCATCGCTCATGCTCCAAAATCAGACATCCAAATATACCTTACGCCACCCGAAGAGGGTTCATTTCGCCAAACCGTAATAGCGGGCGTGGTCGGAGCAGTCGTTGCCGCACCCTTTACCACTTTTGTTGGGGAGTTAGTGAAGACATGGATTCCAGGAAACGATGCCGAACTGAAAAAAATCGTTCTACTTCTTGAAGAACAAAACAAATTATTGAAGGCAAAGGGACCTCCAGAAATCCATGGCTCATCGGAATCCGTCGCGAAAAGCCATATAGAAAAAAATAGAGATAAAATGGACGTGATAAGAAGCATCACATCTAACTCATTTAGAAACACGTTCAGACCTGTGGGTCGCAGCGCAGATATAGTTGCAATAACTCGCGATGCGGAGAGAAACCCGATAGGGATTGTGGATCGACCAACTCTCGATCTCTTAGACGTTGATAAATTCGACGATGAAATAGTGACAATCAATGGTCGCGTGAACGCTTTTAGTCGTTCATCGAAAACCGGCGTTTTGTATTCAGAAGAAATTGGACGTGGTTTTCGATTCGAATATAAAGGCGACGGTAAATTGCCACGAGAAGACATATTTTCCTACAGCCAGTACTATGGCCGAGAGATATTACTTAGAGGCCAATTCGTTCGATTCTTTGACGAAACGATAAAGAAATTTCTAGTCTACGAAGCGAGAAAACTAGAAGACACTGATCGATTGTAGAAGCAGCAGCGATCACACTCTGCGCACGCGTCCGCGCTGGTTTGAGTTAGTTTTCGCAAATCATCATCGGTAATAAATCGCAAAACCAAGACGTGTTTGATACACCACCTTCGCGATGTATGACCACAAATACTTTTCGAGAGTCTTCCGCTGCCCCATTCACCCTACGACTCCCGCGTGTAGGTCGGCGCCTGTTTGGCAACGACCTTTGCTTCATCGGCGTCCCGCAACACGCGGCGCAGCCGGCGGGCGGCGAGCAGCGCGGTCTGGACGTTCTTGTCGCTGGAGCTTTCCTCGAAGAAGATGGTCGCTTCGCAGTTCGGGCATGGCCGGGAATATCCCGGCTGCAGCCGTCGCGCCCGCTCGCGGAAAGTGGACCGGCATCGGGTGCATCGAACCTGGACGGTATCCATGTGGCCTTTCCGTTCGCGGCGAGCGCTTGAGGGTGCAGGCGGCGGGCGTGGCTCAATGCCTGCCGGATGGGAAGCACCCTATGACGCGCCTGTTAACGTCCGGTGTTCGCGGGAGCGACCTTTGAACTGGTTGCGCTAACCAAGATCAATTCTGCAGCCGCACGCCCAGCATCACCACCGTCGAGGCCGTGCTGTTGCCGGGGAGATTGGAATCGAGGATGTCGCGGCGGAGCGTGCCCTTGACCCAGAGGTTGCGGGTCATCTTGTAGATCAGGTCGGCCTCGGCCGAGTAGGTTTTGTCGAACCGGCCGTCGCCCTGATAGTCGAGCGTGGCGAAGGTGAATTTGCCGATCGCCGTCAGCCAGCGGCGGAAATCGTGATCGACCTCCACGGTGTAGGTGTGCGTCAGCACACCGGAGACGCCGGGCAGCGTGGTCTCGTCGATCGAGGTGGTGGAATAGAACTTTGCCGTGGTCAGCGGTGTCGCGGTCCAGGTCAGCGAGGATGCGACCAGCAGGCCCTGCAGGCGCTGCAGCCGGATGTCGGCATAGGTGCGCTCGGCGTAACCGACCGAGATTTCGCCGGTCAGCAGCCGGGTGAATTCGAACGAGGTGCCGGCCTTGGCGTAGCCGCCGGTGGAATCGCGCGCATAGCCGTTGCGGTCGAGGAAGAGATCGTGCACCCGGTTGTCGCCCTCAACCTCGACGAACGGCTTCAGTCCCGGCATCAGGTCGTAGCTGACGCGGCCGACGCCGCCATACTGGTTGAAGTCGCGGTCGTCATTGGTGGTCGAGCTGCCGTCGGTGAGCACCGAATTCTGGTAGACGGTGCGGTCGATGGTAGCTCCAGCGAAAACCTCCAGGCGGTTGAAGTTCTGGTCGATGCCGAAGGTGCCGCCGAGCGTGGTGTAGACAGGATATTTGGCCATTCCGGCCTGGACGTTCGGACTGCCGGGATTGTCGGTGGCGGCAAGCAAGCGCACTTCCGCGGTCAAATGGGTGTCCTGCGTGACATCGAGACGGCCGTCGATGTGACCGTTGAAGTTGGGCCGGTCGACATTGGTCGGCGCCGGCGAAATGCCGCCGTCGACCATCGACGGCAGCGAACCGCCATAGCCGGTGAACGATCCCTTGAGATCGGCCACCAGCGCATGGCGATCCCAGTCGGAGACCGCGAGGAATTCCGGCGCGACCACCCAGAACGGCAAGCCATGCGGCTCGGGAATCCGGCCGGGATTGGTGTCGTAGCCGCCGCTGAGTTCGACCGCCGACTTGACGAGGAAGCTGCCGACGTAATCGCCGACCGCGCCGAACGGATCGTCGTCGACCCTCAAACGCTTGCGCGGCGGCTGGCCCTCGACGGTACCGGCCATCGCAGGCGCCAGCGGCGTCCTGTTGGCGGTCTGCGACGGCGGGATCGACAGCCGCGGCGGCGCCGTCGTTGCCGATGGCGGTGCCGTGACAGGCGCCGGGGTGCCGGGACCCGGCGAAGGCTTCGGCTTGGCCTGGCCCGGATAGAGCTTTGGTTTCTTGCGCGTGCGGCCGAGCGAGTCGAAGCCGGTGTCCTTGGCGCCATTGGCGGCGGGAAGTCCATAGGTCGGGATCTGGCCGATCCGCGACGGCGCCGGCTTGTCCTTTTCGCGCAGCCGCAGATCATCGTCGGCGGCAGCAGTCCTGTCGGTTTTGTCCTTCCTGTCGGTCTTGCGCAACGGCGAATCCGGCGGCGCGACGGACGCGTCCGGCAGCGGGCTGAACAGGTCGGAGGTGACGGTCTGGGCGCGTGCGGGCGTGCCGTCGAAGACGATCAGCCCAAGACTCAGCACAAGGCACGGCAAAAGCGCGCGTAAGGCGTTCACGCGCCTGCGATGGCCCTCGGCTGGACCCGACATCACGATCAAAAATACCCCAACGAATTCATACGCTTGACGATCGGGTTCCGCGTGTTCGCGGAAAAACGTCGTTAATGGAGTTAAAACAATTATGGTTAATGAGCCGTTGAGAACCGGGCCTCGCGTCGCCTCGGTGATTTGCCCGTGCTAAGAAGGGGACTGGGGCCAAAACCGAGGCGCCCTTCCCCCCTTTCGGAACCGGGCATGGCCAAATCAAAACCGCAGGTGAAATCAGCCGTGACCGATCAGGCCAATGAAGCCGTGCAGTCGGCGCTGCGGACGCTGGATGCGGAAACCAGCGGCATCGCCGCGATCTCGGCGGCCCTTCAGGGACCGCTGGGCGCAGCCTTTGCCGCCGCCGTCGACCTGATCCGGCAGGCCAGGGGTCGCGTCATCGTCACCGGTCTTGGCAAGTCCGGCCATGTCGCGCGCAAGATCGCGGCGACCTTTGCCTCCACCGGCACGCCGGCCTTCTTCGTGCATGCGGCGGAAGCCAGCCACGGCGACCTCGGCATGATCACGCAGGACGACGTCATCATCGCGCTGTCATGGTCCGGCGAGCAGCCGGAGATGAAGAACCTCGTCAATTACTCCAGCCGCTTCGGCATCCCGATGATCGCGGTGACCTCGAATGCCGGCTCCTCGCTCGGCGAAGCCGCGCGCATCGTGCTCGAACTGCCCAAGGCGCGCGAGGCCTGCCCGCATAATCTGGCGCCGACCACGTCGTCGCTGATGCAGGCCGCGATCGGCGATGCGCTGGCGATCGCGATGCTCGAGGGCCGCGGCTTCACCGCGCTTGAATTCGCCAATTTCCATCCCGGCGGCAAGCTGGGCGCGATGCTGAAATTCGTCCGCGACATCATGCATACCGGCGACGCCATTCCGGTGAAGCCGCTCGGCACCAAGATGTCGGATGCGCTGGTGGAAATGTCGACCAAGGGTTTCGGCTGCGTCTGCATCGTCAACGACTCTGGCGAGATCGCCGGCATCATCACCGACGGCGATTTGCGCCGTCACATGCGCCCCGACCTGCTGACCTTGCGGGTCGACGACGTCATGACCAAAAATCCGCGCACCATTCCTCCCGGCATGCTCGCCACCGAGATGCTGGAGACGATCAATTCGTCGAAGCCTGCCGTCACCGTGCTGATCGTCGCCGAAGGCAAAAAGCCGGTCGGCATCGTGCACGTCCATGACGTGCTGCGCGCGGGCGTGGCCTAACCCACACACTGGTTCAGGCCGAGGCCACCGTCAGGCTGGCGCCGTCGGCACGCACGATTTTGACGCGGCTGCCGGCGGGCGCATCGGGCCCGGCCACGCGCCAGACCGTATCGTCGATCCGCACCGTGCCGGCGCCGTCGATGATCGGCCGCTCCAGCGTGAACACCCGGCCGACCAGCGCATCGGCGCGCTTGTTGAGGAACGGATTGCTTTTGCTGACGGCGGTGTTGTTGCGCGCGACGCGACGCCACAGCGGCACTGCGGCCGCGGCGAATATCGCGAACATCAGGATCTGCAGCTGCCACGACGGATTAAACGCGAACGACAACAGCCCGACCAGCAACGCGGCGAGCCCGAGCCAGAACAAAAAGACCCCGGGCGCGATCAATTCCAGCGCCATCAGCACGACGCCGAAGATCAACCAGTTCCAGGTGCCCAGCGTGGAGAACATCTCGCTCATGGTGTGACCTCAACCCGGTGGCGGAACGACACTCGATCCGGCGCTCGGCACCGACCCGCGCCGCGCCGCGGCTTGCGCCGAGGCCGCACTTTCGCCGAACGTCGCCTTGGCGATCTCGCCGATACCGGCCAGCGATCCCAGAATGCTCACGGCTTCGATCGGCAGCATGATGATCTTCTGGTTCGGCGAATCCGCCAGTTGTCCGAACGCCTTGATGTACTTGTCGGCGATAAAATAATTCAGCGCAGCGACGTCGCCCTTGGCGATCGCTTCCGACACCATCTGCGTCGCCGTGGCTTCGGCTTGCGCGGAGCGTTCGCGCGCCTCGGCGTCACGAAACGCAGCCTCACGGCGCCCTTCGGCCTGCAACACGGCCGCCTGCTTGGCGCCTTCAGCGCGCAGGATGTCCGATTGCCGCTGGCCTTCGGCCTGCAGAATGTCCGCGCGTTTGACCCGCTCGGCCTTCATCTGGCGTCCCATCGCCTCGACGAGATCGGCCGGCGGCACGATGTCCTTGATCTCGATGCGGTTGACCTTCAATCCCCACGGCGAAACCGCGGCATCGACCACCCGCAGCAGCCGCTCGTTGATCTCGTCGCGGTGCGAGAGCACCTGGTCGAGATCCATCGCGCCCATCACCGAGCGGATGTTGGTCATTGTCAGCACGATGATCGCCTGGCTGAGGTTGGAGACCTCGTAGCTGGCTTTGGCGGCATCGAACACCTGAAAGAACGCGACGCCGTCCACCGTCACCGTGGCGTTGTCCTTGGTGATCACTTCCTGCTCGGGAATGCTGATCACCTGCTCCATCATGTTCATCTTGCGGCCGACGCGATCGAAATAGGGGATGATGATGTTCAGCCCCGGCGCCAGCGTGCGGGTATATTTGCCGAACCGTTCGATGGTCCAGTCGTATCCCTGCGGCACCGTCTTGATGCCGGCAAACAGCGTCAAGATAACCAGAAGCACCAGCGCAATGGTGAAAATGTCAAAGCCGGTCATGAAAATCTCCTTAAGCGAACGAGCCAACCTGAAAGCCACCGCGCCGTGCTGCAAACCGTTGTCAGGCGTTGCAGTGCGGCGAAACAATCACTTGGTCTGCCGAACCCGGATGTAGGTTCGAGCTTTGGAAATACGAGATGCCGGATGGGCGATTTATAGCCGCGCTTGAGGTCCGGCCTTCATCCATCGTTCATATCCAGCCCTGCAACTCGCGCAGCACCAGCTGGCGGATCACGTCCATTCCGGGGTCGCTGTCGTTCAGGCAGGGAATTGCGGCAAACGCCTCACCGCCATTGTGTTTAAAAATCTCGGCGTTCTCCTGCGCGATCTCTTCCAGCGTTTCCAGGCAATCCGCCGAAAAGCCGGGAGTCACCACCGCGATGCGGCGCACGCCGTCCCTGGCGAGTTGCGCGACCGTCTTGTCGGTGTAGGGCTGCAGCCACTGGTCGAAGCCGAAGCGCGACTGGAACGTCAGCAATAGCTTCGAGGCCTCAAAGCCGAGGCGTTTCCTCAATGCATCCGTCGTCGCAATGCACTGCGACTGGTAGGGATCGCCCTGGTCGATGTATTTCTGCGGCATGCCGTGAAACGAGGCGACGATCAGTTCGGGCTGAAACGGCAAGCTCTTGAGATGCACCTCGATCGAGACCGCCAGCGCCTCGATATAATCCGGATCGTCGTAATAGGGCGGCGTCACCCGCAAGGTCGGTTGCGCGCGCATGTCGCCGAGCACGCGAAACACCTCGTCGCACACCGTCGCCGAGGTCGCGGCCGAATATTGCGGATAGAGCGGCACCACCAACAACCGGTCGCAACCTTGCGCCGTCAAGGCGCCGATCCGCGAGCGGATCGACGGATTGCCGTAGCGCATCGCCCAATCGACCACGACATGGTCGTGGTCGGCGATGGCGGCAGCGAGCTTTTCGGATTGCGCGCGCGTGATGGTCTTGAGCGGAGATTCGTTTTTATCGGTGTTCCAGATCTTGCGGTAGTCGCGCGCCTTGCGCGCCGGACGGGTGCGCAGGATGATGCCGTTGAGCGCCAGTTTCCACAACAGTCCTTGATTCTCGATCACCCGCGGATCGGACAGGAATTCCTTCAAGTAAACCCGCACGCCGCGCGCATCGGCGCTGTCGGGGGTGCCGAGATTGACCAAGAGGACGCCGACGCGTCCCGGCCCGGCGTCGCCCGCGGACTTTGCGCTTTCGATGGAGGCTGCCGTCGTCATGATTTCCGTGGCTTCGCGCGTTGAACCATCCTTGTCAAGACAACGACCGGTTCGATACTGTCACGTATGAACCAGACGATGCGCAGCGTCGGCCGGTGAGGTTGCGTCGGGAGGAACCATGACGGTCGCCGAGTGGTGTGTTTTCGGAACGCTGATGCTTTATCTGCTGACGATTGCGCCGATCAAGTGGCTCGGGTTTCGCCGTTTCGACAATGCCAAACCGCGCGACCCTGCCTTCTACGATGATCCGATTCGAACGCGTGCGCTGGGCGCGCATCAGAACGGCATCGAGGCGTTCCCGTTTTTCGCCATCGCCGTGCTGCTGGCGGAATTTCGCACAGGTCCTCAACGCCTGATCGACGAACTGGCGGTGCTGTTCCTGATCGTGCGGATTGCCTATGTCTTCACCTATCTCGGCGACCGTCCCACGCTTCGCTCGATCCTGTGGAGCATCGGGCTCGCGATCAATATCGCGATCTTCTTCATGCCGGCGATCCGCGGTTATCTGCCGATGTAGGATTCCATCTTGATGGAAACTGTCGTCCCTGCGAACGCAGGGACCTATACGCCGTGCCGGCTGTTTTGAAGGACGCTGGTCAACGATCATTGTAACCGCTGAGGCCTGTGGTCATGGGTCCCTGCGTTTGCAGGGACGACGAACAGTGTTTCAGCGGTAACGGACGCTCAACGGATCGGCGAGAACGAAGCCGGGCGCATCACCTTGTCTTCCTGCAGCAGAAGCATTCCTTCCGTGAGGGCGAGGAATTCGCCCCAGGCCGGGTCGGCGTCACGCGCCGCGCGTTTCTTTTCCATGTCGGCAAGGCTGTCGTAGCGCCAGAGATGCACCACCTGATTGAGCGCGCCGATATAACTCACATAGTAACTCATGAGTTCAAGACCGTGCCGCTTGGTCACCGGCAATGCCCGCTTCTCGAACAGCTCAAGGTACTTTGCCTGTTTGCGCGGGATCAGCGTGTAGGTGCGGACATCGACGATCATCTGGGCGGCTCCTTCCGGGTTGCGACCGGCGGCAGGATAAAGCATCGGGTCGCCTGGCGCGATGGTGCGTGGCTGCATCGAGGCCCATCACGGTCTTGAACGGCACCTTCGTTCGCTGCACCGGATCAAATAACTAGGCTTTTGCATCTTTAAGGCGCATCGTTCCCACGGGGGAGCTCGTGGAACGGCGCAAATTCATCACGCTTCTTGCGAGCGCGGCGGTGGCATCGCCGAAAAGGGCGAAAAGCCGGCCGATCTTCCAATCCAGCAGTCCACAACAGTCGAACTCGTGGTCAACCTCAAGACCGCCAAGGCGCTCGGCGTCAGTTTTCCGCTCAATCTCCTCGGCCGCGCCGACGATGTCATTGAGTGACATCGCGATGCCACCTGTTGGCAGCCGACGGAATGCCGAATACGCTCATTGCCGCTCAATACCTCAACTTTTCGAGCCCGCGCGGAAGCAGACATGAGACGACGCACATTTCTTCTGGCGCTGAGCGGTGCGCCGATGTGGTCCCTGGCGGCGCGTGCGCAACGTTCGCGGCCGACCATCGGCTTTCTCGCCAGCGGTTCGCCGGAGACTTTTGCGACGGTCGTCACCGGCTTTCTGGATGGCCTCAAGGCAAGCGGCTTCATCGAGGGCGACAACGTGGCGATCGAGTATCGCTGGGCTCAGGGCCAATTCAACCTGCTGCCATCTCTCGCCGAGGAACTGGCCCTGCGCCCTGTCGACATCATCATAACGATGGGCGGCAACGTCGCCGCCCTTGCGGCCAAGCGCGCGACATCGACCGTTCCGATCGTGTTCCTGACCGGCGACGACCCTGTTTCCTCGGGACTGGTTGACAGCTTGAACCGGCCGGGCGGCAACATGACTGGCGTAACCTGGCTTGCCACCGAACTCGGCGCCAAAAATCTGGAATTGATAGGCGAATTGCTTCCGGCTGCCGAAGTCGTCGGCGTGCTGATCAATCCCAGCCGTCCGACGGCGGAAGCACAACTGCGGAATGCAAAAGAAGCGGCCGAGCGGGTCGGGAAACAGTTGCTCGTGCTCAATGCCGGCAACAAGGATGAAATCGACAGGGCCTTTGCCACGATCGCACAACAACATATCGCCGTTCTGTTCGTCACGGCCGATCCCCTGTTCATCGTCAATCGAGTCCAGATCATCGACGCGGCGGCAAGGCAGGCGGTTCCCACGTTGTACTTTCAGCGTGAGTTTGTCGATTTGGGCGGCCTCATGAGTTATGGCGCCAGCGCCCACGACGCTTCCCGTCTTGTCGGGGGCTATACCGGGCGCATTATAAAGGGAGACAAGCCTGCCGACCTCCCGGTGCAGCGTTCGACCAAGATCGAGACAATTATCAATCTCAAGACCGCAAAATCGCTTGGCCTTGCAATTCCGCCTACCTTGCTTGCCCGCGCCGATGAGGTAATCGAATAACATTGCGATGCCGCCTGTTGGCACAGAGACGGACGTTGTACCACGCTCGGGTGAATACCCGGTCAAAGGGAGATAATCGTGAGCATTCCGATCAAGCATTTTCGGAAAGGGCAGACGGCCTTGGGGTGTCTGCTTGCTCTGGGTTTGCTGGGCGACTGCAGCGACAGCGGCAGCGGAACGGGGCCTCAGTGCGATTCGGCGGATGCGCGCAATTCAGTGGTCAAGATCGTTTCGGACGACAGCAACAATGCGCTCGTCAACTACGCCGCCAGGAATTCGGGTACGGTTACGGAAATGGCAAATCATACCAGCAACGATGCTGAAAAATCAGCGATCCTGGAAAAGGCACGAAAACGCGCGGCCTATAAACTGGACGAGACCATACGCACAGGTTCGAGAAACAAGGCCCAGCGAACCGTTAGCTGCAGCGGGCTGTTGTATGCCACCGTTGAGGACGCCACAGCGGAAAAAGAGGTGGATTTCAAGGTGGAACAAACCGCGGACGGAAAGATATCGGTTTCGGTCAATCCGTTTCAATTTTGAGCCGCCGGGTGTTCGGAAAATGACCGGCTCGGAAACCGAACCCGCCCCATGGCACCGTTGGGACATCGCGATGGCATCTGCCTGAATTTGCAGCATGGAAAGGCGCCAAGTGTGGCGCGGATGCTACAGACCGCAGGCGATCCTTAAACTAGTTTACCCTGAGTTGCCGCAATTCCGGCGACCGTCCTGACCGCTCCCGGTCATTATCCGAGGTTACATAATGAACCGTTTGCTTCTCTCTGCGGCATTTGCGTTTGCAACCGCAGTAAGCGCGGCTTCGGCCGCCGATCTTCCAATATACACGAAAGCGCCGCCGATCGTCGCGCCCGTTTACGACTGGTCCGGCGGCTACATCGGTATTGAAGGTGGTGGGGGTGCGGGTCATTCCAATCAGACTGATACTCTGATGACCGTTGCCGATGGCCACTTTTCGGTAAGCGGCGGGCTGCTTGGCGGTACGCTCGGATATAATTGGCAAACCGGTCCGTGGGTGTACGGATTGGAGGGCGACTACTCGTGGTCGGATATCAAGGGACAGTCCAGCATATGCGGTTTTGGGTCACCCCATCCTTGTGGAACAAAGCTCGATTCGCTTGGCACGTTCCGGGGTCGTATCGGTCACACGGTCGGCGCGATGGGCAATTGGCTGCTATACGGGACTGGTGGTCTTGCCGTCGGCGACGTTCATGGCTGGGATGCACTCTTTCCCTCATCGGGCAGCGCGGTCTGGACAGGCTGGACGGCTGGTGCTGGCGTAGAGACAAGCTTCGCGCCGCATTGGACGGCAAAACTCGAATATCTCTACGTCGATCTTGGCAAGCACCACTTGTTCGACGTTGTTCCCGGTGTTCCCGAGACCGTCAGCTTCAAGGCGAACATCGTCCGCGTTGGCGTCAACTACGCGTTCGGCGGACCGGTCGTCGCCAAGTACTGATCCTTGCCTCCTGTGAAACGAAAGCCCCGGCATCGGCCGGGGCTTTTTTATTGTCTTTCAAAAAGCCATTATCCAAACCATGCAATGTTCTTTGTCGTAACCTCTCTCCCAGTGCCATCGTGACAACAGGACCATCATGAGCAAACCTGGATTTGACGCGGAATTCGACGTCGTCGTGGTCGGCGCGGGCTCGGCCGGGTGCGTGGTGTCGGCGCGACTCACGGAGAATCCGAACATCACGCTTTGCGCCATCGAGGCCGGTGGACGCGACCGCAATCCGTGGATCCACATCCCGATGGGGTTCGGCAAGCTCGTCCCCAATCCGAACGTCAACTGGGGCTATGCGACCGAGCCGGAGCCGGGCCTCGGCGGCCGCAGCATCGTCTGGCCGCGCGGCAAGGTGCTGGGCGGCTCCGGCTCCATCAACGGCATGGTGTTCCTGCGGGGCGCGCCAAGCGACTACGACGAATGGCAGCGGCTCGGGCGCGCAGGGCTGGAGCTACCGGGACGTGCTGCCCTACTTCAAGCGGATGGAGCATTGCGTCGACGGCGCCGATGAGTGGCGCGGCACCGGCGGCCCGATGACGATTTCGCACATCAAGCGTCCGTCGACCGTCGCCAAGGCCTTTGTCGAGGCCTGCGAGCGCCTGCAGTACCAGCGCAATCCGGATTTCAACGGCGAGCGCATCGACGGTATCGGTTTCGCGCCGCTCAACGTCCACAATGGCTGGCGCCGTTCGACCGCGGTCGGCTATCTGAAGCCGAACCTCAAGCGGCGCAATCTCGAACTGATGACCAGGACTCATGTGCGCCGGATACTGTTCGACGGCCGCCGCGCCATCGGCGTCGAGGTCGAGCGCAACGGCCAGATCCAGCGTATCGGCGCGCGGCGCGAACTGATCCTGTCCGGCGGCTCGATCAACTCGCCGGTGCTGCTGCTCGCTTCCGGCATCGGGCCCGCCGGCGAGCTTGCCGCGGAAGGCATCGACGTCAAACTCGATCGCGCCGGCGTCGGCAAGAATTTGCAGGATCATTATCAGTCGAGCTTTGCGTTCAAGACCCGCTCGCCGGGCACACTCAACGAAGCCATCCTGTCGCCGGTCAAGTCGACGAAACTCGCCTTGCAATGGCTGCTCACCGGCTCCGGCCAGATGGCCGTCGGTGCGACCGAAGCAACGCTGTTCGCCAAATCCAACCCGTCCGAGCCGGTGCCCGATATCCAGTACCAGGTTCTCAACTACTCATCGGACGGTATCGTGAAGGGCCTGCATCGCTGGCCCGGCTTCAGCTTCATCTTCAGCGTCTGCCGGCCGAAAAGCCGGGGCGAGATCACGTTGCGCGACAGAGAAGGCCGGATGCCGCCGCGCATTGTCGCCAACTACCTGACCCACCCCGACGACGTCAGGGTCATGGTGGCGGCGTTTCGCATTGCCAGCCAGATCGCGGCGACCGATCCGTTCCGTTCGCTCATCAGCGAGCCGTTGCGGCCGGCACCCGACGTGAAAAGCGACGAGCAAATCGAGGACTATGTCCGCAAGTTCGGCTCGACCGTGTTTCACCCCTGCGGCACCTGCCGGATGGGCGAGCAGAACGACGCGGTGGTCGACAGCCAGTTGCGTGTTCGCGGCATCGACGGGTTGCGGGTGGTGGACGCCTCGGTCATGCCGGCGATGCCATCGCCGAACATCCATCCTGCCACAATCATGGTCGCGGAGAAGGGTTCGGACATCATCGCAAAGGCCTTGGCGAATTGAACCGGACGGACAGGCCCGGCGGCATTCACACTGGCGTTTTTGCTCTCCGGACGGTATAATCGCGCGAACAACTGACGGTCGGGCGGATGTCGATTTTCTCAAGCCGATTGGGTCTGGCACTGGTATTGGCGGCGCTCTGCGCGGGCGGGCAAACGGCCCATGCCCAAACCGCCCCTGTGTCATACTGGCTTCCGAGCTCGCTGTTCGGCTTTGGCAGCGATTCAACCGCCGGCCAGAGCCTGGATACCTACGGCAACTTTCCGAGCTTTGACGGCAGTGACGTCCGGGGCGCCGGCTTTTCCTATACGCGCTACAATTTTCCGAACGGCTGGTTTGTCGGCGGCGAAACCGGCGGTCTGGGCTTGAGCATGAACAGCATCAGCCCGGGTTCTTCCTATCAAGGCGTGCAGCTGGGCTATAATTTCCAAAACGGGGGCGGGTTGCCGGTCAGGGTCTTTGCCGGTTTCGACACCCTGAAATACAACAACGGCATCGGCAACCCCTTTGCCCCCTTCGACAACACATCCAACGCATTGTCAGGCTATAGCGCGCGTGCGGGCGTCGAATTCCAGCCGGCGTCGAATCTCAGCCTGTCGCTCGGGGTCGGCTTCACCCAGCAGCCGAATGTCAATTCACTGGTGATACCCGGCGCTTCCGTCCGCTAGGGCCATTTCCACTTTGAATGACTTCATTCTTCGGAATGCATCGCGGAGCTTCTTTTCGAGGCGCGCATTCGCGCAACCGGTTGGCGATGCTCCTCGGGATGAGGTCTTGAACTCCCCTCCCTCCACGCGCATCGCGCGTGGTGGGGTCGAGACGAGCAAAGCTCGCTCTTTGGGGTCGGGGGTGGGTGGTAGTGCGGCATTCCCCGAAGCATCGGTCCGGCTGATAGACCCCCCCCCGACCCCTCCCCGCCGCTTCGCGGGGAGAGGGGAGAAGATGAATCCTCTCCATCCGAGTTGGAAAATGCTCTAGGCGCAGAGAACTCGCGGCCGGTCATTCGATCTTCAGATTCGCGTCGCGCACCACCTTGCCCCACTTCTCGATCTCCAGCTTGATGCGCGCGGCGAACTGGTCGGGCGTATTGGCGACCGGCTTGAAGCCGAGCGTCGCCAGTTTCGCCCTGAAATCGGGCTCGGCAACGCTTTTGGCGACCTCGCGGGCAAGCAGTTCAACGATTTCCTTTGGCGTGCCTGCGGGCGCAACGATGCCGGTCAGCGTATCGGCTTCCTGATCTTTCACGCCCTGTTCGGCGAAGGTCGGCACGTCGGGTATTTGCTCGGCGCGCTCGCTCGCCGCAATGCCGATCGCACGCACCTGACCGGCCTGTATCGCCGCCAGGGAAGACGGCAGCGCGGTGAAGGCGATCGGGGTGTGGTTGCCGATGGTGGCCTGCACGGCCGGCGCGGCGCCGACGAAGGGGACATGGACCAGATCGAGCTTGTAGGTGAGGCGAAACAGCTCGCCGCCGAGATGCGGCGTCGAACCCACGCCGGGGCCGGCATAGCTGTATTTGCCGGGATTATCCCGGATCAGCTGCACAAGCTCCGGCAGCGTCCTGGCCGGAACCGACGGATTGACCACCACGACGTTTGGCGAAACCGCAACCAGGGTGACGGCGGAGAAATCCTTGATCGGATCGTACGGCACCTTGGCGTAGAGGCTGGGGTTCACCATGTAGCCGGTGCTGATCGCCATGATGGTGTAGCCGTCCGGGGTCGCGTGCGCGACCTGACCGGCCGCGATGTTGCCGCCCGCGCCGGCGAGGTTTTCGACAAAGAACTGCTGCCCGAGACTGTCGGAAAGCTTTTGCGCCACCAGGCGCGCGATGACGTCGGTCGGACCGCCGGGCGAGAATCCGACGACCACCCGCACCGGCCGGTTCGGATATCCCTGCGCCAACGACGGTGTCACGCCGATCAGCAGTAACACGGCCGTGAGAATCCCAACCAAAACCGGCATCGTGGCGCTCTCCCATATTGTTATTGACGCCATCATCGGCGAGCGCGCCGTTCGGAACAAGGGCAAACCGTCGCCCGGTTCAGTGGCCAGCCTGAATTGAAAGTGTTTCACGGACAGGCGATGCCGCTCGCGCTGACGAGGCGATCGAATAAAGACGCGACTGGCCTGGTGCGGCCGCGATTTACTGAGCGAACCAGTGCGTGGTCTGCGCGGACCTGTCTGCCGTTCCCTTCAGGCAATCTCGCGCGGCTTCAATCTGCGCCTCGGTTGCGCCGTGATTGCGCGCCCACATTTCAGCCGTTGAAGCTGAATACCTTGCGACGTAAACCCGAACCATCGAGCATGACATCCGATGCATGACGCCCTGCTGTCTCTCCGCTAACGCTCCGGATGAAAGAGATACGATTAGCGCAACAGCGCCCATTCCACGCGTCAGCATGGTGCCCCCTCTAAGTGCCTTATGTGCATACCCCAAAGGCAGAGGACCAGACTTGGTGCCGGTGCGCAAATTAAACTGATGAGAACAACGACCTGTCACCAACTATCGACGACCAGGTTCCCAACAACGGAACCGGCAACGATCGAAAAGCGGGTAGACAGGTCACGCGCTGGCGGCGACAACGCGCGATGCGTCTCACGGGCACTCCACCATGATCTTGTTGGAGAACATCGCGCCGTAGTTCGAACTGTCGCCACTCATGAAATGCTGTTCGCCGAGTTTCTGGGCATCGGCGGTGCCGTCGGTCGGCCGCTGGAATTTCATCTGGCATCCGTCAGGCGCACCGACCAGCCTGACCGGATCCTGCTCGGTGAACTTGAAGTCGATGAAGAACTCCGGATCGAACACTTCGAGCGCCAGCACCTTTGGCTTCACCGGTGTCTTCAGCGGCAGGGTGAAGTGCAGCGTCAGCAGGCTGTCCTTGTATTCAAAATAATAATCGACCGGCTCCTGAAACCTCTGCCTCTTGCCGTCGGCGCGGGCGAAGGTGAAGAAGCCGAATTCGTGCAGCGGTTCGACATTGGTCTGCGCCAGCGGCGCCAGTTCCTCGCGGGAATAGACGCCTTTGGTTTTGGTCTCGATGCCCTGCAGCACGTAGGTGGAGAAGGCGTCGTCGAAGGTCCAGGCATGGCGCACGCCCGTGATCGAGCCATCGGCGGCGTAGAGCAACTCGCTGCTGGCGGTAACCCAGACGTGCGGATGCGCCTGCGCCGTATTGGCGCCGAGACTGAGAACGCCGGCCAACAGCAGCCAGCCGGACAGCCGGCGCATCGCTGATGCCAATTCGGGGAGCTTTTTCACGTCAGGCCGCTTCGGGCGTTTCCAAAAGGCCGCGCCGGCGCAGCAGTGCGTCCGGCTCCGGCTCGCGGCCCCGGAACGCGACATAGGCGTCCTCGGGGTCGCGCGAGCCACCCGACGAATAGATGTCGTCGAGCAGGCGTTTGGCGACCGCGGGATCGAAGATATTGCCGGCCTCCTCGAAGGCGCCGAACGCGTCGGCGTCCATCACCTCGGACCACATGTAGCTGTAATAGCCCGACGCATAATGATCGCCGGAAAAGATATGGCCGAACTGCTGCGGCCGGTGCCGCAGCGAAATCTCCGGCGGCATCCCGATCTTTTCCAGTTCCTTGCGTTCGAACGCCCGCACGTCCCGGCTGGCCGAGGCCGGCTGGGTGTGGAATTCGAGGTCGATCAGCGCCGAGGAGACGAATTCCACGGTGGCAAAGCCCTGGTTGAATTTTCGCGCCGCGAGAAAACGCTTCAGCAGATCGTCCGGCAGCGGCTCGCCGGTCTGGTAATGCCGGGCGAACTGCCGCAGCACCTGCGGCTGCTCCTGCCAGTGCTCGTAAAGCTGCGAGGGCAATTCGACGAAATCCGTGAACACGCTGGTGCCGGACAGCGACGGATAGGTCACGTCCGACAGCATCCCGTGCAAAGCGTGGCCGAATTCGTGAAACAGCGTCCGGGCGTCGTCCGGCGACAGCAGCGACGGCTGGCCGTCGGCGCCCTTGGAGAAATTGCAGACGTTGAGGATCAGGGGCGCGATCTCGCCATCGAGCTTCTGCTGGTCGCGCAGCGAGGTCATCCAGGCCCCCGAGCGCTTCGAGGAGCGGGCGAAGTAGTCGCCGTAGAACAGCGCCTTGTGCCTGCCGGACGCATCCTTTACCTCCCAGACCCGCACGTCCGGATGCCAGACCGGAATATCCTTGCGTTCGGCGAAGCTGACGCCGAACAGCCGGGTGGCGCAGTCGAAGGCGGCGGCGATCATGTGGTCGAGCCCGAGATAGGGCTTGATCGCGGCGTCGTCGAAATTGGCGCGGCGTTGCCGCAGCTTTTCGGCGTAGTAGCGCCAGTCCCACGCCGCCAGCGCGAAATTGCCGCCCTCCTCGGCCACCAGCGCCTGCAGGTCGTCGCGGTCCCGGAGCGCACGCGCCCGCGCCGGTTTCCAGACCCGCTCCAGCAGGCCGCGCACCGCCGCGGGCGTCTTGGCCATGGAATCCTCCAGCCGGTAGGCGGCGAAGGTGGCAAAGCCCAACAGCTTCGCACTCTCCTCGCGGAGTTGAAGGATCTCGACAATGGTGGCGTTGTTGTCGTTGGCGTTGTTGTTGTCGCCGCGCGCGGTGAACGCCTTGAAGACTTTCTCGCGCAGGTCGCGCCGGGTGGAGCTTTTGAGGAACGGCTCAACAAAGGACCGCGACAGCGTCATGATCGCCTTGCCGGCCATGCCGCGCTCGCCGGCCGCCGCCCTGGCCGAACTCGATAAAGGTGTCCGACAGGCCGCCGCGATCGGTCTCGCCGAGCTCCAGGAACCAGTCCTGCTCGTCGCCGAGCAGATGATGGCTGAAAGAGGTCCCCAGATGTGCCAGCCGCTCGTTGATCTCGGCCATCCGCTTCTTGGCGGCCTCATCGAGCCCGGCGCCGGCGCGGCGGAAACGGGTGTAGGTGCGCTCCAGGAGTCGCACCTGCTCCGGGCTCAGTCCCGATTTGGAACGGTTCTCATGGAGCTGCGCGATCCGGCGAAACAGCACGGCGTCCATCATGATCGGGTTCCAGTGCCGCGCCATCTGCAGCGACACCTCCTTGTCGATCTCGAGCAGCGCCGGGTTGGAGTGCGCCGACACCAGATCGTAGAACACCGCCGACACCCTGGAGAGCAGCTTGCCCGAGCGTTCCAGCGCGGTGACGGTGTTGACGAAATCGGGTGCCGAGCGGTCGCCGGTGATCGCGGCGATCTCAGCTGTGTGATCGGCGAAGGCTTGCTCAAAGGCAGGCAGGAAGTGTTCGGGCCTGATCTCGGCGAACGGAGGCGTCTCGAACGGCGTCTGCCACGCCTTCAACAGCGGGTTGGCCTGGGCTTGCGAGGGGGGCGCCTTTTCCATGGTTTCAGACATCGGGATTCCCGTTTTCGCCTTGAAATGATCGCGCCAGCTATAGCACGCGAACAGGCTTTTTTAGGCCTTTTGCGCTTGATAGCGGGGCCCTTTTCGGAGAGATTGCGCCCGCAAACAGGATCAGCCCCATGAGCCCGCAACCCACCCCGACCGGCGCCCGCCAGATCATCTGGCCCAGTGTCGTCACCGTCATCAGCGCCGCGATCCTGATCGGCGCCGAAGTGTTCGGGGCGGCGTTCGCCGGCGGCTGGGCGCTGGCGATCCTGTTCGGTCTCGACGACACCGGCGCGCACATCCTGCAAGCCGTGCTGTTCGCGCTCGGCGTCCTGATCATGGCAGCCTTCATCCGCGCCGCGCAGCGTGTCGAGCCGTTCACGCGACGCGCGTGAGACAGCTCAAGCGACAAACCGCTTGCTGCTTGCGTCAAACGCTAACGCCTCATTAAAGAAACTTAACACCTGTTCACGTTCGAGCTCGTTCGCGCGCGCCGGGAGCGGCGCTGAAAGCGCGCGTTAGGGAAAAATGTCCCCAGCGCAAAAAAAATGTTGCGAAGCAAACTCAAAACCCTTATTTGCACTCTTGCCCAATTTCGCACGTGCCTGTGGTCGTGTGTCAGTCGGTAGGTATCCGGACAAGAGGCCGGACAGCCGCCAAGGGACGAAGCTACCGAGGGTCGCTCAAGTCACACCAGACTTGAGAGGCCAGCATCTCTCTCAAGAGATGCCATTGAAGGTCTCTTCACCCCTTGCAACCGTGACTGGCAGCCGGAGGCGAACCGGCGCACCTCGTTCTCAACGGGGGACGCGACTTAAAGCAACGACGGATCGGGCTTTTTTGGTCTCTGCCGGCTTTCCACCAGCCGGCGCGAATACCGAAGAGGCTTGTCCTTCATTGCCAGGTGTGCGGGCGGGATCCTTCCCAACCAATCCACGGCAGCACAGTTCGGTTCGAGTTTTTTGGCTTAGTTGCGCCTCCATCGCGCGATGCGGCCGGAATGCTCTTATCCGAGATCATTTTTGAACGTGTCCCGTCGCTGGGCCGTTTGGGAGGGTGCTATGACTGAACGTATCCAGGAATTCCTGCGCAACCGTCGCAACGAGGGCCAGGACGTCGAGCCATGTCTCGTCGTCGACCTCGAAGTCGTGCGCGACAACTACCAGAGCTTCTCCAAGGCGCTGCCGGACAGCCGCGTGTTCTACGCGGTGAAAGCCAATCCGGCGCCGGAAGTGCTGTCGCTGCTGGCCTCGATGGGGTCGTGCTTCGATTGCGCCTCGGTCGCCGAAATCCAGATGGCGCTGGCCGCAGGTGCCGGCCCGGAGCGGATCTCCTATGGCAACACGATCAAGAAGGAGCGTGATATCGCGCGCGCCTTCGGGCTCGGGATTCGCCTGTTTTCGGTCGATTGCGCCGCCGAGGTCGAGAAGATCGCGCGCGCCGCTCCCGGCTCGAAAGTGTTCTGCCGCATCCTGTACGATTGCGCCGGCGCCGAATGGCCGCTGTCGCGAAAGTTCGGCTGCGACCCGGAAATGGCCGTCGACGTGCTCGATCTTGCGAAGCGGCTGGGACTGGAGCCCTGGGGCATCTCGTTCCATGTCGGCTCGCAGCAGCGCAAGGTGAAGGCGTGGGACCGTGCGCTGGCGATGGCCTCGACCGTGTTCCGCGACTGCGCCGAGCGCGGCATCAACCTGTCGATGGTCAACATGGGCGGCGGATTCCCGACCAAGTACCTCAAGGACGTTCCTCCGGTCGTGCAGTACGGCCGTTCGATCTTCCGCGCGCTGCGCAAGCATTTCGGCAACCAGATCCCGGAGACCATCATCGAGCCGGGACGCGGCATGGTCGGTAATGCCGGCATCATCGAGACCGAAGTCGTTCTGATCTCCAAAAAGAGCGACGAGGACGATGTGCGCTGGGTGTACCTGGACATCGGCAAGTTCGGCGGTCTCGCCGAGACCATGGACGAGTCGATCCGTTATGCGATCCGTACCCCGCATGACGGCGCGGAAATGACGCCGTGCGTGCTTGCGGGGCCGACCTGCGATTCGGCCGATGTGATGTACGAGAAGCTGCCGTACCCGCTGCCGGTGACGCTCGAGATCGGCGACAAGCTGCTGATCGAGGGGACCGGGGCGTATACGTCGACCTACTCGTCGGTGGCCTTCAACGGCTTCCCGCCGCTGCGGACCTACCACATCTGACGCGACCTCTTTGAGGTCTGACTAACCGGAAGCCGGTTCGCCGGCTTCCATTCCTCACATGCGAATTTGCTGACAACACTCCGCTGGCACCTGTGCCGTTGGAGTGGGGACTGACGTGCCATGACTGCTTTGCAAAAGACCCCTGTCGCCCTGACCGAAGCCGCTCCGTTCGCGATCCGCAGCGAGCGCGCCTCGGACGTCGTTGCGCGCGAAGCGCTGCTTGATGCCTGCTTTGGCGAAAACCGCCACCTGCGCACCTGCCAGCGCCTGCGCGACGGACGCGCGCCCGCAGAAGGCCTTGCGCTGTCGGCCGTGCGCCGGGACGGTCTGAAAGACCGGTTGGTCGGAACATTGCGGTTGTGGCACGTCAGCGCCGGGGGCGTGCCGGCGCTGGTGCTTGGCCCGCTGGCGGTCGATCCGTCCTGCCGGAAACTCGGCATAGGACTGGCGCTGGTGAATCATGCGCTCGCGGTCGCCAAACGGCGCGGCCACGGCGCGGTGATCCTGCTCGGCGACGCGCCTTACTATGCCCGCTTCGGCTTCTCGGCGCTCAAAACCGGTGAACTGTCGCTGCCCGGCCCGTTCGAGCGTGACCGCCTGCTCGGCCTCGAACTGCGCGACGGCGCGCTCGACGGCGCCTGGGGCATGATCGTGGCGACCGGCGCAGCGGCACAGCCAAGCCACCCGCGGCGCAAAGCCCGGAAATTGGTCACCCGCGCCGCTTGATTTGACGCTAAAGACGCGGCATTGCGTGGCTTGATATGCCACGCGATGACGTTCCGCCCGAGGTGCACTCATGTCACGCCGCCTGATCTCCACCGGCTCGCCGTTCGAAAAGGCCGCCGGCTACAGCCGCGCGGTGATCGACGGCGATTTCGCCTTCGTGGCCGGCACCACCGGCTATGATTACGCCACCATGACGATGCCTTCGGATGTCACAAGCCAGGCACGTAACTGCTTCAAGACCATCGAAGCGGCGCTGAAGGATGGGGGCTTCGCGATGGCCGACATCGTGCGCGCGACCTATTACGTCACCGACGGCAAGGAAGCGGACGCCGTATTGGCGGTCTGCGGCGAACGGCTCGGCGATATCAGGCCGGCCGCGACCATCCTTGTGGTCGCCGGACTCTACAAGCCCGAAATGAAGGTCGAGATCGAAGTGACCGCAAAGCGGCGCACCGCTTGATCCCGCCTCGCCAGCGCATCCCTATCCGGAGATTTTTTCATGAGCCCGCCTTCCCAGCAAATCCACGCCAAGATTTCCGGTCCCATTGTCATGATCGGCTTCGGCTCGATCGGCAAAGGCACCCTGCCGCTGATCGAGCGGCATTTCGCCTATGACAAATCGCGCTTTGTCATCATCGATCCGCATGAGGACGGCGAGATCGCCAAACAACATGGCGTACGCTTCATCAAGCAGGCCGTCACCCGCGACAATTACCGCGAGGTGCTGGTGCCGCTGTTGACCGCCGGCGGCGGCCAGGGTTTTTGCGTCAACCTGTCGGTGGATACCTCGTCGGTCGACATCATGACGCTGTGCCGCGAGATCGGCTCGCTCTATATCGACACCGTGGTCGAGCCCTGGCTCGGGTTTTATTTCGACAAGAACATCGGCCCCGAAGCACGTTCGAACTATGCGTTGCGCGAAACCCTGCTCGCCGCCAAGCACAAGAGCCCGGGCGGCCCGACCGCGGTGTCCACCTGCGGCGCCAATCCCGGCATGGTGTCGTGGTTCGTCAAGCAGGCGCTGCTCGACATCGCCCGCGACACCGGCACGCCGTTCAACGATCCCAAAAGCCGCGAAGGCTGGGGCCAGCTTGCCCACAAGCTCGGCGTCAAGGGCATCCATATCGCCGAACGCGACACCCAGCGTTCGAAGAGACCGAAGCCGATGAACGTCTTCGTCAACACCTGGTCGGTGGAAGGTTTCGTGTCCGAGGGCATGCAGCCCGCCGAGCTCGGCTGGGGCACGCACGAGAAGTGGATGCCGGACAATGGCCGCACCCACAGCCAGGGCTGCGGGGCGGCGATCTACCTGCTGCAGCCCGGTGCCAATACCCGCGTTCGCTCCTGGTGCCCGACGCCGGGCGCGCAATACGGTTTCCTCGTCACCCACAATGAATCGATTTCGATCGCCGACTATTTCACGGTGCGCGACGGCCAGAAGGTAGTGTACCGCCCGACCTGCCATTACGCCTATCACCCCGCCAACGACGCGGTGCTGTCGTTGCACGAAATCTTCGGCGCCACCGGCAAGATGCAGCCGAAATGGCACATCCTGGACGAGAACGAAATCGAGGACGGCATCGACGAACTCGGCGTTCTCGTCTATGGCCACGGCAAGAACGCCTATTGGTACGGCTCGCAGCTTTCGATCGAGGAAACCCGGGACATCGCGCCCTACCAGAACGCCACCGGCATGCAGGTGTCCTCGGCGGTGCTCGCCGGCATGGTGTGGGCGCTGGAAAACCCCACTGCCGGAATCGTCGAGGCCGATGAGATGGATTTCCGCCGCTGCCTGGAAATCCAGATGCCGTATCTCGGCCCGGTGAAGGGTTACTACACCGACTGGACGCCGCTGACCGACCGGCCCGGATTGTTCCCGGAGGATCTCGATACATCGGATCCGTGGCAGTTCCGCAACGTTCTGGTGCGATGATTTAAGCCTTTCGCAACGAGGCTCAGAACCATCCGGTTTGCGCTGCCACAATCCACAGATGTGAAAATCCTGATGACGCCCTGATCGCCAAGGCTTTATCGTCACACCGGGGATAGGTGATTCGCTTCACCGGTGGGTTACTAAATGAAACATGCGTTGCTTCTCAATCCGTTCAGCCTGAATCAGGAACCATCCAAGTTGAACCAGGCTAAATTCGTCGGCCGACAGGCATCACGGTCGACGCCGATCTGCTCCAGCTGCCAGTCCGATGACATCATCGGTTCCGCCACGGTGCAGTGGAGCAATGAATCGCAGGATTGGCAATTGGCCAGCACCTTCGGTCAGCCGACCCATTGCAACAACTGCAAGGGCGCGTGTGACATCGTCTGGCGACCGCTCAGCTAACCCGTGATGAAGGCAGTTGGTCGCCGCGTGCTCTGCCGTCATACGCGCGTTTGACCCGATGACGATCTGAGGCAGTTATGACTTCGCCAGATAATCGAACGCGACGCTGCCTAGCCCCAATGTCAGGTCCGCCTTGAAATGCAGCGCGGACACCACCTCGCGCACCGGCAGCCGTGCGACATCCGCGAGCGCGTGGGGAAACAGCCCGAGCGCACCGGGGCCGGTCCACGCCTCTTTCAACACGATGTCTTCGAGATAATAGCGCACCAGCTCGCAGATCCGCGGCGACCCGTCGACATGCGGGATGATCTTCAGAATGAAATTCGGCACCTTCAGGGATTTCAACACCGTGTCATGATCGACGGTGCGATGCTTGTAGCCCATGGTGCCGGAGGCACAGAGCACCGAGCCGTAATGCAGCGATCCCACCAGCACGTCGCTCTCGACCTCGATTTTCGGTGAGGCGCGCTTTTTGGGAAATCCCCAAAGCTCGCGGCCGCCGGCGATCGGCGCGTCGTCATCCAGGTACATCGAATGGATATAGACGCCGTCGACACCATCGAGACGGACGGGAATCACCTGTCCGGTTTCGGTGTAGTCGCCAAAGCCGGTTGAGTCCGGCATGCGGATGAATTCATACTTGACCACCGGATCGGTGACTTCGAGCGGCTCCGGCACCACGGCGGCCAGCACTTCCGGATCGGTCCGGTAGGTGATGACGAAATATTCGCGGTTGAAAAAACGATAGGGTCCCGGCGGGAACGACGGGCTGGTCAACGGCATCGAATAGGCGGTTCGCCTGACATCCTCGATTTTCATGATCCGCCTCGCGGGTTGTTATCTGCCGCACGTATTATGTGGCAGCGAGATGCAACTGGCGAGGCTGTAAAATCGGCACGCCGCGGCGGCCGGACGTCATCGCGCCGTCACGGCTACCTCATGGTGAGGAGGTGCGGTCTACTTTTCCTTGATCGGCGGCGCGATCTTCTCGGCAGGTGCTGGCGGCAGCGCCGGCGTGGCGCCCGCTTTCTGTGCCTCGGTATCGGGATGCGCCGGTTGCGGCGGAATCTCGGTTGGCCGCTGGCCGGTGGTCACGGGCTCGGCCGGCGCCGACGGTTTGGTCTCGGCACCCGGCGTCGATTGCAGCGGTGGCGTCGCCTGCGCCATCCTGGGCTCGCGAACGGCCAAATCCATCAGCGAGGCGCCGGATACCACCAGCCCCGTCGCGACCATCGCGGACGCGAGCAGCAGATCCATCCTGTAGGCGCGTTTTCTGTCGTTCGGAGACATATCGTTTACCCCCGGATTGCCAGCGGGATTAACGGACGCCGCGGCGCATTGTTCCCGAGGGAACCCGGCCAACAAGGCTGGCCCCGTCCCTAAAGGGTCAGCAGCCCGGCGTCGCCGTCCTCGGCGGCGAACGCCAGCAGGGTGCCGTTGCTGTTCCAGGCCAGTGCTGCGACCGGTGAGGTGGCGCTCCTGCGGCGGACCAGGATTTCGGCGCCGTCATCCAGCCGCACCATCAGGATGGTGCCGTCGCTGTAGCCGGCGGCGAGGATATCCTGCCTGGGATGGCAGGCGACCGCGGAGACGCGCGCCTGCAGCGGCGCCAGCATCGCGGGCTCCTTGCCCATCGGGCCATCCTTGCTCCCGAACGGCCACAGGATCACCATCTCGGCGCCCGAGGTCGCCAGCGATTTGCCGCCGACGCTCCACGACATCGACCTGACGCGCCCGGGATAACCGGTCATCCGCATGTGCCGGTTGTCGGCCAGCCGCCAGCCATGCATCGCCGGTTCATGCATCGCGGTGACCAGGAATTTGTTGTCCGGGCTGAACACGACACCGAGATGCGAGCCGGCCCATTCCAGGACTTCCGGCTTGGCCGTCATGTTGGGAAACCATAACGTCACGCCGTTATAATGCGCGACCGCCAGGCGCAGGCCCTTTGGCGCAAACGCCAGGCCGCCGACCGTCGAGGGCGCGTCGAAGGATTTTTCCTCGCCGTTGCCGCCGCGGATAAAGGCGGTCTTGCCGGCCGACCATGCCATCGCGCCATCGGGATGCAGCGCGACATTGTCGATCCAGCGCCGTTTCGGATCGGTCGCGAGCGGCGTGACCTCGCCTTCCGCGTCGAGTGCGACGAGCTTGCCGTCATCGCCGCCCATGACGAGCCGCTCCCCGTCAAAGGCCGTACAAAGGATGCCGCCGCTATGGACGGCGATCCGCGAAATCTCGCCATCGGCGGTCGCCAGCGCAACCTCCTCCTCGGTGCCGACAAAGGCCGCGTTCTCGCCAAGGAAATGTACCGACGAGACCGGCATGCCGATCGTCAGGCTGCGCACCCGATCGGTGACCGAGGCGATGGAGGACGGATTGTCGCCTGGATCGAACTCTTTCATCACGCGGTGATACAGCGCTCGAATCCGTCGCGGATGGCCTGCTCGGGCAATTCGCGGCCGATGAAAACAAGACGGCTCTCGCGCGTCTCGCCGTCCTTCCAGGCCCGCTGGTGATCGCCCTCCAGCATCATGTGCACGCCCTGAAACACATAGCGGTCGTCATCGTCGTTGAAGGCGAGGATTCCCTTTGAGCGCAAGATCTTCTGGCCCTCGGTGGCGACGAGGTTCTGCAGCCACGGCATGAACTTGGTGGCGTCGAGCGGCTTGGCTGATCGCAGCGACAGCGATTGCATCTCCTCGTCATGATAATGCTTGAGGCCGCCGTGGTGGTGATCATGGTCGTGATGATGGTCGTGACCGTGATGATGGTGATCGTGGTCGTCGCCGGTCTCGAGAAATTCCGGCTCGATTTCCAGGATACGGTCGAGATCGAACGCGCCGCGCTCCAGCACGTCCGACAGCGCAACCTGGCAGCGCTCGGTGCGATGCAGTTTGGCGTAAGGATTGATGCCGCGAATTCGCGCCTCGACTTCGGCCAGTTCGGCCTTGGAAACCAGATCGGTCTTGTTGAGCACGATGACGTCGGCAAAGGCGATCTGGTTCTTGGCTTCGGGCGCGTCCTTGAGCCGGTCGCTCAGCCATTTGGCATCGGCAACCGTCACCACGGCATCGAGCCGGGCGTTCCTCTGCACGTCCTCGTCGACAAAGAAGGTCTGCGCCACCGGCGCCGGATCGGCGAGCCCCGTGGTCTCGACGATGATGGCGTCGAACTTGCCTTTTCGTTTCATCAGGCCTTCGAGGATGCGGACGAGATCGCCGCGCACGGTGCAGCAGACGCAACCATTGTTCATCTCGAACACTTCTTCGTCGGCGCCGATGATCAGGTCGTTGTCGATGCCGATCTCGCCGAATTCGTTGACGATCACGGCGTATTTCTTGCCGTGGTTTTCCGACAGGATGCGGTTGAGCAGCGTGGTTTTGCCGGCGCCGAGATAGCCGGTGAGCACGGTCACGGGAATTTTTTGGGAAGTCAGTTCAGGCATGATAACTCCGGAAAACAACGATATCACCGCGCCGGCGGCAAGGAGGCCCCTGCCCTAATTGGCCAGCGCGGTGGTCAGTGCCTTTATATTGTGCCTGACCAGTTCAATGTAAGTGGGCGCGTCGCCCTTTTCGTCCGTCAGGCTGTCGGAATAGAGCGTTCCGCCGATCCGGGCGCCGGTCTCGGCGGCGATCCGGCGGATCAGCCGGGGGTCGCTGATATTTTCAAGAAACACCGCCGGAATGCCGGAAGCCCTGACCTGAATGATAATGTCGGCGATATCGCGCGCACTGGGCTCGGATTCGGTGGAAACCCCAAGGGGGGCAATGAAGTCGATGCCATAGGCGGCGGCAAAATAGCCAAAGGCCTTGTGGGTCGAGATCACCTTGCGGTGCGCCGGCGGAATGCGCGCGACGACCTCGCGCACCTCGCGGTCGAGCGCATCGAGTTTCGCCAGATAGCCTTCCGTACTGGTCCGGTAGGCCGTCGCGCCGGCGGGATCGGCGGCAACCAACCCATCGCGGATGTTGGTCACATATATCCTGGCATTGGCGACCGACTGCCAGGCGTGCGGATCGGCGCCGGCGCCGGTCTTGATCGTCGCGATGCCATCGGTCGCCGTCACGATTCCGGCCTTGCGGCCGGAGGATTGCACCAGCCGCGGCAGCCAGCCTTCGAGGCCGAGGCCGTTGATGACCAGGAGTTTCGCATCCGCGACCTTGCTCGCGTCCGCCGGCGCGGGCGTATAGACATGCACGTCGCCATTGGGACCGACCAATGTCGTCACGCTGACGCGCTCGCCGCCGACGTTGTGCATGAAGTCGCCGAGGATCGAAAAACTGGCGATAATATTCAACCGCTCCTCCGCGTGGGCGGGAAGCGCAGCAGCGATCAGCGCCAGGATGAACCAAATTTCAAAACGCCGCATCAGTAGACTCTCATTCGCTTGGGCGAAGCACTGGCTCGGTGTCACAACAACGGCGGTGAGCTCCCTCTCCCCTTGTGGGAGAGGGTTGGGGTGAGGGGTTCAGGTCTATCGATAGAGCAAAACCCCTCACCCGGAATGCATCTGCGATGCATTCCGACCTCTCCCACAAGGGGAGAGGTGAAGATGAATCCGCGAATTCTCAATTCATAAACCCACGCTATGCTTCGAGATGGCGGCCGGGAAACATCTGCCTGACCAGCCCGCCGACGCTGCCGAACAACACGGAAATAACGTACAGCACCGCCGCCGCCAGGATGATCGCCGGTCCCGACGGCACCCGCGTCTGAAACGACAGCACCAGTCCCGCATAACCCGACACGATGGCGCTTGCGACCGCGATGCAGATCATGCCGGTGATGTCGCGCGACCAGAACCGCGCGATCCCGGCCGGCAAGATCATCAGCCCGACCGCCAACAGGGTGCCGAGCGCATGAAAGCCGTTGACGAGGTTGATCACCACGAGCGCCAGGAACGCCAGATGGGCCGGCGCGCCGGCCCGGCTCACGGTGCGCAGGAATACCGGATCGACGCATTCGATCACCAGCGGACGATAGATCACCGCCAGCACGATCAATGTGATGGTGGCGTTGAACGCGATCACCAGCAGGGTCTGGTCGTCCATCGCCAGGATATTGCCGAACAGCACATGCAGCAGGTCGATATTGGTGCCCTTGATGGAAACAATGGTCACGCCGAGCGCCAGCGACGTCAGATAGAACGTCGCCAGCGAGGCGTCTTCCTTCAGCTCGGTGGTGCGCGCGACTAACCCTGCGAGAATCGCCACGGTAAAGCCCGCGATCAATCCGCCTGTTGTCATCGCAAAAAGATTGAGGCCCGACAGCAGGAAACCGATCGCAGCCCCCGGCAGGATCGCATGCGCCATGGCATCACCGACCAGGCTCATGCGGCGCAGCATCAGGAACACGCCGATCGGCGCGCCGCCGAGCGCCAGTGCCGTCACGGCCGCCAGCGCGCGTCGCATGAATTCGAATTCGGTAAACGGCGCGATCAGCGCGTCATGGATCATGATTCAGGCCGCCCGCGAGGGCACGTCATCGACGGCGCAGGCCGGCGCGCTGTCGTCGAACGCTTCGCACATCCGCCGCGCCTGCATCAGATTGTCAGCGGTCAGCACCTCCGACGTGGCGCCCCAGGCGACCGGCCCGCGCGCCAGCAACAGCGTGTCGGGGAAATTGGCGCGCACCAGATCCATGTCATGCAACGCTGCCAGCACGGTGCGCTGCTCGGCGTGCCAGCGCCGCACCAGCGCCAGCAGATCGGCCGAGGTCTTGGCGTCGATGGCATTGAAGGGCTCGTCCAGCACGATCAGGCGCGCATCCTGCAGCAGCACGCGCGCGAACAGCATCCGCTGCATCTGGCCGCCGGACAGCGTGCCGATGCTGCGATTCTCGAAGCCGTTGAGGCCGACCGCGGCCAGTGCCTGCGCGATCCCATCGCGCGCGGACTTGCCCATGCCGCCGAACAACCCGGTCGAACGCCACAGCCCGGTGCCGACGAAATCGAACACCGAAATCGGAAAGCTGCGGTCGATGTCGACCGTCTGCGGCAGATAGGCGATGTCGCGCGCGTCGAGATCGCCCAGTCCGATCGAGCCCGCGAGCGGCTTGAGGATGCCGACCAGCCCGCGAAACAGCGTCGACTTGCCGGCGCCGTTCGGACCGACGACCGCCAGCAGCGCACCGGTCGCGACCTCGCCATTGAGGTGATGCACGGCCGGATGCCGATCGTAGCCCAGCGTGACGTCGCGGAATTGCAGTTGCGCGGTCATCGTCATCTCATCGAAAGCCACACCACGGCCCAGAGTCCGGCGCTGACCGCGAGCGCCGCACCCAACCGGGCGATCAGCGTCATGCGCAGGATCGACCAGGACGCCGGTTGTGCCGGATGCGGGGAAGCCGGGCCGTGGCTATGGGCGTGGCCGTGACCATGGGAGTGAGCCATCAAATTATGTTATAATATAACATAACAAGTGTCCACAAACGCGGGCCCTGTGGGCCTCAACACGAGACGGCACAATCAAGCCGCTGCAGGCTCGCTGCCCAGGATGGCCGACAAGGCCGACAACAGTCGGTCGATTTGCCCGTCATTGCCCACGGTTATCCGCAGATAATCGGAGATGCGGGGCGTAGCAAAATGGCGGACGATCACCGCCCGTTGCCGCAGGGCCGCGGCCAGCGCCGCACCCTGATGCGCCGGATGGCGCGCGAACACGAAGTTGGCGGCGGACGGCAGCACTTCGAAGCCAAGCCGGACCAGGCCGCGGTTCAACCGCTCGCGGCCTGCGATCACGCGCGCCCGGCTTTCTTGAAACCAGGCTTCATCCTCCAGCGCGGCGATGGCGCCGGCCTGCGCAAGCCGGCCGAGAGGATAGGAGTTGAAGCTGTCCTTGACCCGGGTAAGCGCCTCGATCAGGTCGGCATCGCCGATCGCATAGCCGACCCGCAGCCCGGCCAGCGCCCGGGACTTGGACATGGTTTGAACGACCAGAAGGTTCGGGTGGGAGGCGACCAGCGGAATCGCGGTCTCGGCGCCGAAATCGACATAGGCCTCGTCGATCACCACGGGCGCATCAGGATGCTGCTCGAGCAACGCGACGATCTCGGCCCGCGACAGCGCAATCCCCGTCGGCGCATTCGGATTGGGGATGACGATCGCCCCGGCCGGCCGGCGATAGTCGGCAACGCGGATTCGCATGGCGTCATCGAGCGGCACGGCCTCGTAGCCGATGCCGAACAGGCGGCAATAGACCGGGTAGAAGCTGTAGGTGATGTCAGGGAACAGCAGCGGCGCATCATGCTTGAGCAGAGCGGCAAAGGCGTGCGCCAATACCTCGTCCGAGCCGTTGCCGACGAATACCTGTTCGGGTCGCACCTGGTGATAGCCGGCCAAGGCTGTGCGCAACGCGGTGGCCTGCGGGTCCGGATAGAGCCGCAGCGTATCGGCCGCCTCGTCGCGGATCGCTTGCAACGCGCGCGGCGACGGACCGATCGGATTTTCATTGGTGTTGAGCTTGACCAGTTCCGCCATGCGCGGCTGTTCGCCGGGCACGTAGGGCTTGAGATCGTGCGTCAGGCTGCTCCAGAAGCGGCTCATTGTTCGGTCCAGATCTTATCGCAGCGGGCGGGCGGCGGTCATTCAGGCGCTCCGATTGATAACGGTTTTGCCCGTTTTCAGGAAGCCTTGCAGCCGGTCCTATGGCTTGCCGATCGCCATTGCGATGGCGGCCGCCACAAACGGAAACGGCAGCGACACCGCGGCGCGGAACCAGACGAAACGCGCCGGCATGAACGGAATTTCCCACAGCAGCAGCCGCTGAAAGGCAAACAGCGCCCACGCGATCACGTAGGCAATCACCTGTGGCGGCCCGCCGCCGGCCTTCAATGCGACAGCTCCGATCGAAAAGCCGATCACCGGCCCGCCCGGCGTCGCGGCACCCGCGATCACGGCCGTCAGCACGCCGGACCAGCCTGAGTCAGGGCCGAGCCAGCCGGTGATGATCTCCTGCGGAATGACGGCTGCGATATAGCCCGAGCCGACCACCCCGAGCGCGATGCGCGGCACCACGGCGATGAAGTCGATGGTGCCGTCGCGCAGCGAGGCGATCAGCACAGGACGGCCGCGCTGTAGCGCGAGAAACCCGACCGCGGCCACCGAGCCCCACAGGATGATGTCGATGAGCAGCGCCGCGCTCATGGCGGCGTGCCCTTCGGATACATCCTGACATAGGCAAAACGGCCGAGCGCGCCGGCCAGCACCGGCAACGGCAGCGAGATCGCGATGCGCCATAGCGTGAAGTCGACCCCCATGATCGGCAATTCCCAGGCCACCGCCCGGCCGTAACCGATCAGCGTCCAGCTCACGACCATCGAGATGGTGGCGCCGAAATCGGCGCCGACCGTGAGCAGCGCGCTCGCCACCGGGTAGGCGGTGAAAGGGCCGCCGGGCAGGATCGCGCCGAAGGCAGTTCCGATCAGCAGGCCTTTCAGCCCGGAGGCCGGGCCCAGCGACCGCGACACCTTCTCATGCGGCAAGATCTCGGCGATGAACGCGCCGAGCAGGCAGCCCGCCAGCACGCGCGGCAGGATGCCGCCGAACAGCCAGAGGTCGTGGGTGAGGATTTCGAGCACACCGTCGATGCCGTCGCGCCGGTAGACCAGCGTGGCGCTGACGGCGACCAGCACGGCGATGAAGATCATCGACCAGCCGATCGGCTTGCGTTTACGCCGGGGACTTGGTTCGCCGTCATCGGCGTCGTCGGCTGGCGCCGGATCTTTCAAGGGAAGTTCGGTCAAGGGAATCGGTCTGACGCGTGATGAGACCGCAATGGCTTAGTCTCGCCGGCACAGCGAAGCAAACAGAACGACAGCAAAACCCATGCGCCCCCTATGGAGGCCCATGCGGGATTGTTCACGTCAGATGGCGCATCAGCGCGAGACCGGCGAACAGGCCGGCAATCGAAAACACCACCGATCCCACCACGTAGAACGCGGCAAGGCCGATCTCGCCGCGCTCGTACAGCAGCGCCGTATCGAGCGAGAACGCCGAGAACGTAGTGTAGCCGCCGAGGATGCCGGTCATCAGGAACAGCCGCCAGGGCTGCGCCGCGCCCGCCCTGAACGCGAAGTAGCCGGCAACCAGGCCCATCACGATCGAGCCGGTGATGTTGATGAAGAAGGTATGATACGGAAAGGCTGTTCCGAACAACCGCCCGCTTACGACGTTGACGAGGTGACGCAGCGTGGCACCGAGGCCGCCGCCGACAAAAACCAGCACATAATTCATCAAGGCATTTCCCGCATCGCCGGATCAGACACCGGCACCGGACGTCATGATATTTGATCGAGGCGGCATACTCAAATCCACGTCGTCCCCGTCATCTTGAGCGTGCGACAATGGCGAAGCCGTTGCGTGGGGATGACGACTACCCAAACGAAAGGGCGGCAGCGCGATGCTGCCGCCCTAAACCTCGCGCCTCGAATATCAGGCCTTCGAGAACAGCTGGTCGACATATTCCCAGTTCACCAGATGATCGAGAAACGCCTTCAGATAGTCCGGACGGCGATTGCGATAATCGATGTAATAGGAATGCTCCCAGACGTCGCAGCCGAGGATCGGCGTGGCGCCGTGCACCAGCGGGTTTTCGCCGTTCGCGGTCTTGGAGATTTCGAGCTTGCCGTTCTTGACCTGCAGCCAGCACCAGCCGGAGCCGAACTGGCCGACGCCGGCGGCGGCGAAATCGGTCTTGAATTTCTCAAGGCCGCCGAGGTCCTCGGTGATCTTCTTTTCCAGGCGCCCGGGCAACTTGCTGCCACCGCCATTGGGCTTCATCCAGTTCCAGAAATGCAGATGGTTGTAGTGCTGGCCGGCATTGTTGAAGACGGCCGCATTCTTCCCGAACGAGCCCTTCACGATTTCCTCGAGGGATTTGCCCTCGAATTCGGTCCCCTTGATCGCGTTGTTTCCGTTGGTCACGTAAGCCTGATGATGCTTGTCGTGATGAAATTCCAGCGTTTCCTTCGACATGTGGGGCGCAAGGGCGTCATGGGCGTAAGGCAGGTTGGGCAGCGTGAAGGTCATGGGGGATGTCCGCAATAATGGGATACAGGGTGTAACGGGAACCCTTATAGAAGGTTCCATCGGTCTTAAACACCGCAATCTCGGAAAACGCCGGGTTCGGCAGCCCCGCAAATGGCACGGCAATGAGCATCGAGATCGACGTTTTGAAGGGAGATACATCGTGGCCGCTGGCCGAACCGCTCTACAACGCGGTCTGGCCGCCCGATGTGGTGGCTCGGCTGCCCTGGGCCGGGATCGTTTTCGCGCATGCCGAATTGCGGGTGCTGGTTCAGGCCGAACCGGAAGGTGCGGTCTGCCATGTCGGCATCTATCGCCGCGAAGTCACATGGAATGGGCGCAAGATGCGGGCCGGCGGCATCGGCGGGGTTCTGACCCACCCGGACTTTCGCCGCCGCGGCTATGCCAGCATCGCGCTCGACGCGGCGATCCGAACCTTGCGGGATGAGGGTACGGTCGATTTCGCAATGCTGTTTTGCGAGCCGCACAACGTGCCGTTTTACGCCGGCCGCGGCTGGAAGCCGTTCGACGGCGAAATCTATTGCCAGCAGCCTGAGGGGCGGGTCCGTTTCACCGCCATCGCGCCCTACCTCTATAGCCTCAAGCGCGCACCGTTGAAGGGCACCATCGACCTATGCGGCCTGCCTTGGTGACCATGCCGTAGCCGCCGGGGTAAAGGGACGATATGGCATTGCACAAATTCGATTTTTTGTTATGCAGGCCTGCTTTTTGGGGAAGTCTATGGCTTGCAGGTTCGGTCTTGTTATTGCGGTGTTGGCGGGGTTGCTGGGCGCGCCGCCGGCAAAAGCGCAAACCGGTGGCGATGTCAGCGGTATCTGGCTGACCCAGGCGGGGGACGCCAAAGTGCGCGTCAGCAAATGCGGCGGCGGAATTTGCGGAGTCATCGTCTGGCTGCAAGATCCCATCGATGCTGCGACCGGCAAACCCCAGGTCGACGACAAGAACCGCAACCCGTCGCTGGCAACGCGCCCGATGATCGGGCTTCCGCTGTTCAGCGCCATGCGGCCCTCCGGTCCGGACAAATGGTCCGGCCAGATCTACAACGCCGATGACGGTAACAGCTATACCAGCAATATTTCGCTGGCCGGTCCGAACGCGCTGAAAGTCGAAGGCTGCGTCGGCGCGCTCTGCGGCGGCGAGACCTGGAGCCGGTCGGGCCGCTAGGTTCAGGCTGCCGTCGCCTTTAGCGCGGTTGCCGCCGAGGCGTAGCCGCCGCGGGCGCCATCGATGAAATGGACGTGATCGCTGCGCAGCGCCGAGGGCGTAAAGCAGGTCATCATCGCCGCATCCTGCCGGTGCAGGCCGTAGCGCGCGATTCCGGCCGAGCCCGCCGCGGCTAGAAGCTGCGTCAGTGCCGTCTCCAGTTCCGGCGTGCAATCGAGGATCATGCGCAGTCCATCGTCGTATTTGCGGAAGTCGGAATTCTCCACCACCTGCTGCACATAGGTTTTCGGCACGAAGCCCCCGACGGAGATGCCGAAGCGCATCACCACATAGACGAACAGCGTATGCACCAGCACGAACACACGCCGCCTGAACAGCGAACCCTTGCGCGCGGCACGGGCCTCGTATTCGACGCCGGCCGGCGGCCATCGCAGCGGCGGTCCACCCGGCGGTACCGGCCGCCCGGCATCCGGACTGCGTTCCGAGAGTGCGATCACATCCTCGATCAATTTGCGAAAGGCCGCGGGATCGGCGCCCTGCGCCGGCACCACCAGCACCGAAAGAATGAGACCGCGCACCGAAGGAATTTCCTCGAACCGGCACGACAGCCCGGTCAGGTCGGGCTGCGTCCCCGGCGGCGCTTTCGGCACCGCGAACTCGCCGCGCTTCATCGCCGCCTCCGCCCATCCGATGCCGCCGCCGGAAAACATCGCATAGGACAAATTCGCCGACGGCCCGAACCGGGCGACGCGAACATCGAGGCCTTGGGCCCGCACCGCTTTGACCGGCACCAATGCGACCCGCATCACCAGGTTGAGGCTTTCCTCGACCCAAACGGCGGTCGCGGCCAGCGCCTCGCGGGCGCGATCGAGATCGCCTGGCGATACCGCAAAGCTGGCGCCATCGCCGCCGAACACGAACGGAAATTCGCGTCCCTCCAGCGCATTGGTGACGGCCGCGATCACGGAAGCGCCGGCCATGTTGACCGCCTTGTAGCGCTTCTCGGCAATCGCCCGGGTCGATTCCACGATATCGGCGATGCCGATCGACCAGTCATCCGGCAACGGCGAATACAGCGCCGGGTCCATCAGGCTGGAAAAGCCGCGAAAGACCGGAATGCGGCTGTAGAATGGATCGCTCGGCGTGGTCATGGCTGCGGGATGGTCCGGATTTCGGTAATCGTCAAGTCAGTACAAGATACGACCGGCGCTGGAAATCGGTTCGTGCCACTCCATCGAAGCACGCATTGAATGCAAAAAGCCCCTGAAACAAAATGTTTTCAGGGGCTTTTTATCTGACGATGGCAGCAGGGCCAAACCAGCGGCCTGCGAAAAAGCTGTCTTTACAGCATCATTCCGCCGGCACCGCATGCGATATTTCCGGAATGGCCATGGTGCTCGCGCCGAACTTCTCCACGGCAAAGAAGCCGGCGGCCACCACCGCATAGGCCAGTGCGACACCGGGCGTCACGCCCATTCCGCCGCCGATGCCGACGGCCTCGCCATGCATGAAGCCGAAATAGGTCAGCACCGCGCCCGCCAGCGCGAAAGCCGAGGCCTTCATGAAGTCGCGCTCGATGACGAAGACGCCGATCGCACCCAGCACCAGGCCCGCGAGGATCGAGCCGCCGCCCATTACTTCCAGCCCGCGGTAGAGCACGCCCTGCTGCGGCAGCGCTGCGATCGCCGCGGCCTTGACCGCGCCGACCTTGTCGGCGGCAAGGCCGCCGACACTCTGGGCCGCATTGAGCGTCGAGCCGAGCATGGTATCGATCTGCAGCTTGGCCCACGCCGCAAGATGCGGCGTCAACGCCAGCACGATCGCCGGCGCATGCTTGATGGGCGTGGTCTGGAACGCCTGCGCGCCGATCAGCATGCCGATATAGAGCAGGATCGGCGAGATCGCGACCACCGGCACCAGCGCCAGCAGCACCGAGATGATGCCGAACCAGGACAGCACCACCACCATTATTCCGGTCGCCGCCGAGTATCCGATCCGGCCGCCCATCGCCTTCCAGCCGGGATGACCGATATAGACCGCGTTGATGAACGGATTGCCCATCAGGCAGCCGATCAGGCTGACGACGCCGTCGGCGGTCAGCACGCGGGTGGTTGGATATTCGTCGCCCGCGGCCTCGGCGCTTTCGACGTTGTCCATCGCCTCGACCAGGTCGTAGATGCCGAACGGGATCGCCGTCACCAGGATGACGCCGAGGAATTCGAAGCCGGAGAATACCTGGCCAATGGCCGGGATCGGCACCGAGAAGCCGAAGCTTGCGAAGGCGTCGCCGAGACCCTTGACGCTTAAACCCCCGAGCCCAAGCCCGAACAGGTTCGAGCCCCAGGCGATGATCATGCCGGCCGCGATGGCGACGAGGCCCGCCGGGACTCCCTTGAAATATTTCACGCCGCCGAACCAGCTCGCCAGGATGATGGCAAAGCAGACCAGACCGATCTGCGGCGTCATGTACATCTCCAGCGCCGGCCGCATCGAGATGAAGGTGACGGAGACGCCGGCCAAGGTGCCGAGCAGGGCCGCGCGCGGGGTGATCTTCCGGATGTAAGGCGCGATGAAGCCGCCGATCATCAGGATAAAGCTCTGGAAGAACACCCAGACCAGGCCCGCGGACCAGCCCTTCATCGCATCGCCGGTCTTGAGCGTCACCGGCAGCATGATCACGAAGGTGACGATGAACATGTGCGGGACGCTGACGCCCGACGGCAACGCGCAGACATCGGTGCGGCCGGTTTTCTGCGCCAGCCGGTAGGCAAGCCACGCATAGTAAAAGGTGGAGAGGCACATCATCAGGCCGAGCGCGGGCAGGATGCGGCCGAACACCAGCGAGTCCGGCATCTTGAGCACGAAGCGCAGCAGCCCCGTCAGCACCAGCATATTGACCAGGATGTTGGTGCCGAAGCCGAAAAAGGCATTCCAGTCACCCGGCGTCCACAATACCGGTTTGAAATTTCCAGCAGTCCCCGTCGTAGCCGTGCTCATCGTGATGCTCCCGCTGCCAACCTGTTTGAAGTCTCCGCCGTCATTGCCTCCAGAACCGCGGCGGAGTCGCTGACCCAGCCGAAAATGCCGCCCTGGGCCTTGATCATCTTCAGGCCCATCTCGTGGAATTCGGGGAAATAGGATGCGCAGCCGTCAGCCAGCACGACGCAGCGGTAGCCGCGGTCGTTGGCCTCACGCACGGTGGTGTTGACGCAGACCTCCGTCGTGACGCCGCACACCAGCAAATCCTTGACGCCGTATTTCTGCAGGAGGTCGCCGAGCTCGGTGGCGTAGAACGCACCCTTGCCGGGCTTGTCGATAACGATCTCGCCGTCAACCGGATAAAGCTCCGGAATGATGTCGTGGCCGTCTTCGCCACGGATCAGGATCCGGCCCATCGGACCGGGATCGCCGATGCGCAAGGATGGCGCGCCGCGTTCGATCTTGGCAGGCGGCGCATCGGACAGATCGGGCAAATGGCCTTCGCGGGTGTGCACCACCAGCATCCCGCTCTCGCGCGCCGCGGCCAGCACGGCTGCGATCGGCTTCACCGCGCTCGCGAGCTGCGAGACATCGTTGCCGAGCGTCTCGCCGAAACCGCCGGGCTCCATGAAATCGCGCTGCATGTCGATGATGACGAGCGCCGTGGTCGACCAGTCGAGCTCGATCGGCCCTGGCTCCGCAGCGACCGTGCCGCCGGATGAATACTTCGAGTTGGCCATGACCTACGCACCCCCGCAAGAACTGCCGGAGTTAGTTAAGCAAGCCCCATGCCATTGTGTACAACGCGTTCGAGCGCCGCGAGGTTCGGGAATCGTTCATATTGTCAGTAAGTTGGTTTTCGAACCGGCGCCTGCACATTACCTATGCGCAGCTTTTGTGACGTGCATTTGCTTATTCGTTAAGCGATCGGCGAGCTGTGCCAGATCGTTCCGGGCAACAGTACCATCACGACCGACGGGCCGGTGAACCAAGCGCCGGTTAGTGACAGCTCAGTTCAACCGCAACTCGGTGATGTGCCGCGGATCGGGCTTGAGTTCATTGCGTTCCACGCGCTTGACGATGTCCGTCAGCACGGCGTTGGCGTTACAGGAGAGGCCGACCTTCTCGCCCTCACCCACCACGAAGCCGTTGAGGAATTCGATCTCGGTGCGCCGGCCCTTCTGCATGTCCTGGCCCATCGAAGGACGCTGCTCGGAGGACGTGCGGCTGCCGTCCTTGAAGCGCTGCTCGTCGCAGGCGCGCATCGCCGTCTCGTCGCCCTCGCCGGCCCGCGCGATCGTCTCGGGCGGCAGATGCAAAATCTCCTCCAGTTGGTAGCCGTGCGCCTGGCCGACGCGGATCGCTTCGCTGCCGAGCCGGGTGGAGAAGCGGCGGATCGGTTCGTTTTTCAACAGCTCGCCGCCAGGCAGGCCGGTGCAGGCGGAAAGCCCGTTGCCCATCACGTTGGCGACCAGTTTCGACCAGCGCTCGCCCCACAGATTGGAGGTCGCCTTGGCGCTGTCGGCGTAGCCGACCAGGCGGCAGATCTCTTCCGACCGCGGCGTGATGCGGCCGTGCACTTCGCCGGCGCGAAATACGGTGTGCGCAGCACCATGCTTGGCCGCACCCCGGTGGATGTGGCCCGGCTCGGGCAAATTGACGGTGATGCTGCTGGCAATGCAGCCGAGCGTCTTGCCCCAGCCGACGATGCCGGCGATCGTCTCTTCATTCATGCAGTTCTGCAGCGACACGACGTAGCCGTCCGGCGCCAG
The DNA here is from genome assembly GCA_963774685.1 of uncultured Alphaproteobacteria bacterium. GTDB lineage: Bacteria > Pseudomonadota > Alphaproteobacteria > Rhizobiales > Xanthobacteraceae > Bradyrhizobium. The sequence continues at coordinate 98,455 of CAVZFU010000006.1, read as the reverse complement.
ATACTGCCGGATCAGCATGGTGGCCCAGGCGGTGTCGTAGGACTTCATGCACACAAAGGCGATGTCGACCGGCGTCTCCTTGGCGAGCTGCTGGGCATCGGTGACGTGCAGCGCGCGAACCGGGACAGTGAATTCGGCGACGTCCCTGGCGTGGGTGACGCGCAGGCCGTGCTTGCGCATATGCTCGACATGCTCGGGCCACGGATCGATGAACGTCACGTCCTCGCCCGCCTGCACCATATGAGCGCCGGCATATCCGCCGACCGCGCCCGCTCCGACAATCGCTATCTTCCGGCCCATGCGTTCCTCCTGGTATTTTTTAGGCTAGCGCCGAAAGCGACGACGATCACGGCAGCCGCACCGACGCGTAGCATTTTCCCGGCCTGCCGCAAGGCGGATTGAGCCGGCCGATCGCAATTCAATCGATCGGCTTGAGCACTAGCTCCTCCGGCCGCGCCTTGACAAAGCCGAAATGCGCATAGGCGTCCTGCGCGGCGTCCGACCTGAGAAAGGCGAGATAATTTTCCGCGTTTTCCTTGTGCCGGCTGTTTTGCAGCGCGCCGACCGCATAGGAGACTTCATCGCGCAAGCTGTCCGCGGGCGGCAACTCGACGGTCTCGATTTGAGCGCCATGGCGCACGGCTTCCATCCCCTCGGTCTTCCAGACGATGCCGGCATCCGACTTGTCGTCGCGGATGCGTTCGGGCGTTTCCCGGTGATGAACGGCGGTGAACCAGTTCCGCTCCGTGGTCTGGCAGGAGGCGCATTCCTGGCCGTTGGCAATCGCCGGCCAGAGGCCGTGCCGCTCCAGCACCTTGCGGGCGTAGAATTGCATGATGCCCTCGCTCACCGGATTGGGCATCGACGTCCGGACATTGGACCGCACGAGATCGTCGATGCCGGTGATGGCCTTCGGGTTGCCCTTGGCCACCATGATCTGCAGCTCGTTATGCATGTAGATCTCGTAACTGCTCATCAGGCCGGCCGCCTTGAGCTTTTTCAGGTGGCCGAGATTGACGGACGCATAGATATCGGGACTGCCGCGAACTTCCTTGCCGTTATAAATCCAGCCACCGCCTTCGATCGCCGAAAGAAGCAGGCCGGGAGGCAGCGTGATCAGCCCGACGGTCACGCCGGGGTGCGTTTTTTGAAAAGCACCGACGACGTCATCCATCGCGAAAAACTGGTTGCCCGCGACCCAGAGCACGAGATCGGCATCCGACATCATGTGTTCGAGCGCTGCGACGCCTTCCTGCGGCGCACCGTTGCCGGAATAAAATTTGAGGTCGGTATCCTTGTTCGGCGGAATCACTGCCAGCGCTTTTGGCGCGTTGCCTTGCGCCAAAGCTGGCGAGCGAACCGCGACGACCGTGATCGCCAGGATCAGTCGCCAATACAATTCGCAGCGCCAATGTACGGGCCACTGTTCATGCCGTGCCGCCCGGCGACGGCATCGCCTGCAGGACGAGGCGATTGAGGCGGGCGGCAAAGGCCGCGGGATCCTCCGGCAATTCGCCGTCGAGGATTTGAGCCTGCTCCAGCAGCAGCAGCGACAGGTCGCCTGCGGTCGCCGAGCCCGTTTCAGGCTTTGCAATCGCAGCCACCAGCGGATGCCGCAGATTGATTTCGAGAATCGGCTTGGTCTTGACCCCGCGATTTTGCTGCGACAACAGGCGTTCGAGCTCGCGATCCGGGCCCTGGCTGCCGGCGACCAGACAGGACGCGCTGGTGGTCAGCCGCTGCGAGGCCCTGACGTCGGTGACGCGATCGCCGAGACTCGACTTGATGACCGCGATCGTCGCCGCCTCGTCGGTCACGGCCTCGTTCTTGGCATCATTGCTGGCGCTGTCATCGACCAGCGGAACGAGATCGAAGTTGACGTCGCCCTGGCTCAGCGATTTCAGCGGCTTGCCTTCGAAATCCAGCCGCGCCGACGTCCAGAACGCATCCACCGGATCGGTCAAGAGCAGCACCTCGATGCCGCGGGCCGCCGCCGATTCAAGCTTGGGGTTCGACTTCAATCGCTCGATGCTGTCGCCGACCAGGAAGTAAATCTCGGTCTGGTTGGGCTTGAGGTCGGCGATATATTGCTTGAGCGACCGCTTCTCGCCCGCGGTCGTGGTAAATCGCGACAGCGCCAGCAATTTTTCGCGCCGCTCGAAATCCTCGTAGATGCCTTCCTTGATCACCGGACCGAAGGCGTCCCAGATCTTGCCGAAGCTGTCGGGCTCCTTTTCGCCCAGCGTCTCGAACTCGCCGATGACGCGGCCGGTGACCGCTTTCCTGATCTGCGCCAGTTGCGGATTGTTCTGCAGCATCTCGCGGGAGATGTTGAGCGGAAGATCTTCGCTGTCGACCACGCCGCGGATGAAGCGCAGGTAGGCCGGCAACAGGTCGGCATCGTCGGTGATGAAGACACGGCGCACATAGAGCTTCACCCTGCCCTTGCGCGACGGCTCGAACAGGTCGAACGGCTTGGTCGAGGGCGCGAACAGCAGCACCGCGTAGGACTGCCGTCCCTCGGCGCGGTAATGCAGCGTCATCGCCGGCTCGTCGAAAGCACCCGCGATCGACTTGTAGGCCTGCACATAGTCCTCCGGTTTCAGTTCCGATTTCGGACGCTGCCACAGCGCGCTGGCCGAATTGATCTGGCGCGGCTCGCCCTCTTCCGGAACCAGCACAATCGGAAACTGGATGTTGTCGGAATAGGCGCCGACGATGCGTTCGATCTCATAGCTCTCGAGGTATTTTTTGGCGTCGGGTTTCAGGTGCAGCACGATCTCGGTGCCCCGCGCGATTCGCTTCGCGTCTTCCTCGCGGAGCCGGCGCGATCTCGAATCCGCTTCCGCCCGATGACGACCAGGTCCAGACTTCATCCGCGCCCGCCCGGCGGCTGGTGACGACGATGCGCTCGGCCACCATGAAGGCGGAATAAAACCCGACGCCGAACTGCCCGATCAGGTTGGCGCCGTCCTTGGCCTCGGTCAGTCGCGACAGGAAAGATTTGGTGCCGGAACGCGCGATGGTGCCGAGATTGTCGATCAGCTCCTGGCGGTCCATGCCGATGCCGCTGTCGGCAACCGTCAGCGTGTTGTCCTTCTTGTTCGGCGCGATCCGGATGTTCGGCGCCTCGCCGTCCGCGATCAGTTCGGGATGGGCGATCGCCTCATAGCGCAGCTTGTCGCAGGCATCGGACGCATTCGAGATCAGTTCGCGCAGGAAAATGTCGGTCTCCGAATAGACCGAATGCACCATCAGGTGCAGGAGCTCGGAGACTTCGGCCTGGAATGGCTGGGATTCGACGGTGGTTTCGGTATCGGTGGTCATTATCGGTCTCGTTGGGGTGACAAAGGGTAATAGCGGAAACTCTGGATATAGCGATGCTATCCAGTACAGCAAGTTTCGCAGGTCAGCCGCAAAAAGCCAAAAAGCTGCCCCGAAGGGCGGCTTTCGATAAAAGCTGAAATGCCAACGATGTCTTGGTTTCGGGGACGTTGCAAAAGTTGCAATCAATGTCCGTTGAGTGCCAACGAGCGGAAGCGATCAGGATCAGCCGATTTGGCAAATGCCGTTCAGCATCCTCGATCTTGCGCATAACAGGTCGATATGAGAGTTTCAGACTAGGGATAATCGCTCTGATATCGGGGATTTGTTGAAATGAAGGGTTTTACGTTCGCCGTCCTATTCGCCTTGATTGTCTCAACCTCGGGCGCGATGGCTGCACCGCAGAGTTTATACGGCAAAACGCTCCGCGTGACGTGGAATGAATCGCGAAGCCAACGGGTTCGAGGTGAGGGTGAATTTAAATCCGTGTCCATCCCGTTGTCTTATACGGTCTATGTCAGCGCCAAGGGGCAGCTCTTCAAGCGGCTGACGGCAACCACCGCCTCCGGGCGCCAATCCGGTTCGAAAGACCGTGTCGGCGTGTCCGGGTCCGACGCGCAAGGTGCGGGCAGCATCTCGTTCCAGGGCAACACGTTGATAGCTGTCGCCAATAATGGCGGGCTTGGCCGAAGGATCCGCATCACCTTCGACGGCGGCTCGTCGTGCAGCGCCGAGGTTTTGACTGGCAAGGCCGGAACGGGAACAGCGACGGTCCGCAGCAACGCCACCGGCAAGATGTTGGAATTCAATTCGGTCTCGGCGGGAAGCGCTTCGTGCTCCGTTCAAGAAGGAAACGCATTCGCCAGTTGACCGGCGAGGCGGATTGCCCTGCCGACCGTTACTCGCAGCAACTAGTTCCGTTGAAGGGGAAACACGTTCCTCCACCTCCTGAACTGGATCCGAGCTGCGGCTCCGGATCGCGTTGTGTTGCGGTTCGCGCCTGTGGGGGAGATGCCGGTAGCGACATGACGCAAAACAAGAAAGCCGCCCCGAGGGGCGGCTTTCGATCAAAGCTGAAATGCCAGCTATTGTCTTGGTTGCGGGGACAGGATTTGAACCTGTGACCTTCAGGTTATGAGCCTGACGAGCTACCGGGCTGCTCCACCCCGCGATAAACCATTGCGCGCCTTCCGAAAACCGAACCGCGAAACGAATTTGGCCCACGCCCAAAGGCGCCGATCGATCTCGTCCGGAGGCTTCCTGAGAAGGCAACCCGGGCAAATGCCCATGGTGCGAGCGGTATGTACCAATGCAAGGGTGGTTTGGAAAGGCCCGTGGGCGATCTTTTCGGGGTTTTATCGGGGCGGAACAGGCTTTATCAGGTCCAAACCGGCCCGCGACGCCGCTCTTGCCAGAACTGGCGCAAAAGCCGAGCCTTTAAGCCAAGAGCTTGAGCCAAGAGAACCCGGGGGAACACCATGGACCAGCCGCTGAAAAGCCGGGGGCGGAGCGCCCTGGATGAGGCGTTCCAGCGCATGTTCGAGCTGTCGCGGACTATGCCTGCGCCGACGCTTGCCGAGCGTCTCGACCGGCTGGCGCGGTTGCGCGCGGCGATTTCGGACAATGAAAGCCGTTTCGAGCAGGCGATCTCGGCGGACTTCGGCCATCGCAGCAGCATCGAGACCGCGATCGCCGAGAGCCTGCTGGTGCTCGGCGAAATCAGGCACGCCGCCAAGCATCTGAAGAAATGGATGGCGCCGCAGCGGGTTTCGACCGCGCTGCAATTCATGCCGGCCAAAAACCGGCTGATCCCGCAGCCGCTCGGCGTGGTCGGCATCATCGCGCCGTGGAATTACCCGCTGCAGCTCACGCTGGCGCCGGCGGTGGCAGCGCTTGCCGCCGGCAATCGCGTGATGATCAAGCCGAGCGAGCTGGTGCCGCGTTTTTCCGCGCTGCTCAAGGAGGTCATCGCCGCGAAATTCGATGCAGCGGAAATGATGGTGACGGGCATCGAGGACGACATCTCGCAAGCCTTTGCATCCTTGCCGTTCGACCACCTGATGTTCACCGGCTCGACCCGGGTCGGCCGGCTTGTCGCGGAAGCTGCCGGGCGCAATCTGACGCCGATCACGCTCGAGCTTGGCGGCAAGTCGCCCGCCATCGTCGACCGCTCGGCCGATCTCGCCGAGGCCGCGGCGCGCATCGCCTACGGCAAGCTGCTCAATGCCGGCCAGACCTGCATCGCGCCCGACTATGCGCTGGTGCCGGAAGCCTCGGTGCAGGATTTTGCCGACCGGCTGCAGGCCAATATGCGGAAGATGTTCGGCACCGACCCTGACAATGCCGACTACACCTCGATCGTCTCCGACCGGCATTATGCGCGGCTCGAGAGCCTCGTCGCCGATGCCGCCGCCAAGGGCGCGAAGATCATGCAGGCCGCCAAGCCCGGCGATCCCGCCTGGAAATCGAAACGCAAGTTTCCGCCGACCATCCTGACCGGCGTCACGCCTGACATGACCATCATGCAGGAAGAAATCTTCGGGCCGCTGCTGCCGGTCATGGGCTACAAGGACGCCGGCGAGCCGGTCGCCTACATCAACAAGCACGACCGGCCGCTGGCGCTGTACTGGTTCGGCAAGGACAACGCGGCGCGCGACGAGGTGCTGTCGCGCACCATTTCCGGCGGCGTCACCGTCAACGACTGCCTGTTTCATTTCACCCAGATCAACCAGCCGATGGGCGGCGTCGGCGCGTCCGGCACCGGTGCCTATCACGGCGAATGGGGTTTTCGCGCCTTGAGCAAACTCAAGCCGGTGTTCTATCGTTCGCCGTTCAACCGGCTGGCCGATCTCTATCCGCCCTATGGCGCCAGGATCGCGCGGCTGGAAAAGATGCTGCGATTGATGTCGTAGCGCCAGGATTGCTTCGTCGCTTCGCGCCTCGCAATGACGAGAGCTGGCAAGGCATAAAAAAATACCAAGAGGGGGAACGACCGTGACGGATACATTCGATTTTGTGGTGGTGGGCGGCGGCTCCGGCGGCTGCGCGGTCGCAAGCCGTCTCTCCGAGGATCCCAATACGTCGGTGGCGCTGCTCGAAGCCGGCGGCAAGGACGACAACTGGGTCGTCACCGCGCCGGGCGCGATGATCCTGATGATCTCCGGCAAGCTGAACAACTGGGCGTTCGATACCGTGCCGCAACCGGGCCTCAACGGCCGGATCGGCTATCAGCCGCGCGGCAAGGGCCTCGGCGGCTCCTCCGCGATCAATGCGATGGTCTATATCCGCGGCCACAGACGCGATTACGATCAGTGGGCCTCGCTCGGCAACACCGGCTGGTCCTATGCCGACGTGCTGCCCTACTTCAAGCGCTCGGAAGACAATTCCGAACTCGGCGGCGAGTATCACGGCAAGGGCGGTCCGCTTCATGTCACCGGACTGCGATCGGACAATCCGGTGCAGGAGATCTACCTGCAGGCCGCGCGCGAGGCGCAATTCCGTATCCGCGAGGACTTCAATGCCGAGGAACAGGAAGGCCTCGGCATCTACCAGGTGACGCAGAAGAACGGCGAGCGCTGGAGTGCGGCGCGCGGCTACATTCATCCCTTCATGGCGACGCGACCGAACTTGCGCGTCGAGACCAACGCGCAGGCCACCCGCATCCTGTTCGAAGGCAAGCGCGCGGTCGGCGTCGAATACCGGCAGGGCAAGGAGACCAAGCAAATCCGCGCCCGCCGCGAAGTGATCCTGTCCGGCGGTGCGTTCCAGACGCCGCAACTCATGATGCTGTCCGGCGTCGGCGACAGCACAGCGCTTGCCAAGCATGGCATCGCCTCCACGCATCATCTGCCGGGCGTCGGGCAAAACCTGCAGGACCATCCGGATTTTGTGTTCGGCTTTACCTCGGACGCGCCGTATTTCGCAGGGTTGTCGTTCGGCGGCATCGGCCGGATCTTCAAGGGCATCGCGCAATACCGGCGCGAGCGGCGTGGACCGATGACGTCGAACATCGCCGAATGCGGCGGCTTCCTCAAAACCCGCCCCGACCTCGCCGTGCCCGATATCCAGTTGCATTTCTGCATGGCGATGGTGAACGATCACGGCCGCAAGCCGCGCTGGGGCACCGGCTTTTCGTGTCACGTCTGCCTGTTGCGCCCCGAGAGCCGCGGCAGCGTCTGGCTGCAAAGCGCCGATCCGCTTGCAGCCCCCGCCATCGATCCGAATTTTTTCGGCGAGCAAGCCGACGTCGATACCATGGTCGCCGGCTTCAAGGTGACCAGGCGGCTCTTGGATGCGCCGGCGCTGAAAGCGCTGCAGACCTCCGATGTCTTTACCGAAGGCGTCGAGACCGACGACGACATTCGCAAGGTGCTGCGCGAGCGCGTCGACACCGTCTATCACCCGGTCGGCACCTGCAAGATGGGCGTCAACGATCCCATGGCCGTGGTCGATCCGAAGCTGAAGGTCTACGGCCTCGAAGGCCTGCGCGTGGTCGACGCCTCGATCATGCCGACATTGATCGGCGGCAACACCAATGCGCCGACCATCATGATCGGCGAGAAGGCCGCCGACATGATCAAGGCGGAGATGCGGGCTTAACAACAAAGTTGTAGGGTGGGCAAAGGCGACCGTTCGCGCCGTGCCCACCACGATGGTGTGGCGATCAAAGATGGTGGGCACGCTTCGCTTTGCCCACCCTACGGACTGCGTTCAGCGCTACGCCAGCAAGAACCCGCCATCGACGGTCACCACGCTGCCGGTCATGTAGCGCGAGGCGCTGGACGCCAGCAGCATGATCGCGCCATCGAGATCGGATTCGGCGCCGACCCTGCGCTGCGGAATCCGTTTGGTCAGTTTCTCGCCTGAGGGCGTCGACCAGAAGTCGTGGTTCATCTCGGTGTCGATATAGCCCGGCGCCAGCGCGTTGACGCGGATGCGGTTGCCGGCCAGTTCCAGCGCCATCGCCTTGGTGGCCTGGACGATGCCCGCCTTGGAGATCGTGTAGGGCGAAAGAAACTTCATCACGCCGAAACCGAGCACCGAAGCGATGTTGACGATATTGCCCTCCTGCTTGCGCGCGATCATCCGCCGCGCCGTCTCGGTGGCGGTAAAATACGCGCCCTTGAGGTTGGCGTTGATCACCGAATCCCAGTCAGCCTCGGTCTGGTCCACCGCGAGCTTCTCCACCGCGATGCCGGCATTGTTGACCAGCACGCTGATCGGACCCAGTGCGGCCTCGGCATCGTCGAGGGCTTTTCCGATCGAGGCAAAATCCGTCACATCCATCTGCACCGCGACGGCGCGGCCGCCTTTCGCTCGAAGCTCATCCGCCAGGCTTTTCAGTTTGGCGGTCTGGCGCGCCGCCAGCGCCACCGCGGCACCATGCGCGGACAGCACGCGGGCGAATTGACGGCCCAGCCCCTGGCTGGCGCCGGTGACGAGGATGACTTCCTGGCTGACATCGAACAGGTCAGGCATGGCTGATCTCCAGGGCGCCGCGTCGGTCGCGCTTTTCCGTTTATTGATACAGACGATTTGGGAGCGCGCAAACCGCCAATATCCGGCCTTACCAGCGGCACCCGGGTTGGCTACAGTGGCCGTATCGAACCGTCAAAAAAGCCAACTGAACCGAACGGGAGTGAGACAGTGGATCTTGGAATCAAAGGCCGCCGCGCACTGGTATGCGCATCCAGCAAGGGTTTGGGACGCGCCTGCGCGGCCGCACTTGCCGCCGAAGGCGTGCATGTCACGATGACCGCGCGCGGCGCTGACGTACTGGCCAGGGCCGCCGCCGACATCCGCAAGGCGAACCCCGGCGTCACGGTGACGGAAGTCGCCGGCGACATCACCACGCCGGCGGGCCGCGAGGCCGCGCTGAAGGCCTGTCCCGATCCGGATATCCTGATCAACAACGCCGGCGGGCCGCCGCCCGGCGACTTCCGCAACTGGACCCGCGACGACTGGATCAAGGCCATCGACGCCAACATGCTGACGCCGATCGAACTGATCAAGGCGACGGTGGACGGCATGATGGCGCGCAAGTTCGGCCGCATCGTCAACATCACCTCGGCCGCGGTAAAGTCGCCGATCGAGATATTGGGCTTGTCCAACGGCGCGCGCGCCGGTCTCACCGGTTTCGTCGCCGGCCTCTCGCGCAAGACCGTGATCAACAATGTCACCATCAACGGTTTGCTGCCGGGACCCTTCAATACCGATCGGCTGCGCGGCACGGCAAAGGCGGAGGCCGAGAAACGCGGTCTCACCCCGGACCAGGTGATGGCAGAGCGCGCCAAGCTCAATCCCGCCGGGCGCTTCGGCGATCCCGACGAATTCGGCGAGGCCTGCGCGTTTCTCTGCAGTGCCAAGTCCGGCTTCATCACCGGGCAGAACCTCCTGCTCGATGGCGGCGCATTCCCGGGCACGCTCTAACTGAAAGCGCTTCCAAATGAAGGCGGTCTGGTATGAGCGGACGGGCGCGGCACCCGATGTGCTGAGCTTTGGCGAGATGCCGACGCCCGTGGCTGAAGCTGGCGAAGTCCGGATCCGGCTCGAAGCCTCCGGGGTCAATCCCGCCGACGTCGGCCGCCGTTCCGGCAGCTATCGCGCGATGGAATATCCCCGGGTCGTTCCCAACAGCGACGGCGCCGGGATCGTCGATCAGCTCGGCGCCGGCGTCACGCGGCTTGGCATCGGACAACGGGTCTGGCTCTATAACGGGCAGCGCAACGGCCGCGCGTTCGGTACCGCGGCTGAATATATCGCTCTGGCCGAGCATCTGGTGACGCCGTTGCCGAACGATGTGTCGTTCGCAGCCGGGGCGACGCTCGGCATCCCCTGCATGACCGCGTGGTGCTGCCTGTTCGGCGACGGGCCGATCGCGGGCCAGACCGTCCTGGTCACCGGCGGCGCCGGCGCGGTCGGCCACTATGCCGTGCAACTGGCGAAATGGGGCGGCGCGCGCGTCATCGCGACCGTCAGTTCATCGCTCAAGGCCGAGCAAGCGCGCCTTGCGGGCGCCGATCTCGTCGTCAACTACAGGACCGAGGACGTTGTCGCCAAGGCGATGGCGTTTACCGGGCAGTGCGGCGTCGATCGCGTCGTCGATGTCGACTTCGGCGGCAACATCGAAACCACGTTGAAGCTGATGGCGATGAATTCGACCATCGCGGTCTACGCCACCAACGGCAATCGCAACCCGGTGGTGCCGGTACGCACCTTGATGGAAAAATGCATCGCGTTGCGCACGCTGGTGCTGCCGGCGCTGCCGCCGCAGCTACGTGCAGCAGCACAGGCCGATATTTCAAAATGGCTGGCGGCGGGAACGCGCATTCACAACATCGCCGGGCAGTTCGCGCTGTCGGAGACAGTTCAGGCTCACCTCGCGGTGGAAAAAGGCGACAAGCTCGGCACCGTCATCGTCGATTGCGCGCGCTAAAAGTTTCGTTTTCTCACCGCACCGGCGTGGTTCGTTCATTGGCCCAGGTCAGTCCGAACTCGTCGAGGCCCTCGGCCAGGAGATCGCCCAGCATCGGCTCACCGAGGAGATAGCTCGCGGTGCGCCGGTTGCGGCCTTCGGCGGCCTCACGACGGAGATCCCTCCATTCCTCGATGGTTCCATCGCCGCGCCCGAGCCGCATCAAGGCGACCAGATCGATCTGTTCGTCTTCAGTCAGCGCGTTGATGAAGCCCGCGATCTCGCGCGCCACCGGATCGCTGCCGTTATCCTCCAGCACATCGATCATATTGTCGTCAGTCCCGTTGGAGCCGGAATCCGGATCGGACGGTGCGTCCTTGGCATCGAATTCGCGGGCTTTCTCGATCAAAAAACCGACTTTTTCGGCCGAAATCGCTAGTTCTGGCATCGCGCGCTCCTTGGACTGGGTTTCCCGATAACGCCGGATGCCGCCAGATGATCCATTGCGCGGGCTTGCGGAAACCAGCATCTTTCGCCTCCAACAAGCGGATTTTCTGGGAAAGCGCCGGATGCACTGGAAAGTGGGCAGGGTCAAAATCACCAAAATCGTCGAATTGGAGACAATCGGCAGCACCCGGTTCATCCTGCCTTTGGCCAGCAATGAAGAAATCCGGAAATTGCCTTGGCTGATCCCCCATTTCGCCACCGACGAAGGCCGTCTCAAAATGTCGATCCATTCGCTGGTGGTCGAGACGCCGACGCGGCGGATCGTGGTCGACACCGGCCTTGGCAACGACAAGGAAGGCCGCAAGGTGCCGACCTGGAACAATCGCAAGGAGCCATTCCTCGAGACCATGACGGCGGCCGGCTTTGCGCCGGACAGCATCGACACCGTGCTTTGCACGCATCTGCATGTCGACCATGTCGGCTGGAACACCAGGCTCGAAGGCGGCAAATGGGTGCCGACCTTTGCCAATGCGCGTTATGTGTTCGGCAAGACCGAATACGAACATTGGCGCGATCACAGCGACGAATCCGACAAGGTGGCGGTCTTCAATGACTCGGTGAAACCGATCGCCGATGCCGGCAAGGCCGACCTCGTCGCCAGCGACGCCAAAATTGGCGATGAAATCACCCTGATCCCGACGCCCGGCCACAGCCCCGGCCATATGAGCCTTCACATCCAGTCGGACGGCGAAGACGCCCTGTTGATGGGCGACGTCGCCCATCATCCCTGCCAGATGGCGCATCTCGACTGGTCGTCAACGGCGGATTCCGATCCGGCGCGCTCGGTCGTGACGCGGCGCGAATTGTTCTCGCGCTTTGCCGACAGGCCGACGCTGGTGATCGGCGGCCATTTCAACGCCGGCCGCATCCGGCGCGACGGCGACGCCTTCAAATTCATCGTTTAAAGCGCGATCCCGGAGTTGTTACTTCCCCATGCGCCTTTCGGATAAGGGACCTGCCATGCGGCGCGCAGTCAGCAGTTGAATTTCCTCGCGTGCTGTTCCATGAAGCATCCAAGCAACCAAAACCAGTCAGGGAGTGATGCAAAATGAAGCTTGTTCGTTATGGGGCGATTGGCCAGGAAAAGCCCGGCCTGATCGACAAATCGGGTCAACTGCGCGATCTTTCGGCGCATGTGAAGGACCTCAATGGCGAGGCCTATGCGCCGGCCTCATTGGCCAAGCTCGCCGGCCTCGACGCCGCCAAGCTCCCGGCCGTGGACGGCAAGCCGCGGATCGGCGCCCCCGTGACCGGCATCTCGAAATTTGTCGCCATCGGCCTCAACTACGTCGATCATGCCAAGGAGACCGGAAACCCGATTCCGGCAGAACCGATCTTCTTCCTCAAAGCCAACACCGCGCTGAGCGGCCCGAACGACAAGGTCGAAAAGCCGCGCGGCTCGACCAAGCTCGATTGGGAGGTCGAAATCGCCGCCATCATCGGCACCCGCGCCAAATACGTCTCCGAGGCCGACGCGCTCAATCACGTCGCCGGTTACTGCGTTTGCAACGACGTCTCCGAGCGCAATTTCCAGATCGAGCGTCTGGGTCAATGGACCAAGGGCAAGTCGCACGACACCTTCGGGCCGCTCGGCCCCTGGCTGGTCACCAAGGACGAGATAAAGGACGTGCAGAAGCTGTCGATGTGGCTCGACGTCAACGGCAAGCGTTGCCAGACCGGATCGACCTCGACCATGATCTTCACCATGGCCAAGTGCATTTCCTATGTCTCGCAATTCATGACCTTGCTGCCCGGCGACATCGTCACCACCGGCACGCCACCTGGCGTCGGCACCGGCATGAAGCCGCCGAAATTCCTCAACGTCGGCGACGTCGTTACCCTCGGCATCGAGGGACTCGGCGAGCAGCGGCAGGAAATCGTCGCAGCGTAAAAGCGTGAGCGAGCACCTCCGGGTACCCGCCACGTCATTGCGAGGAGCGTAGCGACGAAGCAATCCAGTTTTCACAAGCGGCTTCTGGATTGCTTCGCTTCGCTCGCAATGACGGTTGAATTCCGGCCTGACTATTTTCAAGGAATACATTCATGAAACTCACCTACTCTCCCGCTTCGCCATTCGCCCGCAAGGTCCGCATCGCCGCGATCGAGCTCGGCCTGATCGACAAGATCGAGTTCGTTCCGGCCACCGTCGTTCCCGGCCAGCTCAATGAAGAATACTCGCGGATCAATCCGGTGAAGAAGCTGCCGGCGCTGATCCTGGACAATGGCGAGGTGATCGTCAATTCCTACGTCATCGTCGAATATCTCGACGAACTGGCCGGCGGCGGAAAGCTCGTTCCGGCATCCGGCGCCGTCAGGTGGAAGGTCAAGAGCGACCATTCGCTGCTGCAGGGCATGCTCAATTCGATGCTGCTATGCCGCTATGAGCGGATGGTGCGCCCGCAGGAGTTGCGCTGGCAGGCGTGGAGCGACGATCACTGGAACCGGGCCTGGACCGGCATGGCGCGGTTCGAGAAGCAGGCCGACATGCTGTCGCGGCCGCTCGACATCTCGCAGGTCGCGCTGGTATGCGTGCTCGGCTATGCCGATTTCCGCTTTCCCGACTGCGGCTGGCGCAAGGCCTATCCGAAGCTCGATGCTTTCCACGAAAAGATGCTGAAGCGGCCTTCGGTCAAGATCTCGCTGCCGCCACCGGCGTAACGTCGCAACTATCCGCGACCGCTTCGATCAGTCGAACAGGCTCGGCGTGTGATTGACCACTGCGCCCTCGATCGCCAGCATCTTGAGCTTGGTGACGACGCCGCCATTGGCCGAAAATCCGCCGGGCTTGCCGCCGGCGGCGAGCACGCGGTGGCAGGGCACCACGATCGGACAGGGATTACGCCCGAGCGCCTGGCCGACGTCACGTGACAGCTCGACGCCGCCGAGCCGCTTGGCGATATCGCCATAGGTCAGCGTCTTGCCCGGCGGAATGGTGCGCGCGATCTGGTAGACGCCGCGGTTGAACTCGGGAACGCCGTCGAGGTCGAGCACGACGTCCGACAGATCGTTGGGCTTGCCCGCGAGCAGCTCCGCCATTCCGTCAATCGCGTCTTGCACCTCGGCCGGCGGCGATGCCTCCGCGATCTCGCCATAGCGCTGACGGATGCGGCCGCGGGTCTTGTCCTCGCTCGACATCGGCAATTGCACGGCGACCACGCCGCGCGCGCCCCACACGATGCCGCAATGGCCGATCGCGGTGTCGAATAATGCAAAATTCTGGTCTGTCATGGCCGGCTCCAAATTCCGTGGCTCCATGGTATGAGCTGGATATTCCGTGCTGGTGGGGAATCTAGGCTTGGAAATTGTTGCGATCCACCCGAAATCCGAACCGTCCACCTGCCTTTCTCGCGGATCATGGGAACCCTTGTTCCGAGGGAATGGGCAAGGAACCGGTTTCATGGGATGATCCGCGGGAACACTCACTTTCTGCCTGCTCCCCGCCCTGAGACCCCATGCAAACCCTCCCCGTCAACGGCACCGACATGGCCTATCTGGAGGTCGGCCAAGGGCCGCCACTGGTATGCGTGCACGGCTCGCTCGGCGATTTCCGGAGCTGGTTCTGCGTGCTGGGGCCGCTGTCGCAAAAACACCGCGTGATCGCGGTGTCCCTGAGGCACTTTTTCCCCGAGCAGTGGGATGGCGTCAGCGACACCTATTCGATCGCGCAACACGTGGAGGACGTGATCGGCTTCATCGAGCAACTCAATGCCGGCCCGGTCGACCTGACGGGGCATTCGCGCGGCGGGCACGTCTCGTTCCGGGTCGCGCAGCGGAGGCCTGATCTGCTGCGCCGTCTGATCCTGGCCGAGCCCGGCGGCGAACTCGATGCCACGCTTGACCCTGCTGCGACGCCGGGGCCATCTCCGCTTGCGGCCAGGGTTGCGGCGGCGGCCGGGCTGATCGCCGCCGGCGATGTCGATGGCGGGCTGAAACTGTTCTTCGAGGCGGTCGAGGGTCCCGGCAAGTGGGCACGGCTGCCGGCGATGCCGAAACAGCAACTGCGCGACAACGCCTACACGTTGATCGGGCAAGCCCGCGACGGGCGCCCGCCTTTCTCGAAGGCCGATGTTGAATCGATTGGGATGCCGACCCTGTTCATCGGCGGCGCCAGGACCAAGGGGTCGCTGCCGCATGTGCTGCATACGCTTGCCGCCCATGTTCCCAACTCGAGGACGGCGATAATCCCCAACACCACCCACCCGATGTTCGAACAGGCGCCACGACAATTTTGCGAAATCGTGCTGGAGTTTCTAGGCGCGCCGTAAAGCCCCCACCCCGGCCCTCCCCCGCAAGCGGGAGAGGGCGCATCATCGCCGCATCAACAATTCCACGGAGTCCCCATGCAAACGCTTGATGTCAACGGATACGACATGGCCTATCTCGAGGTCGGAAAGGGGCCGCCGCTGGTCTGCGTCCATGGCACGCTGGGTGATTTCCGCACCTGGTCGGCGGTGTACGGGCCGCTGTCGAAACAACGCCGCGTGATCTCGGTTTCTCTGAGGCGCTTTTTCCCCGAGCATTGGGATGGCGTCGGCAACGATTACCTGATGGCGCAGCACGTCGCCGACATGATCGCCTTCATCGAGAAATTCGACAACAAGCCGCTGGACCTGATGGGACATTCCCGTGGCGGCCACATCGCGTTTCGCGTCGCGCAACAGCGGCCTGATTTGCTGCGCAAGATGGTGCTGGCCGAACCCGGCGGCGAACTGGATTCATCGCTTGATCCTGCGGCGGGCCCCCCGCAACGCGCGTCGCGGTTCGCCGCAGCGGGCGGAAAGATTGGGGATGGCGATATCGAGGGCGGGCTGACGTTGTTCTTCGATACGATCGAGGGTGAAGGCGCATGGGGGCGTCTGCCCGCAGCACTCAAGCAGCAGCTACGCGACAACGTTTACACGCTGATCGGCCAGGTCGGTGAAAATCGCCAGCCCTATACCAGACAGCAGGCGGAATCGATCAGGACGCCGACGCTGTTCGTCGGCGGCGCCGACACCAAGGGCACGCTGCCCGCGGTGCTGCGCGCGCTGTCGGCGCATGTTCCCGGCGCAAAGACCGCGATGATCGCCGGTGCCGGCCACTGGATGTTCGAGCAGGCGCCGCAGCGGTTTTGCGAAATCGTGCTGGATTTTCTCGCGGCATAGACGGCTGGTGGGCTCTACGCCCGCCGATAGCCCGCGAGCAAGGAGTCCTCGACATCCGGAAGATTGATCACGATGTTCTCCGGCGTCCGGCAAGTCAGCCACCATAATTCTTCCGTCGTGCTCATATTGGCCTCAAGATGGGGAAGAAACGGCGGCACGAACATGAAGTCACCCTCCGACATCTCGACGTAGTCCCGGTAGTCCTTGCCGAAATAGATCCGCGCGCGGCCCGACAGCAGATAGGCGCCGGTTTCGGCCTCGCCATGATGGTGTGGCAGCGAACGGAACCCCGGCGGATTGGAGGCCTTGCCGAACCATAGCCTGGTCGCGGGCGTATGCTGCGGTCCGACCCCGGTGATCAGCTTCAAACCGCCGGATTGGGCGGTGTTGCTGTCTTCGCGACCCTGCCGGGTGACAACGGGCCGATCGTTTGCACTCATTTCAACTCCTCTCATCCGCAACGCGGTCATGCAACGAGCCATGTGCGGGTTGGTAAATGCCCCGCTGCGGTGCTAATGTTTCGGCCAGCAAACCTAAGGGCTTCGCCCCAAAAACGCGAGGAGGAACCGGATGAAACTGACCCAGCAACAGATCGACGACTTCAACCGGGAAGGCTGGCTGTTTCTGCCCGAGTTGTTCAGCCGCGAAGAAGTAGCGCTGCTGGCGCATGAGGCGGAGGGCATCTACGACACCGACCGCCCGGAGGTCTGGCGCGAAAAAAGCGGTGCGCCGCGCACCGCCTTCGCGGCCCATCTCTACAACGAGGCGTTCGGCCTGCTCGGCGCGCATCCGCGCATGATCGACCCGGTGGAGCAGATCTTCGGCGAGAAGGTCTACATGCATCAGTACAAGATCAACGCCAAATCGGCCTTTACCGGCGACGTCTGGCAATGGCACCAGGATTACGGCACCTGGAAACGCGATGACGGCATGCCGGAGCCGCGGGCGATGAACATCGCGATCTTTCTCGACGAGGTGATGCCGATCAACGGCCCCTTGATGCTGGTGCCGAAAAGCCAGACCGCCGGCGACCTCAAGGCGGCGCACGATCTCGAGACCACCTCCTATCCGCTGTGGACGCTGGATGAGGAAACCGTGACCCGGCTGGTGAAGGAAGGCGGCATCGTCGCGCCGACCGGCAAGGCTGGCGGCATGCTGATGTTCCACGGCAACCTGGTGCACGGCTCGGCCGGCAACATCACGCCGTATCCGCGCAAGATCGTCTACCTCACGCTCAACGCCGTTTCGAACTACATCCGGACCCCGACCCGGCCGGAGTTCATCGCACATCGCGATTTTACGCCGATCCAGACCGTGGCGGACGATGCACTGCTCCGGCTTGCGCACAGCCATCGCCAGGCGGCGGAGTAATCCTGTTTCACCTCTCCCATCGGGAGAGGTCGGATCGCATCGTCAGATGCGATCCGGGTGAGGGGTTAAGGCCGAACGATAGACCTGAACCCCTCACCCCCGCCCTCTTCCGATGGGAGAGGGAGCACACCGCTGCTGCCTCGCGACCGTAACATCATTCAAGCCAGCCGGATCATCTCTCTCATGAACCTTTCCCATCTGCTCAACGCCCGCCATGCGGCCGGAAAACCCGTGCGTGTCGCGCTGATCGGCGCCGGCAAGTTCGGCTCGATGTTCCTGTCGCAGGTGCCGCATACGCCGGGGCTCGAGGTGCCCGTGATCGTCGATCTCGATCCGGAGCGCGCGCGCGAGGCCTGCCGCACCGTGGGCTGGGATACCGCGCGGATCGCGGCGACCACCTTCACCGCAGATGCCGCCAAGGCGGCCTCGGGCGCTATCGACGTGATCGTGGAAGCCACCGGCAATCCCGCAGTCGGCATCAGGCATGCGCGCGCGGCGATTGCGGCCGGCAAACACATCGTGATGGTCAATGTCGAGGCCGACGTGCTGGCGGGGCCGTTGCTCGCGGAGGAAGCGCGCCAGGCCGGCGTGGTCTATTCGTTGGCCTATGGCGACCAGCCGGCGCTGACCGCCGAGATGGTGGACTGGGCCCGGGCGACCGGATTCCGCGTGGTCGCTGCCGGCAAGGGCACCAA
>CAVZFU010000006.1:0-75000 GCA_963774685.1 uncultured Alphaproteobacteria bacterium | reverse complement strand
TAAAGGCGCGCACCCTCGATGAATGCTGCATGCGGCTGGACACTGATTAGAAAGACCAGCTTGCTTCGTAAGATCAACCCGATGATGAGGCGGTCAAGCTTCACCAACAAGGACATTTACAACCCGCTCATCTTGCGATGAACGAGCGCCGAAACGTCCCGGAGATAGTGATTGCGATCCAGCGAATTGCTTCGCGAGATCCCAAACCCGGATCAATCTCCTCTTTACGATGTCAGAAATCCCGCACCCGCATCCCGGAGGATGCAAGGTGCGAAGTGATGTTTTCGCGGACGATGTTCTTGTTGGCCGAGGCCCGTCTTCGCTCTTTCGAGCTACGCCGGGCACGTTTCGATCGCCATGCCCGGCCGTGCCACGCATAGCCCGAAGGGCGAAGCGTGGTGGAGCCAGACGGGATCGAACCGACGACCTCATGCTTGCAAAGCACGCGCTCTCCCAGCTGAGCTATGGCCCCGTACCAGAAGACGAATGCTTCGTTGATATGAGACGCATGCGCTCGATCAAGTGGTGGGCCTGGGAAGACTTGAACTTCCGACCTCACGCTTATCAAGCGCGCGCTCTAACCAACTGAGCTACAAGCCCCTAACGCTCTTCCTAAAAAGGATCGGGATCTTGCTCGCGCGCAACCGGCTTCACGCCGATGCATCGCACAAGCGCAGCCCCTGGCGCGTGTTCGTCCGCGAAGAAAGAGAAACGAAGACGGCGAAATCCCGCCAATGCAGCTCAACGATCCTGACGATCGCTGGCCACTGATGTTTCAAAAGAGGTTCGATAGAAGCGAGCTACAAGTAGCAAGCTTGCTGAAGAACCATCCTTAGAAAGGAGGTGATCCAGCCGCAGGTTCCCCTACGGCTACCTTGTTACGACTTCACCCCAGTCGCTGACCCTACCGTGGCCGGCTGCCTCCTTGCGGTTAGCGCACCGTCTTCAGGTAAAACCAACTCCCATGGTGTGACGGGCGGTGTGTACAAGGCCCGGGAACGTATTCACCGTGGCATGCTGATCCACGATTACTAGCGATTCCAACTTCATGGGCTCGAGTTGCAGAGCCCAATCCGAACTGAGACGGCTTTTTGAGATTTGCGAAGGGTTGCCCCTTAGCGTCCCATTGTCACCGCCATTGTAGCACGTGTGTAGCCCAGCCCGTAAGGGCCATGAGGACTTGACGTCATCCCCACCTTCCTCGCGGCTTATCACCGGCAGTCTCCTTAGAGTGCTCAACTAAATGGTAGCAACTAAGGACGGGGGTTGCGCTCGTTGCGGGACTTAACCCAACATCTCACGACACGAGCTGACGACAGCCATGCAGCACCTGTGTTCCGGGCTCCGAAGAGAAGGTCACATCTCTGCGACCGGTCCCGGACATGTCAAGGGCTGGTAAGGTTCTGCGCGTTGCGTCGAATTAAACCACATGCTCCACCGCTTGTGCGGGCCCCCGTCAATTCCTTTGAGTTTTAATCTTGCGACCGTACTCCCCAGGCGGAATGCTTAAAGCGTTAGCTGCGCCACTAGTGAGTAAACCCACTAACGGCTGGCATTCATCGTTTACGGCGTGGACTACCAGGGTATCTAATCCTGTTTGCTCCCCACGCTTTCGTGCCTCAGCGTCAGTATCGGGCCAGTGAGCCGCCTTCGCCACTGGTGTTCTTGCGAATATCTACGAATTTCACCTCTACACTCGCAGTTCCACTCACCTCTCCCGAACTCAAGATCCTCAGTATCAAAGGCAGTTCTGGAGTTGAGCTCCAGGATTTCACCCCTGACTTAAAGACCCGCCTACGCACCCTTTACGCCCAGTGATTCCGAGCAACGCTAGCCCCCTTCGTATTACCGCGGCTGCTGGCACGAAGTTAGCCGGGGCTTATTCTTGCGGTACCGTCATTATCTTCCCGCACAAAAGAGCTTTACAACCCTAGGGCCTTCATCACTCACGCGGCATGGCTGGATCAGGCTTGCGCCCATTGTCCAATATTCCCCACTGCTGCCTCCCGTAGGAGTTTGGGCCGTGTCTCAGTCCCAATGTGGCTGATCATCCTCTCAGACCAGCTACTGATCGTCGCCTTGGTGAGCCGTTACCTCACCAACTAGCTAATCAGACGCGGGCCAATCTTTCGGCGATAAATCTTTCCCCGTAAGGGCTTATCCGGTATTAGCACAAGTTTCCCTGTGTTGTTCCGAACCAAAAGGTATGTTCCCACGCGTTACTCACCCGTCTGCCGCTGACGTATTGCTACGCCCGCTCGACTTGCATGTGTTAAGCCTGCCGCCAGCGTTCGCTCTGAGCCAGGATCAAACTCTCAAGTTGGACTTGAAACTTCAAACCGGCTGATCACAACGTTTGACGAGGTCCCACCATATTTATTGAACGCGATTCACATCGCGAACAACGATGGTGTAACCTATGTAAACGTGTACCGCCGAAGTCTTTCGTCCAGCCTCAACACCTGAAAACTTGCGTCTTCAAGTAATCGAGACTCGCAAGGACTCCGCCGTCCACGTTTCTCTTTCTTCATCTTCACTTGTCAAACAGCCCGGGGCCCCGAAGACCCCACTTCCATTTCTGGAAGGTCGCGAAGACCTCATTCGACGGCAAATGGCAACCGATGGGTATCGGCTGTTGATTCACTCATCTTAGTGAGGAGCTTCACGGGCACGAAAACATGCCTTGGCCAAGGGCCAAGGCAGCGCCGCGCTCAGTGGGCGGTTTATAAGCCCGCCCAATCGGCATTGTCAACGGTTGTTGTCAACAAATCGTCGCTTCGCTGCGGGAATCTCGCACTGCAAAGAAGTCCAGCTTTTAAAGACTTCGCGCCGTACTTGAGCCACATTCCTGCGACGTTCTGACTGTTACGTAAGCACTAAATCGCCGGGCGCCAAGGGGGGCTGCCGGCGCTCTTCTACTTTAGGGATCGGCGATCTTCCATGAACCGCCGCCGGCTCCTAGCAACATCGAGAGATTTGCACGCCATTGATGTTCGTGATTCCGGCCGGTCTTCTGGCCTTCGATTCCCGGACATCCATGCGGCACGCCTTGCTTTCGGATCTCCCCTGGAGGGCGAACGTCGGTCAAGGATGAACGCAGGTCTTGTCGAATGCTGATGGAATTCTGGGGGACAGTGGTTTGAGCCACGGGACGTCACGCGGGGGAGGCTACGGGCGCGAGACCGGGATCATTGATCTTGGTCATGAGCCGCCACTTTCCGTCGATGGCACCGAAGCCGCGGTAATCGATCGCCGCCGCGTCTCCGTGCAATGGTTTAGCGGCACCATCCTGACTGGCCTGTGCGGCGCGGCTCTCATCGGCGGCGCCGTTTTTGCGTCGCTCGACGGTGAAATGACGTTTGCCAAGGTTCCGGAACGCGTCGAGGGCGCGCTGCGTGGCGCGTTCGGCGCCATGGACAAGAGTGCTACCTTGCACAAGAGCGACCGGCTGCCGCCGCCCGGTGAGTTGACCGCCTCCCGAAACGTGGTGCGGGTTTCGACCGTCACCCGGGTCGGCAACCGCGACGTGATGCGGGTGCGGCCGTTCATCCGCATCTCCGGCAACCTGTCGATGGCGACAAGCGACCTTTCCGCCAAGATCCCGCCATTCAACGCGCAACGCATGCTGACGGATGTCGGCTCTGCCGCCCCGGCGGCCTCCGACGATCCGAACGCCGACGCCGCCGAGCCCGATGCCGAGGTTTCGTTCGTGACCAAGGACCTTGCGCCGATCCTGCCGAAGGCGAAAATCGCCGCGGTCGTCGCGCTCGACGAGATTCTGCTGCGGGTCCGCGACGCATCGAACTGGCGCAGCAACAACGGCGGCGTGCGTTACACCCTGGCCAGTGCGACGGCCGATGCCGGCACCACGCAGTCCGACATCAAAATGGCCTATGCCGCCGAGGGCACGGTCCCCGATCCCTATGCCGGGTTTGAAACCCGGGTGGTTCCGGAAAACGTGACGCTGCTGCCGAAGACAAAGGACCAGGCCACCGGCGGCAATCCATCCAACGAACGCATTCACGTCGTCAAGAAAGGCGATACCGTCATATCGATCATGCGCGACCAGGGCGCGACCCCGGAAGAGGCGAAATCCATCGCCGCCACACTCGGTATCCGCGGCCGCGATGGCGGACTGAAGGAAGGCGAGAAGCTGCGTATCCTGATGGCGCCGGCGGGTCCCGGCCTGCGGCTGCAGCCCTACCGGGTCATCGTCGCCAACGAATCCGCCGTCGAAGCGGTGGCCGCATTGTCCGACCTCGGCAAATATGTCGCCGTCGACGTGCAGAGCATGAACACCGTCACCGAGACCGCCGACACCAGCGACGATGACGATGACGATGACGGCAGCGGTGTCCGGCTTTACCAGAGCATCTACGAGACCGCGCTCCGCAACAAGGTGCCGTCGACCGTCATCGAAGACATGGTCCGCATCTACTCCTATGACGTCGACTTCCAGCGCAAGGTGCAGCCGGGCGATTCGTTCGATGTGTTCTATGCCGGCGAGGACGAAGGCTCCACCATCACCGAGAAAAACGAGGTGCTGTACGCAGCCCTCACCGTCGGCGGCGAGACCAAGAAATATTATCGGTTCCAGACCCCCGACGATGCCGTCGTCGACTACTACGACGAGACCGGCAAGAGCGCGAAGAAATTCCTGGTGCGCAAGCCCGTCAACAACGCGATCATGCGATCGGGCTTCGGCAGCCGCCGCCATCCCATCCTCGGCTATGTGAAGATGCACACCGGCGTCGACTGGGCCGCGCCCTATGGCACGCCGATCTTCGCCTCCGGCAACGGCGTCGTCGAAATCGCCGGCCGGGAAGGCGGCTACGGGAATTACGTCAAGCTGAAGCACAACAACGGCTACGAGACCGCCTACGGCCACATGTCGGCCTTTGCCAAGGGCATGGAGCCCGGCAAGCGGGTACGGCAGGGCCAGGTGATCGGCTTCATCGGTTCGACCGGGCAATCGACCGGCGCCCACGTCCATTATGAAATCATGGTCAACGGCCGCTTCGTCGATCCGATGCGCATCAAGCTGCCACGCGGCCGCTCGCTCGACGGGCCGCTGCTGACGAGCTTCGAGAAGGAGCGCGACCGCCTCGATGCCCAGATGAGCAATCGCGGCGGCGGGCGCGTATCGGACACCACCGGCACGCCGTTGCGGCAGGTCAGCAATCGCTGAACCCCGCTTGAGCGGGCCTGGATGACGGCCCGCCCGCCAGGTTTATTGCAATCGGGTTTAGTGCAATTTCCGTTTCGGCACCGGCGCCTCGAACTGCGCGATTTCAGCCGTCTGCGGCGCCTTGCCGTTGAAGGTCAGCACATTGCCTTCGGCTGAAATCACGACCCGATCGCCGTCCACCACATCGCCGGCAAGGATCATCTCCGCCAGGGGATCCTGCAGGTTGCGCTGGATCACCCGCTTCAGCGGCCGCGCGCCATAGGCGGGATCCCAGCCCTTGGCCGCCAGCCAGTCGCGGGCCGCGGCATCGAGCGTGAGCTCGATCTTGCGGTCCTCCAGCAGCCGTTGCAGCCGGGCGAACTGGATTTCGACGATCCGGCCCATCTCGCTCTTCTGCAGGCGATGGAACAGGATGATCTCGTCGACGCGGTTGAGAAACTCGGGCCGGAAATGCGCACGCACGGTGCCCATCACCTGCTCGCGCACCGCCGAGGTGTCCTCGCCTTCGGGCTGGTTGACCAGGAATTCCGAACCCAGATTCGACGTCATGATGATCAGCGTGTTGCGGAAATCCACCGTGCGGCCCTGACCGTCGGTGAGACGGCCGTCATCGAGCACCTGCAACAGCACGTTGAACACATCGGGATGCGCTTTTTCGATCTCGTCGAACAGCACCACCTGATAAGGCCGCCGCCGCACCGCTTCGGTGAGCGCGCCGCCCTCGTCATAGCCGACATAGCCCGGAGGCGCGCCGATCAGCCGCGATACCGAGTGCTTCTCCATGTATTCGGACATGTCGAGGCGCACCATCGCGGTTTCGTCGTTGAACAGATATTCCGCCAGCGCCTTGGTCAGTTCGGTCTTGCCGACGCCGGTCGGCCCCAGGAACATGAACGAGCCCATCGGACGGTTCGGATCCTGCAGCCCTGCGCGCGAACGGCGAACGGCGGTCGCAACCGCATGCACCGCTTCGGCCTGGCCGACCACGCGCTTGCCGAGACTTTCTTCCATCCGCAACAGCTTGTCTTTCTCGCCCTCGAGCATCTTGTCGACCGGTATGCCGGTCCAGCGCGATACCACCTGCGCGATGTGATTGGCGGTGACGGCTTCTTCCATCATCTCGCCGTTGTTTTCCTTGGCCTCGATGTCGGCGAGCTTCTTCTCAAGCTCGGGGATCCGGCCATAGGCGAGTTCGCCCGCGCGCTGATATTCGCCGCGGCGCTGTGCGTTGGCGAGTTCGACGCGCAGACCGTCGAGTTCGCTCTTCAGCTTCTGCGCATTCGACAGCTTGTTTTTCTCCGCGCTCCAGCGCGAGGTCAGGTCGGCCGAATTCTTCTCGAGGTCGGCGAGTTCCTTCTCCAGCGTCTGCAGCCGGCTTTTCGAGCCGGCGTCATGCTCCTTCTTCAGCGCTTCCTGTTCGATCTTCAGCCGGATGATTTCCCGGTCCATCGAATCGAGTTCTTCCGGCTTGGAATCGACCTGCATCTTCAGCCGCGCCGCGGCTTCGTCCATCAGGTCGATCGCCTTGTCGGGCAGGAAACGATCGGTGATGTAGCGGTTCGACAACGTGGTCGCCGCCACCAGCGCCGAATCGGTGATGCGCACGCCATGGTGCTGCTCGTACTTGTCCTTCAGGCCGCGCAGGATCGAGATGGTATCCTCGACGGTGGGCTCGGAGACGAAGATCGGCTGGAACCGGCGCGCCAGTGCCGCGTCCTTTTCGACGTGCTTGCGATACTCGTCGAGCGTGGTCGCACCGATGCAATGCAATTCGCCGCGCGCCAGCGCCGGTTTCAACAGGTTGGACGCATCCATCGCGCCGTCGGCCTTGCCGGCGCCGATCAGCGTGTGCATCTCGTCGATGAACAGGATGATGCTGCCCTCGGCCGAGGTCACTTCCTGCAACACGGCTTTCAGCCGCTCCTCGAACTCGCCGCGATATTTCGCGCCCGCAATCAGCGAGCCGAGATCGAGCGCCAGCAGCTTCTTGTCCTTGAGGCTTTCCGGCACGTCGCCGTTGAGGATCCGCAGCGCCAGGCCTTCGACGATCGCGGTCTTGCCGACCCCGGGCTCGCCGATCAGCACCGGATTGTTCTTGGTGCGGCGGGACAGCACCTGGATGGTGCGGCGGATTTCCTCGTCGCGACCGATCACAGGATCAAGCTTGCCGTCGCGCGCCGCTTGCGTGAGGTCGCGGGCATATTTCTTCAGTGCGTCATAGGCGTTCTCCGCCGTGGCGCTGTCGGCGGTACGGCCCTTGCGCAGGGCTTCGATCGCAGCGTTGAGATTCTGCGGCGTGATGCCGCCCTTTTTCAGGATGCGGCCGGCATCGCTGTCCTTCTCGAGCGTCAACCCCAGCAGCAACCGCTCGACGGTGACAAAGCTGTCGCCGGCTTTCTCGGCGGCTTTTTCCGCGGCATCGAATGCACGCGCCAGTTCCGGCGCAAGATAAACCTGCCCGGCCCCGCTTCCCGATACCTTGGGCAGCTTGTTGAGCGCGTCCTCGGTGGCTTTCAGGATCGCGCGCGAATTACCCCCGGCACGGTCGATCAGGCCGCCGGCGAGACCTTCGCTGTCGTCCAGCAGCACCTTGAGCATGTGCAGCGGCGAAAACTGCTGGTGGCCGTCGCGCTGGGCCAGCGATTGCGCCGACTGGATAAAACCGCGGGCACGCTCGGTGTATTTTTCAATATTCATCGTTGGATTTCCCTCAGCCTGCCGCTCCGCCCGGAGCGCGATCAGCAAAAGTGGAACCCGGTTTTGCGTCCGATCGCGCTCCAAATTTAAAAAGGCGCATGATCTGGTCGCCAAACCGCTTCACACTTTGCCGGATCATGCGCGAGGCACGAATGCAGCATCTTCATTGGGTTTCCGCCGGCCGCGTTGACATTCCTCAACCGGCAGCGGTCGTCGCCGGCGATCACGCCGGGTTGACGCAAATGTGGGCATCGGGTTCCCGGAACGGAAGAGGCCCGGTTTGGAATTTCAGCCGCGGCGGCGCCCTTGGCGGGAATCCCGCGCCGACTCGCCCGTCCAGGCCGCCCGGATCGCCGTGATTTATCGCTAGGCCTCGGGGCCTCGCCCCCAGAGCGGACTGATCGCCGGCGGCGACGTTGCCACCGGCGACAGGTTAAGGTTCAGCCTGCCGGCATGACGTAGGCGTAAATCCGGCCGCGCGAAACCGGCGCTTCCACGACGCGGTTGCGGTTGTTGCCGGAAACGAGAATCGGATTGCCGGCGGCGTCGATGCCGCTGACCACGCCGACATGCCCGCCGCCGCGCCGTCCCATGACCGCAATGGCGCCGATCTGCGGGCCGGACACGCGCTGGCCGTAGCTGGCGAATGAACTGGCCATATCCGAGCCGGTGCCGTGATGACCGGACCGTTCCAGAACCATGTTCATGAACCGCGCGCACCACAGGCTGCGGCGGCTGGTGGGATTGCCGCCGATGTAACGGCGCGCTTCGGCGACGACATCGGATGAGTTGGAACCGGCTGCGGTGGCCGGGCTGCGCGCTGTAACGCCCGAGGCAATGCTGGCATTGCTATCGGCAAAGCCGTGCGCCCGCATTTGCGCCACGCCACGCTGCCAGCGCGACGCGCGTACGATATGCCGATAGTGGCGGTGAATGCGATGCCGCCTGACGTGATGGCTGAAGTGACGCGCGTGAGCGTGCCGTCCGTGAACGTGCCGCCCTGCGCCGTGGTGAGACCTTGCCGAAGCCGAAGTGGCTGATGCGACGATTGCCACCGTACACAGCGCCAGTGCAACAACAACACGAAGCAACCGGCGATACGCAACTAACTGAACCATACTCGATCCTCTGTGACACCCCCAATTCCCCTCGGCCGCAAGCGCGTTCAACAGAATGAAACGCGCTGAAGACCGACATCCGCCCGCGGTATGCAAGTTTCGGTGTGGCGAGAGCAAGACGCGATGCGGCAGTGCAAGATCAGTTTCGGGGTCATTGCGCGATCATTTCGTGACGAAAAAGAATCGATCCCGCCTCATTGCAGCCGCGAGCATTAACTGCGATTTTCCAACCCGGCCCAATGAGAAGGAACAGCAAATGCCCTACGCCGTCGCGAGCGACAACGTCCGGCTTTATTTCGAGGAAGCCGGCAGCGGAACGCCAATCATTTTCCTGCATGAGTTCGCAGCCGACCACACCAACTGGGAACCGCAGATGCGGTATTTTTCGCGCGGGCACCGCTGCATCGCCTATTCGGCGCGTGGCTACACGCCGTCGGATGTTCCGCCGTCGGCTGACATCTACACCTACAGGCATTTCTACACCGACGCGCTCGCCGTGCTCGATCATCTCAAAATCGCCAAGGCGCATTTCATCGGCCTGTCGATGGGTTCCTATTCGTCGCTGCAGATCGGCCTGAACGCGCCGGAGCGCGCGCTGTCGCTGACGCTGGCGGCCGTCGGCTCAGGCTCCAGCCTCGAAAATCTCGATGCCTTCCGCAAGCAATGCCGGGCCAATGCCGAACAGTTCGAAACGATCGGCACCGCCGAAGTCGCAAAGGTCACGCGCGAGGCGCCAAGCCGGATTTCGTTCATGCTGAAGGACCCGCGCGGACATGCGGATTTCTACGCCTCATTGGCGCGGCATGATTCCAAGGGCTCGGCCAACACCATGCGCAGCTTTCAGGGCGGCCGTCCCTCGATCTACACCATGACCGAGGCGATCCGGAAAGTCCCGACCCCGACCCTGATCATCTGCGGCGACGAGGACGACAACTGCATTGAGCCCAGCCTGTTTCTCAAGAAACATCTGCCGGCATCCGGGCTCGCCTTCTTTCCGAAGGCCGGCCATGTGCTCAATCTCGAAGAGCCGGCGCTGTTCAACGAAATGGTCGAGCGCTTCATCGCACTGGTCGAAGCCGGCCGCTGGCCGGTACGCGACCCGCGCTCCCTCAAGGAGCAGGCCTGACAACCGGAGTTACCGGCCCTTCTCCGCGCGGCTCAGCAAAAATACGCCCTGCTCGCCGAACATGTTCCAGAACCACCACGGCGCGCTAAGCCGCAGTGGGCGGCCGTAGAGATCGAGTGCCACCGCGCGCTCCATCTTGACGTTGATCTCGTCGCACAGCTGCACGAAATCCTTGATGGTACAGAAATGAATGTTCGGCGTGTCGTACCAGGTCGCCGGCAGGTTTTCGGTGCGCGGCATGTGACCGCCGACCAGCAATTGCAGCCGCATCTTCCAGAAACCGAAATTCGGGAATGAGACGATGGCGCGCCGCCCGATCCGCAGCAGATTCTCCAGCACCGCGCGCGGCTGCCGTGTCGCCTGCAGGGTTTGCGAAAGGATCACATAGTCAAAGGCGTCGTCGGGGTAATTGACCAGATCGGTGTCGGCATCGCCCTGCACCACCGCAAGGCCCTTGGCGACGCAGTGATTGACGCCTTCACGCGACAGCTCGATGCCTCGCCCGTCGATGCCGCGGCTTTCGAGCAATTGCAGCAGGTCGCCGTCGCCGCAGCCGACGTCGAGCACCTTGGAACCGCGCTCGACCATTTCCGCCACCAGCAGATGGTCGCCGCGATAACGCCCGTTGTCCGGCGATGCGACGCCATTCAGCGGCAGAGCCTGTTGCTGCGCGCTCATCTCAGCCGCCCTTCCTTGGTCAGGCCGCGTGCGGCGGCAGCGGATTCCAGGAAGGCGCGGGAGATGTCGAAGAACTCGGGGACATCGAGCAAGAAGGCATCGTGGCCGCGGTCGGTCTCGATCTCCGCGAACGACACCCGTGCGCCGCTGGCGTTGAGCGCATGCACGATGGCGCGCGACTCCGAGGTCGGAAACAGCCAGTCCGACGTGAACGACACCACGCAGAGCCGGGTCTGAATGCCGCGAAACGCTTCGGCCAGCACGCCATGGTGGTCGGCGGCAATGTCGAAATAGTCCATCGCCCGGGTCAGGTAGAGATAGCTGTTGGCATCGAACCGCTCGACGAACGACGAGCCCTGGTAGCGCAGATAGCTCTCGACCTGGAAATCCGCGTCGAACGAAAACGTCGGCAGCTCGCGGTCCTGCATCCGCCGCCCGAACTTGCGGTGCAAGGCGGCGTCCGACAGATAGGTGATGTGGGCAGCCATCCGCGCCACGCCGAGGCCGCGATGCGGATCGGTGCCTTGCTCGAAATAGCGGCCGCCGCGCCAGTCCGGATCGGCCATCACGGCCTGCCGCCCAAGCTCGTGGAACGCGATGTTCTGCGCCGAATGCCGCGTGCTGCAGGCCACCGGCAGCGCCGAGAACACGCGGGTTGGATAGGCCGCCGTCCATTGCAGCGCCTGCATGCCGCCCATCGAGCCGCCGACCACGCAGAACAGCGTGTCGATGCCGAGACGGTCGATCAGCATCGCCTGCGCACGCACCATGTCGGGAATCGTGATGATCGGAAAATCCAGCCCCCACACCTTGCCGGTGGCGGGATTGGTCGAGGCCGGCCCGGTCGAGCCCATGCAGCCGCCGATCACATTCGAGCAAATGATGAAGTAGCGGTCGGTGTCGAGCGGCCGGCCGGGACCGACCATGGTTTCCCACCAGCCGGGCTTGCCGGTCACGGGGTGAATGTTGGCGACATGCTGGTCGCCGGTCAGCGCATGGAAGATCAAAATGGCGTTGGAACGATCAGCGTTGAGCTGGCCGTAGGTCTGATAGGCGATCTGGAATGGCGAAAGGTCGATGCCGCAATCGAGCTTCAGCGGCTGGTCGGCGCCGAACAACGCCACCTGCGAACTCGGATGGTCGGCCTCATGCGCGCGTTCCTCGCTATGGATCGCCGGGCTCGGTATCGACTGTACGTTTACCATTTGATTTCACGGACCACTGGACATCAGGCCATAAAAAACCCGGCCTGAACATAGGTTCGGCCGGGATCACTACTGTCCCCGGCCTGTTTAGCGAATTGTTTAACGTGGCTGCAAGCCGGCCGGCTCAAATGACCACGGAGTGAACTAATACTAGTCGCGAACGGGCTTTTCGTCAAGGCAAGCTATCCGTTAACCAAGCCGCCGATCGCGCGTGGCGAGGCGGCGCACTTGCGCCGTCTCCCACCTTGAGAGAGAACGGTTGCCGAAAACTTCCGCCGGGTTTCCCGCATGTCCAAGCCGCCCCCCGCTCCGCCCTCGCTCGAGGTGCTGCGCAAGGAGATCGACACCATCGACCAGCAGGTCCACAGCCTGCTGATGGCGCGTGGCGACATCATCGACCGGCTGATCCAGGTCAAGCAGACCCAGGAAGTCGGCTCCGCCTTCCGCCCGGCCCGCGAGGCCGACATGATGCGCCGGCTGGTGATGCGCCACCGCGGCATCCTGCCGCTCGATACCGTCGAAAGCATCTGGCGCGTCATCATCTCGACCTTCACCTACGTACAGGCGCCGTTCTCGGTGCATGCGGATATTTCGCTCGGCGAATCCGCGATGCGGGATTCGGCGCGGTTTCATTTCGGCTTCACGGTTCCCTACGTCTCGCATTTCAGCGCGCCGGCCGCGGTGGAAGCGGTGGCGAAATCCAAGGGCGACCTGGCGCTGGTTTCGGCAACCTCGAGCCGCACCCCGTGGTGGATCGCACTCGAGGCCGATGGCGCGCCGAAGATCATCGCGCGATTGCCGTTCGTCGAACGCGCCGACCATCCGGCGGCCCTTCCCGTGTTCGTGGTCTCCCGCGTCGCCGACAGCGCCATGGTGACCGAAGTCGAAACCTGGAGCGTGCGCGTCTCCGGCTGGAATGCCGAGATCGCCCGCGCGCTGTCGCCGCTGGCCGAAATCGTCGCGGTGCCCGACACCGCCTTCGACGGGGCGGCGCTGCTGGTGTCGATTGCGGCCTCGAGCAGCCTCGAAAAGATAAAATCGGCCCTGATCGAAGCCGGTGCGTCGGTACGCTCATCGGCTCTCGTCGGCAGCCATGCAACGCGCTATACGGTGCCCCCGAACGGGGCCGCCAAGCCCTAAAAAGCCGCCCCCGATCCCTTCGGAGCCTTGAGATGTCCCGACCCGTGCCGAATCCCGGCATTCTCGATATTGCGCCCTACACGCCCGGCAAGAGCCCGGTGCCGGAGCCGGGCCGCAAGGTGTTCAAGCTGTCGGCCAACGAGACCCCGTTCGGCCCCTCGCCGAAGGCCGTGGCGGCCTACAGGGACGCCGCGGCGCACCTTGAGGATTATCCGGAAGGCACCTCGCGGGTGCTGCGCGAGGCGATCGGCCGCGCCTACGGGCTCGACCCCGACCGCATCATCTGCGGCGCCGGTTCCGACGAGATCCTCAATCTGCTGGCGCACACGTATCTCTCCCGCGGCGACGAGGCGATCTCCACCGCGCACGGCTTTCTGGTCTATCCGATCGCGACGATGGCGAACGGCGCCGCCAACATGGTCGCGCCCGAGACCGATTTCACCGCCGACGTCGATGCGATCCTCAAACTGGTCTCGCCGCGCACCAAGCTGGTGTGGCTGGCCAACCCGAACAACCCGACCGGGACGTATTTGCCGTTCGACGAGGTCAAGCGGCTGCGCGCCGGATTGCCGGCGCATGTGCTGCTGGTGATCGACGCCGCCTACTCCGATTACGTGTCGCGCAACGATTACGAAATCGGCATCGAACTGGTGGCGACCACCGACAACACCGTGATGACCCACACGTTCTCCAAAATTCACGGCCTCGCAAGCTTGCGGATCGGCTGGATGTTCGGCCCGGCCAACATCGTCGACGCCGTCAATCGCATCCGCGGTCCGTTCAACGTCTCGACCCCGGCGATGCTGGCGGCGGTGGCCGCCATTGAAGACACCGCGCATCAGCAGATGTCGAAGGCGCACACTGAAAAATGGGTCAAGTGGCTGACCGATGAGGTGACCAAACTCGGCCTCACGGTGACGCCGAGCGTGGCGAATTTCATCCTGATCCATTTCCCGCAAATCAAAGGCAAGACCTCGGCCGAGGCCGACGTGTTCCTGACCAAGCGCGGCCTCGTGCTGCGCGCGCTGAACAATTACGGCCTGCCGCATTCGCTGCGCATGACCATCGGCACCGAGGAAGCCAATCTCCTGGTGCGCGACGGCCTGCGCGACTTCATGGCGGGCAAGTGAACGCGGCGCCGACATTCAACAAGGTCGCGCTGATCGGCTTCGGGCTGATCGGCGGCTCGATCGCACGCGCCGCGCGGGCGCAAGGGTTGGCGAAACAAATCGTCGCCACCGCGCATTCGGCCAAGACCCGCGCGCGGGTGGCGGAGTTGGGCATTGTCGATGCCGTGGTCGAGACCAATGCGGAAGCGGTACAAGACGCCGACCTCGTCATCCTGTGCATCCCGGTCGGCGCCTGCGGTCCGGTGGCGCAGGAAATCGCTCGCCATCTCAAGCCCGGCGCCATCATCTCCGACGTCGGTTCGGTCAAGGGTGCGGTGGTGCGCGACATGGCGCCGCATTTGCCCAAGGCTGCGCATTTCGTGCCGGCGCACCCGGTCGCCGGTACCGAGCATTCCGGTCCTGATTCCGGTTTCGCCGAACTCTTCATCAACCGCTGGTGCATCCTCACCCCGCCCGAAGGCACCGACCCCAACGCGGTCGAGAAACTGCGTGCGTTCTGGACCGGACTCGGCGCCAAGGTCGAGATCATGACACCCGACCATCATGACCTCGTGCTTGCGATCACCAGCCATCTGCCGCATCTGATCGCCTATACCATCGTAGGCACGGCGGATGAGCTTGAAGGTGTCACGCAATCCGAAGTGCTGAAGTTCTCCGCCGGCGGCTTTCGCGACTTCACGCGCATCGCCGCATCCGATCCGATCATGTGGCGCGACGTGTTCCTGACCAACAAGGACGCGGTGCTGGAGATGCTCGGCACCTTCAACGAGGATCTCTCCAAGCTGACCCGCGCGATCCGCCGCGGCGACGGCGAGGCATTGTTCGAGCATTTCGCCCGCACCCGCGCCATCCGCCGCGGCATCGTCGAGATCGGCCAGGATTCCGCCGCCCCCGATTTCGGCCGCCCCCACGCACAGTTGGAGAAGAAGTAGGTTTTTGTCGTCCCGGCCCCCGAGCCGGGACCCATACCGCGTGATCGATCTGTTAGGGACAACCGGCTGCAGCGCGCGTAACAATTGGCGCCTGGGGCTATGGGTTCCTGCTTTCGCAGGAACGACGCATGATGGGGCACGGTGTCAATTTCATCCGCCGTCGTCATGCTCCGCGAAAGCGGGGCATCCAGTACGCCGCGGCCTATCGATTATTCTCCGGCGCCTCTGGAATACTGGATCGCCCGGTCAAGCCGCGCGATGACAGCGCGCAACTGATTTTGCCCAAAGACCGCTACGGATTCTTGAGACACACCTTCGCATTCCCGCGGCGCGATTCGCCCGGGGTTTGCATTTATTTTCACCCAAGAAGGGCGTGGGGAATGCCGGGCGCACGATGCACCCGTAGCCCGGCAGGGCAGAAAAAAAGCCGTGCCGGTAATAGTCACCACAGGTTCACCGGGAAAACCCGGCATCCCCGCACGCGAATGGTTTTACGGCTTCCTTCGTGCTCTCCCCGGTGACCGGGCTTTCTTGCCACCGTCATTTGCGAAAGTCGCCTTTCGCAAACTTGACACCAGCGTCGGGGTGTCAGGACCACACGACTTCGCCGTCCGCCTCAAGCGCGTTCGTCAGCGCGCCGTCAGCGTCCATCGCATCCCGCCCCGCGTCCGTGACGATCGCGAGCGCCCCTTAAAGTTGGGGCGGGACAGGAAATCGTATAATCCGAAATTTTGAGGCCGTCAAGCGATTTTCTGAAATTCGGAAAATTTATTTGCGTCATCCTGAGGTGCGAGCCCATCTTGGGCGAGCCTCGAAGGATGACTGGCTCCGTGCGCGCGGCCATCCTTCGAGGCGCGCAAGCGCGCACCTCAGGATGACGTCGGTGGTATTACGCCATAAAACAGGAGCGCCCTCGTATTACACCGCTTCCGACCAAGCCGCGCGATCAAGCCGGAACGTACGTCAACCGGATCACGTCCTTGCCAATCGAGATCGCTGGTCACAAGACGGAGCGGCGGCCGGGGGCCGGCGAACAATGGCTTGCCGCGGCCAAGCACGACGGGATGCAGGTAGAGCCGGTACTCATCGATCAGACCAAGCTCGGTCAGGCTTCGTGCCAGGTCCGGTCCGGCAACTTCAATCTCCCCGACGAGCTCAGCCTTCAGCCCACGTATCACCGCCTCGAGGTCATCCTCGACAAGCGTGGCGTTGGGGCCGACCGACTTCAGCGAGCGCGACACCACCCACTTCGGCTGGCCCCGCCACGCCGCCGCGAAGTCGCGCTCCTGCGCGCCCCACTCAGGAAGGTCCTGGTCCCAAACACGCATGACCTCGTACATGCGGCGGCCGTACACACTGCCGGTCAGGCCGCGCACTTGCTCGATGAAGTGACGAAACAGCACGGGATCAGGCGCAAATTCCTGGTGGTCGACATAGCCGTCCAGGGACTGGTTCATTCCAAAGACGAGCTTCGCCATCCCGCAAAATCTCCGCCCCAGGCTCTTCAGAATAGCTTGAGCTATCCCTCGTCACTCACCGCGCCATTTCAAAACAACGGCGGCGTCTGTCCGACCTTCAGCGGGCCGAGATACACCGCGCCGTCGACAAACCGCAACGGAAAGGCGCGGGCCTTTCTGCCCTCAAGTACGGCTTCCTTGCCGAGCGCGTTGACGCCGGCGGCAAGACCGGTGTTGACGTTCTGCTTGACCACCTTGCCGAGACCCGGGATCGCCCGGTCCAGCGCGCCGAGCAGCTTGCTGACATCCTGGGTTTTGACGCCGGGCGCGACCTGATCGAGGGTTGCCTGCGGCACGCCTTCGTCCAGCATTTTATCAATCCCCAGCGCCGGGATCACCTTCTCGATGCCGGCCACCGTCATCTGCAACTCGCCGTCGAGGCGGCCGTTGGCGGAAAGCCCGAGCGTGCCGGCGGCGACCGCGACCAGGTCGCCTTGCGCAAAGCGCGACGCCACGACCTCGACATGGCCGCCGGCGGCCTGGATTTCGCGAAACCGCTGCGGCCAGGGTTTTGGCGAAAGATCCTTCAGGCCGGTCAGCATCGCCCGCATGTCGGCATCGAACGGCTGCGTCAGCAGCGGATGCACGTCCTGCACGCTGCCTTGCGCGATCTGCACCACGGTTTCGATCACCGGATGATCCGATGCAGAACCTTCCGCGAGGCGGCCGTGCAGCTCGATGTGCTTGGCACGCGCCAGCGGGCTTTGCACCGGCCCGTTGATGCGATCGACCGAAGGGTCGTCGAACACCACGGAAGCGCGCTGCGGGATCGCCGGCAGGCCGACCACGCTGCTGCGGGCCTTGCTCCAGTTCACGATCATCGAGGGTTCGGCGCCGCGATCGGCGATCGTTGCGGGGGAAGTAAATTCCGCGATCAGCAGTTTGGGATCGTAGACCTGCGCCACCACCAGGATTTCGCCGAGCTTTGCGGTGATGGGCGTTTGCGCCGCCGCCTGCCCCGCGGTCTGCGACACCAGAGCGACGCTGGCGCCGTCGCAACGCACTTCGAGGCGGAACGGGAAGCCGGCGACCGACCGCCGGGCGCAATCATAGACCCGGCCGGATTTGGCTTCGCGCGCCCGCCAGGCGTCGGCTTTGGCATCGACCTGCGAGGCGGCATAGAACCAGAACGCGCTCCATGCCACGGCCGCAACCACGACCAGGACCGGCATGATGAACAGGCGCCACAACGGGCGCCGGCGCGGCGCGAGGGTCATTTCGGACATGGAGCGAGCTTTGGCCAATGATTTTGTCAATTAAGCGGTCGTCAGGTTAACGGATGTTGATGGTCTGACCGCGATGGCTTTGAGTTGCGTCGGCGTGAGTTTGAGTGAGCATGCGGGCCTCTCTACAAGTCAGATTTGCTGGAGCACCCCCCACCCCCGACCCCTCCCCGCCACTTCGCTCCGCGAAGCGGAGGGAGGGGGGAAAAAGCCGGTCACCCCTTCACCCTCCTCCCCGCGAGCGCTTGCGAGCGGTCGGGTCGCGAGCGAGCGAAGCTCGCTCTTAGGTCGATTGTCGCGGCGAAGTGGAGACAAGCGGGGTGGGGGGTACTTGCTTTTTTGTGGATCAACTTGATGCATCATAGTAGGCCCTCCACCGATGTCGGCAAAAATCCTCCCCGAAGCGGTATCGGCAAGCGGCGACCTCTGGGTGTTCGGCTACGGCTCGCTGATGTGGCGGCCGGGTTTCGAATTCATCGAGCGGGTCCAGGCGCTGCTGGTCGGCGAACACCGCGCGCTCTGCGTCTACTCCTTCGTGCATCGCGGGACTCCCGAGAAGCCCGGTCTCGTGCTCGGCCTCGACCGCGGCGGCGCCTGCCGCGGCATCGCGTTCCGGGTCGCGGAAAAGCATCGCGCCGCCACCGTGGCTTACCTGCGCGAGCGCGAACAGGTGACTTCGGTCTATCGCGAAGTGACGCGCTCGGTATGGCTGGAGAACGAGGCGCGGCAGCGCGTCAGCGCGCTCACTTACGTGGTCGACCGCGGCCATGTGCAATATGCCGGGCGGCTGTCACTGGCCGAGCAATTGCGGCACGTGCGGCAGGGCCACGGCCAGTCCGGCGTCAACCGCGACTATGTGCTGGCCACCGTCAAGGCGATCGAGGCGGAAGGCTTTCGCGACAAGCCACTGCATCAGTTGGCGACGATGCTGCACGACGATGTTCGCTCGCTTCACCCTCCCCTGGAGGATCCCAAACGAGCGTAGCCCACCCCTACGATGCTTCTTGCCTTTCCAACAGCCTGATGATCTCGGAAGTGGTGCCGGTCTCGCTCATGCGCGGAAAAACCTTGGCGATGACGATGTTATGCAAGTCGGCATCCTGATCGGTCATGGCATCGACCGCCAGCGTCACGTGAAAGCCAAGCTCGTGGGCCTGCCGCGCCGTCGCCTCGACGCCCATGCTGGTCGCGACGCCTGCAATCACCACCTGGGTGACGGCCTTTGCTTTCAGCCAGGCTTCAAGACCGGTTTTGGTAAAAGCGCCCGCCGTCCGCTTTGTGACGGTGTGGTCGCCCGGCTGCGGCGTCAGCTCCGGCACAAATTCAGCAAAGCCCTCCGGCAGTTCGCCACGAAAGCCCCGTTCCGTGCGTCCGGGTGGTGCGCCGGTCACATTGACCAGAACCACCGGCAATCCCCGCTGCCGGAACGCATCGGCCAGTTGGCGCGCGCGCCCGACGATCTCGGCAATCGGATGGGCAACCGGCAAACCGACGACGCCTTTCTGCAAATCGATGACGATGAGCGCGACCTGCGAGTCGATGGTGGTGAGAGCCATGGTATTCCCTTCGGGGATGTTCGCTCGCTTCACCCTCCAGGGGAGGGTGAGGAAACGTCGTTCCCCGCCGTACTCGGCACCCGCCCGAACAATTGCGCCTGCTCGGCGCGCGCGGCCTCGACCAGCCGGTCGGTGGCCTCCTCGATCGAGGCCTCGATCCGCGCGATGAAATCGCGGCGCGCCAGGCCGGGCGGCAGCACATCGAGAAACTCGACCACCAGCGTGCCGGGGTAGCGCATGAAGGTGCGGCGCGGCCAGAACAGTCCGGAATTCAGCGCGACCGGCAGACACGGCACCCCGCTGTTGACGTAGATCTGTCCGACGCCCGTCATGTAGTTCGGCGGCGCGTCGACCGGCCGGCGGGTGCCTTCCGGGAAAATGATCAACTGCCGGCCGCTGCGGATTTCCTTTGGCGCCCGCCGCGCCATCTCCATCAGCGAACGCATGCCGCCGCTGCGGTCGACGCCGATCATTTTCGATTTCATCAGGTACCAGCCGAAGAATGGAATCCAGCCGAGCTCGCGCTTGTAGATGAACAGCGGCGCATCGAAGAACTGCAGCAGCGCGAAGGTTTCCCACATCGACTGATGCTTGGAGGCGACGATCAGCGGTCCTTGCGGGATTTTCTCAAGCCCGCGGCATTCCAGCCGGGTGTTGCAGACGATACGCATCAGCCAGACGCTGCTGCGCGACCATGCCTTGGCAATGGCCATGAAGGCCCGCGGCGGCATCACAAAGGTCGGAATCGCAACCAGGATCCAGAACACCAAAAGCGCATAGAACAGCACGTTGTAGACCAGCGAACGCAGGAAAATCGCAACCATCGAAGAATCCGATCAATTGGCTTCCGCCGTCGCCGGCCGGCGCGGCGTGAGCGAACCGGTCGGCTGGTCCGCGAATTCGGGCACGAGGTCGAGGCCGAAATCGGCCAGCCGCACCCGCAATTCGGCGGCGACGTATTTGACATATTCCGATAGCAAGAGCCGCACCGCCGCGCCACTCGTCCACCACGGCTCGTCGCGCCATTTGTCGCCGACCACCGCGAACGGAATCAGCTTGATGTCGGGCATCGCGTGCGACAGTTCGACGATGGCCCGCGGCATGTGATAATTCGAGGTCACCACGATCAGCGACTTGAAGCCGCGCTCGTGCGCCCAGCGCCGGGTCTCGGCGGCATTGCTGCGGGTGTTGACCGCCGAACGATCGAGATCGACGCAGCAGTTGAGCAGCGACTGGTTGTCGGACAGCGAACGGGAAATATCGCTGGCGGCGCTGGTCGGGTGCACGCCCGAGATCAACAGCCGGCGGCCGTAGCCGTCGGCCAGCAATTCCATGGCGTCCGAAACCCGCGACGAACCGCCGGTGAGCACCACGATGCCGTCGGCATGGCTGGCGGGCTTGATCTCGGCGCCGCGCAATTGCGAGAGGAATCCGACAAAGCCGACCGCTACCCCGGCGAACACGATCGCCAGCGCCGCAACCAGCGTCGCGCGCAGCCGGCCGCGTGGCGGCCCGGAGGCTTGCGGCGGATTTTGGTCGGTCGCCAGGCTCATGTGATGCGGAAGGCCCCTTTCTTCGGCGCCAAGTCTAGCTTCGATGCCAAGTCTAGAACGTTTTGGTGCCAAGCGAGAGTCCGGTTTGGCGCGATATCCTGTGCAAACTAACGTCAGTCGATATCATCCAGCGTGGCGAACAGCGTCCGCCGCGACGCCAGAGCGGTGATCGCCGCAATCAGCACGGCCTGCGCCGCCAGCGCCAGATAGCCCGACGGGCGCAGCGAAAACGTCCCCAGCAATGCCGCGAACTGGTCCCCGACCGGCGTGCCGGAAAACCACCCCGCGATCGATTCGGAGAAGCCAAACGTCAGCATCGCGATGCCGCCGCCGATCAGCCCGCCCTCGAGGCCAAGCCGCAGGAAATGCCGCAGAAACCGGTTGGCGATATAGCGGTCGCCGGCGCCGACGAAGTGCAGGACTTCGACGATCGGCCGATTGGCCGCCATCGCGCCGCGGGTGGCGAACGATACCGAAATGATGGTGGCGATGATCACCAGCGCCAGGATGCCGATGCCGGCAAATACCGTGGCGCCGGTCATGGTCCGCATCCGCTCGATCCAGGCGCGATGGTCGTCGACGCTGGCGGTCGGTGCCACTTGCGTCACTTTGGCGCGCAGCGCCGCGAGATCGAGCAGCGCGCCGGGCTGGACCCGCGCGACGATGACGCGCGGGATCGGCAGTTCGTCGAACGAAAGCCCGCTGCCGAGCCACGGCTCCAGCAGCTTGGCGGATTCCTGTTTGGTGAACGGCTTGACCTCGATGATGCCGGACTGGCCGCGGATCGCTTCGGTCGCCGCCGCCGCATCGCGGTCGATATCGCGCCCGGCCGCGGGGCGGACCTGGATGGTGATTTCGCTTGCGACCTCGGACTGCCACTCCGCCGCCGAGGCGCTCACCAGCAGCACCGTGCCGGTCGTGATCGAGGCCAGATAGGTCATGATGGCGACGACGGCGACCAGCGCGCGGCCGGAGATCGAGGCGCGCGGCACGATCGGCGAAAAGTTGCGCGCGCGCGCCGGCACCTGCGGACGCTCATGTCCGAGATCCACCAGCGGGCCGTGCTCGTCGCCTGATCTACTCATAGATATGCAGCCGTCCCTGATGCAGCACCAGCCGCCGCGCCTCGTACTGGTCCATCAGGTTGATGTCGTGGGTCGCGATGATCACCGCGGTGCCGGACTTGTTCAACTCGATGAACAACCGCAGCAACCGCCGCCCCAGGGTCGGATCGACGTTGCCGGTCGGCTCGTCCGCCAGCAACAGATGCGGCCGCGAGATCACCGCGCGCGCGATCGCGGCGCGTTGTTTTTCGCCGCCGGACAGGATCGGCGGCAGCGCATCCATCCGCTCGCCGAGACCGACCCATTTCAAGAGATCGATCACCTCCTTGCGGTAGCTGGATTCCTCGCGGCCGATCACCCGGAACGGCAGCGCCACGTTTTCGTAAGTCGTCATGTGATCGAGCAGGCGAAAATCCTGCAGCACGATGCCGATCCGCTTGCGCAGGTCGGCGACCTGGTCCTTGCCGAGCAGCGACACGTCATGGCCGAACAGGTTGACCAGGCCGCGGGTCGGCCGCAGCGACAGGAACAACAGCCGCAGCAGCGAGGTCTTGCCGGCGCCGGACGGGCCGGTGAGGAACTGGAAGGAATGGGCCGGGATCTGGAAACTCAGGTCGCGCAAAATCTCCGGGCCGAGCCCGTAACGCAATCCGACGTTTTCGAACCGAACCAAGCTCAGCTCCGTTCGATATGCGAAGCGGCCGGAAACCCGGAACCTGAGCCCGGGCGTCCGCCGGGCTCGCTGCGGTTGCGAGCCGGACCGGGCAGTTTTGCGTCGGTTATGGTTTCCGATTCGTTAACGGTCGGCTTGTAGCATCTGCGCAGCGTCATTGTGGAGAATCGCTCCATGCACATCATTTGTCCCCATTGTACAACATCTTACGCCATCGAATTGGCCACCCTGGGCGCCGCCGGCCGCACCGTGCGCTGCTCGCGCTGCAAGGAGGTCTGGCTGGCCCGTCCCGAGGATGCGACCGAGCTTGTCGCCGCGCCGGCCATGGCGGAAGCCGGCCAAGGGGCCGGGGATACCGGCACCGCGGGCTGGGATGCCCATGCGCGCCAGGATGACGGCCAAAACCAAGAACACGACCACGGCCACGAAACGCCGGTGGTCGACAGCCCCCCGATTTCAGGCGACTGGCCGGCTTCGGCCGACAGCGAAAGCGCGCCGGCGGCCGACTGGCCGCAGGTCGCCCAAAACGACGCGCACGGTGCCGAGACCCGACGCCGGCCACGGATGTCGTGGCTGCGAAACCTGTTGAAGCCGCCGGCTTTGTTTGGCGCCGCCGGTAAACCGCTGGTCAGCCTGACCACGGTCTGCGCCGCGATGGGCGCGCTGGTGCTGGCGCTGGTGATCTGGCGCGTCGACGTGGTGCGGCTGCTGCCGCAGACCGCGATGTTCTACCGAATGGCCGGGCTCGAGGTAAATCTGCGCGGACTGCTGTTCAAGGACGTCAAGATCACCAGCGAGACCGTCGAAGGCAAGCCGGTGCTGGTGATCGAGGGCGTGATCGTCGGCGAAACGCGCAAAGCCGTCGAACTGCCGCGGCTGCGGTTTTCGGTGCGCGACGCCCAAGGTGCCGAGATCTACGCCTGGAATGCGGTGCTGGAGCAGGCCGTGCTCAAGCCCGGCGAGAAAGCCTGGTTCAAGTCGCGCCTCGCCTCGCCGCCGCCGGAGGGGCGCAACATCGACGTGCGCTTCTTCAACAAG
The DNA here is from genome assembly GCA_963774685.1 of uncultured Alphaproteobacteria bacterium. GTDB lineage: Bacteria > Pseudomonadota > Alphaproteobacteria > Rhizobiales > Xanthobacteraceae > Bradyrhizobium. The sequence continues at coordinate 51,162 of CAVZFU010000006.1, read as the reverse complement.
CGCGACATCACCGCCGGCAACGTCTGACCATGACCAGACGGCGCCGCGCGCGAAACACCGGATTGCCATGCCGCGGGTCCTGATCGCCGACGACGAAGATTCGATGCGCCGGCTGGTGGCGCGCGCCATCGCGATGGACGGCCACGACACCGTCACCGCCGAAGACGGCGCCGAGGCGCTGGAAATCCTCACCCGCGAAGCCGGCGCGTTCGATCTCTTGCTGACCGACATCCAGATGCCGGTGATGGACGGCATCGCGCTGGCGCTGGCGGCGGCGCGCGATTTTCCCAACCTGACGATCCTGCTGATGACGGGCTTTGCCGATCAGCGCGAACGCGCCTCGGGCCTCAACGCCATCGCCCACGACGTCGTGACCAAACCGTTTTCGGTGGCCGACATCCGCACCGCGGTGGCCGACGCGCTGGCGTCGGGGAGGAAGCGTTAGCGGCTCCCAGATCGTCACGTATACCTCGTCATCGCTCGCGGCGAAGGCGCGGGCATCCATACGCTGCGGCCTCTGGCCAGAACTTCTCGACGGCGCTGGTATATGCTGGATCACCCGCCCTCAACCGGTCGCTGGCAAGCGCGAATGCGATTGAACGCGCTCAATAATCCTTCAGCAGCCGCTCGATGTAATCGAGTTCGATCTGCGGGCGTTGCGGGTCGGCGAGGCGGCGGCGGAGTTCTTCCAGAATCCGGCGCACCCGCTGCACGTCCATTTCGCCGGGAATCTTGACCAGGTCGTCGCCATATTCGCGCCCGCGCAACGGCCGTCCCAGCGGGTCGGACTGGTTGCCGCCGCTTTGCTGCCGGCCTGCGCGATTGCCCGGGCCATCGCCCTGTCCTTCGCCGTCGCCCTGCTGCGTCGCGTCGGCCAGACTCTGGGCGCCCTTTTGCAGCCCTTCGAGCGCCTGCTGTTGCGAATCCACCGCACCGTCGGCATTGCCCTGCCCGAGCTGGCCATCGGCATCGCCCATGGCGCCGTCGGCCTCGCCGAGGCCGTCCTGATCGTCGCCCTGCCCGTCGCCCTTTTGCCCCATGCCGCGCTTGGCGAGTTCCTGCTGCAATTTCTTGAGCCGGTCGCGCAGGCCTTGCTGATCCTGCTGCAGGTCGCCCATGCCCTGGTTGCCCTGCTTGCCGCGCAGGCGGTCGCGCCGCGAATCCTGGCCCTGCTTGAAGGTCTTGTCGCGCAATTGCTGCTGCTTGCGGATCATGTCCTGGAGCTCGTTCAGCGCCTGCTCCATGTCGGCATCGCCGGACTGGCCGGGCTGCGCCATCTGCAGGTTTTCCAGCATCTCCTGCATTTGCTCGAGCAATTGCTTGGCGCCGTCCTTGTCGCCGGAGCGCGACAGCCGCTCCATGCGGTCGAGCATGTTCTTGAAGTCCTGCTGGGAGAGCAGCCTGGTGTTGCGATCGAGCGGCCGGGCCAGTTGCTGCGGATTGTTGCGCATCTGTTCGGCGAGCTGGCGGATGAAATTATCCAGCGCGGTGCGCAAGTTCTCGGTGAGCTTCTTGATCTCCTCGTCGCTGGCGCCGCGTTCCAGCGCCTGCTTGAGCGCCTCCTGTGCCGCGCGCAACGCCTTGTCGACGTCGGTGATGTTGCCGTCCTCGATGGTGACGGCGAGCGCCCACAGGCTGGCGACGACCTCGCGCAACGCGTCGTCGCTCTTGGCCTCATCGAGTTGCCGGGTGACGCTGTAGAGACCGAGATACTGGCCGGCCTCGGTGAACAATTCCGGCGCGATCATCAGCGCATCCAGCGCCACATGGACCTGCGAACCCTGGTTGGCGTCGAGCGCCAGGATGCGGCGCTGCTCGACCAGCGCGCGTGCCAGCGGCTTGGTGAACAGACGCTCGGGAAGCCGCATGTTGAACGGCTCGCTGCGCCCCTCATTGCCGGCCTCGTCCTTGGCCGTCAGGGTCAACGCCACGTCGGCGCCGGCGTAAGGGTCTTCGCTGAGGTCCTTGACGGTCTGGCCGACGCCGTTGCGGGTCCGCGCATTGGGCAATCCCAGCCCAAATTGCGGGGCGGCAAACAACGGCCGCGCTTCGACAGCCCCATTCGGCGCGCCGCTCTTCGAAGCATCGTCTTTCGAAGCATCAGCCGGGCGGACCGCAAAATGCGCCTGCGCTTCGGTGACGCCGTAATCATCCTCGATCTTGTAGGACAGTTGCAGCGAACCGCGGGCCTGGCGTTCCGGGTCCTTTGCAAGCGCAATGGTCGGGGCGCGGTCCGGCGTGGCGCTGAATTTCCATTGCGGCTGACCCGAGGGCGCGCGGACATGCGCCGTGCCGTCGCCGGCAATGGTGAAATGCCGCTCGTTGGTGCCCTTGGGCGCCTGCTCGGCCGGCGCTATTTCGCTCACGCCACCGCCGACGATCACATCGAGCGAGCCGCCGCTCGAGCGCACGATCAAGGTACTGCCGGCCGGGACCGGCAACGGGCCGGCGAGCGGCACCGCGGCTTCCTTGTTCGCCGCGGACAGAATGATCGGAGGCTTGGCGGTGTAGAGCGGCGGCGTCACCCAGGCATCGACCCGGATATTGGCCGGCGACAGCACGCCGTTCCAGTCGAACGCCGCGGCCACCCGCATGGTGCGCTCGTCGCCCGCCGCGACATAGGCCGCGACCATCATTACCGCGACCAGCGTGCGCAGCGCCCAGGGATCGTGGATCGCAAGCCGCGGCGAAGGAAGTCCGGCGCGGATGCGCTTGATCGACGCCAGAGTGCGCTCGCGCTGCGCCTGCCACAGCGCCAGCGCCACGGGATCTTGCGTCGCGAGCGTATCGGTGAGCGCGGTGGCCGGGCGATGGCGGATGCCGGTGCCGCGGTCGAGCCGGCTCAGGCCGTCTTCGCGGCTCGGCCAGCGGAATCGCAGCAGCGGAAACAGCGCGCCCAGCGCCAGCAGCAGGAACAGGCCAAGCCCGATGGCGCGCGCGACAAACGGCAGCGCCAGCCACAATCCGGCCCAGGACACCACCAGAAACAGGCCGACCACCGTCAACAACCGCGCCAGATGCGGCCAGCTTCGCTCCCAAGCGATGGCATATCTCGCCCGCTGCAGGGCCTGGCCCAGCTGCAGCCTCGAGATGGCATCAGCGTCGCGTGCTGGCTCTGACGGGTCGGGGGTGGCGCCGCTCAATAAAGTCTCCGGGGTTGCGAAGCACCAATCTAGCACAATTGCGGCAGTGCGGCACCCGCGCTGACGGGTTAACCCACACCCCTAAACACGCATAACACGAAGGCGTGACTGTGGCGCGGCGACCTCGTAACGTCCGGCGCCATCGCAGAGGGAACAAGGGAAACGTCATGGACCAGAAAACGCACGACAAGGGACTGGAAATTCGCAAGGCAGTGCTGGGCGAGGCCTATGTCGCCAATGCGCTCAAGAACGCCGACGATTTTAACAAGCCGTTTCAGGAACTGGTCACCGAATATTGCTGGGGCGCGGTCTGGGGCCGCGAGGAACTGCCGCGCAAGACCCGCAGCATGCTCAACCTGGCGATGATCTCGATCCTCAACCGGCCGCATGAATTGCGGGTGCATATCAAGGGCGCGCTGGTCAACGGCGTGACCAAGAGCGAGATCCGCGAAATCTTCATGCAGGTGGCGATCTATGCCGGCGTGCCCGCGGGCGTCGACAGTTTTCGCATTGCACGCGAGGTGTTCGCCGAAATCGAACCCTCAAATCTGTAAAAAGAGGAACGGCAATGCTTCAAGACCAACACGGGTTGGCGGTGTCGACATCGTCCATGGAAGCAGCTTCCAGCTTTGACCACACGATCTTGGCCTATCTGAAGTATCGCGCCGATACCCCGCAGCATCTTGCCAGTACCCTCGCTGCCGATCCCGAGTTCGGTCTCGCGCATTGTCTGGCCGGCTACTTCGCGATGCTCTCGTACAAGCTGGCCAACGTTCCGGTCGCTGCCGAGGCGGCTCGAACCGCGCGTGCGATGATGAGCAACGCTACTGCACGGGAACGGGCTCACGTGGAGGCACTGGATGCCTGGATCGCCGGCGACATCGACCGCACACTTTCGATCTGGGACGGCATTGTCACCGAGCATCCGATGGACGTACTCGCCTTCCGGCTCGCCCACTTCAACAATTTTTGGCTTGGCCGACGCGAGGCCATGCTCGCTTCCGCCGAACAGGTTTTTCCGAAATGGGGCCGGGACATGCCGGGCTACGGCACCATCCTGTCCTGTCGCTGCTTTGCCAACGAAGAGTGCGGCAACTATGCGGCTGCGGAGCCGTCTGGATGGGCAGCCCTGGAGATCGACCCCGCCGACTTCTGGGGTATACACGCCGTTGCTCACGTTATGGAAATGCAGGGTCGTCAGTCCGAGGGCATTGATCTGCTTGAAAAGCACGAGCGTTACTTTGCCTGGTGGCAACAATATGATCCATCACATTTGGTGGCATCGCGCGATGTTCCACCTGGAGCAGCGCGAATTCGAGGCGGTTCTTGACATCTACGACCGACGGTTCCGCAACCTCGCTTCGCCGCTCACTCAGACGCTGCCCGATCTCTATATCGATGTGCAGAATGCTGCCTCGATGCTGTTTCGCCTTGAGCGTCAAGGCATCGACGTGGGCCCCCGCTGGATCGAAATTGCCGACAAGGCCGAGCAGCGGATCGGCGATTGCCTCTCCGCGTTCACTCAACCGCATTGGATGATGGCGCTGACCGCGACCCGGCGCGACGACGTGGCCCATCGAATGCTCGACGCGATGCGCGTGTGCGGTCTTGGCCACGGAGCCGTCGCGCAGGTCGTTGGAACCATAGCGTTGCCTATGTCTGAGGCCGTGCTGGCACACGGGCGAGGTGAACATGCCCGTGCCGTCGATCTCATGAAGCCAATCCTCGATGGGCTGTACCGTCTCGGCGGCAGTCACGCGCAGCAGGACGTTCTGGAGCAGCTCTTTCTGGATTCGGCAGTCAAGGCAAATCGCGGCGACGATGCCCGTCTAATGCTCGCTCGGGTTACGGCGCGGTACCCAAATCCGCCCGAACGTCGGATCGGCTATGCCCAGGCGGCACGACAATTTCGGCATTGAAGCCGTTTTTCGAGTTTGAGCCGGCACCTCGAACGGACATTTGACTGGTTGGACCCACACCGACAGATCGCGTTCGCTCGGGTTGAGGGCACCGGGGACTTACGCGGAGGACAACCCAAACCGGCCATTGTTCGGTTTCGGACATATAATGGGGTGCCGACATGCAGTTTTTTACCAATTTTCATAAGTCACCCTTAATTTAAAGGTGCGAAAAAAGAGACCGAGCCTCCTGGGACGTTTCAAATGAGACATTCGGTCATTCTCTCGACGATTGCGAATCACGCTCGTCGCCTGCGTAAGGATCAACGCGGCGCCGTAAGCGTGCTGATGGGCCTTCTGATCGTTCCGCTGGTGGGATTCCTGGCCGTCGGCTTCGAGGTTTCGAATTGGTACATGATAACGCGCGGCATGCAAAACGCTGCCGATGCGGCCGTTCTCGCGGCTGCGACCAACGCGGGGGCCAACTACGATGTCGAAGCCAAGGCCGTAGCCGCGCGGTACGGCTTTGTCGATGGAACCAACACGGTCAGCATAGCCGTTTCCAATGCCGCGCCCTGTCCGGGTGGCGGCAGCAATTGTTACAGCGTGACAATTTCAGGTTTCGTCCCCTTGTATTTGTCCCAGGTCGTGGGCTTCCAGGGCAACGCCAACAACAATGGCAAGCTGGAAAAGCAATTAAGCTCTGTTGCGGTCGCCAAGGCCGGCACCCGGCCTCAGGATATTTGCTTGCTGGCGCTCGCCAGCAGCGGCGTCGCTCAGGGTATCCGCACTAACGGATCGCCTACCGCCAACATGAACGGCTGTGATTCGATGTCGAACACCGCCGCTCAGTGCAACGGCTCCAACCTGGGGCTGGGTATTAGTTTTGCCGTCGGGTCCAACAGCGGCTGTGGTGCTAATCAGTATCAGAATAACGCCTTGCTGGACCCTTACGTTGGTCTGGCGAGCAATATTCCGGCTCTTGATCCCACCAAGTGTCCCGCCGGCACCAGTGGATATCCGCAAGAGTCACATCACGGCAATTCATACTCGGTGGCTGCCAGCAACCAGCTATCCGGGTCTTTATCCTTGTCGGCTGGCAATAATTTCAAGTGTGGAGACCAGATGCTCACGGCCGACACCGTCATCAATACTCCAATCGGCCAGCCCGCCGTTCTCATCGTTGAAAACGGTCAGCTCGATCTCAACGGGCACAAACTGACGAGCTCCAATGGTTCTGCGGTGACGATCGTGTTTTCCGGAACCAATGGGACATACAGTCACACACTTGCCGACAATACAAACGGGACCGGAGGCGCAATTGACATCATGGCCCCGACCTCGGGACCCTGGTCCGGCGTCGCGGTCTATCAAGACCCCAGCCTGACAACTGGCGTCGATGTTTCGGCGGCCGGAAACAGTCCGACCTGGAACATCACCGGGTTGATTTACATGCCCCATGCCACGATCACCCTCAAGGGCGCCATCGATAAATCAAACTTCGGCAATCAGTGCGTTGTGATGGTCGCGGACAATTTTCAGATCAGCGGCACGGGCGGCATTTTAAAGACGGATATAGGACACTGCGCTCAAGCCGGGTTGACGATGCCAACCGCGACGCTTAGCGCGAGGAGCCAGTTGGTCCTATGAAACACCGTCTGGCAGCCCGGATGAGACGTCCGTGTAGGAAGCTTGCGCTCAAGTTCGCCGGCAGAACCCGGGCGATCTGCGCCGACCAGCGCGGTGTGGCGGCTGTCGAATTTGGCCTCTTTTCAATCCTTTTGTTCGTCGCGTTCGCAAACGTCGTGGACATCTCGATTTACATTTTCCAGCGGATGCAAGCGGAGAACGCAACGCAAGTTGCAGCCCAGGCGGCCTGGAAGGCATGCGACCCATCGCAGTTGCCGGCTACCACCAATTGTCCTGGCCTGGCGACTGCGATCCGGAACGCATTGACGAGCACCTCGCTTGGGACCAGAGTTTCGCTGATAACCGGCTCGCCGTCAGAGGGATACTACTGCGTCAATTCGTCAAACGCACTGCAATACGTCAGCGACGTCTCCTCCAAGCCTGCCGATTGCACGGCCGCAGGCATGCCGGCCTTGCAGCCCGGCGACTATATCCAGGTGCAAACGACATTTACCTACACGCCATTCTTTCCTGGACTGAGTGCCGCCAGCACTTTTCCAACACCCATCAACAGAACAGCCATTATGAGACTGGGTTGATCGTGCAGACCCTTCTTAGATCCCTACGAGCCGACCAGCAGGGAACCACGGCGGTAGAATTTGCAATTATCGCACCGGTGTTCATCATGCTGATTATCGGCACGATAGCGCTCGGTTTGGCCCTGTTTCTCGTTGGAAGCCTGCATTTTGCCGTGGAAGACGGTGCGCGCTGCGCGTCCGTCAAGACAACCATATGCGCGGATGCGGCCACAACTGTCGCTTACACCCAAAGCCGCTATCTAGGCCCAAACGTGTCACCCACTTTCACATACGCCGCCGCCGCCTGCGGCAACTCGGTGACCGGGTCGATCACCTACTCGATGGATGTAGGGTTTAAAACCTTCGTAATTCCGATTTCGGCTACCGCCTGTTTTCCATAAGCTGGGGACTACTGGCTCGGCAACAACTCGGGCGGTTCAAAAGGTCGATAAAATTCCTTAAAAATGGCCATTGCTTTGAACCTTGCATCGTGCGGTCGTCCTTGACCAGCACTTCCGGGATCAGCGCGCGGGTATTGCGGGTGCCGGACTGCACCGCGCCGTAGGCGCCGGCGGGTGGCGAACGACATCGACGCCATCCTGTGCGGCGAAAATCCCGGCGATATTCCTTACTATCAGGCGTCCAAGTTTGAATTATCTCTCAACCTCAAGACCGCGAAGGCGCTTGGTCTCTCGCTCCCGCCAGCGCTGCTCGCGAGCGCCGACACCGTGATCGAATAAGAGCGCCGACTTCCAACGCCCATGAACTGACTACGGCAGCGGAACTCCGTAATAGGCACTTACGGCGTGGGCGATTCGCTCATCGTTCCAGTTCCAATCGGAGCTTCGTGCATATTTCGGCGCCTTTGTTAACTGGTCTTTCGTGATCATTATTTGATAACCGCCAAGATCGACGTTGTACTTAAGCGAAGGCCATGGCAGCGGGTAGTAATCATCGCCGATCCCAAGGAAGCCGCCGAAGCTCAGGACGGCATAAGAGACTTTCCCGCCAAACTTTTCGATCATCACCCGCTCGATCGATCCAATCTTTTGACCGTCGGGCCCGTAGACGGCGGTTCCTTGCACCTTGTCGCTGCCAATCAGCCTGAACGTTTCCTGTGCTTCTACAAGCATGGTTGATCTCCCTGTTGAGCGCGTTCGACGCATAAATAGAAATAATGACATCGGGCGCAGCGAACGCTTCTCAGGCAGCCAGTGTGTCGGGGTCACTTCGCGCCTGGCAGCTGAGTTAGCCGCGCATTCAATCGTTTTTCGTCGTCTTGCGCCGGTCGCGCAAATCCGATTGACGGGCAACCCACGTCACAATGTCGTGCGCCGCAAATCGTTTCCGGCTGTATGTTTGCCCAACGAGATTGAGAGCCCTCTGTTCCCGCGAATTGTTACTTCGTTTGGTCCATCGTTTAGAGCTGCGTCAGTTCCACCCGTTCCGGGAACGAGCGAGAGCAACTTCCGGTCTCCGGAGAAGATTGGGAAATTTCCAAACGTCCTGGAACGTAACCTTGGCGCGATCATTCCAAGGGAGACGGCACTGACGAAGCTGTCATTTGGGGCGAGGGCGCACCACAACGGCTGCAGGCAAAACAGGAGTAGAAGCCATGAAGCTGAATGCGACACAGGTGAAGCGGACACTGAGCCAGTTCGATGCCGAGGTTCTTCCCGACAGCCATCCCGCGGTTCCCCAACTGAGCACCTTGTTTGGAGACCATACGTTCTTTCTCGACAACGAAGGTCTTAACGTACTGGAACCCGCTGAAACGCCGGAACTAGAGGGCCAAACCGGTGAGGTCGTTAGCCTTGCCAACTGGAGTGATGCGACCCTGACGAGTTTGAGGCCGCACGAACCGGAACCGACCGGCATCGTCATCGACCTCGAATCCAAGCATTGATCTGCGGGATCGAGGTTAATGCAGACATCGCCAAGTCCATGGGCGTTCCGGATTTAAGAGTACACGCCCTGGCTCTCGTTCTCCCTCACAACCACGGTGCCGTTCTGTCCATCGCGATCACGGCATCGACGTCGAGTCTCGGCCGCACCACCGCGTATTGATCGTCCTTGACCAGCACTTCCGGGATCAGCGCTCTCGTGTTGTAGGTGCCGGACTGCACCGCGCCGTAGGCGCCGGCGGTCATCACCGCCAACAGATCGCCGGATCCGGGCTCGGGCATGGTTCGTCCGAGCGCCAGATAATCGCCGCTTTCGCAGACCGGCCCGACCACGTCGGCGACGATGTTATGCGCGCCTTGCGCGGGCTGGCGCACCGGCAGGATGTCGTGATGCGCCTCGTACAAAGTCGGGCGGATCAGGTCGTTCATCGCGGCGTCGATGATGACGAAATTCCTGGCGTCGCCATGCTTCACATAGATCACGCGGGTCACCAGAATGCCGGCATTGCCGACGATCATGCGGCCCGGCTCGAACATCAGCGTGCAGCCGAGATTGTGGGTGACGCGCTTGACCATGGCGGCATAGGCGGCGGGCTCCGGCGGTGCCGCGCGGTCCATGTAATAGGGAATGCCCAGCCCGCCGCCGAAATCGATATGCGCGATGGTGTGGCCATCGGCGCGCAGCACCTGCACGAAATCGGCCAGCATCCGAAACGCGGCTTCCATCGGCCCCAGGTCAGTGATCTGGCTGCCGATGTGCATGTCGACGCCGGTGACCTTGATCCCCGGCAGGCTGGCGGCGCGGGCATAGACCGCCCGCGCGCGGGTCAGCGGTACGCCGAACTTGTTCTCCGACTTGCCGGTCGAGATTTTCGCGTGCGAGCCGGAATCGACATCGGGATTGACCCGGACCGAGATCCGCGCCACCCGCCCCATCTCGCCGGCGATCCGCGACAGCAGTTCCAGTTCAGGTTCGGATTCGACATTGATGCAAAGGATGTCTTCGGCCAGTGCCGCGCGCAATTCGGTTTCGGTCTTTCCGATCCCTGAGAACAAGATCTTCTGCGGCGGAATGCCGGCCGCCAGCGCGCGCTTCAACTCGCCACCCGAAACCACATCCGCGCCGGCGCCGAGCTTGGCCAGCGTGCGCAACACCGACTGATTGGAGTTGGCCTTCAAGGCGTAACATACCAGCGCCTTCTCACCGGCGAAGGCATCGCTGAATACCCGGTAGTGACGCTCCAGGGTCGCGGTCGAATAGCAGTAGAACGGCGTGCCGACCCTATCGGCCAAATCGGAAAGATTTACCGCCTCGGCGTGAAGCACGCCGTTTCGATAGTCGAAGTGGTTCATGACTGGTGTTCCGGTTCTAACATTCGCATACCCTCGCCGCGCGCACTTTTACGAATGTTAGAACCCAAAGGAACACCGGCAAAAATGTAATTCTGGTGCGGCCCTGGATTTGACATTCGCAATGAGAGCTCGCGGAAAAACCGTAGCGAATGTCAAATCCACCGCACCAGTTCAGTCTTCCAGCAGCGGATCGAGGATGATGGGCTTCTTGACGCCTCTGGCGGCTCTCGGCCCCGAACCGCTTCCGGGAGTCGCAACGAACGGCGTCGGCTGCTCCGGGGTGGCGGATTCGGCCGCCGCCGCGGCTGCCTGCGGCGGCGCGCCCGGCGGCAAATCGAGTCCGGCTTTGCGCCCGCAGCCGCCAACCGCCAGCACGGCGGCGCTCAGCAGGATGAGGGCCCATCCGCTGGATGTTGGGCGGTAGTTGCGATTCACGACAAAATCCCCAATGCGGCGGCACCATACAAAGATTGCCCGGTTCTGGCGAGACCCGCAGCGGGCTGAATTTCCAGCGAAATTTGCCGGCTCAGCCCAATTTCCGCTCTTTTTCCAGTCGTTTGAGCCAGGCTTTGGCTTGCGCCAGGACGTTTTTCGGAGCCGTGCCGCCATAGCTTGTGCGGCTTTTCACCGAGGCTTCCACCGAAAGAACGCTCAAGGCCTCTTTGGTGATCTTCGGCTCGATCGCCTGCATCTCCTTGAGCGCCAGCCGGTGCAGCGGCACGCCGTCCTTTGACGCCCTGGCGACAATGCGCCCGGTGACATGATGGGCGTCGCGGAACGGCATCTTCAGCGTCCGCACCAGCCAGTCGGCAAGGTCGGTCGCGGTGGCATAGCCCTCGCCGGCGGCGGTCTTCATTCGCGCCTCGTCCGGCACGATGTCGGCGACCATTCCCGTCATCGCCCGGATCGCCAGCGAAAGCGCCCCGAAGGCCTCCATCGCGCCCTGCTTGTCCTCCTGCATGTCCTTTTGATAGGCCAGCGGCAGGCCCTTCATCACGATCAGCAGCGCGGTCAGCGCGCCGATCACCCGGCCGGTCTTGGCACGGACCAGTTCGGCAGCATCCGGGTTGCGTTTCTGCGGCATGATCGAAGAGCCGGTGGTGTACTTGTCGCTCAACCGCACCAGCCCCACCAGCGGCGAGGTCCAGATCACGATTTCCTCGGCAAACCGCGACAGGTGCACGGATGCGATCGCCGCCGCCGACAGGGTTTCCAGCACGAAGTCGCGGTCGGAGACCGCGTCGAGCGAATTGGCCATCGGCCGGTCGAAGCCGAGCGCCTTCGCGGTGGCGGCGCGATCGATCGGGAACGAAGTGCCGGCGAGTGCCGCGGCACCCAGCGGCGATTCATTGAGGCGCGTGCGCGCATCGGCAAAGCGGCCGCGGTCGCGCGCCGCCATCTCGACATAGGCGAGCAGATGATGCCCGAACGTCACCGGCTGCGCGGTCTGCAAATGGGTGAAGCCCGGCATCACGGTGCCGGCATGTTCGATCGCCCGCGCCACCAGCGCGTGCTGGAACGCGGCCAGCGCCGCATCGGTCTCGTCGATGGTGTCGCGGACGTAGAGCCGGAAATCGGTCGCCACCTGATCGTTGCGCGAGCGCGCGGTGTGCAGCCGTCCGGCCGCGGGGCCGATCAATTCGCCGAGCCTGCTTTCGACATTCATGTGAATGTCCTCGAGCGCGCGCTTGAAATCGAACGATCCCTTGCCGATCTCTGACAAAATCGTGTCTAGACCCCTGGCGATATTTTTCGCATCGTTTGCGGTGATAATGCCTTGCGCCGACAGCATCGCGGCATGCGCCTTGGACGCGGCAATGTCCTGGGCATACAGGTGCCGATCGACGTCGATGGAGACGTTGATTTCCTCCATAATGGCGTCGGGACGCTCGGTGAACCGGCCGCCCCACATCTTGTTGCTCATGACCTGTAACTCATGACTTGTTTGCTCAAGGCATATTTGCTCAAGACTCGTTCGCTCAACTCTTGCCGCCAGGCGCGTAACCAAAGCCCTGCATAGCCGTATCTGATACAGGATGACAAACAATATGCCTGAACAATCCCCGCCCCGCCCCACGGCCACGCGCCGGATCCCCTACGCGATCGGGGCGGTGTTGATCGGGGCGGTGATTGGATCTGCCGGCATATACGGCTTTGGCGGGCTCAAGCGCAACACGGCCGGCGACCCTGCCTGCCGCCCGGCGGTGGCGCTTTCCAATAAGATTGCGCCTTTGGCCCATGGCGAAGTCGCAGCATTAACCATGGCGACGGCGCCCCTAAAGCTGCCGGACCTTGCCTTCGAGGACGCCGACGGCCAGCCCAAAAAACTCTCGGACTGGCATGGCCACACCGTGCTGGTGAACCTGTGGGCGACCTGGTGCGTGCCCTGCCGCAAGGAGATGCCGGCGCTCGACGCCCTGCAAACCAGGCTCGGCGGCTCGAATTTCCAGGTGGTCGCCGTCAACATCGATACCCGCGACCCCCAGAAGCCGAAGAATTTCCTGAAAGACGCCCACCTGACCGGGCTCGGCTATTTCAGCGATCCAAAGGCCAAGGTTTTTCAGGATCTTAAAAGCATTGGCCGGGCGCTGGGGATGCCGACCTCGGTGCTGGTCGACGGCGAAGGCTGCGAGATCGCCACCATTGCCGGGCCGGCGGAATGGGACAGCGACGATGCCGTGAAGCTGATCACGGCGGCGATCGCGCCTTAGAGCATTATCCGGTCCTCGAATCGTTGTCGCTTCTCCCGTGGCCTCATGGTTCGAGACGGCAGTTCCTCACCATGAGTCGTCTTCTCCCCTCCTCCCGCGAAGCGGCGGGGAGGGGTCGGGGGTGGGGGTCTATCGGCAGGAACCGCTGCTTCGGTAAACGCCGCGCTACCCCCCACCCCCGACCCCTCCCCGCCACGCGCGACGCGCGTGGGGAGAGGGGAGCTCAAGACATCATCCTTCGAGACGAAGCGGATGGATTGCCGGGTCAAGCCCGGCAATGACGAGCGCTCACCGCGTCGGGACCGGCTTTTCGCCGCGATAGTCGTAGAAGCCGCGCTGGGTCTTGCGGCCGAGCCAGCCGGCCTCGACGTATTTCACCAGCAGCGGACACGGCCGGTACTTGGAATCAGCCAGTCCCTCGTGCAGCACCTGCATGATCGACAGGCAGGTATCGAGACCGATGAAATCGGCGAGTTCCAAGGGGCCCATCGGATGATGGGCGCCGAGCTTCATCGCGGCATCGATCGCCTCGACGTTTCCGACCCCCTCATACAGCGTGTAGATCGCTTCGTTGATCATCGGCAGCAGAATCCGGTTGACGATGAAGGCCGGAAAATCTTCCGAGACCGCGATCTGCTTGCCGAGCTTGGTGACGAAATCCTTTGCGGCGTCGAAGGTGGTGTCGTCGGTGGCGATGCCGCGGATCAGTTCGACCAGTTCCATCAGCGGCACCGGATTCATGAAGTGAATGCCGATGAAACGCTCGGGCCGGTCGGTGGACGCGGCAAGGCGGGTGATCGAGATCGACGAGGTGTTGGAGGCGACGATGGCCTCGGGCTTCAGCACCGCGCAGACATCGTGGAAAATCTTGCGCTTGATCTCTTCCTTTTCGACCGCGCTCTCGATCACCAGATCGCACTCGGCAAGGCCGTCCATGGTCTCGGTGGAAGCGATCCGCGTCAGCGCCTGCTTGCGCGCGTCCTCGGTGATGATCTTCTTGGAGACCTGGCGCGACAGGTTGCCGTTGATGGTCGCCATTGCCGACTTCAGGCGATCGGCCGAGACGTCGTTGAGCACGACGTCGAACCCGGCCAGTGCCGCCACATGCGCGATGCCGTTGCCCATCTGGCCCGAGCCGATCACGCCGACCTTCTTGATCATAACCGCCATTTTGCCATCTCACCGGAGCGACGCCCGACACTGCGCCCGCCCGTCCCTTGTATAAACACCGGCCGGAATCCGTTCATCCGTCCGGCTGTTTCAATCGTCATCACTTTCCGAGCTTGCCGATCGCCTCGGTCAGTTCGGGAACCGCCTGGTACAGATCGGCGACCAGGCCGTAATCGGCGACCTGGAAAATCGGCGCGTCCTCATCCTTGTTGATCGCGACGATCACCTTGGAATCCTTCATGCCGGCGAGATGCTGGATCGCGCCCGATATGCCGATGGCGATATAGAGTTCCGGCGCCACCACCTTGCCGGTCTGGCCGACCTGCCAGTCGTTCGGCGCGTATCCGGCATCGACCGCGGCGCGCGAGGCGCCGACACCGGCGCCGAGTTCGTCGGCCAAGGGCTCGATGTATTTGGCAAAATTCTCGCGGCTCTGCATGGCACGGCCGCCGGAGACGATGATCTTGGCCGAGGTCAGTTCGGGACGATCGCTTTTGGCGACTTCCTCGCCGACAAAACTCGACAGCCCGGGGTCGGCCGCCGACGCGGCATTTTCTATCCCCGCGCTGCCGCCATCGCCGGCCGCGGCGAAGGTCGACGTCCGCACCGTGATGACCTTCTTGGCGTCTTTCGATTTCACGGTCTGGATCGCGTTGCCGGCATAGATCGGCCGCTCGAAAGTGTCCGGTGAAACCACCTTGATGATTTCCGACACCTGCATCACGTCGAGCAACGCTGCCACCCGCGGCATCACATTCTTGAAACGCGAGGTCGCGGGCGCGACGAAAGCGTCATAGCCGGGGGCCAGCGCCACGATCAGCGCCGCCAGCGGCTCGGCCAGGTCATGGGCGTAGGCATCGCCTTCGGCGAGCAAGACCTTTTTGACACCGGCGAGTTTCGCCGCAGCTTCAGCCGCGGCCTTGGTGCCCTCGCCGCCGCCGGCGACAAGGACATGGACCTCGGCGCCGAGTTGGGTCGCCGCGGTCAGCGCCTTGTTGGTGGAGTCCTTCAAGACCTCGTGTTCGTGTTCGGCAATCAACAGCGTCGTCATCTAGAGAACCCCGGCTTCATTCTTGAGCTTCGATACCAGCTCGGCGACGTCCTTGACCTTGACGCCTCCCTTGCGGCCCGGCGGCTCGGAGGTCTTGAGGATTTCCAGATGGGCGGTCAGATCGACGCCGTAATCGGCCGCGGTCTTGTCGGCGATCGGCTTCTTCTTGGCCTTCATGATGTTGGGCAGGCTGGCGTAGCGCGGTTCGTTCAGCCGCAAATCGGTGGTGACGATCGAGGGGCCCTTCAGTTTCACGGTCTGCAGGCCGCCGTCGACTTCGCGCGTCACGCTGAAATCGGAACCATCGACTTCGAGCTTGGAGGCAAAGGTCGCCTGCGACCATCCGAGCAAGGCGGCCAGCATCTGGCCGGTCTGGTTGGAGTTGTCGTCGATCGCCTGCTTGCCGAGAATGACGAGGCCGGGCTTTTCTTCATCGGTGATCGCTTTGAGGATCTTCGCCACCGCCAGCGGTTCGACATTGCCATCCGCCTTGACCAGGATGCCGCGATCGGCGCCCATGGCCAAACCGGTCCGGATGGTTTCCGAGGCCTGCGCCGGGCCGATCGAGACCACGATGACTTCGGTTGCCTTGCCGGCCTCCCGCAGGCGAAGGGCCTCCTCGACCGCGATTTCGTCGAATGGATTCATCGACATCTTGACATTGGACAGTTCGACGCCCGATCCGTCGCTTTTGACCCGGACCTTGACGTTGTAATCGACCACTCGCTTGACCGGCACCAGAACCTTCATCGATCCTCTTTCGCTTGGATTTTTGCGTATTGATCAGCTTGGCGCGGAACCTAAAGGTCCGGCCAACCCCGGTCAACGCGCGAGGGCCAAAAATCGCCCCCGAACCGGTGCGTTTAGCGGTTCTGGCCGGGCACCCACAGCACGTCGCCGGCGCCGTTATTGTTGACCGCGCGGCTGGCGACGAACAGGAAGTCCGACAGGCGGTTCATATAATGGATCGCGGCGGCGCTGACCGGCTCGTCGGGCTGGGCCGCGAGTTCCACCATGATCCGTTCCGCCCTGCGGCATATGGTACGCGCCAGATGCAGGTATGCCGCGGCCGGCGTGCCTCCGGGCAGCACGAACGAGGTCAGGGGCGCCAGCTTCGCATTCAAGGTGTCGATATCGTGCTCAAGGCGTTCGACCTGGCTCGACAGCATCCTCAGGCGTTCCGCCTTGCCGTCGCGCTGGGGTACCGCAAGATCGGCGCCGAGATCGAACAGATCGTTCTGGACCAGGCCCAGCATCGTATCGAGTTCGCGCGCCTCTGCCAGATGCAGCCGCACGATGCCGATGGCGGCATTGGTTTCGTCGACGGTTCCATAGGCAGCGATGCGCAGGTCGTATTTCGGGCGGCGTTCGCCGCTGCCGAGCGCAGTGGTGCCGTCATCGCCGGTTCGTGTGTAGATACGATTGAGGACGACCATGGTCGATCTCCTTTTGCGCTTCAGCGCCCCATGGCCCAGACCGTGAGCATGGTGATGACGATCGCGACGAATTGCAGCAACACCCGTAAGCGCATCAGCCTCTGGGAGCGGTTCGGCGATCCGCCCCGCATCATGTTGATCAGGCCCAATAGCAGCACCAGCGCAACGGCGGCAACCGCCAGGGGAAGCAGAATCGAACTCAGGAATGATACCATCGGCGGTACATAACACCGCGCGAGGCGCTCCGCTATCCGGCCGGCCGCGACCATGGCGTTACGATCTGGCTTTTAGCTCAATAATATCAGATGGTAGCGGCGGCGACCGAACCGTCTTCCATCAAGGCCAGGGTGAAATGTGAGGCAAGTCCGCTACATCTTTCACGTCAGCATCGACGCGTTCTACACGTTTCTCGCCGATGACGGCTGGGCGATCGCCAGCCACATCGCGCTATCGACGCTGATGGCGCTGTTTCCGTTCCTGATCGTGCTGACCTCGCTGGCCGGCTTTTTCGGTTCCAAGGAACTCGCCGACCAGGCGGTCGGACTGATGCTGCAAGTCTGGCCGAAACAGGTTGCCGATTCGCTGTCGGGCGAGATTCACGACGTGCTGACCACCAGCCGGGGCGACATACTGACGATCGGCGCGGTGCTCGCGGTGTATTTTGCCTCGAACGGCGTCGAAGCGCTACGGGTGGCGCTCAACCGCGCCTATGCGGTGATCGAACCGCGGCGCTGGTACTGGCTGCGGCTGGAATCGATCGGCTATACGCTGGTCGCCGCGTTCAGTTCGCTGGCGATGGCGTTCATGATCGTGCTCGGCCCCCTGATGCTGGAAGCGGCACGGCGGCATATTCCGCTGATCGTCGAGAGCAACGAAAACTACCTCAACCTGATGCGCTACGGCATCACCGTCACGGCGCTGATCGTGGCGCTCTTTATCCTGCACCTGTGGCTTCCGGCGGGACGCCGCCGCTTGCTGCAGATCCTGCCGGGGATCGTCTTCACCATGGTGGCGTCGCTGGTGTCGGGCATCGTGTTCGGACAATACCTCGCGCGCTTCGCCAACAACTACGTCACCATGTATGCCGGGCTGGCGTCGGTCATCATCGCGCTGGTGTTCCTGTATTTCATCGCCGCGATCTTCGTGTATGGCGGTGAACTCAACGCGGCGATCATGAAGTCGCAGTTGCCGCACGGCGTGTCGCTTCACGCAGCACAGTCGCTAAGGCACGCGGACTCACAGGCTTGACCAGAAAGGCGTCGGCACCGGCCGCCCGCGAGGCCGCTTCGTCCTCGCCGCGGCCCGATACCCCGATGATCGCAATGCGGCCGAACGGCGCCTCCAGCTGACGAATCCGCCTGATGGCCTCGATGCCGGTAATGCCGGGCAGCACCATGTCCATCAGCACCGCATCGAAACCGCCTTGCGCGATGCGCTCGGCGGCTATCTCGCCCCGCCCGATGAATTCCGCCTGATGACCGAGTTCGGTAAGAACCGCGTTGAGCACGACGCGGCCGAACGGATTGTCCTCGACGCTGAGAACGCGCAGCGCAAGCCGCTGCTCCGGCGAGGCCTCGGGGCCGGCGTCGGTAGCGGCCGGTTTCGACGGCTTCGCGCGGGTCAGAACCACCGTCAACGTGAAGCTGGTTCCTCCGCCACGCCGCTGGTTCACCGCGATGTCGCCCCCCATCGCGCGCGCCAGCGCTTTCACCGACGACAGTCCGAGCCCGGCGCCGCCGAAGCGCGATGCGATGCTGACATTGGCCTGCGAGAACGGACGGAACAGCCGCTTGATCTCGTTGAGGGTGAGGCCGATGCCGCTGTCGGAAACCTTGAAGGCGACGCCGACCTTGCCCTTGACGCTGCGGATCGATTCCACCTCCAGCGCCACCGCGCCGGTTTCGGTGAACTTCACCGCGTTGTCGATCAGGTTTTCCAGCGCGGCGCGCAGCCGCACCGGATCGCCGGTCACGAATGTCGGAAGCTGTCCGGAAATCTCGACCGACGATTGCAGGCCCTTGGCGGTGGCCCGTCCCGCCAGTGAATTGCCGGCGTTGCGTGCCAGCGCGCGCAGATCGAAGAAGTCCTGCCGCACGCCAAGCCCGCCGCCGCTCCGCGCGGCATCGACGAACAAGGTCGCAAGGCTGGCGAGATGCTCGGCGCCGGCCTTGATGGTATCGGCCCAGCGCCGCTCGCGCTCGCCGAGATCCGATGTCGCCAACAAATCGCTGATGGCCAGAATTCCGGTAAGAGGCGTGCGGACCTCATGCGCGAACGCGGCCAGCGCCACCTCGACCACGCCGGGCGAGGCAGTTTTGGCGGCGCGCTTTTTCGGCGACCGCTTTTTCGCAGGCCGCCTGGTGCGCTGTGAGCGCGATTTAGGCGCCATGATTCCCCCGACCCTGGCCCGTCCCACCATGCCATGGCCGGGCTCCGGAAGTCACGCCGGACGATTTTTTGCGGCCTAGTTAAGGCCGACCAGGCGGCGAATCCCGGTCGGCGTCGCTCCCGCGGCGCGAAGTTCCCGCAAGCCGGTGGCCGCGGTCGATTTCGAGAGCTTGGCGCCTGCGCCATCGCGGACCAGGCGGTGGTGCCGGTAGGCCGGCTGGGGCAGATCGAGCAATTGCTGCAGCAACCGATGGACGCTGGTCGACCAGAACAGGTCCTGGCCGCGGACCACGTCGGTCACGCCCTGCAGGGCGTCATCGACCACCACCGAGAGGTGATAGCTGGTCGGCGTCTCTTTGCGGGCGAGGATGACGTCGCCCCAGGCTTGCGGCCGCGCCGCCACCGCGCCGGTCTCGCCGTCGGGGCCTTCGCCGTGTTCGATCCAGGTAAGATCGCCGGCGCGCGCGCATGCGGCGGCCATATCGAGCCGCAGCGCATAGGGCGCGCCCGATTCGAGCAATCGCGCGCGCTCGCCTGACGGCAGCGACTTTGCCGCGCCGGGATAGAGCGGCACGCCATCGGGGTCGCGCGGCCATCGGGAATTCGCATCGTGCTGCGCCACCAGTCTCGCAATCCCGGCGCGGCTCTCGAAACTCGGATAGATCAGGCCCTGGTCTGAAAGTTTCTCGATCGCCTGGCGGTAGCGGGCCAGGTGCTCCGATTGCCGCCGCACCGGCTGCTCCCAGGCGATGCCGAGCCAGCCGAGGTCTTCGTAAATCGCGGCCTCGAATTCCGGCTTGCAGCGCGCCGCATCGATGTCCTCGATGCGCAGCAGCAACCGGCCGCCGGACTTTCGCGCCAACTCGTCATTGAGCAACGCCGAAAAAGCGTGGCCGAGATGCAGGTAGCCGTTCGGGCTCGGCGCAAAGCGGAAGACAGGCGGCATTGATCGACACTCGTCATTGCCGGACATAGTAGTCTGCTTTTGCGCAGACTACATAAACTTGTCTGCGCGCCCGACAATCCATCTTTTTCACGAGAACTTCTGTTACGATAGGAGATGGATGCGCGGGTCAAGCCCGCGCATGACGACCTCAGCCAATTGAACCCAATGACCATCCACCTCAACTCCCAGGACGACCTCGAAGACGCCGTCACCACCCTGGTGAAGCGGGACCCGCGGCTGAAACCCGTGTTTGAAGTTGCGGGCATGCCGGCGCTGCGGCGGCGCGAGGCCGGCTATGCCGGTCTCGCGGCCATCGTCTGCGGCCAGCAAGTATCCACTGCCAGCGCGGCGGCGATCTGGGGGCGCGTCAGCGCCGCGTTCGATCCGTTTGATCATGACGCGGTGCGCCGCGCCCGCACCGACCGCCTCGGGCGGCTCGGCCTGTCCGGCGCGAAGATCAAGACCTTGAAGAATCTGGCGCGCGAAATAGCCTCAGAACGTCTCAATCTCGACGTGCTGGCGAACCAGGACGCCGACGCCGCGCACCACACGCTGACGGCATTGCACGGCATCGGCCCCTGGACCGCCGACGTCTATCTGTTGTTTTGCCTCGGTCATGGCGACGCCTGGCCGGCGGGCGATCTGGCCGTACAGGAAGCGGTCAAGCTTGGCCTCGGCCTCAAGACGCGGCCGACCGCCCTTCAGATGGTGCCGCTGGCGGAACCATGGCGGCCGTTGCGCGGTGCCGCGGCGCATCTGTGGTGGGCCTATTACCGGGCGTTGAAGAAACGCGAAGGCGTGATTACGGGAACGGTAAAAGCGAAAGCCGCTTCGGCCAAGAAACCCGCGGCAAAACCGCGGACCGCCAAAGCAAAGATCGCGAAGTGAAGGCGCGTCCCGCCCTTTCTGCGCGATCTCAAAGGGTATAGGTTTTCAGCTCAGGAAAACGCCGCGAAGACGGCTGGTTGCGAGACCGCGAATGCTCGACAAAACGGATGACATTTCGGTCGCCACCGAGAACTGGCTGGCGCAGTTCGAGCACGCACTCGCAAGTTCCGACGATGGCTTGCTGAACGACCTGTTTCATCCCGACAGCCATTGGCGCGATGTGCTGGCCCTGACCTGGCGCTTCACCACGATCGGCGGCCGCGACGCCATTATTGCGGCGTTGAAAGCCCATAGCGGCCGTGCCGGACCGGCCGGCTTCAACCTCGATCCCGATCGGGCCGCGCCCCGCAAGGTGACGCGCGCGGGCACCCAGACCATCGAGTCGATCTTCAGGTTTGAAACCGCGGCAGGACGTGGCAGCGGAATCCTGCGGCTGATCCCGGATATCTCAGACGGCAACCGGTTGAAGGCGTGGACGCTGCTCACCGCGCTCGAGGAACTGAAAGGTTTCGAGGAACAGATCGGCACCGCACGGCCGCGCGGCAACGCCTATTCACGGGATTTTCGCGGTCCCAACTGGCTCGATTTGCGCAAGGCCGCGATCGCATATGCCGACCGCGATCCCGTCGTGCTCATCGTCGGCGGCGGCCATTCCGGATTGTCGATCGCCGCCCGGCTGAAGCAGTTGCAGGTCGATACGCTGATCGTCGACCGTGAAGCGCGGATCGGCGACAACTGGCGCAATCGCTATCATGCGCTGACGCTGCATAATCAAGTGCAGGTCAACCACCTGCCCTACATGCCGTTTCCGCCGAACTGGCCGACCTACATTCCCAAGGACAAGCTCGCCAACTGGTTCGAGACCTATGTCGAAAGCATGGAACTCGATTTCTGGACCGGCACCGAATTCGAAGGCGGCAGCTACGACGAGAAGCAACAACGCTGGACCGTGACGTTGCGCCAGACCGACGGCAGCCGGCGCCAGATGCATCCGCGTCATGTCGTGATGGCGACCGGCGTCAGCGGCATCCCGAATTGGCCGGATATCCCCTCTCTGAAGAACTTCAGCGGCACGGTCGTTCATTCCAGCCGCTACAGCGACGGCGAGGACTGGACCGGCAGAAAGGCGCTGGTGATCGGCACCGGCAACAGCGGCCACGACATCGCGCAGGATCTGTATTCAAGCGGTGCTGAAGTTACGCTGGTGCAGCGCAGTTCGACGCTGATCGTCAGCATCGAACCGTCGGCGCAACTGGTCTACTCGCCGTACAACGAAGGCACGGTCGACGACAACGATCTGATCGCAACCTCGATGCCGCTGTCGCTGGCGCGAAAAAGCCACCGGCTGGTGACCGACCAGTCAAAGGAACTGGACAAGGACCTGCTCGACGGCCTGCAGCGCAGGGGATTCAAGCTCGACTATGGCGACGGCGGCACCGGCTGGCAGTTCAAATATCTCACCCGCGGCGGCGGCTATTATTTCAATGTCGGCTGCTCCGATCTTGTGATCTCCGGCGAGATCGGCCTCGTCCAGTTTTCCGACATCGAGGGTTTTGTGGCGGAAGGCGCGAGGATGCGCGATGGCGCCACGCTTGCCGCAGACCTGATCGTGCTGGCGACCGGTTACCGGCACTGGGAAGAACTGGTGAGCAAACTGTTCGGCGATGGCGTTGCCGAGCGCATCGGCCCGATCTGGGGGTTTGGCGACGACCAGGAAATGCGCAACATGTTCACCCGCACCGCGCAACCCGGTCTCTGGTTCATTGCCGGCGGCCTCGCGCAATGCCGGATCAATTCGAAATACCTGGCGCTGCAGATCAAAGCGATCGAGGAAGGGTTGCTGGCAAGGATCGCCGACTGACTTTCCTCCCTTCTCCCCTTGTGGGAGAAGGTGGCGCGCGTTAGCGCGCTACCTCACGCCCTCCGCGTCCGTGCCACCCTCTCCCACAAGGGGAGAGGGAAAGAAAAAAGGAGAAAGCAATGCCGACCGTTCTGGGCTCGGGCGAGCATCGCTACCGCGTGGTGGAGAACTGGGCCAAGCTGCCCGACGGCTGGCATCTCACCGACGTCGCCTCGGTCGCGGTCGACAGCAAGGATCGCATTTACGTCTTCAATCGCGGCGTCCATCCGATGGTGGTGCTGGATCGCTCCGGCAATTTCATCACAAGCTGGGGCGAAGGGCTGTTCAGCCGCGCCCATGGGCTGCATATCGACGCCGACGACAATCTTTATTGCACCGATGACGGCGACCATACCGTGCGCAAGTGCTCGACCGACGGCAAGGTGCTGCTGACCATCGGCATCCCGCACAAGCCAGCACCCTTCATGAGCGGCGAGCCGTTCCACCGCTGTACCCACACTGCACTTTCGCCGAAGGGCGAAATCTACGTGTCGGACGGTTACGGCAATGCCTGCGTCCACAAATACACGCCGGATGGAAAGTTGATCAAGACCTGGGGCGAGCCCGGCACCGACCCCGGCCAGTTCAACATCGTGCACAACATCGTCACCGACGCCGACGGCTGGGTCTATGTCGCCGATCGCGAGAACCACCGCGTCCAGGTATTCGACGGCAACGGCAAATACGAATCACAGTGGAATAACCTGCACCGGCCCTGTGCGCTGCATTGCTGCGGCGGCAAGGCGCCCACTTTCATTATCGGCGAACTCGGTCCCGGCATGCCGGTCAATCGCAGGCTGCCGAATCTGGGCCCGCGGCTGAGCTTTGTCGATTCAAAAGGCAAGCGCATCGCGCGGCTTGGCGGCGAGAACGGTCCCGGCATCGAGACCGGCAAGTTCCTGGCGCCGCACGGCATCGCGATGGATTCAAAAGGCGACATCTATGTCGGTGAAGTCGGCGTCACCGACTGGAAGACCAGCTTTCCGGACACGCCGATGCCGGCGGAGGTTGGCGTGGTCCGCTGCCTGCAGAAACTGGCAAAGGTTTGAACCGTCTCACGCCGCCCGCTTGACGAACACCGCATGCGGCAGCTGGGCAAAGTTCGCGTTTTCGTGGGCGATCCACAGCATCAGGCCCGAGACGGCTAGCGCGAAAACAATAACCGCGACCTTGAACATGGCAATCTCCTCTGACGAGATATAGGTCGCGCCACAGCGCCCGCCAGTTCGACGCGGCCGGAGTTTTGCGGCGCCACGTCCGGATTATTGCGATCCGTTCATGGAACCCGCCGTCTCATTCGGCCTTGAGATTGGCCGCCTTGATGATCGGCCACCACCGTTCGGCCTCGGCCTTCTGGAACGCACGCAAGGCCTCCGGCGATTGCTGGTCGTGCGGCGCGATCTGGATGCCGAAATCCTGGAAGCGCTGCTTCACCGGAGGACTGGCAAGCAACTGCGACATGGTGGCGTTCAGCTGCGCGATGATGTCTTTGGATGTCCCCTTCGGCACCCATAGTCCGTACCACAGCGAGGCAAAGAAGCCGGGCAGCCCCGCCTCGTCCGCGGTCGGAATATTGGGCAAGGCAGCCGACCGCGTCTTGCCGGTGACGGCAAACGGCTTGACGCTGCCGGCCGCGAGCAGCGACCTGAAATTGGACGACGGTTCGATCATCAGATCGATATGTTCGGCCATCAGGTCCTGCATCGCAGGACCGTTGCCGCGATACGGCACGAACTGAAATTTGGTGCCGGTCTCCTTCTGAAACGAAATTCCGGCGAGCTGACCGGTCGCGCCGACGCCGGCGATGCCGACCGAGGCCTTGTCGGGATTGGCCTTGAGCCAGGCAATCAAGCCCTTCAAATCATCCGCCGGCAGGCTCTTCTTGCCGACGATCAACAGCGGCTCGCTGCCGATCAGGATGATCGGCTCGAGATCCTTCAACAGATTGAACGGCAGGGCATAGAGACCGCCGGTCAGCATATGCGTGGTCGAGGTGCCGATGCTCAGCGTGTAGCCGTCGGCGGGCGAACGGACGGCGCGGCCGACGCCGATACTGCCGGCTGCCCCGCCGATGTTCTCGATGATGACGGGCTGGCCGAGAATCCCGTGCATCTGTTCGGCGAGGTATCGCGCCAGCGTGTCGGTGGCGCCGCCGGCGGGAAACGGCACGATCATGGTGATCGGATGGGCCGGATAGGTCTGCGCCGCGGCGATACCGCTCCAGGCCAGACCGAGCAGCGCCGCGACCGTCACCGTCAACAGTTTACGCATGTCATTCCTCCGGGATGGGCACGCCGATCTAGAACTCACCGACCGCCTCGCGCCGCCGCCGCTCGGATTCCTCCGCATAGCGCCGCATCGCATGGGCTTCGCTGAGGATTCCGATCGGCCAATGTTCGGGGCCGGGCTCGACCACTGCCAGCAATTCGGCTTCCGCGGCGTCGAAAACCGCGATGGCTTCCTGGATGTTCATGGCCGGATGCAGCACCACGTCGCGGTAGTGAAGCAGGCCGGCAAGACCGCTGGTTGCCTCGATCTCCGGCGCATGCGCATCGGCCACCACCGCCAGCCCGACGTAACGGCCTTCGGGATCGACCGCGACCACCTGGGTCTTCGATCCCAGCGGGAATTTGCCGCGAAATTCCTCGATTCGGATATTGGCGTCCACGGTAGCCACGTCCGGCCGCATCAGGCTGCGCACCGTGAGGTCGCGGATCCAGCCGATGTCCGCGGCACTGCGGATGGTTTCGCCGCGCAGATGGAACCGCCAGGTCGCAAACGAGTAACCGAACAGCTCGCGGGTGATCATGGTCGAGATCATGACCGCGACCAGCACGGCAGTGGTGAGCCAGAGATTGCCGGTCGATTCCAGCGCGATGAACGACATCGTCAAGGGACCGCCGATCACCGAGGCCGACAGCGCGCTCATGCCGATGATCGCATAGACATTCGGATCGAGGTCGAGACCCGGCCAGATCGTGTCAAAGCCGGCGGTGAACAGACGGCCGCCAAGCGCGCCCAGAAACAGCGTGGCGAAAAACAACCCGCCGCGAAAACCGCTGCCCAGCGATATGATGGAGGCAATCGCCTTCAGCACGAACACGCCTGCAATAACCTTCAACGGCAACGAGACGATGTTGGAAAAATGCAGCGCGCCATGCCCCGACGACATCACTTGCGGCGTCAGCAACGCGAACAGACCGACGCCGAGACCGCCAAGTGCGGTGCGCAGCGGCGGCCAGATCCGGGTCTTGGCCAATAGCACCTCGCACAGCGCCACGCCGCGCATGATGCCGATGCCGACCAGCGCCGACACAACCCCGAGCAGCGCGGCGATGGCAAGATCGCGCCCGAGGATATCGCCGACCGGGCCGATGCCGATGCCCATCGACAGCGCCGCAAATCCGTGGGTGATGAAATAGCCCGCCACCGCGGCGACCCCGACCGGCGTCAGGCTGGCCGGGGTGTATCCCCCGATCACAAGCTCAAAGGCGTAGAAGGCGCCGGCCAGCGGTGCTCCGAACGCGCCGGCAATCGCCGCCGCGGCACCGCAGCCGACCATGATGCGCTGATCGACGCGGCGCAGATGAAACCCGCGGCCCAGAGAGGCGGCAAGACCGCTGGCAAGCTGGGTATATCCGGCTTCAAGTCCAACCGAGGCGCCGACACCGCTGGACCAGATCGTCTGCAGGGCAACGATCACGCTGCCGCGAAACGACATTCGCCCGCCATGCAGGGCATTGGCTTCGATCGGGTCGATTTCGCGCGCCGGCCGCCATCGCAGCAACAGCAGCAACACCACCCCCAGCAACAACCCGCCGAGGCTCGGCACCAAAAGGGCACGCAGCGGCTCGATGCTGTCCTGGCTTGAAAGACGTTCCCTGATCGAAATGTTGAACAACAGCGCGTGAAGGCCGGCGACCGCGATGCTCATCGCAACGACCACCAATCCGCCGATGATTCCGATCAGCACGGCGAGGGCGACCAGGCTCGTTTCATGCGCGCGAACGAACGCCCGTAACCGGCGCGGGGCTTCAAGATAACGAGACGTCGGGGCCATATTGCTTTACGTCCATTCGCGGCCCAAACGCGCCGCCAGCCTCGGTTTAGCGGTCTTGATGCCGAATATGCAATCGGGACGCAAAAGCGGCGCCGAGGCGGATAAGCCCCCGAACGCTCTTCACAATCCCGTCACGCTGCATGTAGTATGTCAACTCACGCTGCTTCGCAGCTATATGGGGGCCAGGAGCGTTACTTGAACGCACATGTCTCGCAAGGCGGTTGGCCGGTACTGGTGCTGAATGCGGACTTCCGGCCGCTCAGTTATTATCCGCTGTCTCTTTGGTCGTGGCAGGACGCGATCAAGGCGGTGTTCCTCGACCGGGTCAATATCGTCGAGCATTACGATCGCGCGGTGCGCAGTCCGTCGTTCGAGATTCAGCTGCCGAGCGTGGTGTCGCTGAAATCCTTCGTCAAGCCGACCACCCATCCCGCCTTCACCCGGTTCAACGTGTTCCTGCGCGACCGCTTTGTCTGCCAGTACTGTTCGGCCGACGACGACCTCACCTTCGATCACATCGTCCCGCGCAGCAAGGGCGGCCAGACCACCTGGGAGAACGTGGTCGCCGCATGTTCGCCATGCAACCTGCGCAAGGGCAATCTGACGCCGCAGCAGGCGCGGATGTTCCCGCGACAGCCGCCGTTCGCGCCGACGGTGCATCAACTGCACCGCAACGGCCGGCTGTTCCCGCCGAACTATCTGCACGATAGCTGGCTGGACTATTTATACTGGGATACCGAGCTCGATCCGTAAGGGGCGGCCGGCGCGAACAGCGCTACCCAGAAGAGTGTCACTCACCAATGCATGTGCAGCGGATCGCAGCCTTTTCGCACGGAGCGAGCGGAGGCAATCCTGCCGGTGTCGTGCTCTGCGAAGCGCTCCCTCCTGCCGACCGGATGCTGACGATCGCGGCAGAGGTCGGATATTCAGAGACGGTGTTCGCCGCACCAAGCGAGGACGGCTGGCGGGTGCGCTACTTCGCACCGGAGATCGAGGTGCCGTTCTGCGGCCACGCGACGATCGCGCTCGGCGCGGCGCTCGCTCTTGCCCACGGCGACGGCACCTTCGCGCTCCAACTTAACGACACCCGGATCACGGTAACAGGATGGCGGAAGAATCCAGCGCTAATGGCGGCGCTGCAATCACCGCCTACGCGCAGCGAGCAGGCGCCACGGGAGCTGGTTGAGGCTGCGCTCGGCCTTTTCTCGTACACCGTTGCCGATCTCGATCCACGCCTGCCTCCCGCGATCGCCGAAGCCGGTGCCCGGCATCTCGTCCTGGCCCTGACCAGCCGGCAAAAGCTGGCCGCGATGCGCTACGACCTGGAGCAAGGGCGGCGATTTATGATGGCGGCCGGGATTGTCACCATCAGCCTCGTTCAGGCGGAAACCAACTCGCTGTTCCACGCCCGTAATCCATTCGCAGCGGGAGGCGTCTACGAGGACGCGGCGACGGGAGCTGCGGCGGCGGCCCTCGCAGGATATCTGCGAGATCTTGGATGGCCTCATGGTGGTATGATCGATATCCTTCAAGGCGAGGACATGGGTACGCCGTCGCGGCTACGAGCCGAGATCACCTCCGAAGCCGGTGCGAGCATTCGGGTGTCCGGGGCGGCCCGGCAAATGTAGCCAGCTGTCGACACGCCTGCAGCGGGGCACATATATTAAGGGTGTCACGGATTTGGAAACCCGCGCGCCGCGGCGATACGTCATCGTGTCGCGAGACTTTCAAGATCGCCATTTGCGACGTAAGATCGCGATCTGCTTCGCGCGCCGCCTGTTCGCCGGAATTTGCGGGAACATGCGCTACGCTGACTGGCCAGGAGACCCTTCATGCCCCAACTGACCGAATGGAAAGTGCCGCCGGCGAACCAGCCGCGCCCGGGCGATTACAGCTTCGATCTCGATCGCGTGCTTTCGTCCGTGGTCGGCCTGCATTCGATCATCCCCGCCGACGCCTTTCTCGCCGATAGTCTCGGCACCGAACGCGCCGGCAATGGCGTGGTGATCGACGATGGATTGGTGCTGACCATCGGTTACCTGATCACCGAAGCCGAATCCGTGTGGTTGCATCTTGGCGACGGGCGCGTGGTGGCGGGCCATGCGCTCGCCTCGGATTCCACCACCGGTTTCGGCCTGGTGCAGGCGCTTGGCCGCCTCGATCTCGACCCGCTGCCGCTGGGTTCCTCGGCGGAGGCGCAAGTCGGCGATCGCGTGGTGGTCGGCGGCGCCGGCGGCCGCACCCGGTCGGTCGCCAGCCACATCGCCGCCAAGCAGGAATTCGCCGGTTACTGGGAGTATCTGCTGGACCAGGCGATCTTCACCTATCCGGCCCATCCGAACTGGGGCGGCACCGGAATGATCTCGAGCCGCGGCGAACTGATCGGCATCGGTTCGCTCCAGCTCGAGCGCGAACGCGAGGGCAGCGCCGAGCATGTCAACATGATCGTGCCGATCGATCTGTTGAAGCCGGTGCTGGATGATTTGCGCAAATTCGGCCGCGTCAACCAGCCGGCGCGGCCATGGCTGGGGCTGCTCTCGGCCGAGATCGAGAACAAGGTCGTGGTGGTCGGCATCTCCGCGAAGGGGCCTGCGGCGCGAGCCGAACTCAAGGCCGGCGACGTCATCCTGGCCGTGAACGGCGACAAGGTCACCAGCCAAACGCAATTCTACCGAAAACTCTGGTCGCTCGGACCCGCCGGAGTCGACGTGCCGCTCACCGTCTACCACGAAGGCGTCACCTTCGACGTGGTGCTGGCCTCGACCGACCGCACCCGGCTGCTGAAGGGGCCGCGACTGCATTGAACGCCTGATAACTGCAGTAAATACCGGAGCGCGCGATGAGCGAGGCCGTCGTCGATGACATCGTGGCCGTGCTGCCGCCATTGCTGCAATCGATCGAAGCGCTCGGCTTCATCGCCCGCCATCTCAACCCGCCCAATTTCGGGCGCGTGATGGAAGCTGCCGGCACGCCAGATCAGGCATTGAGAACTGTCCGCCCGCGGCTCGACAATTGGCCGGCGGAATTCGAAAGCGTACGGAACTCGCTCGAAACAGCCAGCGACGTGGCCCTTGCGGCGTTCGACGGCTTGCGCGCGGTAGAACAAGGCAATGGCGACCTGATCGCGGTGTTTCGCGCGCTGCGTTATGCTCCCCGCGCGCAGGAGGCACTGTATCCGCTCGCCGCGAAGTTGCCGCCGGTCAGCGCTTTCTTCATCGATCCCGATCTGCGCGACGACGCAGATTTGTTGGCGCGGCTCGCCGAGCCCGCAGGCGAGAACACCGGAATCGTTCACGACCACAACGAACCCGGCAGCCGCGGCGGCTTCTCGCTTTACGTACCGGAATATTACACGCCCGATCGCGCCTGGCCGCTGGTGATGGCGCTGCATGGCGGCAGCGGCAACGGCCGCGGTTTCCTGTGGAGCTGGCTGCGCGATGCGCGCAGCCATGGCGCCATCCTGATCGCACCGACCGCGACCGGCAGCACCTGGTCGTTGATGGGCGAAGACACCGACACGCCGAATCTTGTCCGCATTCTCGACCTGGCGCGAAGCCGCTGGAACGTCGACTCCAGCAAATTATTGCTCACCGGGATGAGCGACGGCGGCACATTCTGTTATGTCACCGGGCTTGAGAGCACTTCTGCCTTCACCCACCTTGCGCCCGTCGCGGCTACCTTCCATCCGCTGATGGCAGAGACGGCCGATGCCGGGAGATTGCGCGGCTTGCCGATCTATCAGGTGCATGGCCGGCTCGACTGGATGTTTCCGGTGCAGGGCGCGCGGCAAACCCATCAGCTGTTGCAGGCCGCGGGCGCCGAGGTGACCTACCGGGAGCTTGAAGATCTCAGCCACTGTTATCCGCGCGAGATCAACCCGGCGATATTGCGCTGGCTGGGTGGCGAACGATAATTCAAGGGAGCATTGATCCCGGCCGGCTGTCGCCCGGATAACGAGAGGGAACCATCTCGCGTCGACAACGTTGTCCGCCATCACAGGAGGGTTTGCCATGCGCGTTTTTCTGGGAATGATTTTGGGCGCGCTGCTGTTGGTCGCGGGCGTCTACATCCGCGACTTGATGGCGACCTCGACCGTCGCCAACGGCCAGGTCGCGCAGCCCAATCGCACCATCGTGAACTGGGACGTTGCGGCGATCGATTGGGACGCGCTGAAATCACGTGCCCACCGAGACTGGATCAGGCTGTCATCGAAATAGCCGCGCCTGACGCTTCGGCGATTGGTTGCTGCTATTTTTTCGCGGCCGCGGCCTTGCGCGCGTCGGCGATAACCTGATCGAACTCCGCCATGGTCAATACGCCCGGCACGCGAAACTTGCCGACGATAAAGGACGGCGTCCCCTTGAAGCCGAACGCCGTGGCCTGATCGTTGTTGCGCGCGAGAATCGCATCGATCGCCTTGGAATTGGCGGCAAGGTCGCGGTTGGCGCGATCGACATCGATGCCAGCGCCATCGAGCAGTTCGCGGATGCGCGGCTCGGTGAGCTTTGAGCTGACGCCGATCAGCGCCTCATGGGCTTTTATAAATTTGTCCTGGAATTTACTGGCCAGCGCCATCCGCGACGCGACGACCGAGACCGGGCCGAGGATCGGCCAGTCCTTCAGCACCAGACGGACCTTGCCGTCGTCCTGCACCACCTGCCGCAGCTCGGGCTCGATCTTGCGGCAATACGGACATTGATAGTCGAAATATTCGACGATGGTGATGTCGCCATCGGCGTTGCCGGCCACCGGAATATCCGGATCGCGCAGCACCAGGGCTTCGGTCAGCACCTTTTCGTCGCCGTCCTGCGCCCGCGCCGATCCGGGCGCGATCCCGATACCGGCCATGACAGCGCCCGCGCCGAGCGCGCGAAGTGCTTCGCGCCGGGTCTGCAGCGGGTTGAGCCACGCCGGATCGATCGATTTATGCATGTCTGTTCCCGTGTCTGATCCCTTGGGGGCTCCGTTGGGGCTGCCCAACCTGGTCTACGCCCAGGACAAGGATGATATGTTACGCACCAGCATATAGAGCGCCACCGCAATAATGACAGTGGCGAATACGACGTTGAGCGCGCCACGCCGCGCACATCGCCGTTGGCGAACCCTCATGCGGTCGCAGGAAATTTCGTCCGGCCGCGCCCGCTTGCAACAGGCTCAACCCTTCAGGCGGCTAACGCATTCGCTATAGTAGCCGCCGCCCATCTCGATCCACTTCATGCCACCATTGGCATTGGTGGCCTTGTTGACCTTGAACTGGTCCGCGCAGGTGAGCGTGCGTGCCTTGTCCGGGCTCACGCCGGAGTATTTCGGCGAAACCGCCGTGGGAAATACCGCCTGCGTCGTGCTCGTTCCGCACTCCTCCTGGCGAAACTCCTTCCACTTGCGGCCCTTCAGCTTGCCGGCAACCTCGGCGCCCATGTATTTCAGCGCGCATCCCGGAGCGCCCGGCGCAGGTCTTACGACCTCCGCTGCCGCCGGACCGGCAGGCGACGGAGAGACAGGCGACGGCGGGCGGCGGAGAAACCGCCGGAGGCGGTTGCTCGGCCGGCGGTTTCGAATCCACAGGCGGCGCCGTTGCAGGCGCCGCCGGTGCATCGGCCTGAGCGAGTACGCCGACGCTTGCCCTGTCCACATCGAGCGGCGAGCTTCCGGCCACGCGGCTGTCCAGCGTTGCCAAAGCTGTTTGCAAAAACACCATCAGCCCGATTGAGGCAGTTATATTAAGACCAATTTTTCTCATGCCCTCCTCGCGAAATTGCGGCTTTGCTCTCGTTCCGGCAACTTCGAGCGGCCAACAGGCCCGGGCAAATCAGCCCGGGCCCGCCATGGATCGAACGATACTTAAGCGCCCTTCAAACGCTTGTTGCATTCCGGATAGAAGCCACCGCCGCCTTTCGGATTCCAGTGCATTCCTCCGGTGGTGTTGGCGGCCTTGTTGGCCTGCCATTGTGCGGAGCATGTGTGCATGCGAGCCAGATGCGGTTTCTCTTGTGCGAATTTCGGATCGACTGCGCTCGGAAACACCGCGTTGCCGACCGCGACCGGCGCGGCGGCAGGGGGTGCCATTTTTTCCTTCTTTGGCTTGGCTTCGGCGGCCTTCGGCTCCGCAGGCGCTGCCGGTGCCGCCGCGGGCGCTGCCGCCGGGGTAGCGTCCGCACTGCATTGGGACTTGCGGAAATCGTTCCATTTCTGGCCGTTGAGCGTGCCGGCGGTCTTGGCGGCCTGATATTTTGCACTGCATTCCTGCATGGTCGCGGCCTGCGCCGGGGCGATCGCCGCGAACGCGGCAAAACCCGACACCGCAACGGCGCACAGTAATTTTGCTTGAATGGTCATCCTTGGTCTCCTTGGGGCATGGCTTCTAGGGGCAGAGGTATCTCAAGACCCTTATCCTAGCGCAGCGACCGCGGGTGACAAAGGGCGATCCATCGTTGCGCCGAAATATCGTGATCGCGAAAAACACACCCTGAAGGGCTTTATTCATCCGCGGTTCAGCATCGCGGCGCAACGTTGCGCGCCTCTTCAACCCGAGGTGCTTCCATGATGACCATTTCCTCCCGAGCGGTCGCGACCGCCTTTGCGTCCCTGCTGCTGATGAGTTCTGCGTTCGCGCAGACCCCGGCGCCGGCTACTCCCGCTCCGGCGACAAAGGCCACTCCGGCCCCGGCTGCGGAAAAGAAGGCCGAGAAACCGCGCACCGCCGCCTCGCTCGAATGCTCCAAGGAGGCCGATGCCAAAGGACTTAAGGGCAAGGAGCGCAAGAAATTCCGTTCCGAATGCAAGAAGGCTGCAAAGGACGCCGCCGCCAAGCCGCAGTAAGTTTCTTGCGTTTTACCTGACCCTCCCGCTGCGGGGAGGGTCAGGATCGCGTCAGAACACGCATTGCTGCAGTTGCTCTGACGCATTTGTCCCCTGCATGGGGATTTGCCATAAGGCGGCGTGAGCCCCATCCCCGCATCGCCGGCGTTCGTCATTCCGAGCCGCGCCAAACTCCTCAACACGCTGGAAACGCTGACAATCGGCGCCGCCGGTGGCCTGCTGTTTTTGTGGGCACAGCTCCCGGGCGGGCTGATTTCCGGCGCCATGATCGCGGTGGGCGTCGCAGCCATCGCCGGGCGGCCGCTCAGCGTGCCGCCGATCCTGACCCAGACGGTCCTTGTGTTGCTGGGTATTTCACTGGGCTCGCTGGTGTCGCGCCAGCTTCTGCAACATGTCGGCGCCTACCCCCTGACCATTGCGCTGTTGGCGCTGGCGACGTTCTGCTCGACATTCGGCAGCAGCGTCTATCTGCAGCGCATCCACGGCTGGGACCAGACCTCGGCGTTTCTGGCCGGAAGCCCCGGCGCCTTGTCGCAAATCACCATGCTGGCCGCCGAGAAGGGCGCCGATGTGCCGGCGATCGCCGTGGTGCAGACGGTGCGCGTGATCATTCTTACCGCCGCTTTGCCGATGCTGCTGACGCTGACCGGGATCGCCCCGTCGTCTGCGCCGGCCGCGGCGATCGCCATCGCCTCGCCGCTCGAACTGACCGAACTGATCGCAGCCTCGGTGGCGGTCGCGTTGTTGCTGCGGCTGATGAACTTTCCGGCCAGCTGGATGTTCGGCGCCATGATCGGCTCGAGCGTGCTGCATGGGGCCGGGCTGGTCGAAGGCGGCCTGCCGCCATGGGTGCGCGGGATCGCGCTGGTCGGCATCGGCGCGCTGATCGGCGCCCGGTTCGCACGGATGAAGGCGAGGATCCTGCTCAGCCATGTCAATGCGGCGCTGGGATCGTTCGCCGTCGCGATTCTTATCTCAGCGGTGTTTGTCGCGGTGATCTCGCTGACCACCCATGTGCGGTTTTCCGACACCGTGGTCGCGTTCGCGCCGGGCGCGATGGACGCCATGCTGGCGCTGGCGTTGACGCTGCACATCGACCCGATCTTCGTCGGCGCGCATCATCTGTCGCGCTTCGTGTTCGTCACCATCGCGACGCCCGGCATCGTCCATCTGTTCGGACGGCCGCAGGATGACGTGGATGATTAGGCCCGCCTGACAGTCTTGGCGATGCCCCAGGCCGCGATGGCAGCCATCAGGAGCGAGATCAGCGCGTTATAGCCGGCCAGCGACAGGCCGAGAAACCGCCACTGCACCTCGTCGCAGCGGACCACCTTTACGGTGTTGAGGCGCTCCAGCAGATTGCTGGCGCTGCCGAAATTGACGACCGGCCCGGTGCATTCGGTCGGTCCCTGCCAAAGACCCCATTCGACGCCGGCGTGATAGGCGCCGAACCCGGCATTGCCGAGTGCGGCCAGAGCCAGAACCGCAAGGCCCGCGAGCAGTACCGTGCGCGAAGCATCCTTTGCTGCCGCCAGCGCCACCAGCGCACCGAGCGGAATCGCCAGATAATAAGCATAGCGCTGTTCGAGACAGAGCGGACAGGGAAGGATATCGAGCACCAGCTGGAAGAACCAGGCGCCCGCCAGCGTCGCCGCCGCAATGGCGGTAATCGCCAATGCCGCCGTCAGCGCCGGATTGGCATCGTCGTGCACATGGGCCTGAGCGGCGGTGGCGTTAAGCGTCACGGTGATCTCCTGTTTGAAAGCGTCGTATCGCGCGCGGGCGGCGCTGTCGAGACGAAGCGCCATCACACTGGAGTGTTTGGCGTGCCGGGCGCACGGCCGGCACGCCCTGAAATTCAGGGCGGCGAGCCTTTACGCGTCGGACCAACCGGCGTCCCGCGGGTTGACCGGCACGGCGCGCCCGCTATATTCCGCCGGCTTCGCAACACCGGCCTTCCCGGCCGATGCGCGATGCGCCCCTGTGGCGGAACTGGTAGACGCGCTCGAACTCAAAATCGAGTTCCGCAAGGAGTGCTGGTTCGATTCCGGCCAGGGGCACCAGAAGCGCTTCACATAGCACAACATGGCATCACATAAGTACCTGTGCCGCAGGGACTTCTGAGACATTTTGACTCCATGGCGGAACATGGATTTTCATGACTTTACCTCGAAATGCGGGTACAATTGCGGGTACGAAATGTGCTACCGAGAGGCTCGTACCCGCATGCCCCTCACCCAGTTTGCCGATCATCAACGCCGCCGTCAGAGGACAAGCCGTATAAGCTCGCCGACGGCGCGGCTTGCACCTGCTTGTTCAGCCGCAACGGCAGCAAGCTTTGGCGCTTTGCGCTACCGCTTCAACGGCCAAGAGAACATGCTGGCCTTTGGCACGTTCCCCGCCACCTCGCTTGCGAGTGCCAGGACGAAGCGCGACGAGGCGCGTGCCCTCCTCGCTTCAGGCATGAACCCGTCAGTGAAGCGAAAGCTGGACAAGATCGCGTCCGTGACCGCCGCCCGCAACACCTTTGGCGATGTCGCAGCCGACCATCTGGCACACATGGAAGCTAACGGCACCGCCGCAACCACCATGAAGAAAAACAGGTGGATGCTTCAGAAGCTCTGCACTCCGATCGCGAAACGACCGATCGCCGATATTTCGGCTGCGGAAATTCTCGATTTGCTCAAGAAGGTCGAAAAGAGCGGGCGCCGCGAAACCGCGACAAGCCTGCGAGGAAAGATCGGCAGCGTTTTCCGCTACGGCGTCGTGACATTGCGCGCCACCACGGACCCGACCTTTGCCCTCAAAGGCGCCCTTCTCAAACCGAAAGTGCAGCACCGCGCGGCCATCATCGACGAGAAGCAAGTCGGCGCTTTGATGCGGTCAATTGACGAATATGACGGCTGGCCGACATTGC
Source organism: uncultured Alphaproteobacteria bacterium (assembly GCA_963774685.1). Taxonomy (GTDB): domain Bacteria; phylum Pseudomonadota; class Alphaproteobacteria; order Rhizobiales; family Xanthobacteraceae; genus Bradyrhizobium. The sequence goes on along the minus strand of CAVZFU010000006.1, from coordinate 14,371 downwards.
GCGCCGCACTTCAGCTTGATCGCTCTGACCATGACCCGCCCCGGCGAATTGCGCGGGATGAAGCGAAACGAAATCATTTTCGACAAAGCGATCTGGCGCATCCCGGCAGAGCGGATGAAAATGCGCCGCCCCCATGACGTGCCGCTGTCGAAGCAGGCTTTGAAAATCATCAAGGATATTTGGTCGCTCTCCGAGAACGGCGAACTTGTTCTGCCGTCGATCAGATCGCTGAGCCGTCCCCTTTCAGAGAACGCGATGAATTCCGCGCTACGAAGAATGGGCTATGCGCAGGACGAAATGACCGCTCACGGCTTTCGATCTACAGCCAGCACCATCCTGAACGAGCGGGGTTTCAATCCGGACGTGATCGAGGCTGCCCTTGCTCATGTGGACGACGACGAAATCCGGCGCGCCTACAATCGGGCCAAATACCTGACCGAGCGGACAAAGCTCATGCAGGACTGGGCGGACCTGCTCGACGAATTCAGAAAGCAATCAATCCGAGAGCGGCGTGCCGCCTAGTCTAGTCCGACTAGCATCGATTTAAGCGGTACGACCGTCGTCAAGGACGAAATTGAGAAGATCACCATATCATACGATCAAAGAATTTGCCGTGAGGCATAAATTAGGTCTTTCTCTTTTGGAAATCGACAATCTCCTTCGGTAGATCGAACATAACAGTCATCAAGAAGCTCAGGAACTCGACAACATCCTTAGCGTCCTTTTCTCCCGTTCCCTTCGTACCTGGCTGGGGATGCGTACCCTCGTTCCCAAGCTCACGAACCTCATGCGCCCATTCCTTCATGACTGGGAGGATCAGACCTTTTTCGGCCAGATCCTCGATCTCTTCCTTGAGGTTTTTTCCCTTGGCGCCCTTTGCGCGCGCTACGAGCTGAATGGCCGACCGAGCCATAAGCGCAGCGGCGGTCCAATTCTTTCCTTCGATACTGCGACGGGCTTCGACCCAGTAATTTCCTATGTCATCCGGCCAGTGCTTCGGATGTTTTGTCGTGCTCCGGTACCATGGCAACGTCCGAAAGGCGTGAATTCCGGCTCCGCCGATATGCAAGGCAGCAGCGGACCAGAACGCGAACATAAAGTTTCCGCAATTTCCGCATTTCAGCGTGTCGTAATGCAGGACCTTCCCACTTCCGCCCGGCTTCTTCCGTTCGAGGTGCTGAACGATCTCGAAGTTTCCCTCCTCGCCGCAAAACGCGCAGGTTATCTGGTACAGGGCCAGCTTGTTCCCCGTCGTCCCGGACCACTCGCCTAAATCCCACCAATCCATAATCGCCTCCTAGGACACACGTACACGATTCCCAACCCCTCACAGCGGGCTTAGTCACCTATTCGCGCGTCAGACCAGCGAGCACATCACCCCCACTAGGATCGCCAACACGCACCCGGTTGTTTGTGAGATGAAAGGTTAAATCACGAACGGTATCGACATCTTTGTTACGGATTGCAGCTTCTCCCTTTTGAACGAGACGATCATGCAAATCTTTATCAACTGCCAAATGCCGGTCTTCAGCCAAGCTTTCGAAGCGAGCGACCCAAAAATCCGGTAGTTTTGCAAGTGCCCCAAAAAGGAGACCCCGAATCTCGTCGAATGATTTTCGAGCGTCATCTAACGAGTTCGGACCGGTCTTGTTGAGCGACTCTCTCGCTAGTCCTGCAAGTCGATGTATTTGAACATTTACCTTTTGATCAATTACGGAGGAAACACTAACTGCGAACTCTTCCACAAATTGGTCAATATCCGACCGAAGCGTTGCTCGAACAAAAGCTGGATCGTTTCTAATTCGCGCAATCTCTTGACGAATCATGAGGCTCTCTTCGCTCACTCCCCTCCTTGCGTCGGCATCATTTGAAAGCTTTATCACCTCTTGTTGCTTCGCGAGCCGGCTCCGCATTCTCTGGACACTTTCCGAAACCTCCGACCCGAGCGCGCGTTCAAGCCCATCGATATCACTCCGCGCGTCACCTATCGCTTCGGATGCAATCCTATGGCCAGCCTCTCCATCGTAGTTCTTGTGCCCTTCAGCAGAGACATACATCTTTCCCGTATTGTACGTTTGGCTGATTTCAGTGAACTCCAAATTGCTGTCAAGCAACCCATTTTCATCGATTGACCAGTGTACTACGACAGGGTCGCCCTTGCGAATAACGTCACCTTTCTCCAGGTTATTTGAAAAAAGACGAAAAGCGCCAACAGGAAGATTTAGTGAGGGATCACTAACATCTTCGGCCTGTTGGTAGACTTCAAATTCAAGACACCCCCCGTCACCCGATCTGAAACCTCGAGAGGCACGAAAGCGTTCAGCGCCAGTCTTAGGCAACAACGTGCCCTTCCTAACAAACGTGAAGAGAGTATTCTTCTCAATTCCCGAGATACTACTAACGACCTTCACGGCAAGATTGTGGGTCATTGGCATTCCAGCCGCCGCCGCCGCAGTGCGAACTACACTGATTTCGGACGTAGCCTCTGCGATCGAAATCCCGCGAACGTCAATTACTGAGATTTTGAAACGATTTTCACCGGTCCTCGGGATGGGTATATCTCTGATCTCTGACAGACCCTCAAGCTCAAGCTGTCCGGAGGTCCAGCCTTCTTCATTTGTAATTTAAATCTTGGCTCCCTTCGCTTTTGCGGCGGAGCCTACTTTAACCCTCACTCGAAATTGCCTATCAGCCGTCCGAGTGGGATAGTCGTACTGGACATCAATTTTGCCAGCAACGGACTTCGACTTCCTCGACTTCTTTGTGGTTGCTCCTTCGTCGGTCCATTCTCGGCTTTCGGCATAAATTGCAGCACCGACAGCCACGGACGTCATAGGATCTGTATCAAGATCAGCCCGTATGCCCAACTGGGTGCCGATGCGATCTCTTACAATCGGCATCCGACTCGGACCACCAATCAAGACCACCCGATCAATATCTTCGTTCCGATAGCCACTATCCAGGATCAACTTTCGGCAGAGATTGATTGAACGGTCAATTTCTTCGACAACGAAACCATCTAGCTCATCTCTGGATATCTCAACATCCAGATATATTTCCTTACCATCTCGATCGCGCGCACCAATTTGGCTCTCGTCCGCGAAAATTCGATCACTCGTCTGAGTAGATAGCGCTATTTTGGATAACTCGGCGCGATACTGCGCAACCCTAATCAAACGCTGGTACGCAGCATCCTTTTGAAAATCATCTGAAAGATTGAAATTCTCAAGCAACCAAGGACGCACTACAGAGTTAAGAATTGCTCGATCAAAATCCCGTCCCCCCAGCATGTTAATGCCGGCGTGAGCAATCACAGTCGCTGACGACGACACGGTTTGTACGATCGCGGCATCAAACGTGCCACCTCCGAGATCATAAACAAGAAATTGTCCGCTCTTGTTTTTTGAATGGAAAATTGATGCCATCGCCGCGGCAATCGGCTCTTGAAGCAAAGCCACCTTATTCAGACCGGCAGCGGCCGCAGCACGCATCGTAGCTTCACATTGCATCTGATTGAAGGCCGCAGGGATAGTCACTACCGCACCATCAATCTGAAAATCACCAGCCGCCATACGAGCTTGAGCGACGAGCGTCTTGATAATCTCTGAACTCGCCTCCTCGGGGGTCATCGATTTTCCACCAGTGAACGTAATTACACTTGATGTTCCCATAAGGCGTTTGAACCCCTGTGCAACATTCTCCGGAGAAAATGCCGACTGGTCGTATGCTCTTTTCCCGACCAGCATGCTTCCACGGCGATCAAGCATGATCGCACTAGGGAGTACGTCCGTTCCGTCAGGCGTCTTGAATTGGCGAAGCGTTCCTTTATCGTTACCTACGATCGCCGAATTCGAAGTCCCCAGGTCAATGCCCAAATACATTTGATTAGCTCCCGCTATTAGAATTCGACGAGGTACACTTTGCCGGTGATTATTACCGTGAACTTCGAAACTATCGCAGGTTCCAACGTTCGCTCGATAACCGGCGTTCGATCTGAAGCGATATCTTCCGCATTGACGGCAACGGCGGGAAGATTGACTTCAAAATTTAAACCATCAAACGTTACAACGCGCATTCCATCACGCTCTAAGAGTGTCTTCAATCGCTCGCTGGCATATCTCGCTTGTGCGGCGAGCCTGGGCTTTGCGGATTCCGGGGCGAGCATGGCACATCGCTCGAACGCTTGAAGAAGTTTCCAATATTCAGAGGCTAGTTCTGCAAATTCTGCTCTATTGGTCATCTTGCCCTCAATTATTGCAACGGAGATATTTTGTTGTCCCGCGTTCGCTCGTCCAGGTTAACAAATCTCCAGTCCTCATTAGACTTATATTGGCCACCCATGTTTGGCCGTTTGCCGTGCAAGTACCCGTCGTCTTCCAGCTTTGACCTTTACCAGTCACTCCGCCAAATTCGCACCGAGCACCTTCCGCTTCTGCTCGCTTTGCGGTTATGGTGATCGGCAACGCGTCGGAATTTCCAGCTCCGCCGGGACAGACCGCAAGTCAGTTGACCACACCCCTCCGGTTACAGCTTCAAACGCAGCACGAATATCCTTTGGAGCTTCGTTCGCTTGAGTGCTCAACAAACGCAGTTCAGTCGCCGCGTCCCACTGATCGTCCCCGTTTAGAGAGTTGGCTATCTTAAATTCTTTGAGGGCATCCCGAGATGCGGCACTCCAAAGTGTATTGCTATTGCTGCGATAAAATCCCAGTTCTCGTAACTTGGAATGAATTTTGATGGCATCGGCCTTGTTCAGCGGATTCAAAGTTGCGCCTAACTGCGGAGCATATTGGCTTTCGGGCAACGGAGGATTTTCAACGGCCGGTTTTTGAGACGGTAAGGCTCGTACCGCCGATGACGAAAACAGTTTTTCTGCGGTAGCAGAATCGAAGAGAATCGTCGTTAGCTAATCCGCTCGAAACCTTAAACGACCTGAGAGATACACGAGATTGCGGCCCCCACGCTCCATTTAATGGTCCCTTGAAATATCCAAGCTCGTTGAGCCGCCGCTGAACATTGGTTGCATTTTCTAACTGCAACAAATCGATAGGTTGGCTCACTTCCGGAACCTTTGGTGCAGGAACGGTGTTGCGGGCCTCTTCCCGCGGCGCCGGAGGTATCACTGGCACCTGAGCAATTTGAGGGACGATGGGTGGTCTTGGGGGGGCATTTGTCTTACGCCAACCCAATAGAATACTCCGACCTTCAGAAGCCAACGCCGCCGACTTGGCCGTGACTTCACTCGTTACGGCGTTTAGGTCACTTTCTCGATATCGAAAATTGCCACACCTGCTGTTGTAGTCAGTCACCAACCGATTGAAGGCAGCAATTTCCTCGTTATTCCGTAGATCCGCCTCGATCGACTTGAAGCGTTCTTGTTGATACCGGCAATACCGAATGTTACTCCTGCTAAATGTCAATCCGGTTCCGACTTGGGGAGCCACCTCCGAAAAATCCTCTGGCGTTGGCAGTACAGGGGTTGACCGTTGATTACCCCCGGAGGGATAGGAGGGTTGGCTGGGCTGGCTTGGATAGCTGTAATTCGGCCGAGGTGGTGATTTATTCGATAGGCTTGCGATCAGAATACCCGCCGCCACGATGCCATAGATGCCCCACTTGATGTAGCGCCCATTGCGTTTGGATTCCAACTGACGTTGAATTTTTAGAAACGGTTCTCGTTCTTCGTGGGAGGTTGAGCTTGTCAATAGTTGATGAACAATTTCCAGAGCTGGAGAAATTCGGTCTGCCTTCAAATCTTCGATGAGCTTCTTTTCTAGAATGTTTCTTTGAACGGTCCTCAAATCATCGCGAATTGTATCGTTTAATTTTGCCGACGGTGCATTTTGTCTGGCAAACGAAATCAGCCCATCCAATATCGCCTTAGTAGCTAATGGGTCATTTTCTTCATTATTAATCTCAATGGCTAAACCTCGAAGAAGTAACCACGGAAGATCAGCGGCGGGAGTTTTTTGTACTTTCGCGACAGCGCCAGTGAACGCAATCCATAGCTCTTTGGTTTCTCTAGTTGATGTCTCTCCAAACCCAGAATTTTTTAGATCGCTCAGCAACATGGCTAAGCCGCTTGAACGAAGTTCATCGACCAGCTTTTTCAAAGGAACGACATGTTCCTCCGCTGAGCGATCTTCCAATACTGTCAGGTCCTCTTTCAATTGCTCAGCGGCTCGGGGCAACAGCTTAAAATACTCGGCACAGAACCTAGAAATTGAAAGCGCCGAGTTGTACTGCTGATGCTGATTTGCTAGGTCGATTGAAAGGCTTCGCACTTCGTCGAATAACTGCCTCGCCCTCTCTTCGTCTCTTCCCTTGTGTGCATCGAGCTCTAGTAAGGGGCGCGCCAGTTGAGACCAAATCCGGAGTTGATCCGAGATCAATGGGACGATAGAGACATCAGTTGGCCGCCCTAGAAAAGTCTTCGCCATATTCCGAAACTGATCTTCAATCTTGGTAAGTTCCGGCGCGATTATTTGGCTGAATTCGCGCATGACGCCATCTAACGCATCAACCCGCTCAGGATCAGCGGCAGCAAGAATACGCTTCGTGCATTCCCCGACCGGACCTAAAGAGGCGCGAGGTGTGGAAAAGCACGCGAATGTTGCCTTTGCATGCCGGGAAACCAATTCATGCAATTGGTCACGAACAGTATCGAGAGTTGGAACTACGATTTCTGCTGCCCGACGCACTGACTCAAGTTTCGTATGAACTGTTCCAGGATCTATTTGCGCTTGGGCGTCAACGAGCGCGAATAGAAGATCGGCGTTCGCCGGCTGATGCGCAGCAACGTGGGCAAGCAGATTTGCTTTTGAAAGAGGTGCTAGCCGATCAGCGATACGCAAGAGGTCGTTAAATGACGCCTTTGAACGTAGTGAGTTGAGTATGGCGCTCGCTTCGCGGGCGGGCGTATCAATAAGGAAAGCGACTTCCGCACCCGTGCGTAACCGTGGGTTGATAATGACTTCTCGCGTAGCAGTAAGGTCGGCTTCGGAAGCGACGCCATCTGCAACTGCATCGTCAAATGCGTCCGTTATTTTCGACAGGTCGGCGGTAGGTTCAATGCGGAGAATACTGAACGGGTTGCTCAGCAGATCAAAAATCTTTGACCCTCTGCCCTTTTCCGGACTGGCACTCATTCAGACCCCCTCAGACCCTCATCTAGCTTACAGCTAATTGGAGTTGCGAAGCCAGATTCGGTCCCATTCCAGGTTGAGGTCTTTAAGTATCTGAGATTATGGGGATAACCGGCGCCAGGTGGAGGGGCGCCGCGTTATCATCAACCCATGGACAACCATCGACCACGTCGCGACTTGTCGCGACCAGCAGCGACAGCGATTTTACCCTCACCATTGAGGATGCCCTCGCCCTCTACGCCGAGGCCGGCATCCCCCGCACGCCTCGCAGCATCCAAAGATATTGTGCAAAACAACATCTCTCCTCTCGCCGCATCGAAACCGAATTTGGCGAAAAATATCTGATCACGCGCGCGTCCGTTGAGAAGCATATTGCCTACATCAAGGAAGTTACACCTGCGACCAGTCGCGACGTGCCGCGACCTGTCGCGACAGACTGTCGCCGCAGAAAATAAGGACGACATGCCGCGACAAGAAGCAGCGACAACCACCGACCAGTCGCGACCTGTCGCGACAAGTCCGGACCTGTCGCGCTATGTCGCACGGCTAGAAGGCGAGATTGAATTTTTGCGCGGCCAGATGGACGTGAAAGATAATCAGATCAAGGAAATGACCGAACGCGCCCGCGAAACCAATCGTACTCATTGCCGGCTTGCAAAAAATGTTGACGCCCTTGTTGGGAAATCCAAAAGAGCGACGGGACGATCCGGAAGAGCGTTCCGACCAACCTCACTAACAGTCCACAGCTCTAGCCAGCCAGTCTCGTTTCCATGTCATAATTTGATGACACGTATGGAAGCGACACAACGCACCGACAACCAGCGACAACAGGCCGAGCCGGTCTATCTTGAAAGCACTCTGCTTCGCGTGTTCGGCGTTTTGTTTTGCCACGACCCAAAACGCGCGCGCAGCCGCACCGGCAAAATTGAAATCAACCGCGGCGTGGCTGAGAAGGGAATTGCGGTTCGCTTCGATCCGGAATATGCGCAGCCCGGTCCGTTCGCGCACAAGGTCGCGATGGCCGTGATCCGCAAGCAGTCCGGCTTCGGCCGTCCGGCGCAAAAGGCAATATCGTTTTCGCAACGCGAATTGATCCGGATGACCGGCCGCAAATCGATGGGCGGCCGGCAGAGCGAAGAACTGGCGCTGGCTTTGAAGCAGATCCGCTACAGCCACGTGCTCGCGCATTTCAAAAAAGAAGACCGATTTGTCGAACACGACTTTTCAGATTTTCAATGAAGTGCTGATCGAGCGCCGCGCATCTCCCACCGACCCGATCGTTGCCTGCACGATCGTCATTGCCGACCCGATCATTCAGTCCCTCAACGACAAACATTTCACCTGCCTCAATCACGCGCTGATGCAGGAACTCAGCACCATTGGCGCGGCACTTTATATGCGCCTCTTCTACCACTTCGCGACGCATTACGACGGACATCATCTGGACCGTGATCGTTTTCAAAAAGCGATACGACGACATTTGCACCGAATGGCTTGGCGGGATCACCGTCCTCAAACACCGCTCAAAAATTTTAGGAGAGCAGCTGGGGACTCATCTTGATCAACTCGTTAGCTTGGGATTTCTTGCGATCCTACGCGCTGACGCCGGCGGAGGGCCGCGACGGCTTCGTTCTTACCTTTCGGCCCGGCGACCGATTTAAGGCCGACTACCGCACCTTCTATACGCGCCGTTCTCCGGGCGAGGTCAGGTTCACATTCCATGACGAGAACCGCGAGATAGGCGATCCGCACCGGGTCGCCTACCTGTTCATGGAAAAGCGCACCGGCCGGAAGCCCGACGCCACCGCCTATGTGTCGTCAAAGGACGTGGAGACCGCCAAGGAACTTCTGGCGCACCTCAGCATGGCGCAGATCCCGGATTTTCTGGACTATGCGCTAGCGCGAGGCAGGGAAGACCCGGTTCGACCTGCAGACCCTTGGCGGGGTCCGGCAGTACCTCAACGGATACCTGCAAGCCCGCGAGCGCCGCGACTGCAGCCAGGACGGCAGCCGACGCCCGGCAATCGGAGCAGCGTCAGACCCAGTTGCGCCTGGATTACGACCAGTACCGCCGCACCGAGGCCCAGCGGTTGTTCGACAGGCTTCCTGCCGACGAGCAGGCCGACGATCGAGGCCCTTGCGCGCGCAAAATTGAGCGCTGGAGGCCCAGTCTCTGGCTTCATGGCCCCAACCCTAATCCGCGTGGAAAAGCTCCGCCTCACCATCGAGCGACATCCGGCCAGGTTGCCGACTTCGACCAGTGGTCAGCATCCCGCGCAGCTTAAAACCCACAAGTTCCCAGCGTGTGCTTTGACCGAAATAGTGTGTGGTCTCACCGAACAGGGTGTGTGGTTTGACCGAAAGAACGTGTGGTTTGACCGAAAACTCGGGACCCCGAGATGACCATTCTACCAAGCCCCACAACGGTTTTTCAGCAAGCGCCCATCGGCCCATATATATTCATATAACCCTCTACACACGATCAGCTCCTGTGTGTTCTCTTTGAAGGAAAAGGAAGAAGCCGCTAAGATAGAAATAGTGCGACACAACACATCTGCAAAACTGTCAAGAACCCGCCTATTCAAAGTCCGAGGCTTCAATCCGGAAGTGACCGCATTTTTCGACGTCAAATTCACCGGCTCAAAATCAAAATATGGCTCTGTTGAGCCACGAAACGGCATAAGGGTCGCGAAACTAATCTTGTGCGACGTATATTATATGGCTCTGTTGAGCCATTCCCCGCTTTTGACTTCGAGATACCCTACCGATGGCCTATGCGTGGCTGATCGCGATTGGATACGCCGGCTTAACGAACGGAGATAATGATGCCACAGGGAAAACTTACACCCGAAGGTGAAGTCATAGCGGCTTATGGTGCCGCCATGGTTGCGGCGTTTCAGGTTCTTATCAATTGCCTTGAAGAAAGTGACGCACTCCTTCCCGGACAGTTTCCTGACGCGCTTGGCGTCTACATGGAAATGGTGAAGAGCAGAAAAGGTGACGTGAGTGACATGACGCTCGCCGTGCTCCACGATATTCGGGCGGCTACACTGGATTAGGTTGAGTCGACCACTTCCGTTCCTCCCCTAGTAACGAAAGAAGCCAGAGTAGGTCGCTCGCGGCCCTTTTATACAAATGGGTAAGCTGGTATTGGCAGGTCTTACGCCTTTGAGTGTCTTATGCCCATATACCCCACGAACCGCGATCCGCTTTTTAGCGAGCTGAGCCTTGCCAATCTGATAAAAACGCAGATCTCCAAAATGCGCGAGATCGTCAACAGTTACACCGATGACGATTTCCTCGAAATCCCAGCCGCGGACTTTGTCCAAGTCGTATTCGACATTGGCAATCTTCCACCTCTTGTCCTCAGCCGGGAGGGCCAACGGCACAACCCACGAGAGATCAATACCATCTTGTTACCTGGGCGGCCGCCAATGCGAGTCCAGGCTTACGTCCACCAGATCGATTTTCCCTACACGGGTGCATCCGGCCTTTTTAAGCACTTCCCCGACAGGCGCGACCTTCGGGCGCCGATCGCCAAGCTCAACTCTAGCGCCTACGAAGGCACGATATCGATTGAGGTTATCGCAACCGCTGACATCGATGTAATGCAAATCAAGAATGCCATCGACGAGGAGCTGAATGCAGCGTTCCGGTACATCCATCATCAATCCCTGCAACTTGAGCCGCACAACTCATCTCTGCTTCAACTCGCGACGGAAATGGTCGAAGAGCGCCGAAACCGCATTCTCCGCATTCGGCAAATCTCTGAAATTCTGGGATACCCCTTGATACGGCGGCCGGGCGCGCCCCTCACCTATACGTCGCCGGTTGTTCGCAGGCAGCTTACGGTCAGGTCTGTCAGCCAGCCGGGCTACACGCCCGAACCGACAATCGAAGAGACCGACTACAAGGCTATTCTGGACATCATCGAGAAGATGACCTTCGTAATGGAGAGAAGTCCGAGCGTCTTCTCGCAGATGCCTGAAGAAGTGCTGCGCGATCACTACCTGGTTCAGCTCAACGGCCAATACGGTAACGCGACTGGAGAGACCTTTAACGGCGCTGGCAAAACCGACATTCTGGTAAGCGACAAGGGGCGCAATATCTTCATCGCGGAATGCAAGATTTGGCATGGCCCCAGTCAGTCACAGAGGCCCTTGACCAGCCCCTCGCTACCTCACATGGCGCGACACCAAGCAGCTCTCATCTTCTTCAATCGCAATAAGGGCTTTACGAAGATGCTGGAGGCCCTTTGGGAAGCTGTACCAGAGCATCCGAACTATAAGCGCGGTCCCATCGATGAAGGCTCCAGCCGCAAACGTTACACCTTTGCGTCAAAGGACGACCCTAACCGCGAACTTCACCTGACTGTTATGGCCTTCGACACCCAACCACACCTAGCTGAATAATCAAATGTTTCCGATCCACAACACATTCCCGCGAGAGATGGTGGTAATTGGACGGTTGCTCGTTGATTACGGCGAGCTTGAGCTTGACCTTATGAATTGCGTCCAGGTCGCTAGGTCATTCGACTTGAACGCCACGCTTAAAGCAATGTTTCGGGTTCGAGGCGAAACTAACCGGATCGATATTGCCGATGGACTGGGCCGGGCTGCCTATATCGCTGTTAACCTGACCGCCGAGTTCGATTCCATGATCGCCGCGTTGAAGCACTGTTTGAGGATCAGGACACAAGTATCCTGCTCATGCCTATTGGCACGACCCAAATATGGGAAAAGACCTTTGCTGACGTCTCTCTCGGAGGAACTGGCGAAGGAGAACGACGCGGTGCGCGACCTCACGGCTCTGACATTCTTCTTTATAGACGAGCCCCTGTTACTTCAGCAGGAGCAGTTTTTCGAATACACCAGAGACCTCATCAGGTACGTGAACCATCAGGGCCGCTTCAACTCTGGCGCACTAAGGCAGCAGATATTTCCTCTGCCTGCGGTCGTTGCGCCACCGCCTTACGATGTGCGCAGCAACTAGCCGTTTGCTTACCTTCTACGGTTGAAAAGAAGCTTCATCCACGTTGCCACAATTCTTTGCAAGCTCAATAAACTTTTCTCTCACCGAGGAATCGGACACGACCTCCTCCCACGCTTTCGCCCCAACCTCATTTTCGTATTCGCCGTACTCTGAGGGGCCATCCTGATCTATTGCTTCAACCACTGCGGCTCGAACTCTCTCAGCCAATTCAAGCGCAAACGTAATTGGTTCTCGGTAGCTCAGCTCGAACTTTCTCTGCGCTCGCGCCATCGACGTCAGAAATCCTCCTGCCAAGAACGGTTGGATCGTCTTGGCCCATCATTTCCTTCCATTTTTGAGAATTATACCGAGAAAAGTTCGTAAACAATCCTCCGTTATTTTTCCACCTCGCCTCATCCTCGAATAGCGCCACATCTTCATAATAGGAGCGGATGGCACTGGTGTGCCAAAGTACTTTGATGACGGCATCAATTTCAGCATTGCTTAGCGGCATTTTATGCTCCCATGCTGGTTCAAGAACCTCTATATCTGAGATTTCTGCAGCATGGGACTAGCGCTTCGCCTCCAGCAGCGCGCTATCTCGCGCATCGATCCTTGACACGACGAGGCGATCCGTAGAGATGGATTAGGGGTTGGAGGATAAACCCCATGCAAATCTCTCAAACTAATGTCGGAAGAAATAGCCGAGCGCATTGTCGCTAATGAGTTAGAGGTCCGCGGTTTCCGCGTGAGTGACCTTAACAGCGACGGCACCGCCGCCAATGCCGATTTACTCGCTGTTTCCCCAAACTTGACGTTACAGGTCCAGGTGAAGGGGTCGGCGAATCCCAACGTCGATCATCCTTGGTGGGTGGGATACGGATTTTGCACTGATGCGATAATTGCCAAGCACAACAACCAGAGCATGTTCAATCGCCGGTCTAGCTTCTATAAGGCTAGCCATGTAATATTGGTGGCAGTCCGCTCTCCCAAAGACTATTCGTGCGTCGTGCTCCCTGTCAGTGTCGCCGAGGAAGCCGCACAGATCAACCTCGACCGAGACTACCGAACTCCAACGCGCGACGGGAAGCCTAAAAAGCCTAACAAAGTTTGGATTGAACTTGAGCCGCGTCCCAAGGCGCGGACCACCGAACGCGTCACGAAAGAGCGCGAGATTTTGGCCAAATACCGGGACGATGGGGGTTGGCTGAATCTGTTAAATTCAGCCGCGCCGTCATTGGGGACTTAAGCTTCGATTACGAGGTTTTAACTCAAGTAATCCCGGAGACAATGCGACCGTATATCGGGAGAGAAAGCTCATTCCGAGCAGGCCGTCGATTCCCGGACCGAATGCATCCTTGCTCCCAATCGCAATGAGAACCGGCACGTTTGCGGCCGTCGCCTCTGCAACTTGCAAGGTTTGTGCATAACCGGTTGCCTGCCTTAGCAGACCCCCGACCACTTTGACTTCAACTAGATCGGATGCATCGACCGTAATTCTCGCACGGGCTGCCATTTCAGGAGTCAGTGATACTAACGAAGCTCCAGTATCGATAATCATCCTGGCTCGCGAGCCATTTATTGTGACGTCGACCAAATTACTTGGTGGGATAACGACTCGAGCAGACCCATTCGCATAGGTCGCAGCACAATTTCCTTTTCGCGAGTATTCCGAGATGAGTTTCGCGATTTGCTGAGTCTGCCGATCCTTTACGTTATAGGAAATGAACGTCTCTAGAGGCCCTATTGCATCGCATGGCTTGCCAAGTTTGTCGTACATCGTTGAAACTTGATAAAACTGAGACCCATCCACGTTGGAAAGGTCAGGAAATAGGTCCAGCGTACTGATGTAATCCGCGAGAGCGGCTTTATAATCCCGAGCATTTTCGTAAGCAGAGCCTCGCATAAATCGATAGTCATAACTGGCTGCATCGAATTTGATCAGTTCGTTGGCTACGTTGATAGCCGCTCTGTGATCGCCAATTCGAGTGTAAGCCGCGTAAGCAAATTGCAACATTTCTTCAGAAACCGTGCAACTTCGATTGTAGGCTTCAAGGCTCTTGGCACTCTCGCGAGGATAACCTGCACTCGCCATAAGCTTGGCAAGTGCGAAGAAAGCGACCTTGTCGCAGGGCTCGCGCTGCACCTGATCGAGATATCGAGAGGCTAGCCCGTACTTTCTCAAACGATCGCGGCAGCTCAATCCCGAGCCTTTCGTAGGTCTTCCTGTAGGGATTGAACATTTCCGCGGTGTA
>CAVZFU010000005.1:0-1574152 GCA_963774685.1 uncultured Alphaproteobacteria bacterium | reverse complement strand
CGCATTCGGTGAACGGCGAGATGGGGTAGAGCCAGTGCCCGGTGCGGTCTTCGCAGGACTGCGCCAGGAACGTAAACTCGGTGGGATGCGTGGTCAGCAAATAGTCGAACAGCTTGGTCTGCTGGTCGCGGATGACCTGCACTTTATCCAGCCAGGTGTTGATAACTTCCGTTTCGTGGCCCTTCAGATCGCTCGCGCCGGGCATGCGCTCGCAGTCGATATAGAAGTCGCCGACATTCTTCAGCAGCTCGGGTTGCAAGCTCTTCGGATAGACAGCGTCGCCGCCCGTCACTTCGCTGAGCTTGGGCGCGCAGAGCACGCCATCTTCACAGTTCTTGCCGCGTGTCAGCATCCCGCTGATCATGTAGCCGTTTACGGGCATAACGGGAAAGGTGGCCGGAACGTTGGCCATGCCGACAGTAATCCCGCTTTTCGAGAGCATCGACCAGACAGGCTCTTCCTTCAGCATGTTGGTGTTGGCAGTGATCCCGCCGACAAGAAAACCCGTGACGCCATGCTCCTCCGGATTGGTGCTGGTGAAGAGCGTGCTGTAGACCCGGGGACAATTGGGCGCGGAAACCGTGCGCAGCTTTCCGTACGCGCCGTTCTCGATCACCTTCGACAAATTCGGCATCTGGCCCTTCAGCATCAGCGGACGAATAATGTCGAGCTCCATGCCGTTGACGCCGAGGACGATGACCCGCGGTTTTGGTTTGGAAGAGGTTTGTTGTTGCGCAAAGACCGGTACGGCCAGCAAGCAGAGCGGATAGCAATAAAGACAGTTTTCTTGGGAACCATGGAACACCCCTGGAAAATAAGATGAAATTATATAGTTGGGGGTTGTGGGTGTCCAGCAAAGGCCGCTGGAGGGCGCGCAGGCCGAGCAGCGATTTTGCGATTATCAGGTCTTAGCGGGTGGGGGCTTCAGCCGGGCGGCTTCGGCGCGCTGGTTCGCGGCATCCGCGGCGCGGCCCAGCTTCTCGTAGTCGTCCGCCAGGAAGGAATGGGCCTCGCTGGAATCCGTTTGTACCGTCGCGGCCTTTTCCAGGTAGGGCAGGGCCTCGTCGAAAGTGCCGTTCAGAAACAGCATGCGGCCCAGAAGCAGATTTGCGCGGTAATGGTCCGGCTCTCCCTGGAGGACTACGAGCAGGTCTTTGGCTGCTTCCTGAGGCCGTCCCGTACGGGCATAGATGGAGGCCAAAGAATAGCGGGCGTCGCTCCAATCGGGGCGGTTTTCCACCAGGATTTCGAAATGCGCGGCGGCGGTCTTCAGATCGCCGGTTTCGTAGAGGCAGATGGCCAATTCGTACTGCGCCATCAGCGCATCCGGCCGGAGCTCGACGGCTTTGCGCAGGGGAGGAATGGCTTTGGCAAACTTGCCGTTCCGCGAGTAAGCGATGCCCAGGTAATACTGCGCCGCCTGGACTTGCGGGTCTTTGTCCACCACGTGCAGCAGCAGCGGGATGACGCTGACTTCCTTTCCTTCCTCGATGGCCAGGCTGGCGTCATGCATGTCGTTGGCTACGTCGATGCGGTCTTTGGGGTCAATGCGGGAGAGTGGGCGGGTGGCACTCGATGCCATGTAACCGAGCGCGGAGAGCTTTTCCCGGCTTTTTTCGTCGAGTCTGTCCTGCAGGGCCTGCGGCGCGCCTTCGCTGATTCGTTTGACGAAACTATCCAACTGGACTGCCAGGCGCACCGCAGTGGCGCGCTTGTCTGTATAGAGGTTTGTCTTCGCACCGGGGTCTGAGGCCAGATCGTAAAGCTCGGGCTTTGGCGCGCGCACGTAGAGTTGGTTGCCGAGGCGGAGGGAAACAAGCGCGCTCCAGCCGAACGAGCGTTCGGAGTGGTCGCCGGTGGCAAGCGAAGGACGGTTTTCCGGGTGTGGATTTCCAATCAGAGGGAGGAGCGAACGGCCCTGCATGGCCGGAGGCGGCGTCTGGCCGAGCGAGTCGATCAGGGTTGGCGCCAGATCCACCAGGCTTGCCGTGGCATTGACACGCTGGCCGGCAGAACGATTGCCGGGAAGTTTCAGGAGCAGGGGCACGTGGATGGTGGAGTCGTACAGGAAAATGCTGTGGGTCAGCTCGCCGTGCTCGCCCAGGGATTCGCCGTGATCGGCGGCGACGGCGATCAGCGTGTTGTCGTACAGCCCCTGGCTGCGCAGATAGTCGAGCAGCTTCCCGACGATGGAATCCACGTAGGCGATAGCCGCCGTTGTACGGGGCGTTCGGAAACCGGCTGCGGAACGGTTCGGGCGGATTGTAGGGGTCGTGCGCGTCCCAGAGATGAAACCACAGGAAAAACGGGCCGCCCTTCTGCTGGCCGACCCATTCGAGCACGTATCCCAGGGTCACCTCGCCGCGGCGCTGCATGGAGGCTTCGCGGCGCTCTCCGGTTTTCTGCCGATGAAAGCCTGCGTTGTAGACATCGAAGCCGCGCTCGAAGCCGGAGGCGAAGCCGTTTTTCGGATCGAGGATGATGCTGCCGACGAAGGCGCCCGTGTGGTAGCCCTGGGCGTGAAGAATATCCGGTAGAAAGTGGGACGGTTGGAGGCAGGCGATCGCCGAAGTTGCGGATGCCGTGGTACTGCGGAAAAGTGCCGCGTGAGGATGGTGGCGTGAGAGACGGGCGTGATGGGCGCCTGGGAGTAGGCGTGTTCGAATACCACGCCCTGACTGGCCAGGGCATCGAGTTGCGGCGTTAAACCGAGCTTGGAGCCGAGAAAGCCCATGCGGTCGGCGCGGACCGTATCCAGCGTGATCAGGATGACGTTGGGCGGGTCTGTGGCAGCCGCGGCGAGCGCGGGCAACAGAACGAACAGGGAAAGGATGAAAGCGCGCCGCATAAATGAAAAAGGAGCCTGCATTGTAGCAGACTCCTTTTTCGGAACCAAAGCACGGAGCCGAAGATCAGAAAATGATCTTCGCTCCGATCTGCGCAGCGCGGGCGCCGCCTTGGGAAAGGTACGGGTTTCCGGAAGCGATGTCCGGCGTCTGCCCGAACGTAGAGAAGCTACCGCTCGAGGGCTTGGCGCTGGCCGGGAGATAATAGAAGTTAGGATGGTTCAACAGGTTGAAGACCTCAAAGCGAATCTGGAGGCCTATCCTTTCCGTGAGCTTGGTGGTCTTGTTGAGGTTAAAGTCCCACTGCCTGAATTTGGGTCCGCGCAAACTGTTGCGGCCGCAGGTCCCGATGGTGTTGGGGGCCGGATCGGAAAATATCGCGTCCGCATTCGTGATGGTGGGACTATTGGGGTCACTGAACTGGTAAATGGGTTTTACTCCCGAACAGTCTGGCCTTTGGTAAACCAGGTCCTGGCCGGACTCGTCGGCGGTGGTGCTCAGCAACGGAGTCCAGGGACGCCCAGACAGAACTGTCACTACGGATCCGATCTGCCAACCCTCTCCTAAGCGGCCGAGGGAGCGCACGCGAGGAAAGTCGTAGATCACGCCAGTGTTGAAGTTCAGCCGGACATCGGTGTCGCACGGGCCCTGGTTACTGCTGGGATTGTAAGGATTCTCCTCGATCGGAAGTGTCGACGCACCGCCACGATTCACGGAATTGGTGTCAATACAGTTCGACCAGGTGAAATTGACCGTGGTATTGAGCCCATGCCAATCGCGCTGGCGGTAAGTCACCTGCAGGGCGTTGTAGCGAGAGTACCCATCGTTGGTCAACTGGATGATGTAATTGAAGTTGGGCACGCCATTCAACTGATACAGGGAATCAAACGGCCGCGCACAATTCCCGGTAGTCAGCTGCACATCATTGACCGGTATCCCAACAGCCAACGGGGCGATTATTCAGGCTGCGGTTTAGAAGACTATCGGTTCCGTGAGAGCCAAGGTAGGTCACGGTGATTGCGTTGTTTCTGAACAGCTCGTGTTGGATCGTAGCGTTGTAATACTGGATTCTTGGCGTCTTCAAATTCGGAACGGTTCCGAAAATGTTAAACGGCGGTGTGCCCGTGGGATTGGCGCCATAGGTTTGAAAACAACCCACAGTTCCGTCCAGCACACGTACCCGGACTCCGCTGCCCGCTTGCGGACCGATGCAGACGAAGTCCGGCGTACGCCAGGGGTATTGGTTGCGGGGTTGTAACAAGTATTCGGCCCGAATGCCTGGAACAAGGTTGGCAAGGCTTGCATCTCGCTGCTGCCCGTGCGCTGTGACCGAGAACACGCCAAGGTTGGAGTTTGTAAACGCCCCGGCTCGGGCACCCTGGAAAGCGTAAGGAGCGCTGATGGCGGAAAAATTCGCCACGTCGTAGGCCATGGCGTAACCAACTCTGAGAGCGGTCTTGCCGTTGCCGAAGACGTCCCAAGCCAGTCCGGCGCGTGGGCCAAAGTCTTTAAGGTCCAGGTTATAGAGGCGAGAGAACCCCTGCTGCACCTGAACCAGGCCGTTCGGAAATCCTTGCGGAGCGCAGACCGTAGGCTCAGGCGGAGCGCAGGGGAAGAAATTGGAGCCAGTCTTGTCGGCGTCACCCAACGCGCCATTGATGTCCCAGCGCAAGCCGTAGCTGACCGTCACGCGCGGGGTGACTTTCCATTCGTCCTGGAAAAACAATCCCATCGAGGGTTGGTAGAGGTGGCGTGAAGTATCACCAAAGGAGCGGGCAGCCTGGTCGAGGCGGCCGGTAAGCAACTGGTCAATCAGGGTCTCAAAATCAGTTTGGAAACTGATCAGGCCAGTCCGCGCGCGATTCCGCAGGCTGAACGTGGAGGCGTACTGATAGTTGCCGCCAAACTTAAAGCTATGAGTGCCCTTGGTCCACGTAAAGTGGGTCGACACATCGTAAGTCTGCGTGGGGCGGGTGCTGAGCGGGTAGCCCTGTATGCCACCAGGGTTCCCATAAGTGATCGAGCTGGCATAGACCGGAGGCACGCCGAAATCGGCGGGGTTCAGTGGGCCCGTGTCGATGCCCAGGCTCAGGGGATTAACCTTGTTATTTGGCGCCAGGATCTGTGCGTAACGCGACCAGTTGAAGCGCACGTCGAGAATTTTGTTGGGAGCGATGCTATAGGTCCAGGTGGCACCGGCCAATTGCACGCGTGTCGGAGCGACGGAGTTAAATGCGTCGGGTGCGAGGCCGCTGCCAGGCGCCGGCGGAAGAGTATATCCGCCGAGTGGCGCGGACTGGACGCTGTCAGCGAACATATACCGTCCCGAGAGTTGCATCTTGTCGTTCATCCTATGGTCAATCCGGATGATG
Source organism: uncultured Alphaproteobacteria bacterium (assembly GCA_963774685.1). GTDB lineage: Bacteria > Pseudomonadota > Alphaproteobacteria > Rhizobiales > Xanthobacteraceae > Bradyrhizobium. Next base: position 1,568,934 of record CAVZFU010000005.1, on the reverse strand, counting down.
TAGCTGCTCATCTTGTCGGTATTGGGGCTGGAAATGGTCTGCGTGAACCCGCCGGGGGCACCGCGGCGTCAGCCGCTGCGGGCGTGCAGGAAACAATCCCGCCAGCGCCATCTGAACACGGGTAATACTTCAGCAGGTTCAAGCCTGCCGTATTCAGGGGCAGATTATTCGGGTTGACAGCGGGATTGGCGAAGTCCGCCAGGGCCGCCGCCAGATCGCCTTGCGTGGGGATGGGCAGATTATAAGGCTCCAGGGCTTTGTTCCGCTGCCCTTCAAACGCGAAGAAGAAGAAGGTGCGGTCCTTGTTGATCGGCCCACCCACCGTGCCTCCGTAATTGTGATTGTGATAGGGGAGGGTGGTCGGCGGAGAAAAAGTTCTTGGCGTTCAGCCAGTCGTAGTCTCCGAAATAGAAGGCCGTGCCGTGGAAATCGTTGGTGCCGCTCTTGAGCGTCACGTTGATTGCAGCACCGCCCTTGACCCCGTTCTCTGCCGTCGGAAGCTGCTGCACGGTGTACTCGGCGATGGAATCGTTGCCCAGAACGGAAGCCGGAACCCCCAGTACGCCGGGTTGCCCGACAACCTCGCTGCCGTAGAAGCGGTCGTTGTTGGGCATGCCATCGATCATGTAATTGTTGGTGGTGGTGCGCTGGCCGCTGACGCTAACGTCCAGGAACCCGCCACCCGGGCGAGCGCTGCACGCCGGGCGTAAGAGCCAAGATGGACTTAAAATCACGGCCCTCCGTCGGTAGATCCAAGATAGCCTTCGTGTCCACCTCGTTGTTCACGCCCGAGGTGAACTCCACCAGCGGCTGAGACTGCTTCCACCGTGATGGTTTCCGTGCGCTGAGCCAACCTCGAGGCGGAAATCCGACTTGGTCACCTGGGCGACGGTAACCGTCACGTTGCGCACCGTCGTCTTGAACCCTTGAGAGGAAACCGAGACCTTATAGACGCAAATGGGCATGTCGGACAGCCGGTATTCGCCGGCGCTGCCGGACGTCACCGAACGCGTCTGGTTTGTGTCCGGACAGACGGCCGACACGGTGGCGCCCGCCACAGCGGCGCCGCTCGAATCCATCACCGTTCCGGTAATTTCACCGGTAGTGATCTGCGCAGGAAGACAAAGCGCACAGCCAAGAATCAGTATAAGTGCACAGGAAAACCGCAATGAATAAGACTTAAGCATTGGACGCCACCCCTTTGAGAATAAAGAAGCACCCCGTGCACCGTCACTACAATTGGGTGTGATTCTATTCCGGGCGGGGGTTTTGTCAACCAAAATCCTTATCATTCGACAAATGGGACGTAGCTGCTTTATTAATCTATGCCTGCGCGGATCCGACTGCCACGACGCGCGCCGCAGCCCCGAATGTCTGAGAGAATAGTTGTGGAGACAGAGAAAACCTGTTACAGTCACACACAATCGAGCTCGTGGAAGTATGAGAGTTCCAGGCAATACGGCGATCCCCGGATTACCCCGGGCACACGGGCACCGTGCGCGCGCTTCCGGCTGCATTTCGAACGATTCTCCCCATACTGACCTTGATTTTTGGACTTTCCTCATTCGTCCGCGCGGACGATTTCTGGAAGCAGAAGCCTCGCCGCGCAGTGGTCGCACGAAGAAGCGCTGAAGCTGGTGCGACACTCGCCGTGGGCGAAGGTGGAAGCCGTGGTGTTCCGCCGGACTGAGATTCAAGCGAGCTACAGCATTTCCACAGGCAAGACGGCACTGCGATCCCGATACCATCGATGCAAACGGGAACTGCATGCAGAAAATGAAACTCGAACCGCCTGTTGATTATTCCCAGTCGCCGAATGGAGCGCCGAGGCTTTCGCCCTCGACCGCGTTTCTGGTGCGCTGGGAATCGGCGTCGCTGGTGAAACAGGCGTTTGCGCGGCTAGAGGAACTTGGCGAACACACGCTCGTCGCGTTTCTGGCGCAGGCGCCGCGGCTTCCGGCGGATCGCTACGTTATCACGGTGAAACTCGACCAGCCCGGCTTCGTTGGGTTCGAGCCCTTTGCGGTCACACCGGCAAGAAGCTCCAGACTTGCGTGCGACGCTTAAGACCCGCCGTGGCACCGTTGCCCCGCTTGAAATCGAGTTCACCGGAACTGGCACGAGCGCGTCCGTCCATTTCTATTTTCCGAGAACGCTCGACGGCGCTCCTCTGCTTGGCCCCGGGATCGATACGGCGGAATTCGCAATGCGGGGAGCCGGCTTCGCGGTGCAGAGCAAGTTCAGACTGGACCCCGAGTTCCTCCACTAAATTGATTTACAACGGTCGGCAAGGCGAGCCCGAAACGTATATTAGTGCTGAGCGAGACGCGACGGATAGAGCCAAGGAAGACCTAAAGCCCACTGCGTTCTCCTCTACTCGGAGCTAAGACCGTCGGGGTTTCCGGCCATAGCTCAAGCGACATTACTTGGATCTAGGCTAGAAGTGCGGTACCTCTCTCATTTCTCCCTATTCGGAAACTTTCTTGGGATTAACAACACAACCCTATTTACATAAACCCAAGCTAGGAGCTAGGCCTTTAATGCATACCAATCAGTCGGTTGGGTGTCGGACACAGGATCTCGAAGGGACAGCATTCAAGAATCCAAGTTCTTCCACGGGCCGTAATTTCATAAGAGGAGAATTTATAAGCGCAGTTGAAAGGAGTTGTCCATGTCTTTGGGCTTCCATCCGGCGTAGTAGTATTGCTGCGATTCTGTTTAGCTTGGTTCTTGGGGTTTCCCTCGCTTGCTCGCAAACTGGCACCTCCACCATACGCGGAACAATCACTGACCCGCAAAGTAGGCCCGTGGTGTCTGCCAATGTCACGCTCACGAACGTCTCAACAAACGAAGCGCAGCATGAAGTTTACAGATACAGGGGAATATGTCTTCGATTTGATCACGCCGGGAGATTACCGACTTGAGGTTGAGGCTAAGGGATTCAACAAGAAAGTTTTGGACAAACGCGCGGGCCCAGATCGGCAAAGCAACTGAGAGCGACGTTCAATTGGGTATAGGAGCAGCAGATACTATACGCATACGTGCGCGTGAAGAGCGAGCGACCACGGGCGTAGAATTTCCGAGGTCCCCTTTAATCCTAGTGTTTCTCGCTCATCCTTTGACTGGCCTTGCGTGGACAGCGTTTAGGCTGCTCAAAGCGGCATGAAATCTCAACCGACACCTAATAACACCAGGACCGATTACGGAAACGCAGGTGATTTCCTATGCTCAATAAGTTGTTTCCTGTAATGATATTCTAGCTTCGGGGGCGAACGGGGTCCGGTGACCTTCCCGGCCTTCAAAGCCGGCGACGCGGTCCTTCGCGGACTGGGTGGTGGATTCGACTTCCACACGCTCCCGCCAAATCTCGTTTCGATTCAGCGGTTTGACCCCCGTGCAAGGAAACGGAAGGGAACAATTGTCAGGTTCCTGTCGGTAGCAAAAGCCGAACGACTTTTCGATTCGCCTTTCTCAAACGCTCCGGCACAGCAGTCGTATAGATGTTCATCGTCGTGCGCGATATCCGCATGGCGAAGTAATTCCTGCTGAACCTTTGCGTCTGTTCTATATTCGTTGAGCAGAGTCGAATACGTATGTCTGAACGCGCGCCAACCAAGGCTTTCGATTCCGGCCTTCTGTCCCGCGCGCACTAGCCACTGCCGCTGCGCCGTCCAAGCGTGCTAAGGCATCCCGGTACGTTCGCTGGGGAAGACCCATTCACACGCTTTGAACGATTGAGGCTGACGACCACGGTGGTCCCGCAACACTTTCTCGAGTGTGAGATCCACCGGTATCGGTCGTCTTGAGTTCTCCGTCTTGGGCTCGTCGATGCGACCGCATACCCAAGAATGGCAAATCTGCAACTGGTGCTTCTCCCAGTCGAAGTCGCTCCACTGCAGTCCGAGAACCTCGCTGATTCGCAACCCAAGGCAACCTGCCACAACACACGTCGTTCGGTGGGGTTCTGGAATGTACTCGAGAACTCGGTGGAATTGCTCAATTGTAAGCGTAGTCGGCTGACGCATTCGCTTCGATACGTCTTTCACACGCACGAGGCCTGTTGGGTTGGTTTGATAGGGAACCAGCTCCCATCGCATCGCGCAGTTGAAGACCATACGCATTTGATTCTTCAGGTGTCCCTTGCTTTTTGGCGCGAGGTCGAGTCCCTTGAGCCACTGTTCGACCGATAGTGGCTTAATTTCCTGCAGCGGGTACCCGCCCCATTTCGGTTTAACGTGATTCTTCAAAAAGTCATGGCTTAAGTCGCGGTGGGCACAGTCAATTCTTCCTCGACCTGCACAGCTGGCACGAGGGCGACTTTGCGCTGAAGCGACCGTGCGATGAGGCACGATTTCTCGACTTTCTCAAGAAGGCGAATGGCCAGGTCGCGATCTTCTTCTTTCAGGACAACTACGAACGGCCGCAGTCTAAATTCGCTAAAACGCCAGCCGTTTGTTTCCTTGGCAAGCACGCCCTCCGCGGAGAGACGCAACGATACAAAAAGAAAGTGAGAACTTTGCGCCATGCCCTCAAAGGTGCTGACAAAGCACGAAGCCACAGCGGCGACGAGGAAATGTTCCGGGGTCCAGCGACCTGCCTCTCCTTGAAATTCAGGCGGTGGGCTAAACGATATGGTGGGCTGAATTCCCTGGGCCTGGACGACGCCATTGCGTCCGCCCGCGCCGAATGCATGAACTCGATATTCATGGTGAGCTTCCATTTGCTTCTCCTCTCACCTTCAGAGCGGGAGCAGTTCCTGACTCTCAGCCTGTCTTAACCGAAAACTCCGTCCGATCTGAAAACACAGGGGTTCCGACCATTCGTGAGATCATGGTGGCCAAGCGAATGGGCGCCGACGTAGTTCCCAACTTCGAGAAGATGGACGTGATTGCAGAGATCAAGCGGCTGACGGACGGGAAAGGCGTAGACGTGGCGATAAAGGCGCTGGGGACGCAGAACACGTTCGAGAATGCGCTCCGCGCACTGCGCGCCGGAGGAACGCTATCCAGCCTGGGCGTGTATCCTGGCAAGCTTTCCTGAGCGTAGAGCTATTTGCGGCTGGTCTAGGCTCTAGGTGACCACAAGATCGTCAAGTCGAGCCGCCCGTTGGACGAGCTCCATCAGCCTGCGCATTTGCTCTTTGCCCCGGAAGAGTGTCGTAGCGCACCCTTTTCACTCCTACGTTTCATGTGGACAAAATCACCGAGGCATACCTGCTCTTTGGCGAGCGGCGAGAGGGTGTGATCAAGGTCGCGATCAAACCGTAACGGGCTTCTTTGGCGCATGAGTGCGTGACATCACCCTAGGAGGGGGCGAACCGGAATGCGGATTCTGGAAGCTGCAGTGCTCTATTACGCTGTCGTTTTTGGAGCGGGCTTCTTGCTTGGCCAGCTGGAGCAAACGATTTTCCGAGCAGCGCATCGCGGGACTCTACAGCCGGCACTTAGGACAAGTCGCCACCGTGCTCACCCCGGAACTGGAAGGCCGGTTTCTGGAGGCGACACGGCGTGCACCGACCGGTGGAGCAACGGACTGGTGCACGCGCTAGCTTGGAGCTCATCTGGACGTCAGCCACAGGGTGGTGGCAAGGGTATGGCTCTGATGGGCAAATCCAGAAGACGCCGATCGGGCCTGAGCCCGAACAACCCAGCGGTGGCAGGCTGAAGGGGCAATCAAGCCGTGACGAGTGCTAATGGGAATTCAGCTCGTTCAGCACAGTTAACTGCTAACCTATCCCACAGATTCTTTCGTCCCCGGGCGTTAGAGCGCGAGACTCCGCAGCAGCAGGGGCGAACCGGAGTGCATTGATTCTCGGAAATCCATAACGTCAGCACAATAACCAATGCTAATCACGAGGATGCGCAGCAGGGAATGTCGCGAGATGCTGATGAATCTTGGCTACGGCAGACTTGCTTGCGCCTGTAACAATAGGCCTTATATCGTTCCCATTTACTTTGCCTATGACGCCGACCGCTTGTATTGCTTTTCTACGCTGGGGCGGAAAATTGAATGGATGCGGGAGAATCCTCTGGTCTGCGTAGAGGTCGACGAAGTTCGAGGCCACGACGATTGGGCGAGCGTCGTTGTCTTTGGACAATACGTGGAAATTCCGAATACGCGCGAATACGCGAAGAGCCGTGAGCACGTCCGCTCGCTCCTACAAAAGAGATCGTTATGGTGGCAGAGCGGATATACAGCATCCCAGATTCGCCGGAAGGACAAGCCCCGGTCCCGGTGTTCTACTGCATTCAGATCGAGGAAATGAGCGGTCTGCACGGCTCGCCCGATATCTGGGAAACGCGGAGACCTCGAACGAGGCATGCAGACCAAGGCTGAGGGATCCAACCTTCGCGCATTTTGCAGTTGGACGAGAGGCGTGAACGCAGGACGCAAACTTGACGCCAATTGTGCTCCCTGCAGGTTCCGCACCTGGACGTCCCCACGAACTTGATCGGGCTGATTACAACTAGATGATAGCCCCGGTATTGAGCTTTAAGCGAGTAGAATGCATGGGATTAGGGCAAGGAGTGAAGTGCCGCCTTCACACGAGTTTGCCAAAACCGGAACGGCCAGAAATCGGAAGAACTTGCCGCCGGTCCAACGCAGTCGGCCACGCCGGCTTTGCAGACTTTGGATGGTGCCTCTGGTAGTGGAGCGTTCCTTTCAACTTTTCGCCGCCAGGGGTTCATTCCGTGCTGCGCTTTGCGGAAGCGGCCTCATGACCGGTGTTCACGAAAACAAAGCCGAGCAAGCGCGTTTGGGTCGGCAAATTGGACAGTCCGCCCGGCACATGTAGTCCGCTTGGCAAAAGCTTCGATTCACTAAGGCGGTGCGAGTGATCCACCTCGATGTCCAACCAATCGTGCTCCAATCCGTAATAAGGGAGACGAAAGCCGTTATCGTAAATTTTTATGCCACCGTGTTCCTGGACAAAATCTCGCGCATTGCTAACTGCTATGCCGGCAGGTTGTCGCCCGAAAAGTGAATAGACCCTTATTTCGAATGACAATTCATTTAAGTGACAGTTTGGTATGGTAAAAACTTGGGTCCTAACGTCATCGAGCTCTCGAAATCTCAGACTTACTTGAAGTTCAGCGTTACCTCCATGTACTTTAGGAGGTATCAACTCTCCCCGAATTAGCGCATGCCAGATATCCAACGGGGCAAGAAGACGATTCCGAAATTTCTCTTGCACGTTCTTTATATTTGACGACAGCTCTATATCAAACTGATCACGGGATCTTCGTGCAGAAAGTGGTTCGGGCGAACGAAGCTGCCAGATTTCCGAGGCGAGATTCTCTGCTCGACCGGCGTCAGACCAATCGTGGTTTAAATTTGTGATCGTAATGCGCGTTCCATGCTTTGAACCGTCCGCATAACTGCCAGGCGCGTTCGTTCGCTCCAATAGCGCGACCACCTTTGTAAGGTCCTTTTTCTTTTCGGCTTGCCCCCAGTCTACATTCGCGATCAATTCCGCTGAATTTCGATCGTCACTCGTTGTTGCGACCTGAACAAGCGAACCCAAAAATTGGACGGCTAGGCGACCCACGCCTTTCGAACCAGTTAGCGCACGCCCGAGACCTTTCGAGACGCGCTGAGTCTTCTTATGGGGAGAACCAATCCGCATCCAAAAACTACGGAACTCGCTGTCGCTCATTCCATGTCCGTTATCCTCAACAACGATCTCGTTCTTATCGATTTGGATGTATACCGACGATGCGTCGGCGTCGTAGGCATTTTTTACCAGTTCAGCCAGTGCAATATCCGCGCGCCCTACTAGCCGCTCACCAAGCTCGCTAAGGAGAGCAGCATCAACGTCAAACGGGATTTGCTCGGGTGCGCTCATTTTTGATGAGAGTGACTATCTATCGATCGGAAGGAGTGAGAATTGCTTTTATGCGATTGCACATGGACACAGATTGATCGACCGATCACCCGCGCTAGAGCGACAGGCACTGCATTGCCAATTAGCCGACCCAGATCACGCACGTTGGCTTTTTCGCCGCCTCGCAGAAACGAATACTTGCGGGGGAAAGTCTGCAAAAGCGCCGCTTCCCTAAGAGTGATCGCTCTGTGTTGGGAAGGGTGTCCAAAACGACCACTACCGTAGTTGTAGGCCAGAGTAGTAATAGTTGGCGATTGCTCGTCCCAAATCATTCTTCCGTAAATACTCGGATAGCCTGCGCCACTAGCTCTGCGGTGACAGGGCAAAATCAAACGCTTCGGCCATTCGCGCCATGTACCTCCTGGCCGTGAAGCCAGCATCCTTTTCATATTGTCAGCCGATAAAGCCGCGGCCCGATGCAGTGGATCTGACTTGTGAGTTTGTCCGTCGCGAACTGGCGGCAGACGTTCGATCGCATGTCGAACGGTCTTCTTTTTTGCGCCAAACTCTTTCGGCTTCATAAGCTCAAGCGGCCCGAATTTGGAGGCAAGCACGACCACTCTCTGTCGACGCTGCGGCAAACCATACTCGGCGCATTCAATCACATCAAACCAAACGAAGTATCCCGCGTCTTTTAGGGACTGTAGAAAACGTCCGAAGCGGCGATGGCGCGCTAATCCCGGAACATTTTCCATCGTAATTATTTCTGGTCTCAGCTCCAAAGCAATTCGAGTGAATAAGTTCCAGTAATCGCCAACGCTGCGCATCTGTCTGCGATGCCTTTTGCGTATAGTTTGAGAACCGCTGGCACGGGGCACATCCAGCGAGCAGCCGAACTGGCGCTTTATCAAATAAGGGCTCTAACGATTTACCCGACAGCGTCGAAACATCGCCACGGTAAAACTTCGCGCGGACGTTTTCCTTAAATGGCCACTCACATGCAGGATCTAAATCGAAACCCGCCTTTACCACAATTCCTTCTTGGGAAAGTCCATAGGACAGTCCACCGGCACCGCAGAAAAGATCGACCGCACCTATGATCTCCCGCCCACGCGGCTGCCGCTTCATTTTTTGATCCTGAAATGCCCCCAAACGGCTGCTTAAGACTCGTAGGCTTCGGACCCAAAGTCAACCGATTCTTGTGTCGTAGCTTGAGGTTGTGCCGAAAGTCTCTTGTCGCGGTGGGGATAACCGGCGCCGCGTGGGAGGGGCGGCGCGGTATCATCATTCCTATGGACACAACAACAGAGGCGCGCCCGGACGCGCTCCATGACGCTCCCCTTTATTCAGTCACAGTCGAAGAAGCTGCCGCGCTGTACGAACGTGCCGGCATCCCCCGGACCATTCGGCGAGTGCAAAAATACTGTGCGCGCGGCGATCTCGATTGCAAAAAAATCGAAACGGAGGCTGGTGAAAAATATTACATCACCATGGCATCTATAGACCGACATATTGCACAGATAAGCGACGCCCTGGCCGCGGCCGGGCGCGCCCCGACGCGGCTGGACGCGTCCGAGCGTCCGTTACAAACAAAGGAACTTGTAAGCGATGAAGCGGCGACGCCCCGAGGCGCCCAGGTGCGCCCCGACGCCTCGGAGCGCAACTTCCAAGATTTGTATATCCAACAACTCGAAACCGAGAACGCCTTTTTACGCGACCAAACCGTAGTGCTGCTCGAGCGCGTGAAAGAAACGAACGTGCTCACGCAAGGTTTGCAACGATTGCTTTCACCGCTGTTACGAACGCCGGACAAACCCGAGGACGACAAATCGACCACGCCCAACTAAGCCAAGCTTGCCAGCTCTCCACAGTTGCAAGCCACCTCGGTTTGAGGAGGGGATATACTTTAGGGGCATGATCGAGATTAAAGACACGACCCTACCATCCTCAAATACTCCAGCATCCGAACGCGTGGAGCGATTGTTTATGGAAAACAATTTGCTTGCGTGTCATGGGTTACCTTTTTTGCCATGACCCGCGCGCAGCTGCTACACATGTTGAGCCGATAACGGACCTTGATAAAATTGCAAAACGGCAGGTGACGATCGAACCTCACCCAAGTTACGGTCAACCTGGTCCCGCAGATTTCAAAGTTTTCTTAGCGATTCTCAAGAAGCTTTCCGATTATGGCCGGCCAGTTCCGAGCAAGGTATATTTTTCGCAAAAGGAACTAGCTCGACTTACCGACCGTGCATGGGGTGGAAAAACGGGGAAGGAGTTTATTCATTCGCTGTACACACTTGCACACACCCGCGTCACCATGCCGTTCTATCGCAACGGAAAAGACGAACCCACGATTGCAAACTTCAGCATTCCATCAGAGTTCACTATTCAACCAAGAGGACGCAGTATCGAGGCGTGCGAAGTTATTATTCCAGAGTTCATTCAACGAAGCCTCGACGATCGATTTTTCTCCTGCCTAAATTACAATCGCATCCGCGGAATACCAACTATTCAAGCCGCCCTCTATATTCGTCTGTTTCATCACTTCGCAAATCTGGCTGAGGGCGGTACGCGTAACTCCGTGCAGATACGCAAACGCTATGACCACATTTGCAAAGAATGGCTTGGCGGCATAGCTGTGAGAACTCATAAGTCCCACATCGTCCGGGACCAACTGGGTGTGCATCTTGATGCCCTCGTTGCTAACAAATTCCTGCGTTCGTATTCGATCGACAAGACCGCCGCTGGCGACGGTTTCAACATCACCTTTTTGCCCGGTACCGGCTTCCACGAAGACTACAACCGGTTTTACAAAAACCGCTTTCAGAACGAATTGCAGTTTAAATTCTTTGAAGAGCAACAAAGCATTGGTCATCCCTTAGAGCTTGGTCCGTCGTTTCCATGAGTACCGAACCGGCGAGAAAATCACCGCCTCGCACGTCACCCAAGCCGAACAGCAGTACGCGCTCACTTTGATACAGGAACTTACTTTCGAGGCCGCTCTGGCGTTCGTCGATTATGGAGTTAAACGCGCGCGGGCCGGCAACTACGCGGTCAATACGCTCTCCGGGCTCAAAACCTATTACAGCGATTTTCTCAAAGAACGGGATACGCTGGCCAAGGCACGGGCAGCAGCCGCAAATCGCATCCGCCTGGAACAGGCAAAGGCCGAGGCCGAGGAATATGAAGCCTACCGGCGTTCCGAGGCAGACCGACTATTTGCCGCCGCGCCGGTTGGAGTTCGGCAAACCATCCAAACTGTCTCTGTTGCCCAGGCCAAGGCGAGAGAGCGGCTTTTTAGGCAGTACCGTGGGATCTCTCGTAGTCCGCCTAGAACGCGATAAAATCATCGATAAGCGCTTTAGTATCCCAACCCTTGACAGAATGGCGCGCCAAAAAGTTGCACTAACGGGTCCAGCAGGGAAGTGAGACTGCTCGGTTCGAGGCGGAGCCAGCCACCGTCCCTGCGCCTTGGCAAAACGGGTGGGGGTTTGGCACAAATTAGCGGGGGGTTTGGCACAAACTACATGGGGGTCTGACACAAATCGGTGGGGGGTCTGACACAAATTTCGGAGCCCAAAAATTCCGAAATACCTATATTCCTAGCCACAGTTTTCCAATCGGTTGCTCCCTCAATTATATTCAATAAGCAGTTCAATAAACACACGCGTGTTTAGGCTCATCTTTTGAATAGAAAAATCAGCGCGACACAACACATTCAACAAGTTGTCAATAACGCACCTATTCAAAGCCAGTGCTTTCCCGGACCGACCAAATTTTCCGGCGCAAACTCACCGGCTCAAAATCAAAATATGGCTCTGTTGAGCCACGAAATGCACATAGCGTCGCGAAACTAATCTTGTGTGACGCTTGTGCACTTCCGCGATAAGCAAGCCTAAGCTCGTTGTGCTATACTTGGCCTATGACCAAGTTGTTTCAAGAAGCGATAGAAAGGGTGTCCGCCCTGCCCGAGGCGACGCAGGAGAGCATCGCCGAGGATCTCATAGCCCATGTCGAGAGCGTAGAGCATCTCAGGAGGGAATTGCAGAAAGGAATTGACTCTCTCGACCGCGGGCAAGCCGACGAAGTTGACATCGAGCAGCTTATTAGGGCCGCTCGCGCGCAGTATGAGCGTCAATAAACGGCTTGTTATATTGTCGTCGGAGGCGACGGACGACCTCCTTTCCATTTGGGATTTCGGCGCTCGTGAATGGTCCGCAGAGCAAGCCGATCGGCACCTGCGCGAGATCGACGATATGTTCGAGCGCTTAACCGACAATCCTAAGTTAGGTCATAAGCGCGATGAATTACTTCCTCACTTGCGTTCCATTTTAGTCGGACCGCATCTGATTTTCTATCGGCAGACGGTCCAAGCTATCGAAATCGTGCGCGTGATGCATCAACGGTTCGACACAACCATGTACTTTCGTCAATGACGTCCTAGCGCGCGGTATCAACCCCGCACCAAGTCATGGCGCACGAGGCCTCGTCAAAATCCAAATATGGCTCTGTTGAGCCACGAAACGCCGTATGGGTCGTGAAACAGATATTGTGCGGCGCATAAGAATGGCCCTGTTGAGCCATATTTCCTGCGCGTATCCTTGGGCGTATCATCAATGTACTGCGATGACGAAAAGCCGGACCCAGGAACTCTCGGAGAAAGCCCACGAGGAACGGCGGCGATGCCGCGACTGGCTGCTTCCATTCATGCAGAACGGCCAGCCGCAATTCTTGACAAAGGACGAGCTGCGTGTCGCGGCGATACGCCAGCTAGATGTCTCGAAGAGCTCATTCGACTTCGCGTGGATCGATGCTATCGAGAAAACGGGCCGTCACGATTGGTACGAACCCTTGCGCCGCCGGCTGCACGCCAAAACCTAGCCGCTTCCCTAGCCGAACAAAAAGAAATTGCTCCCCTTCCCCGCCGTGATTTCATCCACCGCATCGAGCATGTTTTCAACGCGCTTGCGCTGTTCGTAATCGTCAGCACACGGATTTGACCAACGACGAACTGATCGACGTGCAACTCCCTTTTCTACCTTGGCGAGAGGCGTTTTTCTGTGATACAGCTTACGACAGCCTATCAGGATTGCGCCGGACAAAACTCCTAAACATCTCAATCGTTTCATAGCCTTGAGAATGAGCAGAAAATGGGGGTAAGACGTGGGCGGTTGAAACAATAACTTCAAGGGGGTGCTCAATGTCAAACTCAAATGATGATTATGATGAGCATCGAGCGAAAGAGGAAATCCTGCGCCTCAATAAGTACCTAAAAGAGCCAATCCTACTAATAGGTGGATTAGCAGTTCAGCAATATGTTCTTGAGAGACGCACCAAAGATATAGACATCGTCTGTAGTTTAAGTCTTCAAAAAGCTTTACTCGCGGATGCCTATGGACACCCGAGATACGAAAAGCGTCAGCAGCAAACAGACTTAAGGCCTGTCTACGAAATCAAGAATTTAGAGACTGGAGGAAAGGTATTCCTAGGTACCAAAATACTTGAAAGAGAAAGATATCCATACATTGACTATAATATTCTGTCCGACGATTCTGTTGCATTTCGCTACAACGATACAGAGGCTGAGAAGGTACGCGTACCTCCCCCGCACGCTTTGGCTTTTTCGAAATTGGTCTCGTTCATTGCACGGCGCGAAAGCAAAAAGGGCATTCAAGATCTAACGGATTTTTCGAAACTAACAAATAACAAATACTTCTCATTGAACAGTATAGTATCACTGGTTCAGCGGCTGGACGCGCGCGATTTCATCGAAGAATTTTTTCGTTCAACTCAGTTGAAAGAACCTGAAATCGCTGTTTTAGCGGAGGCAAGTCCAGTTCGCTTTCAATCGATCTTTCCGATCGAGACGATCTCGTTCATTGCCGAGCGAGGCAAAAGGGGGATACCTACTTTTGCTCCAATTGATGCGAATTATAGGCTACGAAGTTTTGATATAGAATTAAAGTATTGCCGCAAGAATGGAATGAAGTATACAAAGTCGAAAAGCCTGATAGCTACTAAAAATAAAGTTGGATCATTCTCTGACCGTTATCATTGGACTGGCGATCAACCCCAATCGATCAAAACAAATAACCCAAGACATATTTTAACAGAGCGCCCCAAAAAAAATGTGTGGTCTCGTTATGAAATAGACTTTCAGAGAATCTTAAACGAGGGCGACGAGGAGAAAGTATCATTAACTTGGAGCTTGACCGACGAAAAGAATGAATTTGTTCCTTTCGTCTCCGCCACCATTGATGTTCAAACGGATAGACTATCGATTCGGCTAGATGCCAGATCAGTTGCAAATGATGTGGAGAATGTTCAGGTAGAAGTACTTCCCCTGCAAGGCTCTGGAGAGCCGATTGAATTGATTAACGTCGGGGCGAAGGATGGAGTTTTCGAATACGTTTGCACTGAACCACGCCTGTTCCATACTTACGAGATGCGTTGGACTGTGATAAAGTAGACTCATGACCATAGTTAAAATCGAACTCGCTGACGAAGCGACGCTCTCTGGACGTACCCAAAGCATCCTCAGAAAGCGCTGCGCCATCGTCCAAGATATTGATGATCGTGTCGTAAAAGCGGTGGATGATCTCCGAGATACCCTACGATCTGACACGCTCTCAGTGGGGCTAGCAGCGCCTCAGATTGGCTACGACCTTGCGGTGGCGATTGTAAATCTTGATAAGAAGAACAATCCTGATGACCTCGTTATGATCAATCCAGTTATTTCTTCTGAAACGGGCAAGTGGGATTCGAAATACGAATCGTGTATGTCCATTCCTCACAAAAAAGGTCAAGTTAAGCGCAGAAATAACGTAGTTATAACATATCGCGACCTCCGTGGAAAAACACAAGAGCGCAAGGCAACGGGCTTCGAGGCCCGCGTTTTGTTACACGAAATCGATCACCTTAATGGCATCTTGTTTGTTGATAGGATGGAGGAAGATGCCGAACTAGAAGATACCGAGTTGTTCCGAGAGCATGGTATAGCTTAGTATTTTTAGCTGCATGTTGATCAAGCCGCGTCAGATCTGAGGAAGCCGAATCTATAATTTATCTACGATGTCCGACCGGAATTTTACTACGTCGAATTAAAGAACGAAATAGACCTTTTGAGCAAGGTATGAAGCAAGATTACTTACAAGCGATCGATGAAAAGTACGAGAAATGGATTGTGACCGATTGCTGCCCCGTTTTAAAACTTCCGCATGAATATTATTGGGACTTCAATTCGTCAGGTCTGTTCGAGAATGCGGCAGATAAAATCCAAGCAGCAATTGTCTCGGGAACTAACTCTCGATCAGCGCTCTAAATTCGCACGGTCGCAAAGATATCTGCAGACTTTCACACTTGCCGAAGATTGTCAGCCACCGCAACATCGCATTGCGCAACACAACATTTGATCCTATGTTCTGTTTGCCCGCTAGCTGGTTCCTCAAACCAATGGGCGTCGACGCTCTTCTTGGAGTGGTCGATGAACATGTTGAGAAGGCTGGTATCGAAGAAGGAGCTGAAGTCGGTTTACGGTATTCCCTACTCGCCCGCGCACATTGCGCGCCTTGAGAAGGCTCAGAAATTTCCCATTCGGGTTGTTCTTGGACTTTGCAGGGTGGCTTGGTACGCGGACGAGATCGAAGCCTGGATCGCCTCACGTCCTCGCGCTGCATAAATCGCAGACACTTTTTGAAGGGTACTTTTGGGCGGTGGGGTTCGAAACCTGCCGCCCCTTTTCTTTTCTAGATTGGTCGTTTTGCCCGCATTGGCACCGCCATACGGCGGCAATGCACTGAGCTACACTGTATAGCCAAGCGACCATTTACATTTTCACCTTACATTTCAACGATTCCGCACACCAGTCCGCCCGGCATCACGCCGCGACCTTTCTTATTTTTGCTTGGTCTTCCCTATCAGATGCGCTCGCTTCGCTCCCGCATCACGGACACCTCGCGGTGTCCTTGATAGATGAAGACACAAGCCAAGCCCACGAAGGGGAAAAATAAGAAAGGTCGCGGCGCTCAGCGCCAGACGACGGACTGGTGTGCGGACTGGTACAATCAACAACGGAACAGTTCTTTCGTTCAAACCTCGCCACGCGCCACCGAGCAGCGTTCCAGCACAGACAAAGCCACGGCTCGCGTGGCGGGCCATGTACGAAAGACATCTCTACATCATCGGCAAATCCGGCACCGGGAAATCTACATTTCTGCAAAACACGATTCTGCAGAATGCCGGCGGCTTTTGCCTGCTCGACCCGCACGGCGATCTGGCCGAAGCCATCGCCGACACCATCGATTGCATCTATTTCGATCCGTCCGAACTGCCACTCGGGTTCAACGTGTTTGAGAACGTTCCGGAGCCTTCCCGCCCGTTGGTGGCGGCGCAAATCGTCGCCTCCTTCAAGGCGGTATGGGGCGATAGTTGGGGGCCGCGGATGGAATGGATTCTGGTCAATTCCCTGCGGCTGCTTCTGGACAACAACCAAACATTTCTCGGACTGTCCAAGCTTCTGATCGATGACACCTACCGTAACCGGCTTTTGCGACGTTGCACCGACCCGATTGTTCGGGCGTTTTGGCACTATGAGTTTGATGCCTATGACGATCGCTTTCGCAAGGAAGCCATCGCACCAATACAAAACAAGGTTGGACAGTTGTCTGGCCAATCCGACCCTGCGCAACATCGTCGGCCAACAACACAGTACGTTGCGGCCGGGGCGGATCATGAACCGCGGCCAGCGGCTCGTGGTGAACCTTGCCAAAGGCAAACTCGGCGATGCCCCGTCGCATTTGCTCGGCGCCCTGCTGGTGACGGCATTCGCCCAGGCCGCCGAACGAAGGGCCTCCTTGGCTCCGGAAGATCGGGTGCCGTTTACGCTCTATGTCGATGAGTTTCAGAACTTTGCCACCGACAGTTTTGCGACCATTCTGTCGGAAGCGCGCAAGTTCAAACTCTCATTGGTGATCGCACACCAGTTTTTGGGGCAAGTCCGGGAGCCGTTGCGCCAGGCCGTGTTCGGCAACGTCGGCACCATGATGTCATTCCGGATCGGAGCCGAAGACGCCCCGTTGGTGGCTGACGAGTTGGGCCTGAAGAATCCCGAGGTTCTTTCCGATCTTGCCAACTTCGACGCCTGGGTCCGGGTTGGCGGTCCGCATAACGCCCAGCTACTGACGACCGCACCGCCCCCGCCGGCGGCTGGCCGGCTGCCCGCGGTCAAACGGCGGACCCGGTCACGGTACTGCCGGCCGCGGCCCCAGGTCGAGCGGGAGATTGATATATTTCTCGATACATCTTGACGTTGTGGCCAAAAGTTTCACAGAATGGCCTCGGGGATTAAGTCTGGGGGCAAACATGTATCTGATCCTGCGCCGCGATCAGCGCAAAAGCCTGTTGGGCAAAATCGTTTTTCAACTGGACGTCCAGGCCGAGATTACGGCCGAAGAGCACCAGTGCATTCAGCGCTATCGCCTAGGGGATACCGTTCTCTACACCAAGGCTGAACTGACCGACCGCGGATCGGGATTGCTCGGACTGGCCTCGCGTCTCGCGTTCAAGGCCATGAACATCTCGGTGAACGTCGGCGAGCTTGTGCAAGGCAAGCGAATAGAGTGCAAAGACATCCTGGAGATGCTCGCCGTCGAAGATCAAATCCGGGAGGCGGCACAGACGTTCAAGCTGGTTCTCAACGCCGCGACCCACTTCGGCGGAGAAGAAGCCATTGAGCTCTGACAACATTTTTCATTGGGCCTTTTCCAACATTCTGCAGTGGACCAATTTGCGTGCTCTGTTTGTCGGCTCGATGGCCGGGCGCGACCGCGAGGAAACCAGAGACGCTGTATGCGCAGGTGTTGCGTGCCTATCAGGCGTCGGCCTATTCCGAGGACGACGCCGCAATTGATTTTGTCGATGGCGTGGTCGACGAGGCGTTCCGCCGGGCCGGGCGCGTTCCGCCAGCAAGCTTGCGAACCGAATTCTGCGAGGTGGTCTGGCAACTGCTGCACACCGAGCCGGTGATTGTCGGGATGCCTCCCCTGCCGGACTTTGCGCACCTTTCCTACGAGTCATTGCGGCAATTGCGGTCACTGCTCACGGTTAAGCAGCGCGTACTCAGCGATCCGAATTTCTACGTCGAAGTCTGGCGCGAAAAGATCATACGGCTGCTGGAAGGACTGGTTGGCTATTTTCCGCCCTTTGTCTTCGAGCCGCAATTGTCGGACATGCAGGCTACTTTCAACGTGTCGCTGATCGACATCTGCGCCAACCCGGCCGATGCCATCGAGCGCACCATGGCCACGATGTATGATGACGATGTGGTGCGGGCCGAGCTGTTCACCCTGGTGCGGAAAAGCTTCGAGGACAATCTGGCTCGCGCCAGCGGCCTCACGACGGAAGAAGCTGCCCGCAAACCCAGATCCGTTCGCACGCCCAGTAACAGCCGCGGCGCAGCGCCGCGGGAATTGGTGGCGGACTTCCTGTCCGGAACGCCCTTTCCGGGGTTGTTCCTGAGCAACGTCCCGTTCCCGATTCCCGACAATACGCGCTTTGCCCATCAATGGATTCTAGCTCCACAGGGCGCCGGCAAGACCCAGGCGATCCAGTTCCAGTTTCTGTGTGACCTCCCCAAGGTCGCCAGTAACGAAGCCAGCATTATCGTCATGGACAGCCAAGGCGATTTGATCCGCAACATCGCCGGCTTGCAGTGCTTTGCGGAAGGCGGTGACCTACAGGACAAGCTCGTCCTGATCGAGCCCGATCCCGAGTATCCGCTGGCACTCAATATCTTCGACATGGGCCGGGAACGGCTTGACCAATACTCCGTCCGGGACCGCGAACGCCTGACCAACAGTACACTGGAACTGTTGACCTACGTGATCGGAAGCCTGTCCGAGACCGAAATGACCCCGAAACAGCAGACGTTGTTTCGCTATGTACTGCGCGCCTGCATGCAAATCCCGGATGCCACCATCCACACCTTTGCCGAACTTCTGTCCGGCTCGACCGATTACCAGCAATATATCGACCAGTTGGAGGGACCGGCAAAACTGTTCTTTGCCACCCAGTTCAATGACGTGCAGTTCAAGCAGACCAAGCAGGAAGTCGCATGGCGGCTAATGTATCTCTTGGAGAACCCTACCTTCGAACGGATGTTCTCCAATCCGCGCTCGAAACTTGACCTCTACACTGAACTGCAATCTTCCAAAGTCATCCTGATCAACACCGACAAGGATCTGCTGAAGGACAAGCGCACCGAAATGTTCGGACGGTTCTTTATCGCCATGCTTCTGCAGAGCGCCCAAGAGCGCGCGGCGCTGCAGCGCGACCGTCGGCTGCCGGTGTTTTGTTACATCGACGAATGCCATGATTACATCGCCAACGATACCAACATCACCACCTTGCTGGATCAGGCCCGCAAGATGAACATTGGCCTCATCCTCGCCAACCAGCGTTGCGCCCAGGTCTCCCCTGCCGTGCTGGATGCTCTTAACAATGTCTCGATCAAGATGGTGCGGGCGCTGAGCGACAGCGATGCCCACACGCTCGCGCGCAACATGCACACCACACCTGAATTTTTGGCGACGCAGCCAGAACGAGCTTTTGCGACCAGCGTCCGCGGCGTTACCCAACACGCGCTTTCCCTGCAGGTTCCGTTCTTTCAACTGGAGCAGCTTCCGCGCATGACACAGCGAGAAGAACAACTGCTTCGATGGGACATGCGGGATCGATATTGCGTCCTGCCAGAACTGTCCCACACCGCGCCGCCTGACCAAGAAATCGAAGCCGATCCGGGGTCGGTTATCGAGCAGACTGAGGTCGATACCCGACCGTCGCCGGATTGGTAGAAACTTCGGGCATGTTATAATTTTTAGGTCGAACACATACTGCCGCATTGTGCTCCATCTTGTACATATTCTCACATGGCGAACCGTTTTCAAATTCGTCGTATCGCGTATCTCATAATGTATGTCACCACCCACGATATCTTCGGATACTGCAGTTCGGCCGCAGAAGCGTTCGCGTTTGCATCGCAAAGCAACCGGCAAGCCGCTGGCTTTAAGCCCGCGCGATCTTGAGATTTTCAAACTCCTCAATCGTTATCGTTACCTGCGCTCGACGTTCATTCACGCTTCGGTCGGCGGCTACAAGATCGCTTTGATCAAACGGCTTGGCACCCTGTTCCACGACGGATATCTAGATCGTCCGGCACAACAGTGGCAGGCCATCAATGCCCGTTATATGCCGGCGGTGTACGAGCTTGGCGCAAAAGGCGCACAGGCGTTGCGGTCTGTCGGCATCGCTGTGAATTCGCTGCCAAGCCAGCAGTTTTCTCATTCGCTGATGGTCTGCGATATCCTTGCATCTATCGAGATTGGCGTTCGGGCCGACCCACAGTTGCGGCTAATATCGTGGGAAGAAATCCTGGCCAAAATGCCGGCGGCCGGAGCGAACCGGGACAACCCGCTCGAACTGCCCTGTCAGGTCGCCTTTACCTTTCCGCGCAGCAAAACCACTCATCGCTCGTCGAAGCCGCTGATACCGGACGCGGTGTTCGGCGTTGAATACAAGCCAACCAAATCCTTTCGTTTCTTTGTGCTGGAGGCCGATCGCAACCACGAGCCGGTGATGCGCAATAACCTGTCGCAAACCTCATACTTGCGGAAGATATTGCAATACCGCGAAATCGCCAAGGGTATCTACAAAACCCAATGGGGACTGCCAAATCTGTTGGTGCTCAATGTGACCACCAGCGAAGCGCACATGCAGAACATCATGTCACTCGTGGGCACACTTTCCGACGGCAAAGGCGCCAGCTATTTGCTGTTCAAGACCATGCCGTCGTTGGCATCCCTGGAGAAGGCGCCCGCGCCGGATGCCTGCATGCTGACCGAGCCATGGTCGCGCGCGGGTTTCGAGCCTTTTGAAATTCACAAACCTTGAGAGGAGGTGATTGAGTTGGACGAACGCCTAACGCGCATAAAAGACCTGATTGAAACCAAGGAACGCGTGGACGCCGAACTGGAAGAATTGATCGGCGGTTCTCTGGAGAAAAGAAAACGATCACCACAGAAATGCAGCACCTGCGAACAGGAAGGCCACACGGCTAGAAACTGTCCCAGCAAGATGCCGGCGGTGACGATCTAAGAGAAAGGCCCGCGAAAGCGGGCCTTTGTTTTCCTAATCGTCCTGTATCTCATCCGTATCCTCCTGGTAGGGAGGGACCAGCACAAGACCACCGTCCCAGTCCTTCCAGATCGGAAGCGTGTTGAGCTTGATCGAGAAGCCGGGCTCTTCGTTGCGCCGTTTGAGCGCCACCCCGATGGTCGTCCAGTCGCGCTTGCCCGGACCGGTCTTGGCACGGACGTAAAACTCGACTTCGCGCTTGTCGTCTTCGCGACCGCGGCGGTTGTCGGCGGGAGCACGTTCAGTTCTGCTGTCCATCTTACTCTCCTTCCCGCTGTTGGTTCATGTGCGGGAAACCGGATCGCGCGAAACTACCTGGCGATTGGGCGTGACTGCGCGGAGCGGCGAACTCCGGTTTTCCACACACGACCTGCATCTGCACCAAGTATAGCAGGTGGTATAATTGGCGACGGACGCTCTCCCCACTCACATAAAGGACGCTCACATGCCCTTCGTGGATTTCGCGGAGTTGAAAACCCGTGTCTCGATCGAACAGGCCATGCAGATGCTTGGCCTCAATCTCGTGCCTCACGGCAGCCAGTACCGGGGACCCTGCCCCGTCTGTAAATCCGGCGGCGACCGCGCGTTGGTCGTCACGCCGGCCAAAGGCCTCTTCTATTGCTTCGCAGCAAAGATCGGCGGTGACGTCATCGCGCTCACCGCGCACATACGTGGCACCACCGTGAAGGATGCGGCCGACGAACTTAACCGCGCCTTCGGAACTGTACAGAACAGTACTGAGTACAGTTAGCAAGAGCCGTGCCACAGCTCCCCAAGCGCAGGAAGCAAGAAAGCAACCGGCGTTTGACCCAGAGGCGTATGCGGCGCGTCTTGATGCGTCGCATGCGTCTCTGGCCCCGTTGGGCATATCGGCCGAGACCCTGAAGGCTTGGAAAGCCGGATATTCAAACTCCGGCACCAACCGCGGCAGGCTCGCCATTGCCCTCCACGACCGGGACGGAAACATCCTGGGCTTCGCCGGCCGATCGCTCGGCGACGAGCAGCCGGCGCTCACCATCCCCAACGGGATCAACCCGCAGGAGATCATCTTCGGTGGCGACCGAGTCGAGCAAGGCACGCTCTACCTGGTGCGCGACGTGCTCGACGTGTTGAAGGCACACGAAAGCGGCGTCACCAACTGCGTGTGCTTTCTCACCGACATCACCGGCGCTGCAAGTCGAAATGCTTGCCGCGCTGATGGCGACCAAGCATTGCGAACCAGTGGAGTTGTTCTAACAATCCGCTGGAAAACCCATCGGCGCCGCCTTCTCCCACGCCGACGTCAACGGACTTAATCTGATACTTTAGGCCTTGCCGCGTGACGGCAAAATTTTACTTCGACCGCCTAAGGATAGTGACGAACGCCCGGCTCAGCGAGAAGAGCCGAAGCCCAACAATCGCGGCCGGCGATGATAATCAGAAAAACCCTTTTGACTTTTTCATGCATCAGCGCAGCGCATGTAACTCTAACCTCCATCCAACGATGGGGGTGTTGTTTTTGCTATAGGCAAGGTCAAGCGACCTGAGCCCCTGAAGTTCCTCCAAAATAGGTAAAGTCCGTCACCTTGAGGGAGATCGAAGATGAGGCAGTCGAGGTTCACGGAGGAGCGGATTTTGCCATCCTATGCGAGCAAGCGGCGGGATCGAAGACCGGCGACGGCTGTCGCAAATAATCTATTAGCAGTGCGAGTTCTGCACGTAGAAGGCCAAGTATGGCGGGCTCGACGTATCAGAGGCCCGGCGACTAAAGGTACTGACGGACGAGAACGCCAAGCTAAAGATGCTGCCCGAGACGATGCTCGACAACGCCATGCTGAAGGACTTCAATTCAAGAAATGGTGACGCCCGCTGCGAAGCGGCAGGCTCGAGCTTACCTTTGCTCCCAATACGAGACCCGTCAGCCTGATTGATCTCCCCCCTTTGCCTCCTCCGAGACTGTGAATCACAAATCTACCGACTAGGAATTCCCTTTTGGGTCCGGCCCCTAGTGCGCGATCCGCTAGACGTTCTGAAAGCATTTGAGGCCGGCGTCGAAAATCTCGTCTAGTTTCTCACCGACATCACGGCCCAACAGCAGGAAATGCCGTCATCCATGATGGACGGACGTAGGCGCGCAACGGTTTCCTTGTTTGCCCCTTTTGGGTTTCTCTCTTTGAAATTGGACATCAAATCCATCAATGCGAGCCTGGTAGCTGCCGGCAACACACTTTACAAGTCCGGCGTGTGTCACCAATATTGTGACCTTCAGCAATACCTCTCAGAGGCTGACCGTAGCGGGCGAGCAAAAATGGGAGGATCGATGTCATCGGATATTTGGCGGGTAAGGATGACGCATTTGCCTAAAGCGGCGAGTATAGAGGAATTGTTAGTCACAGATGTTGAAGAGGCGCTTCGGATATGGGAGGTCAGGCAAACACAAATTCGCGCACGGGCACAATCCGACAAGACCTTCGTTGCGCACATCGCTCGGGAGTGGCTCAACCTTTATCTGGCAGGGAGGGATCATCGATTTCTGAATGCGACGCTGAAATCGGTCGACGCGCTGGTCATGGCCGGTTGGCATGACGGGATTCTGATAGAAAATATCGAGAGGATCGTCCAAACACTGTCGGCCTTGCCGGAAAAGCAGGACCAGCAAGCCTCTACTGTTAGGCTCAAGCGAATGAATGCTGTCAAGCCGGATCGTGAACTGTCAATAGTAGTTCTCTCGGGGCCGCACACGTCTTTCACTGAAGTAATATTGGCAGGCCTCTCGAAAAGCGGCTTGCGCCCCAAATCGATCATTGTGGAGCGCGCTGACCGTCTGGCGCACGTGTATGGAGACTATTATCATTTTCGAGTTGGGGACAACTTCTATGAACGGTATCAAAATGACCCCGGCCCGTGGTACCGGCCAAGTGGTCGGTCAGCATAGTCTTCTACCCATGGAGGCGTCCCGGCGTTACGGCGTGAAGTCCCATGTGGTCGAGACGATTAATGGAGAAGAGGCTCGCTCGCTTATAGCAAAGTACGCTCCCGATATCTGCGTGCTTTCGGGCGTTGGTTTAATTAATAACTCTCCGTGCCCGAGGTTAGAATTCTCAATACGCACAGCGGGATCCTGCCATATTTCCGCGGACTGGACAATATCGCTTGGGGCATGCTCGAAGGATTCCCCATGGGTTGCTCAGTTCATTTTGTAGATGCCGGTGTTGATACCGGTCCCATTCTAGCTACGCATGTTCTCTCGGAGGAGGAATGTGGGTTAGGGGTCAAGCGTAGTGTTAAATACGCTAAGGTAAATCTTCTGGTTGAGGCCCTGCATGCGATTGCGCGAGGAAAGTCTGTCTGCCTTGAACAAGATACAAGCGTGGGTCGCAGATTTTATAGAATGCATCCACTTTTGCGTTGCGTATTGGCCCAACGCTATGATCGATTTGGAGTTTCGGCTTTTGTCGGCAACATGGGGAGCCGAGCATGATATCGAGTTAGCTGTTGGCAGATGACTTCGTGCGTGACCTGATCCAGCGTTGCGTACCATTAGGCCAGTTTGACGCAACTGTCGAAGATGCCGTTTCCCGAAAAGACTTGGGACTCGGGTTCACATATTACGCACTTGTTCGTGCACTCAAGCCGCAAATCGTTGTTGTCATAGGATCGTACCGAGGGTTCTCGGTCGTGTGCTTTGCGTTAGGCCAACGTGATAATGAGAAGGGCCACACCCACTTTATTGATGCATCAAAGGTAGACGCCTTCTGGACCGATGCACAGAAGGCCCGCGCGCACTTCGCGCACTTTGGCGTGGATCGGCTTATCTCACTGCACAATATGACCACCACTATGTGTCTTGAGACGCTTGCTCCCTTTAACGAGGGGAAACCGTTCATCGACATTCTACTGATCGACGGGGATCACGAAAAGGATGCAGTTAAGCGGGACTTCGAGACGTTTGGTAAACTCGTTCGAGAGGGCGGGTTGATTTGCTTACACAACTCGCTCGCGGGTGGGGTAGGCAAGACTTCGCTTGAGGTCGCCCAGTTTCTCTCAGGGCTAAACATCGAACTGTACGAAAGTCTGGCACTAGAGTGCGGTAAGGGGCTTACGATCATCAAGAACATCGCTCCCGACTGGCATTGCAAACAGTATTCTAGGCGAGATGAGATTGCCGAGGCCATG
This sequence comes from uncultured Alphaproteobacteria bacterium, assembly GCA_963774685.1. Taxonomy (GTDB): domain Bacteria; phylum Pseudomonadota; class Alphaproteobacteria; order Rhizobiales; family Xanthobacteraceae; genus Bradyrhizobium. Next base: position 1,543,763 of record CAVZFU010000005.1, on the reverse strand, counting down.
AGATCCTTGCTGTCGATTGCGGAATCCGAAAAGCGCGACCTGCAAGCGCTGCAGCGACTGGCAACGTTAATCGATCAGGCACTGGCTGGCGTGTCTCAGCAGGAACGGCTGATCGAGGTTCGACAGCGCTATGTGAAGAAGAGTGAGAGACTCGATGAGGGACCAAGTCCGTCGCTTGAAGCTTGAGCTGAAATCGCTTCGATCCGATCGAGCATAGATTTTCATGTAACTGGAATTGGTGGAGGGCTTGAATGTCACTTTACGCTGAGCCACTGCGCGTCAGCCTGACGGAGTATACTGCGGCGGTAATGCGTTCGATGGAGACGGTGAATCGCATCAAGGAATCTAACTCTTCTGATCTTCTGCGGCTCCGCGGTGACTTCAGCGCGCCAAATCTGGTCACGATTATTATTCCTATGTTGAATGCGAGTAGCTTTGTCGAAACTTGCCTTAAAGCACTCTTAACCCAAGCACACAGAAATTTCGAACTGTTTTGTGTGGACGACAACAGCGCAGACGATACGTACGCGCGGGTCGTTGAGCAGTTTGGGGCCGACTACAGGGTTTGCGCGATCCGATTGGCCCGAACTGTTGGGCCCTTTCAAATCAAAAATTGGGTGCTGACTCGCTTGGCGCGCGGAAGCTACATCGCCATGCAGGATGTTGATGATATCAGTCATCCTCTACGAATTACATCTCAGCTCAAAGCGCTGACGTCCAATGTGTGGAACGTTTGTGGTACTTGCATACACCAGTTCTATAAAGCGGACACACCGCCCCTGTTTGGCGGAACTCGCGCGGAGGTGTTCGACAAGTGCGATTGGCAACACTCGATCGCTGGTTACGAGACTGTCGAGGCGTGTCGAACTCCCGTTTCGTTTGCGGAGAGGTTAGGTGAACTTCGTCGCGACTATATCGCAATGCACGGCTCGCAGATGTTCCGTAAAAGCCTGTTGCTCGAATTTGGCGGTTTTGACGGACGGACGCGATTTGGTGCTGATACTGATCTAAATTGGCGGGTGCTTCGGTTCCAACCGATCGGCAACTTGCCGGACGTACTGTACTCCCGGCGTTATCATTCGCTTTCGCTGACGAGACACCCAGATACGGGTGTGGGTTCACCCCTTCGAGCTAAATATGTAGAAAGGCGAGATCGAGAGCACGAAGAAATCAGAAGGGCTCTGGAGAATCAAGATGTCGAGCGCTGCCGCGCTTTATGTAAGCAAGACTTCTATTGCGATGACATTGTCGTGCGTGAGGTTCACACACAATTTGACGTCGTAGTATAGCCATCCTCGTTGAATAGAGCACAATCATATGAAAATTTGTCTTCTGTTTTCGCAGGAAGAACCGGGCACCGCGTTCCGGAACGAGGTCTGGAGACGCACCTTCGAAAAAGGTGCGGCCTTATTAGGAATTGAGAAGTCTTACTCTTCATTGTGAAGGAGGCCAATTCCACTTTAATGAAATGCAACAAAAAAACTGGCTCAGTGTTAGGTTAAACCCCGGCGATCTTGCGATCAACCTCCTTTCGGAAACCGGCGATATAGTAGTGGATCTCGCTACCCGACACCTGGAGACGGCAGGCGTGATAATGGTCAACGGCCTGCGTGCCAGGGCCGATGCGGGCTTTAGGCCGACGATGCTGCAGCAGCTGGCGCTTAGTGGAATAGGCATTCCGAAGAGCATCGTGGTCGCTACATGGCAAAACCTCGATAGCGCCGTCGAATTCTGCGGGGGCTTCCCGATCATCCTGAAGAGTGTCCGCGGCGTAAAAGGTATGGGAGTTGCGATTTGCGAGAGCATGCGGAGTTTACGGTCTGTGCTCCAGATGCTTCTGGTCCAGCAGAATGCAGCAATTCTGCAGGAATACATCCCGGGCTCTCAGGGTTCAGATTACAAAATTATAGCAAGCTGTGAGGAACCTTTGTGCGGCTTTAGGCGGAAGGCGGGCGTGGCAGACGAATTTCGCGCCAACGTCTCGCTTGGAGGAAAAGCGCGCTTGATTGACCTCAGCCTAGAAATGGGCGAGTTAGCCGTCAGAGCCGTGAAGGCACTAAATTTGGTTATCGGTTCGGTCGATATTATAGATCACAATGGGACATTACGAGTAATCGAGGTGAATGATCTTCCAGAACTCAATCTATCAATACCGGGGCATGAGATAGTAGAAACAGAATTCGCGAAGTACCTAGTATCGCACATCTATAATATAACGAGGCTTCACGCCGCCAAACCATTGAACGCCGACTTATTCAACCCTCGACGGTCTCCCCTGGAGTACTATGATGAATTGCTCGGTTCAGAGGCAGCAATAGTTATACGTTAGGCCCGTGAAAATATGATTGTTCCAAAGGCGGCAAGTAGCGGCCGAGAACAGATCTCTCCCTCAAATCAGCGTCGTTGCAACACCGGGCTAGCCTAAGGCGATCTCGTCATAGAGGCGAATAGCGCGTGAATACAGCGTCGCATGAAGTGAACATTCAATCTTGCAAGCAGAACTACGCTTGTACACTGCGCGCCAGCACAGAGGCGCGCACGTCGGTAACAGTCATCCGCAGCTTCAAGGAGCTTTTCGTCAAATCGGCTTGCCCACGCATCATTTTCGAAATGAGTTGGCTTAGGCGTTTTGCTATGTTGCGCTATGATTTGCCATGGTTCGATTCCGTTTGCAGCTACTTTTGCTGCGGGTATTTTTTCGGGTATTTCGATAAATCGAACTGAAGAAAATTACACAATATCAGATGCTTATTGGGTTAGTTCGATACCGGCCAGGCCGGATTAGATGCCCACTCTCGCCGAAAAGTGCAAACTCTCAAAAGCCTTTTGCCGCAAGAGCTTCTATCGTCATTCGGTTACTCAAACATGGAGCGTGACAGTCTACCACCGTCCTCGATTTATCACGGGTACCGCGCAGATAATCATGTCTGCGACAAGGTCATGGCAGGCCCTCCCTTTTTTTTTGCGGGGAACTCCGAAGCGCAGCGGCATCTCTGCTCAACGACCAGCATCTTCAGCTCGGCATTCTCCAGATGTTGTTTCAGGCGCTTGACCCGGGAGACATCAGCCCCCGAATTTGGCTTTCCAATTGTATAGGTTGCTTCCAAGACGCCGTGCCTGCGTGCGAGATATGCAATGGCAGGTGAGAACTACCCCACAGTTCCGGTTTTGGGCGTAAAGCTAAAACATACAACTAGACCGACTAATTGGTTTAGGATAAGGTTTCACAACCTGGGAGGGATTTCCCCTTTCCAGGTGACGAGGAGGACTCTATGGCCGATTTGGAAGTTGCAATACAAAAGCTGACGAAAGTCGGGTTCAAGGACGTGGAAAATTTGCCAATCGGTGCCGCCAAAGCACTTGCGACGCTTTCGGATGACGAACTGAAGGCGCTTGTCCACGCCCAAAATTCAGTAAAGGGCCAAGTTCACACAATGGATGGGAATATAATTTTCTGATTTATTTGCGGCCAACTCGATCGGCCGCAAATAGTCGCGCGACGCATAACTGAAGTTGCGGATTTGGAATCATAAATCTCAGTCGCGAGTTGCGCGTGGTAGTTAGTGCCGCCTATCCAGCGGCTCAGCAGAATGCCAACGACTCGTTGTTCCAAGGGGATCTCAAGAGCATCTATCCGGAATATCTAATTTTACTTCATCAAATCATTCGATGCAGTGTTCCTTTGATGCAAAGTGCAGTGAGTCAATTAAGCGAATTGGCTGAAAAAACCTCAGCTCAAGAGCGGTTTTTAGATTACTTGGTAACGCATATTCGAGAGGAAGCCGAACACGACAGGTGGCTGCTTTCAGACTTAGCTGCGATTGGGTACAACGAATCCGAAGTCTTCAATCCAATTCCGCCGTCAGAAGTGGCTCAACTAGTGGGGGCCCAATATTACTGGATTCTTCACGACAGCCCGTTTTCTCTTCTCGGATACATCGCTGTTTTAGAGGGCGCACCGCCATCGTCAGCCAAAATCGACCGGATGCAAACGGAAACCGGTTTTCCAAGCGAGGCCTTCCGTACATTGCGAGTTCATTCCGACGTTGATCAGGATCACCTTCGAGAATTGGACGTGCTTTTAGATGAACTGCCCGTTACGGAACGGGATCGGCATGCAATCTTGTCGAGTGCGGCAATTACGGTTCTTGGCGTAGCCAAGTGCTTCGCAAGTTTGCGTCGCCTCAAGTATCCAATCTCAACAAATAAAAAACCGACCTTGGCGTCAGCGTAATCGAAAAACTCCTTGTGGTTTATTGAGGTTATTCCGTGCATCTAGCAGCCGTGCTCAGCGCGAGAGCCAGACCCTGCGCAGGAGTATACTTGGCCGTGACGCGGCGTTGTCCGCTTTCTTGTGCGCATTGCTGCTCCAGACTCTAGCATGGAAAGCGACGAGCATTCAGAGGACATTTTTTGGAAATTTGTGTCAACAATGGATATTAGCAATCGGCCAGAGTACTTGCTGATCACCGGCGGCGAACCGATGCTACGTCCGCGCCTCGTCAAAAGAGTTGCAGATCATGCTCATTCAATTGGAACCCATGTCGTCCTCGGGTCGGGAATGTTTTTTGCGACAGCTCGACGAACTTCAGATGAAATTTGGGCTGCACTCGTTGCTGTAGACCACATCACAATGAGTATTGATGCCTTCCATGAGAAGGAGGTTCCAAGAGAGGCAGTTTTCAGAACCGCCAAAGAATTATTGGATCGGGGCAAAAGCGTTAGCTTCCAAGTTGTTGGTTTTGATGAGTTTGATCCATATCTTAAAGATATTACCTCTGCGATTGAGAGAACTTTTGGACGAGATGTGCCGGCGTTTATCGGGCGAATTGGTCCGAAAGGACGTGCCAAGGATTTGCTCAATCAAATAGATGATTTGCGCGAGGGTCAGGGAGGCTGTCTCGGGTCCTCGTGGCCGGTAGTTGCATATGATGGGACTGTTGTTACCTGCTGCAACCAAGACGTCGTGAATGGCCCGCGAGCCCCCCATCTAGCATTGGGTCACGCGTCAACCAACTCGTGGCGTGTTATCCGCGAGCGGGTACTTACATCAGACGCGTTGCGCGCAATTCGCGCGTACGGACCAATCGAAATTGCTACTCAGCAAGACACACAGCCCTGCGACGGATATTGCCTAACCTGCTCTAAATTACCTGAGAATCCAAAATTTAAAGCGACCGTTGCAAAGATGGCGTCGGGAGCCGGTTTGTTATTGATGGAACATACAGCCGAGAAGTTGGGACTCAATCTCTCTGACCTAAACCTTCCAGGATATGAGGACTGGAGCGGCAGAGGTTTCATTGCGGATACGACCTTATGACCGTGCGTCTTAGAGCGACTGAAATAGCTCGATTGCGGTCACTCCCTGGACACGCTGCAGGGCTTTTTATCACAGATCGTTGTCCCGTGGGTTGTGCCCATTGCTCAGTGGATTCGCGCGCAGACAGCCCAAGGATCAGAGATTTCGAACTTCTCAAATCGCTTGTTGATGGACTGGCGCTCGACGCCATGCTTGAAGTGGTCGCGATCACCGGTGGCGAACCCCTTGTCGAGCGCAAAGGTGTAGAGCTTTCCACAAGTACGCTGAGAAATGCTGGAAAACGATTGGTGCTCTTTACAAGTGGCGTCTGGGCTGGCTCCAAAATTCCGTCTTGGATTTCCGCCGTATTGCACCGAATTGACACGGTGTTTTTAAGTACGGATCAATATCATGAAACTGGAGTGGGCCGGCATAAATTTATCGCCGCTGCACGTGCGATTGCACAAGCGGGCTGTTGGATCGTTGTCCAAACAATAAACCGCGAGCGAGATGTAAATCGAGCCGAAGAACTACTGTTGGCCGCGTTTGAGGGAAAATATCTTGATTGCGCCGAAATTGTCGTCAGCAAGCCGCTGTCTTATGGGCGCGGTGACGGACTTTTTGCTGCTCAAGAAGGAGTGCCCGGTCACCATTTTGGCGCTTGTGGCTTGTTAGGTTCGCCCTTGGTTCGATACGATGGTCGCGTTACAGCATGTTGCAATGAGAGAGTTATTATGGGGCATGGAAGCAGCCGCCTGGCCCGAAAATGCGAATCGTCATCGGACCTTCGGGATGCCTTTGACTACTTTAAAGCAGATCCGCTATTGAACGTGATAGGAAACCTCGGCTTTCCAGCATTGCTTGTGCATCCCAAATTTTCAGACCTCGGGCCGGTCAATTTTCCTGACATTTGTCAGATTTGCCGGATGGCAAACAATCGCGTCACCGCCGCCGGCAACGTGAAAGATCCATTGTTGATGGCAATTGCTGCAGTCGGACTGCAAAAATAGACCTATATGAGATGGCCCGAAGCGAAGAAGAAAGTTGAGGCGGCGTGATCGAAGCCGTCTCGCGCTTGGACTTCAATCATTGCTCTAGGGTTTGCAATGTGAGCGGCAATAGTCGCCAGCAGCATGTGCCGCGGCAACGCATATTGCGATAACGACCGGGCCGCCGGGCAGAATTGAGCATGCCGCAACTGCTGCGGCTTCTGCTACCCCGCAAGCGGCGTTGCAGATGGGGCTCTCGAAGTTAAAGTCCGGCGACTTTCGTTTTGCTAGGAGTTCTTTGGACGTTGAAATATTCTTATCGGGAACGATCTTCGTGCCTTTAAAATATAAATCGATGATCTGTTCAATTTTTTGACGGTCCTCGTCGCTGACCCCGGCCCATTCATCTTTGTTTACTTTTACGTCCATTTCACCCTCCCACTGTTCGCCTTTAGATTGCGTAAGTATGGCGATCTTATTCTTAAATGCAATCTTAGAATGTTTCTGCTAAAGGTTGTCAGGTGGAAAAATTCTCTTGGCGACAGCCTGGGTCCGCTTTACCCCCGATAGCGGACTTCGAGATACGCCATTAGCGGCGCTCAAGATTACCGGCACTTTCGTGAGGCGATGATCTATAATAATTTGCTATATCTAGCGGTGGTTCGATTCCCTTTTCAGGCTACTTTTGCTGCGGGTATTTTTGCGGGTATTTCTCAAAACCGAACTGAAGAAAATTACATAATATCAAATGGATATCGGCTCAGTTCGATACCGGCCAAGCCGGATTATGCTGTTTGAAAATACAAGGGAATTTCTGCTGAGGACCGCGTCTGATCGCATCGGAATCGAACCCGCAGCGACTGGAATCGAAGTTCTCTCGCATATCACATTTAACTTTGCCAAACAGATGATGCCGCCGCAGATCATCACGTTCAAAACGCAGCATTAGCGGTCTGCTCCGAAATCCATTCTTTTGTAGTGGTCACTTTTCCATAGAGCTGGATCATCTGAACGACGGTTTCGTGCACCGTCGCGGCGCCAATCCGGTCCAAACGGTGGCTGGCGGAGGCATCAGTCAGAAATGTCACGTCATGATCACGATGAAATGCATCAATCGCCGTTGCAAGGCAGCCGGCTTCTCCTGAAAAGCCGGCCAGCACGAAATGGCCTCCGCCCGCAGTCATCGCGTTGGCAAATTCGCGATTGTCGTAGCAGGAGGGCTTGCTGCGCTCGAAGATCATATCCGAGTTCACCGGCTCGAAGCCCGGAATCCATTTTGAATAATTTAGGAGCGGATTAAAGAACGGTGACCGAGTGATCATGCGAAAGAACGCTACTGGCAATCCGAGGCGGCGCGAATGGGCCAGCGCCGCTCGGCAGTTTTCGAGCGCCTCTGCGGCTTCGGGCATCGCAAATGCCCGCGGTGAGGCAATATATTCTTGCTGAAGGTCGAGAAGCACTAAGGTCGGAACGGCAACCGCGTTGGCGTGAGACCGAAGGTTGATTACGTTCCGCATAATCAGGATCGCCAGGTACCAGACTTGTCTCCGCTTCTTTGTGCAGATCGGTCTAAAGACTCCGGGTCGGTCCCACCTACCCTCCGGACGCATCAATACATAAGGGTCGGCTCCAAGCTTGATCGCATTCGGATTTGGTTCCGTGTCGTAAACAATCTCGACGTAAGCGTAGTCCGAGAAATAGAAACTCTGGCGTACCTTCCAGTCGCTTCCACCCCATGTTCTCGTAGTAGCCTAGCAAATCCTTTTGTGACCTGCCGTAGATGCGCCGGTAGCCCTTCATGCGGCAGAATTCGACGCCTGCGTGCATCAGTTTGGTACCCATGTGCCGATTTCGAAATTCACGGCGAACTGCAAGACGCTCAAGTTTGGCGAAATCGGCGAAATATCGAATCCGAAGACATCCTGCAGGTTCGTTGCCGACATAGCTGACAAGGTGGCTTGCGGAGAAATCATTGCCATCGAACTCTTCTTGATATGGGCAATCCTGTTCAGCGATAAAGGTGGCACTGCGGATCGTTACGACGCGCATGAATTCTTCAATGGAGCGAACGACCGTGATCGATACATCGTCATCGTTGTCGTCGGTGCCGTCGATGTAGGTGTCATAGACGGCGCGCATTTCCTTGATGGACTTACCGCGCGGATACATATGAAACTGCGGCGCGATCCTCCCTTTTAAAATCGCGCAGCGGTCAAACCCGAGAGCTTCAATCATGCGAAGACCTCCGGTGTTGATCGGACGCGACAGCACCGGAGCTCTGCAATAAAGCGGCGTCCAGACCTTCTCAAAGGCGAGCGGGACACCCCCCGCGATAAGACCGCGCGCAAATACGCCCCAGACGTAGATGGCGGCTGGCCTTTCATGTTGGCAAGTCAGCAACTCCAACGGAGGATCTGTCGCATCGAGCTGACCCGTCACCAGTTGATCCGCCCCCTCCTCGTTGAGCATCAGAAATGCGAGGTATCCTTCGGCGGCGATTTCCCCCGCCGCGTACCGGTCTCTCCGTGCAATACCCCAGAAGGTATCCGGATTGTGCCGCGCCACCCGAAGCACAACCTCATTCGAGGCGCCCCCACCCATCTCCTGCCGGGCGCGCGGAACGAGCGTCTCGATGTCGTTCGAGGTGGCATTAAATACCACCAGACGCTGCGACAAAGACAAACTGGTCCGCCTTTGTGGGCCCAGCGAGTGTTTGGCAGCCCTTCGGGCTTCTACTAACGCCTTCGCTGACTGCGTAACGTTTCGGTCGTGCAGGGTCATTTTGTCCTCGGTCCGGTTGCCAACCTTGGAAATCTTTGCAATTCTATGGTGAGTAATGGGGGTGCGTATGCCTACAATTGCGAACAGGGGTGGTCCGCACCGCGAGCACTCAGGTGCAATGAAGCTCTGCCCAACTTGGCCGGACTGGGACGCCGTTCGTGCGTTTCTTGAACTGGTTCGGCACGGCAGTTTTCGAGCGGCCGCAGAGCATTTGCGAACCTCGACCAATGCTCTACGCCGCAAAATCGATGACCTGGAGCGTTCGCTCGGCACTGCCCTCGTCACTCGGCACGTCGATGGCATTCGCCCAACGGCGGAAGGCGATGAAATTCTCCTTGCCGCAAAAAAGATGGAAGAAGCCGCGTTCGGCCTGTTGAGAGCTCGAGATCGCGCGACCCCTGCCATGAGCGGAGAAGTGCGCCTGGGCCTGACCGAGGCATTTGGCGCATTCTGGGTTGGGCCGCGTTTGGTCGAACTCCAGCGCGCCTACCCTAAACTCTCAATCGATCTGGCCTGTGCCATGCGATCGGCCAACGTCCTTCGCCTTGAGGCCGATGTCTCGATTCAGCTAACGCGGCCGACCAATCCGGACGTCAAGATCGTTCGGCTTGGCCGCATTCATTCGATGCCCGCGGCTGCTCCATCCTACCTCGCGATATATGGCACACCCAGAACGGTTGATGACCTGCGTAAGCATCGCTTAGCGCTGCAGTTTGCCGACCAGACAAAAACTCAGGAGAATCTGGCCAGTCTTTTCCCCGGTGTGCCGCTTAAGGAACTCGTGACGTTTAGCACAAACAACAGTACGGCGCTGCTATGGGCAATTATAAAGGGCGCCGGCATTGGATGGTCGCCGACCTACATTCACGCCATGGGCCCCAAAATGGTACCCCTCGACGTTGACGCGATCTTTCCGCACGATATCTGGCTGACCTATCATCCCGATGCGGCGCGTGTTCCTCGCGTCCGGCGCCTGATTGATTGGCTCATGGAAAACTTCGACCCGAAGACGTTTCCGTGGTTTCGCGACGAGTTCATTCATCCGCACGACCTGCCAAGGCACTATCATGGACCTCCACTCCCGAACTTGTTTGAGGGGGTGGCTTGGGACCCGAGGGGTCCGTCATGATGAAGGAGGAGGCGTCAAGCGGGTCGCGAGGAGTCAATCCTGTCCGCGCGAGGCGCCCGCCGCATTGAGTGCCACATCATCCGACTAGTGCCGCACGCGGGCCAGGTATCCTCCCACGTATGGATAACTTCGAGCGCGCGGGATCGATTGTGCATGCCCCGAAAATACCTCCGAGTATCATTAATCCCCCACACAACGCAAAACCGGCTTCATATCCACGAGCTCCCGACAAGTCTTGAATCAAGGCGGCAGTGACGAATGGCGCCGCAATCCCGGCCAAAGAGGCGATTGAATTGTTGATGGCTAACATCGCTCCACGCTGTGGCAACGGCACGACCTCCGCCAAGATTGCCGGACTGAGCGAATAGACGATCGGCGTGCACCCTAGGCCAATCGCGACAAGCGCAACCCGTATCCAGTCCCCCGGCGGACTTATGTAAATTAACGCAAACAGGACACCCGCGAGCATAAGCGAACAACAGAGAAATTGTCCGCGCGCGGTCTTTGAAGAAATGCCTGTCCTCAGCAAAAATTGCGACCACCAAGCAAGACCAAAACCGAACGGAACGGTTAGCGCAATCACAAACGAATAAAGCCGACCGGACGCAATTCCATCGAAGCCGAGGCCGCGTTCGAAATAGGCGGGCAACCACGTCAGGCCGATCGCTAGGCTCCAATAACCGACGAAATTCGCGGCGATGCAGCCAAGTACTGTGCGATCCAGCAGCAGTCTCAGATAAGGAATTGCCGCGACCGGGGCCGGGACCGAGCTCCTCGGTTCTTGGTCGGGTTTTGCCTCCTCACCGACAACCAACCAAACCAGAGCCCAAATACAACCGATCACAGCCAACACCACGAAGTTAGCGCGCCAGCCCCAAGCAGCGGTAACCAGAGAAATCAATATCCCCGCTATTATCAATCCCAAGCCCGAGCCTTGTGCCAACACTGCGATCGGCACATTTCGCTTGTCGTCGGGGAACCATTTGTAAAGCGCATGGATAGCTACCGGCCAGGCCGGGCCCTGGCCGACCCCGAGCAGAATGCGGCAGGTAATGATGGTTTCGATCGATGCGTATTGCGCAATCGGAAGCTGACAGACCGACCAGATGAGCACCATGCCCAAGATCATCAATTTGGTCTTGTATCGGTCGGCGAAAAATCCACCGACCAGACCGGAGAGGACGAACGGCCAGAAGAAGCTGCTACCAATACTCCCGAAATCCTTGGGCGTGAGCCCTAGTTCCTCCATCATGGGAATGGCAACCAGGCCCAACACGACTTTGTCGACTGAGTTGATCAACATGAAAAGGGCAAGCAGTATTACGATCTGCCAAGACCTCCACGGCTTAAATACATTATTCATTTGCCGTTCGAATGCTCAAGATTGTCATGTGAGTTTCTTTAGCAGCAGCGCGGGATTGCTCGGCTACAATCCTGAAGCTTCGTAATTTCGGCATGACCTTAGGCGAAAAGTCGGGATAGGGGCGTTCCTCTCGCGTCCCACCCCGTTCCGATCTTGCCTGTAGACGGCCCGTGCGGAGGAGGGCTTGATTTACAACCTCTAATATCTTGAAGGCTGGCCAGATTTTCACTCCTGGGGGCGGGATGACGGTTCGTTGGTGCAGGAGTATTTCATCCGCCTGATCGCGAGTTTTTTCGCGTCACTTGCGGGATGCGGCACCTACGTTCCTGACATTGAACTCAGCAGGGAGCCGCATGCGACTGCTTTTCTGATCAATAAGATAGTGAACCACGTCAAGTACGAGCTCCGCGACGCTATTCACACCACCGTCGCCTATGACGAGGAAAATCCGGCGCAGCATCAAAAAACAAGAGGTCTAAAGTGGCTAGATTCGATGAATGCAAAGGTGACAATCAAACCGATCGTTGACGAGAAGGGCACGCTTAATCCAGGGGTCACTCTTAAGCAACTGCTCCCCAGCCAAATTACCACCTTTAACAACAAGACGGTGTAACTACCGCTCAATCAGCCGCCCTCGGATTAGGCGGTCCACTTTCCTTAGACGCAACTCGCACAGAATCCGTTGATTACACTTTCGCGATTAATCGCGATTTTATAAATGGGCGACAATATACAAATCGGCCTGATCATTGTGTTGAATCAGGTGGCATTCTGCCCGACGCACAACATCTTGGCTTATAGCGGCCCTGTGTTCAGCTTTTTCTCGAATGCCGTACCTCGCTTTTTTGATGACAACTTTCCCGAGTGATCGTACAGTAAACAATCTTTCGGTGAATGTAGATAGTGACGATACCACCCCGGACGTTTTGGAGAATTTTCATGTTAGGGCGCTGTGCCACGATTTCAGTATTCGCAATCGGCTTTTCTCTGCTGATTTTGTCTAACGCCAGTATCGCCGCGCCGACCATCACGTGGGAGGTTGAAAATGGCTTTCGATATTTCAAACGGGCAAACGATTACCGAGAGATCCTGCGGATCTACAACTCCGAGAAATCTGCGACAAATCCAAAACCCACCGCATTGCAACTGGAGGCGGCATTAGAGAAATTAGCAGCTCAGCAGGGGGGATTTAATGACATTCGGGGTAACGACAGACGTTTAGGTTGGGCGGCCAGCATTTACTTGCACACATGCGCACGCCAGTTAGATCACATGCACCGTAACTGCGAATTGGAAGATCACGAGAGTTATTTAGAGCCAAAAGGTACAAGGATAATTCTTCACGTTGCAGGCGTTGATTCAGGCAACTGCGAATGGAGAATCGATGGTGCGGTCGTAGGAACTGCAAAGTGTGACCACGCAGATGTGACGACCAAAGTGTCTTACAACGAGCAGCACAGTGTAGTGGTTACACCATCAAGCGGCCCTGCAATAACTGCCGATATAACTGTAAAAGATATTCTGATCGTGAGTTTCGGGGACTCATTTTCGGCCGGCGAGGGAAACCCCGAGAAGCCAGTGAGTTTCTCGAACGAATTTTCCGACTACACCCGATCGTCCCGCCATGGCGGTTTTCTGAAACTTGTCGACAGTTTTCCAGTTCGACTGCCTGGCCCGGAATTTTGGGGAGACAACGCAGCGAATTGGACTAACTCGCAGTGCCATCGCTCATTGTATTCGCAGCACACCAAAGCAGCGCTACAATACAGTCTTGAGCATTCTCATCTGTCTGTTACGTATTTAAATTATTCTTGTACCGGCGCTGAAGTTTACGAGGGCATTTTAAATGCATGGTGGGCGCGTGATGTCAGTAAGGCTTTTTGGGATGACGCACCGCAGATGGTTAAGGCACTTCGTGATCTATGCGACGACCCTAGCCTTTTTAAAGAAACAGAATGGTCTAAAGGCGACAGAACAGACAGCCACTTCAATTCGATGATGGCGAAATTCCCAAAATGCGGAAAACTTACGCGCAAAATAGACGCTTTACTTTTGTCTATCGGAGGCAACGATATTGGTTTTGCAAATATGATTGCGAACTCTGCAATCAACTCGCAGATAAGCGACAGACGGTTCCAGGGCGCAAGGCCATGGGTTTACGGCCTGTGGCGGTATGCTGCTCAGCCGCAAACTTTTGCTGCAGGAAGAGGAAGAGCAAGGAATTTGATTCCACCACACTACCGAGAGCTGTCAAAACAATTGGATTCATATTTGAACTTGGCGCCGGAAAAAGTTGTACTTTCGGCTTACCCCGACGTCAGTACTGATGAAAAAGGTAATACCTGCCAGACAGTCAACATGGGAATGGATGTCCATAGCATATTCGGAATGAACAATCCGCGCGCGTCAGACGACAGTGAGGCATTCGTAGACTTTCTTCATGACTTCATGAAGGACCAAGCCTCGAAACAGAAGTGGAATTTTGCAGATCAACATTTACAAGCAGGCTCTCCGAATAACTTCAAGGGCCACGGACTATGCGCGAAGAATGAAGATGCGCTCGAGTCAGTTTCAATGAAGTTTCCTCGTCCTACGTTGCCCGGATCGCCTCCATATCAGTGGAAGCCGTTTATACCAGAGGATTACTCGCCCTACACCGCGCGCAATAGATGGCTGGTTACCCCTAACGATGCATACTTGGCCACCAATTATCTTGACCGGTATTTATCCGACGCTGATCCCGTGCAGCCTCTATATGCCTCAACACTAAGTGGAGCATTTCACCCCAATGCCTTAGGGCATGCGGCACTCGCAGACTCAGTTCTGGTTCAGTTAAGAAAGGTTTTGAAGGATTTTGATGCTCAATAAAATGTAACGTTGTATCATCTTCGGAATTAGTGGAACGGAAGTAATTTTCTATATCGACCTATGAACCGCTGTGGTTCGATTCCGTTTGCAGGCTACTTTTGCTGCGGGTATTTTTTCGGGTATCTGGAGAAACCGAGCTGAATAAAATTGCGCAATATCAAATACTTATTGGCTTAGCTCCATACCGGCCAGGCCAGCTACGATCACTGTAAGTACAAGAGAAAATTCTGCGGCAAACCTTGTCCGATCGCACCGGAATCGAACCCGCAAGCGACCGGAATCGAAGTCCTATCACATCTAGCCAGCAGGTTAATTCGGGCGCGAACATTGCGCTTCATAACCAAACGTCAAACGTGTGAGTAGACTGAGAGCTTAGTCCCACCCGATCGGGAAGAACGCCGAGCAGCACGCGTCACCTAACAGGGGTGATCTTCTGCATTCACGGCGCCCCTGAATGGCAGGCGCCATACACCGGGCGTCCTATGACGTTCCCGCATCGAGGTACGGCTCGTGGACGTGCTCAGTTCGGTACTTCGCCCTTTGCGTGGGTACGCATCGGGGATTATCACAAGGTCAACGGCATTTTCCGGCTGCATTGAATGTGCATCGTACCCCTTGTTTGATTATCTCGTCCTCAGACCAAGGGTGGAAGTCATCCGCCGGCGGGTAAATGTCAGTCTTGGCGGTTTCGTCACTTACAGTCGCGTTAAAGTGCCCGCCTCCCGCATAGCGCAGGTAGCGCACGCGTTCCTCATAACGCTGTCTCGCGTACTCAGCGGTATGGGTGATGGATTCGAGTTTGCGTACAATCTCTAAGTATTTATTGAAATGCTCCCGGGCCTCCATCGCTGTTTCGTCCAAGGGAGATTGCTGTCCCGTGGGATCCATGCCGGCCCAAAACCCACCCCACATAAGGTCATACTGATTTGCGGCAAACCAATACCATTCCTCTCGGGCTTCTTCTCTTAGAACTCCAACGCGACGGCCAGGATCCTCAATGGCAGCTTCCAAACCGCTCTGCCTAATCTCAATTTCAGCCTGATTTGGTATATACGGCGGAATAACAGACTGCTGGACAGGTTTCGTATACGCAGCCTTGCTGAGTTGGACTTCAAGCCATTGTTGGTTTGCTTGAATTTGTTGTTTTCTCTGCTCTTCGAGGGCTTTCTGCTGAGCTGCGGCTTGCTCTTCGGGAGAGGGCGTCACGTTAAAGCGCACAGGCTCAGTACTTTCTAACTGTCGCACTGCTCTATTCTCGCGTTGGCCGAAGCCGGAGCCATAACTGGGCTTCTGAAACGTATATCCACTGACCGTGAAGGTATCGGAGGATGCCGGTGCTGCCGCAAATAGCAATGCGGTCGCCCAAATGAGTGGCTGGACCCTCAAAATAATTAATCGCAATCGCTCTTTTTGGACGCGCATTCAACGCTGCTCCGGTTTGTTATCCGCTTGCCACCTAAGCAAGGCTTGAGCCTGAGCCATCCGTCCTTGCTTCTCAAGGAGCGTATGGAGTAACGCGATATGTGGAGAATTTGCCGGGCCATGCCAAAAGTTAGGATTAATTGCGATAGCCTGAACGAGTTGAGACTCCGCTTCTGCGTGTCCGTCGTTTGGGTCTAACTGAAGCAATATTTTCGCGAGAAATAGTCGGGCTTGTACATTCGTCGAGTCCATGGCGATCGCTTTATGCAGAGCGTTAATTGCAGCCCTAAGCTTACCACGGGAAGCCTCGTATTCTCCAAGCAGATCGTAGGCATACGAGTTTGACGGGTTCGATTTGACAGCTTCATTCACAAGAGTTTCATCGTCCGAAAAATCGTGCTCTGCTTTAGTCGCATCGCCCGCGGCATTCGCGTCCAAGTGAAGGTCGCGCGCTTTCTCATTGAAGAACATCGTCTGTTGATCTGTGACGACCTTAGCTCGTGCGTAGAACCGCAGTATCTGTGAGTTGCGGGGTTGCAGGGCCCGGGCTCGAGCGAAAGCTTCCGCAGCTTCGGCCGCTCGCTCACGGCTCAATTCCACGTAGCCAAGAAAAAACTGACATGGCCAATTGCCGGAAATGTCGCCGCACGCTTTGCTTAAAAATACATTGGCAGTAAAGAGGTCGTCGCCCTCGGAAAGAAAAATGCGTCCAAGAACCTCGTATGTAGGTCGTCTGTCGATTGTTTCTGGCCAAAGCTTCTGTTCTCGGCCTCCGAGAACGTATAATTTCCAAAGCGCCTCTTTTGCAGCCTTCCAATCTCCTAGTTTGTATGCGGAGAGGCCTTCCACCCACAGCGCGTTCGGATCATCGGGCCGCAAGGCTAGAGCCTGGCGCATAACCCATGCCAATTCGCCGTAGCGCTGGACGCCGTATAAACGAGTACCGAGTGCGACCCAATTATTAGCGTTTCTAGGGTCAGTAGCGATTGCGCGTTTAATATCGTCGAGTTCAGCCGACCAGCTCTGTGTGGGATACCCGAACGAGCCGAGACACAGCGCCTGAAGAATGGCCGCAAGCTGACACGCGTGCCTAATCAAAGACCTGCTTGCGTCGGTGCAGAAAATCCAAGGTTTTTCTCGGGGTGGTTTGTCGCGCTTCGGCATCCCCCGCTCCCTTGCCGCTGAAAGGCTGGTCGCCGCGCGGCTGGTCGTCAACGATTTTTCCCGCATTCCAGTGGGGCTAAAGGTGACGCGAATTTTGTTACGATGCAACCCCTTTTAGGTGAGCCTTTTTATCGGGCCAGTCGGTTCATCAACAATGGCCTTTTGGGCGAGTGCTAAAAGAATTTCACGAACAAGTAGGCCGCCACTCCGATCCAGAGATTGCTCACAGCTCTTCGAAAAGTCGGGCTTGCGCGAAATCAGGAGAGGACTTCGGCGACGCACCTTACCAGCCCATGTGGTGCGTAGATTAGTGAAGCATGCCGGCAAAAAACGAGAGCCAAACCGGCCCTGAATCTCGGACCGAAATTCGTGTGAGTAGGCGACTTACTATGTTGCTCATGAAATCGTAGGGGTTCGATTCCCGTTTCAGGATACTTTTGGTGCGGGTATTTTTGAGGGTAAACGGTAAAACCCGAACTGAAAATATCTTGAGTATGGCTTAGTTCGATTCCGGCCATGCTATCACTCCCTCCGCGCTTAAATGCGACGCGCGTGGGAAATGCCTGTGCCGCAATGGCTTCTTAGGTTCGCGGCGCTCCAAACATGGTCTGCGGCTGCTCAACATTTTCCCAGAACGCGGTTTGCTGCGTAGCTCCGTGCGAATCTTCCCAGAGCAGCGGCGACGGGCGCTGGCGCGGAAAGGGACTTTGAAATCCGCGTTGAGAACGTAGGACCCGCAAAGTGCAGAGCAATCCCCCCGCTACGTCGCGGGGGTTTTCTTTCCCGCGACAATAGAGAGCGGACGTTTCTCTACAAGCCACTCGGCAGGTGGTTCGAACAATTTTAGCTCCTGCGGCTGTGCTTCGAACCGCCGCCATAGAGGCGGCCCATCAAGACGACCATTCCAGCAGCGCGCCGACCATTCCTCATCGGCCAAACTACCAGCCACGATCAGCATAAGCGGATCCTTCACTCGACGCGCTATCCGCCGCAGCGTTGCAAAATCTAGCTCACTCATTGCGGCGATGCCGCCAGGGTGCGAGTGCCAGTCGCCGAGATAATCGACGTCACCGGCGCTATTCCGGAAAGCGCGATGAATCTCCTCAATATGCCAGGCGTGATCCGGCAGGAAGCAATGCCGCCCGTGAAGGGCGCGTGGGCCGGGCCCGCGCAGGTCAATCACGACGCGATCTGCGTCGGCGCGCCATCCGAGAAGAATACCGCCATTCTCTAAGGGAGCAAGTTCGCGGGCATATCGGCACATTGCCCGCATCACATGCGACGAGAGCCAGGTCTTCATCGGGCAGTCCCGCAACAGCGAGGATGGGGAGCGCACTCACAAGCTTCCCAGTGCGGCAGCACGCGCCCCCCATGTTCACCTTTGAGGGTTAGGATCGCAACTGGCCAAGCGCCGGGATCGTATTCACCGTCAGCGAGCAACCCGACCGCGGTGCGCACAATTTCAAGCGAAACCTCCTGAAGGTCGAATCCGCCGCCGGTGAAGGTCGGAGCACTGCATCCCGCCGGAGTTACGACACCGGCAGTGTCCTCACGCGGCGTCGGGATGGTGCCGTCCCTCCAGTGCTCACGGAGACACACGAGGCAGCTGGGTGAACTGGGCAGAAAGCGTCCTACGACGCCGCCCGCGAGCCCCAATGTCGCGTAGCCCATCACGTATGCTACATTGAATTTGCGGCAGTAATAGGCGAGCGCATCCTGCACCTCGAAGGATGCCGACGTGTCGACGACCAGATGCGCCTCGCGCAGACTTTCCAATAGCAGCGCTATTAGGTTCCCTTTCAAATCCGGCGGCAACCCCGCCGGATTTGACACTGCTTCCGCCTAGCTCGCACCCTGGAGCCGAGGCGGCCTTTGTCCACGGGTAGTTGGTTGCGACGAAATTTGCGAGTGCCGATGCTTTGGCGCTACCCCACACCGGTGCCTGCCCAAGGGCCAGCGAACAGACTATTACCCGGCTGCGTCGTGTCGAAATCGACGAATGTCAGTTCGCCGACACCGGCGCGCGCCAGTTGGAGTTCGGGCAAACGCGCCAATGGCGCCGCAGCCAACCAGCAGCACCTTCTTCTTGAGCAACGAACGTGCGACCGGCAACCGAGAAAAAATGTCATCTTTGCCCGCGCGTTCGCGCGGACGAGTCTCGATTTCGGGAAAACGCTGGGTGTTTCCGGCAGCAAACCCGTGACGGGTCACAAGAAACAGCCATCCCGCGCCGTTCTGCTGACCATAGTCAGTTTCGTCCGGAAACACGATTCCCGTGACTGAAAATGGCCCGGCAACTGCTTGATTGACCCGCTGCACGCTTGGCCCCTGAAGAACGGCCTCCGCGGCAAGCTGCTTCTCTGCCAGCCCCAGCAGCTCTGCGGCATCGGCAACCGGCGGCGGTGTGAACTTAACCCACCGGCCGGTCACGACCTGCGCATCAGCTGGATCGTTGGGAAGCGCGAACGTGTTTCCGACAGTGCCCCCGCTGCTATTTTAATCGCTGGAGGACGCCCTCAAACGCGGTGGCGTTTCTCGGATTGTTGCGGTGCGTACAGACCACTTCCATTAGTTCGATGTCCGCCCGGCGGCACGGGCATGCCCCATCCAGCAAATGACGGAGTCGTCCTCCGCTACGCCGGCGAAATACGGCATCAGCGGATCTGGGGCGTGCTCTTCAAGCTTCGCGGCATCGTCCCACCGCCGCTCTTTCGCGCGCCAAGGACGGCTAAAACCTGTTGCAGTCGCTCATCAACGAAATCAGCGACCAGTTGCCGAGAGTTCCACTGCCCCGTCTCTTGTGTCAGCAGGCACAACTCCCGAGATAGCGGATTTTGGTGTCGCTCAAATTTTTCATCAGGCGCCGCGACCGCCGGCGGAAAATGGATGGAGGAGTGAGAACCCAATTTGCAAACGCATCGGATCGGCCGGGCCGGGCACCGGCCAGTCCGCCTCAAGAATGAGTATTCCGTTCGCCTTGTAAAGGGTGCGAGCCGCAATTCCCCTTCGTGAAACGCCTCAAGTTCGTCGTCAAGCAGATCCGGCCGAGACCGTCCACCAATTCTCGTCCGCGCTTGACCCTTTGCGGCGCGTCAATAGCTAGCCCACCGGACGATGATCAGGTGGTGTGGTAGGACGCGGCGGACCTTTTCCGGGTGTTTCGCTCGGTGGCCCGGGCGGAACATCGGGATGTTCCGGATGATTAGGTCGCCCGGGATTGCCCTGCCCCGGGCCCTCGTTCGGCGGTTTGGCCATGGTGTTAGCTCCTTAAGCTTTGTGCCTCGATTACCGGCGACCGAATTGAGCCCCGGACGGACGGTCTTATCGCATCCGACTCGGCCAGTGTCAATTTAACCAAACGTATTGACGTTTGGTTAGCAAACGGTTTGCAGGAGTTGACATTGCATCGTTGGGGAATATGCTCCCCTTCATGCATCCTAAGAGCGTTGATTCGTTATATTCGGCATTCGGCAATCTTATTCGGCTCAACCGGGAGCGCACCCCGGCAATGACGCAAGAAAGACTCGGCAGGCTTGTAGGACTTTCACGGACCTCGATCGTCAATATCGAGAAGGGCCGCCAGCATATCTCACTGCACCAACTTTTCGTTTTCGCAAGCGCCTTGAAGGTACGGCCGGAGGCGTTGCTGCCGTCGCCTGTGGACGCGGCAGCCTCCTCTTGGATTGCAGAAAAGCTGCCACCTGGAACTGACAAAAACCTCACAGCCTGGGCTCAGAAGCTCGTAGGCGAATAATCAGAGCGAAAGACAATGCATATGCGAAGGGCACGCTCGGCTGACGCCATACGGAAAGAAGCATCCCAGCTTTTACGGAAGCATCGCGTTAAGAAGCCTCCGGTTCCCGTGGACAAGATCGCTGAGTCATTGGGTGCGACCGTTCGTTACTCCCCATTCGAAGGTGAGCTTGCGGGCATGCTGGTACGGGCTAATGGGCAAATCATCATCGGCGTAAACTCTCTGCACCACATTAATCGTCAGAGATTTACTATTGCTCACGAATGCGGACATTTTCTTCTTCATCAGGGCGAAGAAATTCATATTGATAGGACGTTTAGAATAAACAAACGAAATGAGGTGTCTTCGATGGCCGTGGATGCTGATGAAATAGAAGCAAATCGCTTTGCCGCAGAGCTTCTAATGCCGTTCGATATGATAATGGCCGATCTCCATGAGCGTGAGATAGATGTAGAAAACGAACAAGAATTAAAAGAACTAGCTCAACGTTACCAAGTTAGCGTGCAATCGCTAACTCATCGAATTACCAATCTTATCGATTATCTTTAGACAACAAAATCGGTGTTGAGACTTTCACGACGCTTACATCTCCTAAAGGCGACTATGTTAATCCCTAGACTGGACAGTCGGTCGTGCAAGACAATGTCACGAACGAGATTTCGCATACGCAACGCGAATCTTGGACACGGGTAACTTTAGCGCGTCGCTATGTTGCACTATGAATCGCTGTGGTTCGATTCCCTTTTCAGGCTACTTTTGCTGCGGGTATTTTTTCGGGTATTTCGCGAAACCTAACTGAAAAAAGTTACATAATATCAAATGGTTATTGGCTTAGTTCGATACCGGCCAGGGCACCAAGAGCGCTTCACATTTGGGTTGGCCAATGACGGATCGTCGATATCCGATTTTGTACGCACAACGGACTCCAGTCAGACATTACGCTGAGTCCAAAAAGCGCCAATAAGCGACATATGCACAGCAACAAGCGGCGTCGCCATTCGGGCGGATCGCCCAGCGGGTGACTTCTAAAATGTTGTTGCGGTTGAAACGAGCCTTATCGTTTGGTTTTGGCTCGTAATAGTTTAAGTGTCTCCGAGCTTATCGAGGTCTGGCTTTTTTTATGAATTTCGACTCGCTGATCGGCAGACAGGAAATCACGCTGCGGCAAACGTCTGCTACCCAAAAAACGTCTTATTGCCGTTCGCGTGCTTGGCCCAAACTTGCCATCTTCAGCGCCGTTAAGAAAGCCAAACGCAGTCAGCCCCCGTTGAATATCGGCGTGCGCTTCCGGCGGGAGTTTGGCTTCATCCAATGCGTCACCTTGTAATTGAGCAAGAAACTCCGTTGTCCGTTGATGAATGGCGCCGAGAACGCATTCTCTATCGCTGGGCGCAAAATCTGATTGATCTGTTTTTAATCGACATTCCAGAGCCAATGCTCTGAACCATTTCCGCTGGGCTTGATCGAATGCCTTTCTTTCACCGTCCGCCATCGAGAAATGCCGCGCCCAAAATGCAGAAGTCAGGCCCCAGTCCGCTTCCGCTCCCTCTTGGTCATTGCAGAGTATCCGTCGCACGCTATCTTGGGCGTATCTACAATTGAATGTCGGATTGGCGGAAAGTTCTTGGCTAGACGCCGAATACGTTATTGCGGTCAATCGTTGTGCCAACGAGTGCGATGAAAATAATTGAACGCCTCATGATGACATATTCCCAGAGTCTGTCTCACAACTCATAAAATACTTCCTTACGGCGCCACTACCACGAAGGCTAAAGGCAGCAGTTCTGACTGCTACGAAGCTATTTGCGACCGCGACGGCAATGGTGACGTGTACACCACATGGTAGTCAAAAATCACCGGTGGCAATCCTGCTACGCCGAAATATGCCTTTCACTCGGCGCGACAAGAACGGAAATGCTACGCAAGAGATACGATTTCGTGCAGTTCCCCAACGTGAGTTCGCCATACGCGACGGGGCCACCAATTAATGACGACGGGCGAACAGAACTAAAATGCCGGAGGTGATCGCAGTTTAGGTCGGACTCCTCCACGCGTAAGGACCGAACTTTTGGATGGCGTCATCTATTTGGTGCGAGTCTTTGGCGCCAATTCAATGCGGACGATATCGCGGAATTCGACGCTGTCACCACCTTTTGCCGTGGTCGAGAAGCCGCTCTTATCGGGGATATACACGTTCTCATTCTCACTGCGCCCGTCGGCATAGACGAGATGCGCAGCTAGTTTGATTTCGCTTTGGCCCGGAAGCGGCAGGCGGTTTCCTGCAATTTCTACCTGGCTGATTGAATTCCACGGGATAGCGATACGCGCGCTCGCAATTAAGGCAGGCAAGCCAGAAGGAGTGTGGTCTGGCCCCCTCAGGGTGTAATTCCCGTAATATTTATCGTGGGTTACCGAACTGGTAGGAGCCCAGAATTCACGGGTTCTGCCGTCACTCGTGGTGACGAGAAGGGTCGGCAAGTCATCGTTTGTGGTTAGACGAT
The DNA here is from genome assembly GCA_963774685.1 of uncultured Alphaproteobacteria bacterium. Lineage (GTDB taxonomy): Bacteria > Pseudomonadota > Alphaproteobacteria > Rhizobiales > Xanthobacteraceae > Bradyrhizobium. The sequence continues at coordinate 1,520,493 of CAVZFU010000005.1, read as the reverse complement.
TGTCACTTTTGCCCATGACCAGTTCTGGTCTGTTATCATTCTAAGGCTGGCGATTTCACGAATGGGAATGACGATCTTACCCCGCTCGCTTTTGCCTTCGATACCGAGATCTGTGGTGTCCACTAGATTATTGTTCTGGGTTACGTCGCTTTTTAAATGAACCGTCGCGGCGATTGATACGGGCCCCGAACAGAATTCGCCTCCCTCCTTGCCGAGATCGCCTAAAGGCTCGGCAAACGAGATTGAACTAATGGTGGCCCAAGGTATTTCATTGTACGAAGACCCCTCCTTGTTGACCGAGACGGCACGCAGTCCGAGCTTGTCGGGGTCGCCGCTCAAGGAATACGAGCCATCTCTGCAAACACGCTCGTAGTTTGCTTCCGCGTCGACTACAATGAATGTGGCCCCTTCGCGTGTGATAATTTCCACTACGGTCCTGGGCTGACCTCCGCAATTGCCGAGCAACAGTGCCAGGGCTAGCAGCAGTCCTTTTGCGATTGCGTAAGGTGCTGTCCTTGACCAACGGCCGTTGCTCTTTGGAGCGATACAATCTGGGGCAGGTGTCCCTCAACACGGTATAATGTGGCGACTCAACTCACCGGTCTCCCAGCCGCAGACCGTTTATGTGCGCCCAGCTTCGCACCCGATGCCGGCTCCGGCTGCGAAATTCTGACGCGGACGGCGCCGATTTGGCGAGAGGTTGTACAGGCGCCGGAGCCGGAGCGGCTGATTGAGCCTATGTCCAATGTCCGCTCTCGGGTTCAAAGCCAGAGCTGCCCCCGAAATGCGACTTCCGATTTTCCCCCGAAAGCGGCCACCGATCGGACATCGCGCCATGTCCGTTTTGTGCCAGACGCGAAGTCATGCGCCGCAGCAAATGGCATCTCCATTCCATAATTTCGTCGGCGAACAGGTGACATACCATTTCGGACGCCTCGCCCGACAGCGCCGCGCGGTAAATTTTCTGCGAATCTCTCGCTAGCGGCGTCCCGCCGGCAACATTAGCCCTGCGATTCTTAACCCTTGCCGTTAGTGCGCCCGCCCACCATCATCATGCCAGTTCTTTATCGCAGCTAGGTGGCGACCATGCCGGGCACGAGTAGTTGGCAGCTCCGCGAGGGCGAGCAAATCATTGCTTGCAATACAAGCCTATTCGGTCAAAAGCACTTTTTGATCGGAATCACCCGCGTTCGCAATGAAGCGCTTATTCTCCAGGACACGCTGGACTACGTCGGCAAGAACGTCGATGCGATAGTCGCCTATGATGACGCGAGCACGGATCGAACGCTGGAGATTCTTGGCGAACACCCAAAAGTTGCTCTGGTGGTGACAAATCGGTCGTGGGAAGCGGACATCGAGGCACGCCGGATTGCCGAGGGTCGACATCGCGGGCTTTTGCTGCAGACGGCGCGCGAACATTTGCAGTTCGACTGGATATTTTGCTTCGATCCCGATGAGCGCGTTACCGGAGATCTACGAGGATTCATAGAAGGAACGCATTCCAGCGATTACGACGGCGTGCGGATTCAATTGTTCGACGCCTATATGACCCCTGGCGATCATGCACCCTATCAAGTCGATCACGAACTATTGGGCTTTCGTCGTTTCTTCGGCCCGGAGCGGCGAGACATTCTGATGTTGTGGCGAAACCGGTCGGAGTTCATCTTCGCGAAGCGAGAACCGAGCGGCGTAAAACACGTGCGGACCGGTCTCTATTGCCAACACTATGGTAAGTCGTTGTCGGTCGACCATTGGGAAGAGACCTGCGACTACTACATGCGACACTTTCCATTCGATACCTACGGACGAAAATGGCTCGAGCGCAAAGGTCGAGCAATTCACACCCAATCTGACTTCATGCGACCCTTGTACGAGTGGGGCGACACGCTCTTCGCGAATGCGGTCAAGATGTGACGTGTCCGAAAATCGAGCGTGCGCCTCGTGCCAATGTGACCGCTTGGTTGACAGGCTCACGCCGAGTAGCCTTGCGGGAGCCCGCGGCGATTTTGCCGATGTCCGCCAAGGGTGGGTTGCGCCATCAAGTTCGATACAGTCAGAAGATCGGAGAGAAATCGGCGAGTACGCAACGCAAATCTTAGACATGAGCGCCGCGGAAGTGGAGCCCTGAAAGGCTTCGCACCCGCACGACGACTTCGGGCGAAGTTTCGAGGGAGACGCCATTGCCTGGAACAGCCACTTTCCAAGCCGCGGTAGTGCTGATGCTTTGGTGCGCCCTGGGTGCGCTGACGGCTGATGCACGGGCCACACCCCTGGAGCGCGTTGAGTTCGAAAGCGCCTCTCAACGGCTCGGTTCGAGCGCGCTCAGTCCGGGCGACCGCATACAGGGCTATCTGGCCAGGCCCGATGGCGCAGGTCCTTTTCCCGCTGTCATCGTGCTGCACGGCTGTGCCGGGATGCATGACACGACAAAGCAAAAATTGGCCGATGAACTTGTCGCCTGGGGCTATGTCGTCCTGCTCGTCGACAGCTATGCTACGCGTCGTATTGATCACGCCTGCGTATCAGGCGCGTTTGCCATGTTCTTCAGGCGCAGGCCGGATGCCTACGGGGCTCTGGTCTTCCTGGCTGGCCAAACCTTCGTCGATCCACAACGCGTGGCCGTGGTCGGCTTCTCGGCAGGCGCCCGGGTTACCCTCTCCATGGCGGAGACCAATTCGTTCGAACTGTTCGACCCGCCAAGCAACTTGCGGTTCCGGGCGGCGGCTGCGTTTTACCCTCCCTGCGAGCAGGCAGTGGAGCGTCCGGGGATCCCCACGCTCATCTTCATTGGGGCCCTCGACGATTGGACGCCGGCGGCAGACTGTTCCAACAGAATCGCCCGCTGGGGCAACGACGGGCCGCCAGTCGAGCTCATTGTCTATCCCGGCGCGTACCATGGATTCTATTACACGTACCTCCAGCCCGGCAGGACGATGTTTGATCACTGGCTGGAATACAACGGCGAGGCAGCGGACAATGCTGATCACCGCCTGCACCAGTTTCTCGATCGCCACCTCAAGGCCGATAACGGCAACAGAAATTGACTTCTTTGCGGGTCACTAGCTGACGCCAGCGGAAGACCGTGGCATGCCCGCTGCCCGAAGCGGACATCGGCCGGATCATTCTGAATTCATGGATTCGCGCCCTCGTTATCAAGGCAGGCGACACGGTCCGCCGCGGCCTTTTCGATCTGGCTGAACATCCTGAAATATACCATCCGATGAAAATGATTATCGTGAATTTCGGCGGCATCGTGAACAAAATCCGTCGTCATCATCGGGTAAACATTGTGGAATGATCTTGCCACTTCACGAGTCCATTGATTGACATTGATAACTGCTTTTGCAGCACGTTCCGGCAAATCGTGACACCCATAGTATTCTTTATTTAGAATGAGAAAGACCAGACTGTCTTTTGGGATCGCGCCGAGGATGGTGATCAGGTTGTGTTTGAAAGATTCTTCAGGAATGAGTCCAACATAACAAAACTCGCTGGAGATGGCTTCCAAAGCCTTCAAAAGGTAAGGCTTGTCTGAAAAACTGCGACGCTCTTCATCCGAAATATTGCATGCGTTTGCCAGGCTGGCATTTGATTCAAAGCAAAATGGAATGAGCGCACCCGTTTCATTGTGCCGATATACCGGTTCCCAGGAATCCGGTAGACAGCTGAACGCCCACACGCCCGGACTCGGATCGGCGAAAAGAGGCGACTGAAAGTCGCATGGTTCATAGCCGATCGCATACATCGCCCTGGCCGCGGCGACCGGTAATGGTTCAATCGAATGCCGCGCAATCAGGGAGTGATCTCTCCTGAGAGAAAGGCCGTGACGTGTAATACTGTATTCGCTCTTAACATTGGCAAATGCCATCCTGGCGTAATGTTCGATAGCCGCGAGATCGCAACCCCCGCGCAAGGTGATCGTCTGCGGATTCGTCACGGATTCAGGTTTCAATATGGACTTCGCTTCAACCGCTTTTTCAAATTCGATCCAGTCCACCGCGGCGGCCGCTATCGGGTCCGCCAACACGTCTCCGTTGATAGCGAGCGCCGGCCTCTCCAGAAGATTTTGGTACACGAAGGTTTCGACTCCCATACCGAGAATGCGGCAGGAAAAGACATAATGGATCAGGGATGCTTTGGCGCCTTCAAATACCTGGGTAAGGAAAAATCCGCAAAATCCATAGTCGCCATAATTGTCCTGAACTCGTATCAGTCCGGCGACAACATCAAAGCGAGACAACTGCTCGCTTAGCTCCGCGCGGGCCACTGATTGATCCTCTGAGAGCCTCCGCTTTGTGAAATTCAGTTGATTGGTGCGATTTATGAGCTCCACAGCCCTGTCAAGATGCTCTTCAATCTCGTGATCAACACTGACACGGATGCGGCTTGATCGCAGGAATTCCAGGTTACTGCAGGCTGCGTTGTTTTGGTCCTTCCTGCGCTGTTCGAGTAACTTGTATTGCTTGAGACGGGTGAGGGCGCCATCCTCTCTTCCATTGAACCGTGGATCAGATAAAAGTCGAGGGATAATCCCCTCGTCCGAAACCTGAATGCCTTTGACGAAAAATATCGCCTCGTTCAGGTTCGCGGGGTTGTCATCGATCATCAACACGTTCTCGGGACGCAGCTGCACGGTCTCGATCAATGAACCTATTCTTGGTCCCTTCGGGTCCCAGTTGACGCTGGGAAAAATGAAATAGTCCCAGATTCCATGTTCGGAAAGAATGGATGCTACTTCAACAGGGTCATTCTTTGAGCAGATTGAACTCAAGATTCCGCGCCGCGCAAGTTCGATGACAATGTCATGCGTTACATCGTTATAGGTGATGCCACCCTCCCGCAATGTTCCGCGCCAGAACGTCTCGTCCAGATCCCAGACTACCAGGCGAACCTGCTCAGACATGAACTCCCCTTCCTGGATGCAAACCGTTCCGTACGTCCACAACGCGACGATCAGCATAAAACGCTAGCTGAGCGTGGAATTGTGAATAGATCAAGCACCCTGAAGCGTAACCGCCACATCTGCTTCACCCCCCAACCTGATATCGTCGGCTACACCGGCAATCAGGTGCTCCGCCGCAGGCGTTGTGGAATTTTCGACGTCCGCATTACGAAGGAAGGCCAATCGGTTTTGGATTGGCTGAGGATTCAGGCGCGGTCCCGAAACGATATCTGCTGGACGTTCGAGGCATCGCTCCGCACTGCAAGCGGCGGCCACACCTGGTTTCGGCCCTTGCGCTTTGCTGCATAAAGGGCGGTATCTGCGACGGCGATCAGCTCCGCCGCCGTGAGTTCGCCGACCGAAGCCGAGGCGACGCCGAAGCTCGCTGTGACGATCCCCAATGGGTCAGGCCCTTCGTTGGGAATGGTCGCCCTTTCAACCGATCTGCGAATCCTCTCGGCGATCCGCATCGCATCGACCAACTGCATCTCGGGCAGCACCACCAGAAATTCCTCACCGCCGTAACGGACTGCACCTTCCGATGCCGCGCCAAGCTCAGCCGTCAGGATCGAGGCCATCCGCTTGAGGCAAATATCGCCCGCCCCATGGCCGTATCTATCGTTCAACCGCTTGAAGTGATCGATGTCCATCATGATAACCGACACCGTCGTCGCCGGCTTGCCATCGGCCGCCCACAACCGGCCCAACTCGATATCCAGGTGATGGCGGTTCGCCAGACCGGTGAGGGGATCGCGTTTCGACGCTGTATCGGCCTGCAAGTGGCGAAGGCGGTCTCGAAGGGAGAATAGATAGGCGCGTCTCAAATCGCGCTCCATCGTGTAATTCGCAACCAATGTGATGTACGCGCAGATCGCGATCTGCACGAGGATCATAGCCGCGACCGGACCCGCAATGTAGCTCACCGACAGGACAACCGCGGCATGACAAATCACGCCCGCAGCAGTCACAGCGCGTGCAAAGGGAAATGCCAGTCGGTGCAGCGAAACGTTCGAATAGAGAAGCGTCGGAATAATCACGTACTGGTAGTGAGCTGCGTTTTCGCTCATCGTGGACGCAAAGCCGTAGTCAATCTGCAGTATAATGAGCAGCGGCACGCTGGCTGCCAGAGATTCACGAATGAAGGGGCGTGGGCGCCTGGTCATCGCCCAGGCAGCGAAGAGCATCCATGGCGTGACCAGGCCGAGATGAAGCAGCGTGGCAACGCGAAGCACGTCAGGGACGAGCAACCAATCGCCGATCAAAAAGAAATTGTAGAGGACGGCGGAGACCAGGAGACCTATTTTAAGTCGTGCGCACCGCCGCTCCTGCGTATCTTCCTCGAATTGTCGTTCCAATGCGACAGGGAACGCAATCGCGCGTTTCCCCTTCTTCGCCATGAGGGCTTCGACCGCTTCGAGCGTGACTGACAAATCGGCAACCTGTTTGCTTTGCAGGGTCCCAGTATGCCGTCGTGATGCTTTCCAATAAATGTCGGAACGAAGTTAACCGCTCGCTTAAATCGATGCTATGCGACCGCCAGAACGGCGGCCGCTTCGCACCAGACGCAATCGTGCGCTCGCACAATCAACATTTCTCGGACACCTTGTTTAATCGGGGTCGACCTTGGCGCGCTTCGCAAAGCAAACGAGCCCGGCATCCGGCCATGGCGGTCGTTCAGGGATCCGAGAGTCTATGGCCCTCTATCAATTCTCGGCATTTTAAGAAACCCCGAAGGGTGCAGCGCTTTCCGCGCGCCGCGCGCCTAGATCTGCTCCGCCACTTTTTCCAGCCCGATGATGCGGGCGAGCGAGCGGACTTCGCGCTTCTGGTCTTCGCGCAACTGGAACAGCAGCGGCATCGCGGCGGATTTCAGTTGCTGGACTTCCGCAGCATCAGGATCGATCGGCGCGCCGCTCGCGTTCGGATCGGCCTGCTTGGTGGTGTGAATTTTCCGGGCCACGGCGCGCAGCGCGCTTTCCACCGCCGGCCAGTAGTATTCCTGATCGGACGAGAGTTTCAGCCGCTCCTTGATGCCGGCGATCTGCGCATCGCTGAGCAGTGCATAGGATTTTTGCACCGGCGGCCTGGCGGCAAGCTTCGGCTTCTGCGGCGCCGGCACGATTGTCACCGGCGCCGCCGCCTTCGGCGGCTCGATGTCGGCGGGCGAGGTGGATGCAAAAGCCTGGCGCAGCGGCTCGTTCAAGGTCGCGACCGCCGGCGGTTCGGGTGACGCCGGCGCCGTCCTCGTGACCCCCAGCCGGTCCTGCTTGCTTTGCTTGTTGGAGACCGGGCTGACGAGAACGGACGGGACCATCGCCGAGCGGGCCATCGGCACGCTGTCGCGGCCGAGAATGCTGGTGGCAGCGGCCCCGACCACAAGCAGACCCAACAGCGCGACGAGGGTAATTGCTCTGGTCAAGCCGTTCTCCGTTTCCATCGACCAATCGCCGGCACTTTCCCGACAACTGGGGCGCTAATTAAGGCTTAACCATGCCGCCGCCGTGGCGGGGACGAATTTGGAGGCGGCGGGGTTGGCTGCAAACGGCGTGAATCAGGCCGCCGCGGCGAGATCGTAGGCGTCCTGGATGTCGGCGACGATGTCGGACGCCTCCCACAGCGCGTCGGGGGTGACCGACTGCAGGCTGATGGTCCAGTTGCCCTTGCTGGTGCGGGGCATGCTGACGATGTCGAATTGCACGCTGCGGCAGAGCGGATGCCGCTCCAGCGCATAGCCGACCCGGGCCCTGATCTCCTCGAGGGTTGCGGGTGTCTTTGCGAAAAGCCTCTCGAAATCCATCTCGCGTCCCCATCGAAGGCGATTTCTGGCGCGGTCCGCCCGCAAGCGGCGAACGGCCTCGCGACGGATTGTCGGGGCGGGATGGTTAACGGCGCGTTAAGAACGCTGAAACCTGCCGGCAGGGCGCGGGCGGAAACGCGAAACTATTTCCTGGGAAAGAATTCCGGCCACATCGCACGCCATGCCAGCGTCAGCGTATTGAAATCCGGCGGCTGGGTTTCGTAGCAGCCGGCATCAGCCGCAGGCTCGACCCAGGACTGGGCGCTTTTCATGAAAATATGCGCGACCGGAACCAGCCATGACGTATCGTCGAGCGTGCCGGCGCGAAGATTGACAATTTCGGCACGTCCTTCCCGCTCGCCATAGATCCGGCCGCCGCAGTCGCCACAGAACCGGGATGTAACCGCGACGCCCTTGGGAGAAAGATGAGACCATCCCTTTGGCTCGCCCTGCAGAACACGAAAACCGCTGGCGAGGACCGGCATGTTCAGCGCGAACGCGCTGCCCGACGCCGTCTGGCAGTCGGTGCAATTGCAGGAGTAGAGCAACAGCGGAAACGACGTGATTTCGTAGCGGATCGCGCCGCACGAGCAGCCGCCGGTCATGGGAAGTGCCGGTCGCGTCGAACTCATGGGATCAACCCCCGATCGAACATGCGATCACAAGATCATCCGGAAAAATGACTATATTCAGAGCGCCGGATCGACGGCCTCGTCGTATTCCTTCTTAAATCGCGCAACCAGTTCGGCGGCAGGCAATATCTTGCCGACGCTGCCGACGCCCTGGCCGCTGCCCCAGATTTCCTTCCAGGCTTTCGGCTTGGCGCGCTCGCCCGACGCGTCGGTGCCGAAACTCATTTTCGACGCATCGGACTCCGGAAGATTATCGGGATCCATGCCGGCCGCGACGATCGAGGGCTTCAGATAATTGCCGTGCACCCCGGTGAACAGGTTGGAATAGACGATATCTTCCGCGGTCGAGGCCGTGATCATCTGCTTGTAACCCTCCACCGCATTGGCTTCGGTGGTGGCGATGAAGGCCGAGCCGACATAGGCAAAGTCGGCCCCGAGCATCCGCACCGCGCGGATCGCACGGCCATTGCCGATCGCGCCCGACAACGCGATCGGGCCGTCGAACCATTGCCGCGTCTCCGCCACGAACGCGAACGGCGATATCTCGCCGGCATGGCCGCCGGCGCCGGCCGACACCAGGATCAGACCGTCCGCGCCCTTCTCGATCGCCTTGTGCGCGAATTTCTGGTTGATGACGTCGTGAAACACGATGCCGCCCCAGCGATGCGCGGCCTGATTGAGTTCTTCACGCGCGCCGAGCGAAGTGATGATCATCGGCACCTTGTGTTTTTCGCAGAGCGCAAGATCCTGTTCGAGCCGGTTGTTCGAGCGATGCACGATCTGGTTCACCGCGAACGGCGCCGACGGCCGTTCGGGATGCGCCCTGTCGTGGGCGGCGAGTTCTTCCCTGATCCGTACCAGCCACTCATCGAGCAGCGCCGGCGGCCGCGCGTTGAGCGCCGGGAACGATCCCACGATTCCCGCCTTGCATTGCGCGATCACCAGATCGGGTACGGAAATAATGAACAGCGGCGCACCGATCACCGGAATCGACAGTCGGCCCCTGAACAGAGCAGGCATCGACATCTGGGGGAAATCCTCCTGGTTGTCAGCGGATCCGCGATACGCCGGTCTTAAGATGCCAGACATCATACCAACAAGGCAATCGCGCTCAGGACCGGTCAGCCGCCCACCTGCCCGGGGTCGCTACTGGCACAGCGCGCGGGTGACGTAATTCCGGGTCCGGCAGTCGTCCGGCTTTCGTTTGTAACCCGGTAAGTACACCTTGGCCGAGCACTTCTCCGCAGAGTCGGTGGTGAGGCTCTTGCCCTCCTTGAAGCCCTTGGTCTGGCAGAGCTTGTCGGTGGCAGCCTTGCAGTCCGGCGCGCCATTGCCAGCCACCGGACATTCGATCCGCCCGGTCACCATCGAGGCAGGCCTGGCCAGGCGCGACATGGTCTCGCCGACATCCTTCGCGCGCGCGTTCAAATCGTCGATGGTCTCGCCTGGGCTCTTCATGGTCGGAAGGACCGACAGCGATTTCTCAAGCAGTTTTCCCATTTGGTTGAACAGGCCCGGATTCGCCTCTGCCGGCGCGGCGGGTGCAGGCTCGCCTGGCTGAGGCGCGGCCTGATCCGTCGGCGCTTGCGAGGCCGGCGCCTGGACGCCAAGGGTGGATGGAGGCGAGGGTTGCGGTGGCGCCGCCGCCTGTGGCCGCGCAATGCCGGTCGAGATCGTCAACACCAGCAACGCCGCGCCCGCGGTTGCGGCATACCTGCCGGGCAACGCGTTGGAATTATCGGGCCGATCGAACATGGCATCGAGCGTAACCCGAAGCAGTGAACCGGCAAAGTACTTCACGACCACCCTTCTAGAGCATTCGAAATGCGACGACAAAACCGAGCACGAGCGCGCCGGCTCCCAGCGCCACCCATAGCCCGAGATGTTTTTCGATCCTTACCCGAATCCATTCGCCATAGCGATTGAGCAAAATGGCGACCACAAAGAAGCGGCCGCCGCGCGCAATCACCGACAGCACGACGAACAGCCACACATTGTAGTTGGCGAATCCGGAGGTGATGGTCACGAGCTTGTAGGGGATCGGCGTCAGACCCTTCAGCAGGATGATCCACGCGCCATATTCGGCGTAACCCGCCCGGAAAGCCTCGACCTTGTCGCCATAGCCGTAAAACTGGATCAGCCAATGTCCGACCGAGTCGTACAGCAGCGCGCCGATGGCATAGCCGAGGATACCGCCCAGCACCGAGGTCGCGGTGCAGACCGAAGCGTAGAGCCACGCCCGCTCCGGCCGCGCCAGCGACATCGGGACCAGCATCACATCCGGCGGCACCGGGAAAAACGAGCTTTCCGCGAACGACACCGCTCCCATGATCCACAGCGCGTAGGGCTTATGTGCGGCGTCGATGCACCAATCGTAAATCCGTCTCAGCATGGCGCGATGAACCACCATGGAGCGGATTTGTCCATGCCGCGAAGTTGAAGGAATTCAAACAAGCCCCGGTGCGGGGACGCCTAATGGCGCTTGCGCAGGCCACGGTCCGCAAGCGCGACAATTGGTCGCCGTGCGATCCTTGGCGGAGCCTTTGATATCGCCTTGGGCATTTTGACCGCCGATTTCGGCAGCTTCTCGGCAATTCCGAGCAGATGCTCGCGCCGCTCCATTTCGCGCCAGACGTCATCGGGTTGTACGCCGGCCGATGCCCACAAAACGGTAAGGTTGTAGAGCAGGTCTGCGCTCTCGCGCACCACCGCTTCGGTCTTGCCGTTAACCGCGTCGATCACGACCTCGATGGCTTCTTCGGCCAGTTTCTTGGCCATCTTGGCCGGGCCGCGCTGAAACAGCCGTGCGGTCCGCGACGTAGCCGGATCGAGATCCTTGGCCGCGATCACCGCCAGATAAAGCCGTTCGAGCGAATCACTCATCCCCCCGAAAATAATCGAAATCGATGGCCAGCGTGTTAACGCCCGGTTTCCAGCCGCCGCAAATCGAAAGAAAATCTGCCGGCCAGCCATCAATCCAACATACCCGGCGCGGCAAGTGACGACTGGCTTCTCGGGTGTCGCCTCCATGCGGGTGGACTCCACAATCACAGTGCGCGGCTTTTTGGCTTCACTGGCGGGCCTGCTGGCTTTTACCTGTATCAGTACGGGACAGAGCCGCGCTGCCGGTGAAATCCGGCCACCGGTCGCGATCCGGTTCTCCGTCGACCGCCCGATCGATGCGAGTGCCGCTCCCTTTGTGCTGGCGGCATCCGACGGCCTGTTTGCCTCGCAAGGCCTCGCGGTGACGATCAATAGCGCCAACGGGTCGCCCGACGCGATTGCCCGCGTCGCGGCAGGCAGCAGCGATTTTGCGCTGGTCGACATCAATGCGCTGATCCGTTTTCACGACCAGCCGGACACCCCGCCGGTCAAGGCGGTGTTCGTGCTGTTCAACCAGGCGCCCTACGCCATCATTGCCCGCAAGAGCCGCGGCATCCACGCGCTCTCCGACATCGAAGGCAAGACTCTCGGCGTTGCCGAAGGCGACCTTTCGATCCGGCTCTGGCCGGCGCTGGCGCGGCAGAATGGAATCAGAACCGCAAGGGTGAAACGCAACAACTTCGGCGCCGCCCTGCGCGAGCCGATGCTGTCGGCGGGCCAGGTCGACGCCGTGACCGGGTTTTCATATCTCTCGCCCGTCAATCTGAGGGATCGTGGTATTCCCGCCGACGACCTGGCGGTGCTTCGATACGCCGATTATGGCTGCGAGGCCTACGGTTTCGCCGTGATCGTCAATCCGGCCTTCGCAACCGGGAATCCGGAAGCCGTGAAGGGTTTCCTGCGCGCGGTGATCGCCGGCACGCATCTGGCCATCAGCGAACCCGGACGCGCGGCCGATGAAGTCGTCAGCCGAATGGATGGCGGATCGCGCGAGCTTGAACTGGAACGCCTGCGCACCGTGATCCGCGACAACATCCTCACCGGCGAGGTGAAACGCAACGGCATCGGCGGCGTCGATCCCATCCGCCTCGACCGGTCGATCGATCAAATCGCCGAGGATTTCAAGTTCCAGAAACGCCCCTCCGCGGCGGATATCTTCGACGACCGTTTCCTGCCTGCCCCCGGCGGCCGCCTGATCAATTGAGCAAAACGTCAGTGGACGCTGTATCTCCCCGGCGATCCCTGATTAGAATGCACGCCTGAACGATCATCCATCCCGCCGGTCCCCGAGCGTCCGTTTCATGTCCCTGCTTCGTCTCTATACACGCGTCCTTGGATTGCTCGGGCAGGAAGCGCGGCTGGGCTGGATTCTTGCCGGCGCCAACCTGCTGCTGGCCGGCGCGCAATTCGCCGAACCGGTGCTGTTCGGCCGCATTGTCGATGTTCTCTCCGGCAAGGCGTCCCCCGGGCCGCAGGCGTCGGCTTGGCCGCTGCTGGCGGCCTGGGCGGCGTTCGGCCTGTTCACTATTCTATGCAGCGCGGCGGTCGCCCTGCACGCCGACCAGCTGGCGCACCGCCAGCGTCAGGCGGTGCTGACGAATTATTTCGAACACATTCTGCAATTGCCGCTGACTTTTCACACCGGGACCCATTCCGGCCGGCTGATGAAGGTGATGCTGAACGGCACCGATTCATTGTGGCGATTGTGGCTCGGATTCTTCCGCGAGCATTTCGCCGCGATCATGTCGCTGGTCGTGCTGCTGCCGCTGGCGCTTTACATCAACTGGCGGCTGGCGATCCTGCTGTTCATTTTGTGCGTGGTGTTCACGGTGCTGACCACGCTGGTGGTGCGCAAGACCTACGGCATGCAGAGCGAGGTCGAGGCCCATTACAGCGACCTCTCCGCGCGCGCCTCCGATGCGCTCGGCAATGTCGCACTGGTGCAAAGCTTCGTCCGCATCGATGCCGAGGTGCAGGGCCTGCGCTTCGTCGCCGACAAGCTGCTGGCGGTGCAGATGCCGGTGCTGTCGTGGTGGGCACTGGTCACCGTCATCACCCGCGCATCGACCACCATCACCGTGCTGGCGATCTTCGCCGTCGGCATCGCGCTGCACGAACAGGGCCTCACCACCGTCGGCGAGATCGTGATGTTCGTGAGTTTCGCCACCATGTTGATCCAGAAACTCGAACAGGTCGTCGCCTTCATCAACAACGTGTTTATGGAGGCGCCTCGCTTGCAGGAATTCTTCAACGTGCTGGATGCCGTGCCCACGGTCCGCGACCGGCCCGATGCGATCGATCCCGGCCGTCTCGCGGGCCTGGTCGAATTCAACGACGTCTCGTTCTCCTATGACGGCAAGCGGCCCGCGGTCGAAGACCTTTCCTTTACGGCGCTGCCCGGCCAGACCATTGCGCTGGTCGGTCCGACCGGCGCCGGCAAGTCGACCGCGATCGCCCTTTTGCATCGCGCGTTCGATCCGCAATCGGGCTTCATCCGGATCGACGGCATGGATGTACGCGGCATCACGCTGACGGCACTGCGGCGAAACATCGGCGTGGTGTTTCAGGAGGCGTTGCTGTTCAACCGTTCGATCGCGGACAACCTGCGCGTCGGCAGGCCCGATGCCACCGAAGACGACATGCGGCTCGCGGCGGCCCGCGCCCAGGCGCTCGAATTTATCGAGCGCAGCGAGCTGAAATTCGAGACCAATGTCGGCGAGCGCGGGCGCATGCTGTCCGGCGGCGAGCGGCAGCGGCTGTCGATCGCTCGCGCGCTGCTGAAAGATCCGCCGATCCTGATCCTCGACGAAGCGACCAGCGCGCTCGATGCGGTCACCGAAGCCAAGGTCAATGCCGCACTCGACGAGGTGATGCGCGGACGCACCACTTTCGTGATCGCGCACCGGCTTTCGACCATCCGCAACGCCACCCGCATCCTGATGTTCGACCACGGACGCGTGATCGAAACCGGAACTTTCGATGAACTGGTGGCGCAAGGCGGCCGTTTTGCGGAACTCGCGAAGGCGCAATTCATGGTTCAGGAAAATGCCCGAGCCAGTATCGACGCGCCGGACGCAGATAACGCCGCTGTCAAGATTTAAGTATCGTCAATATTCGGCCTATTTCTTCGACGATTTAATCGCGCAACCTCTGTTCTGGGCCGTCCAGCCGGTATAGGTTTGCAGCCGCCGTAACCGACGGTGCCGGACACGATTGAAACCCGAACGTCACACGCCAGGACCTCCTCTTCGAAGGCGGGTCTCAAGGACCGGAATCGGATAGTGCATTTTCCTCAGTTGTCGCTTCGCAAATCGCCGTTGAACTGGATCGTTGTTGTCGCGGCGTTCGCGATCGTTGCGCCGCGCGTCGCGCATGCGGAGGCGCTGCTGCTGATTGAAGCCGACACCGGAAAAGTACTGCAGGCCGAGAATGCCACCATTCCGTGGTATCCGGCATCGGTGACCAAGCTGATGACCGCCTACGTCACGCTGAAAGCGGTCAAGGAAGGGCGCATCTCGCTCGATACGCTGCTGACGGTTTCGCCGGTTGCAGCTTCGCAATCGCCTTCCAAGATGGGATTCCGGACCGGGACGCAAGTCACGGTCGATAACGCGCTGAAGATGATGCTGGTGAAATCGGCCAACGACATGGCCGTGGTGCTCGCCGAGGGCGTCGGGGGTTCGATCGACGGTTTTTCGGCTCAAATGAATCAAGCCGCGCAACAGCTCGGCATGACGCAGACCAGCTACGTCAATCCGAACGGCCTGCCCGCGGACGGGCAGATCACCTCAGCCCGCGATCTCGCCATCCTGGCGCGCGCGATCATCCACGACCTGCCGGAATATGAATATTTCGTCCACATTCCCTCGATCCGTTTCGGCCGCAAGGTCACGCAGAACTTCAACCGCCTGATCGGACGCTATCCCGGCGCCGACGGTTTCAAGACCGGTTTCATCTGTGCCTCCGGTTACAATCTGGTGGCGTCGGCCACCCGCAACGGCCGGCGGCTGATCGCGGTGGTGCTCGGCGCTTCCTCGGGCACGATGCGCGCCGTAAGAGCCGCGCAACTGCTCGAGCGCGGCTTTGCCACCAACACGCTGTCATGGCTGCGGCCCTCGCTCGGCACGGTCGACAACCTGGCGCCGATCGACGCTTCGCCGCCGAACCTGCGCGACGAGATGTGCGGCGGAAAGCACAAGCGGCCGGCCAGCGACGAGGATGAGGACACCGTCGCCAACATCACCGGCGGTACACCCAGCGCGAGCGAAAGCCCGTTCACGCTTCTTACGGCCGGGCTGCAGCCGCCGATGGTGAAGCCGTCGGAATTGCTGGCGGGCCCGGTCGCCGCCTCGGAACCGATCGTCGTTTATACCGGCCCGACCAAGACCGGTGCTGCGTTGGTTGCCGCCGTGGCCGCCGACGAAAAGCAGACGCCGCGGCAACGCGGAAGGAAGTCGCGGGTTGCAAGGAAACCCGCTGCCGCGGCTGAGCCGAAAGCCGCAGATGCCAAACCCGACGCGAAGCCTGCCAGACCGGCCGTCGTCAGGCACGCCAATGCCGCACCTAAGCCGGCCGTCGCGGCAGACAAGCCGGCGGCGACGCCGGCAAAACCCAGGGCCGCCGCAAAGCCGAGGCCGGCTCCCAAAAGCACCACCGGCGACGCCGGGTCTGCACCACGCACCTAAGTTGCTAACAGCGCGGCCTTTTTAGCCGACAAGGCGCCTCCAACGCGCCGCGGCTTGCCATCGGCTGCCGCATTGCTCAATACTGACCAAAACCTGCCAAAACCACATCCGCCAAAACAAGGCGTCCCGTCTCAAGCGGCGGGGAATTAACCGGAGGGGAAATACCATGGAGCGCATCTGGCTCAAGCAATATCCGGCCGGCGTGCCCGCCGATATCGACGTGACCCAGTACTCGTCTCTCGTCGAGTTGCTGGAAGAAAGCTTTGCGAAATTCAGTGACCGCAAGGCCTTCATCTGCATGGACAAGTCGATCAGCTATCGCGACCTCGACGAGATGTCGCTGGCGCTCGCGGCCTATTTGCAGAGCAAGGGCCTGCAAAAGGGCGCCCGCGTCGCGCTGATGATGCCGAACGTGTTGCAGTACCCGATCTCGACCGCCGCCGTGCTGCGCGCCGGCTATGCCGTGGTGAACGTCAATCCGCTGTACACGCCGCGCGAACTTGAACACCAACTCAAGGATTCCGGCGCCGAGGCGGTGATCGTCCTGGAGAATTTCGCGACCACCGTGCAGCAGGTGATGGCCAGGACCGCGGTGAAACACGTCATCGTCGGCAGCATGGGCGATCTGCTCGGCTTCAAGGGCATGATCGTCAACCTGGTGGTGCGGCGCGTGAAGAAAATGGTGCCGGACTATTCGATACCCGGCGCGGTCGCCTTCAACGACGCGGTTGCGGCCGGGCGCAGCATCAAGCTCAACAAGCCGAAGATTACGTCCGACGATGTCGCCTTCCTGCAATATACCGGCGGCACCACCGGTGTCTCCAAGGGCGCGACGCTGCTTCATCGCAACATTCTCGCCAACGTGCTGCAGAACGACGCCTGGCTGCAGCCGGCGCTGAGCCAGCCGCCGCATATCGACCGCATGGTCATCGTGTGCGCGCTGCCGCTCTATCACATCTTCGCGCTGACGGCGTGCTTCCTGCTGGGGGTGCGAGCGGGCGGCACCAATCTATTGATTCCCAACCCGCGCGACATGGCGGGCTTCGTCAAGGAGCTGATGAAATATCAGGTCAACTTCTTTCCGGCAGTTAACACGCTTTATAACGGCCTGTTGAATACACCCGGCTTCGACAAGATCGATTTCTCCAAGCTGAAGATCTCCAACGGCGGCGGTATGGCGGTTCAACGCCCGGTGGCTGACCAGTGGAAGAAATTGACCGGTTGCGGCATCGCGGAAGGCTACGGGTTGTCGGAAACCTCGCCAGCCCTGACCTGCAATCTTGCCACCGCCGAGAATTTTAGCGGCTCGATCGGCATACCGATGCCGTCGACCTATATCTCGATCCGCGACGATGACGGCAACGAAGTGCCGCTTGGCACAGCCGGCGAAATCTGCGCCAAAGGCCCCCAGGTGATGGCGGGTTACTGGAACCGGCCGGAAGAGACCGCGAACGTGATGACCGCGGATGGCTATTTCCGCACCGGCGACATCGGCGTGATGGACGAACGCGGCTACACCAAGATCGTCGATCGCAAGAAGGACATGATCCTGGTCTCGGGCTTCAACGTCTATCCCAACGAGATCGAGGAAGTGATTGCGAGCCACCCCGGCGTGCTGGAATGCGCCGTGATCGGCGTGACCGACGCGCGCTCCGGCGAAGCGGTCAAGGCGTTCGTGGTGAAAAAGGATCCCAACCTCACCGCCGAGGACATCATCAAGTACTGCGGCACGCAACTGACCGCCTACAAGGTCCCCAAGCAGATCGAATTCCGCACCGACCTGCCGAAGACCAATGTCGGCAAGATCCTGCGCCGCGAACTACGCGATGAAAAGAAGGCCGCGGCGGCCTGAGATAACAGCGGCGCAAGCGTCCATTGATGACCGACGCCAACGACGTCGCGCCCGCGGACATCCTCGCGTTTTGGCGCGAGGCTGGTGCCGAGCGCTGGTACCGGCGAGACGATGCGTTCGATGCCGAAGTGCGCAGCCGCTATCTGGAGCTGTGGCAGAGGGCAAAGGCGGGCGAACTATCGTCCTGGGAAGCCACCGATGACGGCGCGCTGGCACTGATCATCGTGCTCGATCAGTTTCCGCGCAACATGTTCCGCGACGATATCAAGACCTATTCGAGCGATGCGCTGGCCCGCGAGGTCGCAAGCCGCGCCATCGCACGCGGCGCCGATATGCGCATCGATGGGGCATTGCTGGAATTTATCTATATGCCGCTCATGCATTCGGAGCATTTGCCCGACCAGTTGCGCTGCGTCGAACTGTTCCGCAAGTCCGGCAACGCCAACAATCTGAAATACGCCGAACGCCATGCCGGCATCGTCGGCCGGTTCGGGCGCTTCCCGCATCGCAATCGCGTCCTGGGGCGCACAACGACGCCGGAAGAGCAGGCCTTTCTTGACGGCGGCGGGTTTTCCGGCTGATGACAGAACAGTGAAGACGCCAGGTCCTTGCTGTTTCCGCGGCACTGAATATTGCGCGCCTCACCCGCCCGGTCTAAAGAAACACCCGCACATTCAGGGAGAATTGACCATGACCATCAAAGTTGGCGACAAGCTGCCGGAAACCAAGTTTCGGGTGATGACGGCGGAAGGTCCGCAGGTCAAGACCACCGACGATATCTTCAAGGGCAAGAAGGTGGCGCTGTTCGCGGTGCCCGGCGCCTATACCGGCACCTGCCACAAGATGCATTTGCCCAGCATTTTCCTCAACGCCTACGCCATCAAGGGCAAGGGCGTCGACACCATCGCGATCACCTCGGTCAATGACGCCTTTGTCATGAACGCCTGGAAGCGCGACACCGACCAGCGCGACGAAGCCGTGTTCCTCGCCGACGGCAACGCCGAATTCGCCAAGGCAATCGGCATGGAGCTGGACGCTTCCGGCAACGGTCTCGGCACCCGCTCCAAGCGCTACTCGATGCTGGTGGACAACGGCGTGGTCAAGAAGCTCAACCTCGAGCCCGCGCCCGGCAAGGTCGAAGTCTCCGGCGGCGACACGCTGCTCGGACAGCTGTAATAGCGCGTTGATCACAACTGTCATCGCCCGGCTTGACCGGGCGATGACAGCCGCGGGTGGATAAGTCACCCAACCCCACCTACTCTTTCAACCGCGCCAGCGCGACGCCTTCGCGCGCCAGTTGATCGGCGCGCTCGTTCTCGTCGTGGCCGGCATGGCCCTTGACCCAGTGCCAGCGCACCTCGTGCTGCTTCAGCGCTGCGTCGAGGCGCTGCCACAGCTCGGCATTCTTGACCGGCTTCTTGTCGGCGGTGCGCCAGCCGTTCTTCTTCCAGCCATGGATCCAGCCGGTGATGCCCTGACGGACATACTGGCTGTCGGTGTAGAGATCGACCGTGCAGGGCTTCTTGAGCGCCTCCAGCGCCGAGATCGCCGCCATCAGCTCCATGCGGTTGTTGGTGGTATGCGCCTCGCCGCCCTTCAATTCCTTTTCGACGTCGCCGAATTTCAAGATCGCGCCCCAGCCGCCCGGCCCGGGATTGCCCGAGCACGCGCCATCGGTATGGATGATGACCGACGGGAGTGAACTCACGCCACCATTCCCGAGGCGGCGACGCCGTAATCGCGGATGCCGGCCACGCTCTGCTGAAAACGCAGCTTGCGGGCGTATTCGAGCGGATCCTTTGGCCGCACCAGCGCGCCCGCCGGCACGTTGAGAAAATCGACCAGCCGCGTCAGCAAAAACCGTAACGCCGCACCGCGCGCCAACAGCGGCAGCGCGTTCTGCTCGGCCTCGGACAACGGACGCTCGCGGCCGTAGGCGGCCAAGGAAGGCCCGCGCCTTGGTGACGTTGAACGAGCAATCGCTCTCAAAACACCAGGCGTTCAGACAGATCGCCACGTCGTAAGCGAGCATGTCGTTGCAGGCAAAGGTGAAGTCGATGAGGCCGGAGACTTTTTCGCCGAGAAAGAACACATTGTCGGGAAACAGATCGGCGTGAATCACCCCTTGCGGCAGGTTCTTCGGCCAGACGCCGCCCTCGAGATGATCGAGCTCGGCGCCGATGAACGCGCGCAAGCCGTGCTGCACGTCGTCGGCGCGCGCTGCCGCCACGTCGAACAGCGGACGCCAGCCGGATACCGACAGCGCATTGGCGCGCGTCATGGAAAAATCCAGCCCCGCCAGATGCATCTTCGCCAGCGCCTGGCCGACGCCGGCGCAGTGAGTGGCGTTGGGCTTGCGCGGCCAGATGCCTTCCAGAAAATTGATGATCGCCGCAGGCCGTCCGGCCAGCGCGCCGAGCGCCTCGCCGTTCCTGTTTTTCAGCGGCTGCGGACAGTTGATGCCGCGCGAGGCCAGATGCGACATCAGGCCGAGGAAAAACGGCAGGTCGCCCTTGGCGACGCGCTTTTCATACAGCGTCAGGATGAAATGGCCGGCCGTGGTATGCAGCAGGAAGTTGGAATTCTCGACGCCCTCGGCGATGCCCTTGTAGGACAGCAATTCGCCGATCTCGTACCGGCTCAGAAATTCCGCAAGCTCGTCGGCGGCGACGTCGGTGTAGACCGCCATCGCGATTACTCGGCGGCGTCGGGCCGCAGCGAGCGCGGCAACGGAAAGAATTCATTCTCTTCCGCGGCCGAGACCGTCTCCACATGCAATTCGTAACGCTCGGCGAACGCACCCATGATCTCCTCGACGATCACTTCCGGGGCCGAGGCGCCCGCGGTGATGCCGAGGCTCTTGATGCCGTCGAACATCTTCCAGTCGAGATCGCTGGCGCGCTGCGCCAGCACCGAGACCGGGCAGCCCTCGCGCTCGGCGACTTCACGCAGGCGCTGCGAATTCGACGAGTTCGGCGCGCCGACCACGATCAGGGCATCGACCACCGGCGCCACCTTCTTCACCGCGAGCTGGCGGTTGGTGGTGGCGTAGCAGATGTCTTCCTTGTGCGGGCCGGAGATGTTGGGAAATCGCTCTTTGAGCATCGCGACGATCTCGGCGGTGTCGTCGATCGACAGCGTCGTCTGGGTCACGAAAGCCAGATTGTTGGGATCCTTTGGCGTGAAGGTCGCAGCATCGTTGGCGGTCTCGATCAGCGTCACCGCGCCCGGCGGCAATTGCCCGAGCGTGCCGACCACTTCCGGATGATGGGAATGTCCGATCAGCAGGATTTCCCGGCCACGCTTGAAATGGATCGCGGCTTCCCGGTGCACCTTGGTGACCAGGGGACAGGTGGCGTCGAGCGAAAAGAAATTGCGGGCGCGGGCGTCGGCCGGCACCGATTTGGGAACCCCGTGGGCCGAGAACACCACCGGCGCGTTGGTATTGTCGGGGATTTCGGCCAGTTCCTCGACGAAAATCGCCCCCTTGGTCTTGAGGCTGTCGACCACATAGCGGTTATGGACGATTTCGTGGCGGACATAGACCGGGGCGCCATAGATCGTCAGCGCCCGTTCCACGGTATCGATGGCCCGCACCACGCCGGCGCAAAAGCCCCGCGGCGAACAAAGCACGATTTTCAGGGGTGGTTTGGCGGGCATAGGAGCGATCTCGGACCGAATCACCCCTCACCGGCATGGAGGGAACGGTCAATTCCAGTAAGGACTTGGGACGGCTTTTGGCCGCTGTCAAGGCCGGTCAGCAAACCATTGCGCAGGTCTGCCCGGACGGCTTATATAGGACGTAATTCCCGTCATCGCTGATGACCACGGCTTCGCCTCCAAAAGAGGTGGGCGAAGCGCAAAGGAGATTTGCCATGAGCAATGCACCGCTGATGCCAAAAGCGACTGCCGTGTGGCTGGTCGACAATACCGCGCTGACCTTCGACCAGGTGGCGGATTTCACCAAAATGCACCCGCTCGAGGTCCGCGCCATCGCCGACGGCGACGCCGCCCAGGGCATCAAGGGCATGGACCCGATTTCCAACGGCCAGCTCACCCGCGAGGAGATCGAAAGGGGCGAAAAGGACCCGAACTACCGGCTCAAGCTCGAGGAGAGCAAGGTGGCGCTGCCGCCGCAGGCCAAGAAGAAGGGCCCGCGCTACACGCCGGTATCGCGCCGCCACGAGCGGCCGAGCGCGATCCTGTGGCTGGTGCGCAACCATCCCGAATTGAAGGACGCCCAGATCATGCGGCTGGTCGGCACCACCAAGACCACCATCGCCAGCGTCCGCGACCGCACCCACTGGAACGCCTCGACCCTGACCCCGATGGACCCGGTGACGCTCGGCCTGTGCTCGCAGATCGAACTCGATTTCGAGGTGCAGCGCGCCGCCAAGGAGAAGCCCGCCGACACCGCCTATGGCGGCGCCACCCTGCTGCCGGCCTCCGAGACCACCCGCAAGGAACCGGAATTCGAGCCGAGCGAAAAACAGCGCGACGATCTCAACGTCGATGCGGTGTTTGCCAAGCTGAAGACGATCGGCGGCAAGAAGCCGGATCAGGAGTAGGGCGGCGAGGTCGCTCGCCGCGATCCACCACAACTTGTCGTCCGAACTCTCAACGTCGTCCCTGCGAAAGCAGGGACCCATATGCCGTGTCGCTAGTTCTGAGAGACGCTATTCAACGACTTCCGCATAATAGCTAATGCCTGTGGTTATGGGTCCCTGCTTTCGCAGGGACGACGCATGAGTCGGTTCGAATTTCAAACAGCAGTCCGCGATCCCGCGGCGCGATTTTGCCCGAGGTTTGCTGCAAGGATCCTTCGCCTCGAAAGAGAGGGCGCAGGGAATGCCGGGCGCCCAATGCGCCCGCAGCCTGGCAGGGCAGAAAAACAAGCCTTGCCAGTGATAACAGTCACCACGGTCACACCGGAAATCACCCGGCATTCCCCGCGCAATGGTTTTACGGTTTCCTTCGTGCTCTCCCCGGTGACCGGGCTTTGTTGCCACCGTCGCTTACGCGAGATAATTTCCGCGAAAACTTGACACCAGCGTCGGGGTGTCAGGACCACACGACTTCGCCGTCCGCCTCAGGCGCCGTTCGTCTATAGCACCTCACGCGTCCACCGCATCCCGCCCCGCGTTCGTGACGATCGCGACGCCCCTCTGTGGGACGGGACAGAATGGATATGAACTGATTTGCTTATTCTGAAAATCAGAATATTTTTGCAAATGGGGCTTGACAGGTCACTGATTTGCCCGTCGGCTAATCAGATTGAACCGGTTGAGTACCGGGACGTCACTTCGGCCTTCCTAACCGAGTTCGATCTCGTCGGTGATCTCATGCGACAGGCTGACGCCGCCTAGCGTGAGGACCATTTTGGCCGGCAGCTTTTCGTGGCCTTTGAGACGGCCGGCTGCCACCGCGTCGCGCACGGCCTTTTCGATTTCGCGTTGCGAGGTGATGCCGACCTTCTTGAGAAATTTGCGCAGGCTGGTGTTGAAAACGTCTTCGTTCAAAATAACCTCCTGTAGCTACGGATGCACCGGTTTCTTTATCTGGGGACGACCGGATTGTTCACCATGTATTCGCCGAGATCGCGCTGGCGGCTGTCGGCGCGGCTCTGGGCGTTGGAGCGCTGAACGTCGCGATCCCTACGGCAGGCGATGTATTCCGACGAACCCGGCTTGACATTGTTGGCGCGGCAGAAGGCGTCGTCGTCATCGCCACCGGCATTGACCATGGTCGGCTGACCGCGCTCAAGGCAGCCCGCCAGCAGCGGCACCACCAGCAACAGCGCAATGCAGGTTCTTGCGGAATTGGGTCGCATGCTCAGGTTCCGTCCGTTACTCGTCATTGACCCGGCAATCCATCAAAAACAAGGCAGCTTCTCGAAGTGTGATGGATGCCCGGGTCATCCGGCGCGAAGACGCGCTTCGCGCTTTTGCCCGGGCATGACGATGGGGCGATCCTCACACCCGCCCTTTCAGCGAGCCCTCGATTTCCTCCAGCACCTTGGGATCCTCGATGGTCGGGGGCATGGTCCAGGCGTCGCCGTCGGCGATCTTCTTGATGGTGCCGCGCAGGATCTTGCCCGAGCGTGTCTTGGGCAGCCGCGCCACCGTGATCGCGAGCTTGAATGCCGCGACCGGCCCGAGTTTTTCGCGCACCAGCGCCACGATATCCTTTTCGATGTCGGCCTGGCTTCTGGTGACGCCGGCCTTCAGCACCAGGAAGCCGCAAGGCACCTCGCCCTTGATCGCATCCTTGATGCCGAGCACCGCGCATTCGGCGACGTCGGGATGCGAAGCCAGAATCTCCTCCATGCCGCCGGTCGAGAGCCGGTGGCCGGCGACGTTGATGATGTCGTCGGTCCGCCCCATCACATAGACGTAGCCGTCCTCGTCGATATAGCCGGCGTCGGAGGTTTTGTAGTAACCGGGGAACTCGTTGAAATAGGCTTCCTTGCAGCGCTCGTCCTGCTCCCACAGGGTCGGCAGGCAGGCCGGCGGCATCGGCAGCTTGATCACGATCGAACCCATGGTGCCTGCCGGCAGCGGCCTGGAGGCCTCGTCGACCACCTCGACCCGATAGCCCGGCATCGGCACCGTCGGCGAGCCGTGCTTGACCGGCAGCATGCCGAGTCCCATCGGATTGCCGGCGATGCACCAGCCGGTTTCGGTCTGCCACCAGTGATCGATCACCGGCAATTTCAATTGCTGCTCGGCCCATTCCACCGTCGGCGGATCGGCGCGCTCGCCGGCGAGAAACAGCGTGCGGAATTTCGACAGGTCGTACTGGCGGATGAATTTGCCGTCGGGGTCTTCCTTCTTGATGGCGCGGAACGCGGTCGGCGCGGTGAAGAACGCAACCGCCCCGTGTTCCGAGATCACCCGCCAGAACGCACCCGCATCCGGGGTGCCGATCGGCTTGCCCTCATACATGATCGAGGTCGCGCCATGAAACAGCGGCCCGTAGACGATGTAGCTGTGGCCGACCACCCAGCCGATGTCGGAGCCGCACCACCAGACCTCGCCGGGCTTGACGCCGTAGAGATTGAACATCGACCATTTCAGCGCAACCAGGTGCCCGCCATTGTCGCGCACCACGCCTTTGGGAATGCCTGTGGTGCCGGAGGTGTAGAGGATGTAGAGCGGATCGGTCGCCAGCACCGGCACGCAGTCGGCGGATTTTTTCGCGGCGATGGCCTTGGCGCGCAGCTCGGCCCAGTCGTGATCGCGGCCCGCAACGAGATCGCAAGCTTGCTGCGGCCGCTGCAGGACGATGCAGGCCTGCGGCTTGTTGCGGGAAAGCCTGATCGCTTCGTCGAGCAGCGGCTTGTACTGCACGATGCGGCCGGGCTCGAGCCCGCAGCTTGCCGAAAAGATCAGCTTCGGCTTGGCGTCATCGATCCGGGTCGCCAGCTCCTTGGCCGCGAAACCGCCGAACACCACCGAATGCACCGCCCCGATCCGCGCGCAGGCCAGCATCGCGAACACCGCTTCCGCCACCATCGGCATATAGAGGATGACGCGGTCGCCTTTGGCGACGCCGAAATCCTGCATGATGGCCGCAAGCGTCTTCACCTCGTGCAACATCTGCGCATAGGTGAATTTGGTGACGGCTCCCGCCAGCGGCGAATCGTGGATCAGCGCCACCTGGTCGGCGCGGCCACCCGCGACATGACGATCGAGCGCGTTGTAGCAGGTGTTGACCACGGCACCCGTGAACCAGCGGCCGTAAAGTCCCATGGCCGGGTCGAAGATCTTCCTGGCCGGCTCGATCCAGTCGATCTCGCGCGCCGCCTCGCCCCAAAAACCCTCGGGGTCGCTCATCGAGCGGGCATAGACCTCGTGGTATCGGCTGTTGTCCTGGCTGTTCATTGTGGCGTCCCGGCTAGACTTCATGACTCATTGTCACGGGAAGTGGGTTCATTTCAAGGGAGGATTGGGCTTGTTCTTGATGGCCATCTGCGCACCGATCCGCTCCAGCTCCAGCGCCAGCGACTTATGGTTGGCGCGCGCCGCCTCAAGCCGCGGATTGAGCTTGAGCGCGGCGCCGAAATCGGCCAGCGCGCGCGGCCGATCGCCCTTTTTGCGCCAGAGTTCGCCCCGCGCGTTGAAGGTATCGGCCAGCGTCGGATCGAGCCCAAGTGCGGCGTCGTCATCGGCGATGGCGCGCTCGACCTGGTCCTTGCGCCCATAGGCGCCGCCGCGCGCGACCAGCGCCTTGGTGCGATCGGCCCTCAAGGTCTTCTCATTGTCGATCAGCGCGCCGCAGACGGCGATGATCTTGTCGTCGTCATCGGCGGCGGCGGCAGCGACGCAGGGCGCTGGATCGACCGGTGCTTCGGTGGACGGCGTGGTACCGGTGGCGAAGGCTGCGTGGGACAGCGCAGAGAGGATCAGGGCCAGGAGCGTAAAATAACACAGCGTCGTCGCCTGCGAAGGCAGGGACCCCCGCGCGAGCGCAATTGCGCTCGTCGCGTAGCCTGTGCTGTCTCGTTTTAAGAACGCTGTTGGACAACTATCCGCAACCACAAACACCGGAGGTTATGGGTCCCTGCGTTCGCAGGGACGACGATTACTTAACTGATCTGCTTCCACGGGGACGATGAAGTCTACCCCACTTTCAGCGTAATGCCGCCGTCGACCACCAGTTCCAGGCCGGTGACATACTTCGAGTCGTCGGAGGCCAGAAACAATGCCGCGTTGGCGACATCCCAGGCATCGCCCATGTGTCCCATCGGCACCTGGGCGTCGCGCGCGCGCCACATCGCTTCGACGTCGCCCTTGGCGTAGCTCGCCGCCAGACCGGCGGAGTGCTCGACCATCGGCGTTTTCATCAGGCCGGGCAGGATGCAGTTCACCCGGATTTTCTTTGGCGCGAATTCGACCGCGGTGGTGCGCATCATCTGGTTCATGGCGGCTTTGGTGGCGGCATAGGTGACATAGGAAATGCCGAGATGGCGGATCGAGGCGATCGACGAAATGTTGATGATCGAGCCGCCGCCTTGTTTCGCCATCACCGGGATGACGTGCTTCATGGCGAGGTAGGCGCTTTTGAGATTGACCGCGAAGACATGATCCCAACTCGCCTCCGAGACCTCGACGACGCTGCCCATCTCGGCGATGCCGACATTGTTGTCGAGCACGTCGATGCGGCCATAGGCCTTCAGACAAGCCGCGACCATGGCCTCGACGTCGCCGGCGCGGGACGCATCCGCCGTGAACGCGGCCGCCTTGCCGCCTTCGGAGGTGATGATATCGACGGTTTCCTGCGCGGCCTTGCCGTTGCGATCGACGCAAAACACCTGCGCGCCTTCGCGCGCAAAGGTCACCGCGGTCGCCTTGCCATTGCCCCAGCCCGGCCCGATCGAACCGGCGCCGACCACCATCGCTGTCCTGCCCTTGAGCCGTGCCATCGACTTCTCCCTTTGTTGGCCTGTCATCGCTCGCAGGCGCTCATGGTCGTAACATTGGCGCCGATCGGATGCCCGAAAATTTCCGGCAGCGTCCGGCAATTTCCGCCGCTGCACAACCGCCATTCGCCGGCGGCGCCGGAATTGCCCAGCACCACCTGCGGCATCGGCGCGCGCTTCGGCTGCCATTGAAACCAGCCATCGACCAGGCGCGCGTCCGGCGGCGGCTCCATGCCGGCGCCGGAGCCCTTGACGCGGGCCTGCACCAGTTCGAGCCCCTGCGGGGTGATGCGCCAGTCCTCCTGCCACTCCACCTTCTCGATCGAATGGGTCCAGGCAAGCGTGAACGCCGCGACCGACAGCGTTTTGACGACGCCAAGCGAAGTGAGGCAAAGACTCAAGCCGCCGCCACCGCGAGACGCGAACGCTGCCGCCACTGCCAGAGCACGCAGGCCACCGTCAGCAGGAAGCCGGCGGTATCGCTGAAGCTGAAATCGCCAAGCAGGCACAGGGCCGCGACAAAGGCGACCAGCCGTTCGGATAGCGTCAGCCGCGTAAACAAGAAGCCGATCGCGACTATGCCGAACAGTCCGATCGCGACCAGGGCCTTGAACGTCGCAAATGCCACTGCGCCGTAGAATCCGAGCTGGCCGGCCAGGGGATCGCCGGCCTGCAGCATCAGCGCCGGCGAATACACAAAGACGAACGGAATGACGTAGCCGGCAAGCGCGATGCGCATCGCCTCCCAGCCGATCTTGTCGGGGTTCTCTTTCGCGATCGGTGCCGCCGCCAATGCGGCCAGCGCCACCGGCGGCGAGAGGTCGGCCATGATGCCGTAATAGAACGCAAACATGTGGCTGACGATCAGGGGCACGCCGAGCCGGGCCAGCGCAGGGGCGGCGAGAGCGGCGGTGATGATGTAGGTCGGAATGGTCGGGATGCCGGTGCCGAGCAGGATCGACAGCAGCATCGTCATGACCAGCGCGAGAAACAGGCTCTTGGCGCCGAGGCCGATGATCCAGCCGCCGAACACGGTGCCGACGCCGGTCTGCGTCATCATGCCGATGATGCTGCCGACGATGGCGCAGGCCATGCCGACCGCGATCGCCGACTTGGCGCTGTCGGCCAGCGAATCCCGGCATGCCCTCAGCGTCGCACGGCCGCCGCGCGTGATCGCGGCAAGCAGCACCAGACCGCCGACCACGCCTGCCACCGGAACGATCTCGAGGCCGTTGCGCGATACCCCGACGAAGACCAGCGCGAGCCCGATCCAGAAAACATATCGGAACATCGTGGTGGACAGGCCGAGCATAATGCTGGCGCCGAGGATCAACGTCACCGTCAGCGCCAGACCTATGCTGCCGGCATAGAGCGGCGTGAAGCCCTCGAACAGCATGTAGACCAGCGCCGCCAGCGGCAACACCAGATACCAGCCCGCCACCAGCGCTTTCCAGGCGCTCGGGACTTCCGACGGCTTCATGCCGACCAGGCCGTATTTGCCGGCTTCGAGATGCACCATCCAGAACGCGGAGGCGAAATAGAGAACGGCCGGGATCACCGCGGCCTTGACGATGGCGGCGTACTCGACGCCGAGCGTCTCGGCCATGATGAAGGCGACCGCGCCCATCACCGGCGGCATGATCTGTCCGCCCATCGAGGCGGTGGCCTCGACCCCGGCGGCAAAGGCCCGGCGATAGCCGAACCTGATCATCAGCGGAATCGTGAACTGGCCGACGGTCACGACGTTGGCGACGCCGGAACCGGAGATCGTGCCCATCAGGCCCGACGCGAGCACCGCCACCTTGGCCGGACCGCCTCGGGTGCTGCCGAACAGGCCGAGCGAAACGTCGGTGAATAGCCGGATCATGCCGGCGCGTTCGAGGAACGAGCCGAACAGAATGAACAGGAAGATGTAGGTCGCCGAGACATAGATCGGCACGCCGTAGAAACCTTCGGTGCCGTAGGACAGGTGGGTGACGATCTGATCGAAGGCGTAGCCGCGATGGTTGAACGGCGCGGGCAGGTACTGGCCGAAGAACCAATAGAGGATGCAGGCGCCGCACATCAGCGGCAGCGCAAGGCCCATCAGCCGCCGCGTGCCCTCGAAGATCAGGACCGCGAGCAAGGTGCCGACGGCCAGATCGAGCCGGGTCGGATCGCCGTCGCGCGAAATCAGGTCGGCGTAGAAAACCCACTGATACAGGCCGCAGAGGAATCCGGCGAGGCCGAACAGCCAGCCGGCGGCACGGCCGGCATCGCCTTTGGCGGTGAAGTTGCCGATCAGGCCGAAACTCATCAGGAGCAGGAAGCCGACGTGAACGCCGCGCACCACCTGGCTCGGCAGGTAGTTGAAAGCCGCCACATAGAGCTGAAAAACCGCAAAGACGATGCCGACGGCATAGGCGAGGTGTCCCCAGCCGCCGGGGCCGAAGCCTTCGGGAAAGCCGTGCTCGAAATTATCGAATTCGACCTTGACGGGCCCCTCGGCGCCCTCGGCCTGCAGCATCTCTGTCGTTCCCCAGCGCCCGCGAGCGTCTTAGCACCGACCACCCGGATTCGTCATGCCCGGGCTGAAGCGCAAAGCGCGTCTTCGCGCTGGATGACCCGCGCATCCAGCGAGAGAGTCCTCTCAAAGGATGGATGGCCGGGTCAAGCCCGGCCATGACATCTGAACAAGTTAGCCCCTACTTGATCAGGCCTTTTTCCCTGTAATAGCGGATCGCGCCGGGGTGCAGCGGAACCGGGCTGCCGAGCGGCGCGGTCTCGAGCCTGATCTCCTTGCCGACGGCATGCGAATTCGCCAGTTCCGGCAGCGACTCGAAGATCAATTTGGTCATCTGATAGACGAGGTCGTCGGAGACCGCGGAACTCGTCACCAGATAGTTGATGACAGCCGCCGTCGGGACATCCTTGTCCTGTCCGGTGTAGGTATTTGCAGGGATCGTCGCCGGGACGAATGGCGGGCCGATCTTGTCGACCACGTCCCTGGGAACCGCCACCGCGACGATGTCGGTCGAGGTGCTCAAATCCTTCAGCGAGGCGACCCCGAGCCCGGCCGATTGCAGCGTCGCATCCAGCTGGCGATTTTTCATCAGGTCGACGGATTCGGCGAACGGCAGATATTCGACCTTGCCGATGTCCCGGTAGCTCAGGCCCGCCGCGCCAAGGATCGCGCGCGCGTTGAGTTCGGTGCCCGACTTCGGCGCGCCGACCGAGAGGCTCTTGCCCCTGAGATCGGCCAGCGTCTTGATGCCGCTGTCGGCGGTGGCGACGATCTGGATGTAGTTCGGATAGATCGCGCCGATGGTGCGCAACTTGTCGAGTTTGGTCTTGAAGCCGGCGTCCTCGTTGCCTTCCCAGGCCGCCTTCAGCGAATTGCCGAGCGTAAACGCAATCTCGCCGCGGCCCTGCTGCAGCAGGATCAGGTTCTCCACCGACGCCTTGGTGGCCTGCACCTGGGTCTTCACGTTCGGAATCTTGTCGCTGTAGATCTTTCCGATCGCGACGCCGAGCGGATAGTATACGCCGGAGGTGCCGCCGGTCAGCACGTTGATGAACTGCTGGGCCCGCGCGGGCAACGCCGACAGCATCACCGCCATCGAGACAGCAGCGGCAATTGACCTCGAATGGTTGAACATTGCCCCTCCCCGAATTGGGCCGGGAAGTTGGACGGACCGGGACGCATGGTCAACCCGTCCGGGCGGCTAAAAAACTGGATTACTTCTACCAAGCGTTTGAAACCGCGACAGCTCACCGGTTCCGTGATGGAACCCTCGACGTCCTGCCGCGAGGAGCTTCAGCTATTGAAACGTCATGTCCACGCATTTTGAAATGTCGTTGCCGAGGCCGGAACTGACGGTGATGCAGCCGCGGACTTTCTGCGCGGTGTCGTCGCTGGCCCAGACCGAGTAGCCGCCGGGACCGAAAAACGAATTGGTGTTGGGCGGCTCGGTTTCGGTGGCGTCGAACGAGTAGTGCGAGTCGGTGTCGAAGATGCGGGGTTTCTTGACGCAGCCGCCGTCGGTCTGGACGTTGATCACTTCCTTGTTGTCGCGCGTCAGCGCCAGGCTGACCTGGCACCTGAAATACTCCGACGTCTTGACGTTGAAGAGATAGGCGTAGGATTTGCAGGTCGCGGTATTGAGCTTGCCGGGGGCCAGACCCCGGCTGCAGGAAATCCTCTGGTTGTTGCTGAGCTTGAATTCATCGGCGCGGGCCGCGGCCATCAGCGTCATGAGCGACAGTGTTACGCCCAAACAAATCTTCATGACGTGGTTCATCCGAATCATCCCTACGACTTATTTCGCAAATACGGCTTGTAGACTGAAACGCTAGGATAGTCGCGTCATGGGACACGGGAAATCACAAAGTCGCGGGAGACGTTTGCCTGCGGCGAAGCCGGTCGTTCGCATTGACGGAATAATGACGTTCGTGGTTTGTTCAAGCAGTGGGCGAGCCATCAACTTGGAATGAAGTTTGCCGGGAGAATGCACGATGACGAGATTTTCGACCAAGACCCTGTTGCTGGCGGCAGCACTGACCGCGCTGACGACATCGGCATTTGCACAAGGCCCGGCGCCGACGCCCTGGGTGCTGACGCCGGACATGGGCTACGGCTACGGCAAGGACGGCAAGACCTTTTCCTACAAGATGGGCACCAACAATGCCGGCATGCTGTTGAAGGGCGCCAAGAAGGTGCCGAAGGGCACGTTGTTTTTCATCGGCCAGAACGGACAGCTTTACATGCGGACCGGACCGTACCTTGAAGGCGACGGCAAGTTCATGTTCGGTTCGAACTGAGGACTGATGCCCTTCTCCCCATGTGGCAGAAGGTGGCCGCAACGCGGCGTCCCGGATGAACGCCGGGACTCATAATCCGCGGCGACGTGACCCTTCAAACGGCGTCCTCACGCATTGCGAAATCGAGAGACCACGCGTGCGTCCCGGCCAAGGGGAGACGAAGAAGCTAAAACGCCGCCGCGAGATCTCGCGCGCCTTGCAGGTTGCTGTTGCTGTCCATCCGGCTGTCGGTGACCGCGAGCAGTTTTGCGACCGTGTTGTGGCGGATCGCCACCGGGTTACGCTCGTAACCCGAGCGCTGGAAAAAATTCGAGGTCGGGACCTGCTCGCGCATCGCCTGCGGCATCGTCACCATGTCGAGCCCGGTGCCGTCGCCGGTGAGGTTCATCATCTCGAGTTCGGCGGCGGTGAGCGGGCGGCTATAGCCCTTGATGCGCGCGAAGATCACCGACGTCAGAAGCTTGTGGGTCTGCAGCAGCGGGCCGACATCGATGTCCAGCACCATCGCATGCATAGCCCAGCCCTGCTGGGTGTCGGCGATCCTGCCATGCGCCGACCAGTCGTCCGGCACCGAGCGCGCCAGCGCCACCATCCGCTTCAGCACCGCAATCTTGTAATCCATCGCGCTGCGCGCAGCGCCGGACAATTGCGCGGCCCTGGCAGCCAGCGCCGCGACGATTTCGGAACCCTGCTCGGCAATCAGTTCGACGCTGTTGGTGGTGAGAAGCTGGTTGTAACCGATCGCGGTGGAAATCGCGCGCCTGCCGCCGTGCTCGATGCCCGACTGCACATCGTAATTGCCGGTGCCGCCGGTCTCGAACGAATAGACCCGCACCGCCTGCTCGCGCGTCAGCCCTGCCGCCGCCGCGACCCGGGCATAGGCGCGCTTGAATTCGAGTTCGCTGGCGGGCCGTTGCGGCCTGAACTGGTATTGCTGGACGGCGGCCTGCAACAGGTCGGCGACGACCGGAATGGCCTTGTGCTCGCGCGGGGTGCGTTCCGGCTCGGGCTCCGGCGCCGGGTTCACCGGCCGCTTCGGCCCGGTATAGACCGGCGGCTGCGTCAGCACGTAATCGTCGAGCGCGATCGGCTGATGCTCGCGGCGCTTGGCATTGCGGCCGCGCCGCTTCTCCGAAATCGAATTCCAGTAGGCGCCGGCTTCCTGTTCGAAGGCCGCGCGTGCCTCGAGGTATTGTTTCAGCCTGAGGCGATAGTCCGTAATCGCTTGCGGCGAAGCGGCCTGCGCCATCGCAGCGGCCGTGGCCGCCGGCAGCGTGGCGGCATCCGTCGCCACCGCCTGCGGCGCAAACAGCAGCAGCGCGGCGGCGAAATATCCAGGGCGAAAACGAATTGCATCAAGATGCATGGCCTGTTGTAGCAAGCGCATCGCGCAAGTCAGCCCCGAAACGGCCAAGCTGCGGCAACAGCGCCGGGTTTGCGTTACTTCCAGGCGAATACCGGCTGTTCCAGTTCGGCAACGCGGGTGGCGCGTCCGGCCAGCACTTCGCGGAACTGATAGATCAGCGCCGCCGTCGGCGCGTGAATCAACCGGCCGGCGTGGTGAAACCGGATCACGCGCCGCGTGCTTTCGGGGATGGTCACAAAGTCGAAGGCATCCGCCGCTTCGATCTCCGTCAGCGCGATGCGATGCACGGAGGCGACCTCCGCGGGGTTGGGCGAGATGATGGCACTGTTGGCCGCCCACACCACCACCGGCGTAATCAGGTAACCGGAACGGGTCGGATAATCGTCGAGCAGGCCCAGCACGTCATCGGGCCCAGGCTCGAGGCCGAGTTCCTCGTGAAGCTCGCGCAGTGCCGCCTCAACCTGTGTTTCGCCGTCGTCGCAGCGCCCGCCCGGCAGCGCCCACTGGCTGCGATGGGCGCGCAAGCCCGCAGCGCGCAAGGTCAACAGCAACGCCGTGCCATCAGCCCCTTCCGTCTCCACCAGCGCGATAGCGACCGCGGCGCGCTTGAGCGCCGTCGACGCCTCGCCGGCAGGAAGACGCGTGAAGGCCGCGCAGCGCCCGGCGATATTCCGCTTCGTGGGTTGGTCAAACGGCCAGATCATCCCGCTTGACTACAACACGTCGGCGATTGATGAAATGACCAACGACCCCGTCGTTCCGGCCAAGCTCTTGCGCGCGCCGGGACCCATACGCCGTGCTGTCTCGTTTTGGCGCGATGTGAGAGGCCTTTTGTCATCGTGGGCGCCGGTGGTTATGGGTCCCGGCGTTCGCCGGGACGACGGTGGAGAGAGCGAACATGACCGACAAGTCCACGGAGAAACTCAAGGCCTCCGGCTGGACCATTGTCGAAACCAGCGGTTTCCTCAGCCTGGTCGGGCCGCTATGGCAGCGCGTTGTCGACGGCGAGCATGAATATGCGCTGATTACGCAGGACAAGCACCACAACCGCCGCGGCCTGGTGCAGGGCGGGGTGCTGATGACATTCGCGGATCGCGCTTGCGGCATGACGGCGCGCTTTGTCTCGGGCCGGCCCAAGCTCGCCACCGTTCAGCTCGACACCCACTTTGTCGAGGCCGGCAAGATCGGCGAGATCCTGATCTCGAAACCGCACGTGGTGCGCTCGACCCGCAGCCTGATCTTCGTCAGTACCGAGGTGACCGTCGACAGGCGCTGTATCGCGATGGCCAGCGGCGTGTTCAAGATATTGAGGAACGATGCGTAAGGTGCAACGGGGCGCGTGCTGAAAGGACTTGATCGATGGAATACCGTCAACTCGGCCGCAGCGGCCTGAAAATCTCGCCGATTTGCCTCGGTACCATGATGTTCGGCGGCCCGGCCGATGAGGCGACATCGACGCGGCTTGTCGCCAAGGCGCGCGAGGCCGGCGTCAACTTCATCGATACGGCGGACGCCTATAACGGCGGCAACTCCGAGCAGGTGGTGGGCCGCGCTATCTCCAACAACCGGCAAAACTGGGTGCTCGCCACCAAGCTCGCCAACGCGATGGGCGACGATCCCAATCGCGGCGGGCTGTCGCGGCGCTGGACGTTGCAGGCCGCCGACGAAAGCCTGAAGCGGCTCGGCACCGACTACATCGACATCTACTACCTGCACAAGGAAGACCTTTCGACCCCGCTGGAAGAGACCGTGCGCGCGATGGGCGAACTGATCCGTCAGGGCAAGGTGCGCTATTTCGGCGTCTCGAACTATCGCGCCTGGCGGGTCGCCGAAATCTGCAACATCTGCGACCGCCTCGGCATCGACCGCCCGATCGTCAGCCAGCCCTATTACAACGCCATGAACCGCATGCCCGAGGTCGAGCATTTTCCGGCCTGCGGATTCTACGGCCTCGGCATCGTGCCCTATAGCCCGCTGGCGCGCGGCGTGCTCACCGGCAAATACCGTCCCGACGCTCCGCCCGACAAGGACACCCGCGCCGGCCGCAACGATACCCGCATGATGCAGACCGAGTGGCGGCCGGAATCGCTCAAGCTTGCACAGCAGATAAAACAGCATGCCGAGGCCAAAGGCATCACCGCCGGACAATTCGCGGTGGCATGGGTGCTGAACTCTTCGTTCGTCAGCGCCGTCATCGCCGGCCCGCGCACCGAGGAACAATGGGACGACTACGTCCGCGCGCTGGATTATCGCTTTACCGCCGAGGACGAAGCCCTGATCGACAAACTCGTCGCCAGCGGCCATCCCTCGACGCCGGGATTCAACGATCCGGCCTACCCGATCGAGGGGCGAAAGGTGCGCACTTCGGCGTGAAAGCAGGCCGCGTCGAAGAAAACCATGGCTATTCGGGCTCAAAAGGCGCACTGCGTGGGACCGCAGGATGTTTTCGACAATTCGAAACACCTGACGCAAAGGAAACTCCATGCAAATTCTTTCCGCGCGCCACGTCAAAACCGAAGAGTCGCTGCGCCTCGGCGTCGTGTCGGGCTGGTACTCAACCAAGGTGAGCGGAACTTTCGTCACCGGCCCTCATGACACCCAGCAAGAGTGCCTGTTGAAAATCGCCGAACTCAATCCGCCGGCAGCCCGAAAGAGATTCTGACAGGGGTTGCCGACAGTCTGTTCAATCGAGGGACTCCGAGATGGCGCTCACCCAAGGTGACTTTCGGGAATACGACTCCAACCGGAGGGTCGTGCTGTTCACGATGAAGAACGACCAGGCTGACGTCAC
Source organism: uncultured Alphaproteobacteria bacterium (assembly GCA_963774685.1). Taxonomy (GTDB): domain Bacteria; phylum Pseudomonadota; class Alphaproteobacteria; order Rhizobiales; family Xanthobacteraceae; genus Bradyrhizobium. The sequence continues at coordinate 1,484,324 of CAVZFU010000005.1, read as the reverse complement.
CTGCGCCGTCTCCACCGAAGCGATGGATCAACTCGAGGGCACATCCAGAATTCAACCGGCCCAGCGCGAGCAGCAATTTCTGCGGCTGCGCGCGCAGATCGAGGAACGCGCCGCGCGCAAATTCAGCGACGTCGAACTCGAGGGCAATCCGCCCGGCGTGATCCTGCGCACGATCGATTTTCGCGCGACGCTGAAATAATCAGGCACCCCGTCGCTGACTTTAATTATTTGAAATTGCTTATGAATTTAATTCATGATTTTCGATATCAGCGCCATCCCGGTTCGTATTGGGAACGCGAGCGTGGGCGGCTTGCAACTTAAGACGAGGACCCCCGCGCATTTTCTAAATCCGGCCGAATTTGAGCGACGCAACTAGCGACACTTGCGCACGGTTCCCGCCCCTCCACAAAGCCCCTTGAAGCTGATATCGACAGGCCCCGTTCCCACGGCTAGGGTCCGTGGTTCAAAAAACGTTCCGGAGAGGCGCCGTTGCAGGGGAAGTTCAAGCTGAAGCGCGACTACTATGCCGGCGCCCTGATGCTCCTGATCGGAGTGGGAGCCGCGGTGACCGGCACCGGCTACAAGTTCGGCACGCTTGCCCGGATGGGCCCCGGATTCATGCCGGTAATGCTCGGTATCGTGCTGGCGTTTCTTGGTATCCTGATCGCCGGCACCGCGCTGGGACCGTCCGAAGACGATGACAAGAAGTTTCTGCCGGACGACCCGCAATGGTTCGGCTGGTTCTGCATTCTCGCCGGCCCCGTCCTGTTCATCGTGCTGGGACTATATCTCGGCATGATCCCGGCAGTGTTCGCCTGCGTCTTTGTCTGCGCACTCGGCGACAACACCGCCACCTATAAATCGTCCTTGATCCTGGCGGCCGGCATTACCGTGTTCGGCGTGCTGTTGTTCCATTACCTGCTGAGCATTCCGTTCCCGTTGCTGCGCGGGGTCAACCTATGATCTCAACGGCGATTACGGATCTCTATTACGGTTTCGGCGTCGCCCTCGAGCCGCATAACCTGATGTACTGCTTCCTCGGCGTGCTGGTCGGCAATCTTGTCGGCGTGCTGCCGGGAATGGGACCGGTCGCGACGATTTCGATCCTGCTGCCGCTAACCTTCGGCATGCAGCCGGTGCCGGCGATCCTGATGCTCTCCGGCGTCTATTACGGCGCGCAATATGGCGGCGCGATCTGCTCGATCCTTTTGAACCTGCCGTGTCATCCGCCGCACGCGGTGACCTGCCTCGACGGTTTTCCCCTGACCAAGCAGGGCAAGGGCGGCACCGCGCTCGGCATCACCATCATCGCCGCCTTTGTCGGCGCCTCGTTCGGCATCACCGAGATGATTTTCCTGGCGCCGTTCCTGGTCAAGGTGGCGCTCGAATTCGGGCCCGCTGAAGTCTGTTCGCTGATGCTGGTGGGATTGCTCGCGGGCTCGACGCTGGCGAAGGGATCGCCGCTCAAGGGCATCGCGATGACGGTGCTCGGCCTTTTGGTCGGCATCGTCGGATCGGACATCGAAACCGGACAGCCCCGCTTCACCTTCGGGATCACGGAACTGTTCGACGGCGTCGAGATCATCGCGCTGGCGCTCGGCATGTTCGGCATCGCCGAGTTCATGAACAGCATCAACAATACCGAAACCGTCGACATGAAATACGCCAAGGTCGGCATCTCCGACATGTTCCCGTCGAAGGCCGACCTCAAGCTGGCGTTCTGGCCGATGATCCGCGGCACCCTGCTCGGCAGTCTCTGCGCGCTGATTCCGGGCACCGGACCGACCATCGCCTCCTTTGTGTCCTACGCCACCGAGAAAAAAATATCGAAGACGCCGGAGCGGTTCGGCCACGGCGCCATCGAGGGCGTCGCATGCCCCGAGGCCTCCACGCACTCTTCGGTGCAGGGCGACTTCATCCCGACCATGAGCCTGGGGATTCCCGGCGACACCGTGATGGCGCTATTGCTGGGCGCGCTGATCATTCACGGCATCGTGCCGGGGCCGCAACTCATCAGCCAGCACGCCGACATCTTCTGGGGCCTGATCGCGAGCTTCTGGATCGGCAACATCCTGCTGGTCATCCTGAACGTGCCGATGATCGGGCTGTGGGTAAAACTGCTGAGCATCCCGTACCGCTACCTCTATCCGAGCGCGATGTTCTTTGTCTGCATCGGGGTCTATGCCGCCAGCAACGACATGTTCCAGGTCGGCGAGACCGTCTTCATCGGCGTTATCGGCTACATCCTGCTGCGTCTCGACTTCCATCCCGCTCCGATCCTGCTCGGCTTCGTGCTCGGCCCGCGTTTCGAGGAAAACTTCCGGCGCAGCCTGTTGATCTCGCGCGGCGACCTCATGACCTTTATCGACCGCCCGATCAGCGCGTTCTTCCTCTTCATCTGTGTCGTGCTGATCGGCGCGCAGATTTATGTCTGGCTGCGCAAGCCCAGGATCCTGGCCGAGAGCAAGGCGATCGAGGCCCAGGTGCCGGCGACGCCCTATTCTGAATTGGCGGAGTAGACGGCGGCTACCGGCCGAATCCAATCCTGTCAAATGGAGAAGCGAGTTCGCCGGTAGCGAGCGAGCGTCGGCCGGTACAGCCATGACGAGCCGGATTTGGTCAACCCCTCCGCATCGTCGTTACAAATGCCCGGCGTTCGCCACGCCAGCTGGAATATCCGCACGCTCGAATAGCCTTAAGCGCTCGCGAATTTTCGCAACATCGCGTCGAACGCCAGCTTGATGCGATGGACGAACGGAGCCTTGTACGGGAACTCCTCGTTGTGCGCATGGACCAGCATCGAGGCATTGACCTCGAACACCACGAGATTTCCTGAACCGTCCAGCCCGCAATCGATGCCGAAATAATCGAGGCCGACGCGCTCCCGGATCGCGCGCAACGACCGATAATGGCCGGTATCGAAAACCGCTGCAGGATCGGCCAAAAAGGCCTCTTCTTCCTGTTGCATCCATGGCTGGTTGGCCATGTCGGTGTTGACGTGATGCACCTTCCAGTCGTTTCCGATCGCCAGATGGTACGGCAGGATCTCGCCGCCGACGAAGATGAAGCGATATTTGCGGAAATACCCGTCGGCCGAACGATAGTCGATGTACTCGATCAGATAGCGGTCGGTTTCGGGGCGCCGCGCGAGCAAGGCCGCAAGCCCGGCCGGGTCGTCGATCTTCTCGAAATCGTCGCCGCCATGGGTTCCGACCGGACGCGCCAGGATGGAAGATGCAGACGGGAATGCCGCGTGCAATGTCGCGACCGACAGGTCGGCGCCGGCCTTCTGGCGCAGGACCTTCGGGATGCGGCAACCCGGTATTCCCGCCAGCAGATCCGCAACGGTATCGCGTGTCGTCCTCTGGATCTTCAGGGGATCGTTCACGACCGGCTTGCCCAGCCGGCCGGCCAGATCGGCGGCCAGCGGCAACACGGCTTCAGCCTGGTCCGCATCGGAAATCAGGTTGACGACGACGTGCGCGTCGTTTTTCAGAAGCTCGATATCAACCTCGCCGGCGGCAACCAGGGCGAAGGTATCGGTGTCGTAGACCGCGTCCTTGAACAGATATTCGGTCGGCGTGTTGCCGGCGAACGGCGCATAGAGCGCCAGCACGCGAAACTCCGCGGGAGATTTTGCCGCCGGCCGCCTGATCAGCGGCTGCATCCGCGCCGCTTGCGCATAGGCGGCCTTGGCGGCCTCGATGTCACCCATTCGCTGCTGGATGCCGCCGATCCAGTAGATGCTGTCGGCATCGCGGGGATTGAGGGTGACGGCCTGCTGAAAGCTTGCGAGCGCCGATGGCAGTTCGTTCAGTTCGACGCAAACCTTGCCAAGCTGATGGTGTAGCCGGCCCTCTCGCGGCCGTTCCTCGACCAATTCCATCAACAGCGCCCTGGCACCGGCATATTGCCGCGTGGTCATCAGGGCGTGAACCAGATTGGTGCGCGACGGCCAATGGCCCGGGTTCAGCGTCAGCGCATGAAGATAAAGCGTGATGGCATCCCGTGGCTTTCCGGTCTCCAGGTGCACGTTGCCAAGATTGCACCAGCAGGAGATCAGGTCGGGTTTAAGCCGCAGCGCGGCCTTGTAGTTTGAGGCGGCCTGTTCGAGATCGCCGTGGACCATGCAGGCATTGCCGAGATTTGAATGCAGTTCCGAAATCGTCTCGAGTCGACACGTAACCGGGCGCTTCATCCCCGGCCGCGGCGAGGCCGCGTTGATACGCGGCGATGGCCGCGGCGGTCCTGCGGGCCGAGTAATATTCCAGCCCGATGCGGAGTTGTTGTGTCACGAACGACTCGGCGATATCGGCGTCCGAAAGGCGGATGGCTAGCGCGGATGCGGGCATGATTGGCGCTTTGTGGCAGTGAGCGGAACCCGACCATGTCCGGTTTATGGTAAATAAAGTCCTGCCAAGGTCCGGCAATGGCCGTTATTCGGGGCAGCTTGGCGAAAGATTTGCTTCCCGCTATTTCGAGCCAACCGCCGGAAATATCTGGCAATAACCGCCCCCACCGGCATCGCCGGAAAATTGCGGATGCAGAGGATGCGAATCAGCCAATAGTGGCGCGATCGAACGCTACCCACCTGGCTACATCGTAACCGGATGAAACAGAACGCGGCTCCCTTGCGTGACCCAGGCGACAGCCCCCGCGACTGGGCGCCCCGCCTGGCGCAGGAATCGAGGCTGCGCCAGCTTGAGGAACTGCTGGCCCATCGACGCCTCGAAGAGGACGCCATCGATGCCGAGATCGAGCGCGCGGTTCTTCTCGGTGCGCTGGACCGGCGGCAGGACGCCCAGCAGGCCTTCGTCGATATCCTGCAAAGGGCGCCGACCAATTTCAGCGCGCTCAACGAATTCGGCACGCTATTGACGAATATGGGCGCGATCGACGCCGCCTGCCGGGTCTATTCGGAGGCGATCGCGCACCATCCGCAAAATCCGATGGGACATGTCAATCTTGCCAACCTCCTGCTTCGCGCCAACAAGCACCAGCAAGCGCGCGGCTATTACGAAACCGTGTTGCGGATCGATCCGGACCATGCGCCGGCGCATCAGGGACTGGGCGCCGTGCTGGCCGATCTCGGCGACCGTGCCGGTGCCGCCCATCATTTCCGGAAAGGCTTTCGCGGTCACGCCATCTCAACCTTGCCGTATCGCGGCACCAGGCCGCCGGTGACGCTATTGCAACTGGTGTCCTCCGGCGGCGGCAACATCCCGACCGCTTCGTTCCTCGACGACCGCATCTTCCTGACATCGGTGATCGTCACCGACCATCTCGATCCGTCGGTCCCGTTGCCGCCGCATCAACTGATCTTCAATGCCATCGGCGACGCCGATCTCTGCGAGCCCGCGCTCAACGCCGCGACCGATCTGATCGCGCGGACGTCGGCGCCGGTGATCAACGATCCCGCCGCGGTGATGAAAACCGGCCGGATCGACAATGCCCGGCGGCTTGGCAAGCTGCCGGGTGTGATAACCCCGCGCACGGTCGCGATGGCCCGCGGGATTCTCGCAAGCCCCGACGGCGCCGCGGCATTGGCGAACCGGCAATTCAGCTTTCCGCTGCTGTTGCGTTCGCCCGGCTATCACACCGGGCGCAACTTCATCCTGGTCGAAACGCCGGCGGAATTATCAGCGGCTGCGGCCGGCCTTCCCGGAGACGATCTGCTGGCGATCGAATATCTCGACGCCCGCGGCAAGGACGGCAACGCGCGCAAATACCGCGTGATGATGATCGAGGGCCGGATCTATCCTTTGCATCTGGCGATCTCCCGGCAATGGAAAGTGCATTATTTCACCTCCGACATGGCCGACCAGCCGGACCATCGGCTGGAGGAATCCGCTTTTCTCGGCGACATGCCGGCCGCGTTGGGCGACAAGGCGATCGCAGCACTCGAACGCATTAAAGAGGCCCTCGGTCTCGACTACGCCGGAATCGATTTCGGGATTGGTGCCGATGGCGATGTCCTGTTGTTCGAAGCCAACGCCACCATGGTGATCGCTTCGCCCGATCCCGACCCGCGCTGGGCCTATCGCCGCGCGGCGATCGACAGGATACTGGAGGCGGTGGTTGCGATGATCAAGCGGAAGGCGGCGTCCCTAATGGATGCATTGCGGCGGGTGCAGGCTAGCTGGATGGCACATGCGAAGCCTGCAACGGCAAAATGATGCCAGGAACAGCATCGGGATCCGCGAGACAGGCGTCCGCCGTTACGCGGGTCCGATGGAGAAACGGCCTGCTGGAAATTTGAATGGTGCCCAGGGGCGGGATCGAACCACCGACACTGCGATTTTCAGTCGCATGCTCTACCAACTGAGCTACCTGGGCAGGTCCCGGCGCAGGCGCCGGGAGCGCCGGTTTATAGTCAGGCCGGGGGGCCCTGTCCATGCTCCGCCTTGCGGCTGCGCATGGCGCGGCCATGCTTCGCGGTTTGGCTCAAAAATCGGCGACGGACCGCGCCCGGCATAGCCCGAAGGGCGGCGACGGGGCGCAAAACGCGGCGAAAACGGCGCTTAATCGGCGTCTTCGTCGTTATCCCTGGCGGCGGGAATGGCGTAGGAATTCGACAGCCAGCGGTTCAGGTCGACATCCCGGCAGCGCTCGGAACAAAACGGGCGCGAGGCCTCGTTGGCGGGCTTGCCGCAGATCGGGCACGGCTTTCCGGTTTTCTTGCCGGTTTGCTTCCCGGTTTCCTTGCCGGACCCGGCCCCGGCTGGCGGCTTAGCTGGCATTCAACCAGCCGAAGCGGACCGGGAAACCTTCGCCGCCGAGCAGTGCGACCGACTCATACAGCGGCAATCCGACGATATTGGTGTAGGAGCCGACCATCTTGACCACGAACGATCCGGCGATGCCCTGCACGGCATAGCCGCCGGCCTTGCCGCGCCATTCGCCGGAGCCGATATAGGCCTGGATATCGTCCTCGTTCAGCCGCTTGAAGCGCACGCGGGTCTCGATCAGGCGCTGGCGAAACGTCTCCTTCGGCGTCACCAGGCAGATCGCGGTGTAGACGCGGTGGTTGCGCCCCGACAACAGCCGCAGGCATTGCGAGGCTTCGTCGACCAGGTTCGCCTTGGGCAGGATGCGGCGGCCGACCGCGACCACGGTATCGGCGGCCAGAATGAACGAGCCGCGCAATTCATCGTCAAGCTGCACCGATTTGAGCGCGGCGTCGGCCTTGGCGCGGGCCAGCCGGTTGGCGCAGGCGCGCGGCAACTCGCCGCGCTTCGGGGTCTCGTCGACATCGGCGGGGCGCAGCGCATCGGGCTCGATGCCGGCCTGATTGAGCAGGCTGAGACGCCGTGGCGAACCGGAAGCAAGAACGAATTTGGGGCGGCCTAGCATGCGGACTTTTGTCCGTCGGAGGCGTGGGGGAGGAAAGCGCGCGGAAACTATCGGAAGGGATTGGGTCGAGACAACCGTTGTCGTCAGCATATATCCGCAGTCGTCCCCGCGAACGCGGGGACCCATAACCACAGGACATCGTGATTGGAAGAAGTCTTATAACAACCGTCTGCCTTAAATCGCAACTGCACGGCGTATGGGTCCCCGCGTTCGCGGGACGACATTTCGGTTACTCGTAGGGACGACGGCGGAATTTTCACCCACTCGCGGCCCCCACCTTCGAAAACCGCCTGCGGATGCGCAGCAACAGCCCGTCACAGACCTCGCGATAGGCTTCCAGCTTCTGCTCGCGATTGCCCTCGGTGCCGGTCGGATCGTGGGTCGGCCAGTACTCGACATCGGCCGCCAGCGTGCGCGTCAGTTCCAGCGCCCTGTGATGCGCCTCGGGCGACAGCGTGATGATGAGGTCGAAATTCAGCCCTTCCCAATCGTCAAGTTCCTCGAACGTGGTCGGCTTGTGGCCCGAAATATCCTGGCCGAGTTCCGCCATCACCGCGACGGCGAACGGATCGAGTTCGCCCTTCTTGACCCCGGCGGACTTCACATAAAGCGCCTGCGGGAAACATCCGCTGCAGCAGGCTTTCGGCCATCGGCGAGCGCACGCTGTTCAAGCCGCATGCGAACAGCACGGCCTGCGGAGTGCGCGCCGCCATGCGCTCAGGATTCTTTTGTCTTGGGCATGACCTCTCCGGAAAACCGGTGCCCACTTTTCCGGGTCATGCCCTAACCCTTCCAGTGCAGGACGGAGATCAACGTGAACAGCCGGCGCGCGGTCTCGAAGTCGACCCGCACCTTGCCCTTCAGGCGTTCCTGCAGCGTGCGCGAGCCCTCGTCATGGATGCCGCGGCGGCCCATGTCGATGGCTTCGATCTTGTCGGGCGTCGCGGTGCGGATCGCCTGGTAGTAGCTGTCGCAAATCATGAAGTAGTCCTTCACGATCCGCCGGAACGGCGTCAGCGACAACAGATGCGCCACCACCGGCGTACCGTCCTCGCGGCGGATGTCGAACATCAGCCGGTTGCCGGTGATGGCGATATGCAGCGTGAACGGTCCGGTTTCGGCGCCTTCCGGCGCGAACAGGTTCTTCTCGACGAGGTCGTAGATCGCGATCGCGCGCTCGTGCTCGATATCGGGACCGGAACGCCCGATCGATTCCTCGTCGAGCGTCACCGCGACGATGCGATTATGTGAATCGTCCTCTGGCGATGGCTTGTTCATGGCAGATTGAGGCGCAGCCCGACCGAGCGCGCATGGGCATCGAGGCCTTCGGCCTTGCCCAGCGTCATCGCCGCCGGTCCCAATGCCCGCAACTGGTCCGGCCCGCATTTCAGGATCGAGGTCCGCTTCATGAAATCAAGCACCCCGAGCCCGGACGAGAATCGCGCCGACCGCGCCGTCGGCAGCACATGGTTGGAGCCCCCGACATAATCGCCGATCGCCTCCGGGGTGTGGGCCCCGAGGAAGATCGCGCCGGCATTGCGGATCTGCGCAGCGAGGCTGTCCGGATCCGACGTCATGATTTCCACATGCTCGGCCGCGATCGCATTCGCCAGCGCCGCGGCCTCGTCGAGATTTTTCACCAGGATGATGGCGCCGAACCGGTTCCACGAGGCCCGTGCGATATCGGCGCGCGGCAGGGTTTTGAGCTGGGTCTCCACCGCGCGTTCGACCTCGTCGGCGAGCGCGGCATCGTCCGTGATCAGGATCGACTGCGCGTTGACGTCGTGTTCGGCCTGCGCCAGCAGATCGGCGGCGATCCAGCCGGCATTGCCGGTGCGGTCGGCAATCACCAGCACTTCCGAGGGACCGGCGATCATGTCGATGCCGACCCTGCCGAACACCAGCCGCTTGGCAGCGGCGACATAAGCGTTGCCGGGCCCGACGATTTTCGCAACCGCTGCGATGGTTGCCGTGCCGTAGGCCAGCGCCGCCACGGCCTGCGCGCCGCCGACGCGATAGATTTCGGAGACGCCGCCGAGATGGGCTGCCGCCAGCACCAGCGGATTGAGCTTGCCGTCGGGCGACGGCACCACCATCACCACGCGCGCGACGCCCGCGACTTTCGCCGGCACCGCATTCATCAGCACCGAGGACGGATAGGCTGCGGTGCCGCCGGGCACATAGAGGCCGACCGATTCGATGGCACTCCAGCGCCAGCCGAGTTCGACGCCGAGCGGATCGGTGAAGCGGTCGTCCTTTGGCAGTTGGCGCCGGTGGAAGACCTCGATCCGATCCCGCGCGAATTTCAGCGCATCGAGCGTCTTTGGTTCGCAGGCTTTCACCGCGGCGTCGATTTCAGCCGATGTAATCCGCAAGCCGCCGGGCTTCACCTGCAGCCGGTCGAATTTGTGGGTCGCCTCGATCAGTGCGGCGTCGCCCCGCGCCGCCACGTCATCGACAATGGCGCGGGTTGCCGCCTCGATATCGGCCGATACCTCGCGTTTCATCGCGAGAAATCCGGCGAATTGTCCGGCGAAATCGGCGCTGCTTCCGTCGAGACGAACAGGCATCGTGGCTTTCCAGTGGATTAAGGCCCACTGCTCAATGGCGCGGCGACAAATCGCCGTCAACCCTTCAGCTTGCGGATTACGTTAACGGTTCGGCGTCCTGGCCGAGTTCGGAAGTCCCGAGATCGTCGGCGCCAAGATCGGCCAGTTCGCATTCCAGGCATTCGACGTCCAGCCGAAGCGCTCCGCCATGCCCAAATATCAGCACTGCGCTGCCGCCGGGAGCCTCACCCGGATGAAACTCGATCCCAAGCAGTTCCAGTGCGGTTTCCGGCGCCTCCAGATCGATGTTGCGCGATTTGCACGACAACACCCGCTCGAAACGCAACGCCGACACCAGGCTCGGCCCGGTCTCCCCGGACGGCGCCTGCTCCAGGTCCGGCCGGTTCATGCCGACCACCAGGCGCTTTTCACCCTGCCGCCAGATGATGTCGCCGGCCCGCACCCGGGCGCCGCGCAGCTGCGCGGCAATCGCCGCAAGGCCGTCGGCATCGAGCGCGATCAATTTGGGTTGGGCCGTCACCGCGAAACCTTGAAATAGCTCAATCGCTGATGCGTTCGATCGAGGCGCCGCACGCCGACAGCTTTTTTTCGAGCCCCTCGAAACCGCGATCGAGATGATAGACGCGGTTGACCATGGTCTCGCCTTCGGCGGCAAGCCCCGCGATCACCAGCGACACCGAGGCGCGCAAATCCGTCGCCATGACGGGCGCGCCGCGCAATCTGGCGATGCCGTCAATGGTGGCGGTTTCGCCGTCGAGGCTGATCCGTGCGCCGAACCGCGCCAGTTCCTGCACATGCATGAAACGGTTTTCGAAAATCGTCTCGGTGATATGCGAGGCGCCGCCGGCGCAGGCCATCAGCGCCATCAACTGCGCCTGCAGATCGGTCGGAAAGCCCGGAAATGGCGCCGTCGAAACCTTCACCGGCCTGATACCGGCGCCGTTGCGGGCGACCCGAATACCTTCGTCGTTGACGGCGATGACCGCGCCCGCCTGCGTCAGCACATCGAGCGCCGACTGCAGCAGTTCGGGCCGCGCCCCGGCCAGTTGCACATCGCCGCCCGTCATCGCCACCGCCATCGCATAGGTGCCGGTCTCGATTCGATCCGGCAGCACCGTATGTCGCGCGCCCTTGAGCTTGACCACGCCCTCGATGACGATGCGCGGCGTGCCGGCGCCGGAGATGCGTGCGCCCATCTTGTTCAGGCAGTCGGCGACATCGCGAATTTCCGGCTCGCAGGCAGCATTGGTGATGACGGTGGTGCCCTTGGCCAGGGTTGCCGCCATCATGGCGACATGGGTGCCGCTCACCGTCACCTTGGGAAATTCGATGGTAGCGCCCTTGAGCCCGCCGGGCGCTTTCGCAATCACATAACCGCCGTCGATGACGATTTCGGCGCCGAGTTTCTCCAGCGCCATGATCAGCAAATCGACCGGGCGTGTTCCGATGGCGCAGCCGCCGGGCAGCGAGACCTTGGCCTGATGCATCCGCGCCACTAGCGGCGCGATCACCCAGAAGCTCGCGCGCATCCGCGACACCAGTTCGTAAGGCGCGGTGGTGTCGATGATGTCGGCCGCCGAAATGTGCAGGGTCTGGCCCTGGTGTTCCTGCGCGCCGGGACGCTTGCCGGCCGACATGATGTCGACGCCGTGATTGCCGAGGATGCGCTGCAACTGGGCGACATCGGCCAGCCGCGGCACGTTGTCGAGGATCAGCGTTTCCTCGGACAACAGGCCCGCGATCATCAACGGCAGCGCTGCATTCTTTGCGCCCGAGATCGGAATGGTGCCATTGAGCTTGGCGCCGCCGACGATGCGAATGCGATCCATGGCAATTCCCGTTTTTTGCTATGCATTGAAGTATAGGGCGGAAGCGGGCCCGATAGCAAAAGCAGCGGAATTTGCGGCGATTTGATGGGGTTAACCGTTATTCCGCGCCGGACTGAAGGCCCGGATCTAGACCGCGTTGATGTCCTCGCTCTCCAGGATCGGCTTCGGATAGCCGTCTCTCGCCACCTTGATCATGGCGCGGCCGACCTGCTCGGTCGTGGTCATGAATTTCGGCGACGTACGACTGAGCAGCGTCAACAACGGCGCGGTAACGACGTAAATCGCCTGGACCCAGGCGGTCTTGGACTTGATCCCGTGCAGCGGCTGGATGCCGGCGGGACGAAACATGTAAGCCGCCTTGAACGGCAGCTTGAGCAGGTCGTTCTCGGTCTTGCCCTTCACGCGCGCCCACATCATCGGGCCTTGTTCGCTCGAGTCGGTGCTGCGGCCGGTGACGTACGTAAACACCATGCCCGGATTGAGCCTTGAAAGCGTTGTCGCCGCGGCAAGCGTGATGTCGTAGGTCAGGTGCCGGTAGCGCGCCTCGTCCATGCCGATCGAAGAGACGCCGAGGCAGAAGAAGCAGGCATCGTATCCCGTGAGCCGGGATTCGATGGCCGAATAATCCAGAAAATTATCGTGCACGATTTCGCGCAGTTTGGGGTGTTGCTGTCCGGTCGGGCTGCGCCCGACCGCGAGCACGCTTTCCACGCCGGGATCGAGCAGGCATTCGCGGAGCACGCCCTGCCCGACCATCCCGGTGGCGCCGAACAAGATGACTTTCATTTCTTGACCTTACCTCGGCCTAAAGCGTTTCACCGCGCGGATGGTCATGATGACGAAGAACAACAGCACGACGCCCTGGACGACCGCGAACACCAACCCGCTCGGCGGATTGCCCGGCGCCAGTTCATGCAATGGACCTATTTTCAGGAAACCCTGGATCACCAGCACGAACACGTTGAAGTAAAGCGAGATCATCGCGGTCACCACATAGATCCAGCGCCAGGCGCCGGAGAGTTTCATGCCGTAAAGCGCGATGCAGGCGATCGCCAGCAGCACCAGCGACAGGATGCCGATCATGTGCGACGGCAGCAGCTTCTCGAACGGAAACAGGAAACCGGTGGCGCTGGTCAGTATCGTAAAGAGCAGGAATATCGCGGTCATTCCCGGCTTCCGCTCGGAGCCGAGCAGAGCGAACATCACGACAATACCCGCAGCGATGCCGATCAGGCTGATGATGACGTGCACGGCCGTGAACGCCGGCAGACTCAAACCCAGTTGCATGACGCACTCCCCCTGTTTGAAAACCGGGCGAATGCTACGACTCCCGATCGGGAATTGCCACACCAGACGGTTGTGAGGCAGCAATTCAGATATGCCGTCATCGACCTCGTTGCGGGACTGTCACAAAAGCCGCCGCCGCTATCCCCAGGTCTGCTTCGAGTCGCGATCATGTTCTAGCGGTTGAGGAATTCGACCAGCTTCGGGATCACCTGGTCCGGCGCTTCTTCCATCAGCCAATGGCCCTTGCCTTTGACGAGTACGCCTTCGACGTTATCGGCCACCATCTTGCCCTGCTCGATCAGGAACGGGCCTCCGGCTTTTTCGCCGGAAAGAACCAATAGCGGCATCGACAGCCTGGTTTTTGAGAATTTTGCGAAGTCCTCGGCGTCTTTCGGGAAGGCGCGAAATACTTCCATTCCGGCCGCGATGTGACCCGGCCTGGCGTATTCCTTGACGTAGAACTGGCGATCGGATTCGGAGACCGAGTGCGCGGGATCGGCGGCGAAATCATTCCAGAAATGATCGAGATAGATCCGCTCGCGGCCCGTCACCAATGCCAGCGGCGTTTTGCCGTAGAAATGGAAGTGCCAGAGATCTCGCAGCAGAAACACGCTGTTCCAGTCGCCGACCCCGGGCAGGAAGGCTTCCATCAGCACCAGGCGGTCGACTTCGGCGGGATATTGCGCCGCATAGGCATAGGCGACCATCAGCCCGATATCGTGGCCGACAAGGCGGACGCGATCGTAATTGAGACTTTTCATCAGTGCGTGAATGTCCTGCGCCATCGCCGTCTTGGTGTAGCCGTCGGGCGGCGTCGCGGATTGCCCGAAGCCGCGCAGGTCGGGCGCGATCACGGTGTGCTTGTCGGACAGTTTTGCGATCAGCGGCAGCCACATATGGCTGGTTTCGGCAAAGCCGTGCAGCAGCAGCACGGGATCGCCCTTGCCGGCGACCAGATAGTGCAGCCTGACGCCGTTGACCTCGGCGAATTTGCTTTGCGGCGCTTGCGCAAATGCCGGGCCCGGACCGATCATGGCAACCGACAGCGCCAGCAGCGCGACGGAGGCGGCGAGACGGACAATTCCGGTCCGGAATTTCATCGTGTATCCCTTTGAATGAAACTGATTTCAGTAATAGCGCGGGATCGGACCGTTATGCGGCGTCTTGCGATCCGACAGGTCGAACACGACCTCATCGACATAGCACCAGCCCCACCCTTCCGGCGGATCGTAACCCTCGATGATCGGATGCTGGGTGGCGTGGAAATGTTTGGTGGCGTGCTTGTTGGGGGAATCGTCACAGCAGCCGACATGGCCGCAGCTGCGGCAGATCCGCAGATGCAGCCACTCGCTGCCGATTTTCAGGCACTCTTCACAACCGAGCGCGCTCGGCGTCACATCGCGGATGCCGGCAAGGTGCGCGCAATGCCTGGCCATGACCGGCTCACACGTCGCTGGTGTCGAAGAACATGATGTCGGCGCCGCCGGTTGCGAATTTCGGCACGTCGGCTGCGGTGGCTCGTCCCTCGGCGCTGGTGAATGCGGCCTGGACCGCGGCCATGTTGTCGAAGGTCAGTATCGCGATCAGATGAGCGCCGGAGGGCCCCGCAGGCGTCGCAACCGCTCCCTTGCTGACCTGATATTTGCGAAGGCCCGGCATTTTCTTCGCCAGCGGGATGTGGGTCTCGGCATAATACTTGTCGAAAGCAGCCGTGTCTTTCGGCGTCTTGTAGGTCACGAGGACTTGGGCCATTGGGCGCTCCTTCATTGTGCTATAAAGTCTTGGTGCCGACTGTAGCGTGTTTTAATCGTTCCCGAAGCGAAACGTTCCTGTACCAAAGTCCGATCAAAGCGCCGGTTTTGCGGTATCGCCGAGAAATCCGTGCAGCGCCGCCACCACCTGTGCGCCTTCGCCGATAGCGCCGCCGACTCGCTTGACCGAGCCTGAACGCACGTCGCCCACGGCGAACACGCCCGGCACCGAGGTTTCCAGCGCCGACGCCCGCCCGTCGCCCTTCCTGCATTGCTCGCCCGTCATCACGAAGCCGCCGCGATCGACCATGACGCCGCAGCCGTCGAGCCAGCCGGTGGCGGGATCGGCGCCGACAAACAAAAACAGGTTGCGGATGTCATGGCTGCTCTCTTCGCCGGACAACCGGCTGCGCCAGCGCACGCGCTCAAGAGAAGCGTCCTGCGTGCCTTCAAGCGCCACCACTTCGGTGTTGAACACCAGTTCGATATTGGATGCGGCCTCGATGCGCTCGATCAGATAGCGCGACATGCTGGCGCCGAGCCCGCCGCCGCGGATCACCATGTGAACCTTCCTGGCGTGGCCCGACAGGAACACCGCGGCCTGTCCGGCGGAATTGCCGCCCCCGACCAGGATGATCTCCTGTTCGGCGCACAGCCGCGCTTCGATCGGCGAGGCCCAGTACCAGACGCCGCGGCCTTCGAAATCGGCTAGGTTCTGGATCTCGGGACGCCGGTAGCGCGCGCCGCTCGCCACCACGACCGACCGTGCCCGCAACACCTCGTTGTCCTCGAGCCTGAGGCCGAAGGCGCCATCGTCGCGCGAGCAATCGAGCGCCATCGCCTCGACCGGAATCATCATCTCGGCGCCGAATTTCTGCGCTTGATTATAGGCTCGCGCGGTCAGCGCCAGGCCGGAAATGCCGGTCGGAAAGCCGAGGTAGTTCTCGATGCGCGCGCTGGCGCCGGCCTGGCCGCCGAACGCCCGCGCATCGCACACCGCGACGCTGAGCCCTTCGGACGCCGCATAGACCGCGGTCGACAATCCGGCAGGACCGCTGCCGACCACGGCGACGTCGTAAACCTTGTCCTTGGCGAGGCTGCGGATCATGCCCATCGCCCGCGCCAGGACGGATTCGCTTGGGTTGCGCAGCACGGTGCCATCGGGCACCACCACCAGCGGCCAATCGGCCGGCGACGGCGAATACCGCTCGATCATTTCGGCGGCGTCATGATCCCTGGCCGGATCGAGCAGATGATGCGGATAGCCGTTGCGGGTGAGAAATCCCTCCAGGCGAACCACGCCGCGCGAGTCCTGCGGGCCGATCAGTACCGGGCCGCCGACGCCGCCCTGGATCAGGTTGACCCGGCGCAGGATCAGCGCGCGCATGATGCGCTCGCCGAGGTCGGCTTCCGCCACCAGCAGCGCGCGCAATCGCTCCGGCGGAATCAAAAGCGTCTCGACGTCGCCCTCGGCGTGACCGTCGACCAGTGCGACGCGGCCGGAGAGTTGGCCGATTTCAGCGGCAAACTGACCCGGCCCGTGCTCGATCACCGGCGTGACGTGGCCGAGGCCGTCGCGTTGCGTGATCGCGACATGGCCCGACAAGATGACGAACATTCCGGGGCCGGGCGTGCCGGTCTCGAACAGCAGTTCGCCATGCCGGTAATTCCTGACGTCGCCGAACCGGCGCATCCGCGCGATTTCCTGCGGCGTCAGCGTCGGAAAGGTCTGCTCCTGGCGCGGAAACGCAGATGCGGCCGCAACGGTCGCGTCCGCTCTGCCTCCCGTCGTTGAGTCTGCGCCCATTCCTGCCTCACATCGCCCGGCTAGCCGTCCGGCTTTTTTCCGCCGTCGTCATGTAGGGAGGCATCGAGGTCATCGGAAGGTGCGGCCCTGGCATCGCTGCGTCCCCTCGCCTGCGATTTCCGCCGCTTGAGATTCTCGCGCAATGCCAGTTTCAGCCGGTCTTGCCGTCTGGCCGGGATTTGCCCCTCGCGTTTATCCTTGTCATCCGTCATCGTGGCGATGTCCAACCTGGAGAAAAAGCCGATGGGCGAAAACCACGCATTGGCGCCTTTGCCGCAACGGACTCTGGACGGCTGGCATCGCTTTGTCTCGTCCGGCGATCGCGACCTGCTGGCCTCGCTGCTGTCGGAACATATTGTGTTTCGCTCGCCTTTCGTGCAATCGCCGATTCCGGGGCGGCCGGCGACCCTGCTGGTGCTGACCACGGTGGTGCAGATTTTCGAGAATTTTCGCTATCACCGCACCTTTATCGCAGGCTCCCACGATGCCGCGCTGGAATTTTCTGCCAATATCGGCAAATGGCAGCTCAAGGGCATCGACCTCCTGAAATTCAACGAGGCTGGCGAAATGATCGAATTCGAGGTCATGGTCCGCCCGATCAAGGCGCTGGCCACGCTCGGCGAGGAAATGGGGAACCGGATCGGCCCGCAATTGACCCGGCTCAAGGAAGCCGCCGGCGCCGAGCGCTGATTGTAGCCCCTTTTGGAGGCGTCGCCGGCCTGCCGTGCGCTTGCACGTGAAGTGACCTTGTGGCAAGGATCGGCCCGTCCTTGCGGGGCTTTTTGGCCGATTCCCGCCTCCGGCACGCTGCCGTAGCTCAGTGGTAGAGCACTCCATTGGTAATGGAGAGGTCGACAGTTCAATCCTGTCTGGCAGCACCAGTTTCTTCAAATAGATCAACAATCTAAATTCCGCGCTGGCATACGCTGGCCGGATTATCGGCACCTGCACGCAGAACAAAGCACGAAATGGCGTGCACTTCCGTGCAAAATCCGTGCAGTGAGTTCGCATCGTGTTTTCATGCGAATTTGGCTACCGGCCAGTTTCGACCCTTAGTGGCCTAATTTGATTAAAGCGGCGGCTTGGTTTGACCGGGGCGCACGCGGATGACGAAGGCAAAGATTGCATATAGAGGAGATGTCGGAAGCAATATCAGCACGTAAATCATCGGAAGGAATGCATCGCTTGGTTCCGAAAATCGTGCTGGTTCAAACACCCTCAGAAGATAGACATACGTTGGCAAAGCAAGCACCATCGCAACAAGAACAATCGTATGAACAATCCAACGGCCTCGC
Source organism: uncultured Alphaproteobacteria bacterium (assembly GCA_963774685.1). Lineage (GTDB taxonomy): Bacteria > Pseudomonadota > Alphaproteobacteria > Rhizobiales > Xanthobacteraceae > Bradyrhizobium. Next base: position 1,466,432 of record CAVZFU010000005.1, on the reverse strand, counting down.
GACAACCGACTAGATATCACCACGCCTAGTATCGCTAGAACGAGCGGTGAAAAAATCAGCGACGCCGAAAGAATTCGATCTGATTTAGACATCTAATTGGCCGCCTCAGTTCGCGGCCTCTTTCGTTTCCGCACTCCCGCCTAAAGCCGCCCCTCGTGGGACAAGATCATGAGTGTGACTAGCACGACCGAAAACGCCAGGGCCCAGCCCGCCAGATAAGCGTTGTACTGCGACGCCGGTTGAGACTTGCTCCGCCAATGCATTGTGCCTCCTTTGGTTGCCGCAACATTCTGGCCAACGCCGGCGGTTTCGTGACGGGCCGTGCCCAAAGTGTGCGCAATGTCTCTCGGTTTCAATTTTGGAACTCGCCGCCAATCGGCCTGCTTCAATTCTTTATTTACGTGACGGGACCACACTTATCGCGGGCTGCGTATTTTGGCCCTAGTAAGAGGCCGTCACCGTCCTCTCAACCCGGTGGCGGCTTTTCTTTCGGTGTTGCACATGGATCGACGGACCAAAGTAACGTTATGGATCGCCTTTCTCGTGTTGGGGTCTTATTTCGTTTGGTTCTACCTCGATTGCGCGATGGACCCCACCTGCCATCTTGTCTGCCGGATTAACGGCAGTTCTCGCGGCGGCTGCTATACGCAGCGGACACCCAATCTGAAATCGCCGTAGCTATCCACGAATCAAAGAGACGACCACCAAACCCCGACCGCACGCCGGGTCTTTTCGCGTTGCGACCACGCCAGCAATTACGCCGGTACCATGGCTGATCTCCCCTGGCAGCCCATCGTTGAGATGTCATATCTTTCCGGTTGTGGCGAAAACGAGGCCTGCCTGAGCCGATGGCCGCGATGTTTGTCATAGACCCCGAGCGGGATCAGGAGGTAATTACAGTAAATAAAAAACCAACCGGGACGGATCGATGATCGCGAACCGCGGGTCGGTCCTGTCCGAAGTGCGGAACAACCATGGATAACGGCTACCTGACCTTCCATCGATCTCCCGAGCGGCATGCCTGGTATTTGCGCGGGGCGGACCGTCCGACCTTCGATCCCGTGACCAAAGCCTGGATCATAACAGACCCTAAGTGCTGCGAGCGGCTACTGACCTCCCAGGACACCCGTCCTGCGACCTATTCGGATGATTATGCGGCTCTGGAGAAGCGGCTCGGGATCGACTTCTCGAATGTGCTGCTGGCTTTTCTCCACATTCCAATGTGTCTCCACGAAGAGGCGCACCGAAAGGCCCGGCGCCGCGTGGCCGAGCATCTGGCTGCCCGCAAGTCCGATCTGTCGGATAGCATGACGAAGAGCCTCGCCGTGCATCTGGAGCCGCTTCGACAGGAGGGCGAGTTGGAAATCATAAGTCAGGTTCTCGAACCCCTTGTTCTCGGCGTGACCGAACCGCTCACCGATGTGCCGCCCGCTGTTGCCGCACAATGCCGAACGGTGTCGACGATATTCGACAAATCGATCGGACCTCGCAAGCGTCAACGCATCGATGCGGAACTGGGCGTTATGCGAGCCGCGATCATCGGCAAGCTCGGCCAGGACGCCTCGGAAGATGCGGTGGGCTTGCGGCTTGCCCTGGCTGTGCTGGGGCGCGATACCTTGATGGGGACGATCGGAGCCAGTCTCTATTCCATCCTTTCCGCCAACCCGGGCCGCCGGTTGAAAGAGATCATTTATCCAGAAATGCCACCGGAAACCGGCGTACCCTACATCGAAAGGGTCGCGGTCAACGCGTTTTCCGACCAGGGGACGCGATTCAATGCCGGTGACCGGCTTCGTATCTATTTTCAGGCCTTTGCATATTCCGAATTGGCCCTGGAGCGGCCAAAAATCTTCGGGGTCGGCAGTCATCTCTGCATGGGGAAAGCCCTGTCTCTCGATCTCTGGAGAGAGATGACGTCCGCGCTCGGCAAGATCCCGTTATATGCAGACATCGTTTCCAATGAATGGCGAACCGATGACTATGTATTTCTATGTCCTTCGCAGCTGAGTGTGAGGTTGCACTCATGACCTCGGCGGAGGCACGCCAAAAAGTTCTTCGGGCGCTCGATGTCGCGCTCGGCGTCTTCAACAATGCGAAACTGAGCGGCACGCTCCACGATCCCGCTATCGATGTCACTTTCGCCGAACTGGAGCTCGACAGCCTTGCTGCAATCGAGTGTTGCATGGCGCTTGAAGACGACATCGGCGTCGACATCGATCCGGCAGACCTGGCGATCCATGACTCGATCAACAAGCTCGCCGAACATGTCGCCCGGAGGGCAGCTGCAGCGTGATTTTCGAGATACTTTCCAGACTTGAATCCCTCTTTGCGGTCGGGAACCAGTCGATTGCGTGGAAACAGCAGGCGTTATTGGACGCCCAACACTACCTGACGCCCTTCGAATTTCAACTGGTCACCCAAACTCTCGGCGAGCGATTCGCCGATGCGCGGGCTGATCTGCAAAACCTTCGACTTTCACGGTTGTTGGCGAAAGAAGCGCCCGCCCGCTACGTACGCAAACCGATCGCGCCCGACGTCACCCTGTTTCACGATCCGGACGTCGACCGCGCCAATAAGTGCATTGTTTTCGCGTTCTGCGGCCGGGCCCGGCGGCTTATGATACCTACCGGCGTTTTCCTGCAGCTCCTCCCGTACAGAGAGGTCGACGTCGTGATCCTGAATGATCCGGGCCGCAATCACTTTGCCCGGGGATGTGGAGAATATGCGTCGGATTTTTTCCAGCTTGTTACCAGATTGGGCAAGGATTTTAACCTTGGTACTTACAAGAACGCATGTTGCTACGGAACCAGCATGGGAGGTTTCGTCGCGTTGCGCGGTGGTTTGCTGCTCGACACAAAGTCCGTCTCGGTTGGCGGCGGATTTCCCTGGCATGTCCAGCGGCTCGTTGCCGACTCGGCGATGCCGGCGTTTGATCTTCTTTGTGCCTGCAAGGCGTCCGATGCGGCAAAATTCGTTTGCGTCTACGGGACGGAGGACGACCGGAGAGCCGTCGACCATCTCGCGACCATGTTTCCTGTAACGCGCGTGCCGATTCAGGCTGCCGGCCACAACGTGATTTTCAAGATGTTGAGGGAAGGCAATTTGAGGCAATTTTATCGGGAGCATCTTGTTTCGGGATGACTTTGAGAAGCCTGCCAAACGAACGCTGAGAAGCCACCGAGAAACGGAGATAGACCGATGGCACGAAAATACGGCGTAGCCCATCCGCTCGGCGCCGCGATCCTGCTGCTGGGCCTGACGGTCGCGCGCGGCGAGGACGGACAGCGCTTTCCACAACCGTCCATGGATCAGTTGAACCCTGAACAACAGGCCGTCGCGGCCGAGGTGATGAAGCAGTCCAGCGCGGGACTCGGCGGCCCCTATGGCATGCTGATCAAGAGCCCGGAGTTGTTGAAGCGCTATCTCCTGATGACCGATTACCTGCGCCAGAAGACGTCGCTGCCGCATCGTCTCAATGAAATGGCGATCCTGCTGGAAGCGCGGCTATGGGATGCGCAATACGAGTGGTGGGCGCACGAACCGCTGGCGCGCAAGGCCGGCCTGTCGGACGCCATCATCAATGACATCCGCGCCGGCAAGCGCCCCGCCGACATGCAGCCGGACGAGGCCGTCGTCTACGACGTGGTGACCGAATTGCTGAACAAGCGGCAACTGCCGGACGAGATCTTCGGCAGAGCGAAACGGATCCTTGGCGAGCAGCAGGTGGTCGACCTGGTCGCGGTCACCGGCTTCTATGTCATGGTGTCCTCGGTCATCATCGCCGGGCGGATCGCGATCCCGAATGGCGGGCCCTCGCCGATGCCGGTGCTGGTGAAGTAAGACGCAGGATCGCAAGGACGCATGCAGGAAGCCGCGCTCAGGGCTTCCTGATTTTGGGATTTTGCGTTACCCGCAAGCGGGATACTGTCGTCACCCCTGCCTCAACTGTCATTCAACATGCCTGATCCGGTCCATTCGCTTTTTCTTCACATCGGCGCCGAGAAGACCGGCACGAAATCGATACAGCAGTATTTTTCCGACCGGCACCGCGGTCTCTGGCACAGTCATCGGGTGTTTTACCCGGCGCGGGGCCCGCTTTTTCTCGGGAGCGCTCACTTTCCGATCCTGACCGCGTTTCTGCCGCGCGAGAGCATGCAATTCGTGCCGCCCGGCATAATCGCTCACGCCTGAGAAGATCTGCGCCGAGTTGCGGTCGACCTCGCGCCTGCTCAGGGACGGCTCCCCGGCGCCGCATTCCATCCTGCTAAGTGCCGAGCATTTTTCGTCCCGGCTGAAAGGAGACGGCATACGACGACTGGCTTCGGTGCTTCGCGAGGCGCTGCCGGACTACAGAACCACCATCGTGTACCAGGTCCGCAGTCAGGACGGCATCTACAGTGCGTCCGTGTCCACCCATCTGAAAAGCGTCGGCATCGGATGGCCTTCCCCCGAAAGCGCGAGAAAAGGCACCTTGTACGACCATTTCGCCGTCGCCGAGGACTGGGCGAGCGCATTCGGCCGCGAGAATGTCCGTATCGTCAATTTTCACAAGGCACAACGCCATTCGCGCGATGCTTTCGATCGTTGCGCCGGCGGCGTCGGAGATCGCGATCCCCGGCAAGTACCGGAACAACAGATCGCTGTCCTGGGAGCAGGCGCGCATCCTTCATACCGTCAACACGATCTTCGGCCCGCCGGACACACACTCGCACCGGATGACGGTCTTCCGTGTGAACTACAATGGGAGGGTGATTTCTTATCTGGATGCCGCGCCGATTTAACGGACGGCCCTGACCAATCTCCTGTCTCAGTCGGAACTTCAGGCATTCAGAACCGAGTTTGGCGCTTCTAACGACTCGCTGCAGCAGCTTTATCGCACGGACTTCAATCTGAACGACTACATGACCCCGACAGACCACGGGGGCCGTGGCGGGCATCATGTGAGCGAAGCGACGCAAATGGAGATTTCGCTCTGGGAACAGGTGGCCAGGAATGCGCCACGGCCCGAACGGGGTGAAGCTGTAATGATGCAGTACATGGACCAGCAGCTTCGGCGCATGCGTCTGCGCAGCATGAGGCAGTCCGCATGAAGGAGACTTTCCTTTCATTCGCGAGGATTACTTCGCTGGCGGACCTGGAAGCCGCCCTCGCCAAAGGCGGCGGCCGGCTTGAAGTGGCCGCGGACCTGCGGGTCGCGGTGAGCTCAGGCTCCTGGACGATCGCGGCAGTGTCGGGAGTTGAGGCCATTGTCGAGGCGCGCGGCGATGCCGTTGTCGAGGCGCTCGGCTCGGTTCGGGTCGAGGCCTGGGGACTGTCGAGCATCGTCGCGCTGGACCATGTCAGCGTCTCCGCCCGCGAAAGCGCCACCGTCGAGGCGCGCGATCATGCGCGCGTCGAGGCTTACGGCAATGCCGGCATCGTCGCCCATGACGATGTTGACGTCCTGGCCTCCGACCGGGCGCAGATCGAGCTCTGGGACCGATCCCATGCCGAGTGCTGGCGAAGCACGATTGTCTTTGCCTGGGGCGACGCCCGCGTGGTCGCCCGTGAGCGTTCAAGCGTCGAGGCCCGCGAACGCAGCCACGTCGAGGCACGGGAAAATTCCTGCATCGTTTTGCGCGACGACGCCACGGCCGATGCCAGCGAGAGCGCGGACGTCAAGGCGCGTGACGCCTCCGGCGTGAGCGCGCGGGACAACTGCACCGTCGAGGCGTGCGATTCGGCCACCGTCGATGCCTGGGGCGAATGCGGCATTGTCGCAAGAGGACAGGCGAGCGTCGCTGCACGCGGCAACGTCATCATTCGCGCCTTCGGGGCGCGCAGGATCGAGGCGACGCCCGATGTGGTCGTCATGATTCACGCGCCGCCGCAAGAGATCGTCGGCGGCCGCCACATCGCCGTGGATCGTCCGCGCACCGCGGCGGAATGGTGCTTGTATTGCGGCGTCGATGTCATCGATGGCGTGGCGATCCTGTACCAGGCCGTGGATGCCGATTTCGCCAACGAAGAAGCCCGCCGGTTCGGCATTGCCTATGCACCGGGGACCGTCCCGGCCGCCCCTGAACACGAGACGAACGTAAATCGTTGGCTTCGCGCCTCGCCGCATCCACGGCTGGCGCGGTCCGAAATCAACCCTGCCGCCGTTCAGGCGGTGGCCTTTCCGGTCGATCTGCGGGACATCTGCCTTCGCTGGGACGAGGGTTACTTTACGACCGTCAACTTCCGCCGCTGCTGCGGGACCGTATTTCTCGTCAACTGGGACGGTTCAATCCCCGATGAAAATCCGGCCGGCAGGGTTGTGCGCCGACGCATGGGCACACAAATCTAAGCCGTTGAGGAACATCCGCGCGGCAGCGGCGTTGCCGAGGGTTCCATGATCCGGTTCGGCGATGAATATCCTTGATCCGCAGGGTCCGATCGGCGCCGCCGAAAAAACCATCCTGATCGATTCCGTCGCCATCATGCTGGCGATCGTGCTGCCGACGATCCTGGCGATCTTTGCCTTTGCGTTCTGGTTTCGGGCTTCCAACAGCAGGGCACGCCACCTTCCGACCTGGGCCTATTCCGGCGCCATCGAACTCGTGGTCTGGGCGATCCCGGCCCTCACCGTGATCCTGCTCGGCGGCGTGGCATGGATCGGCGCCCACCAGCTCGATCCGGCCCGGGCGATCGCGGCACCGGAAAAGCCTTTGCGGATTCAGGCGGTGTCGCTCGACTGGAAATGGCTGTTCATCTATCCCGACCAGAAGGTCGCAAGCCTCAATACACTCACCGTTCCCGCCGGTGTGCCGCTGCAATTCGAACTGACGTCGGCCAGCGTGATGAATGCGTTCTTCATCCCGCAATTCGGCAGCATGATCTACACCATGAACGGCATGACCAGCCGGCTCAACCTGCAGGCGGATGCACCCGGCACGTTTCAGGGGCTCTCGGCGCATTTCAGCGGCGACGGCTTCTCGGACATGCATTTCGACGTCCACGTCGTGCCGTTCGCGCAATTTTCGAAATGGGCGCAGGACGCCTCCGGTGCCGGAAAGCCGCTCGACGAAAACAGCTATCGGGAGATCGCCACGCCTTCGATCAAGGATGCGCCTGCGATTTACCGCCTGGCCGATCCAGATCTTTTCGAGTCGATCGCCACGCAGAAACTGCCGCCTTCGAAGGGCGCGCAGTCGGGCGTGAAGGGAGCTGCGCTGCCTGCGGGGGTGGCCGATGCTCGGTAAGCTCACCTGGGATGCCATCCCGATCGATCAGCCGATTCCGATGATCGCCTCCGGCGTCGTGGCTCTTGGCGATTCTCGCGATCCTCGGCTGGGTCGTCATCGGAGGATACCTGCCGTATCTGTGGCGGGAGTGGATCACCAGCGTCGACCACAAGCGCATCGGCGTGATGTACACGCTGCTCGCCATGGTGATGCTGCTGCGCGGCTTTATCGACGCCATCATGATGCGATTGCAGCAGTCGCTCGCATTCCAGAGCGGCGGCTTCCTGCCGCCGGAACATTACAACCAGGTGTTCTCGGCGCACGGCACCATCATGATCTTCTTCGTCGCCATGCCGTTCATGATCGGGCTGATGAATTTTGTGGTGCCGCTGCAACTCGGCGTCCGCGATGTCGCCTTTCCGACACTGAACTCGGTCGGCTTCTGGCTCACCTGCACCGGCGCGCTGCTGGTCAACATCTCGCTGATCGTCGGCGAATTCGCGCGCACCGGCTGGCTGCCCTATCCGCCGCTGTCGGAACTTGCCTACTCGCCCGGCGTCGGCGTCGATTATTACCTGTGGTCGCTCGAGATCGCCGGCGTCGGCACGCTGGTCGCCGGCATCAATCTGGTCACCACCGTGCTCAAGATCCGCACCAAGGGCATGAGCTATCTGCGCATGCCGATGTTCTGCTGGACCACGCTGGCGACCAATCTCCTGATCGTCGCGGCTTTTCCGATCCTGACCGCGACCCTGGCGATGCTGCTGCTCGACCGCTACCTCGGCTTTCATTTCTTCACCAACGAGGCCGGCGGCAACGTGATGATGTTCATGAACCTGATCTGGGCCTGGGGGCATCCGGAAGTCTACATTCTCGTGCTGCCGGCGTTCGGCATCTTCTCGGAAGTGATCTCGACATTTTCAGGCAAGCCGTTGTTCGGCTACCGCTCGATGGTGGCCGCGACCATGGCGATCTGCATCCTGTCCTTCATGGTGTGGCTGCATCATTTCTTCACCATGGGCGCCGGCGCCGATGTCAACGCGATCTTCGGCATCGCGACCATGATCATCGCGGTGCCGACCGGCGTGAAGGTGTTCAACTGGCTGTTCACGATGTATGGCGGCAGGATCCGGTTTCAGACGCCGCTGTTGTGGTCGATCGGCTTCATGGTGACGTTCATCATCGGCGGCATGACCGGCGTGCTGCTGGCGGTGCCGCCGGCCGACTTCGTGCTGCACAACAGCCTGTTCCTGGTCGCGCACTTCCACAACGTCATCATCGGCGGCGTGCTGTTCGGCGCGTTCGCCGGCTACACCTACTGGTTTCCCAAGGCGTTCGGCTTCAGGCTGCACGAGGGCCTCGGCCAGGCGGCATTCTGGTGCTGGCTGATCGGCTTCTACCTCGCCTTCATGCCGCTCTACGTGCTCGGCCTGCTCGGCATGACGCGGCGGATGCAGCATTATGACGTGCCGGAATGGCATCCATGGCTGATCGTTGCCGCCTGCGGCGCAGCGCTGATCCTCTGCGGCATCGTGCTTCAAATCGTCCAGCTTGCCGTCAGCATCCGGCGGCGCGCGCAACTGCGCGACACAACCGGCGACCCCTGGGATGGCCGTTCGCTGGAATGGGCGACCGCCTCGCCGCCGCCGGCGTTCAATTTCGCCGTACTGCCCGACGTCACGGGTGAAGACGCCTATTGGGGCACCAAGCAACGCGCCGCCGGACAAACCCAGCCCGGTGCGAAGCCGCAATATGAAGCCATCGAGGTGCCGCGCAACTCGCCGACCGGCTTTGTCTGCGCGTTCTTTGCCACCTTGATGGGCTTCGCGCTGATCTGGCACATCTGGTGGCTGTTTGCCGCAGGCGCGATCGGTGCCTATGCCACGTTCGTCGTGTTCGCCTGGCGTGACGAAGACGAGAACCTGATTCCGGCGGAGAAGTCGCCCGCATCGACCAAAGCAACCAGGCGCAGCGCCACGCTGTCCCGAGCGGAGGCGCGGCGGCCAGATGAGCGCGATGGCCCTACCGCAAACCCACGACGATCCCCACGCGTTGCGCGGACTTGGGTCCGCTTCCGACCGCGGCTGGAGCGGCCCTCCGCCCAAGCGCATCATCACCGGCTACGGCTTCTGGATCTTCATTCTCAGCGACATCATCATGTTCGCGGCGTTCTTTGCGACCTACGCCGTACTGCACGATCAGACCGCGGGTGGGCCGTCCGGCCACGAATTGTTCAATTTGCGCAATGTCGCGATCGAAACCGCATTGCTGCTCGCATCGAGCTTCACCTGCGGTCTCGCCAGCATCGCAGCCGACGCACGCAACAAGACCTGGTTCCAGGTTGCGATGGCCGTGACCTGCGTCTTCGGCCTCGGCTTTCTTGCGATCGAAGCCAGCGAATTCGCCGAGCCTTGTCGCGCGCGGCGCAGGTCCGACGCGCAGCGCGTTTCTGTCGGCATTCTTCACGCTGGTCGGTTGCCACGGGCTGCACGTTTCGGCCGGCATCCTGTGGCTGCTGACGATGATGGCGCAGGTTTTCGCCAAGGGGTTCCGGTCCGACATCCAGCGCCGCATCCTGTGCTTTGCGCTGTTCTGGCACGCCCTCGACATCATCTGGATCGCGGTATTCACCGTCGTGTACTTGCTGGGGAGTGCAGCATGAGCAGCGGACTGGACGAGATCGGCAACAGCACCGAGGTCGCGCCCGGCGATGAGCACACGGATGGCGGCAGCTTCGCGCAACGGATTCTGGGTTATCTGACCGGGCTTGGACTGGCCATCCTGCTGACGGCGACCTCGTTCTTTGTCGCCGGCACCGATCTCGTATGGCAGCCGAGCATTCCGGTAGCGCTCGTCGTGCTGGCGATCGCGCAGATGGGCGTGCACCTGGTGTTCTTCCTGCACATCACCACCGGACCCGACAACACCAACAACGTGCTGGCGCTGGCGTTCGGTGTCCTGATCGTCATCCTGCTGATGGGCGGATCGCTCTGGATCATGGCGAACCTCAACCACAACATGATGCCGATGGATCAAATCATGCAGATGCAGCGGTAGCCAAAACGATCCCTGCATGCGCCTTTCGGCGTGAAAAATTAACGCCCCATCAAGCTTTGATTAGGACTTCATTAAGCACAAAAAACAGTTGTTTCCCAATAAGTTGGGTTATGCGCCGCTGTGACCCGTGAGTGACAGCATTTTAGAAAAAAGCTGTCTATGTGGCCTTTCATGGACGGAGCCGGCCGTGGCTCATCTAAAACGATCTGTTGGAGACAAAACCAATGAAGAAGTTTCTGTTCGCACCTGTGGCCCTCGTCGCTCTCGGCGCGACCGTGCCAGCACTTGCAGCCGATCTCGGCGCCCGCACCTACAACCCCTACACCAAAGCTCCCCCGGCCTATATCGCGCCGCTCTACAACTGGACCGGCTTCTATGTCGGCGGTCACGTCGGCGGCGCTTTTGGCGGCAACGATAATTTCGGCGGCTTCGGGCTCAGCAACAATGACAGCCGGTTGCTCGGCGGCCTGCAGGCCGGCGCCGATTACCAGTTCGCACCGAGCTGGGTGGCCGGTATCGAAGGCCAGTACAGCTGGCTTGGCAATAACGGCGGCACCGCACTTCCCGGCGGATACTTCTACAACAACAACCAGCGCGCGCTTGCCTCCGTGACCGGCCGCATCGGCTACACCTGGGGAGCGGGGCTGCTCTACGTCAAGGGCGGCTATGCCTACTCCGACAACAACGACAGCCTGACGCTCGGCGGCGCGCCGGCCGCGTTCGCACTGGATAACGGCCACAGCAACGGTTACACCGTCGGCGCCGGCCTGGAATACATGTTCGCCCCGAGTTGGTCGGCCAAGGTCGAGTATCAATATTACGACTTCGGTCGCAGCCACTTCACGGCGCCCACTCCCCTTATCCCGGTCGGCAGCTTCCGCACCGACGATCAAACCGTGAAGGCGGGCGTCAATTATCGCTTCAACTGGGGCAGCCCGTTGGTTGCGAGGTATTGATCCCCGTTTTGACGAGATTTCCGGAAAGGCCGGCTTCGCGCCGGCCTTTTTGTTTTCGGGGCGTAAAAATCGCGCAAATCCTGCAAACTTCCCGATTTTGTTAACCCTGTAACCCGATACTGCCACGGCGATTTATCCCAGGGTTTCATCGCAACGATGAAAGCGGGAGCGGGGCAGCAGCATGGCGCTACGATCCACCATTGGCAAATCCGGGCGCCTTGGCTTTTTGCGTCCGCAATGGGGCGTCAGGGGCAGCCTGTTTGCCGCCTTCGCCGTCATCGCGGGCATGGCTATTGCCATCAGCGCCGGCGCCGGCATGGTGCTGGGACATCTCGGCGGCACCATGATGGATCTGAGCGGGCGGGACATTCCCCGTCTCGCGGCCAGCCTGCAATTGGCGGCCCAGAGCGCCAGCCTGGCGAGCCAGGGACCGGCGCTTTTGGCATCCCGAAGCGAGCAGACGCTGAACGAGCGTTCGGCGAAAATAAAGGAAACCCAGGAAGTCGCGAGCGAGAAGCTCGGCGAGATCATCGAACTCGGCGCCGACAAAGCCGTGGTCGCCTCGCTCAGCCAGACCATCAAGAACATCGACGACGCGATCAAAGGTCTCGGGACGGCGGCCCATGAGCGGATCGAGGCGGCCGGCCAGCACCAGAAGCAATACGATGCGTTGCGCAAGGCGCAGGCGAGCTTCGTTGCCGCCGCCGGTCCCGCGATGATGGACGCCCAGACCCGCATCAACGCCGTGTTCGGATCCGCCGGCCTCTCCCAGGACGACGCCGTGCAGGCGGCGCGGACGGTCGACCAGCTCGGCAATGTCATCGCCAGCAGCAATCTGATGGCGTCCAATATGGCCACCGCGCTCTCGGCCAACAGCGCCGACACGCTCGCAACGATCGAGAAGGAATTTCAGGTCACGCAGGCGCGCGTCAGAACCAACCTCGATCTGCTGCCCAAAAACAACGGTACCATGGCGCTGCGAGACGCTGCCCTGAAATTGCAGGCGTCAGGCGAGGGAGACTCCGGCGTCTTCAATATCCGCCGCAAGGAACTCGACGCCGACGATCGCGGCCGGGTCATTCTCGAACAGACCGCCAGGCTCAATGCCAGCCTCGGCGCCAGCGTCGAACAACTCGTGACCGGCGTGCAGACCAATACCGACGCATCGACCTGGCAGGCGCGCAAGGAAATTTCGCTGGCGACAGCGATCATGCTGGTGCTTGGCGGCCTGATCCTGGTCGCATCCGCGCTGTTCGTCTGGCTCTATGTCGGCCGCAACATCCTGCGGCGGATTGGCAACCTGCAACGTTCGATGCAGCTTCTCTCCGATGGCGACCTCGAATTGGAAATTTACCGCAGCAACCAGCGCGACGAGATCGCGTCGATGGCAAGTTCGCTGGAGATTTTCCGCGAAAGTATGATCGAGGCCCGCGCGCTCGGCAGCGAGCAGGACAAGGATCGCATTGCCAAGGCCGAACGCGCCTCGCGCATGGAGGCCCGGATCATCGAATTCGAAACAACCGTCCGCGCCGCGCTGGACAGCCTGCAGACATCGGCCAATTCCATGCAGGCCACCGCGCAAAACATGTCGGCAACCGCCGATCAATCCAGTGCGCTGGTCAGCGCAGTCGCTTCCGCCGCCGAGGAAACCTCGGTCAATGTCCAGACTGTCTCGTCCGGCACCGAGGAACTGACGTCGTCGATCACGGAAATCGGCCGCCAGGTGACCAGTTCGGCGCAAATCGCCCGCAAGGCCGTCGAAGAAGCCGGCCAGACCGATGCGACCGTGCAGGGGCTCACCGAAAACGCCGGACGCATCAGCGTCGTGGTCGACCTGATCCAGACCATCGCTTCGCAGACCAACCTGCTCGCGCTCAACGCCACCATTGAAGCCGCGCGCGCCGGCGAGGCCGGCCGCGGATTTGCGGTGGTCGCATCTGAAGTGAAGAACCTCGCCAATCAAACCGCGAAGGCGACCGATGAAATCCGCGCGCAAATCGCCAATATGCAATCGGTGACCTCGTCGGCGGTCGGCGCCATCCGGAACATCGGCAAAACCATCGGCGAGATCAACGAAGTGACCACGACGATCGCGGCCGCGGTCGAGGAACAGGGTGCGGCGACGCGCGAGATCGCCCGCAACATCCAGCACGCCGCCGGCGGCACCTCGGAGGTTTCCAGCAACATCGTCGGTGTCAGCGCCGCTTCAGCCGAGGCCGGAACGGCCGCCAGCGAGGTATTGAGCGCCTCCGGCGCACTCCGCCGCGAAGCCGACGTGCTGCGCGCGGAAATCGACTCGTTCCTGTCCAATATCCGCGCTGCCTGAAGCTATCCGTCATTTTCGGGATGGTCCGAAGGACCAGGCCTGAAAATCTCGAGATTCCGGGTTCTATGCTTCGCATGACCCCGGAACGACGGCCCAGATCAAGCCCCATGTGTTTTGCCCCAAGCCGCATTCGCTTTTTCGGCTGGCGCGAGATCGATTGTGCGGCTAAGCCGGGTACCAGAAAACTGCGACGCGAAACCATGCATTCAAAAACCGACACCGTTCAGTCCTCGGTCGAGGCGCTGCGATACCCTTGGGAAAATCATCCCGGCCCCAATGAGGTCGTCGAGGTGATGCCGGGCGTGTTATGGGTTCGCCTCAAGCTGCCGTTCCGCCTCAACCACGTGAACATCTACCTGCTCGCCGACGGCGACGGCTGGACCATGGTGGATTCCGGCTTCGGCAACGAGGAATCGATTGCGGCCTGGACCGCGCTGTTCGAGGGTCCGCTGGCGCATGTGAAGATCACCCGGCTGATCGTCACCCATTCGCATCCCGATCACGTCGGCCTCGCCGGCTGGATCGTCGAGCGCTTCAACTGTCCGTTGATCATGTCGCAGGTCGAGTACCTGCAATCGATCTACCACCAGAACCGCGGCACCGAAGAGCGGCGAAACGCGCAACGGCTGTTCTTCCGGCGCCACGGCATGGACGAGAACCTGACCGACAAACTGCTCGGCCGCGGCCAGGACTATTTGAAGCGGGTTTCGATCCTGCCGCCGTCCTATCGCCGCATCTCGCATGGCGACGAAATCTCGATCGGCAAGCGGCGCTTCAAGGTCATCACCGGCGGCGGCCATGCGCTCGACCAGGTGATGCTGTATTGCGCCGCCGACAAGCTGTTCCTGTCGGCCGACCAGGTGCTGAGCAAGATTTCACCCAACGTCAGCGTCTGGGCGGTCGAGCCCTACCAGAACTCGCTGGGCGAATATCTGGCCTCATTGGCGAGCCTCACCACCACCCTGCCCTATGACCTCCTGGTATTGCCCGGCCATGGCGTGCCGTTCTACGGGCTGAAAACCCGCATCAAGCAATTGGCCGATCATCACGAGGAGCGTTGCCGGCTGATCGCCGACGCCTGCCGGGAAACGCCGCAGACCTCCAAGGAACTGGTACCGGTCGTATTCCACAAGCATGTGCTGGATGTGCACCAGATGGGCTTTGCCGCCGGCGAGTTGATCGCCCATGTCAATTACATGCTGGTCGAGGGGCGGCTGACCGCCGAGGAGAGCGACGGCGTGCTGCGCTTCAGGACGACCTGAGGCTTCGATGGGAAGTCCGCCTGGTTCTCAGGCCCGGACTTCCTGGCGCTGGAACACGACATATCCGGCGACGAAAAGCACGATGGTGACCGCGATCAGGCTGACCGTCTGCGGCCAGGCGATCATCAGGCTTTCGCCGAACGGAAGCGGCGCGCCCATCAAGGCGCCGCGCAACTGTTCCAGAAACACCGGCCCGAGCGACCGCGTGGTCGGCGACAGCACGGCCAGCATCGCCTCACCGAACAGATGGTTCGGCGACAGCCGCGACAGGGTCTGCGCCCAGATCGCGGTGTCCGGCGTTTCCAGCCCGAGCGCGGCATAACGCGGGTCGGGCGGCGTAGATCACCTGGGCAATTGCGGGCGCCAGCATCGGCCACAGCACGGTCAGGAACAGCCAGACGCCGAGCGCCACCAGCGCTGCCGTCGCCGGCGAGCGGAAAACGATCGAGAGCAGCATCGCCAGCGAGAGCCAGACGCCGGCGTAGAAAATCGCGATCACCAGAAACGCCAGCGAGCGCGCGATTTCCTCGCCGCCCGGCGGGACGCCGAGGAAGATCAGGCCGAGACCGATCACCATCAGCCACAGCGCCGTCAGGCTGATCGCAAGCGTCGCCAGCCCGGCCACGAACTTTCCCATCAGCAGCGCATCGCGATAGATCGGCTGCGCCAGGATACGCGAAAGCGTGCGCCGGTTATGCTCGCTGTTGATCGAGTCGAAGCCGAGCCCGATCGCCATCAACGGAATGAGGAATCCCAGGATGGCGACAAAGGACGGCAGCGGCGCGCGGTCGACCGTGAACAGCCGCAGCAGCAGGAACGGATCTTCCGCGGTATTCTGCCGCAAATTGTCGATCGCGCCGTAGAGCGCGGCCAGCGCCGTCAGCACGATCAGCAATTCGAGCACGAACATGCGCGCGCTCGACAGATTGTCCGCCAGTTCCTTGACCGCCACGGTGCCGACACCCTGGAATGGAGAACCCTCACGCCGCATGACGAGTCTCCTCGCGGTGGTTCGGTCTGGTTCTGGAAGTAGCGGGCATAGATCGCATCGAGACTGGGCTCATCGACCGAGAGCCGGCGCAACGATCCGTTGGCGGCGACAACGGCGCGCGCCGCATCCGGCCGCACGTCCCGGTCGGCCGTCATGCGAAAGCGATCCGCGGCCAGTGTCTCGACGTTGGTCACGCCGGGAATGGTCGCAAGCCGCCGGGCAAGCCCGGCGCCATCGGCCTCGACTTCGACCACGAAGCCGGCGCCAAGCACCTGACGGGCAAGATCGGCAACCGGTCCCATCAGGACGATGCGCCCGGCCTGAAACAGCGCCACGCGATTGCACACGCCGCTGCACCTGATCGAGCATATGGGACGACAGCAGCACGGTGACGCCTTCGGCCTTGAGCTCGCCGATCAGGTCGAGAAACTCCAGCGTGGACTGCGGATCGAGTCCCGACGTCGGCTCGTCGAGAATGGCGATCTCGGCCTGCTTGACGATGATCTCGGCAAGCCCGAGCCGCTGGCGCATGCCGCGCGAGAACGTGGCCACCCGCTTGTCGGCGACATCGGTCAGCCGGACCCGCGCCAGCGCCGCCGCGATGCGCCGCGCCCTTTCCGCCGCACGACAGGCCCATCAGCTTGGCGGTGTAGGACAGGTTCTCGACCGCGGTGAGATGTTCGTAGAAGCCGACGGAGTCGGGCAGATAGCCGACCCGGCGCTTGACCTGCAGCGGCGCGCGCGCCGGATCGCAGCCAAGCACGCGGATCTGGCCCGCGGAAATATCGGTCAGGCCGAGCATCATCAGGATCGTCGTGGTCTTGCCCGCGCCGTTCGGGCCGAGCAGCCCGAACACCTCGCCTTTGAAGATGTCGAAGTTGATGGCGTCGACGACGTTGACCTCGCCATAGCGCTTGGTGAGGTTTCGCGCCGCGATGACGACATCGTTCGCCGCGGTGACGGTCCTGTCTGTCGGTTTCGCTCATCGCCGTCCAAACCTTGCAACCGCACCCAGCATCAGCAGCAGCGCAACGCCGATGACGCCGGCGCCGGCCATGCCCCACATCGTCGAGGTGGCCACCGTGATGCGGAACTGGCTCGACGCATTTTCTCCGCGCGAGGTAGCGCTGACCGATGTCATGTAGTCGCCGGCCAGCGACTTGTCGCTCGGGGTAACCAGCGCCTGCACTTCGGCGTCCTTGCCCGGCACCAGCCGGTCGATGGTGGCGGGCTCGAACGTTACTTTCCAGCCGCTCGGCGCGCTCGCCGCCAGCGTGATGTTCTCGGCCGGCGCGGTGCCGGTGTTGGTGACGACGATCGGGATCGAGCTTTGCTGGGCGGCGACCGCACGCGCGCTCAACAACCCGTCACGTCCGGACACCTGGAGCTGCGGTTGGCCGACGACGTCGAGCGCAAGATCCGACTTTCGCTGAAGCATCCTCCGCGTTGACCGTCACCTGTCACCGGAAAATGCCCGGCATCGATCGTGCTCGGCGGCCGGACCTTCAGCTTGATGTCCTTGGACTGACCGGCCTCGATCGGGATCGAGGACAGTTCCTGGCTGCCATAGGCCTCGGTGAACGAGGTCTCGAAATTGGCGGGCGCTTCGGCGGCGAAGCTCGCGACCAGGTTGCGGCCGCTGTCGTTCTTGATGGTCAAGGTATATTCGAAGTTCGATTTCGGGCTGCCGCGCAGCGAAGGAAGCTTCGACTCGACCTTCAGCTTGGCGGGCAGCTCCTTGGCCAGCGCCACATTGAGCGGCAGCGTCGCTTGCGATCCCTGGCCTTCCGCTTTCACCGTCAGCGTCTGCTCGCCGAGACCGGTATTGGCAGGAACATCGAGGCGAAGCTGGAGCGCGACGCTGGCGTCCGGCGCCGGCATTGCCGCGGCGACCGGTTGCCCGCCACCCAACAGCGTCGCAGTCCAGCCGCTCGGCACGCCGGTAACCGAAAGCTTGTATCGCTCGGGCCCGAGCCCGTAATTTTGCAGGCGCAGCGGAATGTTCGACGTCGTGCCGGGCCTGACCGTGACCGCCGGGTAGTCGGTCATCAGATAAAGGCCTTTTATGTTTGCGTCGCGCGGCGTATCGGCCGCGTGCGCTGCCGGAACGATCAATCCGGCAACCAGGGCTAACGGGGCAAGATCAAGCACTCGCATCACGGCACTCCTGCAAATAAGCGCGATCAGAACAGGATCGAAAAATGCTTCGCAGGTTGCGGGCGGTTTGCCCTAACTGCGAATATGGTGCGGCGAACTAACGAGCCGATCGTGACAAAATCGGTACCTAGTTTCGGAAATCTTGGGGCAGCAATTACGAGTTGGTGATCCGCACGCAAACGGCCGCGGTTACGTACGACTTTCGAATGATAACCTTGGAACGCATGACGAACTGAAGTCCGATATCGCGCGGCTTCAACTCTCCAAACCAAAGGGATCGTCGACCGAATGGGCCGGCTGGGTAAACCAGCGGGCGCCGGTTTCGGTGATGATCATATGGTCCTCGAGGCGCACGCCGAATTCGCCGTAGATGCAGATGGTCGGCTCGTTCGAAAAGGTCATGCCGGGCTTCAGCACGGTCTTGTCGCCCTTCACCAGATAAGGCCATTCGTGCACGTCGAGGCCGATGCCGTGGCCGGTACGGTGCGGCAGGCCGGGTGTCGCATAGCCCGGGCCGAAACCGCCGCCGTTGATGACCGCGCGGGCGGCGATGTCGATGTCCTCGCAGCGGTTGCCGGGCTTGGCGGCCGCAAAGCCCGCGGCTTGGGCGGCCTTCTCCAGATTCCAGACGTCGCGCTGGCGTCTGGTCGGCTCGCCAAAGACGTAGGAGCGCGTGATGTCGGAGAGATAGCCGTCGACCGGCGCGCCGGTGTCGATCAGGATCATGTCGCCTTCTTTGAGCGTCTGCGGATAGGGCACGCCATGCGGATAGGCCGAGGCCTCGCCGAACAGCACCGCGTTGAACGGCGGATCGCCTTCCGAACCGAGCTTGCGGTGCGCCGCGGTGATGAAAGCCTGCACTTCGGTGGTGGTGATGCCTTCGCGCATGATGCGGGCGGCGGCCTTGTGCGCCTCGAGCGTGATGTTCTTGGCGGTCTGCATCAGCGCGATTTCGTGCTCGGACTTGATCATGCGGCAACCGGCGGTGACGTCGATCGAGTTGATGAAGGTGTAGGCGTTGCCGGCGCGGCGCAGTCCGTCGAAGGTGAAAAACGGCGTCGCCTCGTCGACGGCGATGGTGCCGCTGGGATAGCCGAGCGCGCGCACCGTCTCGGTGACGGTGGCGGTTGGGTCCTCGTCCTCCTCCCAGACCGCGATCTTGTCGCCGAACGAGATCATGGTTTTTAGTTTTTCGACCTCGAAGGCCGGCGAGACATAGACGATCTCGCCCCTCGCAGGCAGCACCGCGCTGTGCATGCGTTCGGTGCGGCGGAATTTCAAGCCGGTGAAATAGGTCATGCTGGAGGAGACATCGAGATAGAGCGCGTCGATGCCCTTCTCGCGCATGATCGCCTGGGCGCGGGCGATGCGCCGCAGCCGCTCGTCGACGCCGATCGGCGGCACCTCCCCGCGCATGTTCTTGATGGCGGCGAGTTCCGCCTCCGCCGTCGATCCGCCGACGCCAACTGTCATCGCAAGGCCCTTTTAATTGTCATCCGATCGTCATCGCCGGAACCGGCGCTGTACCAGGATATTTGCCGTCGCCGTCAGCCCCAGGGTCGCGGTCATCAGGATGAACGCGACCGAAGCGCCGAACGGCCAGTTGTTGAGTTGAAACTGTCCGTAGACCAGCGGCCCCATCATCTTGAATTTGGGACCGCCGAGCAGCACCGGCGTCGCATAGGCGTTCATGCCGAGAATGAAGATCAGGATGGTGCCGGCCAGGATGCCCGGCAGCGACAGCGGCAGCAGCACGCGGCGGAACATCGTCACCGGCCCGGCGCCGAGGCTGAAGGCGGCTTCCTCGACATTCCGATTGATGCCTTCGATCACGCTCTGCAAGGTCAGCACCATAAAGGGCAGGTTGACGGCAATGATGCCGGCGACGACGGCGCCCTCGGTGTACATGATCTCCAGCGGTTCGTTGATGACGCCGAGTTGCATCAAGGTCACGTTGAGAAAACCCTTGGAGCCGAACAGCGTCATCCAGCCAGCCGCGCGCACGGCATTGCCGACGAACAGCGGCAGTACCACCAGCATGATCAGCACGTTCTTGAACCGCGACTGGGTGCGCGCCAGCACATAGGCCAGCGGAAAACCCATGACGAGGCAGGTGACGGTGCAAAGCGCGGCCACCCGCAACGTCGTCCACAGCACGCCGGTGTAATAGGAATCGGCGAAAAACTTGACATAGTTGTCGAGCGAGAACGTCTCCACCATGATGCGCCGCGGGTCGAGCGTATTGAAGCTGTAGCGGAACAGGATCGCCAGCGGCGCCAGCAGGCCGAGGGCCACGAACACCGTCGCCGGCCCGACCAGTGCCGTGGCCGAGAGCAATGACGTGGGCGCCTCGTCCGGTTGCAATTGCGCTGGAGCTGTCGCGGCCATCGGCGATGGTGGCCGCTAGCTCTTGAGCACCTTGTCCCACCATTCCTTGAGCGCGATGTCGTTCTTGTTCATGTAGTCGTAGTCGAGATCGACGAGTTTCTTGATCTCGTCGGGAGTGAACCCGATGCGCTTGTTGAGATCGGGCGCGACCACCGCATTGGTGACGGTGGGATTGTAACCCATGTCGACGGCAAACGCTTCCTGCGCGCTCTTGTCGAGCATGGCATCGAGATAGGCGTAGGCGCCGTCCTTGTCGGGCGCGTTCTTCGGGATGACGAAGCCGGAGATGTAGGCGAGCGTACCTTCCACAGGCGCAACGGCGTTGACGGAAATGCCCGCGTTCTGCCACTGGACGACGCGCGCTTTCCACATCACGCCGGTGCCGAATTCCTCCGACTTCAGCCCCTGGGCGAACGCCTCGTTGGTGGGGTAAATCCGCATGCCGGCTTTCTTGCATTCCAGCAGCAGCTTCTTGCCGGGCTCGAGATCGTTGACCTTGCCGCCGGCGGCAAGCGTCGCGCAAACCAGCGTGTACTGGTACTGGATGTCGATGATGCCGAGCTTGTTGCCGTGCCCGGGATCGAACACGTCCTTGTAGCTGACGGGCGCCGTCGTGATCATCTTCGGATTGTAGACGCCGACCTTGCCCGAATAGATGTGGCCGACGCCGTAGGGATATTTCATCGACGGCAGCAGATTGCCGGCGTTCTTGAGCTTGCCGTAGTCGATCGTCAGCACGGCGCCGGCATCCTGCATCTGGGCCATATTGAGCGCCGAAAGACCCTGCACGTCCGAGGTGCCGCGCGGCAGCCGCTGCTCGGCGATCATTTTGGAGCGCCGCTCGGGATCGCCGGCCTGATCCTGCACCACCTCCCAGCCGTCCTTGATCAGGATCGGCACCTCGATATTCTTGTTGAGCAGACGGGCGTAGTCGCCGCCCCAGGTGCCGACGACGATGCGGCCCTTCGATTGTGCCGATGCGTTGCGAGGCAGGCCGGCCGTGGCGGCCAGTGCTGCTGCGCCGAGCAGGACTTCGCGGCGCGATTTCGATCTGGTCATGTGGACACCTCCGGGCGTTGACTGGTTGGCAGGGACATTATGACGGGAATACGCGTCCTGTCGATTTGCTCCAGCCGACATGGACCTGTTCTCCGATCACCGGCAAGGGCTGTTCCGGCCGGTTCTGGATCTGGACGATGATCCGTTCCAGCGGCGACAGGCGCACGTGCAGATCCACCTGCGAGCCGAGATAGGAGATGAATTCCACCGATCCGGGAAAGCTGTTGTCCATCGCCGGCGCCGCCGCCGTCATCAGTGCAAGGCGCTCGGGACGCAACGCAAGCGCGGCATTGCCGGCGCCGGTGCCTTCGCAGGCCACCACGAGGCCGCCGGCCGAGACGAAGCGGCCCGGACCCTCCATGCGGCCATCGATGAAGGTGGAGCGGCCGACGAAATCCGCGACGAATTTCTCCGAAGGGCGCTCGTAGAGATCCTGCTGCGACCCGACCTGGCGAATACGGCCCTCGCTCATGACGACGAGACGGTCGGCCATGGTCAAGGCTTCCTCCTGGTCGTGGGTGACCATCACGGTGGTCAATCCGAGCTTGCGTTGCAATTCGCGGATTTCGACGCGCACTTCCTGGCGCAGCTTGGCGTCGAGATTGGACAAGGGCTCGTCGAGCAGCAGCACATCGGGCCGGAACACCAGCGCGCGGGCCAGCGCCACCCGCTGCTGCTGGCCGCCGGACAATTGCCGCGGCAGCCGGTCGCTGAGATGATCGAGCCGCACCAGCCGCAAGGCCTCGGCGATCTTCGGCGCCATCTCCGCCTTCGGCATCTTGCGCATCTCAAGGCCGAACGCGATGTTCTCGGCCACGCTCATGTGCGGAAACAGCGCATAGCTCTGGAACACCAGGCCGGCGTTGCGCTTCCACGGCGGCAGCGCGGTGATGTCGCGCTTGCCAAGGCGCACGCTCCCGGAGGTCGGCTCGATAAAGCCGGCAACGACGCGCAGGGTCGTGGTCTTGCCGCAGCCGGAGGGGCCAAGCAGAACGAGGAACTCGCCATCGGCGATATCGAGCGAAAGGTCATCGACCGCCCTGAAGTCGCCGTAGCTCTTGGTGATGCCGGTCAGCTGCAGGCGCGCCATCGTCAGACCACGCGGCCGATTTTGACGAAGCGATCGGTCAGCAGCATGGCGCCGCCGATGAACAGCATCTGCAGCACCGATACCGCCGCAATGGTCGGGTCGATCTTCCATTCAAGGTATTGCAGGATCGCGATCGGCAGCGTGGTGCGGCCGGGACCCACCAGAAACAGACTCATTTCCAGGTTCCCGAACGAGGCGACGAAGCCAAACAAGGCTGCCGCGACGATGCCCGGCAAAATGCCGGGCAACGTGACGCGCCGGAACGTGGTCAGGCGGTTGGCGCCGAGGCTTTGCGCCGCCTCCTCGACGGCCCGATCCATGCCGACAAGGCTCGCCGTGATGAGGCGCACCGTCCAGGGTATCGTAATCAGGACATGGCCGGCGATCAGACCGCCGAGCGAACCCAGGATCGGCCAGCCGGTCGCGATCTCGGCCTCGACATGAAACACAAACAGCGCGATGCCGAGCACGATGCCCGGCACGATCAGCGGCAGCAATAGCAGGTTGTTGACCGCCTCACGCCCGGCGAAGCGCCCTCGCACCAGGCAAACCGCGGCGGGAATGCCGATGGCAAGGCCGATCGAGGTCGCGATCACGGCGACCTGCAGGCTGAGAAGAAATCCCGAGACGAACCTGTCATTGCCCGGAATGGCGCGGAACCATTTCAGCGAATAGCCTTCCGGGGGGAATGACGGAATTTCCTGTGCGAAGAACGCCAGCCAGATCACAAAGAACATCGGCAGCAGGATATACGCAAGCGACACGCCGGCCGCGGTCCCGAGCGCCATGCGGCCGACGACGCGTGATGAAGTCCATCCGGGAACGACGGTCAAGATCGCCTCGCTTTATTTTGAGCATGATCTTTTCGGAAAACCGGTTCCCACTTTTCCGGATCATGCTCTGTGCGCTTGCCTTTCGGTCAGTTCAGCCGGTTCTTGTGCAGCACACCGGCCTTCATGATCAGGGAAAGATGTTTGCCCTGATCGCCAAGCAGCGCAAGGTCTTTCAGCGGGTTGCCGTCGACCACGATCGCATCGGAAAAGGCGCCAGCCTGCAACGTGCCCACTTTGCCCGGCATGCGCAGGACCTCGGCGCCGATGGTGGTCGCGGAGCGGATGATCTCGATCGGCGCGACCACCTCCTGGCGGATGGTGAATTCCCTTGACTGGTCCCAATGCAACTCGCCCAGGAGGTCGCTGCCATAGGCGACCGGGATGCCGTGGCGCTTGCAGATCTCCAGCGATTTCAACCCGCCCTGCAGCACGATCTCGTTCTTGGCGAGGCTTTCACCGATCATGCCCCACTGCGCGGCCCGCTCTTTCATGGCGTAGTAAGTGACGAGGTTGGCAACCAGGTACATGCCCTTTTCCGCCATTGCCTTGGCGCTGGCGTCGTCGATCAGATTGCCGTGCTCGATGGTGCGCACGCCGAGCCGCGCGGCGCGGGTGATGGCCTCCGCTGAATAGGCATGGGCGCAGACGTAGCGCCCGAAGGCCGTCGCCTCTTCCACCGCCGCGCTGACTTCACCGTCGGAGAATTGCAGGCTGTCGAGCGGATCGTAGGGCGATGCAACGCCGCCGGACATCATGATCTTTACATGGTCGGCGCCCTGGCGCATCTGCTCGCGCGCGGACTTCCTGACTTCATCGGCGCCATCGGCGATGGCGGACTTGAACTGCAACCCGTTGCAGCAGACGCATTCGCCGCCCCGGTTGGTGCGGCGGCGCGAATCCGAATGGCCGCCGGTGGGGCCGATCGATTGTCCCGCGATATAGATCCGTGGGCCGACGATATGCCCGGTTTCGATGGCGGTCTTGATGCCCCAGTCGGCCCCGCCGGTGTCGCGCACGGTGGTGAAGCCGCGGTCGAGCATGGCGCGCAACCGCGTCGCGGCACGCGCGGCGATCAAGGTCAGCGGCATCGCCTCCATGAAGCGGACGTTGACCTCGCTGTGGATGGCGTGGACATGACAGTCGATCAGCCCCGGCATCAAGGTGCGCTTGCCACAGTCGATCACCACAGCTTCCGGCGCCTCGATCGGCCTGTCGCTGAGTTCCCTGACGGTGTCGCCCTCGACCAG
The DNA here is from genome assembly GCA_963774685.1 of uncultured Alphaproteobacteria bacterium. Taxonomy (GTDB): domain Bacteria; phylum Pseudomonadota; class Alphaproteobacteria; order Rhizobiales; family Xanthobacteraceae; genus Bradyrhizobium. The sequence goes on along the minus strand of CAVZFU010000005.1, from coordinate 1,441,861 downwards.
CAACTGGTAGCCGCCACGCAATTCGCCGAACGAAGGTTCCAGTAGTTCGAAATTCCTGAACAGGATTTGCCGGGACATCACTGCAGCCGGTTCTTGTGGAAGCGTCCGCCCTTCATGATGACCGAAAGATGCCGGCCTTCCTCCTGAAACAGTTTCAGGTTCTCAAGCGGATTGCCGTCGACGACGAGCAGGTCGGCAAACGCGCCCGGCTTCAGGCAGCCGAGCTTGCCCTCCATGCGCACGACCTCGGCGCCGATCGTGGTGGCCGAGCGGATGATCTCGGCCGGCGACAGCACCTGGGCGCGGAGCGTGAACTCCTCCGACTGCGCCACCTGCAACTGCCCGAGCAGGTCGGTGCCGTAGGCGACAGGGATGCCGTGACGCTTGCAGATTTCGAGCGACTTCAAGGCGCCGTCGATGACGAGGTCGTTCTTGGCCAGCATGTCCGAACTCATGCCGTATTCGGCGGCATGTTTTTTCATCTCGAAATAAGTGACGAGATTGGCGACCAGGAACATGCCCTTTGCGGCCATCAGCTTTGCCGACGCATCGTCGATCAGGTTGCCATGCTCGATGGTGCGCACGCCGGCATGCGCCGCGCGCGTGATGGCTTCCGGCGTATAGGCGTGAGCGCAGACATAGCGTCCAAAGGCATGCGCCTCCTCCACCGCCGCCTTCACCTCGTCCACCGAGAACTGCAGGCTGTCGAGCGGATCGTAGGGCGAGGCGACGCCGCCGGACATCATGATCTTCACCTGGTCGCAACCCTGGCGCATTTCCTCGCGCACGGCGCGGCGGACTTCGGCAACGCCGTCGGCGATGCCCATGGAGAACGCCAGGGCGTTGCAGCATTGGCAGCGTGCACCTAGGTCGGTGCGGCGACGGCCGTCGCTATGGCCGCCGGTGGGCCCGATCGCGCGGCCGGCGATGAACAGCCGCGGTCCCGGCAACAGCCCCTTGTCGGTCGCCTCCTTCAGGCCCCAGTCGGCGCCACCGGTGTCGCGCACGCTGGTGAAGCCGCGGTCGAGCATCTTGCGCATCAGGCCGGCCGCGCGCGCGGTCATCAGCGTCAGCGGCATGCTTTCCAGGTTGCGGATCACGACCTCGGACAGCACCACGTGCACATGGCTGTCGATCAGGCCGGGCATCAGCGTGCGCTTGCCGCAGTCGACGACGCTGGCCTTGGCAAGCTTGATCGGTTTGTCCGAGACTTCCCTGATGGTGTCGCCTTCGACGACCAGTTCGTGACCGCCGCGCAATTCTCCGGCCGCCGGCTCGAGCATTTCGAAATTCTTGAAATGGTAGACATCCATGGCCGGCTTCCCGATTGCTCGCGATTGAAATGTCCTACGCTGATTTTCCGGCGTCAATGGCACGCCAATGCAAGAGCGCTAGCGGCGAAAATCGCGCATCGGGGCAGCCGATGGAGCGGTACCTCGCCTACCGCAGAGAAGAGCGCATTTTGACCCGCGCTTGAAGCAACCCGGCTGCCCGGCCACGGGGTGTCCGAGGGCTCAATTCCGGCTCGACATCAAACCTGGAAACGCTCTAAAAAGGCCCCGCCGCGTTGGCCAGCTTGCTTGGCCAGCTTCCTTGGCCCAGCTTCAGGTTTTGCGATGGATTACAGCCAGTTCTTCAGTACCGCCCTCGACCGCCTGCATGACGAGCGGCGTTACCGGGTTTTCGCCGATCTCGAACGGATCGCGGGCCGGTTTCCCCATGCGGTGTGGCATTCGCCCAAGGGCACGCGCAATGTCGTGATCTGGTGCTCCAACGACTATCTCGGCATGGGCCAGCATCCGAAAGTGGTCGGCGCCATGGTCGAGACCGCCACCCGCGTCGGCACCGGCGCCGGCGGCACCCGTAACATCGCCGGCACGCACCATCCGCTGGTGCAACTCGAGCAGGAACTGGCCGATCTGCACGGCAAGCAAGCCGCACTGCTGTTCACGTCGGGCTATGTCTCGAACCAGACCGGCATTGCGACGATCTGCAAGCTGATTCCGAATTGCCTGATCCTGTCGGACGCGCTCAATCACAATTCGATGATCGAGGGCATCCGCCAATCCGGCTGCGAACGCCAGGTATTCCGCCACAGCGACATGGCGCATCTCGAAGAACTGCTGCGCGCGGCCGGCCCCGGCCGGCCGAAACTGATCGCCTGCGAGAGCCTGTATTCGATGGACGGCGATATCTCGCCGCTTTCGAAGATCTGCGATCTCGCCGAACGTTACGGCGCGATGACCTATGTCGACGAGGTCCACGCAGTCGGCATGTATGGTCCGCGCGGCGGCGGCATCGCCGAGCGCGACGGCGTCATGCACCGCATCGACGTTCTGGAAGGCACGCTCGCCAAGGCGTTCGGTTGTCTCGGTGGCTACATCGCCGGAACCGCCGACATCATCGATGCCGTCCGTTCCTACGCGCCGGGCTTTATCTTCACGACCGCGCTGCCGCCGGCGATCTGCTCGGCGGCGACGGCGGCCATCCGGCACCTCAAGACATCGAACTGGGAGCGCGAGCGTCATCAGGACCGCGCCGCCCGCGTCAAGGCGATCCTGACCGCCGCGGGACTGCCGGTGATGTCGAGCGACACCCATATCGTGCCGCTGTTCGTCGGCGATCCCGAACAGTGCAAGCGGGCCTCCGACCTGCTGCTGGAAGAGCACAATATCTATATCCAGCCGATTAACTATCCGACCGTCGCCAGAGGCACCGAGCGCCTGAGGATCACGCCGTCGCCCTATCACGAGGACGGGTTGATCGATCAGCTTGCCGACGCCCTGTTGCAGGTCTGGGAGCGCCTCGGCCTGCCGCTCCAGGAAAAATCCCGGGCTGCCGAGTAGCCTGCTCACAGGCATTATCTGAAAATCGTGCCGGGCATTTTTCCCGGCCCGCCCGGCTTAACGACGATCCTGATTTTCCGCATTTGTTGAGAAATTCGCTGTCGCTTGCGGCAGCGCAAAGCGGTAGGTTTCGCCGGGGACCGGGGCGTTGGCCTCCGCAAGGGAGCAAGCAGCGATGCTGCACGATTGGGGCGTGATCGCAGCCGCCTTCGGCTACATCGGGTTCCTGTTTTACGTTGCCAGCCAGGGCGACCGGCTATCGCCGCTGCAGCGCGGCCGCGCCGGCGCGCTTATTTACCCGCTGTCGCTGGCGATCTACTGCACGTCCTGGACGTTTTTCGGCTCGGTCGGATTCGCCACCCGCACCAGCTACGATTTTATCGCGATCTACATCGGCCCGATCCTGATGATCGCGTTCTGCTCGCCGCTGGTCCGCCGCGTGATCCAGCTGGCGAAATCGCAGAACATCATCTCGATCGCCGATTTCATCGGCGCGCGTTACGGCAAGAGCCAGGCAGTCGCCGCGACCGTCGCGCTGATCGCGATCATCGGCTCGGTTCCCTATATCGCGCTGCAGCTCAAGGCCGTGGCGTCGTCGCTTGAAACCATCCTGAGCGAAGACCAGGCCTTTTCCTCGATTCCGATCATCGGCGATATCGCGCTCGACGTGACGCTGGCGATGGCGGCGTTCGCGGTCCTGTTCGGCACCCGCCAGACCGATGCGACCGAGCATCAGCACGGCCTGATGCTGGCGGTCGCCACCGAATCCATCGTCAAGCTGGTGGCCTTCCTTGCGGCCGGCGCCTTCGTCACGTTCTGGATGTTCAGCCCCGTGGAGCTGATCGAGCGGGCGATGAAAACGCCGGAAGCGGTGCGCGCCATCAACTATTCGTCCTCGATCGGCAATTTCCTGACCATGGTGCTGCTGTCGTTTTGCGCCATCATGCTGCTGCCGCGGCAGTTCCACGTCAGCGTGGTGGAAAATTCCAGCGATGCCGAGGTCGGACGGGCGCGCTGGCTGTTTCCGCTCTATCTGGTCGCTATCAACGTGTTCGTGATTCCGATCGCGCTCGCCGGCCTCGTGACTTTCCCGTTCGGCGCCGTCGACAGCGACATGTTCGTGCTGGCGTTGCCGATGGAGGGCGATGCTCCGCTGCTCAGCGTCGGCGTTTTTGTCGGCGGGTTGTCGGCGGCGACCGCCATGGTGATGGTGGAATGCGTCGCATTGGCGATCATGGTGTCCAACGACATCGTGGTGCCGCTGGTTCTGCAGCGCGGCCCGCAGGCGCGCAGCGGGCAAAAGGATTTCGGCGACTTCGTGCTCCGGATGCGCCGGTTTGCGATTTTTGCCATCATGGTGATGGCGTATTTCTACTATCGCGCGCTCGGCAATACCCAGCTGGCGGCGATCGGCCTGTTGTCCTTTGCCGCCATCGCGCAGCTTGCGCCGGCATTTTTCGGCGGCCTGTTCTGGCGGCGCGCCACCGCGCGCGGCGCCATCGCCGGCATGCTGGTCGGCTTTGCGGTGTGGGTCTACACGCTGTTCCTGCCGAGCTTCCTGGACAGCAGTACCGCCGGGCTTTTGCTTTTGCAGCACGGCCCGTTCGGCATCGAGGCGCTGCGTCCGCAAGCCTTGTTCGGCGCCGACCTGCCGCCGCTGCTGCATGGCGTTCTCTGGTCGCTCTCGCTTAACTTGCTGACCTATGTCGTGCTGTCGCTGGCCCGACAGCCGTCGTCGATCGAGCGGTTGCAGGCGGACCTGTTCGTGCCGAACGAACTGGCGCCGATGACCCCGACGTTCCGGCGCTGGCGCACCACCGTGACGGTGCAGGACATCGAGGGAACGGTGTCGCAATATCTCGGCCCCGACCGCGCCCGTCATTCGTTCGAAGCTTTCGCGGCCGCCCGCGGCATCGAGCTCGACCCGGCGGCGCCGGCCGACTTCGAATTGCTGCAGCATGCCGAGCATCTGATCGCATCCTCGATCGGAGCGGCGTCCTCACGGCTGGTGATGTCGCTGTTGCTGCGCAAGCGCACCGTCTCCGCCAAGGCGGCGCTCAAACTGCTCGATGATTCCCACGCCGCGCTGCATTTCAACCGCGAAGTGTTGCAAACCGCGCTGAACCATGTGCGGCAGGGCATCGCGGTGTTCGATGCCGATTTGCAACTGATCTGCTCGAACCGGCAGTTCGGTGAAATTCTCGGCCTGCCGCCCGACCTGGTGCAGATCGGAATCCCGCTGCGGGAAATCCTGGAATTCATGGGGACGATCAACCCGCCCGACTTCGGCGACAGCGAGCAACTGCTGGAGAAACGTCTGGCCGCCTACACCATCGAGGGCGAACCCTATCTGGAACGCCTGCCCGATCGGCACATGGTGATCGAAGTACGCAGCAACCGGATGCCCGGCGGCGGAATGGTCATCACCTTTTCCGACGTCACGCCGAGCTTCGAGGCCGCCGAAGCGCTGGAGCGCGCCAATGCCACGCTGGAAAAACGCGTGCGCGACCGCACCGAGGAACTGACCCGGCTCAATTCACAATTGGCGCAAGCCAAGAGCACTGCGGAAGACGCCAATATCTCGAAGACACGTTTTCTGGCGGCCGCAAGCCACGACATCCTGCAACCGCTGAATGCCGCACGGCTCTATGTAACGAGCCTGGTGGAGCGCCAGAGCGGCGGCGAGGATTCGCGGCTGGTCGAAAACATCGACAATTCGCTGCAGGCGATCGAGGAAATCCTCGGCGCGCTGCTGGACATTTCGCGGCTCGATGCCGGCGCCATGGCGACCTCGATCACAAGCTTCAAGATGAGCGATTTGATGCGCTCGCTTGAAATCGAATTCGCCCCGATCGCGCGCGACAAGAAGCTGCAGCTGACATTCGTGCCCTGCTCGCTGCCGGTGGAATCCGACCGCCTGCTGCTGCGGCGGCTTTTGCAGAACCTGGTTTCCAACGCCATCAAATATACGCCGCGCGGGCGCGTACTGGTCGGCTGCCGGCGCCACGGCCAATCGCTGCAGATCGGCGTTTACGATACCGGGGTCGGCATTCCCATCCTCAAGCGCGGCGAAATCTTCAAGGAATTTCACCGGCTGGAGCAAGGCGCGCGGATCGCGCGCGGCCTCGGGCTCGGGCTGTCGATCGTCGAGCGCCTCGCCCGCGTCCTCAACCACGGCATCGCACTCGACTCCAATCTCAGCGGCGGTTCGTTCTTTTCGGTGACGGTGCCGATCGCGAAAGCGATCAATTACACCGCGGCTGTCACGACCGCGACCCCGCTCAACAAAACGCCGATCAGCGGCGCCCTGATCGTTTGCATCGAGAACGATGCGGCGATTCTCGACGGCATGAAAACCCTGCTGACGGCCTGGGGCGCCGACGTCATCGCGGTAACCGATCCCGATGCCGCCATCGAAGCCATCGCCGTCGCGGGCGGACAAGTCACCGGATTTCTGGTCGACTATCACCTCGACCGCGGCAACGGCATTGCCGCGATCCGCGACATTCGCCACCGCTTCGGCGAGAGCATTCCTGCGATCCTGATCACCGCGGATCGCAGTCCGCACGTGCGGGCCGCCGCGCGCGACGAGCAGATCGCGGTACTCAACAAGCCGGTCAAGCCGGCATCGCTGCGAGCCCTGCTGGGACAATGGCGCACCCAGCAGCTGGTGGCAGCGGAATAATGTTCGCGCCGCGCGATGTTCTCTGAGCTGGCGAAGTTATTTCAGCTTAAGCTCAAACAATGATCGAACAACCGCTCGAGCCGCTTAACGTCGCCATCGCCGTTAGCCATCATGGCGATCGGTTCGGCGTTGCAGGCGTCCGTTGGAATCGGGTTTGCGCTTTTTGTGGTTCCGGTTCTCGCGCTGGTCGATCAAAGCTTTATTCCCGGCCCGATGCTGCTTGCCGGCGTCATGCTTGCCCTGCTGACCGCCTATCGGGAGCGAACGGCGATAGACGTGCCTGCGCTGCGTAATTCGCTGATCGGACTTGCCATCGGAACAATCATCGGCGCGCTGGCCCTCCGGTTCGCATCGGGCCTCGACCTCGACAAGACCTTTGGAGGACTGGTTCTGCTGGCGGTCCTGCTCAGCGTATCCGGCTACAAACTCAATGCCACTCCCCGTTCGCTCGTGCTTGCCGGCGGTGCCGCCGGGGTGATGGGGGCCATGGTCGGCATCCACGGACCGCCGATTTCCCTGGTTTTTCAAAACGCCGAGCCGCGTGTCGCTCGGGCCATGCTCGGGGCTTTCTTCTCGATCGCCTATCTCGGCGCCGTCGCCGTCCTTGCAGGATTCGGATTGTTCGGTATTCCCCACCTTGTGCGCGCCGCGATCCTGTTGCCCGGCGTCGTGATCGGTCTCGTTGTCGCGCCGCATCTGGCCGGTCACATCGACGGAAAGCGGCTTCGCCTCATTATTCTCGGCATCGCCGCCGCCAGCGGTGTCACGCTTCTGTTGCGCTAGGCCGTTGACGGCACACGCCCTTCATTAAGGTCTCGTTAATACAACTTTAAGAATGCAAGGAACTTAAATGCTTACTAAGCGGGCACGACTATTTTTGACCAACCGCCGTCACCTCAAGAACACGCATCATGCCGTCGAACATACACCGCAACGATTTCCGGGCGCTCAACTCCGCGGCGTTTGGTCTTATTTCGCTTTTCGTGCTGGCGATCGGCCTGACGATCTGGGCGCTTCGCTCGGACGCGATCCGGGATGCGGACAATGACACCGGCAATATCGCGGTGGTTTTAAGCGGCCAAATCGCCCGCTCGATCCAGTCGGTCGACATCATATTGAGCGACGTTCGCGACCATGCCAAGGCGCCGGGACCGCAAGCTCCGGAAGAAACCGACCGGCGGATACACAGCCACGACGTCTATGAATTGCTGCTGCAGCACCTGCATCGCCTGCCGCAGGCCGATGTCATCGCACTGATCGACAACACGGGAAAGGTTGCAAACAGCACCACGCAGTGGCCGCCGACCGGCACCGACGTAACCGACCGGGATTATTTTCAGCACTTCAGGAATGCGAGCGACGGCGGCATCTTTATCAGCAGCCTGCTGCGCAACCGGATTTCCGGCGAGAAAATGGTTTTCTTCAGCAAGCGGATCAGCGGGCCGGATGGCGAGTTTCTGGGACTGGTCCTGATCGGGCTGCGGATATCGTATTTTGAGGCCGTCTATAAATCCATTACGCCGCTGCGCGACCAGTCGTTTGCATTGCTGCATACCAACGGCACGGTGCTGGTGCGCTATCCGGATCCGACCGAAGGCAGCGATGAAAAGATGCCGGCTCATTCGGCCTGGTACCGGCTGGTGGAAGCCGGCGGCGGAAATTACCGGTCGCCCGGATATTTCGACGGCGACGCGCGCTACGTTTCCGTTCGTCCGTTGCAGGATTACCCGCTGGTGGTCGACGTCGCGGTCACCGAATCCGCCGCGCTGGCGAACTGGTACCGGCGCGCGACGCTGATCGGCGTCGGCGCGTTGCTGGCGCTGGTTTGCTGGACGCTCCTGCTCAGGCTATCGGCCAAGCAGTTCAAGCGCCTGTTTGCCTCGGAGGCCAAGTTCAACCACTTGGCGCATTACGATCAGCTCACCGAACTTGCCAACCGGGTCAGCCTGCATAACGACCTTAGCGAAGCGATCGATGCGAACCGCAGTTCGGGCGGCAGCGCAAGCTGCATCGCGATTTTCGACCTTGACGGCTTCAAGGACGTCAATGACACACTCGGCCACTCGATCGGAGACCGCCTGCTGCAGCAGGTGGCGCGACGATTGATGGAACATGCGGCGGGCGAGGCGCGGTTTTACCGTCTGGGCGGCGACGAATTCGTGCTGATTCAGCCGGGTTGCGGCGATCCGCGCGAGATCACGCGGGTGGTCGGCGCCGTGCTCAAGCGGCTCGCGGAGAAGTTCGAGATTGGCGGACATCAACTGTTCATCGGCGCAAGCGCCGGCATCGCGATTGCGCCCGCCGATGGCGCCGACATTGAAGAGCTGATCTCGAACGCCGATCTTGCGCTCTACGAGGCAAAATCGGCGGGCGGCAACGCCTACCGGCTGTTCGTTCCGGTGATGCGCGCCAGGACGATCGCACGATTCGGGCTCGACGGCGAGCTAAGGCGCGCCAGTGCGAATAACGAATTTGAACTGTTCTTCCAGCCGCAGATTCGGGCAAGCGACGGCGCAGTGGCTGGTGCCGAGGCGCTGTTGCGCTGGCGGCATCCCGAGCGGGGAATCCTGGCACCCGGTGCATTCATCGAGGCGCTGAGTGAGAGCCCGATCGTGCTGGACGTCGGACGCTGGATATTGCGGTCGGCCTGCGAGCAGGCGGCGGCATGGCGGAAGGCGGGACTGCCGCCGCTTCGCATCGGCGTCAACCTGTTCTCGGCGCAACTTCACGCAGCGACCCTGGTTGACGACGTCGAAGCGGCGCTGAAACATAGCGGGCTCTCCGCCGGCGCGCTGGAAATCGAGATCACCGAAAACATCGCGCTCGGCGAACAGGAAGAATCGCTGGAAGCGCTGCGCACCTTGCGTGCCCGTGGCGTCAACCTCGCCTTCGACGATTTCGGCACCGGCTATGCTTCGCTGAGCTATCTTGCGCGCTATCCGCTCACGCGAATCAAGATCGACCAGAGCTTCGTGCGCAAGATCGTCGACCGGCACACGCCGGCGGACGTCGCGATCGTGCGTTCGATCATCGTGATGGCGCACAATCTCGGCCTTGAGGTCATCGCCGAAGGCGTCGAGACCGCAGCGCAGGCCACCTTCCTGCGCGCCGAAAGATGCGAGGAGTTTCAGGGCTACCTCTATGCCAGGCCGCTGCCGGCGGCCGCCTTTGAGGCGTTTCTGCGGACCAACCTCGATCAGGTCTTCGACTTCGAAACCGAAGCCCTCGCCGGCTAGATTCCACCCCGGTAAATCGACCGCAGACCGGCGGTCAACTGGATGCGTCCGTCGCGGCTCTCCAGGCCATAAAGGGCGCCGGCAGCAGCAGCCATGCGCAGCAAAGCATCGCGACGATCGCAACCCAGCCACCGGCGCCGCAGCGGATACCGACCGCGACCGCGAGTGCCAGCATCGTCGCGCCGACCAAAGCCTCCGCGCGAGCGCTGCTGATCCAGCCTGGTTCGGAGTGCGGCCGTTTCGGGGTGCGCTGAAACACCTGATCCGCAGCGGTCAGACCAACCAGATAGGCGCAGCCCACCGTCCATGTCAGGCTGCAATTGGCGAGCATCGCGCCAAAAGCGTCGCGCCAGTTCACCGAAAGGCACACCCGATACACAATGAGATGCCGAAACACGATCTGAAGCACAACGGCGAACAGCCCGATCGAAAGCGGCGCCAGGACATCCGGACTCAATACGCCGGCCAGGATATCGGCTGCGGCAAACAGCAAGACCGGGATCGAACAGACGACGACGGCGTCTCGAAACCAGAGCAGCCAGCCGCGGATATATTCAAATTTCTGGATCGTCGTCATGTGGCTCGGCGTCGACAGGAAGATCGGCAGATGACGCTTGATCTGCTGGACTCCGCCGATCACCCAGCGCCGGCGCTGGCGTTTGTAATCGCGGAAGGTGAACGGCACCAGGCCGCGGCCGTAGGTCTTGGTGGTGTAGACGCTCCGTGAGCCGCTCCCCAACAGACGCAGGCCAAGCTCCGAATCTTCGGTCAGGCACCATTCCGCCCAGCCGCCGGCGCGCGCAATGGCGTCCTTGCGGATCAGGCTCATCGTTCCATGCATCAGAATCGCATTGTGCCGGCTGCGAACCAGCATCGAAATGGCGAACACTTGCCAATACTCCCAGTAGCACATCCGTGAAAACGGCCTGGACGACCAGTCGCGATAGTCCTGCGGCGTCTGGACAAACGTGATCTCCGGTTCGCCGAAATACCCGACAAGCTCGGCGAGAAACTCCGGAACCGTTTCGTAGTCGGCGTCGACCACGCCGATCAGGACCGCTGCTTCCGCCGTCCGTTGCAGGCCGAAGTTCAAGGCGCCCGCCTTGAAACCGGGACAATTCGCAAGGTGAAAAAACCTGAAGCGGGGGCCCAGTTCGCGACAAAGCGCCTCTATCGGCCGCCAAAGCTGCTCGTCCTGGGTATTGTTGTCGATGACAAGCACCTCGAATGAATCGTATTCGAGCCTGTCGAGCGCGCGAAGCGTCCGGGCGACGACCTCGGGCGGTTCGGAGCAGATCGGGACGTGGAAGCTGACAAAGGGCCGTTGTTGCCCTGGCGGCGGAACGCTGGCGGGAATATCCGAGTTTGCGGCCTGCAGTTCGATCAGTTCAAAGGCTTCAACCAGCGCACAGGAAACCAGTATGCCGCCCAACAGCCAAACCATTGAAAGGACGATAGCGGAGATATCCTACCTCAATAAGATAGTTCTTGTCGGACTATTTCTGGGTATCATCGAGCCGGCTATTTCCGGATTGTATCCAAATTCGGTATTTGTCACCATAGGCCGGCGGGTAGAAAGCCGGGAAATGCAGCCGAGACGCAGCAGCCGGCCGGAAAGCGCACAACCGCGGCAGCGAATTCGAAGGCGCCTGCCGGCGTTCAACAGAAAAGGATCGCTTCGCCGTGCGTGAACCTTCCGGTGTTGACGCAAGACCGCAGCTGCCGGTTCGCGCACCGGAATCCGATTCCAGGGTGAGCGCCATTCTGTTGTCCTGGCGGCGGCCGGAGAATATCGAGCGCATTGTCGCCGGGCTTCGGACCTGGAAGCGGATCGGCGAGATCATTGTCTGGAACAACAATCCCGATCAGAAACTGTCACTGCCTGGCGCCACGGTGATCGATTCCGGACAGAATTTCGGCTGCCTCGCGCGCTACGGTCTGGTCCCGCTGGCCGAGAACGACACGATCTGGTTTCAGGATGACGACCTCTTGGTCACCGAGGCGCAATTCGAAAAGATCTTTGCCGCCTATGTGAAAGACGCGGGCAGGATTTACGGCTGTCGCGGACGAAATCTTCAGGACGGCATCTACGTCATGGCCGAGGCCTACGGCGATTGCGACATTATCGTCGGCCAGACGATGCTGTTTCATCGCAGCCTGCTCAATTATCTTTTCCGTTTTCTGGGATCGATACCGATACCCGCCCGCGCCGACGATATCGCGTTCAGCCTCGCCTGCCCGTCCCGCCACGTCGCTGTCGACGTCGAACCCATCACCGATATCGGCTCGGATGACGAGCATGCGCTGTGGCTGTCGCCAGGCCATCTTGAGGCCCGCCAGGCGCAGATAGACCTTATGCTGCCCTTTTGCCGGAAAACCGATTTTCATGGCTGACCTCGGCGAAACCCGCACCCCCGGATGCGGATATCCTGCCGGATTTGCCGACGGCGGGAGTGCCCATGAAGCGAGTGTCCTGCATCGCCGCCGGCTCGCTTATGGATGTCTCGTTGCGATAACCAGCGCCGGCCTCTCGGCATGGCTCGGATTTATTGTTTCGGCGAACGGGCAGACCGTTCTGGACGTCATCCTGATGCTCAGCTTCCTGATGAAACTGCTCTGGACCTCATCGGTATTCTGGAGCGCGGCCATTGGCTTTATCCTGCGCCGCTCGACCCGCGATCCGATATCACTCGTGTTACCACTCTTTGCGCGCATCCGCGGCGACGAGCCGATCCTGTTTCGCACGGCCATCGTCATGACCATCCGTGACGAGGATGCGAAGCGCGTTTTCGCCCATATCCAGGCGGTCAAAGCCAGCACCGATGCAACCGGGTTCGGCGACAGCTTCGATTATTTTCTGTTGAGCGACAGCACCACGCCGGAAGCCATTGCCGCGGAAGGCGATGAAATGACCTCGTTGCGGAAGAACTCACCAGGCGCGAACCTGATATATCGCCATCGCGACACCAATACCGGCTACAAGGCCGGCAACCTTCGCGATTTCTGCCGGCGCTGGGGCGAGCACTACGAATTCATGGCGGTGCTCGATGCCGACAGCGTGATGAGCGGTGAAGCCATCCTGCGGCTGGTGCGCATCATGCAAGCAGCGCCGCGGCTCGGAATCCTTCAGAGCATGATCGATTGCGTGTCGCCGTCAACGGCGATCGCTCGCGTGTTTGAGTTCGGACACCGGCACGTCTGGCACAATTACATCCTCGGCTCGGTGTGGTGGCAGGGCGAGCGCTGCCAATATCGCGGCCACAACGCCCTGATCCGTGTCGCCGCTTATGCCGCCCATGGCCGCATGAACGACGGCGACGGCGCCTATAACACCGACCGTCACGTCATGTGCTTCGATCAGGTCGAGGCCGCGCTGCTGCATCGCGCCGGCTTCGAGGTCCGCGAATTGCCGATCGGCGGCGGAAGTTATGAGGGAATGCCGTCCATGCTGGTGGACTTTCTTGGCCGCTATCGGCGCTGGTGCCAGGGCGATCTGATCAATCTGCGCCTGCTGGGGCTGCCGGGCCTCCGGACCATGGACAAGTACCATCTGGCTGGCGTGGCGCAACGTTTCCTCGGCTGGCCGGCGGTGGTGCTGTTCGTTACCCTCGCCGTTTATGCCGTACTCTCATGGCCGCGCGGACACTCCGTTTCCAAAGACAGATGCGGCCGCCCTCTACGCGACCTTCGCCGTGCTCTATCTTACACCAAGAATGCTTGGACTTGCCGACGCCATGCTGGCCGGCGCGCGTCGTTACGGCGGCTTTCCGCGGCTGGCGCTTGGCGCCCTGATCGAGCTTTTGTTCACCGTGCTGTTTTTTCCCGTCGCGATGGTGGCGATCACCTGGTTCATCATCAAGTTCCTGTTCGGCTATCGCTCCTCGTGGCTGCCGCAACGACGACAGGGCTACCGCTCACCCCTCAAGGAAACCGTGCTGGCGTTGTGGCCCCAGACGCTGCTCGGGTTTGGTCTTTCGGCAGCGCTTGTTGCCGCTGCACCGGCGGCGCTGCCATGGTTTGCCCCGTTCCTCGGCGCTCTTCTGCTCGCCATTCCGTTTGGCGCACTCGCTTCATCGCCGGGATTTTCGGCATCGATGGAGCGCCTGCGCATCTGCGCCATGCCGGAGGAAATTGCGCCGCCGGCCGAACTCGTCGACCTCGATCGCGAAGGGAACGGCAAGTGAAAATGCAAGTGGCTGCCGTCTTGCCGCGGCTGGACCGGTTTGGTGCTCGTTTAGCCCTGTTCTATGCCGGCTTCATGTTCGTCATGGGCATGCAAGTGCCTTTCTTGCCGCTCTGGCTCCAGTCCCGGGGATTGGGATCGCAAGAGATCGCCGTCGTTCTTGCCGCGCCGATCGTCATGCGCATGTTTGTCACGCCGATTGTCAGCCGGCTGGTCGATCGTCATAGCGATACCCGGCGCGCTTTGGTGTTCGCTTCATTTGCTTCGGTCGCTGGCTTTGCCATCATCGGCATCGCCGAAGGCTTCTTGCAGATTCTCCTTGCTTTCTCGCTCACCGCAATCCTGTTCACGCCGATCGGCGCGCTGGCGGACGCCTACGCGCTTACCGGGCTTCAGTCGCGATCTTCCGGCTACGGATCGGTGAGGCTGTGGGGATCCGTCGCATTCCTGATTGCGAACCTGTTCGCCGGAGCTTTGCTGTCGGTCATCGCCGTACACTCTTTTATCTGGGCCATCGTGCTCGGGCTCGCGGCGATGAGCTTGTTCGCGGGCTTGCTGGCGCCGCTGCCTGCCCGGCTCGCCGAACCGCCTGCCGCCGCGCCGGTAGCTGTAAATTTCTGGCGGCTCCCCCAGTTTCTTTTGGTCGCGGCGGCGGCAAGCCTGATTCAGGCCAGCCATTCCATCTACTACACGTTCTCGGCGGTGGCCTGGACCGCCGCCGGCCTGGGAAGCACCACTGTGGGCACCTTGTGGGCGATCGGAATCGGCGCTGAAATCATTTTTTTCGCCGTGTCCGCCCGGCTTGCCCACCGTCCGGTCGCGTTGATCGGCATGGGCGCGGCGGGCGCTTTCTTGCGCTGGACGGTGATGGGCTTGAACCCTCCCGCTCTGTTGTTGCCGCTGGTGCAGTGTTTGCACGCCTTTTCCTTCGGGGCGACCCATCTTGGATCGATTCAATTCGCCGGCCGCGCCGCACAAGCGCGACAGTCGGCTACCGCACAGGCCGATTTCGGCGCCGTATTGGCGTTTGGCGGTGCAGCAACGACAGCTTTCTCGGGCGTCCTGTATGGCGCAATCGGCGGGAGTGCCTATTTGGTCATGGCCGGAATGGCCGGCACCGGCGCGATGTTGCTGGTCGTTGAAGGCAGGTTGAGGCGATAAGCACGTTAACGGTCGTTAAAAGGGGGAAGACCGATGTCGGGCGTCCGGACTGTCCGCGTCTTTGTTTCATCGCCGAGCGATGTCAAGGCGGAACGTCAACGTATCGAAGTCGTCGCTGAACGGCTTAACGCCCTGCACTCGGGCACCGTTCGCATCGAAGTCATTCGTTGGGAAACACGGTTCTACACCGCCGACAAGTCGTTCCAGCCGCAAATACCCGAGGCTGCCGAATGCGACATCGTGATCGGAATTTTCTGGGCGCGCCTTGGCACGGAATTGCCGCCTGATTTTCCCAGGATGCCGGACGGAGCGCCCTATCCGAGCGGTTCGGCTTACGAAATCCTTTCCGCCATTCAGAAAAAGGCGCCGGCCGAACCCGCAACTCCGGCCGAGGAAGCCCAGACCGAAGTCTATGTGTTTCAGAAAACCGCGCCGCCTTTTCCGGCGCCTGAAAACGAGAACGACCTTGCGCTGCTCAGTTCGCAATGGCAGTTGGTCAAGTCGTTCTTCGAACGCTGGTTTCGCAATCGCGACGGAACATTCGTCGCGGCGTTCCACGTCTTCGTCACCACCGACCAGTTCGAGGAGCAGGTCGATAAACTGCTGCGCCAGTGGCTTGCCGAAAATGTCCTGAAGACGCGCGCGCTGGTCTGGCCGATCGCGACCAAGGGATCGCCTTTTCGCGGCCTTGAACCTTTCGACGCCTGGCACGCTTCGGTTTTCTTTGGCCGCTCCAGCGACATTGTCCGCGCAACCGACCGGCTGAAATCGGCGGCCCGCGGACAATCGCCCGATGCAAGTGTCCCGGAAGCGGCGTCGGGCACGGCTGGCGACAACACCGCTGCGGAACGGCGCCACAGTCCGTTTCTGCTGGTGGTGGGCGCCAGCGGCACCGGCAAGTCGTCGCTGGTGCGCGCCGGCATCGCCCCGCGCCTGATCACGCCGGGATTCGTTGGTGAGGTAGACCGATGGCGCGTTGCGACGTTGCGGCCCGGCGACCACGCCACCCCGCTCGATTCGCTTGCGAAGGCGCTGTTCATGCGCGCCGGGGAGGCACTCGAGGGCGGCGCTTCCCACACCGCGTTGCCTGAACTCGCGCAAGGCGACTATGCAACTCCGGAACTGCTCGCCGAACTTTGGCACGGAGGCGGCCTGACGGCCCAGCCGATCATCCGGGCGCTGGACCGCATCGCCGAAGTCGAGCAGAAGGCCGGAAAATTCGAGCGTGCGGTTCGCGTCGACCTCGTCCTTGTCATCGATCAGCTCGACGAATTGTTCGTATCCGACGGCGCCGACGATAACCGCGCCCGTTTCGTGACGTTGCTCGCGAACCTGGCGGCGACCGGACGGGTCTGGCTTGTCGCCTCGCTACGCGCGGCTCTCTACGAACGCTACCTCGCGGAAAGCGCCTTCAGGCCGCTCAGGACCGGGGGCGTCATGTACGAGCTGGCTTCGCCGGGCTCGGTCGAGCTTGCAGAGATCGTCCGCAAGCCGGCGGAGGCGGCCGGACTGGTCTTTGAAACGAATTCGAACGGGATTTCGCTCGATCAACAACTCCTGACCGATGCATCCGACCCCGACACGCTTCCTGTTCTGCAGTTCACGCTGCAGGGCCTGTTCGAACGCCGACAGCAGGCTGGGGACGAAATTCACCTGACGTTCGAGGCCTATGACGCGCTCGGCGGCATCGACGGCGCGATCGACAAAGCGGCCGAAGCGGCGCTCGAAGGACTCAGCGAGGCCGAGAAAAACGCTTTGCCCCGGCTGTTGCGTCAACTCGTCGTTTCCGTCGGCTCGTCGACCATCGTGTCGGGTCGATCCGCCATGGCCATCCGCTCCATGCCGCTGGCGTCGGTCGCTTCGACAAAAGAGATGACGAACCTGGTCAAGGCGTTGGTTGAAGCGCGAATCCTGACCAGCGAAAGCCTTGACGGTGTCGCGACGATCCGGTTCGCGCATCAGCGCGCGCTGGAAAGCTGGCGCCGCGCCCAGGAGCTCCTGAAAGCCAACGCTGACTTCTACCGGATTCGCGGCGAAATCGAACTCCAGTGCCAGCGCTGGGAAAGCCGCGGCCGGAGGTCGGATCTTCTGTTGCCCGCCGGCTTGCCGCTGGCCGAGGCCGAATCGGTCGTCAGCCGGTTTGGCGACGAGATTGCGCCGGAACTACAGAACTACGTGGCAAGATCCGGCCACCGTGCCCGGCTGCGCCAGCGGGCAACCGCGGCAGCAGCCGTTGCATTCGCCTGCGTCGCGATCGCGGCCATCTACTACCAGAACCAGGCGCAAAAAGGATTGATCGCCGCGACCGATGCGGTCACCGCCCTGGTCCAGGGAATATCCGAAGTGGTCAGGCCGCTGGCGCAGCTCGACACGGTTGAGGAACTGGTATCGCAAGCGCGTGCTTCGATAGACAAATTCGGTGGCGCATGGCGCACCGACAGCATCCGCAAGCAGCAGGCCCGGACCTACCTGCTGATTGCGGAAATCGATTGGGATCGCGGCGATATCGGACAGATGCGCAAGGATGCGGGCAATGCGCTTGCGCTATTGCAGAACCTCAATGCCGGCGACCCCGAAAGCATGCTGCTGCGCGCCAACAGTCATCGTTTTATCGGCATCAGCTATTTCGAGAACAACGAGCGGGAAAACGCGCGAATCCATTACGAACAGGGTGTGGCCGACCTCGCCAGCATCCAGGACCAGAAATTGACCGCGCCGCTGGACTGGCAGGTGCAACGCTCGCTTGCCAATGTTTATCAGGAACTGGGCGATGTGCTGTTGTTCAAGTACTACCAGCCGCAAGACGCCAACGGTGTATTCGACAAGTGTCTCGAATTGCGTCAGCACCTGATCGACGCCGGCCACCGCGAACCCGCGTTCATGCATGACCTTGCATGGGCGGAAAACAAGCATGGCGACGTCGAGGTCAGGCTCGGAGACGATACGGGAGCTCTTGCGCAGTTCACCCAGGCGCGCGACGGCTTGATGGCCATGGGTGACCATCTGTGGGATAATTTGACCTGGGCTTACGATCTGTCGCTGATCCACAACAATCTCGGGCTGATCGCCTTGAGGCGAGGCCAGTTCGACGACGCGCTGACGTCGTTCACCCAGGCCGAATTCATCATTCAGCGCGTGGTCGATTATGACCCGAAGAATCTCGGGCACCGTTCCGGATTGAGCTGGACCATGTTCAACCGCGCCGAGGCGCTGTTCCGTCTGGCCCTGTCGAAGAAGGATGAAGCCGACTTACGTCAGGCGCGGAACGCTTTTGCGGCCTCGACCCTGGAAACCGAGGCCGCTGCGGCAAAGGCGCCGCTTGAGGCGCGCATCCAGCTGGGACTGGTCCGTGGTCGCGCCTATATCCCTGCCATCGACGGCATCCAGATGGAATGGAACGGCGACAGTCTCTCTGCCGCCAAAAATTTCGCCGAGGCGGCGAGAATCTTCGTCGAGGAATATTTGCCCCATTTGAATGACTATCCTCGCCGCGATTCCCTGAGCGAGGGTATCGATTATCTCGACTGGGCGGCAAACGCCTACGTGGCCGCAGGATTATCCGATCGCGCGGGACCGTTGCTGGACCAGGCGCTCGACCTGGTGAACCGGTATCAGAGCCTGCTCGGCGATGGATCTTCCAAAACCTTGCGAGCGCGGATTGAAGGAGACATCTCCAAGGCGCGCGGGCCACATTAGGCGTCTCCAACCGTACCGTCGCAGATCGATTACGCGGTCGGCGCTCCCTGCCGCCACTGGCCGCCGGCGATTTTCGCGGCCGCAATCACCGCCTGGGTACGGCTCTCAACGCCGAGCTTTTGCAAAATCGCCGAGACATGCGCCTTGATGGTGGCTTCCGATACGCCAAGCTCGTAGGCGATCTGCTTGTTGAGCAGGCCTTCCGACAGCATCATCAGCACCCTCACCTGCTGCGGCGTCAGCGTCACCAGCCGGTCGCGCAGCCGCGTCATGTCCGGATCGGTGACCGATGTGAGATCGGTATCCGGCGGCACCCAGACGTCGCCATCCATCACTTTCGTGATCGCATCGCGCAACGTCTCGACGCCGAATCGCTTCGGAATGAACCCGGAAGCGCCGAAATCCAGCGACCGGCGAATGGTTCCGCCATCGTCGCTGGCCGACACGATCACCACCGGGATCGCCGGATATTGCGCGCGCAGGTAAATCAGCCCGGAGAAACCTGAAATCCCCGGCATTGTCAGGTCGAGCAGAACGAGGTCGACATCGGAATCCTGCTCGAGCAGCGCGGTGAGTTCGTCGAACGACCCCGCTTCGTCAATCCTCACCGACGTCACGACACTTGCAACCGCCTGACGCAGCGCGTCGCGAAACAGCGGATGGTCATCGGCAATGACAAGGCGTGTGCTGGCAGCGGTATTCATTTATTTCTGTTGGAAACAGTTGCGGCCTGCGAGCGTCCTCCGTGCCGGGACGAAGCGGGCTTTTCGAGGCAATTCTCCACTGATGGGGGATGTCTTGCAAGCGGCCAATGTCACCATCCGGACACGCGGTTAACCGGCAGCTTGTGCACCGCAATACGCTCAATGTTCAAGGATGGCTGCTACACAAGACGGTCGGGGATCAAGCATAGCAGACAGGCCAAAAGTCTTACTGGGAGTGGTTTCACGGGGATGTTACCGTTGGGTTAAGCCCATGCCCGAAGCCGGCCAAGCCCGGCGCATGGGGGCGAACGCATATCAACGAAATCGGGGAGCTAACAATGACAATGGCTGCGACAGCGGGCCGCGAAGTCCGCACCGGTGGAATGACGGCTGAAGAGCGAAAAGTCATCTTCGCTTCCTCGCTAGGTACCGTTTTCGAGTGGTACGACTTTTATATCTACGGAACACTCGGCGTGTTCCTCGCAAAATACTTCTTCTCCAACGTGCCGGCGAATGTCGGATTTATTTTCGCGCTGCTTGCCTTCGCGGCCGGCTTCGCGGTCCGCCCGTTCGGCGCGCTGATCTTCGGCCGTCTCGGCGACATGATCGGGCGCAAGTATACCTTCCTGGTCACGATGACCCTGATGGGCATCGGCACCTTCTTCATCGGTCTGTTGCCGGGCTATGCAAGCTGGGGCATCGCGGCGCCCATCGTTCTGATCGCGCTGCGGCTGGTCCAGGGCCTGGCGCTCGGCGGCGAATACGGCGGTGCTGCGATTTATGTCGCCGAACATGCGCCGGCCAACAAGCGCGGCTACTACACCTCATGGATTCAGACCACGGCGACGCTCGGCCTGTTCATGGCTCTGCTGCTCATTCTGGGCATCCGCACCTGGATGGGCGAAGCTACGTTCGGCGATTGGGGCTGGCGCATTCCGTTCCTGCTGTCGGGCATCCTGCTCGCTGTCTCGATCTGGATTCGGTTGAGCCTGAACGAATCTCCGGTCTTTACGAAAATGAAGGAAGAAGGCACCACCTCAAAGCGGCCGCTGGGCGAAGCCTTCGGTGAGTGGTCGAACGCCAAGATCGCGATCCTGGCGTTGCTGGGGGCAACTGCCGGTGAAGCGGTGGTGTGGTACGGCGGACAGTTCTACGCGCTGTTCTTCCTGACCCAGACCATCAAGGTGCCCGCGGTGACCGCGCAGATCATGATCGTGATTGCGCTGGGGCTTGGTACGCCCGGCTTCATTATCTTCGGCTGGCTGTCGGACAAGATCGGCCGCAAGCCGATCATCCTGGCCGGCTTCCTGCTGGCGGCGTTGACCTACTTCCCGATCTTCAAGGCGATCACCCACTTCGCCAATCCGAAGCTCGAGACCGCACTCTCGGCATCGCCGGTCACCGTGATCGCCGATCCCGGCGAATGCTCGTTCCAGTTCAAGGCGACCGGAACCGAAAAATTCACCACAAGCTGCGACGTCGCCAAGTCCGCACTCGTCAACCTGTCGGTGAACTACAATAACGAAACCGCACCGGCCGGGACCAAGGCCAAGGTGAAGATCGGCGATCAGACGCTTGCGGCTGACAGCCCCGATTTTGCCAAGGCGCTGCCCGCGGCGATCAAGGCCCACGGCTATCCGGCTTCGGCCGATCCGGCCGAGATCAACACGGTCATGACGACCGTCATGCTCTGGCTGCTGGTGGTCTATGTGACGCTGGTCTATGCCCCGATCGCGGCGTGGCTGGTTGAACTGTTCCCGAGCCGCATCCGCTACAGCGGATTGTCGTTGCCCTATCATATCGGCAACGGCTGGTTCGGCGGCTTCCTGCCCGCGACGGCGTTTGCGATCGCGGCTGCGACCGGAAATATTTATTCCGGCCTGTGGTATCCGGTCGGCATCGCCATCATGAGCCTGATCATCGGCTTCTTCTTCCTGCCGGAAACCAAGGACGTCGACATCACCAAGACCTGAGGCTTCTGGAGAGCCTTGATCGACCGGCCGCGGATCACTCCGCGGCCGGTTTTGTTTTCAGGCAAGCGCGCCGATGAACTGCAGCACGATCTCGCGACGATGCGGGTGCGTGCGATGCTCGATCAGGTAGATCGCCTGCCAGGTTCCCAACGCAAGTTCGCCCTTCAGTACCGGAACATGCAGCGAAGACGACGTCAGCATGGTCTTGACGTGAGCCGGCATGTCGTCGGGACCCTCGGTGTCGTGGCTCCATCCGGCATCGTCGGGCGCAAGCCTCCCGAGTGCCGTCATCAAATCATCGAGCACCGATGGATCGGCGTTCTCCTGGATCGTCAGCGACGCCGAGGTGTGGCGGATGAACAGCGTCACCGCGCCCTCTTTCGCGCGTGCCTCCCTGACGAATTTCGCGGTCTCGGCGGTGAGATCGACAAAGCCGGATCCGGGCGTTTGAACTGTGAGAAGCGAAGAGACGACGCTGTTGGCGCTGACCGTGGATGGCGGGGTACGCGAGAGCGATTTGGACAATGTCATGGGTCTCAAATTGCAGGGTGGGCAAAAGGCGCCTTCGCCATGCCCACCATTTCTTTGTTGAATGCTTTGGTGGGCACGCTTCGCTTTGCCCACCCTACCAGGGTAGGTATCGTCAAATCTTGCCGGTGACGTCCTTCTGCATCCGGTTGGCCATGTCGACCAGCCGCCGCCATGCCTGCTCCAGGAACGACATCATGCGGTCCATGTCGCGGTCGCTCGGCAGCGGAATTTCGATTCTGCGCTCGCCCTCGGCGACCTTCGGCTCGGATTTTTTCAGCGAGTTCGGATTTCGGCAGCGGTTCGTCGATCTTGCCGGGGACGGTGGGCTCGCGCGTCGCCAGCTGGGCTTTGAGCTTTTCATTGTCGGCCTGCAGCCGGCCGATTTCCGCATCCAGCGCGGCACGCTCGTCGGGGGCGGCATAGCAGGCCCAGCCGTTGCCGTTATTGCTGCAGGTCGAAACCTCGCCGCTGCGGGTATCGAGCCTGATGACACCGTCGGCGACCGGCGACAGCGCGTAGCGGCCGTTCTCGGTGTCCGGCATCGATTCGGCGGTGGCGACGCCAATTCCGCCGAGGCTGAACATCATGGCGGCGGCGATGATTAACGGGAATTTCGAGGACGATGTTGTCATCATGGAGTTGCTCCACCTCAAAACCGACAGGCCTGATCCTACACTTGCGAACGATAGGGCGTGCGGCCGGACTTCAACGCGTCCGCGAGCAATTCGATCCGGTCCTGTCCCCAGAATACCTCGCCGTCGAGCACATAGACCGGCGATCCGAACACGTCGGCCGCCAGCGCGTCCTGGCGGTTCTTCTCATAGACCGCAGCGATGTCGTCCGACCCCGAGCGCTCGACCAGTTGCTTGCCGGGAAGCCCTGCATCGTCGGCTAACCTGGTCAATGTCGCGGGATCGGCGAGATTAAGCTGGTCTTCCCACACGCCAGCAAAAGCCCGACGCAGCAACGGATCGGGATCGTGGCCGGCCTCGACCGCCGCGATCACGAGGCCATCGACCAGCCGCGCGTTGAACGGCCAGTTCGCCGGTTGCAGGTGGAATTTCAAGCCGCGCTTGTCGCGCCAGCGCTGCAACTCGATCATCCGGTAGCGCTGCCGAACCGGGTGCCGCTTCGCCAACGGCAAGCCGCCGGTTTCGGAAAACAGATCGACCAGCACCACCGGCTTGTGATTCACCTTCAGGCCGTAGGTGCTTGCGACCTCCCGGAACAGTCTGTGCCCGATATAGGCCCATGGCGATTGAAGCGAAAAATAGTAATCGATCTGACGCGGCATGCTCACTCCAGGCGGGATTTGGGTATCGGCGGTCATCCCAACAGACCCGTCCGAACGGCGCAAGACCGATCGCCCGCGAGTCAGCTATTGCACTGCGGTGACAGCTCCGCGGCGACCGTGATTTCGTTCAAATAAGCCTAGCCAAATCAATGCAGTAACTGGTTACGACGCAATCTTGACTTGGTCAGGTGCGGTCAGTATGGTCCGCGCGGCTTTTGAGGGTGACGGGGCGTCATTTTCATTCAACCGCGGCATCGTTTCGGGTCTCCACAGCATGGCTGCCGGCGCGAACGACCACGGAAATGGAAGTCGCGATCAATCGTCCTCCGATGAGGCTGCGCTTTCCGCAAGGCTCGGAAGTCTGGATCACCGGTTGTCCGAAATTCGGGACGGCCGCAAGATCGGGACTGACCGGTCCGGAAGCGAGCAGGACGCGGCTCAGGCCAAGGCATCCGCCATGGCCGTCGGGCTTCGCCTCTCCTCCGAACTGGTTGCTGGTGTCCTGGTCGGAGCGGCTCTCGGTTGGGGATTCGATCGCTTGCTGTCGACTTCGCCCTGGGGCTTCATCGTATTCTTGCTGCTTGGCTTTACAGCCGGCGTAATCAATGTGATGCGGTCGGCAGGCGTAATGGCGAAGCAGTCCGAACGGCTCTGACGCGGGCGCCCCGAAAGCGGGACTGAACGTTCGATACGATCCGCGAGAGAAGCGCGAACCGATAGACCGAGAGACGAATGGCCGCCGATCCAATCCATCAATTCCAGATCACCAAGCTCTTCACCATCGGCCACATCGGTGGACAGGAAATCGCGTTCACCAGTTCGTCGGCCTACATGTTTCTTGCGGTAGCGGTGATCTCGCTGCTGATGATTGGCGGCTCCGCCGGACGGCAGCTGGTTCCCGGACGTATTCAGTCGATCGCCGAACTGAGCTACGAGTTCGTCGCCAGCATGATCAGGGGCACCGCCGGCTCGGAAGGCATGCGATTTTTCCCGCTGGTGTTCTCGCTGTTCATGTTCATCTGCGTCTCGAACGTGGTCGGGATCATTCCCTACGCATTCACGGTCTCGAGCCACCTGATCGTCACGGCAGCGCTGGCGCTGCTGGTGTTCTTCATCGTGCTGTTTTACGGCCTCTACAAGAACGGCTTGAAATTCTTCAAGCTTTTTGTGGTGTCGGGTGTTCCGGTCTACATCCTGCCGCTGGTGGTGTTCATCGAGGTCATATCGTTCCTCCTGAAGCCGATTTCGCATTCGGTGCGACTGTTCGCCAACATGCTGGCCGGACACATTGCGCTGAAAGTGTTCGCGAGTTTCGTCGTTATGCTCGGTGGCCTCGGAATTCTCGGCTGGGCCGGCGCCGTGTTGCCGCTCGGGCTGACCATCGCGCTGACCGCGCTTGAGCTGCTGGTCGCATTCCTGCAGGCCTACGTCTTCGCCATCCTCACCTGCGTCTACCTCAACGATGCTATCCATCCGGGCCACTGAACAAGGCCTGTCTCACCAAACCTCAAGAAGGAGTTCGTTTCATGGATCCGATTGCCGCAAAGTACATTGGCGCTGGTATTGCCTGCATTGGCATGGGTGGCGCCGGCGCAGGCGTGGGCATCATCTTCGGCAATTATCTTGCCGCCGCGGTGCGCAATCCCTCCGCTGCCCAGGGCCAGTTCGCCAACCTGATTTTCGGCTTCGCGGTGACCGAAGCGCTCGGCATCTTCTCGCTGCTGATCGCGCTGCTGCTGCTGTTCGCGCTCTAATCCACGGCCCACGCCGGACAGGAGAAGCCCGTGGCTGAAAGTCATGGCAACGAGGGCACGACCGCATACGGAGGCAGATGGCGGCCACAAGGCCCCGTTTCCGCCGTTCCAGACGGACACCTTTGCTTCGCAACTGGTGTCGCTGCTGATCGCGTTTGTCGCCCTTTATCTGATCGTCTCGCGAATTGCGCTGCCGCGCGTCGGCGGCGTGCTCGACGCCCGCCAGAACAAGATCGAGGGCGACCTGTCCGACGCGCAGAAGCTGAAGGACGAGTCCGACGGCGCGCTGAAGGCCTATGAAAGCGAACTCGCCGCGGCGCGTTCCCGTGCGCAGGCGATCAGCACCGAGACCCGCGAAAAACTCAACGCGGCCTCCGAGGCCGAGCGCAAGACGCTGGAAGAGCGGCTCTCGGTCAAGCTCGCCGAGGCGGAAAAAACCATCGCCGCGACCCGCGAGGCGGCGATGAGCAATGTCCGCGGCATCGCCTCCGAGGCGGCCGCCGCGATCGTGCAGCGGCTCACCGGCACAGTTCCCGACGGCCAATCCGTGGACCGCGCCGTCGACGCGTCGTTGAAGGGATAACCAGAGATGTTCGCCGAACCGGAATTCTGGGTCGCCGTAGCCTTCGTCATCCTGATGGGCCTGTTCGCCTATCTCGGCGTCCATCGCACGATGCTGACGACGCTCGATCATCGCAGCGACCGCATCAAGGCTGAACTCGACGACGCGCGCCGGCTCAAGGACGAGGCCGCCAAACTGCTGGCCGAATACCAGGCCCGCCACGCCAGCGCCGAGCGCGAGGCCCAGGACATCGTCGCCTCCGCGAAAGCCGAAGCCGAGCGGATCGCCTCCGAGGCCAAGACCAAGATGGAAGATTTTGTCGCCCGGCGCACCAAGACCGCCGAGGGCAAGATCGCGCTCGCCGAAGCGCAGGCGCTGGCCGACGTGCGCGCCGCGGCGGCCAACGCGGCCGTGACCGCTGCCTCCACCATCCTGTCGCAATCGGTGAAAGGCCCGGTGGCCGACGACCTGTTGGCCAGGGGCATTGCCGAAGTCCGCGAAAAGCTGAACTGACGCGGCAGCGGAATTACTTCTTCTTGCGCTTCACCGGCTTCGGCTCGGGCGTCAGCGCCTGCGGATCGAACCCGATATAGAAGATATAGGAATCGCCGGTCGTTCCGGGCGGTACCGGATACGCCAGATCCTCCGCCACCAGGCTGAACGCGACGTTGCCGGCATCCGCCATCGTCACCGTCGTACGGTAAACCTTGGTGGCGATCGTCTTCTCGCCGATGCCGCTCTGCACCACGGCGACGCGCAGGGGAATTTCGACCGTCGGCGGGTTTCCGGCCGGGCCGGCAATGACGCGGCCCTGAATTCCGATCCGCGCGTTAATCTGATCGCCGACCTGGGTACAATCGCGCGCGGTGCGCGTGATCGTTGCCTGATAGCGCAGGTCGCTGCCGGTGGCCGGCTTGCCCGGTAACCCCACCGCAAAAGTCGACGCCCCGGCGCGAATGGTCACGGGCGGACAGGACAATTCGTTGACCGCCGGATCCGGCGGCTTCTCGCCGACGGCTTGCGATTTCGAGCCGAACAGCTGGCCGAACCGGTCGCTCATCGACGGGCTGGGATCGGACGAGCTGCCGAACATGCTGCCGCCGCCGCAGCCGGACAGCAACGCGGCCGCAGCAGCCAGCGCCAGCACCGTGCGCAGCGGGCCCGTGCTGCCGGCGCCCATCGTCAGCCTGTTACGCATCATCCGGATGTTTCCCAAAATGTCCCAGGCGCTGGCTGGCTCACGATCGTGAGCAAGCGCACGCGCTTTATAATAGCGCAATATCGGCGAACCCAAGGCACTCAACAAGGCACTCAGAAAGGCGCGCAAGAAGGCCTGCGCCAAAATCCCGAAACAAGGTTAGCCACGAAAATCCTCGTGCAGCAGGCCGAACAGCAGGTGGTCCTGCCAGATGCCGTTGATGCAGAGATAGCGCCGCGCCAGGCCCTCGCGGGTAAAGCCGCATTTCTCCAGCACCCGGATCGAAGGCGCGTTGGAGGGGATGCAGGCGGCCTCGATGCGATGCAGATTGAGTTCGCCGAACAGCGACGGCAACAGCACCCGCAGCGCCCCGGTCATGTAGCCGCGATGCGCATGGGGCTGCCCGACCCAGTAGCCGATGGTGCCGGCCTGCACGATGCCGCGGCGGACATTGGCCAGCGTGACGCCGCCGATCATCTCGCCATCGGACTCGCGAAACACGATAAAGGGATAGGAGCGGTCGGCGGCGATGTCCTCGGCATAGCGGCGCAGCCGGCGCCGGAAGCCCGAGCGCGTCAGGTCGTCGGATGGCCAGATCGGCTCCCATGGCGTGAGATAGGCCCGGCTGTGCTCCCGCAAATGCGCCCATTGCAGGAAATCCCCCATCTGGGGCGCGCGCAGCAACAGGCCATGGCCGCGTGGCATCAGTGCCGCCGGTCCGCTGGATGGCAAACGAAACAGAGCCATGCCGATACTCCCGATCCCCGTCAGCGAAGGCGCGCCTGTCAGTGCAGGCGGGCTTTGGCCTTCGACCTGGTCAATCCTTCCGCAAAAGACACGGCCGTGTCCAGACCCCTGCCGCTGCCAAGTGCGACGACCGCCGGGCGGCTGCGCGTCAACAGCCCGCGCGCGACGTTGCGCGTCGACTCCACGCTGACGGCATCGATCCGGGTCACCAGTTCCTCCACCGTCAACGGCCGTCCATAGGCCAGCATGTGACGCGCCAGCTGTTCGGCGCGGGAGCTGCAGCTTTCCAGCGCCATCAGCAGTCCCGCCTTCATCTGCGCCTTGGCGCGCGCCACCTCGGCTTCGGTCAAGGTCTCGACCGCGTCGTTGATGACATCGACGATCACTTCCATCATCTCGGGTGCGTCGCTCGGATCGGTGCCGGTATAGAGCCCGAAAAACCCGGTGTCGGTGTATGGCGCGTGAAAAGTATAGATCGAGTAGCACAGTCCGCGCTTCTCGCGCACCTCCTGGAACAGCCGCGACGACATGCCGCCGCCGAGCGTGTTGGTGAAGACCTGCAACGAGAACAGCGCAAGATCGGTTTGCGGCAATCCCTCCAGCGCCAGCGTCAGATGCGCCTGCTCGAGTTCGCGATGCACCACCCGCGAACCGCCCTTGCCGAACATCGCCGGCTGCGGTTTCGGCGCCGGCGTGCCCTCGAAGGAGGCAAACCGCCGTGTCGCTTCCTCGACCACCCGCTTGTGATCGACCGCACCGGCCGCAGCCACCACCATGTCCGGGCCGCGATAATGCGTCGACAGATAACCCTGCAGCGTATCGCGATTGAAACCCTTCAGGGTCTTGGCCGTTCCCAGCAGCGAGCGCCCCATCGGCTGATCCGGGTAACACAGCTCGTTGAGATGTTCGAACACCACGTCGTCGGGCGTATCCTGCGCGGCGCCGATCTCCTGCACGATCACGCTCTTTTCGCGCTCCAGTTCGTCCGGCGCGAACGACGGATTGGCGAGAATGTCGGAGAGCACGTCGAGCGCCAGCGGCACGTCGGCTTTCATCACCCGGGCGTAATAGGCCGTGGTTTCGGTCGAGGTGCCGGCGTTGAGATCGCCGCCGACCGCCTCGATTTCCTCGACGATTTCGCGCGACGAGCGCCTCGTGGTGCCCTTGAACGCCATATGTTCGAGCAGATGCGAGATGCCGTGCTCGTTCGGCTTTTCGTCGCGGCCGCCGACGCCGGTCCATACCCCCAATGCGGCGGTCTCCAGATGCGGCATGGTATCGGTGATGACGGTAAGGCCGGAAGCAAGCTTGGTCACATCGACGCTCATCCGGCAACTCCTTGCTTCGCGGCGCGGCTGACCGAGCGCACGAACCGTTCGACTTCAACCTGATCGTTGTTCATGACCTTGACCTGTTCGGGCTTTGTCATCAGGCCTTCGAGCCAGGGCGGCAGTTCGGGGCGCACGCCGCAGGCGGCCTGCACCGCATCGGGGAATTTCGCCGCATGCGCGGTCGACAGCACGATGTTCGGGATCCTGGAATCCGAGATGTCACGGTCCGCCACCGCCAGCGCGACGGCGGTATGCGGATCGACCAGATCGCCGGCCTCGCGCCACGCGGCACGGATCGCCGCGGCGGTCTCGGTCTCGTCGGCGCGCCCGGCGTCGAATTCCTCGCGGATCGCCGCCAGCATCGCATCGGGCAGCACGAAACGCCCGGACTGCTTCAAGGATGCCATCAACCGGCGCACGATAGCGGCGTCCCTGCGGCTCGCCTCGAACAACAGCCGCTCGAAATTCGAGGAGATCTGGATATCCATCGACGGCGAGGCGGTGGCGTGAACGTCGCGCACTTCGTAAATGCCGGTCTTGAGGGTGCGCGGCAGGATGTCGTTGACGTTGGCCGCGATCCGCAGCAGGCGCACCGGCAAGCCCATCTTCTTGGCGGCATAGCCGGCAAAGATGTCGCCGAAATTCCCGGTCGGCACCGTGAAGTCCACCGTCCGCTGCGGCGAGCCGAGCGCGACCGCGGATGTGAAGTAATACACCACCTGCGCGACGATCCGCGCCCAGTTGATCGAATTGACGCCCGACAGCGCGACCGCATCGCGAAAGCCGTGATGGTTGAACAGCCCCTTCACGATCGCCTGGCAGTCGTCGAAGGTGCCTTCGATCGCCAGTGCGTGCACATTGGCGGCACCCGACGTCGTCATCATCCGCCGCTGCACGTCCGAAATGCGCCCGTGCGGAAACAGCACGATCAGGTCGACATTATCCAGACCGGCGAACGCATCGACCGCCGCACCCCCGGTGTCGCCCGAGGTCGCGACCACGATGGTGGTGCGCTGCGCGCGCTTTGCCAGCACGTGATCCATCAGCCGCGAGATCAACTGCATCGCGACGTCCTTGAACGCCAGCGTCGGGCCGTGAAACAGTTCGAGCACGAATTGATTGGGGCCGCTCTGGTCGAGCGGCACCACGGCGGGATGGCGGAAGGTGGCATAGGCCTCGTTCGCCATGCGGCCGAGATCGGCGTCGGAAATCTCGCCGCCGATAAACGGCCTGATCACGTCGACCGCGACTTCCCAATACGGCCGTCCCAGGAATCCGGCGATCGTCTCGGCCGAAAGCTGCGGCCAGATTTCCGGCACGTAGAGGCCGCCGTCGCGGGCAAGCCCGGTCAGCATCACGTCGCAGAAGCCAAGCGTGGGGGCCTCGCCCCGGGTCGAAATGTACCGCGTCAAACCGCCCTCCAAAGGCTTAGGTGACCGCCAAGCCTTTGATAATTCTGATATTTATAACTCCGCCTGGGGCGAAGTCGCGCGGCACCATAGAAGATCGAGGGGTTAAAGGGTAGCCCGTAGGACAGGCCGACAGGAGCGCTAAATGAGCCCACGGCCTCGGTGGAGCGTAGGGTGGGCAAAGCGCAGCGTGCCCACCATTCTGGTTCTTGCACCGACATGGTGGGCACGGCGCAAACGCGCCTTTGCCCATCCTGCGAATTTTGTGCCCGCTCCTATCGTCATGCCCCGCCAACGGGTCTCGCCTTCGGCGAGCCCGATGACAGGCTCCGGGGGGCACCAAGTACGCCGCGGCCTCTCGGTTTAATCATTGATGCCTCTGGAATACTGGATCGCCCGCCTTCGCGGGCGATGACGTCCGGATATGACTCCGCATTCTCGCGGCGTGATCCGTCCGAGGTTTGCGAGAAATTCCTCACCCTCCGATCAGAGGGCGCAGGGAATGCCGGGCGCCCAATGCGCCCGCAGCCTGGCAGGGCAGAAAAAACAAGCCATGCCAGTAACAGTCACCACGGTCACACCGGAAACACCCGGCATTCCCCGCGCAATGGTTTTACGGTTTCCTTCGTGCTCTCCCCGGTGACCGGGCTTGTTTGCCACCGTCATCGGCGGATGACTCCGCCAACTTGACACCAGCGTCGGGGTGTCAGGACCACACGACTTCGCCGTCCGCCTCAAGCGCTGTTCGTCAATAGCGCTTCCAGCGTCCACCGCATCCCGCCCCGCGTCCGTGACGATCGCGAGCCGCCCCTCTGAGTGGGACGGGACAGGAATGGATATAGGACTGATTTGGGTATTCTGAAAAACAGAATATTTTTACGAAAGGGGCTTGACAGGTTTTGCTGATTTGCCCGACGGGTAAAACCGGATTGATCCTGCAGATGAATTTCTCCTCAACGGCCATTCCGGATTGCGCTTGCCAGACGCGACGAAGCGGGATTTGACGGTCCGTAACAGACATCCGTGCGCGAATGGCGTTCATGCGCCCGTTTCAGAAAAGCTGGTGCGGCGCTAGCGATCGTGTCAGGTTTCAGATACTGCGGCTGCGAATCCAGGGAAACCGTTATAATGTGCGACCGCTTTGGATCAGGGTCAGCAGCATGTTTGCTGTTAGTTGCGATTGCCATTTTTTCATACGAATTGAGTTCGCTGGCGCCGCTCAAAGGCTGGTGGCTCGATGAGTATTTCTCGCTCTGGTCGACCGATCCTTCGAACAGCTTTATGCATGCGCTTGCCGATCGTTTCAGGGATACGACACCGCCGCTGTATTATACCGCGCTGTTCTGGTTTCGACGTCTGATTGATAATGAGCGTTATGCGGTTTTGTGCCTGAACCTTTTCGCGCTGGCCGTCGCTGTGATGGCCGTCTGCCTGGCATCGCGAAAATCGGCGACGGTTGGATGGGCACTGGCCGGATCGGCCGTCTTCCTGTGCAGCGGCCCGGTTCTGAGCACAGTGATGGAGGGACGCACTTACCTGCTGGGGTTGGCCGTTACTTTCGTGATTTCCTGGTTTTGCGCCCTCGCCGTAGAGGTACGAGACAGCCGTCCTGGCCTGACGGCATTTGCTCTGGTCGGCGCGGTCGCGGGATTAACCCATCTTTATGCGGCACTTTTCTGTTGCTGCTGTGCGGCGGGATTGATGCTGTTAGGCGCTTACGGTCAGCGGCGGGATTTGATGCGGCCCGCATTGGCGATGGGAGTTACGGCAGGTGTCATAACGCTGGCATTTTTGGCCTGGGTGATCGACCTGGCGCCCACGTGGATCGCGTTCTCCTACGGTGCGGTCGTGACACATCTTTCGAATGTCAGCCGCCGCGCTTTTGGTTCTACAGCTTCGCTCGCCTTTTTTGTTGCCATGTTCGTGAGTGCGTTTTTCCTGTCACGAACCCGTCCGCTTGCAGTGGTATTTGCCTCGGCCTTGGCCCTGTTCGTCACGATACCCGTGCTCGCGTCGTTCTGGCGGCCGATCATTACAGCCCAATATTGGGCGATAGGCGCTTCGTCCGTCATCGTGCTGGTAGTGTTCTGGATAAGGGCATTACCGGATCGGCGCTTCCCGATGCAAAGCTTCCGTTCCTGTTGGGCCGTTGCATTTGCATGCGCGGTCTTTCTTCTGGTCACGGATTTTGGAGGGTATTCCAGCGCGCGCTTCGTAATATTTACCAAACCGAACTGGAGCGGCGCAGAGCTTGTCGCATCCCATATCGCCGATTGTCCGAGCGGGTCGGTTCATATCTACCCCGGGGTTTTCAATCTCTTTGCAATAGCGGCCCATGCTCCGGAGGCTGTGTTTGTGGACGCGAAATCGTCTCGCGACGAACCGGTAAGCGCTGCTGCGGCAAAATGTCCGGTTCTCGGCTGGGCAGAGCATATTTTCCATGGCGAGCGATCCAACTCTCAGGAAAACTTCGTGCTTAACGCCAGTGATGAGGAATTGCTGCACATATTGCACATTGACGCCTCACCCGACCAGGTCAGGATCGATCGCCACTGGAGCGGATACGTAGTGACACGCCGCTAGCTGGCCGCCCGTCGGGGATCCACGCTCGAAGCGATCAATCCGAATTCCTCTTTCAAACAAGCCAACATGTCTCAAACGATCCACCCAAAATACCGTGCGGATATCGATGGTTTGCGGGCGGTAGCCGTACTGTCCGTCGTTGGCTATCACGCATCGCCGCTCTGGTTTAAAGGTGGCTTCATCGGCGTGGACGTATTCTTTGTCATTTCCGGATTTCTCATTTCAACAATTATCTTCGAAAATCTCCGGGGTGGCACCTTCAGCTTGGTGGATTTCTACGGCCGGCGAATAAGACGGATATTCCCTGCGCTCATCGTCGTCCTGACCGCATGCTTCGTCGCCGGCTGGTTTCTGTTGTTGCCTGACGAATACAAGCAGTTGGGCAGGCACATCGCCGGCGGATCGGGATTCGTTTCCAATTTCATCTTGTGGAATGAAAGCGGCTATTTTGATAACGCCGCCGGCACCAAACCCTTGCTCCATCTATGGAGCCTGGGAATTGAAGAGCAGTTCTATATTGTCTGGCCGGTATTCTTGTGGGCTCTCTGGAAGGGCAATCTGAATTGGCTGACGGCCATTATGACGTTGGCGGCGGTTTCTTTTGTCCTGAACATCCGAGGCGTTCATTCGAACCCGGTGGGTACATTCTATTCGCCACAGACGCGCTTTTGGGAGTTGTTGGTCGGCTCATCACTCGCTTATCTGACCCTTTATGAGGGGGAAAAACTCCGCGTGTTCAGGCGCCGATGTGAAAGCTTTATCGGGCGGTTATCTTTTGCAGATCTTTCGGATGGGCATGAATTACGCACCGTACAAGCCTTGTTGGGAATGGCCGCCATAATTTCCGGTGTCGTCCTCATCACCAGAGACAGCCCTTTTCCCGGAACCTGGGCGTTGCTACCCACACTCGGCGCAGCTCTGGTCATTGCTGCGGGTTCAGAAGCCTGGTTCAACCGGGCCATCCTCGCCAATCCCGTTCTCGTCTGGTTTGGCCTTGTCAGCTATCCGCTCTATCTTTGGCACTGGCCGCTGATTTCATTCGCAACAATCGTCGAAAATGGAAATCCTTCCAGGATCACCCGAATAACAGCGGTCGCAATTTCGATCGTGCTGGCATGGTTGACTTACAGGTTGATCGAGAGGCCGATCAGGTTTGGAGGATTGAACAGGGAAAAAGCGATCGCGCTTTGTTTCACGATGGTCTTGCTTGGTGGTTTTGGCTACTGGGGAACCCACCACCTTGATGACCGGTATGAGATAGCAATCCGAAATGTTAAACTAAGCGGACTGCCTATTCCGGCAGACGCCCGTGTTGATGCCAAGCGTGAATTTGCAGCAATAGGCGACAATCCCGACAACAAGATAGCGTTGCTGGGTGACAGTCACGCGCATCAATATCAAAAGTTTTTGGCCGACTTGCGCAATGCCCGGGCTTTGACAAATCCCAAGGCGCCCGAAATCATTTACAATTATTATTATTTGAGCATCCCCGGTCTTCTGAACGCTTCGGAAAAAATCGTATCGGATCCGACGATCTCCTCGGTGATATTTTCCGAGTTCTGGGCATATGATTATCGCAGCGATCAAGTCAATTATGCCATACGATGCTGTGGATCCAGAGGCCTGGTAGGCGGGTCAGGTCCCGCACCGCTGACACCGGACGAAGTTTCCCGACTGGACGATAGCCTGGAGAAGGCCGCGTCGATGCTGACGAAGTCGGGGAAGAAGGTTTATTTCGTGCTGGACAATCCGTTTGGCGAAGAATTTGACGCACGTTCGATCGTCAAGCGCAGCCTGTTTCATCCTCCGAGATTTAGCCTGGGCGGAGTTAAAAGAGCGATCGCCATCCAACGAGACGAGCCGGCGCGCACCCGGATCATCAACATCGCAAAGAGAAGCGATGCCGAAGTCATCGACCCCTATAAATATCTGTGTGATGAAGAAATGTGCCCCGCGTTCTCCCCGGATGGGAATTTGTTGTACCAGGACTATGATCACCTTTCGCAGTATGCGCTCAAGAACCTGGTGAGATATTTTGATTTTCTGATGCCTCCCGTCAAATGACATTGAATCTGTGAGCTGCACGGAAGTCCCGACCCGATTTACCGGGTGTTCCACTGGCGGCACACCTGCTTGCCAATTCGTTCTCTTTTTATTCGTATCGGCAGAACGCAGGCTTACATGGATCTTACGTTCATCCAGGCTGCATGAAAATTCAACGCGGCGGCCGCAACTCGCCTGCCAGCCATCCGACGGCATCTGTTTTCAATGGATCGACCGGAAGAGAAACTTTCTCCAGGCCGTGACAGGTGGCGCACTCAAACGTGCGTTCTTCATACCCGCGTTTGCCTGGGCTGATCCTGGCCAACCTCATCCGGTGCTTGCACGCCGGACACATCGGCCGATCAGCGATTGAAGTACCCATCACTCAGTCCCCACCCGGGACAATAATCGCGTCGTGCAAAATTATCAGTCCGCTATCCGACTCTCAAATAACATTTTGCAAATAACATTTTGCCGCAGGCCATGGAGGCGAGGAACCAGTCCGGTAATTCGGGCTTGGTTTAGCGGTCACGAATGGAAGCGTGACCGGCGCAGCCCCCGACAAGGAACCCCCCTGTCCCTTGTCCCAGACGGGGGCTGTCGCTTCGTTTTTGGAAAGAAGGGCAACATGGCAGAACCTGCCCACATGGATATCGTCCGCCGTGCCTATCAGCTATGGCAAAAGGCGGGAGAGCCCGAAGGCAAGGACAAGGAATTCTACCATCAGGCCGAACAGGAATTGCGCAACGAGGACGAATCCTCGCCGTTGCGTACTCCCGATAACCTGTAGCCGCAGCAGGCGGTCGAGCAGAACCTCCGGCGCCGGTCCTTGACCCGCGTGTTGCGCTTGGCGCCAACGGCGGCAATCGGGTACCAAGGGTACATGGATTGGCAAAACCTCGAGACGTTTTCCTTTGGCGACGGTCCCGACCTCGCCAACCGGCTGCTTGAGCTTGTTCTGTCGGGACAGAAGCGCGCCACCTGCTGGGCGGAAAGCCAGGGCCTGCTGTCGGCGGAGGTCGGCAAGTCGATGGTCGTGCTCGACGGACAGGGCGTTCCCAAAGCCGTCCTGAAGACGATTGAACTGACCAGGCGGCGGTTCGACGAAGTCGATGAAGCCTTTGCCTATGACGAGGGTGAAGGCGACCGCACGCTGCAATACTGGCGGGAAGCCCACACCAGGTACTTCTCTCGTCTCGGAAGATACGCGCCGGACATGATGCTGTGGTGCGAGCGGTTTGAGCTTGTCGAACTGATAGGCTAACGCCGGCATGCCGATCGGGCGCAGCCGCCACCCGTTGTGACGAACCGGAAGCATCCGGGCCGGGAACCAGGCGTCCGGACCGGAACCGGCAGGAGAGCTTCACGTTCTCCCGAATGCCAAGATTCTTATTTCGACATTATCGAGGGTGACGGCATCCATCGGGATGAACGCGGCGAGATTTGCTTTGTTATGGCGGAAAGCCCCGGTCAGTCCGGAGCTTTTTTATAGCCGCTATGTACGGTATCGAACATTAAACCTTTGGGACGGTTCCAAGCAACCATTCGTAGTGCCGCTTGACGGTCTCGTAGCACTCGCAGGCGCTGTCGTGCAGCGCCTCCGCGTTCAATATCTGGATTTTGCCGCGAGAGTACTTGATGAAACCGGCCGCCTGCAGCGTGTGCGCGACCACGGTGACGCTGGTGCGCCGCACCCCCAGCATCTCCGCCAGATATTCCTGGGTGAACGAAAGCGTATCGCTGTCCGACAAATCCCGGGCCCGCAGCATCCAGCGGCAGAGCCTGGCCTCGACATGGTGCGTGGCAAAACACGCCGCGGACTGCTGGGCCTGCGCATAGAGGGTCTGCTCATGACGGATCAATAGCGAAAGCAGCGTCGGACTTTGCAAGGCGGCGGACTTCAGTGCGTCGAGATCGCACATCACCGCTTCGCCCGCGAGCTGTACAATTCCCCGGCTCAGAGACACCTTGCCGTCGAGTGCCGCGGAAGCGCCCACGACCCCGTCCATTCCGACCATCGCGGCTTCGATCATCTCGCCGGTCGAGAGCGATACCACCAGCGAAACCACGGCTCCGGTCGGGAAATAGACGTGGCGGATTTCCCGATCGGCCTCAAACAGCACATCGTGCTGCTTGAGCGAGGTTGTTTTTAGATGAGGTTCGAGCCGTTTCAGGTCGGCTGGCGACAGCAGGCCCAGCAAAAGGTTCTTCATTGAGTGCGCTCCTGAGAACAGGCGGGAGCGTGAAGAACTCTCAGCTATCGGTGCCTTGGCGGATCCCCGATAATGCCGGGATAGTAAGCCCGGTAGCGGACATAACCAGCTTTAATTTGGGATAAGTGCACTATCGTACAGACGCGCTTTTTGGCGGGATCATTATGGAGGGGATGAAAAGCTTAGGAAATTACGATCCCGAGACGCTGCACCTGCTTCAGGAGGTGCTGGATCAGGTGTGGGATTCGCTTCCGCCCGAGCGCCGCGCCGACATTGCCAAATCGGAAATGGCGCAGCGAATTCTCCGGCGCGCGGCGGAAGGCGAACGAGATCCGGTCAAGTTGAGGGCGGCAGCGAGGATCGCACCTGTCTAGCGGGGACGACGCACGCGCCGCGTAACCTATCCGCCGACTACCGAAACCCGCCGCTTTCCCCGCCACCACACCCCGAATGCGATCACTACCGCACCTGCGAGACCGAACCAGGTGATGGCGTATTGCAGGTGATCGTCCTTGAGATGGACCTCGAGCGGACCCGGCTTGGGGATGCCGCTTGCGGGCACCGGCGTTTCCAGGTCGATATAGAACGGCGCGACGTCATTCCAGCCGAGCGTCCGCGCCATTGCGAGGTGGTCCCGCGTGAACCACAGCCGCTTCGCCGGATTTTCCGTCGGCGTCAGCATACCGGCTTTCTCGGGAAAACGAATATAGCCGGTCAGACGTCACCGGCTCGCCGGTGATGAGCGGCATCACGGCGCGATCCTGCTGCTGCCGGTCCTGCATGGTGTTCTGCACAAAGCCTGCATTGACGACCACGGTCTCGCCGGCCGGCAGCTTCGCCGGCATAAAGGCCCAGGTGCCGGGGCCGGAAATATCGCTGCGGACCGCCGAGCCGGAACTGTAGACCATCGCATCCGGCAGCCGTGCATAGGTCGCCGTCAACCGGACGCGGCGGAATTCGTCGCGCGCCGGTTCAAGCGCACTCCATTGCGAGGACGGCGGCAACACTTCCGGTGCGGCCGCAAGGCGTTCGGTCAGGGCGGCGATCAGCGCGTGCTTCTCGACCCGGCGCTGCAACTGCCATGCCCCAAGGCTGACGAACAGCGCCACCATCGCCAGCGTGAAAGCGCCAAAGCCGGCAATGCCGCCATCCTGTCTTGCGGACACGCCGGTCATTTTGGTTCGCGGTCGATCAGGCGGCCTTCCGCGGCCTTGTGATGGAACTGCAGCGCGATCAACAGCGACTTCATCGCGCGCAGCGGCAGCAGCGTGGTGGCGAGAATCAGCGGCAGCCACAGCACGGCGTGAACCCAATATGGCGGCTGGTACTTGATCTCGACGATCAGCGCACAGCCGACCACGATGGCGCCGGCCATCATGATGATGAAGATCGCGGGGCCGTCGCCGGCGTCGATGAAGGCATAATCGAGCCCGCAGGCCGCGCAGTTCGGCCGCAGGTTAAGAAATCCAGCATATAATTTGCCCTTGCCGCAGCGCGGACATTTGCAGGCAAGACCGCGCATCGCGCTTTCGGTCACCGTGGATGGCGTCTGGTCAGGCATGCGCATGTCCTTGCCTTCTCCTTCTCCCTTTGTGGGAGAAGGAAGTAGAAACAAAAAGGGCGGCCCCGAGGCCGCCCTTTGTAGCACGTAAGCCCGGGTATCAGTGCGCGCCGTGCGCCATGGTTTCGGCGCCGTGGCCCCAGACATAGATGCAGATGAACAGGAACAGCCACACCACGTCGACGAAATGCCAGTACCAGGCGGCGAATTCGAAGCCGAGATGCTGGGTCGGCGAGAAATGCCCGGCATAGGCGCGGAACAGGCAGACGATCAGGAAGATCGAGCCGACCAGCACGTGGAAACCGTGAAAGCCGGTCGCCATGAAGAAGGTCGCGCCGTAGATATTGCCGGCGAAGCTGAACGCGGCATGGCTGTATTCATAGGCCTGCACGCAGGTAAAGGACACGCCGAGCGCGATCGTCAGCATCAGGCCGTATTTGAGGCCCTTGCGATCGCCTTCCAGCAGCGCGTGATGCGCCCAGGTGACGGTGGTGCCGGAGGTCAATAGCAACAGCGTATTCAACAGCGGCAGATGCCAGGGGTCGAAGGTTTCGATGCCCTTGGGCGGCCACACCCCGCCGAACAGCGCCTCGCGCGTGGCATGGACCGGATCGCCGGGAAACAGCGCCGAGTTGAAAAAGGCCCAGAACCAGGCGACAAAGAACATCACCTCGGAGGCGATGAACAGGATCATGCCGTAGCGGTGGCTGATCTGCACCACGCGGGTGTGATCGCCCTTGTACTGCGCTTCGCGGATCACATCCGCCCACCAGCTCGCCATGGTGTAGAGCACGCCGATGACGCCGATGCCGAAAACGATCGGCGCCGCGGAGATCAGGTGGTGCATCCAGGTGATCGCGCCGACCGCCATGATGAAGGCCGAGACCGAGCCGATGATCGGCCACGGACTGGGATCGACAAGATGGTAGTCGTGTTGCTTGACTTGCGCCGTAGCCATTGCGGTCTCTCCGTTAGCGGTGCCGTGTCATCAATCCCGGGATCTCAAGGAAGATCCCGGCGGTCAGAGGTTGCCCTTGCGTTTATCCGGCTCGCTCGCCGCCAGCGGCTTCGGCGCCGGATCGCGCACGGGGTAGAAGGTATAGGACAAAGTGATGCTGTTCAGCCCCTCATTGTCGCTGTCGGCGACGATCGAGGGGTCGACATAGAACACCACGGGCATGTCGCGCTTTTCGCCGGGACCCATGGTCTGTTCGGTGAAGCAGAAGCAGTTGATCTTCTCGAAATACTTGCCGACCGTCAGCGGCGCCACATTATAGGCGGCCTGCCCGGTCGTGGTGCGCGCCGCCTGGTTGGTCACATGATAGAACACGGTGACGACTTCGCCGATCCTGACCTCGATTTCGGTCTGCTCCGGCTCGAATTTCCACGGCAGCCCCGGCGCGACATTGGAATCGAAGCGTATCGCGATCTTGCGCGCCAGCGGCGCCGACGACGGCGCCGAAGTCGCCACCTGCGTGGTGCCGTTGAAGCCGGTGGCGCGGCAGAACCAGTTGTAGAACGGCACGGCGGCATAGGACGCGCCGACCATCAACACCACCACGAAGCCGCAGATCGCAGCCACCACCGCATCGCGGCCAAGCCCGCGCGCGCGAAACCAGCTCGCGCGGTGTACCTTTGCGGTTTTCGGTCGGCACTTGCGGCATCGTCGGTTCGCTTTCCATCGCTTTTACATCGGCCGCACTAGAACGGCCGGCCCCTTGACCATGGTGACCGCGAAGAACAGCACGACCAGGATGCCGAGCGCGAGTGCGATCGCGATCGAACGCTGGCGACGGCTTCTCTTCTGCGCCTCGGTGAGGACGATTCCATCTGGCTTCTGCTTATCGTCCATCGTCTCGCCATGCGCCCCCTACCAGACCGAAGGTGCGACGGCGTGAGCGACAACCTCGGCCAGCAAGGTTGCAAACAGCACGAACAGATAAAGAATCGAAAACGCGAACAGTTTTCGCGTCGCGCGCGATGCACGGCTGCCCTCGCGATGGCGATAGACGTTGATCGCCAGCGCCAGCATGCCGGCGCCGAGAACCAGCGAGGTGATGCCGTAGACCGCGTCGAAATAACCGAGCGGCCACGGCGCGAACGCCACCGCGACCAGCACCACCGTGTAAAGCAATATCTGCAGCCGCGTCGCGTCGGTACCGGCGACCACGGGCAGCATCGGCACGCCGGCGCGCGCGTAATCGTCGGTGCGAAACAGCGCCAGCGCCCAGAAATGCGGCGGGGTCCAGAAGAAGATGATCAGGAACAGAAGAATCGGCTCCATCGACAGCGAACCGGTCGCCGCCACCCACGCCACCACCGGCGGCAGCGCGCCGGCTGCGCCACCGATCACGATGTTCTGCGCGGTCCAGCGCTTGAGCGCCATGGTGTAGATCGCGACATAGAAGAAGATCGTGAACGCCAGCAGCGCGCCGGCGAACCAGTTGACCAGGATGCCGAGCGTCATCACCGAGAAAAACGCCAGCGTCATGCCGAACGCCAGGGCTTCCGGCCGCGTCACCCGCCCGCGCGGAATTGGCCGGTTGGCGGTGCGCGACATCAGTGCGTCGATGTCGCTCTCGTACCACATGTTGAGCGCGCCCGCCGCGCCCGCGCCGGCCGCGATGCAAATGATCGAGGTGAACGCGAGCACCGGATGGACATGGACCGGCGCGATCATGAGCCCGACCAGCGCGGTGAAGATCACCAGCGACATCACCCGCGGCTTCAACAGCGCAATGTAGTCGGCAACCTCGGCCTCGGAAATCCGGGGCGTCTCCAGATCGATATGATGTTCAACGATCGACAACGGTCACACTTCCCAGGCCAGGTTTACCGCCTCTCCCCGCGGGAGCGGCGGAAGGCTTACTGCACGCGCGGCAGCACTTCGAACTGATGGAACGGCGGCGGCGACGGCAGCGTCCATTCCAGCGTGGTGGCGCCGACGCCCCACGGATTGTCGGCGGCCTGCTCCTTGCGCACGAACGCATCGATCACGCCGTAGATGAAGATCAGCATGCCGAACCCGGAAATGTAGGAGCCGATCGAGGACACGAAATTCCACCCCGCGAAGGCGTCGGGATAATCGACGTAGCGGCGCGGCATGCCGGACAGGCCGAGGAAGTGCTGCGGGAAGAACACCAGATTGACGCCGATGAAGGTGAACCAGAAGTGCGTCTTGCCGATCCACTCCGCATACATGTAGCCGGTCATTTTCGGGAACCAGTAGTACCAGCCGGCAAAGATCGCGAACACCGCGCCCAGCGACAGCACGTAGTGGAAATGTGCGACCACGTAGTAGGTATCCTGCAGCACGCGGTCGACGCCGGCATTGGCCAGCACCACGCCGGTGACGCCACCGAGCGTAAACAGGAAGATGAAGCCGATCGCCCACAGCATCGGCGTCTTGAACTCGATCGAACCGCCCCACATGGTGGCGATCCAGGAGAATATCTTCACGCCGGTCGGCACCGCGATCACCATGGTGGCGGCGACGAAATAGGCCTGCGACGCCGCCGACATGCCGACCGTGTACATGTGATGCGCCCACACCACGAAGCCGATGCCGCCGATCGCGACCATCGCATAGGCCATGCCGAGATAGCCGAACACCGGCTTCTTGGAGAAGGTCGAGACGATCTGGCTGACCATGCCGAAGCCGGGCAGGATCAGGATGTACACTTCGGGGTGGCCGAAGAACCAGAACAAATGCTGGAACAGCACCGGATCGCCGCCGCCTTCGGCCGAAAAGAAGGTGGTGCCGAAATTGCGGTCGGTCAGCAGCATGGTGATGGCGCCGGCGAGCACCGGCAGCGCCAGCAGCAGCAGGAATACCGTCACCAGGATCGACCATACGAACAGCGGCATCTTGTGCAGGGTCATGCCGGGCGCGCGCATGTTGAAGATCGTGGTAATGAAATTGATGGCGCCGAGGATCGAGGAGGCGCCGGCCAGATGGATCGACAAAATGGCGAAGTCGACCGCCGGTCCCGGATGGCCCGAGGTCGATAGCGGCGCGTACATCGTCCAGCCGGTGCCGACGCCGTTGGCGCCCGGCTCACCCTCGACGAAGGTGGAGATCAGCAGCAGCGCGAACGAGGCCGGCAGCAGCCAGAACGAGACGTTGTTCATGCGCGGAAACGCCATGTCCGGCGCGCCGATCATCAGCGGCACGAACCAGTTGCCGAAGCCGCCGATCATCGCCGGCATCACCATGAAGAAG
The DNA here is from genome assembly GCA_963774685.1 of uncultured Alphaproteobacteria bacterium. GTDB lineage: Bacteria > Pseudomonadota > Alphaproteobacteria > Rhizobiales > Xanthobacteraceae > Bradyrhizobium. Next base: position 1,398,929 of record CAVZFU010000005.1, on the reverse strand, counting down.
ATCATGATCAGGCCATGCGAGGTCACAAAGACGTCGTAGGTGTGGGTCTCGTGGAAGATCTGGATGCCGGGATACATCAGCTCGGCGCGGATCGCGATCGACATCGCCCCGCCGATGATGCCGGCGATGATGGCGAACACCAGGTACATCGTGCCGATGTCCTTGTGATTGGTCGAATAGACGTAACGCCGCCAGCCGGTCGGGTGGTCGTGGGCATGATCGTCATGCGCGTGATCGTCGTGAGCCGTTGTCGCTGCGGTGGTTGCCATGTTCAAATCCTGCCTTGCAGTCCTGTGGGCCTTGCGGCCCCGTCACCCTTGTGCCGTCGATTGCGCGTTGAGCTTGTGGCCTACCGCGCCGCTGCGGCCGCCGAGGCGAACGAATTGCCCGCGTTGGCCGCAACCTGCTTCTTCTTCCAGTCCTGGTATTCCTGGTCCTTCACGACCCGCACCACGATCGGCATGAAGGCGTGGTCCTTGCCGCACAATTCGGAGCACTGGCCGTAATAGGTGCCTTCCTTGGTGGCCTTGAACCAGGTCTCGTTGAGACGGCCGGGGATCGCGTCGATCTTGATGCCGAATGCCGGCACCGCGAAGGAGTGGATCACGTCGGCGCCGGTGGTCTGGATCCGCACCACCTTGTCGACCGGCACCACCATCTCATTGTCGACGCCGAGCAGGCGCGGCGGCGGCGGATTTCTCTTGGCCCGCTCCTCATCGGTCAGGATGATCGAGGTGAATTCGATCTTGTCGTCGGGATAGGTGTAGGTCCAGTTCCACTGGTTGCCGGTCGCCTTGATGGTCAGATCGGCTTTGGGAACGTCGAGTTCGAGAAACAGCAGGCGAAACGACGGCACCACCAGCGTCACCAGGATCATCACCGGAATCAGCGTCCATGCCACCTCGATCAGGGTGTTGTGCGTGGTCTTGGAAGGCACCGGGTTGGCCTTGGCGTTGAACTTCACCATGACAATGACCAACAGGGCCAGAACGAACAGCGTGATGGCGGTGATGAGCCAGAACAGGAAGTTGTGGAACCAGACGATGTTCTCCATCACCGGCGTTGCCGCTTCCTGCAGCTTGTATTCCCACGGCGCGGGCTGCCCCAATTCGGCGAACGCCGACCCGCTCGCCACCAGCGCTACGCCGGCCATCGCCAATCCCAGCAACCGCCGGCCCGTCAGGCCTTTCGACAGCTTCATGCCGCTCGCGCTCCCTTGATAGAAACCCAAAGCATCCCCGTCCCACGGCTGGAATGCTGCACGATCCGTCCCCTGACAACGGCCCTGGGATGCATTTTAGGAGTACCCCGGCCGGATCGCTGGAACGCATCGAAATCCAGCCTCTCAAACCATAATTCGCCGCCTCTCGCAATGCAGTAGTAGGGCGCACAGCGATGCATTACCGGCTATTACGCCGATGTGACATTTTCCCGTGAAATCAGGCCAAAGTGCAGTTTTTGCAGCCCAGCGGCGCTTGACAGGCGGATTGCCCGATGTAGGCACAGACGAGGGGCTCGGCGGAGACCTGATTCGAGCGACGGAACGGCCGGTTTCGGCGCCAGGATTACGTCAGGTCCCGGAAGATTGCCCTCAAGGCGCCGTCATTACCGTATCAGTCCCGTGTTCGACCGACATTGCCAAGAAACCGCAGAGAAACCGCAAAGAAAAAGCTCACGAGAATATTGGGAATATCCAAGCGAATGCTGGAGAGATCGACCCTGACAGAGCCTTCGAAACATCGGGCGAGAGCGGCTGCAAGCCGCGGCAGCCCATTGCGCATGGGATTAACGCGCCTGCTGTCGGGTTGTCTTGCCGCCGCGTTCCTGCTCGGCCTGACGGCGGCCGCCAGCGCCCAGGGCGCGGTGCGGTCGGTCCATGGCGACTGGCAGATCCGCTGCGACACTCCCCCCGGCGCGCAGGCCGAACAATGCGCCCTGATCCAGAGCGTGGTGGCCGAAGACCGCTCCAATGCCGGCCTTACCGTAATCGTGCTGAAAACCGCCGACCAGAAGAGCAAGCTGATGCGGGTGGTGGCGCCTCTGGGCGTGCTGCTGCCGTCCGGCCTCGGCTTGAAGCTCGACAATGTCGATGTCGGCCGCGCCGGCTTTGTGCGCTGCCTGCCCAATGGCTGCGTTGCCGAAGTTGTGATGGACGACAAGCTGCTCGGCCAGCTCCGCACCGCCAAGACCGCGACCTTCATCATCTTCGAGACCCCCGAAGAGGGCATCGGTTTCCCGCTCAGCCTGAACGGGCTCGGCGAGGGGTATGACAAGTTGCCGTGAGGGCGCTTGGAGGGCCAGCCTAATAGATCTCGAGACAGGCCGTGCCGTCGTCGTTTTCGAACGCCACGATGAGTTGGGCATGACGCCGGATCAAGGTCGAAATGGCCGCAGTCGACTGATTTCCAGGGCGCAGCCATATTACTTTGGGTGGCGAACCCAACAGAACTGCCATTTCGGCGAAATCGACATCCTGAGAGACGATCGTGAAGCCATTCGCTTTTGCGTAGTCCCAAAGCACGCGATCGCCAACCTCTGATAAGCCCAAATGCCGAACGTGATTCGATTCCGGGAAAAGATCGGCAACGGTTTGGCAAAGCTTGAAACTGAGGTTTTGATCGAACAGCAGCTTCATTTGGAAGCGGTGATCACACGCCTCTCGCGGTCGGCGGCGTAGGCTAGGCAGGCCCGGATGTCGTCCTCTGTCAATTCAGGAAAATCATCGAGGATTTGCTCATGGGTCTGCCCAGCAGCGAGCCAACCGAGCACATCCGCCACCGCAATCCGCATGTGGCGAATGCAAGGACGGCCGCCACGCTTGCCCGGCTCGATGGAAATGATGTGCTGGTAGCTCATGGCAAAATCCTAGCATTATTCTCGGCTCCGCGCAGCAATGTTTCGCTGGGGGACCATGCCGATTTGGCCGGATTTCCAAATGGTAGCATTGCCGAAGTTGTGATGGTTCAATGGAGGCAGTTCCGTCCCACCGTCCTGCCTGGGATCAGGCGCGCCCATTTGCCCTCTCCCATTTTGCAGCGGCAGTGCCTATCTTTCGTAGCCACAGGGTTACCGCGTTGTAAGAAGACCTTTCCACGATTGCTTCTTAAAATGGCGGGGCCTGTGGCCATAATTTCCGCATCGGCGGAGACGACAAGAACATCTGCCAAGAACATTTACGTTGCATCGGAGCCTGCATGACCAATCCCGCCACAACCTCGCTGCTCGACCGCGCCAATCTCGACCGCGATGCTGTCCGCCATCAGATCGCGCGCGGCCTTGAAGGCGCCGACGACGGCGAGTTGTTTCTGGAATACAGCCAGACCGAGGCATTGATGTTCGATAATGGCCGGCTCAAGCAGGCCACCTATGACACCTCGCAGGGCTTTGGCCTGCGCGCGGTCAAGGACGACGCGGTCGGTTATGCGCATTCCTCCGATGTCTCGCTGCCGGCGCTGATCCGCGCCGCGGATGCGGTGCATGCGGTGCGCGGCGGCTATAGCGGGAATTTTGCGGCCGCACCCGCGCATACCAATGTGCGGCTCTATGGCGACGACAATCCGCTGGATGCGCCGGGCTTCGAATCCAAGGTGAAATTGCTGGCCGAAATCGACGCCTACGTCCGCGACAAGGACCCGCGGGTGCGACAGGTGACGGTGAGCCTGGGCGCGACCTGGCAGGTGGTGGAAATCCTGCGGCCCGATGGCGAGAGCTACCGCGACATTCGCCCTTTGGTGCGCGTCAATATTTCAGTGGTGGCAGGCCAGGGCGACCGCCAGGAAAGCGGCAGCAAAGGCTATGGCGGCCGCGAAGGCTATGCGCGCTTCATCGAAACCAAAGCGTGGCGCGAAGCCGCCGATGGCGCGATCCGCGAAGCCATGGTCAATCTCGAATCGGTGCCGGCGCCTGCCGGCGAAATGGACGTGGTGCTGGGGGCCGGCTGGCCCGGCGTGATGCTGCATGAAGCGGTCGGCCACGGCCTCGAAGGCGATTTCAACCGCAAGCAGACCTCGGCGTTTGCCGGATTGATGGGCCAGCAGGTCGCGGCCAAGGGTGTCACCGTGGTCGATGACGGCACCATGGCGGCGCGGCGCGGTTCCTTGTCGATCGACGACGAGGGCACGCCGACCAACCGCACGGTCCTGATCGAGGACGGCGTTCTGGTCGGCTATATGCAGGATCGCCAGAACGCGCGACTGATGAACATGAAGCCGACCGGCAACGGCCGCCGCCAGGGTTATGCGCATGTCCCGATGCCGCGCATGACCAACACCTACATGCTGGCGGGCAGCCGCGATCCCGCCGAGATTCTCGCTTCGGTCAAGAACGGAATCTATGCCGCCAATTTCGGCGGCGGCCAGGTCGACATCACCTCGGGCAAATATGTGTTCCAGTGCACCGAGGCGTATAAAATCGAGAACGGCAAGATCGGCGCGCCACTAAAGGGCGCGATGCTGATCGGCAACGGGCCGACCGACCTGCATCGCATCACCATGATCGGCAACGATCTCGCGCTCGATACCGGCATCGGCACCTGCGGCAAGAACGGCCAGGGCGTGCCGGTCGGCGTCGGCCAGCCGACGCTGCGGATGGAGCGCATCACTGTCGGAGGCACCGGTTCATGAGTATCAGGAAAGACGCCGCGGCCGCCCCGGCGACAAGCAGCTGGCGCGGGCTATTCGTTCAGTTCGCCGCAGTCGTGCTCGCGGTTTTTATCGCCAAGGGCGCGCTCGCCGAACCGTTCTATGTGCCGTCGGGCTCGATGGAGCCGACGCTGTTGATCGGCGATGCGTTGCTGGCGTCGAAATATCCCTACGGCTACGGCACCGCTTCGCTGCCGATCCAGATCAGCCTGCCCGAGACCGGCCGCGTGTTCGGCGAAACCCCGAAGCGCGGCGACGTCGTGGTGTTCCGCTGGCCCGGTGACCGGTCGCAAGCCTGGGTCAAGCGCGTCGTCGGCCTGCCCGGCGACCGCATCCAGATGCGGCAGGGCCAGCTCTTCATCAACGATCGTCCCGCATCGCTGAAACCCGACGGCGTCGGCGAAGCCGAAGACGACAGCGGTGGAAGCGAAACCGCGTATCGCTACATCGAGACCTTGCCGGGCGGTGTCAGCCACGAGATCTACAAGATGCGCGACAATGGCGCGCTCGACAACACCCCCGAAGTGACGGTGCCGCCGGACCGGCTGTTCGTGATGGGCGACAATCGCGACAACTCCGCCGACAGCCGCGTGCCGCTCCGCGAAGGCGGGGTCGGGTTGCTGCCGATGGACAATCTGATCGGCCGCGCCGACGCCGTGGTCGGCTCCTGGGATCTTGGCATGCGCAGCCAGCCGGTATGGACCTGGCTGTCCGGTTTCCGCGGCTCACGGTTTTTCACGGCGGTGCGGTGAAATCGAATCGTAGATCGTAGGGTGGGTAAAGGCGCCCTTCGCGCCGTGCCCACCATCTTTCCCGACAACAAGAAGGGTGGGCACGCTTCGCTTTTGCCCACCCTACGACTGTCCGGTTTCCGCGGCTCACGGTTTTTTGACGGCGGTGCGGTGAAATCGAATCGCAGGGCGTCAAGAAGCGCTTTTCGCGCCAGGCGCTTAGCCGCAGCACTCGCCCTTGCCGTTCTGCTGGATCGGCGGGCACGGCACCGATCCGTAGGAACAGAACACGCAACAATCGCCTGCAAGCGGTTTTAACTTCTCTCCGCAGCCCTTGCAGACGTAGAAGAATTGGCAAGCGTCGGTCGGCATTTGCTCGACGGCTTGAAAGCTGCACTTTGGACAAGTCAAAGTCGATTGAAGTTGCATCGCGTCCGGCTTTTTGCAGATGACTAATATTACGCGTCGATGCCGCGCATGTTACGTATGTTACCGCACCACGCCCGAGATAAAGCCGGGCTTGCGCCGCGGCGGCTTGATTTCCTTTTTCAGGAAACAATGCGCTTCTTTTCCGACATATCCCGGCCGGGCATAGGTCCAGGCCCGGCATTTGTTGTCGCCGGTGCAGGCCGCCTTGCAGGCTTCGTCGCCGTCGCTTTTTTTCAATTCGAAACTGCGGTAGTCGCCGCCGGCCCGGTCAATCGAGGTTTCGATCGCTCCGTTGCGCGGTTCGACCACGCCGGCACCGCGCACGCCGGAGACGCAGCAGGTGTCTTCGGTGCGCGCCGGCACGTTGCTCTTTAGCCAGCACACCGCGCCGCCGGCGGCGTCGGTCGGATAGTTGAAGCTCCAGGCCCGGCAGCGCTTGTCGCGCTCGCACACCAATGCGCAATCCGCCGGATCGCCCGAAGCGACCGGCGAATTCTGATAATCGCCCCCGGGACGATCGAAATTGGCCTGCGCCAACGCTGGTTGCGTGACCGTAACGGCCGCCGAAAAAGCGAATAGCACCAAACACGCCCTGAGCAGGCGGCCTCTCCACATACGCGATTGCTTTCAAATGGCCGCGCCGTGGTGCGCGGGCTGCCATTTGATCGCCATCTACCTGTACGGCGGATGAACGGCGCAAAATCAAGCCGGCCACAGGCCGGTTAGCCGGGGCCGCAACGGATTGATCTAGAATGCATATTCATCATAGGCCGGTTCGACCGAGCCGTGCCAGGGGCCGTGGAATTTCTCCAGCATCTCCTCGGCGGGAGGACGCCCTGAGTCGATAATCCGCTCCAGCGGCTCCAGATGACGGGTCTCGTCGCGGCCGACGTAATCGAGGCGGCCGCGCCGCCTCAAGCCCGAATGCGCCAGCGCCACACACTCCTTGGCGACTTCAAACAGATAGCGATCCTTGATCCTGGTCTTGAAGCCGAGGCGCGGCACGTCGTCGCGCATCGCCTGACGCTCGTGCGCCGTCCAGTGCCTGACGATGTCCCAGGCGGCGTTGAGGCTGGTGTCGTCGTAGAGCAATCCGACCCAGAACGCCGGCAGCGCCGGCAGCCGTCCCCACGGCACGCCGTCGGCGCCGCGCATTTCCAGATAGCGCTTCAAACGCACCTCGGGGAAAATCGTCGAAAGATGATTGGCCCAGTCCGACAGCGTCGGGCGCTGGCCGGGGAATGAATTGTTCCTGCCCTCGAAGAAAGCGCGGAACGAGGATCCGGCGACGTCGATATAGGTATCGCCGCGCTTGATGAAATACATCGGCACATCCAGCGCGTAATCGACCCAGCGCTCGAACCCCATGCCGTCCTCGAACGCCCATGGAATCATGCCCGAACGCGCATTGTCGGTATCGCGCCAGATTTCCGAGCGGAACGACAGGAAGCCGTTGGGCTTGCCTTCGGTGAACGGCGAATTGGCGAACAGGGCAGTCGCCACCGGCTGCAGCGCCACCGATACCCGCAGCTTCTTGACCATGTCGGCTTCCGACGAGAAGTCGAGATTGGTCTGCACCGTGCAGGTCCGGTACATCATGTCGAGGCCGTATTGGCCGACCTTCGGCATGTAGTTGGTCATGATCTGGTAGCGGCCCTTGGGCATCACCGGAATCTGCGCCCGCGACCACGACGGCGTCATGCCGAGCCCGAGAAATCCGATACCGAGAGGAGTCGCGATCTCGCGCACCTGCGCCAGATGCGCCATCAGTTCGGACTGGGTTTGATGCACGGTCTCCACCGGCGCGCCGGACAGTTCGAACTGGCCGCCGGGCTCCAGCGAGATCGCGCCGCCGCCGGTGACGTCATAAAGGCCGATGATGTTGCCGCGCTCCATGATCGGCTCCCAGCCGAGCAGGAGCTTCATGCCTTCGAGCAGCGCGCCGATGCCGCGCGCGCCTTCATAAGGCACCGGATGATGGCCTTGAAGCGTGAACGGCGTTTTCTCGTGTTCGGTGCCGATCCGGAATTCGGAAGGGGGTTTCACGCCGGCTTCGAGCCACGCCACCAATTCGTCGCGCGATTGCAGCGGCGTCATATCGATCTGGTCACGCGCCATACTAATTCCGGATCAAGAGCGCTTCGACCGAACGCGCGCGGTGTCGGGGATGTCCGCGGACCGACCGGTCCGAAGACGCTAAAGGCAAGTGTGAATTCATCTTGCGGACGCGCCGTCCGCCATCGCGGGCGCCTGGACCTCGTCGCATGAGCAGCCCAGCCGGTCGAGCAGACCGCAAAGCTTCAGCGCATCCGCATCCGACAGTTTCGAACCGACGTGCTTTTCGATCGCCGCCGAATACGCGCTCCACATCTTCTTCTGCATCTCGCGTCCGGCCTCGGTGATCTCGACGAACTGGCCGCGCTTGTCGATCTTGCACTCGCGGCGCGCCGCCAGTCCCTCGTCCACCAGGCGGTCGATCAGCCGCGAGGTCGAGTATTGCGGAATCAGCATCTGCTTTTCCAGCTCGACCGGGCGCATTTCGCCGGACGGCGCGCGCGATAATTCCAGCAGCGCGTCGTACCAGGCGAGCGGCGGAAAGCCGGCCTTTTTCAAATCCTGCTCGACGGCGTCAAGCACCCGGCTCTGCAGCCGCATCAGGCGGATCCAGGCGGCGGTGACCTCGGTCGATGGTTTGCGTTTCATGGCACAGCCCATATCTCAGGCAGCAGTGTACCTCACTAAATGCACCTGCATCAATCTTGACTATTACATGCAAATGCATTTAATCATCCGGCCGCCCGTAGCAATAATCCACAGGGAAGGAAATTCCGATGAAACTGTATTATTCGCCTGGAGCCTGTTCGCTCTCCCCCCACATCGCGCTCCACGAAGCCGGTCTCGCCCATGAACTGGTCAAGGTCGACCTTCGGGCCAAGACCACCGAAAACGGCGATGACTTCACCAAGATCAATCCGAAGGGCCAGGTGCCGGCGCTGATGCTGGACAATGGCGAGATGCTGACCGAGGGACCGGTGATCGTCCAGGTCATCGCCGACAAGGCTTCGGCCAAGAAGCTGGCGCCGGCCAACGGCACCGACGAACGCTACAAGATGCAGGAATGGCTGAACTTCACCACCAGCGAGCTGCACAAGAATTTCAGCCCGCTGTTCAATCCGGCGATCCCCGACGAGGTCAAGAAATTCTTCGCCGACCGCATCATGGGCAAATTCAAATATGCCGACTCCCAGTTGGCCGGCCGCGATTATCTGATGGGCAAGCAGTTCACGGTCGCCGACGGCTATCTGTTCGTGATGCTGGCCTGGGCGGACCGCATGAAGATGGATCTGTCAGGATTGAAGAACCTGATGGCGTTCAAGGCCCGCGTCGCGGCGCGCCCCAACGTGCAGGCCGCATTGAAGATGGAAGGCCTGCTGAAGGCGGCGTAATTCTTAGCTATTCCCTCCCCCCTTGCTGGGGGAGGGTAAGGGAGAGGGGTAAGCCGCAAGCGCCGGAGTTTGTTGTACCCCCCTCTCCAACTCTCCCCCGCAAGGGGGGAGAGGGCCGACCGCACTCGTTGCTCGCTTCCGCGTAAACTCGCGTTACGCCGCGGCCAGTTTCTTCGGCGGGAAGCGGCCGTAGAAGGTCTCGCCTTTTTCCGCCATGTCGACCAGAAGCTTCGGCGGCGCAAAGCGCGAGCCGTATTTGGCTTCGAGCTTGCGGCAAAGCTCGACGAAATTCCTGGTGCCCATGAAATCGATATAGGACAGTGTGCCGCCGGTGAACGGCGCGAAGCCAAAACCGAGGATCGAGCCGACGTCGGCCTCGCGCGGATCGGTGATGACGTGATCCTCCACGGTCCGCGCGGCTTCCACCGCCTGCACCACCAGAAAGCGCTGTTTCATTTCCTCGATGTCGAGCGTATCGGGATCGAGATGCTTCGGCTGCAGCCCGGCCAGTGACGGCCACAGGCTCTTCTGGCCCTTGCCCTTTTCGGGATAATCGTAAAATCCCTTGCCGTTCTTGCGGCCGAAGCGGCCCTGTTTTTCGACCATCTCGACCAGAAGCTTCTTCTGGGTCTGGTCGATGGCGTTGGCGCCGAGATCGGCCTCGGTCGCCTTCATGATCTTGAGCACGAGATCGAGCGCCACTTCGTCCGACAGCGACAGCGGCCCGACCGGCATGCCCGCCATCTTCGCGGTGTTCTCGATCATCGCCGGCGGCACGCCTTCCATCAGCATTTCCAGGCCTTCGGCGGTAAACCGCAACACACAGCGATTGGCAAAGAAGCCCCTGCTGTCATTGACCACGATCGGGGTCTTGCCGATCACGCGGACATAATCCAGCGCGGTGGCGAGCGCGACATCGCCGGTGTTCTTGCCGACGATGATTTCGACCAGCATCATCTTCTCGACCGGCGAGAAAAAATGGATGCCGATGAACCTGCTCTGGTCCTTGAACTCTTCGGCCAATGAGTTGATCGGCAAGGTCGAGGTGTTGGAGGCAAAGATCGCATCGGGCTTCAACAGCGGCTGCGCCTTGGCATAGGTTTCCGCTTTCACCTTGCGGTCCTCGAACACCGCTTCGATGACGAGATCGCAATCCTTCAAGACACTGTAGTCGGCGGTGGCGCTGATGCGCGACAGGATGGCGTCGCGGTCGCTTTCCCTGGCACGGCCCTTGGCGATCAAATCGTCGATCACGGATTTGGCGTGAGCCTTTGCCCTTGTCGGCGCTCTCCTGGTCGCGGTCGATCAGCACCACGTCGATGCCGGCGCGCGCCGAGACGTAGCCGACGCTGGCGCCCATGAAGCCGGCGCCGATGATGGCCAGCTTCTTGACCTTGGTCGGCGGCACGTTTTGCGGCCGCCGCGCGCCCTTGTTCAATTCCTGCATCGACAGGAACAGGCTGCGGATCATCGCGGCGGCTTCCTTGCTGCGCAGGATCCGGGCGAAGTAGCGCGATTCGACCCGCAATGCGGCGTCGATCGGCAACTGCAATCCCTCGTAGACGCACTGCATGATGGCGCGCGCGGCCGGATAATTGTCGTAGGTCTCGCGGCGGAAGATCGCGTTGCCCGCCGGGAACATCATCATGCCGGCCTTGGAATAAACCGGCCCGCCCGGCAGCTTGTAGGCCTTGTCGTCCCACGGTGCGATCGCCTTGCCGCCGCCCTTGATCCAGTCCTTGGCCGACTTGATGAGATCGGCGGCGGGCACGATGGCGTCGATCAGCTTGAGCGACAGGGCCTTTGCAAGATTGATCGCCTCGCCCTTGAGCAGCATCTGCATTGCGTCCTGCGGCGGCACGATGCGCGGCACGCGCTGGGTGCCGCCGGCGCCGGGAAACAGCCCGACCTTGACTTCGGGCAATCCCAGACGGGTCTTGGGATTATCGGCTGCGACGCGGTAATGGCACGACAGCGTCAGTTCGAAGCCGCCGCCGAGCGCAAGCCCGTTGATCGCGGCAGCCCACGGCTTGCCCGAGGTCTCGATGCCGCGAAACACCTGCGAGAACCGGCGGCTCTGGTCGAACAGCATCTGGTTGGCGGCGACGTCGCCTTGGGTCTTCAGCATCTCGGCATATTGCCGGCTCATGCCCTCAAGCATCGACAGATCGGCGCCGGCGCACAGGGCTTCCTTGCCCGAGGTGATGACGACGCCCTTCACCGCGCCGTCGGCGGAGGTCTGCTTCACGATCTCCTCGAGTTCGTTGATCGAGGTCTCGTCCAGCACGTTCATCGAACGGCCCGGCGTATCCCACGTCACCAGCGCGATGCCGTCGGCGTCGGTCTCGAGCTTGAAATTCTTGAAGGCCATTGTTGTCGCTCCCAATTCGCTCATTGCGCAGGGTGGGTAAAGGCGCGCTTCGCGCCGTGCCCACCATTATATTCGGTGCTTATGACGGTGGGCACGCTTCGTTTTGCCCACCCTACAATCTACGGTCCTAAACTCTTTCGATGATCGTCGCCGTGCCCATGCCGCCGCCGATGCACAGCGTGACCAGTGCGGTGGATTTGTTGCTGCGCTCGAGTTCGTCGAGCACGGTGCCGAGAATCATCGCTCCTGTAGCCCCGAGCGGATGACCGAGCGCGATCGCGCCGCCGTTGACGTTGATCTTGGCGTTGTCGATGTCGAAGGCCTGGATGAAGCGCAGCACCACCGAAGCGAACGCTTCGTTCAATTCGAAGAGATCGATATCCGACAGCTTCATGCCGGACCGCTCCAGCACTTTCCGGGTCACGTCGACCGGTCCGGTCAGCATCATCGCCGGCTCGGAACCGATATTGGCGAAGGCGCGGATCTTGGCACGCGGCTTGAGGCCGGCTTCCGCGCCCGCCTCCTTGTTGCCGACCAGCACTGCGCCGGCGCCATCGACAATGCCGGACGAGTTGCCGGCGTGATGCACATAGTTGATGCGCTCGATTTCCGGGTGCGACTGGATCGCCACCGCGTCGAAGCCGCCCATCTGTCCGATGGTCGCAAATGACGGCTGCAACTGGCCGAGCGACTGCATCGTCGTTGTCGGGCGCATGTGCTCGTCCTTGGCGAGGATGGTGAGCCCGTTGACGTCCTTGACCGGAACCACCGAATTCTTGAAGCGGCCCTCGTCCCAGGCTTTCGCCGCGCGCTGCTGGCTCTGCACCGCATAGGCGTCGACGTCGTCGCGCGAAAATCCGTACTTGGTGGCGATCAGGTCGGCCGACACGCCCTGCGGCATGAAATAGGCCGGCACCGCGATCGACGGATCCATCGGCCACGCGCCGCCGGAAGCGCCGATGCCGACGCGGCTCATCGATTCGGCGCCGCCGCCGATGGTCATCCTGTGCTGGCCCGACATCACCTGCGCCGCCGCAAAATTCACCGCATCGAGGCCCGAGGCGCAGAAGCGGTTGATCTGGATGCCCGGCACATCATTGCCGTAGCCCGCGCTCAGCGCCGCCATTCGCGCGATATCGCCGCCGGCCTCGCCGACCGGATCGACGCACCCCAACACCACGTCATCGATGGTGCCGGGCTTGAGGTGGTTGCGTTCCTTCAACGCCTTCAGCGGCGCCGTCGCCAGCGCCAGCGCGGTCACCTCATGCAGCGCGCCGTCGGCCTTGCCGCGGCCGCGCGGCGTGCGCACGTGATCGTAGATATATGCCTCGGGCATGGGGTCTCCCTCGATCGGTGAAACTGGTTTCGCGGCGGAATCGCCGCGAGTTCGAAAGAAAATCAGAAGGCTTCCGCCGGCAATTCCATGGTGGTCGCACTTCCGGTCTGGATGCGCGCCAGATGCAGCGTCGTTTCCGGCAGCATCCGCTCCATGAAGAATTTGCCGGTCACGAGCTTCGTGGTCAGATAGGGTGTGGCGCCGGTGCTTGCAATCTTGTCCTGGGCCACTTTCGCCATCTTCGCCCACATGTAGGCAAAGGTGACGAGGCCGAACAGTTGCATGTAATCGGTCGCACCGGCGCCGGCATTGTCGGGCTTCATCATCGCGTTCTGCATCAGCCAGGTGGTGGCCTGCTGCAAATGGCCGAGTGCGGTGCTGAGCGGCGCAACAAAGGGCTTCATCGCTTCATCGGCGCCGTGATCCTTGGCGAAGCTCGCGACCTCGTTGAAGAACGACATCACGGCGCGGCCGCCGTCGCGCGGCAATTTGCGCCCGACCAGGTCGAGCGCCTGAATGCCGTTGGCGCCCTCGTAGATCATCGCGATGCGCGCATCGCGCACGAACTGCTCCATGCCGTTCTCGGCGATATAGCCGTGCCCGCCGTACACCTGCTGCGCCAGCACCGCATTGGAAAATCCGACATCGGTAAGAACGCCTTTCAACACCGGCGTCATCAGCCCCATGTGATCGTCGGCTTCCTGGCGATCCTTCGGATCGCTGGAGCGATGCGCGACGTCGCTTTTCAGCGAAGTCCACACCACCATCGCGCGCGCCGCCTCGTTGAAAGCGCGAATGGTGAGCAGCGTACGGCGCACGTCGGGATGCACGATGATCGGATCGGCCGGCTTGTCCGGCGCCTTCGGCCCCGACAGCGAACGGCCCTGCAGGCGGTCGCGGGCGTAAGCGGCGGCGTTCTGATAGGCGACCTCGGATTGCGCCAGCCCCTGCACCGCGACGCCAAGCCGCGCCTCGTTCATCATCACGAACATGCCCTGCATGCCGCGGTTTTCCTCGCCGATCAGCCAGCCGGTGGCGCCGTCGTAATTCATCACGCAGGTGGAATTGCCGTGAATGCCCATCTTGTGTTCGATCGATCCGCAGGACACGCCGTTGCGCGCGCCGAGCGATCCATCGGCATTGACCAGGACCTTCGGCACCACGAACAGCGACACGCCCTTGATGCCGGCCGGCGCGCCCTCGATTCGCGCCAGCACCAGATGGATGATGTTTTCAGCCAGATCGTGCTCGCCGGCGGAGATGAAAATCTTGGTGCCGGTGATCTTGTAGCTGCCGTCGGCCTGCTTGACGGCCTTGGTGCGGAGCAGCCCGAGGTCGGTGCCGCATTGCGGCTCGGTGAGATTCATGGTGCCGGTCCACTGTCCCGCCACCATCTTCGGCACGAACATCGTCTTCTGTTCCGGCTTGCCGTGCACCATCAGTGCGGCGGTAGCACCCATGGTCAGGCCGCCATACATCGAAAACGCCATATTGGCCGAGATCTGGAATTCGCCGACCGCCTGCGACAGCGTCACCGGCAGGCCCTGCCCGCCATATTCCGCCGGCGCCGACAGCCCGAGCCAGCCGCCTTCGGCCACCTGTTTGAAGGCTTCCTTGAAGCCCTTCGGGGTGGTCACGGAGCCGTCATTGTTGTGGGTACAGCCCTCGAGATCGCCGACGCGGTTGAGCGGCTGCAGCACTTGTTCGGCGAGTTTCGCAGCTTCATTCAAGATCGCCTCCCGCACGTCGGCGGAGGCATCGCTAAACCCCGGAAGATTGTCGTAGCGGTCGATCTGAAAGACGTCGTTGAGCAGGAAATTGACATCTTCCAGGGGGGCTTTGTAGCTCGGCATTGGCAATCCTCGCAGGAGTGGGCTGGCGGCGCCCCGTTTAGGGGAGATTTTTGCAGTGCAGCAATCGGCTGGTTCCAGAGACCTTAGACCGAAGCGGCCGCCGGCGGCAGCCATCGCGACAACTTGACCAAGCGGGAGGATCGAGGCCGGCCTGACCCGGGCAAATTCGCCGCCAAAAGCAACTTTCGGGGCCGGCCGTCCAATTCCTTAACCCGTTGTTTACCGTAACACGAAAAAGTCGGGACCAGAGGCAGACGGCTCGCGCGGAATTCGATTGTCTCGTCTCAAGGGACGCGCGGGGCGGCTGATGGCGCAGGTGGAGCGCCGGGGTCGGAACCGGACGAAAGCATGAATTCGCGCGTGTCGTGGAGTGTTGAGGGCATCGATCCATCCGTCCGCGAAAGGGCCGAGGCCGCCGCGCGCCGCGCCGGCATGTCGCTCAGCGACTGGCTCAACACCACTATCGGCGATTCCGCTCCGCCCAGCTTCCGTTCAGCGCCGGATCAGCGGCCGATGCCCGCAAGCCAGGAAAGCCCGGACGTCGCCGACATTCACCAGCGGCTGGATTCGATCACCCGCCAGATCGAGCAGATTTCGCGCCCGGCGCCGCGCCAGGAAACATCTCGCCAAGACACTTCTCGTCAGGATGCTCGTAACGAGACGCCGCGCAGCGAGCCGGGTGTCGCCCGGCAATTGAACGACGCCATCTCGCGCCTCGATGCGCGGCTGTCGCAGATCTCGAACCCCGCTCCGGCAAGGCAAGCCCAGCTTCAGAACGCGCAGCGCAAGGCCGATCAGGTCGAGTGTGCCGCGGCCCAGGTCTATCGCCCCTCGCCGCCGCTCAATCCGGGATCGCTGGATTTTGCGATCGCGGAAGTGGCTGCACGCCAGAGCGAACTTGACTACACCGCGCCACGGCCGATGGCGCCGCGCGCCACCCCACCGATGGCGCCCGCAATGCCGGCGGGCCCGGATTTTTCCGCGCTCGAACGTCACTTGGTCAAAATCACCAGCCAGATCGAGGCGTTGCAGCGTCCCGACGGGGTCGAGCAATCGATCACTGCATTCCGCAATGAACTGTCCGAGATTCGTCACGCCATCACCGAGGCGATGCCGCGCCGGGCGATCGAATCGATCGAGAACGAAATCCGCTCGCTGTCGCGCCGTATCGACGACACCAAGCAAAGCGGCATCGACAGTCAGGCCCTGAGCGGCATCGAACGCGCCTTGAGCGACATTCGCGAAGCGCTGCGCTCGCTCACGCCCGCAGAGCAGTTGACCGGCTACGACGAGGCGATCCGCAATCTCGGCGGCAAACTCGACCTGATCCTGCGCAACGGCAACGATCCCTCCACGGTGCACCAGCTCGAAGGCGCGATCGCCGCACTTCGCTCCATCGTCTCCAATGTCGCGTCCAACGACGCGCTGGCCCGGCTCAGCGACGACTTGCACACGTTGTCGTCCAAGGTCGACACGCTTTCCCGCTCCGAAGGCCAGGGCAATTCGCTCGCGATGCTCGAACAGCGCATTGCTGCGCTGACCTCGACGCTGGAAAACCGCGAGCCGCCGGTGGCCGGCCAAAACAACGAACAATTCGAGGGCACATTGCGGGCCCTCGCCGATCGCATCGATCGCATGCCGGTCGGCAGCGACAGCGCCTCGGCGTTTACGCACCTCGAACAGCGCGTGTCCTATCTGCTCGAGCGCCTCGAAGCGTCCAGCGATGGCCGCGGCAACAATCTCGGGCGGGTCGAGGACGGACTGCAGGACATCCTGCGTCATCTCGAAACCCAGCACGCCAACCTTGCCGCGCTGGTCGGCAACGGCCGCAGCGAGACGGCATCGCCGGACAGCGGCCTGGCCGACATCGTCAAGCGCGAATTGTCCGACTTCCGTTTCAGCCAGTCGGAAATCGATCGCCGCACCCAGGATTCGCTCGAAACCGTCCAGAATACGCTCGGCCATGTGGTCGACCGCCTGGCGATGATCGAAGGCGATCTGCAGAACGCCCGTCCCGCACCGGCCGCGCAACCCGCTCCGCCGCAAGCTGCCGCGCCCCGCTATGCGATGCCGCCGCAGCCGAAGCCCGAATTGCCGAATCCAGCTGCGGCAGAACAGCATTTTGCTGCCGCGCCGCGCGAGTTTCACGCTGCGCAAACCCCAACCACTCCCGCTCCCGCTCCTGCTCCCACTCCTGCCGCGGCCGCACCGACGGCGCTCGGCGAAATTCTGGAGCCGCCTGCCGCGCAGCCGCGCGAGGCGATCGAGCCGGAGCTGGCGCCCGATCACCCGCTTGAACCGGGGACGCGGCCGTCCGGCCGGGTGGCCTCGGCTTCCGAGCGCATTGCGGCTTCCGAAAACGCGATCAGCCAAATTCCGGCAAACGGGCGCGAACTGGACAGCACGTCCAGCTTCATTGCCGCCGCGCGCCGTGCCGCCAAGGCCGCCGCGGCCGCCCCGGCCGGCGAGAAGATCGCACGGCCGCCGTTCAAGGACCCCGCCAACGCCAAGGAGCCCTCGAAGATCACCGACAAAATTCGCTCGCTGCTGGTCGGCGCGAGCGTGGTCGTGATCGTGCTCGGCACTTTCAAGATGGCGATGACGCTGCTCGACAGCGATAATCCGCCGTCGATGCCTGCGATGGAGAATTCGGGCGAACCACCGGCTCAAGCGCCCGCCGACAACGGCGCCAAACCCGCCGCAGCGGCGCCCGCCGCGCCATCGACGACCTCGCCGGCCCCGCTCGGCCGGCAATCGCTCAACAATTCTGTCCCGACCATCCCCGACGGCACCGCGTCGGTGGCGATCCCGCAGGCCGCCGCGGCGCTCCCGGCATCGCCGATATCCGCCAGCGATATCACCGGCGCCCTGCCGGCGGCGCCAACGGCGCCCGGCAACCGCAAGCTTGCCCAGGTGCAGGTGCCGCCGACCGAAAGACTGCCGGACGCGGTCGGTGGACCGGTGCTGCGCTCGGCTGCACTCAAGGGCGATCCCACCGCCGCCTATGAGGTCGGCGTGCGTTTTGCCGAGGGCAAAGGCATCGCGCCGAACCTCGACGAAGCCGCGAAATGGTATGACCGCGCGGCACAAGCAGGCCTGGTGCCGGCGATCTTCCGGCTCGGGACCCTCTACGAAAAGGGCATGGGCGTGAAAAAGGACGCCGACATCGCGCGGCGCTATTACATCCAGGCCGCCGAGCGCGGCAACGCCAAGGCGATGCATAACCTGGCCGTGCTCGACGCCGACGGCGGCGGCAAGGCCGCCAACTACAAGAGCGCGGCGCAATGGTTCCGCAAGGCCGCCGATCGCGGCGTCGCCGACAGCCAGTTCAATCTCGGCATCCTCTATGCCCGCGGTATCGGCGTCGAACAGAACCTCGCCGAATCCTTCAAATGGTTCAGCCTCGCCGCCGCCCAGGGCGACGCCGACTCGATCCGCAAACGCGACGATATCGCCAAGCGGCTCGACGCCCAGTCGCTGGCGGCGGCCAAGCTCGCGATCCAGACCTTCACCCCGGAACCGCAGCCCGACGACGCCATCAACGTGGCGACCCCGGCCGGCGGATGGGACTCGGCGCCGATGCAGGCCACCACGGTAAAGCCCGCGGCGAAGCCGGTTTCGACCAAACGCGCCTCCCGTTAATCCTGATTATTCACCACATCGGAAATTGCGCAGCAGGCAGCGCTGGAAAAACCGCCTGCCTGCGGATTCTTTAGTGCCTCCCGGCGGCGATTTCGGTTATGCAGGGGCACAGCGGTTGATCCGCGTCCGCGCGTATTCCGCATCCAGAACAACCCATGCCGTGAGCGGTTTCGGCCCGCCTCAGGGCTAAATCCGAAGCAAGCGCGCGTGCAACTTTACCTCCCGATCGCCGACATCCCGGTCAATATTTTCCTCATCCTGGCGATGGGCGCGGCCGTGGGTTTCGTGTCCGGCATGTTCGGCATCGGCGGCGGGTTCCTGATGACGCCGCTCCTGATCTTTGTCGGCATCGCGCCGGCGGTGGCGGTCGCCTCGGTCGCCAGCCATATCGCAGCCTCGTCGTTTTCCGGCGCGCTGTCCTACTGGCGGCGCCGCGCCATCGATCCGGCGCTGGCGCTTGTGCTGTTGAGCGGAGGCGTCGTCGGCACCGCGCTCGGGGTGTGGACCTTCACGCTGCTGCGCTCGCTCGGCCAGCTCGATCTGTTGATTGCACTGTCTTACGTGATCCTGCTGACCACGGTCGGCGGATTGATGTTCTGGGAAGGGCTGCGCGCGATCATGCGGGTGCGGCGCGGCGCGGCGGTATCGATGCGCCGCTCGGGCAGCCATGGCTGGATCCACGGACTGCCGCTGAAGATGCGCTTCAAACGCTCCAAGATCTACCTGTCGGTGATTCCGGTCGTCGTCGTCGGCGTGCTCATCGGCTTTATCGGCGCGGTGATGGGCATCGGCGGCGGTTTTATCCTGGTCCCGATCATGATCTACCTGTTGCGGGTGCCGACCTCGACCGTAATCGGCACCTCGATGGTGCTGACGCTGATCACCATGCTGTTCGCCACCATGCTGCACGCGGCCACCAACCATCTGGTCGATGCCGTGCTGGCGCTGATCCTGATGGTCGGCGGCGTCACCGGCGCGCAGTTCGGCGCCCGCGCCGGCCAGAAGATCCGCGGCGAACATCTGCGGCTGCTGCTCGGCCTGTTGATTCTGGCGGTCGGAATCCGTTTTGCGATCGAACTGGTGCTCCGCCCCGACGATCTCTTCACCATCCGGGAAACCGGAGGCGCCGGATGATCGCACGCGCGCCATTCGCATCGGTTGGCCTGGCGCTGCTGCTGGGCGCGGTCTTCGCGCTGCCTGCGCGCGCCGAAAAACTGATCGTGTCGGTCTCGAACCACCGCGTCACCGTGACGCCGAACTATGCCGGCGAGGAACTGGTGCTGTTCGGCTCGGTCGAAAAGGACGCGACCACGCCGGCCACCCGCAACAATTACGATCTGGTAGTCACCGTCAATGGGCCACGCGCGGACATGGTGACGCGCCGCAAGGAGCGCAGGTTCGGCATCTGGGTCAACACCGACTACCGCCAGTTCCTCCAGGTGCCGACCTATCTGGCGCTGTTTTCCAACCGGCCGTTCGACGAGATCGCTTCGCCCGACGTGCAGCGGCGGCAGCAGCTCGGTCTCAACAACGTATTGCTGACCCAGCGGGTCGGACCCGATTATGCCGACGTGGTGCCGAACGATGCGTTCCGCAGCGCCTTTGTGCGGCTGCGCACCGAGCACGGCCTTTATCACGAGGCGACGTCCGCGGTGACGTTCCTGACCCCGACCTTGTTTCGCACCGGCATTCCGTTGCCGGGCGAGGTGCCGATCGGGACCTATGACGTCGAGATCAAGCTGTTCTCCGATGGCGTGCTGGTAACACGCACCGAAACCGCATTCGAGATCGTCAAGGTCGGCTTCGAACAGTTCGTCGCCACCAACGCCCGCCAGAACGGCTTCATCTATGGATTGGTCACGGTCTGCATGGCGATGATGTCGGGATGGATGGCGTCGATCGTGTTCCGAAAGGACTGAAACGCGTCATCCTGAGGTGCGAGCCGCCTTCGGCGAGCCTCGAAGGATGATATTAATCGTGCTTCCATCCTTCGAGGCTCGCTTCGCTCGCTCCTCAGGATGACGGCTAGAGAAACAATCCGCCAACCATCGCCACGACGCTGAGCAGCATCGCGCCGGTCGAAAGCCAGCCCAGCCAGTACAGCGGTCCGCCGACGACAAAGTGGCCCATCACGTCCTTGCGGCGCGCCAAGAACATCAGCAGCACCATCACCGGCACCGCCAGCACGCCGTTGATCACCGCACTCCAGTACAGCGCGGAAATCGGATTGATCCTGGTGAAGTTGAGCGCTATGCCGATCGCCGCCGACAGCGCCAGCACGGCATAGAACGCGACCGCCTCTTTCGGCTTGCGCGCAAGGCCGACCGGCCACTGACGGCCCTCGCCGACCGCATAAGCGGTGGCGCCCGCAAGCACCGGTATAGCCAACAGCCCGGTGCCGACGATGCCGAGCGCAAAGATGACTTCCGCAAACGCGCCGGCGATCGGACGCAGCGCTTCGGCGGCTTGCGCCGAGGTCTGGATATCGGTCTTGCCGGCGGCGTGCAGCGTCGCCGCGGCGGTGCAGATGATCGACAATGCGATCAGGTTCGAGAACGCCATCCCGACGATGGTGTCGGCGCGGATGCGATGGAATTCCTTTTGCGCGCCGTAATGCTTGTCGATCAGCGGCCGCTTCGTAGTGTCGACGCGCTGGTCTTCGGCTTCCTGCGAGGCCTGCCAGAAAAACAAATAGGGCGAGATGGTGGTGCCGAAAATGGCGACGATGGTGGTGAAATAGTCGCCGCTCCAGGTGATGCGCGGCAGCAGGATGCCGCCGAGCGCCTCGCGCCACGAAATATGCGCGAACGCCAGCGCGCCGACATAGGCAAACAGGCTGAGCGTCAGCCATTTCAGCACCGACACGTAGCGCTTGTAGTCGAGAAACACCTGCGCCACGACCGATGCG
This sequence comes from uncultured Alphaproteobacteria bacterium, assembly GCA_963774685.1. Taxonomy (GTDB): domain Bacteria; phylum Pseudomonadota; class Alphaproteobacteria; order Rhizobiales; family Xanthobacteraceae; genus Bradyrhizobium. The sequence continues at coordinate 1,377,573 of CAVZFU010000005.1, read as the reverse complement.
ACTCCGAACAGCAGCACGTAGACAATGCCGGGGCCCCCGATCAGCAGCTTCGTCGCATCGGCCATCGCGCCCAGATCAGCGGCGATGTTGATGGTATTGGCGATGAACAACAGCGCCACCACCACGTTGAGCAGCAACATCGAATAGTGCCGGCAGACATTGCCGGCGATGCCGTGCCCGGTGACGCGCCCGACCCTTGCGGAGATTTCCTGGATGGCCGCCATCAGCGGAAACGTCAGCAGCATGGTCCAGCCGACGCTGTAGCCGAGCTGCGCGCCGGCCTGGCTGTAGGTGCCGATCCCGGAGGGGTCGTCGTCGGAAGCCCCGGTGATCAAGCCGGGTCCCAGCGCTTTCAGGAAAGGCTGACGGGGCAGCTTTTTCAGCGGCGGCTTTTGCTCAACGGTCTTTTTGTCGTGCTTCTGCTTGGTCTTGTTGCGATCTGCCATGCCCGGTTCCCAGCCGCCGCGACAACGATCCGGACCGGATTCGGTTCCGGGACGTGAATTGAAGCGAACTGCACCGCTGCAATATGACGATCAATAACAGCGCGAGGCGGCGATGGTGTGCAGGCGGTTGTCGCCGAGCACATGCGCCATGAAACCGAGGGTCTGGAAGATCTTCGAAAACGCCGCGTCGCGAATGCTCAGCCCACCGGTATAGGCGCCGAACGCCGGCATCACCGCGCGCTCACCGTCGCAGGCAAAGCATCGCCGCTCCATGGTCCGGCCGCGCGTCGTTACCCGGGCCTTGGGATGCAGATGTCCGGCGATTTCACCCGATACCCCGGTAGGCTCGATGGCGAAACACGATCGGCCCGATCGCGACTTCATTGGCGACCACGCCGCCGAGATCATCGGGAAGCGCCGGATCGTGATTGCCTGAAATCCAGATCCAGTCTCGCCGCGCCTGCAGCGCCGCGATAGCTTCGCGATCCGGCGCCGACAGCCGGTCATGGGCGGTGCGGTCGTGAAAACTGTCGCCGAGCGCGATCACCATGCGCGGGTCATGCCGCGTCACCACCGCGGCCAGACGGCCCAGTGTCGCCACCGTATCGTAGGGCGGCAGCAGCGTGCCGCGCGCCGCATAACTGGAACCTTTTTCAAGATGCAGGTCGGAGACGACGAGCAGGCTTTCCTCCTCCCAGAACAACGCGCCCGAGAGATCGGCCAACAAGTTCACGCCCGCGACATTCACGACCGCGATGCGCGCCGTCGGTAATTCGTTCTGCAGGGATTGCGAGCGCGCTGTCACGGTCTATCCTGTCGCCTCTTTGACCAGTTCGTCGGCGGCTTCCGCCAGCAACTCGTCGGATGCCTCGCCATAAACTGACTCGCGGCCGATTTCCAGCATCACCGGCACCGCCAGCGGCGAAACCCGGTCGAGTTCCTTGTGGGTAATTCGCCCCTTGATTCGCAACAGCATATCACTGAGCCGGCGAATATCGAGCAGCCCGCTGGCGGCGTCGGCCCGCGCCGCGCGCAGCAGCACATGATCCGGCTGGTGCTTGCGCAACACGTCATAGATCAGGTCGGTCGAAAACAGCACCTGACGGCGGGTTTTTTCCTCGCCGGTAAACCGTCGGGCGATCAATCCGGAAATGATGGCGCAGGTGCGGAAGGTACGCTTCATCAGCGCCGATTCGGCGAGCCATGCTTCGAGATCGTCGCCCAGCATGTCCGGGTCGAACAACGCGTTGAGATCGAGCTTGCCCTGCCGGATCATGAACGACATGTCGCCGAGCCCCCACACCGCCAGCGCATATTCGTTGGCGACGAAACCGAGCGGCCGCACCCGGGCGCGCTCCATCCGCCGCGTCAGCAGCATGCCGAGGGTCTGGTGCGCGAGCCGGCCTTCGAACGGATAACAGACGAGATAATGCTTGTTGCCGCGCGGAAAAGTCTCGACCAGAAGCTCGCGCACGCCGGGCACGCGCGAAATATCCCGCTGCAGCAGCAGCCAGTCGCGCACCTGATCGGGCAAGCCGTTCCAGGCGCGCTTGTCGTCGAGCAGTTTGCGGACCCGCTCGGCGAGATAGGTCGAGAGCGGAAACTTGCCGCCCATATAGGACGGCACCTTGGCGTCCTTGTCGTTGGCCCGGGAGACATAGACCTGATCCTCCGCCAACGCCTCATAGCGCACCACCTCGCCGCCGAACACGAAGGTGTCGCCGACCACCAGCCCTTCGATGAAATATTCCTCGATCTCGCCGAGCATCCGGCCGCCGCGACCGAGCGCACCGGTTGAGCCCGTGTTTCCCTTTGCGCCGCGCGAACGCACCAGCCGCACTTTGAGCATGGCCTCCTCGACGATGGTGCCGACGTTGAGGCGATAGCTTTGCCGCACCCGCGGATTGGTGACGCGCCAGCGCCCCTGCTTGTCCTGCTTGATGCGCGCGAATCGTTCGTAGGTTTTCAGCGCGTAGCCGCCGGTGGCGACGAAATCGACCACGTCGTCGAAGTCGGTGCGCGAGAGACCCGAATAAGGCGCCGCGGTCAGCACCTCGCCGTAAAGCTCGTCGGACAGAAACGGCTCGCCGCAGGCACGGCCGAGCACGTGCTGCGCCAGCACGTCGAGCGCGCCGGTGCGCAGCGGCGGGGTGTCTTGCGCATTTTCCGCCACCGCCTCGATCGCCACGGCGCATTCCAGCACCTCGAAGCGGTTGGCCGGCACCAGCACCGCGCGCGAGGCTTCATCGATGCGGTGATTGGCGCGGCCGATTCTTTGCATCAGCCGCGAGGCGCCCTTTGGCGCGCCGATATTGATGACGAGATCGACGTCGCCCCAGTCGACGCCGAGATCGAGCGAGGAAGTGCAGACCACGCCGCGCAGTTTGCCGGCCGCCATCGCGTCCTCGACCTTGCGGCGCTGGGCGACGTCGAGCGAGCCGTGATGCAGCGCGATCGCAAGGCCATCGTCGTTCATGCGCCAGAGATCCTGGAACAGCATCTCGGCCTGGCTGCGGGTGTTGACGAACACCAGCGTGGTCTTGTTGCGCTTGATCAGGTCGTAGACCTCGTTGAGCGCATGGCGCGCGCTGTGTCCGGCCCAGGGCAAACGCTCTTTGGTATCGAGCATCTCGACGATGGGTGCTGCGGCGCCGCCGGCGACCACGATGTCGGCGGCCTCGCTGGCGCCATCACGCTGCGGCACCAGGAACCGCGCCAGCGATTCCGGCTCGGCGACGGTGGCCGACAACCCGATCGCGCGCAGCTGCGGGGCCAGCCGCCACAGCCGCGCCAGCCCCAGCGACAACAGGTCGCCGCGCTTGGAAGTGACCAGGGCATGCAACTCGTCGAGCACGATGCGCCTGAGCGACGAAAACAAAAACGGCGCGTCGTCGGACGACAACAACAGCGCCAGTTGCTCCGGCGTGGTGAGCAGGATGTCCGGCGGATAGCGCCGCTGGCGCTGCCGCCGCGACACCGGCGTGTCGCCGGTACGGGTCTCGACCTTGATCGGCAGACCCATCTCCGCGATCGGCGTTTCCAGGTTGCGCGCGATATCGACCGCCAGCGCCTTCAGCGGCGAGATGTAAAGGGTATGGAGGCCGTGGCTGCGCTGCACGCCACGGCCGGTGGAGATGACGCTGCTCCGCAACGAAGGCGCTGCTTGTTTCTCCCCTCCTCCCGCGCGCGTAGCGCGTGGCGGGGAGGGGTCGGGGGTGGGGGGTCTATCGGCAGGAACCGCTCTTTCGGTGAATGCCGGACTACCCCCCACCCCCGACCCCTCCCCGCCACTTCCGCCTTGCCGAGGCTTCGGCGGACAAGTCGCGGAGGGAGGGAGAAGAACGCAGCGGTGCAGGCGCCGAAAGCTCCACCAGCGTCGGCAAAAATCCGGCCAGCGTCTTGCCGGCGCCGGTCGGCGCGATCAGCAGCGCCGAGCGGTCGGCCTGGGCTTTTTCCAGCAATGCCAGTTGATGCTCGCGGGGCGACCAGCCGCGGGCTGCGAACCAGCGCAGAAACGTTTCGGGCAACAGAGAGGTGGTAAAGAGGTCTGGTTCGGCGATGTTCACGGAGGCAGGTTAAGCCGGTCCTGCTGCGCCGGTCGAGAGCCTAACCGGGCGGTTCCATCAGGGTTTTGCCGCGACCACGACCAGACCGGGCACCGGGGCATTGTCCTCGTTGCGGGCCGACAGGTTTTCCAGGATCGACAGCGAGAGACCGGCGGCTTCGATTGAAGCGCGCACGTAAGCGACTCCGTGGGCATAGCGCAGGCCTTCGCCAAGGATGACGCCATCGCCGTCATGGGTTTCGACCGTAAACGCCAGCAGGCCGCCGGGGGCCAGCACGCGCGCTGCCTCCTGCAACACCGGTGCGAGGTCGGACAGGTAAACCATCGCGTCGGCGGCAAGAATGAGATCAGCGCTGGCGTCTGGTCTGCCGCGCAAGCCCTGCAACATGTCGGCGACCTCGAGCTCCGCATAAAGCCCGGTCAGGCGCGCCTGCTCGATCATGCGTGGCGACAGATCGATGCCGGTGAAATGGTCGACCTCCCTGGCAAACGCCGTCGCCGCCAGTCCGGTGCCGCAACCGAGATCGATGGCGCGCCTGAAGAAGGCGGGCTTGCGAACAGCAGCGCGGGCCGACAGCACCGCCTTGAACAACAGCGACGGGCCCTCGATAGCCGAGATCGTCCACCAATGCCGCCTCGAACCGCGGCGCGTATTGGTCGAACAGCGCGCGCACATAGGCCGGCGGCATCGCCGACAATTCGTCGGCGCCGAGCAGCATCAGCCGCAGGCTCGCGCCGTGTCGGTCCTCCGGGTCGGCCGCGACGGCTTTGCGAAACGCCGCGATCGCCACCTCGCGCTCGCCGAGCTGTTCGCGAATTTCGCCGAGCGTGAACCAGGCCGAGGCAAAGCCGGGCGCGAGATCGATCGCCTGCAGCAACAGATCGGCGGCGGCGGCAAGATCGCCCTTCATCTGCAGATCGCGCGCGAAATCGAACCGCCGGTCGGCAATCATGTCGCCTGAAGACAGGAACAATCGCGCGGGCATCGTCTTTGCGTTCGCCTTAAAAATCACCACCGTACGCCTATATATCTGACATGCGCCCGCAAGACATCCTGATGCCGGTCGCCGCCGGACTGTGCTGCAAGCCCGGCGGCTTCCATATCGATCCGGTCCGCGCCGTGGAACGCGCCGTCATCACCCACGGCCATTCCGATCATGCGCGGCCCGGCCACGGCGCGGTGCTGGCCACCCAGGAAACGCTCGACATGATGCGGCTGCGCTACGGCGACAACTTTGCCGGCCGCACGCAAGCGATCGCCTATGGCGAAAAACTGAAACGTCGGCGACGTCACGATAAAGTTTCATCCCGCCGGCCACGTGCTGGGTTCGGCGCAGATCGCGGTGTCCTGCGAGAACACCTGCATCGTCGCCTCCGGCGACTACAAGGACGCGCCCGATCCGACCTGCGCGCCGTTCGAAGTGGTGCCTTGCGACGTCTTCATCACCGAAGCCACGTTCGGGCTGCCGGTGTTTCGTCACGGCAACGCCGCCGATGAAATCAAAAAGCTGCTGGCTTCGGTCGCGCTGTTTCCGGAGCGCGCGCATCTGGTCGGCGCCTATTCGCTCGGCAAGGCGCAGCGCGTGATCGCGCTGATTCGACAAGCCGGTTACGACGCACCGATCTACCTGCACGGCGCGATGGAAAAGATCACGCGCTACTATCAGAGCCGCGGCGTGGCGCTGGGCGAGTTGCGCCCGGTCAAGGGCGTGAAGAAGGCCGATCTTGCCGGCACCATCACGCTGGCGCCGCCCTCGGCCACCTCGGATATCTGGACCAGGCGATTCCCCGATCCGGTCACGGCGTTTGCCTCGGGCTGGATGCGGGTACGCGCCCGCGCCCGCCAGCGCGGCGTCGAACTGCCATTGGTGATTTCGGACCACGCCGACTGGGACGGCCTCACGGCGACCATCAACGCCACCGGCGCCGGTGAAGTCTGGGTCACCCACGGCCAGGAAGACGCGCTGGTGCATTGGTGCACGGCCAGGGGCCTCATCGCGCGGCCGCTCGACCTCGTCGGTTACGGCGATGAGGATGAAAGCGATGCGGCGACCGCGGCCGAGGATGCCGAGGCATGAACCGCTTCGCCGAACTGCTGGATCGTCTGGCCTACGAGCCCGGCCGCAACAACAAGCTGCGGCTGATCACGCGTTATTTCCGCGACGTCGAGGATCCCGATCGCGGCTACGCGCTGGCGGCGCTGACCGGCGCGCTGTCGTTCAAGCACGCCAAAGCCGGACTGATCCGCGACCTGATCGCGGCGCGCACCGATCCGGTGCTGTTCGCGCTGTCGTATGATTACGTCGGCGATCTCTCGGAGACGGTGGCGCTGATGTGGCCGTGTTCTCCGTCCGAGGCGTTAGCTTCTCCCCTCCCCCCGCGCAGCGGCGGGGAGGGGTCGGGGGTGGGGGGTAGCTCAGCAAATTCGCTGCCAGCGGGACGAGTTGAGAGACCCCCCACCCCCGACCCCTCCCCACCACTCGCTTCGCTCGCGGGAGGAGGAGAGCGCACCGTCTCGGGCCCCAACGACTCTTCTCAATCCTCAACGCCAAAGGGAGAGGAAGCCGAGTTGAGTCCTGAGCGGTCTCCTCGCAAGAAATCTAAAGTCACCGAGGCGGCAAGTCCTTTTTCCCCCCTCCCCCCGCGCAGCGGCGGGGAGGGGTCGGGGGTGGGGGGTAGCTCAGCAAATTCGCTGCCAGCGGGACGAGTTGAGAGACCCCCCACCCCCGACCCCTCCCCACCACTCGCTTCGCTCGCGGGAGGAGGAGAGCGCACCGTTCGGGGTCACAACAACCCGCCGCCACCTACCCTCACCGAAGTCGTCACCACCTTGCGCACGCTCGGCAAGACCGAACTGCCCCGGCAACTCGCGCGCTGGCTTGATGAGCTGGACGAGACCGGGCGCTGGGCGTTGCTGAAGCTCGTCACCGGCGCGATGCGGATCGGGGTTTCGGCGCGGCTCGCCAAGACTGCGGCCGCTGCACTCGGCGACAAGGACCCGCACGACATCGAGCTGATGTGGCCGGGCCTCGCCCCGCCCTATCTCGAACTGTTCGCGTGGCTGGAAGGCCGCAGCGACAAGCCGGTCAACCTCGATCCGGCACCGTTCCGCCCGGTGATGCTGGCGCATGCGCTCGAGGAAACGGATTTTGCCAGCCTCGACGCCAAAGACTTCATCGCGGAATGGAAATGGGACGGCATTCGCGTGCAGGCGGTGAGCGGTCGCGGCGACAACGGCCATGTCATCGCGCGGCTTTATTCGCGCACCGGCGAGGACATCACCAAGAGCTTTCCGGATTTGCTGCCCTCGCTGCACCTTCCCGGCGCCATCGACGGCGAGCTGCTGGTGCTGCGCGACGGCCGCGTGCAGACCTTCAACGTGCTGCAGCAACGTCTCAATCGAAAAGTCGTCTCGCCGAAACTGATCAAGGAATATCCGATACACTTGCGCGCCTATGATCTGCTCGGCGAGGGCGAGACCGATTTGCGCACGCTGCCGTTCGAACAACGCCGCGCCCGGCTGGAAACTTTCATCAGGAAACTCGACGATCCGCGCATCGACCTGTCGCCGACGATTCCTTTCAGCTCCTGGGAGGCGTTAAGATCCGCGCGCGCCGATCCCGCCAGCGCCGGCGCCGGCGAAGATGCCGAAGCGGTCGAGGGCGTGATGCTCAAGCGCCGCGATGCGCCGTATTTGCCGGGCCGCCCCAAGGGCCAATGGTGGAAATGGAAGCGCGACCCGCACCTCATCGACGCCGTGCTGATGTACGCGCAGCGCGGCCACGGCAAGCGCTCGTCGTATTATTCCGACTATACCTTCGGGGTCTGGACCGCGGGCGAGGATGGCGAACAACTGGTGCCGGTCGGCAAGGCCTATTTCGGTTTCACGGACGAAGAATTGCTGCAGATCGACCGCTTCGTGCGCCGCAACACCACCGAAAAGTTCGGACCGGTCCGGCACGTGGTGCACGAGCCGGACCAGGGGCTGGTGCTGGAGGTCGCTTTCGAAGGGCTGCAACGCTCGCCACGGCATAAATCCGGTGTGGCGATGCGGTTTCCGCGCATCAATCGCCTGCGCTGGGACAAGCCGCCGCGCGAAGCCGACCGGCTGGAAACGCTGGAGCGGATGCTGAAAGCGGAAACGACACTTCAGGCGTAGTGACTCCGCACCTGCCTGATGCGGCCTGCCCCGTACCTGATACGGGGTGAACACCTGTTCATGTCAAAATAGAAAAGCACGACCGCCGGCGGCCATTGACGCCGCCGGGCGGGTTCCCCATCTGCCCTGCACCGAGTACAATGATTTTCGGATTCGCGCGGGAGACCATCGATGTCCAACGACACCAGGGAATTGCCGGCCAACCGTGACGGCATCCATCGCTTTATCGGCGGCTCGCCGCTGGCGGTGGCGTTCCGGCTCATCCTGCTGTCGATCCTGGTCGGCGTGGTGCTCGCTGCGATCGGCTTCGATCCCTGGAATATCCTGCGCAGCATTCAGTTGTTGTTCCGGCGGATCTGGGACCTCGGCTTCGACACCATCAACTGGCTGTGGCGCTACTTCCTGCTCGGCGCCGTGATCGTGATTCCGGTCTGGCTGCTGTCGCGGATGTTCGGCGCGCCGCGCAGCCGATAGAGGCCAGGCGCGGGCGGCAGTTCGTTGGCTTCCGTATCCAGGGTTACGAGCGCGCAGGTCTTTGCCATCGCAGGCCCTGCGATGGTCGCCAACCTGACCACGCCGCTGATCGGCATCGTCTCGACGATCGCGATCGGACGTCTCGGCGATGCGACACAGCTCGGCGGCGTGGCGATCGCGTCGGTCATTTTCGACTGCCTGTTCTGGCTGTTCGCGTTCCTGCGCATGAGCACGGTCGCGTTCACCGCCCAGGCGCTTGGCGCCGGCGAGACGCAGGAGCTGCGCGCGCTGCTGTTGCGCGGGCTGGCGATCGCGGCCGCGATCGGCACGGCGCTGATCCTGCTGCAGGTTCCGCTTGCCGCAATCCTGCTTGGCGCGATCGGCGGCAGCGAAAGCGTCACCCGCGCTGCGAAAACCTACTTCACCATCCGGATCTGGTCCGCGCCGCTGGCGCTGGCCAATTATGTCGTGCTCGGCTGGCTGATCGGACAGGCGCGCGCCAGGCTCGCGCTTGCCGTGCAGATCGCGATCAACCTCATCAACATGGTGGTGACGGTTCTGCTGGTGCTGGTGCTCGACCGGGGCATCGCCGGTGCCGCGATCGCCGCCGTCGTCGCCGAAGCGGCCGGACTCGTGCTCGGCCTCATCATCGCCCGCACGCTCGGCTCCGGGCAGGCTGCGATACCGCGTGCGGCCCTGCTCGACCGCGCCAAGCTTCTGCGCATGCTGGCGGTCAACCGCGACATCATGATCCGGACGGCCTGCCTGATCACGGTGTTTTTGTTTTTCACCGCGCAAGGGCGCACGCTCGGGCGATGTGACGCTCGCCGCCAACGGGGTCTTGAACAATTTCCTCTTGATCAGTTCGTTCTTCCTCGACGGGCTGGCCAACGCGGCGAGCAACTCTGCGGCCGCGCCTACGGCGCGAGCGACCGGGACGGTTTTTCGGGCGCGGTCCGGCTGGTGATCCTCTGGGGGTTTGGCTTTGCGCTCGCGGTCACAGCGATTTACGCGCTGTTCGGCTCTCACCTGATCGACATCATGACCGCAAGCGCGGACGTCCGAAGCAGCGCGCGCGATTATTTGTGGCTGGTGGCGCTGGCCCCGATGCTCGGGGTGTTCGCCTTTGCCTTTGACGGGATCTATATCGGCGCGACCTGGGCGCGCGACATGCGCAACCTGATGATGCTTTCGCTGCTGATCTTTCTCGCCGCCTGGCTGGCGCTGCGGTCGTTCGGCAATACCGGCCTGTGGGGCGCATTCCTGGTTCATTATGCCGCCCGTGGCGGGTTGCAGGCGCTGCGCTATCCGGCGATGCTGCGGGCTTCATTTCGCTAAATCCAGGATCGGTCCATGCAATTGCAATTTGTCGGCTGCGGCGACGCGCTCGGTTCCGGCGGAAGGTTCAACACCTGCTTCCATGTCACCGGCGAAAGCGTCAATTTCCTGATCGATTGCGGCGCCTCGTCGCTGCCGGCGTTGAAGCGGCTGGCGATCGCGCGCGAGGATATCGATCTGATTCTGATTACGCATTTCCACGGCGACCATTTCGGCGGGTTGCCGTTTTTGCTGCTCGACGCGCAGTTCACGCGCCGGACCCGTCCGCTGGTGATCGCCGGTCCGCGAGGCATCGAGATGCGGCTGAGCACAGGCGATGGAAGCATCGTTCGAACATTCGTCCAAGACAAAGCCACGCTTCGATCTGTCGGTGGTCGCGCTCGAGCCCGAAGAGACCCGCGCATTCGGCGCGGTGAAAGTCACGCCCTACCCGGTGGTGCATGGCGAGTCCGGCGGGCCTTTTCTGGCCTACCGGATCGAGGCCGAAGGCCGCGTCATCGCCTATAGCGCCGACACCGAATGGACGGAGACGCTGATTCCCGCCGGGCGCGACGCCGACCTGTTCATTTCCGAAGCGTATTATTACGACAGGATCGTCAAGAACCATCTCAGCCTGAAAACGCTGGAAACCAACCTGCCCGAAATCAATCCGAAGCGGCTGGTGCTCACCCATATGAGCGACGACATGCTGGGGCGGCTGGACACGCTGGGCCACACGGCGGCGAGCGACGGCATGATCGTGGAGATTTAGAAGACGGCGCCTCTTCTCCCTCGCCCCGTTCTTCACGGGGAGAGGGTTGGGGTGAGGGGCTCTCTCAACGACCGGACTCGCGGAGAGTCCCCCTCACCCGAAATTCGCTTTCGCGAATTTCGACCTCTCCCCGCAAGCGGGGCGAGGTGAGCAGAGTAACTCAAACCGGCCAATCCTCGGCCGTAATCGTCGCAGCATCCGCGCCGACGATTTCGGCCAGCGAGTCGCGCCCGGTGCGCAACAGCGTTGAGGCCAAATCGTTCTTGATGTCGTCGACGAGACCGAGACCCTTGTAGATCAAGGACGAGTAAAGCTGGATCAGGCTGGCGCCGGCGCGGATTTTGGTCAGCGCCGCACCGCCGGAATCGATGCCGCCGACGCCTACCAGCGGAAACGCGCCCTCGGCGCGCACATAGGTCTCCGCCACCATCCGCGTCGACAACCGGAACAGCGGCCGCCCCGACAGGCCGCCCTGCTCTTTGGCGCGGTTCTGTTCGCGCAAGCTGGAGGGGCGCGCCAGCGTGGTATTGGCGACGATCATGCCATCGACGCGGCGCGAGCGCGCGATGTGCACGACATCGTCAAGTTCGGCGAGGCTGAGATCCGGCGCGACCTTGAGCAGCACCGGCGAATCGCCGGCGTTTTTCCGCACCCGTTCGCGCGCATCGATCACTTTTGCCAGGAGATCGTCGAGCGCGGAAGCCTGCTGCAGATTGCGCAGGCCCGGCGTGTTCGGCGACGACACATTGACCGTGAAGTAGCTCGCCACCGGCGCGAAGGTCTCGATCAGTTTCACGTAATCGGCGACGCGATCGGCGGAATCCTTGTTGGCGCCGACATTGACCCCGACGATGCCGCCGTGATGGGCGCGGCCGGCGAGCCGCCGCAGCACCGCGTCCGCCCCGTCATTGTTGAAGCCCATCCGGTTGACCACGGCCTCGTCGCGCTCGAGCCGGATCAGCCGCGGCCGCGGATTGCCGGTTTGCGGCTTTGGCGTCACGGTTCCGATCTCGACAAAGCCGAACCCGAGCCGCAACAAGGCGTCCGGCGCCTCGGCGCTTTTGTCGAAGCCCGCCGCCATGCCGATCGGATTGGAAAAATTCAGGCCGAACGCCCGCACCGCCAGCTTGGGATCGTCCGGCCGCGGCCGGATCGGCGGCAGCAGGCGCAAGCCCTGGATCGCCAGCCGATGGGCGTCTTCCGGGTCGAACCAGCGCAGCAGCGGCAGCGAAAAGGCGTCGAAGGCGCGGATCAAGGCTCGAGCTCCGGGATGTCGTGATAGCCATCGGAGCGCGCGCGCAGGTCGAGCACGGCGGTGACGGCGCCGAGATCGAGTTCGCCATAGAGATGCGGAAACAATTCATCGTTGCGCGACGGCTCCCAGCGCAACTCATCGCCGAACCCGTCGGCATCGACCGCGATCAGGAACAATCCGGTCTGGCCGAAGAAATGCTTCTTCGCCGTTTCCGCCACCTGGGAAGCCGCGGAAAAATGAATGAAGCCGTCCCTGATATCGTCGGCGCTGCCCCGGTACACGCCCTGCCGCTCGGCCTCGCGCCAGGCCGAAGCGGGACAGATTTTGTAGATCGTGCGCACGCGTTCTGGAGCCCTGCTTGCCGTGTTTTACCGGACCTGTTGCCGACCGTATCGGCGGCCCCGCCGCACTTCAAGGGTTGCATTCCGGGTATGCCTGGCGCTGCCGATGTCGAACGGACCGCGAAGATTGTTTGGGTGAGACGGCTTTGCCTGCTCCCCTGGGGAGTCGGTCGTCCCGGCGAACGCCGGATGATCTCATACCGCGTACATCTGTCGGTCATGGCGACGTATCAGCCGCCCTTTGCCAACAGCGAACGCCTGTGGCTCATCGGGCTTCCCGCTTGCGCAGGAACGACGGAGAGACACGCTTCGAACTACGACGCGTAGTCCGGCTCCTTGCGATCCAGCATGCGCTTCAAGGCATCGAAGTGCCGCTGTGCGGCGCTCGGACCGTCGAACATGCTGCTGCCGCCGATATCCCGCCTGGTCTTTTCCACCACCGGCTCGGGCAGCTGCTTCAGCTTCTGTCCGGTCCACATCGCGTAGATCTGAACCTGGGCGGCGCGCTCAATGTAATACAGCCGGTCATAGGCGTCGGCGACGGTTTCGCCGACCGTCGAGATGCCGTGATTGGCCATGAACAGCACCGACTTGTCGCCGATCACGCGGGCGAGGCGGGCGCCTTCGGCCGGATCGAGCGCGGGGCCGGTATATTCGTCGTCATAGGCGATCTCGCCCATCAACCCGACCTCGGTCTGGCCGATCTCCTTGATGCGCGGATCTTCGAGCCGCGTCAGCGCGCTGGCATAGGGCATGTGGGTATGAAACACCGCCTTGGCCTGCGGCAGCGCCTTGTGGATCGGCGCATGGATGCAATAGCAGGAGCGTTCGACATCGCCATCGCCACGCTTGACCTCGCCGTCGTCGATGCCGACTTCCATGAAGGATGAGGCCGTGACCTCGGACCAATGTGTCCCGAACGGGATCTGGTAGTAGCGGTCGCTGCGGCCCGGCACCACCAAGGTCAGGTGGTTGAAGATGCCCTCGCTGAAACCCTGGTTGAACGCGAGCCGGTGCGCCGCCGCAAGGTCGACCCGCGCCTGCCATTCCTCGGCGCTGCTGTTATCCAGCACCTTCGGCGAAACCCTGAACTGCATGAGCATCCTCCTGATGTTGTCGGCCCCTGATCCGAGGCTTGAATCGTTCCTGTTGCGGGCAGTGTAGCGTAATCCGCAACGGCTTTGGCTGAAAATGCAGCGGACCTCCCATCTGAATTTGCCGGTTCGCCTCGCGTCGTCCCTGCGAACGCAGGGACCCATACCGCGAGGTCTTTGCGTTTCCGCAATGTGTTAGACGCCCTTCGCCCGCAGCTAACGCCTGTGATTATGGGTCCCTGCGTTCGCAGGGACGACGCATCACCCCGACCGCGCCAGCGCGCCGTCGATCATGGTGACCGCATTGGGTAAGCCATAGACCGCGACGAACGAGCCGAAGCGCGGGCCTTTTTCCTGACCGAGCAGCACCTGGTAGAGCATGTTGAACCAGTCGAGCGAGACGCCGGGCCGGCCGTCCTTGCCCTTCTTCACGGCGTCGAGGAACGGCTCGCGCCGGCCGATCTCGTAGACCACGTTCTGGATTTCCTCCGCGGACGACTCCGGCGGCAATTGCGACAGCGCATCGCGCAAGTCCTGCAACGCGGCGCGCTCGGTATCGGTCGGCTGGCGGAATTTCTTGGTCGGCGCCACGAAGTCGCGATAGTAGTTGATGGCGTAACCGACCATGGCGTCGAGCTTGGGATGGGTCTGCGGCGTCACACCCGGACGATAGCGCCCGATGAAACCCCACAGGGTCGCGGCATTCTCCGCATTCGACGACGACACCAGCGTCAGCAGCAACTGGAACGTGACGGGCATGTCGGCCGCCGGCGGATGGCCGGCGTGGACATGCCAGACCGGATTGGCGAGTTGCTGTCTTGCGTCCTGCCGCGGAAAACCGTCGAGGAACTGCTGGTAGTCGTCGACATTGCGCGGGATCACGTCGAAGTACAAACGCTTGGCCGACTTCGGCTCGCGGTACATGAACAGCGACAGCGATTCCGGCGACGCATAGCGCAGCCATTCGTCGATGGTGAGCCCATTGCCCTTCGATTTGGAAATCTTCTGGCCCTGCTCGTCGAGGAACAGTTCGTAATTGAAGCCTTCCGGCGGCAGGCCGCCGAGTGCGGTGCAGATCTTGCCCGATAGTTTGACCGAATCGATCAGGTCCTTGCCGGCCATCTCGTAATCGATGCCGAGCGCGAACCAGCGCATCGCCCAGTCCGGCTTCCATTGCAGCTTGCAATGTCCGCCGGTGACCGGAAGCGTGACCCGCTCCTTGGTTTCGGGGTCGTCATAGGAGATGGTGCCGGCCCTGGTGTCATGCGCGACGATCGGCACGTACAGCACCACGCCGGTGCGCGGACAAATGGGAAGGAACGGCGAATAGCTCGCCGCGCGCTCTTCGCGCAAACTGGGAAGCATGATGGCCATCACCTGCTCGATCCGCTCCAGCACGCGCAACAGCGCCGCGTCGAATTTTCCGGACTTGTAGTACTCGGTCGAACTGGCGAATTCGTAGTCGAAGCCGAACGCATCGAGAAACGCGCGCAGCCGTGCATTGTTGTGCGCGCCAAAACTCGGATGGGTGCCGAACGGATCGGGCACGCTGGTCAGCGGCTTGCCGAGATACTCCGTCAGCATCTCCTTGTTCGGCACGTTGTCCGGCACCTTGCGCAAGCCGTCCATGTCGTCGGAGACCGCGATCAGCCGCGTCCTGACCTTGTCTTCGGTGAGCACGCGAAAGGCATGGCGCACCATGGTGGTGCGCGCGACTTCGCCGAAGGTGCCGATATGCGGCAGGCCGGACGGCCCGTAGCCGGTGGCAAACAGCACCTCGTCCTTGGGCTTCTTCTTCAGCCGCGCGACGATCGCCTTGGCCTGTTCGAACGGCCAGGCATTGGATTGCTCGGCAAGCGCGCGCAGGTCGTTTGGGCTGGAGGATGATCGTGGACATCAAAGGGGGTCTCCGGGCCGCGGAAACTAGCCGCAGTAATATAACCGTCAGGGTGAGCGAAGGCGCGCTGTGCCATGCCCAACATCGCAACGTAGGTGGGCATGCTTCGCTTTGCTCGCAATGACGAGGGTTACGGAGTGTGAAATCGCTAGAACGGGCTCACCGAAAAATAACGCAGCCATAAATCCGTGTAGCGGCCTTTTTCCCAGAGCCGGAACAGCGCCCAGTTCAGCGCCTGCCGCAGCACGTCGTTGCCCTTGCGCACGGCGATGCCGATGCCCTCGCCGAAATAGCGGCTCTCCACGAACGGCCCGCCGCTAAAGGCGCAGCAGTCGCCGGAGTCGGTGCCGTTGATCCAGAACGCCAGCGAGATCGCATCGCCGAAAATGAAATCGACCTCGCCGCGCCGCAGCGCCAGCCGCAGCGCCTCGTCATTGGGATAGGAATGCAGTTCGGCGTCGGTGAACATCGCCTTCAGATAGGCTTCATGCGAGGAGCCGGCGATGACGCCGACTTTCCTGCCCTCGAGATATTCCGGGCGAACCTCCGCCATCACGCCGTCGCGCCGCGACACGAACCGCGCCGGCGCCCGGTAGTACGGATCGGTGAAATCGACCCGGGCGCGCATTTGCGGCGTCACCGCCAGCGAGGCGATGATGGCGTCGCCCCGGTTGCTGGCGATCGCATCGAGCAGCGTCTCGAACCGCCGCATCTGGATGGTGCAGCTGACCTTGATCTCCTCGCACAGCAGCCGCGCCAGGTCGACGTTGAAGCCGGCGGGATTGCCGTCGGGGCCGGTGAAGTTGAACGGCGGATAATCGGTCTCGGTCAGAAACCGGATCACGGTCAAACGCGACAGGTCGGGCCGGTCCGGACGCCGCCGCGGATCCCAGAAGCCGGGCACCGCCTGCGGCGCCGCCTCGGTTCCAGGCTTGGGAGTGCTCTGCGCCTGCGCCGCGCCGCCGGACAACAGCGCCACAGCGAGCAGCCCAGCTGCCGGCCATCCTGCCATCGGCAGGATGGCGCGGATCGCCCGAAACGATTTCTTGCCGGGGAAGGAAGCTTTCTGTGACTGCATTACCGAAGGTTTCTTGGGGAGAATTCTTGGGGGGATTTGACGGCCTTATAGACCATCCAGCCGATAACGCGAATGTCGATTGCATGATGGCAAACGCGGATAACCCGCCGGGATCAGAGGTACCGTTTCAAATCTTGAGCAGCTTCCTCGGGCGTGCGCTTGAGATTGAAGGGCGCGACGAAATGGCCGTCACGATCCATCAGGTAGATCAGCGCGGTGTGATCCATGGTGTAGTCGCCGTCCTTTAGCGGAACCTTCCTTGCGTAAACCCGGTAATCCGAAATCACCTTCGCCACCGCGGCGGCGTCACCGGTCAGGCCTTTCAGGTGCGGGTCGAAGCTCGACAGATAGTCCTTCATCGCCGCATTGGTGTCGCGGTCGGGGTCGACGGAGATGAAATAGGCATTGACGCGATCGGCATCCTTGCCCATCGCCCGCAGCACCTCGGAAATCTCGAACAGCGAGGTCGGGCACACGTCGGGGCAATGGGTGAAGCCGAAGAAGATCAGCGTCGGCTTGCCCTGCAGGTTCTTCTCGGTCACGGTCTGGCCGCTCTGGTCGGTCAACTGGAACGGGCCGCCGATCGCGGCCGGAGCGGTCATGCCTCGCAGGCCGCCCAGCGCCCACAGCATCAGCAACAGGCCGACCGCCAGGCTGCCGGCGAAGGCGGCGACGATGACCAGCGGGCGGATGGTCCGATCCATCACGAAATTTCCTTTTGCGGGATCAGAAGCAGGCGGCGAAACCGGACGCGATCATCTCGAAGAAGACCGCCGTCCCGTAATGGACCCACAGCACCAGTGCGCCGGCCAGCAAGGCGGCGCCAAGGCCCGAACCGGCCACCACGATCACCGGCGCAAGCTTGCGCCCCGGCCGCGGTCGGCCGAGCATTTCCTGTTGCGTGGATATTGGCTGAACCATCAGCCCATTGAGATAGGGCCAGTCGCGCGGCCGGGCAAGCACCCCGAGGGGTCCGCCGATCACGTCATGCTGATGCGAAACAAGCCCTCAGTGCGAGGTCGAGACCTTGGCCGAGGAAGCCTGGGCGTCGAGATAGCACGGGCGGTACATGCTCATCAGTTGCTTGCCGTGCAGGAAAATCATGTGCGGCGTCAACCCGCCCCGCTGGGCGATCCATCGCTTCACCGGCGACGGATACATCGAGTACAGCATGTGGGTGGCTTCAAGATTGGTCACCGCGCGGCCATTGGCGCCGAAATCCCATGCCGCATGGAACCCGAGCGTGGCGTGCGACGTGACGCAGATCTTGTCGTGATCGATCGCGCCGAGAACGATGGTGCAGGCCGAGGCGCACAGGCCGTCGATGATCACCGCCTCGCCGGAATTGCGCAGGCCCTGGTATTTGTCGACGTAGGTTCCGATCCGCCCGCCGCGATCCTCGCCGATCCGAACCACCGCATGGCTCGTCCCCACGCCCGCCAGCAGGAGCACCGCCGCGAGCAACCCCGTCACAAATCTCATGTCCCAGCCCCAGTCCAAACCTGTCGAACCCGAATCTGACCGTCTCTAGGTGATGCAAGACGCTCCGCCAGCGTGTTGCCGGATCGCGTTTTTGTCCAGATGCCGGAGGTGGCTCAAAACAAATTCAAATTGAGTGTTGCTTGCGCGCTGCACCCGCCCCGCCGAACGGTCCCAAAGTGGAACACCTTGACGATTTGTCGGCAGCGTCCTGGCCGCTCAAAGCCGTTGACCGCGGTCAAGGCCGCGGGCTTCATTCGCCTGGGACAGGGGGGTGATGCGATGGCAGGCGATGCGGACGTAATCGTGATCGGCGGGGGCCTCGCCGGGCTCGTCGCCGCCACCGAGATCGCCGACGCCGGCAAGCGCGTCATCGTGGTCGATCAGGAGGGCGAGCAGAACCTCGGCGGCCAGGCCTTCTGGTCGTTCGGCGGACTGTTCCTGGTGGATTCGCCCGAGCAGCGCCGGCTCGGCATCAAGGACAGCTACGATCTGGCGCTGCAGGACTGGATGGGCTCCGCGGGCTTCGACCGCGACGAAGATCTGTGGCCGAAGCGCTGGGCCGAAGCCTATGTGGCGTTTGCGGCAGGCGAAAAACGCGAATGGCTGCGGGCGATGGGCCATCGGATTTTTCCGGTGGTCGGCTGGGCCGAGCGCGGCGGTTATGACGCGATGAGCCATGGCAATTCGGTGCCGCGGTTTCACGTGAGCTGGGGCACCGGCCCCGGCATCGTCGAGCCGTTCGAGCGGCGCGCGCGCCAAGCCCAGGCGAGCGGCCGGCTGACATTCAGGTTCCGCCACCGGGTCGATGCACTCAGCATCACCAACGGCACCGTCGATGGCGTCAGCGGCGCGATCCTCGAGCCTGACACTGTCGAGCGCGGCCAGAGCAGCTCGCGGAAAGTCGTCGGCGACTTCACCTTGCGCGCACAGGCCGTGATCGTTGCTTCCGGCGGCATCGGCGGCAATCACGATCTGGTCCGGCAGAACTGGCCGAAGCGGCTTGGCGAAGCGCCGAAGCGCATGATTTCCGGCGTGCCCGAACATGTCGACGGCCGGATGATCGGCATCACCGAAGCGGCGGGCGCGCGGCTGATCAACCGCGACCGGATGTGGCATTATGTCGAGGGCATCAGGAACTGGAACCCGATCTGGCCGCGTCACGGCATTCGTATCCTGCCCGGACCGTCGTCGATGTGGTTCGACGCCACCGGCAAGCGGCTGCCCTCGCCGCTGTTTCCCGGCTCCGATACGCTCGGCCAGCTGCAATACATCATGTCGACCGGTTACGATTATTCGTGGTTCGTGCTGACGCAAAGCATCATCAAGAAGGAATTCGCGCTGTCAGGCTCGGAACAGAACCCGGACCTCACCGGCAAGAGCTGGCTGATGACCGCGCGGCGCGCCACCAACAAGGGCGCGCCCGCACCGGTCGAAGCGTTCAAGAGCCATGGCGCCGATTTCATCGTGCGCGACAATCTGGGCGATCTCGTCACCGCCATGAACGCGCTCAGCGGCGACCATCTGCTCAAGCTCGAAACCCTGAAATCCCAGATCGAGGCGCGCGACCGCGAAATATCAAATCCCTACGTCAAGGACACGCAGGTGATGAACATCCACAATGCGCGCCGCTATATCGGCGACCGCCTGATCCGCACCGCCCGGCCGCACCGGATTCTCGATCCCGCGCACGGCCCCCTGATCGCGGTCAAGCTCAACATCCTGACCCGCAAGACACTGGGCGGTTTCGAGACCGACCTCGACGGCCGCGTGTTCGGCAACGACGGCCGGATCATGCCGGGGCTCTACGCTGCCGGCGAAGCGGCCGGCTTCGGCGGTGGCGGCATGCACGGCTATCGCTCGCTGGAGGGAACTTTCCTCGGCGGTTGCCTGTTCACGGGACGCAATGCCGGGCGCGCGGCGGCGAAAGCGGCGGGATGAGAGACGACGCTGATGCGTTTATCGGGACTTGCACTTGGTTTGGCGATCGCCTGTTGGGGAAAACCTGCGTTGTCCGACACCATCGATATCAACGGCGTTGCCCGCAGCTACATCCTTCAGCGCGCGGACATAAGGCCGGCGCCGCTGGTGGTGGTCCTGCACGGCAATACCCAAAACGCCAGCGCCATGGTGGCGCGGACCTCGTGGCCGGCGATCGCCAGGCGCGAGCATTTCGGCGCGGTATTTCCCGACGGGCTCAATCGCGCCTGGGCCGACTTGAGACCGGACACCAGGCGCGCCGGCCGCGCACCGCCAAAGGGCACCGACGATGTCGCCTTTATCGTCAGGCTGATCGAGAGACTCATCGCTGACGGCACCGCCGACCCCAGGCGGATTTACGTCACCGGAATCTCAAACGGCGGCGCGATGACCATGACCCTGATCGGCGCGCGCGCCGATCTGTTCGCCGCCGCCGCCACCGTCATCTTCAACCTCACCGACGACATGGCCAGCGCCATCCATCCGTCACGCCCGGTTCCGATGCTGATGATCAACGGAACCGCCGATCCCTTGATTCCCTATCAGGGCGGGCGCGGCACCAGCCGCTTTGCGCAGCCGGGTTTCTGGTCGACCGAAAAGACGTTTGCGTTCTGGCGCCGCATCAATGGCTGCGAAACGCAGGACGCCACCAGCGTCGATCTCGAACACCGCGATCCCTCCGACAAAACCACGGTGACGCGGATCGAGTCGCGCTGTCCGCAAGGCCGCGACGTCGTGCTCTACCGCGTCAACAATGGCGGCCACCGCATGCCCGGCAGCTTCCCCGACGCGCGCTTTCCGCGACTGGTCAATGCCTTTCTCGGTCCGCAAAACCGCGACATCGACGGCGCCGAGACCATCTGGGCATTTTTCCAAAAGTTTCCGTGATTTTGAGACTCAATATCCCTCTCGGCGCATGCAAAAGTGCGGTTTGCGGATGACGTGCCGGTGCGCTAAGCCGGTGGCGGCAAACCCTTCGGAGAACAACATGACCATCCAGCGTTTCGATACCGGACCTCGCATGAGCCAGGCCGTCGTCAATGGCGGCACCGTCTATCTCGCAGGCGTCGTGGCCAAGACGGCGGCCGGCGAAAGCGTCGCAAAGCAGACGCAGGAAATTCTCTCGATCATCGATGGCCACCTTGCCAAGGCCGGCAGCGACAAATCGAAGCTGCTGACGGCCACGATCTACATCACCGACATGAAAAACTTCGCGGAGATGAACGCGGTGTGGGACGGTTGGGTGTCGGCGGGAAATACCCCGGCCCGCGCCACCGTCGAGGCCAGGCTGGCGTCGCCTCAATACAGCGTCGAGATCATGGTGACCGCGGCGCGGTAACGCTCGACCGCAACGCCATCGCAAGGCCGGCCGCGACGCCGGCCTGCCACACCGGATAAAGGAACGAAGTCAGGTCTCGTTCGAGCGCGCCGTCAAGCGCCAGCAGCGCTCCGGCAATAGTGCCGATCGCGATCATCGGCAGCCACGACGTGACATCGCGCGGGCTCGACGGCAGCCAACATAGGCCCAGCGCCATGACGGCAGCACCGCTGAAGCCGCCGGCAAGCCCGGCTGCGATATTCCTTGCGGCCTTGCCGACATCGCCGACCTGACCGTCGACCCAGATCGCCGCATTCACCGCAATGACGAAAGCAATCATGGTGACGATGGCCGCCGCCAGCGCCGCCCACCACGGATTTGCGCTCGCCCGCACCAGGATCAGCACGAGGACCGCGAACGGCACCGCCACCAGCGCCAGCCGGAAATCACCGGGCGAGCCGTTGACCCTATCGATCAGCGGCGGCAGCAACGGGGTGAGGATGCCGGTCAGCAGGCCGCCGGCCGCGGCTTTGAGCAGGCGACTGCGGGCGTCGTCAGTGGAAGCGATCAACGCCGACTCCTTTTATCTGCGCTCGCTGATAGCATGACGAAGATCGGCGTTGAAGTCAGCGCGCCATCGCGGGGCCCGGGCCACAAATAAAAGCCGCGCCAACCCGAAGGTTGACGCGGCAATGGCCGTTCTGTTGCTAGGTGGACCAACCCCGAACGGTTACGCCGCGAGGCGCACTTCGTTCAATGCAACGTTATCGTTTGCATTTAGGTTTTTGACCCGATAACGGCGGTATCATGCCGGGAACAATTCAGAGCTTCTTCGCGACCATCGATCCTGGTTCGCCCCCGCCATAGCAGCCTAGGGATTCGGCCTTCCGGCAAAATCGATCTCACCGAAATGAGACCTTTAAGCTCAAGCTGCTAGGGTGGAGGCGCCGGGTACTGCCCCCGGGTCTGCCCGCAGTCCGCTCTAAGTTTCAGCGCCATCGTCTTGCGACGGAAAGACCGTACGCGCGATCGATGGCGAAAGATAGGCTGCTGGTTGTCGCAGGCGCGGATTAAGCCAAATCAAACTCTGGAGCGGGCGAAGGGAATCGAACCCTCGTATGCAGCTTGGGAAGCTGCCGTTCTACCATTGAACTACGCCCGCGAAATCGAGTGCTCAATAAAGCGGAGAACCGGCACCGATGCAATTCATATCGGGTTCATGTCGATCAGACAATCATGCGCCCGGGCTGATTTTCGAATAGAGGTACGATAGATTATCCCGCTCCAAGCCGATGGGATCAACCCTCATGCGCCATATTGCTGTCGCCGGCATCGTCCTGATCGCGTCCGTTGCGGGAAGCTCGTTTTCAAACGCGCAGAACACGGACAACTCTCCCGCCGAATGGCCCGTGTACGGCGGCGATGCCGGCGGCAGCCGCTATTCGCCGCTCAGCCAGATCGACAAGGGCAACGTCGCGCAGCTGAAGGTCGCCTGGGAGATTCACACCGGCGACGTTTCCGACGGCAGCGACGGCCGCCCCAAAAGCGAATTCGAGGCGACCCCGATCGTGGCCGGTGGAACGATGTTCGTGACCACACCGTTCAACCGCGTGCTCGCGCTCGATCCTGAAACGGGCAAGGAAAAATGGCGCTTCGATCCGAACATCGATCTGCATGTGCGCTATTCCGAGGGCCTGGTGAACCGCGGCGTGACCTACTGGTCGGCCCCCGGCGATGCCGCGACAGCGGCGTGCCATCAGCGGATTTTCCTCGCCACGATCGATGCAAGGCTGTTTGCGCTGGACGCCGCGACGGGCAACGCTTGCAGCGATTTCGGCAACGGGGGACAGGTCGATCTCAAGCTTGGCATCGCCAACATCACCCGCGCCGGCGAATATGAAGAAACGTCCGCCCCCGCCGTGATCGACGATCTCGTGATCGTCGGCTCCTCGATTGCCGACAACGACCGCGTCGATATTCCGGATGGCCGGGTGCGGGCGTACGATGCGCGAACCGGTGCGTTGCGCTGGAGCTGGAGTCCGCTGCAGGGCGACCTTGCTCCAACCGGGGCCGGCAATGTCTGGTCGACGATCTCGGTCGACATCCAGCGCAAGCTGGTGTTTCTGCCGACCGGGAGCGCCAGCCCCGACTATCACGGCTTCAAGCGGCCGGGCGACAACAAATGGGCGAATTCCGTCGTCGCACTGTCGGCCATATCAGGCGAACTGGTCTGGGGCTTTCAACTCGTTCATCACGATCTGTGGGACTACGATACCGCGGCGCAGCCGGTGCTCGGCACGTTGCGCCGCGACGGCACAGAGACGCCTGTGGTCATCCAGGGCAACAAGACCGGGAACCTGTTCGTCCTCGATCGCGAGACCGGCAGACCGGTGTTCGGCGTGGAGGAACGCGCCGTCCCGAAGAGCGACGCGGACGGCGAAAGCGCGTCGCCGACCCAGCCGTTCCCGCTCGCCCCTCCGCCGCTGGTGTCGCAGCATCTCACCGCAGGCGATGCCTGGGGCATCACGCCCGAGGAGCGCGAAGCCTGCCGGAGCCAGATGGAGAGACTGAGGTCGGACGGGATTTTCACGCCGCCCGGCGTGCAGGGCATCATCGCCTTTCCCGGCAACCTCGGCGGCATGAACTGGAGCAGCGGCGCATTCGATTCCAACCGGCAGATTTTCGTGACCAACGTCAACAATCTTCCGATGGAAGTGCACTTGATTCCCCGCAATCAGTATCAGCCGGCCGAAAAGGCCGCCCAGCAGGGCGCCTTGCGCGCCGAAGTTTCCCCGCAGCACGGAACGCCCTACGGCATGAGCCGTCAGGTGCTGCATTCGCCGCTTGGACTGCCCTGCAACCCGCCGCCGTGGGGTGAACTGGTTGCGGTCAACCTGTCCACGGGATCGATCGCGTGGAAAGTGCCGCTGGGGACCACGGCCGACATGACCGCCAATGCCGCCGCGATTATCCAGGGAACGCCAAACCTCGGCGGCCCGATCATGACCGCCGCGGGGCTCACCTTTGTCGCTTCCGCGATGGACAACTATTTGCGCGCCTTCGATACCGATACCGGCGCTGAACTCTGGAAAGGCCGTCTTCCGGCCGGCGGACAGGCGATGCCGATGACCTATCGGGCCGGTCCCGGCGGCAAGCAGTTCGTGGTGATCGCCGCCGGCGGCCACGGCAAGCTTGGCACCCGGCTTGGGGATTCGCTGATCGCGTTTGCACTGCCGTAACCGGCGCGACGCCAGACAACCGTTCGGAGTTGCAAAAACCCCGTTCCTGGTTGTCCGCCCGCCGATCTTAACCCACTCCGCATTTTCCAGGTGCAGCGGTTTATGACAATGCTATGATCCCTGCCGGGGACGGCAATGGCGGGGCGTGGGTACACCATTTTTGACACGATGATCGGCCGATGCGGTATCGCATGGGGCGATCATGGCGTTGTCGGCGTGCAGCTTCCGGAGGCGCGCGAGATCGAGACCCGGGGGCGGATGCTGCGCCAGTATCCCGACGCCCGCGAACTCCGTCCGCCGCTGGATGTCGAGATCGCGATCGAGGGCATCGTGGCGCTGCTGCGCGGCCAGCCTTGCGATTTCTCCGAGGTGACGCTCGACATGCTCGGCGTGCCGCCGTTCAATTGCCGCGTCTACGAGTTCACGCGGACCATTCCACGCGGCGAAACCCGCACCTATGGCGAGGTCGCCGCCAGCCTGCGCGCATCGGGTGCTGCGCACTCGGTCGCACAGGCGATCTCGCGCAACCCCTTCATGATCATCGTGCCATGCCACCGCGTGCTCGAGGCCGGCAGCTACACCGACAAGATTTCTCCCAATGGCGGCAGCATCTCCAAGCGTCGGCTGCTTTCGATCGAGGGCCGCAACACGGTCAGCAAGACCCTGTTCGACGTCCTGCTTCCGGTTGCTCCGCCACGCCCGCAGGGCTAAAATCGCGGCATGACCGCAACGACCCTGCTGCAGCGCCGATCCATCACCGTATCCGACTTCCGCTGCAGCGCCGTGCCCGGCGATGCGCCGTTCGTGGAGCGGCATCGTTGTCACTCGATCTCCTTTGTGCGCAAGGGCAGTTTCGGCTATCGCGCCCGCGGCAAGTCGTTCGAACTGGTGGCAGGATCGGTCCTGGTCGGCCATCCCGGCGACGAATATGTCTGCACCCACGACCATGTCTGCGGCGACGAATGCCTGTCGTTTTTCCTCGACCCGGAACTGGTGGACGCGATCGGCGACCGCAAGGACGTCTGGAAGGTCGGCTGCGCGCCGCCGCTGCCCGAATTGATGGTGCTCGGCGAACTGGCGCAGGCGGCAGCCGACGGCCGCAGCGACGTCGGTCTCGACGAGGTCGGACACGCTTTCGCCAGCCGTTTTGTCAATGTGGTCTCCGGGCAGGCGCAGAAACAGATGGCGGCCAACGCCCGGGATCGCCGCCGCGCGGTGGAAACCGCCCTGTGGATCGATGCGCATTCGCACCAAGCAATCGATCTGGAGGACGCCGCCACTCAGGCCGACCTCAGCCCGTTCCATTTTTTGCGGCTGTTCTCGAGCGTTCTCGGCGTCACCCCGCATCAATACCTGGTGCGCTCGCGGCTGCGTCACGCGGCGCGGCTGCTGGCCGGCGATAACCGTGCGATCACCGATATCGCCTACGATGTCGGGTTCGGCGATCTCTCCAATTTCGTGCGCACCTTCCACCGCGCCGCCGGGGTTTCGCCGCGCCGGTTCCGCGAAGCCTCGCGCGGGATGCGCAAGATTTTCCAAGATCGCATCGCCTTGCACTGACTAGGGTGATTTCCGAACCGCGCAGGCTTTAAAGCGCGCATTTTCTGGAGATCATCATGTACGACCATATCGGATTGAAAGTCGGCAATCTCGACGCCAGCGTGCGTTTCTACACCGCGGCACTGGCGCCGCTCGGATATGCCTTAAGTTCGCGCGACGAGACCGGCGCCGGCTTTGGGCCCAAGGGCGAGCCGGCACTGTGGCTCTATCTGCACAAGGGGCTATCGGGCGCAGGCGCCCATGTCGCGTTCCGTGCACCCGATCATGCGGCGATCAGGAAATTCCACGCCGAGGGAATGAAAGCCGGAGGCCGCGACAATGGCGGCGCCGGGCCGCGCGCCGATTACAGCCCAACCTATTTCGCCGCGTTCCTGATCGATCCCGACGGCAACAATGTCGAGGCGGTTTGCACCTAGATCGGTTGCTCGCCGCACGCAACTGCCCTCCCGCAAGAGAGAGACCCGCAACCGTGGCTTCCATCTGCAAAGACATCCCCATCGACGCGCATCCCGACGACGTCTGGGACGCCCTTCGCGATTTCGGCGCCCTGCACCAACGGCTGGCGCCGGGATTCGTGATCGACGCGCGGCTCGAGGGCGATGCGCGGATCGTCACTTTCGCCAATGGCACGGTGGCGCGCGAGCTGTTGGTCGATTGCGACGACGCGCGGCGGCGGCTGGCCTACGCTATCGTCAGCGAACGGGTGACGCATTACAACGCCTCGGCCCAGGTGTTTGCCGACGGCGACGCAAAAAGCCGGATGGTATGGATCGTCGACGTGCTGCCGAATGAAATCGCGCGCTATATCGACAGCCAGATGGATCTGGGAGTGCTGGCGATGCAGAAGACGCTGGGACGGAAGGCCGTCCGGCCAATGTGACCTTTCTCACAGAAGGTGCGCCCGCCCTCCCCTAGCTTGGCCCGGTGCGCCCGGTTAGCATCGCTTTTCGCGATGCTGCGCACGCAAGGAGCAGAATCATGACTGGAGCTGACAAGGTGGTGTGCCAGGCGGCCACGCTGTTGCTGTTGTTTACCCTCACCTCGGCGCCGGCAAAGGCCCAGTTCGCCGGCTTGGGCGGCGGAGGCGGCGGTGACATGATGACCCAGATGGCGCCGATGCTCGAAATGATGAAGGCCAAGATGGGCAAGCGCCGTTTCGGCATGATGATGCAGACCATGGGACCGATGATGGGCCAGATGATGGAAGGCGGCGGTGGTGGCGGTCTCGGCGGCATGATGGGCGGCGGCGGGCTTCGGCGGCGATGGGCGGCGGTGGCGGCGGCTTTGCCCCGGAAGGTTACGCTATGGGCGCGGGCATGGGGATGGGCGGCGGCGACATCATGGGCATGATGGGCGGCGCCGGCGGCGGCGAAATGATGAGCATGATCCCGCAGATGATGCGGATGGCCAATTTCGGCGGTGGCCGGCGGCGTCACCGGCGCTGACATCCGGTCAAGACAGCGCGGGGCGAACTCCCGGAACCGGGACGCCCTGCGGTGCCCAGCGTGTCAGCATGACGCTCGCCGACGACAGCACGCCAAGCACCACCATTGAAGCGGCGGCCAGCGCAAAGAAGTTCGCCGCGGTCGCCCCGTGCATCGACAGCCACCAGCCGCCGCCGGCGACGAACAACAGCCGCGCGGTTTGCGCCAGCACCGGTCCCAAAACTTTTGCCGCACCTTGCGATGAGAAATACATCGCGGTCGCCAGTCCGATGAACGCATAGCAAGGCGCCGCCGTCGACAGGTACTGCTGGCTCGCGACACGCACGCCGGGATTATGGGTGAAGATACTGACCCAGAGGTCGGGGAAAATCGCAACCAGGGTTCCTAACCCGCCGACCGAGAGGAATGCGACCGATCCCGAAATCAGCGCAATCCGTCGCGCCCGCGCAATCCGGCCCGCGCCGATCGCCATTCCGACCATCGGCACCGATGCAATGCCGACCGCAAACGAGATCGAGGTCAGCATGAATTCCAGCCGGGCGCCGATGCCGTATCCGGCCAGGATTTCGGTTCCGAACTGCGCCAGCATGTGGGTGAAGATCGTGATCGTCAGCACCCCCTGCAGCGGCGAGAAACACGCGACGGCGCCTACTTTCAGGATATCGAAGAACATCGCGCGCTGGATCCGGAGTCCCCGGAGTTTTGGCGTGACGCGCGCCCGGCCGGAAAAAATGTACCACGCCATGATGGCGGCGTTGATCGAGTAGGCGGTCAGCGAACCCGCGGCCACGCCGGGCATGCCGAATTGCGGCACCGGCCCGAGCCCAAGGCCGAGGACGCCGCCGAGAATGACCTGACAGACGGCGGAGTTAAGGACGATCAGCGAAGGCAGCTTCATGTTGCCGGTGCCGCGCAGGATCGCGGCCAGCGTATTCATCAGCCAGGGAATCACGCTGCCACCGAAGAAAATCTGGACATAGCCGATCGCGAGCGCCAGCACGTTGCCGCGGCCGCCGAGCATTTCCAGCAGCGCCGGACCGAAGATCAGCATGACCAGCGTGAAGGCGAGCCCGAAGCAGCCGCCGATCATCAGCGCGTGCGCGGCCAGCGCCGAGGCGCGCTCCTTGTCGCCGGCGCCAAGCGCGCGTGCGATCGCCGAAGAGACGCCACCGCCCATGGCGCCGCCGGACATCGTCATCGACAGGATCACGAACGGAAACACCAGCGCCATCGCCGCCAGCGACTCGACGCCGAGCCGCCCGATATAGGACGTCTCGGCGATCACCACGCAGGTGCCCGCGGTGAGCGCGACGACGTTCGGCCATGCGAGCCGCAGCAAGGTGCGCAGAATCGGGCCGTCGGTCAGCGAATTCCGCGCCGGTGAAGCGATCGGAGCAAGCGACAGTTCGTCGCCATCGGCGACGGGAATTTCGGCAACGCCGAGATCGGACATTTCTTCTTCCCCAGGCCCGATCTACCTGCCGTGCCGGGCGCTTCCTAGCACCGGATTCCGCCCGATGCCATGCGCATCGGGCGCAATGGCGGTCTGCCGGATTGCAGGCGCGGGTGCTTTGAGGACCGGTCTATTCGATCGACCAGGCAAACGGCGGCCCGCCGCCGGCCGCCGGTTTCATCTCAACGGCGATGCGGCGGCCGCAGCCGGCCGCAAGGCCCTCAAACAGCCCTTCAAGAACTTTTGCGCAGGCCGGATGATAATCGCCGACATCGGCCATCAGCTTCCACGTCTGTTGCCGGATTTCGAGTGCGCCGGACTCGCCGGCATCGGCGATATCATCCTGCGCGTCGAACAGCGCGCGCAGGAACGCGGCAAACTCCTTTGCCGCCCCGCGGCCCAGATCGAAGCTGCGGGCGATCTCATCGAAATACTGCATGCCGACCAGTTTCCCGGTCAGATGCAGGAGGTAGCCGGCGTCTTCCGGACCGAACAGTTGCACCATCACCGGTGCGGCGGTGCGAACATATTCCATCGCGTAGTTGCGGTAGGCTTTCTCCAGCCGCGGCCTGGGCCAGCTCGAAACCGGCAACGCCGGCGCGGTCGCGGGATCGAACAGCGGCGCTTCGAGATGGCGGGCGAATACCAGGCGCTGATCGATCTCAAGCGCGTGGTCGTATTCGCAGTAATAGCCTTCAAGGCCGTCCTGTCCGTCGACGCTCTGCTTGGTGCAGACGAAGCCGAGTTTCAGATTGCCCAGCGCGACGCCGTTATTGGCGTGCCATCCCCGCAGCATCGCGCGCGATACTTCGCCGGGGATGCCGCAGATCGCGGTGCCCTTCCAGATCCAGCGCGGCGGCGGATAGCGGATCCAGGCCTTGCGGTCGGTCTCGTACATGTATTCGACGCAGACGCCGCCGATCCAGTTGGAGAGATAATGGTACTGCGCCGCCGCCACCGCCGGCGGCAGCTTGCTCAAGCCCAGTTTCTCCAGCCCCGGGAGAAAACGCTCCTGCTGCTGGCGGCGAAACACCCGGAATACGAATTCGGCGGCATCGGCCGTGCCGCGCCGCGTCACCACGGTGAGAATGAGGCCGGTGAAGTAGGCATGATAAAGCTCGGCGACGCTGCGCCATCTCTGCCATTGCGCGGCTTGCGCGCGGTCTTGCCCTGCCGTCATTGTCGCTCCCGAGCCCTGTTATTGGCTGCGTAGCATACGCGCTCCCTCTATCGAGCAGGAAGAAGGATCACGCCCGAAAATGCTTGCTCAGCTTCAGGCCCTGCGCCTGATAGTTGGAGCCGATGCGCTGGCCATAGAGGGCGTCGGGCCGCGCCAGCATTTTTTCATACACCAGCCGGCCGACGATCTGGCCGTGCTCGAGAATGAACGGCACCTCGCGCGAGCGCACCTCGAGCACGGCGCGCGAACCCTGCCCGCCGGCGCCGGCATAGCCGAAGCCGGGATCGAAGAAGCCGGCGTAATGCACCCGGAACTCGCCGACCAGCGGATCGAACGGCACCATCTCGGCGGCGTAATCCGGCGGCACCTGGACGGCTTCTTTCGACGCCAGGATGTAGAACTCGCCGGGATCGAGAATGAGACTGCCGTCGGGCCGCGCCGCAATCGGTTCCCAGAATTCACCGACCGCATAGCCGCCGCGGCGATCGATATCGACCACGCCGGTGTGGCGCTTGGCGCGGTAGCCGACGAATCCGCCGGCGCTTTCGCCGGAAAGGTCCACGCTCAGCGCCACGCCGTTGACCAGATCGGCATCGTCGCGATCGACCAGCCGCTCCAGTACATGCAGAGCATTAAGCTCAGCGGCACTGAGGACGGCGTCCCCGGTGCGGAAGCGGACTTGCGAGAGCCGCGATCCCTCGCGCAGCAGCACCGGAAATGTTTTCGGGCTGATCTCCGCATAGAGCGGGCCGTGATAGCCCGCGCCGATCATGTCGAAGCGCCGCGTGCCATCCGCGATCACGCGGGTGAACACGTCGAGCCGCCCGGTCGAGCTTTTCGGATTGGCCGCGGCGACGATTTGCGGCGGCAGCGCGAGGCTCTCGAGCAGCGGCACGATGTAGACGCAATTGGTCTCCAGCACCGCACCATCCGTCAGGTCGATCTCGTGCAGCTTCAACTCGTCGATGCGTTCCGCCACCGTCGCACCGGGCCCCGGAAGAAAGCTGGCGCGCACCCGGTAGGCGACGTCGCCGAGACGCAGATCGAGGCTCGCCGGCTGGATCTGGCTTTCGACAAAGGGATAGGCCGGCAGGATCAGGCCGGCATCGGCCATCGCCGCGATCAAGCGGTCGGGCAGGATGCCGTTGGCGTCGGGTTGAAGCGTGAACGACACGGGGTGGTCCTCGGGACGGCTTCCGCCATCCAGACGCTGAAAATATGGACTTTTATCGGTTATCCGATGGTTGCCTTGACGGAAAGGGCGCGACCGAATATGAGCATGACTTATCCCGTGGTGATTTGAGCCGGCCGGCTTGCAGCCACGTTAAACAAGTCGCTAAACAGGCCGGGGACACGTGTGATCCCGGCCTGTGGAATCTTTCCAGGCCGGTTTTTTGTGACCATTTTCAAGGTGGTCACGATGGAGGTCACATGACTGAGACTAACGCTGCCACATCGCCCACCGCCCGCTACCGCCCGGAAACCCGGCTGGTCCATTCCGGAAACTTGCGCTCGCAATTCGGTGAAACATCCGAGGCACTGTTCCTGACGCAGGGCTTTGTCTACGACACCGCCGAACAATGCGAGGCGCGGTTCAAGGGCGAGGAGCCCGGCTTTCTCTATTCGCGCTTTTCCAATCCCAACATTTCGATGTTCGAGCGCCGCATGATCGAGCTCGAAGGCGCGCAAGCCGCGCGCGCCACCGCCACCGGCATGGCCGCGGTGACCACGGCCATTCTGGCGCCGCTGAAAGCCGGCGATCATGTGGTGGCGTCGAAACAGATGTTCGGCTCCTGCCGTTACGTGGTGGAAGACCTGCTGCCGCGCTACGGCATTGGCTTCGCGCTGGTCGACGGCCTCGATCTCGATCAATGGAAGAAGGCGATGCGGCCGAACACCAAAAGCTGCTTTCTGGAGAGCCCGACCAACCCGACGCTCGACGTGCTCGATATCGGCGCCATCGCCGAGATCGCGCATCAAGGCGGCGCGCGGCTGATCGTCGACAACGTGTTTGCGACGCCGATCTGGCAAAGCCCGCTGACGCTCGGCGCCGACGTCGTGGTGTATTCGGCGACCAAGCATATCGACGGCCAGGGCCGCTGCCTCGGCGGAATCATCCTGTCGTCGGAAGCGTTCATCGCCGAACACATCCATAATTTCATGCGCCAGACCGGGCCGTCGATGTCGCCGTTCAACGCCTGGATCCTGCTCAAGGGACTGGAGACGCTGGCGGTGCGGGTTCGCGCGCAGACCGAAACCGCCGCCGCCGTGGCGGACGCTCTGGCGCAGCATCCGAAGATCTCGCGGCTGATCTATCCGGGCCGCGCCGATCATCCGCAGGCAGCCCTGGTGAAGAAACAGATGCGCGCCGGTTCGACCCTGGTCGGCTTCGAGGTCAAGGGCGGCAAGGCGGCCGCCTTCCGCTGTCTCAACGCGCTGAAGCTTTCGCGGATTTCCAACAACCTCGGCGACGCCAAGAGCCTCGTCACCCATCCCGCCACCACGACGCATCAGCGGCTGGCGCCGGAAGCCCGCGCCGAGCTTGGCATCAGCGAAGGCTTCATCAGATTCTCGGCCGGTCTCGAACATCGCGACGACCTGATCGAGGATCTGCAAGGCGCGCTGGAGAAGGCGTGAGGGTGGAGGCGACATGGCGAGTAGCGCGCTCTTGCGCCGCTTCAGCTTTGCGTATTGTCAGCTCTCGAAGTCGAAAAGAGCGGCTTTTGGAGCACAGCGGATTTTCTGCGAGCGGCGGATGCGAAGTCGGTGCGGGGATTGTAGGGCAAGTCCTTGACGCTGCCGACGCTCGCTATTTGGGTGCCGAGGTTCCCAACCAGAATCGTGTATCCGTCAGGTCGCGCACGTGCGACTCGCGCAGCTGCGATTGTGCCGCCGGCACCTGTAACATTTTCGACGATGACCGGCTGGCCGAGTGCTTTGCTTAGCTGCTCGCCAACGAGTCGGCCTACGATATCGACCGCGCCGCCCGCAGCGAACGGAACCATGAAGTGAATAGGCCCATTCGGGTATTTCTCATCGGCGGCGGCCGTCTCGGTTCTGACAGCTCCAAGCGCGATCAGCGCGACGAAAAGGGGAATAGCTTTTCGCAAGCAGCCTGCTCCTCCTCGATATTTTCTCGATCTGCCGACCATTATCACCAAGCCGTTGCAAGGCTCGATCTCCCACGCTGGTGGCGAAGGATGCCGAACAGCTGCAAACGTTATCCGCGCCCGTTGAAGGCCGGAAATACAATCTTTGTCCTTGGTCATGCCTTATTGGCATAGCGAGCCGTATTTGGTAGCAAATGCGAATGGATATCCGATCCCTCCGGTATTTCGTGACGGCCGCAACCTTCAAAAGCATAAGCAAGGCGGCCAATCACCTCCATGTCGCCCAGCCGGCACTGAGCCGCCAACTCAGGAAATTGGAAAAAGATCTTGGCGTCCTGCTGTTGCGCCGGGACAGTCGCGGGGTGCAGCTGACCGAGGCGGGCGCCTGGTTGCTTGGCAACGGCGAAAACATTCTGCGGCAGGTCGAACAGTTGACCGACGAAGTGCGCGCGCGCGGAAAAGATCGGTCCGGTCGCGTCTCGGTTGCCCTGATTCCGTCTGTCGCGTCGCTGTTCGCGCCGCTGCTTGTCAAGCGTATGCGCGAGCGTCACCCGGCGATCTCGCTGAAACTTTCCGAAGGGCTTACCACCTTCATTGTTGGCGGATTACTCGAAAATAAATTCGATCTTGGCCTCATTCCAGCCGAGCATCGGCCGATAGGTCTGCACGCTGGACGGCACGTTGACGCCGAGCTTGATCTGGCCGACCGACCTGATGATGTCGTCGCCCAGCAGTTGCGCGAAGCAGGCGTAACCCCAGTCGTTCATGTGCAGGCCGTCGGCGATCACGAAGGTGTCGATCGGCAGCGCCTGCTGCTCGTGCCATTCGCGCATCACCTCGAAGCGCGGGAAAAATCCGACATGGCGGATCTCGGCGACCCTGTCGAGCAGCTTCACCATCCGGCTGGCGCTTTCGCCGTGTTCGTAGACCCTCGGAGAGTATTGCGGATCGACCAGCACGATGTCGGAGTTCGCCGCCTGAATCTGCGCAATGCCTTCCCCGACCAGTCTTGCGGTCTCGGTGGGATCGAGGTCGCGCAACACGGCGTTGGTGCCGACCTGCCAGATCACCAGATCCGGCTTCATGTCGAGCACCGCCGTCTGCAGCCGCTTCATCATTTCGGGCGCGTCTTCGCCGCCGACGCCGCGATTGAGCATGGTGATATCGGCCGTCGGATACTGCCGTTGCAGCTGCTTTGCCAACCGGTTGGGATAGTTGAATTCGGGCGACGTCGTGCCCCAGCCCGTGGTCGAGGACGATCCGAACGCAACGATCACCACCGGCTCGCCGGCGGCGAGCTTGCCCGCCACATGCGGCAGCGATCCCAGCGACTTGACGCCGCCCTTTGGCGACAGGCAGGGCACGCGGCTGAAAATGTCGCTGGCCGATTTCGCGACCTGCTTCACCTTTTCGATCGCCCTGCTGGCGAGAGTCTTCTGCTGGGACGGATCGACCTGGTCGGCGGCAACGTTGCCTGTCGTTGGTGCGCCCGCAGCCTGCGGCGCCGGCGGACTGACACTGTCGGGCTTGGGACTGTCGGCGTTTGCCTGCAGGGCGTGGACGCCTTGCGCGCGCGCCGGCGCCATCGATACCGGCATCAGCAGCACACATGCGGCGATGGCGATTTCGGCTAGCGATGTCGTTCGGCAAAAAGAACTAACAAAACTCATTTAACGCGAAATCCTCAATTCTGCTGAGCCGGACCGAGATGCGCCGCGTCGATCACAAATTTCGACAGCGCGCGGCCGAGGCAATCATGGACACGCTTGGCAAGGTCGATCCCATGCGTGGCGCTGAACAAGTCAAAATCGCCGGAGTCGTTCCACTGACGCATGATGGCAAACCGGTCGAACAGCGGGACGTCATGCTGCTGCGCCACCACGCGTATATTATCCAGATAGGGCGGTGCCGAAATCATCGTTTCCGTACGCGGGCTATACTGCAGGTTCATCAAAATCACATCGGCTCCCGCGGTTTGCAGCGCAGCAACGCCTTCATCGACCGCGCCGTGAAAATCGTCGGGATCGACGGATCGCATAGCATCGACAGTGCCGGTCTGCCAGATGACCAAAGTAGGCTTTTTGCCTTCCATCAATTTAACCATACCGGCCGCGACTTCCTCGGCGGTTTTCTTGGTTTCCAGCTCCACCGATATATTGACGGCGGCCGCCGGCAGCTTCTCCTTCAGCATGGCCTGCAACCGGGCGGGATAGGCGCTGGCCTCCGCGTTCGGAATGCTCGAGGAACGGCTGCCGATCACCAGAATATCCAGCGGATGGCCGCTTTTTACGGCCTCCATGACCTTGGGCAGCGCGCTCTCGCTGGACAGCAGGTAGTCCGGCACTTCGCAGCTCTGCACCGCGTCCTCGGCACGCGCATAAGTTGCGGTCAAACAACCGGCCAGCATCAGGCCCAGGATGGCCCCCGCGTTGGATTTCATACCCCGCCTCCCGCCAAATCGGCGTTGCCGCCGGTGCCTTTTCGCGAGGCATTCTTGTCGGCATTGGTTTTGTACCACGAAAACAGCCACGCGGCGGCGCTCATGATCAGGATTCCGGAAATACTGATAACGCCGTGCAGCACGGCGCCGCCGTTTACCTCGGCCAGGATGAAATGCCCGGCGAACGCCAGGAACACGCCGAGGCAGAAAATCTCGAGCGAATGCTGCCCGCACAGGATCAGCGGCCGCAGCCAGGGCGACTTCAATCCGGGCCAGTCCCTCGGCAGGAACCGCACGGTGATGGCCGCCAGTGCCAGGAAGTGCGCGAACCGCAGCACGTCGAGATCGGTCTTGTCGATCGGGTACATCCATTGCTCGAGCCAGCGCGGCATAAAAGGGCTCAACTGCGGCACATACCAGGTCATGGTGACGCAGAATGCTGCGAACAAATAAGCGATCGAAATCCACAGCGTGATCGGCGAAGCGAGAATCCGCGACATGCGCCGGGCGCCGCCGAGCGCGCACCACGCCCCGAACACGAACAGCAATTGCCAGGCAAACGGATTGAAGGCCCAGTAGCCGTTCGGATAGGCCGACAGATACAGATCGTAGTGCCAGGTCAGGGCATAGAGCAGGACCGACAGCGCCAGCGTGACGTCGGCCCGCCATTTCATCAGCCACAGGATTGCGGGCAGGAAGAACATCAGCACGATGTAGAGCGGCAGCACGTCCATGTTGACGGGACGAAATCTCAGCAGCAGCGCCTGGACGATGGTGACGTCCGGCTGCTTGAGGAAATCCATGATTCCCATTTCTTCCGAATACAGCGGATTCTCGAAACTGGTGGCGACATAGGAAATCTCCGCCAGGAAGATCGTGAACAAAAACACATGCGCGACATAAATCTGCCAGACCCGCCGCAGGATGCGCGCGGTCGCCACCACGAAACCGGACTCCAGCATCGCGCGGCCGTAAACGAACGCCGCGGTATAACCCGAGATGAAAATGAAGATTTCGGTGGCGTCGCTGAACCCGTAATTGCGGATCGTGAGCCAGGTAAAAAGATTGGACGGCAGGTGATCGATGTAGATCAGCCACAACGCCAGACCGCGAAACAGATCGAGCCGTAATTCGCGCTCGTTCCCCATCGGCAACGACATCACCTGCGCCAGGGAAGCCGGCGCCGATGTGGCGTCCTGCGCGGCCTCGTTCGCTGTATCAGCCAGCGGCGGCGCGGCAATTCGATCGGTAATGGACGTCATATGGGCACCGGTCTGGAACGGGTCGGCTACGCGCCTGCTCGCTTCGGATGAGTGTATCGCCTCGAAAATTGCAAGCAAGTCATCAGGGGTTAAGGCCGCGCCGGCGCGCTTTGGACCGGAACTATGTTAAAACCGCGGTCAATCGAGGCCGACGATGCCGGACCGGCGATTGGTTTCCCCGGGATTATTTCGATAGGATAACGCCGCGAATTCGAAAAGACCCCCGGATGTACCGTACCGTCACCCGCCATATCGAAGTCACCGTCGAGCCGAACTTCCTGCCGGAACGCTCGTCGGCGGAAAGGAATCAATATTTCTGGTCCTACACCATCGTCATCACCAATTCCGGCCAGGAAACGGTGCAGCTCAAGACGCGTCACTGGATCATCACCGACGCCTCCGGCCGCAAGCAGGAAGTCCGCGGCGAGGGCGTGATCGGCAAGCAGCCGGTGCTCGCGCCCGGCGAGCGCTTCGAATATACCAGTTTCGTCCCGCTACCGACCACGTCGGGCTTCATGACCGGCCGTTACCAGATGGTGAGCAAGAGCGGCGAACGGTTCGAGATCGACGTGCCGACCTTTTCGCTCGATCAGTCCGGATCAACAAGCGGGTGTTGAATTAGCAGCAGCTTGCGAGCAATCGTCGCATGCTCCGCGAGAGAGCGCTCGGCAGTCACTCCAGGTGGGGCATCCAGTACGCCGCGGCTTCTCAATTCCATCACGAACGTCTCTGCAATACTGGATCGCCCGCCTCCGCGGGCGATGACGGGCAGGATAGCCGCGCGAACGCGCACCGCCCCTACTCCACGCCCGCTTCCTGCGGCGTGAATTCATAGACCGAGCTGCAGAACTCGCAGGTCACGACCACCTTGCCGTCCTTCACCATGTCGGCGCGATCGTTCGGCGCGAAGCTCGCAAGCATCGCCGACACCGCATCGCGCGAGCAGGAACATTGCGCGCGCAGCGGCAACGGGGAAAACACGCGGACGCCGCGTTCGTGAAACAAGCGATAGAGCAGCCGCTCGCCCGACAGATCCGGATCGATCAGCTCGACATCCTCGACGGTCGCGATCAGCGACTGGCCTTCGATCCAGGCATCGTCTTCCGCCACCGTATGGGTGACGGCGCCCTCCGGCGCATCGCCGGGATGCAGATCGGCCTGACGCGCCCGCTCCGGCGCCTTGGGCAAAAATTGCAGCAGCATGCCGCCGGCGCGCCAGCGATGTTTGGGGCCCTCGCCACCACCGCGCCATTCCTCGCCGACCGCAAGGCGCACCCGGGTCGGAATCTGTTCGGAGCGCAGAAAATATTCGTGCGCGGCATCTTCGAGCGTGCCGCCCTCGAGCGCCACCAGTCCCTGATAGCGGCTCATGTCCGGGCCCTGATCGATGGTCATCGCAAGATGGCCGTGCCCCAGCAGCGCGCCGGAATCCTGACCGTCCTTGAGCCGCTTGGCATCGAAGCGCGCATAGGCGCGCAGACGATCCGGCGCCTGGAAGTCCACGATCAGGAACGACACCGGCCCGTCGGTCTGGGTCTGCAGGATGAAGCGGCCCTCGAATTTCAGCGACGAGCCGAGCAGCGTCGTCAGCACGATCGCCTCGCCGAGCAGCTTGCCGACCGGGGCGGGATAATCATGTTTGGTCAGGACATCGTCGAGTGCTGGACCAAGCCGGGTCAGGCGGCCGCGCAGATCGAGCGAAGCGACCTCGAACGGCAGCACCGCGTCATCGACCGGAACGGCCGACGGCGCCCGGATCGGGGTTTCAAGAGAGATTTTCGTGTCTGGGGAGGTTGAGGTCATGGCGCTTTATCTGGGGTCGGCGGGCCGGAATCGAAAGGGGCGAAACCGCGGGTCGTTCCGGCGACCCTTCCTTCTCCCCTTGTGGGAGAAGGTGCCTGAGCGAAGCGAAGGCGGATGAGGGGTCTCCATCCGCGGAGACAGACCCCTCACCCGTCGCGATGCTCACTGCGTTCGTATCGCGCCACCCTCTCCCATAAGGGGAGAGGGAAAGAGTTACGCCACCGCGTCGAAGCACCAGGCGAGAATGCCCTTTTGCGCATGCAGACGGTTTTCGGCCTCGTCGAACACCACCGACTGCGGGCCGTCGATCACCTCGTCGGTGACTTCCTCGCCGCGATGTGCCGGCAGACAATGCATGAACAGCGCATCCGGCTTGGCCAGCGACATCAGCTTGGTGTTGACCTGATAGGGCTTCAGGAGATTGTGACGATGCTCGCCGTCCTTGTCGCCCATCGAGAACCAGGTATCGGTGACCACGCAATCGGCACCGCGCACCGCCGCCTCCGGATCGTTGCCGAGCATGATCGGCGCGCCCGTGGCCCTGATCCAGTCCTTCATCGCCTTGTTCGGCGCAAGCTGCGGCGGGGTCGCGACATTCAGCCTGAACTTGAACCGCTCCGCCGCATGCGCCCATGACGCCAGCACATTGTTGTCGTCGCCGCTCCAGGCGACGGTGCGGCCCTCGATCGGGCCGCGATGCTCCTCGAACGTCATCAGGTCCGCCATCACCTGGCAGGGATGCGACCGCCGCGTCAGCCCGTTGATGACGGGCACGGTGGCAAAGGCGGCGAGTTCCAGCAGCGCCTCATGATTGAGAATGCGGATCATGATGGCATCGACGAAACGCGACAGCACCCGCGCGGTGTCGGCGATGGTCTCGCCGCGGCCGAGCTGCATTTCCGCGCCCGTCAGCATGATCGATTCACCGCCAAGCTGGCGCATGCCGACGTCGAACGATACCCGCGTCCGGGTCGAGGGTTTCTCGAAGATCATCGCCAGGGTCTTGCCTTCGAGCGGCTTGACCGGCTTGGCGCCCGAGTTTTTCTGCGCCTTCAGCTTCGCCTTCATGGCGACGCTGGCGGCCAGCATGTTGCGCAGCTCCTTGGTCGGAAGCTCGTTGAGATCGAGAAAATGGCGGAGAGCCTGGCTCATTGCCCCGCCGCCCGTTTCAACGCCTTGCCGGACAGCGTCACGCAAGCGCGCTCGAGCCGCTGCACGGCTTCCTCGATCTCGGATTCGGTCACGATCAACGGCGGCAGGAATCGCACGACGTTCTCGCCGGCGCCGACCGTGAGCAGCTTTTCATCGCGCAAGGCGTTGACCAGATCGCCCGACGGCACCACCGCCTTGAGACCGATCAGCAGTCCTTCGCCGCGCACCTCGGCAAGCACGTCGGGATGGCGATCGACCACGGAGGCGAGCTTCTGCTTGAGCAGCAGCGACATCCTCTGCGCATGCTCGAAGAAGCCGGGCTTGAGCATCACGTCGAGCACCGCGTTGGCAGCAGCTACCGCCAGCGGATTGCCGCCGAAGGTCGAACCGTGCGAGCCCGGCGTCATGCCGGCTGCGGCTTCAGCCGTCGCAAGACAAGCCCCGATCGGAAAACCGCCGCCGAGCGCCTTTGCCAGCGACATCACGTCGGGCGTCACGCCGAGACGCTTGTAGGCGAACAGATCGCCGGTGCGGCCCATGCCGGTCTGCACCTCGTCGAACACCAGCAGCAGGCCGTGCTCGTCGCACAGTCTGCGCAACTCCCTGAAGAACGCATGCGGCGCGGCGCGCACGCCGCCCTCGCCCTGCAGCGGCTCGATCAGGATGCCCGCGGTCTGCGGCCCGATCGCCTTCTTGACGCCGTCGAGATCGCCGAGCGTGACCTGGTCGAAGCCGTCCATCGGCGGCCCGAAACCTTCGAGGTATTTCGCAGAACCGGTCGCGGCCAATGTCGCCAGCGTCCGCCCGTGAAACGCGCTGTCAAAGGTGATGATCCGGTAGCGCTCCGGATGGCCTTTGGCGGCGTGATATTTGCGCGTCACCTTGATGGCGCATTCCAGCGCCTCGGCGCCGGAATTACAGAAGAACACGAAGTCGGCGAAGCTTTGCTCGCAGAGCCGTGCCGCGAGCCTGTCACCGTCCGGGCTCTTGAACAGGTTCGACATGTGCCACAGCTTTGTCGCCTGCTCCTGCAGCGCCGCGACCAGATGCGGATGGCAATGACCGAGCGCGTTGACGGCAACGCCAGAGGTGAAATCGAGATAGCGCTCGCCATTGGTCGCGATCAGCCATGCGCCTTCGCCGCGCTCGAAACCGAGATCGGCCCTGGCGAATACCGGAAGCAGATGCGACGTCGCGCTCATGGTCATGGCGTTCACTGAAGGTTGGGGCCGGTTTTCGATGCGCGCATTGGCGCGGGTCGCATCGGCAATCAGCCCGGAAAAACAAAACGTGCCGCCTTTTCGGGGCGGCACGTGGGATTCATTCTAGGCACACGGCGAAAACTGTCAACCTGCCAAATGGAACCCGAAAGGCAGG
Source organism: uncultured Alphaproteobacteria bacterium (assembly GCA_963774685.1). Lineage (GTDB taxonomy): Bacteria > Pseudomonadota > Alphaproteobacteria > Rhizobiales > Xanthobacteraceae > Bradyrhizobium. Next base: position 1,336,377 of record CAVZFU010000005.1, on the reverse strand, counting down.
AATCCGTTGGTCGCACGGAAAGTGTGGACGCGTTGAGCCGGACTCTTGCGCGAGAGTCACGGCATATTGTAGCCTTCGGATCGTCGGGTACGACATCTCGTGCGGCGGGGTCTAATCCTTAACCAGTCCAGTGTTCGGCGTAAACGCCCGGGCGTGCTTTCCGCGCCCGGCGATGGCTAAGGGATTCTGCCTGCAGGGATTTTGAAAGAATTGGGAGTCGCAGCGCTGCCGCAAATATGGCCGGCGCGACATAAAGGGAAGAAAGCGATGACGGTGTTAACCTGGACCGACGATCGCGTCGAACAATTGAAAAAACTCTGGGAAGCCGGGCTTTCGGCCAGCCAGATTGCCGGCGAGCTTGGAAATGTGACCCGGAACGCCGTGATCGGCAAAGTCCACCGGCTTGGTTTGTCCGGCCGCGCCAAGAGCCCCTCCTCGGCGGCACCCCGCCAGCGCAAGGCCCGCCCGGCCCAGCACATGATGCGGGTTTCGCGTCCGGCCTCGCGCGGCAATACCGCGCTGGCCCATGCGTTCGAAGTCGAGATGGAGCCGGACCCGATCGCCTACGACAATGTGGTGCCGATGAGCCAGCGGCTGTCGCTGCTGGAATTGAGCGAGTCCACCTGCCACTGGCCGATCGGCGATCCCTCGAGCGCGGAGTTCTTTTTCTGCGGCGGCAAAGCGCTGGTCAGCCTGCCCTATTGCGCGCATCATTCGCGGATCGCCTATCAGCCGGCGAGCGATCGCCGGCGTCAGCCGCCGAAGCCGACAAGGTAGGCCCAATCCTGGGGTGACGGCTACACGCACGTCGTCATCCTGAGGTGCGCGCTTTTCTTGCGCGCCTCGAAGGATGGGCCGCAGGCACCGTTGCTGCATCCATCCTTCGAGGCTCGCAAGAGCTCGCACCTCAGGATGACGGCGGATAGTGTCTCCGGCCAACGAACTGGACGACGATAGAGTTTTACTCCGCCGCCTTCGCGAACCGGTCGTCCAGCGCGTAGCCGGCACCGCGTACGGTGCGGATCGGGTCCTGTTCGCGGCCGGGGTTGAGCAATTTGCGCAACCGGCCGATATGCACGTCCACGGTGCGCTCGTCGATGTAGATGTCGCGGCCCCATACGCTGTCGAGCAACTGCTCGCGGCTGAACACCCGTCCCGGATGTTCCAGAAAGAATTCCAGCAGGCGATACTCGGTCGGGCCGAGATCGACCGGACGGCCCGAGCGCACCACGCGGCGCTTCTCGCGATCAAGCTCGATGTCGCCATAGGTGAGAATGGTGGCAAGACGCTCGGGACTGGCGCGGCGCAACAGGCCCTTCACGCGCGCCAGCAGTTCCGGCACCGAGAACGGCTTGACGATGTAGTCATCGGCGCCGGTCGCAAGGCCCCTGACCCGCTCGCTTTCCTCGCCGCGCGCCGTCAGCATGATGATCGGCAGTTGGCGGGTCTCCGGCCGCGCCCGCAAGCGGCGGCACAATTCGATGCCGGACAGGCCCGGCAGCATCCAGTCGAGCACGATCAGGTCGGGAACGCGCTCTTTCAGCCGGGTGTCGGCATCGTCGCCGCGCCCGACCGTTTCGACATCGTAGCCTTCGGCGTCGAGGTTGTAGCGCAATAGCGTGGTCAGCGCTTCCTCGTCTTCCACCACCAGAATGCGTGCGCTCATATGCGTAGCCTTTCTAGTCTGCCTGGTCTGGGTGTGGTCCAACATCCTGCCGCACCAGCATCAGGTTCCGGGTACCACCGAAGCAAATGTCGTCATGTCGCCCTTCGGGCGCTTGTCGAGGATCTGTTGTCCCTCGATCATGTAGAACACGGTCTCGGCGATATTGGTGGCGTGATCGCCGATTCGTTCGATGTTCTTGGCGCAGAACATCAGATGGATGCAGAAACTGATGTTGCGCGGATCTTCCATCATATAGGTCAGGAGCTCGCGGAACAACGAGGTGCAGATGGCGTCGACTTCCTCGTCGCCCTTCCACACCGTCATCGCCGCCGGCAGGTCGTGCGCGGCGTAGGCGTCGAGCACGGATTTCACCTGCGACTGCACCAGATCGGTCATGTGCTCGAGGCCGCGGATCAGCTTCAGCGGCTGGAAATCGCTCTCCAGCGCGGCGACCCGCTTGCCCATGTTCTTGGCGAGGTCGCCGATCCGCTCCAGATCGGTGGCGACCCGCATGGCGCCGACGATCTCGCGCAAGTCCACCGCCATCGGCTGGCGCCTTGCGATGGTCAGCACCGCGCGTTCCTCGATCACGCGCTGCAGGTTGTCGATTTCGGCGTCGGCGTCGGCGACCCGCTTGCCCAGCGCGACGTCGCGGCGGATCAGCGCATCGACAGACTCGACGATCATGCGCTCGGCAAGCCCGCCCATCTCGGCAACCAGTCGGGTCAATTCCTGCAGATCGCTGTCGAACGCCTTGGCGGTATGTTCTGAAGCCATTGTCGTTCTCTCCCTAGCCGAACCGGCCGGTAATGTAGTCCTGGGTACGGCGGTCGCCCGGCGACGTGAAGATCTTGTTGGTGTCGTCGAATTCGATCAATTCGCCGAGATACATGAACGCGGTCTTGTCCGAAACACGGGCAGCCTGCTGCATGTTGTGGGTGACGATGGCGATGGTGTAATCATCAGCCAGTTCCTGGATCAGTTCCTCGACCTTGGCGGTCGAAATCGGATCGAGCGCCGAGCACGGCTCGTCGAACAGGATCACCTCGGGGCGCACCGCCACGGTGCGCGCGATGCAAAGCCGCTGCTGCTGGCCGCCGGACAGGCTGAGCCCCGAGGCGTTCAGCTTGTCCTTGACCTCGTTCCACAGCGCACCGCCGCGCAACGCCTTCTCGACCCGGCCATCCATCTCGGATTTGGAGATCTTCTCGTAAAGCCGGATGCCGAACGCGATGTTCTCGTAGATCGTCATCGGAAACGGCGTCGGCTTCTGGAACACCATGCCGACGCGCGCGCGCAACAAATTGAGATCGAGCCTGGGATCGAGGATGTTGGTCTGGTCCAGCATCAATTGACCCACCGCGCGCTGTCCCGGATAGAGGTCGTACATCCGGTTGAAAATCCGCAGCAACGTCGACTTGCCGCAGCCGGACGGCCCGATGAAGGCGGTGACGCGGTTGGCGCCGAGCGTCAGGTTGATGTTCTTCAGCGCATGATGCTCGCCGTAATAGAAGTTCAGGCTGCGCGCGGTAACCTTGGCCGGCGCCTCCGGCAGCATCACCGCGGGAGCCGGCCCGCCGGCATGGCTCATCGAAACCGAAGCTTCACTCATTTTGCGGTCCTCTCGGCGCCAAGGATACGCGCGCCAATGTTCAGGGCAAGAACGGTCAGGGTGATGATCAAGGCCCCGCTCCAGGCAAGCTGCTTCCAGTAGGCGTAGGGGCTTTGCACGAAGTTGTTGATGGTGACCGGCAGGTTGGCCATCGTCTTGGTGAAGTCGAGGCTGAAGAACTGGTTGCTCAGCGCGGTGAACAACAGCGGCGCGGTTTCGCCGGCGACGCGCGCGGTCGCCAGCAGCACACCCGTAATAAGGCCGGAGCGCGCGGCGCGGTAGGCAATCCGCTTGATCACCAGCGAGCGCGGCAGCCCGAGCGCGGACGCCGCCTCGCGCAACGGATTGGGCACCAGCAGCAGCATGTCCTCGGTGGTGCGCACCACGACCGGAATGACGATGACGGCCAGCGCCAGCGAGCCCGCCAGCGCGGAGAAACCGCCCATCGGCACCACTACCGCGCCGTACACGAACAGACCGATGATGATCGACGGCGCGCTCAGGAGAATATCGTTGATAAAGCGGATCACCGAGGTGAGGCGGTCGTTCCTGCCGTATTCGGCCAGATAAGTGCCGGCGAACATGCCCAGCGGCGCGCCGATCCCGACCCCGACCACGGTCATCATGATCGAACCGACGATGGCGTTGAGCAGGCCGCCTTCGGTCGATCCCGGCGGCGGGGTGTTCTGGGTGAAGAGCTGCAGGCTGATGCCGGCGAGGCCGTTGTAGAACAGCGTGAACAGGATGAACGCCAGCCAGGTGACGCCGAAAAGCGCGGCGCCGACACAGAGCAGGCGGATGATGATGTCGTTGCGGCGGCGGGCGGCGTAAATCGGATTCATGATCTTACTTCCCGGCTTTCTTTTCCAGCCGCAGCAGCATCAACCTTGCAGCGGCCAGCACGAAGAAGGTCAGCACGAACAGCAGCAGGCCGAGCAGGATCAGGCCGGACTGATGCAGGCCATCGCTTTCGGCAAACTCGGATGCGATCGCGGCCGAGATGGTGGTGCCCGGGGAAAACACCGAGCCGGTGATGCGGAAAGCGTTACCGATGATGAAGGTCACCGCCATGGTTTCGCCGAGCGCGCGGCCCAGCGCCAGCATGATGCCGCCGATGACGCCGACACGGGTGTAGGGGATCACGACGTTGCGGACCACTTCCCAGGTGGTGCAGCCGACGCCATAGGCCGCTTCCTTGAGCACCGGCGGCACGGTCTTGAACACGTCGACCGAGATCGCGGTGATGAACGGCAGCACCATGATCGCCAGGATCAGCGCGGCATTGAACAGGCTGAGATAGGAGGGTGGTCCGCCGAAGATGGTCGAGAGCACCGGAACGTTGGCGAAGGTATCGATCAGCAACGGCTGAAAGTAATTGGCCAGAAACGGGCCGAGTACGAAGAAACCCCACATGCCGTAGATGATCGAGGGAATCCCCGCCAGCAATTCGATGGCGATGCCGATCGGGCGCCGCAGCCATTGCGGGCACAGCTCGGTGAGGAAGATCGCGATGCCGAGACCGACCGGAATGGCGATGATCATCGCGATCGCCGATGTCACCAGCGTGCCATAGAGCGGGCCGAGCGCGCCCAGCACCGGCGGATCGGCCGACGGCGCCCAGCGTTGCGTCCACAAGAACGCAAAGCCGTATTCCTTCATTGCCGGCCACGCGCCGGCGATCAGCGACAGGATGATGCCGCCGAGGATCAGCAGGACCAATATGGCGCAGATACGGGTAATCCAGTAAAAAGTGACGTCGCCGAATTTGAACGCGTTCAGCGCCCTGGCGCGATCATAGGGGCCGGCCGATTCCATCACGTCGCCTTGAACCGCCATTTCCGCCACGCTGATCCCCTGTACTACTTCAAGGTTCCGAAAAAGTCGCTACGCGTATCAAAGCTGCCCACCCGTCATTCCGGGTGCGCTGCCTGGCGCAGGCCCGGAATGACGGGGCAGCTTTTCAAGTTGCGATCAGCTCTTGATCTCGGCCGACCAGGTCTTCTCGATCAGCTTGACCACCGAGTCCGGCATCGGAATGTAGTCGAGATCTTCGGCCATCTTGCCGCCCTTCTCGAACGACCATTTGAAGAATTTGATCGCTTCCTGGGAGGCCGCCTTGTCGGTCGCGTCCTTGTGCATGAGGATGAAGGTGGAGGCGACGATCGGCCAGGACTTTTCACCGGGCTGATCGGTGAGGATCAGGTAGTAACCCGGTGCATTGGCCCAGTCGGCGTTGGAAGCCGCAGCCTGGAAGCCTTCGGTGGTCGGCTGCACGGTCTTGCCGGCCTTGTTGACCAGTCCGGTATAGGTCAGCTTGTTCTGCTTGGCGTAGGCATATTCGACATAACCGATGGCATTCTTGGTCTGGCCGATATTGCCGGAGACGCCTTCATTGCCCTTGGCGCCGACGCCGGTCGGCCATTCGACCGCGGTGCCGGAGCCGACCTTGGATTTCCAGTCGGCGCTGACCTTGGAGAGATAGTCGGTGAAATTGAAGGTGGTGCCCGAACCGTCGGCCCGGTGCACGACGGCGATCGCGGCCGACGGCAGGCTAAGTTTCGGATTGAGCTTCTTGATCGCCGGATCATCCCACTTGCTGATGGTGCCGAGGTAGATCTTGGCGAGCGTATCGCCGTCCAGCACGATGTCGCCGGCCTTGACGCCCTCGATGTTCACGACCGGGACGATCGCTCCCATGATCATCGGCCACTGCGCAAAACCGTCCTTTTCGAGCTGGTCGGCCTTCAACGGCGCATCGGTGGCGCCGAACGTCACGGTCTTGGCCTGGATCTGCTTGATACCCGCGCCGGAACCGATCGACTGGTAGTTCACGCCGCTGCCGGATTCCTTCTTGTAGGCATCGGCCCATTTGGACAGGACCGGAAAGATAAAGGTCGAACCGGCACCGGTAATATCGGCGGCGAATGCCGGCGTCGTTGCGGCGACCAGGCCGGCAGCGACGATCGCTTTGATGAAATTCATGGGATGGTCTCCATCTGGTGAGCGAAGCGCCGGACGCGCCCGAGTGCGCTCACGCCGCCCGTTTAGGAGCGGTCGATGCTGCTTTTACGAAGCTTTGATGACAGCTGGATGACACACCCAAGCGATTGAGATCGCTTGCTTTTAGCTTCCCGAGGGGGCCTTGGCCTGGGGAAAACAGGCGGTAAAAGTAGCGCCGTTTTTCGGCACGCTTTCGATCAAAAGCCGGCCGCGATGGCGGTTAACAATATGTTTAACCAGCGATAAACCCAAACCGGTTCCGCCTTGCGCCCGGCTGTCGCCGACATCCACCCGATAGAACCGCTCGGTTAGCCGCGGCAGGTGTTCGGGGGCTATCCCGGGCCCGAAATCGCGCACTATGACGCGAACTTCCGGCGTACTTTCGCCCGATACCGCATGGCTGAGCGAGACGATCACCTTGCCGCCGGACGCCCCGTATTTGAGCGCGTTCTCGACCAGGTTTTCGAACAGCCGCAACAACTCTTCGCGATCGCCCGCAATCGCCACCGGCGCATCGGGCAGATCGATATCGATGGCGACCTGACGCTCCCGCGCCAGCGGTTCCAGCCCGTCCACGACCTGGCGGATGATCGGGACGATATCGATCAAGGTATCGGGGCGAACATGAGCGGAGAGTTCGACCCGTGACAGCGACAGCAAATCGTCGATCAGCCGCGCCATCCGCGTCGCCTGGGCATGCATGATGCCGAGGAAGCGCTCGCGCGCCTTGGCGTCGTCCTTGGCCGGCCCTTGCAGGGTATCGATGAAACCCGACAGAGCGGCCAGCGGCGTGCGCAATTCATGACTGGCATTGGCGACGAAATCGGCGCGCATTTCCTCGACCCGGCGCAGCGGGGTCTGGTCGTGGAATGTCATCAGCATGCATTTGTCGGTGCCGCCGAACAAAGTCGGTACCGGCACCGGCGTGATGATCAATTCCATCCAGCGATCGACCGGCACGTGGTCGAGATAGGTGGCGCGCCGGCTTTCGGCGGTGGCGATGGCTTCGCGCAGCGCGGTGATGATTTCGGGCGAACGTAGCGCGAATTGCGCGAGTTCGTTCCTGCGCAGCGCCGGCGCCAGTTGTGCGGCGGCCGCATTGAGGTGAATGACGCGGCCGGCGCGATCGAGCAGCACCGCGGGATCCGGCATGCCGGACACGATGGCGCTGACCGCCGCCGATTCCACCGGGTTGACGCCGCGGACGTCATCGCGCGACACGATGTCGTTGTGCAATCGCCACGGCACCAGCGCGGCCGCGGCGATGCAGCCAAAGACCGCGGCGGCGCGCAGCAGCGCCAGTTCGCCGAAGGCGACCAGCACGGCCAGTGCCAGACCGGCGGTGAGCAGGATAATGGCCGAATGCCGCAAACGGTCCGGCCACGGCGAAAACAGGGATTGCGAAGGAGCGTCTATCGCCATTGGGCCGGTTCTCTTCCCGTTCGGGCCGGCGTCTGTCAGGCGCCGGTATCCCCACGCTCGCGCGCGAAAGCGGCTTCATGCTTCGGCTCGGCATCATGGCCTGATCTTGCCTGACGCAGTCGCTTCAACCGCGTGCCGAGGATAACTTCCCGAAACGTCAGCAAGATTACAGATATGACGAAAGGCGCAATATAATAGAGGACGCGAAACAACAGCATCCCGGCCAGCAGGTCTTCCCGGTCCATCTGCCACAATCCGACCAGCATGGCGGCGTCGAACACGCCGAGCCCGCCGGGGGAATGGCTGGCAAAACCGAGCAGCGTCGCCGACACGAAAATAACCGCGACCACGACAAAGCCGAGATTGGGTTCGTCCGGCACCAGCACATACATCGCCAGCGCGCAAAAGCCGAGATCGACAATTCCGATCATGATCTGCAGCAGCGTCAGCGAACCGCCCGGCAGGACCACGGTCCAGGGACCGCGGCCAACCCGCCGCGGCTGCATCCAGACCCAGACCACATAGGCGACCAGTCCGAGGATGATGAGGAATGCCGCCAGGCGGTTCAACCAGGGCGGAAGCTGATCGATCGCAGTGGCCGCTTCCGGATGATAGGCGATGCCCAGTCCGAGTACCGCGGCATTGCCGAGCCAGAATGTCAGGCCCGCCAGGAAGCAGATCTTGGCGACGTCGATCGCGTTCAGCCCCCATGCGGAATAGATCCGATAGCGCACCGCACCTCCGGTAAAGACGCTGGCGCCGACATTGTGCCCGATCGAATAGCTGGTGAAGGCTGCGAGCGCATTGATACGGTAGGGGACATCGGCGCGTCCGATCGCGCGAACGGCGAACAGGTCATAGAATGTCAGCGTGAAATAGCCCGCGGCCACAAACAGCCCGGCGAGCGCGATCGAGCCTGGCTCGGTCTGCTTGATGGCCTCGACGACTTCGTCGACATCGATGCCCCGCAACATGTGATAAAGCACATAGCATGCGATCCCGATGACGGTGATGCTGACCGCAATACCCAGCTTATGCAGGATTTGATTCTGGCGCAGAAACGAGACCGCCCTGCGTATTGCTTCCAGCATCTAGACCTCGAATTGCGATCCCGCGGTAACTGTCGGGTGAACTTGCCACCGGCAGCGCCACGCCTGCTCCCTGACCCTGTCGTAGCGTGTTTTGGGCCGGAGTGGAATTCGCTTGATGTGAATAAAATAAAACTCCTTCAACATATTAGGTGGAATTGTCGGCGCCGGAATGCATGGTTTTTGCTGCATCCGCTCCGGCCGCCCGAACTCCCCGGGGGCCGGTACCCGGCGCATAACAGGCGAGGTTTTTGCACGTTCAGGTGGCGGATTTTGCCGACAGCCGCTGAAAATACAACAGATCGAGTTCCGGCGCTTCGCCGACCAGCCCGGTCAGCATGGCATGGACATGGCCGCGATGATGGGTCTGGTGGTTGAACCAGTGCGCCAGCGCCGGGGCCAGTTGCTGCTCGAATTGTTCCGGTGACGAGATGCGGCGGTATTTGATCGTTCCCGCGATCCGCGCGTCATCGAGCCGCTCCACATAATCAATAATCCGCCGGTCTTCCGCCTCGCGCGCAGCGCGCAGTTCGTCGAAAGTCTCAAACAGGATCGCATCCAGCCGGTTCGGCGCGTCGCCCTCGCCGGTAAAGCGCTGCATCCAGATCCGGTCGGTTACCAGCAGATGGTTAAGGGTGCCGTGAACCGATTTGAAAAAGGCGCCGCGATCGGCGCGATATTGTTCGGGCGTCAGCCGCGCGGCTGCGTCGTAAAGTCGCGCATTGGCCCACGCATTATAATGACCGAACATCCGGTAGTGGGCGGTGGGGGTCATGAATACCTCACATCGGTTGAACGGCGAAGGGCGGAGGTTCAGGCAGCCGGCGCGCTGCGCGAAACCACCCAGTCACGCAGCCACGATCCGACCGTGCAACCGGCCAGGTAGGACGCAAACAGCATCAGACCAAGGTCGAGCCAATAACCGGGACGGCCGGGAATCACGCGCGCGAACGCCATCGCGACCAGCACCGCCGCGAGCCCCGCGAGCCAGCGCGACGTCGGCTTCGAGACGCCCTGGCTGCGCTGAACCACCGCGATCCAGCCCATCGCAAGACCCAGCAACAGCGATGCCAGAAGCCAGCCCCAATGAAATGTCGCCAGATATGCCATTGCCGTTACCTCACCACGAAATCGATGCGGCGGTTCTGCGCCTTGCCTTCGTCGGTATCATTCGATGCCACCGGCTGCGTGCTGCCGTAGCCTGTCGGCGTGAAGCGATTGGCGGGAAGTCCGGCCTTCACCAGATAGTCCATCACCGCCTGCGCGCGCTTTTCAGACAGCGCCTGGTTGAAACTGTCTTCGCCATCGGCGTCGGTGTGCCCCGCGATCTCGATGTTGGCGGTCGGACAGCGCAGCGCGGTTTCGGTCAAGCGGTCAAGCAGCCCGGCCGAATCCGGATCGATGGTGGCGCGTCCCGATTCGAACTGGATCTTGCCCTTGGCGAGCAAACCCGAAAACAACTGCTGACATACGGTGGCATCCACCGGCGCCGTCGCGGGCTTCACCGATACGTCGGCCTTGAACTGCCAATCTTTCGGGAAATCCTTGCCGAGGCCGCTACGAATCTGAACCGCCGCCGCGTCATAGAACGCGTCGCCCGAAAGCTTCACCTCACGATCGGACACCACCAGCGTACCGGTCGATAGCCGCGACAGCGCGCCAAGCGCCGGTGCCACGGCGTTGGCGAAACCGGACGGCGCGCCGACGCTGGCCTTGAGATTGTCGACCACCTTCTCGCCGAAGAACTTGCGTCCGGCGGCCGCCGCAATCGCGGCATGGACATTATTGTCCGGCACATAGCCGCTCAGCGTCAGCGTCACGGCGACCGGGTCCTTGTAGGCCTGGAAGATATAGGGCGGCGCCTTGATGTCGTTGGCGGCGACCGAAAACCCCTCCGGCAGGTTCTTCAGCGCGGCCGCGATCGCTTCCCGGCCGCCCAAATCGCGCGCCATGCCGGAAAGGCTGACACTGCTGTCCGAAATGACGATCTTGCCGTCTTTCAATTTCCCGATCTGATCGATCAGCAGCAACGCGGCATTGTCGAACCGCGGCGGCGCGCCTCGCGACAAATTCATCTGATCGACGACCTCGACGCCGCCAAGACTCGCATGGGCGGCCTCCACCAGCTTGCTTTTGATCGCCGGCAGCGGCGAACTGCCGCCCAGCGTCACCCGGACGACGTCGCGCTCGGCCGACCAGACGAACGGCTTGGCTTCGGGGACAAGGCGGGTTTCGTCGTTGACCAGCCGCACCCCCGGAACAGCCTTCACCGAGGCCACCGCGCTGCGGCGGCCGTCTTCCGAGAAGGCATCCGCCGCAAACGTGACATCGCGGCCGGCGACCGTGATTCGACTTTTGTCGAGCACGGTATCCTTCAACGCGGCGGTGCTTCGGACCGCCAGATCGGCTTCAATAAGCGCCGTGTTGATCCAGGCTGCAATAATCCAAAAGGCGACCAGCGGAATCACACCCGGCCACCATTTGCTGCTCCACCTGAAAAGTCCGTGCATTCGACGTCCTGCGGGATCCGGGAACGAGAGAAAACAAACCCTTGCGAGGCTGTCAAACTGGAAATAACAGGGGTGGTCCGCGGAGCGGACAGCCCTCGGGCTAACCGTTTCTTCAGCGGTTCCCCGATAGTTTCACCCTCGAATCCCAACCGGCCAGCCACTCCCGATGAAGCAATTGCGCAACAACATCATCCGCGCCGGACTGGGAGCGCTTTATTTTACCGGTGCGCACTATCTGCTGCGGCCGGTCTTTGCGGGCGTCGGCGCCATTTTCATGCTGCACCACGTCCGCCCGAGCCGTGACGCCGAGTTCCAGCCCAATCATCACCTCGAAGTAACGCCGGAATTCCTGCACGCGATGCTGGCGCACCTTCGGGCGCAGGATATCGACATCATTACCATCGACGAGGTGCATCAGCGGCTGATCGAGCGCAACTTTGCACGGCGTTTTGCCTGTTTCACGCTCGATGACGGTTACCGCGATAATCGCGACTTCGCGTTACCTATTATGCGAGAGTTTAAAGCGCCCTTTACCGTATATGTGGCCAGCGACTTCGCGGAAGGTACCGGCCGGCTGTGGTGGATCGCGCTGGAGATGGCGATTGCCAGAGCCTCCTCGATCGAAACCGAGATCGGCGGCGCGGCCGTCCGCCTCGACACTTCTACGCCGGCGGCCAAGCAAACCGCTTTCGATCGCCTGCACGACTGGCTGCGCCGATTGCCGGGCGAACATATTATGCAGGATGAAATCGCCGCATTGTGCACGCGCTACGGCGTCGACCAAACCGCGATCTGCCGCGAGCTCTGCATGTCCTGGGATGAGTTGAAATCGTTCGCCGCCGATCCCTTGATCAGCTTTGGCGCGCATTCCATCACCCATTGCAATCTTGCCCACCAGACCGAGGAGATTGCGTCCCAGGAAATGGTCGTCAGCCGCGCGCGCATCGAAGGCGCGCTGCAGCGCCCCGCGATCCATCTGGCTTATCCCTATGGCGACAAGATCGCCGCCGGCGCCCGCGAATTCGCGCTGGCGAACGCCGCCGGATTCAAGACCGCGGTGACGACGCGGCCGGGCATGATCTTTTCCGGAAGCGCCGAACACCTGACCGCGCTGCCGCGGGTCTCGCTCAACGGCAACTATCAGGACATCCGCATCCTGCCGGTCCTGACCTCCGGTGCCGCCACCGCGATGTGGAACGGTTTCCGCCGGATCGATGCGGCCTAGGTTTTACGCGACGCTGTTTCAACGGTCATACCCCGCTTTCAACGGTCATACCCCGCGAAGGCGGGGTATCCAGTAATCGCAGGCCGATATAATTGTGCGCAGGCGCGTACTTCAAATTAACTGCGGTGTTTACTGGATCATCCGCCTGCGCGGATGATGACGTGCGTTGCTTACTCTGATCCTCACGTCTCGATCTTCACGTACTCGAAATCACCCGGCTTGTTGTCGATGCCGACCTTGGGCGCGGAAATCCATGACGCGAATTCGCCGGTCTCGGTCACCGGAATCATCAGCGACGCGATGAAGTCGCCGTCATCCGACGAGGGCAGCCAGTCGCTCTTGCGCTTGTTCCAGGTTGCCTCGTCGATCAGCACGCCGTCCGGCGTGGCGTGGATATCCTTGAACTCGCCGATCTGGCGATGGAATGCGACGTTGGGCAGCGTCAGCTTGAAGTGATATCCGGCAAGCGCGATGATCTTGTTCCAGCGCAACAGGCCCTTGGCGCAGTCCTGGGTGTAGTCGTCGCGCAGCCGCATGTTGAGCGCGGTCAGCGCCGGTTCATCGACGCGCTTGATCTTGCCATCCACCAGCTTGAGCACCGGATAGGTCTCGCTTTGCAGGCGATGATCGTCGTCGATCTGGGTCTCGCGATAGCGGCCCTTGACGCCGGCGTTGTACGCATTGGCCGCATTGGTGGAGACTTCCGAGCCGAACAAATCGAGCGACAGCGTGTAATGCAGGTTCAGCTTCTTCTGGATGGTCGGAAGATCGACCACCCCAAGCGCGCGGACTTTCGCAATATCGGAGGGATCGCCGATGCCGGCGGCCTTCATGGCTTCGCAGGTGCGCTGCACCACGCGGCTGATACCGGTCTCGCCGACGAACATGTGATGCGCTTCCTCGGTCAGCATGAAGCGACAGGTGCGCGACAACGGATCGAAGCCGGATTGCGCCAGCGAGTGCAACTGCATCTTGCCGTCACGATCGGTGAAATAGGTGAACATGAAAAACGACAGCCAGTCCGGCGTCGCCTCGTTGAAGGCGCCCAGCATGCGCGGGCTGTCGGCATCGCCGGAGCGGCGACGCAACAACTCATCCGCCTCCTCGCGCCCGTCGCGCCCAAAGTATTTCTGCAACAGGTAAACCATCGCCCAGAGATGGCGGCCTTCCTCGACATTGACCTGGAACAGGTTGCGCAGGTCGTACAGCGAGGGCGCGGTCTTGCCGAGATGGCGCTGCTGTTCGACCGACGCCGGCTCGGTGTCGCCCTGGATCACGATCAGGCGGCGCAGCATGGCGCGATGTTCGCCCGGAACTTCCTGCCAGGCCGGCTCGCCATAATGCTGGCCGAACGGGATGACGCGATTTTCTTCCTGCGGCGCGAGCAGGATGCCCCAGCGATAATCGGGCATCTTCACGTAGTCGAACTTGGCCCAGCCGCGCGGATCGACCGAATAGGCGGTGCGCAGGTAAACCAGCGACTGCTGGAAGCCATCCGGCCCCATGTCGTTCCACCAGTCGATATAGCCGGGGTGCCAGCCTTCCAGCGCCTTGAGCACCTGCCGATCCTCGCTGAGATTCACGTTGTTGGGAATCTTGGTGGAGTAGTCGACGTTCATGATGTTCATGGCGTGCTCCTTTGTCGCGCGGCGAATAGCGAATGGCGAGTACGAATGGAAAAGAATGACTGCTCGCCATTCGCTACTCCCTATTCGCCTCTTAAACTCTCGTCATATCGAACTGCGCCTTCTGGCCGCTGCCGTAGCGGCGCAGCGCACCGTTTTCACCGACGGCGTTGGGGCGCTGGAAGATCCAGTTCTGCCACGCCGTCAGGCGCGAGAAGATTTTCGATTCCATGGTTTCGGGCCCGACAAAGCGCAGATTGGCTTCCATGCCGGTGAGGCTGTCGGGCGAGAAAGAGGTGCGCTCCTCGACAAAAACCCTGACCTCGTCGTCCCAGTCGATGTCGTCGAGCGCGAATGTAACGAGGCCGAGCTGTTCGGCAGCTTCCGCGTCCAGCGCCTCGCCGATTTTCAGCCTCGCTGTTTCGACGTCCGACGGCTCGGCCTGGAAACGCGATTGCAGCCGCGTCAGGCCATGGCTCATCGGATAGGGCCCGAAATTCATCGCACTGAGTTGAATGGCGGGCGGTGCGCGGTTGTCGCCCTGCCGCGAACCGATCAGCATGTAGGAGCGGTCGGCCGCGAACACCAGTTCGGCCAGCGTGCCGACAAAGCACGAACCCGGCTCGACCAGCGTCACCAGCGTGCGCGAGGTGACGTCGATGCGCTTGAACACCCGCTTCCAGTATTGCCTGATTTCATTGACCAGCCAGTTGGCCTTGTGGGCTTCCAGAAACGCGTCGTGCGCCAGAACGTTGGCGCTCTCGCCATGCGACTTGAACACCAGCATCGCGATCTCAAGCTCGTTGATGCGCAAATGCAGGATGGCGTCGTCGAGTTCGCGCGCCACCTGCAGCGGCCAGAACGACGCGCCTTGCGTCGTCATGCCGTCGATATCGGCAGGCGGGCCGGAGTCCGGCGCTGCGATCGAAATGGTGGCGATGCGCTCGGCGCGACTGATATCGACGCTGACAAGTCCGTAACGAATGCCATTGTCGTCAATGCTGCGCGTCAGCGGCTTGAGCTCGATGCCTTTGCCGGCGCCGTCGCGCCTGGAGGCGGCGGCAAACTCACGGGTGCGCTCGGCGACCCTGGCCTCGAGTTTACTGTTCGGCACGATCTCGTCGACAAGCCGCCACTGCACCGCGCGCTTGCCCTTGATGCCTTCCTCGATGGTGCAGAAATAATCGGCGTGATCGCGCCGCACCTTGCGCTTGTCGACGACGCGCGTCAGGCCGCCGGTGCCCGGCAGCACCGCGAGCAGCGGCACTTCGGGCAGCGCCACCGACGCCGCACCGTCATCGGCAAGGATGATGTGATCGGTCGCCAGCGCCAGTTCATAACCGCCGCCGGCCGCGGTGCCGTTGATCACGGCGACGAAACGCTGACCGGAGTTCTCGCTGGAGTCCTCGAGGCCGTTGCGGGTCTCGTTGGTGAATTTGCAGAAGTTCACCTTATGCGCGTGAGTCGCGCCCGCCAGCATGCGGATATTGGCGCCGGCGCAAAACACCCGGTTCTTGGCCGAGCGCAATAGCACCACCTTCACCCCGGGATGCTCGAAGCGCAGCCGCTGCACCGCGTCGGCGAGTTCAATGTCGACGCCGAGATCGTAGGAATTCAGCTTGAGCTGGTAGCCTTCAAACAGCCCGCCATTCTCGTCGACATCCATGGTCAGCGTCGCAACCTCGCCTGCGACATCCAGCTTCCAGTGCTTGTAGCGCGACGGATCGGTCTGAAAGTCGATATGCTTGGCGCCACCCGCGAGGACGCGATCTTCACCAGACATGCGCCACCCTTGCTCGGTTTCTTGCAGTTCTCGGGACGTTTGGGTCTTCGGCTATCCTAATCACCATGCACAATAATGCATGTTTTTAACCAAGTCCAGACCAAAGACGGCAAAAATCTGCATTTTGCTTCACATTCGGCCGATCGTCGCGATATCGATCCAGTCGGCTTCGGCTAACGCGGGCTGCGCCAGTTTGGCCCGCAGCAGCGCCGCCAGCGCACCCATCTTCGCGCCGTCGGCAAATCCGTCGCCCACCGGTGTTGCCTTGCGCTTGCCGAGTTCATCGAGCCCGGCCAGGGCTTCGCGGAAAAACCGCGCCGCGGCATGGGGCTTGTCCATGCGCAGCCGGAGATTGGCGCTGGCGATCTGAATGCAGGCCCGCAGCAGAATCCGTTCGTATCCACCCTGCGGCGCTGCGGCCCACACCGCCTCCAGTATCTCCTGCGACTCCCAGAAATATCCGGCGGTGTTCAGCGCCAGCGCGTAACGCAACGCCGGGTGCCGTGCCGGCACGTGGCCGCGAAACCGCGGCGGCACCAGCTTCCTCGCAACAGCCAGCGTATCATGATCGGCCTCGGCCTCCGCGGTTTCGCCGGGAACGTAAGCCCATCGCGGCAATGCCAGATCGTTGGTCGTGGGCGGGATGCTCATGCGCAAATTCTGGCGACAAATGGATTACGCGGCGCGTCCCCGCGCGCCCTCATGCAGGTGCAAAATGCGTTTCGCAAATTCTGCAATCGTCTCAAGCGTCGCCCCCGGCGCCTCCCGATGCGGCGAATGTCCGGCCCCCGGAATGAGCGTCACATCGACCGGACAATAGCACTCTTCCCGGGCGATCTCGACCTGGCGCATCGTCCCATATTGATCTTCCGCCCCCTGCAGAATTGCAATGGGCACGCGTATGTAGGCGAGATATTCCGAAATATCCCAGTCGCGGAACCTGGCGTCGAGCCACGCATCGTTCCAGCCGTAAAAGGCGTTGTCGACGTCCCTGTGCCAGCGCGCCAGCTTCGACCGCAGATCGCTGGTCTCATAGGCCTGCTTGATCTCCGCGATCGAGGTCACTGAAATATCCTCGACCACGAAATGCGGTGCAATCAGCGCCAGCCCGCGAACGCGATGATCCCCGACGCCGCCGGCATAGACCGTTGCAATCGATGCGCCGTCGGAATGGCCGACCAGCAACCCGCGGCGAAAGCCGATTGCGTCGAGCAGCTTCGGCAACACCTGCAGCGCCTCAATGTGCATGTAGTCGAGCGGGCGCGGCAGTTTCACCGGCGTCGAAGCGCCATAGCCCGCGCGCGAATACGCAAAAACGCCGCAGCCGCTGGCGGCCTGAAGCCGGTCGGGAAAATCGCCCCACAGCTCTGTCGAGCCGAGCCCTTCGTGCAGCATGACGATGGTCGGCGCGTCCTCCGGCGAAGGACCGACGAAGCGGTATTCGAGGCTGGAAGCGCCGATGGGAAGGAAGCCTGCAGGCGCGAGCGCGGTCATGTCGGCCGCACGTGTCGCAGCTTCGCTCGGTGCGTTCCCTCCCCCCTTGTGGGGGAGAGTTGGAGAGAGGGGTAGACACAAGCACTCGAACCTGCGGCTTACCCCCCTCTCCTAACCCTCCCCCACAAGGGGGGAGGGAACAGAGAAAGCGAGTGCGATCAGTGGTACGTCTCCTCGTCGATCATTCAGGTTCGCGCTAGCGCGCGCCCTGAATGCGGCTATTCTCCCGCAGCTTGAAGCGCTGGATCTTTCCCGTCGCGGTTTTCGGCAAGACTCTCGACCACATCGATCCAGCGCGGATATTTCCACGGGCCGATCTTCTGCTTGACGTGCTCCTTCAGCGCCTCGTGCAGGCCATCGGTCCTGGTGTTGGCCCGAAGCACCACGAACGCCTTGGGCTTCAGCAACCCTTCCGGATCGGCTTCGGGCACGACGGCGGCCTCGAGCACCGCAGGATGGGTGATCAGCGCGCTCTCGACCTCGAACGGCGATACCCAGATGCCGGACACCTTGAACATGTCGTCGCTGCGGCCGCAGAAGGTATAGCGCCCCTCGGCATCGCGGATGTACTTGTCGCCGGTGCGGGTCCAGGGACCCTCGAAGGTCCGCAGGCTCTTGCCGCGCTGGTTCCAGTAGCCGTCGCCGGCGGAGGGCGCGTCGACCAGGAGTTCGCCGATTTCGCCGTCGGCAACGTCGCCGCCGGCTTCGTTGACCAGCCGCACCTTGTAGCCCGGCACCGGACGTCCGGCGGTGCCGTATTTGATATCGCCCGGCGCATTGGAGAGAAAAATATGCAACAGCTCGGTGGTGCCGACGCCATCGATAATGTCGACGCCGAAGCGCGACTTCCAGCTATTGCCGACCGATTCCGGCAACGCCTCGCCGGCGGAGGTAGCAGAGCCGCAGCTTGCTGCCGCCGCGCTCGTTCTTCAGCGCCTCGTCGTTCAGCATCGCGGAAAACAGCGTCGGCACGCCGAAGAAAATGCTGGGATTGTATTTCTTCATCAGCGCGAACATCAAAGCCGGCGTCGGGCGCTCGGAATTGAGAACCGTGGTGGCGCCGACCGACATCGGAAACGTCAGCGCGTTGCCAAGGCCGTAGGCGAAAAACAGTTTCGCCGCCGACAGGCCGACGTCGTCCTCGCGAATGCCGAGCACCTGCCTGGCATAGGTGTCCGCCGTGGCGGCCAGACTCGAATGCAGATGCCGCACGCCCTTGGGCATTCCCGTGGAGCCCGAGGAATAGAGCCAGAACGCCGGCTCGTCGGGGTGGGTCGCCGCCGTCGTGAATGAATCGCTTTCGCGGGCGAGTTCATCGGACAGTTTCTTGTGGCCATGCGCATCGGCGCCGGCGACGACGACATGTTCGAGATCGGGCATCCGGCCGACGATGTCCTTGACCACCGGCAGCAGCGCTTCGGAAATGAACAGCACCCGGGCGCGGCAATCCGCCAGCACATAGGCGTATTGATCCGCGGTCAGCAGCGTGTTGAGCGGCACCGGCACCACGCCGGCGCGGATGGCGCCGAGAAACACGACCGGAAAATCGACCGTATCGAGCATGATCATCGCCACGCGCTCTTCGCGGCGGACGCCGAGACGGCGCAGCAGATTGGCGAGGCGGCGGCTTTGCTTCTGCAAATCGCCATAGGTCAGCTCACGACACCGTGTCGGTGAAGGCGAGCTTGCCGCCGCGTCCTTCATCGACATTGCGGTCGAGCAGCCAGGTCGCTGCGTTATAGGAACCGGACACCCCGCTCATTCCGCGCCCCCAAAGCCCAAGCGTGTCACGACGCTTTCTCCCGTTTTAAGAATTATAATTCATAGAAAGGCATTACGCGAGCTTGCTGTCAATCCTTGTCGGCATTATGATTCCGATAATGGCGCGCAATCTCGTCCCTGGCGATGCACCGAGATCCGCTTGACCGGAAAGTAAACGAAAAAGGGACATGACCGACAATCCCGATCCCGAAACCGGCTTTCTCGAACAGCTCGGCCAGCGCGTCCGCACCATGCGCGCGCTGCGCGGCATGTCGCGCAAGGTGCTGGCGAAAGTATCCGGCATTTCCGAACGCTATATCGCGCAACTCGAAAGCGGCAAGGGCAACGTCTCGATCGTGCTGCTGCGCCGGGTCTCGAACGCGATGGGCGCGCATCTCGAAGATATCATTCCCGCGACCGATCCGGCGCCGGACTGGCCGGTCATGCGCGACCTCCTGCGCAAGGCGACACCGCGCCAGATCGCGCAGGCCAAGGACGTTCTCTCCGGCAATGGCGCAACGTCGCAGCGGCGGATGTCTTCCGGCATCGCCTTGATCGGTTTGCGCGGCGCCGGCAAATCCACGCTGGGGAAGATACTGGCGAAGAAAGCCGGCTGGCGTTTTGTCGAACTCAACAAGGAGATCGAGGCGCAGAACGGATTGTCGGTCGCCGAGATCATCGCGCTGTACGGCCAGGAAGGCTTTCACCGCATGGAGCAGGCGGCCCTGGCGCAATTGCTGACGCGGCAGGAATTGATGGTGCTGGCGACCGGCGGCGGCATCGTCTCCGAGCCCGTGACCTTCGATCTGATTTTATCCTCGTTCTACACGGTGTGGCTGAAGGCCGAGCCGGAAGAACACATGGCGCGGGTGCGGCGCCAGGGCGATCTTCGCCCGATGGCCGACGATCGCTCGGCGATGACGGAGCTGCGCACCATCCTGAAGAGCCGCGAGCCGCTATATGCACGCGCCTCGGCCGTGGTCGATACCGCCGGACTTTCCGTCGACGCTGCAGCGGCAAGATTGATCGAGGCGGTGGCGCCGGTGCTGCAGGAAGATGCGCGGATGTTTGCGCAGGGGTGATCTCCCGGGATTCCGTCATTCAGCGAAGCAATGACGTATGAGTCTTTGCCCTCAAATCCCCAGATACCGGTGCTGCAGTTCCGGCGCGGCCATCAATTGCTCTGACGTTCCGCTCCACACCGCCCGGCCCCGCTCGATGATGGTGTGGCGGTCGGCGATGCGCGTGAGATGCTCGACGTTCTTGTCGATCACCAGCACCGATTGTCCCTGCGCTTTCAGCATCGACAGGCAATTCCAGATTTCATCGCGGATCAACGGCGCGAGGCCTTCGGTGGCTTCATCCAGGATCAGGAGGCGCGGATTGGTCATCAGCGCGCGGCCGATTGCCAGCATCTGCTGCTCGCCGCCGGACAGCGTGCCGCCCATATTGCTGCCGCGTTCGGCCAGCCGCGGAAACAGCGCGTGGATTTTTCCGATGGTCCACGGATTCGCCGAGCCGAGCCGGTTGCCGGAGGCGGCGACGAGATTCTCGTAGACCGTCAGGTTGGGAAATATCTGGCGTCCTTCGGGGACGAGGCCGATGCCCAGTTGCGCGATCCGGAATGAAGCCAGCTTGCGAACGTCCTGCCCGGCAAAGCGGATTTCGCCGGCGCGCGCCGGCGTCAACCCCATGATGGAGCGGATGGTGGTGGTCTTGCCCATGCCGTTGCGGCCCATCAGGGCCACCATCTCGCCGGCGCGGACCTGCAGCGACATGCCGAACAGCACCTGGCTCAGGCCGTAGCAGGTCTCGATCCCTTCGACTTCGAGCAGGGCGGAAGCGTCAGCCATTGGACGTCACCACATGCTGATCGCCGAGATAGGCGCGCTTGACTTCTTCATTGCCGCGGATCGCCGCCGGCGTGTCCGACGCGATGACGCGTCCATAGACCAGAACCGTGATGCGGTCGGCGAGCGCGAACACCGCGTCCATGTCGTGCTCGACCAGCACGATGGTGACTTCCCGCCGCAACTCCTGCAGCAGCTTCACCATGCGCGCCGATTCGGTCGAACCCAGCCCGGCCATCGGCTCGTCGAGCAGCAGCAATTGCGGCGAGGTCGCGAGTGCGACCGCAAGCTCAAGCTCGCGCTGCTCGCCATGGCTCAACCTGGACACCACGACGTCGGCGCGTTGTTCGAGCCCAACTCTTGTCAGGGCCGCCAGCGCCCGTTCGCGCAGATGTTTTTCCTTGCGGGCATCGCCCCAGAAATAGAACGAGTGGCCGTCATGCGCCTGCGCCGCCAGCGCCACATTATCGAGCGCGGTAAAATCCGGCAGCAGCGAGGTGATCTGGAACGAACGCGCCAGCCCGAGCGCGCTGCGGCGCCAGGCCGGCAGGCGGGTGATGTCGCGGCCGGCAAACCGGATGGCGCCGGAATTCGGCAGCAATTGCCCGGTGAGCTGGCTGATCAGCGTGGTCTTGCCGGCGCCGTTGGGGCCGATGATCGCGTGCAACTCGCCACTTGCGACATCGAGCGACAGGCGATCGGTGGCGACGATGCCGCCGAACCGCCGCACCAGGTTTTCAACGCAAAGCAGGGGCTCAGCCACGGTCCAGCCTCCCCAGCAATCCGACGATGCCGCCGCGCCCGAACAGCACGACCAGGAGCAGCAGCGGCCCCATGATCAGCGCCCAGTATTCGGTGAGCTGCGACAGGAACTCTTCCAGCACGAGATAGACGATCGCGCCGATCACCGGGCCGAACAGCGAGCCCATGCCGCCGAGAATGACCATGACCATGAGATCGCCGGAGCGGGTCCAGTACATCACGGCCGGACTGACGAAGTCGGTGTTGTTGGCGAGCAGCGCACCGGCAAGACCACACATAGTGCCGGCGATGACGAAGCAGACCAGCCGGTATCGCGTGGCGGGAAACCCGATCGCCTGCATCCGCGCCTCGTTGGAGCGCAGGCCCTGAAGCACCATGCCGAAGCGCGAATTGACGATGCGCCAGACCAGGTAAATTCCGCCGAAAAGAAAGGCGAGGCAGAGATAATAAAACTGCACGCGGTTCGACAGATTGATAAGGCCGCCGAAATCGCTGCGCTTGTAGATGGTAAGACCGTCGTCTCCGCCATAACGCGCCAGCCCCGAGGCGACGTAATACGCCATCTGCGCAAAGGCGAGCGTGATCATGATGAAATAGACCCCGCGGGTGCGCAGGCTGAGCGCGCCGATCACCAGCGCAAACAGCGCCGAGGCGGCCAGCGCCGCCGGCCATTGAATGAAGCCGGAGCCGATGCCTTCATGCGCGAGAATGCCGACGGCATAGCCGCCGATCCCGAGATAGGCGGCGTGGCCGAAACTCATCATCCCGCCATAGCCCATGATGAGATTGAGGCTGACCGCCGCCAGCGCGAAGATGACGATCCGGGTGAACAGGGTCAGCGCGAAGACGTTGCCGCTAATCGAAGTGTAGAGCGGAAGCAACAGCAGCCCGGCGACCACCAGCCCCGCGGCAATGTTGCGGGCGTTGAACGAAGCGCTCATCGCCGGTTGGCTGGAAACAGCCCCTCCGGCCGTACCACCAGCACGATTGCCATCACCAGATAGATCATCATCGAGGACAGCGCGGGCGCCGCGGTCGACGCGGTCGCCGAACTCAGGACCTGCCGCAACAGGTCGGGCAGGAAAGCGCGGCCCAGCGTGTCGATCATGCCGACGAAGATCGCGGCCAGGAACGCGCCGCGGATCGAGCCGATGCCGCCGATCACGATGATGACAAAGGCGAGGATCAGGATGTTCTCGCCCATTCCGATCTGGACCGTCAGGATCGGCGCCTGCATCAGCCCGGCAAGACCGGCCAATGCGGCGGCGAGCCCGAACACCAGCGTGTAGAGCAGCTTGATGTTGATGCCGAGCGCGCCGATCATTTCGCGGTTGGAAGCGCCGGCGCGGATCAGCATGCCGAGCCGGGTGCGCATCACCACGACATAGAGAAACGCCGCGACCAGCAGCGAGACCACGATGATGGCGAGGCGATAGCTCGGATAGAACACGCCGGGCATGATCTGGATCGGCACCGTCAGCCACGCCGGCAGCGGCAGCGCCAGGCCCGCCGGTCCCCAGATCAGCCGCACCGCGTCGTTGAAGAACAAAATCAGCCCGAACGTCGCCAGCACGTGATCGAGATGATCGCGCCCGTACAGGTGCCGCAGCGCGACGAATTCCAGCACGATGCCGAGCAGCAGCGTGGCGCCAAGCGCCAGCAGCACGCCGCCGACGAAACTTCCCGTCCACGCCACGAAGGTCGCGGCGAAATAGGCGCCCATCATGTAGAGCGAACCATGCGCCAGGTTGACGAAGTCCATGATGCCGAACACCAGCGTCAATCCCGCCGCCAGCAGAAACAGCAGCAGGCCGAACTGCAATCCATTCAGGAATTGTTCGACGACGAGCAGCATGGTGTTCGGAATTTGCCTAGAGCGAGTGCTGATTAAAGCGAGTACTGATTGAATCGTCCTGGCCGCACGCTCGGTTCACCTCTCCCCTTGTGGAAGAGGCTGCGGATCGCATCGACCGATGCGATCCGGGTGAGGGGTACAGACTATCGATAGACCTGAACCCCTCACCCCAACGCCTCTCCCACAAGGGTGAGGGAGCGCACCGCCGTTGCCTTTGCAGCGCAGTCTAATCTCATCATGCTACAAGAAAACGGCGGCAGCGCGCGAGCGCCGCGCCGCCGTGTCGGGTAAAATCCGCGATCACTTCATCGGGCATTTGTCGTGGAAGCGATCCTGGTTGTCCTTGACGATGGTGGAGACGGTCTTGAGCGACAGCGTGCCGTCGGCGTCTTTCACCACGTCCTGCAGATAGAAATTCTGGACCGGAATGTGGTTGTTGCCGTATTTGAACGGACCGCGCAGCGACTTGAAATCGGCCTTCTCCATGGCGGCCTTCATCGCGTCCTTTTTGCTGGTGTCGCCCTTCACCGCCACCACCGCGCTGTTGATCAATTGCGCGGCGTCATAGGCTTGCGCGCCGTAATAGGTCGGGCGCAGGCCGGGATATTTCTTGCGGTAGTCGGCGACGAACCGCTTGTTCTGCTCGTTCGGCAGGTCGTTCACCCATTCCTGCGCGCCGGGAACGCCGATGGCATTGTCCTTCTGCAACGGCAGCGACAATTCGTCGACGGTGAAAGCTGTATAGAGCGGCATCTGCTGCTTGAGGCCGGCCTGTGCATACTGATTGAGGAACTGGACGCCAGCCGCACCGGGATAGAACACGAAGATCGATTCGGCCTTGGAGGCGCGCGCCTTCGACAGCTCCGCCGAGAAGTCGAGCTGGCTCGGCCACACCGTGTATTCCTCGCCCAGCACCTGGCCCTTGAACGTGCTCTTGACGCCGGCCAGCATGTCCTTGCCGGCGGCGTAGTTCGGGCCGATCAGGAACACCGACTTGACGCCCTTCTGGTTCATGTAAAGGCCCATGGCTTCCGGGGTCTGGTCGTTCTGCCAGGATGTCGAAAACACATAGGGCGAGCACAATTCACCGGCGAGCTGCGACGGTCCGGCATTGGCGCTGATCAGGAAGGTCTGCGAATCCACCGCGGTCTTCAGCGAGGCCAAGAGCACGTTCGACCAGATATAGCCGGCGATGAAGTCGACGTGGTCGGACTGCACCAGCTTCTCGGTCTTCTGCTTGCCGACATCCGGCTTCTGGCCGTCGTCCTCGTAGATCACCTCGACCGGCAGGCCGTTCATTTTGCGGCCCAGGTGATCGAGCGCGAGCTCGAACGAATTGCGCATGTCGTTGCCGATCACGGCGGTCGGGCCGCTAAAGGTGCTGACGAAACCGATCTTGATCGAATCCGCAGCCGCTGCAGGGCTTGCCAGCGCCAGAACCGTAGCGCCGGCGAGCCAGAATGCCGTTCTCATTGTCGTCCCTCCTCACAATTTACCTATGCCCCACGAGATGGCTTGCTTTGTGCGCGAATTCTCTCGGTGGCGGCAAGCACCACCTTTGGTGCCCCTCGCAAAGGAGCATGCACCATAATTCGCAGGCGGTACGAATAGCAAGAATTATAGTTCTGATTTGGATGCAGATGAGATTGCGGTCGATTGACACACCGTCATCGTCCCACCCGCGATCCAAGACGACGAACGAAACGGCCTTGGACCGCACCATCCAACGCATAGATGAATTCGAGACGGAGAAATCTGAAACCGAAAGCCGGCTCACATGACCGCAGCGCAGGCGCAACCGTTAAAGCCGCATCGCGTGGTAATCGTCGGCGCCGGCTTCGGCGGGTTGGAAACGGCGTTTGGCCTGGCGGGCGCGCCGGTCCGCATCACGGTGGTTGACCGGCGCAACCATCATCTGTTCCAGCCGCTCCTGTATCAGGTCGCCACCGCGTCGCTGGCGACATCGGAGATCGCCTGGCCGATCCGCTATCTGCTGCGCCATCGCCCTGAAGTGACGACCTTGTTCGCCACGGTGACCGGCGTGGACAAGGATAGCAAACGGGTGCTGCTCGATGACGGCGACGCATTGCCCTACGATACGCTCGTTCTCGCCACCGGCGCCCGTCACGCGTATTTCGGTCATGACGAATGGGAGCCGTTCGCGCCCGGCCTGAAAACACTGGAGGACGCCACCACGCTCCGGCGCCGTATCCTGGTGGCCTTCGAACGCGCCGAACGCGAGAGCGATCCTAAACGGCGGGCGGCGCTGCTGACCTTTGTCATTGTCGGCGCCGGCCCGACCGGCGTCGAACTTGCCGGCACCATCGCCGAACTCGCGCAGGACACCCTGCCGCCCGACTTCCGCAACATCGACACCCACAAGGCGCGCGTCATCCTGATCGAGGCCGGACCCCGCGTGCTGGCGGGTTTTGCCGACGATCTGTCGGCCTATGCGCAGCGTTCGCTGACGAGCATCGGCGTCGAAGTGGTGCTGGGACAGGCGGTCACCGAATGCACCGCCGAGGGCGTCGTCTATGGCGATCAACCGGCTCGACGCCAAGACCATCATCTGGGCCGCCGGCGTGCGCGCCTCGCCCGCCGCCGAATGGCTTGGTGCCGCGGCCGACCGCGCCGGCCGCCTGCAAGTGTTGCCCGATCTCACGGTATCAGGCCATCCCGATATCTTCGCCATCGGCGATACCGTTGTTATCGCCGGCCCGGATGGCCAGACCGGTCCCCGGCATTGCACCGGCGGCCAAGCAGGAGGGACGGTATGTCGCCGATGCCATCAAGGCGCGGCTGCGCGGCGTCACACCCGCTCCGTTCCGCTACAAGCACGCCGGCAGCCTGGCGCAGATCGGCAAGCGCAAGGCGGTGATCGATTTCGGACGCGTCAAGCTGCGCGGCACACTCGCCTGGTGGATATGGGGCATCGCGCACATCTATTTTCTGATCGGCCTGCGCAACCGGTTGAGCGTCGCCATCAGTTGGCTGTGGATCCACGCCCGCGATCAGCGCGCCGCGCGCCTGATCACCCAGGGAAGCAGCAAAGTCAGCAATTGAATTCCAAGTGCGGGAGCCGCTGGCATCACCACCGTGACGGATTAGTCCTGCTCATAAAACGGGCAAATACCATGGATCGGGCCGGGCGACACGCTGCAATCGCTGTCCCGCGTTTCATTCAAGCAGTTGACAAGTCAACATCATTTCCGGAATTCGGTGTTGCGAGCCGATGTACACAATGGCACACCGCTTGCTTCGATCGGATCAGGATTCCCGGTCGCGGAGCATCGCGTGAGTGAAACTGTCGCAGCGTTGGTCGCCATGCACCGCGCGGGCTCCGTGCCGCCGGCGCAGACCGTCGCGCGCAGCTTTGCGCGGATTCGCGACCACAACGATCCTGCGATCTTCATCAGCCTGCGCAACGAAAAGGAAGCGCTGGCGGAAGCGGAAGCCCTGACCGCGAAAGATGCCACACAGCTTCCGCTCTACGGCATTCCCGTCGCGGTAAAAGACAATATCGACGTCGCCGGTTTGCCGACCACCGCCGCCTGCCCGGCCTTTGCCTATTCGCCGGCGCATGACGCGACCGCGGTGGCGCGGCTGCGCGCGGCCGGCGCCATCATCATCGGCAAGACCAACCTCGACCAGTTCGCCACCGGACTGGTCGGCGTGCGCTCGCCCTATGGCATTCCCAACAATCCGATGCGCGGCGATCTCATTCCGGGCGGATCGAGTTCGGGATCGGCCGTGGCCGTGTCGGCCGGATTGGTGCCGCTGGCATTGGGCACCGATACCGCCGGTTCCGGCCGCGTGCCGGCGATGCTCAACAATATCGTGGGCCTGAAGCCGAGCCTTGGGCTGGTCTCCACCGCCGGCGTGGTGCCGGCCTGCCGTACGCTGGATTGCGTATCGGTGTTCTCGCTCACCGTCGACGACGCCATGACGGCGCTGACCGCGATGGCCGGCCCCGATGGCGCCGACCCGTTTTCGCGGACCCGGCCGCTGGCGCAGATGAGCGCGTTTCCGGCCAATCTCCGGCTCGGCGTGCCGCGCGACGGCCAGTTGATCTTCTTCGGCGACAAGGCGTCGGAGCAGGCCTACCGCGACGCGCTCGACCGCTGGACGTCGCTCGGCGCCACGCTGGTCGGGTTCGATCTCGAGCCGTTCTATGAGACCGCGCGGCTGCTCTATGAAGGCCCATGGGTCGCCGAGCGCTATCTGGTGATCCGCAACCTCTTGGCATCGTCGCCGGATTCGATTCACCCGGTGACGCGCGAAATCACCGCTGCTGGCGCGCGGCTGACTGCGGCGGATACTTTCGCGGCATTGTACCGTCTGCAAGGGCTGCGCCGGATCGCCGAGCGCGCCTTTGCCAATATCGACGCATTGGTGCTGCCGACGGCGCCGACGGTGTACTCAACGGCGCAAGTGCTCGCCAATCCGATCGAACTCAACAGTAGACTCGGCACCTACACCAATTTCGTCAACCTGCTCGACCTGTGCGGCCTCGCATTGCCGGCGGCGATCCGGCCCGACGACGTCCCGTTCGGCATCACGCTGCTGGCGCCGACCGGGCAGGACGCACGGCTCGCCAGCATCGGCCGCGTCTTCCATGCCGACACCAAACTCCCGATGGGCAGCCGCAACCAGCCCCAGCCGGCTTTCTCGCCGTTGACGGCGGGCGTGGCCGGCGACGAGATCGCCATCGCCGTGGTCGGCGCGCATCTGTCGGGCATGGGGCTCAACGGCGAACTAAAAGCGTTGCGCGGGCGCCTGCTGGAGGCAACCTCGACCGCGCCGGACTACAAGCTCTATGCGCTTCCTACCACGCCGCCGAAACCCGGCATGCTGCGGGTGGCGGCAGGAACCGGATCGTCGATCGCGCTGGAGATCTGGGCGCTGCCGGCGGCCGCGTTCGGCGAATTCGTCGCCGCGATCCCGCCGCCGCTGTCGATCGGCACCATTCGTCTTGCCGACGGCCGCGGCGTCAAAGGCTTCATCGTCGAGCCCGCCGCGATCGACGGGGCACGGGATATTTCCGCATTCGGCGGCTGGCGGGCGTTCATGGCAGAGAAGGCGGCGGTGTGAGGCGCGCGAATGGCGAGTAGCGAATAGCGAGTGGCAAACAAAAATTTCTATTCGCTACTCCCTATTCGCCATTCGCCCCTCAAACCGACACCGCGTACAACTCGTATTCCCCGCGCACCAGTTCGATATGCGCGCGCATCGCGGTTGCGGCGCCGGTGCGGTCGCCGCGCATGATCGCGACCACGACGCGGTCGTGCTCGGCGTGGGATTTCGCCAATCGCCCGAGATTGCGAAATTGCGCGCGGCGAAACGGCCGCACCCGTACCCGCGTCGCCAGCGTCATTTCGGCGATATAGCCGTTCTGCGAGCCGGCATAGATCGCATCGTGAAAGCGCTCGTTGACCTCGTGGAAGCGCTCCGGATTGCCGGCGTAGCTCAGCACCCGCAACTCCTCGTGAATCGCCTCGAGCCGGTGGCGCTCCACCGGCAGCATCCGCTCCGCGGCAAGGCCGGCGCACAGCGCCTCCAGTTCCGCCATCGCCTCGAACATCGCGGTCAGCCGTTCGACCGTGGGCCGCGCCACCACCGCGCCGCGATGCGCGCGGGCGTCAATCAGACCGCTGGCGGCAAGCTGGCGCAACGCCTCGCGAACCGGCGTGCGCGATACCTTGAAGCGCCGCGCGATGTCGGTTTCGTCCAAAGCCGCGCCCGGCGGCAGCGCGCCGCGCACGATTTCGTCCGCCAGTTGCAGCCGCAATTCCTCGGCGCGCGTGATCTTGTCCGGATAGGGCGCGGCGCGGCCGACACGCCGAACCGATGCGTCGGTTCCGGCAGCAGGGCGTTGCGGCGCGCGGGCCGGAAGATCGTCGAGGCTCATGGGCTTTGACCCGGAGCTTTGGACGATTCGGGGTCATCGATGACGCTGACATGGGCGGCCACGATCTTCCACCCTTCCGGGAATCGCACCCAGGTCTGCATCTGCCGCCCTACCCGTCCCGGCATTGAATCCCGATAGAACAATGTCGAGGCCACCGCCGCGTCGCGGCCGTAGCTCGTAATCACGGTTCGCGCGGTCCTGCGCATCAATCCCACCGGCGAGCGCGCCGCGCGAAATGCCGCGATCGCGTCATGGCCATGGAGATTTTCGCCGATGCCGTAGCGAAGCGTACGCGGATCGACGCGGAACAACTCGCCGAGCACCGCGACGTCGTTCGACACCAATGCCGCCTCGTAGCGTGCGAATTGCGCGGTTACTTCAGCGAGTACGTCCGGAAGATCGACCTCCATCTTACAGTCCTCTCGGCGCCGGCGCGGAGACCACGCCCGCGCGTTCCAGCGCATACGCTACGCGCAGCGCGATGTCTTCCCGCCAGGGAGCGGCGATGATCTGCACGCCGATCGGCATCGGCTCCAGCGGAACCGGCACCGCGACCACCGGCAATCCGATAAAGGAAATCGGCTGGGTATGGATGCCGATATTGGCGCGCACCGGCAGTTCGACGCCATCCAGCACGAAGGTGGTTTGTCCGAGTTTCGGCGCGACGCAGGGCGTCGCCGGCGCGATGATCACATCGACCGACTGGAATATTTCCAGCACCCTGGCGCGATACCAGCGGCGGAATTTCTGCGCGCGGTCGACCAGGGGCGCCGGGATCATCGCGCCCGCCAATAAGCGGTCGCGCACCGCCGGATCGAAATCGTTCGGGCGTTTGCGCAAGCGATCGAGGTGCAGCGACGCGCCTTCGATAGTTGTGATGACATAGGCCGCGGCGCGGGCGCGCGCGGCTTCAGGAATTTCGATCGTGCGCGTGGCGCCGAGCGCTTTGGCGACCCGGGCGACGGCCTCCCTGGCTTCAGGGAAAACGTTGTTCTGGAAATATCCACCGGCAACCGCAATCCGCAGGTTGCCGGCGTCTTGTGCCAATAACGCCCTCACCGGCTCGGCCGGCCGTGCCGTGCACGCCGCGTCATCCGAATCCGGCCCCTGCATCGCGTCATAGGCCAGCGCCAGATCGGCGACGCTGCGCGCGAACGGGCCGAGATGATCGAAGCTTGCGACGAACGGAAACGACCTTGCACGCGATAGCCGGCCATAGGTCGGCTTCAATCCAAAAATTCCGCAGAACGACGACGGCACCCGGATCGAGCCGTTGGTGTCGGAGCCCAATGCGATTGGCACGAGACCTCCGCCGACCGCGCCGCCGGAGCCACCCGACGAGCCGCCGGTCATCCGCGTCACGTCATGCGGATTGCGCGACGGGCCGTCATGCACGTTCTCGCCGGTGAAGTCGTAGGCGTATTCGCCCATGTTGAGCGCGCCGACCAGCACCGCGCCGGCGGCTTCCATCCGCTCGACCAGGGTGGCGTCGCGCTTTGAGGCCGCAAGATCGCGATTGATCTTCGATCCGGCGCGGGTCGGCAGGCCCTGCACATCGAACAGGTTCTTCACCGCGAACGGCACGCCGGCCAGCGGCCCGGCATCTTTCCCGGCCGCAATCGCAGCATCGACCGCCCGCGCCTTGGCGCGCGCGCGATCCGCGGTCACATCGGTGAATGAATTCAGTATGGAGTCGTGTTTGGCGATTCGCGCCAGCGCCGCCTCGGTCACGCTGATGGCGGACACCTTGCGGCCGGTCACAGCGGCCGCGATATCCGCCGCCGACAGCCCGTTATACCCGGCGGTCATGGCCATATCAGGCTGCAAAGACACTGGCCGGCTCGGTTTCGTCGGGAAGCGCAAATTCGTCGACCAGCCGCGCCAGCCTCAGCGACACTTCGAGATTGGCCTTGACCGCCGGCTTCCAGGCATCGTCGAGCGGGAGCGCCAGCGCTCTTGAGACGGCGTCGATGTAATTGTCCAGCGGATCAGCGGCCATTGCTCTCTCATTAATGAACCGGCAACGGCGGATGCGGAATCGCCGTCAGCAGTTCCTTGGTATAGGCATCCTGCGGATCGCCCAGCACGCGCTCGGACGGACCCTGCTCGACGATCCTTCCCGCCCGCATCACAATGACACGATCGCACAATAACCGCACTACATTCAAATCGTGCGACACGAACAGATAGCTCATCCCCATCGACTGCTTCAAATCCTGCAGCAGATTCAACACCACCGCCTGCACCGAGACATCGAGCGCCGCAGTCGGCTCGTCCAGGATAACGAGCTTGGGATGCAGCGCGATGGCGCGCGCGATGCCGACGCGGGCTTTCTGCCCGCCGGACAATTGATGCGGGAATTGATCGAGCAGATTGATTGGGAGGCCGACCAGCCCGGCCAGTTCCTCGCAACGGGCACGCAGCGCGTCGCGTCCCCTGATGTCGCCAAGCTGCATGATGGGGTCGACGATGGCGCGCGCCGCGGTAAAGCGCGGATTGAGGCTGTCGGTCGGATCCTGGAACACCATCTGGATGCTCTTGCGCAGCGGCAGCCGCGCGAACGCGTTGGGCAGGATGCCGCCGATCTCCTCGCCGTCGAACATGATGCGGCCCGAGGTCTGGTCGAGCAATCGCATCACCATCATCGAAGTGGTGGATTTGCCGCAGCCGGATTCGCCGACCAGGCCGACACTCTCGCCGTACCCCACACTAAAGCTGATGCCGTCGACCGCGCGGAATTGTTCGAGTTCAACCGGCGGCTTGCGGGAGAACAGTTTGGTCAGCGTCGCGGTGGCGCCCTGGCGCGGATATTCCTTGACCAGCTTTTCGATGAGAAGCAGCGGTTTCTTCTCTTCGCCTGTGGGCGGCGCAATGTCGGAAGCGACGTGCACAGGCAACACCGCGGCCTCTTCCTCCGGCAGCAAATCGCGCAAGGAAACGCCGAGCCGCGGCGTCGCGCGCATCAGCTTTTTGGTATAGGCGTGTTCCGGCCTGGCGAAGATATCGGCCGAGAGCGCCGTTTCGACCACGCGGCCCTTTTCCATCACCACTACGCGGTCGCAATAGGCAGCAGCCAAGCCAAGATCGTGGGTGATCAGGATCGTCGACATGCCCCGCCGTTTGGTCAGTTCGACGATCAGGTCCATCACGGCTTTTTGCGTGGTGACGTCGAGGCCGGTGGTCGGTTCATCCGCGATCAGCAGCTGCGGATTACAGGCCAGCGCCAGCGCGATCACGACACGCTGGCACATGCCGCCGGAAAGTTCGAACGGATAGGCGTGATAGCGCTCGCGCGGACGCGTGATCTTGACCTGCTCCAGCGCCTCGATCGCCTTCTCGCCGCGATCGCCCACCGTCGACTGCTGGACATGCTGACGCAGCACGTCCTCGATCTGGTCGCCCACTTTACGGATCGGATTGAGCGCGGCGCGCGGATTCTGGAAGATCATCGAGATTTCGCGGCCGCGCAGGTCGCGCATCTGGTCTTCGGTCGCGGTTTTCACGTCGATGCCGGAGAACATCACCGAGCCTTCGGCGATCCTGCCGGCGCGGTCGAGGATCCGCATCACCGCGTAAGAAGTCACCGACTTGCCGGAGCCGGATTCCCCGACGATGCCGAGCGTCTCGCCCTTGCCGACGGTGATATTGACGTGCTGCACCGCCTTGACGATGCCACGCCGCGTGGCGAATTCCACGGTGAGGTCGTTGACGTCGAGCAGCGGCTGCGCGGTCATGACTATCTCCACCAGCGAGTTGCGCCCCCTCGCCCCGCGCTTGCGGGGAGAGGGTTGGGGTGAGGGGCTCTTCGCTCCGCGGATTCCGGATTCGCCGCAGGCCCCTCACCCGGACTGCTCCGCAGTCCGACCTCTCCCCGTAAAAACGGGGAGAGGTAAAGGGAGGCTGCGCATTCGACCGCGATCATCCTCTACGTCCTGCGCTGTGGATCGACGATATCGCGCAGACCGTCGCCGAGCAGGTTGAAACAGAACACCGCGATCATCAGCGCGACGCCGGGAAACAGCGCAATCCACCATTCGCCCGAGACCATGAAGCCGGCCCCCTCCGCGACCATGATGCCCCATTCGGCGGTCGGCGGCCGCACGCCGAGACCGATGAACGACAGCCCGGCGGCATTGAGGATCGCGTATCCCATGGTCAGCGACATCTGCACGATCATGATCGGCATGATGTTGGGCAGGATGTGCACCAGCAGGATCCGGAATTCGCCGTTGCCCGACAGCCGCGCCGCCTGCACGAAACCGGCATCGCGGCGCACATTGGCCTCGGCGCGGGCGACACGGGCGTAGAGCGGGAAATTCACGATCGCGGTGGCAATGATGATGTTCTGCACGGTGTTGCCGAGCGCTGCGACGATGCCCATCGCCAGCACGAACAGCGGAAACGCCATGATGGTGTCGGCGATGCGTCCGACGATGCGGTCGGTCCAGCCGCCGAAATAGCCGCCGGCGATGCCGGCAAGGCCGCCCATCAGGAACACCAGCACCACCGAAGCGACCGCGATGAACGTATCGAGCCGGGTCGCCACGATGACGCGGCTGAAAATATCGCGCCCCAACTGGTCGGTGCCGCACCAATGCGCCCAGGACGGCGGCTTCAATGCCGCCGCGGTATCGGACGCCAGCGGATCGTGGGGCACCACGTAGGGGCCGAACAGCGCCGCAAAGACAATGACGATCAATAGGCCGAACGCGAAGGCGGTAACGCGATTCTCGCCGAGCACATAGCGGCTGTGCTCGAAGATCGCGGCAAGACCCGAGGTACGCGCAGGCGCAACAGGTTCAACGACAGGTTAACGCGGGCGCAACGCTGCTCACATTCGTACCCTACCCTTCCAGCCGTACTCTTGGGTCGATCACGCCATAGAGAATGTCGATCATCAGATTGAGCAGCACGTACATGACAGCCATGGTCAGCACGAAGCCCTGCACCGGGGCGAAATCCGACGAGATCAGGGCTTCCACTGCGTAGGAGCCGATGCCGGGCCAGGCGAATACCTTTTCGACCAGCACGTTGGCGCCGAGCAGGAACGAGAACACCATGCTCAGCGTGGTGATGACCGGCAGCATCGCGTTGCGGAAGGCGTAGGTGATGATCACCGTGCCGGGCGACAGGCCGCTGGCGCGTGCGGTGCGCACGAAATCCGACGACAGTACCGCCAGCATCGAGGCCCGCGTCATCCGCGCGATCGGCGCCAGCGAGAAGATCGCAAGCGTCATCGCCGGCAGGATCAATTGATTGAGCGCGGAACGGAAGGTTTCGAAATCGCGCGCGATCAGGGCATCGATCAGATAGAAACCGGTCACCGCCGGCGGCGCGCTATAGAACACGTCAAGCCGTCCCAGCGGAGCCGGCGACCATCCAAGCCTGAAATAGAAGATATAGACCAGCACCAACCCCGTGAAGAACACCGGCAGCGACACGCCCGCCGTCGTCGTCACCCTACAGAGGTGATCGATCCATGAGCCGGGCCTGGTGGCGGCGAGAATGCCGAGCGGTATAGCGATCACGATCGAGACGATGAGGCCGAGCAGCGTCAGCTCGGCCGAGGCCGGCAGGCGATTGCGGATTTCGGTTGCGACCGGCTGGCCGGTGGTGAGCGAATTGCCGAAATCGCCACGCGCCAGATCTGCGGTGTAGCGGAAGAACTGCTCGATCAGCGGCTTGTCGAAACCGAGTTTTTTGCGGATCTGCTCGATCGCCTCCTTGTTCGCGGCTGGGCCCGCGAAATACGCTGCGGGATCGCCCGGCAACGCCCGCGTCAGCAGGAACGTGACGATGACGACCCCGA
Organism: uncultured Alphaproteobacteria bacterium; assembly: GCA_963774685.1. Classification (GTDB taxonomy): domain Bacteria; phylum Pseudomonadota; class Alphaproteobacteria; order Rhizobiales; family Xanthobacteraceae; genus Bradyrhizobium. The sequence continues at coordinate 1,301,007 of CAVZFU010000005.1, read as the reverse complement.
TCAGACTCGGGATCGCAAACATCAGCCGCTTGCCGATCATGGTCAGCATGGCGCGCGCTTTCGCGCGAGTGGCGAATGGCGAATGGCGAATGGATGGCCGCTATCTTGTCTCACTAATCGCTACTCCCTATTCGCTATTCGCCCCTCACGCTTTCACCAGCGCGCGGTAGTCGAGGCGGCGATGGAACCAGTATTGATAGCCGGAGACGTTCTTCTGCATCGCGACGTTGACGTAAGGCTGATACAGCGGGATACGCGGGATATCGGCGAACGCCAGGTCGACGAAACCTTTGACGTCGCTGTCGTAGGCCGGCATGTCCTTGATCGCCGCGGCGGCGCGCGCGCCGTCGATCAGTTTGTCCATCTCCGGCGACTTGTAGCTCATGGTGTTGAAGACGGAATTATTGCCGTGATAGCACCAGTAGAAAAAGTATTCGGGGTAATCGAGCCAGCCCGAGAACACGTTGGTGTAGAGCGGCATTTCCTTCTTGTTCAATTCGGTGCGCCAGTTGGCGCCGGGCACCTTGTTGATCGTGGTCTTGATGCCGATCTGCGCCAGACTCTCCTGCACCAGCACGCAGAGCGGCTCGTTGATGCCGGCGAACCCAAGATCGAACGAAAGCGTGGTCTCGAAGCCGTTCGGATAGCCGGCTTCGGCCATTAGCGCCTTGGCCTTGTCGATGTCGGTGAAATATTTGGTCGGCTGCGGCCAGGCGACCTCGGTTGCCTTGCCGGCGGGCGCGCCGAACAGCGGATTGGCGAGACCGAACAGCACCACGTCCATGATCTTCTGGTAGGGGACCGCGTAAGCCACCGCCTGCCGTACTTTCAGATTGTCGAAAGGCGGCTTGGTGACGTTCATGCCGAGGTACTGGATGCCGTTCGAGAACGGCAGCGACACGATGTCGAGCTTGCCGGCCGCCTTGAGTTCCTGAAAATCCTTGTTCGGCAATTCATAGGAGATGTCGGCATCGCCGCGCTCGAGCAGCGCGCGGCGGTTGCCGGCCTGCGGCACCATGCGCCAGATCACGCGCTTGACCTTCGGCATCGGTCCGCCGACCCAGTCGTCGTTGCGCTCCATGATCACTTCGGTGCCGGCGGTCCATTTCGTCACCTTGTAGGCGCCCGAGCCCGCGGTCTGCTGCTTGGTGTATTCGAGGCCCCAGGGATCCTTCTCGGTGGCGTTCTTCTTCACCAGTTCGGAATTGACCACGCAGGGCACGATCACGGCGAGATCGGGAATCGTCAGCCGGTCTTTCTTGGCAAAGTCGACCCGCACGGTGTTGTCGTCGACGACGACGAACTGCTCCGGCTTGGTCAGCGAACCCGCGCTCATCTGAAAGGTCGGGAATCCGCCGACGCTGACCGCGCGGTCCAGCGACCACTTGACGTCCTTGGCCGTGACAGGCGCACCGTCGTGAAACTTGGCGTTCTTCTTCAGCTTGAAGGTCACCGACATGTCGCCGACATTCATGTCCTCGGCGAGTTCGGGCTTGAACTTGTCGCGGTCGTAATACGGCACGCCGCCGGGACCGCTTTTCATCTCATGGCTGATCAGGCGGTCGTAGCAATTCCACGACACCTCGTAGCCGGGAACGTTGGTGCCGACACCGTGAATGTCGAGATTGTTGGGTCCGCCTTCGGAGACGATCAGCAGGGTTTCGGAGCGCGCGTCGGCCTTGGCCGCGGACCAGATCGCCGGTGCAGGCACCATGGCGCCGGCGGCAACCCCGGTGATGGATTTCAGAAAATCGCGACGCTTCATGGGATGCTCCAAACGCACGGAAAAACCGGCTTTGGAGCAACGTCGCAAGGTTTGTGCCAAACCTTAACGGAACGCTAACGATAACCTAAGTACCCGATTTAGTTTACAAATTTACAGAGAGCCTGTCTCGTTAGACCCGAACGGACATTGCATACAAAGAAATGGCTTTGCCTATTATAGATGCAAATATTACAGACGCCCTTTTCTTGAGCGGCAGCTTGGCTACCCGCTCGGGATCCGCTCGCCGGCGCAGCAGCCTGCCGCCACGTTCGGCCGCGGAATCAAGAGCGGCCGACGCGGACTACTCGCCACCATTGTCGATCCTGCCGCATCAGGACGAAGGCCGAACCGAACGCTGCGTCAGTTTTCGGTTGGCCTATAGCGTTTCAATCGGCAGTTCGGCGCCGCATGACGCTGGATTCGAAGACCGGGACAAGGCACTGCCTTTCGCACTATCATGCCAAGGATCACGCCAAGGCTGCCAAAAGCGGCGCCGCGACCGAAGGTTCAGCAAGCCACGGGACCCCTTAAATGGCCGAACAGGACGATGTCCTCCATTTGATCGACGATTCCGGAACCGTTCCGGAAGCCTCGAGCGCGCGCAAGTGGAAGATCGCCGTCATCGACGACGACAAGGCCGTGCATGACGGCACGCGGTTCGCGCTGAGCGATTACAGCCTCAATGGACAGACGCTCGAAATCCTGTCGGCCTATTCGGCGGCCGAGGGCCGCACCCTGATGCGCGCACATCCCGACATCTCGGCGGTGCTGCTCGACGTCATCATGGAAACCGACGCCGCGGGCCTCGATCTCGTCGAATATATCCGCAATGAAATCAAGAACGAGACCGTCCGCATCATCCTGCGCACCGGGCAGCCCGGACAGGCCCCCGAGCGCCGCGTGATCGTGCAGTACGACATCAACGACTACAAGGCCAAGACCGAGCTTACCGCCGACAAGCTGTTCACTTCGCTGACCGCAGCATTGCGCAGCTACCAGCAGCTCGAACGGATGGTCCAGACCCGGCGCGGGCTGGAAATCATCATCGACGCCGCCTCGACGCTTTACGATTTCAAATCGATGCAACGCCTTGCCGAAGGCGTGCTGACGCAGATCGCCTCGCTTCTCAATGTCGACTGCGCCGGCATCCTGGTGCTGCGCGACGGCGGCACGGTCGGCGACGATTTTTCCGTGCTGGCCGGCTCGGGCTGCTACAGCCGCTTCATCGGCGCCGCCGGATCGAAGTCGCTCGATCCCGACCTGCGTTCGATGGTGGAAGCCGCATTCAAGCGGCGCAAGCACGAGTTCGCCGATCACCGCACCGTGCTCTACGTTCGCACCGGCAGCGGGCGCGAGGTCGTGGTGCTGCTGCAGGCCGAGCGCGAACTGTCCGAAACCGACCGCTCGCTGGTCGAGATTTTCGGCAGCCGGCTTTCGATCGCGTTCGACAACGTCATTCTTTACCAGCAGCTCCACGAGGCCAACGCCCAGCTCGAGGACCGCGTCGCCCAGCGTACCCGCGCGCTGATGCAGGCCAACCGCCGGCTGTCGGCGCAATGGCTGCGGCTGCAGCGCGCCAACGGCTTCAAGAATGAAATTCTCGGCACCGTCGCCCACGATTTGAAGAATCCGCTGGGCGTGATCCTCGGCCGCACCGAGATGCTGACCGAACTGATCGGCGCCGGCTCTCCCAAGGAGAGCGTGACGGCGCAGGTCGATCACATCCGCGATGCCACCAAGCGGCTGACCTCGATGGTCGATCACCTGATCTCGGATGCGATGGCGGATGCCTTCGACATCACCATCCGCCGCGAGCCGGTCGATATCGCGGCACTGGTGGCCGAAGTCGCCGACGCCAACCAGCCGCTGGCAGTCAACAAGCAGCAGCGCATCACGGTGTCGGCGCCGCCAAATTTCGTCACCATGTGCGACGCCGACCGGATGCGGGAAGCGATCGACAATCTCGTCAGCAATGCCATCAAATACAGCCCGATCGGCGGCAAGATCACCATGCTGGTCAGCCGCGAAAACAACAACACCGTGATCCGCATCGCCGACGAAGGCGCCGGACTGTCACCCGAAGACCTCGGGCGATTGTTCGGCCGTTTCCAGCGGCTGTCCGCCAAACCCACCGCCGGCGAAAGCTCGACCGGCCTCGGCCTGTCCATCGTCAAACGCATCATCGACATGCATGGCGGCCAGGTAACCGCCGAGAGCGCCGGGCCGGGACAGGGATCGACCTTCACCATCACATTGCCAGCGGCCGACCCGACATGACCCAAAGCCAGCACATCATTATCGTCGACGACGAGGCGCCGGCCCGCGAGATGGTCGGCGAGTACCTCAAGATGCACGGCTTCACCGTGACATTGTGCGACGGCGGCAAGAGCCTGCGCGCCGCGATCGAGACTTCGGTGCCGGATCTCGTGGTGCTCGACCTCAACATGCCGGAGGAAGACGGGCTGTCGATCATCCGCGACCTGAAAAGCCGCACCAATGTTCCGGTCATCATGCTGACGGCGACCGCGAGCCCGATCGATCGCGTCGTCGGGCTCGAACTCGGCGCCGACGATTACATCGCCAAGCCCTGCGAATTGCGCGAGCTGATGGCGCGGATCCGCTCCGTCCTGCGGCGCAGCGCGCCGGCCAGGACGGCGGCGGCGCCGGAGACCGCCGGCGCCAAAGCAAAGGACCAATTGGTGCGGTTCGGCACCAAATGGCTCGATCTCGAGGCGCAGGCGTTGCGCGACGATGACGGCAATGAGCATCCGCTGACCGCTTCCGAATTCGGCCTGCTCAGGGTGTTCGCGGCAAACCCGAAGCGGGTGCTGTCGCGCGAACGCCTGCTGGAATTGGCCAATGCCCGCGACGCCGAAGCCTTCGACCGCGCGGTCGATCTGCGGATCATGCGAATCCGGCGCAAGATCGAACTCGATCCAACCAAGCCCGCGGTGATCCGCACCATCAGGGGCGGGGGATACCTGTTCTCGCCGGTCGGCGACAAGACCTGACGGCGTACCGGGGCGGTCCCGCCCTCCGATTTTACCATCATTGAAATCGCTCGTCTTTTGGTCCCGAATGTTTCGTCGCAGGCGCCGCCACGAAACAAATCTCCCGCGCACGAAACCATTTTCCACTTGGCGTGCAGACATCCCGAAACGTTCGCTGATTAACAATTTGGCCAACGAGCGCCATCAACGGCGACGCCGGGAGCCAGTCATGCAGAACGTTATCGCCATCAACGCCGCAGCCCAGAGGGGCATCGTCGCCGCCCAGGCGACTTCGGATGAAATGCTGCTGGAGAGCATTGCCGATGGCGACCGCTCTGCGATGCACACCCTCTATTCCCGTCACAATGTGCGGGTTTACCGCTTCATCCTTCGAATCGTGCGTGACGTCACCGTGGCGGAAGATCTCGTCAGTCAGGTCTTCCTCGATGTGTGGCGCACTGCCAGCCAGTTCCAGGGCCGCTCCCAGGTTTCGACCTGGCTGTTGTCGATCGCCCGCTTCAAGGCGCTGACCGCACTGCGCCAGCGCCGCTACGAGGACATCGACCAGGAAGACGTGCTTGAAATCGCCGACCAGGCCGACACGCCCGAAGCTTCGCTGGACCGCAGCAATACCAGCGCGATCCTGCGTGCCTGCGTTGCCCGGCTGTCGCCGGCGCACCGCGAAATCATCAACCTCGTCTACTACCACGAAAAGTCGGTGGAAGAGGCCGGCGCGATCATCGGTATCCCGCAGAGCACGGTGAAAACCCGGATGTTCTATGCCCGCAAACAACTCGCCGACCTGCTCAAGGGCGCCGGCGTCGATAGCTTGGCGGCATAGATAGCGCATCTGATTCAACTGGTTACGGCTGAATCGATCAAGGAAAGCAAAGCGAGCCGACGAAACAAATGAAACAATGGACGACATCACGCTGAAAAATTCCCCCGCTACACCAACAAGTAGCGACGCAGACACACCAGTTTCCAACCTCTCAGATACCTCCAACGACCCGGACGGGATGCCCCCCTCCGGGTCGTTCTGCGTCTGGAGGCCGCAGGGTCGAACCCGCGCGGCCGATACCGAGAGCCTCACGAACTCGTGACGCCACAGGGGTAACACTTCGCTCGGGCGTCTCGAAGGACCATGAGAGTTCTTGCGCAACCGCAAGGGCCCAGACGCAGTCATTCGACGGGTCCTTGCCCATGTTCAATCTCGTTATCGCATTGCTCGCCGGCGTGGTCACTGTGGCGACGCCCTGTACGCTGCCGATGCTGCCGATTCTCCTGGGCGCGTCGGTGGGCCAGACCGGCAAGACACGCCCCGCCATGATAGCGCTCGGCTTTGTCATGTCGTTTTCCGCCGTCGCACTGCTGCTGAGTGTGATCACCAACCTTTTCAAATTCGATCCCAATGACCTGCGGACCGGCGCGGCAATCTTGCTGGTTGGATTTGGATTGCTAATGATCTGGCCGGCGCCGTTCGAATGGCTGTCGATCCGGATCCGCGGCCTCTCGAACGGCAGTTCCACCGGCAACACCGCGTCCCGTCAGGGCATCGTCGGCGGCTTTGTGCTCGGCACGACGCTCGGCCTGGTATGGACGCCCTGCGCTGGTCCGGTGCTGGGTTCGATCCTCACGGTAGTGGCGACCTCCAAAGACACAACGTGGGCAAGCGCGCTGCTTGTAGTCTACGCCATCGGCGCCGCGATCCCGATGCTGGCGATTGCCTATGGCGGTCAGGCCGTCACCACTCGCGTTCGCGGCATCGCGCGAATCTCCCGAAGGCTGCAGCAAGGCTTCGGATTAGTCGTCGTCGCCTTCGCGGTTGCGTCTTATTTTCAGTACGACACGCTGATCGTGGCATGGCTGACAGGATTTTACCCGAGCGGCCAGATCGGCCTTTGATCAACTCACCTCAACGATGGAGTTACCCATGACGATACGCTTGTTCGCGACATCTGTTTCCGTAATTGTGCTCTGCCTGATCGGCGCAGCCAGCCCCGGCGTCGCAGGCGAGGCCGCGAGCGACCGGACCGTTCCCTTCGATGTGGCCGCTGCACAAGGCACCGCGCCGAACTTCACCGGCATCAGCAACTGGTTCAATTCCGCGCCGCTCGACATGGCGAATCTGCGCGGCAAGGTGGTGCTGGTGGATTTCTGGACCTACGGCTGCGTCAACTGCGTCAACACGCTGCCGCACGTCACCGAACTTTATGCGAAATACCGGGATCGCGGGCTGGTCGTCGTCGGAGTTCACACCCCGGAATTTCCTTTCGAAAGATCAGCCGCCAACGTCCAGGCCGCACTGAAACGGCATGGCATCACCTATCCGGTGGCGCAGGACAACGACTCGCGAACCTGGAATGCCTTTGGCAACCAGTATTGGCCGGCGCAGTACATCATCGACCAGAGCGGGAAGATCGTTTTCCAGCATGCCGGCGAGGGCCAATACGAGCAGATGGACCGCGCCATCGCGCGGCTGCTCAACGCCAGTAGCTGAGCCGATCCCTCGCGAACCGCAGTACCGCCGCGACATACAGCGTGATAGTGTCCGCACCCTGGGTGCGGTGACGGATGGCTGTGATGCTCGAAGGCTGGGACGCCGTGATATTTGCGCGCGCGCAGTTCGCATTCACGATGTCGTTTCACATCGTGTTTCCCGCCTTCTCGATCGGCCTTGCCAGTTTTCTCGCGGTGCTCGAAGCGCTCTGGCTGTGGACCGGGCGCGAGGTCTTCATCAACCTGTTCAATTACTGGCTGAAGATATTCTCCATCGGATTCGGCATGGGCGTGGTGTCGGGCATCGTGATGTCCTACCAGTTTGGCGTCAACTGGTCGGCATTCTCCGACAAAGCGGGCTCCGTGATCGGCCCGCTGATGGCCTACGAGGTGCTGACCGCGTTCTTCCTCGAATCCGGCTTCCTCGGCGTGATGCTGTTCGGCCTGGAGCGGGTCGGCCACAGACTGCATTTCTTCGCGACCTTGATGGTTGCGACCGGGACGCTGATCTCCGCGTTCTGGATTCTATCCGCCAATTCCTGGATGCAGACGCCGGCCGGCTACGCGATCAACGCCGACGGGCAGTTCGTCGCAGCCGATTGGCTCAAGGTGATCTTCAATCCGTCGTTTCCCTATCGGCTGGTGCATATGGTGCTTGCGGCTTACCTCACCACCGCCTTCGTGGTCGGCGCGGTCGGCGCGTTTCACCTGTTGCGGGACTCCCGCCTGGAAGGTCCGCGCGTGATGTTTTCAATGGCGATGTGGATGGCCGCCCTGGTGACGCCGATCCAGATTCTCGCCGGCGACCAGCATGGCCTCAACACGCTGAAGCACCAGCCGGTGAAAGTGATGGCGATGGAAGGCCATTTCACCAGCCATCCCGATGGCGCGCCGCTCATTCTGTTCGGGCTGCCCGATCAGGCCGCTGGCAAGATGAAATATGCCATCGAGATTCCAAAAGCATCGTCGCTGATTCTCAAGCATTCGCTGGATGCGCCGCTGAAAGGGCTCGACACCGTGCCGCGCGAAAACTGGCCACCGGTGGCCATCATCTTCTGGTCGTTCCGCGTCATGGTCGGCGTCGGATTTCTGATGCTGGGCGTCGGTCTCTTCAGTCTCTACGCGCGCTGGAGGGGCAAGCTCTATCAATGGCGCTGGCTGCATCTTTATGCGCTCGCGATGGGTCCGGCCGGGTTCATCGCCGTGCTGGCCGGCTGGTTCACGACCGAGGTCGGCCGCCAGCCCTTTACGGTCTATGGATTGCTCCGCACCGCCGACTCTGCTTCGCCGCTGGCCGCGCCCGCGGTGGCGTCGTCGCTGCTTGTCTTCATCGCGGTCTATTTCATCGTCTATGCGGCGGGCCTGACCTACCTGCTACGGTTGATGGCGTCGGCGCCGCTTGACGGCGAACAGGGACCGCGTGCCGATTTGCCGGCGCACGCCACCGGCATCACACCCGCGGCCGGCGCGATAGCGGAAGGATCCGCCCGATGACCGGCATCGACATCGCCACCGTCTGGGCCTTCATCATCGCATTTGCGGTCTTTGTCTATGTGGTGATGGACGGATTCGATCTCGGCCTCGGCATATTGTTTCCGCTGTTTCCCGACAAGGCCGATCGCGACGTGATCATGAACAGCGTCGCGCCGGTGTGGGACGGCAACGAAACCTGGCTGGTACTCGGCGGCGGCGGCCTGATGGCCGCGTTTCCGCTGGCCTATGCCGTACTGATGCCGGCGCTCTACACGCCGATGATCGCGATGCTGGTCGGACTGATCTTTCGCGGCGTTGCGTTCGAGTTTCGCTGGCGCACGCTGAGCCAGCGCAACCGCTGGGACATCGCGTTTGCCGGCGGATCGCTGCTGGCGGCGCTGGCGCAGGGTATCGCGCTTGGCGCGATCCTGCAGGGCGTGCATGTCGAGGGACGGCATTATGCCGGCGGTTGGTGGGACTGGCTGACGCCGTTCAGCATTTTGACGGGCGCAGCGCTGGTCGTTGGCTATGCCCTGCTCGGCGCAACGTGGCTGGTGCTGAAGACCGAAGGCGCGCTTCGCGACAAGGCCTATCGCCTGAGCTGGCTGTTGCTGTTCGCGATGCTCGGCGCAATCGGCGCGGTCAGCGTCGCAACACCGTTCCTCCATGTTCAATATACCCAGCGCTGGTTCGGCTGGCCGAACATCGTCCTGACCGCGCCGGTGCCGATCGCGGTCGCGGCGGTCAGCGCGCTGTTGCTGCGCAGCCTTGCCAACAGATGGGATCGCCAGCCGTTCTTCCTGACGCTGGCGCTGTTCGCGCTGTCCTATGCCGGGCTCGGCATCAGCATGTGGCCCTACATCGTGCCGCAGAGCATCACCATCTGGCAGGCGGCTTCGCCGGAGAACAGCCAGGTCTTCATGTTGTTCGGCGTGGCCTTCCTGGTGCCGCTCATTCTTGGTTATACCGCGTGGGCCTATTGGGTATTCCGCGGCAAGGTCAAACCCGAGAGCGGTTACCATTGACGCCACTTAAGGAAAACCCGCGCCCGCTGGCGCAGCGCCTGCTGTGGTTCGTGGCCCTCTGGCTCGGCGGCGTCGGCACCGTGGCGGTCGTGGCCTATGGACTCCGGTTATGGATCGCCCCGAAATAACATCGGCATGCCCCCGGGTTTGCCAACCCATCCCATCTTCGGCGCAATTTGATGGTTCCAGTGATTTGGCGGAAGTGATAGACACGCCTCGCAACACCACCGGGAGAGCTTAAATGACGAAGTTTCGGCACCTGATCTGGATGATGATGGCGGCGGCCGGCCTGATGCTTCCGGTGTCGCACGGTTTCGCCCAGCAACCTGACGTCGGCGACCAGCCCGGACTTCTGGCCGACGACTCCGTCCAGCTTGATCCCGAATACCGCAAGCAGATGGTGCTTTACCGCACCACGGAAGCGCCGGGCACCATCATCATCTCGACCGCCGAGCGCCATCTCTACTTGATCCAGGGCAATGGCCGCGCGCTGCGTTACGGCATCGGCGTCGGCCGCGACGGATTCCAGTGGCAAGGTCTGGTCAACATCACCCGCAAGGCGGAATGGCCGGACTGGACGCCGCCGCCGGAAATGATCGTGCGCCAGCCCTATTTGCCGCGCTTCATGGCCGGTGGACCGGGCAACCCGCTCGGCGCGCGCGCGATGTATCTCGGCACCACCGTCTATCGCATTCACGGCACCAACCGTCCCGACACCATCGGCACCGCGGTCTCGTCCGGATGCTTCCGGCTGGTCAATGCCGACGTCGCCGATCTTTATGACCGGGTCCCGGTCGGCACCAAGGTGATCATCCGACAGAAGCCGGAGCTGTAGCCGCGACGCTGCTTTCATCACCGATCCTTTTTTCCGATTTTGGCGAGAAACACATGATGCGGACATTCCGAGGCGGCCTCCTGATCGGGCTCGCGGTCGCAGTCGCGGTCGCGGCGGCTGCCATCACCTATGAACGATATGACACCCGGACCCTGAAAAGGACGATCCGGCGCGGCGAAGTGCTGTGCGGCGTCAATACCGGCCTTCCCGGCTTCTCGATCCCCGACGACAAGGGCAACTGGACCGGCTTCGACGTCGATTTCTGCCGCGCGGTGGCGTCGGCGATTTTCGACGATCCGTCAAAGGCGAAATTCGTTCCGCTCGACGCCAATGAGCGCTTCAAGGAATTGCAGAACCGCAAGGTCGACATCCTCTCGCGCAACTCGACATGGAGCATGTCGCGCGAGACTTCCTATGACCTGTATTTCCCGGCGGTCGCCTATTATGACGGCGAAGGATTCATGACGCCTGCGGCGCGCAATATCGATTCCGCGCTCGGGCTCGACGGCAGCAAGGTATGCGTGCAGGGCGGCACCACGACCGAGCTCAACCTCGCCGACTATTTCCGCGCCAACAACATCAAATACACGGAAATGAAATTCCCCAAGCTGGACGATGTGATCAAGGCCTATGATTCCGGCCAGTGCGACACGCTGACCGCCGACGTCTCCCAGCTCTATGCGATACGGCTGAACCTTGCGAAGCCGGGCGACCACACCATCCTGCCCGACGTCATTTCAAAGGAGCCGCTGGCGCCGGTGGTTCGGGAGCGCGACGACGACTGGATGCTGATCGTGAAGTGGACGCTGTATGCGATGATCAACGCCGAGGAACTCGGCATCACCTCGAAAAACATCGACGAGGCGCTGAAGTCGAAGAAACCCGACGTGATGCGGCTGGTCGGCACCGAAGGCAATTACGGCGAGCAACTCGGCCTGACCAAAGATTGGGCCGCGCGCATCATCCGCCACGTCGGCAATTACGGCGAAGTTTACGAGCGCAATGTCGGCAGTGGATCGAAGCTCGGCATTCCCCGCGGTCTCAACCAGCTCTGGAGCGCCGGCGGCATCCAGTACGCCCCGCCGATCCGGTGAGGCTTGCGCCCGGTAGCCATCCTCGTCGCCGACAGGCTCGACCTCAGGATGACGTGTACGTTTGCAGCTTTCGCGCCTGAGTGCGCGCTCTTCGCGCCTCGAGCGACAGAATCCGGAGTCTCAATAATTCTTCATCCTTGCCAGTTGATCGGCGTGAAAGTTGGTGTCGCCGAACAATTCCTGGCAGACCCGCGCGCGCTTCATGAAGAAGCCGATGTCGAACTGGTCGGTCATCCCCATGCCGCCGTGCATTTGCACGCCTTCCTGAACAGCGAGCGTCGCGGTTGAACCGGCGCGCGCTTTCGCGACCGCAACCGCCGCGCCGGCTTTTTCGAAATCGCCGTCGAGCGTCTGCAGCGCCTTCATGACGGCGGCGCGGGTGATTTCGATTTCGATATAAAGCTGCGCGGCACGGTGCTGCAGCGCCTGGAATTCACCGATCAACTTGCCGAACTGCTTGCGCTCCTTGAGATAGCCGACGGTGCGGCCGAACACTTCCTCGCTGACACCGACCATTTCGGATGCCACCGCACCCCGGCCGATATTGAGCACGCCTTCGAGCAGCGCGCCGCCCTGATCGACCTCGCCGAGCACGCCATCGGCGTTGACCTCGACATTGCTGAACACAATGCGCGCCGCATTGTGCGAATCGACCATCGCGGTGCGCTCGGTCTCGATGCCTTTAGCTTTCGGATCGACCAGGAACAGCGTCAACCCGTCGCGTTCGCCGGCAGCACCTGCAGTGCGCGCCGCGACGATCAGGAGATCGGCGGTGTGCCCGTCGACCACGAAGGCCTTGGCGCCGTTAAGCCTGAAGCCGTTGCCGGAACGGATCGCCTGCATTTTGGTTTGCAGCGGACGATGCTTGGCGCCTTCGTCGACGGCAAGTGCAGCCAGCAGCGAGCCGGCTGAAATCTTCGGCAGGTATTCGGACTTTTGCGCGGCACTGCCGCCGCGCGACAGCGCCGAGGCCGCCACGACCGCGGTCGACAGAAACGGCGACGGCATCAAGGTGCGGCCGATTTCCTCCATCACCACGCCGGCTTCGACGCAACCGAGCCCGCTACCGCCAAATTGCTCCGGCACCAGCAGGCCGGAAAATCCCATCTCGGCAAAAGCCTTCCACAGGTCGCGGGAAAATCCGGTGGTGTCCTTTGCATCGCGCAACTGCCGCAGATGCGACACCGGCGCTTTGTCGCTGATGAGGCCCCGCGCACTGTCGCGCAGCATCGACTGTTCTTCATTGAGGACGAGTGCCATGGAAAAATCCGGTTAGTGTTGGATGCCCGTCACGCCCCCGGCAAATCGAGGATCCGCTTCGCCACGATGCCGAGCATCACTTCGCTGGTGCCGCCCTCGATCGAATTGGCCTTGGTACGCAGCCAGGCGCGCGGCCGGGCGCCGCCTTTCGAGCGTTCGCTTTCCCATTCCAGCGCATCGGCGCCACCCGCGGACATCAGGATCTCGTAGCGGCGCTTGTTGAGCTCGGTGCCGTAATATTTCATCGCCGAGGAAAACGCCGGATGCGCCTGGCCGGCCTTTGCAAGGTCGACCGCGCGTTCGGCGGCGCAGGCCAGCGCCGCCTCGTCGATCTCGAAGGTCGCGATTTGTCCGCGCAGCATCGGATCTTCCAGCCGCCCCTGCTCGTCGGTGCCCACGGAATCTGCTGCGACCTGGCCGAGTGGACGGCCGACGCCGCGCTCGCCCATGCCGGAGATCATCGCCCGCTCGTGCTGCAACAGGTATTTCGCGACGTCCCAGCCGCGGTTGACGGTACCGACCACGTTGGCCTTGGGCACCCGCACGTTGTCGAAGAAGGTTTCGCAGAACGGCGACCGCCCCGAGATCAGCAGGATGGGCTTGGTGGACACGCCCTTTGAAGCCATGTCGAACAGGATGAAACTGATGCCGTCATGCTTTTTGGCCGACGCATCGGTCCGCACCAGGCAGAAGATCCAGTCGGCAAAATTGGCGTAGGATGTCCAGATCTTCTGGCCGTTGATGATGAAATCGTCGCCGTCGCTCTCGGCCCGGGTCTGCAATGACGCCAGATCGGAGCCTGCATTGGGTTCGGAATAGCCCTGGCACCAGCGGATCAGGCCGGCGGCGATTTTCGGCAGATGCTCCTTTTTCTGCGCGTCGGTGCCGTATTTCAGCAGCGCCGGCCCCAGCATGGAAATGCCGAACGAAGTCAGCGGCGAGCGCGCACCAAGTGCTGCCATCTCCTGGCGCATGATTTTGGTCTGTTCCGGATCGAGGCCGCCGCCGCCATATTCCTTCGGCCAATGCGGCACGGTCCAGCCCTTGTCGCGCATGCGCTCGAACCAGACGCGCTGCGGCTCCGACGAGAATTTGGTGTTGCGGCCGCCCCAGAACGTGTCTTCATCCGAAGTCATGGGACGCCGCATCTCCGGCGGGCAATTCGCTTCCAGCCAGGCACGGGTTTCACGGCGAAAATTTTCCAGGTCGGACATGATGGCGTTTCCATGCGGGGACGTTGGATCGACCTTAGCCGCCGTAGGCGGAATTCAATATGTCTCTTGCCCGACCATGCGATCGCGGATGTGGCCATGATCCCTGATCGGGTGTATTCGCAAAGCGGCAACGATTGAAAAACCCGAGGAAACGAACATGCGCCTGAAGTTGCTTTCGCCTGGCGAAATGAGCGAGGACCAGAAACAAACCTACGACGAATCGATCGCCGGCAAGCGCGGCAAACCGCCGCCGCCGATGATGGCCTGGCTCAACAGCCCGGAGATGGCGCGGCACGCCACGCGTCTCGGCGGTTTCCTGCGCTTCGATACCGTGTTTCCGGCAAAACTGTCGGAGATCGCGATCCTGGTCACCGCACGGCACTGGACCTCGCATTATGAGTGGTTCGCCCACAAGCGGCTGGCGCTGGCCGGCGGCATGGATCCCAAGATCATCGACGACATCCGCGACCGCCGCACCCCGCATTTCGACGACCCCAAGGGCAAGATGGTCTACGATGTCGCCAAATCGCTGCACGAGGGCCACGGCGTTTCCAAACCGCTTTACGACGACGCCGTGAAGATGTTCGGCGAGCGCGGCATTGTCGAAATCATCGGGCTGTGCGGCTATTACACCATGGTGTCCATGACGCTGAACACGTTTGAGTTCGGGTTGCCCGAAGGGCAAGTGTCCGAACTGGTGTAAGGAGTTTCCCTTGCCCCGCTCCTTGCGGGGTGAGGTGAAAAAGGAGAGACAGTATGCCGGAAAATCCACCCATCATCGCCGGAACGCGAATCGGGCATGTTCATCTCAAGGTCGCCGACCTCGACCGCGCGCTGGGATTTTATTGCGGCGTGCTGGGCTTTGAGGTGATGCAACGCATGAGTTCCGGCGCGGCGTTCATTTCCGCCGGCGGCTATCACCACCACATCGGATTGAACACCTGGGAAAGCAAGGGCGGCCATCCGCCGGCACCGGGGACGACGGGACTGTTTCACACCGCCATCCTTTATCCAACGCGGCCGGCGCTGGCGGACGCGTTGCATCGGGTGATGCAGGCGGGAATTGCCCTCGACGGCGCCAGCGATCACGGCGTCAGCGAGGCGCTCTACCTGCGCGATCCCGACCAGAACGGCGTCGAGCTCTACCGGGACCGGCCGAAAGAGCAATGGCCGCGCACGCCGGACGGCGCGCTGGCGATGTTCACGCGGCGGCTCGATCTTGAGGATCTTCTGCGACAGCGCGTGG
Organism: uncultured Alphaproteobacteria bacterium; assembly: GCA_963774685.1. GTDB lineage: Bacteria > Pseudomonadota > Alphaproteobacteria > Rhizobiales > Xanthobacteraceae > Bradyrhizobium. The sequence goes on along the minus strand of CAVZFU010000005.1, from coordinate 1,285,606 downwards.
CTTAGCGCTGCCGCGAACCATGATCAAAACCGCCGCGATCACCTCCAGGGCGATGCAGCCGTAAAACGGCAGCGTGTAGCTTCCCGACGCGTCGCGCAGCAGGCCGATGACTCCCGGACCGAACGCATAGGTGATCTGGACGATCGCCGTGACCAGGCTGACCAGTACGCCGAACGAGCGCGGGTCGAACTCGCGCTGGATGATCAGTGCCGGCAGCGTGATCAGGTTTCCGACCGAGAAGCCAAAGAGAGCACAGGCCGCGATCAACAGCGCTTCGTTGCGCGAATGAATGATGACCAGGAGCGCGATGGCCTGGCTCACGAACGAGACTGCCGACGCCAGCCGCTGGTTGAGCCGGTCGATCACCGTCGAGAACAACACGCGCCCGGCGACCGCCATCGCGGTCAGCAGGGCCACCGCAATCGAAGCATGCTTGCGTCCGATCACCGGATCGAGAAATGAAATCAGGTGAACGATGAAGCCGACTTGCGCAAACAGCACCAAAGCGAACGCAACCGATACCGTCAGAAATGCGACGTCGCGAAAGGCTCGGGCGCGAATCTGTGACGCCGACGGCGCATCCGCCGCGGATCCTGCCGCGATACCGCCGGGATTTGGCGGCGGCCCGACGAAGATCAGGATGACGGGGATCATCACGACCAGCATGACGATTGCCGCAACGATCATCGCGTCGGGGAAGCCGAAGCGTCCGATGGCGGCCACCAGCAGCGGCACGCCAACGATGCCGCCGAAGCTGGCGCCGTTCAGCGCCAGGCTGATCGCCATGCCGCGCTTTTGGTCGAACCAGAGGCCGAGCGTGGTGGTGATGACGCCAAGGCTGGTGCCCGCCCATCCCAATGCCAGCAGCGCGTCGGCTGCGTAAAGCTGCCATGGTGACGAGACCTGACCGATCAAGGCGGCGGACGCTGCCATCGCAATTACGCCGGCAAGCATGCAGTTGCGCGGACCGAACCATCGCACCGCCTCGCTGGCGAAGGCGACCAAGACGGCACCGGACAGATAGAAGAATGTCGTGCCCGCCGAAATCAGCGAAGCCGGCCAGCCGTACAGGCGATGCAACTCGGCCAGATAGACGCTCTGGCCGTAAAAACCGAAACCCCAGCCGAAGGTCGCCAGCAGAAAGCAGACCACGACGATCCGCCAGCCGTCATAGCGGAAAGAGGTTTCGTCGATGAATGTTTCCTTGGGGGTCGCCAATGTTCTTCTTTATTCTTTCTCGGTCATGCCCGGGCTTGTCCCGGGCATCCACGTTTTTTCTTGTTGCCACTTAAGACACGGATGATCGGGACAACGCCAAGACGCGCTTCGCGCTTTTGCCCGGCCATGACGACACCGCTAGCAGATCGGTAAATCGCAATGCTTCGGTCACTGCCGAAGTGTCATCGCAGCCATCACGTTTTGGGCTTCGACGGATCGTAGAAAAAACGCTCGCGGAATATCTTGTCGCCGCGCCATTGCTGCAAGCTCACCTCGTCGATCCGGTGCACCTTGCCCGATTTGTCCGTCAATTCGAAAATCCAGTGAATGGCGGCGCGATCGCCCTCGACCACCGACGACATCGCCTTGGAATAGACATGCGTCATGCGCGCCAGAACGCCGCGCTCGTGCGCAACCAGCACGTCGCGACCGACGCGCGGCGGCGCGGCGTTTTCCTGCATGCTGGAATCCTCGGTGTAATAGCGCTCGATGGCGCCGGCATGATCGCCGGCCTCGACAACGGCGATGAACTCATCGAGAAGAGTGCGCGACGGCATTGAACCTCTCTCACTTCAGGCGGACGCTACCGGTCAGATACTCGGATCGGGAAATTCGTCGACCGCCTGCAATTTCGCCCGCCGTTTGGCGAACGACGACAGAGTGACGACAGCAAGCCCCAGCAGCACAGGGGGAAACACCACCATGTTGACCGTCGGCCAGCCGTAATTCGCCAGCAACTGGCCGGACGCGAACGATCCTATCGCCATCATTCCGAACACCAGAAAGTCGTTGAAGGCCTGCACCTTATTACGCTCCTGCGGCCGATGGGTTTCCAGCACCAGCGCGGAGGCGCCGACGAAACCGAAATTCCAGCCCATCCCGAGCACGATCAGCGTGGCCCAGAAATGCATCGCGGTGATACCGGATATCCCGATCGCCGCACCGATGGCTTCGAGCAACAGGCCGAGCGCGACAATGCGAGGCGCGCCGAAACGCGCGATCAGCGAACCCGTGAAAAAACTTGGCCCGTACATCGCCACGATATGCCACTGAATGCCGAAATTGGAATCGCTGACGCTGAGCCCGCACATCTTCATCGCCAGCGGCGCCGAAGTCATGACAAAGTTCATCACCGGATAGGAGATGACGCCACACAGCACCGCGGCGATAAAGCGCGGCTGCCGGGCGATCTCGAATAACGGACGGCCGCCGTGCAGATCCGACGGCGCGGGCTTCGGCGCATCGACGCCCGACAGCATCGCCATCGCCAACACCGCGACCGCGGCCTGCATCATGAAGCTGAAGGCGAACAGATACGGCGGCCAGATATCCATCGTCCATTGCACGAGCTGCGGGCCGAGCACGCCGGCGAAAACGCCGCCGGCCATCACCCATGCCACGGCCTTCGGACGGAACCCGGCACTGGCGCCATCGGCGGCGGCAAAACGGTAGGATTGCGACACCGCCCCATACAATCCGCCGAGGAACGTCGCGCAGCAAAATAACGGAAACGAGGCATGCAGGATGGCGAAGGCCCCAAGCAGCCCGGTCGCCACGCCGCAGCCGGTGCCGATGATGAAGGCGACGCGGCGGCCATAGGCGCGCGAAATCGCGCCGGTCGGCAGGGTGCCGGCGGCAAGCCCCACCACGTACATCGACAGCGGCACGGTGGCGAACGAGATATCCGGCGCCAGCGTCGCACCGACGATCGAGCCGGTCGCAAAAATCACCGCCGAATTGGCGCCGGACAGCGCCTGCGCCGCCGCCAGACGCACCACATTGGACCGCGCCCGCGCGTCGCCGGAAACCTCGTCAATTGTCGTCACGTCGATCATCGGCATTTCCGCCCGGATGCGGCCGGTTCAGCCCGAGCCATTTCGGTTCTCGATACTATGCGGCGTCCACTCGATCAACCGACGCAAACGGGCGTGCGTCATGCATCGCGGTCAGGTCGGCTTCGACCGCTCGAACACCACAATCAGATTGTTGGCGGGCATCTCGGCGATTTCCGTCAAATTCAGGCCGACGCCCTCGCCGAGTCGTTTGAGATCGTCGATGTCGCGCACGCCCCATTCGGCATCGTTCTCACGAAGACTGCGGTCGAACGCGGCGTTGCTGGCCGCGGTGTGCCGGCCGCCGCGCTTGAACGGCCCATACAAAAACAGCCGCCCGTCCGCCTGCAGATAACGACCGGCGCCTGCAAACAGGCCCTCGGCGACGCGCCACGGCGCGATGTGGATCACATTGGCGCAGAACACTGCCAGCAATTTTCCGGGGCCGCTGCCGTCATGCATCTCATGGCACCACGCCGGATCGGACAAATCGATCCGCAATGGCGGGCGGATATTCGTCAGCCCTGCATGCGCCCGCCACGCCTCGATGCTTCGCAGATGTTGCGTGTTGAGATCGCTCGGCCACCAGGTGATTTCGGGGTTGAGGCGCGCGAACTCGACCACGTGCTGTCCGGTGCCGCTGCCGGCCTCGACGGCGTCGCCGGATTTTCCGGCGAGGAATTGCTGCAATACCGCCGAGATCGCCTGATGGTTGCGGTGAAACGCCGCCGCGTCGAGACGGCCGTCCGGCTCCAGCGGCCTGCCGTCCTTGCCGAATTCCACGACATATTCAGCCATTCGTCATCTCAACCTGGCGTCACTCGATATCCGCGCAGTAGATTTCCTTGAGCACCCCGAGCACCTGTAACGCGCGCGGATCGCAGACACGATAATGCAGCGTCTGCGACGTGCGCCGGAATGTCACCAGGCCATCGGCGCGCAGCCGGGCCAGATGCTGCGACAGCGCCGACGGGCTCAGTTTCACCACGTCGACCAGTTCGCCGGCCGTCATTTCGCCACGCACCGAAAGAAAACAGAGAATCAGCAACCGTTTCTCGTTGCCGAGCAATTTCAAAAGCCGCGCCGGCATTGCCGGCCTGTCTCGCCAGTTTTTTCAGCGCCGCCGCGTCGGCTGCGCCGATTCCGGCGGGAATGGTTCTCGCTGCTTTGGTGACTGTCGCGACGGCTCTCATGATTTCATGTCCGGCTCGAAAAATCTTCGTGGGGTTGAAATCCGCATGTTCACATTACAGCATTCCCGGTTGTTTAGCATTGACTAAATTAATCAGCGGCGATAGCTCTGGCGCAACGGGAAACGATGCGGCTTCGAGCCGAAATGCGAGGAAACGTGCGGCCTGACCTCTGGCGCAACATGCCTGCGGCGTCCAAGCTTACGGAAACAAACAATCCGCTGGGCCGAAGATCCTTTCTCAGGATAGGCGCGGCGCTCACCGGCAGTTTCGCCTTTGGCGCCACACGAGGCAGCGCCGAACCGGCATCCCCGCCTGCGGACGCACCGTGGTCGCAATCGATCGGCGCCGGCGTGGTTGACCGGCCCTACGGCAAGCCTGCCGATACCGAGGCCGGCGTCATCAGGCGCAACGTGCCATGGCTGACCGCCGGGACCGAATCTTCGGTCAGCTTTTCGCCGCTGCAGGATCTGCACGGCATCATCACGCCGAACGGCCTGTTCTTCGAACGCCATCACGCGGGACGGCCGGATGTCGATCCGGCGCAGCATCGTCTGATGATCCATGGCCTGGTCGAGCGGCCGCTTGTTCTGTCGATAAAGGACATCATGCGCTTTCCGGCGGTGTCGCGCATCCATTTCATCGAATGCCCCGCCAATGGCGGCATGGAATGGCGCGCGGCGCAGTTGAATTCGCTGCAATTCAATCATGGCATGATCAGTTGCGCGGAATGGACCGGCGTCAAGCTTTCGACCTTGCTGGAAGAAGTCGGCATCAAGAAAGCGGCGCAGTGGGTGCTGGTGGAAGGCGCCGACGGCGCCCACATGAACCGCAGCCTGCCGCTCGCCAAATGTCTCGACGATTGCCTGGTGGTCTACGCGCAGAACGGCGAGGCGCTGCGGCCCGAACAAGGCTATCCGCTGCGGTTGCTGGTGCCGGGCTGGGAAGGCAATGTCAGCATCAAATGGCTGCGCCGGATCAAGCTTGGCGACCGTCCCTGGTATTCGCGTGAAGAAACCGCGAAATATACCGACCTGATGCCGGACGGCACCTCGCGCGGATTCACCTGGCTGATCGATGCCAAGTCCGTCATCACCTTTCCCTGCCCCGAAAAGCCGCTCGATGGCGCCGGACTTTACGAAATCCGGGGTTTGGCCTGGAGCGGCAACGGCAAGGTCAAGCAGGTCGACGTCTCCATCGGATGGCGGCGTCAACTGGCAAAGCGCGCGGCTGCATGAGCCGGTGCTGTCGAAAGCGCTGACGAAATTCACTTTGCCCTGGCGCTGGGATGGCCGGCCGGCACTGCTCGAATCCCGGGTGATCGACGAGACCGGTTATGTTCAGCCGACGATTGCGCAACTGCGAAAGGAACGCGGATCGAATTCGGTCTATCACAACAATTCGATCCAGACCTGGCAGGTCAAGCCTGACGGGAGCGTGTTCGATGTTCAGCTCGCGTGAACGTGCGCTGCTGCTCTGCGTGAGCCTTCTGTTCGCCGCCACGATGGCCGCCAACGCTGCCGAACCCGGCCATTATGGTTATGGCGTCAAGGCCACCCCCGAACAGTTGGCCGGATGGGATATCGATGCGCGCGGCGACGATGGTGCGGGCTTACCTGCCGGCAACGGCACGGTCCAGAAGGGCTCGGAGGTGTTTGCCGATCAATGTGCCGCCTGTCATGGGACTTTTGGCGAAGGCGAAGGCCGCTTCCCCAAACTCGTGGGCGGCATGGGAACGCTCAAGGACGACCGGCCGGAACCGACGGTGGGCAGCTATTGGCCGTTTGCACCGACATTGTGGGACTACATTAACCGCGCCATGCCGATGCCTGCACCGCATACATTGTCAGCCGATGATGTTTATGCTTTGACAGCCTATATTCTGAACCTCAACGACATCGTTCCAAACGAATTCGTCGCCGACCGGAACAGTCTGCCAAAAGTCAAAATGCCCAATCACGACAGTTTCACCTGGACCGACCCAAGACCCGATACACAGGCCAAGCCGTGCATGAGCGCGTGCGCCAATCCTGCCGACATCAAGGTCCTATCGACGGCTGAAGGCAGGAATCTCACGCCACGCACGACCGGGCCGCTCGACACCATGCAACCAAAATAAACCCCGCAGGAAACGCGCCTTTGACCAACACTTCCACGGCGAAGCCTGTCCTCATTTCCTCGCTGGCGTTGGCATTGCTGGTCGGCGTTGCCGGACCCGCCGCCGCACAATCCACCGTGGCCGAGGGCCAGGCGCTGGCTTTCGACCGCGGCAAGGGCAACTGCCTGACGTGCCACGAAATCAAGGGCGGCGATCTCCCCGGCACCATCGGGCCGGCGCTGAAGGATATCAAAAGCAAATATCCAAATCGCGACGAACTGGTCGCGATCCTTTACGACGAAACCAAGCGCAACCCGCAAACCGTGATGCCTCCGTTCGGACGAAATCGCATTTTGACCGACAAGGAGATCAACGCGATCGTGGATTTCCTGCAGACATTGTAACGGCGTGCTTTCTGGGAGACTTTGGATGACCATTACCGACAACGGGTTTACGGCCACGCGGCGCCTGGTCTTGCAGGGCGCGGTCGTGCTCGTCGGCCTCGGCAACATTGCGTTTGGCTCTGCTCCGGCCCTGGCCGCGGCCAACGACAAATATCCGGAGGATGCGTTCAAGCAAAAGGGCGAAGCCGACGCCATCAAGTCGCTCTATGGCAAGACCGCCGAAGTGTCCGACAAGGTCAAGCTCGACGCGCCGGAAATCGCCGAGAATGGCGCGGTGGTTCCGATCGCGGTTACGACCACGCTTGCCGACGTCACCTCGATCTCGTTTTTGGTCAGCGAAAATCCGAACGCACTGGCGGCGTCCTACCAAATTCCGCCCGGCACGATTCCGGCCGTCGCCAATCGCCTCAAGATGGCCAAGACCAGCAACGTGATCGCGATCGTGGAAGCCGGCGGCAAGCTCTACAGCGCCACCAAGGAAGTCAAAGTCACCGTCGGCGGCTGCGGCGGCTGAGCCGGTATCACAGGGAGTATTCCGATGGCATCGACCATTCGCGTGCGCGCCACCTCAAGCGGCGATACCACCGAAGTCCAGGCGCTGATCCAGCACCCGATGGATTCCGGTTTCGTCAAGGATGCGCAGGGCCAGATCATCCCGCCGCACTTCATCCAGGTTCTGACCTTCGAATATGACGGCAAGAGCGTGTTCGTCGCCGACTGGGGAGCGGCGGTTTCCAAGGATCCCTATGTCAAGTTCAGCTTCAAGGGCGGCAAGAAAGGCGACGACCTGAAAATCAGTTGGGTCGACAACAAGGGCGCGAGCGACACCACGACGGCGAAGATTCTGTAATAACCGGATGAGCGGAGAAGTGAACGTGCGATCTGCGATCCATTTTGCCTCAGCCGCTCTCGCGCTGGCAGCACTGGCGTTCGTGACGGCGCCGCCTGCCCTCGCCGCCGACACTCCGAATCCGGCGGCCGACGCCAAGGCGTTCCAGAATTACTTCACCCAGAAATTCCCCAAGCTGAAGCTGGCGGACTTCGTCAACGGCCCCTATTCGCTGAACGAGGACATGCACAAGCAGTGGGAGGAAAAAGAACAATTTCCTCCTTATGAATTTTCCCTCGACATGGGCAAGGAGATGTTTTCCAAGCCCTTCAAGAACGGCAAGAGCTATGCTGATTGCTTTCCGAACAAGGGCATCGGCATCCGGCAAAACTATCCGTACTTCGACGACAAGGAAGGCAAGGTCGTCACGCTGGAACTGGCATTGAACCGCTGCCGCGAGGCCAATGGCGAGGCGCCGTTCCCCTACGTGAAAGACGAAATGGCGGCACTGACCGCCTATATGGCGTTCACCTCGCGCGGCAAGCCGTTCGACATCAAGATTCCCAACGATCCCCGTGCGCTGGAAGCCTATGAGAACGGCAAGCGTTATTTCTATACGCGGCGCGGCCAGCTCAATTTCTCCTGTGCCAGCTGCCATGTACAGAATCCGGGCGAGCGGATACGCGCCGAAATCCTGGCGCCCGCACTCGGGATTCTGAACGCGATGCCGATCTATCGTTCCGAATGGGGCGGCATGGGCACGATCAGCCGGCGCTTCACCACCTGCAACGTCCAGACCCGCGGCGTGCCGCTCGAACCGCAATCCGACGAGTACCGCGATCTCGAATATTATCTGTCCTATGTCAGCAACGGCTTGCCTATTTCCGGACCGGGTGCGCGGCCATGAGAAACATCATGCGGATCTCCGCCTTCACGCTAGCCTCGATACTGCTGATGACAGCCGCGACATCGGTCATGGCAGCCGGCTCCGAAGCCGATTTCAAAGCCGCTTACGCCGCCGCGGAAGCTGCCAACAAGGAAGCCGGCACGCTGCGCGATCAATGGACGGTGACGGCGGCGGCCCTGGCCGCCGCGAAAAAGACCGCCGACGCCGGCAACTTCGACCAGGCGGTGGCAGAGGCAAAGGAAGCCGAAGCGCTGGCCAAGGCTTCGATCTTCCAGGCCAACAGCGAAAAAGACGCCTGGAAAGATCTTGCGATACGCTGAGCTTCCCGGGACGCGCGGAGACATCGCATGACCATCCGCCGCCGGGATTTTCTCAAATTCTCCGGCGCTGCCGTGCTCGCGGGCGCACTGCCGCGCCGCGCGCTTAGCGCCGACAGCACCAGCGTTTACGACCTCGAACGCTTCGGCAATGCGCGCATCCTGCACATGACGGATACGCACGCGCAGTTGCAGCCGGTGTATTTCCGCGAGCCGAGCGTCAATCTCGGGATCGGCGCGATGCAGGGACGGCCGCCGCATCTGGTCGGCCGCGCTTTTCTGGAACGGTTCGGCATCAGGCCCGACAGCGCCGACGCCTATGCCTTCACCTGTCTCGACTTCGAGAAATCGGCGGCCCGGTTCGGCAGGCTCGGCGGCTTCGCGCATCTCAAAACACTGGTCGAGCGCCTGCGCAGCGACGTCGGACCGGGACATTCGCTGCTGCTCGACGGCGGCGATTTGTGGCAGGGCACTGGCCAAGCCAATGCCATGAAGGGCGCCGACATGGTCGAGGCAGCGAATCTGCTTGGCATCGAAGCCATGACCGGCCACTGGGAATTCACCTATGGCGAAGCGGCGTTGCGCAGCAATCTCGCGCGCTTCAAGGGTGAATTTCTCGCGCAAAACGTCTTCCTCACCGAAGAAGCCGCATTCAACGACGCCAAGGCGTTCGATGCTGCGTCCGGACGCGCTTTCAAGCCGGCGACGATCAAGGAAATCGGCGGCTACCGCATCGCCGTGATCGGGCAAGCGTTTCCCTACGTGCCGATCGCCCATCCCAAACGATTTACGCCGGACTGGACCTTCGGCATCCGCGACGACGAACTGCAAAAGCTGGTCAATGCGCTGCGCGGCAATGACAAGGTCGATGCGGTCTTGCTGCTGTCGCATAACGGCATGGATGTCGATCTCAAGCTTGCCAGCCGCGTCAGCGGCATCGACGTCATTCTCGGCGGCCATACCCATGACGCCATCCCGCAGCCGATTCCCGTCGGCAATCCCGGCGGCACCACGCTGGTGACCAATGCCGGCTCGAACGGGAAATTCCTCGGCGTCCTCGACCTCGAAATCGCCAAGGGCAAGATCAGCGACCTTCGCTACCGGCTGCTTCCGGTGTTTTCGGAATTGCTCAAGCCGGATGCCGCGATGCAGGCGCTGATCGACAAACTGCGCGGTCCGCAAGCCGCAAGCTATGCCGAGAAGATCGCAACGTCGGACCGGGTGCTCTATCGCCGCGGCAATTTCAGCGGCACCATCGATCAAATGATCTGCGATGCGTTGCGCGGCGAACTCGACGCCGAGATCGCGCTGTCGCCGGGCTTCCGCTGGGGCACCAGCGTGCTGCCAGGCCCCGTGACGATGGAAGACGTGCTGGCGGAAACCGCGACCACCTATCCGGAAACCTATGTCCAGCGCATGACCGGCAGCCAGATCAAGGACGTCCTCGAAGACATCTGCGACAATCTGTTCAATCCAGATCCCTATTATCAGCAGGGCGGCGATATGGTTCGCGTCGGCGGCTTCACCTATACTTGTACGCCGGCGGAATCGGTCGGGCGCCGGATATCCGGGTTGAAGCTCGACAATGGGCGCGCGGTCGAGGCCGGCAAGAGCTACAAGGTGGCCGGCTGGGCCTCGGTCAACGATCTCAAGGGAGCGCCGGTGTGGGATGTCTTTGCCAAACATCTGCGTTCGCAGAAAATGCCGGATCGGAACGTCACCGGCGTCACCTTAAAGGGCGTCGACGACAATCCGGGCATCATCGCAGGACAGGGATGACGCATTTCAGCAGGCGGCGACGGCAGATTATCGGCGTTCTCGGCAATGCCCTGATGGCAGTGCTGATGCTGGCCATGATCCCGTCCGCCGCTCGCGCCCAGCAGGCGCAGGCGCCGCTGCCGGACAAGCCGTTTGCCGAACACCGCGTCGTATTGCAGCTCTCGGACAACGATCCCAAAAAGCAGAGCCTGGTGATCAGCGTCGCTTATAATCTCCTGAAGTTCTACGATCCCGACAAGGTCGCCATCGAACTGGTGGCGTTCGGCCCGGGCATCGATTTGCTGCGCACGGACAATGCCAACCGCAAGCTGGTGGAGAGCCTGGTCGCGCAAGGCGTTCGCGTCGATGTCTGCCTCAATACGGTGGATACCATCGAGCGCGAAACCGGCAAGCGGCCGGACATCATCCCCGCCGCGACGCCGGTTCAGGTCGGTGTCGGGCAAATTCTGTCGCTGACCGAAAATGGGTATACACTGGTGCGGCCATAAGGAGTTTCAGATCATGCGCGGTTTTCTTCGCCTGGCGATCATCGCCTTTCTCTCGATCGGGTTCGGTTCGGCCGGTTTCGCCGCCGACGGCAAGCCGCATCGCGTCACCATCCAGATCGACCAGAACGATCCGCAGATCATGAATCTGGTGTTGAACAACGCCACCAACGTGATCGAATACTACCGCGCGAAGAATGAAGACGTGGACCTCGATGTCGTCGCCTACGGTCCCGGCCTCCACATGCTGCGGGCCGATACGTCGCCGGTAAAAGACCGCATCAAGCGCCTCAGAGACATGGTTTTTCCGGGAAAAATCCAGTTTTCCGCGTGCAACCACACCAAGCAGGGCATGGAGAAGACCGAAGGCCACGCGATCTCCATGCTGCCCGAAGCTACCATCGTTCCTTCAGGCGTCGTCCATTTGATGGAGCTGCAGGAACAGGGCTGGAGTTATGTCAAGCCGTAGCCATGAAGCCTGAGAAATTCACGATGCGATATCCAGCCGGGATCGCCGCCATGCTGCTGGCGCTGGGCGCCTGGCCCGCGATGGCCGGCGACGACGCGATCGTGACTTACAAATCGCTGTCGCCGGAAGTGGCGCTGGAGGCGGCGCAAGCCGCGCTGAAACAATGCCGCACCAATGGATTTCAGGTCGCGGTTGCGGTGGTGGACCGTTTCGGCCAGCCGCAGGTGATGTTGCGGGATCGCTTTGCCGGCCTGCCCGCCGCCGATACGGCGACCAGCAAGGCCTATACGGCTTTAAGTTTTCGCGCCGCGACCGGCGACCTCGAGAAGTCGATCAAGTCGGGACAAATGTCCTCGGGCCTTGCCCAATTGCCGCACATCGCCATGCTGGCCGGCGGCCTCGTGATCGAAGCCGGCGGCACGCTGCTTGGCGGCATCGGCGTAGCCGGCGCTCCCGGCGGCGACAAGGACGAAGCCTGCGCCAAGGCCGGGCTCGACGCTATCAGGGACAAGATCGATTTCTGAAAAACGCGCGGCAAGATCCGCGAAAATCGGCTATTGTCCGGCCGGAAAAGGTTGCAACCGACCATGATCTTTCGCCAGCTATTCGACAGCGTTTCAGGAACCTACAGCTACCTGCTGGCCAGCCGCGCCGGTGGTGAAGCGCTGATCCTCGATCCGGTGCTGGAAAAGGTCGATCGCTACTGCCAATTGCTGCGCGAGCTCGATCTCAGGCTGGTCAAGGCCGTCGATACCCATCTGCACGCCGATCATGTCACCGGGCTCGGCGAACTGCGCGACCGTACCCGTTGTGTCACCATCATGGGCGAGCAGAGCAAGGCCGACGTGGTGGCGATGCGGGTTACCGACGGCGACAAGGTGATGATCGAAGGCCTCAGCCTCGACGTGATGTACACGCCCGGCCATACCGACGATTCCTATAGCTATCTGATGGGCGACCGCGTCTTTACCGGTGACACGCTCTTGATCCGTGGCACCGGCCGCACCGATTTCCAGAACGGCAGCGCACGCGCACAATACGACTCCATCTTCGGCCGGCTGCTGAAACTGCCCGATGAGACCATGGTGTTTCCCGCCCACGACTACAAAGGCGATACCGTCTCCACCATCGGCGAAGAGAAGCGATATAATCCGCGGCTGCAGGTGCGCTCGATGGATGAATATGTCGAGCTGATGAACAACCTGAAGCTGCCGAATCCAAAACTGATGGATGTGGTGGTGCCCGCCAATATGCATGTCGGCCTGCATCAGGACGACCTTGCCAAGCAGAGGCTTGGCACTCAACGCCCGCGAGGCGATCGATAGCCTCGGCCGGCCCGACATCCTGCTGGTCGATCTTCGCGAAAACAGCGAACGCGCCAAGCACGGCATGTTGCCGGGCGCGCTGCACGCGCCCTATCCGGCGATCGGCGAGAACCTGCAATCGGGCGGCATGTTGCGCGAAGTCGCCGCCGCGACCGGACGCCGCATCGTGTTCTTCTGCGCGTTCGGCGAGCGCTCCGCCATGGCGGTCGCGGCCGCCAAGGATGCCGGATTGACCAACACCGCGCACATCGCCGGCGGCATCGACGCATGGAAGAAGGCCGGCGGACCGGTGCAGACGGGGTAGCGATCGGGGACTTAGCGATCGTCGTCCCTGCGAAAGCAGGGACCCATACTCCGTGACGTCAGATGTGGCGAAGAAACAATCAGCAACAGTCCGCAAAATCAACTGAGGCCTATGGTTATGGGTCCCTGCTTTCGCAGGGACGACGGAATACTTCCTACTTCTCCACCCGCTTCAACTCCTTCACCAGCACATCCAGCGCGTCGGCCAGCATCACGCCGCCGCACACGGTCAGCCGGTCCGGAATGACGATGCGCTTCGCGGGCGGATAGAAACGCTCCAGCGCGGGATGCAGCAGAAAGGCGCTGCCGTCATCTTCCGCGCGGTCGCCGGCCTGCGACACCAGAATGAAATCCGGTTTCAGGCTCACGATCGCCTCGAGCGAGGCGTAGCCGCCAAAGGCGATACCGAGATCGCCGGCGGCGTTGAACAGTCCGGTCTCGGTCAACAGCGAACTGACCAGGCTGTCGCTGCCGGATACCCAGCCGCGCCGCGACAGCGGCAGCACGGAATAGCGTTTGTTCGCCACAGCCTGCCGCGCATTCGCCATCGCGGCATCGAGCCGGGCGATTTCCGCCGTCGCGCGATCGGGATGCCCGACGATGTCGCCCATCCGGCTGATCTGCGCCTTTACCTCGTCGAGATTCCGCGGCACGGCGAACTCGGCGAGATGAAGCCCGTGCTCTTTCAGGAGTTCCCGGGTCGAGCGCTTGTCGAACAGGCTGGCGACCACGACATCGGGCCTCAGCACCAATATGTCTTCCGCACCGCCTGACAAAATCCGGTACCGGCGCGCATCGTCCGCCGCCCAGGATTGAAACCTGTCGCGCGCGTAACGGCTGAGGCCGACGATTTGTTCGGGATCGGCGAGGGTCAGCAGCAGTTGATCGGTGCAGACATTCATCGACGCGATACGCGGCTGGTCCGCGGCAAGCGCCGGCATGGATAGTTCGAACATCGCAACGACCGCGACGACTGTCGACCGGAACAAAGATCCAGACTGCCTGTTCATCGGACCATCAAATTTCCGCCCAGGGCACGATCACGGCCTCGCGCTGATATTCGGCACGATAGGCGCTGATCCGGAACACCTGGCCCATCACCTGTTCCGACAGCGCCTCGGCGGGAGCGCCTTGCGACACCAGGCGTCCATCCGACAATACCAGCACCGTATCGGCAAAACGCGCGGCGAGCCCAAGATCGTGCGTCACCACGATCACCAGAACGCCTTTGTCGGCAACCTGCCGCAGGGTTTTCATGACATCGATCTGGTGACGCGGGTCGAGCGAGGATGTCGGTTCGTCCGCCAGGATCACCGGCGCTTCCACCGCCAGCACGCGCGCCAGTGCCACCCGGCTGCGCTCGCCGCCGGACAGTTCCGTGACGCGGCGGTCGCCGAATTGCATGACATCGGTTGCCTGCATCGCCCGCAATACGGCTTCGGTATCTTTCGCCGTCAACCGCGCCGGGTCGGTTGCCCCGTGCGGATAGCGGCCGAGCGCCACGATATCCCGCGCCGGCAGCGGCCAGTGCACGACGTGACCCTGCGGCAGATAGGCGAAGCGCCGCGCGCGCTCGCGCAGAGCAAGTGAGGCGAGCACATCGCCGCCGACATGAACTACACCCTCCGACGGCGCCAGTCCGGCCAGCGCGCGCAGCAGCGTGGTCTTGCCGGCGCCGTTCGGTCCGACCAGCGCAACCAGATGCCCCGACGACAGCGCCAGCGAGATATCGTTCAGCACCGCGCGGCCGGCCAGTTTTACGCTGAGGTTTTGCGCGGCGAGAAAGGCTGACGAGGTCATGCGATGCCTCCGCCGAGCGCGCGGCGCTCGCGCATGATCAGATAGAGGAAGAACGGCACGCCGATGATCGAGGTCAGCACGCCGACCTTGATATCGCTGGTCGATGGAATGATGCGCACGGCGATATCGGCCGCCAGCAACAGCGCAGCACCCGTGAGCGCGCTCGGAAGCAGCAACCGCGACGGATCGTGACCGATCAGCGGCCGCACCAGGTGCGGCGCCACCAGGCCGATGAAACCGATGGTGCCGGATACGGCCACCCCGCCGCCGACCCCGAGCGCGACCCCGAGGATCACCGAGAGCCGCAGCCGGCCGACATCGACGCCGAGGCTTTGCGCGGTCTCCTCGCCGAGGCTGAGCGCGCGAAAGGCGTGGCGCTGGCTCCACAGAATGACCGCGCCGGCCACGATGAACGGCAGCGCCAGCATGACGTGGCGAAAACTGCGGTCCTCCAGCGAGCCGAGCAGCCAGAATGCAATCTCGAGCACCACGAACGGATTGCCGGACAGGTTCATCACCAGCGCGGTCGCCGCCCCCGCGAGGCTTGAGATCGCCAGGCCCGCCAAAATCAGAATGAGCAACCCGGCATTGCGGCCCGCAATCGCGAGCAGCGCGAATACCGAGGCAAAGGCCATGACAACCGCCGCGACCGGCAAGGCCCAGGACCGCACATCGGCAAGACCGAGCGCGATCACCAGCACTGCGCCGAAGGCGGCCGATTGCGGCGCTCCGAACAGCGAAGGCGATGCCAGCGGGTTGCGCAGCAGCCCCTGCAACGCGGCGCCGGAAAGGCCGAGAATAGCGCCGATCGCGAATCCCAGAATCGCGCGGGGCAGCCGGATCTCGCGCACGATCACCTGCTGCACGTCGCTGCCGCCGCCGAACAGGGCATCGATCACGGTCAGCGGCGACAGCCGCACCGGTCCGACCCCGAGCGAGGCCAGCACCAGCAGCACGACGAGAATCGCAAGCGCCGCCACCACACTTGCGCGTCGGCGGGCGTCGATATGGCTCGTCGCCATGACGCTCTGAATGCTCATCAATCGTCCTCAAGCGGTCACGTGCTGATACATGATTTCAGTCGGACCACAGAGCCCATGCGGCAAAAAAGACGCACCCGTCCAGTCAAGACTGCGAACCGGCAATGATGGGATTGACTCTGATCTTGACAAAATTCTACCATAATTCCCGACGGTTCCCTTCTTGGGGATCAAAAGGGAATGCGGTGCGGGGATTTCCCCAATGCCGCGGCTGCCCCCGCAACTGTAAGCGGTGAATCTTTCGTCATATGCCACTGGGAATCTCGGTCCTGGGAAGGCGGCGAAAGGTAACGACCCGCAAGCCAGGAGACCTGCCGTCAGCCGTGGTCACACGCGAAGATGTCGGTCGGGGAGTACAGACATTAGCTTCACCGGTGGTGCTTTAAAGCACGATGGTGAGACTTGGTTCGCTGTGACGTGCCACTGACGTCATACCGAGGCCAAACCATGTCTTCCACCATCACTGCACGGCGGCGGCGCCAAGCGTGCCTGCTTGCTTTCTCGTTGCTTGCGCCTGTTGTTTTCCTCAGCGTTTCTGCCAGGGCGCAGGACGCAACAACAGCCCCAACATCATTGCCACCGGTCGTGGTCAGCGCGCCGGTGGACGAGACCCGAACCCGGGCCAAACCGACAACCGATCAAGAGACAGGCTCGCGCCGCGCGGTGCCGGCCGCCTCGACCGGCACCACCCCCAACACCGCGCCGACGAATGCCGCGCCAACAAGCGCCACGCCGCCCGGCCGGCAATTCAGCGGCATTGTCGGTGCATCATCGACCGTTATCACGGCCGAAGATATTGCCCGCTCGCCGGCCCAGACCTTGCCCGAGATCATCGCGCAGGTTCCGGGCGTGCAGCTTCAGAGCTTGTATGGAGGCGTGGGCGGCGCAGGCACCTCGGTTGACCTGCGGGGATTTGGGGCATTCGCGACCGCCAATACCCTGCTTCTGATCAACGGCCGCCGGGTGAACGACATCGATCTGCAGGGCGTGGACTTCTCGACCATTCCACGCGACTCGATCGAGCGCATTGAAATAACGAAGGGCAATAGCGGCGCGGTGCTGTATGGCGACAATGCCGTCGGCGGCGTCATCAACATCATTACCAAGACCGGCGTCAACGGTCCGCCATTGGCCGGACGCGTCGAAGGCGGTGTCGGGTCGTTCGGCCAGGTCCTGGGCTCGGCTTCGGTCACGACAAATTCGGGTCCATGGTCGTCGTCCTTCTTCGGAAACGGCATCAGTTCCGACGGATATCGAACCAATAACGCTCTCAAGCAGGAAAACGGCGTCGGCGAAGTCCGCTACACCACGCCCGACTTCACCGCGTTCTTCAACGTCTCCGGAGACAATCAGCGTCTTGGGTTCCCCGGCGGCAGGACGGTCAATCCATCGCTCGGCATCAACGAACTCGTCACCGACCGCAGGGGCACCGATACGCCCTTCAACTACGGCAACCAGCAGGGCGCCAATGCCACCACCGGCTTCACCAAGACGCTGTGGAATGGCGCCGACCTCATTGTCGACGGCGGCGTGCGGGACAAGAGGCAGCAAGCCGGCTTCTTCGGCAACTCTCCGGCGATACCGTTCAACTATGTCGACACCCACCTGCAAACCTGGTCGCTCACTCCCAGAATGAGCATCAAAAACCTGGTGTTCGGATTACCTTCCGCGATCCTGACCGGCTTCGACTTTTACGATTCGATCTATCTTTCGAATCGACCCGAATTCAAGGGCGCGCCACCGCTCGACGTTTTTAACGGCGCGCAAAAGACGGTTGCCGCCTATTGGCAACAGACCATCGGGATCCTTCCGACCACCGATTTTTCCTATGGCGCGCGACTCCAGCAAACCAGCGCGACGGCGACAGATACGCTCAACCCGAACGCCCCCGGATATTTTGGCGAGTCACAGATTAACCCGCTGAACACCACGGGAACAAACCACGCTCTGCACGTCGGTATCGAACATCGATTCAACGAGGTTTTTTCCGTGTTCGCCCGCGCCGCCAACGCCTTCCGGGTGCCTAACATCGACGAAAGAATTGGCGCTTCAGTCACGTTCTTTCCCCCTGTGCCCCCGACTTTCGACCTGAAGACCCAAACGTCGGAAGACGTGGAAGGAGGATTCCGCGTCAAGGCCGGCAGGTTCGAGATGCAGTCGAGCATCTACGACATGAATCTGAAGAACGAGATTCATTTCGATCCGGTGAACTTCATTGACTACAATCTGGATCCGACCCGCCGCTACGGCTCCGAAACCAGTGCAACCTATCGCGCCACCGATACCCTGCTGTTCCGGGGCGGCTTTGCCTACACCCGCGCGGTATACCGGGAAGGTCCGTTTGCGGGTAACGACGTTCCGCTGGTGTCGCGCTATACGGCCAGTGCCGGCGTCAGTTGGGACGCCTGGCAAAAGTACCTCGTGGTCGATGCTACCGTGCGCTACTGGAGCAGCCGCCGCATGGACAACGATCAGCTCAACATCCAGCCGCTGATTCCGGCCAACGCCACCGTCGATTTCAAGCTGAGCGGAGCCTATGACCGGTACTTCTGGTCGCTGAGCGTGAACAACGTGTTCAATGTGCTGTATTACGACTACGCCATCGCAAGCGCATTCACGCCGGGCGCCTTCAGTGCCTATCCGCTCCCGGGCCGAACCTACATGCTCAAGGCCGGCGCGACATTCTGACCGGCGGGACTTGTTCCGAAGCCGGTCCAGACGGCTTGTCCTGATCGAAGCAGACGATATTCTCCCGGCGAAATGCCGGGGGAATATTTGTCGATGCCGAGCCTGATCTCGCGATGTAAGCGGCCATGACCGCCGCGGCGGCCGCCGATTTGCTGCAGCGGGAGATCGCCAATCCCGACACGCAATGGAGCCTGGGCACGTTCGGCGCCATCGCCGAATTTTCGCGCGACCGCGACGAGGCGGTTCGCCTGACCCGGTCGGATGGCGGCGTTTCAGCCCTTACCGCGCGCGGCGGCATGGCCATCAGGCATGACACGCGCTGCCGGCTTATTGCCTCCGAGAGCCTCACCACGACCGGCTGGAACCAGCGGGTCGCGCTTTGCCTCGCCGAGGCGGATTGCGCGATGAACCGGCGCGCCGTGCTGACCGAACTCGGTGCCGACGGCGAAGCCCTGCGCGCGGAAGATCGCGAAGCGATCCTGTTCGATCTCGGTCTCGACACGCTGCAGGCGGATTTCTGCGTGCGCATCGCCGATCGCGACCTGGCGGCGCGGCTGCGTCCCTACGCCGGCCGTTCGCTGTTCGAATCGGACAACCCGGCGATGGCGATGATGCTTGCAGCCAATCCGCATCGCGTCTTCATCAGCCGGCTCGGCCGGATCGAGGTCTACCAGTCCATTCCACCCGACTCCGGCAAAAGCCCGGAAGGGCCGCACACGCATATCCTGCCGAAGCTGCTGAAAAGCCGCCGGACCCATGCCGCAACCGAGCCGATTCCGGCCGGCTGGATTCCATGCGCGCATCTTTATCCGCCGCATCCGGCCCGCGATGGCTTGGGCGCGTCCCGGACATTCGATGCCGCCCGCCATCAGTCGTTTCAGCGGATGGTCGAGAACTATGGAGATGCGCAAAGCCTGGCGCTCAAGCGGCGCATCATGGCAGCGGTCGATGCCGGAGAGAAACCAGGCGCGACGGTGCAGACTCGCGGTGAGCGCACCAGCATCCGGATCGCCTTGCGGCAGATGAAAGCCGCCGGTCATGCATCGCGCACCTTGCCTGCGTGGCTTGCGAGTTTCGACCAGGCCAGTTTTGGGGAGGACGAGGACGAAGCCGCCCTTCACCATGATGGCTGATTCAGCTCGAAAAGGGCACTTTTCCGGTCGATTCAGTCCCAAGATGCCCCCTTTGGCGGCCGAATGCATGGTAAGACTGTAACGCGCTCCGCCGCACCATGATGTGTGTGCGGCCCCGCGAATTTTGAGGCATTCGATGAATGACGAACCGAAAAGTGCTGCCGAACTGAAAGAGATCCGGGTCAAGCGAAAGCTTGCCCAGGATGCCGAAGGCATCAAGGCGATGGCGGATATCGCCGCGGCAGACATCGCGATCCGAAAGCGGACGGCGAACCTGCGGGCGATCCGGCTGGCGAAAGAAGCCGCCGACCGCGACAAGCCGCCGGAACCCAAGGCCAAGGCAGCGCCCAGGAAAAAGAAATCGGTTTAAATGACACAGGAAGATCGCAACCGCGCCGATGCCCGCTTCAATAAAGCTGCACGCGCAGCCAACGACGCCAAAACCGGCAAGACCGAGCGCGACGCCGCGCTGAAAGCCGTCACCGACAACATGGCGAAGCTGAAGGCGTTGCGGCTTGCGCGCGAAGCGGCGCAGCCTGCACCGGTCGCAACCGTCAAGAAGACGCGCGCCAAGTCAAAGAACTCCGGTGAAAAAAGCCCGGCTTTGGCCGATTGGCTGGCAGGCCAGCAAAGCGGCGGCCGGCGTACTTAAGCCGGACATCAGACCGGCGCGGGCCACGCGATCATCGAGCGCGTCTTGGTCGCGGCGTCGTAAATCTGCACCTGAAGCATCTGATACTGATTCTTCAGCGCCATGCCCGCCTCTTCGGCGGCTTCGACCGTGTCATGGTGCGACTTGAAGTGACCATCCACCACCAGCGAATAGCCGTCGGTCGGCGCTTTATCGGCGCGAATGATTTTACGCGGCTGCTGTTCTTCCGTCTCGATCTTCGGCTTTTTCATCATTGGCTCCCGGTTGCGCCTTGCTTTACACGGATCGCCGGAAAAAGGCAGGAAAGATTGTCCGGTAACGGCTAATATGCCGTGAAAGCATCCGATCAAAGGCAACAACATGGGCGGAACCGGCAAAAAGGGTGACGATTCCAATCAGGACGACGGCAAATCGAAGAAGCCGCCGTCGCGATGGAGCGAGGACGACGAGACCGAGGATGGCGACATCGCCACGCCGAAACGCGATCGCAGCGACGACGACAACCAGCCGCTATAGATTTCCGCGTTCGATGATCGCGATGCTTTCGATATCGAGCAGATGCGCGCCCCAGCCTTTTTTCGCCAGCGTCGCCGCCAGCTTCGGAACCGCCAGCAGCAATATCGCGGTCGTCACCAGCGGCACGGCGCTGAGCCAGTCCAGCCGCACCGGCGTCAACTCCTCGCTGCTCCCGGCATAGGGCTCGCTGCCTCTCAGGAGACGCCAGCACTCGACAATGATGTCGCGCCTCGTGCCGCCGCGCGATGCGCATCCGAGCAGCGCCTGCATTGCAAGATGGGTCCGCACGCCCTCGCGGCCTGGCGGCGCCACTTGCGGCGTTTCGCCCCGGGATATTTCGAGCAACATTCCGACCAGATCGATGCCGGCAAGATAGGCGCTCATCGGTTCGACCAGCCGCGGGTTGCAGTCGATCAAGCGCGGCGTCGTGTCATCGTCGGACAGGATGTAATCGACCGACAAAGCACCGTGCCAGGCAAGCCGTTGTCCGATCGTGGCGAGGTGGGCGCGCACAACCGGCCGCGTCACGCTTTGCTTGATCGCCTCGCCACCGCCCGCGCCGGCGGCGATTTGCCGGTAGGCATGAAACCCCTTTAGTTCGCCGCGGCAGAATACGGCCTGCGCCTTCTCGGTCGCGCCCGCGACGAGATCCTGCACCAGCACCTCGCCGTCGAACGCACCGATCGCGTCGAGTTCGCGCATCGCCTCCGTCAATTCATCGTCGTCGCGGACGCGCCAGATGCCGCGGCTGGCGGTGCCGATGGAAGTTTTGACCATGCAGGGAAAGCCGAACAGCGGCGCGCAGTTCGTCGGCGGATTTCACGATTGCCGTTGCCGGCTGCGGCAATCCCAGTTCATCGAGCAGCCGGCTAAATCCGGCCTTGCTGTGCGCGGTGCGATAGTTCTCGAAGGCCGGCAACGCCAGCCCGACGCAACCCTCCAGCCGTTGCCGCACCCGCGCCAACAGAAATCCCTGTTCATGGGTCGGCAGCAACACATCGAAATGTCGCGCCGCCAACAGCGCCTCGACGAATCGGAGGAATCCGGCCGGATCGTCCCGCAATCCCGGACAACGGTGAAATTTTTCGACAAATCGCGAGAATCTGGCGAGGCCATAGCGGCTGGGATCGCAGACCTCCACATGATGACCCGACAATCCCAGGATCGTGATCGCCTCCCGCGCCGAGGTCGACGAACCCTCGGAAACAAGCACCCGGAGCGGTTTTTGCGCATGCACGGAACTGGCCATGCCGGACATCATTCCCGGCGGAAGCGGCTTTGTCTTGCGAATTCAACGACGAAACCGCCGGTTCCGGCGCCTCCGGCGAGGGCTGCCATGCAGCCATATTCATAGACAAATAACCGGCATAACCGATATCTAGCGGCGGGCCTCGCCGGGCCGTTACGTTCAAACGGGGCACGAATCCGAGATGGTCGACGTTTTGGCCGCACCGCAGCAAGCAAAGACGCAAGCCGATTCATCGCTGCGCACGCTGGTTGCGATTTCGACGGCCCATTGGGTCAGCCATTTCCACATCTTCGTGCTGCCGATGCTGTTTCCTTTCCTGAAGCAGCAACTCGGCGTCGGCTACATCGAACTGGGATTTGCGCTGACCATCTACGCCGTCGTCTCCGGCGTGACCCAGGCGCCGATGGGCTATCTCGCCGACCGGTTCGGCGCCCGCAAAATCCTGCTGATGGGCCTCACGGTCGGCGGCCTGGCGCTGATCATGCTCGGCCTGCATCTGAGCTATTCATGGCTGATTGCGAGCGCCGTGCTGCTCGGTCTCGCCAACAGCGTCTATCATCCGGCGGATTATGCGATCCTTTCGGCCCACATGGATGAGGCGCGGATGGGCCGCGCCTTTTCGATCCACACCTTCGCCGGCTTCTTTGGCGGTGCGGTCGCACCCGCCATCGTGGCCGGACTCGTTGCGACGGTCGGAGGCCTTGGCGCCCTGATCGTGACCGGCGCGGTGGGACCGCTGGTGGCGCTGTTGCTCGTTATCGTCGGTATTCCCGATGCGAGCGCCGCCGACCGCCACGCCGATGGCGCGCCGGCGTCCCAGCCCAACATCGTCACGCCGGCGATCCTGGTGCTGACGCTGCTCTTCATGCTGCTCAACCTGTCCAATGCCGGCATCGGTAATTTCGGCGTGGTCGCGCTGATGAGCGGCTACGGCGTATCGTTCTCGTTAGCCAATATTGCGCTGACGGCGGCCCTTGGCTTTAGCGCCATCGGGGTGCTCGCCGGCGGCTTTCTTGCCGACCGCACCCAGCGCCACGGGCAGGTCGCCGCCGCCTGTTATGCGATCAATGCCGCCATCGTGTTCGTCATAGCGACGGTCGCACTGCCGTCACTATTGTTGATCACCGCGATGGGATTGGCGGGTTTCCTCGGCGGTGTGATCGCCCCCTCGCGCGACATGCTGGTGCGCAACGCGGCACCGCCGGGGGCGGCGGGTCGGGCGTTCGGCATCGTCTCGACCGGCTTCAACCTCGGCGGCATTGTCAGTCCGTTATTGTTCGGCTGGATCATGGACCGGAATTTGCCGCACTGGGTGTTCGGCGCGTCCGTCATCTTCATGGTCCTGACGGTCCTGCTGTCGCTTATCACCGACCGCAACCCGCAAGTCAGCTCCGGGACGCCCGACGGCAAGGCTGATGCATCCCTGAGCGTCATCGGCGGCGGTTGACAGCGCGGCGCCAGAACCCATGATGCGGCAGCAAAACCAGCATCGGGAACAGACGCCATGACCGGCAAACCAGATCTCGTGATCCGCGGCGGCAACATCGCCGATGGACTTGGCGGCGAACTGTTCGAAGCCGACGTGGCTATTTCCGGCGGCCGCATTGTCGAGGTCGGTCGCGTCGGGGGCCAGGGCAAGGAAGAGATCGACGCCCGCGGCAAGCTGGTGACGCCGGGCTTTGTCGACGTCCACACCCATTATGACGGTCAGGTCACCTGGAGCCAGAACATCACGCCGTCGTCCCAGAATGGCGTCACCACCGCCATCATGGGCAACTGCGGCGTCGGTTTTGCGCCCTGCCGTCCTTCCGATCATGTCCGGCTGATCCAGTTGATGGAAGGCGTCGAGGATATTCCCGAGCCGGTGCTGAGCGCCGGAATCCCCTGGGCCTGGGAAAGCTTCCCGGACTACATGGAGTGGCTGTCGCAACGTTCCTTTGACGTCGATATCGGCGCGCAATTGCCGCATGCTGCCTTGCGGGTCTATGTGATGGGCGAACGCGGCGCCAACCGCGATCCGTCGACGCCCGAGGACAACAAGGCGATGGCGGCGTTGGCGGGCGACGCGGTGCGCGCCGGCGCGCTTGGCTTTTCGACCTCGCGCACCCTCAACCACCGCACTTCCACCGGCGACTTCACCCCGACGCTGAAAGCCGGCGAGGACGAACTGACCGCGATCGCCGGCGCGATGCATGGCGTCGGCCGCAGCGTGCTGCAATTCGTGCTCGATCTGTCGACCATCCACGAAGACCTGCCGATGATGCTGCGGGTGGCTGAAAATACCAAAATCCCGGTTTCGTTCTCGATCACGCAGAACGACAAGGCCCCGCAGCGCTGGCGCCAGACGCTGGACATCATCCGGGATGCCTCGAAGAAGGGTCTGTCGATTACGGCCCAGATCGCCGCGCGCCCGGTCGGCCTGATGCTTGGCCTCGAATTGTCGCGCAATCCGTTCCAGACCCATCCGAGCTACAAGGCGATTGCCCATCTGCCTCTGGCGGAGCGCCTGAAGCGGCTGCATCAACCCGAAGTGCGTGCCGCCATCCTGAGCGAACATGCGACGGCAACCGACGATCCGCTGTTCTTCCGGCCGAACTACGACAAGATGTATCTGCTCGGCAATCCGCCCGATTATGAACAGCCGACCGAAAACACCCTGGGCGCGCAGGCGCACCGCCAGGGCAGGCAGCCGGAAGCGCTGGCCTATGACGCGATGCTGACCGACCAAGGCCGCGGCATGCTCTACGTGCCCTTCCTGAATTACTCCGACGGCAATCTCGACGCGACACGCGAGATGCTGAGCGATCCGAATTCGGTGCCGGGCTTGAGCGACGGCGGCGCCCATTGCGGCATCATCTGCGACGCCAGCTTCCCGACCTATCTTTTGACGCACTGGACCCGCGACCGCACCCGCGGCGAAAAACTGTCGATCCCGTTTGTGGTGGCGGCACAGTCGCGCAAGACCGCACTGTCGGTCGGGTTAACCGATCGCGGCGTGATCGCGCCGGGCTACAAGGCCGATGTCAACGTCATCGACTACGACAGGCTGCACATGCATCCGCCGAAAGTTCACTACGATCTTCCGGTGGGTGGCCGCCGCCTGCTGCAGCAGATCGATGGCTATGACGCCACCATCGTCTCCGGCGTGGTGACGCAACGCCATGGCACATCGACCGGCGCCCATCCGGGCCGGCTGGTGCGCGGCGCGCAGGGTCTGCAGTAGATAAGCACAGCGATGTCGTCCCGGCCTTTGAGCCGGGACCCAGACGCCGTGACCTCAGCGTTCAGCGAAAATGTTTGTCGGCCTATCTTCCGCTTCGACTGAGAAGCCGGTGGTTATGGGTCCCTGCTTTCGCGGGACGACGACGCGAGAGTATTTTCTCGTCACGCGAACTTCGGTTGCGGCGCCTGGCCCATCAGGCGGGCGCGCTCGGTATTGGGCCAGAGCAGCAGCAGGCCGAGCAGTCCCGAGGTGATGAGAATGGAGGCGTTGATGGTGAAGCCGGTGAGATAGCCGTCCACCGGCGTTGCCGCGCCCTGGATCACCTTGCCCATGACGAACGGAGCCAATACGCCGGCAAGCGTATAGAGCGCACCGTAGATCGAGATGATGGCGCCGCGTTGCGACACCGGCGTGAATTCTCCGAGCATCGGGGGGCACACCACGTAGATCGATCCGCAAAGTCCCGATCCCACAACCAGGAGCGCGATGCGCATGGCCGAGCCGTCGACATGCGCCAACGTGAGCAGGATCATTCCGCCGATGACCAGGGGGACCGAGCCGAGCACGCCGCGCGCGCCGCGGGTGGTAAAGCCGCGCGTCATCAGCACCTGCGAAATCCATCCCGTCAGGATCACGATGACGGCGCCGAACACCCAGGGCAGGATCGAAACCCAGCCGGCGTCGGTTTGCGAGAAGCCGAGGCCCTCCACGATAAAGGGCGTGAACCAGGTAAGGCCGAGCGACAGTGCCCAATAGGCGCCGAAGGTCGCCGCAACGCATCCGATAAAGGTCCGCGAGGTCAGAAGCTGGAAATAGGGAACGCGGGGATCGGCCGCCGCCATGGCGACGGTCTGCACCAGTGGCCCTTCCTTGCCCATGATCAGCCACGCAACAGCCCACATCAGGCCGACGATGCCGAGCGCGCCGAACGCATAGTGCCAGCTATGGTTGACGATGAGCCAGTTCAGCGCCGGCACCGCCAGGATCACGCCAAACGCCGATCCCTGCGACAGAATGGCTGTGGGCAAGGTCCGTTTCTCGTCGGGAAACCACTTGTAGATTGCGTGCGCCGCCACCGAAAAGGCCGGCCCCTCGCCGGCGCCAAGGATGATGCGGCAGATCAGCAGGGTACTGAATCCGATCGTGCCCACCATCGGAAACTGTGCCACCGCCCAGACCAGCGCCAGTGCCAGCAGAACCCAGCGTGTCGCAATGCGGTTGACGATGAAGCCGACGATGATGGCCGAGATCGAGAACAGGAAGAAGAACGAGGAGCCGAGCAGGCCGAATTGCTCAGGCTGCAGTTGCAGTTCTGTTTTGATCGGCACGCCGGCCAGGCCGACCACGATCTTGTCCGCGAAATTGACCAGCATGAAGAGAAACAGCAGAAACGTGATTTTCCAGGCCCCTTTCGGCGTCGGCTGCGAGGTCATGGTCACTCCCCCTGATCGTTTTACGGCGCTGTTGATCGCCTTGGCCGATGCTAGCCACGGCGTGTCCAGCAATGCAACTGGACATTTTGGCCGCACCGGGTGCGCCGCAACTCAAGAGCCGCCCGGGATACCCCTGACGCTATCGTGGACGCGCCCTGCAACCCCATCACGATCGCGTCGGCGATGCGATTGAGACCGTGATCTCTCACCCCGGGCTTGGTATGTTGAACCGCATCCAGGGAGTTTTTCAGATATGACCAAAACCATTGATCGACGCACGCGCGTCATCGGCGCGCTTGTTTCACTTTCCATATTTGCGGGATTGAGCATGATTTCAGCGGCCGCGCAGGACACCAAAGTGCTGGACTATCAAGCCATTGTCGCCTCACCCGACCGCAGCGAAGCCGACCGGCAAACCGATCAGCGCCGTCAGCCCGCCAAAATGCTGGCTTTCACCGGCGTCGCAACCGGGATGAAGGTGCTGGATATGGACGCCAACGCCGGTTACAGCACCGAACTTCTGGCGCGCGCGGTCGGACCAACTGGCGTCGTCTACGCACAGGATTCGGCCGCCGTCATCGAGCGGTTCGTCAAGGACAAGTTCGATATTCGCGCGCAGAAGCCGGCGATGAAAAACGTCGTGCATGTCGTCAGGAATTTCGACGATCCGATCCCGCCCGACGTCAGCGGGCTCGACCTGATCACGTTCTTCTTTGCCTATCATGACGTGACCTACATGCCGGTCGACCGCACCGAGATGAACAAAAAGATGTTCGCGGCCTTGAAGCCCGGCGGCTTTCTGGTGATTGCCGATCATTCGGCACGTCCCGGCGACGGCACCAATGTCGCGAAAACGTTTCATCGCATCGAGGAAAGCACGCTGCGCCAGGAGATCGAGGCCGCCGGTTTCAAGCTCGCAAGCGAAGGAGATTTCCTGCGTCATCCAGAGGATCCGCGCGACGCAGCGGTATTCCATGCGCAGATTCCGGTCGATGAGTTCGTGTTGAAGTATCAGAAGCCGTTGTGAGACTTCGCGTCCGCCCGGCATGACACCCGGCAATCCCATCGTGCTGAGCGTTCGCAACCTGACCAAGACCTATCGCTCGGCCGGAGAGCAGGTCGAAGTATTGCGCGGGGTCAATCTAAGTATCGCGGCCGGCGAGCGCGTCGCGCTGACCGGAGAATCCGGCAGCGGCAAGAGTACGCTGCTCCATCTGATCGCAGGGCTGGACCGGGCCGACAGCGGTGAGATTCAGTTGGCCGATACATTGTTGGCCGATCTCGCCGACGCCAGGCGGGCGGCATTGCGGCGTGACCGGCTCGGCCTGGTATTTCAGCAGTTCAACCTGATCCCTAGCCTGAATGTCCGGGACAATCTGGCGTTCCAGTCCCGCATTGCCGGCCGCCATGATGCGGCCTGGCATGCCGAGCTGGTGGAGCGGCTGGGCGCTCGGTGGTTTGCAGGGACGCTATCCCGAGCAATTATCCGGCGGTCAGCAGCAGAAGGTCGCGATCGGCCGCGCACTGGCGGTGAAGCCGCTGCTGCTGCTCGCTGACGAGCCCACCGGCAATCTCGATGAGGCTACCGCCGACGAGGTGCTCGCGCTCGCGCGCGATCTGGTGACGCGAACCGGCTGCGGCTTCCTGATGGTGACCCACAGCACACGGCTCGCCGCCACGCTCGACCGCCAGCTGCATCTCAGCGCCGGGGTGATTGCATGAGCCGAATTTTCTGGATTCTCGCGGTGCTGTTGAGTCACTGGCGGCGGCATCCGATGCAGCTTGCGACCTTGCTGATCGGATTGATTTCCGCGACCGCGCTGTGGAGCGGGGTGCAGGCCTTGAACCAAGAGGCGCGGGACAGTTACGATCGTGCGGCCGCAACTTTTGGCGGCGCGCGAACCGCCATGCTGGTCGCGCGCGATGGCAAGACCTTCCCGCAGCAACTCTTTGTCGACCTGCGCCGCGCCGGGTGGCCGGTATCTCCGGTGCTCGAGGGCCGCGTCCAGATCGGCGGGCGGTCCTTCCGGTTGCTCGGAATCGAACCGGTCACGTTGCCTGCGGAAGTCGGCAATGCACCGGCGATCGGACGCGCCGGCTTGCAATCCTTTATGACGCCGCCCGGCGAAACGCTGGTGGCGCCGGAGATGCTTTCCGATCTCCATCTGCCGGAAGGCGCAACACCACCGGCGAATGGCGGCATGGTGCTGCCGCCGCTGCACGTTCAGTCGCAACTGGTGCCGGGCGTGCTGGTGGTCGATATCGGCATTGCGCAGCGGCTGCTCAACCGGCCGGATCAGGTTTCCCGCCTGCTGATCGGCAAATCCAGGGCCGTCCGCGCGCCGCTCGAAAACATCGCCGGCGACCAACTTCGCCTGGTCGAGCCCAGCGCGGAGAGCGATCTCGAACGCCTCACCGACAGTTTTCACCTCAACCTGACCGCGTTCGGCCTGCTGTCGTTTTTCGTCGGACTGTTCATCGTCAATTCGGCCATTGGTCTGGCGTTCGAGCAACGACGGCCGATGCTGCGGACGCTTGCGCGCCTGCGGCGTGTCCGCGCGCCTGCTGAACACGGTGCTGGTGCTTGAGCTGGTATCGCTGGCGCTCGTCGCGGGCGTGGCCGGATTGGTCTGCGGTTATTTCATCGCGGCGTCGCTGTTGCCCGACGTCGCCGCATCCTTGCGCGGACTCTATGGCGCGCAGATCCCGGGTGAGTTGACGCTCAAGCCGGAATGGTGGATCGCGGGCCTCGTCATCAGTGTCACCGGCGCGCTACTGGCCGCGACCGCGAGTTTTGCAAAAGCAATCCGCCTTCCGGTGCTGACAGCCGCGCAACCGCAAGCCTGGCACGAGGCGCAGCACCGGTGGCTGAGATGGCAGGGGGTGTTTGCGCTCGCCGTCTTTGCTGCCGCGGCGTGCTTTCTATGGTTCGGCGATTCCCTGATGTCGGGATTTGCGTTGCTCGCCGCGTTGCTGCTTGGGGCGGCGCTGGTCCTGCCCGTGATCCTGGAACGGGTGCTTTCGCTGAGCCAGCGAAGCGCCGATCGCCCGCTCGCGGTCTGGTTCTGGGCCGACAGCCGTCAGCAGCTTTCGGGATTGTCGCTGGCCTTGATGGCGCTGTTGCTGGCACTCGCGGTCAATGTCGGTGTCGGCACCATGGTCGAAAGCTTCAGCCAGACTTTTACCACCTGGCTGAATGGACGCCTGGCGGCGGATGTCTACATCAATGCATCCAGCGACGCGCAGGCCGCTGAAATCAAGGCATGGCTCGGCGGGCGCCCCGAAGTCGAGGCGATCCTGCCCGGCGCCCGGGCGGAAACGCAAATCGACGGTGCGCCCGTTGAAATCCTCGGGCTCGCGGATCATGCCACCTATCGGGATCACTGGCCGCTGCTTCAATCCGATGCCAACGCCTGGGACCGCCTTCGTCCCGGCGATGCCGGTTTCATCAGCGAACAATTGGCACGGCGCTTGAAACTCACACTCGGCGACCGGATCGCGGTACCGACTTCCGGCGGCAACTGGACGATCGAGGTGGTCGGGATCTACGCGGACTACGGCAACCCGAAGGGCCAGATCACGGTCAATTTCGCGGCCTTGATCCGGCATTTTCCTGCAATCCCGTTGACGCGATTGGGCCTGCGCGTTGCGCCCGCCGCCATTCCGGCGCTGATATCGGAACTACAGAACAAATTCGGACTGGACGGAAACAACCTGCTCGATCAGGCGACGCTCAAAGCCGAGTCGACGCGGATCTTCAACCGGACCTTTGCGGTGACATCCGCATTGAACGCCTTCACGCTCGGCGTCGCCGGCATCGCGCTACTGACCAGCCTGTTGACGCTGAGCAATTCCCGGCTGCCGCAACTGGCGCCGCTATGGGCGATCGGAATCACGCGGCGGCGGCTGGCGGTCATTGAACTATTGAAGACGCTGTCCGTTGCGCTGATCACCGCCCTGCTCGCGCTGCCGCTGGGCCTGCTCGTGGCATGGTGCCTGATCGCGGTGGTAAACGTGAAAGCATTCGGCTGGCGGCTGCCGTTTCATGTGTTCCCGCTGCAATTGCTGGAGCTGTTGGGCGTGGCGATGGCGGCAGCCCTGCTGGCGGCCCTGCTTCCGGTGCTCAAGCTGGCGCGCATGCAACCCGCGGCGCTGGTCAAGATTTTCGCCGATGAACGATAAGTTTCTTATATCCCGCCGCGCCTTCGCAAGCGGCGTCGTTCTTGCCGGGCTCGGCCGCACATCGGCGCTGGCGCAGGGCTTTGCCGGGCTCGGCTTGGACGGAAGCGGATTTGCCACGGTCGTTCCCGGCAAGGTTTTTGCGTTTCCCGCCGATCACGGGCCGCATCCGGATTACCGGATCGAATGGTGGTACGTGACGGCTAATCTCAAGGATTCGGCCGGTATCGCTTACGGCGCGCAGTGGACTCTTTTTCGTCAGGCGATGCGCGCCGGCGCGCAACAACAGGGATGGGCCAACCAGCAGATATGGATGGGCCACGCGGCGGTGACGCGCGCGGATACCCATCGATATAGCGAAGCCTTCGCCCGTGGCGGCATCGGCCAGGCCGGCGTCGAGGCCGCACCCTATCGGGCCTGGATCGATTCATGGGAAATGCGCGGGCTCGATGGCATGTCGGACACGACGCTGGCGCCCCTCGCACTCAACGCGTCGGGCGCGGATTTCAGCTACCAGTTGCGCCTCGATGCCGACCGGCCGCTGGTGCTTGAGGGCGACGCCGGGTACAGCCGAAAATCGGAACGCGGACAGGCCTCGTATTACTACAGCCAGCCTTATTTCAGAGTGAGCGGCAGCATCACCATCGACGACAAGCCCGTGGAGGTGACCGGACAGGCCTGGATGGACCGGGAGTGGAGCAGCCAGCCGCTGGCATCCGATCAAACCGGCTGGGACTGGTTCTCGTTGCATTTGAACGGGGACGAAAAGCTGATGTTGTTTCGGCTGCGCCAGACCGGCGGCAGCGATTACTGCTCCGGCAACTGGATTTCGAGAGAAGGAAAGTCCGGGCAACTGCTTCCGGCAGATATCAGGATGACGCCGATGGCGTCGACGAACATCGAGGGCCGCAAGCTGCCGACATCGTGGCGCATCGAGATTCCTGCGCGCGGCATCGCCATCGAGAGCATTCCATTGAATGCAAAAAGCTGGATGGGGACGAGCTTTCCCTATTGGGAAGGACCGATCAGTTTTTCCGGCAGCCACACCGGCGTAGGATATCTGGAAATGACCGGATATTGAGAAGCGCCATCGCGAAAATTTAAGGGGGACATCACATGTATCACTTCACCGCACTCGTCACCTGCCTTGCCATCCTGTTCTATTTCTACACCAGCATTCGGGTTGGAATGGCGCGCCAACTTTCGGCATCAAGGCCCCGGCGACATCGGGCAATCCCGATTTCGAGCGCGTGTTTCGCGTTCATATGAACACGCTGGAATGGATGCCGATTTTCCTCCCCTCGCTGTGGCTATTTGCGATCTACGTCAGCGATCCCGTCGCGGCAGCACTGGGCGTGGTCTGGATCGTCGGCCGCGTGCTCTACATGACCGGTTATTCGCAAGCCGCCGAAAAGCGTTCGGTCGGCTTCGGTATCCAGTGGCTGGCGGCCGGCTTTCTCTGGCTTGGCGCGCTCGGCGCCATCGCCTGGCGGCTTGTTCACGGGTGAAACAACGCGTCGTCCCCGCGAGCGCAGGAACGACGCTAAGAATGCGGTCACTTCGTCAGCGGGCAGCCTGAATCCTTGGCCGACGGAAACGCCTTGTTACCCGGCACCACCGCAAGCTGCTTGTAATAATCCCAGGGCTTCCTGGACTCCGACGGTTTCTTGACCTCGAACAGATAGAGGTCGTGCACCATGCGGCCGTTTTCGAGCACCTTGCCCTGGGCAAAGGAATCGTCGACCGGCAATTCCTTCAGCTTTTTGGCGACGGCATCCGAATCCTTGGTGCCGGCGGCCTTGACCGCCTTCAGGTATTGCAGCGTCGCCGAATAGGTGCCGGCATGGATCATGCTCGGCATCCGCCCGGTGCGCTTGAAGAAGCGCTCGCCAAACGCACGCGATTTGTCGTCACGGTCCCAATAGAAGCCTTCTGTCAGCACCAGCCCCTGGGCGGCTTCCAGGCCAAGCCCGTGGACTTCAGACAGCGTCAGCAGCAGGCCGGCGAGCTTCTGGCCGCCCTTGACGATGCCGAATTCCGCCGCCTGCTTGATCGAGTTGGTGGTGTCGAGGCCGGCATTGGCAAGCCCGATGATTTTCGCTTTCGAGCTTTGCGCCTGCAGCAGGAAGGACGAGAAGTCCGAGGAGTTCAGGGGAATGCGGACCGACCCCAGTACCTTGCCGCCCTTTTCCTTGACGACATCGCCGGTGTCTTTTTCCAGCGCATAGCCGAAGGCGTAGTCGGCGGTCAGGAAGAACCAGGTATCTCCGCCCGCTTCGACCAGCGCGCCGCCGGTACCGACCGCGAGGGCATGGGTATCGTAGGCCCAGTGGAAGCCATAGGGCGTGCAGGCATCGCCGGTCAGGCGCGAGGTCGCCGCACCGACGACGATATCGATCTTCTTCTTTTCCTTGGACAGTTCCTGCACCGCCAGCGCGACCGAGGAGGTCGTCAACTCGGTGATCATGTCGACGCCTTCGACCTCGTACCAGCGCCGCGCGATGCTGACGGCCAGATCGGGCTTGTTCTGATGGTCGGCGGTGACCATCTCGA
This sequence comes from uncultured Alphaproteobacteria bacterium, assembly GCA_963774685.1. Lineage (GTDB taxonomy): Bacteria > Pseudomonadota > Alphaproteobacteria > Rhizobiales > Xanthobacteraceae > Bradyrhizobium. Next base: position 1,251,984 of record CAVZFU010000005.1, on the reverse strand, counting down.
TTTTCTCGCCGAGGACGCTGCCGCCGAAATCCTCGATCGCCATCCTGGCGGCTTCGACGGAGGATTTGCCGCCGTAATCGGCATAGACCCCGGACTGATCGTTCAGGATGCCGATCTTGACGCCCTGTGCCGACGCCGGCAGCGCAAATAACAGGCCGCCCACCGCGGCGGCCGCCAACAATCCCGATTTCATATTCGCCTCCCCAAGGTTTTGTTGCGGTTATGCTATTTTATAACCCTGCGGCTCCCTAACTATTTCGCACCCGCCACAAGTATCTGACGGGCGGCGAAAGGTCGCGATGGCGGGCTCAAGCGGCAGGCGCCGGATTTTCGCGCGGCTTCTTCGGATCGGCCAGGCCGCGGACGACCATGTAAAAGATCGGGGTGAAGATCAGCCCGAACAGTGTGACGCCGAGCATGCCGAAGAACACGGCGACACCGACCGCCTGGCGCATTTCCGATCCGGAGCCGGTTGAAACCACCAGCGGCAGCACGCCGAGAATGAACGCAAACGACGTCATCAGGATTGGACGCAGCCTCAAACGGCAAGCCTCGATGACCGCTTCCAGACGATCGCGGCCTTCGTTCTCGATATCGCGGGCGAACTCGACGATCAAAATGGCGTTCTTGGCGGCGAGCCCGACCAGGACCACGAAGCCGATCTGGGTGAGGATGTTGACATCCTGCCCCATGATCCGCACGCCGATGGTCGCGGCAAGCAGGCACATCGGCACGATCAGGATCACGGCGAACGGCAGGCTCCAGCTGCCATACTGCGCGGCCAGCACCAGGAACACGAACAGCACGCAGATCGGGAACACATAGAGGCCCTGATTTCCGCCGGTGACCTGCTGGTACGACAGATCCGTCCATTCGTAGGAAAATCCGCTTGGCAGCGTTTGGTCCGCCAGCTGCTTCATGGTGTTGATCGCGGTCGTCGAGCTTGTCCCGGGAAGCGTGTCGCCCTGCAGCTCGGAGGATGGATAAAGATTGTAGCGCGCGACCCGGTCCGGTCCCGATATGTCAGTGAAATTCACCACGCTGCCGAGCGGCACCATATCGCCGGCGGCATTGCGGGTGCGCAGGCGGCCGAGATCGGCGGTCTCCTTGCGGAACGGCAGATCGGCCTGCGCGGTGACGTGATAGGTGCGGCCGAGAATATTGAAGTCGTTGACATAGGTTGAGCCGAAATAGGTCTCGATCGCATCGGTCACGTTCTGGATCGGCACCCCGAGCTTCTGCGCCTTGATCCGGTCGATGCCGACGAACACCTGCGGCGTATTGGCGGTGAACGGAGAAAATACCGAGGTCAACCCGGGCGCCTTGCGGGCCGCGGCAACCAGTTCATCGGTCGCCTGCGCTAGCAGTTCGGGACCGCGGCCCTGGCGGTCCTGGATGCGCATGGTGAAGCCGCCGCCGGTGCCGATGCCGGGAACCGAGGGCGGCGGGATAACGATGATGAAGGCGCCCTCGATGGCGGAAAGCCGCCTGCGCAGTTCGCCCGTGATCTTCGCCGCCGTCAGGCCCTTTTTCAGGCGCGTTTCCGGCTCTTCAAACACCGGGAACAGCGCCGCGGCATTGCTGGCCTGGGTGCGGGTAGCGCCGGACAGGCCGGCGAACACCGCCACCCGGATAATGCCGGGCGTGTCGAGCGCCATCTTCTCGATCTGGCGGACGATCTCGGTGGTTCGCGCCAGCGAGGCCGCGCCGGGCAATTGCACCGAGATGATGACGTAGCCGCGATCCTGCGCCGGAATGAAACCCTGCGGCGTCGTCGCCAAAAGCCATCCGGCGCTGCCGATCAGTGCCACATAGACCACGAGCATCGCCGCCGAATGCCGGATCACGAAGTCGGCGGCGTTGCCGTAACCGTGGGACAGCCGGTCGAAGGTACGGTTGAAGACGCCGGTGAATTTTTCCCAGGCCCGCCCGACGAAATTCCAGTCCGCCGGCGGGCGTTTCTCGGCGTGCGGCTGCAGGATCTGCGAGGCCAGCGCCGGCGAAAGCGTCAACGAGCAGAAGCAGGAGATCGCGGTCGCCACCGCGATCGTGACCGCGAACTGCTGAAAGAACTGTCCGGAGATGCCGCCGAGGAACGCGGTCGGCACGAACACCGCGCACAGCACCAGCGCGATCGAAACCAGCGCGCCGCCGACTTCCGCCATGGTTTTGAGCGCCGCGTCGCGCCGGCTCATGCCGTCGCGCAGGTGCCGCTCGACGTTTTCGACCACCACGATCGCATCGTCGACCACGATGCCGACCGCGAGCACGAGTCCGAACAGGGTCAGGTTGTTGATCGCAAAGCCGAGCGCCGCCATCGCGGCGAAAGTGCCGACCAGCGACACCGGGATCGCCACGATCGGAATGATCGCCGGACGCCAGCCTTGCAGGAACACCAGCACGACAACGACGACGAGCGCCATCGCCTCATAGATCGTCTTGATCAGCTCGCTGACCGACTGGGCGATGAATTCGGTCGGGTTGTAGCCGATGTTGTAGTCGAGCCCCTTGGGGAAACTGGCCTTGAGCCTGACCATGGCGTCGGAAATATTTTTCGCCGTGGCCAGCGCATTCGAGCCGGGGCGCTGCGTCACCAGCATCGCCACCGCGGTCTTGCGCAGCAGGAAGCTGTTGGTGGTGTAGTCGAGCGCGCCGAGTTCGATCCGGGCCACGTCGCGCAGCCGCACGGTGCGGCCGTCCGAGCCGGCCTTGACCAGGATGTCCTCGAATTGCTGGATATCCTTTAACCGGCCGGTGAAGGTGAGGTTGGGCTGGAATGCCCGATCGGCAATCGGGGGTGCGGCAAGCTGGCCGCCGGTGATCTGCAGGTTCTGCGCCCGGATCGCCGCCACCACGTCGCCCGCGGTCATGCCAAGATTGGCGATCTTGTCGGGATCGAGCCATAGCCGCATCGAATAATCGCGCGCGCCGAAAATCTGGATGTCGCCGATGCCGTCCAGCCGGAGCAACTGGTCGCGAACCTGCAGCAGCGCGTAGTTGCTGATATAGAGCTGGTCGAAGGTGTCGTCCGGCGACAGCATGAACACGACCATCAAGATGTCCGGGCTGTTCTTGCGGGTGACGACGCCGTTGCGCTGCACTTCCTCCGGCAGCTGCGGCTGCGCGATCGCGACCCGGTTCTGAACCAGCACCTGCGCCTTGTCGAGATCGGTGCCGAGCTTGAAGGTCACCGTGATCGTGAGCTGGCCGTTCGAGGTTGCCTGGCTGTAGAGGTACAGCATGTCCTCGACGCCGTTGATCTGCTGCTCGATCGGTGCCGCGACCGTGTCGGAAACGGTTTGCGCGGAAGCTCCGGGATATTGCGTGGTGACCACGACGGTCGGCGGCACCACTTGCGGATATTCCGCCACCGGCAGCGTGGTGTAGGCAATGGCGCCGACGATCAGCAGCACGATGGACAGCACCATCGCCAGGATCGGCCGGTTGATGGAAAGCTGACCGAGATTCATGTCTTGCCGCCGGCTGGAGCCGCGGTATGCGGGCTGACCTTGGCCCCGACACGGGCGCGCTGCAGGCCATCGACAATCACCCGGTCCTCGGCCTTCAGGCCTTCGCGGATCACGCGCAAGCCGTCGTCGAGCGGTCCGAGAATGACGGGCCTGGCTTCGACGGTGTTGTCGTCCTTGACCACGAAAACGATCTTGCGCGACTGATCGGTCGCAATCGCGGTGTCCGGCAGCAACAAGGCTTCATACGGCGCGCTGCCGACCAGCCTGACACGGCCGAACTGTCCGGGCAGGATCGAGTAATCCTTGTTCGGGATAACCGCGCGGCTGCGCAAGGTGCCGGTGCCGAGATCGAGCCGGTTGTCGAGGAAATCCATCTTGCCGTCATGCGACGGTTTGGTCTCGCCGGTCAGCGTCACCTGGACCGGATTTGGCGTCTCGCGCGAACTGGGACGCTTGCCCTCGAAGTAAAGCCGGTTGTACTTGAGGTAGGTCGCCTCATCCATGTCGAAATAAATGTAGATCGGGTCGAGCGAGACGATCGAGGTCAATAGCGTCGAGCCGCCGTCGCTGCCCTGCACGAGATTGCCGACACTGACCAGATGGCGGCTGACCCTGCCGCCGATCGGCGCCACCACGTGGGTGAATTCGATATTGAGCTGGGCCGCCTTGAGCGCGCCTTCGGCCTGCAGGATCGCCGCGTTCGCCGCCTGCAGGGTCTGGCGGCGCTGGTCGACGATGGTGTCCGCGACGGCCTGGGTCTGGTTCAAGGTCAGCGCGCGGTCGAGTTCGCGCTTGCCAAGTTCAGCCTTGGCCCGCGCATCCGAGAGCTGGCCCTCCGCCTGCTCGGCGATCGCCTCATACGGGCGCGCATCGATCAGGTACAGAAGGTCGCCGGTATTGACGAAGGCGCCGTCGCGAAACTCGACATTGGTGACGAATCCACCGACCCGGGCGCGGACCTGAACCTCTTCCACCGCCTCGAACCGCCCGGTGAATTCGTCCCAATCGGTGACGGTGCGCTTGGTCGGCTGGGCGACCGTGACCGGCGGTGCCGCGGCCGCGGCCTGCGGCGGCGGCTTGTCCCCGCAGCCGGACAGTGTGACGGCGAGCAGAAGCGCCAGCGGGCCGAAGCCGCTCAGAAACGGGCGTTGAGATGTCCTGCTTGAGCCGAAGGTCCGGAGTTTTCAGTCGCGCTCAATTGCATCTCCTCTACAATTTTGCCGTAATCAATCGAGGCGGCCGCCGTGATAACCCGCGACAGGGTCAAGATGAGATCGATTGTCAGTCTGTTCAATACCCGCCCGGGGGCAAGCAAAATAGTTATGCATCGGCATACCGGCTTGCAAAACCCAGGGCCGAGCATTGGAATAGCCGGCCAGAAAGCGTATTGAGCCCCAAAGCGTATTGAGCCGTAAATGTGGTCATGGCGCGCTGATCGCGGGCAGCGTCCCGGGCCGCCAGCCGAAACGAGGTCAAGCATGCACGCACCTCAATTCCAGACGTCACCGGACAAGGCCCAACCGGACAAGTCCCAGGCGCCGGATTTCGATCGCGGCGCCCGTCATATCGCACCGGATTGCGCGGGACAGAACTTCTATGCCGCCGATCGCGGGCTGCGCGATCTCCTGCAGATCTACCTTGAGCCGGATGATTTTCGGCGGCTCGAGCCTCACTTCGATCGCCTCGGCGAGCTCGCCGGTGGCCGGCTGGACCAACTCGCCAGAGCCGCCGACAAGCACCCGCCGGTGCTGAACGCACGCGACCGGTTCGGCCGCGACGAGGACTGGATCGACTACCATTCGTCCTACCGCGAGATGGAGAACATCGCGTTCGGCGATTTCCAGTTTCACGCCATGAGCCATCGCGCCGGCGCGCTCGGCATGGATCGCCCGCTGCCGGCGGTCGCCAAATACGCGCTGCAATATCTGTTCGTGCAGGCCGAGTTCGGACTGATGTGCCCGATCAGCGTGACCGACACCTCGATCCATCTCATCCGCAAATTCGCCAGCGATGAGCTGAAGGATTACCTGCTGCCGAAGATGCTGTCCGGCGATGTCGCCACGATGTGGAAAGGCACGCAGTTCATGACCGAGCGCGCCGGCGGCTCCGACGTCGGCGCGATCGAAACCGTGGCCCGTTGCCAGGACGGGGTATGGCGGCTGTCCGGCGACAAATGGTTTTGCTCGCATGCCGATGCCGATGTCGCATTGCTGCTGGCACGCCCGGAAGGCGCTCCCGCCGGCACCAAGGGGCTCGCACTGTTCGCGCTGCCGCGCCGGCTGAAGGACGGCTCGCGCAACGCCTACCGCATCGTCCGCCTCAAGGACAAACTGGGCACCCGTTCGATGGCGAGCGGCGAAATCAAGCTCGAGGGCGCCGTCGCTTATCTGGTCGGCGAAGCCGACCGCGGCCTCAAGCAGATGATGGAACAGGTCAACCTGTCGCGACTGTCGCACGGCGTTCGCGCCGCCGCGATGATGCGGCGCTGCGTCAACGAAGCGCTGGTTTGCGCGCGCACGCGTAAAGCCTTCGGCAAGACCATCATCGAATATCCGCTGCTTCGCCGCCAGCTTCTGAAGATCGCGGTGCCGACCGAGCAGGCGCTCTCGATGTTCCTGTTTGCCGCCAGCGCCATGGACCGCGCCAATGCCGGCTCAAAGGAAGCGGAGAGCTGCTTGCGCATTCTGACGCCGCTGCTCAAGTTCCGCGCCTGCCGCGACAACATTCCGGTGGCGACCGGCGCGATGGAAGTGCGCGGCGGCAACGGCTACATCGAGGAATGGGTGAATGCGCGGCTGGTGCGCGATGCGCATATCGGCGTGCTCTGGGAAGGCACCAGCAACATCAACGCGCTCGATATCATCACGCGTGCGGTCGGCAAAAGCCGTGCGCACCGCACGCTCGAAACAGCGCTTGCGAAATTGCTCGATGAAGCGAAGCAAATACCGGCGTCGTTCCGGGATCGTCTGCGTCTCGCGCTGGAACGAACGCTCGCTTTCGCCGAGCGCGTCGCCGCCGAGCCCGCACTGGAGGAGTCGGCGCGGCAAGCGGCCAGTGCGCTTTATCACGCCGCCAGCGCCATCCTGATGACCTGGGAAGCAGCCCAGCCGAAAGCCGACGCGCGCCGGGCGTTGTATGCGCGGTTTGTCCTCGAACAACGCCTGAGCGCACAGGATCCGCTGGCGCCCGAGATCGGCGAATGGGAACGCGAAGCCGCGGATATTTTATTTGCGGAGCAGCCGGTTTCGATGTCCGGGATCGCGGGGCTGCTTGCGAACTAGCCGCTATCCCGCAGCACCAGTTCAAAACCGAGATCGACACGGCGCGGCCCGTCGCGTGAGAGCATCAGCTTTGCGGCGGTGCGCCCGATGGCATCGCCGTGAACGCGGATGGTGCTGAGGCTCGGCGCAATCAACCGGCCCATTTCCAGATCGCCCAAACCAATCACGGCAACCGGTTGCGCCGAGGCGGGACCGCTACGCTGCAATCCGGCCGCGCGCAGGCCGGACATGAAGCCGATGGCATGGGCATCGTTGGCCGCGAATACGGCATCGACATCGGGCAGCCTCGCCAGCGCGGCGACGCTGCCCGACGCATTGCGCTCCAGAATCAACCGGCGCGGCTCTTTGGCGCCGGCTAGCGAGCGCCGCATCCCTGAATCCGTTCCAGCGGCGCGTCGCGCGGGGATCGTCGCCGCCGATGAAGGCGAGGTGCTGGCGGCCCTGCCCCACCAGATGCCGCGCCACGGCTTCGCCGGCGGCGTAATTGTCAAAGCCGGCAACCGCGTCGATCGGCGCGGCCGGAAGCTCCCAGGTCTCGACAATGGGAATGCCCGCGCGCCGCAACAGCCGCGCGCCATCCTCGGTCGCGGGCGAGCCCACCATGATGATGGCCTCGGGACGCCGCGACAGCAGCGCCGCCAGCATGCGGTCTTCGCGCGCAGCGTCGTAACGCGACTGCGCCAGGATCACCGCATAGCCAAGCGGCTCCAACTCGTCGGACAGGCCCTGCACCGTGTCAGCGAAGATCGAGTTGGCGATGGTCGGCACCAGCACGCCGACCGAGCGGGTGCGCGCGCTCGCCAGCGCCCCGGCGAGCTGGTTCGGCACATAGCCCAACTCCCGCATCGCGGCCTCGACCCGGTCCCTGGTCTGCGGCGCCACAAGACCGGGCAGCCGCACCACGCGGCTGACGGTGATCGACGACACCCCGGCGAGCTTGGCCACGGCTGATAGCGTTGGGGCGGAGTGCGGCTCGTCCGGTTCGGCGGTGGTCATCGGACGGCAGATTAGCGAATGCGGGCCGGAAATGCACGATTTGGCTTGAAAGGCGTAAATGATAGCGCTATCATTTGGTTAAATTGTCATTCAACGGGAGAAAAGCGGAATGATTTCGGAACGGGATGTGCAGGCCTACAAGCGCGACGGCGTCATCGTGGTGCCGGATGTGCTGGGCGCCGATACGCTGACCCAGCTTCGCAGCGTAATCGCCGAACTGGTCGCGGGATCGGCCAAGACGCTCGAACATACCGACGTCTACGACCTCGAGCCTGGCCACACCGCCGAGAACCCCCGCGTCCGCCGCATCAAGACACCGCACAAGGTGCATCCGCTGTTCGACCAGATCGTGCGCAGTTCGGCCGTGCTCGACATCCTGAAGAAATTGATCGGTCCCGGCCTGCGGCTGCACGGCTCCAAGCTCAACATGAAGTCGGCGCATTACGGATCGCCGGTGGAATGGCACCAGGACTGGGCGTTCTATCCGCACACCAATGACGACGTGCTCGCGATCGGCGTGTTGCTCGACGATACCGACCTGTCCAACGGACCGATGCTGGTGACGCCGGGCACGCACAACCGGGAGGTCTGGAACCATCATGGCGAAGACGGCTGCTTTGCCGGCCTGATCGATCCCGACTCCATCAAACCCGAGATCGAAAGTGCTATTCCCTGCATGGGACGGGCCGGCAGCATGTCGTTCCACCACGTCCGCGCCTTGCACGGCTCGGCCATGAACACGTCGGACCGCCCGCGCAATCTGTTGCTGTACGAAGTCGCGGCGAGCGACGCCTGGCCGCTGATGGGGGTGAAGGATTTCGACGAGTTCAACAGTCGGTTGTTGTCAGGCGATCCGGTGGTGACGCCACGATTGGCCGATGTGCCGGTGCGCGTTCCGCTGCCGCCCGCCAAGCGGCAGGGATCGATCTACGAAACCCAATCCGCGGCCAAGAAATCCTACTTCACCCGCGCCGCGTGAATTTTGCGAACGCGCCGGTGTCATACGCGGGCGCGGACGACTGACCGATCAGGAATAACGACGGCGATGACCAGGACAAAAAACCAAAACGGGGGGAACAACGATGACGGAGATGACAACCGGTAATACGTTGCGTTCGCGTTGGCGCGTAATCCTGGCGGCGAGTGTCGGCTCCGCGCTCGAATGGTATGACTTCTTCCTGTACGGCACCGCCGCGGCGCTGGTGTTCGGCGATCTGTTTTTCCCGAAAAGCGATCCGGTGGTCGGCACGCTGCTGTCGTTCCTGACTTTCGGAGTCGGTTTCGTGGTGCGGCCACTCGGCGGCATCCTGTTCGGCATCATGGGCGACAAATTCGGGCGCAAGCCCGTGCTGGTGGCGACATTGCTGATGATCGGCATCGGCACCACCGCGATCGGCCTGCTGCCGACCTACGCCCAGGTCGGGTATTGGGCGCCGGCGCTGCTGGTCGCGATGCGCGTCATCCAGGGACTGGGAGCCGGCGCCGAATATGGCGGTGCTGTGATTTTCCTGGTTGAGAATGCGCCGCCGCACCAACGCGGATTCTGGGGCAGCTTCGCGCCGCTCGGCGTATCCATCGGCAACCTGCTCGCCGCCGCCGCGTTCGCGCTGGTGACTCTGCTGCCGCGCGACGATTTGATGTCGTGGGGCTGGCGGCTGCCGTTCCTGGCCAGCTTCCTGCTGATCCTGGTCGGCATTTTCGTTCGGTTGCGGGTGGCGGAAACGCCTGTGTTCACCGAGGCGGTGGTGGCGCGCGGCAAGATCGAACAGAATCCGGCGATGGAAGCGCTGCGCCGGCATCCGCGCAATTTCATGGTGGTGCTTGGCGCGCGGCTGGCCGAAAACGGGCTCGGCTATTTGTTTCCGGTGTTCGGCCTGAGCTATGTCATCAACACCCTGGGCGTGCCGAAATCCGACGCACTGAGCGCGCTGATGCTGGCTTTCGTGGTCGAACTGTTCGCCATTGTCGGCTTCGCCACGCTCTCCGACCACGTCGGGCGGCGTCCGGTCTATATGTTCGGGGCATTGGCCGGCGTGGCGTTTGCCTTCCCGTTCTTCTGGCTGGTCGGCACCAAGCAGTGGATCTGGATCGCGCTCGCTTTCATCATATCGCGAGCGGTGGTAACAGCGGCGATGTTCGGCCCGCAGGCGGCGTACTTCGCCGAGCTGTTTCCGCCACAGCGGCGTTTCGCCGGCTTTGCCTTTGCGCGCGAATTGGGATCGCTGCTGGCCGGCGGCCCGGCCCCGTTCCTCGCCGCGTACCTGGTGGCAATCTCCGGAAGCTGGTGGCCGGTCGCATGCTACGCGGCGTTATTGTCCGCGCTGACGGCGCTGGCGATCTGGTGCGGTCCGGAGACCTATGAGGAAAGCATCACGGTCGACAACACCGCGGACGGCGCGATCCAGGCGGCGACAGCGCCAGCTTAACGATGGCGCAACAACTCCGCATCCTGCAATCGCTGTGGGCGATGGAGCGGCGGCGGACGGATGAAGCCGAGTGGCCGCTGCAAACCCAGCTTGCGATGATCCGCGACGCCGGCTTCGACGGCGCCGGCGTCCGTTTCATCGATCCGGTCTTCGCGGAGGAAGTCACCGGCTTCCTGCGCCAACATGACATGATCTGGCAGGCGCAGTGCTACCCGACCGATGTCGATGACCTGAAGCCGGTGCTGGAGCTGGTGGTGCGGCTTGGCGCCGATCACGTCAACCTGCAGCCGAACGTGCGGCCGTACCGGATCGAACAATGCATTCCGCTGCTCGAGGGATGGCGTCGGCTGGCCGAGCAGGCCGGCATTGCCGTGCATGTGGAAACCCACCGCGACCGCATGACCACGGATTTATTCTTTACCTTGCAGCTGCTCGATCGTTTTCCCGATCTGCGGCTGACGGCCGACGTCTCGCACTATCTGGTTGGCCGCGAATTCGCCTGGCCGGTGGACGACGTCAATCACGCGCTGATCCACCGCATTCTCGACAACAGCTGGGGCATTCATGGACGGATCGCCAGCCGCGAGCAGGTGCAGGTCTCGCTCGGCTTTCCGCAGCACCAGGGCTGGGTCGGATTGTTCATGGACTGGTGGGAATACGCCATCCGCTCCTGGCGAAAACGCGCCAAACCCGACGCGGTGCTGACCTTCCTGTGCGAACTCGGCCCGCCGCCTTACGCCATCACCGGGCCGGACGGCGCCGAACTGTCCGATCGCTGGCAGGACGCGCTGGTCATGAAGGACATGGTGAGGGCGTTGTGGCAGCGCATTGTTGACGAAGAGGCGTCCGCCGCAACACAATGCGGCGCACGCTAGAGCGTTTTCGAGCGCAGTGGATACCGGTTCGCGTAAAGAAAACGCGTCAAAACAAGAATCTAGAGCTCCGTTCCGATTCCATCGGAACGGAAATGGCTCTAGGCGGCCACCAGCCGCATAGAAACTTCGGAGACGCCATGTACACCGGCAAGCATGCCCATCTGCGCCCGTTGCAACCCGCCTTCATCATGGCCGGCTCCGGCGAGACCGTGACCTACGCCGAACTGGAAGCGCGCAACAATCGCCTGGCGCATCTGTTTCGCAAGCTGGGCCTGAAGCGGCTCGACCACTATGCGATCTTCATGGAAAACAACAGCCGCTATCTCGAGTCCTGCGGCGCCGGCGAGCGGTCCGGTCTGTATTACACCTGCGTGAATTCGTACCTGACGGGAAGCGAACTCGCCTACATCGTCGGCAACAGCGAATCGCGCGTCCTGATCACATCGATGGCGAAGCTTGAGGTCGCCCGCGAAGCCCTCAAGCAATGCCCCAAGGTCGAGCTCTGCATCGTGGTCGATGGCCCAGGCGAAAGCGACCGCATTGTCGGCCTGGAGCAAGCAACGCGCGGGCTGCCCAGGACTCCGATCGCGGACGAATGCATCGGCACCGCCATGCTCTATTCGTCGGGCACCACCGGCCGGCCGAAGGGCATCCTGCGCCCGCTGCCGGAAAACCCGCCGACGCAGCAGACGCCTTTGTTCGACTTCCTGCAGAAGCTTTGGCAGTACCGCGAAGGCATGATCTACCTGTCGCCCGCGCCGCTGTATCATTCGGCGCCACAGGCCGCCGTCGGTCTCACCATCCGCAACGGCGGCACCGTCATCATCATGGAAAGCTTCGATCCGGAGCGTTACCTCGAACTGATCGAGAAATGGCGCATCACCCACAGCCAGCTGGTGCCGACGATGTTCTCGCGCATGCTGAAACTGCCGGAAGCCATCCGGTCGCGCTACGACCTGTCGTCGCTCGAGACCGCGGTCCACGCCGCAGCACCCTGTCCGGCGCTGGTGAAGGAAGACATGATCAAATGGTGGGGGCCGATCATCCACGAATATTACGGCGCCACCGAAGGCCTCGGATTCACCGCCTGCAACAGCGAGGAATGGCTCGCCCACCGCGGAACCGTCGGCAAGGTCATGCTCGGCGACCTCCACATTCTCGATGAAGACATGAAGCCCTGCCCCATGGGCACGCCGGGCACGGTCTGGTTCAAGACCGCCACGCCGTTTGAGTATTTCAACGATCCGAACAAAACCAAAGAAGCCCGCTCGCCGGACGGCACCATGAGCACTGTCGGCGACGTCGGTTATGTCGACGGCGACGGCTTTTTGCACCTGACCGATCGCGCGACCTTCATGATCATCTCCGGCGGCGTCAACATCTACCCGCAGGAATGCGAGAATCTCCTGATCACCCATCCCAAGATCGCGGACGCCGCGGTGTTCGGTGTCCCCAATGCCGACCTCGGCGAGGAGGTGAAGGCCGTGGTGCAGCCGATGCCGGGAATTCCGCCGGGGCCGGACCTGGCGGAGGAACTGATGCTGTTCTGCAGCCAGTCGCTTTCGCGCCAGAAGGTGCCACGCTCGATCGACTTCGAGGCGGAACTGCCGCGGCTTCCGACCGGGAAGCTCTACAAGCGGCTGTTGCGCGACCGCTACTGGGGCGACAAGAGGTCGCGGATTTTATAAAGGCGCGACGACATTCGACCGGTCTCTCGCGGCCGGCGAATTTCAGCCTTGTCATGAAAAATCACCACACCGGTTTGTATTAGTCCGAAGGACCAATACCGCCGCCGGTCTTGTCGGTTGCGCGGGCAACCTGCCATGCTATCGTCCAGGCGCAATCGGCGCAGGATGAAGCCGGAAATATCAGGGGAGAGAACCATGCGGAGCGTGCGAACGCTTGCCGCCGTCGTGTTGTATCTGGCGGCTTTCCATCCGGCGTTTGCGGCTGAGAAGCAGGGCGGCATCCTGCGAATGTATCACCGGGACAGCCCGGGCAGCGCTTCGATCCATGAGGAAGCCACCTATTCGGTCAACATTCCCTTCATGCCGGTGTTCAACAATCTCGTGATCTACAAGCAGGACGTGGCGCAGAACAGCCTCGATTCGATCGTGCCGGATCTTGCCGAAAGCTGGGCCTGGAGCGGCGACAAAAAGACGCTCAGCTTCAAGCTGAGGCAGGGCGTCAAATGGCACGACGGCAAGCCGTTCACCTCCGCCGACGTCAAGTGCACCTTCGATATGCTGATGGGCAAGTCGCCGCAGAAATTCCGCAAGAATCCGCGCAAGTCCTGGTACGATCAGGTCAACGACGTCACCACGAACGGCGATTTCGAAGTCGCGTTCAACCTGAAGCGGCCGCAGCCGGCGCTGCTCGCCCTGCTCGCTTCCGGCTATACGCCGGTCTATCCCTGCCACGTTTCCCCGGCGGAAATGCGCACCCACCCGATCGGCACCGGTCCGTTCAAGTTCGTCGAGTTCAAGGCCAACGAATCGATCAAGCTGACGCGCAACCCTGACTACTGGAAAAAGGGCCTGCCGCATCTCGACGGCATCGAATTCACCATCATCCCGAATCGTTCGACCGCGATCCTGGCGTTTGTCTCCGGCAAGTTCGACATGACGTTCCCGACCGAGGTCTCGATCCCGCTGCTCAAGGACGTCAAGGCGCAGGATCCGACCGCGATCTGCGTGGTCGAGCCGATCAACGTTTCCACCAACATCATCATCAACTCGACCTCGCCGCCGTTCGACAATCTGGACGTTCGCCAGGCGCTGGCGCTGGCGCTCGACCGCAAGGCCTTTATCCAGATCCTGAACGAAGGCCAGGCCGATATCGGCGGCACCATGCTGCCGGCGCCGGCAGGGCTGTGGGCGATGCCGAAGGAAATGCTGGAAACGATTCCGGGCTACGGGCCGGACGTGAAGGCCAATCGCGACCAGGCGCGCAAGCTGATGCAGAAAGCGGGCTACGGGCCGGACAAGCACCTGCAGGTCAAGGTATCGACGCGCAATATCGCGGTTTACCGCGACCCCGCCGTCATCCTGATCGACCAGCTCAAAGACATCTACATCGACGGCGAGCTTGACGTGGTGGAGACCGCCAACTGGTTCCCCAAGATCGCGCGCAAGGATTATGCGCTCGGCCTCAACCTCACCGGCAACGCGGTCGACGATCCCGATCAGTCGTTCTACGAGAACTATTCCTGCGGCTCCGAGCGGAACTACACCAATTACTGCAACAAGGACATCGAGAAGCTGTTCGACCAGCAGTCGCAGGAAACCGACGTCAACAAACGCAAGAAGCTGGTCTGGGAGATCGACAAGAAACTGCAGGAAGACGTTGCCCGCCCAATCATCTTCCACGGCCGCCAGGGATCGTGCTGGCAGTCCTATGTCAAGGGCGTCACCGTCATGGTGAACAGTTCCTACAACGGCTATCGTTATGAGGATGTCTGGCTGGATAAATAGCGCCATCCTCGCAAAGCCGGTATAGAAACTTTCGCCGGCCGGCTTCTGATAACCTCTCGCGCACTCGGTTCGCAAAGCCGGTATTTTCTTTTGCGGAAATGCGCGCCAACGGGAGCAGCCAGTTGTTTGCCTATCTGGTGCGTCGCCTCACGCTGATGCTGGTGACCCTGTTCGGGATCTCGGTCATCATTTTCGTGCTGCTGCGCGTCGTTCCCGGCGATATCGTCGACATCCTGTTCGCCGCCGCCGGCTATGTCGACCCGGCCGACAAGGCAAATCTGACGAAGGAGCTGGGGCTCGACCAGCCGATCGTCGTGCAGTATCTGCACTGGATCAATGGGCTGCTGCACGGCGACCTCGGCTATTCCTTTGTGTCCGAGAAGCCCGCGCTCGACGAGATCCTGCCGCGCATTCCGATCACGGCCCGGCTGGCCGGCCTCGCGCTCATGTTCTCGGCCTCGATCGGCATTCCGCTCGGCGTGATCAGCGCCGTCAACCAGGGCTCGCGGCTGGATTATGCCCTGCGCGTCGTCAGCCTGAGCGGCCTGTCGCTGCCGTCGTTCTGGCTCGGCCTGCTGATCCTGATGGCGTCGGTCTCGCTGTTCGGAACGATGCCGATCTTCAATCCAAATCCGCAAAACGTGGAGCGAGGCGCTGGCGATCTATTGCGTTCCGGCGATGGCGGTCGGCTTTCGCAGCGCCGCGCTGACGATGCGCATCACGCGCTCCTCGATGCTCGAAATATTGCGGCAGGATTACATCCGCACCGCCCGCGCCAAGGGCGCCTCGCGGGCATCGGTCAACTTTCACCACGCGCTGAAGAACGCGATACTGCCGGTCATCACCGTGATCGGCATCGAGGCGGCGTTCCTGATCGGCGGCCTGATCGTCACCGAGACCGTGTTCAACATCCCCGGCGTCGCCCGCTTCCTGGTCGAGGCGCTGCGCTGGCGCGACTATCCGATCGTGCAGAACCTCGTGATGCTGATCGCGCTCGTCGTGGTGACGTCGAATTTTATCGTCGATATGCTCTATGCGGTACTGGATCCGCGCATCCGCTACGCCGACTAGACGGAACAGGAAAGACCATTGGCCGCGATCAACTACGATAGCGAACTGCGACGCGCCGGCGCCTATTCCACCCATGGCTGGCGCAAGCTCGTGTTCCTGGCGCGACGTCATGTGCTCGGCGCCATCGGCCTGACCATCATGGTGATGTTCGTGCTGGCGGCGGCGTTTGCCAACCTGATCTGCCGCTACGATCCGCTTTCGGTCGATGCCGTGCACGCGCTGGCGGCTCCCAGTGCCTTGCACTGGATGGGGACGGATTCGTTTGGCCGCGACGTCTGGAGCCGGATCATCCACGGCGCGCGCATTTCGCTCGCCGTCGGCATCGGCTCGACCGCGCTCGGCTCGTCGATCGGCGTCATCGTGGGTCTGACCTCGGGCTATCTGTCCGGCTGGGTCGATCTGGTGTTTCAGCGGGTGACCGACATTTTGCAGGCCCTGCCGCTGCTGGTCCTCGCGCTGGTGATGACGGCGGCGCTGGGGCCGTCGCTGCCCAACGTGATTCTCGCGATCGCGATCCCGCTGGTTCCCACCGTCTCGCGCGTCATCCGCGCCAACACGCTGGCGCTGCGCGAACTGCCGTTCGTCGAGGCCGCCAAATCGATCGGCATGACCGAGACGCGGATCGCGCTTCGTCACGTCCTGCCCAACACGCTGGCACCGCTGATCGTGCTGGCGACCGCCCAGCTCGGTTCCACCATTCTCACCGAAGCATCGCTTGTCGTTTCTCGGTCTCGGCATTCCCGAGCCCTATCCGTCGTGGGGACGCATGCTGTCGGAATCGGCGGCGGAATATGTTCGCACCGCCCCATGGCTGGTGATTTTCCCCGGAGTTGCCATCAGCCTTGCGGTGTTCGGCACCAATCTGTTCGGCGATGCGCTGCGCGACATCCTCGATCCGAGGCAGCGCGGCTGATGAGCGAGGCGCCAGGCGGAAGCGACGGTGCTCGAGGTGAAGGGCCTGCAGACGGTGTTCTTCACCAATTCCGGGCTGTTCAGGGCGGTCGACGACGTCTCGTTCACCGTCGGCCGCGGCGAGACGCTGGCCATCGTCGGCGAATCCGGTTGCGGCAAGAGCGTGACCGCGCTGTCGATCATGCGGCTGGTGCCCGATCCGCCCGGCCGGATTGTCGGCGGCTCGGTCGTGCTCGAAGGCACCGAATTGCTCGATCTCGATGAGAGCGAGATGCGAAAGATCCGCGGCAACCGGATCTCGATGATCTTCCAGGAGCCGATGACCTCGCTCAATCCGGTGATGCGGATCGGCGACCAGATCACCGAGGCGGTCCGGCTGCATCGAACCATGAGCCGGAAGGACGCCTGGAACAAAGCCGTCGAGATGTTGCGCCTGGTGCGGATTCCCGTACCCGAGCGGCGGGCGCTGGAATATCCGCACCAGCTTTCCGGCGGCATGCGCCAGCGCGCGATGATCGCGATGGCGCTGGCGTGCCGCCCGGCGCTGCTGATCGCCGACGAGCCGACCACGGCACTCGATGTCACCATCCAGGCGCAGATACTGGCGCTGGTGCTCGAGCTGCAAAAAGAGCTCGGCATGGGATTGATCCTGATCACCCACGACCTCGGCGTCGTCGCCCAGACCGCGCAGCGCGTCATCGTGATGTATGCGGGCAAGAAGGTCGAAGAGGCCGACGTCGAGACCCTGTTCGCGCAACCGAGGCATCCTTATACCCGCGGGTTGATGGCCTCGATCCCGACCGTGCCTTCGCTCAGCCTGAAAGAGAATGAACGGCTGGTCGAGATTCCCGGCATGGTGCCGTCGCTGACCAACCTGCCGGCAGGTTGCGCGTTTGCTCCGAGATGCGAACTGGCGATTGCGCGCTGTCGCGAGCAATATCCGCCGTTGCAGGACTGGGGCGGCGATCATCTGGCGGCCTGCTGGCGCGCCGCGGAAACCGCGGGCCCGCCATGACCACCACCATGACCGACGCGCCCGCGCTGCTCGAGATATCGGATCTGGTCAAACACTATCCGGTGCGCGGCGGCATCCTGCGCCGCCAGGTCGGCACCGTGCATGCGGTCGATGGCGTCAGCTTCACGCTCGGCGTCGGGGAAACGCTCGGGCTGGTCGGCGAGTCCGGCTGCGGCAAATCCACGGTGGCGCGCAGCATCCTGCGCCTGGTCGAGCCGACCAGCGGCAGCATCCGGCTCGACGATTGCGACATCACCCGTCTTGGCAAGGCCGAGTTGCGCGAGCACCGGCGTTCGATGCAGATCATCTTCCAGGACCCGTTCGCCTCGCTCAATCCGCGCATGACCGCCGGCGATATCGTCGGCGAGCCGCTCAGCGTCCACGGCATCGCGACCGGCAACGTCAGGCGCGAGCGGGTCGCCGAACTGTTCGATCAGGTCGGGCTGCGGCCGGATCAGATGCAGAACTACCCGCATCAGTTCTCCGGCGGCCAGCGCCAGCGCATCTGCATCGCGCGCGCGCTGTCGCTGGCGCCGCGCCTGATCGTATGCGACGAGCCGGTATCGGCGCTCGACGTGTCGATCCAGGCCCAGGTGATCAATCTGTTGATCGACCTGCAGCGCAAGCACGGCTTTTCATATCTGTTCATCGCGCATGATCTTGCCGTCGTCGCCCACATCAGCCACCGCGTCGCGGTGATGTATCTCGGGCGCATCGTCGAGATCGCCGAGAAGACCGAACTGTTCGCCAACCCGCGTCATCCCTATACGCAGGCATTGCTCGCCTCCGTTCCGGTCGCCGATCCCAGAGCGAGGTCGCTGAAGCCGTTGATCGATGGCGACGTGCCGAGCCCGATCAATCCGCCCTCCGGCTGCGCCTTCCATACCCGCTGCCGCTATGTGATGGAGCGCTGCAAGATCGAGACGCCGGTGTTGACGGATACGGGCGCACAGCATCAGGTCGCGTGCTGGCTCAATGAGGGAACGGGACGGAAGAGGTGAGGACGACCATCAACGTCGTCCCGGCGAACGCCGGGACCCATAACCACAGGCCTGCGCGGCGTAAGACAGGTCGTTGAACAGCCTTCTAACAGCATCGGGGCATGGATCACGGGTCGCGCTATGCGCGTCCCGGCTCAAGGCCGGGACGACGTCAATGTTTTTACGTCTCCCGCCTCGATCTCGACGACGATCTTCCCGGTCGTCACCTGCTCGCCTTCCGCAACGTCGATGGCGGAAATCGTGCCGGAGATCGGCGCGGTGTGGACATGTTCCATCTTCATGGCTTCCAGCGTCATCACCGGCTGGCCGGCCGCGACGCGCTCGCCCGGCCTGACCAGCACCGCAACGACACGGCCGTTCATGGCGGCGCGGACCTTGCCGTCGCTGCCGGTCGCCGCTGACGCCGCCGGCGCGGCCAAGCGCGAGAGATCGCGGACCGTACGGGTGACGCCGCGATGCAGGAAATAAAGCCGATCGCCGTCGCGAAAAAACCTCGCCGATTCCGTCAGGCCGTCGATGCGGAAACGGATGGTGTCGGAGCCGAGTTCGTCGATCTCGAACCGGTAGTCGTGGCCGTCAAGATTGCGACATAGCCGCCGTCGCGCTCGCGCACGATTTCGAGATCATGGATGTCATGATCCAGCTCGATGCGCGCCGGAAGCGGAAATGTCGCCGCCAGCGTGCGTCCGTTCCGCCACGGCGGCGCATGGCGATCGCTGACGTAAAGCAGCAATGCCGCGAGCGCCGCATCCGAAGGCGCACCGGCATGCGGCGCCAGCAGATCGTCGCGATATTTCCCGATGAAAGCCGTGGTCGCCTCACCGGCCGCGAAAGCGGGATGCCGCAGGCAAGCCGCCAGGAACGCCTGATTGGTGGTCACGCCGAATGCGACCATCTGCTCGAGACCATGGATCAGCTTGCGCCGCGCCTCATCCCGGGTCGCGCCGTGGCTGATGAGCTTGGCGATCATCGAATCGTAGAACGGCGGAATCCCGGAGCCGGATTGCAGCGCGTGCTCGACCCGAAGCGCATCCGGCACCTGCCACAGCGCCATTTGTCCCGATTGCGGCATGAAGTCCTGCGCGGCGTCTTCCGAGCACAGCCGCACCTCGATCGCGTGACCGGAAAATTTGATGTCCTGCTGCCGAATCCCGAGCGGCTCGCCGGCGGCGACACGCAACTGCAATTCGACCAGATCGAGCCCGGTGATCGCCTCGGTGACGGGATGCTCGACCTGCAGGCGCGTATTCATTTCCATGAAATAGAATTCGCCTTTGCCATCGAGCAGGAATTCCAGCGTGCCGGCGCCCTCATAGCCGATCGATTTGATCGCCGTGACGGCGATCGCGCCCATCCGTTCCCGCAATTCCGGCGACACCGCCGGCGAAGGCGCTTCCTCGATCAGCTTCTGGTGCCGCCGCTGCACCGAGCAGTCGCGCTCGCCGAGATGGATGGCATTGCCGTGGCGGTCGCCGAACACCTGGATTTCGATGTGGCGGGGATCGACGATCGCGCGCTCGAGGATCACGCCGGCATCGCCGAACGCGCCTTGCGCCTCGGATCGCGCGCTGCGCAGCATATCGGGAAACGCCGCGGCGTCCACCACCAGCCGCATGCCGCGCCCGCCGCCGCCGGCGACGGCCTTGATCATCACGGGAAAGCCGATCTTCTCGGCCTCGGCGAGCATCGCGGCGTCGCTCTGGTCGTCGCCCTGATAGCCGGGCACGCAGGGCACGCCGGCGGCCTGCATGATCTTTTTCGCCCCGGCCTTGTTGCCCATCGCCTGGATCGGATTCCGGCGACGGCCCGATAAACACCAGGCCGGCGTCGCGGCAGGCTCGCGCGAAGTCTTCATTCTCGGCGAGGAAGCCGTAGCCGGGATGAACCGCGTCGGCGCCGCTGGCTTTCGCCGCCGCGATGATCGCATCGATCTTGAGATAGGATTGCGCCGGCAGCGCCTCGCCGATGCGGACCGCCTGATCCGCTTCGCGCACATGCAGCGCATCGGCATCGGCGTCGGAATAGACCGCGACCACGCCATAGCCGAGACGGCGCGCGGTGCGCATGATCCGCAACGCGATCTCGCCACGATTGGCGATCAGGATCTTGCGGAACGGCGTGCGCTTCGACCCGCCGCTCATGGCCGCGCGACCGAAAACTGCATGCGCTGCGGCGTGCGCGCCTCGGCCTCGCGGCAGATCGCCAGCACCTCCGCCAGAACGCTGCGGGTATCGCGCGGATCGATCACGCCGTCGTCGAGCACCCGCGCGCTGGTCGAGAACACATCCATCTGGCCGTCGAACACGCCGATGATCTGCGCCTTCATCGCCTCGATCTTGTCGTTCTCGATCGGCTTGCCGCGCCGGATCGCGGCGGCTTCGGTCACGATCGCCATGGTCTCGGCGGCCTGCTCGCCGCCCATCACGGCGGTCTTGGCATTGGGCCATGAAAAGCAGAAGCGCGGATGAAATCCGCGGCCGCACATGCCGTAATTGCCGGCGCCGAACGACGCGCCGCAATAGATCGTGATCTGCGGCACGGTGGCCGAGGTCACGGCCTGGATCATCTTCGAGCCGTGCTTGATCATGCCGGCTTCTTCATAGGCCTTGCCGACCATGTAGCCGGTGGTGTTGTTGAGATAAAGCAGCGGCGTGCGCGACTGGCAGCAGGCCTGAATGAAATGCGTCGCCTTGTTGGCGCCGGCAGGATCGAGCGGGCCGTTGTTGGTGATGATGCCGATCGCGTGGCCCTCGATGCGGGCGTGGCCGCACACGGTGGCCGGGCCGTAATTGGCGCCGAATTCGATGAAATCGGAATCGTCGACGATGCGCGCGATCACCTGCCGCATGTCGACCGGCCGCTTGTAGTCCATCGGCATGATGCCGAGCAGTTCTTCCGGATCGTGGCGCGGCGGACGGTGCGAGGCTTCAGCTGCGCCGGGCCGGTCCCATTCGCAGCTTGGCCATGATGTCGCGCGCAATCCGCAGCGCATCGCGGTCGTCCTCGGCGAGATAATCGCCGAGACCGGAAATGCTGGTGTGCATCTCGGCGCCGCCGAGTTCTTCCTCGGTGGCGATCTCGCCGGTCGCGGCCTTCAACAGCGGCGGCCCGGCGAGAAACGCGCGGGTGCGGCCGCGCACCATCACGATGTAATCGGACAGTCCGGTCTGATAGGCGCCGCCGGCCGTCGATGAGCCATGCGTCACCGTCACCACCGGCAGACCTGCCGCCGACAGCCGCGCCAGGTTGCGAAAGATGTTGCCGCCGCGGACAAAATCCTCGACGCGGTAGCGCAACAGGTTGGCGCCGGCGCTTTCGACCAGTTGCACGTAGGGCAGCTTGTTCTCAAGCGCCAGTTCCTGCACCCGCAGCGTCTTGTCGAGGCCGTAGGGTTGCAGCGCGCCGGCATCGATGCCGGAATCATTGGCGCTGACCATGCAGCGCACCCCGGAGACGAATCCGATGCCGGCGATCAAGCCGCCGCCGGGCACGCTCTTGTCGGCGTCGGCAACGTCGAACATGTAGCCGGCCAGCGTCGACAGCTCGATGAAGGGCGAGCCGGGATCGAGCACCAGCGCCACCCGCTCGCGCGGCAGCAATTGCCCGCGCTTGTGAAAGCGATCCTTGGCGGCGGCCGACGCCGCGCGGGTGCGCTCCTCAAGCGCGCGCATCCGCGCGATCAGCGCCAGCATGCCCTCGCGATTGGCCTTGTAGGCGTCGCTGGAGGGCGCGATGGTGGATTCAAGGATGGTCATGATCGCCGATTACCCCTGTTCTTTCATCATTCACTTCCTCCCATGTATCAACAGTGACGGTGAGCTCCCTCTCCCCCTGTGGGAGAGGGTTGGGGTGAGGGGTCACGGTCTATCGTTTGGCGCCGTAACCCCTCACCCGGATTGCATCTGACGATGCAATCCGACCTCTCCCGCAAGGGGAGAGGTAATTAACGTCCGATCCCGAAAATCTGCCGCGCTTCGGCCGGGCTTGCGATCTCGCGGCCGGCGCGGCGCGCGCAGGCGGCGATGCTTTCGATCAACTGGCCGTTCGATGTCACCTTGGTGCCGTCGGGCTGATAGAACGTATCCTCGAGCCCGGTGCGCAGATGACCGCCGAGATCGGCGCAGCGCTGATGCAGCGGCCAGATTTCCGCGCGCCCGATCGCGGTGACCTGCCAATGGGCGTCCGGCAATTTCAGCTTCAGCAGGATCGGCAGCAATTCCGGATCGGCCGGCATGCCGGAGGCGACGCCCATCACGAAATTGTATTCCAGCGGCCCGGAATACATCCCGGTCTGCCGGTACATCCCGACGCAGCGCACGATGCCGACGTCGAAGCATTCGAATTCGGGAATCGTGTTGCGCGTCCTTCATGACGTCGAGATAGTCCTGCACCTTCTCGACCGAATTATCGAACATCATCGGCGGCCACGCCCAGCTGTTGTCGCTCTTCACCTTGAGATAATTCAGCGAGCCGGCGTTGCAGGCCGCCATCTCCGGCCTGGTCTCGCGCACGCAATCGAGCGCGCCGGAATAATTCGGCCCCGAGGTGCCGGTGGTGTGGTTGATGATGACGCCGGGACAGGCCTCGCGGATCGCCTGCTGGATCTCGCGGGAGACGCTGACCTCCCACGACGGCAGGTGTCCCTTGTCCGGCGCCTGCTGGCGCAGATGGATGTGCATCACGCTGGCGCCGGCGTTGAAGGCCGCCTTGGCCTCGCGCGCCATCTCCTCCGGCGTCACCGGAACATGATGCTGCCTCGGATCGGTCAGCACGCCGTTCAGCGCGCAGGTGATGACGGCCTTGTCGCTCATGGATGAAGCGTCTCCCGGTCGCACTCTCGCGGAGCGATGAGCAGAATACAGATAACGCGGCACCGGCGATGTCGCCGCGCAATCACCGCTGATGGTCCGCGTTCGCCGGGACGACATCATTCGCTTCGGCACCTTCTGCTGCTCGCCGGCGAGATTTTCCGCCGCGACCGCCCGCTGGATAGCCGTCGCGCGCCTGCAGGCGCTGCCAGTAGGCCGCGACGTTGGGCCCGAAATCCTTTGCCAGCCCGATATTGTTCGGCGAGCCGCAGCGCATAGCCGATGGAGATATCGGCGGCGGTGAAGCGATCGGCGCACAGCGTCTCGGCCTTGCCGGTCGCGGCCTCGACCGCCCGCAGCCGGCCGAGAAACCATTTCGCGTAGTCGGTCGCGACCTGCGGATTGCGCCGCTCCTCCGGTTCGAGCTGGCTGTAGCGCAGCACCAGCGTCTGCGGAAAGGTCAGCGTCGCGTCGCTGAAATACATCCAGTTCAGGAACGCGCCATAGGCCGGCTCGTCGACGCCGACGACCAGCGGCGTCGGCCCGTAGCGCGTGCCGAGGTAATGACAGATGCCGGAGGACTCCGACATCCTTGTTTCGCCGTCGATCAGATAAGGAATGGTGCCGAGCGGATTGATGGCGAGATATTCCTTGGCGAACACCCGCGGCGGGAACGGCAGCATCTTGAGATCATAGGGGAGCCCGAGTTCTTCCAGCATCCACAGCGGACGAAACGAGCGCGCGGCGTTGCAGTGATAGAGCGTGATCATGTTCGTTCCTGTTTAGCTCGTCATGCCGGGCATGTCCCGGCCATCCACGTCCTTGACTCGCAGAATGCAAGGCGTTCCGGCATCGCCCGCTTCGCGCTTTGCCCGGGCATGACGAGAAGTTCACAATCCCATCTGCCGGCTGGCGAGATCCTTCATGATCTCCTCGCTGCCGCCGCCGATCGCATTGACCTTGACCTCGCGGTAGATGCGCTCGACCTTGATGCCGCGCATAAAACCGGCGCCGCCGAAAATCTGCACCGCCTCGGAGGCGCAGAACGCCATGGTCTGGGTGGCCTGGTTCTTCAGCATGCAGATTTCCGCCACCGGATTTTCGCCCTGATCGAGCCGCCACGCCAGCATTTCCAGCATCGCCTGCGACGCCGCGACCCTCTGCGCCATGTCGACCAGCTTGTGCCGGATCACCTGATGCTGCGCCAGAGGCTTTCCGAAGGTGTGCCGCTGCTTGGCATATTCGATCGCGTCGTCGAGGCAGACCCGCGCCGCGGCGATGCAGCCCGCCGCCATGGTCAGCCGCTCGCCGTTGAAATTGTGCATGATGATCTTGAAGCCCGCGCCTTCCTCGCCGAGCAGGTTTCCGGCCGGGACGCGGCAATCGTCGAAATGCAACGTCGCGGTATCCGACGCCCACCAGCCCATCTTCTTCAGGCGGCGTGCGCGCACAGACCCGGCGTATCGCCCTCGATCACCAGCAGGCTGACGCCGCCGGGGCCGGGACCGCCGGTCCGCACCGCGGTCGTAATATAATCGGCGCGCATGCCTGACGTGATGAAGGTCTTCTCGCCGTTCACGACATAGACATCGCCGTCGCGGCGCGCCGACGTGCGCAGGTTGGCGACATCGGAGCCGCCGCTCGGTTCGGTGATCGCCAGCGCCGAAATCTTCCTGCCCGACAGAATCTCCGGCAGCACCCGCGCCTTGAATTCCGGCGTGCCGGCGCGCGCGATCGGCGGCGCGCCGATCGAATTGCTCTTGAGGCTGGCGCTGACGCCGCCGGCGCCGGCCCGCGCCAGTTCCTGGACCGCGACGATCCACATGAAATTGTCGACTTCGGTGCCGCCATATTGTTCCGGAAAGCCGAGGCCCAGCAGCCCGATTTCGGCGGCCTTCTCATACAGCACGCGCGGAAACTCGCCGGCCTCGTCCCATTGATGGGCGTAGGGCTCGATCTCCTTTTCGACGAAGCGGCGCACCACCTCGCGATAGGCCTCGTGCTCGGCGGTATAGAATGGGCTGCCCATTCGCTTGCCTCCCTGGTGGTGCTTTTGTCGTGTCGAGGCACCTGGCCGGGATTATCAGCTAATTCAGGCCTTCGCGCCAATGACATATCTTCATTCCGATTTTCAGAAATAACGCTTGCCATCCCGCCCAAATCAGCAATATACCCTCTATCGTTCCGTCCCTTTCGGAGGGGCGTATCGCGATCGTCACGGACGCGGGGCGGAATGCGGTGGACGCTGATGGCGCTATTGACGAACAGCGCCTGAGGCGGACGGCGAAGTCGTGTGGTCCTGACACCCCGACGCTGGTGTCAAGTTGGCGGAAGACGATTCCGCCGATGACGGTGGCAAACAAGCCCGGTCACCGGGGAGAGCACGAAGGAAACCGTAAAACCATTGTGCGGGGAATGCCGGGTTTTTCCGGTGTGACCGTGGTGACTGTTACCTGGCATGGCTTGTTTTTCTGCCCTGCCAGGCTGCGGGCGCATTGGGCGCCCGGCATTCCCTGCGCCCTCTGATCGGAGGGCAAGGAATTTTCCAGCAAACCTCGGGCGCGATCACGCCGCGAGACCGCGAAGCTGTGCCTGCAATCGGCCTGAACTGCTTGCAAGGCAACACCATGGCGGCAAAACGCGCCCGGCTGCTGTTGCCTCGGCTTGTTGCGTGCCGCATAATCGATGCACGATCAGGCGGCGCCAGACCGCTATCGCTTCGGAGGAGATTTTGCCGGTTCGCCACTACGACTGGATCGCCCATTTTGGCCGCCGCACGCCGGACAAACTGGCAGTGGTCGACCTCGGCAGCGGGCGCAAATTCTCCTACGCGGAATTTGACGCGCGGATTTCGCGCCTCGCCACCCATCTGCGCGACCGGCTCGGGATTGTCAGCGGCGACCGGGTCGCGGTGCTCGCGATGAACACCACCGATACGCTGGAAGTGCAGTTCGCGTCGGGGCGGATCGGGGCGGTGTTCCTGCCCCTGAACACCCGCTTCACCGTCCCCGAGTTGCAGTTCATCGTCGGCGACGCCACGCCCAAACTCATCATCCACGACGCAGAGCTGGCGGACAACGCGCTGGCGGTCGCCAAACTGTGCAACACCCCCTCGACGCTTCTGCTCGGTCCGAACGACGCTTACGAAAAAGCGATCGCGGCTGCGCCGGCGCTCGACAAGCCAGAAGTTGTCACGCTCGATGATATCTCGACCATCATGTACACGTCGGGCACCACCGGGCAGCCCAAGGGCGCGATCATCACCCACGGCATGACGTTCTGGAACTGCGTCAACCTCGGCGGCCCGGCCTATATCTCGCCGTCGTCGGTGCTGCTGACCGTGCTGCCGCTGTTCCACACCGGCGGGCTCAACTGCTACACCAACCCGGTGCTGCACTCCGGCGGCACCGTGCTGATCATGCGCGCATTCGATCCCGCGCGCGCTCTCGAACTCATCAGCGATGCTTCAAGGGGCATCAACGTGTTCTTCGGCGTACCCTCGATCTATCAGTTCATGGCGCAGCATCCGGCCTTCGCGAGCTCCGACTTCAGCCGCCTCGTCATCGGCGGCGTCGGCGGCGCGCCGATGCCGCTGCCGCTGCTCAAGATATGGGAACAACGCGGCGTCGCCCTGCAACAGGGTTACGGAATGACCGAGACCAGTCCGGCGGTGCTCACGCTCGACCGCGAGGACGCCGCGCGCAAGGCCGGATCGTCCGGCAAGCCGGTCCTGCATACGGAGGTGCGGATCGTGCGGCCCGACGGGATCGAGGCCGGAATCGGCGAGCTCGGTGAACTCTGGGTCAAGGGGCCGAACGTCACGCCCGGCTACTGGAACAGGCCGGACGCCAATCAATCCTCTTTTACCGACGGCTGGCTTCATACCGGCGATGCCGCGCGGATCGACGAGGAAGGTTTTTACTACATCGTCGACCGCTGGAAGGACATGTACATTTCCGGCGGCGAAAACGTCTACCCGGCCGAGGTCGAGAGCGTGCTTCATCAGTTGACCGCGATCGCGGAGGCCGCGGTGATCGGCGTTCCCAGCGCGCAGTGGGGCGAGGTCGGCATGGCGATCATCGCCGTCAAACCGGGCCACGCCGTCACCGACACCGAGATTTACACCCATTGCGCGGCCAATCTGGCGCGCTTCAAGTGCCCTCGCCTGATCCGCTATGTGGACGCCCTGCCGCGCAACGCCACCGGCAAGATCCACAAGCCGACTTTACGAAAAAACCTCGGTACGCCTGATGCTATCGCCCCGGTCGAAACTGTCGCCTTGTAACCGTTCTATCGTCAAACCCAGTAAAGGATACTTCCTATGAAGAACAAGAAACTGTCTTTGCTCGTCTCCCTTGCCGCCGCAACGGCACTCACCGTGCTCGGCACCCAGGGAGCGCTGGCGCAAAAGAAATACGACACCGGCGCCACCGACACCGAGATCAAGATCGGCAACGTCGAGGCCTATAGCGGCCCCGCTTCGGCCTACGGTATCATCGGCAAGACCGAGGACGCCTATTTCAAGATGATCAACGATCAGGGCGGCATCAACGGCCGCAAGATCAACTGGATTTCCTACGACGACGGCTATAGCCCGCCGAAGACGGTGGAGCAGGTCCGCAAGCTGATCGAGAGCGACGAAGTGTTCCTGATCTTCAACGCACTGGGCACACCGACGCAGACTGCGGTGCAGAAATATCAAAACACCAAGAAGATCCCGCAGCTGTTCCTCGCCACCGGCGCCAGCAAGTGGAACGACCCGAAGGAATTTCCCTGGACCATGGGCTTCCAGCCGAGCTACCGCGTCGAGGCCCGGATCTTCGCCAAGTACATCCTGAAGGCCAAGCCGGACGCCAAGGTCGCGGTGTTCTACCAGAACGACGATTTCGGCAAGGATTACGTGACCGGCCTCAAGGATGTGTTCGGCGACAAGGCGTCCAGCATCATCGTCGCCGAGGAAAGCTACGAGACCACCGAACCCTCGATCGACAACCATATCGTCAAACTGAAGGGCACCGGCGCCGACGTGCTGGTCAATATCTCGACGCCGAAATTCGCCGCGCAAGCGATCAAGAAGATGGCGGAGCTGGAATGGAAGCCGATGCACCTGATGACGGACGTCGCGATCTCGATCGGCGCGGTGATGAAACCCGCCGGCTTCGAGGCTTCCGAAGGCATTCTGTCGGCCGGCTATCTCAAGGACGCTTCCGACCCGCAGTGGAAGGACGATGAAGGCATGAAGAAGTTCATGACGTTCATCGACAAGTACATGCCGGGCGCCAACGTCGCCGACGCCAACCTGGTCTATGGCTATGCCGTGTCGCAGACCATGATCCAGGTGCTGAAGCAGTCCGGCGACAACCTGACCCGGGAGAACGTGATGAAGCAGGCCGCCAGCCTGAAGGACTTCACGCCGGACACGCTGCTTCCCGGCATCAAGATCAACACCTCGGCCACCGACTTTGCCCCGATCGAACAGCTCAAGATGATGCAGTTCAAGAACGGCCAGTGGGTGCTGTTCGGCGACATCATCAGCGCCGAGACGGGCGGGTAGACAGCAGCGACGCCCGCGTCGTTCGAGAGCGCGGCGGTGCCGCGCTCCTCACCATGAGAGTCAGCGTCATTGCGAGGAGCAAAGCGACGAAGCAATCCACACTTGCCTTGCGGCTTGATGGATTGCTTCGCTAACGCTCGCAATGACGATGGACCTAATCGTAGACGAACACCGGATCGTCGAGATCGACCGTCGGGAACTGGTCTTTTTCGGCCCAGTAGTCCTGGCTGTGCTGCCATTCCGGCGTGTCGCCGCGCTTGGGCAACAGGTGCATGTCGCGCATCAGGTAGCCGGGGTTGAAATTCTCAGGATCGATCCACGACGACAGCGGCATGTCTCTTTCCCGCGGCCGCAGCGCCGGCACCACTTTCCTGGCGCCCCGGTCTTTCATGTGAGCGAGCAAGCGACAAACAAAATCCGCCACCAGGTCGGTCCGCAGCGTCCAGCTGGCGCGGAAATAGCCGAACACCCAGGCCATGTTCGGCACGCCGGTGAACATCATGCCGCGATAGGTGACGGTCTGGGCAAAATCGAGCGGCTTGCCGTCGATGGTGAACGCGATATCGCCGAGCACATTGAGGTTGAAGCCGGTCGCGGTGATGATGATGTCGGCGTCGAGCGACCGGCCGGATTTCAGCAGGATGCCGGTTGGCGTGAACCGGTCGATCTCGTCGGTGACGACCGAAGCCTTGCCGCTCTTGATGCCCAGGAACAGGTCGGCGTCGGGCACAAAGGCGATGCGCTGCCGCCACGGCCGGTAGCTCGGGGTAAAGTGCGTCGCGATGTCGTAGTCCGGACCGAGCACGGCGCGAATGCCGCCGAGCAGTTCGTTCTTGACGGCTTCCGGCTCAGAGAAGGAGCGGCGGGTGAAGGTGTCCTGTTCGAACAGGATCTTGCGGCGCACGATCTCGTGGATCCATTCCTCGCTGACCTGAAGCTGCCGCAGCGTTTCGGCAAGCTCGATGGCGTTGCGGCCGGTGCGGAAATAGGTCGGCGAGCGCTGCAGCATGGTGACATGGCCGCATTTGTCCGCGAGTGCGGGGATCAGCGTCGCGGCGGTGGCGCCCGAGCCGATCACGACGATGTTCTTGCCGGAGACGTCGATGTCATCCGGCCATATCTGCGGATGCACGATGCGGCCGGCAAAGCTGTCCATCCCCTGCCATTCCGGCGTGTAACCTTCCGAATGCCGGTAATAGCCCTGGCACATCCACAGGAAGTTCGCGGTAAAGGTCACAGCTTCGCCGCTGTCGGTTTTGACGGCCTCGACGGTCCACAGGCCGGTCGCGCTCGACCAACTCGCCGAGGAAATGCGGTGGCGGTAGCGGATGTGCTTCTCGAGACCGTTTTCAGCGATCACCTCGCCCATGTAGGCGCGAATTTCCGCGGCGGTGGCGATCGGCGGGCCGGTCCACGGCTTGAAGCGGTAGCCGAAGGTGTGAAGATCGCTGTCGGAGCGGATGCCGGGATAGCGGTGGGTCAGCCAGGTGCCCCCAAAGCTCTCCTGGGTTTCGAGCACGACAAACCGCGTGCCCGGAAGTTGCGTCGTCAAATGATAGGCGCTGCCGACGCCGGAGATGCCGGCGCCGACGATCAGGACATCGAAATGCCCGGCGGCAACCGGTTCAACCGATGGCGGAGCGGAAGCGTTTCGTGCGGTGGCTGTCGCGGTCATGTGCCGGGTTCTGGTTCAACTGGCATTTTCAAATGCGGCCGAAATCGCCGCCTGCGCTTCCTCTTGAATCCGATGCAGATGTTCCTTGCTCTGGAAACTCTCGGCATAGATCTTGTAGACGTCCTCGGTCCCGGAAGGCCGCGCGGCAAACCAGCCGTTTTGCGCCGTCACCTTGATGCCGCCAAACGGTTGCCCGTTGCCGGGAGCAGCGGTCAGCGTCGCGGTGACCGCCTCGCCGGCCAATTCCTTCATGGCGAGACGCTGCGGCGAAAGCGCCTTCAGCACGTTCTTCTGCTTGACGGTCGCCGGAGCGTCGATCCGCTCGTAGAACGGCAGGCCGAGTTCACGCGTGAGGCGATCGAACAACTGGCTGGGGTCGTGTTGGGTCCGCGCCGTGATTTCGGCGGCCAGCAGGCCGAGGATGACGCCGTCCTTGTCGGTGGTCCAGACCGATCCGTCGCGCCGCAGGAACGAGGCGCCGGCGCTTTCCTCCCCGGCGAATCCGAACGACCCGCTGCCGAGGCCATCGACGAACCATTTGAAGCCGACCGGGGTCTCGACCAGCTTGCGGCCGAGCTTTGCCGCCACGCGGTCGATGATGGCGCTGCTGACGATGGTCTTGCCGACCGCGCTATCCCTGCTCCAGTGCGGGCGGTTCTCGAACAGGTAGGCGATGCAGGCGGCGAGATAATGGTTCGGATTCATCAGCCCGTTGGAGCGGGTGACGATCCCGTGCCGGTCGGCATCGGTGTCGTTGGCGAATGCGACATCGAACTTGTCGCGCATCCCGATCAATCGGGCCATCGCATAGGGCGACGAGCAATCCATCCGGATCTTGCCGTCCCAATCCACCGTCATGAACCGGAACGTCGGGTCCACCGCGTCGCTGACGATGGTCGCCGCGATGCCGTAGCGCTCGATGATCGGTTGCCAGAAATGAACGGCAGCGCCCCCCAACGGATCGATGCCAATTTTTACTCCCGAGGAACGGATCGCTTCCATGTCGACAACGTTGGCGAGGTCGGCGACGTAGGGACCGATATAGTCGTGGCGATGAACCAGTGCGGATTTGCGGGCCTGCGCATAGGAGACCCGTTTCACGCCATTGAGGCCGCTTTCCAGAAAGCCATTCGCCGCGCGCTCGATCAAGGCCGTGACGTCGGTATCGGCCGGGCCCCCGTTTGGCGGATTATATTTGAAGCCGCCGTCCTCGGGCGGATTGTGCGAGGGCGTAATGACGACGCCATCCGCAAGGCCGCTGGTGCGGCCTTTATTGTAGGTCAGGATCGCGTGCGAGATCACCGGCGTCGGTGTATAGCCGTCTCGCTCGTCGATCATCACGGTGACGTCGTTGGCCGCGAACACTTCAAGCGCGCTGGCCAGCGCCGGCTCCGCCAGCGCATGGGTATCGATGCCGATGAACAAAGGTCCGGTGATGCCGCCGGTGCGCCGGTGATCGCACAGCGCCTGGCTGATCGCCAGGATATGCGCCTCATTGAACGCATTGTTGAGGGAGGAGCCGCGATGCCCGGAGGTGCCGAACGCCACGCGCTGCGCCGGCACCGCCGGATCCGGCCTGCCCGAAAAATAGGCCGTCACCAGCCTTGGCACATTGACCAGCATCGATGGCTGAACGGTTTTGCCCGCGAGCGGACTGACTTCCGCGACCATCCGTGTCCCTCCATCCATGCAATGTGCGGAAACTAGCGCTGATGCCCGAGGCCGATCCCGAGTTTGAGCGCCTTTTGACGGAGCGAGCCAACCGTTCTTTTGGTCAGCTTGGCAATCTTATCGACCGGAGTCCTGGCCTTGGAATGAGCGCGAAGCTCTTTCACGTCGGCCCTTGTATAGGCGCGGCGAACGGTTCTCTTCTTTGCTTTCTTGTGAGTCTTTTTGGCCATTGGGGCCTCCTGTATTGTTAAAGCGGCCTTCTAACACACGTTGCCCGGTTGGCAACCAAGCCGGGCCGCCTGTTGGTCCGCCGCGCCCTGGCCCCGGATGTTCCGTGCGGCGGACTTTAGGAGCTATTTTATTATTCCCCTCAAGCCGGGCTCTCCGATACATTGAGC
This sequence comes from uncultured Alphaproteobacteria bacterium, assembly GCA_963774685.1. Lineage (GTDB taxonomy): Bacteria > Pseudomonadota > Alphaproteobacteria > Rhizobiales > Xanthobacteraceae > Bradyrhizobium. Next base: position 1,219,358 of record CAVZFU010000005.1, on the reverse strand, counting down.
CCAAGCCGCGCCAAAAGCAAAATAGCAAGGGAGGATCATCGTCAGGCCCGGCGCGGCGATCCGCGCATGATGGCTGTTCGCGCGACAGCACCGCGATCCCAAATTCAATCCTGCAAAAACTCAACTGAAGGGTAAAGGTTACGCCTATGGAAGCCCAGCTAGACACCGTGCCGGTTTCAACCGGCAAGTGGTCCCCATCGCCAGATGCGAGCGATATCGTCAAAAACATTCACGCGATGCTGCATCCGCGCAACATCGTGCTGGTCGGGGCAACGGACAAGCCGGGCAACTACGCCGAGCGCATCTGGACCAACCTGATCAAATACAAATTTGAAGGCGGTCTCTATCCGGTCAACGCCAAACGGGAAACGATCTGGGGCGTTCCCTGTTACAAGGACTTTGCCAGCCTGCCGGATAAGCCCGATCACGTGCTGGTGCTGGTGCCGGCGCGTTTCGCCGTCCAGGTGGTGCGCGACGCGGCTGCGGCCGGCGCACGCTCCGCGACCATTGTCACCTCAGGCTTCAGCGAATTGCAGGACGATGACAGCCAGCGGCTCGCTGCCGAACTGCAGGCCGCGATCCGGGAGACCGGCCTTGCGGTGACCGGTCCGAATTGCCTCGGTAACCTGAGCGCGGGCGAGAAGATGTTCACCAATATCGACGACCGCGTGGTCACGATGGAAGCCGGACCGGTCGCAATCGCCGGTCAATCCGGCGCGATCGTGATGGCGATCCGCCAGGCCCTGGAGGATCGCGGCGTCGGCGTCGGTTACATGGTAACAACCGGAAACGAGGCCGGGCTGGAGACGCCGGACCTGATGGCCTACTTCGCGGCCGATCCCTCGATTCGCGTCATCGTGGTGTATCTCGAAGGCGTGCGTAACACCAAAATGTTCCGTGAGGCCTGCAAGGCTGCACGCGCCGCCGGCAAGCCGGTGATCGCGCTCAAGCTTGGTTCATCCGAAGGTGGCCGCGCCGCGGCCATGGCGCATACCGGCGCGCTGGCGGGTTCGATCGAGACCTTCGATGCGATCTCGACCCGGGAAGGTGTCATCCGGGTTCGCGGCCTGGACGAATTGGTCGAGACCACCGAATGTTTCGTCCATGCCGATCCACCCAAAGGCAATCATCTTGCGGCGGTGACGCTGTCGGGCGGCAAGCGTGGCCTCTTGATCGACGCCTTCTTCGCAGCGGGTCTCAATTTCAACCCGCTGAGCAAGAACGCCAGCGACAAGCTCGCAAGGATGCTTGGCCCCGGCAGCATCGTCGGCAATCCGCTCGATGCCGGATTTGCAGCGGTGGTCGATCCATCGGTCTATATGCAATCGATCAAGACCATGATCGACGATCCCGACACCGATATCGTCATCATCGACGCGGAACTTCCGAAGGCGCCGCACGAATTGCGCGAAAAGAACTTGCGCATCGTCAACGACATGGCGGGAGCCGCCAGCAAGCCCGTAGTCTACATCAGCACGATGTCGATCGGCTTCACCGAATTCACCAAGACCTTGCGCAAGTCGCTGCCGCACATTGCCGTGATGCAGGGTCTCGACCGTGCGGTGGGCGCGATCAAGGCGTTGATCGACTACGCCTCGCTGCGCAAGAACGTGCCTGACATCGCATCGAGTTCGAGCGCCTCGGCCCGCGCGACGCTGGAGCGGACGCTCAAAGGCGCCAAAGGTGCAGCGCTCGACGAAGTTGCCTCAAAAGCGTTGCTTCGGGCCTACGGCATTCCGGTGTCAAAGGAAGAAATCGCCCAGGATGCGGCCGGTGCCGTGAAGATCGCCAAAAAAATCGGCTTTCCCGTGGTCGCCAAGGTCGTCAGCGCGGAGATCCTGCACAAATCCGACATCGGCGGCGTGGTGCTGAACATCAACAGCCCGGCGGAAGTCAAAAAGGCATTCAGCGATATCACCGCGCGCGTCAAGAAACTGAAGAACAAGCCGAAGCTCGAGGGCATCCTGATCGCCCAACAGGTCAAGGCCGACCTCGAACTGGTGGTTGGCGCGGCACTCGATGCCGAGATGGGACCGGTAGTGCTGTTCGGAACCGGCGGCGTCGATATCGAATTGATGAAGGATGTAGCTTTGGCCGGCGCGCCACTCGATGCGGCTGAGGCCAGGGAATTGATCAACCGGACCAAGGCCGGCATAAAACTGAAGGGTTATCGCGGTAAGCCGGCGTTGCACGAAGCGTCCGCCGTGAAGGCGCTTGTCGGCCTGTCCAACCTGATGGCCGATGCCGGCACCCGGATTGCTTCGATCGATGTCAATCCGTTTCTGATCAACACCAAAACCGGCGTCGCCGTCGACGGCCTGATCGTTCTCAACAACGCCGCGGCAAAGAATGCCGCCGCGCATTGATGCCCAAATGAGTAGCAGATCGCGGCGTGCCCCCAACACCTGGCGGCGGGCGCGCGGGCGTGTTCAAGACTGTCACTGGCATGTTAAGAATCCGATCGGGCCGGCGGCCTAGGCCAAAGGTTGCAGGATTTTCGCCGGTTACTATTGGCAAAAACGTGCCGGACCGGCTACGTTGACGGCTTAAGGCCAAGGCATCCAAAGAATGCCAGCCGACAAGATACCCAAATACACATGAAATTGTCTGGGAGGACTGCATGCGCAAGTTGCAAGGATTATGGCCGGTCGATCGGCGGACTATTCTAAAGACCAGCGCCGCCATTGCTGCGGCGCAAATCACATCCCCCTTCATCATTCAAGCCCGGGGCGAAACTCCGGTGAAGATCGGAATGGTCGATCCGTTGACCGGGGTTTATGCCGCGATCGCACAGAGCGAGGTGGTCGGTGCAAAGTTGGCTGCCGAGGAGATCAACAAGAAGGGCGGCATGCTGGGCCGGCCGGTCGAACTCCTGGTTGAAGATTCGGCAAACGACGTCGGTACCGGCGTGCAGAAGACCCGCAAGCTGATCGAGCGCGATCAGGTGAGCTTCATTATCGGCGACGTGAATTCCGGCATCGCGCTGGCGATGGCGCAGGTCACCAGCGAAAAGAAGGTGCTCCATATTGTCTCCGGCGGTCATACCGACGGGATCACCGGCGCCAACTGCTCGTGGAACATGTTCCGTATCTGCAATTCCACCACCATGGACGCCAATGCCATTGCCTCCACGCTGATGGAAAAATTTGGCAAGAAGTGGTATTTCCTGACCCCGGACTACGCCTATGGCCACTCGGTGCAGGCGGGCTTTGAAAAGCTCCTGAAAGCGGCCGGCGGCACCTCGGCCGCGTCTCTCGTGCCGCTGGGCACGGCGGATTATTCGGCCTACCTGATCCAGGCCAAATCCTTTGGCCCGCAGGTGCTGATCAACGTCATGGGCGGCGGCGATCAGGTCTCGAGCCTGAAACAGTTCGTCCAGTTCGGCCTGGACAAGCAGATGGCGGTCGGGGGCACCCTGTTCGAACTGGAAAGCATCCGTGCGGTGCCGGATGGCGCGCGGGTCGGATGGTGGACCATGGAATGGTGGTGGGATCAGCCGGGCGTGCCGCATGTTGCGGAATTCAACGCTGCGATAAAGAAGGTCACCGGAGGCGCGGCAACGGCGCGTAACTGGTTCGGCTATGCGTCGGTGCAGACGCTGGCGGTGATCGCCAACCAGGAGAAAACACTCGACGCTCCCAAGCTGGCGCACGCGCTTGCTGGATTCAAGCTGCCGCCGGAAATCGCCCTGCAACCCGGCGCGCCGGCGTTCCGTGCCAGCGACCATGAATTAATGAGCACTGTGTTCGTCGGTGAGGCGCACCCGCCGCAAGGCGATACGGACAATATGTTCACCGTGAAAAATCCCGTACCCGGCGAGAAAGCTGCCGGACCGGAGGACACCGGCTGCAAGATACAGTGGCCGGCCTGATATAAGACTCGTCATTTTCCTGACCCGGGGAGCAACACCTCCCCGGGTTATCTCTGTGTTTCCCTTCCGGTGATTTATGACGCAGCTTCTCCTGTTTAACATCACCAACGGGCTTATCATCGGCGCGTTCTATGTGCTGATGGCGCTCGGTCTTTCCCTTATTCTCAACTTGAGCAACGTCATCAATTTCGCGCATGGCGGATTTCTCGTCATCGGCGGTTATATCGCCTACACCATCACGCCCTATGTCGGGTTCTGGGGAGCGCTGTTGTTGGCTCCGCTGTTGACGGCCGTCCTGGGTCTCGCCGTCGAGCGGGTGCTGATGCGGCCGCTGTATGGACGCGATCCGCTCTACAGTCTGCTGCTCACCTTTGGCCTCGCCTTTATCTTCGAAGACGGCACCCGTTTTATCTGGGGCGCGCAGGGCAAGCCCGTCGCCATTCCCGCCTTTCTGTCGCAATCCCTGAGCAACGACCTGTTTTTCATTACCGGCTATCGCGTGTTCATGGTGGTTGTGGTGATGATCGCCGTTACCTTGCTGTTCCTGCTGTTGCGTTACACAAGGTTGGGCATTCGCATTCGTGCCGGCACCCTTGACCTTGAGACCGTCGCCGCACTTGGAATCAACGTGCAAATGCTGCGTTCGCTCAATTTTGCGGTCGGCATTTTTCTGGCAGGCCTCAGTGGCGTGCTTGCCGCCGGGCAGTTGGGGCTTGAACCGACCATGGGCAACAGCCTGCTGTTGCCAAGCTTCATTGCCATCATCGTCGGCGGTATCGGCAGCCTGCCGGGAACGCTGGCCGGCGGTTTGCTGATCGGAGTGGCATCGGGACTGACGGCCGTATTCCTCCCCGCCGCCAGCGAGGCGGTGATCTACGTCATGATGGCGGTGGTGCTTCTGATACGACCCCGTGGACTGTTCGGCGAAGAAGGAATGATGAGTTGAGCGCCGAACAAACCCGCAAGCTGATTGCCCTTTCGGCGATCTGGATAACCTTGCTGCTCGCACCCTACTGGATGGTGCCGCTCGGCGGTTATACCGCGCTCGCCACCCGCGTGCTGGTGCTTGGACTGGCCGCAATGTCGCTGAATTTTCTGCTGGGATTTACCGGCGTTCTGTCCTTCGGTCACGCCGCCTATTTCGGTCTCGGCGCCTACGGCGCCGGACTGATGCTGAAGTTTTTCGTGCTGAGCACACCGCTCGCGCTTATCGGAGGAATGCTTCTTGGCGGTGTTTGCGGCGGTCTCCTTGGCATGCTGATCGTGCGGCGTCGTGGCGTATATTTCGCCATGGTGACGATCGCCTTCGGCCAGGTATTCTATTATATCGCGTTTCAGTGGAGTTCGCTGACCGGCGGTGACGACGGGCTGCGCGGTTTCTCCCGTCAACCCCTCGACTTCGGCCTGTTCAAGTTCGACATTCTCTCCAGCCCCAACAACTTCTATTTCTTTGTGCTGTTCTGTTTCGCCCTGATTGTCGGCGTGATGGGATTCATCCTGCGCTCGCCGTTCGGACGCACCATGATCGCGATCCGCGAGAACGAGCGCCGGTCGCGCTTTCTCGGCATTCCCGTCGAGCGGCACATCTGGATCGCGTTCACATTATCCTGCTTCTTCATGGGATTTGCCGGCGCGCTGTATGCGCTGGTCAACAATTTCGCCGATCCGAGAGGCCTGCATTACAGCCAGTCCGGCGATTTTGTCATAATGGCCGTGATGGGGGGCATGCGAAATTTCTGGGGGCCGCTGCTGGGCGCTGCCGTGTTTGTGGTGCTGCAGGACTATCTGTCGAGCATCACCGTGAACTGGATGTCGTTCGTCGGGCTGCTCTTCGTGCTGGTCGTGCTGTTCTTTCCACGCGGACTGCTTGGCTTCCTGCAGCGGAGCAAGGCATGAACGTTCTGGAAATCAACAACGTCATCAAGCGATTCGGCAATCTTGTCGCCGTCGGCGGCGTGTCGATGAACGTGGCGAAAGGCGAATTGCGTGCCATCATCGGGCCGAACGGCGCGGGCAAGACTACCTTCTTCAACCTGATCAGCGGGTTTTTTCCGCCGACCTCCGGCACCATCGTATTCGACGGCCGCGACATCACCAGGCTGGCGACCGATCAGCGCGTCACGCTCGGGATGGCCCGCACGTTCCAGATCACCGAGATCTTCCCGGAACTCACCGTGTTCGAAAACGTCCGCATCGCCGCCGAAGTAGCCGGGGGATACCGATTGCGGCCGTGGATCAACCGGGCCGAAAAGGCCCAAATTCAGCAACGCGTCGAAGAGACGCTCAAGCTGGTGTCGCTCGAAACCAAAACCGACAGATTGGTCGGCGAACTCGCCCATGGCGATCAACGCGCCGCCGAGATCGCGATGGCGCTGGCGCTGAAGCCGCATCTCTTGCTGCTCGATGAACCCACCGCCGGAATGGGCGACCAAGAGACCTACCAGATTACCCAGTTGATTCGCCGGCTGCATCGCGACAGCAACTACACCATCGTGCTGATCGAACACGACATGCGCGTGGTGTTTCACCTGGCCGACCGTATCAGCGTGCTCGATCAGGGCCGATTGCTGGCGGAAGGCACGCCGCAGGAAATCGCCGCCAACGAGACCGTGCAGGCCGCTTATCTGGGCAACGCCGCATGACCGCAGCACTGACAGCCGAAGGCCTGCACACGTACTACGGCAAGAGCCATATCCTGCATGGCGTCAGCCTCGAGGTGGCCGAGGGCAAGATCACCGCGCTGTTGGGGCGCAATGGTGCCGGTAAAACCACGACGCTGCGCAGCCTGATGGGCCTGACCCCGGCGCGCGAAGGCAAGATCACCATCTTCGGCGAGGACACCACGCGGTGGCCGACCTTCCGCATCGCCGCCTCGGGAGTGGGATATGTGCCCGAGGGCCGGCGCATCTTCGCCAACCTCAGCGTCGATGAGAATCTCATGGTTCCGCTGGAACGCGGCGGCCCATGGAACGTCGAGCGGATCTACCAGCTGTTTCCCCGCCTCGCCGAGCGCAGGCAAAACCGCGGACGCCAGCTTTCCGGTGGCGAGCAGGAAATGCTGTCGATCGCGCGTGCGCTACTGCTGAACCCGAAGCTCCTGATCCTCGACGAACCGTCGCAGGGGCTGGCGCCCTTGATCGTGCGCGAGGTGTTCCGGATCGTCCAGCAGATGAAGACGGAGGGCATTTCCGTGCTGCTGGTCGAGCAGAACGCACGGATGAGCCTGGAAATTGCCGACAACGCCTACGTGCTGGATGACGGGATCGTGGTCTACTCAGGACCGGCCAAGGAGCTTGCCGCCGACGAAGCCCGCGTCCGGGCGCTGGCCGGCGCGAGTGCGGAAGAGTGGACGCTGGCGTAAAGTATTCTCACCGCAGCGCGGCAGCGATGTTGCCGCCATCGACGGTGGTCACGTCGGCGGTGGTCTTGAGCGCCAGGGCTTGCGCCAGAAAGGCCTGCGCCACGTCTTCGGCTGTCACTTCCCGTCCGAGCAGGTTGCCCTGCATGTAGTCCTGCTCGCTGACGCCGCGGCGTTTGGAGCGTGATGCGATCATCTCTTCGGTCAGCAGACCGGAACGGATCCGATCGGCATTGACGGCGTTGGCGCGAATGCCCTCGCTGCCGTAATCGACGGCGTATTGCCGCACCAGAAACAACGTCGCCGCCTTGGGCAGGCCGTACGGGCCGAAGTCGGGCCCTGGATTGACGGCCTGCTTGGAAACATTGAACAGCAGGCAACCGCCGGTGCCTTGTGCCTGCATGATCCCGACCGCGGCCTGCGCCACGCGCTGGTGACCGTAGAAATTCAACTCAAAACTCTGCCGCAGCACCGCCTCGTCAACCTCGCCGATCCGCCCCTGCCAGGCAGCACCGGCATTCGACACCACGATGTCCACCCCGCCGAAGGCGGATGCCACTTGCGCAAAGGCGTCCCGTACCGATGCAACATTAGTCACGTCGCATTTGAGCCCAAGCGCCGCGCCGCCAATCGCCTCGGCTTTGGCCTGGGCCGCGGCCTCGTCGATATCCAGGAGCGCTACTTCCGCGCCGGCCGCCGCGAACGCCTTGGCGGTCGCAAACCCGATCGAACCGGCAGCGCCGGTGATGACAACCACCTGCCCCGCCAGCGGCGGCTCCCTGGCGCTGTTCAGTTTCGCCTGCTCCAGCGACCAGTATTCGACATCGAACAGATCGGACTCCGGCAGCGGCTCAAAGCGGCCGACCGCTTCGGCGTCCGTGATGGTGGCAACGGCAGCTTCGGCCAGATCGGCCGCGATCCTCGCATCCTTCTTGCTCCGGCCGAGCCCGAACAGACCAAGACCGGGCACCAGCACCACCCTCGGCATCGGATCGAGCATGGTCTTGATGCCGCCGACGCGGGCATTATTGCTCGCGAAATAAGCCCGATAGCGCTCGACATAGGCCGCGACGGCGGCACGGACCGTTTGCTTGAAGCAAGCGAGGTCGCCATCGGCCGGCGGATCGATCACGAGCGGGCGGTTCTTGATCCGGATGTTGTGGTCCGGCGTCACCACACCGGCCTGACCGTAACGCGCCACTTCGATGCCGTTGACGAAATTCATCACCGCATCGTTGCTGCGGAAATCGAGCACGAAGCGCTTCCATGCTCCGTCGATTTTGCTGTCCGGCTGGCTGCAAGCGCCACGGACGATCGGCGCAACATCTGCGAGCCTTGCCAGGCGAACCGGCAGCTTTGCACTTGAAAATGCCGGCTTGCGATTCTTCGCCAACCGCGCCTCGGCCAGGGTGACCAGCGCGATCATCCGCTCGTAGGATTCCTTGGCATCGGCGCCGAACGTGAAGATGCCGTGCTTCACCAGAATCAGGCCTTCGACGGACGGGTCCGAGTCGAACATCTGTGCGGCGGCCTTTGCCAGACCGAAGCCCGGCATGATGTAAGGTACGTAGCCGACCCGCTTGCCATAAACCTCACGGCACAGCGCTTCGCCGTCGGGCTGATCGGTGAGCGCAAGCACCGCGGTCGAATGGGTGTGATCGACGAATTTGTGAGGGATGAAGGCGTGCAGCAACGCCTCGACCGACGGGTTGGGCGCGGCGGGATCGATCAGGTTGGTGCGCTGCAGACGCACCATTTCCTCATCCGACAGTGATTCGCGGTCGCGCAAGTTTCCTGAGCGGCGCGAGCCGCACCGCGGGCAGGCCTGCCGGTTCGATAGAACCCATGTCCCAGCCCGAACCCTTGACGCAGAGGACTTCGACGGCGTCGCCATTGAGGTCGGTAATATCGGTCTTGACGGAGGTGTTGCCGCCGCCGTGCAATACCAGGCGTGGGTCTTTGCCCAATAGACGCGTGGTATAGACCCTGAGCGCCAGATCGCGGCCGAGGTTGGCATAGCGGGCAATCGCCGCATCGGCGTCGCGATCGCTCCAGGCACTCTGCATCGGTTTTCTTTCTCCGCTATTCGGCCGCTGCCGCGATCCGTTCCGGAAAAGCGGCAGCAAGCGCGGCGCGATCGGGTTTGAGCACGCCGCGCTCGGTAATCAATCCCGTCACCAGCCGCGCCGGGGTAACGTCGAAAGCGTAATTGGCGACCGGCGAACCATCGGGGACGATCCGCACCGTCTCGATGCGCCCATCGGAAGTCCGTCCGGTCATATGGGTAACTTCTTCCGTGCCGCGTTGCTCGATTGGAATTTCCCCGATCCCGTCATCGACGCTGAAATCGATGGTCGGCGAAGGCAGCGCCACATAGAACGGCACGCCATTGTCATGCGCAGCGAGCGCCTTCAAATAAGTACCGATCTTGTTGCAGACGTCTCCGTTCGCAGTCACCCGGTCGGTACCGACGATCACGAGATCGACCATCCCATGCTGCATCAGGTGGCCGCCGGTGTTGTCGGGAACGACCGTGTGGGCCACGCCATGATGGCCGAGTTCCCATGCGGTCAACGAAGCACCCTGGTTGCGCGGCCGGGTCTCGTCGACCCAGACATGAACAGCATGTCCCTGGTCATGCGCCAGATAGATCGGGGCGGTGGCGGTGCCCCAGTCGACGGTGGCGAGCCAGCCGGCATTGCAATGCGTCAGCACGTTGACGCGTTCACCCGGTTTCCTGGTGGCAGCAATCGCCTCGATCAAGGCCAGGCCATGCCGTCCGATGCCCTGGTTGATGGCGATGTCGTCTTCGGCAATCGCGCCGGCACGCGAATAGGCAGCCTCGGCGCGGGCCGCCGGCGGCAATGGCCGCAACAACGACCGCATTTCGTCGAGCGCCCATTTCAAATTGATCGCGGTCGGCCGTGCGGCGATCAGCGTCTTGTAGGCGCGATCGAGCGCGGCATCCGAACCATCGACCCGCATCGCCAGCGCCATCCCGTAAGCTGCGGTCGCGCCGATCAGCGGCGCGCCGCGCACCAGCATCGACCGGATGGCGTCACCCGCCGCATCGCTGGTCGTCAGCCGCGCCACCACAAACTCATGCGGCAGCCGCCGCTGATCGATCGCACCGACCGACCAGCCGTCGGGTTCGAGCCAGATGCTGCGGAAATGCTTGCCGTCGACCTTCATGACATATCCATCAACCGTATCGGCCTCATGCGCGCAAGACCCGTCCTGCCACTGCATCGAGTTTCCTCAGCAATTCCGGATCGCGCGCTTCGGGAGCGGTAATCAGAGCCGTATCGAGGGCGCGGTCCGAGCCGATCGGACACGGCTCATGCTGGCGCGGAAAGTCCTTGGCCAGACGCGCCACCAGACCTTTCGCCTTCTCGGCGTTTGTCGTCAGCACCCGGATGATGTCCTGCATGGTCACGGCATCATGATCGGGATGCCAGCAATCGAAATCGGTCACCATGGCGACGGTCGCGTAACAGATCTCCGCCTCGCGGGCGAGCTTGGCTTCCGGCATGTTGGTCATGCCGATCACGGAATAGCCTGATGCCTTGTAGGTCATGCTTTCGGCATAGCTGGAAAATTGCGGACCTTCCATGCAGAGATAGGTGCCGCCGCGCGCAACCGCGATATTCTCGGCCTCGGCTGCCGCGGCAAGATGGATGCGCAACCGCGGCGAAACCGGATGCGCCATCGATACATGCGCGACGCAGCCTTTGCCGAAGAATGAACTCTCGCGCCTGTAGGTACGATCGACAAACTGGTCGACCAGCACAAAGGTGCCAGGCGGCAAGTCTTCCCGGAACGAACCGCAGGCCGACAACGAGATCAGGTCGGTGACGCCGGCGCGCTTCAGCACGTCGATATTGGCCCGGTAGTTGATGTCGGACGGCGACAGCCGATGGCCCTTGCCGTGGCGCGACAGGAACACGATCGGCAGGCCGGCGATGGTGCCATGCCGAACCGGCGCCGACGGCTCGCCCCACGGGCTGGCGATCGCCTCGTCGCGCGCGATTCTCCAATCCCGGCAGGTCGTAGATGCCGGAGCCGCCGATAATGCCGAGAACCGCCTTCGCCATGGATTTTCCTTTGCCCGAGACCATCGTAACGGAACCGCCTCAAACAGGTAAAGGCAGGGTTTTGGCGGCTTTGGAGCGAATATTTGCTGCAAGGCCGGTTTGGACGTGAATATGTATGGCCCGAATCAGGGATAGACCCGTCCGTATGCCCGTTCCCCCCACAGCCCTGGCTCGCAACCCCAAGCGCGACTTCACCGCGACCGCTCTCTCCGTCCTGAACTCGGTGTTCGGCCTGCCGGCGTTTCGCGGCGCCCAGGAGGAGATCGTCCGGCATGTCACGGACGGCGGCAACTGCCTGGTGTTGATGCCGACCGGCGGCGGCAAGTCGCTGTGCTATCAATTGCCGTCATTACTGCGCGAGGGCTGCGGCATCGTGGTTTCTCCGCTGATCGCGCTGATGCGGGACCAGGTCGCGGGGCTGCTGGAGGCCGGGGTCAAAGCGGCGGTGCTCAACTCCACGCTGTCCTTTGCAGAAGCCTCCGAGGTCGAGGCGCGCCTGCTCGCCGGCGACCTCGATCTGCTCTACATCGCCCCGGAACGGCTGTTGACGCCGCGCTGTCTCAGCCTGCTGGCGCGCGCAAGATTGGCTTTGTTTGCGATCGACGAAGCGCATTGCGTGTCGCAATGGGGCCATGACTTCCGCCCGGAATATATCGGGTTGTCGGTCATCGCCGAACGCTTTCCCGACGTGCCGCGCATCGCGCTCACCGCTACCGCCGATGAACTTACCCGCCGGGAGATCGTGGACCGGCTCGGACTTGCCGGCGCGCCGAGTTTTGTCGCGAGTTTCGATCGCCCCAATATCCGATATGAAATCGTCGAGAAACAGAACGCGCCGGCGCAGCTCAAGGCCTTCATCGCCGAGCGCCACGCCGGCGACGCCGGCATCGTCTACTGCCTGTCCCGCGCCAAGGTCGAAGATACCGCGGATGCACTGACCAAGGCCGGCATCGCGGCGCTGCCCTATCACGCCGGTCTCGACGCCAGCTTGCGCGCCCGCAACCAGGACCGCTTCATCAATGAGGACGGCGTCGTGATCGTCGCCACCATCGCGTTCGGCATGGGCATCGACAAGCCGGACGTACGCTTCGTGGCGCATCTCGATCTGCCGAAAAGCATCGAGGCCTATTATCAGGAGACCGGACGGGCGGGGCGCGACAGCAAGCCGTCCAGCGCCTGGATGGCGTATGGCCTCTCCGATATCGTGCAGCAGCGGCGCATGATCGACGAATCCAACGGCTCGGAAGCGTTCAAGCGCGTCTCGATCGGCAAGCTGGAAGCATTGGTCGGCCTCGCCGAAACCACCAACTGCCGGCGCACCCGCCTGCTCGGATATTTCGGCGAAGCGTTACAAGCCACCCAATGCGGCAATTGCGACAACTGCCTGTCGCCGCCGCTGGTGCGCGACGGCAAGGTCGCCGCGCAAAAGCTGTTGTCCTGCGCCTATCGCACCGGGCAGCGCTTTGGCGCCATGCATCTGATCGATGTCCTGATCGGCCGCATGACCGAACGGGTCAAGCAGTTCGGGCATGACAGACTATCGGTATTCGGCATAGGCCGCGAACTCAATGAAAAGCAGTGGCGCGGGGTCCTGCGCCAGTTGGTGGCAATGGGCCACCTCAAGCCCGATACCGAGGCGTTTGGCGCGTTGAAACTGACGGAATCCGCGCGTGGCGTATTGAAAGGCGAGACCGACGTGATGCTGCGTGAACAGCCCGCCGGCACCCGTATTCGCGCCAGCCGGACCAAATCAAGGCGCGGCGATCTCGCGCCCGCCGCCGCCGGCGGTACGGAGCCCGGTAATCCAGCTTTGCTCGGTGTCTTGAGGGCGTGGCGCTCCCAAACCGCGCGCCAGCGTGGCGTGCCCGCCTATGTCGTGCTGCACGATTCGACCATAGAAGGCATCGCGACATCGCGCCCGACGACACTCACGCAACTGCGCGGCATTCCCGGAATCGGCGACAAGAAGCTCGAACATTACGGCGATGAATTGATCGCGCTGGTGAACGCGGCGTCTTGACGCCCGTCACCCGGCCCGGGTCGCGATCCAGATCATCTGCCGCGCACCACCGCGCTTCCCATTGGCGCGCACCTTGAGCTCATCGGTTTCGAATCCGGTATCGCGGAGCCGTTTGGTAAATTTCAAATCCGGCCCCGATGACCAGACCGCTAGCACACCGCGGGGCCGCAACGCGGTGTAGGCTGCACGCAGTCCTTTCAGGTCATACAATGCATTATTGGCCTCGCGCGCCAGCGCTTCCGGCCCGTTGTCGACATCGAGCAGGATCGCGTCGAAGGTCGATCGAGAAGACCGAATCAGCTCGGCGACATCGGCCTCGCGAATACTGACGCGCGGATCGGTCAGGCTATCGCCGAACAAGTCGGCCATCGGACCGCGCGCCCATCCAAGCACGGCCGGCATCAGTTCGGCCACGACGACCCGCGCACCGCTTCCCAGTACCGCAAGCGCGGCACGAAGCGTGAAGCCCATGCCCAATCCGCCGATCAAAAGATGCGGACGTTCCAGTGCCTCCAGTCTGCCGCAAGCAAGCGTGGCGAGCGCCTCTTCCGATCCGCTGAGACGGCTGTTCATCAATTGATTGGAGCCCAGCATGATCGAGAATTCAGCACCTCGGCGCATCAGCCGAAGTTCGCCGTCTCCGCCGGGCACCGGCGCCGAATCGATCTGGGACCACGGGATCATGGAGAGCCTTTAACGCCAGCACCGCCTTCTCACTCTATCACGTTTTCTTTTCGGGACCGTGATTGGCGCACGCAACCGCAAGGCATGATAATGCGTTGGTTTCTCGTTTCTGAGGGTGCGATCCATGGGTATGAATCCATTTACGGCAGAATCGTCGCGCCGACAGATGCTTCGTGCCGCTCTCGGAATTGCAGCGGGATCGCTCGCGAGCGGAATGCGGCCGGCCCGCGCCCAATCCGGTTCCTCCGCGCTGAACGAGCGCGCGATCCCGCACACAGGGGAACGCATTCCCGTGATCGGCCTTGGAACGGCCAATGAATTCCAGATGCAGCAACAGGGCGAAAAGAAAGCCAGCCTCAAAAAGGTCGTCGACGACCTTATCGCCGAGGGCGGCAAGCTGATCGATACGGCGTCGTCCTACGGTTCGGCAGAAAGCGTGCTGGGCGACCTGCTTTCCGACCAGGACCGCGCGAAGGTGTTTCTCGCCACCAAACTCGAAAACGGTGACGCCAAGGCCGGCACGGTCGAGTTCAGGCGTTCGCTCGAGCGCTTGCGCTATAAACAGGTGGATCTCCTGCAACTGCATAATGTGCAGGATCCCAAGCAGAGCCTGACCGCTTTTCGGGACTGGAAATCGCAAGGTCTTTGCCGCTACATCGGCATCACCACCACCTTCAAACAGGATTTCGACGCAGCGGAGGCAGTTCTGCGTAAGGAAAAACCTGACTTCTTCCAGGTCGATTATTCCCTGGGCGACCGGGAAGCGGAAAAGCGGCTGCTTCCCGCTGCCGCCGATGTTGGCGCCGCCGTGCTGACGGCGCTACCCTTTGGGAGAAGTTCGGTATTTGCAGCCGTTCGCGGCAAGAGCGTGCCGGAATGGGCGCGCGAGTTCGACGCGACGACCTGGCCGCAATTCTTTCTGAAATTTCTGCTCGGCCATCCGGCGGTGACCGCCGTTATTCCCGGCACCACCAATCCGGCCCATCTCGCCGAGAATATTAGTGCCGGCCGAGGCCGTTTTCCCGATGCCGGACAGCGCAAGGAAATGATCAAGTTCTTCGATGCGTTGTGACCGCCCGCGGATTACGGGATCGTTATTTGGCGCAAGTTCGGTCCTGTGCTTCGCTGGATTATTGGGGCATCCATCGCAATTATCGTGTCTATTCGTGTTCACAAAAGCTTTAGGGAGAAAAACATGCCCCGCTCCGAACGCCGCCGTCCCAGCCGCCGAACCATCCTGCGTGCCGGCTCACTTGCCTCGCTGGCTTTTGCAACTTCAACCCTCGGCGGGCGTGCCTTCGGCCAGACCCCGGCGGCACCGCTGAAGATCGGCGTGATCGGATCCGGCCATATCGGAGGCACGATCGGCTCGCTTTGGGTTAAGGCCGGCCACCCCGTGATGTTCTCGTCCCGCCATCCGGAAGAACTCGCACCGCTGGTGCAGGAGCTTGGCGCGCTGGCAAAGGCCGGCACTGTCGCAGATGCGATCGCGTTCGGCGACGTCGTTTTCATCGCCGTGCCCTATGGCGCCTATCCGCAGATCGGAAAGGATTACGCAAGCCAGCTTTCCGGCAAGGTGATGCTCGACGCCGGCAATGCCGTCGCCCGGCGCGACGGCGACATCATCAATGAAGTGAATGAAGAAGGCATCGGCGTCACCTCGGCAAAGTACTTTCCCGGCGCGCATATCGTGCGTGCATTCAATACCATGAGCTACAAGATCTTCGCCGCAGAAGCCAACCGGACCGGCGACCGCATGGCTATCCCGCTCGCCGGCGACGACAAGGATGCACTGGCGACCGCCTCGATGCTTGTGCATGACGCCGGGTTCGATCCGGTGGTTGTCGGACCGCTGGCGCGGGCCAAGGACTTCGCGCAAGGCGGGCCTCTCTATGGCCAGCAACTGACCGCTCAGGAATTTCGCAAGCGGCTGGAAGCGATGAAGTGAAGGTATCGAATTGATGGCTTTCGCCGACGCGCCGCCGAGCCCGGGTTCCGCTTTCCACCGCCTGCTAAACAAGATAATCGACGTAAGGCCCAGCGAAGTGCCGGCGCTGGCCTGGTCGTGGCTTTATATCTTCTCGCTGCTGTCGTCCTACTACATCATGCGCCCCATTCGCGACCAGATGGGGGTTGCGGGTGGTGTCAATAATCTGCAGTGGCTGTTCACCGGCACGCTGGTCGGGATGCTGCTGTTGAATCTGCCGTTTTCCTACCTGGTCAAGACCTTCCCGCGCGAGAAATTCATTTCGATTTCGTATCGCTTCTTCAGCGCCAACATCCTGCTGTTCGCATTGGCATTGTATGTGGCAACCCCGGAGCAAACGATCTGGATCGGACGCATTTTCTTCATCTGGACCTCCATCTTCAATTTGTTCGTTGTTTCCATCTTCTGGCAGATGATCGTCGATATCTTCACATCCGAACAGGGCAAACGTCTATTCGGCTTCATCGCCGCGGGCGCCACGCTCGGCGCGATCTCGGGTTCGGCTTTCACGGTATCGACCATCGAGCACATGGAGCCGTTCTATCTCATGGTCGGCGCGGCGCTGATGCTCGAGGTCGCCGTGTTCTGCGTTCGCCGGCTTTCCCGATTATCGGCGGCCTTGGCGTCGCGGCCCCAGGTCGAACAGCCGCAACAGCCGATCGGAGGAACCCTGCTGGGCGGCATTCGCGATGCGCTGTCGTCCGGCTATCTGTTGAATGTCAGCCTCTTCCTCCTGCTCTACGCGGTGACTTCGACTTTCCTGTACTTTCAGCAAGCTGCCGTGGTGAGCCATAGTTTCGAGAACCGCGCCGCGCAAACCGCTTTTTTCGCAAGCGTCGACCTTGGCGTAAACGTTCTTACCCTGGCCGTGCAGCTATTCCTCACGGGTCGGCTTCTCAAGCGATTCGGCGTCGGAACGACGCTGTCGCTGCTGCCGCTTTTCAGCGTTCTTGGCTTCGCGACGGTTGCCGCTCTGCCGACGCTGTCTTCCGTGGTCGGCTTCCAGTTGTTTCGGCGCGCCGGCAATTTTGCGATTGCGCGGCCGACACGCGAGGTTTTGTTCACGGTGTTGCCGCGCGAGGATCGCTACAAGGCCAAGAGCTTTATCGACACGGTGGTTTACCGGCTGGGCGACCAGATCGGCGCCTGGTCGTTCGCGCTGCTCTCGACTTTTTTCAGCCTCGGACTGACGCAAGTGTCGATCGTCGCTACCGCCATTTCCGCAATTTGGCTGGTCAATAGTTTGTGGCTGGGCCGCAGGCAGGATTCGCTTGCGAAGCAGCAAGACATACAGCCGGCGACATCCAGCTAAAAGTTAGAACTCAGGTCATATGGAATTTCGATCGAATGAACATCCTGATCGATGACAAATTAAGCTGCCAGATCGACGGCGAGGGTCCGACAATCGTGCTTCTGCACTCGCTGCTGGCCGACAGCCGCAGCTTCAACCGGATCGTTCCGCGTCTGGCAAAATCCTTTCGCGTCGTCGTGCCGGATTTGCCGGGCTTTGGCGCTTCGCCTGCCGTTGAAGGCGGTCTGGTCGGCACCGCAGACCTCCTGGCGGGCGCCATCCGAAAAATCTCGCCGGATGAGAGACCGATCGTGCTTGGCAACGGCTATGGCGGCTTCGTCGTCCTGCAAATGGCGATCCGGCATCGCGATATTGCGCGGCGGCTGATCTTCGCCGACTGCGGCGCCAGGTTCTCCGAACCTGGACGCGAGGCCTTCCGCAATATGGCCAAGGGCGCGGCTGCGAAGGGCTTCGAGGCCATTGCCGATGTCGCGATGCGCCGTCTGTTCGCTCCGGAGTTTCAGGAGGCAAACCCCGAATTAATGAAGGAACGCCGCGCCGCGTTCCTTATGACCAACCTTTCGGTTTTTCAGACCGCTTGCCATGACCTGGCGTCGCTCGATTTGACCGGCGAATTGAAAAAGGTTCAAGTTCCCGCGCTGGTCATGGTCGGAGAACAGGACGAAGCGACCCCGGTCGAAATGTCGGTGGCACTGGCTCGAGACCTTCCGGATGCAAGGCTGGAAATCCTTGCCGGATGCGCCCATGTTCCCCAATTGCAGGCGCCCGAGAGGTTCCTCGCAACGCTTCTTCCCTTCATCGAAGGCAAGACAGGCGAATAAAGTTGACCTATTTTCTATCTTAAGACCTCAGGTCGCGAGTGACCGGTATTTCGAGGATAGCGCGCGAAACGAGGGATGATGCACTCAAGCGTTTCCAGCGCAACGAAATCGCAATCACGTTAAAACCATCGTTTGGTAGCTCGGCAGAAGTGGGTGAATATGGACCTTGATAAGAGCGCTGCTCTGGTACTTTTCTCAGGTGGGCAGGATTCCACCACCTGTCTGGCTTGGGCGCTCGACCAGTTTGATCGCGTGGAAACGATCGGCTTCGACTATCGGCAGCGTCACGCCGTCGAGCTCGAATGCAGGCAAGGGATTCGAGAAGGAATTATCCAGCGATTTGCCCATTGGGCCAAGCGCCTTGGCGATGATCACACGATCGATCTTGGAGTCCTGGGCGAAATCAGCGAAACGGCCCTCACCCGCGACGTCGAAATCGAAATGCTGCAAAATCAACTCCCAAGCACCTTCGTGCCCGGCCGGAATATCCTGTTCTTGACCTTTGCGGCTTGTGTCGCCTATCGCCGGGGGATCAAGCATATTGTGGGGGGAATGTGCGAGACGGACTTTTCCGGATACCCCGACTGCAGGGACGACACGATCAAGTCGCTCCAGTCGTCGCTGAACCTCGGGATGGATTCCCGTTTCGTTTTGCATACGCCATTGATGTGGATCGACAAATCCCGGACCTGGGAGCTTGCAGACCAGCTTGGCGGGCCAGCGCTGGTAGATTTGATCGTTGAGCGGACCCACACCTGCTATCACGGCGACCGGAACCATCGCCATGAGTGGGGCTTTGGTTGCAGCACCTGCCCGGCATGCGTATTGAGGGCGGATGGCTTTGCCCAATTCAGTGAGCGCCGGATGAAGACTTCGGGAACTGTATGACCTATTCCGTGAAGGAGATTTTCTACACATTGCAAGGCGAAGGCAACCAAGCCGGTCGCGCCGCGGTATTCTGCCGATTTTCGGGCTGCAACCTCTGGTCCGGCCGGGAGATTGATCGGGCAAGCGCAGCCTGCAATTTTTGCGATACCGACTTTGTGGGAACGGACGGACCTGGCGGCGGGAAGTTTGAAACAGCCGACGCCCTTGCTCGGGCTATCGATACTGCCTGGACCGGAGACGACGCATCGACGAACAGTTCAGGCATGAAATTCGTCGTTATTACCGGAGGGGAACCATTTCTTCAGCTGGATCCAGAATTGATAGAGGCGATCAAGGCCCGCGGGTTTGAAATCGCGGTCGAGACAAACGGCACCATGGCTGCGCCACCGGGCATCGACTGGATCTGCGTAAGCCCAAAGGCCGGCAACCCGCTCGTCCAGACATCCGGACAAGAGTTGAAGCTGGTTTATCCTCAACCGCGGGCACTGCCTTGTGCGTTTGAACACCTTCAATTTGAAAACTTTTTCCTGCAGCCAATGGACGGTCCCGATCGTGAAAAAAATACCCAACTGGCCGTCAAGTATTGTCTCGAACATCCGCGCTGGCGCGTAAGTCTGCAAACCCACAAGCTTATGGGGATTCCATGACCACACATGTAAAGCCGGTCAAGCTTGAAGAAACCACTGCGGGGCCCGTCAATCCGGCAGCGGACAGGCTGACAACCCGGATCGGCAGAACCTATCGATTTGAGTCGGCGCATCACCTTCCGAACGTGCCGGACGGCCATAGATGCAAGAACCTGCATGGACATAATTATCGGGTGGAAATTGTCGTTTCGGGAAAGCTGGACGACCGCGGGTTTGTTCTGGATTTTGCAGAAATCGACGCGGAGATCGCGCCCCTCATCAAGAAGGTCGACCATTGCCTTTTGAACAACGTGGAAGGTCTGGAAAATCCAACCGCTGAGATTATTGCTGCCTGGTTTTTGCAACGGATCAGAGGCTGCGAAAGCGTCAGAGTCTATGAGAACGATGACTGCTGGGCTGAAGTGACCGTCTAGCCGGACACACGCGATGAGCGCGGAGTCAGGCGAACAGGTGGACGATACCCAAGCTGATGAGCAGCAACAGAGTGAGCGAGAGCGTTACGGCGGCCGTAACCTTGCCCCCGACGCGCCGGAGAACCTCGGCATCGACGCCGAGGCCGAGGGCCGCCATCGAAACGACGGTCAGCAGCGAAGCCACTTTTAACAATGGCGCAGCGGCGGAAGTGGGCAAGACCTCAAACGAGCGAAGGGTTGCCAGAACCAGGAATCCTATGATGAACCAGGGCACCAATTGAAACGGGTTGAAGCGATCGGACGCGGGCCTTGCCGAGTCCTTGCGAAGCGAACGTCCAAAGAGCGAAAAGCAGACCACGATCGGCCCAAGCGTCAGCACCCGCACCAGCTTCACCAGGGTCCCGATCTGGGTGCTGATGAGACCAACCGGCACCGTCGCGGCCAGAACCTGCGGCACCGCATAGACGGTCAGGCCGGCGAGAATGCCGTACTGGCTGGGCGAGAGCTTCAGCAACGGCACCAGCAGCGGCAGGCCGAGCACCATCACCACGCCGAGGACGGCCGTGAACGATATCGAGGACACGATGTCGTCGCCGTCAGCCCCGATCACCGGTGCGATCGCCGCAATCGCCGAATTGCCGCAAACCGAATTGCCGCAGGCAACCAGAATAGACAGCCGGACCGGCAGCCCAAGCAACCTGCTGATGCCGTAGCTGGCTGCCAGAATAATCGCGACGGTCCCGACGATCGCGGCAATCAACGAGAGACCTGAAGCAGCTATCGCCGAGTAGCTGACGGTGGCGCCGAGCAGCACCACGGCGGTTTCAAGTACTTGCTTGGCGCTAAAGGCGATACCGGCGCGCCAGCGCGCAGGCGGCTCCCACGCGGACCGGACCACCATCCCGAGCAGGATCGCGATGACCAGCGCTTCCAGGTAGGGATGGCTGAAAACACGCTCTTCCAGGTACTGAATAGCCAGCGAAACCAGGGTGATGACGACGCTAAGTCCAATGCCGGGCATCAGTCCGCCGATGCGGGCAACGACGGCGCGCCAGCCCTTGTCCGTTGCGGCAGGCTTGTTTGGGGCAGACATATCAAATTCCTACGCGGGGAGAAGACTAAAAGCCGGCCTTAAGGGAATAGGCCTACCCGCAGGACTGTTCTGCGATTCATCATCCGCCTTCCCGGTAACGAACGAATTCTTCCCGGAATTTATTGGCGGAGACAAAATCAGGCCACCCGCGCCTGCGAGAGAAACGCGGCGATCTCAGCCGGCGTATCGGCAACCCTGACGCCGGCATTTTCGAGCGCCGCCCGCTTCGAAGCATAACCGCCGCGACCGCCGGTCACAATTGCCCCCGCGTGGCCCATCTTCTTGTCCGGCGGGGATGAACGTCCGGCGATGAACGAAACAACGGGTTTCTTCATCCCGCGGGCATATTCCGCGGCCTCTTCTTCCATCGCGCCGCCGATTTCGCCGACGAGAACAACGGCGTTTGTCCGATCGTCCCGATCGAGTGCCTCCAGGGCGTCTCGCGTTGTCGTTCCGATGATCGGATCACCGCCGATGCCGATGAAGGCGGATTGACCAAGGCCCGCGCGTGTAAGATTGAGGCACATCAACGTGCCCAGACTGCCGCTGCGCGAAATCACGCCGATATTGCCGGGCATGAAGACATTAGGATTATGGCCCGGCATGATCCCGACAAATCCCTCGCCCGGCGTTACGATGCCTGCCGTGTTGGGGCCGACGATCCTGCTTTTCGATCCCTTGGCGCGCGCAAAAAATTCCAGCACGTCGTGGCTCGGAATATGCTCCGTCAGTACGACGATGGTGCCTATGCCGGCGTCGATGGCGTCGATGATGGCTTCCTTCGCCATGGTCGGCGGAATGAAGATCACCGAGACGTCGCAAGGCGTATGTTTCGCGGCCTCGACGGCGGAACGAAAAATCGGCACGCCGTTATGAGATTCTCCGGCCCGCTTGGGATTGACGCCAGCAACGACATCGGTGCCGAGCTCCATCATCCTGGCTGCCCAAAATGAACCCTGCTTGCCGGTAATGCCCTGAACGAGAACTTTTTGACCGCGCCGATAAATCATTTTGCTGCCTCGACGGCCGCCTTAACGGCGTCTTCCATGAAATCGTAAGGTTCAATGCCGAGCCGTTCGCGGACAAGTTTCACTGCCTCGTCCTCGCCGGTACCGTGAATGGAAAAGAAAGCCGGCACCTTCGGTTTCAGGCTCTCCCACGCCCGAACCACGCCCTCGGCCATGACATCCGTTCGCGCGAACGCGCCGCAGAAATTGACCACGAGGCTTTTGACGCCCGGATTCGACAGCACCAGATCCAGCGCGATCTCGGCCTTGGTATAGGCCTCCCCGCCAATCTCGAGGAAATTGGCTGGCTTGCCGCCGAAATGATCGATGACATCCATCGTCGTCATCGTCAGGCCCGCACCATTGGCCAGGACGCCGACATTGCCATCGAGCTGGATAAACCGCAGCCCATGCGTTGCGCCGCGTTGCTCCAGATCCGTCATTTTGGCAGGAGATGATACCTTGGCGAGTTCGGGCTGCCGTAACGTCGAGGCATCGTCCAGGACGAACTTGCAATCCAGCGCGACGACCTTGCCACCGCGCAGAATGGCGAGCGGATTGATCTCGACCAGTTCGGCGTCCTTTTCGCAAAACACCCGATAGAGCTTGACCAGCACATCTGCGACCGCGCCGGCGGCGGAACCGAGATCCAGTCCGTTGAGCAGCGCGGCTGCGTCCGGGGCGTTGAAGCCATGCTTGACGTCGACGACATGCCGCCTGATCGCGCCAGGTTTCTGTTCGGCAACCTCCTCGATGTCCATTCCGCCTTCCGTCGAGAACAGGACGAGCGGGCTGCGGCTGCTCACATCGATCAGAACGGCTGCATATAATTCGCGCTCGATCGGGCAGCGTTCCTCGACAAGAACGCGCTCGACCCGGCTGCCGCCGATAGTCATGCCGAGTATGGCGCGCGCGGCCGCGGCACCCTGCTCCGGATTATCGGCCATCTTGATACCACCGGACTTGCCGCGTTTGCCGGTCGGCACCTGGGCCTTGACAACGGACGGTCCGATCTTTGCGACCGCATTGGATGCTTCTTCCGCGCTCCTGCAGACAACGCCACGGGGGGTGGGGACACCTGCCGGCACAAGAACGCTTTGCTTGGCGGCGTATTCCTCGAGATTCATCGTGGCAATCCTATTTTCCGTACCGGGCCCAATGCGGACCAAAGAGCTCTTCTTCGGTGGGCTTGTCTTCCGGAATTGGGGTCACGAGATGAGTGATGTTGAGAAAGTGCTTGTAGTTGAGATTTTCCGAGATGCTGTTTTTTTGCCATGAGCCGCATCCCATCGTCAGCGTGAATTCAAGTCCGCTGTCGAAGCCGCCGCCATTGCCGAAGGTATGCGCGAAATTCACCAGCACGCGAACAACCGGCAGGTCTTCGGCGAGTTCGCGCGCCCGGTCCAGTTTGGTAGTGTGCAGGCCCATGGAATGACCGCGTCCCTGAAAGTCCAGGATCTTGCGCACGGTTTCCTTTGCGGCCTTGAAATCGGGCGCCCGGTAGACGGTGAGCACCAGCGCAAGCTTCTCGCCGGAGAGCGGGAACGCCTTGCCGATCCCGGTCTCTTCCACCAGCAGGAATTTCGAGGCGGCAGCTTCCGGAGGCAATTCGAAGCCTTTCACGAGAACCGGCATGTCGCGAGCGATCAGATGGCGGTTGAGCTTGCCGTTTTTCCATAGCTCACCCTGGACCCGCGCCTTTTGCGCATCATCCACGAGATAACCGCCCGCCTTCTTGAGGGCTTCGATCGCGGCATCGTAAACCGAGGACACGATCACCACGGAATTCTCAGACGAGCAAGACGTCGCATTGTCGAAAATCTTCGAGGCGCAGATCTTTTGCGCCGCGGATGTGAGATCGGCCGTCTCATCGATGATGACGGGGACATTTCCGGCACCGACGCCGATCGCCGGCGTGCCGCTGCTGTAGGCGCGGCGGACGTTGTCCTGCGATCCCGTGACGACCACGAGATCGACCGCCTCCATGATGGCCTGCGTGGTATCCTTCGTAACCGGTGAGGGAAGAATCTGGACCAGATCCTCGGGCAGGCCGATCTTGCCGAGCGCCCCACGCATATATTCGACCGCGAGCGCCGTCGTCCGGTAGCCGAGCGGCGAAGGCGCGATGACCACCGCGTTGCGGCCCTTGATGGCCATCATCGCCTTGTTCACCGGGGTGGCGCCGGGATTGGTCGACGGCGTAATGGCTCCGATGACGCCCATCGGCTTTGCGAACTTCACGATACCGCGCTTGTCATCGCGTTCGATTTCTCCGACGGATTTGGCGCGGAGAAGATCCCGAAGCGTGCCGAATGTCTTGCGCTGCTTCTTGATGATCTTGTCCGGGACGTTACCCAATCCGGTGTCTTCCACCGCGAGTTCGGCGAGTTCGCGAGCGTGCTCCGGCTGGTAGAGCGACCAGGCAATCGCCCGCACGGCTTCGTCGACGCGCGCCTGATCGGCGTTCGCAAACGTCTCCTGGGCGACCCGCGCGCGACGCACCAGATCCTGCGCAATGGCGTCCGCGCCGGAAATTCGATCGTTCAGTTCAACTACCGCGCTCATATTCAGCTCCGTTCGTCCAGGATCGGGTAATTTGCAAGGTCAGGCCGGCATCGGGCTTTCCCGGGTGTCGACAAAGCGCGTTCCGGGATGGATTCGAAGGGCAAGGACTGCGCCCAGCAGCAGTACCCCAAGTGATCCGATAAAGGGAATGTCCCATCTTCCCGTCCAGTCGATCGCCCAGCCAAACACGACTGGCGAAATAATGCCGGCCATGCCGAACCCGAAATTCATAAAGCCGCTGGCGCTGCCGGAATATTCCGGCGTGATGTCCATCGGGATAGCCCAGATCGGGGCGACGATCAGTTCGGCAAAGAAGAACGCCGCGCTAAGGCATATAGCAACTGTCAGCAGATCGTGCACGAACACAATCGGCAACATAAAGCAGAAGGAACCCAGGAAGCCGACCACAATGACCGAAATTCTGGCCTTGGCGACATTGCCTGTCGATTTGAGGATGCGGTCGCTCAGAATTCCTCCGACGGTGTCCCCCACCACGCCGGCGAAAAACACGCCCGCCGCGAACAGGGCCGATTTCTTGAGGTCGAGCTTGTACTCGTGCAGGAAGAACGACGGCAGCCAGTTGAGATAGAGCCAAAGGATCCAGCCGTAGCAAAAATCCGTCAGGGTAACCGGCAGGATGCGCTTGAGCAGCGGACCCCACGGAACCTGCTTTCGCGTTGCCGCCACCGTCGATGGCGGCAGGCCTTCGAGGTCCTGCGGCGTGATGTCGGGATGCTTGCGCGGATCGTCGCGAAAATAGAACCACCAGAGTCCGGCCCACAGCAGGCTGGCGGCGCCCAACACGTAAAACGAGGCCCTCCAGGAAAACGCCACGATCAGCGCGGCAATGAGCGGGGGCGTAACCGCATTTCCGAACCGTGAGAACGCGTGCGTGATCCCCTGCGCAAAGCCACGCTGATCGGGGCGCATCCAGTTGGACAGCGCGCGGGTCGCCGTTGGAAAGGCCGGCCCTTCTCCGATGCCGAGCGCGAGCCGCGCCAGGAACAGCGACGCCAGGCCGCCAACAAGCCCGGTCCATATGGTCGATCCCGCGACAATCACCGCGCAAATGGCCAAGGTTGCGCGCGGCCCCATGCGGTCGCCGAGCCATCCCCCCGCAATCTGGAAGAAGGCATAGGGATACGCAAAAGCCGAAAAGGCGATGCCCAGTTGCGTTGCGGTGAGGCCAAGATCCTTCTGCATGATCGGCGCCGCGGTCGAGAGATTGACCCGATCGACGTAAAAAATGAGATACATGAGACAAATGACGAACAGGACGAGACGGCTGGCCTGGTTCCGCATAACCTTCATGTTTGCTCCCTGTCCGATCGTTCCTCCGCCTGCGTTCGAAATTTCGCTCGTCGAATTCGATGTTTGGCGGGGCCATCGTTTTGCGTATGCTACAATTCGTGGCAGCCGGGGTGAAATTGATAGTTTGCATCGTTATCATTAGCGGAATTTATCATTGAGCCAGGACCTCGATATTTCGCTGCTCCGGACCTTCATCGCGATCGTCGATACCGGAGGACTGACGTCCGCCGGCAGAAAGGTGGGGCGGACGCAGCCCGCGATCACCCATCAGATTCGGCGCCTGGAAGAGCTGATCGGCCGGACCCTGTTCGACGACAACCGACGCAAGCTCAGCCTGACCCACGACGGAGAAATCCTGCTCGAATTCGCCCGCGCCATGCTGCGATTGAACGACGAAGCCCGGGCCCGTTTTTCGGCACCCGACATTACGGGGCACGTTACGCTGGGAACGCCGGACCTTTACGCGTCCTATATATTGCCGGAGGTACTGGAGAACTTTTCACATACGCACCCCAATGTGGAAATCGAGTTGCGCTGCACCCGCAGCGTCCATCTTCATGCCGCGCTTGAGCGCGACGAGATCGATATTGCGCTGATGACGAACCAGCCGGAGTTCCGGCGTGGCGAACTCGTGCGCCGCGAACCTCTGGTGTGGGTTGCCGGTGTCGGCGGCAGCCCGGAATTGCGAAAACCGCTTCCTCTGGCCGTGCTCCCGCAAGGAAGCGTCTATCGGCATCATGCCCTTGAGGCGCTGGGCTCCGCCGGCAAGCAATGGTCAATACGTTCGGTATGCGACAGCATCGCCGGCCTGCAGGCCGCCGTATTCGCGGGCCTCGCGGTTTCCGTCTTCCCGCGCTGCGCCATTGTCACCAACGTGCGATGCCTCGGTGAGGCCGACGGTCTTCCGCCGCTGCCCCCTGTCGAGCTCGTGATGCATCGCAAAAGTCAGGGCATTTCCGCTGCCGCGGAACAGCTTGCTCAATACATCACCCGCGAGCTCGGAGACTCCGCCGCTGCCGCGGCCAAATAGCTTCCACACGCAGTAACACGACAAGAAAATAGCCGGCTGCGAATACTGCAGCCGGCTATCGGAATATGCTTGACGATCTTCAGGCGACCTTCTGCGGCCGCATATCTTCCCGCTTGATCCCGGCGACGACGACAGGCTTCTTCATCGCGTCGCGCCGGAAAGGTTCGCCAAGTTCCTGGTTGAGAATGATCTCGATGAAGGTCGTGATGCCTTGTTTCTGGTCCTCGCAGGACTTCCGCAGCGCCTCAGTCAATTCGGCCTGCGTCTTGACCGAGACGCCCTTGAGGCCGCAGCCTTCAGCGACCTTGGCGTAACTCAGGTTAGGATCGAGTTCGGTGCCGACGAAATTATCGGCATACCAGAGGATCGAATTGCGTTTTTCGGCGCCCCACTGGTAATTGCGGAACACCATCATGGTGATGCCGGGCCATTCCTTGCGGCCAATCGAACTCATCTCGCTCATTGAAATTCCGAATGCGCCGTCACCGGCAAAGCCGACGCAGGGCGTGTCGGGATTGCCGATCTTGGCGCCGATGATCGATGGAAATCCGTAGCCGCAAGGCCCAAACAGCCCCGGTGCGAGGTATTTTCGGCCTTTTTCGAAAGTAGGATAGGCATTTCCGATCGCGCAGTTGTTGCCGATGTCGCTGGAAATGATGGCATCCCGCGGCAGGCCCGCCTGAATGGCACGCCAGGCCTGTCGCGGCGACATCCGGTCCTTGTCGCGCTTGCGAGCATCCTCGTTCCATGTCGTGCCCGGATCGTCCTCTTCGTGATCCATGCTCGAAAGGGTCTGAAGCCATTTCGACTTGGTCGTATGCACCAGGGCCTTGCGGTCCTCGCGGCCGGCATTGCCGGCGGTCGGCGCCAGCTTGGACAAGATAGCTTCGGCAACCAGCTTCGCGTCTCCGCAGATCCCGATGGCGACCGGCTTGGTCAGGCCGATGCGGTCGGCGTTGATATCGACCTGAATAATTTTCGCGGTCTTCGGCCAGTAGTCGATGCCATAGCCGGGAAGTGTCGAAAACGGATTGAGCCTGGTCCCGAGCGCCAGCACGACGTCAGCTTTGGCAACCAACTCCATTGCCGCCTTTGAGCCATTGTAACCCAGGGGGCCAACGGCAAGCCGGTGACTGCCCGGGAAGCTGTCGTTGTGCTGATAGTTGTTGCAAACCGGCGCATCGAGCTTTTCAGCCAAGGCTGCGCAGGCCCCGATCGCGTTTCCGAGTACGACGCCGGCACCTGACAGGATGACAGGAAATTTTGCTTCCGACAGCAGCTTGGCCGCTTGCGTGATGGCGGTATCGCCACCGCGCAGGGCGCTCGAATTCGACAATGGCCGGCAGGTTGATGTCGATGACCTGGGTCCAGAAATCGCGCGGAATGTTGATTTGCGCCGGCCCGGAGAGACGCTTTGCCTTGAGAATGACGCGGTTAAGCACTTCGGCGACGCGCGAGGGGTCACGCACCTCTTCCTGATAACTGACCATGTCGCGGAACAGAGCCATCTGCTCCACTTCCTGGAAGCCGCCCTGGCCGATGGTTTTGTTCGCCGCCTGCGGCGTCACCAGCAGCATAGGCGTGTGATTCCAGTAAGCCGTTTTGATAGGCGTGACGAAGCCGGTAACGCCGGGGCCGTTCTGGGCGATAACCATCGCCATCTTTCCTGTCGTGCGGGTGTAACCGTCGCAGATCAGGCCGCCGTTCGATTTCATGCGCCACATCCCAGAAGGTGATGCCCGCCTGCGGAAACAGGTCGGAAATCGGCATGAAGGCCGAGCCGATGATGCCAAACGCATGCTCGATGCCGTGCATCTGCAGAACTTTAACAAACGCTTCTTCGGTGGTCATTTTCATGGCGCGTCCTCGTATCGTTTCCAATTGCGTTCAGCGGGATTGGTTCTGAACGGGATCAATGCCACGATGCCTACGGTCCCGCAACAAATATCTCAATATCTCATTTTATTCGTTTCATATTCCGGAATTTTTGCTATTTATCTTCGCATGAACGACCTGTTCGGCGCATTGAAACCGCTCGGATTGCTGGAGGCCGTGGCCGCGATGCCGCATCCGGCGACGCTCGCAGAACTGGCGGTGAGCGTCGGCGTGCCGAAGCCGACCATGCATCGCTGGCTCTCCGCCCTCGAGACGGCAGGCCTTCTGCAAAGGACGCTCGACGGCCGGAGGTTCGAACTCGCTGCCCGTTCCTCGCGCCTTGCGTTCTCAATTCTCGGCAACAGGCCGGGTGGAATGCTGAGGCGCGAGATTCTGCAGCGTGCCGTCCATGGAGATCGGCGAAGCCTGCAATCTGACCGTGCTCGACGGAACCCACGTCACCTATCTGGACCGGGTCGAGGCGGAGTGGCTGCTTCGGATCTCGTTTCAACAGGGATCAAAGGTGCCGGCCTATTGCTCGGCGAGCGGCAAGCTCTTTCTGGCCTTGATGCGGCCGGCCAAACGCGACCAGCTGCTCCGTCTGATATCTCTGGAACGCCTGACGGATAATACGATAACGAAAAAGGCCGATTTGCTGAAGGAACTCGCGGACATTCGCCGCAACAAGTATGCTCTCGACCGGGAAGAATTCCTGGCTGGCCTAGTATGTCTTGCCGTTCCCGTCTTTCAGCAAAAGGCCCGTTCGCGTACATGCGTTGCCGCGCTCGCCATTCAAGCGCCGGTCACGCGGATGTCTCCCTCGAATATCCTGACCAAGCTTCCTGTCCTGCAACGCGCCGCCGACGCGCTTGCCATCACTCTCACCGAGCAACCAGGAACCTCATGACCACCGAACCAACATTTCCAAAGCTGGACGCGCTCGAAGCCGCGGCCCGGGGCAAGGGGCGGCTCGCGGTCGCAGTCGCCTATCCCTGTTCGACCGACTCGCTCGCTGCGGCAGTCTCGGCTTACGAGGAGGGCATCATCGATCCCGTGCTGGTCGGTCCGCGCCGGCGGATCGAGGCCTGCGCCAACGCGCTGCGGATAAGTCTGGACAGATTTCGCCTGGTTGAAGCCGAGGACGACCCGATCGTCTCATCGCGGCTGGCCGTGGCATTGGCCGGCGCCGGCGAAGTCAACGCGCTGATGAAGGGATCGCAGCACACCGACGAGCTGTTGGGCGCGGTCGTGGCCCGCGATGCCAACCTGCGAACCTCACGGCGCATGAGCCATGTCTTCTGGTTCGATCTTCCGGCTTACCACAAACCGCTGATGGTGACCGATGCCGTCGTGAACATGATGCCCGGTCTGAAGGACAAGGTGGACATTCTCGCAAACGCGATCGCATTTTCCCACGCCATCGGTATCGCATCACCCAAGATTGCGCTGTTGTCGGCGATAGAAACCGTCAATCCGGACCTGGCCTCGAGCGTGGACGCGGCAGCGCTCTCGAAGATGGCCGATCGCGGTCAGATAGGCGGCGCGGTAATCGACGGACCGCTGGCATTCGACAATGCGATTTCGGCCGCATCTGCGGCAACGAAGGGAATTTCTTCGCGCGTTGCCGGCGATCCCGACATTCTGATGGTGCCAAATCTCGATGTCGGAAACGTGCTCTACAAATCGTTCATCTATATGGCACGCGCTGAATGCGCCGGTGTCATCCTGGGCGCGCGCGTTCCGATCATTCTGACGAGCCGCTCGGACTCCCGGCGAGCCCGCATCGCGTCCTGCGCACTGGCGCAGCTCAGCCTGCCCTGACGCGGCCCCAAACCGAAACGGCCCGATCAGTGATCGGGCTGTCCAGGTCATCTGTGGAATTCGTCCACGCGGAATTCGCCGGCGCAGACCGTCAAGCGGCCGTCGGCGCCGGAACAAGAAATGCCTGCGACCGCCGTCTGGCCAGCATGCTGATCCACCAGGCCGACAGCGCGCTCACGATTCCGGCAAACGCGCAATACGACGCGATCGCCCAGCCGCCGTTCGGCCCATACGCCTGCAAGAGTGCGGTGGCGATGATCGGCGTCAGACCGCTGGCGAAGATTCCCGAGAATTGATAGACGAAGGAAATTCCGGTGTAGCGAACCTGCGGCCGGAACAGATCGCAGAACAACGCAGCTTCCGGTCCGTAGATCGATGCGTAGAAAATCGCGAACGGGATAATCAGCGCGCCCCATACCAGAATTGCCTTGTCGGGATAGTTCATCCAGATCCAGAAGGCAGGCAGCGCGGAGAGCCCGGTGATCAGGGAACCCCAGAAATAAACGGTCGTACGTCCCAGCCGGTCGGAAAGCCGGCCAAAGAAGGGAATGAATGCGCACATGATCAGGGCTGCGGCCGTGACACCCAGCAGTGCTTCCGTCCTCGGCACCTTGAGTTGCTGCGTCAGATAGGAGATCGAATACACACCGAAGATGTTGAAGAACACACCGTCAATATATCGTGCGCCCATCCCGGCCATGATTTCCTTTGGATACTCCGAAATCATCGACGCGAAAGGCACTTTGACTTCGGCCCGGCTCTCCTTGAGCTTGGCGAATTCCGGCGTTTCCATGATGTTCAGTCGAATATAGAGTCCGATCAGAACGAGCACGAAGCTCAGCACAAAGGCGACACGCCAGCCCCAGGCCAGAAACTGCTCGTTGGTCAGAAGGTAGGAGAGCAATGCCACGACCCCCGACGCCAGACACAGCCCGATCGAGAGACCGATTTGCGGAAGGCTGGCATAGAGCCCGCGCTTTTCGGGTGGGGCATACTCATACGTCATCAGGACCGCGCCGCCCCATTCGCCACCGAGGCCGATGCCCTGCAAAACGCGCAAAGCCAAAAGCGAGATTGGCGCCCATACTCCGATCTGGGCATAGGTCGGAACCAGGCCTATCAGGAACGTAGCGACGCCCATGATCATCAGCGTCAGGATCAGCATGCTCTTGCGGCCTATCCGGTCGCCGAAATGACCGAAGATGACGCCGCCCAGCGGGCGCGTGACAAATCCAACAGCGAACGTCGTGTAAGCGAGCAGGGTGGCGATGACCGGGTCCCCGGCCGGAAAGTACAGCTGGTTAAAGACGATGCCGGCGACCACGCCGTACAGAAAGAAATCATACCATTCGACGGTCGCACCGATCAGCGATGCGAACACGACGCGCTTGAGCAAAGTGCCTTGATCCATTTTGTTTCTCCCCGCTTTATTTTGGTTAAGTCTGAACTGCCACGTTAAGCCGCTATCGATTGATCCCTCGCTGCCGCCAGGATCATGTCGGAGGCTTTTTCTGCGATCATCACCGCCGGCGCATGCGTATTCCCCGACACCAGCGTTGGCATGATCGAACAGTCCACGACGCGAAGGCCCGCGATCCCGCGAACACGCAGGCTGGCATCCGTTACCGCCATGCGGTCCGATCCCATCTTGCAGGTGCCGGTCGGGTGAAAAATCGTTGCGCCATTCTCTCGTGCGAATTCGAGAATCTCGCTGTCCGAGTGGACCTCGGCTCCCGGTTTGTATTCGCTCTCGATGTACGGCTTGAGAGCGTCGGTGGCCGCCAGCTTGCGCGCATATTTGATGGATTCGATTGCGCAGATCCGGTCTGTTTCGGCTGCAAGATAATTCGGACGCATCGAGGGCGCCTGCATCGGGTCTGCCGACCTGATCTCGACGCTGCCGCGCGATTCAGGCCGCAACTGGCAAACCGAAAAGGTGCAACCGGACCAGGGATGCGGCTTGGCGCCTGCGAGTTCTGCGGACAGGGTTGCAAAATGAAATTGAATGTCGGGTGTTTCGGAGCCCGGCAGGATGCGCGTAAAAAGACCGCCCTGGTTGATGCCGATCCCGAGCGGACCCCTCCCGTTCATCAGCCATTTAAGGCCGATGCGGGCCTGGCCCGCGAGGGTGCGCAGGTCATCATTCGTGGTGATCGGGTTTCGAAACCCGATACATCAGCCGGAATTGCAGATGGTCCTGCAGGTTCTGGCCGACGCCGGGCAGATCGTGAACGACGTCGATGCCGTGACGACGCAGAAGGTCTGCCGGTCCTATCCCGGAGAGTTGCAGCAGTTGCGGGCTCTGCAGCGAACCCGCCGACAAAATCACTTCACGCGCCGCCTTCACCTCATGCATGACGCCGTGTTTGCGATAGCGCAGGCCGACGGCCCTTCGGCCTTCAAGAATGAGGCCGGTTGCCTGCGCATCCGTTTCAACCCGCAGATTTTTTCGCCCGCGCGCGGGTTTGAGATAGGCCACCGCCGAGCTGTTGCGCCAGCCGTTGCGGGTGAACAACTGGAAGTAACCGACGCCTTCCTGATTGCCGCTGTTGAAATCGTCGGTGCGCGGAACGCCAAGTTGCTGCGCGCCGCGAATGATGGCCTCCATCAATTCGCTTTTTTCTTCGATGTCCGACGCCCATAACGGACCATCGGCGCCGTGCGTTGAACTCGCGCCGCGGCTGTTGTGTTCGGACTTGATGAAATAGGGAAGGACACTGTTCCAGTCCCAGCCGGCATTTCCGAGCTGCGCCCAGTGATCGTAATCTTCGCTTTGGCCGCGCATGACGACGAGACCGTTGATCGAACTTGAACCGCCGAGACCCCTGCCCCGCGGCCAGTAGATCTTTCGATCATGCATGTTGGCTTCGGGATCGGTGTAAAACCCCCAATTGTAGGTCTTATGGAACATGGTTTTTCCATACCCGATGGGGATATGGATCCAGAGGTAATTGTCCTTGGGACCTGCCTCGAGGAGCAGAACCTTGGAGCGGCCGTCGGCGCTCAGCCGATTGGCCAGAACGCATCCCGACGATCCCGCGCCCACAATCACGTAATCGAACTCTGCCACGTCCAAAACCGTTCACTCCCTATAATGTCCCATTGAATGAGACATCTTGTCTCAAATGATGAGCTAGTGGATATTGTTTGTCAATCCGGTTGTCGACAACGGGTCGATCATGGGAATCCTTTGGCTATGACGTCATCGACTACGACCGTGGTATCGGAGCGAGCGCTTCTGCTGCTTGAGATCATTGCCAGGGCGGAAGAGCCGCCAACCCTCAATGAACTCATGGCGCTGATCGAATTGCCGAAAGCGACCACGCATCGTTTCGCAACCCTTCTTGAGAGGCTGGGCTTCGTTCAGCGCACGAGGGACGGCAAGCGATATGAAATCGGATATCGCCTTACCGCACTCTCGATCGATGCAATGCGCCAATCGTTTCAGCTTGCTCCGCGGCGCGCGATCCTCTCGGGGCTGGTGGGCGAGATCGGCGAGACCTGCAACATCACGATGCTCGACGGCGCACAACTGGTCTATCTGGATCGCGTCGAATCCGATTGGCCGCTACAAATCCGTCTCAACGTCGGATCGCACGTGCCGCTCCACTGCACCGCGAGCGGAAAGCTATTCCTGAGCCTGGCGCCGCCTTCCCTGCGAAATGCGCTCTTCCAATCGCAGCCGCTGCGAAAGCACACGCCGCGCACCATTGTCGACCGTGCCAAACTGGAGATCGAACTCGACAAGATACGGAAAACGAGAATTGGGACCGACAACGAGGAATTCATCGAAGGCATGACGGCTATCGCCGTCCCGGTCACGGACTCGAAGGGGAATATCTGCGCCACGGTCGCGGTGCATGGTCCGACCGTCCGGTTGCCGCTGGCGCGTGCCATCGCCCTGGCGCCGGCGTTGATGAGGGCGGCAACCGCGATTGAAAGCACTTTCCAGGGGCCGTGACGCGGGGCGTGACGGCCCGTCCGCCTACATCACGATAAAAACGTCGTCGTTTTCGATCTCCACATTGAACCGCCGCAGCCGCAGTTTTCCGTGATCGGCAACCGACTTGCCGCTGCAAAGATCGAACTCAAATCCGTGCCAAGGACAACGAAGAATTTGCCCGGGCCGGTCCATCATTAGAACATTCGGTTGATCGCTGTAGGCGTGTCCGGTCACGCATCCGTGCTCGAGATTTGCACCTTGATGGGGACAGCGGGAGCCGACCGCCTTGATTTCACCCGACGGAAGGCGCGTCAGCAGAACGGTGCCGCGCCCCATCGCAAACGGCTTCATGGCGTTGCTTGCAACCTCACCGACGGCGCAGACGCGATGCCGGGTCATTGCACCGGCGCCTTGAGATCGTACAACGCGGCGCCGTTTTTCCAGAATATCTTTTCCTGAAGATCGTCCGGCAATGAGCGGGGAATCGAAACCCTGGGATCGTCGAAGTCGAAATGCGGATAGTCCGTCGAGAATATCAGATACTCGTCGCTTCCCATCAGATCGATCAGTTTCATCCACTGGTCGCCGGTCAGATCCTCGGCCGGCTGGGTGGAGAACCGCAAACGTTCGCGCATATGCTGGCTCGGCAGTTTCTTGACCCACGGCACCTCCACCCGGCCCTGGCGATACTCCCGGTCCATGCGCCACATCAAATGCGGCAGCCAGCTAAATCCTCCCTCGAGGATGATGAAACGCAGCGACGGATAACCGTCGAAGACGCCGTTCAGGATAAGGCTGATGACTTCAGCCATCATCGATGTCGGCAGCAGCGTGTGCCGCTCGATATAATGCAATCCCATGCCGAACGGTCCCTCGGCCAGGATCGTATGGTGAAGCGCGATCACCAGTTTGTGGCGCTCGGCGGCTTCAAAAATCGGGCGATACGATCGGATGGCCGTAAGCGATGTCGTCGACGACCGGCAACATCACCTGCTTGATCTGCGGGTGAGCCGCCATCCGGTCGATCTCGCGGGCCGCGGCTTCGGGATCGCGCGCATTGATCTGGATGCTGCCGATGAACCGCTTGTCTTTCGCCAGCCAATGCTCGGCGACGTAGTCGTTATAGGCGGCGGCGAGCGCCGAACTCAAACCGTACTGCAGCTTCAACATCGTCGGATAGAAATAGCCGGTCAGGACCGCATAGGTCTGGTTGTAGATGTCGAGCAACTGGCGGCGCATCACGCTATAATCGCTGACCGAGGCTGAGCCGTCGGCGTTGCGGACATCGGCGCGATTGCCGGCGCCCGGGGAAGTGTATGCAAACGGCTGGCTGAAGCCGCGCCAGGCCCCGCGCTCAATCCACTCGCGATAGGGCTCCTTCAGATAGGGAACCAGATCGCGGATCCCTGCAAAACTCTCGTGAACGTCTGCGTCGATCAGAAGCATGGCGGCCGTCTCATTGGTTTACAAAAACCGGGACGAAATATCCCGGTTTCAGAGTGACGCCAAAACCTCGCCGCGCGCAAGTATTTTTTGCCGGTGTCTCACTCCGCCGTGGTCCGAATTCGCGCCGGCGCCCGGAATTCCTCGCGCGCGACGCGCGCCGCCGCGACGGCTTGCGGATCGAGTTTCGGCATCGATGTCCCGTTCAATTGAATGCTGCCGTGTTCGACGCGGAGCGGATCGGTCAGCAAGCCCCGGCGTTGCTTGAGGAATCCGTTCATCTCGCCGGCCGTCGCGAGAAGCTTCGCGCCGACACAGGCTTCCATCCAGCATCCGATTTCGGTGGCAACCCCGTTCCCGAGCACAGCGCCGAGCCCCAAGGCGCGGACGCGTGTCAAAGCCCGCTCGAGCTTGTCGACGCCACCGAGTTTCATCAGCTTCAATTTGATGATGTCGGCTGCGCCTAGCGCCGCGGCCTTTTCCACGTCGGCCATGGTGTAGATCGATTCATCGAGCATGATGGGAACCGTCGAGACGCGCTTGACGGCCAACGCGGCGTCCCAGTCGCCTGCCGCGCAGGCCTGCTCGAACAATTCGATATTGGCTGGGTCAAGACTGCGGGCGAACGTGCAGCCGTCCTCTTGCGAATAGCCCTGGTTGGCGTCGATCCGGATCGCCGCGCGTCCGCGCAACGCCTGCTGGATATGCCAGACGCGGCGCAAATCATCGTCGACATTCCAGCCGACCTTGACCTTGATGGTCGAATAACCCGCCGCCAGCAGCCGTTCCAGTTCGGCCTCGAGGGCTGCCGGCTCGGTCTCGTTGAGAATGGCGAGCAGCGGAACCGACGCGGCGCTCGGCTTGAGCGTGGCGTGGCCTGCCGCCATTTCCGCAGCGGTCGCAAATGCGGTCGTCGTAAACGGATTTTCCTTCAGCCAGGGCGCGAGTTGATCGTCCACCCCCCCGATTCCAACGCCGGGCATTTCCGATCCGATCGCACGCGCCGCGTGCCAGCATTGTTCGAGGGTCTCCTCGGTATATCCGGTGAGGATCGTGGCCTCTCCGACGCCGGCGCGGCCATCGGCAAAAGTCATTGTCACCAGCAAGGTATCGAAGGCGTCGACATTGCCGAACACCAGCTTGTAAGGGCTTTTGAGCGGCACCCGCAAAAGGTCGAGTTCGATCCGCTCAAGACAGGATTCTGACATCGTTCACTCCCAAGGGAACAGGCGCTGCCTTTTGCCGACGGCGCGGCAATGCAGGCGGTTGTCGTTAAAGCAATGCGCGCGCGAGCTTTTCGGCGGCGCGGCGAAGCGTCGTTGCGTGCGCGCGGGCGGCATTGACGCTCAACCGCGCGACCGGTGCATGCAGGGCAAGGCCGGCGATCATCTCGCCATCGATGCCCATCAATGGAACACTCAGGCCGGTTGCGCCCACCATGAACTCCTCATTGTTGACGGCCAGCCGCTCGTCGCGAATCCGCGCCAGCTCCTCTTCGAGACGTTTTCGGCTGGTGATCGTGTTGGGCGAGTAGGCCTTGAGTTCGATCTCGTCGAGCAAGGCGTTGCGCCGCATCGTCGGCATCAACGCCAGAAACAATTTTCCCGTTGCCGTGCAATGGAGCGGCACCCGCGAACCGGCGCTGAGATGCGTGCGCAAGGGCCAGTTGCATTCGACGCGCTGCACATAGGCGACAGAGCTGCCATCGAGCACGCCCAGATTGATCGATTCCCCGATCTCGGCGACCAGGCGTTCGAGAATGGCCCGCACCGGCGACATTCGTGCCGAAAAAACCACCGTCCGCAACGAAAAGCGCGCCAGGCGATCGCCGGGCAGGTAGCGCTTGCCGGTCAGGTCCCGCTGCAAAAGCCGCGCGGCCTCCAGATTGATGAGCAACCGATGCACGGTTGCCTTTGGCATGTCCATCTGGGCAACCAGCTCGGCGAGGGTCAAGGCGCGGTCTGCTTCGACCAGATGCTCGAGCAGCGAAAAGCCCTTTTGCAGGGCCGAGGAGCCGGCCGAGCCGGAATCGAGCGATTCCACCGGCACCACCGGGCGAGTGCCCGGGCGGTGCGCCTTACTCGCTGTTCTCGAAACGGGCCCCAAGGTGAAAAACCCTTTGCTGGTCGGCGGTGTCGCAGCACTACCATAGCATAATAGAAACCGAGACGAAATATCTCGAAAAACAATTGCCTCGTGACGGAAATGAGCTAGCGTCCGGAAATCGAGAGTTGGTTTCCAACGGAGCGTCGTGCGTTCATGCTGGCCAGGGCGATTACTGCCACATTGGGCGTGCAGGCGATGATTGTCGTGGCGTCGCTGGTGGTTCCCCTCACGGCGGCCAGCGTGGCGCAGAGCCTCGGTTATGAACCGCATCTGGTCGGGTACTATGCATCGCTGACCTTTCTGGCCGCGGCGCTTGCCTCGCTTGCCACGCCGCAATGGGTGCGTCGCTATGGCGCCATCCGCGTCCATCAGGTCATGTTGCTGGTCGCGGTGGCGGGGCTGGCGGTTCTGTCGGCCGAAACGCTGGCCGGATTCGTTCTCAGCGCGCTGCTGATCGGGCTCGCTTACGGTCCGGCCAATCCCGCAAGCTCTTCGCTGCTGACACGCTACACCTCATCGGGCACGCGGGCGCGGGTATTTGCACTGAAGCAAACCGCGGTGCCGCTGGGCGGCGCGATTGCCGGGTTCGCCGTTCCCTTTCTGATGACGCGGATCGGCTGGCTTGGCGCGGCGTTTACGGTCGCAGCCGTCTGCCTGTTTGGTGCGATTGTTATCGGTGGCTGGCGCCGTCGCCTGGATGAAGGCGAGCCGCCGCCGGCCGGCAGGACCGGTGCCGTCGCGGCGCTGCGCCTGATTTCGGTAAGTTCAAGCTTGCGCCCGCTGGGAATCATGGCGGTTTGCTTCGCCGCGACCCAGTTCAACTTCACCGCGGTGTTCGCGGCCGTGCTGGTGGAGCGGATGCGATGGTCACCGGTCGAGGCGGGTTCGGCGCTTTCGATCGCGCTGGCCGTCAGCGTGGCGTCGCGACTTGGATGGGGATGGCTCGCGGATCATGCACCGCCGCGTTTCGTGCTGGCGGCACTCGGCGCGATGATGGCGGCAGCGACGGTTGCCTGCGCTTTTTTGACGCCGGCGTGGCCAGCCGCTGTCGTTTACGCCATCGCGTTTCTGTTTGGCGCATCGGGCTCAAGCTGGAACGGTTTGGCGCTTTCCGAAGCGGCCCATTTCGCACCGACCGGCCACGTCGGCGAAGCGACCGCCGGCATCATGTTCTTCATCTACACCGGCGCACTGATCGGACCGGCTCTGTTCAGCCTGGTTACGTCGATCAGCGGAACCATCATGTTTGCGTTCCTGCTGCTCGGATTGCTGGCGCTGCTGCCGGTCCCCTTGCTGCTGCTGGGGGATTACGGCGCCGTCACGTCCGACCCCGCCACGAAAGTCGCGATATGAAAGCGATCAGCATTGAGGCATTTGGAGGTCCTGAAGTCTGCCGGTTGACCGACGCGGCCGAACCGCGGCCCGCCGCCGGCGAAGTGACGGTGCAACTGGCCTATGCCGGCATTAATTTCATGGACATCTACATGCGCAACGGCACCTATGCGCGATCGCACACCTACAAGACGCCACTGCCGATGGCGATCGGGATGGAGGGAGCGGGAACGGTGACCGCGCTCGGTCACGGCGTCAGCGAACACGCCATCGGCGACCGCGTCGGATTCTGTCTTGGTCCGCGGCAGCTACGCCGAAGCCATCAATGTGCCGGCGTGGAAAGCGGTTCCGATTCCCGACGCTGTACCCTTCTCCGTTGCCGCAGCCCTCATGCTGCAAGGCTCTACCGCGCATTATCTTAGCCATTCGGCTTTTCCGCTCGGCCCCGGGCATAGCTGCCTGATCCATGCCGGCGCGGGCGGCGTCGGGCAGTTGCTGATCCAGCTCGCCAAGGCGCGCGGCGCCCGCGTGCTCACGACGGTAGGCAATGAGGACAAGGCGTCAATCGCCAAAAGATGCGGCGCCGACGAAACAATCCTGTATCGGCAAACCGATTTCCGCGAGGAGGTCCTGCGTCATACCGACGGACGCGGCGTCGATGTCGTCTACGATTCGGTCGGCCGCGATACCATCCACCGCAGCATCCGCAGCCTGAAAAAGCGCGGCATGTGCATTCTGTTCGGCGCGAGCTCCGGTGTCGTGCCGTCGATCGAGCCGATCGAACTGGCCGAAGCGGGCTCGGTCTTTTTCACCCGGCCGCATCTGGCCGATTATATGCGCGATGCCGACGAGATTCGCAGCCGGTCGAACGACCTGTTCCGTCTCGTCGCGAGCGGCGGCCTGCATGTTGCCATCGACCGGGAGTTCCAGTTGGCGGACGCATCCGAGGCACATGTCTACCTGGAAGCCGGCCGGTCGCGCGGCAAGCTTCTGTTGCGCACCGAAAGTCAATCCGGATGAGAGAATACGCCATTGGAACCGACCAGGACTTAAGCTCGACATTGACGGAAGAAAACATCCGCAAGCTGACGCAACGCGGCATTGAGAAGAGGTTCGAGCGCGGCGAATGCCTGTTCCACCAGGGCGATGGCGGCGGGAACGTTTTTTTGCTGCTCGAGGGCCGCGTCAAGGTGTGCCTGATCGGCTCTTCCGGACAGAAGACGATCCTTCGCATCCATCTGCCGGGCAGTCTGATGGGTCTCACGGCATTGTCGGCGCCGCCGAAGCGCGATGCGACAGCGACCACACTTGAAGCAGTCACCGTCGTGGAACTGACACGATCGGAAATGCAGTCGGTACTGCTGGAGGATTCCGCGCTTTCGCTCCGCGTCATGCGCATGCTGCTCGATCGGCTCTCGGATTTGCACTCGCGTCTTGCGGATCTACAGGCAGCCAACGTCGATCAACGGCTGGCGCGGGTATTGCTGGCGCTCGGCCAGCACGACCCAATCGCGGAGGCGACACCGACGATCTCGCTCACTCACGAAGACCTTTCGAACATGGTCGGCGCGCGGCGGCCGACGGTGACGTCGGCCTTGAACCGTTTTCTTCAGGATGGCCTGATCGAAAAATGCGGCCGCAGCATCGTGGTCAAGGATACCCGGCGTCTGACACAATTACTGGTAATGTGATGCCCTTCAACGACCAATTGCTTTCGGAGTTGTCAGCTAGCTGACAGACTTGATGGCTTCGATGCAGTAGGTAAAAATGACGTGGGCTCGGTTGGCCCGTGAAGCAAAAATTACGCGCCAATAGCGGATACAAAGGGAGGTTTCGAATTGCGTCATGCTCTCATCGTGGCAGGTTGCCTGCTGTTAGGATCGGCTGCGGTATCAAGCGTCGCCGCGGAGGATGCCTACCCCGCACGTCCCATCACCTTTATCGTTCCCTGGGGTCCCGGCGGTGGCGCCGACCAGCTTGCGCGTATCTCGAGCAAGTTGATGGAGCAGGAACTAAAGGTATCGTTTCCGGTCATCAATGTGCCGGGGGCGACCGGCCAGACCGGCCTGACCAAGCTCGTGTCCGGGACCCGCGGACGGATATACGATCGAGGTCATGACCGGCGATACGTTTGCGCTTTTCACGGCGGTGAATGCGCGGTTCAAGCTGAACCAGATCGTGCCGCTTGGTATCATGATCCAGCAGCCTTCCGGCTTCTTCGTCAAGATTGACAGCCCGTGGAAGAACTGGGCCGACGTTGAGGCGGCTGCGCGCACGACGCCGCTGCGAGTAGCCGTCACCGGCTTCGGCAGTCCCGACGAATTCACCGTGAATTTTTTCCGCAACAAGGGAATGAAGCTGGAAGCAGTGCCCTTTGCCGAGCCGGGCCTGCGATATTCTTCCGTCATCGGCGGACAGAGCGATCTTGTCTATGAGCAGGCGGGCGATATCAGAAGCTTCCTCGACGGCAAGCAAATACGCCCTGTTATTTTCTTCAGCGACAAGGTCTTCGAGGCCTATCCGGATATCCCGTACTCGGAGAAGCTCGGTTACGATGTGAAGCTGCCGCAGTTCAGGGTCATCATCGCGAAGGCGGGGACCGATCCTGGCCAGGTCAAAATCCTCAGCGAGGCGATAAAGAAAGTCGGCACCGCGCCGGAATTCAATGCGTATCTCAAGCAACAACTCGGTGAGCCACAGAGCTTCGTGCCGGCCGATCAAGCAATTCCCTACATGAACAAATGGCTTGAAGAGGCCAGTGCGCTCAGCGCCGCGACAAAGGCCAAGCCATGAGCGACGTCCGTGGCGCTGCCACGGGAGCCGACCGGGTGTTGCCTTACGCGCTGGTTTTTGGCGTGGCGGCTTTTCTGCTGTACCGCGCCCAGCATTTTGAGTTCACGGCGGCGGCCGATCAGATCGGCCCGGACAGCTGGCCGAAGCTCATTCTCTATATGATCATGGCAACGTCCGCGTTCGAAGGCATTCGCCGCCTTCTGACCGGACGGAGCGGCCGGCCGGGACTGCCAGTCGCACCGGTCACCGAGTCGCCGTTCGAACGCGAGCGCGCGGACATGCGCGTTGTGTTCACCGCCGTGGCGGCATCGCTGATCTATCTGGCGTTGTTCGAGATCGTCGGATTTTTCTGCGACACCGTGGTGTTCGTCCTGGCCTTGATCTGGATCGGCCGGTTTCGCCGTTTCCGGATTGCGCTTACCATCAGCATCGTCACCACTTTGCTTTTTATGCTGGTATTCATGCGGGTGATTTTCGTCGCCTTGCCTCTCGGCATCGGCCCGTTTGAATGGCTGTCGACCAGCCTGATGCGCCTTCTCGGCGTTCACTGAGGGGCTGAATGCACACCTTTCAATTGCTGCTGGCCGGATTTGCCGAAGTGTTCAAGCCGCTGGACATGCTGATGATGTTCATCGGTCTGTTGATCGGCATGGCCGTGTCGATCATGCCCGGACTCGGTCTGGTGATGGGCGTGGTTCTGGCCCTTCCGTTCACTTATGGACTGGCGCTCGAACCCTCGATCATCCTGCTGACCGCGATCTACATGTCGGGAACCTATGCGGGGTGTTTTACCGCGATTCTTTACCGCATTCCCGGCGAGCCGATGGATGTGCCGCTGCTCTGGGACGGCTATGCGATGACCCAGCGCGGCGAGGCCGCCAAGGCGCTGGGCTGGGCGCTGGTCGCAGCGCTGACCGGCGGACTGGTCTCAACGGCGGTCATGACCACCCTGGCAACGCCGCTAAGCGAATTCGCCCTCAAATTTGGCGCGCCTGAATATTTCGCGGCCGTGTTCTTCGGTCTCACCACCGTCGTCGCCCTGGCGGGCACATCGATCCCCAACGCGTTGATCAGCATGTTTCTCGGTCTTCTGGTCGCCACCATCGGAACCGACGGTACCTACGGGACCGAACGCTTTACCTTCAATTCGCCGATCCTGACCAACGGCGTACCTTACGTGATGGTTCTGGTCGGGATGTACGGTTTCGGCGAGATCCTGATCAAGCTCGGACAGAGTCTGCACGTCGAAGTACCGCCCGACCGCGCCAGCACCAAAACCCGCTT
This sequence comes from uncultured Alphaproteobacteria bacterium, assembly GCA_963774685.1. Lineage (GTDB taxonomy): Bacteria > Pseudomonadota > Alphaproteobacteria > Rhizobiales > Xanthobacteraceae > Bradyrhizobium. The sequence continues at coordinate 1,175,660 of CAVZFU010000005.1, read as the reverse complement.
CCCGTCATTTGCCGAACTATGGCAATTGCGCATGACGTTTGTTCGCAGCACCTTTCTGGGTACCATTCTGGGCGTGGTGCCGGGCGCCGGAGCCACCATCACCTCCTTCGTATCCTACGCGATCGAGAAGCAATACGGCCGCCGCGGAGACAAGATCGGCACCGGAATTCCGGAAGGGATTGTCGCGCCGCAAATTGCATCGACGGCATCGGTCGCCGGACATCTCGTCCCGCTGCTGACGCTCGGCATTCCCGGCAGCGGCGCGACCGCGGTCATTCTCGCGGCGTTCCTGCTGCACGGCGTGCAGCCAGGTCCATTCCTGTTCGAGAATCCGGAATCGACGCTGGTGGTCTATACCATCATGGCATCCATGTTCGTTGCCGTTATCGGCATGTGCCTGATGGGTTTTGCCTGGATCCATGTCGTGGTGAAGGTGCTGACGATTCCGCAGGGCGTGCTCGCCGCGATCGTCATCATGTTCTGCCTGATCGGCGCATTCGCCGACCGCAACACCATCTCCGACATGTGGATGATCGTCATCTTCGGTACGCTGGCGGCCTTGTTCGAACGCTATCGTTTCCCGGTCTCGCCCATGGTGCTGGGCGCGATCCTCGGCCCGCTGGCGGAGGATTCCTACATGCGCAGCATGATCACCTATCATCGTGACTGGACGGTGTTCTTCACGCAGCCGATCGCCGGCAGCCTGATGGCGCTGTCGATCGTTTCGCTGTCCTACCCGGTCGTGCGCAGCCTGATCGCCCGCCGGCGCGCGACGGTGGCCGCTGCGGTCCAGTATCCTGATCTTTAGAGCAAGTGGAGAACATCATGCGGTTGCGTACCAAAGTTGCTGTCGTGACGGGCGGCGCCAGCGGAATTGGTAAGGCCATTGCGGCCGCTTACGTACGCGAGGGCGCACAGGTCGTGATCGTGGACATCGATGAACGCAAAGGCAACGAGGCCGCGGCCGAGGTCGGGGCAAAGGGCGAAGCGATCTGCATCCGCGCCGATGTGACGGACTCCGCCTCGGTCAATCAAATGGCGAGCGAAGCTGATCGCCGCTTCGGCCGCATCGACATTCTCGTCAACAATGTCGGCGTCCGTATCACCAAGCCATTTCTGGAACACACCGATGCGGATTGGAACATCATGATCGCAACCAACCTGACCGGACCTTTTTTCTGCGCCCGCGCGGTCACGCCGTTCATGATCCGCGGCGGCAGGGGCCGCATCATCAACACCGCTTCGATCGCGAGTTTCGTCGGACGGCCCAACCGCGTCGCCTACGTTTCGGCCAAATCGGGGCTGCTGGGCATGACACGGGCGCTGGCGATCGACCTCGGGCCGAGCGGCATTACCGTGAACGCGATCGTACCCGGGTCGATCAACTCGCCGATGAATGCATCGCAGGCGGCGGATGCGGCCCATGACTGGGGCAAGGAAACGCCGGTCGGCCGCTGGGGAACGCCGGAGGACATCGCCAACGCGGCCGTGTTTCTCGCGCTCGATGAATCCAGCTACATCACGGGCACCGATGTGACGGTAGACGGCGGCTGGGTTTCGACCAAGGCGCGGGCGGGCGAACTCGCTTAAGTCCCGTCAGGCGAGTTCAGCGGCTGACAAAATCATCGCGAATCAGCTCACGCAATTGACGCTTCAGTGCAATATACGGGGCGTCATCCTCGTCGCGCGGTCTCGGCAAATCAACCCTGATGAATTCCTTCACGCTACCGGGACGGCGCGTCATCACCGCGATGCAGTCCGAAAGCTTGATGGCTTCGTCGATGCTGTGGGTGACCAGCAAAACCGTTTTCGGTTCACGCTGCCAGATTCGAACCAGCTCATCCTGCATGAAGCTCCGGTTTTGGGCGTCGAGCGCGGCAAAGGGCTCGTCCATCAGCAATAGCTCCGGCTGTACCGCCAGCGCTCTTGCGATCGCGACGCGCTGACGCATGCCGCCGGAAAGCTGGTGCGGGAATTTCGCTTCGAAGGCTTCGAGACCGACCAATCCGATGTAGTGCCGGGTGATGTCCTCGCGCTCTTTCTTGGCCACCTCTTTCATCTCAAGACCGAACACGATGTTCTGAAACACGTTCATCCAGGGAAACAGGGCATAGTCCTGAAAAATCATGGTATTGCGCCAGCCCGGCACATCGATCGAAACGCCGTCCACCAGCACGGCTCCGGTCGTGGCGCGCTCGAAGCCGGCGGCGATGTTGAGAAGTGTCGTCTTGCCGCAGCCGCTATGCCCGAGAATGCTGCAAAAATGATTATCCGGGACCTCGAACGTCACATCGCGAAGTGCGACCACGCTGCTCGAGGCGTCAGTCTCTCCGTAGATTTTCGATACGCCGTTTACCGCCAGCCGACCCATTGCATAACCCTATTTGCGCATCGCCAAAGACCAGGGAAGCAGCCGGCGGCCCAGCGCCAGGATGGCGCTATCGATCAGCAATCCGACGATACCGATCGTCAGCATTCCGACAATGATCGTATCGGTCCGAAGCATGCTGCGCGCATCGTTGATGATAAAGCCGAGGCCCGAACTGGCGCCGACCAGTTCCGCGGCCACCAGTGCCATCCAGCCCACCCCAAGGCCGATGCGCACACCGGTAATGATTTGCGGGAGCGCGCCGATGAATACGATGCGCACCAGCAATCTGCGCTCCGGCGCGCCCAGGCTGCGGGCGGCCCGGATCAGAAGTCGGATCGATATTCTTTACCCCGACGATGGTGTTGACCAGGATCGGGAAAAAGATACCGAGAAAGATGATGAACTCATTCTGCTCGTCGCCGATGCCGAACCACAGGATGCTGAGCGGTATCCAGGCGAGTGGCGGAATTGGCCGCAGAATCTCCATGATGGGATTGACCTGGTTATAGGCCAGGCGCCACCACCCCATGGCAATGCCAAGCGGAATGGCGCTCGCGGCAAACAAGAACGCCACCGCTTCGCGCTTGAGGCTGGCCATCAGGTGGTAAAACAGCTCGCCGGATACAATCATCCCCGCCGCGGTCACGGCGATCGTGGTTGGGGCCGGCATCAGCACCGCCATATAGGGATCGATGCTCGGTAGCCAGACTTTCGACGCAAACTGCCACAGCGCAAGCAGAACGATCAACAAGATGAAGTTCGGCAGCACAAACAGGGTTTGCAACAAACGCTGGCGAAGCCATTTGCCGAGCGACGGCGCCACGCGCGGTTCGGTTTTTTCGACCGGCGCAGTTTCCAATCCGCTCATCGGCGCCACGCGCTGCCTTGCATCGACCGGCCGCAGGGGGCTCGTTTTCGCGTCGCCATCCATTGCCTCTGCCGGCCGGTCATGGCATCGCCGTCACGGCTGGTAGGTTTTGCCGTCGAAGGTCCAGGCTTTGGCGAGATCACCCTTTTCCGGCCACGGCTGCGGATCCTTCAATGTGGCTGCATTGGCGTAGGCCGGATAAGGCAGTTCACCGATTTTTCCGGTCCAGCCCGCCGGAATGAACGGCGCCTGGGTCGGGATTTTCCAGCCGAGCTTCTGGTAGGTCTTGTCCATGAATTGGGTATCGAACGAGTCTTCGTAATCCTTTGCGGTCAGCACCTTGGTAAGCCGGCTGCGGTCCTTCAACCATTTCGCGATACGGGCGTTCTCCTCGCCCCACATCTTTGCGAAGGGATAACTGGAGGTCGGTTTGTACAGATTGTTGTAGAGTTGGGTTTGCTGCAGCAGAAGCGGCTTTCCGTATACTTTCAGCATGGGCTCGGCGGCGAGGAAGTCGGCAGCCTTGTCCGGATTGAGCCGGATCCACAGCGTCAACTCCATGAAGGCGTCGCTGATCGCCTGAACCACATCAGGCACGTTGTCGATCAGTTCCTGCCGCACATAGAACATTCCTTCATAGAGGTTGTAGGGGAAGATGGTGTCGACTTCGCGCCCGGTCTTGCGATCCTCGGTGATGATGGTCACCGACGGCTCCCAGGGCACGACGGCGCCAATCCCCTTTGCCATCAGCAATTGCTCTCCGGGAGGCATGTTCTTCAGAATGACGTCCTTGCCGATCTGCAACCCCACCACCTCGGCGGCCTGGGTGAAATAAAATTCGGCGGAGGAACCTGTAACGATGCCGATCGTCGCGGGCGGATTGCTGCCCTTGAAATCGGCGAGCGATTTCACCGGCGAGTCCAGTGGCACCACGGTCGAATGCTTCAGGTTCGGCGCTACTACCGCGATGGCGCGTACTGGAATGCCGCGATCGAGCAGCGAAGTGAACGGAAAATTCCCGCCATTCCCCACCTGGATGCGGGCGGCGGCGATCGCTTCATTGAGGTCGGGACCCGAAGCAAAGACCTGGAATTTGGATTCGAGGCCGCGTTTCTCCAGCAAGCCGGCTTTGTCCATCACCACATTGACGGTGTTCTGACCGGAGAATGGGCCCTGCCATCCCACCGCGAGCGGCCACCAGCCCTTCTGTTTCAGCCACGCAATGGATTTGTCGGAAATCCGTTCATAGGGCTCCGGCCAGCCCCACTGGTTAAAACCCTGCGCCGCCGCGGGGATAATGCCGCACAACATCCCGGCCAGCGCTGCCGCGATCAACAATCCCAGTCTCGGTCCTGAAAGCTTTTGCATGTTTCCCCACCGATTTTGATTTGCCGATTTAGTTTGCTTCATTGGCGGGATGATCCCGCAAATTCACGTGGCTTTTATCGAACCGTCAAACTGTCGAAAGAGACCTGCTCTCAACAGCTTCCTAAACCGGCTCGATCACAAACAGCGTACGTCCGTATTCAACGAGCTCACCGACCTCCGCTCCAATTTGCGTCACCCGCCCGGCGAACTCGGAGTTGATTGTCGTGAACAACTTCATCACTTCGATAATGCAAAGCGGTTGGCCCGGATGAACCACGGTGCCGATTTCGACGAAGGGCGGCGCATCGGGGCTCGGCGAGCGGTAGAAAGTGCCGACCATCGGCGCCGTCACTTCCATCTGCCCCGGCGTTTGACTCGGCGTTTGATTCAACGGTTTCTTGGGCGCCGCCGGTTGACCGGCACGAACCGGCGGCGGCGCGCCGTTTGCCGGCGCCGCGGACACTGCACGTTCAGCTCCCAGCGCAACGTAATTGGGAGCCGCATTCCGGCGCACCACAAGTTTCATGTCGCCGGTTTCGACAATGAGTTCGTCGCACGAACTGCTGTCGATGATTTTCAATATTTCGGCAACTTCGTCGAATCGCAAACTCACGAACTCTCCTTTGCACTGGAACTTCTGTCGTCATCGATCGTCAGCGCCAGCTGCTTCGCGGACGCCTGCAGCAGCGGGATATGCGTCATTGCCTGTTGCAGCGACATCCGCGCCGACGGCGCAGAAATCGCAAGGGCCGCCACCGTTTGTTTCCGGGGGCCGCGTACGGGGACCGCAACGCATACCACTCCCGCCAAAAATTCCTGGTTGTCGACGGCAACTCCCGCCGCGTGAATCTTCTCCAGTTCTTCTTCCAGACGTGCGACGTCGGTAAAGGTATTCTCGGTATAGCGATAAAGCGGGATCGAACGCAGCATCAGCTCGCGCTTTTGCGCCGGCATCAGGCTCAGAAACAACTTGCCCATCGACGTGCAGTGCAGCGGGACCCGCGAACCGGATTCAAAACGCAAGCCGAACGGCCAGGCGGACTCGACGCGGTCGAGATAAACGACATGGCTGCCGGCCATGACGCCAAAATTGCAGGTCTCGCCAATTTGCTGAGAAAGCGATTGCAGAATCGCATGCCGTGGCGCCCGCGACATCGAGGCCGCAACGATATCAAGACCAAGCCGCTCCAATCGCGCTCCCGGGACGTACCGGTTACTGCCGGGCTCACGTTGCAGCAGACCTTCGTCTTCCAGCATGTGCGCGATACGATGGGCGGTGGCTTTCGGAATTCCAAGCAAAACACCGAATTCCGAAATTCCAAGCGGCCGGCGCGCCGTGGCAATCGCCTCGAGAATCGCCACCGCCTTGACGGTCGGAAAAGCCTTCCCCGCCACATCCGATACCGGCGTCTCGGAATGATGATCGAGACTGCGCTTGAAGAGGTTTTTTGGATTGGAATGCGGATCGAAGGGAGCTTGCATGGGCGCATTAGAAACCGGAACAAAAAGTCTTGCAATATGAAACGAAACGATGCCAGTCTAATAAATAACAAGCCTTAGGTAACTGGGTAGGGTTCGTCCTGGTGTCACACTCCGTTAAGTGGACGTAGGCGGTGCGGCGGGTTTTGGTCGCCAATCGCGGTGAAATTGCCCTGCGGGCCGTCCAGGTCTGCCGACAACTCGGCCTGGAAAGCGTCGCCGTCTACAGCTCGGCCGATGCCAATTCACCGCACCGCTGGGCCGCAGACCACGCCGTGTGCATTGGCCCGCCCCCGCCAAAATCCAGCTATTTGAATGCGAGCGCTCTCATCGAGACCGCAGTCGCCACAAAGTGCGACGCGATCTATCCCGGGTATGGTTTCCTGGCTGAAAACCATGCCTTCGCCGCGCGCAGCCAGGAAGCAGACCTCACCTTTATCGGGCCCGACAGCGAATGCATCGCCCGCATGGGCGACAAGGTAACCGCGCGCCGAACCGCGGCGGCACTTGGAATTCCGGTCGTTCCCGGCTCCGAACAGGGCTTCACGTCTGCCGATGCGGCAAAATCGGCCAGCGTCAGTATCGGCTTTCCGGTTCTGTTGAAGGCAAGCGGAGGCGGAGGCGGCCGCGGCATGCGGGTCGTCGACCGTCCTGAAGACTTCGTCGCTCAGTTCGAACAAGCCTCCGCGGAAGCGCTGGCGGCGTTCGGCAATGCCGAGGTCTATCTCGAAAGATTCTTCCGGCAGGTCCGCCACATCGAAATCCAGGTATTCGGCGACACGCATGGCAACTACGTTCATCTCGGTGAGCGCGATTGCAGCGTGCAACGCCGGCACCAGAAGCTGGTCGAGGAAGCGCCCTCGCCCGCCCTCGACATCGTCACCCGCCACCAAATGGCGGAGGCGGCGGTCGCCCTGATCGCAGCGCTCAAATATGTCAACGCCGGCACGGTCGAATTCATCTACGACCCGTCGAGCGGGAAGTTCTTTTTCATCGAAATGAATACCCGCATTCAGGTCGAGCATCCCGTGACCGAAATGGTGACCGGCACCGACCTGGTCGTTGAGCAGTTTCGCGTCGCCGCAGGTGAGCGGCTCTCGTTCGGTTCGACATTTTCCGAGGGTCGTTCGGCCATTGAATTCCGCATCAATGCGGAAGACGCCACCCGCGATTTCCAGCCTTCACCCGGAACGCTGAAACGCTGGCGTCCTCCGAACGGGCGCGACGTTCGCGTCGACAGCCATGCCTACGAGAATTACGCCGTGCCGCCCTATTACGATTCCATGCTCGCCAAACTGGTCGTCAGCGGATCCGACCGGGCGTCTTGCGTCGAGACCGCCAAATCCGCGCTTGCACGGTTTCAGGTTTCCGGGCTGACTACCACCGTTCAGTTCCACGAGCAGCTGTTACAACAGCCGGAATTCGCACGTGCAGAAGTCCATACGCGCTGGATCGAGGAAAACTTCCAGATGGCGGCCAACTGATGAGCCATGGGCGAACCATTCAACTCGTTGACGTGACCTTGCGCGACGCGCCGCAATGTCTCTGGGCGACGCGCATGACCACGGCGATGATGGCCGACCTTGCCCCGCGGCTCGACCGCGCCGGCTTCGAGGCTATCGACCTCGTCGGCGGCGCGGTGTTCGACGTCTGTGTGCGTTACCTCCGCGAGGATCCATGGGAGCGCATGCGCATCCTCAGCGGCTGGATCAAGCAGACACCGCTCATTGTAATGACACGCGGCCAGAGTCTGTTCACGTTCGAGTTCTTCCCCGACGATATTGTCGAGCTTACCGCCGAGCGCATCTTCGCCAACGGCATGCGCTATCACACGCCATACGACGCGCTCAACGACATGCGTAATATGCAGGTTCCGGTGCGCGCGGCCAGGCAAGTCGGGCTCTATACCGCCGGCGGCGTGGTTTATACAGTAAGTCCGGTCCACACCGACGATTACTACGCCCGCAAGACCCGCGAACTGGTTACGCTTGGCGTTGACGCCGTTTATCTAAAGGACCCAAGCGGACTGCTGACGCCCGAACGCACAAAGACATTGATTCCCGCGATCAAAGCCGCCTGCGGCGAACTGCCTCTGCATCTGCATTCCCATTGCCTTACGGGACTGGCTCCTTACACTGCGTGTCGCGCCGTCGAACTCGGCGTCGATGTGGTACACACCGCGACCTCAACACTGGCAAATGGCGCCTCCCATCCTTCCACCGAATGGTTCACGCGCAACATCCGGCGCAACGGCTTCGAGGTTCCGGTCGATCTCGCAGCGGTCGAGGAAGTCGCCGAACGCCTGCGCTATATCGCCAAGCGCGAGGACAAGCCGCTCGGCGACATCGTCGAATACGACGCGTTTCACTACGAGCACCAGATGCCTGGCGGCATGATTTCCAACCTGAAATCGCAATTGACGCCGCTCGGTATCGGTCATCGACTGCCCGAAGTTCTGGAGGAAGCGGCGCGGGTGCGCTGCGATCTCGGCTACCCCATCATCGTCAGTCCATTCGCGCAATTCGTCATGACCCAGGCCGTTCTGAATGTGATGGGCAAGGAACGCTACGCCACCGTTCCGGACGAGGTGAAAAAATACGTGCTCGGCTACTACGGCGAGATCGCGGGACCGATCGATCCCGATCTTTTCGACCGCATCACCAAAGGCGCCGAGCCGACGACGGCTCGGCCGGGCGACCTGCTGGAGCCTGGAATTCCGAAAATCCGGCGCGAGCGCGGGCCTTTCGGTTCGGATGACGATCTCCTGCTCGCGGCGTTCTACCCCGACCGCGAATACCAGGCGCTCAAGGCCGCAGGCCCGATCGACACCGGCTATCCGCTGGCATCTACTCCGCTCGCCACCCTGTTGAAGGAGGTGGCGCTGCGACGCGACATTCGTTCGTTCCACTTCATCCAACGCCCCAGAGCATTAGCATGACAGTCCCCTCCATCATCACAGTCGCCATTACCGGAGCCATTCCGCGCAAAGCCGATACGCCCGCCGTACCGGTCACGCCGGTCGAGCAGATCGAATCCACCCACGAGGCCTTTGAGGCCGGCGCCACGGTCGCGCATATCCATGTGCGCAACCCCGACGAAAGCCCCAGTTCAGACCCGGATCTGTTCGCGCAGGTGCAGGAGGGCGTGGTCAAGCACTGCCCCGGCATGATCGTGCAGTTCTCAACCGGCGGCCGCGGCCGTTCGCAAAACGAGCGCGGCCGGATGCTGTACCTCAAGCCGGAGATGGCATCGCTCGCCACCGGCTCGGTGAATTTCGCCACCCAGATTTATGAGAACCCGCCACAGCTTGTCGAGGACCTCGCCAAGTCGATGCTGGAGTATGACGTCAAGCCGGAAATCGAAGTGTTCGACGTCGCCATGCTTTACAACGCGCGAAACCTCGCGGACCGCGGCCTGCTCAAGCGGCCATGTCAGGTCCAGTTCGTCATGGGCATACCCAATGCGCTGCCGCCCCGCCGTACGCTGCTGGAATTCCTGGTTTCGGAGTTGAAGCAGCTGATGCCGGATGCGACCTGGTCTGCGGCTGGAATCGGACGGCAGCAACTCGAGGTCAATCATTGGTGCCTCGAGCTCGGCGGTCACGTCCGCACCGGGCTCGAGGACAACATCAAATTCGACAAAGACCGGCTTGCACGCAGCAACGCCGAACTCGTGGCACGCGTCGCCGAACTGTGCGGTAAATATGGACGGCATCCGGCCACAGCGGCGGAAGCGCGGCAAATATTAAAACTGCCTGCGGTCTAGCAACCAAAGGCAAAAACAGAGGGGGAAACGACAATGGAACGACCTAATCCGGGAATCACCGCGCCGACGATTTCGCCAGGCACGGTGGCTTTCGCCAGCGCTATCGGCACGACAATCGAGTGGTATGACTTCTTTCTGTACGGGGTAGTTACGCCGCTGGTATTGAACAAATTGTTTTTTCCGAACTTCGATGCCGTCGTCGGCACCTTGCTGGCGTACACGACGTTCTTTGTCGGCTTCATATCCCGCCCGATCGGCGGAATCATCTTCGGGCACTTTGGCGACCGCATCGGCCGCAAGACCGTGCTGATTCTCACGCTGGTCATCATGGGCACCGCCACCTTCCTGATCGGCCTGCTTCCGACCTATAGCTCCATCGGAATCTGGGCGCCGATCCTGCTGCTCCTGCTCCGCGTCTTCCAGGGAATCGGCATCGGCGGTGAATGGGGCGGCGCAGTCCTGATGGCCGTCGAGCATTCGCCGGCCGGGCGGCGCGGCTTCTATGGCAGCTGGCCGCAGATCGGCGTGCCGGCAGGATTGCTGCTGAGCGCCGGCGCCGTTTACGTGCTCTCCTATATGTCGGACGCCGACTTTCTCGCCTGGGGCTGGCGCATCGCGTTTCTGATCAGCGCCGTGCTGGTGGTGGTCGGCCTCTATATCAGGCTCAAGGTCATGGAGACGCCGGCCTTCAACCGACTCCAGCAGGAGGATAAAATCGCGGCCGTGCCGGTGGTGGATTTGTTCAAGACCCACGGCAGGAACACGCTGCTCGGGCTGGGCGCACGTTACATCGAAGGCGTGACCTTCAACACCTTCGGCGTATTCATCATCGGCTATCTGACCGGCGCGTTGCATATGTCACGACAGACAGCGCTGGCGGGTGTCATGATCTCGTCGGCGATCATGATCGTCATGCTGCCGATTTTCGGCAATCTGTCGGACCGCTACGGCCGACGGCGCCTCTTTGGGTTCGGATCCCTCGCAATTGGCGTGCTGACGTTCCCGGCGTTCTGGCTGATGCAGACGCAATCGCCGATCCTGGTCTGGATCGCGATTGCCATTCCTTTCGCCTTTGTCTACCCGGCGGTCTATGGGCCGCAGGCGGCGTTGTTCTCGGAATTGTTCGATACCCGCGTGCGCTATACCGGGACGTCCTTTGTCTATCAATTTTCCGGTATCTTCGCGAGCGGCCTGACACCGATCATCGCTACCGCCCTGTTGCCGCTCGGCGACAACAAGCCGTGGCTGATTTGCCTGTATGTGCTGGTGGTGAGCATCATCAGTGCACTATCCGTCTATGCCATGACAGAGTCGAACAAGCGGGACATGGCTGTCGACAATCAGGCAGCCAAGCCCGCGTAACCGGTCAACCGCTCACGAGGACCCGGCGCGATCATATGGATCTCAATCTCAAAGATCGCGTCGGGGTCGTTACCGGTGCAGGCTCCGGTATCGGCGAGGGCATTGCCCGCGCACTCGCGGCCGAGGGGTGCAAGCTTTGCATTTGGGATCGCGATGCAGGGGCGGCACAAAAGACGGTGTCGTCACTCACAGCTACCGGCATCATCGCCCAATCGACTGCGGTCGACGTCGGCGATCCCGCTGCTGTGGAAGAGGCTGTTGCGGAAACCATCGCCAGATTTGGCCGCCTCGATATCCTCGTCAACGCAGCCGGCGTGCTCTCGACCGGTCTGGTGGCCGATTTGCCGGTCACGGAGTGGCAACGGATAGCGCAGGTTAACCTCGCCGGCGTGATCTATTGCGTGAAAGCCGCCATCCCGGTCATGAAGCAACAACGTCACGGCCGCATTATCAACATCGCATCGGTGTCAGCCATGCGCGGCGGCGGCTCGGTCGGCAACACGCTGTACGGCACAACCAAGGCCGGCGTGGTGGCGCTCACTATGGGATTGGCGCGCGAATTGGGTCCCTTCGGCATCACAGCCAACGCCATCGCTCCCGCTATCGTCGATACCGCGATGACTCACGCTGCCCTCACCGAGGACGCCAAACGCAGGATATTGGAACGCATTCCGCTCGGCCGCCTGGCTCAGCTGTCTGATGTGGCAGACCTCGCGACGTTTCTTGCTTCCGAACGAGCGGGATTCATTACCGGAGCAACCATACCGGTCGACGGTGGCATCCTCACCACGTGAACGCCGCATCATCCCGGCAGTTGGACGAGAATGGTGTCGCCGTCTTCTTTTGCCGGATAAACCGCAATCGGCTCTTCCACAGGCGGCGATCGTACCTCACCTGTCGGAACATGAAACAGCCCTTGATGCAGGGGGCATTCAATGCAGTCGCCGTCCAGATATCCATCCGAAAGCAGGGCGAGGCCATGCGTACAAATATTGCTGGTCGCGTAAACCACCCCTTCAATGCGATAAAGAGCAATACTGAATTCCTTGGCGTTGACGCCCAGAACACTTCCTTCCTTCAGGTCGCTCGATTGAGCCACCGCGTGCCATGCCACGGTCATTCTCCTGTCTTGAGAAACGCCCATCAGCTAACGAGCGCGACAATGGGTGTCAATCAGCGCCGGATCCCCGGCCCGAGCGACGAACCTGACAATTCCCAACGTTGAGCATGCGCAGGATCGTTGCGCCGCATCACTTCGCGTCGGGCGGCGTATCCGCCCGGGTGCCAAGACGCGTGGGCGCGTTCAGTTTCTCCAGATAGAGCAAGAACGCACTATGGTCCCAGCGCTCGTAACCCTGATCATAGAGATCCTTGAAAATATCACGAACCGACTTGACGATCGGCAGATGGGGCAAGCCGATTTCTCCGGCGGTGGCCAGCACCGTGTCGAGATCCTTGACGAAATTGCGGATTGGCGCGCCTGGGCGAAAGGTGCGATTGATCATGCGCCGGCCGTGTTCCTGCAGCGCGCGGCTATCCGCGTGACCGCCGGCAAGCGCGAGCGGAATCTGGGCCGGATCGGCGCCGCCGGCGCTGGCGAACAACAGGCCCTGCGCCACACTGGCGATATTGCAGGCGACCATGATTTGGTTGGCGAGCTTGGCGATCTGTCCGCTGCCGGCAGGACCGATATAGCTCGCACGTCCCATCGACTTCCAGACTCCTTCCTGCTCGGCGCGGTCGAAATCGGAGCGCTCTCCGCCAGCCATGATCGCCAGCGAGGCCTCCGCTGCGCCGAGACTCCCGCCCGAGACGGGGGCATCGAGATGACCGATGCCGCGCTCTTTCAGCCAGCCCGCATGCTCCTTGGCCATGAGCGGCGGAATCGAGGCCATGTCGATGAATACTGCACCGCGTTTGATCGCATCCACAGCGCCGGTTTTGAAGAATACTTCGCGTACGACGGGTCCACTATCGAGGATCGAAAGAACAAAGTCGGCTCCCTCCACGCAATCGGCCGGATCCTTGGCGACGCGGGCGCCGACTGCGGCGAGCGGTTCCGCCTTGGCCCGCGTGCGGTTCCAGACCGTAGCTCTGAAGCCTGACTTGATCAGATTGGCGGCCATCGGCGCGCCCATGATGCCGGTACCGAGAAAGGCCAAGTGGTGAGTCATCGAAGGCTCCCTGTGCGGCTTGTGATGCGCTCAAACGAGCGGCTTTATGATTCTTGTCCGGTACGGCGTCACGCCGCCGCAACCTGCATTGAACTTCCGCGTACGGTGACGAGATAATCCATTGCGGCCTGAACGCCGCCCTTGTTGTGCGGTATTCCGGCCAACGATAGCGCCATTTCGGTAGCGGCAAGGGCACCCATCAGCATCGTGTCGTTGGTATCGCCGAGATGACCGATGCGAAACATCCTGCCCTTGAAAGGCCCGAAGCCGGCGCCGTAGGAGACGTTGAAATGTTCCAGCGCCAGAGCGCGCAAAGCGTCGGCATCATGGCCGTCGGGCAGTATGATAGCGGTCAGGCTCGGTGAATAATATTTCGGATCTCGGCAGACGATATCGAGACCCCAGGCCTTCGCGGCGCGGCGGGTCGTTTCCGCCATGCGCTCATGGCGCGCGAACAGGTTATCCAACCCTTCCTCGTGGAGCATTTCAATGGCAACTGCGAGACCTTGCAGAATCTGGGTCGCCGGCGTGTAGGGGAAGTAGCCGGTCTTGTTCATGGCAATCATTTCGTCCCACGCCCAGAACGACCTCGGCAGCTTGGCAGTCTTGCTGGCGGCCAGCGCCTTGTCGCTCACGGCGTTGAACGACATGCCTGGCGGCAACATCAGGCCTTTCTGCGCACCCGCGACCGTGACATCGACACCCCATTCGTCGTGCCGATAGTCAGCGGAGGCGAGCGACGAGATGGTATCAACGAGGAGCAGCGCCGGGTGGCCGGTCTTGTCGATCGCCTTGCGAACCTCGGACACCGAGGAGAGGCAACCGGTTGAAGTCTCGTTGTGAACGATACAGACCGCTTTGATTTCATGCCGCTTGTCCTCGCGGAGACGAGCTTCGACAGCGGCGGCATCGACGCCTATACGCCAATCCGTGACGATGAGTTCGGGTATCAACCCAAGCTTCTCAGCCAATTTTTTCCACAGCGTGGCAAAATGGCCAGTCTCCACCATCAATACCTTGTCGCCGGGCGACAAGGTATTGACCAGCGCGGCTTCCCAGGCGCCGGTGCCGGTGGCCGTGTAGATTATGACCGGATTGATGGTCTTGAAGATCGTCTTGATGCCCTCAAGGCACGTCTTGGCCAGCTTGGCAAACTCCGGGCCGCGGTGGTCGATGACCGGCGTATCCATCGCTCGCAGCACGCGGTCCGGGATCGGTGTTGGTCCGGGAATATGCAGGAAATGGCGACCGACGGGGCGTGAGGAATTTTTCGACAACGCAGCTTACTCCTGAACCCCGAATTGAATAAACGACGAGAGGTTAAACGCAGCCGGAGAGTTGCAAGAAGTTTCCGGCGCACGTTTCGCCGTATCCCGCAACTCCCGGAGGAGCCGAACAAGTCGAGAAAGGTCATCCCGACCTTTAACGCCTGTCAGTTCGGCCCCTCCGTTCGTTCACTTACAGTGGCGTCGCGAGAAGGCTCGGTATCGAAAACGTATCGAGCAGGACCATCTTGTCGCTGATTTTCCACCCCTTCCCGTTCTTGACCAGGCGATCGCGATAGAGTCCGGTCGCGAACAATCTCGTCGCACCTTCCTGCTCGGTCTGGAAAACACTGAACGGTGCTTCGGCGAGCACGCTGTCCTGGCCGGTCTCGGTGATACGCGGGGTGCCGATGATGTGGCGATCGGTGTGGATATTGTATTTGCTGGCGACCTGCAGTGTCTGAATACGGTCTTCCAGCATCCCGCGGGAGTCGCAGAAGATAAGTGCTGCGGGAAGACCTCGATCGAAGTTTTCCTTCGGCATCACTTGATAGGAGCAATCCTTGGCGAACAGATCCAGCCATTGATCGTATTTTCCTGCATCTGCGAAAAATCCATAATCTGCGTAAAGACCACAGACGGCAAAGAGATCGACACTCATCGCTCTGCTCCGACAGGTTCGATGCCGATGACTTCGGCATAGTACGACCAGAACCCGCGCACCGACACATCGTTGGCTCGATAGTCCCGGTCCGAAATGGGGCCAGATCCACCGAGCTCGATCACCTCGGAGGCTCCTTCGCCTTCGGCCTTCGATGCCCGGTGCGCGATCTCGATTGCCTCGCCGTCCTCCATCGAAACAAGACCAGCCGGTCCGACCAGATTGGTCTGGCGCAGACGATGAAGGGTCATTTCGGGAGTATCGTCGGTAAAACCGATGAGGGTCTGGAAAATCTCGAACTCGTCAGGACCGCGTGGCCTGATCTGACGCGCCGCGATGCTGTTCGCAATTTGCTGCACGACACAGTTCGGGAAAATGGAAAGGATCGCCACGCTGAGATCATCCGGTCCTTCAGGAATGAAATCGGCAAGTGACGGCTCGCGAAGCTTGAGGCCCGAGCTCTGGACCTGTTCGCTCGCATAGGTCTCGAGCGATTTCTGACGAGCAACCTCGTCTTCGGCGCGGCCCCAGGTAACGCAATGCCGATGCCTGGGATCCATCGTCAAGCCGCCGACCTGGCTCGTACGATCAAGACCGTAAGTGCCGAAGAAGTCATGCAGAAGGCTGGCATGGTAGTTGTCGCGCGGATTGACTGCGTATTCCTTCCAATTCCCCCGGACTCTCTGGCGGTGGTAGCCAAGCACGCGGACGGGACGCTCGAAAATGCGCTTCAGATAGTTGCGCATTTTCTCTCCCAGATACTCCTCAATCGACTCCGCCTCAGCGGACAATGTGCCAAACAGAACGCCGTAAACGCTGGCGACCCTGACCTTTTGCAGGCCGTGTTTGGCCATATCGAAATTCTTGTCGAACCCGCCCTGGCCCTTGACACCGCGGCGGAACGGAACGCCGATCAGCTTTCCATCCTGAGCAAAGCACCATTGATGATAAATGCAGGTATGGGTCTTGGCATTGCCGGTGAGTTCGCGCTGGACGATCGCACCGCGATGCGCGCATCGATTGACAAACCCTTTGATCTCGCCGTTATCGTCGCGATTGAAGACGATCGGGGTCTCGCCGAGATAGCTGGCTCGGAAATCTCCCGGCTTTGGAACTTCAACTTCGAGCCCGATAAAGCTCCAGGTGTTGCCCGCGAAAATCCTCTCCAGCTCAAGCTGGTAAATTGATGGATCGTGGTAGAGCCGGTAAGGCACGCGGCTATAGTCCTTGCGCGGCCAAATCGCCGAGGTCACCGGCTCAGTCCGTTCGCTTACTGATGGTCGATCCAGCATCGTCACCTCCCTTTTCTGAACCGCTATATTGCCCTTGGCGGCTGATCCGAAGTCGCACCGCAGAAACTTGAAATTTTTAATTTCACGTTTCAACGTACAAGAGAAGAAACCCGACTGCAAGCGTTCTTTTGACGCCGGTGTGAAGCGATCGATTAGCTGTCAGTATCTGCTGTGGGGGAGGCAATTCCGGCGCGCTGTCATCGCGCCCCGGCGACACGAAGCCGCTACGAATCGTTACCTGATTGCGTAACTGCGTCGAACAAACAGCAAGGTCTTGTGAGGCCGGCGTAAATCGCAGCCCCCTTTGGTCAACTCCGCTCCATAAAACACTTAGCCCAGTGTCAACAGAACCGGATCCAGCTCACTCACGCGTCGCTTTGCTCGAGTGCGGTATTCGAAAGTTTCTTCCTGGATTGCGCCAGAAGGTCGACCGCATAATCGGTGGTGGCTGCGATGTGCTTTCGCGCTTCGCGCTCACACAGATCAGGATCGCGTTTCAGAAGTGCCTGAAATATCTGCTGATGTTCAGCGAAGCTCTGTCGCAGCCGGGTCGGCAGATAAAGAGTTCGAAGCCGAAGGGCTTCCATCTGCGAATAGATGGCGCCGAGGGAACGCTCCAGGATTTTATTGCCTGCAGCCTCGAGGATTATATTGTGAAACTTCAGCGTTGCGCCCGCATAGCCTTCGGTATCACCGGTCTCGAGGCAAGCTGACTGCTTCTCAATAACCTTCCGTAATTGATCGAGCTGTTTATCAGTCAAATTCCTGGCGGCGAGCTTGGTCGCCATGACTTCCAGGACTTCGCGCACCGCATACAATTCCTGCGCCTTTTCCTCGCTGAACGTGACCAGGTAGACGCCCTTGCGCGGGACTATCTCAACCATGCCCTCGGCTTCCAGCCGATTGAGAGCGTCAAAGACCGGTGTACGGCTAACGTCAAGGCTCTGACAAAGCTCATCAATCGCCACTCTCCCGCCGGGAGAATATTTGCTGCTCAGCAAGATCTGTTTGACGGCGGAATAAGTCGCCTCGCTGATGTTAACTCGTGGAATTTTCCGCATTTTGGCACGCTAAGTCCCGGCTGACATTTATGATTCCTGATTAGCTGGTCTTCAACCGGCCGTCGAGGGCGTAATTCCATACCCGCGAAATTGAAATTTAAAATTTCTGTTGCTGAAATGAAAAATGTTTGCCATCTTACTACTGAAATTAAAAATTACAGAGAGATATGCGCGCTTGGAGATGCTGTAACCAGAGGGGTAAAGCCTATGTCGACGGTAGTGGAGACGGCAGTAGCGACCGATAACATTTCGCAAAAAGCTTCCGGTATTACCCATGTCGTGTGGGCCAGCGTCCTCGGTACCGCGATCGAGTGGTACGACTTTCTTGTTTACGGAACGGCGGCAGCACTGGTTTTCAACAAGCTGTTTTTTCCGAGCTTCGATCCCCTCATCGGCACCATCGTCGCGCTTAGCACCTACGCTGTCGGATTCATTGCCCGCCCCATCGGGGGTGCAATCATCGGCCATTTCGGCGACCGCATCGGCCGCAAGGCAATGCTTGTGACCACGATGGTGATCATGGGTGCCGGCACATTCCTGATTGGATGCCTGCCCACCTACAATCAAATCGGGATATGGGCGCCCATTCTCCTCGTGACCTTGCGTTTCGTCCAAGGCATCGGCATCGGTGGAGAATGGAGCGGCGCTGTCGTCATGGTGATCGAGCACGCGGGCAACCGGCGCGGTTTCTGGGGAAGTCTCGTTCAGATTGGATTCCCCATGGGCGTCGCTGCCTCGGCCGCGATATTCGGACTGATGACTCAACTTCCCGAAGCGAGTTTTCTGAGCTGGGGTTGGCGCGTTCCGTTCCTGATCAGTGTCGTTCTCGTTGCAGTCGGTTTTTTCGTGAGATATCGGCTCACCGAAACACCGGCTTTCCAGGAAGTCGTCGCGCGACAGGACATCGTCAAGCAGCCCATTGTTGAGGTGTTCCGGCGCGACTGGCGTAGCTTCCTGCTCGCGGTCGGCATTACCGTCTCTGAAGTGGGCCTGGCCTACCTGTTGACCGTCTTTGTGATCAATTATTCGACCGGGATGCTCGGGTTGTCACGCCAGGTGATCCTGAACGCCGTCGTCTATGCAGCGCTGGTCGAGTTCGTAACGCTGCCGCTTGCAGGCTGGCTCTCCGACATATTTGGACGCAAGGTCCTTTACATGATCGGGGCACTCGCCTCGATCGCGTTGGCCTTCCCGTTCTTCTGGCTATTCGAAACGAAAGATACGACCATTATTACCCTCACTCTCATTGTCACGATGACGATGACACACGCGCTGCTGTTCGGGCCGAAAGCCGCTTACATGCCGGAGTTGTTCGGTACCAGGGTTCGATACAGTGGAGCGGCACTGGGCGCCAATATCGCTTCCGCAATCAGCGGAGGATTTTCGCCCCTGATTGCGACGGCGCTTCTGCAGTGGGCGGGTGCGTCGTGGGCGGTTTCGGTTTTCATCGTCGGGCTCTCAGTCATCACCGTGGTGTCTCTGCTGTTTGCTCCTGAAACCGCGCGCACTCCGCTGAAATACTAGAGCTTCACGGAAGGCGAGCGGCTCCATGCAATCGGTCGTGATCGTAGGAGCGGGACAGGCTGGCGGCTGGGCAGCCAAGACGCTTCGCGATCAAAAATTCGCCGGCCGGATCACCCTGGTGGCCGAAGAGCGGCATCCGCCTTACGAACGGCCGCCGCTTTCCAAGGAGGTGCTGTTAGGCACCAGAAGCCCTGAAAGTACCTATCTGTGGACACTCGCCAAGCTCGAGGAACTCGACATTGACGTAATGCTCGGTTGCCACGCGGTCTCGCTGGCGCGGCGACACAAGACGGTGATGCTGTCAAACGGCAAGGCTCTTGGATACGACCGTCTCATGCTCTCCACCGGAAGCCGGGTCCGGAAACTTGTCACACCGGGCGCACACCTGCCGCGCATTCACTATTTGCGCGGGATTGATGACACGCTCGCAATCAACCACGCGCTTTCTTCGGGATCGCGACTGCTCGTCGTGGGCGGCGGGTGGATCGGCCTGGAAATTGCCGCTACGGCTCGGCAACGGAATGTCGATGTAATCCTGGTCGAGGCTTCCGACCAGCTCTGCTCGCGTGTTTTGCCTGCGGATATTGCCCGTTATCTACTGCGGCACCACGAACGCAATGGCGTCCGCATCTTGCTCAATACAACCGTAACAAGGTTCGTCGGCGAGGATCATTTCGAGTTCGCCGAACTATCCAATGGCGATCAAGTCGCCGCAGACACCGTTGTGATCGGAATTGGGGTTGTCCCGAACACCGAACTCGCGGGTGAAGCCGGCCTTGCAATCGATAACGGTATCATTGTCGATGCATCGGGGCAGACGTCGGATGTTTCGATTTATGCCGCAGGGGATGTTGCAAATCAGCCGGACGGATCGGGCGGACGCATGCGTCTCGAATCGTGGTCCAACGCGCAGAATCAGGCGATTGCCGCGGCAAAGGCGATGCTGGGCGCAAACTCAAAATACCAGGATACCCCCTACTTCTGGTCCGACCAGTACGACATCAAGTTGCAAATTCTTGGAACGTTTGCGGATTACGACGACGTCGTCATGCGCGGCGATGTAGGTGGTCCGTTCATTGCGCTTTACCTGAAACGAAAGAAAATCACCGCGGTTGTCGGCGTCAACCGTCCCCAGGACGTGGCTGTAGCGCGGCGGCTGATGCAAAAGAACCTGCTGATCGACCCCGGGCGTCTTCGCTCCGCAGCCAGCCTGAATGAAATCCTTCGCGGCGCTCCTGTCGCGCCGTGAAGAAATTGCGCTTTATTCCATTACCATATCCTGCCGGAAGCCGCCCTGCATGCTGAAGCTGAACACGATTGAAGCTCCAAAACGCCAGCGTCCTTCAAACGGCGTTTCATCGGATGTTGTCGAGATTCTGCAGTCCGCAGGTTTTCGGCCGACCCATCAGCGAAAGGCACTGGCTCACCTGCTATTCAGCAGAGGTGAGCGACATCTGACCGCCGAAATGCTTTACGAAGAAGCCTTGTCCGGCGACGTTCCGATCTCGCTGGCGACGGTCTACAACACGCTCAATCAATTCACCAAGAGCTGGACTGCTGCGCCAGGTCAGCGTCGACGGGACAAAAAGCTATTTCGACAGCAACGTAGCAACACACCAGCATTTCTATGTCGAGAACACCCACGAGTTGATCGATATTCCGGAAAACAGCGTGGCATGCTACGACCTGTCCGGCGTGCCTACGGGCTATGAGGTCAGCCGCGTCGATCTGATCGTTCGGCTCCGCAGGGTCTCCTAATCCAGATCCCGTACGATTCCACTGCACCGGCATCGACGCGAAACGATCTTCGCCAACGTGGCGGAAGTGCCGAACATTACCCGAATAGCGCCATCACCCTGATCGTCCCGTTCGGGAAAGGTACTACGGCCGATCTGACTTCAACTGCCGTCGCAGAGGCAATGCCAGAAACATCGGTCAGAAGATCGTCATTGAGCTCAAGCCGGGCGACAGTGGCGGCGCTGCGCTCAGCGATCGAGAGGTAAATCCTTTGTCTCGGGCAGGAGAAAGATCCCAATGACAAAGGACAGCGCGGCGAACCCTATTGGATACCATAGCCCGGCGTAGATATTACCGGCGTAGACACTTAGCGCCGTGGCAAAGAACGCCAGGAATCCCGCTATCACACCGTTGCCGACGTGGTACGGCAAGGACATGGCGGTGTAGCGAATGCGGGTCGGAAACAACTCGATCAGGAAAGCAGCGATGGGACCAAACACCATGCCGACCAGGAACATCAAGGCCACAATCAAACCGACGACGGCCGGTCTGTTGACGAGAGCGGGATCCGCCTTGTCTGCGTAACCATGCGCCTTCATCGCAGCCAGGATCGCCGCGGTATCTAGGCCACGAATCTCACGATCGCCCACGCGCGTGATCACCTGCCCGCCGGGCTGACCCGGTTTAAGCTGGTAGTTCACACCAGCCCGCGTAAGCGTATCGCGAACCTTGTCGCAGTCCGTTGCCGGCTTGGAGAAGACGTTGAAGTTGCAGTCGGTCGCCTCGACCGTAATGGTCGTTGTCCGCAGAAAATCTGCCAGCTTCGGGTTAGCGGCGTCCGTCAGCGCTTTATAGATCGGCATCATAACCAGCGCAGCCACGAAAAACCCGGTCAGCATGATCCACTTGCGTCCGACCTTATCCGACAACCACCCGAACAGGACGATGAATGGCGTGCCAAACACAAGGGCGATGGTTATCAACGTATAAGCATCTTTATAGTCGAGCTTCAGAGTGCCGGTCAGGAAGAACAGAACGTAAAATTGTCCAGCATTCCAAACCACGCCTTCGCCGACGACCGCACCGAAGAGAGCAATCAGCACAAGTTTCAGGTTGCTCCATTGACCGAAAGCTTCTGATATAGGCGCTTTCGACGTGCGACCCTCGGCCTGAATTACCTTGAACGCCGGCGACTCCTGCAGCCGATAACGGATGTAAACCGAAACCGCGAGCAGCAGGAGCGAGACAAGAAACGGGATGCGCCAGCCCCAGGTGGCAAAGGCGTCCGCATCCATGGCAGCCCGACAGCCGAGGATCACGAGCAGCGAAAGTATAAGTCCCGTCGTTGCAGTCGTTGCTATCCAGCTCGTCTGGTAGCCACGCTCACCATGCGCAGCGTGCTCCGCAACGTAAATCGCGGCGCCCCCGTATTCTCCGCCCAGCGCGAAGCCCTGCAAAAGACGCAAGCACAGAAGCATGAAAGGTGCGACGTAGCCCACCGATGCGTAGGTCGGCAACACGCCTACTGCCGCGGTAGAAATGCCCATGATTGCGATCGTCACGATAAAGGCGACCTTGCGCCCGATCCTGTCGCCGATATGTCCGAACACCAGCGCGCCCAGAGGACGAATGACGTAACCGGCGCCGTACGTGGCGAGCACAGCCAGAAAGGCAGCGGTCGGGTTGTCGGGCGGAAAAAACAGAGCCGAGAAAAATATCGCAAGACTTCCATAGAGGTAAAAATCGTACCACTCGAAGATCGTGCCTAACGATGCAGCGAAGACCACCAGCCTCATTTCCGAACTCGTCACAGTTCGAACATTCTGCGCCGAGCGACCCACAACACCGTCCGTCATAGTCCTCTCCTTCCAGAATCGAGGCCCCCGCCTCGTCTACGATCGCTGGCTGCCCTTCGGAGCAGGCGGCCCGTATTTTCACACTTTCCCAAACATCGTCCAATATGACATATTTGTCAAATCGTATAAGACTTCTCTATTTGGAAAATCGGGATACCTGCAGACGCGCGCCTCCGGACCGCAAGGCCCCTGAGGAGACGACGTCGGTTGCCTGCAATTAACGTTCCTAACTGACCGCAGCCCAGGTCTCGCGTCGCCAATCGGCGCAACCGAACGGCCGGTTGCCTGATATGCCCGCACAGACCACTGCACCGAAGCGGGTGTCGCCCGCCCGCTCGGTCACGACCACATGTCCCCGCGCAACAAGCTCTTCGCGAACCGGGAACTGGTCCTCAACAAGGAGACGGCCGTCCTCGCTGCGCCAGCGAAGGCGATCGATTGCAGTCGGAAGATCCAGGCCTTCCGCCGCAATTCCCAGAAGAATTTGCAGAAGCGTTTGAACCTGCCCGTCTGCTCCAGGCGTAGCCAACGCGAAGCATGAATCTTCCGCTTCGACGAGAATCGGAGCAAGGGTATGCACAGGCAGCGCATCCGGCCGGCTGTCATTGGGTGCTTGAGTGAAACCGGCGGCTCTGTTGTTCAAGACAAAGCCGCCTTCGGGTACAAAAATCGCAGATCCAAAATCGTCAAACACACTGATGAGCGACGAAACAACCACGCCCTCGCTATCCGAAGCAGCAGCTCCCGCAGTATGCAAATAGCTTCTCGGTCCATTCCGGTGAGCGGCGCGTTTAATATCGATCTCGATCTGCTCGCCCAGAAGAGCAGACCCTCGCGCCGCATGACCGCGAAATTCGAACACCGCCTTTGCGAGTTCGATGGCTACGTGCTCAAGATCCGGGGCCGATACCTGACGCGCTTCGTAACCTGCGAGCGCCATCAGTAACAGTATTCCTTGTGACATCGGCGGCTGCACATGGATGCGAAGTCCCTTCCATGACAGGCTCAGAGGCGAAGCAACAACGCTCGCATGCGCCGCCATGTCTTCGCGCGCAAGTGCGCCGCCGCCATCTGCGACCGCACGCACGATGGCATCGGCTAACGGACCTTCGTAGAACCAACGTGCGCCGTGAGCTCCGATATTTGCCAAAGTATCTGCCAACGGCAATTGAGTGACAGCCGCGTTGTCCTCGGCCTCAAAGAAAGCCCACCCCCGCGCACCGCCGCGGACAAGGCGCTGCCTTTGGGCTTTGGCAGCGCGGATCGTTTCCGGTCGAGCCGAGCAGCCCTGCCGGGCAAGGCGGATGGCGGGCTCCAATGCGGCGGCGAGAGGCAATTTTCCGAACCGCCGCGACAGCTCGCCCCATCCGGCGACAACACCAGGCACGGTGACGCTGGTACCGTCATCGCGGACGGGACCGCGGAGACCGGCGGGTGTACGGCCAGCGGCATTGATCGCCGTGACGGACCCATCCTTCGCACGAACCAGAAAGAACCCGTCACCCCCTACGCCACCCGCTTCAGGTGCGATCACGGAAATTACGGCCTGGGCTGCTATGACCGCATCAGCCGCGCCACCTCCTTGCGCTATGACCTCCATCGACGCCGACGCCGCCAAGGGGTGAGCTGCGCAAGCCGCGGCTCGCTCGCCGAACAAGGCAGGCCGGACCCTCGAAGAATAGGAATCCGGGAGCATCAGGTCAGAACGATAGCGGTTTGTCATGCTCGAGCTCTGCGGACCTTTGCTGTTGACTCGAGATTGACCGCCGGTGGCGTTCCCGCAAGCACCACACCGTAGTCGCGTTCGGCCGCCTCCACCGTGAGCAGGCCGTCCTCAACATCGCGCAGCACGGCTTCGGGATCACGCGAGTCAGGCGCACCAAATCCTCCGCCGCCTGCCATCACATGTCTGAAAAGATCGCCTTCCCGCATTTGAATCGGTGAAGTGAAAAGCATGGGGAGCTGTCTTTCCTCGCTCCCCGGATTTAACACACTCACGCAAGGCGATCCCGCCTTGCCACCCGACAGCCCGTGAGGCGGAAAATCTCTCTTGTCTGCGCGGACCGACAACGACAATCCGTCGGCCAGCGCCCGGTACTCGCGCAGCAAACCCAATCCTCCGCGATAGCGACCCGGGCCACCGGTATCGGCAACAAACCCATAACGCTCAATGCGAATGGGGTACTCGGCCTCGATCATTTCGATAGGAACATTGGACTGGTTCGAGCACATGTGCGGCACACCCGACTGGCCGTCGAAACTGCTCGATGCGCCCCATGTTCCCATGACGCATTCTGAAAACACGAACGACTCACCGTTGCGCCATCCTGCGATGGTCGGCAACGTCGAGCCGCCGGCGCCGTCAGCCGTAACAGCCCCTGGCGTGGCCTGCGCGAGCGCGCCAAAGAGGCAGTCCGCGATGCGATAGCCCGTAATGCCTCGAGCACCGCACGGTCCCGGATGTACCGCGTTCACGAGCGAGCCAGGTGGTGCAATGACCTCAATGGGACGAGTGAAGCCATGACAGTTTGGAACGTCTTCGCTCATGACAGATCGTAACGCCGCATAAACATTGGATTTCAGGAATGACAATGGAGCGTTGATCCCTCCGCGCACTTGGGGGGAAGTGCCGGTCCAGTCGGTCGTGATTGTGTCGCCCTTGATGATAACCTTTACCTTGAGCCCGATAGGTTCTGGCGTATCACCCAGGCCATCAATCCAATCTTCGAAGCTATAAGTACCATCCGGCATCTGCTCGATTTGTTGCCGAGCCAAGGTTTCCGCATAGTCGTGGAGCGCCTCGATATACCGGCGCATCGTCTCGGATCCGTAGCGCTCGAACAGTTCGCTATAACCGCGAATCCCGGCTCGGCAGGCCGCAATCTGTGCCTGAAGGTCGCCGATGACCTTCTCCGGCACGCGCACATTGGCACGCACAATCTCCAGGATGGCTCGATTTTCAACTCCCGCGTCATGGAGTTTCAGGAACGGCAGGCGCAAACCTTCCTGGAAGATCTCGGTCGCGCCGATCGAGTTGCTGCCTGCCACCACGCCGCCAACGTCAGCATGGTGTGCGATCGTCGTCGCAAACCCTTCCAGCTTACCCTGGTGGAAAATCGGGGCGATGATGTAGATGTCCGGCAAATGTTGTCCCGAGGCGAGATACGGGTCATTGGCGATGTAAAGATCGCCGGGCCGGATATTTCCTTCGAATTGTCCGATCAAGTGACGCATGGCGTCGTAAAAGCTGCCGAGATGCATGGGGGTCGTCAGTCCTTGCCCCACAATGCGACCTTCCGGGTCGCAAATCGCGGTGGAATAGTCCATCGAGTCCCGCACGATCATCGAGTGAGCGGACCGCATCAGGATGAGAGCCATCTCATCCGCAACGGTACTGAAGCCGTTTCGGATGATCTCAAGCAACAGAGAGTTGGTCGAGTTCTGCGAGCTGTCACGCGCCATCATGGTTGTGCTCATCTTAAGACCTGTCCGAGATCGATAACGATGTTGCCGTGCTCGTCGAGATGCACGCGCGCATCGGGGGGAACCACGGTAGTACCTTCGTACTCTTCGATGATCATGGGACCCGATCGCGGCTCCCCGGTCAATTCCGCGCGGCCAACCACATCTGTCTGGACGTAATCGTGGCCACCAAAATAAACCGGCCGCCGGCCGCTCGCGCGCCTGGCAGACCCCGCCAGCAGCTTGGCTGCATCGAGGCGCGGTGGCACCGCGGGCAGCTCACGGGCGACGACCCGAAGCGTCACAATCTGTTTGTGATGCTCAGCCGCCAGCCGATGACCGTAGGTAGCTTCGTGCTCTTCGTCGAAGCGCTCGGAAGCGGCGGCGAGGTCAGGCACGCCCTTGACGTCAATCGAGAGTTCGAAGGCTTGACCCTGATAACGAATGTCAAGCCGACGCTCGATGATCACTTCCGCGGTAGCGTCCGACAAATCGGCTTGCGCCGTTGTCTCGAGTTCACGAAACAGCGCGTCAAGTTTGCGAGGATCGGCTTGATCGAGCCTGGTCAGGTAACCGCGCGATACCGCGACTTCCACATCTGCAAAGAGAAGTCCCACGGCACTAAAGACCCCGGCTGCGGGCGGGACAATCACGCGGCGAATGCCGAGGGCCCGAGCGAGATCGGCCGCGTAGATGCCCCCACCGCCGCCGAACGCGAAGAGTACGAAATCACGGGGGTCGCGGCCGCGATAGGTGGTTACAGCCTTGACGGCGCGCATCATGTTTACCGCCGTAAGCTGAACGACACCATAAGCCAGGTCTCGAAGCACACTATCTTCGGCAACAGTCGCCAAGGCCTGCCTGGCGGCAGCGGCGTCGATCGGCACGGTACCGCCCGCGATCGCAACCGGGCTCAAGTAGCCCAGGACAACGTTGGCATCGGTTACCGTGGGCAGCTTTCCGCCACGGTTGTAGCAAGCGGGACCCGGCACGGAACCAGCGCTATGCGGCCCGACCTTCAGAACACCGGCGCTGTCTCGCCAAATGATGGAACCGCCACCCGCGCCGACTTCCGATACGTCGATCACGGGTAACTTCAAGGCGTAGCCGCCACCTTTGACCAGGCGGCTCGACAATGAAATGCCCCCACCGACCTCATATTCGTCCGTTGCTACGTGCCGTCCCTTCTCGATCAAGGCGGCCTTGGCTGTCGTTCCACCCATGTCGAGCGTAATGATGTCCTGGTAACCCGACAGCGATCCCAGCCTTGCCGCGCCGATAACGCCGGCTGCCGGACCGCTTTCCACGACCTGGGCGGGCTTGGCGATCACCGAGGCAAGATCGAGCAATCCTCCGCTCGACTGCATCATACGGACCGGAACCGACAAGCCGACATCACCCAACTGCGCGCTCAATGAACGAAGATAATGGCCCACAATAGGGCCTACATAAGCGTTGATGACCGTCGTGCTCGTGCGTTCGTACTCTCGTATCTCGGGCAACACATCCACGGACAGAGTCACAAACCGACCGGGCAGGCGCTCTCGCAAAATCTGTCCGGCCCGACGTTCGTGCGCAGGATTTGCATAGGAATTCAGGAAGCAAACGGCAACCGCTTCAATGTCCGAGCCGGCGATTTGGTCGGCAATGCGCTTGAGCCCGGCCTCATCGAGAGCCGTCACAACGCTGCCGTCCGCCGCGATCCTCTCCGCCACCTCATAGCGATGGCGGCGTGGCGCGAGCGGCTCTGGCTTGCGGTAGAGCGGCTCATACAACCGGGGAACGCGGATGCGACGGAGCTCCAGTACATCCCGGAAACCGGCAGTGGTCACGAGAGCCGTCCGGGCGCCCTTGCCCTCCAGGATGGCGTTCGTCGCAATTGTCGAGGCGTGAAGAAAGGCTTCAACAGCCTTCGGCGATATCGCGTGTTCGCGAATGAGCTTGCGGCAACCGTCGATAATGGCGGAAGCATAGTCCTCGGGAGTCGACGGCACCTTGGCGGTAAAGAGCTCTCCATCTTCCGACAAGAGGGCCAGGTCAGTGAACGTCCCGCCAATATCAGCCGCGAGTCGCAGGCGTTTCATGCATTCCTCCACGTTTCAGGTGTTCGACAACCCAAATGACCTGCCTGAGATTGTTGGACGGCCATGCGTTCAAATGCGATCCAGGTTGGAACTCCAATTTCTGCGATCACGCTCCCTGTCAGCGCGCCGGTTGTCTGAATTTTTCCAGCTTTCGTTCGTCGATCTGGAAGCCGAGCCCTGGTCCCTCGGGCGGGCGCACCATGCCATTTCGAAACGTGAACGCCTCTGTGATGATGTCATCCTCAAAGTAGTTGCCGCCGACGCGACACGGATGCCGACCGGCCGGAGCCGAAATCGGGATGACAGCCGGCAACGTTACAGCATTCGTGGAAATGGCGAAGTGCACATTCGCAGCGTTGCCGATGCCGGACTCAATAGAGCCGTTGACGTCACAAGCCAGATTGGCCGCTTGGGCAATCGCCGCAACGGCGCCCGCCGCCCGAAGGCCGCCGGCCTTGGCGAGGTAGATCGAGATACAGTCCGCGGCCTCGGTCTGCACAACATCGAGCGCGTCCCGGGGCGTCCAGCAGCTTTCATCAGCCACGACGGGAATTGGGGTTCCGCGCCTCGCTGCCGCCATCTCACCTAGTCCTTGTACGGGCTGCTCAACGTAATCCAGCTCTCCCGGCGAAAAGCTTGAAAGTATGCTCATCGCGCGCTTTGCGGTCCCGTAGCCTTGATTGGCATCCAAACGAAGCAGGATCTTTGGACCAAAACGGCGGCGCAGTTCGCGAACCAGCTTGACGTCGCGCTCGCCATCCTCGCCGCCCTTGATCTGCAGTGCCTGCACGCCGTCAGATACGGCGGCTGTGGCTTCCGCGACCGCTTCGTCGTGGCTCATAAGGCCGACCATGTGCGCGATTGCAACGCCGTCTCGCACACTACCGCCGAGCAAGCGGTACAGCGGCTGTCCCAGAGATTTGCCCCAAAGATCATGGAGAGCCATTTCGACGGCGCATTTTGCATAGGTGTGCCCGACTACCACTCGCTCCATAGCCGCTACGGCCTCGCCAATTGAGCACGGATCCCGTCCGGTGATGGCAAGGGCCAGCTGACTATGGACGATCGACACAACTGTCGCGCGGGTCTCGCCCGCACGGCGGCCGAAATCCCCGCCCCAGTCAGGCAAGGGCACGGCCTCGCCATAACCTACCAAGCCGTTGTCAGTGGTAACGCGAACCAAAACGAATTGGCCGAGCGCCTGCAAAAGGCCGTTCCACCGAAACTCTCGCCTGACCGGTAGAGTGAAGGGGATGGCTTCAACGGAGACTACTTTCATGGAGCATGCTTCTCTGGCGATGTTTCAATGAACATATGAAAACGCAAGAAAAAATTTTCTGCAAGGAAATTTTTGGTTTAAAGCGCGTTCTCTGGTCAAATTCGTGAAAACTAGCTATATGCCGTAACGTGCGCTCGATTCCAGGAGATTAAGGTGAAAGAACCCGACCAGCACGGGCAGAGCCTGCCAATGGGTCCGCGGCTCAAGGACCTGCGCAAGGCTCGCAAACTTACCCTGAGCCAGACGAGCGAGATGACTGGAGTTTCGGTTTCGACCCTGTCGAAAATCGAGAACGGAATGGTGTCCCCGTCTTTCGACATCATCAAGAGAATTAGCGACGGGTTCGGAATACCCATTGAAGATCTGGTTGCGAGCGAAAGGCCCCATGCCTCAGGGCATCAGATCCTGGGACGAAAAACCACCACTCTGCGAGGAGAGGGCGCGCAATTTACCAGCGGCCAATATGACTACGTAGCCCATGCTACCGAACTATCCCGGAAAGGCATGGTACCGCTGGTGATGAAGGTACGTGCACGCGCCGTCACGGAGTTCGATCACTGGAGCCAGCACAATGGCGAGGAATTCGTTTACGTGCTGTCTGGCGCAGTTGAGATCCATACCGAATTTTACGCGCCGTTTCGTCTGAATCAGGGAGAGAGCGCATATTTCGATAGCTCCATGCCACATGTCTACATATCGGTCAGCAAAGAGGATGCCGGCGTTTTGTCGGTCTCGTTCGACCCTGATCAGGGCCGAACCCCGATCTGGCAGTTTATGAACGCTGCAGCCAGGCCACTTGAATCCGCGCATGCCGAAGGCCTAACTGCGAACGATCGCACGAATAACGGGCTCGGGCCCGATCGAAAGCGCAAGCGAGTTTCATAGTCGTATGTCAATCTCGGCTCAGGCTCCGGTCCTTGTTTTCCAAATCCACAAGTCGGTTTTTGAAAAGCGGTACGGAATTGGTTTACCGTGCATTCGCCGGTGCGTGCACCGGCCAGAGATCGAAGCGCCAATACAGCGCGATCGCGGTCATCGCGATAAATCCCGAGGCCGCATAGAGCGTGCCGGTCGCCGAATAACCGATGAGATCGATCAGGCTGCCGGCCGCAAGCAGTCCGAGCGGCAGGCCGTAGATTACCATCATGCGCACCCCCATGACGCGGCCGCGAAGATGCGCGCTCGCGGTACGCATCAGGATCACGGCGGCCGAAATCATCGACATGCTCTGTGCTATGCCGGCGAGTACGAGACAGGCCATCGCCGCCGGCATGCTCCTGATCTCCACGAACACCAGCAGCATCGCGTACCAGGCAAGCGTCGCACCGATCAAAAGCCTGGCGATGCGCAGCCCGCCCGCCAAACTAACCGTGATTATCGAACCGGTCAGCGAGCCCACGGCGAAGGTTGCCGACAAATAGCCGAGACCGGTCTGGTTGGTGTGAAAGATTTCGCGCGCCACGTAAGGAAGTAATCCCGACGTCAGCGGAAACGCAGTCAGGTTGGCGAGAAAAGCGACGCAGAGTGCTGCGCGCATACCGGGACCGCTCCAGGCGTAAACAATGCCCTCCTTCAGGTCCCGCAGGAGCGAGGACCCGGGCAAACCATCTGATAGCTGATCGACCGAGCCGTGAGATTGTGCCGGCCGGGTCAGGCATAACATCAGGATGGCGGCCGTGAGATAGAGACAAGTGACCGCCACGTACACGAAACCAAGGCCAAGGATTGAAAATAGTCCAGCACCGGTCAAAGCGCCGGCAATGCGCGCGCTGTCTTGGGTCGTGCGCGAAAGGCTGATTGCCCCCACCAGTTGCTCGACCGGCATGATGTCGGCAAGCAACGCAGCGCGTACGCCGAGATCCGAAGGGCGTACCAAGCCCATGATCGCGACGATGATCATGACATTGAGCGGAGTCAGATGGCCGGTCAGCGCGATCGTCATGATGGTCGCGGAGAGTGCAGTATAGATGAAGCGCATCGCGGCCAAAAGGTCCCGATGCCCCATCCGGTCCCCGATCATCCCCAATACCGGCGCAATCAGTGTCCCGACATATTGCAACGATGCGAGCACCGTCAGCAGCAGCACCGAGCCGGTCTCAACCATGATGTACCAGCCGAGCACAAGCGTCTCTATCTCAAACGCCCAGGAGGTGAGCAGATCGGAGGGCCATTGATAGCGGTAGTTGCGGATGCGAAATGGCGCCAGCACGGAAGTCCGCGCAGATCCGCTCAAGATGCGATGAAGCGTTTCACGGCGTTCCCTGCCCTTTTCTTTGTTCTTTGCGGAAAAGCTTTCCGGTTGGTCAGCCTACCGTTGAAGATACCGGTGTCAATCGAAACCACGGCGGTTCAACGGTTCGATGTATTCGGCAGCGCCAAGCCACGTGCAAAAACCGCTAGCGGCAATGGCGCAAATCCGGCTTTCGATTCTGAGGCCGAGTTATCAACGAGGAATAGCGTGCTGCCGGAGGGTTGGACGGGCGGTGTTTCTGTCAGAAGAGGACGTGACATTCGCCGGCCGCTGGTCAGGACGGGCATGCCACACGGCGCGGCGTGTGGGCATCGATATAATGCGTAGTCAGGGCATCTGCTTCTGCTCGCCGCAGGTGGAAGGTCCGGCGCAGAGCGGTTTCCTACATAACATTAATGATATCAACGGTCGCCCGCGCGGCCCGCAATGGCAGGTATTCCGTGTCTCCTGACAGGCTGTTTCAGTAGCGCGTGGCCGCTGCGCCGGGCGTGGTCGGGTTAAACCGCCAGTTCACACCGACCACCACCATGTCGACGCTTTGCTTCACGTGCTCGGTGAAGTCAAAGCTGCCGCCAACTACAAAGTTTAAATTCATGTCCTTGGTGCCGAAGCCCATGTGATTGTATTCGACAAACGCCGACCATTGCGGCGCAAACATCCACTCGATTCCGGCGCCTGCGTCCCAGCCGCTCCGGGTGGTGTTCCCGGTGCTTGCTACGACCTCCACTCCCGGCACATAGTCGATCTTTTCATTGACCCAAGCCGCGCCACCCTTGCCGTAGAGGAGTAACGATGGGGTGGCGAGGAAACCCACGCGCCCCGTCAAGGTCGTGAACCAGTGCAGGCTCACCGCATACTGCTCGTTGAACTGGTCGATGCCAGAGAAAAAGGTCTCCGTGCCCTTGATGGAGGTGCCATCGAACATGCCTTGCACGCCGACCACGAAGTTCGATCCGAACTGGTAGTCGCAGCCGAGTTGCCCGCCGCCGACAAAGCCGCCCTGGTCTAGAGTGCCTTCGTCAAAAAGCTCCCCTCCATCCGCCGCGAATTCAAAATGCTTATGGGTCCGTCCGCCACCGAGATTGCCGCCGACGTAGCAGCCCGTCCAGCTAAAGACTGGCGCTGGCGGAGGCGGAGGCGCCTTGTAAGTCGGGCGGGCCGCCATGTCTGCGGCATTGGCGGTAAGGATGCTGCTTGCGAGAACCGAAGCTACCGCCAATAGTGTCCGACGCATTGTTCTTCTCCCCGACGCTTGATGCGCGAGGGATAACACTTTGCGAGCGAAAACCGTGTCGCCTTTAGGCCACAGTCGCGCTAATCCTGCGCACAGACTCCCAGCAGCGTTTGTCCCTGCTCGGACGCTTCCTGGTATTTCTTATGCAGCGCCCTCGCTCTATCTACTATTTCGTGAACCGCGAACGCTGTTCGATCGAGCGCCTTAGGCCCATCGCCGGCGCATGGGCCGCAGCGTCTGCCTTTCAAACGCGGGACGAAACGGCTAACCATTTCCCTTGCGCCACAGACAAACTCCAAACGGACTGAGAATATCGAACGTCAGAACAATCTTGCGCTCGGCTGAATTCGCCGGTCCCGCAGATGATCGTGGACTTATTTGGGGACGAGCATCAGTATTCCAAAAAATATCTAATGAAATCAATTTGTTGAGTTAATTTTCTGGCGGAGGGAGAGAAACTGGGGGTCGAACCATCTCCTCAAGGCCCCGAGCCGCCGGAGATTGTTTGTAGCAACCCTGGGGCCAGCGATATCCTACGGGCCCCACGCCTCCCAGGGCCGGTAGAGCGCTGCCCCCAATGAGTGCAGCAAGACCGCCCCGCGCCTCGACCAAGCCCGCAGCGAGCCCTCTGATTGGCCGGATCGGCCAGCCGCGGCCGATTTCAGCAAAGCTAGCATCCTCGTTTTGATAATGGCGACATATTGGCTCCGCCAATAAACCGAGGCCGCGGCGTGCAGCTATCAATTGCGCCAAGTGCGCGGAGCATGCCGCCGTTCAGGTCCGCTATTTTCCGGAATTTTTCGCACGCTACGTCCGCTGCTCACCCTCGAGAAAATTGTCCGGATATAGTCCGTACATTTGAAAATTACCGACGCTTGGCACGAAGCGGACCAAGGTGAACGTAGCGTCTGGGTCTTTTTTCCAGGTAGTTAGATGTTTGCGTTTGATGCGGACAATGCCATCACGGAATTTGTAGTCGCCTGGCTCTGCGACGTGCTCGACGTCGATCCAGGCAATTTTGCTTTTCTTCTCTTCCAACTTGCCGCTTGAACGAGGCTTATTTTGCGTATGAATCGATGGCTCCTTTGCGACAGAGTCCGCCGGACCGTTCAGTTTGATTGCTACCGCTTCTAAAGGCGCGATCAAACGGCGCTCGAACTCGCAAAGTGGCATCAATCCCGATCTGCTCCCAGCTTTCGGGCAATTCTAACTGCATTGCGCCCTGCTCCTCGCAGGAAGAACAATCCCCCGTTCCGTCACAATCTTGTCCATCGGAATATCATGTAGCTTGGGGTAGATTGTCGGTATTGCGGCGTGGCTGTACCCAACACCGATGACCAGCGGCCGCTTCTGCATGACGGCGAGTGTCCTGTCGAAATATCCGCCACCATACCCAAGCCTGTATGCATCTCGATCATAGCCAACGATCGGTGCAATGACGACGTCCGGGCACACCTCTTCCCCGGCGGCTGGCACGGGAATGTCCCACACACCTCGCTCCAGCTTCTCGCCCCGTTTCCAGATGCGGAAGACCAGGGGCGCTTTCGCCTCAATAACCACTGGCAACGCACATCGGCCGCCGCGGCCTTCCAGGCCTTCGAGCCATTCACGCAAATCGGGCTCGCCGCGGAACGGCCAATATCCACTCACGACGCGCCCGCATGGATCACCAATCGCCACGTCGAGGTGCCCTGCGATGAAATCGGAGTTTTTCTTGCGTGTATCGGCGCTAACCTGAAGTCGTTCGTCGATTAATCGGGCCCTCTCCGCCTTTCGCCACTGCATCACATCCCGATGATTGGCGGCGCCATCCTCTGCGTAAATACCTGAAACCGCAGGATCGACTTCATCAGTGACGCGAACAGGCAAGGCCCGCTCCTTGTCAACGTCGTCTTTGTCGATCATTGCAGATAATCCAATGAGCTATCGGACACAGCCAGGCCCCGGGGGTGAAGGTCTCTAAGCCGCTGAATGCAGACCAACCACTTCCTCTTCGCGGCAAATCTCTTCCAGCGTACGGCCCCTGGTCTCGATGCCGAGAATCAGCACGATAAGTGCGGCGATCACGAAACTCATGGCGCCCAATGTAAACACGCCGGTCGCGCCAACCGAGCTGATAATATAGCCGACCACAATCGGCCCGGTTATCGCACCCAATCGACCAAAGGCAGACGCCATCCCGGCCGCAGTCGACCGCGCCCGCGTTGGATAGAGCTCGGGTGTATAGGCATAAAGGCAAGACCACATTCCGAACATGAAGAACTGCATGACGAAGCCGCTGCAGAACAACATCACGTCATTCGTCGCGTGACCATACACATAGGCCATCAAGGCGCTTGCGAAGAGAAACACGGCAGTGGTCGGCTTTCGCCCGATCCGCTCCAGCAGCAAGGCAGCACTATAAAACCCTGGAATACCGCCGAGCGTGATCAGGGTTATGAATCCAATCGACGTCACGATAGAAAATCCATGCTCGCCCAGAATAATGCCGAGCCATGACGTCAGGCCGAAATAGCCGAGCAGCGCAAAAAACCATACGCTGAAGATCATGGTATTGGCGCGCAGATAGAACCGCGAAAACAACACGCCGAGCGGATTTCGGGTCTCGAGCGAGGTTTCTGCAAGAAATGGCTTGGCTGCTGCGAGCTTGACCCCGCTGGCTTTCTGAACGCCGGCCTCGATCTCGGACATGACCTGCTCTGCTTCGGCGTACCGACCATGATCCGCTAACCAGCGTGGCGATTCGAGCAAACTGCGGCGCACCCAAAATACCACCAACGAGAACATGCCGACCACCACGAAAACCCAACGCCACCCGGCGTAGGGCAGCACCGTATAGGCGATCGTGCCGGAGATGACGAAGCCGACCGCCCAAAATCCCTCCATAAATGCGATATATTTTGCACGCACATTCGCGGGAATAATCTCCGACAGAACAGCCTGCGCGACCGGCGCTTCGCCACCAACACCGACTCCAATGAGGAAACGGAACACCATGAGCGAGGTGACGTCCCACGCACCCGCGGCCAGGAAGCTCGCAACGCCCCAAATCACCATCGTGCTTTGAAAAGCTATGCGACGGCCGTACAGGTCGGAGATCGAGCCAATCAGCAGATTGCCGACGAGCTGGCCGAGGAAGGTCATCGACGAAAGAAAACCGATCTGCACTGCCGTAAGATTGAAATAGTTTTTAAGAGCGCCGACCAGAAATACCAGCAGCGCAACGTCCACCTGATCGGCGAGCCACGCGGTGGCAACAATCGCAAACATCCGCTTTTGATACGCCGTCATCGGCAAGCGCTCGAGCCGCCCTGGAATGTTGAGCCGCACCGCTTCGCTGGCCGCAGGAGCGGCCACACCGTTATGAATGACCGCGAGATCCATTGCTTCTCCCAAAATTTTTCTTATTCCGTCAGAACGTCAGAGTTGCTTGTTGGCGCGGCTTCATGCGCCACCGTAACTCAGGCGGTTTTTTTGGCCACCGACCTCAATTCATCGACCTTGCGCTCCCACTTCATGTCCTGGGCGAACAGCAGACACTCTTCCGGGCTCATGAAGACGGTTTCCTTCGGACCGGGATAGTTGCGGGTAACGACATCCTTCATATAGCGCGAGATGACGTCTTCCATGATCGGGATCAGATCGGTGTAGATCCGCGAGTGGCGCGGAACATGCTCTTCCCAGAGATGGAACAGATCCGAAGATATGATGTGAACGCCATGCGCGGCATTGCCCGCGCCGAGGCTGATGACCGGCACCGGCAGCGTCTGCGCCAGATATTCGGCAACTTCAGACGTCGTGACCTCGCACAGGATCGAGAAGCAGCCGGCATCGACCATCGCCTTGGCGTCTTCCACCATCTCCTTGGCGCGCTGGGCGGTCTTGCCCTGGGCGACGAAGCCGCCAAGCTGCGGCATCCGCATCGGCGTGATGCCGATGTGGCCCTGCACCGGGATCCCGGCGCGCACGATCGCCTCGATATTCCTGGCGTGATGCTTGTTTCCCTCGCATTTCATCACTTCGGCATTGGCTTCGTGCACGAAGCGGCCGGCATTGGCCACCGCCTGTTCCGGCGAGACGTGGAAGCTCCAATACGGCATGTCGACCATGCGCAGCCCGTATTTGGAGCCGCGGTCGATCGCCTTCGACATCATCATGACTTCGTCGAAGCTCACCGAGACGGTGCTCTTGTGGCCGAACAGGATCATGCCGCCGGTATCGGATACGCACAGGATATCCATGCCAAGGCGGTCGGCAACGACCGCAGTGCGATAATCGTACGCGGCAAGCTGGGTGATCGGTTCGCCCTTCTTCATCTTCGCCATCAAGGTGTTGATGGTGACCTTCTTCCGTGCCGGTACGTCAGCCATAACCAATCCCCCACTCACAAGCCTAGTTTTCGAAAGCCTTGAAGAAGCCGGCAGCGACCTTCGCCGCCCGGCCGTTTCAGTTGCAGGCGCATGGAGCGCTACCGCATCCGGTCCGTCAAATATGCAAAAACTATCATATAGTTGCCCTCGGCTATCATCGGCGCGTTGGCGGCTCGGGCCTACGCCCGGAGCCGCGCTCACGCTAAACGTCCCCGAAACGAGTTTGAAAATCCTTTGCCCAGTTCACCGTTCGGACCAGACCGCCGTACGCGTAGAGGTGCAGGGAAATTTGCCCCGGCATCGATAGATCGAGGGCTTCGCTGAGGTCATGGATGATGTCGCCCGGCGACGCTTCGCCGAAGAGTTGACTTGTCTTGCCGTCGACAAATGCCTTGAAAGAATTGCGCACACCGCACATTAAGGCAAAACGCGCCAGTCCTCTGATGCTTGTCGGCCCTGCGAGACCGATACTAACTGGCACACTGATGCCCGAGCTCCGCAACGACTTCACCCAAGCGGTGATTTGGTCCGCGTCAAAACACAGTTGAGAGACAATTGTTACCTTTAGATTTCTCTCCTTTGCCGAATTCAGCTTTCGTCTCAGAGCACCGATTACAATTGCGTCGCTTAGCTTCGGATGGCCGTCCGGGTATCCGGAGACCCCGATCTCGCGAATTCCGTAGCGCTGCAGGAGATCACTCTCGATGACCGCGTTGGCCCCCAAAAATGGTCCCGCCGGGCGATCGACATCGCCGGCAATTACCAAAACCCGTCGCGCACCGGATTCGCCGCATATCCGCGCGACGAAGTCGCCGAGGGCTTTCAGAGATTCATAATTTCGGGCCGCGATATGCGGAACCGGTTCAAAACCGGCTTTGCGAATTTGTATTGCCGTTTCTACCAGCCGCAAATACGGACGACCCGGTGGAGCTGCAACAAAGATCTGAGTCGTAGAGGGAAGGATGTCGCGCAGCGACTCCAATTCCATTTGGTTTGGCAGCGTGGCCTCTATGGAAAGATCCTGCATCAATGACGAGACGCAGTTTGCTGTCGAGTTTCGCTGCGCGCGCGATTCCATCGTCATGGGCGGCGGTCTCTCAATGCCATAGCTCCGCATGGCGAAACCATCGTCCTCGGCGACATCGTCAGCGGGGATTGGGAGTTTTCGAGGTAGCAATCGCTCCAAATGGTCTTGCAGAACCCGGCAGCGGTGAACGCCAATCCGCCGCTTCTCGTTTGCGGGAACATTGGGCGCTGCGGCCTCCGGTCCGTCAAATACGCAAAAGCTATCTTATAGTTGCCCCGGGCTATGATCACCGCGATTACCGGTCGCCTGATTGCTGCCAGGGCTCGCGAGGACGTTGTTTTGCGGTGTCGTAAAATGGCCTCGGCGCCAAACGAATATTGCGGAAGTTGCCTGCTTCATCGCGCAGAACCGTGTCGGGCGATGCTTCGGCGAGGACATAGCCAAGACCGAGAATTCCGCCGGCCGCAACGCTTTGGCAGGCCGACGTCACCGCGATTGCCCCGAGCCCGGAGGGCCGCTGCAGGTCGCGCGACGGCCGCCAGGGCCACGACTGGGGTTGCGCATCGGCGAGGAACGAGACCAGCTTTATGGCGGGTTCAAGCGGATCGACGGGACGGCTGAATTTCCCAAGACCGACTTCAGAGGGCGACACGGGTAGCCGGAACTCATTGCTGAACAGAATAAAGCCAGCCTCGATGCGCAGGATATCGGCCGCAATGAATCCCGCGGCGGCGACACGGGCGGACAATGCGTCCCACAGATCGCGCGCTTTCCCCTGCTCTGCGATGATCTCGAAGCCGGGCTCCCCGGTATAGCCGAGCCGACCAATCGTGCAGGGAATGCCCGCAAGACGGGCGTGGTCGAACGTGAAGTATTTGAGCGAGCCGATGTGACCGACGTCGCCGAGTTTGCGCAACATATCCAGCGCACGGGGACCCTGCAGCGCGAACGTCGCTCGATCCGCCGTCATGTCGACGACGGCAACGCCCGGACCGGAGCACGCGAGCAAATCCAGAATATCCTCGCGGCGCCCGCTCATCACATCGAACGAATTCTCAGCGATCTTCCACACGGTCCAATCGGCAGTTATTCGGCCGTCGGAATCAACGCGCAAGGCATAAAATATCTCGTTTTCCCTCAACGTGGCCATTGACCTTCCGGTGAACCTCTCGATGAGGTCGCACGCGCGATTCCCGGCAAGCCGCGCACATTCCAGGAAGGAGAAATCGAACAGCGCACAGTCCGTCCGGCATGTCTTCGCCTCGGCTGCGGGGTCGCCGAAATCGTAGATAAGCTTAAATCCTTCCAGCGCCATCGCTTACTTCCACAGCCGCCAAATGACATTTCCAAGAATGAAAGCGCCTACCACCACGAGCACGACCGATACGATCCAGTGCAAGGTCGTGCGCGGCACGGCGTGGACAAGCTTTGCCCCGTACCAGGATCCGATGGTCAAGGACACCGCCAGAACGCCGCCCAACTCAAAGTCAAGCTGTCCGTAGAGCAGATTACCGAAGGTTGCGACGATCGCCACCGGAAGCTGAATCACCTGGCTCAGCCCGACCGCGACCAGCACCGGCACGCTCATGGAAATGACGATCGACACCAGCACCAGGGGACCCCCTGTGCCGGTGATCGACGACAGAAACCCGGTCACCGCTCCGACGACAAGCAGCCGCGTGCTGGACGGAACGCACTCGAGTTTGCCGGCCGCGCTTTGTGTCCTTAGCGAATTGAGGCCCGACAGGAATGTCAGAAGGCCGAGACACGCCTCCAGTAATCGGGGATTGACGACGCTGACCGCCCACGCCCCGACAAACGCGGTCGGCACCGCGCCCACGCACAGCCATGTCGCGATGTCCCAACGGATGGATTTGTTACGCGCAAACACGATTGTCGCGACGAGGCCGGGCAGCACGTAGGCCATCAGCGCCGCCGGAATGCTGGTCTCGATCGGAATGTCGGCAAGAAACACCAGCGCCGGTACCAGGATCACGCCGCCAATGCCGACGCATCCGATCATCAGGCCGGAAGTCAGTCCCAGGAGCGATATCCAAATCAGACTCGATATTGCCACTGACGTCGCCCCACTTCCTTCGCGCGCGGATCATGCGTTGTGCGTCGCAACAAACAATACCGTGCCTATCGTCTCGTCCGACTCGATACATCTGGTCTATTCTGAAATTTCCGCTATCGTGATTTCAGGTCCAGCGTCGCACCGAGCCTATCCATGTTTCTCAGGCAATTTCGCTATCTGGTTGCCGTTGCGGAAGAACGCCATTTCGGCCGCGCCGCCCAGCGCTGCAACGTCACCCAACCCAGCCTTTCCAGCGGCATAACACAATTGGAGCTGGAGCTTGGCGTTCCGATCTTTCTGCGCGGTCGCGGCCAGCGCTTTCAGGGGCTGACGGCGGAAGGCGAGCGCGTTGCGATATGGTCGCGTGCGGTGTTGGCGCATTGTGACGCGATGCGTAAAGAAATCGAGGTCATGAAGAATAACCTGACCGGCCATTTGCGCATGGGTGTGATGCCCTCGATGTCGCCGGTGCTGCCGTTCATGCTGCAGGGCCTGCGGGAGAAATATCCCGGCCTGCGCGTCGACGTGCAATTCATCGGCAACGAGGCGATGAAGCTCGGACTTAACAATTTCGCGCTCGATGTCGCGATGACCTATCTCGACAAGGCGGATCTCGGACGCAAGAACACCTTGCCGATCTACACCGAGCAATTGAGCCTGCTGGTTCCCGATACGGCCGAATTCCAGAATCGCAAGACCATCACCTGGAAGGATGCAGCGAAGTATCCGCTGGCGATGCTGCGTCCCTCGATGCATGAGCGCCGGTTTGTCGACCAGGTGTTCGCCAGCGTCGGCTGCAAGCCGGAGGCTCAAATCGAATCCGAATCGATTTTGCACCTGATGTTCCAGGTTCAATTCACCGAGCTTTGCACCATTATCCCATCGCACTTCGCCCACGCGCCCGGGCTGCATCGCGGAACGCGCGCGATACCGCTGATCAGTCCGACCGTCAGTCAGGAGGTCGGCCTGTTCTGGACCGAAGGAGAGATCGTGTTGCCGATGGCTGGTGCGTTCATATCCGCCGTGCGCACGATGAACAAGTCGGGCGAATTGCGCAAACGCATCGAGGGCGATCACGCCACCGTCTATGACGGGCCGATCAAGAATCGGAAAACCGCGGTCTAGGGTCCGCGATCCGAGGTTCACGTTGCCGCGGTGGTCAGAAAGCCGAATGCCGTGGCGGCCGGATCGCTGGCAGCCAGCAGTTCCGACGCCGTCAAAATCGAGCGGCCCTTGCGAGTCCCAGGTCCGTTGCTCGCCCGATGACCCCGGTAGAAATACGGCTCGTTGTGATCCGCATCGCCCGGCGAAAATCCGATGTCGGGGCGCGCCGATCCGCCCTTCGACGCGCATGAGAGGCTGAGCGTCTGCGGCCAGCAGACAATGCAGGTCTGTTCGGTGTCCGAGGTCCAGGCCGCGGCATCAAGTATCGCTGCCGCCTTGCGAAACCAGGCGGTCAATTGCGTCAAGGCGTGTTGACACGATTGCGGCGAATGGTCAGCGGCATCGCCGGTCATCAAACCGGGAATATCGTAGGGCAGCTTTTTCGAGAACCTTGCGGTATCGACTCCGCGATGCAGAAGTTCGACCAGCAGCCACGCCTCGGCTTCCGCCGGCGAGCGTTCTTCGGGATCGAAAATATGCGGCTCCGCCTTTCTGTGCCCGTGAAATTGCATTTCAAGAGTCGGCATCTGCAAGGCGAGGGTCAGGTCCTTATCGAAAGGCCTGGTGAGGAAGGTCGCGGTGGCGGCCCGGTACTCGAGCTGCTGCCGCCCTTCTGGGAAACCGGCAGGCACGTAACTGTTCGCGACCCGGGCCAGCCACTGTATGAGATTGAGGGTCTCCGCCCTCGCCTTGCGCAAGACCATCGAGATCAAGCGCTCGCACCGACTGCCATCCCGCCGGATCAATCGCAGGCCTTGCGAGCGTCTTAACCGAACTTGTCATATCGAATGTCCCGACTGGGCATGCCGCACATAATCAGCCCGCGAATGGCGCTGTCCACCATGACCGGCGGCCCTGCCACATAGGCGATCGCGTCCCCGGCCTCGCCGGCCATCGCCTTACCCGCGACCTCGTGAACGAAGCCGTCTGCGAGCCGCAGCAGCGGGTAATCGGCATGAAAGCCGGCCGTCGCGGCTTCATCGGACAAAGCGATCGTGACCTCGAGATTGCCGTGCGATGAGGCGACATACCGGGTGAATGCCTCCAGATAGAAGGCATCCTGCAGCGTCCGCACGCCGAAGAACACCGAGCCTTTGTGATCGCGAAAGTAATCGACCTGAACCGCGCATTCGAGGATCGACATGATTCCGGCGATTCCCGAGCCGCCGGCGATGCACAGGAT
Source organism: uncultured Alphaproteobacteria bacterium (assembly GCA_963774685.1). Classification (GTDB taxonomy): domain Bacteria; phylum Pseudomonadota; class Alphaproteobacteria; order Rhizobiales; family Xanthobacteraceae; genus Bradyrhizobium. The sequence continues at coordinate 1,132,746 of CAVZFU010000005.1, read as the reverse complement.
GTTCTTGTCCTCGTGCGGGCGAAACACGGCGCGGCCGAGCGGACCGAATACCGCGACTTCCGGATCTTCCTGCCCGGCGCTGAACAGCCAATCGCTAAATCGCCCGCCGGGCTTGCGTTTGAGGACCAGTTCGATCAGATCTACCTCGGTATCGAAGTTGACCATCGAGTAGGCGCGCGCGCCCGCGAGGTCGGGAAGAGTCGACAACGACAAACTGCCCGGCCTCAAAACGCATCGGCGACGAAAGACGGATATCGAACCGGGCCACGTCCCTGGTCAATCTTTGAATATTGCAAATGACGCCGCGGCGCGGCGCCGGACGCTGTTCCACGATCCCGATATCCGAAGGAATCTTGAGGACGCAATCCGATCGCGCCCTGGTCTGGCACATCAAGATGTCGCCTTTTTCCGGCTTGAGCCGTGCGCTACCGGGCGCTTCCTTCCAGCGCACGTCGACGTCACCACTCACCACGCGGGCGCGGCAGGTCCCGCAGCTACCGGTGGCGCATTCATAGGGAAGGCTGATGCCTTGCCGCAATCCCGCGTGCAGAATGGCTTCGCCATCTCCGCATTCGAAGGCGGTTTCGCCGCTCCTGCTTTGAACTGCAATCTTCATCGAGTTGACGCGGCTATTTGAAAAAGTCGTCGTCGTCGGCGGCTTCGTCGAATTCATAGACCAGTTCCTGTTCGACATTGACGAGAATCGAACCATCTTCCTGTTTGGTCTCATAGATCTTGAGCGGTTTTTCGGTCTCTCCCTGCATTTCGAGCGTGTCGAGTTTCCAGGCCCACAGATGTTTGGTGCAAGTCAGGATGCAGCGCACGACGACGCCGGATTCCTCCAGCGGTTCTTCCATGTGCGGGCAAATCGGCGGGATGGCGCGGTAGCCGCCGCCGTAATTGACCAGCAGGATCGGGATGCCCTCGATGTCGAATTTCCTAACGGTGTTCTCGGCGACATCGCTCAACCCGCATATGCGCTTCCAGGTCATTTCTCGACTTCTTTCACCGTTGCCTTCCGCGAAGCCAGCGCGTTCGCGCAAGCGCTATCAAATCGGCCAGTGCGAGCCCTTGTCCAGCCGACGATTCTCGATCCGCACCTCCCGGCTCAGAAAGGTCGCCTTGTTACTCGATCCTGAAGGTGTCGATGTATTTGCCCACCAGGAACAAGCGGCTCTCGCCGGCATCGACGTGGGAATTGATACCGTCGAGAAGGTTTTGATAGACGATGACCGAACTGACCGACCTGGCCGAGCGCGTCGATTCATCGACATCGACGGTATAGAGCGACGTATGCCGGGTCAGCGGCGAATGATCGGTATTATGCTTGGGCAATAGCTTGACCATGCTCGCGAGACCTTTCAGGTCATGCGAGAGATACGTCACGTCCTTGTTGATTTCCGGACTCCATGCACGGATGGCATACTGAAACTGGTCGTCGCAATGCGCCAGCCAGCCGTTCCAGTCCTGCTGATCGAGCAGAATGGTCGACCGGTAAACAGTGTCACGAACGAGAGCGTAGACGTCCACAGCTAATCCCCATTTGGTCGTCAGAGGCCGGGCAACCGGCGTCACCGCGCAGACGAGCGACGCGCTGGCAGATCATGAAACCCGGCCGTGCCTCGCCCGGCCGGGGACACATCGGCTACTCCGCGGCAATCGAAGCGGCCCCGGAGTACGACTGGTCGGGATGGTTGGGCATTCTGTTCATCCAGCGGCCCCACTCTTCGTAATAGTGCCGCATGCCGTTCTCGTCATGAATGGTCTGGTTCTCATGACGGCCGTGAAGAATTCTCCGCGGCTCCGACCCGGTCTGCATCGTGGTGCCCTGCCCCTGCACGCCGATCAGATCTTCGTGCAGATTGCGGCCGAACGGACCCCAGATCGAATTGTGGTGGTTGATGCGGGTCTGCCGCTCTTCCGGCGTATCGCGCTTCAGCCCGAGGCCGCGGAATTCGATCATCATCTTGTCCGGACCGAGCGGCGTCACGATGTCGCAACGTAGCGCCGAACCGCGCAGATTGAAGTTCATGCCTGGGAACAGATCGATCATGTACCACTGGTTCGGCGGCAGATGCGGGAACGAGAGCGCCGCGCGGCTGTCGAAGCCTTCGTATTTCTCGTAATTGACCTCAAACGTGCCGACGACGATGTGGCCGTGCTCGAACGATTCGTTCTTGCGCGCGAAGTACGCGTCGTTAAAGCCGGTGACGCGGTTATGGTAGTGCATGAAGTCGTGATAGAATTCACAGTTGGTGTCATGCCACAGCTTGTAGTTCGCGTTCACGATCGCCTTGTGATAGTGAAAAACCTCCATCGGCTCGGCGTCGAGCGTCTTGCGCAGGCAGTTAAAGGCGGGCGCCGCCCAGTCCTCCAGCGACACCTTCGGATTGTCGTCCAGGTTGACCCAGACGAAGCCGCCGAACTTCACCTCGCAGCGCAGCCGGCGCAGCCCGACGTCTTCCTTGCAAAGCCGATCCTGGAAACCCTCCTTCTCGCGGCTGATATAGACGCAATTGCCGCGCATATCGTATTGCCACGCATGGAACATGCAGGTCATCCGCTTCGGATTTCCCGACGGCTGGCCTTCGAGAAAGCTGCCCGACGGCCGGCGCTCGATGATCATGCCGCGATGCGGGCAGACGTTGAGGAACGCACGAACCTCGTTGTCGGGACCACGACACACGATCACCGGTTCGCGCGCGATCGACATGGTTCGGAAGTCGTATGCGTTCGGCAGTTCGGATTCGTGACAGACGGGAACCCAGGTCTTGGAAAAGATCTTCTCGATTTCTTCTTCGAAGATCTGCGGGTCGGAGTAGATCCGGCTATCGACCCATTCATTCTGCTGCAAATTGGGTTCCGAAAGCCATTGCGCATGATTTTTCGCTGCCACAGCGCTCGCTCCTGTAATCATTGAAGGTTCTGCTGACCTTACGACCCGTACAATACGAGCCGTGGCGTCATCAACGCTAGATAGGCTGCAATCGAAACTCGTTATCTAACAATAGACTGAAGCTTTGGAGGCAACTCGGATCAGGCGCGTTTGGACGCATTCCGAACGCATCGGCTGAACCAAACTCTTGCGCAAATCCAAAACATAGGTTTGCTCTATCGAGTCATTTGGAGGAACGATTTTCTCCCAAATGAGCCGTGCTGGCATGCTGTGATCGGTTTGGAACTTGGAGCGAGAGCAAGACACGTAAGGCATTGGATAAATACAAACAACCAAACTGATACAATCGAAGAAACCAAAGAGTTTCAACACTTAACACAAAAGACCCAGGGGGAGTTTGCAATGCAACATAAGCACCAGGGAGCCGCACGCGCCGCGCGCTCTGCGACATCAGGATGGGCACTCGGCCTTTTGCTGGCCGGTTTGTGGTCAATCGGGGCGCTTGTCGCCGGCACCGGGCCCGCTAACGCGGCCGCGTCAAAGGCATACGGCAAACCGGGGGAACCGATCGAACTCGTGATCGGCTACCAGCCGTATTACACGGAATCATGGACCGGCATGATCATGCGGGACAAGAAGTTCTATGAGAAATACTTGCCCAAGGGCTCTAATGTCAGCTTCCAGATCGGCCTGCAGGGCGCGATTATCGTCAACGGAATGCTCGCCGGAAAGGTCGACGTTGGCTACGTCGGCGACATGCCCGGGATTGTTTCCACCAGCCATCCGGAAGTCCGTGACGTCCGCATCGTCTCCGTGCTCGGCCTCGGCTTCGACCAATGCAATATCTTTCTGACCCGCCCCGACGCGCCGCAGTTCAAGACACCCGATGAAGCGTTGAAGTGGCTGAACGGCAAGATTGTCGCGGTTCCGAAAGGAAGCTGCACCGACCGGTTCGCACAGGCCGTGTTCAAGGAACGCGGAATCACGCCATCGGAATACCTCAATCAAAGCATCGAGGTCATCACCAGCGGCTTGCGCGCCGGCAAACTGGACGCCGCCGTAATCTGGGAGCCGACGGCGTCGCGCCTCGTTCAGGAGGGGCTTGCACGCAGGGTTGCGTCCGGCGTCTCGGTCAACGAGCGCGATGGAGGCTTCATGGTGATGCCGCAAGCCCTGATCGAGCAGCGGCCCGACGTCGTCAAGGCGTGGCTTGAGGCCGAGCTCGATGCCGCTCAGTATTTCGTCGATCCCAAGAATGCGATGGATGTCGCAAGGATGGCCACCAGCCAGACCACCGGCTTCACCGAGAAGGCGCTGTGGTCGTCGGCATTCGGGCAGACGCCGGCATCCGAGGGCGGCACCGATATCCGTATCACGCTGCCTTACGGATTTACCCCTGAGGCGAATGAGCTGATTCAAAAGGCCTCCAAATTCCTGGTCGAAATCAAGAGCATCCAGGCGGAAATCCGGCCCGAAGCGGTCGTACCGCAATTTACCGACGAAATTCTCAAGGCGCATGGCCTGAAAGCTCCGGTGGGGCAGGTCAAGGCGCTTCCGGTTGAGATGTACACCGACAAATGAACGTCGTTTGCCGGGCGGGTTGCTGGAATCCGCCGCGACAGAAAGCGCCCGCCCGGCAAACGCCAGATCAAGTTCTCTGCGAGCCTCCTGAACCGGAGCGGACACGACCAAGGCTAGTTACAGCAGGACAAGCTATATGAGCGAAACAGCGGCGTCTGACATTCCAGGACTTAACGCGGGGCCGGCAACGGGCAGCCATCCTTCGCGCAAGCAGACGCCACTGGCGGTCGCGATGTATCGCTTGTCGCTTTGGCTGCGAAGCCCGCGGCCGTACCTGATGCTGATCGGATTCACTCTGTTTCTCGGCTTCTGGTACTTCGCCGTGGAAGTGTGGAAGCTGCCTCGCTTCGCCGAGATGCCCGGACCGACCGCGGTCCTGCGTGAATGGTTCAGCCGGAATCCGGTCTACGGCCTGTCGGTCTTCACCCCCGAATACTACCTCCACATCTGGGTGAGCACGCGGCGCATTGCGATAGCGTTCTTTCTCGCCACCGCGATCGGCGTCCCGCTCGGGCTGTTTCTCGGCTGGTCGCAACGGTTCAAGCAGTATGTCTTTCCGGTTTTCGAATTGCTGCGGCCGGTGCCGCCGCTGGCATGGGTGCCGCTCGCGATCGTCATGTTCCAGGGATCCGAAACGCCGGTCATTTTCCTGACCTTCCTGGCATCGTTCTACGCGACCGCGCTCAACACCATGCTCGGCGTCGAATCCATCGACGTGTCCTATATTCGGGCGGCAAGCTGTCTCGGCGCCAACCGCTGGCAGGTCTTCCGCCAAGTCATCGTGCCGGCGGCGTTGCCGTTCATTTTCACCGGGTTGCAGATTTCAATCGGCGTGGCGTGGTTCTCGCTCGTCGCCGGTGAAATGGTCTCCGGGCAGTACGGCTTGGGCTACCTCATCAACACCTCCTACACGATGGTTCGCTATCCGACGATCGTCATCGCGATGGCAACGCTTGGACTCGTCGGATACCTCACCAGTGCCGCGATCCGCATGCTCGGCGACTACATGATGCAATGGCGCACCCGAGAACTCGCGCTCGGAGCAGACAGATGAACATCCAGCCATCGGCACCCCCGGGCGCCTCCCCGGCGCAAGGCCCATGGCCTGCGACACATCCCGAGATCGTGCGCAAAGGCGGCGTTCGCATCGTCGACGCGGTCAAGACCTACGGCACGCAAGGCGGCGGCATTCTGGCGGTCGACCACTGCACATTCGACGTCCCGCCCGGGGAAATCACCGTCGTGGTCGGCCCCTCCGGTTGCGGCAAAACGACACTTCTCAATGCCATCGCCGGTTTTCACAGCCTGTCGTCCGGCAGCATTTATCTCGACGACCAGATGCTGTGCGGCCCCGGCAAGCTCCAGGCCGAGCCCGGCCCGGATCGGATCGTTGTCTTCCAGAACGGCGCGCTGTTTCCGTGGAAGACCAATATCGAAAACGTGGCCTTCGGACCGATCATGCAGGGAACCATGACCAAGGCCGAAGCATACGATAAGGCCCGTTACATGATGGCGGATGCCGGGCTGCGCGACATCGAAAGCGATTATCCCGGCGAAACTTCGTCCGGCGTTCGCCGCCGGGTCGAGATCGTACGCGCGCTGATGACGGACCCCAAGGTGTTGTTGCTCGACGAACCCTATCGCGCGCTTGATTCGCTCACCAAGTCGGTGATGCACGAGGCCCTGCTCGAGATCTTCTACAAGAATCGCGTCACCATCTTCTTCATTACGCACGACCTGGAAGAAGCGATCTTTCTCGGCCACCGCGTCGTGATCATGACGAGCCGGCCCTGCCGGCCGAAGAAGATACTCGACATCGATATTCCGCATCCGCGGGACTATGGGGTGCTGACGACAAAGCGGTTCCGCGAGTTCATGGACGAAACCGCGGCCGCGGTCCACGAAGAAGCGATCAAGGCGTTTGCCGCCGGCGAGAAGGAGCGCTGATGATGAATTGGTCCCTGAAGGCGGGCGGATTCGTGACCGGCGAGGATTTCTGGCGAGGTATCGTCGCGATCCTGGCTTTTCTGATGTTCTGGGAAACCGGATCGCGCTCGCTGAGCTGGTTCGGGTTTGCGTTGCCCTGGATCTCCCAGATACCGCCGCCGGTCGCGGTGATGCGGGAGCTGTTCACGCTGTTTCACGAAGCCAGCTTCTGGCAGAGCGCGCTTCTCAGCACCTTGCGGGTATTCGAAGGGTTTTTCGCCGCGATGGTGATCGGCATACCGCTCGGCCTCGCCATGGCCGTCAGCAGAACCTTCTATGGAATCACGTTTCCGGTTTTCGAGGTGCTGCGACCGATCCCGCCGCTGGCCTGGGTTCCCGCGTCGATCATTTTCTGGCCTACCCAGGAACTCTCAATCGCGTTCGTGACGTTCCTCGGGGCGTTCTTCACCATCGTCATCAATGTGATCGGCGGTGCCCAGGCGATTGACGTGCGCTATTTCCAGGCGGCTCGCTCGATGGGCTCATCCACCTGGGACATTTTCCGGCGCATCATTCTGCCGGCAACCCTGCCGTCGATGGCCGTCGGCGCCACGGTCGGCGTCGGCATCACCTGGGCCGTGGTGGTCGCCGCCGAAATGATTTCCGGCGGCGGCAGCGGCGCCGGCGGCGGGCTCGGCTTCTTTATCTGGAATTCCTACGTGGGCGGATCATACACCCAAATCGTCGCCGGCATGATCAGCATCGGCGTTGCCGGCTACATTTCCAGCGCGGCGCTGCGAAAGCTGGGCAAATGGATGACGCCCTGGCTCAACGAAGACTGAAGGACGGTCGGAACCGGACAATGCAGCAAATGACACCCATTCTCGCGGCCAACGGTGGAGCTTCGCTCGGGAGCGAAATCAGCGTCCGGAACGTCAGCAAATCCTACGGCACCGAGCATTTCGGCAAGCAGGTCATCCACAACTGCAGCTTCACGCTGGAGCGGGGCAAACTGACGGTGATGATCGGCCCGTCCGGCTGCGGCAAGAGCACGTTGATCCGGCTGCTGGCTGGCTTCGAACGTCCCAGCAGCGGTACCATTACCGTCGACGGCAAGCCGATGACCGGACCCGGCGTCGATCGCCTGGTCGTGTTCCAGGAAACCGCACTTTTTCCGTGGATGTCGACTTACGACAACATCATGTACGGCCCGCGCGCCCGCGGCCAGGACACCCCGGAGACCCGCGATCTTGCAGAGATGTTGCTGCAGAAAGTGGGACTCGGGGCGTTCCGCAAGAAGTACCCGTCCCAGCTCTCCGGCGGCATGCAGCGGCGTGCGGAGCTCGCCCGCGCCATGATCAACGAGCCGAACGTCATGATCCTCGACGAGCCATTTCGCGGGCTCGACGCCATGACGAAACGTCTGATGCAGGAATATTATGCCAATCTCTATAGCGAGTTTCAGCGCACGACGTTCTTCGTGACGACGGATATCGACGAGGCCATCTATCTCGCCGATCGCATCCTGATCATGACCAACATCCCGACCGAGGTGCGCGCCTCCATCGACGTCAGTCTGCCGCGACCTCGCAACGTCGAAAACATCACGGAAAGCGATGAGGCCAATGCCATCAAGATGCAGGCACTGGGACTTCTGCACGAGGAAGCGATGAAGTCCTTCGTCCGCGGCAGCAAGGCGGCTGCCGACTTCATCGAAGCCTACTCGAAGCGCGTCAGTAAGGAATGACAGGCCACGATCGGCATCAAAAGCTTCAGCACTCTGAAACCCGCAATCGAACCAACGGAAAGATTTTTCTGTGACCGCAATCATTATCGATGGTAAGGCCGTCGCTGCCGAGATTCGCGGCGAATGCCGCGAGCGCGTGGATCGCATTGTCGCCCGTGGCGGGACGCCGCCAGGCCTCGCCGTGGTGCTCGTCGGATCGGATCCCGCTTCGGAGCTTTATGTACGGAACAAGATTCGCGCCTGCAACGACGTTGGAATCCGTTCGCGCGAGATCCGTTTCCCGCTCGACGTGTCCCAGCAAGTCGTCGTCGACACGATCGAGGATCTCAACCAGGACCCGTCTATTCACGGCATTCTCGTCCAACTGCCGCTGCCGGCCTCGTTCGATCTTGCCCGAATACTCCACACGATTTCGGTCGAGAAGGATGTCGATGGGTTTCATCTCTACAATGTAGGCGGCCTGGTGGCGGGCGGAACGGTGTTTCCGCCCTGCACCCCGTTCGGCGTGGTGAAACTGCTCGAACACGCAAGGATCCCGATCGAGGGCAGAAATGTCGTCGTGGTCGGCGCCAGCAACATCGTCGGCAAGCCGATGGCGCTGATGCTGATGCAGCATGAGGCGACCGTCAGCATCTGTCACGCCAAGACCCGGGATCTGGCGCAATTCACCATCCTGGCCGACATCCTGATCGTGGCAGCTGGCAAGCCGAGACTAATAAGTCCCGAGATGGTGCGCACCGGTGCTGTGGTTATCGATGTCGGCATCAATCGCCTGGCGGACGGCACCCTGGTTGGCGACGTCGACTTCGAAGGCGTCGCGGCAAAGGCGTCCTACATCACGCCGGTGCCGGGCGGAGTTGGCCCCATGACGGTATCGATGCTGCTGTACAACACGATCGGATCCTGCGAACGATGGCAGCAGCAGATAAAGGTTTCGACTAAGATGGCCGCCCTGGGCGCTCTGGCCGACGCGAAATAGCTCGGCTGCAAACTTGACCTTGGCGCTTCGCGGAGCGCCACCATGGGCAGCGGAAAAGCTGCATCTTCAATTCAGATAACCCGCTGATTTTGGCCTGTTGTTAAGAGCTAGAACAGACCGACGATCCGGCCGTCGGCGCCGACGTCGATTGAGTCGGCGGCCGGCAGCTTGGGCAGGCCCGGCATGGTCATGATCTCGCCGCATACCGCCACCACGAATTCCGCACCCGCCGAAAGCCGCACCTCCCGCACATTGATGATATGATCGACCGGTGCGCCCTTGGCGTCCGGATTGGTCGAGAAGCTGTATTGGGTCTTGGCGATGCAGACCGGCAGCTTGCCGAAGCCCATCTCTTCCCAGGTTTTGAGCTGATCCTTGACCGACCTCTCGGCGGTGACTTCCTTGGCGCGGTAGATCTCGCGCGCGATGGTTTCGATCTTCTCGAACAGCGGCATCTCGTCCGGGTAGAGAAACTTGAGCTTGCCGCCGCCGGCGTCGATGGTCTTGACCACCGCCCTGGCGACGTCAGCGGCGCCCTCGCCGCCCAGGGCCCAATGATCGGCCATCACCGCTTCGACGCCGAGCGCGTTGCACTTTTCCTTGACCAGCGCGATCTCGGCGTCGGTGTCGGCTGAGAAGCGGTTGATCGAGATCACCGCCGGCAGACCGAATTTCTTTATGTTCTCGACATGGCGGCGCAGGTTGGCCATGCCGGCTTCCAGCGCCTTGAGGTCTTCCTTCTTGAGTTCTTCCTTTTTGACGCCGCCATGCATCTTGAGCGCGCGGATGGTGGCGACGATCACCACGCAGGACGGCTCCAGACCGGCCTTGCGGCACTTGATGTCGATGAACTTCTCCGCGCCGAGGTCGGCGCCGAAGCCGGCTTCCGTGACCACATAGTCGGCAAGTTTCAGCGCCGTCGAGGTAGCGACCACCGAGTTGCAGCCATGGGCGATGTTGGCGAACGGACCGCCGTGGATGAAGGCGGGCGTGCCTTCCAGCGTCTGCACGAGGTTGGGTGCGATCGCATCCTTCAGCAGCGCGGTCATGGCGCCATGCGCCTTGATGTCCTTGCCGCGGATCGGCTTGCGCTCGCGGGTATAGGCGATGATGACGTTGCCGAGCCGCTCCCTCAGGTCATCAAGGTCCCTGGCGAGACAGAAGATCGCCATGACCTCGGACGCGACGGTGATGTCGAAGCCAGCCTCGCGCGGAAAGCCGTTGGCGGGGCCGCCGAGCGAACAGAGGATCTCGCGCAGGGCGCGATCGTTCATGTCGATGACGCGGCGCCAGGCCACCCGGCGGCTGTCGATGCCGAGCGCATTTCCCCAGTGGATGTGATTGTCGATCAGCGCGGACAACAGATTATGGGCCGAGGTAATGGCGTGAAAGTCGCCGGTGAAGTGGAGGTTGATATCCTCCATGGGAATCACCTGGGCATAACCACCGCCGGCGGCACCTCCCTTCATGCCAAAGGACGGACCGAGCGAGGGTTCGCGCAGGCAGAGCATCGCCTTCTTGCCGATATGGTTGAGCGCGTCGGTGAGGCCTACCGTGGTGGTGGTCTTGCCCTCACCGGCCGGGGTCGGGCTGATGGCCGTCACCAGGATCAGCTTGCCGCTCGGCTTGTCCTTGAGCGACTTGATGTAGTCCATCGACATCTTGGCCTTGTAGTGGCCGTAGGGCTCGAGGTTTTCCACCGCAATGCCAAGCTTTTCGCTGGCGATATCCGCGATTCGCCGCTTCGGGGCGGACTGCGAGATTTCGATGTCGGACTTCGGTGACTGATGTTGTGATGCGGGCATTGAAAGTTCCAGTGTCCTTCAAGGATGCTGCGAAGCGAGGATTTTCGAAGCCTTTAGACAAGCGCCAGCAACCGGGCGGCGGCTAGACGCTGTCCATTGTGCGTTTCCAGTATCGCTGGTGACGCTATCTGCGGGGAGCCGGGATCAGGCGGTTTTTTTGGCCACCGACCTCAATTCATCGACCTTGCGTTCCCACTTCATGTCCTGGGCGAACAGCAGACACTCTTCCGGGCTCATGAAGACGGTTTCCTTCGGACCGGGATAGTTGCGGGTAACGACATCCTTCATATAGCGCGAGATGACGTCTTCCATGATCGGGATCAGATCGGTGTAGATCCGCGAGTGGCGCGGAACATGCTCTTCCCAGAGATGGAACAGATCCGAAGATATGATGTGAACGCCATGCGCGGCATTGCCCGCGCCGAGGCTGATGACCGGCACCGGCAGCGTCTGCGCCAGATATTCGGCAACTTCAGACGTCGTGACCTCGCACAGGATCGAGAAGCAGCCGGCATCGACCATCGCCTTGGCGTCTTCCACCATCTCCTTGGCGCGCTGGGCGGTCTTGCCCTGGGCGACGAAGCCGCCAAGCTGCGGCATCCGCATCGGAGTGATGCCGATGTGGCCCTGCACCGGGATCCCGGCGCGCACGATCGCCTCGATATTCCTGGCGTGATGCTTGTTTCCCTCGCATTTCATCACTTCGGCATTGGCTTCGTGCACGAAGCGGCCGGCATTGGCCACCGCCTGTTCCGGCGAGACGTGGAAGCTCCAATACGGCATGTCGACCATGCGCAGCCCGTATTTGGAGCCGCGGTCGATCGCCTTCGACATCATCATGACTTCGTCGAAGCTCACCGAGACGGTGCTCTTGTGGCCGAACAGGATCATGCCGCCGGTATCGGATACGCACAGGATATCCATGCCAAGGCGGTCGGCAACGACCGCAGTGCGATAATCGTACGCGGCAAGCTGGGTGATCGGCTCGCCCTTCTTCATCTTCGCCATCAAGGTGTTGATGGTGACCTTCTTCCGTGCCGGTACGTCAGCCATAACCAATCCCCCACTCACAAAGCCTATTTCGAAAGCCTTGAAGAAGCCGGCAGCGACCTTCGCCGCCCGGCCGTTTCTGTTGCAGGCGCATGGAGCGCTACCGCATCCGGTCCGTCAAATATGCAAAAACTATCATATAGTTGCCCTCGGCTATCATCGGCGCGTTGGCCGATGAACACGGTCGCCAGATAAGCGGGTCACATTTCAACCGTGCTGGCAGGACAAAAACTCGGCATCAAGGAAGTCGACGATGGCATTTGGCTCGTCAGCTTCATGCACTATGATCTCGGATATTTCGACCTGGAGCAGAAAACCCTGCAGCCCCTCGACAACCCGTTCGGCACGAGGTTGTCACCCATGTCTTAGGTACGTTCCGTTACCCATCTGTCCGGGCCGGACAATTGGGCAAGCTGGCGGAGAGAGTGGGATTCGAACCCACGGTACGGTTTCCCGCACACACGCTTTCCAAGCGTGCGCCTTAAGCCACTCGGCCATCTCTCCTACCCTCTCTTGAAGGGGCGAGACGACTTTTGCAAGCGACCGGGGCCACGTAACTTACAGTTTCCGCAACATCTGAACGGAATGGATAATCCGATCTCGGTGAGAGCCGGGCTTTCAACTTCCAAAATCGGTGAATCGAAAGCCGGTTGCAGGCACCCAACATCCTTCGGTGCAAGCGTTTTCGAGCTTCGAAGGATAGCCGGATCCGATGTCGCTGCAGCTAGTGATACCTCACGCCGGAATTGACCGAGCGCAGCGGCCATAATGTCGGCGGTTCGGGTATCGGCGGCCGGGCCGGCGCGTTTCCGGTGTGGGTCTCCTGCAGCGCGTCGAGGAAATCGGCAAACCATTGCTGGATGGTGTGGTTGCGAAGTTTCGTCATCATCGCTTCCCACCGCATCCGCCGTTCCAGCAACGGCATCGAGAGCGCGAGCGCGATGGTCCGCGCCATGCCGTCGATGTCGTGAGGATTTACCAACAGCGCCGTATCCAGTTCGTTGGCCGCGCCGGCGAATTTTGACAACACCAGAACGCCGGGATCGGCGGGATTTTGTGCCGCGACATATTCCTTGGCCACGAGATTCATTCCGTCATGCAACGGTGTCACCACACCAACCTGGGCGGTGCGGTAGAGACCCGACAGTACGGTCTGGCTGAAACCCTTGTTGAGATAGCGGATCGGAGTCCAGTCGACTTCGCCATGACGGCCATTGACGTCGCTGACCAGTTTTGCGACTTCGTTTTGCAGATTGCCGTAGGCTTCGATCGCGCCGCGCGACGGCGTTGCGATCTGCAGCAAGGAGACCGCGCGTTGCAGCGCCGGCTGCAAGGTCCACATCCGATCGAAAGCCTCGATGCGGTTGACCAGTCCCTTGGAATAATCAAGCCGATCGACACCGATCGCCAGCCTCTCGCCGTTCAGGCTTCGCCGCAACCGTGATACGTCGGGATGGGATATTGCCTTGGCGGCTTGCCGGGCGAATTTTTCGGGATCGATTCCAATCGGAAACACCGCCATGCGCGAGGTGCCGTAACGCGAAGTAACGACACCGTTCTCGATTCGAAGATCCAGATCCGACCGGAGATATCCGAGGAAATTTTCATAATCATCCTCGGTCTGGAACCCGATCAGGTCGTAAGCCAGCATCGCCTCGACCAGTTCACGATGGTGCGGGACTCCGGCAACAATGGTACGCGCGGGCCAGGGCGTATGCAGAAAAAATCCGACCGGCTGGGCGACGCCGAGATCGCGCAACTCTGCCCCCAGCGCCAGGAAATGATAATCCTGAATCCAGAACACGGTGTCCGGCTTGATGAATTGCTTCAGCGCCCGCGCCATGAAGGCGTTGACTTCGCGATAGGAGAGATAATCCTGCTGCGAGGAGCGGATCAGATCGGTGCGGGAATGCAGCGCCGGCCATAACGCCGAATTGGCAAAACCCTCGTAATATCCGCCGTAATGCGCTGCAGGCAGATCCAGCATCGCCAGCGCCCCCGCACCAAGGGCTTCGATTTCGGCGAATGGTTCCTTTTGGGTGCCATCGCGGACCCGGCCGCTCGAACCCACCCAAATAGCGCCGGATTTCTCCACCACCGGCAATAAAGCGGCCGCTAGCCCCCCCGTCATGGGCTCATTGGTCTTGCCGCGCGCCACGCGATTTGAAACGACGACGAGGTTCACAGGTCCCCTCCTGATGTCCATCGCCAGTTAACAGCCATTCATCAATATGGTTCCGTGTCACCCTTTCAACGAAAAGGCACCAAATTCAGGCGGAACTCCGCCGGAACTTGCACATCCACAACACAGAGAATTTGTCGGAATAATTCCGGTCAAAGAAGATTGTTTCGACTTTTCAACCGGACAGAAGTGTCCGCTTCCGGTTCCATGCGACATTGCCTTCTCAACGGACCGTATCTTGTGAATCCAGCGCCGCCTTTTCGTCATCAAGCAGATGTGCGAGCCATTCGCGCACATCGCGAGGCTCGTCGAAATGGCCGGCCACACCTTGCGCACGACGGCCGACAGAAAATGCAAGGCCGCCAAGGTCGGGCATGATCGCGAACACGGTCTCGTCCGTCACGTCGTCGCCGATAAAAATGGGGCGGCGTCCCCGGAATGGTTCGTGAGTTATCAGTTCGGTGACACCCGTCGCCTTGGTGAAACCGGAGTGCTTGATTTCACAAACGCATTTTCCGGGCAGCACCTCGATCGGTGCGTTTGGAAGATCGGCCCGTATCAGCGATACCGCCTCATAAATCGCCTTTTCAGCATGCGGCGCCAGCCGGTAATGAAGCGCCAGCGAATAGCCCTTGTCCTCGAGCAGAATGCCCGGGCTGAGTTTCGCAATTGCCGCCAGCCGTATCTTCAATTCCTTGTCCATCGGCGGCGCGTGGGTGGCGACGGCTTCGCTATCCCTCGAGATTCGCATTTCCGCACCGTGGCCTCCAACCGCCGGAAATTGAGCGGGAGCAAAGATCAAATCGATATCGTTCAGCGAACGTCCGCTGACCAGTGCCAACGCTCCCGAAGTTCGCTGAAGCAAGCGGTTGAGCGTTTTTGTGAGGCCCGGCGGCACCCAGATCTCGCGCGGCGTCGGCGCGAAATCAAGCAGCGTGCCGTCGATATCGAGCAGGATCGCGCAATGATCCAGTTGCGGCACCAGCGAGCGCGGCACCGGAACGGCGTCCGGTGACGCTTCTTCTTCCGACAAATCTTCCTGCGGCATGTCAGCCAAATCTTGATCCATCAAGTCCTCAGTCATCGCATTCTACTCCACAAAGGCGAGCGGCGGTGCAACCGATTCCAGCGGCTGGCGTTCGGCTGCGATGCAATAACGCCACGCAATAGCCGCCGCCACGACCATCAACCCCGCTCCAAACAGATAGCCCGCGAATACGCTCTGGCGCGACCCGGTATCGATCAGCGCACCGAACAGCGCCGGACCGGCAACGCCGCCAATGGCGGTTCCGACCGCGTAGAACAGTGCAATCGCAAGCGCGCGGACCTCCAGCGGAAACGTCTCGCTGACGGTGAGATAGGCGGAACTTGCGGCAGGAGACGCAAAAAAGAAAATCACCATCCATGCGATGGTCTGGGTCTGCGCGCTCAATGCACCGATCGAGAACAAGTATCCAGAGAGCGCGAGCAAAATACCCGAAACGCCGTAAGTCAGTGCAATCATCGTGCGGCGTCCGAGCGTATCGAACAGGCGGCCGAGCAGCAACGGACCCAGAAAATTACCCGCCGCAAAGGGGAGGATGTACCAGCCGACCTGGCTCGAGGCGATGCCGAAGAAATCGGTCAGCACCAGCGCAAACGTAAAGAAGATCGCATTATAGAAAAATGCCTGCGCGATCATCAGCGCCAATCCGACCAGCGAGCGCTGGCGATAGCTGAAGAATAGCGTTCGCGCCACCTCGCCCAGCGGGGTGTGATCGCGCATTTTCAGTTTGATTTTCGGTAGCGCCTGTTTCGATGGATCTTGCGCCGTTGCCATGACCGATCGTTCGATATCATTCACAATTTCCTGCGCGCGATCGGGATGACCGTGAATCATCAGCCAGCGCGGGCTTTCCGGAATCCACATCCGCATCACGAACACTACAAGACCCAGGCAAGCGCCGGTGAGATACGCCAGCCGCCAGCCGAGATCGGGGCCAATGATGGCCGGATCGAGCAGCACGATGGCGCTGGTCGCACCGATCGCCGCACCGATCCAGAAGCTGCCATTGATCAAAAGGTCGGTCCACCCGCGATAACGCGCCGGCACCAATTCCTGAATCGTCGAATTGATCGCGGTATATTCACCGCCGATGCCCGCGCCCGTGAGAAAACGAAACAATGCGTAACTCCCGACATTCCAGGACAGCGCCGTTGCGGCCGTCGCCGTGAGATAGAGTGCCAACGTGATGAAGAACAGTTTCTTGCGTCCGATCCGGTCGGTGAGCCAACCGAACCCGAGCGCGCCGATCACGGCGCCGGCAAGATAGGCGCTGTTGGCAAATCCGACGTCGAAGTTCGTGAATCGAAGCACCGGACTTTCCTTCAACGCCCCCGACAGGGCGCCGGCCAGCGTCACCTCCAATCCATCCAGGATCCAGGTAATGCCGAGCGCCAGCACCACGCGGGTGTGAAAGCCGCTCCAGTACAGGCTATCGAGCCGTGCAGGAATATCGGTCTCGACGACGCGACTTTCAGTCATTCGATCACTGCCTGCAAAATGATCGGACTTCGGCAAATACATCGGGATCGGACCAAGCAAAATGGAGCCCGGGAACCTTTCTTCCGGGCTACCAGTGCTTGCCTTGCTAACGCGCGGCAACGGGGCAGGTTCCGCGTCGAGAGCATGCGGAACCGATTGAGCCGCTTCGGGTTTTGAACAAAACGCGGAGATCGATCATGGCCGCAAAGGCTAAGACAAAACGAAAGACTGCGCCCGGCGGGAAGGCAGCGACCAGGCGCTGGTCGCAGCGGGTCACCCGGGAAAGCGACGCGCTCGACCTGAAGCGCGGCGTGTTTACGCTGCGGGATCCAAGGCGGATTGCGGCGTCGCTCAAGCGCTCGGCGGAGCGCAGTTCGCGCCGCAAGACCGGCGCCTATCGTTCGGCGCTCTCGATGCTGACCTTCTACATCAACCGCGCCGGCAAGACGCTGCCGAAAACCCAACGCGAGCGGCTGGAGCGCGCCAAGGGCGAGTTGAAACGGCAGTTTGGAAGGGAATAACGCGTCGTCCCGGCCTGCGGCCGGACAACTAATCAACACTAAGCCGCGCGAATATTCGCCATGAAGCGGTTAAGCTCCTCGCGCAGGCGCGTGCTTTCGGTCGAGAGCGTTCGCGCCGAATTCAATACATCCTCCGACGCAGAACCGGTTTCGGTGGCGCCGCGATTCACTTGCGTGATGTTGGCGGCGACCTCCTGGGTACCTTGGGCGACGTTCTGGACGCTACGCGCAATTTCCTGTGTCGCCGAGCTTTGCTGCTCGACCGCACTGGCGATCGTCGAAGCGATGCTCGAGACCTGGGCGATGGTGCCGCCGATCTCCTTGATGGCTGCGACCGATTCCTGCGTCGCGTCCTGCATGCCCGAAATATGCGACGATATCTCATCGGTCGCCTTCGCGGTCTGGCTTGCCAGCGACTTGACCTCGGAGGCGACCACGGCAAAACCCCGGCCGGCTTCGCCGGCACGGGCCGCTTCGATGGTTGCATTCAGCGCCAGCAGATTGGTCTGCTCGGCAATCGCCGTGATCAGCTTGACGACGTCACCGATCTCCTGCGCGGCACGCGACAACTTACCGATGCGCCCGTCGGTTTGTTGCGCCTGAAGCACCGCGGCCTCCGCGATCCGGTTGGATTCGCGAACCCGCCTGCCGATCTCATCGACCGACGCGGACAGTTCCTCGGTCGCAGCGGCGACCGATTGCATGTTGCTGGAGGCTTCTTCCGATGCTCCGGCGACCTGACTGGACAGACCCTGGGTGGTCTCCGCGGTGCGCGTCAGGACTCCGGCGGCCGATTCAAGCTGAACGGCCGATGCCGAAACATTGGAGACGATCGAGCCCACGGCGGTTTCGAATTGATCGGCGAAGCGAATGAGTTCGGCGCGGCGCGCAGCGCTCGCAGCCCTGTTCTGGGCGTCATGCGCGGCGGCGTCGCGTTCGGCCTTGGCAATGGCCTGCACCTTGAATTCTTCCACCGCGTCCGCCATCTCGCCGAGTTCATCCTTGCGGCCGAGGCCGGGCAGCACGACATCGAAATTGCCGCCGGCGAGTTTGCGCATCGCCTTGCACATCGCGGTCATGGGTGCGGAAATTCCCCTGCCGAGCATCAGAGCCAGCGCTCCTCCCAGCAGCAATCCGCCGGCCGCGAGCATCACGATCAGGCGTTCGGTCTCGCCGACGATCGCGTTCGATTCGGATTTCAAGCCGCTGTTGCTCGGAAAGCAGTTCGGCCTTCATGGCACTCGATCCCTGCATGATCGCGGTCGCAGAATCAGCCATCTCCGCTGTCAGTTCATCAATCGATTTGGAATTCTCGACCAGTTTAGCCGAAGGATTGCCGGTATTCCTCCAGCAATCCCGAAATCTCCCTGAGCGCCTGCACGACCTTTTCATCGGTCGACGATATCGCCTGCAGCGAATTATCGACGAATGTGAGACGCGACAATGTACTGGCGGCGACCGTCTGATCGGAATTGATGACGAACGTATTGGCAAGCGCCATCACCGCCAGATATTGCGCCATGACTTGCTTGGCGCCGAGTTCGACTGCCGGAAGCCCGGCCTCGGCGGCAATGCTCGCGAGATCGTCGAGCTTGTAGCGCAGCATGGTACCGCCGCGCGTGAGTTGATTCTGCGTGATAAAGGCGTTGTCGCGCTTGACCTTCAGGATATCGGCAAAAATCCTGGTGAAGATATTGAATTCCCTGGCGAGGCGCGTGAGATGATCGAGGCTCTCCGGATTGGTGGTGCCCCTCATCGATTGATCGATGGCGTCCTTCAGGCTCGCTTCGGCGGTCAGCGCCGCGTTGGCGTCATCGTCTTTGCCGGTCACCACGTAATATCGCGCCAGCGCCCGGTACGAAATCAGTTCGCGGTCGATGTTGCGCGCCAGATCGGCTTGCGACACGCTATCGCGATAGAGCGTCACGCCAGTCGAGATCCGTTCGAATCCCAGATAGGCAATCCCGAGGCTGGCGGCCGATATGGCGAGCACCACGGCGAAACCGAGCATGACCTTGGCGCGAAACCGCAAGGTCGGGATTTTCGGCGAGATCGACTGCCGCCAGGTGCGCTTTGATAACCCCACCCCGAACCCCCGTCTTCGTGAAGAAAACCAGCGAAATCGGAGCAGCGTGAGCCGCCCGAATCCACCCTGAAGATTTAGGGGAGAATGGATAAGGGGGCGTAAATTTGCCGCCAATCCTCCCCCCAGGAAGCGGTTTCGGGCCGCATTTCGGAAAATGGGCAGCCTTCCGGTTCGAAAGGGTGCTTTCGCATCTCCGGCCACGAGGGCGCCCTCGCCACCCTCGGTCCCCTCCCCGAAGGAATAAAAATATCTCGCGCGAACCCGCATCACGATGACGCTCCGCGACGAAATTCCAGTTGCAAAGTCCCCCACCCCTGTTTCTAATTAGAATAATTAAAGAGCATCGGGAGGTATCAGGCGTGTCTACCATCAAATTGACGGTGAACGGCAAGACGGTCGCGGCTGACGTCGAGGACCGGACTCTTCTCGTTAATCTCCTGCGCGATCATCTGAACCTGACCGGCACCCATGTCGGCTGCGATACCAGCCAATGCGGCGCCTGCGTCGTGCATATCGACGGCCGGGCGGTCAAATCCTGCACCGTGCTGGTGGGACAGGCCAATGGCGCCAACGTCACCACCATCGAAGGCATCTCGAAGGGCGACGAACTGCATCCCATGCAGGCGGCCTTCCGCGACAATCACGGGCTGCAATGCGGATATTGCACGCCGGGGATGATCATGTCGGCGATCGATATCGTCCATCGATATGGCGGCAAGCTCGACGAGGACACCGTCCGGCATGAACTGGAGGGCAATATCTGCCGCTGCACCGGCTATCACAACATCGTCAAGTCGGTGCTCGATGCCGCCGGCCGCATGAAGGTTTCGCAGGCCGCGGAATAGCGGCCTGAAAACCAGCAATTGCTGAATTCAAGACCGCCGAATTTCGATGGAAATGGCGGAAACAAAAACTCCGGTTGGGAGATCAGGACATGGGCGTTGAAGGCATTGGCGCAAGCGTGGTGCGCAAGGAAGACCGCCGTTTCATTACAGGCCGCGGCCGTTACGTCGACGACATCAAGCTTCAGGGCATGACCCACGCCCACTTCGTCCGCAGCCCGCATGCGCACGCCAAAGTGAAGAGCATCGACTCGTCGGCGGCGATGAAAATGCCGGGCGTGGTCGACGTGCTGACCGGACAACAGATCGTCGATGACAAGGTCGGCAATCTGATCTGCGGCTGGGCCATCACATCCAAGGACGGCACGCCGATGAAGATGGGCGCATGGCCGGCGATGGCGCCGGAGACGGTGCGCTTTGTCGGCCAGGCGGTCGCCGTGGTGATCGCCGAGACCAAGAACCAGGCCAAGGATGCGGCGGAAGCCGTCGTCGTCAATTACGAGGAGCTTCCGGCGGTCCCCGATATTCGCGCGGCGATCAAACCGGGCGCGCCGCAGCTTCATCCGGAAGCAGCCGGTAACGTGATCTACGACTGGACCATCGGCGACGAAGCGGCGACGGAGGCGGCATTCAAATCGGCCGCGAACGTCGTCTCGCTCGACATCACCAACAACCGGCTGGTCCCGAACGCGATGGAGCCGCGTGCGGCGATTGCGGAATACAACGACGCCGAAGAGCATTTCACGCTGTACACGACGTCGCAGAATCCGCACGTCGCGCGTCTGGTGCTGTCGGCTTTCTATAACATCGCGCCGGAACACAAGCTGCGGGTGGTAGCGCCCGATGTCGGCGGCGGTTTCGGCTCGAAGATCTTCATCTATCCCGAAGAAATGGTGGCACTCTGGGCCTCCAAGAAAGTGCGGCGGCCGGTGAAGTGGACCGGAGATCGCACCGAGGCCTTCCTGACCGATGCCCATGGCCGCGATCACCTCACCAAGGCCGAGATTGCTTTCGACAAGGACAACAAGATCACCGGGCTGCGCGTGAAGACCCACGCCAATCTCGGCGCCTATATGTCGCTGTTCTCGTCGTCGGTGCCGACCTATCTCTACGCGACGCTGCTGTCGGGCCAGTACAACATCCCCAACATCTTCGCCGAGGTGATCAGCGTCTACACCAATACCGTCCCGGTCGATGCCTACCGTGGCGCGGGCCGGCCCGAAGCCAGTTTCGTGGTGGAACGGCTGATGGAAACCGCGGCGCGTCAATTGAAGGTCGATCCGGCGGAACTTCGTCGCAAGAACTTCATCACCAGCTTCCCGCACCAGACCCCCGTGATCATGGCCTACGACGTCGGAGATTTCGGCGCCTCGCTCGACTCCGCCTTGAAGGCGATCGATTACAAAGGCTTCCCGGCGCGTAAAGATAAAGCCAAGAAAGAAGGCAAGCTCCGCGGCATCGGCTTCTCCTGCTACATCGAAGCCTGCGGCATCGCGCCCTCCAAAGCGGTCGGCAGCCTCGGCGCCGGCGTCGGCCTGTGGGAATCCGCAGAAGTCCGCGTCAATCCGGTCGGCACCATCGAAATCCTCACCGGTTCGCACAGCCACGGCCAGGGCCATGAGACCACCTTCTGCCAGCTGGTCGCCGAACGCCTGGGCGTTCCGATCAGCCAGGTCCAGATCGTCCATGGCGACACCGACAAGGTGCAATTCGGCATGGGCACATACGGTTCGCGCTCGATCGCGGTTGGCGGCACCGCCATCATCAAGGCGATGGAGAAGGTCGAAGCCAAGGCCAAGAAGATCGCAGCCCATGCGCTGGAGGCGTCGGAGAACGACATCGTGATCGAGAACGGCGAGTTCAAGGTCACCGGCACCGACAAGTCGATCGCGCTGCCGATGGTGGCGCTTGCGGCCTATACCGCGCATAACCTGCCCGACGGCATGGAGCCCGGCCTGAAGGAGACCGCGTTCTATGATCCCACCAACTTCACCTTCCCGGCCGGCGCCTACATCTGCGAAATCGAGGTCGACGCCGGCACCGGCAAGACTTCATTCGTCAACTTCGTCGCCGCCGACGATTTCGGCCGGATGATCAATCCGATGATCGTCGAAGGCCAGGTCCATGGCGGCCTCGCCCAGGGCATCGGCCAGGCGCTTTTGGAAGGCGCGGTCTACGATTCCAGCGGCCAGCTCGTGACCGCGTCGTTCATGGACTACACCATGCCGCGCGCCGACGACCTGCCGTCGTTCAAGTTGTCCCACACCACGACGCTGTGTCCGGGCAATCCTTTGGGCGTCAAGGGTTGCGGCGAGGCCGGCGCGATCGGCGCATCCGCCGCCGTCATCAACGCCATCACGGACGCGATCGGCAACAACAAGCTGGAAATGCCGGCGACACCCGACCGGGTGTGGCACGCCATTCACGGTTGAGAGGGAATACTGCCATGTACCAGACAACCTATCATCGCCCCTCCACCGTCGCAGAAGCTGCCGCCTTGTTCGCCAAGGGCGCCGAGTCAAAATATCTCGCCGGTGGCCATACCTTGCTTCCGGTGATGAAACAGCGGCTGGCCTCGCCATCCGACGTGATCGATCTCGGAAAGATCAAGGAACTGGTCGGTATCGAACTTTCAGCCGATGCGCTGACCATCAAGGCTGCGACCACCTATTTCGACATCCTGCAGAGCGCCGATGCCAAGAAAGCGATCCCCGCGATCGTGCATCTGACGTCGGTGCTTGGCGATCCCCAAGTGCGTTATCGCGGCACCATCGGCGGCTCGATCGCCAACAACGATCCGGCGGCGGACTATCCGGCCGCGGTGCTGGCGCTCGGCGCCACCGTCAAGACCAACAAGCGCTCGATACCGGCGGATGATTTCTTCAAGGGCCTGTTCGCAACTGCGCTGGCGGATGACGAGATTATCACCGCGGTGTCGTTCCCGATTCCGGCCAAGGCGGGATATTCGAAAATGCGCCATCCGGCCTCGCGCTTTGCCCTGACCGGCGTGTTCGTGGTCAAGACCAAGGCGGGCGATGTCCGTGTCGCCGCCACCGGCGCCTCGCAGAACGGCGTCATGCGGGTACCGGCGATCGAGGCGGCGCTCAAGGCCAACTGGTCCCCCGGCGCGCTCGACAACGTCAAGATTTCCGCCGACGGATTGTTGACCGACATCCATGGATCGTCGGCCTATCGCGCCAACCTGATCAAGGTGATGGCGCAGCGCGCGGTTGCCGACGCCGGCTGATCGTTATTTCGCGTTAAAAACAAGCGGCGTGCAGCAATGCGCGCCGCTTTCTATTTAGCCATATTCGCATCAAAAGCCGCTTGCCACCCTCCCCGCAACGCTAGACAATTTCCCCAAAACAAGCATTTCGGGAGCGCCCATGAAATTCGGGATTTTCTACGAGCACCAGTTGCCGCGCCCGTGGAACGAGGGCGACGAGCACCGGCTGTTCCAGGAGGCGCTCGATCAGGTCGAACTCGCCGACAAACTCGGCATCGATTACGCCTGGGAAGTCGAGCATCACTTCCTCGAGGAATATTCGCATTCCTCCGCGCCCGAAATATTCCTCGCGGCGTGCTCACAGCGCACCAGCAGAATCCGGCTCGGCCACGGCATCTGCCTGATGCCGCCGAAATACAATCATCCGGCGCGGGTCGCCGAGCGCATCGCCACGCTCGATCTCGTCTCCAACGGTCGCGTCGAATTCGGCACCGGCGAAAGTGCTTCGCTGATGGAGCTCGGCGGCTTCAACGTCGGTTTCGATCCGGTCGAGAAGCGGCGGATGTGGAAAGAAGGCGTCGAGCAATGCACCGACATGATGGCGATGGACCCCTATCCCGGCTTCAAGGGCGAGTTCTTCGAGATGCCGTGCCGCAACGTGGTGCCGAAGCCGCTGCAGAAGCCGCATCCTCCGCTCTGGGTTGCCTGCTCCAATCGCGAGACCATCAAGATGGCGGCGCGGTGCGGCATCGGCGCGCTGACCTTCGCCTTTGTCGATCCGCGTGAAGCCCGGCAATGGGTCGATGACTACTACCGCATCTTCAAGGAGGAATGCGTACCGATCGGCCATGCCGTCAATCCCAACGTTGCGATGGTGACCGGCTTCTCGGTACATGCCGATGAAATGGAATCGCGCCGCCGCGGCGAGGACGGCCTGCGGTTTTTCCGCTACGGTCTCGCGCATCATTATATCTTCGGCGAGCACAAGCCGGGACGCACCGACATCTGGGCCAATTTCGAAAAGGCCCGGCACGCGTTGCCGCCGGCCGGCGCCGATCACGGCATCGGCACGCCCGACCAGTTGCGGACCCATCTGCGGCACTTCGAGGAATCGGGTGTCGACCAGACCGTGTTCATCCAGCAGGGCGGCCGCAACCAGCACAAGGACATCTGCGAGGCACTGGAGCTGTTCGCCAGGGACGTGATGCCGGAATTCAGGGCGCGCGAAATCGAGCGGGAAAAGCAGAAGCAGGAAGAACTCGCGCCCTATATCGAGAAGGCGATGGCACGCAAGCAAGCCGTCAAACCGATGCGTGACGACGAAATTCCGGTCTTCATCGCGCTCGGCCGCAAGGTGGCGGAAGAAGGCACCGGCACCGAACGGCAAAAGCAGAACGCCAAACTGTGGGCGGACGCCGCCAAGGTGACGTTGAGCGACCCTGGACGCCACGGCACCAAGACTTCCGCAACTTCATGATTCCTTGATTCATCAACGGAAAACAACGTGCTCGACAAATCAGCCCCGCAATCCTCCACCCGCACCTCCGGCCCGCTGGCAGGTTTTCGCATCGTCGAATTTGCCGGTATCGGGCCCGGTCCCTTTGCCTGCATGCTGCTGGCGGACATGGGCGCGGAGGTCATCACGCTCGATCGCGTCGGTGCCAGGAAGAATTTGAAATCGATCGCGGGGCGCGGGCGAAAGGTCGTCGAACTCGACCTGAAGGACAAGGCCGCCATCGCGCAGGCACTCGACCTTCTGGCCAATGCCGACGCGCTGATCGAAGGCTTTCGGCCCGGCGTGATGGAGCGATTGGGGCTTGGGCCCGATGTTGTGCAGGCGCGTAATCCGCGCCTGGTCTACGGCCGGATGACCGGATGGGGTCAGCAAGGCCCGCTGGCGCAGGCCGCCGGCCACGACATCAACTACATCTCGGTGACCGGCGCGCTGGCTGCGATCGGCGGCAAGGACAAACCGGTGCCGCCGCTCAATCTGGTCGGCGACTTCGGCGGCGGCGCGCTCTACCTCGTGGTCGGTGTGCTCGCTGCGCTATTGGAAGCGCAGAAATCGGGCAAGGGGCAGGTGGTGGATGCTGCGATGTGCGATGGTGCAGCTTCGTTGATGTCGATGTTCTTCGACATGACGGCTGCGGGACGATGGACCGAACAGCGCGAGAGCAATTTCCTCGATGGCGGTGCGCACTTCTATGGCGTCTATGAATGCGGCTGCGGCCGGTTCATTTCGATCGGTTCGATCGAGCCGCAATTCTACGCGCTGCTGCGCCAGCACGCCGGCCTTTCGGACGCCGACTTCGATCATCAGATGGATCGCAAGGCCTGGCCCGCGCTCAAGCAGAAGCTGGTGGATGTGTTCAAGAGCAAGACCCGCGACGAGTGGTGCACCATCATGGAAGGCACCGACATCTGCTTCGCGCCGGTTCTGACCATGAAAGAAGCGCCGGAACATCCGCACATGAAGGCACGCGAGATTTTCGTCACCCGCCACGGCGTCACCCAGCCGGCGCCCGCGCCACGTTTTTCACGCACGCCCTCGGCGATCCGTGAGGCCGCAACGGCCGATATCGCCGAAGTCACGCGGGAGTGGCAGAGCGGAAAGTAACCTTGGTCGTCCCGGCGAACGCCGGGACCCATAATCCCGGTCATCTGTTGTTGTAGAAGGTCTCTAACATTGCACCCAAACGCAAAGCCGCGGCATATGGGTCCCGGCTCGGAGGCCGGGACGACATCGTTTACTACGCCGCGTCCTCTACCTTCAGTACACCGCGGCGGATCTGGTCTTCCTCGATCAATTCGAACAGCGCCTTGAAGTTGCCTTCGCCGAAGCCGTCATCGCCCTTGCGCTGGATGAACTCGAAGAAGATCGGCCCGATGGCGTTGGCGGAGAAAATCTGCAGCAGCACCTTGGTATGGCCGCCTTCGACGACGCCTTCGCCGTCGATCAGGATGCCATCGCGCGTAAGCCGCGCAACGTCCTCGCCGTGCTTGGGCAGGCGCGCGTCGATCTTCTCGAAATAGGTGGCAGGCGGCGACGGCATGAACGGCAGGCCGTCCGTGCGCAACGCCTCGACGGTGCGATAGATATCCTTTGCCCCGCAGGCGATATGCTGGATGCCCTCGCCGCGATAGACGTTGAGATATTCCTCGATCTGGCCGGAATCGCCCGCATCCTCGTTGATTGGAATCCGGATCTTGCCGTCAGGACTGGTCAGCGCCCGCGAGAACAGGCCGGATGCGCGGCCTTCGATATCGAAAAAGCGAATCTGCCGGAAGTTGAACAGTCTTTCGTAGAAACCGGTCCAGACGTCCATCCGCCCGCGATGGACGTTATGGGTGAGGTGATCGAGATAAAACAGCCCCGCGCCCTCGGGCCGCGGATTTCCGGCACCCAGCCACTCGAATTCAGCATCGTAGGCCGAACCCTTGGCGCCATAGCGATCGACGAAATACAGCAAGCTGCCGCCAATGCCCTTGATGGCGGGAACATCGAGCGTCTTCTGCGCTGAGGAAACGCCGGCGGGTTCGGCGCCAAGCGACAATGCACGCTCATAGGCCTGCTTTGCATCGACCACGCGAAACGCCATCGATGGCGCGCAGGGACCATGCGCGGCAACGAAATCGACGCCGTGGGTACCGGGCTGCTCGTTGACGAGATAATTGATGTCGCCCTGGCGATAGACCGTGATCTTTTTCGTCCTGTGGCGCGCGACCGGCACATAGCCCATCAGCTTGAACAGCGCGTGCAGTTCTTCGGGCCGGGGATGCGCATATTCAACGAACTCGAAACCGTCGGTCCCCATCGGGTTGTCGGCGGAAATCCTGGCGGCCGGCGCGTCGTGCGGAAACGGACCCATGGCTGATCTCCCTGATTTTGCTGACGTGCATCATCAGCCACATGACGCGCAATGTGTATGCAAATGGAGCCGTCTTGTGCTATGGATATGCACAATCTGTGCACAAATATGGCATTTCACGCATGATATCGGTTGACGCCTTCGACCTCAAAATACTGGCCGCGCTGCAGGATGACGGCCGCCTGACCAACCAGCAGCTCGCCGACGTGGCCGGCCTGTCGGCGTCGCAATGCTCGCGGCGGCGCATGCGGCTGGAGCAGGACAAGGTCATCTCGGGCTATCATGCCGACCTTGCCAGCGAGCCGCTCGGCTTCAATGTCATCGCCTTCATTCACATCACGCTCGCAACGCATTCGCCAGATAATGCCAAGCGGTTTCGCACGCTGGTCAATCGCGTCGACGATATCCAGGAAGCCTATTCGCTCACCGGCGACGCCGATTATCTGCTGAAGGCGGTGCTGCGCGATCTCAAGAGCCTGTCGGATATCGTCAACAACGTGCTGATGCCGCACCAGAGCGTGGCGCATGTGCGCTCCTCGATCGTGCTCGATCGCCTGAAGGAGACGCAAAAGCTGCCGCTAAAATCCCTGCGCTGAGACCGCATGGCTGAAATCGAGGGATATTCGTCATTCGGTTCAGGCGATCGATTTGCGATCATCCGCTACGTCCGGACAACCACGAGACCGCCATGGCGCTGCAACTGCGACCGAACTGCGAGTATTGCGACAAGGACCTTCCGCCAAATTCGACAGAAGCGCGCATCTGCAGCTATGAATGCACGTTCTGCGCCGATTGCGTCGAGACCAAACTGAACAATGTATGCCCGAACTGCGGCGGCGGTTTCGTCCCGCGGCCGATCCGGCCGGCAAAGGAATGGCGGCCCGGCATATCCGTCGAAAAGCATCCGCCGTCGACCAAGCGGGTCCAGTTGTCCTTTGGCCATGACGACGTCGCCGCGCATTCGGCGCGGATTCGAGGCATTCCGCCGGAAGAGCGCTAGGCCGCCGCCACTATCGTTCCCTCGACTTCGCCGAAGCCGACGCGGTAGCCCTCGCCCTGGCACCAGCCGCGCATCACAAGCGAATCGCCGTCTTCGAGAAAGGTCCGCTTGACGCCGCCGGCCAGTTCAATCGGCTCCGTGCCGTTCCAGCTTATTTCGAGAAGGCTGCCGCGCTGATGCTTGTCGGGACCGCTGATGGTGCCGCTCCCCAGGAGATCGCCGACATTCATGGCGCAGCCGGACGAAGCGTGATGCACCAGTTGTTGCACCGATGACCAATACATGTACTTGAAATTGGTGCGGCAGATACCGACGGCTTCGTTCATTGAGGCAGCGCGCAAGCCGACATCAAGTTCAAGGTCGTAATTGTTCGGCTGTGCCTGCTGCAGATAGAGCAGCGGCGCCGGATCCTGCGCCGGGCCGTGAACGCGAAACGGCTCCAGCGCCTCGCGCGTCACGATCCAGGGACTGATCGAGGTTGCGAACGCCTTGGCCTGGAACGGGCCGAGCGGCACGTATTCCCATTGCTGGATATCCCGCGCGCTCCAGTCGTTGAGCAGCACAAAGCCGAAGATCATCTGCTCCGCCTGCTTCTCGGTGAGCATCTCGCCGATCGGCGATGGCTGCCCGATCACGACGCCCATCTCGAGTTCAAAATCGAGCCGCTTGCAGGGACCGAACGAGGGCGCGTCGGCGTTCGGCGGCTTCAACTGCCCGCGCGGCCTGCGGACTTTGGTGCCGCTGACCACCACGGTCGATGCCCGGCCGTTGTAGCCGATCGGCATGTGCAGCCAGTTCGGCTGCAGCGCATTGTCCTTGCCGCGAAACATGACGCCGACATTGGTGGCATGCTCCTTTGACGAATAGAAATCAGTGTAGCCCGAGACCGCGATCGGCAGATACAGTTTGACATTCGCCATCGGCACCAGCGCGCGCTTGCGCAACTCGTCGTTGTCGCGCAGTTCCGGATTGTCGTGACGCAATAGCTCGCTGATCCGCGCGCGGGTGCGCGACCACACTTTCGGCCCCAGCGCCATGAACGGATTGAGCATCGGTGCGGCAAACACGCCGAGTTCGCCGACATCCAGCCGTCCATCCTGTTCAAGCTCCCAGAGATCGAGCACATAATCGCCGATCGCAACCCCGACGCGAGGGGCCAGGCCATCCTTGGCCGAAAACACCCCATAAGGCAGGTTCTGGATGGAGAAGTCCGATGCGGGATCGACGTCGATGAAGGAGCGGAGGCTCGGATCGTTGGGATGGGGCAAAATATTTCTCCAATCAGTAAATCGTCATGCCCGGGCTTGACCCGGGCATCCAGCTTTCAAAGAAGCAGATGGATCGCCGGGTCAGGCCCGGCGATGACGGGCAGAAAGCATCTCACGGCTTGTTCGGATCGAACCGCTTTTCCAGTCCCTTCCAGCAATCCGCATAATCATCCTGCAAGGTCGAGGACTTCGCGGCATGCGCGGTGACGCGCTGCGGGTATCGGGTTTCGAACATGAAGGCCATGGTGCCCGTCAGCTTGACCGGCTTCAGTTCCGAATTGCTGGCGTGCTCGAAGGCCTGGCGATCCGGGCCGTGCGGCAGCATCTGGTTGTGCAGGCTGATGCCGCCGGGCGTGAAGCCTTCCGGCTTGGCGTCGTAGACGCCGTAGATCAGCCCCATGAACTCCGACATGATGTTCATGTGATACCAGGGCGGGCGGAAGGTGTTTTCCGCCACCGCCCAGCGCTCCGGGAAAATCACGAAGTCGATATTTGCGGTGCCGGCGGTTTCCGACGGCGACGTCAGCACGGTGAAGATCGACGGATCGGGATGGTCGAATCCGATGGCGCCGACCGGCGAGAAGGTCCGCAGGTCGTATTTGTACGGCGCGTAGTTGCCAT
The DNA here is from genome assembly GCA_963774685.1 of uncultured Alphaproteobacteria bacterium. Lineage (GTDB taxonomy): Bacteria > Pseudomonadota > Alphaproteobacteria > Rhizobiales > Xanthobacteraceae > Bradyrhizobium. The sequence goes on along the minus strand of CAVZFU010000005.1, from coordinate 1,102,623 downwards.
GCCACGCCACCACGTCGATCGGCGAATGCGGCAATGTCGTCTTGAACAACGAGCCGCCCCATTTGACGAACAATTCGGTCGGCGTGTCCTTGTCCTCATAGGCCGCAACCGGGGTGAGGAAATCCCGCGCATTGGCGAGGCAATTGGCGCCGATCGGGCCGCGCTCGGGCAGCGTAAAGGCGCCGCCGTAATTTTCGCAGAGATAGCCGCGGGCGGGGCCGGCGGTGATCTCGACGCGGAATTTAACGCCGCGCGGGATCACCGCGATCTCGCCGGGCTCGACATCGATGCGGCCAAACTCGGTAACGAAGCGCAGACTGCCCTGCTGCGGCACGAACATCATCTCGCCGTCGGCATTGTAGAAATGCTGATCGACCATCGATCGCGTGATGAGATAGACGTGCGCCGCCATGCCGGCCTGGGTGTTGGCGTCTCCCGCCGTGGTCATGGTCTGCACGCCCTGCAGGAACGTCATGTCCTGTTTCGGGATCGGCGCCGGATCCCAGCGCAATTGCGCGATCGGCAGCTCGTACTCATGACAGGGCGCGGTGCGCCACAATCCGGCATCGACCTTGGCGAAGCGCCCGGAATGCCGCACCGAAGGCCTGATTCGATACAGCCATGAGCGCTCGTTGCTGCCGCGGGGTGCCGTGAACGGCGAGCCCGATAGTTGCTCGGCATAAAGGCCGTAGGCGCAACGCTGCGGTGAATTTCGTCCGATCGGCAGCGCGCCGGGCAGTGCCTCGGTCTCGAAACTGTTGCCGAAGCCGGACATGTAGCCCGGCGTGATATTGACGGTACTGCGGCTGATAACGTCCGGCGACGTGTTGATATTCATGGTCATCCTCCTTGCAGGGCCGCCCACATTTCCTGGTCGCGCTTGTCGGTCCAGATCACGGGATCGTCGATTCCCGATGCTTCATCGAAGGCGCGCGACACGTTGAACGGCAGGCAGTGTTCGTAGATCGCGAAACTGGAAAACTTCGGGTCCATCACCTCGCGCGCCGCCGCCATGGTCTGCTTGAGGTTGCGGCCCTTGGCGACCGCGGTCTCGGCGGCGCCGAACAGCGTGGTGACGAAATCGCGCGTCATCGCGATGGCGTCGCGCGCGGTAGCGAGCCCCTTGAGCGCATCGCCGCGCCCCGGCGCGATCGCCCTGGGATTGAAGGCGCGGATTTCGTTCAGCGTCGTCGGCCATTCGCGCAAATGCGCGTCGCCGCAATAGCAGGCCGAATGATATTCGATCAGGTCACCGGAAAACATCACCTCGGCGTCCGGCACCCAGGCGACAATATCGCCCGACGTATGTCCGGCGCCGAGCTGCATCAACTGCACTTCGCGCTTGCCGAGATAGATCGACATCGCGCCTTCGAAAGTCAGCGTCGGCCAGGTCAGCCCGGGAATGCTCTGGGCATCCTGGAACAGCCGCGGAAAGCGGCCGTATTCCGAATCCCAGTCCTGCTGGCCGCGTTCCTCGACCAGCCGATAGGTTTCCGAAGACGCAATCACGGCCTGCGCCTTGTAGGCCGACGCGCCGAGCACCCGCACCGCATGATAATGCGACAGCACCACATATTTGATCGGCTTGTCGGTGACGGTGCGCACCCGTTCGATCACTTTATTCGCCATCGCCGGCGTCGCCTGCGCATCGAATACGATGCAGCCGTCATCGCCGACGATGACAGCGGAATTCGGATCGCCTTCGGCGGTGAAGGCATAGAGATCGGTACCGATCTCGGAGAAGGTGACCTTCTTCTCCGCCATGTCGGTGGTGGATGCAAAACCCTTGGCCATCGATTCGATTCCCTCTGTGCTTATTGTTGTTGCTGCTGTTGTTGCTGGCTGGCATCCAGCATCCGCCGCCTGGCAAGCTCGATCGCCTCGCGCAGCACCTCGAGATCGCCGATATGATTGGCGAGGATCAGGACCAGCGCCGCGTCGAGATCGGCGCTTTGCTCGTCGCTCAAGCCACGATGCGCCTCGACCACGGCACGAAACGCGTCATCCGGCTTGGCGAAATTCGAACGGGTGGACAGCGCCATTGGAAACCTCAATTGATGCCGGCGGCCCGCGCCAACGCGGCGTCGAGTATGGCGCGGGTCGGATGCCGGAAACGCGCGGCGACATAGCCATCGGGCCGCAACAGATAGGCGGTGCCGGGCGCGGCATCGTAGCGTGTGGCGACCAGATCCCCATCGTTGACACCGATACGGATCGCGCCGACGCCATCGGGCGGATCGACCGCCGCGCCATTGGAAAACGCCAGCAGCGTGAACCGTGTTCCCGCCTCGATAAAGGCTTCGGTCAAGAATCCTGGGCCGCCGGGGCGCGCGTCGAGCGGAGCATCCGGCATCGAGGAGCCGGGCCGCGGGCCGCCGCGCCATACCTCGGTATCCGCGGTCGAAAGCGGCGTGTCGTAGATCGAGGGAACCGACAGCCGTCCACCATTGATCATGCGCTTGCCGAATTCCGTTTCTTTGGCCAGCGACAGCACCGCCTTGCGCAGCCGCGCCTCCTGGCGAGAGCTGGGTGCCATGAAATCGGTCGAGCGGGTGGATTCCCGGATGTTCTCGTCGGCCGCGGCGCTGCGTTCGATATGATAGGTCTCGAGCAAGGCTTCCGGAGAACTCCGGCGCAGCACGCGATCGAGTTTCCACGCCAGGTTCTCGGCGTCTTCCAGCCCGGAATTGGCGCCGCGCGCGCCGAACGGCGAGACCTGATGCGCGGCATCGCCGGCGAACATCACCCGGCCATGGATGAATTTTTCCATCCGGCGGCACTGGAATTTATAAAGCGAGATCCATTCGAAATCGAACTTGTCATGCCCGAGCATGCGCGCGATCCGCGGCCGCACCTTTTCCGGCCGCTTCTCGATCGACGGGGTCGGCATCCGGATGGAGTTGAAGATCGATCCGCCAGATGTCGTCCGGCTGCTTGTGCAACAGCGCCGAGCGGCCGGCGTGAAACGGCGGGTCGAACCAGAACCAGCGTTCGGTTGGAAATTCCGCCGTCATCCTGACGTCTGCGATCAGGAATTGATCCTCGAACACCTGCCCCTCGAATTCGGCGCCGACCATCTGCCGCAATGACGATCGTGCCCCATCGCAGGCGACAACATATTGCGCGCGTATCGGATAGGGCCCATCCGGCGTCTCGATGGTCAGCATCACATGGTCGTTGCGCTGTTCCAGCCCGATCACCTTGTTGCGCCAGCGCAGATCGACCGCCGAAAGCTCGCGGACGCGATCGACCAGGTAGGCTTCGGCATGGAATTGCTGCAGGTTGATGAAGGCGGGCCGCTTGTGTCCCTGCTCCGGCAGCAGGTTGAACTGATAAAGCTGCGACGCGCCGTGGAAGATCTTGCCGACGCTCCACACCACGCCCTTGTCGACCATGCGCTGGCCCGTGCCCAACCGATCCCAGTACTCGAGCGAGCGCTTGGAAAAACAGATGGCGCGCGACCCTTCGCCGATCCGGTCGGCATCGTCGAGCAGCACGACCGGTTGGCCGCGCTGCGCCAGGTCGATCGCCAGCGACAGTCCCACCGGCCCGGCGCCGATCACCACCACCGGATGCTCAGCCGCATCGGCGCGATCCTGATCGGGATGCCGGCGATAGCCGAACTGGATTTTGGACTGCTGCGCCATCCGCTCACATTGCTCTGGCCAAGGAAATCCACGTACGCTAAGATAGTCTCAGCTGCAACTATCTAAACGCCTCTGGCGTTCCGGCGTCAACTCCCATCGGAGCGATTTTTGACAAAAGCGTTGGCAGGCGAAGCGGGTACCGGCTGGCGCGACGAAACCGCGTCCAAAAGAGGCTCCACACTCGATCTCTTCAGGTTTGTGCCGTTCCGGCTGAACCGGCTGGCGGCCGAGGTCAGCGCCGCGCTATCCGGCGAATATCAAGCGCGCTACGGGCTGGATATCCCGGAATGGCGCGTGCTGGCGACGCTCGGTTTCCGTAATGACGCCTGCAGCGCGCAATACATCGTGCATTGCACCCGCACCCATAAGTCCACCATCAGCCGCGCCGTCACGGCACTGATGAAACGGCAACTCGTCGAGCGCATCGAGAATGAAGACGACCGCCGTGAGTTCGTTTTGCGCATGACGCGGAAGGGCAGGACGCTGTACCAGGAACTGATTCCGCGCCTGTTGCGCAAGGAACAGGAGATCCTGTCATGCCTCTCGGCCGCGGAACGCAAGGAGTTTGCGCGGCTGCTCGGCAAAATCGAGGGCAGTCTCGATCTCGTGCAGAACAGCGAGGAAGCTGGCGCCAGCGAGGCGTATTGAGCGCGAACCTTTCCCCATGCGCGCTTGCACGCGATGAATTGCTACGGATTGGCTTCGCTTCGCTCGCAATAATGAACGGGCAGGCCTATTTCACAGCCGTCACCACGATCTCCACGATATGCGGAGGTTCGAGATCGACGCCGATGCAGGCCCGCATCGGCGGATTCTTTGCATCGACCCATTCATCCCAGGCGCGGTTCATCTCGGCTTTGCGCCTGATGTCGGCGACATAGACGATGGCCGAGAGGATCCTGCTCTTGTCGGATCCGCATAATGCGAGGCTTTCGTCGATGCGGGCGAGCGCCTTGACGGTCTGTTCGTACATCGAGGACGTCACCGGATCGGGCGCGACCGCCACGGTGAACACAAGGCCATCGTGAGTGACGGCACGGCTGCGGGTTGGCGTCAGGCCGGCAAAACGATCGATCATGGCTTGCTCCCTCCACCGATGTGCTTGGCGATCACCGGAAAATACGCATCCCCCGAACCGGCATCGATCGCCTCCTGTAAAACCTTGCCGATCAATTCGGCGCCGCGGATTTTGATGCCGGCATCGCCGGCCAGTTCCAGCGCATAGGACAAGTCCTTTAGCGCGTACTCGGCCGAGAACGCGCGCTCGGGAAAGTTACCGGGAACGATGGCCTTCATGCCATGATTACGCAGCGCAAAGCTGTCGGCCGAGCCCTTCGACAAGGTGTCCAGCAGCAATGCCGGATCGACGCCATTGCGTTTGGCCACCGCAACCGCCTCGGCCAGCGCGTTGACGGTTTCGAACAGCACCATGTTGTTGAGGATCTTTGTTACTTGTCCGGCTCCAATGCCGCCACAGTGGGTGACGTCGGTGGCAAAGCAGCGGATCAAGGGTTCGATCCGGGCGAATAATTCCGGCGTGGCGCCGACCATGACGCTGAGCGTGCCATCCTGCGCCGCCTGACGGGTACGCGCGATCGGCGCATCCGCCCAGCATGCGCCCTTGGACTTTAACTGCCCGGCGAAATCGCGGGTGAGTTTCACCGATGAAGTTCCGAGATCGACCACGACCTGGCGCTTTCGGATATTTTTCAGGATGCCGTCGCCTTCAAACACGCTGCGCACATGTTTGGCGCTGGGAAGGCACAGGAACAGGATTTCGCTTTTGCCGACGATTTCGGCAACCGAACCGGCAATCGCCGCGCCCTCCGCGCGCAGCCGCGATAGTGCTTCCTGCGACAGATCGAAGGCGATCACGGCTGCGCCGCTCTTCTTCACGAGATTCCGGCAGATCGGCTCACCCATCACGCCGAGACCGACAAAGCCGATGGTGCTGGTTGGTGACGTCATTTTCGCTTCGCCACGAGCTATTTGACGAAGGAGCGAGAAGGCTGCAGATGCAACGAATAGGCATCGACCTTGTCGCTGGCGCGCGGATAGATCTCGGCAACCAGCGGATCGTGCCCGGGAATGACGCGGTCGGGATGGCCGGCCAGACGCTCGACAATTTCCCAGCCTACGCACATATCGCCGACGTTATAGACGATCGGAAACGGACTGCGGCGATGCAGATTGCCGTAGTAATGCGCCGCATCCGACGCCAGTACCACCGCTCCGCGCGCGGTTTCGACCCGCACCACCTGCAAGCCATCGGAATGGCCGCCGACCCGATGCACCGTCACGCCCGGCGCAACCTCGCCGTCACCGGAATGAAAGGTGACGCGTTCGCCATAGACGTGGCGGACCATCAGCGTGACATGTTCGACCGAGAACGGATGACGCAAAGTCCCGAAGCACATGCAGCGTCCGGTGGCGAAACTCATCTCTCGATCCTGCAGATGGAATCGCGCCTTGGGAAAACGATCGAGATTACCGGCATGGTCGTAATGCAGATGGGTGACGACCACGTCCCTGATGTCGTCGGCGCGGACATCGAAGCGCGCCAGCGCATCGACCGGATTGAGCGTCAGCTTGCGGTTTCGCGCCTGCGCCTCGGCGGCATTGAAGCCGGTGTCGACCAGGATATCGCGGCCGCCGCCCCGGATCAGCCACACGAAGTAATCGAGATCAGAGGCCGTGGTTTCGTGAGGATCCGGCGTGAGATAATTCATCTGGGGCGTGCGCGGCGACATGGTTGCGTAGCGGAGCGCGTAAATTTCGTAGACGTTTCCCATCGGTTTCACTTTTTCTTGGGTGCCAGCTTCTCGGGCACCAATTTTCGGGGCCTATGACCGATCGTCGCACCAAGCCACCGTCATCGACAAAGGTCAAACCCGCGCGGATACTGTTATGCCGCTATGTGATATTCATCACATTATGTCATTGCGGTGCGAAATGCGTCGCTCCGCGGCTGTCCCGTTGACCGATTTCGAGTAAGGTTCTGCGATGCGCCGTCGCGGTTAATTGTCACTGTTATCAGCGGCTTTGTGCCAGTTGACAGGCCTCGATCAGCCGGTTTGATAATGGAGTTTCCGTAGAGTAAGGTCGCCGCGGCGCAAGCTCGGATCGGCGCCTGTTGTGGGCTGGACTGCCGTCGTATGAGAACGCGCCTTGCACTGCTTCTGATCTTGATTTTTTCGATCGCGCCAGCCGCCCCGTCGGCTGCGGCCGACCGGTTCGCTCTGGTCATCGGCAACGCCAAATATCCCGACGCCGATGCGCCGCTCAAGGAACCGATAAACGACGCCCGTGACGTCGCCGACGAGCTCAAGCGCGACGGGTTTAGCGTCGAAATCGGCGAAAACCTGACCGGCGAAAACATGCGCCGCGCCTTCGATCGCCTCTACGCTCGCATCAAGCCCGGCTCTATTGCGCTGATTTTCTTCAGCGGATTCGGCGTACAGTCAGCCCGCCAGAGCTACATGATCCCGGTCGATGCGCAGATCTGGACCGAGCCTGACGTGCGCCGCGATGGTTTCAGCCTCGAAACGGTGCTGAGCGAAATCAACAGCCGCGGCGCCGGCGTCAAAATCGCACTGATCGACGCCAGCAGGCGCAATCCCTTTGAGCGCCGATTCCGGAGTTTTTCGGCCGGTCTCGCACCGGTGATCGCGCCGAACGGAACGCTGGTGATGTACTCGGCGGCGCTTAGTTCGGTCGTCTCAGATGATGGCGGCGACCGCAGCCTGTTCGTACAAGAGCTGCTCAAGGAAATTCGCGTTCCCGACCTGATGGCTGAAGAGACGCTCAATCGAACCCGCGTCGGCGTCACCCGCGCATCCCGCCTCGAACAGGTGCCATGGATTTCGTCCTCTCTGGCTGAGGATTTTTCGTTTATCCCGGGTACGCCGGGTTCGAGCCCGCGGCCGCCCGGTCCGGTAGCATCGGTCCCCGCTCACGAACCCCCGCCGCTGCCGCCACAGCCGCCACCGCTGCCGCCTTTGCCTCCAAAATCGCCGGAGGTTTCGGTCGCACCGCCGATTGCCCCGCCAGTCGCGCCACCCGTTGCTCCCCCAGTCGCCCCACCGGTTACTCCCCCGGTCGCTGCTCCGGTGGCTCCGCCAGTCGCTGCTCCGGTCACTCCCCCGATTACATCGGTAGCCAAAAACGACACATTCGCAGATGACCCGACCATCAAAAGCCTGACGGCCAAGCTGATCGAAAACCCGGACGACTCGGCCTCGCTTTACCGGCGCGGACAGGTCTACGCCAGCAAGGGAGCTTATAGCCTTGCAATCAGGGACTTCGACGACTCGCTGCGGCTCAATCCCAAGGACGTCGAGGCCTACAACAACCGGTGCTGGGCGCGCACGGTGATCGGCGACCTGCAGGCCGCCTTGAAGGATTGCAACGAGGCGCTTCGGTTGCGCCCGAACTTTGTCGACGCCCTCGACAGCCGTGGCCTCGTGAACCTGAAGAGCGGGCAGACCAAGAATGCGATTGCCGATTTCGACGCCGCCCTGAAGATCAATCCGAGGCTGACTTCGTCCCTGTACGGGCGCGGCCTCGCCAAGCAACGCAATGGCGCGACGGAGGAGGGCAACCTGGATATAAACAACGCCAAGGCCATGGACCCAAATATTGCTAAGGAATTCGCGAGTTATGGGGTAAATTGACGGGTAATTTGAGTGGGAGGAACGGTGTTTCCTCGAACCTGAGGGCCTGCACCGGAGACAAAGGACGAAGCAGTCAAAATTCGGAAGAACCGGCCGCGATGAATTATTGTCCGGCAGCTTGTTTGCAAATCGATTTGAACCGCGCGGGCAGCGCAGGAGGACTGGGAAATGTTGAAGATGTCTGGAAGGAAAAATCTCACCGCGATCCTTTCGATCGCGACGATTGCCGTGACACTTTCCTTTGGCGTGGGAAGAGCCGTCGCCGGCGATGTCACTGAGGATCAAATCGTCAAGGCGCTGGTTCCGGTCAAGCCGGTCTTGACCAGAGGCTTGTCGGTGGGCCCACAGGTCGATCCGGAGGCCGTCGCCCGCGAAGGGCGTTTTGTCAGCACCATTCGCAACCGGTCGACCCGCTCGCTCTCGAACGTCGAGCGCGAAGAAATCGCCACCATGGTCAAGGACAAGCCGAATATCGATCTGGAAATCACTTTCGACTACAATTCAGCCGATATCAGCGCCAAATCATTGCCGGCGGTTCAGGCTCTCGGAAGAGCGCTTACCAATCCCGACCTGAAGGGGTCGACCTTCCTCGTCGCGGGCCATACCGACGCCGCCGGCGGTGACTCCTTCAACCAGGACCTGTCCGAGCGGCGCGCGGACTCGATCAAGCGTTACCTGATGAGCAAGTTCGGTATCGCCGCCCCCGATCTCGTGACGGTCGGCTATGGCAAGACCAAGCTCAAGAACCAGAGCGACCCGCTGGCTGAGGCGAACCGTCGCGTGCAGGTCGTGAATATGGAGAACAAGACCACCGCGTCCAACAAGTGAACGGACCCGTCGACAGGCGCTGGCACTGAGTAAAGTTCTGCAACCGTTATGCGTCCCGCAGCCTTGCGGGACGCATTCTTTGCCATTCAGGGATGGTGCGCTGGCACGGACACGGTGGTTCGAGATCCGGGATTCGATGCTTCGCTTCGCTCCGGAATGACGATCCAAAACGCTCCTCCCGACACAGGGCCTGGATTGATCCGGCGATGATGCTCTCCGCATACTTCAAACCCGCGATAGCCGCGGTTGCCGTGATTGCCCTGGGTGGCGCATGGTACTGGTTCGAGCATCGTCCCCCTGTCGAAGACAAGGAAGCGCCGGGCAAAGCCCTGGTTGTCGTGACCAAATCCACCAATGCCTGTTTCTCCGACCTGGTGCGGGCCACCGGATTTGTCGTGCCCCGCCGGGAAGCGGTTGTCGGGGTCGACCAGGAGGGATCCAAGGTTTCCGATCTTCTGGTCCACGAAGGCGACACGGTTACCGACAATCAGGAACTGGCCCGCTTGACGCCTCCGCCGGCGCAGCCCGGAGCTCCCGCCGGCGGCGCGCGATCCGCTCCGACCTCGCTGCGTGCGCCGGCCGCCGGGCTGGTCATCCAGGTCAATACCATCGTCGGAGCGCCGGCCTCGCCGCAGGCCGGTCCGATGTTTCGAATTTCCGTCAACAACGAAATCGAACTCGACGCCGAAGTACCTGCCTTCCACATGACGAAGCTCAATCCGGGAGCGATAGTACGGATCAGCCGGGATAACGCGCCGGATCTCGTCGGGCGCGTCAGGCAGGTGTCGCCGCAAATCGATCGCGCGACCCAGCTCGGCCATGTCAGGATATCGCTCACCAACAATCCGTCCCTCAAGGTAGGCATGTTCGCCCGCGCCAACATCAACGCCAAACAAAGCTGCAACGGCGTTTCCGTCCCGCGCACCGCCATTGACCATCTGACCGTTCAGGTGGTCAAAGGGAATACGGTCGAGACGCGAAAGGTTCGTGTCGGACTGGTGTCCGACACCTCGACGGAAATCCTGGAAGGTCTCGACGTAGGCGAAACCGTCGTGGCCGACGCCGGCAGTTCGCTGCATGACGGCGACCAGATCAAGACCATATTCGCCGAGGACCTCGATCGAACGCGGGGACGTTGATGGCTCTGAATATCTCGGCGTGGTCGATTCGAAACCCGCTTCCGTCCATCGTTTTTTCGATCATCCTGCTGGTTTTGGGCTGGATGAGTTTCACCAAGCTCGCGGTGACCCGCCTTCCCAGCGCCGATATCCCCGTGATTTCGGTTGCGGTAGCACAATTCGGCGCCGCCCCGGCCGAACTGGAATTGCAGGTTACCAAGACCATCGAAGACGGCGTATCAGGCGTCGAGGGCGTGCGGCACATCTCATCCTCGATCACCGACGGACTGTCGTTGACGACGATCGAGTTCGCGCTCGAAACCAACACCGACCGGGCGCTGAATGACGTCAAGGATGCCGTCACCAGCGTTCGAAGCAATCTGCCGCAAAACGTCAACGAGCCGCTGATTCAACGCGTTGATGTGATCGGTCTGCCCATCGTCACCTATGCCGCGATCTCGCCCGGCAAGACGCCCGAACAGTTGTCTTACTTCGTCGACGATGTGGTCAAGCGCGCGCTGCAAGGCGTGCGCAACGTCGCCCAGGTCGAGCGCATCGGCGGCGTCGAGCGCGAAATCCTGGTGTCGCTCGATCCCGACCGGTTGCAGGCCGCCGGCCTGACCGCCGTCAACGTCAGCCAAAGCCTGCGCGGCACCAATGTCGACCTTGCCGGCGGCCGGGCTGAGATTGGAAAGAACGATCAGGCGATCCGGACGCTGGCGGGCGCCAAGACGCTCAACGATCTCGCCGGAACCATGATTCCGCTATTCGGCGGCGGCGAAGTACGCCTGGACGATCTCGGGACCGTGACCGACACCATCGCCGACCGCCGGACATTTGCCCGCTTCAACGGCGAACCGGTGGTCGCGCTCGGCATCAAACGTTCGAAGGGCGCCAGCGACGTGGTCGTCGCAGCGGCGATCCAGAAACGCATCGATGCCCTCAAGGATCAGTATCCCGATGTCGATCTCAAGCTGATCGACACGTCGGTCGACTTCACCAAAGGCAACTACGAGGCTGCCATCCGGACGCTGTTCGAGGGCGCCATTCTCGCCGTCATCATCGTCCTGCTGTTCCTGCGCGACATCCGCGCCACCGCCATCGCGGCGATCTCGCTACCACTGTCGATTTTCCCGGCATTCTGGGCGATGGACATTCTCGGGTTCTCGCTCAACCTCATCAGTTTTCTTGCCATCACCCTTTCGACCGGCATTCTGGTCGATGACGCCATCGTCGAGATCGAGAACATCGTCCGGCACATGCGGATGGGCAAGACGCCCTATCGTGCGGCCCTCGAGGCCGCCGACGAAATCGGGCTGGCCGTTATCGCGATCAGCCTGACCATCATCGCGATCTTTGCACCTGCAAGCTTCATGTCCGGGATCGCCGGTCAATTCTTCAAGCAGTTCGGCATTACGGTGTCGGTGCAGGTATTCTTTTCATTGCTAGCGGCCCGCTTCGTCACGCCGATGCTGGCCGCTTATTTCTTGAAGCATCATACGCACGAAGATCCGCCGCCGGGACGCGCGCTGCAAAGCTATCATCGCCTCGTAGCCTGGTCGGTGCAGCACTATTTCATCACCGTGCTGGTCGGCTTCGGAATCTTCGCAGCCTCGATCTGGAGCATTACCCAGCTGCCACAAGGTTACCTTCCGGCCCAGGACGCGGCGCGCTCGCTGCTGGCAATGGAGTTGCCGCCCGGCTCGCAGCTCGCTTTCACCGAGAAGGTCACCGAAGAAATTGTCGCGCGTCTGCGCAAGCGGCCGGAGGTCAAGAGCGTGTTCGTCGATGGCGGCCGGGTGCCGCCGGGAACGCTCGAAGTACGTCGCGCGGCATTGATCATCAACTACACGCCGAAAGGCGAACGCAAGATCACGCAACGCCAACTTGAGCTTTCGATCGCCAAGGACCTCGAAAATGTTCCGGACATCCGGTACTGGTTCCTCGACGAGAATGGTCAGCGCGCCATATCGCTGGTCGTGACCGGCGTGGACAGCAACGTGGTCGGCAACGTCGCCAACGAGCTGGCGACGCAGATGAAGCGGATTCCGCTGATCTCGGACGTGATCTCCGAGACCTCGCTCGACCGTCCCGAATTACGGATCCAGCCGCGGGCGGATCTGGCGGCGCGGCTCGGCGTTTCCACCGAAAGCCTGTCGCAGACGATTCGGGTCGCCACCATCGGCGACGTCGGTCCGGCGCTTGCCAAGTTCGACGCCGGCGACCGGCTGGTGCCGATCCGGGTCCAGCTCGAGGATTCAGCGCGCGGCGATCTGCCGATCCTCGAGCAATTGAGGGTCCCTTTGGGCCAGCGCGGCGAAAAGGGCGGCGTGCCGCTGTCCGTTGTCGCCGACATCAAGCTCGATCAGGGCCCCACCAGCATCAATCGCTACGACCGGCAACGCCAGGCGACGGTTGCTGCCGACCTCGTCGGATCCGCGGCGTTGGGCGAAGCCACCAAGAGGATCGATGAGCTGCCCGTCAAGAAAAGCCTGCCGAAGGGCGTCACGGTCGCCCCCTCCGGCGATGCTGAAGCCCTCAAGGATCTGGCGAGCGGCTTTGTCACCGCGATGACCCTGGGCTTGATGATTGTTTACGCCGTCCTGGTGCTGCTGTTCGGAACGTTCCTGCAGCCGATCACCATCCTGTTCTCGCTGCCGCTCTCGATCGGCGGCGCGATCGGGGCATTGCTGCTGACCGGCAACCAGCTGACGGTTCCGGTCTATATCGGCATGCTGATGCTGATGGGCATCGTTACCAAGAACGCCATCATGCTGGTGGAATTCGCGGTCGAAGCGATCCGCGAAGGCAAACCCCGCACCGAAGCGATCATCGACGCCGGCATGAAGCGCGCCCGACCCATCGTCATGACGACCATTGCCATGGCGGCCGGCATGACGCCGAGCGCGTTGGCAGAAGGCGCCGGTGGTGAATTCCGCTCGCCGATGGCGCTGGCCGTGATCGGCGGCCTGATATTCTCCACCGTGCTGTCGCTGGTGTTCGTGCCGGCGATGTTCATGATGATGGATGATGTGGCCGTGCTGTTCAGTCGGCTCGGCCACAAACTGGTCTCTACAAATACCGATACCGAGCAACCGCCGGCCGATCATTCCGGAGATCCCAAACCTCCGCCGAGCATCGTACATTCGCCGGCCGCGGAATAACGATCAGCCGAGGAGCGCATCGCGGTCGTACCGCGAGCGGGCGCAGCCTTGCGCTATTCGTTGCGCGCCACTGCGGTCAGCCGGCCGATGTTTCGCAATAAAATCCGGCCGCGCTGCAGGTCCAGGATGCCGTCCTTGCGCCATTGCTGCAGTTGACGGTTGACGCTTTCGCGCGCCGCTCCGACGAAAACGCCGAGCTGCTCCTGGGAGATATGCACCTCGGAGCCGAAATCGGAGGCGAGCGCGCAGAGCCGTCGCGCCAGCCGTACCGGCAGCGGCTGCAGCACCGATTCCTCCATCCGCTCGCTCTGCCAGCGAATCCGCTGGCACAGAAGCTGGATCAGCTTGATCGCCACGCGCGGCTCGCGTTCGAGATGGGCGAGAAAGTCTTCCCGCCGGAGCACGAACAATTCGGTCGGCTCGCCTGCGGTGGCGTCCGCGGTGCGGGTCTCGCCGTCGAGCACTGCGACCTCGCCGAATACGTCGCCCGGACCCAGGAAATTGAGGGTCAGGCGGCTGCCATCGGAGGCGCCGGTTTCGATCCGGATCTGGCCGCGGCGGACCCCATACAGGGCGTCACCGCTGTCGCCTTTCTGGAACAGCACCCCGCCCACTGAAAGCTGCTGGGTATGACAAAGACCGGAGATTCGCTGCAATTCGTCGGCGCCGAGGTCCGCGAACATCGGATTCATCTTCAAAATAACCGCGAATTCGCTCTGTTTGCTCATTGCCATGCCTTCCGGCTACTTGAGGTGGCCAACAGGGATCGTACGAAACCCGCTTCGTTCGAAGTGTGCCATAAGTCACATAACTTTGCAGCACCCCCGCTTAATTTTTGGTCGCTTTGAGCTGTTTCCCCTCCGGGATAAGCTTGAATGATTAGCAACGCCCGATCGCGACGGGCTACCTAGATGCTGCTTGCCCGGTTTGGAACGACGATATGAAAGCACTGAAAATTGCAGGCACAACCATCGCTGCCGTGGTGGTTGTCGCGATCCTGTTGCTGATCGTCGGCGTTCCCTCCGGCTTTCTGACGTCGGCGATACAGGACCAGGTCGAGCGCGAAACCGGCTATCAGCTGACCATCCACGGCGGGACCAAAATCGGCATCTGGCCGTCGCTGCACCTGACGTTGAAAGACCTCACGCTTGAGGACCCGCAACAACGCGACATCAGCAAGCACCTGACCATCGGCAGCGTCGAGGCCGATGTGACGCTTGCCAGCGTATGGTCGGGTCATCCGCAAGTCACCGAGCTTGCGATTGTTCACCCGACCGTCCACATCCCGCTGCTGCGCGAACGCACCATTGCACCCAATTTGCCGCCCCGGCCGGCGACATCCTCCAGCACGACCGATGCGAAGGCTTTCGTCATCGATCACGTGACGGTCACCGACGGCACCGCGGTATTTTCCAACGTGCGGGACCTCGTCAACAGCCGTATCGACAACATCAATGCCGATATCAAGATCGGCGACGATCGAAGGATCGAGATCAACGGCAGTGCCGGCGCGGGCGAACGCCCGATCAAATTCGGAATCAGGGCGGCGCTGCCGGCTTCCCCGATCGAGCGGCAAAACTTTCCGGTCGAACTGACCCTCGACGACCCGAATCGTCTGCAGGCTCCGCTGTCGGGCAAGGCCGACGTCCGGCTCAACGGTTCGGTCGCCATGATCAACGGCCTGAGCGGGACGATCGGCGATGGCGCATTCAACGGATGGGCATCGGTCGATCTCTCCAGCAAGCCGCTGGTAAAAGTCGATCTCGACTTCCAGCGGCTTGACATCACGACACCGGCGGCTGCCGCCCCGGTTGCTTCGCAGGCTTCCCAGCAGGGCTGGAGCACCGAATCGATCGACGTCAACCGGCTGAACTATATCGACCTCCAGGTCAGGGTTTCCGCCGCCGAATTGAACATCGGCGCGGCGCATTTCGCCCCCGCTGCGATCGACACCACGCTCGTCAGCGGCGTGCTCAAGGCCGACTTCCCCAATCTCGGGGCCTATGACGGCCAGGCCGGCGGCCAACTCACCGTCGATGTATCCGCAGCCTATCCGGCCTACACGCTGCGCAGCGATCTTGCCGGGGTTGGCGCGCTGGCGCTGCTCAAGAGCGCGGCCGATTTCGACAAGCTCGATGGAAAGATGCAGGCCAAGATCGTTGTAAACTCCTCCGGCAACAGCCCGCGCGAGATCGTCTCGAATTTGAACGGAACGGTGTTCGCGATTTTCCAGGACGGCGCGATCCGCGGCCTCAACGTCGCCCAGATGATCCGTTCGCTGACCTCGGGAACGCTGTCGGGTTGGCAGGAAGGCAAAGGACAAGCCACCGACCTTGCGCAGCTCAGCGCCTCGTTCCGGCTCGACAAGGGCCAGGCCACCACCTCCGATCTCACCCTGGTGGGCCCGCTGGTTAAAATGACCGGCGCCGGCACCATCGACCTGATCGGCAAGCAGCTCGCGTTCCGGGTCGAGCCGAAGCTCGTGATGACCACCGAAGGCCAGGGCCGCGCCGGCGACCCGGTCGGGCTCGGCATTCCCGTCATCATCGACGGCCCCTGGGCCCAGCCGCGCATCTATCCGGAAATGAACGGCATTTTCGACAACCCCGACGCGGCCTATGCCAAGCTCAGGGAGATGGGCAAAGGCCTGTTCGCAGGCGGCGGTCTCGGCAACCTCGCAATCTGGCGGCCCCGGATCGGCGGCGGCACCGACCAGTCCGGCCTGCTCGGCGGCAAGCTCGGCGAGACCCTCGGTAACCTGCTGCAGCAGGGATTGGGCAATAACCGCAACGTGCAAGGCGGCCCCCCCAACCCGGCCGCGCCGCCGGCCGCAACGCCTCCGCGCGCAGAGCAACTCGACGTCGCAGCCCCCGCAGGACAGCCAGCCGATGAACAACGTCCTCAAGCAGTTATTCAATCGCTAGGCCTCCATCACTGCCGCCGGAATTAGCATTAACGGCCCAAAATCCCGGCTAACCACACCGGCAGTCCCCGGCCAAAACCCCCCGATTTGTGCTAGGAATGGCGCACGAGGGGACTGGATGAGCGGTTTCAGGGAAAAAATTGGACGTCTGCGCGAGGGCCTGTTCGCCAAATACGTGATCGCGCTGGTTGGTCTTGTCGTGTTCGTGCTCGCGGTCAACGGCGCGCTGGAAACCTGGATCAGCTACAGCAGCATCAAGACCACGCTGACCGGGGCGATGTCGGACAAGGCCGAGACCACCGCGCGGCGGATCGAACAGTCGGTCTCCGAACTCGAGCGGCAGATCAGCTGGGTGACCCGCGCCAGTTCGGACGCAGCGCGCGCGCCGCTCGAACAGCACCGCGCCGACTATGCCCAGCTGCTCAACCAGGTGCCCGCGGTCAACCAGCTCTCGCTGATCGACGGCAGCGGCCGTGAACTGTTGCGGCTGTCGCGCCTGACGATTGCGGTCGGCAGCAAGGCCGACCTCTCCCACGACCCGAGATTCACCGAAACCGTTGCGAGGGGCGTCAGCTACTCGCCGGCGTTCTTCCGGGAGCGGCAGCCCTTCATGTCGATCTCGGTGTCGCATTCCGGCTACAACGCCGGGGTCACCATCGCCGATATCGACCTGCATTTCCTGTCGGAATTTATCGGCGACGCCCAGGTCGGCAGGGCCGCCTTTGCCTATGTGGTCGATCCGAAAGGCCAGGTGCTGGCGAGTTCGTCGAAGGGCCCGGAGGTCGGCAAGAACGTCGCGACCCTGCCGCAGGTCGCCGCACGCCTGACCTCGGCGAGCCAGGCTCCGACCTCGGGCACCGATACCGACGGCCATGCGGTGCTGACCGCATCGAACGGACTGCCGAAACTCGGCTGGTACGTGTTCTTCGAGCAACCGACCAGCCAGGCGATGGCGCCGATCCGCGATCAGCTGGCGCGGATCGTGCTGTTGATCATGCTCGGGCTGGTGGTGGCGAGTCTCGCCGGCACCGTGCTGGCGCGACGCATGCTGATCCCGATCACCGCCTTGCGCAGCGGCGCGCGCCGTCTCGGCGAAGGCGATTTCAGCCACCGCATCGAAGTGCGCACCAGGGATGAGCTGAAGGAGCTCGCCGACCAGTTCAACAGCATGGCGGGCCAGCTCGCCGAGACCTATTCGGGCCTTGAATCCAAGGTCCAGGAGCGCACCCGCGATCTGGCGCGCTCGGTCAACGAACTCAAAGTGCTCGAGGAAGTCGGCCGCGCCGTCTCCTCCTCGCTCGATCTCAACGCCGTGCTGCCGACGGTGGCGGCGCGCGCGCTCGAAATCACCCATGCCGACGCGGTGCTGATCTACGGCTATGACGCGGCAAAGCAGCAGTTCAACCTGACCGAGGCCATCGGCATCGACAAGACCGCCGAAGGCGCGCACCTTGCGATCGACTACGGCGCCAGCGTGCTCGGCGAAGCCGCCACCAGGGACGAGCCGATCGCGATTTCCGACCTTGCCGGCGCCGACGACAACCTGTTGCGCGATATCGCGCTCAAGGCCGGCTTTCAATCGGTGCTGGTGGTGCCGCTGGTCGACCAGCAGGGCACGCTCGGATCGCTGGTGGTGCTGCGCCGGGCCACCGGCGAATTCTCGCCGAACCTGATCGGACTGATGCGGACCTTTGCGCATCAATCGGTGCTCGCCATGCGCAACGCGCGGCTGTTCACCGAAGTCGACCATAAGGGCCGCGAACTGGCCTCCGCGCATTCGATCGTGCAGCAACAGGCCGGCAAGCTGCAGGAACAGACCGAGCAGCTCCTGGACTGGAACAAGTCGCTGGAAGAACGGGTCGAGAAGCAGATCGGCGAAATCGAGCGCATCCGCCGGCTCGAGCGCTTCCTGCCGCCGCAGGTCGCGCAACTGATCGCCTCCTCCGACGGCCAGGATTCGCTGCTCGACAGCCACCGCCGCGAAGTGACGGTGGTGTTCTGCGACCTGCGCGGCTTCACCGCTTTCACCGAGGCCACCGAGCCCGAGGAAGCCATGAACGTGCTGCGCGAATATCATGCCGCACTGGGCGAACTGATCTTCCGCTACGAAGGCACGCTCGACCGCTATGCCGGCGACGGCGTGATGATCCTGTTCAACGCGCCGATCAAGTTTGCCGACCACACCAGGCGCGCGGTCAAGATGGCGGTCGAGATGCGCGACGCCATCGGCCTGTTGACCCAGAAATGGCGCAACCGCGGCCACAGCCTCGGATTCGGCGTCGGCATCGCGCTCGGCTATGCGACGCTGGGCCAGATCGGATTCGAACAACGGCTGGAATATGCCGCGATCGGCAGCGTCACCAATCTGGCGTCGCGGCTGTGCGACGAAGCCAAGGCCGGCCAGGTCGTGGTCTCCCGGCGCGTCTATGGCATCGTCGAGGAATGGGTCGAAGCCGCCCAGCTCGACGACCTGCAGCTGAAGGGTTTCAATCATCCGGTGCTGGCCATGGATATCCTGCGCTGGATCGGCGACGGCGAGCCGACCGAGGCCGCGAATGACGTGTCCGCCACAGAGCCGCGGCGCAGCCAGTTGTCGTCGTAAACTTTACCTCGCCCCGCTTGCGGGGAGAGGTCGAAATTCGCTATCGCGAATTTCGGGTGAGGGGGACCCTCCACGAGTCTGCCTGTTGAGAGAGCCCCTCACCCCGACGCTCTAAGAGCGAGCTCCGCTCGTCTCGACTCCGCAAGCGCGGGGCGAGGGAGAACCGCGGCGAGTGCGGGCGTTCACAGGAACGACAAACGTACCTCCGCGATCCCGCGGCGCGATTCCACCCGGGTTGTAAAAGAATCCTTCGCCTCGAAAACAGAGGGCGCAGGGAATGCCGGGCGCCCAATGCGCCCGCAGCCTGGCAGGGCAGAAAAACAAGCCATGCCAGTAGTAACAGTCACCACGGTCACACCGGAATCACCCGGCATTCCCCGCACAATGGTTTACGGCTTACTCCGTGCTCTCCCCGGTGATCGGGCTTTCTTGTCACCGTCATTTGCGAAAATTCGCAAACTTGACGCCGGCGTCGAGGCGTCAGGACCACACGGCTTCACCGTCCGCGTCAAGCGCTGTTCGTCAACAGCGCCATCCGCGTCCACCGCATCCCGCCCCGCGTCCGTGACGATCGCGAGCGCCCCTGCAGGGGGCGAGACGGAATGGATATAGCGCTGATTCGCGTTTCTGAAAAACAGAATATTTTTACGCGAGGGGCTTGACAGGATTTGGTGATTTGCCCGTCGGGTAAGAGCATATTGATACGACAGGAGAATTCGCCAAGAGGCGACAAGTTACAAAGCTTGACTTTCGTCAAGCAGCGTCGGCCGCGGCACGCACGTGGAGGCGAACGCCGGTCTCCTCCTGCAACAGACCGATCACTGCAAGCAGATTTTCCGCAGTAGGATTGCCTGACGGTCCGAACATGCGCATCAGGCTCTTTGGCGATCTGCCGAGTGCTTTGCCAAGTTTTTCGAAACCGACCGTGGCGTTGATGCACGAGCGCAAGGCAGAGCGCCCCTCCTCTAAATTGCCGTCCAGCAGCAACTGCATCGCTTCAGCTAGTAATGCTTGCCGGAATTTGACGTCGCGGCGGGCCCGCGCTTGCACCGTCTCGCGAAAGCTTCTTGTCAGCGGCATGATTACTCCCTCTTCGCCCGTCCGGACACTTTGCGCGCCTTATATGTACGCCAGTGATGTAACGCGGTCTGTATATCGCTCTGCTGCCGTCGCTTGGTGCCACCGCCAAGCAGAATGACAAGCACCTTGCTGTCCCAGCCGAAGTAGATTCGATAGCCGGGGCCTCGATTGATCCGCAGTTCCGAAACGCCTTCGCCAAGTGACTTCGCGTTCGAAGTGTTGCCTTCGCCAAGCCGATCGATTGCAATCGTAACCCAGGCTGCTGCTTGAGCATCGAGATCGTCAAACCAGCGCCTGAACGGGTTTACGTCCTGTTCGGTAATGAATTCCTGGACGTCGATCATATGGTACCATACATGTTACCAATTGGCAAACCAAGTTATACCTTTTCGATGCCACTTGGCTCCCAAGCCAGCCTTCTGATATCGATGACCGTGGAAACGGGATCAAAAGCTAATGAATGCATCCAAACGCGCGCGGACGTGGCTGGTCCCGATGGCCGCCAGCATCCTCACCCTCGCCGCGGCGTCCCCTTCCCTCGCCGCCGACGAAGCCGACGCCCCGAAGGGCGCCACGGTCACCGTGCTCAAGGCGGCGAAGTCGTGCTTTGACGCCGTCGCCGAGGTTTCGGGCACCGTGATCGCGCGGGACGAGACCATGGTCCGCCCCGAGCGGCAGGGCCTGAAAGTCGCGGAAATCCTGGCCGACGCCGGCGATACCGTGACCGCCGGCCAGGTGCTGGCCCGGCTCACGCTGCCGGAAGGCGGCTCGGTGCAGGTGCAGGCGCCGGTCGGCGGGCTGATCGCCACCTCCTCGGCGGTGATCGGCGCCAATGCGTCGGGCAAGGGCGAGGCGCTGTTTTCCATCATCGCCCGCAACGAATTCGACCTGGTCGGCCTGGTGCCGACCGAGAATCTCGCCAAGCTCAAGCCCGGCCAGGACGCCGAGATCAAGGTGATCGGCGGCGGCGACGTCGTCGGCAAGGTGCGCCGGGTCGGCACCACGGTCGAGCCCAATGTCCAGCTCGGCCAGGTGTTCATCGGCATCACCACCAACCGGCACCTGCTGCTGAATTCTTCCGGGCGGGCCAAGATCACCACCGGCAAGAGCTGCAACGTCGCGGTGCCGCTCACCGCCATCATCTACGGCAGCGTCGGCACCGTGGTCCAGGTGGTGCGGCGGGCGCGGGTCGAGACCCGGCAGGTCGACACCGGGCTGATGTCCGGCGGCCAGGTCGAAATCCGCAACGGCCTCGAGGAAGGCGACATCGTGGTCGCCCGCGCCGGCGCGCTGTTGCGCGAAGGCGATCCGGTGCGGCCGGTGATGGCCAACGCGGACGCGAAGTAGGGCTATCCGGGCGGCGATTGACGGGTTCGGCGCTTCGAGCCGGGAGGCCGCGGCGTCACTGGGTTCGCTCGGCGCTTCGCAGGAACGAGCCAGCGAATTCGACCCGCCGAAGTTCACGTCTTCCAGCAGCGAGGAGGATACCGAGGGCACCTGCTCGCCGTCGGAGGCGCGCGAGATCGCGACGCGGGTCTTGTTGAAGACCGACTCGGCGCTGGCGGCCTGGCGGGCATTGAGGTTGTTGAGCAGTTCCGACACCAGCACGCTGTGCTCGCCCCTGGAATCGTCGGCGACCTTGCCCGGCGTGGCCGAGGACAGCACCAGCGCGTTGTCGGGCGCGTTGATCGGCGCCAGCCCGTGGGAGAAGGCGCGGAAGCGGCGCTCATAGGGGTTGCGGCGCGAGGCGTCGACCACCACGAGCTTGGCGCGGGCGCCCTGCTCCTTCATGATGTCGAGCACGGATTCGATGCTGACGCCGTCGCGGCGCACGTCGGATTCCTTCCAGATCGCCGCATCGACCGGGATCATGTAGCTCTCGCGGCCGGCCTGGACGCCGTAGCCGCCGAAGAACAGCATCACCACCGAATCCGGCCTGATCTTGGACTTGAGGCGGCCGACCGCCCGGTTCATGTCGTCCTTGCTGGCGTCTTCCACCACGTCGACGTCGAAGCCGTTATGGCGCAGCGTCGCGGTCAAGGCGCGGGCATCGTTGATCGGCTGGCTCAGCGGCGCGCCGGCGTCGGGGTAATGTCCGTTGCCGATCACCAGAGCGAGCCGCGAACCCTTGCGGGCAGCGTCGTTCTGCTCGGCGGCAACCGTCGCCCTGGCTGCATCCAGAGCCCGCTTGTTCATCAGCGCGGCATGGGCGCCGATCGCCAGCGACACCACGCCCACCAGGGCGGCGGCAATGGTGAGGGTGCGGTGGGAGACGTGGGGCAGCGGTAGTTTCATTCGTCGATTCCTGGTCATCGTCCAAAAGCGCGATGCGTTTGTCGCGCCAAAGCTCTCAAGGTTTGAGGGGTTGCAGGACGGTCTGATGTCCAATTGCGCTCAATTTGCGGCACTGCAGCAAACAAACCCTTAACCCGCAAGAGCCGCTCCGGCAAGGCTGAACCTCGTTTATCGAAGGCAGTGTTGCAGCCGGGTTAACCCCCGGTCAGGGTTCCAGGTTGCCGCCCGGCTGCGCCCGGTTTCCGTGAGGTCGGTCACATTTGTGTTTCCTGTCGTTTCGTGTAGTTTTTCAAGCACTTGAAGGTTCGCGAGACCTGCAGATCGGAGGATTTGCAGGCTTTTCAGGGAGGTGGCGGCAGCCGGCGCCGGTTTGGCGTGGCTGGGCGGGATGTGCGGCGGGAACCGCAGGTTTCGGAAACCCGAAAGAAAATCATGAATTTTCAAACCATCGCCGGGACCGTCTATCGGGCGCTGACGGCCGAAAAGGATGGGCCGTCGCTCTATGACGTCTGCGATCCCCTGCTGCTCAACGGCAAGGGCTTCGACCGGCACCTCGGCAAGTTCTACAAGACCGCGCTCGGCAATCCGGCCTTGCGCCCGCTGCTGCGGCGGACCGGCCTGCCCGAGTTGCGCGACGAACCGCGGCTAAATCGGTTGCGCGAGGCGCTGATCCGGGCGCGCGACGATGAGACGCCGGACTGGGCCGCGATCGGCCTCCCGGTGGCGGAATTGCTCGACACCATCGACGTGCAGCATCCCTCGCCGGGCCCCGTGACCGCGCCGGATAGCGCGCCGGACCGCGCCAGAATCGAAGCCGTCATCCGCAGCTGCGGCGCGCATCTGCTGGGCTCGTTCAAGCGCAACGGCTTCATCCCGACCTATGCCGCCTTCAACCTGATCGGCGACGCCGACATCGGCGGCCGCGAACTGTCGATGGCGCTGACCGGCCTGAATTCGCGCGGCTACAAGAACTCGACGCTGTTGTTCAATCTGGCGCGGGTCTTCATCGCGCGCTCGCCGGCCCGCGCTTTGGTCAATCCATCATGGACCGGCATCGCCGAGCCGATGTGGCAGCCGATGCAGATCCGCCATCGCTCGGCCTATTACGACGCGTTCTTCACCGAAGCGCTGCTGAGCTTTGTCGAGACCGGTCTGGCGTCGCCCGACCAGGCCAGCGCGTCGCGCCGCGCGATCGCGGACATGGTGGATTTCTGCCTCACCACCAGCCGGGAAGACGTCCGCGCGCAGGACGGCTCGACCGTCAGCGTCATCACCGCGCTGGCGCCGCTGCCGCATCCGCGCTTTTCAAGGTTCTTCGCCCATATCAAGCAGGACCTCGGTTTCGGCGTCTACGTGCCGGATTGCGACACCACGGCCTGCTCGTTCTCGGCCGCAACGCAGGCCGGCTCCGACGATCCGATCCTCGACCAGCCGCTGCTCGATTTCTATGCCGGCTACCAGGTCGGCGGCGGCGCCAACGAGCCGCTGGTCACCGTGCCGATCAACGACAACATCGACTACGAAGGCGGCGTCGTCACCTGGATCGACAACCTCAAGGGCGACCGTCCGTTCGGCAACGACCTCGATCCCACGCTCAATCTCGACATCCTCGAAGTCAGCTTCCGCAATTTTCAGCGATGGAAGATCGTCGAGACCCCGCAGCGGCTCGACACCGTCAGGCGCATCATCGGCTTTCAAAAGCGCCTCGCCGCATCGGGTGGGTTCGCCGACCCGCGCTCGCACATCTATTACCTGCCGGAACTGTACTGCGCCTATTTCGGCCGCTGCTACGCCGCCTTTGTCGCGATGCCCTTGGCCGCGCAGCAGGCGATCGACCCCGACGGCGCATTCGATTTCATCCGCACCAGGGTGCTGGCTTACGTGCAGACCGAAATGATCGTGGCCGAGATGAACGCCTTCGACGCCGCTTTGGCGCTGATCGCGCTCGGCCATCTCGGCGCCGGGCCCGAAAGCTTCACCCCGGCGCTGCATTGCATCGTCAATGATCTCGGCGAAGGCGGCCGTCATGGGCCGTTCAAGGCCTATGAATGGAACAAGATGAAGACCCCGACCCGCATCCTGGTCGGCGGCCCCGAAGTTACGTCGGCTTTCGTACTGATGGGCCTGGCGCTGGCGCGACGGACGATGATGCGGGAGGCGTAGGGTGGGCAAAGGCGCCCTTGCGCCGTGCCCACCATCTTCTCATGATAGCCGCAATGGTGGGCACGCTCCGCTTTGCCCACCCTACGAGTTGCCGGCGCGGGCGGGTCATGCTGCTGGAGCTGTAGGTTGGCTTCTCGCGTTAAGTTGACAGCGGGTGCCGCGCCGGATGCTGGTACGCGAGCCAAAACCACACCACAATCCGGCGGTACGACGACCCTGCATTAGAATACGGTTCCTTTTCATGATCATGAGATTTCTCATCGTGAGATTCCTGCCAGCGATTGCGATGCTGCTGTTGCCGGCCATCGCCCAGGCCGCCGATATCACCGGGGTCCC
The DNA here is from genome assembly GCA_963774685.1 of uncultured Alphaproteobacteria bacterium. GTDB lineage: Bacteria > Pseudomonadota > Alphaproteobacteria > Rhizobiales > Xanthobacteraceae > Bradyrhizobium. The sequence continues at coordinate 1,077,794 of CAVZFU010000005.1, read as the reverse complement.
GAAGATCCGCGATGGCGACCAGGTCCAGATCGGCAGCACCCGGATCCGCCTCGGCGGCATCGACGCGCCCTCGGTGGACCAGCTTTGCCTCAACAACACCGGCGATCGCTGGACCTGCGGCGTCGCCGCGCGCGATGAACTCATCAAGCATGCCGACAACAAGCCCTGGACCTGTCACGTGCAGCGCACCGACCGCCGCGGCCGCGTGGTGGCGCGATGCGAGGTCGACGGCGAAGACATCCAGAAATGGATCGTCAAGAGCGGATGGGCGCTGTCCTATGTGCGGTTCTCCCATGACTACGACGCCGACGAGAAAGCCGCGCGCGACGCCAAGGCCGGGATGTGGCAGGGCGCCTTCATCGCGCCGTGGGACTGGCGGGTCCGCAACAAGAAGACCGCGATCCTCGGCGCCACCAAGCCGCCGCCGAACTCCCACGCGATCCTGCTCGCCTCCGCGTCGGGATCGGTCGCGCCCTCGCCCGACTGCACCATCAAGGGCAATGTCAACGGCGCCGGCGAATGCATCTATCACAAGCCCACCAGCCGCTGGTACGCGCAGATCAAGATGCAGATCAGCAAGGGCACGCGCTGGTTCTGTTCGGTCGAAGAGGCCGAAGCCGCCGGCTGCCGCGAGACCAAGCGCTAACCGCCTGCCGATGTGCTAGCTTCGCAAAGGAATTTGTGAGAGCGGGCGCGGTGACCGATATTCCAGACGGCTTGCAGGATAACGGTGAATCGCCCGCGCACAGGCACGGGCGGATCAGGCGCTACGCGCTGCTCGCGTTCGTGCTCATCGGCGCCTACACGTTGCTCGCCTATCTCGTACTGCCGGGTTTCTGGACCCATCACGAGCACCAGAAGGGCCTCGCCACGCTGCCGATGGTGACGCTGACGGCGCAGGGCATTCCCGGCGATCCGATCAATGTCGGCCTGGTCGGCAACGACAAGGACGTGCTCTGCGCCATGCAGGCCGCCGGCTGGCGGCCCGCCGATCCGGTGACGCTGCGATCCTCGATCGAGATCGCCGGCAGCGTGTTGCTGGACCGCCCCTATCCCGACGCGCCGGTCAGCAACCTCTATTATCTCAAGCGGCGCGAGGATCTCGCGTTCGAAAAGCCCGACGGCAAAAGCCCCGATCACCGCCATCATGTGCGGTTCTGGAAGGCGCTGGACGAGGGCGAGGAAAAACGCCCGGTCTGGCTCGGTGCGGCGACCTTCGATCGCAGCGTCGGCGTCAGCCATTATACCGGCGCGGTCACCCACCATATCGACGCGGATATCGACGCCGAACGATTGCGGCTTACCGCCGACCTGGAAAGCGCCGACATGGTGGATGCCAAATATCAGGTGACGGGCATCGGGCCGACATTCGCCGGGCGCAACGGCGGCGGCGATCTCTATTATACCGACGGCGAGGTGTGGATTCTGCGCCTGGTCGTGGCCTGCCAGAAGCGCGCCAGTCCTGCCGAGGTTCTCCCCAGCCCGCCGGCGACCGAAATCAAGGACCAGCTCTGGCAAGGGCTCGCCGGTGCCTTGCGAAAATAGACCGCCAAAAGCTTGAATTTCCCGCTATTCTCCTGCATCCCATCCCCTTAGAACCCACCAAAGGAACAAGAAAAATGACCGTTCGCGCGGGCCGGGAATTTCTGGCGATCCCCGGGCCTACCACAATGCCCGACGAAGTGCTGCGGGCGATGCATCGCCCCGCGCTCGACATCTATTCCGACGAGTTGATCGGCATGACCGACAGCCTGCTGCGCGACCTGTCGCGGCTGTTTTCCACCAAGGGCCGCTCCTACATCTACATCGCCAACGGCCACGGCGCCTGGGAAGGCGCGCTCAGCAATGTGCTGTCGCGCGGCGACAAGGTCCTGGTGCTGGAAAGCGGCCGGTTTGCGATCGGCTGGGGCAACGCTGCGGCCGCCATGGGCGCCGAGGTCGAGGTGCTCAAGGGCGACTGGCGCCGCGCCATCCGGCCGGCCGAAGTCGAAGCGCGCCTGCGGCAGGACAAGGACCACACCATCAAGGCGATCCTTGCGGTCCAGGTCGATACCGCCTCGGGCGCGGTCAACGACATCGAAGCCATCGGCAAGGCGATCAAGGCGGCGGGACACCCCGCATTGTTCATGGTCGACGCCGTGGCCTCGCTCGGCTGCATGCCGTTCGAGATGGATGCGTGGGGCATCGACGTTGCGATGTCCGGATCGCAGAAGGGCCTGATGTCGCCGCCCGGCCTCGGCTTCGTCGCCGCCAACGACCGCGCCCGCGAGGTGCACAAGACGGCGAACCTGCGCTCGCCCTATTGGGACTGGACCGAGCGCGAAGGCTCCGAGCATTACCGGAAATACGCCGGCACCGCCCCGGTTCATCTGTTGTTCGCGCTGCGCCAGGCCATCGACATGCTGTACGACGAGCAGCTTGAAAACGTGTTCCTGCGCCATCGCCTGCTGGCCGAAGCCGTGCGCCGCGCGGTCGCGGTCTGGGCCGAGGGCCAGGTGCTCAACTTCAACATCGCCGAACCCAGTGAGCGGTCGAATACGGTGACCACCGTTGTCATGGCCGACGGCCACGATCCTTCCGCGCTGCGACGCTATTGCAAGGAGAAATGCGGCGTGGTGCTCGGGGTCGGGATCGGCGATCTCGCCGGACAGGCGTTCCGGATCGCCCATATGGGCCATATCAACGCCCCGATGATCCTGGGCACGCTGGGCGTGGTCGAGGTCGGCCTCAATGCGCTCGATATCCCGCACGGCCGCGGCGGCACCGAAGCTGCGATCGAGTGGTTGGGCGAAAGTGTAACGTGCTTAAGGCCGTCGGCGCCTGTTCGATGCCCCGGCATTCGTGCTTAAATTGATCTCGCGATAAATAGGGGCCGACAACGGCGCCATTGAGGGAGAGTTGATTGGCGTCCGTTGAATTGCGTAACCTGACCAAGCGGTTTGGATCGCTGGCGGTCGTCGACAACGTCTCGCTGCGGATCGACCACGGGCAGCTGGTCTGCCTGCTCGGACCCTCCGGTTGCGGCAAGACCACCACGCTGCGGCTGATCGCCGGATTTTTGGAACCATCCGACGGCGAAATCCGCGTCGGCGACCGGCTGGTATCCTCGCAAGCCCGCACCTTGCCGCCCGAGCAGCGCAAGATGTCGATGATCTTCCAGAGCTACGCGTTGTGGCCGCACATGACGGTCGCCGAGAATATCGTCTACGGGCTGCGCCTGCGGAAAATCGATCGCGCGACCATCGCCAGGAAGCTCGACGTCATCCTCAAGGCCACCAAGCTCGAAATCCTCGCGCAGCGTTATCCCGGCGAATTATCGGGCGGACAGCAGCAGCGCGTGGCGCTGGCGCGGGCGCTGATCGTCGAGCCGGAAACGCTGCTGCTCGATGAGCCCCTGTCCAATCTCGACGCCAATCTGCGCGAGGAGATGCGTTTCGAAATCCGCCGCCTGCATGACGAATACCGCTACACCACGGTCTACGTCACCCACGACCAGTCGGAGGCGATGACCACCGCCGACCTGATCGCGGTGATGAACGCCGGCGTCATCGACCAGCTCGGCACGCCCGAGGATATCTACGCCCGGCCGGAATCCGAATTCGTCGCGCGCTTCATCGGCGCCAGCAACGTGATCAAGGGCGAGGCCCGCGACGGCAACCACGTCGCGTTTGCCGGCGCCACCCTGCAGGTGGTCGGCGCCAAGCTGACCGCCGGCCAAGGTGCCGCAGTCGCGATCCGCCAGCACGACATCGCGCTTTCGACCGCAGCCCCTTCAAGCCAGCAGAACGTGGTCAAGGCCACCGTGACGCGGCAGGTTTTTCTCGGCGCCAGCCGCGACTACATGGTCGAAACGTCAGATGGCACGACGCTGCGCGCCATCACCGGCACCGAAACCGCGGTTGCCAAGGGCACGCAAGTCTGGCTCACGCTGCCGCCGGAACGTTGCCGGGCGCTGAGCCGATAACAAAACGAGCAGGAGGACGCGATGAAAACACGGAAATTGTCGAGACGCGACATTCTCAAGAGTTCGACCGCGCTTGCGCTTGGAACCGTGTTCGCCTCGCCTGCGCGCGCCGAGGCGCCGCCGGCCGAAGCCATCACGCCGCAACTGATCGAAGCCGCGAAAAAAGAAGGCCACGTGGTCTGGTACACCTCGATCGATCTGTCGGTCTCCGAAAAGATCGCAGCCTCGTTCAAGGAGAAATTCGGCGGCATCGAATTGCGCGTCGAGCGCACCGGCGCCGAGCGGGTGTTCCAGCGGATCGGCCAGGAATATGCCAGCGGCGTCCATGCCGTCGACGTCGCCAATTCGTCCGACGCTTCGCATTTGCTGTCCTGGAAGCGGCAGGGGATTCTGCTGCCTTACGTGCCGGAAGACGTCGCCAAATATTACAAGCCCGAGCATCGCGACGCCGATGGCACCTATGCCGGCTTCCGCGCCACGCTGTGCCCGGTCGCCTACAACACCAAGCTGGTAAAGGCCGAGGACGCGCCCACCAGCTTCAAGGACCTGCTCGATCCCAAATGGAAGAGCAAGATCGTCAAGGCGCATCCCGGCTATAGCGGCACCATCCTGACCGCGACCTTCGAGATGGTCCGCGACATCGGCTGGGACTACTACGAGAATCTCGCCAAGCAGAACATCATGCAGGTTCAGTCGGCGACCGATCCGCCGAAGAAGCTCGCGCTCGGCGAGCGCAGCGTGATGGCCGACGGCACCGAATACAATATTTTCATCCTCAAGGAGACCGGCCAGCCGGTCGAGGTCGTCTATCCGGCCGAAGGCACGCCTTTCGTGATCGGGCCGAACGGCATCTTCAAGGCCGCGCCTAATCCGAACGCGGCAAAACTGTTCCAGAATTATTGCTTCACGCCGGAAGCCCAGGCGATCGTCATCGACGCCGGCGGCCTGCGATCGCTGCATACCCAGGTCAAGGAGAAACCGGGCCGCAAGCCGCTTTCGGAGATCAAGCTGATGAAGGAAGATCCCGAGAGGCGCCGAAAAACAAAGCGACGAGATCAAGGCGCGTTACCTGAAAATCTTCCACGTCTGACCAGGCGATTTGTGCAAGGAGCCGACGCGATGCGAAAAGCCCCTACCCGGCGCGACATTATCAAGGGCTCGGCGGCGCTCGGGCTGAACCTGTTCGCCAGCCCGCTGAAGGCAGCCGCGCCCGAGCCGGTGGCGATTACGCCGGCATTGGTCGAGGCCGCAGGCAAGGAAGGCAAGGTGATCCTGTACTCGTCGATGGATCTTCCGGTCGGCGAGAAACTCGGCAAGGCGTTTGAAGCAAAATACCCCGGCATCGCCGTGCAGATCGAGCGCTCCGGATCGGAGCGGCTGTTCCAGCGGGTGGCGCAGGAATTCGGCTCGGACATCCATGCGGCCGACGTGATCAACAGCTCGGACGCCTCGCACTTTATCAGCTGGAAGAAAAATGGCTGGATGGCGCCGTTCGTCAGCGAAGACATCGCGCAACATTTCCTGCCGCAGTTTCGCGATCCCGACGGCATGTCGGCGACCTCGCGGATCTACCTGTCGTCGATCGCCTACAACACCAACCTGGTGAAGCCGGAAGACGCACCGAAAAGCTTTGCCGACCTGCTCGATCCGAAATGGGCCGGCAAGATGGTCAAGGCCCATCCCGCCTATAGCGGCACCATCATGACCGCGACCTTCCAGATCGTCCGCGAACTCGGGTGGGAATACCTGGAGAAGCTGTCGAAGCAGCGCGTCATGCAGGTGCAGTCGTCGACCGATCCACCGAAAAAACTGTCGCTCGGCGAGCGCGCCGTGATGGCCGATGGCAACGAATACGGCGTCGTGCTGCTGAAGGAAGCCGGCCAGCCGGTCGAGCCGGTCTATCCGAGCGAGGGCGCGCCGACGGTTTCGGGACCGACCGGCATCTTCGCCACCGCGCCGCATCCCAACGCCGCGCGGCTGTTCCAGGCCTGGCTGCACACCCGCGAAACCCAGCAATTCTTCAGCGACTACACCGCGCAATATTCCGCGCATGCGCAGGTGGTGCCGAAGCCGGGCCGGCGCAAGCTTTCCGACCTCAAGCTGATGAAGGAAGACGCCGCCGGCGTCGAGAAGATGGCGGAAGAAATCAAGACACGTTATGCGAAGCTGTTCCATGTGTGAGGGCAAGGTTATTCCTTCACCTCTCCCGCTTGCGGGGGAGGTCGACGCGCTCGAAGAGCGCGGCGGGTGGGGGAATGTCTCAGCGGGCTCCAGCGTCTATTGTTGGCACCCCCACCCCAGCCCTCCCCCGCAAGCGGGAGAGGGAGTATTCACCGTGCTCGCTTCGAAACTGGGAATCACATGACCATCACCGGCAGCATCGACCCCGCCAAGGCCAGGATCGACTGGACCAAGCCGGTGCTGTGGCTGTTTGCGGCTTGCCTGGTGGTGCTGATCGTGATGCCGCTGTCTTGGCTGGCGTTCTACAGCGTGACCGACAAGGACCATCACCCGACCCTGCAGAATTTCGTCACGCTGTTCACCGATCCGGATTTTCTCGATCCGCTCTTGACCACCGCAATCATCGCAACCCTGTCCGCCACCATCTGCTGCGTCGTCGCAGCTCCCATGGGATGGCTGGTCTCGCGCACCGATATGCCCGGGCGGCAGTTCATCCGCTCCCTCGTTACAGCGTCATTCGTGACGCCGCCGTTTCTCGGCGCCGTCGCCTGGGAGTTGCTGGCGGCGCCCAACAGCGGATTGCTCAACCAGTTATTTCGTTATCTGACCGGCGCCGAGGCCGACGAACACCTGTTCAACATCTATTCGATGACCGGAATCATTTTCGTGATTTCCTGTTACACCTTCCCCTTTGTGTTCGTTCTGCTCGCCAATGCGCTGGACAACATGCCGGGCGAACTCGAGGACGCCTCCGCCATTCTCGGCGGCAAGACCTGGACCACGGCGCGGCGGGTCACGATCCCGCTGGCGCTGCCGGCCCTCGTCGCCGGCGCGTTGATCGCCTTCCTGCAGGCGATGACCCTGTTCGGCTCGCCGGCGATCCTGGCGCTGCCGGCCGGCTTCCACACCATGACCACGAAAATCTGGAGCCTGTTCCAGTATCCGCCGAAGCTTGAGCTGGCCGCCGCCGCCGCGGTGCCGCTGCTGCTGCTGACCATCCTGTTGCTGCAGGCACAGAAGTTCATCCTGGGACGCCGCGGCTATTCGGTGGTCGGCGGCAAATATGGTGCGCCGCGCCGGGTCGAAATGAACAGATGGCGCTGGGCCGCACTGGCGTTTTGTCTGGTGATGCTGCTCAATCCGGTGTTCCTGCCGTATTTCGCACTGCTCAACGCCGCGTTCTCACCGAATGCGACGACGCTGGTGACCCCGTCGACGCTGACGCTGCATAATATCGTGTTCGTGTTCACTGAATTGTCGTCGACGCAACTTGCGCTGAAGAACACCGTGATCCTCGGCACCGCGACCGCGACCGTCGGCACGTTGCTGGCGCTTGTCATTGCCTATGTCACGACGCGCCGCGTGATCGCAGGCTCCCGGGTGCTCGGTTTTCTCGCCACCGCGCCGGTGGCTGTTCCCGGAATCGTGCTCGGTGTCGGCCTGTTCCTGAGCTACACCCGGCCGCCTTTCGTGCTGTACGGCACGTTGTGGATTCTGCTGATCGCGTTTCTCACCATCAACCTGCCGTCGGCCTATCAGCAATTGCAGGCGGCGTTCGCCACCATCCATCCCGAACTCGAGGATGCCAGCCGCATTCTCGGCGCCACCCGCCTGCAATCGCTGCGCCAGATCACCGCGCCCTTGCTGCGGACCGGCGTGATCGCTACCTGGTGCTTCATCTTTATCGGCGTGATGCGCGAACTGTCGGCGGCGATCGTGCTGTTCACGTCGCAAACCAAGGTGCTCAGTGTCTTGATCTACGACCTCAACGAAAGCGGCGATCTTGCCGCGATCTCGGTATTGGGCATCGCCATGCTGGTGATCACCTTTGTGGTGGTCTTTGCCGTCAACCAGATTCCCGGATTCGGCACCGGTTCTACCGCGCGCTTGCGCAATGGATAGTTTCGCGTGACACAACCGACAAACAAGGGACGAGTAGCGCCCTCCGCACCGCGCCGCCCGCATAGCTTCACGACGCACGGCATCACGGTTGCCGACGACTATGCGTGGCTGAAGGATGAGAACTGGCAGGAGGTGCTGCGCGACCCGTCACTGCTCGACGCCGATATTCGAAAGTATCTTGAAGCCGAGAACGACTACACCGAGAGCCTGCTCGGCCATACCGACGATCTGCAAAAGAAGCTGGTTGCGGAAATGCGCGGCCGGATCAAGGAAGACGATTCCAGCGTGCCTTCGCCGGATGGACCGTTCGCCTATTTCCGGAAATTCCGCGAGGGCGGCCAGCACGAGATGTTCGGCCGCAGCCTGCGCGATGGCGGTGCCACCGAAATCGTGCTCGACGGCGACGAACTCGCGGCCGAGCACGACTATTTCAGGTTCGGCGGCAGCCGGCATTCGCCGGATCACACGCTGGTGGCCTGGAGCGCGGATACCAAGGGTTCGGAATATTTCTCGATTCAAATCCGCAACTGGGCCGATGGCGCCGACCACGACGACCTCGTCGAGGAAACCGACGGCGACGTGGTGTGGAGCGCCGACGCCAAGGCGTTCTTCTATATCAAGCTCGACGACAATCACCGCCCGCTGCAAGTCTGGCGGCATCGCCTGGGCACGCCGCAGGCGGACGACGTCCTGGTCTACCAGGAAAAGGATCCGGGCTGGTTCATGCATATCCATGAGAGCACCAGCGGACGATTTTGCGTCATCGCCGGCGCCGACCATGAAACATCCGAGCAGCGGCTGATCGATCTGGCCGATCCGGAGGCCGAGCCGCGCCTGGTCGCGGCACGCGAAGAAGGCGTGCAATATTCCGTCGGAGACCGCGGCGACGAGTTGTTCATTCTCACCAATGCCGACGGCGCCATCGATTTCAAGATCGTCACCGCGCCGCTTCGCTCGCCCGAGCGGGCCAACTGGCGCGACCTGATTCCGTATCGCGAGGGCGTCTACATCACCGATTTCGAACTTTACAGCGGCCATCTGGTGCGGCTGGAGCGCGCCAATGCCTTGCCCTCCATCGTCATCCGCGACCTTGCCACCGGCGACGAACACGCCATCGCCTTCGACGAAACAGCCTATTCGCTCGGCACCCACGGCAGCTATGAATTCGACACGACGAATTTGCGCTTCTCGTATTCGTCGATGACGACGCCGTCGGAAATCTACGACTACGACATGACGAGCCGCGCGCGCGTTTTGCGCAAGCGCCAGGAAATTCCTTCCGGTCATAACCCTCACGATTACGTCACCACCCGCATCATGGCGACCTCGCATGACGGCGCACAAGTCCCGGTGTCGATCCTTCACCGCCGCGATCTCAAACGCGACGGAACAGCACCGCTGCTGCTGTATGGCTACGGCTCCTACGGCGCGGCGATGCCGGCGTCGTTCTCCGCCAACCGGCTGTCGCTGGTCGATCGCGGCTTCGTCTATGCCATCGCGCATATCAGGGGCGGCTCCGACAAGGGCTGGGGCTGGTATCTCGACGGCAAGCGCGAGAAGAAGACCAACAGCTTCGACGACTTCGCGGCTTGCGGCCGCGCGCTGATCGAAGCCGGATATACCGGCGTAAAGCGCATCGTCGGCCATGGCGCCAGCGCCGGCGGCATGCTGATGGGTGCGGTCGCCAACCGCGCCGGCGAATTGTTCGCCGGCATCGTTGCCGAGGTGCCGTTCGTCGACGTGCTCAACACCATGCTCGACGACACCCTGCCGCTGACGCCGCCGGAATGGCCGGAATGGGGCAACCCGATCGACAGCGAAGCCGACTTCCGCACCATCCTGTCCTATTCGCCCTACGACAACCTCGCGGCGCAGGATTATCCGGCGATCCTCGCCATGGGCGGACTGACCGATCCGCGCGTCACCTATTGGGAGCCGGCGAAATGGATCGCGCGGCTGCGCCCGACCATGACGTCGGGCGGACCGGTGTTGTTGCGCACCAATATGGGCGCCGGCCACGGCGGCGCCTCGGGCCGTTTCAACCGCCTCGACGAAGTCGCGATTGCGTACGCATTCGCGCTGTGGGCGGTGGGATTGGCGGAGCAGGATGAGGTCGTGTAGTTCGTTCCCGCCGTCGTCCCCGCGAAAGCGGGGACCCATACGCCGTGTCGTACTGGTTAAGCGACGGAGATAGAAACCTGACTTAACCGCAAACGACGGTGGTTATGGGTCCCGGCTCGGAGGCCGGGACGACGATCGGTTTATTTTCGTCGGATGACATCAAAGCTCGTCATGGCCGGGCTTGTCCCGGCCATCCACGTCTCTCTCTCACGCGCCTAAGACGTGGATGCCCGACAAGCCCGGGCGACGGTGGCTATCGTCCCATCTTCTTCCGCCACGCTGCGAAATCGGTCAGCGTCTGCTCGTCGGTCGCGGGATACAGCCCGAAAATCGAGCGGCCGCCTTGCACCTGTTCGGTGACGAAATCCTCGAATGCGGTCATCTCGAAGGCTTCATTGGCGATCTCGTCGGCCAAATGCGCGGGGATCACGATCACGCCGTCGCCGTCGCCGAGAATGATATCGCCGGGAAACACCGGCGCATCGCCGCAGCCGATCGGACCGTTGATCTCGATCGCCTGATGCAGCGTCAGGTTGGTCGGCGCGCTCGGCCGGTGGTGATAGGCAGGAAAACCGAGCCTGGCGATCTCGGCGGAATCGCGAAATCCACCGTCGGTGACGACGCCGGCGACGCCGCGCTGCATCAGCCGTGTCACCAGGATCGCGCCGGCGGAGGCGGCGCGGGCATCCTTGCGGCTGTCCATCACCAGCACCGCACCGGGCGGACAATCCTCGATCGCCTTGCGCTGCGGGTGGGAGCGGTCGCGAAATACCTCGAGCTTGTTGAGGTCCTCGCGCGCCGGCATGTAGCGCAATGTGAAGGCTTCCCCGACCAGCGTCGGCTGGTCAGGGCCGAGCGGATGCACGTCCTGAATGCACTGGGTTCGAAAGCCGCGCTTGTACAGCGCGGTGGCGACCGTTGCGGTGCTGATGGTCCTGAGCTTGTTGCGGGTGGCGTCGCTGAGTTTGGTCATGTGTTTCATCCCCCTCGCCTTGTCCCGGAATGACGGCTTGAACTAATAAATCGACGGCTCACCGACCGGCGCGCCGAATGACGTCTCGAGAAAATCGAAATCGCAGCCTTCATTGGCCTGCCGGATGTGCCGGGTGAACATCCAGCCATAGCCGCGCTCGAAGCGGGTCTCCGGCTGTTTCCATGCGGCGCGGCGTTTGGCCAGCTCCGCCTCTGATACCTCGAGATTGATGGTGCGCGCGGCGACATCGAGCGTGATTTTATCGCCGCTCCGCACCAGCGCCAGCGGGCCGCCGATGTAGGATTCCGGCGAGACGTGCAGGATGCAGGCGCCGTAGCTGGTGCCGCTCATCCGCGCATCCGACAACCGCACCATGTCGCGCACGCCCTGCTTCACCAGTTTGGTCGGGATCGGCAGCATGCCCCATTCCGGCATGCCCGGCCCGCCCTGCGGTCCGGCATTGCGCAGGATCAGGACATGGTCGGCGGTGACGTCCAGATCGGGATCGTCGATCGCCTTTTTCATCGACGGGTAATCGTCGAACACCAGGGCCGGACCGGTATGTTTCAGTAACCGCGGCTCGCAGGCGCTGGGTTTGATGACGCAGCCGTCCGGGGCGAGATTGCCCTTGAGCACCGCGAGCGCGCCTTCGGCATAGATCGGATCGGCAACCGTCCGGATCACGTCGTCATTGTGCACCTCGGCATCCGCGATGTTTTCACCGAGCGTCCGGCCGGTCACGGTCATGACGTCGAGATGCAGATGATCCCTGATGCGGCTCATCAATCCCGGCAACCCGCCGGCATAGAAGAAATCTTCCATCAGGTATTTATCGCCGCTCGGACGCACATTGGCGATCACCGGCACCTTGCGGCTGGCGATCTCGAAATCGTCGAGCCCGATGTCCTGGCCGGCGCGGCGGGCCTGCGCGATCAAATGGATGATCGCATTGGTCGAGCAGCCCATCGCCATCGCCACCGTGATCGCATTCTCGAACGCCTTGCGGGTCTGGATCTTGTCTGGCGTCAAATCCTCCCAGACCATCTCGACGATGCGGCGGCCGGATTCGGAAGCCATCCGGATGTGGTTGGCGTCCGCGGCCGGGATCGAGGAAGCGCCCGGCAGCGTCATGCCGATCGATTCGGCGATCGCGGTCATGGTCGACGCCGTGCCCATGGTCATGCAGGTGCCGTAGCTGCGGGCGATGCCGGCCTCGACATCGACCCAATCCTTGTCGGAGATTTTTCCGGCGCGCCGTTCGTCCCAGTATTTCCAGGCGTCGGAGCCCGAACCCAGCGTCTTGCCCTTCCAGTTGCCGCGCAGCATCGGTCCGGCCGGCAGATAGATCGCGGGGATGTTCATGCTGGTGGCGCCGAGCAGCAGCGCCGGCGTGGTCTTGTCGCAGCCGCCCATCAGCACCACGCCATCGACGGGATGGCCGCGCAACAGTTCCTCGGCGTCCATCGCCAGCAGGTTGCGGTAGAGCATCGTGGTCGGCTTCAGGAAGGACTCCGACAGCGACAGCGCCGGCAATTCCATCGGAAAGCCACCGGCCATCAGGATGCCGCGCTTGACGTCATCGACCCGCGACTTGAAGTGCATGTGGCAGGGCTGCGCGTCCGACCAGGTATTGAGGATGGCGATCACCGGGCGGCCCGCCCATTCCTCCGGTGCGTAGCCCATCTGCATGGCCCGGGAGCGGTGGCCGAAAGCACGGAGATCGTCGGGTGCAAACCAGCGTGCACTGCGAAGGGATTCCGGGCTTTTTTTACTTTTCTTGCTTGTCATGACCGCACCTGTTGGAAGACCTTTTCAGGTCATCTCACAGGCCATCCATGCCAGCAAGCTTTCGCTTTTGAAGCTGAAATCCGGCCGGGCGTTACGAGCGTCCCGGATTCCGCAAGTTCAGAAACGTCTCCAGAAATCGTCCCGAGACCACGAACCTGAACCACCAGTAGGTCTTCCGTCGCGTTGACATCTGTCCATCCCTCCATGCCGTCATCGGTCCCAGCCGTATCGAGGGATAGCGCCAAACCCGGGAAGCGGATGTGACGTGCTTCACATTGGCGAGACAATGCCGGCGGCACGCCCCGTCTTCATGCAACGAAAAAGCCCGCCGTTTGACCGGCGGGCCTTGATCTCAGCTAAAGCACAATCCAGGGATCCCGGTACATCCGCGGAAATCCGAAAAATTGGCCTGGCGTCAGACCGCGCGAAGGTTTTCCGCGCTGGTCTTGCCGCGCATGCTGTCGACCTTCGATTCGAATGAAAGCTTCTGGCCTTCATTGAGCGAACCCATGCCGGCACGCTCGACGGCACTGATGTGCACGAACACGTCGTTGCCGCCGTCGTCCGGCTGAATGAAGCCGAAGCCCTTTGTTGCGTTGAACCACTTAACTGTTCCGGTTGTCATTTTAACTTCTCCAGGAGGCGCACATGCGCCGCCGCTGTGCCCGCACGACCTTCGCGCGGGCTTAAATCCGATTTCAGCGATGTCTTGGGGAAGTGAGCCGGTTCGGCGCGATCAACAAGGCAAATCGATTATTCGAATGGGCGGCGTTTACATCGCTATGCCTGACATAGCAAGCGATAAGGCCATCCGGATGAAATATCCGGAACGAAGCCAGCGAAAGCTGCGGGCTGGATCAGCCGAGCCGGCTGATCTGTTCCTCGGTCACCACCCGCTCGATGTTCTCGGTCTTGCTCTTGATACGGTAACGGGGACGTCCGTCCGCCTCGATCGGCAGGCAGGTGACGATGGTATAGACGCTCCGCTGCTTGACGACCGCGCGACCCTGCGGCCCCTGAAGCTGGTGGAGAACATCGTCATTGATCGCAAAATTATGAGCCATCGCTTCGGGTCTTTCGGTTGAAGTGCGGCTTCTAGGGGGAAAGACCCGGAAACGCAACAAATTTCGTTAGTTAGCGGAGCGTGGAAGCCTGCACGCACGGCCGTTTTGCAAGAAAACGGCCCGCCGCGGCGACTCTGCCGCGTTCGGCAGCACCTTGTCGCCGGCCCCGTGCGGCCGGCGCAGCCTCGGCGCGATCATTCGGCTTAATCCTTCGCATTTCGGCCCGGCTCTTGCCGGGACCGATGACCCGCGCCCGTTTCCCGTCCCCCGACAGCCGCCCCTGAGTGGCAGCCACGGCGCCGGGGTGCGGGATTAACGAATTCCATATTGCAAAAATCATTTGCACATCGTGGAAGGGAGTGCCATCCTGAACCTCCCTGGAATGGAAAATTTGCCGGTCCCGATGCTCACATCTTCAACGGTGAAAGTTCTCGACAAGGCTTTGGCAATCGTCGCCCAGCTAAAGGAGCAGACCGACGAATGCTCGATGGCGGATCTGTCCCGCTCGGTGGATATGCCGATATCGACGGTGCATCGGATTCTGGCGACGCTGGAACGTCACGGCTACGTTCAGCGCAATCCTTCGACCAGGGGCTATACCGGCGGCCCTCAAATCACGTCCGCGCCCGCCAATACGGATTTGTTTCGCGAATGGGCCGAGGCGGCTTTACCCGCCATGGCGCAGCTTGGCAGGACGACCAGCGAGACGGTCATGCTTTCGCGTCTCGGACCCACCCGAAACAAATCGCTCTGCATCGCGCGCGTGGAAAGCCCGCTGCCGCTGCGGCTCGAGCTGCTTCCGGGAACCCTGACGCCGCTTTATGTCGGCGCCCAGCAATTGGTGCTGCTGGCCTTCATGGATCCGCTGGAGATCGACGGAATCATCAGCGGCAATCTTCGAAAGTTCACCCCCAAGACCGTCACCGATCCCGTGCGCCTGAAGCGCCGGCTCTCGCGCATTCGAAACGAGGGCTACTCGCGGATATCCGAGGAGACCACGCCCGATGTCGGCGGCATCAGCGTTCCCTTGTTTGATCGCACCGGCCGGGTGTCCCTGGCTTTGGGGATAGCGGGTCCGTCAAGGCGCCTCTCGGCGGAACCGGTTCAGCAAAACGTTGCAGCGATCCGATCTGCGTCCAGTGAAGTCGCCCGCCGGCTCGGGCTGTGCACCTGGGAAGAGGGTTTTCAGATCCGGGCAAACGCCAAATGAGTATCGCCAAACCGGTAGCGGAGCGAACCTCAAGCCTTCCACTCAAGGTAAAACGGTGGCGGCTGTTCAAGATCGACTCGCTTCGCACCATCAGAGGGCTGGTGGTGCCTCTTGTCGCGGCTTCCATCTGGGAATTCGTCGCACGCAACAAGCTGCTTTCATCATCCCTGTTCCCGTCCCTGAGCGGTGTTGCCTATGTCTGGTGGGACTGGATTTTTGGCACCAACCAAAGTGCGCTGGTGTATTCGGGCACCTGGCTCACGCATGTGGAAGCAAGCACCCAACGCGTGATGCTCGGATTCGTGCTCGGATCGCTCGCCGGTCTTGTTCTTGGGACCATAACCGGCTGGTCCAGTCTGTGGCGTTCGTTCCTCGATCCGATGGTGCAGTGGCTTCGCCCGATTCCGGTCACAGCGTGGGTGCCGCTCTCGATCATCTGGTTCGGAATTGGCGCAGCACCCGCGGTGGGACTGGTTTTCATCGGCGCCTTCTTTCCCGCTTACGTAAATACGACGGACGGCGTGATTCACGTCGAGGACAAATTAATTCGTGCAGCACGAATGCTGGGCGCCGGCAGACGGCAGCTGCTTTTCCGGGTGGTCCTGCCGGCAGCACTGCCCACAATCACCACCGGCATGCGCATCGGACTTGGATTTTCATGGATGTGCGTCGTGGTGTCCGAGATGCTGGCGGTGAAGTCGGGCATCGGTTACGTGCTTTGGGACAGCTACTACTTTGCAAACCTGGACATGGTCGTGGCCGCAATGGCGACCGTGGGTCTGCTGGGTTATCTGTCCGACAGAATTTTTCGAATGCTGTTGAGGCCAAGTCTCCGTTGGGCTGACCAGGGAGACCGGAAATGAGCCAGATCGTCGCCAGCCATGTCGGCAAACGATATGGCGCCGCCGAGGATGGCGCAGGCACCCGCGCGCTGTCCGACCTGTGCCTGACCGTGGACGACAACGAATTCCTGTGCCTGGTCGGACCGAGCGGATGCGGAAAGAGCACCTTCCTCAATCTCGTCGCCGGCTTCATTTCGCCGTCGGAAGGCAAACTGACGGTTGACGGGCAGCCGATACTTGCACCGGGACCGGATCGTGGCGTCGTATTTCAGGAGGATGCGCTTTTCCCCTGGCTGAGCGCGCTCGACAACGTCGCGTTCGGACTTGAGCTCAAGGGCCTCGGGCGAAAAATCGCGCGGGATCGCGCCGCCGAGGCGCTCAAGCTGGTCGGCCTGCAGGGATTCGAGCGGCATCTGCCCAAAGAACTTTCCGGCGGGATGAAACAGCGCGTTGCGATCTCGCGCGTGTTGGCGAACGATCCCAAGGTCATGCTGCTCGACGAACCGTTCTCGGCGCTCGACACTTTCACGCGCACAAGCCTTCAGAACCAGTTGCTGCAGATCTGGGAACGAAGCAAACGCACCCTGTTATTTGTGACTCATAGCGTGGAAGAAGCGGTTTTGCTGGGCACCACCGTCGCCGTCATGTCCAAGACCGCCGAAGGCGGCAAGCTGATCCGCGAAATTGAGATCGACATGCCGCGGCCCCGGGACACCACCGGAGCCGAGTTCAACGACTACAAACGTCAGATCTTGACTGCTCTGCAGATGGACGTGGCGCTTTAGGTCATCGAAGTAAATAAATTAATGGATAGGAGAGTGAGCTGATGAAACGAATTTATACACCGCTACTTGGCGCAGGCATATCTCGCGTTCCTGTCATTGGGGCAAGCCGTAGCCGCCGATCCGGTCACGACGGTCAGGATGGGCTGGATTGGCGATACGCACTTCACCGACGTGTTTCTGATGTCCCAGATGATGACGGATCCGAAGGTGAAGCTGGAAATGAACAAGTTCCAGCTGTCGCAGGATGAACTCAATGCTCTGGCGGGCAACAGCCTCGACATGGCGGCGATGGGCTACATCTTTTTCCTGAAGCTGCTGGACAAGGGTGTCGACGTGACCGCGGTGAGCGGCGTGTCCGAGCGCGGCACGCGCCTGATGGTCCGCAAGGGCGTTTCCCTCAAGGACTGGAGCGACTTTTCGCATATCAAGATGGGTGTCGCGCGAGGCTCCACGCAGGACCTTCAGTTCCAAAGCTGCCTGAAGGAGCACAACGTCGATGTGAAGTCGGTGCAGACCGTCGCATTTACCAACGCGGTCGACATGACCATCGGTCTTCAGCAGGGCAGCGTCGATGCCGCCGTGATGTGGGAGCCGCAAGCTTCCCAGGCGCTGTTGAACGGGATCGCCACCGAGTTCGAGCCGGTTTATCCCTGCGCATGGTCCAGCAATGCGATGCTGGTGGTGAGAACTGAATTTCTCAAACAGAATCGCGCGGCGGTGACGGCCATCCTTTCGAGCTTGTCGGCTGCAGCCACCAAGCTTTCAGGCGATCCCGAACTGTGGGTCACCGAAGCGCGTAAATTTGCGCCGCTCTCGGCCGAGATCCAGGCAAAGGCCATCACAAACAGCGGTCAATCCGTGATCCTCCATACCAAGGACCTGCCGAAGATGGCCAGCATCATGTTTGCGAACTCGTATTTGCAACATGACCTCAAGCCGGAGGATTTTACTTCGCACATCGACCTGTCTCCGCTCCAGGCGGCGACCGGAAAAAGCAACGCCGAACTAACCGGCAACTAAGTGGTCGCCGGCATGTGCCGGCTCAGTGAAGGATTCCAGAAATGCTGATCGACTTTCGTGCGCGCCCGAACACCAGCGAGTACCTGTCAATGTCGGGCATGTCCGCTGCGGAGGGAATCTCCGTGGCGGACTTTGTCACGACGCTGTCCAGCCATGGCATCGATCTGGCCGTGTTCACCGGACGCCAGGGCGTCGGCGGTTATCTTCCGAACGACAGGATTGCGGAGGCGGTGCGCCAGTTTCCGTCCAAGTTCATCGGGTTTGCCGGCGTCGATCCGCGGGAAGGACCCGCGGCCATCAAGGAGCTTGAACGCGCTGTAACGGAACTTGGGCTCCGGGGCCTGGCTCTCGACCCTCCGGATCATCCCGATGACCGCAACGGGCGCGGCTATGACGACGAGCGGGTGATGTATCCGCTTTACGAGAAAGCAAACAGCCTGAAAATTCCTGTCGTCCTGACGATGGGTCCCCGTACCGTTCGCTTCGATGCACCCCGTGTCGCCGACCGGATCGCCGCTGACTTTCCTTCATTGACCCTTGTGTGCTCCCACTCGGGGTGGCCTGAGGCAACCGATTGGATCTCTGTCGGCCTGCGGCGCAAGAACGTCATCATCGAACCGTCGCTGTACTGGTTTTACCCGGGCACCGAACCCTTGTTCGCGGCCGCCAACGATTTCCTCCAGGATCAGGTGGTGTATGCGAGCGCGTTTCCCTTCAACCCGCTCGATTCGATTACGCGATTTCGTAAAAGGCTGGCGACGCCCGAGGTCGAGGCGAAGATCACCTATAAAAATGCCGCACGAATACTCGGTTTATCGGTCGATGGGCTTCATGCGAAGGCGGCAACGTCAGGGGCAAAAAAATGAAGGCTGCAAATCCGCAACTGGGCGACATGCTGGGCGCATTTGCCGGCAGCCGCATCATCGATCTCGAACAGATGCGGCATCGGGGAATGCCAAATCATCCCAACAATTCTCCCGACTATTTTTACTCGCTGCATCGCAGACATGAGGAAAACTGGCCCGACGCCAGGACACCTGCCGGCGGCATGATCGTTTCGACCGATCACGCCGGCACTCATCTGGACGCCCTTTGCCATAACTCGGAAAAGCTTTTTCTCTTCGGTGGCAAGCGGGTGACGTCTGAAATCCAGACGCAATCGGGTTTCACCTATATGGGCGCGGAAACGATCCAGCCGTTCTTTGGACGTGGCGTTTTGCTGGATATCGCGGCGCACCGTGGCGTCAACCGGCTCGAGCCGAGCATGACGATATCGCGACCGGACCTCCAGGAAGTGGAGGAGGCTCAGGGAACGCCGGTGCGACAGGGCGATGTCGTGCTGGTGCGAACCGGCTTCGGATCGTTATGGGGCGACCCGGCGGCCTATGCCGAAGCGGCCGGCATGGGCGTCGATGTCTCGAACTGGCTGGCGGAGAAGAAGGTCCGGGCGGTCGGTGCCGACAATGCGTCCTGGGACGTTCACGGGTCGTACGACAAGGATATGTGTTGCTCGCTGCCAGGCCATGTTGTGCTGCTGGCGCGGAATGGAATTTATATTATCGAGCATCTTAATCTGGAAGAATTGTCGAAAACCGGCCATCGCGAGTTTCTGTTGGTTTACCTCCCGCTGAAACTAAAGGGTGCCACCGGCTCCCCAATTCGGCCCGTCGCGATTGTGCCCAAAACCTGACCAAGCACGGGCGCTAAAAATAACCATCCGGCATCTGGAAAGGCAGGGTCAAGCCGCATAACAATCGGCCGAAGAACGCGAAAGCGAGGGTGAACCGATGAAGCGCATCGTGATCCTGATCGACGGCACCTGGAACAAGGAAGGCGAAGGCGCCGATACCAATGTCGCCAGGCTCGATGCCGGCAAGCAGGCGACCACCGCTTCGCTGATACGACCCATTGCGACGGGCGGGATCAGCCAGAGAGTTCACTACCATGACGGCGTCGGGGCGGATGGCCCCTGGATACGGCGCCTGTTGGGTGGCGCACTCGGGTTGGGGCTGAAGAAAATTATCCGGCAAGCCTATGAGGCGCTCGCCGATGACTATGCGCCGGGCGACGAGATTTATATTTTTGGATTTTCGCGCGGGGCTTACGCGGCTCGCGCGCTCGCCGGTCTTATCGGAGCATCGGGGATACAGCGTCAACCGGACAGCCAGGTCTTCGAGATCGCCTGGAGCCACTATCGGGTGAATCCCGACATACGAACCGGCAGCCAGCCCGCCGGAGCCAGCGACAGGGCGGCCATTACCCATTACCGGGCGTCTATCGGCGCATTCCACCAGGACACTCCCATTAAATGCATTGGCGTTTGGGATACCGTCGGTTCTTACGGCGTCCCGGCCGGAATCGGATTGGCCCCGCTGGCGAGGTTCATAACCCTCTACTTCCTTGGCTTCCACGACACGCGTTTTGGCAATCATATCGACGTCGGACTGCACGCGATCGCCATCGACGAGCACCGCCGTCCCTTCGTTCCGACGTTCTGGACCATTCCGAAGGGGCAACAACCCAATGGTCACGTCGAGCAGACCTGGTTTGCCGGGGCGCATGCGAATGTCGGCGGCAGTTATGCCGACACCGGATTATCCGACACAGCCCTGATCTGGATGATTGCCCGCGTTCAGGCGCTTACAGGCCTGGAATTTGATACAGAGGCCGTGCGCGCCACCACTCGGCCGAACATCGACGGAAGCGTCATGGATTCGACCAGCGGCTATTGGCTGCTGGACCATTGGTGGCCGCACTATCGGGTGATGCTGTCGCCGGATGCCATCGAGCACGGCTATCTCTTCAGCAGCCGTAATCCGCGTGAAGAGCATATCAACGAAAGCATCCATTGGAGTGCTGCCGACAAACGCGGCCGGACATGCACCGTCTACGGCATTGCGAACACCCGATATGATCCTCCAAATTATCCGGCCGAGGTCCCGCCGGAAAGGATCGCGGCGATAACGCTGGAGGAACAGAACATCTCCACCCGCTAGAGCAATTTCCAGCTCACTCGAACCAGTGAAGGATATCTTTTCTCCCCTCCCCCCGCGAAGCGGCGGGGAGGGGTCGGGGGTGGGGGGTCTATCGGCTGGAACCGCTGCTCCGGCGAATGCTGCACTACCCCCCACCCCCGACCCCTAAGAGCGAGCTTCGCTCGTCTCGACCCCGCCACGCGCAAAAGCGCGTGGTGGGAGGGGAGTGAAGAGCGTCATCGCCAAGGATGAAGCATTAAAGGTGGAAATTGCTTTAGGCGTGGATTGCTTTGAGGTTGCTAGGTTTCGCGTGCGGACTCACTGGTCCGATTCGCGAGGTCCTCCAGATTGATCCGCAACTGTTCCAGTTCAAAAACGACGCCGAAGACGCGGGCGACGGCGTCGGCCGCGAGTTCGCGGGTCGCACCCAGCACCCGCATTTCTTCAGTGGTTGCTTTGAAGCCGGCGACGGCTTGCGTAAAACTGTCCGGACAAACTGCCGGCTCCCGGCGAACCAGGGCTTCGCCGAGGTCAACGAGAGCAGCCGCTCCGGTTTGGACACATAATTCCCATGGCCCGGAGAAATGTTTCTGGACCACGTCCGGCAAGGGATCGCCAAGCGCGCGGGTGAGAGCGCCAATGTCGTGACGAACCCGGCGCAGGGTACGGTAGAGCGGCTCCGGATCCGGCTCATCCGACAGCCGGTTGCGGCGTTCGCGCGCCACCTCGTCCGCGAGGGTTTCAAGATTATTGAGAGCCTTGCGAACCTTGGCCTGCAATTCGGTCAAGTCCGGAATCGGCTCCGTTACGGCATGGCCAAGTGCCTTCAATTGCTGTGCCAGCAGCACTGTCGTTTTGGCGGTGGCTTCAAGCACGAGATTGTAGGCATGCGCCGGCACCAGCACAGACGAAACGATCAGCCCTATGATGCAGCCCAGGGCAATTTCGATCACGCGTTCGGTGGCGTAGCTGACCGGACCTACCGCCGAAACCGTCGTGCTGAAAAGCACGATAATGGACGTAATCGGCGCGACCCGGAATTGAGCCTTGAATGCCGCCAGCACCGCCAGCGGCGCAACCGCCGCCACCAGCGCCAGATCGATCGACCACAGCGAATGATGAGGAAGAAAAAGCGCTACCGCCGCGCCATAGATTGCACCGCATAACGATGCCAGCAGCCGGTCGATCGCCACCTTTAACGAACCACCCACACTGGTTTGAGTGACGATAAGTGCGGTAAGCGCGCTCCAGTAGCCCTGTTGAAACCCGAGCGCAGTCGCGATCGCGAAGGCCGCGACGCTGGCAACCGTCATGCGAAGCGCCAGCCGCAACTCAGGCTTGTTGATGAACAATGGCGTGGCTGTTTCAGGCCCGGTCATCTCATGCGATCAGGCGGAAGCGATGGTCATCGTCCCTCGGCCATGTCGTTGACCAGATTGATCTCCCAGGTCAGGTACTCGCGCATCGCATCTTCGCGGTTCTGGCCGCGCTCGCGGGGCGAGAGGAAGATATCGTCGGCCTGATCGGCCATGCGGGTTGCGCCGGTTTCCAGCGGCAATCCTGCCTGAACCCAGGCCTGCGTGCCGCCGGCAAGGGTCATCACCGGTGCGGACGCGGCAGCCTGCAACTCGGCCGCCGCGAGCGCGGCAAGCGAGCCGTCCGGCGACGTCAGTACAATCGGCCTCACGGGATGGAAGTTTCGCCAGCGCCGCGCCAAGCCGCGACCGGATCGCAAACCAGGCGCCGGGAATATGGCCCTGCGCGTAACGCCTGCTCAGGTCGAGATCGATCAGCGTCGCACTGCCCGCTGATAATCGATCGCGCAAATCCATCGCATCGATACTGCGGCGCTGAGGCCGCTTCGAGACCAGGAACGCGCGGCACATGCGGCCCGGTTTCCCAATCGCCATCGGCCGGACCGGCGGCCAGAACCGCGACATCCAGCCAACCCATTTGCTTCAGCCACGACGCGGTCATGGTCGCGCGGACGCCGTTGTCGTCGACCAGCACGACGCGGGCGCCCCACGTGGCGATATGCGAGTCGGTTTCCTGCACGAGCTGGCCGCCCGGCGCCGAGCGCGCACCGCGCAAATGGCCGGCTTCGTATTCCTCGGGCGAACGCACGTCGAGAACATACAGGCTGCGTTGCGCAGATTCAGCGCGCCAGGACTCGAGCGTGCGCTTGTCGATGCGCGGGATGCCGCAGCGCGCCGCAACCCGTAAAGCCGCCTCGCTTGCGGATTGCAGTCCGTGCGCGCTGACCTCGGGCGGCCTTCGCGTCGCGCCGTGCACCACCTCAAGGCCCGCAAGGTGCCAGGCCATGGTGCCGTCCTTGAGCGACACGACCTTGTTGCGCACGCCGGCGTTGATCAGCGACTGCGCCCCGATGATGCTGCGGGTCCGGCCGCCGCAATTGACGATCACCGTGGTATCGGGCGACGGCATGAGATCCGCGAAGCGATAGACCAGCTCCGCGCCGGGCACGCTGATAGCCGTCGGAATGCTGTTGTTGTGATATTCCTCGTAGGAGCGGCTGTCGTAGATCGCGATGTTGGCCTTGCCATCGATCAACGCCTGAAGATCCCCGACGGATATCCACGGCGTGCCGGCCTCGTGCTCGACGATTTCCGCAAATGCCTTGCTGGGCACGTGCACGCCGCTGTAGACGCGAAAGCCCGCCGCTTCCCACGCCGGCGATTCCGCCCTCCAGCGAAGCGACGTCCTGATAGCCGAGCGCGGACATCCGTTCTGCGGCGCGCGCGGCCAACCCTTCACCGTCATCGCACCAGACGACGCGTGCGCCGCGGCGCGGCACCAGATCGTCGACCAGCAGTTCCAGCCGGCTGAGCGGAACGCAGGATGCCATCAGCAGATGGCGCCTGCCGAACGGCAGTTCCTCACGCGCGTCGAGCAGGGCCAACTCGCCGCCATCGTGAAGCTGGGCTTTCAGTGTTCGTGCATCGATGCGGTTGGTCTTGTTGCCTGGCATGTCCTCGACCTCTCGCACCGCACGACCGCTACCGCGCTTCTCGATCGTCAGATGGCCCAGCTTCCCGGTATCAGGCCGCCTTGATTTTCGACCGCTGGATATGATCCAGGTTGGTGCCTTCAACACGCACCAGCTTGGTGAGGCCGTCCCGCTTCGGCGAGTGGATCACGCCGACATCATAGAAATGACTATCGCCCGGTTTCAGCACATAGGTTTTGACCGGCTCGACCAGATTGGGCTCATCGCCCTCGCCTTTCCTGACGATCCGCCAGTCGGTCATCTCGGTATCGCCGACCGCCAGGCCGTAAATCGCCCAACTCGAGCCGTGATCATGCGGCGCGCCGTGCGCGGCATTCTCGTAGACATGGCCGCAAACGCAGAATCCCAGATCAGGGTCCTCATACAGGACCTTGCGCGGGCGGCACTGCTCGGCGGTCAGGTGCTTGGTGACGAACTCCCGGTCGAGCAGCGCCTTCGACACCAGTTTACATACCGATTGCTTACCGGCGACCCCGGAATCCGCTTTAAGGGTCGCGCGGATGTCGGCACTCAATTGTTCAAGGGTATAGCCCATTGCTCCCTCCGTCGTGTTTATCCACGTTTCGTCCGCAGCTTGCCGGTATTATGCAATGGTTGGCGAACGGAGAGCAATCCTTTGATCCCGATAGGGGCCATGACAGGAACATGGGGCCAGGCGGCCCGTGCCGGTCCGCCTGCGTCATGCACGGCGCAGGAATTTCTGAATTCAGGCGTGCGCGCGCGTCTGCTGGCTGAGTTTTTTCGCCAGCAACCGCAGATCCTCGACCCGGCCGCTGCCAAGCAGGCGGGCGAACTCTTCGGCATCGATGACGGGTTGCGGAAAGACGGGTGAGTGACGCGCTTCCCGGCGGAGCCAGGGCAAGCGAAAGAGACGCTTCAGCATCTTCATTGTTGTCAGCCTCGATGAGCCTTTCGCGAATAATTCGCGGGGCGCATCCTTGGTTCCGATGAAGATGAGAAAAGAGAAGGGACTGGCGGATAGGACAGCACGCTTGCCGGCGGCTTTCATCAATGTCGGCGAATCAGCATTTGCGGCGGCCACTCCGACAGTACGTCGCTGCAGATCGGCTAACGAGGAAGCTCGCAGAGCCATAGTCCGGGTGCGTCAGCTTGATCCCACGTTGCGCATTTCCTCTCTTGCGCAGTGGACACCGTTCCAGCGGCCGGAGCATCTTGCAACTTGGCGGACGGCCTGCGCAAGGCGGACTGCCTGGGTAACCTTCGAAGTTCGCTTCGCTCTTCATGGTGGATGCCGCGAAACGTCGGAACGTCCTTCTCGTTCAAAGAACTAGTTTTCATCCGGGATGATCCCCGGCGCAGAGCGTCTCTGAGAGCGTGGTCTTTGCCACGCAATTAACCAGCGTCGGAATCAGCGCCGCCGTGCCTCTCATATCGAATTCGAAAAGATGGCCCTCGGCAAACACTGACATGGTCTTGGATTTTCTGAATTGATTAATCAGGGTCGAATTGTCGGGCATATCCACGCCAACTAAGCCCGGCCCTATGAGCTCGGCGGATAGATCGTTGAACGGCTGTTGACCGTCGAACGTAAGAGCGCCGTTCTGAGATCGGATGCATCGCCGGCTAGAGCCTGTTCGCAGGTTGCGCGCCTCGACACGTGCCTCGAAACGCCATCTCCTTATTCGCGCCCATCTGCGGATCACAAAAATCGGTTATGCGGCGCTCTCTGTTACGGTAATGAAGTCATGCGCAGCCGTGCATCGATCGTAACGAAGCCCTCTCCAGCCGTCATTGTTACGCTCGGCGAACGATGCGCGCCTAAACCACTGTCGCACTTGCCAACGCTGATAGAACCGTCAGGCGCCGGGACGTGCGCATACACAAGCAGTTCGAAATTGCGGAAATCACACTCAGCAAAAATGCAGTTGCCGTATAGCAGTCTCGATGGCCAGCCCTCGGTTTAGGGACGAGCATCATGTCAGCCATGCAACCTTAACGTCAACGCTTGTTCCCCATGTCGCAGCGACTGCAAGGTCATAGTCGCCAGCTTCGGCGCTGAAGTGCTGATACTTCAGGAATCGCGCGGGACTGCCTCGCCAGAACCCAGATCCTCGACCGTCCGCCAGGCATCGGTATCGGTCGAATACCCGGTGAGTGATCGACGCTTCCCGCCGGAGCCAGGATTCAGTCTGAAAGACGACGCAATTCAGCATCTTCATTGTATGTCAGCCTCGATGAGCCTTTCGCGAATAATTCGCGTGGCGCATCCTTGGTTCCGATTTCAAGCTGATAGAATATCAGTGAGCGGCCCGAGACATAGGTGACATTTCGTACCGGACACATGGGTTACACTTTTCGCTTTTTTGCAAGCGGGAGGTGTGGATGCCGTGGAAAGCGAGTTCGGTTATGGAAGAACGCCTTCGCTTTGTCGCCCGCCTGCTGGACGGGGAGGCCATGACGGACGTCTGCCGGGAATTCGGCGTATCCCGCAAGACCGGCTACAAGATTTTCGATCGCTACAAGGAGCACGGGCTTGAGGCCCTGAGCGATCGCTCGCAGGCGGCCGGTGCGCTATGCCAACCAGCTGCCGGAGCAGATCGAGAGCCTGATTGTCCGGCTCAAGGCCGAGAAGCCGCACTGGGGCGCGCGCAAGATCCGGGAACTGCTGGTCAGACGGCTCGACGGCGATATCCGGGTTCCGGCCAAAAGCACCATCCATGCGGTCCTCGACCGCCATGGCCTGGTCAAGCGCAGCGGCGGGCCGCGCCACCGCGCGCGCGGCACGCCGCTGTCGGCAGGGCGCTGGTCCCAATGATCTGTGGTGCGCCGACTTCAAGGGCGAGTTCAAGCTCGGCAATGGCCGGTACTGCTATCCGCTGACCGTCACCGACCATGCCTCGCGCTTCCTGCTGTTGTGCGAAGCGCTCGATTCCACGCGTGAAGAGCCTGCAATTACAGCCTTCGAACGGCTGTTCCGCGAGCGTGGCTTGCCGCTCGCCATCCGCTCCGACAACGGCGTGCCCTTCGCCAGTCCCAATGCCTTGTTCAATCTCTCAAAGCTCTCGGTCTGGTGGCTCAGGCTCGGCATCGCCATCGAACGCATCAAGCCCGGTCATCCGCAGCAGAACGGCCGTCACGAGCGCATGCATCTCACCCTCAAGAAGGAAGCGACCCGGCCGCCGGGCTCCAACAGCCTGCAGCAGCAGGAACGCTTCGATGCCTTCGTCC
This sequence comes from uncultured Alphaproteobacteria bacterium, assembly GCA_963774685.1. Classification (GTDB taxonomy): domain Bacteria; phylum Pseudomonadota; class Alphaproteobacteria; order Rhizobiales; family Xanthobacteraceae; genus Bradyrhizobium. The sequence continues at coordinate 1,050,752 of CAVZFU010000005.1, read as the reverse complement.
GCGAGTTCAATGCCGAACGGCCGCATGAGGCGCTCGGATATGAAGTGCCCCGCCGAACTCTACCTCGCCTCACCACGCCGCTACGATGGCTTGCCCGAGCTGATCTATCCATTCCACGATCGCGAGCTGCTCGTCACCGCCTGCGGACGGCTCTGCCTGCATCGCAAGAGGATCAACATCTCAACCGTGCTGGCCGGCCAGAAGCTCGGCATCAAGGAAGTCGACGACGGCATTTGGCTCGCCAGCTTCATGCACTATGATCTTGGATACTTCGACCTGGAGCAGAAAACCCTGCAACCCCTCGACAACCCGTTCGGCACGAGGTTGTCACCCATGTCTTAGGTACGATCTGTTACCTATGTGTCCGGGCCGGACAACGAATGGCTGGCGGAGAGGGAGGGATTCGAACCCCCGATAGGCTTGCACCTATGCCGCATTTCGAGTGCGGTGCATTCGACCACTCTGCCACCTCTCCAGGCGCCATTTGGGGCGGATTCCTGCCCGTCGGTCGGGCCGAGTTCTAGGCGAGGATGGCGGGCCAGACAAGGCGAATGGGAGAAATTCCGGGGGTGAGCGCGGCCTTCCCGCGTGAAGTCCCTGCGTGCCCAAGGACGATCCGGCGGAGACGATCTCAATCCTTGTTCTTCTTTTCTTTCTTGTCGTCCTTGTCCTTCTTGTCGTCTTTATCCTTGTCCTTGCGCCGGTTGGTGAAGCGCGCATTGCCGAGGCCGGTGCCGATGGTCAGCACGCCCCAGTGCTCGACGTCCTGCATGAACGGCACTTCGGACAGGCCCTGCGCCACGCCGTCATTGTGCATCAGCACCGCGGTGTCGTGATCGCCGATCTGCGGGATCGCCTCGACCAGGCTCGCCGGCAGGTTGAACTTGCTGCTCTCCCAGTTGCCCGGCAGGTTCTGCGCGCCTTTTTCGATTCCGCCGTCCTCGTTGATCACGCCGGGACAGGCAATGCCGATGAACGGCGCGAGCTTCAGGCCTTCGGTGTCGGCCGCTTCGATCAGATCCTTCAGCATCTTCACCAGCCGCTTCACCGCGCCTTCGCGGGTCGGCTCGTCATCGGCATGGCGCCACAGCTCGGACTTCCAGACCGCCGCCTTCGACAGGTCGGGCGCCTTTTTCCAGCGGGTCTCGACCACGCCGCAGCGGATATTGGTGCCGCCGATATCGACCGCGAGAATGCTGTCATGGGCCTCGAAAATCCAGGACGGCGCCAGATGCAGGCAACCGATCAGGCCGGCGTCGTCGGGGTCAAAGCGGATCGGGACCAGATCGACCTTGAAACCTTCCGCCTTGAGCAGGATATCGGTGCGCGCGATCGCAAGTTCGCCGACCCGGCTCTGCCGAAAGCCGCCGCCGACCACGATGCGTTCGGTGTCGGCCCAGGCCTTGGTCTTGAGAAAGCGCTGCGTCACATAGGCCAGTTCCTGCGCGAATTCCTCGATCGCGCCATGCACCAGGGCGGCGGCGCCGACATCGTCGCCGACCAGCGCCTCGTCGAGCGCGCTCTTGCCGATCGCCTCGGCGGATTTGTCGCCAAGCGGATCGTCGCCGTTCTTCTTCAGCGGCTTGCGCAGGGTGTCCAGAATCTTGCGGAACGCGCCCTTGCTGGCGCGGTCGCCGAGAAAGCCGTCATCGTCCTTTAATTCGATATTGAAGCTGTCCACGTCCACCGAGGGCAGGCGGGTGGCGCCGTGCCTGCCGATGCCGGAGGTCGTCAGTGTGTCTTCAGCCATTTTGCCCTTGCCCATGCCGGAATCGGAGGACAACGGCCGGGGAACCCGTTGGTTTCATCGAGGGGCGAGTAGCGAATGGCGAGTGGCGAATAGCTTTTCCCCATTCGCTATTCGCTACTCCCTATTCGCCATTTTTGGCCCAAATCCCTCATATTCGGCCGGTTTTCGGGCTGCTTTGCCTTGACTCGGGGCCGTCACCGGCTATAAGTCCCGCCAACCCGGCGCGGGATTTTCTCGCGCTGTTTGTTTTTGTGCGGGTTTGCGGGATCGCTCCCCTGACGGCGCAAAAATTGAACCCATAACGACTGAAGAAAAAGCCGGCCCGGACCTGTCCGAGGCCGGGATCGAACACGAAGGAATTAAACGATGTTCGCAGTCATCAAAACCGGCGGCCGGCAATACCGGGTCGTTCCGGATGATGTGCTCGAGATAGGCAAGATCGCCGGCGATGTCGGGACGATCGTGCAGCTTGGCGAAGTTTTGCTGGTTGGCGGCGAGCAGCCGGTGCTGGGCATGCCGACGGTTGCCGGTGCTTCGGTGGCGGCCGAAGTGCTGCAGCACAAGCGCGGCCCGAAGGTGATTTCGTTCAAGAAGCGCCGCCGCAAGAATTCGAAGCGCAAGCGCGGTTATCGCGACGAGATCACGGTGCTGCGCATCACCGAGATCCTGACCAACGACAACAAGCCGACCATCGGCCCGCGTCCGAAGAAGGAAAAGCCGGTCGTCGCAGCGCCGGTAGACGATGACGACGAGGCGCCGAAGGCCGCCAGGAAGAAGGCCCCCGCCAAGAAGCCGGCGGCCAAGAAAACCGCAAAGGCGCCGGCGAAAGCGGCTGCAAAGCCCCGCGCCAAGCCCGATGCCAAAAAGGCGCCGGCCAAGAAGGCTGCGACAAAAGGCAAAAGTGATAAAAAGTGAAGCGTGATATAAAGTGAAATGATTCCGTCAAGGAATTGATCTAGAGATCAGGTAGAAGCTGGAGACGGGCCATGGCTCACAAAAAAGCAGGCGGTTCATCGCGTAACGGGCGTGATTCGGCGGGCAAGCGGCTCGGGATCAAGACCTATGGCGGCGAGCATGTGATTCCCGGCAACATCATCGCGCGCCAGCGCGGCACCACCTGGCATCCCGGCCTTAATGTCGGCATGGGCACCGACCATACTTTGTTCGCCAAGGTCGAAGGCCATGTCGAGTTTCGTTCCAAAGCCAACGGCCGCACTTTCGTGTCGGTAGTCCCGATGACGGAAACCGCGGCCGAGTAAACGGTGGACACCATGCGTCCGCCGGGTCCTGTTGAACCGGCGGAGCTCAAGAAGGCTCCAAGGGGAGGCGGGAAACCGGCCTCCCTTTTGTTTTGATGCGTTTGCTTTCGCTCAGGAGCCCGACATGCTGCAGGACATTCCGACCCCGACATCGCACGAAGCCAGTAGCTGCGTCCTCGAGACCGAACGGCTGATGCTGCGCCGGCCGACGCTCGCGGACGTAAAAGCAATTGCGGCTCTCGCCAACGACCGCCGCATCGCGGAAAACACCCGCCGCCTGCCGCATCCTTATTTGCAGGAGCATGCCGTGGAATTCGTCCGCGCGATGGCGGACGATCCGCGGGAGACCGTGTTCCTGATCGAAAACAACCACACGCCGATCGGCATGGTCGGCGTCGACTGGCGCAAGCCCGACGCGCCGGAGCTCGGCTACTGGCTCGGCGTCGAGCATTGGGGCCAGGGTTTTGCCACCGAAGCGGCGCGCGCGGTGATCGATTTCACGTTCGAGGAATTCGAGTTCGAGCACCTGATCTCCGGCGCCCGGGTTGCCAATCCGGCCTCGCGCAACATCCTGGAGAAGTGCGGCTTCCAGTGGAGCGGCGTCGAGCTGCATCGCTTCGAGGCGCTGGGATCGTCGACCCCGGTCGATTGCTTCCGGCTCTCGCGCAGCGTCTGGTCGTCGCTGAAGAACTGGGGCAGCTCGACGCGGCACGCGCGCTGAGGATTAACGACAGGTCGTCGTCAACACAGGTGTCGTCCCTGCGAAAGCGGGACCCATAATCCCGGTCGTCTGCTGTTGAACTGGATGTGGCCCCAGCCTTCGCGAAATCGACATCGGTGGTTATGGGTCCCGGCTCGCGAGGCCGGGACGACAGCGGTGCAGGATTGATCTTGTCACACCGGCGGACTGACCACCTGTTCACCGTGCCCCAGATCCCGCTCGCGCAGGAAAATATAGAATCCCGCGCCGATGATGACGGCCGCGCCCACGATCGTCGCCACCGACGGCATGTCGCCGAACACGAGATATCCGAACATCACCGCCCAGACGATCATCGAATACTGATACGGCACCACCAGCGAGGCCGGCGCGAGCTTGAGCGAACGGTTGCCGCAGAGCAGCGCACCGACCGAGATGCAGCCGGCCGCGGCGAACAGGCCCAGGCTGCCCAGCGTCGGCGTGACCCAGCCGATCGGCGCCAGCACCGCGCCGAAGGTGAACGTGCCGGCAAACTGCGCCGATGCCAGCACGATATCGGACGTCGCGCGCAGCGAGCGCGTGATCAGCATCAGCACCGCGAACGCCATGCAGCCGCGCGAGCGCGATCATCGCCGGCCATGTCACGGTCTGCGCCGAAGGCCGCAACGCAATCAGCACGCCGCAGAACCCGATCAGCACCGCGCTCCAGCGCCGCCAGCCGACCCGCTCGCGCAGCACGATGGCCGACAGCGCGGTGACGAAGATCGGACAGGCCAGATAATAGGTGATGACGTCGGCGAGCGGCAGATAGACGGTGGCGAGGAAGAACGCGGCGACTTCCAGCGTCGAGAGCATCACGCGGAACAATTGCAGCCATGGCCGCTCCAGCCGCCGGAATTCGCCGCGATGACGCCAGATCGACGGCGACAATACGATCAGCGCCGCGGTGGCCCGCAGCAACAGCAATTGGCCGACCGAATAGGTCGCGACGATGAATTTGCCGAGCGTATCGCCGAACGCAAACATGCACACCGACACCAGCATCAGGCCGATGCCGGCGAGCCGCGCGGAACGCGCGTCGATGTCGGTCGAGATTTTCGAAAGCAGGCTCATATATTCTCTCTGCGATATCGGGGTCCGCATATCAGGTTACGGAAAATCTCTCCAGCGTCATTCCGGGCTCGCACTTTGCGGCCCCTGAATGACAGCGCGATGAATCAGTTGCCGCCCGCACGGCTGCGCGATACCAATTAAATCAGCAATCCCTTGGGAAACAGCCATGACCGAGTTCGATCCCGCCCGGCATCGCATGGTGCCGCAACAACGCTGGTTCGAGGACTTCGTGCCCGGCGAACGCTTTGTGATCCCGAGCCGCACCATGACATCGGCGGTTTTCGCGGCGTTCCAGACCGCCAGCGGCGACGCCCATCCGGTGCATTACGACGTCGAATATTGCCGCGCCCGCGGCATGCCCGACATGCTCGCGCATGGTTTCCAGACCCTGATCCACACCGCTCCCGGAGCCGGGCTGTTTCCCTATCTGGTGGAGGAATCGCTGGTCGGATTTCTCGAACAGTCGAGCCGGTTCCTAAAGCCGGTGTTTGCCGGCGACACCATCTACCCCGCGCTCGAAGTGACGGAGCTTGTGCCCGGCCGCACCACCGGCGTAGTGGCTTTGCGCAGCACCGTTTTCAATCAGCGCCGCGAACTGGTGCTGGAGGGATCGCAGAAGTTCCTGATTCGCCGCAGGCCTGCCGACGCCGTGAGAGAAGCGGATTGGTTAATCGCCGCGGCTGTCCCTAGACTTTGTTCGAGACCTCAATACGACCCGAAAATGCGGACCTTTCGCCGAATGCAAGCACCTAAAAGGTTGCCGCCTCCACCCCCCTGCACTACCTATACGTCATGAAATTTCTCGACGAAGCAAAAGTCTATATCCGCTCCGGCGACGGCGGCAACGGCTGCGTGGCGTTTCGCCGCGAGAAGTATATCGAGTTCGGCGGACCCTCCGGCGGCAATGGCGGCCGCGGCGGCGATGTCATCATCGAGGTGGTCGATGGCCTGAACACGCTGATCGACTATCGCTATCAGCAGCACTTCAAGGCGCAGAAGGGCACCAACGGCATGGGCAAGGATCGCCATGGCGCCAATGGCAAGCCCATCGTGCTCAAGGTGCCGGTCGGCACGCAGATTTTCGACGAGGATCGCGAAACCCTGATCCACGATTTCACCGCGCTCGGCGAAAAATTCGTGCTGGCCGAAGGCGGCAATGGCGGCTTCGGCAACGCGCATTTCAAATCCTCCACCAACCGCGCGCCGCGCAACGCCAATCCCGGCCAGGAGGGCGAAGAGCGCTGGATCTGGCTGCGGCTGAAACTGATCGCCGACGCCGGCCTGGTCGGCCTGCCCAATGCCGGCAAGTCGACTTTCCTCTCGGTGGTCAGTGCGGCCAAACCGAAGATCGCCGATTATCCCTTCACCACGCTGCATCCGCAGCTCGGCGTGGTGAATGCCGACGGCCGCGAATTCGTGCTGGCGGATATTCCGGGATTGATCGAAGGCGCGCATCGAAGGCGCCGGGCTCGGCGATCGTTTTCTCGGCCATGTCGAGCGCTGCCGCGTGTTGCTGCATCTGGTGGATGCGACCTGCGAGCACGCCGGCAAGGCCTACAAGACGGTGCGGACCGAGCTTGACGCCTATGAGGGTGACCTCGCCGACAAGATCGAGATCGTGGCACTGAACAAGATCGACGCGGTGACGCCGGAACAGTTGAAAGCAGCAGAAGGACCGCTTGAAGCGCGCCGCGAAAAAGACGCCGCTGTTGATCTCGGGCGTCACAGGCGAAGGCGTCAAGGACGCGTTGCGTGCACTGGTCGCGGTGATCGGCGAAGCCCCGGTATCGGCCAAGGCCAAGGGTGCGGCGCAGGCGGAGCCGTGGGTGGCGTGAACGTGACCCGTTCGAAGAACATCATCTGGATCATGTGCGATCAACTGCGCCATGATTACCTCGGCTGCACCGGGCACAAGACGCTGAAGACCCCGAACATCGATGCGATGGCCAAGCGCGGCGTTCGCTTCTCCAATGCCTATGTGCAATCGCCGATCTGCGGCCCGTCGCGGATGTCGTTCTATACCGGACGCTACATGCGCTCGCACGGTTCGCACTGGAACGGCTGGCCGCTGCGCGTCGGCGAGCCGACGCTCGGCGATCACCTGAAGAAAATCGGCGTGCGCAACGTGCTGGTCGGCAAGACCCATATGGCGCCGGACCTCGAAGGCATGAAGGCGCTCGGGATCGCGCCTCAATCGATCATCGGCGTGCACGTGGCGGAATGCGGCTTCGAGCCCTACGAGCGCGACGACGGCCTGCATCCATCCGGCCGCCCTCGGCCGCGATACGATACTTACCTGCGTGAGCAGGGATTTGAGGCGGCCAATCCCTGGGAGCATTGGGCCAATTCCGGCGCCGATGCGGACGGCAGCTTGCAGAACGGCTGGCTGCTGGTTCATGCCGACAAGGCGGCGCGGATTCCGGACGAACATTCCGAGACGCCCTACATGACGCGCCGCGCGATGGATTTCATCACGGAAGCCGAGCAAGACGGCCGTCCATGGTGCCTGCATCTGTCCTACATCAAGCCGCACTGGCCCTATATCGCGCCCGAACCCTACGCCAGCATGTACGGCGCAAAGGACGTGCAACCGGCGATCCGCTCGGAGAAGGAGCGCCAGGAGGCGCACCCGGTTTTCGCCGCCTATATGGACATGCGCTACTCCCGCAACATGTCGCGGGACGAGGCGCGCGAAAAAGTCATCCCGACCTATATGGGCCTGATCAAGCAGATCGACGACCAGATGGGCGTGCTGATGCAGTTTCTTGAAACGCGCGGCCTGCTCGACACCACCATGATCGTGTTCACCTCGGACCACGGCGATTATCTCGGCGATCACTGGATGGGCGAGAAGGATCTGTTCCACGATCAATCCGCCCGGATCCCGCTGATCGTGATCGATCCATCTGCTGAGGCCGACAGCACACAGGGGCACGGTCTGCGACGCACTGGTCGAGGCGATCGATCTGGCGCCGACCTTTATCGAATATTTCGGCGGCAAACCGCCGGATCATATCCTGGAGGGACGCTCGCTGATGCCGCTGCTGCACGGCGCAATGCCGGCCGGCTGGCGAAAAGTGATCTTCTCGGAATACGACTATTCGATGCAGGACGTGCGGCTGAAACTGAACCAGCCGATCGAGCAATGCCGGCTGTTCATGGTGTTCGACGGCCGCTGGAAATACATCCATGCCTCGGGTTTCCGCCCGATGCTCTATGACCTCGACAGCGACCCGCAGGAATTCGCCGATCGCGGCGAAGACCCATCATGTGCCGATGTGATCGCGCGGCTGCAGGCCGCCTTGTTCGAATGGGCGCTGCATCCAAAGGACCACATCACCACCAGCAACGAGAAGATCGCGGCCTACGCGGAAAACCAGCTTCAGGTCAAAGCCGGTGTCCTGATCGGCATCTGGGACGAGGCCGAGCTTGCCGCGATCGAACGGAAGATCGGGCTGCGGCCGGCGCAATAACGCCGGCTCAAATGTGCTTGTTCAATTGTTGATCTTGTAGCCGGTCGCTTTCACGATCGGCTGCCAGAGCGCGGTGTTGGCGGCAAGTTCCTGGACCAGGCCTTCCTGCGTGGAGCCGACCGGAATCAGGCCGATCGTCAACAGCTTTTCGCGGATCTCGGGTTTGGCGATCGCAGCCGTCACCGCCGCGCTTAACTTGCCGGCAAATTCCGGCGGGCTGCCGGCCGGCAGCCACATGCCGTACCAGGCGTCGGCGACCAGATCGATGCCGTTCTCCTGCAAGGTCGGGACATCCGGCAGGAACGGCGAACGTTTGGCGCTGGCGACGGCAAGAACCCTGAGACCGCCGGCCTGATGCTGGGCGACGACATCGGCAACCGGGGTCACCGCAAACGGCAGGTGACCGCCTATCAGGTCGTTGATGATCGGCGTGGTGCCGCGATAGGCCACCCGCGTTAAGGGAATGCCGAGCACCTGTTCAAGCTTCGATCCGGTGAAATGCGGAATGGTGCCGTTGCTAGGCACGCCAAAGGTCGTCTTGTCCGGATGAGCCTTGAGCCAGCCGACGAATCCCTTGAAATCCTTTGCGTCGACGGCCGGGCCGACGACGACGCAGAACTCGAAGCGCGCGAGCAGCGAGACCGGCACGAAATCGCTGGCGGTGTCGAAGCTCGGCTGTGCCTCCACCATCGGCAGCAAATACATGGTCGGGCCGGTGGTGACGAGGATCGTCGTCCCGTCGGGGCGAGAATTCTTGACAGTTGTGATGCCGATCAGCCCGTCCCCGCCATTGCGATCCTCGACAATGAAATTGCGCTCGAGCGGCTGGCTGATCTGCTGCGCGACGATCCGGCACAGCGAGTCGCCGCTGCCGCCGGCCGCGAACGGAAAGATGATTTTGGTCAACGGGCCGGATTGGCCGAATGCATCGCCCGCTTTTACGGTTAACGACAGAGCGGCGCATCCCGCAATAAAATCCCGGCGATTCATTCGATATTCCATCCCTTAAGCGATCCGGCTGTTACACTGGATACGCCAGCTTGCACCGGCCGTGATCCTGCTGCAAAACGGTATTATCACGAAATCGCAAGGAGAAAATCGATGATCGGCTATGTCACCCTGGGCACCAGGGACCTCAAGAAGGCCGCCGCCTTCTATGACAAGATCGCCGCCGAGATGGGCATCGGACGCTTCATGGAATCCGACGATTTCATCGCCTGGGGTTCGGGCGACGGCGCGGGCCTCGGGCTGACCAAGCCGTTCGACGGCAAGCCGATGTCGATCGGCAATGGCGTGATGGTTGCCCTGGCTGCCCAAGACCGGGCCCAGGTCGATCGCATCCACAAACTGGCGCTGTCGCTGGGCGGCACCGATGAGGGCCCTCCCGGACCGCGCGGCGACGGTGGATTCTATGCCGGCTATTTCAGGGATCTTGACGGCAACAAGCTCAACGCTTTCGTGATGGGCTGATGTTTCATTCTTGCGAAAACAAATTGGTGCTTACCTCTCCCCTTGTGGGAGGGGTCGGATCGCATCGCCAGATGCGATCCGGGTGAGGGGTGAAGGCCTATCGATAGACCGTGACCCCTCACCCCCGCCCTCTCCCACAAGGGGAGAGGGAGTGCACCTACATCGCCGCTTCCTAACATTCTTAATTTGCGACATCCGCTGCAGAAGTTCACCATGGCCAGTCCCGAACTCAAAAATTTCCGTCGCATCGTCGTCAAGGTCGGCTCGTCGCTGCTGATCGATTCCGACGCCGGAGAGGTGCGGGCGTCGTGGCTCGCGGCACTTGCCGCCGATCTGGCAAAGCTGCACGGCGAGGGGCGCGAGTTGTTGATCGTCTCATCCGGTTCGATCGCGCTCGGGCGCAGCCGGTTGAAACTGCCGCGCGGCACGTTGAAGCTGGAGGAAAGCCAGGCCGCGGCCGCGGTGGGACAGATCGCGCTGGCACGAATCTGGTCGGAAGTGCTGGGCCATCACGAGATCGGCGCCGGCCAGGTATTGGTCACCCTGCAGGACACCGAGGAGCGTCGCCGTTATCTCAACGCGCGCTCGACCATTGCGAAGCTTCTGGAATGGCGCGCGGTGCCGGTGATCAACGAAAACGACACCGTCGCCACCAATGAAATCCGCTATGGTGACAACGACCGCCTCGCCGCCCGCGTCGCCACCATGGCGAGCGCGGACCTGTTGATCCTGCTGTCGGATATCGACGGCCTCTACGATGCGCCGCCGGGCAGCAATCCGGATGCAAAACTGATTCCGATTGTCGAGTCCGTCACCTCGGAGATCGAAGCGATGGCGGGGGCTGCGGAATCCGAGCTGTCGCGCGGCGGCATGCATACCAAGATCGAGGCGGCGAAAATCGCGACCACCGCCGGCACCCATATGCTGATCGCATCCGGCAAGATCGCGCATCCGCTGCAGGCGATATCGGACGGCGGACGCTGCACCTGGTTTTTGACGCCGGCCAATCCGGTGACCGCGCGCAAGCGCTGGATCGCGGGCTCGCTGGAGCCAAAGGGCACGCTGACCATCGACGCCGGTGCGGTGAGCGCGCTGCGTGCGGGCAAGAGCCTGTTGCCGGCCGGCGTGATCCGGATCGACGGACAATTCGCGCGCGGCGATGCCGTGGTGGTGCGCGGCCCCGACACCCGTGAAGTCGGGCGCGGCCTGGTCGCCTACGACGCCGACGATGCCGAGAAGATCAAGGGCCGCTCGTCGCCGGATGTGATGACCATCCTCGGCATCAGCGGCCGCGCGGAGATGATCCACCGCGACGATCTGGTGATCGGCCCCGGCGGCACGTTCTCTTAAGGTCGGCCAATGGCCTACCGGCCGCTCACCGGCCGCAATATCCGCCCTGTCGGCCGGCTGCCATGCCTCCCGCGACCTCGCAAAACCCGGATTTTCGTGCTAGGACATGGCCTTAACTGGACGTGGAACCCAACCTGGAACCAACATGACCGCGCCCCTGAAGGCGATCGACGGAAACGCCGATTTGCCGGCCCTGATGACCGAGCTTGCCGCCCGCGCGCGCGCCGCCGCGCGGGTGCTGGCGCTGGCGTCGCCCGAGCAGAAGAACCGGGCGCTCGATGCGATCGAGCGCGCCATCCGCAACGGCGCGTCCGCGATTCTCGCGGCCAATGCCGAGGATGTCGCGGAAGCCCGCGCCGGCGGCGAAACTGCGGCCTTCATCGACCGCCTGACGCTGACGCAGGCGCGCATCGACGCGATGGCCGATGGCGTCGCGACCGTGCGCCGGATTGCCGATCCGGTCGGCGTCGTGACCGAAAGCTGGCAGCGCCCGAACGGCATGACCATCGAGCGCGTGCGGGTGCCGCTCGGCGTCGTCGCGGTGATTTTCGAAAGCCGCCCCAACGTCGCCGCCGATGCCGGCGTGCTGTGCCTGAAATCCGGCAACGCCGTGATCCTGCGCGGCGGCTCGGACAGTTTCCGTTCCTGCCGCGCCATCCACCAATACCTGGTGCAGGGATTGCGCGAAGCAAATTTGCCCGAGGCCTCGATCACGCTGGTGCCGACCCGCGACCGCGCCGCGGTCGGCCTGCTGCTGACCGGATTGAACGGCGGCATCGATGTGATCGTGCCGCGCGGCGGCAAGAGCCTGGTCGCGCGCGTTGAAGCCGAAGCCCGCGTGCCGGTGTTCGCGCATCTCGAAGGCGTCAACCACGTCTATGTCGACCAAGCGGCCAATCTCGAAATGGCGAAATCGATCGTGCTGAACGCCAAGATGCGCCGTCCCGGCGTCTGCGGCGCCGCCGAAACCCTGCTGGTCGATCGCGCCGGCGCAGCGGCCAGCCTCAAGCCGCTGGTCGAGATGCTGCTCGAGGCCGGCTGCGAAGTGCGCGGCGACGAAGCCGTGCAACGAATTGATTCCCGGGTGAAGCCGGCTTCCGACGAAGACTGGGGTACCGAATACGAGGACGCGATCATTGCCGCGCGGGTCGTCGACGGCGTCGATGAAGCGATCGCGCATATTCATAATCACGGCTCGCGTCATACCGATGCGATCGTGACCGAGGACAAAGGCACGGCGCGCAAATTCCTCAATGAAGTCGATTCGGCGATCGTGCTGCATAACGCATCGACTCAGTTTGCCGATGGCGGCGAATTCGGCTTCGGCGCCGAAATCGGCATCGCCACCGGGAAATTTCACGCCCGCGGTCCGGTCGGCGCCGAACAATTGACCAGCTTCAAATATCGCGTCCACGGCACCGGACAAACGCGGCCGTGAACGCCAGTGCGTTTTCAAACGCCTCTCCCTTTATCCCTTTCCATACCGACGGCATGCGCGTCGGACTGCTCGGCGGCTCCTTCAATCCGTCCCATGACGCCCACCGCGCCATCAGCCTGTTCGCCATCAAGCGGCTGAAACTCGACCGCATCTGGTGGCTGGTCACCCCCGGCAATCCGCTCAAGGACAACGGAGCGTTGCACGATCTGGACCGACGCATGGAGGCTGCACGCGCGATCGCCGACGATCCGCGCATCGATGTCAGTTGTCTCGAATCCGTCATCGGAACGCGATACACTGCCGACACGATTCTTTATTTGCGACGCCGGGCTTCCGGCCTTCGCTTCGTCTGGATCATGGGCGCTGACAACCTTGCGCAGTTTCATCGCTGGAAAGACTGGCGGCGCATCGCTTCCGAAGTGCCGATGGCGGTGATCGACCGCCCGCCGCAAAGTTTTCGCGCGCTGGCAGCACCCGCCGCCCAGGCGCTGGCGCGTTATCGCCTGCCTGAGAACGAGGCCGCCGGATTGGCGGACCGGCACGCGCCGGCCTGGGTGTTTCTGACGGGCATCAAGCTGGCGTTGTCATCGACCGGCTTGCGGAACCCCGACGGTAGCTGGAAGACAAAGAAGTGACAGGTGCGAAAGAAGTGAGGGAACCGCGTCACTGGAATATTGAAACCATTAACCCCACATGCGTAGTATAACCAGCGGGCGCCGGGATTCGGCGTTCGCGATACAGTGAAAGGAATGGTCCCTGGCCACATCTGTATTGTCCAAGTCTGTTTTACCCAAGGTTGCCAAGACGTCATCTAAAACCGCGCGTAAAACATCGACCCAAGCTGCGGCCTTGAAGGCGCAACCCGACGCCGACAAGACCCTGAAACTGATCCTCTCCCGCCTCGACGACATGAAGGCGGAAGAAACGGTCACCATCGACCTTCGCGGCAAATCCGCATTTTCCGACTACATGATCGTCACCTCGGGCCGGGCCAACCGGCACGTCGGCGCGATCGCGGAAAATGTTGCCAAGGGTCTCAAGGAAACCGGAATCAAAAGCCTCCATATCGAAGGCATGCCCAATTGCGACTGGGTGCTGATCGATTCCGGCGACGTGATCGTGCATGTGTTCAGGCCCGAGGTACGCGAGTTCTACAATCTGGAAAGATTGTGGACGCAAGGACCGACGGCGGCCAAAGCGATTTGAGTCGATCCGGGCTGTAGCGCCGATGTGAATCGGCGAAAGCGCATGGTACCGTGCACGCGCGTCAGGCGGCGCGCGAGTTTCGATTTGACGCGTTTTCGCGGCAAACCGGTTTCCACCCGCGGATCAGGTCCGCGGGCATGCTTTGCCGGAAAATTCCTTTATGCATCTCGTCGTGATTTCGATCGGCCGGCTGAAACAGGGCCCGGAGCGGGAACTGGCCGAGCGTTACCGCGAGCGCTTCGACGACATCGGCCGCAAGCTTGGGTTTCGCGGCCTCGAGATTCGTGAAATTCCCGAAAGCCGCGCACGCGATGCCGCAACCCGGATCGCCGAGGAGGCCGCGGCGGTTTCAGCCGCGGTTCCCGAAAAATCCGTCCTGGTGGCGCTCGACGAGCGCGGCGACAATATCGACAGCGGCGCTTTTGCCCGGCATCTTGGCCGCTGGCGGGACGAGGCGGTCGCCAACGCTGTCTTCGCGATTGGTGGCGCGGACGGACTTTCGCCCGATTTGCAGCGCAAGGCGAAACTGCGGCTGGCGTTCGGTTCGGCGACCTGGCCGCATCAGATCGTTCGCGTGATGCTCCTGGAACAGATTTATCGGGCCGCGACCATCCTGGCTGGCCATCCCTATCATCGCACGTAAGCTAACAGCACAGAGAACCTGATTCGAATTCGATGCAGCCAGCGCGGGACATTCGTTCGCAACCACACGCCGTCTTTGGCGGCCGGTTCCGCTCACTCCGCTTTCCGCTTTTCGTTGCGTTGTTGCTCGCCGGCGTGAACCTCCTGCCCGCTTCGGCGCAGGTCGCAGAGACGGCTCCTCCGGCAGCGGCCCCCTCCCCCGATGCGATCAAGCAGCGCGAGCAGGAACTCGAAGCGGCCCGGCAGCAGCAAAAAAACGCCAATGAATTGCAGCAGAAACTCAAGAGCGATATCGCCGCGATCGGTCAGGACCGCAGCAAGCTCAATGCGCAGCTGATCGACATCGCCGCGCAGGTACGCAGCGTCGAGACCCGGATCGGCGACGCCGAAGCGCGGTTGCGGCCACTCGATACCCGCGAGCAGCAGATTCGCAGCTCGCTCGATTCGCGCCGTACCGAGATTGTCGAGGTGCTGGCGGCGCTGCAACGCGCGGGACGGCGCACGCCGCCGGCCTTGCTGGTACGGCCGGAAGACGCGCTGCAATCGCTCCGCACGGCCATGCTGCTCGGATCCGTGGTGCCCGAATTGCGCACGCGCGCGGAAAAATTGAGCAGCGACCTCGGCGAACTGGTTGCGCTTCGCAAGACCATCGCCTCGGAGCGCGACCGCCTCGCCGTCGACCGCGACAAACTCACCAGCGACCAAACCCGGCTCGCCGCCCTGATCGACGAACGGCAGCGGAAACAGAGTTCGATCGAAAAGGATATGGAAGCGGAAGGCGCGCGCGCCGTCACGCTGTCCAAACAGGTCGACAGCCTGCAGGGCCTGATCGCCAAAATGGAACAGGACTTGAAGAGTGCGGCGAAAGCGGCCGCAACCGCCAGCCTGCAGGGCGCCCCGGCCACCCTTAACGGCAAGCCTAATCTGGCGGCCCTGAAGGACCCGGCCCGGATGAGTCCGGCTATTGCTTTTGCGTCCGCCAGGGGTTTATTCGCAATGCCGGTTAATGGCGTCAAGATTCGCGAATTTGGCGGTTCCGACGGCGCCGGCGGCGTAGAAAAAGGCATTTCTTTGGCGACCCGGCCCGGCGCCCAGGTCACAACACCGTGTGACGGCTGGGTTGTTTACGCCGGACCGTTTCGCAGCTACGGACAACTCTTGATCCTCAATGCCGGGGGCGGGTATCATGTGCTGATCGCCGGGATGGAGCGCATTTCGGTCAATATCGGCCAGTTTGTACTTACGGGGGAGCCGGTCGCGACCATGGGGACCACGTCCCAGGTTGCATCCATCCTCGCGACTAACGCGAGCCAGCCCGTGCTCTATATCGAGTTCCGTAAGGACGGCACTCCCATCGATTCGGGCCCATGGTGGGCCGCAAGTGAAGGCGAAAAGGTTCGCGGATGATGCGCAAGACTTCGATAGTTCTACTCAGCGCCGCCACCGGTGCGGCGTTGATGCTGTTCGTGACCCAGCCACGTTCCGTGTTCATGGGATCGAGCGCGCGCGCCGCGACGTCGGATACCTACCGCCAGCTTACTCTGTTCGGCGACGTGTTCGAACGGGTCCGCAGCGATTATGTCGAGAAGCCCGACGACAGCAAATTGATCGAGTCCGCCATCAGCGGCATGCTGGCGGGCCTCGATCCGCATTCGAGCTACATGGACGCCAAGAGCTTCCGCGACATGCAGGTGCAGACCCGCGGCGAATTCGGCGGGCTCGGCATCGAAGTCACGATGGAAGACGGGTTGATCAAGGTGGTCTCGCCGATCGACGACACCCCGGCGTCCAAGGCCGGCATCATGGCCAACGACATCATCACCAATCTCGACGACGAGGCCGTGCAGGGCCTCACCCTCAATCAGGCCGTCGAGAAAATGCGCGGCCCGGTCAACACCAAGATCAGGCTCAAGATCATTCGCAAGGGCCAGGACAATCCGATCGAGGTCACGCTGGTGCGCGACAACATCCGCGTCCGCTCGGTGCGCGCGCATGTGGAAGCCGACGATATCGGCTATATCCGCATCACCACCTTCAACGAGCAGACCACCGAAGGCCTGAAGCGGGAAATCGGCAATCTGTCGAACCAGATCGGCGACAAGCTGAAGGGCTTCATCATCGACCTGCGCAACAATCCCGGCGGATTGCTGGAGGAAGCGGTGACGGTTTCCGACACCTTCCTCGAGCGCGGCGAGATCGTCTCGACCCGCGGCCGCAACCCTGAGGAAACCCAGCGCCGCGCCGCGCATCCGGGCGACCTGACCAAGGGCAAGCCGGTGATCGTCCTGATCAACGGCGGCTCGGCGTCGGCCTCCGAAATCGTCGCCGGCGCGCTGCAGGACCACAAGCGTGCAACGCTGGTCGGCACCCGCTCGTTCGGCAAGGGCTCGGTGCAAACCATCATTCCGCTGGGCTCCGGCAACGGTGCGCTGCGCCTCACCACCGCGCGCTATTTCACGCCGTCGGGCAAATCGATCCAGGCCAAGGGCATCGTTCCCGATATCGAGGTGCTGCAGGACGTGCCGGACGAGTTGAAGTCGCGGACCGACACCAAGGGCGAAGCCTCGCTGCGCGGCCATCTGAAGTCGGAAGGCGATGAGAAGACCGGTTCGCAATCCTACGTGCCGCCGGACGCCAAGGACGACAAGGCCCTGAAGATGGCGGACGACCTGCTGCACGGCGTCAAGGTCAATGCCACTGCGCCGGCTACCGCCGACAAGGGGACAGACAAGGCTGCCAACGACAAGTCCGCCCCGAACAAAGAGGCGAACTGAGAGGCATCAGGCCCCGACCGGCTTTTGTAAAAGGGCGGCCTTCAGGCCGCCCTTTTGCTAGGTGGTCCAGACCTTTCCCTGACGGCGCCGGGAACCTGTTACCGGGCCTGCTGCGGCATTGCCCCGCCGTGGTATCGTCGGGCCCAGTTGATTCGGGAAAGGTTCATGGTAGAGACGGCCGACGATCTGAGCGCCCCGCTCGGACAGCAGACGGTACGCATCAAGCGCCGATACCGGTTGCCGTTCACCGCAACCCAGGCGCTTGCGGTGCTGCTCGGCCTGTTTCTGGCCGCCTTCGCAGGCTTCGCCATCTTCAATGACAATCCGCTGGGCGGCGAGCCGATCGCCCGCATCGCGATGCGTCAGGCGGCCCCGGAAAGCGAAAAATCCGGCCCCACGTCCCCAGGTCCATCCACGCCGGTAGCGAAATCCGCGCCCAAGCAAATCGCGCCCGACGACCAAAAGACCGTCACCATTATCGACGGCTCGAACGGCGCGCGCCATGACGTCGTGATATCCGGCAATGGCGCCGACAAGGGCGAAGCCGTCGCCGAACCCGCGATGATGGCCGGCATCGACCCGCGCCTGCTCGAAAAATCACGCTACGGCATGATCCCGGTAGTGTCGGACGGACTGAAACCGTTCACGGTTTACGCCGCCGAGGCCGACCGCGCCAAGGCGGCAAGGATGCCCACGGTCTCCATCGTCGTCGGCGGCCTCGGCGTCGGCGCCGCCAAGACCACCGACGCCATCATGAAGCTGCCGCCCGCGGTAACCTTGGCGTTTACACCCTACGGTTCGGATCCCACCAGGCTCGCGGAACGCGCCCGTGCGCAGCGCCACGAGATTCTGCTGCAGGTTCCGATGGAGCCGTTCGATTATCCCGACAACGATCCGGGACCGCAGACCTTGCTCACGACGTTGAGCACCGAAGATAACATCGACCGGTTGTATTGGCATCTGAGCCGGTTCCAGGGCTTTGCCGGGATCGCCAACTTCATGGGCGCCCGCTTCGTCGTCACCGACGCGGTGATGCAGCCGATCATCCGGGAAGCCGCCAAGCGCGGGCTCGGTTATCTCGACGACGGCTCGGCGCCGCGCAGTGTCGCCGCCTCGTTGGCGGCGGGCCAGGCGATGCCGTTCGCCAAGGCCGATTTCACCATCGATGCGGTACCGACTGCCGCGGAAATCGACCGGGCGCTGGCCAAGCTTGAAAATCTGGCCAAGGAACGCGGAACCGCGGTCGGCATCGCCTCGGCGTTGCCGATTTCGATCGAGCGGATTGGCGTCTGGATCAAGACCCTTGAAAGCCGTGGCATCATGCTTGTGCCATTGACAACGGCGATGCTGAAATCAAAATCAGGCTGAAGATCGACCGGCTGGCTGCGAATTCGGACCCGCCGGGTCTCGTCCGCCTGCATTGCGGCAAGAGGTTTTGACTGGATGGCGCGCTACGAAGACCTGCCCTATCGAACATGCGTCGGCATGATGCTGATCAACGCGGCAGGGCTCGTCTTCATCGGCCGCCGCGCCGGCGGCATCGAGCACGTCGACGAATCTCACGTCTGGCAAATGCCGCAAGGCGGCGTCGACCCCGGCGAGGACACCTGGGCCGCCGCCAGGCGCGAACTCTACGAGGAAACCAGCGTCCGCTCGGTCGAGAAGCTCGGCGAGGTCGCGGACTGGCTGATCTATGATATCCCGCGCACGGTCGCCGGCCGCACCTGGAAGGGCCGCTATCGCGGCCAGCGGCAGAAATGGTACGCCGTTCGCTTCACCGGCCAGGACAACGAGATCAACGTCGCCAACCCCGGCGGCGGCCACAAGGCGGAGTTCGTCAACTGGCGCTGGGAGCCGATGAAGAATCTCCCCGGCCTGATCGTGCCGTTCAAGCGCCCGGTCTATGAGCGCGTGGTGAAGGAATTTTCCAGCCTCGCGGGCGCATGACAGACAGCAAGCCCTATCGCGCCAATGTGGGGATCGCCCTGTTCAACGCCGCCGGCCAGGTCCTGATCGGGCGGCGGTTTCGGGATGACGGGCCGGAAATCATTCTTCCCGGCCTGGAGTGGCAGATGCCGCAGGGCGGTGTCGATGCCGACGAGAATCTTGCCGATGCGGCGATGCGCGAGCTTTGGGAAGAGACCGGCGTGGTGAACGCCCGCTATCTCGGCGAAACGGATTGGCTGGCTTACGAGTTTCCGCCGTTCGCTGGGCCATCGTCACACCGGCTGGCGAAATTCCGCGGCCAGCGGCAGAAATGGTTCGCGCTGCGTTTCACCGGGAGCGATGACGAAATCGATCCGCTGACGCCGCGCAACGACCAGCCCGCGGAATTCGACCAATGGCGATGGGAACGGCTCGACCGTGTCGCCGATCTCGTGGTGCCGTTCAGGCGCGAGGTATACCGGTCGGTGGCGCAGCAATTTGCGGCATTCGCGGGATGACGAGCGGCAGGAGGTAGCGCGCTGGTTCCGACCGACAAGCAACCGCGACATTCGATCCGGCTGTCGCCGAAAGTCCCGGCGCAGAATGAAGCTAATGCATCGCGGTCGAATTGAGCTCTTGCTGGATGCTCCTGAAATGATCGAGCCGCTCGACCGCGCGGTCGAGTTCGGAGCCTTCCTTCTCGGCGAGCTTGGCTTCCATGCCCGAAATCCGATCGGCGAATTTGGCGCGATCGAGATCCTGCAGCGAGGTGGCGACATCGGCGAGCACGGTGAGACCCTTGTCGGACACTTCGGCAAGGCCGCCGAGCACGATGATCTTCTGCTGCGTGCCACCCGACATCACGGTCAGGATGCCCGGCCGGATGGCGGCAACCACCGGCGCATGCCCTGCGAGCACGCCGAAGTCGCCCTCGACGCCGGGGACGTCAACCTGGTCGACTTCGCCGGAGAAGGCGAGTTTTTCCGGCGAGACGAGATCGAAGTGGAAGGTGGTGGGCATGACAGGCCTATCGATTTGAACCGGTAAGTGGCGAGTAGCGAATGGCGAATGGCGAGTAGCACTCGACCGATTTTCCCCTATTCGCCACTCCCTATTCGCTATTCGCCCTCTTAAGCGGCTTCAGCCGCAAGCTTCTTGCCCTTTTCGACCGCCTCTTCGATGGTGCCTACCATGTAGAAGGCGGCTTCCGGCAGATGATCGTACTTGCCTTCGCAGATCGCGCGGAAACCCTTGATGGTGTCGGCGAGATCGACGAACTTGCCGGGCGAACCCGTGAACACTTCGGCCACGTGGAACGGCTGCGACAGGAAGCGCTCGATCTTGCGGGCGCGGGCGACCGCGATCTTGTCTTCTTCGGACAGTTCGTCCATGCCGAGAATGGCGATGATGTCCTGCAGCGATTTGTATTTCTGCAGCACCTGCTGGACCATGCGCGCGGTGTTGTAATGCTCTTCGCCGACGACCAGCGGCGACAGCATGCGCGAGGTCGAGTCGAGCGGGTCGACCGCCGGATAGATGCCCTTTTCCGAAATCGCGCGGTTGAGCACCGTGGTGGCGTCCAGATGCGCGAACGAGGTGGCGGGCGCCGGGTCGGTCAAGTCGTCGGCCGGCACGTAGATCGCCTGCACCGAGGTGATCGAGCCCTTATGCGTGGTGGTGATGCGTTCCTGCAGCGCACCCATGTCGGTGGCAAGCGTCGGCTGATAACCGACCGCGGAAGGAATACGACCGAGCAGCGCCGACACTTCCGAGCCGGCCTGCGTGAAGCGGAAGATGTTGTCGACAAAGAACAGCACGTCCTGGCCCTGGTCGCGGAAATGCTCGGCGACGGTGAGGCCGGTGAGACCGACGCGGGCGCGCGCGCCCGGCGGCTCGTTCATCTGGCCGAACACCAGCGCGCATTTCGATTTGACACTCGGATCCGGATGGTGCGGATCGGCGTTGACCTTGGATTCGATGAACTCGTGATAGAGGTCGTTGCCTTCGCGGGTCCGTTCGCCGACGCCGGCGAACACGGAATAACCGCCGTGAGCCTTGGCGACGTTATTGATCAGTTCCTGAATCAGAACGGTCTTGCCGACGCCGGCGCCGCCGAACAGGCCGATCTTGCCGCCCTTGGCGTAAGGCGCCAGCAGATCGACGACCTTGATGCCGGTGACGAGAATTTCGGCTTCGGTCGACTGATCGGTATAGAGCGGGGCTTCCTGATGGATCGGGCGCAAGCCTTCCGCTTCCACCGGACCCGCTTCATCGATCGGCTCGCCGATCACGTTCATGATGCGGCCGAGCGTGCCAGCACCCACCGGCACCATGATCGGGTTGCCGGTGTCGCTGACTTCCTGGCCGCGGACCAGGCCCTCGGTGGTGTCCATCGCGATGGTGCGCACGGTGGACTCGCCGAGATGCTGGGCGACCTCGAGCACCAGGCGGTTGCCGCCGTTCCTGGTCTCGATCGCATTGAGGATCGCCGGCAGATGTCCCTCGAACTGCACGTCGACGACGGCGCCGATGACTTGCGTGATGCGTCCGGTCTGGTTGGCGGGTGTAGCCATTGAAAGTAATCTCCTTCGAACTCGGCCTAGACGGCGGTCAGCTTGACGGGCACGTTGCCCTTGGTCGCCTTGGAATAGGGGCAGATGGTGTGGGCGTCTTCGATCAGCGCCTGCAGCTTATCCTTGTCGGCCCCAGGCAGCGCGACCTTCAATTCGGCAGCGAGCGAAAACGCGCCGTCGTTGATGTTGAGCGTGATTTCGCACGTGACCTTGGCGGCCTGGCCATCAAGACCATGCTTCTTCGCCAGGACAAGAATGGCCTGCCCGAAACAGGACGACCAGCCCAGCGCAAACAGCTGCTCGGGATTGTGGCCTTCGCCCGAACCGCCGAGATCCTTTGGCAGCGCCATCGCCAGTGCCAGCGCGCCGCCTTCGAGCACCGAGCGGCCATTGCGGCCGCCGCTGGTTGTCGCTTTCGTGACGTAAGCCATGGAATTCCCCTCCTCTGTTAGATCGCCTCGGCGCCGGAGATGATTTCAATCAGCTCCTTGGTGATCATCGCCTGGCGGGTTCGGTTGTAGATCAGGGTTTGCTTGCGGATCATGTCGCCGGCATTGCGGGTGGCGTTGTCCATCGCGCTCATCTGCGCGCCGTAGAACGAAGCGTTGTTTTCCAATAGTGCGCGAAAAATCTGCACCGCGAGATTGCGCGGCAGCAGACCGGTCAGAATCTCGTCTTCTTCCGGCTCGTATTCATAGGACGTCGCGGGACCGGCATTCGCCACCGGGGCTTCGACCACCAGCGGAATGATCTGCTGCGAGGTCGGAACCTGCGAGATCACGGACTTGAAGCGTGAATAGAACAGCGTGCAAACGTCGAATTCACCGGCTTCGAAGCGCGCGATGACCTTTTTGGCGACATCTTCGGCGTTGACGAAACCGAGCTGGCGAACCGAGCGCAGTTCGACATTTTCGACGATCTGCTTTTCGAAGTTGCGGCGCAGCTGCTCAAAACCCTTGCGGCCGACGCAGAAGAACTTGACCTCTTTGCCCTGGTTCATCAGCGCCAGCGCACGCTCGCGGGCCAGCCGCACGATCGACGAGTTGAAGGCGCCGCACAGGCCGCGCTCACCGGTACACACCAGCAGCAGATGGACCTTGTCGTCACCGCTGCCGGCCAAAAGCCGGGGCGCGCCGGGCGAGCCGGTCGCGGCAGTGGCGATATTGGAGATCACCGCGTCCATCCGCTCGGCATAGGGCCGCGCCGCTTCGGCCGCAGTCTGCGCGCGGCGCAGCTTCGATGCTGCGACCATCTGCATCGCCTTGGTGATCTTCTGCGTCGCCTTGGTCGAGGCGATGCGGACCCGCATATCCTTAAGTGAAGCCATTTTCTCAGTTCACCCCGGCGATCCGATCTTCGATCCGACCGCAATCCTCTTTCGTCGTGCCCGGCCTGACACCGGCCATGACGGCAAAATCAAGCAAACGTCGTCAAGCAAACGTCTTGGCGTAACCCTCGACCACGCCCTTGAGCTTGGCGGCGGTGTCGTCGGCAAGATCGCGGCTGTCGCGGATAGTGTTGAGGATGTCGGCGTTCTTGCCGCGCAACAGCGACAGCAGGCCGTCCTCGAATTCGCGCACCTTGCCGAGCGGAAGCGCGTCGAGATAGCCGTTGGTGCCGGCCCAGATCACGCAGACCTGCTCTTCCATCTTGAGCGGCGAGAATTGCGGCTGCTTCAGGAGTTCGGTGAGGCGCGAGCCGCGGTTGAGCAAGCGCTGCGTCGAGGCGTCGAGGTCGGAACCGAACTGCGCGAACGCAGCCATTTCGCGGTACTGCGCCAGTTCGCCCTTGATCTTGCCGGCGACCTTCTTCATCGCCTTGGTCTGCGCCGACGAGCCGACGCGCGACACCGACAGGCCGACGTTGACCGCGGGGCGGATGCCCTGGAAGAACAGATCGGTCTCGAGGAAGATCTGGCCGTCGGTAATCGAGATCACGTTGGTCGGGATGTAGGCCGAGACGTCGTTGGCCTGGGTTTCGATCACCGGCAGCGCCGTCAGCGAGCCCGAGCCCTGCGAGTTGTTGAGCTTGGCGGCGCGTTCGAGCAAACGCGAATGCAGATAGAACACGTCGCCGGGATAGGCTTCGCGGCCCGGCGGGCGGCG
Organism: uncultured Alphaproteobacteria bacterium; assembly: GCA_963774685.1. GTDB lineage: Bacteria > Pseudomonadota > Alphaproteobacteria > Rhizobiales > Xanthobacteraceae > Bradyrhizobium. The sequence continues at coordinate 1,026,973 of CAVZFU010000005.1, read as the reverse complement.
CAGCAGCAGCGACATCTGGCGGTAGGCCACCGCCTGTTTCGACAGATCGTCATAGATGATGACGGCGTGCATGCCGTTGTCGCGGAAATATTCACCCATGGTGCAGCCGGTGAACGGCGCGATGTACTGCATCGGCGCCGGATCGGACGCGGTGGCGGCGACGATGATGGAATATTCCAGCGCGCCCTGCTCTTCCAGCACCTTGACGAACTGCGCGACGGTCGAGCGCTTCTGGCCGATCGCGACATAGACACAATACAGCTTGATCTTCTCGTCGCCGGTGGCGTTGAGCGGCTTCTGGTTCAGGATGGCGTCGAGCGCGATCGCGGTCTTGCCGGTCTGGCGATCGCCGATGATCAATTCGCGCTGGCCGCGGCCGATCGGGATCAGCGCATCGATCGCCTTGAGGCCGGTGGCCATCGGCTCGTTGACCGATTTGCGCGGAATGATGCCGGGCGCCTTGACGTCGACGCGCATGCGCTTGTCGGCCTGGATCGGGCCCTTGCCGTCGATCGGATTGCCGAGCGCATCGACCACGCGGCCGAGCAGGCCCTTGCCGACCGGCGTATCGACGATGGCGCGGGTGCGCTTGACGGTCTGGCCTTCCTTGATCTCGCGGTCGGCGCCGAAGATCACGATGCCGACATTGTCGGTTTCGAGATTGAGCGCCATGCCGCGGGTGCCGTTTTCGAATTCGACCATTTCGCCGGCCTGGACATTGTCGAGGCCGTAGACGCGGGCAATGCCGTCGCCGACGGACAACACCTGTCCGACTTCGGAAACTTCAGCCTCCTGGCCGAAATTCTTGATCTGGTCCTTGAGGATCGCGGAAATTTCCGCGGCGCGGATGTCCATCAGCCTGCCTCTTTCATCGCGTGCTTGATCGAATTGAGTTTGGTGCGAAGCGAACTATCCACCATGCGGCTGCCGAGCTTGACCACAAGGCCGCCGATGATCGAAGGATCGATTTGCACGTTGAGCGTGACGTCCTTGCCCGTCACCGATTTCAGCGCGGTCTTGAGGGCGTCGAGATTCTTGTCGCTGAGCGTTTCGGCAACGGTGACGTCGGCGGTTGCCTCGCCCTTGAATTTGGCCACCAGCGCACGGAACGCGCGGATTACGTCGCTGACCGCAAATAGCCGGCGATTGGCGGTAAGAACTTTCAGGAAATTCGCTGATATGCCCGAAATGCCGGCCCGGCCGAGCACCGCCGTCAGCGCCTTCGACTGCATGTCGGCGCTGAAAACCGGGCTGCGCACCAGCCGGGTCAGATCGGCGCTATCCGCCAGCATGGCATCGAATTTATCGAGATCGGCTTTTACCGCATCGATGGATTTTTCATCGCGCGCCAGTTCGAACAAGGCCGTCGCATAACGGCCGGACACTCCCGAAACGGACGGATCTGCAGCAGCCACAAGCACGCTCTTTTAGCTGTCAAATTCGCAAGGGTAAAAACCGTCGCCACAATGCGGCGCCTAGCGATTCAAGCCCTTGGAATTCAAGTGGAACTTCGATTTTTCGACCGGCACAAAGTGTCCCGGCAGCGATAAAATCGCGGCTTTGCTAACATAGCGAGAGCGCACGTGCAACATGACGGACAAGGTCGGCGATGCCTTGTCGCACATGGTCCGGCAGCGATTCCCTGAAAGCCATTTTCCGATGAATTGACGCCCGCGGATTCGTGCGCCGTGCGCCACGCCGGGTTTGCGTTTTCGGTCACCGACCGGAGGGATCGTTCCGCGCGTTGATGCATGGGCCCATGAGCCGTCTGCAAGCGGTTTGCAGGAACGGCAGACCCCGCAAGCCATTCCATCGTTCGAATTACTTGCGTAACACTTGTTGCACCGCACAATGACTTGGTTTAACAGTATTACTCAAGTAATAATTAGTTAAAAAATCGTTAAACTCCAATATTACGGAATATCCATGGATTAGCTCCGACCAGTAACAAGATGTTTCAGTAACTCATAAAACGATTTACTGCCAAGTTTATGCCTCATTAGGTCACCAAACGGCAATCACGCAAAAGGGGATGGGGGTTCCACTTGCCACATATGTGGCAATACTATCTTAAGGGACTACCAGTATGAGGCAATATTCAAAGTCGACACTGGGAACTGCAACCCAGTCGCGCACGGCGCTGACCGTCCTCGCCGCAACTCTCATGTTCGGCGGAGGCATCACCGAAGCCTCGGCAAAATCCGAACGGCATCATCACCATCACCGCCACCTCACCACGACGCCAGCAACGGTTCCAGCGGTTCTCGCAGCGGTTCCTGGCGCGATGCCAACGCCCTTGCTCCGGTCTCCTCCGGTACCGGGCGCAGCTTCTCCGGCATCGCCTCCTTTTACGGCAACGAATCCGGCAGCCAGACCGCTTCCGGCCAGCGTTTCAACCAGAACGCGATGACGTGCGCCCACCGCTCGCTGCCGTTCGGCACCAAGCTGAAGGTGACCCATGGCGACCGCAGCGTCGTCGTCACCGTCAATGACCGCGGCCCGTTCGTCCGCGGCCGCGTGCTCGATCTGTCGACCGCCGCCGCCCGCGCCATCGGCATTGAGGGCGTTGGCCAGGTCGTCGCCGAGGTCATGTGACCTCCTCGAGCGTTTGAACGCTCTACCTCCCCATTGAATTCGGTAAGCGTTGCGTCGAGTGCGGCCGCGCAAGCTGTTGCGTGCCGAAAACAGGCCTGCCGCCGCAAATGACGGCAGGCCTTGTTGCCTCCCTTACAAAAAGCTTTGCGGATCGACATCGATCTCGAGCTTGAGATTGCCCTTGGTCTTTGGACCCGCCGCGAGCCATTCGCGCAAGTATTCCGACAGATCGACATTGCGCAGCGATTTCACCAATAGCCGGAAACGATAGCGCCCCTTGATCACCGCGAGCGGCGCTTCGGCGGGCCCAAGCACCTGGATGCGCTCATCGATCGGCGCGACCGCGGCCAGCTTGCGCGCAAAACCCTCCGCGGTCGGGCGATCGCCGGCGGAAATAATCAGGCTCGCCAGCCGGCCGAACGGCGGATAGCCGGCGCGCTCGCGCTGTTCGATTTCGCTGGCATAAAACGCCTCGCGATCACACGCCACCAGCGCCTTCATCACGGGATGCTCGGGCTGATGGGTCTGCAGATAGCCGACGCCGCGACCCTGCTCGCGCCCGGCGCGGCCGATCACCTGGTTGAGCAGTTGAAACGTCCGCTCGGCGGCGCGCGGATCGCCGTTGCCAAGCCCAAGATCGGCATCGACCACGCCAACCAGATTGAGCCTCGGGAAATTATGCCCCTTCGCCACCAATTGGGTGCCGATGATGATATCGACGCGGCCCTCCGCGATTTCGTTCAATTCGCTGCGCATGGTCTCGATCGAGGTGATGAGATCGCTCGACAGCACCATGGTGCGCGCTTCCGGAAACAGCGCTGCTGCTTCCTCCTGCAAGCGCTCGACGCCGGGACCGACGGCGACCAGCGATTCCTCCGCCGCGCAATGCGGGCAGATATGCGGACGCGGCATCGAGAAGCCGCAATGATGGCAAACCAGCCGCTGGCGGAAGCGGTGATCCACCAGCCAGGCGTCGCAGATGGTGCAGGCAAAGCGATGGCCGCAGGTCCGGCATAGCGTCAGCGGCGCGTAGCCGCGGCGATTGAGAAACAGCAGCGCCTGCTCGCGGCGTTCCACCGCGATCCGGATATGTTCGGCCAAGGGCGGCGAGATGAAACGGCCGCGTATTGGGCCTTCGCGCCGCAGGTCGATCGCCTCGATATGCGGCATATGCTGGCCGCCGAACCGCGACGGCAACACCACGCGCTGATAGCGCCCCTTGCGGGCATTGACCTCGGTCTCGACCGACGGCGTCGCGGAGGCCAGCACGATCGGAATCCTGGCGATATGCGCGCGCACCACCGCCATGTCGCGGGCGTGATAGTGCGCGCCCTCGTCCTGCTTGTAGGCCTGATCGTGCTCTTCATCGACCACGATCAATCCGAGATCGGCATAGGGCAGAAACAGCGCCGAGCGCGCGCCGACCACGACCGGGGCTTCACCGGCTGCGATCGCGGCCCAGTTGCGCGCCCGCGTGCGTGGCGTCAGTTCGGAATGCCATTCCAGCGGGCGCACGCCGAAGCGCTGTGCAAAGCGGTCGAGGAATTGCCCGGTCAGCGCGATCTCCGGCATCAGGATCAGCGACTGCCTGCCACGGCGGATGATTTCGGCGATCGCCTCGAAATAGACCTCGGTCTTGCCCGAACCCGTCACGCCGTCGAGAAGGGCGACGTGAAAGCTGCCATTGGCCGCAAGCGCGCGCATCGCATCCACCGCGGTGCGCTGCTGACGGGAAAAATCCGGCGTGGCAAACGACGGATCGGGCGCCGGCGGCGCCGGCGCGCGCGGCATCGGCTCGACCGTCAGCGTGCCTTCATCGACCAGGCCATCGATCACCCCGGCGCTGACGCCGGCTTCCTTTGCAGCCTCTGATTTGCTGTGCAGCAGGCCGTCCGACAAAATGCCGATCAACCGCCGCCGCGCCGGCGTCATGCGTTGTGGCGGCTTGCCGATCAGGCGTACGCCCATTCGTTGCCGCTCCGGCCCGAGATGCTCGCCCATCCGCAACGTCATCCGCAGCACCATGCCGCGTGCCGACAGCGTGTAGTTGGCGACCCAGTCGACGAGCGCGCGCAATTCCTCCTTTAACGGCGGCACGTCGAGCTTTTCGCCGACATCCTTGAGCCGATTGTGCAGGCGCGGATCGGGATTGGGATTTTCCGCCCACACCACCGCGATCGCCTCGCGCGGCCCCAGCGGCACGCACACCACATCGCCCGGCTTCAACTCCATGCCGCGCGGCACGCGGTAGGAATAGGCCTGGTTGAGCGCGACCGGTACCAGCACGTCGACGACACGCGCCGAAGATACGGAGGGGGTGCTGGCGCGCGTGGAATGGTCCATCGGAGAATCAGACTCAAAAGAGGCCGGAAGGCCGGCCTAACTTAAGACCGTGAGCGGGCCGGGGCCAGTGTCCGGGCGATGCCGCCCGCCCAGGTTAGCGAACGGTAAACGAAAGAGGTGCGATATAATCCACCGGGAATCACCTCAAAGACAGCTATCGACCGTTCCATGGCCCAGCCGAGTCCCGCCGTTCAACCGATCGAACTCGCCTGCGCCGATTCCGGTATCGCGCAGCAGATGACCCACTGGCTGTCGCATCTGCGCGCCGAGCGGAGATTGTCGCCGAAGACGCTGGAAGCCTATGCCCGCGACGTCCGCCAGTGCCTGGCCTTTCTCGCCGAACACTGGGGCACGCAGGTGACGCTGGCGCGATTCGCAACCCTTGAGGCCAGCGACATCAGGGCCTTCATGGCGATGCGGCGCGCCGATGATATCGGCAGCCGGTCGCTGATGCGGACGCTGGCAGGATTACGCTCGTTCGGGCGCTTCCTCGAACGGGAAGGCACCGGCAAGGTCGGGGCTCTTTCCGCGATACGCGCCCCCAAGGTCGGCAAAAGCCTGCCGAAACCGCTTCCGATGGCGTCGGCCAAACGCCTCGCCGATGCCGATGAGCGCGCCGGCGAGACCCGCGATCCCTGGATCTGGGCGCGCGACGCCGCGGTCATGGCGCTGTTGTACGGATCGGGCCTGCGCATTTCCGAGGCGCTGGGGCTCAAGCGCCGTGACGTTCCGGCACCGGGCGCGGGCGACGTTTTGATCGTCACCGGCAAGGGCAACAAAACCCGGATGGTGCCGGTACTGCAAAACGTGCTGGCGCTGATCCAGGATTACGCGGCGATGTGCCCGCATCCGCTGCCCCCGGAGGGACCGGTGTTCGTCGGCGCCCGCGGCGGGCCGCTCAAGGCCCGTATCATCCAGCTCACCATGGAGCGGCTGCGCGGCGCGCTGGGCCTGCCCGACAGCGCGACGCCGCATGCGCTGCGGCATTCCTTCGCCACCCATCTTCTCACGCGCGGTGGCGATTTGCGCGCGATCCAGGAATTGCTCGGCCACGCCTCGCTCTCGACCACGCAGATTTATACCGGCATCGACAGCGAACGGCTGTTCGAGGTCTACCGTTCCGCGCATCCACGCAGCTGAGATCGCTCACTTTCAATCCCGATAACTCCCCGCAGGTCCGCTTGCCTCTTGCGCAGCCGGTGCCGTTCGGTCAATCGTGGATACGGTTTATACCGGGAGGGAATCATGAGCGAGACCATGGAGCAGGCCGAAAAGGTCAAGGAAGCTGCCGGCGAGAACCGGAAGATCGCGCTGTTGATCGCCGTGATCGCGTTGTTTCTCGCGCTGTCGGAGACGCTGGGCAAGGGCGCCCAGACCGAATCGATCAGCAAGAACGTCGAAAGCTCGAACCTGTGGGCGTTCTTCCAGGCCAAGAGCATTCGCCGCACGGTGGTGCAGACCGCGGCGGATCAGGCCAAGTCAAACCTCGGCGCGACGACCGACGATACCGCCAAGGCGTCGCTGCAAAAGCAGATCGACGAATGGCAGAAGATCGCCGCGCGTTATCGCTCGGAGCCTGAAACCGGCGAAGGACAGGATCAACTGTCGGAGCGCGCCAAGCATGCCGAGGAAGAGCGCGACCTTGCGCAGGCGAAGTATCATCACTTCGAACTCGCCTCCGCGGCATTTCAGATCGGCATCGTGCTGGCGTCGGCGACCATCATCACCGGCATCGTCGCGCTGGCATGGATCGCGGGCCTGCTGGCGCTGACGGGCATCGCCTTTACCGCGATCGGAATGTTCGCACCGCATCTGGTGCACCTGGCGCTCTGAGCGCTAAGCCGACGCGGCCCTGCAAAGCTGCAGGATCGCGTCGGCAAAAACCTGCGGCGCTTCGTGCGGCGGATTGTGGCCGACATTTTCCAGGACGCGGCGCTGATACGGGCCGAGGAAATGCTTTTCCTGGCCTTCCGAGGTCCGGACCGGCGCAACGCCATTCACCGCGCCATGCAGATTGATCGTGGGAACCTTGATTTTCGGCTGCGCGGCCAGCCGCGCTTCGAGCGCCGCGTAGCGCGGATCGCCGGCAGCGTTGCCGTTCCTGTGGCGGTACGAATGAACGACGATATCGACAAAATCCTCGTTGTCGAATGAACCGGCGGTACGATCGAACGTCGCGTCGTCGAAAGCCCAGGTCGGCGACCACATTTTCCACAGCAATCGCGATATCTCGCGACGCTTCTGGGTGAGACCGTTGCGGCCGCGTTCGGTGTGAAAATAATATTGATACCAGAGCCGCGCCTCCTGCTCGGGGTCGGCAGGCTTGTGCGAGTTGGGGATGTCCTGGATCGTATAGCCGGTGCAGCTCACAAGGCCCGCCACCCGCTCCGGCCACAACGCTGAAACGATGCAGGCCGCGCGACCTCCCCAGTCATAACCGCCAAGCACGGCTTTCTGAATGCCAAGTGCATCCAGCAAGTCCTTCACGTCCTGCCCGAGGGCCGCCTGCTCGCCGGATCGCAGCGTATCCGCGGAGAGAAACCTGGTGCCGCCATAACCGCGCAGCCAGGGAACGACGGTGCGGAAGCCCGCCGCGTTGACGATTCTCACGACCGCGTCGAACGATCGCACGTCATAGGGAAAGCCGTGCAGCAGCAGAACCGGAAGCCCCTCGGCGGGACCGCTCGCCTCATAGGCGACATCCAGCACCGGGGTTTGAATGCGGGCCAACACCATGGGCTAGCGCGCTTCGTGCACGCTCTTGCGAAAGCGCTGGATCAGCCGCAGCATCCGCGACGACCAGCCGCTGCCGTCGCCGCGCAGCGCGTCCCTGATTCGCGATTTGACGGGATCGACCAGCGCGTTCGCCTTCGCCCGCAGGCCCATGATAAACTCGTAGAGCGTTTCGAACCAATCCATTTCCAGCAGTTTATCGCGCGTGACGTCGAAGATGAAGGCTGCGACGCCGACGCCGAGGAATTTTGCGAAGATGATGGTGAGGATGGCGCTAAGCCAATATTCATGGGCCAACAGCCAGAAGCCGACCAGCTTTAGCGGAAACAGCGGGATCACCGGCACGATGAACACGATCAGCGTCATCGCCGGCGACAGCGCATCGACGCGTTCCGCGAGCCATTGCTTGAACGTCTGCAGCGGAATCAGCGCCACCAGCCGCGCCACGATCGGCTCGAGGTGATCCCACAGCCAGGCTTCGATCAGGAAGATGACCGCAAGCAGGACCCAGAATGGTTGAAGGAGGCGGCGCATCGATCACATATGGATCGCGCGCTTGCCGACTGCAAGCGCTGCTTCCTTGATGGCCTCCGAGCGGGTCGGATGGGCGTGGCAGGTGCGCGCCAGATCTTCGGCGGAGCCGCCAAATTCCATCAAAACCGCGGCTTCATGGATCATTTCACCGGCTTCGCGGCCGACGATATGCACACCGAGCACCCGATCGGTCTTCGCATCTGCGAGAACCTTCACGAAACCGTCAGTGGTCTGGTTGACCTTGGAACGGCCATTGGCGGTGAACGGAAATTTTCCAACGGTATAGGCCACGCCGGCTTGTTTGAGCTCTTCCTCGGTCTTGCCGACCGCCGACACTTCCGGCGTGGTATACACGACTCCTGGGATAACGTCGTAATTCACATGCCCGGCCTGGCCTGCGAGAATTTCGGCGCAGGCGACGCCTTCGTCCTCGGCCTTGTGGGCCAGCATCGGCCCCGCGATCACATCGCCGATGGCGTAGACGCCCTTTACGCTGGTGGCGAAATGCGCGTCGATCTGCACCCGGCCGCGATTGTCGAGGGCAACGCCGGCTTCCTTCAGGCCGAGGCCTTCGGTGTAGGGGACGCGGCCGATGCAGACCATCACCACGTCAGCTTCCAGTGTCTCGGCCTTGCCGCCAGCCGCGGGTTCGATCTGCGCCGACAGCATCTTGCCTGAGGTATCGATGCCGGTGACCTTGGCGCCGAGTTTGAACGCAAAACCCTGTTTTTCCAGGATGCGCTGGAATTGCTTCGCCACCTCGCCATCCATGCCCGGCAGGATGCGGTCGAGGAATTCCACCACCGTGACATCGGCGCCGAGCCGGTGCCATACCGAGCCGAGTTCAAGCCCGATCACGCCGGCGCCGACGATCAATAATTTCCCCGGCACCTTCTCCAGCGACAGCGCCCCGGTGGACGACACGATGCGCTTCTCGTCGATCTCGATGCCTTTCAATTTCGCGACATCGGAGCCGGTGGCGATGACGATGTTCTTTGTCTCGACGATCTGCGTCTTGCCGTCGCCGCCTGTGACCTCGACCTTGCCGGTGCCGAGCACCTTGCCCTTGCCGCTGATGACGTCGATCTTGTTCTTTTTCATCAGGAAATCGACGCCCTTGACGTTGCCGTCGATGCCCTGCTGCTTGAACTTCATCATCGAGGGAAGATCGAGCTTCGGCGCGGAGACGCTGACGCCCATCTTCGCAAACGAGTGCGCAGCTTCCTCGAACATTTCGGAGGCATACAGCAGCGCCTTCGACGGCATGCATCCGACGTTGAGGCAGGTGCCGCCGAGCGTGGCGTTCTTCTCGACCACCGCGACCTTCATGCCGAGCTGCGCCGCGCGCACCGCGCAGACATATCCGCCGGGGCCGGTGCCGATAATAACGAGATCGTAGGTGGCCATGATCGACGTCCTGTAGCTGAAGATGTGACTGGAATTACCGCCCGCCCGATACATCAAGAATGGCGCTGGTCACGTAGGAGGCTTCGTCCGATATCAGCCACACGATGGCGTTGGCGATTTCATCGGCGGTACCGACGCGCTTCATCGGCACCACGTGGCTGAGCCGGTGGGCGCGGTCGGGCTCGCCGCCGCTGGCGTGAATCTCGGTATCGATCAGCCCCGGGCGGATCGCGGCGACGCGAATGCCCTCGCCGGCGACTTCGTATCCGAGCCCGATGGTGAAGGAATCGATGGCGCCCTTGGAGGCCGCGTAGTCGACATAGGTATTCGGTGCGCCGAGCTTGGCCGCCACCGACGACAGGTTGACGATGACGCCGCCCTTGCCGCCGTGGCGCGTCGACATCCGCTTCACCGCCTCGCGGGCGCATAGAATGCTGCCGGTGACATTGACGGCCATCATGCGCTGGATGCGTTCGGCAGACATATCGTCAACCCGCGACGTGGTCCCGACGATGCCGGCATTGTTGACCAGCGCGCCGAGCGTCCCAAACGCGTCGGCTGCCTTGAACAGTGCCAGGATATCGGACTCGCTGCCGACATCGCATTTCACCGCGATGGCCTTGCCGTTTTTGGCTTCGATGGCGGAGACCACGTCATGCGCGGCGGCTTGATTGGCCACGTAGCCGACGCAGACCCGAAATCCGCGCGCCGCAGCCGCCAACGCAGCGGCGCGGCCGATGCCGCGGCTTCCACCGGTGATGATGACAACTTTGTCGGTCAAAATGTTAGCCCCCTGCTATCCCAACGCTCTACCGGAACGCCACGCTTCTATCGCGGAGCGAAAAACGCTTGCTCATCAGACGCGTCAGAGATCCAGCACCAGGCGCGCCGGATCTTCGAGGCTCTCCTTGACGCGCACCAGGAACGTCACCGCTTCCTTGCCGTCGATGACGCGGTGGTCGTAGGACAGCGCCAGATACATCATCGGGCGTATTTCGACCTTGCCGGCGATCGCGACCGGGCGATCCTGGATCTTGTGCATGCCGAGAATGGCGGATTGCGGCGCGTTCAGGATCGGCGTCGACATCAGCGAGCCATAGATGCCGCCATTGGTGATGGTGAAGGTGCCGCCCTGCATCTCGTCGATCTTGAGCTGTCCGTCGCGGGCGCGGCGGCCGAAATCGGCGATGCTTTTTTCGATCTCGGCGATCGACTTGCGGTCGCTGTCGCGCACCACCGGCACCACCAGGCCCTTGTCGGTGCCGACCGCGACGCCGATGTGATAATAATTCTTGTAGATCAGGTCGGTGCCGTCGATCTCGGCGTTGGCCGCGGGAATATCCTTTAGCGCCTGCACGCAGGCCTTGGTGAAGAAGCCCATAAAGCCCAGTTTGCTGCCGTGTTTCTTCTCGAACACTTCCTTGTACTGGGCCCGCATCGCCATGATGTGGCTCATGTCGACCTCGTTGAAGGTCGTCAGCATCGCCGCGGTGTTCTGCACGTCCTTGAGCCGGCGTGCGATGGTCTGGCGCAGCCGCGTCATCTTCACGCGCTCTTCGCGCGCGGCATCGTCGGCCGGCGACGGGGCGCGAACCTGTACCGCGGCGGCGGGCTGATTGACCGGCGTCGGCGCTGACGCGGCCTTTTCGATGGCCGCAAGCATGTCGCCCTTGGTGACGCGGCCATCCTTGCCGGAGCCGGAAACGGTTGAGGCATCGATGCCGCTTTCAGCGGATATCTTGCGCACCGACGGCGCCAGCGGCGCATCGGCCGGCGGAGCTTTCGAAGTGGCGGCGGCGGGTGCCGCGGCAGCGGGAGGCGACGCTGGCGCAGCCGGGCTTGCGGCCCTGGCAGGCGCAGCGGCAGGCTTGGCCGCGGCTGCACCGTCATTGATCTGTCCGAGCAGCGCGCCGACCGCGACGGTCTCGCCATCCTTGGCCGCGATCTCCCCGAGCGTGCCGGCCGAAGGCGCCGGCACCTCGATGGTCACCTTGTCGGTTTCGAGTTCGACCAGCGGCTCGTCGACCGCGACGGCATCGCCGGCCTTCTTGAACCAGCGGCCGATGGTGGCCTCGGTCACGGATTCGCCGAGCGTCGGAACACGAATTTCAGTCATTGTTTGTTTCCTCAAGAACCTTTGCGGCCACAAATCTCTGTTGTCATCGCCCGCGAATGCGGGCGATCCAGTACTCCGAGACGGTCGTGGTCAAAGACAGACGGCGCGGCGTACTGGATACCCCGCCCTCGCGGGGTATGACGGAATGTTTCTCAGTTCAGCGCCTCGTCGAGCAGTGCCTTAAGCTGCGCCAGATGCTTCGACATCAAACCGGTGGCCGTTGCCGCGGCCGCCGCGCGTCCGGCGTAACGCGGGCGCCTGTTCGGCGCGTTGATCTGGTTCAGCACCCATTCGAGATAGGGTTCGATGAAATGCCACGCCCCCATATTGCGCGGCTCTTCCTGGCACCAGACCAGTTCGGCGTTCTTGAAGCGTCCGAGCTCCTGCACCAGCGCCTTCAGCGGCACCGGATAGAGCTGCTCGACGCGCATGATGTAGATGTCGTCGATGTCGCGTTTTTCCCGCTCGTCGTAAATATCGTAATAGACCTTGCCCGAGCACAAGACGACGCGGCGGATCTTGTCGTCCGGCACCAGCTTGATCTTTTCATCGGGCAGCATCACCGCGTCATCGTAGAGCAGACGATGGAACGTGGTGTCGGCGCCCATTTCATCGAGCTTCGAGACCGCGCGCTTGTGCCGCAGCAACGACTTCGGCGTCATCAGGATCAGCGGCTTGCGAATCTCGCGATGCAACTGACGCCGCAGCACATGGAAGAAATTGGCCGGCGTAGTGGCGTAAACCACCTGCATGTTGTCTTCAGCGCACATCTGCAGGAACCGCTCAAGCCGCGCCGAAGAATGCTCCGGCCCCTGCCCTTCATAGCCATGCGGCAGCATGCAGACGAGGCCGGACATGCGCAGCCATTTACGTTCGCCCGAGGAGATGAACTGGTCGAACAAAACCTGCGCGCCATTGGCGAAATCGCCGAACTGCGCTTCCCAGCAGGTCAGCGCATTCGGCTCCGCCAGCGAGTAGCCATACTCGAAGCCGAGCACGGCTTCTTCCGACAGCAGCGAGTTGATGACTTCGTAATGCCCCTGGTCGCCGCCGAGGTGATTGAACGGCGTGTAGCGGCTTTCGTCTTCCTGGTCGATCAGCACCGAATGGCGTTGCGAGAAGGTGCCACGCTCAGAATCTTGTCCCGACAGCCGGACGTGATGCCCCTCCTCCAATAGTGTGCAGAACGCCAGCGCCTCGCCGGTCGCCCAGTCGATCCCGACCCCGGTGTCGATCGCCTTGGCGCGATTCTCAAGGAACCGCTGCACCGTGCGGTGGACCCGAAAACCATCGGGCACCCTGGTGATCTTGCGACCAATCTCTTTCAACTCGGCGATATCGACGCCGGTGACGCCGCGGCGCGGATCTTCTTCCTGATCGGCGGATTTGAAACCGGCCCATTTGCCGTCGAGCCAGTCGGCCTTGTTGGGCTTGTAGCCGGCGCCGGCCTCGAGTTCGGCATCGAGCCGCGCGCGCCAGTCGGCCTTGGCCTTCTCGACTTCGCCTTCGGTCATCACGCCTTCGGCGATCAGCCGCCTGGAATAAATCTCGACGGTGCCGGGATGCGAAGCGATCTTCTTGTACATCACCGGCTGGGTGAACATCGGCTCGTCGCCCTCGTTGTGACCGTGGCGGCGGTAGCAGAACATGTCGATCACGACCGGCTTGTGGAATTTCTGCCGGAACTCGATCGCCACCTTGGCCGCGAACACCACGGCTTCCGGATCGTCGCCGTTCACATGGAAGATCGGCGCGTCGATCATCTTGGCGACATCGGACGGGTAGGGCGATGAGCGCGAATAGCGCGGATAGGTGGTAAACCCGATCTGGTTGTTGACGATGAAATGCAGCGAACCGCCGGTGCGGTAGCCCTTCAGGTCCGACAGGCCGAAGCATTCGGCAACCACGCCCTGACCGGCAAAGGCCGCGTCGCCATGCATCAACAGCGGCAGCACCGAAATGCGCTGGTCCGGCGGATCGCCGTGCTGGTCCTGCTTGGCGCGCACCTTGCCGAGCACGACGGGATCGACGATCTCCAGATGTGACGGGTTGGCGGTCAGCGACAGATGGATCTTGTTGTTGTCGAACTCGCGGTCCGACGACGCGCCGAGATGGTATTTGACGTCGCCGGAGCCCTCGACCGCGTCGGGATTGGCCGAGCCGCCCTTGAATTCATGGAACAATGCGCGGTGCGGCTTGCCCATCACCTGGGTCAGCACGTTGAGACGGCCGCGATGCGGCATGCCGACCACGATTTCCTTTACGCCGAGATTGCCGCCCCGCTTGATGATCTGCTCGAGCGCGGGGATCAGGGATTCGGCGCCATCGAGCCCAAATCTCTTGGTGCCTGTGAATTTGAGATCGCAGAATTTCTCGAAGCCTTCGGCCTCGATCAACTTCTTCAGGATCGCGCGGCGGCCCTCGGGGGTAAAACTGATTTCCTTGTCGGGACCCTCGATGCGTTCCTGGATCCAGCCCTTCTGCGCGCCGTTGGTGATGTGCATGAATTCGACGCCGAGCGTCTGGCAATAGGTGCGCTCGCAGATCGCGACGATTTCCCGCAACGTCGCGTATTCCATGCCAAGCACATGATCGAGGAAGATCTTGCGGTCGAGATCGGCTTCGACGAAGCCATAGGACCGTGGATCGAGTTCCTCGCGATCGCGCGGCGGCTCGATCCCGAGCGGATCGAGCTTGGCGTGAAAGTGTCCGCGCATGCGGTAGGCGCGAATCAGCATCAAGGCCCGCACCGAATCCCGCGTCGCCTGGTGGACGTCGGCCGCCGAAATCTCGGCGCCCCTGGCCTGCGCCTTGACCGCAAGCTTGGTGCCGACGGCCTTTTCGATTTGCACCCAATTGCCGTCGAGTGCCGAGGTCAGATCGTCGCGCGGCGCGAGTGGCCAGTTGTCTCGCCCCCAAGAGGGGCCCTCGGCGTTCTTCTGAACGTCGGCCGGGGTGTCTTTCAGGCTTTTGAAGAACTCCTGCCATTCGGTGTCGACCGAGCCGGCATCTTGCTCATAACGGGCATAGAGATCGTCGATGTAGGCGGCGTTTGTGCCCTGCAAAAACGAGGAGAGAGCAAATGCGGCATTCGCGTCCTGGCGAGACATGATGGCGTCCTGGTGATTTCGATTTAGCGCATGGAAGACGGCGCTGGCAGCCGAGCCGGGCACTGGATCGGCCTGATAACAGGCCTTTTACCTTAAATAAGGCGAATGTTCTCGCCGAAAAGAGCCAAAGACTGAATTATGACTTCAATTTTTCCACAAGTGTCTTTCCGAGCCTGGCCGGCGACGGCGAAACCGTAATTCCCGCCGCTTCCATCGCCGCGGCCTTGGAACCGGCGTCCCCTTTGCCGCCGGAGATGATTGCGCCGGCATGGCCCATGCGGCGGCCGGGAGGGGCGGTGACGCCGGCGATAAAACCGACCATCGGCTTCTTGCGGCCGCGCTTGGCCTCATCGATCAGGAACTGCGAAGCGTCTTCCTCGGCCGAACCGCCGATTTCGCCGATCATCACGATCGAGGTGGTCTTGGGGTCGGCCAGAAACATCTCCAGCACATCGATGAATTCGGTGCCCTTGACCGGATCGCCGCCGATGCCGACCGCGGTGGTCTGGCCGAGGCCCTCCCGCGTGGTCTGGAATACGGCTTCATACGTCAGCGTGCCCGAACGCGAGACAATGCCGACATTGCCGGGCTTGAAAATGTTCGCCGGCATGATGCCGATCTTGCATTCGCCCGCGGTCATCACGCCCGGACAGTTCGGCCCGATCAGCCGCGACTTCGATCCCGACAACGATCTTTTGACGCGCACCATGTCGAGCACCGGGATGCCCTCGGTGATGCAGACGATCAGCGGAATTTCGGCATCGATGGCTTCGCAGATCGCGTCCGCCGCACCCGGCGGCGGCACATAGATCACGCTGGCGTCGCAGCCTGTCTTGTCGCGCGCCTCGGCCACGGTGTCGAACACCGGCAGATCGAGGTGTTGCGAACCGCCTTTGCCCGGCGAGGTGCCGCCGACCATCTTGGTGCCGTAGGCAATCGCCGCTTCGGAATGAAACGTGCCGTTCTTGCCGGTAAAGCCCTGGCAGATGACTTTGGTGTTTTTGTCGATCAGAACGGACATGATTGGGTTTGCTTTCGTGGAGAAGCGATAACGGTCAGTTGCTCCGCCGATAAACGCCGGTGAGCACGTCGGCCCAACCTTCCGCGTCGGGCGAAAACTGGATTTTCATGGTGTAGGTATTGTCGTCGACGATTTCATAGACATGACGCGCATTGCCGCGCAGCGAACCGCGCACCAGGATCAGCGTCTTGCCACCGGTCCAGCCGCCGGAGGCCGGCGACGGCGGGTAATAGCCGAGCGAATCGTGCCAGAATAATTTGTAAAGCCGGTCTTCGCGATCGTAGGTGAATACGCCATGGGTCGCGAAGCTTTCCTGGCCGTCGCGCGTCTGACGGGCATCCTGGATCAGATAGAAGCCGTTGAGATCGATCCGGGCGACGACACGCGAAGTAGCCGGCCCGCCTGCGGCCCAGCGTGACGGATGCACCACCTCTTCGCCGGTCCACTCGCCCGCGAACGCTGCGAGCTTGCGATGCTCCTCAAGCGGCTTCGGCGCGGCGAGATGATCTTCGGCCATGGGCTATCCCCCCTTCACGGCCTTGACGATCTTCTGTGCGGCATCGTCGAGATCGTCGGCGGGCAGCACGTTGAGGCCGGATTCCCGGATGATCTTCTTGCCGGCATCGACGTTGGTGCCTTCCAGCCGCACCACCAGCGGCACGGTGAGGCCGACTTCCTTCACCGCGGCGACCACGCCCTCGGCGATGATGTCGCATTTCATGATGCCGCCGAAGATGTTGATCAGGATGCCCTTCACGTTGGGATCGGCGGTGATGATCTTGAATGCCGCGGTAACCTTGGCCTTGTCGGCGCCGCCGCCGACATCGAGAAAGTTCGCCGGCGCCATGCCGTAGAGCTTGATGATGTCCATGGTCGCCATCGCAAGGCCGGCACCGTTGACCATGCAGCCGATGGTGCCGTCGAGCGTGATGTAATTGAGATCGTGTTTCGACGCCTCGATCTCCTTGGCGTCTTCCTCGGTCTCGTCGCGAAGTGCCGCGACATCGGGATGGCGGTAGATGGCGTTGTCGTCGAACGAAACCTTGGCGTCGAGCACGCGAAGGTCGCCCTGCCTGGTGACGACGAGCGGATTGATTTCCAGCATCGCCATGTCCTTGGCGACGAAGGCGGTATAGAGCTGCGCCACCAGTTTTTCCGCCTGCTTGGCGAGATCGCCGGAAAGCCCGAGCGCTTTCGCCACCGTGCGGCCGTGATGGCTCATGATGCCGGTGGCGGGATCGACCGAGAAGGTCACGATCTTTTCCGGCGTTTTGTGTGCGACGTCCTCGATATTGACGCCGCCTTCGGTGGAGACCACGAACGACACTTCGGAGGTTTCGCGGTTGACCAGGATCGACAGATAAAACTCCTTGTCGATGTCGGAGCCGTCTTCGACATAAAGCCGGTTGACCTGCTTGCCGTGCGGCCCGGTCTGCACCGTCACCAGTGTCGCGCCCAGCATCTGCCTGGCGAATTCATTGACTTCGGCAATCGACTTGGCGATTCTTACCCCGCCCTTGTCGCCGGCCGAAGCCTCCTTGAACTTGCCCTTGCCGCGGCCGCCGGCGTGGATCTGGCTTTTGACCACCCAGACCGGACCGCCCAGCGTTTTCGCAGCGACATCGGAATCGGAAGCCCGCAACACCGGCACGCCCCTGGAGATCGGTACCCCGAATTCGTGCAGCAGCGCCTTGGCCTGGTATTCGTGGATATTCATGTGACGGCCCCCGAAGCCCTGAACGATCGATCGTCTCGATTTATTGGCTAACCCTTAAAGCGCGATCAGCGGCCGAGCAGGTCCGGCGCGATCTTCTTGCAGGCATCGACCAGACCCTGCACCGCACCGACCGACTTGTCGAATGCCTCGCGGTCCTTGCCGGCCAGTTCGATCTCGACAATACGCTCGACACCTTTCGATCCGATGACAACGGGCACGCCGACATACATGTCTTTCACGCCGTATTCGCCGTTGAGGTAGGCCGCGCAAGGCAGCACGCGCTTCTTGTCGCGCAGATAGCTCTCGGCCATCGCGACCGCGGATGCCGCCGGTGCATAGAACGCCGAACCGGTCTTCAGGAGGTTGACGATTTCGGCGCCGCCATTGCGGGTGCGGTCGACGATTTCATCGATCCGCCCTTGCGAGGTCCAGCCCATCTTGACCAGATCGGGCAGCGGAATGCCCGCCACCGTGGAATACCGGGTCAGCGGCACCATGGTGTCGCCGTGGCCGCCGAGCACGAAGGCGGTGACGTCCTCGACCGAGACGTTGAATTCGTCGGCCAGGAAATAGCGGAAGCGCGAGGAATCCAGCACGCCCGCCATGCCCACCACCTTCTTGTGCGGCATGCCCGAGGCCTTCTGCAGCGCCCACACCATGGCATCGAGCGGATTGGTGATGCAGATGACGAAGGCGTCGGGGGCATATTTCTTGATGCCGGCGCCGACCTGCTCCATCACCTTGAGATTGATGCTGAGGAGATCGTCGCGGCTCATGCCGGGCTTGCGCGGCACGCCGGCAGTGACGATGCAGACCTTGGCGCTGTCGAGCGCCTCATAGGAATTGGCACCGGTGAAATTCGCGTCGAACCCGTCCACCGGGGAGGACTGTGCGATATCGAGCGATTTGCCCTGCGGCACGCCCTCGGCGATGTCGAACATCACGACGTCGCCCAGTTCCTTCAGCCCAATGAGGTGAGCCAGCGTTCCGCCGATCTGACCGGAGCCAATCAAAGCAATTTTGTCACGCGCCATGGGAAATCTGTCCTTTAGAACCGGAAGGAGAGGATGGAGGATCTGCTGACTGGCTGGTTATCCCTTTCGAAGCAGCCGTTCAAGTCGCGGCATGCCCAATTGTCGGCCAACTCAGGTCATTCCGGGGGCGAGCCATTCCAGGAACGATGGCCTGCGCCATCACGTTTCCACCAGCCCCCGGGTCGACCCGCTCGCCGCGGAATCCTTGCGGCCGTGAGGCAGCGCCAGATAGGATTCCGAGCTCATCTCGATCAGCCGCGACGAGGTTCGCTTGAACTCGTTGGCCTCAAAACCATCGGTCGCGCGATACAGCGACACCGGATCGGCTGCCGCCGACGCCATCAGCTTCACGGCATTGTCATAAAGCGTGTCGATCAGCGCGATGAACCGCTTGGCGGCGTTGCGTTCGGCATAGTCCATCACCGGAATCCGGTCGATCAGGATGGTGTGATAGTCATGCGCGAGCCGCAGATAGTCCGACGCTGCGAGCGGCTTGTCGCAGATATCCGCGAATGAAAACCGCGCCACGCCGTGGGCCGAACATGGCACATGCAGGACGCGGCCCTTGATCGATATATCGCGCGGCTTGCAGGGCGCATTGCCGGTCATCCTCGCCCAGGCCTTGTCGAGTGCGGCGTCCGCGAGCGCATCCGCCGGCACCAGCCACATCTTCACGCCGGCGAGCTTCTCCAGCCGGAAATCGGTGCGGGCATCGAGCCGCAGCACGTCCATATGCGCCGAAATCTGCGCGATGAACGGCAGGAACAGCGCCCGGTTCAGGCCTCCCTTGTAGAGATCCTCAGGTGCGACATTGGATGTCGCTACCACCACAGTGCCGAGCTCGAACAGCTTTGCGAACAGCCGGCCCAGGATCATCGCATCCGCGATGTCGGTGACATGAAATTCGTCGAAACATAACAGCCACGCCTGGTCGAAGATCGACGCGGCGGTGAGCGCGATCACATCGCCGTCCGCTATCTCGCCGCGCGCGATATTCTGGCGAAAGCCGTAGATCCGCTCATGCACCTCGGCCATGAATTCGTGGAAATGCGCCCGGCGCTTGTGCACGACCGGGCTTTGCTGAAAAAACAAATCCATCATCATGGTCTTGCCGCGCCCGACCTCGCCATGAACATAAAGCCCGCGCGGCGGCGCCTGGTCCTTGTCGGCGAACAGCCGGCCCAGCAAACCCTGCTTGCGCACCGGCTTGTAACTCGCCAGCCGTTGCTCGAGGTCCGCGAACGCCTCGGCGGCGCGGGCCTGCGCGGCATCGGCCTCGATCGCGCCGGAGGAGACGAGGGCCTGATAATGGGCGCGGAACGAGGCGGGTGGGGCGGATAGCATGGCCCCTTCTTACGGCCCCAAGCCAACGGAAATTGCAAGCCGTGAATTGGTGCAGGCGGTATGCACTTTGTTCTCCCTCGCCCCGCTTGCGGGGAGAGGGCAGGGGTGAGGGGCTGTCGCCGCAAGCTCTGAGGCAGAGGAATGCGCGGAGGCTCCCCCTCACCCGGATTGCTTCGCAATCCGACCTCTCCCCGCAAGCGGGGCGAGGTGAGAGCTCACGCACTTAGCGCGTAGGAATCCTCGACCACATAAGGCCCGCCGCCGGTGGAGGCCCTTGAGGAGAACAGCACGAAGCGCGATGCCGTGAACACCCGGGTCGGGAAATAGCCGCGCACCGACAAATAGTCCGCGACATCCTGATTGGAGGCGTCGCGCAGCCGCGCCAGCGTCACATGCGGGGTGAATTTGCGCCCTTCCGGATCGAGCCCGAAGCGCTGCATCAGGCGCTCGAGCTCGGCCTGCAACTCGATCAACGGACGGCTCGGCACGATGGAGGCGACCACCGCGCGCGGCTTCTTTCCGCCGAAGCTCGACAGGCCCTGCAGGGCGACATCGAACGGCTTGCGATTGACCCGAAACAGCAGCGAGGCGATCTCATTGGCCGCGACGCCGTCGATGTCGCCGATGAAGCGCAGAGTGACGTGATAATTTTCGGGATCGATCCAGCGGGCGCCGGGCAGGCCACCCCGCAAATTGGAAAGCGTCTGGCCGATCTCGGCCGGGATTTCCAGTCCGGTGAACAAACGCGGCATCGCAAGACTCCCGATGCGGGGGCACGCCCTTTCCGAAAGCTCCGGCAAGGTCACGCCCTGAAACAAAACCCGGCGACGAATCACCGATGGTTATTTTTAGCGTAGTTATATGACTCTGCGAAGCAGAGACCGTTTACCGGCCGTCAGGCTTCCCGAAATCGCGACGTTAGGGTTATCGCTGCCTGTTTTTCAACTACGTTGCCCGGATATCGCGCCAAGAAATGCCTCTACCGTGGGCAGGATATTTTTCACGATCACATCGACGCCTTCCGCGGTGGGATGCAAGCCGTCGGCTTGATTGAGCCTGGCCTCCGCAGCGACACCTTGCAGGAAAAACGGATAGAGCGGCACGCCGAACGACTTTGCGAGATCCGGATAGATCGCGTTGAAGCGCGCCGAATAGTCGCTGCCATAATTCGGCGGCGCCACCATTCCGCACAACATAACCGCGATTTTGCGCGCCTTCAGCCGCGTCAAAATGTCCGTTAGCGCCGCCCGGGTGACGTTGGGATCGATGCCGCGCAAGGCGTCATTGGCGCCGAGTTCGACGATCACGGCGTCGGTGCCGTCTGGCACCGACCAGTCGAGCCGGTCGCGGCCACCGGAACTGGTGTCGCCGGACACTCCAGCATTGACCATATCAGCCGTTATCCCTTTGATTTCCAATGCTTTTTGCAACCGAGCCGGGAACGCCGCCGGCGCTGGCAGGCCAAGGCCCGCGCTCAGCGAATCACCCAGCACGACCATCTTGATCGGCTTTGCGGCCTTGAGTGCCGGCGCTTGGGCAAAGGCGGTTCCCGTCATCGCCAAAACCATGCCCAACACGAGCATGTGCGCGAACATCGCCATCCGCCCCTCGACCCCGCCCGCTGAAGTGCCATATGACCGAGCCATGGACAGTCTCATCGAACCCTCGTCACTGACCGGCCTCGGGCCGGACACCATTACCATCTCGAACGTCAATCTCTCGCTCGGCACCGGGGCTGCGCGCGTTCATATCCTGAAGGATATCAGCCTGAGCGTAGCATCCGGTGAAGCGATCGGTCTGATCGGCCCGTCAGGTTCGGGGAAATCCACGCTTCTGATGGTGATGGCGGGACTGGAGCGTCCCGACAGCGGAGAGGTGGTGGTCGACGGCACCGCTTTCAATGCCCTCGACGAGGACGCGCTGGCGCGCTTTCGCGGCCGCCAGGTCGGCATCGTTTTCCAGTCGTTTCATCTGATCCCGACCATGACCGCGCTGGAAAATGTCGCGGTGCCGCTGGAACTCGCCGGCAATCCCGATGCGTCGCAGCGCGCCACGCAAGAATTGATATCGGTCGGTCTCGGCGACCGCCTCCATCACTATCCCACGCAATTATCGGGCGGCGAGCAGCAGCGCGTTGCTCTGGCGCGCGCGCTGGCGCCCGATCCCGCCATCCTGGTGGCGGACGAGCCGACCGGAAATCTCGATGAGACCACCGGCAAGCAGATCGTCGATCTGCTGTTCACCAAGCATGACGAACGCGGCATGACGCTGGTGCTGGTGACACACGACACATCGCTGGCGCAACGCTGCGACCGCGTGGTGCGGCTGCGCTCGGGCCGGATCGACGGCCAGCCTTCGGGCCGCGAAACCGCTTCATGAGCATTGCATCCGAGCCTGTGCAGGGCAGCGGCATGACATCGCTTGCCTTGCGCTATGCCTTGCGCGAATTGCGCGGGGGCTTGCGCGGCTTTTACGTTTTCATCGCCTGCATCGCACTCGGCGTGATGGCGATTGCCGGCGTCGGCTCGGTCGCAGCCAGCCTCGGCGAGGGACTGGCGCGCGAGGGCCGCACGCTGCTCGGCGGCGACGTGGCGTTCTCATTGATCCAGCGCGAAGCCAAACCGGATGAAGTGGCTTTTCTGCGCGCGCGCGGAAAAGTTTCGGTCGCGGCGACCTTGCGCGCCATGGTGCGCGCTGCGGACGGCCAGCTCGCATTGGTCGAACTCAAGGCGGTCGATGGCGCCTACCCGATGCTCGGCCAACTCACGCTCGATCCCAAAATGCCGGTGACGGATTTGCTGGCCGAGCATGACGGCGGGTTCGGTGCGGCGGCCGATTCGACCTTGCTGGCGCGGCTCGACCTGAAGATCGGCGACCGCGTCAGCATCGGCGGCGCGACATTTCAAATCCGCAGCGTGGTCGATGCCGAGCCGGACAAACTCGCCGGCGGGGTCGGCTTCGGTCCGCGTTTCCTGATCAGCGAAGCGGGCTTGCGCGCAACCGGATTGTTGCAGCCCGGCAGCCTGGTGCGCTGGATCTATCGGGTCGAACTGCCGGACAATGCCGCCGGTGATCGCGCCGTAACAGCGCTGATCGACGACGCCAGAGCGTCATTGCCGCAAGCCGGCTGGGAGATTCGCAGCCGCAGCAACGCCTCGCCGCAACTTGAGCGCACCATCAGCCGGTTCACGCAATTTCTCACGCTGGTCGGCCTCGCCGCGCTGTTGGTCGGCGGGGTCGGCGTCGCCAATGCCGTCAAAAGCCATATCGATCGCCGCCGCGACGTCATCGCCGCATTCAAGGCGCTCGGCGCCACCGGACGCGATGTCTTTACGATTTACCTCACGCAAGTGATCGTGCTGGCCATGATCGGATCGGTGATCGGGCTGGCCGCCGGCGCCGCGCTGCCCTTCATCATCGTCGGCGCATTCGGCAAGCTGCTGCCGTTGCCGGTGGTGCCGGCGCTGCATCCCGATGAACTCGCGCTGTCCCTCGTCTACGGCCTGCTGACCGCGCTCGCCTTCGGATTATGGCCGCTCGGCCGCGTCCATGACGTGCCGGTGGCGGCGCTGTTTCGCGAAGCCGTCACCAGCGAATGGCATCGGCCGCGCTGGCGTTATCTTGCCCTGATGGCCGTGGTGATTGCGCTGCTGGTCGCGGTGGTGATCGGACTTGCCTACGACAAGCGGGTCGCCGTGACGTTCGTCGCATCTTCGGTCGTGGTGTTCGCACTGCTGCGCGGCATTGCCGCCGGCTTGATGGCGTTGGCGCGACGCCTGCCGCGCACCCGCTTCACCATGCTGCGGCTGGCGATCGCCAATATCTACCGGCCCGGCGCATTGACGCCGTCGGTGGTGATGTCGCTCGGTTTGGGTCTGGCGGTGCTGGTCACGATCACGCAGATCGACGGCAATCTGCGGCGGCAATTCCTGGCGGCGCTGCCGGATCGCGCACCGTCGTTTTATTTCATCGATATCCCCGCCACCGATGCCGACCGCTTCGGCACATTCCTCAAACAAACCGCACCGCAATCGACGATCGAGGACGTGCCGATGCTGCGCGGGCGCATTGTCGCAGCCCGCGGCGTCAAGGCCGAAGACCTCAGGGCTTCGACCGACTCCGAATGGGTGCTGCAGAGCGACCGCGGCCTGACCTACACCCATGAAATCCCCAAGGGGTCCAAGCTGGTCGAAGGCCAGTGGTGGCCTGCCGATTATGACGGTCCGCCGCTGGTGTCGTTCGAGAAGAAGATCGCCGACGGGCTGGGGCTCAAAATCGGCGACCAGGTCGTCGTCAACGTGCTCGGCCGCGATATCACCGCAACAATCAGCAACATGCGGACCGTGGACTGGCAGAGCCTCGGCATCAATTTCGTGCTGGTGTTCTCGCCCAACGCCTTCAAGGGCGCGCCGCATACCCATATCGCGACGCTGACCGAGACCCATCCGGACCCCGGCGGCGACGCCCGAATCATCAAATCGGTGGCGGATGCGTTCCCGATGGTGACCAGCGTGCGGGTCCGCGAGGCGCTGGAAACCGTCGGCACCGTCGTCACCAATCTGGTGCTGGCGATTCGCGGCGCCAGCGCGGTGACGCTGATTTCGGCCATTCTGGTGCTGGGTGGCGCGCTTGCCGCCGGCCACCGCCACCGGGTTTATGACGCGGTCATTCTCAAAACCCTGGGCGCTACGCGCGCGCGGCTGCTTGGCGCCTATGCGCTGGAATACCTGATGATCGGCTTTGCGACCGCCGTTTTCGGCGTCATCGCCGGCTCCGTCGCGGCCTGGCTGATCGTGACCCGGCTAATGACACTGAGTTTCATCTGGCAGGCCGGAAGTGCGGCCGGCGTCGTCGCGGCAGCGCTGGTCGTCACGGTCGGACTAGGGCTCGCCGGAACGCTGTTGGCCCTCAATCAGAAGCCGGCCTCGGTACTGCGGAATTTATAACAATTAGAAACAATCGGCCTTGAGTCGGGAAGGTGACGGTTTTGTCGCACCGGCGGAGCGACATTCAGCCGCGCATGGAAGCTTGCAGCGAATGTGCTAGTTTCCCACATACCAGCCTGTAGCCAGACGCGGGCTTGATGACACAGAATTAATGTCAGCAAATCTTGGCATCTGGGCTAGATTTCTGAACCGGCCTCGCAAAGACGCCGGGCAACCAACGGGACATTCGACCATGTCGGACCTAGACCGTAACTATACTTCTCCTTTCGGCCGGGCCGCCGGGCGCGCTGACGCCGCGACCGTCGATGCCGGTCTGCGCACCTACATGCTGCGCATCTACAACTACATGTCGATCGGCCTTGCCATCACCGGCCTCGCCGCGCTCGGCGTCTATATGGCGGCGGTAACGACCGACCCGGCGGGCGACGCAGTTCGCGTCGGCAAGATTTTCCTGACGCCGTTCGGCTACGCGATGTTCGTGAGCCCGCTGAAATGGCTGTTCATACTGGCGCCGCTCGGAATGGTGTTCGCGATCTCGGCCGGCATCAACCGGATGCAGCCTTCGACAGCCCAGATGATGTTCTGGGTGTTCTCGGCGCTGATGGGCGTTTCGCTGTCGTCGATCTTCCTGGTGTACACCCACACCTCGATCGTGCGGGTGTTCTTCATCACCGCGGCCACGTTCGGCGCATTGAGCCTCTACGGCTACACCACCAAGCGTGACATGAGCGGAATGGGTTCGTTCCTGTTCATGGGCCTGATCGGCATCATCATCGCGAGCCTGGTCAACCTCTTCCTCGCCAGTTCGATGCTGCAGTTCGTGGTGTCGGTGGTCGGCGTGCTGGTGTTTGCGGGCCTGACCGCCTGGGATACCCAGCGGCTGAAGAACGACTACATCTACGGCTATGCCTCGCAGGGCGGTGACGTGGCAGAGCGTGCGGCCATTTCCGGCGCGCTGTCGCTCTACCTGAACTTCATCAACCTGTTCACGCTGCTGCTGCAGCTGCTCGGTCAGCGCGACTGACCGGCTGACGCTTCAGTCGATAAATTCAAGCCCCGGCCTTATCGCCGGGGCTTTTCTTTTGTGACGGACAAAAATAGTCTCGATGTCATGTCCGCGCTCGAAATCAGGCCCGCCACCGAGGCCGATCTCCCCTTCGTCACCGAAATCTACGATCACGCGGTCCGCTACGGCACCGCGACGTTCGAGTTGATCTCGCCCGACCTCGCCGAGATGACGCGCCGCTTCCGCGTGTTGATCGACGGCGGCTATCCCTATTTCGTCGCCAGTCTCGACGGCCGGGTGATCGGATACGCCTATGCGGGAGCCTACCGGCCGCGGCCGGCCTATCGCTTCACGGTGGAGAATTCGGTCTATCTTCAGCCGGCGATCCATCGGCGCGGCATCGGCCTGCAATTGCTGCAACGGCTGATCGAAGAATGCGAAACGCGCGGCTATCGCCAGATGATCGCGGTGATCGGCGATTCCGCCAATTCCGGATCGATCGGCGTCCATACCCGAACCGGATTCCAGATGATCGGAACCCATCCCGATGTCGGCTTCAAGTTCGGCCGCTGGCTCGACACCGTGATGATGCAACGCGCGCTCGGCGACGGCGGCAATACGGTGCCGGCCGACGAATGATACCTAGACCACCGCCAGCTTGCGATCGATCACCAGCAGCACCCGATCGAGCTCATGGCCGCGGCGCAGGATCAGCCCGGTCGCCGAGATCACGCTATAGATGCCCTGCTTGCGCGCGAGCCGCGGATCTTTTTCGATGCGATAGATCGGCACTTCGGAAGCGCGGCGGAACACCGAGAACACCGCGCGATCCTTCAGAAAGTCGATGGCATAGTCGCGCCACTCGCCATCGGCGACCATGCGGCCGTACAGATTCAAAATACGATGGAGTTCGAAACGATTGAATGTCACCCGGCTTGGCAACGGAACCGCAGCGGCATTGCGCGCCGCTGCGCGGCTCTCGCTTGGATCGGCTTCCTCCGACATTGAACTCATGGAGCGCCTCCTGTCATGTCACATGGATGACATGATTGCGCCAACCGGGCACCACTGCAAGAGGGCCATGGCCGGGAGGTCCGATTTCGCGCGCGACCGATTGTCCGTGGCGCTTGTTTCAGCCGGAAATACGACGTCACGGGATCGTTAGCGGAATCATAATACTGCCCTACTTCTGCCTAGCGACCGCCCCGCTGGATTGCGACAAGGACGCACTGCGTTGGCCCGGTCCTTTCGATTTCGGATTCCTCAGCCCCCAGCCCCCCGGGGTCGTCGGGATCGGGCCTGTCGCAGGAAGTTATCTTCATACTGGGCCAACGCGAGTTGGTCCTTTTTCTTTTTGGGGATGGCCTCTTGCGCAAGGCGCGCGCAACGCGGGCCCGGAATCTCAATGCAATAACTTCGTCATTTAAGGATCCGCGCGAAGACGCATGTCCGGACCGGGTATTTGGAATTCAGTGCAGCGACGTAAAGGCCGCACCCAGCATCGGGCCGGGGTTCTCGCGGTTACCGTCCTGGAGATAAACCACCGCCGCATCGACGCCCTCGCGGGAAATGTTTTCCAGCGGCACGGTCCAATTCCCGGAACTGCCGTTCCAGTCGCCGACCTTCAACAGGTTACGCACCACATTGTGGTAGGTGACCTCGCGTCCGCGATTTTCCCCGCGGCCGATCGAAATCGGCACCGCTTTCGAGATCGCGCCGATCCAGACTTCGCCGTGCATCGCCATGGGACTCTTGGTAGAGGCGGCGACCGAAACATTGATCTGCTTGTCAGCCAGCGTCATCGTCACCGGCACCGACATCACGCCGTCGGCTTTGGTGGCGCCGATCGCGCGCTCGATACCTGCGCGATCGCTGCCGACCACATGCACCGATCCATTGACGACGACTTGCGGCGTATAGACCTCGCGATCGCCGCGGACCTGTGAATAGGCTTTCTGGCGTGCGCTGAAACGTGCATCCGCCAGCGTGTCTTTCCAGCCGAGGTAATCCCAGTAGTCGATCGGCATGCTCAGCGCGATCACGGAAGGATCCTTGGCGAGTTCACCGATAATCCTGTCGGCCGGCGGACAGGACGAACATCCCTGCGAGGTGAACAGTTCCACGACCGCGCGGGGGTCGGCGGCATGGGCCGGGCGGACGATGGCGACAATCGCGCAGAAGCCAAGCGCCCCTGACCATCGCGATATCGAACTATGGGCCATCATCGCTGTCATGTTTTGAAAACCGAAAAATCCCCATCGTCGCCGTTAACTTTTCACGGCCGTTAACACATTACCGTGTTCGATTGTCCGCTTCGAACGCGAGAAGGCGGCCATTCTTAGGCCGCCTTCCCTTCATTCGCTACTCACTTCGCAGTGAGGCACCGATCAGAATTCGCATCACGCCGCGAGTTTCCGCAGCACGTACTGCAAAATGCCTCCGTTTCGATAATATTCAAGTTCGTCGAGCGTATCGATGCGGCACAGCAGCGAAATCCGCTGCAGCGCGCCGCTATTGGACACGATCTCGGCCGTCAGCTTCTGGCGCGGTTTCAGGTCGCCCTGCAGTCCGCGTATCGTCACCGTCTCGTCGCCCTTCAACCCGATCGACTGCCAGGACGCGCCATCCTCGAACGTCAGCGGCAACACGCCCATGCCCACCAGATTGGAGCGGTGGATGCGCTCAAAACTCTGGCAGATCACCGCGCGGACGCCGAGCAGCCGCGTTCCCTTCGCGGCCCAGTCGCGTGACGAGCCATTGCCGTATTCGGCGCCGGCGAAAACCACCAGCGGCACTTTTTCCTGCTGATACTTCATCGCGGCATCGTAGATCGACAT
This sequence comes from uncultured Alphaproteobacteria bacterium, assembly GCA_963774685.1. Lineage (GTDB taxonomy): Bacteria > Pseudomonadota > Alphaproteobacteria > Rhizobiales > Xanthobacteraceae > Bradyrhizobium. Next base: position 998,230 of record CAVZFU010000005.1, on the reverse strand, counting down.
CTGCTCGCCGTCGGGCCAGTGCTTGGTCAGACCGCCTTCCGGAATATTTCCGTCAGCGCCTTTCAGCATGAAGTTCTTGATCCGGATGTTGGCGAAGGTGCCGCGCATCATGATTTCGTGATTGCCGCGCCGGGTGCCGTACTGGTTGAAGTCGGCCGGGCGCACCTGGTGCTCCGACAGGTATTTTCCGGCAGGCGAGGTCAGCTTGATCGCGCCAGCCGGCGAGATGTGGTCGGTGGTGATCTTGTCGCCGAACATTGCCAGGATACGGGCGTCGACGACGTCGACGATCGGTTCCGGCTGCTTCTTCATGCCTTCGAAATAGGGCGGGTTCTGAACGTAGGTCGAGCTCATGTTCCAGCGATAGGTCTCGCTCTCGACGGTCTTGATCTTGCGCCAGTTGGTGTCGCCCTTGAACACATCGGCGTAGCGTTTCTTGAAGATCGCCGCGGTGACGAACTTCTTCATGAAGGCGTTGATCTCCTTGGTGGTCGGCCAGATGTCCTTCAGGTAGACCGGCTTGCCGTCCTTGCCGTTGCCGATCGGCTCGGCCGCGAGATTCTTGGTCACCGATCCCGCCAGTGCGTAGGCCACCACCAGCGGCGGCGAGGCCAGGTAATTGGCCTGCACGTCCGGACTGACGCGTCCCTCGAAGTTGCGGTTACCCGACAGCACGGCGGCGCCGATGATGCCGTTGTCGTTGATCGCCTTCGAAATCTCTTCCGGCAGCGGACCGGAATTGCCGATGCAGGTGGTGCAGCCGAAACCGATCAGGTTGAAGCCGACCTTGTCGAGTTCGAGTTGCAAGCCGGAATTGGAAAGATATTCGGCAACCACCTGGCTGCCCGGCGCCAGCGAAGTCTTGACCCACGGCTTGGCGGTCAAGCCCTTGGCGGCGGCGTTGCGCGCCAGAAGCCCGGCGCCGATCAGCACGCTCGGATTGGAGGTGTTGGTGCAGGAAGTGATCGCCGCGATCACAACGTCGCCATGGCCGAGATCGAAATTGCGATTCTCGACGGAATAGCGCTTCGATGCATCGGCAGCTTTCTTGTATTCGCTGGCCATCGCGGCGGCGAAACCTTCGGCAACCCCGGGCAATGCGACGCGGCCCTCGGGACGTTTCGGGCCGGCCATCGACGGCACCACGTCGGCGAGATCGAGGGTCAGTGTTTCCGTAAATACCGGATCGGGCGATTTGGACGTCCTGAACAGGCCTTGCGCCTTGGCATAGGCCACGACAAGCGCCACGCGATCGGACTTGCGGCCCGAGGTCTTGAGATAATCGATGGTCTCGGCATCGACCGGGAAGAAGCCGCAAGTGGCGCCGTATTCCGGCGCCATGTTGCCGATGGTGGCCTTGTCCGCGACCGAAAGATAATCCAGTCCGGGTCCGAAAAATTCCACGAATTTTCCGACCACGCCCTGCTTGCGCAGCATCTGCGTCACCGTCAGCACCAGATCGGTGGCCGTGACGCCTTCCTTCATCTGCCCTTTCAGCTTGAAGCCGACTACTTCCGGCAGCAGCATCGACAGCGGCTGGCCGAGCATCGCGGCTTCCGCCTCGATGCCGCCGACGCCCCAGCCGAGCACGGCAAGACCGTTGACCATGGTGGTGTGCGAGTCGGTACCGACAAGCGAATCCGGATAGGCGACCTCGAAAGTGCCGGTCTTCTTGCCGACCTTCATCTTCTCCTTGCGGGTCCATACCGTCTGGGCGAGGTATTCGAGATTGACCTGATGGCAGATGCCGGTGCCGGGCGGCACCACGGCGAAATTCGAAAACGCGCTCTGGCCCCATTTGAGGAACTCGTAGCGCTCCTGATTTTGCTTGTATTCCTCGACCACGTTCTTGGCGAATGCCTTGTTGTCGCCGAAGAAATTCACGATCACCGAATGGTCGATGACGAGATCGACAGGCACCAGCGGGTTGATCTTTTCGGCATCGCCGCCCAGCGCCTGCATCGCGTTGCGCATCGCCGCCAGATCGACCACCGCCGGCACGCCGGTGAAGTCCTGCATCAGCACCCGCGCCGGGCGGAATGCGATTTCATGTTCGAGCGCGCGCTTCTTCAGCCACTTCGCGACCGCGACGATGTCGTCCTTTTTGACGGTGCGATCATCCTCGTTGCGCAGCAGGTTTTCCAGCAGCACCTTCATGGAATAAGGGAGCCTGGAAATTCCCTTCAGACCGTTTTTCTCGGCGGTGGGCAGGCTGTAATAGACGTAGGTCTTGCCGCCGACCTTGAGGGTTTTTTGGCATTTGAAGCTGTCGAGCGAGGTCATGTGAGGCAATCCAATTCATCGTTGTACCCGGCGAGGGTATCAAAACACCGTCAGCGAGGGCTGGCCTGATGGCTTGCAGCCGCGGATTGTGTGCTGCATCAAGTTCCAGCTTATAGAATCTTTCTAGAGGCGCCGCCACACCGACAATCGTGCTCCAGCAATGCGGCATCCACAAATTCCGGTGCGGTACCCCCTTGGTTTCCAAGGGCTACGAAAGGGTAAAATGCGGCTGTCGGGACGCGGCGTCAGGTGCGTACGGGGCGGCCGGGAAGTGTTCTCGGGCCTCGATTTTGAGGCCTCGTCAGGTGAGGCGCTGGCCGTCACCGGCCCGAATGGCGCAGGCAAAACCTCCCTGCTGCGGCTGATCGCGGGCCTTTTGACGATGGCCGGTGGATCGATCGGTCTTGAAGGCGGCGGGCTCGATCTGACCTTGGCGGAACAGGCCCACTATCTCGGCCATCGCGACACGCTGAAGCCGTCGCTGAGCGTGATCGAAAATCTGTCGTTCTGGCGGGATTTCCTGGGCGGCGAGGTTTTGGACACGACGGAAGGCCTGACCGCGGTGGGGCTCGATCATGCCGCGCATCTGCCGGCGGCATTTTTGTCGGCCGGGCAGCGGCGGCGGCTCTCGATCGCGCGGCTACTGACGGTGCGGCGGCCGGTCTGGCTGCTCGACGAGCCGATCTCGACGCTCGATGCCGCCGGGCAAAACCTGTTTGCCGGCCTGATGAGCCAACACCTCGCGCGCGGCGGCCTGATCGTCGCCGCGACCCACGCGCCGCTGGGGGTGCCCGCCAAGGAGCTGCGGATCGGGGGTGCTACGTGAGACCCCGCTCAACCTTTGCAGTCGGTATCTCCGTCCCCTCCCCCCTTGTGGGGGAGGGAAGCAGGAAGCAGCGGTGCTCGGCATGACCGCGCTCGCCGCTCTGGTAAAGAGAGACATCAAAATCGCCTGGCGCATCGGCGGCGGAGCGCTGATCGGCGTGCTGTTCTTTCTCATCGTCGTGGTGCTGACGCCGTTTGCCATTGGTCCCGAACCCGCGCTGCTCGCGCGCATCGCACCGGCGACACTGTGGATCGGCGCGTTGCTCGCAAGCCTGCTCAGTCTCGACCGCCTGCTGGCGGCCGATCGCGACGACGGCTCGCTCGACCTGATCCTGATGGCGCGCTCGCCGCTGGAACTGACACTTGCCGCCAAGGCCGTTGCCCAATGGCTCACGACAGGTCTGCCGCTGGTGATCGTCGCACCGGTCCTTGGAATGCTGCTCAACCTCGATTTTGCGGCAAGCCTCGCAGTGACGCTCACGCTCGCCGTCGGCACGCCGGCGCTGACCTTCACCGGCCTTATTGGTGCAGCACTCACCGTGGCGCTGCGCCGGGGCGGGCTTTTGCTGGCGGTGCTGTCATTGCCGCTCGCGGTGCCGATTCTGGTTTTCGGCGTCGCCGCCTCAAACGACGCCATCACCGGTCCCGGAACATTCGGCGCGTCGTTCACGATTCTTTGTGCGTTGACCCTGATGAGCTTTGTCGTCGGCCCGTTCGCCGCTGCGGCAGCACTCCGGCTTGAGGCGGAATAAAGCGATGAACGCGCCGCATTCCCTGCTCCCCATCCGCCTTATTGCAGCCCCCCGGCACCCACATTAAGACAACCCCGATGTCCCTGATCGACCTTGCCAACCCCTCGCGCTTTCTGGCTTTCGCCGGACGGGCGCTGCCGTGGCTGTGGGGCGCGACCATTTTCGCTTTTGCGGTGACTTGCTATCGGGTGCTCAACCTCGACCTTGCCGTCTACGAACAGCAGCAAACCATCAAGATCATGTTCATCCACGTGCCGACGGCGTGGCTCGGCATGTTCGGCTGGGCCGCGATGAGCCTCGCCGCGCTCGGCACCCTGGTCTGGCGCCACCCGCTCGCCGATGTCGCCGCCAAGGCGACGGCGCCGATCGGCGCGGCATTCACCTTCGTCTGCTTTGTGACCGGCTGGTTATGGGGCCGGGCAAGCTGGGCCGGCGGCGGCAAGCTGCCGCTGGAATATATGGTGCTCGACGCGCGGCTGAGTTCGGTCCTGATGCTGCTGATTCTCTATCTCGTGGTGATCGCTCTGGTACGTTCCATCGAGGATCCGTCGCGTGCGGCGCGCGCGGCCGCGATCCTGACGCTGGTCGGCGCGATCAACCTGCCGATCATCAAGCTGTCGGCGGAATGGCGCGAGGGGCAATATACCCTGCATCAGACCTCGTCGGTTTTCCTCCGCGACGGGCCCAAGCTCGACACGCCGATCCTGACCACGCTGTTGATTTCCACCCTGGCCTTTACGCTGTTGTTCGTGACGCTGCAGGTCGCCGCCATGCGGAACGAGATTCTGCGGCGGCGCGTGCGTGCCTTGCGGCTCATGCATGCCGAGGAGCAGCGCGCATGAACCTGGGCGAGCACGCCGACTTCATCATTACGTCCTATGCGCTGGCGATTGCGACGATCCTGGCCTTGATTGCATGGGTGATGTTTGATTTTCGTACCCAACGGCGCATCCTCGGCGAGTTGGAGCAGCGCGGCATGACCCGGCGTTCCCGGCAGACCAGCAAGACCGAACCATGAGCGATGCCCCCGGCGAAAGCTCCGGCAACAAGTGGCGCAACATTCTGGTGGCGCTGCCGCTGGCCGGCTTCCTGGCGCTGGCCGGGATCTTCCTGCTGCGGCTGCATGGCGACGACCCGTCGAAGATCCCCTCGGCCCTGATCGGCCGCCCGGCGCCGCAAACAGCGCTTCCGGCGCTTGAGGGCCTCGTCAACAACGGCGCGCAGGTGCCGGGGCTCGATCCCTCCGCGTTCAAGGGCAAGGTCAGCGTCGTCAACGTCTGGGCGTCCTGGTGCGTGCCCTGTCACGACGAAGCACCGCTATTGACCGAGCTTGCCCGGGACAAGCGGCTGCAGCTTGTCGGCATCGACTATAAGGACCTGCCCGACAACGCCCGGCGCTTTCTCGGCCGCTACGGCAATCCATTCGGCATTGTCGGCGTCGACGGCAATGGCCGCGCCGCGATCGAATGGGGCGTCTATGGCGTGCCGGAGACCTTTGTGGTCGGGCGCGACGGCACCATTCTCTACAAAATGGTCGGACCGGTCACGTCAGATAATATCGACAGCATCCTCAGAACCGAAATCGACAAGGCGCTGAAGGCGGGGACTTAAGCAACCTACCCTTTCCTCAGGTCACCGCCCTCGGCCTCGCTCGCTTCGAGCGAGGCCGGCTCCAGATGGTAACGCTTGGTCAGCGGCATCTGCGCGATCGCAAATACCATCGTCAGCGGGATCGCGCCGAACGCCTTGAAGGCGACCCAGAAACCGGTGGACTGGGTGCGCCAGATGATTTCATTCAGGATCGCCATCCCGAAAAAGAACAACGCCCAGCGCATCGTCAGGATGCGCCATCCCTGCGGCGTGAGGTTGAACATCTGGTCGAACATGATGGCGATGAAGGAACGGCCGAACAACAATCCGCCGCCGAGGATCGCAGCGAACAGGCCGTAGATGATGGTCGGCTTGACCTTGATGAAGGTCTCGTCGTGCAGCGCCAACGTCAGCGTGCCGAACACGATGACGATGACGCCGGTGACCAGCGCCATCAGCGGCACATGCCGCGTCACCACATAAGATGCAATCATCGCCGCCACGATCGCCACCATGAATGCGCCGGTGGCGACGAACAGGTTGAACTTGGCGTTGGCGACAAAGAAAACAATCAGCGGCCCGAGTTCGGTCGCGAGCTTGAACAACGGATGCGGCGTGGTTTTGTCCATCATGCTTTATTCAATTCCTGCAATCGCCTGCGCGAAGTCGCGTGCGGTAAAGGGCGCGAGATCGTCGATGCCCTCGCCGACGCCGATGAAGTGCACCGGCAGTTTGTGTTTCTCGGCCAGCGCCACCAGGATGCCGCCCCGCGCGGTGCCGTCGAGCTTGGTCATCACCAGCCCGGTGACACCTGCGGTACGATGAAACGCCTCGACCTGCGACAGCGCATTTTGTCCCACCGTGGCATCGAGCACCAGCAGCACCGCATGCGGCGCCGAGGCGTCGACCTTCCTGATGACGCGAACGACCTTTTCGAGCTCGTTCATCAGCTCGGCCTTGTTCTGCAATCGTCCTGCGGTGTCGATCAGCAGCACGTCGAGCTTGCCCTCACGCGCCGCCGTCAACGCATTGAAGGCAAGGCTCGCGGAATCCGACCCCTGCGCGCCCGCGATCACCGGCGATTTGGTGCGATCGCCCCACACCTTCAACTGTTCGATCGCAGCGGCTCGAAAGGTGTCGCCGGCCGCCAGCATCACCTTGCGGCCTTCGGCATTTAGCTTCGCCGCCAATTTGCCGATGGTGGTGGTCTTGCCGGAACCGTTGACGCCGACCACGAGAATGACGAACGGCTTTTGCGTCTGGTCGATCTCAAGCGGCCTCGCCACCGGAATCAGCACCTTCTCCACTTCGGCCGCGACCACCGACTTCACATCATCCGCCGAGATCGTCTTGTCGTAACGACCGGTGCCGACGGCGGCGGCGATGCGCGCCGCCACCTCGGTTCCCAGATCGGCGCGCAGCAGCACGTCCTCGATATCGTCGAGCATCGCGCGGTCGAGCTTGCGCTTGGTGACGAGATCGGCCACCGCCGACCCCAGCGAACCCGAAGTACGCTTGAGGCCACCGGACAGCCGCCGCCACCAGCTCAGTTTGGTGTTTTCGGGCGTGGTATCGTTCATGTCCGGCGTGTGTTAGCGGTTTCGCGCCATGAGCGAAAGTCACAACGAACGCAGCGACCTGCCCGGGCTGACCGCGGACGAAATTCAGTCCCGCGTGCTCCATCGCGATGGGTTGATGCTGGTGATCGACAAGCCCGCGGGCCTGCCGGTGCATCGCGGCCCCAAGGGCGGCGCCAATCTGGAGGCATCGTTCGACGCACTGCGATTTGGGTTACCGCGGCCGCCGGTTCTCGCCCACCGGCTTGATCGCGACACCTCGGGCTGCCTCGTGCTCGGACGTCATCGCAAGGCGACGGCGTCGTTGGGACTGCTGTTCAAGCACGGCCGGATTTCCAAGACCTATTGGGCGGTGGTCGAAGGCGGACCGGTGGAGACCGAAGGCACCATCGACATGCCGCTCGGCCGCCTCAACGCCGAACGCGGCTGGTGGCAGAAGCCGGATCCGGAAGGGCAGACCGCGGTCACGAACTGGAAGGTGCTGGGGCGCGGCGACGGTCTTACCTGGCTCGCGATGGAACCGGTGACCGGGCGCACCCATCAATTGCGCGTTCACTCGGCCGCATCGGGCTGGCCGATCGTCGGCGATAATATTTACGGCACGCAGGCAAGTTTACGCCGCCTGCGCAATGAACAATATATCCCGCGCTTCGGCGAGCCGCGCCTGCATCTGCACTCCCGCGAGATCGTGATTCCGATTTCAAAGAACAAGGACCCGGTCCGCGTGGCGGCGCCAGCGCCGGAACATTTGCGCGAGCGGCTCCGCACCTGCGGGTGGAACGGGGAGTAGGACGGCGCCCGCTCTGTTCCTTCTCCCCTCGCGGGAGAAGGGAAGGCCGCCTGTCAAACCGTTAGCCGCGCGCCGTCATTGTCCCGTGATCGTAAACGCCTGCACCGCGCCAGGCGTCTCGCCGCTGATTGCCACCGGCAGAAAATGCTCGGTCCGGCCCTGGCGATCGCTTTCGATCAACACCTGCCGCGTGCGTCCGATCTCCGAAGCAAGTCGCCTTTGCAACGCAGCCTCGCCGGTCGCGCGCAATCGCCTGGCGCGTTGCTTGATCGCCTCGCCGTTGACCTGCGGCATCCTTGCTGCCGGCGTCCCCGGCCGCGGTGAATAGGGAAATACGTGAAGGAAAGTGAGGCCGCACTCCTCGACCAGTTGCTGCGAGCGCTCAAACATCGCTTCCGACTCGGTCGGAAAGCCCGCGATGATATCGGCGCCGAGCGCGATGTCGGGCCGCAGCCGGCGGACCTGTTCGCAGAACGCAATCGCGTCCTTGCGGCTGTGCCGCCGCTTCATCCGCTTCAGGATCAGGTCGTCGCCGGATTGCAGCGACAGATGCAGATGCGGCATCAGCCGCGCGTCTTCCGCGATCACGTCGAGCAGATCGCGATCGACCTCGACCTGATCGATCGACGAAATCCGTAACCGTTTCACGTCCGGCACATGCCGCAAGATCTGCTTGGTCAGCATGCCGAGTTTTGGCGCGCCCGGCAGGTCCGCGCCGTAACTTGTTAGATCTACACCGGTCAGCACGATTTCGGCGTGGCCTCGCTCGGCCAGCGCGCGAACCTGATCGACCACCGCGCCCATCGGCACCGAGCGCGAATTGCCGCGGCCGTAGGGGATGATGCAGAAGGTGCAGCGATGATCGCATCCGTTCTGCACCTGCACGAACACCCGCGGCAGGCCTTTGGCAAATCCTTCCAAAAGATGCGGCGCCATTTCCCGCACCGCCATGATATCGGCGACCGCGATCTTTTCGCTATTACCGATATCAAGCGCCATGCGCGTGGCCCGCCATGTCTCGCCGCGCATCTTGTCGTCATTGCCGACGACGCGATCGACCTCGGCCATTTCGGCGAACATCTGCGGTTGCGTCTGCGCCGCGCAGCCGGTCACGACAATGCGCGCGCCCGGCCGTTGGCGCTTCAGCCGGCGAATCGATTGCCGCGCTTGCGCCACCGCTTCGTTGGTCACCGCGCAGCTGTTGACGACGATGGTGTCGGTGAGCCCGGCACGTTCGGCCTCGCGGGCGATCACTTCGGATTCGAACGCGTTGAGGCGGCAGCCGAAAGTGACGACGTCGACGCTCATCTCAGGCGACGCTGGCAAACAGTGCCGGATCGAATCGCCCCTCATATTCGAACGTCGCCGTCCCCGTCATCAGCACGTGGTCGTCGCGCTCGCGCCATTCGATGCCGAGTTCGCCACCGGGCAGCGAAATCTGCACGATGCGATTGGTGCGCCTCAGCCGCGCTGCCGCCACCGCCGTAGCACACGCCGCCGAGCCGCAGGCCTTGGTCAATCCCGCGCCGCGCTCCCAGGTACGAATCGTGATGTGGTCGCGATCGACGATATGCGCGAGCGTGATGTTGGCGCGCTCGGGAAAGATCGGGTGATTTTCCAGGAGCGGACCGAAGCGGGCGAGATCGTAGGCGTTGACATCATCGACCCAGAAGATCGCGTGCGGGTTGCCCATGCTGACCACCGACGGGGTGTGCAGCACCGGCGCGTCGATCGGGCCGATCTGCAGTTCGATCGAGCGCGTGTCGCGAAACTCCTCCGCCAGCGGAATATCCTTCCAGCCGAATTTCGGCGGGCCCATGTCGACGGTGTAGAGATCGCCGGACGGGCCCTGCCAGCAATTCAACAGGCCGGCCCTGGTCTCGTACGTGACCTGGGTCTGGCCGGTTTGTTCGAACAACAGGCGCACCACGCAGCGCATGCCGTTGCCGCAGGCCGCGACTTCCGAACCGTCGCTGTTGTAGATGCGGATAAAGGCTTCGGTGCCCTGCAGCCGCGGCGGCTGCAGCACCATCAACTGGTCGAAAGGCACGCCCGCGGGCGAGGCCACTGCGCGCGCTTCCTCGGCGGTGACGGCCGCCGGCCGGTCGCGCAGATCGACCACGACGATCTCGTTGCCGATGCCGTTCATCTTGCTGAAGCTGTGATTTGCGAGCGCGCTCATGCCGGTTTCCTGCCGTCTTATATGGCGAATGCCGGTGGATTGGCCAGTGCCGCGCTTCCGGCACAATGACCATGACATATCTGTCATGGGACGAAAGCCGGGCCCTTATGTTAACATGGCGGCCGATCGCGTATTTGCCGAAGCGTGAACCGGGACACGCCGCGCAGCGTGCTCTGGACACGGATGGAGATTATTTAAATGAATTGCATCGGCCTTTTCCGCCTCGCCGTGATCGCGCTGCTCCCGGTGGCGGCGATTTCGGCGGGTCTCGCCCCCGCACTGGCGCAATCGCCGCCTGCGGCTCCTGCCGTGACGAGCACGCCAACGCCGGCACCTGACGCATCGGCAACGCCCACCCCGGCGCCGGCCGCAACCCCGACGCCGGAAGCAAGCCCCCCGGCCGCTCCCGCGCCTCCGCCCGCCGCCGCGCAGACACCGGCAACACCGCCCCCGGCCGCCACCGCGCCGGTTCAGACCGCCGACCCGTTCGGCGAGGAAATCACGCTGACGCCGAAAACGGTCCTCATTGTCAAAGGCACCGGCAACTGGGATTCGGCGTTCGATGCGCTGACCGATTCGCTTAAGTCATTGTCGGCTTTGCTCGACAAGCAGGGCATCAAGCCCGCCGGCAATTCGATGATCGTCTATACCTCCACCGACGATACCGGCTTCACCTACCTTGCGGAGATACCGGTCGATCAAGACCCGAAAAACCTGACCAGGAACATGAGCATCGGGAAATCGCCCGAGGGCAAGGCGCTGAAATTCGTCCATCGCGGATCCTACGACAATATGGACAACACCTATGAGGCCATCACCAACCACCTCGACGACAAGAAACTCGAGGCCAAAGACACCTTCATCGAGGAATACATCACCGATCCCCTGAAGACCGAGGAAGACAAACTGGTGATCAACATCTACGTGCCGCTGAAATGAGACTGATGCCTCGCGCACTTTTCGCAGCAACCATTGCTGCCAGCGCCCTGCTCGCAGCACCGGCATTGGCGCAGAACGGACCTCCGGCGATGATCTCCGTCACCGGCGAAGCCACCGTATCGGTGCCGCCCGATCTGGCCGAGATCGAAGGCGGCGTCACCAGCGATGCCAAGACCGCGCGCGAGGCCTCCGAAGCCAACAACGTGGCGATGGGCAAACTGCTGCTGGCGCTGAAGAGCGTCAACATCGACGAAAAGGATGTCCAGACCTCGCGGCTGTCGCTGCAGCCGCAAAATGCTCCGAACCGCACCGGCTCGTCTGCCATCATCGGCTACCGCGCCAGCAATCAGGTGACGATCCGGGTGCGCGACATCACCAAGCTCGCAAGCGTGATCGATGCGCTGGTGGGTGCGGGCGCCAACGAGATCGGCGGCATCAATTTCATGGTGTCGCAGGCCTCGAAGCTCCTCGATCAGGCCCGCGAACAGGCCATCGCCGATGCCCGCCGCAAGGCCGAGATTTACGCCAAAGCGGCCGGTGTCACGCTCGGGTTGCCGCTCAGCATCACCGAGGAAGGTTCGGCCGGCGCGATGCCCTATCGCAAAATGTCGGCCGGCATCGCCGCAGCCCCGGTGGCGCAAGGCGAAGAGAGGCTCGGGGTCGCGGTGAATGTATCCTGGGCGATCAAGCCGGCGCCGTAGTGCTTCTCCCTCGCCCCGCTCTTGCGGGGCGAGGTTAGAATCTCCACCACCTGCCCCGGCTGCAACGCCACGAACTTTTCGCGCGGAATCCTGGCGTCGGCGAGTGCTGCCGCCAGCGCCGTCGCCGGCGCGTCGATGGCTTCGTCGGTCAGTTGAAAGGTGCGGTGATGATGCGCCAGCGCCTGCTCCGCGCCGCAATCGGCCAGCGCCTTGACCGCATCGGATGGATTCATGTGCTGGTCCTGCATGAACCAGCGCGGCTCATAGGCGCCGATCGGCAAGATCGCCAGCCGCAGCGGGCCGTGCGCCTGCGCGACGCGGCGGAAATGCTTGCCGTCGCCATAGCCGGAATCGCACACGATGTAGATTTTCCCCGCCGGCGTCTCCATGACAAAACTGGCCCACAGCGCCTTGTTGCGGTCGAACAGGCCGCGCGCCGACCAGTGCCGGGTCGGCACCAGCGTCACCGCGATGCCGTTGCCGACATCGACGCGATCGTGCCAGTCGAATCCCTCGGCCTTGATCGCGTCGTCGGCGCTGCGCATGGTGACGTCGTTGCCGAGCGGGGTAATCACACGCGGCGAGAATTTCGCCGCGAGCTTTGAAAGCGTTGCGATGTCGAGATGGTCGTAGTGACCGTGCGACACCAGCACGATGTCGATCGGCGGCAGCGCGTCGAACGCAATGCCGGGATCGTTGTGACGCTTGGGCCCGGCCCACGTTACCGGCGAGGCGCGCATCGACCACACCGGATCGACCAGGATGTTCAGACCCGACGTCTGGATCAGCCAACTGGCGTGGCCGACGAACGACAGCCGCACCCTGTCGCCGGTGACGCGTTGCGGCGGCGTGTCTGAATAGGGGCTCGGCGCCCATTCCGGCCATTGATGCCGCTGCCGGTCGCGGCCAAACTGCCAGCGCAGGATATCGAAGGGTTGTTTCGGCGGCACGCCATCAGGATCGAAGAAATGCAGGCCGTCGAAATGATCGGACACCGGGCCGTCATAGGTTTTCATGCGAGACATCCATAGCGACGGCACGCCGAGCGCTGCGGCAGCGCCGGCCAGCAGACCCCAGAACACGACGGCGGGTGAATATTCATGGCCCGATTGACCCGAAAATGCGGGTTTCAGCAAGGCTGAGCGGGCCGTGAAAATGTCGTTTTTCGGCGACTTTTCTTGACTTTCGAGGGCTACAGGGCTTTAACGCCCGCAATCATCGGAAAGACGTTCTTTTCGACCCGCCGCCCGGCCCCAGAGACCGGAGGTCAACGCCCGACAGCGCGATGCGCCCTCGGGCGCAAAAGTGTTTGGAATCCGTCCCGCCCGTGGCGAGGACACACAACAAGTCGTCATCACCCGCGAAGGCGGGTGATCCAGTATCCCGGAGCAGTTCGGATTGAACCGGAAAGCTACGGCATACTGGATACCCCGCCTGCGCGGGGTATGACGGCGATCAATTAGCGATGCGATGCCCGCGATGGGCAGGACAAAGGACAACGGAATTGTTCGACAATCTGTCGGAAAAGCTGGGTGGCATACTCGATCGGCTGACGCGGCGCGGCTCGCTGACCGAAGCCGACGTCGATGCCGCGATGCGCGAGGTGCGTCGCGCCTTGCTCGAAGCCGACGTCTCGCTCGACGTGGTCAGAAGCTTCACCGAAAAAGTCCGCGAGCAGGCGATCGGCGCCACCGTGGTCAAGTCGGTCACGCCCGGCCAGATGGTGGTGAAGATCGTTCATGACGAGTTGATCGCCACGCTCGGCTCCGACGGCCAGCCCATCGACCTCAACGCCGTGCCGCCGGTCGCCATCATGATGGTCGGCCTGCAGGGCTCCGGCAAAACCACCACCACGGCCAAGCTCGCCCGGCGCCTGACCCAGCGCGACAAGCGCAAGGTTCTGATGGCCTCGCTGGATATCTATCGTCCGGCGGCGATGGAGCAGCTCGCGGTGCTCGGGCGCGATCTCGATATCCAGACCTTGCCGATCGTCGCCGGCCAGAAGCCGGCGCAGATCGCCAAGCGCGCGCTGGAAGCCGGCAAGTTCGGCGGCTACGACGTGGTGCTGCTCGACACCGCCGGCCGCACCACGCTCGACGAAGAGATGATGGCGGAAGCCGCCGAGATCAAAGCGTCCGCCAATCCGCATGAAGTGCTGCTGGTCGCGGATTCCCTGACCGGCCAGGACGCGGTTAACCTCGCGCGCGCGTTCGATGCACGCGTCGGGCTCACCGGCATCGTGCTGACACGCGTCGACGGCGACGGCCGCGGCGGTGCGGCGCTGTCGATGCGCGCGGTCACCGGCAAGCCGATCAAGCTGATCGGCACCGGCGAAAAAACCGACGCGCTGGAAGATTTTCATCCGAGCCGCATCGCGGGCCGCATTCTCGGCATGGGCGACGTGGTGTCGCTGGTGGAAAAAGCCGCCGCCCATATCGATGCGGAAAAGGCCGCGCGCGTCGCCGAAAAGATGCGCAAGGGCCAGTTCGACCTTTCCGACATGCGCGAGCAGCTTTTGCAGATGTCGAACATGGGCGGCATCAGCGGCCTGATGGGCATGATGCCCGGCATTGCGAAAATGAAGAACCAGCTCGCCGCCGCCAATCTCGACGACAAGGTGCTGAAGCGCCAGGTCGCGGTGATCGATTCGATGACGCGGGCCGAGCGCAAGAATCCGGACATCCTCAAGGCCAGCCGCAAGAAGCGCATCGCCGCCGGCGCCGGCCTCAAGGTCGAGGAAGTCAACAAGCTGCTCAAGATGCACCGGAACATGGCCGACATGATGAAGGCGATGGGTTCGGGCAAGCGCGGGCCGATGGCCGGCATCGCGCAGGCGATGGGCTTTGGTGGCGGCGGCATGCCGTCGCCGGAGCAGATGAAGGCGCTGGCGGAAAAAATGCCTGGCGGTGCCGGGCCGGGCGGCATGCCCGCGCTGCCAAAGGATTTGCCTGCAGGCCTGCGCTCAGGATTACCGAACCTACCCGGGCTGACAGGCCTCAGCGGCAAGCCGAATTTGCCTGGCCTCGGCGGCTTCCCCGGACTGGGGAAGAAGAAATGATCTCTCGTTCGTCATTGCGAGCGCAGCGAAGCAATCCATCGCGCCACGGGCAAGAAAGCTGGATTGCTTCGTCGCTTCGCTCCTCGCAATGACGAGAATTGACACTGTTCAAACTAGCTGAATTTCGAACTTAACCAGGAGAACCAAATGTCAGTCGTTATCCGCCTCGCGCGCGCAGGCACCAAGAAGCGTCCGGTCTATCACGTCGTCGTCGCCGACTCGCGTTTTCCGCGCGACGGCCGCTTCATCGAGCGTCTCGGCCATTTCAATCCACTGCTGCCAAAGGACAATGAGGCGCGGCTGAAGCTCGACATGGACAAGGTCAAGGGCTGGCTCGCCAAGGGCGCGCAGCCGTCGGACCGGGTGTCGCGTTTCCTCGATGCCGCCGGTGTCGCCAAGCGCGCCGCGCGCAACAATCCGGAAAAGGCCGTGCCGCGCAAGGAGCGCAAGGCCAACGCCGAGGCTAGCGCCACTGCCGCAACAGCTACCGCAGCTGCCGCCAAAACGGCTAGCGCAGCAGCCGCGGCAGCGAAAAAGTAAGCGCGACGGCGCGCGACGGTGGCAGCGCAAATCTGCGTCGCGCGTATCGGTGCCGCACATGGCGTGCGCGGCGCGGTGAAGCTGTGGACCTTCACCGAAGCGCCGCTCGCGGTGATGAAGTACGGCCTGCTCGCCACCAAAGACGGCACGCGCCAGTTCGAAGTGACGCATGCCCGCGAGGCCAAGGGCCATCTGGTCGCGACGCTGAAAGGCATCGCCACGCGCGAGGACGCCGAACGGCTTAACGGGATCGAGCTCTACATCGCGCGCGCAAAACTGCCGGCCACTGCCGAGGATGAATATTACCACGCCGACCTGATCGGCCTCGCGGCGGTCACGGCTGCAAATGAGCCGCTCGGCCGCGTCATCGCGATCCACAATTTCGGCGCCGGCGACATCATCGAAATCGCGCCCGAACACGGCGCGACGATGCTGCTGCCGTTCACCAACGCAGCAGTGCCGACGGTCAATCTTGCGAGCGGACACGTGGTGATCGAATTGCCGGACGAGATCGAGGGTGACGCGGCTGAAGACGCGGGTTCGTCATGAATTCCGGGGCGAAGATCTGGCGCGCGACCGTCCTGACGCTGTTTCCGGAGATGTTCCCGGGTCCGCTCGGCGTCAGCCTTGCGGGCAAGGCGCTGGCATCGGGCCTGTGGGCCCTGGAAGTGCGCGATATCAGGGATTCGGCCACTGACCGGCACCGCAGCGTCGACGACACCCCGGCCGGCGGCGGCCCGGGAATGGTGCTGCGCGCCGACGTGCTGGCCGATGCCATCGATGCGGCGAAGGTAGCTCCGGACCGGCCGCGCCTGCTGATGAGCCCGCGGGGTGGGCCATTGACCCAGTTCCGGGTCGCGGAACTCGCCGCCGGACCGGGGCCATTGATCATCTGCGGGAGGTTCGAAGGCATCGACCAGCGGGTCATCGAAGCCCGTGGGCTCGAGGAAATTTCGGTCGGGGATTATGTGCTGTCCGGCGGCGAAATCGCTGGCATGGCCCTGATCGACGCCTGCGTCCGGCTGCTGCCGGGGGTGATGGGAAAACCGGCTTCCGGGCTTGAAGAGAGCTTCTCCGATGGCCTGCTGGAATACCCGCAATATACCCGTCCACAGGTGTTCGAGGGCCGAACCATCCCGGACATCCTGCTTTCCGGGGACCATGCGCGGGTCGCGGCCTGGCGCCAGGCCGAGGCTGAAGCCCTGACAAGGGCCCGGCGGCCGGATTTATGGGCCGCCAAGACCTTTCAAAAACAGCCAAAAGACCCGACGGACGGGTGACAAGCCACCGCCTTTGCCGTATAGCAGCGCCAAATCCGCGCAGGATAAACCAATACTCGCGCGGGCCTTGGCGGCTGGGGCGCGCCGCCGATGGAGATTTCGCCATGAACCTCATTCAAGAGCTCGAAAAAGAGCAGTTCGACAAATTGTCGGCCACCAAAAAAATTCCGGAGTTCGGACCCGGCGACACCCTGATCGTCAACGTCAAGGTGGTCGAAGGCGATCGTTCGCGCGTCCAGGCCTATGAAGGCGTCTGCATCGGCCGTTCCGGCAGCGGCCTCAATGAGAGCTTCACGGTGCGCAAGATTTCGTACGGCGAAGGCGTCGAGCGGGTATTCCCGGTGATGTCGCCGATGATCGACTCGATCACGGTGGTGCGCCGCGGCAAAGTACGCCGCGCCAAGCTGTATTACCTGCGAAATCTGCGCGGCAAGTCGGCCCGCATCGTCGAGAAGACGGATCGCGTCGCAGCCGTCGGCGAGTAATTGCCGCAATATCGGATATGACGGAAAGCGCGGAGCTTACTTCCCGCGCTTTTTTGTTGCGGCATGTCGCATCGCAAGGTGCTATAAAGCCCGCATGTTTCCGGATCGCCAACCCATCGCGTCCCGCGTCGTTCTTGACGACCGCAGCCGTTTGCCCTGGCGCTTCTTCGGCCGGCTGACGACCTCGGCGCTCGCGGCCTGACGCGCAGCGCGCGCCGCATCGTCGTGCGCGATGGCACCTTTTCCGATTTAAATCCCGATTCAAGGCCTGACACCATGTCCGACAAAAAACCGACCACGCTGTACGACAAAATCTGGAACGATCATCTGGTTCACGAAGCCGATGACGGCACCTGCCTGCTCTATATCGATCGCCATCTGGTCCATGAAGTGACCTCGCCGCAGGCTTTCGAAGGCCTGCGCGCGACGGGACGCAAGGTTCACGCACCGGAGAAGACGCTGGCCGTGGTCGATCACAACATCCCGACCACCGACCGTTCCAAGCCCAATCCGGATCCGGAAAGCATCGAGCAGATGCGGGTGATGGCGGAGAACGCCAGGGAATTCGGCATCACCTATTACGACGAGCATGACCGGCGTCAGGGCATCGTGCACGTCATCGGTCCCGAGCAGGGCTTCACGCTGCCAGGCACCACCATCGTCTGCGGCGACAGCCATACTTCGACGCACGGCGCATTCGGCGCGCTGGCGCACGGCATCGGCACGTCGGAAGTCGAACACGTGCTGGCGACGCAAACCCTGATCCAGAAAAAGGCCAAGAACATGCGCGCCACCGTCGACGGGCAATTGCCCGCAGGCGTCACCGGCAAGGACATCATTCTGGCGATCATCGGCGAGATCGGCACCGCCGGCGGCACCGGCTATGTGCTGGAATATGCCGGCGAAGCGATCCGCGCGCTCTCGATGGAAGGCCGCATGACGGTCTGCAACATGTCGATCGAGGGCGGCGCCCGTGCCGGGCTGGTTGCCCCCGATGAAAAGGCGTTCGAATTTCTCAAGGGACGTCCGATGTCGCCGAAGGGCGACAACTGGGACGCCGCGATGCGCTATTGGCAAACGCTGCGCTCCGACGAAGACGCGCATTTCGACCACGAGATCAGGCTGGATGCCGCCAAACTGCCGCCGATCGTGACCTGGGGCACCTCGCCGGAAGACGTGGTGTCGATCTCGGGCGTGGTGCCCGATCCGGACCAGATCGCCGACGAAGCCAAACGGCTCTCGAAACACCGCGCGTTGAAATATATGGGCCTCGTCGCCGGCACCAAAATCACCGACATCAAGCTCGACCGCATCTTCATCGGCTCCTGCACCAACGGACGGATCGAGGATTTGCGCGCGGCGGCAAAGATGGTCGAAG
The DNA here is from genome assembly GCA_963774685.1 of uncultured Alphaproteobacteria bacterium. Classification (GTDB taxonomy): domain Bacteria; phylum Pseudomonadota; class Alphaproteobacteria; order Rhizobiales; family Xanthobacteraceae; genus Bradyrhizobium. The sequence continues at coordinate 979,850 of CAVZFU010000005.1, read as the reverse complement.
GCAAGACCGTCAACAGCAATCTCAATGCCATGATCGTGCCGGGTTCCGGCATTGTGAAGGAGCAGGCGGAAGCCGAGGGCCTCGACAAGATTTTCATCAAGGCCGGATTCGAATGGCGCGAACCGGGTTGCTCGATGTGCCTTGCGATGAATCCCGACAAGCTCAATCCGGAAGAGCGTTGCGCCTCGACCTCGAACCGCAATTTCGAGGGCCGCCAGGGCTTTAAGGGCCGTACCCACCTGGTCTCGCCGGCCATGGCGGCGGCAGCCGCGATCGCCGGGCATTTCGTCGATATCCGGGAGTGGCGGTAACGGCGCTTTGCGTCAATCCCAACGCGGTTTGGCAACAAGTCGTTAAGGTGCCGGGAGCAGACTGGCAGCCAGCGGAGGCGTGGCATTTCGACAAGGAGCGGGCCGTGGCCGACAAGCCTGAATTCGTCGATATGATCTCGGAGGCGACGCGCCAGTCGCGGCGCCGGTTCGCGCCGCGCATCGCCACGCCCGAGGTCAAGGAAAGGTCCCGCCTCAGTCACTGGCCGCCGCAGCGGTGGGTGGAATGGCGGCTTCAGACCTTCAAGCCCTGGAAGCTCAAGCCGTGGCAAGTCGACGACTGAGTTAGAGCGCCAAACGAAAAACAGGCCCGCCGATTGCGGGCCTGTTTGAACTCGGCATCCGGGCCGCAATCCTCAGCGGCGGTGATGCCAGTGGCGGTGATGCCAACGGTGCCAGCGATGGCCACGGTGCCACCGGTGGCCACGGTGCCACCGCACCTCGGTTGTCATCTTTGAATCCTGCTGAATTGCCGCGGCGGCACCGGGATTGGCCAGCGTCAGCGCCTGGGCGCGCTCGGCTGGAGCAGCCAAAACCAGCAAAGCGCCGACTGCGGCAAGTCCCAGAAGTCTCTTCACGTTCATATCTATCTCCCTTGGGGTCATCATGTGTCACGCCGGCACTGCGCAGTCGATCGAGGTGAGTAACCTGCGCCGCAAAATGAACGCCGATGAGGCGGACCGGTTCCCCGCTGCACAAAGACATTTTCATGAGCCGCTTTCAAAACCGGTATAGGCTGGCGTGCGTATCTTCTGAGAACCTATCGCCACAGGAGATTGTCATGGTCCCGTCTCGAAAAACGTCCAGACATGCATTGGGGATTTCACGTTTCGTCTTCGTCACCGCGCCGGCACTTGCGGCGATTTTGTCAGTAACCCCAGCCTTCGCCTCCCAGGGGCCGGGCGGGGGCCCCGGCACCGCCAGCAACTTCACCCAACTGGCGATGGCCATCATCGTCTGGGGAACATCGGCAGTGGTGGTCGGCGCCGGACTGATCGGCGCTGCACGGCGGCGCTAGGGGCGAAACCCTAGCCGGGACGCCAGAAACAGTTCATGCGAGGCACGATCACGGTGCCGCTCGGCCGGTGTTCCTGCACATAGGTTGCCGTGCAGTCCCGCACCGCATTTTCGCCCGGGAAATACCGCGGATAGACGCCATCGGGCTCACCTTCGTAACGCGGATAGACCCGCAGCCGGATCGGTGGCCGCCGAACCCGTGGCGCAGGCGTTCCGGTCGATACCGGCTGCGTCGTTTGCGCCAGACGCGTCTTGGACGGCGCGGCCGGCGCTTGCGCGTTCGCGCTTGTCGCCAGAACTATCCCGGCAAAAGCGGCTGATATCGCTGCCATCCTGATACGCGCCATGACGCCCACCCAAACCTGTTACGGCCGCAAGGTCTCCGATTGCATGGCTAACGTCAACTGCGCGAAAACTCCGAAAACCGGTAGGCACCGGCGCGGAACACGCTAGAAACACCCGATGTGGACATCAGCGAAAGCGCCCTCCCTCGCCGAGATGGAAGCCATGGCGCACGCCATTTTCGAGTGTTTGCCCAAGGGGTTTCGCGACTTGTGCGAGGGCGTGGTCATCCGGGTCGACGATTTTCCGGCCGATGAGGTGCTCGACGAGATGCAGGCGGAGAGCGAATTCGATCTGCTCGGCCTGTTCCAGGGCGTCGGCCTGCCGTTTCGCAGCAACGAGGACATCGCGCGGCTGCCCAACATGATCTGGCTGTATCGTCGTCCGATCCTGGATTACTGGGCCGAACATGAGGACACCCTGGGTCATATCGTCCGCCATGTGCTGATTCACGAAATCGGCCATCATTTCGGCCTTTCGGACCACGATATGGAAGCGATCGAGGCTGCCGCGGATTAGCCCTGCGTAAAATGGCCTTTAACGGACGGTTCGGTCGGGCTAAAAGCCCCTGTACAATTTGCAGATTTGCAATTTTCGAAGTGCAAGTTTGCGATTATTTACCTTTAACATTGAAGATTGAGCCATGGACAAGTTCACCACGCTGGAAGGCGTCGCAGCGCCGCTGAAGATCATCAATGTCGATACCGACATGGTAATCCCGAAGCAGTACCTGAAGACCATCAAGCGCACCGGCCTCGGCAAGGGGCTGTTCGCGGAACAGCGCTACAACGACGACGGCAGCGAGAATCCGGATTTCGTGCTCAACAAGCCGGCCTATCGCAACGCCAGGATTCTGGTCGCCGGCGACAATTTCGGCTGCGGCTCGAGCCGCGAACACGCACCATGGGCGCTGCTCGATTTCGGCATCCGCTGCGTCATCTCGACCTCGTTCGGCGATATCTTCTACAATAACTGTTTCAAGAACGGCATCCTGCCGATCCGCGTTTCCCAGGAAGATCTCGACAAACTGTTCGACGACGCCGAACGCGGCGCCAATGCGACGCTGAGCATCGATCTCGCCAGTCAGGAAATCCGCGGCCCCGACGGCGGCACGGTGAAGTTCGAAATCGATGCGTTCCGCAAGCACTGCCTGATGAACGGCCTCGACGACATCGGCCTCACCATGGAAAAGAAGACCTCGATCGACAGCTACGAGGCCAAGGCAAAGACCGAGCGCGCCTGGGCGTAATCTCTCTCCTGTACGTCATCTCAAGGCGCGATCCCCAAAGGGATGACAGAGATAGTTTGTGCATGCGGCCCGAAATCGTCACCTTCTGGCACGGCCCGCTCGATGCCCTCCGGCTGATCTGCTTGAGATCGCAGGTCGCGGCAGGCCACAACGTCACCGTCTACAGTTTCGAGCCGCTGGCGCAGTTACCCGCTGGCGTCGGCAATGCCGAAGCCGAAGCGATCCTGCCGCAGGCCTTTGCGGAAAGATTGCGTCCGACCGGACCCGACGGCATATGGCGCGACTGGACCTATTTGCAGTTCAGCGATTTCTTCCGGATGCGGCTGATGGCGGGCCACCAGGGCCTTTGGCTGGACGCCGATGTGTTGCTGATCAGGCCGGTCGAGATCGATCCCGGCAAACCGTTTTTCGCCTGGGAACGCCCGCGCCAGCTCGGCAATTCGGCGCTGTACCTGCCGGCGAACGATTCGATCGTGACGGCGTTCGAAGACCTGATGGAGCAGGACGAATTGACGCCGGACTGGCTGGCGCTGCGGCACCGCATGGCATTCGCGTTGCACCGGTTGCGCGGCGGCTCCAACCGTCTCTCCGAGATCCGCGTCGCAGTCTATGGCCCGCCGTCACTGACCGCGCTCGCGCGCCGGGCCGGTGAATTGCATTACGCCCTGCCGAGGAAATCGTTTTACGCGGTGCACGCCGCACCGAAATTGTTTTTCGAGCCGTCGGATTTTTCGGCACTGATCGCCGACCCGGAAATACTGGGCTTTCACATTTCGCCGAAAGACCGGTGCAGGGAAAAGCCTTTTCCCGGCAGTTTATATGCGTGGGCGGCAGAGCGGTTTAGCTCGCGTTAGCCTGTCCTCTCCTGCAGACGGTGAGCTAATCAATTTCCCATCGCGGCGATCGCATCGGCAATCGCGATGGTGCGTCTGGCCATCTCGGCGTGCAGCCGTTCCACCATGCCGCCATCGAGCTGGATCGCGCCGCGCGAGGCGTTCTCCGGCCGCTCGAACGCCGCAATGATCTTGCGGGCACGGGCCACCTCCTCCTCCGGCGGCGTGAAGATCGTGTTGCAGGCCACGATCTGGCCGGGGTGGATCAGCGTCTTGCCGTCGAAGCCGAGATCGCGGCCCTGCGCGCATTCCTGGCCGAAACCGTCGACATTGCTGAAATCGCTGTAGGGGCCATCGAGAATTTCGAGGCCATGCAGGCGGGTGGCGAGGATACAGTGCGTGATCATCGGGATCATCGCGGCGCGGCCCGGCTGCATGCGTATCCGCGTCTCGCGCGAAATATCGTTGGGCCCGAACACAAAGCCCGCGAGCCGATTTTTGGGATCGCGCGACGTGGCGGCGAGTTCCTCGGCATGCAGCACCGCGCGCGCGGTCTCGATCATCGCCCAGACCCGGATCGAGGGATCCGCCTTGACCTCGACGAGGCGATCGGCGATGGCGGCAATATCCTCCACGCTGGAAATCTTCGGCACCAGGATGCCATCGGGCCGGGCCTTGCCCGCCATGGCGATATCGTCGGTCAACCACGGCGAATCCAGGCTGTTGGTGCGAATAAGCACCTCGCGCTTGCCGAAACCGCCGGCAGCGATCGCCTGCGCGATCTGGTCGCGCGCCATGGCCTTGGCATCCGGCGCCACCGAATCCTCAAGATCGAGGATAATGCCGTCGGCCGGCAGGTTACGCGCTTTTTCCAGCGCCCGCGCATTCGATCCGGGCATGAACAGCAGGCTGCGGCGCGGACGGATCATGATGTTGTTTCCTTTCGGTCGGCCCGGTTTCCGGTGCTCGCCGTTTGAGCAGGTGTGCCCGGAAAACCGGTTCCCACATTTCCGGGCCATGCTCCATCATTTCAACCCCTTGCCATCATTTCAACCCATCGTCCGAAAGGCTTGTTCCCGCCAGCGTCATATGGTTAGGCATTAGGATGTCATCGTTTCCCGAACGTCTGCTCGACGGCTACCGCACTTTCACCTCGCAACGGCTCCCGACCGAACAGTCGCGCTACCGCGAATTGTCCGAGCGCGGGCAATCGCCCGAAGTGATGGTGATCGGCTGCTGCGACTCGCGGGTGTCGCCGGAGGTGATCTTTGACGCCGGTCCCGGCGAATTGTTCGTGGTGCGCAATGTCGCCAACCTGGTGCCGGTGTATCAGCCCGACGGCGGCGCCCACGGCGTCTCGGCGGCGCTGGAATATGCAGTTCGGGCCCTGCACGTCAAACACGTCGTGGTGCTCGGCCATGCCCAATGTGGCGGCATCCGCGCCTTCATCGACGATATCGAACCGCTGTCGCCCGGCGACTTCATCGGCAAGTGGATGTCGATGTTCGTCAAGCCGGGCGAGACGGTCTCGCAGCGCGACCACGAGACGATGGCCGACTTCACGGTCCGGATCGAAAAAGCCGCGGTTTTCCGCAGCCTGGAAAACCTGATGACGTTTCCCTTTGTGAGAAATGCCGTCGAGCGGGGCGAGCTGCAACTGCACGGCGCCTATTTCGGCGTCGCCGAGGGCTCGCTGTTCGTACTCGACCAGGCGGCAAAGGAATTCCACAGCGTCAGGGAAGCGCTGGCCTCATCCTGAGCAGGCCTGTTACCCCGTCTTGCTGTTGCCGTGATCGCCGCCCCACCGATCCGACAGCGCCAGCACCAGCGTCGAGACCACGAACACCAGGTGCACGCCGACCAGCCAGCCCATCTTCTGGGCGTCGAACGAAGCGTCGATGTTCATGAACGCTTTCAACACCTGGATCGCCGAGATCGCGACGATCGAAGCCAGCAATTTCTGCTTCAACCCGGCGAAATCGACCTTGGTGATCCATTCCGGCCAGTCCGGATGGCCGCCGGGATCGATTCGCGAGACGAAGTTTTCGTAACCCGAGAACACCACGATCAGGATCAGGTTGCCGGTCAGCGTGACGTCGATCAACGACAACACGCCGAGGATGATGTCGGTCTCCTTGGCGGCGGGGGCGTGGAGAACGAACTCCCACACCATCATCACGAACTTGTACAACAGCACCGCGAGGCTGACGACAAGGCCGAGATAGAACGGCGCCATCAGCCAGCGGCTGTTGAACAGCACGCTCTCAAAGCCGCTCTCGACGCGTCGCAGCGACCGATCGGGTTGATATCTTGCCGGCTCGTCCGTCATCCCAACCCGCCCTGATCGGCGCGCGACCGCGCTCTTTTATGCCGCTTTCTTCTTGGCGTTGATCAGCTTGCGGTTGATCAGGCATTCGGCGATCTGGATCGCATTCAGCGCCGCGCCCTTGCGCAGGTTATCCGAGACACACCACAGCACCAGGCCGTTCTCCACCGTCGCATCCTCGCGGATGCGGCTGATGTAGGTGGCGTCCTCGCCCGCCGCCTCATAGGGCGTGACGTAGCCGCCCGGCTCGTGCTTGTCGATCACCAGACATCCCGGCGCGTTGCGCAGGATATCGCGCGCCTCATCGGCCGAAATCGGCTTCTCGAATTCGATGTTGACCGATTCGGAATGACCGACGAATACCGGCACCCGCACGCAAGTCGCAGTGAGCTTGATTTTGGGATCAAGAATCTTCTTGGTCTCCATCATCATCTTCCACTCTTCCTTGGTGTAGCCGTCCTCCATGAACACGTCGATCTCGGGGATCACGTTGAAGGCGATACGCTTGGGGAATTTCTTGTTGACGAGTTCGCTGTTGGTGTAGACCGCCTTGGTTTGCGAAAACAGCTCATCCATGGCGTCCTTGCCGGCGCCCGAAACCGATTGATAGGTCGAGACCACCACGCGCTTGATCGTGGCGCGATCGTGCAGCGGCTTTAGCGCGACCACGAGCTGCGCGGTCGAGCAATTCGGGTTGGCGATGATGTTCTTCTTGACGAAGCCCGAGACCGCATCGGCATTGACCTCGGGAACGATCAGCGGCACGTCCGGATCCATCCGCCAGGTCGATGAATTGTCGATCACGACAGCGCCGGCCGCCGCGATCTTCGGCGACCACTCCCTCGACACGGCGCCGCCCGCCGACATCAGGCAGATATCGACGTCGCTGAAATCGTAGTGATCGAGCGCCTTGCACTTCAGGGTGCGGTCGCCATAGGACACTTCGACGCCCATGCTGCGGCGCGACGCCAGCGCCACGACCTCGTCGGCCGGGAATTTGCGTTCGTCGAGAATGTTGAGCATTTCCCGCCCGACATTGCCGGTCGCTCCGACCAGCGCGACTTTGTAACCCATCGTTCACTCTCCGAACAAAAATGCTTTCCCAGCGCGCGCGGCGGAAAGGGAAGAGGCAGCGCTTCTATGCGAGAAACAGCGTTAAGACAACGTTAGACCGGCACTCCAGAGCGTTTGATGCGATCGTTTCGGGCCATTTCAGGCAACTTTCATCCGGCCGGAATTCATCCGGCGCTGACCAGCTTTGCCGATGAATGCTGTGCCACGCTGGCGCGTCTCATCGTCTATGTGGGCGTTCTGGCCCTGCTTGCCATCGTCGGGATCCATCTTTGGGATCAGTTGCCGATCGGCGAGACCTCGGAGCATTCAAAGGCAGCCTGGAGCGTGGCCACCCGCTCCTATCCGGCGTTTGCCGTCAGCCAGTTTGATTTATCCGGTAAAACAGAGACTTACGAGATCTTGCGACATCCAGCGGGCGGCCGCAAGGATGTCTTCCGCTGGTCGGCCGAAGGCGAGAAGCCGGTGGCCGAATTGGAACTTTATCGCCCGGGCGGCGAATTCGGCCAATCCGGGCCAGCGATAGCGGAAATCGCGGCGAGGATGGATCCCGATGGCACGCGCGGGCTGGAAACGGCCGGTGTCATCGACAGCAAATTCGGCGGCGTGACACTGCTTCGCCTGACCGGCAGCACCGCTAACACGCCATCCTGCCTCGGGTTTTTGAAGCGTCTCGACGAACCCGATTTGCAGATTTCCGGCTGGTCATGCCAGGGCGACACCTGGCCGGCCCGGCGCGCCGCAATTGGCTGTATTCTGAACCGGCTGATGCTTTTGACCGCCGGAAAGGAGCCGAAAATGGCCGAATTGTTCGCCCGTGCCGAGCTCAAGCGCGGCAGCTGTGCTCCCTCGGCCGCCTCGGCGGACTGGGTGACCGGCGCGGAGAACCCCGTTCTGCGCAATGGTTTCTGAACCCGGTGCATCTGCCAAGATGCTGGTTTTCATGCAACTTTTCGCTTCACCCGGTATTATTGTGGCCGGGTGTGGCCCAATTGACCTTGTGACGGCATGCCCGCGGCAGCTACAATGGCCGCATATCGGAAATGGCGACCCCGCCGGCCCCATGAGGACGCAATGACCTTCAAACTTCCTGCCCTAAACCATTTTGCGCTGTTGCTCGCGGCGGGAGCGGCGATGGCGATCGGCTTTGGCGCGACCCAGGCCAGCAGCGCGGAGAAACCGAAGGTCGAACGCAGGTTCGACGGCGGCCATGCCTATTACGGGTCTGCCGGTCCAAACGTGGTCTACCAGCAGGGGCCGCACACCAAAGTCTACATCACCAAGCGCTCATGGCTCGATGCCGGCGTCGAAGTATTGCCGGGCGACCGCAAGTTCAACGACTACGCGTTTCCCCCGGATCTCGGATATCCCTCGTTCGCGCGCGAGAACGGCAATCGCCCGATCGACCGGCAGCCGCTGAATCCGCCGTCCGACATGGGCGGATATCCGCGGACCATCCCGCTGTATTGAGCGGATTGGCCGCAGCGCTTCTGCGCACCTATCCGTGCAGCGCCTGTAATTCTCTCAGGATCGCCCCGCCCATCTGTGTGGTGCTCGCCGCCGTGGTGCCCTCGGACTTGATGTCCGCCGTGCGCAGGCCGCTTGCGAGTACTGCGGCGATGGCAGCATCGACCTTGTCGGCGAGATCGCCCATGTCGAACGAATAGCGCAGCGCCATCGCAAACGACGCGATCATCGCAATCGGATTGGCTAATCCCTTGCCGGCAATATCGGGCGCCGAGCCGTGCACCGGCTCGAACAGCGATTTGCGTTTTTTGGTTTTGACATCGACCTCGCCGAGCGAGGCCGACGGCAGCATGCCGAGCGATCCGGTCAGCATCGCCGCGATATCCGACAGCATGTCGCCGAACAGGTTGTCGGTGACGATGACGTCGAACTGCTTGGGCGATTTCACCAGATTCATGCCGCCGGAATCGGCGAGCTGATGCTCGAGCTGCACGTCCTTGTATTCGCGCGCGTGCACCTGGGTGACCACCTCGTTCCACAGCACGCCCGATTTCATCACGTTGCGCTTTTCCATCGAGGTCAGCTTGTTGCGGCGCTTGCGCGCCAGATCGAACGCGACGCGGGCGATGCGCTCGATCTCGTAGGTGTCGTAGACCTGGGTGTCGATGGCGCGCTTCTGGCCGTTGCCGAGATCGGTGATGGTTTTGGGCTCGCCGAAATACACCCCGCCGGTGAGCTCGCGCACGATCATGATGTCGAGACCTTCGACCGCCTCGCGCTTGAGGCTGGAAGCGTCCGCCAGCGCCGGATAGCAGATCGCGGGACGCAAATTGGCGAACAGCGCCATGTCCTTGCGCAACCGCAACAGCCCGGCTTCGGGACGCACATCATATGGCACCTGATCCCATTTCGGCCCGCCGACCGCGCCGAAGATCACCGCGTCGCTCGCCTGCGCCAGCGCCATGGTGGCGTCCGTGATCGCGACCTTGTCGGCATCATAGGCGCTGCCGCCGACCAGGCCTTGCTCGGTTTCGAAATGCGCGATGCCTTGCGCGTTCAACCAGTCGATCAGGCGCTTCACCTCCGCCATCACTTCGGGGCCGATGCCGTCGCCGGGGAGCAGCAGGAGTTTGTGGGTCGCCATGGAAAGTTCCTCATTCGACGCGTGCGCGCGGATTGCTAGATCGGCATTGCGCGGATGGCAAGACACCATTGCCGCTAACCGCCTGTGCAATCGCAACAGAGCCTGCCACAATGCCCGTCCTGCCGGAGATTCCCGTGAAAGCGCCCGACCGTCCCTTACCGCCCGCGCATCCCGCGCGGCTGATCCTGATCCTGTCGCTGGCGCCGATTATCAGCCTCGGCATCGGACGCTTCGCCTATTCGCTGGTGCTGCCGGATATGCGCGATACGCTCGGCTGGTCGTATTCCGCCGCGGGCTTCATGAACACGATCAACGCCGCCGGCTATCTCGGCGGCGCGCTGGTCGCCTCGAAGCTGATCAAGCGTTTCGGGCTGTCCGCCGCGGTGCGCTGGTCGACCCTGGCCTGCGTGGCGTCGCTGGCGCTGTCTGCGCTGTCGGGCAATTTCGCGATCCTGAGCTTCGCAAGGCTGTTGGTGGGTGTCGGCGCGGCGATCGCCTTTGTCAGCGGCGCTGCATTGGCGGCGACCATCGCGCAATCGCGGCCCGAGCGGGCGAACTTCCTGTTGAGCCTGTTTTACGCCGGACCCGGGCTCGGCATCGTGTCGTCCGGCCTGATCGCGCCCTTTGTGCTGCAGGCGTTCGGGCCGGGATCGTGGTGGGTGGTCTGGTGGGCGATGACGCTGCTCACCGCTGTCATGATCATTCCGCTGCTGCTGGCGCCCTTCGACGGCGGCGCCGGGATTGCCGACGCCGCGCCGGTCAAGTTCACGATCAGGCCGGTGCTGATCTATCTCACCGGCTATTTCCTGTTCGGCGCCGGATACATCGCCTACATGACCTTCATGATCGCCTATGTGCGCGACGCCGGCGGCGGTGCTGCCGCGCAGAGCGCGTTCTGGTGCCTGATCGGCTTGAGCGCCTTCGTCACGCCGTGGCTGTGGCAGCGTGTGCTGGCGCTCGACCGCGGCGGTATCTCGACCGCGATCATCCTCGGCGTCAACGCCATCGGCGCCGGGCTGCCGCTGTTTGGACATTCCACGGCACTGCTCGCCGCCTCGGCGCTGGTGTTCGGCGTGTCGTTCTTTGCGCTGGTCGGATCGACCACGGCGTTCGTGCGGTTCAACTATCCGCCCGCCACCTGGCCGGCAGGGATCGCGGCGATGACGATTGCTTTCGGCATCGGCCAGACCCTGGGGCCGACGGCGGTCGGCGCGGTCACCGACGCGATGGGCAGCTTGTCCTATGCCCTCAATATCTCCGCGGCGCTGCTGGCAATCGGAGCGATTGCGTCGGCGTTTCAGCCGAGGTTGGCGCGAAGCTGACGCATCAACTGCCGCTGAATGAATTGTATCCCTGGTCTTCCCAGTAGCCGCCCTTGTAGAGGTTGGTGACTTCCATCGAGACCACGTATTTCGGATTCTTGAAGCCGAGTTTGGTCGGCACCCGGATCTTCATCGGATAGCCGTAGGCGCGCGGCAGGATTTCGTCGGCGAACCTGAACGTCATCTGGGTCTGCGGATGCAGCGCCGTCTCCATGTCGAGCGGGCTGTTGTAGCCGTCCTTGTCGGCGCACTGGAACCAGCAGTATTTCGCGCTGGTGTCGGCACCGATCAGTTTGAGGAAATCGCGCAGCGGCGTGCCGGTCCAGCTTCCGATCGCGCTCCAGCCCTCGACGCAGATGTGCCGCGTGATCTGCTTTTCCTGCGGCAGCTTGTAGAGTTCCTCCAGCGTCCAGGATTTCTTGTTGTCGACCAGACCGCGCACCTCGAATTTCCAGTCCTTGCCGTCGATGTCCGGCGCGTCGTCGAGGTCGTAATAGGCATTGAACGGAAATGGCTTTGTGATGGCGCTCTCCGGAAAGGTCGGCGCCAGCGCATGCGGATTGAAGATCGCCGCCTGCACGGCGTCGTTGAACTTCGAGACCTTCTTGAGCATCTCTTCGGCCGAAAAACTGTCGGATACGTCGCAGCCGGTCAACAGCGTCAGCGCGCCGAGGCTGGCGCCGCCGGCGATGAAGCGCCGGCGCGACAGGTCCGGCATCGCCTTGGCGGCGTCCCTGACCAGCAATTGCTGGTCGACACCGGGGATGAAACGCGAGCGTAAGCGACCCATGATGTTCTCCTAGCGGCCGATGATCATGGCGCGCAGGCTTCTCGGCACCAGCACCGCCAGCGCCACATGCACCACCAGGAACGCGACGATCGCCGACATGCAGATGAAGTGGACATAGCGCGCGACATCGTAGCCGCCGAACAATGCCGTCAAATATTGCAACTGCACCGGCTTCCAGATCGACAGGCCCGACAGCACGATGACGATGCCGACCACGATGATCCCGGCATAGAGCAGCTTCTGCACGTAATTATATTTGGACAGATCGTCATGCGACAATTTGCCGGTCAGCGCCGCCCTGGTGTCGGCAAGCACGCCTTGCGGGGTGATCGGCAGCAATTTCCTGGCAAAGCGGCCGGTGGCAAAACCCAGCGCCAGATAAACCAGACCGTTGACCATCAACAGCCACATCGCCGCAAAATGCCACAACAGCGCGCCGCCGAGCCAGCCGCCCAGCGTGATCGCGGATGGAAACGAGAAGCCGAACAGCGGCGAAGCGTTGTAGACCTGCCATCCCGACATGATCATCAGGATCATCGCCACCGCATTGATCCAGTGCACCACGCGCACCCATGCCGGCTGAATGACCTTTGCCGGTTCAGGGGCGGTGTGTTGATCGTTCATCGCTAGGCTGGACATGTTGGTTCCATCGCCGGGGGCCGATACCCCCATATACGCCCGGAATCAGTGTTTCGTTACGGCCTTGCACCCTATCAGACCGATGCATTCGACGTCTCGCGTTCACGAAAAAGCGAGCCGGGGTGCCCCGGCTCGCTGCTCGCGCATCCTGTGGGGACTTTTCAGATGCGCACGGTGTTACGACGGCATCAGGACGGTGTCGACCACGTGGATCACGCCGTTGGACTGATTGACGTTCGGGATCGTGACGGTGGAAGAACCGCCCTTGGCGTCGATGATCATCACCGTGTCGCCCGACCGCTTCACGGTCAGCTCTTCACCCTGCACGGTCTTGAGCTTCTTGCCGTCGGTGAGGTCGGAGGCTTCAAGCTTGCCCGCGACCACGTGGTAGGTCAGGATTTTGGTCAGGGTCGCCTTGTTCTCGGGCTTCACCAGGGTGTCGACGGTGCCGGCCGGCAGCTTGCCGAACGCAGCGTTGGTCGGCGCGAACACCGTGAACGGGCCCTTGCCTTCCAGCGTGTTGACGAGGCCGGCGGCCTTCACCGCCGCGACCAGGGTGGTGTGATCCTTGGAGTTGACGGCGTTCTGGATGATGTTCTTGGAGGGGAACATCGCGGCGCCGCCGACCATCACGGTCTTCTCGCCGGACATTTCGCTCTTCATCTTGTCTTGCGCGGTGACCGGCGCAACGAGGGTGGCGGTCAGGGCCAGCGCACCAAAGGCGGCGGCCGACAACAATGCAATACGCTTCGACATGTAACGTCTCCCGGTGGGTTGAGGTGATCGGCGGAAACATTCCGCCTGATGACAACGACGCTGTCCGATTTGTCCGATTGGCTGCGTCGTCGTTGGCCCGAGCTACGGGAGGTTTTGGCAAGCAGTTTCAGCGAATAAGTTTTCGTGATGGTTGAAACTAATTCCGGCCGGCAACGTGTGCTGCATGATCGGCCGTCCCCGCACAGGCGGGGACGAGCCGGAATAACTAATCCCTGCTGGTCGGCGTCTGGATAAATCCCCGGTTCCAGGTCGGGCTGATCAGTATCTCGTTGATGCAGACCCGCGGCGGCATGCTGGCGACAAAGGCGATGGTGCGGCCGCAATCTTCGGGCTGCAGCATCCGCGCCTGCTCGGCTTCCGACGGCACCACCGGCCGCAGCTTGAGGATCGGTGTCGCGACCTCGCCGGGCGAAAAACAGCAGGCCCGCAGGCCGTTGACGCATTCGTCCATGTTGAACGAATGGGTCAGCGCCAGCACCGCGTGCTTGGTGGTGGTGTAGGCCGGGCCCGGCATTTTCGAGACATGACGGCCGGCCCAGGACGCGACATTGATGATGCAGCCGTCCTTCTGCTTGCGCATCGCCGGCAGCACCGCGCGCATGCAGTACAGCACGCCGTTGAGATTGATCTCGACCAGTTTGTCCCAGCCTTCCAGTTCCATGTCGGCCCAGCTTCGCTTCGGCACGTTGATGCCGGCGCTGTTGACCAGAAGGTCGATGCGGCCGTGCTTGGCGAGGATCTGGTCGGCCGCCTTGTTGACGTCGGCTTTCTTGCTGACGTCGAGCGCGATCGCCTCGGCCTTGCCGCCGCTTTTGGCGATCTTGGCCGCCACGCCGTCGAGCGCATCCTTGCGGCGCCCCGAGACCACCACGGTCCAGCCGTCCGCCGCCAGCGCTTCCGCGGCCGCCTCGCCGATGCCGCTGCCGCCGCCGGTGACCCAGGCCACGCGTTTCCCGTTATTTGACATGCAAACTGTCTCCGTTGCTTTGTGAAGGGCGTTTTTGCTAATGAACCCCGAGAATTATCGCCCGGGGAATGATGCATGAACGCCCCGGTAAACGCCAATTGGTTTTCCCGCCGTTTTCCCATTCGTTCCGCAGCAAAATGAGGCCAGAAGCGCATGCGCCCGCTTGAAGGATTACGTGTTGTCGATCTCACCCGGGTGCTGTCGGGGCCTTACTGCACCATGCAGCTCGGCGACCTCGGCGCCGAGGTGATCAAGGTCGAACGTCCGGTCGAAGGCGACGACACCCGTGCCTTCGCGCCGCCCTACCAGGGCGACGAGGCGGCCTATTTCCTCTCCGTCAACCGCAACAAGAAGAGCATCACGCTCGACATGAAGAGCGAACGCGGCCGCGAAGTGCTGTGGCGGCTGATCGAAAAATCCGACGTGCTGGTGGAGAATTTCCGGCCGGGGGCGATGGACCGGCTCGGCTTCAGCTACGCCGCCGTCAGCGCGCGCCGGCCCACTCTGGTGTATTGCTCGATTTCCGGCTTCGGCAATACCGGCCTGATGAAGGACCGCCCCGGTTACGACGTCATCGTGCAGGGCGAGGCCGGCATCCAGGACATCACCGGGCCCGCCGACGGCGCGCCCTACAAGGTCGGCACCTCGATCGCCGACCTGGTTTCCGGATTGAACGGGTCGCAAGCGGTTCTCGCAGCACTCTATGCCGCCAAGACCACCGGGCGCGGCCAGCATGTGTCGGTCTCGATGTATGAAGCGGTCGCCTCGCTGCTCTCCTTCAACGCCAGCATCTATTTCGCCACCGGCGAATCGCCGAAACGCCGCGGCAATGCGCACGCCACCATCGTGCCCTATGAGACCTTTGAGGCGAGCGACGGCTGGATCAGCCTCGGGGTCGCCAATGACGAATTGTGGAAACGCTTCTGCAAGGCCGTGGAGCGGCCCGAACTGACCGACGATCCGCGTTTTGCCAAGGCCGCCGACCGGGTCCGCAACCGCGACATCCTGGTGCCGATCGTCAAGGACATCATCAAGCAGCGCAAGCGCGACGAGTGGCTGCCCTTGATGGACGCCGCCGGGATTCCCAGCGGCGCGATCCGCACCGTCGGCGAAGTCTGCGAGAGCGCGCTGTTGCAGTCGCGCGACATGATCGCCGAGATGCCGCATGCCGGCAAAGGCGTCGGCATCGTCAAGAACATCAAGAACCCGATGCATCTCGGCGCCACCCCGCTCGATACCTACACCGCCCCGCCGCGGCTCGGCGAACACACCCGCGAGATTTTGACCGGACTGCTCGGCTACAGCGCCAGCGAAGTCGACGACCTCGCGCGCAGCGAGACGATCTGAAGCGATTGATTTCGTCGTCCCTGCGAAAGCAGGGACCCATAAGTCGTGTCGCTTGTTTTGAGAGATGCTGTTGGACGACTTTCACACAATCGCTAACGCCTGTGGTTATGGGTCCCTGCTTTCGCAGGGACGACCTGGCCGTATGGCGGGCGGAGCGAAGCAATCCAGGTCATTGCAACGGAAGGTGGATTGCAATCGCTTTGCCCGCAATGACGGAAAATAGAGTTCTCATTCTCGCGGCGCGATGCGTCCGAGGTTTGCTGAAATTCCTTACCCTCCGATCAGAGGGCGCAGGGAATGCCGGGCGCCCAATGCGCCCGCAGCCTGGCAGGGCAGAAAAAACAAGCCATGCCAGTGGTAACAGTCACCACGGTCACACCGGAAAAACCCGGCATTCCCCGCGCAATGGTTTTACGGCTTATTTCGTGCTCTCCCCGGTGACCGGGCTTTCTTGCCACCGTCATTAGCGGAATTGTCTTCCGCCAACTTGACACCAGCGTCGGGGTGTCAGGACCACACGACTTCGCCGTCCGCTTGCAGCACGTTCGTCAGCGTGCCACCTCGCGTCCACCGCATCCCGCCCCGCGTTGTGACGTTGCGCAACGCCCCTCTGTGGGACGGGACGCCATTTCTATAATTCAGAATTTCGGCCCGGTCAAGCGAAATTACGAAATTCGGAAGTTGGATTTCTTCCCCCTCCGGAGGAGGGTAAAACGTCCCGCTTCATTCGATCACTTCGTCCGCGGTTGCGAGCAATGTCGGCGGCACATCGAGACCGAGTGTCCTGGCGGTCTTGAGATTGATGACCAGTTCGAATTTGGTTGGATATTGGATCGGGAGTTCACTTATTTTGTCGCCCTTTAGAATTCGCCCGGCATACACGCCGGCTTGCCGGTAGGCATCGGTGATGCTGGCGCCATAACTTACGAGACCACCGGCTTCGACGAATCCCCGCAAGTTGTAGACGGTCGGTACCCGATAACGGGCCGCGAGGGCCGCTAACTGATCGGGCCGGCTGTCAAAGAACGGATCGACTCCCACCACCATGGCGGCGTTGGCCAACCCAGCAAGCGCCGCGAAGCTGGTTTCGAAATCGCGTTCGGTGCTGGCTTTCAGCACGCGGAGTTTCAGATTGACGGCGGAGGCCGCCATCACCGCGTCGGTGATCTGTACGTTCATGGATATGGCTTTGGGATTAACCAGAAAACCGATCTCGGCGGAATTCGGCGCAATCTTGCGCAACAATTCCAGTTGCTTCGCTATCAGCGCGCCGGAATAGAAAGTAACGCCGCTGATATTGCCAGCGGGGCGGTTGACGCTTGAAACCAGGCCAGCGGCGACCGGATCGAGACCGCTGGTAAAAATGATCGGGATTGTCGTGGTTGCCCGCTTCGCAATATCGGACGTGCCACCGGCGACGATTACGGCCACCCGAAGCCGGACCAGATCGGCGGCCAGCCCGGGGAGCCGCTCGTATTGACCCTCGGCATAGCGAAACTCGATTCGGACGTTTTGGCCCTCGACATAGCCGGTTTCTTTCAGACCCTGCCGGAATGAACCGACGATATATTCCGCCTCGCCGGGCGATCGGCCGCTGAGGAAGCCGATCACCGGCAACGGTTTCTGCTGCGCCTGTGACGATTGCGGCCAGCTCGCCGCAGCGGCGCCGAGCAGCGTGATGAATTCGCGGCGCTTCACTCGATCACCTCGTCGGCGCGAGCCAGTAAAGCCGGCGGGACATCAAGGCCTATCGCTTTTGCCGTCTTGAGGTTGACGATCAGATCGAACTTGGTCGGCTGCTCCACGGGAATGTCGGCAGGCCTGGTGCCCCGCAGAATTTTGTCGACAAAGTCGGCGGCGTGGCGGAACAGGTCGGGGTAATTGGGTCCATAGGACACCAGACCGCCGGCATCGACATATTCCCTGTTGCCATAAATGGTCGGCATCCGGACGCGCTGCGCCAAGGTGTTGATCGACACGCGATTGGTGAACATCAGTGGATCGGTCGCGATGTACAGCGCGTCGGCATGACCGACGAGTGCCTCGACGCCAGGCACGATATCTTCGGCCTGCCGGATTTCGAGCATGACGGGTTCGACGCCGAGCACGCGGGCCGTCGCCTGAATTTCGCGCGCCTCCAGTACGGCACCCGGCGCGGCGGGATTGAGCATGATCGCCAGCCGGGTCAGCCTGGGGACGAACTCGCGCAACAGCTCAAGACGCTTGCCGGCCGTATCGGTTTGCTGGAGCGACAGACCGGTGACATTGCCGCCCGGCCGCGCCAGGCTCGTGACGACGCCGGTACCTACCGGATCCATCTGCGCCGCGAACACGATCGGCACCAGCGCAGTGGCATGCTTCACTGCAAGAACCGGCGCGGAACCCCAGGTGACGATGATATCGACCCCGAGCTTGACGAACTCGGACGCGATTTCGGTGTAGCGTTCGGCATGCCCTTCCGCCCAGCGATACTCGATGGCGACGGTGCGACCCTTGATCCAGCCTAGTTCCCGCAGCCGTGTTTCGAATGCAGCGACCAATCGGCCTGCGACTTCCGGCGTCGCCGCCCCGAGGAATCCGATAGTAGGAAGCCTTCCTGCCTGCTGCCCGCTCGCGGCGAGCGGCCAGGTCGAGACCGCTCCACCCAGCAGCGTGATGAACTCACGCCGTTTCATTTGAAAGTTCCCCAGCCCATGGTGCGGCAACCTTCATACATCTTGCGGCCTATTACAACGACGCCGGAATCATTGTCGCGCGCGGCAACCGGGTGAAACCAGCCGTCCGCTACTGCCCGCTCAGCAGGCTGATCACAAACCGGCTCCCGACGGTCAAGAGGTAGCAGCCGAAGGCTACTTCGAGCGTGCGCTTCGACATCGCATGCGCGGTGCGCACGCCAAGCGGCGCGGTCAGGACGCTGGCCGGTATCACCAGCAGCACCCCGATCAGCGAGACATAGCCGAGCGTGAACGGCAATTGCAGCGCGGCGACATCGGGATAATGCGCCGCCGCCGGCCAGCCGGCATAGACATAGCCGAGCGCGCCCGGAATCGAGATCAGCACCGCCAGCGCCGACGAGGTCGCGACCGCCTGGTGGATCGGCCGGCCGTAAAACGTCATCAGCAAATTCGAATACAGGCCGCCGCCGACCCCCATCAGCGTCGACAGCAGGCCGACGAAGAATCCGTAGATCTTCATCAGCGGACCGCGCGGCAGGTCGTCGCCGAACCGCCAGGTCTCGCGCGCCAACAGCAGCCTTGCCGCCGCCGAATACGCCACCATCACGAACACGACCTTGAACAGCCGCTCCGGCGCATAACGCGCGATCACGCTGCCGAGGGTGACGCCGGCGAGAACCGGCGCCCACCAGATCCGCAGGATTTCCATGTCCACCGCACCCCGGGCGTGATGGGCGCGCCACGAGCGGATCGAGATCGGGATGATGACGGCGAGCGATGTGCCGATGCATAGCGGCATCCGCACTTCGATCGGGACGCCGGCCAGCCGGAAACATTCATAGAATACCGGCACCAGCACCGCGCCGCCGCCGATGCCGAACACGCCGCCGAGAAATCCCGACAGGGCGCCGACCGCCACCAGCAGCAACGCCAGTTCGCCGACCTGCGAGGCGTTCAATCCAGCGATCATTTTCCGCCCCGTAACCGTCGCGCGTTGATCCCGCACGAATGCTCATGAATCGAGCTTCATCGCACTAGCCAACAGCGTCCGCCGGCCCTGTCAATGCACATGATTGCAGGCCTCATCTGAAGCTATGAACATTCATTCGCAAAGGACGATTTCACCGTTGCGCTGGCTGTTTCCAGTTCGTAAATAGGAATCATCTACTGCGATCCCCGAAAGGCCCCTGCGCGCGGGCCCAAAACCGTCAAAAGCCGCCGATGACCGCCAGGATCGAACGACCGCTCTCACCGCACCTGCAGACCTATCGCTGGACCCTGACGATGGCGCTGTCCATCCTCCATCGCGCCACCGGCGTCGCGCTGTATTTCGGTACTCTGTTGCTGGCGTGGTGGTTGATCTCGGCGGCATCCGGGCCGGCCGCCTATGCCAATGTGCAGGCCTTTACCTCAAGCTTCATCGGCCGCCTGGTCGTGTTCGGCTATACCTGGGCGCTGTTGCATCACCTGCTCAGCGGCATCAGGCATTTCGTCTGGGATCTCGGTTACGGTTTCAAGCCGAGCGAGCGCGAGGGCCTGACCTGGGCCGCGCTGATCGGCGGCATTTCGCTGACGGTGCTGGTGTGGATCGTCGCCTACGCGATCGGAGGCGGACGATGACCGCGCCGGATACTTCAACCGAAAAATCAATGCGCACGCCGCTGGCGCGCGTCCGCAGCCTCGGCGCCTCGCATTCCGGCACCGGCGATTTCTGGCGCCAGCGCGTCACGGCGGTGGCGATGACGCTGTTGATCCTGCCCGTGATCGTGGTGGTGATGATGCTGCTCGGCCGCAACCAGGCGGGCGCTGCGCAAATCCTCGGCTCGCCGCCGGTCGCCGTGATCCTGCTGCTGTTCATCATCGCCAGCGCCTGGCACATGAAGATCGGCATGCAGGTGGTGATCGAGGACTACGTGCATAACGAGAAGGTGAAACTCGCCAGCGTGATGGCCAACAATTTCTTCTCGATCGCGGTGGCGCTGGTCTCGATCTACGCCATTCTCAAACTGTCATCCGGAGTTTAGCGCATGGCCGCTGATGGCAACGGCAAGCTCAGCAATGGCGGTCCCGCCACCAACGGGCACGCCTATCCGATGGAAGACCACAGCTACGACGTCGTCGTGGTCGGCGCCGGCGGCGCCGGCCTGCGCGCCGTGGTCGGCTGCAGCGAGGCCGGCCTGCGCACCGCCTGCATCACCAAGGTATTTCCGACCCGCTCGCACACGGTGGCGGCACAGGGCGGCATTTCGGCAGCGCTCGGCAACATGCACGAGGACAACTGGCGCTGGCATATGTACGACACCGTCAAGGGGTCGGACTGGCTCGGCGACCAGGACGCCATCGAATACATGGTGCGCAACGCGCCCGAGGCCGTCTACGAGCTCGAACATTGGGGCGTGCCGTTTTCGCGCACCGACGACGGCAGGATCTATCAGCGGCCGTTCGGCGGCATGACGCTGGACTACGGCAAGGGCCAGGCGCAACGCACCTGTGCCGCCGCCGACCGCACCGGCCACGCCATGCTGCACACCATGTACGGCCAGGCGCTGCGCCACGCCGCCGAGTTCTACATCGAGTTCTTCGCCATCGACCTGATCATGGACGACCAGGGCGTCTGCCGCGGCGTGATCGCGCTCAAGCTCGACGACGGCACGCTGCATCGGTTCCGCGCGCAGACCACCATCCTTGCCACCGGCGGCTACAACCGCGTCTACTATTCCTGCACCGGCGCCCACACCTGCACCGGCGACGGCGGCGCAATGGCGCTGCGCGCCGGCGTACCGCTGCAGGACATGGAGTTCATCCAGTTTCACCCCACCGGCATTTACGGCGCGGGCTGCCTCGTCACCGAAGGCGCGCGCGGCGAAGGCGGCTATCTCGTCAATTCCGAGGGCGAGCGCTTCATGGAGCGCTATGCGCCGTCGGCCAAGGACCTCGCGTCGCGCGACGTGGTCTCGCGCGCGATGACCATCGAAATCCGCGAGGGCCGCGGCGTCGGCAAGAAGAAGGACCACATCTACCTGCACCTCGACCATCTCGATCCCAAGGTGCTGCACGAGCGGCTGCCGGGCATTTCGGAGTCGGTGCGGATTTTCGCCAATGTCGACGTGACGCGCGAGCCGATCCCGATCGTGCCGACGGCCCACTACAATATGGGCGGCATCCCGACCAATTATCACGGCGAAGTGCTGACCAAGCGCAACGGCGACGACAACGCCACCGTGCCCGGCCTGATGGCGCTCGGCGAAGCCGCCTGCGTCTCGGTGCATGGCGCCAACCGCCTCGGCTCCAATTCGCTGATCGATCTCGTGGTGTTCGGCCGCGCCGCCGCGCTGCGCTGCGCCGAAAAGCTGACGCCGAA
This sequence comes from uncultured Alphaproteobacteria bacterium, assembly GCA_963774685.1. Classification (GTDB taxonomy): domain Bacteria; phylum Pseudomonadota; class Alphaproteobacteria; order Rhizobiales; family Xanthobacteraceae; genus Bradyrhizobium. Next base: position 958,194 of record CAVZFU010000005.1, on the reverse strand, counting down.
CGGCAAGCAGCCGGAACTGCCGGCGGGCTCCGCCGACAAGGCGCTCGGCCGGCTCGATCATTACCGCTACGCCGCCGGCGGCACGCCGACCGCCAAACTGCGCGACAGCATGCAGCATGTGATGCAGAACAATTGCGCGGTGTTCCGCACCGGCGAGGTGCTGCACGAAGGCCAGAACCTGATTCACAAGGTGCATGGCGGCATCGGCGACATCGCGGTCAGCGACCGCTCGCTGACCTGGAATTCCGACCTGGTCGAGACGCTGGAGTTCGACAATCTGATCGTGCAGGCGGTGGTGACGATGGATTCGGCCGCCAACCGCACCGAAAGCCGCGGCGCCCATGCCCGCGAGGATTTCCCCGACCGCGACGACAAGAACTGGATGAAGCACACGCTGGCCTGGATGGACGACAACGGCGATACCACGATCGATTACCGCCCGGTGCACGACTACACGATGACCAACGACGTGCAGTACATCCCGCCCAAGGCGCGGGTGTATTGATGACGACAGCGAAGGCTTGACAGATGGTTGAATTCGCACTGCCGAAAAATTCAAGGATCAGCGGCGGCAAGACCTGGCCGAAGCCGGCTGACGCCACCGAGACGCGCGAATTCAAGATCTATCGCTGGAATCCGGACGACGGCAAGAATCCCTCTACCGACACCTATTACATCGACACCACGATTGCGGCCCGATGGTGCTCGACGGCCTGATCTGGATCAAGAACAACATCGATCCGACGCTGACCTTCCGCCGCTCCTGCCGCGAAGGCGTCTGCGGCTCCTGCGCCATGAACATCGACGGCCAGAACACGCTGGCCTGCACCAAGTCGATGCACGACGTCAAAGACGGCGCGGTGAAGATCAACCCGCTGCCGCATCAGCCTGTCATAAAAGACCTGGTGCCCGATCTGACCAACTTCTACGCGCAATATGCCTCGATCGAACCGTGGCTGAAGACCACCACGCCGACCCCGCAAAAGGAATGGCGGCAGAGCCACGAGGACCGCGAAAAACTCGACGGTCTTTACGAGTGTATCCTGTGCGCCTGCTGCTCGACCTCATGCCCGAGCTACTGGTGGAACAGCGAACGCTTCCTCGGTCCCGCCGCCTTGCTGCAGGCCACGCGCTGGGTCAAGGACAGCCGCGACGAGGCCACCGGCGAGCGGCTCGATAATCTCGAAGACCCGTTCCGGCTCTATCGCTGCCACACCATCATGAACTGCGCCAAGGCCTGCCCGAAGAGCCTCAATCCCTCCGAGGCGATCGCCGAGCTCAAGCTGAAGATGGTCGAGCGGCGGATCTAGAGCAATTTCCAGCGCACTCGAACCGGTGAAGGATATCTTTTCTCCCCTCCCCCCGCGAAGCGGCGGGGAGGGGTCGGGGGTGGGGGGTCTATCGGCTGGAACCGCTGCTCCGGCGAATGCTGCACTACCCCCCACCCCCGACCCCTCCCCGCCACGCGCAAAAGCGCGTGGTGGGAGGGGAGTGAAGAGCGTCATCGCCAAGGATGACGCATTAAAGGTGGAAATTGCTTTAGGTAGTCGTCCCATCAACGGTGTCGTCCCGACGAACGCCGGGACGGCAAGAGGATGCCCGCTTGACTCCTGACAACGATCCTTTGCCGCCGCCGTTCGGGACGTTTGCGCCAACCGGCGCGCAGCGCGCCATCCTCGCGCTGACGCGGCGCTCGCGATTTCGGCGCGGCGCGTTTCGCCCGATGCTGTCGCGGCTGGTCAACCTGATGCGCGCAGGCCCGCTCGACGTCGAGTATCAGGACACGCCGTTTCGTTTCTATCATCAGAACAGCGCCACCGAGCGCGGCGCCACGTTCAATCCCGACTACGATCGCGAGGAGATGGATTTCCTGCGCGCGCACCTGCCGGCCGGCGGCGTGTTCGTCGATGTCGGCGCCAATGTCGGCATCTACGCCGTGGTGCTGGCGCGGCATGTCGGCGAACGCGGCAAGGTGATCGCGGTCGAGCCGCATCCGGTGACGCGGGCGCGGCTGGTCTTCAACGCCGCGGCGAACCGCGCGCAAATAACGCTGATAGCGGCGGCCGCCGGCGCTGCCGACGGCGAGTTGCTGATCGAAACCGACAGCGGCAATCTCGGCGCCTGCCATATCGTGCCGGACCCATCCAGCGGTAACGCGATCAAGGTGCCGGCGCTACGGCTGCAGCGCATTCTCGGCGACGCCGGCGTGTCGCGCGTCGATGCCTTGAAGATCGATGTCGAGGGCTATGAGGATCGCGTCATGACCTGCTTCTTCAGGGAAGCGCCGCAATCGCTATGGCCGGGCGCGGTGGTGATCGAGCACCTGTCGCGCAAGGAATGGCTGGAGGACTGCGTCGCCGACATGCGCGCGCGCGGCTACACCGAGACCGGCAAGACCCGCAGCAACACATTGCTGGTGCGCGCCTAGCAGGTTGACGACGGGAACATTGCCGCCGCGGCGCCGTTGGTGTTCTGGAGCCATTTTTCGAAAACGGACCAAAATGCCGATCGATCCGCAGGAGGATCCGCCGATCAAGCCGGGACGGCCGTCGGAGCCGCCGCAAGAGAGTCCGCCGGGCAATCCGCGGCCCGAGGTACCGCCGCCGATGCACGATCCGGGCGAGCCGGCACGCCCGGAGGAATTGCCGGGCAAGATGCCCGACGAACTGCCGGTGCGAGGGCCGCAAGGGCCCACGCCCGGCCCCACGGCCGTGGCGTGAAGATCGCAGGGTGAAATATGCCGCAGGGGACAACGTGAACTACGATTTGAAACCATCGCCTGAATGCGCAATGAACAAGGACACATCGGAACCCTTTGTTTTCAGAAATAAAAACACGGCCGCCTGGAAGGCTGCCACAATCCGGCCTAACGCTTATTCGTTGATTGCCTGAACTACTCGTTTGTCCAGACAGGACTTCGCGTTGTCGCCAATTGTTTTTCCGGGGACCCAGATCATCATGACCAACCTTCGTCTCGTGCTGCTTGCCACGACAGCTTTTACGGCGATGCCATTCGCTCTTTCGCCATCGCAGGCCCAGACCGCACCGATGGTGGTGGCGCAGGCCCCCGGCGAAGGCCATCCCGATGGAAAAAAACTCCCGCCGCCAAAGGGCCCGCCGCCCCCGCGCCAGGCGCCCGCGATGGCACCGCAGCACCCCGCGCCGCCGCCGCCTCCCGCGCCGCCGCGCGCCGCACCTCCCGCGCCACCGCACGCCGCACCTTCGCGTCCCGTGGAGGGGGTGCAACAGCCATCGCAACGGATCACACCGCCGCCGCATGTCGCACCGATGCAGCATCCCGCGCCTCCTGTTCCTCCGTCAGCAACGCCGCCTGCTACGCCAAAGCCGCCGGCTACAGGCCTGCAGCAGCAGCCTTTGCAGAAAGGGCAGCAGCAGCCTTTGCAGAAAGGCGTGCAGACGCCGCCGCGTCCCGTTGAGGGCACGGTGCAGCAGCAGCCACCGCCCCGGATGCCGCCGTCCACCAACAATCCGCCTGCCAATGTCACTCGCACCCCCGGAGCCGGCCCGACCGCGCTGCCGCCCGGCAACGCTGCGCTGATGCATCGCACCCCGCCGCCAACGGTTGCCGCGCCGATTCCGGTGATCCCGCGTACGCAAGTCCTGACGCCGATCGCTCCGGGCGCTGCGATCCAGGGGCCGCGCCGCATGGACGACTTCCGCAGCGCGCGGCGGGAAACCCAGGAGGGCGGCCGCACGGTCTTTACCGAGCCCGGCCGGCTCATCGTGGTCGATCCCAGCGGCCATTCGTTCATTCGCCACGACGAGCAGGATCGCTTCCGCTTCGGCGCGCGCGATATCCAGACCCGGCAAGTCGGCAACGACACGCAAACCATCGTGATCCGTCCCGATGGCTCGCAGATCATCACCGTCACCGGCCGCGACGGCCAGTTGCTGCGCCGGATTCGCCGGGATCAGCGCGGCCGCGAAATCATCATCATCGACAACAGCTATCGCGATCCCAACGCGGTGGGCGGTTTCTATGTCGACCTGCCGCCGCCGGTGATCGGCATTCCCTACGACCGCTACATCGTCGACGCCGATGGCGCGCCGCCTGAACTGCTGTACGACACCATGGAGGCACCCCCGGTGCAGCGGATCGAGCGGCGTTATTCGCTCGACGAAATCCGCTACAGCCCGTCGCTGCGCATGTTGATGCCGAGCATCGATCTCAACAGCATCAACTTCGAAACCGGATCGTGGGACATTCCGCCCGACCAGGCGGCGAAGCTGCAGGGAATCGCGGAAGGACTTAACCGGGCGATCGTGCGCAATCCGCGCGAGGTGTTCCTGATCGAGGGCCATACCGATGCGGTCGGATCGGATGTCGACAACCTGTCGCTGTCGGATCGCCGCGCGGAATCCGCCGCCGAACTGCTGACCCAGCAATTCCAGGTGCCTGCGGAAAACCTGACCTCGCAGGGCTACGGCAAGCAGTTCCTGAAAGAGCAGACCGACGGGCCGAGCCTGCATCAACCGCCGCGTCACCATCCGCCGCATCACGCCCTTGCTCGACGGCGGCACCGCCTCGCTGCCCCCGCCGCCTCCGGGCACAGCCCCGCCGCGCTAGCGCGGGACATTCGCGAAATGAAAATGGCCGGGAGAAATCCCGGCCATTTTTTATGGCGCAGCAGCCATTAAACCAGCCGTGCTCGCGGCGAAGAAAGCGTCATCCTGAGGTGCGCGCTCTCGGCGGCGCACTTGCGCCGCGGACTTGCGCGCCTCGAAGGATGGGCTGCGAGTCCCGTTGCCGCTCATCCTTCGAGGCTCGCCGAAGAGGCTCGCACCTCAGGATGACGCCGCGTGTGCTGTGAGCAGTTCGCACCCGCGCGATTCAGTCCTTGTCGCTATCGAGCTTCGGGATGTGCGAGCCCGCCTCGGCCGACAGCAAGCCCGTCCTGGCGTAGAGATCGAGCTTGGCGCGGCTATCGGCGATGTCGAGGTTGCGCATGGTCAGCTGGCCGATGCGGTCCGCCGGCGTGAACGCCGCATCCTCGACCTTCTCCATGCTCAGCCGCTCCGGCTGATAGGTCAAATTGGGGCTCTCGGTGTTCAGGATCGAGTAGTCGTTGCCGCGGCGCAGTTCGAGCGTCACCTCGCCGGTGACGGCGCGCGCCACCCAGCGCTGCGCGGTTTCGCGCAGCATCAGGGCCTGGGAATCGAACCACCGCCCCTGGTAGAGCAATCGGCCGAGCCGCATGCCGCTGATCCGGTATTGCTCGATGGTGTCCTCGTTGTGGATGCCGGTGACGAGGCGTTCGTAGGCGATATGCAGCAGCGCCATCGCCGGCGCTTCGTAGATGCCGCGGCTCTTTGCCTCGATGATCCGGTTCTCGATCTGGTCGCTCATACCAAGGCCGTGCCGGCCGCCGATCGCGTTGGCCTCGAGGAACAGCGCGACGGGATCGGCGAAGGTCCGGCCGTTCAGCGCGACCGGCCGGCCCTCCACAAACCGCACGGCGACCGTTTCGGCCTTGACGACGCAGTCGTCGCGCCAAAACGGCACGCCCATGATCGGCTTGACGATCTTGATGCCGCTATTGAGCTGCTCGAGATCCTTGGCCTCATGCGTGGCGCCGAGGATATTGCTGTCGGTCGAATAGGCCTTCTCCGCGCTCATCTTGTAGGCGAATCCGTTGGCGCTCATGAACGCCGACATTTCCGCCCGGCCGCCCAACTCGTCGATGAACTGCTGGTCGAGCCAGGGCTTGTAGATTCGCAAAGCCGGATTGGTCAGCAGTCCGTAACGGTAGAACCGCTCGATATCGTTGCCCTTGTAGGTCGAGCCGTCGCCCCAGATGTTGACGCCATCTTCCTTCATGGCCGATACCAGCATCGTGCCGGTCACGGCGCGGCCGAGCGGCGTGGTGTTGAAATACGCAACACCGCCGGTAGAGACGTGGAAGGCGCCCGACTGGATGGCGGCAATGCCTTCGTGGACCAATTGCGTGCGGCAATCCACCAGCCGGGCTTTCTCGGCGCCGAACTCCAGCGGCTTTGCGCGGAATCTCGTCGTAGTCGGCCTCGTCAGGCTGGCCGAGGTTCGCGGTATAGGCAAAGACGCGGGCGCCTTTTTGCTTCATCCACAACAGCGCCGCGCTGGTGTCGAGGCCGCCCGAGAAAGCGATGCCGACGTTTTCTCCCTTTGGCAGGCTGTTCAGGATCGTAGTCATAAAACGTCCAATCGGCTGATTTCGTTTGCGGAATATCAAATTTCGTGCCGACGGGCACGCGTTTAATAGCGTTTGACGTGTAATAGCGTTTGACGTGGTGAACGCCGCCTAGACCGGCGGATTTAGCCCGACATCGCGGCCGCGCCAGCGTTGCCGCAAGCGGTAACCGGGCCACGCCAGCCGCGTCAACGCGGCATCGACGCCTTCGTCGGTCCACCGGGTCGATGGCCAGCGGTAGATCCAGGCGTAGGCCAGCCAGATCATCACAAACGTCGCCAATCCCGCCGCCGCGACGTCGGTAAAGAAATGCCCGCCGAACGCCATCCGCAGCCCGCCGGTAAACGCGCCGAACAAGGTGGCCGCGACGTAGGCCAGGGGCCGCCACGCCGGCGGCGTCAGCGCCGCGGGCGCATAGGTCCAGAACGCGGTGGCGCCTTCGCCGGAGAAGAACGAGCAGTTTTTCGGACAAGCCCCGCGCGGATCCCACCACGGCATGAAGTGCTTGTCGCCGTTGAACTCGGTTACCGTCACCGGGCGCGGCCGGCCCCAAAAGGTCTTGAAACCGAGATTGGTGAGAATGCCAGCCGAAAGCAGCATGGTGACCAGCAGAAAGACCACCGCGCGGCCCGACATCCGCAACGGCCGGTCCGGCCGCCACAGCTTGATCACAAAAGCGATGATGGCCGGCAGCGCCAAACCCCACGCAATCCACATCATGGCCTGGCGCACGAACTCGGCCCGCGCGACGAATTTCAACGGAAAGGACCTGGTGGCGGAATCGTAGAACAGCGCAGAGAGCTTGAGGTCGAGTTCGGGATAAATCCCGAACAGCAACCCGGTAACCAGCGCCAGCGCCAGCGCGATGAAAAGTCCGGTTCGGTTCATGGCGCGGGGTTTAGCCGAGGCGTTCGGGGATGAAAAGGCTTCGGGTTCTTCACCGGGGTTGAAAAACGAGAACGCTCTCCTCTCACGATGGCGGCGGCGGTGATGCCGACGGCGGCGAATTTGACGGCAACGGCGGCAATGGCGGCAACGGCCGCGACGGCTGCCGCCAGGCGCCGGCGTTGCGGCCCGCGATCATCCAGTAGATGAAGCCGGCCACGATCCCCGCGCCGGTCATGATTTCGAGATGACGCCGGACGATGCCGTCGAAGCGAAGCGTGTCCGGATCGAACGGAATGAGGCCGAGGTAACACGCCAGACCGACCAGGCCGCCGCCGATCGCGTAGGTCAACACACTCCTGATATAAAATGCTTCGGTGATCAGGACCACGATCATCGCCGGCAGCAGCGCAAAGCCGCTGATGAAGATGAAGCCGAAGCCGAGCACGACGTTCAGCGCGCCCGGATCGATCGGGCCGCTGCCGAGATCGCTGAATTCCGGAAACAGCACCGCGCCGACCACGATCATCCCGGCCACCAGGCATGCGGCGAGGAATCCAAAAAAGATCACGAACAATCGGCCGATCAGCGCCATCAGGTTCTTCTCTAACTGGTCTTCAATCCGTCATCGCCATGGCGCGCAGCGCCTGCCGCTCGCGCACCGATAGCTTCTCGGTTTCGGACTTGAGCTGGCCGCAGGCGGCAAGGATATCGCGGCCGCGCGGCGTGCGTACCGGCGAGGAGTAGCCGGCGTTGAAAATATATTCCGAAAACTTTTCGATCTGGTCCCAGTCCGAACACTCGTAGCGTGTGCCCGGCCACGGATTGAAAGGAATGAGATTGATCTTGGCCGGAATCCCCTTCAGCATCTTGACCAGCAGCCTGGCGTCATCGAGCGAATCGTTGACGCCCTTGAGCATCACATATTCGAAGGTGATGCGCCGCGCGTTCGACGATCCCGGATAGTCGCGGCAGGCCTGCAGCAGTTCGGCAATCGGATATTTCCGGTTCAGCGGCACCAGTTCGTTGCGCAACTCGTCGCGCACCGCATGCAGCGAAATCGCCAGCATCACGCCGATCTCCTCGCCGGTGCGGATGATGTTGGGCACTACGCCGGAGGTCGACAGCGTGATGCGGCGGCGGGAAATGCCGATGCCTTCATTGTCGGCGACGATCAACAGCGCATCGCGCACCGCCTCGAAGTTGTACAAGGGCTCGCCCATGCCCATCATCACCACATTGGTGACGAGACGGCTGCCGGTCGGGGTGGCGCGGTCGGCCCAGTCATTGAGGCGGTCGCGCGCCACCATGATCTGGCCGACGATTTCACCCGCGGTGAGATTGCGCACCAGCCGCTGCGTGCCGGTGTGGCAGAACGAGCAATTCAGCGTGCAGCCTACCTGCGAGGAGACGCAGAGCGTGCCGCGATCGGTCTCCGGAATATAGACGCATTCGACTTCATGCGCCTTTTCGACCGCGTCCCCGCTCGGCAATCGCAACAGCCATTTACGGGTGCCGTCGTTGGAAACCTGCTCGGCAACCACGTCGGGACGCGCGACCGTGAAGTTCGCCGCAAGATCGTCGCGCATCGCTTTCGAGATGCTCGTCATCTCGTCGAAGGTTTTGGCGCCGCGGACATAGATCCAGTGCCAGAGCTGCTGCACGCGCATCTTGCGCTGTGCCGGCGCGACCCCGATGGCGCCGAGCCGTTCGGCGATTTCCACGCGCGACAGCCCGACCAGCGACGGTTTTGCCGGCGGCACGTAGGTTTCGAGCGCGATTTTTTCCAGCGGTGCGTTGACGCCGGGAGATTCGATAGTCGTTTGCATCACTTGGTATCTCGATGAGACCGTCATGTCCGGCCTTGGCCGGGCATCAACGTCCGCTTCTCGCAAGGCAAGACGTGGATGGCCGGGACAAGCCCGGCCATGACGACTAACACTAATAGGATTTTTGTATAGCGACGAGCAACCTAATTGCGACCGCTTAACGCCTGCAATCCTGCGCCAGCCGATCGAGCGCCTGGGAAAGTCCCTTGGTCGAGAACGTATCGGTGGTCTCGGTGCCCTTTGCCGACACGCCCTTGACCACGACGTCGGCAGCCTTGCGCATGGCGTCGACCATCCGTTCTTCCTCGGCGGCGTTCTTGATCCAGAGGCCGTCGCCCTGGGTGTACATCGCGTAGGAAGCGCCGCCGACTTCCAGCGTCGATTCCGATCCCGGCTTCAACACGTAGCCGATCATGACCGAAACTTCGTTGGTGACTTTTTCCGCCGGGCGCGTCGAGACAAAGGCATAGGCCGGGTCGCGCGGACGATTCGGCGGATTGGTTTTCGACGACGAGGGTTTGGCGAGCGCGAAACAAACTTTCTTGCCGTTCGGCGTCGCCGTGTAAGCGCCCCAGGTGCCGAACTGGCCGATCAGCGTCGGCTCGGCGCCACCGGCCACCGCGGCGGCGGGTTTGGCTTCCGGCTTTGCTACCGCCGGTTTAGCGGCGGCTTTCGGCGGTGTGCCCTGCGCCTGCGCCGGGATGGCGATCCCGCACATCAGCGCACCCATCGCCAGAGCTGTCAGCATTCGCCGCACGGACATCAGGTCTCGTCCCTTATTATTGTGACTGGAAGATGGCCCGGCAGTCCCGTCACACCGCTGATGGATAACCGGGAAAAACCAGTTTGGGAAGGCAGTTACCAGTCATCGAACGGACGTCCGTGATTCGCGGCAACATGCTCGGCGCGCTTTGTGCTTCAAGCTTTCGGCCGCGACGTCCGCTGCTTCTCCCACTGCGCGTCGGTCCATTGCAACAGGTCCTCGGCGCCGGAACTGCGCAAGTGCGCTCCGCCGTCCTGCACCACCATCTCGCCGTTGATGTAGCCGGCCCGATCCGAAATCAGGAAACTTGCAAGATCGGCCAACTCGTCATGTTCGCCGGTGCGGCCGAGCGGATTTCTGGTTGCCCACCCCTGGTCGCGGCCTTCGGGCCGAAGCTGGCCCGATGCGCCGGCGGTCGGGAACGCGCCGGGTGCAATCGCGACGGTGCGAACGCCCTTCGGCCCCCATTCCACCGCGAGGCTTTTGGTCATTGCGAGGATCGCCGACTTCGCCATCGCCGAGGGCACCGTGAAGGCGCGGCCGGTGATGGTCGAAGTCGACAGGATGCTCAGCACCACGCCCCTGTGTCCGCCTTCGATCCAGCGCTTGCCGGCCGCCAATGTGCAATACATCGTGCCATGCAGCGTCGGTGCCAGGATCGCATCCGCCGCGCGGAACGACAAATGCTCGGTCTGCGCGATGAAGGTTGCGGCGGCATTGTTGACCAGCACGTCGACCGGCGCCTCGCGCCAGACCGCGTCCATCATGGCATCGACCGCCCCGCCGTCGCGGATGTCGCATCTGACGGCGCTGACCTTGCCGCCGAGATCGTGGCGCATCTGACCGGCGGTCGCCTCCAGCAATTCAAGCCGGCGCCCGCAGATGATCAGTTCGGCGCCCAGCTCGACGAAGCGGCGTCCCATCGCCGCCCCTAATCCCGAGCCGCCGCCGGTGACCAGGATTCGTTTTCCAGCCAGCAGGGTTTTTTCAAACATCGATCATTCCTTGTCCACGCCGTCATTGCGAGGAGCTCTTGCGACGAAGCAATCCATTCCCGGGGGTTGCCGCCATGGATTGCTTCGCTTGCGCTCGCAATGACGGATGTTAACCGCACGGCCTACCCGAAGGCACTGCGAATCAGATTGTAGCCCGGCTTCAAATCCGGCATGAAGCCGTACAGGCGTCCTTTGTGCGTCCCAACGTCAGGTGTGTCCATGAAAGCTGTTCTCTGCTCGCAATATTGCGGCCCCGACGACCTCGTGCTCGCCGATGTACCCGATCCCGTGGCGGAAGCCGGCCAGGCCGTGATCGCGATCAAATCCGCGGCGCTGAATTTCTTCGACCTGTTGATGATCCAGGGCAAATACCAGATCAAGCCGCCATTCCCGTTTTCGCCGGCGGCCGAAGTCGCGGGCGTCATCGAAAGCGTGGGCGCGGGCGTGACCGGCCTCAAGGTCGGCGATCGCGTGGTGGCCTCGTGCGGCCACAACGGCGCGCGTGAAAAGATTGCGCTGCCGGCCAGCTCCATCGTCAAAATTCCAGACAATCTGGATTTCGACCGCGCCGCCGGAATCATCATCATTTACGGCACCGCACTTCATGCGCTGGAAGATCGCGCCAGCCTCAAGCCCGGCGAGACCATGGCGGTGCTTGGTGCTGCCGGCGGCACCGGCCTTGCGGCATGCGAATTGGGCAAACTGATGGGCCTGAAGGTGATCGCTTGCGCGTCCTCGGAGGAGAAGATCGAATTCGCCAAGGCGCACGGCGCCGAACTCGGCCTGAACTACGCCAGGGAAGATCTGAAAGAAGGCTTGCGGCGGCTGACCGGCGGCAAGGGCGTCGACATCATTTTCGATCCGGTCGGCGGCGCTTACGCCGAAGCGTCATTGCGCTCGATCGCATGGGAAGGCCGTTTCCTGGTGATCGGGTTTGCCGCCGGCGAGATTCCGAAAATGCCGCTCAATCTCGCGCTGCTGAAAGGCTGCGACATCAGAGGCGTGTTCTGGGGCCACTGGGCGCGGCTCAACCCAGAGAAGAACCGCGCCAATCTCGAGAAGCTGGTGAAGTGGACCGCCGAAGGCAAGATCTCTTCCCACGTCGATCGCACCTTCCCGCTGGCGCAGACCGCCGACGCGCTGAAAGTGCTGGCGGGCCGCAAGGCGATGGGCAAGGTGATCCTGCATCCGTGATTTGCACGGGAGCGTTCCCAAACGACGCATTGTGGCAACTGCCGTCGTGACAACTGTCGTCGTCCGGCATAGCCGTCGAAGGACGGCGTCGCTTCCGCTCGCCTCTGATCGGTCGATCCGGCATTCTGCAACGCAGTAATAACGCCGCAACGACCAGCTCCCGTTCGATCATCCCCGCGGGTCGCGACCCGCGAAAAATAATCGACGACCCCGACAATTTTACAGCAATTTTATCTGTGAACGAACCTTCTGCGCCCCAATCAAACCTAAATATCTCCCAAATCGCGCCAGCCGCAGTCGTTTTTTGGGCCGATTTAAGACGCGAGGTAAGTCCTTCAGTAGCGGGGCGCTTCTGGGCAACAAGAAACCGGAATTCCGCAAGACGCCCCATAGTTGCGTACAGTAACTGGGAGCATCGCCATGGCGGAGCAGGGAACACATTATCGATCATACGATCCAGACACCGAGCCGTATCGCGAAAGCGTAAACGATCATCGAGGACCGTCCTACAGGTTTGGATCGGCGCGAACGGGGTCCGACTGGGAAAATAACGTCCCGCTGTTTCTTTCCGACGCCGAGGGCGAACCGGATCCGAGCGAATACATGCCTCCCTTGCTGAAAACCAGGAGGTCTTCGATCTCGTCCCGTATCCTCGCCGGTGCTTTGGCGGCTGCAGCCATGGCAATCCTGCTGGCGTGGTTTTCTTCCGATGCCACCCGCGACATCATCGTCAGCGCCCGGGCTTCGATCGGCGGCGTTGTTCCGGCTCCATCCGCAGCGGCGCAGCCCGACCCCTCACGCCTGACGGCAAGCGACATCCAGTTGAAAGATCCGACCCGGCTTTCCGGGCCGGCAAACCAGACGCCTGGCGCCCAAAGCAACACCACGGTCGCGATGGCGCCGACGCGCGCGGAGATCCTGACGGCTTATCAGAGCGCGCTGCAGCAGGGCCGCGCTCCGGCCGCTGTGGCACCCCTCGCGCCCGTAGCACCGGTTGCCACGCCGCCGGCAAGAAGCCTCGATCCCGACGAACTCGCGGCACTCCTGACCCGGGCAAAAGGCCTGCTCACGGCGGGTGACATTCCACCTGCGCGGCTGTTGCTTGAAAGAGCAGCGGATGCGCAAGAGGCCAATGCGGCGCTGCTGCTGGCGCAGACCTACGATCCCGATGTGCTGGGCACGCAAGACGCCCGCAACATCATTCCCGATCCTGCGGCGGCGCGCACCTGGTACCAGAGGGCCGCCCAGCTCGGCTCAGCGGATGCGCAACGCCGCCTCAGCCAACTGCACAACTGACTTCAAGCGGGGACAACATGCGACGTTTAATGGGATTGGCACTCGTTGCCACACTGATGGCCTGCGGCTTCGTGGCACGGGCCGAAGAGGGCGAATTTGACCCGGCCAAGGTCAGCGAAAGCCTCAAGGCCATCTTTCAATTCGGTTCGGCGGCCACCAAGCAGGCCCTGAACGCCAACACGGTGACGCTGATATCCGGCACCATCGGCGGCACCTATGTTCAATTCGGCGCCGACCTTGCTTCCGTGCTCGACGATGGAAACAAGTTGCGCGTATTGCCCATCGTCGGGCGCGGCTCGGTGCAAAGCGTCGCCGACATCCTGTTCCTGCAGGGCGTCGACCTCGGCATCGTGCGGTCCGACACGCTCGACTATCTCGAGCGGAAGGGTTTCGCCAAGGATATCAAGAAGCAGTTCACCTATGTGACCAAGCTCTACAACGAAGAGATGCACGTCATTGCGCCGAAATCGGTCCACAACCTGAAAGAGCTCGAAGGCAAGACCGTCAGCGTCGATCTTCCCAATGGCGGCACTTTCGTCACCGCGCTGACCGTGTTCGAGCGGCTCGGCATCAAGCCGAAGGTGGTCTACATCGAGCAACGGATCGCGCTGGAGAAATTACGCAACGGCGAAATCGATGCCGTCATCGTTGTCGGCGGCAAGCCGTACAAGGCGGTAAGCGGATTCAAGGATGACCGGTTTCACCTCGTGACGGTCGATTACGACAAGCCGCTGCAGGGCGACTACCTGCCGGCAACCCTGAGCGCCAAGGACTATCCGAACCTGATCGCAGACCAGGAAAAGGTCGATACCATCGCGGTCCCGGCCGTGCTGGCCGCCTATAACTGGGCGCCCGGTACCGACCGCTACCGAAAGCTCTCGCAGTTTGTGGATGCCTTTTTCACCAAGTTTCCGGCCTTCCAGAATCCGCCGTTCCACCCGAAATGGAAGGAAGTCTCGCTGGCGGCACCGCTCGCCGACTGGAACCGCTTCCCGGCGGCCAAGCAGTGGCTTGACCAGCACAATATCCAGCCGGTTGCCCGTGACAGGTTCGAGACATTCCTGAAACAGAGCCCCGCTTCGGCCCAACTCAAATCCGATACCGACAAGGAAGCTTTGTTCCAGCAGTACCGGGCCTGGGAGGCCGAGCAGAATGCCAAGGCGCAGCTTCGCCCGGCGGCGGCTTCCCAGCCGCGGTGAATCACGGTGCATCTGACTGTCATCGCCCGGCTTGACCGGGCGATGATCCAGTCTGCCGGAGCCGCCGTGATCGCGACAGGTTACTCGCCCGCTTCGCCGTTGCTGAGGCGCTTCAACGCGGCGCGGGCGGCGTCGCGATGGTCCGGCGTGATGTGAGCCGAGACCATCCGGATTGCGGTCGCAAGTACCGCGGCATCGTCGGTGAAGCCGAGCACCGGCAGCATGTCCGGGATGAAATCGAACGGCAGGATAAAATAGGCGATGGCGCCGAGCAGCGCCGCCTGCACGTGGCGCGGCGTCTGCCTGTCGAACGCGCAATAATAGGCCGCGAGCAAATCCTCGGCGAATGGAAGCCGGGCCACCACCCGCTTCAGCTTGATCCAGAAACGCCGGCGCACGCTTTCACGGTCTTGCGCCAGCCGATCGGCCGGTTCAAAGCCCGCGGTATGTTCGGTTGCCATCACAAGGCTCCCTCAAGCCGGCGGACAAATCGCCGCGGCGGACGTTTTATGATTTGCGCGTATTGCGGAAACACGCACTTCAATTGGGGACGTTGGGCCGGCGCCGCAAGATTGCGCCGGCGATCAGGTCACGCCGAGCTGGCCCGCGATCGCGTTCATGGCTTTGGCGAGTTCGACGTCGAGGGCGGTGACGCCGCCGGCGTCATGGGTCGCCAGCACCACTTCCACCGTCTTGTAAACGTTGCGCCATTCCGGATGGTGGTCGCGCTTTTCCGCCACCAGCGCGGCGCGGGCCATGAACCCGAAGGCCTCGTTGAAATCCTTGAAGGTAAAGGTCCGCGCAATCGCCTCGCGGCCCGATGTTTCGGTCCATCCGGGCAACCCCTTCAGGGCCGTTTTCCGCGCCTCCGCCGATAGCCGCTCCGCCATAACCGCCTCCTGTTTCGCTAGCCGCCTTACCCTAACGCCAAACCTTACAATCGGGATCCATGATCCGACAGGCCGCAAATGGCCCGGCGCCCTGCTAACCATGACGCAGATGTAACCCCGCGCTGGCAAGAAGTTTGCTAGAAGAACGCTGTAACGGCGTTGGCGAGACGAAATTGAACCTCAAACGACTGTTTGCCAGATCGATGACCGGGGATCTCACTGTAGTTACGCCGCTTTCACCGCTGGTGCCGCCGTCCGCCCGCTCGGCGAGGCGGAAGCTGATGTTCGTGGTGCTGGCGGGCATCCTTGCCATCATCGGCGCAAGCGCCGGCGCTTATTACTTTGCGATGCGGCCGGTGATCTTGCGGATCGCGGTCGGTCCGGCCAACAGCGATGACGTCAAGGTCGTTCAGGCGCTGACCCAGGCCTTTACCCAGACCCACAGCCATATCCGCTTGCGCCCCCTCCAAACCGAGGGTGCGATGGCGAGCGCCAAGGCGCTGGCCGAAGGCAAGGCCGATCTCGCCATCATTCGCGGCGATCTCGAAGTGCCGGAAGACGCACAGGCGGTGGCGACGCTGCGCAAGAATGTCGCGGTGTTGTGGATCCCGTCGCCGGCGAAAGTCAAAGGCAAGAAAACCGGTTCGAAGATTACCAAAATTCCGCAACTCGCCGGACGCCGCGTCGGCGTCGTCGGCCGCACCCCGGCCAATGTCAATCTGCTCAAGGTGATCCTGCAGCAATACGGGGTGGATTCGAGCAAGGTCGATATCGTTCAGTTTCCGGCCAGCGAATCCGCAGAAGCGATCCGCAAGCAGCAGGCAGATGCGTATTTCGCCGCCGGACCGGTCAACAGCAAGATCACCGCCGATGCGATCAACGCATCGATGCGCGATGGCGGTGCGCCGACCTTCCTTGCGATCGATTCCGCCGAGGCGATCGCGCAAAATCACCCGGTCTACGAGGCCTCCGAGATTCCCGCCGGCGCCTTCGGCGGCTCGCCCGACAGACCCGAGGAAGAGGTCAAGACCATCAGCTTCTCGCACCACATCGTGGCGCAGAAAACGCTTTCCGATGCGACCGTCGCCGCCTTCACCCGGCAGTTGTTCGCGATCCGGCAATCGGTGATGGCGGAATTCCCGCTGGCGGCGAAAATCGAGACCCCGGACACCGACAAGGACGCCGCGATCCCCGTGCATCCCGGCGCCGCGGCCTTTGTCGACGGCGAGGAGAAAACCTTTCTCGATCGCTACAGCGATTACATCTGGTGGGGACTGATGGGCCTGTCCGCGATGGGCTCCGCCGGCGCATGGTTCGCGGGCTACCTGAAAAAGGACGAGCGCAGCAACAACACCTCATTGCGCGAGCGCCTGCTGGACATGCTGGCGGCGGCGCGGCGCTGCGATTCGGTCGAAGAGCTCGACCGGATGCAGGCCGAGGCCGACGACATCATGCGCGAGACGCTGCATTGCTTCGATCATGGCGGCATCGACGAAGGGGCGCTGGCTGCCTTCAATATCGCGCTCGGCCAGTTCCACACCGCGGTGGCCGACCGCAAGGCGGTGCTGATCAGCATGCCGCAAAGCCTGCAACGGGCCGGCGCCCAGTTCCGGGCTACCGGCGCTTTGTAGCCGGCATCCGTAATCGAACCGTCATATAAGCTTCCTAGGCCTGTCAGCGACGCCGCCCATTCTATCCGCCGATCCAGGAGGCTTGCATGAAAATCAGGATTGCGCGCGGGATCTCCCGCCGACGATTTCTTTCCACGGCCGCGGCGACCGGCGTGAGTGCCGTCGCGATGCCCTATCTCAGCCGCGCTGCCGACCGGCCGCAAATCACCCACGGCGTGCAGTCCGGCGACGTCGGCACCGACGGCGGGGTGGTCTGGGCGCGCGCCGACCGGCCGTCGCAGATGATGGTCGAGGTTTCGACCGCCGAATCGTTCCGCGATGCGCGGGCGCTGCCGCCGATCGCCGCCCTTCCGGAAAGCGATTTCACCGCCAAGATGCTGCTGGAAAATCTCCCCGCCGGGCAGGATATTTTTTATCGCGTCAAGTTCCGCGACCTGTCGCATACCGACATTTCCAGCGAGCCGGTGGTCGGCCGCTTCCGCACCGCGCCGGCGGACCGGCGCGACGTCAGCTTCGTCTGGGGCGGCGACGTCGCCGGACAAGGCTGGGGCATCAATCCCGACGACGGCGGCATGTTCACCTACGCCGCCATGCAGAAGCACAGGCCGGATTTCCTGCTGCACTCCGGCGACACCATCTACGCCGATGGCGTCATCACCGCCGAGGTGAAACTGCCCGACGGCAAAATCTGGAAGAACGTCACCATCCCGGAAAAGGCCAAGGTCGCCGAGACGCTCGACGAATTCCGCGCCGCGCACAAATATAATTTCCTCGACGACAACCTTCGCGCCTTCAACGCCGAGGTGCCGATCTTCGTGCAGTGGGACGACCACGAAGTCATGAACAACTGGTCGGCGTCGAAGGAGATTCCGGCGGCCTACAAAGTGCGCGACATCTCGCTGCTCGCCGCCCGCGCCTCACGGGCGTTTCACGAGATGTATCCGATGCGCGAAAGCATCGTCGAGCCGGGCCGGGTCTATCGCACGCTGAGCTACGGACCGCATCTCGATGTGTTCATGCTGGACGAGCGCAGCTATCGCGGCCCCAACGGGCCGAACCTGCAGACCACCTACGGTCCCGACAGCTACTTCATCGGGCCCGATCAACTCGCCTGGCTGAAACGCGGGCTTCTGAACTCACGGGCGACCTGGAAGGTGATCGCCTCCGACATGCCGCTCAGCCTCATCGTCTATGACGCGGCCAACGAGAAAGGCTCGGAGGCATTTGCGCAGGGCGATGGTCCGCCGCGCGGCCGTGAACTCGAAATCGCCGACCTGCTGCGGTTTTTCAAGACCGCCGGGATCGTCAACACGGTGTGGCTGACGGCCGATGTGCATTATGCCGCCGCGCATTACTACAATCCGGACAAGGCGCAGTTTCAGGATTTCGAGCCGTTCTGGGAGTTCGTCTCCGGGCCGCTGCACGCCGGAACGTTCGGGCCGAATGAACTCGATAATACCTTCGGCCCCGAGGTGCGGTTCATCAAGGCTCCCGGTCCGGACAAGCAAAACCTGCCGCCTTCGGCCGGGATGCAGTTCTTCGGCCACGTCAAGATCGACGGCGCAACCGGGCAGATGACGGTGACGCTGCGGGACCGCGCCGATGTGGCGCTGTGGTCCACCACGCTCGATCCAAAGCCGGCGTGACGCGTCATTGGTCCGCCGGGTGAGAAAGCCAGATCGCCGGAGCGGGATCAGCCCTCGGCGCCATCCGGGCGGCGTTTCAACACCGCTCGCAGCGCATCGGGCGAACAGGGTTTCGGCAGCCTCGGTTTGTGCGCGAACGCCGCCGGAAACCGGTCCTCGGCGCCGTAGCCGGTGACGAACACAAATGGAATCTTCAAGGCTTCCAGCCGTTCGGCGATCGCAAAACTCTTTTCACGGACGAGGCCGACATCGAGCAATGCAAAATCCGGCGCGCGACCGGCGATCATCTCCAGCGCCCGGGCGACGCTTGACGCGGTCCGCACCGTCTGCACGCCGAAGCCGAGAATCGTATCCTCGAGGCCGAGCGCAATGATCGGGTCATCCTCGACAATCAGCACATCGCCGGGCATGCCGTCGTGAAGGGCGGGTTCCATGGTCCTGCCGGGTAAGAGAGCCAAGATTTATTTCGGGTGTCCGGGAGCGAACCGGACGCGGCCTGCCGGGCACGCCCCATCCAGGCGCATGGCCGGTTTCCATATTGGAACCCATCACACCCCATTTCCGTTGTCTGTGCACTTGTGGACACATGAATCCGGCAAAGGCAGTTATTGTCGACTGCGGACAGGGGTATTGAATGGCAAGCGAAGAACCACTGAACGGCGGCGAACGGCCGTTGAATAATTTATTGCGAAGGCTCAACGCCAACGACTTTGCTTTGATTGCGCCGTACCTTGCCAACGAAGAGGCCGGGCCTGGCGACCTGCTTTACAATCCCGGCGACGATGTCGAAATCGTCCACTTCCCCTGTGGACCCAGCCTTGCGTCCTACCTGGTTCCCAACGAAGACGGCCGCGACGTCGAAACCATCCTGGTTGGCCGCGAAGGCGCCGTCGGCGGCATTGTCAGCGAGGGATATCTGCCGGCCTATACCCGCATCATGGTCAAGTTCGGCGGGCCGTTCGTGCGCCTGCACGTCGTGAAGCTCAATGCCGCGAAGATGAAGTCGACCACGCTGCGCAACATTTTCGCACGCTATGCCGATTGCATGATGGCCCAGATGTTCCAGTCGACCGCCTGCAACGCGATCCATTCGATCGAACAACGCACCGCCAAATGGATCGTCTCGGCGATGGAACGCACCGATGGCGACAATGTCGTGCCGCTCACCCACGAGCAGTTGGCGACCCTTTTGGGGGTCGGCCGCAGCTACACCAGCCGCGTGATCCAGACGTTCAAGGCCGAGGGCGTGCTCGAAACCCGACGCGGCTCGATCCTGGTGCGCAACCCCGATGCGCTGAGGAACCGGGCCTGCCTCTGCAACGAGGCCGTCAAAAACCACTTCGAGGAAGTGCTGCGCGGGGTCTATCCGACCGAGGAAAGCAACGGCGACGGAAAGCAGCGCTTTGGCGGCAAAATCGGCTAACCAAATCGCAAATAACGCATTGTTTTCTGGCAATTTCTGACTATATTGCGCCGCAACGAGTAAGGCGTGCCCGGTCCTTTTGGCCGGGCTTCCTTTTTGGGCGCGAATCTTCCTTGGGAGGACTGCGCCCTCGAGATTCCAGGTTTTTGAGCGTGATCCGGAAAAGTGGGTCCCGGTTTTCCGGCGAGATCGTGCTCCAGCCATTGTCCGGTTCAGAAAAAACGACATGAAACTCCGCAACGTCGCCATCATCGCCCACGTCGACCATGGCAAGACCACGCTGGTCGATCGCCTGCTGCAGCAATCCGGCGTCTACCGCGACAACCAGCGCCAGGTTGAGCGGGCGATGGATTCCAACGATCTGGAGCGCGAGCGCGGCATCACCATTCTGGCCAAGGCGGCCTCGGTGCAGTGGAAAGACACCCGCATCAACATCGTCGATACCCCTGGCCATGCCGATTTCGGCGGCGAGGTCGAGCGCATTCTCAACATGGTGGACGGCGCGCTGGTGCTGGTCGACGCTGCAGAGGGTCCGCTGCCGCAGACCAAATTCGTGGTGTCGAAGGCACTACGGATGGGCCTCAAGCCCATCGTCGTCATCAACAAGGTCGACCGTGCCGACGCGCGCCCTGTCGAAGTCATCAACGAAGTGTTCGATCTGTTCGCGGCGCTCGACGCCAGCGAGGAGCAACTCGATTTCCCGATTCTGTACGGCTCCGCCAAGCAGGGCTGGATGGCGACGACGCTTGAGGGTTCGCACGACGACGGCATGCAGCCGCTGTTCGATCTGATCCTCAGCCACGTCAAGCCTCCCGTGGTGGAGCAAGGCCCGTTTCGCCTGCTCGGTACCATTCTGGAAGCCAATCCGTATCTCGGCCGCATCATCACCGGACGCATTACTTCGGGGTCGGTCAAGCCGAACCAGAGCGTGAAGGTGCTCGATCATGATGGCAAGCTGATCGAGACCGGTCGTATTACCAAAGTGCTGGCTTTCCGCGGCATTGAACGCACCGCCGTGGAAGAGGCGGAAGCCGGAGACATCGTCGCGCTCGCCGGTCTGCCGAACGCCACCGTCGCTCACACCATCTGCGATCCTTCCGTGGATTTGCCGATCCAGGCGCAGCCGATCGATCCGCCAACCCTGGCGATGACGTTTCGCGTCAACGATTCGCCGCTGGCCGGCACCGAAGGCACCAAGGTCACCGGCCGCATGATCCGCGACCGTCTGCTGCGCGAGGCCGAAGGCAACGTGGCCCTGGGGGTTCGCGAATCCGATGACAACGACGCGATGGAAGTCGCCGGACGCGGCGAGCTGCAGCTCGGCATTCTGATCGAGACCATGCGCCGCGAGGGCTTTGAACTGTCCGTATCGCGTCCGCGCGTGGTACTGAAAAAAGACGAAGCCTCTGGCGATTGGCAGGAGCCGATCGAGGAGGTCGTGATCGACGTTGACGAGGAGCATTCCGGCGTCGTCGTGCAGAAGATGAGCGAACGCAAGGCCGAGTTGATCGAGATGCGTCCCTCCGGCGGTCACCGCCAACGGCTGGTGTTCTACGCGCCGACCCGCGGCCTGATCGGTTATCAGGGCGAATTGCTGACGGACACCCGCGGCACCGCCGTCATGAACCGGCTATTCCACGGCTACGCGCCCTACAAGGGCGACATCCAGGGCCGCCGCAACGGCGTGCTGATTTCCAACGATATCGGCGAGGCCGTGGCCTACGCGATGTTCAAGCTGGAGGATCGCGGCCCGATGATGATCGAGCCCGGCTGCAAGGTTTACAAGGGCATGATCGTAGGCGAGCACACCCGCGACAACGATCTCGAGATCAACGTCCTCAAGGGCAAGCAACTCACCAACATTCGCACCACCTCGAAGGATGAGGCGGTGCGCCTGACGCCGCCGATCCAGATGCCGCTGGAAAAGGCGCTGGCCTATATCGAGGACGATGAGCTGGTCGAAGTGACCCCGAAGTCGATCCGGCTGCGCAAGAAGTTCCTCGACGCCAACGACCGCAAGCGCGCCGAAAAGGCCAAGCAAGCGGTGGCTTGATCTTACCTCGCCCCGTTTGCGGGGAGAGGTCGGAGACAACGCGATAGCGATGTCTCCGGGTGAGGGGGTACCGGTGTCGCGTTGGTCGCGCCTTTTCGATATTCTGCCCGCTGATAGAGCCCCTCACCCCAACCCTCTCCCCGCAAGCGGGGCGAGGGAGTAGAAACGGCGCGCGTCCCCCCGCATGTCCCTCCCCTCCGAAGTCGATATCGCCATCATCGGCGCCGGCGCCGCTGGTCTCGGTGCGGCGCATGCGCTGCAAAATTCCGGCCTCTCGACCATCGTGCTGGAAGCACGCGACCGCGTCGGCGGGCGTGCCCACACCATCATGGCCGCGCCTGACGTCACCTTCGACCTCGGTTGCGGCTGGCTGCATTCCGCCGACAAGAATTCCTTTGTCGGAATCGCCGAGCGCCTCGGCTTCGAGGTCGACAAGACCCGCCCGCCGTGGCGCGAGCAAAGTTTCGACAAGGGATTTCCCTTGAATGAGCGCGCCGATTTCATCGCTGCGATCGACGCCTTCTACGACCGCGCCGAGCAAGCCGCCAAAAGCGGCCGCGACAGCGCCGCAAGTGCGTATCTCGAACCCGGCAATCGCTGGAACCCGATGATCGACGCGATCTCGACCTATGTGAACGGCTGCGAACTCGACCAGGTTTCGATCCTCGACATGGAGGCCTACGAAGACACCGAAATCAACTGGCGGGTGCGGCGCGGCTACGGCGCGTTGATGACGGCCTATGGCGCGCATTGTCCGCTGGCGCTGAACACGGAAGTGACATTGATCGATCATTCCGGAGCGCGGGTGCGGCTGGAAACGTCGCGGGGCACGCTCACGGCCAATCAAGTGATCGTCACGGTGCCGACCAACCTCATCGCCGATGAGTCGATCCGCTTTCACCCGGCGCTGCCGGCAAAACTGGACGCCGCGCGCGGCCTGCCGCTCGGCCTTGCCGACAAGGTGATGCTGGCGCTGGATCAACCGGAGGCGCTGCCGAAGGACGGCAGCCTGCGCGGCGCCACCATGCGCACCGCGATGGGCAGCTTTCATTTGCGCCCGTTCGGCCAACCCTGCATCGAAGGTTACTTCGGCGGCAAACACGCGCAAGCGCTGGAAGATGCCGGCGACGGCGCGATGATGGCGCAGGCCATCGACGAGATCACGGCCCTGCTCGGCTCGGATTTCCGCCGCAAGCTAAAGCCGCTCTCGCAGTCGCGCTGGGCCCACGATCCATTCGCCCGCGGTTCCTATTCGCATGCGCTGCCCGGCCACGCCGGCAAGCGCGCGGTGCTGGCAGCCCCGGTCGATGGCCGCCTGTTCTTTGCCGGAGAGGCCACCTCGCCGAACTTTTTCTCCACCGCGCATGGGGCGAGGGACAGCGGGGCGACGGCGGCGGGGGAAGTTCTGGCTTCGCTAACCGCTGGATGATCGCCGCGCCGCGCCCTTTCGTCATTGCCGGGCTTGACCCGGCAATCTATCTTTCGAATGACGCGGGCGATAAGCTCGGCTGATGTGCGTTAACGGCAAGCGGAGAATCCTATGGAAGCTTCGACGCTAGACAAAGGATATCGCGATTGGCGCGATGCCGTCGATCAGCGCCTCGTTCAAATTTACTGCATAACGATAGACGATGCCGGCTTTGACGAAAAATATTTGATTAATCAATGGAAATCGAACGAACCGCCGTCTGATTTTGTCGAATGGTTCGGAAACAAATACGACCTTAATCCAATACAGTTGCTTATCCCAAGAGGCAACTAGCACCACTTATATGTCAGAGGAACCGCCCGAGCGACGCGACTGGACCAATGAGGAACTTGATCTCATCATCTCTGACTATTTTTTAATGCTCAACGAGGAAACCGCTGGCATTCCCTTTAACAAGGCGCAGCATAATCGTCTTCTCCAAAGTAAGATTGATCGAAGCAAAGGATCGATTGAATTCAAACATCAGAATATTTCGGCAGTGCTCCAGCAACTCGGACTTCCCAGAATTCGGGGGTATCTACCTGCTACAAATTTCCAAACGGCAATTATTGCCGCGATCGATCGCTACCTCTCGCATAATCCCATCGCGCTCCATCCAGAGAAATCGGTTAGTGGCTTTGCCGAACGGCCCGGACTTTTTGTCGAGACGCCCCCTACACTTTTGCCCATTTCTGCTCGGCGGGAAGATGTCGAACGTCTCGTCCGGAAATTTAATCCCGTTGAGCGTGATTTCCGAAATCGCAAACTTGGACGCGACGGAGAAGAATTAGTTTTCCAATTCGAACGGGAGAAACTCCAACGGCTCGATCGACCAGATCTCGCAAAGAAAATCCGATGGATATCCGAGGAGGATGGCGACGGAGCGGGCTATGACATTCTTTCCTTTGACAAAAAAGGCAAGGAGCGCTTTCTTGAGGTAAAAACCACGGTAGGCTCGGATATCACGCCGTTTTATATTACTAGAAACGAGCTCTCGCTTTCTTCGGAACGACCTGAGGCGTTTCGCCTGTGTCGAGTTTTTGATTTCTCAATACGTCCGCGGATGTTTGAGTTAGAACCTCCGCTAGAGAACTTTGTCCATCTCTCGCCTCTTAGCTATGAGGCATCATTCTCTTAAGATTATCGGTCGCGCCCTCATCGCTTCCTGGCCGGTTTCGCGATCAGCGGCTTCATCGCGCTGTCCAGCGCCGGGCCGAACAGTTTTTCGCCGCCGTCGGTTTCCGCCAGCCAATGGCCTTCGCTGCCGAAGGCTGCCAGCACGCGAAAATCCACCTTGCCGCCGCCGGAGCGGAACGCATCCGCCATCTGCCGCGACAGCTCAGGCGAGAAATAGGTGTCATTGGCCGCCACCAGCCATACCACCGGCACACGGGCGCCGTCGCCGAATTCGGTCGCGGCCGCTATCAGCGTATGCGGCGCGCAGACCTGGTTGGGGACGTCGTTGGCATGGCCGCCGCGTCCCGGCGCGAACGCAACGATCATCGCAATGCCGGATGGGCCCTCGCCGGCCATCGCCAGCGCGCCCCAGGCCCCGGCGGAGTGCCCGACAATGACCGTGCCGTCCTGGCGGATAAAGGATTCGGCGCGCAGGTAGTCCAGCGCGGCCGCGATCGTGTCGGCCGTGGCGTATCCGGCCCGGGAATAGTTGGCGTCGTCGCAGCCGCCCTGGTCTTCGAGATAGCGTCCGCCGGTGGCGCCATGGCCCGGACGTTCCGGCACCAGCACCGCAAAGCCCCGCGCCACCAGCCACGCCGACAGCGCCCGGTATTCGGGCTGCGGCATTTGCGCACGACGAAGTTCGTTTTGCGTCGAGGCATGCGCAATAACCGCCAGCGGAAACGGCCCATCGCCGGGCGGCCGAAACAACCATGCATGCGCCGCGGTGTCCGGATCCGGCGACGGCACCAGCCATTGCTGCTTGCGATTGGGGGCGCCTTCGTCGCCCTGCGCGCCGAACCGGGTTTGCGCCGTGGCGGGCTGCGCGGCGACAGCGGCCAGCACGAGCAGAACGAAAAACGCCTTGAGCGATTGCATGAATTGACCTGACGCGGCCCGAAAACGGAGGATCGGACCTGCCGCACAGAATACCCGCGGCGAATCAAGTCCAGTGCATTTTTCCGTGATGGGACACCGCGAAAAGTCCCGGTCCCGGCTCATTGTCCCCAGCCGGCGATCGGCCAAATCCCGCCTGGGGCGCCTCCTTGTCCCCTTTCAGCACAGCCCGGCCCTAAAACTGATGCAGAAAATCCACAGGTTAACTGATAATTAACGATGGACCTTGAAGCGGACGCGCCGACTTGCTTTGATCGGGACCATGAGCACAACCCTGATCGAGGTCCGGCCGGCCAAAGCTGCTGACGCAGCCGCGGTGGCGTCGACCCATGACGAGGCCTGGCGCTCGGCCTATCAGGGCATCATTCCCGGCGCGGAGCTTGAGAAGCTGATCAACCGCCGCGGCCCGCAATGGTGGGACAGCGCGATCCGCAAGGGCAGCCGCGTCAGCGTGCTGGTATTCGGCGACAAGGTCGCGGGCTATGCCAATTACGGTCGCAACCGCGCCCGCAGCCTGCATTTCGAAGGCGAAATCTACGAGCTTTACCTGCGCCCGGAATTCCAGGGCCTCGGCTTCGGCCGCCGCCTGTTCACCGCCGCGCGGCGCGACCTGTTGCAGAGCGGCCTGAAGAGCATGGTGATCTGGGCGCTTTCGGACAACGATCCTGCGACGGAGTTTTACCGCGCGCTCGGCGGCCGCATGGTGGCGCGCTCCTCGGAAAAGTTCGGGCCGAAGTCGCTCGACAAGGTCGCCTTCGCCTGGACCAATTGAGACCTGCGAAGCCGCCGGGTCGCACCGCCGGCCCTCCTGTCCAGAACCTGATTTCAAAGCCCTGCGGAGTTCTCCATGCGCATCGACGCCATTTCGATCGGGACCGATCCGCCGCGTGAGGTCAACGTCATCATCGAAGTGCCCGTCGGTGGCGAGCCGATCAAATATGAAATGGACAAGGACGCCGGCACGCTGGTGGTCGACCGGTTTCTCTATACCGCGATGCGCTATCCCGGCAATTACGGTTTCATTCCGCACACGCTGTCGGGCGACGGCGATCCTTGCGACGTGCTGGTCGCCAACACCCGTGCCATCGTCCCCGGCGCGGTCATGAGCGTGCGGCCGGTCGGCGTGCTCCTGATGGAAGACGAGGCCGGCGGCGACGAGAAGATCATCGCGGTGCCGTCATCGAAGCTGACCCAGCGCTATGACAAGGTACGGACCTACAGCGACCTGCCCGAGATCACGCTGCAGCAGATCCAGCACTTCTTCGAGCATTACAAGGATCTCGAGCCCGGCAAATGGGTCAAGGTGTTGCGCTGGGGCGGCGCCGAGGATGCGCACAAGCTGATCCTGGAAGGCATCGCGCGGGCAAAAGGGAAGTAGCCTTTCTTACCTCGCCCCGCTTGCGGGGAGAGGTCGAAATTCGCAGCGCGAATTTCGGGTGAGGGGGGACTCTCCGCGAATCGAATCGTTGATAGAGCCCCTCACCCCGACCCTCTCCCCGCAAGAGCGGGGCGAGGGAGAAGCTGCACTGCCGACAGCGGAGCACGCTGTTCTTCCCCCTCTCCCGCTTGCGGGGAGAGCGGGAAAGGGGGGTGGCTGCGAATTCGGTGCTTGTTGCTACCCCCTCTCCCTAACCCTCCCCCACAAGGGGAGGAGGGCAACACGCGTCACTCCTACACCCCCGGTGGCGGCAGGCCGTGAATGGCGCACGCCGCGCGCAAGGTGTTGACCAACAGGCACGCCACCGTCATTTGACCGACGCCGCCGGGCACCGGCGTGATTGCACCGGCGACCTTCAGGGCCTCATCGAACGCGACATCGCCGACCAGCCGCGTTTTGCCGTCAGGGCCTGTCGACCGGGTGATGCCGACATCGATCACCGTGGCGCCCGGCTTGATCCAGTCGCCGCGCACCATTTCGGGCTTGCCGACCGCGGCATAGACGAGATCGGCCTGCGCGCACAACTGCTTGAGGTGGCGCGAGCGCGAATGCGCGATGGTCACCGTGGCATGCTCGTTGAGCAGCAATTGCACCAGCGGACGGCCGACCAGATTGGAGCGGCCGATCACGATGGCGTTCATGCCTTCCAGCGACGGATGCACGGTCTTGGTCAGGATGATGCATCCGAGCGGCGTACAGGGCGACAACGCGGCCAACCCGCCGGCGAGCCGTCCGGCGTTGTGCGGATGCAGGCCGTCGACGTCCTTGGCGGGATCGATGGCGTCGATGATGGTTTCGGTATCAAGCGATTTCGGCAGCGGCAGTTGCACCAGGATGCCGTGCACGCGCGAATCGCGATTGAGCTCCCGGATCAGCGCCAGCAGGTCATGCTGCGCGACGTCGGCCGGCAGCCTGTGTTCGAACGACGCCATGCCGGCGGCCTGGGTCTGCTTGTGCTTGCTGCGGACATAGACCTCGCTGGCCGGATCGTTGCCGACCAGCACCACCGCCAGCCCCGGCGTGAGGCCGTGCTCGCGCCGTACCCGCGCCACCTCATCGGCAACGCGGGCGCGAAGCTCGGCGGCAATGAGTTTTCCATCGATGATCCGGGCCGTCATCGCTATTCCTCGCCCGCGGTGGAATAGCGCCAGGGATCCATCGCGTATCCACGCAATCAGAATACGCTGGGATAGATGTAATAGGTGATCACCCGCTGGATGAACATGATGATCAGGATCAGGATGATCGGCGAGATATCGAGCCCGCCGAGGTTCGGCATGACCGAGCGGATCGGCGCCAGCAGCGGTTCGGTGATCCGGTACAGGAATTCCGCCACCGAGGCCACGAACTGGTTGCGGGTGTTGACGACATTAAAGGCGATCAGCCAGGACAGGATGGCCGAGGCGATCAGCAGCCAGACATAGAGATCGAGAACGATGAGAACGATGTCGAGAACGGCACGCATGGCTGGCTCACTCGCGGGGTTCGTCGCGGATTTGATCCCCTGCTAAATATCGGTTCCCCCCTTCGCAAACAAGGGAAGTTCCCGGCAAATCCTGCGGAAAAACCGCGATTTCGCCGTTCTTGACTTGGCCTTGGCGCGGACGGTAAATGGCGCCGATTGTCGGCCGCCGTTCACTTCAGACGGCCGCGATGGGGCCATAGCTCAGCTGGGAGAGCGCGTCGTTCGCAATGACGAGGTCGGCGGTTCGATCCCGCCTGGCTCCACCACGCTTCGCCTTCGGCTACGCGTGGCGCAGCCACGCAAGAGCCGAAAGCGAAGCGTGGTGCCCGGCGTAGCCCGCTTGGGCGAAGACGGGCTGCCGGACGTATCCCATCTCACTTCCCGTAAACCTCAGCAGCCAACGCTCCTAGCCGCGCCTGCGCCGCTGGAAACCGCTGACTGCCGCCAGGACAAACCCGCGCGGAAACAGCCGAAGCAGGAGCGGCACGATCTTGATGCCGAGGCCGGGCAGCACCGCGCGCTTGTTGGCCATCAACCCGCGATAGCCGGCCTGCGCGACATCGGAGGCGGAGACATTCAGGATCGCGGAATCAAATCCCGGCTTGAAACCGGCTCGCGCCTGAAACTCCGATGGCACCGGGCCCGGACATAACGCGGTCACCCGCACGCCATGCGGCCCGAGCTCCGCATGCAGCGCCTCGGTGAACGACAGCACATAGGCCTTGGACGCATAATATACCGCCATGCCGGGCCCCGGCAGAAAGCCGGCGATTGAACCGAGGTTGAGGATGCCGCCGCGATTGCGGATCAACTGATCGGAAAACCGCAACGACAAATCGGTCATGGTGCGGATGTTGACGGCGATGATGCCGAGCTGCCCGGCGCGGTCGAGCTCGATCGCGTCGCCGAACAAACCGAAGCCGGCATTGTTGACGACGTACTCGATTTCCACGCCTTCGCCGCTCAAGGCCGCGGCAATTTTGTCGCCCGCATCGGCTTGTTCAAGGTCGCAGGGAATGACAATCGGAGCGGCGCCGCCGCTGGCTTCGATTTCGCTCGCCAGCCCGGTCAGGCGGTCGGCACGGCGCGCGACCAGCGCCACGCGATGACCGTTAGCGGCGAAAACGCGCGCCAACTCGGTGCCTATTCCCGCTGAAGCCCCGGTAATAAGCGTCACACGATCGGTCACGGCTTAAATGCTCTGAAATTAAAAGTGCAGGGGTATCGGCCAACACCCTGACGAGAGCATATGCCCTAGGCAGCGTGCAAGTCACCTGCGAGCATACCTGCGTGCCCCGCGCACAGCCCTTGCGAATTAAAGCAACAATCTTGGGCTTATCGCCGCGCCGGTGGCTGATTTTCAGGCGCATTAAAGTTTCGTCATGTCCGGTACCGCGCGCTTGCGGCTTCAAGCGCCCGTCCGCAGCGTGTCACATTGCCGCGTCTGCACTATCCGAACCGCCGGCCGCCGGTCCCGATTGCCTGGCGGCGACACGGTGCTTGAGATCGATCCGGTCGCGCGAGGACACGCCCAGCAGTTCCGCCGCGCGCCACACGACATTGTCCTCGAACTCGCTGACCTTGCCGTCGGCATAAACCAGCTCCCACATCATTTCGACGATACGGCGCCGGCCATCCTCATCCACCGAACGCATAATCACGCTGGTGAAATGATAGAGATCGACCGCCTCGCCCTCGGCCAGCGTCGCGGACGCGATCAGTCTGTCCGCCGCGCCGGGCTCGAGACCGAAACTGGTTTCGA
The DNA here is from genome assembly GCA_963774685.1 of uncultured Alphaproteobacteria bacterium. Lineage (GTDB taxonomy): Bacteria > Pseudomonadota > Alphaproteobacteria > Rhizobiales > Xanthobacteraceae > Bradyrhizobium. The sequence goes on along the minus strand of CAVZFU010000005.1, from coordinate 927,996 downwards.
GCAGGCCGTGAAGCTTGCGCTTTTCGATGTCGGTGGGTTCACCGTCGAGCGAGATGACGTGAATCAGCAGCGCCGTCGCCGCCAGACGATATCCGGTTTCGTCGAACGAGCGCGGCTCGTGCGCGGCGGGAGAAATAACATCGGTAATGAATTGGCGCAGTCCGTCCAGCATCGCTCTCTTGCCTGAAATAGCGTGAAGCCTCTTGGCGGGTATATGGGACGAAAAATCAACACGCGCAATGCGGGCCGGTTCCAGCCCGTTCATTACGGTTCGGCAATCTCGCCGTCAGGGAATTTCATAGACCACGATCTTGTCGGCAATGCCGCGCAGCGCCGCCTGCTTTTGGATCGGGGCAATGGCCGCCTTGTCCAGCATCGCGGCCACGGCCGGCGCGTCGATCACCGGCCCGGTGATGTGGATCGACTGCGACGTCGACAGGCCCTGAACCCGGGCGGCGATATTGACGGTCTGGCCGAAATAATCCTGCCGCTCGTTGAGCATGACGGCAAGGCAGGGACCCTCGTGAATGCCGATCTTGACCACGAGATCGTCGGTGCCGCGTTCGGCATTGAGCGCATCCATCGCCGCGCGCATCCGAAGGCCGGCGGCGAGCGCATGTTCGGGCCGCACGAAGGTCGCCATCACGGCGTCGCCGATCGTCTTCACCACGGCGCCCTTCTCCGATGAAATGATGTCGAGCAAGGCACGGAAATGCGCGCGCACCAGGTCGAAGGCGGCGAGATCGCCGACCCGCTCGTACAGTGCGGTCGAACCCTTGAGGTCGGTGAAGAGGAAAGTCAGCGAGGTGATCTTCAGCCGCTGGTCGATGCTGAGATTGTCGGCCTTGTAGACGTCGCGAAAGGTCTGGTTGGTCAGCATCCGCTTGGCGGTGAGGAACGGCTTGCGCTTGCCGATCAGGTGATGCAGCGCGTCGGCGGCGATGAAGACCGACGGCAGCACCCGGACATCGGTCTGGTTGTCGAGCGACAGCCGCAGCGGTCCGGGACGCAAGGTCATGGTCCCGACCGGGGCCTCGATCTTGTTGTAGATCAGCGACAGTTGCTGGCGCTCTTTGGTCGGCTCGCCCTGGACATCGATGAACTGAGCGGCATGCGTCACCGGCTCGAACACGATGATGAATTGCGGCGGCAACTGCAGCGACAATACTGCCTTCTCGTGCGGCGGTATTTCCAGCGCATCCAGCACCACCTCGTTGGAAAGCGTTGCGAACAATTCCTCGTCGAGATCGACGCCGGAACTCCAGAAGATCTGCTTGAAATAGTCCCACAGCGGCAGCGTGTTGGGATCGTGCGCCGCGATCCGCCGGACCCTCGGACTGACGGTAAAGGCGACCTCGACCTGCTCGTCGACCGACGCTTCATACCCGCAGGCGCAAAGGCCGCAATGATAGTCGTCGTGACGCAGCGATTTCAGCGTCGAATGGGCGTCCAGCACCCCGCTGCAGCCGGGGCACAGCACGTTCCAGGTCAGGTCGAACAGGCCGAGCCGCGAGGCGTGGAGAAAACCCGAGATCACCCGTTCTTCGTCGAGCCCGGTTCGTTTCGAGAAATCCAGCACGTTGATGCGGTTGAGCTCGTGATCCGCGCCTGTTTCGACCAGCCGCGCAATCGCATCGACCACCGAGGGGTCGGCGGTCTGTTTCAGCACCGAAAACTGGGCCTGGGTATCGCTCATGCCGCAAGTTTAGATGGGATCGCCACGGCGTCCAGACAATGGCCCGTCAACGCGGCGTGATGCGAAAGGCCGGCGAGCGATCCGGCTGGGTGGTGACCACCCCGATCGGCATCACCGGCTCCTTGTCGAGCAGTTCGACCCGGAATGCGCCGACGATCCTGGCCAGCGCCAGGGTGGCTTCCACCAGCGCGAAATGCGCACCAATACAGATCCGCGGGCCGACGCCGAACGGCAAATAGGCGAAACGATCCGGCGGCGGCTGCCCCGGCATGAAGCGGGACGGGATGAAGGCGTTGGGGTCGCGCCAGAGCTTTTCATGCCGGTGCAGCAGCCACGGCGCGATCAGCATCACATCGCGCTTCCTGACCGCCATGCCCGCGACGGTGTCGGGCCCGGCGGCCGCGCGCGCGACCAGAAATGCCGGGGGATAGAGCCGCATCGTTTCATCGACCACGGCGCGGGTAAATTTCAGATGCTCGATATCGAGGGCATCGGCGGCGCCTTGCACCTCGGCGGCCAGTTTGTCCTGGGTCACCGGGTCAAGCGCGAGCAGGTACAGCGCCCAGAACAGCGCGGTGCCGGTGGTTTCGTGGCCGGCCAGTATCATCGTCGCCACCTGATCGCCCAGCTGTGCGTCGGTGAAGGCCTCGTTGGTTTCGGGATCGCGCGCAGCACCCATCAGGTCGAACAGATCGCGCGGCGGCGCGCCCTCGTTCTTGCCGGCCGCGCGGCGTTCGGCCATCAGCATGGCGACGAAGCTGGTCCATCGTTTGCGGAACCGGGCGCGGGAGAAATCCTGCGGGCTCGGCCACCCCAGCGGCAGCAGCAAATCGAGAAAATGCGGCCGCGCCAGTCGCGCGCCATATTCCATCACGAAGCCGCGCAGCGCCGCGCCGTGACGGTCCATACCGAACGAAAACATCGTGCGCCCGGCGATCTCCAGCGTCATCCGCTGCATCGCCTCGCGCAGATCGACCGGGCCGCCGCTGATCGCCCGAAGCTTTGCAACGGTCTGATCGATGGCCGCGTTCATGTGCGGAACGAGCGTCATCACCGCGCGCGGCGTGAAGGCCGGCGCCAGCGTCCGGCGCTGGTATTTCCACGCCCGGCCCTCCGATATCAGTAGGCCCTCGCCCAGCACCGGCCGCAACACTCTTATGCCGGCCGGCGTTCGCGTGTAATTTTCGTAGTTGTCGACCAGCACATGCCGGATCGCGTCCGGATTGTTGAGAATAAAACTGCTGCGCCCCAGGAAGCGGCCCTGGATGATGTCCTCTTCATAGGCGCGCGGCCCCCAGGTATCGATCATGCTCCTGCGCATCGCCGCCATCCGCCCGAAGGCGGTCATGGTGAGGGGCGCTCGTGGCGGACTGGGCGGCACCAGCGGTGCTGCGGGCATGTCCCAGGTTTCGGCTATGCTCACATTCGGCCTCGCGACTTGAAATCCGGCGGCCCGATCAAGGCTGCGTAGAGCTAGTCATTCAGCTCGGCGACCGCAATTCTGTTTTCCGATGCCGGCCACGCCGCGCGCGACAATTCGTTCGAGATTGAACACTGCCGCAACGGGACGCCCGACCTCCGCGGCCGAAAGCCGCAGTGTGCTGACCGAGTCGACCGGCACGCCGGTTTTCACATCGGCCGGCTCCTTGCCGTCGAACAGCACCACGTCGCGCGGCAGGCCGAAATACCCTCGCGGGCGCGACATCAAGACAATTGCCCCGGCGCCCGCATCGGCCGGTCCCAACGGGCGCGCGGCGCGCAGATGCACGATATCGGACGAACGCAGGAACGGCGAACGGTAGAAATGCGTGGTGGTCGAACCCGCCGATGTCAGCACGATCTCAAGATACCAGGATGGATCGGCCACTAGCTGGGCCCCAGCGGCCATCGGTGCCGGTCTTCGAGGAGTGAAAAGGAGCGGCGCCGATGCGCTCGCCGCTATCCGGCGATACGCGATACACCTCCACCGTTGCGTCCGTCACCGGACGGTTGGTTTGAACCCCGCCCGGCGTGCCCGTCACAAGACCGCTCAGCCTGACCGTCGTTTCCGGCACGATCGCGATCCGCTCCGGTTCGCGCACCGGCGATGAACTTATAGATCTCGCGGAATGCGCGCGGCGAATACGCCGTCTCGCGATGATCGACGGCGCCGAGCACGAGATTGGTTGCGCCCTTCAGCGCCGGCCCGTCAAAGCCGACCCCGGTCGGCGTACCCGGCTTGCCGAGAACGCGGCCGTCGGGCTGGGCGTATTTGTCCATGTTCTCGCTGCGCAAGGTCAGGAACGACGTACCCGGCGTTACTTCACTGTCGCCTGCGTTGAGGCCGCGCAGGAACGGGCCGCGGCCGTTGAATTCGCTGCCGGGATTGTCGTCCCAGTCGAACACGCCGTGATTGGGCACGCCGCACAGCACGGCATGACTGACATCGGCGCCGCCGCCGTTCTTGATGTAACTGCGGATCGGGTAGCCGCCGCGCGAATTGCCAACGAGAGCCACGCGTGGCGCGCCGGTGCGGCGCTTCAATTCCTTGATGGCGTCGCCGAGTTCACCGCGCTGGTCTTCGGTCGAGGATCTGTTCGGCTCCGGCTTGCTGTCGTCGCTCCGCGCCAACGGATCGGTGAAATTGATCGCCAGCATCCGGTCGCGCGGGACGCCATTGGATTCCATCCGCCACAGCGTCGTCATCCACAGCGCCGCATGATCGCCATTGCCGTGTACGAACAGAATGGGGGGCACCTCCGCGGCAGCCGGTGCGGCCGGCGCCGTCTGCGCAAAGGCTGCGAATCCGAAGCTATCGGCCGCCAAGGGCAGCGCTCCAGCGCCCTTCAGCAATGTCCGCCGCGACAGGCTCATTTTATGACCTTCCGTTATTTTTCAGCATCTTAAGCGCCTTGTGTGACCGCTGATAGCGGCTTGGCCACTGGACAGCCAAGGACTTTCGCAGGCATCACTCTGATTTGCAGGAATCACGGCCCGGACGCTCCCCGCCGCAACGGAACCGACCATGACGGAACAGCCGAAACGCTCGAGGTTTGCTGCCGACCACGTCACCGCCCCGCTGCGGCATTCGGCGTTCCGGCGCATCTGGCTGGCCAGCCTGCTGTCCAATCTTGGCCTCCTGATTCAGGGTGTCGGCGCCGCCTGGTCGATGACCCAGATGACGTCGTCCGCCGACAAGGTGGCGCTGGTGCAGACCGCCTTGATGCTGCCGGTGATGCTGATCTCGATGCCGGCCGGCGCCATCGCCGACATGTATGACCGGCGCATCGTGGCGCTGGTTTCGCTGTCGATTTCGCTGACGGGTGCAACATGCCTGTCGGTGCTGGCATGGCTTGGCCGCGTCACCCCGGAAATCCTGCTGGCGTTCTGCTTTGTGGTCGGCAGCGGCATGGCGCTGTTCGGTCCCGCCTGGCAATCCTCGGTCAGCGAGCAGGTGCCGACCGAAACATTGCCGTCCGCGGTCGCGCTCAACGGCATCAGCTACAACATCGCGCGAAGTTTCGGCCCCGCGATCGGCGGCATCGTCGTCGCCACCGCCGGCGCGGTGGCAGCCTTTGCCGCCAATGCGGTGCTTTATATTCCGCTCTTGATCGTGCTGTTTCTGTGGCGCCGCACCAGCGAACCGTCGCGGCTGCCGCGCGAACGTCTCAACCGCGCCATGGTATCGGGCGCGCGCTATATCGCCAATTCGCCGTCGATCCGCATCGTGCTGGCGCGCACGCTGGTGACCGGCGTGATCGGCGGTTCGGTCTCGGCGCTGATGCCGCTGGTCACGCGCGATCTGCTGCACGGCGGCGCGCAAACCTACGGCATCATGCTCGGCGCCTTCGGCGTCGGCGCGGTGATCGGGGCGCTCAACATCGCCGAAGTGCGCAAACGGCTGAGCGGCGAGGCCGCCATCCGCGCCTGCGCACTGTCGATGGCGGGCGCCATCGCGGCAGTCGCGTTGAGCCGCGAACCGGTGCTGACCGCGGCGGCGCTGGTGGTGGCGGGTGCGGTCTGGATGCTGGCAGTGGCCCTGTTCAACATCGGCGTGCAGCTCTCGGCGCCGCGCTGGGTCGCGGGCCGTTCGCTGGCGGCATTCCAGGCTTCGATCGCCGGCGGCATCGCGATCGGAAGCTGGGGCTGGGGACGCCTGACCGATGCCGCCGGCGTCGAGACCGCGCTACTGGTTTCCGCCGCGCTGATGTTTCTCTCGCCGCTGCTCGGCCTGTGGCTCGGGATGCCGCCGGTCGGCGCGCGCAATGAAGCCGCAGAAGTGCTCGCCGATCCCGAGGTGCGGCTGTCGCTGACCGGGCGCAGCGGGCCGCTGGTGGTCGAGATCGAATACCGCGTCGACCAGGAAAACGCCCGCACCTTCCATGGCGTGATGCAGGAGGTGCAACTCAGCCGCCAGCGCAACGGCGCCTATGGCTGGTCGATCGCGCGCGACATCGCCGATCCCGAACTGTGGACCGAGCGCTATCATTGCCCGACCTGGCTGGATTATCTGCGCCAGCGCAATCGCTCGACCCAATCCGAACGCGCGCTGCATCAGCGCGCGATGGCTTTTCATCTCGGCCCCGATCCGGTGCGCGTCCGCCGCATGCTGGAACGGCCGTTCGGATCGGTGCGCTGGAAGGAAGACACGCCGGATCGCGCCGCGAACGAAGTTCTGCCGGTGACGTCGGCGGCGGCGGGCGGCAGTACGTGATTTTTAGCGAGATTCCGGGTTTCGCGACGCGATGCCCCGGAATGACGAGCGAATTACTGCCCGTGATCGGTCAAAACCTTCTCGCAGGCCCTGCTCAGCCGGGGGCGGTGCTGCTTGAGGCAGGCCAGTACCGCCATATCGCCGTCGTTCATCACCGCACGGCAATGACGGCTGACGTCACGCGCGCATCCCGGGTCCGGCCGTCCGCTTTGCGCCGACGCTGCCGAGGCCAACAGAACAAACGGGAGGACGAAAAGAAATCGGGCCATAATGCGACGCCTGCCAGTGATGAGCTTCCTGCGTTCTAATGGGCTCAACCGAACGCCGCAACGGCATTTTGGTGCGTGCGACACTTTGAAATACGCAAATTCGGGCCTGCGTTGGGACGGCGTTAACTCCTGTTTCGCATAAATGGCTCCCCGGCCGGGATGCCGGTGTGGAACAGGGGAACAAGCGATGCGAAATGCGGCAGGCCTGATGCTGGCGAGTGTGGTTTCGGCCGTGGTGATCGCCGCCGTATGGTTCTGGACCGCGTCGCCGCGCGCCGGTGTCGCCCCGCCGCAAACCGTCAGCGCCCGTCAGGCCGAAAAATTTCTTGCCGCCAAGCCGGTTTCGGCGCGGCAGGACGTCGAGGTCACCGCCGCCATTCCCGACAGGCCCGCGGTCGCTCCGGTGCAGCCGAAAACCGCCTGCGCCAATCCCGATGCGCTCGGGGTCAGCCGCGTCGTCGAGATCGACACCACCGGCGGACCGGGTTTCGGCTTCGAAAATTTCAAGCAACTGGATTTTCTGACCGACAAGGAAGTCGTGCTGACATTCGACGACGGTCCGTGGCCGGTCAACACGCCCGCCGTGCTCAAGGCGCTGGCGGACGAATGCACCAAGGCGGTGTTTTTCCCGATCGGCAAGCATGCCACCTATCATCCCGAAATTCTCAGGCAGGTGGCCGCGGCAGGGCACACCATCGGCGCGCACACCTGGTCGCATGCCAACCTCAACAGCAAGAAGATTACCGACCAGCAGGCCAAGGACGAGATCGAGAAGGGCTACAGCGCCGTCAAGATGGCCCTTGGGGCAGCCCCCTCGCCGTTCTTTCGCTTTCCGGAATTGCAGCATGGCCCGGCGGCGATGGCTTATCTCGGCTCGCGCAACATCGCGATGTTCTCCTGCGACGTCGACTCCTTCGACTTCCGGGCCAAGGACGCCACCCAGATCATCAACACCGTGATGACCAAGATCGACAAGGCCGGCAAGGGCATCATCCTGATGCACGATTTCCAGAAGCACACCGGCGAGGCGTTGCCCACGTTGCTTCGCCGGTTGAAGGCCGGTGGCTACAAGGTCGTGCAGATGAAAGCCAGGATGCCGCTGCAGACGCTGGCCGAATATGACGACGCGCTGGTCAAGGACATGAAGGTGCCGGTCACCAGCCTGCGTCCGGTCAGTTCCGTGGTGCAGACGGTTTCGGAATAGCGGGCCGAAGCCGCCCCTACCCGGATCAGTTGGAAGCGACCTTGCTGGATTTCTGAGCCCGATCGTGGTCCATCACCGCCCTGCAGCCGGTGCTTAAGTTGGCGCGGTTCTTGATCATGCAGGCGGTGATTTGCGGAATGTTGGGAATTTCCGAGCTGCACAGCCGAAACGCGTCGCCCGTGCACATCTGCTGCGCCTCGGCACTGAAGGCAAAGCTCTGGGTCGACAGCGCGGAGAAGGAAACCGCGAAAGCCAGCACCAAACCGGCCTGGCGAATTGTCCTGGTAAAAGATGCGGTCATGACAGGCCCCCGGGGTTAGCCGCTGGTCGCGGCGCGTTGTTGATGCCCGGACCATGCCGCATCGGCAGCGTTTCGACTGTGACGATAGTCACACAGTGAAGTCCGGCTTCCTCACATATCGCAATACGTTCGGGGCAGTTTGAAAAGAAAAAGCTTGTCGACGAGAAGTTGTTTGACGGTGATCGGCTCTCCGCGCGGAATATAGCAAAAGCGGTATTGCACAAAAAATAACGCGTTGAACGTCGCGCAGATGATCGCCGCATACGATAAAACAACCAGACTTTTTCTGCCCGTTGCCATCAGCCAGGCCACCCCGAACATCAGCAGCGGATAGACCTCGATCAATCGGCGGTAACCGAACGAATTGCCCGACCACCAGTCCAGGGCGATCGAGTTGATGTAGACCTGCGAGGCGAACGCGAGCAAAAACGTCAGGTAAATCACGCGGTGGTTTCTGCCCATCGCCCCAAAAACCAGGCCGACGACCCCAAATGCGACAAAAGGGGTCCATGTTATAAAGCCATGTTTGCAGCGAGAACAGAACCGCCATCAGATGCGGGTGCAGCGGCTGAAGGAAATCATCTCCCTGCGGCACCATCAGGAAACTGCCGTTAACGACCTTCCAGACCAGCAACTGCAAGGCAGCGATCGCGCTGCATATGAATCCCGATCCCACCAGTTGGCTGAAATCCTTTCGCCGGTGCCAGAGCAGCGCCAGGAAGAGCAGCGCTATGACCGGAGCAAGCTGCGGACGGCATAGCAGAGCGAAGCCGGAAGCTATCCCGAACAGAATGAAGGACCCTTCGTCCTGTACGAGCCTGACGAAGGCCAATGTGCTCCATGCGACACAGAAAAACGCCACGGCATGCGACATCGACGCGTGAACGATGATGTAATAGGGCAGGTTTGAGCACAGCACGAAAGCGATGGTGGCGATGGCGCTGATGCCGTCATCATGGAATTTGCGCAGCGAGCAATAGCAAAGATAGATTCCGAAGAGGCCGTAGATCACGGCTCCGAGGTTTGTCACGAATTGATCGATCAAGCCGTAGCCGTCGAGCCGCACCGGTACGCCCACCGCGGACAAGCTCAACGAAAGTGCGTGTCCAACGATAAAAAACGGCGCGGTTAGTGCCGCCCAACCCGGGGCGAACGGGGTGCCGGGCAGGCCGGTGCTTGTTTTTGCAAGATGCGGAGCCTGCCAGTTGTAGGGGATATTCAGTTGCTGCGCGGCGGCGCGCTGATTCCCGAAGTCCAAATCGCCATCGAGTATCAGGGAAGGAAGGTACTCGTAATAAAACAGCCCGTCGCCCGCGATAATCTGACCATTGGTGATGCCTCGATTGACGAACGCGATGCCGACGATGTGCGCGAGAAAGAGAAATACGATCAGCGAGATGACAGCGGCCCGGCCGGGAAGTATCGAAACGGACCTTGGATCAAAACCCACGCTGCACACTCGTCTTGCCGGACATTCCTGAGACGAGAAAACCCTTCCAAACATTCGGCGGGCGTTCAAGCTGTCAATCGGGGCAAATCGCATCGGTTCAGCGAAATCATGGGTGCCGCAAACAGGACTCGAACCTGTGACCCCGTCATTACGAAGCGCGAATTCGTGATGTTTAACAAATGCTTGCCCACACGCTCTGGTGCCTTTGAATGACCGTTGAGACGGAGTTCGGGAGGGTTGGGAAACATTCGGAAGAATGAACTCCGGATTACTCCGATGAACTCTCGTTCAATCCGCCGGATTGCTAACGCTGCAACCGAGCGGTAACCCGCAAGCGTCGACGCGCATCTAACCTTGATCAAAGATCGCTCATCTGGAGAGCAGATGATCAACTATCCCTTATGTGGGTGTAATGGCTGAGATCAACGACCAGTTGTTCGGGCATCCAAGGCGGCTGACGTTTCTGTTTGCGACCGAGATGTGGGAGCGCTTTTCCTACTACGGAATGAGGGCGCTGCTCATTCTGTACATGGTCGACTATCTCTTCAAGCCGGAGAAGGCCGACAAGGTTCTTGGGCTGGCGAGCCTGAAGCACGCGCTCGAAGCATTGTCCGGTCCGCTCGAGATCCAGCCCCTGGCCTCGCAGATCTACGGTCTTTACACCGGCTTCGTGTACCTGACGCCCATTCTCGGCGGCATTCTCGCCGACCGGCTGATCGGCCGCTCGCCGACGATCATCATCGGCGCCGCCCTGATGGCGGCCGGTCATTTCATGATGGCGTCAGAGCATCTGTTTCTGTTCGCGCTGTTCCTGCTGGTGTTGGGCAATGGCGCGTTCAAGCCCAATATCTCGACCCAGGTCGGTGAACTCTATTCGCCCGACGATCGCCGCAGGGACCGCGCCTACTCGATCTTCTATGTCGGAATCAACATCGGCGCGTTCTTCTCGCCGCTGGTCTGCGGCACGCTCGGCGAAAAAGCCGGCTGGCACTACGGATTCGCCAGCGCCGGCATAGGCATGGCCATCGGCCTCGTGACCTATCTCGCCGGCCTTCCCCGTACATCATCCGGCCGCACGCGGCTTGAGCCGAAACAACCCGGGACATTTGACGCCGCGCGTTTGCGGGCCGCTCTGCTCGGCATGATGATCCTGTTCATCCCGACAGCCCTGTTCTGGGCTGCCTACGAACAACAGGGCAACACCATCGCACTGTGGGTCGAGCATTCGACCAACCGCTCGGTGAATTTGCTGTTCTGGCGCGGCGACATTCCCGTCACCTGGTTTCAGGCATTCAATCCGCTGATGATCTTCCTGTTCACGCCGCCGTTGATCGCCTTCTGGGCGCGGCCGGGACGCGAACCTTCGACGGTCGGAAAACTGATCCTTGGATGCGTGCTGCTGTCGTTGTCCTATCTGATCATGGCCGGCGCGGCGCTGTTCAGCAGCGCGGCCGCTGCGAGCTGGCTTTGGCTGCTGCTTTATTTCGTCGTGCTGACGATCGCGGAGCTGAATTTTTCGCCGATCGGACTATCGCTGATCTCGAACATCGCACCCAAAAGCTCGCGCTCCACCGTCATGGGGATATGGCTCTCCACCAGCTTCGTGGGCGGCCTGGCCGGGGGATGGCTGGGAGGCCTGTGGTCGCGTTTCTCGCATCTCGAATTCTTTTTGCTGCTGGCCGCGATCGCGCTCATTGCCGCCGTCTTAATCCATCTCGCGCGGCCGCTTCTGGCTGATCTGTTGCCGCCGACGAAACCGGCAGAACCGACGCCCTCAATTTAGGTACCGCTTTCCGCGACTTGTAGGTTGGTGCCGCAAACAGGACTCGAACCTGTGACCCCGTCATTACGAATGACGTGCTCTACCAACTGAGCTATTGCGGCGGACCAAGCGGCTTCGCGTTCCGGCAAGCGCCTGAAAACGCCCGCACCTGATATCGGTCATGGTGCGATTTTGCAAGAAAAACGCGGCCCCGCGAGCGGTGATTTAGCCACCCCAGCGGGACAGAAAACCGCGCCAGCCGCCGGCCTGGCCCTGCGCCGGATTGAGTTGTTCGGCGAATTCATCGCTCACCGGCTCGTCGTCGATTCCGGGATCGTCGGGGGCGCGAATAATGGGAATCACGGCGGGAATGCTGGACGGATTCCCTTTGGGAATATCCTGGCGCGCGCGGAACAAGGGCGCCGCCGCAACGGATTCGGATGGCGGCGAAGGCGGCGGAGCTGTCACGACCGGGGCCGGTTCGACGGCGGCCGGCGAATTATCCTGCGCGGCCGATGGCTTCGGCTCGGTCGGAACGTCGCCCGGATTATCTGCCGGCTCGACGCGCGGCGCCAGCATCGCCTGCTCGAACGGCGAGGATTCGATCGCCGGGTCCTTGTCCGAAGGCAGCGCCGCCAGCGGCGTCTGCCATTGAAAGGCGTCGATCCGGCCCGACACCGGCGACACCGGCCGCCAGGATGAACTGACATAGCCATCCGCGGTCCATACCGGATCATGCAGCGCGCGCACCGCGCGCAAGGTCCAGGCCCGCGCCCGGCCGCTGTCGCCGTGTTCGGTGCGCTCGATTTCCGCCATCAGCATCGCCACCCGCTGGGTCGGCGCATGCCGTGAACGGCGCCAGCACCTCGCGCGCGCGCGCAAATTCCGCGGCATCGATCGCGGCGCGGGCGACCGCCAGCGCGCTCTCGATATGTCCCGGCGCTTTCGCAGCCAGCGTCTCGACGCGCACCAGGCGCTGGCGCGCGGAATCGCCGAGTTTTACGTGCGCATAGGCGTCCGCGAGATCGGGATGCGGATGCGCCAGCCATGCCGCCTCGACAATGCGCATGGAACGGCGGACCTGATGCGCCTCGCTCTGGTATTTGCCGGCGAGCACCGCAGCCGGCACCAGGGTCGGCGCCAGTTTTATCGCTTCCATCACGCTGTCGCGCGACAGGTCGCGGTCGACATTTTCCAGTTCCAGCGCGCGCGCCGTCAGCAGCACGCCGCGCTGGCGCCGAAAGGTCGCCTTGTCGATCAGGCCGGAAGAAAGATTGTTGTCGAGGATGGTCAGCGCCCCGGTCCAGTCGCCCTGCGCGCAGCGAAATCCGAGCACCGCCTGCGAGGCCCAGGTCGATGCCGGCGCCAGCTTCAGGGCTTCCTCCGCGATTCCGACCGCGGCCACGGGATCATCGGCGCGCTGGGCTTCGATGAACAACCCGCGCAAGCCCAACAGCCGCGTATCCGCGCGTTCGGCCATGGCGCGGAACGTGCGCCGCGCGCCCTCGCGGTCGCCGTCGAGCTGGGCGGACTGCGCATGCAGCAACAGCGCCAGCGGATCGCTGGCGGCATGGCGGCGCGCGACATCGGCATGGGCGCGGGCCGCCGTGGAATCGCCGTGGCCGATGGCGAGCAAGCCGTGGGTGATGGCGTGACGGCCGCGGGCCTGACGGCGTTCGCGTCCGCTGCGCCGGATGCGCTCGGGCGTGCGCCACAGCGCGCGCAGCATGCTCCACGCCAGCATCGCGGCCACCACGGCAACGCCAAGCATCAAGGCGAATACCGGCAACGAAGTCTCGATGCGCCAGCCGCCCCATGACAGCACCACGTCGCCGGTCTGATCGGCGACCCACGCCGCGCCCGCGGCTGCGAGCGCAATCAACACCAGGAACAGAATGATCCGGAACATCGAAATCCTACGGCCGGGGGTTGGCGAGCGCCGCCATGGCGTCGGCCGCAAATTGTCGCGAAGCGGCCAGCGCCGCGTCGCGCGCATCGGCCTTGTCGAGCCAGGCTTGCGCGGCGGCGCGATCGGCCGGCGCCAGCGTATTCAACTCGCGCCGGGCCTCGGCCATGTCGTTGCGCAGCGCCGCCGCGGTGACCCGCGCGACGATGGCGCCGCGATCGTTGCCGACGGCATCGGTTCGTTGAATGCGAACCAGCCGTGACGCACCGGCCTCCAGCCGGCCGAGAACGCCAGATCCGGTGGTGGCGTTCTCCGGCGCCGGCGGCGACAGTTTTGGCACCAGCGTCAACAGCTCGCGGCTCAACGCCACGGCACTCGGCACGCCCGAGGCCGCAAAGCCGTCGAGCGGCTTCAACGTGTCCGCATCCGTGGCCAGCGATTTCGCTGCGGCAAGCGAGGCGACATAGGGATCGCCATGCCGAACCGAGATATCGAGCATGGATGCCGCCACCAGGCGGCGCAACGGCGCGTCATCCGCCGGCTTGCTGTCCGCAATCCTGGCGCCTTCCTGCGCGATCTCCCTGGTCTGGGCGGATGTCGTGCGTTCGATCTGGGCCAGGCGTTCGTTGATCGCCGACAGGTCCGGCGCTGGAGCGGTTTCGCGCGGCACCGATCTGGCTTCATTGACGGCCGCCGCGAGCTTCTCCGACTGCGCCCGCGCCGTAGCCAATTCCCCGCGCAACGATGCAACCGATTTCTCCAGCGCCTCGATCCGTGCGGCCGCCGCGGGATCGGACGCGTTGGCTGGCGGCGCGCCGATTTTGGATTCCACGCTGGCGATGCGGCTGGCAAGACCGTCGATGACGGCGTTATCCACCGTGGGCGAAGCCGCGGGCCAGCCCGCCAACCAGGCTACGCCGATCACCAGCGCGGCGGTGGCGGCACTGGCGATTACCGCAGAGATCGCCGATGAAATCGCGGCCTTCGAAGGCCCCGCGAACGAACGGGTGCGCCCCGCACCGGCGTCGGTAGTTCCGGGTCTCGCCGGACACTTCCGAGGCTTCGAGGTCGATGGTCGGCGGCGCACGTTTGGCCCGGCCCAAATCCGGTGACGGTTCGTTATCTTCGGGCCTGTCGTCGACCATCGTCACAATTCTCCGGTTCCTGCTCCGCTTGAAAACGCCTTGTAGCGCGATCAGGTGCGCAAAGCACGATCCAGCACCGCGAATAAGGCATTTTCATCCGGCGAACGGGCCACCAGCACCTGCGTGGCCCCGGCGTCCCGGACGATCGAGGCGACGGCATCGGAAATGCAGCATTGCGGCATCGCCAATGCGGAGATTTCGACGCCTGCGGTTCGCGTGGCCTCCAGAAAGGCGCGTGCACTGCGCCTTGAATAATGCAGCACCGCCTCGATCCGGTTGGCGGCAAAGGCGTCGATTACCTCCCGCGGCAGGCTGGATACCGGATTCATCCGGTAGGTCGTGTGGGTGACGACGCTGAAGCCGCGCTCGCCGAGTTCGCCGGCAAGATCGCGCGCCAGATCCGCGCCCGCCAGATAAAGCAAGGTGCTGGCTTTCTTGAGGGCTTTCGCCTTCACGCTGGCAAGCACCAGGTCACGCAACGCGATGGCGTCGCCGCCGGCGGGAATCACGTTGCTGAATCCGGCATGGCGGGCGGCCGATGCGGTGTGTTCGCCGACCGCGAACAGCGGCAGCTTGAGCAGCCGGCTCCCCGCAAGGTGAGGGTCGATGCCGCGCAAGGCATTGGCGCTGGTGACGATGACGGCGCCGTAACGCGCGTCGAGATCGTCGTGGAACGGGACCGGTTCAAACCGCAACATCGGCGCCAGCAGAACGTCGAGGCCCTTGGCGCGCAGGCCCGCGGCCGTGGTCTCATCGTCGGGATGCGGGCGCGTGACGAGAACGGCCAAGTTTCAGGTCTCCGCGAACAGGATGTCTGACGTATCGGACGATTGCACTTCGCGACCCACAAATGCTAGAGCCTCGGTTCTGGTTGGATCAGAACCAAGGCTCTTATACCTTGTTTTGACGCGTTTTCTTTACGCGAACCGGTATCCACTTCGCCTGAAAATGCTTTAGGAAGTTTGGGAGAAACGCCGGTTTCGCCGATAACGCAAGGGCTCACATTGGACACGGGAACACGGACGCTGGTGCTGGGGATCGAGACCACCTGCGATGAAACCGCAGCGGCCGTGGTCGAGCGCCAAAGTGACGGGTCGGGCAGAATCTTATCCAACATCGTCCGCTCGCAGACCGAGGAGCATGCCCCGTTCGGCGGCGTGGTGCCGGAGATCGCGGCGCGCGCCCATGTCGATGTGCTCGACGGCATCGTCGCCAGCGCCATGAAGGAATCCGGAACGGGCTTTGAGCAGCTATCGGCGGTTGCCGCCGCCGCAGGGCCGGGCCTGATCGGCGGCGTGATCGTGGGCCTGACCACCGCGAAAGCGATCGCGATGGTGCACGATACGCCGCTGATCGCGGTAAACCATCTCGAGGCCCATGCGCTGACGCCGCGGCTTACTTGCGCGCTGGCGTTTCCCTATTGCCTGTTTCTCGCCTCCGGCGGCCACACCCAGATCGTCGCCGTGATCGGCGTCGGGAAATATGTGCGGCTCGGCACCACCGTCGACGACGCCATGGGCGAGGCCTTCGACAAGATCGCCAAGATGCTCGGGCTGCCTTATCCCGGCGGGCCGGAGGTCGAGCGCGCCGCCCGTGGCGGCGATGCCAAGCGGTTTGCGTTTCCGCGCCCGATGCTCGGGCGCGCCGAGGCCAATTTCTCGCTGTCGGGCCTAAAGACCGCGGTGCGCAACGAGGCCAGCCGGCTGATCCCGCTGGAACCGCAGGACATCAGCGACCTCTGCGCCGGCTTTCAGGCGGCGGTGCTGGAATCGACGGCAGACCGGCTCCGCGTCGGCCTGCGGCTCTTTCATGAACAATTCGGTCCGCCCCGCGCGCTGGTCGCCGCCGGCGGCGTCGCCGCCAATCAGGCGATCCGCAGCGCGTTGCAGGACGTCGCGGCCAAAGCGCAGACCACGCTGATCATTCCGCCGCCCGCTTTGTGCACCGACAATGGCGCGATGATCGCCTGGGCCGGCGCGGAACGGCTGGCGCTGGGCATGATCGATGCGATGGACGCCCCGCCCCGCGCGCGCTGGCTGCTCGATGCCAACGCGACGGCACCGGCAGGCTTCGCCAACACCCGCGCGGGATTTTAGTGTGATGCCGCATCATCCGAGCCGGTGCGCTCTTCTTCTCCCCTCCCTCCGCGAAGCGGCGGGGAGGGGTCGGGGGTGGGGGGTCTATCTGCCGGAACCGCTGCGTCGGCAAATGCTGCGCCACCCCCCACCCCCGACCCCTCCCCGCCACGCGC
This sequence comes from uncultured Alphaproteobacteria bacterium, assembly GCA_963774685.1. Taxonomy (GTDB): domain Bacteria; phylum Pseudomonadota; class Alphaproteobacteria; order Rhizobiales; family Xanthobacteraceae; genus Bradyrhizobium. The sequence continues at coordinate 911,319 of CAVZFU010000005.1, read as the reverse complement.
AAGGGCGCGTGGAGGGAGGGGAGAGATGGACCGAACCGTGCTTCGAGCACGCCCTTCACTTCTCCCTGCTCTTGTCCGCCGAAGCCCGCCTTCGGGCGAAGGCGGATGCGGGGAGAGGGAGTGCGGCTGAGGCGCGGCGATGACGTCCCTCCAATCCATAAGCGTGATCGGCGCCGGGGCATGGGGGACGGCGCTGGCCGCCGTCGCCGCGCGCGCCGGACGCGATGTCGTGCTTTATGCGCGCGACCCGGAGCGCGGCGTCGGAAATTGCGGCGACGCGCGCCAATCCAAAATTGCCGGACGTGCGGCTCGACGCCAGCATCGAGCGTGACCAACGATCTTGGCCGTTGCCGCCGATGCAGACGCCATCCTGATCGCAACGCCGGCGCAGAACCTGCGCGAGGCCGTCGCAGCACTTGCGCCTCATCTCGCCAAGGCAACGCCGGTCATCGCCTGCGCCAAGGGCATCGAACGCGGCACCCACAAATTCATGACCGAAGTGATCGCGGAATCCGCCCCCCATGCGATCCCGGCGATCCTGTCGGGGCCGAGCTTCGCGCAGGACGTGGCGCGCGGCCTGCCGACCGCGGTGACGCTGGCGGCAAAGGATGAAACGCTCGCCCGCGCGCTGGTGCATGCGTTGGGCTCTGCCACCTTCCGGCCCTATCACACCACGGACGTGCGCGGCGTCGAGATCGGGGGTGCGGCGAAAAACGTGCTGGCGATCGCCGCCGGCATCGTGGTCGGCCGGAAATTCGGCGCATCGGCGCAGGCGGCGCTGACGACGCGCGGCTTCAGCGAGTTGGTGCGGCTCGGCCGCGCCTGCGGCGCGCGCAGCGAAACCATGGCGGGCCTCTCGGGCCTCGGCGACCTGATCCTGACGTGCTCGAGCCCGCAATCGCGCAACTTCGCGCTCGGCGTGGCGCTTGGCCGCGGCGAAAAGCCGCCACGCGACAAACTCGCCGAGGGCGAATTCACCGCACCGGTGCTGATCGAACTGGCGGCTTCGCAAAATGTCGATATGCCGGTATCACAGGCGGTGGCGGCGATCCTGAGCCGCGCTTCGACGATCGACGAGGCGGTCGAGAGCTTGCTGACACGTCCCTTCAAGGCGGAGGAATGACCATGGCGTACTGGCTGGTGAAATCGGAACCTTCGAGCTGGTCGTGGGATCAGCAGGTCGCGAAAGGCGCCAAGGGCGAAGCCTGGACCGGCGTGCGCAATTTCACCGCGCGGCAGAATCTGGTGAAGATGAAGAAAGGCGACCGCGCCTTCTTCTACCACTCCAACGAGGGCAAGGAGATCGTCGGCATCGCGGAAGTCATCAAGGAAGCCTATCCGGATGCGACCGACAAGACCGGCAAGTTCGTGTGCGTCGACATCAGGGCTGACGAACCCTTGAAGACGCCGGTGACGATGGCCGCCATCAAGGCCGACAAGCGGCTCGCCGACATGGCGCTGGTGAAATATTCGCGGCTGTCGGTTCAGCCGGTCACGGCCGAAGAATGGAAGATCGTCTGCAAGATGGGCGGGATGTAACTCTTACTTCCGCTCTCGCCCTTGTGCGAGAAGGGAGAAGGATCAAGCCGCCGCGGCCGTCACGACTTGCGCCAGCAACTGCTCGCGCTTCGATTGCGAGCGGTAGCCCTTCATGGTCGCCGCAAAACGCTCGAGGATGCCGTCCTCGAAGGCGGTGACGATGGTGTCGTGCACGTAGCTCTTGCGGCAGATCGCAGGCGTGTTCGACAGTTCATCCGCTGCGGCGCGGACGGCTTCCAGCACCTGCCTGCGGCGGCCGCGGGCGCTTTCCGCCGGTGAAATCCGCGACAGCGATTCCAGCACCACGGCGGACGCCATCAAGGTGCGGAAATCCTTCAGCGAAATCTTGATGCCGGCGATCTCGCGCAGGAATGCATTGACCTGCGTGGTCGACACCGAGCGGACGGTGCCGGAATTATCCCGGTACTGGAACATCCGCTTGCCCGGCACGTCGCGCAGGATGCCGATGGCGCGCACCAGCTTGGCGGCGTCGCATTCCTTGCGCACGGCCTTGCCGCCCTTGGCCTTGAAGGTCAGGACCACGCTATCGTCTTCCAGCGCGACATTGGATTTCAACAAGGTGGTGGCGCCGCGGGTGCCGTTGAGACGGGCGTAGGATTCATTGCCCGGACGGATCGCGGTGCGCGCGATCAGCTCGATCACCGCCGACAGCGCGAATTCGCGGGTCGGCGCGTCGCCGGAAAGATGGGCCGAGACGTTGCGGCGGATTTTCGGCAGGGCCGCGACCAGCCGGCCCAGCCGGTGCGCCTTGCGCTGCTCGCGAACCTTTTCCCAGTCGGAATGATAGCGGTATTGCAGCCGGCCCGCGGCGTCGCGGCCGACGGCTTGCAAATGCGAGGTCGGATCCACGGCGTAGCGGACTTCTTCGTAGGCGGGGGGCACCGCCATCGCGTTGAGGCGCTTGATGGTGCCGCTGTCGCGGATCGCCTTGCCGTTGGCGCGCACGAAGGAATAGCTCTTGCCGCGCTTGATGCGGCGGATGGTCAGCTCGTTCTGGTCGCCGAGCTTGAGGCCGAGCTCCTCGGCGAGATCTTCGACCGACGTTTTGAGGGTCCGCTTCGGCGCCGCCGCGGGTGCGACTTCCGGCAACTGCCCCAGCGCTTTGGCCAGCGCCACGGCGGGATCGGCGGAAACGGGCCGCGTAGCCTCGAAATTCTGCTGATCCATCATGACTTTAGACGCCCTGCTCCAACTGTTCTTCCGGTAATGCCGATTATCGGTCTTTGGTTCCGGGAGGCCGCTTGACCCCGGGGAGGCCATTTAGGGGGTAATCGCCGCCAACGCTAGCCCCACCTCTTGGGAATTGCGGTTACTGGTTACCGGCGACGTGCCGGCTTCGCTCAATAGAGTTGATTTCCGGATGGGCGAAACGCGATCGTGATCGACGCCGCCGAGGTCCGGCGGCGCGGCGACGCGAAACCGACCAAGGTCCAAGCTGTTTCCGCCTTGTCCCGGCACGGCGCGGCAACGCATAATCGCGGGCAACAACCAAGACGGCTCGCGGGGCCGCGTAAACACGCCGCATGAGTGGAGGAATCCGATGTCCGAGAAGATTTACGACGTACCCGCGGATTGGGCCAAGCGTGCCTGGGTCGACGATGCCAAGTACCGCGAGATGTATGCGCGCTCGGTCAAGGATTCCGACGGCTTCTGGTCCGAGCAGGCCAAGCGGATCGGCTGGATCAAGCCCTTCACCAAGGTCGAGAACACTTCGTTCGCGCCCGGCAAGATTTCGATCAAATGGTTCGAGGACGGCGTGCTCAATGTCGCCTGGAACTGCATCGACCGGCATCTCGAAAAGCGCGGCGACCAGACCGCGATCATCTGGGAAGGCGACAACCCTTCCGAATCGAAGCACATCACCTATCGTCAACTGCACGACGAGGTCTGCAAATTCGCCAACATCCTGCGCACCCGCAACGTCGGAAAGGGCGACCGCGTCACGATCTACCTGCCGATGATTCCGGAAGCCGCCTACGCGATGCTGGCCTGTGCGCGGATCGGCGCCATCCATTCGGTGGTGTTCGCAGGTTTTTCGCCTGACAGCCTCGCCCAGCGCATCACCGACTGCCAGTCGAAGATCGTCATCACCGCCGACGAAGGATTGCGCGGCGGCAAGAAAGTGCCGTTGAAGGCCAATGTCGATGCCGCGATCGCCAAGAGCGGCGGCGTCGACTGGGTCGTGGTGGTAAAGCGCACCGGCACCTCGGTCGCAATGGATCCGGTCCGCGACTTTTGGTACCACGACGCCGCCGCGATGGTGACGACGGAATGTCCGGTTGAGCCGATGAATGCGGAGGATCCGCTGTTCATCCTCTACACCTCGGGCTCGACCGGCCAGCCCAAGGGCGTGCTGCACACCTCGGGCGGCTACCTGATATTCGCGTCGATGACGCATCAATACGTGTTCGACTATCACGACGGCGATATCTACTGGTGCACCGCCGACGTCGGCTGGGTCACCGGGCACAGCTATATTCTCTATGGGCCGCTGGCGAACGGCGCGACCACGCTGATGTTCGAAGGCGTGCCGAACTACCCCGACAATTCGCGGTTCTGGAACGTCATCGACAAGCACAAGGTCAACATTTTCTACACCGCGCCGACCGCGATCCGCGCGCTGATGCAAGGCGGCGACGAGCCGGTCAAGAAAACCTCGCGCAAGAGTCTCAGGTTGCTCGGCAGCGTCGGCGAGCCGATCAATCCGGAAGCGTGGGAATGGTATCATCGCGTGGTCGGCGACGAGCGCTGCCCGATCGTCGATACCTGGTGGCAGACCGAGACCGGCGGCATCCTGATCACGCCGCTGCCGGGTGCGACCAGACTCAAGCCCGGTTCGGCGACGCAGCCGTTCTTCGGCGTGGTGCCTGAAATCGTCGATGCCGACGGCAAGGTGCTGTCGGGCGAATGCCAGGGCAACCTGTGCATCGCCAAATCCTGGCCGGGCCAGATGCGCACCGTCTACGGCGATCACGCCCGCTTCGAGCAGACCTACTTCTCGACCTACAAGGGCAAGTACTTCACCGGCGACGGCTGCCGCAGGGATGCCGACGGCTATTACTGGATCACCGGACGCGTCGATGACGTGATCAACGTCTCCGGCCACCGCATGGGCACCGCCGAAGTCGAAAGTTCACTGGTGGCGCATGACGCGGTGTCGGAAGCCGCCGTGGTCGGCTACCCCCACGACATCAAGGGCCAGGGCATCTATGCCTATGTCACGCTGATGACCGGCAAGGAGCCGAGCGACGCCTTGCGCAAGGAGCTGGTGGCGTGGGTGCGCAAGGACATCGGCCCGATCGCCTCTCCCGATCTCATTCAGTTCGCGCCGGGCCTGCCGAAAACCCGCTCCGGCAAGATCATGCGCCGCATCCTGCGCAAGATCGCCGAGGACGAACCGGGAAGCCTCGGCGATACCTCGACGCTGGCGGACCCGGCGGTGGTGGAAGATCTGGTCGCGCACCGCCAGAACAAGAAGGGCGCGCCTCGGCGTAGACACCCCGAGAGCCAGCTTCGCCTGTCTCGACCCCGGAAAGTGCGGGCGAGGGAGCAAATCTCACGCAATCGTCAGGGACAAGCCGCCCGCGCGGTACGTTTCCTGACGAGTGTTGTTTTCAAGTCATTTACTTTGTTCGCAACATTTCCTCTGTTGCCCCCTCTGAATGGAGTCCGGGCGCGCCTGCGGAAACCGGTTGGTTAACGCGCGCGGTTAAAAATGTGTGCTCAAACAGTTCCTGGACAATCCCGTGTTTTGCAGGGTCTGCACGGGATTTGACGGCCCCGGAAGGGGTGGCGGAAGCGAAGTGGAGAATGTGATGTCGTTGAGGATTGCAGTGGCGCTGTCCGCCATCATCGGGGCGGGTCTGTTGACGGTGACGCCGGCCGCGGCGCGGCCCGACATGGTCGGTTTCCGGGGCGACTATTCGCCGGGCACGATTGTGATCAAGACCAACGAGCGCCGGCTCTATCTCGTGCTCGATCAGGGCCATGCGGTCCGCTATCCGGTCGGCGTCGGCAAGGCCGGCAAGCAGTGGGCCGGCACCACCCGCATCGACGGCAAATACACCAATCCGGCCTGGTCCCCCCCGGCCGACGTGAAGCGTGACAAGCCATCGATACCGAATCTCATTCCCGGCGGCTCGCCGCGCAATCCGATGGGCGTCGCGGCCATGACGCTGGCCGGCGGCGAATATGCGATCCACGGCACCAATATGCCGGGATCGGTCGGCGGCTTCGTGTCCTACGGCTGCATTCGCATGCTGAATGCCGATATCACCGATCTGTACCGGCGGGTCTCCGTCGGCACCACCGTGGTGGTTTCGCGCTGATCTTCTGATTTCGTCAGCCAATGCAAAAGCCCCGGCATCGTCCGGGGCTTTTTGCGTGGGCCGGAACGACACGGGACTAAAAATCCGAGGCGATGCCTTTGTTTTCCCAATCGCCATAGCGCGTCGGTTCCGGACCTTTCGGTCCCTGGAACTCTCTGGGCTCGGGCTGGGCGTTGGCTTTGGCGGCCGCGGCACGACGCGCTTCGGCCTCGGCGAGCGCGCGCTGGGCTTCCGGGGTCAGCGGCTTGCGTTCCGGCGGCGATTGGGCTGCTGCAGGAGGTGAGGGGTCGTCGGTCATTGCAAGATTTCCTGGCAGATTTCCTGGCAAGGTTTCCTGAAAGGTTTCCGCTGCTCGCAATACGCCATATAGACGGCAGATCGTGTCCCCGGATGTGAAAATATAGTGGCGATTCTTATATTTGGCATATTCGCATGGCACAGGTATCTTCCCTCACGATGGCATGCGCCAAACCCGCCTGACCGCCATCCCTTCTCCCGCGTGATGTTCCCGCTCCATGCCTCCTCAAAGATTCGCCCTGCCATCCGAGGTGCCCGGCCTTGCGGCGCGGCGGATCGCGGCGGATATCCTCGATGGCGTGCTGCATAAGCACCGCACCCTCGACGAGCAGCTCGACGGCGCCGCCGCCCATCCCGGCCTCAAGACGCTCGCCGATCGCGACCGCGCGCTGATGCGCCGCCTGGTGGCGACGATCTTGCGGCGGCTTGGCACCCTCGGCCACGTGCTGTCGCGGCTGCTCGATCGCGGCATCCCGACCGACGCGCCGCGCGCGCAAAGCGCGCTTCTGATCGGCGCCGCGCAGATCCTGTGGATGGACGTGCCCGACCATGCCGCGGTCGACCTGTCGGTGCGGCTGGTGCAGACCGACCGGCGCGCCGCGAAATATGCCGGCCTCGTCAACGCCGTGCTGCGCCGCTGCGCGCGCGAGGGCCAGCCGCTGATCGACGAGGTCAAGTCGCAGACGCTCGATGTTCCGCCGTGGCTCTTGGCGCGCTGGATCGCCCATTACGGCGACACCGTCGCGCGCAACATCGCGATCGCGATCGGGCAGGAGCCGTCGCTCGATATCACCGTGAAGTCGAATGCCGCGCAGTGGGCCACGCGTTTGCATGGCGAGGTGTTGCCGACCGGGTCCGTGCGCACGCTGCTGCAGGGTTCGGTGATGATGCTGCCGGGTTTCGCCGAGGGCCAATGGTGGGTGCAGGATGCCGCCGCCGCCTTGCCGGCGCGGCTGTTCGGCGACGTCGCCGGCAAAACCATCGCCGATCTCTGCGCAGCGCCGGGCGGCAAGACCGCGCAACTCGCGCAGGCCGGTGCGCGCGTCACCGCGATCGACCGTTCGCCCAATCGCGTGGCGCGCCTGCGCGACAATCTGGCGCGGCTGGCGCTGGAGGCGAAGACGGTGGTCGGCGACGCCGTCGAATGGCCCAGAGAAAACAACGGCGAAAACGGCGGCGGCGAGCGCTTCGACGGCGTGCTGGTCGATGCGCCCTGCGCCTCCACCGGCACCATCCGTCGGCATCCCGACGTCGCCTGGCTGCGGCAGGACGCCGACATCGCCGCCCTGACCGCGTTGCAGAAGCGGTTGCTGCAAAAGGCGGTCGCGTTGCTCAAACCGGGCGGGACGCTGGTCTATTGCACCTGTTCACTGGAACCGGAGGAGGGCGAGCAGGCCATAGCCACGCTTCTCGCCGCCGAACCAGCCCTGCGCCGGGTGCCGATCGAGGCCGGCGAGGTCTCGGGCCTCGCCGAGATCGTGACCGCCGAAGGCGACCTGCGCACGCTGCCTTGCCATCTGCCGCACGACGACCCCCGGCTGGGCGGGCTCGACGGCTTTTACGCCGCGCGGCTGGTTAAATCGTGAGATTGCAGGGCATTTTCGCTTTGGCCGCCTGATTCGGCCGGTTCCAGGATATTTTTCAAAACATTTCAAGATGGTGTCTTGATCGCGTTTCCGGACTAAAAAGAGATTCGCAAGGTAATCCCTACATCAAAGGCAAGCGTGTCGGTCGCTCAACGCAGACGCATCTCGACGCTGATCATGAGCCGCTTCGCGCGGAATCTGATGGCGCGTGCCAGCGGCGGCTCGGTCGCGCTGTCGCGGCTGTGGCCCGGCCGCACCGACCGTCTGATCATCGCGCCGCACGATTTGCGCACCGCCGACGCCACCCGCGCCGCTGAAATCTATGCCGGCCGCTTCGTGTTCGCCGGCAAGATCGTCACCTGCCACGGCCGCTCGATCTTCGATCTCGATCCGCCGTCGGAAGATTGGGAAGTGGCGCTGCTCGGTTTCGGATGGCTGCGGCATTTGCGCGCCGCCGATACCGCGCTGACCCGCGCCAATGCGCGCTCGCTGGTCGACGACTGGATTTCGAACACCGCGCGCAAGCGCGCCATCGGCCGCCGCGCCGACGTGCTGGCGCGCCGCGTGATCTCGCTCCTGTCGCAGGCACCATTGGTGCTCGGCGACACCGACGGCAAGTTCTATCGGCGCTATCTGCGCGGGCTGACCCGCGAAATTCGCTATCTGCGCTACACCATGCTCGATATTCCCGACGGCGTGCCGCGGCTGCAGGTGCTGATCGCGCTGTGTTACGCCTCGCTCTGCCTTGCCAATCAGGCACGGCACATCCGCTCGGCGACGCGCAAGCTCTCGGAAGAACTGCAGCGCCAGATTCTCCCCGATGGCGGGCATATCTCCCGCAATCCCGGTGCGCTGATCGACCTGTTGATCGACCTGCTGCCGCTGCGGCAGACCTTTGCCGCCCGCAACATCGCCCCGCCGCCGGCGCTGTTGAATGCGATCGACCGGATGATGCCGATGCTGCGCTTCTTTCGCCATGGCGACGGCAGTTTTGCGCTGTTCAACGGCATGAGCAACGCGCCGTCGGACCTGCTGGCGACCCTGCTCGCCTATGACGACACCCGCGGCGTGCCGATGGCCAGCATGCCGCACACCGGCTTCCAGCGCCTCGATGCCGGGGCGATGACGGTGATCATGGATACCGGTCCGCCGCCGCCACCGAGTGTCAGCCACGACGCCCATGCCGGCTGTCTGTCGTTCGAGATGTCGTCCGGCCCGAGCCGGATCGTGATCAATTGCGGCATGCCGGCCACCGGCCGCGACAACTGGCGCGCGTTCGCGCGCGGCACGCCGGCGCATTCGACCCTGACCTATCACGACACGTCGTCCTGCCAGTTCGTCGAGCTTTCGGCGATGAAGCGGCTATTGCAGGGCGCGCCCATCGTCGGCGGCCCGGCAGACGTCGAAAGCCATCGCGAGATGGTCGGCAACGGCGAACTGCTGACGACCTCGCATGACGGCTACGTGGCGCAGTTCGGCATGATCCACCGGCGCGTCCTGATGGTGGCGCATGACGGCTCCAGGCTCGACGGCGAGGACACGCTGGCGCCGGCATCGGATGCCCGCATGAAGGCCTTCGATAGCGATTATGCCCTGCGGTTTCATCTGCACCCCTCGGTGAAGGCGAGCCGGCTGAGCGACGCGCGCGGCGTCATGCTGGTGCTGCCGAACCGCGATGTCTGGACCTTCGAGGCGCTCGACGACAGGGTCGATCTGGAAGACAGCGTCTTCCTGGCGGGGAACGACGGCCCGCGCCGTACCGCCCAGATCGTGATCCTGCAGGATGCACGGCACGCCTCCAGCATCCGCTGGAGTTTTGTCCGCTCGACCGCCTCGGCCTCGGTGACAACGGCCACGCGCAACGCGCGGCGCGAACCGGAATTGCCGTTGTAATTGCCGGCCGCGTCGTCTTGTCTGGATTGCTCATAGGCTTGCTATTCGCGCGGCGGTCCGCAGCGCGAGCGCCTCGATGGTGAGCGAGGGAGCTTCACCGCCGCCGGAAGAGGGAAACACGCTCGCATCGGCGATCCACAGGTTGCGCCAGCGGTGGCTTTGTCCAAAGCCATCGACCACCGAGCTTGCGGGATCATCGCCCATGCGGCAGGTGCCGAACACATGGGTTGCGCTAAACCAGTCCCAGCTCGAATAGCTCTCATAGATCCGTTGCGCACCGCTTGCCGCAAGCAGGTCGCGCGACTTTCCAACCATGAACCGAAGGCGGGCGATATCCGCTTCGGCCAACGAGGAAGCGATACGCGCCACCGGCACGCCGAAGCGATCGCGCACGTCGGGATCGAGATCGACCCGGCTATCGCGGTTCGGCAGTTGCTCGCCGATCGCAGCCACGTGCAGTGCATGACCCCAGAGGCTCCGCACCGACCTTGCATGGTCGCGGCCCCAGCCGGGAATCGCCCTCAGCGCGAAGGCAGCCAGTCCGCCGAGTTCGCTCTCGCCGGAGGCATTATAGAAGCGGCAGCCGCCGACCACGCCGGGAATGGCGTCGGGCGCGTTGAAATCCCACGCGATGGCATCGTTCGGCAGGCCACGGCGGCTGTGCTGCGGTTCGGGATGCAAGGCGCCGACATTGACAAAGAGAGTGTCCATGAAGTTCTGCCCGACCTCGCCGCTTTCATTCGCGAGGCCGCCGGACGCAAGCAGCAGCCGGGGGGTTTCGACGGCTCCACAGGCCAGCACGACCTGTCGAGCCGCGATGCGTTCGATGCTGCCGTCGGGCTTTCCAACGAGAACCGCCGCGACGCGGTCGTCCGGTCCGGCTTCGATCCTGATCACCGGCGATTCCGGCCGCACGGTGCAACGGCCGGTTTGCAGGGCGGCGGCGATAAAGGTGACATCGGCGCTGCCCTTGTCGCCGATCGGACAGCCCTTGTTGCAGCCGCCGCAATAGTTGCACGGCGGCCGTCCGTTCCAGGGGCGCGACAGCGCCGCGCGGCTATTGGCCTGCCAGTCGAGGCCCAGCGCTTTCGCTCCCTTGCCGAGCGTTTGCGACGCGTAGGACAAGGGATGGGACGGCAGCGGAAATCCACGCGAACGCCAGCGCGCGCCCTGGGACGGCGGGCCCGCCACCCCGATCAATTCCTCGGCCTCGATATAATAGGGCTCGAGCGCGCCGTAATCGAACGGCCAGTCCGCAGCAACACCAAAGCGCGTTTTCATTTTCATCGCCGCCGGATGCATGCGATGCGCCTCGCCGGTGAAGTGCAGCGTCGTACCGCCGATGCCGCGGACGTGCTGATAATTGTCCATCAGCCGCGTCGCGCCGTTCGCCAGCGGTCCCCAGCCGCGGCTTCCCGAGGCGAGCAAGGGTTCACGGCCAAGCTTCTGGCCCGGCGCGAACGTGAACTTGCCGGTGCTGCCGGGTTTTTGCGGAAATTCGCGAATATCCCAGTCGGCGCCGGTCAGGGGATAATCGGCCGGCGGATCGAAGCGTGGCCCGGCATCGAGCAGCAGCACCGATTTTCCGCGCTGCGTTAGACCATAGGCCGCCGCACCGCCGCCGGCGCCGGCGCCCACCACGATCGCGTCCCAGCTTTCGGCACCGCTCATGAAGGGCGTTGCTGGAAGTCGGCAAACCCGTCCGGCTGCGGCGGACCGGTATAGGCAAAGGCCGACTTGATCGCGGGCGCCGAATAATAGGCCGTGCCCAGACGATCGCGCATGGTCAGGACAAAAAGTTGAATGCCGTCGTCATGGGAGGCGAACGCGGCGTCGAGCGCGGCCAGTCTTCCGGCCTCGGCAAGCGCCTTAAAATTCACAACTCCCAGCGACGCCGCGTGCCGGTCGAGCCATGTCACGCCTTGGGCGATCTGGGCCTGCAGATCCGGCATCGCGAGAATCTTGTCGTGAATTCCCAATGCGGCCGCGCTGGGGAGCCCGTCCCCCGGAAACATGGTTTCGGCAACAGCGGCAACGGAACGGCCGAGATGCTCACGCGCGTCTTGAGCTGCCGCTGCTCTACCAAAAGAGAAAATACCCAGCAGCGCAAGGAAATGCCGCCGCTTCATGTGCCAGTCTCCGTGGTGTACGCCCGAGATGAACGCTCGAGAACTAGCAAGAGCCTGAGATTTCTACTTGTCGTAACGAGGGCGAATTCGCGCTTATCACGGATTGACGATGTTTGACGAACTATAGATTGCATTGGTGTGGTCGCCCCAGGCGCCGCCGACCTGGCCGCCGGCGTATCCGCCCGCCCACGGCGACGGCGAGCCGTCCGGCGCAAACCGGTAGCTGAAGCCGATCGTCGCTGTCTGGAATTGCGCATGGACATTCGCCACCTGGCCGATCACGACGCCTCCCGCAGCCGCAGACGAAGAAAGACCGACGTTACCGAGGTCGACATATTGATAGTTGAAGGTGAGCATCCAGTTCGGCCGAAACAGGTATTCGAAGCCGGCTCCGACCACCCAGCCAAACTTTGACTGGGATATGTCCAATGCCGTCATCGGTGCCAGCGTAGCGAACCGGCTGCTCAGATCGACGTTGCCATACGCCGCACCGCCGGTGCCGAAAAACAGCCACTGGCCGGTCGTAAATCCGATCCGGCCACGGAACGTGCCGTAGTAGTCGACCGTCGACGATGTCCTGGCAAAATCGCTGGCCGGACCTGAGCTAGGCGTCAGCCCGCCCGTCATCAGGCTGTTGAGATGGGTGCCTTGAAAATCGGTTTCAAAACCGTAGAGCATCGTCCCCTGTTGCCAGTTGTACCCGGCATGAGCGCCCGCCACCCAGCTGCTCGCATTCGCGGAATTTGCCCCAAAAGCCGGAATGTTCCCGCCGGCAGTCGCTGGGCCACCCGGCAGCATCAGCGTCGCAGCCACGATAAAGGCAGAGGCAAACGACCAAATCTTGCCTATTCGGAAAAACAAAAGCGCCTCCTGTAAGCCGCAACCGGCCCTATCCCTGCTTCGAGCAGGGACTTTTCGAGCGAGAAGCTAACAGGCAGCCACATCATCGACTATGACTTATCGGCAACAGAGAAACCGTTTCTGCTGGACATTCAATCTGCTAGAGCCCCTCTCGCGGCATCGATGGTTTCCTGCCTCACAAAACCGTGCTACGCGGCGTCCTTGCCAGCCAGGATTGATGCATGACCGACCATCCGCGCCTCGTGACCCGCGCTTTATTGTCCGTATCCGATAAATCCGGGCTGATTGAATTTGCCCGTGCGCTGGCCGGCCACGGCATCGACCTCGTCTCCACCGGCGGCACCGCGAAGGCGATCGCGGACGCCGGACTGAAGGTCAGCGATGTTTCGGAACTCACCGGTTTTCCGGAAATGATGGATGGCCGGGTCAAGACCCTGCATCCGAAAGTGCATGGCGGCTTGCTGGCGATTCGCGACAATGCCGAGCATGCGCGATCCATGAAAGATCACGGCATCGTGCCGATCGACCTTCTGGTGGTCAATCTCTATCCGTTCGAAGCGACCGTCGACAAAGGCGCCGGCTTCGACGAGTGCATCGAAAATATCGATATCGGCGGACCCGCGATGATCCGCGCCGCCGCGAAAAACCACGACGATGTCGCCGTCGTCGTCGAGGCCGCAGATTACCAGGCCGTGCTCGATGAACTCGCCGCCAACAACGGCGCAACCCGGCTTCCGCTGCGACGCCGTCTCGCGGCCAAGGCCTATGCCCGCACCGCCGCCTATGATGCCGCGATCTCGAACTGGTTCGCCGTCCAGCTCAAAACCGACGCGCCGGATTTCCGCACCATCGGCGGCCGGCTGATCCAGCCGCTGCGCTACGGCGAAAATCCGCACCAGACCGCGGCGTTCTATCGCACGCCGGATCGCCGGCCGGGCGTGACGACGGCGCGGCAGCTCCAGGGCAAGGAGCTGTCGTACAACAACATCAACGACACCGATGCGGCCTACGAATGCATCGGCGAATTCGATGCCGCGCGCACCGCCGCCTGCGTCATCGTCAAGCACGCCAATCCGTGCGGCGTAGCCGAAGGCCCCGACCTCGTCACCGCCTATCGCAAGGCATTCGCCTGCGACACCCAGGCGCCCTACGGCGGCATCATCGCCGTCAATCGTACGCTCGATGCCGAGGCGGCACGCGCCATCACTGAAATCCTGACCGAAGTCATCATCGCACCCGATGCGACCGAGGAAGCGATTGCGATCATCGCCAAGCGCAGGAATCTGCGGCTGCTGCTGGCGGGCGGCTTGCCCGACCCGCGCGGCACCGGCCTGACCGCCAAGACCGTTGCCGGCGGATTGCTGGTACAGAGCCGCGACAACGCCGTGGTCGACGACATGACGCTGAAGGTGGTGACCAAACGCGCACCGTCAGATGCCGAATTGCGCGACCTCAAATTCGCATTCCGCGTCGCCAAGCACGTCAAGTCGAACACCATCATCTATGCCAGGGATCTTGCCACCGTCGGAATCGGCGCCGGGCAGATGAGCCGGGTCGATTCCGCACGCATCGCGGCCCGCAAGGCGCAGGATGCCGCCGATGAAGCCAGGCTCGCCGCGCCGATGACCAAGGGCTCGGTGGTTGCCTCCGACGCGTTCTTTCCATTTGCCGACGGACTTCTGGTCGCGATCGAAGCCGGCGCTACCGCCGTGATCCAGCCCGGCGGATCGATCCGCGACGAGGAAGTCATCAAGGCCGCCGACGAACACGGCATCGCCATGGTGTTCACCGGTGTGCGGCATTTCAGGCATTGAATGGTCCATGGTCGTCCCTGCGAAAGCAGGGACCCATAACCACAGACGTTGGTTGTGATGAAAGGTCTCTACCTTCCTGCACGAACGACGCGACACGGCGTATGGGTCCCGGCTCGCGCTCCGCTTGGCCGGGACGACGTTGAAATTTGAAGGCTACTCCCGCACCCTTCCCAACAGCGCCAGTCCGGCCACGAAAAACACCACCAGCACCGCCATGCCGGCTTTCTGGCTCGCTGTCACCGCGGTGATGATCCCGATCAGCAGCGGGCCGACGAACGAGGTGACTTTTCCGGTCAGCGCGAACAACCCAAAATATTGCGCGATGCGGTCTTTCGGCGCCAGACGTATCAGCAACGTGCGCGACGCCGCCTGCAGCGGGCCGCCCGTCCCGCCGATCAGGCATCCCAGCACCAGATAGGCGCGTTCCGCGGCGCTGGCGAACAGCGCGCCCCCCGGCACCGGCGGCGCAACCGGAATGAACAGGATCGAATCCTTGTCCACCAGCAATATCGCAACGATCGACAGCAGCAGGATCAGCATGCAGCCGGCAATCACGCGTTTTGGACCCAGGGAATCATCGAGCTTGCCGCCGAGCCATGCACCCAAAGTCCCGGCGATCGCCAATAGAATGCCGAAGCTTCCGATCTGAATCGTCTGCCAGTGGAACGTGCCGGCCGCATAGATGCCGCCGAACGCAAACAGCGACACCAGGCCGTCGGTGTAGATCATGTTGGCGAGCAGGAACGCCGCCATGGATTGTTGTTTCGGCAGTTCGCCAAGGGTTTGCTTGAGCTCGGTCAATCCCGATCGCAGAGCGTCACGCAATTTTTGCCTGGCCGGATAGTCCGGCGTCAGCACAAACATCGGCAGCACGAAGACGATGAACCAGATGACCGGTCAGCGGGCCGGTGATGCGGTCGCCCTGATGGGTGACAGGATCAAGACCGAACAGAGGTGCAAATCCAAACAGCGTGCGCCCGGTCGCGGGATCGGCGGCGAGAAAGCCGAGCACCAGGATCAAACTCAGGATGCCGCCGACATAGCCGGTGGCCCATCCGGTGCCGGACAAGCGCCCGATCCGCTCCGGCGGCACCAGCGTCGGCATCATCGCATTGTTGAACACGGTGGCGAATTCGACGCCAATGGTCGCAATCGCGTAGGCGAGCAACAGCGGCGGAATCACTTTTGCGTCACCGGGCTTGCCGAACCACATCAGGCCGGACCCGATCACCAATAGCGCGCCGAACGCCGCGATCCATGGCTTGCGACGGCCGCTGGCGTCGGCGATCGCGCCCAGTACCGGCGACATCAGCGCGATCGTCACACCTGCCGCCGCTGTGGCAAAACCCCACAGCGACTGCCCGCTCGCGGCGTCCGGCGCCACATGGGTGGCGAAATAGGGCGCAAACACGAAGGTGGTGATCAGCGTGAAATAAGGCTGGGCCGCCCAATCGAAGAAAATCCAGCCGATAACGGCGGCCCGGGGCGGATAAACCTGCTGTGTCCCGGCTTTATCCGCCACCGAATCAGTCATCGCCATACTTGAAATACCCGCCGGAATCACGAGGAGGCGTTTTGCCTGCAGCAGCGAAACCCATATCGCATCCGCGGATGCGATGGTATTTGCTAACACCGGACCGGTTTCAAATTGCGGCGGAGTTGATGACCATCTTTACAGCCGGGCGGCGCTGGACATTCGCAGGCTTCCTGCTGGCTGCCGCATCTTGCATGCCGGCGGCAGCGCAGGATTACCGCGACGTTCAGGCGCCCCCCGCCACCAATACCATTCAAGCCGTTACCGCCGAACACGGCATGGTGGTCGCGCAGGAGAAAATCGCCGCGCGCATCGGCGCCGATGTGCTCAAGCGCGGCGGCAACGCGGTCGATGCCGCGGTGGCAACCGGTTTCGCAATGGCCGTGACCTATCCGCGCGCCGGCAACATCGGCGGCGGCGGCTTCATGGTAATCCATTCCAGGGATCGCGGCGAAGATATCGCGATCGATTACCGCGAGACCGCGCCGGCGGCGACCACGCCCGGAATCTTCCTCGGGCCTGACGGCAAACCCGATGCCGCAAAGTCGCGCGAATCGGCGCTCGGCATCGGCGTTCCCGGCACGCCGGCCGGATTGGCGCTGGCGCTGGAGAAATACGGCTCCGGTAAATTCACGCTGGCGGATTTGCTGAAGCCTGCCATCGATCTCGCCCGCGATGGCATTCTTGTCGCTGACGACGTTGCCGACACACTGCCGGACGAGCATCGCTGGCTGGCGCGCTGGCCATCTTCGGCGAAACTGTTTTCGCGCGCCGACGGCACGCCGTTGCGAGAAGGCGACCGGCTGGTCCAGTCCGACCTGGCGGCGACGCTCTCGGCGATTGCCGAGCAGGGACCGCGCGGCTTCTACCAGGGCCCGGTCGCGGAAAAGCTGGTGAAGGCGGTTGGCGCTGCCGGCGGCATCATGACGCTGGACGATCTCAAATCGTACCAGGCGATCATTCGTACGCCGTTGCGCGGCAGCTATCGCGGCTATGACCTTGTCTCGATGCCGCTGCCGTCGTCCGGCGGCGTGGTTCTGCTGGAGATGCTCAATATCCTTGAAGGCTTTCCGATGTCGGACATGAAGCAGGGCGCGGCGCCTTCGCTGCATCTGATGATCGAAGCGATGAGGCGCGCTTATGCCGATCGCGCGCGCTATCTCGGCGATCCCGCCTTTGTCAACGCGCCGATTGCAACGCTGGTCGCGAAAGACTATGCGGCCAGGCAGCGGGCCACCATCGATCTCGATCACGCGACACCTTCGACCGAGGTACTCTTGCCGCCGCGCGAGGGCGATAACACCACGCATTTTTCCGTCGTCGATAGTTCGGGCAATGCGGTCAGCAACACCTACACGCTGAATTTCCCCTACGGCGTCGGCATGGTCGCCGAAGGCACCGGCGTGCTGCTCAACAACGAACTCGACGATTTCACCGCGGCACCCGGCGCCTCCAATGCATTCGGGCTGGTCGGGTTCGAGGCCAATCTACCCGGTCCCGGCAAGCGGCCGTTGTCGTCGATGGCGCCGACCATCGTGCTGAAAGACGGCAAGCCGGTGCTGGTGACGGGCTCGCCCGGCGGCAGCCGTATCATTTCGACGGTGCTGCAGGTAATCGTCGACGTTCTCGACTATCACATGGACGTCGCCGCCGCGGTGGCCGCGCCGCGCCTGCATCATCAATGGCTGCCCGACGAGGTAAAGGTTGAGCACGGTTTTTCCGATCAAACGCTGGCGGCATTGAAGGCAATGGGCCATCGCGTGGTCGAGCCGATGGGCCAGACCTCGGCCAACTCGATCGCGGTCACCGATCACGGACTGTTCGGCGCCCCCGATCCGCGTCTTCGTGGCGCGGAAGCGGCGGGCGAATAGCTCAAACACAACCGGCGAAAAGCACTCGCAAGGAGGAACGATGACATCGCTCAAGGGCAAGACGCTGTTCATATCCGGCGGCAGCCGCGGCATCGGGCTTGCGATCGCATTACGCGCCGCACGCGATGGCGCCAATGTCGCGATCGCGGCCAAGACCGCGGAGCCGCATCCCAAACTCAAAGGCACCATCTATACGGCGGCCGACGAGGTCCGCGCCGCCGGCGGCAAGGCGCTGCCGGTGCTGTGCGATATCCGGGATGAAGCGCAGGTGATGGCGGCGATCGACAAGACCGTCGCCGAATTCGGCGGCATCGATATCTGCGTCAACAACGCCAGCGCCATCAGCCTGACCGATTCGCAGATGACCGACATGAAGCGCTTCGACCTGATGATGGGCATCAACACCCGCGGCACCTTCATGGTGTCGAAATACTGTATTCCGCATTTGAAGAAGGCCAATAACCCGCACATCCTGATGCTGTCGCCGCCGCTCGACATGAAGACGAAATGGTTCGAGCACTCCACCGCCTACACCATGGCGAAGTTCGGCATGAGCATGTGCGTGCTCGGCCTGTCCGGCGAGTTGAAAGCCGCGGGCGTGGCGGTCAACGCGCTATGGCCACGCACCACCATCGCCACCGCCGCGGTCGGCAATCTCCTCGGCGGCGACGCCATGATGCGCGCCAGCCGCAAGCCGGAGATCATGGGCGATGCGGCCTACGCGATTTTCAACAAGCCGTCGCGCGAATTCACCGGCCAGTTCTGCATCGACGACAAGATACTCAGTGCCAGCGGCGTCCGCGACTTCGAGCATTATCGCGTCGATCCCACGGTGCCCCTGATGTCGGACTTTTTCGTGCCCGACGATGACGTGCCGCCGCCGGGCGTCACCGTGACGGCGCTGCCGTCGGTCGGCGGGGTGCAGAAGTCGCGCTAGCCGCATTGCGAGGAGAATCCGTGGTTTCGCGAAAGCTGATCGCAGGCGGTCTGGTTCTGGCGGCATTGGTTGCGGCCGGCGCCGTCTTCCGCCCCGATCGCGCCATCCGGGTTGCGACCGGCGCGGTGGCGCACAATGTCTGCTCGAAGAGCTTCGTTTCCGGGCTCGATCCACAAACGGTGTTCGCGGAAACCACGGATCGCGAGGGCCTGCGCGGGCTACGGTGGGGTTTGCGATATAGCGTCGATCGCTCCGCCAAAACTGTCGATGCGTCGCTGCTCGGCGTACTCGGCAGCCGCGCGGCCTTTCATGAAGGGTTCGGCTGCGTGCTGCTGCACGGATCCAGCGAGCCTTATATCCTCAAGAGCGATATCGACGCGCTGAAGGCGCCGAAAAATCCGCCGCTGCTGCCGGAAATCGCCGGCGCATCGGTCGTCGAGCCGTCCGATCCAGGATTGAAAGCCGCGCTCGATCATGCCTTCGAGGAACCGGCAGCACCGCCGTTTCGCAGAACCAAGGCCGTGGTGGTGGTGCATGACGGCAAGGTCATCGCCGAACGCTATGCCGACGGCATCGGCGTCGATACGCCGTTGCTGGGATTTTCCATGACCAAGTCCGTGGTCAACGCGCTGCTCGGCATTCTGACCCAGCAGGGCCGCATCTCTCCATCGTTGCCGGCGCCGGTTCCGGAATGGCGCGCCGCCACCGATCCGCGCCACGAGATCGAGGTCGAGCATCTGATGCGCATGACCACCGGGCTCGCGCTCGATGAAACCAATACCGGCTTCGATCCGTCCAGCCAGATGATTTACCTGCACAACGACATGGCCGGATTTGCCGCCAAGGCCGCGATGATCGCCCCGCCGGGGACGCGATGGGCCTACAGCAGCCCCTCGACGCAACTATTGGCGCGAATCATCCGCGACATCACCGGCGGCCCCGAGCAGACGCTGGCGTTTGCGTGGCGTGAGCTGTTCAATCCGCTGGGGATGCGAACGGTAACGCTGGAATTCGATGGCGCCGGCACATTGCAGGCATCGACCTACATGCTGGCCAGCGCCCGCGACTGGGCGCGGTTCGGATTGCTTTACCTGAACGACGGCGAGGTCGGCGGCAAACGCATTCTGCACGAGGACTGGGTGGACTTTTCAGCCGCCGCAACCCTCGACGCCGATTATGGCGCCGGGTTCTGGACCAATCGCAGCGAGCACCCAAACGCCAAAGGGCGCGTCCGGCTCGGGATGCCGCGCGACGCATTCTTTGCCTCAGGCGATCTCGGCCAGCGAGTCGTGATATTGCCGACGCAACACATGGTGATTGTGAGGCTGGGCGACGCCGTCGATCCGACCGGCGACGTCCGCGGTCTCGCACGCCTGGTCAAGGAAGCGATTGCGGCGACGGGGCAATGAGCCGTTATCGCCCTACCGTATAGGGCCCGCCCTGTTCGAGCGCGCGCTGATAGGCCGGGCGGGCGTGAATGCGGTCGAGGAACGCCATCGCCTTGGGATGGCCCTGATCGAGCCCGGCGCGCGCCGCGGCCGCTTCCAGCGGAAAACTCATCTGGATGTCGGCGGCGGTGATTTGATTGCCGGCGAACCATTCGCTTTTCCCGAGTTCGCCTTCCCAGAACGCCATGTGCTGCTTGAGCTGCGGATTGACCATAGCGGTCAGCGCCTGATTGGAGACCTTGCGGACCAAAGGACGCAGCAAGGCCGGCGCGCGCTTCGGCATCAGGGTGAACAACAGTTTCAACAGAAGCGGCGGCATCGCAGAGCCTTCGGCGTAGTGCAGCCAATAGGTATAGCGCAGCCGCTCCGGGGTGTTGGGCGGCGGGATCAGCCGCCCTTGGCCATAGGTGCCGACGATGTATTCGATAATCGCGCCCGATTCCGCGATGGTGTTGCCGTTGTCGGTGATGACCGGCGATTTGCCGAGCGGATGGATCGCACGCAGCTCTGCCGGCGCACGCATGTCCGGCTGACGCTGGTAGCGGGTGATCTGGTAGGGAACTCCAAGTTCTTCCAATAGCCACAACACGCGCTGGGAACGGGAATTGTTGAGGTGATGGACAGTGAGCATGGCGTTCCCCCGTGGCTTTGGCGCTTGGTGCCAGCCGCGCCTGGGAAAGTCGAGGCCGAAAAAGGGATATTATACCCGGATGTTATTGACATATTTTACCCGGATGATATTATTGGAAGTCGAGGAGCTTTCCATGAACCCGCGAATCAATATTCCCGGCACCATCGCCTTCGAGGGAGATCGCCGTATCGCCGCCGGTGAACTCCGCGACGTCGTTCGTGCAGCGAAAGAGACGCTCGAGCGGCACAAGAACGCGTCAATCCTGGTGTTCGACGGCAACACCGGCAAGCCGATCGACATCGATTTTCGCGGCACCGTCGATGACGTTCTGGCGCGCTTGCCACAAAACGCCAGCAGCAGCACCTGCCGGGGAAAATGCCGGGCCAGAGCTGCCGCCGAGCCGCGGTCCGGGCCGTCCGAAATTGGGCGTGGTTGCGCGGGAAATCACCTTGCTGCCAAGACACTGGGACTGGCTGGCGCAACAGACTGGCGGCGCGTCGGTTGCGATCCGCAAACTGGTCGAGGAGGCGCGGCGGACCGGCGATGATCGGGATCGGATCCGACAGGCGCAGGAAGCGGCCTATCGTTTCATGTCCGCCATGGCCGGCAACGCGCCGCATTACGAGGACGCGATCCGCGCGCTGTTCGCCGATGATGCGACCGGTTTCGAAAAATTGATCGCGAGGTGGCCTGCGGATGTGCGTGACCACGTTTCAGCGCTCGCAGAACGGGCCTTTCGGCGCAATTCGCAGGCGCGCGCCGGTTGATCCCGCAGATACGAACCGGTAGGCTGGTTGAAATGATAAGGATCATATAAGAACGACATCATTTTCCCAGGGAGACTGCCGTGAGCTCAACCGTCCCGCAATTCATGTTCGATTTCGGCAGCCCCAACGCGTTCCTCAGCCACGAGGCGATTCCGGCGATCGAAAAGCGGACCGGCGTGAAATTCGACTATGTGCCGATTTTGCTTGGCGGAATCTTCAAGGCCACCAACAACAAATCTCCCGCCGAAACGCTGGCCGGCGTCAAGAACAAGCGCGAGTTTAGCGTGCTGGAAACCGAGCGGTTTGTCCGGCGGTTTCAGGTCAAGCCCTATACGTGGAATCCGTTCTTTCCGGTCAATACCCTCAATTTGATGCGCACCGCCATTGCCGCGCAGGCCGAGGGCGTGTTCGAGAAATATGTCGATGCCGCGTTTCATCACATGTGGCGCGAGCCAAAGAAGATGGACGATCCCGAAGTCGCGCTCAAAGCGCTTACATCGTCCGGCCTCGATGCCGCAAAACTGTTCGCCCGCGCGCAGGAACCTGAGATCAAGGCAAAGCTGATCGAGAATACCCAAAGCGCCGTCGAGCGCGGCGCGTTCGGCTCGCCGACCTTCTTCGTCGGCAAGGAAATGTTTTTCGGCAAGGAGCAGTTGCGCGAGGTCGAGGAACTGGTTTCGGGCGGCTAGTGGGGTCATTGCGAGGAGCGGTAGGTTGGGCAAAGCGCAAGCGTGCCCACCGT
Source organism: uncultured Alphaproteobacteria bacterium (assembly GCA_963774685.1). Taxonomy (GTDB): domain Bacteria; phylum Pseudomonadota; class Alphaproteobacteria; order Rhizobiales; family Xanthobacteraceae; genus Bradyrhizobium. Next base: position 888,921 of record CAVZFU010000005.1, on the reverse strand, counting down.
TCACCCTGAAACAAAGATGGTGGGCACGGCGCAAGCGCCTTTGCCCACTCTACAAGATGACGAGGCCTGCGAGGTCAGTGGAGAACGTCAGATGGAAAAGCGCAACGCAACGGTCGCGGTGATCGGCGCCGGCGACTATATCGGCGGCGAGATTGCGAAGAAATTCGCCGCTGAAGGATTCACCGTGTTCGCAGGACGGCGTGACGGCGCCAAGCTCGAGCCGCTGGTCAGGGAAATCGAAGCCGCGGGCGGATCGATCGTGGCGCGCACGCTCGACGCGCGGAAGGAAGACGAGGTCGCGGCTTTCCTCAACGACGCGGACAAGCATGCGCCGCTGGAAGTCTGCATCTTCAACGTCGGCGCCAATGTCAATTTCCCGATTCTGGAGACCACCGACCGGGTGTTCCGCAAGGTGTGGGAGATGGCCTGCTGGGCCGGCTTTCTCGCCGGCCGCGAATCGGCCCGGCTGATGGTGCCGCGCGGCAAGGGCAACATCTTCTTCACCGGCGCTACCGCCTCCTTGCGCGGCGGCAGCGGCTTTGCGGCCTTTGCCAGCGCCAAATTCGGGTTGCGCGCGGTGGCGCAATCGATGGCGCGCGAGCTTGGACCGAAGAACATTCACGTCGCCCACCTGATCATCAATTCCGGCGTCGACACCGCCTGGGTACGCGAGCGCCGGGAGCAGCTCTGGGGCAAGGAAGCGCTCGATAATCCGGATTTGCTGATGCCGCCGGCATCGGTTGCCGCCTCCTACTGGCAACTCTACCAGCAGCCGCGCAGCGCCTGGACCTTCGAGCTTGAAATCCGCCCGTTCGGGGAAAAGTGGTAGAATAGGCGAGTGGTGAATAGCGAATGGTGAATAGGGGAAAGCCCATTCGCTACTCGCTATTCGCCATTCGCTCTCTTAAGAACAACAATAAAAGGAGTTAACCCATGCGCATTCTCGTGGTCGGCGCCGGCGCCATCGGCGGATATTTCGGCGGCAGGATGCTGCAGGCCGGCAGCGATGTGACATTTCTGGTTCGCCCCAAACGCGCGGCTGAACTGGCTGACGCCGGCCTCGTGATCAAGAGTCCGCTCGGAGACGTGACGCTGAAGAATCCGCCGACGGTACAGGCCGACAAGCTCACGCGAAAATTCGACGTGGTTCTGCTGAGCTGCAAGGCCTTCGATCTCGACGACGCGATCAAGTCGTTTGCGCCGGCGGTCGGACCGCAGACGTCGATCATCCCGCTGCTCAACGGCATGCTGCATCTCGATGTGCTCGACAAGAAATTCGGCCGCGAGCGCGTGCTGGGCGGCCTCTGCGCCATTGCGGTAACGCTCAACGACAAGCGTGAAGTGGTTCATCTCCAGCCGATGCAATCGCTCAGCTTCGGCGAACGCGACGGTAAAATGTCCGACCGGGTCGGCGCCATCGCGAAAGCCATGGCTGCCGGCAACTTCGGCGCAGCCGCCAGCGAGCACATCATCCAGGACATGTGGGAGAAATGGGTGTTTCTCGCCTCGCTGGCCGCCTCGACCTGCCTGATGCGCACCTCGGTCGGCAACATCCTGGCTGCACCGGGCGGCAGGGATTTTCTTCTCGGCATGCTCGATGAGTCCGGTGCAATCGCGAAGGCCCAGGGCCATGCGCCGCGCGCGCCATTCCTGGAGCGTACGCGCGGTATGTTTACCGCGGAAGGCTCACCGATGACGGCATCGATGTTTCGCGACATCAAAGCGGGCGCACCCGTCGAAGCCGATCATGTGATCGGCGACCTGATCGCGCGCGGCGACGCCGCCAAGGTGCCGGTGCCCAAGCTGCGCATCGCCTACACCCATCTCAAGGCCTATGAGAAGCAGCGCGGGTGAGTACCTTACCCTCCTCTTGGCGGACGGCAGCTAGAGATGCGCGAGATAATGCGCGAGTGCCGTGATCTCTTCTTCGCTGAGCGGATAGGCGACCTCCGCCATCGCCGCCATGCCGCCACCGGAGCGCACGCCTGACTTGTAGTCATGCAGCGCCTTGAGCAGATATTCCTCGCGCTGGCCGGCGAGGCGGGCCACCGCTTTGGTTCCCGCGAATGAATCGGTGTGGCACGATGCACAGCGCCGTCCCACGGCCGCTTGCGCGCCTTTTTTGGATAGATCGGGATTGTCGTCAGGTGCCGATGTCTTGGGCGGCGTCAGCGAAGCGAAGTAGGCACTGAGATTGCGGATATCCTCGTTGTTGATCTGCTCGACGATCGGCTGCATCTGCTCGTTCTTGCGGCTGCCGGCACGAAAGAAAACCAGCTGCCATTGAATGAACTGATCGGGCTCTCCCGCAAGCGAAGGAATATTCTCGGTTTGCGAAATGCCAGCTTCGCCGTGGCAGCCGACGCACAATTCGGCTTTTTCCTTGCCTGCGGCGATGTCGGCGGCGTGGGCCGGAAAACTCGCGAGCGCCGATAGTCCCAGGGCAAGACCGCGCAGCGCATTGATTACGATTTGACGGCGCATAATCGGCATTCCAATTCCAGATTCTGCTGGTCGTGCTCGCAGTTCTGGCATGACGTTAAAACGCAAAGCTGCGGCCACTCGTTCCCGAGCAACCGCAGCCTCCGATTAGTCGGCTCTTACTTCTTGTAGCTGATGCGATAGACCGCACCGGCCCAATCATCCGCAACCAGGATCGAGCCGTCCTTGTCCAGAATGATATCGTCGGGACGGCCGAGATAACCCTGATCGCCTTCGATCCAGCCGGAGGCGAACACCTCCTGCTTGGCGTTCTTGCCGTCAGGACCGACAATCACACGCATGATCCGGCCACCCTGGTATTTGTGCCGGTTCCAGGAGCCGTGTTCTGCGATCAGGATGTTGTTCTTGTAGTCGGCAGGAAACTGACTGCCGGTGTAGAACTTCATGCCGAGCGGAGCCACATGCGCGCCGAGGTTAAGCACCGGCGGGGTGAATTCCGAACATTTGTGACCCATCGCAAATTTGGGATCCGGCGTATCGCCCTGGTGGCAATAGGGATAGCCGAAATGCTCGCCCAATTTCGAGACCATGTTGAGCTTGTCGCTCGGCATGTCGTCGCTCATCCAGTCACGGGCGTTTTCGGTGAACCAGTATTTGCCCGAGCGCGGATCAACGTCGCCGCCGACGCTGTTGCGGACGCCAAGCGCCACCAGTTCAGCGTTGCCGGTCTTGGGATCGACGCGGCGGATCTGCGACACGCTGGTCGGCGGAATCCCGATGTTGAAGGGAGGTCCGAACGGCACGTAGAACCAGCCATCCTTGTCGGCGGCGAGGTACTTCCAGCCGTGCGCCGCATAGGACGGCATGTCGTCATACACGACCTTGCCCTCGCCGAGCTTGTCGAGATTGGCTTCAGCGTTTTCATATTTGATCAGCTTGTCGACCGCGATGACATAAAGCGCACCGTCGCGAAACGCGATGCCGGTGGGCATGTTGACCCCTTTAAGGATGGTCTTGACCTCTTTCTTGCCGCCATTGTCGGTGATGGCATAGACGTTGCCGAGGTCGAACGAGCCGACGAACAAAGTGCCCTTGTCACCCCAGGCCATCTGGCGCGCCTGCAGCACGCCCGGCGCGTAGACTTCGATCTTGAAGCCCGGTGGCAGCTTGATCTTCTTCATCATGGCTGCGAGTTCGGCCTCGGATGCGCCGGTCGGCGGACCCGACGGCGGCGCGAGGCCCTTCTGGGCTTCGGTCTCGTCGCCGAGGAACCAGTCGTCCGGCGGATGGGTCCAGAATTCCTTGTTGCCGGACTGATAGCTCTTGAGTGGCTTTTGCTGTGCGCTGGCCTGACTGGCCCCTGCAACAAGGACAATTGCTGCGAGCGCAAAAACGGATCGATTGAAAACCGATTTCATCGCGTCACTCCCTATGCAGCCATGCGGCTGCGCTTGTTTTTTTGAACGTTCTATAAAGACGAACTTTTGGTCTGCCGTGAAGCGGATCAGACGCTATCACATCCCTGCTGACAGAGAAGCGCGCGCCACGCAGCCTTGTCAGACGAAAACGAATTGAGAAAAAATTTCTTTAGGCTTGCGATCGCGTGATAGTTTCATGCTCGGAACAATTCCCCGCGTTATCGTTCGCTGCGCCGCAGCTATGTTCGCATTGCGACATTTACAGCGCGAATTTTTGGGAAGCGGAGCAGGAATTGTGCGCGTTTTCGTTCTGGGCGGAACAGGTTCCATCGGTTCTGCCGTGGTGCGGGAACTGGTGCAGCGCGGGCACGAAATCTGCGGCCTGGCGCGATCCGAGGTGTCGGCGGCAAAACTGCGGGAATTGGGCGCCATGCCCGTCGCCGGCGACACCGCAACCCCTGAGGCATGGGCCGCGAAGCTCCCGCAAGTCGATGCGGTCATTCACGCCGCCTGCGATTTCAATACCGGGATGGACGCGATCGATCGTCATCTGCTCGACGTGATGCTGCCCGCGCTCGCCGCGCAGCCGAAAAGGCCGCGTTTTATTTACACCGGCGGCTGCTGGCTGTTCGGCGCGGCCGGCGACGATGTCGCGACCGAGGAAACACCGTTTCAGCCGCTTGCAGATTTCGCGTGGATGGTGCCACATCTGCGGCGAATTCTCCAAACGCCGGGAATCGATGGCATCGTTATTCACCCGGCGATGGTCTACACGCCCGGCGGCGGCGTCTTTCTTCGTTTTGCCCGTGAGGCTGTCGAGCGCGAAGCGATCCGGGTGGTGGAGAGCGAGGCGGTGCGCTGGCCGCTCGTTCACAGCCAGGATCTTGCGAATCTTTATGCTCTGGCGCTCGAGAAAGCTCCCGCGCGATCGAGCTATATCGGTGCTGCGATTGACGGACTGGCGGTCGGCCGCATCGCGCGCGCCTTTGCGATGCGCTTCGGCGCGCGGCGTCAAGAGCCGCAGATCATTTCCACCGGGACGATCGCGGCTGAGCTAGGCGCATGGGCCAGGGGCTATGCGCGTGACCAGCGGCTGAGCGGCGCCAAGGCGCGACGCGAGCTTGGATGGAAGCCCGAGCATCTCGACCCGGAGCGAGAAATCGCGCTGCTTCCGTGACGGGCGTGGAAACGAAAAGCCCGCTGACGCGCAGCGGGCCTTCGTCAAACTTTATCACCTTGAAGAAAATCTGGAGCGGGCGAAGGGGCTCGAACCCTCGACCCCGACCTTGGCAAGGTCGTGCTCTACCACTGAGCTACACCCGCATCCGAGAGATTGACGGCGATTGCTCACCGGCAACGGGCAAACCTATGCCAAATGCGGTCCGTGAATGCAACAGTCCGGACGTAGCCCAAGACCGGCCGGATGGCCTGATATCTGAGCCAATCCGCATAAATTACCCCGAAAGCGGGCGGGCGGGGTTCCGCGGATTGCAAATTGGCCTTGCAACCGCCAATTAAGGCGGGGGCCGTGCTAGAACCGGCCCAACCCGCAAGGCATCCGACCAGCACATTAGACGAGGATCGCGTGACGATAGTAGAGCAGGGCAGCGGACCGGCGCCGCAGGCGGCGTCCGATCTGATCAAGGAAACGACCACCCAGACGTTCGTCAAGGACGTCATCGAGGAATCGAAGCGCCAGCCGGTGCTGATCGACTTCTGGGCGCCGTGGTGCGGCCCGTGCCGGCAGCTTACGCCGATCATCGAGAAAGCGGTCCGCGCCGCCAAGGGCAAGGTCAAGCTGGTCAAGATGAACATCGACGAGCATCCGGCCATTCCGGGCCAGATGGGCATCCAGTCGATCCCGGCCGTGATTGCCTTCGTCAATGGCCAGCCTGCCGACGGCTTCATGGGCGCGGTTCCGGAAAGCCAGGTCACCGCCTTCATCGACAAGCTGACCGCGGGCATGCCCGGCGCGGGCGAGCCCAATATCGCTGAAATCCTCAAAGAGGCCGAGGCGGTTCTGGCCGAGGGCGATCCCGCCACCGCGGCCCAGATCTACGCCGAGGTGCTGGCGGCGGACGCCACCAACATCGCGGGCCTTGCGGGGCTTGCGAAATGCTACATGGCAACCGGCGCCATCGAGCAGGCCAAGCAAACCCTCGCCATGGTGCCGGAGTCGAAGCGCAGTGATGCGGCGGTCAAGGCCGTTCAGGTGTCGATCGATCTCGCCGAGCAGGCCAAGGCACTCGGTCCGGTGACCGAACTGGAACAGAAAGTCGCCGCAAACCCGCTCGATCATCAGGCGCGATTCGATCTGGCGACGGCGCTCAACGCCAGCGGCAAGCGCAGCGAAGCCACCAACCAGTTGCTCGAAATCGTCAGGCGCGACCGCAAATGGAACGAGGACGGCGCGCGCAAGCAACTGGTGCAATTCTTCGAGGCGTGGGGCCCGGCCGATGAGGCCACCGTTGAGGGACGAAAGCGGCTGTCGACGATTCTGTTCTCATAGCGCGTACTAGAGCTTCCGCGAGTTAGCATCGGGACCGCCAATGCCGATCAATGCCGATTACCGCGGGCCCGCCGACCTTCCCCAGGTGATACCGGTGTTTCCGCTGCCCGGTGCATTGCTGCTGCCGCGCGGCCAGATGCCGCTCAACATCTTCGAGCCGCGCTATCTCGCCATGGTCGACGATGCGCTACGCGACGGCCATCGGCTGATCGGGATGATCCAGCCCGACATTTCGCATTCCCAGGACGAAGCCAGGCCCGCACTGTTTAGCGTCGGCTGCGTCGGGCGCATCACCCAGCTCGCCGAAGCCGGCGACGGCCGCTATATCCTCGAACTGACCGGCATTTCGCGCTTCAAGGTAATGGAAGAGATGTCCGTGCTGACGGCCTACCGGCAGTGCAAGGTGGACTATTTTCCTTATCTCGACGATTTCACCGCACGCAAGGGTGAGGAAGCGGTCGACCGCGAAGCGCTGCTTGTAGTGCTGACGGATTTTCTGAAAGCCAACAACCTCAAGGTGGACTGGGAAGGCGTCGAGAGCGCGCCCAATGAAGCCCTGGTCAATGCGCTGGCGATGATGTCGCCGTACGGGCCGCCGGAAAAGCAGGCGATGCTGGAAGCACCCGACCTCAAGACCCGCGCCGAAATCCTGATCGCGGTGACCGAGATGGACCTCGCCAAGAAGAACACCAGCGGCGATTCCGGGTTGCAGTAGCTGCTCGAAGTACCGCTGGAGAACTACATGCGATTACATCGCGGCTTTTCGGCCTTGATCGCGATCCTCGCCTGCACGGGCATCCATCGGGCATCGGCACAACCGGCGCTACTGACCGGCAGCGACGCCTTTGGTGACTGGCATGCCGACCGGCCTGGCCTGAGCCGCCTGATCAAGCCCGAAGATTTGCCCCGGCCGGGTGCCACGCCTTCAACCGCCAACGTCTCCCGCGTCGTATCGCGTCCGCGCGACGCCTTCCCGCAAGTGCCGGCCGGATTTAAAATCGAACTGTTCGCCGAGGGATTGAGCGGACCGCGCCAATTGCGGGTCGCGCCGAATGGAGACATCTTCGTCGCGGAAACCAGACCCGGAAACATCCGCTTGCTGCGGGCAGCCGACGGAGCCTCAAAACCTTCGGTCAACGAGATTTACGCAAGCGGCCTGCACGGTCCCTTCGGGATCGCTTTCTTCCCGAGCGGAGATAATCCGCAATGGGTCTATGTCGCCAACACCGATCGCGTCGTCCGCTTCCCCTATCATGCCGGCGATACCAGGGCTGCGGGGGAACCCGAGATCGTGGTGCCCGAGTTGCCGCATGGGTGGGGACACTCGACCAGGGACATCGTCTTTACCAACGACAACAAGCGGATGCTGGTCTCGGTCGGATCGGCGAGCAATGTTGCGGAGGGAATGGCAAATCCAACCGGCGGATTGCCGTCGTGGATCGCCCAGCATCCGCTCGGCGCGAGCTGGGGCAGCGAAACCGATCGCGCCGACGTGTTGGCGTTCGATCCGTCGGGAAAAGGCGCGAGCGCTTTTGCCACCGGGATCCGCAATTGCGTCGGTCTGGCCGTTCATCCCGACACCGGCGATCTCTATTGTTCGACCAATGAACGCGACGGCCTCGGCGATAACCTCGTGCCGGACTACGTCACGCGGGTGCGCGAAGGGGCGTTCTACGGCTGGCCGTGGTTTTACATCGGCGACAACGAAGATCCGCGGCATCGCGGCGAACGTCCGGACCTCAAGGGAAAGATCACGATCCCGGACGTTCTGCTGCAGGCCCATTCTGCCTCTCTCGGCCTGACATTCTACAACGCCGGCGCGTTTCCCGCCGAATACCGCGGCGATGGGTTCGCAGCCGAGCATGGCTCGTGGAACAGGTCGACACGCACAGGCTACAAGGTCGTACGCATCCGCCTCAAAGGCGGGGTTCCGACCGGCGAATACCAGGACTTCGTCACCGGCTTCGTCATCGACGATTCCCGGGTTTGGGGACGGCCCGTTGGGGTGGCCGTCGCGCATGACGGCGCGCTTTTGGTGTCCGAAGACGGCAACGGCACCATCTGGCGGATCACTCACCCCTGAAGAATTGCCTGCCTAATATCCCGCGACCGCCAGCGCGACCACGGCGCTCAGCGCCACCCATCCAAAATGACGGCCTCGCAAAACCCAGGCATTGCCGACAATTCCGAAAGCGTACATCGCGACCACGATCGCGATGATCCAGTGTCGCGCCGGCTCCGATGCCATTGAGGGCGCGGCGATCAGCAATACGCCGCCGCAGATCCACCCCACGGTGCCGACCTGCCAGCATAGCCGGATCAGATTGCGTAATCGCGGCGGCTCGATGGTCGCGCGGGCGAATACCCTGGTCTCACCGAGCACCCCGTGGATGATCGCCACCACGATGGCGGCGATCCCGGAACATTGCAGCAGAACATCGCGCATCGGCAGCTCCCGTATCGACGAACCATACACAACTGTATGGTTATGCCGAAGGCGCTGGCGGCTGTCAATACAGGTGTGTATGGTAACTTGTCGCAGGTGACAGCATGACCGATCAACTTTCCGCGCAGGACTGGCTCGACCAGGGCCTCAGGACACTGGCCCGCAGCGGTTTCACGGCGCTGAAAGCCGAGCCGCTGGCCAAGGCGATGGGGGTATCGCGCGGCAGCTTTTACTGGCACTTCGCCGATATCGGCGCCTATCACGCCGCGATCCTCAAGCATTGGCGCGAGGTCGCCGCCGAACAGATCATCCGGGATCTCGAGGCTTCGCCGGAACGAAACCTCACGGCCGCGCTGCTGCGCCGGGCGTTCGGCGGCAGGCTGGCGCTGGAGAATGCGGTTCGCACCTGGGCGACGTTCGACCCCCGGGCGCGGACCACCGTGCAGGCGATCGACCGGCGCCGGCTGGGCTATGTCGAAAACCTTCTCGGATCCTCCGGGCTTCCGCCCGATACGGCACGGGCCCGCGCGCAGATTCTTTACTGGGCGTTTGTCGGCTTTGCGCTGTCCGACAAACCCCTGTCGCAGGCTGAACAGGCAAAAGTCGTCGCGGAACTGGTCCGGATCGCTTCGCAATAGGCCCGCGGCTGCGCGCGCCCTGACGATATGCTACAGGATACCAAAGCCCACGCCGGAGCAGCGCATGACCTCCTCGTCCGAACGCCTTGAAGCCACTGTCGATCCCAAGCTGCTGGAAATTCTGGTCTGCCCGGTGACCAAAGGGCCGCTCGAATTCGATTCGACGCGGCAGGAGCTGATTTCGCGCTCGGCGAAACTCGCTTATCCGATTCGCGACGGCATTCCGATCATGCTGCCGGAAGAGGCGCGGAAGATCGATTAGCCGATGCGCATCTGGAGTCTTATTTCTGCGCTCGCGATACTTGGCATCTGCGGCCTGGCCGCGAGCGCTTCGGCCGAAGAAAGCAAAATCCGCGTCGGCGCCATCGACGCCGTGCTGACGATTCCGCCCGATGTCGAGCGGCCGCCCGTGGCGCTTTTGATCGCGGGCTCCGGATCCACCGACCATGACGGCAATGGACCGCAGGCCAAGCCTGCGACGTTGATGAAACTCTCGGAGCAGCTGGTCGCGCGCAAGATAGCCACGCTTCGTTATGACAAGCGCGGCGCCGGCGGATGGAAACCGGAATTCGGACGGCCGGAAGATTTTCGCTTCAAGGATTATGTCGACGATGCAGCCGCGCTGGTGAACTATCTCCGCAGCAGCGGAAAATTCTCGAACGTCATCCTGGTCGGGCATAGCGAGGGCGGGCTGGTCGCGATCCTGACGGCGCGGCGGGTACCGGTCGACCGCCTTGTCTTGCTGGTCACCGCGGCACGCCGGCAGGGCGACCTGCTCAAAGCCCAGCTCGAAAAGAAACAGCTTCCTCCCGACGTGCTCAAGCCGATCGAGGCCGCCATCGACGCCATCATGGCCGGGCAGATCGTCGACCCGCCGCCAATGGGGCTGGCAATCCCGCCATCGATGCAGCCCGGCATCGCCTCGGCCTTCACCGAAGATCCGATCGATCCCTTGAAACTGATCGAACAGCCGACGCTGATCGTCGGCGGCGGTCGCGACCGGCAGGTGGCGCGGGTGGATTTTGCGGCACTTTCGGCGGCATCTCCGGTGGCGAAGACAGTGTGGATTCCGGACATGAACCACGTCCTGGTCGATGTTGCCGATGAGACGGACGACCTCAACGCCTACAACCAGCCGGAGCGGGCGCTGGATACCACCCTGGTCGATTCGGTCGCGGCTTTCATTCTCGCCGGCGGCGCGCGTTGATGATTATAGCGCTTCGCCCTTGAGCAGCCGCGGCACCTCGCCGGAGAGCCCGGCGGCCTGGCGGATGAACATGCTCTTCAGCGGCGGCGCACGATCGACCAGACCCAATCCGATATCGCGCACCGCGCGCAGCAAGTTCGACTTGTTCGAGAACAACAGGTTGAGCGAATTGGTGGCAAGCCCCATCGCCATGGTGTCGAACCGCCGCCAGCGCTGATAGCGATCGAGCACATCGGCCTGACCAAGGTCGATGCCGAGCCGGGCCGCGTCGACGATCACCTCCGCGAGTGCCGCGACATCCTTCAGGCCCATGTTGAGGCCTTGCCCTGCGATCGGGTGAATCACATGCGCGGCGTCGCCGACCAGCGCCAGCCGCTCGCCGATGAAGGAGCGCGCGACGAAATAGGAAAGCGGAAACGCCCGCGGCTTGTCGAGCGCCCTGATCTCGCCGAGATGCAGCCCGAAGCGTTGTTCGAGTTCGCCGTGAAACTCATCTTCGCTCAACGCGATGATGCGCGCGGCCTCGGCGCGGTCCTCGGTCCACACCAGCGAGGAGCGCTGTCCGGTCAGCGGCAGGATCGCGAACGGCCCGGCAGGAAGAAAATGTTCCTCGGCCCGGCCATGATGATCGCGCTCATGGCCGACCGTGACGACGATCCCGGATTGATCGTAATCCCAGCCATGGGTGGCGATCCCGGCGCGTTCGCGCAACCTCGAGCGCGCGCCGTCGGCCGCCACCAACAGGCTCGCCTCGATGACGCTGCCGTCACCGAGCGTCACATCGACGCCCTCGGGGCGCGAATCGAAGGTCGTCACCGCGGTGGCGCGAAGGTCGATGCCGTCAGCCTCCGCGCGCGCAACCAGCGCGTCGATCAGATGACGGTTTTCGATCATGTGCGCGAAAGGTTCATCCGGTTCGACATCGCCTGCAAAGGTCAGGAACACCGGACGGGTGGCGTCTTCCAGTCGGGAATCGGTGACCACCATGTCCAGGATCGGCTGGGCGTCCTTTGCGACCTGATCCCACACCCCGATGGCATCGAACAGCCGGCGGCAGGCGGCGACGATGGCGGTCGCGCGCGGGTCGCGGCTCGGCCGCGCCGCCAGCGCCGGATCGGCGACGATGACCGGGATATCCGCACCAAGGCCCTGTCGCAGCGCCAGCGCCAGCGCCAATCCCGCAAACGCGCCGCCGCAGATGACAATGCTTCGCTGTGCCGACATGCCAAACCTACTTACTCACACTCTTGCACTCACGCCTTGCACCCGGAGTATAGCTGGGCGAAACAGGTTCACCAAACACCGTCATGGCGGAACGAAACCAAGTTTCGAACCCGAAATGATGACCCAATTGAAAGCGCGTCAATGTCCAAAGGCCTGATTGACCTGATTTCCATCCTCGATCTCGAGCCGATCGAGGTGAACATGTTCCGCGGCAACAGTCCGAAGACGAGCTGGCAGCGGGTGTTCGGCGGCCAGGTGATCGGGCAGGCGATGGTCGCGGCCTGCCGCACCGTCGAAGGCCGGCTGCCGCACTCGCTGCACTGCTATTTCATCCTGCCGGGCGATCCGCAGATTCCGATCATTTACGAGGTCGAGCGATTGCGAGACGGCAAGAGCTATTCGACCCGCCGGGTCACCGCAATCCAGCACGGCAATGCCATCTTCTCGATCATGGTGTCATTTCATATCAACGAACAAAGCTCGTTCGATCATCAGGACAAGATGCCCGATGTGCCGCCGCCGGAGAAACTTACCGCCGAGGAAGTCGCCAAGCAGCCGATGTTTCGCGACATGCCGGAATTCATCCGCCGCTACTATGAATCCGACCGCCCGATCGAACTGCGTCCGGTCGAGCTCGGGCGTTATTTCGGCCAGAAGATCGAGGACGGCCGCATCCATGTCTGGATCCGCACCGCCTCGAAACTGCCTGACGATCCGGCACTGCACATGTGCGCGCTGGCCTATGCGTCGGATTTTTCGCTGCTCGATGCGGCAATGGCGCGCTACGGCCGCACCTTGTTCGACAAGCGCATGATGCCGGCCAGCCTCGATCACGCGATGTGGTTCCATCGACCGTTCCGCGCCGATGAATGGCTGCTTTACGCCCAGGACTCCCCGAGCGCGCAGGACGGGCGCGGCCTGACCCGCGGCATGATCTTCAAGCAGGACGGCACGCTGGTAGCCTCGGTCGCGCAGGAAGGTTCGCTGCGCGAACGCCGATGACGGATACAGCTTTTTACTGCCCCGAATTTGCGGCCTGCCAGCCCAAGCAAGACACCAAAAATGTTACGGATATCAATGATATAGATCGACAGATCTGGACCGGATGGTGCAGACCGCTCAACCGTCGCCATTGTTTTTCGGCGCAAGCTGCAACTTTTTGTGCCATTCGCCCGGAAAGATGCCAAACTTGAGCGCGCCGCAGATCGAGGCGTCACTTAACGTCCCGGAATTTTGGAAAATGAAGGCCTGACCATGAAGCTCGTTGTCGCCATTATCAAACCCTTCAAGCTTGACGAGGTGCGACAAGCGCTTACCGGGATCGGGGTCAGCGGCATGACCGTGACCGAGGTCAAGGGTTACGGCCGCCAGAAGGGCCACACCGAAGTCTATCGCGGCGCCGAATATGTCGTGAATTTCCTGCCGAAACTGCGGATCGAAGTCGCAGTCTCGTCCGATCTTGCCGACAAGACGGTCGAAGTCATCACCTCCAGCGCGCGCACCGGCCAGATCGGCGACGGCAAGATATTCGTGACGCCGATCGATCACGCCTTGCGCATCCGGACCGGCGAAACCGACAGCGACGCGCTCTAGAATTATCAACGCGTCGCATCCGGCAACGAAGCCGGCATGCGATCCATCAAAAACATGACTGGCTGGGGAAATACCATGGGGGCACTCTCGTGTCGTACCGCGACGTTGGCTGTGCCGATCAGTCTGGCAGCGACGTGCTGGCTTGCGACACCGGCGTTGGCGGCAACGTCCGGTATCAACGCCGCCGACACCGCATGGATGATCGTTGCAACCGCGCTGGTGCTGATGATGACGGTACCGGGCCTGGCGCTGTTCTATTCCGGCATGGTTCGCAAAAAGAACGTGCTGGCGACGATGGCGCAAAGCCTGGCAGCCGTGGCCATTATCTCGATTCTCTGGGTGATGTTCGGCTATTCGCTGGCATTCGTCGGCGACGGTCCCTGGCTGGGGACGCTCGATCGCTGGTTTCTCAGCGGGCATGACCATGGACGGCGTCAATCCGGCGGCGAAGACGATTCCGGAAGCCTTGTTCATGCTCTACCAGATGACGTTCGCGATCATCACGGTGGCACTGGTGGCCGGCTCGGTCGCCGACCGGATGCGGTTCTCGGCCTATCTCCTGTTCTCGATCGGCTGGTTCACGTTCGTTTACGTTCCGCTCGCGCATTGGGTCTGGGGCGGCGGCTTCCTCGGCGCCATCGGCGTGCTGGATTTTGCCGGCGGCCTCGTGGTGCATCTCAGCGCCGGTGCCGGCGGCCTGGTCGCGGCCAGGGTGCTGGGCCGGCGCCATGGCTATGGCCTGGAGAATTTGTCGCCGTTCGATCTGTCGCTTGCCGTGGTCGGTACCGGACTGTTGTGGGTCGGCTGGTTCGGCTTCAACGGCGGATCGGCGTTGGCCGCGAACTCGCGCGCAGTGATGGCGATCATTGCCACCCATCTTGCGGCCTGTGCCGGCGCGCTGACATGGGGCGCGGTCGAATGGAAGATTTGGCGCAAGCCGTCGGTGCTCGGCATGATTTCCGGCGCGGTTGCGGGCCTTGGAACGATTACGCCAGCGTCCGGATTCGTCGCGCCCTGGCATGGCATCGTGATCGGGGTGATCGCGGGCCTGGTGTGTTTCTGGGCCTGCACCTGGCTGAAGCACCGGTTCAACTACGACGATTCGCTCGATGTCTTCGGCGTCCACGGCGTCGGCGGAATGACCGGAATCCTGCTGGTCGGGGTATTTGCGACCGCCTCCATCGGCGGCACCTCCGGCCTCATCGAGGGCAATCCGCAGCAATTGCTGATCCAGTTCTACGGTGTCGCGGTCACCCTGGCATGGTCCGGTGGCGTAACATTCGTGCTGCTCAAGCTCGTGAGTGCGTTTGTGCCGCTACGGGTATCCCGCGAACATGAACTGGAAGGTCTCGATATTTCACAGCACGGCGAGGCTTTGCAGTGAAATTCCCCATCTAAATACCTTTTTTCTGCCTTCCCGATGAGCACGATTACGTCGGGAGTCTGTTGTGCCCACGATTTGATCAGGCGTGACTAGGCATTAAGCGCGACCGAATGGCGCAGCTTGGGCCAATCCCGATAAAGCTCGAAAAGGTTCGCATTCATAATCCGTTAGGGAATGCCGCCGATCTGGCACGGCATTTGATTCTATGGGGGTTGGCTGTGCCCGCGTAGTGAATTTCTCCGCGTGGTGAACCTCAGTCGAGAACGTCCGGTCGTGTCTGGACCGGGCCCAAGCGGGGATTAAGACCCATGAAAATTGTTATGGCGATCATCAAGCCATTTAAACTCGAAGAAGTCCGTGACGCCCTGACCGCCATTGGCGTTCACGGTCTTACGGTGACGGAAGTCAAGGGATATGGCCGGCAGAAAGGCCATACGGAAATTTATCGCGGTGCTGAATACGCGGTGAGCTTCCTGCCCAAGATCAAGATCGAGGTCGCTGTTGCCTCGGACCAGGTCGACAAGACCATCGAAGCCATCACGTCTGCGGCAAAAACCGGACAGATCGGCGACGGCAAGATCTTCGTCATCAATCTCGACCATGCGGTTCGCATCCGCACCGGCGAGGCAGATGCCGCGGCACTTTGATTTCGCGCTCAATCTTATTCAATCAGGAGTAAAACAAAATGACGTTCAAGCGTCCCTATAGCGCGGGATTGGCGGTCCTCGCAGTCGGCCTGTTCGCCGCGACCGCTGCCTACGCGGAGCCAACTGTCAACAAGGGCGACAATGCCTGGATGCTGACATCGACGGTGCTGGTGCTGTTGATGACGATCCCCGGCCTCGCACTGTTCTACGGCGGTCTCGTCCGTTCCAAGAACATGCTCTCTGTGCTGATGCAGGTTTTCTACACCGTCTGCATCGTCACCATCCTGTGGGCGCTGTACGGCTACAGCCTCGCCTTCACCGGCGGCTCCGACTTCATCGGCGGCTTCTCGAAAGCCTTCCTGATGGGCGTGACGCCGAACTCCAAGGCGGCGACATTCAGCGCCGACGTCAACATCACCGAACTGGTCTACGTCTGCTTCCAGATGACGTTCGCGGCGATCACCCCGGCCCTCATCGTCGGCGCGTTCGCCGAACGCATGAAGTTCGCGGCGGTCGCGCTGTTCATTCCGCTCTGGGTGACGCTGATCTATTTCCCGATCGCGCACATGGTTTGGTACTGGGCCGGTCCGGACGCGATCTCGGCAGCACTCAAGGCCGTGGAAACCGCGGCGGACGGCGCTGCCAAGACCGCGGCACAAGCCGCCTTCGAAACGGCGAAGACCGACTTCCTGGCTGACGGCGGCTGGGTCTTCAAGAAGGGCGCGATCGATTTTGCCGGCGGCACCGTGGTGCATATCAACGCCGGTATCGCCGGTCTGGTCGGCGCGCTCCTGATCGGCAAGCGCGTCGGTTACGGCAAGGATCTGATGGCTCCGCATTCGCTGACCATGTCCATGATCGGCGCCTCGCTGCTCTGGGTGGGCTGGTTCGGATTCAACGCCGGATCGAATCTCGAAGCCAATGGCGGCGCCGCACTCGCCATGACCAACTCCTTCGTCGCGACCGCGGCGGCGGCGCTGTCATGGATGTTCGCCGAATGGATCACCAAGGGCCATCCCTCGGTGCTCGGCGCAATCTCGGGCGCGGTGGCAGGACTGGTGGCGGTTACGCCCGCGGCCGGTTACTCCGGTCCGATGGGCGCGATCGTGCTCGGTCTCGTGGTCGGTGTGGTCTGTCTGTTCTTCGTCACCGTGGTCAAGAACGCGCTGGGCTACGACGACTCGCTCGACGTGTTCGGCGTTCACTGTATCGGCGGAATCGTCGGCGCGCTTGGCACCGGCATCCTGGTCAATCCGGCGCTCGGCGGCACCGGCGTGATGGACTACACCATCGGCAAGGTCCAGGACTACGTGTTCGCCGACCAGATGATCTCGCAGTGCTGGGGCGTCTGCACCACGCTGGTGTGGTCGGGCGTCGGTTCGGCGATCCTCTACAAGGTCGTCGATGTCATCGTCGGCCTGCGCGCCAGCGTTGAAGTGGAGCGCGAAGGCCTCGATATCACCGAGCACACCGAGCGCGCCTACAATATGTGAGTTCTCCCGGGCGCGGTCTTACGAGACCGCGTCCAGAACTACGGTTTGGGCACATACCCGGCAATGCCCCGACCGTTGAGGGGCTTCAGCGCAAGCTGGAGCCCCTTTCTTTTGGCTCGCGATCTTCTCGTGAAGCGGCACCGATCTGCCGGCAAAATCGCCGCTGGCCTCGATGGTTAATCGCGTCTTAACCTCGCCGTATCTATGGTGGTCTGATCAGTTTTGGCCGGTCTCGACCTGCGATCGGCTGTCCTTGAGAGTTCTGGCGCTTCACCTATGGCAATGACCGCTTCATCCCGCGTGCCCCAGGGGGCCGGCAATCAGGAAAGCGAACGCTCGCCATTTGCCCGGGTGACCGAACTTTTGGCCCCGTACCAGCCCGCTAAGCCCTTGATTACCCTGTCATTAGGAGAACCGCAGCATCCGGTGCCGGCTTTCGTCGCCCCGGTCCTGGCCAAGCACATCGCCGATTTCGGCCGCTATCCGCTGGCCAAAGGCATCGAGCCGTTTCGCCGGGCGGCGGCAAACTGGCTTTCCACCCGATTCAAGCTGCCCCGCGCAATCGATCCCGAGACCGAACTTCTGGTGCTCAGCGGCAGCCGCGAAGGCCTGTTTTTCGCGGCGATCACGGCCGTCCGCTATGTCGGCGACCGCAAGGGCAAGCCTGCGATTCTGGTGCCCAATCCGTTTTATCCGGCCTATGGCGCCGGCGCGCGCGCCGCAGGCTGCGAAACGATCTATCTGCCGACCACGCTTGCCAACGGATTCCTCCCCGATCTCGATGCGCTCGATGACGCGACGCTGGCGCGGACTGTCGCGATCTACATCGCCTCGCCGGCGAATCCGCAAGGCGCGGTGGCCTCAAGGGAATATTTCGGCCGGCTGAAAAAGCTCGCCGACCGTTTCGGCTTCATGATCCTGAGCGACGAGTGCTATTCGGAAATCTACACCAAGGCAGCGCCGGGCAGCATGCTGGAATGCGCCGGGCCCGATTTTACCAACGTCGTCGCATTTCAGTCGTTGTCGAAGCGCTCG
Source organism: uncultured Alphaproteobacteria bacterium (assembly GCA_963774685.1). Lineage (GTDB taxonomy): Bacteria > Pseudomonadota > Alphaproteobacteria > Rhizobiales > Xanthobacteraceae > Bradyrhizobium. The sequence continues at coordinate 870,885 of CAVZFU010000005.1, read as the reverse complement.
AACCTGCCAGGCATGCGGGTCGGCTTTGCCGCCGGCGACAAGAAGTTTCTCAACGCATTCCACGAACTGCGCAATGTCGCTGCACCCCAGGTGCCGGTGCCGCTGCAGCAGGTCGCAGTCGCCGCCTACAGCGACGAGGCGCATGTCGAGGAGAATCGCCGGCTGTACCGGATCAAGTTCGATCTCGCCGATCAGATCCTCGGCAATCGCTATGGCTATGTCAGACCCGCCGGCGGCTTCTGCGTCTGGCTCGATGTGTCGGCGCACGGCGGCGATGAGGCGGCGACGATTAAACTCTACAAGGATGCCGGCGTGCGCGTGCTCCCCGGCAGTTATCTGGCGCGGCAACAACCCGACGGCAGCAATCCCGGCGCCGGCTATATTCGCCTGGCGCTGGTGCAGGACAGTGAAACAATAGCCGAAGCGTTGCATCGGCTGGTCGAGATTCTGGATTAATCGCGAAGGCCCATGAGCATGCCAGCGATCGAACGTGTGATTCCTCTGGTCGGTCAATTGCCGGCGTCGGTTCGCGATGCGCTGGCGCGTCGGTTGCGCGAACTCACGGGCCTTGCGTTGCTGTCGCTTTCGGGAATAGCCGCAGCGGCGATCATGACCTGGTCGGTACAAGACCCGAGCCTGAGCCACGCCACGTCGCGCGCCATCCGCAATGTCGTCGGTTATCCCGGCGCGATCGGCGCCGATCTCCTGATGCAGATTCTCGGCCTCGGCGCCATCATGCTGATCCTGCCGGTGGCGGTGTGGGGATGGCGGATGCTGACCCATCGCACGTTCGACCGCGAGGCACTGCGGATTGCGAGCTGGATACTCTGCACGATCGCGGCGGCGGGATTCGCGAGCTGCTGGCCGCATGGCGGGGCATGGCCGCTGCCGACCGGTCTTGGTGGCGTCGTCGGCGACGCGCTGGTGCGCGCACCCGCTGTCGTGTTCGGCCCCCCCGGCATCCTCTATCGTCTCGTGCTCGGCATCGTCCTGTGCGCGGTTGTGGTCGCAACTTTCCTGGTCGCGAGCGGCATGGGTTCGCGCCCGCGAGAGGAGGAACTGACGCCGATCGAGGACGATGACACGCCATTCGTGGAAGAGGACGACCGCGGTTCGATCTCGCTCGGATGGGCGTTTCATGCCGCCATGAGCGCAAAGGTGCGGCTGTGGCGATTGCTGACCCTGGCCTATGGCTGGCTGGTCGCAAGTGCGCCGGCACCGCGGGCATTCGAACGCCAGGAGCCCAGTCTGGGCGGCCGCGCCGGCCCGTCGCTGGCGCCGCATTCCGATGATGATTTCGATGACGACGAAGACGATGACGAAGCCCCGGCCACCGTCCGAACGCCGCGCAAGAAAGCCACAGCGCGCACACCTGCACGCAAATCATCCGAGAAGTTCGAACTGCCGCCGGTCTCGGTACTGACTGCGCCGAGGGCCTCGGATCGCCAGCCGCTCACCAGGTCAGAGCTGGACTCCAACTCACGCGCGCTGGAAGGCGTACTCGGCGATTTCGGCGTCCGCGGTGAAATCGTCAAGGCCCATCCCGGCCCGGTGGTGACGCTGTACGAGTTGGAGCCCGCGCCCGGCATCAAATCTTCGCGCGTGATCGGGCTGGCGGACGACATCGCGCGCTCGATGAGCGCGCTCTCGGCGCGCGTCGCGGTGGTGCCCGGCCGCAACGCCATCGGCATCGAACTGCCGAACCCGCACCGCGAGAAGGTTTATTTGCGCGAATTGCTGTCGGTCAAGGACGGCAACGAGTTCGGTCGCCAAGCTTCCGCTTTGCCTCGGCAAGAACATCGGCGGCGAATCCATCATCGTCGATCTGGCGCGGATGCCGCATCTGTTGATCGCCGGCACCACCGGCTCCGGCAAATCGGTCGCCATCAACACCATGATCCTGAGCCTGGTGTACCGCCTGCGGCCCGATCAATGCCGGCTGATCATGGTCGACCCGAAGATGCTCGAGCTCTCGGTCTATGACGGCATTCCGCATCTGCTGACACCGGTCGTGACCGATCCGAAGAAGGCCGTCGTCGCGCTGAAATGGGCGGTGCGCGAGATGGAAGAGCGCTACAAGAAAATGTCCAAGCTCGGCGTGCGCAACATCGACGGCTATAATGCGCGGCTGGTCGAAGCCAAGGCCAAGGGCGAAGAACTGACCCGCACCGTGCACACCGGCTTCGACAAGGAAACCGGCAAGGCGGTCTACGAGGACGAAAAACTCGATCTCGATCCGCTGCCCTACATCGTCATCATTGTCGATGAAATGGCCGACCTGATGATGGTCGCCGGCAAGGATATCGAAGGCGCGGTGCAACGGCTGGCGCAGATGGCGCGCGCCGCCGGCCTGCACGTGATTCTCGCGACCCAACGTCCGTCGGTCGACGTCATCACCGGCACCATCAAGGCCAACTTCCCGACCCGTATCTCGTTTCAGGTCACCTCGAAAATCGACAGCCGAACCATCCTTGGCGAAATGGGCGCCGAGCAACTGCTCGGACAGGGCGATATGCTTTATATGGCCGGTGGCGGACGCATCAGCCGCGTCCACGGGCCTTTCGTGTCGGACGAAGAAGTCGAGAAGGTGGTGCGCCATCTCAAGACGCAAGGTCAGCCGGAATATCTCGAAGCGGTCACCGCGGAAGAGCCGACCGATGAAGACGGTGCGGTATTCGACTCCACCGGCATGGGCGGCGACGGTGGCGGCGACCTGTTCTCGCAGGCGGTGGCCATCGTCAAGCGCGATCGCAAGGCCTCCACAAGTTACATTCAGCGCAGGCTGCAAATCGGATATAACCGCGCCGCTTCGCTGATGGAACGAATGGAACTCGAAGGCATCGTCGGGCAGGCCAACCACGCCGGCAAACGCGAAATTCTGGTTGAAGAAGAAGAAAGCCGCTTTTGAAGGCATAAGCGGGTTAGAAGGACCGTCGGAGTTGGCTTCATATTCTCACGGAAAATCGATATCTCATTTTGCCGAAAGCACGATAAAACGGCCGAGAGTCAGACAGGACGAGGCGTTGGACAAGAATCTGAAATTCCCGGCGGCAAAGCGATTTGCCAATCCTCGCATGCGCCTCCAGTCGGCAGTGCTGATCGCGGCGTTTATGACCGGTACGGTAATCCAGGCATCAGCCCAGACCGTACCGATCCCAAGACCAGCGCCGAAGACCCGCGGCGGCGTCCAGATGACTGCGTCGGACTCGCAGAAAGGCCCCGTGACGACCGGGGCAACGCCGGCGGCCGTGCCGAATCCGGTGATTCCCGATCCGCGCCGGAATCTGCCGGCCAACATTTTTGCAACCTTCGACGCGAATCAAAAGGCGCAGGCCGCCAAAGTGAGTTCCTATCTGTCGTCGCTGCAAACGCTGGTTGGAAATTTCGTTCAGGTCGGACCCGATGGCAGCAAGACCAAGGGCGATTTTTACATCCAGAAACCCGGCAAGGTGCGCTTCGAATATGACGAGCCTAGCCCGATCGACATCATCGCCGACGGATCGTCGGTGGCGGTGCGCGACCGCAAGCTTGCGACCCAGGACATCTACCCGCTGTCGCAAACGCCGCTGCGCTATCTGCTGTCCGATCGCATCGATCTGATGAAAGACACCAATGTCGTGAGCGTGACGTCGGATGATGTTTTCACCAGCGTCACCATCGAGGAGAAGCAGGCGCTGATCGGCACCAGCCGCCTGATGCTGATGGTCGGAACCAAGGACGGCCAGCTCAAGCAATGGACCGTGACCGATCCGCAGGGCTATGACACCACGGTTGCGGTCTATAACCTGGACTCTTCGAAGAAAGTCGATCCGAGCCTGTTCAAGATCGACTTCACCAGTTATCCGGGCTCGAACAACTAGTCCCGCCCCGATCCTGCCGCCATCGTTCGGCGCGCGCGTGAAGTGTGCGATGAGACGTGTCTTTCTGCTCTTGCACTGATACATCCTTTCCATGCGCTTCTCCCTGACCACATGGAATATCAATTCGGTGCGCCTGCGCATCGATATCGTCGCCAGGTTTCTCAAGTCGGCGAGGCCGGACGTCCTGTGCCTGCAGGAAACCAAATGCATCGACGATGCCTTCCCGCTGAAACGCTTCAAACGCCTCGGCTATGAACACGTCGCACTGAACGGACAGAAGGGTTATCACGGCGTCGCCGTGATCTCGAAACTGCCATTCGAGACCACGGATATCCGCACCTTTTGCGACAAGATCGATTCGCGGCATATCTCGGTTGCGTTCGGCGACAAGGCGCAGTTGTCGAAACCGCTGGTGGTCCATAATTTCTACGTCCCGGCCGGCGGCGATATTCCCGATCCCGTACTCAATCCCAAATTCGAACACAAGCTGCGGTTTCTCGACGAGATGAAGGCCTGCGAGCCGCTGCATCCGCGCGGCGAGGACCGGCATATCCTGGTCGGCGATCTCAATGTGGCGCCCCATGAGAACGACGTGTGGTCGCACAAGCAACTTTTGAAAATCGTGTCGCATACCCCGATCGAATGCGAGAAGCTATTGGCGGCGCAAAGCCACGGCGAGTGGGTCGACGTCGCGCGAATGCGTATTCCGATGTCGGAAAAAGTCTACACCTGGTGGAGTTATCGCGCCGCCGACTGGACGGTGGCCGATCGCGGCCGCAGGCTCGACCACATCTGGGTGTCGCGCGCCCTGAAGGACGGCGTCAGCGATTTCAGGATCACGCGGGACGCGCGCGGCTGGAACCGGCCATCCGATCACGTGCCGGTCACGGTAACGCTCGAGGTGTAAGCACCGTGTCGCTTTATTCGTCGTCCCTGCATTCGCAGGGGGAACGACAAGAATGGTGGTGTCGCTAAATACTCAGCTTCGCGCCGGCCATCACGATATCGCTGGCGATCTGGCTGGTGCGGTTGGCAATTTCATCGCGCAGCCGGCGCGCCGCGGCAGGATCGCTTTCCAGCACCCGCTGGAACAGGCTGCGCGCAATCCGAATCACCGAGGAATGCTCCAGCGCAATCGCGGTAGCGGGCCGCTGCATCGCGACGATCAGCGCCAGTTCCCCAATCAATGCCCCCGGACCCGCGACGATTTCGGCGCCGCCGCCGTCCTCAAAGCTGATCTGGAAGGCGCCGTGCTGAACGATGAACCCCGAATCGGCGTCATCGCCGATCGAGAACAGCACGTTATCCCGTGCCACATCGCGCTGCTCGGAGCCGATTGCCAGCATGCGCAGAGCGGCCGTCCCCAACAGGCGCAGTGTCGGGACACGCTCGAGCAGGGCAACATCATCTTCGATCGACATGCAGAACCGGATGATCGGGAGGCGCTGAGCTTACCATCGTGACGAATCGGCGCCCGAATCGTATCACGGCACCAGCTTGTAGCCACCGGCTTCCGTCACCAGTATCTCGGGATTGGCGGCGTCTTTTTCGATCTTCTGGCGCAGCCGGTAGATGTGGGTTTCCAGGGTGTGCGTGGTGACCCCTGAATTATAACCCCACACTTCCTGCAGCAGCGTCTCGCGCGACACCGGCAATTGGCCGGCCCGGTAGAGAAATCGCAGGATCGCGGTTTCCTTTTCGGTCAGCCGCACTTTCCTGGCGTTGGCGCCGGTCAGCATCTTGGAACCTGGCCGAAAACTGTAGGGACCAACGGAAAACACTGCGTCTTCGCTGGCTTCATGCTGGCGGAGCTGCGCCCGGATCCGCGCCAGCAACACCGCAAAACGAAACGGCTTGGCGACATAGTCATTGGCGCCGGATTCAAGCCCGAGGATGGTGTCCGAATCGGTGTCGTGTCCGGTGAGCATGATGATCGGTGCCTTGAAGCCGCCCTTGCGCAAGGAGCGCACGACTTCGCGCCCGTCGGTATCGGGCAACCCCACATCCATCAGCACCAGGTCGGGAGCGTTGGCCTTGGCGGCGTTGGCCCCCTTGGCGCCGGTATCGACGGCGGACGCTTCGAATTCTTCGTGCAGCGACAATTGTTCCACCAGCGTATCGCGCAGATCGGTATCGTCATCCACGATCAGGATCTTGCGGGCATTGGCCATAACTTAGAATCCTCTGAGAGCCGCAGATGAGAGCGCAAAGCGCTTTCAGCCGAGCCGGGAATGGGTGGTCGGGTATTGGTTCGTCTTGAGGTAGGGAACTGTTACAGATTCACAAGCCGAAGCGCAGTCTACTCCAGAATTCCCGGGCTTTTGGATGAATGTCCTGTAATGGACGTGAAATAGAACATTTGCAGACTTGACGACGCCCATAGGGTTTGCGTTTCGATGAAAATTCAAGGTACTTCAAGTACTTATACAAACGGCCCGCGTCATCGGCCGCTGACCACGATCCGGATTCGCGCCGCTGCCGGCGATCCGCGCCGGGGCTGGCTGATGGCCGGCGGCCAGACGGTACCCGTCGCACTCGGGCGTGGCGGCATCAGGGCCGACAAGCGTGAAGGCGATGGCGGAACCCCCAAAGGCACGTTCCGGCCGCGGCAGTTGTGGTGGCGCGCCGACCGCCATTCCCGGCCCCGCACCTTTCTGCCGATTCGCGCCATCAAGCCTGAAGACGCCTGGTGCGAAGATCCCCGGAGCCGCCACTACAATCGGCCGATGCGGCTGGATCGCGAATGCGGCGGCGATCGGCTCAGGCGCGACGATCACCTTTATGATTTCATTGTCGAGATCGACCACAATACCCGGCCGCGCGTCGCCGGCCGCGGCAGTGCGGTATTCCTGCATCTGGCGCGCCCGGATTTTTCGCCAACCGCCGGCTGCGTCTCGATGACAAGAAGCGCGATGCTGCGATTGTTGGCGCGACTGGGTCCGGAGACCCGGATCGTGATCGAATGAGCGTCATTTTCGGGATGGCAAAACAATGCTCGATCAACATCAGATAACGGCGGCGTCACGAACGCTGCACGATCATTGGCGCGCCGGCACAAAGTTCGCAGGACTTGAGCCGGCGCAACGACCGCGTGATCGCGCGGAAGGCTACGCGATTCAGGCGGCAATCGAACAATACACGGCAGGGAAACTGTTCGGCTGGAAGATCGCGGCCACCAGCGAGGCCGGACAAAAGCACATCAACGTCGATGGCCCGATGGCTGGCCGCATCCTGTCCGAGACGCTCATTGCCGATGGCGGCACGGCCTCCATGGCTGGAAATGAAATGCGCGTCGCCGAGCCCGAATTCGCCTTCCGCATGGCCGTGGATCTGCCGCCGCGATCGTCTCCTTACACCGTGCAACAGGTTCTCGATGCCGTCGGCACGCTTCATCCGGCGATCGAGATTCCGGATTCGCGGTTCGCGGATTTTGTCAGTGCCGGCGCCGCGCAGATCATCGCCGACAATGCCTGCGCGCATTTGTTCGTTCTCGGCGCGACCACAAATTCGAACTGGCGCGCACTCGATCTCGTCGAGGAGAAGCCGGTCATCAAGCTGGGTGGAAAACAATTCATCGGGCACGGCAAGAATGTGCTCGGCGATCCCCGGATTGCGCTGGCGTGGCTTGCCAATGAACTTCGTCAGCTTGGCATAACTTTGAGAGCGGGCGAGGTCGTGACCACGGGCACCTGTCACCCGCCGTTGCCGATTCAATCAGGCGATTTGTTCGAAGCCGACTTCGGTTCGATCGGCAAGGTCTCGATCGCGTTCAGGTAGGTGGGGCAGGGGGTATCGCGCTGCGATGCCCGAAAATTGCCGAGCCAACGCGAACATGGGTCGCGCCGAACTGGATCGCGATGGCGAAGTCGGCGCTCATGCCCATCGACAGGTTCTTCAGGCCATTGCGCGCGGCGATCTTCGCGGTCAGCGCAAAATGCGGCGCCGGCGCCTCATCGACCGGCGGAATGCACATCAGGCCCGAAATTGCCAACCCGTATTGGTCGCGGCAACTGGCAATGAAGGCGTCCGCCTCCGATGGTGCGATGCCCGCTTTCTGCGGCTCCTCGCCAGTGTTTAGCTGGACGAACAATTGCGGCCGGCGTTTTTGAGAATCGATTTCCTTGGCTAACGCCTGGCAAATGCTCGGGCGATCGACCGAATGGATGGCGTCGAACAGCGCCACCGCCTCCTTGGCCTTGTTGGATTGCAACGGCCCGATCAGGTGCAGCGCGATGCCGGGGTAAGCCGACATTAACCCTGGCCACTTCGCTTTGGCTTCCTGCACGCGATTCTCGCCGAATACGCGCTGTCCGGCTCCGATCACAGGCGCAATGGCGCCGGCGTCGAATGTTTTGGACACCGCGATCAGCGTCACCGACGCAGGGTCCCGGCGCGCTTCCTTGCAGGCGCGCGCGATCTCCTGCTCCACGGCGGAAAGTGGGTTTGGTAAAGACGGGGTTATCGGCGACGGGTTTTCAGCTGTCATGTCATCTGTCGGTCGTAAATTACCGGTTCGTTCGAATTTTACCAAATTCAGGAAAGGCTTCTTGAGCCCTTCTGTCTAGCTTGCCTGCGGGGCAGGGGACGAAGATGTCACGCGTTACTTTCAACCGCAAAAGAGTGAAACTCAAGAAGCTTCTCGGAATCCGCGCGCGGCTCGCACTGCTGGCGCTGATTCTGGTGACGCCGTTGATGCTGGAACGCGCCCGCTCGCTTGAGGACACCCGCGCCAAGCAGATTGCGCAGGCCACCCAGGAATTTTCGAATATCGCACGGCAAAGCGTCCAGGCGCAGCGCGAAATCGTCTCTTCGGTCGAGACGATGATGAAATCGGCGGCTTACATCAGGGCTTCGGCAGGCGGCGTCAGCCGCAGTTGCGACATTCTGCGTGCGAGCATGCAGGTCGAACTGCCCTGGATCAGGAGCATGTCGATCGTCGCCGGCAATGGCCGGGTTCAATGCTCGACATTGCCCGGCCTCGTCGGCGTGGATCTCAGCGACCGCAGTTATCTCAAAAAGGCGGTGGCGACCGGCGGCTTCGTGTTCAGCGATTACCTGTACTCCAGAGCAGCCAAGCTGCCGATCATGACGGCGGCCTATCCGGTAGCGGCGATCGCCGCCGGCGAAGACGCGGTCATTGTCGCGGGCATCAATCTCGACTGGATGTCGAAAGTCATGGGCGACCTCGGCGGCCGCCCCGGCGTGTCGGCCGTTCTGATCGACAGCGAGGGAACCGTTGTCGCGGCACCCTTCGATCAGGCCAGCATGGTCGGCCGTGCGCTGGACAACGTGCCGTTGCTGGCGGCCATCGCCGACAAGGCGATCGGTTCGGACCAGCCGACGCAATCGATTTCATTCGTCGCTGCCGACGGCTCCAAACGTGCCGTCAGTTCGACCCGTATTCCCGGCACCGGCTCACGCCTGATCGTCAGCATCGACGAAGCGAAGATTGCCGCAAACACCAATCGCGAGATTCGCACCGTCTATCTGCAACTGGCGTTCGTCTGCCTGTTCGTGCTGCTCGGTGCGCTGATCGCCGCCGAGAAGCTCATCATCCAGCCGATCGAAATGATGGCGGCGATGGCGAAACGCTTCGGCCAGGGCGACTGGTCGGTGCGAGCCGCGAAAAGCCGCCTACCCGCGGAATTTTTCCCGCTGGCCCGCGCCTTCAACACCATGGCGGCCGAGCTCGGCCAGCGCGAGCGCGAACTTGTCGCCACCAATGACCGGCTGACCGTGATGGCGTCGATCGACATGCTGTCAGGCCTCGCCAACCGGCGCGGCTTCCAGAGCCGGCTCGACCTCGAGTGGATGAAGGCCCAGCAGTACAACGGCGAGCTGTCGCTATTGATGATCGACGTCGATCACTTCAAGCTGTTCAACGACACCTACGGCCATCCCGAAGGCGATGCCTGCCTCTCCAGGCTCGGCGAAACGCTGGCCGGCGTAGCCGCCGAGACCAAGGGCTTTGCCGGGCGTTATGGCGGCGAGGAATTCTGCCTGCTGCTGCCGGACACCGATACGAACCGCGCGTTGCAGATCGGCGAGATGGTGCGGACCGCCGTTCAAAATCTCGCGATGCCTCACGCCACCTCCAACCATAAGACCGTCACCGTCAGCGTTGGTGTCGCCGGCACCATGCCGAGCGACATGCAGCAGCCGGGCGACCTGATCGAAGCCGCCGACGCCGCCCTCTATGCCGCCAAACATCGCGGCCGCAACGCGGTGGTCGAGCACGGTTTCGTGCGGATGCTGGATAGCGTCGGCAAGATCGCGCTGGCGAGTTGAGGGCGCGCCGCCGGGCCCGGTCGAGCCGCTTAAGGCGTTGACCCCTCGCGGTCTTTTGTGGCCTAGTCCGCCGTCATTTCGACCGGCCTCGAATCCACAAAAAGCCACGCGATTCCATGTTCTCCGAACGCTACAACGCCCGCGAATCCGAAAAATACTGGCAGAAAACCTGGGCCGACCAGGGCATTTTTGCCACCAAAAACGACGACCCGCGGCCGAAATATTACGTGCTCGAGATGTTCCCCTACCCTTCCGGGCGCATCCACATGGGGCACGTCCGCAATTACACCATGGGCGACGTGGTGGCGCGCACGATGCGGGCCAGGGGCTTCAATGTGCTGCATCCGATGGGCTGGGATGCCTTCGGGCTTCCGGCCGAGAATGCCGCCATCGAGCGCAAGGTCGCGCCCAAGGCGTGGACCTACGACAACATCGCCTCGATGAAGAAGCAGCTCCAGACCATGGGGTTGTCGCTGGACTGGAGCCGGGAGTTCGCCACCTGCGATCCCGGCTATTACAAGCATCAGCAGAAGATGTTTCTGGATTTTCTGCGCGCGGGTCTCGCCGAACGCGAGAAGCGCAAGATCAACTGGGATCCGGTCGACATGACCGTGCTCGCCAACGAACAGGTGATCGACGGCCGCGGCTGGCGCTCGGGCGCACTCGTAGAGCAGCGCGAGATGAACCAGTGGGTGTTCAAGATCACGCGGTATTCGCAGGAGCTGTTGGACGCGCTCGATACGCTCGATCGCTGGCCCGACAAGGTTCGCCTGATGCAGCGGAACTGGATCGGCCGCAGCGAAGGCATGCTGATCCGCTTTGCGCTCGATCCGGCCACGGCGCCCAATGGCGAGAGCGAGCTCAAGATCTTCACGACACGCCATGATACGCTGTTCGGGGCGAAATTCATGGCAATCGCACCCGATCATCCGCTGGCGCAGGCGGTGGCTGCGAAGAATCCCAAGCTTGCCGCCTTCATCGCCGAAGCCAAGCGTCACGGCACCGCGCAGGAGATCATCGATACCGCCGAGAAACAGGGCTTCGACACCGGCATCAAGGCCGTGCATCCGTTCGATGCGAACTGGAAGCTGCCGGTTTACGTCGCCAACTTCGTGCTGATGGAATACGGCACCGGCGCGATCTTCGGCTGTCCCGCGCACGACCAGCGTGACCTCGACTTTGTCAACAAATACGGCCTCGGCAACACGCCGGTGGTTTGCCCTGAGGGACAGGACCCCAAGACGTTCGTCATCACCGACACCGCCTATGACGGCGATGGCCGCATGATCAATTCGCGTTTTCTCGACGGCATGACCATCGAGCAGGCAAAGGAAGAGGTCGCAAAGCGGCTCGAAAGCGATATCCGCGGCAACATGCCGTCGGCGAGCGCAAAGTGAACTTCCGCCTGCGCGACTGGGGAATCTCACGCCAGCGCTACTGGGGCTGCCCGATTCCGGTGATCCACTGCCCGAAATGCGACGTGGTGCCGGTGCCCGACAAGGACCTGCCGGTGGTGCTTCCGGAGGATGTCAGTTTCGACAAGCCCGGCAACGCGCTTGACCATCATCCGACCTGGAAGCACGTCACCTGCCCGCAATGCGGCAGCAAGGCCACGCGCGAGACCGACACCATGGATACGTTCGTGGATTCGTCGTGGTATTTCGCGCGCTTCACCGATCCCTGGAATGAAAACGCGCCGACCACGCCAGCGGTTGCGAACCGGATGATGCCGGTCGACCAGTATATCGGCGGCGTCGAGCATGCGATCCTGCATCTGTTGTACAGCCGCTTCTTCACCCGCGCGATGAAGGCGACCGGCCATATCGACATGGACGAACCGTTCGCCGGCATGTTCACGCAGGGCATGGTCGTGCACGAGACCTATCAAAAGGCCGACGGCTCCTACGTGACGCCCGCCGAGGTGAGGATCGAGATCGGCGCCAATGGCAGGCGTGCCAGCCTGATTACATCTGGCGAAGACGTCAGCATCGGCGCGATCGAGAAGATGTCGAAGTCGAAGCGCAACACCGTCGACCCCGACGACATCATCGAGACCTATGGCGCCGATACCGCGCGCTGGTTCATGCTGTCGGATTCGCCTCCCGATCGCGACGTGATCTGGAGCGACGAGCGGATGCAGGGTGCGTCGCGCTTCGTGCAGCGGCTATGGCGGCTGGTGAACGAATTCGCCGAAATCGCCAAAGCCGCACCGGCGGCACGGCCGGCGGCGTTCGGCGCCGACGCGCTGGTTCTTCGCAAGGCGGCGCACGGGGCCCTGGACAAGGTCTCGACCGGCATCGAGAAGCTGCATTTCAACGTCTGCCTCGCCTATATCCGGGAATTTACCAATGCGCTGGCCGAGCTGCTGGGGCGCGAGGGACAACCCTCGGCTGATCTGGCCTGGTCGGTCCACGAGGCCGCGGTCATCCTTGTTCAACTGTTCTCGCCCATGATGCCGCATCTGGCGGAGGAATGCTGGCGGGTATTGGGGCAGCCGGGCCTCGTTTCGGAGGCCAATTGGCCCAAAATCGAACGCGATTTACTGGTTGAAGATACCGTAACGCTGGTGGTTCAGGTCAACGGCAAGAAACGGGGTGAGGTTACGGTGGCCCGCAATGCCCAAAATCCGGAAATTGAGGCTGCCGTTTTGGCCCTCGATGCGGTAAAACAGGCACTGGCCGGCAACCCCGTCCGCAAAGTGATTGTCGTGCCCATGAGGATTGTGAATGTCGTTGGCTAGCATCCGCATCGCCGCTCGGCTTCTGGCCGTAGCCGCCCTGGCGGCGCTGACGGCCGGCTGCTTCCAGCCGATGTACGCCGCCCATACTGACGGCACGCCGGATTTACGGGAAAAACTGTTGGGCGTGGAGGTTCCTCCGCTCAATTATCCCAACGCCTCCCGCGAAGCCCGGCTCGGGGTAGAGATCCGCAACGCGCTGGCGTTCAAGATGTACGGCAATGCCGCGGGGATGCCGCCGACGCATCGGCTGGTGATCAAGCTTAACACCCACCACTCGTCGCTGATCGTGGATCCGACCACGGCGCTGCCGTCGATTGAAAATTACGGCATCGATGCGCAGTACAACCTGATCGACATCGCGTCGAACAAATCGGTGATGACCGGTAGCACGTTCTCCCGCGTCTCCTACGATATCCCCGGCAGCTACCAGCGCTTCGCCCGGGCCCGCGCCTTCCGCGACGCCGAGGATCGCGCATGCCAGGAAATCGCGGATAATATCCAGACCCGGCTGGCGTCGTTCTTCTACGCCGGCACCTGATCGGTCATCCTTCGGGCATGCGTTAACCCGGGCCCGGAAACCAACTCCAAAAAGGCTGCAAGTGGTCGCGCTTCGCGGAAAAGAGATCGACGCTTTTCTGTCCCGGCCCGATCCGGCACGCCCCATCATCCTGCTCTACGGCCCCGATGCCGGCCTCGTGCGTGAACGCGCCGAGGCGCTGCTGGCGTCCGCGGTCGATGATCCCAGCGATCCGTTTTCGCTCGTCAGGCTGGATGGCGACGAACTTTCGGCCGAGCCGTCACGGCTGGTCGATGAAGCGATGACGGTGCCGCTGTTCGGCGGCCGACGCGCCATACGCGTGCGCGCCGGCTCACGCAGCTTCGCCAGCGGCATCGACACGCTGGCCGAGCAACCCCTAAAGGATTGCCGCATCGTGATCGAGGCCGGCGAACTGCGGCCGGAATCGCCGCTGCGCAAGGCCTGCGAGCGCGCCAAAACCGCGGTGGCGATCGGCTGCTATCCCGACGGCGAACGCGACCTTGCCAAACTGATCGACGACGAGTTGCGGGTTTCGAATTTGCGCATTGCCGCCGACGCGCGCGCCGCCCTGATGGCGCTACTCGGCGGCGACCGCCAGGCCTCGCGCAACGAACTGCGCAAGCTGACGCTCTACGCCCACGGCAAAGACGAAGTCACGCTCGACGACGTGATGGCGGTGGTTGCGGATGCATCCGAACTCAAGATCGATCCGATCGTGGATGGCGCGTTCGCAGGCAGGCCGGACCTGGTCGAAACCGAATTTGCCAAGGCCATGATCGCCGGTACCTACCCCGGCATGATCATCTCGGCGGCGCAGCGCCAGGCGGCGTGGCTGCATAAATCGGCGCTTGCCGTCGCGGAGGGAGCACCGGTATCGACACTGCTCGACAGCGGTTTCCCGCGGCTGCATTTTTCGCGCAAGGCAAATGTCGAAACGGCGCTGCGCCATTTCAATGCGGCACGGCTGGCGCAGGTCATCGAACAACTCGCAGCCGCCGCACTGGAAAGCCGCAAGCAGGCCGCGCTCGCAGCCGTGATCGCGCAGCGCGCATTGCTGTCGATTGCGGTGAATGCCAGGCGGCGGGGGTGAGTTGCGGGCTCCCTCTTTCGCTTTCTTCTCCCTCGCCCCGCTCTTGCGGGGAGAGGGTTGGGGTGAGGGGCTCTCTCAACCGGCGAACTCGCGGACAGTCCCCCTCACCCGGCGCTACGCGCCGACCTCTCCCCGCAAGCGGGGCGAGGTAAAAACTCAGCCGTTCTTATCCAGTCTCCGCACGATCTCGTCGAGCTGCTCGAGATTGCGATAACGAATATGCACGGTACCGCCGGAAGCGCGGTGATCGACGCTGACGGCCAGGCCCAGTGCGTCGCTCACGCGTTTTTCGAGCGCGATCGTGTCGGCGTCCTTCACGGTGCCGCCACGGGCCTTTTGTGGCTTCCGCTCAGGCACGCCCTCGACGTGCGCCAGCGACTCGGCCTGCCGCACATTGAGGCCTTCGTCGACGATGCGCTTGGCGGCAGCGGCCGGATCGGGCACGCCGATCAACGCCCGCGCATGGCCCGCCGATAATTTGCCCGAGGCGATATAGGCCTGCACCTCCGCCGGCAATTTCGTCAGCCGCATCATGTTGGCGACGTGGCTGCGGCTCTTGCCGACGATCTTGGCGATCTCGTCCTGGCTGCGTTTGAATTCGCCGGCGAGTGCGTGATAGCCCTGCGCCTCTTCCATCGCGTTGAGGTTTTCGCGCTGCACGTTCTCGATGATCGCGATCTCAAGCGCGTCAGAGTCGCTGACATCGACCGGCACGATAGGTATTTCGTGCAGGCCTGCGATCTGCGATGCGCGCCAGCGGCGCTCGCCGGCGACGATCTCGAAACGATCCTGCGCGCCCTTGACCGGACGCACCACGATCGGCTGGATCACGCCGTGCTGCCTGATCGAATCGGCAAGTTCGCCGAGTTCGGCGTCGGAAAAATCGCGGCGCGGATTGCGCGGATTCGGTTTCAGGAATTCGATCGGCACCTTGCGTTGCGCGCGCGGCCGATCCAGATGCGCGGCCTCGCCGCCGACATCTCCGATCAGACTTGCAAGACCGCGGCCCAGTCGCGAACGCGCTTCATCGGCCATCGCCAGCTCCCTTGAACTCACTTCGCATTGCTCCGGCAGTTTGGTAGTTGCGTAGGGTGGGCAAAGACGCTCTTCGCGCCATGCTCACCATTATGTCGAACCCTCAGCGTGGTGGGCACGCTTCGCCTTGCCCATTCTGGATTTTCTTCTTTTCAGTTTGCACGCAGTTCGCGCTCGCGCTGGATCACTTCGGTCGCAAGCTTGAGATAGGCTTCGCTGCCGACGCATTTCAGATCGTACACCAGCACCGGCTTGCCGTAAGACGGCGCCTCGGAGATGCGCACATTGCGCGGGATCATGGTCTTGTAGACCTTGTTGCCCATGAACTGCCGGACGTCGGCGACGACCTGGTTCGACAAATTGTTGCGCGAGTCGAACATGGTCAGCACGATGCCGTGGATCGACAGGTTTGGATTGAGCGTGGTGCGCACCTGCTCCACGGTCTGCAGCAATTGCGACAATCCTTCGAGCGCGAAGAACTCGCACTGCAACGGCACCAGGATCGCATCCGACGCCGCCATCGCATTGACCGTGAGAAGATTGAGCGACGGCGGACAATCGATCAGCACGTAGGTGTAATCGGTTTCCGGCGTGGCGTTGGTGTTCAAGGCCGCGATCGCGTCGCGAAGCCGAAACGCGCGGTCACGCGTCGATCCCAGCTCGAGCTCGAGGCCCGACAGGTCCATGGTCGAAGTCGCAATATGCAGGCGAGGCACGGCCGTCGGCACCACCGATTCGCGCAGCCGCGCTTCACCGATCAGCACGTCATAGGTCGAGCAGTTGCGGCTGCGGCGATCGATACCGAGACCGGTGGAGGCGTTGCCTTGCGGATCGAGATCGACGATCAGCACGCGTTCGCCGATCGCCGCCAGCGCGGTCCCGAGATTGATCGCCGTCGTGGTCTTGCCGACACCGCCCTTTTGGTTGGCCAGCGCGAGAATGCGCGGGTGACCGGAGGGTGACTTATCCTCTTGATAGATAGGATCAATTACGGTCATGCGCGGGGACCATGAATGGTCGCGGACTGACTGCGCCGCTCGATATGATCGAGTTCGACGATCCAGCCATGTCCGCCGGTGCGGCTGGAATGCAGTTGCGGCTTAATCTTCCAATATTTAGTGGCTTCGGTCAATTCAGCCTCTACATCTTGGCCCTTGAGAAACAAAGCTTTTGCACCCTGGCGCACCAACGGCTCGGCGAAACCGATGAGTTGATGTAGCGGAGCTACTGCGCGCGCTGTGACACAATCGACCAGCCCAGTAATCCTATCCACACTATCCCCAATTTCCGAGAGGTGAACCGTGCCGGATGAATTGGTAACCCGCAGAGCCTCGCGCAGGAAGGCCGCCTTCTTGGCGTTGCGTTCGACCAGATGAACCGTTGCCTGGGGCGTTTCGGTTAGCGCGCAGGCCAGCACTATACCAGGGAAGCCCCCGCCACTGCCGAGATCGGCCCATGTTTTGGCCGACGGGGCGAGAGCCAGAAGCTGCAGCGAATCGGAGATGTGCCGGGTCCACAGATTCGGCAGCGTCGATGATGCCACGAGATTGGTTTTCGCCTGCCATTCCAGCAGCAGTTCGGCATAGCGATCCAGTCGCGCCTCTGTTTCACGTGAAACAGGGGTGAGTGCCAGCGCCGCGGCCTTGTCGGAATCGAGAATTGGCGAGCCGACGTGTTTCACGTGAAACGGCTCCTATGCAGATACGGTTGCGGTCTTCCGTCGCGCCTCGCGGCGCAGATAGGCCGCCAGGATCCCCAGTGCAGCCGGGGTCAGGCCGTCGAGCCGACCCGCCTGCCCCACTGTCCTTGGACGCGCCGCCTCGAGCTTGGAGCGGGCCTCGTTGGACAGGCCAGGCACCAGGCCGTAATCGATATCGGCCAGGATCAATCCTTCGTCACGGCGGAAAGCGTCGACGTCGGCGGTCTGGCGCTTCAGGTAGACGTCGTACTTGGCATCGATCTCAAGATGGACCGCGATCGCTGGGTCAATGGCCGACAGCTCAGGCCAGATCGCGCGTATCTCGGCCCAGCCGATTTCCGGATAGGCCAGTAGTTCAAAAGCCGAGCGGCGATGGCCGTCCTTGTTCAGCGCCAGTCCATGCCTGGCGGCTTCGTTCGGTGTGATCGCCAGCGACCTTGTCAGCGCCTTTGCAGCATTGAGCGCCGCCATCTTGGCGCCATGGCGCACGGAGCGCGCCTGCCCTACGCAACCAAGCGCGATGCCCTTATCGGTCAGGCGCTGATCGGCATTGTCGGCTCGCAAAGTGAGCCGATATTCGGCCCGCGAGGTGAACATCCGATACGGCTCGGTGATCCCGCGGGTCACCAGATCGTCGATCATGACGCCGAGATAGCCGTCGGCTCGGTCGAAGATGATCGGCTCGGCTCCGCTGGCGGCCAATGCCGCGTTGAGTCCTGCCACAAGTCCCTGTGCCGCGGCCTCTTCGTAACCCGTGGTGCCATTGATCTGGCCGGCGAGAAACAGACCGGGCAGCCGTTTGGCCTGCAAGGTCGGATCAAGCTCGCGCGGGTCGACGTGATCGTATTCGATGGCATAGCCCGGCCGCACCATCCGCACTTTTTCAAGACCCGGAATGGTCCCCAGGATCGCGAGCTGCACCTCTTCCGGCAGCGAGGTCGAGATGCCGTTCGGATAGACCGTGCTGTCGTCCAGACCCTCCGGCTCCAGGAAAATCTGATGTCCGTCGCGATCGCCGAAGCGGACGATCTTGTCCTCGATCGACGGGCAATAGCGCGGTCCGCGGCTCGCGATCTGGCCGGAATACATTGGCGAGCGATGCACATTGGCCCGGATCACCGCATGGGTCGCGGGCGTGGTGCGGGTGATGCCGCACTGGATCTGCGGCGTCGTGATGCGATCGGTCATCACCGAAAACGGCTCCGGCGGATCATCGCCGGGCTGCATTTCTACCGCCGGCCAATCGATGGTGCTGCCATCGAGCCGCGGGGGTGTGCCGGTCTTCAGCCGTCCCAGCGCAAAGCCGGCGCGTTCGAAAGACTTCGACAGACCCATGGCCGGTGCTTCACCCACGCGTCCCGCCGGCCAATTTTTCTCGCCGAGATGGATCAGCCCACGCAGAAAAGTGCCGGTCGTGATCACCACGGCGCCGGCCGACAGGCCCCGGCCATCGGCCAGGCGAATGCCGGTAACGCGGCCGTCCGAGACGATCAGTTCGTCCGCCTCGCCTTCGACCACGGCAAGATTGGCGGTCGCGTTGATCGCGGCCTGCATCGCGGCTGCATAAAGCTTGCGATCGGCCTGGGCGCGTGGACCGCGCACCGCCGGACCCTTGCGGCGATTGAGCATGCGAAATTGAATGCCGGCGGCATCCGCGACCCGGCCCATCAGGCCATCCAGCGCATCGACCTCGCGGACCAGATGACCTTTGCCGAGTCCGCCAATGGCGGGGTTGCAAGACATGGCGCCGACAGTCGCAAAACGATGCGTGACCAGCACCGTCCTGGCGCCCAAGCGCGCTGCCGCAGCCGCGGCTTCGCAGCCGGCGTGGCCTCCGCCGATGACGATGACGTCGAATGATTCCCGGTCCGCGATCATGCCGGACTTCTATCGCGGGACGGTAAAAGCCGAAAGGGTAGAACTTGGCGGCTCCGACGTTTCACGTGAAACAGCCGAATTTCAAGCGTGGGCCACGTCATATCCAGGTGGCAACAGACAAACCAAGAAATGAACAATTAATCATTACTTACCGATACAAAACTCACGGAAGATCTTATCGAGGATATCCTCGACATCGACCCTGCCGAGCAGCCGCCCGAGCGATTGAGCGGCCGCGCGCAGATCCTCGGCGATGAACTCTTCTCCCCTGTCGACCTCGCTTATGCTGCGTCGCAGCAAATCCGCCGTCTGCTGCAGCAATTGCCGTTGCCGCTCCCGGCTGATGAGACCACCCTCCCCTGACCCAAAATAATTCTGCGCGAACCCGACCAGGGCTGCGACCAATTCCGCGATCCCGTCGCCCCGGCTGGCCGAAATCCGGAAATCGAAATCGCCACTGCTTCGGCGCGTTGCGTCGAGATCGATCTTGGTTCGCACCGTCCAGGTCGGCGCCACGTCTTCGCGCAGGATTTTTTCGCATTGCGCGTCGGCCAGCCATAACACGAGGTCTGCTTCGGCAGCGCGCGCTTGCGCGCGACGCACACCCTCCTGCTCCACCGGGTCGTCGGTCGTTCGAATCCCGGCGGTGTCGATCACCGTCGCCGGATAACCGTCGAGGTCGAGTTGTACTTCAATCACATCGCGCGTCGTGCCGGCATATGGCGAGACGATCGCGACTTCGCGCCGCGCCAGTTGATTCATCAGCGTCGACTTGCCGACATTCGGCGGCCCGGCGATGGCGACCACAAGACCGTCGCGGAGCCGTTCACCTCCGCCCCTGCGCCGCAAGCACTTCTTCAATCTCGCTTAGCAGCGCTCTGATTCTGGCCAGCGCCGGCGCGACCAATTCAGCCGAGACGTCGCCTTCGTCGGAGAAATCGATCCCAGCCTCGATCAACGCCGAGGCTTCGATGATTTGCTCGCGCCAGTTCCGCGCCTTGTCGCCGAGCAAGCCTTGCAACTGGCGCAGCGCCTGGCGGCGTTGCCGATCGGTGTCGGCATGGATCAAGTCATCAAGGCCTTCCGCCTCGGTGAGATCCAGCTTGCCGTTCTCGAATGCGCGACGAGTAAACTCGCCCGGCTCCGCCGCGCGCATGTTCTCGAACGTCGAGAGCGCTGCGAACAAGGCCGCGAGCACGGCGCGTCCGCCATGGACATGAAATTCGGCGACATCCTCGCCGGTCGCGCTGGCCGGCCCAGGAAACCAGAGGGTAACCGCATCGTCGATCGGCTGCTGATTCGCATCGCGCAACAACGCCCGCGATGCCATCCGCGGCGCGGGAATCCTGCCGGCAAGTGCCGTCAGGGCCGGGCCGGCCTGCGGTCCGGATACCCGCACAATGGAAATCGCGCTCGGAGGGCGGCCCGACGACAACGCGAAGATCGTTTGCTCCCGCGGATGCATCGCCTATTTGTGCCCGAGCCCTTGAAAAGGCAACGAAATTTCAATCGGGCCGGTTGTTTCGTGCTGCCGGGGAAGGCTGTCATGGAGCGGCCTGCGCTTCGTCCATGCTGCAGTTCTGCTGCAGCATAGGCCGCAACACGGGGCGAGGCACGAAAAAGGGCGCCCGCGACCGGCGGACGCCCTCCAGAATCGGCAAAAGCCTCAGGTATTCATCGATTCGAAGAATTCCGCGTTGTTCTTGGTGTTGCGGAGCTTGTCGAGCAGGAAGTCGATGGCGTCCATGGTGCCCATCGGATTGAGGATCCGGCGCAGCACGTACATTTTCTTCAGCAGTTGCGGATCGGTGATCAGTTCTTCCTTGCGGGTGCCGGAACGCGAGATATCGATCGCGGGGAAGGTACGCTTGTCGGACACCTTGCGGTCGAGAATCAATTCCGAATTGCCGGTGCCTTTGAATTCCTCGAAAATCACTTCGTCCATTCGGCTGCCGGTATCGACCAGCGCGGTGGCGATGATGGTGAGCGAACCGCCCTCCTCGATATTGCGCGCGGCGCCGAAGAAACGCTTGGGCCGCTGCAGCGCGTTGGCGTCGACGCCGCCGGTCAGCACCTTGCCGGATGACGGCACCACGGTGTTGTAGGCACGCCCCAGGCGCGTAATCGAGTCCAGCAGGATCACGACGTCGCGGCCGTGTTCGACCAGTCGCTTGGCCTTCTCAATGACCATTTCGGCGACCTGGACGTGACGCACCGCCGGCTCGTCGAACGTCGACGAAACGACTTCGCCTTTCACCGAGCGCTGCATGTCCGTGACTTCTTCCGGACGCTCGTCGATCAACAGCACGATCAAATAGCATTCCGGATGATTGGCGGTGATCGAGTGCGCGATGTTCTGCATCAGCACGGTTTTACCGGTGCGCGGCGGGGCGACGATCAAGGCGCGCTGGCCCTTGCCGATCGGAGCGACGATGTCGATAACCCTGGCGGAAAGGTCTTTTCGGGTAGGATCTTCCAGTTCGAGCCGGAAGCGCTGGTCCGGAAACAGCGGCGTCAGGTTGTCGAAGTTGACCTTGTGCTTGGACTTTTCCGGATCTTCGAAATTCAGCGTGTTGACCTTGAGCAGGGCAAAATAACGTTCACCTTCTTTCGGGCTGCGGATGTGGCCCTCGATGGTGTCGCCGGTGCGAAGCCCGAAGCGGCGGATCTGCGACGGCGAGACATAGATGTCGTCCGGTCCGGGCAGATAATTGGCATCCGGCGAGCGTAAAAAGCCGAAGCCGTCGGAGAGAACCTCGACGACGCCTTCACCGATAATATCGGTCTCCTGGATCGCGAGTTGTTTGAGAATGGCAAACATCAGCTCCTGCTTGCGCATCGTGCTGGCGTTTTCGACCCCCTTCTCTTCGGCGAACGTCACGAGTTCGGCCGGCGTTTGAGCCTTGAGGTCTTGTAGTTTCATTTCCCGCATTGGGATGGTCCTGTGGAGTAACGGGGGGAGGGGTTGCAAGGTGGCTTTAAGAAAATGCGGACGCGAGCAAAGGAAGGTCCGCAGGTCTGAGCAAGGAAAGCGCCGGAAAGGCTTCAAACCTGATGTAGCGGCCGGTTCAACGAGGAAGCCGGAGCACAACCACATCCGCCTGCGTGAGGTGGGATTTGACCAATATAGAAAATCGGCCGGCCTTCCGCAAGCAGGCCGGGAGTTCGGGAACGTCCTTTAAAACGGCTTCACCACTACCAGGATAACCGCACCGATCATCAAGACTGTCGGTACTTCATTGATAATACGATAGAATTTCTGGCTTCGGGTGTTGCGGTCGGCGGCGAAATCCTTGACGCAGCGAGCGAAAAAACCGTGGACACCGGACAAGGCCAGTACCAGCAGAAGCTTTCCGTGCAGCCAGCCCGCCGAGAACCAATGACCGGCCCAGGCAAGGTAAAGCCCGGCCAGCCAGGTAACGATCATCGCCGGATTGATGATCGCCTTCAGCAATCGCCGCTCCATTATTTTGAACGTCTCGGACTGTTTCGATCCGATCTCCGCGTCACAATGATAAACGAACAGCCGCGGCAGATAGAGCATGCCCGCCATCCACGCGATGACGGCGATCACATGCAATGCCTTGATCCATTCGTACATCAGGGAGGTCTCGCTCAAACTCAAAAAACTTTATCCGCAACGGAACGCTCGGCTGGAATCGGCGTTGCAAGCAAGTCCATCTAAGACTGGGTGGAGACATATCCGCAAGCACGCCTTTTCTAAAACAATAATTTTAGAATCTTAGGTTTGAGTCTAAGTAGCGGTGAATTGAGCCCACGCAGAACTGTCCCGCACTCATCCGGGCTTGTTCACAATTATCAACAATTCCAGCCGCACCTCCGGCAAACCGGATAACGCTACTGGCCTCAAGTGTTTGGGCCGCGTTATGGCAAGCTTATAAAGAGACAAGTCCACAGAACCCCACTATCATTGCCGCCGGCATATGGACTTATCCTTCCGCGAGCGCCTGTGAAGAAAAAGCCGGGTTATCCCGGGACGTTCGACCGGCAGGCGATTCCATCGGATAAGCTCCACAGCGATTCACAGGACACACACGGTCATGGTGGCCACCACCAGCAACTATTTCCATCTCCATCTCGTCTCTGATTCGACCGGTGAAACGCTGATTACCGTGGCGCGCGCGGTGGCCGCGCAATACGCCAATGTCACGCCGGTGGAACATGTCTATCCGCTGGTGCGCAGCCAGAAGCAGCTTGACCGCGTGCTGGACGAAATCGAGGAAGCGCCGGGCATCGTGCTGTTTACCCTGCTGGAGAAAGACCTGGTCGGCCGGCTGGAAGCCAAGTGCAAGCAGATCAATGTCCCGAGCCTTTCGATCATCGGCCCGGTCATGCAACTGTTTCAGGCCTATCTCGGAGCGGCGACCACCGGCCGCGTCGGCGCGCAGCACACCTTGAATGCGGAGTATTTCAAACGCATCGATGCCCTGAACTACACGATGATCCACGACGACGGCCAGCATGTGGAGGGCCTGGAAGAAGCCGACGTGGTTTTGGTCGGCGTTTCCCGCACATCGAAAACGCCGACCTCGATCTATCTTGCCAATCGCGGTGTCCGCACCGCGAACGTCCCGCTGGTGCCGGGCATTGCCATCCCGCATCAACTGGAAACGCTGAAAAAGCCGCTTGTGGTCAGTCTTCATGCCACGCCGGAGCGCCTCATCCAGGTCCGGCAGAACCGGCTGTTGAGCATGGGCGATCGGGATAACGACACCTACATCGATCGCCAGGCGGTCACCGACGAAGTCGCGTTTGCGCGAAAGTTAAGCGCCAGGTTCAACTGGGCGCTGCTCGACGTCACGCGACGGTCGATCGAGGAAACCGCCGCCGCGGTGTTGAAACTGTTCGCCGACCGGCAACGGCAACGACCTTCAGAATGACGTTGTGGCGCGGAAAATATCCTCTGATCCTCGCCTCGCAAAGCCGCGCGCGGCAGACGCTGCTCGCCAATGCCGGCATCGACTTCGAAGCCGTTCCAGCCGAACTCGATGAGCGCGCGGTTCAGCAAAGCTCGGGCCTTTCGGCGCCCGGCGATATCGCCGCGCTTCTGGCGCGGCAGAAGGCGCTTGTGGTGTCGGCGCAGCATTCCGACAGATTCGTCGTCGGCGCGGACCAGACACTGTCGCTGGGAACACGGCTTTTCAGCAAGCCCGCCAGCCGCAACGAGGCCGCCGAGCAGCTGCGCACCCTTGCCGGCCACAGCCATGAACTGCACTCCGCGGTTGCCGTGGCGCGTGACGGCAAGATATTATTTCAGGCAATCGCCACCGCGCGCATGACCATGCGGCAGCTTGGCGATGCCGAAATCGACGCTTATCTGGATCAGGCAGGAGAGGCGGTCACGTCAAGCGTCGGTGCCTACCAGCTTGAGGGGCTCGGTGTTCACCTGTTCGAGCGAATCGAAGGCGATCACTTCACCATCCTCGGCCTGCCGCTGCTGCCGTTGCTCGCGTTTCTGCGCAGCGAGCGATTGCTCAATGTATAAACCCGCAAGAACGAAGCCAATGGCGATAGCGAGATGATAGTCCTTGGGCTGACCGGCTCGATCGGGATGGGGAAATCGACCACCGCAAAGCTGTTCGCGGAGGCCGGCGTCCCGGTTTACGATGCCGATGCGACGGTGCACCGGCTATACGAAGGCGAGGCAGCGTCCGCCATCGAAGCGGCGTTTCCGGGCACGACCGCCGACGGCAGGGTCGACCGCACCAGGCTTTCAGCGCGCGTGGTCCACGATCCGGCGGCGATGAAGCTGCTTGAGCAGATCGTGCATCCGATGCTGGGCGCCTCTCGCCAGAAATTCCTCAGCGAGGCCGAGCAATCCGGTGCGGCAGTCGCGGTGGTCGATGTGCCGCTGTTGTTCGAAACCGGCGGCGAGAAGCGCGTCGATGCGGTGGTGGTGGTGACGACCAGCCCGGAAATCCAGCGCGAGCGAATCCTGTCGCGCGACAACATGACCGGCGAAAAGCTCGACGCCATCCTGGCGCGGCAATTGCCCGACGCCGAAAAACGCAAACGCGCGCATTTCGTAGTGGATACCTCGCACGGCCTCGATCCCGTGCGCGCGCGTATCCGCGACATTCTGGACGAGGCTGCTAAGATGCCGCGGCGGCGATCCTGATTCGCCGATTCCTGTGGTCTTTGGTTCATGCGCGAAATCATTCTGGACACCGAAACCACCGGCCTCGACCCTTTGCGGGGCGATCGGCTGGTTGAAATCGGCTGTGTCGAGATTTTCAACCGGATGCCGACCGGGCAGACTTTTCACCGGCATCTCAATCCCGAGCGCGAGATGCCGGCCGAGGCTTTCGCGGTGCATGGCCTTTCCAGCGAGTTCCTGGCCGACAAGCCGCTGTTCGCCGAGGTGGTCGAGGATTTCCTGGCCTTCATCGCCGATGCGCCGCTGGTGATCCACAACGCCTCGTTCGACATCAGCTTCATCAATGCCGAGCTTGACCGCATCAAGCTGGCGCCGATCGCGCGCGAGCGGCTGGTCGATACGCTTCTGCTGGCGCGGCGCAAGCATCCGGGGGTGTCGAACCGTCTCGACGATCTCTGCTCGCGTTACGCGATCGACAATTCCCGCCGCACCAAGCATGGCGCATTGCTCGACGCCGAGCTTCTGGCCGAAGTTTACATCGATCTGATCGGAGCGCGGCAGTCGCAATTGATCCTGGCGACCGAGGTCCGCGATGCGCGCGCCGGTGGATACGGCGAAATGCCGCGGCGCCAGCGCGCCGTGCCGCTCGTGCTGCGGGTCACCGATGCCGATCGCGCGGCGCATCGCGACTTTGTCGCTACTTTGGGCGACAAGCCGATCTGGAATGATTTCCTGCTGAGCGCGTGACTAGCTCGGTTTGGCCTGTGCCGCCTGCGCGGCGGCTTGCCGTTCCAGGGTCTGGCGATACAGACCGACAAAATCGACGGGATCGAGCATCAGCGGAGGGAAGCCGCCGTCGCGCACCGAGGTCGCGATGATTTCACGCGCAAACGGGAACAGCAGCCGCGGGCACTCGATCATGAGCAGCGGATGCAGGTTTTCCTTTGGCACGTTTTGGACGCGGAACACGCCGGCATAAGCGAGATCGAAGCTGAACATCACCTTGCCGGCGTTCTCAGCCTTGCCTTCGGCCGAAAGAATCACTTCGAACTCGTTTTCGGCGCCGCTGTTGACGCTGACGTTGATCTGGATGTTGATCGCAGGCTGCTGAGTTTGCGGCGCCAGCGAGGCCGGCGCATTCGGGTTTTCGAACGACAGGTCCTTTATATATTGCGCCAGCACGTTCAACTGGGGAGGAGGAGCTCCCGCCTCGGGAGGTGCGCCATTGCCGTTGGTCATGGAAGTCTCTCCTGGAGCGTTTACGAACGAATGGACTGCTTTTGCGTCTGAATTCGCCGGTGAGGCGCGAAAGTGCCGCTATCGGGCGAGTGGCTATCATAGCCCCGCCTCACTCTACAAGGAGGACAATTGCACAGGATGGGCCATGGCGCGCGTCTCTCCGGCAGTTCGCAGAGTTAATAATTGCGGCAGATGGCGGGAGATGCGCGCCGATCTGCCGCGGAAGGACATCCTAAATTGTTGAATATGCGCGGTTTCCGGGCATCCTCGGGGTTTCCCCTTGCGGTCAAAACGCGCTACAACTGCGTTAGCGGTAAACCGGCAAAAGCTGTCGGCTTGGCCCTGTTTCTACCGCTTTGGCTTTTCAGGCCAAGAACCGCCATTGGCTGGGCAAAGTTTCGTGCCTACATGCTGCAGACATTCATGATGTAACCTCTGCTGTTTTCCAAAGGGGTACGCTCTACCGCCGGACCCATTGCCGGTGCGACCAGAAAGCAAATGCGACGTGTTTGATATCTACACCATCATTTTCCTGGCGCTGGCGGTCTTTATCTTCCTGCGCCTGCGCAGCGTGCTCGGACAGCGCACGGGAAGCGAGCGTCCGCCCTATGACCGCGCCGCGCGCAACGTGGTGCAGGGGGCACAGGACAATAATAATGTGGTTCCGATGCCCGGCGCCGTCATCGATCAGCAGGCGCCGCTGGCGCCTACGGCGGATGTGGTGCCCCCGACCGATCGCTGGAAGGAACTGGCCGAGCCCGGCACGGCCCTCGCTCAAGGGCTTGACGCCATTGTGGCCCAGGATTCCTCGTTCGACCCGCGGCATTTCCTCAGCGGCGCCCGCAGCGCCTATGAGATGATCGTGCTGGCATTCGCCAACGGCGATCGCCGCGCCCTTAAGGATCTGTTGTCGTCCGAGGTTTATGACAGTTTCGACAGCGCGATCAAGGATCGCGAAAAACACGAGCAAAAGACCGAAACGCGATTTGTTTCGATCGACAAGGCCGAGCTTGTGAATGCGGAGACACGGGATCGCCTGGTGCAACTGACGGTTCGTTTCGTGTCGCAGATGGTTTCCGTCACCCGCGACAAGGCCGGCACGATCGTCGATGGCAATCCCGATAAAGTCACCGATATCACCGATGTTTGGACATTCGCCCGTGACGTTACCTCACGCGATCCGAACTGGAAGCTGGTTGGCACGGGCAGCGCTCACTAACGCGCGCGGCTTTCGACGATCCGCCGCTGCGTTGTGTGTGATCGCCATCGCGTTGTCGCTGGCTCCCTTTATTGCGTATGCCGGGCGTGTCATCCACGCCACCCACGCCGCGCGTTCGGAACCGCCGCATCCTCGCGCCGTTCCATACCCCCCGGTCGCCTGGCCGCTTGAGATCAATGGCGGTCAATATGCGCCGCTGGCGTGGACCGATATCGCCGGCTGGAACCAGGACGATCATCTTGCGGCGTACAAGGCGTTTCGCGCCAGCTGCACGCCGATCGTCGCGCAAATCACGCCTCCCTCCGACCCGAAGGCATTGGGCACATCGTTGCGCGAGCCCTGCCGCGCGGCCAAGGCGGCCGACATTTCCGACGACGCCGGGGCGCGGGCCTTCTTCGAGGAACATTTTCTCCCTCTGAGAATCTCGCGGCTTGGGGAAGCCGACGGCTTCGTTACCGGCTACTACGAACCCGTCATCGACGGGTCGCGGACGCAGTCCGATGTCTACAACGTGCCGGTCTATCGCCGGCCCTCGAACCTGTTCGTTCGCGGTTACAGCCAGGCCTCGGTCGGACTGCCAAACAAGGGGCAGGTGTTTCGCAAGATCGGCCGCCGCAAGCTGGTGCCGTATTATGACCGCGCCCAGATCGAGGACGGCGCGATCGCAGGCCGAGGCCTCGAAATCTGCTGGCTCAAGAATCAGACGGATCTTTTGTTCACGCAAATCCAGGGCTCGGCGCGGGTCCGTCTCGAGGATGGCTCGACCGTTCGCATCAATTACGACGCGCATAACGGCTATCCCTACACCCCGGTTGGCCGGATCCTGATCGACCGCGGCATCATTCCAAAGGAAGAGATGTCGATGCAGCGCATCAGGGAATGGATGAACCAGAACCCCGACGGCGCCAACGAATTGCGGCGGCAGAACCAGTCCTATGTATTCTTTCGCGAAGTGCATCTTTCCGACAAGGATGAAGCGGTCGGCGCGCAGGGCGTTCCGCTGACGCCGGGCCGGTCGATCGCGGTCGATAAATCGCTCCATGTTTACGGCACGCCGTTCTTCATCGAAGGCGAACTGCCGATCGAGTCGGAGCAATCGAAGACGCCGTTCCGGCGGCTGATGGTGGCGCAGGACACCGGCTCGGCGATCACGGGCCCGGCGCGCGCCGATATTTATTTTGGCGCCGGCGCGGATGCCGGGCGGGTTTCCGGCCGTCTCAAGAACAGCGCGCGGTTCGTCATCTTTGTTCCGAAGAGCCTCGATCCGGTGGCCAGAGGCCGCAAGATGCCGACGCCTGACCCGAGGCCGTCCGAGAAGATCGCCAAACTGTTTCCTCAGGTGGATCCTCTGAAGGATCAGCCAAAAGATCAAAAAACCAACGTCAAGCCGCCGGAGGCTTCCGCGGCGGGGAGCGCAAAAAATACGGTCGGCACGGCGGTGCAGCCTCCGGCCCCGCAAGCCGTTGCTGCGATGACGGTGCCGTTGCCGGTGGCGCGGCCGGACATCAAGCCTGGCCGCGAGGCGCGCCGCACCCGCTATCATCGTCGCTCCCGCTCTGGCCGATGAAACGTCCACCCGCCACACCGATCCCGGAATTGTCTGCTCCCCCGCGGCGCAAGCGCGCGCTCAGCGAAGAAGAGCGTGCGCTGTGGGAGAGCGTTGCGAAGCAAACCAGGCCGTTGCGGAAAAGGTCGCGTGCCGCAAAGCTGCCGGAGGTTTTACCGGCCGCGGAAACGTCGCCTGCTGCAAAACCCGCGGCGTCGCCGAAACCGCTTCCGTCAGCGAAAATCTTGAAGACATCAAAGCCGGTCGCTCCGCCGCTGGCGCCGCTTGGCCGCCGCGAACGTTCGCAATTGTCGCGCGGCCGGAAAGAGATCGATGCCCGGCTCGACCTGCACGGCATGACGCAGACCCGCGCCCACCGCGCGCTATCGGGCTTTTTGCAGCGCGCCCACAGCGATGGCCTGACGTTCGTGCTCGTCATCACCGGCAAGGGCAAGACGACGGGACCTGAATCCGACCGAGGTGTGTTGCGCCGTCAGGTGCCGCAATGGCTCAACCTGCCGGAATTCCGGGCGCTGGTGGTCGGATTCGAGGAAGCGCATATCGGTCACGGCGGCGAGGGCGCGCTTTACGTGCGGATCCGGCGGCTGCGGGTCTAGGCGATCAACAGCTAGAGAATAAACCGGCTGAGATCGGCATTCTTGGCGAGATCGCCGACGTGCTTCTGCACATATTCGGCGTCGATATGGATGGTCTCGCCGTTGCGGTCGGGCGCGACGAACGAGATTTCGTCGAGCACGCGCTCCATCACCGTTTGCAGCCGCCGGGCGCCGATATTCTCTACCGTGGAGTTGACCGCCACCGCGACGTCGGCCAGCGCATCGATGGCGCCATCGGTAATGTCCAGCGTCACGCCTTCGGTCTGCATCAGTGCGACATATTGCTTGATCAGCGATGCTTCAGGCTCGGTCAGGATGCGGCGCATGTCGTCGCGCGTCAAAGCCTCAAGCTCGACCCGGATCGGCAGCCGGCCCTGCAGTTCCGGCAGCAGGTCGGATGGCTTGGCGATATGAAAGGCGCCCGATGCGATGAACAGGATGTGGTCGGTTTTGACCGCGCCGTGCTTGGTCGACACCGTGGTGCCTTCGATCAGCGGCAACAGGTCGCGCTGCACGCCTTCGCGCGAGACGTCGCCGCCGCTGCGGCCGTCGCGCACGCAGATCTTGTCGATCTCGTCGAGAAACACGATGCCGTTGTTCTCGACCGCATGGATCGATTCCTGGGTCAGCTTGTCGCTGTCCAATAGCTTGTCGGATTCCTCGTTGACCAGAAGCTCGTGCGAGTCCTCGACCGTGAGGCGGCGGGTCTTGGTGCGGCCGCCCATCTTGCCGAAGATATCGCCGATCGAGATCGCGCCCATCTGCGCACCCGGCATGCCCGGGATCTCGAACATCGGCATGCCGCCGGACGATTGCGTCTCGACCTCGATTTCCTTGTCGTTGAGCTCGCCGGCGCGCAATTTCTTGCGAAACGAATCGCGCGTCGCGGCACCTGAGTTGGCGCCGACCAAAGCGTCGAGCACGCGCTCCTCGGCCGCGAGCTGCGCGCGGGCCTGCACGTCCTTGCGCTTGCGTTCGCGGGTTTGCGCGATCGCAACTTCGAGCAGATCGCGAATGATCTGCTCGACGTCGCGGCCGACATAGCCGACCTCGGTAAACTTGGTGGCTTCGACCTTGATGAACGGCGCGCCTGCAAGTTTGGCCAGCCGCCGCGCGATCTCGGTCTTGCCGACGCCGGTCGGCCCGATCATCAGGATGTTCTTCGGCAGCACTTCCTCACGCAAGTTGCCGGTGAGTTGCAGCCGCCGCCAGCGGTTGCGCAGCGCGATCGAGACCGCGCGCTTGGCGTCGGTTTGCCCGACGATGAAGCGGTCGAGTTCGGAAACGATTTCACGGGGGGAGAAGTCGGTCATAGGCCTTTAGCTATGTTGGAAAGTGGCGGCAGACAAGCGGCTAGATGATCGGCGGCCCCGCCTGCCAGTGCCGGATCGCGTCAAAGGGGTGGATCAGCATGATGATGTTCAGGGTCAGATTGTCGCGGATGTGCAGCCCAACCACGATCTCGAACGAAACCGCCAACGCGATGGTCAGCGCCACCGGAAGCTTCCTCGCCAGCAAAAAGCCCGCGACCATCGACAGCGTATCCGAGACCGAATTGACGATGCTGTCGCCGAAATAATCCAGCGACATGGTGGTGGAGCGATAACGTTCGATGATCCAGTTGGAATTCTCGACGACCTCCCAGCCGCCTTCGACCAGCATCGCCACCATCAGTCGGCCGGGCCAGGGCAGGCGCGGCAGCAGCAGCCAGGTCGCGGCATAGAAGATGAAACCGTGAATGATGTGGGAGAACGTGTACCAGTCGGTGATGTGCTGCGAATTCTCCGAGCTCTGCACCACGCCGTGCCATAGCTTCACATAGCCGCAGGCGCAGATCGGCAACCGGCCCATCGCAAACAGGATCGACGCCTGCAGCGCCAGCAAACCAGCGGCGATCAGCAGCCATTGCCACGGCGCCAGGTTGGCGGCGGGCGCGGTGTGTTCATGCGTCATCGGTCACGGACCATCAGCAGCGCCGGGCCATCAGGTGTATCGACAACGCGCTCGCTTTGAAAGCCGGCCTTGGCGTAAGCACGTACCGCACGGCCATTGTCGGGGTCAGGATCTGTCACGATGCGCGGAATTCCCGATGCCAGCATGCCCTCGACGAATTGCCGGATAAAACTTGAGCCGTGGCCGCATCCGATCAGACCGGGTTCGCCGATGAATTGGTCGATGCCGCGCGTCTTTGCGGGCTGCGCGCCAAAACTCTGGTTCCAGGTGCTCAGCGCATAACACTGGATGTAGCCGAACGGATGCTCGTCCAAGCGAGACGATGAACTGATCCATATCCGGATGATCGAGATCGCCACTCACCAGCGCATATTGTTCTTGCGGGTCGCCCCACCAGCGTACCACTTCCGGCGTCACCAGCCAGCGCTTGACCATTGGAAGGTCGGTCGCCGACAGAGAGCGGAAAACATAACCCGGCGCCATCGCTCAGCCGCGCCTCACAGCGTCTCGATGGTCACGTTGCGGTTGGTGTAGACGCAGATGTCGGCGGCGATATCGAGCGCACGGCGCACGATGGTCTCGGCGTCTTTATCCGAATCGATCAAGGCACGGGCAGCCGCCAGCGCATAATTGCCGCCGGACCCGATCGCCATCACGCCGGCTTCCGGCTCCAGCACGTCGCCGGTGCCGGTCAGGACCAGCGACACGTCCTTGTCGGCGACGATCATCATGGCTTCCAGCCGCCGCAGATAGCGGTCGGTGCGCCAGTCCTTGGCGAGTTCGACCGCGGCCCGGGTCAATTGTCCCGGATATTGCTCAAGCTTGCTTTCCAGCCGCTCGAACAGCGTAAAGGCATCCGCCGTGGCGCCGGCAAAGCCGCCGATGACGTCGCCTTTGCCGAGTTTACGGACCTTTTTGGCATTGGATTTGATGACCGTCTGGCCGATCGAGACCTGCCCGTCGCCGCCGATCACCACCTTGCCGCCCTTGCGGACCGTCAAGATGGTGGTGCCGTGCCAGACCGGCGACTGGGGCTGTGATGCTTGCATGGAATACCCTTTGGTTCCGCCAGATCTAGGGATTGGCAGGGGCGGTTGCAATCGGCGGGGCTTTGCGCCGGATTTTCGGTCACCATAGCCCGAAGTTCACCCCTGAGCGGGCCATCCCGCAGTGGCGAAGGCGGGGTCAGCCTGTTAAAAGGGCCGCGTTTTCGGCCAAACGCTGGTCAAGAAAGAGCACGTTTTTCATGCGCACCGCGACCATCAAGCGCAAGACCAAAGAGACCGATATCGAGGTCACGGTGAACCTCGACGGCACCGGCGTGTCCGATGTTGCGACCGGCATCGGCTTTTTCGACCATATGCTCGACCTTCTGGCCCGGCATTCGCGCATCGATATCACCGCAAAGGCCGTTGGCGACCTCCACATCGACCATCATCACACCACCGAGGACGTCGGCATCGCGCTCGGACAGGCGGTGAAGCAGGCGCTCGGCACCATGGCCGGCATCACCCGCTATGCCTCGGTCCACATGCCGATGGACGAGACGCTGTCGCGCGTCGTGATCGACATTTCGGGACGGCCGGTCCTGGTGTTCAAGGTGGAGTTTCCGCGCGACAAGGTCGGCCAGTTCGACACCGAACTGGTGCGCGAATGGTTCAACGCCTTTGCCATCAATGCCGGCGTGACTTTGCACGTCGAGACCCTATATGGCGAGAACAGCCATCATATCGCCGAATCCTGCTTCAAGGGTCTGGCGAGGGCGCTGCGGACAGCAGTGGCGATCGACCCGCGTGCCGCGGGCGAAGTGCCATCCACCAAGGGTCAGCTCGGCGGCTGATGTTTGGTTTCATCGGCGGAGAGATGCGATGCCGGTTTACACAGTTCATGCTCCGGCGACGGCCAGCGCGGGTGTCGCTGCGACCGACAGGTTCGCATTCGTTCGCGATGGCTTTCATTTCTGGGCTTTTGTCCTTGGCTTTGTCTGGTTGGCCTGGCACCGGCTGTGGCTGGCGTTGATCGGCTGGATCGTGGTGATCGGCGCGGTCGATTTCGGAATGACGGCGCTCGGTGCCGGCCGGATGATGGTATTTGCGGTGAATGTGCTGATCGCGCTGCTGGTGGGATTTGAGGCGGCCAGCCTGCAGCGCTGGACGCTGTCGCGGCGCAACTGGCGTCAGCTCGATATCGTGGTGGCCGATGACG
This sequence comes from uncultured Alphaproteobacteria bacterium, assembly GCA_963774685.1. GTDB lineage: Bacteria > Pseudomonadota > Alphaproteobacteria > Rhizobiales > Xanthobacteraceae > Bradyrhizobium. Next base: position 836,860 of record CAVZFU010000005.1, on the reverse strand, counting down.
AGGAATCCGCCGAACGGCGCTTCTTCGATCGCTGGACCGCCCGGCAGCGCGCGCTCGTCAACGATCAATCGGCGGTCGATCGCGGCGCGCCGCCGCCGACGCGGGACATTCCGGGCCAGCCATTTTCGCGGCCGCCATCGCCGCAAAACGAGATCATCGGCCTGTTTCCGGAACCGGGAGCCTCGCGGTGAGCGTTGCCATTATCGATTACGGCTCCGGCAATCTGCACTCGGCCGCGAAAGCGTTCGAGCGCGCGGCGCGGAGCATGGAAAACCCTGAAAAGATCGTGGTGACCCGCGATCCCGAAACGGTGTTTCGCGCCGACCGCATCGTGCTGCCCGGCGTCGGTGCATTCGCGGACTGCCGCCGGGGCCTCGACGCGCTTGACGGCATGATCGAGGCGATGACCGAAGCGGTGCGCAAAAAAGCCCGTCCGTTCTTCGGCATCTGCGTCGGCATGCAGTTGATGGCGACCCGCGGCAAGGAACACGTCACCACCGACGGCTTCAACTGGATCGCCGGCGACGTCGAAAAAATTTCGCCGCGCGAGGAGAATCTGAAAATCCCCCATATGGGCTGGAATACGCTCGACGTGATCCGGGAGCATCCGGTGCTGGAGCGTCTGCCGCTGGGGCCGAAGGGTCGCCACGCTTATTTCGTGCACTCCTATCACCTCAACGCGACCAATGAAGGGGATGTGCTGGCGCGCGCCGATTACGGCGGCCCGGTGACGGCCATCGTCGGCAAGGACACCGCCATCGGCACCCAGTTTCACCCCGAGAAGAGCCAGCGTTTCGGGCTGGCTTTGATCTCGAACTTTCTGAAATGGAAGCCGTGATTCTCTTCCCCGCCATCGCATTGATCACCCTCCCCCCGCGAGCGCTTGCGAGTGGTGGGGAGGGTCGACGCCGTAGGCGTCGGGGCGGGGGGAGCTTCAACATGCTCAGTGCGCCTGTGGTTACGACCCCCCACCCCCGACCCCTCCCCGCCGCTTCGCGGAGGGAGGGGAGTTCATCTGCGTCTTGGCGAGAAAGCGTTGCATGATTCTCTTCCCTGCCATCGACCTGAAGAACGGGCAATGCGTGCGTCTGGAACAGGGCGATATGGCGCGCGCGACCGTGTTCAACCTCGATCCGGCGGCGCAGGCGCGCACCTTTGCCGCCCAAGGGTTCGAATATCTCCACGTGGTCGATCTTGATGGTGCCTTTGCCGGCAAGCCGATGAACGCGCTGGCGGTCGAAGCCATGCTCAAGGCGGTCACCATGCCGGTGCAGCTTGGCGGCGGCATTCGCGATTTGAAAACGGTCGAAGCATGGCTGGCGAAAGGCATTGCGCGCGTGATCATCGGTACCGCAGCGGTGCGTGATCCCGCGCTGGTGAAAGACGCCGCGAAGAAATTCCCCGGCCGTGTCGCGGTGGGTCTTGATGCCCGCGACGGCAAGGTCGCGGTCGAAGGCTGGGCCGAAACCTCGGAAGTCACCGCACTTGAGATCGCGCAACGCTTCGAGGACGCCGGTGTTGCCGCGATCGTCTTTACCGATATTGCGCGCGATGGTCTCCTGAAAGGCCTCAATCTCGATGCGACCATTGCGCTTGCCGAACGAATCTCGATACCCGTCATCGCGTCGGGGGGCTTTGCCTCGATCGAGGACGTCAAGGCACTGCTGGCGCCGCGCGCCGGCAAACTTGCGGGAGCGATCGCCGGCCGCGCGCTCTATGACGGCCGTCTCGATGCCGCGGCAGCCCTGGCGCTGATCCGCAACGCACGCGCCGCGGCCTAGGAGTTCTTCATGTTCAAGGTGCGCGTAATTCCCTGTCTCGACGTCAAGGACGGTCGAGTCGTCAAGGGCGTCAACTTTGTTGATCTGCGCGACGCCGGCGATCCGGTGGAGGCGGCCATCGCCTACGATGCGGCCGGCGCGGATGAATTGTGCTTTCTCGACATCACGGCCACCCATGAAAATCGCGGCATCATGCTGGATGTGGTGCGGCGCACGGCAGAAGCCTGTTTCATGCCGCTGACGGTGGGCGGCGGGGTGCGCACGGTCGACGACATCCGCACGCTGTTGCGCTCAGGGGCCGACAAGGTTTCGATCAACAGTGCCGCCGTCAGCCGGCGCGAATTCGTCAAGGAAGCGGCCGAGAAATTCGGCGAGCAATGCATCGTGGTCGCAATCGACGCCAAGCGGGTGAAGCGCGGCGGCGGATCCGAACGCTGGGAGATCTTCACCCATGGCGGCCGCAATTCGACCGGGATCGACGCCATCGAATATGCCCAGGAAGTGGTCTCGCTCGGCGCCGGTGAAATCCTGCTGACGTCGATGGATCGGGACGGCACCCGGCAGGGCTTCGACATTCCGCTGACACAAGGCGTGGCGGATCGCATTCCGGTTCCGGTGATCGCGTCCGGCGGGGTCGGCAATCTCGATCATCTGGTGGACGGTATCCGCGAGGGACACGCGACGGCCGTGCTGGCCGCGTCGATCTTCCACTTCGGGGAATTTACCATACGTGAAGCCAAGGACCACATGGTGCGTGCCGGGTTGCCGATGCGGCTCGATCCCTGACGACTCCAGACCACAGAAGTGCTAAATCGGGCCGATGAAATGTCCATTCCTGTTGAGCTGAGTTGATGTCGCGTTTCACGATCCATGATCTTGCCGCCACCATCGACGCCCGCGCGGCGTCGGGAGGAGAGGCGTCCTATACCCGCAAGCTGCTCGACAAGGGCGCGGAGCATTGTGCCAAGAAGCTCGGCGAAGAGGCGGTGGAAACCGTGATTGCCGCGGTCGAAAACGATCGCGATCACCTGATCGCCGAAAGCGCGGACCTGCTGTTTCATCTGCTGGTGCTGCTGAAATCGCGCGGCGTAAGCCTTGAAGATGTCGAGGCCGCGCTGGCGCAGCGCACCGGCATGTCCGGACTCGAAGAGAAAGCCGCGCGCAAGCGCGACGCTTGATGATCAAGGGCGCGTGATGGACATTCGGGCGGTCGAGCAACAGTACAACCCCTACCGCATCTTCTCGCGCGAGCAATGGGCGCGGCTGCGGGACGATACGCCGATGACGCTGGAAGCCGGCGAGATCGCCGCCTTGCGCTCGGTGCACGACCGGCTCGATCTCAAGGAGGTCGAGGAAATCTACCTGCCGCTGTCGCGCCTGTTGTCGATCTATGTCGATGCCACGCAGCGGCTGTATTTCGCGCAACGGCGCTTTCTCGGTATCGAAGACCGCAAGATGCCCTACATCATCGGCGTCGCCGGCTCGGTGGCGGTCGGCAAATCGACCACCGCGCGCGTGCTGCAGGCGCTGCTCGCGCGATGGTCGCCGCGGCCGAAGGTCGACCTGGTGACAACAGACGGTTTTCTGTTTCCCAATGCCGTGCTCGAGCGGCAGGGCCTGATGCAGAAAAAGGGGTTTCCGGAGAGCTACGACCTGCCGACGCTGCTGGCGTTCTTGAGCGACATCAAGTCGGGGCGGCGGCGGGTGCGCGCACCGGTCTATTCGCATTTGTCCTACGACATCGTCCCGAACGAATGGATCGAAGTCGACCGGCCGGACATCCTGATCTTCGAGGGCATCAATGTGCTGCAGACCGGCCGGCTTCCGCGCGACGGCAAGGCGGTGCCGGTGGTGTCGGACTTTTTCGATTTCTCGGTCTATATCGATGCCGAAGTGTCGGTGGTGCGCGACTGGTACGTCCGGCGCTTCCTGACGCTGCGGGATACCGCCTTTACCAATCCGCGGTCGTATTTTCACCGCTACGCGCTGTTGTCGGACGAAGAGGCCACCGCGACCGCGCTGGCGATCTGGGAGCGCACCAACCTCGCCAATCTCGAGGACAATATCCTGCCGACCCGGCCGCGCGCGACGCTGATCCTGAAAAAGGGTGCGGATCACGTGGTTGAGACCGTGGCGCTGCGGCGGCTCTAGCGCTTCAGGCCGCAAGATGCCGCGAGGCGGCGAGGCCCGCGAGCGCCTCGGCGAGCTTTTCGCGATCGAGCGGCTTGATCAGGAAACCATCCATGCCGGCCTCGAAACAGGCGTAGCGATCCTCCACCAGCGTGTTCGCCGTCAGCGCCAGGATCGGGGTGCGGCGGCCGGACTGGCCGGCTTCGCGCGCGCGGATGCGCCTGGTGGTCTCGATGCCGTCGAGCTGCGGCATCTGGATGTCCATCAGGACCAGATCATAGGGCGCGCCGGCGGATTTCGCCGCCAGCCAGGATTCCATCGCCTCTTCGCCATTGGTGGTGATGACGGCGTGATGCCCGAGCCGTGTCAAAAGCGAACGCATCAACAGCGCGTTGATCTCGTTGTCTTCGGCGACCAGGATCGAAAGGCCCTTCAGCGGTTCGGCGGCCGGCGCTCTCCGCAGCCTCAACCGTTTCGATCAGTTCGTCGCCGGCAAGGTTCGGCGCGGTAATTTCCGGCGCCAGCGAGAGCCGCGCCGCGAGCGAGGCCGCGCGCAGCGGCTGGACCAGATAGCCGGTGAAGGCGGAAGAGGGCTGGATTTCCTGCCGCGTGGCCGGCGTGAACATCACGATCCGCTGCGTCGCATGCGGCCGCGCCGCCTCGCCGAGCAATTCGACGTCGGCCGTCCCCAGCGCGCGATCGAGCAGCACCGCATGCCAGGAACGTTCCGGCAGCAAGCGCCTGCGCGACAGCTACATCCGAGACCATGCAGGTCTGGCCGCCCCAGCGTTGCAGCCGGTGCGCGACCAACGAGGCCTCGATGGTTTGCGGCGAGACCAGCATGATCGACTGTCCGGTCAGGTCAGGCGCCGCAAAGGCCTTTTGTTCGCTGCCCTCGCGGTCGGACGCAGGAAGCGGGATCGACACCTCGAAGGTCGAGCCGACGTCGGGCTTGCTCTCCAGCGTGATGCGGCCGCCCATGCGCTTGACGATGCGCTCGGAGATGCTCAGTCCGAGCCCGGTGCCGCCATAGCTGCGGGCGATGCGCTCGTCGGCCTGTTCGAACTCGCGGAAAATCCGCTGCTGCGCCTCGGGCGCGATGCCGATGCCGGTGTCGCGCACCAGGAAGCTGATCTCGTCGGGCCAGATGCCCGGCTCGACGATCAGCGCCACGCCGCCGGTCGAGGTGAACTTGATGGCGTTGCCGGCGAGATTGAGCAGCACCTGGCGCAATCGCGCCGCATCGCCCATCACTTCCATCGGCAGCCGCTCGTCGACATAGGCCGCGATCTCGAGCTTTCTCGCCTGCGCCCGCGGCGCCAGCAGTTCGGTGATGTCCTCGATCAGGGCCGCCAGCGCGAACGGGCGCTGCTCGAGGTCGATCTTGCCGGCTTCGATCTTGGAATAATCCAGCAATTCCTCGATCAGCGACAGCAATGCGTCGCCGGAGGTCTTCACCGCTTTGGCGTAAGTGATTTGTTCCGGCGTCAGGGGCGTATCCAGCAACAGCCCGCTCATGCCGATGATGCCGTTGAGCGGCGTTCGGATTTCATGGGAAGCCATCGCGAGGAAGCGCGACTTGGCGCGGCTGGCGGCATCGGCGTGATCGCGCGCCTCGCTCAGCGCACGTTCGGTTTCGGCGCGGTCGGTGACGTCGCGGCCGACGCATTGCATCTCGGCCGGCTGGCCGGCATCCCATCGCACCAGGCCTTCGCGCCATGCGATCCATCGCGGTCCCAGCGGGCTTGCGATCTTCTGGTCGTGAATCCTCGTGCCGTTGCGCTCCAGTGCCGAAGTGCCCTGCTCGAGCACGGCGAGGTTGAAATGGGTTCCGACTAAAGCGCTTCTTGGCTGCTGCGCCAGTTCGCAATAGGCGTCGTTGACGAAAGTGATGCGGCCGTCGGCGTCGCGCAGCACGATCAGGTCGCCTTGCGATTCGAACAGGCTGCGGGCGCGCTCCTCGGCCTCCTTCAATTCCCAATTGCGATCGGCCAGCGTCTCGTTGTGCAGGGCGATCTTGCGGATCTTCCGGCGCATCCAGCGCAGCCGGATGCTCAGCGTTGCCAGCGCCACGCACGCCATGGCGAAAAGAAAGCTCGCGCCGATCGCAAAGGCATGCGGATCGTAGCCGGAATCTTCCGAGCGGCTGCCGGCAATGAACCCGTAGGCGCCGCCGAAGGCCGCCGAAAAGATCATGAACGAGCGGATCGCGAAAGTGAGCCACGGATGGCGCCGCGTGAACCGGCGTATGCGTATCTTGATCCGGAAAGCCCGACTCATCGCCGATTACCTTGAAGCTGTCTCTGTCTTCGCCGCCGATCCTGGCGACGACGATGCGGCGGCGACCTTGCAAAGTGCTTGAGGCCGGATGGCTTTGCGCCGTCCGATGAGAACATGGTTAATGAAGCGTTATGCCGGCTCGATCGCGAAAAGCGGCGGCCGGTTTTCGAGAGCAGATCGTTCAGAGCGAGGCGGAGGCGAGATGGCGATGGCCGTTGCCGGCGCCGACGATCAGGGCCGCGGCATCGCGCAGCGAGAAGGTCTTTGATTTCACGAAAATCCGGTAGTCGGCCGGGCCGTCCGGCGACAGATAGATCACGGGCTCGGATGCCGAAGGGCTGACGGAGACGGCGACAAACCGCGTCGCCGGTGCCGCCGCGCACGCGCTCGCCTCCGGGGTGTCGACATCGTCGATCACGGCGAAATCGGCGGCCTCCGCATTGTCGGTGATCTGGACCCGCACGGTGGCCAGCGCCGGATCGTCGGTAAAGGCCACGTGCAGGTCGGCGTGCCAGGGCATCGAAGTGATCTGGACCGACGCCCCGCCGATCGCGACGCAGGGATGCGGGCCGGGCAGCAGCCCGCCGCGCGCGAACACGGCGGCAACGATCAACGGGACAGCCGAGGCCAGGATCTTGAAACGCAACATGATACTCACTCACCGACAAGCCCGCGGTCGCCGCGGTCTATGGTTGTCAGAGTGTAAACAAAACTCGTTACCGGCGAGTTGACGTTCAACGTCGTCCCCGCGCACGCGGGGACCCATACGCCGTGTCACCTGTTGTGAGCGGCGCTGTTCAACGACTTTCGCGCAACCCCCCGTCCCTGTGGTTATGGGTCCCTGCTTTCGCAGGGACGACGCATGGTTGGTCGATTCGAATTTTCAAACAGCCACAACTTCGCGATCCCGCGGCCTGATTTCGCCCGGGTTGTTGCAAGAATCCTTCGCCTCGAAACAGAGGGCGCAGGGAATGCCGGGCGCCCAACGCGCCCGCAGCCTGGCAGGGCAGAAAAAACAAGCCATGCCAGTAACAGTCACCACGGTCACACCGGAAAACCCGGCATTCCCCGCGCAATGGTTTTACGGTTTCCTTCGTGCTCTCCCCGGTGACCGGGCTTGTTTGCCACCGTCATCGGCGGATGACTCCGCCAACTTGACACCAGCGTCGGGGTGTCAGGACCACACGACTTCGCCGTCCGCGCAGAGCAGCGCCTCGTCAGCGCGCCGCCTCGCGTCCACCGCATCCCGCCGCGCGTTGATGACGTTGCGCAACGCCCCTCTGTGGGCGGGACGGATTCGCTATACGCTGATTTGGTCTGTTCTGAAAATCAGAATATTTTTATCCGCAGGGCTTGACAGCCGTTTCCGCTGATTTGCCCGTCGGGTAGTCACACAGCGCGATTGCGGGGCGTCCCCCTTACGCTTTCGTGGCCGCCGATCGTTGCGTCAGCCGCAAATAGCTGTTTTTCCCAAACGTAATCGCCCACAGCGCCAACAGCGGTCCCCAGTAATTCCTCACTTCGATTTCAATGGTCTGACCCGGCACCGCGTTGATCGTCAGGGCGTTGCTTCGGCCCCAATCGATCCTTGCTTCGACCGTATTCGCACCTGCCGGGGCTGCGATCTCGAGCGTACTGTTGCCCGCGATGCTGCCGGCGACTGTTCCGTTCAGCAGGATTTTATAGGACCTGAGCGTGTCGGCGAACAAGGACGGGCGAACCACCCGTATCGTGCACATCGCAGCTTCGGCCATTATTCATCTCCCGACTATTTGGCCGCGATCAAATCACCGGAGAGCCGCGGGTCGAATCACGCGGCGCGGCGGAGGTCTTCGGCCAGTGCGCGATACGACAAGGCTTCGGCCAGGTGCAGCCGGCCGATTTTCTCCGCGCCGTCGAGATCGGCCAGTGTCCGCGCCACGCGCAGCACGCGGTGATAGCCGCGCGCCGACAGCCGCATGGTCTCGGCGGCGTCGCGCAGCAGCTTGGTGCCCTGCGCGTCGGGCTGCGCGATGGTTTCCAGCACCGAGGCCGGCGCTTCCGCATTGGTGCGGATCTGCGGCAGTCCAATTGCCGCGTAACGCGCCACCTGGACGTCGCGTGCCGCGGCGACGCGGGCCGCGACCTCGGCCGAGCCTTCCGCCGGCGGCGGCAGGATCAGGTCGGCGGCGGTCACCGCCGGCACTTCGATGCGCAGATCGATCCGGTCCATCAGCGGCCCCGAGATGCGCGCCTGGTAATCCCCGGTGCAGCGCTCGATCCGGCCGCGCTTGCAGGAATAGCCGGGCTCATAGGCATGGCCGCAGCGGCACGGGTTCATCGCCGCCACCAGCATGAAGCGCGCCGGATAGGTGACGCGATGATTGGCGCGGGAGACCGCGACCTCGCCGTTCTCCAAGGGCTGGCGCAGCGAATCCAGCACCCGCGGATCGAACTCCGGCAGCTCATCCAGGAACAACACGCCCTGGTGCGCCAGCGAGATTTCGCCGGGCCGCGCGCGCATGCCGCCGCCGGTCAGCGCCGCCATGCTGGCGGAATGATGGGGGCTGCGGAACGGCCGCCGCGCGGTCAGCGCGCCGTCGCGGATTTCGCCGGCCACCGAAGCGATCATCGAGACTTCGAGCAATTCTGAGGGCGACAGCGGCGGCAGGATCGAGGGCAAGCGCGCCGCCAGCATCGACTTGCCGGCGCCGGGCGAGCCGATCATCAAGAGATGATGCCCGCCGGCCGCGGCGATCTCGAGCGCGCGCTTGGCGCTTTCCTGGCCCTTGATGTCGCGCAAATCGAGCAGCGCGGTCCCGGCCTCGTGAACCCGTGGCGAGGGGCGCGACAGCACCTGCGTGCCCTTGAAGTGATTGGCGATCTGGATCAGCGAACTCGCCGCCACGATCTGCAGTTCGGGACTGGCCCATGCCGCCTCCGCGCCGCAGGCCGCCGGGCAAATCAGGCCTTCGTCGCGCGAATTGGCGCCGATCGCGGCCGGCAACACGCCGGCGACAGGCGCGATCGATCCATCGAGGCCCAATTCGCCGAGCACCGTGAAGCCCGAAAGCGCATCCGGCGGAATCGCCCCGATCGCCGCCATCAGGCCGAGCGCGATCGGGAGGTCATAATGGCTGCCTTCCTTGGGCAGGTCGGCGGGCGCGAGATTGACCGTGATCCGGCGCGCCGGCAGCGCCAGCCCCGAGGCGATCAGCGCCGAGCGCACCCGCTCGCGGGCCTCGGACACCGCCTTGTCGGGCAGCCCGACGATGGCGAAAGCCGGCAATCCGGGTGCGACCTGCACCTGCACGTCGACGGCGCGGGCCTCGATCCCCTCGAATGCTACGGTGGAAACCCGCTGGACCATGCCGCCCCTCTTGCTTGGCGAGGGTAGCGGAAAGCGCGGAAACCAGCAAGAACATTAGGAGAACGCACACGATACTGCGCACGAATTCAGGCGGTGACTGTACATTCAAAGCAAATAGCTGGATTCTTTCAAAGACTTAGCAACCAATTGATTCAATTGAATGAATCTGATAAAAGTCCTTTCGGCGGGATACGCCGGAGCACACCTGTGCGGCCTGATTCAGTTCGGGAAGGAGTTAGGGGACGGTTTCCCGTTGGATGGAAACCTACGCAGCCTCTAGCGTAAGCAGGTCCGGGGCCCGCCGCCTTCATTTGAACGTGTATCCGTAGAATTTAAAAATCTTCTGCTGGTCCGGTGTCAGTTTTGCTTTCCACCATTGCGGTTGGAGAGTTACGCCGTAATCGGCGTGGCATCCGTTTTCCGTCGGAACGCGCGGCTTAAGCGCTTCGGCAAACGAGGTGCTCCAGACAGATGGAGCGGCCGTATTCACCGCTTGGTAAAATGAACTTGCAATGGGATCCGCGAGTTGAACGCCAGCGCTTTGACTGTGAGGGACAATCACGTTGCTCGCTGGATGCATCACTTGCCATTTGACTTCGCGTTTTTTCAAATATGTGGTTTGCGCTCTTGCCTGCTGCCGGAGAAGATCGTGGTACTCGGTAGTCTGAGCGTAGCGAACGCCACCGCGCTCACTGAATATCATTTGAACCTGCTTCGGTTCACCATAGGCCTTTATTGAGTGATGCTCCACATAATCGGTGATGCGCTCCATTAGCAGACGAATGCAGTAGTTGTAGAAGAACTCCTGCCCCGACGGCCGCGCGCGAGCGGCGCGTTCATTCTGGTGCTGGCGCATATTCTTCTTATTGGAGATAAATACAAAACAACGGACAGGAAGTTTAGCAAATCTCTGCACAGACAATTGCTCGTTTTGAATTTCCGAGATTCCGATAGTGAAGATCGGGGCTTTGTCTCGCATCGGTTAGGCCGCGAATATTCCTGACCCATTCGACGGTCTCACGCTGGCGGTGCGCTTGGATTAACACAGCCCCAACGCAAAGCCATTCGCTGGCTCCGCCGTGGTCAATCGGGCGGACCTTTTTCAAGCCTGGGTCTCCCGCTTCATCGACATAAGCGATGTAGCGGATATCTGCCGGTTCGAAGGAAAGTGGCATGATGAAACAAAAACTCAGATCGCTAAGTTCAAACAAGCCGCCGCGTCAGCGATGCGCTCATAAAAATCGCGATGCAAGGTACCGCCGGAAAGGGCGATAATGTACCCGCAGACCTCGTAGCGCCCGAATCAATTAAACAAACGGCTCGGAAATTTCTGCGGTGGCGAAAAAGTAAAGCGCGGCTTTAGTTTTCGTATTTCTGTCGGAAATTTCCGACCCGGGATCTTTTCTGCCAGAAAAGTTTTCGTCAGAGAGTTCGCTTTCTGCAAACTTTAGCTGTTGGCTAACATCTTTTGTCGTTTCGCATGCGGAACTGCGGCAGCATTTTCAACATGAGCTTAAGTACTTGATCGCGGTTCGCATTCTGCAAACTATTCACATTTTGTGAACCGCTAATGCGTTTTGCATTTTTAGTCATACCAAAATGGTTTCGTTGCCAGTGTGGAAACGTGGAAACACTCTCATAATCTCTTGAAAATTTGAATCAGAATAGAGCAGAGTAATCGCTCCAGAGCGAGGGGCTGATTTGCTCGATTTGCGATGTCTGCAAATCAGTCCCCTCTCACCTGGTGACGATCCCCGCCCCTTTCATAAGGGCTGGGGGACCATCGGAAGCACACATTCCATCGTGGCTTCTTGAGCAAAGACCGTCCGGGTCCAATCCGGGCGGTCTTTGTGCTTTTCGGTACCGAATCTTCGGTTGCACCGAATGCAACACCCTAAAGTACGCGGTAGGACTACCGCAAGGACACTGTGTCCTAGTCGGTTACAAATCCTGTGAGCACCGACGTATCATGGACCTACCAAAATACCGTGCAGCCTCCCGGTACGTCATGTATCTAATCCCTCGAGGCAGCAAGAACATTGAGGGAACGACCCGCTTCGACGGCGGACGAACGCCTCTTATAATGTCATCCCGTTGCGCCTGTAGACCATGTGTGTCAGGCCTGCCGGCCGCGTGAAGAAGAAAAATGCTCAGTCATTCGCAGGTCCAGCAATTCATTGACGACGGATTTGTCAGGATCGACGGTGCCTTTCCGCGACGATTGGCCGACGACGTCCGATCGATCCTGTGGCGCGACCTGCCATGCGATCCGGACGATCCCGCGACCTGGACAAAACCTGTCATCCGGCTTCGCCATTACGGCGATCCGCCATTCGAGCAGGCTGTCAACAGCCCCGTCCTGCACGATGCCTTCGACCAGCTCGTCGGCAAGGGGCGATGGCGTCCGCGGAAGAACATCGGCAACTTTCCGGTTCGCTTTCCAAGTCCCCTCGATCCGGGGGACGCCGGCTGGCATATCGACGTCAGTTTTCCGGATGACAGCCAGAGCTGGTACGACACGGATTATTCGAAATGGCGCGTCAACGTAACCTCACGGGGCCGCGCCTTGCTGATGCTCTTTCTTTTCTCGGATGTCGGAGAATGCGACGCGCCCACCCGCATCCGGGCCGGATCGCATTTCGACATCGCGCGGCTGCTCGAACCGGCCGGCGAAGCCGGGATGACTCTACGCGATGTTTGACGTCGAAGCCACATCCCACCGGCCGGTGATGCTGGCGACCGGAGAAGCCGGCACCGTTTTCCTGTGTCATCCTTTCCTGGTGCACGCCGCGCAAATGCATCGCGGCGCGACACCGCGATTTCTGGCGCAGCCGCCGCTGTACCAGGACGAACCGTTTCAACTCGATCGGCCGAACGGCGACTATTCTCCCGCTGAAATCGCGATCCGGCTGGCCCTGGGTCGTCAGGGGTAAACGTCCCGGCCTGACAAACGCATCCTGCGCCGCGGCCGGGCAACTTTTGCAATCTCAAATGCCGTGTGTGCAATCGCCGCGGCGAGCGCGCGGCTGAGATATTTCACGAGCGGCGCCCATTCTCGCATGACGCGGACGTGTAGCCGGTTCCAATTTGCGCCTTTTCCGCAACACTGAAAAACAATCGGCAACATCCCTCGAACAGCGGGTTTTGAAGAGCCCTGGCCTACAAGGTATCATCGCAAGCGGGATTCCCCGTCCGGCCGAAGTTCGTTGAGGATGAAAATGCGACCTTCAAAATCGACTGTTGTTTCCGCCGCTCTGAGCGCTGTGATCGGCCTCGGCGTGGCTTCCGCCGCCGACCTGCCCCGGCCCTACACCAAGGCGCCACCGCCGGTTCCCGTGGTGTCCACCTGGACCGGTTGTTATGTCGGCGGAAATATCGGTTACGGTCAGCAAAGAACCAGAACTACCGATGTCGATCACTCCAATACCGGATTTGCGGATGTGGGAAGCGACACGGGCAGTGGAGTCGTCGGAGGTGGTCAGGTTGGCTGCGATTACCAGTTTGCCTCAAACTGGGTGGTCGGCATTCAGGGAATGTTCGACGGGGCCGATGTCCACGGCAGCCATTTTGCCCCGTTCGCCTACGCGATAGACAATACCGAAGCGTTTTCAAACAAGACGAACTGGTTTGGAACGCTGACCGCGCGCCTCGGCTACGCCGTGATGCCGCAGGCGTTGCTGTACGTGAAAGGCGGCGTGGCCTGGGTCCATACCAATTATGTCGACGCCGACCCCAGCGGTACGATTTTTGTACCCTATTCGGGACAGGCGAGCGCGACCCGGACCGGCTGGACGGTCGGCGGCGGCGGCGAATATTTGTTAGGCCAAAACTGGTCCGTGTTCGCCGAATACAACTATATCGGTCTCGGCAGCAAGACCACGCCTTTTACATATAGCTGCGGTGCGGGTTGCGGCTTCGATGACCCGTACCTTTATTCGGAGAAGCAAAATCTGCAGACGGTGCTCGTCGGTCTCAACTATCGTTTCGGCGGACCCATCGTCGCCAAATACTGAGTGCGAAGTGACCTCTCGCGCATAGCGAAAGCCCCCGACCGGGGGCTTTTTTGCGGGCGGTGCTTTCTCACGCCGAACAGCTCTGCATGGCGGGGCGGCCCTACCCCCGCTTCTTCTCGATCACATCCCAGATCTTCGCCGCCACATCCGGCCCGCCCAGGCGTGCGATGGCGCGGATTCCCGTCGGCGATGTGACGTTGATCTCGGTGAGATGGCCGTCGATCACGTCGATGCCGACGAACACCAGTCCGCGCTCGCGAAGTTTGGGCGCAAGCCGCGCGCAGATTTCGCGCTCGCGGTCGGAAAGATCGGTGGCCTGTGCAGCACCACCGCGGACCATGTTGGAGCGCAGGTCGTCCTGCGCCGGCACCCGGTTGACGGCGCCGGCGAACTCGCCGTCGACCAGGATGATGCGCTTGTCGCCGTGCCTGACCTCGGGGAGGAAGCGCTGGATCACCCAGGGCTCCCTGAAGGTCACCGTGAACATGTCGAACAACGAGCCGAAATTCATGTCCTGCGGCATGATGCGGAACACCGCAGCACCGCCATGGCCGTGCAGCGGCTTCATCACCACCGCGCCATGCTCGTCGCGGAACGAATTGATCTCGTCGAGGTCGCGCGAAATCAAGGTCGGCGGCATCAGGTCCGGAAAATCCATCACGAATACTTTTTCCGGCGCGTTGCGCACGCTGGCGGGATCGTTGACGACCAGCGTCTTCGGATGCAGCCGCTCCAGAAAATGCGTCGAGGTGATGTAGGCAAGGTCGAACGGCGGGTCCTGCCGCAGCAGGATCACGTCGTATTGCGCCAGCGGCTCGCGCCGCGCTTCGCCCAGCGTGAAATGATTGCCGGGCTCGTCGCGCACGGTCAGCACCTGGACCGGCGCCACCAGTTCCTCGCCGCGCAGCGAGAGCTTGTCCGGCGTGTAATAGGACAGCCCGTGGCCGCGCTTTTGCGCCTCCAGCAGCAGCGCGAAGGTCGAATCGCCCGATATGTTGATGCGCGCGATGGGGTCCATCTGGACGGCGACGTTTAGTTTCATGTGGTGCCCCGGAGCTTGTTTGTTCTGGAGGAGGTCTTTCAGGTGCTGGCGTCGAACGCTGCCAACAGATGGCGCGGCAAACGCCGCGGCGCAATCAGCATGGCGTCGAAACGTAGCTCGAAATTGGCATGCTCGGGATGCGCCATCAACCAGGCTTGCGCGGCGTCGATGATGCGGGCCTGCTGGCGCGGCGTCACCGCATAGGCGGCGTCATCGAGACTGGCGCGGGCCTTGACCTCGACAAACGCCAGCAGGTTTCGCCGCCGCGCCACGATGTCGATCTCGCCATAGGGCGTGCGAAAACGCTTGGCCAGAATGCGATAGCCCTTGGCCATCAGGTAGACGGCGGCGCGGGCTTCGGCCGAGAGGCCGGCGCGAAACGCGGCGATGCGCGCCGGGGCGGCCGGTTTCGCGTCACTCTTTGCCATCGTCGCCTTCCGGCCTGGTTTCCTGAACCAGTTCCAGCGCGCGGGCATAAATCTCGCGGCGCGGCCGTCCCGACAGTTCGACCGCATGCGCCACCGCATCCTTGACGCTGTCGCGCTTGAGCGAGGTGCGCAAGAGATCGTCGAGCGCGTCGCCGGCCATGACGGTTGCGCCCGCCGGCGGCGGGCCGATCACCAGCACGAATTCGCCGCGCGTCTCCAGCGTATCGGCCGATAGCGCCAGTTCGGAAACCGGCGCGCGGCGGATGTCTTCATGCATCTTGGTCATCTCGCGGCAGATCGCGGCATCGCGCGCGCCCATGATGGCGGCGAGGTCGCGCAAGGTTTCCTGCACGCGGTTGCCGGATTCGAACATCACCAGGGTCGCGTCGATGCGCGCGAGTTCGGCAAGCCGCAGGCGGCGCGCGGTCTCCTTCGAGGGCAGAAATCCCTCAAAGAAAAACCGGTCGGTCGGCAATGCGGCCACCGCGAGTGCCGCCAGCACCGAGGATGGGCCCGGCAATGCGATCACGGAATGGCCCGCCGCGCAGGCCTCGCGCACCAGCTTGAAGCCGGGATCTGAAATCAGGGGCGTGCCGGCATCCGAGACCAGCGCGATCGAGGCGCCCTGCGCCAGCCGCTGCAGGATCCTGGGACGCGCCAAGGCGGCGTTGTGCTCGTGATAGGGTTTTAACAGCGCCGATATCGCGTAGCGCTCGGTCAGCCTGCGGGTAATGCGGGTGTCTTCGCAGGCGATGATGTCGACGCCGGCCAGCGTCTCCAGCGCGCGCAGGGTGATGTCGCCGAGATTGCCGATCGGGGTCGCGACCAGATGAAGACCCGATGCGGCCTTTGGCGCGGTCAGCGTGTGTCCGGCCACCGAAAATGAACGCGCGGAGGAACCGCTCAGGCCTTCAGTGGTATTTATGGAAGCCGCTTTTGCGCGCATAGTGCCAATCTAGAGCATGACAGGCCGCTTGTGCCACAATGCTGCGTCCGAATGCCGGCATCGCCTGGAACCGCGAACCAGCGAGATCCCGCAACCGGCCTGTGGGCCGCATGGCATAATCCTTTTGTTTTGCTTAACTATTCGCCGACAATATGCCTGAATCCACCCTCCTGATCGTTCGGGGGCTGAAAGGCCGGGCCGATTGGATCGGTGCAGAGAAGAGATACGATGGTGGGCCCGAAAAATCCGAAGTCTGATCGCTCCGGCTCGACCCGGCGGACCGCGGTTGGCCTGATTCTGGGCGCGCCCTTGCTCGGCGCCTGCGCCGGCGTGCAGCAAAGCCTGAGTTCGTTTTCCAACCCGTTCAGCAGTTCGCCATCGGCGCCGGCGGGTCCGGCGCAGCAGCCGGTTGCGGTCGGCAACGGGCAAGTCAAGGTCGGCTTGATCCTGCCGCTGTCGGCCGCGGGCAATGCCGGCGTCGCGGCGCAATCGATGAAGAACGCCTCCGAGATGGCGCTGGCGGAATTCCAGAATCCCAACATCCAGCTCCTGATCAAGGACGATGGCGGCAGTCCGCCGGGCGCGCAGCAGGGAACGCAGCAGGCGCTCGACGAAGGCGCCGAGATCATCCTCGGTCCGCTGTTTGCGCTGTCGGTTCCGGCAACCGCGCAACTGGCGCGGGCGCGCGGCATATCGGTGATCGCGTTCTCGACCGATTCCAGCGTGGCGGGGCGCGGCGTTTATCTGCTCAGCTTCCTTCCCGAATCCGACGTCTACCGGATCGTCGAATATGCAGCCAGCACCGGAAAACGATCGTTTGCGGCGCTGTTGCCCGACAATGCCTATGGCAATGTGGTGGAAGCCGCCTTCAAGCAGGCGGTCAGCCGCCGGGGCGGCCGCGTCGTGGCGTTCGAAAAATACGGCACCGACCGCACCACCGCGGTTCGCAACGTGGCGAATTCGCTCGGCCAGGCCGATGCGCTGTTCCTGGCCGACGACGGCGACTCCGTGGTGGCGGTGGCGGACGCGTTGACCGCGGAAGGAGCCAAGCTGAAAAACATCCAGCTTCTCGGCACCGGTCTTTGGGACAATCCGCGCGTGTTCGCGAGCCCCAACCTGCAGGGCGGGCTTTATGCGGCGCCGGATCCGGCCGGCTTTCGAAGTTTCTCAACCCGTTACCGCGCCAAGTACGGCGCCGAGCCGGTCAGGACCGCGACACTGGCCTATGACGCGGTGGCGCTGGTCGCGGCGTTGTCGCGAACGCAAGGCGGGCAACGGTTCTCGCCTGAAGTATTGACCAACTCGTCCGGCTTTGCCGGCATCGACGGCCTGTTTCGATTCCGCGCCGACGGCACCAACGAGCGCGGCCTCGCCGTGATGCGGGTCGGACCGACCGGCAGTCAGCCGGTTGCGGGATCGCCGAAGAGCTTTGGGGCGTAGGTTTTGCGCCCCCTCGCCCCGCACTTCGCGGGGAGAGGGTTGGGGTGAGGGGCTCTCTCAACAGGCGGACTCGCTGAGATTCCCCCTCACCCGAAATTCGCTATTGCGAATTTCGACCTCTCCCCGCAAGCGGGGCGAGGTCAGGACAACTCCCGGAAACTTAAGCGGCTAAATCCGCCACCACGGCATCGAGCACCGGAAATCCAGCTTGCGTGACGCGCAACCTGCCGCCGGCATCGACGACGATGGCGCCTTCCTCGCGCAGGATTGCGATGCGGCGCGGGTCGAGCGCGCGGCCCGATAGCGCGGCATAGCGGCCGGGATCGATGCCTTCGGTGAGCCGCAGGCCCATCAGCAGGAATTCATCGGCACGTTCTTCGCTGTTGAGGCGATCGTCGGTGACGACGCCGTCGCCCTTGGCCTCGACCCGCATCAGCCACGCCTCGGGACGTTTTTCGGTGGCGATCGCATGTCTCACACCATCGATATCGAGGCGGCCATGCGCGCCGGGGCCGATGCCGGCATATTCCTCGCCGCGCCAGTACACGAGATTATGTTGGCACTCCGCGCCGGATCGCGCGTGATTGGAAATCTCGTAGGACGGCAAACCATGTTGCGCGCAGACTTCCTGCGTAACGTCGTAGAGCGCGCGCGCCACCGTCTCGTCCGGCGTCTTCAGCTTGCCTGCGGCATGCAGTCCGAAAAACGGCGTGCCTTCCTCGATGGTGAGCTGATAGAGCGACAGATGTTCGGCGGCTTCCGCGATCGCGAGCTTCAGCTCATCGGCCCACATCTGCGGGGTCTGGTCGGGGCGGGCATAAATCAGGTCGAACGAATAGCGCTCAAAGGCGGTGCGCGCGATGGCGACCGCGTCGAGCGCTTCGCGCGCGGTGTGCAGGCGGCCCAGTGCTTTAAGCGAAGCATCGTCCAGCGCCTGGACGCCGAGCGAGACGCGGTTGACGCCGGCTGCGCGATAGCCGCGAAAGCGCGTGGCCTCGACGCTGGTCGGGTTGGCTTCCAGGGTGACTTCGGCGTTTGGTGCGACGCGCCAGTGCTGGCCGATCGCATCCAGGATCGCGCCGACCGTCTGCGGCTGCATCAAAGACGGCGTGCCGCCGCCGAGAAAGATCGACGACACTTCGCGTCCCGGCGTGCGCGCGGCGGTGGTCTCGATCTCGCGCGCGAACGCGCGGGCAAACCGGTCCTCGTCGACAGGAGCGTGCCGGACATGGCTGTTGAAATCGCAATAGGGACATTTCGACAGGCAAAACGGCCAGTGCACGTAGACGCCGAAGGCTTCCTGCTTTCCGTCTACCGTCTTGCTCACAGGCAAATCTCCGCCAGCTTGACGAAGGCGCGGGCGCGATGCGACAGGCCGAGGCCGAGCGGCGGCAGGCCGTGCTTCTCGACGCTGGTCATTTCGCCGTAGGTGCGCATGTGTCCGTCGGGCAGGAACATCGGATCGTAACCGAAGCCGGCGCTGCCGCGCGGCGGCCATACCAGCGTGCCGTCGGCGCGCGCTTCGACCTCCTCGAGATGATCGTCGGGCCAGGCCACACACAGTGCCGAAACGAAATGCGCCTTGCGCTGCTCAGGCATTTTTGCGCCGCGCTCCTGCAGCAGCCGTTCGATCCGCGTCATCGCCGCGGTGAAATCTTTGCCCGGGCCGGCCCAGCGCGCGGAGTAAATTCCGGGCGCGTCCTCGAGTGCATCGACCGCGAGGCCCGAATCGTCGGCGAAGGCCGGCAATTGCGCGGCTTGTGCGGCCGCAACCGCCTTGATCCTTGCATTGGCCTGAAAGGTTTTGCCGGTCTCGTCCGGCTCGCCAAGACCGAGCTCGCCCGCCGATATCGCCTCCACGCCATGCGGCGCCAGCAGTTCGCGCATCTCGGCGAGTTTGCCGGGATTGTGGGTCGCGATCACGAGCTTGCCTGTGATTCGGCGATGTTGAGTCATGGATATTTATAATTCGTCATGACCGGGCATAGTAGTCTGCTTTGCGCAGACTACGTAGACTTGTCTGCGCCCCGGCCATCCACGTCTTGATTTCTATCTCGAGCAAGAAAGACGTGGATGCCCGGGTCAAGCCCGGGCATGACGGTTTGTTGTTATTCACGCCACGGCCATTTTCTGCAGGTCGACCAGCCGCGCCACGCCCTTGCGGGCCAGCGCCATCAGCGCCAGGAATTCGTCTTGCGAGAACGGGGTCTTTTCCGCGGTGCCCTGCACCTCGATGATGCGGCCATCGCCGGTCATGACGAAATTGGCGTCGGTATCGGCCTCCGAATCCTCGGCGTAATCGAGATCGAGCACCGGGGTGCCGTTGTAGATGCCGCACGAGATCGCAGCGACGTTGTCGCGCAGCACGTTGCCCTTGACCATGTTGCGGGTCTTCATCCAGCCGATGCAGTCGGCCAGCGCCACCCAGGCGCCGGTGATCGAGGCGGTGCGGGTGCCGCCATCGGCCTGGATCACGTCGCAGTCGACGGTGATCTGGCGCTCGCCGAGCGCTTCGAGGTCGAGCGTTGCGCGCAGGCTGCGGCCGATCAGGCGCTGGATTTCGACGGTGCGGCCGTTTTGCTTGCCGGCGGAAGCTTCGCGGCGGGTGCGTTCCAGCGTGGCCCGCGGCAACATGCCGTATTCGGCCGTGACCCAGCCGCGGCCCTGGCCCTTGAGCCATGGCGGCAGCCGCTCTTCCAGAGTGGCGGTCACCAGCACATGGGTGTCGCCGAATTTGACCATGCAGGAACCCTCGGCATATTTGACCACGCCGCGTTCCAGCGACACGGCGCGCAGTTCATCCGGCGCACGGCGGCTTGGCCGCATGGGAAATCCTCCGGGAATTCAAGAAAAAGGGCGGATAGGGTGGTCTTGCGGTGCTTTTAGGTGCGCCAGCGCACAGCGGCAAGGCCCTTAACCATTATTGAGCATGGCCGGGCGGCAAATGCCTGCTTGTAACTGCGCTCCGGGAACGACAAATTAGAGCGTTCAGGGAGTTAGCTTTGGCCCATCACGATCCGATCGGTCTGATTGCGCCGCATGCGGGCCTCGCCCAGCTCAACGCACGCTCGCGGGATATCTTTCGCCAGATCGTGGAGAGTTATCTGGCGACCGGCGAACCGGTCGGCTCGCGCAACATTTCGCGCCTGATCACCGTGCCGCTGTCGCCGGCCTCGGTGCGCAACGTGATGTCGGATCTCGAGCAACTCGGCCTGATCTACGCGCCGCACACTTCCGCCGGACGGCTGCCGACCGAACTCGGGTCTGCGTTTTTTCGTCGACGCCCTGATGCAGGTCGGCGACCTCACCGAGCCGGAGCGGCAGTCGATCCAGACCCAGCTTGCCTCCGTCGGCAAGGCGCAGTCGGTCGAGGCGGCCTTGGGCGAAGCCTTGACGCGGCTGTCCGGCCTGACCCGGGCCGCAGCGGTGGTACTCACCGCCAAATCCAATTCGCGGCTCAAGCATATCGAGTTCGTGCGGCTGGAGCCGGAGCGGGCGCTGGTGGTGCTGGTCGGCGAGGACGGCCAGGTCGAGAACCGCGTGCTGACGCTGCCGCCCGGAGTTCCCTCCTCGGCGCTGACCGAAGCCACCAATTTTCTCAATGCGCGGATTCGCGGCCGCACGCTGGCGGAGGCGCGTCTCGAACTGGAAACCGCACTCACGCAAGACCGCGCCGAAATCGACCAGTTGACGCAAAAGGTCATCGCCGCCGGGATCGCGAGCTGGTCCGGCGGCGCGAACGACGACCGGCAGCTGATCGTGCGCGGTCACGCCAATCTCCTGGAAGATCTGCATGCGCTGGAAGACCTCGAGCGCGTCAGGCTGCTGTTCGACGATCTCGAGACCAAGCGCGGCGTGATCGACCTGTTGGGGCGTGCGGAAAGCGCCGAGGGCGTGCGGATTTTCATCGGATCGGAAAACAAGCTGTTTTCGCTGTCCGGCTCGTCCACCATCATCGCGCCCTACAGCGATGCCGCGGGTCACATTGTCGGCGTTCTCGGCGTGATCGGGCCGACCCGGCTCAACTATGCCCGCGTGATTCCGACGGTGGATTACGCGGCGCGGATCGTCAGCCGGATGCTGGGCGGATGATCCGCTCTGGAGCCGGGCCCGGTTACGCTTGATTTTTGCCGCCTAAAGCACGATATCCCGCCCAGCAACTCCCTCATTGATTTCAAACGATTTTCAAGAAGGTAGCGTGATGACCAACCCGAACGGGCAAAAGGACAATCCGGCCAACCCGGCGCAGGACGGCGAGCCCGTGGTTTCCAAGCCCTACATCATGCCCGACGATCCGGAAGAGGGATCGGCTGAGGCGCTGGCGAAGGAAGCCGCTGAATCGCGCGACAAGATGCTGCGCACGCTGGCGGAAATGGAAAACCTGCGCAAGCGGACCAGCCGCGAGGTCGCCGATGCCCGTATCTACGGCATCACCGGTTTTGCGCGCGACGTGCTCGATATCGCCGACAATCTGCAGCGCGCGCTGGATGCGGTTCCCGCCGAGGCCAAGGCCGCAGCCGATCCCGGCCTCAAGGCGCTGATCGAAGGCGTTGAGCTGACCGAAAGGTCGCTGCTCAATGCGCTGGAGAAAAACGGCGTCAAGAAATTCGACCCCTCGGGCGAGAAGTTCGATCCGAACTTTCAGCAGGCGATGTATGAGATCCCCGATCCGTCGGTGCCGGCGGGCACGGTGATGCAGGTCGTGCAGGCCGGCTACATGATCGGGGAGCGCGTGCTGCGGCCCGCATTGGTCGCGGTCTCCAAGGGCGGCGCCAAGACCGCACCTGCCAACGGCAACGAGCCGAACAGCGCGGCTTGAGACCCTGCAACCGGAGTTGGCCGATCAGCGCTGCGCAATGCCGTCACGCACGGCGCGAAAGCGCGGGAACGCTTTCGTCCATTGGTCGCGCGGGGCGCTGCCGATGATGCGCATTGAATTGGAATTACCGAATCGCAACCACTGCACCAGGGTGACGGGGGTATTGTCCTTGCCGCTGGTGGCATCGATACGGGTTTCATAGCCCGGCGTGCCGTCGATTTGCATCGGTTCGGACACCGTGATCCGGGCGTCGCGTACGCCGGGAATCGTCGCGGCGACCTGTTGGGCAAACCGGTCGCGATCCTCGGGCTGGCCAGGGGCGGATCCGATGACACCGATCACCATGAAGGGCGCCGCTTCAAAGCCCGTCACCTCGTCGCCATCGGCAAGGAAGATGGCGGCACCGGGCGCCAGCGTGCGGACGGTCTTGAACGCACTCAGTTCGGTGATCTTGAACGGCATCAGGTCGAGCTGTTCCTCAACCGGAACCTGCTTGCGGACCACGGCCGACGCAAACATCTTCCGCACGGCGTCATCGGTATAGATTTTGCCGGCATTTTCCGGAATCTGCACCGCGACATAGCCGGAGAATGTGTCGCCCGGCAGGATCATCGAATAGCGCCGCACATTGTTCGCGCCACTCTTGACGCTCTCGACGGTGTAGTAGGCAAGGCCGGCGGATGTCTCGATGGTTTCGGGCTTTATGCCATTCGCACCCGACTCGGCCTTTAAGGAATTCGCGACCTCGCTATAGGCGTCGGCCGGAAGTTCGCCCACCACGACCCGGACGCTCTGGTCCTCGGTTTCGAATCCGACGAACGTTTTTGCCGGCCCGAGGCCGACCAGGGGCGTCATCCCGACCCGGGCACCCGGCGGGAAAATCGGGTCCGCCGCCAGGGCAGGACGAAAGCCGGCCCCCAGGGCAAGACCTGTGGCCGTGACGAAGAGGGTAATCGCGCACAGCCATCGAATGGGTTTCATGAAAAATCTACTGGGTTTGCTTTGAGGCCGTTGAATGGTCGGCGACTTTCGGCCTCTTTACCGCGGGGCCGCGTTTTCAATCGCTTCTTAACGGTTTTGCCGCCCCGATGACAGACCCGGGCCGCCGTTTCATCCCCGGCCGGGTCTGTCATCGGGGCTGGAAATGCCCGGTTCTCGAACTGCCGCGATGCCCTGCAAGGCGGTGCCGCGCGCGGGGGCACGGGCGGTCCAAACGGACACTATCTTTCAAGGACAAGGGTTTTCGAGGGCTAAGGTTGCGTCCCGGTCCTTGCAGGCCTGTGCCCCCCTCCTATATGAGGCTCACCGTCGCAATATCGCGAGCATTTGATCGTTTGGGGGTTTGGATTGGTGCGCCGTCAGGGCCCAGCCAACCTGCCGCAAAAAGAAGGATATGAGGACCATGGGAAAGGTCATTGGGATCGATCTCGGCACCACGAATTCGTGCGTGGCCGTAATGGATGGCAAGACGTCGAAAGTTATCGAAAACGCCGAGGGCATGCGGACGACCCCGTCGATCGTCGCCTTTAGTGACGATGGCGAGCGCCTCGTCGGCCAGCCTGCCAAGCGCCAGGCGGTGACCAATCCCGAGCGGACGTTCTTTGCGGTCAAGCGCCTCGTCGGCCGCCGCTATGACGACCCGATGGTCGAAAAGGACAAGAAGCTCGTCCCCTACAAGATCGTCAAGGCGTCCAACGGCGATGCCTGGGTCGAAGCCGACGGCAAAACCTACTCGCCCTCGCAGGTCTCGGCTTTCATCCTTCAGAAGATGAAAGAGACCGCGGAAGCCCATCTCGGCCAGAAGGTCGATCAGGCCGTCATCACCGTTCCCGCCTATTTCAACGACGCGCAACGTCAGGCCACCAAGGACGCCGGCAAGATCGCCGGCCTTGAAGTGCTGCGCATCATCAACGAGCCGACCGCGGCCGCATTGGCCTACGGTCTCGACAAGACGAAATCCGGCACCATCGCGGTGTACGATCTCGGCGGCGGCACCTTCGACGTCTCGATCCTCGAGATCGGCGACGGCGTGTTCGAGGTGAAGTCGACCAACGGCGACACCTTCCTCGGCGGTGAAGACTTCGACATGCGGCTCGTCAACTATCTGGCCGATGAATTCCAGAAAGAGCAGGGCATCAACCTGCGCAACGACAAGCTGGCCTTGCAGCGCCTGAAAGAGGCCGCCGAAAAAGCCAAGATCGAATTGTCCTCGACCACCCAGACCGAAATCAATCTGCCGTTCATCACCGCGGACGCGTCCGGGCCGAAGCATCTGACGATGAAACTGACCCGCGCCAAGTTCGAAGCGCTGGTCGATGATCTCGTCCAGAAGACCATCGAGCCCTGCCGCAAGGCGTTGAAAGATGCCGGCCTCACCGCCGGCGAGATCGGCGAAGTGGTGCTGGTCGGCGGCATGACCCGCATGCCGAAGGTCCAGGAAGTGGTGAAGCAGCTGTTCGGCAAGGAGCCGCACAAGGGTGTCAACCCGGACGAAGTCGTGGCCATCGGTGCTGCGATCCAGGCCGGCGTGCTGCAGGGCGACGTCAAGGACGTGCTGCTGCTCGACGTGACGCCGCTGTCGCTCGGCATCGAGACGCTGGGTGGCGTGTTCACGCGCATCATCGATCGCAACACCACGATCCCGACCAAGAAGAGCCAGGTGTTCTCGACCGCCGAGGACAACCAGAGCGCCGTCACCATCCGCGTGTTCCAGGGCGAACGCGAAATGGCGGCCGACAACAAGGTGCTCGGTCAGTTCGACCTGATGGGGATTCCGCCCTCGCCGCGCGGCATGCCGCAAATCGAGGTGACCTTCGACATCGACGCCAATGGCATCGTCAACGTCTCGGCCAAGGACAAGGCGACCGGCAAGGAGCAGCAGATCCGGATTCAGGCTTCCGGCGGGCTGTCCGAAGCCGACATCCAGAAGATGGTCAAGGACGCCGAGGCCAACGCCACCGAGGACAAGAAGCGCCGCGAGGCGGTCGACGCCAAGAACCATGCCGACAGCCTGGTGCATTCCACCGAGAAGGCGCTGGCCGAACATGGCTCGAAGGTCGAGGAGAGCGAGCGCCGCGCCATCGAGGACGCCGTCAGCGACCTGAAGGAAGCGCTGAAGGGCGACGATGCCGAGGCGATCAAGGCCAAGACCAATACGCTGGCGCAGGCTTCGATGAAGCTCGGCGAGGCCATGTACAAGCAGCAGGCCGAGAGCGATGCGGCCAAGGACGCTGCCAAGGATGACGTGGTCGACGCGGAATTTACCGAGGTCGACGACGACAAGAACAACAAGAAGTCTGCTTAAACGGCAATGACGATGACCCTCATTCAAGAGCACGCGAAAACCGCGTCTCGAAGGATGGGGGTCATTTTTCGTTAAGCCGGAGGCGGCATTCTGCGAGCCGCATATCTTCGGAAACGAGAACGAACTTCGGGCGGATTTGATTGATGTCCACCAAGCGCTGCTACTACGAAACCCTTGAAGTCGAGCGGACCGCGGACGAGAACGGCCTCAAGACAGCTTTCCGCAAGCTGGCGATGAAGTGGCACCCGGACAAGAATCCGGGCGATTCCACCAGCGAAATCCGCTTCAAGGAAATCAACGAAGCCTACGAAGTTCTCAAAGACGGCAACAAGCGCGCGGCCTACGACCGGTTCGGGCATGCCGCGTTCGAGCAGGGCGCCGGCGGTGGCGGCCCCGGATTCGGCGCCGGCTTTGCCTCGTCCTTTTCGGATATTTTCGAAGACCTGTTCGGCATGGCCGGCCAGCGCGGTCGCGGCGGCGGTCGCGAACGCGGCGCCGATCTGCGCTACAACATGGAAATCTCGCTGGAGGAAGCGTTCCTCGGCAAGACCGCCCAGATCGAGATTCCGGTTTCGGTGACGTGCGAATCCTGTTCGGGCACCGGCGCCAAGGCCGGCACCAAGCCGAAGAACTGCTCGATGTGCGGCGGGCAGGGGCGGGTGCGGCAGGCGCAGGGCTTCTTCACGCTGGAGCGAACCTGCCCCGGCTGTCAGGGCCGCGGCCAGATGATCGAAGACCCGTGTCCCTCCTGCTCCGGTTCCGGACGGGTGACGCGCGACCGGACCTTGTCGGTCAATATTCCGCAAGGCGTGGAAGATGGCACGCGCATCCGGCTGGCCGGCGAAGGCGAGGCCGGCGTCCGCGGCGGGCCGCCGGGCGATCTCTATATTTTTCTCTCGCTGGCCACGCACCAGTTCTTCCAGCGCGATGGCGCCGACCTGCACTGCCGGGTGCCGATTTCAATGGTGACGGCGTCGCTGGGGGGCGAATTCGAGGTGCCGACCATCGACAAGGGCAAAACCAAAGTGAAAGTACCGTCCGGGACCCAGTCCGGCCGGCGGTTTCGCATTGCATCAAAGGGTATGCCGGTGCTCCGCTCCCGTCAGACCGGCGACATGTATGTCCAGGTCGTGGTCGAAACGCCGCAAAACCTGACCAAGAAGCAACAGGAGCTTCTTGCCGAGTTCGAAAAATTATCGTCCGGTGCAACCCAACCCGAAGCGGCGGGTTTCTTCACTAAGGTCAAGGACTTCTTCGGTACACGCGCCAACTCCTAGCGACCGTCCGGCTTGACCATATCGGCCGCTACCTATACCTCTTTATGACTATTTTCTGACATACCGCTCACTGCGGTCCCGCCTGGTAGCGACATGCCTTTGCAATCGTCCGTGCGCGTGTTGAAAAAGCCTCTCCGTCTCGACGATGAGGTTCGCTTTCTCCGTTCGTGGATCGAGAAGCCGCTGCATATGGGCGCGGTGATGCCTTCGGGCCGGGTGCTGGCCCGCACCATGGCGCAATATGTCGACATCAAATCCGCAGGTCCGGTGGTTGAACTGGGACCGGGTACCGGCGCGATCACCAATGCGCTGATCGAACATGGCGTCGATCAAAAGCGGCTGGTGCTGGTCGAATACAATCCGGGCTTCTGCGCGCTGCTGCGCGATCGCTATCCCCAGGCCACCGTGGTGCAGGGCGACGCCTACACGCTGCGGGATTCGCTGTGGAACGTGCTGAATGTCCCGGCATCCGCGGTGGTGTCCGGCCTGCCGCTGGTCACCAAGCCGATGCTGACGCGCCTGAAACTGATCCGCGAGGCCTTCTTTGCGCTGGCGCCGGGCGCGCCATTCGTGCAGTTCACCTATTCGGTCGCGCCGCCGATTCCAAAATCGCTGCCGGGCGTGTCCACAGAAGCCTCCGAGCGGATCTGGATGAACCTTCCGCCGGCCCGTGTCTGGGTGTATCGCAAGCGCTGATACCGGCGCTGCGCCGCTGTGCGGCGGGTTCGCCCTGAACGCGATATTTAGCTCATGTCCGCGCTGAAAATCCTCGTGATCCCCGGCTCGCTGCGCACCGGCTCGCTCAATGCGAGGCTTGCGGCGGCAGCCGCCTACCAATTTGTGCAGGCCGGCGCCGAAGTCACGCGCATTTCACTCGGTGATTTTCCGTTGCCGATCTATGACGGCGACGTGCAGACAAAATCCGGCGTGCCGAAGAACGCGGTCAATCTCAAGCGCATGATCGGCTCCCATCATGGCGTGCTGATCGTGACGCCGGAATATAATTCGTCGGTGCCGCCGCTGGTCAAGAATACCATCGACTGGGTGACGCGGGTGCAGGATGCGCACGAAACCAGGGGCCAGGTGTTTCGCGACCGCGCTTTCGCGATCGCGGCGGCCTCCGAAGGCCGGCTCGGCGGCACGCGATGCCTGGCGGCGTTGCGCCTGATCTTGTCGGCCTGCCACGCCACGGTTATTCCGAACCAGCTTGCGCTGTCGTTTGCAAGCGAGGCCTATGACGATATGGACAGGCTGAAACATATTCGCGATATCGAGGCGCTCAACGCCATGGTGCGGCAGTTGATCGATGTTTCCCAGCACATGATGTGAGGCCGCATGCAGCCGACTGATATCGCTCCCCGGGATCGCCTGATCGTGCCGCTCGATTTGCCCGGCGTTGAAGCGGCGGAAGCGATGGTGGCGCGGCTCGGCGACAGCGTGACGTTTTACAAGATCGGCTATCAGCTGGCGTATGCCGGAGGATTGCCGCTGGTCCGCCAGCTCGCGGATCGCGGCAAAAAGGTTTTCGTCGATCTCAAGCTGCATGACATCGGCAATACGGTGGCGCGCGGTGTCGAGAGCGTCGCAAAGCTCGGTGCTGTGTTTCTCACGGTGCATGCCTATCCGCAGACCATGAAGGCGGCGGTCGAGGGCCGCGCGGGGTCCGGCTTGAAAATCCTCGCCGTCACCGTGCTGACGTCCTACGACGACGGCGATCTCCATGCCGCGGGTTATCGCCTCGGCGTATCTGATCTGGTCGAAGCTCGCGCCCAGCAGGCGCAGGTGCTCGGTGTCGATGGCCTGGTCTGTTCGGCGGAGGAGGCTGCTTCCTTGCGCAGGATCGTCGGTCATCAGATGAATCTGGTGACGCCGGGCATTCGGCCCGCGGGGGCTGCGACCGGCGACCAGAAGCGGATCATGACGCCTGCGAAAGCGATCGCCGCCGGCGCCGATTATCTGGTGGTCGGCAGACCGGTGCTGGAAGCCGCCGATCCCAGGGCGGCGGCGGACGCGATCGTCGCGGAAATCGTGAAGGCAGTTGGCTGAACACAGGAAACGGAGAACGAAGGATGGCAAAGGGCTATTGGATCGCGCGCATCGACGTCCACAACATGGACGGCTACAAGGAATACGTCGCGCAGAACGGCGCGGTATTTGCAAAATACGGCGCCAAGTTCCTGGTGCGCGGCGGCAAGCACGAAGCGAAAGAGGGCAAGGCGCGCTCGCGCAACGTGGTGCTGGAATTCAAGGATTATGAAACCGCGCTGGCCTGCTACAACTCGCCGGAATACGCCCGGCTGGTCGCGATCCGCGGTCCGCATGCCGAGAGCGACCTTGTGATCATCGAAGGCTACGACGGCGCGCAGCCTTAAAAGACGCATTCCGTTCGTCTGTCATGGCCGGGCGAAAGCGCGAAGCGCGTCTTCGTGCCAGATCTCCCGGCCATCTACGCCTCCTCGCAAGGACCGAGAAGACGTGGATGCCCGGCACAAGGCCGGGCATGACGAGCCTGTTCGGTTGCCGGAACAGCGCGCCCCGGCTATACCGCAAGGGTATTGGCGAGGTTTTTGATATGTCCGACATGCGTTTGATCGTTGCAGGGGCCGGCGGCCGGATGGGACGCGCGCTGACGCGCGTGATCGCGGAAACCCCGGGCGCGGTCGTCACCGGCGCGCTGGAGGCGCCCGGTTCCGAGTTCCTGGGCAAGGATGCCGGGATGCTGGCCGGCCTGCCCGCCAATGGCGTCAAGCTGTCGGCCGACCTGTGGTCGCTGACCAAGGAAGCGGACGGCATTCTCGACTTCACGGTGCCGGGTGCGACCATCGCCAATGTCGCCATCGCCGCCGAGCGCGGCCTCGTTCACATCATCGGAACCACCGGTCTTTCGGCCTCCGACGACGCCGTGATCAGGAGCGTCACGTCGCGCGCCGTCGTCGTCAAGTCGGGCAATATGAGCCTCGGCATCAATCTGCTGGCGGCTTTGGTCAAGCGGGTCGCGCAGTCGCTGGATGAGGACTTCGATATCGAAATCCTGGAAATGCATCATAAAGCCAAGATCGACGCGCCCTCGGGCACCGCGCTGCTGCTCGGCGAGGCCGCGGCCGCAGGCCGCAAGATCGCGCTCGATCAGCGTTCCGCGCGTGGCCGCGACGGCCACACCGGCGCGCGCAAGGCGGGCGATATCGGCTTTGCGTCGTTGCGTGGCGGCACCGTCACCGGCGATCACAGCGTGATTTTTGCAGGCGCCATGGAACGCATCGAGCTGACGCACCGGGCCGAGGACCGCACCATGTTCGCGCAAGGTGCGATCAAGGCGGCGTTGTGGGCGCGCGACAAGAAGCCGGGGTTTTACTCAATGGCCGATGTGCTCGGGCTTGCCGACTTCTGAGGATGCTGGAATGAGCGACCGTCTTCTTGTGCTGGTGCGTCACGGCCAGAGCGAATGGAACCTGAAGAATCTTTTCACCGGCTGGAAGGATCCTGATCTCACCGAGACCGGCATTGCCGAAGCCAAGGAAGCCGGCCGCAAGCTGAAGGCGCAGGGGCTGTCATTCGACATCGCATTCACCTCGGTATTGCTGCGGGCGCAGCACACGCTCGACCTGGCGCTGGCCGAGATCGGCCAGACCGGCCTTCGGACCAAAAAGAACCTGGCGCTCAATGAGCGCGACTACGGCGATCTCTCCGGCCTCAACAAGGACGACGCCCGCAAGAAATGGGGCGAGGAACAGGTCCACATCTGGCGGCGTTCCTACGACGTGCCGCCGCCCGGCGGCGAAAGCCTGAAGGACACGCTGGCGCGCGCGCTGCCCTATTACGTCCAGGAGATATTGCCTTGCGTGCTGCGCGGCGAGCGCACGCTGGTCGCAGCGCACGGCAATTCGCTGCGCGCGCTGATCATGGTGCTGGAGAAGCTGACGCCAAAGGAAATCCTGGCGCGCGAACTCGCCACCGGCGCGCCGATCATCTACCGGCTCAATGCCGACTCCACCGTGGCCTCGAAGCTCGATCTGGCGTGATCGCAGCGGCTGAAATCTCGGTTCTCAACGCGCCGATCGCCGAGAGCGCGCTGGATCAGCTCGCGTCCGTGCTGGTCGACTGCGTCGAGGGCGGCGCCAGCGTCAGCTTCATGTCGCCGTTCTCGCATGGCTGAGGGCCTGGCATTCTTTCGCAAAGTGGCGGGCTCGGTGGCGTCAGGCGATACCGTGTTGCTGGCGGCAAGGCTGAATGGAAAGATCGTCGGCACCGTCCAGCTCGGGCTGGACACGCCGCCCAACCAGCCGCACCGCGCCGACATCAAGAAGCTGCTGGTGCATCGCTCCGCGCGCGGCCATGGCGTCGGCGCTGCCCTGATGGCGCAGGTGGAAGAAGAAGCCAGACGCCGCGGCCGCTGGCTTCTGGTGCTGGATACCGTGCCCGGCGAAAACGGCTACCGCCTCTATGTGCGGGCGGGCTGGACCGAGAGCGGGATCATCCCGGACTACGCGCTGTTTCCGGACGGACGGCTGTGCGACACGGCGATGTTCTGGAAACGGCTCGATCGCTAGTGCAATCCCACCTGCCCGGCTTCCCAGCCCAGCATCGCCTGCTTGCGGGTGATGCCCCAGTGATAGCCGGTCAACGCGCCGCTTTTGCCGAGCGCGCGATGGCAGGGCACCACGAACGACACCGGATTGCGGCCGACGGCAGCACCGACCGCGCGCGAAGCCTTCGGGTTTTTGATCTTGCTGGCGATGTCCGAATAGCTCACCGCACGGCCCATCGGAATCTTCAACAGCGTCTCCCACACCCGCACCTCGAAATCGGTGCCGATCAGGACCACGCGTAGCGGCTGATCCGCGCGCCACATGCGTGTGTCAAAGATGCGCTGCGCCAGCCCCACCGTGCCGTCGCGATCCTCGAGGTAGGTCGCGCGCGGCCAGCGCCGCTGCATGTCGGCGAATGCGGGCATTTCTTCGCCGGGGTCGGCAAACGCCAGGCCGGCGAGGCCACGGCCGCTGGCGATCACGATCGCGGTGCCGAACGGCGAGGGATGAAATCCGTAACGCAAGGTCATGCCGGCGCCGCCGTTCTTCCATTCGCCCGGCGACATCGCCTCGTGGGTGACGAACAGGTCATGCAGCCGCCCCGGACCTGAAAGCCCGGAGTCGAGTGCTGCGTCGAGCACGCTGGCGGAATCGCGCAGCAGGCCCTTGGCGTGATCGAGCGTCAGCGCCTGCATGAAGGCTTTTGGCGTCAGCCCGGCCCAGCGCCGGAACAGATGGTGCAGTTCATCGGGCGTGACACCGGCGGCATCCGCCATCGATTCGATGGTCGGCTGCGCCCGCCAGTGTTCCGAAATGAAAGCGATGGCGCGCCGCACTGAATCGTAATCGCGCAGCGCGGCGTTCTGGGAGCCCGGCTTGGTCAGGCGGTGGTCATTCATGGCAAGATTTACGGCATGGGTCATCATGGCTCTGATGTAGGCCGCGCGAGGCGCCAGAACCACCCGATTTCCGACAATCCGTCATCAAACCGGATTATAGGTCGGCCCGCGCCGGGCGGCCTGCAGCGCTGCCGTTAAAGCCTTGGCAAAGCTGGCCTTTTCGTCGGGCCCGAGAAAACTCGCGATCGAGACGCGGCGGCCTCTTGGAGACCAGGTAAAGCTTTTCGATGCCGAATTCGGCGTGGGTCTTGCGGTCGAGCTGCACCCACAGCGGATTGAGCACCCATTCGACCACATGGCCGCGGTGGCTGACCCGGCGCACCCGCAATTCCGATGGCGTCACCGAAATCTCTTCGGTCGCCTTGGCGCGGCGAAAATTGATCCGGAACGCCCAATAGACCGCGAGCACATCGAGGCCGAAAAAGCCGAACACCGGCCACGCCCCCATCATCAGGAACGCGACGCCGGCGGCGAAACTGACCACGGTCAGAAACCCCATCAGCACCAGGAATCCGGTGCGGTTGAGCGAGCGGTGCGGCGTCAGCAGCGCCGAAAACAGTTTCGGCTCGGCGGTTGCCGGATCAAAGTCGTTGCCTGCGGTCATCGCGTGTCAGTATACCCGGATCATGGCGAAAATCACCCGCAGAGCTCCGTCCAAATCGAAACCCGTGGCTAAGCGCGTCAAGAAAACGGTCAAGAGAACCGCCCGGAAAACCGCCAGGCCGAAACCCTGGACCCCGGCCGAGGTCTACGAAGCCTTCAGCCGCTTCCGAAAAGCCAATCCCGAGCCCAAGGGCGAGCTCGAGCATCTCAATCCCTACACGCTGCTGGTCGCCGTGGTGCTGTCGGCGCAGGCCACCGATGCCGGCGTCAACAGGGCGACGCGCGCACTGTTCGCGGTGGCCGACACGCCGCAGAAGATGCTGGCGCTCGGCGAGGACAGGCTGCGCGATTACATCAAGACCATCGGGCTCTATCGCAACAAGGCCAAGAACGTCATCGCGCTGTCGCAAAAGCTGATCGCCGACTTCAACGGCGAAGTCCCGCGCACCCGCGCTGAACTGGAATCGCTGCCCGGCGCCGGCCGCAAGACCGCCAATGTCGTGCTCAACATGGCGTTTGGCGAACACACCATGGCGGTGGATACGCATGTGTTTCGCGTCGGCAACCGCACGGGATTGGCGCCCGGCAACACGCCGCTGGAAGTCGAGCTTGGCCTTGAGCGCGTGATCCCGCCGGAGTTCATGCTGCACGCGCATCACTGGCTGATCCTGCACGGCCGCTACACCTGCCTGGCACGCAAGCCGCGCTGCGAGGTCTGCCTGATCAACGATCTCTGCCGCTGGCCGGAAAAGACGGTGTAGATCCACCAGCTTGCAGCACCGTCCTCCTCGAGGAGCCGTGCATCTTGCGCGGCGTCTCGAAGGATCGGCCACATCACGCGCTGCTGCATCCTTCGAGGCTCGCCGAAGACGGCTCGCCCCTCGGATGACGACACGGGTTGCAGACTCAAACCACCGGCACGTTGGTCTTGCGCGAAGGTTCGATCAATTCCGGCCGCGGGCCAGAGAGCCGCTTGTGCATGTGAACCATGAACGCCATGCCGAACAATGGCGTCGCCAGGTTGACGATCGGGATCGACACGAAGGCGGCGATCACCAAGCCCTGCGGTGAACACCAGTGCTGCGTTTTGCTTGCGCATCGCCTTGGCTTCGGCGGGGCTGCGAAATCGCATCGCCGCCAGCTCGAAATATTCGCGCCCCAGCAGCCAGGCGGTGGCGATAAAGAACGCGATGAACCCGGCGCCGGCAATGAACACGAACGGCAGCGCGATCAGGTAGACCAGGACCGTCAGCAGCGCGGTCTTGACGCCTTCGGTCATCGCAATACCGAACGGCAGCGCGGTACCGGGGCGCTCGGCCGGATAATGCTCGCGTTCGACATGGTCGGCGACCTCGTCGACGAACACGCTCGCCACCAGCGAGGTGATCGCAGGCATCAGGAACACCGCGCCGAACACCACGCCGAACCCGGCGGCAATCGAAATCACCCAGCCGAGGATATCGAGCGGGGTGTGAAAGCCGGGGCCCAGCATCGCCTCGGCCCAGCCTTCGCCCGATGTCGCAAACCAGCTCAACAGCCGCTGCAGGCCGATCGCCAGCACCACGATCAGCACCAGCGCGAGGCCGATCGACCGCCACAGGATCGAGCGCATCGGCGGCGACAGGATTTGCGAAAGCGCCTTGATGGCGGCATCGAGCATGATGGTCCAATCCCCTCGTGAAAACCCTCGCGAGAGGTAGCCATGGCCGGCGCATTCGGCAAGACGCCCGCGTCCGGATGTCGTCCCCGCTTTTTTGAGCGCGCGCGGCGCATTGCTGCGTTGCCCCGGCGCTTTTAGTCGTGGCTTGCCATGGCTATATTTAACCGATAGCGCTCGGAGGCCTGTTTTGCTTTATAAATCGACGTCCAGGGAACCTCGGGAGGCCCAATGAGCACGCCAGACCTGCCGTTATCAGGGGTACGGGTCGTCGAAATGACCCACATGGTGATGGGCCCGACCTGCGGCATGATCCTGGCGCAACTCGGCGCCGAGGTGATCAAGGTCGAGCCGCCCGCCGGCGACAAGACCCGCAGCCTCGGCGGCATGGGAGTAGCGTTCTTTCCGCTGTTCAACCGCGGCAAAAAAAGCGTCGTGCTGGATTTCGCCAAGCCTGAGGATCGCGAGACCATGCACCGGCTGCTCGACAGCGCCGACGTGTTCCTGGAAAATTTCCGCGACGGGCAGCTCGAAAAACAAGGACTCGGCGCCGACGAACTGCGCCAACGGCATCCGCATCTGATCGTCGCCGGGCACAAGGGCTTTCTGTCCGGGCCTTATGAACATCGTCCGGCACTCGACGAAGTCGTGCAGATGATGTCGGGCCTTGCCGCCATGACCGGCACCAGCGCCAAGCCGCAGCGTGTCGGCTCATCCGCCAACGACATCATGGGCGGCATGTTCGGCGTGATCGCGATCCTTGCCGCGCTCTACCAGAAACGCGGCGGCAATGGTGGCGGCGCCGACATCCGCATCGGACTGTTCGAAAACTGTCTGTTTCTGGTGGCTCAGCACATGGTCGAGTATGAGATGACCGGCAACAAACCGCGCTCGATGCCGGAGCGCGAGCATGCCTGGCCGATCTACGATATTTTCGAGACCGCGGGCGGAGAACGCATCTTCATCGGCGTGGTGACCGAAGGCCACTGGCAGAGCTTCTGCAAGGAGTTCGGCTTGAAGGAATTTTCCGAAGACCCCTCGTTGCGCACCACCACCGACCGCATCCTGGCACGATCGAGAATCATCCCGCGCGTCGCCGAGGTGATCAAGGGCTGGAATGCGAACGAGCTTTCCGCCAAGCTCGATCGGTTGAACATCTGCTTCTCGCCGATCAACCGCCCCGAAGATCTGTTCGACGATCCGCATGTGCTGCGTCCCGGCGGCCTCGTCAACAACGTCAACGCCAATGGCGAGGCGTTCCGCGTTCCCGCCCTCCCCGTGGAGTGGAACGGGGCCAACATCGGCGAAGGGCTTAAAGTTCCGGTGCTCGGCGCCGATACCGAAGCCGTTCGCGCCGAGCTTGATGGCCAGAAAATTTCTGCAACCGGCAAAACCGCAGTGAGGCTCGCATGACCCGCGTGCAAGACGTTTATCCCGACAACAGAGTGAGTTTGCGCGAGGTCGGCTTGCGCGACGGCCTGCAACTCGTGAAGACGTTTCCGTCAACCGCTGCAAAGCAGCGCTGGATCCGCGATGAATATGGCGCCGGTGTCCGGCACTTCGAAGTCGGTTCGTTCCTGCCCGCCAAAACCTTCCCGCAGTTCGCCGACGTGCGCGAGATGGTGAAGACCGTGGCGTCGCTTCCGGGCGCGCACGGCATTGCGCTGGCGCTCAACGAGCGCGGCGTCAACGAAGCTTTGGCGTCGGGCGTCGCTGAAATCGCCTCGGTGGTCTCGGCCACCGAAGAGCACAGCCAGGCCAATGCCAACCGGTCGCGCGCCGAGGCCATTGCCAACGTCAGGCGTCTTTGCGAATTGCGCGACGCCAGCGCGCACAAGCCGCTGGTCAATGCCGCGATCTCGATGGCGCTTGGCTGCTCGATCACGGGCCCGGTCGATCCGAAGGAAGTCATCAAGCTGGTCGAAAAATGCCTGGAGGCCGGCGTCGATTTCGTCGCCGTCGCCGATACCGTGGGCTATGCCGGCCCGAAGCAGGTCGGAGAACTGACCAAGGCGATCGTGAAACTGGCCGGCGCAAAGCCGGTCTGCGTTCATCTGCATGACACCAGGGGGATGGGCATTGCGAATGCATCGGCGGCGCTCGATGCCGGTGCGCGGATTCTCGACGGCTCGCTCGGCGGCCTCGGCGGCTGTCCGTTCGCGCCCGGCGCCACCGGCAATGTCGTGTTCGAGGATCTGGTGTTCCTGTGCGAGAGCAAGGGGTTTGCCACCGGCATCGATATCGACCGGCTGGTTGCCGTGCGCTCGATCCTGAAAGCGGAAATGCCCGGCGAGACGCTCTATGGCGGTCTCGCCCGCGCCGGGCTGCCCGACCGGAAATCCCGCGTCGCCGCCTGATATTCGAAAAGGCCGCTTAAGCCGCCAGTTCCGTTGATTGCTTGCGCGGCTCGGCGTGATGCTCCGGCAGTACGCTGGCGCGCTCGACCGAGGCTACTTCCTCAGCCGGAAGCGACGCCGCCTTGTCAATCTCTTCAGGAACAAGCGTCGGCGACTGGATCGCTTCTGGAAAGATACCGAATTCGCCCGCCACCTCCTGGAGCGGCTTTTGCTTGTCGGCCCAGTGCAGGGATGTGTAATCGAAGCCTTGCACGATGGTGGGTTTGACGATTTCGAAATAGGGCGAGATGTCGAAATCGCGCGGCATGTACAGCGATGAATCGCGGATATGCAGGATTTCGCGCCGGGCCTGCCTGGAACCGGCGCGCGTGATCTTGGGCAGGATCGGGTAGCGCACGGAATCGAACGCCTGGGCGATCAGCGCCGAGCAGATGATCTTGGTCGGATCGCCCGACCCGAATGCGATCATCCGCCGCCGCCAGCGCTGCGGGATCGGCAGCGGAATCAGAAAGCGCATCAGGTCGAGGATGTTCTTGGTGTCGTAGCCGAAGCCGATCCGGTTGATGGCGTAGCGGCATACCGTGTTGCGGTCTTCGAACGACAGGCCGACCGGGCGGCACAGCCGGGTGTGATAGGGAAAATATTTCGACAGCGGCGCCGACGTCACGCCCTCGCCGATATTGGCCTCGATCAGGACGTGCGGCTCGCCGTCGGGCTCGGCCGCACCGTCGATCGTGCCGACATAAAGGGCTGCATGCGACCAGGTGGATTGGGTGAGGTATTTGATGATGCCGGAAACCCGGTTGTTCCCTTCGACCAGCAGGACATCGCCGGGCTCGATAATGCCGCGCAAATGTTCCGGATCGCTCGGGGTGAACGGCTCATAGCCCGGCAGTTCCTTCTGCAGGTAGTTCGCGATCAGTTGGCCGACGGTATCGAGCACGACGCCCATGATTTTTCCCCAGCGGCCTTTCCGGCCGTTTTTTTGCTTTCCTTATCATGGTCGAAAGCCGTTGCAATTTAGTTCATGCATCGGGCAGATCAATCATGATTGATTCACCATGACGGTTGCCGCCCGCGCCCGGATGCGGCAAGTTCGCTAAAGGTTCTTCTGTTTTTCAAGCTCCGGAAACCATGACATGACAATGACGCGCCGCGATTTCCTGTCGGCGTCCGCGGCCCTTGCGGCGACACCGGCGCTTGGCGCAGCCGCATGGAGCGCGCCGCTGCCGCGCGAGGCCGACATTGTCGTGATCGGCGCCGGTGCGGCCGGTATCGCGGCGGCGCGGCGCATTCAGGCCGCGAACCGCAAGGTCATCGTGGTGGAGGCATCCAGCCGGATCGGCGGCCGCTGCCTCACCGATACCGCTGCATTCGAGGTGCCGTTCGATCGCGGCGCGCGATGGCTGCACAATCCCGACACCAACCCGATGATCAAGCTCGCGCGCGACGCCAGGCTCGACATCTATACGCCGCCGCTGGGCCAGAAAATCCGCATCGGCCGCCGCAATGCACGCGCAGGGGAAACCGAGGAGTTTCTGGCCGCCTTGGTGCGTGCCAACCGCGCCATCGACGACGCCTCGCGCGGCAAGGCCGATGTCGCTTGCGCGTCCGTGATGCCAAAGGACCTCGGCGACTGGGCAGGAACGGCGGAATTTGTGCTCGGCGCGACCGCGACCGCCAAAGACCTGAAGGATGTCTCGGTGATCGACAAGGTCCGCGCCCAGGATCGCAACGCCGCGATCGCCTGCCGCCAGGGCCTGGGCACGCTGGTCGCAAAGCTCGGCGAGCCGCTGCCGGTTGCGCTGTCGACGCCCGCAAGCCGCGTCAGTTGGAGCAACCGCGATGTCACGGTGGAAACGCCGGCGGGCAGGATCGCCGCCCGCGCTGCCGTCATCACGGTGTCGAGCAACGTGCTGGCCGCGGGCAATATCAAATTCACGCCCGACATCCCCAGGCGCCAGCTCGATGCCGCGGCGAAATTGAGCCTCGGCAGCTACGATCGCATCGCGCTGCAGCTACCGGGCAATCCGCTCGGCCTTGGCCGCGACGATATTATCATCGAGCAAAGCAATTCGACCCGGACCGCGCTTCTGTTTGCCAATATCGGAGGGTCGTCATTGTGCGCAATCGATGTCGCAGGCTCGTTCGGCCGCGATCTTTCAGGCCAGGGCGAAGCGGCGATGGTTGCCTTCGCGGTGGAATGGCTGACGAAACTGTTCGGCAGCGACATCGCGGCCGCCGTCAAGAAATCCAGCGCGACCCGCTGGAACACCGCACCTTACGTGCTCGGCGCGATGTCCGCCGCTGTTCCCGGCGGGCAACCGTCGCGAAAAATCCTGACCGAGCCGATCGGCTGCATGTTCCTCGCCGGAGAAGCGACCCACGAAACGCTGTGGGGCACGGTCGATGGCGCCTGGGAAAGCGGCGAGCGCGCAGCGGATGCAGCGTTGCGGCGAATCGGCGCACTCAGGGATTCCGAGCCGGAACCCGCGCCTGTTCGCGCGCCGGTGCGCCGCCGTTACATCGCCGCGCCCGCCCGGCCGGCGACGCCGAGAAGTCCGATCAATTGACGCCGCCGCGGCCCAAGGCCTTGATCTCCTGGTCGAGCGGCAAGGATTCCGCGTTCTCGCTGCATGAGGTCAGGCTATCAGGTGAATTCGACGTGGTCGGCGCCTTGACGACGGTGACCGAAACCTTCGGCCGGGTGTCGATCCACGGCGTGCGGCAGGAGATCTTGCATGCGCAACTCGAGGCCGCGGGATTGCCGCCGCGGATCGTGCCGATCCCCTATCCCTGTCCGAACCAAATTTATGAAGCGCGCATGGGCGAGGCGGTTGCCGAGGCGAGGCAGGACGGCATTACCCACATCATCTTCGGCGATCTGTTCCTGGCCGACATCAGGGCCTATCGCGAGCAGAAGCTCGCAGGCACCGGAATCACGCCGGTGTTTCCGCTGTGGGAACGGCCGACGCTGCAGCTGGCGCATGCGATGATTGCGAGCGGCTTCGAGACGTATCTGGCCACCGTCGACCTGAAAAAGCTGCCGGCGGAATTCGCAGGCCGCAGGTTCGACCGGCAATTGCTGGCGGATTTCCCTGATGGCGTCGATCCCTGCGGCGAGAACGGCGAGTTTCATACCTGCGTGGTGGCGGGGCCGATCTTTTCGCGACGGCTTCCCGTGACGGCGGGCGAACGCGTCGAACGCGATGGTTATGGGTATTGCGACCTGGTGCTCGACGCGGAGAAACCGTCATCCTGAGGTGCGCGCTCTTGCGCGCCTCGAAGGATCGGCCGCAAGCACCTTTGTTGCATCCATCCTTCGAGGCTCGCCGAAGAGGCTCGCACCTCAGGATGACGCTGTGTTACCGCAGCACGCCATCAAGCGCCGGCAGGCCGATGACGACGGCCGCCGCGATCAGGGCGTAGCAGATCGAACGAAAAAGAGCCTCGCTGGCGCGGCCGAACAGCGACGCGCCGAACCAGACGCCGATGGCATAGATCGGGCCGATCAGCAGCGAAAACTTGATCGCATCCAGCGTGATGAGCCCGCTCAATGCATAGCTTGCGACGGAAAAGAAATCGGAAGCCACGAAAAACAACAGGATGTTGGCGCGGGCGATGGTCGAGGCAATGGGCCGTCCCAGCCAGTAGCCGACGATCGGCGGCCCGCCGGTCTGTGCCAGCCCGCTGCAAAAGCCGGCCAACCCGCCGATGCCGATCGAAATCGCCGGGTGGTCCTTGCCGCGATAGCGCCAGCCCGACAGCAATAGCAGCAACAGCGCAAACACGAATCCGGAAATGATCCAGCGCGTTGTCACCGGATCGAGCCGGCTGAGAAAATAAGTCCCGATGGGTACGCCGACCAGGGCACCGAGTACCATGACCGCGGTGGCCTTGCGGTCCGCATGCTTCCACGCTTGCGGAATCAGCGGCGACGATCCGACGAAATCGATCATCAGCAACAATGCCGCGACAAGGCGCGGTGCGGCGATGCTGCTCGCCAGCGGCATGAAAATCAGCGCCGAGCCGAAGCCGGAGAACCCGCGCGCCGTTCCCGAGATCACGGCGATGATGCCGATCAAAACCGCGGTGTTGACGCTGACATCGCCTGGGATGAGACCGGACAGGCTCATCCGCGCAGGACGCCGCCGGTCTTCTTCGTCACTTCCGCCACGATTTTGGCGGCCACCGCATCGATCTCCTGATCGGTCAGGGTTTTTTCGCGCGGCTGGATCGTCACGGCGATGGCGACGGACTTCTTGGTCTCGTCGATGCCCTTACCTTCGTAGACGTCGAACACGGTGACGGCCGTGATCTAGCTTCCTGTCGACGCCCTGCGCTGATCGCACGATATCACCGGCCTTGATCTTGCGATCGACGATAAAGGCAAAATCGCGCGACACCGGCTGGAACGATGACAGTTCCAGTACCGGCTTGGCGCGGGTTGGCTTTGGCTTGGCGTCGGGAATGCGGTCGAGGATCACCTCGAATGCCATCAACGGACCGTCAGCGCGAAGTATTTCCAATGCGCGCGGATGCAGCTCGCCGAAATATCCCAGCACGTTTTGCGGACCGATCTGGATGGTGCCGGAGCGCCCCGGGTGCAGCCAGTCTGGGCCGCCGGCCACGACCTGCAACGCCTGCATCGGCGCGCCGGCGGCCGCCAGCACCGCGAACGCATCGGCCTTGGCGTCGAGAGTGTCGGCGGTCGCCGAACCGGACCAGTGCCGCCCGGTGCCCTCTGATGATGCAAAGCCGTGACGCACGCCGGCGGCTGCGATCAACTCACCCGCCGGCTCGTCGCTCGTGAACACCTGGCCGGCCTCGAACAGCGCCAGATCCGGAAATCCGCGATCGATATTGGTCTGAGCAGCGGCGACGAGACCCGGCAGCAGGCTCGGCCGCATATCGGACATGTCGGCCGCGATCGGATTGGCGAGCGAGAGTTCCGGATGACCGCGGCGGTTGGCTTGCGCGAGAGCTGGCGGATCGCGGTCGAACAACTCGGCATGTGGTTTCGAGATGAACGACCATGTCACGGCCTCGATCATGCCGCGCGCGGCCAGCGCCCGCTTGGCGCGGCGGGTGCGCGACTGGATTTGCGTCAGCACCGGCTTGCGGGCGGCGTCGCCGCGATCGAACGGCGTCATCGGCACCTTGTCGACGCCAACGATGCGCACGATCTCCTCGACGATATCGGCCTTGCCCGACACGTCGGAACGCCAGGAGGGCACTGCGACCTTCACCACCGGGCCGCTGCCGGCCATCATGAAGCCGAGATGGCCGAGGATGCGCTTCATCTCCACCTGCGGGACGTCGAGGGCGGCGAGGCGTTTGACTTCAGTCAGCGGAAAATCGATCACGCGATCGTCGCCGAAGGCCTTGCCGACCACGACGTTCTCCGACGGCGTGCCGCCGCACAGCTCCATCACCAGTCGCGTGGCCATCTCAAGCCCCGGCACCATGAAAGCCGGATCGACGCCGCGTTCGAACCGATAGCGCGCATCCGAATTGATGCCGAGCTTGCGGCCCGATTGCGCGATGTTGATCTCGTTCCACAGCGCCGATTCGATCAGCACGTCGGTGGTCTGTTCGGAACAGCCGGAGGCTTCGCCGCCCATGATGCCGGCGAGCGATTCGACGCCATGGTCGTCGGCGATCACGCAGACGCCGTGGTCGAGCGTGTAGCTGCGGCCATCGAGCGCCAGCAGCGTCTCGCCATCGCGGGCGCGGCGCACCGTGAGATGGCCCGTCACCTTGGCTGCATCGAACACATGCAGCGGCCGGGCGCGGTCGTAGGTCATGAAATTGGTGATATCGACCAGTGCGTTGATCGGCCGCAGCCCGATCGAGGTCAGACGCCTTTGCAGCCATTCCGGCGACGGGCCGTTCTTGACGCCGCGCACCAGCCGCAGCGCAAAGCCCGGACACAGCGCGGCGTCCTCGACGGTGACGTTCACCGGACAGGGGAATTCGCCCTTGATCGGCTTGATGCCGGGATCCCTGAACTTGCCCATGTCGGCGGCGGAAAGATCGCGGGCGATGCCATGCACGCCGGTGCAATCCTGCCGGTTCGGCGTGAGGTTGATCTCGAACAGGGGGTCGCTGAGCCCGGCCCATTGCGCGTAAGCAGCGCCGACCGGCGCATCGGCCGCAAGCTCGATGATGCCGTCGTGATCTTCCGAGAGCTGCAATTCGGCTGCCGAGCACAGCATGCCGCGGCTCTCGACGCCCCTGATGGTGCCGACGCCGAGCGTGATGTTCTTGCCGGGAATGAAAGTGCCGGGGGCTGAAAACACGCTGACCAGGCCTGCACGGGCATTCGGCGCGCCGCAGACCACCTGCACCGGTGCAGCACCA
Source organism: uncultured Alphaproteobacteria bacterium (assembly GCA_963774685.1). GTDB lineage: Bacteria > Pseudomonadota > Alphaproteobacteria > Rhizobiales > Xanthobacteraceae > Bradyrhizobium. Next base: position 793,646 of record CAVZFU010000005.1, on the reverse strand, counting down.
TGGCCGGTGTCGACCATGCACACCCGCAACCGATCCGCATTGGGATGCTGCTCGGCCGAGATCACCCGCGCGATCGTGAACGCCGAAAGCGCCTTAGCCTTGTCGTCGAGGTGCTCGACCTCCAAGCCCGATCATGGTGAGCTTGTCGGCGAGCTTTTCCACGGGCTCGTCGGTGTCGAGGTGTTCCTTCAGCCAGGAGAGCGTGAATTTCATGGCTGCGAGCCTCGGGCATTGCTGGTGTTCGGCGCGGCGGCGGTGTCTCTGCTCCCTCCCCCCTTGTGGGGGAGGGCCGGGGTGGGGGCTCTCTCCGCGATTGCGGTTTTGGCGACGCTCACGAACTCAATCCTCCGGCCAGCGTCGGCACGTCCAGCGGCTTGAAGCCGTAGTGACTTAACCAGCGCACGTCGTTCTCGAACAATTGCCGCAGGTCGGACATGCCGTATTTCAGCATCGCGATGCGGTCGATGCCCATGCCCCAGGCAAAGCCCTGATAGACGTCGGGATCGATACCGCAGGCGCGCAGCACGTTCGGATGCACCATGCCGCAGCCGAGAATCTCCAGCCAGTCTTCGCCTTCGCCGAAGCGAATCTCGCCCTTGTCGCGGCGGCACTGGATATCGACCTCGAGCGACGGCTCGGTGAACGGAAAGAACGAGGGACGAAACCGCATGTTGATGTGATCGACCTCGAAGAACGCCTTGCAGAATTCGTGCAGGATCCATTTGAGGTGGCCGAGATGCGAGCTCTTGTCGATCACAAGGCCCTCGACCTGGTGAAACTGCGGCGTGTGCGTGGCGTCCGAGTCGATACGATAGGTGCGGCCGGGGCAAACGATGCGGATCGGCGGCTTTTGCGTCAACATGGTGCGCACCTGCACCGGCGAGGTGTGGGTTCGCAGCAGCTTGCGCGAGCCGTCTTCCTTCGGGTTGAAGAAGAAGGTGTCGTGCATCTCGCGGGCCGGATGTCCCTCGGGGAAATTCAGCTTGGTGAAGTTGTAGTCGTCGGTCTCGATATCAGGGCCTTCGGCAATCGCAAATCCCATGTCGGCGAAGATCGTGTTGACCTCCTCGAACACCTGGCTGAGCGGATGAATGCGGCCCGCTTCCGCAGGCGTCTCGCGCAAGGGCAGCGTGACGTCGATGGTCTCGGACGCGAGGCGCGCATCGAGTGCCGCCGATTTCAGGACGTCGCGCCGCGCTGCCAGCGCCTGGCCGACCTTGTCCTTGGCCAGGTTGATCGCCGCACCTTGCGTCTTGCGTTCGTCCGGCGACATCTTGCCGAGCGTTGCGAGCAGCGCCGAGATCGAACCCTTCTTGCCCAGCGCTGCGATACGCACCGCTTCAAGTGCTGCCTCGTCGCCGGCGGCGGCGATGTCGGCGAGGATGTGGGATTCGAGTTGAGCAAGGTCGGTCATGGCAGATCCCTTTTGACCAGGATGCTAAGCCGGTGCTCCTGGCCCGTCATGCCCGGGCTTGTCCCGGGTATCCACGTCTTACTGCGCTTGGGAGAAAGAAGACGTGGATGGCCGGGACATCTGGTGCGAAGACGCGCTTCGCGCTTTTGCCCGGCCATGACGGCTTCAGAAACTTCGCGAAGCGCCTGGACGGCGACGCACTTACGCCGCCAGTGCGGCCTTGGCCTTTTCAGCGATCGCCTGGAACGCCGCCGGCTCGTGGATGGCGAGGTCCGACAGCACCTTGCGGTCGACGGTGATGCCCGACCTGGCAAGACCGTTGATAAAGACGCTGTAGGTCATGCCGAGCGGACGCACCGCGGCATTGAGGCGCTGGATCCACAACGCGCGGAAGGTGCGCTTCTTGCGCTTGCGGTCGCGGAAGGCATATTGCGCGGCCTTGTCGACCGCGGCTTTCGCGGTGCGGATGGTGTTCTTGCGCCGGCCGCGGAAACCCTTGGCGAGCTTGTAGACTTTCTTGTGCTTGGCGTGAGAGGTCACACCGCGTTTGACGCGAGCCATGACGGGTCTCCTTCATCGGTAAATGGGTGACGGATCGCCGCGCGGACGCGGCTTGCGCAAATTCGGGATCGCGCGCGCGATCAGGCGTTCGGCAGAAAATACTTCTTGATGTTGTCGCCGTCGGTCTTGAACAGCACGCGGGTGCCGCGAAGCTGACGAATCTGCTTCTTGGTCCGCTTGATCATGCCGTGGCGCTTGCCGCGCTGGGCGGCCATCACTTTGCCGGTGGCAGTCACCTTGAAGCGCTTTTTGGCGCCTGACTTGGTCTTCAGCTTGGGCATTTGGCTCTCCTGTTGCCGCAGAAAAAACGCGCCCAAAGGGCGCTTTCGCGGCTTAAATGCTCGTTAGAGCGTTGAAAGTGCTCGGTTATTTCTGAACGAAATAATCAGCACGAGCATCGACACGGCAGCCCTTGATCAGCCGGGCGATGAAGTTTGCGCTTATGGCAGAGCCAAGCCAAATTGGCAACGATGAACCGAGGAACTGTCTTATTCGACAGATAACCTGACACCGTCCGCATCACAGCCTCAAACAGGATGAAAATGACCATATCAGCCCAACCGATTAGCTTTTTTGCCAATTTCCGGGGCCTGCGCGCCCTTCGATGGATGTTAACCGCGGCGGCTCTCGCCGCGATCGCTGCGCCCGGCGCTGCCGACGCGAGAAGGGCCAGGGTCGTCGGGCCGGGCATCTATGACGGCACCTGGAACGTCATGTTCACCCCGCAAGCCGGCAATTGCCATGCCTCCAACACGGTGCCTTTCTCGGTGGCAGGGACGCGCGTTTCATCGGCCGGCGGCGGCAGGGTCTCCGGCGGCGTCAGCCGCAGCGGCAGCGTTGCGGTCCGGATCGATGTCGGTGCCTCGTGGGCGAACGGCCGCGGCCGGCTCGCCGGCAATTCCGGGGCAGGCCAATGGAGCGGGATCATTTCCGGCGATCGCTGCAGCGGGGTCTGGCAAGCCACGCGGACCTAGTTTCAAGGTGGTCGAGGCATCGGTGTCGTCCCCGCTAACGCGGGGATGACATCTACCGGGATGAAGATCAGCGCGGCGCCAGGACCATCACGACCTGGCGGCCCTCGAAACGCGCGTCCTGCTCGACTTTGGCGATCTCGGCGACGTCGCTCTTGACCTTGTCCAAGAGCTTGGTGCCGATTTCCTGGTGCGCCATTTCGCGGCCGCGATAGCGCAAGGTGACCTTGACCTTGTCGCCTTCCTCGAAAAACCGCTGCATCGCGCGCATCTTCACGTCGTAGTCGTGATCGTCGATCATCGGCCGGAGCTTGATCTCCTTGATCTCGACCACCTTCTGTTTCTTGCGGGCTTCCGCGGCTTTTTTCTGAGCCGAATATTTGAACTTCCCGTAATCCATGATCTTGCAAACGGGAGGATTGGTATTGGGCGAAATCTCCACAAGGTCCATGCCGGCTTCCATCGCCATCTTGATGGCGGCGATCGTTTCGACATTGCCGTGATTCAGGCCTGTCTGATCGATCAGCTGGATTTCGTGGTTGCGGATTTCATCGTTGGTGCGCGGCCCGTCTTTGGTGGCGGCGGGCGGGGCTCTGTTGGGACGGCGAATGGGTAGCTCTCCAAGGTTGTGAACGAAGGCGATAGTTTGAAGGAATAAGGCCCAGCGGGCAAGCAAACTCGCATGCCCGTCCGTGAAAACCCTCAAATGCGAGACATTTTGGTCACGCTGGCTAACGCCGGCGGGACGATATCGTTCAGACCAGTCCAGATAGAGGGCGTAGTTACCTTCCGCAATGCCCAATGTCGGCTCGGCCCCCGCGTTGACGGATCGAGCGCGCTCGCTCAAACAGCAGCCAGCCAGAGTGATCGTCATGACCCATTCCGCCCCGCCCGATCAGGAACCGGCCTTCATCGAGGTCGGCCAGCACGGCAGCCAACGCCGGATCGCGGTGCGGGCCCGCGCCGGTGCATCGCCCGGGCTGTTGTGGCTGGGCGGCTTCAACTCGGACATGCGCGGCACCAAGGCCATCGCGCTGGATGCGTGGGCGGCCGAGCATGGCCGCGCCTGCGTGCGGTTCGATTATTCCGGCCATGGCGAATCCGGCGGCGCGTTTGTCGACGGCACCATCGGCCGCTGGCTGGAAGAAAGCGTCGCGGTGTTCGAGCAGTTCTGCGCCGGCCCCCAGGTTCTGGTCGGCTCATCGATGGGCGGCTGGATGGCGCTGTTGCTGGCGCGCGAAATTGCAAGGCGCCCGGCGAGCCGTGCCTCGCTGGCCGGGCTGGTGCTGATCGCGCCGGCGCCGGATTTTACCGAAGAACTGATGTGGAAAGGTTTTTCCCCCGAAGCGCGGCACGACATCGAAACCAGGGGGGTGTGGTTGCGGCCGTCCGAATATGGCGAGCCCTATCCGATTACCCGGACGCTGATCGAGGAGGGCCGCAATCACCTCCTGCTCGGCAGCACCATCGAGGTCGGCTGCCCCGTCCGCATCCTGCAGGGTGCGCAGGATCCGGATGTGCCGTGGCGGCACGCGTTTGCCCTGGCGCATCGGCTGCCGGTCGACGACGTGGTGCTGACCATGATCCAGGACGGCGACCACCGCCTGTCGCGCCCGCAGGACATCGCGCGGATCATCGCGGCGGTGGCGGAGATCGGGTGACGGGAGCTTACGGCGGCGGTTTTGCCATCGGCTTGCGCTGCGCCAGGGCTGCGACCGTGGACGTTCCGATCGGGCCGCGCTGGTCGTAGAGATAACACTCGCCGATCGCGATGCCGTCGGTGGCGTGATGGTTCACCACGTCGAAGCCGATCCATTCCTGCTCGGGCAGGCGGTGCAAATACAGCGTGACGTCGCTGTTGATATAGCCGAGGCCGTGGTCGCCGGCATTGGCGAACGGGCTGGCGAAATCGGCCGCCACCGCGACGCGCACGAACGGCGTCAGGGCTGCGCCTTCGACAAGCTCGCGCACTTCGCTCATCCACAGCCGCCGCGGGCCAACGGTGCCCATCGCGCCGACGATCGGGCGGGTGGTCCATTTACCGTTCATGCCAAGCCGTGGATCGGTGGGCGCAGGAATATCGGCGGGCACCGGCACGTCCCAGTTCGGCGGCGACCACACCTCGCCTTCCGGATTTTCAGTCCTGCGCAGCAACTGGCAGGACGCGCGCGCCATGCTGACGCCGCCGCTGATGAATTCGGCTTCCACCACCTTGATCCGCAGGCCGTCGCGGATGATGCGCGATTTGACCTCGATCGGCGCGAAGCCAGGCAGGCGGAACATGTCGACCGTCAGGCGCGCCGGCACGAAGTCCTCGCCGCCGTGGCGCGCTTCGATGACAAAGGCGAGCAGCCCGATGATGACCCGGCCGTGCAGCGATTTCGGATCCCACGGCCCGCTGGCGGCCTCGGTCGGAATGAAGGCGTCGCGGTCTCTGGTGAAGAAAGGCTGATTGGTCATAAGCGGGGACCATGACGGAATTTGCGCGATGAAATCAAGGGCGCAGGCTCGGCCGCGAGAATGCCGACTCGGCCGCTATACGCTTTCGCCATCGACTCGCGCGGCTCATCGCGCCTGCCGCCAGTGTTGCAAACGCTTCCCGCTCCATCAATTGCGATAGCGCCCAGACCGCAGCACCCCGAACCAGCGGACTGTCGTCATCCAGCAAACGTTTGGCCGCCGCGGCGAGGGCGTTGTCTTGCGAGTTGCCGATGGCGATCAGCACGTTGCGGATGAACCTGTCGCGGCCGATGCGCTTGACCGGCGATTTTGAAAACAATGAGCGAAATGCCGCGTCGTCGAGCCGCGACAGATCGGCCAGACCGGGCGCGCGCAATTCATCGCGCGGGGCAAGTTTGGCCTCGCGCCCCGCCTGCGCGAACTTGTTCCACGGGCAGACCGCAAGGCAGTCGTCGCAGCCATAGATGCGGTTGCCGATGGCTTTGCGAAACTCGTGCGGGATCGGACCCTTGCTCTCGATGGTGAGATAGGAAATGCAGCGTCGCGGATCGAGCTTGTAGGGCGCCGGAAACGCCGCGGTCGGACAAATCTCGAGGCAGGCCTGACAGGAGCCGCAATGATCGATGTCGGCGTTATCGCGCGGCAGGTCCAGTGCGGTGAAGATCGCGCCGAGAAACAGCCACGAGCCGTAGTCGCGCGAGACGAGGTTGGTGTGTTTGCCTTGCCAGCCCAGTCCCGCCGCCTGCGCCAGCGGTTTTTCCATCACCGCGGCGGTATCGACGAACACCTTGACCTCGGTGCCCGAGGCCGCGACCAGCCATCGCGCCAGCGTCTTCAGACGCTTCTTGATCAGGTCGTGATAGTCGTCGCCCTGCGCATAGACCGAGATCGCACCACGCGTGCGCTGCTTCGAGAATCGCCAGCGGATTTTCGTCGGGTCCGTAATTGACGCCGAGCATGATCACCGAACGCACGCCCGGCCACAGCACGCGCGGATCGGTGCGGCGTTCCGGGTTCGCGGCGAGCCAGTCCATGTCGCCTTGGGCGCCGGCTGCAAGAAAGGAGCGGAAATGTTTTGCTGCGTCCGCGATCGCATCCGGATCGGTGACGCCGGCGCAATCGAATCCGAGCGTGCGGGCCTCACCGGCGAGGGCGGCCTTCAGGTCGGCTGCAGAAAGCGTGAGGTGTTGGTTCAGAAGTCGAGGTCCACGTAGGTGCGCGACGCCGGCACGCCCGCCAGCCAATCGCTCAGCAACGGACGGAACGACGGACGGGACTTCACCCGCGCGTACCACGCCTTTGCCGCGTCGTCCTCGGTCCATGGCACGTCGCCCAGATAATCGATCGCCGAAAGGTGCGCCGCGGCGGCGAGGTCCGCGTAAGTGAGTTGGTCGCCGGCCAGGAAATTCCGTGTCTGCGCCAGCCAGCCGATATAGGCCAGATGATAGCGCACATTTGCCTTGGCCGCGCGGATCACGTCCATCGCCGGTGCGCCGCCGCCGTCCTCCTCGTTCATGAAGCGCTTGTAGATGCGCTCGGTGACCAGCGGAAGCGAGGCTTCCTCGAAGAACTTGTCGTTGAACCATGCCATCAGCCGGCGCACTTCGATGCGCTCGCTCATGGCCGTCGGCAGCAGCCGCCGATCTTCCAGTTCCGCGCCATGGGTCTCATCGAGATATTCGGCGATAATTCCGGCGCCGGGAATCGCCGGCCGGCCCTCGGCGATCAGTACCGGCGTGGTGCCTGCCGGATTGAGCGCCAGAAACGCCTCGCGCCGCTCCCAGGCCCGCTCTTCCGCCAGCCGCAGTTCGAGGCCGTGTTCGCCGAGTGCCAGGCGGACGAAGCGCGAATGGGGACAAAACGGATGGTGAAACAGTGTGAACATGAAGCCCTTGATAGCTTTACGACCTTAAGAAAACCTCTCATCCCCACGGCGCCGAATGCGCCGCCGCAGCGCGCCAAACTACCGAAGCGCGCGAACGAGGCAACCTGTGTTTTGGCGTTTTTTGCGATTGCGGCGGGGATGCGAATAAGCGAGAAGACTCCACTCTTTTCGGCTCATTTCGATAACGGATCACGAACTTCGGAAAACGGGGCGCTAGATCATGATGTCTGATGCGGTGCGGGCGGTGATTCTCGGAATCATCGAGGGCGTCACGGAATTCCTGCCGGTGTCCTCCACCGGCCATCTTTTGCTGGCGGAACGGTTCTTCAACCTCGGCGAGGGCAGTTTCTGGAACAGTTTCACCGTGCTGATTCAGCTGGGTGCGATTCTCGCCATTGTGGTGATTTATTTCGCCAAACTGTGGCGGATTGCGCTCGGCATGTTCTCCAATCCCGACGACCGGCGCTTTGTCATCGGCGTGCTGGTGGCGTTCCTGCCCGCGGTGGTGATCGGGCTGATTGCCGGAAAATACATCAAGGAAGTCCTGTTCAATCCCTGGGTGGTTTGTTTTTCGCTGATCGTCGGCGGCGCCATCCTGCTGTGGGTCGACCAGCTCGATCACAATCCGCACGAACATGACGCAACCAGATTTCCGCTGTTGACCTATCTCTGGATCGGCGTCGCGCAGTGCCTTGCGATGATTCCCGGCGTGTCGCGTTCCGGCGCCAGCATTGTTGCGGCGATGCTGCTCGGCGCCGACAAGCGCGCGGCGGCGGAATTCTCGTTCTTCTTGGCGATCCCGACCATGATCGGCGCGTTCGCTTACGACTTTTACAAGAACCGCGCCGAGATGACGACGGATCATCTGGGGATCATCGCGATCGGATTCGTGGTGTCGTTCATCACCGCGATTATCGTGGTGAACTCGTTCCTGAGTTACGTCACCCGCCACGGCTTCACGCTGTTTGCGTGGTGGCGCGTCATCGTCGGCACGCTGGGGCTGATCGCGCTGGCGATGGGGAGATAGGCCGGAGGGCGTCGTCATCCTGACGTGCGCGCCCTTGCGCGCCTCGTTACAGGATAGGCCACATTCACCCCGCCAATTATCCTTCGAGGCTCGCCGAAGCCGGCTCGCACCTCAGAACGACGGCCTTAGGTCACGCATTCTTCTTCTGAAACTGCCCGGCGGCGCGGAAGCGCCAGAGATATTGGGGCGCGATCGCTTCCAGCGAATCGGCTGTGATCCCCAGCCCTTCCAGCGTCAATCCGGCAGACTTCGCCGCGTCCGACACCACATTATCGGCGCGCAATAGCATCACCTGGTCCGGTGTCAGCTTCAACGCTCCCGGCGCAAACTGCAGGAACAGCGATTGGAGTTTCGCGAGGCCGAACGGCAGCGTGACCAACAGGCGTTGGCGTTCGACGGTCGCCAGGATGACTTCCATGATCTCGCGCATCGTCAGCACTTCGGGGCCGCCAAGTTCGTAGGTCGCGCCGGCTTTGGTCTTGCCGTCGACGGCATCGGCAACGGCGGTAGCGACATCGCCGACATATACCGGCTGCAATTTTGTCAGGCCGCCGCCGATCAGCGGCAGCGCCGGCGACATTCGCGCCAGTGCGGCGAAGCGGTTGGTGAATTGATCTTCCGGCCCGAACACGATCGAGGGCCGCAGGATGGTGGCCGTCGGTGCTGCCGCCAGCACGGCCTTTTCACCGGCGGCCTTGGCGCGCGCGTAGCGCGACGGGGAATCGGGGTCGGCGCCGATGGCGGAGACCTGCACCATCCGCGCGCCGACGGCGCTGGCGGCCTTTGCCACCGTGCCGGCGCCGGTGCCCTGCACCGCGTCGAAGCTCTGCGCGCCGCCTTCGGCCAGAATGCCGACCAGGTTGACGGCGACATGGGAGTCGCGCATCGCCGATGCGACCGAATCCGGATAGCGCAGGTTGGCCTGCACGGCGTTGACCTGGCCGACCTTGCCGAGCGGCTGCAAATGCCCCGCCAGTTCCGGCCGCCGCACCGCGACCCGGATGCGGTAGTCGCGCTTGCAGAGCGCGCGGACCACGTGTCGTCCCAGGAAGCCCGATCCGCCGAAAACCGTGACCAGTGTGTCCAGATTCGATGCCATGGGGTCCATTCCTGCCGGGCAAATGCGAGAGATCATGGGATATTTAGCGGTTTGCCGATACGCCAACATGCCGGCTCTGTACAGCGTATTTGGCCGGCATTTCGCCAATTTGACAAGCGCGCGACCGATCCGTACTAACCGGCCCGGGCCCAGGTGGCGGAATTGGTAGACGCGCTGGCTTCAGGTGCCAGTGGCTTCACGGCCGTGAAGGTTCGAGTCCTTTCCTGGGCACCACTTACCTGTTCTCGTTCGTTTCAACCGGCGACCCGCCGCATTTTGCAACGAACGCCAGACGCAGCAGTTTTGGGGACAGCAACTCCCGCCGCGTGACGTACCAGACTTCGTCGCAATGTTCCGGAGGTTGCCAGTTACTCCGCGTTGTACTGACAAAGAAATAGGTGGTGCCGGGTGGCACCAATTCCGCTTTCAAGGCAAACCGTTCTGTAGCGTAAATCCCGACCAGGTGGCCGGCGTTGTTAACCCTGGGACTGACGATCCAGTCCGTCGGGCCCATCAGGCCGCGAGCATGGGCGGTAGCCTCGCGCAATGAATAACCCCAATAGTCGGTCTCAAAGTTTTTTTCACTCGCGAAGAAGCGTCCCGGTTCGTTGAACCAGACATACTGGTAGGGCTGGAGCTCGAACGAATCGACAGCCAGAAACAGGAAATAGCAGGCGAGCCACACCCTTTGTCGCCGCCAGAACAGCCCGGGTCTGCTGACGAAGATCGCCGCTACGGCCAAGGGCACCAGGAACAGGGTGTGACGAACGCCGTCGTAGAGCGTGGAGTTGCGGATCGCAATCGCCACGATCGGCCAAGCCAGCGATGCCATGACCAGGTGTCGGCCTGACCGGGAATCGCGAAACGACCGGCAATAAAGATAGACCGCACCGATCAAGCCGATCCAAAGCAGAAGCGGCAGCTGGACCCCATACCAAATGCCCAAATACTTGAGGACCGAATAGCCCCGCCCGTTCTGAAAGTCGCGGCCGATACACTGTCCCGCGGACAGCGTGCAGCCGCCCCAATCATGCTGGGACATGTAGCGGAGATTGGCGACCGCGAACTGGACGGGCTCCAGCCACGCCGGTGGCGTGGCGAGATAGAGCAGAAGCAGGCAAATCGCGCCCTGTCCGGCCAGGATCACGAACCGGCGAACCGAGGGCTGGCGCAGTGCCGCGATCAAAACGGCGAGACAGGCCGGCAGCGAAAGCGGGATCGCCGCAAGCTTCTGGATCCCGATGAAAAAAACCGCCAGAAAAAAGCAGAACGATGTTCGCGATCGTCCATCCTTCAAATAAGCGGCGGCGTAATAAGTCGCGGCGATGACGCCGGTGGCGACGGGGATATCCTTGTAATCGAAAAATCCGTAGCCGGTCCAAAAGGGCGTCAGCAGAAGCGCGGCCCCGGCCAACAAGCCGGCGTCCCGATCTTCCGTCACCAGGGATACCAGCCGTCGCGTATAGGCTGCGGCTGCGATCGCGCACAAGAATGTCAGGATGTGCAGGAGAAGCGAGTAGCTGTGCTCGTAGGTATGAACCGCTCCTTTCAGCCATACGATATCGATCAGGTACGAGAACACGTAAGGGAGAAAAACCGTGCCTGTCCCGTAGAAAGCGGCGTCTCCGGGGATGGAATGAAACGTCTGGCCGGTCGCGCCTGACAAGACGCCTCCGGCGAACGAAAGTTGTTGGCCGAGCTTCCTGAATTCTTCTACCTCATCCCAAACCGGTCCGGCGGTCAGCAGCGAATGGACGAAGAAGGCCGCCGCTACCAGCAAGGCGACGCAGATACCACGCGCCTGGACTCGTCAGCAGACACGGCAGCGAAAACCGGCTTTGAGAAATTGAAAGCGGCCCGGAGACTGACCGATTGATTCCCTCATCCATGAATTATCGGTCTTTCCCGCCCGCGCGCGCTCACGCGGTTAGATTGCTTTCAATTTTCGATAAGCGAACCATACCATCTTCAGCAACAGCCAGCCGTCGCGAAAGCGCGAGATCTGGGTCTCGCCGAAGGTCCGGGCCTTGTAGTGGATCGGCGTCTCGACGATCTTGAGATTTTGTTTCGCCGCGCCGAAAATCAGGTCGAAATCGCCGAACGGATCGAAATTCCCGAAATAGTCACGCTCCCGCGCCAACACCTCATAGTCCTTCCGCAACAGAACCTTGGTGCCGCACAGCGTGTCGGTCAGGCGGGTGTTGACCAGATAGCTGAACAGATAGGCAAAGCACCGGTTGACGATAAGGTTGAGCGGGCGCATCGCCTCGCTTTCCATCGGATAGACAAGCCGGGTGCCGTTGACGAATTCCGCCTTGCCGGTCTCGATCACCGCATGAAATTTCGGCAGCGCCTCCGGCGGCATCGTCAGGTCTGCATCGAGAACCATCAGCACGTCATGCTTCGCCGCAGCGAAACCCTTGCGGACGGCGTCGCCCTTGCCCCTGCCGTCCTGCTTCAAGACCTTGATATCCCAACTGTCCCGGTAGGCTTCCCGGACTCGCTCGCATTCCTCGAACGTACCATCGATGGAATTACCTTCGACAAACAGAATCTCCTGCGCCGTGCCGAATCGCGGCATCCGGCGAATCGCGTTTTCGATGTTGCCGCGTTCGTTTCGGCAAGGGATCAGAACGCTTGCCGAAAACCTCCGGTCTGGAAACAGCCGGACCGGCCGGCCGACCAGGTAGGTGCGAAGGCAAAACCGCCTGATTCCCGGCAATGGCGCGATGAAGCGATTGATGAAAGGGCCGAGGCCGAACCAGCGCCGCGGCAGCAATTGCCGTTGTTCGCGCGCGATCAACTCGAAATCCGCGAGATCCATCAGGTTCAGGAAGTCCGCGGTAGCGATGTAATTGATCCTTGGTTGCTTGCTGCGCAGCCGCAGCGCCTCCGCGATTTTCAGTACCGGTTCCCAGAGATGGGAATAGTAGGAGATAATCACCCGCGTCGACGGCGCACACAGACGGTGGATGTTCCGCAGCGTGCCGTCGATATCCTCGAACATCCCGATGGTGTCGGCGATCACGATGTAGTCGAACGGTCCTTCGATTGCGGCAAGGGTGTCCGGCTCTTCGACGTCACCCAGGATAAAGCAAAGATCGGGATGCTGCGCTCTGGCGCGCGCAATGGTTTCGGCGCCGAAGTCGATGCCGACGCCGTAAGACGGCTTCAAGGCGGCAAGCAGGTCTCCGCGACCGCAGCCAAGTTCGAGCACGCGCTTTCCCGGCGGAATCAGGAACTGCATGAACTTGCGGTCGTCTTCGTGATAGGCGGTATTGAACTGGCGCCAGCGGTCAAGTTCGTCGACGTTGGCCTCGTAATGATCGAGCAGTTCTCGCTTGCGCTGGCTGCCAAGTGGTAATGACGCCATAGTATCCCTCGAATATATTTCAGCCTCGGCGCCTTCCGCGGAAAGGATAACAGGCGGTGCGGCTGCCTTTAACCGACTTTGTTGGTTTTCATTCCCTCTTGCAGAATTAGATTTTAATATCAATTGCTTGTGAGGGTACCTGTGGCGACTCCCCGGGTACAACGCTTTTTGGGTGCCCTTCCGGCACCCTTCGGGACAAACCGGCTGCTCGCCTCCTTCGGATTTGGGCGGTAGATTATCCGGAGCCGATTCGACGAGGCTTGAAAGAGCGAAACACCATGACCGTACGCCTGTATCGCGGTGACCTGCCGGACCTGTCGCGCTATACCGATTCAGTGGCGATCGATACCGAGACCATGGGGCTGCATCCGCACCGCGACCGGCTTTGCGTGGTGCAGATGTCGAACGGCGATGGTAGCGCCGATGTGGTGCAAATCCCCAAAGACCACACCGATGCGCCGAACCTGAAAGCGCTGCTGGCCAATCCCCGAATCACCAAGATTTTTCATTTCGCGCGGTTCGATCTCGCCGCGCTCTACAACGCCTTCGGCGTGATGCCGCAGCCGGTGTACTGCACCAAGATCGCCTCGCGGCTGACCCGCACCTACACCGACCGCCATGGTCTCAAGGATCTGGTGCGCGAGGTGCTCAACATCGATCTGTCGAAGCAGCAGCAATCGAGCGACTGGGGTTCGCAAACCCTGAGCGAGGCGCAACTGGTTTATGCGGCCTCCGACGTGTTGCATCTGCATGCGCTTCGCGAACGCCTCGACGCCATGTTGGCCCGTGAGGGCCGCAAGGAATTGGCGCAGGCTTGTTTCGAGTTTCTGCCGACGCGCGCGAAGCTCGACCTGCAGGGCTGGGACACCGAGGACATTTTTGCCCATTCCTGACACGGCCAGGACATTGCCGAGGCGCGTCGCGCCGAGGTCTCCGCCCCGTTTCGGTCACACTCGTAACACGAGGTCGCAAGCTGCATAATCCGGCGATCCCGGGTACAATGACCAGGTCTTGTTTGATGACTTGCTTGATTACAGGTCTTGTTTGATGGGAGCAGTCTCGCTTTGGTAGCGGTGAATTCGGTTCAGAACCCAGCCTATCTCGCCGGACTGGAGGCGCGCTTCGCGGGTGCGGCGCGTCACAGCCGGAGGGTACGGGTGCTGCGCATCGCGGTTCCCGTGGTCGTGGCCGTGGCGATGATGGCCATCATCGCGGTGTCGATCTTCAATCCGTTCCGGATGTTGCTGCCCAAGCTGCCGGTCGACATGGGAAACCTCATTGTTTCCGGCACCAAGGTCACGATGGAATCGCCGCATATGTCCGGCTATACGGCCGATCAGCGGCCCTATGAGATGTGGGCGAAAACCGCCACCCAGGACCTGACCGATCCGGATCACATCGATCTCAGGACGCTGCGGACCAAGCTCCTGATGCAAGACCGCACCACGGTCACGATGGACGCCCGCACCGGGTTGTTCGACAACAAGAAGCAATTGCTGGACCTGCGCAAGGATATCTTCCTGCAATCCTCCACGGGCTATGAAGCGCGCTTGAGCCAGGCACTGGTCGATATGGGCAAGGGCACGGTGACATCGGACGAACATGTCGATGTCAAATTGCTGAACGGGACACTCACCTCCGACAGGCTGCGGATCACCGGCGGCGGTGAACTCGTGGTATTCGACGGCAACGTCGTGATGGATTTGATCATGGACCATCCGGCGCCGGCGGGCGCATCGAGTCCGGCCGCCGACACGCCGGCGGCGCCCGACCCTGCCGTACAGTCCGGCAAGACGCGGCCGATATCCGGCAAACCGGCAAACCCGAAATGATTTTCACGATGATGTTTTTTCCGCGCAGCAGTTCCCGTCGGCGCATCCTGCGTGGCATCGGCATGACGGCGGCTGCATTGGTGCTGATCGCTGCCGGCGAAGCCTCCGCGCAACACACGGTGCAGGGCGTTCCCAACGCCATGCAGGGTTTTTCGCAAAATCGCGACCAGCCGATCCACATCGAGGCCGCCTCGCTTGAGATGCGCGACAAGAAAAAGGAAGCGACGTTTGTCGGCAATGTGAAGGTCGTGCAGGGCGACACCACGATGACCTCCAAGGTACTCGTGGTATTCTACGAGTCGAACACCGCGCCCACCGGCAATGCGACGGCTGCTACGCCGCCGCCGATCCAGTCCTCGATGCCGGGTCCCAACGGCAGCTCGTCGATCCGCAAACTCGAGGCCAAGGGCAATGTGGTCGTGACCAAGGCAGATCAGGTCGTGACCGGCGACACCGCGGTGTTCGACACCAAGGCCAACCTGATCACCATGCTCGGCAATCCCGTGGTGCTGACCCAGTGCAAAAGCGTGTTGCGCGGCGACCGCTTGCTGGTGGACATGACGACCGGCGTCTCGCGGGTCGAATCCGACAGCGGCAAGGTCCAGGGTCTTTTCATCCAATCGGGGCCGGGATGTAGTTCGGCCACGCCGGGCTCGGGAACCCCTCCGCCGGCACCGGGTGCCCCAAATAAACCAAAATAATATCAGTAACTTGCCGGTTATCGGCAGGTCGCGAGGTTGAAGCCCGCCGCCTTAGCCTGTATCTACCCCTGCACCCGGCAAATGCGATCTGTACCCCAATCGGGGGTGTTTCGCTGGGCAAGGGACATCCATTCATTCATGTTGCGGAAGCGAATCGAATCGCCGCGGCGGCGGGTCGAGGGATCACCGTGAAAGGCTGAGCGAAGCGGGGATGGTGGACCTACTCGGCATGTTTCGTCGACGCACGGCCAAGCGCGGTCCGCAGGGATTCGCGCGTTCTCGCGCGGACATCACCGCGCTCGGTAATTCGATGGGCAATATGCTGAGCAGCCCGGTGCGCGACGCACCTCCATTGGCCCGCGAGGCGCCGGAGGTGAGACTGGATACGCCGCGGGCCGAAAGACCACCGGCTGCGGAAAGACCTCGCCCTCGCGCCAGGACCAATGGCGCGGCGGCTCCCGCGGCTCCGCGGCTGACGCAGCGCGCCGGCTATCTGGCTGTGCATAGCGTGGAAAAGAGTTTCGGTTCGCGTCAGGTCGTGCGCGGCGTCAGCATCTATGTTCGCCGCGGCGAAGCGGTGGGTCTGCTGGGCCCGAACGGTGCCGGCAAGACCACCGTGTTTTACATGATCACGGGCCTCATTCCGGCCGACAAGGGCGCGATCGAACTGGATGGCCACGACGTCACCAAGCTACCGATGTATCAGCGCGCGCGGCTCGGAATCGGTTACCTGCCGCAGGAAGCTTCGATCTTCCGCGGTCTCACCGTGGAGCAGAATATTCGCGCGGTGCTGGAAGTCGTCGAACCTTCCCGGAAAAAGCGCGAGGCCGAACTCACCTCGCTGCTGGAGGAATTCAATATCACGCGCCTGCGTAAAACGCCGTCGATTGCGCTGTCCGGCGGCGAACGGCGGCGCGTCGAAATCGCGCGCTCGCTGGCGACCCGCCCCAATTACATGCTGCTCGACGAACCTTTCGCCGGCATCGATCCGATCGCGGTCGGCGACATCCAGGATCTGGTCCGCCATCTCACCAATCGCGGTATCGGCGTGCTGATCACCGACCACAATGTGCGGGAAACGCTCGGCCTGACCGACCGCGCCTATATCGTCTATGCCGGGGAGATCCTGACCGAGGGCAGTCCGGATGAGATCGTCAACGATCCGGATGTGCGCCGTCTTTACCTTGGCGAGGAATTCCGGCTTTAACCTTGGCTGGGAATTCCGCCTCTAGTCCATTTTTCCGTTTCGTCAAGCCGTGTACATCGGCTTTCGACTAGGTTAAAGCAAGAATCGGACCAACTTTAAGGATCGGTTCTTGTTTCGATGGCTCTGACGCAGAGATTAGAGTTCCGCCAGTCCCAGTCGCTGGTGATGACGCCGCAGTTGATGCAGGCGATCAAGCTCTTGCAGCTGTCGAATCTCGACCTTTCGGCCTTCGTCGAGGAGGAACTGGAGCGCAATCCGCTGCTCGAGCGCGCCAGCGACGGCACCGAGCCTCCGGTTGCCGGCGAACCGGTGCCGGAGCGGGCCGAATTTTCCGATTCCGACGATGCGGGCACAGCCTTTGGCGACGATGCCGCGGGGCCTTCGGAACTGGCCAGTGGGGCGGCGACCGACGGCTTCGAGCCGGTCCAGGAAGAGTGGATGAGCAACGATCTCGGCAGCCGCGCCGAGATCGAGCAGACCCTCGACACCGGCCTCGACAATGTGTTCTCCGAGGAGCCGGCCGAAGCCGCCGCGCGCACCGCGCAGGATGCCGCGCCAACCGCCTATACCGAATGGGGCGGCGGCGCCTCCAACGATGACAGCTACAATCTCGAGGCCTTTGTCGCCGCCGAGATCACGCTCGGCAGTCATCTCGCCGAACAATTGGCGGTGGCTTTCACCCGGCCGGCGCAGCGCATGATCGGGCAATATTTGATCGATCTGGTCGACGAGGCCGGTTACCTGCCACCGGATCTCGGACAGGCCGCCGAGCGGCTCGGCGCTTCACCTCAAGGAGGTCGAAGCGGTTCTCGCGGTGCTGCAGAAATTCGATCCGCCGGGCGTCTGCGCGCGAAACCTGAGCGAGTGTCTCGCCATCCAGTTGCGCGAACTCAACCGATATGATCCGGCGATGCAGGCGCTGGTCGAGCATCTGGATCTCTTGGCGAAGCGCGATATCGCAGCCTTGCGCAAACTTTGCGGCGTCGACGACGACGACATCACCGACATGATCGGCGAAATTCGCCGGCTCGATCCCAAACCCGGTCTGAAATTCGGCTCGGCCCGGATGCAGACCATGGTGCCGGATGTCTATGTACGGCCGGGACCCGACGGCGGCTGGCACGTCGAACTCAACAGCGACACGCTGCCGCGCGTGCTGGTCAATCAGGTCTATTACACCGAACTGTCGAAGACGATCCGCAAGGATGGCGACAAGTCCTACTTCAGCGACTGCCTGCAGAACGCGACCTGGCTGGTGCGCGCGCTCGATCAGCGCGCCCGCACCATCCTGAAAGTCGCCACCGAGATCGTGCGCCAGCAGGACGGCTTCTTCACCCACGGCGTCGCGCATTTGCGGCCGCTCAATCTCAAGGCGGTGGCCGATGCGATCCAGATGCATGAATCGACGGTGTCGCGGGTGACCGCCAACAAATACATGGCGACCAATCGCGGCAGTTTTGAATTGAAATATTTTTTCACCGCCTCGATCGCGTCGGCCGACGGCGGCGAAGCCCATTCTGCCGAAGCGGTCCGTCATCACATCAAGCAGTTGATCGATGCCGAAGACCCCGCGGTGATCCTTTCGGACGATACCATCGTGGAACGATTGCGCGAATCGGGCATTGATATTGCCCGCCGCACCGTCGCGAAATACCGCGAAGCGATGCGCATTCCGTCCTCGGTGCAGCGCCGCCGTGACAAGCAAAGCATGCTCGGCAATGCGTTGTCGGCGCCTGCGGCGTCCGCCGACCGGTCCCGCGACACTGCGCCGGCTTGATTGCGGCGAGGCTAAACCGGAACAGTGCCAATACCATTCCAGACCTGTCGAGGCATCGAATGACTCTTCGAATCTCCGGAAAAAGCATCAGCGTCGGCGACGCGCTGCGCGATCGCGTCAGCGAACGCACCGATGAAGTCCTGCGCAAATATTTCGACGGCAATTATTCCGGCCACATCACGCTGAGCAAGGATGGTTTCGGCTTCCGCACCGACTGCGCGCTGCACCTGGATTCCGGAATTACGCTGGAGGCCGATTCCAACGCCGCCGACGCTTACGTCAGCGCCGACCAGGCGCTGGCCCTGATCGAGAAGCGGCTGCGCCGCTACAAGAGCCGGCTCAAGGATCGCTCGGCCCGCAAGACCCATGCCGCCGCAGAAGCAATCGCCGAAATGACCGCGCCGACGCTGGATGCGCCAAGTTATGTCATCGAAGCCCCGGCATCCGGCGAAGATGACGAGGTCGACGGCTACAATGCCGTGATCATCGCCGAGGCGACGACATCGCTGAAACGGCTTTCGGTCAGCGAAGCCGTGATGGAACTGGACCTGACCGGGGCTGCCTGCATGGTGTTTCAGCATGGCGGCAGCGGGCGGGTGAACATCATTTACCGGCGGCCGGACGGCAATGTGGGCTGGGTCGATCCGCCGGCCATCAACCCCGGAAGTTAACGCCAATCGGCATTGACGCCCCTCGGGACCCTCCCTATGGTCCGCCGCCTTCGAGGGCTGGGCCGAGAGCGATTCCGCATTGGCACCGCCCTTGTGTTGGAGTAGAAGCCCCTCACTTGGGACCCGGGTCTAAATCCGCCTCCCGCCTCATCTTCTTGACACCGACCTTCTGAAGCCTATTTCGCAACCTGACGGTTATTTCACCTCGGAACGCCCCATGACGATTACTGATCTGGTCGCACCCGAGGCGATTCTCCCTGCGTTGAAGGTCAACAGCAAAAAGCAGGCGCTGCAGGAACTGGCGGCGCGGGCGGCCAGCCTCACCGGTCAGAACGAGCGCGCGGTATTCGAGGTGCTGTTGCAGCGGGAGAAACTGGGGACCACCGCCGTCGGCTATGGTGTCGCCATCCCGCACGGCAAGCTTCCCAAGCTGGAAAAACTGTTCGGCCTGTTCGCGCGTCTGGAACGGCCGATCGATTTCGAGGCGATGGACGGCCAGCCGGTCGATCTGGTGTTCCTGCTGCTGGCGCCGGAAGGTGCGGGCGCCGATCATCTGAAGGCGCTGGCGCGGATCGCGCGGCTGTTGCGCGACCAGGACGTCGCCAAGAAGCTGCGTGCCTCGCGCGACGCGCAAGCAATCTATTCGGTGTTGGCGCTGCCGCCGGCGAGCGCGGCGTAACTGCTTTCGTTGTCGGGCCCGTCACTTCGGGTTTGCGCTCCGCGCCCCATGACGACTTGATCCTACCTAAAGAAATACGCGGGGCCCGATCTCCGATCACATCGGAGACAGGGTCCCGCGTATTTGCGAATTCGGTGGCTTCGGCAGCAGCCGGCGTTCATGACCCGGCAACAGCCGCCATCAGTGCACGCTGACGGCCTGCAATTCGTTGCTCCAGGCATTTGCGATCGCAGCTTCGCGGCTGTCGGTCAGCATGATCGGTGTGCCGTCGGCGGCATGCAGCGCGAACAGCTTCAGTCCGGGCGCGATGCGCGGCGCCTGGGGAAAGAGCCCCGGCACGTCCTCGGAACGGATCTGTTTCACATAGGCGATATGGCCCTCGCCCAGGGTCGCCAGCGCCTCGATGGAAACGCCTGCGGGTTCAAATACGACTTCAGCTTCTGTCATGGTCTCGACTCCTCTATGAGACTAAGCGGTCGAGTCCGCTCCTCGTTCCATTATTCGTGTTCATTGATAGCGATTGTCTTAACGACCTTTTCCGGCTCGGGCCGGGCGAGGTCGATCGACAACAACCCGTTTTTCAGATCCGCGCCCAGCACCTGCATCCCCTCCGCCAGCACGAAGGTGCGCTGGAAGTGGCGCGCGGCGATGCCGCGATGGATGTATTGCCGGGCCTTGTCGTCCTGCTGGCGGCCCCGGATCAGGAGCTGGTTTTCCTCAATGGTTACATCGAGTTGATCGCGGGTAAAACCAGCGACCGCCAGCGTGATCCGCAGGCGTTCGGGCTGGCCGTTGGCGCGGTCGCAGCGCTCGATGTTGTAGGGAGGATAACCGTCGGCGCCCTTGACGACGCGGTCGAGCGCACGCTCGATTTCGTCGAACCCGAGCAGGAACGGACTGGATAACGAAGGAACACGAGACATTACAAAGTCCTCTCGAAGCGACTTTGAGGGGCCCTTGCGGCACCCCATGGCGACCGGCTGGCGGTTTTGCCCTCCGGTCAACAGCCAATATGGGCATGATTCCACAGGCGTTCAAGCGCCCGGCGGAACCGCGACAAAACGTCATTCCGGGGGTGTTGGCGCACTTTGGAACAGCCGCTAGAGGTCGATCCGCTTGCGGCCGTCGGCCGAGAACAGGTGCAATTTTTCGCGCGGCGCGATCGCCCGGATCCGCTCGCCGATGGCGGGGGCTATGGCGCCGGGAATCCGCACGATCACCTCGCCCGGCGGCAATTCTCCGGGGTTGGCGGCAATGCCCTGGCCCTCCTGCTGGCGGCTGCCGTAGATGAAGGTCTCGGCGCCGACGCGTTCGATCGCTTCCACGGTGAGGCCGAGCGCGATGCCGCCGGCGACGCTGTCGCTTGAGATCACGAAGTCCTCGGGGCGGATTCCCAGCAGGCCGGCGTCGGCGGTGGCGCGGCTGTCGCCGGAAAGTTGCGATTTGATCTCGTCCGATCGCAGCGGCAACAGGTTCATCGGCGGTGCGCCGATGAACGACGCGACGAAGGTGGTTGCCGGCTTCTGATAAATCTGGAGCGGGTTGCCGATCTGCTCGACCTGGCCGCCATTCATCACCACCAGGATATCGCCGAGCGTCATCGCCTCCAGCTGGTCGTGGGTGACGTAGATCGACGTCGTCTTCAATCGCCGTTGCAGCTTGCGGATTTCGACGCGCATCGCGATGCGCAGCTTGGCGTCGAGGTTGGACAAGGGTTCGTCGAACAAAAATACTTTCGGTTGCCGCACGATGGCGCGTCCCATCGCGACGCGCTGGCGCTGGCCGCCCGACAGTTGCCCCGGCTTGCGTTGCAGCATGGCGCCGAGTTCGAGAATGCGGGCGGCTTCCTGGACCCTGGTGTCGATCTCGGGCTCCCCCATGCCGCGGTTGCGCAGGCCATAGGCCATGTTGTTGTAGACGCTCATATGCGGATAGAGCGCGTAGTTCTGGAACACCATGGCGATGTCGCGCTCGGCCGGCTCGACCTGGTTGACGATGCGCCCGCCGATATCGATATCGCCGCCGGTGATGGTCTCGAGCCCCGCCACCATCCGCAGCAGCGTGGACTTGCCGCAGCCGGAGGGGCCGACCAGCACGCAGAACTGGCCGTCGCCGACGTCCAGGCTGATGCCCTTGATCGCCTCGAAGCCGCCTGGATAGGTCTTGCTGACGTCGCGAAGCGTTACGCTCGCCATCTCACTTC
The DNA here is from genome assembly GCA_963774685.1 of uncultured Alphaproteobacteria bacterium. GTDB lineage: Bacteria > Pseudomonadota > Alphaproteobacteria > Rhizobiales > Xanthobacteraceae > Bradyrhizobium. Next base: position 771,786 of record CAVZFU010000005.1, on the reverse strand, counting down.
TCCGTCTCGATAAGGCCCTTGACGAAGAGGCGTTGCATCAGCACGACGACCGCGACCGGAGGCAGCATCGCGAGCACGGCGGTCGCCATCGCCACCTGCCATTCGGTCAATGCGTCGTGCACGTCAATAATTTTCTTGATGCCGATGACGATGGTCTGCATGTCGTCGCGCGTCGTGATCAGAAGCGGCCAGAGATACTGGTTCCATCCGTAGATGAAGAGAATCACAAACAGCGCGGCGATGTTGGTCACCGAAAGCGGCAGCAAGGTATCCCAAAAAAACCGGATCGGACCGGCGCCGTCGATTTTCGAGGCCTCGACCAGTTCCTTCGGCACGGTCATGAAGAACTGACGGAACAGCAGTGTCGCGGTTGCCGAGGCGATCAACGGCAGGATCAGCCCGGCATAGGAATCCAGCATGCTCAGGTCGCTGGTGATCTTGTAGGTCGGAAAGATGCGCACCTCGACCGGCAGCATCAGCGTGATGAAGATGGTCCAGAACGCCGTCATCCGGAACGGAAACGAGAAGAACACGATCGCATAGGCCGAGATGATCGAGATCGCGATTTTTCCCGCGGCGATGCCGAGCGCCATGATCAGGCTGTTCAGCATCATGCCGCCGACCGGCGCGCGCGTGGTCCTGCCGGTGCCGGAGACGATGGTGTTCCAGTAGGTTTCGAGCGCATGGGTGCCCGGATAGAGCGGCATCTGGCCGTTGGCGATCACGGCATTGTCGTGGGTCGAGGCGATGATGGCCAGATAGACCGGAAACGCGACGATGGCGACGCCGGCCAGCAGGATCAGATGGGGAAGCAAGTTTCCAAAGCGGCGATGTTCGACCATGGCGCTCAGTAATGAACCTTCTTTTCAACGTAGCGAAACTGGAATGCGGTCAGCGCCACCACGATCACCATCAGGATGACCGACTGCGCGGCCGAGCCGCCGAGATCGGTGCCGACCTTGCCGTCCTGAAACACCTTGTAGACCAGCGTCTGCGTGGCGCCGTTGGGGCCGCCGCCGGTCGCGGTGTCGATGATGCCGAGCGTATTGAAGAAAACATAGGTGATGTTGACGATGATCAGGAAGAACGAGGTCGGCGACAGCAAGGGAAACACGATGGTCCAGAACCGCCGCATCGGCTTGGCGCCGTCGATCGCGGCAGCCTCGATCACGCTTTTCGGGATCGCCTGCAGGCCGGCGAGAAAGAACAGGAAATTGTAGCTGATCTGGTTCCAGACCGCGACGATGACGACGAGGATCATCGCATGGGTGCCGTTCAACACCGGATTCCAGTCGATACCGTTGCGCTGCAACGCGCGCGCGATCATGCCGAGGCCGGGCTGGAACATGAAGATAAAGAGCACGCTGGCAACCGCCGGCGCCACCGCATAGGGGATGATCAGGAACGTGCGATAGATCTGGATGCCGCGAATGTTGCGGTTGGCCATCACCGCGAGCAGCAGGCCCAGCGTGAGCGAGAAAGTCGCCACCAGCGCCGAAAAAACAAAGGTGACGCCGATCGCCTGGTAATATTCGGGGGTTTGCAGCAGATTGACGTAGTTCTCGAACCAGACGAATTCGGTCGACAGCCCGAAGGCGTCCTGCACCAGGAACGACTGCTGCAGGGCCTGCAGGGCCGGCCAATAGAAAAAGATCAGGGAAACCGCCAACTGCGGCAGGATCAGCAGATAGGGCAGCAGCTTGCCCGAAAAGATCGCCCGGTTTTCCATGAAGCCTCGAAGCCTCGCTTGGTGGTCGTGACCGCATCGGGTGCGGCCACGATCCCCGCAACCGTCATTTGACCGCGGTGCGCTCGAACTGCCGTAGCATGGCGTTGCCGCGCGACACGGCGGCGTCGAGGGCCTCCTTCGCCGATTTCTTGCCGGCGAGTGCGGCCTCGATCTCCTCGGCCCAGACGTCACGCATCTGCACCATGCCGCCGAAACGCAGGCCGCGCGAATTCTCGGTCGGCGGCTTGTTGGTCAGTTCCTTCAGCGGCACTTCGAGGATCGGGTTCTTTTCATAGAAGCCCGAAGCCTTGGTCTTTTCGTAGGCCGCCTTGGTGATCGGCAGATATCCCGAGACCTGGTGCAGATAGACCTGGCGGTCGGTGTCCGACAGGAAGGTGAAGAACTTTGCAATTCCCTTGTATTCTTCCGGTGACTTGCCGCCCATCACCCACAGCGAAGCGCCGCCGATGATGGAATTCTGCGGGGCGTTGGCGACATCAGGGAAATATGGCATTGCGACCGCGGTGAAGTCGAACTTGGCGTTGGCCTTGACGTTCGGATAAAACGCCGAAGATGTCAGGAACATCGGACATTCGCCCGAGGTAAACCGCCCTTCGCCGGTGTTGGTTCGCCCCGAATAGTCGTAGCTCTTGTCCTTCTGCAGATCGACAATGCCCTCCAGCAGCTTGGTTTCCAGCGGGGTGTTGAATTCGAGCACGGTGTCGAAGCCGTCGAGGCCGTTGGCCTTGGTGCCGATCGGCACGTTGTGCCATGCGGAAAATTGTTCGATCAGCCCCCAGGTAATCCAGGACGAGGAGAAGCCGCAGGTCGGGTTGGTTGCATGCAGCTTCTTGGCGTCGGCGAACACCTCCGGCCAGGTCTTCGGCGGCGCGGCGATATCGGCCTTCTTCAGGGCGTCGAGGTTGATCCACATCACCATGCTCGACGAATTGAACGGAAACGACAGCATCTCGCCCTTGGAGGTCGAGTAGTAGCCGGTGATGGCCGGCAGATAGGACTTCGGATCGAACGGTTCGCCCGCATCCTTCATCAGTTCGGAAACCGGTTTGACGGCGCCCTTGGCCGCCATCATGGTCGCGGTTCCGACTTCGAACACCTGCATGATGCCGGGGGCATTGCCGGCGCGAAACGCCGCGATTCCGGCATTCAGCGTATCGGCGTAACTGCCCTTGAAGGCCGGAACGATCTTGTAGTCGCTTTGCGAAGCGTTGAAATCGTTGGCGAGCTTGACCACGACATCGTTGTTCGGACCGGTCATCGCATGCCACCACTGGATCTCGGTCACAGCGTGAGCGGGCGTTGCAAGTGCAAGCGCAACGGTTACTGCCGCCGCGGCGCCGAATTGTCGAAATGCCATGGAATTCCTCCGGGTTGGGCCGTCATCTTCATTTGCGCGTAACAGCGCCGGATGACGTGCAAATGACCGTATAAGCGAAACGATGGTATGGGGAAAGCGCGGGCCAAGGGAAGCGGTAAAATAGGCGAAGGCAGATGGGTTTAGAGTCTCGTCCCCGTGCATGCCGGGGACGAGATGAACTGGAGCTAGCGCTTCCGGTCCGGGCCGCAGACCACGCCCTTGGCGACCAAGGCGTCGATCTCGCCCCTGGAATATCCGAATTCGGTCAGCACCTCGGTCGCGTGCTGGCTGAATTTCGGCGGCACGTTGCGCAAGGCAGGCTTGCTGCGCTCCAGGCGGATCGGGGAGGCCACGCCCTTATACCAGTCCTTTTCGATGACATCGCCACGATGGACGGTATGGGCGTTGGTCAGCGCCTGGTCGATCGACTGCACCGGCCCGGCCGGCAGGCCGGCGGCGAGCAGGCGATCGCATAGCGGGCCGGCGTCGTGCTGGCTGAAGACGGCGGCAAGCTCGGTGCGGAGCGCATCGCGGTTGGCGATACGGTCCTTGTTGCGGGCAAACCGGACATCGGTGCCGAGTTCGGGCTTGCCGATTTCCTTGCACAGCTTGCGGAAGGTGCCGTCATTGCCGACGCCGATGAAGATGTCGTCGGTTCGGGTCGGGAAGATCGCATAGGGCACAAGATTCGGGTGCTCGTTGCCGGTGAGCTGCGGCGGCTTGCCATGCATGAAATAATTCGCCGCATGGGGATGCATGATGGCGAGGCCGGTTTCGTACAATGTGGTTTCAAGAAACTGCCCGATACCGGATTTTTGCCGCTCCGACAGCGCCATCAGGATGCCGATCGCCGCATAGAGCCCGGTCGAGATATCGACCAGCGGCACGCCGATCCGCATCGGACCGCTTTGCGGCGAGCCGGTCGCGGCGATCATGCCGGTCATGGCCTGGATGATGGCGTCATAGCCGGGATTGCCGCCGCGCGGGCCGTCGGCGCCGAAGCCGGAAATCCGGCAGTGAACGAGTTTCGGGAATTTCGCGCGCAACACGTCGTTGCCGATGCCCCATTTGTCGAGTGTGCCCGGCTTGAAATTCTCGATCAGGACGTCGGCGCGCTCCAGCATCTTCATCAGCACGGCGCGTCCGCCCTCCGAGGCGAGGTCGAGCCCGACCGAGCGCTTGTTGCGGTTGATGCCGACGAAATAGGCCGCGTCCTCGTCATGGAACGGCGGTCCCCAGTCGCGCACCTCGTCGCCGGCGGGCGGTTCGACCTTGATGACGTCGGCGCCGTGGTCGGCGAGGATTTGCGTGCAATAGGGCCCGCCGAGCACGCGCGTCAGATCGATCACGCGCAATCCAGCCATCGCGCCGGGGGTGTTTTCAGTCGTCATGGGCGTTTCTTGCGAGGTGTGGGTGGGAGGACGTCGCTCGCATTAAGCATCAGAGACGCTTCTTCGCAAATGCCCGGCCGGAGTGGGATTTGAGATATTTTTCGAATTCCAGCGCTTTGTGCTTATCCGGAAAAGCGCAATACCAAACCAGTTTCCAGGGTTTGAATTTTGCCGTGTGCGTGGACCTGCCTGCATTGTGGTCTGATATCCGCCGCTTTAAATCCGCGGTTGCGCCGGTGTATTCCTGGTCGGGGAATTCAATACTGCGGATGATGTAGACGTACCACATGGGCGCTCACGCGATACTGCGCCGCGCGTAGCCCGAGCTCACGCGACCGCAATGATGGACGGTACCCGGGTTCGCTCCAGCCCGTCTTCGCCCAGCCCGTCTTCGCCCAAGCGGGCTACGCCGGGCACCACGCTTCGCTTTCGGCCCTTGCGTGGCTGCGCCACGCGTAGCCGAAGGCGAAGCGTGGTGGAGCCAGGCGGGATCGAACCGCCGACCTCTTGCATGCCATGCAAGCGCTCTCCCAGCTGAGCTATGGCCCCGAAACTCTACTGTTTGAGCATGATCCCTTCCGGATCATGCTTTCCGTGCGTCCTGGCAACGCGCGGGGGCAAAAACCCTGAACACAGTTCAGGGTCGATCTCAAGTCTCCTCGTCGCCGGTGACGTCGCCGATGATGTCGGTCACGTCCTCGTCGCCTTCTTCCTCGTCGGCGATGAAGGTGGAATCGTCATCGTCGTCGTCCTCGATGGTCTCGTCGATCTCGATATCGTCTTCCAACTCCGGAACGACGGCCTTGACCTTGCCGGTGTTCTCCTCGGCGTCGGCTTCCTCGAGCGGCACCAACTCTTCCGCCTCGACCGGCTCCGGGGTCGCTTCGGCGGCGGTTGCGGCGGCAGCCGCACTGGCGCGCGCGGCGGCGTCGGCGCGGGTCCGCGGCGGCGGGATCGGCGCGATCGGCACCACCTCGCCGGTATAGGGCGAGATCACCGGGCTCTTGTTCAGGTCATAGAATTTCTTGCCGGTCGTCGGGCAAATGCGTTTGGTTCCGAGGTCGGATTTGGCCACGTGTGAAATCCTGGGAATATCTGAAAAACGGTGCTTCACTTGGCTAGTTGCCGCGCCGCTGTCAATAGCGGTTTGCGCCGGACCAGCCGCTGCGTGACGCCACGCCGCCCATGTGATACCTGCCGCCCGTGCAGAGGACACAATCTTGACCCATTCAGCCGACCGCCCGACACCACTGGAGGCCCGTTCGAGCGGGGCCCTGACCGGCAAGGTCCGCGTTCCCGGGGACAAGTCGATCTCGCACCGTGCCCTGATTCTGGGTGCGCTGGCGGTAGGCCGAACCCGCATCTCGGGGCTGCTCGAGGGCGAGGACGTGCTCAATACCGCCAAGGCGATGCAGGCGCTGGGCGCCAAGGTAGAGCGAACCGGACCGTTCGCCTGGGAGGTCAGGGGCGTCGGCGTGGCCGGGTTCGCCCAGCCGGAGATTCGGCTCGATTTCGGCAATTCAGGCACCGGCTGCCGGCTGGTGATGGGGGCGGTGGCCGGCTGCCCGATCACGGCGGTGTTCGATGGCGACGCCTCGCTGCGCGGCAGGCCGATGCGGCGGGTGCTCGATCCCCTGGAGCTGATGGGCGCGCGGGTCGGCGCCAGCGGCGATGGCGGCCGCCTGCCGCTGACGCTCAATGGCGCGCGCGATCCCTTGCCGATCGTCTACCGCACGCCGGTGGCGTCGGCGCAGATCAAGTCGGCGGTGCTGCTGGCGGGATTGTCGGCGCCCGGGGTCACCACCGTGATCGAAACCGAGGCCAGCCGCGACCATACCGAACTGATGTTGAAGCATTTCGGTGCGCAGATCGTCTCCACGCGCGACGGCAGCCATGGCCGCAAGATTGCCCTCACCGGGCAGCCCGAATTGCACGGCGCCGATGTGGTAGTGCCGGCCGATCCGTCGTCGGCGGCATTCCCGATCGTCGCGGCGCTGATTGTCGAAGGTTCCGACATCGTGCTGTCGGATGTCATGACCAATCCGCTGCGCACCGGCCTGTTCAAGACGCTGCGCGAGATGGGCGCCTCGATCGAGGAAAGCGAAGTTCGCGGCGATACCGGCGAGCCGATGGCGCAACTTCGCGTTCGCGCCTCGAAACTGCGCGGCGTCGAGGTGCCGCCGGAGCGCGCGCCCTCGATGATCGACGAATATCTGGTGCTGGCGGTGGCGGCTTCGTTTGCCGAGGGCACCACCATCATGCGCGGCCTGCAGGAATTGCGGGTCAAGGAATCCGACCGGCTGGAAGCCACCGCCGCCATGCTGCGCGTCAACGGCGTCAAGGTCGAAATCTCGGGCAACGACATGATGGTCGAAGGCAAGGGCCATGTCGCGGGCGCCGGCCTCGTCGCCACCCACATGGATCATCGCATCGCGATGTCGGCGCTGGTGATGGGGCTTGCCGCCGACCGGCCGGTGAAGGTCGACGACACCGCCTTCATCGCCACCAGCTTTCCGGATTTCATTCCGATGATGCGCGGGCTGGGAGCGGAGTTTTCATGAGAAGCGTACCATGAGTGTCGCCTTCGGCCGCGATGCGTTGCTCGACGCATTCGATCAGATCGGCCGCGCGGCGGTGGTGGCAGGAACGAAGCTGCAGATCGCGGTCTACGGTGGTTCGGCACTCATGCTCGCGAGCAATTTCCGGTTCGCGACCGAAGATGTCGATATCGCCGATATTGGACAGCAATGGCCTGTTTGGTTGTCGGAAGCCGTCGAGCGCATCGCCAATCAAAATAAATGGTCGGCGACATGGCTCAACGATGCCGTCACATTTCATCTGAGCCCGCTGGCGCAGACCGATCGCGACCTGACGGCATTCGGCACTTTCCCGAGACGGGATCAAAATGTAGGACTTAGCGTCTTTGTGCCGACTGCGCGGTATATGCTCGCGCTGAAGCTCAAGGCGCTTCGGGTGTCGGATTTTGAAAAGGGCCAGCAAGACATGGCTGATGTCGCCCACTTGTTGAAAGTTCTCGATCTCAACGAGATCGAACAGGCAATCGCAATTCTCGCGGAATTCTTTCCAAACAGCGCATCGGATGCAGACAAGCAGCGGTTCGTGCTAAAACGTCTTTTTTCCAAGGAAACCTTGACCGATGCGCCCCGCTACCCTCGCACAGACCGCTGAGCGAATCGCGTCGGGCCACTCGCTCGACAAGGCGCTCCCGGAATTCCTCGACGAATTCTATCTTGCGGCAACGCCGGAGTTGCGAACCGCCATGCTGGCGGACGAGCCGCCGCTGACCGGCGAGCCACGGGTAGACGGATTGCTCGGCGCTGTTGCTGAGTACCTTGCCCATCAACTCGAACTGCCGAGGGTCCCCGGCTGGGCCTATTCGCCGGTCCGGTATCTCGATCGGGCTTGGCACGCCTCATCGATAACGGACGACGGGTTTCGGGAATACCTGACCTTCGCGAGCCCTGCCGAATTCGCTTCGCGTAACATTTTCACCGAGGAGCGGCCATTGCGACGGGCCCGTGGTCCTCAACCAGCCGAGACGCAGGCAAAATAGACATGATCATCGCCATTGACGGACCGGCAGCCTCGGGCAAGGGCACGCTCGGCAAGCGGCTTGCGGCGCATTACGGCTATCGCCATCTCGACACCGGCGTGATCTACCGCGCGGTGGCCAAGGTGCTGCTGGACGCGGGTACCGATCTGACCGACGAGGCTCGCGCGGTGGCCGCCGCGATGGAACTCGATCCCGAAAAATTTGGACATCCGGCGTTGAAGACCCAGAGGGTGGGCGAGGCTGCCTCGGTCGTCTCCGCGATTCCCGGCGTGCGGCAGGCGCTGGTCAATTTCCAGCGGCAATTCGCCGCCGATCCGCCCGGTGCGGTGCTCGACGGCCGCGACATCGGAACCGTGATCTGCCCCAACGCCGACGTGAAGATCTTCGTGGTGGCCGACCCAAAAGTCCGCGCCCGCCGCCGCACCCTGGAGGCCAGGGCCCGGGGCGAGGATGCCGATGAGGCTTTGGTGCTGGCGGATATCCTCAAGCGCGACGAGCGGGACCAAAATCGGGCTATCGCGCCGTTAAAAGCAGCCCCCGATGCTCACTTGCTCGATAACTCGCATTTGGATATAGAAGGCGGCGTCCGGGCCGCCATCGACATTGTCGAGGCCGTCCGAGCGGGCCGGCAGCGGGTTTGAGGCTTTTCAAACTAAACCGCTGCCGTCATTGGAGGAAAGCCCGCTCCAGGTCTTGAACATCGATATCCCGAGGCCAATTTGCCTCGTTCAAGCCCGGATAAATCAACGTATCGAACGTGCAGGCATGCTGCCGGCCCGCTCTCGCGATTTTTTGCGGGGCGGTCGCCAGGTTTTGCGGAACCCTGGCACTTCACGCGCGATACGCCCCTTAACCCGAATGGCCGGCTTTACCCGCATCTGGAGAACAAATGGCTTCGACTGCTAGTTCCTATAATCCTTCCCGCGACGATTTTGCCGCCATGCTCGACGAGAGCTTTGCCGGCGGCAATCTGCAGGAAAGCTCCGTCATCAAGGGCATTGTTGTTGCGATCGAAAAAGACATGGCCGTCATCGACGTCGGCCTGAAGACCGAAGGCCGCGTGGCCTTGCGTGAATTCGCAGGACCCGGCCGCGAAAGCGAACTCAAGGTCGGCGACGAGGTCGAGGTGTTTCTCGACCGCATCGAGAATGCGCTCGGCGAAGCCGTGCTGTCGCGCGACAAGGCGCGCCGCGAGGAAAGCTGGGGCAAGCTCGAGAAGGCCTTCAACAACAACGAGAAGGTCCACGGCGTCATCTTCAACCAGGTCAAGGGCGGCTTCACCGTCGATCTCGACGGCGCAGTGGCCTTCCTGCCGCGTTCGCAGGTCGATATCCGCCCGATTCGCGACGTCGCACCGCTGATGAACAATTCGCAGCCGTTCCAGATCCTCAAGATGGATCGCCGCCGCGGCAACATCGTGGTGTCGCGCCGCACCGTGCTGGAAGAAACCCGCGCCGAGCAGCGCCAGGAACTGGTGCAGAACCTCGAAGAGGGCCAGGTCATCGACGGCGTCGTCAAGAACATCACCGATTACGGTGCGTTCGTCGACCTCGGCGGCATCGACGGCCTGCTGCACGTCACCGATATCGCCTGGCGCCGGGTCAATCACCCGACCGAGGTGTTGACCATCGGCCAGACCGTGAAGGTGAAGATCATCAAGATCAACCACGAGACCCACCGCATCTCGCTCGGCATGAAGCAATTGCTGGACGATCCGTGGCAGGGCATCGAGGCGAAGTATCCGCTCAACGCCCGCTTCACCGGCCGCGTCACCAACATCACCGACTACGGCGCGTTCGTCGAACTGGAGCCGGGCATCGAAGGCCTGATCCACGTCTCGGAAATGTCGTGGACCAAAAAGAACATGCATCCCGGCAAGATCGTTTCGACCTCGCAGGAAGTCGAAGTGCAGGTTCTCGAAGTCGATTCGGTCAAGCGCCGGATTTCGCTCGGTCTCAAGCAGACCATGCGCAACCCCTGGGAAGTTTTCGTCGAAAAATTCCCGGTGGGATCGACGGTCGAGGGCGAGGTCAAGAACAAGACCGAGTTCGGCCTGTTCCTCGGGCTCGAGGGCGACGTCGACGGCATGGTCCATCTGTCCGATCTCGACTGGAAGCTTCCGGGCGAGCAGGTGATCGACAACTTCAAGAAGGGCGACGTGGTCAAGGCCGTGGTGCTCGATGTCGATGTCGAAAAGGAGCGCATCTCGCTCGGCGTCAAGCAGCTCGAGGGCGATCCGTTCGCCGAGCCGGGCGATGTCAAGAAGGGCGCGGTGGTGACCTGCGAAGTGCTCGAGGTCAAGGAAAGCGGCATCGAGGTCAAGATCGCCGGCACCGACTTCACCACCTTCATCAAGCGGTCCGAGCTGGCGCGTGAGCGCTCCGATCAGCGCGCCGACCGCTTCGCCGTCGGCGAAAAGGTCGATGCGCGGGTGATCCAGTTCGACAAGAAGGCCCGCAAGGTGCAGGTCTCGATCAAGGCGCTGGAAGTCGCCGAGGAGAAGGAAGCCATCGCGCAGTATGGCTCCTCCGATTCGGGAGCAACGCTGGGCGACATTCTCGGCACCGCGCTCAAGCAGCGCACCGACAAGTAAGCTTGCGCTTTCGCGTCTTTGCCATCGGGCTCCGGTTTCGACCGGAGCCCTTTTTATTCGCCGACCAAATCAGTTCTCGTTCGTCATGGCCGGGCTTGACGTCGGAAAGGTCCGCTGAAGGCCTTGTTTTCTTCATTTTGCACCGCAATTGATGTAATCATGAAACGCCAAATCAACGCTGTTCAGGGAACACCGTGCGAGCCCTGAAGTCTGGGAGAATTTTCGATGTCGCTTGATTCAGACGTGATCGTCGATCGCCGCAGGATTCGCCGCAAGCTGACGTTCTGGCGCGTGGTCGCCGCACTGGTCGCGATCGCTTTGATCGTCACGGTTGGCATGATCGCGATACCGGGGGAACGAGGCTCGCTCGCGGCGACGAGTTCGATTGCCCGCATCAATATCGAAGGTCTGATCCGCAGCGACCAGGAGCGCGTCGAAGCACTGGAGCGGCTGGAAAAATCAAAGGCCGCGGCGGTTATCGTGCACATCAATTCGCCCGGCGGCACCACGGCCGGCTCCGAGCAGCTTTACGATGCGCTGGTGCACCTGAAGGCAAAGAAGCCGCTGGTCGTGGTCGTCGAGGGGCTGGCGGCGTCGGGCGGCTATATCACCGCCATCGCGGCCGACCACATCATCGCCCAGCAGACCTCGCTGGTCGGTTCGATCGGCGTGCTGTTTCAATTTCCGAATTTCACCGACTTGCTGAAAACCGTGGGCGTCAAGGTCGAAGAGGTGAAGTCTTCGCCGCTAAAGGCGGCGCCCAATGGCTTTGAGCCGACCAGCCCGGAAGCGCGGGCCGCGCTCGACGCGCTGGTCAAGGATTCCTATGCGTGGTTTCGCGGCCTCGTCAAACAACGCCGCGGCATGGACGACGAATTGCTCGACAAGGTCGCGGACGGGCGGGTGTTTACCGGTCACCAGGCTGTCGATCTCAAGCTGATCGATGAACTCGGCGACGAGAAAACCGCCGTCGCATGGCTGGTGGCGCAGAAAGGCGTCAAGAGCGATCTGCCGGTGCGCGATTACAAGCTGGCGCCGCGCTTCGGCGACCTGACTTTTCTGCGTACGGCGGCCTCCATTACACTCGATGCGCTCGGCCTGAGCGCGGTGGCGCGGCAGGTCGAGCAAGCCGGCGTCGCACAAGCCGTCGACCGCCTGAGCCTCGACGGCATGCTGGCATTGTGGCGTCCCGCCGGAAGCGATTGAACCGCTAAGTCCGGTCTCGGTCCCTGTTTCCCGCAGTGCGGGTGTTGCCACAATCCCCAATCCGGCCGTTTGTCACGCGCTTTCGCGAGCTGCTAATTTCATTTAGCGTCTTGACAGTTCACGGTATTTTCACGGAAATGGATATTCGCACGTTCCCGGGTCCCAGTCTCGATGATCAAATCCGAACTTGTTCAGCGCATTGCCGAGCACAACCCGCATCTCTACCAGCGGGATGTCGAGAACATTGTGAACGCAATCCTCGATGAGATCGTGGCCGCGTTGGCGCGCGGCGACCGGGTCGAGCTGCGTGGTTTCGGCGCATTTTCGGTAAAGCATCGCCCCGCCCGCGCCGGCCGCAACCCGCGTACCGGCGCCCATGTCCCGGTCGATCAGAAGAGCGTGCCGTTCTTCAAGACCGGCAAGGAAATGCGCGAACGGCTGAACCGCGACGGCGGGGCGCCTGACGCCGGCGCCTAAAGCGTCTTGAGATCGCACCTCTTTGGGGGTGCGGCCGCCGATCTCCATCAAGGCGAGAGATGGTCATGCGAAAATTTTTCTCAGGCCTGGTGCTGATTCCCCTGGGCCTCGTCTTTGTCGTTTTCGCGGTCGCCAACCGCCATCTGGTGACGGTGTCGTTCGATCCGTTCAACGCCAGCAATCCGTCGGTCGGCGTCACGCTGCCGCTGTTCGTCGTCATCATCCTGGTGGCGATTTTGGGAGTGGTCGCGGGCGGCTCCGCGACCTGGTTCCGGCAGCGCCACTGGCGCCGCGCCGCGCGCCAGCACGAGGCCGACGCGCAGCAGGCGCGGGCGCAACTGGCCGACCTGCGCGCCAGTGCCGCAGCCTGGCGGGGCGATCCGCAGCGCTTTGCTGCGCTGCCCCCGCAGGGGGCCGGATATGGGTCCGCCGGGCGAGACAAGCAGGGCGCGACGTTGTAGAACCCGGCCGCAATCGCATCGCTTTTTTAGATTTTTGCCGCCGCTCTGACCCGTGTCCTGAACCATGTCCCTGATCGTGAAAATTTGCGGACTGTCCACGCCCGAGACGCTCGGCGTCGCGCTTGAGGCCGGCGCGGACATGGTCGGGTTCGTGTTCTTTGCGCCTTCGCCCCGCCACCTCGGCCTTGAGACCGCGCGCAAGCTCGGCAGACAAGCCAGCGGCCGCGCGGCGAAAGTGGCGCTGACGGTCGATGCCGACGATGCGACGCTCGCCAAGATCGTCGAGGCGCTGCAGCCCGACATTTTGCAACTGCACGGCAGGGAAACCGCGGCGCGGCTGCGCGACATCAAGCGGACATTCGGATTGCAGGTGATGAAGGCCATCGCGGTCGAGACCCCGGCCGACCTCGCGCCGCTGGCCGGCTACGCTGCGGTTGCCGACCGCATCCTGTTCGATGCCCGCGCGCCAAAGGAAGCCACCCGTCCCGGCGGCCTCGGTGCGGTGTTCGACTGGCATGTGCTGGAGAATCTCGACCTGAAGCTCCCCTTCATGGTTTCGGGGGGCCTTCATGCCGGCAATGTCGCCGAAGCCGTTCGCCTCACCCGCGCCGGCGGCGTCGATGTTTCCTCCGGCGTGGAGCGTGCGCCGGGCGTCAAGGATCCGGAGATGATCCGCAAGTTTATTCGCGCCGCCCGCGCCACCGAAGAATTGACGGTCCGATGAACCCCAAGCTGCCCAATTCCTTCCGCAGCGGTCCCGACGAGACCGGGCATTTCGGCATTTTCGGCGGACGCTTTGTCGCGGAAACGCTGATGCCGCTGATCCTCGACCTGGAAAAGGCCTATGCCCTCGCCAAGGCCGATCCGGCGTTCCAGGCCGAAATGAACGGCTACCTCAGGGACTATGTCGGCCGGCCGTCGCCGCTGTATCTGGCCGAACGCCTTACCGAACAGCTCGGCGGCGCGAAAATCTACCTCAAGCGCGAGGAGCTCAATCACACCGGCTCGCACAAGGTCAACAACGTGCTCGGCCAGATCATGGTGGCCCGGCGCATGGGCAAGAAGCGCATCATCGCCGAGACCGGCGCGGGCCAGCACGGCGTTGCCACCGCGACGCTGTGCGCGCGCTTCGGGCTGGAATGCCTGGTCTATATGGGCGCGGTCGATGTCGCGCGTCAGGCGCCGAATGTGTTTCGGATGGAGATGCTGGGCGCCAAGGTGATCCCGGTGCAGTCGGGCACGCGGACGCTGAAAGATGCAATGAACGAGGCGCTGCGCGACTGGGTGACCAACGTCCACAATACCTATTACTGCATCGGCACCGTCGCCGGGCCGCATCCGTATCCGGCGATGGTGCGCGATTTCCAGTCGGTGATCGGCATCGAGACCCGCGCGCAGATGCAGGAAGCCGAAGGCCGGTTGCCGGATTCGCTGATCGCCTGCATCGGCGGCGGCTCCAATGCGATGGGGCTGTTTCATCCGTTCCTCGATGAGCCCGGCGTCGAGATCTTTGGCGTCGAGGCCGCCGGCCACGGGCTGACACAATTGCACGCGGCATCGATTGCCGGCGGGCGGCCGGGCGTGCTGCACGGCAATCGCACCTATCTCTTGATGGACGATGACGGCCAGATCCAGGACGCGCATTCGATCTCAGCCGGACTGGATTATCCGGGCATCGGGCCGGAGCATTCCTGGCTGCACGAGCAGGGGCGCGTCACCTATCTCTCCGCCACCGACGACGAGGCGCTCGCGGCATTTCAATTGCTGTCGCGGCTGGAAGGCATCATTCCGGCGCTGGAATCCGCGCATGCCATCGCCAAGGTGACGGAACTGGCGCCGAAGCGGCCGAAAGATCATTTGATGGTGGTCAATCTCTCCGGCCGTGGCGACAAGGACATTCCCCAGGTTGCGGATATTTTGCGGGGGAGGAAGTCATGACCACCCGCATCGATGCGCGCTTTGCCGAGTTGAAGAAACAGCGCCGCTCGGCCTTCATCACCTTCCTGATGGCGGGCGATCCCGACATCGGCACGTCGCTCGCAATCATCAAGGCGCTGCCGAAAGCCGGCGCTGACGTCATCGAGATCGGCATGCCCTTTACCGATCCGATGGCGGACGGGCCGGCGATCCAGGCCAGTGGCCTGCGCGCGCTGAAAGCCGGCATGACATTGAAGAAGACGCTCGCGATGGTGCGCGACTTCCGCGCCGATGATAACGCGACGCCGATCGTGCTGATGGGTTACTACAACCCGATCTATATCTATGGCGTCGAGAAATTTGTGGCCGATGCTAAAGCCGCCGGTGTCGACGGCTTGATCCTGGTCGACCTGCCGGCGGAGGAAGACGACGAACTGTGCGTCCCGGCGCTGGCGGCCGGGCTTAATTTTATCCGCCTTGTGCCGCCGACGGCGGATGACAAGCGCCTCGCCGTCGTACTCGAGAACACATCGGGCTTCGTCTATTACGTGTCGATCACCGGCATCACCGGAAGTGCGGCGGCCGACATCGCCGCGGTCACCGAAGCGGTCGCCCGCATCAAGCGCCACACCAGACTGCCGGTCTGTGTCGGTTTCGGCATCCGCACGCCGGAGGCCGCCCGCGCCATCGCGGAGAATGCCGACGGCGCGGTGGTCGGCACCGCGCTGGTCGATGCCTTGCGCGGCAGCCTCGATGCCGAAGGCCGCGCCACCGCCAAAACCGTTGGGGCCGTCGCCGATCTCGTGGCTTCGCTGGCGCAAGGCGTGCGGGGCGCCAAACAGGCCGCCGAATAAGCCACAATTGCGGTGGAGACAGGCGGCGGCTTGCCGGGCACACCCTTAGCCGCCATATATCCCGGATCCAGGCGATCGCCCGCGCGGGTCGCCACTCGGAGCGAAACATGAACTGGCTCACCAACGTCGTCCGGCCGAAGATCCGCAACATTTTGCGCCGTGAAACGCCGGAGAATTTGTGGATCAAATGCCCGGACACCGGGCAACTGGTTTTCTACAAGGATGTCGAGGCCAACCAGTTCGTGATTCCCGGCTCGAACTACCACATGCGCATGAGCGCGGTGGCGCGGCTGAAATCGATCTTCGACAACGAAACCTGGTTTGACGTGGCGCTGCCCGAGGTGACCGCCGATCCGCTGAAATTCCGCGACGAGCGCAAATATTCCGACCGCATCAAGGATGCGCGCGCCAAGACCGGGCTCAACGACGCCATCAAGATCGGCTACGGCAAGCTCGAGGGCGCCGCTGTCGTGGTCGCCGTGCAGGATTTCGATTTCATGGGCGGTTCGCTCGGCATGGCGGCCGGGGAAGCTATCGTACGCGGCCTTGAACTTGCGGTCGAAAAGAAATCTCCGTTCATCGTCTTCGCCGCATCCGGCGGCGCCCGGATGCAGGAAGGCGTGCTGTCGCTGATGCAGTTGCCGCGCACCACCGTCGGCGTGCAGATGCTGCGCGAGGCGAAACTGCCTTACATCGTGGTATTGACCAATCCGACCACCGGCGGTGTCACGGCTTCCTACGCCATGCTCGGCGACGTGCAGATTGCGGAGCCCGGCGCGTTGATCGGGTTTGCCGGCGCGCGGGTGATCGAACAGACCATCCGCGAGAAATTGCCGGACGGATTCCAGCGCGCGGAATACTTAAGAGACCACGGCATGATCGACATGGTGGTGCACCGCCACGAGCTGCGCCCGACGCTGGCGCGCCTGTGCCGGTTGCTGACGAAATCGCCGGCGCTGGAAACCGCGGCGAAGCCTGCAGCGCCGATCGCCATTCCGGCCCCGACCGCACCGGCTGCGGATGTGGCGCCGGCACCCCCTCACGCGTGAACGCGCCAGCGGCCAAGCCAGCGCCGCCGCTCGGCGAATTGATGGCGCGGCTGTCCGCGCTGCATCCGCGGCGCATCGATCTCGGCCTGGAGCGGATGCATCGGCTGCTGGAGCGGCTCGACCATCCCGAACGCAAGCTGCCGCCGGTGATCCATGTCGCCGGCACCAACGGCAAGGGTTCGACGATTGCCTATTTGCGCGCAATCCTGGAAGCCGCCGGCCTTCGCGTCCATGTCTATACCTCGCCCTATCTGGTCCGGATCAACGAATGCTTTCGCCTCGGCCAGGCCGGTGGCGGCACGCTTGTAGGCGACGAAGAATTGCGCGCCGCGCTGGAGCATTGCGAGCGCGCCAATGCCGGTGCGCCGGCCACCATTTTCGAGATCGAGACCGCGGCGGCGTTTTGCCTGTTCGCGCAACATCCGGCCGATGTGCTGCTGCTGGAAGTCGGCCTCGGCGGCCGGCTCGACGCCACCAATGTGATCGACGCGCCGCTGGCGAGCGTGATCGCGCCGATCGGTATCGACCACACCGAATTTCTCGGCGGCACGCTGACGGCGATCGCCGGCGAGAAGGCCGCCATCATCAAGCGCGATGTGCCGGTGATTTGCGCCGAGCAAGCCCCCGAGGCGATGGCCGTGATTGAAGCGCAGGCCAAACGAATGCGCGCACCGCTGCATGCGGCCGGGCAACAATGGCATGTCAACGTCGAACGCGGGCGGCTGGTCTATCAGGACGACCGCGGCCTGATGGATCTGGCGGCGCCAAAACTGTTCGGCCGGCACCAGTTCGACAATGCCGGTCTTGCGATCGCGACGCTGCGCGCCCAGAAAATGTTTGGAATCGGCAATGCGGCGTTCGAGACCGGCATCGTCAACGCCGAATGGCCGGCGCGGATGCAGCGCCTGGCGTCGGGCACGCTGGTGGATCTGGCGCCGCAGGGCTGCGAGCTATGGCTGGACGGCGGACACAATGCCGATGGCGGGCGCGTCGCCGCCGCCGCGCTGGGCGATCTCGAAGAGCGGGTCTCGCGTCCGCTGGTGGTGATCGTCGGCATGATGGGCAACAAGGATGCCGGCGCGTTTCTTGCCAACTTCGCAGGCCTGACGCGCCACATCATTGCGGTGCAGATACCGGGCCGCGACAACGCGATGCCGCCGGATACGCTGGCGGACGCCGTGCGCCAGCTCGGGATGCGGGTGGAAACGTCTGCCGGCGTCGAAGCGGCGCTGCGCTCGCTCGCGCACCTTGCCTATGAAGTACCGCCGCGCATCCTGATCACGGGATCGCTGTATCTGGCCGGCCACGTGCTCGCCATCAACGGCACGCCGCCGGGATAAGTTCGGGCAGTGGTTGGCAAAGCAAAACGGCCGGCGAGGTGCCGGCCGTCAATACCAGGTTATTCGCAAAGAAGAATCAGACCGCAGCGGTGATCCACTGCTGCAGCTTCTGCTTCGGCGCGGCGCCGACCTGGCGCGAGGCCATCTCGCCGCCCTTGAAAATCATCAGCGTCGGGATCGACATCACGCCGTATTTCGAGGCCGTCTTCGGGCTCTCGTCGACGTTGAGCTTGACGATCTTGACCTTGTCGCCCATCGCGCCGGAAATCTCGTCGAGCGCGGGCGCGATCATGCGGCAGGGGCCGCACCATTCGGCCCAGAAATCGACCACGACCGGGCCGGTCGCCTTGAGCACCTCGGCTTCGAAATCGGCGTCAGAAACCTTGCCAACGGCCATCGGAATACCTCGTTCGGGTTTGAAGGAAAGACGCGACCGGGAATCGCGCAGGGATCATAGGTCCAACCTATGAACGCGATCTTGCCGGGTCAAGCTTGGTCGGCTCCCCGGATAACGATTGCCAGTTGCGCGTCCAGCGCGGGGGCTGAAATCTCCATCAATTCAGGGGTTTCGGTCCATAGCAGCGCGGCACGGATCGGCAGCTGGGGATAAAGCTTTCGCAGCACCGCCCGGTAGAGCGCGAGCTGGCGGACATAGGCAACGGGGACTTCGGCAAGGTTGCGCGGCGGGGCGTGATTGGTCTTGTAATCGACGATCAGGACCTGCTCCGGCGTCACCGCCAGCCGGTCGATTTGCCCGGCGACCACGGCCGGGAGCCGTCCCGGCCGGTCCAGCCGTCCGACAATCGAAACCTCGGCGCGGCTGCCCGGGGCAAATAAAGCGGCAAACCGGCTATCCGCGATCACGGCCAATACCTCTTCCGCCAGCGTTTCGCGGTCGCCGTCGGTCCAGCGCCCGGCGTTGCGGGCGAGGTATTGCAAGGTGAGATCGCGGCGGCGTTCGATCGCGACATCGGGCAGCGATTGCAGCAACCGATGCACCAGCACGCCACGCTGTAGCGCGCGGGCCCGGACTGCGATCGATTCGCCGCCGCGGAATGTTTTACCCTCATCCGTGCCGGGATCGGATGGGCGTAGCCGGCGGTCGATGAGTTGCTCCGGCGCAGCCGGGGTGTGCAGCCATTCCGGCAGCGATGGATGGATGCCTGCCGGAGCTTCGAGGACGATGTCGGTCTCGGGCGTTGCGTTTTCCACGCGCCTGTAACTTTTCACCACGCCGTCGCCGGCCGGAATTTCCTGCAAGACCAGGTCCGAACTGGCAAGGCCTCGCTTGATCAGATCGTACCAGGAATTCTCGCGGACGCTGTTCCTGTTGCCGGGCATGCAGCCGGCGACGATCAGCCGATCGGCCGCGCGCGTCATCGCAACATAGAGCAGGCGGCGATATTCGTGCTCGGTCTCGTCCAGCATGGCGTTGCGCGCCGTGGCCACGGAAGGCGGATCGTCGGCCTTGCGTCCGGCCCAGACCACGGCCTTGCCGCCGTTTCCCTGCGGCAAATGGATCAGGCGGAGGCGCTGGGTGTCCGATGGCGACGTCGTGGTGTCGGCCATGATCACCACGGGCGCCTCCAGCCCCTTGGCGCCGTGCACGGTCATCACGCGTACCTCGTCGCGCGAGATTTCCATGTCGCGTTTCACCTCGGTGTCGGCGGCGCGCAGCCAGGCCATGAAACCCTGCAGCGAGGCCGGCGCCTTCTTTTCGTAGGACAGCGCCAGTTCCAGGAATTCGTCGAGCGCATCGTTGGCTTCGTGCCCAAGCCGGCGCAGGATCCGCGCGCGGCCGTTGTCGCCGCCGAGCAGCCACGCATAGAAGGCAAACGGCGTCTCGGTACGGAAGCGCCGCTCGCACTCGGCCAGCCGGTCGAGCGCACCCCTGAACTTGCCACTCTCGGCGGCACGGGCGGTCAGCGCATCGCGCAGCGATCCCTTGCGGTTCCAGGCGAGCTTGAACAGCTCGTCTTCCGTGAGGTCGAACAACGGGCTCTTCAACGCGACGGCGAGCGCAAGATCGTGCTGTGGCAGCAACAGGGCGTCTGCGAGATTCATCAGGTCGATGATGGCAATGTGTTCGGTGAGTTTGAGCCGGTCGGCGCCGGCCACGGGAATGCGGGCGTGCTTCAGCGCCTGGATGACGGCGTCGAACAGGTTGCCGCGCCGGCGCACCAGCACCAGCACGTCACCATAGGTAAGGCGGCGGCGATTGCCGAGGCGTCCGGTCACGGTGCCGCCGGCGACGAGCCGCCTGATTTCGCCCTGGATGCGTTTCGACAATTTGACCTCGGCGCTCGTCACCGGCACGCCATCGAACGGCGCGCGCCAGCCTTCGATGTCCTGCTTGTCGTCGGCGACCGACAGCTCCCAGAGGTCGATCTGGCTTGGACCCGCGTCGGGAAGCGCTTCGTGCAACGGATAGGCTTTTTCGGCGTGAATGCTGCGGTAGATCGTCTCATCGCGAAAAACATGATCGACGGATTTCAGGATCGCGTGTCCGGACCGGAACGAATAGGTGAACGGGATCGACTCGAATCTCATCTCGGCGTCTTCGAATTTCTTTTTCAGCTCCGACCGGCGGGCATCGAACTGCCGCGGCTCAGCTCCCTGAAACGAGAAGATCGACTGCTTTTCGTCTCCGACCGCGAATACGGTGCGCATCAAGCTGTCACGCGCGCCCGCGCCGGCGGTGAATTCCGAGATGATATGCGCGATGATGTCCCATTGCCGGGGGCTGGTGTCCTGCGCCTCATCGATCAGCACGTGATCGACGCCGCGGTCGAGCTTGTAGTGCACCCAGCCGGCCGCGCCGCTGGCGAACAGGGCCAGCGTCTTGTCGATCAGATCGTCATAGTCGAGCAGCCCCCGCGCCAGCTTTTCGCGCCGGTAGTTCGCGGCAACCGCGATTGCGATATGCAGCAAGGCTTCGCTGCGGTCGCGCGTCGTGATGGCGCGGCGCTTTTCGATCAGCGGACCGAGGCGGCTCGCCTCGGCTTCGAAGCGGATTCCGATGGCCGGATTGTCGCGGACGAAATTCTTTGTCACCACCGACTTGCGGGGAGTGCGATCGCTGTCGGTCAGGAATACGCCGAGATATTCATCGACCTGGGCCGCGCCGGCAGCCGGCAGCGCTGCCCGTAATCGATCTGCATTGTCGCGCTCGGTCTTGGCCCCGGTATCGAGCGCGCGCGCGATCTCTTCCCATTGCGATCGCGGCAGGTTGGGGCCATCGACGATCTCCCGTTCGATCGCTTCGATGCTGTCATCGGCCACGATACCCAGCAAAGCAGAAACCTGCGCGGCCGCAGCTTCAGCGCTGCCCGCGGCATCGGTCCAGGCCATGAAATGATCGCGGCTGAGGCAGGCCTCGCGCACGACATCCTTGAAGGTCACGTCGGCCGCGTTCGCCATCGCGGCCAGCAGCGCACGCCCGATCGCACTGTCGGGCGCCCGCGAGGCATCGAGCATCACGGCGAGGCTGGCGCGCTCCATCATCTCGGTCTGGTCGCGGTCGTCGAGCACGGTGAAGCGAGCCGGGACGTTGGCTTCGAAGGGGAATTGCTGCAGCAGGCGGGTGCACAGCGCGTGGATGGTCTGCACCTTCAGCCCGCCCGGTGTCTCCAGCGCCGAGGCAAACAGTTCGCGCGCCGATTTGCGCAAGCCGCGCCGTCGGGTGCGCGATGCCGGCGTCGCGGATCGCGGCATCGAGCGCGTCGTCCTCGAGCGTCACCCAGTGGCCGAGCGTCGTGAACACGCGTTCGGCCATGTTGGCGGCGGCCGCCTTGGTGAAGGTGAGGCACAGGATCTTTTCCGGCGGCACACCGGCAAGCAGCAGGCGGATCACGCGCTGCACCAGCACATGGGTCTTGCCGGAGCCGGCGTTGGCCGACACGAACACGGATGCCGCGGGATCGGATGCGCGGGCCTGCGCGTCGCGGACGGGCGGAGGAATGGTGCGCGGAGTCTTCACCACTCCTCCAGCGCAACGCCGCCGGCGGCGGACCATTCCTTGACGCGGGCGAGGTCGTCATAGTCGCCGTAGCGGGCGGTCCACATCGACAGCACCAGCGATCGATACGGCTCGTCCGGGTTCTCGAATCGGCGGATCAGCGCTTCGAGCTGCGCCCGCACATAGTCGGCCGCATCATCGGGCAGCTGCGGCGTGTCGTTTGGCTTGATCTTCAATTCCACCGTCTTGTGCTCGCCCGGCGGATTGTTGCCGCTCAATCTGACATAGGCGAGTTCGCTGACGGAGGCGCCCGCGTCGATATCGGCGAAACCGCCCTCGCGCAGGATCGCCGCCTCCAGCGTGAGCTGCGGCGACAATCCCATCCTGACCTGCTTGCCGCTCGGCGGTTGCCCGGTCTTGTAGTCGAGGATGGCGTAGCCGCCGTCGCCGCGTCGTTCGATCCGGTCGGCGCGTGCGGTGAGCGTGAATGTTCTGGCATTGTCGAGGGGGATCTTGATTTCACCCCGGATCTCGGCGGCGATGGCGGCGATGCCGCCGCGGCGCGCGGCCTCCCATTCGGCAAACCAGCGCGCGATGCGCTGGAAACGCGGCCACCACAGGGCGCGGGCCTCCGGCTTCTCCATCAGCGGCGCGAAATGCTTTTCGCCGATACGGCGCAACACGCCCACGGCGTCGGCCGGCAAGGCGTTGGCGTATTGCTTGGTGAACTCGCCAAGCGCCTCGTGGATGGCAGAGCCGCGATCGGCCGCCGACAGCGGCATGTCGACGGGATCGAGCGGGTCGAGCTTGAGAATGTGGCGGGCATAGATGGTGTAGGGATCGCGCAACCAGTCCTCGATCGCGGTGACCGAGAGCCTTGTCGGACGCGTCTCGCGCGGCGGCCTCGGTTGCGGCTGCTCGATCGGCTTGACCTCCGCAGGCTGGTCGATCGCGCCGGCGTAGTGAAGATAGCTGTCGCCGGCTGCCTTCGCCGCCTTCCAGCGCTCTTCGCCCGCGACGGCTTCCAGCCGGTGGAGAAAGCGCGAAGCGACTGCCGGACCACCGCCGACCTTGGCCGAATGGGTGAGGATCACGTCCTCATGGCCGAGCAATTGAGCGAAGTCGTGCGCAGAAAGGCCGATGCGGCGCTCCGGAAGGTCGAGACCGAGTTCGTGACGCATCGGCCGGCTCAGCCAGGGATCGATGCGCGGCGCAGGCGGCCACACGGTCTCGACCAGACCGCCCAGGATTACCCGGTCGGATTCCGTCAGCCGCGCTTCCAACTGGCCGAAGATGTGGAGTTGCGCCCCCGGCAACTCCCGCCGCCGCACCAGACGGTCTGCAAAGGCGGCCTGGAACACCTCGGCATAGTCGCCGGTCTCGACCATCAGGCCGATCTTCTCCTGCCGGCCGAGCAAATCGTCGAACGCGGATGCGAGTGCGAGCCCGTCCGGTCCCTCGAATGCCGTGGCGATACCGTGCTCATCGGTAGAGAGAGTAGCCAGCGTCTCGCGGTGGCGTTGCGCGAGTTCAGCAAAATCATGCGATTTGGAGCCAACAAAAGCTTCCAGCGGCGTCAGCGCCTTGCGGAGTGCTGCGATCAGCGATTGCGCCCGGTCGAGGTCGTCGTCTTTCAGCCGCGCCCGTGGCTCGGCACGGTGCAGCGACGAGGTTTCGCCGCTATCCAACTTGCGCAGTTCAGCGCGGAAGCTGGCGAAATCCGCAGCCAAACCGCTGCTGCCGGCTTGCGGCCGCGTGCCGCGCAACAGCGAAAGCTCGAGCACTTCAACGCCGCGCTTCAACGCGCCAGGCGTGTCGCCGAGCAGGAACATCGGATGCTTGAGCAGCGCCAGCAAGATGGGCGGCTCCAATCCGTTTGTCGCGGCTTCCGCCGTCAGCCGCGCAAAGATGCCGGCCGGCGTATCCATCAGCGCGTCGCCGCCGGAATCGTTGAATTCGAGATTCCAGCGGCCGAGCGCCGCGGTCACCCGGCGTGCCAGTGCGCGGTCCGGCGTCACCAGTGCCGCCGACTTGCCCAGATGCCGTGCCTCGCGCATGGCGACCGCAATCGCGAGCGCCTCCATCTCCGGATTTGGGGCCCCGACCACGGCGAGCTTGTTCATGCCCGATGCGATTTTCGCCGCGATATCCGGCCGCTTCAACCGATCGTGCCATTCCGAGGTGGCGTTCGACGGCCGCATCGCCTCGGATGCGAGCACCTCGCGGCCGCCAGGTGCGGGCGTCCCGAGAATTTCGACATCGCCGCGCTTGATGCCGAAGCGCGACAGCAGCGCGTGCATCGCATATTGCGGATGGTTCGAGGCTGGCGGCGCGGTGAATTTCCCTTGCGGGTCGCGGATGCCGCCGATCGATTGCCAGGCGTCGTCATCGAGGTCGGTGTCGAGGCCCGGCAGCACCACCGCGCCGTGCGAGCAGCCTTGCCACCGCCTGCAGGAATTTCGCCGTCGACGGCATCGATCCGGTAGAGCCTGCGGCTATCACCGGGCCGTCGGATTGCCTTGTGAGGCGCGCAGCTTCGGCATCGATCAAAAGGTCGCGGCGTGCGGCGGGCTCGATTCGATTGGTTTCGGCAAGGAAAGCCGGCCAGAACTCGCGTGCGATCTTCAGGAAATCCAGGGTGTGTTGCCAGTAGTTGTCGAACTGCTCGGGCACAAGACGGTCAAGCGCGCTCCAGTCGACGCCGCGCGTCACCATGTCATCGATCAGCCGCGCAAGGTCGCCAGCCAGCGTCAGCGTGGAGGCAGGGCTTCCGACCACCAGCGGCGACAGCGCGGGGCGTTTGGCCCAGGCGGCGACCAGGCGCGCCAGCGCCAGCCGGCGTTCCAGCTCACCGAGTTTCGGTGGAATGTCGAGTGGCGCGATGGCGCCGGGCTCGCCGTCTTCCGAGAAGGCGAGTTCGTCCTCGTCGATATCGCCCAGCGCCACGATGCGCGGCAGGATCGCCGCATCGGCCTTCAGCACATCGAGAAAGATCTCGCGCGCCAGCCGCCCCGCGCGCCGGGTCGGCAGATAGAGCGTTGCCGCTGCCAGCCGCTCCGGCTGCGTGCGCGTCTCGAAACCTTCGACCAGCCGGCCGTCGACCAATGCCGCAATGACGGTGCGGAGAAACGGAACGGAGATCGGAACGCTGAGAACGCGCATGGGCTTCCTGATTCGGGGTCAGGTTGCATCATGGCATGGCGGGGAGACAGGAGGGAGTCGCGCTTACGCGACGCTGGCGAGAAAGGCCTGTTCCGCGGCGCGAACCGCGTCGGGGGTTCCGACATGCATCCACACCCCGTCGAGCCGCAAGCCGAACAGCCGCTCCTGCTCGTTGGCGCGGTCGAACATTTTCGTCAGCGAAAAATCGCCGGACGGGGCATCGGCAAACAGCGACGGCGACATGATCGCCGCACCGGCATAGACGAACGGGACGACCTGATGCTCCCTGCGCTTGCGCAGTGCGCCATCGGGCAGCATGGCGTAATCGCCGCGTCCGCTGTAACCGATGCTGCTCGTCGTCGGCGCCATCAGCAGCAGGATATCCATGTGCGCGGGATCGAAGGTTTCGGCCAGCCGCGCCAGGTTTGGCCGAACGCCGTCGATCCACAGCGTGTCGGCATTGACGTGGAAAAACGGGGCATGTCCGAGTAAAGGCAGCGCCTTGACGACGCCGCCGCCGGTGCCGAGCACTTCGTCGCGTTCATCCGAGATAATCACCTTGGGCCGCTTGCGCGCCGCGACGTGATCGATGATCTGGTCGGGCAGGTAGTGCACATTGACGATAGCTTGGTCGACGCCGGCGTCGCCGAGCTTGTCGAGCACATGATCGAGCAAGGTCTGGCCCGCCACCCGAACCAGTGGCTTTGGCATCTTGTCCGTCAGCGGGCGCATGCGCACGCCAAGACCGGCGGCGAGGACCATGGCTTTGGTGGGTTTCACAGACATTTCGGAGATTTCTATATCACGGTGATTCGATGGGCGCATCGCTTGTGCACGCCATAGCGGTGCGACGTGACGTTTGTGCGACCGGGAAAAGGCTTGCTCAGACGTCCACCGTCTGCGGAGCAGCGCGGCCTGCGGGCTTTTTCTTCTTGTCGCCGGGTTTGAGGAAATTGACGCCGATCTGGTTGCCATTGACCCAGGCCAGCTCGCAGCGGCGATAGGCGAGGCCGGTGGACGACAGCAGCAGGAAGAATTCCTTGAGATGCAGTCCTTCGACGGCCCCTTCGACCGTGAGTTTTGCCCCGGTCTCCGAAATGTCGTCCATCATGCAATCGCGGCGCCAGGTACCGTCGATGCCCATCATATGGGCGCGGATCCCGCGCTCGAATGTGACGCGCTCGCCCTTGCGCCGTTCCGCCGTCATCGTTTCGCTCCCGCCCTCAAGCAGACACCCCGCTCGTCAAAGCAGGGTCGGTCACAGATTAAAGGCAGCCCGGCTAACAAGTCGTAAATTATGAAACGGGGGGTGGCACATTGGCGGCGTACCACTCCCGGGCGCCTGCAAGCACCGGATGAGCCAGCGAGCGGCTGAGATAGGTCCAGATCCGGGGCTGATGACGCAGGTATTGCGGCTTGCCGTCGCGCCGGTTGAGCCTTGCAAAGGTGCCCAGCAGCCGTGTGTTGCGCTGCGCCGACATGACGGCGTAAAGCTCGGCGAAACCAGCCGGATCGAACGTTCCATCGGAATCGAGCCTTGCCTTGATGTAGCGCGTCAGTAGCGCCAGCTCGAGCTGCTCGGGGATGTCGATCCGCGCGTCCTGCAACAGCGATACCAGGTCGTAGGCGGCCGGACCCAATACGGCATCCTGGAAGTCGATGATGCCCACTTTGGCCGAACCAGGCCGTTCGTCGAGCCAGATCAGGTTGGGGGAGTGAAAGTCTCGCAGCACCCAGGTCTTGATGGCCGCCGCCGGCTTGCTCAGCAACTCGCGCCACAGCATGACGAATTCGGCGCGCAGATTGTTGTTCGGCTCTGCCCCGCGGTCCGGCAGATACCATTCCAGCATCAATCCGACCTCGACCAGCAGCGCGTCGGTGTCGAAAACGGGCATCGGATAAGTGATCTGCGGCGCCAGCGGGAGGACTTCAGGCAGGGATTCGCGGTGCAGCGCCGCCAGCATGTCGGTGGCGGCTTGATAACGCTCCGCGATCGGCGCGGGTGGATCGCCTTCGATAAAGCCCGCGCTGCCGAAATCCTCCGTGATCAGGAATCCGGCGTCGAGGTCGGCGTGACGGATCGCAGGTGCGGAGAAGCCGCGTTCGCGCAGGCCGTTGGCGATTGCGACGAACGGCTTGACGTCTTCGGCCAAATGAACCGCGGCACTGTATGATTTTCCGTCATAGACCGCGGCTCCGTCGGGGCGCCGCGGCGAGTTCATCAGGATGACGACCCCATCGTCGCGAACCAGCCGCGCATAGGAGCGCGTGGAGGCATCGCCCGCCATGCGCAGCCGTTTGGCGTCGGCATAGCCTGCGCCGGCCAGAAACTGCCGCAGCGCCTTTAATCTGTCGACCTGCGCTGCCGCTTTGCCATAGCCGGTGATTTCGGCCGCGCGCGCGGTCGATCCCAGCGCTGAACGATGGCTCAGCGCGATGTCGATCCGGTCCGGCGGAAGTGCGCCGGGTGCGCGCTCCGGCCATTCGATCAGCGCCACGGTTGCTTCCGGCAGCGGCGACAGACCGATCTCTTCAAGTTCTGTGGGATCGCCGACGCGGTAAAGATCGGCATGAACCAGCGGAAATGGCGGCAGATCGTAATTTTGAACCAGCGTGAAGGTCGGGCTCGGAACTTCCAGCGTGTCGTCGCCGGCGAGATACCGGATCATGGCGCGTGCCGCTGCGGTTTTACCGGCGCCGAGATCGCCCGACAGGGTGATGACGTCGCCGGGGCCGATCAGCAATGCAAGATCCGCCATCAAATGCGCGGTCGCCGTCTCGTTCGCGAGTGCAAGCGAGAATGTCGCAAGACCGGTCATTCCGCGGCGTTGCGGTGTGCGGCCTGATCGGTCGGGAAGTCGCACGTGACGGTCGTGCCCTTGCCGACGCTCGAATCGACGCGCACCTTGCCGCCGTGCAATTCGACAAAGGAGCGCACCAGCGACAGGCCGAGCCCGGCGCCGCGACGCCCCGACCCGTTGGAATGACCTTCGAACCAGTCGAACACCTTGTCCTTGACGTCAGGCGGGATGCCGGGTCCGGAGTCGGTCACGGTGAAAATCACGTGGTGCTCGGTTCGCCTGGCGCTCAGGCCGACCGTGGTGTCGCGGGGCGAAAACTCGATGGCATTCGCCAGCAGATTATACAGCACTTGCACCACGCGGCGTTGATCGCCGACGAAGCTGCCGATGTCGGGATCGATGTCGACCTTGAGTTCGATGCGGTCGCGCGCGAGCCGGTCCTGGATACCCTCCGCGGCATCGTCGATCGTTTTGCGAATATCGACCGGACCCAGTTCAAGCGTCATCGCGCCGGCGTCGATGGTGGCGAGATCGAGGATGTTGTTGATGAGCGCGTACAGCGAATTGGTCGAGGTCGTGATGTAGTTGAGATATTCGGCTTGCTTCGGCATCAGCGGGCCGGTGGTCGGATCGGTCAACAGATGCGCAAAGCCGATGATGGTGGTCAGCGGCGAGCGCAGTTCGTAGGACACGTGGTGGACGAAATCGATCTTCATCTTGTCGGCCGCTTCCAGCGCCTCGTTGCGCTCGCGCAACGCACGCTCGAAATTCTCGGTATCGGTGATGTCCTGGAACGTCAGCATGGTGGCGCCGTCGGGCAGCGGCATGGTCATGCAGTCGAGCACGCTGCCGTCCTTGCGCTCGAACTTCAATGGCACCTCGATCCGGTTCTCGATCGCGGTGATCGCCCCGCGAAGCGTTTGCCAGGTGGCCGCATCGTCGAACAGCGGCTTGCACCAGCCTACCACGGTTTCGATATGCGGCTGCTCCCGCAGCGCGTCGGGTGACAGCTTCCACATCTTGGCGAATGCGGGATTGAACAATTGCGCGCGGCCGTTGCTGCCGAACACCGCGACGGCCTCGGCGAGATTATCCAGGGTTTCGCGCTGCACCCGGATCAGCGCGTCAAACCGGCGCGCCAGATCGAGGCTCTCGGTGACGTCGTCGAACAGATAGGTGACGCCGCCTTCGGGATTTGGCGTGGTGACGACGCTTAGCGCGCGGCCATCGGGCAGATACCAGGTGTCCTTGGCCGGATCGACCGCGCGATAGGCCTCGTGCAGCTTTGCCTTCCAGGCCCGGAAATCCGGCTGTTCCGGAATCTTGCGGATGGCGCGCAGCCGGTCCAGCACGCTCGAATCGTCAGGACTGCTGTCGAGAAATGCGCGGTCGAGATCCCACAGCCGGCGATAGGAATCATTGTAGAAGGCAAGCCGCCGCCGGGCGTCGAATACCGCAACCCCGGATGACAGTTGATCGAGCGTGCGGCGGTGCGCCTCCGCCATTCGCACCAGCGCTGCGCTGAGCGCGGTGGCCTCGGAGGCGTCGATGGCGATGCCGACGCTGCCGCCACCGGCATTCAGCGCATGCACATCGTAAAAGCGCCGCTCGCCGCCGACCACGATCGGCAATCGCGCGGTGAAGGCCGCCTTGTTGTGCAGGATGCGTTCCATGTCGCCGCGGGCGCCGCTGTCGAGCAGTTCCAGGTTGCGATCGATCGCATCCGCGATGCTGACGGCCTCGGTCGCCCGCGCATAAGCGGTATTGGCGTAGCCCAGACCGCCTTTGGCGCGCTTGGTCCAGATCGGCCAGGGTGCGGCGGCGGCAAAACCGCGCAGCAGCTCGGTTTCTTCCATCAGCGCCTTGTGCCGGAGGTTGGTTTCGGCGAGTTCCCGCCGCAATCCGCTCAGTTCGCGAATCCGCACAATGGCTTGGCCACCGATGGCGCGACCCATCGATTCGACGGCGCGTCCATTGGAGGTGGTGAGATGGAGCAGAAAAGCTTCGCCGGTCTCGCGCAACGCGTCGACCGCATGGTCCATTTGCAGCGCCGGCTCGGGCGGCAGCCAGGTTCCGAAGGCAAGAATGCGCTGCTGCGGGGAATCCTGCGGCAGCAACAGCGAGATGTCGCCGCTGATTTGCGGACGATTGTCGCCCGCGGCCCAGGATATCAACACTTGCGGCTCGGCGAACAGCAGCGCGCGGAAACGGTCGGCCTCGCTCTGCAGGGCCTGGATATCGGAGCGCAGCCGCGCTTCGCTTTTGGCCGCGCGAACCCGCGAGCGCATCAGCAGGATCGCCGCCAGCACCGAAAAGCCGAGCAGCGCCAATGCCGTCGTCAATACCGCGATCTCCTGATGGTTGAGATCGAGGAAGACCGAGATCACCTGGGAAAGAGTGAGATCGCCGGCATCGGCGGGTGCGACGCCGAGCAGCATGGCGCCCACGGCGGCGAGGCCGTTGCGCGCCAGTGATGTGCACGACAGCAGGGTCCGACGCATCTCCGCGATCACGCCCGACATGGTTTGCCCCAAACCGCACGACTACACGCCCGGCGTTTCGCTCGCCGTTCGCGAATTGAACGACAATATCCCCAAGGGGAGTCGGCGGGTAAGAGTCCAGACCGTGAACGCAAACCGCATCGCAAAAAAATGGGGAAAATTACTGAAGAGCGAATCGACTCGTCGGTCGATTAACGCCCGGTCGAACCGAAACCGCCGCTGCCGCGGCCGGTGTCGGGCAGCGACGCCGAAGGGACGAGTTCCACCTGCAGCACCGGCGCAATCACCATCTGCGCAATGCGCTCGCCGCGCCGGATCGGGAACGGCGCGTTGCCATGGTTGATCAGGAGCACGCCGATCTCGCCGCGATAATCCGCATCGACCGTGCCCGGCGCATTCAACACGGTGACGCCGTGCTTGGCCGCAAGGCCCGAACGCGGACGGACCTGTGCTTCATAGCCCGGTGGAAGCGCGATGCAGAGGCCGGTCGGTACCAGCGCGTATTGGCCCGGTGCAATCGTCATGGGCGTGGCTTCCGGCACCGCCGCCAATAGATCAAGCCCGGCGGCGTGCGCGCTCTGATAGGCCGGCAGCGGCAGGCCTTCGCCGTGCGGCAATTGCCGGATCTCGACCCTGACCGCGGCGCTCATGAGGCCTTCTCCACGGCTTTGACGATGCGCGTTATCAGTTCGGCCGCCACTTGTTCCTTGGTCATCACCGGCCAGGAATTGACCTTGATGTCCGCCCCGTCGCGCCTCAGCAGATGAACGGTATTGCGGTCGCCGCCCATCACGCCGGTTGCGGGGGAAACGTCATTGGCGAGGATCCAGTCGCAGCCCTTGCGCGCAAGCTTGGCTTTGGCGTTATCGATCAGGTGTTCGGTCTCGGCGGCAAAGCCGATCACCAAGGGCGGCCGCTTGTCCCGGAGTTTTGAAACCGTCGCCAGAATGTCCGGGTTTTCCACGAGCTGCAGCGGCGGCATGCCGGCCGAAGTCTTTTTCAGTTTCTGCTCGCCTTCATGGGCGACACGCCAGTCGGCGACCGCGGCGGCGAAGATCGCGATGTCCACCGGAAGGGCGGATTCCACCCGGTGCAGCATGTCACGCGCGGATTCCACCCGCGTCACCGACACGCCGGGGGGATCGTCCAGTTCAACCGGGCCCGAGATCAAGGTGACGTCGGCGCCGGCAGCCTCGGCCGCCGCGGCGATGGCGTAGCCCTGCTTGCCGGAGGAGCGGTTGGCGATGTAGCGCACCGGATCGATCGGCTCGTGCGTCGGCCCCGCGGTGATGAGGACGCGCTTGCCCGCCAGCGGGCGCGGTCGCGGCGGGCGCAGTTTTTTCTCGGCAGCGGCGGCGATTTCCAGCGGCTCGGCCATCCGGCCGATACCGGCCTCGTTGGCTTCGGCCATTTCACCGGCGTTCGGCCCGATCATCGAGATGCCGTCGCGCGCGAGCTGCGCGACATTGCGGCGGGTCGCGGCATTGTTCCACATCAGCGGATTCATCGCCGGCGCCAGCAGGATCGGCCGGTTGGCCGCGAGCAGAATAGCGCTGGCGAGATCGTCGGCATGGCCCTGCGCCATCTTGGCCATCAGGTCCGCGGTCGCGGGCGCCACCACGATCAGGTCGCAGTCGCGGGCGAGACGGATGTGGCCGGCATCGAATTCGCTCTCGGGATCGAACAGGTCGGTGTAGCAGCGCTCGTTCGACAGCGCGCTGGCGGCCAGCGGCGTGACGAATTGCTGTGCGGCCCTGGTCAGTACGCAGCGGACATGAATGTGGCGCTCCTTCAGCCGCCGGATCAGGTCCAGCGCCTTGTAGGCGGCGATACCGCCGCCGATGATCAGGGTGACGCGGGCCTCGACGGCCGCACCGGGGCGGTCGGGAGCGCGCGACGGGCGTGCTGCAGCGGGCGGGGTGGTCTGGGAGAGGGCTGCGGGGGATTCGGCCCGGCCCTGGATCAATTCTCCAAGGATCACCCGCACTTCCTCCTCCACGGAGCGGCCGTGACCCGCCGAGCGCAGCCGCAGATAGGCCTTTACCGTTTCGTCGAGTTTCCGGATGGTCAGGCTGGCCATGGGTGCTTCCACTAGGATTGATTGCAATGCTAGCACATTGTGCTTACATTGCAATCACATCTGCCGGACCGCCACCAAAATCCCGATAAAGGTCAGGGCGATGATCCAGAGCGCGATGGTGCGCCAGCGGCTCTTGCGGCCCTCGGCACGGCCCATCGCCGCGATCGTCTCCGGCGACAGCGTCAGCCCTTCCCGGGTCATGGTCTCCAACTGCTCCAGCACCGTCACCGACCGCGAGGCGAGAGCCGGCAGGCTCGCCAGCACGCGACCGAGTTCGCCGGCGCCGGCCGCTGCCCCCTGGATGCGCCCGACCGGTCCGAGATTGCGTTCGATCCATTCGCGGACCACCGGATCGGCCACCTTCCAGATGTCGAGTTTCGGGTCGAAGCTGCGCGCGACGCCTTCGACCACCACCATGGTCTTTTGCAGCAGGATCAGTTCAGGGCGGGTCCGCATGTCGAACAGGCCGGTGACCTCGAGCAACAGCGTCAACAGCTTTGCCATCGAAATCTCTTCGGCGGTGCGATTGTGGATCGGCTCACCGATGGCGCGGATCGCTTGGGCAAAATTCTCGACCGAGTGATGTCCCGGCACATAGCCGGCCTCGAAATGGACTTCGGCGACCCGGCGATAATTGCGCGTGATGAACCCCAACAGGATCTCGGCGAGGAAGCGTCGCTCCTTCATGCCGAGCCGGCCCATGATGCCGAAATCCACCGCCACCAGCCGCCCGGCATCGTCGAGGAACAGATTGCCGGGATGCATGTCGGCATGAAAGAAGCCGTCGCGCAGTGCGTGACGCAGGAAGCTCTGGATCACCTTGCGCCCCAGTTCGGGCAGGTCGACCTGCGATGCTTCAAGGCGCGCGTGATCGCTGAGCGCAATGCCGTCGATCCATTCCATGGTCAGCACATTGTGGGTGGTGCGGTCCCAGTCGACCGCAGGCACGCGAAAATCCGGATCGTTGCGGGTATTCTCGGCCATCTCGGACAGAGCCGCGGCCTCGAGCCGCAGATCCATCTCCATCGCCACCGAGCGTGACATCGTATTGATGACCTCGATCAGCCGCAGCCGGCGCGCTTCCGCCGAATGGGCTTCGGCCTTGTGCGCGACAAAAAAGAAATCGGCGAGATCGCGGCGGAAGCGCGCCGCGACATTGGGCCGGAGCACCTTGACCGCTACCGGTGTGCGCACCCCGTCGCGCTCGGTTTCGCCGCGATGCACCTGTGCGATCGAGGCTGCGGCGACCGCCGGCCCGAAGCTCGCAAACGCCTGCGCCACAGGGCGTTCCAGCGACTGCGCAATGGCGGCTTCGGCCTCGCTTTGCGAAAACGGCGGCAGCCGGTCCTGCAGGCTTTCCAGATCGCGCGCCATGACGACGCCGACCACATCGGGCCGGGTGGCGAGAAACTGTCCAAGCTTGAGATAGGCCGGTCCGAGCCGCGTCAGCGCGCGCGACAGATGCGGACCGGATTTGGCGCCGGGACGCTCGATCAATCGCGCGATCCGCAGCGCCAATTGCCCGGGCGGCGGCACCAGGGTCGGATCGACAACGCCGAACACGCCCTCGCGCGCGAACACGTAACCGGCGCGGGCCAGCCGCGCGATGTGGGTTATCGCGGAAATCACAAACGCCAGCCCGAATGCAATGCCACGATGCCGCCCGAAAAGCTTTGCCAGGACACGCGCGAGAAGCCGGCGGCGCGAATCATCTCGGCAAAGGCGTTGGGCTTGGGAAATTTGCGGATCGATTCCACGAGGTATTGGTAGGATTCGGCGTCGCCGGTCACGGCGCGACCGAGTTGCGGAATCACCTTGAACGAAAACAGGTCGTAGATCCGGTCGAGGCCGGGCACATCGACGGTGGAGAACTCCAGGCACAAGAATCTGCTGCCGGGCCTCAGCACGCGAAACGCTTCGCCCAACGCCAGATCGATTCGTGGCACGTTGCGGATGCCGAATGCGATGGTGCAGGCATCGAAGGCGCCGTTCGGAAACGCCAGCGCCTCGGCATTGCCCTCGACGAACGACACCTGGCTGTCGAGATGCCGCGCCACCGCGCGCCCGCGGCCGACTTCCAGCATATCGGCATTGATGTCGCAGACCGTGGCCCGAAAGCCCGGGCCTGCCGCCTTGGCGGCGCGGAACGCGACGTCGCCGGTGCCGCCGGCAACATCGAGCAGCGCAAACGGCGCATCGCTGCGCGGCGGATTGAGCGCGTTGATCATCAGGTCTTTCCAGACCCGATGCAGGCCGGCCGACATCAGATCGTTCATCAGGTCGTAACGCTGGGCCACGCTGTGAAATACGTCGTTCACCAGCGTCTGCTTGTCGCCCAGGGGTACGTCCCTGAAGCCGAAATGCGTGGTTTCGCCCGGCCGGTCCATGCTTTTACGCCCTCGTACTGGTAACGGCGGACCATAGCGCGCCCGCCGCAATGGCGCTATCACGTCAACACCTCAAGGTGAATGACGCATGCCTGAATTGCCCGAAGTCGAGACGGTCCGCCGCGGCCTGCAGCCGGTCATGGAGGGCTCGAAAATCGTTAAAGCCGAAACCCGGCGCAAAGACCTGCGATTTCCATTCCAGAAGGACTTCGTCGCGCGGCTGGAAGGCCAGACCGTGACCGGCATGGGCCGTCGCGCCAAATATCTGATGGCCGATCTGGCCTCGGGCGATGTGCTGCTGATGCATCTGGGCATGTCGGGCTCGTTCCGCGTCCTCAAGGATGAAAGCGAGAAAGCGCCGGGCAAATTCCATCATCCGCGCAGCGAAGATCGCGCGCATGACCATGTGGTGCTTCACATGTCGTCGGGCGCGGCGGTGATTTTCAACGATCCGCGCCGCTTCGGTTACATGAAGATCATCGCGCGCAAGGCGCTCGATGACGAACCGTTGCTGAAAGGCCTCGGCCCCGAACCGCTCGGCAACGAATTCGATGCCGCGATGCTGGCGCGTTCCTGCGCCAACAAGAAAACCAGCCTGAAGGCGGCCTTGCTCGACCAGCGCGTGGTCGCCGGATTAGGCAACATCTATGTCTGCGAGGCGCTCTATCGTTCGCACCTGTCGCCACGGAGACTGGCTGCGACACTGGCGACCAAAAAGGGTGAAGCCGACCGATCACGCCGGGCGCCTGGTCAATGCGATTCACGCGGTGCTCAATCAGGCGATCAAGGCCGGCGGCTCGTCGTTGCGCGACCATCGCCAGACCTCCGGCGAACTCGGCTATTTCCAGCACTCGTTTCAGGTCTACGACCGCGAAGGCCAGAAATGCCAGACCGCCGGCTGCAGCGGTATCGTCAGGCGGTTTACCCAGAACGGACGTTCGACGTTCTGGTGCCCGAAGTGCCAGAAGTGAAGGGGCAGCATGATGACCGGTAATTGGCGGGAGCGCGCGGGCACGACCTTTGTTTGCCAGAAGCAGCCGGCGGCCGGTAGCCGCGGCATGGTGGCGAGCAATCATCCGCTGGCGTCGGCCGCAGGTATCGAGATGCTCGCCGCCGGCGGCAACGCCATCGATGCGGCGATCGCGACCTTGTTCACGCTCACGGTCGTGGAGCCGATGATGGTCGGGATCATCGGCGGCGGCATGGCGCATATCCGGCTGGCCGACGGCAGTCATCGTTTCATCGATGGCCAAAGCACCGTTCCGCTCGCCGTCCGGCCCGATACCTATCGGTCCAGGCCGGGTGCTGCGCACGACGTGTTCGATACCGTCGGCGACGAAAATCTCAACGGCCCGAAAGCGGTTGCGGTGCCCGGCTCGCTCAAGGCCTGGTGCGAGACACAGCAAAGGTTCGGGACCATGAGTTTCGCCGACGTCATGCAGCCTGCGATCAAGCATGCCTCGCGCGGCTTTGCCGCGACGCCGTACTTGCATGAATGCATCACGGATGGCGCAGAGGAGATGCTGAAGGACAAGGCGATCTCGGCGATCTATCTGCCGAACGGCAGTCCGCTGAACGCCGGCGACCGCGTCGTGCAGGCCGAATATGCCGAGACACTGACGACGATCTCGCGCCACGGCGCTGCGGCGCTGTACACCGGTCCGCTCGGCGGCATTCTGGTCGACTACATGAAGGCACATGGCGGCTTCATCACGCGCGAGGACCTCACTTCCTACAAGACCGTCGAGCGTGCGCCGATCCGCGCCGACTATCGCGGCTGGCAGATCCTCGGTCCGCCGCCACCGGCGGCCTCCGGCGTCCACATCGCGCAGATGCTGAATATTCTCGAAGGCTACGACATCGCGGCGATGGGGTTCGGCACATCGGAAACCATCCATCTGTTGGCCGAAGTGCTGAAGATCGCCTTTGCCGATCGCGCCGCCGCCAGCGGCGATCCGGATTTCGTCGGGGTGCCGGTCGAGAAACTGACCTCGAAAGATTACGCCAGCGAGCGCCGCCGCGCGATCGATCCCCGGCGAGCCCAGACATGGAGCGCCGGCGTGCAGCAGCTCGAAGGCGCGCATACCACCCACATGACAGCCGCGGATGCGATGGGAAACGTGGTCGCGACGACGCAGACCATCAACAATCTGTTCGGCGCCAGGATTCTGATTCCTGGTCTGGGCACGGTGCCGAACAATTACATGAACCTGTACGATCCCCGGCCCGGCCACGCTTTGTCGCTGGCGCCGGGCAAGCGCGTCACCACCTCGATGTCGCCGATGATGGCGCTGCGCAACGGCAAGCTGGTCTATGCGCTCGGCCTGCCCGGCGGGAAGAAGATTTTTCCCAGCGCGCTGCAGGCCCTGCTCAATCTGATCGATCACGGCATGAGTTTGCAGGAGGCGGTCGAAGCACCGCGGGTCTGGACCGAAGGCAACGCGCTGGAGGTCGAATTGGCGGTGCCGGAGAACGTTCGTGCCGCTCTCACGTCAATGGGCCACAAGGTGCTCGCGGTGCCGACGGTGGCCGGCGGCATGAATGCGATCCAGTTCCACGATGACGGCTCGCTCTCGGGTGCGGCCTGCTGGCGCGCGGACGGCACGCCGATCGGTCTCGCCGGAGGGCTGGCGCGCGCGGGCGTTCGATTTGGGCTTGCTTGACGCGCGCCGCTTCGAGTTGCCGCTCGCGCGTTTCGCCTCTTTTTATTATCGACGCCGGCGCGGTCTTCTCCCGCGCCGGCGTGCCTTGTCGCGTCGATCCGTCTCGCGCCTATTCCTCCGGGATGCCGGCCATCCGCATCCCTTCACAGCTGCGCTCGCGCCCGGCGAGGTAGAGCGGATTGTCGCTCAACGCATTGACGCGATAGCGACGGAGGTTGAAGCCCGGATCGAGCGCAAGTCCCGCCTGCGCCGCGGCGCGGGCGTCGTCCGACTGGCCGAGCAGCGCCAGAACTTCCGCGAGATGAAAATGCGCCAGCGGAAAATTGCGGTTGGCCTCGATGCTCCGGCGCAGCCAGCTTGCCGCTTCGGCGTCCGCGCCGAGCTGCGCCTTGGCGATGCCGACAAACAACAGCCACCGGTAAGCGTAGATGTCGCGCGGCGACAACCGCAAGGCCTCCTCGATATGGCTCTCGGTCTCCTCGGCGCGGCCGACGAAATATTTCGCCATGCCGATGCAGCCATGCGCGTCGGCGAGGTTGCGATCGAGCGCCAGCGCATGCTCGCATTCCCGGATGCCCTGGGGCGCGCGGTTGGTGAACATCTGGACCGCGCCCAGCCCAAGATGCGCCCCGGCATATTGCGGGTCCATCGACAGCGCGCGGTGCAACATCGCCTCCGCCGACGCCAGTTGCGCGGCCCGTTCGTCACTGGCAAATGAGCCGGCGATGGTCGCAACAAGCGTCGCCAGGCCGACCATCGCATCGACGTTGTCCGGATCGAGCGCGAGGGCGCGGTCGAAGAAATTCCGTGCCTGCGCCAGGTATTCGGGCGACATGCCCTTGTTCCAGCAAGCCCTGCCCTGGAAGTACAGGTCCATCGCGTCGGGATGGGGCGAGCGCGAGGCCCGCTGCGCCTCGGCTTCGACCAGTTCGGAATCCAGCGCGTTGGCGAGCCGTGAGACGATCTCGTCCTGGATATCCAGGAGATCGGCTACCGGCTTGTCGAAACGCTCGGCCCACAGATGATTGCCGCTTTCAGCGTCGATGAGCTGGACGTTGATCCGTAGCCGATTGCCGCTGCGCTGCACCGAGCCCTCGAGCAGATAACGAACGTTCAACTCGCGGCCGATCTCGCGCACGTCCGGAGAATGCTCCTTGTAGGAGAACGCGGTATTGCGGGCGATCACGAACGAGCCGTGAATGCGAGAAAGATCCGTGGTCAGGCTCTCGGTCACGCCGTCGACAAAGTAATCCTGCGCGGGATCGTCGCCGATATTCACGAACGGCAGTACGACGATGGAAAGATGCGGCGCCGAATCCGGCTGCAGCGTCGCGGCGACCGCAGGAATTGTCGAGGCCGGTCCATCCGGGACGACCGCATAGGCCCGCACCGGACGGCCGATGTTCTTGAGGTTTTGCTCGCCGAGATCGGTGAACCCGACGCCGATCTTGCCGTAGACCTGATCGTGAGCCGACGATGACAGGCAAATGCCGCCCGGCTGCGCGATGCCCTCAAGCCGGGCCGCGATGTTGACGCCATCTCCAAAGATATCGTGTGCCCCGACGATGACGTCGCCGATGTTGATTCCGACGCGAAGCAGAATCCGCCGGTCCAGCGGCGCTTCGATCGAGAGTTCATAGACGCTGTCCTGGAACGCCATCGCCGCGCGTACCGCTTCCACGGCACTGGGGAACTCCGCCAGCAGCCCGTCGCCGGTATGCTTGACGACGCGACCGCCATATTCGGCGATCGCCGGCATCACCGTGTTTGTCAGCAACCTCGTGACGCGGGAATGCGTCGCCTCTTCTTCCGTATGCATCAGCCGCGAGTAACCGGCAACGTCAGCCACCAGTATCGCGGCCAGCCGTCGTTCGACGCGATCGCCGACAATCGGATTATTGGTATCAGAATAATTCATCCGTCTATCTCCAACTCATCCCCACTATTTGGTCTGAGCCAAAGTGTGAAAGTTCAATCTCGAACGAGTTAGCGCCCGATTCCTGATCTGCAGGAATCGGGCGCTGGATTTACCGATGGGTGGCGAATCTTGTTCGCCAACTGCCGCTATTATCGAAAGATCGTCTCCTACTCGGCCATGGCCTCGCCGGAGCCGCCGAATTCGGCCGGAAAATCCTTCAACTTGGGCAATCCATCGCGCATCGGCAATACGCTTTCCGCGTAGTTGACATGAACGCCGGGTGCAAAGTCGAGCGTTGGAATCGTCGCCGCAAATACGTCTACCAATCCGAGCGGCGGGTGGTT
The DNA here is from genome assembly GCA_963774685.1 of uncultured Alphaproteobacteria bacterium. Taxonomy (GTDB): domain Bacteria; phylum Pseudomonadota; class Alphaproteobacteria; order Rhizobiales; family Xanthobacteraceae; genus Bradyrhizobium. Next base: position 732,003 of record CAVZFU010000005.1, on the reverse strand, counting down.
GGCCATGAGATGTCCGCCGCATTTCGCACAATATTTGCGTTCGCTCATGGCCGTCTTGGCGAAGGTCGCAACATGTTGCGATCCGGACTTGATCTTCACCGCCTCCGGCTTCCAGAGGCTGAAGGCATTGACGGGTCCGCCCGACCACGATCGGCAGGAGCGGCAATGGCAATATCCCATGGCCTCCGGCGAGCCCGCGACTTCGATTTCAACGGCGCCGCAGAAACAGCTTCCAATATGAGTCATGATGTGAGTCTCCTCGCAGACAAAGGTTTAAAGTAATCGATCAGGCCGACTTGCGCCACGGCAACAGCATCGACACGCGATCCCGGTAACGCCGGTAATCGTCGCCGAAGAGATCGATCAGATCGCGCTCTTCCAGCAAGATGCCGACGAGGATGTAGGCCGTGGTCACGCCTGCGAACAACAGATGCCCAACACTCATCACCGGTGCCGCCCAGAACGCGATGATAAAGCCGAGATAGATCGGATGCCGCACGAACTTGTAATACAGCGGCGTGCGGAAGCGTGGCGTCGGCATTTCGCGACCGGTCAGGTTGTTGGCGACCTGATGCAATCCGAACAATTCGAAATGATTGATCAGGAAGGTGCTGGTGAACACGATCACCCAGCCCACCAGCGACAGTGTCGCGATGGCCACGGCGGCGTTCGGCTCGTCGACCTGCCAGACAATCGCCGGCATCGGACGCCATTGCCAGAACAGCAACATCAGCGCCAGGCTGGCCAACAATACGTAGGTGCTACGCTCGATCGATTTGGGAACGTATTGCGTCCACCATCGCTTGAACGGCTTGCGCGCCATCACGCTGTGCTGGATGGCGAACAACGTCATCAGGAGAATATCGACCACCAGCGCTTGCGGCGTCGAAGAGACCGTGCCGCTGTCGATGGTCTTTGGCACCACCAGGCCCATGACGAAGCCGATGGCGTACAGAATGGTGCCGAAGAACGCGAAATAGGCAACGAGGCCGTACAGAAATGCGATGAGTCTGGATATTCGATTTCCCGCCAGGTCTGGGCGGATTGTTTGAATCTGCGACATAAAATCGCTCCGGTTGAGGCAATATCGGGACTAGAAGAACGTGAACCACGATTGATGCTCCCGCCGCGCCCAAAAGACTTTGCCCGGCGCTTGATTTATCCGTGAGGCGGACTTGATTGTTTCTTGAGGCCGGCCCGCATTTGCGAGGCGCGACGTGCAATTTGTCTTTGATAATCAGATGCTTGATCTCGATCGACGCGAGTTGCGCCGGGGTAGCGAGACGATTCCGGTCGAACCGCAGGTGTTCGATGTGCTGGTTTATCTGGTGCAGAACCGCGACAGGGTCGTCAGCAAGGACGACCTGATCGCGTCGGTGTGGGACAAACGCATCGTGTCGGAGTCAACGCTCGCGAGCCGGATCAACGCCGCGCGCAAGGCGATTGGCGATAACGGCAAGGAGCAGAGGCTGGTCCGCACCATCCCGCGCCGCGGCTTCCGTTTCGTGGGCATCGTCCAGACGCAACCGATCGACGGCCAGCCGAATTACGGTACGGAAGCTCCATCGGGAGAAATCCCCGAGCCGCCGCGCGCGGCGTTGCCATTGCCCGATCGTCCTGCGATCGCGGTACTGCCCTTCACCAACATGAGCGACGATCCGGTACAGGAGTATTTTTCCGACGGGATCAGCGAGGACATCATCACGGCGCTGTCCAAGCTGCGCTGGTTTTTCGTGATCGCCCGCAACTCCTCGTTCATCTACAAGGGCAAGGCCGTGCATATGAAGCAGGTCGCGGCCGAACTCGGCGTCGGCTATGTCGTCGAGGGCAGCGTTCGCAAGGGCGGCGACCGGGTCCGGATCACGGTGCAGCTCAACGATGTCACGACCGGCAGTCACATCTGGGCGGAACATTACGACCGCGACCTGACGGACGTGTTCGCGGTGCAGGACGAGATCACCGAGGCCATCGTCGCTGCGATCGAGCCGCAAATCTACGCCGCCGAAAATTTCCGCGCCCGGCGCAAGCCGCCCAACAACATGGATGCCTGGGACCTGGTGATGCGGGCGTTGTCGCATTACTGGCGCGTGACCCGCGAGGACAACGTGGTGGCGCAGGCGTTGCTGGAAAAGGCCATCGCCATCGATCCCGATTACGGACAGGCGCTCGGCGTGCTCGCGACAAGTCATTCGTTCTGCGCCCATATGGGATGGTCGGACTTCGCAACCGCGGTGACGATCGCCGAGCGCTCGGCGCACGCCGCCGTGCTGGCCGACAGTGAGGACGCCTGGGCACATCACGCATTGGCAAGCGTTCATCTGGCGCGTCGGCGTTTTGACGATTCGCTGTCGGAGTTCGAACTTGCGCTTCGGCTCAATCCGAATTTCTCGCTGGCACAGGGCTATTACGGTCTCGCCCTGTCATATTGCGGCCGCTGGGAGGAAGGCGACGCCGCGGCGCGGCGGGCGTTGCGGCTCAGTCCACGTGATCCGGTCTCGGCGCTTTATTACGGCATCGCCGCCTACGCCCAGTTCGTCGGTCGCAATTATGAAGAGGCGATACGGCTTTCACGCGAAGCCCTCCGGCAGCGTGGCGATTTTGTCGGCGCCCATCGGGTGCTGACGGCCGCCGCCGGCATGGCGGGACAGACCGAGGTCGCAAAGCTGGCGTTACAGGACCTTCGCCGCACCCAGCCAAACATCACGCTCGCCTGGATTGCCAGCGAAATGCCGTGGCGCGACCAGACCCACAGCGAGCATTATTTGCAGGGCCTGCGCAGCGCCGGGCTGGAATAATTCGTGCCCGCGCGGGCGCTCGATTTGGGCTTGCTTGACACGCGGCCGCTTCGGGCCGCATCCTGCCGCCTGCGTTCGCCTCTTTATCGACCGGAGTGACGCATGCCGGAATATTCGGCGGGAAAAGTGACCGACTACGCCGATGGCGACCGCAAGGTCATCGATTGCGCGGAACTGGAGGTCGGCGTCTTCAAGATCGATGGCGAATTTTTTGCGTGGCATAATCGCTGTGCGCATCGCGCGGGGCCGGTCTGCCAGGGACGCATCATGAAACGGGTGATCGAGCCGGTCGCGGACGATCGCACCATTCGCGCGCAGCAGTACGACCCGTCCGAGACCAACATCATATGTCCCTGGCACGGATACGAATACAACGTCAAAACCGGATGCCATCAGGGCAATAGCCGCATCCGGTTGCGCAAGGCGGAGATGACGATCAGGGACGGCGAAATCTATGTTCGGGTCTGAAACGGATCGCAAGAACGATCGCTACGGCTGGATCGACGCGGCAGCTCCCGAACTGCTGCGTGCATCGCGCGAACTGGTCGAGAACAACGAAGCCTGTCGCGTTTCCGATCAGGCGGTCGCGCAGATCCTGACCGCCGCGATCCGGCTCTATGTCGCCAAATCCGATGGCGAAGAAAGAACGTTTTCGCCGATTGCCGGCGAACGCGACAGCGAGATGACGCCGACCGAACTTTTGTCGGCGGTTTCCGAGATGCTGCGCGCGCTGCATCTCGGCCCGATGGAACTGGCGCTGTGGTACCGGCGCCGTCCGGACGAGGACAGCTATCCTGCGGGAGAAAAGCCATGAACATTCAAGGCAAGATCGGTCCGCAATTTTCGGCGATCCAGCAGATCGACGTCCATACCGATACGCGCGACATCCTCGCGCATGCCCGTCGCAACGCCATCCGGCGCGGTCTGCAGGATTGGTTCGTGTGCGATATCGATGCCCACCACGTCGAGACCGTGTCCTGGAAAGAGGTGGTGACCTATATCGAGGATCCCGTCGTTCGCGACAATGCGATGCGGTTTCAGGCGGAACGCATCGGCGCGCCGCCTTACGGGTTGAACGGCGACCTCGGGCTTCGCTATCAGTCGGTCGGCGGACGCATCCCGCATCAGGACGGCCAGCGCGAAATCGTCGAAGAGACCGATGTCCATCGCGACGTCACACTGACGCGCCGGGCGATGGATTCGCTCGGCATCGACAACATGGTGGTGTTCCCGACACCGATGCTGTTTCTCGGCATGCATCCGCAGCCGGAAATGGAGGTGTGGCTCGGCGGCGCCTATAACCGCTGGCTGATCGATCGCATCCTGTCGGGTGACGACCGGATCAAATCCCTGATCTACCTGCCGTTCAACACGCCGGAAGAAGCCGAGCGGACGGTCGAGGAACTAGGCGACAAAAACGGCGTGATCGGGTTCTGCGTCACCAGCACCCGCTACAAGCCGGTGCATCACAACGATTACATGCGGCTTTATTCCATGATCGAGGAACGCGGCAAGCCGCTGGCGTTCCACGCCGGCTATCATTGGCAGGATCCGTCGCTTGCGACCGTCAACCGGTTTCTCGGCATGCACGCGCTGGGCTTCGTCTGGAGCAACATGATCCATATGACGAACTGGGTCCTGAACGGAATTCCCGAACGGTTTCCCAAACTCAAGACATTGTGGGTCGAAAGCGGATTGGCGTGGGTGCCGTTCCTGATGCAGCGGCTCGACGACCAGTATCTGATGCGGCCTTCCGAAGCCCCACAGCTCAAGCGGATGCCCAGCGAATACATGAATCACAATTGCTTCTATACGACGCAGCCGATGGAGACGACCCATCCCAAGGCGCTGGAAAATACCTTTGAGATGATCAAGGCCGAGACCCAGTTGATGTTCTCGTCCGACTGGCCGCATTTCGATTTCGACCTGCCGCAGGAAATATGCGACCTGCCGTTTCTGGGCGAGCAGGCCAAGCGCAATATTCTGGGCCTGAATGCGGCAAGGATCTTCAATCTCGATCCGACGCCGGTGAAGAAGCTGGTTGCTTCGTAAAGCTCGCCTACTTCCTCACGCAGATCACGCGCACGACCGAAGCCTTGGCGTCAGTCCCGGTGCCAGTCGATGCGTCAACCTTGGCGTCCGGCGCGCCGTCGGCAAGCTTGACGCCGTTGGCTTTCAGGAATTCGCGGATGGTATCGGCGGGCACCAGCACCGCCTGGGCCGGCGCGGCATTCGGCGGCCCCGCAACAACTGCCGGCTTCAATAGCGCCATGCCGGCGAATTGGCCGTCGGCATCGAGTGCTGCCGCGCCGGAAAATCCGATGGCCGGCGCCGGCGACAGCGCGAGGTCGCTGCCGCCGCCGGTTTGGGCAACCGCCGCCTTGACGCTGCTCGCCGCTGCGCCGCCGCCCTGGTTTTGCGGATCGGCAATCCCTGTCAGCTCGATCGCGGATTTTGCCCCGTCGCCGGCGAGGTTCAGCGGCTTCAACCCGCGCGCGCCGTAAAGGCGCAACAGCGCCAGATCGTGGTCCTTGTCCTCGGCGACGCGATCGGCATTGCCATAGCCGGCAAGGGTGATTGCAAGGCAGCCATCGGTGACCTGGCGGTCGGCGAGAACGGCGCCGTCATCGCTGACGACAATCCCGGTGCCGTATTCGACGGTCTTGCGCGGCGCCCCCGCGATCAGTGTGCCCGACGGAAACGGATTGAACGCGCTCGACATCGCGATCACCACCGGCTCGACGGTGTTTTCGGTGGCCTGGTCGTAAAGGATGGTGAGGATGCGGACCTCGTCGCCCTTGAACGTGCCCCGCAGGTAGAATTTCTTCAGGCCCTGCAAGCCCGACAGCACGAAGAAATCCGGCTTGACCACGGTGTAGTCGATATTGCGTCCGGGTTCTTTCCTTTCCCGTTCGGCGAGCTTGGCGGTGGTGGGATTGGCTTCCTTGCGCCGGGCAAGCTGAACCTGGATGGTTCCGGTAGGTGACGTCCATTTGGACCCGTTGGCGTCGCTGGATTGCTGCGGCACCAGCCTGGTCGGGATGCCCAGCCGCGCGCCGGTACCGGCATCGGTGACGATCTTCCAGCCGGCATTGTCCTGCCGCCGCTTCGCGGTCTCGGCCAGCACGCCGCGCTCCTGCGGGTTGAGCGCGCCGGTCTGCCGGCCGCCGCGCTCTTTCTGGAATTCCTTGATGGCGGCGACCATGCGCTCGCTGACTTCGCCGGTGATGGCGCCATTGTACTGGCCGACCCAGGCCAGGTCCGACTGCAGCGCCAGACGCTCGGTCTGCGCCATCGCATTGGCGGTATCGGCAGGGGACTGCAAAGCAGGCCGGACCGGGACCGTCGTCACCGGTTTCGGCTTGACGCCGGTTACCGCGGCCGTCTGCGCCCGGGCGGAAACCGCGGCGGCAGCGATCATCAATGTTGCCGTCAGCACCGATCTCATGACAAATCCGGGGGTCATTGACGTGCTCGCAATTAAGCACATCTGCTTGGTGGGCAACAACAGGCCGAGGGTTCAAGGAACCACGAGGGGCAGCTAAAGGGGTTTGACCGGATCATGTTGAGTGCCGACGAGATCGAACGGTACGCCCGCCATATTGTGCTGCGCGAGGTCGGCGGTCCCGGCCAGGCCGCGTTAAAGGAATCATCCGTGCTGGTGATCGGCGCCGGCGGCCTCGGTGCACCCGCGCTGATGTATCTCGCCGCGGCCGGTGTCGGCACGCTCGGCGTGGTCGATGACGATGTCGTCTCGCTGTCCAATCTTCAGCGCCAGATCATTCACACCACGCCGGACGTCGGCCACCGCAAGGTCGACAGCGCCGCCGAGCAAATTCACCGCCTCAATCCACATGTCAGGTTTGCCGCCCACGCCACCCGCCTCAACGCCGGCAATGCGATGTCGCTGATCGGCGGCTACGATCTCGTGCTCGACGGTTCCGACAATTTCGAAACCCGCTATCTCGTTTCCGATGCCTGTTTCCTCGCCGGCAGACCGTTGATCACCGCAGCGCTCGGTATGTTCGATGGATCGCTGACCACGATCCGCGCGCATGAGAGAAACGCCGAAGGCGAGTTCAATCCGACCTATCGTTGCCTGTTTCCCGAGCCGCCGCCGCCCGGCACGGTGCCGGCCTGCGCCGAGGCCGGCGTGATGGGCGCGCTCGCCGGCGTGTTGGGATCGATGATGGCGCTGGAAGCGATCCGCGAAATCGTCGGCTTCGGCGAAGGTCTGGTCGGGCGGCTGTTGATGGTGGATGCCCGCGCGATGCGGTTCGAAACCCTGCGCTATGCGCGCGACCCGTTAAATCCGCTCAATGGCGATGCGCTCGTCATCACCGATTTGAGCGGGCACGGGTAGGAATCACAGCATATTCGGCAGCACGCGGTCCGGCGGCTTGTGGTGGTCGAGGAAGGTCCGGATGTTGATGATCACCTTCTCGCCCATTTCGACGCGGCCTTCGATGGTGGCCGAACCCATGTGCGGCAGCAGGGTGGCCTTGCCGGCCTTGGCCAGCCGCACCAGTTTTGGATTGACCGCGGGCTCGTGTTCGTAGACGTCGAGGCCGGCGCCGGCGATCTCGCCGGTTTCGATCAATTTGGTCAGCGTCTCCTCGTCGATCACCTCGCCGCGCGCGGTGTTGACGATGTAGGCGTCTTTCCGGATCAGCTTCAGCCGCCGTGCCGACAGCAGATGAAAGGTCGCCGGCGTGTGCGGACAATTCACCGAGATGATGTCCATCCGCGCCAGCATCTGGTCGAGGCTTTCCCAGTAGGTCGCGCCCAGTTCCTCGGCGATGCGCGGCGCCACCGGACGGCGGTTGTGATAGTGAATTTGCAGGCCGAAGGCGCGGGCGCGTCGCGCCACGGCCTGGCCGATCCGGCCCATGCCGATGATACCAAGCCTTTTTCCGCCGATGCGATGACCGAGCATCCAGGTCGGCGACCAGCCCGGCCAGTTCTTGCCCTCGGTGAGGATGGAGGCGCCTTCGATCAGCCGGCGCGGCACCGCCAGAATCAGCGCCATGGTCATGTCGGCGGTGTCTTCGGTCAGGACCTTCGGGGTGTTGGTCACGGTAATGCCGCGCGCATGGGCTGCGACCACGTCGATGTTGTCGACGCCGTTGCCGAAATTGGCGATCAGTTTCAGCTTGCAATCGGGCTGCTTGAGCGCCTCCTCATTGATCACGTCGGTGACGGTCGGCACCAGAATATCGGCCGAACGGACCGCTTCTGCGATTTGCTCCGGGGTCAACGGCGTATCGTCGAGATTGAGCCGGGCGTCGAACAGCTCGCGCATCCGGGTCTCGATCGAGTCCGGCAGCTTGCGCGTGACGACAACGAGAGGTTTTTTCTTAACCGACATATCCTGCTCTCATGAGGTTGTTCAGACCTCATTAACCCGCTTGTTCGAGACTGCCGGTTGCTGCGCGATCCCGGCGTTTCCTTGGGTTCCCGATGCTTCCCCCCAAAGGGGATGTTCGGGCTTGTTCTGGTTTTGGCGTTCCGCTCTCTCTAGCAGAAGGCCGGGCCAAGACAAGAACCCTGGAATGACAGTCCAAGGGGTCGTACGGGGCAGGATGGCAGGGGCTTAAGGGGTCGGCATTCCCAGGTTCTGGCGAGTGTCTTAGCGGGTGTTTCAACTCGAAGAATTTGAGTTGGCTTCTCGGCAGGAGACGAGTTGATGGCGTCGAGGCGTTTTTGTTCGGTGGCGGTGCTTGCCGGAAGCATGCTGGGCGCGTCGCTCAGCACGGGATTTGCGGCAAAGGATGCGACCACGACCGCCAGCGGCTTGCCGGTGCCGCGCTATGTCAGCCTCAAATCCGATCATGTGAACGTCAGGGCCGGTCCGACCAAGGACAATGACGTCGCCTGGGTCTATACCCGTTCGGGCCTGCCGGTTGAAATCACCGCCGAATTCGAGAACTGGCGCCGGGTGCGGGATTCGGAAGGCGCCGAGGGCTGGGTCTATCACTCGCTGCTGTCGGGCCGCCGCACCGCCGTCATCACCATGAAGACCAAGGACGATCTCGCGCCGCTCTATGATCGCGCCGATCCAGCCAGCGCGGTCGCAGCCCGCCTGCAGGCCGGTGTGGTGGCCAACGTCAAGCGATGTGCGGCAGGCTGGTGCCACATCAACGGCAACGGCTTCGATGGCTGGATCGAACAGCAGCGGCTGTGGGGTGTCTACGCCGACGAAAAGGTGGAGTGACCAATTACGGGCGTCATCCTGAGGTGCGCGCCCTCGCGCGCCTCGAAGGATGGCCGCAGGCGACCTCTGTCGCATCCATCCTTCGAGGCTCGCCGAAAAGGCGAGCACCTCAGGATGACGACGAGTCCAGTTAGCCGGCGGAGTTAGCGCTTCTTGCGCAGCCGGACGACCATGTCGACCCGGGAGATCTCGTAGCCTTCGGGCACTTCCGGCATCTTCTGCAGCACCAGATTCGGGTCCGGGATATCGACCAGTTCGTGGTTGTTTTCGAGATAGAAGTGGTGATGCGCTGAAACGTTGGTGTCGAAATAGGTCTTGGTGCCGTCGACGCTGACCTGGCGCAGCAGGCCTGCATCGGTGAGCTGATTGAGCGTGTTGTAGACGGTGGCGAGCGACACCGGAACCTTGGCGATGGTGGCTTCCTCGTACAGCATTTCCGCGGTGAGGTGGCGCGCGCCCTTGCCGAACAACAGCCAGCCGAGTGCCATGCGCTGACGGGTCGGACGCAAGCCGGCGGCCTGCAGCATTTCATTGACATCGTGCCACGGACACCCGGTCAACGCCGGCTGGTGCCCCGCAGCACGTGCGGCGGGACTGACAGCGTCATCATTCGAAGCTTCGTCGTTCATATTCACGTCGGGCACCACATTGCTAACTCGGCACTATCGCAGCGGAATATAAGGAGAAAATTCGTTAGATGCAAGTTTTTCGCAACTAGAACACCGGGATTAAAGGAACCGGTCCGTGGCGCGGCGATTTACCCCGGCCGTGATGCTTTGCCGCCTGCGGGGCCTATGATAGAGAGCGCGCGGACCCGAGCTTTGCGACTTTCGGCGAAGGCGAGCGCGGTTGCCGTAGGGCCACCCTGACCTGCCGAATTGGCGCGAATTTGCGAATATTGGCACGTTTCCTGCGCAAAAAAGGTCCCTTTTGCTGGAAAAGGTTTCCATCGGGATTTTGAAAGAGACCGGACCCCATGCTGGATCGACGCGGTGGTTACGAATACGAGGATCTCCTGGCATGCGGTCGCGGCGAATTGTTCGGGCCCGGGAACGCGCAATTGCCGCTGCCCCCGATGCTGATGTTCGACCGTATCAGCGAAATTTCGGAGACCGGCGGGGAATATGGCAAGGGCTTTGTGCGCGCCGAACTCGATGTGAACCCGGACCTTTGGTTCTTCAGCTGCCATTTCAAGGGCGATCCGGTGATGCCGGGATGCCTCGGCCTCGACGCGCTCTGGCAGATGATCGGTTTCTTCCTGGGCTGGAGCGGCGGCGAGGGACGCGGCCGGGCGCTTGGCCTTGGCGAGTTGAAGCTTGCCGGTCAGGTGATGCCGAACGTCCGCAAGATTGTGTACAACGTCGACGTCAAGCGGGTGATGCGCCTAAAGCTCTGGCTAGGCATCGCTGACGGCTGGCTTTCCGCCGATGACGAGATTATCTATCGCGCCAAGGATATGCGGGTGGGGCTCTTGAAGCAGGGTGCCGCGTCGCAGCCGGGGGCGTAAGCGATTCTCCGGCCGATGAGGCGGACTTCCGGTCGACGGCGACCATCATACAAAACGTAACGACAGGGCGAGGCGATCATGAGGCGGGTTGTCATCACGGGGATGGGTATCGTCTCATCCATCGGCAACAACACCCAGGAAGTGCTTGCGAGCCTCCATGAGGCGAAGTCCGGAATCACGCGCGCGGAAAAGTATGCGGAACTCGGTTTCCGTTCCCAGGTGCAGGGCGCGCCGACGCTGAATCCGGTCGATGTCATCGATCGTCGCGCGATGCGATTCCTCGGCGAGGGCGCGGCGTGGAATCACATCGCAATGGAACAGGCGATCCAGGACTCCGGTCTTGAGCCGTCGGAAGTTTCCAACGTTCGCACCGGCATCATCATGGGCTCCGGCGGCCCTTCGGCCCGCACCATCGTGGAAGCGGCCGATACCACCCGCACCAAGGGGCCGAAACGGGTCGGACCGTTCGCGGTCCCGAAAGCGATGTCGTCGACGGCATCCGCAACGCTCGCCACCTGGTTCAAGATCAAGGGCCTGAACTATTCGATCTCGTCGGCCTGCGCCACCTCGAACCATTGCATCGGCAATGCCTACGAGACCATCCAGATCGGCAAGCAGGACGTCGTCTTCGCCGGCGGCTGCGAAGAACTCGACTGGTCGTTGTCGGTGCTGTTCGACGCGATGGGGGCGATGTCGTCGAAATACAACGATACGCCGGCGACCGCCTCCCGTCCCTATGACGTGAGCCGCGACGGTTTTGTCATCGCCGGCGGCGCCGGTGTGGTGGTGCTGGAAGAGCTCGAGCACGCCAAAGCGCGCGGCGCGCGCATTTACGGGGAAATTGTCGGCTACGGCGCCACCTCGGACGGTTACGACATGGTCGCGCCGTCGGGCGAGGGCGCGGAACGCTGCATGCGAATGGCGATAGCAACCGTGGATACCAGGATCGATTACATCAATCCGCATGCGACCTCGACGCCGGCGGGCGACCCGCCGGAAATCGAAGCGATCCGAAAAGTATTCGGGACCGGCGACAAGTGCCCGCCGATTTCGGCGACCAAGGCGCTGACCGGGCATTCGCTCGGCGCCACCGGAGTGCAGGAGGCGATCTATTCGCTTCTGATGATGAACAACGGTTTCATCTGCGAAAGCGCCAATATCACCGAACTCGATCCGGTGTTTGCCGACATGCCGATCCTGCGCAAGCGCGTCGACAATGCCAAGCTCGGAACCGTGTTGTCGAATTCCTTCGGGTTCGGCGGCACCAACGCCACGCTGGTGTTCAAGCGGATGGATGCGTGAGAATTTGTTTTGTCATGCTCCGCGAAAGCGGCGCATCCAGTACTCCGCGGCTTGGGTAGTCAATCGCAACGCTTCGTATTACTGGATCACCCGCTTTCGCGGGCGATGACAGCATCAGGGATGAGTGGAGCGTCGCGAATATGAACGACCTGATGAAGGGCAAGCGCGGATTGATCATGGGCGTCGCCAATGATCATTCGATTGCCTGGGGCATTGCCAGGACACTCGCCGCCCAGGGCGCCGAGTTGGCCTTTACCTACCAGGGCGAGGCGCTGGGCAAGCGGGTCAGGCCGCTGGCCGAGCAGCTCGGCGTTCCCCTGGTTCTGCCGTGCGATGTCGAGGACATCGCCAGCGTCGATGCCGTGTTCGCAAGCCTGCGCGACAAATGGGGACATCTGGATTTTCTGGTCCATGCCATCGGCTTCACGGACAAGAATGAGCTTCGCGGGCGCTACGCCGACACCACGCGCGAAAACTTTTCGCGCACCATGGTGATCTCGTGTTTTTCCTTTACCGAGATTGCCAAACGCGCGGCCGACCTGATGCCGGAGTCCGGCGGCTCCATTATCACGTTGACGTTCGGCGGCTCGACCCGCGTGATGCCGAATTACAATGTGATGGGGGTTGCGAAAGCCGCACTGGAAGCCTCGGTGCGCTATCTTGCGTTCGACTTCGGGAGAAAGAAAATCCGGGTCAATTCGATTTCAGCCGGGCCGGTTCGCACGCTTGCGGGTGCCGTGATCGGCGATTCCCGCGCCATGTTCGCATTTCAGCAAAAGCATTCACCGCTCGGGCGCGGCGTTTCCCTCGACGAACTCGGCGGCTCGGCGCTGTATCTATTGTCCGACCTGTCGACCGGCGTGACCGGGGAAATCCATTACGTCGATTCCGGCTACAACATCATCGCGATGCCGCGGCCGGAAGATTTGAAGGGCGACTAGCACCCGCCGCTGATTGAGATGCGCCTCAGGCGTTTTCGCCCGCCGCCAGTACACTGGCGCGCTGGAATGCCGGACGCGCCGCGCAGCGATCGATGTAGCGATCGAATGACGGCCGCGCCGGCACCATCTTGAACAGCCGCACCGCGAAATTCAGCGCCGACCCAATCGCGATATCCGCCGCCGAGAATGTCTCGCCGAGAATCCAGGGTCCTTTGGTCAAGGCGGCGTCGAGCACGTCGAACACCCGCTGCGCTTCGCCCCAGCCGGCGGCGACCGGGTTCATCTCGATCTTGGTCGCGACCTGCACCATCGCGGGCTCGATGCAGCCGGGTGCGAAAAACAGCCAATAGAGATATTTCGCGCGCAGGGGATCGCCGAGCGGTGGCGCGAGTTTGGCTTCGGGATAGCGCTCGGCGACGTAGGCGCAGATCGCGGCGGCTTCCGCCAGCGTCGCGTCGCCATCCCTGAGCGCCGGCACCTTGCCCATCGGATTGATCGCAAGATATTCCGGGGTCTTCTGTGCGCCTTTGGAAATGTCCGTCAGTACGCGCTCGTAAGGCTGCCCGGTTTCTTCCATCAGCCACAGCGAGGAAAACGAGCGCGTGCGTGGCGCCCAATAGAGTTTCATCATTGAACCGTTCCTTCTCGCTTCCATCGATAATACTTCATGACGAACCCCGTCATCGGCTCGACTTGTTCCTTTTCGAACACAAAACCCTCGCGCTCATACCAGCGCCACGCTCTGTCGTTTTCGCGCACGCAGCGCAGGCAGATTTCGTCCGGCAGATGCCGCCGCGTGAAAGCGAGCAGTCGCCGCCCGAGGTTCCGGTTTTGATATTCCGGTGCGACGAATAGCATGTCGAGATGGCGCTGAGGCAGATGCAGTGCCAGCATGGCCGCGACCTTCCCGTCATCGTCGGCGACAAACAGGCTCCAGCCCTTCTCGACCTCGCTCGTGATGCGCGCGCGCAACTTCGCCAGCAGGAAATTGCTGGCCTCCTCAAGTCCGGTGGAGACCCAGCTATTCATCCAGACCCGGGCGATCTCGTCATATTCATCTGGCCGGGCGGGGCGGATGATGGGTGAGGGCATGGGACGGGCTCTCATTTCCCTCGGGACAGGCCGATTGTCGATGTTGCAGGCAGCTTTACCGACAAAAAAGGGCGACCTTGCGGCCGCCCTTTCGTTGACTGTTCGCTTTCGGCGATCAGGCGCGGTCGAAGCGATCGGCGTTCATCACCTTGGTCCATGCCTTGACGAAGTCTTTGGCAAACTTCTCCTTGGCATCCGCGCTGCCATAGACCTCTGCGAGCGCGCGCAGTTGCGAGTGCGAGCCGAAGATCAGGTCGACGCGGGTGGCGGTCCACTTCACCGCCTTGGTCTTGCGGTCGCGTCCCTCATAGGCGTCGCCGGCCGGCTGCCATTCCGTGCCCATGTCCAGCAGGTTGATAAAGAAGTCGTTGGTCAGCGTTCCCGGCTTGCTGGTGAAGACGCCATGCTTGGCGTTGTCGAAATTGGCGCCGAGCACGCGAAGGCCCCCGACCAGCACCGTCATCTCGGGTGCCGTCAACGTCAGCAGCTGCGCCCGATCCACCAGGGCTTCTTCCGGAGCCATGAACTGTTTCTTGCTGCTGATATAATTGCGGAAGCCGTCGGCGCGGGGTTCGAGCGGCGCGAACGAGGCGGCGTCGGTCTGCTCTTGCGACGCATCCATGCGGCCGGGCGTGAATGGGACCGTCACGCTGACACCCGCATCCTTTGCCGCCTTCTCGATCGCGGCGCTGCCGCCGAGAACGATGAGGTCGGCGAGCGACACTTTCTTGCCGAACTCCTTCTGGATCGCCCCGAGCTTTTGCAGGACCTTCGCCAGCTCAGCCGGATTGTTGACGTGCCAATCCTTCTGGGGCGCGAGGCGAATGCGCGCACCGTTGGCGCCGCCGCGCTTGTCGGAGCCGCGGAACGTCGAGGCCGATGCCCAGGCGGTCGAGACGAGTTGCGGCACGGTGAGGCCGGAGGCGAGGATTTTCGCTTTCAGCGCCGCGATATCCTGTTCGCCGATCAGCGGATGATCGACCGCCGGGATCGGATCCTGCCAGATCAGCGTTTCCTTGGGCACCAGCTTGCCGCGATAGCGCACGATCGGGCCCATGTCGCGATGCGTGAGCTTGAACCAGGCGCGGGCGAACGCGTCGGCGAACTGGTCCGGATGCTCATGGAAGCGCCGCGAGATTTTCTCGTAGGCCGGGTCGAAGCGCAGCGCGAGGTCCGAGGTCAGCATGGTCGGCAGATGCTTCTTCGACTTGTCGTGCGCGTCCGGAATGTCGGCTGTGGCGTTTTTCGCCGCCCATTGCTGCGCGCCACCCGGGCTCTTGGTCAATTCCCATTCGAACTTGAACAGGTTGTCGAAGAAGTGGTTGCTCCACTTGGTCGGAGTTTGCGTCCAGGTCACCTCCAGACCGCTGCCGATCGAGTCACCGCCTATGCCGGTGCCGTGCTTGCTTTTCCACCCCAAGCCCTGATCCTCGATGGCGCCGCCTTCCGGGTCGATCCCGACAAGCGAAGGGTCGCCCGCGCCGTGTGTCTTGCCGAAGGTGTGGCCGCCGGCGATCAGCGCGACGGTCTCTTCGTCGTTCATCGCCATGCGGAAGAAAGTCTCGCGGATGTCGCGTGCCGAGGCGAGCGGGTCGGGCTTGCCGCCCGGGCCTTCCGGATTGACGTAGATCAGACCCATCTGTACCGCGCCGAGGGGTTCAGCGAGTTCACGTTCGCCGCTGTACCGCTCGTCGCCGAGCCACGTCCCCTCGGGACCCCAGTAAAGCTCTTCCGGCTCCCACACGTCGGCGCGGCCGCCGGCAAAGCCAAACGTCTTGAAGCCCATCGACTCAAGCGCGACGTTGCCGACAAGAATGTACAGGTCGGCCCAGGAGAGTTTTTTGCCGTACTTCTGCTTGATCGGCCACAGCAGGCGGCGTGCCTTGTCGAGATTTACGTTGTCCGGCCACGAATTGAGCGGCGCAAAGCGCTGCTGACCCGCACCGGCGCCGCCACGGCCGTCGGCGGTGCGGTAGGTGCCGGCGCTGTGCCAGGCCAGGCGGATGAACAGTCCGCCGTAGTGACCGAAATCGGCCGGCCACCATGCTTGCGAGTCCGTCATCAGGGCATGCAGATCCTTAACCACGGCGTCGAGGTCGAGGCTCTCGAATTCCTTGGCATAGTCGAACGCCTTGTCCATCGGATCGGCTGAAGGGTGGCGCGAATGCAGCACACCAATATCCAGGTGCCCCGGCCACCAGTCCCGGTTCCGGTGTCCGTGGGTGCCGTGCGCGACCGGGCACTTGCCCGCATTGTCGTCAGTCTTTGCGTCCATGTTTCTCTCCGATCTTGTTTTGTGATTTGTCGTCGAGTTGTTCCGTGCGGAATTGAAATGGCGGAAGTCCGCGCAATCATCGGGGTGGTGCCCGGATCCGCAGGGATGCCTCTCGCCAAATTCGCTGGTGCCCCACCTTGGAAGATATCTAACATCAGGTCCAGTCGAATTGTCTTGAGCTCTCGATCAGTTTATCTGATGGAAATGATCACGCTTCGGCAACTTCGCTATCTCACAGCGCTCGCCAGGCACGGCCATTTCGGCCGGGCGGCCGAGGCCTGCGCGGTAACCCAGCCCGCTCTGTCCATGCAAATCCGCGATCTCGAGCGCACGCTCGGCGTCGCCGTGGTGGAACGGCGTCCGGGCGATGTGATGCTGACCGATGTCGGGCGCGAAATCGCCCGCCGGGCCGACGAGGTGCTGACAGCGTCGCGCGACCTCGTCGATTTTGCCCGCCAACGCAGCGGCCTGCTGACGGGACGGCTGACGCTCGGCGTCATTCCGTCGCTGGCGCCGTATCTGCTGCCGCGGATTCTCCCGACGCTGCAAAGCCGGTTTCCGGAACTGCGGCTGGAATTGCGGGAAACCCAGACCCGGCAACTGGTCGAGGACATCAAGAGCGGCGGGCTCGATGCAGCGATGCTGGCGCTGCCGCTCGGCGAGCCAGACATCGACACGCTTGCTTTGTTCGAGGATATGTTCCTGCTCGCGGTGCCCTCGGGCGACCCGCGCCGGGAGCACATCCGGGTCGCGGTGGAGGAGATCGATCAAAGCCGTCTGATCCTGCTCGAAGACGGCCACTGCCTGCGCGATCAGGCGCTGGCATTTTGCGCCACTGCTGCGCGCGGCCGCAATGTCGGTGCCGGCGGTGCGGCGTTCGGCGCCTCCAGCCTTACCACCGTGATGCAGATGGTCGCGAGCGGCTATGGCGTGACGCTGATTCCGCAGATCGCCGCCGACGTCGAGCGGCGCGACGAGCGGGTGAAATTCCTGCGGCTGGAGAACCCCGAGCCCGGCCGCACCATCGGGCTGGCCTTCCGCCGTACCTCGCCACGCAAGGCCGATTTCGCAGCACTCGGCGAGGTGGTGAAGGAGAGCGTCGACATTGCGCCGAAAAAGACGGCGAACAGAAAGCGGAATTGATTGTTCGCAGAGGCGGCGGCTTTCTTCTCCCTCTCCCGCTTGCGGGGGAGGGTCGGGGTGGGGGTCTTGCGGCATACGCTGACGGTCCGAGTGGATGAGAGAGCCCCCTCCCTAACCCTCCCCCGCAAGCGGGAGAGGGGGACGGACCGGCGCTCGCTGCGAGCACATTGCGATGCCGGGCACAGTGTCATCGCCCGGCTTGACCGGGCGACCCAGTACGCCGCGGCTTCGCGATCAATCGCCGTCGTCTCTGAAATACTGGGTCACCCGCTTTGCGGGTGACGACAACCGCAATTAAATCGTACCATTCGCAAAAAAGGGCGGCTTCTCAGCCGCCCTTTTCTATTCGCTATTTGCGGAAACCTACTCGCCGGCGGCTTCACGCGGCGCGGCTTCCGTCTTCTGCTTTGCCTCGAGGTCTTCGCCGGTGACCTGGTCGACCACCTTCATCGACAGCCGGGTCTTGCCGCGGTCGTCGAAGCCGAGCAGCTTGACCTTGACCTTGTCGCCTTCCTTGACGACGTCGGAGGTCTTCTGGACGCGGTTGGCCGCGAGCTGGCTGATGTGGACGAGACCATCCTTGGCGCCGAAGAAGTTCACGAACGCGCCGAACTCCATCACCTTGACGACGGTGCCGTCATAAATCTGGCCGAGCTCCGGATCGGAGGCGATCGACTTGATCCACTTGATCGCGGCCTTGATCGATTCACCGTCGGCGGACGCCACCTTCACGGTGCCGTCGTCTTCGATGTTGACCTTGGCGCCGGTCTTCTCGACGATTTCGCGGATCACCTTGCCGCCGGTGCCGATCACTTCGCGGATCTTGTCGGTCGGGATCTTGAAGGTCTCGATCCGCGGCGCGTATTCGCCGAGTTCGGCGCGGGCGGCGGTCAGGGCCTTCGACATCTCACCCAGGATGTGGATGCGGCCTTCCTTGGCCTGGCCGAGCGCGACCTTCATGATCTCCTCGGTGATCCCGGCGATCTTGATGTCCATCTGCAGCGAGGTGATGCCCTGGTCGGTACCGGCCACCTTGAAGTCCATATCGCCGAGATGATCCTCGTCGCCGAGGATGTCCGACAATACCGCAAAGCGCTTTCCTTCAAGGATCAGGCCCATCGCGATACCCGCGGTCGGCCGCTTCAAGGGGACGCCGGCATCCATCAGCGCCAGTGAGGCGCCGCACACCGAAGCCATCGACGACGACCCGTTCGAACTCGGTGATCTCGGAGACCACGCGCACCGTGTAGGGGAATTCGTGATGCGGCGGCAGCACCGGGTGGATCGCGCGCCAGGCCAGCTTGCCGTGGCCGATTTCACGCCGCTTGGTGCCGCCCATGCGCCCGGTTTCACCGACCGAGTAGGGAGGGAAGTTGTAGTGCAGCAGGAACTGCTCCTTGTACGTCCCCGACAGCGAGTCGATGTATTGTTCATCCTCGCCGGTGCCGAGCGTGGTCACCACCATCGCCTGGGTTTCGCCGCGGGTGAACAGCGCCGAGCCGTGGGCGCGGGGCAGTATGCCGACTTCGGCGATGATCTGGCGCACGGTCTTGGAATCGCGGCCGTCGATGCGCTTGCCGGTGTCGAGGATGTTCCAGCGCACGATCTTGGCTTCGAGTTCCTTGAACACGCCGGCGATCCGGAGCTTGTCGTATTTCGGCTCCTGGCCTTCGGGGAAATAATGCGCCATCACCTTTTCCTTGGCCTTGCCGACCGCGGCGTAGCGATCCTGCTTGACCGGAATGGCGTATGCCGAGCGCAGATCGGTTTCGATCAGCCCCAGCATTTCCTTCTCAAGCACGCTCTCATCGACGATCTTGACGTCACGCGGCTCCTTGGCGGCTTTTTCGGCAAGCTCGATGATGGCGTTGACCACCGGCTGGAAATGCCGGTGTCCGAACATCACAGCGCCGAGCATGATGTCTTCGTTGAGTTCTTTCGCTTCCGATTCCACCATCAGCACGGCGTCCGCAGTGCCGGCGACGACCAGGTCGAGCTGGGTTTCGACCATCTCGTCCAGCGTCGGGTTGAGCACGTATTCGTCGTTGACGAAGCCGACCCGGGCCGCGCCGATCGGGCCCTTGAAGGGCGCCCCGGACAGCGTCAGCGCCGCGGAGGCCGCGACCACCGCCAGCACGTCCGGATCGTTCTCCATGTCGTGCGACAGCACGGTGACGACGACCTGGGTCTCGTTGCGCCAGCCATCCACGAACAGCGGGCGGACCGGACGATCGATCAGGCGGGAGACCAGGGTCTCCTTTTCGGTCGGACGCCCCTCGCGCTTGAAGTAGCCGCCGGGGATGCGGCCCGCGGCATAGGTCTTTTCGATGTAGTCGACGGTCAGCGGCAGGAAATCGACGCCTTCGCGCGGCGACTTGGCGGCAACGACGGTAGCGAGCACGACGGTCTCGCCATAGGTGGCCACGACGGCGCCATCGGCCTGACGGGCAATCTTGCCGGTCTCAAGCCTGAGCGGACGGCCACCCCAATCGATCTCGACTGAATGAATATTGAACATTGCGATCTTCTTTCATGGTTTCACGAAAGCAAAGGACGCCTGAAACGAAAAAACCATGCGCAAGATTGCGAGACGCTGAGCGCGTTATCGCGATCAGCATCCGGCGATCCTGCCATGGTCTTTATGTTTCGAATGGCGTCCATCCTTCCGATGGTACGGGCATCTTACCCGTTACGCCCAGCTGCCGGATTGCTGCTGGACACGCCGCACGGCCGTTGATGGAATACCAACCGGCCAATGCGAAAACGCGCGCGAAATGCGCGCGTGAACTGTACTCAACGGCGAATGTTGTGCTTTTCAAGCAGAGCCTTGTAACGCGCCTCGTCCTTTCGCTTGATATAATCGAGCAGCGAACGGCGCGTTGCGACCATTTTCAAAAGCCCGCGGCGTGAATGATTGTCCTTCACGTGGGATTTGAAATGGTCGGTGAGGTTATTGATGCGTTCCGACAGGATCGCGACCTGAACCTCGGGCGAGCCGGTATCGCCGGCCTTGTTGGCATTCGTCTTGATGACTTCCGCTTTGCGTTCTGCGGTAATCGACATCGTCAAACACTTTCGTTGCGACCGGAACTGGCAGTCAGTCCGGTCAGGTTGAACACGCGCTTGGGGATGAGTTCGCCATTGCCAATTTCGGCGAGGGCCAGAAGCCGGCCTGCCACCGTGACATAGACTGTGCCGCTACTATTGGGCGCATCCCGTCCGCGCAACAAAACGGCCTGGCCCCTGTGGAGCCTTGCCGCATCAGCCCGTGTGACGGCCAGCGCCGGGATGTCGTCCAGCGCGGTCTCAACGGGCAAAAGCGCGTCGGCGAGGCTGCCCTCGCCAGACGCGGCTCTATCGCATAAAGCCTCCAACTGTTCCAGCGGAATCATGTCCGTCTCGGTGAACGGACCGACCAGGGTCCGCCGCAAGGCGCAGATATGGCCGTAACAGCCGAGGATTCGGCCGATATCGCGGGCCAGTGCCCGAACATAGGTGCCCTTGCCGCACTCGGCCTCGAACACCGAGTGGCTGCTATCTGATTGTTCCACAAGGGTTAATTGGTGAATCTCGACCGGCCGCGGCTTCAGTTCGACGACCTCGCCATCCCGCGCCAGGTCATAGGCGCGCTCGCCCTGGACCTTGATGGCGGAATACTGCGGCGGGGTCTGTTCGATCAGGCCCGTGAACTGCGGCAGCAGATCCTGAATCGCTTCGGCGGCGGGCCTGAGTTCGCTCGTTTTGACGACCCGGCCCTCGGTGTCGTCGGTGTCGCGTTCCTCGCCCCAGCACACCGTGAAGCGGTAGCGCTTGCGGCCGTCCATCACGAACGGAACGGTTTTGGTGGCTTCGCCCATGGCGATCGGCAAGCCTCCCGATGCGAGCGGATCGAGCGTCCCGGCATGGCCGGCGCGCTTGGCCTGGAACAGCCGCTTCACGATCGCGACCGCGTGGGTCGAGGTCATGCCGATCGGCTTGTCGAGCACCACCCAGCCGTGGACGTCGCGCTTGTCGCGCCGCGGCTGGCTGTTCTGGCGCGGTTGCTTGCCGCTGCGATGGGCCTGATCGCGCGGGTCATGGTTGGTGCGAAGATCGCGCGCCTGCGGAAAATTATTTTTTTCAGCGTCGGGCGAGCCGGTGTTTTGCGGCTCGATCGCGCTGTTTGCGGTCGTCACGATCATCAGGATTTGTCCGAATTGGGCGCGAGGTCTCTTTGCACCGCGGGTGTTCGCAATAATTTCTCTATTCGTTCCGCTTCGTCGAATCGCTCGTCGACGCGGAAGCGAATATCAGGCGCAAATTTTAAGTTAACACGCCGCGCGGTCTCGCCGCGCAGGAACTTCTTGTTGCGCTCAAGTGCCGCGATCACCTTGTCGGTATCGCGGCCGCCGAGCGGCATCACATAGACGGTTGCAAGCTTGAGATCGGGCGACATCCGCACTTCGGGCACGGTGATGATGTGGCCCTCGAGATCCGGGTCATGCACGCTGCCTTGCGAAAGAATATCCGCGATCGCATGGCGCACGATCTCGCCGACCCGCAACTGACGCTGCGAGCCGCCGGGGGCGGAGCTTTTTTTGTGATGGGGCATGGTCGTCTTTCGAAAACAACTCGTCATGGCCGGGCTTGTCCCGGCCATCCACGTCTTTCGAGCGGATGGGCTTTAGGTCGTGGATGCCCGGGACAAGCCCGGGCATGACGACAGCAATGCTGGTGCTTGCGAAGCTATAAGGCTCGAACTTACAGACTGCGCTGGATCGTCTCCACGCGATAACACTCGATAACGTCGCCGGCCCGCATGTCGCCGTAATTCTCGAACGCCATGCCGCATTCCTGGCCCGACGCCACTTCCTTCACTTCGTCCTTGAAGCGCTTCAGCGTCGACAGCTTGCCTTCATGCACGACAACATTGTCGCGAATCAGGCGGACATTGGCGCCGCGTTCCACCGTGCCGTCGGTAACCCGGCAGCCTGCGACCTTGCCGACCTTGGAAATGTTGAAGATTTCCAGGATCAGCGCGTTGCCCAGCATGGTCTCGCGCAGCGTCGGGGCCAGCAGGCCGGACATCGCCTTCTTCACGTCATCGACGAGGTCGTAGATGATGTTGTAGTAGCGGATTTCGATGCCGTTGCGCTTGGCGGCGGCCGCGGCTTCCTTGTGGGCGCGAACATTGAAGCCGATGATGGCGGCGTTGAAACCTTCCGCCAGCGTCACGTCGGATTCCGAGATGCCGCCGACACCGGCATGCAGGATGCGCGCGGTGACTTCATCGGTGCCGAGCTTGTCGAGCGATCCGAGGATCGCCTCCAGCGAGCCCTGCACGTCGGCCTTGATGATCAGCGGGAAGTCCTTGCGGCCCGTGGTCTTGAGCTGCGACATCATCTGCTCGAGCGAGCCGCGCATGCCGGAAATGTTGGCGGCGGCATTCTCGCGCTTCTGGTGGGCGCGGTAGCTCGTCACCTGGCGGGCGCGGGCTTCGTTTTCCACGACGGCGAGACGATCGCCGGCTTCCGGCGGCCCGTTGAAGCCGAGCACCTCGACCGGTACCGAAGGTCCGGCCTCATCGATGGCTTCGCCCTGGTCCGAAATCAGCGCGCGGACCCGGCCCATTTCGGCGCCGGCCACCACGATATCGCCGACCTTCAGCGTTCCCCGCTGCACCAGCACGGTGGCGACCGGGCCGCGGCCGCGATCGAGCTTGGCTTCGATCACCGTGCCTTCGGCCGGACGCGACGCATTGGTCTTGAGGTCGAGCAATTCGGCCTGCAGCGCGATCATTTCGAGCAGCTTGTCGAGATTGGTCTTGTTCTTGGCGGAGACCTCGACATCGACCACGTCGCCGCCGAGCGATTCGACCTGAACTTCGTGCTGCAGCAATTCGGTACGCACGCGCTCCGGTTTCGCGTCGGGCTTGTCGATCTTGTTGATCGCCACGATCATCGGAACCTTGGCCGCCTTGGCGTGATGGATCGCCTCGACGGTCTGCGGCATCACGCCGTCGTCGGCTGCAACCACCAGGATCACGATATCGGTCACCTTGGCGCCGCGCGCCCGCATCGCGGTGAACGCGGCGTGGCCGGGGGTGTCGATGAAGGTGATCTTCTTGCCGCTTTCCGGCGAGGTCACCTGATAGGCGCCGATATGCTGGGTAATGCCGCCGGCTTCGCCCGACACCACATTGGCATGGCGCAGCGCGTCGAGCAGCGAGGTCTTGCCGTGATCGACGTGGCCCATCACGGTCACGACCGGCGAACGCGGTTCGGTATCGGTCGAGTCGTCGACGATGTCGAACAGGCCTTCCTCGACGTCGGCCGCCGCCACGCGCTTGACGGTGTGGCCCATTTCCTCGGCGATCAGTTGCGCGGTGTCGGCGTCGATCACGTCGGTGATCTTGTGCATCGCGCCCTGCTTCATCAGCAGGCGGATGACGTCGACCGCGCGCTCGGACATGCGGTTGGCGAGTTCCTGGATGTTGATGGCCTCCGGGATGATCACCTCGCGAATGAGCTTTTCCTTTGGCTCGTTCGACTGATGTCCCTTCAGGCGCTGGGTGCGGCGGCGGAACGATGCGATCGAGCGCTCGCGCACGTCATCGGCGTTGAGCGCGGTGACCAGGGTCAGGCGGCCGCGCTGCTTCGCCGGCGCCGGCTTGGCGGTGGCCTTTGGCGCGGTTGCGGGGCGAACGACGCCGCCGGGGCCGCGGCGGACCTGGCGCGGGCCTTCGTCTTCGTCCGAAATGTCGGCGGCGACACCTGGCGCCCGCGCGGTGGGCAGGGCGGCGGTGCGTGCCGTCGCGGCCTTGGCTTCGGCCTCGCCGAAACGTTTCTTGGCTTCGGCCTCGGCCTTGCGCTTGGCCTCCTCGTCCTGCCGGTGACGGTCTTCCTCGGCCTTGCGGCGGGCTTCGGCGGCTTCCCGCTCGGCCTGCTCGATGCCTTCCTTGCTGTTGCGGCGCTTGGCTTCCTCTTCCTGCCGGTGACGCTCTTCGACGTCGCGGACCTTGGCGTCGGCCAGCGCGCTGGCGCGCGCGGTGCGCTCGTCCTCGGTCAGGGTGCGCAACACCACGCCCGAATTGCTGCGTGGCGCGGCCGCCGGGGTGGCGGCGCGCGCGAGCGGCGCCTTGGCGGGCGCGGCCTTGGCGACAACCGGCTCCGGCGCGTGCGACGCATCCGTTACAGGCGCGTCGCCGCCAATGCGGCGCTTGCCGCGCTTTTCGACCACGACCTGCTTGGTGCGGCCGTGGCTGAAGCTTTGCTTCACCGTGCCCGTCTCGACGCGCGGCTTGAGCGTCAAGGTCTTGTTCGGGACACTCAGTTTCCTGTCGCCAGGCGTTTTATCAACCATTCAGCAGTCCTAATCTTGTCTAACTCGTGCGCGTCCGCGCGGTCTATATCGGCGAATTCTGGGTCGCATGGCCGGCCGTCTTGTCGTCGTCTACCATCCGGTATCGGACCAGGAATTGGCTGCGCGACAGGAACGTCTTGCTCGCCGGGCCCGCGAGCAGGGCAGCATGTATCACATTTGACCGGCCCAGTGCCAAATCCAATTGTTCCGAAGTCAGTGCCGTGACCACCGGGAATTCGTTAAAATCACCGCTATTCCCGGCATTTTGCCGGGTGAGGGCGTCCAGTTTGCGGATTCCGTCGGCCGCGCCGTCCGAGGCATGGATCAGGGCCTGAAGCCGCCCTTGATGCCGACCGGCCTGCCCTTGCGCCAGCGCGTCCTCGACCTTGCCAAAACCGGAGATGACCTGGCCGGCCTTGGCGGCCATCGCCAGCGCGTCGATGACGCTGCGCACCAGCAAGGCTTCGGTGTCGGCGGCCAGTGTCGGGGCCGCCCGGACGTCGCGTTTGAAGCCCTTGCCAAAATGGTTACGCCGGACGGCTTCCGCAACCGATTGATGCGAGGCCGAAACCCACAGGCCCCGGCCGGGAAGCTTGCGTTTTAAATCCGGGATCACCTCGTTCGAAGGCGCGACGACGAAACGGATCAGTTCATCGATCGGCCGCACCTGCCGCGTGACCGCGCACATCCGCACCGTCGCGGACCTGTCGGTCCGCGGTCCGTTGTCGAGATCGGGGTCGGCCAAGGCAAGCATGCGTGCAACATCGTCCTTTTCATCGGTGCGAGTTCCGGTCGCAAAACCGGTACCCGTTTTTGCGGAACCCGCGCATTAAACCGGCTGGTCTTCGGAAGCCTCGGCTTCGCCGGTCTGCTTGACGAGGTCAGCCTCGGTGATCCAGCCGGCGATGACGCGCGCCTGCATGATCATGCTCTCGGCTTCGTCGCGCGAGGTTTCGTTGGGATCGAGGATGCCGGGATGCTTGGTCGGCTCGCCGCCTTCCTTGCGCTCGGTCCAGCCGACCAGATCGTCGGTGGCGCAACCGGCCAGATCCTCGACGGTCTTGATCTCGTTCTCGCCGAATTTCACCAGCATCTTCGAGGTCACGCCGGGCACCGTCTTCAAAGCATCATCCACACCAAGTTCCTTACGTTTGTTTTCAAGCTCGTTTTCGAGCTGTTCGAGATATTCGCGGGCCCGGCTCTGCAATTCGTTCGCGGTTTCCTCGTCGAAACCTTCGATGCCGGCCAGTTCCTTGACATCGACCAGTGCCAGTTCCTCCACCGAGGTGAAGCCTTCCGACGCCAGCAACTGGCCGACGACTTCGTCGACGTTCAGCGATTCCATGAATACCCGCGTCGAGTTTTCGAAATCGGCCTGGCGGCGCTCGGATTCTTCCTGCTCGGTGAGAATGTCGATATCCCAGCCGGTCAGTTGCGAAGCGAGCCGCACGTTCTGTCCGCGCCGGCCGATCGCCAGCGACAGTTGGTTATTGGTGTCGGGGACCACGACCTCGATCCGCTCGCGCTCTTCGTCGATCACGACCTTGGCGACTTCGGCCGGCGCCAGCGCGTTGACCACGAAGGTCGCGATGTCCGGCGACCACGGAATGATGTCGATCTTTTCGCCCTGCAACTCGTTGACCACGGCCTGCACGCGCGAGCCGCGCATGCCGACGCAGGCGCCGACCGGATCGACCGAGGAATCCCTTGAAATGACGCCGATTTTGGCGCGCGATCCGGGATCGCGGGCTACCGCCTTGATCTCGACGATACCGTCATAGATTTCCGGCACTTCCTGCGCGAACAGCTTGGCCATGAATTGCGGATGGGTGCGGGAGAGAAAGATCTGCGGTCCCCTGGTTTCGCGCCGCACGTCGAAAATATAGGCGCGGACGCGGTCGCCGTTGCGGAACACCTCGCGCGGCAGCATCTCGTCGCGGCGCACGATGGCCTCGCCGCGGCCGAGATCGACGATGACGCTGCCGTATTCGACGCGCTTGACGATCCCGTTGACGATATCGCCGATGCGATCCTTGAATTCCTGATATTGCCGGTCGCGCTCGGCCTCGCGCACCTTTTGCACGATCACCTGCTTGGCGGATTGCGCGGCGATGCGGCCATATTCCAGCGGCGGCAGGGTATCGGCGATGGTGTCGCCGACCTGTGCGCCCGGATTGGCGCGCTGGGCGTCGATCAGCGAGATCTGGTTCGCCGAATTCTCGACCTGGTCGACCACCAGCATGTGACGCGACAGCCGCAACTCGCCCTTCTTGGCGTCGATCTCGGCGTGAACGTCGGTCTCGGCGCCGTAGCGCGCCCGCGCCGCCTTGGCGATAGCGTCCTCCATCGCCGCGATCACGATGCCGCGGTCGATCGACTTCTCGCGCGCCACCGCGTCCGCGATCTGCAGCAGTTCGAGTTTATTGGCGCTGACAGCTGCCATGGCTCAGTCTCCTTCGATGTGGTCGATTTGGCCTCGCCGCAGTCTTTCCGCGGCAAGACGGTGTTCCTTGGTGTTGGTCGGGGCGCTCTTGTGCGCTTTCAATTTCGGCTTCGGGGCGTAGCTCTTTTTCGGGTCGCTCTTCTTTGCATAGGGCGGCGGCGGAGGCTCAAGCCCGAGATTCTGCTTGAGCTCGCGCTCGGCGAGCTTGCCGCGCCGCATCGATTCGGCGATCAGCTCGTCGGTCAGCACCAGTCTTGCGTCCGCGATGTCTTCCATCACCAATGCGATCTCGGCATCTTCGCCGGCGCGTGTGTCATCGCGATGTAACCGCACCGTCTCGCCTTCGACGCTTCCCAGCGTTCCGCGAAACCGCTTGCGGCCCTGATGGGCGAGCGCCATCTCGATCTTGACGAGATGACCGGCATAGCGCTCGAAATCGGAGCGGCGCACCAGCGGCCGGTCGATCCCCGGCGAGGAAATCTCCAGCCGGTAGGCGCGGTCGATCGGGTCGGCGACGTCGAGTACCGGCGACAGCGCCCGTGAGATCGCCTCGCAATCGTCGATCTGCATCGATCCGTCCGGCCGTTCCGCCATGACCTGGACGGTGCAGCCGGATTCTCCTGAAATCTTGATCCGGACCAGCCGGTAGCCCATTCCCTGCAACACCGGCCCGGCAACCGCCGACACCCGCGCCGCCATGCCCGGCTCGACAACCAGGCGCGGCTCGGCAAGCAGATCGGTATCCACGGAACCAGCAGTTGGATCGGTCATGTCCAGTGTCAAAATGGTCTAATTTCGAGTTGTCTGACGTGCTTTGGGTCGAGGCCGGGCCTCAACAAAGCGGTCCGGCCGGGTTGTCCGAACTGAATCCGGCGTCGCAATCAGCGCCGGGCTCGTTCAGGTAATAAAAAAGAGCGGGTCCGGAAGGGGCCCACTCTCAATACGCGATCGTATGAGAACCATAAGTTGCGGCTGATATAGCGGTT
This sequence comes from uncultured Alphaproteobacteria bacterium, assembly GCA_963774685.1. Classification (GTDB taxonomy): domain Bacteria; phylum Pseudomonadota; class Alphaproteobacteria; order Rhizobiales; family Xanthobacteraceae; genus Bradyrhizobium. The sequence goes on along the minus strand of CAVZFU010000005.1, from coordinate 703,964 downwards.
TTGGCAGGGTCCGGCAAGGCCTTGCGAGCCCGCAAAGCCGCGATTTTGCGCTTCTTTCACGGCGCGGTTTCAAACCTAACCCTTCCTTCACCAAGGCGACCTAAATTGCCGGGAACTCGCCAATGCGCCGGGTTTGAGTGCGTTTGATGACAGCTGCCACGTCACTGATCCCGGGCCTCGACGACATCGTCAAGCATGGCGATCCCAAACGCCGTGCCGAGGCAGCGCGAGGGATCAGCGAGCTGTTCCTGCAAGGTGCGGCGCATTTTCGGCCCGATCACGTCGACCTGTTCGACGGCTTCCTGCTCGATCTCGTCCCGCACGCCGAAGTAGCCGCACGCGCTGGGCTGGCCGAACGGCTGTCCATTCTCGCCAATGCTCCCCGCAGGCTGGTCGGGCAACTGGCGCGGGAAGACGAGATACTGATCGCAGGTCCGTTGCTGCGCCGCTCGCCGGTGATCGATGACAAGACCCTGATCGAAATCGCGCGCATGAAGGGCCAGGGTCATTTGCTGGCGATGTCGGAACGCTCGACGCTTTCGCCGGAGGTTACCGATGTCATCGTGCGCCGCGGCGACCGCGATACGGTCAGGCGCGCCGCCGGCAATGCCGGCGCGCTTTTTTCCCAGGCCGGATATTCGGCGCTGATCAAGCGCGCCGGCCTCGACGGCGTGCTGACGCTCACCGTCGGCCAGCGCGACGATCTCTCGGCGCCGCAATTGAAAAATCTGCTGGCGGGATCGATCGATATCGTCCGCCGCCGCCTGTTCGAGGTGGTCAAGCCGGAACGACAAGCGGCGATCAAGCAGGCCATGAGCGAGATTTCCGGCGCGCCCGAGCGGGTCGAGGCCCGCCGCGACTTCGCGCCGGCGCAGCGCACGGTTCTGGCGCTGCATCGTGCCGGCGAACTGAACGAAGGCGCGCTGCTCGACTTCGCCAAGTCTCACAAATACGAGGAAACGGTTGCCGCCCTTTCGGCAATGTCGCGGGTGAAGATCGTCACCCTCGACCGTCTGATTGCCGGCGACCGCCAGGATCCGGTCCTGATCGTCGGCAAGGCGATCGGCCTTGAATGGGCGACCGTGCGCGCATTGATCCTGCTTCGGTTGGGCCCAAGCCGGGTGCCGTCTCCGACCGATATCGAGAGCGCGCGCGTGAACTTCGCGCGCCTGATGCCCTCCACCGCCGAGCGGGTGGTCGGCTTCTGGCAGACCAGGCAATCGGCGTAGGCCTACTCCCAATGCGCGGTTGCCCGCGCTATGCTCCCGCGTCAGGCGCGGCTCTGCGCTGCCGGGAGACCAAAATGCTGACGGACGCCGATATTCAGTTGCATGCCGGCAAAATCCGCGACGACGGCTACACCGTGATCGAACGCGCTGTCGATGCGGGCCTGGTTGAGGGATTGAAGCACGCGCTGGAGCGCACCGAGCGCGAACATGCTATCGGCACGGCCAGGACCTCGTTCGAAGGCTTCAAGACCCTCCGTATCAACAACCTTCTGACCTATGACGATTTGTTCTGGGAAGTGCCGCTGCACGAAAATGTTCTGCCCATCGTGGAGCGCGTGCTCGACAAGGAGTGCCTGCTGTCGTCGTTCTGCTCGCTGGTGCTCGGTCCGGGGCAAGAGGCGCAGCCGATCCATGAAGATACCCAGTTGATCCCGTTGCCGCGCCCGCACATCCCGATCACCGTCAATGCGATCTGGGCGCTGTCGGATTTCACCCGTGACAACGGCGCGACGCGGATCGTGCCGGGCAGCCACAAATACGATTCATCGCCGGAATACGGCAAGGACTACGATGCCGTCACCGCGACCATGCCGGCGGGCAGCGTGATGCTGTTCGATAGCGCGCTCTGGCATGGCGGCGGCGCCAACAATACCGATGACAGGCGCTTTGCGTTTTCCTGCGCCTATTGCTGGGGCTGGATGCGGCAGCAGGAAAACCTGCAACTCGGCATCCCCCGGGAAACCGCGCGACGATTTCCACGCCGGCTGCAGGAACTATGCGGCTACAGCGTCTACAAGGGACAGTTCGGGCACATCGACAATCGCGATCCGATCGAGCTGTTGGGACGCGAACGCGGCAAGCGGATGGTGTGGGAAGCCACCGACGCGCGCAAGGCACGGATGGGCGAAGCGAAATAGAATGACCGCTCAGGTTTTGCGAAACCGCAGATACGCCGCATGGCGGCCTTCGCGCTCGGCTTTGCGGCCGTAGCGCGTCATGGTGTAGCCGTCCCAGGGCTGGCGCCAGTCATCGGCCCGTTCCGCAGTCCACACGAAATCCGGCGAGCGCAACAGATGCGCCAGCGTCCAGGCGCCGTAATCGGCGATATCGCTGACGAAACGAAATTCGCCGTCCTTCTTCAGGACGCGCGCCATGGCGGCGACGTTGGCGTCCTGCACGAAGCGCCGCTTCCAGTGCCGCCGCTTCGGCCACGGATCGGGATGGATCAGGTCGATCCGCGCCAGCGAATGCGGCGGCACCCATGCCAGCAACTCGGCGGCATCGCCGGCGAACAGCCTGATGTTGCCGATGTTATGGGCTTCGATCTGGGTCAGGATTTTCGCCATGCCGTTGACATAGGGCTCGCAGCCGATGAAGCCGACGTTCGGAAAGGCTAGAGCCTCTGCGATCAGATGCTCGCCGCCACCGAATCCGATTTCGAGCCTGACCTGATCGACCGGTGAATCGAACAGGTCAGCGAGATCGGCCGGACTCTCGCTCTCGATATCGAGCGAAAGCCGCGGCAGCAGATGGTCGATCAGGTCGGCCTGGTGGTTGCGGAGTTTATGACCCTTGCGCCGCCCGAAAAACGAACCCCGCGGGTGAGTGGCGCCATCCTCGGACGGGCTATCGCGATTTCCGGGATGGCGGGCCGCAGCGCTCATTGCAGCGTCTGATAGAGCCGGTGCAACAGCCGTGCCCTCGGCTCGATCGACGAAATATACAACTGCTCGTAATGGGTATGCGCGCCCTGGCCATCGACGCCGAGGCCATCGAGCGTCGCGGTATGGGGTGCAGTGAAATTGCCGTCGGAGCCGCCGCCGGTGAAGGTATCCACCAGATCGAAACCGATTTCGGCGGCGAGCGTTTTGGCATGTTCGTAAAGCGCGGCACCGGCGTTGCCCTTTTCGTAAGGCGGCCGGTTCAGTTCGCCGGTGACCTTGACGCTGACGCCTTCGCTACGCGATTTCAGGTTCAGTATTTTCGGAACGAGTTCGTCGGCATCCGCAATGGTCGGAACCCGCATATCGACCTCGGCAAAGGCTTCCTCGGCGATGACGTTCGGCCGGGTGCCACCCCTGATAACGCCGACGTTGACGGTAACGCCGCGCTTGATGTCGGTCATGGCTTCCAGCGTTTGAATGACATTGGCGAGTTCGCGGATGGCGCTGCGGCCGTCTTCGGGCCGTGTGCCGGCATGCGCTGGCACGCCTTTGACGAAAACATCGAAGCGCGCGACGCCCTTGCGCCCGGTGACGATCTTTCCGCCATCGCGGGCGGGCTCCGTGACCAGCACGTATTTGGCCTTGCGTCCCTCGGCCTCGATCAGCGCGCGCGATGTCGGGCTGCCGATCTCTTCATCCGAAACGTAAAGCTGGGTGACGCCGAGCGGCGAACGTGCGGCCGTGGCGCAAAGCTGCCGGAACGCGTGATAAGCGAGATAGGCTCCGCCCTTCATGTCATAGATGCCCGGGCCGAAAGCGCTGTCGCCGTCGATCTTGAACGGCAGCCGTTCGATGAAACCCATCGGGTGCACGGTATCGAGATGGCTGAGCACCAGGATTCCCGGTTCATCCTGGCCCCATGACGAACGTGCCACGATATGATCGCCGCAGCCGTTATGGCCTGCGACCCGCTCGATGGTCGCAGGCAAATCGCGATAGCCGTCCGCAACCATGGTCGCGAGCTTGTTGACTTGGTCGGGAGCTTCGGTCGGCGTTTCGATTTCAACCCAGCGGCGGATGCCCTCAAGAATGAATTTCGAATCGAAGGGGTTTGAAGAGCTGGCGACCATGTGCGTGCCTCGGGGAAAAATCGATCATTGCCGTTCAGGTTCGACGCTGCGCGTCGCCCGGAAGGATGTTTCTACACCGAAGCACCGGCAGAATGACGATCTTTCTAGCGCTTGTCCGGACCTTCGCGTGCGGCGATCTGCTCGACCATCTCGACAATGCTGCGCCGAAGCTTGGCGTCGGTGATGCGTGTGAAGGCGCGGGTCAACGCCAAGCCTTCGGCGGTGGCGAGGAAATCCGAAATGTAAGCCGGCGAGGCGCCTTCGCGGAAGCCTTCGCTGGCCGTTCCGGTCGGGCCCCCTTCGAACAAAAACGATACCGGGACCTGGAGTATTTCGGAGATCTGCTGAATGCGGCTTGCGCCGACCCGATTGGTGCCCTTCTCGTATTTCTGAACCTGCTGGAAGGTGAGGCCCAAGGCTTCACCGAGCTTTTCTTGGCTCATGCCAAGCATGATGCGGCGCATGCGCACACGGCTGCCGACATATTTGTCAACAGGGTTGGGCGCTTTGGTCGACATCTCCAGCACTCCTCGGGGCCATGCCGTCAAATCACGCTCGAAGAGTAAGCTTAAATTGCGGATAATTTGAACAACGAACTGACCGGACTATTTTCGGCTATCGGCCAGAATGCGAATTGCAGCGTCGATCTGTCAACTGCTTGATTTTTTGCTTGTCGAAAGTTCGTTCCGACATTCGGAACAACCGCGAGGATGCGGGCCTTTAGCCTCGCTTTGCCAGGCGCCGGCGAAGCACGAAAATAAAGCCGGCTGCGACGATGAATCCGGCGGGAATGTCGCCAGTCCGCGCATAAATGGTCGGTGGAATCGCGGAAGGCAGCCTGGCATCCAGCACGCCTTCCAGTCCAAGACCGAGCCGCGCGACAATCCGTCCCACCGGATCGATGACGGCGGAGATGCCGGTGTTTGCCGCACGAACCAGCGGCAGCCCTTGTTCGATCGCGCGCAGGCGCGCTTGCTGCAGATGCTGATAGGGGCCGGTCGAGATTCCGAACCAGCCGTCATTGGTCAGGTTGATGATCCAGCCCGGGCGGTCGGCGCCTGTCGCAACGTCGCCGGGAAAGATCGCTTCATAACAGATCAACGGTAGCGCGGGCGGCGCGTTTGGAATGTCCATCGGTTTGCGCAGCACGCCCGGGATAAATCCGCCCTGAACCTTGGTGAGTTGAACAAAGCCCAGTTTTTCCATCAGGTCCTGGAACGGCAGATATTCGCCGAACGGCACCAGATGCAATTTGTCGTAAACCGACAGCACGCTGCCGTCATGATCGATGGCGTAGATTGAATTATAGGCGCGCGTGATCTTGGTGCCGGCCGGCATGTCGGGCGCGCGCACCGAACCGGTGATCAGGATGGTGCCCTTGGGAAGCAGATCGGCGATCTGTGCCATCGCGTCGGCTTCGCGGGTCAGGAAAAACGGGAACGCAGATTCCGGCCAGATCAGGATGCTGGCGTCGCGCACGCCGGTGGATTGCGGCCCGGACGCGCGATCGGAAAGCGCCAGGTATTTTTGCATCACGTCTGCCTTGGCGGAATAATTGAACCTGGCGTCCTGCTGCAGATTAGGCTGCATGATGCGCAGCTTGACGTTGGCAACCTGGGAAGTGTGATGCAGGCTCAAGCGAATGGCGCCGAAAACCCCCATCGCGACCAGCAGCGACAGCGCCGTCGCCGGAGCAATCCATGGCCGCCGTCCGCGTGAACTTCCGTCGATCAACACCGCCGGGCTCGCAAAGATCGCCACGCTGAGAAACGTCAGGCCCCAGAGACCGATCAGCGATGCGGTTTGCGCCAGCGCCAGCGGCTCGGTCAGCGCGTAGCCGAAAGCATTCCAGGGAAAACCGGTGAGTACGTGGCCGCGCAGCCATTCGCTGACCGTAAGACTTGCCGCGAGCGCGATTACGCGCGAGGCGTCCCTGGTCCAGACCAGCCGCGCCAGCGCGAAACCGACGGCGGTGAACAGTGCGAGATAAGCCGGCAGGCCGAGTACCGCAAACGGCATCAGCCAGGCGAAGGTCGATGCATCGACCAGAAACGCGTAGCCGATCCAGTACAGTCCGGGCACGAAATAGCCGAGGCCGAACCACCAGCCGGTCATGGCAGCGGCAGGTATTCCGCGCCAGCGTCCGGCGCCGGCGCCGTCGATCAGCCAGACCATCACCGGGAAAGTCAGGAACAGCACCGGCCAGGCATTGAACGGCACCATGGCGAAGGTCGACAGCGCGCCCGCGACAAGCGCAATGGCGGCGCGTCTCCAGCCCCATGACAGGATGATTGCCAGACCGGCAGCGCGGAGTTTGTTTGCGGGTGTCACTGCGAACCGGCTCCGTCGCCAGGCGGGCTGGTACTTTCGCCAGCCTGCGATGTTCCGGCCTCGGGCGCGGCTTCGCGGCGGCGCATCTCGCGCTGGCCGCGCGGCGGAGGTCGTTCCTTGCGCATACCGATACGCAGGCGCTTGACGCGTCTCGGATCGGCATCGAGCACTTCGATTTCGAAATTGCCGGGGCCTGAAATGACTTCACCGCGCACCGGCAGGCGCCCGACATGGGTGACGAGATAACCGCCGAGCGTCTCGACTTCTTCTCCGGCCTCGCCGGTGACGAAATCCTCGCCGATCACGGAGCGGACGTCGTCGAGGCTGGCGCGCGCGTCGGCGATAAAGGTATTGTCCGCCTGCCGCACGATCGCCGGCGGCTCGTCGCTGTCATGCTCGTCGTCGATCTCGCCGACGATCTGTTCGACGATGTCCTCGATCGAAACCAGGCCGTCGGTTCCGCCATATTCATCCACCACCAGCGCCAAATGGATGCGCGAAGCCTGCATCTGCGCCAACAGATCGATTGCCCGCATCGACGGCGGCACGAACAGCAGCTTTCGAATGATGTTGGCGTCCGACAGCGGCATCGCGAGATCGACCGCGCGCAGATCGAGGCCGGCCGGGAACGCCTTTTTGCGTCTGGCTTTGCCGGTATCCGGCATGCGCGCTTTCGCGGTCATGAATGCCAGCAGGTCGCGGATGTGAACGATGCCTTCGGGGTCGTCGAGGGTTTCGTTGTAGACCACCAGACGCGAATGCGCCGCACTTTCGAACAGGCTCATCAATTCGCTGAGCGGAATGTCGCGCTTGACCGCCACGATGTCGGCGCGATGAACCATCACGTCGGCGATGCGCCGCTCATGCAAGCCGAGGATGTTGCGCAGCATGGTGCGCTCGGTGGCGGAAAAGCCCACCTCGTCCGGCGTGCTTGCATCGAGCACGACTTGCAGGTCGTCGCGGACCGATCCGGGCTTCCACCCGAACAGCGCGCGGATCGCGCGGGTCAGCCAGTTGTCGGCGGCAGGGCGCAGGATTTCGCCGGGCTCTACCACCGCCGGAAGGTTGCGGGTGTTGCGCGGATTGTCGTGGGTCGGCTCGGAATCCGCCATCTCAGTCCGTCCGCTCGCGATCCGCATAGGGATCGGGAATGCCGAGTTGCGCGAGAATCTCGGTCTCCAGCGACTCCATCTCTTCGGCGTCGGAGTCTTTCTCGTGGTCGTATCCGATCAGATGCAGGAAGCCATGGACCGCAAGATGGCTGAGATGATGATCGAACGGCTTTTGCTCGTCATCCGCCTCGGCGCGAGTGGTCTGATAGGCGATGGCGATGTCGCCGAGCATGCGCGGCGCATCCTCGGGGCCGCCGCCGGTCGGTGGCAGGGCCGGGAACGACAGCACGTTGGTCGGCTTGTCGATGCCGCGCCAGTTCGAGTTCAGCGTGCGAATTCCGGCATCGTCGGTCAGCATCACCGCAAGCTCGGCCTCGCCCAGGCTCGCATCGGCTATCTCGGCCGCGGTCGCGACGGCGCGAACAATGACGGCTTCGGCATCGGGCTCCGACTGCCAGCAGTCGGCGACCACGAGAACCTCGGTTATCGGAAGGGCAAAGCGCGCCATCGATCCAGAACTTCGTTTGCGGCCAGAACTCGTCTCCAGCGCCTTCGCGGCGATCAAGTTCCGCATCAAGGCTTGGTGGTTGCCGGCCGCTGCGGCAATCCCTCATAGGCGGCGACGATCCGCGCCACCAGTTCGTGGCGGATCACGTCCTCCGCGGTGAACCTCACCTGGGCGATACCCTCGACGCCGTCGAGCAACCGGGCGGCCTCGGCCAGACCCGAGGTCTGGCCGTTCGGCAGGTCGACCTGTGAAGGATCGCCGGTGATGATCATGCGGCTGTTTTCACCAAGCCGGGTCAGGAACATCTTCATCTGCATCGAGGTGGTATTTTGCGCTTCGTCCAGAATGATGGCGGCGTTGGTCAGGGTCCGGCCGCGCATGAATGCCAGCGGCGCGATCTCGATTTCGCCGGTTTGCAGCGCGCGCTCGACGATCCGTGAATCCATCAGGTCATACAGCGCGTCGTAGATTGGCCGCAGATAAGGATCGACCTTCTCGCGGAGGTCGCCGGGCAAAAAACCGAGCCGCTCGCCGGCCTCGACCGCGGGCCGCGACAGGATGATGCGATCGACTTCCTTGCGCTCGAACAGTTGCGCGGCCTGCGCCACCGCAAGCCAGGTCTTGCCGGTGCCCGCCGGCCCGATGCCGAACACGAGTTCGTGCTTCTTGAGCGCGCGGATATAGGAATCCTGTGCGGCGGTGCGTGCCCGCACCGGCCGCTTGCGCAGGTTGATGGTCTCAAACGATGTCTTTGCGGTCTTGGCATCGAATTCGAACAGCGATCCCTGGGCGACGACCGCGCGAATGGCGCCCTCGACGTCGCCCTGCGCCAGGTCGTGGCCCTGTATCGCCTGCGCGTACAACGTTTCCAGCACGCGCCGCGCGGCGTCGCAGCCGTCGCGCGATCCGGCGATCGTGATGTGATTGCCGCGCGAATCGACCACCACGCCGAGCCGGCGTTCGATCAATGCCAGGTTTTGTCCGTAGGGCCCGACCAGCGCCGATGCCGCGCGATTGTCATCGAAGTCGATGACCACTTGCGTTTCGGGCGGGATTTGCATTTCGCGGTCAGGTTTGCGGCTGGGAGCGAGCGAAGGTGAATCCGATGCGCTTTTTGGCAAGGGTTCAGGCTCCAATTGTCATTTGAGAAAAAACAGGTTGCGCCGACCGCGTATCAGGAACGGTAGCGAGTTCGCCGAGCAGGCTGTACCGCTCAAGGCTTTCAACTGTCACCGGCAGCACCTGGCCGATGATATCCGCCGGGGCCATCACATGCGCGGGCTGCAGGTAAGCGGTGCGGCCGACGATCTGGCCGGGATTGCGGGCGGCGCGCTCGAACAACACATCAACGGTTTTGCCAATCATGGCCTTGTTGAAGGCCGATTGCTGGCTGTCGATCAATTCCTGGAGCCGCACCAATCGCTCATCCATTTCAGCCGCTGACACCGTCTCCTGCATGTCCGCCGCCGGTGTCCCGGGCCGAGGCGAATACTTGAACGAATAGGCGCCAGCGTATCCGATTTGTGTGACCAGTGCGAGGGTACTCGCGAAATCTTCCTCCGTCTCGCCGGGGAAACCGACGATAAAATCCGATGAAAATGCAATGTCTTGCCGGGCGGTACGAAATCGGTCGATGACGCGGCGATAGTCGTCGACGGTATGCTTGCGGTTCATCGCCGCCAGAATCCGATTCGAGCCGGATTGCACCGGCAGATGCACGAACGGCATCAGTGCCGCCAGATCGCGGTGCGCCTCGATCAGCGTCTCGTCGACATCGCGGGGATGGCTGGTCGAGTAGCGCAAGCGGACGATGCCTGGAATCGCCGAAAGATGCCGCAGCAGGGTTCCGAGCGGCCACGCGCGCCCGTCCGGTCCTTCGCCATGATAAGCGTTGACGTTCTGCCCGATCAGCGTGATTTCGCGCACGCCGTTGTCGGCGAGCCGGCGCACATCGTCGACGATCTTCGCCACCGGACGCGACACCTCGGCGCCGCGCGTGTAAGGCACCACGCAGAACGTACAGAATTTATCGCAGCCTTCCTGCACCGTCACGAAAGACGAAATGCCGCGCGCGCGGATCGCGTCCGGCCTCGGCGGCGCCAGAAATCCGAATTTGTCCTCGACCGGAAATTCGGTCTCCAGCGCGCGTCCGTGGCTTTGGGCATGCGCCAGCAACTGCGGCAGGTGATGATAACTCTGCGGGCCGACCACGACATCGACCACCGGCGCGCGGCGGATGATCTCGCTTCCTTCTGCCTGCGCGACGCAGCCTGCTACCGCAATGCTCATGGTGCGGCCCTGGCGCGCGGCTTCGTCCTTGGCGACGCGCAAGCGTCCGAGTTCCGAGTAGACTTTCTCGGAGGCCTTTTCGCGGATGTGACAGGTGTTGAGGATCACCAGGTCCGCATCGTCCACGCTTGCGGTCTCGACAAAGCCTTCCGGCGCCAGCGTGTCCACCATGCGTTGCGCATCGTAGACATTCATCTGACAGCCGTATGACTTGATGTGCAGCTTGCGCGGCGGATTCATGGAACCGAAATGCTGGGCGGAGATGGCGCCATTGCGACGTGGAGCTCAATTATAGGCTAAAACCCGGAAAATCCACTGTTAACCCCATCATTCGGGTCCATGTGAAGACAAGTCTTTTGGCATGAAGCGGGTCAATTTGCCCCGATCAGCTCGATCAGTCCGGGCAATTGCCGCATATCGTCGAACGTCCTGCTTGCTCCGGCGGCGTGCAGCCGGTCGGCATAACCGGGGCGGCAGTGGCTGCCGCCGTGAAAGCCCAACACGGTCATCCCGGCGGTCCGCGCACCGGTGACACCGGGCATGCTGTCCTCGATCACGAGGCATCGTTCGGGCAGTACGGCCATTTGAGCTGCCGCAAACAGAAACAAATCGGGTGCGGGCTTGCCGCGCCGGACCTGCGTGGCGGAGAAAATATGAGGGCTGAGGAGATCGTAGAGGCCGGCGCAGGTGAGGCCATGGCGAATTTTCTCGGGCGTGCCGCTCGATGCCACGCATTTCGGCAAGGTGATCGCCGCGATCGCCTCGCCGACATGAGGGACAAGCCTGAGATCGTCGGCGTAGCGTTGCAGCGTGGCTTGCTTCACCTCGATTTCAAAATCGTCCGGAAGGTTGCGGCCGAGCTCCGTCTCGATGGTCCGCCGCGCTTCGCGATCCGACACGCCGAGGAAACGATCGAGCACCTGATCGGCGGTGATGGGATAGCCGTGACGGGTCAGGGTTGCCGCATGCGCGCGGCATGAAATGACCTCGCTATCGACCAGCACGCCGTCACAGTCGAAAATGATGAGATCGAAATTTGCGCTCAAGGGCTGTACGCGATTACTTTTTGTCGTCGTCGAGCGGGACGCAATACAGCTCCAGCCGGTGATCGACCAGCTTGAAGCCGAGCTTGCGGGCGATTTCGGCCTGCAGTTTCTCGATCTCCTCGGAGGTGAATTCGATCACCTTGCCGTCGCGCAGATTGATCAGGTGGTCGTGATGACTGTCGCGCATCTGTTCGTAGCGGGCGCGGCCCTCGCGAAAGTCGTGGCGCTCGATGATGCCGGCATCCTCGAACAGCTTGACGGTGCGGTACACCGTCGAGATCGAGATCTTGTCGTCGACCGCGACGCATCGGCGGTACAGTTCCTCGACATCGGGATGATCCAGCGCCTCCGCCAGCACCCGGGCGATCACCCGGCGCTGTTCGGTCATGCGCATGCCGGTGGCGGCGCAGCGCGCTTCAATTTCAGTCGGCTTCGGCGCGGACATGGATTTCAACGCGGTCATGGTTCATCTGGTCTGGATAGTGACGCCTGTTCTGCCACCGCGCGCACGCTACGACAAGTCGCGGCGCATCAAGACGGCATTCAATTGTTCGCCACCGGGCTGCCGGTAATAGCGTTCGCGGCGCCCGGTCACGGCAAATCCGGTGCCGGCATATAACCGCCGTGCCGCCTGATTGTTCTCTTCGACCTCGAGGAACACCGTGCGAACGCCATGGCCGGCGAGATGGCCGAGATGGGTCAAGAGCAGGTTACGCGACAGGCCGCGTCCGCGATAGTTCGCGGCAACGGCAATCGAAAGTATTTCCGCCTCATCCGCCGCCATGCGCGACACCGCAAATCCAATGACTTTCCTGCCCGATCTCAAGCGATGCACCAGCGTATTGCGCTCGACCAGCATGCCTTCGAATTCGCCTTCACCCCATCCGCGGTGAAACGATGCGCCGTGGATTTGGGCCAGTGCCGACGCATCGCGCAGCGTGGCGGGTTCGATCACCGCCGGGCCGCCGCCCCACAGGCCGGAGAACCACGCGATCATGAAGCCGAAGGCTGCGGAGGATTTAGCAGCATGTCCTTTTGGGGTTTGGCGTCGGGCGCGCGCAAATAATAAGGCCGGGCCGGCGCGGTGTTGGGACTGACCGCGGCCCCCAGCCACGCCACCCAGGTAATATCCGGGGCCGGCAGCATTTCGACCTTGAACGGCGGGGCCGCATGCGCTGGCCAGCGGTCGGCGAGCATCCTGGCGGCGTTGCCGACCAGCCAGGGCGCGCCGAACCGCGATGCGCCAAGCGCTTCCTCGATCGGCGCGACGCGAGGCCGGATCAGCGAACCGCCATTGCCGCTGACTGCCTGATAGTACACCTGGTCATGCCGCGCATCGATGGCGGAGATCACCGGTTGCTCGCCGTTCTGGCTGACGACAGGTGCGGCGTAGGCCGTCAGCGTGGTCACCCCGACCACCGGCTTGTTGGCGGCCAGCGCAATGCCGCGGGCGGCGGACAATCCGACGCGCAGCCCGGTAAAGCTGCCGGGGCCGGTGGTCACCGCGACGCGGTCGAGCGCAGCGAATGCGATAGCGGACGCCTTGATGACCCGCGCGATCAGCGGCATCAACGCCTCGGCATGGCCGCGCTTCATCGGCTGGGATTCCTGCGCAATCAACTGGCCGGCGCTGGTATCGAGCACGGCGGCGGCGCAGGCATCCAGCGCGGTGTCGATGGCGAGGATCAGCATGAAAGAATGGCGAATGGCGAGTGGCGAATAGCGAATACAAGGTCAGCGCAATTAACTATTCGCCATTCGCCACTCGCCATTCGCCGCTCTCTCGATCACATCGGCCGGACTTCGACCACGTCGGGCACAAAATGCTTCAGCAGGTTCTGGATGCCGTGCTGCAGCGTCGCGGTCGATGACGGGCAGCCGGCGCAAGAGCCCTTCATGTTGAGGTAGACGATGCCGTCCTTGAAGCCGCGAAACGTGATGTCGCCGCCGTCGCTGGCGACCGCGGGGCGCACCCTGGTCTCGATCAGGTCCTTGATGGTCGCGACCGTCTCGGCGTCGGCCTCGTTGAAGAATTCATCCTCCGCGTCGGAAGCCTCGTCGCTTGCGGCGCTGCCGTCGGCCAGCAGCGGCGCGCCGGACATGTAGTGTTCCATGATCGCGCCGAGGATGGCCGGCTTGAGATGCTGCCAGTCGCTGTCGTCCTTGGTCACGGTGACGAAGTCGGAGCCATAAAACACGCTGGTGACGCCGGGCACGCCGAACAGTTTTGCGGCGAGCGGCGAACGTGCGGCAGCCTCGGCGTTGACGAATTCCAGGGTGCCGCTGTCGAGCACGGTGCGGCCGGGAATGAATTTCAGGGTCGCGGGATTGGGGGTGGCTTCGGTCTGGATGAACATGGTTTTCTCCGAACGTCGCCGGTTCAAGGCCGGCGCGTGGCTATCCTCTAGCAGATGGCGACGGCAAACGCACGGTCAAGGGGCGGGATAGTTCCCATGCCGCTATCCTACGACAGCCCGTCGATGTCCTTGTCGGTCAAATCACCGGAGATGATGGTGACGGGAATCGGGAACGAGCCGACCGCGTCGGCCATCGCGGCGATAATCGGGCCCGGACCTTCCGGGCCGGGGTTGGCGGCCAGCACCAGCATCGCGATATCGGCGTCCTTGTCGATCACGTCGAGAATCTGCTCGATCGGATCGCCCTCGCGGATCACGCGCTCAGGCGTAATCGCGGCGATGCCGTTGGCGCGGCCGGACGCACGATCGAGCGCGGCATCGGCATCCTCGTGCGCCTCGGCGCGCATGATGTCGGCGACCCCGAGCCATTGCTGGTTCTGGTCCTCGGTCTCGATGACGCGCAGCATCACCACCCCGCCGCCGGCGCGGACCGCCCAGCGGCTGGCGTAGTAGACCGCGCGGTCCCATTCCGCGGTGTCGTCAACGATAACCAGACATTTTGGTTTGTGACCCGTCTCGTAGCTTCGTCGCTGGGTGGTCATGCATGTCCCGAGGCTGCGCCAAACCGGCGCATGCTGCCATGGCACGGCCACCCCCGACAAGCGGCGTTAGGGCAAAGTCTCGTGGTGAGGGGGTGCTCCGCCGTCATCCTGAGGTGCTCGCCTCTTCGGCGAGCCTCGAAGGATGGCCGCAAACACCTCCTTGCATCCATCCTTCGAGGCTCGCAAGGGCTCGCACCTCAGGATGACGGCTGCGAAGCTTTCAGCGCTTGCGGACGAAACCGAGGATGTCCTTTGTCGCGTTCATGGTTTCGGCGGCGATGGCGCGGGCGCGGTCGGCGCCGTCGACCAGGATCTGGTCGACATGACCGGGATCGGCGACCAGCCGCTTCATTTCGGCGGCGATCGGCGACAGCTTGGCGACGCAAAGTTCGACCAGCGAATTCTTGAAGCTCGAGAACTGCCCGCCGCCGAATTCGCGCAGCACGTCGGATTTGCTGCGGCCCGACAAAGCGGCATAGATCCCGACCAGATTGTCGGCTTCGGGACGCGTCTCGAGCCCCTTTTCCTCCGACGGCAGCGGTTCGGGATCGGTCTTGGCCTTGCGGATCTTCTGCGCGATGGTTTCGGCATCGTCGGTGAGGTTGATCCGCGAATTGTCCGAGGTGTCGGACTTCGACATTTTCTTGGTGCCGTCGCGCAAGCTCATCACCCGCGTCGCGGGCCCGGTGATCAGCGGCTCGGGCTGCGGAAAGAACAGTCCGTCATTGAAGCCGTGCTCGCGGATCGAATCGCCGAAATCATTGTTGAATTTCTGGGCGATATCGCGGGACAGTTCGAGGTGCTGCTTCTGGTCGTCGCCGACCGGCACATGGGTGGCGCGATAGACCAAAATATCGGCCGCCATCAGCACCGGGTAATCGTAGAGTCCGACGGAGGCGTTCTCGCGGTCCTTGCCGGCCTTTTCCTTGAACTGCGTCATGCGGTTGAGCCAGCCGACCCGCGCCACGCAATTGAAGATCCAGGCGAGCTCGGCATGGGCGGACACCTGGCTCTGGTTGAAGACGATGTGCTTGTTCGGATCGATACCTGAGGCAACGAAGGCCGCGGTCACCTCCCTTGTGTTGCGCGCAAGCTCCGCCGGGCCGCCCCAGACCGATACCGGCTGGGTCAGCGCGTGCATGTCGACCACGCAATAGAGGCAGTTGTGGGTTTCCTGCAGCTTCACGAAGTTGACGATCGCGCCGAGGTAATTGCCGAGATGCAGATTGCCGGTCGGCTGGACCCCTGAAAAAACCCGCTGTGTTATCACCATGGCCGTATTCCCGTGCATGCGCTTTCTGCGCCGTCCATTGCCGACAGGCGCCGCGCGCCGTCCCTTGCCATGCGAGGCCTAGCGGCGCAAGTCGCCAGGCGGCGGTTGCCGGATGGCTGCGATGGAATCAGCCCAGTTGACGACCCCGAACAGGGTCAACAGCAGCCCGTAAATCGCGATTCCGCCGGCAATGACAATGCCGAGAAAAGCGGTCTGAACGAGCCGGTGCGCATCGGTCGTCAACGGCCGCACGAACGCTGCCGTCAGCCACAGCAATCCGCCCATCAGGATTGCGGCAAGGACGATCCGCGGCAGCCTGCGCCGTGCGTCGGCGTCGATTGAAAATCCGAAGCTCACGGCACCCTGACGGATCAGCGAGATGGCGCTGCTCCAGGCTCCCAACGCGATGCTGGCGGCGATGCCGCCGGCGCCGAACAACCGGCCGAACACTATCGCTGAGACGAACGCGACCATGAATCCCTTGAGTGTCGCCCATAGCGGCGTGGCGGTATCGTCGCGGGCGAAAAAGGCCGGCGACAGCGCCTTGACCAGCACGTAAGCGGGCAGGCCGAGCGCAAGCCACATCAGCGCATGCGCGGTCGCTGTGGTGTCGGCCGGAGTGAATGCACCATGCTCGAACAGCATTTGCACGATGGGTCCGCTCAGCACCATCAGTCCCAGCGTCGCCGGCAATGCCAGTCCGACCGCGAGTTCGAGACCGCGCGACTCCGCGTGCATCATGGCACTGCGGTCCTCGCCGCGCAGCGCGCGGGTCAGTTCCGGCACCAGCACCGTGCCGATGGCGACGCCGACGATGCCGAGCGGCAATTCGACCAGGCGGTTGGCGAAATACAGCCACGATACCGAAGAGGGCGATGACGAGGCGATGATGGCGCCGGCGACGATCAGCAGTTGCGGTCCGGAATTGGCGACCATGCCGGGGATCGCCTTGCGGAAGAAGCCGCGCATCTCGGCATCGAAGGAAATTTGCGGCGGCGTCGCGAGGCGGCCGCCCGGCAATACCAGGATCAGCAATTGCAACAGGCCGGCGATGCCGACGGCAGTCGCCGTCACCAATGCGGCGGTGGATGCATCCTGCCGCCAGACCAGAAGCACCAGCATCACGGCGATCAAGCGCGATGTTGAACAGGACCGGCGCGAACGCCGTCAGCGCAAAGCGGCCTTCCGCGTTCAACAGGCCCATCATGACGGCCACGGGCCCCGCGAAGGCGAGATAGGGCAGCATCAACCTCGAATCGTCGACGGCGAGTTGCAGGGTTTCATGTCCGATGAAGCCCGGCGCCAGCGCTGATATCACCAGCGGCATGGCGAGGCCGAGGATCGCTGCGGCCATGACCAAAGCCGCGCCGACGGTGCCGAGCACCCGGCCGGCGAAGGCGGCGGCTGCAACGCCGTCGATCTCGCGCACCCGAAGATAGGCCGGCACCAGAGCGGCATTGAGCGCGCCTTCGGTTGTCAGCCGCCGCACCACATTGACCAGTTGAAACGCCACCAGGAACGCATCGGCCACCGGCCCCGCGCCGAGCAGCGCCGCAATCATCGCGTCGCGCGCAAAGCCGAGCAGCCGCGAGGCCAGCGTTCCCGTGGACACGGTGAGAATCGGGCGGATCATGCGACCATCTATAGCAGCCGCGCTTGCTGGCGGTGGGATGAACGTGATAGGTCGCATCGCTAAAGCAAGGTGAGTTTTAGCGATCAATTTGTTCGCTGGCCCTGAGCAACCGGGAACATAGGCCGGCCACCTCTCCCATAGGGAGAGGTCGGCGCGTAGCGCCGGGTGAGGGGTTACGATCTCTCGTGAGAGCTGCGCCCCCTCACCCGATTTGCTGCGCAAATCGACCTCTCCCCGCCGGGGAGAGGTGAACCGAACACAAAAGGCTTTGGCAATCGCCGCAACAGGATTCTTGAATGACACAAGCCAAATACGACGTTCTCGGGATCGGCAATGCGATTTTCGACGTGCTGGTGCAGACCGACGAACGCTTTCCTGGCCGCCATGGCATGACCAAGGGCGGCATGACGCTGATCGACGAGGCCCGCGCCGCCGCGATCTATCGGGACATGGGCCCGGCCGTGGAAATGTCCGGTGGCTCGGCCGCCAACACCATTGTCGGGATCGCCAATCTGGGCGCGCGGGCGGCCTATGTCGGCAAGGTCAGGGATGACCAGATCGGCCGTTTGTACACCCATGACATCCGCGCCGCGCAGGTCGCCTTCGAGACCCAACCGGCATCCGGCGGCCCCGCCACCGGCTGCTCCTACATCCTGGTGACGCCGGATGGCGAGCGCACCATGAACACCTATCTCGGCGCAGCGCAGGAATTGACGCCTGACGATATCGATGCCGGCTCAGGTCGCGGCCTCCGCGATCGTTTATCTCGAAGGTTATCTCTGGGATCCCAAAAGCGCGAAGGAGGCCTTTGTGAAGGCCTCGACCATCGCGCATGATGCCGGCCGCCAGGTCGCGCTGACTTTGTCGGATTCGTTTTGCGTCGATCGCTATCGCGACGAGTTTCTGGAACTGATGCGCGATGGCACGGTCGACCTGATCTTCGCCAACGAAGCCGAGTTGCATTCGCTGTACCAGACCGCGGATTTCGACACCGCGCTCAAGCAGTTGCGCAGCGACATCAAGCTCGGGGTCGTCACCCGCAGCGAAAAGGGCTGCGTGGTGGCGTCGAACGACGGCGTCGTCGCGGTGCCGGCATTTCCGGTCGACAAGATCGTGGACACCACCGGCGCCGGCGACCTGTTCGCCGCCGGATTTCTGTTCGGCCTGGTGCGCGGCGCCGGCTTTGAGGCCGCCGGCCGGCTCGGCGCGTTGGCCGCGGCCGAAATCATCCAGCACATCGGCGCGCGGCCGCAGGTGTCGCTGAAGGAATTGGCGGTGAAGAACGGGTTGCCGGTATAGGAACGGCGCCTGTGTAACTCGATTACTCTCGGCGAGTCCCGGCGCCCGCGCTCATGCCGCGGCTGTCAGAGGCCTTGCGCGTTCAATCCGTTTACGCTCGCGCGGAGAATGCATTACTTCCCACAGATCGCATCGCCGCTGCACATTAAGCCAGAAATCCGGGCTGTTACCGAACACGCGGGCGAGAATGAGCGCTGTCGCCGCGGTCACGTTGCGGCGATCGTTGCACAGCTCATTGACGTGCTTGCGCTGCACACCCATGGCTTGCGCCAGCGCGCCTTGCGTCAGGCCGATCGGCTTCATGAATTCCTCGACCAGAATTTCACCGATCGTCGCCGGTTTGCGTTTTGTCATCAACATGGCTTTGCCTCACACATGGCTGTGATCGTCCAGATATACATCTTTCGCTTCACCGCGACTGCTATCCCATCGAAAAATCAGCCGCCATCGCTTGTTGACGTGGATCGAATGGAGGCCATCAAGATTGCCCCGCAGCTTCTCGAAATGATTGCTGGGCGGCGATCTCAAGTCGCGGTCCGTTGTCGCGTCGTCCATAACCCACATCACAATAACGTATTTCCGAACTTCCGATTAACAGAAAACGACTTGACACCGCCCCCAAATCACCAATACATCTATCTCCATCCCGTCCCACAGAGGGGCGTATCCGGATCGTCAGAGACGCGGGGCGGGATGCGGTGGACGCGGCAGCGTCAGGCGTGAAACGTGATGGCAGGGCGGGTTCGCAAGAGCCTGTGAGCGATCAAACGGCGCGCTGACGAACGGTGCTGTTGCGTACGGTGAAGTCGTGTGGTCCTGACGCCTCAATGGTTGGCGTCAAGTCTTTCGGAGGCATGTCGGCCCGACCGGGCGCGGATGTGCCATATCCGAAAGGCGACGGTGTCAAACAAGCCCGATCGCCGGGGAGAGCACGAAGTAAGCCGTAAAGCCATTGCGCAGGGAATGTCGGATCGCCTCCGCTGCCCTGTATGCTCGTGTGCGTTTTTTTTGCGCATTTTTGCACACGAGACCGCGGATGCAGCGCGCATCCGGCATTCCCCGCGCCCTCTGATTCCAGGGCGTGAGACTTCTCAAGCAAACCTCGGACGCATCGCGCCGCGAGAACGCGAAACTGCGCGGTAATTTCCCCTCCCTCCGCGCGCACTTGCGCGTGGTGGGGTCGAGACGAGCGAAGCTCGCTCTCAGGGGTCGGGGGTGGGGGGTCTATCAGCTTGCTTCTCTGGCAGCGAGTTTGCTGAGGCGCCCCCCACCCCCGACCCCTCCCCACCGCTTCGCGGGGGGAGGGGAGGAGATGTTTGCAATGACGGCCGCTAGCCCCTCACGCCGTCTTTGCCGCCTTCAATCCCAGCCGCAACTCGACCGCCTCGCGCATCACGAATTTCTGGATCTTGCCGGTGACCGTCATCGGAAATTCGTCGACGAATTCGAAATAGCGCGGGATCTTGTTGTGCGCGATCTGGCCCTGGCAGAAGGCGCGGACCTCGTCGGCGGTCAGGCTCTCGCCGGATCGCGTCCGGATCCAGGCGCAGAGCTCCTCGCCATAGCGGTCGTCGGCGACGCCGAAGATCTGCACGTCCTGGATCTTCGGATGCCGGTAGAGGAATTCCTCGATCTCGCGCGGGTAGAGGTTCTCGCCGCCGCGGATCACCATGTCCTTGATGCGGCCGACGATGTTGCAATAGCCTTGCTCATCGATAATGGCGATATCGCCGGTGTGCATCCAGCCGTTGGCATCGAGCACATCGGCGGTCTTTTCGGCTTCGTCCCAGTAGCCCAACATGACGCTGTAGCCGCGGGTGCATAATTCGCCGCGTTCGCCGCGCGGCACGATGCGTCCCTCCAGATCGACGACCTTGACCTCGACATGGGGATGGATGCGCCCGACCGTGGACACCCGGCGTTCCAGCGGATCGTCGGTGGCGCTTTGAAAGCTGACCGGGCTGGTTTCGGTCATGCCGTAGGCGATGGTGACGTCGCGCATGTTCATCTGATCGTTGACGCGCCGCATCACTTCGATCGGGCAGGGCGCGCCCGCCATGATGCCGGTGCGCAGCGACGACAGGTCGAATTTGGAAAACTCAGGATGATCAAGCTCGGCGATGAACATCGTCGGCACGCCATAGAGCGTCGTGCACTTTTCCTGCTCGATGGTCTGCAGCGTCACCAAAGGATCGAACCCTTCGCCGGGGTACACCATGGTGGCGCCGCAGGTGACCGAGGCAAGATTGCCCATCACCATGCCGAAGCAGTGATAGAGCGGCACCGGAATGCAGATGCGGTCGGTTTCGGTCAGGCGCATCGCGCGTCCGACGAAATAGCCGTTGTTGAGGATGTTGTGATGCGTCAGCGTGACGCCTTTCGGCGAGCCGGTGGTGCCGCTGGTGAACTGGATGTTGACGGGGTCGTCGAACTGCAAAGCGCCGGCGAGCGTTGCCAGCGCATCGCGGTGGCGGTCGCCGCCCATGCGCGCAACCTCCTCGAACGGAATGGTGCCGGGACAGGCGGGGCCGCCGACCTGGATCACGTTACGCAGTTGCGGCAGCCGCGCCGCGTGCAGATCGCCCGGCTGCGCTTTCGCCAGTTCGGGCATCAGCGCATTCAGCATCTCCATGTAGTTGCTGGTCTTGAACGCGGTGGCCGTGACGATCGCGGCACAGCCGACCTTGGCGAGCGCGAATTCGAGTTCGGTCAGGCGGTAGGCGGGATTGATGGTAACGAGAATGAGCCCGGCCTTGGCGGCGGCAAACTGCGTCAGCGTCCATTCCGGCCGGTTCAGCGACCAGACGCCGATCCGCGCGCCGCGTTCAAGGCCGAGTGCGAGAAAGCCGGCGGCCAGCGCATCGACCCGCTCCGCCAGTTCCTTCCACGTCCATCGGACGTCGTGGCTTGGCGAAACCAGCGCCTCGCGATCGGCCCAGCGCCGGGCGGCGAGGTCAAGGCTGCGGCCGATGGTGTTGCCCAAAAGCGGCGCATCGGCGACGCCGCAAACGTAACTATCGGTTGTCTCGGTCAAGTTGGCTTCTCCATGCCTCAAGGCGCTGGCGGCATCATACGCCCCTCCCTCCGCGCGCACTTGCGCGTGGCGGGGTCGAGACGAGCGAAGCTCGCTCTTAGGGGTTGGGGGTGGGGGGTCTATCAGCTTGCTCCTCTACCAGCGAGTCTGCTGAAGCGCCCCCCACCCCCAACCCCTCCCCACCGCTTCGCGGGGGGAGGGGAGGAGATGTTCGCAATGACGCGTCGGCTACGCCGCCTTCTGCGCCGCATCGAGCCCGGCATAGACGCCGCGCTCGAAGCCCGCGAATGCTTCCAGGCATTGTCTGTCCGCGAAAGGCAGTACCTGCATCAGGATCACGCCGGTGACATCGCGCGACGGATCGATCCAGTAGTAGGTGTTGGCAAGGCCCGCCCAGGCGAGGCTGCCGGGGCTGCGGCCCTCCGGGGTCCTGGCGGTATTGATCAGGAAACTCAGCCCCCACTTCTTCTCCATGTCCGGATAGAGATCGACATCGTTGGTTGCGAACGCGACCGCCGACGTCATCTTGGTCATGTTGAGGTTGCCGATGTGGTTCTGTCCCATCATCGCGACAGTCTCGGCTTTAAGCACCTGGTTGCCGTTACCGCGGCCCTTGTTGAGGATCATCCGGGTGAATTTGATGTAGTCGCCCGCGGTGCCATAGAGCCCGCCGCCACCCATGTGGAATTCCGGCTCCTGCTCAAGCTCGAACGGGATCGGCGCCAGCGATCCATCCTCGCCACGGGCGTGCATGCCGACCAGGCGCTTGCGCTGCGCGTCGCCGATCTTGAAACCGGTGTCGCTCATGCCGAGCGGCGTGAACAGATGGTCGCGCAAATAGGCGTCGAGCCGCTTGCCGCTGACGGCCTCGACCGCCTTGCCGACAAAATCGATATTGGTGCCGTATTCCCAGCGCGTGCCGGGGTCGGACATGATCGGGGTCTTCAGCGCGTCGTTCTTGCAGGTGGTGACGCCCGGCAGCCCGGTTTTCTCCAGATACTGCACCATATCGCCGTTCCACATATTGTAGGCAAAGCCTGCGGTGTGGGTCATGAGATGGCGCAGCGTGATCGGATTTTTCGCCGGCCGCAGTTTTGGCTCGCCCTTGGCGTCGAAGCCTTCGAGCACCTGGGGCGTGGCGAGATCGGGCAGTACCTTGCCGATCGGCGCGTCGAGCGAGAGCTTGCCCTGTTCGACCAGTTGCATGCCCGCAGCCGCGGTAATGGCCTTGGTCATGGAGGCGATCCAGAACACGCTGTCGGCGGTCATGGCGTCGTCTTTGGACAGGTCGCGTTTGCCGAACGCGCCCTGATAAATCACCTCCTTGGCGGTGGCAGCCATCGCAACCACGCCGGGGATCTCCTTCGCATCGCTTTTCTGGCGCAGTACCTGATCGATCTGGGCTTTGCTCTGCATGGTCACCTCCCGTTTTAGTTTTTGAAGTGGGTCGATCTTCCTCCCGGTCGCGGCGTCTCGCAAGCCGCCCCGGCCGGTCGCGGCGCGACGGTCGCGATCTCGTGATGATTGGCAGGGGAGATTGGTCCCGGCGGGCCGCGACCGAACTGCAACACTCGCCGTTTTTGCGGTGGATTGGCTTGCATTGTCGGTGACCACCCGACATATCCACGGTATGCTGACGGGATAGTTGTTTCGGGAGCCGACTTTAGTCGTAAGGCATTCAGATCGCTGGACAAACGGCCATTGACGGGAACAAGATTTAGCCAAGGTGATTGTAGCTTGTTGGGTTGCGAGGGACGACGATGATTTCGACTTGGAGCGAATGGAAGCGGTATCCCCGGGCCGGGCGCGGCGAGAATATCGAAGCGCCGATCAGCCCGGGCATTTTTGAAGTGCGCTTTGCCGGTACCGGGGCGCTGCATTCCTTTGATGCGGTCGACAATGTCGCTCAAGCATTGGCGCTGTTGCCGGTTGGTTCCAAATCATGGTTCGGCCGGCGCGGACCCGCCGTGATGCCCGATCTCGAATACCGCACCTGCGCCACTTCCTCCAAGGCGGACGCCAAGGCCGCAGCGGAGCGCATGATCGGCCGCCGCGAGACCTATATGAGCGGCGCGGCCTGACGGCCTTTTCCTGCATGCCGATATCTTGAACGTCCGGGGAAACCTCGGGCGGCGTCCGAACATGGCTCGAAAACGCCGCGCGCGGACGCGCTTGCGGCCGATGCATTGCCGCCCATTTGAGCCTATATTCGGCCCCAACATCGCGAAGAAACATGTGAGGAGTAACGCCATGACCCCGACCGCTGCCGCCGCCCGTGCCCCGCAATCCTCCACGCCCTCGCTGCGCGAGCGCCTGAAAGATCCCTCGCTGCTGCGCGAGCAATGCTACATCGATGGCGCCTGGACCGGCACGCCGGCCAATCCCGTGACCAATCCGGTCAACGGCGTCGAGCTTGCCAAGGTGCCGAAGATGAGCACCGCGGAAGCGACGCAAGCGGTAGAAGCCGCCGAGCGGGCATTTCCGGCCTGGGCCAAGCTGACCGCCAAGCAGCGCTCCAACATCCTGCGCAAATGGTTCGACCTGATTATCGCCAACCGCGAAGACCTGGCGCTGATCCTCACCTCCGAGCAGGGCAAGCCGCTGGCCGAAGCGCTCGGCGAAGTCGATATCGGCGGTGCCTATGTCGAGTTTTTTGCCGAGGAAGCCCGCCGCGTCTATGGCGAAACCATCCCGACCCAGCGGCCCGATGCGCGGTTACTCGCGATCCGCCAGCCGATCGGCGTCTGCGGCGCGATCACGCCCTGGAATTTTCCGTGCTCGATGATCACCCGGAAAGTATCGCCGGCGCTCGCGGCCGGCTGCACCGTGGTGCTGAAGCCCGCCAATGAGACGCCGCTCACGGCGCTGGCGCTGGTGGTGCTGGCGGAGAAAGCGGGCGTGCCCAAGGGCGTGTTCAATATCCTCACCGGCAATTCGTCGGCGATCGGCAAGGTGCTGTGCGAGCATCCGGCGGTGCGCTTTGTCGGCTTCACCGGATCGACCGAGGTCGGAAAAATCCTCTATCAGCAGGCCGCGGTCGGGGTAAAGAAGCTCGGGCTCGAACTCGGCGGCAACGCGCCGTTCGTGGTGTTCGACGATGCCGATATTGATGCTGCGGTCGAGGGCGCCATCGTCTCGAAATACCGCAACATGGGCCAGACCTGCGTCTGCGCCAACCGCATCTACGCCCAGGACAAGATCTACGATCAGTTCGTGGAGAAACTCTCGAAGAAAGTCGCGGCGATGAAGATCGGCGACGGCACCGAGCAAGGCGTGACCCAGGGGCCGCTGATCAACATGGCCGCGGTCGACAAGGTCGAGAAGCATATTGCGGACGCGGTCAAGCACGGCGCCAGGATCGTCACCGGGGGAAAACGCCATTCGCTCGGCGGCACCTTCTTCGAGCCGACGGTGCTGTCCAACGTCGCGCCAAATGCGCTGGTATCGCAGGAGGAAACCTTCGGGCCGCTGGCGCCGGTGTTCCGCTTCAAGGAAGAGGCCGACGTGATTGCGATGTGCAACAATTCGCCGTTTGGGCTCGCCTCCTATTTCTATTCGCGCGATCTTGGCCGGGTCTGGCGGGTTGCCGAAGCACTGGAGTCCGGCATGGTCGGCGTCAACACCGGCCTGATCACCACCGAAGTGGCGCCGTTCGGCGGCGTCAAGGAATCAGGCCTCGGCCGCGAAGGCTCGCATCACGGCATGGAAGAATATGTCGAGATCAAATATGTGATGATGGCAGGGGTATAAGCGCCTCTGTCGGGTCGGCTAGTTGAGCCCGTCCATGAACTGACGCAGCCGCGGCGCCCATTTATGCGCGTCGCGGCCCGACGCCGAATGTCCATACTCGCTGTCGAGCAGGAAATAGTCGGCGTCGACGCCGGCTGCTTTCAATCCCTGCATCACGCCGGGAGCGAGCTCCGGCGGAAACAGCCTGTCGGTTCGCGACAGCACGTACAGCACCTTCGATTTGATGTTGCCGAATTGCGCCGTCACGTTGAAGCCTTTTAGCGCCTTTGCCAGGATGATCAGCGAGTTTGCGTCGAATCCCTGCGCCCATCGCGCGGCCTCGTCGCGGATCGCCGCCTCGATTTCGACGGGATCGGACATCGTGTCGCGAAGGCGAGTCTCGATGCCGTAGGTCTTGAGCGTGGCCGAGCGGATCTGGATCATCGCCTCCAGCACGCCGCCGCGATCGTAATAGTCGCCGCCGTTCCAGTTGGGGTCTTTCGACAAGGTTGCGAGCAGACGCGCCACATTGCCGTCGGCGCGCTCGGGCGGCAGCGCCGGAGAGGTGACGATGGCGGCAATCCCCTTCATCATGCCAGGGTAATTCACCGCCCATTGAAAGGCCTGAAACCCGCCATAGGACGGGCCGACAATCGCGACCAGTTTTTCGATCCCGAAATGATCGAGCAGTGCCCGCTGGGTGGCGACAATGTCGCTCACCGTGATGCCGGGAAACCGGGGCCCGTAAGGCTTGCCCGTCGCAGGATCGACGCTCGCCGCATTGGTCGATCCGTAGGACGATCCCAGCATGTTCGGACAGATGACAAAGAAACGGTCGGTATCGACCGCCTTGCCGGGGCCGACGATTTCGCTCCAGCTTCCTTCTCCCGTCGGCCCGCCGGGATCGATCATCTGCGGTCCGCTGGTGTTGCCATGGGTGACCAGCACTACATTGTCGCGGTTCGCGGCAAGAACGCCCAGGGTTCGATAGGCGATGGTCACGGTTGGCATGACCACTCCGCTTTGCAGGCGAAAATCGTTAGTGACAAATTTTTTCACATCAGCCGGCTGAATCTGTGTCATCATTCCCCGCGCGATTCCCCGATCAATTTCAGACCGATGATCTCATTCGTGTGTCGAACCAGCAAGGCATATCGCAGCACAGAAGGATTTGCGGGCGTAGCTTACGGCGTTTGAATCGACGATAGCCAGGAGACCGGAATGGCCGTTTTTATCGTGTTGAAACGACCGGGACCGCCGACGCGAGAGGTCCTGGTGAACCTGGACCAGATCATGATGGTCCAGCCCGGACAGGGCAGCGGATCGGCCATCATGTTCGGCCGGGAGCACCTCGTCAGCTTTGAAGAAGATGTTGCAACCGTGATTCGCCGAATCCAGACCGGTCCCTATATCCAGGCCGCTCCGGCATCGCCGCCGAAGTAGCAATCCATCCCGGTCGTCCGGCGAATGCAGGCGACGGACCCTATCTTCGGAGCACCGCGATCATGCGATTGGCAAAGGTCAGCCGCTCGGCCATGATGGAGACGAAATAGGTCAACAGTTTTTGGCCGAGCGCCGGATCGTCGGCTTTGATTTCTTCGAATTGATCGACGTTCAGGACGTAGAGAATGCTCGCGACCTCAGCCTGGATGGTGGCGCTGCGTGGCGCCCGTGACACCAGGCCCATCTCGCCGATCGTGGTGTAGCGGCCGAGGCTTCGCACCCGCGTGGTGCCGCCGTCGCCGGTGGAAATCATGATCCCGACGCGACCGTCGAGGATGAAATGCATGGAGTCGGCGGCTTCGCCGGCGCTGACGATAATCTCGCCGGATTCGACTTCGATGCGCTGGCAGCGGCGGATCAATTCCGCGGAGTCATGTTCGGTCCCCAGAATCTGGGTGAACCAGTCGCGCAAGGAGGCTTCCTCGCCCGCGAGACCTCGATGCTGCGCAATGATCTCGTTCTCGCACCATTCCAGCGCGTGATCGAGTTCAGGCATGATGCTGACTTCCGGCGTGATGAACTCGCTCGACCGCAGCGCCTTCTCGGCCGCGGATGGAAGATGGACCAGCACCAGTTTGATGCCGAGGTCGTGCGCGGTCTGCTTGATCTGGGCGAAACTGTAGGCGGCGGAAGAATCGATGCCGGTGACCAGCTTGAAATCGAACAGCAGGAACCGGCACTCCCGGTGACGTGCGAGAAGCGCCTTGACGTGCTGGTAGAGCCGGTTGGCCGACCCGAAGAACAGGTAGCTCTGCAGGTTCAACCCCTGGATCTTGCCGCCATGCGCCGACAGCACCGCCTGATCGTCGCGCGAGCGGTCCAGCGAACTGCGATACTCGGAGCCGTCGAAACTGTATTTGATCGAATCAATGCGCGAGGCGCTCAGCGCAAAGGTCGCACAGCCGATCACGACGCCGATCAGGATGCCGGCGATGAAGCCCCATTGCACGATGATGACGATGATCGCCAGCAGCGACAGATACTCGATAAACGAAAGCCGCCGCCGCGACTGAACGATCCATTTATGAAGCTGGTCCGCGCCGAGATAGATCAGCAAGCCGCCGAGAACGAATTTCGGCATATAGCCGAGCAGCGTGGGCGCCGCCGCCAGCATCGACACCGAAATCGCAGCAGTGGTCAGGCCGGAAAGGCGGCCCGTTCCGCCGCTATTCAAGTTAAGAACGGAACGGCTGACCGAAATGCAGCCTGCATAGCCTCCGAGCGCGCCGGCGAGGATGTTGGCGACGCCGGTAGCGCTGAGTTCACGCTCGAGATTGGCCTCGCGATGCGTCGCGACTTCGATACCGGTGGTGTTGAACAACGCGCTCGACGCCGTCACGAAGATGACGGCGATGACGTCGCCGACCAGGTCCGGCAACGCACGCCAGGGATAGTGACCGATCTCAGCCACGCTCCATGGCAACATGAAATCGACGCTTGGCGGCGGTTGAAAGGTCCAGCCCGCCGCCTGTGCCTGCGCCAGCGAGATACCGGCGAACCAAAATGCGATATGCGCGGCGACGACGCCGCCGATCAGGATGGCCGGCAATCCAAACGAACTGCGGGAGCGATGCCACGTCATATACAGCACGATGGCCATGACGCAGGCGGCCGCCAATTCCGACAGTGTCAGGACGTTGGCGAACTGATCCAGT
Source organism: uncultured Alphaproteobacteria bacterium (assembly GCA_963774685.1). Classification (GTDB taxonomy): domain Bacteria; phylum Pseudomonadota; class Alphaproteobacteria; order Rhizobiales; family Xanthobacteraceae; genus Bradyrhizobium. The sequence continues at coordinate 675,570 of CAVZFU010000005.1, read as the reverse complement.
GTGGCGAATTGCAGGCGGTGGCCGGTGATGACGCGGATCGCGCCCAAAAGAATCAGGCAGCCGGTGGCGCCGAGAAATCCGCCGACCACCGGATAGGGCACATAGCGGATCGCTCGCCCCATGCGCGATACCCCGAAGCCGCACAGCACGACGCCTGTAAGCATGGTGGCAAGGCCAAGCGTGATGAGGACCGGAGGGAGCAGGGGAGCCGCCGGATTGGCGGCCACTATGCGTTCGACCAGCGATGACGCCAGAATTCCCGTCATCGCCGCGGTAGAACTTTCCGGGCCGGCTATCGCGAACGGAAAGGAGCTGCCCAGCGCGATGACAGCTGCGAGTACCGCCGATGAGACAAAGGTGGAAGCGACGCCGTAGGATAAAAATGGCGCCAGCGGGCCGCCGAAGATCAACAACGAGTAGGACAATCCGAACGTGACGGTCAGAACGCTGGCGGCAGTGCCGCCGAGAACGTTATTGAGCGCCCAGCGTAGCCCCGGACCGTAACTGACGGATTGACTGACCACGCGCGCGCCTATCCTTGCCACCCGGTATCAGTGGTAGACGACTGCGGTGCTCGCGGACAAGATGTTTTATGATATTGCGGGCACGAGGAATCGTCCGTCTATGTGATCGCCAGATCGGCGCCGGTGACGCGGCGATAGGCTTCGAGGTAGCGCTTGCTGGTGGCGTCGACCACGCTTGCAGGCAGCGGCGGCGGCGGGGCTTCGCCATTCCAGCGCCCGGCACGGCGTTCCACGTCGAGATAATCGCGCAGCGGTTGCTTGTCGAAGCTCGGCTGCGGCTGGCCCGGTTTGTAAACATCCGCGGCCCAGAACCGCGAACTGTCGGGGGTCATCACCTCGTCGATCAGGATGATGCGCCCGTCACCGTCGCGGCCGAATTCGAATTTGGTGTCGGCGATGATGATGCCCTGGCCGCGGGTGATTTTTTCGCCGAGCGAATAGACCGCGCGCGCCATGCTCTCCAGCGCATAGGCCACCTCGTCGCCGAGGCGTTCGCGCACCGTCGCCACGGTGATGTTCTCGTCATGGCCGCTCTCGGCCTTGGTCGCCGGGCTGAAGATCGCCGGTTCGAGCTTGCCGCTTTCGAGCAGGCCGGGCGGCAGCTTTTCGCCGGCCAGCGTGCCGGAGCCGGCATATTCCTTCCACGCCGAGCCTGAGAGATAGCCGCGGATCACGCATTCGATGGGAAACACCGTGGTGCGCCGGCACAGCATCGCGCGCCCGGCGATCTCGCCGCGATGGGCCTGCAGCACCGGCACCTCCTTGATGATGGCATCGGCGTCGGCGCTGATCATGTGATGCGGCACCACGCCTTCGAGCTGATTGAACCACCAGGCGCTGATCTGCGTGAGCACCGCGCCCTTCATCGGGATGGTCTCGGCCATCACCACGTCGAATGCGCTGATGCGATCGGTCGCCAGCAGCAGCACGCGATCGTCGCCGACGGCGTAGATGTCGCGCACCTTGCCGCGCCCGATTCGCGGCAATGGCAGGTCACTGGCAAGCATGGTGGTCATGGATCAAACTTTCGAAAGCATCACCGTCCCGCAAACACGGGTAGCGACAAGGAGAAGTGGGAGATAGCTCATTCCGGCAGCGGAATGAACTCGTGTTCGTTGGGAACCTGGGCGAAGCGGCCGGTTTTCCAGTCCTGCTTGGCTTGCTCGATGCGTTCCTTGCTGGAGGAGACGAAATTCCACCAGATATGGCGCGGGCCTTCCAGCGCGTCGCCGCCGAGAAACATCATCCGGGTCGGCTTGGTTGCGTTGACCGTGATGCGGTCGCCGGGCCGGAAAATCAAAAGGCGCGGCCCCTGGTAGCGATCGCCGGCTATTTCGATTTCGCCGTCGATCACATAGATGGCGCGCTCTTCATGGTCGGGGTCGAGCGGCACGCTGGTGCCTTCTTTCGCGGTCACCTCGGTGTAAAACCACGGCGACACCATGGCGACCGGCGATTTCACGCCGAACGAACTGCCCGCAATGACCCGGGCGGTGAAACCGCGGTCCTCGACCGTCGGCAGGCTTGCGGCGGCGTAATGCTGAAACGACGGCGCGATTTCTTCCGATGCCGCCGGTAGCGCGATCCAGCTCTGCAGGCCCAGCATGTTCTGACCATTGCGGCGCTGCAGGTCCGGGGTGCGCTCGGAATGGGCGATACCGCGGCCAGCCGTCATCAGGTTCATCGCGCCCGGCTGGATTTCCCGAATGTTGCCCTCGCTATCGCGGTGCATGATGCTGCCGTCGAACAGATAGGTGACAGTAGCAAGGCCAATATGCGGATGCGGGCGCACATCCATGCCCTTGCCGGACATGAACTGCACCGGTCCGAAATGATCGAAAAAGATGAAGGGGCCGACCATCTGCCGCTTGCCGTGCGGCAGCGCGCGGCGCACCTCGAATCCATCGCCGAGGTCGCGAGTCCGCGGCACGATGACAAGCTCGAGCGCGTCGCAGGAACTGGCATCGCCGAGCACGGGATCGTTGGAGGGTTGCCAGCTCATGGGGTCTCCAGGGAGGTTTCGGCTATTATCTTGCGCCAGCGCCGCGGTGACAAGCCCCGGGATGCGGGCCATCCCTGGCCGGCTCGAAGGGTGGCAACGGGTAGCGTCTTCTGCCATCTTCGAGGCTGGCTTCGCTCGCACTTCAGGGATGACGAACCGATGATCGCTTCCATCAAGCCCGGCGCAGCACTTGCTCGATTGAGCGGCCCCGTCATCGAGACCGATCGCCTGAAGCTGCGGATGTGGCGAGAGGCCGACATCGCGCCGAACACCGCGATGCTGGCCGATCCGGCCTCCGGGCGCTTCATCACCGCCGATAACAAGCCCATCACCGACGAGTTCGTCGGGTGGCGCAATGCGGCGATCATGGCCGGGCATTGGGTGCTGCATGGCGTCGGCATGTTTGTGGTCGAGGAAAAATCCACCGGGAAATTTGCCGGGCGGGTCGGGCCATGGTCTCCGCCGAAATGGCCGGATTTCGAAATCGGCTGGGGCATTGCCAGCGAGTTTCGCGGCAAGGGATATGCGCTGGAGGCGGCGCGGGCGTCGATCGACTGGGCCTTTGCAACCTTCGAGATCGACCAGGTCATCCACTGCATCGATCGTGAAAATATCGCTTCACAGAGCGTGGCGCGCCGGCTACGCGCCGAAAAGCAGCGCGAGATCGACCTGTTCGGCCATGTCGCCGATGTATGGGTGACGCACCGCGCCAAATGGGCGGCGCGGTCCGAAGACTGAATCAGTTTACTGTCGTCCGAGATGGGTGGCGGTCGCGACGCGGTCGTATCGTTCCAGTGAAAGGATCGCGTCGGCGAATTGATCGGCACGCGCGTTCAGTACCGGACGGGCGAGGGTAAGGAATTTCTGCTGCATCGCCTGCGCATCGGGGAACGATGAAGGCTCGCCGGAGGGGTCGGCATAGAGCCGCTCGTGGACGCCGTCATCGGTGGTGATGCTGACCCGCGCGCCGAACGGATGGCTGCGGCCGATCTCGAGCCGATCGTCCTGCACCACGTCGAATTTGTCGGCGAGTGCGTCGACCTTGGCGTCGCCGAGCCTGTCGTAATCGTCCCAGCCGAAGCGGCCCTGATCGAGCGCGACCGCGCCGGTGAAGAACATCGAGAACTGCCCGCCGACGATGGAGGTCGGATGCCGCTTGGTGGCGGCATCGCCGGTCAGCGTGATGCCGTTGCGGTGCAGGCCGATCTCGACGCGATTGATCTGGTCCGGCGTCAGATTATGCTCCCGGCGCATCGCGATCAGCGCGTCAAGTGCCGCGTGGGTATAACGGCAGCTCGGATAGGGTTTGACGCCGATTTTCATGGTCTCGTAGATCTCGCCGAGGCCTGCCACCGCCTTGTCGGGATGCGCGTCGTCGCTGTAGCCGACCAGAAGGCCGTGCTTGCCCTCGACCGATTCGACGGCGCCGACAAAGTCATTGCGGGCCAATGTCGCCGCAATCACGCCGTTCATCGCGGCGGCGCCGACCTGGTAGCGCTTGTTCCAGGCGCCATTGACCAGAAATTGCAGCGAACCCGCGGCCTGGCTGCCGGAGACGCCGAAGGCCGCAACGATCTGCTCTTTCGTGAGCCCGAACAATTTCGCCGCCGCGGCCGCGGCGCCATAGGTTCCCGCCGTCGCGGTAGGATGAAAGCCGCGTTTGTAATGCGAGGTGGGGTCGAGCGCGTTGCCGAGCCGGCAGCACACTTCATAGCCGGCGACGATCGCGGTCAGCACGTCGCGGCCGGACGCGCCGACCAGTTCGCCGACCGCGAACGCCGCCGGCACCACCGGCGCGCTGGCATGCAGCGAGGAATCCGCGTGGGTGTCGTCGAAATCAAGCGAATGACCGAGCGCGCCGTTGAGAAGTGCGGCCACCGCCGGGGTCCAGGTCTTGCTGTCGCCGAACACGGTGGACTCGCCCTTGCCGTCGAGGGCGAGGGCTTCCAGCATCTTGAGCAGCGAAGGCGTGGATTCCGCGTCGCGCCGCGCCCGAATGGCGCTGCCGAGAAAATCCAGCGTCAGGACCTTGGCGCGCTCCAGCACTTCGTGCGGGATGTCCGCGAATTTCAGGTTGGCGACATAGGCGGCGAGGGTTGCGGTTTCATCGGCCATGGCGTTGCCTCGTTGTTCTTGCTGCAGTTTTGGTACGGCGGTGGCGGCGCGCCGTCAACATCAGCCGCGGCGGGTCAGGCCTTTGCTTTCCATCCGCCAGACCAGCATGTCGACGCGGTCCTGTCCGAAAAACGGCTCGTTCTCGAACACGAAGGTCGGCACGCCCCAATGGCCCGAGGCCGCATGGTCCTGTTCGTTGCCGGAGATCACCCGCTCGTACCGGTCGGGGTCGGCCGAGATCGCGGCATCCATCGCGGCAAGATCGAAGCCGGCCGCAGCGGCCGCCCGGGCGAGATGATCGCCCTCGTTCCAGCCCTTGACCGTGCCGTCCCACAACACCCGGCTGATCGCATCGGCAAACACCAGCGAGCGCCCTTCAAGCTGTGCCGCGGCGCCAAGCCGCGTCAGCCGGTGGATGTAGGGCTGACTGTCCGCGACGTCGAGCGTCGTCATGTCCTGGACGATCGGATCGGGACGGGGAAAGCGGAACGGGATGTTTTCGTGGCTGGCGACGCGGCGGCTGTCGAGCACCACGTAACGCGCGAATTGCGGATTGGCGCGTTTGAAAAATCCGGGCACGCGCACGGCGAGCGGATAGACCGGCCGCAGATTGACGGTGACATCATAGTCGGCGATCAGCTTGCGCGTCTTCGGCAGTGCCAGATAGCTGTAGGGGCTGCGAAATGAAAAGAACAGGTCGACGGACAGTGTCATTGGGACGCCCCGGCGGTTATGCCGCGTCGAGCATAACAGCCCGGTGGCGGATCGTGGTGTCGACGAAACGATTAATTTGCGTTCGGTATCGTTGCAAATTTCAGTCGATTTGCAAGCCGTCCGAACCGCAACATCAGTAGCGTGGCATAAACGGCGGTCCCGCAGGATAGCCCGATCCAGACCCCGACCGCGCCGAAGTCGAACCGGAAGGCAAGCCCGCAGGCAGCCGTAAATCCGATCAGCCAATAGCTGATCGTGGCAAACAGCAGCGGTATCCGCGTGTCGTTCATGCCGCGAAGCGCTCCGGCCGCGATGGTCTGAATGCCGTCGCAGACAAAGAACGTCGCGCCGACCATCAGCAGGATCGCGGTAAGTTCGACGACACCGCCGTCCGCCACGGCTTCGCCGAAGAAAAACCGCGCGATTGCAAATCGTCCCAGGATCACGACGAGTGTCATGATCGCTACCAGGACAATTCCGAGTAATGCTGCGACGTAGCCGGCACGTTTGACCGCCGCTGCATCGCTGCGGCCGACGGCGTGTCCGACCCGCACGGTGGCCGCCATCCCGATGCCGAGCGGCACCATGAAAAGGATGGCGGTGACCTGCAAGGCGATCTGATGCGCGGCCAGCGCAGTTGTGCCGATCAGGCCCATCAACAGTGCGGCGGCGGCAAACAGGCCATATTCCATCAGAAATGACAGCGAAATCGGCGCGCCGATGACGACCAACCGCCACATCAACGGCCCATCGATGCGCCAGAGGCGTCCGAGCACCTGATATTTCCGGAACGGCCGGCGGCGACAGGCAAACCACAGCCCCGCGAAAAACATTCCGAAACTGACGATGGTGGTGGCAAGGCCGGCGCCGAACAGCCCCAGCCGCGGCAACCCCAACTCGCCATGGATCAGCAGATAGACCAGCACAGCATTGGCGGGGATGGCGACGATGGTAATCCATAGCCCCGGCTCCGGCCGGTTGACTGCGCCCATGAAGCCGCGAATTGCCAGGAACCAGAGGGCCGGCGTGACGCCCCAGGCCAGACCGAACAGATAGTGCTGCGAGAGTCGCGCGGTTGCGGGAGCCTGGCCGAGCGCCAACAGGATCTGCTCGCCGTACAGCGGAAACACCATGATCGGCAGCGAAATCACCAATGCAGCCCAAAGCCCGACGCGAAGCGAGCGCCGCACCTGCCGTGGATTGCGGGCGCCGAAGGCTTGCGCGGCGAGCGGGGCCACGGCGGACACCAGTCCCATTCCGAAGGTGAAACTGACGAAGAATACGGTATTCGCCAGTGCCGCCGCGGCGACCGCTTCGCGCCCGAGGCGACCAATCAGCGCCAGATCGATCGTCATCATGGCGATCTGCCCAAGCTGCGTCAGTGCGATCGGCACCGCCAGCTTGAGCGTCTCGGTCAATTCAATGGTGAAATGGCCAACGGACGTTGCCGCGGCCGGTCCAGATCCGATTTGGTCGAGGGATGTCATCCGGCGACACTAGCACGCCGCCTGAAATCTTCACGCCTGTCAGGTGTCGTGCGGCCGTTCAGGCACGCGGGTGATTCTGGCGCCGAGCGCGTTGAGACGCTCGTCGATGCGTTCATAGCCGCGTTCGATCTGGTCGGCATTGTTGATGGTGCTGACGCCCTTGGCGCACACCGCGGCCAGCAGCATCGCCATCCCGGCGCGAATGTCGGGAGACGACATCAGCGCGCCCCGCAGCCGGCTGGGTCCCGCCACGATCGCGCGGTGCGGATCGCATAGCACAATGCGGGCGCCCATCGAGATCAGCTTGTCGACAAAGAACATCCGCAACTCGAACATCTTCTCGAACATCAGGATCACGCCGTCGCACTGGGTCGCGGTCACAATGGCGATCGACATCAGGTCGGCCGGGAAAGCCGGCCACGGCTGGTCCTCCAGCTTCGGGACATGGCCGCCGAAATCGTCGTGCACCTTGAGGGTCTGTTCGCCCGACACCGTCAGATCGTCGCCATCGACCTCGCAGACGATGCCGAGCCGTTCAAAACCCATCCGGATCGAGCGCAGATGCTCGACGCCGGCGCGCGCGATACGCAGCGGCGAACGCGTCACCGCGGCGAGCCCGATCAACGAGCCGACCTCGATGTGGTCGGGTCCGATCGAATAGGTGCAGGCGCCGAGCGTCGCAGGCCCATGCACGACCATGGTGTTGGTGCCGATGCCTTCGATGCGGGCGCCAAGCGCCACCAAAAAGTGCGCGAGGTCCTGCACATGCGGCTCGGATGCGACGTTGCGCAGGTGCGTGGTGCCGTGGGACGCCACCGCGGCCATCAATGCGTTTTCCGTCGCGGTCACGCTGGGCTCGTCGAGGAAAACATCCGCACCCTTGAGGCGCGTGGCGCGGAATTCCAGCCGGTCGGTTGCGATCACCGTGGCGCCGAGTTGTTCGAAAGCCAGGAAATGGGTGTCGAGACGCCGCCTGCCGATGACGTCGCCACCGGGGGGCGGCAGCATGACCCCGCCGCAGCGGGCCAGCAGCGGTCCCGCCAGCAGGATCGAGGCCCGGATCCGCGCGCACAGCACCGGATCGAGGTCGGCGGCGCGAATGTCCTTGGCATGGATGAAAAGCGTGTTGCGCCGCCGCCATTCGACCGTGGCGCCGACCGACCGGATCAGTTCGACCAGGGTTTCGGTATCGCGAATGCGCGGAACATTTTCGAGGGTGACCGGATGCTCGGTCAGCAATGCCGCAGCGATGATCGGCAACGCAGCGTTCTTGTTTCCGGAAGGTTCGATAGTGCCCGTCAGCCGGTGACCGCCCTCGACGATGTACTGGATCGCTGCCATGAAATTACGATCCGGCCGGGTTGAATTGGATCATGGTCTCATTGCTTTGCCTGGGCATGATCTTTTCGGAAAGCCGGCTGCCCCTTTTCCGGATCATGCTGTCTGGTCTCACACGTCCACGTTGGCGCTGAGCGAATTGTCCTGGATGAACTCGCGGCGCGGTTCGACCACATCGCCCATCAGCTTGGTGAAGATATCGTCGGCCTCGTCGACTTCCTTGACCTTCACCTGCAGCAGGGAACGCGCATTGGTGTCCAGCGTGGTTTCCCAGAGCTGTTCCGGGTTCATTTCGCCGAGGCCTTTGTAGCGCTGCAGCACGACACCCTTGTGTCCGGCGTCGGTCACCGCCTCGAACAGGCTGACCGGGCCATGGATGGCGGTTTCGGCATCTTTCCGGCGCAACACGCCCGGCTTTGCATAGGCTTCCTGCAAGGCGGCCGCGAAATCGTCGAGCTTGCGGGCGTCGGCGGAGCCGAGCAGCGCATCGTCGATCACGGCGACGTCCTTGACGCCGCGCACGGTACGCTCGAACAGGAAACCTTCGCCTTCCGTGAAGCGCCCGGTCCAGCCGCGCTCGACCTCATCGGCCAGCGCATCGAGCCTGCGCGCGATATAATCGGCAGCGGCATTGGCGGTCTCGATGTCGCCGGTGATCCTCGGGTTCATGACGCCTGCGATCGCGGCCTGCTCGATCACCTTGCGATTGTAGCGGCTGTGCAGCTTGTGCAGCGTGCCGCGGATGACCCTGGCATCTTCCACCAGCGTGCGCAGATCGCGGCCGCTACGGGCTTCGCCCGAAGCCTGCTTGAAGACGCAGTCGTCGAGGCCCGTGGAGATCAGGTAGTCCTCGAGCGCGCGCTCGTCCTTGAGGTATTGCTCGGACTTGCCGCGGGTCACCTTGTAGAGCGGCGGTTGCGCGATATAGAGGTAACCGCCCTCGATCAATGACGGCATCTGGCGGAAGAAGAACGTCAGCAGCAGCGTGCGGATATGCGCGCCGTCAACGTCGGCGTCGGTCATCAGGATGATCTTGTGATAGCGCAGCTTGGAGAGGTCGAAGTCGTCGCGGCCGATACCGGTACCGAGTGCCGTGATCAGCGTGCCGATCTGTTCGGAGCTCAGCATCTTGTCGAAGCGCGCACGCTCGACATTGAGGATCTTGCCGCGTAGCGGCAGCACGGCCTGGAATTCGCGGTTGCGGCCCATCTTGGCGCTGCCGCCGGCGCTATCGCCCTCGACGATGAACATCTCGGATTTGGCGGGGTCTTTTTCCTGGCACGGGGCGAGCTTGCCGGGCAGCGAGGCCACGTCGAGCGCGCCCTTGCGCCGCGTCAGCTCGCGCGCTTTTCGCGCGGCCTCGCGGGCAGCCGCGGCCTCCACCACCTTGTTGACAATGACCTTGGCCTCGGCGGGATGTTCCTCAAACCATGCCGCCAGGGCTTCGTTGAGGACGTTCTCGACCACCGGGCGGACTTCCGAGGACACCAGCTTGTCCTTGGTCTGCGAGGAGAATTTCGGATCGGGCACTTTCACCGAGAGCACCGCGGTGAGGCCTTCGCGGCAATCATCGCCGGTCAGCGCGATCTTTTCCCGTTTGGCGATGGCGTCGGCATAGCCGTTGACCTGGCGCGTCAGCGCGCCGCGGAAGCCGGCCAGATGGGTGCCGCCGTCGCGCTGCGGAATGTTGTTGGTGAAGCACAGCACATTCTCATGATAGCTGTCGTTCCACCACAGTGCCGCCTCGACGCCGATCCCGTTCAGGTCGGCATTGATCATGATCGGAGACGGCACCATCGGCTTCTTGTTGCGGTCGAGATATTTGACGAATTCCTCGACGCCGCCGTCATAGTGCATCTCCTCGCGTTTCTCGACCGCGTGGCGCATGTCGGAGAGCACGATGTTGACGCCGGAATTCAGGAAGGCGAGCTCGCGCAGGCGATGTTCCAGCGTCGCAAAATCATATTCGACGTTGGTGAAGGTTTCGGTGGAGGCGATGAACGTCACCTCGGTGCCGCGCTTGCCGTTGGCGTCGCCCACCACCTGGAGCGGCGCCACCGCGTCGCCATGGGCGAATTCGATGTAATGCTCCTTGCCGTCGCGCCAGACCCGCAATTGCAGCTTGCTCGACAGCGCGTTGACGACGGAGACGCCGACGCCGTGCAGCCCGCCGGATACCTTGTAGGAGTTCTGGTCGAATTTTCCTCCCGCATGCAACTGGGTCATGATGACCTCGGCCGCGGAAATGCCTTCGCCCTTGTGAATGTCGACCGGAATGCCGCGGCCGTCGTCGCGCACGGTGACGGAACCGTCGGCGTTGAGCACGACCTCCACCGAGGTGGCGTGGCCGGCCAGCGCTTCGTCGATGGAGTTGTCGACGACTTCGTAGACCATGTGATGCAGGCCGGAACCGTCATCGGTGTCGCCGATATACATGCCCGGCCGCTTGCGCACGGCATCGAGGCCTTTCAGAACCCGGATCGATTCCGCGCCGTATTCGATGGGAATGGAATGCTCAGTGTCGGCGATCGATTGCCGGGCAGGTTCTGTCATGTGAGGCCTTCGAGGATGTCCCGAATCAGCGGCGCAAAATCAGGCGCTGATTGACTTATTTGTGCCATGAAAGGCGCAATGCGCCTAGCGCAAAGTCTCTATCAACAAGCTATTGAATAAATGGGATTTTTTGATGGTTTTTCAAGGTGCCCCGGAGCCGATTCGGAGGGCCTGCAAAAGCGTGATTCGGGCGTTGATTCCTGGCTCTAAAAATCCGGTTTTCAAGCTGCCTGAGGTTGCCCGCGCCGTCAGCCGCGGCGGGCGATATGGCCGGAATCGACGTTGAAAATTTCACCTGCTGCACTGATGTCGGTGAAAGCCGCAGGGTCGGCGCCGGTCATCCAGACCTGGGCGCCGAGCTTTTCCAATTCGCTGAACAGCGCCACGCGCCGGTCGGGATCGAGATGCGCCACCACCTCGTCGAGCAGCAACAGCGGGGTGATGCCGGTCATTTCCGCGACCAGGCTGGCATGCGCCAGCACCAGGCCGATCAAAAGCGCCTTTTGCTCGCCGGTGGAGGCGTCGCGGGCCGGCATGTTCTTCGGCGCGTAGATCACCTGCAGATCGGTGAGATGCGGACCGTCGAGGGTGCGGCCGGCCGCGGCGTCGCGGGCGCGGTTGACGCGCAGGATCTCGCGGTAGCGGTCTTCAACCGCGGTGGCGGGTTCGGTGACCAGTGCGTTTTCCATCCAGCCGTCGAGCATGATCTGCGCCGACGGAAAGACCGAGCCTTGGCCGCGCGCGCGCAGCATCGCCGCCAGCCTTGTCGCGGTCTGGCCGCGCATCGCAGCGACCGCGACGGCGAGTTCGGCGGTTTCGCGTTCGATCGCATCGCACCAATGGTCGTCGTAATTGCGCACCTCGAGCAGCCGGTTGCGCGACCGCAGGGAACGGTCGAGCGCCGACACCCGGCTTGAATGCTCGCTGTCGATGGCGAGCACCAGGCGATCGAAAAACCGCCGCCGCTCCGAGGCCGCGCCCATGAACAGTCCGTCCATCGCCGGCGTCAGCCACACCATGCGCAGGTGATCGCCGAATGCTGCCGCCGACGTCACCGGTTCGCGGTCGATCCGGCAGCGCCGGCTGGTGGCGGATTCCTCGTCGGCGGGCCGCGCGTCGATACCGGTGCCGAGCGTTGCAAGACCGAGCGCGCCTTCGACCTCGGCGGATACCGCCCAGGAACCGTCGCCCTGATTGTCGGCGACATCCTCAAGCGTGGCACGGCGCAGGCCGCGTCCCGGCGACAGAAACGAGATTGCCTCGATGCAGTTGGTCTTGCCGGCGCCGTTCGGCCCGACCAGCACCACCACGTTGCCGCGCGTCTCCAGGCTCGCCGCGCGATAGTTGCGGAAGTGCGTCAGGGTGAGCCGGTGGATACGGGAGGGGGTCATGCTACTCGTCATTGCCGGGCCTGACCCGGCAATCCATCGTCCGCTTTAGCGGACAATATCTTCGTACAGGTCTCGCCAATCGGGATTGCTCGTAACGATCAGATCGATTTTCCACTCGCGCGACCAATGCTTGATGTTCTTCTCGCGCTGGAGTGCTGCGGCGATTGTTTCGTGCGCCTCAAAATATACCAGCGTCTTTATGCCATATCGCTTGGCGAAGCTCTCTACCAAGCCTTCGCGATGTTCGTAGACACGCCGTACCAGATTGTTTGTCACGCCGACATATAGCGTTCCGCCGGGCTTGCTTGCGAGGATGTATACCCAGTAGGTCATTTCGGTCTGATGGATTGCCGGGTCAAGCCCGGCAATGACGACTGTGCTGAATGACGACCGTCACACCCGCATCGGCATCAGCACGTAGAGCGCGCCTTTGGAATCCTTGTCCTGGACCAGCGTCGGCGAGCCCGGGTCGGCCAGTTTCAGCACCGCGACTTCGCCCTCGATCTGGGCTGCGATGTCGAGCAGATAGCGCGAATTGAATCCGATATCGAGCGGCATCGGAGGCGTATTCGACCTCGAGTTCCTCGGTCGCGCTGCCGGAATCCGGATTGGTCACCGACAGCACCAGTTTGCCCGCGGACAGCGACAGCTTGACCGCGCGGCCGCGCTCGCTTGAAATCGTCGAGACGCGATCCACCGCGGCCTCGAAATCCTTCTTGTCGACCACGAGCTCCTTGTCGTTGTTTTGCGGAATGACGCGGCCGTAATCGGGAAACGTGCCGTCGATCAATTTCGAGGTCAGCACCACATTGCCGATGGTGAAGCGGATCTTGCCCTGCGACAGTTCGATTCCGACTTCGGCCTCGCTGTCCTCGATCAAGCCGCTGCACTTCACCGACGGTTTTGCGCGGCACGATCACGCCGGGCATGCCTGAGGCGCCTTTGGGCAACGCGCAGATCGATCTGCGCCAGACGATGCCCGTCGGTCGCAACCGCGCGCAACGTCGCCGCCTTGGCGCTGCCGGCGGTGTGCAGATAGATGCCGTTGAGGTAGTAGCGGGTCTCCTCGGTCGATATCGCAAATTGCGTGCGGTCGATCAGCCGTTTCATGTCGGAGGCGGCCAGCGTGAACGAATGCGTCATGTCGCCGGCGGCGAGATCGGGGAAATCGCTTTCGGGCAGCGTCTGCAGCGTGAAGCGCGACCGGCCGGCGCGGATCGCCAGCATCGAGCGGTCGCCGTCGCCTTCCAGCACGATCTGTGCGCCGTCGGGCAATTTGCGCACGATGTCGTAGAACATGTGCGCCGGCACGGTGGTCGAGCCGCCGGTTCCGGCTTCCGCTGCCAGTGTCTCCGTCACTTCAAGGTCAAGGTCGGTGGCCTTGAGCGACAGCCGGGCGCTTTCGGCGCGGATCAGCACATTGCCGAGGATCGGAATGGTATTGCGGCGCTCGACCACGCGATGCACATGGCCCAGCGATTTCAGGAGTTGCGCGCGTTCGACGGTGACCTTCATTGCAATACCCGCCATCGATCGTAAGATGGAAAAGCCGGGCGGCCGAAAGGCGCGCCGCGGCGTCTGAAACCCGAAAGCCTGATCGAAGCTGGACTTGATCAAGCCCTCAGGGGGAGCGCAAGGTGGCGCGGATGGGCGATCAGCGCAAGAGAGGCGTGAGCCCGTTCCCCACGTTTTGCGGGCAGCCCGCTGATGGCCCCGGTCAATCCCGGGGCCAGGTGCCTTGACGGCGGCGCGGAGCCGGGTTCCGGCGTCGCGGGAACGATCAGTCGGACCAGCGCCGGAAATGCAGGCTCACTCCTGCAACTGGCGCTTCAGCGAACTCGACCTCTTCGGACAACGCCACGTCCTTGGCGACCAGCGCCTCGATCTTGCGCACGGCGTGCAGCACCGTGGTGTGGTCGCGCCCGCCGAACCGGCGGCCGATTTCGGGCAGCGAACGCAAGCGTCAGCGTCTTTGCCAGATACATCGCGACCTGGCGCGGCCGAACCACATTGGCGGTGCGGCGCGACGACAACAGGTCGGAGCGGCTCACATTGTACTGCCGGGCTACCACCCGTTGAATGTCCTCGATCTTGATCCGCTTCGGCTCCTGCGGACGGATCAGATCGCGCACTTCGCGCTCGGCCATTTCCAGGGTGACCGGCTGCGCGTTGAGTTTGCTGTGCGCCAACAGGCGATTGATGGCGCCTTCGAGATCGCGGCCGTTGTGGGTGATGGTGCGGGCGAGATAATCCAGCACCGGCGCCGGTACGTCGAAGCTTGCATGATGCGCGCGGGCCGCCGCGACCCGCGATTTGAGAATTCCGAGCCGCAATTCCTCGCCGAGCGATCCCATCTCGACCACCAGGCCGCCGGCCAGGCGCGAGCGCACGCGGTCGTCGAGGCTCTCGAGGTCCGAAGGCGGACGATCGGCCGCGATCACCACCTGGCGGCCGGCGTCGATCAGCGCATTCAGGGTGTGACAGAATTCGGCCTGGGTCGATTTGCCCTGCAGGAATTGCAGATCGTCGATCACCAGCACGTCGATGCCACGCAACGCTTCCTTGAAGGCCAGAGCGGTCTGCGTCTTGAGCGCCGCGACAAAGCCGTACATGAATTTCTCGGCGGTGAGGTAGAGCACCTTGCGTTCGCTGCCGGAATTGCCGGCCCATGTCACCGCCTGCAACAAATGGGTTTTGCCGAGCCCGACGCCGGCATGAATGTACAGCGGATTGAACATCACGCTGTCGCCGCGCCGTCCCTCCGCGACCTGGCGCGCCGCGGCATGGGCCAGCGTGTTGGAGCGGCCGATCGACGAAACTTCCGAAGGTCAGGCGAGGGTCGAGCGGCGAGCCGCCGAGGGCGTCGTGGCTGGCCGACACCGGCGCGATCGCGGTGGCGCGCAAGCTCCGGCGCCGGGCGGCCGTCGTGACGGTCGGTGCGGCGCGGGTCGCCCGGCACGGCGACTTCCTTGGCGGGTGCCACGCACCGCATCGCGGTGCGCACGGTGAGGTCGATCCGGTGCACTTCCGGCATCTCGGCCTGCCAGCAGGTGAGCACGCGCTCGGCATAATGCGCCTGGATCCAGCTCTTGAGAAACCGCGTCGGCACCGAAAGGTGGACGCTCTCCGGCTGCACGCTTTCCAGGTCCATTCGCGCGAACCAGCTCGTATAGACGTCTTCTCCCACGCTCGAACGCAGCCGCCCTTTCACGCGTGACCAGCGATCCTGTTCCGTATTTGTCATTGCCTGACGACTTTTCTGATGGAGTAAATTTTGTCGGTGAAGCCGCCGCGCGGGGGATTCTCCGCGCGACGCGACCTCAAGCGAGGCTTCGTTTCCGGCCATAGACCGGCCGTTCGGCGAAATGCCGCAGGCCGCGATCGTCAGGCTGGAAGGGAAAGCGTTCGCGAGGTCAGCGCGTACTCGACGGCCGGTCCGGAGCTCGCGCAGGAGGCCGCGCGCAAAGGTCATCTGGTGCGGCGTCAGCTAAAAATGGCGTTTGATCGAATACGACGATGGTCCTGTAAAGCATGCTACCTCCCCCGCTCGCCGCGATTGCTCACGGCAAGTTGTCATCTCAGAGTGTTTCAAAATTCGGTTGCGACGCCTGACCGCCAAACTTTTTCAGGATCGCTTGCCGTTTACCTTAGCCCGTTCTCAACCCGTCATTCCCTGCGCCTCCGGCGCTGCGGTTGTGGTTCGTCGGTGTGTATCTCTCTTGTTCGAAGCCAGCGGGGCGACAAATGCCGCGCTTGAGAAATTTTGACACAGAACAACCATCCTCATATTGCTATGAGTTACAACCCGAGCATCGCTGGAAAGCGTCGCTAACGTGCACACCGCCGCCGATTTGCACGTCCGCCCCTGTCCTTAAACCGCGCTGGTCTGAAGAGCCGTGGGCGTCGCGACGTATTAAGAAATACAAGCAGCCCAAATTTCCCGCAACGTAAATGATTCAACGGACGGGGTCGCGAAATCGGTGCAGTGCACGCCAGATCAGGCCGGGCTTTCCCGGTCCAGCGGCAAGGTTCTGAAAATGCCTGCAGAATTCGACACGTCGGGCCGCTGTCACATTTAAAGCCACAGTCCAAAACATTTTCATAAATTGGTTACGTTCGGTTGCGGCGCCGGGCCGTTTTTGAACAACCGATCCGCACTATGCCGATAAGTGACTACGCAAACGCACATTTTTTTGCGCATCGGAACAGGGTAACCCTTAAACTCGGGCGACGGGAGGGCTGAAGTGCGGCCGTCCCAAGCGATTGCGATTTCAGCGCGGCGTTTGGTCGATTGAGAACGCCGTCTCGGCCGCGCAGGAATTTCTGCAGCCGGAGTTTCGGGTGCGACAGAATTGCACCAGGTTAAAACTACGCTGATGGAGAACTGTCTCACGCGGTCAGCCGTAGAGCAACAAGGCGCTCGAAAATAAAAAGCCCGGCACTGCCGGGCTTTTTGACGAATATCTTTTTCGATCAGTTCATTTCGCCAGCTTGGCGATCTGGTGCGCGAGCCGGGAGACCTTTCGGCTGGCGTTGTTCTTGTGAATGATGTTGCGCTGCGCTGCCTTCATGAGTTCGGGCTCCGCGTGTGCCATCGCCTTCAGCGCCGCGTTGCGGTCGCCGCTCTTGATCGCCTCTTCGACCATGCGGACCGAACCGCGCATCTGGGTGCGGCGCGACTTGTTGATGATGGTACGGCGGGCAATCTTGCGCGTAGCCTTCTTGGCGGAAGTCGTATTGGCCATGTTCTCAAATATCCTTCGGCGGTAACCGGCAGCGGGTGGTCGGGCTCATGCGCGCCGGCCGTTCAACCGCGTGATCGACGCTGGTGTGTGGTTCGGGTGTTCTACGAGAGAATGCCGTTTTCGGAGCAGAGATGCCCGCAGCACGGCGCCGCTCAAAGAACAGCGGCGGCAGGATTGCGCCCGCCGCCATTGCGGGTCTTATAAAGGGGGTGCTTTGCAGCGTCAACGCCTTCCGGGTTCCTCGCGGCCAGCAAGGTCGCCTGGAAAATGCCGATAAGGTGCTGACGAGGTTGAATTTCCCGGCAAGGCCCGGTAATGGCTGACGCGTTCCGGGCGCGACATATATAAGGTGACGCATGATCCGCGGTTTTTTCCGACTTGTGGGGCTATTGCTGCTGGCCTGCGGATTCATTTTCATGGTCTATGACGGAGCGCGCTGGGTCGCCGACCAGACCTTGCGTTTCACCCGGTTCGGTCAATTCTGGAACGACATCCATCAATCCAGTCAGCAGGCTTTTCGGACCTGGGTCGAGAGCCACGCGCCCTGGCTCTGGAATAGCGTCATCAAGATTATCCTGGACCAGCCGGTTTTTGCCGTGCTGGGGATTGTGGGGATTTTGCTGATGCTGCTGTTCCGGCCGCGTAAGCCGCTGATCGGTTATTCGCGCGACTGATCCCCCAAGGATTGGTCCCTCCAAGGGTTGGTCCCCCATAGGGTTGGCCCCCGGGCCGACGTCAACGCCTGATCGCTGGTATTAAAGAGGAAATCCGGTCTACGGGTTTCCGCTTCGGCCGGTAAAAACGATTTGTTAACCATAACCGGTGCAAGACTGGAGCTGTCTCGCTATGAGGGAAGGCTCCGGTGCGGGTTGCGCGCGCGTTTCGATTGCCGATCATTGCCGCCATGACCGCGCTCGTTCTGTCGGGTTGCGTACACTCGTCCGGTCCGGTCGCAATGGCGCAGCCGCAGAGCAATCTCGACGATTTGGCCTATGGCCCGCCGTATTATCCGGCCTCTCCGGACTACGCTTCCTCGCCCTCGGCTGTTGCGGATTCCGGTGGCGGCGCCATCGCAGCGCTGCGCACCAGTTTTGCCTCGTCGCCCCGGGGGGCTTACGCGCCGGCCCCGGTTGTCTATGCGGCAGCGCCTGCGCCGGTCGCCTATGACACAGCCTATCGGC
This sequence comes from uncultured Alphaproteobacteria bacterium, assembly GCA_963774685.1. GTDB lineage: Bacteria > Pseudomonadota > Alphaproteobacteria > Rhizobiales > Xanthobacteraceae > Bradyrhizobium. Next base: position 657,520 of record CAVZFU010000005.1, on the reverse strand, counting down.
TCGATGCCGGCGACAAGTTGCGGATCGTGGTCTATGGCCAGGAAGGCCTCACCAACACCTATGCGATCGATGCCGGCGGCTCCATCACCATGCCGCTGATCGGCGCGGTGCCGGCGCGCGGACGGACGCCGTCGGGGCTGGCCGCTGGAATCGCCGGCAAGCTGCGCAACGGCTATATCCGGGATCCTTCGGTGGCGGTGGAGATCGAATCCTACCGTCCGTTCTTCATCCTGGGCGAAGTTGCAGCGCCCGGCCAGTATCCCTACGTGCCCAATATGAGCGTCGAAAGTGCAGTGGCGATTGCGGGCGGCTTCTCGCCGCGCGCCCGGCGCGACCGCGTCACGCTGACCCACACCGAGGCATCCGGTTCGATCCGGATGGTGGTGCCGCCCGGCACTCCGATCAGCCCCGGCGACACCGTTCTCGTCGGCGAACGCTGGTTCTGACAACCGTCATTGCCGGCATAGTAGTCTGCCTTACGCAGACTACGTACACTTGTCTGCGCTCCCGGTAATCCATCATTTCCAAAAAATCTTTCTCGATGGATGCGCGGGTCAAGCCCGCGCATGACGAACCTTTTCTATTTCTTCAAATGCCTGGCAAAGAACGCAAGGCTGCGTTGCCGCGCAATATCGGCGCTCGCCTTGTCGTAGCTTGCGCGCTCCTCGCAGTTGAAGCCGTGCTGCGCGCCCGGATAGATGTAGATCTCGACATCGGGCCGCTTGGCGCGGATGGTCTCGACGTCGGTCAGCGGAATGCCGGCGTCCTTTTCGCCGAAATGTAACTGCGTCGGCACCTTGGGCTTGTCGTCCGCGAAACGAACGATAGCGCCGCCGTAATAGCAGATCGCCGCTGTCAGCCCCGACAGTTTTGTCGCGGCGGCATAGGCCACGCTGCCGCCGAGGCAGAAGCCGACGATGCCGACCGGGCCGACATCCTTCACAGCGTCGATCGCGGCCTGGGTGTCGCGCAACATCGCCGCCCAGTCGGGATTGGCGACGAACTTGCGCGCTACCGCGATCTCGTCGGGCGAATAGCCGCACTGGAAGTTGGGTTCGATGCGATCGAAGATCGCAGGCGCGATGGCGACATAGCCGTTGCCGGCGATACGGTCGCAGACCGCGCGAATGTGGTGATTGACGCCAAAGATCTCCTGGATCACCACCACCGCCCCCTTGGGCGCGGTGGCGGGGTCGGCGCGATAGCCGCCGAGTTGAAAATTGTCCGAGGCCGTCAGTTTGATATCTTTTCCCATGGGTCGTCATCCATTGGTTGAGGGTTGGGTTTGTCGAGAGGTGATTTCAGCCGCGGGAGCTTGCCGGGGCGAGTTGCCCGCCAAGGACCATGACTAACGAGAACACTGCCGCCGCAGATATTTTCATGACGCCGCCTTCCGCGCTGGTTCGGCGTCGACGCCGGCAAGGAACGGCAGCACCGCGTCGATAAACGCCTGCGGCTGATCGATGTTGACGGCGTGGCCGGCGGCCGGAATCACCACTTTTTCCGCACCCGGAATTTTCGCCGCCATGTAATCGGAGGCGGCGAGGAACGGGGTGTCGTCGGCGCCGACCACCACCAGCGCCGGCACCTTGATGTTGGGCAAAAGTTCGATCACGCGGGCATCGCGCTGGGTCAGCATGCCGCGCGCGGCGTGCGCCAGGCCCGATGCGTCGCGATGGCTGACCTCGGAGCGTTCGCGGCTGGCGGATTTCAGAACGGCAAGGCCTTCGCGCTCGAAGCGGTCGCCGGTGTCGTGCGCGCGCCTGTTCCAGGCGTCGCGGGCATCGTCCTTCTTGAAGCCCGGTCCGGTGTCGATGATCAACAGCGCGCGGACCCGCTCCGGGTGTGCGCGGTAAAATGCCAGCGACATATAGCCTCCAAGCGAAAGTCCGCCGACGATGGCGCTGTCGGCGCCTTCAGCGTCAAGCAGGGCCGCCATATCCGCCACCGTCAGGGCTTCGCTATATGAAGCGGGATCGACGGGATAATCGGACCGGCCGTGACCTCGCATGTCCCACAACACCAGTCTGTGGTGTTTTGACAGCGCCTCGATCTGGCCTTGCCACATTGCGGACGTCGACGAATAGCCATGCGTCAGCAACAGCGGAGGGCCGCTGCCGTGGACCTCGTAATAGATGTCGACCCCGTCACGATTGATTTTAGGCACCGCAATTCCTGGTAATTCTCCGGCGGGCTTCCGCAGCCTTCTGTCGCGACCTTATTCTAGCGCGATCCATCCCCCGATGGGAATTGCCCAACTTCGGCACCATCATGAAATTTACCCCACCAGTTTCCGTAATTCCGCCTTCGCGACCTTCTCCAGCGTCGAGTGCGGCATCTCGTCGACGAAGCGGATTTCGCGCGGCACCTTGAAGTCGGCCAGCGCGCTGCGGCAGGCGGTCATGACCTTGTCGTGCAGATCCGGGGTCCATGACTGACTTAGCGGATGCTGTGGGTCCCGGCTCTGCGGAGCAGCGTATAGTACGCTGCACCGCGTCCGGGACACGGAATCGCGTCACGACGCACCTTTCTCATACGACGAAATCTCGATCAGGCTGCCGTCGGGATCCCGGCAATAGACCGACCGCAGCGTGCCGCGGGCGCCTTGCTTCGCGGTCGGGCCCTCCTCGATCGCCACGCCGCAGGACTTCAGATGCGCGACCACCTGGTCCGGCGTGTTCAGAGGTGAGAAAGCACAGGTCGTCACTGCCGGCCGCTTCATGATCCGCGGTGAACCACTCAACCTTGTCGGCGCCGAGCGGCCGCACGTTGATTTTCTGGTCGCCGAAATGCAGCGACGTCCGCGGGGTTTTGCCCGGACCCGGATCGAACACCCTGACCTCCATGCCGAGGATCTTTCGATACCATTCGGCGGAACGCGCCACATCCCTGACATTGATCACGAGGTGATCGAGCGCGTTGACCTGAACCGGCATGGATTATCCTTTCGTCGCGGCTCGTTGCGCGCCTGCCGCACTGGCCGCATCATGCTTTGTTTGTTACAACGCGGGCCGTCGTCAATTCAACAGAAACGAACCGGACCTCAGATCCGGGACAGGGAGAAACTGCATGGCTTCACGTCGCGCCGCGATCGGTCTGATCGCGATCGGCCTTTCGGCGTTGCTTTGGCCGGTTGCCGGCGCCTCGGCGCTGGACTATCCGACGCGGACGGTTCGTTTTGTGGTCGGATATCCGGCCGGCGGCGCCACCGATATCATTGCCCGGCTGATCGGCCAGCGGCTTTCCGAACGGCTCGGCCAGCAATTCGTGATCGAGAACAAGCCCGGCGCCGGCAACAACATCGGCACCGAGACGGTCGTCAATGCGGCGCCCGACGGTTACACCGTGCTGCTGGTCAATCCCGCCAACTTCATCAACACCTCGCTCTACGCCAACATGGACTTCAATTTCATCCGCGACATCGCGCCGGTCGCGTCATTCCTGCGCGTACCCAATGTGATGACGGTCGCCAAGGATGTGCCGGCCAAGACCGTCGCCGAGTTCATCGCCTACGTGAAGGCCAATCCCGGCAAGGTCAACATGGCGTCATCGGGTAACGGCACGTCGGTGCACCTGTCCGGCGAAATGTTCATGGCCATGACCGGCGCGAAGATGGAGCACATCCCCTATAAGGGCGCGGCACCCGCGATCACCGACATGCTCGGCAACCGCGTCCAGGTGATTTTCGACAACATGCCCTCCATCATCCAGCACATCAACTCCGGCGCTCTTCGCGCGCTGGCGGTGACCACGGCGACGCGGTCTCCGCAGCTGCCGGATGTGCCAAGCCTTGGCGAAACCGTGCCGGGCTATGAAGCGAGCGCCCTGTTCGGCATGGGTGCGCCGAAGAAGACGCCGCCGGAGATCATCGAGAAGCTCAACCACGAGATCAACGCGGTGCTGGCCGAGCCCGAGATGAAGAAGCGCCTGGTCGAACTGGGCGGCGAGCCGCTGATCAGCACGCCGGATGCGTTCGGCGCGATGATCGCGGCCGAGACCGAAAAATGGGAAAAGGTCGTCAAATTCTCCGGCGCGCACATAGAATAAAGCTGCGGCGGCGGGTTTGCGCGGATTTACGCGGGCTCGCCGGCGATGGCGCGATCGATGGCGTCGATCACCGTCTGGGTTTCGATGAATTTGAGCCGCGCCCGCTCGGCCTTGTCGCGATCGAACGGCCCGGCCAGGGTCTTGGCAAAGGCGTCACGGTCCTCGGTCATTCGCTCGCGCGCCTTTTTCAGCGTCTCCAGTCGTTCGCTCATCCGGGCTTCGCTTTCTGTTGGAAAGGTGTGAGCGCCACCTTACGCGATCGCGCCGATCCATGCCGTTAATTTATCCAGCATTTCGCTCATTACTTCGCGGTCATTGCGTCCCGAGCGCGCCGGCACATGAAAGGAATGATCGGCCTGTTGCACCAGATACAGCGATGCCGACGGCCCCAGTCTCTCGATCAGAGGTTCGAGCAGCTTGAGTTCCGCCAGTTTGTCGTGGGATCCTTGCATGAACAGCATCGGAACATGGATGTCCGAAAGATGCTCGGCCCGCTCGTCGGATGGTTTGCCTACGGGATGCAGCGGAAATCCCAGGAAAGCCAATCCAGCGACGCCGGGCAGCGGGGCGATCGCCTGCGCCTGCGACGTCATGCGTCCGCCGAACGATTTGCCGCCGGCGATCAAGGCAAGTCCCGGGCAACATCGCGCGGCTTCCGTCACCGCGGCCCGCACCGTAGCGTGCGCGACCGGCGGGCTGTCGGGCCGCTTGCTGGTTTTTTCCATGTACGGGAACTGATAGCGCAACGTCGCGACATTGCGATCACAGAGCCCGGCCGCCACCGTCTCCATGAACGGGTGGGTCATTCCGGCGCCCGCCCCATGCGCCAGCACAAAACACGCGCGCGCCTGCGGTGGCAGAACGAGAAGCGCGGAGACAGCGCCGGCATTTCCGGTCTCGATCTTCAGCTGCTGCGCGACTGCTGTCATTTTACCTGATCGGTATCCCGCCGGACTTAAATTCGGCCAACCCATAGATGATTCTGGGATGACCCGGAAGCCGTCGATGTCGTGGCCGTCATTTGCGCCGGGCGCTTGACTGTCAATGAAGCAGGGACGACCCTTGTGGCCTGCCAGGGATCAATGCCATGACCGTCATCTACCAGGCCCGCAAAATTGTGACGATAAATCCGAACCGTCCGCTCGCGACCCATGTCGCGGTGCGCGACGGCAGGATTCTCGGCGCCGGCAGCCTCGACGAATTGACCGGGTGGGGCGAGCACCAGCTCGACCGAAGCTTTGCCGACAAGGTCCTGATGCCGGGTCTGGTGGAGGGCCACAGCCATGTCGCCGAGGGCGTGCAATGGCGGTTTGTCTATTGCGGGTATTTCGATCGCACCGATCCCGACGGCGTGATCTGGCCGGGTGTGAAATCGATCGAGGAAGTGATTGCGCGCCTGAGCAAGGCCAATGCCGCGCTGTCCGATCCGAAGCAGCCGCTGACGGGGTGGGCACTCGATCCCATCTATTTCGACAACCAGCGCATGACGCGGCAGGATCTCGACCGCGTCACGGCCACGCGGCCGATCGGCATCATGCACGCCAGCGGCCACATCATGAACGTCAACACCAAAGCTCTGGAATTGGCGGGCATGCTGCGTTCCGGCGTCAATCATTCCGGCGTTCCGCTCGGGCCTGACGGGGTGCCGACCGGCGAAATGAAAGGTCCGGAAGCCATGACGCCGCTCGGTCCCCATGTCGGGCTCGATCGCGGATTGCTGGCCTCCGATGAACCGGGCTTGCGGGCGTTCGCGCGACTGTGCGTGCGAAAGGGCGTCACCACCGCCGCCGACCTCGCCAGCCTGCTGCCGCCGGCCGCGGTCGAGATGATGCGGCAAGTCACCGGCGAGGACGGCTTTCCCGCGCGTATCGTGTCGCTGCGCATCGCGCGCGAAATCAGTCCGGCCGAGCTGATCGAACGCGCCCTCGAATTGCGCAAATTCAGTTCGGACCGCCTGCGGCTCGGCATGATCAAGATCGTCGTGGACGGTTCGATTCAAGGGTTCTCGGCGCGGCTGTTGTCGCCGGGATATTATAACGGCGCGCCCAACGGCCTGTGGTACATTGCCCCGGAGCAGCTTCGCGATATCTTCGAGCGCGCGCTGGCGGCCGGCGTCCGGGTTCATACCCACACCAACGGGGACGAGGCGACGGAACTGGTTCTCGATACGCTCGAACAGGCGCTGCGCAAGCACCCGTCACCGGATCACCGTTTCACCTTGCAGCACTGCCAGCTTGCGAATGCGGCCCAGTTTCGCCGCATGCGGTCGCTCGGGATGTGCGTCAATCTGTTTCCAAATCACCATTTCTACTGGGGCGATCAGCACTATGCGCTGACCGTGGGCCCCGAGCGCGCCGAGCGGATGAATGCCTGCGCCACCGCTCTCGCCAGCGGCGTCCCGCTGGCCATCCATTCGGACGCGCCGGTAACCCCGCTGGGGCCGCTGTTTACCGCATGGTGCGCGGTCAATCGCCTCACGGCGAGCGGACGCGCGTTGGGCATCGCCGAACGCATTTCGGTCGCCGACGCCTTGCGGACGATCACGCTTGGCGCCGCCTATACGCTCGGCCTCGACAGTGAGGTCGGTTCGATCGAATGCGGCAAGCACGCCGACTTTGCCGTCCTCGAAGACGATCCGACCGAGATCGGCGGCGAGCGTCTGAAGGACGTGCGCATCTGGGGCACTGTGCAAGCTGGCCGGATTTTCGCCGCGGCCTCGATATGACCGCTGCAATTCCGGTGACGTTGATTGGCGGCTATCTCGGCGCCGGCAAGACGACGTTGGTCAATTCCCTGCTGCGAAATGCCGACGGCCGGCGTCTGGCCGTGCTCGTCAACGAGTTCGGCTCGTTGCCGATCGACGCCGATTTGATCGTGGCCCGCGACGACAACCTCATCAGCATTTCCGGCGGCTGCATCTGCTGCAGCTTCGGCAGCGATCTGGTCGCCGCGCTGATCGATATAAGGACGCGCGGCCAGCGGATCGACCATCTCCTGATCGAGACCAGCGGCGTGGCCTTGCCGGGATCGATCGTGCAATCGATCGCGCTGCTTCCCGGTCTCGTCATCGACGGCGTGATCGTGCTGGCCGATGCCGAAACCGTCGAGGAACGCGCCGGCGATCGCTACATGAGTGACACGGTATGCGCGCAGCTTGCCGGCGCCGACATCATTGTCCTGAACAAGATCGATCTGGTGCCGCCGGAGCGCGTTGCCGCGACCTTGCGCTGGCTCTCTGAAACCGTGCCGGGTGTCCGGATTTTGCCGGCGCAGAATGCGGATGTTCCATCTGAAATCATCCTGGGACGGCAACCCGAACCGCCGTCTATCGCGTACCGAATAAAGCCGCTGAGGCATCGGAGTGCGGGCTACGACGCGCTGGACCTCGAGATCGGCTGCCCCGTCGACGCAGAGCGGCTTGCATCGGTGCTTGCCGATCCCAATCTGGCGCTGCTGCGCGCAAAGGGATTCCTGCAGAAACTATCCGGCGAGTTCGTCACGCTCCATGTCGTCGGCCGCCGCTCGGTTGTCGAGCCTGCGCCCGCATGGATCGAGGGTCCCGGGCGTCTCGTATGCATCGGTGTTGCAGCAAAGATGGACCGTTCGGCGGTTCTGGCTGCCCTCGGCAGCGATTTCCGTCTGCTGCCGTCGCCTCGAAGAACCTGACCAGGATTGGCGCACCCGACACGATTCGAACGTGTGACCTTTGCCTTCGGAGGGCAACGCTCTATCCAGCTGAGCTACGGGTGCGTGGAGGGTCATTTAGCCGATTGGCCGGGCCTCGGCAACGGTCACATGGACCTGCTGGTATTGAACAAAATAGCTCGGTTGGAATAGCGTTGCCCTCCGAAGCTGGCCCGGTGAGACGCCTGATCCCTTTAAACTGTGCTTATTGCAGCGACCGGGGGCGTCATTTTAACGTCTCAGGCACACCCGGGCCACATTAGGTCTCGTAGCTCAGGTATCCCGTCGCTGGTCCACGATCCGCTTGAGCGCCCCAACTAGAAACGCTCACTTCTTGTAGTGAGCCTGGACCAAAGCGATCAGACAAGCGGTCGCTACTGGTATCAACTCTTCGAGAAACGGTGGTCCAGCGAACAGCGCCCCGATCCCAGCGCAATAAGGAACAGGAGGCCACCGATGAGGCCGAGGTTCTTATAGAAGTGAGCTTGATTGGCGGCGCGCGTCGCGCCTTCCATCGTCCAGAAATTATGCGCGAAAATGATCGTGAGTGCCGTAAAGGCGATCAAACCCATAGCGGCCCAACGCGTTTGGTAGCCTACCAGAATCAATAGTCCGCCGAACAGATCGATCGCCGCGACTAAATAGGCAATCACCGTTGGCGAGAGGATGCCGCCGCTGATGGCCGCGACTTTGATCACTGCTGGATTGGCGATGTAATTGCCAATATTCGTGAACTGGAGATATCCGAAGACGATGAAGACGGCCGACATTAGAACGCGGCCGATTGCTTGCACATAGTCTGGCATGATTGATCCCCCAAAGTGGCTCGAAACGGTCCCCACCACGATCATGATACCTTGCGAGGGGGGCCGCAACACCCCGAGGACCCTGATCCCCAATAAACAAAATCGATCACGGTAGGCATCGCGACGGCTGCGCGGCACGGCGGTCACACTGGCGGCGGTCGCGTCGATGGGCGCGTGTCGCGGGTGCCGGGTGCGTCAGAAAGGCATATGCCGGGCCTGCAAATCGGCTTGCCTCTTTCATAAACGCTACAATAAGCTGCAAATCGGAATAGCTCGGTTCACCGCCACATATACCTTTGCTGGGATAGTTGTCAGCCAGCGATAATATTGCCCGCGGACCCTCAGATGATATTCGAGCAGACCCGCAACACGCTTGAGAGTCAGGACCGCACGGCGGAAAGACGTGCGCTTGTGGAGAATATCCTCGGAATTTTTCAAACCAGTTTTCCGGACCTGAAGTATCATGTTCTTGACAGGGTGACCGCGGTCAACGCCCAGGCGTCCGTCCTGGACAATGTGCGATCCGTAAACCTGTTCGGAGGATTGGCCTATCATCGCGAAATTGGCCGCGATGCACTGGTCTTTATTCTGTTGCACGAAACGGGACACCACCTTGGCCGGGGATGCCGGTTGCCGTGGATGCAGGCGCTGGCATGCGATTGCGCGGCCGATTTCTGGGCGGTCACCGAAGGCCAGGCTCAACTTCAGAAAAGCAATTCGGGATTTGCTATCGAGCCTGCGTTACGCCAGATTGAGCGCGCTGCGAATTTAAAATCGCGCGTCCCGGTGAAAGTTGGACGCCCAAAGTGCTCGTTCCTGAGCTGGGCGAAGAGGAAACGCCGGCTAATGGATGCCAAGGCCGACGTCAGGGCTACCTGCGGAATGATTTAACTCTGGAATCTTAGAGGGAGATACGCCAATGGGCGACCTTTTGCCAAACGGAAATGACATCGACGTCATCAATCAGCTAATCGTTCAGTTCACGGCAACCCCGTTTTCAAACCTCAAGAAATACGTAAATTCCTCCGGCGATGACTTTCTCTGGGGCAGCGGCAAGAGTCTGGCACGCGCGTCCTATCGGCTGAATATATGGCCGACCTCGGGCACCAAGGCGAGACGCAGGTGGTTCGCTTTCCTTAAAAGAATACTGTCCCGCCAGAATCAGATCGACATACAGAACGCATTGAAGACCGCCGTTGAAAACACCGCCGGAAACATCGTGGGCGTTCATTTCTGGGCTCAGTTCGACTCCAGCATCGCCCACAATACTTACGGTGTCCGGGTTACACGCGAAGCGGCCGACGCCATGGGGAATGTGTTCTTGAAGATAACATTGCTTTGCGATCACGAAATTCCAGCCGCAGAAGCCGGCGATCCCGATCCCGGCCCGGACATGGGAGAGATCGGACCGGTTCATCCGTTGGCCAAGCAAAAGAAGAAACCCGGCAAGGGAAGGAAGCCTGGCAAAAAGAAGCCCGGCAAAAAGCGAGTGGTCAAGAAGCGGACAGCCAAGAAGCGGCGGTAATTTCCGGCCCTGAGCGAGCACATCAAGTCGGGCCGGTGGCATTTACCGGCCCGTGACGGGGCTAAGCGCAGGGACGCCGGGCAGTATGGCAAAGCCATGGTCACGCAAAGTTCTTATGCTGCCTCAACAAATACGACTGTCGTCCTCCGCGAAAGCGGGGGACCCAGCATTCCAGAGACGGTAATGATCAAACCGAGAAGCCGCGGCGTACTGGATCGCCCGGTCAAGCCGGGCGACGACAACAATGGTTGATGGGACAGCGTTGCATCGCCGCAATGCTTCGTCGCCACGCTCCACTCCGTGGCGCCGGTCTAACCTGCCTGATTGGATGCCTTGCGGCGGCTGACGATTTCGAAATTCGCGCTCTCAAGCAGAGGCTCGAATATCAAGGCCCCGGTTTCGCGCATGAGGGCTCGCGCGCGATCCAGTTCGTGTTGCCCTGCCAGCTTTTGGTCTTCTGTTTCGGAGCGGATCAAAAGATCGGCATGCACGATGCGGGCAAAACATTCGGGCACCCGGGCGTGCCGGGCGGTCGCAATCGCGATGGCTTCCCTCACGGTCGAAAATGCAATCGCGGTTTCTCCATTGAGCCTGTGCGCATTTGCCAGGTCGGCCAGAATGCGGGCCTCGTTTTCCAGGCCGGCCTTTCGCGAGCGCGCGAAGCTGAGCGCTTCCGAGAAGTCTTCTATGGCGGATGTGAGCCGCCCTGCGATGACATGAGAAAGGCCGCGGCAGGCCTGGGCATAGACCCGCAAATAGGGGTTGCCGCTTTTCATGGCGAGCGAATAGGCACGGTTGGCGTGCTCCTGTGCCAGCCCGGCGTCGCCCTCGGCCCAGGCGAGGTCCACATAGGCCAGGCTCGGTATGACATAATGGATGGCATCGACGTGGCCGTCTTCCAGTTGAAGGATGCGCTCCAGGAACGGCCGTGCTTCATCTCCCCGGCCCAGCGTCACCAGGGTATGTCCACGCATGGCCGTGAGCCAGATCTCGACATCGAAGCCGAGCATCTGGCGGTCGAACTTTGCGATTTCGTGCGCACTGTTCGTCGCTTCGATGTTCAGCGCCAGCGCATCGGACATGCGGCCTGACGCCCGCAATGCGTGGCAGAGAATGGCTTTCAGCGTCACCTGGACGCTGAGATCGCTTCCTTCATCGGCGATCGACTTGGCTTCCTCGATCCTGTTCACATATTCGTCTGCCGAGCCGCCATTGGCCAGGATTCGCCCATAGGCCGCGTGGATCAGCGAATTGGCTCTCACATCCCCCAGCGCCAATGCCAGCTTTCTGGCTTCCTCGAAGTAAACACCGGCTTCCTCCGACGAAATTCCCTCCCGCCAGCCGAAGTTGACGATCTGGCCGCAGGCCATCATTTTCAAATAATCGATTTGAGCCGAACCCGGCTGGTCCGAAAGCAGTTCGCGCACCTTCTTCCAGCTTCGCAAGGCCTGACTGGGATCGTTGGCGCCGACCCACACGGCGGCGCGCATGTTGAGCTGGGCTGCCTTGAGAGGATCTCCGGCCTGCTCCCAATGATAGGCCAGCAGCGAAGCGCGTTCTTCCGCGTGATCCGTAAAGAGTTTCTCGATCGCCTGCGCGACCGATGAGTGAATTTCGCGGCGGCGTTCGTGCAACAGGGATCGATAGGCAACTTCCTGGATCAGCGGGTGGCGAAAGGCGACAAGGCGTTGTTCGAACGGAGGGACATCATAAAGAAGTTCGACCCGCCGGAGATGCCCGATGGCTTCGGAAAGCTCGGTCTGGGACAGGCCGGATACCGCATTCAGCACCGATATTGAAATCTCGCGGCCGACGACCGAGGCTATCTCGAGCACCTGCTTTGCGGATTCATCGAGACGGTCGATGCGAGCCGCCACCACGGCCTGCACCGTCGAAGGCAACGGTATCGAATCGACGCCGCCCTTTAGCCGATAGGCGCCCTTCTCCCCTTCGAAGTCTCCCCGTTCAATCAGCGCATTGACGAGTTCTTCCAGAAAGAACGGATTTCCCTGCGCGCGCTCGATGATGTTCCGGCTCAGCAATGCCAGCGAAGGGTCGCTGCCGAAGTGATCGCGCAGGATGGTTTGCGCCTGCGCCGGAGCGAGCGGAGGCATGTTGATTTGCCTGTAATGCAGGCGATGCATCAGCGGCGCAACGAATCCTGGCCGGAAATTCACCACAAGAAGGGTGGTGGTGCCGACCACGGCATCGACCAGCGCTTCGACGAACTCCTCGCTTGCCGCATCGATCCAGTGCAAATCGTCGATCAGCACCACCGTGGCGGTGTCCCGCGGGACCGACCGCACAAGCGTTTGAACAAAATCGAGCAACAGCGTCTTTCGCGCTTTGGGGTCGAGTTTGAGCGCAGGTTGCGGACCCGCAAGCCCCAAAAACTCCAGCAGGACGAGCGATTGCTGTTCGGAGACGGGCAGGTCGGCCAACCGGGCGAGGACGCGCGGGCGCGATATCTCGGCCGTTTCATTCGCCCTGAGACCAAAGAAATCCCGCAACAACTCCAGCACCGGCTGGAAAGGAGTGGCCCGCCCATGCGCAAGCACGCGGGCTTCGAACACCCGGATGCCCTTTCCGCGGCAATCTTCCGCAAACTCAAAACAAAGCCGGCTCTTGCCGATCCCGGCTTCACCGACGACACCAACCACGCGGCCGTCACCCCTTAAGGTGCTTTCGAGTTCAAGCGCGAGCGCCGATGACTGTTGGCTTCGGCCGGTGAGAGGGCTCAAGCGCCTTCCGCTTCGGAACACGCCGCTTGAGGGGGCATGCTGCAGGCCTCTTAGCTTGAACACTTCGACGGGCGCGGGCAGTCCGCGAATGGGCTGCGGGCCGAGCGGTTCGACGTCGACGAATTGCCTGGCAGCCGTGTAGGTTTCTCGCGTAATCAGAATGCTGCCGGCATCGGCCAATTGCTCCATGCGATTTGCAATGTGCACATTTGCGCCCGCAGCATCGTAGGTCTGGTAAATCCCGTGCTCGATGGCTTGAACAACGACCTCGCCGGTGTGAACGCCAACGCGAATTTGCAGGGCGTCGTCGTCGAGCCGCTTGACCTCGTCCTGCATGGTCAGCGCGGCGAGACAGCCCCGGACGGCATGGTCCTCATGCGGCTGCGGCGCGCCAAACAGCGCCATGACACCGTCGCCCTGCGCCTTGTTCACGACGCCATCGTAGCGACGCACGGCTTCATGCATCAGATCCAGAACAGGTTGCAGCCGTTTCATGCCCAGTTCAGGATCGCCGAGACCGTCGATCAGACTGGTTGAATTGCGGATGTCGGCGAACAGAACGGTCAGGCGCTTGCGCTCGCCGCCCTTGGCGTTCAACGACCTCAGCATATGCTGCCAGGACTGGTTTGGTGCCTCCGACGCGGAGGGCATCAGCGCGGCGCTGCACTTGCCGCAAAAGCGGCTACTCGGCCCGTTGAGGTGACCGCAGGCGTGACACCCGATCCCAAGAGATGCCCCGCATCCTTCGCAATATTCGTTGGTGGCCTTGTTCTGATAACCACAACGCAGACATTGCATCCCGAAACCCCTTGGAGGGCAGAGTAAGCAGTCGCCGGTCGGAAGTAATCGTAGCCCGGGACGGCGCCTAATTCCATGCTTGTGTAGGGTTAGATCGGTCCGTTGACACCCGTCAATCGCCTCGGCAGATCCGTTCCTTAACCACGTTGACGCAGGGGGCAACGGGCAAAACCCCGAAGCGGCGGTCACGTAAAAGTTTTGTCCGGTGCGCCGGGGCGGCTGCTTTTTTAGGGATTAGGGATCATTGCAATCGTCCGTGAACTTGGCATCATGGATCGAGCATTCCGCCCCCGGGGCGGCCGAAACATGGCCAATGGAGACGAAATTGAAAGCCAGCGCATATCTCTTTGTAGCCATGCTCCTTGTCGGCACCCTCATCAGCCCACCTGCGCAATCGCAGGAGGTAAAGCTGGGCGATCTGGTGATTTCACAGCCCTGGAGTCGTGCGGCACCGAGCGGCTCGGAGCTGGCCAGCAGCTATCTGACGATCGAAAACAAGGGCACGACCGCCGACCGCCTGCTTGGGGTGTCGACGGACGTCGCTGAAAAAGTTGAAATCCAGCAGATCAGCATGGCCGGCGGGGCAACCTCGTCGGATACCGTTGACAAGGGATTGGGGATTTCCCCGGGCGACAAGGTGGTGCTGGCACCCGGCGGCTACAAGCTCGCATTGTTGAAGCTGAAGAGTGCCCTGAAGAAGGGGACCAAGGTCTCGATGACGCTTGAGTTTGAAAAGGCCGGCAAGGTCACCGTGCCGTTCGAGGTGCTTGGTCCCGCCGCGAAAGGACCGGTGGCGCCCAAAGATGACAGCAAGATGAAAAAATGAAGATGCGAGCCCCGTGACGAAGCGCAGTACGCTTTCGATGCGCCCGCTTGAATTTGGCTGGTATCTGCCGACCCATGGCGACACCACGGCCTATGGGGTGGCGGCGGCCCAGGTCGCGGGATCGCCCGAACTATGTGACCGCGTGGTGCAGGCCGCGGAGAAAGCGGGCTTCGAATACCTGTTGATCCCGGTCGGCTCGACCTGCTGGGAAGCCTGGATCACCGGCGCGTTCATGGCGGCCCGCTCGGCCAGGATCAAGCCGCTGATCGCGGCCCGTCCCGGCTATATCAATCCGGTGCTGCTGGCCAAGATGATCTCGACCTTCGACCAGATGTCGGGCGGGCGGATCTGCGTCAACCTGATCGCCGGCCAGAACGAAAGCGAAGTGGAAGGCGAGGGCGTGCGCTACGCCAAGGAAGAACGCTACGCGCTGATGGAGGAAGAAGTTTCGATCCTGAAAGCGCTGTGGACCACGCGCGGCCCGGTGAGTTTCCAGGGCAGGTTTCACACGCTGTCGGGCGCGCATATCCGGCCGCGGCCGCTGCAGCAGCCGTTCCCGAAATTCTATCTCGGGGGCGGCTCGCGGCAGGCCTGGGAAATGTCGGCGAAACATTCCGACGTGCATCTGTTCTGGGGCGACCTGCCGGAAAAGATCGCTTCGAACATTACCGAAATAACGGAGATGGCGAAGGCGCACGGCCGCGAAAATGAAATCGGCTTTGGCATGCGGCTGCAGGTGATCTGCCGCGAGAACGAAAAGGACGCGTGGGAAGCCGCCGACATTCTGGTGCGCGACGCCACCGAGCAGCAGAAGCAACAGATGAAGACGCTCTACAACAAGTCCGAAGCCAACCAGCGTGTGCAACAGCTCGCCCGCGAGCACGGCGATCTGTTGCTGCCGCATCTATGGACCGGTATCACCCGGGTCCGGCCGGGCGCCGGGATCGCCGTGGTCGGCAATCCCTCGCAATGTGCCGCGACGCTGCAGCAATTCATCGACGCCGGCTGCCATTCGTTCTGCCTGTCCGGCTATCTGCACGACGAGGAAGCCGAGCGTTTCGGCCGGCTGGTCCGTCCGATTCTCGCCGAGAACAACCGCGGCCGCCTCGCGGCCTAACGCGCGAGAATGCGGCTTACGCCGGAACGATCACCTTGCCGATCGGCCACAGCGCGATGCCGGCAAGCTTCAGGTGCGCCCAGGCAAAGGGAATCCCGACGATGGTGACGGCGAGCACGATCGCGGTGGCGACGTGGGCAAGCGCAAGCCACCAGCCGGCCAGCACCAGCCAGATCAAATTGCCGATCAGGCCCAAGGGTCCGGTGCCGATATCCTGCTGACCGGTGAGGCTGTCGCGGCGAATTGCCTTCTGGCCGAACGGCAGCAAGGTGTAGGCGGCGATGTTGAACGCGGCCCGCGCCCACGGCAGGCCGATGATGGTGATGGCCATGATGACGGCCGCGACCACCCAGGCCACCGACATCCACAATCCGCCCAGCAGGATCCAGAGGATGTTCAGAAATATCGAGACAGGAGGCATGTGGTTCTTCGAATTTCGAATGACGCGGTGTCTGCGCCGCGATCTTTATAAACCTTCCATGGCGGCGGCGATAGTAAACTCGAGGAAGAAACAACCAGAAACGGTCCGCACCATGAGACCGCTGCCCCATTGAACCAATCCTCCATAAGAATAGTCTGGTGGCGGTCCAAAACGAAACGCGGCGAAAGTCCGCGAGTTCAGGGAGAGAAACCATGAAATATCTGCTCGTCGCCGCCTGTCTGGCGATCCTGACCGCGATGCCGCGCGTAAGCCGCGCCGAGGACGTCGTCCGGTTTGCGCCGTTAAAGGCCGAAGCGTTGACGCCGCCGCAAAAGGCATGGGCCGACATGATTGCCGAACCGCCGCGCAATGCCAAATTCACCAACCCGCCCTATCGCGCCTATATCCGCAATCCCGATCTGGCGCCGCGGCTGACGGCGATGTCGGAATATCTGCGCTGGAAAACCTCGCTGCCGCCACGCCTGAGCGAACTGGCGATCCTGATCACCGCCCGGGAATGGACCGCGCAATATGAATGGTTTGCGCATTATCCGCTCGCGCTCAAGGCCGGTCTCGACCCGAAAATTGCGGGCGACATTGCCGCCGGCAAGCGTCCCGACAACATGAAGGACGACGAGACCGCGCTCTATGATCTCGCCACCGCACTTTATCACGACAAGAAGGTCCCGGATCCCGTCTACAAGGCAGCGCTCGACAAGTTCGGCGAGCGCGGCATCATGGATATCATCGGCATCATCGGCTACTACGATATCACCTCGATGACGCTGATCACCATGCAGGCGGGAGCACCGAACGACTCGGTGAAGCCGCTGCCGGTGCTGTCGAAGTAAGCATGCCTGCAGTTTACACCACGTCATCCTGAGGTGCTCGCCTCTTCGGCGAGCCTCGAAGGATACGCCGCAACGGGACGCGCAGCCCCATCCTTCGAGGCGCGCAAGGGCGCGCACCTCAGGATGACGGTGCCTTAATGGTCGTTATGCCGGATCAGCGGCGATAGCCGCTGGCGCGCGCGTAGGGGCCGGGTTTCCGGTAGCGGGCGGCTGGTTTCGCTGGCGCGAGACTCGCTGGTGATCCGGCGTGGCCGGCGCGAGCTCTTCGAGAAAAATCGGCTGCGAAAAATAATAGCCCTGCGCGTAGCGGATCTTGGTGGCGGCCTGCAGATAAGCCAGTTCCTCGAAGGTTTCGATGCCTTCGGCGATCACCGTCATGCCCAGGGCTTCGCTGAGCGATTCGATCGCCCGCAGGATGCCCTGGCTGCGCGGGCGCTTATGAATGTCGGTGATGAAGGAGCGGTCGATCTTGATTTCGTCGGCGGTGATGTCCGCCAGTGCCGACAGCGACGAATAGCCGATGCCGAAATCGTCGATCGAAATTCCGACGCCGAGCCGCCGGAAGATCGGCAGGATCTCGTCCTGGAAATGGGTTTTGGCGACAAAGGCGTCTTCCGTCACCTCGATCATGAAGCGTTCGGGATAGCCGGTCGCCTCGAGCGCCTGGGCGAACAGGCCCATGAATTCCGGATTGCCGGCCTGCTTGGCGGCGACGTTGATGCTGATCATGGTGTGCGGGCCGAAGGTTTCGTTGACGAGGTCGATCGACTTGACGATTTCCGCCAGCACCAGATGGGTCAGTTCGTCGATCAGCCCCAGTTCGACGGCGAGATTGATGAACGTTTCCGGCGCCTGGATCACGCCCTCGTCGTCGCGCAGGCGGACCAGCGCCTCGATGCCCTTGATCTGATGCGTCCTGATGTCGACCTTGGGCTGGAAGGCGCAGCAGAAGCGTTTTTCCAGAATCGCCAGCCGCAGCGACTGCTCGACCTTCATCCGCGCCAGCGCCTCGCGTTCCATGCTGGTATCGAAGAAGGCCGCGGAGCCCTTGCCGTCGTTCTTGACCCGATACATCGCGATATCGGCGTTCTGCCGCAGTTCCTCGTAGCTGCGGCCGTGCTCGGGATAAAGGCTCACCCCGATCGAGGTGGAAGCGAATATTTCCGAGCCGTCGATGAAGAACGGCGCCTTCAGCCGTTGCAGGATGCAGCTGATATATTCCGCAACTTCGTGCTGGCTCTGCACCGGATTGAGCAGCAGCAGGAATTCGTCGCCGCTGATCCGCGACAGCATGTCGGATTCGCGCAAGTCCAGTGCCAGCCGCTTGGCGACTTCGACCAGTAGCGCGTCGCCGATCGCATGGCCGTAATAGTCGTTGATGTGCTTGAAATTGTCGATGTCGAGGAAAGCCAGCGCGAAACCGGTGGGCGCTTCATCGCGCCGCAGCAGGCTGTTGGCGCGATGTTCGATCACCCGCCGGGTCGGCAGATCGGTCAGTTCGTCACAATAGGCGGAGCGGAACAGCTGATCCTCGACGGCCTTTTGCTCGCTGATGTCGGCCGAGCTCGACAGCAACAGATCGCGGTCCGCGATCCGAACCGGCTGATGGGTGGTGAGGAAGACCTGCCTGGCCTGGCCCTTGGTGAGGTTTTCTTCGGCGACGACCGTGCGGCCCGAGCGCAGCAATGCGATGCCGGTTTCGCGGCGATGGTCCAGATCCTGCGGAGACAGCGCCGCGGCGGCGTCGTTCATCAGCAGGAAACGGCCCTGCTCGTCCTGAACCGTCACGCCGTTGGGGAGCATCCTGAAGACGTCGCGCAGAATATCCAGTTCGGAATCCATCGTGGGTTCGTCGCCTTCCGTCGCAGATGTGTGGAGGTCGTGTTGATGGCCGCTTTGCATGATCGCCGACTTTGGCGAAGTCTCTTGTAGTATTGGTTAAATGGAACTCGGAAAAATGGTGACAGCGGCGCCGCCGCGCGTTTTGAATTGGCGTTGCCTTGATCGTCATTAACAGAGTGTCAACGCGTGGCTGGAATCCCCGGCGGCCATCGCGAAGGCCAGATAGCGCCGGCCGGAATCAGCTTTTCGGGATGCGGCACTGCATGGTGCAGTGAACTCCGGTCTTCAGAAAGGCGATTTCGGTTTTGCCGTCGAAGGGACCGAGCGCGGATTTCAGCAGCCTGGTGCCGAATCCGGCTTCGCCGACCGCCCCGACCGCAGGGCCTTCGGTTTCGTCCCAGGTAACGTTGAGGCGATCGTCGGTTACCGACCACGACACCTGCAGCAGCCCGCGCGCGGAAGAAAACGCGCCGTATTTCCCGGCATTGGTGGCCAGTTCGTGAAATATCAGCGCAAGGCTCACCGCCAGTTTGGCGGGAAGAAACAGCGGGTTTCCGTTCAGGGTGAACCGGACATGGCCGTAAGGCCCGAGTTCGGAGAGCAGGAGGTCCTTGATATCGCATCCGCTGCCGTCGACCCTTGCGATCAGATCGTCGGTCGCCGACAGCGCCCGTAGCCGCTGATCGATGCTGGCCCAGATTTGCGGGTTCTCCTGCAGCACCTGATGTATAACGGCATGAATGGTCGATACCTTGTTCTTCAGCCGGTGCTGCAACTCGTCGATCACGAGCTTGCGGTATTCCTCTTCCTGGATCAGGCGCTTTGCGATCCCACGCTGGTTCGAGGCGATCGACCGATAGTGCTGGACCCCCCATACGGTCAGGAAGCACACGGCCAGAAAGATGATCAAAAGCACCACTCGGGCGGAATCAGCCGTCGCGTCGCTGAAATTGACGAACAGGCCGAGCGCGCCGCTGACCAGTGCCGTCACTGTCCCGATCCGGAAGCCGCCGAACGCGGTGGCAAAGACCACGGCCGGGAAATACGGCGTGAAAAACACATCGGGCCTGATCAGGGAGAGACACCACCGCACCACGGTCGACAAGGCAATGCAGATTGCTGCAAACCCGATGCTGAAAGCCAGTGAGGGCTGCGATATTCCGAGCCAGCCTCGCCGAAACTCGTCGATCAATTTCGTCATGCGCCACATCAACCGATCAGCGAATCCAAATAAGGCCCAAGTATAGCGGAAAATGCGCTTTCGAGGCCGTAAGCATCGCTTGCGCTGCCAGGGCAGGCCGCAGATATAGTGAAGCCAACATCGCCAAAACAGGGAGAACGCAATGGGACGGCTCGATGGCAAGGTAGCGGTTATTACCGGTGCGACAAGCGGCATAGGGCTGCGGACCGCGGAGATTTTCGTCGCCGAAGGCGCCAAAATCGTCATCGCCGGCCGCCGCGCGCCGGAAGGCGAGGCCCTGGCCAAAAAGCTCGGCGCTGCCTGCGTTTTCCGCCAGACCGATGTCACCGTCGAGGAACAGATGCGCGCGCTGATCGGCGCAGGCGGTCGAAAAGTTCGGCCGCATCGACTGCCTGTTCAACAACGCCGGCGGTCCGGCGCAGACCGGCGGCATCGAGGGGCTCGAGGTCGGCAGGTTCGACGCCGCGATGGCGACACTGGTGCGCAGCGTGATGCTGGGCATGAAGCACGCCGCGCCCCATATGCGCCGGCAGGGTTCCGGCAGCATCATCAACAACGGCAGCATCGCCGGACGGCTCGCCGGCTTCTCGTCGTCGATGGTCTATGGCGCGGCCAAGGCCGCCGTCATTCACCTCACCAAATGCGTCGCGATGGAACTCGGCGAATCCGGCATCCGCGTCAACTCGATCTCGCCGGGTGCGATCGCCACCGGTATTTTCGGCAAGGCGCTCGGCCTTTCGGTCGAGGCGGCGGAGAAGACCCCGGACGTGATGCGCGAGATTTACAAGACCGCGCAGCCGATTCCGCGCGCCGGACTGCCCGACGACATCGCGCACGCCGCGGTGTTTCTCGCCAGCGACGAATCCAGTTTCATCAACGGACACGATCTGGTGGTCGATGGCGCCATCACCGGCGGCCGCAACTGGACCGCGCAGCAGCAGGGCTACGTCGCCATGCGCAAGGCGTTCGATCAGGTCAAGGCGTGAACGCCAGGCTGGAGCGAAAACTCCGTGTCCTGGGCGTCACCGTCGCAGCCAGCGCTATCGGCGGCATCGTCTTTGTGCTTGCGCAAGGCTACACCTCGCCGATCTCGATCGCGGTCGGAATTTCCTACGGGCTGATTCTCAGCCTCGCCATCGGAGGCGTATCGCTGTTCGTGCTGGAAGGCCCGATGCGGATGTGGCTCGGGGGCCTTCCCTTTACCGCCAACCTCGCCGTGCGCAGCGCGATCTACGCCGCGATCATCATACCCACCCAGTATTTCGAGCTGGGTTCGGTCATCATCGGGCAGCCCTTCGTGGCGTCCATGAAGGACTTCTGGATCGCCATGGTGTTTTCCGTTGGGTTCCTGGTTGTCATTAACCTGATGCTCGGGATTACTAACATCATCGGGCCGCGCGCCTTCCTGAACTTCTTCATCGGGCGATATCACACCCCGGTCGAGGAAAACCGCTTCGTGCTGTTCGTCGACATCGCGGGATCGACCGGGCTTGCCGAGCGGCTCGGCGGGGTCGGCATTCACCGCCTGCTCGATCACACCTTTCGCCTGCTGACGCTTGCGGTGGTGGACTATCGCGGCGAAGTGCTCAATTACGTCGGCGACGAGGTGATCGTGACCTGGAAGGAGCGCAGTGGCGCGATCGATTGCCGTCCGCTGCGCTGCTTCATGGCGATGCGCGATGAATTGTCACGTGCATCGGGTCAACTCGAGCGCGAATTCGGCACGGCGCCGCGGATTCGCGGCAGCCTGCATTTCGGGCCGGTGATCGTCGGCGAGATCGGCGACATCAAGCGCGCCATCGTCTTCAACGGCGACGTCATGAATACCGCGGCGCGGCTCGAGGAACTGAGCCGGAACGTCGACGGCGGTTTTCTGGTGTCCCGTGCGGCGATGGAGCGGTTCAACTCAACGCCGCCGTTTGCGGTTCGCGATCTCGGGCGGCTTCCGATCCGCGGCCGCGCCGATGGCATCGACGTGGTCGGCATCGGCGCGCAAGCGCTTATCCGGCCGGCTTGAGCACCACGCGCAGGCCGTCCCGCGGTTTCGGGATCGGCCACATCTGCCAGTCCGGTTTGGTGCCGGGCTCCAGCGAGACGTCGAGGTTCTGCAGGAAATGCCGCGCGAAGCACTTGGCCTGCATGTAGGCGAAGTGCAGCCCGATGCACATATGCGCGCCGCCGCCGAACGGCACCCAGGCGTAGCGATGGCGGCCGCGCTGCGCTTCGTCGGTGAAGCGCGAGGGATCGAACGTTTCAGGATCGGGCCAGATTTCGGGCATGTGATGGGTATAGAGCGGATTGATGCCGAGCATGGTGCCGGCCGGAACCGCGTAACCCTTGAAGGTGAAATCGCGAATGGCGCGGCGGGGGATCGAGGGCACCGGCGGTCGCAATCGCATGGCTTCCTTGAACGCCATCTCGGACAGCGGCATGGCCTCGAGATTGTCGAATGTCGTGGGCTGATCGGCCGCGATGCCGAGACCGGCGACTTCGTTGCGTAATTTGGCTTGCCATTGCGGATTGGCGGCAAGTTCGGCCACGAACGACGTCAGCGACGAGGTCAGCGTGTCGTGTGCGGCCATCATCAGGAAGCTCATGTGATCGACGATATCCTGCGTCGACAGCAGCGCGCCGTCCTCATGGGTGGCGCGGCACAGTTGCGAGAACAGGTCTTCGCCGTCCTTGGCGCGGCGGATCGGAATCTGCTCGGAAAAGTAGGCCACGATGCGTTCGCGGCCCCTGACGCCGCGCGCCATCGCGGTGCCGGGCAGCGGCTTGCGGATCACCGCGACGGAGGCGGCCACCATGTCGACGAAAGCGCGCGTGATGTCGTCGACCTCGGGCCCGATATCGGCGCCGAGGAACGAGGTCGCGGCAAGATCGAGCGTCAGCTGCTTCATCGCCGGATAAAACAGCATCGGCCCCGGCTGCGCCTTCCATTGCGCGACCCGCGCCGCGATCCCGGTATCGAGTGCCGCAAGATAGGATTTCATCGGCCCGGACTTGAACGCCACCGACAGCGCGCGCCGGTGCAGGCGATGCTCGTCGAAATCGAGCAGCATCAGCCCGCGCGGAAACAACAGGCCGAGAATCCGGCCCCAGCCAAGTGCCGAGGAAAATTGCTTGGCCTGGTCGAACATCACCAGTTCATTGGCCTCGGGTCCCAGCAGGACGAGGCTGGTCTCGCCAAAGATGTGGCTGCGGTACACCAGTCCGTATTTGGCGGCTTGCCGCTCGACCTGTCCTTTGGGATCGGCGAGCACGTCGAGCGTCTTGCCGATCACCGGCCAGCCCTCGTCGCCCGGAATGTGCGTCAGCGAGTTGCGCTTCGGAGGCGTCAGGCCGAGAGTTGCGGGAGAAGCCACACTTTGCATGGACATGGCAGTTGCTCCGTTGCGCGGTTCACACGGCGGTCGCCGTAAATAGCCGGTTGCCGCGCCGGTGCAAAGCCTGCTTGATTTTCTTGCAGAGCTCGTTAGGCGCGACAAAGCCCCGCATCGTGATGCAGCCCGCCCCCAGCCCCGCTCTTGCGGGGAGAGGGTTGGGGTGAGGGGCTCTCTCAACAGGCGAACTCGCGGATAGCCCCTCACCCGAAATTCGCCATCGCGAATTTCGACCTCTCCCCGCAAACGGGGCGAGGTGAAGAAAACTCGTTGTCCCGGCCTCCGAGCCGCAGGGACGACACCTTTCCCAGTCGCCTCACGCCTTCCGTTTGGCGGCTTCCTTCTGCAGGTCCGGGGCGTTGATGGTGGGAATTGCGACGCGGCCGGGGCCGGTGAGGGGCAGTGCGGCGGCGGCCTTCTCGTTTGCCATGATCTTGGCCATCACGGCCTGTCCGGCGCGTTCGAACACCGCGCGGTTCTCGACCAGGAATTTCTGCGACTCGCGCAGTTTTGCGGTGTAGCCGTTGATTTCCGGGATCACATAGCGCGCCACCATGTCCCAGCTGCGGCGGGTGTTTTCCGGATTGGCCCAGTCGTGCACGAAGCCGACGATGGTGCCGACGCCGCCGGAGACCTCCATCAGCTTCTTGATGGTTTTGACCAGGTCGTCGGGGGTGCCGATGGTGGAGGCGGCAGCCTCGCCGCCGGCGGTCTTCTCCACCGCATCCTCCGGCGAGGTGAACGGCTGCAGGCCGGGCCGTTGCAGCGTGCCGACATTATATTCGTTGTGCCAGCGCATCAGTCCGGCGCCGGCCTCGCGCTGCGCCTGTTCGCGGGTCTCGGCGATGTGCCAGCTCAAAAGCACCCGCCAGTTGGCGCGGCTCACGGTGGTGCCGGCTTTCCTGGCGGCGTCCTCGGCAAAGCCCCATTGCGTCGGCAGCGCCATCAACCCCTGCGTCGACATCGAGCCGAGCGAAATGATGCCGATGCCGTATTTGCCGGCCAGCGTCATGCCCGAAGGTGAAATCTGCGACGCCACCACGAACGGCATTTCTTCCTGCAACGGCAGGATCTGCAATGCCGCGTCGTTCATGGTGAACCAGTCGCTTTTCGCGGTGACGCGCTCGCCATTGAACAGCCGGCGGATAATCGCGATCGCCTCGTCCTGGCGGTCGCGCTGCGTCATCGGGTCGATGCCGAGCGTGTGCGCGTCGGAAGCCAGCGCACCGGGGCCGGAGCCGAAGATGGCGCGGCCGCCGGTCATGTGGTCGAGCTGCACCATGCGCTGCGCGACGTTGAAGGGATGGTGGTAGGGCAGCGAGACCACGCCGGTGCCGAGCTTGATGCGCTTGGTGCGCTCGCCGGCCGCGGCCAGGAACATCTCGGGCGAGGCGATGGTTTCCCAACCGCTCGAATGGTGCTCGCCGCACCAGAACTCGTCATAGCCGAGCGCATCGAGCTGCTCGACGAAATCGAGATCGCGGCGGAATTGCAGCATCGGATGTTCGCCGATCGGATGATGCGGGGCGAGGAAGGCTCCGAATTTGAGGCGTGCCATGCGGTTCTCTCCGGGCGGCTGTTTTTTCTTGAGGGGCTGAGCCCAAACTACGGGGTGAGGATGGCCAAGGCAATCGCGCCGCAGTTTGGTCAAGGTCACGCTCGTGCCGATTATGGCGAGACGGCGCGGCAGTTCGGAGAAGAATTGATGATTTGGTCGCCTCGCCCGGCCGTGTGAGGCCAAATTAAGCACGGGTGCCAAAATTCGGTGGATTGACAGCACACGGTCTTTTCATTTTGCAGTGCAGCAATTATCTGCTCTTGGTGGAATGATGGAATCTCGTGCCGAGGAGCTGCCGGTGTCTCTCGCCAAAAATGTCGATTTTCTGCGACGCCTTTCGAAGCTTAACGGAATCAACGGCTTGGGGGACTGGGGACGGAACCTGAAGCCGGTCCGCAGTCCGCTCGTCGAGGTCACCGGTTTCGGCGCCAATCCGGGCGATCTCAGGATGTTCCGCTACGTGCCGGGCGAACTGCGGTCGAAGCCCGCTTTGGTCGTCGTTCTGCACGGATGCGGTCAAACCGCTGCCGGCTACGACTCGGGCGCCGGCTGGTCCACGCTGGCGAAGCGCTATGGCTTTGCGCTGCTGATGCCGGAGCAGCAGCCGTCGAACAATGCGCAAGGTTGCTTCAACTGGTTCAACCCGGAAGACACCGCGCGCGGGCGCGGCGAAGCCGGTTCGATCCGGCAGATGATCGCGCGGATGGTCGGCGATCACGGCATCGATCAAGGCAACATCTATGTCACCGGGCTTTCCGCCGGTGGCGCCATGACATCCGTCATGCTCGCAACCTATCCCGACATCTTCGCGGGCGGCGCGATTATCGCAGGCCTGCCGTTCGGGGTTGCGACCAATGTGCGGGAAGCATTGAGCGGCATGTTGCAGTCGTCGTCCCGCAACGCGAGCGAATTGGGCGATCTGGTGCGCGACGCGTCGCGCCACAAAGGCCCCTGGCCGAAGCTTTCGGTGTGGCACGGCAGCGCCGACCGCACGGTCAATCCTGCGAACGCCGATGAGATCGTCAAGCAGTGGCTGGACGTGCACCATTTGCCTTCGGCGCCGATGTCGGAGGCTGTTGTCGACGGTTATCCGCGCCAGGTCTGGTGGAACGCGGATGGCGAAACGATCGTCGAGTCCTACACCATCACCGGCATGGCCCACGGCACCCCGCTGGGTATTGCCGACAATGACGAGCACTACGGCGCGCAAGGCGCGTTCCTGATCGAGGCGGGAATTTCGTCGTCCTATCACATTGCGAAGTTTCTTCGGCCTGACCGAATGGATCCATCAGCCCAAAGAGGCTCCGAAGCAAGCAGCCTTGGCGCGGACGCCGCGTATTGCCGCGGTAGCCTCGCCGCTGGCGACCCCCCGTCGCAGCTCCGAGCCGCCGCGCCGGCCGCAACGCCGCCCAATCGACGTCGGTGCCGTCATCACCCGCGCGCTGACGGCTGCGGGCCTGATGAAATAGGGGCTTCGACGTTCGGCGCGAATTGAATAAGGCGCGCCGCGCAGGCATCCGCCGTTTTGTTCCTTCGATTTAAATTTTATTTGGAACCAAATGCGCTACCCCCGCGTTTACGCGGATTGTGACCGGGGGCTAAGTTCCGGCTGCAAATTTGGGCTGAACTTGCGGTCGATTGTCCCCCTGATGTTGAAGAGTATCAGACCGGTTTCTGCGGACTTTCTCGCCGGTGGCGGCGAGATGGGCGCGTTGACGCGGTCATATCCGTGGTCGGAAAGTCCGCTGGGAGGCCCGGAGACGTGGCCGCAAAGCCTGCGGACGGCGGTGCGGATTCTGCTCAATACCAACCACCCGATGTTCATCTGGTGGGGCCGGCAACTCATCCAGTTCTATAACGACGCCTATCGCCAGACCATGGGACCCGAGCGCCATCCGAGCGCGCTCGGCCAGGGCGGCCGGGAGTGCTGGGCCGAAATCTGGCCCATCATCGGCCCCCAGATCGAGCAGGTGATGAGCGGCGGAGGCGCGACCTGGCATGAGAATCAACTCGTTCCGGTGACGCGTTACGGCCGGCTCGAGCAGGTCTACTGGACCTACGGCTACAGCCCGATCGACGAAGGCGACGGCGTCGGCGGCGTGCTCGTGGTCTGCCGCGACGTCACCAGGGACTACCTGGCCGCCGCTGCGTTGCGCGAACGCGAAGCCGAATTGGCGCGCGTGCAGCAGATCGGAATGATCGGCGGGCTCGAGGTCGATTTGAGGACCGGCTTCCGCAATCGCCGGTCGCCGGAATATTTGCAGATTCACGGCCTGCCGCCCGATGCGGCCAACGAATCGCACGAGGACTGGGTCCGGCGCATTCATCCTGACGATCGCGAAGCCACCGAGAAAAAATTCCGCGACGCCGTCGCCAGCAAGGTCCGCGACTACACCGTGCAGTACCGGATCATTCGCCCCTGCGACGGTGAACTGCGCTGGATTTCCGTCAAGTCGACCATCGAGCGCGACGAGAGCGGACGCGCCGTCCGCCTGGTTGGCGCGCATACCGATATCACCGAACAGGTACTGGCGGATCAGGCGCTGCGGCAAAGCGAGGAAGAATTCCGCTCGCTGGCCCAGGCCGTTCCGCATCACGTCTGGACCGCCAGCCCGGACGGATTGCTCAACTGGTTCAATCCGCGGGTGTACGAATATGCAGGCGCCAGTCCCGGCGAACTCGATGGCGAGAAGTGGGGCAAGATCGTCCATCCCGACGACATTTCCGGCGCGATCGCGGCATGGACCAGGGCGATCGCCAGCGGTGAAGCCTATGAGGTCGAATTTCGCCTGCGCCGGGCCGACGGCGCCTATCGATGGTTCCTCGCGCGCGCGGTGCCGGCGCGCACCGAGCACGGCGACATCCTGCGCTGGATCGGTACCAATACCGACGTGCATGACCAGAAGCTGATCGCCGGCGAACTGGCCGAGCTGAATGCGACGCTGGCGCAGCGCGTCGAGGAAAAGACCCGGGAGCGCGACCGGATCTGGAACGTGTCGCAGGATCTGCTGGTGGTCGCCGACCGCAAGGGTGTCTGGCGAACCGTCAACCCGGCCTGTACCAGGACGCTCGGCTGGAGCGAGGCTGAACTGCTGGGCCGCACCTCGGAATGGCTCGAGCATCCCGACGATGGCGGGCTCACCCGGGCGCAGGTCAGGAAACTTGGCGAAGCCGATATCACGGTGAAGTTCGAGAGCCGCTTCCGGCACAAGGATGGATCGTACCGCTGGCTGTCATGGACCGGCGTGCCGGACCGCGATCACATTTATGCGGTGGCCCGCGACGTCACCGCGGAGAAGATCGCGGCCGAACGGCTCAAGGCCACCGAAGAGGCCTTGCTGCAGTCGCAGAAGATGGAAGCGGTCGGGCAGTTGACCGGCGGCATCGCGCACGACTTCAACAACCTGCTGACCGGAATCGTGGGATCGCTGGATCTGCTGCAGACCCGCCTCAGTCAGGGGCGGACCGACAATTTCGCGCGTTACATCAACGCCGCGATGACCTCGGCCAACCGCGCCGCGGCGCTCACGCACCGGCTGCTGGCGTTTGCGCGCCGGCAGCCGCTGATTCCGAAAAGCGTCGATGCCAACCAGCTTGTCGTGTCGCTGGAGGATCTGTTGCGCCGGACCATCGGCGAGACCATCGACCTTTCGATCGTCGCGGCCGACGACCTGTGGGGCACGCTGTGCGACCCCAATCAACTGGAAAGCGCGCTGCTCAATCTCGCCATCAACGCCCGGGACGCGATGCCGAATGGCGGCAAGCTCGTCATCTCGACCGCGAACGCGCGGCTCGATGGCATCAGCGCGGATACGCCGGCGCTGGCGCCCGGCGATTATATCAGGATCGATGTCACCGACACCGGCAGCGGGATGAGCGCCGAGGTGGCGGCCCGCGCCTTCGATCCGTTCTTTACCACCAAGCCGATCGGGCAGGGCACCGGCCTCGGGCTTTCGATGATCTACGGATTTGCGCGGCAGTCGAACGGCCACGCCACCATCGACAGCAAGATCGGGCAGGGAACGTCGGTCAGGCTTTATTTGCCGCGTCATCACGGCGAGGCCGACACCGAGCATGCATCCGCCGCCAGGGCCGCCGAGCATGCCGCCACCGGGGAGACCGTGCTGGTGGTCGAGGACGAGCCGGTGGTGCGATCGGTCATCCTGGAAATGCTGCAGGAACAGGGCTACCGGACGCTTGACGCGGTCGATGGACCGTCGGGCCTGCGCATCCTGCGTGCCAACGGGCGCGTCGATCTTTTGGTCACCGATGTCGGCCTGCCCGGCATGAACGGCCGCCAGCTCGCCGACCAGGCGCGGGAAACCCGGCCCGACCTGAAGATTCTTTTCATTACCGGCTATGCCGAGAGTGCGGCCATCGCCGACGGCTTCCTGCAGCCGGGCATGGAAATGATCACCAAGCCGTTCGACCTCGACAACCTCTCGCAGCGCATTCGTGCGATGGTTTCGGGTTAGTCGCGTACTTCCTTCTCCACCTCCCACAAGGGGAGAAGGGAAAGAGGCACCCTTTACTCTTACCGCGCGGTCTCGGCGATCAATTCCATCGGCGTGACCACGACCTCGCCGGCGGCGACCTGCCGGGTCTTGGCGGTGTAGTGCTTGAAGAAATCACGCTGCTGCAGGGTCTTGATGGCCTGTTCGTCGGCGGCCGCGGCGAGATGGAAATAACTGGAATCGTCGCGGTTCTTCATGACGCGGTAGAGGATTTTTCCCTTCAGCTCCGGGTCATTGTTGAGGGCGGCAATGAACTTTTCGATTTCCTGATGCCACTCGGCGGTGGTGCCGTTGGCGAACTGGTATTTGATCATGGAATGCTTCATGGCTTGCTCCTTGAAAGGACGATGCCGGCGGAAGATGATCCGGCCGCAATTGTCCGCATGCCGCTATCTGGCGCCGACAGGAGCGATCATGCAAGTATGGACAAAAATGTTACTATAGACTTTTTCGTTGCTGTCGCTTATTTTCCGTGGCGCGCGCGTAAACCAGCAGCGGAGGTCATGACATGGCGAACCCGAAATCGGCGCCGGCTTGCGGATGCCCGGTCGCGGCCTTCCAGAAAATGATCAGCGGAAAATACAAGCTGCGGATCGTCTGGGACCTGAAAGACG
The DNA here is from genome assembly GCA_963774685.1 of uncultured Alphaproteobacteria bacterium. Lineage (GTDB taxonomy): Bacteria > Pseudomonadota > Alphaproteobacteria > Rhizobiales > Xanthobacteraceae > Bradyrhizobium. Next base: position 627,592 of record CAVZFU010000005.1, on the reverse strand, counting down.
GCCCGCGGCGCTACGGCGAGATCCGGACCGGCCTGTTGCGCGGCGCAAGCGGCAGCGCCGAAATCGCGCCGCGGGTGCTCAGCCGCGAATTGAAGGCGCTGACCGAGAACGGGCTGATCGACCGCAAGGATTACGGCCTGGTTCCCCCGAAGGTGGAATATCGCCTGACCCGCAAGGGCAAGAGCTTCGTTCCGGTCATTGCGGCCATCCGCAACTGGGGTGCGCGCCATCTCGCACAGGACAACCTGATTGAAATGGTCGCGGCCGAATAGCGGCGCCAGTTTTGACGCGTTTTCTTGACGCGAACCGGAATCCACTTCGCTCGAAAACGCTCAATCCTGCCGTCACATCTCGCCGGTGAGGAACGGATTGGTCAAGCGCTCCTGGCCGATGCTGGAGCCCGGGCCGTGGCCGCAGATGAAGCCGACGTCGTCGCCGAGCGGCAGCAGCTTGTCCTTGATCGACTTGATCAGCGTAGCGTGGTTGCCGCCGGGAATGTCGCTACGCCCGACCGAGCCGCTGAACAGCACGTCGCCGACATGGGCAAAGCGCAGCTCCTTGTTGTAGAACGCCACGCTGCCCGGCGAATGGCCGGGGCAATGCAGGATATCGAAACTCAATTCGCCGATGGCGACCCGCTCGCCTTCATTGAGCCAGCGATCCGGCGCGAAATTGCGCACGCCGGTCATGCCGAAGCGGGCGCCGCTCTCCACCACATTGTCGAGCAGGAACTTGTCTTCGATGTGCGGACCTTCGATCGGCACTTTCAGCGCGTCGCGCAATTCGGCCGCACCTCCGACGTGGTCGATGTGACCGTGGGTGAGCCAGATTTTTTCGACGTTGACGTTGGTCTGCTTGATCGCGGCCTGGATTTTCGCGACGTCCCCGCCGGGGTCGATCACGACGGCCTTTTTGGTGGCTTCGCACCAGATGATGGTGCAGTTCTGCTCGAACAGCGTCACCGGAACGATGATCGCGCCGGCCTTTGCCCTGGTCTCGGTTTGCTCTGTCATGTCAGCACATTGCCGATTTTTGGCGGCTCGCCAAGAGAAAAACCGCGAAAAAAACCTGTCAAAATTACGCGACTACCGGGCGCTTGACGTTCTGCGGCATCCTCCGCTTTGTTCAGCTTACCGACAATTCCGGCGTTGCCCTCGGGTGATGCCATTGCCAACAGGATGATTTGCTGCATGGATCGAAACGCGAAAGTGTGGTGGCGGCACGGCATTTTCTACCAGATTTATCCGCGCTCGTTTCAGGACTCCGATGGTGACGGGGTGGGTGACATCGCCGGCATTATCGGACGGCTGCCGTATTTGGTGGCGCTCGGAATAGATGCGATCTGGCTGTCGCCGATCTTCCCGTCACCTATGGCCGATTTCGGTTACGACATCTCCGACTACACCGGTATCGATCCGCTGTTCGGCACGCTCGGCGACTTCGACCGGTTGGTGGCCGCCGCGCACACCGCCGGGCTCAAGGTCATCCTGGATCTGGTTCCAAACCACACGTCCGACCGGCATCCGTGGTTTATTGAAAGCCGAAGCAGCCGCGATAATCCAAAGCGTGATTGGTATATCTGGCGCGACCCGCGCGCCGACGGCTCGGCACCGACCAACTGGCTATCGGAGTTCGGCGGCAGTGCCTGGCAATTCGACCCCGGCACGCGGCAGTTTTATTATCACGCCTTCCTGGCCCAGCAGCCCGATCTCAACTGGCGCAATCCCGATGTGCGCCGGGCGATGTATGACGCGATGCGCTTCTGGCTTCGCCGAGGTGTCGATGGCTTCCGGGTCGATGTGATCTGGCACATGATCAAGGATGCGCAGTTTCGCGACAATCCCCCGAACCCGGACTTCCGCGAGGGGCGGCCGCCGCACGAGCGGATTTTGTCGCGCTACACCACCGATCAACCGGAAGTCCATGAGATTATTGCAGAGATGCGGCGGGTGATCGATGAATTCGATTCCCGCGTGTTGATCGGCGAAATCTATCTTCCGGTCGAACGCCTGGTTGCCTATTACGGCAAGAATCTCGCCGGCGCTCAGCTGCCTTTCAATTTCGCGCTGCTGTCGGCGCCATGGAACGCACGGGCGATCGAAAAAATCATCAGCGACTACGAAGGGGCTCTGCCGCCGGGCGCGTGGCCGAACTGGGTGCTCGGCAACCACGATCGTCCGCGGGTGGCAAGTCGGGTGGGACAGGACCAGGCGCGGGTCGCCGCCATGCTGCTGCTGACGCTGCGGGGCACGCCGACGCTGTATTACGGCGACGAGATCGGCATGCACCAGGTCGCAATTGCTCCCGATCGGGTGCGCGATCCCTTTGAGAAAAACGTGCCGGGCATCGGCGTCGGGCGCGACGGCTGCCGTACTCCGATGCAATGGGACGCAACGTCCAATGCGGGCTTTTCGACGGCGCTGCCCTGGCTGCCGCTGCCGGACGATTATCCGCACGCAAATGTGGTCAACCTGGAGGCCGACGCACGATCGATCCTCAGTCTCTACAAGGCCCTGATCGGGCTGAGAAAGAGGCTGTCGCCGCTGGTGGCAGGCGCGTATGTGCCGCTCGCCGCACAGGGTGATCTGCTGCTCTATCGGCGCCAGGATGAAGCAAAGACGATCACCGTCGCCCTAAATCTCGGCGCAGAGCCGATCTCGATCGCGTCGGGTGCGGCCGGGCTCAACGGCGAAATCATGCTCTCGACGTTCATGGACCGGCAAGCCGAGACCATTCGGAACAGTCTTGACCTGCGAGGCAATGAAGGCGTGATCATCGATGCTTCTCATGCCGGATGACCGGCATTGCCGGAGCTATCGAGGTCGATATCGCTGCGTTTCAACAGGTAGTCCAGACCGCCGACCCGGTACCAGCGATAACCGTAGGCTTCCATCAGCAGACGGTGCTTGCCGTCGGCGCCGGCCTGACTGTGATCTTCCGATAGCAAATTGACCAGCAGTTTGCCGCCATCACCCGGAAGTCCTGCGGCAAATGAGATTTCCTTCGGCTTCTCGTCGAGATTGTGCACGAACAATGCCGAATTGTTGCGCCAGTCATAACGAATGACGAGGAGTGCCGGGTCGCGCGTCGCGATCACCTTGAAGTCTCCCCATCCGATCTCCGGGACTTCCTTGCGCATCCGGATAATGCGCTCGGTCCAGTTCAGCATCGAATTGGGGTCACGGCGCTGTTTGGCGACGTTGAGGTGCTCGAAGCCGTACGGACCTTTATCGATCACGGGCGAGCAGGGTTTGTCGCTTTCCGTGAAACCGGCCTGCGGCTCGCTGGACCATTGCATCGGAGTGCGGGCGCAATTGCGCTCGGGTAGAGCGAGATCATCGCCCATCCCGATTTCGTCGCCGTAGCGGATCACGGGTGTTCCTGGCAGCGTACACATCAGGCTGTAGGCGAGTTCGAGCCTGCGGCGGTCGCCTCCGAGCATCGGCGCCAGCCTGCGGCGGATGCCGCGGTCGTAGAGCTGCATGTTCTTGTCGGGACCGAACTTCTCGAATACGAGGCTACGCTGCGCCTTGGTCAATCGGCCGAGATCGAGCTCGTCGTGGTTGCGCAGGAACAATCCCCATTGCGCCGAGGCCGGCCGCGGTCGGGTCGCCTTCAGCGCCTTGGCGAGCGGGCGGCAGTCGGCCGACGCCATCGCATAGAACAAATTCTGGTTGACGTGGAAATTGAACATCATGTGCATGCGCTCGCCGTCGTCGCCGAAATACTCCATGTCGGTTTCCGGCAGCACGTTGGCTTCCGCGAGAATGATGGCGTTGCCCTGCCGCCATTGCAGAAACTCCCGCAGCGCCCGCAGCATGTCGTATTGCTCGACTGGTGTTTTGACTTTCGCCCCCTTGGTGGCGATCACGAAGGGGACGGCGTCCATGCGGAAGCCGGAGACGCCGAGCTGAATCCAGAACCCCATGATCTTGAGGATCTCGGCCTGGACGTAAGGGTTCGAGGTATTGAGATCGGGCTGGAAGTCGTAGAAGCGATGGAAGTACCAGGCCCTGGCTTCCTTGTCGTGGCTCCATGTCGATTTCTGCACGCCGGGGAACACCATGCCTTTGTCGGCGTTGGCGGGCTTCTTGTCGGCCCAGACATACCAGTCGCGATAGGGCGAATCCGGCGAGCTGCGTGCGTCGCGAAACCAGGGGTGCGCGTCGGAGGTGTGGTTGACGACAAGGTCGATGATGACGCGGATGCCGCGCTGCTCGCAGCCATGGGTAAATTCGACAAAGTCGCCCAGCGTGCCGTAGCGCGGATCGACGCCGTAATAATCCGATATATCGTAACCGTCATCCTTGCCGGGAGACGGCTGAAACGGCATCAACCAGATCGCAGTGATGCCAAGACCGTCGAGGTAATCCAGCCGCCGCAACAGTCCCTTGAAGTCGCCGACGCCATCGCCGTCGGCATCCATATAGGTGCCAACGGCAAGACAATAGAACACGCCATTCTTGTACCAGAGGTCGTCGATCATGCTGGGGCAGCCCTCATCGGTCGCCCGGGCTTGGCGGCCAAGTGATAAGCAATGACGGCTCTACCGGTTCCCTCCGCGGCGCGCGGATGGAGGAACGGTTGGCGATCATCGGCGGCCTCTCTGCGGCATCGCTGCTGCTCGCCCGCACTGCGGCGTCGGCGCAATCCTCCTTGCCACAGGTTACGGTTAGCTTTGGCGGGTCGCGGATTTCGGCTATTCTGCCGCGATGGAATCACAAGCCCGCCAAGTGACCCTGGTGCCGCCGCCGGATCGCCGTCAGTCGGAGACGGCGCTGGCGATCGCGCGGGGCACCGCACGGCTGCTATGGTCGCTGGGATTTTCCTGCATCAGCGAATTGCCGCTGCCCTCGGGACGGCGCGCCGACCTGGTGGCGCTGAACGAGCGCGGCGAGATCTGGATCGTCGAGATCAAATCGTCGGTCGAGGATTTGCGCGCCGACCAGAAGTGGGAGGAGTACCGGGCGCATTGCGACCGGCTGTTCTTTGCGTTCACGCAGGATCTGCCGTGCGAGATTTTCCCCGCCGATACCGGCCTGATCGTTGCCGACGCCTATGGCGCGCACATGCATTGCGAGGCGCCGGAGCATCGCCTGCCGGCGCCGACCCGCAAGCTGATGACGGTGCGCTTTGCCAGGGCCGCCGCACAGCGGATCAATCGCCTGACCGATCCGCAAGGGCACGCAGAATTCTAGGACACGGGCTCAGCGCGCCCCGGCATCACCGACGAGATGTTCGCGGAAGAAGCTGACAATGCTGGCGTCGAATTCATGGTGAAAGGCCGTTCTGTCGAAGCTCGCAGGCTCGTCGGTGCAAATTCGCGGCACGGCCGCCGCGAGTTGCGGCGAGCACGGCGCGAGGAACGTATAGTGGCCGGCTGGAACGGTGTGGATTTCCGGCGTGCCCGGCAGTTCTCTGGCGGTGCGCGCGGTCGAACTCGGAGCCGACGCCGTTGCCACCTAGCTCCGAGCGCCAGATCTGCAACGGAATGCGGATGCCGCTCAGACCCTCGGGTGTGAACGCGAAGGTCATTGCAGCGTCGGCCAGCACGGCAGCCCTGATACGCGGATCGGGCTGCGGGCTGGGCGGGACATCGCCGCTGCGCGCCCGCTCGCAGTTTTCTCCCTTATCCGTCGCCTTGCAAAACAGAGCGAGCCTGCGGAAATCCGCATGCGCGCCCGCAAGCACCAGTCCGGTGTAGCCACCCAGCGGAGAAACCGAAGAAGCCGATACGGGCTGGATCGATGACGGCCTTGTCTTTCCAGTCGTGCAGCATGAAATCGAGCAGGCGAGCCATCTCGACCGGACGCGACGCCCAGACCGACATCTTATTGCGTTGCGACGGGTCGTTGCCGTTGTCGCCTGCATGATTGATGGCGGCGACGACAAAGCCGGCATCGGCCAACGCCTCTGCAGTGTCATCATTTGCGCCGAACCAGCCGCCTCGGCCATGGGAGAAAATAACCAGCGGCAGTTTTGTCCCGGTGACCGGACAATCCTTCACGCCGGTCAGGCTGACATCGGCGGGCGGCGTCAAGCTTCCCGAGTGGCACGCTTTCTGGCTTCCCTGCGCAGGGATACCAGATGGCGCCTGCCAGAGCTGGGTCGGAATCGAGAAGCTGAATGCCGGCAGCCTGCGCGGGAGAGCCCAGGCAACTGAGGATGATGGCGTAAGCCCAATACTTACCAAGCATCAAAGTATCACCCTCGGGTATCGGAAAGGCACGGGCATCGGATACCGGATTCGATTCACCAGGCCTTCACCGGCCGGCTGGCATGGCTCGCCTGCGGCACGCCGCGGTTCAGCGACATATGGGAATGCACGCAAAGCCAGCTATTCGCGTTCCTGGAAAACACCATGGTGGCCCGGCCGGGGCGCTGAAACGGTTTGCCGTCGGGATCAAAGCCCGTGCTGGTCCAGGGCGCGATCACGGTCGCCATCCTGCCGTCGGCGGACGCCAGAACGGCGGTGTGCTCCGCTACGAAACGGAAATCGGCGGTCTTCGGCCAGACATGGTCCCATTGTGTCGTGACCCATGTGTCGACGCCGGAGATGACATCGTTGTGCGTGCCGAAGGCGAGCACGTCCGGATGGAACAGCGGCCTTGCCGACGCGTAGTCGACCTCGCGGACATAGCCCGCGAAGGTTTCCAGCCACTCACGGAAGAATTGCGTTATCTCTGTGTTCGCGACCGGCAAGGAATCCATTGCCTGCTCCATATTCGGGATTTCGCCTCGCCAGGCGGCGAGTTGATTGTTTACCATCGAATGAGTCGCGTGGTGAAACTTTTCGGAGACTGCCATGGGGATCAAAAATCATACCGCCCTGCTCACGGCAGCACTTGCGCTCGGACTTTTTTTCGCACCGGTGTTCATCACGTCGCCCGCGATGGCTCAACCGGCCGCACTGACGAAAAAACAATCCGATGCGCTCGATGCGTACAACAAGGCGGTCGGCGACTTCGAGCAGATCCTGCGCCAGCGGCGCGCGCAGATCAGTTCGCATCAAGGGTTGCCGAACCTGCCGGGACAGGCCATCTACCTTGCGCGCATCAACATGATGAGCACCTACAAGGACCTCACCGACGATCTTCCCTCCAAGATCGGAGCGCCCAATAAATTCGGCATTCCACCGGCGTACTTTGAGGCCAGCAAGGAGCCGCTGCTCGATGAATACCGGGCGATTTTCGACCTCCTGGAGGCGCCGCCCGCCAACGCGCAGAAATCGGATACGCCCTTCAAGGACGTTGTCGATCTGGCCAGTCGCCATTGCGCGGGCGAGGGGGCTGGATGCGGCGAATGCCGAAGCGGCGGGACGTATCAGCCTGGGGCTGTTCTTTGCCGAAACCAACGGCAATCAGAATGTCGGCAACGGCCGCTCGAACAAATACAAGGGCAGTTTTCAAACCGGCCCCTCCGAAGACCAGATCGGCCGCAGGAAGTGGGCGGCGATAAAAACCTCGATCGCGGCCTTCGATCCGGCGCTTGAACCTGCGCGACGACAGGGAAGAAGCGCGGATCGGCAATCTGGATCATCGGCTCAACCACTGGACCGCGGTGCGGGACGCCCTGATGAACGAGCACGCCGATATTTTCCCGCAAGTCCCGGGAATCGTGAAAACGCTGCCGAACCCGATCGATCAAATGAAGCTGTTTGAGCTGATCCAGATCGTTCCCAGTCCGACCAAATCCGCGCTCAGGTCAGGCGACCTCGTCAACTATCGAATTTCCGATCCGAGGATCATGGGCTATCTGCGAAACAACAGCATCTTCGCCCTTGGACGGGTCGACAGGGCAAGAACATCGGCAACCTATCGCGAAATCCTCGATGCGATGTGGCTGTTCAATTCCAAATTTGAAAAAGCGCTCGCGAGATTCGACGAGATCAAGGCACAGCGGAAGGGTTGACGCAGGCATCAAATTGCTGCTCCTGCGGAGTTTCAGGTCACTTCGTTCAAATCCGGCTCGCAATATGTTTACAGTCGCTCATGGCCTGTAATCCTTGTCAGTGTCGCTCTGTGCCGTCATGAAGCGCGAACGGAAAAATCACGCCGCGGGGATGCAGGGATTGCCGTCAGCAGGAAAATTCGCCAGGGCAAGATTTAAGGCAAGCTGCCGCACCGTCATCGCGGCGATGGCGGTGTCGGTGCTGCTGCCGATCGGGGCCAGCGATGCCGGCTGGCTGTCGAATATCTTCCAGGGCTCGTCAAAGCCCGGCAAGTCGCCAAAGCACGCCGCCTCGCCAAAGCCGGCGGCGAAGCCTGTCGTCTCGTCAAAGCCGCGCACTGAAAAGCATGCCGCGCTGGGGCCGGTTGTCCCGAAGCCTGCCGTTTCGAACCCGGTCGCGACCATGTGCGATCCCTCGAAATTCCGGCTCGTTCTCGATGTCGGACACACCGCGGCCTCGGAGGGCGCGACCAGCGCCCGCAACGTCGCCGAGTTCGCCTTCAATCTGCGTCTGGCGAAGGGGATCGCGGAGAAATTGAAGGCCGAAGGCTATCCCGACACCAGGCTGCTGGTGACTGAAGGCAAGGCGAGGCCCAGCCTCGTCAAGCGGGTGGCGGCGGCAAACGATCTGCACGCCAATCTCTTCCTGTCGATCCATCACGACTCCGTGCCCAACTCATTCCTTGAGAACTGGGAATTCGAGGGCAAGAAAAGCCATTTCAGCGACCGCTTCAGCGGTTATTCCGTCTTCGTCTCCCGCGAGAATCCGGACTTCAAGACGAGTCTCGCATTCGCCGAACTGGTGGGCAGGGAAATGAAAGCCCAGGGCCTGCAATATGCCCATCAATATACCCAAGCGATCATGGGTCGCTACCAGCACCCGCTGCTGAACAAGGAAACCGGCGTCTACAGCTACGATCAACTCGTGGTGCTGAGAACGACCAGGATGCCCGCCGTCCTCCTGGAGGCCGGCTCGATCATCAACCGGGACGAAGAACTCAAGATGGAGTCGCCTGAACGCCGCGACATCATCAGCAGCGCCGTCGCGGCGGCCGTAAAGGACTTCTGTGCACCTTTCCTCGGTCCGCCCTGATGGCGCGGTAGCGATCGATGTCGGCGATCTCCATTCAGAAGCGATTGGTTGCAGTGAGCCCATTGGGCATGCTCATCCATGCCGGCATCGTCCTGGCAATCATGCTGCTGCCAGCTCCAGCTTTGGCGGGCTCCGCCTTGCCCAAGGGTTTGGTTTATCTGCGGGATGTCGATCCCACGATCGTTCAGGACATTCGCTATGCGGGCTCTCACAACTTCGTGGGACGGCCGATCAAGGGCTACCTCGCCGCCGAATGCATCCTCAGTGCACCCGCCGCAAACGCCCTTGCAACGGTGCAGCGGAGGCTGGCCGAGAAAAAACTCTCGCTCATCGTCTGGGATTGCTATCGGCCGAAACGGGCGGTCGCGGATTTTTTCCAGTGGAGCAGGGATCCAGCCCGCGCCGAAATGAAGGCCGAATTCTATCCGCGTACCGACAAGAGAAATCTGTTCGGTCTCGGTTATATCGCAATCCGATCGGCGCACTCGCGGGGCAGCACGGTGGACCTCGGTATCGTCCCGGCCGATTTTTCATCGGCGCCGCCGCCCATCCCTCGCAGTCGCTCAAAGCCATGCATCGCTCCAAAAGGCGAAAGATTCGAGGATGGAACGATCGATTTCGGCACGGGCTACGACTGTCTGGACGTGCTTGCAAGTACGTCAAATCCGCTGGTGGGCAGCGTGGCCCTACGCAACCGTCAAACACTGAAATCCGATATGAAGGCAGCCGGCTTTCGTCCCTATTTCAGGGAGTGGTGGCATTTCGAACTCATCGATGAGCCGTTTACCCGTGACGGGTTTGACTTTGAGATCACGGCCCCGCCGTCATCGAAAGAAAAGCGCTAACGTCAACTTTGGCTCGCGCAACTTGAAAAACAGGAACAGCCATAATACTATCTACCGTGTTGTTCGCGCATGATAGCTCTGCAGCAAAATCGGCAACATGATATCAAGACGGCGCGCACTTCAGGTAGTCTGGAGTGAATCGGCGGGCTTCCACCTCCTGCGAGAATTGCATATCGAGTATCGAGATGTCCAAGCGAGATCCGGCAGCGGCGACTGGCCCCAGATTTGTCGACGTGAAGGAACTGATCTCCGAATACGACGTCGCTGAGCACATCAGAAGGTCGGAAGTCTATTATAAAGACTTCACGTCAAGCCACTGGCAGTTTCGCAAGCCCTTCATGGGTTTTGAAGCCGCCCAGTTGACGACACGGCTCGGTGTCGTTCTGTCCAATCTGGATTTCTTCCTGGAAGCCAACGTGCTGGACTTCGGCGCGGGCACCGCCTGGTTGTCCCGGGCGCTGGCGCTGATGGGCGGCAATGCCGTCGCCCTCGACGTCTCGCCCAGCACGCTGAGACTTGCCGAAAGCTACAACAAGGAGAAGTACCCGGAGTTCGCAGGCCGCATTTCCTATTTGCTGTTTGACGGAACGACCATCGATCTGCCGTCCGATTCGATCGATCGAATCGTCTGCTTCGACACTTTTCACCACGTCCCGAACCAGGACCAGGTGCTGAGCGAGTTCTACCGGGTCCTGATGCCCGGTGGACGGGCGGTATTTTGCGAACCTGGCCCCACCCACTCGATGAGCGCCATGTCGCAACGGGAAATGCGCGAATTCGGCGTGATTGAAAACGACGTGGTGATCGAGGATGTCTGGCGCCGCGCGCAGAGCGTGGGTTTCGACAACATCGAAATATCCGTTTTCATGCCGCGTCCGACATTATGCTCGATCGAGGAATTCCAGGAACTTCGCGAATATGACACGGCAGACCGTGTGCTTCGGCGCGTCTACGAGTCCTCGTTCAAGGAAATTTACGAAGGCGAGCGCTTGTTTGTGCTGTTCAAGGGCGCGGGCATCCAGGACAGCCGCACGCAAGAGGGACTTAAAGGCACCATCACTGCCGAAATAAAAGATCTTGGAAAATTCTATGAAATCCACGGAACGGTTACCAATACGGGGACGGCGACGTGGCGGCGCTCCGGTACGGTGCCAGGGTCGGTCAACGTCGGCGTGATACTTCGCCAGCCCGATGGCACCTGGGATCAGGACTTCGACCGCATCTATTTTCTGGAAGCCCCGGCGCCTGCCGGCAGCATTCGCGCGTTCAGGATCGAACTTGCCAAGGACCGGATCGGAGAGGCGCAAATTCACCTTGATCTGGTTTCCGAAATGGTTGCGTGGTTTGCCTATCTCTCTGAATCTTCCGTTCGATTGAAATAAGGGCCTGTGTGACTACCCGACGGGCAAATCAACTCGCGGACCGATAACGCCCCGTCAAGCCCCGTTTGTAAAAATATTCTGATTTTCAGAATACCCAAATCAGTCTACATCCATTCTGTCCCGCCCTACTCAGAGGGGCGTTGCGCAACGTCACGAACGCGGAGCGGGATGCGGTGGACGCTGATGGCGCTTTTGACGAACGGCGCTTGAGGCGGACGGCGAAGTCGTGTGGTCCTGACACCCCGACGCTGGTGTCAAGTTTGCGAAAGGCGACTTTCGCAGATGACGGTGGCAACAAAGCCCGGTCACCGGGGAGAGCACGAAGGAAACCGTAAAACCATTGCGCGGGGAATGCCGGGTTTTTCCGGTGTGACCGTGGTGACTGTTACTACTGGCATGGCTTGTTTTTCTGCCCTGCCAGGCTGCGGGCGCATTGGGCGCCCGGCATTCCCTGCGCCCTCTGATCGGAGGGTAAGGAATTTCCAGCAAAGCTCGGACGCATTGCGCCGCGAGAATGCGGACTCATATTCTTCCGTCATTGCGAGCCAAGCGGGCATCGCACTTTCTCGCGCAAAGCACCGCCCCGTTGGCTCGCAATGACGCTGTTGGGCTGTTTGAAATTCGTATAACCGGTCATCCGTCGTCCCTGCGAAAGCAGGGACCCATAACCACTGGCGCTAGCGGTTATGCGAAAGTCCTCGAACAGCGTCCCTCACAATGAGCGACACGGCGTATGGGTCCCCGCGTTCGCGGGGACGACATTGCGGAAAATTACCGCGGGGCGCGCTTGGCCAGGATGCGCTGCAGGGTGCGGCGATGCATGTTGAGCCGCCGCGCCGTTTCGGAGACGTTGCGGTTGCACATCTCGTAGATGCGCTGGATGTGCTCCCAGCGTACACGATCAGCCGACATCGGATTGTGCGGCAGTTCGGACTTCTCGTCGCCGCTCGCCAGCAGCGCCGCGACCACGTCGTCGGCATCGGCGGGCTTTGACAGATAATCCACCGCACCCATCTTCACCGCCGTCACGGCGGTGGCGATGTTGCCGTACCCGGTCAGCACGATCGCGCGCGCGTCAGGCCGCTTGCGCTTCAACGCGGACACCACGTCAAGGCCGTTGCCGTCGCCGAGCCGCAAATCCACCACGGCGAAAGCAGGCGCTGCCTTTCCGATCTGCGCCAGGCCATCGGAGACGGTGTCACAGGAGGTCACGGTGAAGCCGCGGGTTTCCATGGCGCGCGACAGCCGCTCCAGGAACGGTTTGTCGTCCTCCACGATCAGGAGGGAGCGGTCGGTGTGCTCGGTCAGTTCGGCGATGGCGGTCAAGGGCTGATATCCTGATGTCGATTATCCAACATATGGCGCGGCAATGCGGTGCTGCCAAGGCCGCCTATAGTCGACCCCTTGGTAGTCGACCCTAGGGCGATAAAAAGGGGTTCCGATCAAGAAGCGTTCTAAGGTGCTGGTTCCGCGGCGATTTCGCCTGCTTCGAAACGGCTTCGCGGCCACGCGATCTGAACCACGGCACCATGATCGGGAAATACCCGGTTGGTGAAGGAGACCTTGGCGCCGGTGCGCTCCAGCAGCGTGCGGGCGATAAACACCCCGAGACCGAGGCCGGTGTGTTCACCCTGATTTGCTCCTTGATTCGTCCCTTGCGGTTCGTCTGCGTTGCGCCGTCGCGACAGATAGGGCTCACCGATCCGATTCAGCATGTCGGGGGCGATCCCCGGCCCGTCGTCGGAAATCACGATCTCGACGGTTTCGGTGTTCCACCACGCATTTACCTCAACCGCGGACCGCGCGAAATCGACGGCGTTTTCCAGGATGTTGCCGACACCATAAAGGATCGCCGGATTGCGGGTGCCCACCGGCTCGCGGGTGCCGGCGACCGCGATCCTTACCTTGATGATGACGCCGAAATCGCGATGCGGCGCCACCGTTTCCTCGATCAGCGTCGACAGCGGCATACGGTCGAACGGGGCGCCGGTGGACGACAGTTGCGTGATCTTGGCCAGGATGTCGCGGCAGCGCTGCGCCTGCTCGCGCAAGGTTTTGAGATCGCCGGAAAACTCGCTGCCGTCAGGCACGGCCTGCTCGAGTTCGCGCGAAATCAGGAAGATGGTCGAGAGCGGGGTGCCGAGTTCGTGGGCGGCGGCGGCGGCAAGGCCGTCGAGTTGCGTCAGGTGTTGTTCGCGGGCCAGCACCAGTTCGGTGGCCGCCAGCGCGTCGGAGAGCTTGCGGGATTCCTCGGTGACCTGGAATGCATACAGGCTGGTGACGCCGATCGCGACCGCGATCGAGAGCCAGACGCCGAACAGATAGATCGTCGGCAGCTCCAGCGGTTCATCACCGTCCCATGGCAGCGGCAGATGGAAGAAAACCAGCGCCGAGGCGCAGGCGACCGCCAGCACGCCGAGCGCAATCGTCAGCCTGATCGGCAGCGCCGTGGCGGAGATCAGGACCGGAGCCAGGAACAGAAACGAAAACGGATTTTCCAGGCCGCCGGTGAAAAACAACAGGCCTGCGAGCTCGGCAATGTTCAATGCCAGCAACGCCGCCGCATAGGCCGGCTCCAGCCGCTGCATCGGGTTGAAGGCGATCTGCAGCACCAGGTTGAGCAGGGCCGACAGGCTGATGATGGCCACGCAGGGGACGATCGGGACATCGAACTCTAGTCCCTGCACCACGATAAAGATCGCGGCGAGCTGGCCGAGCACCGCCAGCCAGCGCAACCGCAAAATCGTATCCAGACGGACATAGCGGCGCGGATGGCGAAAATCGGGAACTGCAATTTCGGTCATGGCAACAGCTTAGCGGTGCAAGGCCCCGACCACAAATTCGCTGGTCCGCTTGCGGTTCTAGAGCGTTTTCGAGCGAAGTGGATACCGGTTCGCGTAAAGAAAACGCGTCAAAACGAGAATTCTGGAGCCCCGTTCCGATTCCATCGGAACGGAAACGGCTCTAAGTCTTGCGCTTGCCGCCGCGATGGCTCAATGAACGGCCCGCATGATGATGGACGATCCGATATCGCCAAATCTGACCAGCCGGCCTGCGACCGATCCGGACGGATCGGCGGCGATCGAGGTCGTGCGCCTCGTCAAGCTCTACAAGGCCACCCGCGCGGTCGACGATGTCTCGTTTGGCATCGCGCGCGGCAGCATCACCGGGCTGCTCGGCGGCAATGGCGCCGGCAAGACCACGACCATTGCCATGATCATGGGACTGGTGCTGCCGACCTCGGGGCGGATCCGGGTGCTGGGTTGTTCGATGCCCGACCAAAGTGCCGAGGTGCTGGGCCGGATGAACTTCGAAAGTCCCTATGTCGACATGCCGATGCGGCTCACGGTGCGGCAGAATCTGAGCATATTCGGCCGTCTCTATGCGGTGGCTAACCTGCGCGAGCGCATCGAGCAACTTGCCGCCGATCTCGACCTCGGCGACTTCCTCGATCGCGCCAATGGCAAACTCTCCGCCGGACAAAAAACACGCGTGGCGCTGGCGAAAGCGCTGATCAACCAGCCCGAATTGCTGCTGCTGGATGAACCGACTGCCTCACTCGATCCCGATACCGCCGACTGGATCAGGCAGCATCTTGAGACCTATCGCAAGACGCATGGCGCGACCATCCTGTTGGCGTCGCACAACATGCTCGAGGTGGAACGGTTGTGCGACCGCGTCATCATCATGAAACGCGGCCGCATCGAGGACGATGACAGCCCGGACAAGATCATGGCCCGCTACAACCGGACGACACTCGAAGAGGTGTTTCTCGACGTCGCACGCGGCCGCGTCCAGGAAGGTGCGTCGTGAGCAACCTCGTGCTGGCCGGAGGGATCGCGCCTCACCGCATCGGCGCGATGATCCTGCGCTACTGGTATCTGTTGATCTCGTCGTGGCCGCGCATGCTGGAATTGCTGTACTGGCCCGCGCTGCAGATCATCACCTGGGGTTTCCTGCAGAGTTACATCTCGCAGAATGCCGGGTTTTTCGCCCGTGCCGGCGGCACCTTTGTCGGCGCCGTGATCCTGTGGGACATCCTGTTTCGCGGGCAGCTCGGCTTCTCGATCTCGTTTCTCGAGGAGATGTGGGCGCGCAATCTCGGCAACCTGATGATGAGCCCGTTAAAGCCGATCGAGTTCCTGATCTCGCTGATGATCATGAGCCTGATCCGGCTGGCGATCGGCATCATTCCGATGACGCTGTTGGCGATGTTCTTGTTTCACTTCAATCTCTACAGCATCGGGCTGCCGCTGATCGCCTTCTTCTGCAACCTGATTTTCACCAGCTGGTCGGTCGGCATTTTCGTCTCAGGGCTGGTGCTGCGCAACGGACTCGGCGCCGAAAGCATCGTCTGGACGCTGATGTTCGGCCTGATGCCGCTGGCCTGCATCTACTATCCGGTGACGGTGCTGCCGCACTGGCTGCAATACGTTGCGTGGATGCTGCCGCCTACCTATGTGTTCGAGGGCATGCGCGCGCTGTTGATCGACCACGTGTTCCGGACCGACTTGATGGTGTCGGCGCTGGCCATCAACGCCGTGCTGTTTATGGCGTCATTCGCGATATTCCTTGCGCTTTTGCGCAGCGCGCGGCGGCTTGGTTCGCTGATCGGAGGCGGCGAATAGCTGTGGTTTTGGCGGCATTTCACGGTCTTTTGCGGCGATTAACGGTGCACATGGCGTCAACTGCGCATTGACGCTTTATTGCGCAACAGTCACAATGCTGCGGCGCAAAACAGGGGTTTGAGAGCATATGCCGATTGGTGAATTTGGCCAGGCACCGCCGCTGGCGGCCGAAGGCAGTCCAGCGCTGACGACGCCGATGTACTGGCTGTACGAGATGGCGCAGGCCTCGCTCAATCCGGCGCGCGCCGTCACCGATGCGACCAAGATCCTGTTTCAAAATCCGCTCAATCCGTGGTCGCATACCGAACTCGGCAAATCGATCGCCGCCGGCTGCGAAGTGTTCGAACGCACCACGCGGCGCTATGGCAAGCCGGAATGGGGCATTCACGATACCGAAGTCAGCGGCGTGCGCACGCCGGTCGAAATCCGCACCGTGTGGGAAAAGCCGTTTTGCCGCCTGCTGTATTTTGAACGCAAGCTGACGCGGCCATTGCGCATCCCGCAGCCGCGGGTGCTGATCGTGGCGCCGATGTCCGGTCACTATGCGACGCTGTTGCGCGGCACGGTCGAAGCCTTCCTGCCCGGGCATGAGGTCTACATCACCGACTGGGCCGACGCCCGGATGGTTCCGGTGACCCAGGGCCGCTTCGATCTCGAGGACTATGTCGATTACGTCATCGAGATGCTGCATGTGCTTGGCGGCAACATGCATATCATCGCGGTGTGCCAGCCTTCGGTGCCGGTGGTCGCGGCGGTGTCCATCATGGAAGCCGAGCGCGACCCCTTCGTTCCGGTCTCGATGACGCTGATGGGCGGCCCGATCGATACCCGCCGCAATCCGACCGCCGTCAACAACCTTGCCGCCGAGCGCGGTATCGAATGGTTCCGCAACAACGTCATTACCAAGGTGCCGTTTCCGCATCCCGGCGTGATGCGCGACGTCTATCCGGGCTTCCTGCAGCTCAACGGCTTCATCACCATGAATCTCGACCGCCACATGGACGCGCACAAGAACCTGTTCAAGAACCTGGTAAAGGGCGACGGCGACCTGGTCGACAAGCACCGCGATTTCTACGACGAATATCTCGCGGTGATGGATCTGGCCGCCGAGTATTATTTGCAGACCGTCGATCTGGTGTTCATCAAACACGCTTTGCCGAAAGGCGAGATGACCCATCGCGGCAAGCCGGTCGATCCGTCGAAGATTTCGCGCGTCGCCTTGATGACGGTGGAAGGCGAGAACGACGACATTTCCGGCCTCGGGCAGACCGAAGCAACCCACGCACTGTGCAGTTCAATCCCGCAGGACCGTCGCGTGCATTACGTGCAAAAGGGTGTCGGGCACTACGGCGTGTTCAACGGCTCGCGATTCAAATCGGAAATCGTGCCGCGCATCTCCGATTTCATGATGTCGGCGGCCAGTGCGAAGCCGTCCTTGGCTGCGGCGGCGGAATAAATCGCGATTTTTGCGATAAAAATCCGATGACGTGATTCGAGGGGACGGTAACCCCCTGAATTGGCCCATAGAAATCAGTTTTCAGGGTCGCCGCGAAGGAATGAGTTTGGCCTCAATCCTTGAAGGCCTGTCGGCGGGGCGTCTTGGGCCGAAATTTTTCGGTCCAACCCCTTCCTGTAGCGGTGGATCGGCGGCGAGCCCCTGTATATTGGGCAAATGATTTGTTTTTGCGCCGAGCGATTTCACTGGCGGCGGATATGGCAGAATCCGGGCGAACTCCTGATGCCCGGACTTGCAGACATGGCCACTCGCGCCCTTCTTTACCGGCGGCCTGCCGAGCCTTCCAGACTCCTGGTCAAACATGGCTCGCAAATCTATTCGGTTCGGCTGCGCCGGCATCGGCGGGCGCGGCGCTACACCTTGCGCATTCATCCGAGCGACCGCGAAGCGATCCTGACCATGCCGCCGCGCGGCACGCTCGCCGAGGCCAAGGACTTTGCGCAGCGTCATGGCGGCTGGATCGCCGCGCGTCTCGGCCGTTTGCCGAAGGCGGCACCGTTTCATCCTGGCACAGTCATGCCGTTGCGCGGCGTCCCGCACCGGATCGTGCATCGCCCCGGCGTGCGCGGCACGGTGTGGACCGAAACGCGCGACAGCGGCGAGCGAATTCTCTGCGTGGCCGGAAGAATCGAGCATATCGAACGGCGGGTCCACGACTATCTCAAGCGTGAAGTGCGCGCCGACCTGCAGGACGCCGTACAATCCTGCGCGGCGACCCTGGGCGTCAAGGTGAAGCGGCTGTCGATCCGCGATCAGTCGAGCCGCTGGGGCTCGTGCACTTCGGCGGGCTCGCTGTCGTTCTCGTGGCGGCTGATCCTGGCGCCGCCCTATGTGCTGGATTATCTCGCCGCCCATGAGGTCGCGCATCTGGTCGAGATGAATCATTCGGCGCGGTTCTGGCGCGTCGTCGCCAAGGCCTGCGGTCATGTCGAGCGTGCCAAGACCTGGCTCGATACCCACGGCAACGACCTGCATCGCTACGGCATCAAGGACTAGTGCGGAGCAGTCTGCGTCAGGTTGCCTGCCCGGCGATAACCCTGCGAAAACGACGAGCGCGACGAGAACGTCGTTATCGGCCGAACAGCCGATCCATCAGCCAGCCATCGAGGCCACTGGCCGCCTCCGGACGTACCGACGCCCGCGTCGGCGCCGGTCTCGCGGCGCTGCTGGCGGGTAACGGAGCATTGCTTGCAGGCATGCTGATTTGCGAAGCCGCTTGCGCGAAATTCGAGAACAAGCCGCCGCCTTGCGAGCCTGGCAAGGCCGCGACCGGCACGCCCTGATGGGCGGCTCTCATGAAGCGGGTCCAGACTTCCACCGGCAGACCACCACCGGTCGCCTTCCTGGTCGGCGAATTGTCATCATTGCCGAGCCAGACCCCGGTCACGAGATTGGCGGTATATCCGATGAACCAGGCATCCCGGAAATCCTGACTGGTGCCGGTCTTGCCGGCGGCCATCCAGCCCGGAATCTCCGCCTTGCGTGCAGTGCCGCTGAGCAAGGTCTCCTGCATCATGGTGTTCATGGCCGCGACATTGCGCGGGTCGATCACCTGGCCGAGCTGGTCGGCGGGCCGCTCATACAACACCTTGCCGTCGGCGGTACGGATCCTGGTCACGACATGCGGCGCGACGCCTTCGCCGCCATTGGCGAACGGTGCATAAGCGCCGACCAGTTCCGTCAGTGAAACTTCCGAGGTGCCGAGCGCAATCGAGGCGTTGGCTTCCAGCTTCGAGGAAATGCCGAGACGATGCGCGGTGCGTATCACGTTCTTGGCGCCGACTTCGAGCCCGAGCCGCACCGCGACGGTGTTGAGCGACATCGCCAGCGCCTGCGTCAATGTCACCGCGCCGAAATATTCGTGGCCGTAGTTCTCGGGCTTCCAGCCCTTGACGTCGAGCGGCGCATCCTGCCGGATCGTCTCCGGCGTGAGACCGGCTTCGATCGCGGTGAGGTACACGAAGGGCTTGAAAGCCGAACCCGGCTGGCGCTTGGCCGTCACCGCGCGGTTGAACTGGCTTTCGGCATAATTGCGTCCGCCGACCATGGCGCGCACCGCCCCATCGGGCGTCATCGCCACCAGCGCGCCCTGACTGACATTGAACTTCACGCTTTTCGCCGCCAGTTCGTCGATCACGGCGGCTTCGGCGATGCTCTGCAATTTCGGATCGATCGAGGTTTCGACCACGATGTTCTGATCGATCGGACCGACAAGATCGTCGAGCACCTCGCCGATCCAGTCCGCCACATAATTGATGGTGCCGGCGCCCGCCGCCTTCACATTGTAGGAAGGATGCCCGATCGAGGCCTGCGCCTGTGCCTCGGTGATGAATTTGGAGTCCGCCATGGCGGCAAGCACGGTTTTCGCGCGCTTTTCCGCGCCGTCCGGATTGCGGTTCGGCGCCAGCCGCGTCGGCGATTTCACCAGTCCTGCGAGCATCGCAGCCTCGGCGATCGTGACATTCCTGGCAGACTTGCCGAAATAGCGTTGCGCCGCCGCCTCGACCCCATAGGCGCCGGAACCGAAATAAACCCGGTTGAGGTAGAGTTCCAGAATCTCGGCTTTGGAATGCTTGCGCTCCAGCCAAAGCGCGAGTTCGACTTCCTGCAACTTGCGTTGCAGCGTGCGTTCCTGGGTCAGAAACAGATTCTTGGCGAGCTGCTGGGTCAGCGTCGAGCCGCCCTGTGAAACGCCGCGATGCAGGATATTGGCCACCGCGGCGCGCGCGATGCCCAGGGGGTCGACGCCGTGATGCGAATAGAAGCGGCGGTCTTCGATCGCGATGAAGGCATTAGGCAAATAGGGCGGCAGATCTTTCAGGGAGACATTGGCGCCGGGCATTTCGCCGCGTGTCGCCAGCACGCTGCCGTCGAAGCCGACGATCTGGATCGTCGGCGGCCGTTTCGGGATTTCAAGCGCCTGGATCGCCGGCAGGTGCGCGCCTACCCAGACCACGACGCCAACCAGTGCGATGGCGGCCCAGAGGCCGAGCACGGCGCCCCAATAGAACAAACGATACAGACCGCGCGCGCGGCCTTTCGACCGGCGCTTGCTGCCACCGCGGCTCGCCCGCGGCTTGCGCTCGCGCGGGGCATCGTCATCGCTGTCTTCGGTTTTGCGTTTGGAAGATGACTTCTTCGGCCCGTCGTCGGCAGCCGGGACGCGATCCTGCGGGCCAAGACGTAATTCGGCGAGCGACGCGGCGAGCCCGAATTGCGGCTCCCGGCGTCCGCCGCCCTTTTTCCGTCCCCACGCCATACGCAAACTCACGCCGCCCGATGCGGCAGATTAGCGAACGGGGTTTAAAGGCCAGTTAAGCGACAATTAAGGCTGATGCTTTGGCCGACACGCAAACGCCTGATAACAAAGGGTTTCAGATGGTCTTAACCCTATCGGTAGCGCGGACTCCGTGATGGCCGGCTTGGTTCCGGCCATCCATGGTTTTCTGGTCCTCAGTCAGACGCGGGATGCCCGGGACAGGCCCGGGCATCGCAAGGTGCCGAATTCAGCCGTTGTAGTCGTCCTGAATGATCGGCCCAAAGCCTTCCCAACGCTCGCCGTTAAATTTCATCATCTGCAACTGCTTGTTGACGCGATAATCGGTCGGCGAGGTGTTGCCGACGATTCCGGGCAACGACAGATCGAGCTGCACGTTCTTCAGGCTGGTCGCCTGCTTCATGACGTTCTCGCGGGTGAGGTCGTCACCGCATTGCTTCAAAACATGGATCAGTAGCTGCGTGGTGCTGTAGCCATAGGTATTGAAACTTGAATCCTTGTCGCCTTCCGGGAAGTATTTCGCCATGAAAGCGAAATACTTTTTCATCCCGGCGTCATCCTTCCACATCGGATCGAGAGGATCCTTGCCGTAGTTGACGCTGATGACGTCCTTGGAATTGTCCAGCCCCGCCGGCTTCATGACCGCGCCGACCGAGGTGGCGTTGATGTCGAGGATGTGCACCGGCTTCCAGCCGAGATCGGCCACCTTCTTGATCGCCTGCGCGGCGAATTTGGGTGTCGAAGCATCATACAAGACATCGGCGCCCGCCGACTTCAACTGGACGATTTGCGAGTTGATGGTCGGGTCCGACAATTCATAGGACGTTTCAGCCACGATCATCGTCTTGGCCTTGTCGCCGAGTCCGTCCTTCATGCCGGTCAGGTAATCCCTGCCGAGGTCGTCATTCTGATAGAGGATGCCGATCTTGGCGTTTGGATAATTCTTCAGGATGTATTGCGCGTAGATTCGCCCCTCGGTCTGGTAGTTGGGATTGAAGCCGATCGTCCAAGGGAAGTTCTTTGGATCGGTAAACCGCGACGCGCCGGTGGCGGCGAACAGTTGCGGCACCTTCTTGACGTTGAGATACTTCTGAACGGCGGCGTTGGGCGGGGTGCCGATCAACTGGAACGTCAACAGCACTTCGTCGCTCTCGACCAGCTTGCGTACCTGTTCAACGGTCTTGGGCGGGCTGTAGGCGTCGTCATACTGGATGAAGTTGATCTTGCGGCCGTTGACCCCGCCTTCGTCATTCACCATCTTGATGTAGGCCGCCTGGGTCTTGCTGATGGTGGCGTAGGCAGAAGCCGGTCCGCTGAACGGCGCGGTCTGGCCAATCTTGATCTCGGTATCGCTCGCACCGGTGTCGTATTTTTTCTGCGCGTAGGCCGATGACGCCGACAGCGCGATGGCAACCGCGGTGCCGGTAACCAGGTGAAAAATGCCGTTCCTCATGTCACTGCTTCCTCTGTGTGTGATTGGGCCGATGATCTTGTCCGGTGGCCTGGGAGACCCCGATTAGACGCCATCGCTGGCGGGATACTGGATGAACGGATATGGCATTGCAAGGTAGCGCCGGCCGGAAAGGTGAACGGTCTCATGCCAGCCAGAGTAGAATGAGCGCAATCGCGGCCGGCGCTGCCTGTACGAACAGAATCCTGCGGCTGACGGTCGCAGCGCCGTAGATGCCGGCCACGATCACACAGAGCAAAAAGAACACCTTGATCTGGAACGCGAAACCAGGGGCGCTCTGGACCAGTCCCCAGACCAATCCTGCGGCAAGAAAGCCGTTATAGAGGCCCTGGTTGGCGGCCAGAACGGCGGAATCGTTGGCTTTCTCGAGCGAGTTCCGAAAGGTCTTAAGCCCCAGCGGTTTGGTCCATAAAAACATCTCCAGAATCAGGAAATAAACATGTAGCGCTGCAACCAGCGCCACCAGCACATTGGCGATCCAGATCATGTTACGCGCCCCCGAGACCGGCTGCCGGATTTCGGGTGGACGCTAGCATGCTTCAGGTGAAAAATGTGGCGACTTATCGCCCCTTTTCGCTCGATGACGACGTCCGAACCAAAGGCAAATCCATGCGCGCCAAGCCGCCTCAATCATTCGACCTCGACCGGTTGCGAACGCCGATCGGAACAGCGTTGCTGGTGACCGATGCCGATGGCGTCCTCCGCGCGCTGGATTGGGAGGACCATGAGCTACGCATGAGGGATCTGTTGCGGCTCCAATATGGCGCCGTGGTCTTGAAAGACGCGCGCGCTCCCGCAGCGACCAAGGCAGCATTGAAGGGATATTTCAAAGGCGATCTGGATTGCCTGAACACGATCCGATGGCGTGTCGCCGGCACACCATTCCAGCGCAAGGTGTGGACCGCATTACCGAAGATTCCGGCGGGCACGACGATGAGCTATGGCGCGCTGGCAGCAAAACTACATGCGCCCAAAGCGATGCGCGCGGTCGGGCATGCCAACGGCTCAAATCCGATCAGCGTGGTGGTGCCCTGTCATCGCTTGATCGGAACCAACGGTTCGCTGGTCAAATATGGCGGCGGACTTGAGCGAAAACGCTGGCTGCTCGAGCACGAGGGCGTGGTGCTTTAGCCGATGTCGTGAATGGCTGAAGCCGATCAAGCCGCCGGTTGCGTCACGGCTTCGTCGTTGGCGAGCAGATGGATCAGCGCGCTCTTGATCGCGGCCTGCCGCGTCGGCGCGTTGATCTGGGCGCCGAGCAGGTCGGTGACGTAGAACACGTCGCGGGCGCGCTCGCCGAAGGTCGCGACATGCGCCGAGGCGATGTTGAGATTGAGCTTGGAAATCGAAGTGGTCAGTTCATACAACAGGCCGGGCCGGTCGAGACCCGACACTTCGATCACGGTGTAGCGGTCCGACCACTGGTTGTTGATGGTCACTTCCGGCTCGACCACGAACGGCCGCGCCTTGCCGCGTCCGGCGGCGCGCCGTGCCACCACTTCGGGCAAGCGCAACTTGCCTTCCAGCACATCCTCGATCATCTCGCCGATCCGGGTTGCGCGCCGGCCCTCATCCTCGTCGCGGTCGTATTCCCGCGATATCGCGATGGTGTCGAGCGCGCGCCCGTCGGTGGTGGTGTAGATCTGTGCATCGACGATGTTGGCGCCCGCCGAGGCGCAGGCGCCGGCGATGATCGACAGCAGCCAGGGATGATCCACCGCGAGAATCGTCAGTTCGGTGACGCCGCGCGTTTCGTCAAAGCCGACATTGATCGCGAGCTTGTGGCCGGCTTGCTCGCTGGCGCGCAAAAACCGCGCATGACGGATCTTGCGTGGCAGTTCGACCTTGAGCCAGTACGCGGGATAGTGCCGCGAGACATAGGCATTGAGCTCCTGCTCCGGCCATTCGGTGAAAGCCGCGCGGAATTCCGCTTGCGCCACGGCGATGCGCTGCGCCCGGTTGACCTCCGAGAAACCGCCGGTCAGCACCGGCTCGGTTTCATAATACAGCGTGCGCAGCAATTGCGCTTTCCAGCCGTTCCAGACGCCGGGGCCGACGCCCCTGATGTCGGCGGTGGTCAGGATCGTCAGCAGCTTCATCTGCTCGACCGATTGCACAACCGCGGCGAAATTCTCGATGGTCTTGCGGTCCGACAGGTCGCGCGACTGCGCCACCGTCGACATCGTCAGATGCTGTTCGATCAACCATGCGATAGTCTCGGTGTCGGCGGCGTTGAAACCGAGCCGCGGGCACAGCCGCCGTGCCACCTTTGCTCCGGCAATCGAATGGTCTTCCAGCCGGCCCTTGGCGATGTCGTGCAACAGCGTGGTGATGTAAAGAACCGGGCGGTTCTCGGGGCGGATTTTGCGCATCAGGTCGCTGGCCACGGTGAATTCTTCGTTGCCGCCGCGTTCGATGTCCTGCAGGTAGCCGACGCAGCGCAACAGATGTTCGTCGACCGTGTAATGGTGGTACATGTTGAACTGCATCATCGACACGATCTTGCCGAAGGCGCGAATGAAATGGCCGAGCACGCCGGTCTCGTTCATGCGCCGCAGCACGATCTCCGCGTCGTTCGATGTCAGGATCTCCATGAACAGCCGGTTGGCTTCCGGATTCTCGCGCAGTTGCGTGTTGATGAGCCTCAAAGACCGCGTCACCGTGCGCATGGCGTCGGGGTGAAACGCCAGATTGTTTTTCTGCGCGAGGCGGAAAATCCGGATCAGGTTGACAGGGTCGTGCTTGAAGACATCGGGCGCGGCGAGATTGATACGGTTGTTGTCGACGATGAAATCGTCGCTGTCGGGAACCCGCCGCTGTTTAGGGCTCGGCCGCAACCGCGCCATCATGCGGCTCAGCACCGGCGCCGGCTTGGCCTGCTGGTCTTCCAGCTTGGCGCACAGGATCGCGGTGAGATCGCCGACGTCCTTGGCGATCAGGAAATAGTGCTTCATGAAGCGTTCGACATCCTGCATGCCGGGATGCGAGGTGTATCCGAGCCGGATCGCGATCTCGCGCTGCATGTCGAATGACAACCGCTCTTCGGCGCGGCCCGAAAAGAAATGGATATTGCAGCGAACCGACCACAGGAAATCGGCGCAGCGGCGGAAGGTGCGGTATTCCTGCGCGTCGAACACGCCGTGTTCCAGGAGCTCGTCGGTCTCGCGCACGCGATAGACGTACTTTGCGATCCAGAACAGCGTGTGCAGATCGCGCAGTCCGCCTTTGCCGTCCTTGACGTTGGGCTCGACCAGATAGCGCGATTGCCCGGCGCGGCGATGCCGTTCCTCGCGCTCGGCAAGCTTGGCGGTGACGAATTCGGCCGCGGTGCCCTGCACGACTTCCTTGTCGAACCGCTCGACCAACTCGTTGTAGAGCGGCTGGTCGCCGGTCAGGAATTGGGTCTCGAGGATGGCAGTGCGGATCGTCATGTCGCCACGTGCCTGCCGGATCGATTCATCGACCGAACGCGTGGCGTGGCCGACCTTCAATCCCATGTCCCACAGGCAATACAGGATGGCCTCGGCGACCTGCTCGCCCCAGGCGGTTTGCTTGTAGGGCAGGATGAACAGCAGATCGATGTCGGATTCGGGCGCCATCAGTCCGCGGCCATAGCCGCCGGTGGCGACAACCGCCATGCGCTCGGCACCCGAGGGGATCGGCGAGTGATAGAGATGACGCGTGGCCGCGGCGTAAAGGATGCGAATGATTTCGTCCTGGACGAAACACAGCCGCTCGGCGCAATGCCTGCCGTGACGATCCTTCAACAGCACGGCCTGTGCGACCGCGCGGGCTTCGATCATCTCGGCCTTCAGCAATTTTGCGACGGTGGAACGAAAAACATCCTCGCGGCCGGCATGTTTTTCGGCGAGCGCGTTGACCGCCGCGGTGATCCGCGCGGTATCGAAACGCTCATCTAGCTCGGGCCGGGTTGCCGTCACGATGCTGTCCATGACCCATCCGGATAACGGACGGCGCCGACGCTGTCACGGGACATTCTGCGGTAACAGCAAGTCCATGCTGCATCCCCTGGGCTTTGGGAAACCTCGTTCTCAGCGCCGGGGACGGGAAGCGTATATTTTCTCATTGACGTGACCACTTAACTCATTGAGATAACAGCGTGTTTTTGGGGGCGGGGAGAGCTGGGACGCGGGCCAGGAGCACCTGCTGCGTTGACGCTTCGCTGCAATCTGCTTTGATCGTTCCATTCCATGGAGACCACATGATGTCCAAGATTTCACGGCGCACCCTGGTTGCAAGTATCGCCGTCGCGACACTGGTGCCGGGCGCCGCCTATGCGGCCGAGGCACTCAAGGAAATTCATATCGATTGGGCGACCTACAATCCGGTGTCGATGATCCTCAAGCAAAAGGGATTGCTCGAAAAGGAATTCGCCAAGGACGGCATCACCGTGGTGTGGGTGCAATCGGCCGGTTCCAACAAGGCGCTCGAGTTCCTCAATGCCGGATCGATCGATTTCGGTTCGACCGCGGGCTCGGCGGCGCTGGTCGCCAGGATCAACGGCAACCCGATCAAGTCGATTTATGTCTACTCGCGCCCGGAATGGACCGCGCTGGTGACCGCCAAGGATTCGAAGATAGCTACCGTTGCCGACCTCAAGGGAAAACGCGTCGCGGTCACCCGAGGCACCGATCCGCATATTTTCCTGGTGCGGGCGCTGCTCGGAGCGGGGCTCAGCGAAAAAGACATTACTCCGGTGTTGCTGCAGCACGCCGATGGCAAGACCGCGCTGATCCGCGGCGATGTCGATGCGTGGGCCGGCCTCGATCCGATGATGGCGCAGGCGGAAATCGAAGACGGCGCGAGGCTGTTCTTCCGCAAAGCCGACGCCAATACCTGGGGCATTCTTAACGTGCGCGAGCAGTTCCTGAAGGATTATCCGGATGTGGTTCGCCGCGTGCTCGCAACTTACGAAGAGGCGCGCAAATATTCGGTGGCGAATTACGACGAACTCAAGAAGACGTTCATCGGCATCACCAGGCTGCCTGACGCGGTGGTCGACAAGCAGCTCAAGGAGCGCACCGATCTGTCCTACAGCCGGATCGGCGCGCCGCAGCGCGAGTCCATTCTCGCCGCGGGCGTGGCGCTGCAGCAAGCCGGCGTGATCGACGCCAAGGTCGACGTCAAGGCAACGCTCGACGCGCTGATCGACGATCAGGTTCCGCTGCCGACGAATTGAGATTTTACCGTCGTCCCCGCGAACGCGGGGACCCACACGCCGCGGCCTCAATGCTTTGTTCAGTAGAATGCGCGTCGTCCCGTTGCCCTTCTTGCAATCCTGAGCGAGACGCGTCTTTGCTATGGCCATGACGGTCGAACTGCCCATACTTGAACAAGCCGAACCGGTTGCACCAGGCGTGCCGTCCGGCCGGCTGCGCCGCTGGGCGCGTCCGGCGCTGGGACTGTTGCTGCCCGTCGGTCTGGCGCTGGCATGGGAGCTGATCGTCGGGCTCGGATGGTCCAACGGACGTCTGGTGCCGCCGCCGACAAAAATATTCGCGACCATCGTGGAACTGGCGCGCAGCGGTGAGCTGGCGCGTCATATCGTGGCGACGCTGACGCGTGTCGTCGCGGGGTTCGGTCTCGGCGTGATCGCAGGCACGGTGCTCGGCGCCATCTCCGGCTATTGGGGACTGGCGCGGCGGCTGCTCGATCCCACCGTGCAGGCGCTGCGCGCGATACCGTCGATCGCCTGGGTGCCGCTGTTCATATTGTGGCTCGGAATTTTCGAAACCTCGAAAGTCGTGCTGATCGCGGTCGGGGTGTTTTTCCCGGTCTATCTCGGCGTGATGGGTGCGATCCTGTCGGTCGATCGCAAGATCGTTGAAGTCGGGCGTACGTTCCGGCTCTCTGGTCCCGCCATGATCCGGCGCATCCTGTTGCCGGCGGTGCTGCCGGCCTATGTCGTCGCATTGCGGGTCGGTCTCGGGCTCGGCTGGATGTTCGTGGTCGCCGCCGAGTTCATGGGTGCGTCCGAAGGGCTCGGCTATCTCCTGATCGACGGTCAGCAACTCGGCAAGCCCGCGCAAATCCTGGCGGCGATCGTCATCTTTGCCATTCTCGGCAAGACCACCGACTGGCTGATCGAGATCGGCTCCGCGCCGCTATTGCGCTGGCAGGACGCCTTCGGCCGCCAGAGCGGAGCAACCTGATGCTGGTGCTCGAACGCCTGGGCAAGGTCTATCCCAACGGCGTCAACGCGCTGGAGCGTTTTTCCGCCGAGATCAGGCTCGGCGAAATCGTCGCCATAATCGGCGGCTCCGGCTGCGGAAAGTCGACCCTGCTGCGCGCCGTCGCCGGTCTTGACCGCGCCACCTCGGGCAGCGTGACGCTCGGCGATATCGCGATCTCGGCGCCGCACGCCAAAATCGGCATCATCTTTCAGGAACCGAGATTGCTGCCCTGGCTCAGCGTCGCCGACAATATCGGCTTCGGCCTGTCGGAGTTGCCGGCCAAACTCCGCCGCGAGAAAGTCGCGCGCGCACTGGCGCGGGTCGACCTCGCCGACAAGGCCGATGCCTGGCCGCGCGAACTCTCCGGCGGCCAGGCACAACGCGTTGCGATTGCGCGCGCACTGGTGCCGCAGCCGGAAGTGCTGCTGCTCGACGAGCCGTTCTCCGCGCTCGATGCCTTCACGCGGCGCGACTTGCAGGATCACTTGCTGGACCTGTGGGCCGACACGCGGCCGACGCTTGTCCTGGTGACGCACGATGTCGACGAAGCCGTGGTGCTGGCCGACCGTGTCCTGGTGATGCGGCCGCGGCCGGGCCGCCTGTTCGAGGAGATCAAGATCAATCTGGCGCGGCCGCGCGACCGCAACTCGCCGCACTTTGACAATTTCAAGCGCCGCGTGCTCACCGCACTCGATCGCTCGCTTGACCGCAATGTGCCCGACGCCGATCCGAAATCGACGGCAGGCGAGGCGCTGTGGTGGTGACATTCGCACGCCGATCCCCTACATCCGACACGTATATATCCCCGGGAGAGAACAAAATGGACGCCGCTGAACTCCGCGCCACCCAGGCCCCGATCAAGGATCGCTACAAGACCGATCCGAAGGCCGCGATGATCACGCTCAAGGCCAAGGGCTCGATCGACAATGAAGGCATCGCCTGCAAGGTCGAGACCGGCCGCGCCTTGGCGGTGGCCGGGCTGCACCCGGCGACCGGTGGTTCCGGGCTTGAATTGTGCTCCGGCGACATGCTGCTGGAAGCGCTGGTTGCCTGCGCCGGCGTCACCTTGAAGTCGGTGGCGACCGCCATCGAAGTGCCGCTGAAGACCGGCATCGTCAGCGCCGAAGGCGACCTCGATTTCCGCGGCACGCTTGGTGTCGACAAGGAGGCGCCGGTGGGCTTTGCGGAAATCCGCCTGCGCTTCGACGTCGACACACCGGCGCCGCAGGACAAGCTCGATCTCCTGCTGAAACTCACCGAGCGCTATTGCGTGGTGTATCAGACCATCAGGAACGGCCCGAAAGTTTCGGTGACGATGCATCGGGTGTGAGGCTGGCAGCACCAACCTCCATGCCGTCACCCTGAGGTGCGAGCGAAGCGAGCCTCGAAGGGCGACATTGCTGCCCATCCTTCGAGGCCCGCGCGTGGCGCGGGCGCCTCAGGATGACGACAATCTCTCTGTCCCCCGAACTCATCTTCATCCTGACGCTGGCGCTGCGCATGGCGATCACGGCCGCGTTCGTGGTGTCGGCGTCCGTGATTACCGAGCGCTCGGGTCCGGTGATCGGCGCGCTGGTTGCGACGTTGCCGATTTCGGCGGGGCCTTCCTATGTTTTTTTCGCGCTCGATCACGACGCGGCCTTCGTCGCCGAAGGCGCGCTGGCTAGCATGCCGATCAACGCCGTGACCATCCTCCTTGGCCTCGTTTATGTGTTGCTGGCACAACGCCACAGCGCGCTGGTCAGTTGGGCAGCTGCGGCTGCGGTCTGGATCGTTCTGGCTTTGGCAGTGCAAACGTTCCATTGGTCACTGGCTGCCGGCCTGATCGCGAATGCCGTTGCCTTTGCGGTTTCCGTGCCGGTCTTGCGGCACTTCCGTCACGCCAGGATGCCGCTGGTCACGCGCCGCTGGTACGATATCCCGTTGCGCGCGTTGCTGGTTGCCACGCTGGTGGCAACCGTCGTTACCTTGTCGGGCTGGGTCGGTCCCAGGATCAGCGGCACCCTCGCGCTGTTTCCCGTGGTGTTCAGCAGCATGATGCTGATCCTGCATCCACGCATCGGCGGACCGGCGACGGCCGCGGTGATCGCCAACAGTGCCGGAGGGTTGATGGGATTGGGAGTCGCGATCGCGGTACTGCATGTCGCCGCGTTGCGATTCGGTTCGGTGATTGGGCTCACTCTGGCGCTGATGACGTGTGTGAGCTGGAATCTCGGGCTGTGGTGGTATGGGCGACGCAAGCTTGCGCGATGACGGTTACGGCTTCGGCAACTTCGCCTTCAACGCATAAAGCGCCTCCAGCGCGTCGCGCGGCGACATCTCGTCGGGGTGCAGCGCCTTCAAGGCCTCGATCAAC
Source organism: uncultured Alphaproteobacteria bacterium (assembly GCA_963774685.1). Taxonomy (GTDB): domain Bacteria; phylum Pseudomonadota; class Alphaproteobacteria; order Rhizobiales; family Xanthobacteraceae; genus Bradyrhizobium. The sequence goes on along the minus strand of CAVZFU010000005.1, from coordinate 596,880 downwards.
TGTTCCGCGGCGCTCGGCGGCGCCGGTTCGGCGGCGGCGCGTGAAGGCACTGCGAACAGCGGCAGGTCGTCGGCGAGCGCGCGCGCGGTCTGGCCGCGGTCCTGCGCCTCGAGCTTTGCCAGCACCGATTTGGCGCGCGCGATCACCGGCGCGGGCAATCCTGCAAGCTTCGCCACCTGGATGCCGTAGGAGCGGTCGGCCGAGCCCGGCAACACCTCGTGCAGGAACACCACGTCGCCCTGCCATTCCTTGACCCGGACGGTGGCGTTGAACAGCCGCGGCAGCTTGGCCGAAAGCGCGGTGAGTTCATGATAGTGGGTCGCGAACAGTGCGCGGCAGCGATTGGCTTCATGCAGGTGCTCGATCGCCGCCCACGCGATCGACAGGCCGTCGAAGGTCGCGGTGCCTCGTCCGATCTCGTCGAGGATGACCAGCGACTTTTCGCTGGCCTGATTGAGGATGACCGCGGTTTCCACCATTTCGACCATGAAAGTCGAGCGTCCGCGCGCCAGATCGTCGGCCGCGCCCACCCGCGAGAACAGCCGGTCGACGATGCCGATCCGCGCCCGCGACGCCGGCACGAAGCTGCCGATCTGTGCCATCAGCGCGATCAGCGCGTTCTGGCGCAGGAAAGTCGATTTGCCCGCCATGTTGGGGCCGGTGATCAGCCAGATCTGGCCTGCCCCCACCCCTCCCTCTCCCGCTTGCGGGGGAGGGTAGGGAGGGGGCACCGGCGACAGGTCGCAGGCATTGGCGATGAAGGGCTGGCCGTCGCGCTTGAGTGCCTGCTCGACCACCGGATGCCGGCCGCCCTCGATGGCAAAGCCGAGCGAATTGTCGACCTCGGGCCGCACATAATTATCGTCGACGGCGAGCTTGGCCAGCGCGGTCGCAACGTCGAGCAGCGCGAAGGCGTGTGCGGCGGCACGCAGATCGTCGCTGGCGGCAAGGACCATGGCGCTGAGCCGTTCGAAGATTTCCAGTTCCAGTCCGAGCGCGCGGTCGCCGGCATTGGCGATCCTGGCTTCGATCTCGCCAAGTTCCGATGTCGTGAACCGGACCTGCCCGGCCAGCGTCTGGCGATGGATGAAGGTCGCATTGAGCGGCGGCGCCATCAGTTTGTCGCCGTGCTGCGCCGTCACCTCGACGAAGTAGCCGAGCACATTGTTGTGACGAATCTTGAGGCCCTTGATGCCAGTCTCGTCGGCGTAGCGCGCCTGCATCGCGGCGACGACAAGGCGCGAGGCGTCGCGCAGGTTGCGGGTCTCGTCGAGCGCTGCCTCATAGCCTTCGCGAACGAACCCGCCGTCGCGCTTGATCAGCGGCAATTGTTCCGCCAGCGCGCGTTCGAATTCGCGGGCGAGATCGCGTGACGGACGCTGCAACGCTTCCATGACCGCGGCGATTTCCGGAGGCGGATGATCGAGCTGCGCCAGCCGGGCCAGGGCGGAATCGGCGGCGAGGATGCCGTCGCGCAATCCTGCAAGATCGCGCGGACCGCCACGTCCGACCGACAATCGCGCCAGCGCGCGCGACATGTCGGGTGCTGCGCGCAGCGTCGTCCTTATGTCGTCGCGCGCCGCCGTGTCCGCGACAAAGACGGCGATCGCATCGAGCCGCCGCGCGATCGCAGCGCTGTCGGTGAGCGGCGCCGCCAGCCGTTGCGCCAGCAGACGCGAGCCTGCGGCGGTCACGGTGCAATCGATGGCGTCGAGCAGCGATCCGCGGCGCTCGCCCGCCAGCGTGCGCGTCAGTTCGAGATTGGCGCGGGTGGCGGGATCGATCGCCATGGTGGTGCCGGCGGCCTCGCGCGAAGGCGGCGACAGCGGCGGGCGTTTGCCCACTTGGGTGCGGTCGATATAGGTCACGGCGGCGGCCGCTGCGGTAGCTTCCAGCCGCGACATCGCGCTGAGGCCGTCCATGGTGGCGACCGCGAAATAATCGCACAGCCGCCGTTCGGCGGTGGCGCTGTCGAAGAAATCTCGGGTCAGCGGCGTCACCGCCGGCAATTCACGCAACAGCGGTCCCAAATCAGGATCGCCATACAATGCGTCGGTGACGATCACTTCGTTGGGATTGATCCGCGACAGCGTCGCCGCCAATTCGCCGGTCGAGCATTCGGTGACGATGAATTCCGCGGTGGAAATGTCGATCCAGGAAAGTCCGATGCGATCGCCGCCCGACGAGCCGCGGGCCCGCGCGATCGCCAGCAGGTAATTGTTGGTCTTGGCATCCAGCAGCGTGTCTTCGGTGAGCGTGCCCGGCGTCACCAGCCGCACCACGTCGCGGCGCACCACGCTCTTGTTGCCGCGCGCCCGCGCCGCGGCGGGGTCTTCCATCTGCTCGCAAACTGCGACGCGGTGGCCCGAGGCGATCAAACGATGCAGATAGTCGTCGGAGCGTTCCACCGGCACGCCGCACATCGGGATGTCCATGCCCTGATGCTTGCCGCGCTTGGTCAGCATGATGCCGAGCGCGCGCGAGGCGATCTCGGCGTCCTCGAAGAACAACTCGTAGAAATCGCCCATCCGGTAGAACAGCAACAGGCCGGGATTGGCGGCCTTTATTTCGAGATATTGTTCCATCATCGGCGTGACACGCGCCGCTGCCTCGGCGGCGGGCTGAGCTTCCGGTGGCTGGGGAAAGGATTGCTGGATCGTCATCGCCGCGCAAACTACAAAATTTTGGCCCCCGGTCCTATCGGTTTGCCGCCGCAATGCAGGTTTTCCACCTCCTCGGCTGCACCTCTCCCGCTTGCGGGGGAGGTCGACGCGCGAAGCGCGGCGGGTGGGGGAAATCTATCCGCTCGCGCCGGGCGCTTGCTGCGACACCCCCACCCCAACCCTCCCCCGCAAGCGGGAGAGGGGGCGATAAAGCGTCAATTGACCTTGCCCGCGTCCGGCGCTTAAAACTCGCCATCAATTCCAACGCTAAGCGCGGATCACGGCATTCTCAGGAGAGCTTCGATGGGTGATGTATTTGTGTGCGACGCCGTACGAACCCCGATCGGCCGCTTCGGCGGCTCGCTGGCCAAGGTCCGCGCCGACGATCTGGCGGCAGTTCCGATCAAGGCCTTGATGGCGCGGCATCCCAAACTCGACTGGTCGGCGGTCGACGAAGTCTATTTCGGCTGCGCCAACCAGGCCGGCGAGGACAACCGCAACGTCGCGCGCATGGCGCTGCTATTGGCGGGGCTGCCGGAATCGATCCCCGGCCTGACGCTCAATCGCCTCTGCGCCTCGGGCCTCGACGCTGTCGGCGCCGCGGGGCGCGCGATCCGCGCCGGCGAGATCGATCTTGCCATTGCCGGCGGCGTTGAATCGATGACGCGGGCGCCGTTCGTGATGGGCAAGGCGCCGGAGGCATTTTCACGCTCGGCCGATATCTACGACACCACCATCGGCTGGCGCTTCATTAATCCGATCATGAAGGCGCAATACGGCGTCGACGCGATGCCGGAAACCGGCGAGAACGTCGCCGAGGAGTTTCAGGTCTCCCGCGCCGATCAGGATGCGTTCGCGATCCGCTCGCAGCAGCGCGCCGGCAAGGCAATCGCATCAGGCTATTTCGCCGAGGAAATCACCCCGATCTCGGTGCCCGGCGGCAAGGCCGGACCCGTCACGGTCGACAAGGACGAGCATCCGCGTCCCGAAACCACGCTCGAAGGCCTCACCAAGTTGAAGCCGATCGTGCGCAATCCCGGCACGGTGACGGCGGGCAATGCCTCCGGCGTCAATGACGGTGCGGCGGCGATGATTCTGGCTTCCGAAGCGGCGGTGAAAAAGCACGGCCTGACGCCGCGCGCGCGGATTCTCGGGCTTGCCTCGGCGGCGGTGCCGCCGCGCATCATGGGCATCGGTCCGGTGCCGGCGACCCGCAAGCTGATGGAGCGGCTTGGATTGAAGATCAGCGATTTCGATCTGATCGAACTCAATGAGGCCTTTGCCTCGCAGGGCATCGCCTGCCTTCGGCAATTGGGCGTCAAGGAGGATGCCGATTTCGTCAATCCGCACGGCGGCGCCATCGCGCTCGGCCATCCCCTGGGCATGAGCGGCGCGCGCCTTGCCATGACCGCGGTGCACGGCATGGAAAAGCGTGGCGGCAAGCGCGCGCTCGCCACCATGTGCGTTGGCGTCGGGCAGGGCGTCGCAATGGCGATCGAGAAGTTGAACTGAAGGCTTGCGTCATTGCGAGGAGCGCAGCGCTCGCAATGACGAGGAGGAATTGACCATGACCCTCAACTATCCCATTGCCAGCAACGCCGCGCACCCGGCGCGGTTGTCGCCGGGCTATCGCAGCACCATCAAGCGGACGCCGCAGAAGCCGCTGATCATGATGCGGCAGACGCTGTCGGAATTGACCGGGCCGGCCTACGGCCACGAGGCGGTGCGCGAGAACGATCACGATCTCACCATCCAGCACCAGAGCGAGCCGCTCGGCGAGCGCATCGTCGTGCACGGCCATGTGCTGGATGAAGACGGCCGCGGCGTGCCCAACACGCTGATCGAGCTTTGGCAGGCCAATGCCTGCGGACGCTACATCCACGTGGTCGATCAGCATCCGGCGCCGCTCGATCCGAATTTTACCGGCGCCGGCCGCGCGCAATCCGATGCCGAGGGCTACTACAAATTCATCACCATCAAGCCCGGCGCCTATCCCTGGGGCAATCATCACAACGCCTGGCGGCCGGCCCACATTCATTTCTCGGTGTTCGGCCACGCCTTCATCTCGCGGCTGGTGACGCAGATGTATTTTCCGGGCGATCCCTTGTTCGAGTTCGATCCGATCTTCAATTCGGTGCCGGACGAGAAGGCGCGGATGCGGATGGTTTCCTCCTTCGACATGGAAAACACCCAGCCGGAATGGGCGCTGTGCTACCGCTTCAACATTGTGCTGCGCGGCCGCCATGCGACGCCGATGGAGACGAAGTAGTGGTTGAAATCAGCGTAAAAGGCATCACGCCGTCGCAGACCGTCGGCCCGTTTTTCGCCTATGGGCTGACCTCGAACGGCAAATACGACTGGAACGACGCCTTCACCAATAACCTCGTCACTCCGGACGTTTCCGGCGAACGCCTCCGGGTCGAGGGACGGGTGTTCGATGGCGACGGGCAACCGGTGCCGGATGCGATGCTGGAGATCTGGCAGGCCGACGCGCAAGGCCGCTTCGCCGATCCGCAGGACAAGCGCGCACTGCCCAATTCGGCATTCAGGGGTTTCGGCCGCTGCGGCACCGATGCCAATGGCGGCTATGCGTTCGACACCATCAGGCCGGGTGCGGTGCCCGATCCCGACGGCAAGCCGCAGGCGCCGCATCTGTTGCTCGCGATTTTCGCGCGCGGCATGCTGCTGCAGCTCTATAGCCGGATTTATTTCGACGGCGAGGCTGCGAATGCCACCGATCCGATACTGGCGCTGGTGCCGTCAGACCGCCGCGGCACACTGATCGCCAAACGCAAACCGGGCAGCGGCAATGCGGTCTATTGTCTCGACATCCATCTGCAAGGCGACCAAGAGACCGTGTTTTTCGACGTGTGAGGCTCTTGTCATGGCCGGGCTTGACCCGGCCATCCATCTTCGAAGAAAGCTTGTTGTGAAGATTGATGGATACGCGGGTCAAGCCCGCGTATGACGAGCGGGGCCTCGTTACTCCATCACCGCATGCTCCGGCGCCAGCGACTGCTTGCGCAGTGCGGCCTTGGTCGAGCCGATCATGATCGCGAGCGGAATTGCGCACAGCGTGAAGATCATCACCATCTGGTAGTCCTGCGAGAACGCGATGATCTGCGCCTGCAGGCCGACCATCACATCCGCCATGGCGCGGCCGGCATCGCTGTTGAGGTCGATCATGCCGCGCACGTCGGGCATCTGCAGCGCGTGATTGAACGGATTGATGTGCTCGGACAGCACCGCATAGACCCGCCGCCCCCCTTCGGTGAGTTCAGCGATGACGATGGAGATTCCGATCGAGCTTGCGACATTGCGCATCAGGGTCAGCATCGAGGTGCCGTCGGTGCGCAAATGATTGGGCAGCGTCAGGAACGCCACCGTGCTTAGCGGCACGAATACCAGGCCGAACCCGAAGCCCTGCAGGATACTGACGATGACGATGGACGGCACGTCGGTCTGATCGGTCCAGCCGGTCATATAAAACAGCGACAGGCAGGTCAGGCTGAGGCCGCTGATGATCAATGTGCGCGCCTCGATGTATCGCATCATGCGGCCGACCAGCATCATCGCGACAAACGTGCCGCAACCGCGCGTCGCCAGCAGCAAGCCCGCGGTGATGATCGGATAGCCGATCACGTTCTGCAGGAATGGCGACGACACCGCCATGGTCGAGAACAGCACCAGCCCCATCACCGCCATGAACACGCAGCCGCCGATGAAATTCCGGTCCTTGAAGATCGCAAACTGGATGAAGGGCTTCGCGGTCGTGAACGAATGGGCAAAGAAATAGTAGAAACCGACGATCGAGACGATGAACTCGGCGATGATCTCATTCGATTCAAACCAGCCGAGCTGTTCGCCGCGGTCGAGCGCGATCTGCAACGAACCGATGCCGACCGCAAGCGCCGAGAATCCGAACCAGTCGAAGCGCAGTTCGAGATTCTTTTTGGTCTCGTCCATAAAGATCAGCAGGCCGAGCACTGTGAAAATGCCGAATGGCAGGTTGACGAAGAACACCCAATGCCAGGAATAGGTTTCGGTCAGCCATGCGCCGAGCGACGGTCCCATGATGGGACCCATCATCACGCCCATGCCCCAGATCGACATCGCCTTGGCGCGCTCATGCAGCGCATAGGAATCCAGCATCACCGCCTGCGACAACGGCACCAGTGCGGCGCCGAACATGCCCTGCATCAGGCGGAACAGCACCATCTGGTTGATATCCTGGGCCACGCCGCACAGCACCGAAGCGACCGTAAAGCCGCCCGAACACAGGATGAAAATGCGCTTGCGGCCGAAGCGGTTGGCGATCCAGCCCACCGGCGCGGTCATGATCGCGGCGGCGACGATATAGGATGTCAGCACCCAGTTGATCTGATCCTGCGAGGCCGACAGGCTGCCCTGCATGTAGGGCAGCGCAACGTTGGCGATGGTGGTGTCCAGCGCCTGCATGATGGTCGCGGTCATGGCGCAAATCGTCACCATGTTCCGGCGCAGGCCGGGAACGGCAATCGGTGCTGCTGCCGTCGTCGCCATGTCGGATCAGTCCTGGTTCGCCGCCGCCGGCGAAAAACCGAACAAGGCTGCGAGCGAACGGCGATGGTTGGTGTCGATGGTGGTATAGGCGCTCATGCCGGCTTTCAGCTTTTGCACATACTTGTCATTGCTGTCGAAATAGATTCGCACCGGCACGCGCTGCACTACCTTGACGAAATTCCCGGTGGCGTTCTGCGGCGGCAGGATCGCGAATTGCGCCCCGGTGCCGGGGCTCAATGAGCCGACGGTACCCTTGAAGACATGGTCCGGGAAAGCATCGACGTCGATGGAGACGGGTTGCCCCACCGCAACGTACGTGAAGTCCGATTCCTTCGGATTGGCGTCGACCCAGGGCTTGGCGGTGTCGATGATGGAGAACACCGGCGTGCCGGCAACGACGAAGCGGCCGAGCTGGATCTGGTCGACCTGGGTCGCAACGCCGCTCATCGGCGCGCGCATCACGGTGTGGTCGAGATTGCGCTCGGCCTGTGCCAGCGCGGCCTTGGCCAAGGCATAGGGCGGAAATTGATCGAGCGGTAGATCGGGGTCGCCGAGCAACTGGGTTTTCGCGGTAGAAAGCTGCTGCTTGAGATATTGCAGTTGCGCGCTCGCGGTGACCAGGGCTGTTCCGGCATTGTCGAGATCGAGCTGCGAGCCGAAATTGCTCTTGGCCAGCGTCGCCTTGCGATCGACGTCACGCTGCTTCAGGTCGACGCCTTGCTGTGCAAGAGCCTGCATCTGGCCATAGATCTTGATGTTGGCCACCAGATTGTCATAGGTCGTCTGGGCCTGGTCGAGCGTGGCCTTGGCCTGCCGTTCGGCGAGGCGAAACGGCACCGGGTCGATCTCGAACAACACGTCGCCTTCGCTGACCTGCTGGCCTTCGCGAACCACGACCTTTTCGATCTTGCCGGAAATGTCGGGCGTGATCAGCACCTTCTGGGCACCGACATAGGCATCGTCGGTGGTGACGTAGCGGCCGCCATTGAGATAGAACACCAGCCCGCCAATCAGCGTCATCAGCGGCAGCACCACGAGCAGAAGTACGCGACGGTAACGCCGCATGCCCGCCATCAGCCGGCGGCGCGGCTCGGCGGCAATTTTCACCCTCGGCTTCGCCGGCGGATTGCCTTTCTGCTCGGGCGGGAATTTGAGGATCGGATCAGCCATAGCGCTGCTCCTTCCTTGGCGGCTCACCAGCCGGATTCTGGATCGCGTTGCGCACGTTTTCCTTGATCGCCTCCAGTTGGGTGAGCAGCCGGTGGGCGTCGGCCGGATTGATGCCTTCGAGCGCGGTGGCCGTCAGTTCCGAGCGCAACCCGCTCAACTTGCCGAGCAGGGGACGCGCGGCCTTGCGCAGATAGAGCCGGTTGACACGGCGGTCGGTTTCGTCACCGCGTCGCTCGATCCAGCCGGCGTCGCACAAACGGTCGATCAGCCGCGTCAGGGTAATCGGCTGCATTTCCATCTGTTCGGCGAGTTCGGACTGCTTCAGGCCCTCGGTGCGTTCCACCTTGGCCAGCACCGCCCATTGCGCGCGGGTAATGCCGTAGCGCGCGGCCTGCTTGTCGGCATAAAGCCGCACCAGCCGCTGCAATTCGCCCAGCGTGAACAGGAAATTCATATCCACGGAACCGCGGAGCATGCGCGTCGTCTCCTCCATAAGCTTTGGATATAATAAGCTAGCTTATGATTAGAACATGGCGAGTTAATGAAGGGCTGACCCGCTGACAGCACATGGCTTGGCCCGTTGGGGGGCGGGAAGCCTTTGGACGGGATTGGGAATTACCGATCAAAATGCTACATATTGCCGCAAATGACCCTTACCAAACCGGCATTTCCCGCGCCTGACCACGATCACGACCGCTGCGCCGCGGACGCGCTGCAGCATGCCGAGGGGGTTTGCGCGGCGCGGGCGCAGAAATTCACCCCGATCCGCCGCCAGGTGCTGCAGGCGCTGTTGTCGAGCCACCGTCCGCTCGGCGCCTATGAGGTGATCGACGAACTTGCGAAATCGATGCCGCGGCCGGCGCCGATCACGGTGTATCGCGCGCTCGATTTCCTGATGGAGAACGGCCTCGTCCATCGCATCGAAAGCCGCAATGCGTATCTCGCCTGCGCGCACGACCATGACGCCGCCGCCATGGTGGCGTTTCTGATCTGCGAGCGCTGCGGCTCGGTCGGCGAAATTCCGGCGGCGCCAATGGCGCAAAGCCTCACCACCGCGGCGCGCGCGACCGGCTTTGTACCGAAATTGTCGGTCGTCGAAATCACCGGCATTTGTGCACACTGCCAGGCCGCAGGATAACAACACGGCGACAAGCCGGGTACGAGGATCGATGTCTTCAAATGAGTTGCCGATAAATTCGGCCGGGCGTCCGCTCAGCCCGGGCGCCGCCGCCTTGATGCTGGTGCTGTGCCTGAGCTGGGGTTTCAACCAGATCGCGGTGAAACTGGCACTGCCGGACATTCCGCCGATGCTGCAGGCCACCATCCGCTCCGCCGGTGCATTGCTTGTGTTGCTGCCGATCGCGCGGCTGCGCGGCGTGAAAATCTTCGTTGCCGACGGCACATTGGGCGCCGGATTGTTTGCGGGCCTTTTGTTCGGCCTTGAATTCGTGGTGATCTTTCACGGCCTGTTACTGACATCGGCATCGCGCGCGGTGGTGTTTCTCTACACCGCGCCGTTTTTTGTGGCGCTCGGTTCCTATCAATTTCTCGGCGAACGGCTGCGTGCGTCGCAATGGGGCGGGCTGGCTTTAAGCTTCGCAGGCGTGGCGCTGGCGATCGGTGTTCCCCAGGCCAATGTCGATGCCAGCGTGCTGCTCGGCGACCTCTTGATCATCGTCGGCGGTGCATTGTGGGCGGCGACCACGTTGCTGGTGAAGGCCACCCGCTTGCTTCACGTCCCACCCGAAAAGTCTTTGGGTTACCAGGTGGCGGTGTCGATCCCGATTCTCGGTTTTGCCGCCTGGATATCGGGCGAAACCCTGACCCGGGTTCCCGGCGTGCTGGCACTGTCACTGACGGCCTATCAGGCCATCTGGGTGGTGGGATTGACCTATTTGCTATGGTTTGCGCTGGTCAAAACCTATTCTGCCAGCAAATTGTCCGCTTTTACCTTTATCACCCCTTTGTTTGGCGTCGTGGCTAGCTATTTCATCATGGACGATGCCCTGACCCCGGTGTTCGGGGCGGCGGCCTTGCTGGTGGTTGCAGGGCTTTATCTCGTGAACCGGCCCAGTCCGGTGGTCCCGGTTCCGATTGATCCGTTGCTGAATGTCATAAAAACCTGATATTTGAGACCCCATGAACAAGCTCGAAAAGCCCCTGCAGAACGACGTCGCCGGCCCCAGGGCCCGGCACAAGACCACCCAGGTCATGGTCGGCAATGTCGCCGTCGGCGGCGGTGCACCGATCGTGGTGCAATCGATGACCAACACCGACACCGCGGATGTCGAAAGCACCGTGGCGCAGGTCGCCGCTTTGGCGCGCGCCGGTTCCGAACTGGTGCGCATCACGGTGGATCGCGACGAAGCCGCCGCCGCCGTGCCGCATATCCGCGACGCCCTGCGCAAGCGCGGTATCACCACGCCCCTGATCGGCGATTTCCATTACATCGGCCACAAGCTGCTGGCGGAGTATCCGGCCTGCGCCGAGGCGCTCGACAAATACCGCATCAACCCCGGCAATGTCGGTTTCAAGAACAAGCGCGACAGCCAGTTCACCGACATCGTCGAGATCGCGATCAAGAACAACAAGGCAGTGCGGATCGGCGCCAATTGGGGCTCGCTCGATCAGGAATTGCTGACCAAATTGATGGAAGACAACGCCAAGTCGCCCGAGCCGCTCGACGCCCGCGCGGTAACCCGCGAGGCGATGGTGCAGTCGGCGCTGCTGTCGGCGGCGCGCGCCGAGGAAATCGGCCTGCCAAAGAACAAGATGATCCTGTCGGCGAAAGTGTCCGCGGTGCAGGATCTGATCGCGGTCTACAAGGAACTGGCACGGCGTTCGGATTACGCCATCCACCTCGGCCTCACCGAAGCCGGCATGGGATCGAAGGGCATCGTTGCATCGTCTGCGGCGCTCGGCATCCTGTTGCAGGACGGTATCGGCGACACCATCCGGATCTCGCTGACGCCGGAACCGGGCGGCGATCGCACGCTGGAAGTGCAGGTGGCGCAGGAATTGCTGCAGACCATGGGCTTCCGCACCTTCGTGCCGCTGGTGGCAGCGTGCCCCGGCTGCGGCCGCACCACCTCGACCACGTTCCAGGAACTGGCGCGCAGCATTCAGGATTTCATCCGCGACGAGATGCCGAACTGGAAGACGCGCTATCCCGGCGTCGAATCCCTCAACGTCGCGATCATGGGCTGCATCGTCAACGGTCCCGGCGAATCCAAGCATGCCGACATCGGCATCTCCCTGCCCGGTACCGGCGAGACGCCGGCAGCTCCGGTGTTCGTCGACGGCAAGAAGTTCCGCACGCTGCGCGGTCCGAACATTTCGACTGAATTCCAGGCGATGGTGATCGACTATATCGACCAGCGCTACGGCAAGGGCGCCGCCGTTCCGGCAAGTCCGGTGGCCGCCGCGGAATAGGTCGCACGTCGTCCAGATGGAACTGGCGGAGCCGCGCCTGAGGCGCGTTCAGCGACGGATTGCGCGAATCCGGGACGGCCTTCACGAGAGAATTCAGCCGGTCCCGGATTGCGCTTCGCTGCATCCGGGCTACGATGCGCCAAAATCTCGTTCCCGGAGGATTCCCCATGTCGTCACTCGCCAGCAAACAAGGTCCGCGCTATCGCCAAACGGCCGGCGCCGAAGAACCCTACGAGACCATCGGCGTCGAGAAGCTCACTCCGGTGATCGGCGCGGAAATCTCCGGCATCGATCTCTCAAGTACCCTGTCCAACCGGACCATGGATGAGATCCACCGGGCGCTTGCCGAGAACCTCGTGATCTTCTTTCGCGATCAGCACATCACGGCGCAGCAGCATCTCGCCTTCGGGCGCCACTTCGGCGAGTTGCACATCCATCCTGCAGCCCCTCACGAGCCGGGCGAGCCGGCGCTGATGAAAATCTATGCCGACAAGGATTCACCGCGCGTCAACGGCGAGGGCTGGCATTCCGACGTCTCCTGTGACGAGGAGCCGCCGATGGGTTCGATCCTTCAGATCAAGCAGTGCCCGCCGAGCGGCGGCGACACCCTGTTCGCCAACATGTACGCGGCCTATGATTCGCTGTCGGATCGGATGAAGACCTATCTGCACGGGCTCACCGCGCTGCATGACGGCGAGCCCGCCTATCGCGGGCTGTACGCCAATTACGGGGTTGCCGACCGGCCGTCCTATCCGCACGCCGAGCATCCGGTGGTGCGCACCCATCCGGTGACCGGCAAGAAGGCGCTCTATGTCAACAGCGGTTTCACCCGCCACATCAACGGCATCCCGCGCGACGAGAGCGATGCGATCCTCGGTTATCTCTACAAGCACATGGAAAACCCGCTGTTCCAGTGCCGCTTTCGCTGGACCGAGAACGCCATCGCGTTCTGGGACAACCGCTGCGCCCAGCACCGCGCGCTGTGGGACTACTGGCCGCATACCCGTGCCGGCACGCGGGTGACGGTGAAGGGCGAACGGCCGGTGTGAGAGCGTCGTAATAGCTCCGGAGGGACCGCCATGCTCCGCGCAGAGGACAACAAATTCCTGACCGAAAGCGGCGCCGGCACCGGCATGGGCGAGTTGCTGCGGCGGTTCTGGTTGCCGGTGCTGCTATCAGCGGAATTGCCGGAAGCCGACGGGCCGCCGAAGAAGATCGTGGTGATGGGCGAGGAGTTGCTGGCATTCCGCGACTCCAGAGGCGTGGTCGGTGTCATCGACCAGTATTGCCCGCACCGCGGCGCCAATCTCTGGTTCGGCCGCAACGAGGAATGCGGCATCCGCTGCGTCTATCACGGCTGGAAGTTCGATACCGACGGTGCTTGCGTCGACATGCCGACCTCCTATCCCGATCTCAGCGCCAAGGACCTGATCCGCATCAAGTCCTATCCGGTGCGCGAATGGGGCGACATGATCTGGGCCTATATGGGCCCGGCGGACGCCATGCCGGAATTGCCGGCACTGGAGATGGCGCTGGTGCCGGCCTCGCACCGCTACGTCACCAAGAAATGGCAGGACTGCAACTGGGCGCAGGCGATGGAAGGCTCGATCGACACCGCGCATTTCACCTTCGCGCATCTATCCTTTGAGAAGGAAGAGAACGAGATTCTGGATCTCAAGAAGCACTTCGTGAATCCGCTGACACGGGTCGCGACCGATCACATGAGATGGATCGCCGAGGATCCACGCCCCGTCATCAAGATCAGTCCGCACGAAGCCGGGTTGACGATTGCCGGCGGCCGCCTCACGGGCAGCGACAACATCTACTGGCGGATCGCCCAGTTCCTGATGCCGGTGCATGCCTATGCGCCGAGTTCGATGCCGGGCGAAAACATCTTTGGCCAGAGTTTTATCCCTGTCACCGACACCAACTGCTGGATCTACACCTATGCCTGGAATCCGGAGCGGCCGCTGACGCAGGCCGAGCGGGAGGGCTACGCCAACGGCAATGGTGTGATGTCGGTTGTCGACGAGAATTACGTGCCGCTGCGCAACAAGGCCAATGACTATCTGATCGATCGCAAGCTGCAGAAAACCAAAAGCTATACCGGCATCAAGGGCGTGTCCGAACAGGACGCAGCAGTACAGGATAGCCAGGGGCCGATCGCCGACCGCACCCGCGAGCATCTCGGTCCGACCGACCTCGGCATCATGCATTTCCGGAAACTGATGATGGAATGCGCCCGCGCGCTGCAGCAAGGCGAGGCGCCCGCCCACCTCGCGCACCAGGATCGCTACACGGTTCGCTCCGGCGGCTGCGTCACCCACAAGGCGAAGGATTTGCCCGCGGTAATGGTCGAGCGTTTCGGCGACGAAAACGGGTATGTCGGACGGGCGGGACGGGACGCCGCGGCGGAGTAGGCACGCTGCTGCATCAGCTCGTTTGCCCTCCCGGAAGTGACACGATGCTCAATCGAGACGCGGTGCTCTCCCGCTTGCGGGAGAGGGAAGTTCACAGCGGCGTTCTTCGATATTCCCGGTTGGCGAGGCTGGCCTCCTCCAGATCGAGGTCACGCTCGATCCTCCGCCTGGTCTCGTCGGTGATTTTGCCATCGCGCAGCGAGACGTGGATGAACTTCCGCTCCGCCGATATCAGTTCCCGGGTCAGCGCGATGCCCGTCGCCGAGACGTCGTGCTTGTCGGGGTCGAGCGAGTCCGGCAGCTGGCTGATGCGGGTCTCGTGGCGCGCGCGCAATAGTTTTATCACGTCGTCGGGCACTTCGCGCTCGTCGGTAATGACATCGAGCGAGGCCAGCGCGGCGGCTAGCGCTTCGCGCCGCGCCGAGATTTCCGATTCGTGTTCCGCCATGCTTTCGGCGCGACCCGCGTCGGCGACGCCGAGCCAGCGTACCAACGGCGGCAGCCCCAGCCCGAGTCCTACCAGGGTGATGAAAATGACGCCGAAACTGACGAACAAAATGAGGTCGCGGTAGGGAAAGCCCTCGCCGCCGGGCAGCGCGAACGGCAGTGCCAGCGCCGCGGCCAGGGACACCGCGCCGCGCACCCCGGTAAAGCCGATCACGAAGGTGGTGCGCCAGGTCGGCGCCGGATCGCGGACGCCATGGCGATTGATCCACATCCGCGGCAGGTAGGTCGCGGGATAGACCCAGGCGAAGCGCGCAACGATGATGATGACGGTGACCAGCGCGGTCGCGAACAAGATATCGTCGAGCGGAAAAGCTTTCGATTTTTCCAGCAGCAACCGCATCTGAAATCCGGTCAGCAGGAACAGCAGCCCCTCGATCAGATAGATCACGAGGTCCCAGAAGAAGATGCCTTGCAGCCGGGTCGCCGCAGAGATCAGCCGCGGCCCGTTCCAGCTCATGTAGAGCCCGCAGGCGACGGTCGCGATCACGCCCGAGCCGCCGAAGTGCTCTGGCACCCAATAGGCGATGTAGGGCGTGATCAGCGACAGCGTGATTTCCACTTGTGTGTCGCGTGCGCGATGGCGCGCCCTCAAGCTGAGCCAGCCCACTGCCGCGCCAAACACAATCTCGCCGACAACGATGGCGGCGAACGTGCCCGCCGCTTCCGGCAGTGAAAAAACACCGGTTGAAATCGCCACCACCGTGAACCGATACAGAATCAGCGCGGTCGCGTCGTTGGCCAGTCCTTCACCCTCGAGCACGACCAGGATTCGCCGCGGCAGTCCGAGTTTGCGGGCGATCGCCAATGGCGCCACCACGTCCGGGGGTGCGACGATGGCCCCTAACAGGAAGCCGACGTTCCACGGCAGTCCGATCAGGTAATGGGTGGCGGCGGCGACCGCCAGCGCCGTGAAAATCACGCAGCCGACCGCCAGCAGGATGATCGGGCGCAAGTTCAATTTGAACTCGCGCCAACTCATGGCGACGCTGGCCGAATAGATCAGCGGCGGCAGCACCACCAGCAGCACCAGTTCCGGCGGCAATTCCAGCGATGGCATCCCCGGCACGAAAGCCAGGGCAATGCCGGCCAGCAGCAGCAGGATCGCCGGTGCGACATTGATCCTGCGCGCCAACAGCGCCGTGCCCGCCAGCACGGCGAGCAGGATCAGAAATATCTGGAACTTGGCTTCCACGTTACCGCAATCCTTCCGCCCCTCACTTGGCGCGGAAGGCCGGCGAGGTCAATGTTGCGGTGTCATTCCTTCACATCGTAGCGGTAGGATTTGGAAACGATCTGCCAGCCGTCGGCGAGTTTCATCGCCACCAGATAGTCGGTGAAATAGCGCGGCGGCAACTGGCAGCGCACCTTGATGAAGGCGGTGGATTCGTCCGAGCGGTCGATGGTGACGATGAAATCCTGGCGCGGCTTGCCCTCGGCCTTGCCGGAGGGCCGCTTTCGGATCCAGCCCATCCAGTCCGGTACCGTGAGGACTTTCAGCTCGCCCTTTTCCACCCAGCGCAGGTCGGCGGAAGGATGGAAAACCGCGCCGATCTTGTCGGCATCGCCTTCGTAAAGCCCGTCGAAATAGTGCTGGACCACGGCTTCGACGCTGGAACGGTCATAACTCATTGTTTGGTGCTCCCTGTTGAGTTTGCTTGCTGGTCAATCGGAGTTCGTGCCTTCCGCATACCCCACCCGAATGACGACGTCACATCAAAAACACGCCCTTGCCGTCGACCTGCTTGTCGAACAGTTTATAGGCTTCCTCCGCCTGATCGATACTCCAGCGATGGGTAAATAGCTTGTCCACGTCAACGCCGCGCTCGACCGAGAACCGCGCGCAGTCCGCCTGAATGATGTTGGAGAACGTCCATGACGCCACCAGCGTCAATTGCCGGCGTAATAGATGCGGGCTGACGTCGATATGGACGTCGCCGCCTTCGCCCACAAAGCACATCGTGCCCCACACCTTGGTCGAACGGATCGCATTCAATCGTGCATCGGGGTTGCTCGACGTATCCAGCGTCAGATCCGCATAGCGTCCATGGGTAAGCTCCTTGATGGCGGCGACCGGATCGTTCGAACCGGGGTTGACCACCGCATCGGCGCCAAATGCCTTGGCACGTTCGAGCCGCTGCGGGCTGATGTCGAGTGCAATCACCCTGGCGCCCATTGCCTTGGCATATTGCGTGGCGGCCAGTCCGACGGGCCCCTGGCCGAAAATCGCAATGGTGTCGTTGCCGGAAAGGTTCATGCGGCGCAGCGCGCTGTAGGCGGTGCCCGAGCCGCAGGCGATCGCGGCGCCCGCCGAGAACGACAGCTCATCCGGCAGCGGGACCAGTGTGTTGGCGGGCACCTTCAGATATTGCGCGTGGCCGCCATGGGCATTGTTGCCATAGACCTTGACCGGCACTTCCTGGCAGAGCTGTTGCCAGCCGGCGCGGCAATGGTTGCACTGGGTGCAGCCCTGGTAATGATGCACCATCACGCGCTGGCCGAGCCGCGCCTCCCTGGCGTCGACCGCGCTGCCGACCGCGACCACGACGCCGCAGGGTTCGTGCCCGGCGATGACCGGACTATCGCCCATCGGGATGCTGGTCGCCCGCGCCTGTCCTTTCGGGCGGCGGTACTGATGCAGGTCGCTGCCGCACATGCCGGACGCCTTCATCTCGATGACCACGTCATGGGCTTCGGGGGCGGGATCGGGGAACGCCATCAACTCCAGCTCGCGTTCGCCGGTAAACACAACGCCGCGCATGGTTTCCTCCGCCTGTTTTTGTCGTGGCCCGATCTTGGACAGAAAAACGGGATTGGCAAGGCGCTGAACCAACCGCGAGCCGGCGCCACTAATAAGAAGGTTCTGCCGCCGTAGCCGATGGTCCCGGTCAAGTTGGTTCGGTTTGTGACTTAGCCCACAAAGTCCGGCATTGGCTTCTGGTAGGCAGGCGCATGTGGTACAAAAGGCCATAGTTCCGGAAGTCTCATGATGGGTTTGCCTGGGTATCCCGAATTGCGAAGGTTCATTCTCGCCGCCGCGCTGCTGCTGGTGTGTCAGCCGGCTTTCGCCGAAAAGCGGGTGGCGCTCGTGATCGGCAATTCCGCGTATCAAAACGCGGCGCCGCTTGCGAATCCCGTCAACGACAGCGCGGCGGTGACTGCGACATTCCGGGCTGCCGGGTTCGATTTCGTCGATTCACGTCGCGATCTTTCGGCGTTGGAGGTTCGGCGTGCGCTACGCGACTTTGCCGACCACGCCCGCGATGCCGACGTCGCCGTGGTCTATTATGCCGGCCACGGCATCGAAGTGGACGGCACCAATTACCTGATTCCCGTGGATGCGAAGCTGGAGCGCGACAGCGACGTCTATGACGAAGCGTTTCCGCTGGAACGGCTGCTGCTGGCGATCGAACCCGCCAAGCAATTGCGGCTGGTGATCCTCGATGCCTGCCGCGACAACCCTTTTGCCAAGACCATGAAACGAACCCTGGCATCGCGCGCGATCGGAACGGGCCTCGCCAAGGTCGAACCGACCAGTCCGAATACGTTGATTGCCTATTCGGCCAAGGCGGGGTCGACGGCGCTGGATGGCGACAAGAACAGCCCGTTCACCGCAGCGCTGGTCAGGCATATCACCACACCGGGCCTCGATGTGCGCAAGGCGCTAGGCTTCGTGCGCGACGACGTGCTGAAGACCACCAGCTACAAGCAGGAGCCCTATGTCTACGGCTCGCTGGGCGGTGACGATGTGGCGCTGGTGCCCGCCAAGCCTGCACCGTCCACGTCTGTTCCATCTGCCCCCAGTGCCCAGGTCGAGGCGCGCCAGGACTACGAACTCGCGATGCAGATCGGCAACAAGCAGGCATTTAGCGCCTTCCTTGCACAGCATCCGGATGGCTTCTACGCGAGTCTCTGCCAAAATCCAGATCGACAAGATTGCCGCGGAGGAAACCCGTGTCGCGGCGACCGAGAAGGCGCGGCTGGCCGAACAGGAACGGGCGCGCCTCGTCGCCGAGGGCGCACAGAAGGGTCAGCAGATCAAGGCCGAGGCCGACGCCAAAGCGGCGGAGCAGGCCCGCATTGCCGCCGAAAAAGCCAAACAACTCGCCCAGGAGCAAGCCGCCGCGGCCGAACGGAAACGTGCCGCCACCGAAACGCCTGCGGGCGTGCCGGCTGAAACCAGGATTGCCGACACGCCCGCGGACAAGGCTACAGCCGGCCCTTCGGCGCCCGCGAAGGTTCAGGAGACCAAGCAGGAGACGAAACCGGAGACCAGCGTCGCCTCGCTGGACGCCGGGCCGCCGCAGGCCGACATTACCAAACAGGTGCAACTTGAACTGCGCCGCGTCGGCTGCCTCGCCGGTGCGGCCGACGGCGACTGGAACACAGCGTCGCAACGCTCGCTGGCGCAGTTCAACCGGCGCGCCGGCACCAAACTCGACGTCAAGCTTGCCAGTCGCGATGCGCTCGATGCGATCAAGCTCAAACCATCGCGCGTCTGTCCGCTGATCTGCGAACACGGGTTCGAGGCCGACGGCGACCGCTGCAGCAAGATCGTTTGCGCGGAGGGCTCATTCCTCAACGATGACAATGAATGTGAAAAGCGGCGCGAGAAAAAGCCGGTCGCAAAGCGCGATCGCGATGAGCGCCAGGAACGTCAGGAACGTCCCGCGCGCGCTGTTCAGGAACGGCCCGGTCCGCCGGCCGGCGCGGCGGTCAAGCCGCAGGCATCCGGTCAGATCGTATGCGATAGCGTGGGCTGCCGTCCCGTCCAGCGAGGATGTCATCTTGAGTACAGGACGTTTTCGCAAGGCGGCCCGTACGAGGGCCAGGGCGGCAATGTGCAGATTTGCAAGTGACTGGCGCGCTGGCGCGACGCCCGGACATGACGTTTCCGGAATTTAAATCGCGCTGGCGGCGATATTGACCATCAGCGCGACCAGCGCGGTATTGAACACGAAAGAGACGATGCCGTGCGCGGTCGCGGTGCGGCGGATGATCCTGTCGGTGATGCCGACGTCGGAGACCTGCGCGGTCATGCCGATCACGAACGAGAAATAGACGAAGTCCCAGTAGTCGGCACTTTCGCGCTGGTCGCCGCTGGGAAACTGCAAGCCGCCCGGTTCGGCGCCACGGTAGAATTCATGGGCGTAATGCAGCGCGAAGGTGGTGTGCACCGCCGCCCAGGACAACGCGATGGTCCCCGTCGCCAGGGTCAGGTCGAGGAACACTGCGATGCGAGCCGCCGAGTTCGAACACGATCGCGGCGATGCTCGCGAATGCGCCGAGCGCCGTCACCAGCAGGATCAGAAAACGGCCATCGTCCTGCAGCACCGCGTTGCGCCTGATATGCGCCAGTCCGCAACGCGCCATCATGGTGTAGACCAGCAGCAGATACGGCGCGATGAACGCGTCCCAGCCGATCAAGAGCCGCGTCACCAGCCGCCACGTCTCCGGCAACAGGAAGAACGCCACGATACCGATCGCGATGGAAAAGAAAGTGCGCGGCCGTGCATAGACCACGCGGACCGGCTTCGACATGTTCCGGAAGCGGACAAGATGAAGGTCGTCGGTTTCCTGGCCCGCCATCGGCGTCTTCAATTCTTGCGTTCGGCGACGAATCGCGCGGCGGCGCGCAGCACATCGCCCTTGGCGCCGAAGATCGAGAGCGCCTTGTCGGCGCGCGCCAACAGGTCGCGCACGCGTTGCTTGGCGCCGTCGATCCCGAGCTGGGTGACGAAGGTGGTCTTGCCCAATGCCGCATCCTGGCCGGTTTGCTTGCCGAGTGCCGCGGCGTCGCCCTCGACGTCGAGCAGGTCGTCGGCGATCTGAAAGGCTTCGCCGAGCGCGCGGCCGTAATCGTCGAGCGCCTGATATTGTTTTGCCGTGGACTGGCCGAGGATCGCGCCTGAGATGCAGCCAAAGCGCAACAGCGCGCCGGTCTTCATCTGCTGCAGCCGCGCGACGTCGACCGGCTCGCGATCGCCAAACCGGCCCTCGCCGGCAAGATCGAGCATCTGGCCTCCGACCATGCCGCCGATCCCGGCTGCGCGAGCCAAGGCGCGGGTGAGCAGGAGGCGGACGTTGGCGTCGCCGCTGATCTCGTCGCGGGTGATAATGTCGAAAGCCAGCGTCAGCAGTCCATCGCCGGCCAGGATCGCCGTCGCGTCGTCGGTCTTCTTGTGCAGCGTGGGCCGGCCACGGCGCAGATCGCTGTTGTCCATCGCCGGCAGGTCGTCATGAATCAGCGAATAGCAGTGGATGCATTCGAGCGCGGCGCCGGCCAAAAGAGCCGCCTCGCGCGCGACGCCGAATATGGCCGAGCTCTCCACCACCAGAAACGGCCGCAACCTTTTCCCGCCGCCGAGGCTCGAATACCGCATAGCGTCCATCAGCCGTTTCGGCCGTGCGATCTCGTCGGGCAAAAGCGCGTCGGACAAAAGCCTGGCAAGCAGGGCCTCGGTATCCTCCGCGGTCCGGTCCAGTCGTTTCGTAAAGTCGGATAGGGTATTGCCGGTCGTCATGAAGAACAGCTCCAGATCGAGTTGGCCGGACAATCGGGTATGACATCGGCTTCGTCAATTCCGGCGCCGGCTTCACGGCGCCTTGAAACCGCTGGAAAAGCCGGGAACAGTCCCGGAAGCATCACTTGATTGCGTCCCGTTGGTCCGACCGCGCCCAACGCCTTGAACCAGAAACATCGAATTTGCGCGTTGCCCGAAATTTATTGCTGATTTTGCTGGCCGCTTTGCTGCTGCCGTATCTGCTGGCGCCGCTCTATCGCGTCGGCCATCCGTATTCGACGCTGATGGCCTGGCGCTGGATGACCGGCGCGCCGGTATCGCGGCAGTGGATCGACTTTCGCGCGATTTCGCCTTTCCTGCCGCGCTCGGTGGTAGCATCCGAGGACGCAAAATTCTGCATCCATCACGGCATCGACTGGGATGCGCTACGCGATGTGATCGACGACGCCGAGGATGGCGAGGTGGCCCGCGGCGGCTCGACCATCACCCAGCAGGTGGCGAAAAACCTGTTCCTGTGGCCGGGCCGCAGCGTGGTCCGCAAGGCGCTGGAGTTTCCGCTCGCGCTCTGGATCGATCTGGTGCTGCCGAAACAGCGGATCCTGGAAATCTATCTCAACATCGCGGAAATGGGTCCGTCCGGCCAGTTCGGTGCCGAAGCCGGTGCTGCTTACGCCTTTGGCCGCCCGGCCACGGCCCTGTCGCCGCGCGAGGCGGCGTTGCTGGCGGCGATCCTGCCCAATCCGGTCAGGCGCAGCGCCCGCAATCCCGGCCCCGGGGTGCGCCGTCTGGCCGGTATCTATATGGCACGGGCGCAAGGCTCGGGCATGTCGCGATGCTGGAGCGAAAATCGCGGTTTTTGAGACATTTGGGCCTATTTTGAACCTAGCCTTGCGCGATTCCATCCTCTATAAGCGCGGCCTTGTCGGCATCTCAGCTCGCGCCAAAAACGGCGGGCCACCCGCCAGGGACGATGCCCTAAACGACACCCCCTAGAGGACACCGATATGGCCGTTCCCCGAAGAAAGACATCGCCCTCGCGGCGTGGCATGCGCCGCTCGGCGGACGCTCTGAAGAAGCCGACCTATGCCGAGGACAAGGATTCCGGCGAATTGCGCCGTCCGCACCATCTCGACTTGAAGACCGGCATGTACAAGGGCCGGCAGGTTCTGAAGGCCAAGAAGGAATCCTGAGGCGAGCCTCTGGACCCCGGCTCTGCAGCGCGAAGGCGGTGCGACGCAGCGCCGGGACCCATGCAACAGGCTAGGGCTGCCCGAATTCGGCCAACGAGTAAGGTAACAGGTTTCCTGCCGCGAACCGCATGGTTCGCTCTTGCTTGAAAAAGAAGGCCTCGCCGATGTCCATGGTCGGTTTTCCGCTGCTTCTGATTCCGCTCGCGATCTACAACATCATCGCCTTCCTGATGCGCGACGTCTCGTTCGCGGCACCGCTCATCACATTGCCGCTGACGTCGGGTACCGCGTGGCCGGTGACGCTGAGCGACGTCCTGCTGACCCTCGGCATCGTGCTGTTGTTTTGCGAGGTCGTTAAGGGCGCGCGCCCCGGCGCAAAATATCTCACCGACCATCTGCTTTCATTGCTGGTGCTGTGCGGCGCCGGCGCGGAATTCGTTCTGCTGCCGCAATTCGGCACCTCGACCTATTTCCTGCTGACGGCGCTGGCGCTGGCGGACTTCCTGTCGGGCATCGCGTTGCGCGTTCGGCGCGGGATGCCGGCGTAGCGCCTGCCACCACCGTCCTGAGGCGAGGCCAGGGAAAGCCGGACATGGCGGCGCCCGAACCGCGATTTGATCCGGTGCCCGCGCCGCCGGCACCGGCAATACCTCCGATCGGCGAACCCGCTACCCTGGATCGCATGGAGCCGAAGATCGTGCATTCCAGCGTCACATCAAGTGAACCCTCGCCGGAGGTGCCGTCCCCCGGACTGCAGCCGGGCAACGGCTCGGTGCCATCACCTGACGTGCCGCCGCGCTGAGCTGCGGGATCAACTCGTCTGCTTGGTCCGAAGGCCGGTGGTTGCGGGGTGGTTGTGATCTCTCACCGACCGATAGGCCGCCTGCGCATCGGCGGAGGTCGCGCGCCGCAGCGAGCAGGTTTGCGGGACGTGCTCGGCGGTCGCGATCAGATGCGTGACAAAGGTCGGATCGGCCCGGGAAAATTGCAGGTCGGCCGGATGCGACCATTGCGCGGACGTGACCACCGGCACCAGCGCGACGCTCGCGGGCTTGGCAGCGCTTTCCGTCTCTGATGGGTCGAACTCGATACCTGGCATCGCAAACCCAAACCGGCAAATTGTCTCGTTCCGGGACATGACGTCCCCGTGCCATTCGGACGTCGCAAAAGCTATGCCGGACGCCCCTAGGTTGTTCCCGGCGACCGCACAACGTGGTTTCCGCATTATTTATGAACTTTGCCTAGGGTCGCTGGCGCATGACGCAGTATTCTCCCGGCGAGAATCACTTCCGGCGACGTCCCGAAACGAGGCGATCTTGATACCTCCTGTGCCGCAAGCTTCGACCATCCTTGCTTCGCTCGGCCAGGCGGCCTTTGTCTGGGACATTGCCAGCGATGCGATGGTCTGGAGCGATCACCTGGCCGCGGTTTTTCCGGATATTCCGGCGGCGGCGCTGGCGAGCGGCGCCGAGTTTTCCAAGCTGATCGAGCCGGTGCGCTCGATCCGGTCCGATGCGCTCGGCCTTTCACCGCCCGCGGCCAGAGGCGAGGGCGCGCTTTACCGCATCGAATATGGCGTGCGGACCAGCACCTCCGCTCCCGTGCTCTGGATCGAGGAAAGCGGTTGCTGGTTTGCCGGCGCCGACGGCAAGCCGGCGCGGGTCCAGGGCATCGTCCGCATCAACAACGAACGCCACGCCCGCGACGAGCACCTTGTGAGGCTGTCCCGGCACGACCCCCTGACCGGCGAGCTCAATCGCACCCATCTTGTCGCGTCGCTGGCAGAGGCCATCGAGGAAGCCACGCGCTTCCGCTCATCCTTCGGCTTCATGCTGATCGGTATCGATCATCTGGCGCGCATCAACGACGCCTTCGGTTTCGACGTGGCGGACGCGGTGATCTCCGATGTCGCCAGGCGGATTCGCGGCCGGCTGCGCGCCGGCGACGTGCTCGGCCGGTTTTCGGGCAACAAGTTCGGGCTGATCCTGAAAAACTGCACCGTCGATGACATCAATATCGCCGCCGAGCGGTTTCTGGCCGGCATTCGCGACGACGTCGTGCCGACCAAATCGGGTCCGGTGTCGGTCACCGCATCGATCGGTGCGGTCAGCGTGCCGCGTTATGCGCGTACTGCCGATGAGGCTGTCAACCGCGCCCATGAGACGCTCGATATGGCGAAGCGCCGCCGCGCCGGTTCATTTTCGCTGTGGCGGCCCAATGTCGAGCGTGATGCCCAGCGCCGGGTCAATATCCGTGTGACCGACGAGATCGTCACCGCGCTCAACGAGCGCCGGATCGTGATGGCGTTCGAGCCGGTGGTGGAAGCGCGGTCGCGGCAGGCGGCGTTCTATGAATGCCTGGTGCGGATGGAGCAGGATGACGGTCAGGTCCTGCTGGCACCCGACATTGTTCCTGTCGCCGAGAAACTCGGCCTGATACGCCTGGTCGATCATCGCGTGCTGGAACTGGTGGTTGCCGAGCTTGCGGCGTCGCCAACCGTGCAGCTCAGCCTCAACATCTCGCCGGACACCACAATGGACCCGGACTGGTGGGCCTCGATCGAATCGCTGATGCGTGCGCATCCCGGCGTGGCCGAGCGGCTGATCGTCGAAATCACCGAAACCGTTGCGATCCAGGATATCGACGACGTCCGCGGCTTCGTCACCCGGCTGAAGAATTTCGGCAGCCGGATCGCGATCGACGATTTCGGCGCCGGTTACACCTCGTTCCGCAATTTGCGCAAGCTCGGCGTCGACATCGTCAAGATCGACGGCGCGTTCGTGCAGAACATCGCGCGCTCGGCCGACGATCGCGCCTTCGTGCAGACGCTGATCGATCTGGCGCGGCGGCTCGGAATCAAGACGGTCGCCGAATGGGTTCAGGACGACGAGTCGGCCAGCCTGTTGCGCGACTGGGGCTGCGACTACATCCAGGGACGGCTGATCGGGCTCGCCTCGTCGCAACGGCCCTGGGACAAGCGGGCTGGGACGGCATTGCCGGCGGCAGGCTGATCGCCGCCCACGGCGAACGCCGGACGACGAGGATCACTCGTCCTTCTTCGGTTCCTTCGACATGCGCTCGAGGCGTTCCTGCATGTCTTTCATCTGACGGCGGAGATCGTCGATGTTGTCATCTTCCGCGGCAGGCTCCGGGGTTTTTTCCAGCTCGGTCGTGGCGGCGGTACCGCCGCGCGGCGGCACGAACGGCTTGAACATCGAAAAGGTCTGCTGAAACAATTCCATGTTGCGGCGGACGTGCTCTTCCAGCGGCGCGAACGGCGTCCCGCTGAAGGTGTTGGTGAGCTGCTTGCGGAATTTTTCCTGCTCGCGGGTCAGCGTGTCGATCGATTGCTCGAGATATTTCGGCACCACCATCTGCATGCTGTCGCCATAGAACCGGATCAGCTGACGCAGGAAGGTGGTCGGGAGCAAGTTCTGGCCGGCCTTGTTCTCCTGTTCGAAGATGATCTGAGCCAGCACCGAGCGGGTGATGTCATCGCCGGTCTTGGCGTCATAGACGAGGAAATCCTCGCCATCCTTTACCATCGCCGCCAGATCCTCCAGCGTCACATAGGTGCTGGTGCCGGTATTATAGAGCCGCCGGTTGGCGTATTTCTTGATCGTGGTGGGTTGGTCTGTTTTCGCCATGGGCTCACACATGCACACCGAGGACGGGAACCCGACGGCATCGCCGAGGGGTTAACGAGCAACGCATCGCAACAAAGTAAGCATTTTCAACCGGCTTCGGCTACCGTTTTGTGCGCCACGGTTAATTCCAAAGCATAGGCACTGCTCAGGAAACTGCCAAGGGCGCCATTTTAGATGCGGTGCGATGTGATTTCGTCCTCTGGCCGATTGACACTTCATGCCTAGGTTAACAGGATAGGCCGGAGAGACAGGCCCGCCATCCGGCCACCCGCCACCCCGGCAAAAGCCCCTAGAACTTCAACCTTAGGAGATGTCCATGTCAGACGATGTCGTCATCGTCAGCGCCGCCCGCACCCCGGTCGGAAGTTTCAACGGTGCGTTCGCCACCATGCCGGCCCACGATCTCGGCGCCGTCGCCATCAAGGCGGCCCTGGAGCGCGCCGGCATCGAGCCGGCGCGAGTGTCCGAGGTGATCATGGGTCAGATCCTGACCGCGGCGCAGGGCCAGAACCCCGCCCGTCAGGCCTCGATCGCCGCCGGCATTCCGGTGGAAAGCCCCGCTTGGGGCGTCAATCAGCTCTGCGGCTCGGGCCTGCGCACGGTGGCGCTGGGCTATCAGGCGCTCCTCAACGGCGATTCGGAAATCGTCGTCGCCGGCGGCCAGGAATCCATGAGCATGGCTCCCCACGCGCAATATCTGCGCAACGGCGTCAAGATGGGGCCGGTCGAATTCATCGACACCATGATCAAGGACGGATTGTGGGATGCCTTCAACGGCTACCACATGGGCAACACCGCCGAGAATGTCGCCAAGCAGTACCAGATCACCCGTGCGCAGCAGGACGAGTTCGCGGTCCGCTCGCAGAACAAGGCCGAGGCCGCCCAGAAGGCCGGCAAGTTCAAGGACGAGATCGTCCCGGTCACGATCAAGTCGCGCAAGGGCGACATCATCGTCAGCGACGACGAATATCCGCGTCATGGCGCTACCCTCGAAGCGATGGCCAAGCTCAAGCCGGCGTTCGAAAAGGACGGCACTGTGACCGCCGGCAGCGCGTCGGGCATCAATGACGGCGCCGCCGCGGTGGTGCTGATGACCGCCAAGCAGGCGGCCAAGGAAGGCCGCACCATATTGGGCCGCATCGTGTCGTGGGGTCAGGCCGGCGTCGATCCCAAGATCATGGGCACCGGACCGATCCCGGCCTCGCGCGCCGCGCTGAAGAAGGCCGGCTGGAAGATCGGCGATCTCGATTTGATCGAGGCCAACGAAGCCTTTGCGGCGCAGGCCTGCGCGGTCAACAAGGACCTGGGCTGGGATACCTCCAAGGTCAACGTCAATGGCGGCGCGATCGCGATCGGCCATCCCGTAGGCGCTTCCGGCGCGCGCGTGCTGGTGACGTTGCTGCATGAGATGCAAAAGCGCGACGCCAAGAAGGGCCTCGCCACATTGTGCATCGGCGGCGGCATGGGTATCGCCATGTGCATTGCGCGCGACTGAACCAAAGGCAGCGGGATGCGTTGAATGATGAAAAGATCATCTGTCAACTTCGGTCCACGCTGATAGAAACGGAAATGCCCGGTCTCGCGCCGGGCATTTTTATCTTCGGGCGACCGGACGTCGTTAAAGACCGGACAATTCCGGCTTATAAAAACACCATCAGGGAGGAATCGAACATGGCACGTGTTGCATTGGTGACGGGGGGTACAAGGGGTATCGGGGCTGCGATCAGCAAGGCGCTGAAGGCTGCGGGTTACAAGGTCGCGGCGAGCTACGCCGGCAATGACGCGGCTGCGGAAAAATTCAAGGCCGAGACCGGCATTCCCGTCTACAAATGGGACGTGAGTTCGTTCGACGCCTGCGCCGCCGGCGTCAAGAAGGTCGAGGCCGATCTCGGCCCGGTCGACGTGCTCGTCAACAATGCCGGCATCACCAGGGATACCGCGTTTCACAAAATGACGCTCGATCAATGGAACGCGGTCATCAACACCAACCTCGGCTCGCTGTTCAACATGACGCGTCAGGTGATCGAGGGCATGCGCGCCCGCAAGTTCGGCCGCGTCATCAATATCTCCTCGGTCAACGGTCAGAAGGGCCAGTTCGGCCAGGTCAATTATTCGGCGGCCAAGGCCGGCGATATCGGCTTCACCAAGGCGCTGGCGCTGGAAAACGCCAAGGGCGGCATCACTGTGAACGTGATCTGCCCGGGCTACATCAATACCGAGATGGTGCAGGCGGTGCCGAAGGAGGTTCTCGACAAGAACATCCTGCCGCAGATTCCGGTCAACCGCCTCGGCGAGCCTGAGGAAATCGCCCGCAGCGTGATATTCCTCGCCGCCGACGAGGCCGGTTTCATCACGGGATCGACGCTGACCGTGAATGGCGGGCAGTATCACGCGTGATTGACGGGTTCCGTCATTGCGAGGAGCACTCTTGTCCGCCGAAGCCGCCTTCGGGCGAAGGCGGATGCGACGAAGCAATCCATTCGCCGTTATGCCGGATAAATGGATTGCTTCGCTTGCGCTCGCAATGACGAACCAGTGACTTCCCGCACCGCCACGCTGATCGGGCTGACGGCGATCCTGATGTGGTCGCTGCTGGCGGTGCTGACGGTGGCGACCGGGAAGATTCCCGCGTTTCAACTGGCGGCAATGACGTTCGCCATCGGCGCGCTGGTCGGGCCGTTGACCTGGGTCGGGCGGCCTGGTGCCATTCGCGCTTTGTGGCAGCCGCCGGCGGCGTGGATCGTCGGCGTCGGCGGCCTGTTTGGTTATCACGCGCTGTATTTCCTGGCGCTGCGATCGGCACCTCCGGCCGAGGCAGGGTTGCTGAATTACCTTTGGCCGCTGTTGATCGTGCTGTTTTCGTCGCTGCTGCCGGGCGAACGGCTGGCGCTGCATCATATCGTCGGCGCCGTGCTCGGACTTGCCGGCACTATCTTGCTGTTCGCCGGCAATTCAGCCGCGCATTTTGAATCCGGACACATCGCCGGATTGATCGCGGCGTTCATCGCGGCGTTTGTCTGGGCAACCTATTCGGTGCTGTCGCGCAGACTCAAATCGGTGCCGACGGACGCGGTGGCAGGCTTCTGCCTTGCAACGGCGCTGCTCGCAGCATTGGTGCATGCGATGGTGGAGGTCACGGTCTGGCCCGATACCACGACGCAATGGCTGGCGATCATGGCACTCGGCATCGGACCTGTCGGGGCCGCGTTCTATACCTGGGATATCGGGATGAAGCGAGGCGATATCCGTGTGCTGGGGGCGGCGTCTTACGCGACGCCGCTGCTTTCGACGGCGTTTCTGATTCTGGCGGGGTTTGCCGAGCCTAGCGCGGGCATCGTGATCGCGGCGGTCCTGATCGCCGGCGGTGGCTTGATCGCGGCAAGGGACATGATCGGCAAGCGAAACTAGTCCGAAGGTGTCCACCCCTTCGGCGCCAGTTCGAATGTCGCAAAATCAAATCCCGGCGCTACCGTGCAGCCGACCAGCGTCCAGTCGCCGGTGCTTCCGGCGGCCTGCCACGCCTGCACGGGCACGATGGCTTGCGGCACCTCGCCCGCGGCAAGATCGGGACCGAGCCTGATGCTGCGCCGGCCATCGCCGTCGGCGATTTCCAAAGTGAGCGCGCTGCCGGCGTAATAGTGCCAGACCTCCACCGCATCGATGCGATGCCAGTGCGAGCGCTCGCCGCGCGCCAAAAGGAAATAGATCGCAGTTGAAACCGGGCGTTCGTTTTGGTCATGGCGCGTATCGCGAAAAGTCTCGCGAAAATGCCCGCCTTCCGGATGCGGTTTCAATTCAAGCTGCGCGATCATGTCGGCGGCGGAAGGCAACCCGGCCATCAGGATGGACCCATCAGGATTTGTTCTTGCGTTCCCGCAATTCGCCGAACACCTCGGCAGCGCTCTTGCCTTTCATCCGCACGCTGGCCGCAACCGAGGGCTCGTCGGCGCGCAGGAATACGTTGGCTTTCTTTTCTTCGCCAAGCAGCGTCGGGATCGTCGGCTTGTTCTCCGCGCGCAGCCGCGCCACTTCCGCAGCGCGTGCCTTCAGGGCCGCGTTGTCAGGCTCGATCGTAAGCGCAAACTTGACGTTGGCGGCGGTATATTCGTGGCCGCAATAGAGTTTGAAATCGTCGGGCAGCGCGCGCAGCTTCAGGAGCGATTCCCACATCATCGGATAGTTGCCCTCGAACACCCGTCCGCATCCGATCGAAAACAGCGTATCGGCCGCAAACAGCGCCTTTTCGCCGTCGAACACGTAGCTGATGTGGTCGAGCGTATGGCCCGGCGTTTCCAGGACCCGCGCCGGCAGGTTTCCGACCTTCACGACATCGCCCTGGCCGGCGCGCAGGTCGACATCGGCGATCTTCGCCGACTTGTCCTGCGGCGCCACCACGCGGCATTTGTATTTCTGCTTCAACTCGGCAACGCCGCCGACATGGTCGTGGTGATGATGAGTGATCAGAATATCGGTCAGCGTCCAGCCTTCGCGCTCCAGCGCCCTGATGATGGGGGCGGCCTCCGGCGCGTCGATCGAGGCGGTCGCCTTGGTCGCGGGATCGTGGATCAGGTAACCGAAATTATCGGTAAGGCAGGGGAACAGGCGAATTTCGGCGGCCATGATATCTCCGTGATCAAGACAATGGGGAACGCTAGCACAGCCCTATATAGCGGGGAAATGTGGCGTTAACGCTTCGGGAGGCAATGCGATATTCGAAGCACTTATCAGTCATGCTACGTGTTAGATTGGGCCTATGACCATCGACGTCATCGATCTCCGGGATTTCTATTCGCAGCGCCTCGGCATCGTGGCGCGGCGGCTGATCAATCGCGGCATCCAGGCATGCTGGCCCAATGCCGCCGGCCAGCGGGTGCTGGGTCTCGGCTACCCGACGCCGTATCTCGGCCTGTTCCGCGAAGACGCCGAACGCTGCATCGCCTTCATGCCGGCGGCGCAGGGCGTCCTGAAATGGCCGACGGCGCGGCCGGCGCTGGCGACGCTGGTCGATGAATTCTCGCTGCCGCTGCCGGATGCCGCGGTCGATCGCATCCTGATCGTCCATGCGCTGGAGATGTCCGACGATCCGGAAGGGTTGTTGCGCGAGGTGTGGCGGGTGCTGGCGCCGTCGGGACGCGTGATGGCTATTATTCCCAACCGGCGCGGGGTGTGGACGCGCACCGACGTCACGCCGTTCGGTCACGGCCGGCCCTATTCGCGCTCGCAGATCACGCAATTGCTGCGGCAGACCTGGTTCACGCCGACGGCGTGGGGCGAGGCGCTGTTCATGCCGCCGATCGCCGGCGGCTGGTTCCTGCGCTCGGCGATCGCATGGGAACGGGTCGGGGCAGCACTGTCATTGCCCTTCGCGGGCGTTCATATCGTGGAAGCGACCAAGCAGGTCTATCGCGCAATTCCAGCGCACCGCGAACGCACCCGGCTGATCCCGGCGCTCGAGCCGGTGCTGGTGCCGTCACCGTTTCAGCGGGATGACGGTTAGTCCTTCCGCGATTGGCGAGAGCGAAGAGCGTCGCCTACTCATTCCCCGGATTGAAATCATCGCCCGGCGTTACCGGCTCGGTCATGCCCTCGGGGCGCGGGCCGTGCGGGCGGCGGCGTCGGCGCGGCGGAAAGCGATCGCCACCGCCATTGTTCTCGTACCCGCCGCCCGGGACGCCATTGAGCTGCGGCTGCGGCCCGGTGATGAACGACGGCAAGCGGTCGACGCTGACATTGTCGGGAATCACCGGCTGCGGCTGTGGTTGGGGCTGCGGCTGGAATTGCGGCTGCGGGCGATGGTCGCGATGGGTGTTGTGTTCGCGGGGCTGATGCGGGTCGCGCGGCTGATAGGGCTGGCCCTCGCGCTGGTGGTCGCGCTGCTGATGCTGATTGTTGTCGCGCGGCACGAACGGTTGCGGCTGCGCCGGGACGAAGCCGGGCTCCTGGCCGAAATTCGAAAAGCTCTCGCTCTCGTCGTCACCCTCCTCCGAGGGCATTTCGTTCTCGGTGCGCGGCTGCGGCTGGTTCTGCCGGAACTGCTCCTGGGCGGCGGCGATCAGGCGGAAATAATGCTCGGCATGCTGATAGTAATTCTCGGCGGCTACCGGATCGCCGGAAGAGCGCGCGTCGCGCGCCAGTTGCACATATTTTTCGGCCACGTGAGATGCGGTGCCGCGGATCTTGATGTCAGGTCCGTTTGATTCGAATACCCGGGTCATCGGGTTCTGGCCGCGCCGGTTATTATTGTTGTTGTTATTATTATTGTTGTTATTCCGGTTACGCATCCGCTTGTTGTTCTGACCGTTTCTCATGTCTTGCCTTTGTTTCAGCCCTGAAGTTGCCAGTTTGAAATCGTTAGTCCTGAAGTTACCAGTCCTGCAGTTATCAGTCTTGAGTTATCAAGTCTTGGATCCGTCATCGCTTCGTTATGCGACACGCATTACGCGCACCGACTCGCAAGCGCAGTTTTCCACACAGATTTTGCCGTACGTCGCGGTCAACAAAGACGCGCTCCCCAGCGGTCCGGCGGGCGCCGCCGGCTGCACCAATTCATTCAGCCTGCCAAAACAAGCACAGGTTTCTCGCGTGAGTTTTCAAGCGCAATATCAGGCTTTCGTTCGCTTTGCGGTCAGGAGCAGCGCAGCTCTCTAAAGCCATCGCGCTCAATTGGACCTGCGTTTTGGAACCTTTCACTCGGGGCGGGCTCTCGCTTTGAGAACTCTGGCCTTCACCCGCAATATCCCCAAAGGGTACCTGCGGGGCCAGCAACCCTGGACCGACGTTGTGCGGAACGTAGTCGCTCCCGGGGGATATTCCAAGTGGTTTTTTTGCGTTCCAATCGGGCTTTCTCAGGGCCGCCGGCGGCCGGCCACGGCACGGGGGATACCGGCCAGGTCGGGTTTTGGAGGTCCCTCAATCGTTAACCCTGCCGCCATCATCAGCTGCGCGACATCGGCGCTTTGGCCGTATCCGACTTCCACGGCGAGAACGCCGCCCGGCGCCAGCAGAGGTGTCGCTTGCGGAATGAGTATGCGGTAGGCGGCTAGCCCATCGTTGCCGCCGTCCAGCGCGCGATGCGGATCGTGGTCGCGGACCTCGGGTGCGAGACCGGCGATATCGGCCGAGCGGATATAGGGCGGATTCGACACGATCAGGTCGAACCGGCCCGACAGCGCCGCCGCATAGTCGCAGGCGATGAACGTAGCGCGATCGGCGAGCCCGAGATGCGCTGCATTGTTGTGTGCTGTTTGTAACGCCGCCGCGCTGATGTCAGTGCCGATGCCATGGGCAGCCGGCAGCTCGGACAACAGCGCCAGCAGAATAGCGCCAGAGCCGGTGCCGATATCGGCGATGCGCAACTGGCGATTCGAAAGGGACCGGACGCGCAGCATTTCCAGCGCCAGTTCGACCACCGTTTCAGTATCGGGCCGGGGCACCAGCGTTTCGGCCGACAGTTGCAACGACAATCCCCAGAATTCCTTTGCGCCCAGAATTCGCGCCACCGGCTCGCCGTTAAGGCGGCGGCGCGCCAGTTCCTCAAGCCCCGCTGTTTCATCCGATGTGAGAAGCTGGTTCGATGCTGCGATCGTGCCGGAGAGGTCGAGACCCAGCGCGGCTCCCAGCAGAATCCGCGCGTCGAGTTCGGCCGAATCGATTGATCCGGATTTGAACCGCGCCGTCAGCGCGCGCCGGGCGGCTTCGACGGTTTGTCCGGCGAAGGCATCGCTCACGCCGCCGCGCCCTGGGCGGCGAGTTGTGCTGCCTGATGCTCCGTCGTCAACGCATCGACCAGCTCGCCCAGCGCTTCGCCGGATATCACCTGCGGTAATTTATAGAGCGTAAGGTTGATGCGGTGATCGGTGACGCGGCCTTGCGGAAAATTGTAGGTACGGATGCGCTCGGAGCGGTCTCCGGAGCCGACCTTCTCGCGACGATCGGCCGCGCGGGTCGCATTGATGCGCTGTTGCTCTGCATCGTAGATGCGCGAGCGCAGGATGTTCATCGCCGAGGCGCGGTTCTTGTGCTGCGAACGGCTGTCCTGCATCATCACCACGATGCCGGTCGGCAAATGCGTGATCCGGATCGCCGATTCGGTCTTGTTGACGTGCTGGCCGCCGGCGCCCTGCGAGCGCATGGTCTCGATGCGCAGGTCGTCGTTCTTGATCTCGACGTCGACTTCCTCGACTTCGGGCAGCACGGCAACCGTCGCCGCCGAAGTATGGATGCGGCCTTGGGTCTCGGTGTCGGGCACGCGCTGCACCCGGTGCACGCCTGATTCAAATTTCAGCTTGGCGAACGCGCCGCGGCCCTGCACTTCGGCGATGATTTCCTTGAATCCACCCACGGTGCCTTCGCTGGCCGAGATCACCTCGACCTTCCAGCCCTGCAGGGCCGCAAAGCGCTCGTACATCCGGAACAGGTCGCCCGCGAACAGCGATGCCTCGTCGCCGCCGGTGCCGGCGCGGATTTCCAGCACCACGTTGCGGTCATCCATGGCGTCCTTGGGCAATAATGCGACGCGGATCTGCTGCGCCAGTTCGACGCTGCGCGCCGCAAGCGCCTCGCGTTCGGCCTCCGCCATGGCGCGCATCTCGGGCTCGGTCGCGGCATCCGAGATCAAAGCATCGATGCCGGCGATCTCGGCATTGACGGCACGATAGGCCTTCACCGCGTCGATCAGCGGATTGAGTTCGGCGAGTTCGCGCGTGATCCGCACGTAGTTCTCGGAATTCACCTGGCCGAGTAGTTCGGCCTCGAGAGCGGCGTGGTGCGCCAGCAGAATATCAAGTTTGGCTTCAGGCAGCATGGCTGGTCTCAAATGCGAAGAGGCGGAAGGCGGCGTTGTTCGGACCGGGGGCCCGCTACAACGACAACCCCTCGGCCTCGGCGAATTCCGTCAGTTTCTGCCGGATCGACACGCTGCCGGACGGCGCGTCGAGCAGCGGGGTCATCACGGCCTCGGCTTTTTTGGCGTCGAGGTCGAGGATCATCGCCTTGACCGGCCCGTGTCCGGTGGCCGACATCGACAGCGAGCGGTAGCCCAATGCAATCAGCGCCAGCGCGCCGAGCGGCTTTGACGCCATCTCGCCGCATAGCGAGGCGGATTTCTTCGCCGCGTGGGCCCTGCGTACGATCTCGCGCAACGCCCGCAGGATCGGCGCGGACATGGTGTCGAACCGTTCGGAAACCTTGGCGTTACCGCGGTCGACTGCGAACATGAACTGGAACAGGTCGTTGGATCCGACCGAGACGAAATCGACTTTCGCGAGGAGTTCGTCGAGCTGATAGAGCAGTGCCGGCACCTCCACCATGGTGCCGACGTCGATGCGTTCCGGCAGCGCGTGGCCGTGCTGGCGCAAGTAGGTCAGTTCGCGTTCGACGATGCCCTTGGCCTGGTCGAATTCGGCAACCTCGCTGATCATCGGAAACATGATACGCAGCGCGCGGCCGCCGCCGGCGCGCAGCAGCGCGCGAATTTGCCCCCGCAACAGTCCGGGCCGGTCGAGGCCGAGCCGGATCGCGCGCCAGCCCAGCGCAGGATTTTCCTCGATCACGGTCTCCATATAGGGCAGCGCCTTGTCGCCGCCGATGTCGAGGGTCCGGAACGTCACGGGCTTGGGGCCGGCGGCATCCAGCACCGCGCGGTACAGCGCCAGCTGATCGCTGGTGCGCGGCAGGCTCTGGCCGACCATGAATTGCAACTCGGTGCGAAACAGGCCGATGCCGGCGCTGCCGGTATCGTCGATGTGCGGCAGGTCGATGGCGAGCCCGGCATTGATCATCAGTTCGATGGGCTGGCCGTCCCTGGTGACGCACGGCAGGTCGCGCAGCGCCGAATACTGCGCCTGCCTTCTTGCGCGAAACCGCACCCGCTCGGCATAGGCCGATTCGACCTCCGCTGAGGGACGGACATAGATCGAGCCCGAGGTGCCGTCGACAATGATGGCATCGCCGGGATCGGCGATGCCCGGCGCGTTCGGCACTTCGCCGACCGCCGGAATTCCGAGCGCGCGCGCCACGATCGCGACATGCGAGTTGGCGGTGCCTTCCTCCAGCACCAGCCCGCGCAGGCGCTTGCGGTCGTAGTCGAGCAACGCCGCGGGGCCCATCGCGCGCGCGATCAGGATGGCGTTGTCCGGCAGCTGTTCGCGCGACGGCGCGTGATCCTGCCCGACCAGTTGCCGCATCAGCCGATGGCCGAGATCTTCGAGGTCATGCAGGCGTTCGCGCAAGTATGGATCGGTCGAGCGCAGCATTCGCGCGCGGGTGTCGGACTGCACGCGTTCGACCGCGGCCTCCGCGGTAAGACCGGTGGCGACCGCCTCGTGCAGCCGGTGCGACCAGCCGTGATCGTTGGCGAACATCCGGTAGGCTTCCAGCACGTCGCGGTGTTCGCCGCCGTCGGCGACGTCGCCGCGCTCCAGCATGCGGTCGAGGTCGGCGCGCAGTTTCGCCAGCGCCGTGTCGAGCCGCTTGATTTCCTTCGGCAGGTCCTCGGCAATGTAATTGGTGATGACGACGCGCGGCTCGTGCAGCACCACATGGCCAAGCGCGATGCCGTCGGACAGGATCGCACCGGTCTTGTGCAGGGGATGCCGTGCCGCGGGTTCGGCGCCGGGCTGCGCCAGCGCCGCCAATTCGCCCGAAGCGATCATCTCCGCCAGCACCATGGCGGTGGTCTGCAGCGCCTCGACCTCTTCCTCGACATAGGTGCGCTTGGCGCGGTTCTGCACCACCAGCACGCCGAGCGTATTGCCGGCGCGCAGGATCGGGACGCCGAGGAACGAATGGTAGATTTCTTCGCCGGTCTCGGGGCGGAACGAGAAAGCCGGGTGGCTTTGCGCGTCGCTGAGATTGAGCGGGGTCGCTTCGCTTGCGACCAGACCGACGAGGCCCTCATGCGCGCTCAGCACGGTGCGGTGAACCGCGTCGCGATTGAGGCCTTCGGTGGCGTAGAGCTCGAGCGTGTTGTCGACGCGCAGCACGTAGGTCGAGCAGACCTCCGCCACCATATTGGCGGCGATCAGCACCACGATCTTGTCAAGGCGTTCCTGTGCGGAGACTTGCTCCGCCATGGTTTCGCGGAGCCGTCTCAGCAAGACGCGGGGGCCTCCCGACGCGCTCCGCATGTGTCAAAATCCTCCCCCGCAAAGCCAGCCCGCCGGGTGGCCGGTAGCTGGCGTTAAACTCCAGAAAAACAACAATTTTATACATTCGGCGCCGCCGCAAACCCTTCGATACCGGCCGAATCGGATCGCCAAAACTGTGGCACAGTTTGCGGCAGCCCGCCCATCGCTGCGTATAGCGAATTGAGGCTTGGTTTGCCAAGCAAAACGCCTGCCAGACGTGGTCACGTCTCGGCTAGCCCAATGCTGCGAACGCTAAGAGAAAGTTCTTCTAGGCCTGGTCGAGGCCGTAGAGCGTATGCAGGGTGCGGACCGCAAGCTCGGTATAGGCGGCATCGATCAGCACCGAAAACTTGATCTCCGAGGTGGTGATGGCGCGGATGTTGATGTTGCGCGCGGCAAGCGCTGCAAACGCCTTGGCGGCGACGCCGGCATGGCTGCGCATGCCGCTGCCGATCACCGAGACCTTGGCGACATCGGTGGCGCTGTCGAGGCGGGCATAGCCGATTCTGGCCCGGGCCTTGCTGATGGTGTCGCGGGCGCGGTTGTAATCCGAGGCCGGGACGGTGAAGGTGAGGTCGGTGGTGGCGCCGTCCTCGGAGACGTTCTGCACGATCATGTCGACGTTGATGTTAGCGTCGGCCAATGGTCCGAAGATCGAGGCGGCGACACCAGGCTTGTCCTGGATCTGGCGGACCGAAATCTGGGCTTCGTCCTTGGAAAAGGCGATGCCGGTCACGACGTGGCTTTCCATGATCTCCTCCTCGCTGCAGATCAGCGTGCCCGGCGGCGTGCCGAGCGGGTCGATATCTTCGGGCTTGTCGAAACTGGAACGCACGAACACCGGCATGTTGTGCACCATGCCGAGTTCCACCGAACGGACCTGCAGCACCTTGGCGCCCTGTGAGGCCAGTTCCAGCATGTCTTCGAATGCGATCTTTTCAAGCCGGCGCGCCTTCGGAACCACGCGCGGATCGGTGGTGTAGACGCCGTCGACATCGGTGTAGATATCGCAGCGCTCGGCATGAATGGCCGCGGCGATCGCCACCGCCGAGGTATCGGAACCGCCGCGCCCGAGGGTGGTGATTCGCTGGGTCTGCGGGTTGATGCCCTGGAAGCCGGCGATCACCGCGACCTCCTTGCGCTCCCTGAAGCGGTTGATCAGTTCGGTGCCGTCGATCTCGAGAATTCGTGCCGAGGCATGGGCATCGCTGGTTTTGATCGGGATCTGCCAGCCTTGCCAGGAGCGCGCCTGGATGCCGATCGCCTGCAACGTGATCGCCAGCAGCCCGGCCGTGACCTGTTCGCCGGAGGCCACCACCGCGTCATATTCGCGCGCGTCATGCATCGGCGAAGCTTCGCGGCACCATTCCACCAGCTCATTGGTCCTGCCCGCCATCGCCGACACCACCACGGCGACGTCGTGGCCGGCCTCGACCTCACGCTTCACATGCCGCGCGACGTTGCGGATGCGCTCGATATTGGCGACGGACGTACCGCCGAATTTCATCACGAGGCGGCCCATGACGACTGGTGCATTCCCTGGCGAGGATTAAGTATATGACCTCTGCGCAAAACCGGAGCGCGCGGGCCAAAAGGCGCGTATACATAGCGGCGCGGTGGGGGGCAAGCAACCGGGTTCCCGGACTCCCGAAACCGGGCGGAACACCGTGCTCAGGGTTAATCAGGGCTGATAAATGGGGCGTTACATCGACGATATCCTGCAGCCCGGCGAGAAGGTGCTGTATTCGACCAACGCGCACTGGATATTTTACCTGCCGGCCATCGCCGGCTGGCTCGTGGCGCTGGCGTTTCTGGTTCTGTCGCGCATGGTCAGCGCCGATACGCCGCAGTTGCTCTGCCTGTCGCTGGCCGCCATCGCGGCAATTGCGGCACTGTATTCGACCTTCAAGGCCTGGTTCCATCGCTGGACCACCGAGACCGACGTCACCAATCTGCGCGTCGTGCACAAGACCGGCTTCATCAAGCGCCGCACCTTCGAGATGAGTCTCGACAAGGTCGAGAGCGTCGATGTCAACCAGAGCATTCTCGGCCGGTTGCTGAACTACGGCAGCGTCACGGTGCGCGGCGTCGGCGAGGGCGCCGAGACGATCGCTACCATTGCTTCACCGCTCGAGTTTCGCAACCACATCACCGCGCGATAGGAGCCACGCGCAGACATGGCCATCCAGCAAGATTCCTCCGCGAGCCCGCCGGCATCGAGTACGTCTGCATCGACGGTCGATCCCGCCGAAATCGCAAAATTTTCGAAACTGTCGAATGAATGGTGGGACCCCAACGGCAAGATGGCGCCGTTGCACAAGATCAATCCGCTGCGGCTGACCTACATCCGCGATGCCGCCTGCCGCAAGTTCGAGCGCAACGTCAAAAGCCTGAATTGCCTGTCGGGATTGCGGATCCTCGATATCGGCTGCGGCGCCGGCCTTTTGTGCGAGCCGTTCACGCGGCTTGGTGCCCAGGTGATCGGCGTCGATCCGTCCGCCAGCAACATCGCAGCGGCGCGGCTGCATGCCGACAAGGGGCACCTGTCGATCGATTATCGCTGCACCACTGTCGAGGAGATGGACGTACGCGAGCGTTTCGACATCGTGCTGGCGATGGAAGTCATCGAGCACGTCAGCGACGTCGGCATATTCCTCAATCGCTGCGCCGCGATGCTCAAGCCCGGCGGGTTGTTTGTGATCTCGACGCTGAACCGCAACTGGAAGAGCTTTGCGCTGGCCATCGTCGGCGCGGAATATGTCCTGCGCTGGCTGCCGCGCGGCACCCACCAATGGGACAAGTTCGTCACTCCCGACGAGCTGGCCCATCATCTGCAGGACAACAAGCTCGCCATCACCGAGCAGGCCGGCGTGGTCTACAGCCCGTTCGCCGACCGCTGGAGCCTGTCCTCCGACATGGACGTCAATTACATGGTGGTGGCGGAGGGGGTGTAGTTTTCACCTCGCCCCCGCTTGCGGGGAGAGGTCGAAGCCGAAGGCTTCGGGTGAGGGGGACTCTCCGCGAGTCAGCCTGTTGAGAGAGCCCCTCACCCCAACCCTCTAAGAGCGAGCTTTGCTCGTCTCGTCCCCGCGAAGTGCGGGGCGAGGGAGCGACTGCATCGCTGTCATGACACGGCTCCGGTTGACCGCGCTCGCCGCGCCCGGCACGCTGGCTGCGATTTCCTGACCCGCCAACCGAATCCTCTTTATGTTCAGCATCACCTCGCTCTGGATTCCCTTCACCATCACTGCTGCGCTCGGACAAGTCGCGCGCAACGCGATGCAGCGGCAGTTGACGGGACCACTCGGCACCTGGGGCGCCACCAATATCCGCTTCCTGTTCGGGTTTCCGTTTTCGATGGTCTTTTTCGTCGCGGTGCTGATTGCGACCGGAGACCATCTGCCGTCGCCGGTCGCGGCGTTCTGGCCCTGGCTGATGGTCGGTGCGCTCTGCCAGATCGTCGCGACAGGGTTGATGCTGGTCGCCATGAACGACCGCTCGTTCGTGGTGACGACCGCGTATCTGAAAACCGAGGCGATCCAGACCGCGATCTTCGGTTTCGTGTTTCTGGGCGATCATCTCACGGTGCTGAAGGTGATCGCGATCCTGATCGCGACCATCGGCGTCGTCATCACCGCGCTGCGGCCCGGCGGAGAGAAGAACTTTGCCGACCTGAAGCCGACCATCATCGGCCTGGTCGCCGCGGCGGCGTTCGCGCTGTCGGCGATCGGCTTCCGCGGCGCGATCATCACCATTACAGGCGTTTCATTCGTGACCGCGGCGTCTTTCACGCTGGTGTTCGGGCTGTTCGTGCAGACGCTGGTGCTGACGATCTATCTTTTGGCGCGCGCGCCCGACGTGCTGAAGAAAATCCTGGGCCTGTGGAAGCCCTCGATGTTCGCAGGCTTCATGGGCGCGTTTGCCTCGCAGTTCTGGTTCCTGGCGTTCGCGCTCACGGCGGCCGCCAATGTGCGCACGCTGGCACTGGTCGAAGTGCTGTTCGCGCAAGCTGTGGCGTATTATTCGTTCAAGCAGCCGATCTCGGCGCGTGAACTTTCCGGCATCGCGCTGATCGTGATCGGGCGTTGCGCTATTGGTGGCGGTGTAATCAGTTCCGGTCATCCGGCAGTATCGGCAGCGGCGACACCTCGACGCCTTCCTCGATCAGGGAGCGGGCTTCCTCGGGCGAAGCCTCGCCGTAGATAGGCCGATGCTCGATATCGCCGTAATGCATCTTGCGGGCTTCATTGGGGAAGCGCTCGCCGACATTGTCGGCGTTTTTCACGATATGATCGCGCAATTCCTTGAGCTTGGTGCGCAGCTCGCGATCCTGCGCCATCATCAGCGGTGTCGATGCAGGTGCGGCAACCTCCGTGGAAGCGGCAGGCGCGGGCGCCGGTGCAGTGTTGTCGCGGCCCTTCTTGCTCACGATCTGCGGGGCCATGATCGCGCGCTCGACCTTGGCCGAGCCGCAGGCGGGACAGCTCACCAGCTTGCGTTTTTCCTGGACTTCATAGGCCGCCGAGCTCTGAAACCAGCTTTCGAACGCGTGGCCGCGCTCGCAGCGTAAATGGTATCGGATCATGCCGATCCCCGCACCAGGTGCAGATGCTCGGGGCCGGCTTTGGGGTCGGCGACGCTGAAGCGCCTGCCATGCTGCAACGAGGGCACCGTCTTGCGCGCGGTCTCGACCTTGGCGGGATCGATCCTGGCCAGGAAAACGCCGGGTTCGACGCCGCCTTCGGCGATCACGACACCCCAGGGATCGACGATCAGCGAGTGGCCAAAGGTCTCGCGCTTGTTCTCGTGCATGCCTGCTTGGGCTGCGGCGAACACGAAGCAGCCGTTCTCGATGGCGCGGGCGCGCAGCAGCGTATGCCAGTGTGCTTCGCCGGTCTTTCGCGTGAAGGCCGAGGGCACCGTGAGGAACGCAGCACCCGACTCGGCCAGCGCGCGATACAGCGCCGGGAAGCGCACGTCGTAGCAGATCGTCAGCCCGATGCGGCCCCAGGGCAGGTCCGCGATGACAGCGGTTTCGCCCGGCTGATAGTTGGCGGATTCGCGATAGCTCTCGCCGTTGCCAAGATCGATGTCGAACATATGGATCTTGTCGTAGCTTGCGATCACGCCGCCATCCGGTCCGATCAGGAAGCCGCGATTGACCGCCTTCTCCGGCGTGGCGCGCAACGCCAGCGAGCCGACATGGAGATGGATTTTGAGTTCGGCGGCGAGCGCGCGATAGGCCTTGAGCGAAAGGTCGTCTTCTTCGGAAGCGAGATGCTCGAACAGTGCGGTGCGATTGACCTGCATCATGTTGCTGACCTCGGGGGTCTGCACATAATCAGCGCCTTGCGCGGCGGCTTCGCGAATCAGCTTGGTTCCCTGTTCAAGACTGGGTCCGGGTAGCAGCCCGGTGCGCATCTGAACCATGGCGGCGGTGAAGGTGAGGTCGGCGCTCATGAACTGGCTTTCTCGTCCGCGAGCATCGAATCGAGCTTGCCTTCGCGGTCGAGGGCATAAAGCTCGTCGCAGCCGCCGACATGGGTGTTGCCGATGAAGATCTGCGGAAAGGTCGTGCCGGCGCCGGCGCGATCCCACATTTTCTGGCGCAGCGTCGGATCGGTGGCGACGTCGAATTCGGTGAACGCGGCTTTTTTTCGCGTCAGCAACGACTTGGCGGCGCTGCAATAGCCGCAGCCCGGACGGGTGTAGATTTCGATGGCAGCGGGCATGTCGCGCTCTGATTTGGAAGTGCCTGATTATATGGGAGCTTTATGGGTGTCCACAACCCGCGCGAATACCAGCACATCGACCGAAGCGGCCTTGGCGCGCAACAGCGCCCTTGCGCAGGCATCGACCGTGGCGCCGGAAGTCAGGACATCGTCGATCAGGACGATGCGACGTCCCTGAATCTCGGACTGCCGGTCGGCCGCGACCTTGAACGCGCCCTGTACATTGCTCGCCCGCTGCGACCTCGACAGGCCGATCTGCTGCTGGGTCGGCCGTACCCGCCGCAGCGCTTCCGACGCCAGCTTGACGCCGCTTTGCCGCTCGATGACCCGCGCCAGCGCGCCGGACTGGTTGTAGCGGCGGGACCACGCCCGGCGCCAGTGCAACGGCACCGGAACCAGCAAGTCGGCCTCGCCGAGCAGTTCGTTGCCGGCCCGCGCCATCCAGCGGCCCATCGCAGGCGCCAAATCGGTGCGGTCCTGGTATTTCAGCGCATGCACCAGGGTGCGCGCCACGTCGTCATAGCGCACCGCGGCGCGTGCGCGCGCATAGGCCGGCGGATTGGCGATCGCTTCCATCGACAATAGTCCGGGGCCGGGATCGTAGATGAAGGGAATGCCGAGCCGGGGACAAAACGGCGGCGCGATGAACGACAATTTGGCCCAGCACCCGGCGCAGACGCCGTCGCCGTCGACCGGCTCGCGGCAGGCGACGCACAGCGTCGGCAGCGCGATATCAAGCGCAAGCCGCGCGGTATGTTTCCAGGCGCCGCGGCACGCGTTCAACGCGCCGCGCAGATGGGTGGAGATGGAACGGGTGGGTGATGTCTCGGCGTCCATGGCTGGAAGCTAGCGCCCGCGCGTGCGGCGCTCAAGCGGGCAATGACGGACGCTTCCGAGCCGTTGCTCCGACCTCACCCTCGCGCAACGCGCTGGCGCGAGCCCGGCCGGTAGGCGAGCCTTGTGTGGCCCGCGCAATAGGGCAGCCCTTCGACCGGCGTATTGCCGCAAAAACAGAAATCGTCAGCGCCCGGGGTGCTGATCGGCCAGCGGCATCTTTCCTTGCTCAACTCGAGCAACGAACAGCAACGTCCGTTGAGGATCGACGCGTCGTCCGCCGCAGGCTCGGCATAGATGGCCTGGAGCATCCGGTATTGCAGCCGTGGCACCGATCTCGGGCGCTTTGTGCTGACGGAAGCCTTGGCGGGACCCTTTCGCGCCAGGCGCGGCGCATCGTTGTTTTTTTCGCGCTTGAGATTGAGCCGCGAGAGTTTGCCGATCACGGCGTTGCGGCTCACCCCGATGTCGCAGGCGATTTCGCGGCAGGACAATCCGGCCTCAAAGCGATTTTTCAGGAGTTCGATGCGTTCTTCGGTCCAGGTGGGGGCGCTGGCGGGCATGTTGATGATCGTTTCCGGGCTCTACGGAGCCTTGCCATTGTCACGGATGGAAAGAAGTCCATC
The DNA here is from genome assembly GCA_963774685.1 of uncultured Alphaproteobacteria bacterium. Lineage (GTDB taxonomy): Bacteria > Pseudomonadota > Alphaproteobacteria > Rhizobiales > Xanthobacteraceae > Bradyrhizobium. The sequence continues at coordinate 552,470 of CAVZFU010000005.1, read as the reverse complement.
CTTGATGGCCAGCCGAATACCTTCCTCGACCAGCGTTCTTGCGACGCCGGGTACGCTGGTGCCGTGGGTGCCCTGTTTCACCAGCTTTTCGAGATAGCCGATGGTGGAAATCGCCAAGGTAATGGGAACACGGTCGGTTTCAGCTTTTTCGGTGGCCATGTCCAAAAAGCTAGCCGGTAATTGGTGTACTGAAAAGTATCTTTTTAGAGTCAATTTCGGTCGACTTTTGCCAAGGTTAGGCCTTTTCTGCGGCCACCCCAGCGTGCAAGTCCCGCCTGATTGCCAGATATCGAACGACTGGCGTACCAACCGGCATGACCCCGAACCCGAGCACCGCGCCCATTTTGTTCGATCGCGCCTTGCTGCGGAGGCGGCAGTTGCGGGCGTTGGGATTGGGTCCGGCCACGTTCCTGCTCGACCGTGTTGCCAAGGACATGGCCGAGCGCCTGCATGCGGTGTTGCGGGAATTCAAAAACGCCGCCGACGTCGGCACCTCAGGCGATCAGGTCCGCAACGCGCTGGCCGGGCGCGTCGGTCAACTGGCGCGCGTCGATCTGCCTGATGTCGAATCCGGGCCGCTGCCGGTTGCGCCTGAAACGCTCGACCTCGCCGTTTCCGCGCTCGCATTTCAGTTCGTCAACGATCTGCCCGGCGTGCTGGCGCAAATCCGCCGTGCGCTGAAACCCGACGGGCTGTTGCTGGCGGCGATGATCGGCGGCGATACGCTGACCGAGTTGCGGCAATCTTTTGCTTCGGCCGAAGCCGAATGCGAAGGCGGGGTATCGCCCCGCGTCGCGCCGTTTGCCGATCTGCGCGATATCGGCGCACTGCTGCAGCGCGCCGGATTTGCGCTGCCGGTCACCGATGTGGATCGCATCGTGGTGCGTTACGACAACGCGTTGGCGCTGATGGCCGATCTCAGGCGGATGGGCGCGACCAACATCCTGGTCGAGCGGCGTCGTACGCCGACCCGCCGTGCCACGCTGCTGCGGATGGCGCAGATCTACAGCGAGCGTTTCGCCGATCCCGACGGCCGCATCCGCGCCACCTTCGACGTGATCTGGCTGTCGGGCTGGGCGCCGCATGACAGCCAGCAGAAGCCGCTGCAGCCGGGCTCGGCGAAAGCGAGTCTGGCGGAGGCGGTGAAGAAGCTGGAGTCCAGGTGAGTCCGATCCAAGTCTTGCTGTCATTGCCGGGCTTGACCCGGCAATCCATCCCTTCGCAAGGAGTCTGACGAAATTGGATGGATGCACGCGTCAAGCCCGCGCACGACAGCCGCGTGTGTTGCAGAACGCTCAAACGCGCAGCTCTCACATCAGCAAATCGATCAGATGCGGGATCAGCGGAATGTCGGCCGGCGGCATCGGGTAGTCGCGCAGTTTGTTGGCGCGGACCCAGGCGAGGTTCTGGCCTTCGCGCGCGATCACGGTGCCGTCCCAGCGCCGGCAGACATAAAGCGGCATCAACAGATGGAAATCGTCGTAGGCGTGGCTGGCAAAGGTGAGCGGCGCCAGACAGGCCTCGCTCACGGTGATGCCGATCTCCTCGGAGAGTTCGCGGATCAGCGTCTGCTCCGGCCGCTCGCCCGCTTCGACCTTGCCGCCGGGAAATTCCCACAGCCCGGCCATCGTCTTGCCCGGCGGGCGCTGCGCGATCAGTACGCGCTTGTCGGCGTCGACCAGCGCGCAGGCGACCACCAAAGTAAGTTTGACGCTATCGCTCAAGACCGGTAGTCGCCGTTGATCGCGACGTATTCCTTGGTGAGATCGCAGGTCAGCACGCGGTCGCGGCCCTTGCCGAGGCCGAGCGCGATCCTGATCTGGATTTTCGGATTCTTCATCGCCGCCGAGACTTCGGCCTCGTCATAGGACGGGTCGCGCGCGCCACGGCTGGCGACGCGGATGCCGTTGAACGAGATCGCGAGCTTGTCGCGGTTGGCGGGTTCGCCGGCCTTGCCGACCGCCATCACCACGCGGCCCCAATTGGCGTCCTCGCCGGCGATCGCGGTCTTGACCAGCGGTGAATTCGCCACCGACATCGCGATTCTGCGCGCCGACGCTTTCGAGGTCGCGCCCTCGACGATGATCTCGACCAGCTTGCGCGCGCCTTCGCCGTCCCGCGCCACCTGCTCGGCGAGATCGGCAAGCACGGCGCCGAACGCCTTGACAAAGGCCTTCAGGCGCGGGTCGCTGGCGCGGCTGATTTTGGGCGCACCGGATGCGGCCGCAGCCCCGGTGGCAAAAGCCAGCAAGGTATCGGACGTCGACGTATCGCCGTCGATGGTGACCGCATTGAAGGTGTCCTCGACGCCACTCTTGAGCAAGCGATTGCAGCGCGCCGGCCGCGATCGGCGCATCGGTGAAGACGAACGCCAGCATGGTCGCCATGTCGGGCGCGATCATGCCGGCGCCTTTCGCCATGCCGTTGATGGTGACGGTGGCCTTGCCGAGTTTTGCGGTCGCGGTCGCGACTTTCGGAAAAGTATCGGTGGTCATGATCGCCTTGGCCGCACCGATCCAGTTTCCGGGCGCCGCATTCTGCGCCAGCGTGCCGAGCACGCCGTTGAATTTGGTGGCGTCGAGCGGTTCGCCGATCACGCCGGTGGAAGCGAGAAACACTTCGCCCGGTCTGCATGCAGCGGCCTTGGCGGCGATGTCGGCCGTCAGCGCCGTTGACTGCCGCCCGGTCTTGCCGGTGAAAGCATTGGCGTTGCCGGAATTGACCACCAGCGCCCGGGCCAAGCCTCCCTTAAAGCCTCGCTTAAAGCCTCCCTTGGCGGAGGATCTGCCGCCGCCGAGCTTGGCGCGGCACCATTCCACCGGCGCGGAGGGACACTTCGATTGGGTGAAGACCCCGGCCACCGTCGTGCCCTTGTCCATGATCGCCAGCAGCACGTCGGTGCGGCCGCTGTAGCGGATGCCCGCGGCAGCCGTCGCGAGCTTGACGCCTGAAATCACGGGCATGTCGGGGACGTGGGTCGGGGCGAGGGGAGAGACAGTGGACATCGGTTAAATCCGGTGCGAACGGGATAGTGATCGTCATGGCCGGGCAAAAGCGCGAAAGCGCGTCTTCGCGCTGGATGTCCCGGCCATCCACGTCTCTCTCTTTGCTCGGGGAGGTTTCAAGACGTAGATGGCCGGGACATCTAGCGCGCGCTTCGCGCTTTTGCCCGGCCATGACGCCTTTAAATACTATCGGTTTCGAAGAAGCGACAGCAGATTTTTACTTCTTCGCCGGAGCCATCTTGGAGTCGGCGGGCTTGGCAGCCTCCGGCTTCGCGTCGGGCTTGGCATCGGGCTTCGGCGTTGCATCGGCCTGGTCCATGCGCTCGACCTTGGCGGTTTCGCGCAGCTTCGCCACGTAGTCGGCCTGCGCCTTGCGCGTCACATAGGTTTCGATCTGGCTCTTGACCTGCTCGAAGTCCGGCGCCTTGCGGTCGCGCTTTTCCTCGACCTTGATGATATGCCAGCCGAATTGCGACTTCACCGGATCGGATATCTTGCCCGGCTCCAAGGCAAAGGCGACCGCGGAGAATTCCGGCACCATCTGGTCCTTGGTGAAGAAACCGAGGTCGCCGCCATCGGACCCGCCGGGATCCTTGGATTTCTTCTTGGCCAGCTCGGCGAAGTCGGCGCCCTTCTTGAGCTCTTCCTCGACCGCCTTGGCTTCGTCCTCGGTGTCGACCAGGATGTGGCGGGCATGCACTTCCTGTTCGCTGCTCATCTGTTTGGAGGCCTCCTCGTAGACCTTCTTCATGGCTTCGTCGGTTGTCGCGGCCTTGCCTTCCATTGCCAGCAGATTGTCCATCAGGAGCCGGCTGCGGGTGAAGGCGAGACGGGCCTTGAAGTCGTCACGGTCTTCGATTTTCTTGGCTTCCGCGGCCTTGGCCACGATTTTCATGTCGATCAGGAACGACAGCACGTTTTCCTTCTTGGTCGCGGGGTCCATCTGCGCGAGGCTGGGGCCGAGTTCGTCTTCCGCCAGATTGACGTCGCTTTGGCGGATCTCGGCGCCATTCACCTTGGCCAGCACCGGGTTGGCGTCTTCGGCACGTACCGCGGGACTTGCCAACAGAACCATCGCAAGACAGCCCGTCACTGCGGCTGAGGCGAGGCCAAAGCGCAGGCCGGTTTTCGTTTCCTGGAACGAAGTGGTCATGGAAAATCCTTACCTTGAAAGATGGGGCTGTCGGGGCGGCGCGACACTCGCCCAATCGTGTGGCCTTGGCAACGCGAAAAGTCTGTCAAAATGATGAAATCCTTGATGCTTCGCGCCGTTGACAAGCTTCCGGCCCAGCCATATCTCTGCGCCACCCAAGTCAATGGCGATAGCGTGTTTTTGGCTGCGTTTTGGCCGTTGAACCTTGGATTGCGCAATTCCCACTCATTTGGCGGATACCCTTGGAAATCGGGGCCGGTGCCGCAATGCGTCACGATGAGTTGATAGGCAGACTGGTGGAACGCGTCATGGCTGCAACGCCGAACCGCAAAGACAGGAATTTGGCATGATCGGCGCGCTCGCCCGCAAGTTTTTCGGCTCCCCCAACGACCGCCGGATCAAGGGATATCAGCCTCGCGTCGACGCCATCAACGCGCTGGAGCCGGAGGTCGCCGCACTTTCGGATGACGCGCTGAAAGCGCGCACCGACGAATTCCGAAAGCAGCTGGCGGACGGCAAAACCCTCGATGACATCCTGGTTCCGGCTTTCGCTACCGTGCGGGAGGCGGCCAAACGCACGCTCGGCCAGCGGCATTTCGACGTGCAGTTGATCGGCGGCATGGTGCTGCACGAAGGCGACATCGCCGAGATGAAGACCGGCGAAGGCAAGACGCTGGTGGCGACGCTGGCGGTCTATCTCAACGCACTGGCCGGCAAGGGCGTTCACGTCGTCACCGTCAACGACTACCTCGCCCGGCGCGACTCCGAATGGATGGGGCAGATCTACAGCTTTCTCGGCATGACGACCGGCGTGATCGTCCACGGTCTCGACGACGGCGAACGCAAGGATGCCTACGCGCGCGACATCACCTACGGCACCAACAACGAATACGGCTTCGACTATCTGCGCGACAACATGAAGTACCGGCTGGAGGACATGGTCCAGCGCGGCCATTTCTACGCCATCGTCGACGAGGTCGACTCGATCCTGATCGACGAGGCGCGTACGCCGCTGATCATTTCCGGCCCGCTCGACGACCGTTCGGAATTCTACAACACCATCGACACTTTCATGCCGAAGCTCGAGAAGGTCACCGATTTCGAGGTCGACGAAAAGCAGCGCACGGTGACGCTGACCGAAGCCGGCATGGAGAAGATCGAAACCTTGCTGCGCGATGCCGGCCAGCTCAAGGGTGACTCGCTTTACGACGTCGAGAACGTTTCGGTCGTTCACCACATCAACCAGGCGCTGCGCGCGCACTCGCTGTTCCAGCGCGACAAGGATTACATCGTTCGCGACGGCGAGGTCATCATCATCGACGAATTCACCGGCCGCATGATGCCGGGCCGGCGCTATTCGGAAGGCCTGCACCAGGCGCTGGAGGCGAAAGAGCACCAGCCGGTGCAGCCGGAAAACCAGACGCTGGCCTCGATCACGTTCCAGAATTATTTCCGGATGTACGAGAAGCTCGCCGGCATGACCGGCACCGCGGCGACCGAAGCCGACGAACTGTTCGACATCTACAAGCTCGAAGTGGTGGAAATCCCGACCAACGTGGCGGTGGCGCGCCTCGACGAGGACGACGAGGTCTATCGCACCCAGGACGAAAAACATGCGGCCATCATGGCCGAGGTCGAACGCGCCAACCAGCGGCTGCAGCCGGTGCTGGTCGGCACCGCCTCGATCGAGAAGTCCGAACTGCTCGGCGAATACCTCAAGAAGCACGGCTACAAGCAAATCGATTTCGGCAACGAAAACGCCATGGAGAAGCTTTACGCCGCGGCCCGCGCCGGCAAGCCGGCCAAGCTGTTCGCGGTGCTCAACGCCCGCTTCCATGAACAGGAAGCCTATATCGTCGCCGAAGCCGGCGTGCCCGGCGCGATCACGATCGCGACCAACATGGCGGGCCGCGGCACCGACATCAAGCTTGGCGGCTCGCTCGAAATGCGGATCCAGCACGAGACCGCGGGAATGACCGACGAAGCCGAGAAGGCTGCGAAGATCGAGCGGATCAAGGCCGACGTCGAGCGTTTCCGCGACATCGTGCTGAAGGCCGAAGACGTCATCGAGGTCGAACCGGCAAAGGGCAATAAACCGGCGAAGATCGTCAACCGGCCGGGCGGGCTCTACATCATCGGGTCCGAACGCCATGAATCGCGGCGCATCGACAACCAGTTGCGCGGCCGGTCCGGACGCCAGGGCGATCCCGGACGTTCGAAATTCTTTCTGTCGCTGGAAGACGATTTGATGCGGATCTTCGGGTCCGACCGGCTCGACACCATGTTGACCCGGCTCGGCCTCAAGGAGGGCGAGGCCATCATCCATCCCTGGATCAACAAGGCGCTGGAGAAGGCGCAGCAGAAGGTCGAGGCCCGCAACTTCGACATCCGCAAGAATCTCCTGAAGTTCGACAACGTCCAGAACGACCAGCGCAAGGTGATCTTCGACCAGCGCGTCGACCTTATGAAAAGCGACAACGTGTCCGAAATGGTCGCGGACATGCGCCGCGACTTCGTCGACGATGTCGTCGCCAAGCATGTGCCTGAACACGCCTATGCCGAGCAGTGGGACATTCCCGGCCTGCGGGAAGAACTGCAGCGGGTGCTCGACATCGACCTGCCGGTCGACGAATGGGCCAAGGAAGAGGGCATCGCCGACGAGGAATTGCTGTCACGCATCGAGCAGCGCGTCGACGAGCACATGGCGGCCAAGGTGGCGCAATGGGGTCCCGACGTGATGCGTTACGTCGAGAAGACCATCCTGCTGCAGACGCTCGATCACCTCTGGCGCGAGCATCTGATCATGCTCGATCATCTGCGTCAGGTGATCGGCCTGCGCGGCTATGGCCAGCGCGATCCGTTGCAGGAATACAAGTCGGAAGCGTTCGGCCTGTATGAGGCGATGACCGCGCATCTGCGCGAAGCGGTGACGGCGCAACTGATGCGCGTCGAAATCGTGCCGCCGGAAGATCAGCAGCCGGCATTGCCGCCGATGGAAGTGCACAAGCTCGATCCGAACACCGGCGAGGACGAGATGGCGTTCGCCAATGCCTCGCTGGTGCCCGCCGCTCCGGCAGGTGCGAACCGCGATCCGAAGAATCCCGCAAGCTGGGGCAAGGTCGGCCGCAACGAGGATTGTCCCTGCGGCTCAGGCAAGAAGTACAAGCACTGCCACGGCAAGTATGCCTGAGCGCGAGTAACGCGTACTCAACGGGTCATCGCCGTTCCTGCGAAAGCAACCACGGCGTAGATTTTCGGAGACGTGCCGGGGATTCTTTACTTCGCCGCCGAGAAGCGGCTCTCGAACGAATTGGCCGGCACGATCGGCTGTGAGCCGGCAACCACGGTACCGCTGGCGGCGGGAGCAGCGGCAGGGCTATCCGAGAGCGACGGCTTGAGCGGCGGGCGGACGGCAGCCTGTTTGGTCTCGGCAGCCTTCGGGGCTTTGGGGATCGAAGCCTGCGGGCGCGGCGGCTTGCCCTCGGCCACTTTCGGTTTTGCCGGAGCAGGCATCGGCTGGGTGCTCGCGGTAGCATCCGCGGTGCCGCCGAGCCCCACCTTGCGAGCGAGGCTGCTAAAGAAGCCGTCGTCGGATGGCTGCGGCGCCGGCGCGGTGGCCGCCACCCGCGTCGTCGGGGCCGGGGCGGTGGCCGGCGTCATCGAAGCCACAAGCGGCTCGTCCGGAGACGTGACGGGTCCGTGCGGCGGATTGACGTGGGAAGGAATGGTGCCGGGCGCGCGGGAAAACACCGCGAGCGACAGTCCCTGACCTTCGCCGCCTTCCGACAGCCCGGTGCTGCCGTCGGGCACCCTGGCGGCGAACACCCTGTTCATGCCGCCGTCGATGCCGGTGTTCATCCGGGCGACCGGCGTTCCGCGCGCAACCAGCTTGGCCATCTCGGTCTCGTCTTGCTGCTGCTTTTCATGCACGGCATCGGCAAGTTCATCCGGAATGACATAAGCGGGACACCTGGCGGAGGCCTCGAACACAGGATCGTGCTTGGCATTCGGACCCTTCACGGCGTCGAATACGTATTTCTTCTCGCAGAAATCAACCTTCGGCTCTTGCCGCGTCACCTCGAAATGATCGTAGCCTTCCTTGATCATTTTCCAGAACGGCATGTTCGGATTGTTGCGGTGTTTGGCCATGTTGATCGGCGTCATCCGGAACGGAAAGGCCTCGAACTGGAATGCGCGCTGGCCGCCGAAGAAGGATTTCCTCCCCAGCGAATAGATTTCCGCGATCTGTTCATCGGTCATCGCGTAACAGCCACGCGACGAGCAATCGCCATGCACCATCAACTCGGAGCCGGTGTGTCCCAGCGACCTGTCGTAGGCGTTGGGGTAGCCGGTGTTGAAGGAAAGATAATACGCCGACTGCGGATTCATCTGTGCCGGCGAAATCGAATAGAAGCCTTCCGGCGCCTGGCGGTCGCCTTCGCGGACCTTGGGTCCGAGGTCGCCCGACCAGCGGCAGATCGGATAGGTTTTCAGGAGGGCGAAGCGGCCGGAGCGGTCCTGCTTCCAGACTTCGAGTTCGGCTTCCTGCTTGAACAGGCGGACCAGCATCGGCGATTGCAGGTCCATGTCCTTTGCCTCCATGTCGGCGAGGAGCTTTGGGGAGACCGGCTGGTTGGCCTTGGCATTGGTGGCGAGCGAGATTTCGTCGCTATTGCAGCCGGCCAGCAGCACACCGGCCGCCAGCGCGACCGAAGTGATGAGCGCGCGAATCAGCGAGCGATAAATCAATGCAAAGCTCCACACCCCGACGGGCAATTTTCGCACCCCGATTTAGCGTCCATGCCCTGAAGCCATTGAATAAAATATTATCCTTTGGCCCCCCTGCTCGCAAGCCGATCCGGCCGTCGCAGCGGGTTCCATGAGGGCATGGTCAACAGGGGTTAAATATTGCGGTCTGGGCCTAATTGGGGCCGAAATGGCCGATTTATGAAAATACCGTGGATCAAGGGCGGCCTGCTGCTTTTGGCTGCCTTATTTCGCAAGGATTAAAGAGCAATTCAGCCCAGCTTCCGGCCGATATCGAGGAATTTCTGGCGCCGCTGCTGGCGGATCATGTCGGGTGCGAGATTGCGCAACTCGTCCAGCGCCTGCGCGATGGCATCGCCAGTGGCCGCGATCATGGCGTTGGAATCGCGATGCGCGCCCCCTGAAGGTTCTTTCAGGATCGAATCGATCACGCCAAAACGCAGCATGTCCTGCGCCGTGATCTTCATCGAGGTGGCGGCTTCCTGCGCCTTGGTTCCATCGCGCCACAGGATCGAGGACGCGGCCTCGGGCGAGATCACACTGTAGATCGCATGCTCGAACATCAGCACGCGGTTCGCCGTCGTGATCGCGATGGCGCCGCCCGACATGCCTTCGCCGGTGATGATCGCGACATTGGGCACCCCGAGCGACAGGCAGGCATCGGTGGAGCGTGCGATCGCCTCGGCCTGTCCGCGTTCCTCGGCGCCGATGCCGGGATAGGCGCCGGCGGAATCCACGATCGACAGTACCGGAATGCCGAATTTCTCAGCCATCTCCATCAGTCGCACGGCCTTGCGATAGCCCTCGGGGCGCGCCATGCCGAAATTATGCTTGATGCGGGATTCGGTGGTGGCGCCCTTTTCCTGGCCCATCACGCAAATGCTCTCGCCGCGGAAGCGCCCGAACCCGCCCATCAGCGCCTCGTCCTCGCCGAACTTTCGGTCGCCCGCAAGCGGGGTGAATTCGGTGATTAGCGCGTTGATGAAATCGCTCAGATGCGGCCGCTGCGGGTGGCGCGCCACCAGCGTTTTCTGCCATGGCGTCAAATTGGCGTAGAGATCGTTCAGCGCTTGCGCGGCCTTGTCTTCGACCCGCGAAATCTCGTCGCCAATATCGCTGCCGGTCGCCGCCAGCGCGCGCAATTCATCGACCTTGGCATCGAGTTCTGCCACGGGCTTTTCGAAATCGAGGTAAGAGCGCATGGGATCCGGCATCAAATCAATATAGGTAAGATCGCGCTTGAGGGCGAAGCGGTTTCCGGTTCGCGAAGAAAGCAAGTCTCTTCAATTGGTTGGCGTGCTCGAGTTCGCTTTGCGGAATACGCGCAAACAGATCGCAGGGCGGTAAATGGCTCTTTCACGGCAGACGGCGCCGAAGTCAAGGCGGCCGTCGTCGCTACTTGTCCGCCAGCGGGTGCAGGTCGCGCACCAGGCTCTTCAACCGTTCCTCGACCACGTGGGTATAGATTTGCGTGGTCGAGATATCGGTGTGGCCGAGCAGCGTCTGCACGATGCGCAGGTCGGCGCCGTTGTGCAAAAGGTGGCTTGCGAATGCGTGACGCAGCACATGCGGGCTGACCAGGCGCGGCGCAAGGCCTGCCGATGCCGCCAACTCTTTAAGGTCGCGCGCGAAATGCTGCCGCGTCAGGTGGCCGCTTTCGCCGAACGACGGAAACAGCCATTTCGAACTTGCGGCGTTTTTCTTCTTCTCCGGCTTGAGCGCTTCCATCGCCGCGAGATAATCGGCCATCGCCTGTCGCGATGGCGCGTTCAGCGGTACCAGCCGTTCCTTGTTCCCCTTGCCGCGCACCACGATCATGCGAGCGTCGCGCCGCGCGGCCGACGACGGCAGCGCCACCAGTTCCGATACCCGCAAGCCGGTGGCGTAGAGTACCTCGAGCAGGCAATATGACCGCATCGCGCGAAGCCGCTGCAGGGCAGAGGCTTCCGTCGCTTCCGTCAACGCCTTGGCGCGCGTCAGCAGCCGATCGACGTCGGCTATCGACAGCACCTTCGGCAGGCCGCGGCCGCGCTTCGGGCCCGACAAGATCGCCGCGGGATCGTCGCCGCGAATTCGCTCGTTCAGCAGAAAGCGAAACAGATGCCGCATCGCCGACAACCGCCGCGCCGCACTCGACGGCTTGAAGCCGCGTCCATCAAGATCGGCGAGGTAATCGCGCAGGCTTTGGGTTTTGACACCGGCGAAGCCTTGCCCGCTGGGGACGAGAAATCCCGACAAATCCGTCAGGTCGCGGCGATAGGCGTCGAGCGTGTTGTCGCCGGCGCCCTGTTCCGCCGCGAGCATGTCGAGGAACAGGTTGATAAGCGTGGCGTCGGAGGTCTTGCTGGAACGCATCCGCCAACCCTAGCGCCTATTTCTTGAGGAATTTGTCTGCCGGGACAGTGATGGTCATTTCCCGCGGTTTCGGGCTAACGAAATTCGCCAGCGCGAAAATCGTCCCATAGATGATCCCGCCGATCACGGCGACGACCGTCAAAAAGCGGAACAGACTGGGCATCAACGAGCCTCAGGCGGCGAATTAACCATTGGAATCGTCGGGTTGGCCGAGCCTGACTACCACCATGTTCGCCACTCCGTTGCAAGAGTCTCTGGCAAGGGCATCGGCGAGGGTAGTATAGGTGACGCGGAACCAGACATTCGCGGAAACGACAGGGCCATCAGATGGCTGAGACAGCCTCACCGGCCGGCGCCAGCGCATCCCAGGAGGCCGAGATTACGGCGGCTCTGGGAAAGCGTTCGGTCGTGCTGGTGGGCATGATGGGCGCCGGCAAATCCACCATCGGGCGGCGGCTGTCGGCGCGGCTGCGGCTGCCTTTTCTCGATGCGGACAGCGAAATTGAACTGGCTCACGCCGGCATGACGATACCGGAAATTTTCGCGGCCCATGGCGAGCCGTATTTCAGGGACGGCGAGGCGCGGGTGATCGCGCGGCTGCTCGACCACGGTCCCGGCGTGATCGCGACCGGGGGTGGCGCGTTCATGCGCGAAGAAACCCGCAACCGCATTCATGACAAGGCGGTCTCGATCTGGCTCAAGGCGGATACCGACATCATCATGCGCCGGGTGAAACGACGCGCCGACCGTCCGTTGTTGCAGACCGCGGATCCCGCCGCCACCGTCGGGCGTCTGCTCGAGGAGCGCGAGCCGGTCTATCAAAGCGCCAACCTCACGATCTGGTCACGCGATGTGCCGCACGAAAAGATCGTCGACGAATGCATCGAGGCCCTGCACGCTTGGCTATGCGGTCCGGCCCCGGCCGCGCAAGGAACATCAGACAAAATGGGCGCAACACAGTGACCGCGCCGCTGAAACACTCCGATCCCATCACGGTCGAGGTCGCGCTCGGCGAGCGCGCCTATGACATCATTATCGGGCGCGATATATTGCAATCGCTGGGCGCCCGCGTCGCATCCTTGCGGCCCGGTGTGCGCACGGCCATCGTTACCGACCGCAACGTCGCCAGGCATTGGCTGGCGAAGACCGAGGCCTCGCTGTCGGAGGCGGGTATTGCCACATCGCGAATCATTGTCGAGGAAGGCGAGGGCTCAAAAACCTATGCCGGGCTGCAAGAGGTCAGCGAAGCGCTGATCGCCGCCAAAATCGAGCGCAACGATCTGGTGATCGCGCTCGGCGGCGGCGTCGTCGGCGATCTCGCGGGCTTCGCGGCCGCGGTCCTGCGCCGCGGCGTCGATTTCGTGCAGGTGCCGACCTCGCTCCTGGCGCAGGTCGACTCCTCGGTCGGCGGCAAGACCGGAATCAATTCGCCGCGCGGGAAAAATCTTATCGGTGCATTCCACCAGCCGATTCTGGTCGTCGCGGACACCGCCGTGCTCGACACGTTGTCGCCGCGCCAGTTCCGCGCCGGCTATGCCGAAGTCGCCAAATACGGCGTGCTCGGCGACGAGGCGTTTTTCACCTGGCTGGAGAAAAACCACGCCGATATTTTTTCCGGAGGGGCGGCGCGCGAACACGCCGTCGCTACTTCCTGCCGCGCCAAGGCCGCGATCGTGGCGCGCGACGAACGCGAGACCGGCGAGCGCGCGCTGCTCAATCTCGGTCATACATTCGGCCATGCGCTGGAAGCCGCGACCGGCTTTTCCGACCGGTTATTCCATGGCGAAGGTGTTTCCGTCGGCATGTTGCTGGCGGCGGAATTCTCCGCGCAGCTTGGCATGATCGGCGAAGCCGATGCGGCGCGTGTCAGGCACCATCTTGCCGGGGTAGGCCTGCCGACCCATTTGCAGGACATCGCCGGATTTAGCCAGGAGGGGTTGGGCGATGCCGACGCCCTGATGACGCTGATGGCGCAGGACAAGAAGGTCAAACGCGGCCGGCCCACTTTCATCCTGCTCAAGGCCATAGGCCAGGCCGTCGTCGTTCCCGACGTCGAGCCCTCGCTGGTTCGTGATTTTCTGAAAGCAAAGCTGGCAAAGACTTGAGTGAAGTGAACATCGCAATATGGACTGGGTTACATTTTCCATCGTCATCGGCTGCCTGCTGATCTCGGCGTTCTTTTCGATGAGCGAGACCGCGCTGACCGGCGCGTCGCGCGCCAGCATGCTGCGGCTGTCGAAGCAGGGCAATCGCGACGCCGGGGTGGTTTCCAGCCTGTTTGCGATGCGCGAGCGCATGATCGGCGCACTCCTGCTCGGCAACAACATCGCCAATATCGGCGCCTCGGTGCTGGCGACCGGCATCTTCACGGCGTGGTTCGGCGAGGTCGGCGTGATCTATGCCACCGGCGTGATGACGGTGATGGTGGTGATTTTCGCCGAGGTGCTGCCGAAGACCATCGCCATCAATGCACCGGACCGGGTATCGCTTTTGGTCGCGCGCCCGATGAAACTGATGGTGTACCTGCTCGGACCGTTGCTCACGGTGATCGAGGCGATCGTCCGCATCCTGATGAGAGCGCTGGGCATCAAGATCGGGGCCAACCAGCCGATACTGTCGCCGACCGAGCGCTTGCGTGGCGCGGTCGACCTGCTGCATCACGAAGGCAAGGTCGAAAAGCAGGACCGCGACATGTTCGGCGGCTTGCTCGATCTGCGCGAACTCCAGGTCTCCGATGTGATGGTTCATCGCACCGAGATGGTGATGATCAATGCCGACCTGCCGGCCGAAGAACTGGTGCGCGAGGTGCTGGCGACCGAATACACCCGGATCCCGCTGTGGCGCGACAAGCCCGAAAACATCATCGGCGTGCTGCACGCCAAGGACCTGCTGCGCGCCATCCGCGCCTCGGAAGGCGATACGTCGAAGATCGACGTTTCCACCATCGCGTTGCCGCCGTGGTTTGTGCCCGAGATGCGCCCGGTGTCCGAACAACTCAAGGCGTTCCGCCGCCGCAAGACCCATTTTGCGCTGGTGGTAGACGAATACGGCGAAGTCGAAGGCATGGTGACGCTGGAGGATATTCTGGAAGAAATCGTCGGCGACATTTCCGACGAGCACGACGTGGTGGTGGCCGGCGTCCGCGCCCAGCCCGATGGTTCGGTGGTGGTCGATGGTTCGGTGCCGATCCGCGACCTCAACCGCGCGATGGACTGGCACCTGCCCGACGAAGAGGCGACTACGGTTGCCGGCCTCGTGATTCACGAGGCACGCTCGATCCCGGAACGCGGCCAGAGTTTCACCTTCCACGGCTTTCGTTTCCGTGTCCTGCGCCGCGAGCGCAACCGCATCACCGCATTGCGGATCGTGGCGGTGCCGCGCGAGGCCGAGTTCGAGGAAAAAAAGCCGAAGCGCGCCGGCACGGCATTTTGAACTCAGCGCCCGGCCTCTCCCGGGGTCTGCGCCCTGATCGCCAAAGCGTGCACGCTTCCTGCGAGTTCCGCCGCCAGCGTTGCGTTAATCATGCGGTGGCGTTCGATCCGGCTCTTCCCTTCGAACGCCGGCGACACGATATAGACCCTGAAATGCGTCTCGCCGCCCGGCCTGTGGCCTGAATGGCCCTCATGAAGATGTGATTCGTCTGCGACATCGAGGCTTTCGGGCGAGAAAGCTTCGCGCAACTTGTTTGTGATAAGGTCTTTGACGCTCATGTCGGGGGCAATACGTCCGTCGCCGCGCTTCGTCAATAGCGCATCGAGGTAAAGGGTTTCGCAATGTCAAGACTTGAAGCCTTGTCGATTGCGTAGTCATAGTCAGCCAATGCCGATTGATTCATCAAAATTCTTCGACTCCATTCGCATCAAGCCCAACAAGCTGAGCGCGAAGCAGCAGGCGCAGGCGCGCGAAGAATCCGCGATGTGCGAATGGCCCGACTGCAAGAGCAAGGGGCCGCATCGCGCGCCCAAGGGCCGCGCCAACGACAAGGAATACTGGCACTTCTGTCTCAATCACGTCCGCGAATACAACCAGTCCTATAATTTCTTTTCCGGCATGAATCCGGATGCGGTGGCGCGCTACCAGAAGGATGCGCTGACCGGCCATCGTCCGACCTGGAAGATGGGTGCCAATACCAGTTCCAAAAAGGGCAAAGGCAGCCCGGAGGCCGACCTGGAAGGCGCCTCCGATCCGTTCAGCATGTTCAGCGAACTCAACGGCCGCGGCCGATGGCGGCCGGGTCCTGGCGGAGCTGCCGGCGAGGCCAAGGTCGAAACCCGGAAAATATTCAACGCCGAGCGCAAGGCGCTGCAGGTGATGGGGCTCGGCTCCGATGCGACGCTGGAAACCGTCAAGGCCAAGTACAAGGCGCTGGTCAAGCAGCACCATCCCGACGCCAATGGCGGCGACCGCTCCACCGAGGATCGCCTGATCGAAATCATCAAGGCGTATAATTATCTCAAGACCGTGGTGCGCGGCGCGAGCTAGGTGCGGTCCCGGCGAGCCCCGGGAGTGAGAGCTGGAGACGGCGCCGGTTCGATCACGCCGCCGCCATTGCGGCGCCGGATGGTCCAGACCGCCAGCGCCACGATCAGCGCCGCGCCGAGCACCAGCGGCATCCAGTAATGTTTGGCCTGTCCGCCGACGCCGGCGACCCCGCCGTAATATTCCAGCGCCGACACCGCCATCACCCCCGGCAACACATGCGCCGGCGCCCACAGCAGGATGGCCAGGATGTTGACGGCGTAAAAGCGCAAGGGAGGCATGCCCAGCGCGCCCGCCGTGATCGGCACAAAGGCCCGGATCGGCGGCACGAAACGCGCAAAGAATACCGCCAGCGCCCCCCAGCGATGAAAGAACGCCTCGCTCTGCGCGACCACGCGCGGGTAATTCGACATCGGGCGGGAACTCAGGATCTCGCGCTGGGAGCGATGCCCGATCCAGAACGCCGTTCCGTCGCCCAACAACGCGCCGGCGACCGCCGCAGCCAGCACCGTCTCGAACCGCAACTCACCGCCCGGAATCAGCGCGCTCAGCGCCAGGATGATGGTCGAGCCCGGGACCAGCGAGCCCACGATCGGCACGGCCTCCAGCAAGGCGGCAAGAAATATGGTGAGATAGGCCAGCCATGCGTGCGAGGAGACGAACGCAATCAAGGGGTCGAGGAATGAGGTCACAAAGTTCCTGTGCTGCACGGCGGCCGGGGTTGGTCGCAGACCTAACATAAACGGCGGCGGGAGTGGAAAGTGCCATGTGGAAAGCATCTGGGCCGCAGCTGCGGGCACCCGCCCAAAATTGTCGCGGCCAAGTGCGGCGTGATTCGCAGGGCAGCCTTCCAAAAACCGCGACAAGAGCCTATCTTGATGATAACGCAACGGAACTTTGATTACGCCACGGGCTTCTGCCGGCCGTGGCTCTCTGATAGGTTCCGCCCAACACCCATCCGCAGCCATTTCAGCAAATCTGGTTTCGGTAGCGTCCGGGACCTCGGAGGATTGATGACGACCGCCGCCATGACCAAAGCGCCAGAATCCGCCGCTCCAGCCGGCTTGCCAGACATGAAGGTGTCGGTCCGGCAGGTGTTCGGCATCGACAGTGACCTCGAAGTGCCGGCCTATTCCGAAGTCGATCCGCATGTGCCGGACATCGATTCGGATTACCGGTTCGATCGCGCCACCACGCTGGCGATTCTTGCGGGCTTTGCCAAAAACCGCCGCGTCATGGTCACCGGCTATCACGGCACCGGCAAGTCGACCCACATCGAACAGGTCGCCGCGCGGCTGAACTGGCCCTGCGTGCGCGTCAACCTCGACAGCCACATCAGCCGGATCGACCTGGTCGGCAAGGATTCCATCGTGGTGCGCGACGGCATGCAGGTCACGGAATTCCGCGACGGCATCCTGCCCTGGGCCTTGCAGCACAATATCGCGCTGGTGTTCGACGAATACGACGCCGGCCGCCCCGACGTGATGTTCGTGATCCAGCGCGTGCTGGAAGTCTCCGGCCGCCTGACGCTGCTCGACCAGAACAAGGTGATCAAGCCGCATCCGGCATTCCGGCTGTTCTCGACCGCCAACACGGTCGGGCTCGGCGACACTTCCGGCCTCTATCACGGCACCCAGCAGATCAACCAGGGCCAGATGGACCGCTGGTCGATCGTCACCACGCTGAACTATCTCGCCCATGACGAGGAAGTCGAAATCGTGCTGGCGAAGGCGCATCACTATCGCACCCAGGAAGGCCGCGACATCGTCAACAAGATGGTGCGGCTGGCCGATCTCACCCGCAACGCCTTCGCCAACGGCGATCTGTCGACGGTGATGAGCCCGCGTACCGTGATCACCTGGGCGGAGAATGCCGAGATCTTCAGCGATATCGGTTTTGCGTTCCGCGTCACCTTCCTCAACAAGTGCGACGAACTGGAGCGGCCGCTGGTCGCCGAATTCTACCAGCGCTGCTTCAATGCGGAGCTCGCCGAATCCTCGGTGAACGTGGCGATGAGCTAAGTGTCGTCCCGGCCTTGAGCCGGGACTATACGCCAGCCGGGACCCATACGCCGCGGCTTCTCAGTAGAACAGTGGTGCCAGGGATCGGGTGAATAACGACCACCGGTGGTTATGGGTCCCTGCTTTCGCAGGGACGACGGCGGTGAGAGCATAACGGCGGTGAGACCAGGGCTGCAATGACGACGTCCAACAGCAAATTCCGCACCGGATCGAAGGAAGCGCCGACCGAGCCGTTCAAGCGCGCGGTGACGGCCTGCCTGCGCGCGATCGCCAAAACCCCGGAGCTGGAAGTGACCTTCGCCGCCGAGCGTCCGGGTCTGGCGCCCGGCAAGGCGCGGCTGCCGGAGCCGGCGCGCAAGATGACGCGGCGTGATGCTGCGATCGTGCGCGGCCACGCCGACTCCATCGCGCTGAAGCTCGCCTGCCACGATCCGAAAGTGCATCGCAAGCTGATGCCGGGAAATCCGCAGGCGCGCGGCGTGTTCGAAGCGGTCGAGCAGGCCCGCGTCGAGGCGCTCGGCTCGCGCCGCATGGCGGGGGTTGCGAAAAACCTCACCGCGATGCTCGACGACCATTTCCACCGCGGCAAGTTCGACGAGATCACCGATCGCGCCGATGCGCCGTTGTCGGATGCGCTGGCGATGCTGGTGCGCGAACGCCTGACCGGCCTCGCGCCGCCGGCCGCCGCGCGCAAGATGGTCGACCTCTGGCGTCCGGTGCTGGAAGACAAGATCGGCGCGCGGCTCGACCGGCTCGATCGCCTCGCCGAGGATCAGGCCAGGTTCGGCGACGCCGTGCATGACCTGCTGACGGCGCTTGAACTCGGCGACGACCGCAACGCCGAATCCGACGACGACGACAACCAGGACGACAACCGCGACGGCGAGAACGACCAGTCCGGCGCCGAAGGCTCGCCCGACAGCGACGCCGCGCAGGAGATGAGCGCCGACCAGGCCCAGGCCACTTCCGACGAGATGTCCGAAAGTGCGATGGAAAGCGCGCAGGCCTCCACCTCCGATACGTTCGACGACGGCGAACTCGGCGACGACGAGACCCCGGGCGAGGCGACGCGGCCGAATTCGCGCGGCGCCAACGAGCCGCGCGGCCCGGAATATCACGCCTTCGCGCCGAAATTCGACGAGGTGATCGCCGCCGAAGACCTTTGCGACCACGACGAGCTGGAGCGGCTGCGCAGCTATCTCGACAAGCAGTTGGCGCATCTGCAAGGCATCGTGGCGCGGCTGGCCAACCGGCTGCAGCGCCGGCTGATGGCGCAGCAAAACCGCGCCTGGGAGTTCGACCTCGAGGAGGGCGTGCTCGATCCGGCGCGGCTGTCGCGGGTGGTGACCGATCCCTATCATCCGCTGTCGTTCATGAACGAAAAGGAAGCCACCTTCCGCGACACCGTGGTGACGCTGCTGCTGGACAATTCCGGCTCGATGCGCGGCCGTCCCATTACGGTGGCCGCCACCTGCGCCGACATCCTGGCGCGCACGCTGGAGCGCTGCGGCGTCAAGGTCGAAATCCTCGGCTTCACCACCCGGGCCTGGAAGGGCGGGCAATCGCGCGAGGCGTGGCTTGCCGCCGGCAAGCCGGCCAATCCCGGACGCCTCAATGATCTGCGCCACATCGTCTACAAATCGGCCGACGCGCCGTGGCGGCGCGCGCGCAAGAATCTGGGCCTGATGATGCGCGAGGGCCTGCTCAAGGAAAACATCGACGGCGAGGCGCTGGACTGGGCGCACAAGCGCCTGCTCGGGCGCTCCGAGCAGCGCAAGATCCTGATGATGATCTCCGACGGCGCGCCGGTCGACGATTCCACGCTTGTCGGTCAACCCCGGCAATTACCTCGAGCGCCATCTGCGCCACATCATCGAGGAAATCGAGACCCGTTCGCCGGTCGAACTGATCGCGATCGGCATCGGCCACGACGTCACGCGCTACTATCGCCGCGCGGTCACCATCGTGGACGCCGAAGAACTCGGCGGCGCCATCACCGAAAAGCTCGCCGAACTGTTCAGCGAGACCCATGGGGCTGTGCCGGCGCGAGGCCCCAAGCGGCGGCTGCATTCGTAAACCTCCATGTCCGCGCATTTCACCCGCCGCCGCCTGCTGAAGTCCACGGCGGCGCTTTCGGCCGCCGCAATCGCCTCGCGTGCGCAGGCGCAGAAGCCGCTGCCGCCGGATGAGTTCTCGGTCCCCGCGCCGGTTGCGATCGAGGTCCACGCCCGCCCCATTACCTGGTTTGACAACAGCGACCACGACCGCGTCCGCTTCGGCTCGCTGGAATTTCGCAGCGGGCTGGTGCTGACCTCGAGCTTTCGCGCCTTCGGCGGGCTGTCGGGATTGCGGCTCGACGCCAAAGGCGAGCGCTTCATCTCCTTCAGCGACAAGGGCACCTGGTTCACCGGCCGCATCGTCTACCAGGGCCGCGCGATGAGCGGGCTGGCCGACGTCGAGGCATCCCCAATGCTGGGGCCCGACGGCAAGCCGATCACCACCCGCGGCTGGTTCGATTCGGAATCGATCGCGCTCGACGGGCAACAGGTCTATATCGGCCTCGAACGCGTCAACAAGGTGCTGCGTTTCGATTTCAGCAAGGGCTTTACACTTGCGCCGGCCGAAGAGCTGCCGATGCCGCCGGCGGTGCGCAAGCTGCCGTTCAACAAGGGGCTGGAAGCGCTGGTGATGGTGCCGAAGGGCATGCCGCTGGCCGGCACGCTGATCGCGATGTCCGAGCGCGGCCTCAACGCCGAGGGCAACCTGATCGCCTTTCTGGTCGGCGGCAAGACGCCCGGCCAGTTCGCAATTCGCCGCACCGATAAATTCGATATCACCGACGCGGTGCTGCTGCCCTCGGGCGACCTGTTGATCCTGGAACGGAAATTTTCCTGGCTTTCGGGGATCGGCATCCGCATCCGCCGCATTCCGCTCGCCTCTGTAATGCCCAACGCCACCGTCGATGGCCCCAGCATCTTCGAGGCCGATCTCGGCGACGACGTCGACAACATGGAAGGCATCGACGCCCACGTCACCCCCGAGGGCGACACTGTGCTGACGATGGTCTCCGACGACAATTTCTCGATGATCCAGCGCACCCTCCTGCTGCAATTCACGCTGGTGGAATAGCTCGTCGTCCCGGCCAAGCCAACGGGTCGCGCGAATGCGCGCCCGATGACAGGCTCCGGCGAGCCGGGACCCATACGCCGCGGCCTCCCGTTGAAGAACGATGTCAGATACCTTCTTTTTTTCTCGACATCCTGTGGTTATGGGTCCCTGCTTTCGCAGGGACGACGAGAGTTTGGCGGTGCGTTCATCTCTCAAATCCGTCATCCTGAGGTGCGCGCTTGCGCGCCTCGAAGGATACGGCCCGGCTACCCATCCTTCGAGGCTCGCTGCGCTCGCACCTCAGGATGACGACGAGGCGGTTGAGCAAAGCGCGGCTTGCCGTTAGACATGCCGGACGTTTCCCCTCCCACCCGGACATCCCATGAGCGCCCTGTTTTCTCCGATTCAATTGCGCGATCTCACGCTTGCCAACCGCATCATGGTGGCGCCGATGTGCCAGTATTCGGCTGATAACGGCGAGGCCAATGACTGGCACTTCACGCACATCAACACACTGGCGCTGTCGGGGGCGGCGATGTTCTGCATCGAAGCCACTGCCGTAGAGGCGACCGGCCGCATCACGCCGGGCTGCCTCGGGCTGTGGAACGACGCCACCGAAGCGGCACTGAAGCCGATCATCGCTTCGGTGCGAAAACATTCGCACACCGCGGTGATCATGCAGCTCGCTCATGCCGGGCGCAAAGCCTCTAGCCACACGCCATGGGATGGCGGGCAATTGATTCCAATATCTGCAAGGCGGCTGGCAGGCGGAAGGCCCGTCCGCGGTGCCGCACAAGGAAGGCGAGGCGCCGCCGGTGGCGTTCGATGCGGCGGGTCTCGCGCGCGTGCGCGACGCCTTTGTCGCTACCGCCAAACGTGCCGAGCGGCTCGGCCTCGACGGGCTTGAGGTGCATTGCGCGCACGGCTATCTCCTGCATCAGTTCCTGTCGCCGATCTCCAATAAGCGCACCGACCAATATGGCGGAAGCTTGCAGAACCGGATGCGCTATCCGCTCGAAGTGTTCGACGCGGTCCGCGCGGCGTTTCCGAAAACCAAACCCGTCGGCATCAAGGTGTCGGCGACCGACTGGGTCGACGGCGGCTGGGACATCGCGCAAACCATCGAATTCGCGCACCACTTGAAAAAGCGCGGCGTCGACTGGATCGATGCGTCCTCCGGCGGCGTGTCGCCGCTGCAGAAGATTCCGCTCGGCCCCGGCTACCAGGTGCCGCTGGCGCAGGCGATCAAGGAGGCCACCGGCGTCACCACCATGGCGGTCGGCCTCATCACCGAAGCCAGGCAGGCCGAAGACATCGTGGCATCCGGCAAAGCCGACATGGTCGCGCTCGCCCGCGGCATGCTCTACGACCCGCGCTGGGGCTGGCACGCCGCCGCTGCACTCGGCGGCCATGTCGAAGCCCCGCCCGCCTACTGGCGCGCCCCGCCGCACGAGCAAAAGGATCTGTTCGGCAAGACCACGTTCGGGACAAGGTGAGGGGACACTGTCGTCCCTGCGTTCGCAGGGACGACGCGTGATTGGTCGATTCAAATTTCAAACAGCGGCGAGGTTAGGCCAGCCGCTTCGCCTGCAGACGAGACTCCGCATTCTCGCGGCGCGATGCGTCCGAGGTTGCTAGAAAATTCCTTGCCCTCCGATCAGAGGGCGCAGGGAATGCCGGGCGCTGGGCGCGCCCGCAGCCTGGCAGGGCAGAAAAAACAAGCCATGCCAGTGGTAACAGTCACCACGGTCACACCGGGAATCACCCGGCATTCCCCGCGCAATGGTTTTACGGCTTATTTCGCGCTCTCCCCGGTGATCGGGCTTTCTTGTCACCGTCGCCGGTGGAATTGCTTCCGCCAACTTGACGCCGGCGTCGAGGCGTCAGGACCACACGACTTCGCCGTCCGCGCCGGTGCCGTTCGTCCACGGCACCCACGCGTCCACCGCATCCCGCCGCGCGTTGATGACGTTGCGCAACGCCCCTCTGTGGGCGGGACGGATTCGCTATACGCTGATTTGGTCTGTTCTGAAAATCAGAATATTTTTATCCGCAGGGCTTGACAGCCGTTTCAGCTGATTTGCCCGTCGGGTAGTCACACAGCGCGCCATTCGCCAATTCACCCCTTCTTCGGCATCTGCGCCAGCGCATGCATCGCCGCGATATAGCCGTAAGGCCCGAGGCCGCAGATCACCGCGGTGGCGGCATGCGAGATCTTGGAATGCCGGTGATGCTCGTCGCGCGCATGGATGTTGGAAATGTGCACTTCCAGCACCGGCCCCTCGAACGCCTTGATGGCATCGACGATCGCGATCGAGGTAAAGGAATAGGCCGCCGGATTGATGATGATGGCGTCGGCGTCCTGCCGCGCCGACTGGATCAGGTCGACCAGTTCGCCCTCGTGGTTGGACTGGCGGAAGGTGAGCTCGAAGCCCAGCCCCGCCGCATGATGCGCGCAGTTCTCCTCGATCTGCTTCAGCGTGGTGGTGCCGTAGATATGCGGCTCCCGCACCCCCAAAAGGTTGAGGTTGGGACCGTTCAGGATCATCAGGCGTTTCATGGGGTTTCTCCGGGTCAGCTTGTTCTTGTTCTCGGACCCGGCGACGCACCGGGACGGCGGCAGCATCGTAGCGCGGATGGGGCGGGGTGCAATCCAGGGGACGCTCGGTCCGATTTGTGATATGATAAGCAATGCCTGCGCATCGCCTTGAGGCACTTCGCGGCAAGCAACGGAGCGGAGATGTCCAAACCTGTCATTTTCACGATTTCCGCAGCCTGGGATCAGGAAGCTTCGGTTTGGAGCGGGCATTGCGACGACATTCCGGCTGCCGCCGACGCACCGACGCTCGACGAATTGCTCGAAAAGATTTCCGCCATGGCGCTCGACCTGTTGCCGGACAATCATCCGGATGTTGCGCCGGAATCGCTGTTCTTGCAGATCACCGCGTTGCGCGAAGCCGAGCCGGTCACAGGCTGAATGGCCCCGCAGTTCGACCGCGCGTTGCGGGATTTGCTTCGTGCCGCGGGGTGCACGCTGATTTCGGCAAGGCCGCGGTAGCCACGAAATCTGGCACAGCCCGATCACGAAACGAAACTTTGCCGTGCCCGTCGGCATTCCTAGCCGACACACCGCCAACGCCATTTTGCGTCAAGCAGGATTGCCGAAGGCGTTTTGAGCTTGTGCCGCGGCCTTCGGAGTTTTCTTCTCGATCTGGCACTTCAGTTGCACCAGGCCCGACCGTCCGCCATCGTCATCGTCCAACAACCCTCAAAACCCCGCGGCGACGATGGCGTACAGCAGTTTCGCGTTGCTGAAACCAATATCTTCCCGCGTCGATCCGATGCGCAGGATCACCAGTTTTCGCGAGGGGATGATCGCGATCACCTGGCGGAGGTGCCCTTCCAACATGAAGGTGTCGGCGGGGAGGTCGAATCCCTGGCCCCGGGCCAGCCAAATCTGTCCGCGGCCGTAGACCGGGCCCTGGCCTTCGTCGGAGGCCGGCACGGGCGAGCGCATGTAATCGACAAAACCCGGCGGCAAAAGCTGCTGGCCGTTCCAGACGCCGCCGAGGCGCAGGAATTCGGCGAAGCGCGCCCAGTCATGCGCAGTGGCGTAGAGATAGCCTTCGCCGAGGAAGGTGCCGGACGGGTCGGATTCGAAAACCGCGCTGGTCATGCCCAGCGGCTTGAACAATCGCTCGCTGCGGATAAGATTGCGCCGCCGCGCCAATCGCGTCCTGCCAGAGCCGCGCCAGCAGCACCGACGATCCGGACCCATAGTGGAATTTCGTCCCGGGTGCGGCGACAAGCGCCTTATCCCTCGCGAAAGCCGCCGCATCTCTCACCAGCAATTCCAGACGCGCGGGGTCGGTGATGAGGCCGTGGTCCTCGTTGAATTCCAGACCGCTGGACATCGCCATCAGGTCGGCCACCGAGATTTCCGCGCGCGCGTCGCCGGCCCATTGCGGAAACAGGCCTTTGCGGTCCAGCGCAAGCTTGCCGTCCTTGATCGCCATTCCGGCCAAAGCGGCAGTGACGGCTTTGGTCATCGACCAGCCCAGCAAGGGCGTCGAGGCGTTGAAGCCTTCGCCATAGGTCTCGCCGACAATGCGCCCGTCATGGACGACGACGATCGCGCGCATGCCCGGTCCCTGGAGAACCGGATCGTTCAGCGCCGCCCGCAAGCGACGGTTATCGGACAGTTGCGCCGTCTCGCCGGCCGGCCAGAGCGCGTCGGGCGAAGCCGGCGGCGGCAACGGCGGCGCGTCGGCGCGCGCTGGAATCTCGTCTTTGGCAACAAGCGTGCAGCCGCGGCCCTCGGCATAGGCGGCGTAACGCCTGGCGAACAGACCTAGAAAGGCAGCTTCGACACGCCGGTTTGCGCTGTCGACATCGATTTTCATGAGTTTTGTAACGCTGCGTTCGCGCCAACTGCACGTCGGTTCGAATCACCGCATCCGCGTCGCGTTTGGCGATGAATACGTTCGAGCAGACGGTTTTTGCCGCATAGGCGGAGAGGACCGGCAACAATTCCGGACGGCCGAAGGCGAGCCAGCCGCTCAGCGCCAAAATCGCCAGCAGCGGAATCGCGACGAGAATTTTGAGTATTCTCAAAACCCAACGCATGCTTCGCCCCCTCGTCGCCGCATCAGAAGTCTCCTGCCGTGGTCCTCAAAGCCGGTGGGCTGCAACAAGCGAGCTTTCCGTCCCGGGCTCCCATGCGCGGGACGAGGCCGTCAGTGCGCGCCCTATTGTCCGCGCACTCCGCGTTGCTCCCATGGTCCCGGATTGAGGACCGCGCCGTTGACCTTGCCCGCGGCGTCGCGAACAAAGGCGATCCGGGTATGATCGCCGCTCTCGACATGGAATTCATCCCTGGACCCGGCCGCCACCGATGTCGGCTCGCCCTTGTCGAAATCAAGGATCGACCAGCCGCCGGTTGCCTCGACGACAAGCTTGCCGTCGGCGGCACGGACTTCAAGCTCGACGCTGTGCGCCGGAACGGGTTCGCGGGCAAAGGCGACGACGAGCGGATCGTGCCGCCCCTGCCGGGTGACCCTGAGCTTGATCGTTGTGTTGACCGGACCTGAAATCCGGCGAAAGGCCGCCTCCAGGGTCAGGCCCTTGATCGACCTGTCGTCGATCGCTGTGATGAGATCTCCCGCCATGACGCCTGCTTTCGCGGCAGGGCCGGTGTCGACCAATTTGATCACCCTGAGGCCATCGGTGCCCGCGATAACGAACTCAAGACCGGTCCAACCATTGCCGTCGGCGACCGAGGTCTGCCTGTCCAGCGAACTTGCGGACCCGCCGAAAACGTAGCGTCCGACATATTCGGCGAGCGCGCCGGCATTTCCTTGCCCGGAGGCAACCGGCGCCGGCACTTCGGGCACCTTCAACGCGGCATAGGGCAGACGACGGATGGCGTTGAAGTAGAAGCCGTTCTCACTGTGCTCCCTTCGCTGCATCATCATGATGAGGATCAGCTTCTGTGCCGGGTCGACCGAGAAGAACGTGCCCCAGCTTCCCAGCCAGTTGAAGCTTCCGACTGCGCCCGGAATGTAGCTGAAATCGGGGCTGGTGCGGACTGCGAAACCGAGCCCCCAGCCCGTACCGAAGGCCGGACCGACTTCATGCCCCGCGATGTGCATTTCGGGCGGCAGCGAATTCGTCGTCATCAGCCTGACCGTTTCGGGCTTCAAGATACGCACGCCGTCAAGCTCGCCGCCGTTGAGCAGCATCTGGCAGAAGCGCAGAAAATCAGGAACCGTGGAGACGATGCCTCCGCCGCCCGAGAAGAACGTCTGCGGCTTGCCGACGTCGCTATTCGCGAAAGGGGGTTGGGGCTGCGGCCCCGGCACGGTGACGAGACGGGAAAGCTTGTCCTGCGGCACCGAGAAGCCGCTGTCGACCATATGGAGCGGAGCGAACAGGCGCTCTTGCAGAAACCGGTCGAAAGACTGGCCCGACACGACTTCGATGACACGCCCGAGAACATCGAAACCGATGGCATATTCCCAGACTTCGCCCGGCTGGTGCAACAGCGGGAGAGAGCCAAGGTTCGCGACCCAGTCGGCGATGGGCTTGTCGCGCCGGAACGGCGCCCTGGCGCCGTACAGTACGTGAATCGCGGCATTCTCAAATCCGGGATCGGCGTAGTCCGGCGAAGCGTAAACGAGGCCGGACGTATTGCGCAGCAGGTCCCGGATCGTCATCGCACGCTTCGCCGGTTCAAAATTTCTCAGCGCAACATCCTCGAGGATCGGATTCCCGGTGACCGGATCCTTTTTGACGACCTGCATATCCCTGAGCTCCGGCAGATACTGGGCCACGGGAGCATCAAGGTCGAGCTTGCCGTCATCGACCAGTATCATGGTGGCGACGCTGGTGATCTGCTTGGACATCGATCCGATGCGGAAAATCGAATCCGCCCGCATCGGAAGTTTCCTGTCGGAGTCCTCGAAGCCGGTGGGCTGCAGATAAGCGAGCTTTCCGCCTCGGGCGACCGCCACGACAAAACCGGAAGGGTCGCCCTTTTTGGTCTGCGCCTCAAACCAGGAGGTCATGCGCGCCAATCGCCGCGCCGAGAAAGCCGAGACTGTCCGGATCGCCGACGCTCGGCAGATCGCCGGCAAGCGCTGCACCGGCCAGACAGAGCGTGAGCGCCGTCATGCATAGTGTCCGGATGTTTTTCATTGCGGAGCCTTTCAGGGATCGCCTGCTCCTCACAATGTGCTCGATATTGCCGCTTCCGTCTTGTCATCCTCGGAACTCGGCTGGCCGATTTCTCAAGCGGGCTGGCCGATTCCTGAAACGCCGGCCGGTTTCGGCGAGGGGGATGCAGTCTCTGCCGCCGCGAGCCGGCGGAATTCGGTCGGCGTCACGTCGGTGGCGGCCTTGAAGGCGCGGTTGAATGGCCCGATCGACTGGAAGCCGGTGTCCATGGCGATGGTCAGGACCGGAACATCCTTCTGCGTAGGATCGGCCAGCGCCGCCTTGGCTTCCTCGATCCGGTAGCGGTTGAGGAAGGCATTGAAGTTGCGGTGACCCAGTCCTTCATTGATGAGCTGCCGGAGCCGGTACTCCGGCACGCCAAGTTCGGCCGACAGCGTTCCGATGGTCAGGCCTTCGCGCCGGTAGGCGCGCTCGACGCTCATCAAATGTTCCAGCCGCTGCAACAATGCGGCGTCGATCGCGGCAGGCGTGCTCTGATCGTCAGACGCCTTGGCTGGCGCGCCGAAGCGGACATTTGTCGCGGGCAACAGGATTGAACCTTCTCGCGTTCCCGCCTCCAGCAGAATTCCATGCGCTCAAGCCGACCAACACGAACAGAGCGAAGGCGTTGGCGACGCTAACCAGCGAAAAAGTGTGGGTCGAGGGTTGCTGCAAGAAGTCTAAATAGGAGTTCAGAACGATTTGGGCCGACGCCCCGATCAAGACGACCAGCCGGAGCCGACGCCGGCCCTGCACCAGATCCGCCCGCCAGGTGAAAAGCGTCTGCGCCACTGCCAACAACGCCAGGCCGAGAAAGGCGAACGACAGCGTGCGTTCGATCGCACGCTCGAGCGCGGCCGATCGTGTGATGCCGCTGGCGTCCAGCCATTGCGCGACGGCGACGGCTGCCCACAAGACGCCATGCCAGGGCCGCGGCACGAAATCGTCATCGAAGGCGGCACGCGCCCATAGCCAGAACACGACACAGTTCGCGCTGGACAACGCCAGCAGCAACAGGCCCCACCACGCAAATGGCCGCGGGAACGTCGGCGCCGAGCAGATCATCGAAGCCGCGACGCCGATCGCGAGCGCGGCGCCCAGCAGCGCGGCGGTGCTGTCGCGGCGATCGCGCAGCGCCATGGCTGCGATCAGCAGGCACAATGCGACTACGGCGCCCCGTAACCCCAGATCGATCGACATTCAACCGCTGCTGGTCCACGACCGGCAATGCTCCAAAACCGCGCGCATTCGCTGATACGCCTTTGGCGCAGCGGATGTCGAGTAGGCGGATGATTTCGAAGCAGCCAGGAACGGGGACGGAGGCGCTACGCCTCCATCAATCGGTCAAGCGCGCCGATCGATGCGCGCCGCCATGCACGATGCCGGGATGATTTTCGCCGGGCGCGAAACGGCGCCGCTAAACGCCTCAGCCTGCCTTTTTGGCAGGTGCTGTCTTCGGCGTCTTCTTCTCGATCTGGCGCTTGAGCTCCAGCGCGCGGGGCGACAGATCGGCCGCCTTGGCCTTGAGCAGGAACGCGTCGAAGCCGCCGCGGTGATCGACGCTCTTGATGGCGTTGGTCGAAACCCGCAGGCGCACGTTGCGGCCAAGCGTGTCGGAAATGAAGGTGACGTTGCACAGGTTCGGCAGGAACCGGCGCTTGGTCTTGATGTTGGAGTGGCTCACCGTGTGGCCCACCAGCGGGCCCTTGGCCGTCAGTTCGCAGCGCCGCGACATCTTGAATAAATCCTCTGCCATCCCCGGGCATTCGCCCCTCGGGGGTTCTAAATCTCTGGTCCATCGTGGGAACGGCGGACGTATAGGGGGAGTGCTGCGGGGCGTCAAGGTTTTGGGCCGCGCGTAGGGGGCGGAAAGGGCTGATTCCCGCGAGGGTTACGCACCATATAAACGGCGCATTCGCCGCCGACATCATGCGGTTCCGGCGGCGCCAGCGCGGATTTGCCCGAAAAACGCGCGCATCCGTTGTTTACTGTGTTTTCCGGCTTAAATGACTGTTATCGCGCGACCAGCAGGACCGCTCCTCAGTGACCATGCAAGACATGATTCCGCCCCGGCTGGCTAAAACGGTGCTGCGGGCGTTGGGCGGCTTGTGCGCCGGCACCTTGCTGCTGCTCCTGCCCCAGCAAACCGCATCGGCGCAGGGCAGGCTTGAGGCGCGTTATGAAGCGACGCTGGCCGGCATCCCCGTCGGCAAGGGCGCCTGGACCATCGATATCGCCGAAGACCAGTTTTCGGCGGCGGCCACCGGCGGCACCTCGGGCCTATTGAAAGCCTTTGCCGGCGGCTCCGGCACCGGCGCCTCGCAGGGCCGGGTCCTCAACGGCTCGCTGGTGCCGATGAATTATTCCGCCTCCACCACCTCTTCGAAAAAATCCGAAACCGTGCACATCGTGCTGGCGAACGGCAACGTCAGGGAATACGGCATCGAGCCGGTGCCGCCGGTCGACGCCGACCGGATTCCGGTTACCGACGCGCATCGCCGCGGCGTCAATGACCCGATGACCGGCTCGCTGCTGCGGGTGCCCGGCAACGGCGAACTGTTCACCCCCGATACCTGCCGCACCAGCATCCCGATCTTCGACGGCCGCATGCGCTACGACCTGAAGCTCGACTTCAAGCGCATGGAAACCGTCAGGTCCGAAAAGGGCTATCAGGGCCCGGTGATCGTGTGCGCGGTGTATTTTTCGCCGGTGTCCGGCTACATCCCCGACCGCGCGGTGATCAAATATCTCGCCGCCCAGCGTCACATCGAGATCGCGTTTGCGCCGATCGCCGGCACCCGCGTGCTGGTGCCGTACCGGCTGGTGATCCCGACCCCGCTCGGCACCGGCATGCTGGAAGCCACCCAGTTCGTCACCCAGGCCCGCGCCGCGAAGACGCAGTGAGGGCAAGCTCTATCCACGTGTCGTCCCCGCGAAAGCGGGGACCCATAACCACAGGCGTCAATTGTTGAAGCAGGCTGCAGCCACAGGGATCCGCCGATGGATCACGCGGTATGGGTCCCGGCTCGCGCTCGCAAGCGCTCGCTTGGCCGGGACGACGAGAAGGAAACACCGGAATCCCTGTTGACTCTTGATGGCTTCTGATTCGACTCCGCGATCGCGCAAACTTTAAGGATTTCGCCCGAAAACAGCGGCTTGTCGGGCCGTGCCAAACTTGATCTAGTGCTGCGACAGAGGCACCAACGCGAGATGTTGCGGTGAACGTATCGGGAGTGGGGACGAGTTAGCGATTCGGGCGCGATTCGTTCCGTAACCGTTCTTAAAGCTAACCCACGGCCTTGCATGCGTCGCATTGTGAAACACTTTTAACCTCGCGCGTATTCCGATCGCAAAACTGGTACCTACTTTTGCGGAATGCGCGCCGCCGCAGAAACCCCCTAAAAACATGGCTTTCTCCACTATGTCCACGTTCGCCAATGAACGGGCTCCCGGCAGCGGCGTTACCGCGGTGCTCGGCCCCACCAACACCGGCAAGACCCATCTGGCCATCGAGCGGATGCTGGCGCATTCCTCCGGCGTGATCGGCCTGCCGCTGCGGCTGTTAGCGCGCGAGGTCTACAACAAGATCGCCGACCGGGTCGGCGCCGATGCCGTGGCACTGATCACCGGCGAGGAAAAGATCAAGCCGCCGAAGGCGCGGTTCTGGGTCTCCACGGTCGAAGCGATGCCACGCGATCTCGACGTGTCGTTTCTGGCGGTTGATGAAGTCCAGATCGCGGCTGATCTCGAACGCGGCCATGTCTTCACCGACCGCATATTGCATCGGCGCGGCCGCGACGAGACGCTGCTGCTGGGGGCCGCCACCATGCGCCCGATCATCGAGCGGCTGCTGCCCGGCGCTTCCATCGTTACCCGACCGCGATTGTCGCAGCTTGAATTCGCCGGCGACCGCAAGATCACCCGGCAGCCGCGCCGCACCGCGATCGTGGCGTTTTCGGCCGACGAAGTTTATGCCATCGCCGAACTGATCCGGCGCCAGCATGGTGGCGCCGCCGTGGTGCTGGGATCGCTCTCCCCGCGCACCCGCAACGCGCAAGTGGCGATGTTCCAGTCCGGCGACGTCGACTACCTCGTGGCGACCGATGCGGTCGGCATGGGCCTCAACCTCGACGTCGATCACGTCGCCTTTGCTTCCGACCGCAAATATGATGGCTATCAGTTCCGCCGCCTCAACCCGTCCGAATTCGCGCAAATCGCGGGCCGCGCCGGCCGCGCCACCCGCAACGGCACTTTTGGTACGACGGGACGCTGCGCGCCGTTCGAGCCGGAACTGGTCAATGCGCTGCAGAACCACACCTTCGAGAGCGTGAAGGTTTTGCAATGGCGCAATTCGAAGCTGGATTTCTCCTCGCTCGGCGCGCTGCAGGTGTCGTTGGCGCAGACGCCGTCCCACGACGCCCTGACCCGCGCGCCGATCGCCGAAGACCTGCGCGTGCTCGATCACGCCGCGCGCGACGCCGATGTGCGCGAGATGGCGCAGGGCGCCGCCGCCGTGGAGCGGCTGTGGGACGCCTGCCAGATTCCGGATTACCGCAAGATCGCGCCCGCCGCGCACGCCGAACTCGTCACCACGCTGTTCGGCTTCCTGATGAACAAGGGCCGCATTCCCGATGCCTGGTTTGCCGCCCAGGTCGAGCAGGCCGACCGCACCGACGGCGATATCGACACGCTGTCGAGCCGGATTGCGCATATCCGGACCTGGACCTTCGTGGCCAACCGGCCGGACTGGCTGGCCGATCCCGAGCATTGGCAGGGGATCGCGCGCGACATCGAAAATAAATTGTCAGATGCGCTGCATGAACGGCTCACGGAGCGTTTCGTTGATCGCCGTACCAGTGTATTGATGCGCCGCCTGCGGGAAAACACGATGTTGAATACGGAAATCGGCAAGACCGGCGAAGTGACGGTGGAAGGCCATGTGATCGGCCGCCTCGACGGATTCACCTTTGCGCCCGATGCGGCGGAAGCAGGTTCCGATGCCAAAGCGTTGCAGGCGACCGCGCAAAAGGCGCTGGCCGGCGAGATCGACGCGCGCGCCGAGAAACTGTCGGCGGCTCCCGACGACCAGTTCGTGCTGACCTCCGACGGCACCATTCGCTGGACCGGCGACGCGGTGGCGAAGCTGGTCGCCGCCGACGAGGCGCTGCATCCGCGGCTGCGCATCATTTCCGACGAGCGCCTGACCGGCGCGCCGCGCGAAGCCGTGCAAACGCGGCTCGACCTGTGGCTGAAGACCCATATCGAAAAGCTGCTGGGGCCGCTGTTCGACCTTGCCAAGGCCGAGGACATCACCGGAATTGCGCGCGGCATCGCGTTTCAACTGATCGAGGCGCTCGGCGTGCTCGAGCGCGCGAAGATCGCGGCCGAGATGAAGGATCTCGACCAGCCGTCGCGGGCCACTTTGCGCAAATACGGCGTGCGGTTCGGGGCCTATCATATCTACGTGCCGGCGCTGCTGAAGCCGGCGGCGCGCGCGCTGGCCTCGTTGTTGTGGGCCGAGAAGCAGAACAACGTCGACATGGCGGCGCTGTCGGGCGCGCAGCATCTGGCCGGTTCGGGCCGCACGTCATTCCCGGTCGACAAGTCGCTCGACCGCGACGCCTATCGCACGCTCGGCTACCGGCAATGCGGCGAACGCGCGGTGCGGGTCGATATCCTGGAGCGGCTCGCCGATCTCATTCGTCCGGCGCTGGCGTGGCGCGAAACCTCGCCGGGCGCAAAGCCCGCCGGCGCCTTCGATGGACGCAGTTTTGTCGTCACCCAGGCGATGACCTCGCTGACGGGCTCCGCCGGTGAGGACTTCGCCTCGATCCTGCGCGCGCTCGGCTATCGCATGGAGAAGCGTCCGCCGCTGCCGCCGAAACCGGCCGTGGTTGAAGCGCCTGCGGAGACCGTTGCAACGGAAGCCGTGCCGGCGACTTCTGCCGAAACGCCGGCGGCTGAAGCGAGCGCAGAGACGGTTGCCACGGAGACGAGTTTCGGTGGAGACCGTGTCCGAAGCGCCGGCCGAAGCCGCCGTGGCGCAGGTCGTGTCCGACGATCCAGCTCCTTCAGCCGCGTTGTTGCCTGACGTGTCGCTGGCGCCGGCCGCAAGCGAAGACACGCCGGCTGTCGAGGCGCAGTCCGAGCCCGTTGTTGAAGCTCAGCCCGAGCCTGCTGCGGTGGTGGAAACGCCATCCGCCGACGCGCCGCAGGAACATCTCGTCGCTGAAGCAACGACGGAGACGGCTGCACCCGGCGATGCGGCCCCGGTCGAAGCCGGCGCTGCGCCCGAAACCCCGGCGACGCCCGAACTGATCGAGGTCTGGCGGCCCGGCGGCCGGTCGGAAGAACGCCGGCCGCGTCACGATCGCAACCGTCATCGCCATCAGGATCGCGCCAAGGCTGCGCAGGAAGGCGCTCCGCAGGACGGTGCCGCACCGGTTGCCGCCAGTGGCGAAGCCGCCGACGGCGCCAGACGCGAGCGGCATGGACGCGGACGGCGCGAACGCAACAAGGATTTCCGCAAGCCCCGCACCGACGCGCCGGCCGAAGCTGGCGCGGTCGCGGCACCAACGGAAGGCGCGCCGGTCCGCGAAGACAGACGTGACGACAGAGGCGGCCGCCCGCCGCGCGAACGTTTTCAAGGCAAGGGCAAGGACGGCAAGGGACGCGACAACAGGGACGGCAGGGACAAGGGCAAATTTGGCGGCGGACGCGACAAGGGTGGCCGCGACAAAGGCGACCGTGACAACCGCTCGGGCGGCGGTCCGTCGCACCGGCAATACGCCTCCAGCGCGCCGCCGCGCGAACGCGAGCGGCCGATCGATCCCAATTCGCCTTTCGCCAAACTGGCGGCGCTGAAGGAACAGCTCACCGCCAACCGCAAGGATCGCTAATCCGTCCCCGAAGTGGTGTTATTTGGAGCGCCAGCGTCTCGACAAATGGCTGTGGCATGCGCGGGTGGTCAAGGCCCGCACCAGCGCCGCTGCGCTGGTCGAGGCCGGTCATGTCCGCATCAACGGCGTGCGCGAAAAGACCCCCGGTCATTCGGTCAAGGCCGGCGACGTGCTGACGATCGGGCTCGACCGCACCGTGCGCGTCCTTAAAGTGGTCGGGTTCGCCGAGCGGCGCGGCGACGCCACCGCCGCGCGCGTGCTGTACGACGATTTGCAAGGCAGGCCGGAATAACTATCTGTGTGGGGCTATGTTCGACAGCACGGAAGCGCCTGAAAACGGCTTCCGGGAGTGCGGTGCTTCCCTTGCGGCAGCGGACGTCCTGCGCTACGCAAACCACTGAAAATTGACCCGTTTCGGCCGCTACCTCTTTCGGAGTTTTGGATGACTTACGTCGTCACTGAAGCCTGTATCAAATGCAAATATACCGATTGCGTTGAAGTCTGCCCCGTCGACTGCTTCTACGAGGGCGAGAACATGCTGGTCATTCATCCCGACGAATGCATCGACTGCGGCGTGTGCGAGCCCGAATGCCCCGCCGACGCCATCAAGCCGGACACCGAGCCCGGCCTCGAAAAATGGCTCGAGGTGAACACCGAATACGCCAAGAGCTGGCCGAACATCACCCAGAAAAAGGAATCTCCGCCCGAGGCCAAGGAATTCGAAGGGGTGGAAGGCAAATTCGATTTATATTTTTCGCCCAAGCCCGGCGAGGGCGACTGACCGGATCGGCCGGGGGCTTAACCCTAATCCCCGGGATATCGCCGAAACCGCCGGCAAAGCCCTCGGATTCGCCCTAAATCATTGATTTTTGCGGAAAATGTGCTATATTAGGCACATACCAAGCCGAATCCGGCCAGCGTTTCCTGGCCTTAAGGGTTCCCGCGAAAACATCAAACAGGGGCGTGGCAGTTCCGCGCGCAGGCTGTGTCACAGAAAACGCGTAAAAAGAGTGCTTCCAAGGGTTCCAAAAAAGCCGCTGCGGCCAGCCGCAGTGCAACCAAGAGCCGTGCCCGGGCTTCTCTCAAGGATCCCCGGAAAGCCGCCAAGGCCACGGCGGCCAAATCCTCAAAAAACAAAAGAAGCGCAATGCCAAACAAGACTGCAAAAACTGCCGCGAAAGCGACCGGTTCGAAGGCCGCTGCTTCGAAGGCCGCTGCTTCGAAGGTTGCTGCCAAGACCCCTTCAAAGACTGCTCCGAAGACCGTTGCCCACAAGCCTGCCGCAGCCAGCAAGCCCGCCGCGAAGCCGGCCGCCGTTGCCCCGCGCGTCGAGGAACCGAAGAAGGTCCTGACCCAGCGCCAGGGCTTCAAGACCAACGAATTCGTGGTCTATCCCGCCCATGGCGTCGGCCAGATCCTGGCGATCGAGGATCAGGAGATCGCGGGCGCCAAGCTTGAGCTGTTCGTGATCAATTTCATGAAGGACAAGATGACGTTGCGGGTGCCGACCGCCAAGGTCGCCAATGTCGGCATGCGCAAGCTGTCGGAGCCGGCGCTGGTCAAGCGGGCGCTGGAAACCCTGAAGGGCCGCGCCCGCGTCAAGCGCACGATGTGGTCGCGCCGGGCGCAGGAATACGAAGCCAAGATCAATTCGGGAGACATCGTCGCCATCGCCGAAGTGGTGCGCGATCTCTATCGCTCGGAATCGCAGCCCGAACAGTCCTACAGCGAACGTCAGCTCTATGAAGCGGCGCTCGATCGCCTGTCGCGGGAAATCGCCGTCGTGCAGCATGTGACGGAAACCGAGGCGGTCAAGGAAATCGAAAGCCAGCTCGCCAAGAGCCCGCGCCGCGGCGCCAAGACCGAGACCGAAGCCGGAGCCGACGGTGAGGCGGAAACCGACGCCGATGGCGACGATGCCGCGGTTGCCGACGAAGCCGCCTGAGCGGTTTCAATAAGGTTTCAAACAATCAAAAGCCCGGTCGATAAGACCGGGCTTTTTGTTTGCCGGCGTTGTCCTGTGATTTAGCGGAATCTATCAGCGCGTCGTCCCGGCCTCCGAGCCGGGACCCATACGCCGTGCACTCTCGTTAAAACGCTGTGGCAGCGGCCTTTGCAAAAAATCAACTTCGGTGGTTATGAGGTCCCGGCGCGGAGGCCGGGACGACGAATGGAGCTGAGCCCGCCGCCCGCGTCAGTCCACCACGATCTTGACGCGGTCGCGGGCCTTTACTTGCGCACGCGAGTCCAGCCCGTTGAGGATTCGAAAGCGGTCGGTCGGCCGATCGACGCCGGCCATGCGGTGCGCCAGCGAATCCACGGTGTCGCCGGGCTGCACGGTGATGATCTTGATGCGCAGCGGCCTTGCCGCCTGGATTTCCTCAAGCGTCAGGCGGCGAAAGGAATTCACGGTCTCGCGCGCGTTGCGGTCGCTCTCGGTGGTCTTCTGCTTGGCGGCGAAAATGAAGCGGTAGACGTCGCTGCCGAACCGCAGCGCATACACCTTGAACTGCCATTGATCGCTATGGGCGACCGCCGCTGCCGCCGGGAAACCGTTGATCATCAGATCCTCGGTCGAGGCCTTGTCGACATTTTCCATCCAGCCGGAGTTGAGATATTCGCCGAGACTCTGTTCCGCCGGCACCCGCACCACATCGAAGCGCATCGCCTGCGCGCCGCCCTCGCGCACGCCGACCACCGCCTGCGCGGTGTTGTCGAGCGTGAAGTTTTCGGGTGCGGCAAAGGTGAAGCCGAGCTTGGGATGCAGGAAGCGCCGGCCGCGAACGAATCCCTCGCTCGGGTCTTCGCCATAGACGATGTTGTCGATGGCGCCGAGATAGCTCTCGCGATCGCGCTCGCCGCCCTCGGGCGAAGAGTATTGCCGCGCATTGGCCTGCGCATTCTGCACCCGCTCCGGAGTTGCCGGGTGCGACGACAGGAAGTCCTGCGCGCGCGGATCGACCGAGGTCTTTCCCGCTTTCAGTTCGGCGTTGCGCTCCATCGCGGTCAGGAAACGCGCCGCGCCATAGGGATCGAAATGGGCGCGCGCTGCGATGGCGACCCCGATGCCGTCGGCCTCGAACTCCTGGCTGCGTGAAAAGCTCGCCATCGTCAGCTTGGTCTTGGCGAGTGCCAGCGCCGTCAGGTCCGGATCGTTGCCCATGTCGGTGACGACGCGGGTGACGATCGCGGCCTGGCGCGCCTGGTCCTCGCGGATCGAGGCGTGTTTCGCCAGCACATGCGCCATTTCGTGGGACAATACCGAAGACAGTTCCGAAGTGTCGCAGGCCAGTGCGATCAGGCCGCGCGTCACATACAGCTGGCCGGTCGGAAGCGCGAACGCATTCACCGCGCCCGAATTGAGGATCGTGACCTTGTAGGCCTGGTCGGGACGATCGGAGGCCGCGACCAGCCGGTCGACCGTGTTGCCGATCAGGGCTTCCAGTTTCGGATCGTCATAGGCGCCGCCATAGGAGGACAGGATTCGCTCATGCTCGCGCTCGGCGGCCGGGGTTTGCGCGACGGTCCGCGCCGGCTTGGCGGCGGGGGCTGCTGTCGTCGGAGAAGCGGTCTGAAACCGGCTCATGTCGCCGCAGGCCGCAAGCGTGAAGGCCGCGCACAGCACGATCGGCGCAGCCCAAAGGCGGCCGCCCATCCCGGTCTCGTGCCGTCCCGCGCACGCCATCGCTTCAGAACCCGGTTCTGTCCAACGAGCTAATTCTCGCCGAGCAATTCAATCTGTCCCGTCCGGAGCACTTCGATTCGCGGCCCGCCCCGCATTTCGACCCAGCCCCGGACACGAATTCGTCGATTTTCGAGAGACTTAAGGTCAGTTCCGGCAGCCCCGAAAGCCGATATCATGCGCCTTGAAATAGTCGCAGCAAAGTCCCGTGTCCAGTTCCGTCCGAAATTCAGGTAAGTCGTTGCCCCTGCCTGCCGTACGGACAAAACCTTGCCCTCCACCACGATAAACTGCCCGATCATGGCCAAAATATCGCCGGGACTTTCCGCGCTTTTGATGGCTCCGGAATCGGCCCAGATTCCGCGCCTGGCCTGGCGCCCTGCGGCCTCGGCGGCCATGAGGCTCAAGGCACAGTCCTTGTCGGTCACGCTGGCCGATACCAGCGCATGGCCCTGTTCCAGCAACTGGCCCTGCACCGATGTGTCGGATCCATCGAGGAACACAAAGGCCGGCTGGCGGCCGTAACGGTCGGGAACGTCATCCGGCCCGCGCAACGTCACCTCATGGCCAATGATGATCGCCGACAGCGCCGCGATACGTTTTGCCGGCTCATCGGTCGCGGCCGGCTCGATGCCGGCAAGGCGGACCTCGCGGCCGTCGCTCATGCGAAAGCTGCGCGCATCGATCACCTCAGTGACGCGGCCTTCGCCCTGCGGCTCGAAGTTGCATTCCACCGCGCGCACGGGAGCGGCCGTCGCAACCAGGATGAGGCAGCAGGGCACGGCGGCCAGTGCGATGCGGCGTGTTGTCGAGCTGCTCACCGGTTTCATGACGCTGCCCCTCAACCATGCTCCGAGCACGCAGCTTTTAGCCTGATCGACGCGTGATGTAAGCAGGCCCGGGATCATTCCGCTTAGCGGAAAAACACGTAAAGGTACGCGCCTTGCCGCTGCGCACCGCATACGGCATGATTGCCGCAGCAAAATCGAGGCCGCAGCCAATGCGGCACGTTTGTCAGGGAGATCTTCATGAAACGCGCTCTTTCGGACATTCTCGCCTTGGTGCTGGCCGTTGCTGCGTCGGCGGCGATGGCGCAGGACAAGCCGCCGCTCAAGCTCGGCGGCATCCTCGACATGTCCGGCCTCTACGCCGACATCACCGGACCCGGCAGCGAGATGGCCGCCAAAATGGCGGCGGAGGATTTCGGCGGCGAGGTGCTTGGACGCAAGATCGAAATCATCGCCGCCGATCATCTCAACAAGGCCGATCTGGCCGCCAACATCGCCCGCGACATGCTCGACAACCAGGGCGTCGAGATGATCTACGACGTGGCGGCGTCCGCCACCGCGCTTGCCGCCGGCGAGATCGCCAAAGCGCGCAACAAGATCATCATCTTCAACGGTCCCGGATCGATCCGGCTCTCTAACGAAGCCTGCGGCCCCTATACCGTGCACTACGTGTTCGATACCTTTGCGCAGGCCAACGTTACCGGTCTTGCCGCCGTCAAGCAGGGACTCGACACCTGGTTCTTTCTCACCGCCGACTATGCGTTCGGACAGGACCTCGAAAAAGACACCACCAATGTCGTGCTGAAGTCCGGCGGCAAGGTGCTCGGCAGCGTCCGGCATCCGCTCAACACCTCGGACTTTTCGTCGTACCTGCTGCAGGCGCAGGCTTCGAAAGCCAAGGTGATCGGGCTCGCCAATGCCGGCGGCGACACCATCAATGCGATCAAGCAGGCGTCCGAATTCGGGATCACCAAAGGCGGCCAGAAACTGTCGCCGCTGCTCGCGTTCGTCACCGATATCGACAGCGTCGGGCTCGAAACCGCGCAAGGCCTGTTGCTGGCCGAAGCCTTCTATTGGGACATGAACGACGAGACCCGGGCGTTTTCCAAACGCTTCATGGAGCGCATCAAGCGGGTGCCGACTTCGGCGCAGGTCGGCGTGTACTCGTCGGTGATGCATTACCTGAAAGCGGTGAAAGCCGCCGGCACCACCGACCCGGCCGCCGTCATGAAGATCATGAAGGACACCCCGATCAACGACGTGTTCGCCAGGAACGGCCGGATTCGCGAAGACGGCCGCATGGTGCACGACATGTATCTGTTCGAGGTCAAGAAGCCGTCGGAATCCAAGGGACGCTGGGACGACTACAAGCTGCTGGCGACCGTGCCCGGCAATGAGGCGTTCCAGTCGCTCGAACTGTCGCGCTGCCCGCTGGTGAAGAAGTGACGGCCTTGGCTGATCCGGACGCATATACGGGACCCGTCGT
The DNA here is from genome assembly GCA_963774685.1 of uncultured Alphaproteobacteria bacterium. Lineage (GTDB taxonomy): Bacteria > Pseudomonadota > Alphaproteobacteria > Rhizobiales > Xanthobacteraceae > Bradyrhizobium. The sequence continues at coordinate 512,013 of CAVZFU010000005.1, read as the reverse complement.
CCCCGCGAACGCGGGGACCCATACGCCGCGGCCGATCGGTACGGGCGGATCGAGACGACTTGGCAACAACTGACATCCAGAATTATGGGTCCCTGCGTGCGCAGGGACGACGACAACCGACAACAACAGAGGCAACCTTCATGAACGACATGGTCCTGCAAAAACTCGATGGCGGCCTGCTCACGATCACCATGAACCGCCCCGACCGGCGCAACGCGCTCAATCCGGACATGACGCGCGGTCTGGTCGAGGCGGCGCGGCGCGCGGCGGAGGATCATGAGGTGCGCGCCGTCCTGCTCAAGGGCGCCGGCGGCACCTTCTGTGTCGGCGGCGACGTCAAGTCGATGGCGGAGGGGCGTGCGCCGCTGCCGTTCGAGGCCAAGATGGTCAATCTGCGGCGCGGCATGGAAGTCTCGCGGATTCTCCACCAGATGGCGAAGCCCGTGGTGGCGCAGCTCGATGGCGCGGCCGCCGGCGCCGGGCTTTCGATTGCGCTCGCCTGCGATCTCCGCGTCGCCTCGGCATCGGTCAAGATCACCACCGCCTTCGCCAAGGTCGGATTGTCAGGCGATTACGGCGGCACTTACTTCCTGACCCAGATGCTCGGCAGCGCCAAGGCGCGCGAGCTTTATCTGCTGTCGCCGGTGCTGTCGGCGCAGGAGGCGCTGGCGCTGGGCATGGTGAACCGCGTCGTGCCCGATGCCGAAATCGAGGCCGCCGCGCATGAACTGGCGATGTCGCTGGCGCAGGGCCCCTCGATCACGCTCGGTTACATCAAGAAGAACATCGATAACGCCGAGCATCTGTCGCTGGAAGCCTGCTTCGACGCCGAAGCCATCCACCATTCGCGTTCCGGCGAGACCGCCGACCACAAGGAAGCCGCCAAAGCCTTTGTCGAAAAGCGCAAGCCTGCCTTCCAGGGCCATTGAGATGGGTAGTTACGTGCGGCTGCGGCAGATCTGCCTGGTGGCGCCGCATCTCGAGCCCGTGATCGGCGATATCGCCGGCATCATGGGCCTCGATGTCTGTTACCGCGACGGCAACGTCGCCAAATATGGCCTCGAGAACGCGCTGCTGCCGGTCGACACTATCTTGCTGGAAGTGGTCGCACCGTTTCAGCCCGGCACCGCGGCGGGCCGCTTTATCGACAAGACCGGCGGCCGCGGTGGCTACATGGCGATCTTCTGCTGCGACGATCCAGATGAACGCGCCAGGCATGCCGGCAAGATCGGCGTCCGCGTCGCCAACGTGATCGATCATGCGCCGTATCACGGCGTGCAACTGCATCCGCGCGATTGCCGCGCGGCGTTCATCGAATTCAACCACACCGACGGCAGCGACGATATTCTGGGTCTCTATCCGCCGGCCGGGCCGGACTGGCAGAAATCGATCCGCAAGGATGTGACGCAGGCCCTGATCGGCGTGGAGATGCAAAGCCCGGATGCCTCTGACCTCGCCGAACACTGGGGACGCATCATCGGAATTCCCGTCAGCCAAAACAAAAACGGCGAACCGGAACTGGTGCTTCCCAATTGCACCTTCCACTTCGTCACGGGCACGAGCGACCTCATGAGCGGGTTGACGTTCAAGGTCCGGGACATCGACACCGTCCGCCACGCCGCCAAGGCCAGGGGACAGCCGGTGTCAGGCAATTCGTTTCTGCTCTGCGGCGTCACCTTCCATCTGGTGGCGTGAGCGTTTCCTTCACCCCGCCCGTCATCCTGAGGTGCGAGCGCAGCGAGCCTCGAAGGATGGATAGCCGGGCTGTCGTCCTTCGAGACGGCCGCGTTGCGGCCTCCTCAGGATGACGGATAAGTAATGAGTACGCCGCCAAGCAACAATAAAAAGGTTCACTCAAAAATGCCGCATCCGCTCGACAGCTTCTTTGCGCCCGCCAGCATCGCCTTGATCGGCGCCTCGCGCGACCATGAGAAAATTCCGGGCCGGCTGTTGTCGATGCTGCGCAAGAACGAATTTCCGGGCCGGCTCTATCCGATCAATCCCAATTACGGCGATATCGACGGGCTGAAATGCTATCCGTCGATATCAGATGTCGGCCAGCCGATCGATCTTGCCATCATCATCATTCCGGCGCGCGCGGTGCTCGGTGCGCTCGAGCAATGCGCTTCCGTGGGCGTCAGGAATGCGGTGATCATCTCGTCGGGATTTGCCGAGGAGGGCGGCGACAGCACGGCGATGCAGGACGCCATCGCGGCACTGGCGAAGCGGACGGGAATGCGGATTTCCGGCCCCAATGCCGAAGGATTCCTGAGCGAGGCGCAGAAGGTCGCGGCGACCTTCAGCCCGACCGTCGACGTCAAGCCGGGTCAGGTGCCGCTGGTCGCGACCAGGCGCCGGGCAGCCATCGTCGCGCAATCGGGCGGCATCGGCTTTGCGATCAAGCATCGCGCGAAAGCGCTTGGGGTTGCGATCAGCTATTGCGTCAGCGCCGGCAATGAAAGCGATCTCGGCGCCGGCGAGTTCCTCGATTACATGGTGCAGGATTCCTCCACCGACGTGATCCTGCTGTTCATCGAGGGCATTCGCGACGTCGACAAGTTTCTGGCTGCCGCGCGCCGTGCCGCGGAAATCGGCAAGCCCGTGATCGTCACCAAAGTTGGCCGTTCCGGCGCCGGCGAGCGCGCCGCGGCATCGCACACCGCCAGCATGGCCGGCTGGTCCGCGGCCTATGATGCGGTCTTCGCCAAATACGGTTTCATCATCTCCAACGACCTCGACGAAGCCGTCACCATCGCCGCGCTATTGACCACGAGCCCGATGCCGAAGGGCGACCGCGTCGCCGTGCTCACGGTGTCCGGCGGCGGCGGCATCTGGGGCGCGGACACGGTCTCGATGCAAGGCATGCAGGTGCCGGAATTGTCGCAACCGATCCAGGCGGAAATCCGCGCCCTGATTCCGTCCTATGGCGCGTCGTGCAACCCGGTCGACGTCACCGCGCAAGGCGTCAACAGCTGGCGGCTTGCAGAAGAGCATCGACCTGCTCAATGCGTCCGACGAGGTCGACGCCATTCTGGTGGTGCTGTCGCTGTCGAGCGAGGTCCGGATGCCGTTCAAGCAGGCGGAGCTGAAACCCGTCATCGACGCGCAGAACAAGCCGATCGTGTTCTACTCCTACACGCTGCCGTCGAACTTCGCGCGCACTGAGTTAGCCAAGTCCGGCGTCGTGGTGCTGTCGGGGCTGACGCATGTCGGGGTCGCCATGCGGCAGATGCTGCAGCGCGCGAAATTCAGGCTGGCACCGCCGGCCGATGCGACTGCGTCAGTGCCGCGCGATCTCTCGGTACACCTGAAATCCGCGACGCTTTCCGAATCCGACAGCAAGGTGCTGCTGCGCGACGCCGGCATCGCCTTGCCGGACGAGGTGCTGGTAACGAAGCGAGAGGCGCTGGATGCCGCGATTGCCCGCATCGGCCTGCCGCTGGTGATGAAAATCCAGTCGCGCGATATTCCGCACAAGAGCGAAATCGGCGGCGTGCGCGTCAACCTGACGACCAAGGGCGAAGCCTTCGCGGCGTACCAGACGTTGTTGGACAGCGCGCGGCAGCATCGGCCCAAAGCTGAAATCCAGGGCGTGCTGGTCTCTCCGATGGCGAAGAAGGGCGTCGAGATCATCGTCGGCACCTTGCTGGACGCGACCTTCGGCCCGATGGTCATGGTGGGCCTCGGCGGCATCACCACCGAATTATTCAGGGACGTGATCTATCGGCCCGCGCCGGTCAGCGCCGTTGAAGCGTCCGCGATGCTCGGCGAACTCAAGGCCGCGCCACTACTCAGCGGATTCAGGGGCGCGGCGAAAACCGATATCCCGGCGCTTGCGCAATTGATCTCGCAGATATCGGTGCTTGCGGCCAACGCGCGCGACCAGATTGCCGAAATCGAAATCAATCCGGTGCTGGTGCATCCGATCGGGCAGGGCGTCACGATCGTCGATGCGCTGGTGGTGCCGAAGAAAGCATAATTTATCGGTCGTCATCCCCGCGAAGGCGGGGACCCATAACCCCGGTCATCTATTGTGAAAGAAGGCGTCTGATACGCAAACCGTGAATCGAGAAGCTCGCGGCGTATGGGTCCCGGCTCGCGCTTCGCTTGGCCGGGACGACGAGCATGAAGATTGTCCGCGGGGACGACAAAATCACCGCCCCTTGAAATTCGCGACGCGGCGCTCGGTGGTGGCCTTGACGCCTTCCTTGAAATCCTCGGTGGTGCGCAGCCGGTTTTGTTCGACCAGCTCATGGTTGGTGGCGGCCAGCACGCGGTCGGCGAGGCCGGCGCGCATGGTGGCGCGGGTCGAGATCAGGCCGAGCGGCGAGCATTCGGCGATTTCCTGGGCCAGCTTCATGGCCTCGGCGCGGACCTGGTCCTGCGGCACGCAGGCATTGGCAAGGCCCATCCGGTAGGCTTCCTCGCCGGTGACGCGGCGGCTGGTGTAGAAAATCAGCTCGGCGTTATTCTTGCCGACCAGTTCGGGCAGCGTCGCCGTCAGCCCAAAACCCGGATGGAAGCCGAGCTTGGTGAAATTGGCGGCGAAGCGCGCTTCGGGGCAGGTGATGCGAAAATCCGCCGATACCGCAAGGCCCAGTCCGCCGCCGATCGCGGCGCCATGAATGGCCGCGACGATCGGCTTCTTGTTGCGGAAGATGCGCACCGCCTGGACATAGAGGTGGTTGATCGGCAGGTTCGAGGCCGGATCGGTCTTGGCGCGGGCCTCGGTTTCCTGCCGCGCCGGATCGTTGAAATTGGCGCCGGCGCAGAACGCCTTGCCCTGGGCGGCGAGCACCGAGGCGCGGATTTCAACGTCGCGGTCGAATTCCTCCAGCGCGTCGGCGATCTGGTTGATCATCGCGACATCGAAGAAGTTAAACGGCGGCTTTTGAATCTCGATGAGGCCGACGTGGCCGATTTTCTCGACGCCGATGTCCGTGAATTTTGTCATGTTCTTCTCCAATGGGTAGTTCGCTTCATCAAGGCGGAAAGTGCGCTCCCACAGGGGGAGAGGTAAGAAAGAACGCCGCTCGCCGCTAGCGCAGCCCCAGCCCGCGCGCGATGATGCCGCGCAGCACCTCGGTGGTGCCGCCCTGGATGGTGAGCTTGGGCGCGACCTTCATCGCGAACGGCAGCACCGTGTCGAGGATGGCGTGATTGCTGGCGTCGGGCTCGACGAAGGCGGCGAGATCGCGCACCCGCTGCGGCAATTGCTGTTCCCAGACGGTGCCGATGTCCTTGACGATGGAAGCCTCCACCACCGGCTCTTTCCCGGCGTGCAGCATGCCCGCCACCGACACCGACATCCGGCGCATGGTGTGCAGTTGCGCGACCAGCCGCCCGATGCCCTCGGCGCCGCGATTGTCGGGCTCCTCGCCGAGCGCGCGCACCAGTTCGGTCAGCACGTAATAGGTTTCGAGAAAGCGTTCCGGGCCGCTGCGCTCATAGGCGAGCTCTGAAGTGGCCTGCTTCCAGGCGCCGTCCTTTTCGCCGAGCATGTGATCGTCGGCGACGAAGGCATCCTGGAACACCACTTCGTTGAACTCGGACTTGCCGGTCAGTTGCGCGATCGGATTGACCTTGATGCCCGGCGTTTTCATGTCGACCAGAAACTGCGTCAGCCCGTGGCGGCGGTTTTCCTTGGTCGGCGGCGAGGTGCGGAAGATCGCCAGCATGTAGTTGGCGACCTGCGCCGACGAGGTCCAGATCTTGGTGCCGTTGATCAGCCAGCCGCCGTCGGTCTTGGTCGCCTTGGTCTTGGCGGCGAACAGGTCCGAACCCGAATTCGGCTCGCTCATGCCGATCGAGAAACAGACCTCGCCGCGGCAGATGCGCGGCAGGATGTCCATCTTGATATGCTCGGGCGCGTATTTCAGCAGCACCGGGCCGCTCTGCCGGTCGGCCACGAAGAAGCGCCGCGTCGGCGCATTGGCCACGCGCATTTCCTCGGTCACCACATAGCGCTCGAGAAAACTGCGCTCGTGGCCGCCATATTTCTTCGGCCAGGTCATGCCGATCCAGCCGCGTTCGCCGACCCGCTTGCTGAAGCCGGGAACATCGCTGTCGCCGCCTTGCGGGCTGTGCGGGTCGAAGGTGCCGGCAGCGATTTCCTCGGCGAGGAACGCGCGGACTTCCTTGCGCAGCTTTTCGCATTCGGGCGGCAGGCGGATGGGATCGAAACGGAGGGCTGCGGTCATTTAGTCTCGTCAGTTGAATCTAGACGTGCGGCAGGGGGTGGCTCCCTCTCCCCTTGTGGGAGAGGGTTGGGGTGAGGGGTTACGGTCTATCGATAGTCTGTAACCCCTCACCCGGATCACTTCGATGCGATCCGACCTCTCCCACAAGGGGAGAGGTGAAGGAAGGCGCACGTTGAATTGTTCATGACTTCTCTAGCGCGAGGCGACCAGCGGCCACAATTCGTCGGCGCCGCGCGCGGCGACGCGTTTGCCGAGTTGCACCGCCCAGTAGCTTTCGTGGCCGAAATCGTCGCGCCAGGCCAGCGCGCGCATGGTGTAGCGATGCAGGATGTGTTCAAGGGTATAGCCGATCGCGCCATGGACCTGGTGGGCGATCGCCGCGCCCTTTTCGGCGGCCTCGGCGCAGCGGATCTTTGCCGCGGTGGCTTCCAGGAACACCGCATCGTCGAATGCAGACGCATTCGCAATGGTGTCCGCCGCCGAGCCTGCCGCGGCCATGGCGGCCGCGGTCTCGCCGGCCAGCCTTGCCAGATTGTGCTGCACCGCCTGGAATTTCGAAATCTTCTTTTCGAACGCGACGCGCTCGTCGGAGTAGCGCACGCTGATCTCGAGCATCGATTCAAGCGAGCCCGCGATCTGCAGGCTTCGCGCCACCGCGCCCATCAGCATCAGCGAATTCTGGTCGAAGCCTTTCGGCGCCGGCTTGATCGCGACCGGCGCGGCATTGGTGAACGTCACGGTATCGCTGCCGTCGCTGGCAAGGTTGAGGCCGGCCTCGATCCGGCAACCGGATGCATCGACCAGCGCGATCGAAAAGCCGCCCGCGCCTTGCGCCAGCACCGCGATATGCCCGGCGTCCTTGGCAAAGGGGACGCCGCGCGCGCGGCCCGACAGGGTGCCGTCGGCATTGAGCGCGATGCGGTCTTTCGGGCTTGCGGGCGCTACCGTCATCGCGCCTTCGGGCGAAGCGATTTTGGCCTGCGACAACAACCATCCCGCCAGCATGGTCTCGGCCAGCGGCACCGCGATCGCAAAACGCCCGGCCGCGCTCAGCACGCTGAAACCTTCGGCGAGGCTGGCGCCCGAGCCGCCGCAATCCTCCGGCACCCATGACAGCGGCAGGCCGGCCTCGCTCAGCGCCTGCCACAGCGGCGCTTTCCAGTCGCCTTTCTTGTCGCGGTTGATGGTTTGCGCGTCGGCGAGATCGGCGAATATCTTTTCCGCGGTCTCGGCGACAATGTTCTCGCTCTCCGCCACAGCGTTCCCCGTTTTGACCTGCACATGCTTCGCCCGGCGGTCGGCCGGGCGTCACAGTGCGGTCTTTTCTTGCACCGCATGATGAGGAAAAGCTATCGTCATGACAAGCGCTGATGTCCGCGACAGGCCTGCAAGGGCGGCATGCGGCTGTTGCCGCCGCCGAATTATTCCGCGCAACGGAGTTTCGCCGATTTGCAGGCATGTCTCCCCACGGTATGGTAGATGGCGCTACGGCTGGACCGGTTCAAAAATCAACAAAAGAGGAAATGCGGATGTCGAAGGATGGTTTGTGCGCGATTGTAACGGGATCAGCGTCCGGTCTTGGGGCTGCGACCGCGGCCATTCTGGCCAAAGCCGGCGCGCGCATCGTCGTCAATTATTCGTCGAGCCAGAAGGAAGCCGAAGCGACCGCCGATCTCTGCCGCAGCGCCGGCGCCGAGGTGGTCGTGGTCCAGGGCGACGTGTCCCGCGACGACGATTGCAGGAAGATCGTCGCGGCCGCCGCCCCCTGGGGACGGCTCGATGCGCTGATCAACAATGCCGGCACCACCAAGCACGTGCCGCACGACAATCTCGACGGGCTGTCGGCGGAAGATTTCCAGCGCATCTTCGGCGTCAACACCATCGGCCCGTTCCAGATGGTGCGGGCGGCGCGGTCGCTGCTCGAAGCCGGCGCCAAGGCATCCGGGCGCGCCTCCACGGTCGTCAACGTCTCGTCGGTCGCCGGCATCAGCGGCGTCGGATCGTCGGTCGCCTATGCCGCGAGCAAGGGCGCGCTCAACACCATGACCTATTCGCTGGCGCGCGCGCTGGCGCCGCTGATCCGCGTCAACACCGTATGTCCGGGCTATATCGACACGCCGTGGTTCACCAAGGGCCGCGGCGAGGCCGGCGCCAAGCTGGTGCGCGATTCCGTGATGGCGAAAGTGCCGCTCAAGCTCGCCTCGACCGCGGACGATATCGCCGCTCTGGTGTGCTTCCTCGCCACGCCGTCATCGAGCAACATGACCGGCGAAGTGGTGCGGATGGATGCCGGCATGCACCTGATTACGTGACGGCGACGCCGTCATTTGCTTCCGAAATCGGAAATCACGCCGCTCGCCACCAGCCTGTTCCAGATGAACAGCACCACCAGCGCGCCGATGGTCGCGGTGATGAAGCCGGCGCCCTGGTCCGGGCCGTAATGGCCGATGGCCTGGCCGATGAACGTCGCCAGAAACGCGCCGACGATGCCGAGCACGGTGGTCAGGATGAATCCGCTGGGATTGTTCGGGCCCGGCGAAAGCAGCCGGGCGATAATTCCCGCGACAAAGCCGACGATGATGATCCAGAGAATGCCGCTCATGGCTGTCGTCCTTTTGTTTAAAAACCGAATGTCAGAAAAACGCTCGGGACCGGCGTCAAATCCGGCCCGATAACTCGTTTTCGGTCGGCAGCCGTCCGTCCGGCGTCAGATGATTGACCACGTCGGGCAGATGCTGGCTGAGGCCGGAGAGCAATTCGTCGCGCGACAGGCCGCTTTGCGACGTCAGGCTGTTGATCTGATCGGCGCCCAGCGCGTTGGCGAGATCGCCGCGGCGAAATCGGCTTGTTCGGGCCCGGGCTCACCCATGAATTGGCGGTGTCGCCATGGCCGTTCTGCTGCAATTGCTTGAGCAGGTCGCCGAGCCCGCCGCTGATCACGCTGCCGGCCGCGCCGCCGGCGAGCAGGCCGCCCAATCCGCCCTTGAGCAGACCGCCAAGATCGCCGCCGCCGGGCAGGCCGGCATTGACCGTATTGCCTGACGAAGGTGCTGGCGCCGGTGCGGGGGCCGGAGCCGCGCCGGGCTGGCCGGCCGTGAGATGCTTGACTGCCTTGTAGGCGAGCAGTCCGAGGATCGCCATGGTCATCGGCGACATCCCGCCGCTGGCTTGCGCGCTCGGATTGCTGGGGCCGCGCGGGCCGTTCTGCATGCCGTTGAGTACGTCGAGTAAGCCCATGGTTATCTCCTGCCGCGTGCCAGCCCGGCCGTGAAACATAACGACGCGCCATGACGGTTACAAGGCGCGGCCGCAATCCGGGTGAGGGGTGAGGCACGTCGCTCACATCCCGCTACCCTCTCCCCGTGAAGAACGGGGAGAGGGAGAAAGCCGGACGCGCGGCATCAATGGCATCGAACGGTAAATCTGCTATCGAACCCTTGGATTATACGAAGGAAATCGCGCCATGGATTCAACGATGAATTCGGACAGGCCGATCGGCGTCGCCGGGGCCGGCAGCATCGGCTGCTTTGTCGGCGGCATGCTGGCGGCCGGCCGGACGCCGTGTCGCGTTGCTGGCGCGGCCGCGCGTGATCCAGGAAATCGAAAGCAATGGGCTGCGGCTGACGAGCTTCGAAGGGTTCGACCGCACCATCGCGGCGAACGCGCTGACGCTGTCCGAAGATCCCGCAGATTTTCAACGATGCCGGCATCGTGCTGGTGACCGTGAAGAGCGCCGATACCGCCGGGATCGCCGATGTCATCGCCAGACATGCGCCGGCGGATGCCGTCATCGTCAGCCTGCAGAACGGCGTCGGCAATGTGCCGGTGCTGCGCGAGCGATTGCCGGGGCGGCGCGTGCTGGCGGGCATGGTGCCGTTCAATGTGATCGCGAGGGCTCCCGGACAATTTCATCGCGCCACGTCCGGCGATATCGTGATCGAACGGGACGAAGCCGGCACCGCGGCGCGGCTGTCGGTGCCGGGCCTGAAGATGCGTGCCACCGACAACATCGCCGGCGTGCAATGGGGCAAGCTGCTGGTCAATCTCAACAACGCGCTCAACGCGCTGGCCGATCTGCCGCTGCGCCAGCAACTCGCGCAGCGCGCGTGGCGCATGCTGTTCGCGGACCAGATGGCGGAAGGGCTGGCCGCGATCAGGGCCGAGGGCATCAGGCCGGTGTCGTCGACGCCGATCCCGGCAAGCTGGATGCCGTCTATGCTGCGGCTGCCCGACGCCATATTCGAGGCTGTGCTGGGGCGAACGATGAAGATCGATCCCGAGGCGCGCTCGTCGATGTCGGAAGACCTGCAGCGCGGCCGCCGCACCGAAATCGATTATCTGCAAGGCGTCATCACCGCGATCGCCGACCGGCACGGGCTGCAGGTGCCGCTGTCGCGCCGCATCGTGGCGCTGATCAAGCGCGCGGAAGCCGCCGGCAAGGGTTCTCCGGGCCTGACGCCGGAGCAGATCAGGCGATAGAATGCCGGTTGCCTTGAAATGGCGATGATGAGGAGCGAAGTTCGGTCAAGCGGGCATGGCTTCGGCCGCGCCGGGAGGACGACATGAAGCGGTTTCACGCAAGGTTCGCCATCGCTGCGCTCGCGGTTCTCGCTTGGGGCATTTCGATCATGCCAGCACGCGCTGCGCCGCCGACCGTGACGCCGTCGCCGGGATATGATGCGCGGTTGCAGGAGCAGCGGGCGCGAGCGCATGTGCCGGTCGCGCCCGGTCCGAGACCGGTTCACCGGCGCCACCGGAAGCCGGTTCAGGACGGCGTGCATTGAAGCGCATGCGGGCGCAATCTCGTACCATGCTGTTTCTCGCTACGCTCTTGTTCGGCCTGAACTTCGCAGTCGAAGCCGTGGCCGCCGACTATGCCGGCGAGATCAGCGCCTATCGCCGTGCGCATAGGTTACCTGCGGTGAAGCCGGATAGCCGCCTCAACGAAGTCGCGCTGAAGCAGGCGCGCGCGATGGCTGCGACCGGAGCGGTCAGTCACAGCGCGGCGGGCAGCTTCTCGTCGCGCATCGCAGGCCTGCGCAAATCCAGAGCGGCGGAAAACATCGGCGCCGGATTTCTCAAATTTTCCGAAATGCTGAAGGAATGGGAAAACTCCGCCGGCCATCGCGAGAATCTCCTGATGGCCGGCGCGCGCAAAGTCGGCGTGGCGTCGGTGGACAATCCCAAATCGCCGTATCGAAAATTCTGGGCGATGGTGATTACGGACTAGGTCGTCGTCCCGGCGAACGCCGGGACCCATACGCCGTGTCCTGTCGATAGAAGCGCTGGAGGTAGAGACCTTCTATAACCATCAACGCCCGGGTTTATGGGTCCCGGCGTTCGCCGGGACGACGCGTTGAGAGATCGCTAACTCCGCTTGCCCTTGCTCGGCGGACCGAACAGCGCTTTCTTGAGATCCTTGATGCCTTCCGAAATCCGCGGCCAGTCGCAGGAGAACGAATGCTGCGCGCAATTGGCGTTCTTGGTGTGCGGCCTGATATCGACCACCGGCGGGGCTGGCTTGGCGGCCGGCGCCGGCGCGGCAGGTTTTTCAGTCTGGTCCTTGAAGGCCGCCTGCTGCTGCAACTGCTTGGCCGTGAAGGCCGCCGCGATGCTGCTGCGCCGCTCGCGTTCGAGAAAGGCGGTATATTGCTCGTCGATGTGCTTCTGCTCTTCCGGCGTCGGGTTCGGTCCGGCGATATCGAAATTCCGGTTCTGCATGAAATCGTAGTAGGTGTAGCCGCCGCCGGGCTTGCGCCGGCCGGCAAATTTCGCGTTGCATTCGGTCAGCGCCGCCGTTTTGGCTTCCTTGGTCGCCGCCTTTTCGGCGGTATCGGCACATTCCTCGAAATCGGCCGGAGCATGACTCCACCACTGCGCATGCGCGCGCAACGGTTGCAGCGCGACGCAGCCGGCGATCGCGGCAAACAGCACTGTACGTGATGCAATCAAGAACGCTTCCCCAACGCGACCCTGGAGACATTATTTCTACAGATTGTCGCCATTGTTGGGCGGCTTGTCACCCCTGAACGGCTCTTTTCTGCCACATGCGGAGGGCTGTGATGCAATGGATACATCACGCGTCTGCTATTGAACCGGCGAAGCGATATCGGCAACAAAAATTGAAAATCACTGCGGGAACCGCGATTTAACAAGCAGACCCCGGGAATCACGCGGCCGGTTGCGCCAGCGGTTTCCGGGCGGAGGATTTGCCCATGCCCTATCGCCACACCCAGCACGGTCTCTGGATCGTGCTTCCCTGTCTGGCTTTCGCCGCATTCGATGCCGTCATTGCGTGGCAGACCAGGCAATGGCTTCCGGTGGCGGTCCTGATTCTGCTCGTCGCCGTCGCCATCCTGTTCTCGTCCCTGACGGTCGAGGTCAACGACAACGAATTGCGCTGGTATTTCGGCCCCGGACTCTGGACCTACCGGCTTCCTCTCAGCGATGTCGCAACGGTTGCGGTCGCGCGGAACCGGTGGTGGAACGGTTTTGGTATCAGGAGGGCTGCGGGGTTCCGGCTCTATAACGTGTCGGCCTCGATGCGGTCGAACTGCGCGCGCGATCCGGCGATATCTGGCGGATCGGCACCGACGATCCGCAAGGGCTGGCAGCGGCGTTGAAATCGCCGATGCACGGCGCGTGAGCGGCAGGCGCGCGGATACTGGCGATCATACCGGCGTTCTGGTATGGAGCGTTCAGGCACCCGCCGTTTGCGGCGGGGCTCCGGTCCCGTAGCTCAGCCGGATAGAGCGACGGTTTCCTAAACCGTAGGTCGCATGTTCGAGTCATGCCGGGATCGCCAATTTGCCCAGTCCCGATTGGGCCTCAGTCTGCCTCAACATCCCCGGCAAATGCTGCGCAGACTTTTGTAGACCTCGTCGTCGTCCCGCCGCATTTGCTGCAACGAGTCCAGCGTCGTGGTGTCGGCGGCCGGCTCGGGTTTGCGTTTGGCGGCGAGTTGGGCGGCCTGGCGGTCGTAACAGGCCTCGCGCTCAGGCCTGGCCTGGATGAATCGGCATTGTTCCACCGCGGTCACCGCCGCGGCCGGTGCAGTGCCGATCAACAAAGCAAGCATGAAGCAGATCAGGAAGTTCAAAGCCATCGTTCCTCTGGCGGCAGAATAAATCAGCCAGGGCGCAGGGCGCCATAGGTCTTGTCGCGAAGCCGCCGCATCCCCGCAAGCCAGCGGTCGATGCCGGCCGCCTTGCGCTGCATGTACGCGTGAACTTGCGGATGCGACAGGATCAGGAAGCGTTCGGCCTCCATCGCCTCGACCACGATACGGGCAACCTCGGCCGGAAACATCACGCCGTCGACCCTGCGCGGCACTCGGGCCCGATGTCGTCATGCCGGTCTGCACCGACTGCGGGCACAGCACGGAAACACGGATGCCGCGATCGCCGTATTGAATGGCCAGATGCTCCGCCAGCGCCACCGCGGCATGTTTGGTCACGCCATACGGCATCGAGTTCAGCGAAGCCAGCAGGCCCGCGGCGGACGCGGTATTGAGCAGATAGCCGGAGCCGCGCGCGAGCATGCCGGGCACCAGCGCGCGGGCCGCGAAAACGTGGCTCATGACGTGCACCCGCCAGCTCACGTCCCAGTCGGCATCCGAAGCGGTCTCCTGTCCCTTGCGCGACAGGCCGGCGTTGGAGAAGAAAACATCGACGGGTCCAAAGCGGGCCTCGGCCGCCGCTATCAGCGCCTTGATGTCGCTTTCCTGCCCGACATCGGCGGTGACGGCGAGGCCGTCGATCTCGCCGGCGACGCCGGCCAGCCGGTCGCGCGAGCTCTTGAGGTCGGCGACCACCACGCCGCGCGCACCGGCTTCGGCATAAGCACGCGCCACCGCCTCGCCGATTCCGCTCGCCGCTCCCGTGACGACGCAGACTTTGTCTTTGACGCGCATGGTGTGTCCTCGATTGTCTCGTCATGCCAGGCCTCGTGCCGGGCATCCACGTCTTCACAGACTAACAGCAGAAAGACGTGGATGGCCGGGACGAAGCCCGGCCATGACGAAAAAGATGTGTGCCGCTTCAATTGAAACATTGCCTCGATGCCGCAGCAACGGCGGTGAGCTCCCTCTCCCGCAAGGGGAGAGGTGACCGAGTTTGTTGCTCGACGGCGGCGCGCAACATGCTCACTCCCGATACAGCCCTTTTTCGCGCGCCTGACGGATGGCCAGCGCCGCCAGCATGTCGAGCATCGGCGTCGACAGTCCCGCGGCTCGGGCGAATGCCGACGGCGCCTTCACCAGCACATCGATCTCCATCGGGCGGCCCTGTTCGTAGTCCTGCAGGATCGAGGGCTTGTGATTGGGCGCCGGCCCGGTTCGCGTGGTGCGCTTGACGTCGGGAAAACAGCTATGGCCGATGCTGTCGGCCTCTGCCAGCAGCCGCGGGATCACATCGCGCAGCGCAGGATCGTCCCGCACGCCCCGCGCGGTTTGCCCCGTCAACAGGCACAGCACCGACATCGACATGTTGGTCAAAAGCTTGGTCCAGATCGTCTCCCGGATCCGCGGTGCCGCCGGCGATTTGATCGCGGCTTCGTCGAGCAACGCGCGCAGCCGCTCGATCCGCGGGCTCGAGCGGTCGTCGCATTCCCCGACCAGCAGCATGTTGCGGTCGGGCGACAGATTCGCAACGACGCCGGGCTCGACGATCTCGTTCGACGAAAAGATCACGCCGCCGATGATCCGCGCTCGTGCGACAGCGGCGCGCAACGCCCCGCCGGGATCGAGAAAATCAAGGTTCGGCGGGGACGGGTGATCGGGGGAAATCCCGATATCGTACCACCAGGGAATGCCGTTCTGCGCAAACACCACGGCGGTGTCGTCGCGCAGCAACGGCCGCAAACCCGTGACGAGGCTGCTCAACCCGGTCGCCTTCAGCGTGCTGATGACGACATCCTGCGGGCCGAGCGCTGCGGGATCGTCGGACGCTTTCACTTTCGCGGAAAACGCGACGTCCCCGACCCGCAGGGTCAGGCCTTTGGCCTTCACCGCTTCGAGATGCGGTCCGCGCATCACGCAGGAGACGTCATGTCCGGCCAGCGCCAGCCGCACCGCAAAATGGCTGCCGACCGCGCCGGCGCCGAAAATGCAAATTCGCATCGAGAATGTTTCCTGTTGGCGGTTCGAGAACCAGTTTCCACAAGCCGGCCGCGCGGCGCAACCCGCAATTCCGGCTGGCACGCAAAGCCGTTGCGACCTTGCTGCGGCACCCGAAATGCCGCATCCTGTCGTCAGACCCTTTGGTTCCGGGAACTGGGAATACAAACAAGGCGAAGGAGGATCTGCCGATGATTACCGCCGTTGTCCGTTTCAAGCTGCCCGCCACCATGGATGCCGCCAAAGCGGCCGAGGTGTTCCAGGCCTCGGCCTCGCGATACCAGGGCCTCGCCGGTCTCGTTCGCAAATATTATTTGTACGACGCCGAAAACCACACCGGCGGCGGCTGCTATCTGTGGGAGAGCCGTGAGGCCGCCGAGCGCGTCTATAACGCCGAATGGCGCAAGATGATCACCGAGCGCTATGGCAGCCCGCCCGAGATCAGCTTTTTCCAGACGCCGGTCATTGTCGACAACACCCTCGGCAAGACCATCCTCGACGCGGCGGAATAACAGCGAGCGCCGTTGCGCGAGGAAACCCGTTTTGCCGCCTCGCACCGTCTCAGAGCCCGCCCGCCAAATTCCGCTCTACGGCGAGTATGAAGTCGCCGTGCTCGGCGGCGGGCCCGCAGGCATTGCGGCGGCGGTCGCGGCCGCGCGGGCCGGAAAGCGCACGCTGCTGATCGAGCGTTATGGGTTCCTCGGCGGCATGGGCACGGCGGCGGGAGTGACGAACTTCTGCGGACTGCATGCCAACGTCTATGGCGAGATGCATCGGGTGGTGCAGGGCATCGCCTCCGATCTCTTGGCGCGGATCGATCGTCTCGGCGGGCTCAACGCGCCGCATCTGATCCTCGGCAAAATCCTGGCGCAGGCCTACGACACCGCGGCCTACAAGATCGCCGCCGACGATCTGCTTGCCGCCCACAAGGTCGACATTCTCTTCCATGCGCTCGGCGCCGGCGTGGTGATGCAGGACGGGCGCCGCATCCACGCGCTGATGGTCGAGACCAAGGCCGGCCGCCAGGCGGTCGCCGCGAATATCTTCATCGATTGCTCCGGCGACGGCGATCTTGCGGCCTGGGCCGGTGCGCGCTTCGAGGTCGGCGACAACGCCGGCAGCATGCTGTACCCGTCGATGATGTTCCGCCTGAACGGCATCGATCCCGCAAAAGCGGGCGAAGCGTGGCGGACCATACCGGCGCTGATGGAGCAGGCCGAGGCCGCCGGCACCCATCATTTTCCGCGCAAGGCTGCGATCGTGCGGCCGCAGCGTTCGCAGATCGAGTGGCGGGTGAATTTCACGCAAGTGGCGCGCGAGGACGGCACCGCGATCAACGGCATCGAGCCCGATGATCTGACGCGCGGCGAGATCGAGGGCCGCCGCCAGGCCGTCGCCGCCTTCAACTTCCTGCGCACGGTGCCTGGCTTCGAGAAATCCTACATCGTCGACCTGCCGCCGCAGCTCGGCATCCGCGAAACCAGGCGGGTGGTCGGCGGCTACATGCTGTCGGGGGAGGACGTGCTCGGCTGCGCCTCCTTCGAGGATTCGATCGGCGTCAATGGCTGGCCGATGGAAACCCATGTCGCGGGCGACGTGATCTTCAAGTTTCCGCCGATCCCGGAGTCGCGCGGCTTCAACGAATTGCCGTACCGCATGCTGACGCCCGAAGGCATCGACAATCTGCTGGTGGCCGGACGCTGTGCCTCGATGACCCATGACGGCCAGTCGGCGGCGCGCGTCTCCGGCGCCTGTTTTGCGATGGGCGAGGCCGCCGGAACCGCCGCCGCCCTGGCGCTCGGCGGCAACACCATCCCGCGCGACATCGCGGTGGAGAAGCTACAGGCGCAATTGAAGCAGCAGGGCGTGTTTATCGGGCGGGATCAGAACGTGCCCGAGGGATTGTAGCGGCGTGCTCGGTACACCTCTCCCGCTTGCGGGGGAGGTCGCCACGCTCGCCAGAGCGTGGCGGGTGGGGGAACTCTCTCCATTTGCACCGGCGTATGCTGAGGCGCCCCCACCCCAACCCTCCCCCGCAAGCGGGAGAGGGGGGCGCACTGCCATTGCTGCGACATCGTGCCAATGCTTCTATCCGTGCAGAACAGACTCTATAAGAAATAAGAACAAGACGGAGGGAAGCTGAGTGACGGGATTTACGCGACTGATATTAGCGATCGTGCTGGCCCTGGCTGCCTCCTCTACCTCACACGCCGACGAACTCGTGAAAGCCAAAGTCGGCGTGCTCAGGTTGTCGTCCTCGGCGCCGGTGTTCATTGCGCAGGACAAGGGTTATTTCCGCGAGGCGGGTCTCGATGTCGAGCTGAAATTCTTCGATGCTGCGCAGCCGATCGCGGTGGCGACCGCGTCGGGCGATATCGATTTCGGGATCACGGCGTTCACCGCGGGCCTTTATAATCTCGCGGGCAAGGGCACGCTGAAGGTGATCGGCGGCATGAGCCGCGAAAAGGCGGGCTATCCGCTGATCGGCTACTTCGCCAGCAACAATGCCTATGCCGCCGGTCTCAAGACGCCAAAGGATCTTGCCGGCAAGCGCATCGCGGTGACGCAGGTGGGTTCCAGCTTTCACTACTCGCTCGGCCTGCTCGCCGACAAATACGGGCTGAAACTGAGCGACATGAAAGTGCTGCCGATGCAGTCGCTGTCGAATGCGGCGGCCGCACTCAAGGGCGAGACCGTCGATGCGGCGCTGTTGCCGGCCTCGACCGCGCGCAAGCTGATGGACGACGGTGGCGCCAAGCTCTTGGGCTGGGTCGGTGACGAAACGCCGTGGCAGTTGGGCGCGGTGTTCGCATCGCCAAAAACGCTGACCGACAAATCGCTGGTGACCAAATTGCTAGACGCATTGGCGCGCGCCGACCGCGAATATCACGATGTGATCCTGGCGGCGGTGACCGACGGCAAGGCGCCGATCAACGACAAGACCAGACCATTGCTGGAGATCATCGCCAAATACACCAACCTGCCGGTCGAGCAGGTGGTCGGCAATTGCGCCTATATCGATCCCGACGGCAAGCTCGACGTCAAGAACGTGGCCAACCAGATCGAATGGCTGCAGCAGCAGGGTTTCGTCGACAAGGGGTTTGATGCGGATGCGATTGTTGCGAAAGAATATGTGAAGCCGGATTGATGCGAAGCGGAAAGCGAAACTGCCGAACCCGTCATCCTGAGGAGGCCGCAAAGCGGCCGTCCAGAAGGACGACGGCCCGGCTGCCCATCCTTCGAGGCTCGCTTCGCTCGCACCTCAGGATGACGATGAAATGGACCTGATCGCCGACCACATCAGTCACCGCTTCGGCGCGCTCGAGGTGCTCGACGACGTGTCGTTCACGACAGGCGCGGGCGAGGTGGTCGCGATCGTCGGACCTTCCGGCTGCGGCAAGAGCACGCTATTGTCGATTCTCGGCGGATTGTTGCAGCCGGGTTCAGGCCAGGCGGAACTGCGCGGCGCGCCGCCGCCCGACAGCCGCAACCCGCTGACCTTCGTGTTCCAGGATTTCGCGCTGCTGCCGTGGTGCACGGTCGAAGAGAATGTCGCTTTCCCGCTGCTGCACGTGGATCTGTCCGCCGCCGAGCGCCAGGCGATCACTGGCGACGCCCTGCGCCGCACAAGTCTGGTGGATTTTCGCGGCACCTATCCGAAGCAATTGTCCGGTGGCATGCGCCAGCGTGTCGGCATCGCGCGCGCGCTCGCGGTGCGGCCGGCGATCCTGCTGATGGACGAGCCGCTGTCGGCGCTGGATTCGCAAACCCGCGAATTGCTGATGGAGGATTTCATCCGCCTGCTTGCCGACGGTTCGATGGGCGCGGTCTATGTCACGCATAATCTGGAAGAAGCGGTCCGGCTCGCCGACCGCATCGTGGTGCTGTCGCGGCGTCCCGGCCGCGTCCGCGAAGTCGTCGCCATTCCGCTGACGCGCGGCGAACGCGGCGACATCAATGCGCGAGGTCAATTGCTCGCGCTGCAGAACGAGCTGTGGTCGCTGATCCGCGAGGAGGCGGTCGAAGCCGAGCGGGAAGTCCAGCATGCTTGAGCGTTCCAAAAACGACGAGCGCGCGGACGAAACCCGTCCAGTTACGTTTCGCGGCGCGGGCTTTACGCCAAAGGCGGACCGCTATTCGGGCTGGATCGCGCTGGTGCTGGCGATCGCGCTATGGCAGCTGGCGGGCAGCGCCGGCTGGGTCAATCCCCTGTTCCTGCCGGCGCCATCAGCCATCGCGGTTGCGATCTACCGGCTCGCGATCTCGGGCGCGCTGTGGCATCACCTGTCGTACTCGATCATGCGCATCGGAACCGGCTGGATTCTCGGCACCATCGCCGGCGTCATCGTCGGTTTCGGAATCGGGCTGTCGAGCCTGGCGCGCGGCGTCGGCATCACCTTCATCTCGGCGCTGTTTCCAATTCCGAAAATCGCGCTGCTGCCGCTGTTGATCCTGTGGCTCGGCATCGGCGAACAGCCGAAGATCGCCACCATCGCGCTCGGGGTGTTCTTTTCCACCGCGATCTCCGTCTATAGCGGCGTCGATGCGGTGCCGCGCAACCTGATCCGGATGGCGCAGAGCTTCAACGTGCCGTTTCATGCCATCGTGCGCAGGGTGATCTGGCCCGGCGCGCTGCCGTCGATCCTGGCGGGATTTCGCATCACCGCCTCGGTCGCGCTGCTACTGGTGGTGAGCGCCGAAATGATCGGCGCCGAGTACGGCATCGGCGCTTTTGTCCTGCAGGCCGGCAACCTGATGCAGACCGATCAACTGCTCGCCGGCGTGGTGATTCTATCGCTGTTCGGGCTGGCGGTCGGGCGCGTCATCAACTGGCTGGAAACGCGGCTGCTGCACTGGCGGTAAATCTACTCCCTCGCCCCGTTCTTCACGGGGAGAGGGTTGGGGTGAGGGGCTCTCTCAACAAGCGGACTTGCGGAGAATCCCCCTCACCCGAAATTCGCTTTCGCGAATTTCGACCTCTCCCCGCAAGCGGGGCGAGGTGAAGGCGTCGCATCGCGATCACAGGTTTTCGTCGTCCCGGCCTCCGAGCCGGGACCCATACCGCGTGATCTTGCGATCGAGCGATGTGGTTAGAGACCTTCTGTAAAACGAAGGCCGGTGGCTATGGGTCCCGGCTCAAGGCCGGGACGACGGCTTCAAGCATTGCCGCGGTCTTCGCGGAACAGGTCGAGCTTCTGCTGCACCGGACGGTCCGAGAAACTGAACAGCACCGAATCCTGCATCGGCTTCGTGGGTGACCCACTGCCAGCTCGGCACCACGAACAGGTCGCGCGGACCCCATTCAAAGGTCTGGTCGCCGATCCGCGTGCGGCCCTTGCCTTCGATCGCCGCGAACACGGTGGCATCGGTCGAACGATAGCGCGCGGTTTTGAAACCCTTCGGCAGCAGCTGGATGAAGGTGCCGATGGTCGGCATCGCAAAGCCGCCGGTCTCGGGATTGGAAAATCTGAGTTTCAACCCGTGGCAGGCGTCCCACTCGTCGCGCTGCCTGGCCTGCTCCAGCGCTTCGCGGGTGTAGTTGTAGGGATAGTTGAAAATCGGCGAGGTTTTCGAGGTGCGCCTGGCGTCGACCGGCAGCAGGTTGTGACCATAATGCGCAAAACTGTCGCCGGCGGGGCGCGTGATCTTTTGCTGCTCCTGGTCGGAGCCTTCCGCGAACGACGCATCGAGAAACTGCACCAGTGGAATATCGAGCCCGTCGAGCCAGAACATCGGCTCGGAGGTCTCGTTGCCATGGTCGTGCCAGGTCATCGATGGCGTGATCACGAAATCGCCGGGCGCCATCACGCTGCGCTCGCCATCGACCGCGGTGGTGGCGCCCTTGCCTTCGAGGACGAAACGCAATGCCGACTGGCTGTGCCGGTGCGCCGGCGCGACATCGCCCGGGATCACCATCTGCACGCCGGCAAACAGCGAGGTGGTGATTTTCGACTGGCCGCGAAGTCCGGGATTTTCCAGTACCAGCACCCGCCGCTCGGCTTCCTTGGCGGTGATCAGCCTGCCGGCTTCGGTCATGTAGTCACGGATGGCGTCGAATTTCCACAAATGCGGCCGGCAGGCGCTCTTCGGCTCCGGCGTGATCAGATCGCCCATCACGTTCCAGAGCGCCGAGAGATTTTCGCCGTCAATCTTGCGGTAGAACGCCTCGCGTTCCGGCGTCTTCACTACGGCTTCCATGCGAGTCTCCCGGCGTTGTTTTTTGCTGGATTAATTGACAGTATACTTACAATATGGCTAACGTCAATGATACGACCTGCGTTAAAACCAAAACAATCAGGGAGGTTCCGATGAAGCTGCACGGCTATTTCCGCAGCAGCGCCGCCTATCGGGTCAGAATAGCGCTGAACCTGAAGGGTCTGACCGCCGAGCACCTGGCCCATCACCTGCGCAAGGGCGAGCAATGCGCGCCGTCCTATCTGGCGATCAATCCGCAAGGGCTGGTGCCGACCTTGGAGAGCGATGCGGGTGCGATCCTGACCCAGTCGCTCGCCATCATCGAATGGCTGGACGAAACCCATCCCGAGCCGCCGCTGCTGCCCAAGGATCCGCTGCGCCGCGCCAGGGCCCGCGCCTTTGCGATGGCGATCGCCTGCGATGTTCACCCCGTACAAAACCTGAAAGTGCTGGCGAGGCTGCGTGAACTCGGCTTGCCCGAAGAACAAGTGACGGGATGGGCGGCCTGGGCCAACCGCGAGGGCCTTGCCGCCTGCGAAACCCTGGTCGCCGGATGAAGCCGGTCCGTTCTGCTTTGGGGCTGCGCCGACCATCGCCGATCTTTGCCTGGTGCCGCAGCTTGCCAATGCGCGGCGCTTCGGCGTCGATCTCGCCGCCTTTCCGCGCCTGTTGAAAGCCGAGACAGCCGCGAAGAACACCAAGGCGTTCGCGGACGCCGCGCCGGACCGGCAACCCGATGCCGAATAAGTCCGCGCCGATCACGATGGATGCGGTCTACACCGCGCCGGGGTATTTGTTTCGGCGGATGCAGCAGATCGCGGTCGCAATTTTCGGCGAAGAGTGCAAGGCGCATGACCTGACGCCGGTGCAATATGCCTCGCTGGTCGCGATCCGCACCCATCCCGGCATCGACGCGACACGGCTGTCGGCCGTGATCGCGTTCGACCGCTCGACGCTGGGCAGCGTGATCGAGCGGCTGGAGGCCAAGGGCTATATCGAGCGCAAATCCGCCCGCGAGGACAAGCGCGTCAAGCTGCTCGATCTCACCAAGGAGGGTGCGGCGCTATTGCGCGATATCGTGCCGTCGGTCGATCGCGCGCAGGCGCGGATGCTGCAGCCGTTGAAGCCGGCGGATCGCAAGACCCTGATGGCGCTGATGACGCAACTGGTCGATCTCAACAACGAGGCGTCGCGGGTGCCGCTGCGCGCCGAAGACGCGCTCGAACATTTCAAGAAATCGGGCTGATGGGCGCCGGGTCGAATTGGCCGGTCCTGATCGCGGGCGGCGGCATCGGCGGCCTTGCGGCGGCGTTGGGCCTCGCGCAAAAGGGCATCCGCTCCATCCTGCTGGAGAAAGCGCCGGCGCTGGGCGAGATCGGCGCCGGCATCCAGCTTGGGCCCAACGCATTCCACGCCTTCGATTATCTCGGCGTCGGCGAAGCCGCGCGCGGCATGGCGGTCTATGTCGACCAGTTGCGGCTGATGGATGCGCTGACGGCCGAAGAGATCACCCATGTCGATTTGCGCGAGGCGTTTCGCTCGCGCTTCGGCAACCCTTATGCGGTGGTGCATCGCGGCGATCTGCACGGCGTGTTGCTCAGGGCCTGCCAGGACCACGACTTGATCGAGTTGCGCGTCAGCTCCGAGGTCGTCGGCTACGATCAGGACGCTACGTCAGTGACCGCACGGCTTGCCTCGGGCGATGATGTCGCCGGCTCGCTGCTGATCGGGGCCGACGGGCTGTGGTCGAATATCCGCAAGAAAGTCGTCGGCGACGGGCCGCCGCGGGTATCCGGCCACACCACCTATCGTTCGGTGATTCCGACCGAACAGATGCCGGAGGATCTGCGCTGGAACGCCGCTACATTATGGGCGGGCCCGAAATGCCACATCGTGCACTATCCGCTGTCGGGCTGGAAGGTATTCAACCTCGTCGTCACCTGTCACAACGACGCGCCGGAGCCGGTCGCGGGCAAGCCGGTATCCGACGACGAGGTGATGCGGGGTTTTGCGCATGTGCATGAGCGCGCGAAAGACATCATCCGCCACGGCAAGAACTGGCGGCTGTGGGTGCTGTGCGACCGCGATCCGGTCGAGCGCTGGATCGACGGCCGCGTGATATTGCTGGGCGATGCCGCGCATCCGATGCTGCAATATTTCGCGCAAGGCGCCTGCATGGCACTGGAGGACGCAGTGTGCCTGTCGCATATGCTGGATGCCTACCCTAACGATTATGCCGGCGCGCTCGAACGCTATCGAGCGCAGCGCTTTCCGCGCACCGCGCGGGTGCAGCTGTTATCCCGCGCCATCGGCGAGCACATCTATCATCCCGCCGGCGAACACGCCCGCCTCCGCAACGCCATCATGAGCGCAAAGACCTCGGAGGACTATTATCGCGATCTGGCGTGGTTGTATGGCGGGACGGGGCTTAAGAGCTAGCGTCAAAACTCCCATGTCGTCCCGGCCTTGAGCCGGGACCCATAGCCACCGATGTGGATTGGGCGAAAGCTGGAGCAACTATCTCACGCGATAACAAACACAGTGGTTATGGGTCCCCGCGTTCGCGGGGACGACGTTGAAGTTGTGATTCATACCGTGCCATGAACGCCGGCGACATCGCGCGCAAACGCGCATCGTCGATCCGCCCCGAGCGGGTGATGTAGCTGTAGGCGAAATCCATCAGGCCGAGCTTCATGTGTTCGGGAAATTTCTCGTACCAGTCGGCGCTGGTGCGCGCTGCCGTCACCAGCTTTTCCACGATCGGCTTGCGCTCGGTCTCATAGCGGGCGAGCGCTGCCGGAATATCGGCTTCCGCATCCAGCGCCTTTGCCAGTGCGATGGCGTCTTCGATGGCAAGCCGCGTGCCGGAACCGATCGAGAAATGCGCCGAGTGCAGGGCGTCACCGATCAGCACCCTGTTTCCCGACGACCAGCGTTCGTTCCAGATCCAGGGAAAATTACGCCACACCGATTTGTTCGACTTTAGCGGATGTCCGCCGAGGGTGGATGCGAAGATGCGCTCGCAAATGCTTTTCGATTCCTCGATCGTCTTGTCGGCAAAACCGTAGCGCTGCCAGGTCACGGGATCGCATTCGACCAGGAAGGTGCTCATGCCGGGCGAATAGCGATAATGATGCGCGTTGAAGGCGCCGAGCTCGGTTGCGACAAACGTCTGCGACAGCGTCTCGAACCGCTTTGAGGTGCCGTACCAGGCGAATTTATTGGCGGAATGGGACACCGATGCGCCGAATTCACGCTCGAAACTGCGGCGCACCAGCGAATTCAGGCCATCGGCCGCGACGATCAGGTCGTAACCAGCCAATTGATCCATCGACTGGATCGTCGTGTCATAGTGCGGCGTGACGCCGGCGGCGCGGACGCGCTGTTGCAGGATCGCGAGCAGTTCGAGCCGGCCGATCGAGGAGAAGCCGACGCCGTCGATCTCGACGCTCTCGCCGCGCAGGTTCAGCGTGATGTTCTTCCAGCTTTCCATCCGGGGCGCGATGGCGTCGACGGTATCGGGATCGTCGGCGCGCAGGAATTCCAGCGCCTGCTCGGAAAACACCACGCCGAAGCCCCAGGTGGCGTCGGCGGCATTCTGTTCGAACAGATCGATATCGGCGTGCGGGTGACGCTTTTTCCAGAGATAGGCGAAATAGAGCCCTCCCGGGCCTCCGCCGATCACGGCAACTCGCACAACCTCCTCCCGAACAATTCGCAGTCTTGCAGTGCGGTTGTTATCGTCGCAGCGCAAACTGCGACAGAACGTCCTGGCATGCGGGGGAAAGCGAGGCGGCCTGGCCCACCAGGCATTGCAGGATACGGCCGCCGCCAACGGGAATGCCGCCGCAAAGCGCGCGCACATCGCCACCGCATGCCGACCTCAGGACGAAAAGCTCCTCGCGCGGCCGCATCGGCCGCAACACCAGCGCCGGGGCAGGGGCCGGGGCTTCTGCAGGTGCCGCCGCCGTCGGCCCGGAAGCAGGAGTTGCGCCGCCGCCGCTGGCCGCACTGACCGCCTGCTGGCAGCTTGCCGAGAGTTTGGACTTGTTCGTTTCCAGGCAATTCAGCGCCGCGGCGCCGCCGGTCGGCACGCCGGCGCAGGTTCTTTGATAATCGGACCGGCACGCGCTGCGGATCGCCGCGACCTGCGCGCTGCTGGGCTTTTTGGCGGTTTTACCTGCTGTTTTCGGGGCCGGCTCAGTCGCGGTCTCGGCCGGCTTGGCAGCCGCCGGGGGCGGAGCAGATCCTGCGGCGGGTTCGGATTTGGGGCTCTGGGCTCGCCGGTGCTTCCACCGCACGCACCGCGCTCTGGCAGCCCGACGACAGGCTCGACATGTTTTTCTGCAGGCATTGCAACGATGCCATGCCGCCCGGGGGAACGCTGGCGCAATGCGCTTCATAGTCCGAGCGGCATTGGGACCGGATGGCACTGCGTTGCGCATCGGTCGGCGCTTGTGAAAAGGCCGGTGTTGCGAATGCGATCGTCGCCAGCGATGTCAAAAGCGCCGCAACGCGTCCCAAAGTGTCAACCATTTGAGGAAATCCTTATCGAGGGAAAATTTCGGGCGCCACATCCTTTTCGGTTTCGGGTTCCACTGCAAGTGGATTGTTGCTATTCATGGGATGCCGAGAGATTTCCTCGAATAAATCTCTTTAAGTAAAACAATTGAGGCAAGGGAATGAAACCGACGCGTTCACCGGCATTCGCCAGGCCGAACGGCGCCGCGAGACCGGGCGCCACCGCCAGCCGTATTTCTCTCGCCGCATTGGCGTTGGTCGCCTTAAGCGGTTGCGAACAAAACAGCTTTGTGCCGCCGCCGCCGCCGAAGGTCGACGTCGGCGTACCCATACAGCGCAACGTCACGCGTTACCTTGAGGCCACCGGCAACACCGCTCCCATCAAGTCGGTCGATCTCGTCGCGCGGGTGCAGGGGGTGCTGCAAACCATCAACTACAAGGACGGTACCTTCGTGAAGGAAGGCACCACGCTGTTCACGATCGAGCCGGATACCTACAAGCTGAAACTCGACCAGGCCCAGGCCGCCGAGGCCGGCGCCCAGGCATCGCTGAAGCAGACCGAGGCCGACTTCAAACGCCAGGCCGATCTGGTCGCAAAACAAGCCGTCTCGCAGGCGACGCTCGATACGTCGACGTCCACGCGCGACAACGCCCAGGCCAACCTGCAGCAGGCCCAGGCCAACACCAAGATCGCGGCGGTCAATTACGGCTATACCAACGTGGTCGCGCCGTTCGACGGCATCGTCAGCGCGCACCTCGTCTCGGTCGGTGAACTGGTTGGCGCGACGGCGTCGCCGACGCAGCTTGCCACCATCGTGCAACTCGACCCGATCTACGTCAATTTCAACGTCAACGAACAGGATGTGCTGCGCATTCGGGCTGAAGCCAGGCGGCGGGGAATGACGTCGAGCGATTTGACGAAACTGGCGATCGAGGTCGGATTGCAGACCGAAACCGGCTACCCGCACCAGGGCAACCTCGATTACGCGGCACCCACCATCAACCAGGCGACCGGAACGCTGGCGGTGCGCGGCGTCCTGCCGAATCCGGATCGCGTGCTGCTGCCCGGCTATTATGTTCGCGTCCGCGTGCCCTTCGACAAGCAGGATAGCGCGCTGCTGGTGCCTGACGTTGCACTGGGCAGCGATCAGTCCGGACGCTACGTGCTGGTGGTGAACGGCGACAATGTGGTCGAGCAGCGCAAGGTCGTGACCGGGCCGATCGACGGCGATCTGCGCGTGATCGACGGCGGCCTGAAGGCCGATGACAAGGTCGTCATCGCCGGCCTGTTGCGCGCCATCCCCGGCCAGAAGGTCGATCCGCAACTGCAGAAGATCGAATCACCGCCGGCATCGGCCAAATAGGACCGGTCATGATTTCGAAATTCTTCATCGAGCGGCCGGTCCTTTCCAACGTCATCGCGATCCTGATGATCCTGATCGGCGGCGTGTGCCTGTTTCGTCTGTCGGTCGCGCAATATCCCGATGTCGTGCCGCCGACCGTGCAGGTGACGACGCGCTACCCGGGTGCCAGCGCCAAGACCGTGATCGACACCGTCGCTTTGCCGATCGAGCAGCAGGTCAATGGCGTCGAGGACATGCTCTATATGCAGTCCTACAGCGGCGCCGACGGCACCTATACGCTGACGGTCACCTTCAAGATCGGCACCGACCTCAACTTTGCGCAGGTGCTGGTGCAGAACCGGGTGTCGAGCGCGCTGTCGGCGCTGCCGCAGGCGGTGCAGAACCAGGGCGTCACCGTGCAGAAGAGATCCACCGCGATCCTGCTGTTCGTGACGCTGACTTCCCCGAACGCCACCTATGACAGCCTGTTCCTCAGCAACTACGCCACCATCAACCTGCGGGACGAGTTGTCGCGCTTGCCCGGTGTCGGCAATGTCACGGTGTTCGGCGCCGGCCAGTATTCGATGCGGGTCTGGCTCGACCCGAACAAGCTGCAGGTGCGCGCGCTGATGCCGCAGGACGTCATCCAGGCGATCCAGCAGCAGAGCCAGCAGGTCACCGCGGGCCAGGTCGGCGCGCCGCCGACGCCGGCGGGGCAGGCGTTCCAGTACACGCTGAACGTCAACGGCCGGCTCGACGACACCAGCCAGTTCGAAGACATCATCGTCAAGACCGGCAACAACGGCGACGTCACCCGCGTGCGCGACGTCGGCCGGGTCGAACTCGGCGCCCAGACCTACAGCCAGGTATTCTCGCTCAACAAGAAGCCGGCTACCGGCATCGCCGTGTTCCAGTCGCCCGGCGCCAACGCGCTCGAGGTCGAGGCGGCGGTGGAGAAAAAGATGGTGGCGCTTGCGGCGCAGTTTCCGCAGGACATCAAGTACGACACGCCGTTCGACACCACCAAGTTCGTCTCGGCCTCGATCCACGAGGTCTACAAGACGCTG
This sequence comes from uncultured Alphaproteobacteria bacterium, assembly GCA_963774685.1. Taxonomy (GTDB): domain Bacteria; phylum Pseudomonadota; class Alphaproteobacteria; order Rhizobiales; family Xanthobacteraceae; genus Bradyrhizobium. Next base: position 483,572 of record CAVZFU010000005.1, on the reverse strand, counting down.
TTTGAGGCCGGCCTGCTGGTGCTGGTGGTGATCCTGATCTTCCTGCAGGACTGGCGCGCGATGCTGGTGCCGGCCACGACCGTGCCGGTGACCATCATCGGAGCCTTCGCCGCGATGGCCGCACTCGGTTTCACCGTCAACATCTCGACCCTGTTTGCCATCGTGCTGGCGATCGGCATCGTGGTCGACGACGCCATCGTCGTGGTCGAGGGCGCGGCGCACAATATCGAAAAAGGCATGTCCGGCCATGACGCCGCGATTGCGGCGATGGATGCGCTGTTTGCGCCGATCATCGGCATCACGCTGGTACTGATCTCGGTGTTTTTGCCCTCGGCCTTCCTGCCTGGATTGACCGGGCGGATGTATTCGCAATTTGCGCTGGTGATCGCCGCCACCGCGCTGCTCAGCGCCGTCAACGCCGCCACGCTGAAGCCGACGCAATGCGCGTTGTGGCTGCGCCGGCCGGTGCCGCCGGAACAACGCAATTTCTTCTATCGCGGCTTCAACTCGGTCTATGACCGGCTCGAGCGTGGTTATGCCGGCCTGATGGGCCGCATGACCGCGCACGCCAACCTGTCCGTCATCATTGCCCTGATCCTGATCGGCATCGCCGGTTATGGCCTGTCGCGGGTCCCGACCGGCTTCATCCCGATCGAGGATCAGGGCTATCTTCTGGTGGCGGCGCAGTTGCCCGACGGCGCGTCGCTCGATCGCACCCAGCACGTGCTGGACCGGATCAGCGAAATCGCCGGCAAGACGCCGGGCGTCGACCACGTGATCAGCATTGCCGGCATCTCGGCGCTCGACAACAGTTCGAGCCTGGCCAACGCCGGCGTCGCCTACCTGATTCTGAAGGAGTGGAGCGAGCGCGGCCCGGGCCAGGATCTGCGGTCGCTGTTCGTCGGACTGAACGAGAAGATGTCGGACATTCCGGAAGCGCGGATCCTGGTGGTGCCGCCGCCGCCGATCCAGGGCATCGGCAACGCCGCCGGCTTTGCCATGCAGGTCCAGTTGCGCGACGGCAACGCCGACTTCGGCAAACTGCAGGCGATGGCCGGCGCCATCGTCGCCAATGCGCAAACCCAAAGCGCATTGCAGCGGGTCAGTTCGTCGTTCCGCTCGATGGTGCCGCAGTTCGACGTCGACGTGGACCGGGTCAAGACCCAGACCCTGTATGTGACCACCGACCAGATCTTCTCGACGCTGTCGTCTTATCTGGGCTCGTCCTATGTCAACCAGTTCACCAAGTTCGGCCGCACCTTCCAGGTCTATGCCCAGGCCGACGCGCAGTTTCGCCTGACGGTGCGCGACATCGAAAACCTGATGGTGCGCAACAGCCAGGGCAACATGATTCCGCTCGGAACGGTGGCGACCATCACGCCGTCGGTCGGCCCTTCGCTGATCAGCCTGTACAATCTCTATCCGTCGGCGACCGTGATCGGCCTGCCGGCGCAAGGCTACAGTTCCGGCCAGTCGATGTCATTGATGGAAGAGATCGCCGCCAAAACCTTGCCGCAGGGCACGGGCTATGAGTGGACCGCGATGTCGTACCAGGAGAAGGTGGTCGGCGGCCAGATCTACTGGGCGTTCGGCCTCGCTCTGCTGCTGGTCTACCTGGTGCTGGCCGGACAGTATGAGAGCTGGTACGCGCCGATCTCGGTCATCCTGGCCGTGCCGCTTTCACTGCTCGGCCCAATGGCGGTGCTGACCGGACTTCGGATCGAGAACAATCTCTACACCCAGATCGGAATCATCCTACTGATCGCGCTGTCGGCCAAGAACGCCATCCTGATCGTCGAAGTGGCGCTCGAGCTTCATGTCCGCGACCGCAAGCCGCTGCTGGAATTGGCGGTCGAGGCGGCGCGGGCGCGATTCCGGCCGATCCTGATGACCTCGTTTGCCTTCATCCTCGGCGTGGTCCCGCTGGTGCTGGCGACCGGCGCCGGCGCCAGCGCCCGCAAGTCGATCGGCATCACCGTATTCTCCGGCATGATCGCCTCGACCTGCCTTGCGGTGCTGTTCGTCCCGACCTTCTTTGTCGTGGTGCAGCGGTTCGAGAACTGGCTCGCGGAGCGAAAGGGCAAAAAACCCGGCGCGCAAACGGTCACGCCGGCAGGGTCCTGAGATACTGCAGCGCTTTATTCGACCACCTCGTCGGCAAGCGCGAGTACGTTTGGTGGAATTTCGAGGCCGATCGATTTTGCGGTCTTCAGGTTGATCACAAACAGGTAGCGCGTCGGCTGCTCGAACGGCAGGTCGGAAGGCTTGGCGCCCTTGAAAAGGCGATCGACCATCGAGGCGGCGCGGTCAAACGATTCGCTCAAATCCGGCCCGTAAGACATCAAGCCGCCCTCGTGAACCAGCGGATCATATTCGTAAATCGCCGGCAGGCGATGGGTGGCGGCATAGTCGAACACGCGCTTGCGATTGAGGCTTGTGAGTGAATCGGAAACCATGAGAATGGCGTCCGGCGGCTCGCGATCCATCACCGCGAACGCCTCGTCGAAATCGTCCGGTTCGCGCACCCCGACCGCTTGCACCTCGACTCCCATCGCTTGAGCCGCCTTTGCCGACGCGTCGTAGCGCAGCGACATCCCGAGGTCGTCCTTGTTCCAGAGCATCGCGACGCGATGAAGTTTAGGCAACAGCTCCTTAAGCAGACCGAGCCGCTTGGTGCTGAGCGTCGTTGCCACATCCGAGATGCCGGTGATGTTGCCTTCCGGCCGCGCCAGATTCACAACGAGGCCGGTCGCGACCGGATCGCCGACGCCATACGCCACGACCGTGGGAATACCCGCCGCCTTGGCCGCGACGGCCGTCGGATAGCCGAGGACCACGATGACATCGACCTTGCTTGCCTTCAATTCTTCCATCAAACGCGGAAGCTGGACGGGCTGCCCAGCCGTCTCGCGAGGTCCTTCCAAGCCAAGATTTTGTCCAAGCGTGTAGCCACGCTGTGCCAGTCCATCGAGAAGCAGCTTCGCGTTAGGGGCGGATTCCGGCAGAAGTCCACGGGGAGTAACCACCGCGACGCGGTAGACCCTGGCCGGCGTCTGCGCGAAGCCCGCATGGGGCGCCGTCATCACGGCGCTGCCGATCAGAACCATGAACTCGCGCCGCTTCATGAACGCCTCCGTAATTGCTCGGTTGCTATCCTAACAGGCTATTCCCATCGGAATGTATGAAATCGCAAACCCCGCTGTCGCTTTGGTATTCCGGAGATCATTAACAATGCCTTCAGGCGATTTCGCGTGCATCGCGCCGCCGATAGACCATCAGCATCAGCGGCGCCAACCGGCGCAGCAATCCGTGCGCGACCAGCGGCGCGGGCTCCGAGAACGGCAGCGCGAGATCGGTTTCCGGAATGCCACGCACGGCCTTGGACAGTTCGTCGCCGAGCGCGATCGACAATGCCACCGCGCGGCCGTTGCAGCCGGTCCAGCCATAGGCGTCCGGTCCGAGCCGGTGAATGCGGGGCAGGAAGTCTGAGGTCATTCCGACATAACCGTTCCAGACATAGTCGAATTCGACGCGCCCGATCTGCGGCCACAGCCGTTGCAGGCGCGCCGCGACGATGGCTTTCAACCGTTCGGGCTTGTTGCCGGGACCGATCACCGCGCCTCCCGTGACCAGGCGATTGCGTGCGTCGTATCGCGCGAAGTAAAGTTCGCCGTGGGTGTCGGACATCGCCTGCCGGCCGGGAATGACGGTGCGGCGCGCCTCCTCCGACAAAGGCTGCGTCGCCATTTGCCAGGAAAACACCGGCACAACTTCGTGCGCCATCGCCGGCAGCAGCGCTTTGGAAAATTCGCCGGTATAGGCATTGGTCGCGACCACCAGCGCGCGGCCGCTGATCTGTCCTTTTTCGGTCGTGACCACCCAGCGGTCGTTGTGGCGCTTGAAACTGATCGCGGCGGAGCGCGCGAAAATCCGGCCGCCGCGGTCGAGCACGACGCGCGCGAGACCGCGCGACAAAGCCAGGGGATTGATGTGGCCGCCGCTTCGGTTCCAGAAGCCGCCGAACCAGGCCTCCGATCCCAGCATCCGGCGGGTCTGGTCGCGCGACAGCAACTCGACGGCAGCGCCGAATTTCGACCATTGCCGCACCCGGCGCTCCGCGATCCTGATGCGCCCGGGCGAATGCACCGGCTGTATCCATCCGGTCTGCTCCTGCTCGGCCTGGATCTGATAGCGCCGCGCGAGGTCGAACAAGGTCGAGGCGCTGTCGCGCAACAACGCGACGAAACGTTCGCCCGCCGCGCCGTGTTTGGCGATGATGTCGTCCGGGTCGGGCCGCGACAAGGTCGGGATCACCTGACCGTTATTGCGCCCCGATGCGCCCCAGCCCGGCTCCATCGCTTCGACGATGGCAACGTCGACGCCGGCTTCGCGCAAGTGAAGCGCGGTCGAAAGGCCGGTGAAGCCGCCGCCGATGACGACGACATCGGCTTCAACGGTCCCGGTCAACTCGGGCAAATCGGGACCGGGTGGGGTCGTCGCGGCCCACAGCGAGGGAGGCCAGCGGACCTCTGCAGAATCCATCATTGCGCTTCCTGCCGATCGGCTTGCGGGCACTCGGTCGATCCGGTTACTCTAGTATGTCAATTCCTGCCGGGGAAACAAACGCGTGGCGCTCAGGAATATCATCGGAATCGACCATGCCGTTGTGGTGGTTCGCGATCTCGATCAAGCCGCCGCGAACTGGAAACGCCTCGGCTTCACCGTGTCGCCGCGCGGCACCCACAGCGCCAGGATGGGAACGGGCAACACTACGATCATGTTCGACCATGATTATGTCGAATTGCTAGGCGTGCTGGTCGAAACCGAACATAATGTTCCGACGCGCAAATTCCTGGCGCGGCGCGGCGAAGGCATCGAACGCGTCGCATTCACGGCGGTCGATTCGGCCGCCGGCGCCGAGGAAATTCGCGCCCGCGGTTATGCGGCGCTTGGGCCGACCGATTTCGAGCGGCCGGTGACGATGCCCGACGGCTCGCTGTCGGCGGCCAAATTCCGGATCTTTCAGTGGCCGATCGAGGAAGCGCCGGCAGGCCTTCGTATTTTTGCCTGCCAGCACAAGACACGGGAAACCGTCTGGATTCCGGAGTTGCAGCGTCACGCCAATGGCGCCAGGCGCCTTGTGCAGGTGCTCGTGATCTCAACGGAGCCGGCAAAAGATGCCGCCCATCTGGCACGCATGATCGACCGCGACGTCAGGATCGAGCCGGATGGCGCGATTGCAGTCCCGTCCGGTTCGGATCGCGCCGATTTCATATTCCTCACCAAGGAACAGTTGGGCCGGCGATACCCTGAAGTCTCGCGGGCGGGACTGCCGGAGAGCGGCGGCGCCGGCCTCGTGATTGCGACCTCCGACCTCAACGCGGCGGAGAAGGCGTTCGGCAGCGCCGGTGTTCGCAGTGGAAACGCGGTTTGCGTCGCACCTGCGGCGGCCGACGGGACGCTGCTGGTCTTCGTCAGCACTTAGCCAGACGTCACAGGGTCTTGCCTTGCCGCTTGAGTTGCGTGCGCAGCCGTTCGAGGATGCTGCCCAGAATACCCTTGGGCAGGAAGATGATGAACAGCACCAGCAGCACGCCGTAGATGAGATTGTCCCAGCCGACGGCCTTGGTGCCAAATCCGATCCGCAATATTTCCGCCAGCAGGATGGTGATGACGGCGCCGACCGTCGGCCCCAGCGACACATAGAGGCCGCCGACGATGACGGCAAAGACCATCTGCAGCGATACCGAAATGCCGCTCACCGTGTCGGGCGAGATGAACATCTGGTACTGGCAATAGAGCGCGCCGGCGAACGCGGTCATCAGCGCGCTGATCAGCGTGATCTTGAGTTTTTCCTTGGTGACGTTGACGCCGGCGGCCGCCGCGGCGTCCTCGTCCTCGGAGATGGCCTCCAGCGCATAGCGATCCATGCTGCCGTCGACCCAGCGCCAGATCACGAGGCCGACCGCCCAGACGCCGAGCGCGATCAGATACCAGGTCACCTTGTCGTCGAATTGCAGCGCCAGCAGGTGACTGCCCTTGGTACGGTCGGGCGTATAGCCGAGCGAGCCGCCGGTATAATCGCGCGTCGCGGTGATGACCTGCAGCACGATTCCGGACAGCGCCAGTGTGACCAGCACGAAATAGTGGCCGGTGATGCGGAAGCGAAAACACGGATAGCCCACGATCAGCGCCAGTGCTGCCGCCGCGATCATCGCCACGGGAATGCCGAGCCACGGCGACACGCCGAGATGATTCCACAACAGCGCGGTGACGTAGGCGCCGACGCCCATGAACCCGCCATGGCCGAGCGACACCAGGCCGAAGCGGCCCATCATCGACCACGACGTATAGGCAAACGACCAGATCAGGATCAGGATCAGGATGTGCAGGTGGTAGGGATCGCGATAGACGAAAGGCAGCGCGATCAGCGCTGTCATGCCGGCGATCCAGGGCGCGATCTGGCGAAGCGTCACGAGCGCCTCGCCAACAGCCCGGCGGGCCGAATGAACATCATGACGATGAAGAAGGCGAAAGCCAGCACGTAGCCCCATTCGAGATCGGAAAACAGTCCGCCGACCGAGATGATCTCGGCGAACACGAACGCCGCCACGAAGCCGCCGACAAAATTACCGAGCCCGCCCAGCACGCAGACCAGGAAGGTGATCGGCCCGAACGACAGGCCGACGAATGGATGGATGTCGTATTGCAGCACCAGGAGGCAGGACGCGAGCCCGGCCAGCGCCCCCCCGAGCGCCGAGGTGATGACATAGATGCGGCGGGTATCGACGCCCATCAGCGCCATGATCTGGCGATCCTGGGCGATGGCGCGGATCGCAGTGCCGACATAGGTCCGCTTCATGAAGAGATAGACCAGCACCATGCCGATCAGCGCCGCCGCAAAGGCCAGCAGGCGTGCGTAGCTGAAGTGCATGTCGGCGAATTGCAACACCGGCAGCCGGATGCCGAGGTTGCGGAAGTCGATGCCGAACGCGACGGTGGCGAAGCTTTGCAGCACGAACAGCACGCCGCCGGTGGCGAGAAGCTGGTTGATCGGCGGCGCCGACAGCAAGGGCGCGATCACCAGCAAATGCAACAGCGCCCCCAGTGCTGCAACCAGCAGAATGGTGAACGGGGCTGCGATGAAATACGACAGTCCGAAATACTGGACCAGGTAATACATGCCGTACATGCCGATCATCACCAGTTCGGCATAGCAGATCCAGGTCACGTCGATGACGCCGAAGATCAGGTTCAAGCCCGAGCGCCAGCAACGCCAGCACGCCGCCGAGCAGAATGCCGTTCACGATCGCTTCGAGCAGGTAGATATCGAAAATATCCATCATGGTTTCACTTAAGCCCCAAGAACCTAAAACCCAAAACCTAAACCCCGAGATAGGCTTGCCGAATGGTGTCGTTGGCCAGCATCTCGCTCGATTTGCCGGAGGCGCGGATGGTGCCGGCTTCCAGGAGGTAAGCGCGATCGACCACGCGCAGCACCTGCTGCACGTTCTGCTCGACAATCAGCACGGTCAGCCCGCCGGCGCGGATTCGCTTGACCAGTTCGAAAACCTGCTGGACCACGACGGGCGCAAGGCCCGCCGAGGGTTCGTCGAGCAGCAGCAATTTGGGATCGGACATCAGCGCGCGGCCGATCGCGCACATCTGCTGTTCGCCGCCGGACATGGTGCCGGCGAGCTGGTGACGGCGTTCCTTCATGCGCGGGAAGAGATCGAACACGAACGCCAGCCGTTCGTCATAACGGGCGCGTGCCTCCGGCATGAAGGCGCCCATCTTGAGATTGTCCTCCACCGTCAAACGGGGAAACAGCCGGCGGTTCTCCGGCACATGTGCGATGCCGAGGCTGACGATGCGATGCTCCGGCGTTTTCAGGACGTCGACGCCCCGCATTGAAATTGTCCCGGCGCGGGGCCGGATCAGGCCGGAGATCACCCGCATCAGGGTGGTCTTGCCGGCGCCGTTGGGTCCGATCACGCCGACCGCCTCGCCGGCCGCGACGTCGAGGTTGACGCCGAACAGCGCCTGGAACGTACCGTAGCCGGCATCCACCGATCTCAGTTCAAGCATGGGCCGCCCCGGGACGGCGCGCTTCTGCCGCCGCGGCCTGGGTCGCGTCGGCGTCGGTGCCGAGATAAACCTCGATCACTCGCGGGTCGCTCGACACCTCGCTCGGCAGGCCCTCGGAAATCTTCTCGCCATGGTCGAGCACCATCACGCGATCGACCACCCGCATCAGCACCCCCATGATGTGCTCGACCCAGATGATGGTGATGCCGAGCTCGTCGCGGATATTGCGCAGCATGTCGGCGGCCTGCTCCATCTCGGTCTCGTCGAGGCCGCCGAGGCTCTCGTCGGCCAGCAGCAGCTTCGGACCGGTCGCCAGCGCCTTGGCGAGTTCAAGCTTCTTCAATCCGGCGGCGCCGAGCCCGTCGACGCTCATGCTGCGGTCCGCCGGCAGGCCGACCATCGCAAGCGCGCGTTCGGCCGCCTCCTCGGCGTTGGCGCGGCTGTGGCGGCCCTGCCCGAAATAGCCCGCGAGCGCCACATTCTCGAACATCGTCAGACGATGGAACGGCCGCGGGATCTGAAAGGTCCGGCCGATGCCGCGATTGATGATCCGGTGCGGCGCGAGGCCCGAGATCTCCGTGCCGTCGAAGGTCATCGAACCCGAAGTCGGCGGAAACGTGCCGGACAGCATGTTGAAGATGGTGCTCTTGCCCGAGCCGTTCGGGCCGATCAGGCCGAGAATCTCGCCCCGCTCGACCTTGAACGACACGTTGTTGACGGCCTTGAAGCCGCCAAACCGCTTGACCAGGCCTTCGACTACCAGCACGTCGGTCCCTTCCGTCGATTTCAGCGCCACCTACTTGTAGCTGTAGGTGGTACCGGCCGGCAACGGCAGCACGGGTTCGCGTGACGCCTGGCTCTTTGGCCACACCACATACGACTTGTCGTCGATGTACTGAATGACGACCGGGAACGAACGCTCGTTCTGGCCCGCCATCGCGGTGCCTTCGCCGTAGAACTTGACGCCGAAGCCCAGCATCGTGCCGCCTTCGGGAAGGTCGGTCTCCATCGCAGCCTTGCGCAGGGCGTCGGGATCGACGCCGCCATATTTCTTGATGGCGCGCGGCAGCACGTCGTTGAGGAACACATAGGTGTTGGAGGCGGCAATGCCGACATGGGCGGAGCGGATGGCGACGCCGGGCTTCAGCTTGTCGAACTCGTCACCGACCATCTTGATGACGGGCAACAGCTTTGGATCCAGGCCCTTGGGATTTGCCAGCCAGATCGAGATCGGATCGGTGTCGAACAGATAGTTGGCGTCGGGGCCGAGACCTTCCTTCAGCTTCTCGTAGACGCCATAACCCGCGCCATGACCGACGATCGCGCCGAACTTCAGGCCCTGTTCGCGCGCCTGCCGGAACAACAGCGTGATGTCAGGATTGTATCCGGTGTGAAAAATCACATCCGGCTGGGCCCGCTTCAGCTTGGTGACAAGTGCCGAAAGATCGGGCGCGGTTGCCGAATAGCCTTCTTTCAGCACGACGTTGAAGCCGGCCTTCTTGGCGCCGGCCTCATTGCCCTTGGCAACATCGACACCGTAGGCGCCATCCTCGTGGATGATGGCGACGCGCAGGTCCTTTGGTTCCTTGCCGAACTTGGACAGCGAGTTCTGCGCGATGAAGTCCATCGTCATCAGCCCAAACTGGTCGCCGCTGGCCTGCGGCCGGAACACATATTTGTAATTCTTGTTCTCGAACACGCCGGAGGAAATGCAGGTGGTCATCCACATGAATTTCTTGAGCTGCTCGACGCGCGCGGCCACTGGCACGCACTGCGCCGACGAGAAGAAGCCGAGCAACATGTCGACTTTTTCCTGCTCGAGCAGGCGGACCGACTCGTTGATCGCGACATCGGGCTTGCTCTGGGCGTCGGCGTAGATCGCCTCGACCTTGTAGCCTTCGACACCCGTCTTGACGTATTGGTCGAGCATGATCTTGGCGCCGATATATTCCAGCTCCGAACCGCCGCCGGCGAGCGGGCCGGTGAGGTCGAAGATGACGCCGATCTTGATCTTCTTGTCCTGGGCCTGGGCGGAAACCGCCATCCCCAGCATCGCACCCGCGACAATCACTCCGCCCAACAGGCGGGCAGCCTTACGCATCGGCATTAAAGCCTCCCTGGAAATTGTGCATTGTGTTTTTTGGTTTTTTGTTGGTTCCCATCACAGGGGCAGCGCGGAGCGATGTCAAGCGCCCGGCGTGCTCACGCGACGCCGAAACGCAAGAATATAACGAACAGCGCTTCGGGATGACGACCGCCGGGCGGCAAAAATTCGCACTATGCGTGCGTCGGCCAGTGCCGCTCGCGAAACCAGCCGCGGTAGTCCGACGACATCTTCGCGGTCTGCGCCTGCGGGGCGCGCCGCTTGCAGGTCGACGCCTCCTCGCTGTTGGCAGGCGCGGCCCAGCGCAGTTCGGCACAGTCGTTCGGATTGTAGGCCATTTCGAAATCCCCCGTCCGATCGAGGACATCCTTGAGCGACAGTGTCCACTGCGAGCCGTCGCTGCGGGTATAGGATATCTTGCGCGAGGCGAGCTCCGAGAGCAGCACGCCCTGCAATTCGCTCTTGACGTCCTCGATGCTCTTGCCGGGGGGCATGGCGTAGCGCGCCGCACGCCGCGCGACGCGATCGGGAAATCCCCGGACCACGTCGATCGCGATCAACAGCCGGAAGTCGCGCGCCGGCGTCGAGTAGTCTTCCCACGCGCCGGTGGTCTCGAAGATCGAAGCGCCGTTCGGCATCGCGATCTCGCCGGGTTGCTTCTCCTGGTATTTTCGTCCGTTCTCGACCGAGGTGACCCGGGTCTTGACCTGCTCGTTGAGGCTCGCGATGGCGTCGGTCATCGCCTTCACCGGATCGAGCGGCTCGGGCGACATCACGTCGTCCATGCGATCGTAGAAATCCTCGGCGCTGATCTGCGACTGATCGAGCGAGAAATCGCCGTATTGCGGATTCTTGGCGATCTCGGCGTTGGTCAGCCGCCGCAACGGGCCGTTCTTCTCGCGCATGATGGGGCGGAAATGCTTGAAGCCGGGGCTGCCGAGCGCTGCGTCGTGCACGAACAGGAAATTGCCGCGCCAGAAACGCTTGCGCGTGATCGATCCGTCGGGCTCGGCATCGACCGCGAGGAAGACGCCCGGCGTGCCGTCCTTTTCCGGCACGCGACGCACCAGCATCAGAACGTGGCCGTAAGGATCGGCATAGACCGTGCCCGGGCGCAGCGTCTGCTGCGTCAGCGGGACGGTGTAGAAATCGGTGTTGTCGTCGTTCGCCATCACGCGCACGGCGCCGGTATGGACGACGTCGCCGACGTCGCGCAAATATTCGCCGAACGTGGTCGGGCGCTTCGGCTTCGGCGGGGCCGGTTTGGCAACCGGAGCCGCTACGGGTTCGGCGGGCTCCGACCGGCCAAACAGTCTCGCCAGCGCCGGCGTTGGCGCCGGTGGCGTAGCGGCGGCCGGCGTGGCAGATGCGATGTCCTGTTCGGGTGGCGGCGGCGGACGCGTCACCTCGGGATGCTCGACGTCGAACCACTGGTAGCATTTCGGTGGCTTGCCGCCCATGCCGCGCGAGCAATTCGAATAGCCGAACGGCAGCCCCATCTTGTAGGCGAAATAAGCGCGCAGGAAGTAGACGAAGTCGGCGCAGTCGGGGCGAAGGCCGTTCTTCGGGGTATCTTCGCCGGCGCCGAGATAGTTGAACAGGAAATTGCGCGACTGATCGCGCAGCACTTCCTGCCAGACTTTCCAGGACAGATCCTGGTCGGGCGGTGCGTCGAACAGCTTTTCGATCCACGCCGAAAACAGCGATTCGGTGGTGTGATTCCAGTTCTCGCGCACCTGCCAGAAGCCTCCCGGCGGAGTTCGCGGAGGTGCCGGTTTGGCTGCGCTGACCGGGATGTTGCGCGTGATCGTGCTGCATTCCGCCGGCATGTCGTCGAGCACCAGCGTCGCATGCCAGGTGCCCGCCGCCGGCGTCGCGACCTCGGCGAGCCAGGTATAGGGCGATCCGCCGTGCCGGTCCGGCGATTTGACTGCGACGCTGCCGTCGGGCGCGATCAGCGAAAACACGCCTTGAAGCGGTTTTTCGGTGACCATCATCACGCGCAGCGGCGCGCCCTTCCACGGCGCGAGCGGCGAAGGAAAGACCGTCAATTCGGCGGCGTCAGCGCAGGAGCCGGATGCCGCTTCGGCCGGTGAGAGCGGCACGATGAAGCATCCCCCTGCGATCAGCAACGACGCCGTCGCAACAGCAAGCCGGCGTGCGAGAAGCATCTGAGCCATAACCTTCATGAAACGTCCCGGAACCTGCATTCGACCCCGCCCGCAAGGCCTTGTTGCAGGATATCGAATTGGCAGGCGTCAGTCAGCAAATTTGACGGCGATTTTGCGGCTGCGACCTTTTGGAACTACACCCTGATCATCCGCTTGCCGCGATTCTCGCCGGCCAGCAGTCCGATCAGCGCCTGCGGCGTGTTTTCGAGACCATTGATGACGTCTTCCTGGACCTTCAGTTTGCCGGCGGAAACCCATGATTGCAGGTCGCTCAAGGCCTCGTCGCGCTGGTCCATGAAGTCCATCACGATGAAGCCCTGCATGATGAGGCGCTTGACCACGATCAGGCCGGGTACGCCGCGCGGCCCATGTGCCGAGGGCGCGCCGTCATATTGCGAGATCGCGCCGCAACAGGCGATACGGCCACGATTGTTCATTTGTGCGAGGCACGCTTCGAGGATGTCGCCGCCGACATTATCGAAATAGACATCGATGCCCTTGGGCGCCGCGGCCTTCAGTGCCTTGAAGACAGCGCCGTCCTTGTAGTCGACCGCGGCGTCGAAACCGAGTTCTGAGGTGAGCCAGTGGCATTTGTCCTTGCCGCCGGCGATGGCGACCACGCGACAGCCTTTAATTTTGGCGATCTGGCCGACGATCGACCCGACCGAGCCGGCGGCGGCCGAAACCACGACGGTCTCGCCGGCCTTTGGCTTGCCGACATCGAGCAGTCCGAAATAGGCGGTCAGCCCGGCGATGCCGTAGACGCTGAGAAGATGCGTCATCGGCTCGACCTTCGGCATCTTGCTGAGGTGCCTGGCCGGCACCGCTGCGTATTCCTGCCAGCCGGTATCGCCGAACACGATGTCGCCCGGGGCAAGACCCGGCGCTTTCGACGACACCACTTCGGCAACGCCGCCGCCGGCCATCACGGTGTTGGCCTCGACCGCCGCACGATAGGTCGCGCCATGCATCCAGGCCCGGTTGGCGGCATCGAGCGAAATATAGCGCACCCGCAGCAGGACTTCGCCGTCCTTTGGTTCCGGGATGGCCGCTTGCGACATCCTGAAATGCTCGGGTCCTAGTTTGCCGGCGGGTTTTTCGACCAGCAAAACCTGTCGATTGACACCGTTATTCATCGCATTTCCTCCCGATGTGGCGGTTCTTGGTGCAATTGACCGCGCGCCAAGCGCTCAACTGCACGCTTTGTGCGCTGGCCCGACGCTAGTCGGCGGGCGCTCATTCCACAACGGGAACATTGTGGCAAACCTGCCGGATGTTCGAAGGCGTGTTGCGTCGCCCTCAAAATCTGCCAAACTCGCGGCCAGTCAAACTTACGGGGGTAAGAAAATGTCCAACAGGTTTACGCAATACATCCTGATCGCGATGGGGCTTGGCATCGTGATGGGAACGCTGATCTTCAACTATCTTCCCGATATCAGGGCGGATATCGCCGCGGACGTAAACCTGATCGCAATGCTGTTCCTGCGCCTGATCAAGATGATCATCGCGCCACTGGTATTCGCCACCCTGGTCGGCGGCATCGCCCATATGGGCAGCGGCGCCAGGCTCGGGCGCATCTTCGCCAAGACCATGGGCTGGTTCGTCAGCGCCTCGTTCGTGTCGCTGCTGCTCGGCCTCGTGATGGTCAACCTGCTGCAGCCGGGCGCCAATTTCCCCGGCACCCTGCCGGACAAGGCGCAATCGACCGGCCTGCCGGTGTCGGCGTTCTCGATCGAGAAATTCCTGACCCATCTGATTCCGACCTCGATCGCGGATGCGATGGCGCAGAATGAAATCCTCCAGATCGTGGTGTTCGCGGTGTTCTTCTCGGTCGCACTCGGCGCGATGCCGGAGCGCTCCAAGCGGATGCTGGAACTGATCGACGACCTCGGCCACATCATGCTGAAGGTGACGGGCTATGTCATGCTGTTCGCGCCGATCGCGGTGTGGGCGGCGATCACCGCGACAGTGGCGAAGAACGGCTTGCTGGTGTTGTGGAAACTCATCGTGTTCATGGGCGGCTTCTATCTGTCGCTGATGATCCTGTGGGGTATCCTGGTCATCGTCGGCTTCATCGTCATCGGGCCGCGCTACAGCCATCTGCTGCGGCTGATCCGCGAACCGCTGATGATCGCGTTCTCGACGGCGAGTTCGGAAGCCGCCTATCCCAAGACGCTCGAAGGCCTCAACCGGTTCGGGGCCTCGTCGCGGATCTCGAGCTTCGTGCTGCCGCTCGGCTATTCGTTCAACCTCGACGGCACGATGATGTACTGCACCTTCGCCAGTATCTTCATCGCGCAGACCTACCACATCGAAATGTCGCTCGGCACCCAGCTTGCGATGCTCGCGACCTTGATGATCACCTCCAAAGGCGTCGCCGGCGTTCCGCGCGCCTCGCTGGTGGTGATCGCCTCGACCCTGAGCCAGTTCGGCATTCCCGAGGCGGGCCTGTTGATGATCATGGGCATCGACACCTTCCTCGACATGGGACGCAGCGCCACCAACGTGATCGGCAACTCGCTCGCCACCTCCGTGGTGGCGCAGTGGGAAGGCGAACTGGCGCCCGAGCACGCGCTTGGACCCGACGACGCCGTTCCGCCGGACATGATCCCCGGCGAGATCCCCGCGATGGCCGGCCATTGATGGGAGCCATGCATGCGCCGAACCGTGAGAAGATCGCTTTGGGGCGGCGGCCTGTTGCTGGCAGCAAGTCTGCTGACGACAGCCGCTACGGCCCAGACCGGCGGCGAAGGGCTTAGCCCGACGCTCGCCAATATCAAGCAGACGCATGTCGTGCGTCTGGGCTATCGCGAAAGCTCGCCGCCGTTCTCGTTTCTCGATCAGTCCAACCGGCCGATCGGCTACAGCCTCGAGCTCTGCGAAGCCGTCGTCGACGAGATCGGCGTCGAAGTCGACGACGCCAATCTCAAGATCGAATACGTCAAGGTCACTTCCGACGACCGCATTCCGGCGGTGGTGTCGAACAAGATCGACCTCGAATGCGGATCGACCACGGCGAACGCGGAGCGCGGCAAGCAGGTGGCGTTCTCGCCTTTGATGTTCGTGGCCGGCACCAAGCTGATGGTGCCGAAGGCCTCGACCATCGCGGCGCCGAAAGACCTGCAAGGCAAGACCGTGGTGGTCACCAAAGGCACCACCAACGAGCAGGCCATGCATGCCGTCGACAAGAAGTTCGCGCTCGGCCTCAATATCGTGGCGTCGCCGGATCACGAGCAATCCTACCAGATGCTGGTGGACGGCAAGGCCGATGCATTCGCGACCGACGACATCCTGCTGTACGGGCTGATCGCGCGGCACAAGTCACAGGACAGGTTTCGCGTCACCGGCGATTACCTGTCTTACGATCCCTACGGCATCATGTACCGCAAGGGCGAGCCTCAATTGACCGCGGTGGTCGAGCGTGCCTTCCGCAAGCTCGGTTCGAACCACGACCTGGTGCCGCTCTACAACAAATGGTTCATGTCGCGGCTGCCCACCGGCGAGCGGCTGAACGTCGCGATCTCGCCGCAGCTGGAAGACGCCTTCAAGGCGCTCGACGACACCGAAGGGGCGAGCAACTAGGCGTCGACTCATAAACGTTGCTGGCCATGTCCGCTATCGGGAGGACAGCGGACCTAGGTCGGCCCCCTATCAAACAGATGTTTGAGCCGATAGGAACAGTCTCCTGAACAGGGCTACGCCATCGAGGCGGTGAAAATCCCGCTGTCGGGATCGGTGGCAGGCTTCGCCGGCGACATCGGCGCAGTGCTGACAAGGCAAGATATTTTGACTAACCTTCAATGGGGGCCATCAAGACGGGGTAGGACAGGGCCCACGAGAGGAGATCGATGAGCACAGTAAAAAGCGCTCTGGCCCAGAAGAGTGGCGCCCTGATCCATGTTCGTTCCGGCGACATGATCGTCGAAGCCCTGCGCCAGATGCGCGAAAACCGGGTCCGGTCGGTGCTGGTAATCGACGACGACGTGCTGGTCGGTATCGTGACCCAGGGTGACTGCGCCATCAAAGTGCTGCTGCCCGGGCTCGATGCGAAGCAGACGCCGGTGGGCCAAGTGATGACGGGCAACCCGGTGACGGTCAAGCCGGACGATCGGCTGGAAGGCTGTATGGCAATGATGGCTGCGCGCGGTTTTCGCCATCTGCCAGTGCTGGACGCGGGCAAGGTCGTGGGCGTGATCTCGATCGGAGACGTCGTCAAGGACATCATCCGGGATTTGGAGCAAAACGTAGGCGACCTGATGGGCTACATCATGAGGGACGGCCCCGGGGGCTGACAGACGAACCGCGGTGCCGTCGCCCCGTCCGCGATCCTGCGGCGGCCCTAGTTCTTCTACAATTGAAAACCGCTCGCCGAGGTGGTCTAGCCGCCGCCACGCGAAGGGTAGTTTTCTCCTCTCGTGCAACAGACTTTGGTTCAGCCCGGCCCCTGCGGCCAGTTTTTTTACGTCAGCAATGCGTCAGGCGGTCGCCGCGATCGCCCGCTTCACCGTCATCGGATGCCACCGCCTAGTTAAGTGACCTGCTGAGAAATGACCGCTTCTGGCACTTTTCGGACATGGCGCAATGTCCGACCTGAGTCCGTTATGCGCACCAAAGCGGACGTTCGCCAACGCCTCTGATTTTATGAGTTCACCCCCTGGCCTTCAGGGCTTGATGCCGAATGCGGATTTGGTGACGCTAAGCGTGTGGTTGAAGGCCGCCTTGGTCTGGCCGGTCCAGGTGCCGGCCTCATAGGTCGGACCGGCCGTAAAGCCGGTCTTGGGTCTGATGCCGATCGTGCTTTCGACCTTGGACAGGGTGTTGGCGAAGCTCGTCGTTGCCGCGCTCGCGGCCTTGTTCAGGCTGGCTGCCTGTTTTGCCACGATCGCGACTGCAGACGAGGTCACGGACGATATATCGGTCATGCGATGCTTCCCACTTTGCGAAGCATCGGTCGGTCATGGTTAACGAGCCGTTAACGCGCTGGATCGGTTGTCAGAAGAAATTCAGGTCCTGCACGCGTCCGCCGCGCGCGACGGTGGCATATTCGATCGCCGAGAATAATCCGCCGGCGACATAGATTCTCCGCCGTCGCGAGGTGGCGAGCGTGCGGCTGAGGCTGACGGCGGCCTCGATGGTGGCCGCGACCTGAATGTCCGCATGCGGATTGGCCTTCCGCGCCGCCTCCGCGATGCGCTCCGCATCCGCGCCCTTGTGATGCGCCGCCGTGCAGACGATGGTGTCGAACGACGGCGCCAGTGCGCCGGCGATTTCGGCCGCGTTCTTGTCGCCGGAAATGCCGATCACGAGCAGCCAGTCGTCGGCGCCATGGATCGCCTTGAGGCTCGCGAGCGATTGCCGGATGGCGTCGGGGGTGTGGCCGACGTCGATAATCGTGAGCGGATCCGGCTGGATGACTTCAAGTCGTCCAGGCCAGAGCGTGTCGCGGAGGCCGGATCTTGCGGCGGATTCGATCGCCGCAGGCGTTGCTTTTGGCAGCGCCTCTCCGAGCCAGAGCAGGAACAGCGCGACGGCAATGGCCGCGTTGTTGAACTGGAACGCGCCCGACAGACCCATTTCAAGCGCCTGGAAATTCCAGCCCCCGAACCGGAAGTCGAACCGCTGCCGGCTTGTCGAGACGGTTTCACCGCCGATCCCGATGTCGTCGCGGACAAACAGCGAGGCGATCTGGCGATAGCGATTATATTCGAGCAGATGCATCAACAGCTTTCGGCAATTCTCGCCGTAGACAATGCTGCCGCCGGCGGCACAGGCGTCGCTCTTGTCGGACGCGATCAGTTCCAGCGAGTTTCCCAGGAGTTCGACATGCTCGTAATCGACCGATGTCACACAGGTGAAGCGCGCGCCGACAAGGCGTACCGGATCGTAGCGGCCGCCGATGCCGGCCTCGAACACCGCGAAATCGCATTGGCTCTCCTGAAAATGCAGGCAGGCCAGCGCGAACAGCGCTTCGAATGCGCCGAACTTTTCACCGCAGCGCTGCGAAATGTCCGCGATAGAAACTTCGATCCGCGACACCAGGCGCTTCAGCGCGTCATCCCCGATCGGGGTGCCGTCGACCTGGAAGCGTTCGTTGAATCGAAACAAATGCGGCGAAGTGAACAGGCCGGTTCGCAAGCCAAAGGCGCGGGCGATATTTGCGCAGAACGCTGCGGTACTGCCCTTGCCGTTGGAGCCGGTCACGACCACCGACCTGCGTTGCAGCGCCGCGCGATCCACCGACAAGGCATCGAGCAGGAGGCCCATCCGCGCCAGGCAAACGCCGTCGCCATATTTCGGAAGGTCAAACACCCAATAGTTCCATCGCCGAAAACGTGTGATGCCAGATTTTCAGGATCAGGTCGTCGCGGCCGGATTGCTCCAGCAGCCGGATCGACGGATTGGAGTTCACCTCGATGATCGCCATCGCGTTGGGATCGCCGGCCAACTCCGTGAACATGTCGATTGCCGCAAGACGCAACCCAAGCGCCCTGGCCGCCTTTCTCGCCAGTGCGTATGCGGCAACTTCGGAGCGAGGGGTTTCGAGAACCATCGTGCCGCCCGCACTCAGGTTCATTCGTCCCGGAATCTCCCAGCGCTCGCCCTTTGGCAATACGATGTCGAGCGAGCTGTCGCGCTCCACCGCAGCCGGCGACAGTCCGTGGGACCGCAATGCTTCATTGTGGGCAGCCAACAGGTCGCGGATGGCGCGCACGCCATCGCCGAGCACAAAGGGCGGATATTTCCGCGCCGAATAAAGCACCTCGTCGTCGAGCAGGAAAATCCGGTATTCGATTCCCGAGACCAGCGGCTGGATCAATATCGAATCGTAGGTGCGGGCGACTTCGTCGAAATACCGAGCCAGCGCCGCTTCGCCGTGAACGGCCTGCGCAAAATCGCCGCGCGAGCCGAGCAGGGGTTTGACGAATGCGCTGGCGCCCAATTTACCAAAATAGTCCAGCGCATCTTCGCGCTCATGCCCCGACGGGCGATGGGCGCGGTACCGTTGATGCAGGAAGAAATACTCGCCGCCCAGCGCGGGGATGCCGGCGCGCTCGAGAATTCTGCTGGTGAAATATTTGTCCGATGCCAGCGTCGAGGCCGTGGCATTGTTTTGCGGATACCATGAGCAGCGCCCGGCGCCGAAATGAACGCTTCTGGTTCCTGAGGCGACGCTGAACACCAGTCCCGTTCCACCGTCGATATCCGTGAACGCCAGTCCGAGTTCGGCGCAGGCATATTCCGCATAGATCGCCTGGTCCGGATAGGCGCCCGGTTTGCCCGATCGAAAATCCCGAAGATTTCGCATGCGCTATCGATTCCGATCTGCCTGGTCGGCGTGTCGTAATTATCTGCCAGAGAGAAGGCGATCCCAGCAAGTTAATTGCGCGCAAGACGAAGCGCGACAGACGCGTATCGAACTCTTTTCCAAAATAATTCGTCCGCCTTTTTGAGCCCTCAATTGCACTCCAGGGCTTATCGACTATCTCTGATAGCGGCGGCGGCCACACGCCAAATCGCCAATAATCCCAAGGGTTTTTCGCTTCATCGAGAACGGACGACCCGATCGTTCTACGCAAGACAGATTGGATAAATCAAAACACATGAGCGCATTCCATCGAGAGAAAGTTCTTTCTGTCCGGCACTGGACCGACACGCTTTTCAGCTTCACCGCCACCCGCAATTCCGGCTTTCGATTCCAGAACGGCCAGTTCGCCATGATCGGCCTCGAGGTCGATGGCCGTCCCTTGCTGCGCGCCTACAGCATGGCGAGTGCCAATCACGAAGAGTCGCTGGAATTTTTCAGCATCAAGGTGGCCGACGGGCCGCTGACCTCACGGCTTCAGCAAATTCAGGAGGGCGATACCATCCTGGTCGGGCGCAAGGCGACCGGCACGCTGATCGCGGACAACCTGATCCCGGGAAAGCGCCTGCTGCTGCTGTCGACCGGCACCGGTCTGGCGCCGTTTGCGAGCCTGATCAAGGATCCGGAAGTCTACGATCGCTATGAGACCATCATCCTGGTTCACGGCTGCCGGCAGGTTTCCGAACTGGCCTATGGCGAGGAGCTGGTGGCGAAGCTGCGGGATGACGAATTTCTCGGGCCGCTTCTGGCCGGGAAGCTCGTGTATTACCCGACCGTCACCCGCGAGCCGTTCCGCAACCGCGGCCGCATCACCGACCTGATCGCGTCAGAACAATTGTTCGACGATGTCGGCCTGCCGCCGCTGGATATCGCGCAGGACCGGATCATGATGTGCGGCAGCCCGGGCATGCTCGAAGAGCTGCGCCAGATGCTCGAAGCGCGCGGTTTTCTCGAAGGCAGCCACAGCGAGCCCGGCCATTTCGTCATCGAAAAGGCGTTCGTGGAGCGCTGACGCCAAGCCGTCGTTCCGGGTCCGCGAAGACGCATGTCCGGATGACGCGTTTGTTGATAGCGCGGTGTGCTCCCCGGCTGCTATAAGCCTCGCAAAATGCCGCGAGCCCCAACGCGGCGACAGCGGAGCAAGCGAGGCTTTGTCTATATCCGACGCTACCGGCCCGACCAAAACGGCCTTTGTATTCGCAGGCGGAGGCAGTTTCGGCGCCATTCAGGTGGGCATGATGCACTCGCTCGCCGCGCACGATATTTCCGCCGACATGGTGGTCGGCTCCAGCGTCGGCGCCCTGAACGGGGCGTTCTATGCCGGCGATCCCACACTGAAGGGCGTGCTGGAGCTCGAAACCATCTGGCGCGGGCTGACACGCAAGGACGTTTTCCCGATCACGTGGCGGACCGTGCTGAGCTTTATCCGGCACCGTGATTTCCTGATCCCGCATGACGGGATTCAGAAGTTGATCGACGATCACATCCCCTTTCGCAATCTGCAGGATGCCAAGCTGCCGCTTCATATCGTGGCGACCGACATTATCTCGGGCGAAAGCGTGGTGTTGTCGGAGGGGTCGACCGCCCAGGCGATCGTCGCCTCGACCGCGATCCCCGGTGCTTTCGCGCCGGTCCGCTACAAGGATTTCTACCTGGCCGACGGTGCGATCTCGAGCAACACGCCGATCAAGGTTGCCGTCTCAAAGGGCGCCAACCGCCTGATCGTGCTGCCGACCGGATACGCCTGCTCGACCCAGGACCCTCCGGTCGGCGCGGTCGCAAATGCGCTGCATGCGCTGACGCTCCTGATCGCGCGGCAGATGGTCAGCGAACTGGAAGACCTCGGCGCCGACATCGAGTATTTCGTGGTGCCGCCACTATGTCCGCTGGTGGGGTCGCCTTACGATTTTTCACGAACCGCGGATCACATTGAACGCGCGATCAAGAACACCGACGCCTGGCTGGCGCAAGGCGGCCTGGAGCGGCGTACGATCCCGCACGAGATGCGCCCGCACGACCACTGAGGCATTCGGGATTTTTCCGGGCCACGTTGCACTGCAAAAATCATGTCGCGGGCGATATGCCAAGGCGCATTGATTCTCCGCCGCCGAATTCGGTAGCCTCGAAGACGGCCCGCCGTCACATCCCTGACCTTTACGCGCTATATCGTGTACAGCTTATCCGGATAGTTGGGTTAGGCTGCGGCCGCCAAGAATAAGCCGACAAGAAATAATACGACAGAATCTGCCTCAGGGGTCCCATGCAAACGCTGCTGCTTCCGTTCTCGCCACGCTTCATCATTCTGACCATCTGCGCCGTGGTCACGGCGCTGCTTCTTGGCATCGGAATCGCGGATCACAGCGAATTCGGTATTCTCCTGATCCCGATCGCGATTTTTGGCGCGTTGACGCTGCTCGGCATTCGCGACCTCACGCAGCAAAGTCACGCGGTGTTGCGCAACTATCCGATCTCGGCCCATCTGCGCTTTTTGCTCGAAGAGATCAGGCCGGAAATGCGGCAGTACTTCTTCGAGAGCGAAAAGGATGGCATGCCGTTTTCCCGCGACGCCCGCGCGGTGATCTATCAGCGCGCGAAGATGGTGCTGGACAAGCGCCCGTTCGGCACCCAGGAGGACGTCTATCGCGAGGGCTACGAGTGGATGCATCATTCGGTGGCACCGAAGCCGCATGCCAACGAAAAATTTCGCATCACCATCGGTGGCCCGGAGTGCACCAGGCCGTATTCGGCCTCGGTCTTCAATATTTCGGCGATGAGCTTCGGCGCGCTCAGTCCCAACGCGGTGCGCGCGCTCAATGCCGGTGCGAAAAAGGGCGGCTTTGCGCATGACACCGGCGAAGGCGGCGTCAGTCCCTATCATCGCGAGAATGGCGGCGACCTGATCTGGGAGGTCGGCTCCGGTTATTTCGGCTGCCGCAACCGTGACGGCTCGTTCAATCCGGAAGAATTCGCGCGGGTCGCTACCGACGACCAGATCAAGATGGTCGAGCTCAAGGTCAGCCAGGGCGCCAAGCCCGGCCATGGCGGCGTGTTGCCGGCCGCGAAGGTGTCGGAGGAGATTTCAAGGATCAGGGGCGTCTCCATGGAGGAGGACTGCATCTCGCCGGCCTCGCACAGCGCCTTTTCCACGCCGCTGGAAATGATGGCCTTCATCGGCGAGATGCGGCGGCTATCCGGCGGCAAGCCCGCCGGATTCAAACTCTGCATCGGCCACTCCTGGGAATTTCTGGCGATCTGCAAGGCGATGCTGCAGACCGGAATCTATCCCGATTTCATCGTGGTCGACGGCAACGAGGGCGGCACGGGCGCGGCACCGGTGGAATTCATGGATCATCTGGGCATGCCGATGCGCGAGGGCGTCAATTTCGTCCACAACGCGCTGGTCGGCATCAATGCGCGCAACCGTATCCGCGTCGGCGCTGCCGGAAAAATAGCGACCGCATTCGATATGGCGCGCGCCATGGCGATCGGCGCGGATTGGTGCAATTCGGCGCGCGGCTTCATGTTCTCGCTGGGCTGCATCCAGTCGCTGAGCTGCCATACCGATCGCTGCCCAACCGGCGTGACCACGCAGGATCCGACCCGCGCTCGCGCGCTGGTGGTGCCGCACAAGATCGAACGGGTCTACAATTATCATCATGCCACCCTGCATGCGCTGACCGAGTTGATTGCCGCTGCCGGCCTCGAGCATCCGCAGGAAATTCGCCCGATCCATTTCTCGCAGCGGACCTCGACCACGGAAGTGCAGTCGTTCGCAACACTCTACCCGTCGCTTCGTCCGGGAGAGTTGATCGACGGCACCGACGATCCACGCTTTCGCGAGGCCTGGGCGATGGCGCGGGCGGATAGTTTCGCGCCGGCGGGGTGAGGCGGCGCGGCGCTTGCGCGAACCGGCATCCGCTTCGCTCGAAAACGCTCTAGAATTGCGTATGCAGCCGGGCGCCGAGTACCGAAACAGGTCCCCGGTCGCGGTTGTAGGCCGGGTTGACGATAAGCTGGTAGTCCAGCGTGACCTTCGCAGCGAATACCGGAAAGCTGTAATAGGTCTCCAGGATTTTTTCGTTGCCGGGGTTGGGCAGCACGCCGTCGCCGACCAGGATGCCCAGCCCGCCGTCATTGAGAAACGCCTGGTGGACCCTGGAGATGCCGTTGACGACGCCGGCAAAACCGAACGTGTCATCGTCGCGCCCCCACTGCTTTCCCGAAATCGAAAGGCCGGCGGCGACAGTGCGGTCGACGTCGGTGAATTCATAAGGCTCGATATTGCCGTCGGCGATGCCGGCACGGGCAAAGAAGCCGACATTGGGCATCAGTTGCTGCTCGAGGTTCAT
The DNA here is from genome assembly GCA_963774685.1 of uncultured Alphaproteobacteria bacterium. Classification (GTDB taxonomy): domain Bacteria; phylum Pseudomonadota; class Alphaproteobacteria; order Rhizobiales; family Xanthobacteraceae; genus Bradyrhizobium. The sequence continues at coordinate 459,497 of CAVZFU010000005.1, read as the reverse complement.
GCTGACGCCGCCACGGCTTTGGTACTGCCGCACGGCTGCGATATCGGCGGGGCCGCCGGTTATGGCGGCCAACTCGATGGCGTCCTGGAAGCTTCCCATCCGGCCTCGTGTCAGAAATCCGGTGATCGCCAGCTTGCCGGGTTGCCCCCAGATCGAATAGCGCCGCTCGATTTCACCGACCAGCTGGTACTGGCTGAAATGCGAATCGAGCGTGGTCGCGTTTGGCTCGGTCGAAAGGTCGAAGATACCCGCTCGCACGGTCCACGGACCTTGATACCACTCCACGGCGCTGCCGACTGTGTAGGCCCAGGCATCGGCGGCGTAGTCGAACGTTCCGCTGTCGATGATCGTCCAGTTCATGAAATCGACGCGGGGATCATGGGCGTATTTATTGGTGTCGAAGATATCGCCGACGCTGAATTTTCCGATGGTGAACACCAGCCGGTCCGCTGTCTGCGTTCCGGAAAACTGGGTTAACCCGGCATCGACTTTCTGGGCCTCGCCGCCGAGGTCGATGGTCTGGCGCAGGAACGCGCGCTGCAGGCGCGTGTAGGGGTATTCCGCCCCTACCTTGTAGGCCTCGCCGCTCGGAAAGCCCGCAGCGCCGACCGATCCGCTCAGTCCAAAGCCCTGATCGATTTCCGGCGTGATCCATGCTTCGGCGCCCTGCCACAGCCGGACGCCGGCGTACAAGGTGATGTCCGCGGTCTCGCGGCCGATGTTCGGCGCGAGGCTGTTCTTGCCGCTGTAGGGAGCCCGGAACGGCGGGTCATACTGGTTAAGGTAGGTGGCCTGGGCGTGGAAGGCGAAGCTGTCCGTCTCCAGCGCGGATGCGCCCTTGGTCAGGAAGTCCGGGATGCGGCTGTCATCGCCGATCTTGTAGTTGAGGCCGAGCCGCAGGCTTTGCATGTTGAGGTCGGAACTATAGCTCTGCGCTCCGGCCGGGAAGATCGTCCCCGCATGGCCGAACCCGGTCCAGAGAAATTCGGCCTTTGCGCTCCAGTTTCCGGCGACCGGGATTTCGACACCGGCCCCCGCCGCCCATCCCAACCGCCACATCATCGCGGTATCGACCGTGCCCGGTGTTGCGAAACCGACGGCGGGAAAACCGGCGACCTGGGTCCGCGTCAACTGGTCATGGGTCCACGCCAACCCGCCCGTTCCATAGAGCAGGAAATGATCGAAGGCATAGCCGGCGCGGGCGCGAGCGCTGCCGTAGTGGATCACCGCCTCGCCATACGTCACCTCGCCGGTCAGTGGCGAGATCACCGTCTGGCTGCCACGCACCGAATAGGGGATCAGCACGTCCGAATTCGGAAAGCTGGCATCGGCTTCGAAGCCCAGCAGCCAGTGCGACGGAAAAACATGGTTGTAACCGCCCTGCAGGCCGGCGACGTAGCTGCCCGTTCCCGCCATGAAATCGAAATGGAACGGAAGATCGAAAGCGCCGCCCAAACCCGGTCCGCCGCCTCCGGGCTGGGTTGCCGACCAGTGCGACGAACCCTGGATCACACCGATATGGGCGCCGACATACCAGCCGCTCCAGTCGTAGGCATTCACTTTCGGCGGTGCCTTGGTGGCGTAGGCGATGGGCGCCTTGACCGGAAGGCGTGCGGGCAAATCGTCCGCGGCCGCCGGGCCGCCGGTCACGAGCAGGCCCAGCCCGAAGCCCGCGAATAGGCGCTCCCTGGATCGGCTGCGGCGGGTCATCGTGGGAATATTTCCAGCGCGAGCATTTCCGCTCTCTGTTGTGGCCACCGCGAGCATGCCGGCGCGCTGTCATCAAGGAAATCAAATGAAGCCATCGATCCCAGCCGTTCGGATTGCCGAACCCAGCGTCAAAAGCCGGATCGAAGCAAGGCGCAATCTATTCCTGCCTTATTGCAAATCATTCGCAATTGGAAGAATTAACACACAGGGCCTGTTGGATGGCAGCGTATTGTGACGGGCGTGCAACACCATCACGCCGACAGATCAATCGGAAAAAAGATGACCCGCCCGGGGGGACAACCGGGCGGGTCGGGTGCGGCACGGGGTGGATGAGGCGCCCGTGCCGGACGCAGGATCCACGAAGAGAGCGTTTTCGAGCGAAGTGGGTACCGGTTCGCGTGAAGAAAACGCGTCAAACGTGAGAGGGCGTTCTCAAGCGAAGCAGGCATCGGCTCCCGTGAAGAAAACGCGTAAAACAAAAATGCATCGGCCGATCAGTAGCAGGCGCGAACGCGGCCGATGAAATTGCCGTAGGCGTCGAACTGGCGAACCCAGCCGCAGCGGCGATAGCCGCCATCGTAGTAGTAGCCATCGTTCGCGGCGATCGCGCTGCCGACCACGGCGGCGCCGACAAGACCGGCTCCGATGCCCCAGCCGAGGCCGAAACCCTTGGCTTCCGCCGGAGTGGTGGATGCGATTGAAGCGGTGACGGCCAGCGTGGCGAGAGCGAGCGCGGCAATTCTGGTTTTGATCGACATGAGAAACTCCATCCTGTTTTGCAGCGGGTCCGTTGTGGTCCGCTTGCCAGTTGGACGAAGCCTTCTCAAATCCGGTTCGAATCGCCTGTATTAAATCCGGGTAATGATAATTTATTAAATATTACATATGGTTACAGGAGTGGTCGTCAAATCGTCGGTCCATCGGCGAGCGTTGCCGGATCGAATTTGTCGATGTCCGCAAGCAACTCGCAGAACGCAGCCGCACCGCGATCGAGCAGGCGCTCGCCTTTCTCCGCAGATGCCAGTGTCGCGTTGCCGGCCGCGCCGCCGGCATGAAGATCCTGGGCCTGCCATGCCAACGGCGCCGGCCGATGCGCCGAAAGCCGGCGATAATCCTTTTCCATCGCAACGCTGGCGGGACGAAAATCGGCGATCGCCTCCGGACGCACGTGTTGCCTGTAGCGCGCCAGCATGATCGATGTTTCGACCGCGCCGCCATGAATGCCGTGACGCACTTCTTCGGCGGAAAATAATTCCTCGGCCGCGCTGAGGCGCGACCATCCGGTGGTGACGACGAGCAGCCGGTGCTGGGCGCGCAGATCCTGCGCCACCAGCGTCATGGCCGCGCTGTTGCCGCCATGGCTTGTGACCATCACCAGCTTCTTGAGGCCGGCGCGCGAAACACTTTCGCCGAGCGCCATCCATGTCCTCAGCGCCGTCTCAGTCGGCAGCGTCAGCGTGCCGGGATAGCCGATATGCTCGGTGGAAATTCCGACCGGCTGGAGCGGAAGGAATGTCGCCGGAATGTTTTCCGGCAGCAGCTCGCGCACCCGCGCCAGATAGGCCTGCGCGATCATGACATCGGTGCCGAGAGGCAGATGCGGACCGTGCTGTTCGGTCGCCGCCAGCGGCAACACCGCAATCCATCGCGACGGCCCGGTCCCGGTGACGTCAGGCCAGTGGATGTCGGTCCAGTCGCGGGGTGGAAGCAGGGAAGTCATCGAGCCAAACGTTTCTTTGGATGGATTTGCATTGTATCTGTATCCGGTCCCGGCGCGGACTTTGATGCCCTCAACCGGCCATATCGCCTCCCATCATGGGCCAGAACGATCGACGGAGTCCAACCATGAACCCGGCTCTTTTGCTGCGAGCGTTAACGGCGGGCCTGGTGGCCTCGGTCATGGCCGTCTCGTCCGCCGGCGCCCAGACCGTGCTGGACAAGGTCTCGTTCGGAACCAACTGGGTTGCGGAGGCCGAGCACGGCGGATTCTTCCAGGCGCTGGCCGACGGCACCTACAAGAGCTACGGGCTCGACGTCACCATCGTGCCGGGCGGCCCGAACACCAACAACCGCATGCTGCTGATCGCCGGCAAGCTCGATTTCTTCATGAGCGCGAACACGCTGCAATCGTTCGATGCGGTGGCGAACAACGTGCCGCTGGTGACGGTGGCCGCGATATTCCAGAAAGATCCGCAAGTTTTCCTGACCCATCCCGAATCGAAAGTCGCCAAACTGGAAGACCTCAAGCCGCTGACCTTGTTCGTGTCCAAGGAAGGGCTGTCCAGCTACTTTCAGTGGCTGAAATCCGAGTATGGCTTCAGCGAGGACAAGGTCAGGCCCTACACCTTCAACGCGCAGCCGTTTCTCGCCGACAAGCAAAGCGCGATGCAGGGCTATGTCACCTCGGAGCCGTTCGCGGTCGAAAAAAGCGCCGGCTTCAAGCCGGGCGTCATTCTGCTGGCAGATTACGGCTTCAACGCCTATTCGACCGTGATCGAAACCCGCCGCGAACTGACCGACAAGAAGCCGGACCTGGTGCAGCGCTTCATTGATGCCTCGATCGTCGGTTGGTACAATTATCTCTACGGCAACAGCGCGGCCGCCAACGCCATGATCAGGAAACTCAATCCGGAAATGACCGACGCGTTGCTGGCCTACTCGATCGCCAGGATGAAGGAATTTGGAATTGTCGATTCCGGCGATACCTTGCGCGACGGCATCGGCGCCATGACCGACGAACGTTACACCAGCTTCTTCGACAAGATGGTGCGGGCCAATGTCGTGCGCCGCGACATCGATTTCCGCAAAGCCTACACGCTGCGCTTTGTCAACAAGGGCGTCGGCCTGAACCTGCGGCCGAAGAACTAGGGCGCGATGGCCGAGTCCGCAGCCTTGTCCGAGACCACGGCAGACCTTGCGGTGAGCCTGCGCGGCGTCACCAAGGTCTACGACCGCGGCGTGATGGCGCTGGGGCCGCTGGATCTCGACGTCATCAGGGGCGAGTTCGTCTCGCTGCTCGGGCCGTCCGGCTGCGGCAAGTCGACGGCGCTGCGGCTGATCGCGGGGCTGAGCGCGCCGACCTCGGGCACGGTGCGCGTTTCACATCGCGCCGGTCAAGCGCGCGCCGGGCATTCGATCGGCTTTGTGTTCCAGGAGCCGACGCTGATGCCGTGGGCGAGCGTGCGGGAAAATGTCCGGCTGCCGCTGAAACTTGCGCAGGAGCCCGACGCCGCAGCAAGCGCGCGCGTCGGCGAGGCATTGACGCAAGTGGGCCTTGCCGAATTCGCCGACGCCTATCCGCGCGAATTGTCCGGCGGCATGAAGATGCGGGTCTCGCTGGCGCGGGCGCTGGTCACCGATCCGGATATCCTTTTGATGGATGAGCCGTTCGCAGCGCTCGATGAGATCACGCGCTTTCGCCTCAACAACGATCTTTTGGCGTTGTGGCGCGATTTGCGCAAGACCGTCATCTTCGTCACCCATTCGGTGTTCGAGTCGGTGTATCTGTCGCAGCGCGTGATCGTGATGACGTCGCGGCCCGGACGGATCGGCGCCGGGTTTCGCATCGCCGCCCCCGAGCCGCGGGGGGAGGATTTTCGAACCTCGCCCGACTATGCCGGCTACTGCCGCACGGTCTCCCACGCGCTGGCGCCGTCCTATTCCGGAGCGGCGGGCTGATGGACGTTCTGCAAACCCCGCCACTGGCTGCCGAGCCCAACGCGCCGGAGAGCCGCACGGTTCGCCTGGTTCGAATCCTGCTCCCCATTGTCGTGCTCGCGGCGGGCATTGCCATGTGGGCGCTGGTCGTGCGCATCAACAACATTCCACCCTATGTCCTGCCGGGGCCGGGCGCGGTGCTCCAGACGCTGATCGGCGATTGGCAGGTGTTGTCGAAATCGCTGCTGGTCACCTTGCTGACCACGCTGGAGGGCTTTATGGCCGCGGCCGTTGGCGGGATCGTGCTGGCGCTGTTGTTCAATCAATCGAAGTGGCTGGAATATTCGCTGTTTCCCTATGCGGTGATCCTGCAGGTCACGCCTGTGATTGCGATCGCGCCGCTGCTGTTGATCTACCTTCCGCAGGAAACCGCCGTCATCGTCTGCGCCTGGATCGTCGCCTTCTTTCCGGTATTGTCCAACACCACGCTCGGGCTGAATTCGGTGGACCGAAATCTGGCCGGATTGTTTCAGCTTTATGGCGCGTCGCGGTTGCAGACATTGCGGTATCTCAAACTGCCGGCGGCGCTGCCGTTCATCCTCGGCGGATTGCGTATCGCCGGCGGCCTGTCGCTGATCGGTGCGGTGGTCGCCGAGATTGCGGCGGGCACCGCGGGCGCGGGTTCCGGCCTGGCCTATCGAATCGCCGAATCCGGCTATCGCCTCAACATTCCCCGAATGTTCGCCGCGCTGCTGTTGCTCTCCGCCGCCGGGATTGTCATTTATGGGCTGCTGGCGCTAACCTCGCATCTGCTGTTGCGGCGCTGGCACGAAAGTGCGCTTGGAAAGGAAAACTGATGGTGGCCGGGAATATTTCGTCCGAGAAAATCGATCTGCTGATCTATGGGCCGACCAAGCCGATCGTCGAGAACGGGTTTTCCGACCAGTTCGTGCTGCATTCCTTTGAGACCATTGCCGATCTCGAGCGACTGACGCCGGCAGTCGCCGAGAAAATCCGCGGCGCCGCGGTGACCTACAATACGGTGCGCGGCGACAGCAAGACGCTGGCGCGGTTTCCGAAACTCGAAATCGTCTCCGCTTTCGGCGTCGGCTACGATCATGTCGATGCGGCGTATGCGCGGGATCACAACATCATCGTCACCAACACGCCCGACGTCCTGACCGAAGAGGTCGCCGATGTCGCGATGGGGTTGCTGATCGCGACCTTGCGCGAATTCGTCAAGGCCGACCGCTATTTGCGTTCCGGCCTCTGGATGACGCAAAATTTTCCCTTGAGCGTCGGCTCGTTGCGCGACCGCAAGGTCGGGATGGTCGGCATGGGCCGGATCGGCCAGGCGATCGCGCGCCGGCTCGATGCATCCCGCGTTCCCGTGGTCTATCACACGCGCAATCCGGCTCCAGGCATGACGCACAAGCATTATCCCGATCTGATCGAGATGGCGAAGGCGGTCGATACGCTGATTCTGATTCTTCCCGGCGGCCCCTCGACCGCCAAAATCATCAACGCCGATGTCATGAAGGCGCTGGGGCCGCGCGGCGTCATCATCAACGTGGCGCGCGGCACCGTCATCGATGAGCCGGCGCTGGTCGCGGCGCTGAAATCCGGCACCATCCTGGCCGCGGGGCTCGATGTGTTCGCCAATGAGCCGACGGTGCCGGACGAACTGCGCGCCATGCAGAACGTGGTGCTGCTGCCGCATATCGGCTCGGGCTCGGTGGTGACCCGCAACGCCATGGATCAGCTCGTGGTCGACAATCTCAAGGCCTGGTTCGCGGGCAAGCCGCCGCTGACGCCGGTTGCGGAAACCCCGGTGAAGAGCCGCTGATGTTCGGCCGTCGCTTCGGTATCGCGCTTGCCGCGCTGCTGGCTCTGGTCGCCGGCGGATCGCAAGCCCGGGCGCAGGATACCTCGACCCTGCGAAGGGACATGATCGGCCAGTGGGAGCTCTCGACCACCGAGCGCAGCAAGACCTGCGTGGTCACGCTGAAGAACGATACCACGCCGCAGGGGTTGAAGCTTGAGCTGGAGCCCGGCTGCGCGGCGTCGCTGCCCTTCACCAGGGATATAGCGGGCTGGAGCATCAAGGGGCTCGGCGATATCGTGCGGCTGCAGGACGCCGCGGGCCAGGCGGTGATCGACTTCACCGAAGTCGAAAGCGGGATTTTCGAGGGCCTCAGGCAGGGCGAGGGCATCTACATCCTGCAGAATCTCGCCGCCGCCCGCTCGCTGGCGAAATCGATGGACCAGATGATCGGCGACTGGGCGATGGTTCGCGGCAACGGCCAGGCGATTTGCGGCCTGACCCTGACCAATACCGAAGCGACGCCGGACAATTTCCAGGTGTTTCTCAAGCCGAAATGCGACCCCGCGATCGCAGCCTTCGCGCCGACGCAATGGCGGCTCGAGCATGGCCAGATGTTGCTGATGTCCGCCAGCGGCGATGTCTGGCAGTTCGAGGCCGACGACAACGCGCAATGGCGCCGGGTGCCCGACGCCGCCGATCCTCTGATCATGCTGCGGCAGTAGTCGATGGACCGTGAAACGGACCGCGGGCCGGCGTTGAGCTTTTTTTGCAAAACGCATGTCGATTCGCCGCGGGCTGATCCGTCGACTTAAGGTGCGGGACAGTTCCACAGGGCCCGGTGCCCGCGGGCTCGCCTCAAAAGGAGTTTTCCAATGCGCTTCATGTATCTCGTCAAACACCCCGGCCCCTCGGTGAACCCACCCGCCGAACTTCTGGAGGCGATGCACAAACTCGCTGACCGGGAGATCAAGGCCGGCCGCATGCTCGACAATGGCGGCCTGATGCCGGTCCCAACCGGCGCGCAGGTGCGTATCGCGGACGGCAAGCTCAGCGTCATCGATGGCCCGTTCGTGGAGGCCAAGGAGGTGGTCGGCGGCTATGCGATCTTCGAGCTTCGCGACAAGGAAGAGGCGGTGGCGATGGCCAAGGAATTCATGCAACTGCACCTCGACTTCATGCCGGGCTGGGAAGGGACGTGCGAAGTTCGCGCGTTCGCCGGCCCTTGAGGCCGGGCCCCGATATCCATCGCGCCATCGTCGCGGTCTGGCGGATCGAGCAGCCCCGGCTGATCACCAGCCTCGCAAGGATGCTGCGCGATGTGCCGCTGGCCGAGGAGTTGACGCAGGATGCGCTGCTGGCGGCGCTTGAGCACTGGCCCGTCGCAGGTGTCCCGGAAAAGCCCGGCGCCTGGCTGATGGCGACCGCCAAGCGCCGGGCGCTGGATCATTTGCGCCGCCGCCGGATGCTCGCGCGCAAGCACGCGATGATCGCCCTGGACATGGACGAGGAGCAGCAGGCGATGCCCGACCTCGACTCCGCCCTCGATGACGACATCGGCGATGAACTGCTCCGGCTGATCTTCACGGCCTGTCACCCGCTGCTGTCGCGCGAGGCCCGCGCGGCGCTGGCGCTGCGGATGATCTGCGGTCTCACGACCGAGGAAATCGCGCGAGCCTTCCTGCTGCCGGACGCGACGATCTCGCAGCGCATCGTGCGCGCCAAGCGCACGCTTTCGGAATCGGGGCTGGCCTACGAGACCCCGCGCGGCGAAGAGCTTTCGCAGCGGCTGTCCTCGGTGCTGGAGGTGGTCTACCTCATTTTCAACGAAGGCTACACCGCGGCGCGCGGCCAGGACTGGCTGCGTCCCCAGCTCTGCCATGACGCGCTTCGCATGGGCCGCGTGCTCACCTCGATCGCGCCGCAGGAGCCCGAAGCCCACGGACTGCTCGCCTTGATGGAGCTGAACGCCTCGCGCACCGCGGCGCGTACCGATGCCGCGGGCGAGCCGATCCTGCTGCCGGACCAGAATCGCGCGCTCTGGGACCAGCTCCAGATCCGCCGCGGGATGCAGGCGCTCGGGCGCGCGTACGAAATGGGCGGAGCCGGCGGCTTCTACGTGTTGCAGGCTGCGATCATCGCCTGCCACGCCGGGGCGAGCACGGCGGAAGAAACCGACTGGCCGCGCATCGCAGCACTTTATGCCGAATTGGCGGGCGTGGTGCGTTCGCCGATCATCGAACTCAACCGCGCGGTGGCGGTCGGCATGGCCGAGGGCCCTCAGGCCGCGCTCGCGATCGTGGACGGCCTCGTGCACGAGCCCGCGCTCAAGACCTACCATCTGCTGGCAAGCGTTCGCGGCGACCTGCTGCACAAGCTCGGCCGCTTTGATGAAGCGCGCGCCGCCTTTGAGGCCGCCGCAGCGCTGGCGGGCAACCGGCGCGAACAGGATCTGCTGAAGCGGCGCGCCGCCGAGGCGGGCGGTGCGGCGATGTCGGTGTGATCCGATACGCCGCCGTGATAGCTTCGTGATTTCGCGAGGGAGACCGGCCATGCCGAAACCGGAGATCATCGGCTCCGTGCGCTCGACCTACACGCGTGCCGTGTGCATGGTCTGCGAGGAGAAAAGTATCGAGTATGTGCTGACGGAGAAGTGGCTGGGTGCTGCGGAACTCAAGGCCATTCATCCCTTTGGCAAAATGCCGGTGCTGCGCCATGGCGATGTCGAACTGTTCGAATCCAAGGCCATCGCCACCTATATCGATCGTGTCTTTCCGGCTCCGGATGTTTTCCCGTCCGATCCCCATCACGCGGCACTCACCGAGCAATGGGTCTCGCTGGTCAACTCCGTGATGGATCGCACCCTGATCCGGACCTATGTCTTCGCCTACATCGTCCCGATGATGTCGGGCGGAGAGCCTGACCGGAAGGCGATCGAGACCGTGATGCCGGCGGTGCACGCGCAGCTGGAAGTTCTCGATCACGCCGTCGCCGCTACCGGCTATCTTGCCGGTAATCAATTCACCTTCGCCGACATCAACCTGCTGCCGATCCTGCATCGGGTCGGGCAGTTTCCCGAAGGCGCCAAGGCGCTCGCCGCAGCCGGCCACCTCGCCGCCTATTATGACCGGCACGCGGCACGGCCGAGCTTTGTGCGCACCATGCCGCCATCCGGTGCACCACGCCGGACCACGGCCGGCTAGGACCTGCGCGTGACAAGTAAACGATTTGCCTTCCTGGGAGCCAGGACGAGGCGTGACAACTGACTAGGGTGTAAACGCGGCGGAGAACGGCGTGCCGATTCTATCGCTCAGAACATTCCGTTCGGATTGGCGCGCGGAATATTCGGCGCGATCATCGGGGCCGAGTTTTTCGGGTCGCCAACGACCTGCAAGGTGTCCCAATGTTCGATTGCCTTGCCGTCGGCGTCCATCCTGTAGATGTCGACGCCGGCGATTCCGGTATCCTCGGGGTCATCATTGAAGAGATTCAGGAAGTTCACGTGCGCCCATACATAGTCGCCGGCGGCGATGATGCGGTGGACGACGACGCGGGCCCTGGCGCGTTCCCGTGTGACCTGGGCGAAAAACTTCCCCAGCGCGACCGAACCGTCTGCGATCAGCGGGTTGTGCTGGATGTAGGCCGGGCTCACGAATTTGGCCGTGCCCTCTTCCGACTTCTTCGTGTTGATCATCAGATCGTAGAGGGCGAGGACATTGTTCTTGTTGCGAACGGCGCGGCTGTCGTTGGTGTCAATGATTTCGATCATGGCTGTCTCCTTTTGCAAGATGGGTAACTATCAGGTGGACTTAACCCAGGCCGGCGAGCTGGAGGCGCAAGGCATCCTGTTCGGCGTCTGATTTCTCTCGCGCGACCCGGAGCATCTCTCCGGCGTCTGCTCCCACCGGCGCTCGGCTCGGCGCCGGCACCTGCTCGGCCAGTTCGATCACCCTTTGGGCGGCGGCGGCCGAGTCGAGTCCGCTGTTCTGCATGGCGTTGAGAGCGGCCGTGAACGATCCGAAGTTCTGTCCGTAGAGCTCGCGTTGTTCAGGGGTCATTGCCTCGGCAACCCGCTTCAGCGCCGCTGCTGTTTTGGCCGGGCCGCCGGTTCTCATGTTGCCCGCGGCCGCCACGACGACATCGATCCCGAAGGATTTCAGCTCGGCGCGGTAAACCGCCGCAAATACCTCCATGGCAGCCTTGGATGCGCCCGACGGTCCGTTGAAAGGCAGCGGAACGCTCGCCGTCCAGGTGCTGATCTGGACGATGCGGCCGCGCGCTTTCCTCAGCGCCGGCAGCAACGCGTTTATGACTGACAGGGCCCCGAACACGTTGACGTCGAATTCACGCCGGATAGCGTCGAGCGGAAGAACCTCGATCGGTCCCGGGGTCAGAATGCCGGCATTGTTGATCAGGATATCGAGGCCGGAATCGCCGAGGGCGTCGGACACGCCGGCCGCCCAGGCTTTCACGGACTCCTCTTTGGTCATGTCACAGACCGTCAGGCTGACACGTCCTCGGGAGGCGTCTTTGAGGTCCTGGACTTCTGCAATTGACATGGCCGTGCCGAAAACGACGTAGCCTTTGGCTGCGAGTCCGAGCGCGATGTCGCGGCCGAGCCCTCCGCCGGCGCCAGTGACCGCGGCTGAGCGGCCGGAATGTCGGTTTGTCGATGACATAAGAATCTCCATTGGCTGTGACTGGTAACCAAGCTATCGTCGCTAAAATCGATGCGGTAGCCGCGCGATTTGCCCATCTGTGTCGCTAAAAGTGGAACGCCGGGGATGGATCTCGAAGATTTACGGACTTTTGTCGACGTGGCCGATGCCGGTGGGGTGTCATCGGCTGCCCGGCGCCTTGGCGTCTCGAAGTCCATCGTCAGCCGGCGATTGTTCCGGCTGGAAGCCGAACTCGGCGTTCAGCTTCTGGCGCGGACGACCCGCGGTGCCGCGCTGACCGAGGCCGGCGTCACGTTCCGCGAGCACGCCGCTCGAGTCTGTGCCGAGATCGACATCGCGCTTGAAACGATCATGCCCGCCGGCGAGCTGCGCGGTCGCCTCCGGATCGCAGCGCCGCTATCCTTGGGACCGACGCATCTGGCACCGGTGTTTGCAGAAATGGCGCGGCGCCACCCGCTGCTCCACCTACAGGCGAGCTACAGCGATCGCTTCGTCGATATCATTGGGGAAGGCTTCGATTGTGCGATACGCGTCGGCTATCTCAACGACTCGAACCTGATCGCACGTCGCGTCGGACCGGTACATGGAAAGCTGGTCGCAAGCCCGGACTATATCCGGGAGCACGGTACTCCCGAGACGCCTGAGGATCTCCTTACCCATCAGGCGCTGATGCAGGGAACGGAAACCTGGCAATTTCTCGATGGCGACAAGACGATTTCCGTCCATCCGCAAGGGCGGTTCAAGGCGGACAACGGTACCGCTCTCGCCGCCGCCGCGGTGGCGGGCCTCGGCATCGCCTGGCTTCCGGATCATCTCATCAAGGGCTATCTGGATTCCGGCAGTCTGGTGCAGGTGATGACGCGTTATCCCGTCCCGACCGGCGGCATGTTCGTGGTCCGGCCTCCCGGTCAGCACTCCACGCGCAAAGTCCGGGTTTTGACTGAATTGCTGATCGAGCATTTCGGATAGTTGGCGCTCGCTCGAAAACCCGTTGCCATCCCGGGTGGCGTCGCGTCACGAAGACCTTCCAGCCCACCCCGACAAGCAGACATTCCTGCTTGGCGTCGGCATGTCTCAAAAGCGCCAGGCTCGGACATCTTCCCGACAACGGGTCGTTCATTCGGCCTTGATGTTGGCCGCTTTGATGAGCGGCCACCATTTCTCGATCTCCGCTTTCTGGAACATGCCGAGTGCCTGCGGGCTCTGCTGATCCGGCGCGGGAATCTCCTGACCTAGTTCGGCCAGTCTTGCCCGGACACTTGAATCCGCCAGCGCCTCGACAACGGCTGCGTTGAGTTTTGTGATGACATCCGCCGGCGTTCCCTTCGGCGCCCACAATCCATGCCATACGGCCATGTAAAAGCCCGGAAGTCCGGCCGTATCCACCGTCGGAATATCGGGTGCCGCTGCCGATGGATTTTTCGCCGTGATCGCATAAGCCTTGACGGTTTTCGCCCTGACCTGCGGGAGAGCGTCCGATTCCTGATCGAAAAGAATGTCGATCTGTCCGCGCCATCAATGCCTGCATCGCAGGCGCGGCACCCCGATAGGGCACCATCGTCGCCGGGAATCCGAGGGTCTCCTTCAGATAGACGCCGCTAATGTGCGGTGAACTTCCGTTCCCCGTGGTGCCGATCAGAACTCCGCCCGGCCGCGCCTTGATCCAGGCGATCAATTCCTGAAGCGTGCTGGCCGATATCCCGGGCTTGCCGAGAAGCAGTTGCGGATTGCTGGCAACCATCGCGATCGGTTCGAAGTCCTTCAGCAGGTCATACGGCAGCGGATAGATCGCGCCGTTGAAGACGTGTGTCGTGATGTTCCCGATGCTGAGCGTATAGCCATCCGGCGAGGAGCGAGCGACACGGCCGACGCCGATACTTCCGGATGCTCCCGACACGTTCTCCATGACGATGCTTTGTCCAAGCTTGACCGTCATGCGCTGAGCCAGAATGCGGGCCAGCGTATCGGTCGGCCCACCGGCGGCAAAAGGCACAATTATGGTGATCGGATGAGCCGGATAGCCCTGGGCCGTGGCCATGCCGGTCGAGGCCAGTTCAACAATGCCCGCGACCATGAGCGCCAGCAATTTGGCCATGCAGCCATTCCGCCGATTTTTGGCCATTCCGGTTTGTCCGGGCGTCATATCAGCCGCAGCCCCTTCAAACTCGCATGGCCGTTCCTGCCGACGATGATGTGGTCGTGCACGGAGATGCCGAGCGGACCGGCGATGTCGATGATCGCCTTGGTCATCTGGATATCGGCGCTTGACGGCGTCGGATCGCCGCTGGGGTGGTTGTGCACCAGGATGATGGCGGTGGCCGATAATTCCAGCGCCCGCTTCATCACCTCGCGCGGATAGACCGGGGTATGATCGACGGTGCCGGTCTGCTGCACCTCGTCCGATATCAGCTGGTTGCGCTTGTCGAGAAACAGGATGCGAAACTGCTCCTTGTCGGCGAACGCCATGCCGGCCCGGCAATAATCGATCACGTCGTTCCATGACGACAGTGCGATGCTTTTCCTGATCTCGCCCTTGGCGATGCGATGGGCCGCCGCGGCGATCAACTTGATCTGGTTGATGGAGGCATCCTTGATCCCATCGACTTCGCGCAAGCGTGCCGGCGATGCGTGAATGACCTCGGCGAACGAGCCGAATTTTTTCAGCAGCGCCTTGGCCAACGGCTTGGTGTCGCGCCGGGGGATCGAAGCGAACAGCGCCAGTTCGAGCAGTTCGTAATCGCTCAGGGCATCGGGCCCGGCGCTATGAAAGCGCTCGCGCAGCCGCTCGCGGTGGCCGTGGTAGTGCGGCGTCTCGGTGGATTGATCGTCGGTATCGCTGGTCTTCGCGGGCATGGCGCCAACCATGCCGTAGCGGCCAGTTTTTGCAATCGCGAATTGCCCGGATCGGCGGGCGACGACCCTTGTTATCGTCTTCCGCGCCGCGAGAATGCGGAGTTGTGCTTATCCTCCGCCTCCAGGGAAGGGTAAAGCAAAAAGGCTGTTTGAAATTCGAATCGACCCTCGATGCGTCGTCCCTGCGAAAGCAGGGACCCATAACCACAGGAAGTGGGTTGCGCGAAAGTCGTTGAGCAGCGTCTCTCAAAATAAGCGACACGGCGTATGGGTCCCCGCTTTCGCGGGGACGACGTTGAGAGATTATTCAGGCGCGCATCGCGTCGGCGTGCAGCTAACCCCTCAGGCGTGCCGATCAGGCCGCCACGGGTGGCTTCTCGGCGTGGCGTTTCGACAGCGTGAAGATTTCAAAGCCATTGGCGGTGACGCCGACCGAATGCTCGAATTGCGCCGACAGCGAGCGGTCGCGGGTCACCGCGGTCCAGCCGTCGGACAGAATTTTCACATGCGGCTTGCCGAGGTTGATCATCGGCTCGATGGTGAAGAACATGCCGGGCTTGAGCAACACGCCTTCGCCGGGCCGGCCGATATGAATGATGTTCGGCTCGTCATGGAACATGCGGCCCAATCCGTGGCCGCAGAAATCGCGCACCACGCTCATGCCTTGCGGCTCGACGAAACTTTGAATGGCATGGCCGATGTCGCCGGTGGTGGCGCCGGGTTTCACCGCGGCGATGCCGCGCATCATGGCCTCGTAGGTCACCTCGTTGAGCCGTTCGGCCTTGCGGGAAATCGGGCCCACCGCATACATCCGGCTGGAATCGCCATACCAGCCCTCGACGATGAAGGTGACGTCGATGTTGACGATGTCGCCTTCCTTCAGCACCCGGTCCCCCGGCATGCCGTGGCAGACCACGTGATTGATCGAGGTGCAGGTCGAATAGCGATAGCCGCGATACATCAGGGTGGCGGGATAGGCGTCATGGCCGAAGGCAAAGTCGCGGACGAAATCGTCGATCCGCGAGGTCACGATCCCCGGCTTGACGATATCGGTCAGTTGATCGAGGCACTCGGCCACCAGCGCCCCCGCCTTGCGCATGCCGGCGAATCCGCTCGGGCCATGCAGCTTGATCTGCCCGGTCTTGCGCAAGGAGGTTTCGGTGGCTTCGATATAGCTCATGGGCGGATCATGGATTGGCGGAATGGAGGGAACCGTTGATTTGAAGCCCTAATTTAATGATCGGAGCGGTCAAAGCAAGTCAGGGGAGGGTGCAGAGCGATGCGCGTCAGCCGGAAGCTTCGACCACGGTTTCCACCGGCAGCGCGCCGCCGCGGACGCGGATTTCGCGCACCGGATACGGCACCTGGATGTCCTCGCGCTTGAATGCTTCCCACAGCGCCAGCATCACGTCGCTCTTCACATTGTCCATGCCGTCGGGGTCGGAGATCCAGAAGGTGAGCGAAAATTTCATGCCGGCTTCGGCGAACTCCGTCAGGATGCAGTTTGGCGGCTTGCCCTTCAGCGCCCGCGGCGCGTCCGCGGCGATCTCGATCGCCAGCTTGCACACCAGCCGCGGATCGGCATCGTAATTGGTGCCGAAATTGACCTTCACCAGCGTGTTCTTGTCGGTGTAGGTCCAGTTGGTGACCTTCTGGGTCACCAGGTCCTCGTTCGGAATCAGGAACTCGCGGCCGTCGCCGGCGGCGACCGAAATATAGCGCGTCTTCATCGCGCTGATGCGGCCCGAGCTGTCGCCGATGGTGACGAGATCGCCGGGCTTCACCGATTTATCCGCCAGCAGGATGATGCCGCTGATGAAATTGGCGACGATCTTTTGCAGGCCGAAGCCGATGCCGACGCCGGCCGCGCCGGAGAAGATCGCCAGCGCCGACAGATTGATGCCGACCGCGCTCATCACCAGCGCGACCGCAAATACCATCAGCGCCAGCCGGATCATCTTGACCAGCAGCACCTGGATCGAGGGTGTCAGGTCGCCGGACCGCGTGATCCGGCTCTCGATGAAATTGCTGACGAGCACCGACAGCCACAGCGCGACAACCAGCAGTACGCCGAGCTTGATCAGCAATAGCGGCGTCAGCCGCAGACCGCCGAGCACGATCGAGACCGAGTTGAGCGCGTCGATAACAGGTTCAAGCTGGCCGAGGATGCTCAAGGCCGCCACGATCCATGCCGACAGCGACACCAGGCGGACGATGAATTCGTTGCGGATGAACGACGTGGCGAGGCGGATGATCAGCCATGCGAAGGCGAGATTGGCGGCGACCGAGAGCAGGTAGCTGCGGCTGGGCCAGGTCGAATGGATCATCGCCACCCGCGCCAGCGTCATCAGCACCGCGAATAGCGCGGTCGCGGTGCTGCCCGCCAGCGTCTGTGCCAACGGCTGCAACGGCGTCGGCCAGCGTGTAGCGAGGCTGGTCATGTCGATCCGCGACCGAACGGCGGCGCCTGTGGCCAACGCGAGCCCGGCACCGGCCAGAACGAGGCCAAGCTGCAGGTAAAACCAGGGCGAGGTGACTTCGGCGCCGACCGAGCGTGCGGCGGCGTGCAGGAAATCGGTAATGTCAGTCATTTCCATCGTCAAAAACTCATCGGCAGCGGAGCTTCGCGGGCAATTTGATTCGAATATCCGGCAGATTCTCACAACCACAGGCCCGGCGCTATCGATACGAGACGACGGTGCGATGGTGAGGGCAACCCGGGCACATTGCCGCTGGCGGGCAGAAATGGGTTGGCGCCGAAGTGTGGCGACGATAAGGATGCAATTGCAACTATTTGCGCCTGATTTGCGAAAGCCCATGACGTCGCTCGATTCGGTCAGCATAGCCATTCTTCTCGGCTCGGTTCTGGTGATGGCCGGCATTCTGTCGAGCCTGCTGGCGCTGCGCTTCGGCGCGCCGCTGCTGCTGGTATTCCTGCTGATCGGCATGGTGGCGGGCGATTCCGGCCCCGGCCAGGTGCGCTTCGACGACGTGCGCACCACCTATCTGGTGGGATCGGTGGCGCTGGCGCTGATCCTGTTCGACGGCGGATTGCGAACGCGGTTTCAAAGCATCCGCGCGGTGCTGGCGCCCTCGATGGTGCTGGCCACCATCGGCGTGCTGCTGACCGCGCTGATCACCGCTCCTGTTGCCAAATATGTGCTCGACCTCAATTGGACCGAGGCGCTCCTGGTGGGCGCGGTGGTGGCGTCGACCGATGCCGCGGCGGTGTTTCTTCTGGTGCATGCGCAGGGCTTGCGGCTGCGTCCGCGCGTCGGCGCCACGCTGGAGGTCGAATCCGGCACCAACGATCCGTTCGCGGTATTTCTGACGCTGATGCTGGTCGAACTGATTTCGGTCGGCCAAAGCTCGGCATGGCACGTCGCGCTGGAATTCATCCAGGAAGCCGTGCTCGGCGCTGCCGTCGGCGTGATCGGCGGCCGGCTGGTGGTGCTGGCGCTCAATCGCGTGGCGCTGCCGCAAGGATTGCACGCGCCGTTTGTGGCGACCGCCGCACTGGTGATTTTCGGCGGCGCGCAGATCGCGCACGCCTCGGGCTTTCTCGCGGTCTATCTGGCCGGCATCATCATCGGCAACCGGCCGACGCGTGCGCATAATTCGGTGGTGACGTTTCTCGACGCCGCGACCTGGCTGGCGCAGATCGTGATGTTCGTGCTGCTCGGTCTTCTGGTCTCGCCGCAACGGCTGGTGGTCAGCATTATCCCGGCGGTGATCGTGGCGCTGGTGCTGATGCTGGTGGCGCGGCCGCTGGCGGTGTTCCTCTGCCTGGCGCCGTTTCGCTTCAACTGGCGAGAGAAAATCTTCATCGCCTGGACCGGCCTGCGCGGGGCGGTCGCGATCTTCCTCGCCTCGATCCCGATGCTGGTCGGGTTGTCCAAGGCCTATCTCTATTTCGACGTCGCCTTTGTCGTCGTCATCATCTCGCTGCTGCTGCAGGGCTGGACGCTGGCCGCAGCGGCCCGGCGTCTGCACGTGGCGCTGCCGCGGGCGGATCGCGGGCCGCGGCGTGTCGAGCTCGATCTGCCGGGCCAGCTCGAACAGCAGCTGGTCGGCTATCCCGTCCGTGCGAAAAGCCTGTATTTCCGGCGCGGGCTTATTCCATCCTGGTCGAAGCCGACACTGGTCATCCGCGACCAGCATATTCTTTCGCCCACCGAGGCCGATCCGGTTAAAGCAGGCGATTACCTCTACCTGCTGGCCCCGCCCGAAAAGGCCGAGGCGCTCGATCGCTTCTTTGTCGACATGCCGCCGAGTTCCGCGCCCGATCCGCATCTGCTCGGGGATTTTACCGTGTCCGGCGAGCACACGCTCGGCGAACTCGCCGAGGTCTACGGCGTGAAGGTCGACGAAGAGCAGGTCGGGCTGACGCTGGCGGACTATTTCGACATTCATCTCGACCATGCGCCGAAGGAGGGCGCCACGCTGGAACTCGACCCTATCGTGCTGGTGGCGCGCAGCATCGGCGGCGGCCGGGTCAATGTGGTCGGGCTTCGACTGCCCGAGGATGAGGAAGAATTGCCGCCCGAGACGCGCGTGCAGGCGTTCAAGCGCAGGCTGGCGGAGATATGGTCGTCGGTCGCGGGCGTTTAGGCGCTCGATCCGCTGTTGAGGCACGGGCGGAGTGGGTCTAGTCTCCTTCCGAAAGTTGATTAGATACTACGGTGGGAATTGCAGGAGAAACACCATCATGTCCGACGACCAGCTTGGCTTTGCGCCAGACTACGATTCTCCGATCCCCTATATGCAGCGGACCCGCGACTACTATGCCGCGATCGGCTACACCACGCCCTACCGCTGGGCGCATTATGTCGACGCGCCGTTCCAGCCGCTGAAGAAGCCTCTGGCGCAATCGCGGGTGACGATCGTCACCACTGCCGCTCCTTACGATCCGGCCAAGGGCGATCAGGGGCCGGGTGCGGCGTATAATGGTGGTGCCAAGTTCTACAAGGTCTATGACGGCGACAGCTCGAAGCAGCACGATCTGCGCATCTCGCATATCGGCTACGACCGCAAGCACACCACCGCGACCGACAGCGGCACCTGGTTTCCTCTGCCCCAACTGCAGAAGGCTGCGGCCTCGGGGCGGATCGGCGAGGTCGCGCCGCGCTTCTTCGGCGCGCCGACCAATCGCAGCCACCGGGTAACGATCGATGTCGATGCCCCGGAAATCCTGGCCCGCTGCCTTGCCGACAAGGTCGATGTCGCCGTGCTGGTGCCGAACTGCCCGGTCTGCCACCAGACCGCCAGCCTCGTGGCCCGCCATCTCGAAGCCAATGGCATTGCCACCGTGGTGATGGGATGCGCCAAGGACATTGTCGAGCACGCCGCCGTGCCGCGCTTTCTGTTCAGCGATTTCCCGCTCGGCAACTCTGCCGGCAAGCCGCATGACACCTCCTCGCAAGCGTTGACGCTCGAACTGGCGCTGGACCTGCTGGAGCGAGCCTCCGGCGCGCGCACCACGATGCAGTCGCCGCTGCGCTGGAGCGAGGATGCGACCTGGAAGCTCGACTACAACAACATCGCACAGATGAGCCCGGAAGAACTGGCGCGGCGCCGGGCCGAATTCGACAAGCAAAAAGAGATCGCGCGCGGCAACCGCGCGGCCTGACTCCTGCCGCGCCGTCAACAAGCAACAACAGTAGCCGTCAGGAGGACGTCAAGGTGACCCGACCGTTCGAAGGCGTGAAGATTCTCGACTTCACGCAGGTGCTGGCGGGCCCTTACGCGAGTTACCAGCTCGCACTGCTCGGCGCCGACGTCATCAAGGTGGAGCGGCGCGAAGGCGAGGACATGCGCCGCACGCCGCTGAGCCGCGAATGGGCCGATCGCGGCCTCGCTCCGGGATGGCAGGCGATCAACGGCAACAAACGCAGCCTGACGCTCGACCTGCAGAAGCCTGAAGCGATCGCCATCGTCAAGAAGCTCGCTGCAGGCGCCGACGTGGTGATGGAAAATTTTCGTCCCGGCGTGATGGACAAGCTCGGCATCGGCTACGCCGCGCTCTCGGCGATCAATCCGAGACTGATCTATTGTGCGATCTCGGGCTTCGGCCAGACCGGCCCCGAGCGCCTCGGCGCCGGCTACGATGGCAAGATCCAGGCGATGTCGGGCATCATGGCGATCACCGGCCACCAGGAGACCGGGCCGACGCGCGCCGGCTTTGCGGTCTGCGACGTGCTGTCGGGTGCCACGGCAGCGTTCGGCGTATCGAGTGCGCTGTTTCAGCGCTCCCATACCGGCAAGGGGCAGATGGTCGACGTCTCGATGCTGGAAGCGACGCTGGCGTTCCTGTCGGGACAAGTGGCTGATTATTCGGTAGCGGGCCATCGTCAGCAGCTATCCGGCAATCAGGCGGTGAGCCGCAGGCCGACCGCCAATCTGTTCAAGGCAGGCGAAGGGTATTTGCTGCTCGCGGTCAACAGCGAGAAGCAATACCGGTCGCTGATGACAGCGCTTGGCCGCGCCGACGCGCTGGAAGATCCGCGGTTCGCCGACTGGTTCGCGCGGCAGGAAAACGAGCCGGCGCTGCGGGCCGTCATCGAGGAAGCGCTGTCGAAAAAGAACCCGCGCGAGTGGGAGAAGATTCTCGACGCTGCCGGCGCACCCTGCGCCAGCATCTGGAAAATCGAGGAAGTGATCGATCACCCGCAGATAGTGGCGCGAAGCGCCGTTCAGGAGATCGATACGCCCTATGGCCGGCTGCGTTTTGCCGGCAGCGGCTTTCAGCTGGCGCATGGCGGCGGCAGGCTCGACCGGATGGCGCCCGAACTCGGCGCCCATACCGATGAGGTGCTGAATTCGCTCGGCTATGATGCTGACGCGATCGCAAGTCTTCGCGCGCGTGACGTCGTTTGAGCGGCGGCGTCAATGGCGCCAGGCCACGGCTGCCGGAAGACAGGAGGCCGTCAATGAAGCGATTCACGCTCTACGGGAGCCCGCACTCGCTCCCGACCTACAAGGTGGCGCTGATGCTGCGCCTGTCGGGCGAGCCATTCTCGTTCCGCTATGTGAGTTTTCAGAAGGGGATGCACAAGACACCGGAGTTTCTGGCGCTATCCCGCTGGGCTCAAGTTCCCGTTCTGGTCGACGGCGGTCGAACCTATCTCCAATCGGCACTCCGCGACCGGTGATGACGTGCCTGGCAACACCTCGGCCCCGCCAAACGCCGTTACGCGCCCGCGCTGGAGCATCACGATCTGCGTCGCCAGTTGACGCATCTCATCGGGATCGTGGCTGACATAGACCATGGGGATGCCGGCCTCGTCGCGCAGCCGGACCAGATAAGGCAGGATCTCGACCTTGCGCTCCTCGTCCAGCGACCCCAAGGGTTCATCGAGCAGCAGCAATCTCGGCTGCGTCAGCAGCGCGCGCCCAAGCGCCACGCGCTGGCGTTCGCCGCCGGAGAGTTTTCCGGGCCGGCGATCCAGCAAGCCGCCGATGTCGAGCAGGTCCATGACGCGCGTTCGCTCCGCAGCATCTTCGGCGAGACGGTTCATGCGACGTCCGTAATCGAGGTTCTGCCTGACATCGAGATGCGGAAACAGCCGGGCGTCCTGGAACACATAGCCGATCCGGCGGCGATAGGCCGGGATGTGTATGTGCGCGGAGGCGTCGTCGAGCGTCTCGGTGTCGATGGCGATGGTGCCGCGATCGGGCCGCAGCAATCCGGCGATCATATTGATCAGCGAGGTCTTGCCGGCGCCGGAAGCGCCGAACAGCCCGGTGACGCGGCCTTCGCTGACAAAGGAGGCCTCGACCGAAAATTCACCGAGCTGTTTTGAGACGTCAACGCGCAACATGGTCAATTCCCATGCAGCCGACGGGTGGCGCGCCGCGCGAACACTTCGGAGGCGATCAGCGCCGTCATCGCGATCACGATGGAGACGATGACCAGCCGCAGTGCTGCGGTATCGCCATCAGGGGTCTGGATCAGCGAATAGATCGCCGAGGAAATGGTCTGGGTCTCGCCGGGAATGTTCGAGACAAAAGTGATGGTGGCGCCGAATTCGCCGATTGCCTTGGCAAAGCCGAGCACCATGCCGGCCAGTATGCCCGGTAGCGCCAGCGGCAAGGTGATGGTGAGAAACACCTGCCAGGGCGCCGCCCCCAGCGTGCCCGCGGCCTGCTCGAGCCTGCGGTCGACGGCCTCGATCGACAACCTGATCGGCCGCACCAGCAGCGGAAACGACATCACGCCGCAGGCCAGTGCGGCTCCGGTCCAGCGAAACGCGAGCACGATGCCGAGATGATCGGCGAGCCACGCGCCGACAAGCCCCCGTTTACCGAAGGTCAGCAGCAGCAAATAGCCGGTGACAACCGGCGGCAGCACCAGCGGCAGGTGGATCAGCGCGTCGAGCGCCGACTTGCCCCAGAAATCGCGCCGCGCCAGCAGCCACGCGACAGCTATTCCGAGCGGGGTGGCGATCAGCGTGGCAACGACGGCGACCCGCAGCGAAAGCTGGATCGCCGTCCATTCGGTTGGCGAGATATCGAACACTCGCGTCAGGTCGTCGGCTGAATCAGGAAGCTGAAACCGTATTTGTCGAAGATCGCCTTGGCCGCCGGCGAGCGCAGGAAGGCGAGATAATCGGCGGCTTCGGTTTTGGCGGTCGTGGTCGCCGCGACCGGATAGATGATCGGCGGATGCGAATCCGCCGGGAAGGTGCCGACGATCTTCACGCCGGGTTCGACCTTGGCGTCGGTGGAATAGACGATTCCGAGCACTGCCTCACCGCGCGCCACCAGCGTCAATGCTGCGCGCACGCTCTCGGCCATGGCGAATTTCGGCTCGGCCGCCGGCCAGGCGCCGAGCTTTTCAAGTGCCGCCTTGGCGTATTTGCCGACCGGGACCGCCTTCACGTCGCCGGTCGCAATCTTGCCGTCACCGGCGAGCTTGGCGAGATCGAAACCTTGCCCGATCGTGACATCGCCGATCTTGGAATCCTTCGGAGCGATCAGCACGATGCTGTTGCCGAGCAGGTTGACCCGTGTCGGCTCGTTGATGTTTTTCTTCGATGTCGCGTAATCCATCCAGTCGGTATCGGCGGACACAAAAATATCCGCCGGCGCGCCCTGTTCGATCTGCTTGGCCAATGCCGAGCTTGCGGCATAACTTGCGACGATCTTGACGCCGGTCTTTGCGGTATAGGCGGCATCGACATCGTCGAGCGCATTCTTCATCGAGGCCGCGGCAAACACCGTGAGAGTTTTGTCCTGCGCGTGAGCGGGTGAATAGCTAGATCCGCACAGGACGATGAAGGCGGCAAAAATTCCGGCAAGACGATGCATGGGAGCGCTCCGTGCGGATTTGCGGCGAATCGCGCGCGCAAATCAGGCGTTGGTTGGATATGGATGCGACAGGCGGAAGCGCCGTTCCACGGATCCCTGCGACTTACGGCCGATCGGGATATCGCCGGTCAAAACATAACAGGCTGGAAGCGTGGGTAAAGTGACCCTTTGGCTATTCGGCCGGCAGGATCGCAACCGATACCGAATTCTCCCTGGTTCCGCCGCATCCGGGGCCGAATGAAATCGGGTTCGCGCCCTTGAGCGCGCTCTTGAAGTTGCTTTGGGACCGCTATGGCTTGGCGTCGGGGGCCGCCAGAACCTGGCGGCAGGCCGGCGGCAATGCCGCCATCGTCATCCCATGGCTCGGCTTCGGCGGCTCTTTCGATGGCTTCGGGTGGAGAACCGAATCCTTGAACCAGTAAGCGAGATCGCTCGTGCTGCAGCCTTCGCCGCCCGACTGCGACGGCTGGCCCTTGCATTCGCTGTTGCCCGGCGGGCAAGCCATGCGGATGTGAAAGTGATAATCATGGCCCCACCACGGCCGGACCTTCGAAAGCCAGCCGCGGTCGCCCTTGGCCTCACGACACAGCGCCTTCTTGATGGCGGCGTTGACGAAGATGCGCTGCACGCCCGGTTCCTGCGCGGCGTCGCGAATGACCGCAACATGACCCGGCGTGAAGACCTTGGGGTCGATGTCGAGCCGATCGTCGCGCACCATCATCACCGCCGACATTTCCTCGCGATCCTCGCGCGACAACATGTGGTCCGGCATCGGCGTCAGCCAGATATCGGCATCCAGCCCGATCTGATGGCTGGCATGGCCGCTCAACGCCGGGCCGCCGCGCGGCTGCCCGATGTCGCCGACCAGTATTCCCGGCCAGCCGGCATCCTTATGCGCCTTGACCGACAACCGCTTTAACAGCGCGATCAGTGCGGGATGTCCCCAATTGCGGTTGCGTGACAGCCGCATCACCTGCCAGGTGTCGCCATTGACCGGCATCTCTTCCGCGCCCGCAATGCAGCCCTTGGAATAAAAACCGATCACGCGGGTCGGCATCGCCGCCGGCAGCACCTTGCGCGCAAACAACTCCTTGGCGGCCACTTTGGGATCCTTGGGATTGGCCAGCGGCGGCAGCGGCTTCGCATCGACGGTCCCTTTGTCCTGCGCCAGCGCGTCGGGGGCGCCAAGGGCAGACAGGAAAGCGGACAGCAGAAAAGGCAAAATCAGAATCAGCCTGGGAGTCATTGGGTCACTTTATAGCGAAAACGTTAACCGGGGACAGGGCTTTACAATTCACGTTTTGAAAAGCCATCATGGCTCATAAAATTTGGGTGGCATGGCACGATCATGAATTGGCTGTGGGGCAGATGGCTCGCGAGGCTGGCATTCGCGGGCTTTGTGATGGTGTCGGGATTGGCGCTGACGCCGGCGCGCGCCGAGGTCGTGGTGCAGATCGACAAGTCGTCCCAGCGCATGGCCGTGAGCGTCGACGGCGCGATGCGGTACAACTGGCCGGTCTCGACCGGCCGCGACGGCTATGGCACGCCGAGCGGCACCTTCCACCCGCAGAGCATGGCGCGGCATTATTTTTCGCGAAAATATTATAACGCGCCGATGCCGCACGCGATCTTCTTCTATTACGGCTTCGCCATTCACGGCACCAACGACATCTCGCGGCTCGGTGGTCCGGCCTCGCATGGCTGCGTCAGGCTGCATCCCTCGCATGCCGCGGCGCTGTTCGCCCTGGTCGAGCACAATGGACCGCGCAATACCCGGATCGAGATTTCGAACTAGCAGGGGCGCACTGCCTGACGGCAGGCTTAAGTCGTCGGTCCGCGCGCCACCGGACTGCCGCTGAGAATCGCCCTGCCGGCGTCTTCGTAATGGGTATCGCGGGCCTGGATCTGCTGGGCGATGGCATGCATGTCGCGGAAGCGGCGTTCGAACTTGTTGGAGCGAAACACCGCGGTGGCGCCCGCCATGTGATAGGCGGCATCGACCACCGAGGCCGCCTGATGAATGGTCCAGGTCGAGGCGAGGCGAAGCGCCAGGCGGTGCTCCTCGGTGAGATTTCCGGTACGCTTGACATCCGCCCATACCTCGGCGGCGGTCCCATAGATATAGGCGCGCCCCGCGCGCCAGTTGCCTTCGGTGCGGCCGATCAACCCCTGCACGGCGTTGTTCTCGCGCATCGCCTTTTGACCGACCGACGCCTTGCCGCGCGCCAGATCGGTCGCGGCATCCAGCATGGCGCGCGCGACGCCGAGCGAGACCGCGGCAAATCCGAGGCCGAACATGGCGTAGGTGGTGAACCGGTACAGCAATCCTTTTTCGCGCAGCGCCTCGACGTCGTCGCGCAAGGCCGAGAATTTTTCCGGGATGAACAGGTTGTCGACCGAATAGGAATCGGTACCGGTGCCGCTGAGACCGATCACGTCCCAGACGTCGTGCATGGTGGCATCGGTCGCCGGAAACACGATGGTGCGTATTTCAGGTACCCCATTCGGTTTCAACCGCCTGGTGCCGTCCGCTTCGAGGACTTGCACATGGGCGCCGAGCCAGTTCGCCTGCCGGGAGCCGCTGGCAAAATCCCAGCGCGCAGTGATGCGATAGCCGCCGGGAACCACCTGCACCGCGTGCGCGATCGCGCCCCAGGCCAGAACGCTGTTGGGCGCACCGAAAACCTCGTGCGCCGCGTCGGCATCGAGATAGGCCGCCGTCATGGCGCAGACGTTGCATTGACCGAGGCACCACGCGGTAGAGGCGTCGGCCTTGGCGATTTCCTCCAGCATCTGCATGAAGACTTCGGGCTGCGCCTCCGCGCCGCCGACACTTTGCGGCAGCAGCGCGCGATAAAGCCCGTTCTCGATCAGGGCGGAAACCACGGGCTGGGTGAGACGGCGGCTCCGCTCGATCTCGTCGGCCTCGCTTGCGATCAGCGGCGCCAGCGCGCGCGCTCGCTCGACCAGACCGACATCGGGCAGCTTGTTCATGCGTTTCCTCGCCCGTTGTCGGGGTTCTGATTGGCGACGGCGCTATGGTGGGCCATCTGGCGATGAGGATCAAGATGGGGGAGGGGCGGGATTGCTCTAAGGCATGCGGGGCGGAAAATACTCAGCGCGTCAGGCCGAGGACCAGAAGCAGTGCCGTGTTGAGTTGTTCCGATGCCTCGTCGTCGAGCGATCCCAGCACCTGCCGGATGCGGTCTCGCCGCAACGCGTTGATCTTGTCCGTCATGATCTGCGAGCGAAGCCGCAAGCCCGTTGGTGGCCGAGGGCTCTACCACCGGCCTGACTTGATGGAATTCGGTGACGTCGGACGACATCGGGCAAACCAGAACAGAGTTGGTCGTGTCGCCGAGTTCGTCGGCCTGCACGATGACTCCGGGACGCGGCTTGCCGATGTCACCCTGCGCGACGAGCAGCACCACGTCGCCACGCTTCACGACCAGTCTTCCGGATCGCGGACCGTATCCAGCCAGTCATCGATAACCGCGTCCTCGGGGTGCTTGGAGAGCATCGCGCCCTCGCGGCGGATCTGCGCCAGCACCTTGGGATCGCGAAGGTCCGGCACCCAGTGCTGCACCGGGCGCAGCCCTTGCGCGCGCAGCCGTTCGCGGCGCGACGCCATGCGCTGTTGGGGAGTGCGGGGCTTTGCCTTTTTCGGGGTGGTGGCCATGGGTGGAGCGTAACATGTTACGTTAACGGGTTCAACGATTTTCGGCACTCCGTAGAAGGTTAAGGGCCAGAATCATAGTAATATATTCCGCTGCGGTTGCCGCCTGCCGCAATCGGCATTGCACGCCTTCAACGCGACAAACAATGGGCACCTCACATGCCGTTTGAAGAGAACATGCCCGTAATGCCCGAGCCGCGTTTCGCCCGCTTCTCGCGACGCCTTCGTGGGATGGTGATCGACTGGATGATTGCCACGGCCGTCATTTTCGGGGCGATAGCGGTTGTTGTTACAGTCCGGAGCGACAATTTTTCGCGGGCGCTCGGAATTCTGGTGGTTATCGTGCTGTTGTTGTACGAGCCTGTTTTGGTGTCATTCACAGGCGGCACGCTCGGGCACTACTTTTCCAATTTGCGTATCGTTGATGATCGCGGCGGCAATGTGAGTTTTCTCAAAGCTTGCGCTCGCTTTGTTATCAAGGGTGCGCTCGGCTGGTTCTCGTTCTTGGTGATCACAGCGACTCGCCGTAGCCAGGCGCTGCATGATCTGTGGACCCGATCGACGGTGCAAATCCGCGATCCGGCCAAGGCGTTACCCCGCCACTACGTCACCGAACGCAGGGAACTGCTAGGTTCGGGTATGCCCTCGCGTTTGCGACGCATCAGCGTAATCTGCGTCTATATGCTGCTGATATTGGCCGCGTTCGTGCTCGTCCTGGTTGGCCTCCTCGCAGCAGGAGTAATTTCCCGGGCCTGTCTCTATGCTGATCGCTGCGCCGTGGGCGAACGGTACCTCAACGTCGGCATTACGCTGGCATGGCTTGCAGCAAGCGCGATCAGCATTGGATTAGGATGGCGAGGCAGGCTCATCGGCGTGCGCGATCGCCCGGAGCAATCGCATTAGCCTGAAGCGCTGTTCAACCGGCCAAGTGCCCGATCGGTCCCGCTCTCAGCTATCCACCTTCAGCGCCGCGATAAACGCCTCCTGCGGGATGTCGACCTTGCCGAACTGCCGCATCTTCTTCTTGCCTTCCTTCTGTTTCTCCAGAAGCTTGCGCTTGCGCGTGACGTCGCCGCCGTAACATTTCGCGGTGACGTCCTTGCGCAACGCGCGCACGGTTTCCCGCGCGATCACCTTGCCGCCGATCGCGGCCTGGATCGGGATCTGGAACATGTGCGGCGGGATCAATTCCTTCATCTTCTCGACCATGGCGCGGCCGCGGCCTTCGGCGCGCGCTTTGTGCACCAGCATGCTGAGCGCATCGACCGGCTCGTTGTTGACCAGGATCTGCATCTTGACGAGGTCGGCGGGCTTGTAGTCGGTGAGATGATAGTCGAACGACGCGTAGCCCTTCGAGACCGACTTCAGGCGATCGTAGAAGTCGAACACCACCTCGTTGAGCGGCAGTTCGTATTTCACCATGGCGCGGTTGCCGACGTAAGTGAGCTCTTTCTGCGAACCGCGCCGGTCCTGGCACAGTTTCAGGACGCTGCCGAGAAATTCGTCGGGGGTGAGGATGGTCGCCTCGATCCACGGCTCCTCGATTTCGGCGATCTTCACCACGTCGGGCATGTCGATCGGATTGTGAATCTCGATCATCTGCCCGTCGGTGAGGTGCATCTTGTAGATCACCGACGGCGCGGTCGCGATCAGGTTGAGATCGAATTCGCGATGCAGCCGCTCCTGGATGATCTCGAGATGCAACAGCCCGAGAAAGCCGCAGCGGAAACCGAAGCCGAGTGCCGCCGAGGTTTCCATCTCGAACGAGAAGCTGGCGTCGTTGAGGCGCAGCTTGCCCATCGCCGCGCGCAACGTCTCGAAATCGTCGGCGTCGACCGGAAACAGGCCGCAGAACACCACCGGGATCGCCGGCTTGAAGCCGGGCAACATTTCGGTCACCGGCTTGCGGTCGTCGGTGATGGTATCGCCGACGCGGGTGTCCGCCACTTCCTTGATCGCGGCGGTGATGAAGCCGATCTCGCCGGGGCCAAGTTCATCGATCTGTTGCATCTTCGGGGTGAAGAAGCCGACGCGCTCGACGTCGTAGGCGGCGTTGGTGCCCATCATGCGGATGCGCTGGCCCTTTTTCATGACGCCGTCGACGATCCGCACCAGCACCACGACGCCGAGATAGACGTCGTACCAGCTATCGACCAAGAGCGCCTTCAGCGAGGCGTCGCGGTCACCTTTCGGCGGCGGCAGCCGGTGAACGATGGCTTCCAGCACGTCGTCGATGCCCAGACCCGTCTTTGCCGAAATCATCACTGCGTCGGACGCATCGATACCGATGACGTCCTCGATCTGCTGCCTGACCTGATCCGGCTCCGCCGCCGGCAAGTCGATCTTGTTGAGCACCGGCACGATTTCATGCCCGGCATCGAGTGCGTGATAGACATTGGCGAGCGTCTGTGCCTCGACGCCCTGGCTGGCATCGACCACCAGCAAGGAACCTTCGCAGGCGGCCAGCGATCGCGAGACCTCATAGGCGAAATCGACATGACCGGGCGTGTCGATCAGGTTGAGGATATAGGTTTTGCCGTCTTTGGCTGAATAGGTCAGCCGCACGGTCTGCGCCTTGATGGTGATGCCGCGCTCGCGCTCGATATCCATGGAATCGAGCACTTGTTCCTTCATCTCGCGCGCCTGCAGGCCGCCGGTGGTCTGGATCAGGCGGTCGGCCAGCGTCGATTTGCCATGGTCGATATGCGCAATGATGGCGAAGTTGCGCACGTTGGAAATAGGGATGGATGTCATGGGCGCGGGATAGCATTCGCATCCCCGTGCGGCAACTATATTGCAGCATTTAACGGCGCTTGTTCACGTCAAGCTGATTCCACTTTTGCCTGAAACACGCTACGCACAGGATCATGCCGACTGCATCGTTTTTGCCCGCGACGTCGCGCGCGCGCCGAAAGCCCTCGATCCGGCGGGTGGCGGCGTGGCTTGCCGCGCTCGCCAGCGATCCAAGGGAAGGCCTGTCGCTGGTCATCGGCTTTGCCGCCGCACACGCGGTGCTCTGGACCGTCATCCTGATCTATCTCAAGACCGCGCAGGACATCCATTCGGATGTCGCGGAAGCCTACGCCTGGGGCCAGAAATTTCTCTGGGGCTATGGCAAGCATCCGCCGCTTGCGGGTTGGGTCGCGGGCCTCTGGTTCAGGCTGTTTCCGGTCACCGACTGGGCCACCTATGCGCTGGCGATGGCGACGGTCGGTTGCGGGATGATGATCTGCTGGTTGATCGCACTGCGCGTGGTCGATCGCCGCCGCGCCTTCTTCACGGTCGTGATGCTGGCGATCTATCCGATCTTCAACTTCAAGGGCTTCAAGTACAATCCGGACCTGCTGCAGCTTGTGACGCTGCCGCTCGTCGTGCTGGCCTATCAGCATGCATTCGAGAAACGAAGCGTGCGGTCCGGCCTCTGGCTCGGGCTCGCCGGTGCGCTGGCGCTGATGACGAAATACTGGGCGCTGACCATGATCGGTGCGGTCGGTATTGCCGCGCTGCTGCATCCCGACCGGATGCTGTTCCTGCGCTCGCCGGCGCCGTGGGTTGCGATCGTCACGCTGGTGATCGCGATGCTGCCGCATCTGTGGTGGCTGAAGGAGGCGGACTTCGCCGCGCTGGGTTATGCCGACATCTACGCACTGTCGAGTCGTGTGCAGAGCCTGCAGCTGGTCCTCAATTATATCGGTCACAACATCGCGCTACTGATGGTGCCGGTGGCGCTGGCGGCGCTTGCATTGACATGGCGGCATCGGCGGCGGGCGTCGTTATCGCAGGCGTGGTCGCATGGCGCGAACCCGGGCGTGAATCTTTCACAGGCACTCAATATCTGGATCATCCAGATTGTGGTCGCGGTCGGACCACCGCTCGGCGCCCTGATTTTCAAGGTCTATTTGAAGACCGATTGGGGAATCCCGCTGTTCTTCCTGATGCCGTTGGCGCTGGTTTCGCTGCCGCCGCTGCGGATCCAAAAGATCGCGCTGTTTCGTATTGCGGCGACCTGGCTTGCGCTCACGTTTGCGGTGCTTGCCGCCTCGCCATACATTCCTGTGCTTGAGATAACCAAAGTTCCCGGTGCAGTATCGAATTATGTCGCAGGCGCCGAACTTGCCCGCGAACTTACCCGGGCCTGGCACACGCGGTTCTTGTCACCATGGGCTGTGGTTGCGGCCGACACGGATATCGCCGAGCCGATGACCTTCTACAGTTCAGACCATCCGGCGCCACTAACGGCCGGTAAACCGTGGTCGTCGGGACTGACGTCGCTCGAAGAGGCCAAGCGGCTGGGGTTCATCGGCATATGCGACGGATCGGACGTATCGGATGCAAGGTTAACGTCTTGCGAGGCATGGATGGCGGCGAATGCGGAACATGCCGAGCATATCACCATGACGACGCGGCGCTTCTTGCAGGGGCATCCCGGTCCGGCGAAGGTCTGGCAGGTCTATATCGTGCCGCCGGCGAACTAGGAGTGTGCAGCCTTCGCGACGGCCGGATCACATCGATTCCTCGTTGAACTTGCTGGCGACCAGTTCAGTGATGGCTTCGAGTGCGGCATCCGCCTCGGGGCCGGCCACGGAAACAACGATGGTGGTCCCGGGTGCCGCCGAGAGCATCATCAGTCCCATGATCGAAGTGCCGCCGACGGTCTCGCCGCCGCGCGTCACCCAGACCTCGGCATTGAAGCGCTCGACCGTTTGCACGAATTTGGCCGAGGCGCGGGCGTGAAGACCGCGCTTGTTGATGATGGGAAGTTCGCGGGAGATGGCGCCCGGCGGGACGCTCGGCCCGGCATCGTTTTCAGGCGACGCGTCGTCGCCGCTCATTTGCCGGCGAGCACCCGGCTTGCGATGGTGACATATTTTCGGCCGGCTTCCTGGGCCATGGCGATGGCGTCGGGAAGCGACCGTTCTTCGCGGACCTTGGCAAGCTTCACCAGCATGGGAAGATTGATGCCTGCGAGCACTTCCACTTTCGGGCGGCTCATGCAGGAGATCGCGAGATTGGACGGCGTACCGCCGAACATGTCGGTGAGGATGGCGACGCCGTCGCCGCTGTCGACGCGATTGACCGCCTCGATGATATCGCTGCGGCACAAATCGGAGTCGTCTTCGGCTCCGATCGTCACCGCTTCGATTTGCTTTTGCGGGCCCATGACGTGTTCGAGCGCCGCCCTGAACTCGTCGGCAAGGCGCCCGTGGGTCACAAGTACTAGACCAATCATTGAAAACTCCTCGCGGGTGCCTTTTGGTGCACCGCACGAACGCGCCACTTTGACCATCCGGAGCCCCCGCGCAAGAGGGGATCTTCGCGATTCTCCCGGAATTTAAGGACGGAGGAGGGAGCCGGCGCCGGTCTTATTCGGTCGCGAGTGTGAGGCTTATATGGTTACCAATCCCCTTCGAGCAATCATCCGAAAGGTGGGCGGAAGATGAACTCGCGGTCATCGTCAGCGCGGCAATGGTCAGGGGGAGCGCCGCATAACCTGGGCCGACTGGAATTCTAGGTATTTCAATACCGGATAGCGTCGTTGTAAGCGCTTCCGGAGGGGGCAGCCGCTCGGCATCGGCGGCATTGAGATCCACAACCAGGCCGACGACGGCTTCCTCGGCGAAGTCGCAACGGCGAATGCCGAGCCCGCGAATCTCGATCAGGCCGGCCAACTCGCGCGCCGGGCGGACCACAAGCTGCCCGTTACTGGCCTCCAGATGAACACGGTCATCGCCGACCAGCACTGATGGCGGTACCTGCCCCGAGCGGCCGGCCAGGATGAGATCGAACGCCAGCCGTGATTTGCCGGCGCCGGAGGGCCCGCGGATCAGCACCGCGCGATGGCCGACGAGGACTGCGGAAGCGTGGGCACTCGCACTCCGGACGCCCGTCATGGCGCGGGCAGCCTGACCACGAAGCGCGCGCCGGTCACCGTCGGCTGGCCATCGGCATCCGCCGCGCCAACGCGATTCTCCGCCCAGATGCGCCCGCCATGGGCCTCGATAATTTGTTTCGAGATCGACAGCCCGAGTCCGGAGTTCTGCCCAAATCCCTGATGCGGCCGGTCGGTGTAAAAGCGCTCGAAAATTCGCTCCAGCGCGTCCTCGCGAATCCCCGGCCCGTCATCGTCGATGAATATTTCAATTTCCGATCGCACGCGGCGGCAGACGATACGCACCTTGCCGCCGGGCTGGGAAAACGACTGCGCATTGACCAGGAGATTGGAGATCACCTGTCCGAGCCGCGAATCGTGGCCCGGCACCGAGAAGGTGTCGGGGCTTCGGCTTTCGAAACGGACCTGGACGGTAACATCGTGGCCGAGCCGGGTTTCGTTGGCCACCGAGGTGAGGGTGTTGAGCAGGCGGCGAAGATCGACCGGCGCCATATCCTGGCGCTGCAGTTCGGCATCGAGCCGGCTCGCATCCGAAATGTCGGAGATCAGGCGATCGAGCCGCTTGACGTCGTGCTCGATCACCGCCAGCAGCCGCGCGCGGCTGTTCTCGTTGCGCGCCAGCGGCAGCGTCTCGACCGCCGAGCGCAGCGATGTCAGCGGATTCTTCAATTCATGGGCGACGTCGGCGGCGAACATCTCGATCGCCTCGATGCGATTGTAGAGCGCGTCCGTCATGTCGCGCAGCGCGCCGGAGAGATGGCCGATCTCGTCGCGGCGGCGGGTGAAATCGGGAATCTCGACCCGGGTCCGGATGCGGCGGCGGACGCCCTCGGCGCTGTCGGCGAGCCGCCGCACCGGTCCGGCGATGGTGCTTGCGAGCAGCAGCGACAGCACGATCATCACCACGGCCGCGACCGCGAAGATCTTCAAAATCGCAAGCCGCTCCGCGGTCACCATGTGGTCGATATCGCCGCCTTGGGTCGACAGCAGCAAGGCGCCGTTGACGGCGCGGAAATGTTGCACCGGTACCGCCACCGAGACGATGACTTCGCCGCGATCGTTGACGCGCACCATCGAGCCTTTGATGCCGTCGAGCGCGCGGGCGACTTCGTTGTAACCCTTGCCGTTCTCCGGCCCGAGTTCGCGATAGAGCGGCAGGTCGCCACGATTGAGCCAGGTGCGGAAGGCGATCATGGCCCGTTCGGCTAGGCCCGGCTTTTCGACGGATGGCGGGGCCAGTTCGAAACGCATGACGTCGCCGCGACCGTACAGGCTGCGGCTGTCGAGGATCAGCACGCCGTCGCGATCGTAGATGCGCGCGCGGGTTTTGGTCGGCTGGATCAGGCCGCGCAGCACCGGCGCGACGCGTTCCGGATTGATCGGGAAATCGAGACCGGACAGCGCATCGTCCGATGGGCCGAAAGTTTCGCCGGGTTTCAGGTCGAGCAGACGGTCCGGATCGATGGTGACGCCGTTGTTTTCGGTGGTGCCGGTGGCGGCGATGGCGCGTGCGATGACTTCGCCGGTCGACAGCAGATTTTCCGCCCGCGCATCGATCAGGCCGGCGCGGAATTGCGAGAGATAGAGAATGCTCGCCACCAGCGCGATCAGGCCCGCCAGATTCAAGGAGACGATGCGGCGGGTCAGGCTCGAGAAGCTGAGCGCAAAGAAGAACCGTCCGGTCCGGCGCAGCCAGTACATCGGACGTTGCCAGCCGTGCGGGCGCGGACTTTCGGGGGCAGCGGCTTCCGGCGCGAGCGACGCGGAGGCGTCCTCGGCATTCAGGCCTGGATCAGGCTGCGTTCGATCAAGCAATGGCCAAACCTGCCGGTTATTGCGGTTGCGTCTTGCGAAGCAAGTTGCCTTCGCAGTCTACCCCAGACAGGCGGCGGCGTCAGTTAAACAAACCGCAGATCAGGTTTCCTTGAAGCGGTAGCCGACGCCGTACAGGGTCTCGATCATCTCGAAATCGTCATCGACGACCTTGAATTTCTTGCGCAGCCGCTTGATGTGGCTGTCGATGGTGCGATCGTCGACATAGACCTGATCGTCATAGGCCGCGTCCATCAGCGCATTGCGGCTTTTCACCACCCCGGGGCGGGTCGCCAGCGCCTGCAGGATCAGGAATTCCGTCACCGTCAATGTCACCGGCTCGTTCTTCCAGGTGCAGGTGTGACGCTCCGGATCCATGCGCAGCAGGCCGCGGTCCAGCGCCTTGGCGTCGGTTTCCTTTGGCACCGCTCCGGGTTCCTTCGGCGCGGCGCGGCGCAATACCGCTTTCACCCGCTCGACCAGGAGCCGCTGCGAGAACGGTTTTCGGATAAAATCGTCGGCGCCCATTTTGAGGCCGAACAATTCATCGATTTCCTCATCCTTGGAGGTGAGAAAAATCACCGGCAGGTCGGATTTCTGCCGTAGCCGCCGCAACGTCTCCATGCCGTCCATCCGCGGCATCTTGATGTCGAGGATGGCAAGATCCGGCGGACTGGTGCGGAAGCCGTCGAGCGCGGAAGCACCATCCGTGTAGGTCATGATGCGATAGCCTTCGGCTTCCAGCGCGATCGAGACCGATGTGAGAATGTTGCGGTCGTCGTCGACCAAGGCGATTGTGGGCATGAGCCTGCTTTCCGAATCGGAGTTGCTGGAACGATGAGCAATCCAGTGATGCGCCGTATAAACGGGCTTCAAACGAGGTCAACGAGCAATGCAAGCTGGGCTGAAGTGTGACCGAGTTCCCATAAAACGCCCGAGTGAACCATGGTTCCGAGCCTATATAGACATCGATTTAGCCGAAAAAAGGCTCTTATTGCAATGAGATGTATCGGAATGAGCGATGCAGCCCACCGTTGATTTCGATGCTGCGGTCCTAGCCCGTTCGCTGCTCAGGCGCAGCCGGCAGGGGGCTTTGGCGACCCTGATGGCCGGCAACGGCGATCCCTATTGCTCGCTGGTCAATGTTGCAAGCCACGCCGACGGCTCGCCGATCCTGCTGATTTCACGGCTCGCGCTGCATACAAGGAACATCCTCGCCGATGCCAGGGTCTCGCTGATGCTGGACGAGCGTGGACCGGGCGATCCGCTGGAAGGATCGCGAATCATGCTTTCCGGCCGGGCGGAGGAGGCCAGCGGCGATCCGGTGGCGATTTTGCGCCGCCGCTACCTCAACGCCCATCCATCTGCAGAAGTCTTTGTAAATTTTAAGGATTTTTCCCTTTTTCGGATTAACCCTACAGCCGCTCATTTGGTGGCGGGTTTCGGGCGGATCGTGGATCTCAGGCCCGAGCAGTTTCTGACTGACATTTCCGATGCCGGAGCGTTGCTGGAGGCCGAACAAGACGCCATCGATCACATGAATGCCGATCATCGCGACGCCATGAATCTCTACGCGACAAGGCTGCTTGGCGCGGAATCCGGAGACTGGCACTGCACCGGCTGCGATCCCGGCGGAATGGACCTGCAGTCCGGCGCTATAACGCTGCGGCTGGATTTTCCGCGGCGGATCGTCACTCCTGCCGCACTGCGGCAGGTGCTAAAAGAGCTCGCCGGTCAGGCCCGCGCTGCAACATCCATGTGAGCGCTGTCATGGCTGCCTCGGAATAAACCAAAACCTGCGGGATCGGCTTGGCAAGGCGGGCGTTCGTCAGTATTAGGTCGCCGGACCGCAGCCGGAAGGCTATATTGACGGTCACCGCGGCGGACGCGCGTTGGCGACATCAGCGCGATCGACATAAGCGGGTTCGAGGAGGAATCTTCCGTGCAAGAGACGGGCGTGCATAACGGTGCCTTCGGCGCCGATAAATTCGGCTTAAAAAATCTTGGCGGCGTGAACTGGAATTTCGGCGCGCCGCAACTCTACGAGCACGCGCTCAGTGCCGGCGAAGCCGTGGTGACATCGGATGGCGCGCTGTGCGCGGAAACCGGCGTATTTACCGGCCGCAGCCCGAAAGACAAGTTCACCGTTCGCGATGCCACCACCGACAAGAACATGTGGTGGGCCGGCAACCAGTCGATCACGTCGGAACAGTTCGAAGCGCTGTATACGGATTTCCTCAAGCACGCCGAGGGCATGACGCTGTTCGCGCAGGATCTCTATGGCGGCGCCGATCCCGGCCTTCGGATCAAGACCCGTGTTTTCACCGAGCTCGCCTGGCATTCGCTGTTCATCCGCACGCTGTTGATTCGTCCCGACGCTTCCGAGCTTGCGAGCTTCGTTCCTGAACTCACCATCATCGACCTGCCGAGCTTCAAGGCCGATCCCAAACGCCATGGCTGCAGGTCGGAAAACGTTGTCGCGATCGATTTCGCCCGCAAGATCGTCCTGATCGGCGGGTCTTATTATGCCGGCGAAATGAAGAAGTCGGTATTCACCACCCTGAACTACTACCTGCCCGAAAAGGGCGTGATGCCGATGCACTGTTCGGCCAATGTCGGCCCCGACGGCGATGCCGCCATTTTCTTCGGCCTTTCGGGCACCGGAAAGACCACGCTTTCCGCCGACCCGAAACGCACGCTGATCGGCGACGACGAGCACGGCTGGGGCGACGACGGCATCTTCAATTTCGAAGGCGGCTGCTACGCCAAATGCATCAAGCTGTCGGAAGAAGCCGAGCCCGAGATTTACGCGGCGAGCAAGCGCTTCGGCGCGGTGCTGGAAAACGTCGTGCTCGATCCGAACTCCAGGGCGCCGGATTTCGACGACGGGTCCAAGACCGAAAACACCCGCTCGGCCTATCCGCTCGATTTCATCCCGAATGCATCGCGAAGCGGCCGCGCCGGTCACCCCAGAAACCTGGTGATGCTGGCGGCCGATGCCTTCGGCGTGATGCCGCCAATTGCCAAACTGACGCCGGCGCAGGCGATGTATCACTTCCTGTCCGGCTATACCGCCAAGGTGGCCGGCACCGAACGCGGCCTCGGCAAGGAGCCGCAGCCGGAATTCTCGACCTGCTTCGGCTCGCCGTTTTTGCCGCGCGACCCTTCCGTGTACGGCAACCTGCTGCGCGACCTGATCGCCAAACACAACGTCGATTGCTGGCTGGTCAACACCGGCTGGACCGGCGGCAAATACGGCACCGGGCGCCGCATGCCGATCAAGGCGACGCGGGCGCTGTTGACGGCGGCGCTGAACGGCTCGCTGCGGACGGCCGATTTCCGCACCGACAAATATTTCGGCTTTGCGGTGCCGACCTCACTGCCCGGCGTCGAGCCGCATATTCTCGATCCGATCAAGACCTGGGCCGACAAGGCCGAATTCGACAAGACCGCGCGCGCTTTGGTCGGCATGTTCCAGAAGAACTTTGCCAAGTTCGAAGCGCAGGTCGATGCCGAAGTGCGCGCCGCGGCGCCTGAAGTGAAGCTCGCGGCGGAATAGCCCTTTCAGGCGCCGTCCGGAAATACCGCGTTGCTGGGCGTCTGACGATCGGTGATCTGCAGACCGAACAGGCTGCCAAGCAGTTCGACCATGGTCCGCGCGGTGCGGCCGCGCTCATCGAGAAATGGATTGAGCTCGACGATGTCGACCGACCGCACCAGGCCGGAATCGTGCAGCAACTCCATGATCAGATGCGCCTCGCGATAGGTAGCGCCGCCCGGCACGGTGGTGCCCACGCCCGGTGCGACGTTGGGGTCGAGAAAATCGACGTCGAAGCTGAGATGCAGCACCCCGTTTCGCGCTTTGACCCTTTCGATCACCCGCCGCATCAGCACGCCGACGCCGAACTCGTCGATTGCGCGCATGTCGGCGATGGCGACGCGGCGATCGCGCACCAACTCGCGCTCCAAAGGATCGATCGAGCGGACGCCGAACAGATCGAGCTGATCGGGACCGATGGAGACGCGCAGCTGATTGCCGAGCAGGCCATCGAGCCCGGGTTCGCCGCACAGGAACGCGGCCGACATGCCGTGCATGTTGCCGGTCAGGGTCGTCGCCGGCGTGTTGTAGTCGGCATGAGCGTCGAGCCACAGCACGAATACCGGCCGGTTCATTTCCTGCTGCCAGTATCGCACCACGCCGTTCACCGATCCCATCGACAGGCTGTGATCGCCGCCCATGAAGATCGGGATCGCGCCGGAACGCGCCAGCTGAAAGGCGCGTTCGCTGAGCGCGCGGATCCAGCCCTTGATGTCCCCGTAATATTTGGCATTCGCCGGCGGCGGTTCTTCGGCTGCCAGGGACCCCGGCGGGGCGAGATTGCCGTGATCCTCGACGCAAAATCCGAGCTGCTCCAGCACCCGGCCGATCCCCGCCGTCCGCAACGCATCCGGCCCCATCAGGGTGCCCATTTGCGACGCCCCGATTTCAATGGGAACGCCGAGCAGCGCGATGCGGGAATTTTTCGGTGCGTCAGGTTCGGACATCAAGCGGGCTTTCCTACGCCTTGAAATACGCGATCTGCGTCGTGGTGGCGAGCAGGCGTCCGCCGGGCGACCACAACTCGCCGGTCTGGTCGCCGTAGCTTTTGTGAAAGATCCTGGCGTCGGCGACGGCAAGAACGCGGCTGGTATCCTCGGCCGCAATGTCTTCGGCGTCGGCGTGGAAATAGGTCGTCAGCGACACCGTGCCGAACGGCATCAGTTCGCGCCTGGCATGAAAGGCGCGGCCGAAGAACGCATCCGACATCGACATCAGCGACAGCACGTCGATCTTTCGCGGAACGCGGTCGCCGATCCATAATTTGGAGAACGCGCTGGCGGGTGCAGCCTGCGGCCTGCCGCTGAAATCAGGTTCGCCCTCGACAAAGCGAAAATCGTATTGCTTGACCCAGGGTATCGACACTTTGGCATAAGGCAGCGTCTGCTCGACCGGCGTGGCTTGCGGAAACCTCGCCTGCTGGTGCGACCACGACGGACGGCGTTCGGCAAAGACCGCGGTGGCGAGCGTCGCAACTCCGGCGCCGCCTTGCGTCATCTCGACCGACCAATGTTGCGTCGAGCGGTTGGCCTTGACCAGGCGGATGTCGAGATCGAACGCACCTTGCGCGATCGCTGCGCAAAAGTTGACGGTGAGGGCGAGCGGATCGCCGGCCCGCTGCGGATGATCGATCAGCGCCCGCAGGATGGTGGCGGCGGTCACTCCGCCGAATGGGCCGACAAAGGCCCAGTAATCGTCGCTGGTTTGCCCCTGCCAGCAACTGTCACCGACCGTCACCCGCGTGGCTTCATCGAAAATGTGCCGGCTATTGGCAAGCATGAAATTCCCCCGATTCCCTGCCGCAGTATCATTGCTCCGCGGACGAATTCAATGATTTGGGAGGTAATGGATTTTCGATTGGTTGGGCCGGGCCGGGGAGACGCGCGGTTCAGTCAGCGCGTCGCCTCGCGCACGCCCGGTTCAAGCGCCTGCGGCGAAGCCCCGCGCACCGGCACGTTCCAGATATCCTGGGCATATTCGCGGATGGTGCGGTCGGAGGAGAACCACGCCATCCGCGCCACATTGAGGATAGAGGCCCTTGTCCATGCCGGGATCACTTGCCAGCGTGCGTCGATGCCGCGCTGGGCGTCGAAATAGGAGTTGAAATCCGCGCTGACCATGTAGTGGTCGAGATAGCGCAGCGCATGCGCGACGGAGGCGAACCGGCCGGGATCGTCGGGCGAGAATTCGCCGCTGTCGATCGCGGTGATGGCGCGCGCCAGGCGCGGTGACCGCCTGATCACGTCGGTGGCGTCCAGTCCCTGCTTGCGGCGGACCACCACGTCCATCGCCTCCATGCCGAAAATCGCGATGTTTTCGGCGCCGACGTGATCGCGGATTTCGATATTGGCGCCGTCGAGCGTGCCGATCGTCAGCGCGCCGTTCAGCGCCAGCTTCATGTTGCCGGTGCCGGAGGCTTCCATGCCGGCGGTCGAAATCTGTTCCGACAGGTCGGCGGCGGGGATGATCACCTCGGCGAGACTGACATTGTAGTCGGCAAGGAACACGACCTTGAGACGTCCGGCGATGACCGGATCGTTGTTGACGATCTCGGCGACGTCGTTGATCAGCTTGATGATCAGCTTGGCGTAGCGATAGCTCGCCGCCGCCTTGCCGGCGAAGATTTTGACGCGCGGCACCCAGTCGCGTTGCGGCTCGTCCTTGATCGCCTGGTAGAGCGCCACGGTTTCAAGGATGTTGAGCAACTGCCGCTTGTATTCGTGGATGCGCTTGATCTGGACGTCGAACAATGCCCCGGCGTCGACCTTGATGTTGTTGCGTTCGCCGATCAGCCGCGCCAGCGCCAGCTTGTTGTGATGCTTGACGTTGCGGTATTGCTGCTGGAAGGCGTTGTCGCTGGCGCGGGCCTCGAGCAATTCAAGCTGCGAGGGGTCGTCGAGAACGGCGTCGCCGCAGACTTCGCGCAACAGATCGGTCAGTCGCGGATTGGCCAGCATCAGCCAGCGGCGGAAGGTGATGCCGTTGGTCTTGTTGGTGATGCGGCCCGGATAAAGGTGATTGAGGTCGTGGAACACGGTCTCCTTCATCAGATCCGAATGCATCGCCGAGACACCATTGATGCGGTGCGACCCGACGAAAGCGAGCTGTCCCATCCGGACCCGGCGGCCGGATTTCTCGTCGATCAGCGATACCGAGGCCTTGAAATCGACGTCGCCGGGACACCGCGCATCGGCCAGCGCCAGATGCGCGGCGTTGATGCGGTAGACGATCTCCAGGTGGCGCGGCAACAGCCGTTCGAACAGTTCGAGCGGCCAGGTCTCAAGCGCTTCCGGCAGCAGGGTATGGTTGGTGTAGGATAGCGTGGCCACGGTGATCTGCCACGCTTCGTCCCAGCGGAAATTATGGAGATCGACCAGTATCCGCATCAGCTCGGTGACGGCGAGGCTTGGATGGGTGTCGTTGAGCTGCACCGCGACCTTCGTTGCCAGGCTGCGCAGCTGGCCGTCGGAGGTGAGGTGCCGCTTGATCAGGTCCTGCAGGGAGGCCGCGACGAAGAAATATTCCTGGCGCAGCCGCAGCTCTCGCCCCGCCGGACTTTCGTCGTTCGGATACAGGAACTTGCAGATCGATTCCGCACGCGCCTCCTCCGCGGTGGCGCCGATATAGTCGC
This sequence comes from uncultured Alphaproteobacteria bacterium, assembly GCA_963774685.1. Lineage (GTDB taxonomy): Bacteria > Pseudomonadota > Alphaproteobacteria > Rhizobiales > Xanthobacteraceae > Bradyrhizobium. Next base: position 416,860 of record CAVZFU010000005.1, on the reverse strand, counting down.
CGGTGTTGAACACATCGAGCTTGAGCGGGTCGGGCGAGCGCGCCGACCATAGCCGCAGCGCGTTGACGTACTGGCCGCGCCAGCCCACGATCGGGGTGTCGTAGGCGACGGCCTGCACGGTTTCCGACGGGCGCCAGGTTGCGCGGTCGCGGCCCTGGTCGTCGACATGCTCGACGCTGCCGCCGAAATTGACCTGATAGACCACTTCCGGGCGCTGGAATTCCCAGGGGTTGCCGAAGCCCAGCCATTCGTCGGGATATTCGTGCTGCCAGCCCTGTGCGATGATCTGGCGGAACAGGCCGAAATCGTAACGAATGCCGTAGCCGATGGCGGGGATCGCCAGCGTCGCCATGCTCTCCATGAAGCACGCCGCCAGCCGTCCGAGGCCGCCATTGCCCAGTGCCGCATCGGGCTCGCATTTGCGAAGTTCTGCAAGATCGACGCCGAGATCGCCAAGTGCGGCAGCGAATACCGGCAGCAGTCCCATATTGTTCAATGCGTCGGTGAACAGGCGGCCGATCAAAAATTCCAGGCTGAGGTAGTAGACCCGCTTGCGGCCGGCGTCGTAGCTTTTCTTTTCCGCGGTCAGCCAGTGATGAACGATGCGGTCGCGCAACGCCAATGCGGCGGCCTTGTACCAGTCGTGCCGGGTCGCCGCCCCGGTATCCTTGCCGATCGCAAGCCGCAGCTTGGCGAGGATGGCGCCCTTGATCTCGGCCAGTGCCAGTTCATCAATAGGCTGATTGGCCCCCGAAAGGCTTCCCTTGAACGATGGATCTGACAAACCAGAATTCCTGCGACTATGAGTTCGGTTGGAATGATACGCGCGTTACGTTCTGTCCGAAACCCGCCCCGCGGTATTGTTTGTGCAGCGCGCTGTCATAAATTTATGCAAGGACCGGGCCGATTTACCGCTACCTCTGCGCGGGTTCTGCTTTGGTGCCCTGGTGAAAGTTCGTAAAATCCACGATGTCGCGACAATTTTGGGCAAGATAGCTTTGGCAAGAAACCTTGAGGAGACCGGATCATGAGATTGACGATCGAGATTGCTGCCGCTGCATTGCTGGTATTCTGCATCACCGCCACCAGCGCGGCGTTCGCCGCCGGCAAGGCCGGACGAAGCGCGGATGGCCTGGGCTGCTCCTTCAGCGTTGCGAAATCCGTCACGCCCGCGGCACGCTGTGCGGCGATCCGCCGGCAATGCGGCGGAAAATTCTACGCCAATTATTGCGGCGACAAGCTGCTCTCGGCGATGTGAGAAGGAAATGACAGAGCCGCCGGCTATTCAGGCGGCTCTTCCGATGGCGACAGTGCGGTAAATTACCGTTGTGAGCCCTTGTTGCAGCCGGCAAATTTCTGTTGGCAGTCGGATTTGCACTGCGCCAGTTTCGGCCCCGCAAGCTGGCCGGCTTTGGCGAACTGGTCGCATTGGTTTTTGCAATTGCAGTTGCCGTCGGAAACTTTTCCGGATCCCTGGGCATCATAGGCGAAGGCAACACCGGCGTTCAGGGCAATGGTCGCGCCCAAAATCAAAGCGAATATTTTCATTTGCTCTCCAGGATTTTGAAATGCCGCCAATATCGAGCCCGATCTGCCTTCAGGCAAACTGCCATATGGACGCATCGATCTCTCGGAACAAATTAAGAACACTTTAGCAAGTACTTGATATATCATTGTGATTCGGTGCTGTGCTGACACAACATCTATGGTCTATCCGACATTCAGAGGACTACATGTCCACCATCGCCTTCGATCAATTCGCGCTCACCCGTATCGCCGACTTCGCGCGCTCGCTGTCGCGGCTGCATCTGGCCTCGCGCCGGCGGCCGGTCGACGATGACGAGATCGACCGTGAATTCAATGCGGTCTGCATGTCGGTGTGGGGCTACACTACGGACGATTTCAGCGACGAGCTGTTTTCTGCCGCTGACCACCTCTGGCTCGACACGCTCGACGAAGCCCATGCGCGCATCTTCGCCGCCGAGCAGGGCTATGACCTCGTCGATGACAGCGGCATGCTCACGGACTGGTGGGGTTATTGCTGGATGATTCTCGCCGAGAAACGCGGACTCTTGACGCCGGAAAACCGGGCGGCGTCGCGCGCCGCCATCGAGGAGAAATACCTGTCGGCGCCGAACGTGATCGGCGTCATCGTCGGACGCTGAGGCAAACCGCTACAAAGCGCGGGCCGTGCTGCGAGCCGGTATCAATTCAATTCGGCGCGCTTCGCCCTGGCCGATGCCGGTTTTGGCACCACGGTTGCCGGCAGCGCGACGTCGCGGCTCATCTCGCGCGACAGCGCTTCCTCGGCGACCGTCTCCGCGCTCACCGGCGCCACCTTCATCTCGCCGAGCCGTGCGCGGACATCGGCGGTCAGGCCGGGATAGGCGGCAATCGGAGTGTATTCGGCGGTCTGGTTGGCACCGGCCTTGACGCCGGAATACGCCACCAGCCCGCTGGTGGTTGCGATCACGTCGCCGGAACGCAGCGAGGTGTCGAGCGAAAGGTCGACCGGGGCGAGGCCGGCCGGGTCGCGGCCGTTGCAGGTGCAGTCGGCGCGCAGCGCCTTGCGATAGGCGTAGGCGTTCTCCATGTCGGCATAGCGTTCGCCGGTGCTGGAGGATGCGCCCTCGATGGTGCTGCCGAAGAGGACCTTGGTCGGGCTCGCCGGGCAAAACGCCTGGCACATCTGGACCGGCGTCGCGTTGCCGCGCCACATCGGGAAATAGCGGCCATCGCAACTGCGGACGCAAAATGCCGGCCCGGAGCCGCCGGTGGCAACCGTGCGTGGCGGCGGGGCAGCCGGCTGCTGGGTGAGGCCGAACGGATCGGCGAAGAAACTGGCCTGCGGGGGGGCCTGTTGCTGCTGTTGTTGTTTCGAGCCGCCGAACAAAAAGTCGAACAGGCCTGCTGCGAACGCCACGCGCGGCGCGAGCGCAACGGGCGCTGCGAGCACGACGGCGGCAACAAGCATCATGCGGCGCCGCATGCGCTGACAAGCAAACTCTTTACGCAACGCTAACTCCACCCCAACGCAACAAACTGGCTGGTGCGATCAACGCCTCAGCACGGATTCACCCTAGTGCGGGATGGTAAACGAGCTATGAGCAAGCGCCGGATTGCCGAAAAGAAATGCAGATTCCCGGCCATGAAGGTTTTGAAAACCGTCAATCCTTCAGGAATTCACCGGCCTTGTAGAGCGAACGGAACGGCAGGCCGGCTTTCGCAAACGTCTCGGTTGCGCCTTCGTCACGGTCCACCATGGTGAATACCAGCGCGACCTCGCCGCCGGCATCGCGCACCGCCTCGACGGCTTTCAGCGCCGAGCCGCCGGTCGTGGTGACGTCCTCGACGATCACGACGCGCTTTCCTTGCAGGCTTTCGCCCTTTGCCAGCCCTTCGACCGCGAGCCGGGCGCCGTGCTCCTTGGGCTTCTTGCGCACGAAGAAGGCCGCGATCGGATGGCCCTTGAGCCAGGAAAGCTGCGCGATCGCGCCGGCCAGCGGCACCGCGCCCATTTCCAGCCCGCCGACATAATCAAGGCCGTCGTCCTTCAGGGCCTCGAACGTCAGTTCCGCCAGCAAGGCGCAGCCTTCGGGATCGAGCATGGTCGGCTTGAGGTTGAAATAGAAATCGCTCTTGCGCCCCGAAGCGAGGGTGATTTCGCCGCGGCCGAACGAGCGCTTGCGGATGATCTCGGCGAGGCGGGCGCGGGAGGCTGATTTGGACAAGGTTTTTTCTCGGGCAGGGGCGGGCAATCTATCGGCGGTTTGCGGCATATTCCAGCGCCGATATGGCGCCATCAACAGCGTGACACGCCGGCAGAGCGCTCCCTCTCCCGCTTGCGAGGAGGGTGGGGCGGGGGTGCCGACGAGCGCGTTATGCTGATAGAAGGCCCTACAGACGCTTCGCCGCTAACGCTTAAGGGAACACCCATGACCATCGAATTCCACACCTGGAACACGCCGAACGGCCGCAAGATCAGCGTCGCGCTGGAGGAAATGGGGCTGCCTTACAAGGTTTTCCCGGTCAACATCACCAAGGGCGAGCAGATGGCCCCGGCATTCCTCGCGATCAGCCCCAACAACAAGATTCCCGCCATCGTCGATCCCGACGGTCCCGGCGGCAAGCGCGTCAGCGTATTCGAGTCCGGCGCGATCCTGCTCTATCTCGGCGAGAAGACCGGCAAATTCCTGCCCGCACCGCTGATCGAACGGATCCCGGTGCTGGAATGGCTGATGTGGCAGATGGGCGGCTTCGGGCCGATCCCGGGACAGGTGCACCACTTCATCGCGCTGGAGAACGAGCAGGACCGCGCCTACGGCCTGAAGCGCTTCATGGCGGAGACCCGCCGGCTCTACGGCGTGCTGGATCGCCGCCTCGCCACTTGCGAGTTCGTCGCCGACAAATTGTCGGTCGCCGACTTTGCGATTCTCGGCTGGGCCTGGCGGCACGAGCGCCACAAGGTGTCGTTTGCGGATTTCCCCAATGTCGGGCGCTGGTACGACGCGCTGATGGCGCGGCCGGGCGTCAAGCGCGGCATGGAGGCCAAACTGGATTGAGCTTGCACCGCTGTCATCGCCCGGCCTGACCGGGCGATCCAGTACGCCGCGACTTCAGTTCATTGCCGAGACGCTTCGGAGTACTGGATGCCCCGCCTTCGCGGAGCATGACGAACTCACGCCCGCTTGGCCTCGAATGCCATGCGCAGCGCAAAGCCGGCCAGCACGGTGCCCATCAGCCAGCGCTGTGCCTTGAGCCATGCCGGGCGGGAGCCAAGAAATCCGGTGATGGAGCCCGCGGTCAGGGCGATCATCGCATTGACGCTGACGCTGATCACGATCTGGATGGTTCCGAACACGATCGACTGCGTCAGCACGCTGCCTAGTTGCGGATCGATGAACTGCGGCAGCAGCGCCAGATACAGCATCGCGATCTTGGGGTTCAGGAGGTTGGTGACAAAACCCATCGCGAACAGTTTGTACGGGCTATCGGCCGGCAATTCCCGCACCTGAAACGGCGAGCGGCCGTTCGGCTTCAACACCTGCCACGCCAGCCACAACAGATACAGCGCGCCGCCGAAGCCGGAGCGCGTCATAGGCATAGGGCACCGCGAACAACAGCGCGGTGATGCCGAACGCCGCGCACAGCATGTAGAACACGAAACCGAGCGCGACGCCGCCCAGCGACACCATCCCGGCGGCCGAGCCCTGCGCCAGCGAGCGCGAGATCAGATAGATCATGTTCGGACCTGGTGTCAGCACCAGGCCAAACGAAACCAGCGCGAAGCCGAGCAGGGAGGAGAGATGGGGCATCATGATTCTCGTGCGGGATATGCAAACCCTATCGCACGCGGCGCCGCGATGCCATTTCGTAAATGACGGCGTTGTTGGTCGAATATTTCAGAGCAGGCGGGGCGAGATTAAGCTGCGAATCCATCCAGATCCGCTAGTGAACCGAGCCGCGAAATCCGCTTGCCGCGTTGCTCTTCACGCGTCACCAGCCGGCGAATTTCCGGCATCCAGTTTTGGTCGACCTCCGAGATGGTCCGGAACAGCGCTTCCGTCGGCGGCATCTGCGTCAGTCCCGCCGGCGGATTTTCGAATTGCACCGGCCGACCATCGTATTTGCCGCTCGGCGGCGAGCCAGAAATGCATCCACAGCGGCAGGTCGACCAGCACGATGTCGGTGGCGCGCGCCAGTCTCGCCGGAATCGAATCGAGCCGTCCCAATCCGTCGATGATCCAGCTATCTCCGCCGATCAGGCGGCTATGCTCGGCATGGTAGATTTCAGCCGGCGTCAATTGCCATCCGGGTTGCCACAGCAGGCCGTCGATCTCGACCGGATCGCATTGCCATGCCGAACCGAGCCGTCGCGCCAGCGTGGATTTGCCGCCGCCGCTGTTCCCGATCACAACTGCTCGCTTCATGGCGGGTTGCTGCCTGATGCTCCTGCCCCGCAAGCGGGAGAGACAAGGAAGAGGCTAATGCGCCTCGTCCCAATTATTGGCGGCGCGGGCATCGACCTGCAGCGGCAGCGACAGCAGTACCGCCGGGAACGGCGCGTCCTGCATGGTGTGCTGCACCACCGGCAGGGTCGCGGCCACCTCGTCGTCGGGCACCTCGAAGATCAACTCGTCATGGACCTGCAACAGCATCTGGGCCGAGAGTTTCTTCTCGGCCAGGGCTTCTTCCATCCGGATCATGGCGCGGCGGATGATGTCGGCGGCGGTGCCCTGCAGGCGTGCGTTGATCGCGGCGCGTTCGTTAAAGGAACGGACCGAGGCGTTGGAGGCCTTGATGTCAGGGTAATGACACTTCCGGCCGAACAGCGTTTCGACATAGCCATGGGCCCGGCAGAAATCCCGGGTCTGATCCATGTAGGCGCGGATGCCCGGGAAGCGCTCGAAATATTTCTTGATGTAGGCCGAGGCTTCCTCTCTGGCGATGCCGAGCTGATTGGCCAGCCCGAACGCCGAGATGCCGTAGATGATGCCGAAATTGATCGCCTTGGCGCGGCGGCGCACCTCGCCCGGCATGTCCTTGATCGGCACGCCGAACATTTCGGATGCCGTCATGGCATGAATGTCCAGCCCATCGCGGAACGCCTGCTTCAGCACGGGAATATCGGCGATCTCGGCCAGCAGCCGCAATTCGATCTGCGAATAATCCGCCGACACCAGCTTGTGGCCGGGCGAAGCGATAAAGGCACGGCGAATCTTGCGGCCGTCCTCGGTGCGCACCGGAATGTTCTGCAGGTTCGGCTCGTTCGACGACAGCCGCCCGGTGGTGGTGGCCGCCAGCGCGTAAGTGGTGTGAACGCGATGGGTCTGCGGATGCACGTAGGTCGGCAGCGCGTCGGTGTAGGTCGATTTCAGTTTCGACACCTGCCGCCATTCCAGGATCTTCTTTGGAAATTCATGGCCCTGCTCGGCGAGTTCATCGAGAATCTGCGCCGAGGTCGACCATGCGCCGGTCTTGGTCTTGGTGCCGCCGGTTATTCCCATCTTGCCGAACAGGATGTCGCCGATCTGTTTGGGGCTGCCGACATTGATCGGCTCGCCGGCGATCTCCTGAAGCTCGGCTTCGACGCGTGCGGCGGTCTGGGCGAATTCTCCGGACAATCTTGAAAGCACCTGGCGGTCGATCGAGATGCCGCGCCGTTCCATCCGCGCCAGTACGCTGATCAGCGGCCGCTCCAGCGTCTCATAGACCGCTGTCATGCGCTCGGCGATCAGGCGGGGCTTGAGCACGCGCCACAGCCGCAGGATGACGTCGGCGCTCTCGGCCGAATATTCGGCGGCCCTGTCGATGGCAACCTGGTCGAAGCTGAGCTTGTTCTTGCCGCTGCCGGTGAGTTCGCCATAGTTGACGACGGCGTGGCCCAGCCATCGCTCGGCCAATGCCTCCAGCCCATGCGCATTGCGGCCGGCGTCGAGCGCATATGACATCAGCTGCGCGTCGTCCTGGTTGCGGATGGTGATGCCATGCTGGGCAAACATCACGGCGTTGAACTTGATGTTGAATCCGATCTTCAGGATGCCGGCCGATTCCAGCAGCGGCTTTAGGACCGCCAACGCGTCGCTCGCCCTGATCTGGTCGGGCGCGAGGCCCGCATCGAACAGCCCGGCGCCGCCGCCGGATTGCTTGTGACCGAGCGGGACGTAGCAGGCATCGTTCGGCGCCAGCGCCAGCGCAATGCCGGATATCTCGGCCTGCATCGGATCGATCGAATCCGACATCGCCTCGACGGCGATCTGGCCGGTATCGTGTACGCGCGAGATCCAGGCCTTGAGTTGCTCGAGGCTGCGGATGGTCTGGTATTTGCCCCGATCAAACGGGAGTTTTCGCACGGCCTCTGCGCGAGCGTTGGCGAGCGATATCGGCGTGCCCTTGAGGCTATTGGCCTTGTCTTGCCGGTCGCCCTTGCCTGGTGCGCTTCCTCTCCCGCTGGCGGGGGAGGGTGGGGTGGGGGCGTCTCCGCGCGCACTGTCGGCGAAAAGGCCCCCACTGGCCTCTCCCGCAAGCGGGAGAGGTAAGGACGAGGCACCGCGCGAACCGCTCTTGTTGCCGGCATCCGCCTCGACATCGGACGGATCGATCTGCGAATAATCCGCCACCCGCCGGGTCAGCGTCGAGAATTCCATCGCCTTCAAGAAGGCGATCAGCTTGCGGGCATCGGGCTCTTGCACCGCGAGTTCGTCGAGCGGAGTATCGAGCTTGACCTTGTCGTCGAGCAGCACCAGTTGCCGCGAGATGCGCGCCTTCTCGGCGTTCTCCAGCAGCGCCTCGCGCCGCTTCGGCTGCTTGATCTCGCCGGCGCGCTTCAGCAGCGTTTCGAGATCGCCGTATTCGACGATCAATTGCGCCGCGGTCTTGATGCCGATGCCGGGCACGCCCGGCACGTTATCGGTCGAATCCCCGGCCAGCGCCTGCACCTCGACCACCTTTTCGGGCGGCACGCCGAACTTCTCGATCACCTCGGGAATGCCGATGCGGCGATCCTTCATGGTGTCGAACATGATCACCTTGTCGGTGACAAGCTGCATCAGGTCCTTGTCCGAGGAGACGATGGTCGTGGTCGCACCGCGTTCGCCGGCCAGCCGCGCATAGGTCGCGATCAGATCGTCGGCCTCGAAACCGGCCTGCTCGAGGCAGGGCAGGTCGAACGCGCGCACGGCCTCGCGGATCAGCGGAAACTGCGGGATCAGGTCGTCCGGCGCCGGCGGCCGGTGCGCCTTGTAGTCCGGGTAGAGTTTGTTGCGGAAGGTGATTTCCGACTTGTCGAAGATGATGGCCAGATGGGTCGGGCGGTTGTCCGGCGGCATGTCGCGCAGCAGCTTCCACAGCATGTTGCAGAAGCCGAGCACGGCATTGACCTGCAGGCCGTCGGACTTGCGGTTCAGCGGCGGCAGCGCGTGATAGGCGCGGAAAATGTAGGAGGAACCGTCGACCAGAAAGACATGGTCGCCCTTGCCCGGAATCCTGGCAGGGGCCTTGACGGCGGCAGGCTTTGCGGCGGCTTGTTCGGATGTTTTCGGCATGGCCGCAACTTAGGGATTTTTGCGGTGATTGACAGCCTCCGCGATGCGATGTGCCGTGATTTTTGCACTGTCTTGTCGGCCCGGAATGAGTTGCATCCACGGCTGTTCCGTGACCCCCTGCGGCGACCCGGCCTGGAAAGGACAACGCCATGACCGCATCGCTCGACCTCCTGATGGACAGACTGCGATCGATCGAATCCGAGATCGAGGCCGAATTGACCAAGCGGCGGGAGGAATTGCGATTCCGGATCGAGAAACACAGGGTCATTTTTGAGAAGGAGATCAAGCACCTTCACCGCGCCCTGAAGGTTCGCTCGGCGCGTTATTTCATCGACGCCAATCCGCTGATCGTCTTGAGCGCGCCGGTGATCTATTCGCTGATCGTGCCGATCGCGCTGGCGGACCTCTGGGTGATGGCGTTTCAGGCGATCTGCTTTCCGGCCTATAAAATCCCGAAGGTGCGCCGCCGCGACTATCTGGTCTTCGATCGCCACCATCTGGCCTATCTCAACAGCATCGAGAAGATCAATTGCGCCTACTGCTCCTATTGCAACGGCGCGATCGCGTTCGTGCGCGAAGTGGCGTCGCGCACCGAAGTCTACTGGTGCCCGATCAAGCATGCGCGCCGGATCCTCGGCCCGCACCCGCATTATCGGGGATTTGCCGATTTCGGCGACGCCGACGGGTTTCGCGAGAAGATGGAGCAGATGAAGGACGGCGTGAAGATCGATTGAGTGCGCTACCGTCGTCCCGGCAAACGGCAAGGTTGTCGTCCTCCGCGAAAGCGGGGGACCCAGTATTCCAGCGCAATCGAGATATATTGCTGGCGTCGTGGCGTACTGGATCGCCCGGTCAAGCCGGGCGATGACGGTTGTAGTTGTCGTTCGAAAACCTACTCCGCCGCCTGCAATGTCGCGCCGGCCTTTTGCGGTGCGATCCAGAATGCGGCGGGGCGTTCGAACAGGAAGTTGGCGCCGGCCAAAAGTGCGATCCGCCACAGCGCCAGCGCGCCGACGACACCTATGACGGTGACGATCAGCGACATGGTCCCGATGTGGTGGATCAAGCCGGTATGCAGCAGCAGCGTCCGGGACGCCGCCATCGGCAGGAAGAACGCCAGGTAGATGACGATGGAATGCTCGCCGCAAAAGCGCAGGAAATTGAGCCAGTGCATTCGCGCCAGCAGTGTGCCGATGGTGACGATGGCGCTTGCGCCCATGAGACCGAGCCCCAGCGAGACCAGCGGCCATTCGCTGACGCCCGATGCGACCAGGCCGCCGTTGATCAGCGCCCAGAGCGCCAGTCCGGCCAGCGCCAGTCCGGGCCGTGCCCGCGCGCGGTCGGATAAAGCGAACACATAGCCGGCGAACAGATAGCCGGAATAGAAATAGACGAACCGGGCGCAGAATTCGTCGATCGCGGTCCAGCCGGTTGCGACATGCGCCATCTCCAGCAACGCCGCGATGCCCCAGATCGCCAGCGGCGGCATTGGCCGCGTCGCCTTGGTGACCACAAAGAATATCGGCAGCAGGTAGATGAACCACAGCGTGCCGAACGGTTCGATGAACGATTCCAGGTACAATAGCCCGACGCGGGTCCAGCCCATCTCCCCGGCAAAGACCGGCGCCTTGAAGCAGAACTGGATCGTTACCCACAGCAGGTAGAAATAGGCGAAATGCACCACCTTGCGGTCGAGATAGGTGCGCCAGTCGCGGTCGATCACGACCGCCAGGAAAAGGCCCGAGATCAGGAAGAAATCCGGCATCCGGAACGGCTTGGCGAAGGCAACGAGCAGGTGCATGAAGCCGGTCTGGCCGACGGCCAGTTCGACACCCAGCACCGAATGCATCATCACCACCATGACGATGCAGATGCCCTTGGCGTAGTCCACCCAGTCGATGCGTCCAGGCCCCGAGGGCGCCGGCCGCGCTGACGGCGCGGAACGCTCGGTGACGGCGGATGTGCCGTTTACATTCATCGGTGTCCCTTTTCGGCGCGATGTCGCGGCATCTTCGGCCGGATCGGTTTCATTCTCCTTTATTCATTCAAATGACATGCCGGATTTTCTGCCGGTTTTTCGGAACCTTCCGGTTTCCCCTTTGCCGGGAAATGCTTTAAGACCCGCCCACAAAGCCGGGAAACGTTAACCATTATCGACGGGTTGTGAGATGCGCATTGCCATGATCGGCACAGGCTATGTGGGGCTGGTGTCGGGCGCCTGCTTCGCCGATTTCGGCCACCAGGTCACCTGCGTGGACAAGGATGCCGGCAAGATCGCGGCGTTGCGCCGGGGTGAAATTCCCATTTTCGAACCCGGCCTCGACGAACTGGTGGCCTCCAACGCCAAGGCCGGGCGGCTGGACTTTGCCACCGAGCTTGCGGCGGCCGTTGCCGATGCCGACGCGGTCTTTATCGCGGTCGGCACGCCATCGCGCCGCGGCGACGGTCATGCCGATCTGTCCTACGTGCATACCGCAGCGCGCGAGATCGCCACTGCGCTCAAGGGCTTTACGGTCGTCGTCACCAAATCGACCGTGCCGGTCGGCACCGGCGACGAAGTCGACCGGTTGATCCGTGAAGCCAATCCTTCGGCCGATGTGGTCGTGGCTTCCAATCCGGAGTTCCTGCGCGAGGGGGCGGCGATCCGCGATTTCAAGTTTCCGGACCGCATCGTGGTCGGTACCGACGACGAGCGCGCCCGCAAGGTGATCGGCGATATCTACCGGCCGCTGTCGCTGAACCAGGCGCCGGTGATGTTCACCGCGCGACGCACCGCCGAACTGATCAAATACGCCGCCAACGCGTTCCTCGCCACCAAGATCACCTTCATCAACGAGATCGCCGATCTCGCCGAGAAGGTCGGCGCCGATGTGCAGGAAGTCGCGCGCGGCATCGGGCTCGACAACCGGATCGGCACCAAATTCCTGCATGCCGGCCCGGGTTTTGGCGGCTCGTGTTTCCCCAAGGACACCCGCGCGCTGCTCAAGATCGCGCTCGATCATGACGTGCCGCTGCGGATCGTCGAAGCCGTGCTGGGCGTAAACGACAACCGCAAGCGCGCGATGGCGCGCAAGGTTTCCAATGCCGCCGGCGGCAGTTTGCGCGGCAAGACCGTTGCCGTGCTCGGCCTCACCTTCAAGCCCGATACCGACGACATGCGCGAGGCGCCGTCGATCCCGCTGGTGACCGGGTTGCTCGACATGGGGGCCAAGGTGCGCGCGCATGATCCGGTCGGCATGGAACAGGCGCGCCGCGAACTGCCCGATATCGACTATTGCGACGATCCCTATTCCTGCGCCCGCGGCGCCGATGCACTTGTCATCGTGACCGAATGGGTCCAGTTCCGCGCGCTCGACCTGGAACGCCTCAAGGGCGAAATGGCGCAGCCCATAGTCGTCGATCTCCGCAATATCTATCGCCCCGAAGACATGGCGGCGCTTGGGTTTATTTACGAGAGTATCGGGCGCGGAGCGGTGTGATTCTCCATTCCCTTCTCCCCTTGTGGGAGAAGGTGGCGCGAAGCGCCAGATGAGGGGTCTCTTTTTAACGATAGACCGGAACCCCTCACCCGTCTCGCCTCCGCTTCGCGTAGGCGATCCACCCTCTCCCACAAGGGTAGAGGGGAAGAACCCAACGCGAGCCGCAAGTGCGCACTTTCGATACCCCACTTCCGATCGACGCGGTGCTGGACCAACTGGCGCGCACGCTGGCGGGTCATAATGCTGCCGTGCTGGTGGCGCCGCCCGGCGCCGGCAAGACCACGCGGGTGCCGCTGGCGCTGCTCGATGCGCCGTGGGCGAGGGGCAAGAAAATCATCGTGCTGGAACCGCGCCGGATCGCGGCGCGCGCCAGCGCCGAGCGGATGGCGCACACTTTGGGCGAACGTGTCGGCGAAACCGTCGGCTATCGCGTCCGCTTCGGTTCGAAAGTGTCGCGCGCGACCCGGATCGAAGTCGTCACCGAAGGTATTTTTTCCCGTCAGATTCTCGACGATCCGGAATTGACGGACATAGCCGCGGTGCTGTTCGACGAGTTTCACGAGCGTTCGCTCGACGCGGATCTCGGTCTCGCGCTGGCGCGCGATGCGCAAACCGGCTTGCGCGAAGACTTGCGCATTCTCGTGATGTCGGCGACGCTCGACGGCGCGCGGGTCGCAAAACTGCTGGGCGATGCGCCGGTCATATCAAGCGAAGGCCGCGCCTTTCCGGTCGAGACGCGTTATCTCGGCCGCAAGGCGGATGCGCCGCTGGAACGGCAGATGGCGGACGCCATCGCAACGGCGCTGCGCGCCGATCCGGGTTCGGTGCTGGCGTTCCTGCCCGGGGCGGCCGAAATCCGCCGCACCCAGAATTTTCTCGGTGAGCGCATCCACGATGCCGCAATCGAGATCGTCCCGCTGTTCGGTGCGCTCGACGCTGCCGTGCAGGACCGCGCCATCGCGCCGGCGCCCAAAGGCCAGCGCAAGGTGGTGCTGGCGACCTCGATCGCGGAGACGTCGCTGACCATCGAAGGCGTGCGCATCGTCGTGGACTCCGGGGTGGCGCGGGTGCCGCGCTACGAGCCGGATATCGGCCTGACGCGACTTGAGACGGTGCGGGCATCGCGCGCCGCGGTCGATCAGCGCCGCGGCCGCGCCGGCCGCACCGAGCCTGGCGTGTGTTACCGGCTATGGGACGAGCCGCAGACCGCGTCGCTTGCCGCCTACACCCAGCCCGAAATTCTCAGCGCCGACCTGTCGTCGCTGGTGCTCGACCTCGCGCAATGGGGCGTCAGCGACCCTTCCAAGTTGACGTTTCTCGATGCCCCTCCGGCACCGGCGCTGAAGGAAGCGCGTAGCCTCCTGACCGAACTCGGCGCGCTCGACCTCGACGACCGCATCACGCCGGAAGGCAAAAGCCTGCGCGCGTTGGCACTGCCGCCGCGGCTGGCGCGGATGATCGTGGATTCGCATCGGCTGGGCGCGGGCGAGGAGGCGGCGGAGATCGCGGCTGTGCTCACCGAGCGCGGCCTGGGCGGCGACAGTGTCGACCTCGGGGCGCGGCTCGATCAATTCCGCCGCGACCGCTCGCAACGCGCCGGCAGCGCGCGGGCCCTTGCGCAGCGCTGGGCATCGCAGGTCGAAGCGGCGGAGAAGGCGGCCGCACTTTCTTCTCCCTCTCCCCTTGTGGGGGAGGGCCGGGAAGAGGGGTTTCTCTCCGCAGGCGTGATGTTAGCGTTTGCCTTTCCAGACCGCATCGCACGCAACCGCGGCAATGGCAGCTTCGTGCTGGCCAATGGCCGCGGCGCCTCGATCGACCAGACCTCGGCGCTGTCGCGTGCGCCCTATATCGCGGTCGCCGAACTGACCGGCACGGCGGCGAATGGACGGATTCTCCTGGCGGCCCCAATCGCACAAGCCGATATCGAAGCGCGCTTTGCCGATCAGATCGAAAGCGTCGATGAAATCTCGTTCGATCGCGCTTCGATGTCGCTGCGCGGCCGGCGCAAACGGACGCTGCACGCGATCACGCTGTCGGAAGCGCCAATGGCGCTATCGCCTTCCATGGAGACCGCACAGGCGCTGGCCGATGGCCTGATCGCGGCGGGTCTCGACAAATTGCCGTGGTCGAAGCCGCTGAAACAATGGCGCGATCGCGTGATGTTCTTGCGCAAGGCCGAAGGCGAGCCCTGGCCGGATATCTCCGATGATGCGCTCGCCGCGCAACGCGAAGCGTGGCTGCTGCCGGCACTCGCCGACAAGATCTCGCTCAAGGAATTTTCCGCGCAGGATATGTCGGATGCGCTGATGCTGCTGCTGCCGTGGGATTTGCGCGCGCGGCTGGAGCGGGAAGCACCGACCCATTTCGAGGCGCCGACCGGAACCATGCTCCCGATCGATTATGAGGCCGAGCAGGGTCCGACCATCGCCGTCAGGTTGCAGGAGTTGTTCGGGCTCAACAGCCATCCATCGATCGCGAAGGGCGCGGTGCCGCTGGTGCTGGAGTTGCTATCGCCGGCGCACCGGCCCGTGCAGGTGACGCGGGACCTGCCGGGTTTCTGGCGCGGCAGCTACGCCGCGGTACGTTCCGATCTACGCGGGCGTTATCCGAGACATCCCTGGCCGGAAGATCCGGCAAGCGCGATGCCGACCCGCCGCGTCAAGCCACGGGGAACTTGAGGGCTTCTCGCTCGATGCGCTCCCTCGCCCCGCGCTCGCGGGAGAGAGGGTTGGGGTGAGGGGGACCTTCGTTCCGCAAGTTCTGAACGAGATATAAGAGCGGCAGCCCCTCACCCGAAATTCGCTAAGCGAATTTCGACCTCTCCCCTTGCAGAACGGGGAGAGGTAAGAACCCCGTTAACACTTCGCTCATCCTTTTCGTGGAAATGGCAACCTTGGCCGTCGCCGTTAGTCGCCACTTTGCGTCTGGCGTGGTGATATGGCCGGCGTTTCCATCGAGTGTGGCGTCATGCGTAACCTGATGATTTTTGCGGCCGTCATGGTCGTCCTCGGCACCGTCATGGCGCAGACGGCGGAAAAGATGACGCCCGCGCTCGCCAATACCGTCGCCCGAAAAGCACCGGTCCAGGAAACGGCGCCGGCAGGCATTCGCAGCATCAGCATCCCCCGCGACGGCCGCGGTCATTTCCAGACCGAGGGCCGGATCGACGGTCAGCGCATCGGCTTCATGGTCGATACCGGGGCATCGATGATCGCGCTGAACGAGACCTCGGCGGCACGGTTCGGCCTGCGTCCCTCGCGCGGCGACTATAACGCCACGGTCACCACCGCTAACGGCACCATCAAGGGAGCGCGCACGCGCCTTGCGATGGTCGATGTTGGCGGATTGGTGGTGCGCGATGTCGATGCCATGGTGCTGCCCGACGAGGCGCTGTCGGAAAACCTGCTCGGGCTGTCGTTCCTGTCGAAGCTGAAACGCTTCGAATACGCCAACGGCAAGTTGGTGTTGGAGCAGTAATTCGGACCTATTGCGGAGTTACCGCCACGCATTGGGCAGCGTCTGAAATAGAACTCGGTTTTTCCGGTGGTCTGGTCGATTTTCCAAAAGCCCACACTGGCATTTCGCCAAAAATGTTTGACATCGCTCCCTGTACGTTCGGTCCCGTGCCGGTCAGGTTCTCCCGAAAGCCGGGCCTCTCGGTGCGTTGACCGGTCAGTTGCTTAGTTTCGGCGTCGAGGACTGCGGTGCAGTGATGGAGCTTCTTTTTCTTGTGGTCGAGGCGCTCGACAGCATAATGGTTTACCCCCGTCTCCACCGTCGCAGTGGCAGCGAAAATTTCGTAATCCGCAGCCAGCCCTACGGTCGCCGTCACGGTTAGCGGAAGCGCGAGTATCGCGGTCAGAAGTTTCATAAGAACTCTCGATGTCTTTCCCCTGTGATACGGACCGTGTCCTCAGACCCGCAGAAATTCGGGCCACGTCCGCCATTTCGCCGAAGGCGGAAGAAAATTCATAGCGTTAAAGGCTGTGCTGCGGACCATTTGGCGGCGAAACGTGATTTAAGTTCCAAGACGGAGTCATGCGCTACGAACCCATCGATTTTGAATGGACCGCCATCAAGCCGATGCTGCCAAACAAGCCGCGAGGCGTTCCGCGCGTCGCGACGCGACAAGACACGATAAACTCGCAGCCAAATATCTGGCATTCGTCAGACTCGCATCAATCCGCATTTGGCTACGCGCTAATGAGTCCACAGCCTAGAACTTGTTCACATTCTGGGAATGAGAGGATGATCGAGTCGATCTTCGTAATCATGGCTTTGCATTCGCGCCAGACGTTCCCGAGCAACATCAGACCTGAGGCGTTTTCTCAGAGTGTCGAGCCGGATGCCCTTCTCCTCCAGGGCTTTCATCAGATCTGCCGGCGCGACGTTTAATCGCGAGCACATGTCCGCGAAGGCTTTGTCGACCAGAGCATCCGATAGCAAACCCGCTCCCTCGGCCTTTACAATCCTGTCCATGTCTATACCCAACTCGCGGATCACGCCTTCCCGGCCGACCTGTTTTTGCGCAAGCAGCAAATTGAGCTTGGTGCGCTGGTCAACATCATCCTCGGTGATGAACTGGAAGTAGGTTGTAATGGCCACTGCGTGGTCCAGTGCAGATAGATTCTGGCTATGTGCAGGAAAGACAGCCAATGCAGCCAGACCCACAACCTTAAAGAGGCGGATAGCCATGAAGATCATCTCCCGGGCGAAGCCAGTCCGTGCGGCCCTCAATTCCAAAGACCATTGCAGTAAGACTAAATGGAGGCGAATTCCGTGTCCCTGCGCCAGCCGCATAGCCTCGGTCGGTAATAGAGCAGGCGGACGTGGCCTTCGTAGAGTTGCACAGCCGGGTTATGAGTACAGGGCCTAGTAGCCCTTATACTCTCTGACACTCAGGAGGTTTGGATCACCTTCAACCGGGGTCGCTACCAACAAACCAGTCGGGTCGGCAGCGGTGACTGTTCCCAAATCATTGCTACCGGGTTCTGAGGCCGTTAGCGTATGTCCGTAAACCCCACCGAAATTCGTGTGTTTGGCGCCGTCAGTGGCAGTGATCGTGAGATTACGGTTAGCAGTAGTAACCTGAGGGCCTGCTGGCGGGGTGCCAGTGGAGAGTTTTTTATAAACATAGCTGTCAACCCTACCGTTTTCAGTCAAGGGAGATAGAACACCGCCTGCAGCCGGCGCACCCGCATCGGGTTGACCGGCTCCCGCTGGTGGCTGTTGCTGCGGCTGGCTTGCCTGTTGAATCTGCGCCTGTTGAACCGGGCCATCCGCGGCGAACGGATCGTAGTCAACAGGAACGAGCGTGTAGTCATCGAAATCCGGCTGATAGTCCACCGGCACCAGAGAGTAATCAGGCATGACGAATCACCTGGAGTGATTGCGGGACACCCGCGGGTGAGCCCGCGATGTGACCGCGCCCTCGCGAAAGAGGGCTGGATTGGGTTTAAGTGTTTGAAGGCAAGTGCTTGAAGGAGGGCTTGGGCCATGGCGCGGAAGCACAGCTTCCGGTTCGGCTTCCCCACCGTTTTCGCCGGGCGCCCGCCTGTCGGCGGGGTCGGCCTTGGCTGTCAGCCAATTCGGTTCGCTGGGCGGCCAGGTTCGGCGCGCTCGGCAGTGTATGGCCTGACAGCGTGTCGGATTCAAAAAGCCCGCGGCGGGTTTTCCGGCACGGGCTCAATTCTTGCGACGATGAAGATATGCCGGTGATTTGCCCGACGTGTCAAAATGTTTTTGCGGGATCGCTCAAAAGGCCGGACCATGTTCCTTTGCATGGGGTTGTTTTCGATATTTTCGTTGAGAGCTCGTAGGGCGCCAGCGCGCCGCGCATGGCGCCGCCGTGCGAAGACGGGTGGATGACACCTCGCCCATCCACCCCAATTAATCACCACAAGACGGCTGTCCCGGCTTTCGCCGCGTCCGCGCATTCGCTATGCCTGCGGTGCCTGTCCCTTTCACCGCAAGGCCCCTTGAAAAATGTTTCCCAAGCCAAAACCGATGCTGGTTCCAAACACCTACGCTTATGAATCCGAGCCGATGGTGAAGGCGACCGGGTTTCGCGAATACGACGCGCGCTGGCTGTTCGGCAAGGAAATCAACCTGATGGGGGTCCAGGCGCTGGGCATGGGGCTGGGCGCGCTGATCGCCGAGCTCGGCGTCAAGCAGGAAGTCGTGACCGGTCATGATTTCCGAAGCTATTCGGCCTCGATCAAATACGCGCTGATATCAGGGTTGCAGGCGTCCGGGTGCAAGGTGCACGACATCGGCCTGTGCATGACCCCGATGGCGTATTTCGCCCAGTTCGAACTCGACGTGCCCTGTGTCGCAATGGTGACGGCGTCGCATAACGACAATGGCTGGACCGGCGTCAAGATGGGCGCCAACCGTCCGCTCACCTTCGGTCCCGACGAGATGACGAGGCTGAAAGAGATCGTGCTCAATGCCGAGTTCAGCAACAAGGTCGGCGGCTCGTACGAGTTTCACGCCGACTTCCCGGCGCGCTACATCGCCGATCTGACCAGTCGCCCGAAACTGAAGCGCAAGCTGAAGGCCGTGGTCGCCTGCGGCAACGGCACCGCCGGCGCGTTCGCGCCGCAAGTGATGGAAGCGATCGGCTGCGAGGTGGTGCGGCTCGATACCGAACTCGATCACAGCTTCCCGAAATACAATCCCAATCCCGAAGACATGGAAATGCTGCACGCCATTCGCGACGCCGTGCTGGCGCACAAGGCCGATGTCGGCCTCGGCTTCGATGGCGACGGCGACCGCTGCGGCGTGGTCGACAATACCGGCGAAGAAATCTTCGCCGACAAGGTCGGCGTGATGCTGGCGCGCGATATGTCGGCCATCACCAAAAACGCGAAGTTCGTGGTTGACGTGAAATCGACCGGACTTTTTGCAACCGACCCGGTGCTGCAGAAGCAGGGTGCGACCACCACGTACTGGAAGACCGGACATTCCTACATGAAGCGCCGCACCAACGAATTGGGTGCGCTCGCCGGTTTCGAGAAATCCGGGCATTTCTTTTTCAACGCGCCGCTCGGCCGCGGCTATGACGACGGCCTGATCTCGGCGATCGCGGTCTGCGAGATGCTCGATCGCGCCGCCGGCAAATCGATGGCGGACCTGAAGAATGCGCTGCCGAAG
Organism: uncultured Alphaproteobacteria bacterium; assembly: GCA_963774685.1. Taxonomy (GTDB): domain Bacteria; phylum Pseudomonadota; class Alphaproteobacteria; order Rhizobiales; family Xanthobacteraceae; genus Bradyrhizobium. The sequence goes on along the minus strand of CAVZFU010000005.1, from coordinate 397,182 downwards.
ACCTGGTCGTCGCCGACCATGTCGCCGCATTGCGCCGACGAGACCAAATACGGCGTGGTCGATGCCGTGGTGAAGCATTTCGAGGCGATGCAGAACAAAGGTGCGAAGGTTGCGGGCCAGCCGATCCGCGACCTCGTCACGGTCAACGGCGTCCGCGTCACGGTCGAAGACGGTAGCTGGGGCCTGGTGCGGGCATCATCCAACAAGCCGGAACTGGTGGTGGTGGTCGAAAGCCCGGTCAGCGAACGGCGCATGCGCGACATGTTCGAGGCGATGGATTCGGTGCTGCGCACCCATCCGGAAGTGGGCGAGTACAATCAGAAGATTTGATTTCTCACCTCGCCCCGCTTGCGGGGAGAGGTCGGCGCGTAGCGCCGGGTGAGGGGGGAGTCTCCGCGAGTCGCGCTCGTTGAAAGAGCCCCTCACCCCAACTCTCTCCCCGCAAGAGCGGGGCGAGGGAGAAGAAGCACCGGAGTCGATCTTCCTAAGCCGCCGGCACCGGCAGTGCGGTCACCGACTTGATCTTCTCCATCGCAAAGCGCGAGGTGACGTTCTTGAGCGAGACCACGCCGATCAGCTTCTTGTAGAACACGTCATAGCTCTGGCATGTCGGCGACCACGACGCGCAGCATGTAGTCGACGTCGCCGGCCATGCGGTAGAATTCCATCACCTCGGGCATCGCGCTGACGGCCTCGGCGAAGGTCTTCAGCCAGCTTTCGGAATGGTCGGCGCTTTCCACCGACACGAACACCGAGATGCCGAGCCCGATCTTGTTCTGGTCGACCAAAGCGACCCGGCGCAGGATCACCCCGTCGGCTTCCAGCCGCTGGATGCGTTTCCAGCACGGTGTCGAGGACAGTCCGACCCGGTCGCCGATCTCGGCGACGGACAGCGAGGCATCCTCCTGCAGCACGGTCAGGATCTTGCGATCGATGGCGTCGAGGCGGCGATTGGGTTCGAGAACGTGAACGGCAGCGTCAGTCATGAGAAGAACTTTCCAATAAAAGGACTGATTTCCCTCATATATAGAAAATTCTTCTAAAGCAAGGCGACTTCTGATCGATTCGAACCGATGAAATGGCTAGGCCTTGCTCAAAAGTTCTGTGACTTCAGCGCGTTGCGGGGCAGCAAAGGCACCTCCGAAGCGGGTGCATTTCAGGGCTGCAGCGGCCGACGCAAACCGTAACGCATGCCTGATGTCCGCCCCACCAGCGAATTCCACCGTGAACGCGCCGTGGAAGATATCGCCGGCGCCGAGCGTATCCACGGTGTGGACCGGAAAGGCCGGAGTTTCCTGCGGCTCACCTTTCTCGTCGAGCCAGATGGTGCCTCTGGGGCCGCGCGTGACCGCCAGGAAGGACGAGGTCAGGGTTGCGATTTTCTTCAGCGCCTTCACGTCGTCGGAAATCCCGGCGGTTGACTGCAAGGCTTCATCGGAAAAAATCAGATGCGATGACGCCGTTAACAGCCCCTCACGCTGCGAAACAGTGCTGTCGACGTCGACGACGACGGGAATGCCGCGGTTACGGGCTTCGTGACACAGGCCGGTTGCGAAACTCGCGCAGCGGCTCTCGATCAGAATGGCGTCGCAATCGCCCAGCAGCAGATCGGTCTCGGGCAGGCGCACCTTCCACAGCCCGGGATCGCGAAACGAGATGATGGTGCGCTCGCCCGAGGGGTCCATCATGATTCCGGAAATCGGCGTGACCAGCCCGGGCATATGCACCAGATGCGAGGTGTCGATGCCTTCCCTGGCGAGGTCCTCAAAAATGTACCGGCTCGAAGTCTCGCCGGCATCGCCCATCGGGCCGGTGAGCGAGGCCTTGCCGCCGAGACGGCTGATTCCGATCGCGGCATTCAATGCGTTGCCGCCGCAGATCTGGGCGAAGCGATCGGCATTGAATTTCTGGCCGCGTCCAGGCACCGCCTGCACGTTGAAGGTGAGATCGCGCACCGGCATGCCGATACAGAGGATGCGCGGCAGGATTTTCGGCGCGCCATGTTGGAAATTCATGCTGGAATCCGTCATGCCGGTTCCGCATCGTGCCGGAACCAAGGTCCGGGGTTAATGGATTGGGCCGTGCTGGCGTTCCCGCTATGCATGCGCGTCCGGCCCCTCATGCAACCAGCGGCCGAGCAGATGATGGGCAATGGCAAACGGATGCGGCCCGGCGAGACCGTCGGGATGCTGTCGTTTGAACATCAGGGTCGCCTCGGCCCGGTCGAACCAGCGCGCGTCCTCCAATTCCGAACGATCGACGATGATGTCTTCGCTGGTGGCGCGCGCTGTGCACCCGATCATCAGGGATGACGGATAGGGCCACGGTTGCGTCATGTAATAAGTCACATCGGTGCAGCGAATCCCGGATTCCTCGAAGATTTCACGCCGCACCGCGTCCTCGATGGTTTCGGCGGCTTCGACGAAGCCGGCAAGGCACGAATACATCCCGGGCAGGAATTGCTTCTGCCGCCCCAACAGGCACTTGTCGCCATGGGTCACCAGCATGATCACGACGGGGTCGGTGCGCGGAAAATGCTCGGCCTTGCAGTTGGGGCAGTCGCGCTTCCAGCCGCCTTGGGTCATGGCGGTGCGGGTTCCGCAATTGGCGCAGTAGCCGTGGCGCTGATGCCAGCTTACCATCGATTTCGCCATCGCGATCGCCGAAAGCTGGTCGGGCGGCACCACGCCCTGCATCGCCATGCCGCGCAGTTCGGTCACGGCGACGTCGTCGCGGGTCAAGAGCTTTTCCACTGCGGGTGCGCCGATGCCCATGCCGAAGATCGCCGAGCCGTCGCGCAGGCCCAGAAATATGGTGCCGGAATTGGCGCCGAATTTCAGCGCCTCGTCGATCGTCAGCAGAGCGCGAGGACCGTCCGAGGCCTTCTTCACCACCAGCGAGTCGCGATGCACCACATAGGCCCTGGAATCCTGCCGCCCTTCGAGCGCCAGCAGCTTCGCATCGTCGCTGCGCAGGTGCGCGGCGCGATCCAGCACATGGGTGACGAAGGCCGGCTTTCCCAATGGAAACGAATCGAATGCGCTCATATCTTCAACCAAGCCATATCTTGCGGCGAAGCGCGCTGATGAATGTTTGAACTTCTTCGGCGTCATGCGCGAGCGGCGGCATCACCCCCCAGACCGGGCGCGGCCAGGCGACGTCGCCTGAGCGGCGGGCGATGACGTGGACATGCAGTTGCGGCACCAGGTTGCCCAGGGCCGCGATATTCAGTTTGTCGCATTTGGTGATCTCTTTGAGGGCGCGCGCGACCCGGCTGATTTCCGTCATCAACTGCGCCTGCTGGACTTCATCAAGGTCGATGATTTCCACAGCCTCGGCCTGGCGCGGCACCAGCAACAGCCACGGGTAATGCGCGTCCTTGATCACCAGCACGCGGCACAGCGGCAGGTCGCCGATGTCGATGGTGTCTTCCTTGAGTTGTGAATGCAGCGACCAGGCGGGAGCGTCAGAGGGCATGGCGGCAACTAATGCCTTTCCGCGTTTCCGCACAAGCCCCGCAAACCCCGTTTCGCCCCGCTTGCTTTCCGGCGCTTTTGGCCCCAAATAAGGACCGGGAGATTGGCGGTGGACGAGCCACTCGCCAACCGGGTCAGGTCCGGAAGGAAGCAGCCCTAACGAGGTCCGGATCGGGTCGCTCGTCAGTCTCCTACCTGTTTTTTCGAGCGAATTGCGCAAAAGCCGGTATCCGTCCTTGCGCCGGAATTTGTCTCGTCAATCCCGCAAAGCCGGCTTCGAGAGACAATCAATTGCGGATCGATCGATGACCGACGCTGGCACTCCCGTAACTCCCCCCAACGATTCCGATGGCGCCCAGCAAGGCGGCTTCGACCTTGGCGGGCCGCCCGAGGCCGGCAAGCACTACCGGGTGCTGGCGCGGAAATACCGTCCTTCCAGTTTCGACGACCTGATCGGCCAGGACGCCATGGTCCGCACCGTTTCGAACGCGTTCGAGACCGGGCGGATCCCGCAGGCCTGGATCCTGACCGGGGTGCGCGGCGTCGGCAAAACCACCACGGCGCGGATTCTCGCCCGCGCGCTGAATTACGAAATGCCGGATGGATCGGTAAAGGGACCGACCATCCACATGCCGGTGCCGGGCGTGCATTGCCAGGCGATCATGGAAAGCCGGCACATGGATGTGCTGGAAATGGACGCCGCCTCCCATACCGGCGTCGATGACGTGCGCCAGATCAACGACAGCGTGCGCTATGCGCCGGCCAGCGCCCGCTACAAGGTCTACATCATCGACGAAGTGCACATGCTCTCGACCGCGGCGTTCAACGCATTCCTGAAGACGCTGGAAGAACCGCCGGAGCACGCCAAATTCGTATTCGCCACCACCGAAATTCGAAAGGTGCCGGTGACGGTGCTGTCGCGCTGCCAGCGTTTCGACCTGCGCCGGGTCGATGCCGACGTGCTGATGGCGCATCTTTCCAATATCGCGGCCAGGGAAAACGTCGATGCGGAGCCGGAAGCGATCGGCATCATCGCGCGCGCGGCGGAAGGCTCGGTGCGCGATTCGCTGTCGCTGTTCGACCAGGCGATTGCGCACGCGGCGGGCGTGGTGCGCGCCGATGCCGTGCGGCAGATGCTCGGCCTTGCCGACCGCACCCGCGTCATCGATCTCTTTGATTCTTTGGTTCGCGGCGACATCGCCAGCGCGTTCAGGGAATTTCGCGAGCAGTACGACACCGGCGCCGATCCGATCGTGGTGCTGAGCGATCTTGCCGAATTCGTCAATTTCGTCACCCGCGTCAAGATCGTGCCGGCGACAGCGGACAACGTCGCCTTCGGAGAAACCGAGCGGCTGCGCGCCCGCGACTTCGCCGCGAAACTCTCGATGCGGGTGTTGTCGCGGATGTGGCAGATGCTGCTCAAGGGCATCACCGAGGCGCAGGCTGCGACGCGGCCGGCCGCGGCGGCCGAAATGGTGCTGGTGCGCATCGCCTATGTCGCCGACATGCCGACGCCGGATGAAGCGATCCGGATGCTCGACCAGAATGGCGGGGGATCGCCGGTGATTGGAGCAAATGCGTCACCCCGTGGCGCGTCGTCGCCGAGCGTTTCTTCGCTGCAATCCCCGCCTGTGCGTGCCAGCTCGGCGCCGCGTGCCGGCGCCGAGGCATCCGCCCGCCCGCAAATGATCGCGACGATGCCGGATGTGCAATCCGCGCCCGTGGCGCTCAAAATTGCGAGTTTCCCGGAATTGGTGGCGCTCGCCGGCGAAAAACGCGATCTCCTGACCAAGGCGGCGCTCGAAGCCGACGTCCGCCTGGTCCGGATCGAGGACGGAAGGCTTGAGGTGACGCTGGAGCGCAGTGCCGCGCGGACGCTGATCAACGATCTGTCCCGCAAGCTGGAGCAATGGACCGGGCGGCGCTGGACCGTGATCGTGTCCAACGAAGCCGGGCAGCCGACGCTGCGTTCGCAGAACCAGAACGAAAAGAACCAGCGCGAACGCGCCGCTGAAGCCGATCCGCGGGTCAAGGAGGTCTTGGCGCGGTTTCCCGGCGCCAAGGTGGTCGAAGTACGCAAGCTTGCCCCCGAGCCGCCGGAATCCGATGCTAGCGGTGAAGACCCGGCGGATGCTTCCGACAACGACGATTAATGGCAATTTCCAAGGGAATGATGGATGGCTGATTTTCTCGGCATGATGAAACAGGCGGCGCAACTGCAATCGAAGATGCAGGCGATGCAGGAAGAACTCGGCCACGTCGAGGTCGAGGGCATCTCGGGCGGCGGCCTCGTCACCGTGCGCATGACCGCGAAGATGGAAGTGAAGGCCGTCAAGATCGACCCGTCGCTGATGAAGGCGGACGAGCGCGAGATCCTCGAAGATTTGCTGGTGACCGCGCACAACGACGCGCGCCGCAAGGCGGAAGCTGCGATGCAGGAAAAAATGCAGTCGCTGACCGGGGGTCTCGGGTTGCCGCCGGGCCTGGGTCTTGGCTGACACATGGCTTCTGCCGTTGCCGGTCCGGAAATCGAACGTCTGATCCAGCTATTGGCGCGGCTGCCGGGGCTTGGCCCGCGCTCGGCGCGCCGCGCGGCGTTGCATCTGATCAAGAAGCGCGAAGCGCTGATGACGCCGCTGGCCGGCGCGCTGCAGGTGGCGATCGACAAGATCCAGGTCTGCAAGACCTGCGGCAATATCGACACCCAAAATCCCTGCACGGTATGCACCGACCCGCGGCGCGATCCCGCGATCATTGTCGTGGTGGCCGATGTCGCCGACCTCTGGGCGCTGGAACGGGCAAACGCGACCAACGGACTTTATCACGTGCTCGGCGCAACACTGTCGCCGCTCGATGGCGTCGGTCCGCAGGATCTGACCATCGACGCGCTGGTGGCGCGCGCGCATGATTCACGGGTGAACGAAATCATTCTTGCCCTGAACGCCACCGTCGATGGCCAGACCACCGCACACTACATCACCGACCTCCTGCAGGAGGCGAACGTCAAGGTGACGCGACTGGCGCATGGAGTGCCGGTCGGCGGCGAACTCGACTATCTCGATGAAGGCACGCTGTCCGCAGCCATGCGGCAGCGCACGTTATTCTGACAATCACGGACGGAAATGAACGACATGACGAGACGACTAGGCAAGCGTTGGGTTTTGGTGACGGTCATTGCGGCGGCGTTCGCGGCGCCTGCCTTGGGTCAGCAGACCGAGACCGCGCCCAAGGGCGCCAAGCTGATCAATGCGGGCGACGTGCTTTCGGGCCAGCTCAATGCGCTGCGCTCGCGCGGCGGCAAAAAGGGCAAGCGCGTCGCGACCTACCAACTCACCAGCGAGCCGCGCCGGTTGCCGCCGCCGAACGGGCTTTGCGGCCTGGAGACCGGTCCGGAAACCTTTCAGATCGTCACCAGCAACGACGCGCAAGCGGCTCAGTTGAAGGGTTTCGTCGGCAAGGAAGTCTCGGTGAAGGTCGACGAGGTCGCCTGCGCGCAGGACGCCGGGCAGTACAGCGAAGCCGTGGTTACCAAGTGGAGCGTGGTGACGAAGCGTTGAACCTATCGTCATGCCCGGGCTCGTCCCGGGCATCCACGTTTTGTTGCCACTCACGGATCAGATCTGGATGGCCGGGACAAGCCCGGCCATGACGAGTTTATCAAACCTTCATCTCCAGCCCGTCAAAATGTCGGCGCCGCTGCAGCCATGCCAGCAGTATCAGGCTCGGCACCGCGACCGCGACGCAGACCGCAAAGAACAACGGCCAACCCGTTGCCTTTGCCACATAGCCCGCGCCGGACGACAAATAAGTGCGCCCCACGGCGGCAAGTGCCGTGAGCAGCGCGTATTGCGTTGCGGTGTGCAGCGGGTTTCTGCACAGTGCCGATAAATAAGCGACAAAGATCACGGTGCCGATGGCGCTGGTGAAATTCTCCGCGGTGATGGCAAAGGCCAGCGCCCATTCGTTGACGCCGGCCAGCGCCAGCCACGAGAACGACAGGTTGGCCACTGCCTGCAACACGCCGCCGATCCACAGACTGACGCCCAGCGAATAGCGCCGCGCCACGAAGCCGCCGGCAAAGCCGCCGATCAAGGTCGCGGCGAGGCCGACGCCCTTGACGATGGCGGCGTAGTCGTTGCGGGAAAAACCGAGGTCGATCACGAACGGTGCGGTCATGGTGCCGGAAAACGCGTCGGTGAACTTGTAGAGCACCACAAAAGCGAGCGCCGCGAGCGCGTCTTTCCGGACCAGGAATTCGGAGAATGCGCCGACTGCGGCATGCAGTACCCGCACGAAAGCGGTCTCCGCATGCGTTGCGGCTTCCGCGCGCACCGACTGCTCGGGCTCGGTGGCGGCCAGCGCCGTGACGGTGCCGATCAGCACCAATGCAGCCATCGCCACGTAACCCCACATCCATGCCGAGGCGCGCGCGATGCCGGTGCTCTCGAACCCGCTCACCATGAACAGCGCGCCCGCGGTCGAGACCAGCATGCCGATGCGATAGGCGGCGACATAGGACGCCATGCCCGCGGCCTGCTCGCTCTCGGGCAGGCTTTCGACGCGAAACGCATCGACCACAATGTCCTGGGTCGACGACATCGCGGCGACCAGCAATGCACCCAGCGCGACAAAGAGCGGCGAGCGCGCCGGATCGGTCAGCGCCAGCAGCAGGATCGAGCCGATCAGCAGCAGCTGCGAGAACACCAGCCAGCCGCGCCGGCGGCCAAGCCGCCGCGTGAAGAACGGCACATGCAGCGCATCGACCAGTGGCGCCCACAGGAATTTCAGCGTGTAGGGCGTGCCGACCAGCGCGAACAGTCCGATGGTGCCGAGATCGACGCCGGATTCACGCATCCACACCAGAAGCGTCGAGCCTGACAGCGCCAGCGGCAGCCCGGACGAAAAGCCGAGCAGCAACACGATCAGGACCCGGCGCTGCAGGTAGACGGCGATACTGTCGCGCCACGAAGCACGGGTTTTTGGCGTAATCGGATCGTCAGGCTCTCCGGTCATGCCGCAGTGCTAGCAGATTCGGGCGGTAGTTCCTCTTCTCCCTCGCCCCGCGTTTGCGGGGAGGGAGAGGTGAAGGAACCTACTCCCCCGCCTGCAGCTTGCGCGGCAGCGGGAATAGTTCGGGGGCGCCTGATTTGACGATGCGCGGGAGTTCGACGGGCACCTCGGCCTTGCTGAAATCGAGTTCCTCGATCCGGCCGGCGCGCTTTTCGATCTTGTCGGCGGAAATCAGGATCTGCCGGACATCCTCGTTGGCGTCGGAAAAATGCTTCTGCAGCTTCAGCACGCGGTCGCGCAGCCGGCCGAGGTCGTCGCCGAGGTTGAGCACCTCGGTGCGGATCTGATCGGCGGCGTCGCGCATCCGCGCGTCCTTGAGGATCTGCTGCATCACCTGGATCGCCAGCATCAGCAGCGACGGCGACACCAGCACGACGCGGGCGCGATAGGCCTTCTGAATCACGTCGTCGAAACCGTCATGGATCTCCGCATAGACCGATTCCGAGGGCACGAACATCAGCGCGGTGTCCTGGGTCTCGCCCGCGATCAGGTATTTCTCGGCGATGTCGCTGACATGCTTCATCACGTCGCTGCGCAGCCGCTGGGTGGCTGATTTCTTTTCCTCGTCGGAGCGGGCGTCGTGCAGCGCGGTCATCGCCTCCAGCGGAAACTTCGCGTCGATGCAGAGCGGCCGCTGGTCGGGCAGGAAAACCACGCAATCCGGCCGTTTGCCCGAGGAGAGCGTGAACTGGAATTCGTAGGAACCCTTCGGCATGCCGTCCTGGACGATCGCTTCCATCCGCGCCTGGCCGAACGCGCCGCGCGATTGCTTGTTGGCGAGCACGTCGCGCAGCGTCGTCACTTGTGACGTAAGGTCGGTGAGATTCTTGTGCGCGTTGTCGATGATGCCGAGCCGTTCATGCAGCACGCGCAAGCTGTCCATGGTGTTGCGGGTGGTCTGTTCCATCGATTGACCGACACGGTGGGTCACCGTATCCAGCCGCTCGTTGACGGCGCGCGCCATGTCGGACTGGCGGCCCGCCAGCGCCTGTCCCATCGCGTCGACGCGTCCGGTAGCCTCGTTCTGCGCGCGCAGCATTTCGCCCAGGCGGTCTTCAAGCTCATCGGCGCGCATCGCTTGCGCCATCGCGAATTGCATTCCGCGGCGGCCCGATCGCGCGACCACGACGGCAATGCAGAGCAGCAGCACCAGCGCCAGCGCGCCGAAGCCGATCAGCGCCGCGCCGGTACGAATCGGCCAGTCGCCGGCCATGAAAAGAATCTCGTTCATGCCGCCCTTGTAGCCGATTCGGGCACGAACGCGAACGAAGAGGGAACATTTCCGGTAAATGAAAGCTCAATTTTTATGGTTAACGCCTGCCTAAGATTCATGGTTAAGGAGGCGTTAACAGCGGCGCGCGGCGGATTGACCCCGGCAAATCAGCAGCTTAAATCGCCCGCCATGGCCATTCGTGAAATTATTATCCTGCCGGACAAACAGTTGCGGCTGGTCTCCAGGCCGGTCGAAAAAGTCACGGCGGAGGTACGCAAGCTCGCCGACGACATGTTCGAAACCATGTATGCCGCGCCCGGAATTGGCCTGGCGGCGATCCAGGTCGCACAGCCGGTGCGGCTGATTACCATGGATCTGGCGAAGAAAGACGAGGACGGCGAGAGCCAGCCGCGGCCGCGGGTTTTCATCAATCCGGAAATCCTGTCGTCGTCGGAAGAACTGTCGGTTTACGAGGAAGGCTGCCTGTCGATCCCGGAATATTACGAGGAAGTGGAGCGGCCGGCGCAGGTGCGCGTGCGCTTCACCGATCTCGACGGCAAGGTGCATGAGGAAGACGCCGACGGCCTGTTCGCCACCTGCATCCAGCACGAGATCGATCATCTCAACGGCGTGCTGTTTGTGGATTATCTGTCGAAGCTCAAACGCGACCGCGTGCTGAAGAAGTTCGCCAAGGCCGCCAAGCGCGCGGAGTAGGTTCAGCGTCTCTCAGCCGTCATGCCCGGGCTTGTCCCGGGCATCCACGTCCTCCTTACAGACCTCGAGACGTGGATGGCCGGGACAAGCCCGGCCATGACGCGTAGACTGAATTTTCGTGCAGGATACCTCTTCATCATGCCTCTTCGACTGATCTTCATGGGCACGCCGGATTTCGCGGTGCCGACGCTGCTGGAGCTTGTGGCACACGGCCATGAGATCGCGGCGGTCTATACCCGCGCGGCAAAGCCCGCGGGGCGTGGCATGAAATTGCAGTCGACGCCGGTGGAAGTCGAGGCAAGGCGGCTTGGCATTCCCGTGTCGACTCCGGCCACGCTGAAGACGCCGGAAGCCCTTGAAGCATTTCGTGCGCACAACGCCGACGCGGCCGTGGTCGTCGCCTATGGCATGATCCTGCCGCAAGCCATTCTCGATGCGCCAAAGCTCGGCTGTTTCAATCTGCATGCCTCGCTGCTGCCGCGCTGGCGGGGTGCTGCCCCCATCAACCGCGCCATCATGGCGTGCGATAGCGAGAGCGGCGTGATGGTGATGAAGATGGACGCCGGCCTCGATACCGGCGATGTCGCGATGGCCGAACGCCTTGATGTTACCGATGCGATGACCGCGGCCGATCTGCACGATGCCCTGGCGCCGCTCGGGGCCGATCTGATGGTGCGCGCGATGGGTGCGCTGGAACGCGGCAAGCTGCAACTCAGCAAGCAAAGCGAAGAGGGTGTGACCTACGCCGCCAAAATCGAGAAAGCCGAAGCGCGGATCGACTGGAACAGAGGAGCACGCGAGGTGCTTCGCCATATTCACGGGCTGTCGCCGTTTCCCGGCGCGTGGTGCGAGATGCCAATCGAAGGCGAACCGGCGCGCGTCAAAATCCTGCGCTGCGCATTGACCGATGGTTCTGGCTCGACCGGGCGATGTGCTCGACGATCAGCTCGACGGTTGCCTGCAAGGAGGGCGCAATCCGGATTCTCGAACTGCAGCGCGCCGGCAAGGGCGTGCCGATGAAGGCGGCAGATTTTTTGCGCGGCTCGGCGCTCCGAAGCCGCCCGATGCGGCTTCACCTGATGCCGCGCTATAAACTCACCATCGAATATGACGGCGCGCCGTTCTGCGGCTGGCAGCTCCAGGACAATGGTCCGTCGGTGCAGGGCGCTTTGGAAACCGCGGTCAAGGCGATCTGCGGCGAGCCGGTTCGTGTTCATGGCGCCGGGCGCACCGACGCCGGCGTACATGCGATAGGACAGGTAGCGCATTGCGACATTGCCAAGCATTTTGTGCCGGGGCGTTTTCGCGATGGGCTAAACGCGCATCTGCGGCCGCATCCGATCGGTGTTTTGTCCGCGGAGATCGTGCCGGATGCATTCGATGCGCGTTTTTCGGCGAAGCGGCGGCACTATCGCTATCGCATCAGTAATCGCCGCGCCAATCTGGCGCTCGACATCGGCCATGTCTGGCGGCTGCCACGGCCGCTCGATAGCGATGCGATGCACGTCGCCGCGCAAAAACTGGTCGGCAAGCACGACTTCACCACGTTTCGCGATACCGAATGCCAGGCCAGGTCGCCGGAGAAAACCCTCGACCAGCTCGACGTGGTCAGGAACGGCGATGCCGTCGATATCGTGACCTCGGCGCGCTCGTTCCTGCACAGCCAGGTGCGTTCGATGGTCGGCTCGCTGGTGTGGGTCGGCGAAGGCCGCTGGAGTGCCGACGATCTTGCCGCAGCACTGGCCGCCCGCAGCCGCGCCGCCTGCGGACCTGTTGCTCCGCCCGATGGCCTCTATCTGGTGCGGGTGGATTATTGAGTTGATGCTGGCGCTTCTTGACCTCGCCCCGCTTGCGCGGAGAGGTCGGATCGCGAAGCGACCGGGTGAGGGGGGCATCTCAGACGAGTCGCGCTGTTGCGAGAGCCCTCACCCCGACCCTCTCCCCGCAAGCGCGGGTCGCGAGCGGAGAAGACGCCAGAGTCAGCCAAAATACCGGTTCAGCAGCCTGCGATAAATCCTGGTCAGCTTCTCCAGATCGGAAACCGGCGTTCGCTCGTCGATCTGGTGCATGGTCTGGCCGACCAGGCCGAACTCGATCACCGGACAATAGCTGGCGATAAAGCGTGCATCCGAGGTGCCGCCGCTGGTGCTCAATTCCGGCTTGCGGCCGGTGACTTCCTCGATCGCGGCGACCGCGAGGTCGGTGAAGGCGCCGGGCTTGGTCACGAACACGTTGGCGTTCGACGGCTCCCATACGATCCTGGCGTGGATGCGATTCCCCGCTACTTTCGCCACGCGCTCCTCGACCAGGGTCCGCAATGTTTCCTGGGTGTGGCGATCGTTGAAGCGGATGTTGAATTTCGCGCGCGCTTGTCCCGGGATCACATTGCCGGCGGTGTTGCCGACATCAACTGAAGTGAATTCGAGGTTCGACGCCTGGAACTGCGCGCTGCCATGGTCGAGCGGCTCGTCGCTGATCGCCGTGATCAGGCGGGCGATATCCGGCACCGGATTCGACGCGCGGTGCGGATAGGCGACATGGCCCTGCTTGCCGTCGACATACAGCGTGCCCGACTGGGAACCGCGTCGGCCGACCTTGATGCAATCGCCGAGTTCCTCGACATTGCTGGGCTCGCCGAGCACGCAGTGGTCGAATTTCTCGCCGCGCGCCGCAACCCATTGCAGCAGCTTGACGGTACCGTTGACCGCGACGTCTTCCTCATCACCGGTAATCAGAAACGAGATCGAGCCTTTGCCGTCCTTGCCCGGCTTGCCGCCGTTGTCGGCGAGATAGTCGAGCGCGGCGGCGACGCTGCAGGCGATGCCGCCCTTCATGTCGACGGCACCACGCCCGTACAGAAAACCGTCCTTCACGTCGCCCGCGAACGCGCCATGGGTCCATGCGGCCTCGTCGCCCGGCGGCACCACGTCGGTATGTCCGGCAAAGGTGATATGCGGCGCGCTGTCGCCGATACGGGCATAGAGGTTGTCGACATCGGCGGCACCAGGTTCGCTGAAGGTGACGCGGTGGAGTTCGAAGCCGGCGGCGCCCAGGATATTTTCCAGCACGCCGAGCGCGCCGGCATCCGCCGGTGTTACCGACGGACAGCGCAGGAGGTCGCGGGCGATAGGGAGGGCGTCGGTCATCGCTTGCCCGATCAGTCCCGCAACAGCTCGTTGATGCTGGTCTTGGAGCGGGTCTGCGCGTTGACGGTCTTGACGATGACGGCGCAGGCCAGCGCCGGACCCGGCGAGCCGTCTTTCAGCGGCCGGGGAGGTCGCGTTCCCGGCACCACCACCGAATATTCCGGCACTTCGCCGATATAGACCTTGCCGCTGTCGCGATCGATGATCTGGGTCGATGCGCCCAGGAACACGCCCATCGCCAGCACCGCGCCCTTGCGCACGATCACGCCCTCGGCGACTTCCGAACGCGCGCCGATGAAGCAATCGTCCTCGACGATGACGGGTTCGGCCTGCAACGGCTCCAGCACGCCGCCGATGCCGACGCCGCCGGAAATGTGCACGCGCTTGCCGATCTGCGCACAGGAGCCGACCGTGGACCAGGTATCGATCATGGTCGATTCATCGACATAGGCGCCGAGATTGACGAAGCACGGCATCAGCACCACGTTCCTGGCGATAAAAGCCGAACGGCGGACGACGGCGCCCGGCACCGCACGGAAGCCTGCGTCGCGGAATCGATTTTCGCCCCAGCCCTCGAACTTGGAGGGCACCTTGTCCCACCACGACGCCTTGCCGGGGCCACCGGCAATCGCGCTCATGTCATTGAGCCGAAACGACAGCAGCACCGCCTTCTTCAGCCACTGATTGACTTTCCACTTGCCGCCGGCCTCGCGCTCCGCCACCCGCGCCTCGCCCTTGTCGAGCAGATCGAGCGCGTGATCGACGGCCTCGCGGACCTCGCCCTTGGTCGAGGTAGAAACGCCGTCACGGGCATCGAATGCAGCATTGACGGTGGATTCGAGAGAGGCGAGAGACATCGCATTTTCCTTGAAGAATTGTATCGGCAGACGAGGCTTTGTCGGGATTTGGGGAGGGAGAGTCAAAACTCGCCGGTACGTCGTCCCGGCGAACGCCACTACCCATCATTCCGGTCTCTGACCGGCAATCAGGTTCTCCGCAAGCGTATTTCGAACGATGATGTCCCGGGTCAAGTCCGGGCATGCCGCCTGAATGTTCCGCGGAGCCAGGACAAGTTACTGCGCCAGCCTCTCCAGAAACCCGGTCAGATCGTCGGTGACATGGTCGACGTGATCCGCGTCACGGCCTTCCAGCTCCCAGTCCTCTCGCACCACTTCCTTGGTGCCGTCGGGCACCACCAGCACCGTGGTCATGCCGATCTGATGCGGCACCACGAGGTTGCGCGCCAGATCCTCGAACATCGCCGAGGTCTGCGGATTGACCGCATGATCGCGCAGGAATTTCTGATAGGTCTGCGGCGCCGGTTTCGGCTCGAGTTCGGCGGCGATGATATCGAACACCGCCTCGAAATGGCTGGCCAGACCGAGCCGCTGCAAAACCTTGTCGGCATGGTCGGTCGAGCCGTTGGTCAGGATCAGCTTGCGGCCGGGAAGCCTGGCGATGGCGGCGCCCATCTCCGGATTCGGCTGCAGCGGCGAATGGTCGATCTGGTGCACGTAAGCCAGATAATCGTCGGCATGCACGCCGTGCTCGGTCATCATGCCGCGCATCGTGGTGCCATAGCGCCGGTAATAGTCCTTCTGGATCAGGCGCGCCTGGTCCGCGGGTATCTTGAGCCATGCGCCGACGAATTCGCCGATCCGCGCGTCGACCTGATGCCACAGATTGACATGATGCGGATACAGCGTGTTGTCGAGATCGAACACCCAGGTGTCGACATGGGTGAAGGAGCGTTTTGCTTCCGTCATGGCATCGCAAAGCGCAGCGTCTTGCCGCCGCTGCTCATGTCGACGGCGGCAAAGCCGGTTGCGGCGAGGCCGCGAGTGCCGCAGTCGCCCTGTTCGTTGATCTCGAACTTGCTCTCGCGCGTGCAAAGCTGGCTGGTGCCGCCCCAGTTCAGCGGCTTGTCCTTGAATTTCACGGCGCGGTTCTCGGCATCGACCGCTTCGGCGAAACTGAAAATCTGCTTGGGCTGACCGGTGACGTCGGGATGCAGGCATTTACCGGGATCGATGCGATACCAGCCGCGGCTGATCACGGTCTTGCCGTCGTCGGTGCCGACCGCGGCCATGATCTTGTGCGGCGTGTCGTTGCACCAGGTGAGTCCGGTGGAGGACGGCGATTGCACCGCGTCGATCATGGCCGCAAAAAAATTCGGCGTCTGCACGATATCGGGCGTCAGTCCGCGATTCTTCAGGAATGCGGCCAGTGCGGCCTGTGTTTTGGGACCATCGACGCCGTCGATCGGCGCCGCGTCATAGCCCGCGATCACCAACAGCCGCTGGATGCCCGCAAGCTTCGCCTGTTCGTCGTCATATTCGCTGTCCTCGGCCAGATATGCCACCAGGTTGCCGTCGTCGGTCGGCGTCGGGACGATCTGGGTGAACGGCGCCGGGGTTTGTCCGGCGCGGCACTGACGCGCGGCGGCGATGACGAAATTCTCCGGCGCGATGCACAGCGTGTCGCCGCCGTTCTGCGGGATCGGCGACGAGCCGTAGACGCCGATCGCGCGGGCGTTGAGCAGGATGCGGTCGGCGGTCAGCGTGCCCTGGACGACGACGCGGCATGCGGCCGGATCGATCCGGAACCAGCCGCGCGTCGCGGTGGCGGCCTTGTCGTCGATGCCGATCGCGGCCTCGATCACGTAGCTCATGCGATTGCAGAGTTTCAGGTCGGCATGGGCCGGCACTGCACCCGCGAGCAACGCCATTGCTGGAATGCACCCGGCAATGAGGTTTCTCATTTGCGTCGCCGCTTGGATCATCACTTGTGGATCAGCGTGCCTGTGCCTGCATTGGTGAACAGTTCGAGCAAGACCGCGTGCGGGGCCTTGCCGTCGATGATGACGACGCCCTGCACGCCTTGCTCAAGCGAATAGATGCAGGTTTCGACCTTCGGGATCATGCCGCCGGCAATGGTGCCGTCGGCGATCAACTTGCGCGCCTCCTTCACCGACAGTTCGGGGATCAGTTTCTTCGACTTGTCGAGCACGCCGGGAACGTCGGTCAGCAGCAACAGCCGCTTGGCCTTCAGCGCGCCTGCGACCGCGCCGGCAAAAGTGTCGGCATTGACGTTGAAGGTCTGTCCGGTCTTCGAGGTCGCCAGCGGCGCCAGCACCGGGATCAGGTCATGGCCGATCAACTGGTTCAACAGCGTCAGATCGACCTTGTCGGGTTCGCCGACGAAACCGAGATCGACCACTTTTTCGATATTGGAATCCGGATCGACCATGGTGCGCGTCACCTTCGACGCCATCACCATGTTGCCGTCCTTGCCGCACAGGCCGACCGCCTTGCCGCCGGCCTCATTGATGTAGCCGACCAGTTGCTTGTTGATCGAACCGGCCAGCACCATTTCGACGATCTCGATGGTGGCGGCGTCGGTGATGCGCAAGCCGGCGGCGAATTCCGATTTGATGCCGAGCCGCTGCAGCATTTGCGCGATCTGCGGCCCGCCGCCGTGCACCACCACCGGATTGATGGCGGTCTGTTCCAGCAAAACGATGTCGTGCGCGAACGCCTTGGCCAGGTCTTCGGCGCCCATGGCATGGCCGCCATATTTGATGACGATGGTTTCCTCGTCATACTGCTGCATGTGCGGCAGCGCCTCGGACAGGATGCGGGCCTGATCGAGCGGACTGATATATGGCGCGTCGGTCATGAAGCGGGTCTCATGGTCGGCAGGATGGGGCGGGTTCTATCTGATTGGCGGGCACGGCGCAAAGCATGTCCGCCGGCGTTTCACGAGGTGCGTCTGGGCCAGGCCGCCGCCACCGCGAGCACCAGCCAGCTCACGATCAGAAGCGTGCCGCCGGTCGGCGCCGCCATCGGGAACAGGCTGTGACCGGCATATTGCCGCAGCGTCAGGTCGCCGGCGAACAGCACCGCCGCGACCACAAAGCCGAACGCCGCCGCAATCCCGATCCTGGCGTGAATGACACCGCGTTCGGCCAGCGCCACCACCGCGAGGACCGCCGTGGCGTGAAACAGCAGCATCGAGGAAGCCGATGCCAGCCTGGCCGCATCGGGCTGATGCGCGGATGCCGCCGCGAGGACGACGCCGTCGCCGCCCATCACAGCGGCCAGAATGACCAGGATGCGCAAGCTGCGGGATACCATCATCGAACGCGCTCGCCGAGCAGACGCACCATGGCGGCGCGCAGTTCCGGCATTCCGGCGCCGGTGCGGGAGGATGTCACAATCAGCTCCGGAAAGGCCGCCGGGTGCCTGGCAAGGGCGGCCAGCGTGTCGGCGGTACGGGCTTCGAGTTCGGCCGGCTTTACCTGATCGGCCTTGGTGAGGACGATCTGGTAGCTCACGGCGGATTTGTCGAGCGTGTTGAGCACGTCAAGATCGACGTCCTTGAAGCCATGCCGCGCATCGATCAGCACATAGACCCGCGCCAGGCTGCTGCGGCCCAGCAGGAATTTATGGATCAGCGCAGTCCATGACGCCACCTTGGCCTTGGGTGCCGAGGCGTAGCCGTAGCCGGGCATGTCGACCAGCCGGAAGCCCGTGTTCTCGGGGCCTTCGAAGAAGATCAATTCCTGGGTGCGGCCCGGCGTATGCGAGGTCCGCGCCAGCGCATTGCGCCCGGTCAGCGCGTTGATCAGGCTGGATTTGCCGACATTGGAACGGCCGGCAAAGGCGACCTCGATGCCTGCCATCGGCGGCAGGGTTTCGATCGAGGGCGAGGCCCAGAAAAACTGCCAGTCGCCGGCGAACAATTTTCGCCCCTGTTCGATCAGCTTCGCATCGGTGTCGGTGGTCATGCGAAGGGCTTTCCCTGGAAGCGCGAACGGGCCCAGCCGTCCTTGCGAGCGAAGCAATCCATCCTTCAGCGCAAAGAAAGAAGCTGGATTGCTTCGCTTCGCTTGCAATGACGAGACGTCAGGTCTTGGTCTCGGCCGGCTTCTTGCCAAACGTGGCCTTGAGATTGTCCAGCAGTTCAACCTTCACGCCATTGCGGCGCATGATGAAGCTCTGCTGCAGCACCGACAGCGTGTTGTTCCAGGCCCAGTAGATCACGAGGCCGGCCGGGAATCCGGCCAGCATGAAGGTGAAGATCAGCGGCATCCAGCTGAAGATCAACTGCTGGGTCGGATCCGGCGGCGTCGGATTGAGCTTCATCTGGAACCACATCGTGATGCCCATGATGATCGGCCAGACGCCGAGCGCGAGATAATGCCCGAACAGCGGCAACGTGGTCGGATCGAAATGCAAAAGGCCAAACAGGTTGAACAGATTGGTCGGATCGGGCGCCGACAAATCCTTGATCCAGCCGAAGAACGGCGCGTGGCGCATTTCGATGGTGACGAACAATACCTTGTAGAGCGAGAAGAACACCGGAATCTGCAGCGCGACGGGAAGACAACCGGCGATCGGGTTGATCTTCTCCTTCTTGTAGATCTCCATCATCTCCTGCTGCTGCTTCACCTTGTCGTCGGGATAGCGTTCCTTCAGTGCGGCCAGTTGCGGCTGCACCGATTTCATCTTCGCCATCGAGGCGTAGGATTTGTTGGCGAGCGGGAAGAACAACAGCTTCACCAGCACCGTCACCAGCAGGATGGCGATGCCGAAATTGCCGACCAGGTGATAGAAGAAGTCCAGCGCCAGGAACATCGGCTTGGTGATGAAATAGAACCAGCCCCAGTCGATCAGAAGATCGAAGTGGTTGAGTTCGAGCTGCTTGTTGTAGCCGCCGAGACCCCCGATCGGAAAATTGATGCCGACGACGCTGGCTTCCTTGGCGCCGGCGAACAATCGCGCATTGGCGCTGGCGGTGCCGCCGATCGCGATGGTTTGCTGATCTTCCAGGTAATCGGTCTGATAGGAGTGGATAGCGCCCACCAGATTGGACGAGAACCGCGCCTGCAGACGTGCGTTGGTATCCGGCAACAAGGCTGCGGCCCAGTATTTGTCGGTGATGCCGAGCCAGCCGTCGGTGACGTCCTTGAAACTGACCGTCTTGGCTTCGTCGATTTTCTTGTAGCCGTATTCCTGCAGGCTCTGGTCGCCGAGATAGCCGATCAGGCCTTCGTGCAGGATGTAGTAGCCCGCGACCTGCGGGGTACCGTGTCGCGAGATCAGCGCGAACGGATAGAGCGTGACCGGCGCGTTGCCGACATTGGTGACGTCGTCCTTGACGGTAAAGAGATAGCGTTCGTCGATCGCAATGGTGCGGCGGAAGGTCAGGCCTTCGCCATTGTCATATTTCAGCGTCACCGGACTGCTCGGCGTCAGGCTGCCCGAGCCTTCCTGCTGCCACACCGTATTCTGATCCGGAATCCTCACCGTCGAGCCCGCGGCTGCGACCCATCCGAATTCCGCATAATACGGACTGGCCGTGCCCGAGGGCGAGAACAGCACGATCGCCGGCGAAGCCGGGTCGACCGTCTCGCGGAATTGCACCAGCGACAGATCGTCGATCCGCGCGCCCTTCAGCGAAATACTGCCGATCAGGCGCGGCGTGTCGATCTTGACGCGCGGCACCGAGGCAATAGCGGTATCGCGGCTGACCGCGGGCGCCGCCGAGGCCGGTTGAATGGTTGCCGGCGCATTGGCGGGCGCCGGCGCGGGGCTGGCAGGGGTGGCCGTGTTGCCGGCCTGCGGCGCGGGCTTCACCATTTCGCTCTGGGCCTGCTCGGCCGCACGGCGCTTTTCCATCTGCGGAATGTTGAAGAAGTATTGCCAGCCGATCAGCACGAGGCCGGACAGAATGACGGCGAGGATGGTGTTGCGATTGTCGGTCATCGTTTAAGGTCTCGTCATTCAGTTCGGTTTGCGGCTTGCGGTCTCATCACGCGGCGTCTTGTCACGCGGTGTCTCTTCGCTCGATTTCCTGGGCTGCCGCTCGAGGCGATGGAGCGCCAAGCGGAGATCGTCGAGCATGGTCGCAAAGTCGCGGGTCAGTGCGGCACGACGGCCGACTAGCACATAATCACTGTGCGGTCGCATTGATATGACGTCCAGCCGCTTCACCAATTCGCGAAGCCGGCGCCGGATGCGGTTGCGCTCGGTGGCGGTGCCGTTCTTTTTGGTGACCGTGAAGCCGACCCGGATCGGGCCGTCATCGTCGCGATGGCGGCTTTGCACCACGAAGGCGGCGCCGCTAGCCCGCGCGCCATTGGCAACGGCGAGGAAGTCCGCCCGCTGCCTTAACCGATCCATGGTGAAATCTCCGGGAAGCCCGGGTTCAGGCGCTCAGGCGCTTGCGGCCCCGGGCGCGGCGCGCGGCGAGGACCTTGCGGCCGCCGGCGGTCGCGAGGCGGGCGCGGAAGCCGTGACGGCGCTTGCGCACCAGTTTGCTGGGTTGATAAGTCCGCTTCACGGGTCGTTCTCCGCTGACCGGGCAATATGCCTGATATTGAGATAAGTCCGTTGATGCTGACCGGCCCAAATGGGGCCATTTCCGGCCCAAATGAGCCGCCCCGGTCGAACCGGGTCATCGCGGACAATTGGCGCGGCTTATACGGGAGCGACCCGTTTTCGTCAATGTTGCCGGGTATCGCGGCCAAGGTTCTTCGAAACGGCGCAATTGGCTCGAATATATCAATATTCCCGGTGTTTTTCAGTGCGAGGATGGCGGCTGGAACCGGCAGACATTAGCGATCCGTAATTTGACCGGCTGTGGTGCAAAACGCATCCTTGAAAAAGCCGCTGTTGAAGACAGATAGGCGTCGAAGGCAGATATCGTGTCAGTGACCGACGAACAGCCCACAACCCCATTGCGGCGCTCGTTGCCCCCGCGCCGGCTTGGGCTGTCCGGCAAGCTCCTGCTGCTGACCATTCCGCTGGTGATGATCGCGGGGTTCCTGATCTACGTGCCCGCGATTGCGAATTTCCGGATGAACCGGCTCAACGACCGGCTGGCGGCGGCGAATACCGCGGCGCTGGTGCTGGATGCCGCGCCCTCGGGCATGGTTCCGGATTCGCTGGCGCGGCAAATCCTGACCAGCATCGGCGCGCGCGCGGTCGCCATCAAAATGGGGCAGCAACGCCGGCTGCTGGCCAGCGCCGATTTGCCGCCGGCGATCGATCACGACATCGACATGCGGTCCATGACGGTGTGGTCCGCGATCGTCGATTCGTTCGAGATCATGCTTGAAAACGGCAACCAGGCGATCCGCGTGATCGGTCCGGCGCCGGGCGGCGCGCAATTCATCGAGGTCGTGATCGACGAACTGCCGTTGCGTCAGGCGATGTACCGGTTTTCCCGCAACCTGCTCGGGGTTTCGCTCGGGATCGCGATGCTGACGGCGGGGCTGGTGTATCTGGCGCTGCATTACCTGTTCGTGCGGCCGATGCGGCGCCTGACCGCAAACCTGGTCGGCTTCCACGAGGATCCTGAAAGCTCGGCGCGGATCATCGTGCCGAGCCAGCGCGGCGACGAGATCGGCGTCGCCGAACGCGAATTGTCCGACATGCAGCGCGACCTGGTGTCGATGCTGCATCAGAAGAGCCGGCTCGCCGCACTTGGTCTTGCGGTATCGAAGATCAACCACGATCTGCGCAACCTTTTGGCTTCCTCGCAACTGCTGTCGGACCAGCTCGCCAGCGTGCCCGATCCCCGGGTGCAGCGTTTTGCGCCGAAACTGATGCGCTCGCTGGAGCGCGCCATCGCGTTCTGCCAGTCGACGCTGTCCTATGGACGCGCGCAGGAAGCCGCACCCGACCGCCGCATGATCCTGGTCGAACCCGTGGCGGCCGAGGTCCGCGAATCCGCAGGCCTTGCTTCGGATGCCTCGATTACCTGGATCAGCGCGATCGAGCGCGGGCTGACCATCGATGCCGATCCCGATCAGCTGTTTCGCGTCCTGCTCAACCTCGTGCGCAACGCGGCGCAGGCGCTTGAAGGCCGGCCCCGCAGCGACGCCGCGACCATGCAGATTTGCATCACCGGACGCCGCGAAGGTTCGGTCGCAATCATCGAGGTCTCCGACACCGGTCCCGGCGTGCCCGCCAGGGCCCGCGATCATCTGTTCGAGGCGTTCCAGACATCGGGCCGCATCGGCGGCAGCGGGCTGGGTCTGGCGATCGCCGCCGAACTGGTCCGCGCCCATGGCGGCGACATTCATCTGGTGGAAGGAACCATCGGCGCGACCTTCCGGATCGCGATACCGGACCGGCCGGTGGAATTGATGAGCGTGCGCAACGAACGGGCACGGGCGTAAGGCGTTCACGCCTCATTCCGGACCTTGCCAATCCTTCCCGGAGCCGGTAGCTATGGCGCGCTTTCGCGACCCGTCATGTTTTCCAAATGCATGGGGCATCGCGGGCCTTGCGCCCTGAAATGTCAGCGAAACACGCGCCCGTAGCTCAGCTGGATAGAGCACCAGACTACGAATCTGGGGGTCAGGAGTTCGAATCTCTTCGGGCGCGCCAGACGGTCAAGGCTCTGTGCCTGCTGCGTCTGAGGCGGAACACGCGAGGTGCACATAGTTTCGATTGTTCAATGAGTTGCGCGAAACGGCACGCTGTCATGCTTTCGCGCACGCTGCGCCAAGTATCTGATCTATCGATGCTATTCTGCCGCCCGACCGCTCCGCACCTAGCGCCTTTTATCTTGCCATCGCTCGGTTGGCGGTCTTCTCCTCGCCGTCCCCGCGCGATCCTTCGCCAAACTGCGATCGGACAAAAACCAGACCAGGCACCCCGGCAACAGATTCCGCGCAGAAAGCGCGTCAATCATATCCCAACGAACTGATCTCTTGGTCAAGCAGGTAGTATGTGCCGGCTGACACCATCAACACTAAGATCAACAAAATCCATCCAGCAAAGCTTAATTTATTGGGGGCCCTCAACATGAACGACTGATCGGTCGTCACGCCCGGAATGATGATGGCTAGGATGCCCAAAATCACAAGCGCCGGCGACAGAAACGCCAACTTGAAGGACAAAGAAACTTTGGGCGCGTGGCTGTACGCTTGTTGCAGCGGAAGTACGATGAAAAAATATCCGAAGCCAAGTCCGACGACAAGCATCAATAATCCCTGAAGGCGCGAACCCTTCCAGGTCCAAGCCTTAGCTGAACTGCTCTCTTTCGCGTCCATGAAGCGATCTCCCCCGAATTGGACCACGCACTTAAGCAGGGCTAATTCCCCACAATCACCCTAAACATAACCATCGATTGAACGCGTAAATTTAGCGTCAGTATTGGGGGACTATCAGACTAAACTTACGCGACTTAACTGTCCGCTATTGGCGGACAATTCAGTCGCGCGCGTGTTTGTTCGCTATTGGGGCAACAATGGACAAATCGACATTGGCCCTCGATGGCCAGGCCGCATTTGACCCACGGCAGTCATTTCACGTTTCGTAGGAAACGACCTTATCAAATTTCCGCTGCTCTAGCATCTTCTTGATGTAGATGCGGTTAGCGCGCGCGGTCCGCTCGACCTCATCGGCGCTCAGATAATCGAGACTATATGAGTTTGCCCCATTTATAATCTCGTGACTGACGGCTACTTACGAACCGTATCGCCAAGAAGTGCGGAAATCGGCGCAAGGAGCGTTCGGCCAACTTTGAATCAGATCGCAATCTCAATAACATAGGGGTTCGCAGTTTTATTCTGACGGGCGCGCCATGTGCCGGCCTATTGAACTCGAAGACCGTGTTCGGACACTACAATACCGACCAGGCGAGTTTTAAATGTTCGTGCGATCACGACTTCAGCGGACTCCAGCTCTTCCAGCACCGAGCGGAGCAGAGGCGATGCGCTTCAGTTGGACCGGCTTGATCCTGGCGCCGCTGCTGGTGCCGCTGTTGTTTAGCACAGCAATGCTGGGCTTTTTCCAGAGCGCCAATTCGGCACTCTTGTTCCTGATCCTGTTGGTCCCGGGTTGCATCGTCTCCTACGGAACGACGATCTTCCTCTTCCTGCCTTCGCTGTTTCTGCTTTCCTTGTGGCGGTCGATGACCGGCATAAAGGTTTGCCTGCTCGGCCTGGTACTGGGCGCTGCGGTGTTCGTGCCGCTGACATTGATGGAATGGAAGGGCAGTGGTCCGGATTCCGGACCACCAACGGAGAGCTTCCTGTCGTTCTTCCTGCGCTGGGCCGCCGATCCGTTCACGGTCCTATATCCCCTGGCAGGGTTGGTGACCGCAGGCTTGTACTGGTGGCTAGGGACGTGGCGTCGCGAGCGCGCGCTGGCCCAGCTGAAATGACCCAGGTGAACTGACCAAGTGAAATGATCTCAGCGGCTAGTCAGGCCCGCGCCTTGTGCCGGGCGATGAGTTGACTGGCGACGTCGTTCAGGTCATCGCCCACGATCTGCGGCTGAGGACCGACTCCCAAAACATCGTTTCCGGCACGCTTGATCAGCGCCGCCTCCCAGCCGGCCGCGACGGCTCCCAGCGTGTCCCATGTGTGGCAGGCGATAAGGCAGAACCGGGAGGGCTCAGCCGCAAGCTCTCTCTCGACGTAGGCATAAGCCTGGCGCGACGGCTTGTGATGCTTGACGCCATCGGCACTGAATCGCCGTTCAAAGAGGTCGACAATGCCGCCATGTTCAAGCTGGCGTGTCTGAACCTCAAGCAGATTGTCCGTCAGCGTGAAGAGCCGGAAACCTGCGTCACGCAGCTTGCGCAGCGCCGCTGGAACCTCGGCATGTGGCGGCATCGTGGAGAATTTTTCCGTTAGCTCTTTTCTGTCCTTGTCGTCAATTTTGATACCGCGTGTGTCCGCCAGCATTTTCATCACAGCCGAACCGATATCGGTGAACGGAACGTAACAGCCGGCCACCGTCAGGGCCGCCGAATACATGATCAGGTTGGCGAACCACAGGCGCATGGCGCTCTTTTCGCCGAAAATGCGCTCGAAGGTCGGCTCCATCGTCTGGAGATCGAGAAGCGTCTCATTGACATCGAAAACGATCAGGGGAAGAGCGGCCATATTATTGGACTCCTTTTTGTTTTGGTCTCGAGCTCGCCGGGCGGAATAGCCAGCGGTTCGGCGCCGGAACGCCGACCGACAGGCTTCACCCATCCGGCCGACTTAAGGATGCCGGCTGGTGCAAGACGCTGTGCTGCCTCCCGAGTTCCAAAAATGGCGATCAACAAGGTTCACGACGAATTCAAGACGCTCGACATGTCCCGTGGCCGGGAAACGTCGGCGGATTATCCGGCGGCCATTCAACAGAAAATTCCGTCCGGCGCGCTGGATGAAACAAACCAGCACGAGCCGCACCCGTCTGCTGCGCTTCACGGCCGGTCAGCCCCGCCGCGCCCGCCATCATCCGAGCTTCAGCCGGTAGAAATCCGTTGCCGTCTTCGCGAACAGCGCGTTTTTTTCCGCTTCGCTATATTGCGCGGCAATGCGCTTGAAGGCGTTGAAGATCACCTGATAGCTGCACTGGCCCTTGTCCGGCGGAAAGTTGCTTTCGAACATGCCGCGTTCGGGGCCGAAGGCCTCGATGCAGGTCTCGATATAGGGGCGCCACGCCGCGGCCGCCTGTTCCGACGACGGCGGCTTCGGGCGTTCGTGAAAATCGTAACCGAGCAGGCGCATCGCGAGGCCGCCGAGCTTCACGACGACATTGGGGCATTTTGCGATTTCGAGGATCGAGGCTTTCCAGACCTTGAAAACCTCCTCGCGGTTCGCATAACGGCCGAGGCCGACCGGTCCGCCGCAATGATCGAGTACGATCCTCGTCTCCGGAAACGCACGGGCGAGATCGATCAATTCGCCGATCTGCGGATGAAACAGCCAGGCATCGAAACTCAGGCCGAGCGGCGCGAGACAGGCAAAGCCCTTGCGAAACGCCGGGTCAAGCAGCAGCCCTTTCGGACGCGTCGCATACATGCCGGCGACTTCGGCATCGGCGTCCCATGCCGAGGAATGCCGGATGCCGCGAAAGCGTCCGCCTCCGGCGGCGATTTCGGCTTCCAGAACGTCGCGCGCGCCGTCACCGAGCAGGAGACTGACGTGGCCGACAATGCCGGCGCAGATCGCCGCGGGACCGTAGCCGCCGCTTGCGCTCATCGCCGCGACGCCGTTGACGAACTCGATCTCGCCGACCGGGCGCAACGCTTCGGGTCCCCTGGCGCGGTACATCGAGCGCGCCTCGACATAGACGGTCGCGATAATGTTGTGGCCGGATGCGATATCCCCGGTCATTTCCTCGATCAAATAGCGTTGCCCGCCGCGATCCCACAAATGATGATGCGGGTCGACGATCGGGCGCGCGGGATCGATGATTTCCTCGGTGTATTGCCCGAGCCAGTCCTCGCGCGGATCGGCGTAGAGCCCGCTCCTGGTGGTGGGCAGTGTGCTGGCCATGAAATTTCGCTCCCTGTTTTTTATTGTTGGAATGGTTGTACGGGTGGGTTCAAACCCCGTCCAGAATAATCACGGTGGGAGCGCCCGGCAGCGTCTCCCGCGAAATCCGCAAAGTGCGCTCGGTCCGGACATCGATCGCGAACTGCTCGCCGATCCGGCGCATGAATTCGTCGAGCGGGGTCATGAAGCGATGCATCGGCAGCACGACCGACGCGCGCAGCCGGCGCGTGATATCGGAAATGCCGTCGAGCGACATCGTGTAGGTGCCGTCGATCGGCACCATCACAATATCGAGCCGTCCGATCGCGGCGAACTGGCTGTCGTCGAGCTTGACATGCAGATGCCCGAGATGGCCGATGCAGAGGCCGGCGACCTCGAATATGAAAATCGAATTGCCGTCCTTGATCATCTCCGCGTTCGGGCCGTCGCCGAAATAGCGGCGGATGTCGGTCGTCACGTTGCGGATCAGCACGTCGCCGATCCGCTGGTTGATTTTCGCAGGGCCGCCGTCATCGCTCCAGCCGTGCAGCACATGGGGAATGCGCGGATCGGGAAACAGCGTGTAGTGCGTGGAGTGCGCGCGGTTCATGGTGACGACGTCGGGCAGGCGGCCGGTGGTGTAGGCGCCGTTGTAGTCGGTCGCGATCCGCACTCCGCCCGGCGTATCGATGTAATAGGTCGAATGGCCGGCATAGGTGATCGCGACCTCGCCGGTGTTCGCCTCGACTTCCCGAAAACGTATCGGCGTGACGCGTGGCGTCGCATTGGCCATCGCCAGACACTCGCTGCCGCGTGGGGCATCCTCGGCCGCGGCGGAGGCGATCAGCGAACCCAGAACAGCAAGAATGACCGGGAAGGATCGCAACATGGGCAGCCTGTCAGCGGTGATGCCCGTACTGTATCGCGCAATCGCGCGGCGGCAATCACTTGTCCGAGAGGGCGTCTTGCGATCACCCGCGCCGCGGGCTGATCTTCCAGGTCGCCGCCAATATTGCAGCGGTCATCAGGCCGGTGATAACGGCGGCGACCGGGATCGACAGCACCAACGCCGCGGTCGCGGCCCATCCGATCGAGGAGAAGGCCTCCGCGAATGTCGCCAGCCGCGACGAGGTCTGGCGGCGGCGAAACTGGCTGCGGCGGGCCTGCACGCGAAACCACAACTGTATCGCAGTGGCCGATGCCGCCGCGGTCACGACGCCGAATGCTGTGACCGCGGCCTGCAGCGGTGAGGCAAATACAAGGACTGCGACCAGCGGCGCGAACATCACGCCGATCGCGATCAGCACCACCTCGATCTTGGCGCGGATGATCCGCGACGGCGGCAACGGCGCGGTCGCCACCAGGTCGGCCGCGTCTTCGCCTGAAATCGTCAGCCATGCCAGACCGCCCGCGAGCTGGCCCGCCGCCATCACGATAACCGGCGTGACCAGCATAATGGCGGCGGAGCTGTCGGCGAAGCTTCGCCACAGCATCAGCGCCGGCGGCAGCAGATAAAGCAATTGCATCAGTGTCTGCGATACCAGCCATGGATCGCGCCGCAACAGCACGAATTCCTTCCAGCGCAGCGCCTGCTGCCGCGAGCCGGCGCGAAACGGCGCAGCACGCGAGCCGCGTTGAACAGGCGAAGCGTTCGACGAAGCGCTGACGACGGTGTCGGCAAACCGCGGCGAGAAAATCGCCATCACCATGCCGAGCAATACGAGTCCGGCGGACAGCAACAGCACGAGCGCCTCGCCATCGCCGAGGGCGGCGCGCGCGGGCCACCAGACCATGCTCCCAAGGCCTGGCGCGAAAGCCGCCACGGCGTCGGAGGTCAAAACCGCGAACCGCGACAGCGTGCCGTAGGACAGGATCGCGGCGATTTGCAACGCAATCACAAAACCGGCGCCGATGATCGCGGCGAGAATTTGCGCAACCAATCGTGTCCGGCTCGGGCCGATCACCCAGAACAATACGATGGTGACCGCGATCGCGATTGCGGCCGCCGACAGTCCGATGGCGATGACGACGCCGAACGCCGAAAACCATCGCAAGCCGCCGCCGATCATGAGGACGTCGACAAAGGGCGCCGACAGCAACAGCGCCATCGCGATGACGGATAGCGCGATCGCCGCGATGCGAACCGAAAACACGTTGGTCAGCCTGACCGGCGACGACATGATCAGGTCGAGATCGGCGCGCGCGTAAAACACCCGCGTCACGGACTCGATCGCCTGCGACAGCATCAGGGCCCAGGCCAGGAACAGGGTCGCGGTGATGACGATGAGGGTGGATTTGTCGAGCGGCGCCTGCAGGCCGGCAAATCGGCCGATCACGGCATAGGCCGGCAGATGCATGACAGCGGCAAACACAATCAGTCCGACGACTGCGCTGCGTTTTTTCCAGCGCCCGGCCGTCATCATCGCCAGCCATTCGCGCCATGCCAGCCGGATCTCGTGCCGGGCAAACCAGGTCAGGGCCGCGGCTGAGCTCATGCCGCGGCGGCCTCGACATCGACCAGCGCGATGAACATGTCCTCAAGGCTGGTATCGTTCTGCCCGTTCTGCTGACGCAACTCGGTCAAGGTGCCTTCGGCGACAAGCCGTCCCGACGCGATGACGCCGATGCGGTCGGCCATGCGTTCGGCTACCTCCAGAATATGCGTGGTCATGATGACGGTGCCGCCGGAGCGCACGCGTTCCTGCAGCAATCCCTTGACGTGGCGCGCGGATACGGCGTCGAGCCCGGTAAGAGGCTCGTCAAGGATGATCAGGCGCGGGTCGTGTACCAGCGCTCCGGCCAGCGCGACCTTCTGGCGCATGCCCTTGGAAAACCCCTCGCAGCGTTCATGCAGGTGCGGCTCCAGTCCGAGCGAGACCAGTAGATCGCGCGCCGATGGTTCCGACACCGCGGGATCGATGCCCCAGAGGCCGGCGACGAATTCGAGGTATTCCAGCGGCGTCAGCTTGTCGTAGATCATCGGCTCGTCCGATACCCAGGCCGTGACCTGCTTGGCGGCGACGGAGTCGCGCAGCGCGTCGATGCCGAGCACCGACACCGAACCGGCGTCGGGCCGCAGCAATCCTGCCACCATGCGCAATGTCGTGGTCTTGCCGGCGCCGTTCGGCCCGAGCAGCGCGTAGAACTCGCCGGTGCGGATGGTGAGATCGAGCGAGTCGACCGCGAGGCGATCGAAACGCTTTGTTAACCCTCGCACTTGCAGCGCGGATTCGCCGGGCTTCATGAACAATCCAGGTCCTGGTTTCGACGCGAACCATGAACCCAAGAACTTTCGGCGCGGTGAATCGAGGGCGGCAAATCCCACCGATGGCTCAGGGGCCGCCGACCGCAAGCCCGACGTCGACCGGCGGCAGCGCGGACGTATTGCAGCGCCAGCCGCCGTTGTCCGTTTTCTGGAACGCGAACGATTTCTCGATTTTCAACCGGTGCGCCACCGGAAAGCTTTCCCGGCTTCCCGGCGGCGGTTTGGGTTGGCCCGATTTCGGGTCCCAGCATGTTCCGGTGCAATTCGTTGCGACCGGACTGCAGACCGCAAAGGGAGAAAGCACGACCATCTCGACCTGGGCGACCACCTTGGCTTCCTGCGGCAATATTTCGCTGTCGACCTGAAAGACGCGACTGACCCGGAGGAAATTGTCGCAGGAATTGGCCGAATGGATCTGCGCCACACACAAGTCGACCGCGTCGGCATCGGGAGACGGCGAGAGCAGGTGCTTGCCAAAGACCCGTTTGGGATCGCCCTTGGCCGCAACGATCTCGGCGGTTTTTTGGCTGATATAGTCGCCAAGGCAATCCTCCGACGACGATAATTCCTCCAGCGGCACGTTGTCCTTGCCTACCAGGTTGCACTTGCGATCGCGCGCTCTGGTCCACCGCGCATATTCGACGAAGGCATCTCTCGCATCGCTTTCGTTCAATTTGGCGATCAGCGCGAGGATGCGGCCGTTGAGATCCTCGTCCGCCAGCGCCAATGACGGGTCGCCGCAGATCAGTATCCCGGCGGTGGTATTGGTCGCCAGGCAATCGAAATTGGGATCGATCAATATGGCGATCCGTTCATCGGTTTCCTTTAACAGGCACTCCGCGGCGGGTTTGACGTCCTTGGCCGGGATGCCTTGTCTTCCGAAAATACCGCAGCTTGAATTGCGATTTTTGACCCAGGCTGCGTTTTCCTCGATGGCGTGGCGACGATCCGGAATTCGATCCAGCCGGTTCTGGATCGCGGTATTCAGCTTCACGGATGCCGCGTTCAGTTGCAGGTCTCCGCAAAACAATTGATCTGCCGGGTCCTTGATGTCGCCGCAGTGGTTTTTGTCAAACAGCGGCAGCATCTCGCTGATCGGCCGGCCGGAATCCGCAGGGGTTTCCGCGCGGGCAGGATTCCAAAGGCCAATCTGGATTGCGACGACAGCCAGCGCAATTGCTCGCATTCCGATCTCCGCCCCAAGAAACCAAACCCAATGACCTTTCCGGCCATCGTAGCGTCTGGGATGTCGCGGTGACAAGACGGCAGAGCGGTACTCCGTGGGGTTGATGCCACGGATGGCGTTACATCGGCGATATTCCGGCCCCGGAATGGTTGGCCGCCTCGGAAACGAGGCTGCGGCTCGCGAGAACGGGCATTGGCGCTTCCTGGTAGCGTTTGACGCCGTCGCGATCGATCACGAAGGTCGGCCGGTAGTTTCTGACGTTGCTGTCCTCGACCATCGCCATGCGGCGGTTGTCCAGGGTCAGCCACTGTCCATCCAGCCGCACCGCGGCGACCGCATGATCCTCGTCCCTCATGGTGTCGTGCAGGACCACGATCCGCAGATCGTCGGGCGCAATGCCGGCCAGCAGCAACGCGACGAATTTTGCGATCGCGTAATCCTCGCAATCTCCCGCGCCATGCGCGAACGTCACCAGCGGCGAACTCCACACATCGGCTTCGCCCCACTGGGCCAGATCGCTCATCGGCCGGATCGCCAGATTGATCGCGCGGTTGATTTCGCCGAGGCGGGCACGGCCCTCGCGGGCCCTCCCGGCATCCACAATGTCAAGAAATTGAAGCGCGGCGGGAGATACGCAGCGTTCGCGGTCACCGTCGCACAGCGCCAGTTGTACCCTTTCGTCGTCGAGACGGCGCTGGACGCCCAGCCACTTTTCCCGCAATCCGCCATCGGACAGCACAACCGCGAGAAGCCCGAAAGGCTCCGCGGATTTGCGGACCAGATAAGACGCGCCCGGCGAAATCAGCGTAGCTGCGGCAAGATCTGCTGCCGGTCCGAAAGCGATGCCGCAAGCAAGTGCGACGATGCGCAACCTGCGCACATAACCGATAATCCCCATCTGACACCCCCTGTCCGGGCTTCGGCGAGGCTGGTTGGCCCGCTCGTGACCGGATCGTTTCGCCGGGCGATGATGGGAGGGCGGGCTTTTATTCTGCTTAAAACCGGCCTACACCGGACCGGAAAGCTCGAAACAGACTGAAACCTGTCTCGCTTATTTGCTGAAAATTTTAGGGATCGCCGGGTCTCGGATGGCTAGGGTTCCCCGTGCGCGGGGTCGGGGACCTTAAATTATCGTAATCGCGGCGATTTTCCGGCGGATATGGCTAATTTGCGTGACCAACTTGCTTTGTTATCCAGATCACAATTGTAGCCGCAGAATTGACGTAGTATCTTTGCAAGCAGACCTTGAGAAGGATGGCCTAGGTATCGGAATTGGATTCTATACACCTAACTACCTTCAGTCCTTGTGCCTGGGCAGATGAATACCTCGGTTATACGCAAGAAAACACTACGAATACTTGAGAATCGGAAAAATTCAGCAGAACAGATGTCTTCTGACGATGCCGCCGGGTAAACTTGCGTAAGCAAGAGATGGTTTCGCAAGTCCTTCCATAGTGGTATGCAGGGTCAGGCTGTTGAATATTATTTAAATATTAACCGTTTGCGGTGGGGCCCTTGAATTTCATCGGCAAGTTCGACGCCAATCTGCCTCCCGACGATCTGGGCTCGCATCCCCATGCGTATGTCCATGTCGAGTCGGTGACCGGCGCGCACGCGCCTTCGGACGCCATCATCGTTCCGGATGCGCAACTGCTTTTCCACGGAGATTTCAAGCGATCCGGTGTCGACCTGGTCCTGTCCAAAGACGGTCACGAACTTGTCCTGCAGGATTACTTCAAGGGCGAGATACGGGCCGCGCTGGCATCGCCCGATGGCGCCCACCTCACCGGCAAGATCATCGACGCGCTCACCGGTCACGTCCAGTATGCGCAGGCCGACGGCAATCCCGGCGCCGCTCATGTGATCGGTCATGTGGCCAAGCTCACGGGCACCGCGACCGCCGTTCGTAACGGCGTCTCCATCACCTTGAATCTGGGCGACAACGTCGAAAAAGGCGACGTCGTCCAGTCCGGCGACGCTTCGACCGTCGGCATTACCTTCATCGACGGCACCGTATTCGGCCTCTCGTCGAACGCGAGAATGGTGCTCAACGAGATGGTCTACGACCCGAACGGGTCGAACAATTCATCGCTGATCAGCCTGGTGGCGGGGACCATCTCGTTTGTCGCCGGCGAGACCGCAAAACACGGCGACATGAAGATCGACACGCCGGTCGCCACCATGGGCATCCGCGGCACCGCGGTGGCTGTTCAAGGTCGAATTCAACGTCCAGAACGTTGCGGCAGATGCGGAATTCCTGGTTCTGTTCGAACCCGACGGTCACATCGGCTCCTACAAGCTGTACGAAAAGGGCACGGATAACGAGCTGTACACCGTCGACGAGCATACGCCGCACTGTGCACTACCACAACGGCGTCTTCAGCCGCCTCGAATGCCCTTACTGCCGACCGACGCGCAGAAGCTCGTCACCGATCTGTTCACGCTGAAATTCAGCGATACGAACACCAAGTCGGACGACCATCATACCGATATTGGCGTCATCAACACGTTGCTGCCGTTCTATTCGGCGAATCCGTTGATCACCGCTCCGGTTTTTGTGGCCGCGGCCGCGATCAGCAATTCGGGACCTTCGAGCTCAAACGGACCGACCAACAGCCAGGCGCATGTCCCTATTCCGCCCACGGTTCTCGTTTCCGACAATGCCTTCACCGAGCGCGCTGACGTTACCGGCAGTTCGGCACCCGATTCGGTGTCCGGCCTGATCCAGTTTGACGACCTCAACCGCGGCGACCTGCCGACAGCCACGTCGACGTTCACTTCGTTCACCTACCAGGACGCTCAAGGCGTCGACGTCACCGCGACGCTTTCGGGACCGCAGTCGGCACAGCTACTGGCGGATATCGTCTTTGTCGAAACACAGCTTGTGATAGTTGCCGCCCCGAAAAACTCAAACGTCGGTACGGCGACCTGGACTTACAGTCTCCCGGACAGTGATTTCGACTTCCTTGCCGCCGGTGAGACGCTGACGCTGACATACACGGTGGAAGTCGATTCGAATTTTGCGCCGGATAATTTAAAGACCTTCGTTCCGTTCACGATCACGATCACCGGCACCAACGACGCTCCGGTCATTACCACCAGCCAGCAAACCATCAATTTTTCCGGCGGCAAGGGCACGCCAGGTGGCGACCTGCCCATCACGTCGGAGACCTCCGGCGTCAATCTGATCAATACGGCCGGAACACTTACAGAGTCGGGAGCGCTCACATTCACCGACCCCGATCTGACCGACACCCATACGATTGTTTCAACGGACCTGACGGGTGCGTCGCTGAGCGGCACGACTCTCACTATGGCGCAACTCGAGGCCGACTTTCCGCTCCCGTTCGGGATTTTTGAAACGGCCCTCTCCGCATCCGTCACCACGGACAGCACCGGAACGGGTACGGGAACCATCACCTGGGAACTGGCCGAATTCAAAGCCTACCTTGCGGATTTGGTGCCCGCCGGAGAGACGCTGACCCTCACCTACACCGTCGTGGTGGAGGATGAACACGGCGCGATGTCCCAACAGAACATCGTGGTCACGATCACCGGCAACAATACTCCGGCCGTGGTCTGGATTGAAACCGTTGAAGACGGCTCACCCAATCCGGGGAACTGGAACGAAGGGTCGAACTGGGAAACCGGAACGGTTCCGACCGCAAGCAATGATGTCATCATCATTACCGATCAGCTGCAGGGGAAGACGCCGTATTATCCGGTCACGATCGACGCGGCGGCGGCCGCGCTGTCGCTGACGATGAATGATTTCGGCGTTCTGTTCACCAACTCTCCGACCCTGATCAATAACAGCACCCTGACGGTGGGCACCGGTGGCGTCAGTCTCGGCGCCGACGCCATCATCGATAATTACGGCATCATCACCATTGCCGGCCAGTTGGAGGTGTCGAATCAGAGTTCGGTGCAGAACTACGGCCAGCTCACGCTGCAGGACGGCGGCGATTTCAAAGATCAAAGTACGATCACGAATTTTAGCACGGGTACCATCGAAATATCCGGTGGCACGCTGAATGTTCTGGTCGATATCGCCAATTACGGCCAGATCACCATCGATGCGGGTGGGACGCTGGCGCTGAACGGCGGCACCATCGACGGCGGCACGATTGATGATGGCAACATGCTGTCGGTCACGACCTCGAGCGAGATCAAGAATGCCACCGTCAATGGCGGCGGCACGCTGTCGTCGACCGCGAGCGGCCAGACCCTGACGCTGGACACCGTGACCCTGGACACCGTGACGCTGGCCGGCGGTCTTCGCCGATGCCAGCACCGTGACCATCGACAACACCGTGACGCTGGACGGCGCCACCATCTCCGGCGGCATCATCGACGACACCGGGACGCTGTCGGTCAAGACCTCGAGCGAGATCAAGAATGCCACCGTCAACGGCGGCGGCACGCTGTCGTCGACCGCGAGCGGCCAGACCCTGACGCTGGACGCGGTCACGCTGGACACCGTGACGCTGGCCGGCGTCTTCGCCGATGCCAGCACCGTGACCATCGACAATACCGTGACGCTGGACGGTGCCACCATCTCGGGCGGCACCATCGACGACACCGGGACGCTGTCGGTCAAGACCTCGAGCGAGATCAAGAATGCCACCGTCAACGGCGGCGGCACGCTGTCGTCGACCGCGAGCGGCCAGACCCTGACGCTGGATGCGGTCACGCTGGACACCGTGACGCTGGCCGGCGTCTTCGCCGATGCCAGCACCGTGACCATCGACAATACCGTGACGCTGGACGGTGCCACCATCTCCGGCGGCATCATCGACGACACCGGGACGCTGTCGGTCAAGACCTCGAGCGAGATCAAGAATGCCACCGTCAACGGCGGCGGCACGCTGTCGTCGACCGCGAGCGGCCAGACCCTGACGCTGGACACCGTCACCCTGGACACCGTGACGCTGGCCGGCGTCTTCGCCGATGCCAGCACCGTGACCATCGACAATACCGTGACGCTGGACGGCGCCACCATCTCGGGCGGCATCCTCGACGACACCGGGACGCTGTCGGTCAAGACCTCGAGCGAGATCAAGAATGCCACCGTCAACGGCGGCACCTTCGATTCGACCGCGACGGTCGACCCTGTCAACGCCACCGTCAACGGCGGCACGCTGGAAGGCGCCGGCACCATTGCGACGGCGACCGGCAATACGCTCTCGACCCTGAACGGCGTCACCATCGACAGCGGCACCGTGGTGGCGGCGGCGGTCGGCGTCCTGGAGCTGACCGGGATCATCGCCAACAGCGGCACCTTCGATTCCACCGCGACGCTCGACCTTGTCAACGCCACCGTCAACGGCGGCACGCTGGAAGGCGCCGGCACCATTGCGACGGCGACCGGCAATACGCTCTCGACCCTGAACGGCGTCACCGTCGACAGCGGCACCGTGGTGGCGGCGGCGGTCGGCGTCCTGGAACTGACCGGGACCATCGCCAACAGCGGCACCTTCGATTCCACCGCGACGCTCGACCTTGTCAACGCCACCGTCAACGGCGGCACGCTGGAAGGCGCCGGCACCATTGCGACGGCGACCGGCCATACCCTCTCGACCCTGGACGGCGTCACCCTCGACAGCGGCACCGTGGTGGCGCGGCGGTCGGCGCCTGAGCCTGCACCGTGACCATCGCCAACAGCGGCACCTTCGATTCCACCGCGACGCTCGACCTTGTCAACGCCACCGTCAACGGCGGCACGCTGGAAGGCGCCGGCACCATTGCGACGGCGACCGGCAATACGCTCTCGACCCTGAACGGCGTCACCGTCGACAGCGGCACCGTGGTGGCGGCGGCGGTCGGCGTCCTGGAGCTGACCGGGACCATCGCCAACAGCGGCACCTTCGATTCCACCGCGACGCTCGACCTTGTCAACGCCACCGTCAACGGCGGCACGCTGGAAGGCGCCGGCACCATTGCGACGGCGACCGGCAATACGCTCTCGACCCTGAACGGCGTCACCGTCGACAGCGGCACCGTGGTGGCGGCGGCGGTCGGCGTCCTGGAACTGACCGGGACCATCGCCAACAGCGGCACCTTCGATTCCACCGCGACGCTCGACCTTGTCAACGCCACCGTCAACGGCGGCACGCTGGAAGGCGCCGGC
Organism: uncultured Alphaproteobacteria bacterium; assembly: GCA_963774685.1. GTDB lineage: Bacteria > Pseudomonadota > Alphaproteobacteria > Rhizobiales > Xanthobacteraceae > Bradyrhizobium. The sequence continues at coordinate 359,706 of CAVZFU010000005.1, read as the reverse complement.
ACCATTGCGACGGCGACCGGCAATACGCTCTCGACCCTGAACGGCGTCACCATCGACAGCGGCACCGTGGTGGCGGCGGCGGTCGGCGTCCTGGAGCTGACCGGGACCATCGCCAACAGCGGCACCTTCGATTCCACCGCGACGCTCGACCTTGTCAACGCCACCGTCAACGGCGGCACGCTGGAAGGCGCCGGCACCATTGCGACGGCGACCGGCAATACGCTCTCGACCCTGAACGGCGTCACCATCGACAGCGGCACCGTGGTGGCGGCGGCGGTCGGCGTCCTGGAGCTGACCGGGACCATCGCCAACAGCGGCACCTTCGATTCCACCGCGACGCTCGACCTTGTCAACGCCACCGTCAACGGCGGCACGCTGGAAGGCGCCGGCACCATTGCGACGGCGACCGGCAATACGCTCTCGACCCTGAACGGCGTCACCGTCGACAGCGGCACCGTGGTGGCGGCGGCGGTCGGCGTCCTGGAACTGACCGGGACCATCGCCAACAGCGGCACCTTCGATTCCACCGCGACGCTCGACCTTGTCAACGCCACCGTCAACGGCGGCACGCTGGAAGGCGCCGGCACCATTGCGACGGCGACCGGCAATACGCTCTCGACCCTGAACGGCGTCACCGTCGACAGCGGCACCGTGGTGGCGGCGGCGGTCGGCGTCCTGGAGCTGACCGGGACCATCGCCAACAGCGGCACCTTCGATTCCACCGCGACGCTCGACCTTGTCAACGCCACCGTCAACGGCGGCACGCTGGAAGGCGCCGGCACCATTGCGACGGCGACCGGCAATACGCTCTCGACCCTGAACGGCGTCACCATCGACAGCGGCACCGTGGTGGCGGCGGCGGTCGGCGTCCTGGAGCTGACCGGGACCATCGCCAACAGCGGCACCTTCCGATCGGCAATACGCGTCGACCGCTGGACGGTCGCCACCATCGCCGGCGGCACCTTCGACTGCCACCGCGACGCTCGTCCTTGTCAAGACGCTCGAGCGAGATCAACGAGCGGCACGCTGGAAGGCGCCGGCACCTATCGTCGACCGCGACCGGCAATACGCTCTCGACCCTGAACGGCGTCACCATCGACAGCGGCACCGTGACGCTGGCGGCGGCGGTCGGCGTCCTGGAGCTGACCGGGACCATCGCCAACAGCGGCACCTTCGATTCCACCGCGACGCTCGACCTTGTCAACGCCACCGTCAACGGCGGCACGCTGGAAGGCGCCGGCACCATTGCGACGGCGACCGGCAATACGCTCTCGACCCTGAACGGCGTCACCGTCGACAGCGGCACCGTGGTGGCGGCGGCGGTCGGCGTCCTGGAACTGACCGGGACCATCGCCAACAGCGGCACCTTCGATTCCACCGCGACGCTCGACCTTGTCAACGCCACCGTCAACGGCGGCACGCTGGAAGGCGCCGGCACCATTGCGACGGCGACCGGCAATACGCTCTCGACCCTGAACGGCGTCACCATCGACAGCGGCACCGTGGTGGCGGCGGCGGTCGGCGTCCTGGAACTGACCGGGACCATCGCCAACAGCGGCACCTTCGATTCCACCGCGACGCTCGACCTTGTCAACGCCACCGTCAACGGCGGCACGGTCACCAACAACAGTGGCGGCACCATCGACCTCACCGGCAGCGGCATTCTGAAGAACGGCTCGCTGGGCAATTCCGGGCAGATCAATGTCAGCGGCACCGGCAACGCGCTGGATGACGAGACCGTCACCGCCAACAACGCGCTTGAGGTTTTGGCCGGCGGGGCGCTGCTGATCGACCAGGGCAGCACCGTCGCCAACGGCAGCGGCACCATCACGGTCGATGCCACCGGCACGCTGACGCTGAATGACACAACGATCTACCGGTGGCACGATCAAGGACAAAGGCACGCTGTCGGTCACTGGCTCAAGCGAGATCGAGGCTCCACCGTCAATGGTGGCGGCAACCTATCGGTCGCCAGCGGCCAGGTGCTGACGCTGGATGCGGTCACGCTGGACAACGTGACGCTGACGGGCAGCGTCAGCATCTCCGGCACGCTGACCATCGACGACACCGTGACGCTGAACGATGCCACCATCACCGGCGGCACGGTCACCGACAACGGCATCATCGAAGCGGTCGGGTCTGTCGATATTACCGGGAATATTAGCGGGACGGGGTCGCTTCAAATCCTCAACACGGCAATCCTGGAACTCGGTGGCTCGGTGTCAGGGCAGATCGTCAGCGGGTCGTTTTCCGGGGAGACCGTGTTCTTTGAGACTGGGCAAGGCGAGCTGATTCTCGATAACTCGAAACAATTCTCTGGATTGATTACAGGCTCCTTGATCGGGGCCGTACTGACATCGGCTGATCAAATCGACCTCAGGGACCTTTCGTTCATAAGTGGGTCTATGTCGGCAACGGTTTCATACAATTCGACCACCAACATCAGCACGGTCGTGTTCAGTGACGGTACCCCGGCAAACGACATCACACTCCGGTTCTCCGGCGACTACACGAACGATAGCTGGCAATTCACGAGTGATGGAAACGGTGGCACACCCGGCACACTTGTGGAATCGTCACCCCCGGACCAATGGGCCAATCTAGCCGGCGGAACCTGGGACGACCCAACAAACTGGAGTGGTGGGACCCCGACATCGACCACCAATGTTGCGATCGACGCGCCAGGAACCTACACCGTCACGAGCACTGCCAACGTCGATATAGGCAGTCTTGTCCTCGGTTCCGGCGTGACGCTCTTGGCAGATCCCAACACCACATTCATCGTCGAAGGCAACGTCACCAACAACGGAACGATCGAGGCTGGCCCATTCAACCACAACCAAATCTCTGTGATCGACCTCAAAGGCGATGTTAGTGGTACGGGGTTGATCGAAATTACCAACAAAGGAGTCGTGGAGATCGGTGGCTCAGTTTCCGGGCAGATCCTAAATGGATCGTTTGTCGGGGAGACCGTGTTATTTGCAGCGGGACAGGGCGAATTGATCCTCGATGATTCGGCACAATTCCACGGACTGATCGAGTCATCTTCGCAAGGCACCAAGCTTTCGACAGGTGACAAGATCGACCTCAGGGATCTTGCCTTCGTAGCTGGACATATGTCGGAAACGGTTACCTACGATTCGACCACAAACACCAGCAGCGTATCTTTCAGCAACGGCACCGCCACGATCAACATTCTGTTCTTGGGGAACTACAGCAACGCGAATTGGACTTTCACGAGTGACGGAAACGGGGCTGCACCGGGTACCATGGTTAGCGATCCGCTGAATTCAGGAACGGCGACGATTGACAGCGGTGCGATATTGGACATTGCCGCAGCCAGCGCGGTGAACGTCATCTTTGGCAATCAAAGTGGGACTACAGGTGCCCTCGTACTCAATGATTCCGCTGATTTCACCGGCGTGATAACCGGATTTGCAGGTGACGGGACACTTTCGAATTCCGATTCCATCGATCTTAAAGACGTCAACATCGCCGACGTAGCGACAAATAAGACCACCTATACAGACAATGGGAACGGTACCGGGACGCTGACCCTGTTCAACGCCAGTGGCCAAGCGCTTGACAGCATCACTTTCGCGGGAAGTTACCAGCTGGCGAATTTTACTATTGAGAGCGACGGTAACGGGCATACGCTAATTGTCGATCCGCCGGCAGCGTCTCCGCTCGAGATCGCAACCGGCGCGTCGCTGGAGATCGCCAACCCGGTTGCCTTGGGCGAAAGCGTGAAGTTCGACGGTTCGACCGGTCACCTGACGCTCGACGCGCCCTCGAGCTTCGACGGTCTTATTAGCGGGTTCACCGGCGATGGAACGCTGGCACGTTCGGACCAGATCGATCTGAAGGGCATCGACTATCATTCGAGTTCGTTTACCGAGAGCTTCGATGCAGCGACCGACACGCTCTCGATCAGCGATGGGACGAACAGCGCGACGCTCCACTTTAGCGGCAGCTACCAGGCTGCGAACTTCAGCTTCCAGAGTGACGATAACGGCGGCACGATCATCTCCGATCTGCCGGTTCCGAACGGCGCCGGTCCGCAAACGCCTGTCCAGAGCCAGACACAGGACAACAGCCACGGCTTTACGTTCAACTTCACGGGCAATGAACCCCATCCGACCCCTGAGATGTCCGGCGGTCAGTTGCCCTGGACTCCTCCGGCAGGACCGAATTCAACGGCCGGTCATCCGGCCGGCACCCTGCTCGTCAGCCCGGAGATGGCTCCGCATTTGACATCCGATGTCCATTTGACAATCGGTGTCGTGGTGCCGAGCCTCATCGAGGCGCAAACGCACGCCAACGGCTTCCACCTCGTCTGAAGCCGTTTCCGTTTCGATGGGATCGAAACGGGGCTCCAGATTCTGGTTTCGACGCGTTTTCTTGACGCGAACCGGTATCCACTTCGCTCGAAAACGCTCTGAAGCCATCCGCTACGACAGGCGCGGAATGCCGAGGCGGTCGGCTTCCTCAAGCACCGCATTGGTGTTCTGGTGACCGACGCTGAAGTGGCTTTGCGGATCGTGCAACGGCAACGTTTCGACGCCGGCCAGCCGGTAATACTTGTCGTGAACGAGGCAGTGGCTGCGGATCAGCGGCCACAGCGTCAGGCCCAGCATGCGCTGGTCAAAGCGCCTGGTGTTCGACTGCGTCGCAGTCAGGGCCTTTCGCAGGCGCGCGACATCGGGCTGCTCGCGGACCAGCTGCTCGGCGACAACGATCGCGGGCGCCCAGTCGCGCTTCTGGAAAAAATGCGTCAAACAGCAGCTCCTTGGCCACGGCGTCGTCCGGGTGGGTAATCCGGATCGCGCACAGCTGGACGATCGCTTCATCGTTTCTGCCGCAGCAAGGCGCGGATGGGATGGTGCGGCTCCGCGGCTTGCGGCGTCGTCCCGCCAGCGAGTTTCGACATCATCAGCCTCCGTGTTCACCCCGCGAGATCGAATCCGCATGGCGCCGCAAGAAGAGTTTGCACAACTTGGCGTGCGAGGCCAAGATCAATGAGTCAAGCGCCTGGTTTTGAGCCGTGCTTTGACCCGGTTTGCCTTGCCTGATATTCAAGTGCCATGAAACGGCTGAGGATACTAAGGCGCTGGTTCGCGCGTAAGTTCGGGTATGCGCGGTTGATCTGCCTGGCGCTCCTGATCGGGTTCGCCGCGCTGCGTGTTGCCGATCCCGCTCCGATCGAGGAGCTTCGCGTCAGGACCTTCGATACGTTCCAGGCGATCGAACCCCGCGTGAAGCAGGCGAGGCCGGTCACGATCGTCGATATCGACGAGCCGAGCCTGGCGAAGTTCGGCCAGTGGCCCTGGCCGAGGTCGACCATCGCCGATATGGTCATCAACCTGACCAGGCTCGGCGCGGTCGTGATCGCGTTCGATATTATTTTCTCGGAGCCTGACCGTCTCAATCCGGAAACCGCGGCCGGCACGATGCGGTATCTCGATGAACTGACCAGAAGCAAATTACGCTCGCTGCCGAGCAACGACCAGATTTTGGCGGATGCGGTCAAGCGCTCGCGTGTGGTCCTGGGCGAAACCGGCGTGGGTGCGCCCGTTCCCACCCTCGACAAGTCGCTTCCGGTAACGGGATTGGCGATGCTGGGTGAGGATCCGCAACCCTTTTTGTTCGATTACCCCGGTCTGTTGCGCAACGTTCGGGTGCTGGAGGAAGCCGCTGCCGGACGCGGCCTTCTGACCATCAGGACCGAGCGCGACGGCATCGTGCGGCGCGTGCCGATGCTGCTGCAAGCCCAGGGCACGATCATGCCGTCGCTGACTTTTGAAATCTTGCGGGTGGTGACGTCCACCCCGACAATCCTCACCAAGACCGAAAAAGCCGGCATCAAGAGCGTCGGCGTCCGAGGTCTGGAGGTTCCGACCGACCACAACGCCCAGCTCTGGGTCCACTTTGCACCGCACGACCGTTCGATTTACCTATCGGCGGCCGACGTCGTCGATGGAAATATTCCGCCTGCCATGGTTTCCGGCAAGCTGGTGCTGATCGGAACCTCCGCGGTAGGCCTTAACGACATCAAGACCACGCCGGTTTCGCCGGCGATCGCGGGCGTCGAAATTCACGCCCAGGTGCTGGAAGCCGCGCTCACCAAGAGCCTGCTGTCGCGGCCGATCTACGGCCTGCCGCTTGAATTCGCCGCAGCCATGGTGCTCGGCCTCCTGGTGATCGCGTTCGCGCCGTTGTTCGGGCCGGTCATCCTGGTTACGGTCGGCGCCCTGTTTGCAACGCTTCCTGATCGGAACGTCGTGGTATTTCTATTCGCAACAACGGCTGCTGGTCGATTTCACCTATCCGCTGCTGTCGACCACGGCGATCTATCTCACCCTGGTTTTCTCCAGCTTCGTGCGCGAGCAGGCACAGCGCAAGCAGATCCGCTCCGCCTTCGCGCAGTACATGTCACCGGCGCTGGTCGAGCAGCTGGCGCAATCGCCGGAAAAGCTCGTGCTCGGCGGCGAGGAGCGTGAGCTGACCATCATGTTCTCGGACGTGCGCGGCTTCACCACCATCTCGGAGTCGTACAAGAACGATCCGCAGGGTCTCACCGCGCTGATGAACCGCTTCCTGACGCCGCTGACCAACGCGATCCTGGCGCGCAAGGGCTACATCGACAAATATATGGGCGACGCCATCATGGCGTTCTGGAACGCACCGCTTGGCGATAACGAACATCAGATCAACGCCTGCGAAGCGGCGATCGACATGCTCGGAAAAATCGACGAACTCAACAGCGTCCGCGAAAAGGAAGCGGAGGAGAGCGGTCAGGCCTTCATTCCGATCAATGTCGGCGTCGGCCTGAACACCGGAATCTGCACCGTCGGCAATATGGGTTCCGACATCAAGTTCAACTATTCGGTGCTCGGCGACAGCGTCAACCTGGCCGCGCGGCTGGAGGGGCAATCCAAGGAATACGGCTTCCCGATCATCGTCGGCTCCAAGACCGCACTTGCGGTCAAGGAAAAGTTCGCGATCCTCGAACTCGATTTCATCATAGTCAAAGGCAAGAAGGAACCCGAGGTCATCTATGCGATCGCGGGACGCGAAGACACCGCGCAGTCCGGGCGTTTTCAGAGGTTGCGCAACCTGACCATCGAGATGCTGGCGTGCTATCGCTCCCGCGACTGGGACGGCGCGCTGGAAGCGATCAAGCGCGGCCGCACCACCGACGACGCCCATGCGCTCGAACTGCTCTATAACCTGTATGAGGCGCGGATCCTCGATTATCTAAAGAGTCCGCCGCCGGAGGACTGGAACGGCGCCTTCGCGCTGTTGACGAAATAAACCGCAGCGGCCCCGCCCAAGGAGCAAACGCGACATGACAAGACCGAGCCCCAAACAAGTCAAGGCGATGACGGACGTTGCCGGCGTGCCGGTGAGCGACGAAATCGCCACCCGCCTTGCCAACTCCATCGGCCCCGCGTTCGACGGCTTTGCAGCGATTGCCGGCACGCTGCCGTTCGATCTGGAGCCCGCGACATTTGTCGTGGTGCAAGCCGCCAAGGCCGCAAAATGAGCACCGAACCGGCATTGCTGTCGCTGACCGAAGCAGCACGGGCGATTGCGCAAAAACGTTTCTCCTCGCGCGAGGCGACGCAATCCTGTCTGGACCGGATCGCGCGATGGCAACCCCGTCTCAATGCGTTCATGGCGATCGAGGCCGAAGAGGCGCTGGCCGCCGCCGATCGCGCCGACGCGGCGCTGGCGAAAGGCAATGTCAGGGGCGTGCTGCACGGGGTGCCGCTGGCGCACAAGGACATGTATTACGACGACGGCAAGGTCGTTACCTGCGGTTCGCGGATTCGCCGCGATTTCGTGGCGACCACGACCGCGACGGCGCTGCAGCGGCTGAAGGACGCCGGCACGGTGCGCCTGGGCTCGCTGCAGATGTCGGAGTTTGCTTACGGGCCGACCGGTCACAACAGTCATTACGGCCCGGTCCATAATCCATGGGCGGTCGATCACATCACCGGCGGCTCATCGTCGGGATCGGGTGCTGCGGTCGCCGCACGCCTGACCTTCGCCGCGCTGGGTTCGGACACCGGCGGCTCGGTCCGGATGCCGGCGCATTTCTGCGGCGTCACCGGATTGAAGACCACCGTCGGCCGTGTCAGCCGCGCCGGCGCGATGCCGCTGTCGCAGTCGCTCGATACCGTCGGGCCGCTGGCGCGCACGGCGCAGGATTGCGCGCTTCTGCTGGCTTTGATGGCCGGCGCCGACCCCGATGATCCGACCGCGACCACGGCGCCGCTGCAGGATTACGCGGCGGCGGTGCAACAGCCGATGAAGGGCCTGACTGTCGGCGTGCCCACGGCATTCTATGTCGACGACCTCGATTCCGACGTCGCGCGGATTCTCGAAGAAACCATCGCTGTCTTCAAGCGGGAGGGCGCGGCTGTCGTCCCGGTCGAACTGCCGGACCAGCGGCAGCTCTCCGCGGCCTGTCAATTGGTGCAGGCGGTCGAAGCCGCCGCGTTTCACAAGCGGTGGCTGATCGAACGGCCGCAGGACTACGGCCCGCAGGTTCTGATGCGGCTGCAGAACGGGCTTACAATACCCGGCGTGCTGTATCTGGAGGCCATGCGCTGGCGCGCCCCGGCACTGGCCGCGCATCTTGCCGCAGTTGCCGGCGTCGATGCCGTGATTGCGCCGGTGGCGCCCGTTCCCGCGCCGACCATTGCCGAAAGCGATGTCGGCAACAGTCCGGACGCCGACGCGGTGATCCAGCGGCTCACGCGGTTTACCCGCACGGTCAACTATCTCGGCTTGCCGTCACTGGCGATCCCCTCGGGGTTCACGTCCAAGGGTCTTCCCGTCGGCATGCAGGTGATCGGCCGGCCGTTCGATGAAGCCATGGTGTTGCGGACAGGAGCGGCGTTTCAGCGTGCGACCGATTTTCACGCGAGGCTGCCGAAGGCGGCGTGAGCCGTCCCGTTGCGACGCGCCTCAGCCGCCGAGGCCCGGATCGGCCCAGTGCTCGATCTGGGAAGCGCCGATAATCTGTTTGGGCTTGTAAGGGTTGAGCGTGCCGGCGCTCGCCGACCAGCCTTTCGCCAGTATTTGCATGGCGAACAGCTTGGCATCCACTTCGGACTTGAACGTCCGGGTCGACCGGACCGCGGTTTTTGCACGGTCATCCGTTGTGGCGGCTTCCGGGCCGAAGGCCACATACCAGATATCGGGTTGTGTCATCGTTTGATAACGCCAGCGGCGGATGAAAGTTTCGCGCCGCGCCGCAAAACCGTGCGTATTCGGTGGAAGCGGCAAGCTCGGCCATCGCGATTCCGCAAATTGGAGTCGTCACGTCGGCAAATTATCGATAGGTTCGAGCGCGGCGTGCAGGCAGCGCGCGTCCAAACAGGGGGATTTCCATGCAACTGTCCAATGAAGGCATTCTCGTTATTCTGTTCGTCGGCCTCATTGCGGGCTGGCTGGCCGGCAAGATCGTGCGCGGCACCGGCTTCGGAATCATCGGCGACATTCTGGTCGGTATCGCCGGTGCGTTTATCTCCAGCCTGCTGTTTCCGAGGCTCGGCTTTCATCTCGGCGTCGGCATCGTCTCGGAGATCATCTATTCGGCGATCGGCGCCATTGTGCTGTTGCTGATCGTGCGGCTAATCCGAACCGGCGGCCGCTTCTAGGGGCTCTCTCCCCAAGGCCGATCACTGGACTGGCAGGCGCGGCGGGCTTGGCCGCGCCGACATCCGGTGCCGGGGTTCCCATTGCGAAAGCGGCTCGGGGTAAATAGCCGCTTCTGGCACCCCGCCACCGATATCTCGAAGGGCGCCCCACCGGGTGCTTTCCGCGGGCCCTGAGCGCCCGGCAGCGCCCGTCGTGGGCGGTGTTTCGCGTAAGCCCGACCCGCCGGATGCGCGGGGGTGGGTGCCTCCGAAAACGTTTAGGTTAACGGGACTTAATTGGACGATGGCCGCAAATACCGGTAAAAACCAAACATTATTAAAATTGAAGTAGGGCATTTTGTTGCGGTACAGCAGATTCCACTGTGCCGGAAAATGTTCTAAATTCGTACCCGCGCACCCTCTTGAAGAGACCAGGATTGATGGCAGCCGCCCCCGGTGTCCGGCATTCCGAACTCGGTGACGCGTTGCGCGCCTGTCGCAATGCGTTCATTGGCGTCGGCGCCATGAGTTGCATGATCAACCTGCTCTACCTGACCGGCTCGATCTTCATGCTGGAGGTGTACGACCGGGTGCTTCCGAGCCGGAGCGTGCCGACCCTCGTCGGTTTGATCATTCTGGCCGGTGGATTGTACATCGCCCAGGGTGTCCTTGACCTGATCCGGGGGCGAATCCTGATTCGCGTCGGGACGGCACTGGATGAAACCCTCAATCAGCGGGTGTTCGATACCGTTGTGCGCCTGCCGCTGACGGTTGGCGCGCGCAATGATGGCCTTCAGCCGCTGCGCGATCTCGACAACGTCCGCTCATTCCTCTCCGGCATGGGGCCGGGTGCATTCTTCGACCTGCCGTGGTTGCCGTTATATCTCGCGATCTGTTTCACCTTCCACGTCCTGATCGGGCTGACGGCGCTGGTCGGCGCGATCATCCTGGTCATCCTCACCGTCGTGACCGAATTCCTGTCGCGCGCGCCGGCGCGGGAGGCGATGGGGCTGGCGGCGCGCCGCAACGATCTGGCCGCCACCAGCCGGCGAAACGCCGAGGTGCTGGTGGCGATGGGAATGTCGGGGCGCCTGAGCAAGCGCTGGAGTGCGGCCAACGAGAAATATCTTGAGGGCAACCAGCGCGCCAGCGACATCTCGGGCGGCCTCGGCGCAATTGCCAAGGTCATGCGCATGACCTTGCAGTCGGCGGTACTGGGGGTCGGCGCCTATCTCGTAATTCATCAGGAAGCGACCGCCGGCATCATCATCGCCGGCTCGATCCTGAGCGCGCGAGCGCTGGCGCCGGTCGATCTTGCGATCGCGCACTGGAAAGGTTTCGTTGCCGCGCGACAGAGCTGGCATCGTCTCAACCAGCTGCTCGAAACCCTGCCGGCGCAGACCGCCCAGACGCGATTGCAGGCACCCTCAAGCCGCCTGTCGGTCGAGGGCGTCAGTATGGTGCCGCCGGGCGATCAGAAGCTCGTGATCCAGGACGTGACGTTTGCGCTGACGGCCGGAAACGGACTGGGTATCATCGGGCCAAGCGGATCGGGCAAGTCGTCGCTGGTGCGCGCGCTGGTCGGCGTGTGGCTGCCGGTGCGCGGCAAGGTGCGGCTCGACGGCGCAGCGCTCGATCAGTGGTCGTCCGACGTGCTCGGCCGCCATGTCGGTTATCTGCCGCAGGATGTCGAACTGTTCGCGGGCTCAGTCGCCCAGAATATCTGCCGGTTCGATCCGGATGCGAATTCCGATGGCATCATCGCGGCCGCAAAGGAAGCGGGCGTCCATCAATTGATCATCAAGATGCGCGACGGTTACGACACCCAGATCGGCGAGCAGGGGACCGCGCTTTCAGCCGGCCAGGCACAACGCGTGGCGCTGGCGAGGGCGTTGTATGGCGATCCTTTCCTGATCGTGCTTGACGAGCCGAATTCCAATCTGGATACCGAGGGCGACGAGGCCCTGACACGGGCGGTTCGCGCGGCGCGCGAGCGTGGCGCCATCGTGGTGGTGGTAGCGCACCGGCCGATCGGCATCGAAGCAGTCGACCAGCTTCTCGTCCTCAAGGACGGCCGCCAGCAGGCCTTCGGTCCCAAGGAAACGGTTCTGGGACAGGTGCTGCAACGAGTCCCGCCGCCTTCTCCGATCAAGATCGTGTCCGATTCGGGGGTTGCGAAGTCATGACCGGCGAGGAACGCGGAGCGCAGCCCTCGATACGGCTGCATTTGATCGTCGGACTGACGGTGGTCGTCGTTCTTGCCGGCGGATTGGGCGGCTGGGCATCGACGGCCGAGATCTCGGGTGCGCTGATCGCGCCGGGTACGATCGTCGTCGAATCGAACGTGAAGAAAGTGCAGCATCCGACCGGCGGCGTCGTCGGCGAAGTGCTTGCGCGCGACGGCGATCTGGTCAAGGCCGGTGACATATTGGTACGGCTCGACGATACCGTCACCAAGGCCAGCCTTGCCATCGTCACCAAGAATCTCGACGGGTTGCTGGCGCGGGCAGCAAGGCTCCAGGCCGAGCAGCAAGGTCTCGACAAGCTGACATTTCCGGCGTCGCTGCTCGATCGCGCAAGCGATCCCGACGTCAAGAATGTGATGGCGAGCGAATCCAAACTGTTCGAGGTTCGTACCACCGGGCGAGTCGGACAAAAGGCGCAATTGCGCGAACGGATCACGCAGTTGAAAGAGGAAATCGCCGGCCTTGCGGCGCAGGAGAAGGCGAAAGACCAGGAAATCGCACTGGTGGAAAAGGAACTGGTCGGGGTGAACTCGCTCTACGATCAGCATCTGGTGCAGCTTTCGCGCCTGACGACGCTGCAGCGCGACTCCGCCCGGCTCAACGGCGAACGGGCACAGTTCGTCGCCGCGATGGCGCAGGCCAAAGGCAAGATTACCGAGACCGAACTGCAGATCATTCAGGTCGACAAGGACATGGTCAGCGATGTCTCCAAGGATTTGCGCGAGACCAACGACAAGATCGGCGAATTCGTCGAGCGCAAGGTCACCGCCGAAGATCAGTTGCGGCGGACCGATATCCGCGCCCCGCAGGACGGCATGGTGCTGCAGTCGACGGTTCACACCGTCGGCGGAGTGATCGCGGCCGGTGACGCCATCATGATCATCGTTCCGCAAAGCGATGACCTGCAAGTCGAGGCCAAGGTCAATCCGCAGGACATCGACAAGCTGCAGATCGGCCAGAAAACCTTGCTGCGGCTGTCGGCATTCAACCAGCGCACCACGCCGGAGTTGAATGGCGTGGTCACGAGGGTTTCGCCCGACGTCACCACCGAGCAGCGCACCGGGCAAAGCTATTACACCATCCGGGTTTCGATGCCGCCGAAGGAAGTCGCCCGGCTCGGCGAGGTCAAGCTGATTCCCGGCATGCCGGTGGAAGCCTTTGTGCAGACCGGAGACCGCACCATGCTGTCATATCTCATCAAGCCGCTGAGCGATCAGTTCATGCGGGCGTTTAGAGAGAAGTGATGGCATCGTCCCGGCGAACGCCGGGATGACGATGCGAATCTTCAACCCTCCAAATTCTGCAACAGGAAGTTCAGCGCCGTGTTCGCAAACACATGCATGTTGGCGAGCCGGTCGGCGCTGCCGGTCTCAAGCGTCATCGCCGATTGATCGCGCCCCGCAACCGCCATGCAGCTATGGCCGGCGGCGTCGCCATAGCGGTTGCCGGTCGGCCCGGTCGCGCCGGTTTCGGACAGCCCCCAGTCGGTGGAAAATCGCTGGCGGATCCGGCTCGCCAGCAATTTGGCGTATGGCTCGGACGCCGAACGGATGCCCTTCATCGCGTCATCGGGGATATCCATCAGGATCCGCCTGGCGTCGCGGGTATAGACCACCGCGCCGCCGAGGAAATAAGCCGAAGCGCCGGGCACCGCGAGCAGTGCCGCCGAGATCAGGCCGCCGGTCGAGGATTCCGCGACGGCGATGGTCTGGCGCCGCTCGATCAGTCTGGCGGCTATCTTTTCGGCGATCGCAACCAGCTCTTTCATCACGCGCCCTTCCTGGTGTCTTTCTTGTCCGCCAGCGAATGCCAGACGACGCGGACAAAACTTCTGGCGGCAAGCTCGGTCGGCGCCCATTTGACGTCGAAGTCCGCGAAGGGCTTGGCCGCCACCACGTCGTCCTCGCTCTTGCCTTCCTTGACCAGTTTAGCCATCCGGTCGCGCGCGGTGACCAGCATGGTGCGGTATTCCATCAAGGCCGCCTTGTCGCCGAGCGGGCCGTGACCAGGAACGATGCGGCTCTTGGCATTGGTCAGCTTGAGATAGACGTCAGTCGCGGCGATCATGCCCTTGATGTTGCCGCCATTGGCAAAGTCGATGTTGGGATAACGGCCGTTGGTGAAGGTATCGCCGGTCGACAATACGTTGGCGGTCTTGAACCAGACATAGGTATCGCCGTCGGTATGGGCGTTCTCGATATGCTTGAGGTCGGCGACGCGGCCGCGCAGCCGGATCTGATGGGTTTTGGTGTAGGTCTTCGCAGGCAGTGCTTCCGGCGCCGCCGGCGGGGTCTGGACGCCGGTCAGCCCGTTGATGGTGCCGGCGGCAAGCCGGCTCTTGACGTTGATTTGGGAGACGATGGTGACGCCGTCCTTGGCGAAGGGCGCATTTCCGCCGGTGTGGTCGCCGTGGAAATGCGTGTTGATGAGATATTTGACCGGCTGGTTCGAGACCGTCGAGATGGCCGTCTTGATCTTGTCATGCAGCGGCGCATATTCACCGTCCACCATGATGATGCCGTCTTTCGCCACGGCCACGGTGATGTTTCCGCCCTGGCCTTCGAGCATGTAGATGTTGTCGCCAAGGTCGGTGGTCTTGATTTCGACCTTGGAGAAATCCGGAGGCGGCGGGGCTGCGGCCGGCGGCTGCTGCGCGATGGCCGCTCCGGCCAGCAGCAGGGTGGTTGCGATGGCCGTCATTCCAATCCGAAGCATGAAAACCTCCGTAAGCGCCGGTTTACCGGTTTCTTAGCACAGGATGGCCTCGTTTGTGCCAGTTGCGAGCCGCAGGGGAGGCTGCTTGAATGCGGGTAGCAGCGTTCCGCAAGCTGATGAGGAAATGAACATCATGACGGCAACGATCGCAGGCGGCGTGGATTGCGACCTGCATCCTGCCGTTCCTCATTTGACGAGCCTCTTGCCCTATCTCAATGATTACTGGCGCGACCAGGTGACGACGAGGGGAATGACCGATCTGGTGTCGCAGTCCTACCCGTCGAATTCGCCGATCACGTCGCGGCCGGACTGGCGGCCGTCGAAAGGCAAGCCCGGCTCGAGCCTCGACGACATGAGGGTGCAGGCGCTCGATCCCTTTGGCGTCAGTTACGGCATCTGCAATCCGTTGTACGGCGTGCAGATGGTGTTCAGCGAGGATATGGCGGACGCGTTCTGCCGTGCGCTGAACGACTGGCTGGTGAAGGAATGGCTCGACAAGGACACGAGATTGCGCGGTTCGATCGTGATCCCGGTGCAGAGCGTGGAAAAGTCGGTCGCGGAGATCGAGCGCTGCGCCGCCGACAGCCGTTTCGTCCAGGTCCTGATGCTGGTGATGGGGGACATGCCGCTCGGGAAGCGTGGTTATTGGCCGATTTACGCGGCGGCGGAGCGGCTGGGGCTGCCGATCGGCGTCCACGCCGGCAGCAACTATCATAATCCGCCCACATCGGTCGGCTGGGGTTCCTATCACATCGAGGATTACGTCGCCCAGGCGCAGGCCTTTCAGACCCAGTTGACCAGCCTGATCGTGGAAGGCGTTTTCGCCCGGCACCCGAACCTGAAGATGGTGATGCTGGAATCGGGCTTTACCTGGCTGCCGTCCTATCTGTGGCGCTTGCACAAGTTCTGGCGCGGCATCCGGATGGAAACGCCTTGGGTGGACCGGGCGCCGATGGAAATTGTGCGCAGCAACATCCGGTTTTCGCTGCAGCCGATCGACGCGCCGCCGGAACCGGCGACATTAAATCGCCTGTTTGACCATATGCAGTCGGACGAATTGCTCCTATTCTCAACCGATTATCCGCATTGGCAATTCGACGGCGATTCGGTGCTGCCGGAGGGGATTTCGCCTGAACTTGTGCGCAAGATCATGATCGATAACCCGCACGCGACCTACACCCGCCTGAAGGAATCGGCGGTCAGGGAGACGACGCCATGAACATGCAATTCCGCGCCAAGGCCGAGCCGGGTGCGGCCACGGGCGTCAAAACAGCGATTGCCGATTGCGATATCCATCCGGCCCGCAAGGGTCCCAAGGATCTCTACCCTTATCTGGCGAAGCGCTGGCATGCGCATCTCGAAACCTACGGCAAGCACCCCTATCAGGGCATGCTGGAGGGACCGCCATACCCAAAGGCGCAGCCGAACGCGTCGCGCCGCGACGCCTATCCGCCGGAGGGCGGCACGCAGGGCTCCTCGCTGTCGTTCATGCAAAAGCAGCATCTCGATCCGAACAACGTGGCACTCGGCGTGTTGTGTCCGCTCAAGACCGGGCAGGGCCTGCGCAACCAGGATTTGAGCGCGGCACTGGCCACCGCCATCAACGACTGGCAGATCGCGGAATGGACCGGCAAGGACAGCCGGCTGAAAGGCTCGGTCGTGGTCGCCAATGAGGATGGACCGGCCGCGGCGGCCGAAATCCGCAGGCGCGCCGGCGACAAGAATTTCGTGCAGGTGCTGCTGCTCAGCCGCAACGTCGAGCCGCTCGGGCAGCGCCGTTACTGGCCGATCTATGAGGCCGCCGAGGAGGTGGGTCTGCCGATCGGCGTGCATGCCTTCGGCTTCGGCGGCAATCCCATCACCGCCTCGGGCTGGCCGAGCTACTACATCGAGGAGATGGTCGGCCATTCGCAGTGCCAGCAGACCGCATTGGCCAGCATCGTGCTGGAGGGCGTGTTCGAACGGCACCCGAAACTCAAGATGATCATGATCGAGGCCGGGTTCGGCTGGGCGCCGTCGCTGTCGTGGCGGCTCGACAAGAACTGGGAGCGGATGCGCGATGAGGTGCCGCACGTCAAGCGCCCGCCGTCGGAATATATCCGCGACCACATCTGGTGGACCACCCAGCCGATGGAAGATCCTGAACGGCGCGACCATCTGTTCGATGTGATCGACTGGGTCGGCTGGGACAAGCTGCTGTTCGCGACCGACTATCCGCATTGGGACTATGACGAGCCGTCGCGCGTGCTCCCTGCCGGCGTCAGCGACGCCAACCGCGAAGCGTTTTATCTCGGCAATGCGCAGAAGTTGTACGGGCTGACGTAAACAACATGACCCGTCACGTGATCGCTCCGGTGGATGAGTTGCCGCCGGGCACGCGCAAATTCCTCACCATCGATGAACGCCCCATTGCGGTCTTCAATATCAAGGGCGAGTTTTTCGGCCTGTTGAACCGCTGCCCGCATCAAGGTGCTTCGCTGTGCGAAGGGCCGCTGATCGGGCTCGCGCAGTCGTCCAATCCCGGCGACATCGAATATACCAGGCTCGGCGAAATCATCCGCTGTCCCTGGCATGGCTGGGAGTTCGACATCCGTACCGGTCAGTCCTACTGCGACCCGAAACGGTTTCGCGCCAGGGCCTATCCCGTCAATGTCGAGCCGGGCGCGAGCGTCGTGAAGGGGCCCTATGTGGCCGAGACGCTCGCGGTGTCGGTCGAGAGCGACTACGTGGTGGTGGATCTGTAGACCGCCGTCATTCCGGCGCGCGCGAACGCGAACCCGGAAATGACAGCCAATCTCCTATTCCGCCGGTACGCTGGCAGCGTCGCGCGCCTCGGCCGCTCCACTGCGGTAGACGACTAGCGCGCCGATGATGCCGAGCAATGCGCCGAACATCAGCCAGTACGCCGGTGAGGCCTTGTCCTGGTGGGTCATCTCGATCAGCTTGGTCGCGACAAAGGGGGTGGACGTACCGAATATGCCTGCCGCCAATGCGAACGCAATCGAGAAACAGGTGGTACGGACATGCGCCGGCACGATCTCGACCAGGCACCCCAACATTGTGCCGCTATAGACGCCAAAGTAGAACGAGAACATCATCTGGACGGCCAGCAGCTTCTCAAGCGTGGGCGCTGCCGCGAGCCACGAAAGCGCAGGGTAAGCGGTCACGAACGCCAGGCCTGCAATCGTCAGCAGCACTGGTTTGCGGCCGATCCGATCGGAAATCGCTCCACCGACCGGATTCCAGAAGAAGTTGGTGACCGCGACCAGAAGGGTCACGAGCAATGTCCCCGTCGGCGAGAGGTTGAGCTGTTTGCCGAAACCGGGTGCATACACCGTGATAAAGTAAAAGGTCGTCGTGGTCAGCACGGCGATCATCATGCCGAGAACCACGATGCGCCAGTTCGCGATCGCCGAAGCAAACACCTCGTTTGCGGTCGGGTGTTTCTTCATGGCCAGGAAAGCCGGCGTTTCTTCCAGCGATCGCCGCAACATGAAGATGACGGGGATAATCAGGCAGCCGATAAAGAACGGGATGCGCCATTTGGCGATTCCACCCACGGAAGCCCAGAAGATGTCGCCGGGAATGCTTTCTCTCAGGATATAGCCGATGATCGCCGCGACAAAGATCGCGACCTGCTGGCTGGAAGACTGAAACGAAGTGTAAAAGCCGCGATTGCCGGGCGTCGCTATCTCGGAAAGATAAACCGAGACGCCGCCCAGTTCGACGCCGGCCGAGAACCCCTGTATCAGCCGGCCAATCAGCACAATCACCGTTGCGGCGATACCGATCGATGCGTAGGAGGGACAAAAGGCGATCACCACGGTACCAAGCGCCATCAGCGCAAGCGTCACGATCAGGCCCTGGCGGCGGCCGATACGGTCGATATAGGCGCCGAGCACGATCGCGCCGATCGGACGCATCAGCGCACCCAGCCAAAACACACCATATGCATTGAGCAGGGCCGCGGTCTCGTTCTGGGCGGGGAAGAACGCCTTTGCGATATCCTGCGCATAAAAGCCGAACAGGAAGAAATCGAACTGCTCGAGGAAATTGCCGCTGGTCGCGCGCAGAATGGCGCCGATGCGTGACTTGATCTGAGGCGGCTGTGACGTTGACGTTTGCGACATTGCGAGTTCCTCCCCGTTTCGATGTAGCCGGTTGCGGAAAGGCTTCTCGCTGGCCGACGATCGCTGTTTCTAAAGGGCAATCTGCCATGCCCGCGCGGCGCGACCAACCGAAAAACGCAACGGCAAGCGGCGTTGTCCCCGCGTGGCCTTAGCCGATCTGCGTCAACACGATCAGTACCGCCGTCACGGTAAGCGCCCCGCCGATGCGCGTGGCGATTTGCGCAAACGGCATCAGTTGCATCCGATTGGCGGCGGTGAGGATGGCGACATCGCCGGTGCCGCCCTGTCCGCTGTGGCAGGCCGTGACGATCGCGGTGTCGATCGGATACATTTTCATCCAGCCACCGACAAAGAATCCGGTTGTCATGATCGCCACCACCGTCGAGACGATGGTAATGACGTAAGGCAAGGTGAAAGCCGCCACCAGCTTGTCCCACGGCGTCAACGCCACGCCGATGGCAAAGAGCAGTGGGTAGGTGACAGCGGTCGAGAAGAATTTATAGACGTGAAAGGCTCCGACCTGCAGCGATGGCGACACCGCCCGCGCCAGCTTCAGGAACACCGCAATCACCAGCATCACCACCGGCGCTGGAAAGCCAAGCTCGCGCTGCGCCAGGGCACCGATCAGATAGAGCGTTACCGCGGTGACGACGGCTGCCGCAACCGTCGTGACGTCGACGTGGTCGTCGGTATCTTCTTCCTCGAATTCCAGTTCGTCATGCTCGCCCGGTTGCAGGCGCCCTTCGCCGGTAAGATGCGGGTATCTCTTGCCGACGTAATTGAGCGTGCCGGCCAGCAAAATCGCGGTCAGGCTGCCGAGCATCACCGGTGGCAACACCTGGGCAAACAGATCGCCCTGCGGCTGGTGCAGGATCTGCGAATAGCCGATGGAGAGCGGGATCGCTCCCTCGCCGACGCCCCCGGCCATGATCGGCACCACGACAAAGAAGAAGGTGTGGTAGGCGCCCAGCCCAAGCATAACGCCGACAAGCGTTCCGACGACACCGCCTGCGACCGAACCCGCGGCCAGCGGGATAAAGATCTTGAGGAAGCCCTTGATCAGGACGCCACGGTCCATCCCCAGAATGCTGCCGACGATAATGCAGGAGATGAACAGATAGAGGAAGTTCGAGTCCTTGGTGAAGGTCTTGACCGAATCCAGAATCGAGGCCGGCAACAGTTGATGGAAGGCAAGGAATGACGGGATGAAGGTGGCGAAGATAGCGGCAGCGCCAATGTTGCGGATGATCGGAATTCGCTTGCCCAATTCGGCGCAGGTAAAGCCCCCCATCGAGAGCAAAACGATCGCCATCAAAATATCCGAGGGCACTTTTCCGGTTGAAGCGAACCCGGCAATAACCCCGAGCAGGACCACAAAAACCGGCAGCGGAACGATGCCGATCTTGTAGTCGACGATCGACCACCAGCCTTTGGGCCAGAAGCCTTCGGTTTCGCTTTGCACAGTTGGCGTTACGCTCTTGGCGTCCTGCAATTTCAGTCCCCCCATAAGCGGCCGGTGCGGAAAAGACTTCTCGCCGGCCGACGTCTGCTGTTCTTGAGAGGCAATCTGCCATGTCCACGCGGCGCGACCAACCGGAAAACGCTTGATTGAGACCAATATCGCGCCGCACGCAGAAGATATCTTCAGGCTTTGTTCTGCACCGAAGCGATCAGCCATCGCCGGAATGCCGAGAGCTTGGGCGAATCGGCCCGCGCCGCCGGCGAGACGAGATAGAAGCCGGCGTCGGCCGGCAAGGTGATTTTGAAGGGAACCACGAGGCGGCCCTTGGCGATATCGGCCTCCACATAGGAAGTCCGGCCCATCGCCACGCCGATTCCATCGAGCGCGGCCTGGACCGTCATCAGGATCAGGTCGAAGGTCAGTCCCGGTGACGTGGAGATATTGGCCGGCAGCCCCGCCGCGGTAAGCCACAACCGCCAGTCGTCGTCATAGATTCCGCTGGTGTGCAACAGCGTCTGATGGGCCAGATCTTCCGGGCACCGCAGCGGCCGGGCTGCCCTTGAGCAGCATTGGGCTGCAGACCGGAAACAGCTGATCGGCCATCAGCCAGTCGGCGCGCAGGCCCGGCCATTGGCCGCGGCCGTAGCGGATCGCGGCATCGACGTCGCCGCCCTTGAAATCGACCAGCGCGGTCGAGGTGGTGATACGGACGTCGATGCCGGGATGGGCTTCCTGGAATGCGGTGAGCCGCGGCAAAAGCCACTTCGCAGCCAGCGAGGCCAGCGTGCTGACCGTCAGCACGTTCTCATTGTCCTTGCGCAACAGCCGGTCGGTGGCGAGCCGCAGATCGTTGAACGCCGCGCGGATGCCGGGCAGATATTCCTTGGCCTCCGGCGTCAGCGCCAGCGCGCGATTCTGCCGGACGAACAGGCTGATCCCCAACTCCTCTTCAAGCCGCCGGATCTGGTGGCTGATCGCGGTTTGCGTGACGTTCAGCTCGGACGCCGCATTGGTGAAGCTCAAATGCCGGGCGGCGGCCTCAAACGCCCTTAATCCGTTCAGCGATGGCAGCCGGGCGGTCATTTTCCTGCCCCTGAATACATGAGTTTATCTCATCCGAAGCGGTACAAAGTGTCGTTTGTCGAAAGCCCGTGAAACGCAGATATTACAGTCAAGAGTTTAGCTTTAGGAGATGAAAATGTCCACGCTTTCACATCAATCGATGACAAATCATCATGATTACGGGCTTTTGGCGCAGCTCACTGAGAAGCTTCACGTCTGGCGCGAGCGCCGGCGTCAGCGGCAGGAACTGGCCCAATGGACCGATCGCGACCTGCACGATGTCGGCCTTTCCCAGAGCGACGTCATTCGCGAAACCGAAAAACCGTTTTGGCGGGCGTAAACGCAGCCGAGGCCGGCGTCGCCTCTCAAGAGGGACGCCGGCTGCTCTCTTTCTAAACTGACGGGAGCTTGTGATGACCGCGCTTCGTCTCAACGACCTCCGGCAACATTCCGATATCCTCAGGTTGCGTACCGGCAAATCCCTGACGCTGCGCTTTGTCGAGCCCGGCGATGCCGAAGTCCTGCAAGCCTACTTCCGCGCACTGACGACCCGCTCCCGCTATAATCGCTTCCTCGGCGCGATCCGGGAACTCCCGCAAACCTTGCTCGGTCATTTCATCCATGCCGGAGAGGAAGATCGTTTCAGCGTGATTGCGGTCATGACCATCAATGGCATCGAGACCATCGTCGGCGAGGCCCGCTACGGATTTGAAGCCGATACCGGACGTTTCGAATTTGGACTGTCGGTCGACGACCGCTGGCAGGGCCAGGGCATCGGTTCGGCGTTGTTGCGAAACCTGGAATGCCGCGCCGCGGCGCTGGGCGCCGAGCTTCTGTTCGGCGATACCTTGCGCTCCAACGACGTCATGATCGGGCTCGCCCGCAAATCCGGCTTTGCCTTTTCGCCCACACCGGAAGACTGGAAGCTGGTGCGCTTCGAAAAACATATCGAAGCGGAGCCAAAAGAGATTCCCTGCGTAAGCTGGCGGCTGACCGCAGACCGGGTCGCAATTCAACCGGCGGCTTGATCTAGTTTCCCCTGAACAGCGCTTTCCGCTTCTCGATGAATGCCTGCACCGCCTCGCGGTGATCCGCGGTCATGGTGGTGCGGATCAGGCGCTCGGCCTCATGATCGCGCGCGGTCGCAAAATCGAACAGCAACGCCTCGTCGAGATTGTCCTTCATGTAGCGCAGCGCAATGGTCGGCCCTTCCGCCATCGATCTGGCGAGCGCAAATGCCTCGTCCTGCAGTTTGGCGTCCGGCACCACGCGGTTGACGAGCCCGATCGCCTCGCATCGGCGGGCGTCGACCTTGTCGGCGGTGAACATCAATTCCCGCGCCCGCGCGGTACCGACCAGCCGGGTCAACAGCCACGCAATGCCGTAGTCGCCGCTCAGGCCCACCCGCAGATAGCCGGTGGAAACGAACGCCGATTCCGCCGCGATGCGGATATCGCAGGCCATGGCGATCGCGAGACCCGCGCCGACCGCCGGGCCGGGCAATGCCGCAATGGTTGGCTTCCGCACCGAAACCAGCGCGCCGGTGAGCAGGCGCTGGCGTTCCTGCAGGTCCGCGACCTTCTCGTCGTAGGACATTTCCAGCTTCTTCTTGTCGCGATGCGCGCCCATGCCCTTGACGTTGCCGCCGGCGCAGAATGCCGTACCCGCGCCGGTAATCAAGAGCGCACCGACGTCCGGGTTCTCGCCGCAGGTCTTGATCATGGTGCGCAATGCCGGCGTCAGATGATCCGATAGCGCGTTGCGGACCTCCGGACGATTGAGCGTGATGACGGCGACGCGGTCGCGGATCGTGCACAGTAACTCATTGGTACCGGTGTCGATGGTGATGTCGGTGGTCATGTGGTCGCTCCCGTTCGCGCTTGCCTGCGGTTCAATTAACGGTCGTCATACCCGCGAAGGCGGGTATCCAGTAATCGCCGGCATTCCGGGAAGGCCTCCGGGGCCGTAGCGTACTGGATCATCCGCCTTCGCGGATGATGACATCGGTAGATGTGGATGCATCATCGATCCCGATATCAGAACTTCTCCACCCAGGGCCGCAATTCCAGTTCCCAGGTCCAGGCGCTGCGCGGCTGTTGCAATACGTTCCAGTAACTCAGGGCGATGGCGTCGGGATCGAGCATTGAATCCGGCCGGTCGGCAGGTTCGGTGCGCACAGCGCTGCGGATGCCGCCGTCGATGACAAAATGCGCGACGTGAATTCCCTGCGGCGACAGTTCGCGGGCCATGCTCTGCGCCAGGCCGCGCAGCGCGAACTTGCCCATCGCGAACGGGGCGGATTGCGGATAGCCCTTGACGCTGGCGGAAGCGCCGGTGAACAGGATCGCGCCATGATTGTGGGGCAGCATCCGTTTCACCGCCTGCTGCGCCACCAGGAATCCGCCGATAGGCGCTGACCGCAATCGCCTGCGCGACATCGGCGGCAACGAGGTCGACGAAGGCGCCGCGCGCCCGCCCGCTGGCATTGTAGACGACGAGGTCGGGCGCCGCGACTTCCCGCTCGACCAGCCCGAACAGGCGTTCGACCTCGTCGGGTTCGGTCGCGTTGCAGGCAAACGCGCGTGCGCCGGTCTCGCTGCAGAGCGCGCCGAGCTTTTCGACCTTGCGCGCCGCCAGCGCAACCCGAATGCCTTCGCGGGCAAACAACCGCGCCAGCGAGGCACTGAGGCCTTCGCCGGCGCCGACAATGAGGGCGGTTTTATACTTCGGGATTTCCATGGGCGTTGTTCCTTATCTTGAATAGCGTTTCAGCCGCGCAAACCCGAAAGGCAACCGGCCGCCTCCAGAACGGGGTCGAGCGCGGTCTTGTCGGCGATCTCGGCGTATTTGGCGCGCAGCACGCCGAGCGATCGGGCGTGATATTTTTGCGGCTTCTGGGTCCAGGTGTTGTCGCCGAGCGCCACGCTGAATTCTTCTTTTGCGTCGGCGAGCGCTTTCTCGTTGGCGCATGTCCAGGACATGAATTGCCGGCCGACATGCTTCTTGAGGATCGGCATCAGGGTCGGTTCAAGCGTGGACCAGGCCTCGAACGAGCCTTCGGCCCTTGGCCACAGCATGCGGTGCACCCAATCCAGCACATGCGGCGCGCCGCCGCCGATCAGGGCGCCCGCGGTCGGATCGGTCCACATTTCGTAGATCTGGCCCCACAGGCCGAAATCGCCCAGCGCCGGCCGGCCGCCGAACAGATAGGGGCGCGTTGCGAGATGAGTGTCCAGCAACTGAAGCATATCGAGGAAGCCGGCCTCGATCTGCGGCGCGGTCACCGCATTGGAGCCGACGAACCAGACCCGATCCACCATCCGGGCCCGCACCTGAGCGGCGAGCGCTCCATGTTCCTGCTCGCTGGCCCGTGGCGCGCGCATCCGCGCGATCCGCCCCGCCGAACTGATCTGGTCGACATCGCGGGCCCAGCGGTAGTGGAACATCCATTTGTTGCCCCACTCGTCGCCGAACTCCTCGATCAATGCGGAAACAAAGCGCGCGACGGGATCGTCGGGATGGATCGATGGCTCCGGATGAAGCTTTTCGATTCTGTCGATGATCGGCGTGGAGTCCTGGATGCCGGTACCGTCGGGCGTCACCACCAGCGGAATAATCGGCATTTTGGCGTATTTCTCGTAGTCGGCCTGGCTGTCGGCGTTGCGCAAAATCCATTGATACGGAATGGCTTTGTAGCGGAAATAGGAACGCACCTTGACCGAATAGGGCGACATCTCGGCGCCGAAGATGCGATAGCTTTCCGCCATGGGTGATCCTCCAGATACGCTTCTTGACGGCTTTATCGCCTGTTCTGTCCAGGGGATGATCTATATCATCTAAACCACCGGGCGGAACCAACAAGAGCTGCAAATGCACCAGCGAGCCAAGCACGACGATGTGACACCTAAAGCCGATCAGCCGGGACTGCTCGCGCCGGATACGTCAGGCATGAATTTCTACCGGGCAGATCCGGCGCTGACGGATCTGTTGCGCATCCATCTGCCGGATGCGCTGTTTCGTCATATCGAACCGCATCTGGACCGGTTGGGCGCGCTCGCCGGCGGTCATCTCGACGAGTGCGCGCGGCTTGCCGACCGGCATACGCCGGTGCTGCACCAGCGCGACCGCTTCGGCCGCGACGCCCAGTGGATCGAGTATCATCCGGCCTACCGCGAACTGGAGCGCAACGCCTTCGGCGAATTCGGCATTCACGCGATGTCGGTCCGCAAAGGCATTCTGGGATGGCCGGAAGCGTATCCGGTGGTGGCCAAGCACGCCTTTACGTTCCTGTTCAACCAGGCCGAGTTCGGTCTCGGATGTCCGATCAACGTCACCGACGGTTGCGCCAAGCTATTGTCGAAATTCGGCGACGAGGCGCTGAAGGCGAAATACCTCGACGGTCTCACGCAAACCGACATGGGCAAGCTGACCCAGGGCGGCCAGTTCATGACCGAGAAAGAAGGCGGCTCGGACGTCGGCAAGCTGACGACCACGGCGGTGCAGGAAGGCGATCGCTGGCGTCTGTCGGGCGAGAAGTGGTTCTGCTCCAACGCGGATGCCGAAGTCGTGATGCTGCTGGCGCGGCCGCAAGGTGCCGTCGGCGGCACCCGCGGCGTCGGTCTGTTCCTGATGCCGCGACGGCTGGAGGATGGTTCGCCCAATCACTACCGGATCGTCCGCCTCAAGGACAAGCTCGGCACCCGCTCGATGGCGTCGGGCGAGATCAAGCTGGAAGGCGCTGTTGCCTACGCGGTCGGCAAGCTCGATCGCGGTTTCGTGCAGATGGCCGAGATGGTCAACTCCTCGCGGCTTTCCAACGGCGTCAAATCCACCGCGCTGATGCGGCGCGCCCATCATGACGCGATGACGGTGGCGCAAAACCGCGTGGTGTTCGGACAGCGCATCATCGACCTGCCGCTGGCGCGGCGGCAATTGATGAAGATCATGCTGGCGACCGAGCAGGCGCTGTCGATGAGCTTTCTCACCGCCGACGCGCTCGACCGCGCCGAAGCCGGCAGCCAGGACGCGGCGGCATTGCTGCGCATCCTGACGCCGACGTTGAAATTCCGTGCCACCCGCGATGCGCGCAAGGTCTGCGGCGATGCGTTGGAGATGCGCGGCGGCATCGGCTACATCGAGGAATTCGCCACCGCGCGGCTGCTGCGTGACGCCCATCTCGGTTCGATCTGGGAAGGTACCGGCAACATCGTGGCGCTCGACGCGCTCAAGCGCGCGGTCGGCCGTCATGGCGCCGAAGCGGCGCTGGCTGCCGATCTGCACGCCCGTCTCGACGACAGCACCAATGTGCCGCAGGCCTGGCGCGATCGTCTGCGCGAGCTGATCGACCGCGCCATCGGCTTTGCCCGTGAGGTGGCCGCTCGCACCGACAACGAAGCCGAGGCCCGTCGCGCCACCAGCCTGCTCTATCATGTCGCCAGTGCGGTGGCGCTGGCATGGGAGGGCGGACGTATCCACGAGATGCGCGGCGATGCCCGCCGGCTGTTGCTGTCGCGCCTGGTCATCGACCATCGCGTGTCGGCAAACGATCCGTTCCGGCTCACGGAAAATCCAGCGCAGCGCGCGATCTCGGACCACCTGCTCGGCGACCGCGCCGTCGGCATGGCCGAGGTTGGCGAATTGCTCGTCGCGGCGTAGGTTGAGCCAGCCAATAAAGAACAACACAAAGCATAGGGAGTATCCGATGAAGGCCGCCGTCCTGCATGAAGTCAACAAGCCGCTGGTGATCGAGGATGTCAGCCTGCCGAAGCCCGGTCCGCGCGAGGTCCTGATCCGCACTTCCGTCGCCGGGCTCTGTCACTCCGACCTGCATTTCATGGAAGGGCTCTATCCGCATCCGCTGCCGGCGGTGCTCGGTCACGAATCCGCAGGCGTTGTCGAGCAGGTCGGCTCCGACGTCACTTACGTCAAGCCCGGCGATCACGTCGTGACGTGCCTGTCGGTGTTCTGCGGCACCTGCGACAATTGCACGACCGGACGCCCGGTGCTGTGCACCGACACCACGGTGAAGATGATGCCGGGACAATCCAACCGGCTGTCCTGGGCGCGCTCCGAAAAGCTCAATCAGTTCCTCAACCTGTCGTCATTCGCCGAGCAGATGCTGGTGCACGAAAACGCCATCGTCAAAATCCGCAAGGACATGCCGCTGGAACTGGCGGCGCTGATTGGCTGCGGCGTCATCACCGGCTATGGCGCCGTGGTCAATACCGCGAAGGTGGCACCCGGCGAGACCGTGGTGGTGATCGGCTGCGGCGGCGTCGGCATGGCGGCGATCAATGGCGCGGAGATCGCGGGCGCCGGCCGCGTCATCGCGGTCGACACCAATCCGGCGAAGCTGCAACTGGCCACCAAGCTCGGCGCCACCGACATCGTCGATCCCCGCAATGGCGACGTGGTGCAGCAGGTGCGCGATCTCACCAATGGCGGGGTGCATCATTCGTTCGAGGTGCTGGGCCGCAAGGAGACCGCGGAACAGGCCTTTGCGATGCTGGCGCCCGGGGGCACTGCGACCATCGTCGGAATGATCCCGTTCGGCCAGAAGATCGAGCTGCACGGCTTCGACTTCCTGCGCGAGCGCAAGATCCAGGGCTCGTCGATGGGCTCGAACCACTTCCGCGTCGACATGCCGCGGCTGGTCGAATTCTACATGCGCGGCAAGCTGCATCTGGAGGACTGGATTTCGGCGAAGCTGAAACTGTCCGAGATCAACGAGGGCTTTGCCGCGATGAAGGCCGGCAAGACCGTGCGCAGCGTGATCATGTTCGATGCGTGACTCCCATCCCTCCCCCCGCGCCAGCGGTGGGGAGGGTCGGCCGTAGCGAAGCGGAGGACGGGGTGGGGGGTCTCTCGGCTAGAGTGCTCGCGGAGACACCCCCCAACCCGACACATCGTTCGCTGCGCTCTCGATGCGCCACCCTCCCCGCCGCTACGCGGGGGGAGGGACAAGCAAGCGTTTCGTGCCCTACCGCGAAACATGCGCGGACACCGCCAGCCAGCGGCCGTTCTGCCTTGCCCAGCAGTCGGTGTAACGGCCGGACGCCGGCTTTCCATCCGGCGTCGTGTAGCTGGTGCGTGCGTGGATGATGGCGAAGTCGCCCATCAGGCGAATCCTGACGTCGTCGGCGACGAGATTCCTGATCGTCACGGGGATTGCGGTCTGCTTGAGAAAACCGGCGCGGTCGACAAGGGACTTGTCCGGATTCGAACAGTAGAAATCCTGTGCCAGAATCTCGTCGAAGCGTTTGACGTCCGAATTCTGCACCGATGCGACGTAGTCGCGATTGAGCATTGTCAGTTCGTCGATGTCCTTGCTCATGGGTTTTTCCTCTTGTGGTCCGATATCACCCGTCATTGCGAACGAAGCGAAGCAATCCATTCTTTTTTGAGTTTGTGCCTTTGGATTGCTTCGCTTCGTTCGCAATGACGTTCTCAAATGTGCAACCTGATCTAATCATCAAACATCGGCGGCGGCACAAACCCGCCGAACTCGCGCTCGATCAGTTCGGCCAGTTTCAACGGCGTGCGGTCTTCCAGCCATGGGCCGACGATCTGCACGCCGACCGGCAATCCTTCCGGCGACAGGCCGATCGGTATGGCGGTCGCCGGCAGGCCGGGCAAAGTGGCGATGCCGGGCCATGCCAGCTGATCGCTGTAGGGATAATCCTTGCCGTCGATATTGATGTGGCGTGTCGACTGGTCCGGCGAGTGATCGTGCGGGAACGCCGGCGTCGGCATCACCGGACAGATCACCGCGTCGAAGCTTTTGAATAACTCGCGCCACTGGGCGCGCAGCCGGGCGCGGGCGCCGTCGGCCATTAGCCAGTCGCGGTGACCGAGCACGATGCCCCGGAGGCGTTCGGCGGCAAGGCTGATGTCGTCGGGCGCAAGTTTGGTCACCGCCGTTTGTGCGCCCGCATAGACCTCCGGCAGGAACGTCGCCCCCAGGAACGACATCAGCATCCGCATATAGAGCCGTGACGAGGCAGCGAAATCAGGCAATAGCGGACTTCCGCGTGTGACCGTCACCCCGGCCTTGCCAAGGTTGGCGGCGAGCTTGCTCGATCGCGGTGCGCACGACTTTGGCGGTCGGCATCACCGGATCGGTGTCGATCAGCAGCACGCGAAAATCCTTCAACGCGCCGTGGCGCGACTGCGGCAGCGCAAGCTTGTAACCCTTGCCGGCTTCCAGCGGATCCGGTCCCGCAATCACATCGAGCAGCAGCGCCAGATCGGCCGCGCTCCGCGCCATCGGGCCGATCACGGATAGATCGCCGTCCCGTGGCAGCGGCGGCAGCGGCGGCGGGGTGTGGCCGCGCAGCGGCGCCAGCGCGAAGGTCGGCTTGTGCGCATAGACGCCGCAATGAAACGCCGGCACGCGCAGCGAACCGCCGATGTCGGAGCCGAGCGACAGCGCCCCGTAGCCCGCCGCGAGCGCAGCCGCCGATCCGCCGGAGGAGCCGCCCGGCGTGCGGCCGAGATCGAACGGATTGTTGGTGGTGCCGTAGATATCGTTGTAGCTTTGCCAGTCAGCCGAGCGCGAGCGGGACATTGGTCTTGCCGAGGATCACGCCGCCGGCGTCCTTGACGCGGGAAATCGACAGCGCGTCTTCCGGCGGGGTGAAATCCTTCTGCGCCGGGAAGCCCCAGGTCGTCGGCAAGCCGGCGACGTTGTAGGATTCCTTCACCGTCATGGGGATGCCGAGCAGCGGCCTGTGTCTCGCCGCGCGCGCGCGCCGCGTCGGCGGCGCGGGCGGCATCGAGACCGCGAGCGAAATCGCGAACGCAGATCGCGTTGATCTTGGCGTCGTGACGTTCGATGCGTCCGATTGCGTCCTGCGCCAACTCTACTGCGGAAACTTTCTTCGCTGCCAGCGCCGCCGACAGTTCGGTCGCCGTCTTGAAGCTCCATTGCGATTTGGCCAAGGCGTTTCTCCCGCTTCCCGGTTGCTTGCGGCGGATGATGCCCGGTTCCGGTGACCGCCGCTAGACGGCTATTGCTGCCGCTGGAAACGATGCCGAAGGATATCTACGCCTGGCCGATGAGAATGCCGACCGCGAGCACGATAACGCCTCCAAGCACGATCTGGAACACCGCCTGCAGGAACGGTGTGTCCATGTACCGCGCGCGAATATAAGCGATCGCCCAGAGTTCGAAGAACACCACCGCGCCCGAAATCGCGGTCGCGATCCAGAATGCATTGGCCCATCTGTCGGGGACCAGGTAGGGCATGGTATGGCCCAATCCGCCGAGCGTCGTCATCAGCCCCGAGGCCAATCCGCGCAGCCAGGGCGAACCGCGTCCGGTCAGCGATCCATCGTCGGACAAGGCTTCGGCAAAGCCCATGCTGATGCCGGCGCCGATCGAGGCGGCCAGACCGACAAGAAACGTTTGCCAGTTCTGGTGCGTGGCAAAGGCCGCCGCGAACAGCGGCGCCAGCGTCGAGACCGAGCCGTCCATCAATCCGGCGAGACCTGGCTGCACATATTGCAGCACGAACACGCGCCGGCGGGTCTTGTCCTCTTCGGCACGTGCGTCCGGGCTTAAAATCTGATCGCTCAGCCGGGCCGCGGTTTTTTCGTGGCCCTTTTCCGCTTCCGCCAGATCGCCGAGCAGTCTGCGAACCCCGACATCCCGGGTTTGCTCGGCGGCCTTGACATAGAACCGCTCGGCTTCGAACTCCATCGTGCCGACTTCCTTGCGGATGGTGTCGAGCGACAGGTTCTTGGTCAGCCAGATCGGGCGGCGGCGCAAAAATCCCCGCACATTATCCCTTCGAATCGGCGGAAGGTTCTTGCCGAAACGCTGCTGGTAGATTTCCAGCAGCCGGTGGCGATGGCCTGTTTCCTCCTCCGCCATTTCCTCGAATATCTTGGCCGATTCCGGATAGCGTTCCGCCAGATCTTCCGCGAACGTCATGTAAATGCGGCTGTCTTCCTCCTCCGAGGAGATCGCAACCGCCAGCACTTCGCGCTCGGTCAAATCGGCGAAATTCTTCACGAAAATGCCATTTACCCTATTTAGAATGATTCTAAATATAGGCAAATATTGTCAGGAGGTCAAATCCATTCGGCTGCGCACGCGGGCTTCCTGCAGAAACGAAATGAGCAGCCGGCTCGACTTCCTCGGGCTGCTCCTGCTGCACCCAATGCCCGGCGCCGTCGATCAGATGACAGCCGATCATCCGGGTGCAGACGGTTGTCTGCATCGCCTCGTAGACGCCGGGGCGCTGGTACGTTCCCCAATCCTGCCTGCCCGAGATGAAGCAAGAAGGCATGTCGATGCTGCGGCCCGACCAGGTTTCGAGTTCGGCGGTGAACGCGCCCGAGGTGTTGCAGCGATACCATTGCAGTCCGCCCTGGAATCCGGTGCGGGTGTATTCGGCGCTATAGACCGCAAGTTCGCTGTCGGGCAGCCATCGGTTGGCGGCGATTGCATCTGCCGACGGCATTTCCTCGGCGACGGTCTCGGCCATGTTCGTGGCCAAGTCCATCACATAATAGGTCGGCAGCTTTGCCAGTTCGCCCGCGGTCCAGCTTTTGAGCGGGTAGGGCTTGTTGTCTTTCCAGTCCGCGCTCTTGTGATGATAATAGGCGCGCAGAAAGTCATGCACGCCCTGCGGCGCGCGATGCATGTCGGCATTGGCTTCGCGCGTCGCGTAATACCACTGATAATGCTTGCGCGGCCGTGGCAGGGCGGCGAGCTCGCGGTGCACGGGATCTTCGGGTTTGGATTTGAACGGCGCGTCCGATGTGTTGAAGGGCAGCGGCGGAGGACCGCCGAATGGTGCGCTCATCAATGCGACCGATCGAAACACATCCGGCCGCACCAGCGCGCACCATGCGGCGACCGAACTGCCGGCATCATGACCGACCACGGCATCCACGCTCCGGTAGCCAAATGCCGACACCACCCCAAGCGCGTCACGCACCAGGTTGAGCAGCCGGAACGAAGTAAGGTCGCCGTCGTAATCCGCATGCCAGCCGGTGGTGCGGCCGAAGCCGCGCTGGTCGGGCGCGATGACGTGATAGCCGGCCGCCGCCAGCCGCGGCATCACCTTGCGCCAGCTATAGGCCAGTTCCGGAAAGCCATGCAGCAGCAGAATACAGGGCCGGCCGCGCGTCTCAAAGCCGGCTTCCAGCACATGCACGCGCAGGCCGTTGATGCCCTCGACAAAGCGCGAGCGGATGGTCGAGGGAAGCGGGATGTCGGGGAGAGATTCAGCCATGCAGTTCGCCGTTCTTCCCCTCTCCCACAAGGGGAGGAAAGCAGCCGCCTACAATCGTTCCACGATCGTCACATTGGCCATGCCGCCGCCTTCGCACATGGTCTGCAGCCCATAGCGCTTGTTGCGTTGCTTCAGGGCATGGACCAGCGTGGTCATCAGCTTGGTGCCGGAGCCGCCGAGCGGATGACCGAGTGCGATGGCGCCGCCGTTGACGTTGAGCCGTGAAGGATCGGCGCCGGTGGTCTTCAGCCAGGCCGTCGGCACCGAGGCAAAGGCCTCGTTGACCTCGAACAGGTCGATGTCGTCGATCGACATGCCGGCCTTCTTCAGCGCGCGCTCGGTGGCCGGAAGCGGAGCCTCCAGCATGATCACGGGATCGCCGCCCATCATGGTCATGTGATGGATCCGCGCCATCGGCTTGATGCCGAGCGACTTCAGCCCCTTCTCGTTGACGACCATCACCCCGGAAGCGCCGTCGCAGATCTGGCTGGCGCTGGCGGCGGTGAGCTTGCCGTTCTCGGCGATCAGCTTCACGTCCCTGATGCCCTCGAGGCTGGCATCGAAGCGAATGCCCTCGTCGATGTGATGGGTGTCGGTCGAACCGTCCGCGCGGGTGATCTGCAACGGAATGATCTCGTCCTTGAACTTGCCGGCCTGGGTGGCGGCGATCGCGCGCTGGTGGCTTTCATAGGCGTAGGTATCGAGTTCGTCTTTGGAGAGACCATATTTTTCCGCCATCATTTCAGCGCCGGTGAACTGGCTGAACTGGATGTTGGGATAACGTTTCTCGATGTTCGGGCTCTTGTAATGGCCGAAACCGTTTTTCGCCGGCAGCGATGAAGCGAGCCCCATCGGCACCCGCGTCATCGCCTCGACGCCGGCCGCGATCACCACATCCATGGTGCCGGACATCACCGCCTGCGCCGCGAAATGCAGCGCCTGCTGCGACGAGCCGCATTGGCGGTCGATCGAGGTGCCGGGCACGCTTTCCGGCAGTTTTGACGCCATGATCGCATTGCGCGCGATGTTGTTGGACTGCTCGCCGGCCTGCATCACGCAGCCCATGATGACGTCTTCGATCTGGTCGGGATTGGCGCCGGAACGCTCGACCAGCGAATCCAGCACGGAGGCGGCGAGATCGGCCGGATGCCATCCTGCGAGGCGTCCTCCCTTGCGGCCGCCGGCGGTGCGGGCGGCGGCGACGATGTAAGCCTCGGCCATGTGCGTTCTCCCTGATTGTTTTGGGTTCGGACTGGAATGATGGGCCGGATTTAAGGACCGAGGCAGGTTTTAGTCAATCAATCAATTAACTCTTGAGTGCGGCGCGTGCATCGGGTTATCTGCCCGCCAGTTCCAGTCGGATTGTGCATGACGCAGTTGAGCACCAGCGTACCGAGC
Organism: uncultured Alphaproteobacteria bacterium; assembly: GCA_963774685.1. Classification (GTDB taxonomy): domain Bacteria; phylum Pseudomonadota; class Alphaproteobacteria; order Rhizobiales; family Xanthobacteraceae; genus Bradyrhizobium. Next base: position 325,800 of record CAVZFU010000005.1, on the reverse strand, counting down.
AGGCTTCCGGGCGGCAGGAATTCCACCGCGGAGAAATTGCTGGTCGCGGCGAGCGAATTGATGATCGAGCGTAACTCGATCGAGGTGTCCCTGAGCGACATCGCGCAGAAATCCGGCGTCAACTCGGCGCTGGTGAAATACCATTTCGGCAACAAGGACGGCCTGCTGCTGGCGTTGCTGGCGCGCGATGCCGCCACCGAAGTGTCGCATCTGGAATATCTGCTGGCGCAGCCGATCACGCCGACCGAGAAACTGAAGCTGCACATCGCCGGCATCATCCGGGCCTATCGCCAGTTCCCCTACATGAACCGGCTGATCCATTATCTGCTGCATGAAAGCAGCACCGGGGCCGCCGACGAGGTATCGAAGTTCTTTGTGGCGCCGCTATTGGGTTTCCATCGCCGCCTGCTGGCGGAAGGCATCAAGGCCGGCGAGTTTCGCAACATCGATCCGGTGCTGTTCTACACCAGCCTGATCGGCGCTTGCGATCATCTGTTTTTCGGACGGCACGCGATGTCGCGCGCGATCGGCGTCGGTCCGGTCACCGACGAAGTCTGCCGGCAATACATCCGGCACATGGAAGCGCTGATTTGCGGAGGAATGCTGAAGGGGCGAATAGCGAATGGCGAATAGCGAATGGTTGCGGCGCTTCCTTCTTCCATTCGCTACTCGCCATTCGCCATTCGCCATCTAGAAAAAGTTCAAAGGGAGGATTATTCCATGCAGTTGAAAGATGTTGCCGTTCTCATCACCGGCGGCGGCTCCGGTCTTGGCGCCGCCACCGCGCGCGCCATGGCGGCCAAGGGCGCGAAAATCGCCGTGCTCGACCAGAGCAAGGAGAATGCCGAAAAGGTCGCCGCTGAAGTGAAGGGCGTCGCCGTCCACGCCGACGTGACCGATGAAGAGCAGGTCAAGGCGGGCATTGCGAAGGCGGAAGGCTCTCATGGCGTCGCCCGCGTGCTGATGAACTGCGCCGGCATCGGCGGCTCGCAGCGCATCGTCGGCAGGGACGGCGTCTATCCGCTGGCGAAGTTCGTGCGCATCATCAACGTCAACCTGATCGGCACCTTCAACTGCTGCGGCTGTTTGCCGAACGCCTGGTGACGGCGGAGCCGATCGGCGAAGAGCGCGGCGTCATCATCAACACCGCCAGCGTCGCGGCCTATGAGGGCCAGATCGGCCAGATCGCCTACGCCGCCTCGAAGGGCGGCGTGGTCGGTCTGACGCTGCCGGCGGCGCGCGATCTCGCCAGCCAGAAGATCCGCGTCAACACCATCGCGCCGGGCCTGTTCCTGACGCCGCTGCTGATGGGGCTGAACGAGGAGGCGCGCAAGAGTCTCGGCGCGCAGGTGCCGCATCCGGCGCGGCTCGGCGATGCCGCCGAATACGGCAACCTCGCGGTGCACATCGTGGAGAATGCGATGCTCAACGGCGAGACCATCCGTCTCGACGGCGCCATCCGCATGGCGCCGCGGTAACTCGTCGTCCCTCGCGAAACGCTGACCGGTCAGAAGGTAGTATCCGTCATGAATTTCGATTTCTCCGACGAACAGAAGCAACTGCGCGACGAGGCCCGCAAGTTTCTCGCCGAGAAATGCCCGCCCAAGGCGGTGCGCACCGTGCTCGACGGCAAGGAGCCCTACGACCGCGAATTGTGGAAGGGCCTCGCCGAGATGGGCTTTCTCGGCGTCGCGATCCCGGAAGAATTCGGCGGCGCGGGTGCCGGCCATCTCGAGCTCTGCGTGATCGCCGAGGAGATGGGCCGCGCGCTGGCGCCGGTGCCGTTTTCGTCGACGGTGTATCTGGCGGCCGAAGCGATTCTGCTCGCCGGCAGCGAAGCGCAAAAGCAGAAATGGCTGCCCTTGATCGCGTCGGGCGCTGCGATCGGCACGCTGGCGCTGTTCGAAGGCAAGGGCAATCCGTCGCCGCAGGCGATCAAGCTCTCGGCCTCCGGCGGCAGCCTCAACGGCGTCAAGAAGCCGGTGCCCGATGGCGCGATTGCCGATTTTGCCATCGTCGCCGCGCGCACCGGATCGAGCGGGCGCGAGACCGATATCTCGCTGTTCCTGGTCGACATGAAAGCCGACGGCGTCGAAGCCAAGGCATTGACCAATGTCGATCCGTCGCGCGGCCAGGCCGAACTCACCTTCAAGAACTGCAAGGCCGAGCCGCTCGGTCCGGCCAACGAAGGCTGGAGCATCGTATCGCAGGTGCTCGACCGCGCCGCGGTCCTGATGGCGTTCGAGCAGGTCGGCGGCGCCGACCGCGCGCTGGAAATGGGCCGCGACTATGCGCTCGACCGTATCGCCTTCGGCCGGCCGATCGGCTCGTTCCAGGCGGTGAAGCACATGCTGGCCGACATGTACGTCTCGGCGACGCTGGCGCGGTCGAATTGCTATTACGGCGCCTGGGCGCTCTCGACCAACGCCTCGGAATTGCCGGAAGCCGCCGCCTCGGCGCGCATCAGCGCGACGCAGGCGTTCCAGCATTGCGCCAAGAACAACATCCAGGTCCATGGCGGCATGGGCTTCACCTGGGAGTTCGACTGCCACATGTACTACCGCCGCGCCAACGCCACGGCGCTGGCGCTCGGCAGTCTGTCTTATTGGGAAGACGCGCTGATCGACCGGATGCGCAAGCGGAATGCGGCGTAGGGACACGCGAAATGAACTTCGACGACACCCCGCAGGAGGCCGCGTTCCGCAGCGAGGCCAAGGCCTGGATCGCGGCCAACGCGCCGAAGCAATATGAGGAGGATTTGCGCAAATCCTCGCTCGGCCGCACCCAGCTCAAGGGCGCCAACATCCTCGAAGTGGCAAAGGCCTGGCAGAAGAAAAAGGCCGATGCCGGCTGGGCCTGCCTGCACTGGCCGAAGGAATATGGCGGCCGCGGTGCGACGCCGATCGAGCGCGTGATCTGGCAGCAGGAAGAGGGCGCGTTCGGCAAGCTCAGCGGCATGTTCATCATCGGCCACGGCATGTGCGGGCCGACCATGATGGCCTTTGCCGGCGAGGACCAGAAACGAAAATACCTGCCGCCGCTGGCCTCGGGCGAAAAGATCTGGTGCCAGTTGTTTTCCGAACCCGCAGGCGGATCCGACGTCGCCGGGCTGCGCACCCGCGCCGAGAAAAAAGGCGACGACTGGATCATCAACGGCCAGAAGATCTGGACTTCGGGGGCGCATTATTCCGACTACGGCATCCTTCTGACGCGCACCGATCCCAATGTGGCCAAGCACAAGGGCCTCACCATGTTCTTCCTGGACATGAAGAGCCCCGGCGTCGAGATCAAGCCGATCAAGCAGGCCAACGGCCAGTCCGACTTCAACGAAGTCTATTTCACCGATGTGAGAATTCCGGACGCGCAGCGGCTCGGCGAGGTCAATGACGGCTGGAACGTGTCGCTGACCACGCTGATGAACGAGCGGATGTCGATCGGCGCCGGGGTTGCGACCGGATTTCCGGAACTGTTCGAGTTCTGCAGCAATTTGATGCTGGAAGACGGCCTGGCGATCGACGACCGCGGCGTGCGCTCGAAGCTCGCGCATTGGGCGGTGAGGGCGAGCGGGCTGAAATATACCAGCATGCGCGCGATCTCGGCGCTGTCGAAAGGCGAACGTCCGGGGCCGGAGAATTCGATCGGCAAGCTGGTCGCGGGCTCGATGGTCCAGGATGTCGCGGCCTATGCGCTCGACCTGCAGGGCGCGGCCGGCGTGCTGAGCGGGCCGGAGGATGCGGAAGCCGCCGGCAAATTCCAGGCGATGCTGCTGCGTGCGCCCGGCACCCGCGTCGAGGGCGGCACCGACGAGATCATGCGCAACATCATCGCCGAGCGCGTGCTCGGCCTGCCCGGCGATATCCGGGTCGACAAGGACGTGCCGTTCAACAAGATACCGACGAAAGGATCGCTAGCCATGAATTTCGATGACACCCCGCAGGAAGCCGCGTTCCGCGCCGAGGCCCGCCAATGGGTCGACGCCAATGCGCCGAAGCAATATGAGGCCGAGCTGTCGAAGGCCTCGCTCGGCCGCATCCGGCTGCAGAAGGAGGAAATCGTCGACGTCGGCAAGGCCTGGCAGAAGAAGAAAGCCGACGCCGGCTGGGCCTGCCTGCACTGGCCCAGGGAATATGGCGGGCGCGGCGCCACCCCGATCGAGCGGGTGATCTGGCAGCAGGAAGAAGGCGTCTACGGCAAGCTGACGCAGCCGTTCCAGATCGGCGAGGGCATGTGCGGGCCGACCGTGATGGCCTATGGCAGCGAGGAGCACAAACGCCATTATCTGCCGAAGCTCGCCTCCGGCGAACAGATCTGGTGCCAGTTGTTTTCGGAGCCGGCCGGCGGGTCCGACGTCGCAGGTCTTCGCACGCGCGCGGAGAAGAAGGGCGACAACTGGATCGTCAACGGCCAGAAGATCTGGACTTCGGGCGCGCACTACTCGGACTACGGCCTGCTGATCACCCGCACCGATCCCAATGTGCCCAAGCACAAGGGATTGACCATGTTCTTTCTCGACATGAAGAGCCCGGGCGTCGAAGTGCGGCCGATCAAGCAGGCCAACGGCATGCAGGAATTCAACGAGGTCTATTTCACCGACGTCGTTATTCCGGACAGCCAGCGTCTCGGCGCGGTCGGCGACGGCTGGAACGTGTCGCTGACCACGCTGATGAACGAGCGGATGTCGATCGGCGCGCGGCTGGCGACCGGCTTTCCCGAGATGTTCGATTTCTGCTCCAACCTGATGACGGAGGACGGGCTTGCGATCGACGATCGCGCCACGCGTTCGAAGCTTGCCAGTTGGGCGGTGAAGGCGAGCGGGCTGAAATACACCAGCTACCGCGCGATCTCGGCGCTTTCAAAAGGCGAGCGTCCGGGGCCGGAAAATTCGATCGGCAAGCTGGTCGCCGGATCGATGCTGCAGGACATCGCGATGCACGCGATGGATCTGGAAGGCGCGGCCGGCGTCTTCACGGGGGCTGCGGAGGAGCAGGCGAGCGGCCAGTTCCAGCAGATGCTGTTGAGTTCGCCGTCGATGCGCATCGCCGGCGGCACCGATGAAATCCTGCGCAACATCATCGCCGAGCGCGTGCTCGGCCTGCCCGGCGACATCCGGGTCGACAAGGATGTGCCGTTCAACAAGATTCCGACCAAGGGGCGATGAGCATGGCGGATGCGGCCGCAAAGGCGCCGGTCACCCGGCACAGCGTCGAGGAGCGGATCGGCGTGCTGGAGGAGTTGCTCGGCGAACGATATTCCTGCCGGGCGTTCCGGCCCGATCCGGTGCCGCGCGCCATCATCGAGCGGATTCTAACGGCGGCGCAAAAGACCGCGTCGTGGTGCAACAGCCAGCCATGGCGTCTTGAAATCGCCTCGGGTGCCGCGATCAGGAAATTCCGGGATGCGGTCTACGGTGCGGCCAGCGGCGGCAGGCCGACTTCGGGTGATTTTCCGTTTCCGCGCGAATATCGCGGGATCTATCTGGAGCGACGGCGCGAAAGCGGCTTTCAGCTTTACAACTCGCTCGGCATCCCGCGCGGCGACAAGGCGGCCTACGCCCAGCAGGCGCTGGAGAACTTTAATTTCTTCGGTGCGCCGCATGTCGCCATCCTTCATACCGACGAGGCGCTCGGCGTTTACGGCGCGATCGATTGCGGCGGCTATGTCACGAACTTCATGCTCGCCGCGCAGGCGCTGGGACTGGCCACCATACCGCAGGCGGCGCTGGCGTTTCATTCCGAACTGATACGCAAGCATTTCGGTCTCGGCGACGACCGGCGGGTGGTATGCGGCATTTCGTTCGGATATCCCGACCGTGACCACAAGGCCAACAGCTACCGCACCACGCGCGCCGGGATTGCGGACACCGTTACGTTTGTGGAGGAGTAGTGCGCTTGCGCAGAAGCGCGTGCACAGCTCTGCTCCCTCGCCCCGCTCTTCGCGGGGAGAGGGTTGGGGTGAGGGGCTCTCTCGAAAAGCGTGACTTGCGGATAGTCCCCCTCACCCGGATCGCATCTGTCGATGCGATCCGACCTCTCCCCGCATGCGGGGAGAGGCAAGAGAGAAGACCGTCTCAAAACCGCGGCGGACGCTTCTCGGCAAACGCCTTGATGCCTTCCTTGATCTCGGCGCTGCGCATGCTGTCGCGGGCGCGCCGGTCGGCGGCCTCTTCATCGAGCTTGCCGCGGGCAAATTCGTTGATCGCGCGCTTCATGCCGCGCATCGCCACCGGCGCGTTGCCGGCGAGAATGCTCGCGAGTTTGTCGACTTCCTGGTCGAAGGTCTCGGCCGGCGCCATCGCGGTGAGATAGCCGATCCGCAGCATTTCTTGCGCGTCGATCTTCTGCGCGGTCAGGAACAATTTCCTGGCGTTGTCGGCGCCGAGCCGCGAAACGTAACGGCGGATGCCGCTCTTGTAGTAATGCAGCCCGAGCCTTGCCGCCGGCATGAACATTTCGCAGGTGTCGATGCCGATGCGGAAATCACAGGCCAGCGCCAGATCGGTCGATCCGCCATAGACGCCGCCATTGAGCCGGCAAATGGTGGGCACGCCGAGATCCTCGAGCCGGTTGGCGACGACTTCGAACGCCGACCCTGCGCTTTTCTCTTCCACCGCACTGGTGGCGCGTTCGGCGACCGAGTTGAGATCGTATCCGGCGCTGAAGGCGCGGCCGGTGCCGGTCAGCACCAATACCCGGATCGCGGGATCGGCTTCGATCCGGTCGAACAGTTTCAGGAGTGCATCGAGATCGTCGGGCTGCAGCCGGTTGAGATGCTTCGGCCGGTTGAGGCGGATGGTGGCGCGCGCCCCGTCGAGTTCGAACACCGGCGTGCTCGCCGCTTCGGCAGCTTCCGGCATGGCTTTCTCCATTGTCAGTTGTTTTCTTGCGCGCGCCGCTTGGCTTCGGCGTCGATGGTCTCGGCAAGATCGGGATGCCGTGCCATCAGCATGCGGAAGTCCACGAGATCGAGAACCAGCAGTTTCGATACGCGCGTGGTGGCGATGCTGGCGGAACGCAAATTGTTGCCGAGCAGCGCCATCTCGCCAAAGAACGCGCCTTCGCCCAATGCCACCTTCTTGCCCGGCAGGTCGACCTCGACCTCGCCGGCGGCGATGAAATACATGCAGTCGCCGGCCTGGCCCTTGCGGATGATCGTGGTGCGCGGCGGCAGATCCATGGTGCGCAGCATATGCGTCACATCGGCGATCGCCGCCGGCCCCAGGGCTGCGAAGAACGGCACCTTGGTGACCGACTCCCAGGTCTTGAGGAAATTGTCGCGGCGGGTTTCGGCGGCAAAGGCGGTCGCGAGAATACCGGTCCAGAGACCGAATACGCCGAGGCCGCAGATCATCACAACGGCCGCGACCAGCCGGCCGAGCGGCGTGATCGGCACCACGTCGCCATATCCCGTGGTGGTCAGTGTTGCGACCGCCCACCACAACGCCGCCGGCACGCTGCCGAAGGCGACCGGCTGGGCATCGCGTTCCAGGAAATACACCGCCACCGAAGCCAGGAACAGCACCATCAGGAAAATCACCAGCACGCTCAACAGCGGCCGGGATTCCAGCACCAGCACCCGGCGCAACTGCCGCAATCCCGGAATTCCCGGAACCACCTTGAGCATCCAGAATACGCCCAGCAGCCACGCCGTTTTGGGATCGGTGCCAAGGACCATGGCAATCGGCACCGCGACAGCGGCGATGGCGTCCACGAACCCGCGGACCGACAACGCGTAGGCCCAGACACGTTGTGCTGCAAAGGCGTGGCGAAGCCGGACCACCCATTCGAACACAAAGAAAGCCAGGCACGCCCACAGCAGCGCATCGACCCAGTGATGCGCCGCCTCATAGGCCGGAGCGACGGTGAGAAGCACCATCAGGGCGACGCCGGAGGTAACGGCGACATAGGCCGCCCTGGTCATGTTGCGGCCGGTCGTTGCGGCCACAAATTGTTTCAAAGCGGGGAAAACAAGCGGCTTGGACATTGCGAGGCGGTGCCCGTCGATGAAAAAGGCCGGCTGCGGTGCGTTGCCCGCGGCCGGTTCGACAAGGTGCCCGGGCAGCGGCAGGCCGTCAACGACAGCCCGTAAACAGCGTTATCGCGGGGGGTCGGGGAAACCCGGCTTTTGCCGCGCGCCGCAAGCGAAGGTCATGACCGGGATTAACTATAGCAGGGAGGACCGGATGTGACTCCGGTCCCCTTGTTGTTGATCGATGCTGACGTGCCATCAGCCAGAGACCCGCATCACCCGTTGGCCAGCGGTATCGCGACGAAGCGGGTCGCATCTGCCGTTTTCACCCGCATCAAGATGCTGTGCGAGCCCTTGGCATTTGCTTCCCGGAGCGCCGCCCGGACGTCACCCGGATTTGCGACCGCCTTGCCGCCGACATCCAGAATGACATCGCCGGCCTGGAAGCCGTGCTCGGCCGCCGGACCTTCCGGATCGATCGCCGTCACGACGACGCCTTTCTGGCCGGCGCCCTCGACCTCGCTTGCCGGTGCGAGCTGCAGGCCGAGATGCGGCGTTGCGGCGCCCGTTCTGGATTGTCCATCTTCCGCATTGGCCTGACGGTCTTTCGGCATTTCACCAAGGGTCAACGTCATCGATTTCGTTTCGCCATTGCGCAAAACATCGAGCTTCACCGAGTTTCCGGGCGACATCATGCTGATGTTGCGGGCGAGATCGCGGGAGTCCTTGACCGGCGCGCCGTTAACCGCGGTGATGACATCGCCGGCCTGGATCCCGGCCTTGGCGGCCGGACTGTTGTCCTGCGGATTGTCCACCATGGCGCCGCGGGCCTGCTTCATGCCAAGGCTGCTGGCGATATCCGCCGTGACCGCCTGCACCTGCACGCCGAGCCAGCCGCGGGTGACGTAGCCCTTGTCCTTGAGTTGAGCCACCACGAGCTTCGCGGTGCCGGCCGGAATGTCGAAGCCGATTCCGACCGAACCGCCCGACGGCGAGAAGATCGCCGTGTTGACGCCGATGACGTTGCCGTTCATGTCGAAGGCAGGACCGCCCGAATTGCCCTTGTTGATCGGGGCGTCGATCTGGACGTAATCGTCATAAGGTCCCGCGCCGATATCGCGGCCGCGGGCCGAAACGATGCCGGCCGTCACGGTGCCGCCGAGACCGAAGGGATTGCCGACGGCGACCACCCAGTCACCGACGCGCGGCGGCTGGTCGGCGAACTTGACGAAACTGAAGTCCTTCTTGCCGTCGACCTTGATCAGCGCAAGATCGGTCTTCTTGTCGGTGCCGACCACCTTGGCCGTATAGATGGTGCCATCGTCGGCCGTCACCTGCACGGACTTGGCATGGTCGACGACATGGTTGTTGGTAACCGCATAGCCGTCCGGCGAGATGAAGAAGCCGGAGCCCTCGCCGGTGATGACCTGATGGCGCTCCGGCATCCCGTTGGGAATGCGAAAGCCGAACTGCCGCGAAAACTGGTCGAACGGCGAAACCGATTGATCGGAATTCCCGTCCTGATCGTTTCGCTGCAAGATCGCCGAGTTCTCGCCGTTGTCGTCGATCTTGACGCGGACCGATATGACGGCCGGTTTGACCCTGGCGACGAGGTCGCCGAACCCGGCCGGATTCTGCGTCATCTCGGCGGCCTGCGCCGGTGCACCCCATGAAGGAAGACTGAACGAGCGGTATCCGCCAGGGCCGACGAGGAGCACGGCCATGCTGAGACCGGTCACGGAAGCCAGTAGTGCGAGCCGGCGAGCTTTGAGGATTTTGCGTGGGGCGTGAGGCGGGATGTTCGATTGATGGTCCATGATTGCATCTCCATGATTGCGTCTGTGATTTCCCCCTCGACGCCAATATGGAGCACGCACATTACGTGGTCCTGTTCGCCCGATTAATCTTTCGAAAGAACAAGCCTGCGGGATCGAATGCCGGTGCGCGGCTATCGCGCCAAAGAGGCGAGGTACGACAATCGTGATGCCGGTCGAGACGCTGACGCGACATTATGAATGATCTTTAATGAAACATTTTGCGGTGTTGCGGCTTTCGCGTAGGGGCGGCTCACTCAGGAGAACCGCCATGAAATCTCATTTCCTAGCCATTGTTGCCGCCGCAACGTTGACGTCCGCCGCAGGCGTGGCGTCTGCCGCCGACAATCAGGCCACGTCCAATACGTCGATGTCCAAGAATCCCATGCCGGCGCAGGCGATGGCAAAGGACAGCATTTCGCTGACGCGCGCGCAGGAACGGATTGCCTGGCGCGACATCGGCAGGGAAGCAACCAGCCAAAAGGCGCCGCAGAACTTCTCGGCGTCGGTCGGAACCACGGTACCGGCCGATATCTCGCTTCAATCGGTACCGGTTAAGGTCGCCACGCACGTATCGGCGCTGAGGCCCTATGACTATGCCTTGCTTCACGGCAAGCTGTTGATCGTCAATCCGACCGACAAGAAGGTCGTCGATGTGATCGACCGCCGCGCATAGCTGCACGTAAGCCGGATCGATGGCGGAACGCGAAAGCGTCCCGCCATCGATCCAAAACAAAGAAGACAATCGCGAACCGCCGCGTCCCGCCTTGACGCGTGATCGCACCTGCCGGGAGGGCACTTCAATGAGCTGGCGCCGCGAATCCCCGATCGAGCTCTACAATCTGTTTTTTGGAATCTTCCTGTTGGTGTCGCCGTGGCTTTTTGCCTATGTCAGCGAAGCGGTGCGCCTTGACGCATGGATCAGCGGCGCCTTGATCGCAGTGCTCTCGGTCGCGGCAATGGTGGCGTTTTCGGACTGGGAGGAATGGTTCAATCTCGCGCTCGGGTTCTGGTTGATAGCGTCGCCGTGGATTTTGGGGTTCGCCCACACCCGCGCCATGCATGTATGCATCGGGACCGGCGTCGTCGTGGTATTCATGGCCGCGCTGCAATTGTGGCTTGTGAAATATGACCCGGACTATGCCTCGCATAGGCCAGAACTGCCCAAATCAAGGAACTAGGTTCGGGAAATTTGAACGGGGAACCCGAACGATTCTGTCCGCCGGAGATTGGAACCACGATCTGCGGATTCCATGAACCCCGGAAAGTCGCTTCGCCCGCCATGTTAAATTCAGCCATCGTCCGCATCGTCGATTTCTGCACCCGCCACCGCTGGGCGATCATTGCGGCCGGCACCATGCTGATGATCGCGGCGGGGATTTTCGATGCAGCGCGCTTTTCGATCACAACGGATATCGAAGCGCTGATTTCGCAGAACCTGCCATGGCACCAGCGCCAGCTGGAGTTCACCCAGGCGTTTCCGCAACGGGGCATTTCCGCGGTGGTGAGAGCATCGACCCCCGAAAACGCCGAACAATCCACCAATGCGCTGGCGCGAGCGCTTTCAAAAAATCCGGACCTGTATCCAAGGGTGGGACGGCCCGACAGCGGGGATTTCTTTGACCGGCACGGCCTGTTGTTCGAATCACTCTCCGATGTCAAAGCCAGTGTCGAAGGGCTGACCACTGCCGAGCCGATCATCGCCTCGCTGGCGGCCGATCCAGGCCTTCGCGGCGTGATGAAAGCCCTGTCCTTTGCAGCCGACGGCGTCAAGAGCGGGCGGGTCAGGCTGAATCAGCTGGCGTGGCCGCTGTCGCTCGCGGACAAAACACTGAGCGATGCGCTTGCAGGAAAGCCGGCGACATTTTCCTGGCAGGAGCTTCTGCAGGGTCACCCGTTGCAAGCTTCGCAACTACGGCACTTCATCGAGGTGCAGCCTCAGCTCGATTTCGCGGCATTGCAGCCGGGCCGTGAGGCGACCGAGGGTATTCGTCACGCCGACGAATGATCTGAAGCTCGGAGACTAAATTCGGCGCCACCGTCGACCTGACCGGCCAGGTGCCCATGAATGACGATCAGTTCTCGGTTATCCGGTACAGCGCCTTGCGCGATACCTTGTCCGCATTGCTCGGTGTGCTGGTTATTCTTTGGCTGGCGCTGCGCTCCTGGAAGATCATCGCCGCGGTCTTCTTTAGCCTGATGGTAGGCCTCGCGGCGACTGCTGCATTGGGCCTCGCCGCCGTCGGATCGTTCAATCTGATTTCGATCGCGTTCTTTGTGCTGTTTGTCGGGCTCGGGGTCGATTTCGGCATTCAGTTTAGTGTGCGCTACCGCGCCGAACGGCATGAGTGCGACGATGTGCGCACGGCCTTGCGCAACGCCGCCCGCAAGGCCGGCGATCCTCTGGCGCTCGCTGCCGCCGCGACCGCTGTCGGCTTTTTCTCATTCCTGCCCACGAGCTACAGCGGGCTATCGGAACTGGGACTGATTGCCGGGTTCGGCATGCTGATCGCATTCGCCTGCAGCATTACGCTGGTGCCGGCCATGATCGCGACGCTCAATCCTGCCGGCGAGACCGAGCCGGTCGGCTTCAAGAGCCTTGCGCCGCTGGATCATTTCCTGCAGCGCCATCGCATCGCGGTCATCGCCGTAACCGTCCTTGCGGTTCTGGCCGGGACACCGCTGTTGTGGCATTTGCCGTTCGACTTCAACCCGGTCAACCTGCAAAATCCCGACTCGCCATCGGTCGTGACCTATCGCCGGATGCAGCGAAATCCACAGACCAGCGGCAACGATGCCGAGATATTGGCGTCATCGCTCAACGACGCCGACAGCAAGGCCAAGACCCTGGCCTCGGTGCCCGAGGTTTCGAGCGCCCTGACGCTGAGCAGTTTCATACCGGCCGATCAGGACCAGAAGATCGCTTCGATCAAGGCGGCGTCGCAGGGGCTTGCCAGGGCGCTTAATCCTGCGCAACGGCAGCCTGCCGCGACCGATCCGGAGCGCATTGCCGCAATCCGGACCGCCGCGGACGATCTTTCCGAGGTCGCGGGCCATGCGACAGGTGAGGGTGCCGATGCGGCACGCCGTGTTTCCGGTCTGCTGAAGCGTCTGGCAGGACGCCGATGCCGCGACCCGCGACAGGGTGGAAGCAGCCGTGGCGCCGCCGCTGAGGTACGACCTCGATCGGCTCGGCAAGAGCCTCAACCCGTCGCCGGTGACCATCAAGACCCTGCCGCCCAATTTGGTCCGCGACTGGATGCTGCCCGATGGCAAGGCGCGGGTTCAGGCGTTGCCAAAGGGCGACCCAAACGACAACAATGTGCTGAGAAGCTTCGCGACCGCGGTTCTGCGCGCCGAACCGTCGGCGACGGGAGCTGCGATCAGCTACTATGAATCCGGAAAGGTCGTGACCCATGCGTTCGTCGAAGCGGGCGTGCTCGCGCTCGCCGCCATCGCCATCCTGCTGTTCCTCGTGTTGAGGCGAGTCACCGACGTGCTCCTGACCCTGATTCCATTGCTGCTGGCCGGCGCCGTTACGCTTGAGGTTTGCGTGCTCGGCAATCTCGCGCTCAACTTTGCCAATATCATCGCGTTGCCGCTGTTGCTCGGCGTCGGCGTAGCGTTCAAGATCTATTACATCATGGCGTGGCGCGCCGGGAAAACCGATCTGCTGCAATCGACGCTGACGCGGGCAGTCGTCTTTAGTGCGATGACCAACGCGGTCGCGTTCGGCAGCATGTGGGCGTCGAGCTATCCGGGCATGTCGAGCATGGGCAAAATGATGGCGCTGGCCTTGTTATGCACCATGGCGGCTGCGGTGTTGTTCCAGCCGGTACTGATGGGAAAGCCGCGGCAGATCAACGTCCAATCGCGGACGGCGTCGCATCTGGAGCAGGCCGCGGAATAGGGCGCTCGCTAAAGCCAACCGTCGTGCTTGGACACACGGCCTCCGACTTCGCCCAAACGAGATCGTAAATATCTCAAAAGGAACGATAAATTTGCCACGGCGGATTACAAATCCGGTCCTGGCGGTAGCCGGTATCAGCCCCGGCTGCGGCAGCTATCGCCGTTCGGCCACACTCCACGTTTTTCGGGTTCCCGACAGGTGCATTCCGCCGCGGGAGGTGTCATAAATGACCGATACAGGTTGAATTATCCGGATTTGAGTGCGCTGACGGCCTAGATTCCATCTCTTCGTGCCGTTCAAAGCCAGTCCAGCGAAGGGCGTCAGTTTGTCGTTTCCCTCCATGTCGTCGTCGGTTCCGGTTGCCGCGCTGATCGGGTGGATGCTTGTCCTGACGTTCAAGCACATCATTGCCGATTTCGTGCTGCAGACGACCTGGATGGCGCTCGGCAAGGATCAAAAGACCGGCTGGGCGCTGCCGTTGCTGGCGCATTGTCTCGTGCATCTCGCGTCGTCGCTGGTGCTGATCCTGATCATCGCGCCAAGATTCTGGTTCGTCGCTTTCATCGATTTCGCGATTCATATCGTGGTCGATCGCGCCAAGGGCCTTTGCTCGTCCACATTCAACATGACGACCGAGCATCCATGGTTCTGGACCCTGATCGGGGTCGACCAGGCGCTGCACCATCTCACCGGATTCGGCCTGTCGATCTTCATGGCGGCGAATTGATCGCATTGGCCTCGCCCAAATGACCGAAACGCCGCTCACCAAAAAGACCGTCGATGTGCGCGGCGCCCGCATGGCCTATCACGAGCGCGGCGAGGGTGCGCCGGTGTTGTTTCTGCACGGCAACCCGACCTCGTCCTATCTCTGGCGCGATGTCATTCCCGAACTGGAAGGCCGCGGCCGGCTGATCGCGCCGGATCTGATCGGGATGGGCGATTCCGCCAAACTGCCAAATCCCGGTCCTGACACCTATCGCTTCACGACCCATCGCGACTATCTCGACGGCTTCATCGACGCGGTGATCGGCCGAACAGAATCGGTCGTTCTGGTGGTGCACGATTGGGGTTCGGCGCTCGGTTTCGACTGGGCCAACCGTCACCGCAACCGTGCCCGCGGCATCGCCTACATGGAAGCGATCGTGCGACCGATTGCCTCCTGGGACGAATGGAGTGCTGCGGCCACGCCGATCTTCCAGGGGTTTCGCTCCGACAAGGGCGAATCGATGATCCTGGACCGCAACATGTTCGTCGAGCGGGTGCTGCCGGGGTCGGTGTTGCGGAAACTGACCGAAGCCGAGATGACGGAATATCGCCGGCCCTTTGTGCAGCGTGAGGACCGCTGGCCGACGCTGACCTGGCCGCGGCAGATCCCGATAGCCGGCGAGCCTGCCGATGTGGTCCAGATCGCGCAGGCCTATTCGCAATGGACGGCTGAAAGCGCCATGCCAAAGCTGTTCGTCAACGCCGAACCCGGCGCGATCCTGACCGGCGCGTCGCGGGATTTCTGCCGAAGCTGGAAAAACCAGACCGAGGTAACGGTCCCGGGCTCGCATTTCATTCAGGAGGACTCCGGCCCGGCGATCGGCCGCGCCGTGGCCGCCTGGATGACGGCAAACGGGCTCTAGGCCATGACGATGGCGCTCGCGGCTGTCTGATTCGGCTGGCCTGCTCAAGGGGCCCGTACGACTACGGGGACCCGTGGTTAACCTTTCGTTAGAGACTTGCGTTGCATCTTCCAGAAAGGGAGATTGCACATGTTTTCCAGCCGCGACGCCTATGAAAACGATTTCTGCCCGGTCCAGGATGAATTGCTTGGCGAAATGTACCGCGCCAACGAAAACGGCCTGCCGCAACTGGTGGAGAGCGTCTCTTCCGACGTCCGGGCCATGCTGGCGTTGTTTTGCTATCGCAGGAGCCACCTGCACTCGCTGGCACTGGCGATCGCCGCAAGCTGCAGCGAGCGCGAACTGATCCAGCTCGGCGGCCGCGTCGGCTCCACCCTCTATGCGCTCTCCCGCGAAGCGCCGGCCACCCGCATCCCGCCGTCGTCGTCCTACGGCAATCGCAAGCCGATCACGCTCTCGACCAAGCCGTTGAGCACCTTCTCGCCGATCGAAGATGAGCTTGACGACGAAGACCTCACGCAGGCTGCCACGGCGTAATTGGTCGCCGGCCCTTAGCAATCGTTCCTGTTGCTCTACGCCACGCCTAGCGCCGGCAACCCGTGCCGGTGCCGCGCCATGGCGCATTCGGGATCGCCGGGCATGCAGGTCCGGCAGACTTCAGGTCGGACGGCATAAATTCCGCACGAGGTCGCGATGCCGACCTTGCCGGATAGCGCCGAGCACCGTTCGCCATCGCAGCGCATGCCCGACAATTTATCGTTGACGAATTTCTCCGGGATCAGGTCGAGTGTCGCGTCGTCCTCGGTGGTGAACCGCGGCCAGTTCGACGAATACGAACAACACGCGCCGCAGGCCTGGCACGGGCTCTCGACGTTTATCGCGGCCTCTGCTTGTTCCATGCATCCGGTTTAGCGCGGAATGAGGCGGCGAGCTATCAGGGTTGTTGCCGCCGGAGTTCCTGCCATCAGGTATCCTTGGGAGCTTCCCAGACCAGGCTCCTTCGCCATTTCGCCCTGAGCAGGTCGCGCCGCTCGGGATATTTCTCGTCGAGATAGGCGGCATCCACGACGCGGTCGGTCCGGAAGCTGCGAAAATCCCGGCGCAGTTCGCACCATGCCGCCAGAATCCGCACCGCTTCGTGATAGCCGATGGCGATCGGCCAGATCGTGCGTTCGCTGTCGCGGCCGTGTTCGTCGCGGTAGTGCAGCGTGATTTTCTTCCCTTCGTGAATCTGCGCCCGCGTCCGCGCCATGTCGATGCGGTCGGGTTCGCCTTGCCAGGCCGGGCGGGCGCGGCTGGCCGGTTCAAGCACGAAAGGTCTCAGCCGTTCGGGAACGGTGTCGGCGATTTTCGCAATGAGGTCCTGGGCGGCGCGGGACAACACCGGATCGGCATGTCCCGAAACCCATTGCGCGCCGAGCACGGCCGCCTCGATCTCGTCCGGGGTGAGCATCAGCGGCGGCAGGTCGAATCCCTTCTCCAGGATATAGCCCATGCCGGCCTCGCCGCGGATCGGTACGCGCTGTCCGATCAGGGTCGCGATGTCGCGATAGATCGTCCGCTTCGACGTTTCCAGTTCGGCCGCGATCGCATCCGCCGTCAGCGGTTTGCCGGTGCGACGGAGCACCTGAATGATCTGGAACAGCCGGTCGGCGCGTCTCATGAAGCGTCTCGTTTGCCTGTTTTAGCGGACCCTATTCCGATGCTGACAGCATGTTGGCAGCAGGGGGTCAGTATACCGGGACAACACTTCAACCAAGAGGATTTTGTCCATGATGATTCTGTACGGCCTCGACCTCTGGACCGCGATGTCGCCGCTGCTGACACCACGGTGGCAGCAGGGGATGGCTAGCCTGAAACGCCTGCTCAGGAAGCCGGGTAAATCGAGCGGCAAGAAATCGGACATGAAATCGGGAGAACTCACGTGATCACCCTGTATGGCTTCGGCGCCGGTTTCGGCCTGCCGGAAATCAGCCCTTTTGTGACCAAGACGGAAGTCCAGCTCAGG
Source organism: uncultured Alphaproteobacteria bacterium (assembly GCA_963774685.1). Classification (GTDB taxonomy): domain Bacteria; phylum Pseudomonadota; class Alphaproteobacteria; order Rhizobiales; family Xanthobacteraceae; genus Bradyrhizobium. The sequence goes on along the minus strand of CAVZFU010000005.1, from coordinate 308,475 downwards.
ATGGCCGGCCTTGCCTATCGCAAGGAAAAGGCGATGCCGCCCGCCTCTCCCAAGGGACAGCTGCCCTATATCGTCGACGAGGAGGATCGGGTTGCCGATTCCACCTTCATTCGCGCGCATATCGAAGGCAAGTACGGCTTCGACTTCGACGCGCCGCTCAGTCTGCAGGCGCGTGCGCAGGCCTGGGCGTTCGAACGAATGATCGAACATCACGTCTATTGGGCCTCGGTCGGGGCGCGCTGGATCGATTCCGATAACTTCGCGAAAGGTCCGGCGCATTTCTTCGATGGCGCGCCCGAGCATCTGCGTGAAAAACTGCGCGAGGATGCGCAGTTCCGCGTCGCCGAGAACTATCTGTTGAGCGGTCTTGGGCGTCACGCCCCGGACGAGGACATCGATCTGGCGATCCGCTCGTTGTTTGCGCTGTCGGTCCAGCTTGGCGACAAGCCGTATTTGATGGGAGAGACGCCCTGCGGCGCCGACGCCACCGCCTTCGGCGCGCTCGCGAGCATTCTGACGCCGTTTTTCAGCTCCCAGCTTCGCGAGCGAACCGAACATTTCCGCAATCTCACGGCCTATGTCGATCGGATGATGCTTCAATACTATCCGGACTTCGCCTGGGCGCCGTTGCGACAAGCCGCCTGAACCTCAGCGGCCCGCCGAGGGCGAGCCTTTCAGCGTTGTCAATTCTGCCTCAAGCTCGGCGATGCGCGCGTCGCGTGTGGCCAGTGCCGCGGCGACATCGGCGGCATCGAACTTCTGCGGGATATGCTGCGGGCAGTTGGTGTCCCACGCCGAAATCCTGAACAGGATCACCTGCTCGGGCCGCGCCTTGTAGCCTTGCGGCATCAGCGATTGCAGCAGCGCCGGATCGTCGTCGACCACGCGCGCCTCGCCCCAGATCTTGACGCGGCGGCGATGGGCGTAATCCATCAGGAAGATGTGCGCTTTCGGGTTCTCGGTGAGATTACCCTGGCTGATATATTGCCGGTTGCCGCTGTAATCGGCGAACGCCAGCGTGTTCTTGTCCAGGACTTTGACAAAACCCTTCGGTCCGCCGCGATGCTGGATATAGGGCTGTCCATCGGCGGTGGCGGTCGCCATGAACAGGCTGTCCTGCGCTGCGAGAAACGCCGCGAGATCGGCGTCAACCTCGGTGCGCCAGCCGCCGCCCTGCTCGACCCTTGCATAGGCGTCGCGAGATCCTTTGCGGGTCTGGACGGCTTTCACCGCCGGGGTGAACGCGACATCGCTGGAATAAATGTGAATGTCTGACATCGGAAAAATCTCCGGATGGACGTTGGTTGCTTCCGACGTGGGCCTTCTTCCAGATTTGTGCAATCCTTTCGATTGACACTTGATAATTGCAATATATGAAATAATGCCATGGACCGCATCGACGCCATGCAGGCCTTTGCCGCGGTGGCCGACCTCCGGGGTTTTGCGCCGGCGGCCCGCAAACTGGGGCTGTCGCCCTCCGGGGTGACGCGGCTGGTGGCGGCGCTCGAAGACCATCTCGGCGCGCGGCTGCTGCAGCGGACCACGCGCTCGGTGACGCTGACCGATGTGGGCGCGCGTTATCTCGAGCGTATCAGGCGCATTCTTGCCGACATCGAGGAAGCCGACGGATCGGCGCAGGAAGAACGCACGCCGGCCCAGCGGGCGATTGTCGGTCTCGGCGCCGATCGGATTCGGGCGGCTCCATGTCAGCCCGCTGATGTCGGCCTATCTCAAGCGCTACCCGGAAGTCAGCGGCGAGTTGCGATTGTCGGATCGCATGATCAATCTGGTGGAAGACGGCGTCGATCTTGCGGTCCGGATCGGCCACCTGGCCGATTCCAGCCTGGTGGCGCGCCAGCTCGGCGAGATGCGGCGGATCGTGGTCGCCTCATCGGGTTATCTCAAGCAGCGCGGCGAGCCGAAAACGCCAGGCGCAATCGCCTCGCACGCGACGATTCAATTCGGCGCCATGACCGCGCCGCCGGACTGGCGCTTTGTCGAGGGTGGCCGCGAAATTCGGGTGACCTCCACGCCGCGCTTCATCACCAACAGCGCCGATGCCGCGATCCAGTATGCCGAGCAGGATGGCGGCCTGACCCGGGTGATGGCCTATCAGGCGGCCGAACTCGATCAAGGCCGGCCGGCTCAAGATCGTATTGGCAAAATTCGAGCAGCCGCCGCTGCCGATCCACATCGTCTATCCGACCTCGCGGCTGTTGTCGGCCAAGGTGCGCACCTTCATCGATCTCGCGGTCGAGCTCAGCGACTGGCATTTCGGCAGCCGATAGGCCCGTGTCATTGCGTTTTGGGCACGACGCGGAATGTCGCATTGGCGCGCGCGATAACGACGTCATCGGCTTTGATGAAGCTTTGCGCAAAACAGAGCGTGCTGCCGGTCTTGATCACGTCGGTCTCGACCGCGAGCCATTGCCCGATCTGGGCGCTGGCGATGTAATCGATCGGACATGCTGACCGTCACCAGCGAAGTGGCGCCGCGCATCTTGCGGCCGCAGCTGTGTCCCATCGCCTTGTCGGTCAGCGCGGCGATCAACCCGCCATGGGCGAACCCGCGCGCATTGGTATGCGGCGTGGCCAGCCGCAAGCCCAGGATGATCGCCTCTGGCGTCAGCTTCGAATAGATCGGCTCCCAGGGGTCGGTGAGGGGACTGCGCCGGGTCTGGCGTTCGAAGCCTGCGGGGATATCGGTGGCGGTCATGGCAACGGGCTCGCGTGGGAGATGCGTTTCGCCATTGAACGCGATCCACACGCCAAATGCACCGCCTACAAAGTTTAAAGCGCTATTTCAGCGGTTGTTTGAAACGTTGCAGCACGGCATGTCGATCACGCCGGCAGTTCGTATCCCGCCGCGGATTCGATCTCGATGGTCCGCTGCACCGCCGGCCGGGCCATCATGCGCGCATAATGCGCGGTGAGATTGGGAAAGGTTTCGGCGCAGGCTTCAGCGAATTGGCCAGCCGCCAGTACAGCCGGAACAGGTGAATGTCGACGATCGAATAGCGCTCCAGCGCCCAGCCGTTTCCCAGGCGCTTATCGGCGATGCCGTAGACCGCTTTGGCATAGTCCAGCCCGTGCCGGCGCGCCGGATGCAGCGTCGAAGCAATGAACGACATCCAGGACAGCGCCTGCGCATCGGCCTCGAGATCGTCGCGCGGCAACAGTTCTGCCTCCGGAAATCGCTTGGCGAGATAATAAAGGATAGCGGCGACTTCGGTGAGCGGGCGCCCGTCGACGACAAGCGTGGGAACCTTGCCTTCCGGGTTGAGCGCCAGATAATCCGGCTTGCGCAGGTCGTTCTTGAACGACATCGGCTTGCCTTCAAAGGGTATGCCGATCTCATGCAGCGCGATGTGCACCGCCATCGAACTTGAACCCGGCGCAAAATATAAAGTGAGCATATCGGCTCCCTTAATACGGCAGTCCGACGTAATTCTCCGACAATGACGCCGTCGCCGCCTTCGAGTTCACGAGATAGTCCAGTTCCGCAAGCTGAATCCGCGCGCCAAAACCTTCGGTGTCGGGAAACCGATGCAGCATCGAGGTCATCCACCAGGAAAAGCGCACCGCTTTCCAGACCCGCGACAGCGCCTTTGCGGAATAACCGTCGATCCCGGCGGAAGACTTCTCGTCGTAATATTCGCGCAACGCACCGGCGAGATAATGCACGTCGCTGGCGGCAAGGTTGAGGCCCTTGGCGCCGGTCGGCGGCACGATATGGGCGGCGTCGCCGGCGAGGAACATCCGCCCGAACCGCATCGGTTCGGCGACGAAGCTGCGCAGCGGCGCGATGCTTTTTTCGATCGACGGCCCGGTGACCAGATCGTCCACCGCCTTCCGGTCCAGCCGCCGCTTCAATTCATCCCAGAATCGCTGGTCCGGCCATTGATCGATGTGATCGTCGAGCGGGCATTGCAGGTAATAGCGGCTGCGATGCGTCGATCGCATGGTGCAGAGCGCAAATCCCCTGGCGTGATTGGTGTAGATCAATTCGTGGCTGACCGGCGGCGTCTCCGACAGGATCCCGAGCCAGCCGAACGGATAGACCCGCTCGAATGTCTCGATCGCCGATGGCTTGACGCTGGCGCGGCTGACGCCATGAAAGCCGTCGCAGCCGGCGATGAAGTCGCAGGCAATCTCGTGGGTGATGCCATCCTTGACATAGGTGACGCGCGGCTGGCCGGCTGTCGAAATCATGCGGCTGGACGTCGGCGGCTTCATAGACCGTGGTGAGCCCGGCCGCGTGGCGCGCATTCATCAGGTCGAGCGTCACTTCGGTCTGGCCGTAGATCATCACCGTCTTGCCGGTCGCAGCCGTCATGTCGATGCGATGGCGGACACCGCCGAAGGCAAGCTCGACGCCGTGATGGACCAGGCCCTCGCGGTGCGCGCGCGCGCCGGCGCCGACTTCATCGAGCAGCGCCACCGTTCCCTCCTCGAGCAGGCCGGCGCGGATGCGGCCGAGCACATAGTCCGCGGTCTGGCGCTCGAGGATGACGTTGTCGATTCCGCTATTGTGAAGCAGTTGCCCCAGCAGCAATCCCGCCGGCCCCGCGCCAATGATTGCTACTTTTGTCCGCAATACTTGCTCCCGTGGATGTTGTAGGCTTGAACGTAAGTTGCGGACGTGACCGCACCTGCTTGCAATGATAATTATATCATATAACAATATCCGCAAAGGGGCATCGAAGCCCTGATGCCGCGAGGGAGAAGATGTCGATGAGGAAAACGTTGTTGGCGTTGCTGTTGGCCGCCAGTGTGACGCCTGCGCTCGCGCAGGAAAAGACCTTCGAGCTGAAATTGTCGCACTGGGTGCCGGCGTCGCATCCGCTGCAAAAGGCGCTGGAAGACTGGGGCGCCGCGGTGCGAAAAGGCATCCGGCGGCACCATTACCTACAAGGTTTATCCGGCCCAGCAGCTCGGCAAGGCCTTCGACCACTACGACATGGCGCGCGACGGCATCGCCGACATTACCTACGTCAACCCCGGTTATCAGCCCGGCCGTTTCCCGATCATCGGCGCCGGCGAATTGCCGTTCCTGATGTCGGACGCCAAGGGCGGCTCGATGGGGCTCGACGCCTGGTACCGGAAATATGCCGAGACCGAGATGAAGGACGTCAAGTTCTGCCTCGCCTTCATCCATTCGCCGTCGTCGTTTCATTCGCGCACCAAGAAGATCGTGGTGCCGGAGGACATCAAGGGCATGAAGATCCGTCCTGCCGACGCCACCATCGCCAATTTCGTGACGCTGCTCGGCGGCACCAACGTGCAGTCCTCGGCGCCGGAAGTCCGCGACATCATCGAGCGCGGCGTTGCCGACGCCGTCACCTTCCCGTGGGGATCGCTGGTGCTGTTCGGCATCGACAAGGTGACGAAATATCACATGGACGCGCCGCTCTATGTCACGACCTTTGCCTTCGTGATGAACAAGGACAAATACAACCAGATGTCCGACCGGCAGAAAAAGGCGATCGACGACAACTGCAATACCGAGGCCGCCGGCCGCGTCGGCGAACCCTGGGGCAAGTTCGAAGACGCCGGGATCGACAAGGTCAAGGCGGAGGAAGGTCACGAAGTCTACAAGCTGACCCCGGAGCAGACCGCGCAGTGGAAGAAGGCGGCCGAACCCCTGGTCAAGACCTGGGCCGAGGGCGTCAAGGCGAAGGGCGTCGATCCGGATGCCGCACTGGCCGAATTGCGTGCCTCGCTCGCCAAGTACAACGCCCTGGCGCAGTAGGAATTTGTAATCGATCGATACGGCGGCGGTATTTCTCCGCCGTCGTCGCCCTCCTTGCTTTCGTTAGCCGTCCGGAGCGGACATGAATCGCGCGTCTATGGATCGGTTCATCGACACGATCGAGTGGATCGCCGCCGGATTTGTCGGCATTGTCGCGGCCAACATTTTCCTTGCCGTCATTCTGCGCAATACCTTCAACTATGCGATCCCGGACTCTTTCGACATCGGACGCATGCTGCTCGGCATCCTGATCTTCTGGGGTATCGCCGCCACCAGCTATCGCGGCGGGCACATCACCGTCGACCTGATCTGGGCCAATGTCGGTCCGAAATACCAGCGCATGATCGACGTGTTCGCAACACTGGTGCTGCTGTTCGTGGTGACGGTGCAGACCTACACGCTGTTCGACAAGGTGCGCGGCACCTATAACGACCATGTCCTGACCTTCGAGATGCACATGCCGACCTGGCCGTTTTTTGCGGTCGCCTGGGCCGGTGACGTCTCCGCGGTGCTGCTGATCGCGATCCGCACCTATCGCCTGATTTTCAATCCGGAGGCGATGCACGACCCCAAGGTCAAGGGCACGGAATAGAATGAGCACCGACGCCGTCGCCGTCCTGGGCTTTGTCACCCTGTTTGCGCTGATGCTGCTGCGCGTGCCGGTCGGCATGGCGATGGGCCTCGTCGGCGTTTCCGGCTTCGGTTACCTGGTCGGGTTCTCGCCCGCGCTGAAACTGGTCGGCCAGACCTCGATGCGCACGGTGACCGATTATACCTTCGGCGTGATTCCGATGTTCCTGCTGATGGGGACCTTCGTCAGCAATTCCGGCATGAGCCGCGAACTGTTCCGCGCCGCCAACGGCTTCGTCGGACATCTGCGCGGCGGGTTGGGCATCGCCACGGTCGCGGCTTGCGGCGGCTTTGCCGCCATCTGCGGCTCGTCGGTGGCGACCGCCGCGACCTTTTCGGCGGTGGCCTATCCGGAAATGCGCCGGTTCGGTTATCCGCAATCCTTTGCCACCGGCGTGATCGCGGCCGGCGGCACGCTGGGCGCGATGCTGCCGCCATCGACCGTGCTGGCCGTGTACGGCATCATCACCGAGCAGGACATCGGCAAGCTGTTCATGGCCGGCATCGTTCCCGGCATTCTCGCCATGACCATGTACATGATCACCATCACGCTGATCGGCTACTTCCGGCCGGGGTTCCTGCCGACCGGGCCGCAGACCACATGGCGTGAGCGGTTTACCGGGTTGAAGGATATCTGGGCGCCGGTGCTGCTGTTCGTGTTTGTCATCGGCGGGCTTTATGGCTTGCCGTTTCTGCCGCGCTTCACGCCCACCGAAGCCGGCGGCGTCGGCGCCACCGGCGCGTTCCTGATCGGCGTGATGACCGGACGGCTCGACCGGGAAAAAATCCTGGCCTCGCTGCTGCAGGCGACCCGCACCGCCGCCGCCGTGTTCACGGTGCTGATCGGTGCGTTGATCTTCGGCTATTTCCTCACGGTGACGCAGACCCCGCAAAAGGTCACCGAATTTCTCACCGGCCTCGGTCTCGGCAGTTACGGCGTGCTTGCCCTGATCATGGTGATGTATCTGGTGCTCGGCTGCCTGATGGACGCGATGGCGATGATCATCCTGACGGTGCCGATCATCTTTCCGGTGATCTCGCATCTCGGCTTCGACCCGATCTGGTTCGGCGTCATCATCGTGATGACGGTGGAACTCGGCCTGATCCATCCGCCGGTCGGAATGAACGTCTTTGTCATCAAGAGCGTGGTCAAGGACGTCTCGTTTGCGACGATCTTCAGGGGCGTGATCCCGTTCGTGGCGACCGACCTCGTCCGGCTGGTGATCCTGATCGCGTTTCCGGTGCTGGCGACCTGGTTGCCGCAGCACATGCTGAGATAGGGCCTTCGATGACGCCGCAGCTTTCCACCCGATATGTCTTCACCATCACCGCCAGGATCGGCGACGTCACATCGGCCGGCGATCTCGGTCACGGCGTGCGCCGGATCATTCCGATCACCGGTGGCGAGGTAAGCGGCGAAATCAACGGCAAGGTCTGCGCATTCGGCGCCGACTTCCAGATCATCCGGCCCAACGAGTTGATCGAACTCGAAGCGAAATACGCCTTCGAGACCGACGACGGCGCGGTGGTCTATGTCGAGAACAAGGGTCTTCGTTTCGGACCGATTGAGCTATTGCAGCGGCTCAAGCGCGGCGAGCCGGTCGATCCCGGGCTGATCTATTTCCGCACCGTGCCGCGTTTCGAGACCGGCAGCGAGAAGTACCGCTGGCTGATGGAGCATCTGTTCATCGGCTCCGCCGCCCGCCACGCCGACCGCGTCGTGATCGACGTGCATCAGGTGCTGTAATCTTGAGGCGCGGCCTCGCGTCGTCACCCTCGAGGTGCGAGCTCTGGCGAGCCTCGAAGGGCGACGGCGCTGTGCGGCTCGATCCGAGCAGAACATGCCGATAGACCTTCGCAGGCTCGGGCGGACTCGCCCTCGCTCCTCAGGATGACGGCGCCATCGACTCTGTCGCTTAGCTTGACTCCTTCTCCAATCGTTATAAAACATAACTATTCTCAACAGGACGTAATACAGCAATGGCCGACGCCGCCCCCGCCGAGCCCTCCGCGCTGCTCAAGATCGAGACCGTGGGCGCGGTGCTGACCGTGGGCCTCAACCGTCCGGCCAAGCGCAACGCGCTGAACGACGGCATTATCCTGGCGATCCAGGATTGCTTCTCCCATCTGCCTGACGGCATCGGCGCGGTGGTGATCCACGGCATCGGCGACCATTTCTCGTCGGGCCTCGACCTGTCGGAACTGACCGAGCACGACGCCACCGACGGCTTGCGGCATTCGCAGATGTGGCACCGGGTGTTCGACCGGATTCAATACAGCCGCGTGCCGGTGATCGCCGCACTCAGGGGTGCGGTGATCGGCGGCGGGCTGGAGCTTGCCTGCGCGGCGCATATCCGCGTCGCCGAGCCTTCGGCCTATTTCGCGCTGCCCGAGGGGCAACGCGGCATTTTTGTCGGCGGCGGCGGATCGGTGCGGCTGCCGCGGCTGATCGGGGTTGCGCGGATGACCGACATGATGCTGACGGGGAGGGTCTATTCCGCGACCGAAGGCGCGTCCTACGGCTTTGCGCAATATCTCACCGAGGAAGGCCATGCGTTCGCCAAGTCGATGGAGCTGGCGACGCGGGTGGCGAACAATGCGCCGCTGACGAATTTCGCCGTGCTGCAGGCGCTGCCGATGATCGCGGAGGCCAATCCGCAAACCGGCCTGTTGATGGAATCGCTGATGGCGACCGTGGCGCAAAGCGACAAGGAGGCCAAGCTTCGGATCCGCGCGTTTCTCGATCGCAAGACCGCCAAGGTAAAGCCCGCCTGACATGAGCGCGAAACCCGACATCTCCGTCCCGGCGAGCAAGACGTATCCGCTGCGCGCGATTTCGTTCGGCGATCCCGCCGTCACGGTCGAGCGCCGTGAGGACGGCACGATCTACCTGCGGCCGAAGATTCCGCTCGGGGACTATCCGGTTCGTATCACCGACCGGCTGCACCATTGGGCGAGCGCCGAGCCGGATCGCGTCTTCATGGCGGAGCGCGTCGCCGGCGGCGGGTGGCGGCAGATCAACTACGCGCAATTGCTGCAATCAAGCCGGCGTATCGCATCGGCGTTGCTTGCACGCAACCTTTCGGCCGAAAAGCCGGTCGTGATTCTCTCCGGCAATTCGATCGATCACGCTCTGGTGGCGTTCGGCGCGCTCTATGCGGGGATTCCGTTTTGCCCGGTATCTCCAGCCTATTCGCTGGTGTCAAAGGATTACGGCAAGCTCGGCTATCTCATCAAATTGCTGACGCCCGGCCTCGTGTTCGCCGACGATGCCGGCAAATTCGCCGACGCGCTCTCTGCCAATATCCCCGCCGGAACCGAGATCGTCGTTTCGCATGGTACGCTGCCCGGCCGCGAGGTGACGATGCTCAGTGATTTGCTGGCGACGCCGGAGCATCCGCGCCTCGATGCCGTGCACGACGCCATCGGGCCGGATACCATCGCAAAATTCCTGCTGACCTCGGGTTCGACCGGCAATCCGAAGGCGGTCATCAACACCCAGCGCATGATCTGCGCCAACCAGGTCATGCTGCGCGAGACGCTGGCGTTCCTCAAGGACGAGCCGCCCGTGATCGTCGACTGGCTGCCGTGGAATCACACCTTCGGCGGCAATCACAATATCGGACTGACGCTTTATAACGGCGGTTCGATGTATCTCGACGACGGCAAGCCGATGCCGGGCGGTATCGAGGAGACCGTGCGCAATCTTCGCGAGATTTCGCCGACGGTCTATTTCAACGTGCCCAAGGGATACGAATCGCTGCTGCCCTATTTGCGTGACGACCAGGCCTTGCGCGCGAAATTCTTTCACCGCCTGCACGCGATGTTTTTCAGTGGCGCTGCACTGTCGCCCTTTGTCTGGAACAGTCTCGACGAACTCGCTGGCCAGGAAACCGGCTTTCGCGTGCCTGTCCTGACCGGCCTCGGCGCTACCGAGACCGCGCCGTTCTTCATGTCGGTGCGGCCGGCCACCAGCCGCTCCGGCCATGTCGGGCTTCCGGTGTCGGGCAACGATGCCAAGCTGGTCCCGAACAACGGCAAGCTGGAAGTTCGCGCCAAGGGGCCGAACGTGACGCCGGGCTATTGGCGTCAGCCGGAACTGACCGCGAATGCCTTCGACCAGGAAGGCTTCTACAAATTCGGCGACGCGCTCAAGCCGGTCGACGCAGGCGATATAAGCGCCGGTTTCGATTTCGACGGCCGCATCGCCGAGGATTTCAAACTGGCCAGCGGCACCTGGGTCAGCGTCGGTCCGCTCCGCGCACGGTTTGTCGCGGCCTGTGCGCCGATGGTGCGCGACGTCGTGATCGCGGGCATCAACCGCGACGAGGTGTCGGCGCTGGTGGTTCTCGATCTCGACGGTTGCCGTCTGGTCAATCCGGCGCTTGCACAAGACGATCTTGCGGCGACGGCGGCCGATCCGGTCATTCGTCAGGCATTCCGCGAACGGTTGATGCAATTTCTGGCGACGTCGACGGGATCGTCGACAAGGGTAACCCGCGCCGTGCTGCTCGCCACGCCGTTGTCGATCGATCGCGGCGAGGTCACCGACAAGGGTTCGATCAACCAGCGCGCGGTGCTGGATCATCGCGCTGATCTGGTCGAGGAACTTTATGCGCCGGCGCCGGCCGCGCACGTGATAACGCTATAGCCAACGTCGAACAAAGTGCCGTCAGGGAGAGAACCATGCAGTTAAAGGATCAGGCCGCCATCGTCACCGGCGGTGCATCGGGATTGGGTGCGGCGACCGCGCGCAGGCTTGCGGCGCAGGGCGCCAGGGTTGCCGTGTGCGACCTCAACGCCAGGCTGGCCGAGAGTGTTGCCGCCGAAATCAAGGGCGTTGCGGTTGTCTGCGACGTCGCCGACGCATCGTCCGCCGAAGCCGCCATCGCGGCGGCGACCAAGGCCCATGGCCCGGCACGGGTACTGGTGAATTGCGCCGGCATCGGCGCCGCCAAGCGGGTGATCGGCCGCGACGGGCCGATGCCGCTCGCCGATTTCGACAAGGTGATCAAGGTCAACCTGATCGGCTCCTTCAACATGCTGCGGCTGGCGACCGCGGAAATGTCGAAGCTGGAGCCGCTGGCGACCGGCGAGCGTGGCGTGGTGATTTGCACCGCATCGGTCGCGGCCTATGACGGCCAGATCGGGCAGGCGGCCTATTCGGCATCGAAGGGCGGCATCGTCGCGATGACGCTGCCGATCGCGCGCGAACTGGCGCAGTTCGGCATTCGCGTGCTCACCATCGCGCCGGGCCTGTTTCTGACGCCGCTGCTGGCGAATTTGCCGCAGGAGGCGCAGGACAGCCTCGCCGCGGCGATCCCGTTTCCGCGCCGGCTCGGCCACGCCGACGAATTCGCTTCACTGGCGCTGCACATGATCGACAATCCCTATCTGAACGGCGAGGTGGTGCGGCTCGATGCCTCGCTCCGCATGGCCCCGCGCTGAGGGCGACGCATGTTCACCAACCGCAGGGACGTGCAGATCCAGTGGGGCGACTGCGACCCCGCCAACATTGTCTACTATCCGCGCTACTTCGAGATGTTCGACGATTCGACCTCGATCCTGTTCGAGGCCGCCGGCTTCTCCAAGCAGGACATCATCCGGAAATACGGCCTGGTCGGGATTCCGATGGTGGATACGCGGGCGAAATTTCACATCGCATCGACCCACGGCGACTGGATCACGATCGAGAGCCGGGTCGAGAGCTTCAAGCGCTCGAGCTTCGAGGTCACCCACCGCGTCTTCAAGGGCGAGGCCTTGGCGATCGAGGCGTTCGAAACCCGGGTGCTGGTCGGACGGCATCCGGACGATCCAACGCGTCTGAAATCGGCAGCCGTACCGGAGGAGATCGTCGCAAGGTTCAAACGGGGCTGACTCGGCCAGGCGCATGATCTAAAGAGGCCCATGATTTTCTAAAGACATGACCTAAAGAAGGGGCTGAATTGGGCCTCGATTGATCTAGAATGGAAAACAACACCTTAGGGAGGAATGAATGAAAAGGTTCTATCTGTCGGCCGCCGTGATCGCGGCATCTCTGGCGCTGCCGGCGTTGCCCGCAATGGCGCAAAGCAATGAAATCGTGATCGGCATCTCGATCACCACCACCGGACCCGGCGCGGCACTGGGCATTCCCGAGCGCAACGCGCTCGATTTCGTGGCCAAGGAAATCGGCGGCGTGCCGCTGAAGGTGATCGTGCTCGACGACGGTGGCGATCCGACGACTGCCACCACCAATGCGCGGCGTTTCGTCACGGAGTCCAAGGCCGACATCATCATGGGCTCGTCGATCACGCCGTCGACAATTGCGGTATCCGACGTCGCCAACGAGGCGGCAGTGCCGCATATCGGTCTGTCGCCGTTCCCGATCACGCCGGCGCGTGCCAAATGGTCGGTGTCGATGCCGCAGCCGATCCCGATCATGGGCAAGGTTCTGTACGCGCACATGAAGGCGCATAACATCAAGACCGTCGGCTATATCGGTTACTCCGATTCCTACGGCGATCTCTGGTTCAACGACTTCAAGGCCCAGGGTGTACCGATGGGCATGACGCTGGTCGACGAGGAGCGCTTCGCGCGGCCGGATACCTCGGTCACGGGCCAGGTGCTGAAACTGGTCGCCGCCAATCCCGATGCGATCCTGATCGGCGCGTCCGGCACCGCGGCCGGCCTGCCGCAGCACGAGTTGCGCGACCGCGGCTACAAGGGCCTTATCTACCAGACCCATGGCGCCGCCAGCATGGATTTCATCCGCATCGCCGGAAAGTCGGCGGAGGGTGTGATCATGGCGTCGGGTCCGGTGATGGATCCCGAGGATCAACCCGACAGCGCGCTGACCAAGAAGCCGGGTCTGGCGCTCAACTCCGCCTATGAGGCCAAATACGGTCCCAACAGCCGCAGCCAGTTCGCCGGACATTCCTACGACGCCTTCAAGGTGCTCGAGCGCGTGATTCCGGTGGCGTTGAAAACAGCCAAGCCCGGCACGCCGGAATTCCGCGAAGCCATCCGCCAGGCCCTGCTGACCGAACGCGAGATCGCCGCGAGCCAGGGCGTCTACAACTTCACCGAAAAGGACCGCTACGGCCTCGACGACCGCTCGCGCATCATCCTGACCGTGAAGGACGGCAAGTACGTTCCGGCGATGTGAAGAGGCGTTACAAACGCGCTGACGTCATCATCCGCGAAGGCGGATGATCCAGTTGTAGGGTGGGCAAAGCCACCGGGTCGCGCGAATGCGCGCCCGATGATAAACTCCGCGTGCCCACCACTGTTTCGGTTAGACGAAGTGTGGTGGGCACGGCGCAAGGAGCGCCTTTGCCCACCCTACTTTTTAGATATCGCTGGCACCCTCATGCGTAAATCCGAGATAGCTCGCGGCGACGCGTGCGTTGCTGGCGATGTCCTTTGCCGGGCCGTTCAGGATGAACTCGCCGAGCTCCATCACATAGGCGCGGTCGGCGATTTGCAGGGCGGCTTGCGCGTTCTGTTCGACCAGCAGCACCGACACGCCGCCGGCGCGTAATTCGCCGATGGTGCGGAAAATATCGGCGACGATGATCGGCGCCAGCCCGAGACTCGGCTCGTCCAGCATCAGGAGCCGCGGCGCGCCCATCAGGGCGCGGCCCATCGCCAGCATCTGCTGCTCGCCGCCGGACAGCGTTCCCGCCAGTTGCCGGCGCCGCTCCTTCAGCCGCGGAAACAGCGTGTAGACCCGCTCGAACGCAACGGCTGTGGCCGCTCTCGCGATCCGGAAGGCGCCGAGTTGCAGATTGTCCTCGACATTCATGGTGCCGAACAGTTCGCGATGCTCCGGCACCAGGCTGAGGCCGGCCGCGACCCGGTCCTCGATCTCGAGCGGCGCCATGTCCGCGCCGGCAAAGCTCGCGCGTCCCTTCAGCGGCAGAATGCCCATGATGGCATTGAGCAGCGTGGTCTTGCCGGCGCCGTTGGCGCCGATGATGGTGACGATCTCGTTGTCGGCGACCTCGAGCGACACCGCGCGCACGGCCTCGACCTTGCCATAGGCGACATGCGCATCGGATACCGACAGCAGCGCGCGCATATCCGGATTCATGCGACCGCTCCGAGATAGGCCTTGATCACCTCGGGATTGGTCTTGATGGCATCCGGCGTGCCCTCGGCGATCTTGGTGCCGAAGTCGAGCACCACGATGCGGTCGGCCAGATCCATCACGAATCCCATATCGTGCTCCACCAGCAGCACCGACATGCCGCCGTCGCGCAACTGACGCAGCAGACCAGCGAGCTGCTGCTTCTCCATATGCCGCAATCCGGCGGCGGGCTCGTCAAGCAGAAGCAGGATCGGGTCGACGCACAGCGCACGCGCGATCTCGACGATGCGCTGCTGGCCGAGCGACAGGCTTCCCGCCAGCGCGTCGATCTGGCCGGCGAGGCCGACGCGCTCGATCTGGCGCGCCGCTTCCGCCAGCAATTTCGCCTCGTCGGCGCGATCGAGGCGAAACATGCTGGAGAGGGCGCCGGCGTGTCCGCGCAGATGGGCGCCGATCGCGACGTTTTCCAGCACGCTCATGTCGGGCACCAGTTTGACATGCTGGAAGGTTCTGGCGACACCGAGCTTCGCTACCTCCTGCGGCGGGGCGCGGTCGATATTCTTGCCGAGCACGGAGATGGTGCCGCCGGATGAGGTGAGCACGCCGGTGATCAGGTTGAAGGTGGTGCTCTTGCCGGCGCCGTTGGGGCCGATCAATGCGACGATCTCGCGGGCCTGGACGTCGAAGCTGACGTCGTTGACGGCGATCACGCCGCCGAACTGCTTGCGCGCATTGTCGATCTGCAGCAGCACCGCGGGCATCGCCGCCGCCCGGGCGCGCGCCGGCAGCGCCAGCGACGTGTCGGGCCGCTTGCGGTTCGGCTTGAACGGCCATCGCGCCATCAGCCGGGGCCACACCCCGGTCGGCGCCAGTTGCAGCAGCAGCACCAGCAGGATGCCGAACACGATGGTCTCGAGCTGGCCTTCGCCGTGAAAAACATATGGCAGATAGCTCTGCAGGACCTCTTTCAGGATCACGACGATCGCCGCCCCCAGCACACCGCCCCAGACGTAACCGGCGCCGCCGACCACCGCGATAAAGAGATATTCGATGCCGGCCTGCGCGCCGAACGGCGTCGGATTAACGGCGCGCTCGAAATGCGCGTAGAACCAGCCGGAAAGGCCGGCCAGCACCGCCGCATAGATGAAGACCAAAAGCTTGGCGCGTGGCGTCTGCACGCCGAAGGCTTCGGCGGCGATATGGCCTCGCCGCAGCGCGCGGATCGCCCGGCCGGTGCGCGAGTCCAGAAGGTTCACCGTGAGCAGTGCCGAGATCAGCACCGCGGTCCAGATCGCAAAATAGATCGTTCCGGCATCGAGCATCCGCAAACTTCCGATCGAAAGCGGCGGAATGCCGGAAATGCCGTCATTGCGGCCGAGGAATTCGAGCTTGCTGAACAGATAGAACAGCCCGATGCCCCAGGCGATGGTGCCGAGCGGCAGATAATGTCCGGACAACCGCACCGTCACCAGGCCGAGGATCACGGCCGCGACGCCGCTCACCAGCAGCGAAAGCGGCAAGGTCAGCCAGGGCGACACGCCATAGGCCGTGGTGAGCACCGCGGTGGTATAGGCGCCGAAGCCGCAAAACGCGGCCTGGCCGAATGAGGTGAGCCCGCCGACGCCGGTCAGGAGCACAAGTCCCATCGCCACCAGCGCCGATAGCCCGATATTGTCGAGCAGCACGATCCAGAACGGCGGCATGCGAGGGATGAACGGGATCGCCGCCATGACGCATGCGAACACGATGATGGGCAACCGTTGCATCATCGCAGGTTCAATCCTTCTCTTCTTCGACCGCGGGTGCCGCCAGCGACCGCAGCACCAGAACCGGCAGGATCAGGAAGAAGACGATGACCTCCTTGAAGTTGCTGGCATAGAACGAGGAGAAGGCCTCGACGGTGCCGACCACCAATGCCGCGACGGCGGTGAGCGGATAGCTGACCAGGCCGCCGATGATCGCGGCAATAAAACCCTTCAGGCCGATCAGGAATCCGGTGTCGTAATACAATGTCGTGATCGGCACGATCAGGATTCCGGAAATCGCCCCGATCACCGACGCCAGCAGGAATGCGAGCTGTCCCGACAGGGTAGTGCGGATGCCGACGAGGCGCGCGCCGAGACGATTGACCGCGGTGGCGCGAAGCGCCTTGCCGTAAAGCGTGAAGCCGAAGAACAGCCAGAGGCCGACGATGAAAGCGACCGTGAGGACGTAGACCGCGATGCTCTGGCCGGAAAATCGCAACGCGCCGACGGTGAATGCGGCATCCGACAGGGTTGGGCCGCGCTGGCCCTCGGCGCCAAAGAACACCAGGCCGAAGCCTTGCAGCGCGAGATGGCAGCCGACCGAGGCAATCAACAGCACCAGCACCGAGGTGTGGGCAATGGGCTGAAACGCAATGCGATAGAGAAACAATCCGATCGAGGCGACGATCAGCAGCGACAGCGCGATGTTGATCGCGATCGGGGTTTTTTGGCCGGCGAGCCAGAGCGTCAGGGCGAAGATGACCGAGGGCAGGATGATATCGACCGCGAATGCACGGCCGACCAGCCGCAGATGCAGCGATCTTCGGCCGGCGAACAAATCGAGGCCGAACGCCACCACGCCCATCGCCACCGCCAGCCGCGCCGAGCCCGGCACGTGGCCGGCCGACAGCGTGGCGTAGGTCAGCGCGCCGTAGGTGACGAACTCGCCCTGCGGAATCAGGATCACGCGGGTGACGGCGAATACCAGCACCAGCGCCAGGCCGAGCAACGCATAGATCGCGCCGTTGGTGATGCCGTCCTGCACCAGGAACAGCATGATCGTCGTGTTCAAGACCGGGCGCTCCCCTTACGCGAGGGCCGGTTGCGGCTTGGGGAAACCGCGCGCGACCCCGACAACGGCAGTTGAAAAGTGCTGCCGGTATTTGATATGGTGGATAACAATTATCAAATATAATCTCAAGGCCCGGGCGGCTTTTGCCGGGTTTTTCCAGTCTAGCGGGATTGCGAGCCTCGAGCGATGACAGTTTCCAAGACCGCCGCCGATCCTGTCAGGGCCGCGCGCCCCGTCCGCAAGGAGCCTGCCGAAACGCCTTCGGAAAGCACCCCGCTGCAGATGGGCGAATTGTCCGAGTTGCTCGGCTATTCGCTCAAGCGCGCGCAATTGAAAATCTTCGAGGACTTCTTGCGCTGCGTGGCGCCGCTGCAACTGACGCCGGCGCAGTTCTCGGTTCTGCTGTTGCTCGACAGGAATCCCGGCCGCAACCAGACCGAGATCGCCAATACGCTCGGCATCCTCCGCCCGAATTTCGTGGCGATGCTCGATGGCCTGCAAAGCCGCGACCTCTGCACGCGGATGCGTTCGACCAACGATCGCCGTTCTCATATCTTGATGCTGACCGACAAGGGACGGGCGGTGCTGGCACGCGCCAAGAAGCTCGTCGCGGCCAAGCACGAAGCGCGTCTCAATGAATTGCTGGGTCCCGCCAACCGCGCCGCGCTGCTCGAGATGCTGGCGACGATTGTGCGGGAGTTTTAGGGTGACTGCGTTCCCCGGACGCTGCGCAGTGTGAAGAACGCTGCACCGCGTCCGGAACACGGGACTATCGCCTCACACCTTATCCACCAAAATCACCCGGATGTCGTTGACGTTGGTGAGCGTCGGACCGGTCAATAACAGGTCGCCGGTGGCGATGAAGAATGCCGTGGCGTCGTTGTTGTCGAGGTAGGCCTTCGGATCGAGGCCAAGCGCTTTCATCTTCGTGAACGTACGGGCGTCGATCACGGCGCCTGCGGGATCGTCGGCGCTGCCGGCGCCGCCATCGGCGCCGTCGGTGTCGGCAGCCAGCGCCGAAATGCCCGAGGTGTCCTTGAGCAGTTCGGCCAGCGCCAGCGCATATTCCTGGTTGGGGCCGCCGCGGCCGTTGCCGCGCACGGTCACGGTGAGTTCGCCGCCGGACAGGATCGCCAGTTGCTTGCCCTCGGTGCGGGCCTGCAGCGCCAATCGCGCGTGATCGGCGGCGACGGCTCTGGCTTCGCCTTCGAGATCGGCGCCGAGGTCGACGATGGCGTAGCCTGCGGCTCTTGCCAGCCTGATCGCGGCCTCGAGCGAAGCCTTGGGCCGCGCGATCAGCTCGAAACGCGCACGCGCAAATGCGGCATCGCCGGGCTTGCAGCTTTCGTTGTTGGCGTCGTTAAGCGCATGGGTAATGGCGTCATCGAGCTTCAGGTCGTATTTGGCGACAAGCGCGCGTGCGTCCGCAAGCGTGGTCGGATCCGGCACCGTCGGTCCCGAGGCGATCGCGGACGGATCGTCGTGCGGCACGTCCGAGATTGCCAGCGTCACGATTTCGGCCAGCTTCCCGGCGCGCGCGAGCCGGCCGCCCTTGATCCGCGACAGATGCTTGCGGACGGTGTTGACCTCGCCGATCGGCGCGCCGGAGCGCAACAACGCCCGCGTCACCTGCTGCTTCTGTGCAAACGAGACGCCGTCGGCGGGTGCGATCCAGTTGGCGGAGCCGCCGCCGGACAGCAGGACCAGTAAAAGATCGTCGGCGCTGGCGGTATGCGCCAGCTGCAAGCTGTCCTCCGCGCCTTTCAGCCCGGCCGCGTCGGGCACGGGATGACCGGCCTCGATCACCTTGATGCGCCGGGTCGGCACGCCGTGGCCGTGGCGGGTGGTGGCGATACCCGACAGCCGCGACGGTTCCATCTCAAGCGCGTCGAGGTAATGACGCTCGGCCGCGGCGGCCATCGCGGCGGCGGCCTTGCCGGCGGCAAGGCAAATCACCCGTCCCTTCGGCACCGGACGCAGGTGCGCCGCCAGCACGACGTCGGGATGCGCGGCGGCAACGGCGGCGTCGTAAATCGCGCGCAGGAGAGGGCGTCTGTCGGTCATCGCGTCACGGGATATCAGAGGAAAACATGCAGCGCCGGTTATCCATCCAATTCAGGAAAAAGAAAACCCCGCAGCTTGGGGTATACGGTGCGCTGCGGCCGCTTGCGTTGAAGCGGTTCCGTGGCCCCTTGACTTGCGGGTGGCGCAGGGACAAACGCAACTCTTCAATGGGGATTTTTCCGTGAATTTCGGGGATGTTTTTCGGCGGCTGTTTCGCGACCCGGAAGGCCGGCTTGATCGCCCGCTGTTCCTTGTTTTTGTGGTCGTCAACGGATTGGTGCTTTTCAATGCGGTCCTGCACGACCCGGCGATAGAATACGACGCCAGCGGACACTGGGATAACATCGCGGTGCTGTCCGGCTTTCATCTGCCCGCCGCCAGCCAATCGTTGGAATTTTTTTCGCCACCTTTGCCGTATCTCGTGCCGGCCCTCGCCAGGGCGGCCGGGCTTAGCCTGTGGTGGGCGGCAAAGCTTGGACAGATGGTCAATGTCGCCTTGTCGCTGGGTATCACGGGCGGACTGATTGCCCTGTGCCGCCTGTGGAGACCGTCCGACAACAAGATGGCGCTGATCGCGCTGATGTGCCTGGGCGGGCTGCCGGTCTACTACAAGTCGATGGCCTTTGTGCGCGGCGAGCCTTACGTCGCCTTTCTGACCATCGCCGGAATAGGGGCTACCGCACGCGCCATCACCTCCGGCAGACGGCCGCTGCCCGATGCGGTGCTGCCCGGCGTGTGCTGGGGGTTACTGGTGCTGGCGAGGCAGTGGGGTGCGCTGGCTGCCGGCGGGATGATGGTTGGCGTGTGGTTGAGCGTCCTGCGCCAAAAGGACCGCCATACGATAGCTATCGGATTGATCGCTCCGCTGGTCGCGCTGCTGGTGGGTGGCTGGTTCTACGGCTGGCTGTGGCTAAGTGAGGGTAACCCGATCGCCTTCAATCGGCTCCCCGCTGCGCACTGGTCGTTCCACAATCAGCCGGCAGAATTCTACATTGGGACGGGCAATGGCCGGCTGTTCACCGACCCGGTTCGGCCGTCGTTTCCCAACCAGATGCTTCCGATCTTCTACGCCGAGACCTGGGGCGATTACTGGGGTTTCTTTTCGATTTATGGCAGGGATCTTTCCCGCCGAATCTACCTCCTCGGCCCTGATTTCGAGGATGCCTTCACCAAAACGCCCCTCGCCATTGAGACCAACCGGTTCACGCTCAATCATTACCTGGGCCGTGTAAACCTTGTTGGACTGTTGCCGACCGCGCTGGCGTTGCTGGCGTTTGGTCGTGCCCTGGTCAGGCTCCCCGCGTTCCCAAGACGTGTCGCGCCGGTCACCGTTGCCGAGATCGTTCCGGTCATCGCCCTGCTCGTCACAGGTGTGTCAGTGCTGGGCTACGGATGGTTCCTCGTCCGATTTCCGTCGATCGGCAAAGGCGACACCATCAAGGCGACGTACATGCTGCATATTTTCGCGCCGCTTGCACTGCTGACCGCAGACTACCTGCGACGGATTCCGGTGCCGTCGACCGGCCTGCTCATCGCCTGGGCGGTGCTGATGATGCACAATTCATTGGCCATGATCACGCACTATACCTGGTGGTAGCAGGCGTGACGCGCAGCTCTTTTATCCCGCGCGCGGCGCCGGAAAGTAAGTAGAAACGGAAACACTTGCCGGGTATCACTCGATGCCCCAAGCTTGAACAACACGAAGATAAGACTACTTTGAATTAATGGAATCGTTGATCGGCATTTATCAGCCCTTTTACAAACCGGCATTGATCGAGCGACTGGATCGCGGATTTATTGCGCTGGACTGGCTGTCGAATCCGACCCCGGCCCTCCGGGAATTGGCACTCCACCGTCACATCGCAGTTCAAAAGATATATTCAAGACATCACTTGACTGGACTATTATCACCGAAATTCTTCGCTAAAACGAAGTTGCGTTCTCAACAAGTTTACGACTGGATTGCAGATAATCCAGGCCATGAAATTTACCTCATCAATGGCTTGCCGTACATTCCCTACGCAAACTACAACGATATTGAGCGTAGCAAACTCAATAATCACCCCGCATTCGAAAGCTGGACCCGGAGCCTCTGCAGCGCGATTGGCCTGGAACTCCCGGAAGAATTCCCGCGTCAAACCCACGCTAATCTTTGTGCGTGTAACTACTGGATTGCGTCACCTTCGTTTTGGGAGAGGTGGGTCAAGGAAGTCATCACCCCAATATTCGAAACGATGGCCGTTCGTAAACCAACCGACGAACTTTTCGGGTATGCAAAACATCGCGTTAGAAGCTCTGTTTATCAAGTAACGTTCATTTATGAGCGACTGATAAATTACTATATTGCACAGAACAAAATCGATGCGATTTATTACCCTTGGACCGCGCAAAGGTTTTTATCGTTGGACTATCATCCCACCATTGAAGCATACTTGAAAGAAATGATTCCGCTCGTGGACCGCATCGATGCGACGGGGCATTGGAGCGACCGCGATAAGGTATGGTTGCACGAGCGATATGCTGCCGTACGTTTGGGAACTTCTGGGGATGATATGCTGACATCGGATCCGGCGGATTTCGACCTGCCTAGAACCTATCCGGCATCTATAGTAAACAATCAAACACTGTAGATGATCGCGACCGTTGCGATCGAGCGCGCGATAAAATCAGGTATCAAACCTATAGACACCGTCGATCATCAACAGCACAGGGTCTGCGGAATCCCATAATGTCCGGATTAAACTCTCCCATCGGCATCTATCAACCGCTTTTCAATGAAGCCATCCGCGAATATCTTGATCCGGGCTTCATTACTCTTGAGTGGCTGCACAATCCATCTCCCGAACTGAGGGAACTCGCCCTTCACCATTACATCCTGCAGTCCCGTATCTTCGAAAGACATGATCTTACCGGAATTGTTTCACCAAAATTTTTCTCGAAAACCGGTCTCACGTCTCACGAGGTGAAAGACTGGATACGCCAAAATCCCGGACACGAAATTTATTGCTTCGATGGCCGACCGTTTGTCCCATACACCTCTTACAACAGCTTGGAGCAAGCTGCTCGCAGCCATCCAGGGTTTGAAGATGGGATGCGGCGCGTTTGTCGCGCCATCGGAATTGATTTGCCTGTCGAATTAGGTCGTCAAACCAACCAGCAATTAATCCATTGCAATTTCTGGTGCGCCAGTCCGAGCTTTTGGGAGCGCTGGAGCAAGGACGTTGTCTTACCCATTTTCAGGCTTGCTCAAAGCGATCCGCATCTCGCGAGCAAGGTATTTTGCAAAACGCCATATCACTCTCCAATCCCGGTTTTTCTGATTGTGTTCATTTACGAGCGAATAATGAGCTTCTATATTCAACTCAAAGGCATTGATGCGGCGATGTTTCCCTGGACCGAGGAACGAATACTCGGTCTGGACTGGCGTCCGCCTATGAGAGATTACCTGGCGAACAACATTCGATGGATTGACGAAATGGACCGTCGCGGTCGATGGACGTCCGATGACCGCGCAAAACTTGCCGACGCCTATATCGAGCTTCTCAGCCGTGTCGACATCAGGGTCAATGGAGCCACTACGTTTGATTTAAACAATCCTGATTTGCCAGCCCGCAGACCGCCAACGGATTCACCAGCGTGAGCCCGTCGCCATATCCCGTTCACTGAATTCACTCAGGCAATTTCCAGCACAGGAACTGGGCTGTTTTCCTGCTATCACTAAACCCCCGCAGCTTGCTGCGGGGGTTTGGATAGACCGATAAGGCCGGTTGACAGGAATGCGAGGCGTCAGCCCCCGACGTCGCCGCTGACGACGTCGCCGAACAGCTCCCATTTCTCGCCCTTGAACCGCTGCAACTGAAGCTGGCTGATCGGGGCAAAATTGGTTGCGCTGGTGTTGATCTTGATGCCGGGCAGCAGCATCTCGGTCCGGAAGTCCTTCAGGCTCGCCGCCTGCTTCATGATGTTTTCGCGGGTGAGGTTGTCGCCGCACTGCTTCAGCACCTGAATCAGGGTCTGGGTGACGCCGTAACCGACGATGACCGATGCATCGAGCTTGTTGCCCTCGGGGAAATCCTTCGCGAGGAAGCTAAGGAAATCCTTCATGCCGGGATCGTTATCCCATTGCGGGTCCGAAACGTCTTTCAGATAGGCGGCGGAAATAATGCCTTGCGCATTCTCGTAGCCGGCCGGCTTGATCACGCTGCCGACCGAAGCCGCCACGTTGTTGAGGAAATGCAGCGGCTTCCACTCGATCTCGGCCACTTTCTTGATGGCCTGTGCGGCGAATTTCGGCGTCGTGATATCGACGAAGATGTCGGCGCCGGTTGCCTTGAGCTTGACGATATGATTGTCCACCGTGGGCTCCGTGGTCTCGTAGCTTTCCTCGGCGACGATCATCGAGGCCTTGGCGCCGAGACCGTCTTTCAGGCCTTTCAGATAGTCCTTGCCGTAGTCGTCGTTCTGATAGAGCACCGCGATCTTGGCGTCCGGTTTGTTCTTCAGGATATATTTGGCGTAAATTCGGGATTCGCTCTGGTAGTTGGGCTGCCAGCCCATGGTCCACGGAAATTCCTTGGGATCGTTCCACTTGGTGGCGCCGGTGGCGACGAACAGTTGCGGCACCTTTTTCGAATTCATGTATTTGTGAATTGCCGAATTCGGCGGCGTTCCCAGCGAATTGAAGATGAAGAGAACCTCGTCGCTCTCCACCAGCTTGCGGGCCTGCTCGACCGTCTTCGGCGGGCTGTAGCCGTCGTCATAGCTGATGAAGTTGATCTTGCGGCCGTTGATGCCGCCGGCATCGTTGATCTTCTTGAAATAGGCGGCCTCGGTCTTGCCGATCACGCCATAGGCGGAGGCCGGACCGCTATAGGGCATGATGTTGCCGATCTTGATCTCGGTGTCGGTGGCGCCGGTGTCGTATTTCTTTTGCGCCAGCGCGCCGCTGCTCGATGCGGCGATCACCGCGAGCGCGGCTATTGAGCTGATTGCAATTTTATTGATGGTCGCAGTCATTACGGTCTTCTCCCTCGTTCCGATGATCGGGATGGTTTGTGTCGCGGCTTTCTTGATCGAAAGCTCTCATGACCCCGGCGTCCAAATACCATCTTATCGGAACCCTCACAATAACAAGCCCCTGCGGCAAAGCCGCAGGGGCTGCTTCTTTAGTAGTTAACCGGCTTTAGTAGTTAATTGGCCGGGTTGGCCGGACCGATTGAAGCGTCAGCCGCCAACGTCGCCGCTGATGATGTCGCCGAACAGTTCCCATTTCTCGCCCTTGAATTTCTCCAACTGAAGCTGCGAAAGCGGGGCGAAATCGGTGGCGCTGGTCTGGACCTTGATGCCCGGCAACAAGCCGCCCAGCTCAAGCCCATTGATGCTGGCCGCCTGCTTCATGATGTTCTCCCGGGTGAGATTGTTGCCGCAGGCCTTCAGCACGTGCACCAGCCCTTGCGCGACGGTATAGCCGTACATCACGGAGGCATCGATTTCTGTTGCCTTCGGGGAAATACTTGGTGAGGAACGCGTCGAAGGTCTTCATGCCGGCGTCGTTCACCCATTGTGGATCGGAGGTGTCCTTCAAATAGGCCGACGAGATGATGCCTTGCGCATTTTCCGTGCCGGCCGGCTTGATGACGCTGCCGATCGAAGCCGAGACGTTGTTGAGGAAGTGAACCGGCTTCCATTCGATCTCGGCGATCTTCTTGATCGCCTGGGCAGCAAACTTCGGCGTGGTGACGTTGAAGAACACGTCGGCGCCGGTCGATTTCAGCTTGACGATATGCGAGTTGATCGTCGGCTCGGTGGTCTCATAGCTTTCCTCGGCGATGATCATCGAGGCAGCCTTGGCGCCGAGACCGTCCTTCAGGCCTTTCAGGTAATCCTTGCCGTAATCGTCGTTCTGGTACAGCACGGCGATCTTGGCGTTTGGTATGTTCTTCAGAATATACTTGGCGTAGATTTCGGGATTCGCTCTGGTAGTTGGGCTGCCAGCCCATGGTCCAGGGGAAGTCCTTCGGGTCGTTCCATTTGGTGGCGCCGGTGGCGACGAACAGCTGCGGTACCTGCTTCGTGTTCATGTATTTCTGGATCGCCGAGTTCGGCGGCGTGCCCAGTGAATTGAAGATGAAGAGAACCTCGTCGCTCTCCACCAGCTTGCGCGCCTGCTCGACCGTTTTCGGCGGGCTGTAGCCGTCGTCATAACTGATGAAGTTGATCTTGCGGCCGTTGATGCCGCCTTCGGCGTTGATCTTCCTGAAGTAGGCGTCCTCGGTCTTGCCGATCACGCCATAGGCGGATGCCGGTCCGCTGTAAGGCATGATATTGCCGATCTTGATCTCGGTGTCGGTGGCGCCGATGTCGTATTTCTTTTGTGCGAGGGCTGCACTTGAGGTTGCAGCGAGCAGCGCGAGGGCAGCCGAAAAGGCCCCCAATCGCAAATGGATAGCAGGCATTTTGATCTCCCTGATCTCGGTTGAATGTGTCGATTTTTTTGATTGGGAGCGCTTTGCGGCTCCTCGGCGCATTCAATACCCCTGCAAGACACCCTTCAAGAAAAAGCCCCCTGCGAACGGCTCGCAGGGGGCGTCATTTAGTCGAACAAACCGGACGGGCGGGGGGCCCGCAAGCCCGACCTGGTTGCTGAGTTCGCCGGTCAATGTCCCCTGAGTTTGCCGATCAGGTGCTGGGCGACGATGGCGCCCTGCCGTGCGCCGTGCGGCACCAGGAAGATGACGAGGAACAGCAGCACGCCGAACACCGCGCCGGACAGGCCTTTTGAAATTCCCTCGGCGATGTTCGGCACGAAGATAATGAAGGCCGAACCCACGATCGATCCGGGCAACCATCCGACGCCGCCGACCACCATGCCGAGAAACAGCGAGATCGCCAGCGTAATGGTGTAGCTGTCGGGTGCGACGAACTGCACCGCGATCGCCCCGAGGCCGCCGGCCACGCCGGTGATGCCGGCGCTGACGCCGAACGCCAGCGTCTTGTACAAAGCGACGTCGATGCCCATGGCGGAGGCCGCGATCTCGTTGTCGCGGATCGCCATGAAAGCGCGGCCGGAGCGCGACCTCAAAAGGTTGACCGAGAAAATATAGATCGCAAGCGAGATCGCGAGCGTGAAGTAATACAGCCACATGTCCTGCGACATCGGCAAACCGAACGGCGCATCGGGCTTGGTCACCACCAGGCCCTGCACGCCGCCGGTCCAGTATTCGAATGCCCCGAGTTTCAACAGCTGCGGCATGGCGGTTGCCAGCGCAAACGTCGCCAGCGCCAGGTAGACGCCGCTCAGGCGCAGCGCCGGCTGGCCGAACAAAAATCCAAAAGCGAAACAGATGACGCCGGCGACCGGCAATGTCAGGGCGTAGTTGATCCCGCCATGTTCCATCAGGATCGCCGAGGTATAGGCGCCGACCGCGTAAAACGCGCTCTGGCCGAGCGAGAACTGGCCGCTGCCGCCGGTCAGGATATTCAGCGCCAGCACGGCGACCGCATAGATCAGCAGCATCGTGAGCTGGAAGATGATGAAGTTCTTCACGAACAGGGGTACCGCGATCAGCAGCACCAGCACGACCAGTGACGTTCCGTAGCCGAGCGTCATGGCCTTCTTGGGAACGGCCTCGACCGCGGGGGCTTCGGTGACGGTTTCCTCGATTGCGCTCATGATCAGACTCGCTTCACGATGGGCCGGCCGAACAGGCCCGCGGGTTTGACGACCAGTACGACGATGATCAGCGCCAGCGCGATCGGCAGTTTCAATTCATTGCCGGCGCCGGGAATGTAGGTTCCGGCAAGATTTTCGATGATGCCGACCAGGAAGCCTCCGATCACCGCACCGAGCGGGCTGGTCAGGCCGCCGAGCACGGCGGCGGCAAACCCGTAGATCAGCACGCCGCCCATCATGTTCGGCTCGAGGAACACCACCGGCGCGATCATCATGCCGGCAATGGAGCCGATCGCGGCCGCCATGCCCCAGCCGAGTGCGATCATCCATGAGGTGTTGATGCCGACCAGCCGCGCCGATTCAGGCAGCGACGCGGCGGCGCGCATCGCCAGGCCCATGCGGGTGAACTGGAAGAAGAAATACAGCAGGATCAGCAGCACCACCGTGACGCCGATCATGCCGGCCTGATGGGTCGAGATCAGCTGGCTGCCGAGAAACGGCGACGATCCGAACGGCGTCGGATATTGCTTGATGGTGAAGTCCCAGATCAGCCCGGCGCAACTGTTGATGATCGCAAACAGGGCAATAAAGCCGGCGACGTTGGTCAGGATCGGCGCCTTGGCCAGCGGCTTGAACAACATCCGCTCGATGGCGATGCCGGCGACGAACGACAGTGCCAGCGTAAGCACGAACGCTGCCCAATAGGGCACGCCCCATTGCATCAGCTGCCAGGAAATGAAGGTCGAGAACATCGCCATCTCGCCCTGGGCGAAATTGAGATGATCGATCGCCTGGTAGATCATGACGACGGCAAGCGCCATGCAGGCATAGATGGCGCCGGTGGAAATGCCGGCCAGGACTTGATTGGTGAAAAGCTCCATGACCGTGCTCCTCAATAACCCAGATAGGATTTGCGGACGTCTTCGTTGTTCGCGATCTCGTTCGCGGTTCCCGACATCACGATCCGCCCGGTTTCGATCACGTAAGCCTTGTCGGCGAGTTCCAGCGCCAGTTGCGCGTTCTGCTCCACCACCAGAATGGTGACCTTGTCCTCGCGATTGATCTTGCCGAGGATCTTGAACAGGTCGCGCACGATCAGCGGCGCGAGGCCGAACGACGGCTCATCGAGCAGCATCAGCCTCGGACGCAGCATCAATGCGCGCGCGACCGCGAGCATCTGCTGTTCGCCGCCGGACAAGGTGCCGGCCTGCTGGGTGTAGCGGTCCTTCAGGACCGGGAAGTGGTCGTACATGCGCTCGATGTCGGAGACCACGCCGGCCTTGTCGGTTCGCGTGATGGCGCCGAGCTGGAGGTTTTCCTCCACCGTCATGGTGGTGAAGGTGCCGCGTCCCTGCGGCACATGGGCGATGCCGAGACGGACGATGCTTTCGGTCGAACGGCCGATCAGGGGAGCGCCTTCGAATTCGATGGTGCCGGTCGAGCGCACCATGTTGCAGATGGCGCGCAGCGTGGTGGTCTTGCCGGCGCCGTTGGCGCCGAGCAGCGTGGTCATGCTGCCTTCGCCGAGCTCGAACGCCATGCCGTGCAGCGCCTGGACCTGGCCGTAATAGGCCCGCAAGTCCCTGACATTGAGCATCGCCGTCATTGGTCCTTGCTCCCCAGATAGGCCTTGATGACATCCGGGTCGGACTGCACCGCGGCCGGCGTTCCCTCGGCAAGCTTGCGGCCGAAATTGAGCGCGACCACGTGGTCGGCGATCGACATCACCAGCCCCATGTGATGCTCGACCAGCAGGATGGTCATCTTGCGTTCGTCGCGAATGCGGCGGATCAGGTCGCCGAGGACGTGGACTTCTTCGTGATTGAGGCCGCCGGCGGGCTCATCCAGCAGCAGGATCTTCGGATCGGCGGCGAGCGCGCGCGCCAGCTCCACGCGTTTCTGGGTGCCGAACGGCAGGCCGGAAACCGTGACGTGGCCGACGTCTTCGAGGTCGAGATAACCGAGGATTTCGTGAACGCGCCTGTTGAGCTCGGCCTCGCTGCGGCGGACCCAGGCCAGTCTCAGGGAGTCGCTGACGATGTCGCTGTTGGTGCGGGAATGGGTGCCGACCCGGACGTTGTCGAGCACCGAAAGGTTGGGAAAC
This sequence comes from uncultured Alphaproteobacteria bacterium, assembly GCA_963774685.1. Classification (GTDB taxonomy): domain Bacteria; phylum Pseudomonadota; class Alphaproteobacteria; order Rhizobiales; family Xanthobacteraceae; genus Bradyrhizobium. Next base: position 279,365 of record CAVZFU010000005.1, on the reverse strand, counting down.
AGCGCGACGTTCTGGAAGGTGCGGCCGATGCCGATCTCGGCGATGCGGTGCGGCGGCCGCGTCAGGATGCTCTGGCCTTCCATCAGGATGTCGCCGGAGCTTGGCTGGTAGAGCCGGCTGAGGCAGTTGAAGAGGGTGGTCTTGCCGGCGCCGTTCGGTCCGATCAGGCCCAGGATCTGGCCCTGCTGCATGTCAAAGGACACGCCGTTCAACGCGATGATGCCGCCGAATACGACGCTGACGTCGCGAACCGCCAGCAGCGGATACGCACCCTGCGCAAGTTGTGCCTGCGTCATTTGGTCCGGCCCGGATCGACGATTGGGCCCGCGTGACCCTGCGGACCCGGCCGCGCGTCATGACGATGAAGGCTACCTGATCCCCTCGACCACACGTGCAACTTTCCCTCCTGCTCTCAACTTTTTGCTTTCCGCTTTTTTTGATTGTGTCGCTGTGCCGCCCAGGGCGGCCTCGATGTTCCTTACCATCGCCACGAGGCGAGGTCCAATATCGTTGCGCAGCCGTTCTTCCGTGAAACGGAATGCCGGCGCCCCGCAATTGAAGGCGTAGGGGCCGGTGCCGTCGTTAAGCTTCAGCGCGACGCCGACCGCATGCACATCGTCCTGCCACTCGCCGGCCGAGATCGTAAAGCCGAGTTGCTCCACGGTTTCACCGGAACGCTCGATGCCGTCCCGGATCGGCGGCCACCGGTTGCCATAATGCTCGCGCAGTTCGCGCAATAATGCGACACGCTCCTCGCTCTGCAGCGCCCAGATATAGGCCCGGCCCATCGCGGTGGTCGCGATCGGGATTCGCGAGCCGACGTCGAGCTGAACGCCGAGCGTCAGGCCGTTACGGCTCTGGCCGAAGTAAATCATGCTGAGGCGGTCGCGGCCGCCGACCGCGACTGCACCGCCGGTCTCGCGCATCAGTTCCTCGCGAAAGGCCTCGGACAAATGCCGAACGCCGAGATTTGCAAGGGCGGCATAGCCGAGCGACATGGCCGACGGCGACAGTTGATACTTTTCGAAACGCGGAACCGGTGTAAGGTAGCCCAGCTTGGTCAAGGTATAGGTCAGCCGCGAAATGGTTGGCTTCGGCAAGTTGGTACGGGCCGCGATCTCCTGATTGCCAAGAAGCCCGTCGTTGGGACGGAATGCGCGCAACACATCAAGGCCGCGGGACAGCGCGACGACGAAGCTGCGATCGGTCGCCACTTTCTTGGCTGGACGTTTCATATTCGGCTGCTGCGCGGACCTCGTTGACAAGCGACGTGCTTCAAAATAACCCTCCGTGTCAAGATGTGGAATTAAATTCCGCACTGCGAAATCGTCGAAAACAAGATTTTTAAGGGAGAATCCCCGTGAACGAAGTGGTCAAGCTCGAGCGTCAGGACGTGGTCGCCACCGTTACGGTCAACAGCCCTCCGGTCAACGCGCTGAGCGCCGCCGTGCGCGGCGGCATTCTGGACGGCATCAAGCGCGCGATCGCCGATCCGCAAGTAAAGGCGATCGTGCTGACCTGCGCCGGCCGCACCTTTATCGCCGGCGCCGACATCACCGAATTCGGCAAGCCGCCGAAGCCGCCCGGCCTCAGTGAAGTGCTGGCCGAGATCGAGAACAGCCCCAAGCCGGTCGTCGCCGCCATTCATGGCACCGCCCTTGGCGGCGGCCTTGAAGTGGCGCTCGCCTGCCATTTCCGGGTTGCTACTAAAGACGCAAGGTTGGGCCTGCCCGAAGTGAAGCTCGGCCTGCTGCCGGGCGCCGGCGGCACCCAACGGCTGCCGCGCGCGGTCGGCCCGGAACTGGCGGTCAAGATGATCGTCGGCGGCGATCCGATCGGCGCACCCGAAGCGCTCAAGAACGGCCTGATCGAGGAAATCGTCGAAGGCCCCGCCGCCGGCGGCGAGGCCTTTGCCCGCAAGGTGCTGGCGGAGAAGCGTCCCTTGCGCAAGCTGCGCGACGACGACAGCAAGCTCGCCGCCGCCAAGGCCGACCGCTCGATCTTCACCAACGCGGTGGCCGCGATGACCAAGCGGGCGCGCGGGCTGGAAGCGCCGTTTGCCGCAGCCGACGCGGTCGGCGCCGCCATCGACCTGCCATTCGACGAAGGTCTGAAGAAGGAACGCGAAGGCTTCCTCAAGCTGGTGTCGAGCGACCAGTCCAAGGCGCAGCGTTACGCCTTCTTCTCCGAGCGCGAGGCGGCGAAAATCGCCGGCGTGCCCGACGGCACCAAGCCGCGCAATGTCGAGCGGGTCGCCATCATCGGCGCCGGCACCATGGGCGGCGGCATCGCGATGTCGTTTGCCAATGCCGGGATACCCGTGACGCTGATCGAGACCGGCGAGGAGCAACTCAAGCGCGGCATGGGCGTGATGCAGAAGAACTACGAGGCGACCGCGGCCCGCGGCGGCATTCCGGCCGATGCGCCCGCCAAGCGGATGGGCCTGATCAAGGGCGTGGTGGGACTTGAGAACGTCAAGGACGCTGACCTGGTTATCGAAGCGGTGTTCGAGACCATGGCGGTCAAGAAAGAGGTGTTCACCAAGCTCGACCAGTTCGCCAAGCCGGGCGCGGTGCTGGCGTCCAACACCTCCTATCTCAACATCGACGAAATCGCCAAGGTCACAAAGCGTCCGCAGGACGTGCTCGGCATGCACTTCTTCAGCCCCGCAAACGTGATGAAGCTGTGCGAGATCGTGCGCGCGGAAAAGACCGCGCCGGATGCGCTGGTCACCGCGGTCGCGGTTGCCCGCCGCATCGCCAAGGTGCCGGCGGTGGTCGGCGTCTGCGACGGCTTTGTCGGCAACCGGATGCTGGCGCAGCGCGGCAAGCAGGCCGAGAAGCTGTTGTTCGAAGGCGCGTTGCCGCAGCAGGTCGACGCGGTCGTGACCAGGTTCGGCATGCCGATGGGGCCGTTCGCGATGGGCGATCTTGCCGGCCTCGATATCGGCTGGCGCTCGCGCAAGGATCGCGGCATCAAGTCGGAGATTGCGGACGCCCTGTGCGAAGCCGGCCGCTTCGGCCAGAAGACCGGCAAGGGCTACTACAAGTATGAAGCAGGGTCGCGCGCGGCGACTGCCCGATCCCGAAGTCGAGAAGCTGATCGACGAGACCCTGCAGCGGCTCGGGCGCAAGCGCCGCGTCGTCAGCGACGACGAGATCCTCGAACGCATGATGTATCCGATGATCAACGAGGGCGCGCGGATTCTGGAAGAGAAGATCGCGGCGCGTCCGAGCGATATCGACGTGATCTGGCTCTATGGCTATGGCTGGCCGATCTATCGCGGCGGCCCGATGTTCTATGCCGACCAGGTCGGGCTCAAGCACATCGCCGACCGGCTGTCGTTCTACGCCAAGGAGACCAACGATCCCTCGCTGGAGCCGGCGCCGCTGCTCAAGCGGCTGGCCGCCGAAGGCAAGACGTTCGCCTCGCTGACGCAGACCGCGAAAGCGGCGTGATGGCGATGTGTGGCCCGAACCTCAACGCGTCGTCCCTGCGACCCGTCTACGCCAAGGCTTCGCCGGGGGTCATGATGGTGGGCCGCCGAAGCTTTAGCGAAGGCGCCACGCAGGGACCCATACCGCGTGAACTGTCGTTGGGGCAGGGCCGCAGACGCCTTTTTTCAATACCGGGATCAGGGGTTATGGGTCCCTGCTTTCGCAGGGACGACGTGCGGAGATGACCCATCCCGGCGAACAGTTCTATCCGCAAGGCGTCCGCTGGGACGATCCGATCCCGCGCGGCACCTTGCCTGATCTCTTGTCGAAGGCTGCGAGCGAATACGGCGCGCGACCGGCGATCGAATTCCGCGACCGTGCCGTCAGCTACAGCGAGCTCGAAGCGATGGTCGAGGTCGCGGCGTCGGCGTTCCTGCGCGCCGGTTACGGCAGGAACCAGTCGGTGGCGCTGTTCCTCGGCAATTCGCCGGATCATCCGGTGAATTTTTTCGGCGCGCTGAAGGCCGGCGCCCGCGTCGTGCATCTTTCCCCGCTCGACGGCGAACGCGCGCTGTCGCACAAACTGAGCGACAGCGGCGCGCGCATTCTGGTCACCAGCGATCTGGCGGCGCTGTTGCCGATGGCGCTGAAGTTTCTCGAAAAGGGCCTGCTCGACCGCCTGATCGTCTGCGAGGATGATCGTTGGGGCGCGGTCGGCAATCCGCACACGCCGATCCCGGATCACCCGGCCATCGTCACCTTCAAGACCTTCGTGCAGGGCGCGATCAAACCGGCGCAATGGCCGTCGATCGGCGCCGACGACGTCGCGCTGTTGCAATATACCGGCGGCACCACCGGCCTGCCCAAGGGCGCGATGCTGAGCCACGGCAACCTGACCTCGGCGGTGTCGATCTATGACGTCTGGGGCAAGAAGTCGCGGGCCGAGCGCGACGGCGTCGAGCGCGTGATCTGCGTGCTGCCGCTGTTTCACATCTTCGCGCTGACCGTGATCCTGCTCGGCAGCCTCGAACATGGCGACCTGATCTCGCTGCACCAGCGCTTCGACGTCGAGGCCGTGATGCGCGACATCGAGGTCAAGCGCGCCACCGCGTTTCCCGGCGTCCCCACCATGTGGATCGCGATCGCCAGCCTTCCCGATCTGGAAAGCCGCGACCTGTCGTCGCTGGCCACTTGCGCATCGGGTGGCGCGCCGCTGCCGGTCGAGGTGGCGAAGATCCTGGAGCGCAGGGTCAACATGAAGCTCAGGAGCGGCTGGGGCATGACCGAGACCTGCTCGCCCGGCACCGCCCATTCCAAGGACGGCCCGGACAAGCCCGGCTCGATCGGGCTGATGCTGCCCGGCATCGAGATCGACGTGGTGGCGCTCGACGATCCCGACAAGCTTCTTGCGGTCGGCGAAGTCGGCGAAATCCGCATCAGGGGGCCGAACGTCACCAAGGGCTACTGGAACCGGCCAAAGGAAACCGCGGAAGCGTTCGTCGGCGACCGCTTCCTGACCGGCGACATCGGCTACATGGACGGCGACGGCTATTTCTATCTGGTCGACCGCAAGAAGGACATGATCATCTCCGGCGGCTTCAACGTCTATCCGCAGATGATCGAGCAGGCGATCTACGAGCACCCCGCCGTGCAGGAAGTCATCGTGATCGGCGTTCCCGACGACTACCGCGGCGAGGCCGCCAAGGCCTTCGTCAAGTTGCGCGCCGGCGCCGGGCCGTTCACGCTGGAAGATCTCAAGGCGTTTCTCGCCGGCAAGCTCGGCAAGCATGAAATTCCAGCGGCGATGGATTTCGTCGACGAGCTGCCGCGGACCTCGGTCGGCAAGCTCTCGCGCCACGAATTGCGCAACCTGCAATCGGTGGAGCAGCCCGCGCAGCCCAAGCAACAACTCGCAAGCGGAGGTCGGGTCTGATAAGCTTGCCACAGCCGGTTTCACCTCCCCGCGAAAGCGGGGATCCATAGCGATCCGGGTCTCGCGGGCTACGGCCTATCGATGAAAGCGAACCTTTTCTAACCGCTCTCCCTAGGGGATATGGGGCCCCGCTTTCGCGGGGACGACATATCTACCAATGTAATTCATTCGCTCACAGGAGGATCCGATGGATCTCAGCTTCACCAGGGAAGAAGTGGCGTTTCGCGACGAAGTGCGGGCTTTCTTCAGGGACAACGTGCCGGCGGCGACGCGCCAGAAATTGCAGGAGGGCCGTCATCTCGTCCAAACAGGAGATGATCGACTGGTGGCGCATCCTCAACAAGAAGGGCTGGGGCGTGTCGCACTGGCCCAAGGAATATGGCGGCACCGGCTGGAGCTCGGTGCAGCATTACATCTTCAACGAGGAACTGCAGATGGCCCCGGCGCCGTCGCCGCTCGCCTTCGGCGTCAGCATGGTCGGCCCCGTGATCTACACCTTCGGCAATGAAAAGCAGAAGAAGCACTACCTGCCGCGCATCGCCCAGGTCGACGACTGGTGGTGCCAGGGTTTCTCCGAGCCGGGCTCGGGCTCCGATCTCGCTTCGCTCAAGACCAAGGCCGAGCGCAAGGGCGACAAGTATATCGTCAACGGCCAGAAGACCTGGACCACGCTGGCGCAGCATGCCGACTGGATCTTCTGCCTGTGCCGCACCGATCCGTCCGCCAAGAAGCAGTCGGGTATTTCCTTCATCCTGATCGACATGAAGTCAAAGGGCATCACGGTGCGCCCGATCCAGACCATCGACGGCGGCCATGAGGTCAACGAGGTGTTCTTCGACGACGTCGAGGTGCCGCTGGAGAACCTGGTCGGCGAGGAGAACAAGGGCTGGGACTACGCCAAATTCCTGCTCGGCAATGAGCGCACCGGGATTGCCCGGGTCGGCGTTTCCAAGGAGCGCATTCGCCGCATCAAGGAATTGGCGGGCCAGGTGGAATCCGGCGGCAAGCCGGTGCTGGAAGACCAGGCCTTCCGCGAAAAACTCGCCGCGGTCGAGATCGAGCTGAAGGCGCTCGAACTCACCCAGCTTCGCGTCGTCGCCGACGAGAACAAGCACGGCAAGGGCAAGCCCAATCCGGCGTCCTCGGTGCTCAAGATCAAGGGCTCGGAAATCCAGCAGACCACCACCGAATTGCTGATGGAAGTGATCGGCCCGTTCGCAGCACCTTTCGACGAGCACGGCGACGACGGCAGCAACGAGGCGATGGACTGGACCGCGCAGATCGCGCCCAGTTATTTCAACAACCGCAAGGTCTCGATCTACGGCGGCTCCAACGAGATCCAGCGCAACATCATCACCAAGGCGGTGCTGGGGTTGTGACTTCTTCTCCCTCGCCCCGCACTTCGCGGGGAGAGGGTTGGGGTGAGGGGCTCTCACCGCGAGCACTGAGCATAACCGTGAGCGCGGTACCCCCTCACCCGGCGCTGCGCGCCGACCTCTCCCCGCAAGCGGGGAGAGGTTAAGAGGCCGGCGGCTCGCGACGCCGACAGTTTGAGTGACGACTTGTATCAGGGAAACGAAAATGGATTTTGATCTGTCCGAGGAGCAGCGGCTTCTCAAGGAAAGCGTCGACGGGCTGCTCAACAGTTCCTACACTTTCGACGCGCGCAAGAAGTACGGCGCCGAAAAGGGCGGCTGGAGCAAAAGCGTCTGGGGCAAGCTGGCCGAGCAGGGCCTGCTCGGCCTGCCGTTCTCCGAAGACGACGGCGGCTTCGGCGCCGGCGCGGTCGAGACCATGATCGTGATGGAAGCGCTCGGCAAGGCGCTGGTGCTGGAGCCTTATCTGGCCACCGTCGTGATCGGCGGCGGCTTCCTGCGCCGCGGCGGCTCGGCCGAGCAGAAGGCCGCGCACATTCCCGGTATCATCGAAGGCGCGAAAACCTTTGCCTTTGCCCAGCTTGAGAAGAACTCGCGCTACGACCTGCAGGATGTCTCGACCTCGGCCAAGAAGAAGGGGAATGGCTGGGTGATCGACGGCGAGAAGTTCGTGGTGCTCAACGGCGAGACGGCCGATACACTGATCGTGACCGCGCGCACCAAGGGCGGCCAGCGCGACGCCAGCGGCATCGGCGTGTTCATGGTGCCCGGCAACGCCAAGGGCGTCGCCAAAAAAGGCTATCCGACCCAGGACGGCCTGCATGCCGCCGACATTACATTCACCGGCGTCGAGGTCGGCGCCGATGCTGCGATCGGCGATCCCGAGAACGGCCTGCCGCTGATCGAGCGCGTGGTCGACGATGCCCGCATCGCGATGTGCGCCGAAGCGGTCGGCGCGATGGATGAATCGCTCAAATCCACCGTCGAGTATCTCAAGACCCGCACGCAATTCGGCGTGCCGATCGGCAGCTTCCAGGTGCTGCAGCACCGCGCCGCCGACATGTTCGTCGCGGTCGAGCAGGCCCGCAGCATGTCGATGTTCGCGACCATGGCGTCCGATTTCGACGACGCCAAGGAGCGCGCCACCGCGGTGGCGGCGGCGAAAGTCCAGATCGGCAAGTCGGCCAAGTTCGTCGGCCAGCAGTCGATCCAGCTCCATGGCGGCATCGGCATGACGCAGGAGGCGAAGATCGGCCACTACTTCAAGCGGCTGACCATGATCGAAAACACTTTCGGCGACACCGACTACCACCTGCGCCGCGTCACCGCGAACGGCGGGCTGATTTAAGGAGGTACCCGTCACCCTGAGGTGCCGTCGCGTTTGCGACGGCCTCGAAGGGTGTGGTCTGGCACTGTACCCTCGGCTCATCCTTCGAGGCTCGCGAAGTCGCTCGCACCTCAGGATGACGGTCATCGCTCGCGGAGAAAGTCAAAATGAAAAACACCCCGTTCGATCTCACCGGCAAGGTCGCGGTCGTCACCGGCTCGAGCCGCGGCATCGGCCGCTCCTCGGCGGAGCTGATGGCGCGCCTTGGCGCCAAGGTGGTGGTCTCCAGCCGCAAGGCCGACGCCTGCGAGCAGGTCGCCGACGGCATCCGGAAAGACGGCGGCGACGCCCATGTCATCGCCTGCAACATCTCGCGGCGCGAGGAAGTCGAGGCGCTGATTGCGGGCACCACGAAGCACTATGGCAAGATCGACATCCTGGTCTGCAACGCCGCCGTCAATCCCTATTACGGCCCGCTGCTCGACATCAAGGACGAGGCCTTTGACAAGATCATGGGCTCCAACGTCAAGAGCAACATCTGGCTCTGCGCGCTGGCGATCCCGCAGATGGCGGCACGCGGCAACGGCTCGGTCGTCATCATCTCCTCGATCGGCGGGCTTGCGCGGCTCGACCGTGATCGGCGCCTACGGAATTTCCAAGGCGGCGGATTTCTCGCTGTGCCGCAGCCTCGCCGGCGAATGGGGCCCGAAAGGCGTGCGCGTCAATTGCGTGGCACCCGGACTGGTCAAGACCGATTTCGCCAAGGCCCTGTGGGAAGACGAAGAGCGCCTGAAGCGCCGCTGCGCCACCACGCCCTTGCGCCGGATCGGCGAGCCCGACGAAATCGCCGGCGCCGTCGCCTATCTCGGCTCCGATGCCTCGAGCTTCATGACCGGACAGACCATTGTGGTCGACGGCGGCGTGACGACAGCGGCGCCGTAGTTGTTCTTCTCACCGTCCCCTTGAAAGCAATAAAACGGCCGACGCGTCAGACACAAATGCGCTCCCCTCCTCCCGCGCAGCGGCGGGGAGGGGTCGGGGGTGGGGGTGTTTCAGCAAACTCGCTGCCAGAGGTGCGTGCTGAAACACCCCCCACCCCCGACCCCTCCCCACCACGCGCGTTGCGCGTGGGAGGAGGGGAGCAGAACTCAAATCCCGCGCAACAGGTTTCCGATCAGCAATATCACATACGCAATCAGCAGAATCGTGAACGCGCTGACGCCGTGCAGCGCCGTGAGGTGCCCGTAAACTGCAAGCACCGCCACGATGGCGAGCAAGACAGAAATGATAAACGTCGGGATCGCCAGGGGCGTCAGGTAGAAGCGCCTGTAGGGCCTTGTGTACGGCATGGGAAGACTCCGTGTCTGTAGGTGTTCAACCTTTACCGCCGGGATTTTGTTCTGAGCATCACGTACAATGCGCTCCCCTCCTCCCACGCGCATCGCGCGTGGTGGGGAGGGGTCGGGGGTGGGGGGTGTTTCAGCAAGCATCACTAGCAGCGAGTTTGTTGAGCCTCCCCCCACCCCCGACCCCTCCCCGCCGCTTCGCGGAGGGAGGGGGGAAGGAAAGCGTCGTCATATTGACCTTCGCGGTTCAATCCGCTTGCCTTGCCGCAAAACGCCGGGAAGCAGCGCCAGGAAATAACTTATGTCCCACATCCTCGCCATCGATCAGGGCACCACATCCTCGCGCGCGATGGTGTTTCGTGCCGACATTTCCATTGCCGCATCGGCGCAAGCTGAATTCCCGCAGCATTTTCCGGCCTCCGGCTGGGTCGAGCACGAGCCCGAGGACATCTGGACCTCCACCATCGCCTGCTGCCGCGAGGCGATGAAGAAGGCCGGCGTCACCGCAAAGGACATCGCCGCGATCGGGATCACCAACCAGCGCGAGACCACGGTGGTGTGGGACCGCGCCACCGGGCAGGCGATCCACCGCGCCATCGTCTGGCAGGATCGCCGCACCGCCGATATCTGCGCGCAGTTAAAGAGCGAAGGCCACGAGCCTGCGATCACGGCCAAGACCGGCCTGATCATCGATCCGTATTTTTCCGGCACCAAAGTGGCCTGGATCCTCGATCACGTTCCCGGCGCGCGCGCGCGAGCTGATCGCGGCGAGTTGTTGTTCGGCACCGTCGATTGCTATCTGCTGTGGCGGCTCACCGGCGGCAAGGTTCACGCCACCGACGCCACCAACGCCTCGCGCACGCTGCTGTTCAACATCCACACCGGGCAGTGGGACGACGATCTCCTGAAAATCCTGCGCGTGCCGCGCGCGATGCTGCCGGAGGTAAAGGACTGCTCCGGCAAGTTCGGCGAATGCGCGCCCGAACTGTTCGGCGGCGCCATCGCGATCTCCGGCATCGCCGGCGACCAGCAGGCCGCCACCATCGGCCAGGCGTGTTTTTCGCCCGGCATGATCAAGTCGACCTACGGCACCGGCTGTTTCGCGCTGCTCAACACCGGCACCACGCCGGTGAAATCGAACAACAAGCTGCTGACGACGATTGCCTACCAGTTGAAAGGCCAGCGCACCTACGCGCTGGAGGGCTCGATCTTTGTCGCGGGCTCAGCGGTGCAATGGCTGCGCGATGGCCTCGGTATCATCAAGCAGGCCAGTGACACCGGCCCGCTCGCCGGCAAATCCGACTCCACCCAAAGCGTTTACCTCGTGCCGGCCTTTGTCGGCCTCGGCGCGCCCTACTGGAATCCGCGCGTGCGCGGCGCGCTGTTCGGGCTGACCCGCAACACCGGCCCGGCCGAATTCGCCCACGCCGCGCTGGAAAGCGTCTGCTACCAGACCTCGGATCTGTGGGCCGCGATGCGCGCCGACTGGCCGGAAGCAAAAACCGCCCATGTCGTGCTGCGCGTCGACGGCGGCATGACCGTCTCGGACTGGACCATGCAGCGCCTCGCCGACTTGCTCGACGCGCCGGTCGATCGCCCGATGATCCAGGAAACCACCGCCCTGGGTGCGGCCTATCTCGCCGGGCTTTCGGCCGGCGTCTATCCCGAGCCGTCAAAGTTCGCCGACACCTGGCGGCTGGAACACCGCTTCAAGCCGGCGATGAGTGCGGCGACCCGGGAGCGGAAGCTGGCGGGCTGGGCGCGGGCGGTGAAGGGGTTGCTGGCGAGCGACGAGGGGGAGGGGTGATTTTCTTCCTTCCCTTCTCCCCTTGTGGGAGAAGGTGGCGCGAAGCGCCGGATGAGGGGTGCTCATCGATAGACCGGAACCCCTCACCCGTCTTCGCTTCGCGAAGCCACCCTCTCCCGCAAGGGGAGAGGGGAAGAAGAAAGCGGTCTCGCCGTCTTGTTTCGACCGTTCGAAAAGCCAGCCCATCTGCCCGACAGGGCAAATCAGTAAACTGTCAAGCCCCATCTGCAAAAATATTCTGTTTTTCAGAAACGGCAAATCAGGTCTATATCAATTCCGTCCACCCCACGAGAGGGGCGTATCGCGATCGTCACGGACGCGGGGTTGGATGCGGTGGACGTGGAAGCGCGCTTGACGAATCGTGCTGATGCGGACGGCGAAGTCGTGTGGTCCTGACACCCCGACGCTGGTGTCAAGTTTGCGAAAGTTGACTCTCGCAGGTGACGGTGGCAAAAAAGCCCGGTCACCGGGGAGAGCACGAAATAAGCCGTAAAACCATTGCGCGGGGAATGCCGGGTGATTTCCGGTGTGACCGTGGTGACTGTTACTACTGGCATGGCTTGTTTTTCTGCCCTGCCAGGCTGCGGGCGCATTGGGCGCCCGGCATTCCCTGCGCCCTCTGATCGGAGGGTAAGGAATTTTCTAGCAAAACTCGGGCGCATCGCATGCCGCGAGAATGCGGACGTCGTATTCAGCGTCTTTGAGAGTCGAAGCGAAGCGATCGCAGCAATCCTTGCTTCGAAGCGATGTCGTCCCTGCGAAACGCAGCGGACGCCATTCGCGCACGGGAAGTTGAGCGGTCGTTGGCTATTTGAACGTTGAATCCAGTGTCATCATCCGCGAAAGCGGATGAGCCAGATCCAGCGGCGTCAGTGCCGAGTCCCCGCGTTCGCGGCGGACGATCCCGCTTCCGAGGAGCATGACAAGCTAGCCAGGCCCGCACGGCCTTCTTGCGATAGGCGAGATGCACCGCGCAGTTGCAGCCCGGCGGATGCGCGGCCAGTTCGGGCGAGGTCGCGTCGTTGGCCGGCGCCAGCGACGGCATCGGTGCTTTCGCCGGGCGTTGCGCCTGGTTGTCCTGCCCCGGAATATAATTCAGCACCGGCGCCAGCCAGCGCTCGGTCTCGGTGATGCTCCAGCCCTTGCGCGCGGCGTAGTCCTCGACCTGGTCGCGCTCGATCTTGCCGACGCCGAAATAAAAGCTTTCGGGATTGCTGAAATAAAGCCCCGACACCGACGAGCCCGGCCACATCGCGTAACTCTCGGTCAGCTTGACGCCGGCGGTGTTCTCGGCGTCGAGCAGGCGGAACAGCGTCGCCTTCTCGGTGTGATCGGGCTGCGCGGGATAGCCCGGCGCGGGGCGGATGCCCTTGTATTGTTCGAGGATCAGTTGGTCGGGCTTCAGCGTCTCGTCCGGCGCGTAGCCCCAGAACTCGCGGCGCACGCGCGCATGCATCCGCTCGGCAAAGGCTTCGGCGAGCCGATCCGCCAGCGCCTTGCACAGGATCGAGGAGTAATCGTCATTGGCATGCTTGAAGCGGTCGGCGACGACATCCTCGCCGATCCCGGCGGTGACCACGAAGGCGCCGATATAATCCGGCACGCCGCTTGCTGCGGGCGCGATGAAATCCGACAGTGCGGCGTTGAAGCGGCCTTCGCGCTTTTCGAGCTGCTGGCGCAGCGTGTGGAACGTCGCGATCTTTGTTTTACGCGTATCGTCGGCATAGACCGCGATGTCGTCGCCCTCGGCATTGGCCGGCCAGAAGCCGATGGTGGCCTGCGCCTTGAACCAGTTCTCTTTCACGATGAGGTCGAGCATCTTGCGGGCGTCGTGCATAGAGCGAGCGCGCGACTTCGCCGACCTTGGGATCGTCGAGAATGGCAGGAAAACGTCCGGTCAGCTCCCAGGTCTGGAAGAACGGCGTCCAGTCGATGTACTCGGCCAGCTCGGCAAGGTCGTAATCGCGTAAAACTCTTGATGCCGAGGAACGCCGGCTTCTTCGGCGGCGTTTTCGCAAAATCGATGGTGACGGCGTTGGCGCGGGCATCCGCCAGCTTCAGGCGCTTCTTGTCGGCCTGGGCGCGGAAATGCGCCGCGGAAATTTTGGCGTAGTCGGCGCGCACTTCGGCGGCGTAGGCCACGCGCCGCTCCGGCGACAGCAGCGACGAGGCGACGCCGACGGCGCGGCTGGCGTCGTTGACATGCACCACCGGGCCGTTTTTGTAGTTCGGGTCGATCTTGACCGCGGTATGGACCCGGCTGGTGGTGGCGCCGCCGATCAACAGCGGCACGGCCATGCCCTGCCGCTCCATCTCGCCGGCGAGGAAGCTCATCTCGTCGAGCGAGGGCGTGATCAGGCCGGAAAGGCCGATGATGTCGGCGCCCTCGGCTTTCGCCGTCTCGATGATTCTGGCAGCCGGCACCATGACGCCGAGGTCGATCACCTCGAAATTGTTACATTGCAGGACGATGCCGACGATGTTCTTGCCGATGTCGTGGACGTCGCCCTTGACGGTCGCGAGCACGATCTTGCCGGCGGAATTGCGGCCGTCTCCAACGACGCCATTGGCGAGGTTGCGCGCCTTTTCTTCTTCCATGAACGGCATCAGGTAGGCGACCGCCTGCTTCATCACGCGGGCCGATTTCACCACCTGCGGCAGGAACATCTTGCCGTCGCCGAAGAGATCGCCGACCACGTTCATGCCGGCCATCAGCGGGCCTTCGATGACATTGAGCGGCCGCTCGGCGAGCTTGCGGGCGTCCTCGGTATCCTGCTCGATATATTCGGTGATGCCGTGCACCAGCGCGTGGCTCAGCCGCTTGTCGACCGGCCATTCGCGCCAGCTAAGGTCCTGCTCCCTGGCCTGCTTTTCCTTGCCGCGGAATTTTTCGGCCAAAGCCAGCAGCCGCTCGGACGCGCCGGGATCGCGGTTGAGGATGACGTCCTCGCAGGTCTGGCGCAGTTCGGGATCGATGTCGTCATAGACGATCATCTGGCCGGCGTTGACGATGCCCATGTCCATGCCGGCCTTGATGGCGTGATACAGGAACACCGAATGCATGGCCTCGCGCACCGGCTCGTTGCCGCGGAACGAGAACGACAGGTTGGAGACGCCGCCGGAGATATGGGCGTGCGGCAGGTTCGCGCGGATCCAGCGCGTCGCCTCGATGAAATCGACGCCGTAATTGTTGTGCTCCTCGAGCCCGGTGGCGATCGCAAAGATATTGGGATCGAAGATGATGTCTTCGGGCGGGAAACCCAAACGGCCGACCAGGATGTCGTAGGCGCGTTTGCAGATTTCGGTCTTGCGCGCAAAGGTATCGGCCTGTCCGGCTTCGTCGAACGCCATCACCACAACGGCGGCGCCGTGACGCCGCGCGATGGTGGCCTCGTGGATGAACTTGGCCTCGCCTTCCTTCATCGAGATCGAGTTCACCACCGGCTTGCCCTGCACGCATTTCAGGCCGGCTTCGATCACGGCGAATTTCGAGGAGTCGACCATCACGGGAACGCGGGCGATGTCCGGCTCGGCGGCGACGAGGTTGAGGAACGTCACCATCGCGGCTTCGGAATCCAGCAGGCCCTCGTCCATGTTGACGTCGATGATCTGGGCGCCGTTCTCGACCTGGTCGCGCGCCACCTGAAGTGCTGCGGTGTAATCGCCGGCGGTGATCAGTTTGCGGAATTTCGCCGAACCGGTGACGTTGGTGCGCTCGCCGACATTGACAAAGGGGATCGCGGGCGTGAGTTCGAACGGCTCCAGACCCGAGAGCCGCAAGCGCGGTTCGATCGCGGGAATGGTTCGCGGCCGGTGCGGCGCGACCGCGGCGGCAATCGCTGTGACATGTTCCGGCGTGGTGCCGCAGCAACCGCCGACGATATTGACGAGGCCGGAGCGCGCGAATTCGCCGATCAGCCCGGCCATGAATTCCGGGCTCTCGTCATACTGGCCGAATTCGTTGGGCAGGCCGGCATTGGGATAGGCGCAGACCAGCGTGTCGGCGACGCGGCCGATGTCGGCGATATGCGCGCGCAAATCCGCGGCGCCGAGCGCGCAGTTGAAGCCGACGGTGAGCGGCCTGGCGTGGCGCACCGAATTCCAGAACGCCTCGGGCAATTGCCCCGACAGCAGCCGGCCGGATTTGTCGGTGATGGTGCCGGAGATCATCACGGGGACGTCGAGGTGACGGGCTTCCGCGATCTCGGCGATCGCATAGAGCGCAGCCTTGGCGTTGAGCGTGTCGAAGATGGTCTCGAGCAGCAAGAGATCGACGCCGCCATCGAGCAATCCCTTGATCTGCTCGCCGTAAGCGGTGCGCAGATCGTCAAAGCTGACGGCGCGGAAACCGGGACTGGAAACGTCGGGCGAGATCGAGGCGGTGCGGTTGGTCGGACCGATGGCGCCGGCGACAAAACGAAGCTTGCCGTCCTCGGCGGTGACGCGTTCGGCGGCGGCGCGCGCGAGCTTCGCGCCCTCGAGGTTCATCTCATAGGCGATGCCGGAGAGGTCGTAATCGGCCTGCGCGATCGAGGTCGAGGAGAAGGTGTTGGTGGCGACGATGTCGGCGCCGGCGCGCAGGTAGTCGGCGTGGATGTCCAGGATCGCTTTCGGCTGCGTCAGGATCAACAGGTCGTTGTTGCCGCGGAGGTCGCGGTGAAAATCCGCAAAACGCTCGCCGCGAAACGCCGCCTCGTCATAGTTGAGGCCCTGGATCATGGTGCCCATGGCGCCGTCGAGCACGAGAATCCGTTCGCGGGCAGCCGCGAGCAGGGCGATACGTTTGGGAGAAACCGGGATGGTCATCGATCAGGCGGCTTTCTGCGCGCCGTTCGGACGGATGCCGAGCAAATGACTGATCGCGAACACGAGATCGGCGCGGTTCATGGTGTAGAAATGAAAGGTATCGATGCCGTGCTTGGCGAGTTTCTGCACCTGGCCGGCCGCCACGGTGGCGGCGACCAGCTTGCGGGTCTCCGGGATCGTCGTCGAGGCCGTCGAATTTTTCCGCGAGCCAGTCCGGCACGGTGGTGCCGGCGCGGGTCACGAATCCTCTCGCCTGCTTGAAATTGTGCATCGGCATGATGCCGGGCACGATCGGAATGTCGATGCCGCGCGCCCTGACGCGGTCGAGATAGCGAAAGAACAGATCGTTGTCGAAGAAGACCTGGGTGATGGCGCGGGCAGCACCGGCATCGACCTTGGCCTTGAGCACATCGATGTCGGCATCGAAGTCGCGGCTTTCCGGATGCTTCTCGGGGTAGGCGGAAACGGAGACCTCGATGTCGCCATGCTGCCGCTTGATGCCGGCGACCAGATCGGCCGAGGTGCGGTAGCCGTCCGGATGCGTGGTGTAGGCGGTGCCGATGCCGCCGGGCGGATCGCCGCGCAGTGCAACGATATGGCGGACGCCGGCATCGTGATAGCGGCCGACGATATCGTCGATCTCGCCGCGTGCGGCGCCGACGCAGGTCAGGTGCGCGGCCGGCAGCAGGCTGGTTTCAGACAGGATGCGGGTGATGGTCGAATGGGTGCGCTCGCGGGTCGAGCCGCCGGCGCCGTAGGTCACCGAGACAAACGAAGGCTCCAGCGGCGCCAGACGTTTGATGGTGTCCCACAGGCTGCGCTCCATCTCCTCGGTCTTCGGCGGAAAGAACTCAAAGGAAATCGCCGGGCGTTTATGGCCCGCATGGCGGTCGTGCGCGGCGGGCGTAATCTCGGTCATGGCACCACAAACTCCACTCAGGGCTCTGAACTGGGCCCAGCTTGGTTGCAGACCTCTAAAATAAGCCAAAGGAGGTTTTGCATATAGCCCATTACTGGTGGGAAATTGCCCAATTTCTGTAGAAAATATGGAATGAAACCGATATTTTTTAATAGTTGGGCAAACATTAGGAGGTTGCTTCATCGCGAAAAATTCGAGAGAAATCACCTATTTTATTGATAAAGTAAAGCATACTCCCATGAAAAGTCCTCAACCTAAATTGGTGGGCAGATTATGATTAAGGATTCAAACTGAAATTACATCCCACTCGGTTTTCCGATCATCCGTTCGGGTACCCACGGGATGCGCGACCGGTCTGCGCGACTGAACCCTTTGTGCACCCGCTCCGGCACACTAGCTTAGAGCCATGATTCCTCTCTCGATCCTCGACCTCTCCGTCGTTACCACCGGCACCAAACCCGCTGCAGCCTTGCGCAACAGCATCGATCTGGCGCGCCACGCCGATGCGCTGGGCTACGTCCGTTACTGGCTGGCCGAGCATCACAATCTGGCCTCGGTGGCGAGTCCCGCGCCGGATATCATGATCGGGCAGATCGCCGCGGTGACGAGCCGCATCCGGGTCGGCTCCGGCGGCGTGATGCTGCCCAACCATGCGCCGCTGATGGTGGCCGAGCGCTTCAAGATGCTGGAGGCCCTGTTTCCCGGCCGGATCGATCTCGGGCTGGGACGCGCGCCCGGCACCGACGGACCCACGGCTTACGCCCTGAGGAGCCGGCTCGATCGCCGCGAGGGCGACGATTTTCTCGAGCGCCTGCATGAATTGACGCTGTGGGAGACCCGCGATTTTCCGGCCGGGCATCCCTTCAACAATGTGGTGGCGATGCCCGACGACGTGCCGCTGCCGCCGATCTGGCTGCTCGGCTCCAGCGACTACAGTTCGGAACTTGCGGCACAGGTCGGCATGGGCTTTGCGTTCGCGCATCATTTTGCGTCCTATGACGCGGTCGAGGCGCTGACCAACTACCGCCAGCGCTTCAAGCCGTCGGGCTGGCGCTCGACGCCCTATGGCATTCTGGCGGTCGCCGTGGTTGCGGCCGACACCGACGCGGAAGCCGAGCGGCTGGCGTCGTCGATGGATCTCAATCGATTGCGCCGCGATCGCGGCCAATACTTGCCGCTGCCGAGCGTCGAGGAAGCGCTGGCCTATCCCTACACCGACGCCGAGCGCGCCTCGATCGCGCGCAATCGCTCGCGGCTGTTCGTCGGCAGTCCGGCCACCGTGATGGCGAAGCTGCAGCCGATGATCTCGGCAAGCCAGGCCGATGAGTTGATGGTCATCACCGCCGTGTACGATCACGACGCCCGCAAGAAATCATACGATCTGCTGGCGGACGCGTTCGGGCTTGGGAAGAAGGAAGCGGCGTGACCAGTTTGTCGTCCCGGCCACCGAGCCGGGACCCATAGCCACCAACGCCAATTGTTACGAAAGGCGTTTGCCACACCGCCTTGATCGATAGATCACGCGGTATGGGTCCCGGCTCGGTGGCCGGGACGACGGGTGATGAGTACGCTACTCCTGCTTCTCGCTGAACGTGGCGCGGAACGGATGACCGGGATAGACCCCGACAATGCGAAACTCGCGCGAGAAGAATTTCAGCTCCTCCAGCGCGAACGCAAGGTTCCTGTCGTCGGGATGGCCGTCGACGTCGGCGTAGAATTGGGTGGCGAAGAAATTGCCGTCGACCATGTAGCTTTCCAGCTTGGTCATGTTGACGCCGTTGGTGGCAAAGCCCCCCATCGCCTTGTAGAGCGCGGCGGGCAGGTTGCGCACCCGGAACACAAACGTAGTGACCAGCGGCCCCGATCCTTGTTGGGCCCAGTTCGCCTCGCGCGCCAGCACCACAAAGCGCGTGGTGTTGTGGGTTTCGTCCTCGACGTCCTCGGCGAGGATATCGAGGCCATAAATCTCTGCCGCAAGGCGCGAGGCGATCGATGCGCAGCTCTTGTCGCCGCGCTCCGCGACGATGCGCGCGCTTCCGGCGGTGTCGCCGGATACGACCGGCTTGATGCCGAGCTTGCGGATGATGCGGCGGCATTGCCCGAGCGCATGGACGTGGCTCTCCACGGTCTTGATGTCGGCGAGCCTGGCGCCGCGCGGCGCCATCAATTGATGATGGATCGGCTCGAACCATTCGCCGACGATGAACAGGCCGGATTGCGGCAGCAGATGGTGGATGTCGGCAACGCGTCCGGCGACCGAGTTTTCGATCGGGATCATGCCGAGGTCCGCCTCGCCCGAAGTGATGGCGGCGAGCGCATCTTCGAAGGTCGGGCAGGCCAGCGCCTCGGCGTCGGGATAGGCGTTGACGATGGCGATATGGGAATTTGCGCCCGGCTCGCCCTGGAATGCGATCTTCATGGCTTTGGTCGTTGCTTTGCTCATTGTTGCAGTCATGCCGCCTTGTAACAGCCGCTCAGCTTTTCGCCAGTAGGACACGGGTGGTCGCGAGGTCTTCGGGGGTGTCGACGCCGCGCGGCACGGTGTCGACGATCATGGCGTCGATCCGCATGCCGGCCTCCATGGCCCGCAGCTGCTCGAGTTTCTCCTGACGTTCCAGCGCCGAGGGCGGCAGCGCCACGAAGCGCTCCAGCGCCGCGCGGCGATAGGCATAAAGGCCGACATGATGGTAGCGCGGCCCGTCGCCCCAGGGGGCGGTGGCGCGGGTAAAGTAGAGGGCGCGTAGCCGCCGCTCGCCGACCTGCGATCCGACCATCTTGACCACGTTCGGATTGGTGCTCTCCTCCTCGGTATGGATTTCAGCAGCCAGCGTTGCGATATCGACCGCGGGGTCGGCCAGCGGCGCGAGCACGCTGCGGATGTTGTCGGGCAGGATGGTCGGAAAGTCGCCCTGCAGATTGACGACGATTTCGATTCTCCCTTGCGGATCGAGCTTGCCCAGCGCCTCGTAAATCCGGTCCGATCCGGAAGGATGATCGGCGCGCGTCATGACCGCTTCAAAGCCGTGGGATTTGGCGATCGCGGCGATTTCCGGCGTATCGGTGGCGACCGCCACCCGGCCGATTTGCGCCGCTTCAGCGCGACGCAAGACATGGACGATCATCGGCAGGCCGGCGATATCCAGCAGCGGTTTATTGGGCAGGCGCGTGGCCGCCATGCGGGCGGGAATAAGCACCAGAACGGGGGTTTCGGTCATGGAGCGGTCATGAGAACGGCTTTGGGATGAGGCCCGGCCCCAGTCGATAACAGGCCGTAAATGATGGGGATTGGCCGGAAGTTGGCGCATTTATACGGGTTGCCAGAGCGCGGGCAAACCGATATCTGATCGTGGCTTGGGGTGCGGTGCGAAAGCCTGATTCCTGATGCTCAACCGCGGCCGCTCACCGGCCTAAAGTCGACCTTACGGCCCGGAGCCTGATCGAAAATGGACTCCTTCGAACTCAATAAAATTCTCGGTGCCATCCTGGGCACCTGCCTTGTCATCCTGATAACGAGCTTCTCGGCGGGTGCGATTTTCGCCCCCGTGATGCCGGAAAAGCCGGGTTTTGAAATCGCGGTGAAGGAAGAAGCACCGGCCGGCAGCAAGGAAGCCGCACCCGCGCCCTCCGAGCCGATCGAGAAACTGCTGCAGACCGCCTCGGTCGAAAAGGGCGCTGCTTCGGCCAAGAAATGCGCCGCCTGTCACACCTTCGAAAAGGGCGGGCCGAACCGTGTCGGGCCCAATCTTTACGGGATCGTCGGCGACAAGAAAGGCGAGGGACGCGGCGGCTTCAATTTCTCCGCCGCCATGAAGGCCAAGGGCGGTACCTGGACCTATGACGACCTCAACCAGTTCATTTCCAATCCCAAGGGCTTCGTCCCCGGCACCGCGATGGGCTTTGCCGGAATTCCGAAAGACAGCGAGCGTGCCGACGTGATCGATTATCTGCACACGCTTGCGGACAGCCCGGTTCCGTTGCCAACCGCGGCGAAGTAACGTCGTCACAGCTGTTCTATAGCTGCAGCGGCCAGGCCTAGCCTGGCCGCTTTCGTATCTGGACTTTGGTCTGACTGGCTTGATGTGACGGCTCGCGCTTTTGTTATCGGGACGTTTCGCCGCAGAAACGGTTGTTACGGGGTGCTTTCATGGGCAAAAAGCAACATAATCCGTCGAATCCTTGCCTTATATTGCGTCCCCAATAGCGCTCCGCACCGACAGGAATTCTAGTTTTGGCAATTACCCGACGACATCTTCTGCAGAGCGGAGCTTTCGCTGCGGTCACTCCGGCCCTGGGAGCGGCGACCGGCCTTTCGGCGGCAAGCCCGGTCCAGGCGCAGACTGCGACCGGCGAACCTCGTCTGGCGACACGCGCCTGTCGACTGTTCGGCAACATCAAATATTCCGCCGACTTCAAACGCTTCGATTACGTCAATCCCGACGCGCCCAAGGGCGGCGTCGTCCGCCTGTGCGTGAAGGGCAGCTTCGACAACTTCAATATTGTGATCGACGGATTTGAAGGAACGCTATCGCCAGCGGCGTCGGTGCTGATCTTCGAAACGCTGATGACTCGGACGAACGATGAAGCCCTGACCGCCTATGGACTTGATCGCCGAGGCCGCCGCTTATCCGGACGATCGTTCGTTACGTCGTAATTTCGATTGCGCGCGACGGCTCGCTGGCATGACGGAAAGCCGTCACACCGGACGATGTCATCTTCTCCTTCAACGCGCTCAAGAATACAGTCCGAATACAGACTACTACCGGCATATCGTCAAGTGCGAACAGATCGGTGACAAGAAGTCACGTTCACGTTCGACGGCACGGGAATCGTGAACTACCGAGTATTGTGGCCAAGCCAGGTGGTGCCCAAGCACTGGTGGGAAGGAACCGATCCGCAAGGACGTAAACGTGACGTATCCGCGACCACGCTGGAGATTCCGCTCGGACTCGGGATCCTATCGGATCAAGGAATTTGTCGCCGGCCGATCGGTGATGCTGGAACGCGTTCCGGATTATCTGGGGCAAAGATTTGCCGGTCTCAATGTGGGCAGAACAATTTTGATCGAATTCGCTTTGAATTATTATCGCGACGACACCATCGCGCTCGAGGCCTTCAAGGCCGATCAACTGGACTGGTACAATGAGCGCAGCGCCAACGCATGGTCGATGCGCCTACGATTTCCCCGCGGTGCGCGACAGCGCGTGATCAAGGAGAAGATTTCCAACCGGCCAATATCGGCCGGATGCAGGGGTACGTTTTCAACCTGCGTAAGCCATTGTTTACCGACGTCGACTGCGCCAGGCATTCAACTATGCCTATGACTTCGAGGAGATGAACCGGCAGTTGTCGTTTGGAGAATACCAGCGCAACAAGAGCTATTTCGACGGCACCGAGCTTGCCGCATCGGGACTGCCGGAAGGTCTGGAATTGCAAATCCTCGAAACCGTACGCGACAAGGTTCCGCCCGAGCTTTTCACCGAGCCTTACGAGAATCCAGTTGGCGGTAATCCAGAAGCGGTCTCGCAACAATCTGCGCGAGGCGACGCGGCTGTCTGAAGGAAGCCGGATTCGAAATTCGCGACCGCAAGCTCGTCGACCCGACGGTCAGCCGTCAGTGTCGAATTCATGAGCCAGGATCAAGGCGATCGAGCGAGGTATGCTTTTCTACAAGACCTAATCTGGAAAAGCCTCGGTATTGACCGTCACCGTCCGCACCGTCGACGAGTGTGCAGTATCAAAATCGCCTGCGCAATTTCGACTTCGACATCGTCACGGCCGGATGGGGACAGTCGCTATCGCCGGGCAACGAGCAGCGCGAATTCTTCGGCTCGCAGGCGGCGGATCGCCCGGGTTCGCAGCAATGTCCCGGCATCAAGAATCCCGGCGATCGATGCCCTGATCGATCGTATCATCTTCGCCCAGGATCTGGACGAGTTGGCGGCCAGTTGCAAAGCGATGGACCGTGTATTGCTGTGGAATTCTCTACTGGTTCCACAATTCGTCTCCCGATCTCCAGCGCTACGCCCGCTGGGACCGCTTCAGCCATCCGGAACCACTGCCGAAGTACGGTATCGCCGCCTTCCCAAGTCTGTGGTGGTGGGACGACCGAAAAAGCCGCCAAGACCGGTAAACGCCTTGAACCGCTCCTCTCGCCCGCCCTGGTTCTCCCGCCGCCATTTGCTCGGGCTCGGTGTCGGCGCGCTGAGTGCAACGCAATTTCGGCCCGCGATGGCGGCCGATGCCGATGCCGAGGTTCACGGAATGTCGGCGTTCGACGATTTGAAATACCCAGCCGACTTTCAGCACTTCGACTATGTCAATCTCGCCGCACCGAAAGGCGGGATGTTTTCGACGATTCCATCGGAGCGTACCTACAATCAATCGTTTCAGACGTTCAATTCGCTCAACGCCTTCATCCTCAAGGGCGAGGGCGCGCAAGGCATGGACCTGACGTTTGCAACATTGATGGCGCGCGCCGGCGACGAACCGGATGCATTGTATGGCTTCGCCGCCAAATCGGTGCGGATTTCAGCCGATAAACTGACCTATCGCTTCACGATGCGGCCGGAGGCGAGATTTCACGACGGCTCGAAAATGACGGCGCATGACGCCGCCTTTTCGTTGACCACGCTCAAGACCAAGGGTCATCCGCTGGTTCTGCAGCAGATGCGCGACATGGTGAAGGCCGAGGCGCCCGATGACGCGACCTTGATTGTCACTTTCGCGGAAAAGCGCGCGCGCGACGTGCCGCTCTATATTGCGAGCCTGCCGATCTTCTCGCAAGCCTATTACGCGACGCGACCGTTCGACGAATCGACGCTCGATACGCCGCTCGGATCGGGGCCTTACAAGGTCGGAAAGTACGAGGTCAACCGTTACATCGAGTTCGAGCGGGTCAAGGATTGGTGGGGCGCCGACCTGCCGGTCAGCCGCGGCAGCTTCAATTTCGATATCGTGCGATATGAATTCTACCGCGACCGCGATGTCGCCTTCGAGGGCTTCACCGCGAAGAATTACCTGTTCCGCGAGGAGTTTCTGTCGCGGTTGTGGGCGACGCGTTACGATTTCCCGGCGTTAAAGGACGGCCGTGTCAAGCAGGAAGTCCTCCCCGACGATACGCCGTCCGGCGCGCAGGGCTGGTTCATCAATTTGCGGCGCGACAAGTTCGGGGATGTGCGGGTGCGCGATGCCTTGACGATGGCGTTCGACTTCGAATGGACCAACAAGACCATCATGTACAGCACCTATGCGCGCACCCATTCGCCGTTCCAGAACTCGGACATGATGGCGAACGGGCCGCCATCGCCGGAGGAACTCAAACTGCTCGAATTGTTTCGCGGCCAGGTGCCGGACGAGGTGTTCGGGCTGCCCTTCGTGCCACCGGTGTCGGACGGATCGGGGCAGGACAGGGCGCTGCTGCGCAAGGCCTCGCAACTGCTTGCCGATGCCGGGCTCCCCATCAAGGACGGCAAGCGGGTGCTGCCGAATGGCGAGGTTTTCAAAATCGAATTCCTGAGCGATGACACGACGTTTCAGCCGCACCATGCGCCCTATATCAAGAACCTCGGCACGCTCGGGATCGAGGCAAGCCTGCGGATCGTCGACGCCGTGCAGTACCGCGCCCGGGTGGAAGATTTCGATTTCGACATGACCGTCGAGCGCTTCAGCATGTCGGCGACCCCGGGCGACGCCATGCGTCCGTTCTTTTCATCGCAGGCCGCCGCCACCAAGGGCTCCTACAACCTGGCCGGCATCGCGAACCCGGTGCTGGATGCGCTGATCGAGCGCATCATCGCCGCCGACAACCGGGCCGAGTTGACCACCGCGTGCCGGGTGTTCGATCGGGTATTTCGCGCCGGACGCTATTGGGTGCCGCAATGGTACCGCACCACGCACCCGCTTGCCTATTGGGTCGGGTTCGACCATCCGAAGAATATGCCGCGCTATCAGATCGACAACTATTCTTCCAGCCTTGGGACGCGCACTCTATGGTGGTGGGACACCGCCAAGGCGGCGAATTCCGGGCAGGCAAAGTAGTTCATGAGCGCATACATCGCCCGCCGCATTTTCCTGATGTTGCCCACGCTATTGGGAATCCTGTTCGTATCGTTCGTGGTGGTGCAATTTGCGCCGGGTGGTCCGGTGGAGCGCGTGATCGCGCAGCTGAGCGGCGCCGACACCGGCGGCACCTCGCGGATTTCGGGTTCCGGCGGAGATTTCGGCCCGCGCGGCCAGGTCAACGTGGCCGTCGGCGGCGCCATCAACTCGAAGTATCGCGGCGCACAGGGGCTCGATCCCGAATTCATCAAGAGCCTCGAGAAGCAGTTCGGCTTCGACAAGCCGGCGCCGGAACGCTTCGCGCTGATGCTGTGGAATTACGCGCGCTTCGATTTCGGCAAGAGTTACTTTCGCGACGTCAGCGTGCTGCAATTGATCAAGGAGAAGCTGCCGGTCTCGATGTCGCTCGGGATCTGGATGACGCTCCTGACCTACCTGATCTCGATTCCACTCGGCATCCGCAAGGCGGTGATGGACGGCTCGAGGTTCGACACCTGGACTTCGGCGGTGATCATCGTCGGGTTCGCGATCCCCGGATTCCTGTTCGCGATCCTGCTGATCATCCTGTTCGCCGGCGGCTCGTTCTTCAATTTCTTCCCGCTGCGCGGGCTGACCTCGGACGGCTGGTCGCAATTTCCCTGGTACTGGAAAATCCTCGACTATTTCTGGCACATCACATTGCCGTTGATTTCGATGGCGCTGGGCGCCTTCGCCACCATGACATTGCTGACCAAGAATTCGTTCCTCGATGAAATCCGCAAGCAGTATGTCATGACGGCGCGCGCCAAGGGCTGCGGCGAACGGCAGGTGCTTTACAATCACGTCTTCCGCAACGCCATGCTGATCGTCATCGCCGGCTTTCCCGGCGCGTTCATTCATGCGTTTTTCTCCGGCTCGCTGCTGATCGAGACCATCTTCTCGCTGGACGGGCTCGGTTTGCTCGGTTTCGAGAGCGTGCTCAACCGCGACTATCCGGTGGTGTTCGGAACGCTGTTCATCTTCTCGGTGGTCGGCCTCGTGGTCAACCTGGTCTCCGACCTTGCCTATATGTGGATCGATCCGCGGATCGATTTCGAGGCGCGGGAAGTCTGATGACCGTCATCGCGCCGCCGCCGATCGAAACCAGCACCCAGACGCCGCTCGGCGAAGCCGTGCCGATGACGAGCCACCGGTTCAGCCCGTCGCCGCTCAACCGCCGCCGCTGGCAGAATTTCAAATCCAACCGCCGCGGCTACTGGTCGTTCTGGATCTTCCTGGTCCTGTTCTTTGTCTCATTGTTCGCCGAACTGATCGCCAACGATCGTCCGTTCCTGGTCAAGTTCGACGGCCATCTGTACTGGCCGGCCTTCGTCAGCTATTCCGAGACCACGTTCGGCGGCGACTTCGAGACCGCGGCCGACTATCGCGATCCGTACTTGCAGAAACTGATCGCCGACAAGGGCGGCAAGATATTCTGGCCGCTGATCCGCTATTCCTACGACACGCATAATCTGGACCTGCCGACGCCGGCGCCCTCCAAGCCGACCTGGATGCTGACGGAAGCGCAGTGCAAGGAGGTGGTGCAGAAGAAGGGCCTGACCGGCTGCCGCGACCTCGAATACAACTGGCTCGGCACCGACGACCAGGGCCGCGACGTGGTCGCGCGCCTGATTTACGGCTTTCGCATCTCGGTGCTGTTCGGCCTCGCTTTGACCATCGTCTCGTCGATCATCGGCGTTGCCGCCGGCGGGGTGCAGGGCTATTTCGGCGGCTGGATCGATCTGACCTTTCAGCGTGTCATCGAAGTCTGGACCGCTATACCCTCGCTGTATCTGCTGCTGATCCTGTCGTCGGTGCTGGTGCCCGGCTTCTTTGTCCTGCTCGGCATTCTCCTGCTGTTCTCCTGGGTGTCGCTGGTGGGCCTGGTGCGCGCGGAATTCCTGCGCGGGCGCAATTTCGAATACATCATGGCGGCCCGCGCGCTCGGCGTGTCCAACGCCGTGATCATGTTCCGGCATCTGTTGCCCAATGCGATGGTGGCAACCATGACGTTCCTGCCGTTCATCGTCTCTTCGTCGGTGATGACGCTGACGGCGCTGGATTTCCTCGGCTTCGGATTGCCGCCAGGCTCGCCCTCGCTCGGTGAACTGCTGTCGCAGGGCAAGACCAACGTTCAGGCGCCGTGGCTCGGCTTCACCGGGTTTTTCGCAGTCGCCATCATG
Source organism: uncultured Alphaproteobacteria bacterium (assembly GCA_963774685.1). Classification (GTDB taxonomy): domain Bacteria; phylum Pseudomonadota; class Alphaproteobacteria; order Rhizobiales; family Xanthobacteraceae; genus Bradyrhizobium. The sequence continues at coordinate 252,155 of CAVZFU010000005.1, read as the reverse complement.
CTCTCGCTGTTGATCTTCATCGGCGAAGCGGTGCGCGACGCGTTCGATCCGCGCAAGACATTCAGGTAGGGCCGCGATGGACGCCATCAACCAGCCCCTGCTCGATGTCCGCGACCTGTCGGTGGCGTTTCACCAGCCCAGCGGCAGTTCGGTTGCGGTGGACCGCATTTCCTTTGAGATCAAGCGCGGCGAGTGCGTGGCGCTGGTCGGCGAATCCGGTTCGGGCAAGTCGGTCAGTGCGCTGTCGATCCTGAAGCTGCTGCCGTATCCGACCGCGACGCATCCGTCCGGCAGCATTCATTTCAAGGGCCGGGAATTGATCAACCTGTCGGAACGCGAGATTCGCAGCATTCGCGGCAACGACATCTCGATCATCTTCCAGGAGCCGATGACGTCGCTCAATCCGCTGCATACGATCGAGTCCCAGATCGTTGAAATCCTGCAGCTTCACAGCGGCATCGGCGGAAATGCGGCGCGGGCGCGGACGCTGGAACTGCTGACGCAGGTCGGCATTCCCGAGCCGGAAACGCGGCTGGCGAGCTATCCGCATCAATTGTCCGGCGGCCAGCGCCAGCGCGTGATGATCGCAATGGCGCTCGCCAACGAGCCGGATTTGCTGATCGCCGACGAGCCGACCACCGCACTCGATGTCACCGTGCAGGCGCAAATCCTGACACTGCTGGCGGAAATTCGCGCACGGCTCGGCATGAGCATGCTGTTCATCACCCACGATCTCGGCATTGTTCGCCGCATTGCCGATGTCGTCTGCGTCATGAACAGCGGCAAGATCGTCGAGCAGGGACCGGTGGAGCAGGTCTTCACCGCGCCGAAGCATCCTTATACGCGGGCGTTGCTCGCGGCGGAGCCGAAGCCCGATCCGGCGCCGCCCCGGCCCGATGCACCGGTGGTAATGTCGGCCGACGATTTGAAGGTCTGGTTTCCGGTCAAGCGCGGTCTGTTGCGCAAGACGGTCGGACATATCAAGGCGGTCGATGGCGTCACGTTCAAGGTGCGCCAGGGCGAAACGCTCGGCGTCGTCGGCGAGTTCGGCTCCGGCAAGACCACGCTCGGCCTGGCGTTGTTGCGGCTGATCTCGTCGAACGGACGGATCGTGTTCCTGGGCAGCGATATCCAGGGGCTGCGGTTCAAGGCGATGCGGCCGTTCCGCCGCGATATGCAGATCGTGTTCCAGGATCCGTTCGGCGCGTTGAGCCCGCGCATGTCGGTCGGCGATATCGTCGCCGAAGGCCTCAGCGTGCATCAGCCCGAACTTTCGCGGGAGCAGCGCGAAACCCGCGTCATCAAGGCGCTTCAGGATGTCGGCATGGATCCGGCGACCCGGTTTCGCTATCCGCATGAATTCTCCGGCGGCCAGCGCCAGCGCATCAGCATTGCGCGCGCGGTGGTGCTGGAGCCGGATTTTGTCGTGCTGGATGAGCCGACCAGCGCGCTCGATATGCTGTTCCAGGCCCAGATGGTCGATCTGTTGCGCGAACTGCAGCGCAAGCGCGACCTGACCTACATGTTCATTTCGCATGACCTGCGCGTGGTCGCTTCGCTCGCGAGCCACCTGATCGTGATGCGCCTCGGCAAGGTGGTGGAGGAGGGGCCGGCGATGGAGTTGTTCAAAAATCCAAAGACCGACTATACCCGCGCGCTGTTCGCCGCCGCCTTCCGGCTTGAGACCGCCGCGGACGGCACCGCCCTTTGAATGTTCTCAGGTCGGTCGCTTGATGGCCGCGATTTCGTTGCCGGCGGCCTTGATGCGCGCGATGGCGCTGCGGGTGTTTTCGATCGCGGTCGCCATGTGATGCGCATTGGCATGGACGATGCTGTCGGCGTCGCGCGCAATGGCGACATGGCCTTTCCAGAAAATCAGGTCGCCGCGCTGTAGCCTGTTCGATTCCGCCGGATCCAGCGCTCTGCCGATGGCGTCCTGCTGCATGTCGCTGTCGCGCGGGCAGCCGGTGCCCGCGGCATTGAGCGCGATCTGCAGCAGGCCGGAACAATCGATCCCGAGGCTGCTCTTGCCGCCCCACAGATAGGGCGTGCCAACAAACCGCTCGGCCACGCCGACGAAATCGCGCTCATAATGGTCGAGATTGCCGACATGCGGCAGCGGCAGATACCAGCCTTCGCGGGTGACGGCGAACGCGCCGTCCTGGCGCACCACCGTTATTTTTGTCCCCATCGGAAGCGCATCGACCGGCGGCAGCTTGATCGAAGGGCCCGGAAACGCCAACGTCCGCAAGGCCGTAACCTTGTGGGTTGGTGCGGCGGTGGGTTTTGCCAAGGCGCGGTCGGGAAGCCAGCCGACATAGCCGTCGCTGTCTAGTTGACCCCAGGCCCAGCCTTCGCCGTTGCGGTCATAGATGGTAGCGCGCTCGCCCTTCAGGGCTTGCGTCAGCAGCATGGCTTCCGAAGCCGGCTCGCTGCGCAGCGGCGCGATGGCATCGGATATTTCAAACTCTTCGCCGGCGACAAAGCGCGCCGCCTCGACCTTGCCTTCGAGATATTTCGCGGCGAGGTCGGGCCGTGCCGGGGTCAGGCGCGGGTCATCCATAGCGTTCGCCGAGCAGTTTGTAGATCGCGCGTGCGGCCTGGCATTCGCCGCCTTCCGGGCGCGCCGGCTTCGCGGACGGTGTCCAGCCGTAGATATCGACATGCAGCCAGCTTTTGGCGGCCTCGACGAAGCGCTGCAGGAACAGCGCACAGACGATCGAGCCGGCGAACCCGCCCGACGGCGCATTGTTGATGTTGGCGACCTTCGAATCGAGCCAGGTATCGTAGGCCGGCCATAGCGGCATTCGCCACAATGGATCGTTCTCCTGTTTGGCGCACCGCGCGACATCCAGCGCCAGCGTCTCATCATTGGTGTAAAAGGGCGGTAAATCGGGACCGAGCGCCACCCGCGCCGCGCCCGTCAAAGTGCCCAGATCGACCAGCAGGTCGGGCTTCTCCTCGTCGGCGAGCGCCAGCGCATCGGCCAGCACCAGCCGCCCTTCGGCGTCCGTGTTGCCGATCTCGACGCTGATCCCCTTGCGCGAGGCAAAGATATCGAGCGGGCGGAAGGCGTTGCCGGCGACTGCGTTCTCGACCGCGGGAATCAAAACCCGCAACCGCACCTTGAGCCTGGCATCCATCACCATCGATGCCAGCGCCAGCACGTTGGCAGCGCCCCCCATGTCCTTCTTCATGATCAGCATGCCAGACGATGGCTTGAGGTCGAGCCCGCCGGTGTCGAAGCAGACGCCCTTGCCGACCAGCGTTACCTTGGGATGCGCAGGATCGCCCCAGGTGAAATCGATCAGGCGCGGGGCGCGCGGCGACGCCATGCCGACCGCATGAATCAGCGGAAAGTTCTGCCGCGTCAGCTCGTCGCCGACGATGCAGTTGAAATCGGCGCCAAAGCGCGTCGCAAGGGCTTGCGCCGCCAGCGCCAGTTGTTCCGGCCCCATGTCGTTGGCCGGCGTATTGATGAGATCGCGGGCAAGTCCTGCGGCTTCCGCCATTCGCGTAATATCGGCAACGTCGACGCCATCCGGCGGCACCAGTTTGACGTCAGGCGCATCGGCTTTCCGGTAGCGGCTGAACCGGTAGCTGCCGAGTGCAAAGGCGAGCGTTGCCAGCCGCGTGTCGTGCGGCGCATTGGCGAAACGGTAGACCCCCGGCGGCAACAGGCCCGGCAATGCGCCGGGCCGGAACAGGTCGCGGGATTTGCTGCTCTCGTCTTCCAAACCGAACACGACCTGCGCGATCTGCCCGTTCGCGGAGGGCAATGTCAGGCACGCTCCCGGCTTGGCCGCAAAGCCGTTGGCTTGCGCGAACTGACTGGCCTGCGCGGGAAGACCGGCGCGGAGCGAATCCCATGTCGCCTTGGTCGCAAATGTAATGGGGATTGCCGATGCAGCGGATGCGGTCTCGAACACTGATGGCATGCTGGTCCCGAGCTTCCATTAGAACGGCCAGCGTTGTAGCAGCAACTGAAGCCGCCTACTACACACCGGTCGCAGATGATGTTAGGTTACCGTATCAGGCAATCCGGGAGGGATCACATGGCCAAGAAGGGATTAGACAGCAGGCACCGCGACACGACAGGCCGTATCGACAAGAAGCACGGCAACACGCGCGTCAAGGCCTTGCGCAAAACCTATGGCGCGCATTTCGCAAAGGGCCGGCGCGGCGACATGATGCTCAAGACGCTGCTTGCGGAGACCCGCACCGAGTCGCTGCACGCCTACCTGCGCAAGCATCACAAGTAGCCGGATGCCGGGGGCAATCGCTCGCCCGACGGCACCAAGCAAAATCTGATAAAATCGGAGTGTCATTTTCTCTAAGCGGAGAATGCGATGGATGTTTTGTGGACTATCGTTGTTTCAGTCGGCCACGCGATCGAACAGGTCATCAACTACGTCGAGACTCACCACTGGATTTTTGCGCTGCTGGCCGGCGGCTATATTTTTTATCTTCACGACAAGGGGCTGCATGCCCGGTTCGATGCGCTGGACAAGCGGATCGATGAAATCCGCAAGCGCCTCGCCGTGGAATATTGAGGGATTGGATTTCGCTGGGATGATTGATGGCGGTCCCGCGCAGCAAATTTGCCGAACCGGCGCCTGACCGGTGGGTCGGCGGTAGCCGGATCGGGAGGGCATCGGCGGAATTAACCAACCGTTAGGGTTAACAGTCTATTGCTGGCACGTTCGGCTCGATCCATTCGCCCCGAGTTAGAGTGTCATGCGTCATCAGTGCAGCCCCGCTCAGTTTCTTGCCCGGTTTCTGGCATCCGCGGCCGTGACGGCGATTTTGGCCGCAGGGCTCGGCGGCTGCCAGACCATGTCCGACATCACCGGATCGATCACGTCAAAGGCTGAGCCCAGCCCCGACGCCGATCCGCGGCGCGCGGTGGAAGTCTACGGCGAACGCTATCGCGCCAACCCCAAGGATGCCGATGCCGCGCTGGCCTATGGTCAGGCGCTCCGCGCCACCGGGCAGCGCCCCCAGGCCGCCGCCGTACTCGAACAGGCCACCATCGCCCATCCCGGCAACAAGGCGCTGCTGGCCGGTTATGGCCGCGCGCTCGCCGACAACGGCAATTTCCAGCAGGCGTTCGACGTGCTTTCGCGCGCCCATTCGCCCGAGAATCCCGACTGGCGACTGCTTTCGGTGCAGGGCACCGCGCTCGATCAGCTCGGCCGCCATGATGAAGCCCGCCGCTATTATGAAGGCGCGCTCAAGATCTCACCGGACGAGCCGTCGGTGCTGTCCAATCTCGGGATGTCCTATGTTCTTTCAAAGGACCTGCCGAAGGCGGAAGAGGCGCTTCGGCGGGCCTATGCCAGCCCGGGAGCCAATGCGCGGGTGCGGCAGAATCTGGGTCTGGTGGTCGGCCTGCAGGGCCGCTTTGCCGAAGCCGAGGCCATCGTGAAGGCTGACCTGCCGGCGGACCAGGCGGAGGCGAATGTCGCCTATCTGAAGCAGATGCTGAGCCGCAAGGACAATCCGCGCGCCGGCGCCAGGACCCCGATGGCGTCTCTCAGCCGCCCCGACTGATCATCCGGATCACGACGGAATAGCCCAAGCGTTCGCTTCAAAAGAAGAAGTCAGCCTCCGCCGGCTTGATACGCCGCGACCTTGATGAAGGTCGGTCCGAGGATGACGACGAACAGCACCGGCAGAAAGAACAGGATCATCGGCACCGTCAGTTTCGGTGGCAGCCCTGCCGCCTTCTTCTCGGCCTCGTTCATGCGCATGTCGCGATTCTCCTGCGCCATGACGCGCAGGCTCTGGCCGAGCGGCGTGCCGTAACGTTCCGACTGCTGCAGCGCCAGGCAGACCGATTTCACGCCTTCGAGGCCGGTGCGCTTGGCGAGGTTCTCATAGGCCACCTTGCGATCCTGCAAGTAAGAGAGCTCGGCGGTGGTCAGCGTGAATTCCTCGGACAGTGCCACCGACTGCGTTACGATCTCGGTGGAGACCTTGCGGAATGCGACTTCGATCGACATGCCGGACTCGATGCAGATCAGCAGCAGGTCGAGCGCGTCGGGAAATGCCCGCTTGATCGAAAGCTGGCGCTTCGAGATCGCGTTTTTCAGGTACAGCATCGGCGCCTGCAAGCCGAGATAGGCTGCGGCGATACAGATGCCGATCTTGACCGGTACCGACTTCTCCATATGCGAGATCACGAAAACGTACAGCACCGCCAGTACGAACAGCAGGATCGGGGTCAGCAGCCGGAAGAACAGGAATGTGACGTAAGGCGCGTGCCCGCGGTGGCCGGCCATGACGAGCTTTTCACGCGCGGCCTCCTGCGCCAGCCATTTCCCGAGGTTGAAGTCTTCCACCACCTTTGAGACGAGCTGCTTCGGCGTCTGGCGCAGCGATACCTTTTCGGTCCTGGTGAGGCGATCGCGTTCGCGTTGGCGGATCCGCTCGCGCTCGCTGGCGACGGCCTTCATCCGCTTGGCGAGGCCCTCGCCGGCGAAAAACGGCATTACCAGCGTATAGGCGGTCATGCTCGCGGCGATCGCGGCCAGCAGCATGGTCATGAACCGCGCGTCGTGAAGCTTGGTGACCAGAAAATCAATCATGCTGCACCGTCAGAAGTCGAAATTGATCATCTTCTTCATTACGAAGATGCCGATGGACATCCAGACCACGCAGCCGCAGAGCATCAATTGACCGGTCGGATGCGTCCACAACAGCGCGATGTAGTCGGGGGTCGAAAGGTAGACCAGCAGCATGACGATCGGCGGCAATGAGCCGATGATGCCCGCCGACGCCTTGGCTTCCATCGACATGGCTTGAATCTTTTCCGCCATTTTCTTGCGGTCGCGCAACACCTTGGACAGGTTGCCAAGCGCCTCGGAGAGATTGCCGCCGGATTTTTGCTGGATCGCAACGACGATGCCGAAAAAGTTTGCCTCCGGGACCGGCATCCGCTCGAACAGGCGCGCACAGGCCTCGCCAAGCGGCATGCCGATCGCCTGGGTTTCGATGATGGCCACGAACTCACCCTTGAGCGGCTCCGGCGCATCGGCAGCGACAACCTTGATCGAGTCAAACAGCGGCAGGCCGGCCTTGATGCCGCGCACGATCACGTCCACTGCGTCCGGCAGCGCTTTCAGGAATGCCTTTTCACGGCGCTTCTTCAGATAGCTCAAGCCCCAGCGCGGCAGGCCGAAGCCCGCGGCGAACGCCATGCCGGCGGCGCCAAGCAGACCGCGCCCGATCAGCAGCGCCATCGCAAAGGCGATCACGCCGAGAATTGCGGAAATGACCATGAATTTCCGGGGCGACCAGTCCAGACCGGCCTGGACAAGACGGGCGCTCAGCGGCACCTTCTTTTCCTTCAGCCGGCGTGCATCGAGATCCTTCAGCGTTCCTTCGACCTGTTCGCGGCGCGAGCGCTGGTTTCTGTCGGTCTGGCGCGCGGCCGGTTCCGGTTTTGCGACGGCCGCGCGGCGGCTTGCAGCCTTTTGCTCTCCCGACAACAGGGGATACAGAAAGACCCATGCCAGACCGCCGACGGCGGCGGTGGCGAGGAAGGCAAATGCGAGCGCCTGGAGTTTCATGATGCGCCCTTCAGATATCCACGACGACTTCGGCGGCGTCGAGAGCTGCGGCAAGCCGCTTCTCTTCGCCGTAATAGCGCGCGCGATCCCAGAAGCGCGGCCGTCCGATGCCGGTCGAGCGATGGCGGCCGATGATGTTCCCGTTGACGTCCTCGCCGGTCATGTCATACAGGAAGAGATCCTGGGTGATGATGGTATCGCCTTCCATGCCCATCACTTCGGTGATGTGGGTGATGCGCCGCGAGCCGTCGCGCAGACGGGCGGCCTGGATGATGACGTCGATCGAGGCGCAGATCATTTCGCGAATGGTTCGCGATGGCAGTGAAAAGCCGCCCATCGTGATCATCGATTCGCAGCGCGACAGCGCTTCGCGGGGATTGTTGGCGTGCAGCGTTCCCATCGACCCGTCATGGCCGGTGTTCATGGCTTGCAGCAGGTCGAACGCCTCCGGTCCGCGGACTTCGCCGACGATGATGCGTTCAGGGCGCATGCGGAGGCAGTTGCGCACCAGTTCGCGCATGGTGACCTGACCCTCGCCCTCGATGTTGGGCGGACGGGTTTCCAGCCGCACCACATGCGGCTGCTGCAGTTGAAGTTCGGCGGCGTCTTCGCAGGTGATAACGCGTTCGTCGTTTTCGATGAACTGCGTCAGGCAATTCAAGAGCGTGGTCTTGCCGGAGCCGGTGCCGCCGGAAATCAGGACGTTGGCGCGGCAGCGGCCGATGATCTGCAGGATTTCGGCGCCTTCCGGGCTGATCGCACCGAATTTGACCAGTTGATCGAGGGTCAGCTTGTCTTTCTTGAATTTACGAATCGTCAGTGCGGGGCCGTCGATCGCCAGCGGCGGGACGATGGCGTTGACGCGCGAGCCGTCGGCAAGGCGCGCGTCGCAGATCGGTGAGGATTCATCGACCCGCCGGCCGACCTGGCTGACGATGCGCTGGCAGATGTTGAGCAATTGCTGGTTGTCGCGGAAACGGATCCCGGTGCGCTGAATGCGGCCCGCGACCTCGATGAACACCGTTCCGGCGCCGTTGACCATGATGTCGGAGATGTCGTCGCGCGACAACAGCGGTTCAAGCGGGCCATATCCGAGGACGTCGTTGCAGATATCGTCGAGCAGTTCCTCCTGCTCGGCAATCGACATCACGATGTTCTTGATCGCGATGATCTCGTTGACGATGTCGCGGATTTCCTCGCGGGCGGACTCGCTATCGAGTTTGGCGAGTTGGGCAAGATCGATCGCTTCGATCAGGGCACCGAAGATCGTCGCCTTTACCTGGTAGTAGGTGTCCGACCGGCGCTCCATGGGGGGCGTAGCCGGCGCCGGTTTTGCCGGTGCGAGTGGCGGCGAGGCAACGGCGGGCGGAGGTGCTTCGCGCGAAACGGCAGCGGCGCTGGGAACGGGTTCCAGCGCGCTGGCGGCGGGCTTCGCCGGCCTTGTATCGGTATCTGTTCCGCTACGCTTACCAAACACGACGGCACTCCACGCGGGCTAGCTCTTTGCCCGCAACTTTCCAATGAGGGGCGACAGGAACGAAACCTTCGGCTTTTTGGCCTCGCCACGACCCGTCAGCCGCTGCGCGATCTGCAGAAACATCTCGGTGGTACGATGACTGGCGGAGATCTCCGCGATCATCTGGCCGTTGTTGGCCGCCGAGCCGAACATCTGCGGGTCGAACGGGATTGCCGCGATCGGCTGGCTCTCGATCGCCTTGGCGAATTCGCTTGAATTGATTTCCGGCCGCTTCGGCACGCCGACCTGGTTGAGACAGTACAGCGGCGTCCGGTCGTTGGGCCGCGATGCCTTCAACAGGTCGAACATGTTCTTGGTGTTGCGCAGGTTGGCCAGATCGGGCGCCGCGACGATCAGAATATCGTCCGCGCCCACCAAAGCGCGCTTGGTCCAGCCCGACCATTGATGCGGAACGTCGAGCACGATGCACGGCATCGTGGTGCGAAGCGTATCGAAGATCGAGTCGAAGGCGTCGGCACCGAAATCGTAGACCCGCTCCAGCGTCGCCGGCGCCGCCAGCAGGCTGAGATGGTCGGTGCATTTCGACAGCAGCCGGTCGATGAACGCGGTATCGACGCGGTCGGGGGAGAATACCGCGTCGGCAATCCCTTGCGCGGGATCCTGATTGTAGTCGAGGCCGGCGGTGCCGAATGCGAGGTCGAGGTCGGCGACGACGGAATCCAGCGCCAGATCGCGCGCGATCGCCCAGGCAACGTTGTGCGCGATGGTGGATGCGCCGACGCCGCCCTTGGCGCCGACGACCGCGATGATGCGACCGACGGCCTTTGCCTCCGGCGTCGAGAACAGGCCGCAAATCGAGCGCACCACGTCAAGCGCGGTGACCGGCGCAATCACATAATCGCTGACGCCGCGGCGCACCAGTTCGCGATAAAGCGTGACGTCGTTGACACGACCGATCACGACGACGCGGGTTCCGGAGTCGCATACCGTCGCCAGTTGATCGAGGCCCGCCAGGATGTCGCCGCGGGCGTCGGTTTCCAGGATAATGACGTTCGGCGTCGGCGCGGAGCGATAGGCTTCGCTGGCGGCCGCCATGCCGCCCATCTGAATCTTGAGATGAGCCTTGCCGAGACGGCGATCTTCGCCCGCCGCCTGCACGGCGGCTGCGGTTTCCACCGTTTCGCAAAAGGCTTGCACGGATACTCGCGGCGCCGGAGCGATGTGATCGTCCGCGGGCGGAGGGGTGACTTCCGGCTGCTCTTCGGGATTTTGATTGGCGTAGTTGATCATTTGCCTGTGTCGCTGAGTTTGGCCTTGTCGGCTTCCGGATATTGGGTCGTGGTGGTGTTGCCCTTGCGGTATTTCTCGAAGCCTTCGCTGCGTCGCGCGGTATAGGCGGTCGTTTCGGTCTGCGGCTGCACCAGGTCCGCTGGATTGTCGACCATCGCTGCGATGTTGCGCTGATAGGCGCATCCGAAATTGTAGTAGTCGGTGTTCTCGAAATAGGCCTTGTTCTTGATCGAAGGCCCGAGATCGTCCGGCCACAAGCCGCAAGGACCGGCCACAGCCGAGATCTTCGGATAGTTCAGCCTGATCGTCGCCAGTTGGCGCGGATTTTCCGGATGATATTGGCGGACGACAATTCCGCGCGGCGGCACGCCGGCGGCCGTCAGCAACGACCGGATTTCCCGCATCGCATCCGCGGCCGACAGCGCGTTGGGCGTATTGACCGGCAGGTCGGCGACGATCGCGCCGGTTGCCTGTTGACGCCAGGTTTGCGCCAGCCCCATCACATCGGCGCGCTGCGAGGCGGAAAGGCCGCCACGCGCATGACCGACGAAGATGACGACCGACTGGTCGGCTTCCTGAATCGCGATCGGATGACGCAGGCGATAGTCGTCGGGAAAGCTCGCCGTGGTCGTCGAGTTATTGGTGTGGGTGCAGGCGCCCAGCGCGACGGCAAGACCGATGAGGGTTCCTGCCATATGGAAGGCGCGCCTGGGGTCGACGGGTGGTTTGCGTGTCATCGGTTTCGTCCTCGTCCCGCCTCAGTCGGTAATAAAGCCGTAGGTGCCGCGATAATTCTGGGTCGGTTCGACGCGGCCCGGAACGCCGTAGATGCGATTGATGCTGCCGAGCAGGTCGCCCTGGGGATCCGATGCATTGACGAACCCGTCATCCGGACGCGACAGGTCCTTTTGCGCGACCGCCCGAACCACGTATGGCGTTACGATCACCATCAGTTCGGTCTGGTTGTTGACGAAGTCGCGGCTGCGGAACAGCGTTCCGAGAACCGGCAATTGCGACAGGCCCGGCATTCCGTTGATGGCCTGCTTGGTCTGCTGCTGGATCAAGCCGGCCATCGCCATCGCGCCGCCCGACGGGATTTCAAGGGTGGTTTCCGCGCGGCGGGTCTTGATCGATGGAACCGAAATCCCGCTGATGTTGATCGCGTTGTCGTTGGAGACTTCCGACACTTCGGTCATCACCCGCAGGCTGATCCTGCCTTCGCTCAGCACGACCGGGGTGAAGTTGAGCGAGATGCCGAACTTCTTGAAGGCGATCGAGGGCGCGCATTGACCGACCGATCCCGCCGCCGTGGTTTGGCACGTCACGCCCGTCGGAATTGGAAACTCGCCGCCGGCGATGAACGTCGCCGACTTACCCGAAATCGCGGTCAGGTTCGGCTCGGCCAGCGTTCGTATCACGCCCGAGCTTTCCATCGCGCGAATGGTGGCCGAGACCGAGGGGGTAGAGCCGAATGCTCCGGTAATGGCGTTGGTTCCGACCAGGGGAGCGCCGCTGGCCGTGAAGGGATTACTGTTGTTGAAGTTCACGACCGCGGTGCCGTAGTTCATGCTGCCGGAGAGGTTGATGCCCAGCTGCTTGACGATGCTGCGTGACACCTCGGCGACCGTCACTTTCAGCATCACCTGGTCGCGGCCCCGGACCGCAATCGAGTTGACGACCTTGTCCACACCGCCGGCCAGCCGGGCGGCGAGATCGCCGGCCTGCTGGGCTTCGATCGGAGACGCCACCGAACCGGACAGGATCACGCCATCGCCGAGACCGTCGATCTGGATATCGGAGTTCGGCATCACCTGCTTCAACGCGGCGCGCACGCCGTTAAGATCCCGTTTGACCGCGATATCGTACGCGGCAATCTGCTGGCCCGCGGAATCGAAGAATACGATGTTGGTCTGGCCGACTGCGGCGCCGATGATGTAGGCGCGCTGCGCCGAACGCACCACGGCGTTGGCGATCTTCGGATCGGCGACCAGCACGTCCTTGATGTCGCGCGGCAGGTCGATCACGATGGATTTTCCGATACCGAGCGACAGAAAGCGCGCATTCATCTGCCCGTCGGCGGCGACCGGCGCAGGATTGCGATAATCGGCTGCGATTACCGGGGTCAAAGCCGGATTGAGCGTCAGCGCCGCGACAGCCGAAAACGACAGGGCGCGGACGATGACGGCCCGCATTGACCGCTGATTTCCCCTGCATTTCATATCGGACGTCCTTTCGGTCACTTCTGTGTCGTCGTCGGGCTTGAGACACCGAAGCGAACCACATTGATGCTGTCACCATGCTTGAGAGCATGATCGTCGGTCTTGGTGTCGGCTGCATTGAGATCGGCGATGGAGCGCAGCGCCAGCGACAGCGTGCCGGTCTGGCGCGAACGGGCCAGCGTCTCGGCCTGCTCGGGCTTCAGTTCAAGCGTGACGGTCTTGCCGACGACGGTGTTCTGGCCGTCCTTTTCCTTCGGAGCCTGATCGATCGCGAGCACGCGAACGTTCGACAGGATGATTTCCGAATTGACGACGTCGGGCGCACCGGGACGATCCTGGTTCTTCTCGCGCTTCGAAAGAATGACGTCGACCCGGTCGTTGGGCAGGATGAAGCCGCCGGCGCCGGTTTCCGGCGAGATTTCGGTCGAGATGGCGCGCATGCCGGTCGGCAGGATCGCGGCCATGAAGCCCGATCCGTTGGCCTTGACCAGCTTCAGCTCCCGGATCGGCTCGCCTGCGATAAAGGGGGCGCGTGCGATCGAGCCGGCAATCTGGGTGGTCGCATCGGGGCGTTCGCCACGGCGAATAAAGGTGCTGCTTGCCGTCGCAGCGGGCCAGGTCTGCCACTGCATGTCCTCGGCATTGACCGTCTGGCCGAGACCAATGTCGGACTTCGCAACGAGGACGTCGACGGTCTGCAGCTGCACGACCGGTTCGGCAGGCAGAGGCTTGTTGTCGGACCCACTCGCAAGATATGCGGCAATGCCGCCGGCACCGACAGCGATGGTCAGGACGACAATGCGTGCGGTATTCATACGCTTCACTTTCCACATTACGCCGCGACGCTTCCGCCGCCGTGATGGGAGTTGACCAGCTATTCGTCAAAGCATGGTTAATGAGGCGTATCTAAATCAACTTAATGAGGAGTTTACTCGCCAGGTCAGTTGAGGGACAGGTCAGTTAAGGGCGAAGTGCGCCAGGTCGACCGCCCTGATCCATTCCGTCTCCGGGTAGACCATCAAGGCGCCGATCGCCAGTGCGATGCCGTAGGGAATTCCGCTCTCCTTGGCGTGCAGCTTGAGAAGCCACGGCTGGTTGGCGAAGGGATAGGGCAGCGGCCATTGCCGGAACTGGAGCAGCAACAGCGTCAAGGCGCCGCCGAACAGCGAGGCGTAGAGCAGATAGTTCAGCAAATGTCCGAAGCCGAACCAGAGCGCGGCCGCGGCCGCTACCTTGGCGTCGCCGCCGCCGACCCAGCCCATGGCAAAGCAGCCAAAGGCCACGACCAGGACGGTTGCGCCGGCTCCCACATGGGAGAGCATGTCGTAGGGCGCCATCCCGCTCATCAGCGCGAGGACCAGGAACCCTGCGACCAGTGCCAGCGACACCCGGTTCGAAATGGTCATGGTGAAGAGGTCGCTCGCCGCCGCGAACGCCATCAGGGCCGGAAACAGCATAAGGCGGGCGATGTCGAGGATCATGGGTTTGAACAGCCATTGGGGCTGATGCGAGGTCGAAGCATCAGCCGAGTTCTAGCGGCCAGAAATGAACAATCGGGAAACGGCCCGCCGGGTCCGCATCACCAGATGCTTGCGATCCGAAATGCCAGAAAAACCAGCGCCAGAACCAGCGCGAGACAGACCGTCATCGCAGACGCCTCGTCCGGGCTGACTGACGGGGCAGGCAGTTTTGTTGCCGCGGCAGAGCCGGCGCCGGGTTTACGCATGGTTACGCCATCACATCCGGGCCAAACAACAAAGGCCCCGGATGACCGGGGCCTTGATGATTGCCCGAAACAGTCGCTTACTTCAGCGAGTTGTTGATCGAGGTGAACTTGGTGTTCAGGTTGGTGCCGAGGCCGTTGACCACAGCAATGATCGCCAGCGAAATGCCGGCTGCAATCAGGCCGTATTCAATGGCGGTGGCGCCGGACTCGTCCTTCACGAAACGCGCAATCAGGTTCTTCATTTCAGTAACTCCATGTGACACGTGGCTGGTCGAACTTACGTTTGGTCTCGCCGGCGTTCTCAGCACCGTGACCATGGCGTCACCCTAAGGTCGGAGAATTGCAGCGCAGTTAATTCGATTGCGCAAAGTCCACCGCAACCGGCTGTTCTTTAGCAGAGTAAATTTCGAATTAAGGCCTTCCATACAATGCGATGCTGGCTTTGATTACTTCTAATGCAGGCGGCAGGCGGGGATGTCGGCCATCCCGGGTTCATCGCTCCTTAAGCATGAGCGAGTACCTCTGAGATCTCCGGTCTCATGAGGTTGTCATGTCGAATTTGCCCCTTGAAGTCGTCGAGATGCTCGGTCAGACGATCACCAAGGTGGTGCCGATCACGATCGTGCTGGCTTTGGTGTTCTCGGTGCTTAACCATTTCTGGGCCTGCAATCCCGGGACGCCATGGTGGCGCAAGCGCGAGCTCGTCACCGACATCTGTTACTGGTTCTTTGTTCCATTGTTCGGCGCGCGTATTGCGGATCGGGCTGCTGGTGGTCGGCGCCGGCGTTGTCTTCAAGATACACGACGCCGACGAGCTGATCGCCTTTTACGACAACGGCCACGGGCCGCTGTCCGACCCTGCCGCTCTGGCTCCAGGCGATACTGTTCCTGGTTCTGTCGGACTTCATGCTGTACTGGCTGCACCGGATGTTTCACGGCGGCGGATTCTGGAAGTATCACGCGATCCATCATTCGTCCGAGGATCTGGACTGGATTTCGGCGGCGCGCTTCCACCCGGTGAACCTGTTCCTGGGGACCATCGGCGTCGACGTCATCCTGCTGATGGCCGGCATCTCGCCGAACGTCATGCTGTGGGTCGGGCCGTTCAACACGTTCCATTCGGCGTTCGTCCACGCCAACCTGAACTGGACCCTCGGCCCGTTCAAATACGTGCTGGCGACGCCGGTATTCCACCGCTGGCATCACACCTCGCTGGAAGAGGGCGGCAATACCAATTTCGCCGGGACGTTTCCGGTCTGGGACATCCTGTTCGGAACCTTCCGGATGCCGGCAAACGAGCTTCCGGGCGACTACGGCGTCGACGATCAGGCGTTCCCGTCCGAGATCGGCGGACAACTGGTCTATCCGTTCCGGCAATAGTATGCCGGAGGCCGGTGTTTATCGGTCTTCGTTTGCAGTTCGTTCACTAATTGAAGTCAGATTTGCCCCGTCGGGCGCCGGCTCCGCTGCGTATCGCTTTAGCCGGCTTGTCAACGCCCCGGGGTACAGTATGTCGTTCAGTTCCTTGCGTATGCGCGTGCGCGCGCCTTTCGGATTCCGGTCGCTAGCGATTGGAGTGCTGTTGTGGCCGCTGGCTGCACTGGCCGCGCCCGAACCCCCGGCTGAAGCCGTCGCGGTCAATGTCGATCAGGCAAAGCTCGTCAAGCTCCCCGCCCGCGTCGCCACCATCGTTGTCGGAAACCCCTTGATTGCAGACGTAACGCTGCAGACCGGCGGCGTCGTCGTCGTCACCGGCAAGGGCTACGGTGCCACCAATTTCATTGCGATGGACCGCGCCGGCGAGATCCTGGTGGACCGCGTCATTCAGGTCGAAGGCCCGACCGACCAGCTCGTCACGATCTATCGCGGTGTCGAGCGCGAATCCTATAGCTGCATGCCGATTTGCCAGCGGCGGGTGACGCTTGGCGACGGCGAGAGCTACTTCAAATCGACGATCGACCAGGCCGGCTTCCCTCAACAGCCAGGCCTGCCACCGGCGCGGCGGCCAGCAAGCCGACCAATTAAGGCTTCCCGGCCGACTTCCGCGCAAGCGCGATTTCCGGCACGCCCGCGGGCGACGTCGCCGAATCGATCTTGCGGATCGCGGCAGCGCGCACCCCGAAAATGGTTAACACGGGGTTAACGCAGCGGGTCACTCTGTCCGGATTTGAGCGAAACACTTCAACAATCACTTTCGCGTAATCCTTCCGATGCGGATCACTGCCGCCTGAAGGATTGCTTCGATGCCATCGCCCGCTGTCCCAACAGCTCCCGCCGGAAATGTCTTTGCGCCGATTTCGCCGCAACCGGCGCGGTTCGGCCGCGGTTGAATTCGCGCTGGTCGCACCGGTGTTCTTCGCGCTGCTGTTTGCGATCATCGAGACGGCGATCATGTTCTTCGCGAGCCAGGTGCTCGAGACCATCACCCAGAATTCCGCGCGCATGATCATGACCGGGCAGGCGCAGACCGCGGCCTATACCCAGGCCCAGTTCCAGACCTATGTCTGCAGCCAGATCCCGGCGCTGTTCACCTGCGGCAATGTTTACGTCGACGTCGAAAGCTATCCGGCGTTCTCGAACGTGGTGATCAACAGCCAGATCGACAGCGGCGGCAATTTCATCAACAACATGCAGTACAGCCCCGGCGGCCGCGGCGACATCGTCGTGGTGAGGCTGTTCTATCAGTGGCCGCTGTTCGTCACCGGGCTCGGCTACAACATCTCGAACCTGTCGGGCAACAAGCGGCTGCTGGCGGCGACGGCGGCGTTCCGCAATGAGCCTTACTAGGACAGGGCGATGAAATCGATATCGAAAACATGGCGTCGCGTGCGGCTTTCCGCCGTCGAACTGTTCAGGGACAGCAGCGGAATCGCGGCGACCGAATTTGCCGTGATCGTTCCGATCATGCTGGTGATGTTCTTCGGCACGGTCGAGTTTTCCTCCGGTGTCGCGGTCGATCGCAAGGTCACGCTGGTGGCGCGGACGCTGTCCGACCTGACCTCGCAATCGACCGTCGGTCGCCACTACCGATATGGCCAATTTCTTCGCCGCCAGCGCGGCGATCCTGACGCCATATTCCCCGACGCCGGCCAAGGCCGCGATCTCCGAATTGTACGTCGATCCCACGACGCTGAAGGCGACGGTGCAATGGAGCAAGGGGTACCAGGGCGGAACCGCGCGCACGGTAGGCACCGCTGTCACGATCCCGTCGGCGCTTGCAGTTGGCGGGACCTATCTGATCTTCAGCGAAGTCAGCTACCTCTATACGCCGACCGTCGGCTACGTGATGGCGAAAGCCGGCATTACGCTGAGCGACGTCGCCTATACCCGGCCGCGCCAGTCGACTTGCGTTTACTTCAGTCCCGCCACGGCCTGCACGACGCATTGAACCAGTGGCACGCGCTTCGCGCAGATAGAGCACGCGTTACCCGCAAAACAACAAAAGGCCGCGCTGACAGCACGGCCTTTCTTATTTGATGCAGGATTTCGCAAAGTCCGGGCTTTTGCAGCCGGACCGAACGAAATCGCTTAGCCGGCGGCGCGCAGATTGTCGGCCGACGACTTGCCAGAGCGGCGATCCGCCACGATCTCGTAGCTGATCTTCTGGCCTTCACGCAGCGTTCCAAGTCCGGCGCGCTCTACGGCGCTGATGTGCACGAACACGTCGTTGCCACCGTCATCCGGTTGAATGAAGCCGAAGCCCTTGGTCGCGTTAAACCACTTCACGGTTCCCATGCTCACGGGGGTAGTCCCTTCTCAAGATAGATATAGTAGAAGCCCACTTTCGATGGGCTGGTGAGATCGAATTTTTGGAAGGGTCGTCAGCGTCTAAACCGGCTGTACCGGTGGATAGCTAATGTCGTCCGGCCGAAAATCGATTAGTTCATATTATGCGAAGCCAGCCCCCAAAACAATCCTGAGGTGCACGATTTTTTGATCGGTCCGGGTTCGAAGTCGCAAAACCGTCACCGCGCACCGGCATCGCCCGTGGTGCGCGATTTCGAGGCAGTCTGCAACGGCACCTACCGGCGGCGGAATTGGCCGCGCGGCGGCGCACCACGCGGGGCTCCGCCACCGCCACCCGGACGCTCGTCCTTGTGCCGGAAGATCAGCCGGCCTTTCTCAAGGTCATAGGGCGACATCTCGATCGTCACCCGATCGCCCGCCAGCGTCTTGATCCGGTTCTTTTTCATCTTGCCGGCGGTGTAGGCGACGATCTCGTGTCCGGCATCGAGCTGCACGCGGTAACGTGCATCGGGGAGGATTTCGGTGACCAGTCCTTCGAACTGGATCAGCTCTTCTTTAGCCATGTTTATCTCCAGATCGATCGGCGGTTAGCGCGGTCGGTGGCTGCGGTTGGGTCGGGTATTCGGACGGCTTTCGCGATGCAAAAAGGCTACTCCCTGCATCCCTTCGGCCTTGCCGCCGCCTTGCGGCGACGGACGTAACGGCTCCTGCCGGCTGGTTTGCGGAGCGCCATTATTACCACCGGGACGGCGGTGACGGCGAGGACCTTTCGATCCCGGTGCGGCTTCATTGCCCCTGGCGATATGCCCGCGAGGCCCGGATCGCGTGCCGCGGTGTTGCGAAGGCGCGGGCCCGTTGTCGCGATGGCCCGGCGTGCGGCGGTCTTCCCTGGGCAGCGCGATGCGGATCAGTTTTTCGATGTCGCGCAGATAGGCCATTTCCTCACCTGCGCAGAGCGAGATCGCGACGCCCTCGGCGCCGGCACGCGCGGTGCGGCCGATGCGATGGACATAGGTCTCGGGCACGTTGGGAAGATCGAAATTCACCACATGGCTGATGCCATCGACGTCGATGCCGCGGGCGGCAATGTCGGTGGCGACCAGGGTGCGGATCTCGCCGGAGCGGAACGCCGCAAGCACCCGCTCGCGGTGGTTCTGCGACTTGTTGCCGTGAATGGCGTCCGCGGTGATGCCGGCCCGGGCCAGGCCCTTCACCACCTTGTCGGCGCCGTGCTTGGTCCGGGTAAAGATCAGCGCGCGGCTGACCTGCTCCTGCTTCATCAGTTGCGCCAGTACCGCCGGCTTGGCCGAATGATCGACCTGGATGATGCGCTGGGTGATGCGCTCGACCGTCGAGGCGACCGGTGTCACGGCAACGCGGGCCGGATCGCGCAACATCTGCTCGGCGAGTTCGGCGATGTCTTTCGGCATGGTCGCCGAGAAGAACAGCGTCTGCCGCTTGACCGGCAGTTTGGAGACGATCTTCCGGATGTCGTTGATGAAGCCCATGTCGAGCATGCGGTCGGCCTCGTCGAGCACCAGGAACTCGACCTGGCCGAGCTTGAGCCCGTTGCTTTGCACGAGATCGAGCAGGCGGCCGGGCGTGGCCACCATGACTTCGACGCCTTGCATGATCGAACGGACCTGGCGTCCCATCGGGACGCCGCCGATCGCCAGTGCCGAGGTGAGGCGCATATGGCGGCCATAGGCGTTGAAGCTGTCGAGAATCTGCCCCGACAATTCCCGCGTCGGGCTGAGCACCAGCACGCGGCAGGCTTTGGGCTGCGGCTTGATACGGTGTTCCAGAATGCGATGCAGGATCGGAAGCGCAAAGGCTGCGGTCTTGCCGGTGCCGGTCTGGGCGATGCCGACGACGTCACGGCCGGCGAGTGCAAGGGGAATGGTTTGAGCCTGGATGGGTGTGGGCGTGTGGTAGTTCTCTTCTTTGAGCGCACGCGAGATCGGATCGGCGAGGCCGAAATCCTGAAAGGAGGTCAAAAGGTGGGTTCTTTCCATTATAAAAGGCAGGCGCCCGGCGATTTCAGCCAGGAGCGCGCGAGGGTGTCAGAGACACCCGCGTGTTTGGGGCGTCGGTTTTGGTTAGCTGAAGGGGCAAGCCAGAAACCGTTGGACGGGCTCAGAACACGCGGCTCGCAGTGACCCGGTGATTCCCTGGGTCGTGCCGCTGATATGGAACACGAACGCGGCGCTTTCAAGGTCAATCGTGAAAGGATGCCACGGCGCGGTTAAGAATAGCCGGTGGTGGGGCTGCCCGCGGTGGACCGACACGCCATCAAACGCTGCAACAGGAAACGCGGTGCCGGAAATTTAGACAAACAATCTTATTTGCTTAAAAAATATACAACTTGCCGAGGAAGAATCCATTTTTCCGGTCCAAAAATTAGGCAACGGTCGCGCGCTTTCCGTCGCGAAATGCAAAATTATTCAACGAAGCCATCTGGTTACGGCATTTCAGCACCGTGGCATGCTTCTTGCGATTCCGTTAACGCAGACGGCCGTGGGGCCGTTTCGCAGCGTTTAACGCCTGCGTCAGGGAGATCACACCTCATGCTTACTCAATCGACTCACGATATAGCGACGCCTCTCAGCCGTCGTCGCTGGCTGGCGGCGACCGCCGGGCTGGTTTTGGGCTTGGCCTCGTTTACGTCAGCCAAAGCCGCGGACGACACCATCAAGGTCGGCGTTCTTCACTCGCTTTCCGGCACCATGGCCATCAGCGAAACCACGCTGAAGGACACCGTCCTGTTCATGATCGATGAGCAGAACAAGAAGGGTGGCGTTCTCGGCAAGAAGCTTGAGGCCGTGGTCGTCGACCCCGCGTCGAACTGGCCGCTGTTCGCGGAAAAAGCCCGTGAGTTGATCACCAAGGACAAGGTCTCCGTCGTGTTCGGCTGCTGGACCTCGGTGTCGCGCAAATCCGTGCTGCCGGTGTTCAAGGAACTGAACTCGATCCTGTTCTATCCGGTGCAGTACGAAGGCGAAGAGAGCGAGCGTAACGTGTTCTATACCGGTGCGGCGCCGAACCAGCAGGCGATCCCCGCCGTCGACTACCTGATGAAGGAAGAAAAGGTGAAGCGCTGGGTGCTGGCCGGCACCGACTACGTCTATCCGCGCACCACCAACAAGATCCTGGAAGCCTATCTGAAGTCGAAAGGTGTCGCCCAGGACGACATCATGATCAACTACACCCCGTTCGGTCACAGCGACTGGCAGACCATCGTGGCCGACATCAAGAAGTTCGGCTCGGCCGGCAAGAAGACCGCGGTTGTTTCGACCATCAACGGCGACGCCAACGTTCCGTTCTACAAGGAACTCGGCAACCAGGGCATCAAGGCGACCGACATTCCGGTGGTGGCGTTCTCGGTGGGTGAAGAAGAACTCGCCGGCCTCGACACCAAGCCGCTGGTCGGCCATCTCGCGGCCTGGAACTATTTCGAATCGATCAAGACCCCGGCCAACGAGAAGTTCATCAAGGATTGGCAGGCCTACACCAAGAACCCGAAGCGCACCACCAACGATCCGATGGAAGCTACCTATATCGGCTTCAACATGTGGGTGAAGGCGGTCGAAAAGGCGAAGTCGGTCGATGCTGACAAGGTGATCGACGCGCTTCCCGGCACCAAGACCCCGAACCTGACCGGGGGTGTGGCCGAGTTGCTTCCGAACCATCACATCACCAAGCCGGTGTTCATCGGCGAAATCAAAGGCAACGGCCAGTTGGACGTGGTGTGGAAGACACCGGGCCTGGTTGCCGGCGACGCCTGGTCGAAGGAACTGCCGGACTCCAAGGACCTGATCGGCGATTGGGTCGGCAAGAAGTGCGGCAACTACAACACCAAGACCAACAAGTGCGGCGGTCAGGGCTCCTGATTGGCTTTCTGAATCTGCACAAAACAGGGAAGGCGGCGATATCCGCCGTCTTCCTTCTGCTCCTGCCGGGGTCGTCCAGTGCCAGCCAAAGCTTTTAGAAACCTGCGTGCGCTTCCGTTTGCCATCCTGCTCATTCTAGCGACCGTGCTGCCCGCTTTGGCGGGACCGTTCGAAGACGCGGTCGGCAAGTTCGCCAACGACGAATTCTCCGATACCGAAGAAGCCGTCGATGCGCTGGCGACCAGCGCCAATCCGCTCGCTTATCCCATCGTCAGCGCGCTGCAGGACGGCCGGCTGATGGCCGATACCGACAGCAAGAAAATCTACATCACGCAAACCGACGGCAAGTTCATCGACGCCTTGACCGGCGCTCCCGTCGCCAGCATTCCGGACAGCGCCGCCGCCGTGCGCCTCAACAATAAACTGCGGCGCCACGTCGAGGCGGCACTCGGCAGCCTGACACTGCAGTCGCCCGATCCCGCCAAGCGGGTCCAGGCCGCGCAATCGGTTTTCAAGACCCACGATGAAACCATGCTGCCGGCGATCGACAGCGCGCTGCAGAAGGAGACCAGCAAGAGCGCCAGGCTTGCCTTCACCGAAGCGCGTGCCGCGATCCTGCTGTTCAAGGAAGACGCCACCGATGCCGAAAAGCTCGAAGCCATCGCCACCATCAAGGCCCGCGGCGATCAGGAAGCGCTGGCGCTGTTGACCGGATTGACCGGCGACCAGCCGCCGGCGATCGCGAAGGCCGCGGCCAGTGCGAAAGCGTCGATCCAGGGCAACCTCGCGCTCTGGTCTTACGTGCAGAACGCCTGGTACGGCCTGTCACTGGGATCGGTGCTGCTGCTTGCCGCCATCGGCCTTGCCATCACCTTCGGCGTGATGGGCGTCATCAACATGGCTCATGGCGAGATGGTCATGATCGGGGCCTATGTCACCTTCGTGGTGCAGCAGATCATCCGCAGCAATTTTCCCGGGCTGGTCGACTATTCGCTTATCGTCGCCGTGCCGTCCGCCTTTATCGCAGCCGGCGCGATCGGCATCCTGATCGAGCGCAGCATCATTCGCTTCCTTTACGGGCGTCCGCTGGAAACCTTGCTGGCGACCTGGGGCCTTTCGCTGGTTTTGCAGCAGGCCGTGCGCACCTTGTTCGGTCCCACCAACCAGGAGGTCGCTAATCCCTCCTGGATGAGCGGCGCATTCGAGATCGGTCAGATCACGATCACCTACAACCGGCTGTGGATTCTGTGCTTTACGCTCGCGGTATTCGCCATTCTGCTGGCGATGCTGCGCTATACCAGTCTCGGGCTGGAGATGCGCGCGGTGACGCAAAATCGCAGAATGGCGGCCTCGATGGGGATTGCGACCTCGCGCGTCGATGCGCTGACCTTCGGCCTCGGCTCCGGCATCGCCGGAATTGCCGGCGTGGCGCTGTCGCAGATCGACAATGTCAGTCCCAATCTCGGCCAGAGCTATATCATCGACTCCTTCATGGTGGTGGTGTTCGGCGGCGTCGGAAATCTGTGGGGCACGCTGGTCGGCGCGTTCACGCTCGGCATCGCCAACAAATTCCTCGAGCCGGTCGCCGGCGCGGTGCTCGGCAAGATCGGCATCCTGGTGCTCATCATCCTGTTCATCCAGAAACGGCCCCGTGGCCTGTTCGCGCTTAAAGGGCGAGCGGTGGAAGCATGATGCCGCATGTGCTCACGCGCTCGCTGGATCGCAGCGCGACGGTGTTTCTGATCGTCGTCGCTGCGGCCGGCGTCCTGATTCCGCTGTCGAACCTGCTGCTGCCGGCGGGTTCGCTATTGCAGGTGCCGACCTATCTGGTGGCGCTGTTCGGAAAATATGTTTGCTACGCCATTCTGGCGCTGGCGATCGATTTGATCTGGGGCTATTGCGGCATTCTCTCGCTTGGCCATGGCGCATTCTTCGCGCTCGGCGGCTATGCGATGGGCATGTACCTGATGCGCCAGATCGGCAGCCGCGGCGTCTACGGCAATCCGATATTGCCGGACTTCATGGTGTTCCTGAACTATCCGAAGCTGCCATGGTACTGGAACGGCTTCGACATGTTCTGGTTCGCGGCCCTGATGGTGATCCTGGTCCCCGGTGTCTTGGCATTCTGCTTCGGCTGGCTGGCGTTTCGCTCGCGCGTCACCGGCGTTTATCTCTCGATCATCACCCAGGCGAT
This sequence comes from uncultured Alphaproteobacteria bacterium, assembly GCA_963774685.1. GTDB lineage: Bacteria > Pseudomonadota > Alphaproteobacteria > Rhizobiales > Xanthobacteraceae > Bradyrhizobium. Next base: position 228,038 of record CAVZFU010000005.1, on the reverse strand, counting down.
GACCTACGCGCTGCTGCTCGGGTTCTTCCGCAACGATTTCGGCTTCGGCGGCAACAACGGCCTCACCGATTTCAAGGACATTCTCGGCTTCAACGTGCAGGCCGACGGCACCCGCGCCGCCCTGTTCATGCTGAGCTGCCTGGCGCTGATCGTCGGGTTCCTGATCTGCCGCGCGGTGGTGACCTCGAAACTCGGCAAGGTACTGATCGCGATCCGCGACGCCGAATCCCGCACGCGATTCCTTGGCTACCGCGTCGAATCCTACAAGCTGTTCGTGTTCACGCTGTCGGCCTGCATGGCGGGCGTGGCCGGTGCGCTCTATGTGCCGCAGGTCGGCATCATCAATCCCGGCGAATTCGCGCCGGGTAATTCCATCGAGGCGGTGATCTGGGTCGCCGTCGGCGGACGCGGCACGCTGATCGGGGCCGCACTTGGCGCGGTCGTCGTCAACTACGCCAAGACCTACTTCACGTCGGGGCCGCTGGCGCCGTACTGGCTGTTCATGCTGGGCGCGATGTTCATCCTGGTGACGCTGTTGTTGCCACGGGGGATCATCGGCACCTTCAATGCCTGGTGGGAGCCGTGGAAAGCCAAACGTCTTTCCGAAAATGCCGAGAGTGCTGCGCGCGAAGACGGCATCAGCGAACCGAACCCGGCGGAGTAGCGCATGAACATCATGGACACCCGCGCCACTTCCGCACTGCTTTACCTCGACGGCGTGCACGTCTCGTTCGACGGGTTTCACGCCATCAACAATCTGTCGCTGACGCTGGCGCCCGGCGAGATGCGCGCCATCATCGGCCCAAACGGCGCCGGCAAGACCACGATGATGGACATCATCACCGGCAAGACCAAGCCGGATGAGGGCGAGGTGCTGTTCGACGGCGTCACCGACCTGACCCGGCTCGACGAGACCCGGATCGCCGAGCTTGGAATCGGCCGCAAATTCCAGAAACCGACGGTGTTCGAGAGCCAGACCATCGAGGACAACCTGCTGCTGGCGCTCAATGTCGATCATCGCGTCAAGGGCACGCTGTTCTGGCGGGAAACCAAACCGGAATCCGAGCGCATCGACCGGGTGCTGGAGACCATTCGCCTGAAGGATTCACGCAACCGGCTGGCGGGAAGCCTGTCGCACGGCCAGAAACAGTGGCTCGAAATCGGCATGCTGCTGGCGCAGGATCCTAAACTGCTGCTGGTCGACGAGCCGGTGGCCGGCATGACCGATGTCGAGACTCATCAGACCGCCGAGCTGCTCAAGGAAATCAACAAGGACAAAACCATCATGGTGGTCGAGCACGACATGACGTTTGTCCGCGAACTCGGCGTCAAGGTGACCTGCCTGCATGAAGGCTCGGTGCTGGCCGAAGGGACCATCGATCAGGTCTCGTCGAACGAACGGGTGATCGAAGTGTATCTGGGAAGGTAGGTGGCGAATGGCGAGTAGCGAATGGCGAATGGTATTTTCTTCTGACCACTCGCTATTCGCTATTCGCTACTCGCTCTCTTAGAGGACGCCACATGCTCAACGTCGACAACATCAGCCTCTATTACGGCGCGGCGCAGGCGCTGCGCGGCGTCTCGATCAAGGCCGAGCCGGGCAAGGTGATGTGCGTGTTGGGGCGCAACGGCGTCGGCAAGACCAGCCTGCTGCGGGCGACCGTCGGCCAATACCCGATCGCCTCAGGCTCGATCACCTTCGACGGCGCCGATATTTCGGGGCTCAAGCCCTATGAGCGCGCGCGCAAGGGCATCGGCTTCGTGCCGCAGGGCCGCGAGATCTTTCCGCTGCTGACGGTGGAAGAAAACCTCAAGACCGGATTTGGACCGCTCAGGCGCGACGACCGCAACATTCCCGACGACGTGTTCTCGCTGTTTCCGGTGCTGCAATCGATGCTCGGTCGCCGCGGCGGCGACCTGTCCGGCGGCCAGCAACAGCAGCTCGCCATCGGTCGCGCGCTGGTGATGCGGCCGAAACTGCTGCTGCTCGACGAGCCGACCGAAGGCATCCAGCCCTCGATCATCAAGGATATCGGGCGGGCGATCTCGTACCTGCGCAGTCTCGGCACCATGGCGATCGTTCTGGTCGAACAATATCTCGACTTTGCCTGCGAGCTCGGCGACAATTTCGCGGTCATGGACCGGGGCGCGGTGAAATATGCCTGCGATCGCAGCAACCTCGATCCCGGCGAAATCAGCCGCCAGATGGCGCTCTAGATATTTCATAACGCGATCGTTGCCGGTCGCGCGTCCTTTTCAGGAAAATTTCGGACAGATGCTGACCGACAGCACCACAGCGGCCTCGGCGATTTTCGCAGCCAACCGTGCCCGTGGCTCGGTGACCTTCGACGTGCATCAGGTCGAAGGCGTCACCCGCCGCCGTCATCTGCATGAATCCGGCTCATTGCGGGTCCGCTTTCCTTCACCCGAGGCCGAGGGGCTTTCGGCGGTGTTCGTCAACACCGCCGGGGGCATCGCCGGCGGCGACCGTTTCGATATCGACATTTCGACGGGCGCAGGATCGCGCCTTGCGGTAACGACAGCCGCGGCGGAGAAGATTTACCGGGCACAGGGACCGGCCGCGGCGCTCAGTATTTCCTTGAAGGCCGCTGACGGCGCGCATCTCGCCTGGCTGCCGCAGGAGACCATCCTGTTCGACCGGGCGCGGGTGTCGCGCCGCATCGATATCGATCTGGCCGAAGGCGCCTCGCTTCTGTTGTGTGAAATCGTGGTGTTCGGCCGCGCCGCGATGGGCGAGCGCATGCTGCATGGCGAATTCGTCGACCGCTGGCGATTGCGGCGCGGCGGCCGGCTGGTGTTCGCCGAAACCGTCCGCCTCGACGGCGACATCGGCGAAAAGCTGGACCGGCCGGCGATCGCAAAGCGCGGCGTGGCTATCGGTACCGCATTGGTCGTGCCGGGCGATGAGGCGCTGGTGGAGCGGATTCGCGGTGTCTCCGAATTGTTCGGTGGCGAGGTCGGCATCTCCACATGGAATGGGTTTGCAATGGCGCGCTTCTGTGCCCAAGATGCGGCCAGGCTTCGCGCCGATATGGTGGCGGTGCTCGGCCGTGCCAGCGGTTCGGCGTTGCCGCGGCTGTGGCTGAATTAGGTTGGTCAAACTTTATTTTTAGAGTGCGTGCATGAACCTGTCTCCCCGCGAAAAGGACAAGCTGCTGATTTCGATGGCGGCGATGGTGGCGCGACGCCGGCTGGAGCGCGGCGTCAAGCTCAACCATCCCGAGGCGATCGCGATCATTTCCGACTTCATCGTCGAGGGCGCCCGCGACGGCCGTACCGTCGCCGAACTGATGCAGGCCGGTGCCGAGGTCATCAGCCGGGCCCAGTGCATGGATGGCATCGCCGAGATGATCCATGACATCCAGGTCGAAGCGACGTTTCCGGACGGCACCAAGCTCGTCACCGTCCATGACCCCATTCGTTGAGGCAGCCACATGATTCCCGGTGAACTCTTCATCAAGGACGGCGAGATCGAACTCAATGCCGGCCGCAAGACAGTGACGTTGACCGTCGCCAATTCAGGCGATCGTCCGATCCAGGTCGGTTCGCACTATCATTTTTTCGAAACCAATCCGGCGCTGAAGTTCGACCGCAAGAAATCTCGCGGCATGCGGCTCGATATCGCGGCCGGCACCGCGGTGCGGTTCGAGCCGGGCCAGACCCGCGACGTGCAACTGGTGGCGCTGGCGGGAAAGCGCGTCGTCTATGGCTTTCGCGGCGAGGTGATGGGGAAGCTGTGATTTTCGTTCGCCACATCCGTCGTCGTCATCCTGAGGTGCGCGCGCTCGGCGGCGCACTTGCGCCGCTGACTTGCGCACCTCGAAGGATGAGTTGCGTGCGCAACTCTATCATCCTTCGAGGCTCGCCCAAGAGGGCTCGCACCTCAGGATGACGGCCTGAAATCGGGAGCGACATCATGTCCGTCAAAATAAAACGTTCCGTCTATGCCGACATGTTCGGGCCCACCACGGGAGACCGGGTGCGGCTGGCCGACACGGATTTGATCATCGAGGTCGAAAAGGATTTCACCGTCTACGGCGAAGAGGTGAAGTTCGGCGGCGGCAAGGTGATCCGCGACGGCATGGGGCAATCCCAGGTCACCAACAAACAAGGTGCGGCCGATACCGTCATCACCAATGCGCTGATCGTCGACCATTGGGGGATCGTCAAGGCCGACGTCGCCATCAAGGAAGGTTATATCAGCGCCATCGGCAAGGCCGGCAATCCCGACATCCAGCCCGGCGTCACCATCGTGATCGGCCCCGGTACCGACGTGATCGCGGGCGAGGGCAAGATCCTCACGGCCGGTGGATTCGATAGCCACATCCATTTCATCTGCCCGCAGCAGATCGAGCACGCGCTGATGTCGGGCGTCACCTCGATGCTGGGGGGCGGCACCGGGCCGTCGCACGGCACCTTTGCCACCACCTGCACGCCCGGTCCCTGGCACATGGGGCGGATGATCCAGTCATTCGATGCGTTCCCGGTCAATCTCGGTATTTCGGGCAAGGGCAACGCCTCGCGTCCGGCATCTCTAATCGAGATGATCAAGGCCGGCGCCTGTGCACTCAAGCTGCACGAGGACTGGGGTACTACGCCGGCCGCGATCGACAATTGCCTGAGCGTGGCTGACGATCACGACATCCAGGTGATGATCCATTCCGACACGCTGAACGAGTTGGGCTTTGTCGAGGATACCGTGAAAGCCTTCAAGGGCCGCACCATCCACGCCTTCCATACCGAAGGCGCCGGTGGCGGCCACGCGCCGGACATTATTAAAATTGCCGGCCTGAAAAACGTGCTGCCGTCCTCGACCAATCCGACGCGCCCCTTCACCCGCAACACCATCGACGAGCATCTGGACATGCTGATGGTGTGCCACCACCTCGATCCCTCGATTGCAGAAGATCTGGCGTTTGCCGAAAGCCGCATCCGAAAAGAGACCATTGCGGCGGAAGACATCCTGCACGATCTCGGCGCGCTCTCGATGATGTCGTCGGATTCGCAGGCCATGGGCCGGCTCGGCGAAGTCATCATCCGGACCTGGCAGACCGCCGACAAGATGAAGAAGCAACGCGGCTCGTTGCCGCAAGACAAGGGCAACAACGACAATTTCCGCGTCAAGCGCTACATCTCGAAATACACCATCAATCCTGCGATCGCCCACGGCGTCTCGAAGCTGATCGGCTCGGTGGAGAAGGGCAAGCTCGCCGATCTGGTGCTGTGGTCGCCGGCGTTCTTCGGCGTCAAGCCCGACTGCATCATCAAGGGCGGCTCGATCGTGGCGGCGCCAATGGGCGATCCCAACGCATCCATTCCCACGCCGCAGCCGGTGCATTACCAGCCGATGTTCGCCGCCTACGGCAAGTCGCTGACGGCCTCCTCGGTGGTGTTTTCCTCCAAGGCCGCGGTATCGTCGGGATTGGCGAGAAAGCTCGGTATCGGCAAGAAGCTTTATGCGGTCGAAAACACCCGTGGCGGCATCTCCAAGAAGAGCATGATCCACAACGGCGCCACGCCCAGGATCGAGGTCGATCCGGAAACCTACGAAGTGAGGGCCGACGGCGAACTCCTGACCTGCGCGCCGGCCGAGGTGCTGCCCATGGCGCAGCGCTATTTCATGTTCTAAGCTCGCTCCCGGCATTCAAGCCATAACAAAAACCGGGAGGATTTCGTGATTTACGTCGTCGCCACGCTGATCGTGAAGCCTGAAACGCACGCCGAATTCATCACTGCCGCGCTCGCCTGCATCAAGGAAACCCGTAAAGAGCCCGGCAATATCGCCTACGATCTGCATGAAAGCGTCACCGACCATTCCAAGATGGTGTTCGTCGAGCAGTGGGAAAACGCCGAGGCGCTGGTACCGCACCGCACCGCCGAGCACATGAAGGCGTTCGGCCGCGTCGTCGTGAAATGCATTACCGAGCCGCCGAGAATCGAGATCATCACGCCGGCCAAGGTCGACGTCCGCTGATCGAACCAACAACCGGAAAGACCGATCCATGATCTATGTCGTCGCCACCTCGCATGTGAAGCCTGAATCGCGCGATGCCTTTATCAAGGGCGCCAAGGAATGCATCGCCGCCACCCGCAAGGAAAAAGGCTGCGTCGCCTATGAGAGCCACACCAGCATCAACGACCCCAACCTGTTCGTGGTGGTCGAGCGCTGGGAAACCCGCGAAGACCTCAATGCCCATGGCCGGGCGCCACACATGAAGGTCTGGCGCGAATATTCTGCACCCTTGCGAACAGGACCGCCGGTGATCGAGATCATCAGCGACGGCAAGGTCGAGAAGCTCTAAAGCGTTTTCAAGCGAAGTGGGAACCGGTTCGTGTGAAGAAAACGCGTCAGAAAAGAGAGAGTCCCCATGATCCGCGCGACACAGGTCCGGGGCGGGCATCGCTGGACGGAGCCGCCGGCCGACACCGTGGTGCTCGATTTCGACGACCGGCACCGGCGGCGCATGGCGATGACCGGCACGCGCGGGCTTGAATTCCTGCTCGATCTTGAAAACGCGCTCGCGCTGCGCGGCGGCGACGCGCTGGTGCTCGACGACGGCAGGCTGATCGAGGTGGTTGCGGCGCCCGAACCGCTGCTCGAAATTCGCGGCGCCGATCCGCATCATCTGGTCCGGGTGGCCTGGCATCTCGGCAACCGCCATCTGCCGACGCAGATCATGGCCAAGGGCCTGCGCATCCGGCGCGATCACGTCATCGAGGCGATGGTGAAGGGTCTCGGCGCCCGCGTGATCGAGATCGAGGCGCCGTTCGATCCCGAAGGCGGCGCCTATGCCGACGGCGGGCATGCTCACGCGACGCATGATCATTCGCCGCACGATCACGGCGATCATCATCATCATGACGATCACCATCACCATGACGAGCACTGCGACCACGACCACCATCATGGCCATACCCATGCTCATGACCACAAGTAAGCCGCCGCCGATCGAGGATCGGGGCGCGATGGAGGAGAGCGAGGCGGCCGCCCTTTATCGGTTGATGACCTGGCTGTCGCCGTCGTTTCCGGTCGGCGCGTTCTCCTATTCGAGCGGCATCGAATGGGCGGTGGAAGCCGGCGATATCGCCGATGCGGGGAGCCTGCAGCATTGGCTCTCCGCAATGCTCGCGGATGGATCAGGATTTTGCGACGGCGTGTTTCTGGCGCATACGCACCGTGCCGCTTCGTCCTGCGATGGCGCGGCGCTGCGCGACATCGCGGAACTGGCGGCGGCCTTTGCGCCCTCGCGCGAGCGTCATCTCGAAACCACGTCGCAGGGACGCGCCTTCATCGACATCGCGCGTTCCGCCTGGAATTGCGACGGGCTCGATCGAATGATCGCAAGCTGCGAGGGTCCAATTGTCTATCCGGTCGCGGTCGGCCTCGTCAGTGCCGCGCACGCGATCCCGCTCGCCTCGACCATGCATGCATTCCTTCATGCGGTGACGTCGAACTGGATATCCGCCGGCGCGCGGCTGATCCCGCTCGGACAGACCGATAGCCAGCGCGTGCTGGCGATGCTGGAGCCGGTCGTCGCCGCCACCGGCAATCGCGCCCTGACCGCAACGCTCGACGACCTCGGCAGTGCGACGTTTCGGGCCGACTTGGCCAGCATGCGGCACGAGACCCAGTATACGAGGCTGTTCAGGTCATGATCGGACCGGCCGCAACAACTATCAACGGGTCGTCCCCGCGAAGGCGGGGACCCATACGCCGTGTACCCACGTTGTGGCGCTGGCATCGGCGACCTTCTGTCACAATGAATATTTGTGGTTATGGGTCCCTGCTTTCGCAGGGACGACACTGGAGAGGGTAGCTAACATGAACCCCCACGGCCCGCTTCGCATCGGCATCGGTGGTCCTGTCGGATCGGGAAAAACCGCGTTGATGGATTTGCTCTGCAAGGCGATGCGGGAGCGTTATGACATCGCCGCGATCACCAACGACATCTACACCAAATGGGATGCGGAATTCCTGGTGCGCTCGGGCTCGCTGACGCCGGACCGCATCGCCGGCGTCGAGACCGGTGGTTGCCCGCACACCGCAATCCGCGAGGACGCCTCGATGAATCTCGCCGCGGTCGCCGACATGCGCGCGAAATTTCCGGGTCTCGACCTCGTGCTGATCGAATCCGGCGGCGATAACCTCGCCGCCACCTTCTCGCCGGAGCTGGCCGATCTCACGATCTATGTCATCGACGTCGCGGCCGGCGACAAGATCCCCTCCAAAGGGGGGCCGGGCATCACCCGGTCGGATCTCCTGGTCATCAACAAGATCGACCTTGCGCCGCACGTCGGCGCCTCGCTCGAGAAGATGGACACCGACGCCCGGCGGATGCGGGGTGCGCGTCCTTTTATCATGACCAATCTCAAAAAGAGCGAAGGCCTCGACCGCATTGTCAGCTTCATCGAGGCCAAAGGCGGTCTCGGCGCGACAAAACAGGTGAAGGCAAGCTCAACGGCGCGTTAACACTTGTGGCACGCCGTACCGCCGTGCGCCGATAGGTCAAAACTTCCGCACTGGACCGGAACAAAATTCATCTGACGCGATTAGCTTCCTCCGGGGTTGTCAGGAACCGCGCATACGTCGGTGCCTGTTAACCCATCGGTCCTTGTTGCTTGCTCCGGTTGCGTATTGATGATTGCTTCTTCATTATTCCCCGTCGAAGGTCTTCATTCTGTTGCGGTTCGTTGCCGCGCCGGCGAACGGCGGATATTTCTTCGCCGATTCCTCATTTTCGAGTAAGCGAGTGGTTCGGCTGGGTTTCATCATCGGCTTGATCGCGCTCATCGGAGTCTTGCTCTCCGGTCTTGCGACCTATCGTGTCTACGATCAGGAACTGACGGTCGACCGCATCGCCCTGGCGCGCGCGATCGACGTCCATGCCAGCCTGGTCCAGGAACGATTGACCGAGCGCGAACTGCTGGCCCGCGTCGCATCCGGACTGTTTCGCACCCCGGCGGTGATGAAGGCCAATATGCTGCAGCCGCTGCGATCCTCGATCTATGCCTTCAAGACCGATTTCGTCGTCGCAGGCTGGATCGCCCGGCTCAAGCCCAATGAACTCGCTGCCGCGCAGGCTGAACTCGCAGGTACCGGCTTTCCGAATTCGACCATCCGCAACTTCGATGACACGCCGCTGGATACCGGGTCGCTGGACCGGCCGATCGACGTGTTGATGGATCTCGAACCGCGCAATGCCGAGACCATGGGCCTGGCAGGCCGCTCCTCTGATCGTCATCCGATTCTGGGTCCAATGTTCGAGCAGGCCGCGACCAGCGGAAAGCCGGTGGCGTCGGATCCGCTTCCGCTGCTGCGCCCGAATGGGCCGATCGGCATCGTGCTGGCCACGCCGGTCCTGCAGGAAGGCGATTCTGCGCTCGCGGGCTTCGTGACGTTTTCGTATGAACTTGCGCCGCTGATGCTGACGAACGACGATCTGTCGCTGTTCTCGGTGGTGCTGAAGGACCCGCGCAGCGCCGGCACCGAACTGATTGCGAACGAACAGGGGGTCGTCACTTCACGGGCGACAGCAGAGTCGGCTCCGGCGCCGCCGATAACCCGGGCGGTGACGTTCGGCGGCCGCGACTGGTCGCTGGGCTATTACGCCAAGTCCAATTCGACCAAACGCGCCGAGCAGACCGCGGCGATCGTCGCCGCCTTCGGCATCGCCTTGACCGGAATCGTCTGCGGGCTGTTCGGGTATGTCGCCTACAATAATTTGCGGCTCAGCCGTGAAATCGAGGTAAGGATCGGCTTCGAGCGTCGCTTGACCGCGGTGATCGACGAACTCAATCACCGGGTCAAGAATATCCTCGCGGTGATCCAGTCGATCGTGACGCGCACGCTGCGCCACGGTTCGGACATCGATATCTCCCGTGAACTGCTGATCGGCCGCATCCACGCGATGTCGAACGTGGTCTCGCTGCTCAGCGAAAGCCAGTGGCAGGGCGTGAAGCTGAAGGGGCTGTTCGAAGCGCGCGCGATCCCGAACTCCGAACGCATCGCGGTCAACGGCCCCGATATCGCGGTCAGCGCGCGCGCCGCGCAAAGCCTCTCGCTGCTGTTTTTCGAGCTGGCGTCGCATTCCGACGAAGGCCTTTCGCTGGTCGGCAAACATCCTCACATCGTCGCAAACTGGGAAGTGACCGGCGAAGCGCCGGACGAAACCTTCCATTTCCGCTGGGAAGAATTCAACACCAGCGCGGCGACGCGCCGGGAGGACAGTGATTTCGGCCTCATCTTGCTCGACCGGGTCGCGCCGGAGGCGCTTGGCGGCGTGTCGAAGCGGTATTTTACCGATGTGAGCTATGTCTATGAACTCACCGCGCCGATGGCGACCGTCGTCGATATGACGGAGCGGGACCGCACCGAACAATTGTCGGCGCCGGTGCAGGCGGCACGGTAAAACCGTATCCACCGTCGTCCCGGCCTCCGAGCCGGGACCCATAACCACAGGCTTTATAACCAAAGGTTTTTGTGGCTGTGCCGGCTGGCCGCTCCAGCTTTTCCAACGTCTGGCATCGGTGGTTATGGATTCCGGCGTTCGCCGGAATGACGAGACCCTACCCGTTGCCGCCGATCACGGCGCGGATGGTTTCGTCGGGACCGAAATCGTCGGCGCCTTCGACATAGAGCAGCGCGCTGAGTTTGGAGCGGGCGCGGTTGACGCGGCTTTTGATGGTGCCGACCGCGCAGCCGCAGATCGCCGCGGCGTCTTCATAGGAGAAGCCGGACGCGCCGACCAGGATCAGGGCTTCGCGCTGGTCCTGCGGAAGCTTCTCCAGTGCCGCGCGGAATTCCTCGAACTCCAGATGCGCATTCTGCGCCGGCTGGGTTTTGAGGGTCTTGGCATAGCTGCCGTCGGCGTCCTCCACCTCCCGCCGCCGCTTGCGGTAGTCCGAGCGGAACAGGTTGCGCAGGATCGTGAACAGCCACGCCGGCAGGTTGGAGCCGGGCTGGAACGAGTCGATGTTGGCGAGCGCGCGCAACAGGGTTTCCTGGACCAGGTCGTCGGCGCGGTCGCCATTGCCGGAAAGCGAAATGGCGAACGCGCGCAGGCTGGGCACTGCTGCCAGGATGTCGTCACGAAGTGAGTCTGTGAGGGGCATTAGTCCCTCCCGTCATTTTTGGCCGTTTGTTCTGCCGAGCCGGTTGCCTCGTCGGGCGCGTCGAGCTTCCGGATCAACTCCGCGAAGCGGTCCGGCACTCCCTGCCGCACGACGTCGTCGTACATGGCGCGGAGCTGGTGGCCGATTCTCGACTGAATCTCGGCGTTGAGGCCGCCTTTGCCTTGGGATTTTGGATCTTTCATGGCCTGCACCAGCTTCCCCATGGGTTAAGTCTCTGTAATTTATAGTATAATTCTCTGTTTCGAGAGACTTCGCAGCATCTGCATTGGAGGTCTAATTCAAGGTGGGATGGAAAGTTCCCGAAACAATGGAACTTTTCTCAGAACTCGGACGTAAACAGCCACTGCAGGGGAACCCGGGTCACCCCATATCAATGCCTTGACCCAAACATGGATGGAGTGGGGATGTCCCGATCACAGCTCGTTGCCGAACATCTGCCGCTGTTGCGGCGCTACGCCCGGGCGCTGACGGGAAACCAGGCTTCCGGCGACGCCTATGTCGGCGCCATGCTGGAGGCGCTGCTGCAGGACCCCTCTTTGCTCGACGAGCAGCACGGGCCGCGCGCCGGGCTATTCCGGCTGTTCACCCAGATCTGGAATTCGGTCTCGCTCAACGACTCGCCTGACGTCGCGGCCCTGCCACTGGCCTCGGAGCGCCGGCTTTCCAATATCACCCCATTGCCGCGCCAGGCCTTCCTGCTGCTGTCGCTGGAGGGCTTTTCGGAGGAAGAAGTGGCGTTCATCCTGGCGATCAGCGTCGCCGAAACCCGCAAGCTCACCGATACCGCCGGCCGTGAGATGGCCGCGGAGATCGCCACCGACGTCCTGATCATCGAGGACGAGACCTTCATCGCGATGGATCTCGAAAGCCTGGTCAAGAATCTCGGCCATAACGTCATCGGCGTCGCCCGCACCCATTCCGACGCCGTCGCACTGGCCAAGAACAAAAAGCCCGGACTGATCCTGGCGGACATCCAACTCGCCGACGGCAGCTCCGGCCTCGAGGCCGTCAACGAGCTGTTGAAGACGTTCGAAGTCCCGGTGGTTTTCATCACCGCCTATCCCGAACGCTTCCTGACCGGCGAACGCCCCGAGCCGGCGTTCCTGATCTCGAAACCATTCCAGCCCGCGATGGTCTCAGCCGTCGCCAGCCAGGCGCTGTTCTTCCAGCGCAACTCGCGCAACCGCGCACCCCGCGTCGCGTAGCAGCGCATCCCCGGGTCGGGGAGCGCGCTCTGCGTGGGCGCGCTTCCGCTTATCCGTTGGCAAACTTGCGTCCGACGAGCACTCGGGCACCTTCCGGACCGATCGACTCGTCGTGCGGATGTCCGTCGGCCACCGCAAACACCTGTCCTGGCCCATAGACCGTTCGCTGATCGTCCTGGGTGACGATGAAGGTGCCGGCAAGGACAAGGCCGCGAATTGCGAAGGGATGGCCGTGCTGTCCCTTCGGCGGTCGCGGTTCGAGGTTTTGAGTTTCGATTTCGGTGTAACCGTCAGCTCTCAGTTTTGCCTCGAAGTCGGCGATCTCGCTCATGCCGTCACCCCTTCATCTTCAGCCCGATCTCGGCCGGTGCAAATCGTACCGCAGCCGATGCGCGCGCGAAAGCCGCCAGACGCATGCGCACCTTCCCAAGGCCGCTGCGGATGGTTCTCGCAAACCCAGCCGCAGTCCTCGCACACCAGACACTTCATTCGATCTCTCCACACGCCTTCAGCATCGTGACAGGTTGACCGAGAGCGTCGCCCGGTTTGCCATCAATTACAAATTCGGTGGCCCGGTCGTCGCGAAGTACTGATCTCCACGAAATCCAAGTTCAAAGGCCCCGGCATCGTCCGGGGCTTTTTGTTGATAGCGTGGATGTTGCCGGTCGCGGGTGTCACGAACGGCTTGGCTCCGGCTGGCGAGCGGGGGGCTCTTGAGGTCGTGCTGCAGGCACGGGACGCGGCGGTTCTGGCTTTCGGCTGGGTTCGGGTTCGCGACCGGGCATGAAATTGCTCCCTGAAGAAGTAGTAACGTCTGGGTGTGCCGATTAATTTCCCCACAGCGGGGAATTGTCAAATCGACAAAATCAGGAGCATCGTGTCCGTGGGCATAAGAACCCGGACCAGAGTTTAAGCCGTGTCATTCCCTGGTCGGAATGCCCCCGATTGGCGTCAAAGGTTACGGCTCGCATCCATCCTGAACGCGCGTCGCCGACGAGCCGGCGACAGGTGAGACGATATTCGCGCGGCTTCCGCTGGGTCCGGTTGAGGCTGAGTTGGTGGAGTATGCCCATCAGCGAAGGCTCTCGCGGGCCTTTCAAAGGTGGGGCGGCTAGGAATTTTGGCTTAATTTCCCGCCAATAAAAGTAGAGCGCGGCTGGCATCACCACAGCCGCGCCCTACGTCGCCGGTCAATGGGGCAGGGGGGATAACCGGCTGCCAAGTGAACGCATGGCGCCCCAAAGTCGTTCCCGCGGCTCAAAATTATTTTCACACGGTTAATTGATATTCACGGTGGAAACATCGCCGGTTCCGCCGCGTTGTGTCAGTTGGTCGCTAGGGGCGACAAGGACAGGGCAGGCAGAACATGCCGCAGATATCAAAGGGAATTTTCGGGCTGATCGCGCTCCCGCTGGTGTTCGGCGCGGTCCAGTTGGCGTCGGGCCGCGATCTCACGGGAACCGGTCAGGCCTCATCGGGAACCACCGAAGCCACGATCAACCGCGCCGCCAAGGCCGACAGGATGGCCGGCCTCGCATCGCCGGCGTCCCAGATGCGGACGGTATCGCTCCGGCTGGCGAGCTTGCCCGATACCTCGGTTGTTTTCCGGGTGCCGCTGACCCGGGAAGCGCGCAACGGTTCTTCGATAAAGCCGGGAAAGCTGGCCGTGGCCTGCGAGCCCGTGGTCAGCGTGTTGACCGAGATCGCCAAACGGCTTCAGCCCGGCCGCTGCGTGACCTGAACTGACGCGCGGTTTCGTCATGCCCGGACGCCTGTCCCGACTTGATCGGGGATGATCCAGACATCCATCACCTTCGCAAAAACATTTTTCAAAGAGGATGGATCACCGGGTTAAGCCCGGTGATGACGAGTGTAAGGCTGTTTGAAATTTCAAACCGCAACAAACACCTTTTCGTCGTCCCTGCGAAAGCAGGGACCCATAACCACAGGCGTTAGTGGTTACGAGAAAGTCGTTGAACAGCTTCGCTCACGACAAGCGACACGGCGTATGGGTTCCTGCTTTCGCAGGAACGACGATTGACCGCCGCGAGCCTCTACTCCGCCGGGGCTTCGCCGCTCGGGGGTGCGTTGCGGCTGGCGAGCAGGCCCAACGCCAATCCGCCGACCGCCAGGATCGGCACCAGTTTCTTGACGCCGATGGCGCGGATCAACTGGATGCCGGTGGCGACCAGCATCGGATCACCAAGCGCGGCTTGCAGGGGCGACTTCGCATTCTCCCTGGCATTCTCCCTGGCGCGGGTTTTGATCTGATTTTTGCGCACCGCGTAACAGGCTGCCACGATCAGCGCGACGACAAAGAACACGAATGCGCCGGTCAGGCAGGCGTCGATCAGGCCGTAATTCTCCAGCACGTAGACAAAAGCCGCCGCGCACAGGAAGCATGCCGTGATGAACAGCGCCAGCGCTGTCGCCGCCGCCAGCGAGGTCAGCCGCAACGCGGTGCCGGTCGAACTCCTTGAAATCATCGATCATGCGCGCAAACATCGGATGCCTCTCTCGGGCCAAACGCTCAACGTTACCGGCGCTACGCCTGCGCCAAATCTATCCTGCGCCAAATCTACCTGCGCCAAATCTACCTGCGCCAAGTCACGCCGATCAGAAAACCAAGGCCGAGCGCGATCCCGACGGTTGCCAGCGGACGCTCCGCAATGGCGTCTTCCAGCGTTTCCTCGAGCGAATAGGCGGCGTCCTGGGCTGCATCCATCATGGCACCACCGCGCTCCGACAAGTCATCCACCGCCGCATCGGCATTGGCGCGGGCCTGCTTGTAGCCGCGGCGTGCCTGCTTCTGGGCGGTGCCGGCGAATGAATTGAGCGCGTCGGTGATCTGGTCGGTCAGGGCTGAAATATCGTTTTTCACGGCTGTTACATCCTTTTCGAGGCGTTCATAGGTCGCTTTATCCGTCATGTTCCTCATTCCGATTTCGCCATCCGTGCTCGACATCAAAAGCTCCCAGGGACCGAAGTTATTCAAGGCACAAACGCGCCGCATACGGCGAAGTTCCCGGTATGAAACCGGATTAGTCCGCGGGCAGCTGCGGCGAATCGACCGGCAGCAGATGTTCCTTGAGAATGAGCGCGACGATCAGAAGTGGCGAAGAGAGAAAGCCGCCCATCGGGCCCCACAGCCAGGTCCAGAACGCCAGCGCCAGGAACACGGCAAGCGCGTTCAATTCCAGCCTGCGGCCGATAATGGTCGGGGTGACAAAATGACCTTCGAGGAACGTGACGCCGACAAACGCCAGCGCTGCGATCAGGCCGGCACTGAGCGTCGAGAACGCGATCACGCCGACCACCGCCAGGATCGCGAACATCGCCACCGGACCGATGATGGGAAAGAAATTCAGCACCGTGGCCAGCGCGCCCAATCCGGCCGGATTGGGCATGCCGGTGACGGCGCAGATGATGCCGGTGACGGCGCCGACGCCGAGATTGATCATGGTCACCGTCAGCAAATAACCGCCGAGATGGAGCTCGATCTCGTTGAGGATCCGCAAGGTGCGCAAGCGCGCTGCATGGTCGGCAAAAGTCATGATCAGGGCGCGGCGCAGGTCCTTCCAGCTCGCGATGAACAGGACCAATGTTGCCAGGAACAGCAGGAATTCGGTGAAGGTCGGCGACAGGAATTCGAGCGTGGGCTGAACCCATTCGACTTTCGGCATCTGGAACGGTGCGGCCGAGAGCGTCTCGCCGCCCAGCATGCCCTGGAGCTGCTGCCATAGCGCCAGCGGCCGGTCGAAGATATGCAGCTTGTCCCGCAGCATCGATCCCAGTTCGGGAAGGCGCGTGCTCCATTCCATCAGGGGCGAGGAGATCAGGCCGACGATGAATGTCGCGCCGGCGCCAACGGCGGCCACGATCAGGACCGCCGACACCGCGCGGGGAATGCGATGCCGCTCGAGCCAGCCGGCGGCCGGCGACAGCATGGTGCCGACCACGAACGCCGTCGCCACCGGAAGAAAGAAAACCTTGGCGGCATAGAGCACGACGACGACGCAAATGACCAGCAGCGCCACCAGCGCGAACGCAACCATTTCCGCGCGGCGGATGACCGGCGGCTGTTCGGCTTTGCTGTCGGGCAGGGGCGAACCGGGCGCCTGGACGGGAAGGACGCGCATTCACTCTCCCCCGCGCTACGAACCTGTACGCCATTAATCCGGCCGGCCGTGGAAAGTTCCGTCGCGGAAACGTGAAAGCGCGCCCGGCTTGACAGAACACGGTCGAGGTGAAGCAGCGGTGGAACCTTTGCGAGCCTCGCTCGCGTTTGTTGTGCAGTCAGCATCCCGCGTGGTGCGTATCGAACGGGGCAGGTCATGACACAGCTTTTTAATAAAAATCGCAGGTATTCGCCGCGCGCAGCCAGCGCGCTTGTCTTCGCCGGCACGTTGTTGCTGGCGCCCGTCATTCTCTCAAGCGCAGCGAGCGCGCAGGCGCTCGGTTATGCCTCGGCGCCGCAAAACTTCTTTCCATCGGACAATATGACGGTCGCGCCGGCCGAGTCGTCGCTGACGGATCAGGGCGATGGCTCGTCGAGCGTGCTGCCGGAGCGGCTGCGGCGGACCGTTGTTGCTTTCGACACCCGCGAAGCGCCGGGCACCGTGATCATCGATACCGGCAACACCGCGCTTTACTATGTGCTCGGCCAGGGCCGCGCCATCCGTTACGGCGTCGGCGTCGGCCGCGAAGGTTTTACCTGGTCCGGCGTGCAGACCATCAGCCGCAAGGCGGAATGGCCGGATTGGCATCCGCCGGCGGAAATGATCGCGCGCCAGCCTTATCTGCCGCGGTTCATGGCCGGAGGCCCGGGTAATCCGCTGGGCGCGCGCGCGATGTATCTCGGCTCCAGCGAATATCGCATTCACGGCACCAACGATCCCACCACGATCGGAAAATTCGTCTCCAGCGGCTGCATCCGGCTGACCAATGAAGACGTCGCCGACCTGTTCAGCCGCGTCGATATCGGCACCAGGGTCGTGGTGCTGCCAAAGAATGCGTCGCATATCGAGGCCAAAACAACCGCTCCGATTCGCCCGGTAACGGCGCGCTCGCGTCCCGCGGTGACCCCGTTGTCGTCGGGCCGCCAGGCCATGAACCTTTCGACGTCGTCGCTGTATTGAAGGTTGCGATCCTCGGAGGCGAACATGGACAGGAGATCATGCAGGCGGATAGCATTAGGCGCGACGATAGCGCTGTGCGCGTTCGCGACCGCTCCCGCCGCGCAGGCCGGAGATTTTCTCTCCAACCTGTTCGGGGCGTTCGGAGTCCGGCGACCGGAGCCGCCGCCTTCGATGTCGCTGCCGTATGCCAGCGAGAGTAACCCGCTCGCGCCGCAAACCGAGCCGCGTCCGCGGATGGCCTATTCCGGTGGTGGCCAGGCCTATTGCGTGCGGACCTGCGACGGGCGCTATTTTCCGATTTCGGCAGCCGCCGGTGAGAGCCGGGCGGCCTCGTGCAACAGTTTCTGCCCGGCCAGCGAAACCAAGGTGGTCTACGGCAGCAATATCGACAGCGCCGCAACGGAAGGCGGAAAGCCCTATTCCGAACTGCCGAATGCATTTCGCTACCGCAACGAGCTGGTGGCCGGATGCACCTGCAACGGCAAGGACCAGTTCGGCCTGGCGCCGGTCAAGATCGAGCACGATCCGACCTTGCGCAGGGGCGACATCGTGGCCGAGCCCGGTGGCCTGATGGTCGCCGGCCGCGCTCCCGACAAGCGCGGTGCATCGCTTAATTTCTCGCCGGTGCCGGAATCGGTGCGCGCGCGCTACCGGCACGTGCCGGTGGTCGCCGCGGAGTGATGAGCTAATTGCCGGGGAAATCGGCCCGGCGATGTCACATCTGCGCTGGACCGGGTAACCTGTTGCGCGTTAAGGGTGAGAGCGCTGTGACTTTCACGATACCTCGGGGGAATTCCGATGCTGATAGGTGCGCTGGTTACATTTCTTGTCGTTATTCTCATTCTCTATTTGATCAACCTGTTGCCGCTCGACGGCCGCGCCAAGCAAATCGCCCGGGTGGTAGTGATCATCCTCGGGGTGATTTCACTGCTGAAATACATCGCGGTGTTTTGACGGCAGGATCTCGTCATTGCGAGGAGCGCTCTTGTCCGCCGAAGCCCGCCTTCGGGCGAAGGCGGATGCGACGAAGCAATCCAGTGCAGAAGGAAGATGGATTGCTTCGCTGACGCTCGCAATGACGGCTACCCCGCCGCCTTGGCCTCGCGGCGCCGCGCGGTGAGGATGTATTCGGTGTAGCCGTTCGGCTGCTCGCGTCCCTTGAAAATGAGGTCGCATGCGGCCTTGAAGGCGATGCCGTTGAAGCCGGGCGCCATCGGGCGGTACAGCGGATCGCTTTCGTTCTGCTTGTCCACCACCGCGGCCATGCGCTTGAGCGATTCCATCACCTGCTCCTTGGTGATGACGCCCTGATGCAGCCAGTTCGCCAGGTGCTGGCTCGAGATCCGCAAAGTGGCGCGGTCTTCCATCAGGCCGACGTCGTGGATGTCAGGCACCTTGGAGCAGCCGACGCCCTGGTCGATCCAGCGCACGACATAGCCGAGAATGCCCTGGCAGTTGTTGTCGATTTCCTGCCGCACGTCGTCGGGCGCCCAGTTCGATTGCGACACCGGGATGGTGAGGATGTCGGAAAGTTTCGCGCGCGGGCCGCCCTTGGCCAGTTCCTGCTGCCGCGCCAGCACGTTGACCTGATGATAATGCAGCGCATGCAGCGTGGCCGCCGTCGGTGACGGCACCCAGGCGGTGGTGGCGCCGGCCTGCGGATGCGCGATCTTCTGCGCCAGCATGTCCGCCATCTTGTCCGGTGCCGCCCACATGCCCTTGCCGATCTGGGCATGGCCGGGCAATCCGTCGATCAGGCCGATGTCGACGTTCCAGTCCTCATAGGCCTTGATCCAGGGCTGCGCCTTCATCTCGTCCTTGCGGATCATCGGACCCGCTTCCATCGAGGTGTGGATTTCGTCGCCGGTGCGGTCGAGGAAGCCGGTGTTGATGAAGCAAATCCGTTTCAACGCATTCTGGATGCAGGCCTTGAGGTTGACCGTGGTCCGGCGCTCCTCGTCCATGATGCCGATCTTCAGGGTGTTGCCGGGCAGCGACAGCATGTTCTCGACCCGGGCGAATATCTCGCAGGTCAACGCGACCTCGTCGGGACCGTGCATCTTCGGCTTGACGATATAGACCGATCCGGCGCGGCTGTTGCGGGTCTTCGAACCGCCCTTGAGATCGTGGATCGCGAGCAGTCCCGCGACCGCGGCATCGAGAATGCCTTCCGGAATTTCCTCGCCGCTGGCATCGAGCACGGCGTCGGTGAACATGTGATGGCCGACATTGCGCATCAACAACAGGCTGCGGCCGTGCAGCTTGATCTCCTTGCCGCCGGGCGAGGTGTAGACCCGGTCCGGATTGAGCGCGCGCTTGAGCGTCTTGCCGCCCTTTTCGAAATCGGCCGACAACGTGCCGTTCATCAGGCCCAGCGTGTTGCGATAGATCAGCACCTTGTCCTCGGCATCGACGGCGGCGACGCTGTCTTCCATGTCGAGGATGGTGCTGACCGCCGATTCCAGGATCATGTCGGCGACACCGGCCGGATCGTCCTTGCCGATCATGTGGCTGCGATCGATCCTGATCTCGATATGCATGCCGTTGTTGATGAGCAGGATCGCGCTTGGCGCGGTCGCATCGCCACGGTAGCCGGCAAATTGCTCGTTCGATTTCAGCGCGGTGGCATTGCCGCTCTTCAGCTTGACGGCGAGTTGGCCGGCGATGACGCTGTAGGAGGTGACATCGGTGTGGCTGCGGGTCGCCAATGGCACGGCCATATCGAGAAAGGTCTTGGCCTTCGCGACCACCTTGGCGCCGCGGGCCTTGTTGAAACCTTTGCCGCTTTCGCCGGCCTCATGCGGGACCGCATCGGTGCCGTAAAAGGCATCGTAAAGGCTGCCCCAGCGCGCATTGGCGGCGTTCAGTGCGTAGCGCGCGTTGGTGAGGGGCACCACCAGCTGCGGTCCGCAGATCTTGCCGATCTCTTCGTCGACGTTGGATGTCTCGACCTTCCGGGTCGCGGGCTCCGGCAGCAGATAGCCGATCTCCTTCAGGAACGCCGTATATGCATTCATGTCGAACGGCTTGCCTTTGTGGGCGCGATGCCAGCCGTCGATTTTCGATTGCAGAGCGTCGCGCACCGCGAGCAGTTCGCGGTTTTTCGGTCCCAATTCCCGGACCATGGCGGCAAGCCCTGCCCAGAATGTATCAGGCGAAATTCCGGTTTTGGGCGCGGCCTCGTTGGCGATAAAATCGAACAGAACGGGAGCGATCTTCAGTCCGTGGGCATCAATACGATTCATCTATAAAACTTTCGTCAGCAGCGGCGATCGGATGCGGTTTTCAAGGCAAAAACAAACAGCGCCGCAAGGGCGGCGTTCGCGGCCCTTTTAGCGTCAAAGCCGGTGCCAGGAGAAGGCCTTTTGCAGGCCCTGGTTGCGCAAACAATGGCCGCCGGATGGCTCGGATATTGGCAGCGCGATCGACCGGTTCGTCGAACCCCAACGCCTGGTTTTATCAACATCTGTGATCTCGCCGGTCGCTTCGCCAACCGATCGCTTTGAAGCATCGACCGCGAACGCGCGCGGTCAACGGTTGATCATCGTTTTCGATCCGCGTGTGTTGGCTGCAAGATGCGTCTCCGGTGCTTGGCCTCAGGGGACAAAAATTCTATAGTTGCACCGCAATAGGAAAGAAAAAATTTTCTATTTCGAGGTCTGGATTGGGGCTTATATAGGAAATAATTCTAGTCAACCCGGAAAGGCCGGGCAGCGAGTATCGTATGCGATTCCTGCCGATATTCCTCGATCTTCAGGCCGGTCCAATCCTGCTCGCAGGCAGCGGTGAGTTGGCGCGGGCGAAGTTGCGCCTGCTGCTGGCGGCAGGCGCACGCATCCGCTGGTTCGCGACCGAAGGCGATCATGATGTGAGCGGTATCGATGCCGCTGATCTGGCGCGGATCGAGTTTGGCGAAGGCGATCCACTGCTGGCGGATTTGCGCGGCGTGATCGCAATCCTGTGCGCGGGCGCCGGCGATATCGGGATCGCGATGTCGGTGCGGGCGAAATCGGTCGGCCTGCCCGTGAACGTGATGGATGACCTCACGCATTCGACCTTCATTTTTCCGGCCATCGTCGATCGCGGCGATGTCGTGGTTGCGGTCGGCACCGGCGGCGCCTCGCCGGTGGTGGCGCGCCGCGTGCGCGAGCGCATCGAGGCTGTGCTGCCGGCGCGGATCGGCGATCTCGCCGCGTTCATCGGCCGCTGGCGCAAGCAGATCCACAACCGCATTCCGGAGTTTCCGCTGCGCCGCCGCTTCTGGGAGCGCGTGGTCGATGGCCCGATCGGCGCGCTGGTTCTTGCCGGGCGGAGCGATGAAGCCGAAAGCGCGTTGAGGGATATTTCCGATCCGTCCGCTTTTGCCGGCGCGCAAGGTTCAGGCCAGGCGGAAGGGCGGGTGACGCTGGTCGGCGCAGGTCCGGGCGATCCGGATTTGCTCACCATCAAGGCGCTGCGGGCGCTGCAGGATGCCGACATTATTTTTTACGACGAACTGGTTTCGCCGGAGATTCTCGATCGCGCGCGCCGCGATGCCGCGCGCGTGCCGGTCGGCCGCCGCGTCGGCAAGCCCGGCATCGGCCAGGACGCCATCAACAGGCTATTGATCGAGGCGGCCAAGTCGGGACAGCGCGCGGTGCGTCTCAAGGGCGGCGATCCCTTCGTGTTCGGCCGCGGCGGCGAGGAAGTCGAGGCGTTGCGCGCGGCCGGCATCGCCTATTCGGTGGTGCCGGGAATTAGCGCGGGACTTGGTGCCGCCGCGCAATTCGAAGTGCCGCTGACCTTCCGTCGCGAGGCGCTGCGCATCACTTTCCTCACCGCGCATAAGGCCAGCGACGCCGGGAACGTCGACTGGTCTGTGCTGACCGACCGCAAGATGACCGTGGTCGTCTACATGGGCATCACCGCGGCGCCATCGATCCGCGCCGGCCTGTTGGCAGCGGGACGTTCGGCGCAAACCCCGGTCGGCGTGTTCGCCCGGGTGACGCGGCCCGACGCCCAGGCGGTGGTCGGAACGCTGGACGAATTGCCGGCGCTGATCCAACGGATCGACGGCGGCCCCGCCATCCTCATCATCGGCGACGTGGTCGCGCATTCCGCGCCGTGGCGCCATCAGAACCTCAATCACGTGATCTCAGAACTATTGGAAGCTGCCGAATGACCTCTCCGCTCGAACAGAAAAAAATCAGGATTGCCGGCTCGTCCGTCGTGACCGCCAACCGCGCCTGGGACGGTGTCGTGATCTACCGCACCTCGCAGCACGGCTGGTCGGCGGAGCTGGCGGATGCGGCGATCGTTCGCACCTCCGACGAAGCCCGCGCCTTGCTAACCGAATTGGCGGCCGACGATGTCGGGGCCATCGGCGCCTATATCGCGCCGGTCGAAATCACGGACGCCGGCAACATCAAGCCGGGTAACCTGCGTGAACGCATCCGGTCCAAAGGCATCACCATCGATCTGCCGGTTCCGGCATAAGGCCAACTGCCATGTATGCATATGACGAACTCGACCGCACGCTGATCAACGAACGCGTTTCGGAATTTCGCGACCAGGTGAAGCGCCGGCTCTCCGGCGAACTCACCGAGGACGAATTCAAGATGCTGCGGCTGCAGAACGGCGTTTATCTGCAACTGCACGCCTATATGTTGCGGGTCGCGATTCCCTATGGAACGCTGTCCTCGAAGCAGTTGCGGCGGCTGGCGCATGTCGCGCGCCGCTACGATCGCGGCTATGGGCATTTCACCACCCGGCAGAACATCCAGTTCAACTGGATCAAGCTCGCCGAATTGCCGGATGCGCTGGCCGACCTGGCCGAAGTCGGCATCCATGCCATGCAGACCTCCGGCAATAACACCCGCAACGTCACCTCCGATCAATGGGCCGGTGTCGCGCCCGGCGAGATCGAGGATCCCCGCATCTGGTCCGAACTGTTGCGGCAATACACCACGCTGCATCCGGAATTCTCGTTCCTGCCGCGCAAGTTCAAATTCGCGATCACCGCCTCGGCGCACGATCGTGCCGCGATCAAGGTGCATGACATCGGCCTGCGGCTGTACAAGAACCCTGAAGGCGTAACCGGTTTCGAGGTGCTGGTCGGCGGCGGCCTCGGCCGCACCCCGTTCATCGGCAAAACCATAAAGCCGTTCGTGCCGGGCCGCGATCTCCTGAGCTACGTCGAGGCGATCCTGCGCGTCTACAACCAGTACGGCCGCCGCGACAACATCTACAAGGCCCGCATCAAGATCCTGGTGCACGAGCTCGGCATCGAGAAGTTCGCACAGGAGGTCGAAGAAGAGTGGCTGGCGATGCGCGACAGCGCGTTGACGCTGGATGACGCCATGGTCGAGGAAATCCGCTCGCGCTTCACCTATCCGGCTTACGAAAAACTGCCGCATATGCCGGAAGAGCTGAAGAAAGCCGCGCACGACCCGCATTTCGAGGCGTGGCGCAAGAATTCGGTCGCGCTGCATAAAGTGCCGGGCTATGCGATCGTGACGGTGTCGCTCAAGCCGGTGGGCGGACCGCCCGGCGATGCCACCGCCGACCAGATGGACGCGCTCGCCGACCTCGCCGACAAATATTCCTTTGGCGAAATCCGCGTCGGCCACGAGCAGAATCTCGCGCTGCCCCATGTCGCGCGGCGCGACCTGCCGGTGTTGTGGCGGGCGCTGGACAAGGTCGGCCTCGCGACGCCGAACGTCAATCTGGTCACCGACATCATCGCCTGCCCCGGGCTGGATTATTGTTCGCTGGCCAATGCGCGCTCGATTCCGATCGCGCAGGAATTGACGCGGCGCTTTGCCAATCACGATACCGCCAACCTGATCGGCCGGCTGCACATCAACATTTCCGGCTGCATCAACGCCTGCGGCCATCATCACGTCGGCCATATCGGCATCCTCGGCGTCGAGAAGAACGGCGAGGAGTTCTATCAGATCACGATCGGCGGCCGTGCCGACGAACATGCCGCGGTCGGCACCCTGATCGGGCCTGCGGTGCCCTATGGTGAGGTCGCCGACGTGGTCGAGGATATCGTCGAGGCTTATCTCGCGCTGCGCGCGCGCCCGGACGAACTTTTCATTGACGCCGTCGAACGGCTTGGCGTCGAACCTTTCAAGGAGCGGGTCTATGCCACTCGTTAAAAACGGTAAAATCACTCCAGATGCGTTCATCCGCGTCGCGGACGCCGATCCGCTGCCGGGCGATGGCGCCATCCTGATTTCAGCGGCGCGATTTCTCGAAGACACGGAGGCGGTTTCACGCCGCCTCGGAAAGACCGGCGTGATCTTGCCGAACGACCGCGACGTCGACGATCTCGTGCCTCATCTCGACCGGCTCGCGGCGGTGGCGCTGGTGTTTCCGACCTTCCGCGACGGACGCGCCTACAGCCAGGCGCGGCTGCTGCGGGAGCGTTACCGTTATCGCGGCGAATTGCGCGCCACCGGGCAGGTATTGCGCGATCAGTTCATGTTCATGCTGCGCGCCGGGTTCGACGCATTCGAAGTGAAGAAGGAAAGCGACGCGGCGGCGTTCACCAGCACCGCCCATCGTTACTCGGTGTTCTACCAGCCCACGGGCGATGGCCGCGTCACCGCGCTGAACCGGCGGATGCAGCAGCTCCGTTCGGCGAATGCCGGCCGCTAAAGGCCTTTGCCCACCCGGCATTGGCCGGGCGGAAAGCGAATTTAGCCCCCGCGTTCACCATTCAGCCACGGTTGGTATGCAACAACCGGCTGTCATTTTGGGGGCGAATCATGCGCATGGCGGTTGCCATTGTCGGGCTTTTGGCGCTGGCCGGGTGTACCGCGGAAGCTCCGATCGAGCAGCCGAGCATGTACCTCAACATGGCCACCGGCGACGCCAAGCTCGATCCGCAGGCCGCCGCTTCGATGATCTCGCTGTACCGGCAGAACAACGGCCTCGGCGCGGTGGCCGTCGATCCCGAACTGATGAAACTCGCCGAGCAGCAGTCGCAGGCGATGGCCAGCCGCAACAAGCTCGACCACGATGTCAAGGCACCGCTGGCGCAGCGCCTGAATGCGTCCGGATATCCCGCGACGGTGGCGGTGGAAAATGTGTCCGCCGGATATCACACCCTGGCCGAGGCGTTTTCAGGCTGGCGCGATTCACCTCCGCATAAGGCCAATATGCTGAAAAACGGTGTCACAAAATTAGGCATCGCGGCGAGCTATGCTCCGAACACCAAGTACAAGGTGTTCTGGACGCTCATTATGGCGTCATCGGAAGCGCGATAACCGCGGCGTGAAGCGGGTTCATGGCCTGCCTGATTGACGCCGCTCCGAAGGGACGCCACGGTACGACCTCATTCTACTGGTCGACCCATCCCGATGACGGATTCCACCTCAACGCCAGCCACTACGCCTGCGAATGCGAAACGTGTGCTCGTCCTGCAGGGCGGCGGCGCGCTCGGCTCCTATCAGGCCGGCGCCTATCAGGCCTTGTGCCACAACGATTTCGAACCGGAATGGGTGGCCGGCATTTCGATCGGCGCCATCAACGCCGCGATCATCGCCGGCAATCCGCCGGAGAAGCGGGCAGAGCGCCTCAAGGAATTCTGGCAACTGGTTTCTTCGCCGGTGTCCTGGAATCCGCTCACGCCCGGCGATCGCGTGCGCTCCTATTTCAACGAGACCAGCGCGGCATTGGTCGCCACCTTCGGCGTTCCCGGTTTCTTCACGCCACGGTTTCCGCCGGCACCGCTGTGGCCGCAGGGCAGCCCGCAATCGCAGAGCTATTACGACACCACGCCGCTGCGCGCGACGCTGGAGCGGCTGGTCGATTTCGACCTGATCAACAATGGCAAGACCCGGCTCAGCGTCGGGGCGGTCGGCGTGACATCCGGCAATTTCAGGTATTTCGACAATTTCGAATTCAGGAAACTCGGCAAGAAGATCGGCCCGGAACATATCATGGCGTCCGGTGCCTTGCCGCCGGGCTTTCCTTCGGTGGTCATCGAGGGCGAGCATTACTGGGACGGCGGCATCGCCTCGAACACGCCGCTCGATTACGTTCTGGATGAAGGTGTCAACAACGACCTGCTGATCTTCCAGATCGACCTGTTCAGCGCGCGAGGCCCGCTGCCGACGTCGCTGCTCGAGGCTGCGGAGCGCGAAAAGGACATCCGCTATTCCAGCCGCACCCGCATGAATACCGACAAGAACAAGCAGGTTCACAACATCCGCAAGGCGCTGCGCGACCTGATCGGCCGGTTGCCCGACGATCTCAAGCAGCATCCGTCGGTCGACATCCTGCGCCAGGCTGCCACGGAAAATACCGTCACGGTGGTGCACCTGATCTACCGCAGCAAGAACTACGAGTCATCGTCCAAGGATTATGATTTTTCCCGCGTCGGCATGGTCGAACACTGGAGCGCGGGCGAGCGCGACGTTCACCTGTCGATGCGGCACAAGGACTGGCTGGAACGGCCGCAATCCGACGAAACCATGGTGACTTACGATCTCACAGGGGACGACACCGAAATCCCAACTGAAAAGCAGGAGAAATAAAATGGGTACATTGACAGGCAAGACCGCCGTGGTGACCGGCTCGACCAGCGGTATCGGACTGGCTTACGCGCGCGCCTTTGCCGGCGCCGGCGCCAATATCGTCATCAATGGCATGGGTGCACCCGCGGATATCGAGAAGGAACGCGCCGCCATCGAGACCGACTTCAAGGTCAAGGCGGTGCATTCGCCCGCCGACATGACCAAGCCCGCCGAGATTGCCGGCATGATCGCGCTCGGCGAAACCACGTTCGGCTCGGTCGACATTCTCGTCAACAATGCCGGCATCCAGTTCGTGTCGCCGATCGAGGAATTCCCGATCGACAAGTGGGATGCGATCATCGCGATCAACCTGTCGGCGGCCTTTCACGGCATCCGCGCCGTGATTCCCGGCATGAAGAAGCGCGGCTGGGGCCGCATCATCAACACCGCCTCGGCGCACTCGCTGGTGGCCTCGCCGTTCAAGTCCGCTTATGTCTCGGCCAAGCACGGCATCGCCGGACTGACCAAGACCGCCGCACTCGAGCTTGCGACCTTCAAGATCACCTGCAATTGCATCAGTCCCGGCTATGTCTGGACGCCGCTGGTGGAGAAGCAGATTCCCGATACCATGAAGGCGCGCAACATGACCAAGGAACAGGTCATCCACGATGTGTTGCTGGCGGCGCAGCCGACCAAGGAGTTCGTCACCTCCGAGCAGGTCGCGGCACTGGCGCTGTTTCTCTGCGGCGACGATGCCGCGCAAATCACCGGCGCCAACCTGTCGATCGACGGCGGCTGGACCGCGGAGTAACGACGAGCCTTCTTACCTCTCCCCGCCCTTTGCGGGGAGAGGTCGTGAGCATCTTGCGAGCGGGTGAGGGGCGGGGCACGGCATTGAAAGATCGCCGGTCCATCCGGACCGCGGTCTTCAAGACACTCGATCACGGTTGAAAGCTTGCCTCGCCCCTCACCCGAAGCCTTCGCTACGCTGCGGCTTCGACCTCTCCCCGTAAAGAACGGGGAGAGGTTAGCCCTCCGTTTGCCGAACGCGAGCACGTGCAGGCCGAGGCGCTGCCGCACGATCCAGAACAACAGGATGGTCTCGAACACCAGCGAGATCGAGGTCGCGGCCGCAGCACCATAGCCGCCGAATCGCGGCACCAGCATCACGCAGAGCACCACGTTCATGACAAAGGCCAGGGCATAGGCCGTGGCGCAGATATGCTGATGGCCGAGCATGTTGAGCAGCCGTTCGACCGGACCGATCGCGGAGCGCACCACAAGGCCGACCGCCGCAACGAACATGATGTCGTAACCGGCGACGAATTGCGGTCCGAACAGCCACAACAGCGGCTTGCCCAGCGCCAGCAGCACGATGGTCGCGGCCAATGACGGCCAGAACGTCCAGTTGATCGCATGCGCCACATAGGCCGACAGCCGCGCCTTGTCGCCGCTGGCATGATATTCGGCAAACCGGTGCGCGGTGGTCGCCGCCATCGAATAGTGAATAAAGGACACCAGCGCCAGCGTCTTCACCACGGCGAAATACAGGCCGACCTCTTCGGAGGAGCGAAACTGCTGCAGCACCAGCACGTCGGTATAGGACAGCAGCAGGTAGAATCCCTCGACCATCAGGATCGGCAGCGAGACCCCGAGCCATCCACGGAAATCGTAGGCTTTTGGGCCGGGCTCGACATGGCCGCCCAGCCGGCGGTTCAGCACCACCATCTGCCCGATCATGGCGATCCACACCGCGGCCGCACTGGCGAGCATCGCAAGCGTCGCGCCGAGATGGAAGCCGAGCGCGAAGGCGCCGGCGGTGAAGCCGATGATCAGCGACTGGCGCACGATGAATTGCGGCATCAGTCCGAGCCGCATCCAGTCGTGCGAACGCGCGATGCCGTCCTGGGTGTTGGCGACGACGAAGGCCGGCAGCGTGGCGCAGCCGATATACAAGGGAACGATCTCGCTTGCACCCATCCACGGCGACAGCAGCTTGACGACGCCCGCCAGCAGCGTTGCCACGCACGGTCGACACGATAAAGGTGATCCAGCGGCTGCCGGAAAGAAAGCCGCGCAGCAGTGCGTGCTCGCCGGCGGTTCGATATTCCGGAATGATCTTTTGCGCCGACGCCGAGATGCCGAAATCCATCATGCTGCCGAGCAGCAGCAGCCAGGTCCAGACATAGACATAGACGCCATAATCGGAGCCGCCCATCCAGCGCGCCAGCAGGATTTGCGAAAGATAGGCCATCGCCGCGCTGACGACGCGGATGATGAAAACAGTGCCGGCCAGGCGCTTGGTGACCGAGGCTTCGCTGGAGCCGCCAACCGAGCCGCCCAGCACCGAGCGCAGCCGTGCGAGCATGCCAATGGGTGAAGCTGGTGCGGATTGAGCGTCCATCACGGCCACAGCGGAACAGTCCCTAAAGCCGCCAGGTGCGGCGATCATCGGACTTATCAACGATTCCTTAAGATTCGGTCTCCCGGGGTCGTTCCAGCGCATGGCGGAACCCGCAAATCGCGGGTGTTCCGGCCGCGAAGGTAACGGGTCAATTCAAATTGATATTGAATTCATAGGAGCGCTCGCCCCCGACCAGCGTCAATTTGAGCGCGGCACCTTCGGGATTGGCGCCCGGAGGCAGGCCGTCGAGTTCGAAAGCAAAGCGCTTGACCCCGGGCGGGCTATGTTCGACCGGCGCCGGAACCGGCAGCGCCCAATCGGGCGTCGGCCCTTCGACGAACAGATTGACGTTCCCGGCGTCGGGCGTGACCACATCGACCACGACGGTGGATTTACTGTCGCGCTTGACGTCGCGGATGGTCAGCGGGTTGGGGTCGCCGACACTGGCCGGCTTGGGCACGGTGTCGAGGGCTGCGAACAGCGCGCTGTCCTCGGTGCTCGCCACGCTGGTGAAGGCGAGTTCGGCATTGGCTTCGACGGGAATGCAGAGCTTCTCGCAGACCGCATAACTGATGTCGGCGCGAAGCGTGACCGGCTTGTCGGCATTCTTGGCGACGATCCGCAACGGCAGCACGATCTGGTCGCGGTAACCCATGGAGTGACCGCCGGCGCCGTCGTCGAACTTCGCGGGCGCCGGCCACAATATGGTCACCGCTTCAATATTGTCCGATTTGGAGAAGTCGAAACGCGGCGGCACGCCGGAATCGCCGGGTGTGCGCCAGTAGGTCTTCCATCCCGGCTGAAGCTGAAATCCGATGCCGCCGAGCAGCACCGCGCCGCTGCGCGATCCCGCCAGCAGCCGCACCGCCGAATGTCCGTCTTTTTGCCACGGCGATGCATCCTGGGCGCGCGCCTCGATCGCCAGCGATGACGCGAGCAGGGTTGCAGCAAAGCCGAACGCGGCGCGCATGGGAACTATGACGGTCATAAGACGTCTTTACAGGCTGGCCAAGGCACAAACCATTGAATTGCTTGTGATGTAATTCTTAATGCGGCGCCAAGCTTGATTGACAGGACCGGCACCCAATATCAGGATATGCCTCAACAAGAGAGTCTCTTTGCGGATGGGTCCTGAAAGCAAAAGACCGAGGATATCTCGCCGCAAAGCCGGCACCGGCGACGATGCGGCCGGTCGCGGTTATCTGGACGGTCAGCTCTTGATCGCCATGCCCGTGATGGGAGACCCGCGCTTCGCACGTTCGGTGATCTATCTTTGTGCGCACTCCTCCGAAGGCGCCATGGGCATCATCGTCAATCATCCCGCCGGTACCATCGATTTTCCGGAACTGCTGGTGCAGCTCGACATCATCGAGAAAGCCGACCAGATCAAATTGCCGGAAAACGCCGAAACCATGAAAGTGCTCAAGGGCGGTCCGGTCGAAACCGGCCGCGGTTTCGTGCTGCATTCGAGCGACTTTTTCATCAAGGACGCGACGCTGCCGATCGATGACGTCATTTGCCTGACCGCAACCGTCGACATTCTCAAGGCGATCGCGAAAGGTGCGGGGCCGAAACACGCGGTGCTGGCACTCGGCTATGCCCATTGGGCGCCGGGCCAGCTCGAAAGCGAGATCCAGGAAAACGACTGGCTGCACTGCGCGGCCGATCCGGACCTGATCTTCGGCGGCGACATCGGAGAAAAATACCAGCGGGCGTTGCGAAAGATCGGCATCGATCCGGGCATGCTGTCGAACGAAGCGGGGCATGCTTAGGCCACGCCGGCGTTTGACGCAATTGCAGTGTCGTCCCTGCGAAAGCAGGGACCCATAACCACCGTCTGTTGTGGTTGGAAAGAAATCCTGCAACAGCTGCCGGCTTCACACCGCACTGGCACGGCGTATGGGTCCCTGCTTTCGCAGGGACGACATCTTCTCTTCGGTTACTCCGCCGCCTGCTGCGCCACCGTCGGCACGGTGCCGGCCACCGTGGCGCGGCGCATGTCGCGCGGCTGCGACTGGTCGTAGCGGCGGACGCGGTGCATGGTCTGGCGGTTGTCCCACATCACGAGGTCATGCAGCGTCCATGTGTGGACGTGGACGAATTCGCGTTGGGTGGCATGCTCGGTGAGGTCGCGCAGCAACACCCGCGCCTCCGGCACGCTCATGCCCCTGATGGCGCCGGCATGCGACGACAGATACAGCGACTTGCGGCCGTGCACCGGATGGGTCCGCACCAGGCGCTGCAGCACCGGCTTGAACATCTGCTTTTCTTCCTCGGTGTAATCGAGAAAGCCCAGCGATCCCCGCGAATACATCAGCGAATGCTGGCAGATCATGTCCTCGATCTCGGCCTTGGTCTCGTCGTCGAGCGCGTCATAGGCCGCGCGCATGTCGGCGAATTCGGTGTTGCCGCCCTTGGGGTTCACCACGCGCGCCGACAGCAGTGAAAATTTCGCCGGAATCGGGCGGAACGAACTGTCGGAATGCCACAGGCAATTGCCGAGATTGAACAGATGGGCGCGGTGATCGCGCGGCAGCGGCTTGCCGTCCTTGCCGAGGTTGGAGACGTCGTTCAATCCGGAGGTGAGCCGGTAGTCTTCCTGTTTGGTGACGTTGCCGCCGCGGATCGGTTCGCGTTCGCCGAAATTGAGCGCGAACGCCACCTGCTGCTCGTCGGTGATGTCCTGGCCGCGGAACAGCAGCACGGCGTATTTATCCATCCCGGCCTCGATGTCGGCGGCCTCCTGCGGCGTCAGCGGCTTTCTCAAATCGACGCCGGAGACCTCGCCGAAGAAATGCGGGTGAAGCTGCCGGATCGCGATCGACATGGCGTTTCTCCTGATCGGGACGAGCGGTTGCCCCACTCGGTTTGGCTAAAAAACTACTCCCTGACTGTGCGATGTCAACGTCCCATGGGCGTGCAACACCCACAGTGTCATGCCCGGACACGATCCGGGCATCCATCGATCTTCGCAAAGAGTCGGTCGAAGAAGATGGATTGCCGGGTCATAGGCGAGCGAAGCGACGCCGTCCGTCAGACGGCTATGCCCGGCAATGACGGAGTAGTTATCTTGCAGCGCGACATTGACAAGTCTGGCATCGCTCCCCAGAGAGGTCGAACCGGATAAAGGGACATCGGGCCATGAACGAACTCGATTTCAGCGCCAGGCAGATTCTCGTGGTCGGCGGTTCCAGCGGCATTGGCAACGGCATCGCGCAAGCGTTCAGGGCGAAGGGTGCGCGCGTGACGGTCTGCGGCACCCGCGGTTCTGCCGCCGATTATTCGGCGGACGAGGGCTCCAACCTCGAGGGCCTCGACTACATACGGCTTGACGTCAGCGATGCGCAGGCAATCGAGAGTTTCAAAGCTCCGTTCGAACGGCTCGATGTGCTGGTGCTGGCGCAGGGTGCTGTGATCTATCGCCGCGGCGAATTCGAGATGCCCGGATTTCGTCAGGTGCTGGAGGTCAACCTGGTGAGCCTGATGGCCTGCGCCACCAAATTCCACCCGATGCTGAGCGCCAGCAAAGGCTCGCTCATCATCGTCAGTTCGACCGCCGCCTATCATTCGACCAAGGGTAATCCTGCCTACAATGCTTCCAAGAGCGGCGCCGTCGGGTTGACGCGAACGCTGGCCGAAGCCTGGGCTGAAGACGGCATTCGCGTCAACGGCATCGCGCCCGGCCTTGTCGATACCAAGATGACCAAAGTGACCACATCGAATCCCAAGCGGCTGCAGGACGCGATCGAGCGGATTCCACTGAAGCGCCTGGGAACTCCGGCCGACATGGCCGGCGCCGCGCTGTTTCTGGCGTCGCCACTGGCGTCCTACATCGTCGGCCAGACCCTGGTGGTAGACGGCGGACTCATTCTCTAGACGCCGGAACCGGAACTGATCTCATCGGTTACATCCCCAGAGAATCATCTCCGAGGAGTGACCGTGATGGACAAGGATCGAATTGCCGGCTCGGCGAAGGATTTCGCCGGTAAAGTCGAGGGTGCGGCCGGTGATATCGTCGGCGACGCGAGAACGCAGGCTGCGGGCCGGGCGCGAGAGGCCACTGGCACGGTGCAGAACCTGTACGGCCAGGCCAAGGACGCCGCGCGCGACGCTACCGATGCCGCCGTCAACTATGCCAAGGACGCCTATGACAACAGCGGCGACACGCTGCGCGACGGCTCTCAGGCGGTGTCCAAGAAAGTGCAGGAAAATCCGCTTGGTGCGCTGCTGATCGCGGGCGGAATCGGTTTTGCGCTGGCGCTGTTGATGCGCCCGACGCGCCGCCCGCCGCAGCGCTGGCGATATTACGGCTGATAACGCCTCGTCCTGAGCAGAAGCTTAAACCGCGTCGCGAACGGTGAGATTCATGGATCTCATGGTTCGAGACGCGGCGACGCGTTGTTCACCGAAAATCTGATTTACCGCGTGGTGAATCCCGGCACCGACGCCGAGCGTCCGACATTGGCCGGCGGACGCGGCGCGGTCGGGCGCACGCGGCGCAGGCTGCGGCTGGCGCGGGGTGGCGCCCAAGCCGAAGAAGTCCCGCAACGCTGGCGCGCCCGACTGGACGGGGCGAGGCTTTTTCGGCTTCGGCGGCGTGCCCGGAGGTAAAGGCGCTCCATCGGGCCCAACCGCGGCGACCGGCGTTTCTCCCTTGGCCTGTTCGCGTCCGACTTCGCGGCGCGGCCAGGCAAAATCATCGGCGCGGCCGGCCGGTGGCGCCAGCGGTTCGCCCTTGACCAGGGTTCGCGCCGCCAGCGCATCGACCGCCGCCGGACGCGAGCCGGGCCCGCCGAGCAACTGATCGGTACCGACGGACGATGCCACCAGCGGCAGGATCGGCCCCGCCAGCGGACGCGGCGCGGGCTGACCGGGCAGCGCATTGGCGTCGGGCGTGGCCGGCTCGGTCGGCAGCGCGATCGGCGCGGAGCGTGCCGCCATCAATCGGGTGATTTCACGTTCCACGTAATGCGCGAGCTTGCGCGCGCCGGGCGGGGTAAAGAACACGCCGTCGTAAGAGCGCAAGTTGCGCGGCTGGCCTTCGAAGTCCGGGCCCCTTTGCAGGAAGCGGCCGGCTTCGTCGACAAACCCGTCCCAGACGTCGACATAGGTAATGCCGGCCTTGCCGGCGGCGTCACGATACAGCGAATCCAGGAACAGCATGTCCGCCGTACCCTTGACGCCGCGTACCGCGGGGAGCCCGACCCACAGCACCGGAACGCCCTTGGACTTCAGGACGCCGATCATCTCTTCGATTTTCTTGGTGTAGAGTTCGACCCAGCGTTCCTCGCGAAACTGATAAACGCCGTTCGGCGAGCGCGTGCTCTTCTCCGGCGCGATGGCCGGCGGCGCATCATTGTCCGCGCTATCGTCCGGCGATAATTCAGTATCGACGATTTTGTCGTCGGGCTTGCTGGCGGCGTTGGTTTCGCCATCCGGCTTCGCGGTGGTTTTGGCGTCCGCAGGCTTGGCATCCGGTTTGGCGCGGGCGTCTTTCTTGTCGCTCTTTTTGTCGGCCGGTTTGCTATCGGCTTTCTCGGCCGCCGGCTCCCGCATCGGGATACGGTCGTTGAGGCCGAGCATGACCACGATGGCGTCCGGCTTCTCGGTGGCGAGGATGCCCTTGGCGGCGGCCGCCCAGTCGATCGGATCGCCCTTGGGCTGATACCTGATGAGGCCGGAGACGGTCTTGTGCCTGCGGATCACGCCCATTTCAGGCTGCTCGACATAGGCTTCCTCAAGACCGTAGGCGAGCCAGTCGGCCATGCCGTCGCCGAGCACCAGTACATTGCGTTCCGGTACGGTCTCACGCTTCTCGGGCGGCGGTGCCTTGGAAAAGTCCTCGCGGATAACCCGCCGTGGCGCCTGCTGCTGGAACGGCGCGAACAGGTCGCCGCCGAACCATCCGCCGCCGCTGCGGGATTGTGGCTGTGGCTGCGGCCGCGGCGGTCCACCGAAATTGAAAAACTGCGCCGATGCCGGCGCGATGACGCCGACCAGCAATGCTGTCGCCAGCGCGATCAGCGGGCCACGTTCGGTCAACACGCCCAGAAAGGATTTCGGCTTTGGCATGCGCTCGGTTCGCAAAGTGAAACTCGGGCCACCATAATAGCGGAATCGGGCCGCAAGCGGGCAACTTTGGCAGCCATAAACCGGGCATCGGCCACTGCCGTCAAGGGTGCAGCCGAAATGTCGTCCTCAGGGTTACTTTCGGAGCGTTTTCCGGGCGATGGAGCGGCCGGGAACCGGCGTTTTACCGCCCCCTGAGCCGTTCCAGGACGTCGGAGGAAGCAAAACCGTCCGCCGGCGTGCCGATCGAGGCCTGGAAGCTGCGCAAGGCCTCCCGGGTCTGCCCGCCGAGCTGACCGTCGGGGGTGCCGCGATAAAAGCCGCGCTGGGCCAGAAGCTGCTGCAATTCGAGCCGCTCGGCCTTCGACAATTCCCGCTCCTGCCGCGGCCAGGGCTGTACGAACGGCGCGCCGCCGCGCAGGCGGTCGGCGAAGTGGCCGATTGCCAGCGCGTAGGCTTCGGCCGGGTTGTATTTCATGATCACCCGGAAATTCTGCAGCATCAGGAAGCCCGGACCCTCGGCGCCGGCGGGCGCCAGCAGGTAGGCTTTTTCGGCCGGATGCGGGAACGGCTTTCCGCCGGCATGTTTGAGGCCGAGGTGCTCCCATTGTGAAATCGTCATCGCCTTGGCGCGATCCGCCAGCATGTAATTGAAGCCTGCGGGCACCACGACCTCATAGCCCCAGGTCTGGCCGGCCTGCCAGCCGTCTTTCTTGAGGTTGTTGGCGGTGGACGCGATCAGGTCGGCCGGATCGTCGACCACGTCGCGGCGGCCGTCGCCATCGGCGTCCACCGCGTAGCGCTTGAACGCGGTCGGCATGAACTGCGTCGGCCCGAACGCGCCGGCCCAGGAGCCGCGCATCTGCTCGGGGCGCAGATCGCCGTGGTTCAGGATTTCCAGCGCCGAGAGAAATTCATCGCGGAAATATTTCTGGCGGCGGCCGATGCAGGATAGCGTCGCGGTGGACTGCAGCACGCTGCGGTCGCCCATCTGGGTCGAATAATTCGAACTCGATGCCCCAGATCGCCGCGATCGCATAGCGGTCGACGCCATAGGCTTTTTCGGTCGCGTCGAATTGCGGTTTGTACTTGGCCAGGATCTCGCGGCCCCTGGCCAGCCTGTTGTCGTTTACCAGGATGTCGAGATAATCCCAGATCGACTTGGTGAATTCCGGCTGCGAATCCATCAGGTCCATGATGCGCAGATCGGGCGCCAGCCCCGCGGTGAAGCGCTCGAAGTTTTGTTGCGAGATGCCGCGGCGGGCGGCGTCGGGCCACATGCCGGCGACGCAATTGTCGAAATTCGCCGCCGCCTCGCGGATCGCGCTGGCGGTCATCAAGGGATGGCCGGAGGCGCCGTCCTCGCCGCTCCAGGGCAGCGGAGCGCTGCCGGCCGGCGCCGGTTGCACCTGGGCGGTGGTGCCGGGTGCGGCAGCGGGCCGCGCGCGGTTACCTTGCGAAAGCGAGCCGGTGAAGATGCCGTCGAACAGGCTGAAGGGACCGCCGCCGGACGATTGCGCGCGGGCCTCGCCGCAGATCAGCAGCGCCACGCCGACGATCGCCGCACCGGTTGCTACCCTCGCCAATCCTGCCGTCCGTCTCGCCATGTCGCACCCGCACCCCGAAAACATCCGGCTTTCAGGAGGCCTCGTCGGGGTTTCCAATAGCTTAACAAAGGCGAGATTTTGTTGCCGGAATCTTGTCTCGCCACATCCGGCTTTGTTCCCGGCTGCAAACCGGCTACCAACGTGCCATTAAAGGCACCGTTTCCGGCAAATTCCCCAAGGCACGACGTTCCCATGAAAATCCGCAAAGCCGTTTTTCCCGTCGCCGGTCTCGGCACCCGCGTCCTGCCCGCCACCAAGGCGATGCCGAAGGAAATGCTGACCATCGTCGACCGGCCGCTGATCCAGTATGTGGTCGACGAGGCGAGGGAAGCCGGGATCGAGCATTTCATCTTTGTCACCGGCCGCAACAAGGGCGTGATCGAGGATCATTTCGACAGGATGTACGAACTCGACGCCACGCTCGCCGCGCGCGGCAAGAAGGCCGAGATGGAGATTCTGGCGCGCGACCAGCCCGACGCCGGTGCGGTGAGTTTCACCCGGCAGCAGGCGCCGCTCGGCCTCGGCCATGCGGTGTGGTGCGCGCGCGATATCGTCGGCAACGAGCCGTTTGCGGTGCTGCTGCCGGACGAACTGGTGCTGAACACCCCGGGCTGCCTTGCGCAGATGATCGAGGCGGCGGGCAAGCTTGGCGGAAAATCCAACCTGATCGCGGTGGAAGAAGTGCCGTCGCATGTCACGCATCAATACGGCATCTGCGGCGTCGGCAAGCGCCACGGCAGCGTGTTCGAGATCGACGGCATGGTGGAAAAGCCGCCGCAGGGCACAGCACCTTCGAATCTCTCGATCACCGGACGCTATATCCTGCAGCCGGAGATTTTCGATATCCTGAAGACTCAAGCAAGCGGGGCCGGCGGCGAGATTCAGCTTACCGACGCCATGATCGGCCTTGCCAAAGCCCAGAGTTTCTACGGCGTCGAGTTCGAGGGCGAGCGGCACGATTGCGGCTCCAAGGCCGGTTTCCTCCGCGCCAACATCGCCTTCGGCATGGCCCGCCCCGACCTGCGCGACGGCCTGCGCGCGGAGATGAAAAAGTACCTGGGCCGCAAGTGAACGACTACGACGCGCTGCGCGATTACCTGAAGAAGCAGACACTGCCCGAATTCGTGCTGAGCTTTGAGCAGATCGAGGAGATCATCGACGCGGCCCTGCCGCGCGCGGCGCATCGGGCGTCGTGGTGGGAGACCTTGCGCAGTCCGCAGGAAAAGATGCCGCAGCGCGAGGCCTGTATCGCCGGCGGCTACGTCGCGACACGGCTGGCGGACGGAAAAAGCGTGCGGTTCAAGAGGATGAAGTGAGTATTGTTCCAGGCGTCATCCACTGTGCCTGGGGACGACGAGGGTTATCAAGATGCGGACATGGGCGAAAAGCAATGCTTGCTTCGGCTATGCGACGGCCTTCGTGCTCAATTCAAGGCTCTTTAGCAGGCTCTGAACTTTGCCTGCCGGCACTGCCTTGCTGAATAGATAGCCTTGTCCCTCCAGACAGCCGTCGGCATCTAATGCTGCGAGCTGCTCATCATTCTCGATGCCCTCGGCAGTTGTCTCAAGCTCAAATCCGCTGGCCAATCCAAGCACGGCACGAACGATGGTCGTGCTTTCCTTGTCCTTGCCGAGACGATCGACGAAGCTGCGATCAATTTTGATGCGGTCCAGTTTGAGGGAAAGGAGCTGGCTAAGCGTCGCATATCCAGTGCCGAAATCGTCGAGCGCGATGCGCACGCCGACCTGACGCAGCTGACCAGTGACATTTTGTGCGACCTTGATATTATCGACAAGTGCAGTCTCGGTGATCTCAAGCTCGAGCCGTCGCGGGCTGAATCCGGTCTCAGCCAGGATCGCAAGTATGCGCAAGCCCAGGGTAGGATCGCGCAACTGAATTCCCGAGATATTGAAAGCGAGCGTTAAGTCCGGCGGCCAAGCGCAAGCATCGAGACACGCCTGGCGCAACAGCTGATCGCCGAGTTCGCTGATAATCCCGATTTCTTCGGCCACGGTGATGAACAAGTCAGGCGCGATCCATCCAAATTTATCGCTTTTCCAGCGCGCCAGTGCTTCGAAACCAACCACGCGCTTACTTTTCAACTCGACCACGGGTTGATAGTAGGGCGTAATAGCTTTGGCTGCGACTGCGGCGCGTAGCTCGCTCTCCATAGCGACACGACGTTCTACGTGGGCATCCATATCCGGCTCGAAAAAGTGGATACAGGAACGGCCCTCCGCCTTGGCACGATACAACGCCCGGTCGGCCCGCTGAACGAGCAGCTCCGGGTCCATGCCGTCCGATGGCGCTATCGCTATTCCAATTCCGACACCGACCGATGTTGAGATGCGATTGATCACGAAGGGTTCGGCGACTGCTGCCACTATGCGTCGCGCCAGCGCGGCTGGACCATCGAGGGAAACGACATTCGGGATGACGATAGCAAATTCGTCTCCGCCAACACGGATTAACACCGCGCCAGCTCGCATAATTGCGGAAATTCGTTGGGCAAATTCGATCAGAACCAGATCTCCAACCGCGTGGCCGTAGGCATCGTTGATCGATTTGAAGCCATCGAGGTCAAGCATAAGTACTGCCGACCGCGAGTCAGTCGTTGTCGTCAAGAGAACGTCACGAAGCATTTCGAGAAAAAAGCGGCGGTTGGGAAGCCCTGTCAAAGGATCATGCCGCGAGAGCTTCATTGCCTCCAATTCGGCGCTGCGGCGAGCCTTCATTTCGACCGCCAGTTCCTTCACTCGTCGATAGCTGAAGATGGCAAATCCGATGCTCATGGCAAAAACCACGAAGATCAAATTATCGATCTCCCATTCCTTGTAATCCATTCCGAATTGGAACAGTTGCGGCGCAAGATCATAATGGTATTCAAGGGAAAAAATGATGATGCCAAAAATCGAGATGATAATGGCGTCCACTGTCGCCGGACGAAGCGAAGCAATGTCGCTCCTGGTTTGGCGTACGAGTTGGCCGCTATAGCGCGTCAGCGCGTGAATGATCCGTGTGCCGTAAATCAAACGCATGTTACATGGCCTCGCTTGTTGTCAAGACACTAGGCGACTCATTCCTTTCGCTAGTGGCGCGAGACAACGCGGACATCACCGTCGCGGGCGATATCCAGGCGTACGATCGATCGGCGTAGTTAAGATTTGATGAACACTTCGGAAGCTTGACCAGCCAGATCGGTTGGTCTGGAGCGGTGCGCGCGGACTTGAC
The DNA here is from genome assembly GCA_963774685.1 of uncultured Alphaproteobacteria bacterium. Classification (GTDB taxonomy): domain Bacteria; phylum Pseudomonadota; class Alphaproteobacteria; order Rhizobiales; family Xanthobacteraceae; genus Bradyrhizobium. The sequence goes on along the minus strand of CAVZFU010000005.1, from coordinate 187,724 downwards.
CGAACGGCTTTTCAACAGGATCAGGCCAGGTCGGCGTATCGTAACCCCGGTATGACAATCTCGCGGCCAGCTATCGGCCTTGGTCAAGCCCGCATCAATCCGCATTTGGCTGCGTGCCGGTGAGTCCGCGCCCTAGCTCGCCGCTTCCAGCCGCTCTTCCGTGAGTAGCCGCATCGCGGCATCGGCGTCCATCGGTTCGCCGAACGCAAAACCTTGCGCGTATTCGCAGCCCAACTGATAGAGCTCGACCGCGTCCGAATCGGTCTCCGCGCCCTCGGCGACCACGTCCATGCCGAGGTCGTGCGCCAGCGCGATGATCGATTTCAGGATCACCGGCCTGGTGCCGCGGCTGGTGGTGCGGACAAAGGACTGGTCGATCTTGATGGTGTCGAACGGAAAGCGCTGCAGATAGGCCAGCGACGAATGGCCGGTGCCGAAATCGTCGAGCGACAATCCGGTGCCGAGCTCGCGGATCCGCGTCAGCATCTGGGCGGCATGTTCCGGGTTTTCCATCACCAGCGATTCCGTCAGCTCGAGCTTGAGCGTGCCGCGCGCCACCGAGGAGCGCGACAGCACGGTGCGGATGTCGTGGATCAGGTCGTGCCGCAGCAATTGCCGCGAGGAGACGTTGACGCTGGCGAAAATCGGTTGGCGCGAACGCATCGCGCGCTGCCAGATCGCGAGCTGCTTTGCGGTCTGGTCCATCACGAACATGCCGAGGTCGACGATCAGGCCGATTTCCTCGGCGATGGTGATGAACTCGACCGGCGACATCCGGCCCAGTTTCGGATGATCCCAGCGCGCCAGCGCCTCGAAGCCGGCGATCGAGCGATCCTCCAGCCGCACGATCGGCTGGTACAGGATGGTGATTTCCTGGCGCTCGATGGCGCGGCGCAATTCGGATTCCAGCGTCAGCCGGTCGGTCTTGCGGGCGCGCATCGCCGGCTTGTAGACGTCGATGCGGTCGCCGCCGATCCGCTTGGAATGATACATCGCCAGTTCGGCGTCCTTGATGATCTCCTCGGACAGTTGCGTCTGCGGATCGCTGAGCGCCAGACCAATCGAGGCGGTGAGGAAAATCTCGCGGTCGTTGAAGGCGATCGGCGCGCGGATGGTCTTGCGGATGGTCTCGGCGAAGGCGGTGATGCGCGCCGGATCCTGTTCCGACATCAGGATCAGGCCGAACTGGTCGCCGGAGAGCCGCGCCAGCGTGTCCTGCGGTTTCAGGATGCGGGTCAGGCGCCGCGCCAGCGTCAGCAGGATCGAATCGCCGACCGCGATGCCGACGGAATCGTTGACCTGCTTGAAGCGGTCGAGATCGATCACCATCAGCGTCGGCCGCAGGTTCGGCATGGTCTTGGCGAAATTGGCGACCGCGCCGAGACGGTCGATGAACAGTTGACGGTTCGGCAGGCCGGTGAGGTTGTCATGCACGGAATCGTGCAGCAGCCGTTCCTCGGCGTTCTTGGACTCGGTGACGTCGGTCAGGGTGCCGACCACGCGCGAGACTTCGCCGTCGGAGCCGACCACGGGGCGTGCTTTCAGCGCGAACCACATGAAGTGGCCGTCGGGCGTGCGCAGCCGGAAATCCTGCACCAGGCGGCCGCGGCGCTGGTCGAGCACGCTGTCGAGCGCGGCACGGAAGCGGTCCTGGTCGAGCGGATGCAGAACCTCGAGCCATTTCGCGGCGGGGCCTTCCAGCGTGCCGCGCTTCAAGCCGAGCAGGCTTTCGGTCTCGGGGCTGGTGAACACCTTGTCGGCGGAGACGTCCCAGTCCCAGATCAGGTCGCCGGAGCCGGTCAGCGCCAGTGCGCGGCGCTCGACGTCGGAGACGACGCCGGTGGTCGCGCCGCCGCCGGCAAAGGCGTGCTGCATCACCGTGAACCCGATCAGCATCACGATCAGCACCAGGCCGCCGAGCAGCGCCGGGCCGACGATGTCGTTGGTGACGTTGCCGGCGACCGTCATGCCGGCCGCGATCACCCACACCACCAGCAGGAACCAGGTCGGGATCAGCAGCACCGCGCGGTCGAAACCGTGGGTCGACAGATAGACGATCAGCGCAAAGCCCGCGAACGCGATCAGCACCAGCGACATCCGCGCGATGCCCGAGGCCACCGCGGGATCGAACAATGCCAGCGCCACCAGCGAGCCGAGAAAGGCCAGCCAGCCGATGGTGATATGGGAATAACGCACATGCCAGCGGCTGAGATTGAGATAGGCGAACAGAAACACCAGCAGCGTCGCCGCCAGGATCGCTTCGCCGGCCGCGCGCCAGACCCGCTCGGCATTGTTCGACATGTCGAGCACCTTGCCCCAGAAGCCGAAGTCGACGCCGATATAGACCAGCACCGCCCATGCCAGCGCGGCCGCGGCCGGAAACATGATGCTGCCCTTGACCACGAACAGGATGGTCAGCACCAGCGCCAGCAATCCGGAAATGCCGATCACGATGCCCTGGTACAGCGTGAACGAGTTGACCTTGTCCTTGTAGGCGTCGGGTTCCCACAGATAGAGCTGCGGCAATTTATCGGTGCGCAGTTCGGCGACATAGGTGACGACGGAGCCGGGATCGAGCGTGATGCGGAAAATGTCGGCGGTGGCGCTTTCCTGGCGTTCCGGACGGTCGCCGGTCGACGGCGTGATGGTGGCGATGCGCGACAATCCGAGATCGGGCCACAGCAGTCCCGACGAGACGATGCGATAATGCGGCGCCACGATCAGGCGGTCGAGCTGGTCGTCGGTGTTGTTGGCGAGCGCGAACACCACCCAGTTCAGTCCGCCCTCGCGGGCGCGGACTTCGATGCGGCGGACGATGCCGTCGGTGCCGGGCGCGGTGGAGACCTGAATGCGGTCGGTGTCGCTGCGCCGATGATCGAGCACGGCGGTGAGATCGATCGCAGGCGCGTCACCGCGGACGCTGACGGCGTCGATGGCGCGCGCCGGTGGCGCGGCGACAAACATCATGAGGCCCAGCGCAAGCGGCGCAAGGCACCTGATCAGACGCAAAGTCGGTTCTCCGCGATCAACGACGTTGCCGGGCGAAGTCCGGCGCCCGGCGTTGCGCGATAAATGACATGAATGTAAGGGAAATCAAAGGGTTTCCCGCCGGCGATCGTCGACGAGTATTAAGCAACCAACACAATTTTGCCAATATGTTCACTGGTCTCCATGCGCCGGTGCGCATCGGCGGCCTTTTCCAGCGGGAATGTGCTGTCCATCAGAGGTTTGACGCGCCCATCGCGCAACAGCGGCATCACCCTGGCTTCGATGGCTGCGACCATCGCCGCCTTGTCGGCGTTGCTGCGGGGCCGCAGCGTCGAGCCGGTGTGGTGCAGCCGCTTCACCATCAGCTTGGCGAAATTAACGTTTGCCTTGGGTCCGCCGAGAAACGCGATCTGGACGATGCGACCGTCGATCGCGGCCGCGTCGTAATTGCGTTCGATGTAATCGCCGCCGACCATGTCGAGAATGACATTGGCGCCCGCGCCCGATGTCGCGGTCTTGACCTCGGCGACGAAGTCCTGGGTCTTGTAGTCGATCGCATGGTCGGCGCCGAGCTTGAGGCAGGCCTCGGCTTTTTCCTTTGATCCGACGGTGACGATCACCTTGGCGCCGAACGCCTTGGCCAGTTGAATGGCCATGGTGCCGATGCCGGACGAGCCGCCATGGATCAGCAGCGTCTCGCCGGATTTCAGCGCGCCGCGCTCGAACACATTGTGCCAGACCGTCATCAGCGTTTCCGGAATGGCCCCGGCCTCGTTCATCGACAGCCCCGGCGGCACCGCCATCGCCTGGGCATCCTGCGCGATGCAATATTGCGCATAGCCGCCGCCGGCCACCAGCGACATCACCTTGTCGCCGAGCTTGTGTCTGGTGGCGCCTGCGCCGACCGCGACGACCTCGCCCGCCACTTCAAGGCCGGGCAGGTCGCTGGCGCCGGGCGGCGGCGGATAGGAGCCGGATCGCTGCGCGACGTCGGGCCGGTTGACGCCGGCGGCCGCGACCTTGATCAGGATCTCGTTTGCGCCCGGCGCCGGAACGCTGCGGGTCTCCGGCACGAGCACCTCCGGACCGCCGGGCTTGCTGATGCCGATGACGGTCATTTGCGCGGGCAGCTTTTCCATGATTTGTCCTTGCGAAAGGCGGGAGTATCGAACGGGCATCTGCTTAGCCAGCCGCGCCCGGGCTGGCAACCGTTTCACCGACCGTTGAGCACCGGAGGTAGCGCATGGCCATCGAGGACGACGACAAGCCGAGGAAGAAAATCACCCACGAGATCGGGCAGGACCTGTCGCTGCTGTCGGTCGAGGAACTGACCGAGCGCATCGCGCTGATGACGGCGGAAATCGAGCGGCTGCAAGTCGCCATGACCAAAAAGCGCGCGTCAAAGGACGCCGCCAACAGCTTCTTCAAATCGTAGCGTCGTTCCGGCGAACGCCGGAACCCATACACCGTGTCCTCTCGTCGGAGCGGTCTGTTTAACGCCTTCCCTCATCATAACCGCCGCGGAGTATGGGTCCCCGCCTGCGCGGGGACGACCCGTTGAGAGACCGCGGCCAGCGACACGGCAAACGAAAGCTGAAGAAAATCGTTCGTTTACGATTGATTAAGCTTTCTCGTTTATGACTGGAATCGTCCTCGTTTGGACACCGAGTGGCTCCTGTCCACTCTGTTTGACGCCTCCCTGTTATCAACTTCAAAAGCCGCCGGAAACGGCGGCTCTTTTTTTGGGCGTCGCCGTCACCTCGCTGGAAACCATAAAAACGCTTGCGGCTGGACTCTGCGCCCGCGGGCGCGCAATGATTTGTTCATCATAAGCCGGTGGGCTTTCAGGCCGGCTGCGTAAACAGTGGCGTGAGGCGTTAACCATGTCGGACCGTTCGCAAGGCGAAACCGCCCTCGTGCAGCTTAGCGAGCGGCTGACCAATTCCGCGGCGTTCGGCACCCTGTTCCGCGAAGGCATGGACCTGGTCGAGGAGACCGCCGCCTATCTCGACGGCGTCGGCCGCGCCGAGGCCAAGGCGCTCGACCGCTCCGTCAGCCTCACTTACGCGACCGAAAGCATGCGGCTGACCACGCGCCTGATGCAACTGGCCTCATGGCTGTTGCTGCACCGCGCGGTCAAGGAAGGCGAGATGACGCTGTCGCAGGCCAATCGCGAAAAGACCAAGGTCAAGCTCAGCGCCGCCGATCCCGGCCCGGACGAGATGATCGAAAAGCTGCCGAAGCAATTGCAGGACCTGATCGCCCGCTCGATGAGCCTGCAAACCAAGGTGCGCCGTCTCGACGCCACCATCCACGCGCCGCCGGCCGAACGCGCCGCGATCGGCAATCCGCTGGTGCCGCAGCTCAACCGCCTGAAGGCGGCGTTCGAGCGATAATCCGCGCGTCACAACCCCGGCAATGAAAACGCCAAAAAACGCCCCGGCGCTGGCCGAGGCGTTTTGGCAACTTGCATAGATGGCGAGCCGGGCCTCAGTCCTTCTTGAGGAAGCCCGAGAACTTCTTCTGGAACCGCGACACGCGGCCGCCGCGGTCGAGCAGCTGCTGGGCGCCGCCGATCCAGGCCGGATGCGACTTGGAGTCGATATCGAGGTTCAGCTTGTCGCCTGCCTTGCCCCAGGTCGAGCGCGTCTGGTATTCGGTGCCATCGGTCATCACGACCGTAATCATATGATATTCCGGGTGAATTTCGGCTTTCATGGCAGTATCCTTTGGCGCGCCGGCGCCTGTCTTTGAATGGCTGTGGGGACGGATTTGGGCCGCTCTATAACGCAGCAAGTCCGCCAAAACAAGCCACGTATCCAAGGGGACATGTGACGACTATCTGAATTGCCAGCGGTGGCGGCGGGGCCTATCTGGGGGTGGCAACACGATGGGTCTGATCTGATGAGTGCAGTGGAACGGCTTGAAGAACCCGTCGGCGACAAGCCGCCGATTCCGCGCGCCGATCCGCTTGCGGGGCCATCCCCGGTCGAGGCGCCATTGACGCCATCGCCGGCCGAAGCGCGCACCCGGCTGCGTCCGCTGCTGGCGCTGGCGCCCTATGTGGCGCGCTACCGTGGACGCGCCATTCTGGCGCTGATCTCGCTGACGGTCGCCGCGATCACCACCCTGATCGTGCCGGTCGCGGTGCGGCGGATGATCGACTTCGGCTTCACGCCCGAGGGCATCGCCATGATCAACAGCTATTTCAGCGTGATGATCGCGGTGGTCGCGGTGCTCGCCGCCGCCAGCGCGTCGCGGTTCTATCTGGTGATGACCATCGGCGAGCGCATCGTCGCGGATTTGCGGCGCGACGTGTTCGCGCATCTGATCTCGCTGTCGCCGGCGTTCTTCGATTCCGCGCGCAGCGGCGAGTTGATCTCGCGGCTCACCGCCGACACCACCCAGATCAAGTCCGCGGTCGGCGCCTCGGTATCGATCGCGCTGCGCAACGTCATGCTGTTCATCGGCGCCACCGCGATGATGGTGATCACCAGCCCGCGGCTGTCGGGCTTCGTGCTGCTGGCGATACCGGTGATCGTGATTCCGCTGGTGGCGTTCGGGCGCTGGGTGCGGCGGCTGTCGCGCAACGCCCAGGATACGCTGGCGGAGGCCACCGCCTATGCCTCCGAACTGATCGGCGCGATCAGGACCGTGCAGGCCTATACCAGCGAGCGGCTGGCCGAGGCGCGCTTCGGCGGCGAGGTCGAGCAGGCCTATGACGCCGCGCGCAGTTCGACCCGCGCGCGCGCGGTGCTGACCGCGGTCATCATCTTCATCGTCTTTACCAGCGTGGTGATGATCCTCTGGGTCGGGTCGCACGACGTGCTGACCGGCTCGATCACGCCGGGCCGGCTCGGCCAGTTCGTGCTGTATGCCGCGTTCGCCGCGGCCGGACTCGGCCAGCTCAGCGAGGTCTGGGGCGAGGTTTCGGCCGCCTCCGGCGCATCGGAACGGTTGTTCGAAATTCTTCGCGTCAAGTCGGCCATATCAGCGCCGGCCTCGCCGCGCGCGCATGCCGGTGCCGGCGCGCGGCGACGTCAGTTTCGACAACGTCAGCTTCGCCTATCCGACGCGGCCGGATGCGCTGGCGATCGACGGCGTCTCGCTGTCGGTGCGCGCCGGCGAGAAGGTCGCGATCGTCGGCCCGTCGGGGGCCGGCAAGAGCACGCTGTTTCATCTGCTGCTGCGGTTCTACGATCCCGCAAGGCGGCACGATCTCGTTCGACGGGATGCCGATCCGCGCCGCCGATCCGCGCGAACTGCGCGCGCGCATCGCGCTGGTGCCGCAGGATTCGGTGGTGTTCGCCACCACCGCGCGCGAGAACATCCGCTTCGGCCGGCCCGATGCGACGGACGCCGAAGTCGAGCGCGCCGCCGATCTGGCGCATGCCAGCGAATTCATCCGCCGGCTGCCCGGCGGATTCGAGGCGCAACTCGGCGAGCGCGGCGTCACGCTGTCGGGAGGCCAGCGCCAGCGCATCGCGATCGCGCGCGCGATCCTGCGCGATGCGCCGTTGCTGCTGCTCGACGAAGCCACTTCGTCGCTCGATGCGGAATCCGAAACGCTGGTGCAGACCGCGCTGGAGGAATTGATGCGCCACCGCACCACGCTGGTGATCGCGCATCGCCTCGCCACCGTATTGTCCTGCGACCGCATCATGGTGATGGACCAGGGCCGCATCGTCGAGCAGGGCACCCACGCCTCGCTGGTCGCCGCCGGCGGACTGTATGCGCGGCTGGCAAGGTTGCAGTTCGAGGGGGTTTGAGTACCGTCGTCATACGCGGGACTTGACCCGCGTATCCGGATCAATCTTCCGGAAAAAGAGTTCTGACGCAGGAGATGGATTGCCGCGGTCAACGCCCGGCAATGGACGATGCTTACCCCTTCCACTCCATCCGCAGCACCGGTCTGCCCGAGGTCGGATTGACGTCGCCGCCGGCCTGCACAAAACCATTGCGCTCATAGAAGCGGATCGCGCGGGTGTTGTCGGTGTTGACCAGCAGCGTGATGTCATCGGGCGACAGCCGCTTGGCTTCATCGACCAGCGCATTGCCGAGGTCCGAGCCCCAGTGATCGGGACTGACCACGAGCTGGTCGAGATAGCCCTTGAGGTCGATGGTCACGAATCCGATCAACTCGCCGGACTGCTCGGCGACAATGATCGCCGCCTTCGGCACCAGGTCGTTTCGCCAGCGCTCGCGCCACCAGGTTACGCGCGCGGCGAAATCGATGTCGGGGTAGGCCTGCGCCACGTCCGCAGCCACAGCGCGATCGCGGCGTCTTCGTCGTCGGCGCGATAGGGGCGAAGTTGAAACGCTGCCGCCACTACCGTTCCGTCAGCTTCAGTTCGATGCGGCGGTTGCGCTTGTAGGCCTCTTCGGTGTTGGCGGTGTCGAGCGGCTGGAATTCGGCAAAGCCGGCCGCGACCAGCCGCTGCGCCGGCACGCCGAGCGAGATCAGATACTGCACCACCGAGATCGCGCGCGCCGACGACAATTCCCAGTTCGACTTGAACACCGGGCTGTTGATCGGCCGCACGTCGGTGTGGCCGTCGACCCGCAGCACCCAGGCGATCTCGCTCGGGATCTGCTTGTCGAGATCGATCAGCGCCTGCGCCAGCTTGTCGAGTTCGGCGCGGCCTTCGGGCAACAGCAGCGCCTGTCCGGTGTCGAAGAACACTTCGGACTGGAACACGAAGCGGTCGCCGACGATCCGGATGTCGGGCCGGTTGCCGAGGATGGCGCGCAGCCGTCCGAAGAATTCGGAACGGTAGCGCGACAGTTCCTGCACCCGCTGCGCCAACGCGACGTTCAGCCGCTGTCCGAGATCGACGATGCGGCCCTGCGATTCCTTGTCGCGCTTCTCCGAGGCGTCGAGCGCTTCTTCGAGTGCGGCGAGCTGGCGGCGCAGCGCGCTGATCTGCTGGTTCAGCACCTCGATCTGCGCCAGCGCGCGCGACGATATCTGCTTCTCGGAATCCAGCGCCTTGTTGAGTTCGCCGGCGCGGCCGGCGGCGTCGCTGCCGGCGCCGGCGAGGCCGTCATAGAGTCCCTTGACGCGGTCGCGCTCGGCTTCGGCCGAGGCGAGGCCGGCCCGCACCTGCGAGAGCTGGTCGTCGAGATTGAGCTTGCCGAGTTTTTCCAGCGACAACAGGTCGTTCAACTGCGCCAGCTTGGCGTTGAGCGCCTCCAGCGCCTTGTCCTTGCCGGTGACCTCCTGCGACAGGAAGAACTGCACCACCAGGAACACCGACAGCAGGAACACGATCGAGAGCACCAGCGTCGACAGCGCGTCGACGAAGCCCGGCCAGTAGTTGAATGCGGATTCGTTGCGGCGTCCGCGGGCAAGGGCCATTACAGACTCTCCGCGAAACGATCCGCTCGAGGAAGGCGTCCACCTCTCCCATGGGGAGAGGTCGGCGCGTAGCGCCGGGTGAGGGGGGCCGGGCTATCGATAGGCCGTAACCCCTCACCCGGATCGCCAAGGCGATCCGACCTCTCCCGATGGGAGAGGTGACGTTGCGTTCGCCTTTGGAGTTCGAAATCGACATGGCCAGCGTTGCCTAGTTCTTCTCGGGCTGGCGCGCGATCCGCTCGAGCAGTTTCTTGATCTCGCGGTTTTGCTCGCCCTGGCCGTCGGCCCATTCGCGGATCATCTGCTGCTCGGTCCGCATATGCGCGACCAGGCCCTGAATGGCTTCGGCGAGATTGGCCATCGCCGCGGTGGTGCCGCGGTTGTTGCCGCCTTCCTCCATGCTGGCGCGCAACCGTTCGATGGCGTTCTGCAGGTCGCCGCTGGCGCCGGCGGCGGTCTCGCCGGAATATTCGCGCACCGTGGAGGCGAGCCAGTCTTCCAGATCGGTATAGAACCGGTTCTGCGCCTGGCTCGATTGCAGGTCGAGAAAGCCGAGGATCAGCGATCCGGCGAGGCCGAACAGCGACGACGAAAACGAAATGCCCATGCCGCCGAGCGGCGCGGCCAGGCCTTCCTTGAGGGTGTCGAACAGCGCGCCGGCGTCGCCGCCGACCTTGAGGCCGTCGATCACCTTGCCGACCGAGCCTACGGTTTCGATCAGGCCCCAGAAGGTGCCGAGCAGTCCGAGAAACACCAACAGGCCGGTCATGTAGCGGGAAATGTCGCGGGCCTCGTCGAGCCGGGTGGCGATGGAATCCAGCAGATGCCGCATGGTCTGCTGCGAGATCGTCATCCGTCCGGTGCGCTCGCCGCCGAGGATCGCCGCCATCGGCGCCAGCAGCGTGGGGTGGCGGTCGACCGCAAGGCCGGGATCGGCGATGCGGAAATTGTTGACCCAGGCCACTTCCGGATAGAGCCGGATCACCTGGCGGAACGACAGGATGATGCCGATCAGAAGCACCAGGCCGATCAGCGCGTTCAGGCCGGGATTGGCGAAGAACGCGGTGATGATCTGCTTGTACAGCACCACCATCAACAGCGCGCACAGCACCAGGAACACCAGCATCCGCACCAGAAAGATTCTGGGCGAGGACAGCTTGCTCAGTTCGATCTCCATCGCGGAGCGGGAGGAGGGGCCTGAAGCCATCGGATGATCTGTCACCTGTTGCGAGGGAAACGATTTCGGACCCCAATATGGCACAGCGGAGCGCGGAAAAAAGGCCAGTTACAGCCCGTTTGAGGTCGGAATGAGGAACTTCGGCCTGAAACCCGGCTTGATACCGGACGTATTTCCCAACGGTTTGACGCGTGAGGCTGTGAGCGGGATTTCGCATGTTCGTTTTGTACCTTGAGGCCCTGGCGGCGATCGCACTGAGCCTGTCGGTTCTGATGGCGGGCGCGTGGATGGTGCAGCAGCGCACCGGCAATTCCGGCTGGGTCGATACCATCTGGACGTTCTCGCTCGGCCTCGTCGGCGCCGGCAGCGCGTTGTGGCCGGTTGCGGGTGCAGCACCCGGCGCCAGGCAATGGCTGGTCGCAGCCCTGGTGGCGATCTGGTCGATCCGGCTCGGCTTGCACATCGCGGTGCGCACTGCGGGGATATCGGACGATCCGCGCTATGCCGCCTTCGCCAGAGAGTGGGGCGTCGATTCGCCGCGCAAGATGTTCGTCTTTCTGCAGAACCAGGGGTTCGGATCGATCCCGCTGGTGTTCGCGATTTTTGTCGCGGCGCGATTTCCGCAACCTCTGTTGCGCCTGCAGGATTATCTCGGCGCGCTGATTCTGTTGGCCGGTATCGCCGGTGAGGCGTGGCCGATGCACAGCTCAAGCGTTTCCGGAACAATCCCGCCAACAAGGGCCGAGTCTGCGACGTCGGGCTGTGGCGCTGGTCGCGGCATCCGAACTATTTCTTCGAATGGTTCGGCTGGCTGGCCTATCCGGTGATCGCGATTTCGCCGGATTATCTTTGGGGCTGGGTGACGCTGCTGGCGCCGGTCTTCATGTACTGGATCCTGGTGCATGTCACCGGCATCCCGCCGCTGGAGGCGCAGATGCTGCGCTCGCGCGGCGAGCGCTATCGCGACTATCAGTCCCGCACCAGCATGTTCTTTCCGCTGCCACCGCACAAGGAAGTGGTCACATGAGCTTCGTATCCAGAATGATCGGCACCGCCGAACGGGTGCCGCTGCCCGATCTCGTGATCCGCGCCGCGATCCAGCGGCTGTGCTCGCGCACCGCGACCCGGCTGGCCGCTGACAACGCCGCAAGCGACGCTCGGTTTGCCGACGAGATGGCGGCACGCGCCATCGCCGAACATACCGGCGAGGCCAACGCCCAGCATTACGAAGTGCCGGCTGCCTTCTTTGCCCGCGTGCTCGGTCCGAACCGCAAATATTCGTCGTGCTTCTACCGGGATCCGAGATCGACGCTGCAGGAGGCCGAGGAAGAAGCGCTGCGCCAGACCGTCGCGCATGCCGATCTGGCCGACGGGCAATCGATTCTCGAACTCGGCTGCGGCTGGGGTTCGCTGTCGCTGTCGATGGCGCGGCAGTTTCCGAACAGCGAAGTGACCGCGGTGTCCAATTCGCATTCGCAGCGGACCTATATCGAGGGCGAGGCCACGGCGCGCGGTTTGAGCAACCTTGGCGTGATCACGCAGGACATGAACGTGTTCGACCCCAGGCGTCAGTTCGACCGCATCGTGTCGGTCGAGATGTTCGAGCACATGATGAACTGGCGCGAATTGATGACGCGGGTGAGATCATGGCTGGCGCCGGACGGCCGCTTCTTCATGCATATCTTCACCCACCGCTCCGGCGCCTACCTGTTCGACCGCGCCGACAAGGAAGACTGGATCGCGCAGCATTTCTTCACCGGCGGGGTGATGCCGAGCCATCATCTGATCCGGCAATACGCCGATCTGTTCGAGATCGAAAAGGAATGGCGCTGGAGCGGCACGCACTATCAGCGCACCGCGCTCGACTGGCTCGCCAATTTCGATGCGCACCGCGACGAGATCGAAGGCATTTTCCGCGATGTCTATGGCAACGACACCGAATTGTGGATGCGGCGCTGGCGCTGGTTCTTCCTCGCCACATCGGGACTGTTCGGCTATGCCGACGGCAGCGAATGGGGCGTCAGTCATTTCAGGATGAAGAGAGCCTGACGGCGAACATCCAGCTTGCCGCACGTCTCCAAGGTGCCAGGCGGGGGGTTTCAGCCTCGGGTCGGCCGCGCCATTTACCGCCTATTAACCATGATGACCCAGTTTGAACCTGATCGAATCGTGGAGACGGCGAACATGCTCCGATATGTCCTGATAGCTGCTCTGGCAGGCGTGGTTTCCGGATGTGCGTCGGATCGCGGTGCGGTCTACAGCCAGTCGCAGGCGCCGCGCAAACCGCATGCGACACAGGTGGCCGCCAAAACCGGGCAAACCACCAGGCCTGCCATCGTCCTGGGCTCCGCCTACTGACTCCCGAAACCTACTTCCCCAGCGGTTTTAGAATCTTCACCAGCTCGGCATGGATGAATTCATTGCCGCAGATCACGTTGCCGGTTTTGAGCGGGTCGTCATCGCCCTCGATGCCGCTGACGATGCCGCCGGACTCGCGCACGATGATCTGCCCCGCCGCCATGTCCCACGGCTGCAGGTTGCGCTCCCAATAGCCGTCGAGGCGGCCCGACGCGATAAAGGCCATGTCGAGCGAGGCGGCGCCGAACCGGCGCAGGCCCGCCACCCTGTTCTGGATTTCGGTCATCTCGAGACGCGACAGATCGTGGTCGCCGCGGCCGATATGCGGCAGGCCGCAGGCGATCACGCATTCATTGAGCTTGCGCCGGCCGGCGACGCGCAGCCGCTGGTCGTTGAGGAAGGCGCCCTTGCCGCGCTCGGCGATGTAGAGGTCGTCATTGGCGGGATTGTAGATCAGGCCGGCGATCATGGTGCCTTCGCGCTGCAGGCCGATCGAGATCGCAAATTGCGGAATGCCGTGCAGGAAGTTGGTGGTGCCGTCGAGCGGATCGACGATCCAGGTGTGGCTCTTGTCGGCGCCTTCGCGCACTCCGCCTTCCTCGCCGATGAAGCCGTAACCCGGCCGCGCCTTGGTGAGGTCGCTGTACAGCATCTCCTCGGCGCGCTTGTCGGCCATGGTGACGAAATTGGCCGGCCCCTTCAGCGATACCTGGAGATTTTCGACCTCGCCGAGGTCGCGCTTGAGACTGCGGCCGGCGCGGCGCGCCGCCTTGACCATGACGTTGATGAGGGCTGAATGCAGCATGATCCCGGTCTGTCTGTGATGCGCCTCAATGGTGAACAGCAGTGGGTGCCCTGCAGCCGGGGTCACGTCAAGGCGGATCATTTGGCGCCGAGCCATTTGCGCGCGCCCTGCTCGGCCTTGGCGCGATCTTCGGGACTGAGATCGCCCAGCGCCTCGTCGAGCATCGGGTCGCCCTTGCCGGCGGTCTTGGCAACGAGGTGCCATTTCAGGCCCTCGACCTTGTCCTTTGGCACGCCCATGCCGTCCACCAGTACATGCGCGAGCCGGTTCTGTGCGATCGGACTGCCTTGCCGGGCCGCCTTGCTCAATAACGCCACCGCGGCGGGCTCGTTCTTCGGCGTGCCGGTGCCGTTGAAAAGCGCGATGGCATATTCGACCTCGGCATCGACATTGTCGGCGAGCGAAGCCGCCTGCAGCAGCCGCACCGACTTTTCCGGATCCTTCGGCACGCCGGTGCCTTCCTTGTAGAAGGTCGCCAGCGCGTATTGCGCTTCCGGATTGCCGGCGTCGGCGGCGATGCGAAGCAGTTCGGCGGCGCGCGTGAGATCCTGCGGCAGCGTCTGGCCGTCGATATAGAGCAGCGCGAGATTATACGCCGCCTTCGGTTCGCCGAGCTTGGCCGAGGACGCCAGCAACCGGGCGGCCTCCTCGCGGTTGACCGGGCCGCCGCGCCCGGCGATCCGAAGCATCGCCAGCGCGAACATGCCCTCGCGATCGCCGAGATCGGCGGCGCGCTTGTACCAGTCGGCCGCCTTGGCGTAATCGCGCTTGACGCCCATCGCGTTGGCGTAGAGTTCGCCGAGCATCGTCATCGCCTTCGGATCGTTGTTGTCATTGGCGCGCTGGGTCGCAAGATCGAAGGCGGTCTTGTATTGGCCGCGCTGATAGGCGCCGAACACCAGATCGACATTGGGATCGGTGGGCGCAGGGGTCGCGGTCGCAGGTGCCGGCGTCGCGGTCGCGGCCGGTGCGGCGGGAGCGGGCTCCGGCTTTACCGTCTCGGCGGCGGCAGGTTTCCTGGCCGGCGCAGGCGGTTTTGGCGTGGACTTTGGCTTGGGCTTTGCCGCCGGCTTGGCAGCCGCCGGCGGCGGTTGCGCTGCCGGAGGCGTCAGCGACATCTGGGCGGCCGCGTTTGCCGTCAGCAACAGGCAACCCGCCAGCATCGATATCGGACGCAGCAGCCTCATTGCGGCGCTATCCTTGCTCGACTTTGATTTTTGCAGGCGTTGCGGCATGCGCCTGCTTGATCGCCTGCTCCGCCTCCATCAGTGCTGCTTTGGCGCCGCGCGAATCCTGCCAGATGAAATCGCCGACCAGGATGAAATCGGCGCCGGCCGACGCGAACGCAGCGGCTTCGTCGCACGAACCGGCAAAGCCGACGCAAGGCGGCTCGAACAATTCGGCCCACCATTGCAGGCGCTCGGCGATCGCCTCGGCCGAAGGCCGCTGTCCGCGCCGATCGGGCTCGCCGAACAGCACATAGTCGGCGCCGGCTTCGCCCGCGGCCATCGAATCGTGCCGGGTCGCAAGACCGCCGACGCCGGCGATGCGGTCGGGCTTCAATGCCGGCAGCGCCTCGGCCATGGCTTCGATGCCGTTCAGATGCGCGCCATCGGCGCCGGCGCGGGCCACCAGTTCGGCATGGCCGTCGAGCAGAAGTGCCGCGCCATTGTCCTGGATCGCCGGCGCCAAGGCCTTGACGCGCGTGATCATGGTGCGCGGGTCGGCCGGCTTGAGCCGCACCAGCACCGCCGCGACATCGATCCCTGCGAGCAGGCCCGGAAGGCTTGCCATCAGCGGCGTCGGGTCGTCCACGTCCGGCGTCGCGAGATAGAGCCGCGGCGCGGGACGGGGCGGAACAGGTTTAGCGGCCATGATGTCGGCTTGTTGCCCCCGGAGTGCGGCCAAAAAAGGGGCGGGACAGATCCCGTTGTCCCCTGGTCATGCGACCTTCGGATCGAGCTCGCCCTTGGCGTAACGCATCGCCATCTGCGCGGGGGTCAGCACGTTCCTGATCTTGCTGGCTTGGCCCGCGGTGTTGAATTCCTGCAGGCGCTGCTTGCAGAGCCTGGCCATCGCTTCCATCGCCGGCTTGAGGTATTTGCGCGGGTCGAACTCGCTGGGGTCTTCTTGCAGAACCTTGCGGATCTGCCCGGTCATCGCCATGCGGTTGTCGGTGTCGATGTTGATCTTGCGGACGCCGTTCTTGATGCCGCGCTGGATCTCGGACACCGGCACGCCCCAGGTCGGTTTCATCTTGCCGCCATTGGCGTTGATGATGTCCTGCAGGTCCTGCGGCACCGAGGACGAGCCGTGCATCACCAGATGCGTGTTCGGCAGCTTGCGATGGATTTCCTCGATCACCTTCATCGCCAGGATGTCGCCGTCCGGCTTGCGGGTGAACTTGTAGGCGCCGTGCGAGGTGCCCATCGCGATCGCCAGCGCGTCCACTTTGGTCTCCTTGACGAACTTCACGGCCTCGTCGGGATTGGTGAGCAGCTGGTCGTGGGAGAGCTTGCCTTCGGCGCCGTGGCCGTCTTCCTTGTCGCCCATGCCGGTTTCGAGCGACCCCAGTACGCCGAGTTCGCCTTCCACCGAAATGCCGCCGAGGTGGGCCATGTCGGTGACGGTTTTGGTGACGCCGACATTATAGTCCCAGTCGGCGGCGGTCTTGCCGTCGGCCTTCAGCGAGCCGTCCATCATGACCGAGGTAAAGCCGGCCTGGATCGCGGTCATGCAGGTCGCCGGTCCGTTGCCGTGGTCGAGATGCACGCAGACCGGAATCTGCGGATAGATTTCGGTGACCGCATCCATCATGTGCCGGAGCATGACGTCGTTGGCGTAGGAGCGCGCGCCGCGCGAGGCCTGGATGATGACGGGCGCATCGAGGCTGGAGGCGGCCTCCATGATGGCGAGCGCCTGCTCCATGTTGTTGATGTTGAAGGCCGGCACGCCGTAGTCCTGTTCCGCCGCGTGGTCGAGCAATTGACGCAACGTAATGCGAGCCATGTGTCGTGTTCTCCGCGTTGGGGGTGTCCGGTGCCGGACTAGCTTCGCTCTAGCGTATCTTCAAAACCTCGACGCCCGGCAAGGGTTTCCCTTCCATCCATTCAAGAAATGCGCCACCGGCGGTCGAAACATAGCTGAAATCGCCGGCCACGCCGGCCTGGTTGAGGGCCGCGACCGTGTCGCCGCCGCCGGCGACCGAAACCAGCTTCTTGGCCTTGGTGCGTTCGGCGGCGTGCTTTGCCGCCACCATGGTGCCGCGGTCGAACGGCGCCATCTCGAACGCGCCGAGCGGGCCGTTCCAGACCAAAGTGGCGGCATCGTCGATCGCGGCATGGATCCGCGCCACCGACCGCGGACCGACGTCGAGGATCATGCCGTCGGCCGGGATCGCATCGAGGCCATAGGCATGGGACGGCGAATGGGCCGCGAAATGAAACGCCACCACGGCATCGACGGGCAGGATGATGGCGCAGTTGGCGGCTTCGGCCTTGTCGAAGATGCGCAGCGCGGTGGCGGCAAGGTCTTTCTCCGCCAGCGATTTGCCGATGCCGATACCCTGCGCATGCAGGAAGGTGTTGGCCATGCCGCCGCCGATCACCAGCGCATCGACCTTGCTGACGAGGTTTTCCAGAAGGTCGATCTTGGTGGAGACCTTGGCGCCGCCGATGATTGCGATCACCGGCTTCTTCGGCGCTTCCAGCGCCTTGCCCAGCGCGTCGAGTTCGGCCTGCATGGTGCGTCCGGCATAGGCCGGCAGTCTGTGCCCGAGGCCCTCGGTCGAAGCGTGCGCGCGGTGCGCCGCCGAGAAAGCGTCGTTGACCCAGATATCGCCGAGCCTGGCCAGTTCGGCCACGAACGCCGGATCGTTCTTCTCCTCTTCCTTGTGGAAGCGGGTATTCTCCAGGCACAGGATGTCGCCGTCCTTTAACGCAGCGACCGCCTTGGCCGCGGCCTCGCCGACGCAATCATCAGTGAACGCCACTGGCCTGTTGATGACCTTGGCAAGTTCGGCCGCGACCGGCTTTAGCGAATCCCTGGCGTCGCGCCCCTTGGGCCGGCCGAAATGCGCCAGCAGGATCACCTTGCCGCCCTTGCCGGAGATTTCAGTGATGGTCGGCGCGACCCGCTCGAGCCGGGTCAGGTCGGTGACGCGGCCGTTCTCCATCGGCACGTTGAGGTCGACGCGCAGCAGCACGCGCTTGCCCTTCACGTCGACGTCGTCGAGGGTATGGAATGTTTTGGACATGCGTGACTCCGGATCGTCACCCTGAGGTGCGAGCGGCTTGGCCGCGAGCCTCGAAGGGCGATCGTCCCGCTATCCTTCGAGGCGCGCCTCGCGGCGCGCACCTCAGGATGACGGTGAAATATTCAGAGCAGCTTCCCCATCGCCACGGCGGTGTCCGACATGCGGTTGGAGAAGCCCCATTCATTGTCGTACCACGACATCACCCGCACCAGCGTGCCGTTCTGCACCTTGGTCTGGTCCATATGGACCGTGGACGAATGCGGGTCGTGGTTGAAGTCGATCGAAACGTTGGGCGCGGTGGTGTAGCCGAGAATGCCCTTCATCTGCTGCTCGCTGGCGCGCTTCATCGCCTCGTTGATTTCCTTCACGTCGGTCTTGCGTGAAGCGACGATCTTGAGATCGACCACCGAGACATTCGGCGTCGGCACCCGGATCGCGACGCCGTCGAGCTTGCCCTTCAATTCCGGCAGCACCAGCCCGATCGCCTTGGCCGCTCCGGTCGAAGTCGGGATCATCGACATCGCCGCCGCCCGGCCGCGATAAAGGTCCTTGTGCAGGGTATCGAGCGTCGGCTGGTCGCCGGTATAGGCGTGGATGGTGGTCATGAAACCGGTCTCGATGCCGACGGTGTCGTTCAGCACTTTTGCAATCGGCGCCAGGCAATTGGTGGTGCACGAACCGTTCGAGACCACCAGGTGATCCCTGGTCAGGGTGTCGTGGTTGACGCCGAACACGATGGTGGCGTCCGCGCCCTCGGCCGGCGCCGATACCAGCACGCGCTTGGCGCCGGCGGTCAAATGCAGCGCCGCCTTGTCCCTGGCGGTGAAGATGCCGACGCATTCCAGCGCGATGTCGACGCCGAGCTCCTTCCACGGCAATTTGGCGGGATCGCGCTCGGCCGAGACCTTGATCTTGCCGTTGCCGACGCTGATGGAATCGCCATCGACGGTCACGGTGCCGGGAAAGCGGCCATGCACCGAATCGAAGCGCAGCAGGTGGGCATTGGTCTCGACCGGGCCGAGATCGTTGATGCCGACCACTTCGATATCCTTACGGCCGGATTCGGCGATGGCCCGCAGCACGTTGCGGCCGATGCGGCCAAATCCATTGATCGCGACCCGGACTGCCATTCAACTTCTCCTCGAAAATTCCGTGGTTTGGGGCTGTTTTGACCGATTGCGGGGCAGTTTCACGCCGAAAACGCCACGCTGCATTGCATCATAATCCCTGTTATTCCCGACAGTGTCTACTGCGCATTCAGCCGCTTTGACGCAGCCTCCACCACCGCTTCGGCGGTGATTCCGAAATGCTTGAAAAGGTCCTTGGCCGGCGCGCTGGCGCCGAAACCGTGCATGCCGATGAATTCGCCGTCCTGCCCAATCACCGCATCCCAGCCCCATCGCACCGCGGCTTCGACGGCGATCTTGACCGGCGCATGACCGATGATCGCCTGGCGCTTCTCGGCCGGTTGCGCCAGCAGCAGTTCCAGCGACGGCACCGACACCACCCGCGTGGCGATGCCGCGCTCCGCCAGTTGTTTTTGCGCGGCGACCGCGATCTGGACTTCCGAGCCCGTCGCGAAAATCGAAACTTTGGCGTCGCCTTGCGCCGCGACCAGTTCATAGCCGCCATGGCTGCACGGATTGTCCGCAGGTGCGCTAGTGCGAAGCTGCGGCAGGTTCTGGCGGGTCAGCGCCAGCACCGTCGGGCCGTTGGTGCGGTTGAGCGCCAGTTCCCAGCATTCGGCGACCTCGACCGCATCGCAAGGGCCGGAACACGCGCATGTTGGGAATGGCGCGCAAGGCGGCGAGATGCTCGACCGGTTGATGCGTCGGGCCGTCTTCGCCAAGGCCGATCGAATCGTGGGTCATCACATAGACCACGCCGGTGCCCATCAAGGCGGCAAGCCGCATCGCCGGACGGGCATAATCAGTGAACACCAGGAAGGTCGCGCCGTTCGGGGCGAACCCGCCATGCAGGAAGATGCCGTTCATCGCCGCCGCCATGCCGTGCTCGCGAATGCCGTAATGCACGAAGCGGCCCTTCGGGGTCTTGGCCGAAAAATTGGTGGCGGATTTCGCCTTGTTGTTGTTGGAGCCGGTGAGGTCGGCCGAGCCCGCGAGGAATTCCATCGGCATCGCGGTCACAATGGCGTCGATGGTGGATTCGGACGATTTGCGGGTGGCGATGTTCTGCGGCGTCTTGAGCAACGCCTCCTTGTGCGCCTTGAAGGTCTTGGCAAGTGCTGCCGGCCGCTCGTGCCGCAGGCGGCGGTCGAATTCGGCGCGCTTGCGGTTGGACAAGGTCGCAAAGCGCTGCTCCCATTCCTTGCGCGCGCCGGCGCCGCGGGAGCCGGCTTCGCGCCAGCTTTTCAGCACATCATCGGGGACCGAGAACGGCTCCAGCGAAATGCCGAGCTTTTCCTTGGCGCCTTTTAATTCCTCGGCGCCGAGCGCTTCGCCATGGGCCTTGTTGGTGCCGGCCTTGGTCGGCGCGCCGAAGCCGATGGTGGTCTTGCAGGCGATCAGCGAGGGCTTGCTGGATTTCTGCGCCCGGGTGATTGCGGCGGCAATCGCCTGCTGGTCCTGGCCGTCGATCAATTCGGCCTGCCAGCCGGCGGACTTGAATCGTTTCACCTGGTCGACGGAATCCGCGAGCGAGGTCGGTCCGTCGATCGAAATGCCGTTGTCGTCATAAAGCACGATCAGCTTGTTGAGCTTCCAGTGACCGGCCAGCGCGATCGCTTCCTGCGAGACGCCCTCCATCAGGTCGCCATCGGAAGCCAGCACATAGGTGTGATGATCGACGATTTTTTTGCCGAATTCCGCGGCCAGCATCTTTTCGGCAACGGCCATGCCGACCGAGGTCGCAAGGCCCTGGCCCAAGGGACCGGTGGTGGTCTCGATCCCCTTGGTGTGGAAATTCTCCGGGTGTCCCGGGGTCAGCGATCCCAACTGGCGGAAATGCTTGATCTGGTCGAGCGTCATCTCGGTGTTGCCGGTCAGATACAACAGCGCATAGAGCAGCATCGAGCCGTGGCCGGCCGACAGCACGAAGCGGTCGCGGTCCGGCCATTTGGGGTCGGCGGCGTCGAATTTCAGGAACTGGGTGAACAGCACCGTGGCGACGTCGGCCGCCCCCATCGGCAGGCCGGGATGGCCGGAATTGGCCTTTTCGACCGCATCCATCGCCAGTCCGCGAATCGCATTGGCCATACGGGAAGGATCGACGCTCGCCATGTTGGGAATCCGTTGAGAGGGTTGGCTATGAACGCTCAACGCCGGGATTCGATGCATTCCGGCGAGAGAAAACCTTGGAGGAAAAGGGTGGATAGCACCTGCATTCCCCCAAGTCCAAGCCCGGGAACCCGGATTGCACCGTTCAATGCGGCTTTGCGGTGCATAGCTTTGCTGCGGCGTTGCGCTGGCCTCGCTTGCCACGTAAATTTCGTCACCTAAACGCTTGGCCTGACCGCAAATTTTGATGTCCGGCCCACCATTGAAAGGTCCGCGAAGCCTGTCATGAGCGATCGTCCCGCCAGTGTTTCCGGCAATGCCGAGCAGGCCTCAGTCGATGTCGAAACCGCGACCCGGCGGCTGATCACGGCGCTGGATGCCCTGGAAAGTGCGGTCGAGCGGCGGCGTGAAGCCGACCGCGACGAGAATGAACTGGCAATCCGGATTCAGGCTCTCGGTACCGACCGATCGCGGCTCGCCGACGAACTCGACGGCTCGCTGGTGAAATCGCGCAAGCTGGAACGCGTCAACCGCGAGATCGCCGAGCGGCTGGATGCGGCGATCGGCACCATCCGCTCGGTGCTCGATGCCGGAGAGATCTCATGAATCATATCAACGTCACCATCAACGGCCGGCAATACCGGATGGCCTGCGAGGAAGGGCAGGAGGAGCGGCTGTTGCAACTGGCCGAAGACTTCGAGTCCCGGATCGGAAGCCTGCGCGGCAAGTTCGGTGAAATCGGCGACGCCCGCCTCACCATGATGGCGGCGTTGACGGTGTGCGACGAATTGCTCGACGCGGGCATTCGTCTCCACAGCCTTGAAGAAGAACTCGATGCGCTGCGCACCGCCCGCGCAGCGGCGGCGGACCGGACGAAATCGACGCAGGTCGCGGTGGCCAATGCGCTCAATTCGGCCGCCGACCGGATCGAGCGAACCACGCAGGTGCTCAACGGCACCATCGGCGGCGGCGTCGCGATCGGGTAGGGCGCGTCGACCTTCTCGTACCGTTGCCTTGAAGAGAATTGTCAATTGGAGGATTTTTGATGGCTGGCGCTCGATGCAGCTGCGGTGCAGTCACGCTGTCGCTTCCAGAAGAACCGTCCAGGATAATCGTTGCTTGTCACTGCATCGACTGCCAACGCCGAACCGGCGCGCCGTTCGGCGTAGGCGCTTACTACCCCGCTAATGTTGTCACCATCTCGGGAACATCAAAAGAGTTCACGCACGCCGCCGCAAGCGGCGGGGAAATCCATAACTATTTTTGTCCGCAGTGCGGCTCAACGGTCTACTGGAAACTCAGCAAACTGCCCGCGCTGGTCGCCGTTGCAGTCGGCGCGATGGCAGAACCAAAATACCCAGCCCCCGTCATATCGGTTTTCGAACAGTCGAAACATGATTGGGTTCAAATTGATGGTGCCGTGGAGCACTTCCGGCAAAGCAGCCCTCCCCCGAAAAGTTCAAACTGAGACGCCACCGCCAAGTCCGGCCCTTACTACGTTAAAGGGATGATTCCCCCTCCAGGGTGAGGGTCGGCTCACATGGAGCGCAGCGAAATGTGAGACGGGGTGGGGTGAGGGTCTATCCCCACCCCGTCGCTCATTTCATTCGCGTCGACCCTCGCCCTCCAGAGGAGGGTGAATAAGATCGCCAAAGCAACATCAAAGCCGAGCGGAGACTAGGCCGCCTTCTCCGGGACCATTGGCAAAGCTTTGGCAGTCTCTGAAACGGGATCGGGACCGGACTGGACCATCCCATCGCTTCTGACGAAAAGTTCGGAATGTCGGTCAACCGCCAGGCGGTCGAACAGCGCTTGTAGTTCGGGCCGGAGGCCGTCACCGCATAGGGCCGCTATCGAATGAAATTTACGCATGCAGCGCTCCTGATTGTTGGGAGCACGATAGGAGTTGGGGTGCGGCAAACCACCCGATTCCCGAATTCATTCACCGGTGGGTGTTTCACTCTGATCCATTCAAGCCACCTGTCGGCCGCGTTAACGCTGGCGGTTCGCGCCCATAGCGCTTACATTGGCGGGGCGAAGCTGCGTCGCGCGTCAGGAGCCATATATCCCCGGGGCCTTATCGATCCTTCCGGGAACTGTCCCTGGCCAGGTCCGTGGACTTGGTCACATGGTGCCCACCTACTTTCGTAGGGAACTCCGGGATCGAGCGCTCCAACGGCCATCGCGGCTTCGCACTTTTGTTTTTTGCACGCAATCATCGTCGTCATGGCCGGGCTTGTCCCGGCCATCCACGTCTTTAGCATGCATGTGAGAAGTAATTCGTGGATGCCCGGGACAAGCCCGGGCATGACGGTAGTAGATGACGGACCACACCGATCCGAGCAGCAAAGTTTCCCTCCGCGCTGCAGCGTTGGCGCGGCGCGATGCGCTAAGCGTTGAGCATCGTGCCGCCGCGGCGCAGGTTGTCGCCGCGGGAGGACTGCCCGTCGACATAAAGCCTGGCTCGGTCGTCGCCGGCTATTCGCCGATCCGCAGCGAGTTCGATCCGGCGCCCCTGATGCGAAAGCTCGCAGGCGCCGGCGCGCGACTGGCGCTGCCGGTCATCGTCGCGCGCGACCGGCCGCTGCAATTTCGCCTGTGGTCGGCCGGTGACCAACTGCAGCGCGGCTCGCTCGGCATTCTCGAGCCGTCGCCGGAGGCGGCCGAAATCACGCCCGACATCTTGCTGGTTCCGCTGGCGGCGTTCGACCGTGCCGGCCACCGCATCGGTTATGGCGCCGGACATTATGACCGCACGCTTGGTCAATTGCGTGCCGCAAGGCAGATCATCGCCATCGGCCTTGCTTTTGCCGCACAGGAAATCCCCGATATCGCCGCTTCCGCCCACGACGTCCCGCTCGATCTTGTGCTAACGGAAGAGCAGACGATCGATTTCCGGAGTTCGTGATTTGCGCATTCTGTTCGTCGGTGACGTGGTCGGCAAGACCGGGCGCACCGCCATATCGGAGCATCTGCCCGGCATGATCCGCGACTGGGCGCTCGATCTTGTCATCGTCAATGGCGAGAATTCCGCCGGCGGCTTCGGCATCACCGAGGCGATCTACCAGGAATTCATCGATGCCGGCGCCGACGCAGTGACGCTCGGCAACCATGCCTGGAATCAGAAAGAGGCGCTGGTGTTCATCGAGCGCGCGCCGCGCCTGATTCGCCCCCTTAATTTTCCGCGCCATACGCCCGGCCGCGGTGCCGCCTTGATCGATACCAAGGACGGCCGCCGCGCACTGGTCATCAATGCCATGGCCCGGGTGTTCATGGAGCCGCTCAACGACCCCTTCAGCGCGGTCGACCGCGAACTCGACGCCTGTCCGTTGCGGCAGGCGGCCGACGCCATCGTGGTCGATTTCCACGGCGAGGCGTCGAGCGAAAAGCAGGGCATGGGTTTCTTCTGCGACGGCCGTGTCAGCCTGGTCGTCGGCACCCACACCCATGTGCCGACCGCCGATCACCAGATTCTTCCCGGCGGCACCGCCTACATGACCGATGCCGGCATGACCGGCGATTACGATTCGATCATCGGCATGCAGAAGGAAGAGCCGTTGCGGCGTTTCACGACCGGCATTCCGTCCGGGACGGTTCGAGCCGGCGTCCGGTGTCGCCACGCTGAGCGGCGTCGCGGTCGAGACCGACGATGCAACGGGCCTCGCGCTAAGAATCGCGCCGGTGCGAACCGGCGGAAAGCTTGAGCCGGCGCTGCCGGGATTTTGGGCGAAATAGATCGTCTTCGAGATCAGTCGAACCGGTGAAGGGATATCTTTCTCCCCTCCCGCCACGCGCAAAAACGCGTGGTGAGAGGGGAGTGAAAGAGCGTCATCGCCGGGGTGAAGGCATTGAAGGCGGAAATTGCTCCAGTCCGCCCAACATCCAGGCAGCCGACGCCATTGCCGTCAAAGACGGTTTCCAGCGCCGACAAACCGCGGAAAGCCGATCAGACTCCTCCGGGTGCGACGTAGCAGTAGACGTAGTCGCCCCTGCTCAGGAAAATGATGCCGTGCCCCGTTGGATTGGATTGATCGAACTTCAGCTTGTGGTTTGGAACCAGGATCCTGGTTCCAATTTCCAGATGCTTGCGGCGCAACGGCTCATCCGGGCGCGGGTCGGTGATGATGGCGACGTATTGATCGCCTTCGACCTCGTAGGAATCCGCCCAATACGCGTCGGCTTCGCCGCAACATGAAGCCGAGGGAATATCGGGCTGCATCAGGGCTTGATACCACGCCCGGATCGCCGGATCTCCCGCTTCCCATTGTCCGAGGTCGCGAGCCCTGACCCCGCCAATCACGCAACCGAACACCAGAACAAGGACAATGCGCTTCATGTCGCACACTCCTGAATTTTCCAGCCGGTTTATTTCTAGCAATGTTCGTGCCGCGAATCACTGTCACATGATATTCTAGCGACGGTAGAAGAGAAAATTATCGCGGGTTCCCGCCGGAACGCGCCGCGTATTGTTGCGGCCACGAGTTCCCCTGCCGCCAACGGCGATTTCCGAGTTCAACCCTGTGGCCGATCACTCATTAATTTGCCAGTTCGGGCAAATCAGCTGACTGTCAAGCCCGGTTCGTAAAAATATTCTGATTTTCAGAATACGCAAATCAGTTCTATATCCACTCCGTCCCGTCCCACCAGAGGGGCGTTTCGCGATCGTCACGGACGCGGGGCGGGATGCGGTGGACGCGGAGGCGCGCTGACGAGTCGCTGCTCGCGTGGACGGCGAAGTCGTGTGGTCCTGACACCCCGACGCTGGTGTCAAGTTTGTGCGGAGTTATCCGCTGAGCGACGGTGGCAACAAAGCCCGGTCACCGGGGAGAGCACGAAGGAAACCGTAAAACCATTGCGCGGGGAATGCCGGGTTTTTCCGGTGTGACCGTGGTGACTGTTACTGGCATGGCTTGTTTTTTCTGCCCTGCCAGGCTGCGGGCGCATTGGGCGCCCGGCATTCCCTGCGCCCTCTGAATCGGAGGGCAAGGAATTTTCCAGCAAAGCTCGGACGCATCGCGCCGCGAGAATGCGGAGTTATATTCCATCGTCATTGCGAGCGAAGCGAAGCAATCCATCGAGCAGCAAAGTAAGTCTGGATTGCTTCGCTCCGCTCGCAATGACGGTGTTTGGCTGTTTGAAATTCGCATCGACCACTCATGCGTCGTCCCTGCGAAAGCAGGGACCCATAACCACAGGGAGTGGGGTTATGCGAAAGCCGTTGAGCAGCATGTTTCACAACAGGCGGCACGGTGTATGGGTCCCTGCTTTCGCAGGGACGACGTGAGGCGATAACGCGTCATCGCGAAAAGCGTAGCGACGAATTCTTCATGGAACAAACTCCATCGGAACTGGAACATTAGTTCCACACATTCACATCCGGTTGAATGTCCCTCGATTTCGGAACGTCGCATCGGATGAAAGGTTGGCTTTACGGCAATCACGATGGAGAAAGCCAATGACGAAGCTGAAACTTCTTGCGGCCGCCGCGGTGCTTTCGACGGCGATTGCGGGACCGGCGATGGCGCAGCAGGTTTATCCCGACCGCTACGATCATCACTATCGCCGCGGACCGGTGGGTACGGCTGCCGAAGTAGCGGGTGCTGCCGTCGGAACGGCAGCGGCGATCGCGACTTCGCCGTTCCGTGATTCATACGCCTACTATCATGAGCACGATTTCGCTTGCCAGCCCGGAACCTGGTTCAGGGGCGAAGATGGCCGCCGGCACCTGTGTCAGTAGCGTTGAGTCAGTAGCGTGATTCAGTTGAGTCATGCGTGAGAGTCAAAGGCGGCCGGATCGGCCGCCTTTGATTTTGCAGCCGGCAGGCGCTGGAATCAGAGTTTGTACGCGGTGCGGAATCCGCCCCAGTGCCGGCCATTGACGCGGATCGGCACGTCGATCTCGCGCATCATGATGGTCTTGCCGTTGCCCATGTCGCGGGCGTAGCTCTGGATCAGATAGGAGCGCAGGTTGCGGCCGGCCGCCAATCCCGCGCCGTCGTTGAAGATGCGTCGGTTGCGGCTGTTGGCGGTGTTCCAGACCACGTCGCCGGGCCGCTGCGGGTGCGAATAGATCTTGTTGTGCACCGGCAGGTAGCCGTTGGTGTCGATCATGGCGCAGAACACCATCCGCGGATCCTTGGCGAGGAAGGCTTCCTGAAACGGCGGCAGCGCGCGGTCGGCCCAGCCGAGAATCCGGGTGCGGTGCTGAACTGGATCGGTGCCGGGTATCTCGACATAGTCGGTGTCGAACATGTCGCCGACGGTGATGGCGCCGCAAGCGATCGCGTCCTCGAAGATTTTCGTCAACGCAGTGCCGGCTTCCATGGCGCGGGTGACGAATTCGGTGTTCTCGTCGTGGATCGACCACAGCTTGTCCTCGATCTGTTCGACAAGCGCGGCATTCGGGTTGTCGAACAACGCCCGCGTGCCCGCGGCCGAACGTTCGGTGAGGCGGATCCGGCAGGCGCCGACGCTCTCCAGCGTGGCGTTGAGGGTTTCGTTCAGCGGCAGCCCTCCGGCATCCGGCCCGCACACCAGCACGCCTTCCATGGCGATTTCATAGACCGGGGCGGCGATCAGGCCGCGCGCGGTCTGGATTTCGATCTTGAGATTGCACGGCAGCCGCTCGCCCTTGCGGCGGTCTTCGCGTTCGCCCTGCCGCAGCAGCACCGCGCAGCGTGCCTTGAGTTTCTGCGCGAACATCGTGACGTCCTTGCCGGCCCGCGCGACGCTTTCGCCATGAACCTCGGCTTCCTTGGTCGCGCTGTCGATCTCCGCGGCGCTATCGCCGACCGAGACGATGAAATGCGAGGTGGAGGCGGCGTTGTCGGACATGTCGCTGGTGGTTTCGTTCTGCTCGGCCACCGCGCCGTTGACGTTTTCGAACACCGGGCGGATCGCCTCGATCGCCTGCGAGATGCGATGAACCGCGTCGACCGAACCGGTGGCATCCTTCTGCAGCGCCTCGATCTTCCTGGTGATCTCCTCGGTGGCGTTCTGGGTCTGCACCGCGAGCGCCTTGACCTCGGAGGCCACTACCGCAAAGCCGCGTCCGGCCGCACCCGCCCGCGCCGCCTCGATGGTGGAGTTGAGCGCCAATAGCGTGGTCTGTTTGGCGATCTGGGCGATCAGATTGACGACGTTGCCGATGGCGGCGGAAGACTCCCGCAGGCGGTCGACATTGAGGCTGGCTTCATGGGCGGCCTCGGCGGCCTGGTCGGCGAGCCTGGAGGCGTCGCGCACCTGGGCGCCGATACCTTCGGCCGAATGGGTGAACTTGTCCGCGGCCTGCGAGAAGGTGGTCGCGGTCGATTGCGCCGCACTGGTGCGCCCGGTCAGGGCATCGGTGCGCCGGCGGATGGTGGTAAGCGTCACGGCCGTGGCCTCAGCGCCGCCGGCCACCGAATTGGCGGCGCGCTCGAGCTGCCGGATCATGGCGCCGAGTTCGAGTTCGAGCAGTTCGAGGATTTCGTGGGAGGAATCAATATCCGGAACGTTCGAGTGGTTCGGCGACCATGATCGGCTTTGCCGCCTCCGGTTGGTCGGCCGGCGCAGCCGGTTCCGGCAGACGTTTTCGAAACAAACCGAACGCCATGGGCCTCTCTCGGAAAAACATGAAAATCAGGGCCGCATCCTCGCATTTGGGCGTGAAGTCATGGTTAACGATTGCCTCACAACCGTGCAGCAGCCACTACCGGCACGGCAAAAATGCTGGCATATCTTTGATTTCATAGGGTTTAGCGCCTATAACGCCGCGCCCTCGACCAAACCACCCGGACGAATCCCGAAAGATACCGCATGGCCGGACATTCCCAGTTCAAGAACATCATGCACCGCAAGGGCCGGCAGGATGCCCAGAAGTCGAAACTGTTCAGCAAGCTGGCGCGGGAAATCACCGTCGCCGCCAAACAGGGCCAGCCCGATCCCGGCATGAACGCCCGGCTGCGCGCCGCGATCATTTCCGCCCGCCAGGAAAACATGTCGAAGGACTCGATCGAGCGCGCGGTGAAGAAGGCGATCGGCTCCGAGGGCGAAAATTACGACGAGATTCGCTACGAGGGTTATGGTCCCGGCGGCGTTGCGGTCATTGTCGAGGCGCTGACCGACAACCGCAACCGCGCGGCGTCCGACATCAGGTCCTACTTCACCAAGTCCGGCGGCAATCTCGGCGAAACCGGCTCGGTCGCGTTCATGTTCGACCGTACCGGTATCATCGAATACGACGCCAAGGTCGCCTCCGACGATGCGATGCTGGACGCGGCGATCGAGGCCGGCGCCGACGACGTCTCCTCCAGCGAGAACGGCCACGAGATCTACGCCTCGCAGGAAACCTTCCGCGAGGTCGCCAAGGCGCTGGAGGCCAAATTCGGCGAAGCCCGCAAGGCGCAACTGACCTGGAAGCCGCTGAACACCGTGCCGGTGGACGACGAGACCGGCGAAAGGCTGTTGAAGCTGATCGACCAGTTGAACGAGCACGACGACGTGCAGAACGTCTACGCCAATTTCGAGGTCTCCGACGCGCTGGTCGCCAGGATGGGCGGCTGATTGCGCCGATGCTTTCGCGGGGTATGACGGCCGGCCGCGCTAGGCTGGAGCCCGGTCCGGCGTTATCACTGGGGCATGACATCCCAGCCGATTCGCCAGCCCGTCCGCATCCTCGGCATCGATCCCGGCCTGCGCCGCACCGGCTGGGGCGTGATCGAGATCGACGGCAACCGGCTGATATTCGTCGGTTGCGGATCGGTGGAACCGCCCGAAGGATTGCCGCTGGCGAGCCGGCTGTTGGCGATCCATGAGGGCCTCGCCGCCGTGCTCGGCGATTTTCAGCCCCTGGAGGCCGCGGTCGAGCAGACGTTCGTCAACAAGGACGGCGTCGCCACGCTGAAGCTCGGGCAGGCGCGGGGGGTCGCAATGCTGGCGCCGGCGATGTTCGGGATATCGGTCGCCGAATACGCCCCGAACCAGGTGAAGAAGACCGTGGTCGGCGCCGGCCATGCCGACAAGAACCAGATTTTGATGATGCTGAAGATTTTGCTGCCGAAGGCCGAACCGAAATCTCCCGACGCCGCCGACGCGCTGGCGATCGCGATCACGCATGCGCATCACCGCCAGAGCGCAGCGCTGAAGCTGAGGGTGGTCGGGGCATGATCGGCAAGCTGAAGGGCCTGATCGACAGCTACGGCGAGGATTACGTGATCCTCGATGTCGGCGGCGTCGGCTATCAGGTGCATTGCTCGGCGCGGACGCTGCAGGCGCTGCCTGCGCCCGGCGAGGCCACGGTGCTGTCGATCGAGACCTACGTGCGCGAGGACCAGACTCAAACTGTTCGGCTTTCGCAGCGACATCGAGCGCGAGTGGTTTCGATTGCTGCAGACCGTGCAAGGCGTCGGCGCCAAGGTTGCGCTGGCGGTGCTCGGCACCCTGCCGCCGTCCGATCTGGCGAATGCGATTGCGCTGCGCGACAAGGCCGCGGTGACGCGCACGCCCGGCGTCGGCCCAAAGGTCGCCGAGCGCATCGTCACTGAATTGAAGGACAAGGCGCCGGCCTTTGCCAATGTCGATCCAGCGCTGGTCCATCTGTCCGGCGCGATCGACAACGACCGGGCGCCGCGCCCGGTCACCGACGCGATCTCGGCGCTGGTCAATCTCGGCTACGGTCCGCCGCAGGCGGCTGCCGCCATCGCCGGCGCCTCACGCATCGCCGGTGAAAATGCCGAGACCGCGCAGCTCATCAGGCTGGGGCTGAAGGAGCTGGCGAAGTGAACACGCCCTCTCGCATCGTCACGCCCGAGCGCCGTGCCGACGATGCCGGCGACACGGCGTTGCGCCCGCAACTGCTGTCGGAATTCGTCGGCCAGGCGCAGGCGCGCGCCAACCTTGCCATCTTCATCGAAGCCGCGCGCAAGCGCAGCGAGGCGCTGGACCATGTGCTGTTCGTCGGTCCGCCCGGACTTGGCAAGACCACGCTGGCGCAGATCGTGGCGCGCGAACTCGGCGTCGGCTTTCGCGCCACCTCGGGGCCCGTGATCGCCAAGGCCGGCGATCTCGCGGCACTGCTGACCAATCTCGAAGAGCGGGACGTGCTGTTCATCGACGAAATCCATCGCCTCAGCCCCGCGGTCGAGGAGGTGCTGTATCCGGCGATGGAGGATTTTCAACTCGATCTGATCATCGGCGAGGGACCGGCGGCGCGTTCGGTCAAGATCGAACTGGCAAAATTCACGCTGGTCGGCGCCACCACCCGTGCGGGACTGTTGACCAATCCGTTGCGCGACCGCTTCGGGATTCCGGTGCGGCTGAATTTCTATACCGAGGAAGAACTGGAGAAGATCGTCACCCGCGGCGCCCGCGTGCTTAAGGTCGGCATGACTCCGGACGGCGCCAACGAGATCGCGCGCCGCGCCCGCGGCACGCCGCGCATTGCCGGGCGCCTGCTGCGCCGGGTCCGGGATTTCGCCTCGGCCGCGGACGCAACTTCGATTGATCGGGCCATCGCCGACAATGCACTCAGCGCGCTGGAGGTCGATGCCGCCGGCCTCGATGCCATGGACCGGCGCTATCTCTCGACCATCGCGATGAATTATGGCGGCGGTCCCGTGGGCGTGGAGACCATGGCCGCGGCGCTGTCGGAGCCGCGCGATGCCATCGAGGACATCATCGAGCCGTTCCTGATTCAATGCGGTTATCTGCAGCGCACCCCGCGCGGGCGGCTATTGACCTCGCATGCGTTTAGGCACCTCGGCCTCGCCGAGCCCGCGCGCGATCCGGCGCAGTTCGGATTGTTCGGAAGTGGCGAGGAAGAGTGATGGTCGCGGGTACCATCGAGATTATCGCGGCATTGATCCGCGACGAGGCAGGTCTGCACAAAAAGCTTCCCAATTCCGCTGCAATTTCCGATTAGAGCGAGGATGCATCACGATTAACCATTCATGATTTCACGCCGTCAGTTCTTTCGTTTCCTTGGTGGGCTCGGCGCCTTCGGCGCTTCGACCACGGCCTACGGGTTCGGCATAGAACCGCTGCGGCTTCGCGTGGCACGGTATGACCTGCTGCCGCCGCAATGGCCGGTCGATTTCAGGCTCAGGATCGCCGTCATCGCCGATCTTCACGCCTGCGACCCCTGGATGTCGCTTGACCGAATCCAATCGATCGTCGCGCATACCAATTCGCTGGGCGCGGACATGATCGTGCTGCTTGGCGACTATGTCGCCGGGCATCGTCATTTGACGCGCTACATTCCGGCCCGCGAATGGGCTCCTGTGCTCGCGGAATTGAAGGCCCCGCTCGGCGTGCATGCGATTCTCGGCAATCACGATTGGTGGGAAGACAAGACCGTGCAGCGCGAAGGACAGGGGCCGACGATTTCGCGGCTGGCGCTGGAGGCGGCAGGCGTTCCGGTTTATGAGAACGACGCGGTACGGTTGACAAAGTTCGGCCGGCCGTTCTGGCTCGCCGGCCTCGGCGATCAACTGGCATATCTACCTGCGCGGCGGTTCCGGCCGGTCAAGCGCATCGGCGTCGATGATCTTGCCGCGACGCTTGCAAAAATCACCGACGATGCGCCGGTCATTCTTCTGGCGCACGAGCCCGATGTTGCGATGCGGGTGCCGGCGCGAGTCGCGCTGCAACTGTCCGGGCATACGCATGGCGGCCAGCTACGGCTGTTCGGGTGGTCGCCGGTGGTGCCGTCGCGTTACGGAAACCGGCTAGCCTATGGCCACGCCAGGACGAACTGTGACGTCGTCATTTCTGGCGGCCTCGGCTGTAGCATCGTGCCATTCCGCCTCGGCGTGCCGCCCGAGATCGTGCTGGTGACCCTGGGCGGAAAGGCCAGTACTTAGTTCACCGCCTGCTCATCCGATACTTGCGTTGTCTGGTAGCGCGCGGCAAATACAGCCCATGGAACCAGCGACAACGAATAGTCTCGACGGTACGATGCGGGACGGCCGGCATCATATGCAGATCCGCGTCTATTACGAGGACACGGACTTCTCCGGCATCGTCTATCACGCCAACTATCTGCGCTTCATGGAGCGGGGGCGGACCAATCACCTGCGGCTGATGGGCGCCGAGCAACATGCGCTGTTTGCGGAAGCGCAGGCGGAAACCCCGAGCTTCGCGTTCGTGGTGCGCTCGATGCAGATCGATTTTCTCAAGCCCGCGCGCATGGATGATATGCTGGACGTCGTGACGTGGTCGGTCGCCGTGAAGGGCGCTTCGATCACGCTGGCGCAGGAAGTCCGGCGTGGCGAGGACGTGCTGGTCAAGGCGCAGGTTCGCGTTGCCTTTGTCAGCGAGGGACGGGCACAGCCGATCCCGAGAGCGCTGCGGCTGTTGATGAAGGCCGATCAGGCTTAAGAATCAATATTCCAAAGTCGTTCCCGCGAATGCGGAAACGACTCTGGCGAGATGAGGTCTACGCCGCCGCCTTGTGGCGCGCGAGTTCAGCCTGGTACAGTTTGAATTCCTCGGTGATCGCCCTGGCGATGCTGGGCCGCGCGCGCAATCGCTCGTAGTATGCTTTCACGGTGGGCCATTTCGCCAGCTCGATCGGTGGCGTCGCCATGGTCCAGTTGATGACCGTGACAAGATAAGCGTCGGCGACGCTGAAATGGTCGAGCAGGAATTCGCGGCCCCGGAGATAGTTCTCGAGATAATCCAGCCGCGACAGACCCTTGCTGAGGACATAGGTCTTCATCTCGGGCGGCGCCTTCTTGTCGAGCAGCGGCACGAACAAGCCCTTGTGCAGTTCGGTGCCGATGAAGCACAGCCACTGATGCAGCCGGCTGCGCTCGATGCCCGGACTGGACGCGATGCCGGCGGCGGGAAAGCGATCCGCGACATATTGCAGGATCGCAGCATTCTCGGTGAGAACGAGGCCGTCATCGGTGCGCAGCGTCGGCACCAGCCCGAGCGGGTTGATCGCCAGAAAATTCGAGCCGTCGTGCTGCACGATCTTGGTCTTGGGATCGACCTCGATGTAGCCGGCGTCCGCGCCGGCTTCGTACAGCGCGATGCGGGTCGCCAGCGAGCAGGCGAGGGGTGAGAAATACAATTCCATGAATGCCTCCTTGGCGGGTTAATCGGGTTTTGCGGCCGGGGTTGATTTTTATACTGTTCCGCATAATATAGATCGCGTCAAGGGATTTATTGCGAAATGGTACAAAAAGTTAAAAAACCGCCGGCGCTGCTCGATGCTGTTGCGCCAAAGCGCCGCGGCCGGCCGCGGGCCTATCAGCCTGAGGTCGCGCTCGGCAAGGCGCTCGATCTGTTTCGCAAAGACGGTTTCGCCGCCACGTCGCTCGACGATCTCAGCGCCGCCACCGGCATGAACCGGCCGAGCCTTTACGGTGCATTCGGCGACAAGCGCGAACTCTATCTGAAAAGCTATGCGCGTTACCGCGCCGACGCGCGCGCGGCGATGATCAATATTTTCAGCGACGAACTGCCGATCCGCAAACGGCTCGAACGCATCTACGCGGTGGCGCTCGATATCTATCTGTCGGGCGACGCCGGTCCGCGCGGCTGCTTCACGGTGATGACGGCGGCCTCCGAGGCGGTGTCCGATCCGGAGATCCGCGCCATGGTGCTGGAAGGGTTTACAGAACTCGACAAGGCGTTCGCGGCCTGCTTCCGGCTGGCCAGGGAAAAGGGCGAACTGTCCGAGACAGCCGATCCGCAAATCCTGGCACAACTGGCGTCAGCCACCATTCACACCATCGCGATCCGCGCCCGGGCTCAAGTGCCGCGCAAGCAATTGGAAGGAATCGTGAAGGGCGCGATCGATGTGATGGTGCGCAGTTAGCGTTCGACGCCGGACTTCAATATCCCCGCGCGGGGTCGACAATGTTTTCGAGGGTGCCGCCGGCTTCAAAGCGTTCGATTTGCTTCGCCACGTATTTCGATATCTCATCGGGATCGGTATCGGCGGCGTTGTGCGGCGTCAGGACGACCTTCGGATGCGTCCAGAATGGGCTGTCCGCCGGAAGCGGCTCGGTGGCGTAGACGTCCAGCGATACGGCGCCGAGCGTGCCGTCATCCAGGCATGCCAGGATATCGGCTTCGTTTTGCAAGCCGCCGCGCCCGGCATTGATCAGGACCGGCGCGGCAAGCGGGCCAACTCGGTTGAGTTTTGCAAACAACTCCCGATTCAAAATGTGCCGCGTATCCGGTGTGAGCGGCAGCAGGCAGACCAGGATATCGGTTTGTCGCAGAAACGGTTCGAGTTGCGCGTTGCCGTGAAAGCTTTCGATGCCGTCGATCTGCCGCGGGCTTCTGCCCCATCCTGACACGCGAAAGCCGAGGCGCTTGAGGACTAAAGCTGCATTCGATCCCAGCGTGCCGAGCCCCATGATACCGACCGAAATCGCGCTCGCCGGCCATTGAAATTTCGGGGCCCAGCGTTTCTCGCGCTGGCTGGCTCGCAGATAAAGTTCTTGCCGATGATGCATCAGCACATGCAGGACGACATATTCCGTCATGCGATCGGTGAGATCATCGACCGCGACACGAACCAGCGGCACTTTGGGCAAAGTTGAATCGGCCATCAACGCGTCGACGCCTGCGCCCAGATTGAAAATGATGCGCAGGTTGGGAAATGCAGCGAGCTCGCCTGGAGCCGGCTTCCAGACCGCGGCGTAGTGGATGTCGGCCGGGTCGAACGCCGCATCGGGCAGCAGCAAAACCCGGCGGTCGCTGCACACCTGGTCGAACCGGCTCTTCCATCGCTCCGGAGACCAGTTTTCAGTCCCGCCATGCACCAGCAAAGCGAGCGCGCCTTTGTTCATCGGATTTGCCCTGGGATCGCCGAATCCGGCGGCTTGAAGAGGCTTCAGTTGAGTGATGTACGTCACGTAACGGGTCGAACGGCTGGTTTAGCTTCCCGTCATCAAACAACGGGAGACTGACATGCGCAAATTCATCCTGATCACCGCCCTGCTATTGGCATCCGCTTCGGTTCAAGCCGCCCCGGTAAGAGGTCTGACCCTGGCTTCCAATGACGAGCCGGCGTCGGTCGAGAAAACCGAACCGGTCAAGCCTGCGACGACGGCCGAGGTCAAGCCGGAAGCCGCCACGCCGGAAGTCGCCAAACCTGAAGTCGCCAAGACAGAAGCTCCCAAACCGGAAGTTTCCCAGCCGAAGGTTGTCACGCCCGCCCCAAAAGTCCACGCCAGGACCTATGAGAGCGATGAGGCACGGGCGCGAAAGATCGCCGCACGATACGGCATCTCCTGGTAAGGCACGGATATGTCATCGCGGCGGTGAGGCGCACCAAGACCGTCACCGTCGCGATCTTCTGAAAACATGCGAACCAAACCGGGACCAGGTTCCCGCAAAATATCTTTCGCGCCCCTGTCGGCTCCGGGCATACTCACTCGTCCTTGGAAAAGAACAGGAACGCACCCCACATGCTCTACGCCATTCTTTGCTACAACGATGAAGACGTCGTCGGCTCCTGGACCAAGGAGCAGGACGAAGCCGTGATGAAGAAGCTTGCCGTGGTGCAGGACAAACTTGCCAGGCAGGGCCGGCTTGGGCCGGTAGCGCGGCTGCTGCCGACGACATCGGCGACGACGCTGCGCAAGGACGATCCGCCGGTCGTGATCGACGGACCCTATGCCGAGACCAAGGAACAGTTGCTCGGCTTCTATGTCATCGACTGCAAAAACCTCGACGAGGCGCTCGACTTCGCGCGTGATCTCGGTGCGGCCAATCCGGGCGGCGCCTATGAAATCCGCCCTGTGGGAGTATTGTATCCGGGGAGCGTTCGGGCGTGACCGACACCGCCTGGATCGACGCCGCGCTGACTTCGGCGCGTCCCCAGGCGGTCGGTGCGCTGCTGCGCTATTTCCGCAATCTCGATACCGCCGAAGAAGCATTCCAGAATGCCTGCCTGCGTGCGCTGAAAAGCTGGCCGCAAAACGGCCCGCCGCGCGATCCCGCGGCATGGCTGATCATGGTCGGACGCAACGTCGCGATCGACGACATCAGGCGCGGCCGCAAGCAGCAACCGCTGCCCGAGGATGAAGCGATTTCCGATCTCGACGATGCCGAGGAAGAACTGGCCGAGCGGCTCGACGGCTCGCATTATCGCGACGACATCCTGCGGCTACTGTTCATCTGCTGCCATCCCGACCTGCCGGCGACGCAGCAGATCGCGCTGGCGCTGCGCATCGTCTCCGGCCTGACCGTAAAGCAGATCGCGCGCGCGTTCCTGGTCTCTGAGGCCGCGATGGAGCAGCGCATCACCCGCGCGAAGGCGCGGGTTGCGGACGCCGCCGTGCCGTTCGAGACGCCGGGCGCGATCGAGCGTACCGAGCGGCTCGCGGCTGTGGCCGCGATGGTCTACCTGATCTTCAACGAGGGCTATTCCGCCGGCGGCGACACCGCCGAGATCCGCGCGCCGCTGTGCGAGGAGGCGATCCGTCTGGCGCGGCTATTGCTGCGGCTGTTCCAGAGCGAGCCCGAGATCATGGGGCTGACGGCGCTGTTGTTGCTACAGAATGCCCGTTCGGCGGCACGCTTCGACGCTGAGGGTGCTCTGGTGCTGCTCGACGACCAGGATCGCAGTCTGTGGAATCAGAAGATGATCGCCGAAGGGCTGGCGCTGATCGACAAGGCGATGCGGCACCGGCAAACCGGCCCCTACCAGATTCAGGCGGCGATCGCCGCGTTGCATGCCCGCGCCGCCAAGCCCGAAGAGACCGACTGGACCCAGATCGATCTGCTGTACGGCTCGCTGGAAATCATGCAGCCGTCTCCGGTGGTCACGCTCAACCGCGCGGTCGCGGTGTCCAAGGTGCGCGGGCCCGAAGCAGCACTGCACATGATCGAACCGCTCGCGCCGCGGCTTTCGAATTATTTTCACTTCTTCGGCGTGCGCGGCGCGTTCCTGATGCAACTCGGCCGCAATGACGAAGCTCGCGTGGCGTTCGACCGCGCCATCGCGCTTGCCAACACCTCGGCAGAGGCCGCCCATATCCGGATGCACCTCGATCGCCTGATGCGCGACAGCACGCCGGCCTCCACGAAAATTCAGAAGAAATAATTTCGTCCGCTGTCGGATCGCGACTGCGCCATTCGTCCTTGGATCATGCATCACCGAACACCCAAGGAGAAGGTCATGTCGACGATTGCCGGAACCGCACCGGTCTCGAAACCCGCACTCTGGCTCGGCCGTGGTCTCAGCGGTCTTGTCATTCTGTTCATGCTGGTCGATGGCGCCATCAAGCTGGTGCCATGGCCGGTGGTCACGGAAACGATGGACAGGATCGGTTGCGGCGCGAGCGAGAATCTGGCGCGCAGCCTCGGGGCCATCACCATCGTCTGCACCACTCTCTATACGATTCCGCCTACGTCGATTCTTGGCGCGATCCTGACGATGGGCTATCTCGGCGGTGCGATGGTATCGCATCTGCGGATCGGCAGTCCGTTATTTGGTCACATCCTGTTCGGATTTTATCTCGGACTGATGGTATGGGGCGGGCTCTGGTTGCGTGCCCGGAGTTTGCGTGCGTTGATATCCCCGCAGCGCTGATTTGCGCTGCCAACATCCTGCCGATACGGAGCCTTCCATGTTTGAGATCATTGCCATCATTGTCATCGTGCTTGCGATCGCCGTTGCGATCGTTCTTGTCCTCGCCGCGACCAAACCGGGTTCCTTCAGCGTCCAGCGCGCCATCAGCGTCAAGGCCGGGCCTGAAAAAATCTTTCCCTGGATCAACGATTTCCATCAATGGAAATCATGGTCGCCTTACGAGAACAAGGATCCCGCGATGAAACGCAGCTATAGCGGCGCCGCAAGCGGCAAGGGCTCGGTCTATGGGTGGGAGGGCAACAAGAATGTCGGTTCCGGCCGCATGGAAATCCTCGACGCTTCGGTGCCGTCGAAAATCGTCATCAAGCTAGATTTTTTCACGCCGTTCGAGGGCCACAACACCGCCGAGTTCACCATGCTGCCACAGGGCGATGCTACCAGCGTGGCAACCAATGTCACTTGGCGGATGTACGGTCCGGCGTCCTTCATGTCCAAGGTGATGCAGGTGTTCATGAATCTGGACCATATGATCGGCAAGGATTTCGAAGCCGGTCTCGTCAACCTGAAAAATCTCGCCGAGAAATAACCGGACATTCGAAGCATCAATTACCCGAGGAGCAAACGATGCAAATCAATCCCTATCTGTTCTACAACGGCAATTGCGAAGCGGCGTTCAAGTTCTACGAGAAGGTGCTCGGCGGCAAGATCGACGCGATGCTGACGCATGAGGGTGCACCGGCAGGAATGCCGATTCCGCCCGAGTGGACCAAGAAGATCATGCACGCCAAGATTTCGATCGACGGTGAGGTGATCATGGCCTCCGACGCGCCTCCCGGCCACTTTCACCAGCCGCAGGGGTTTTCGGTTTCATTACAGGTCGAAGACCCCACCGAGGCCGAGCGCAAGTTCAAGGCGTTGTCGGAAGGCGGCAGCGTCAACATGCCGTTCGGCAAGACCTTCTTCTCAAGGGGGTTCGGCATGTGCGTCGATCAGTTCGGCATTCCCTGGATGGTCAACTGCCCGATGGAAGGCTGATCGCTCAGCGGCATGAAGGATAGATCGCCGCAAGTTCGCGCCCGCGTAATAGCAACAGGCGCGAGGTCAATCCGCCGCGGCGGCGAATCCAGCTTCGCACCGGGGAAGGATAGGCTTCCAGCACAACTTCGGAGGCTTCCGGTTCGGCATACATCCGGCCGCGCCGGTCGATCGACCGCGCGGCGTGAAATCCCAATACCGCGCGGCGCGTCACGCAGATCCGGTTGCCGGGAACGACGCTCAGCACCAGCGTGCAGGCCGACAGGCACGGCCCGTCGATCACCACGCGTTCACCCGAATCGCGCACCTGCTCGAACAGATCGAGGAACGGGCCGACCTGTCCGCCCGGACTGCCGAGGATGCGGACTTCGGCCTGCGCCGGCAGGACGAGGGCGCATAGCATGGCCGTGAACAAAATATTTTTTACGACGGTGCGAATTTTACCCGTTCCTTCTTTCGCCGCGCAGCGTCGGCAGTCCGATTCCGGCGGCATCGAAGCCGCCATCCACGGCAAGAATTTGTCCGGTGATGTAGCTTGCGCGGTCGCTGGATAGAAACAACACCGCCTCCGCCAGTTCTTCCTCGAGGCCATAACGATTGAGCGGGATCGCATCGTGATAGTCGGCGCGGATTTCAGCAGTGTGAACGGCTTTCGCCATCGCGGTCTCGACCGGACCGGGCGCCACGCCGTTGACGCGAATGCCGAGCGACGCCAGTTCGACGGCGAGTTGCTTGGTGAGATGCGCAAGCCCGGCCTTGCTGGTGCCGTAGGCCGAGCGCAGCGTCGAGGCGCGCACCGCCGAGATCGACGTGATGTTCACGACGGCGCCGCCGCCATGTTCGCGCATCAGGGGTGCGGCGGCCTTGGTGCAGAGAAACGGCCCGGTGAGGTTGACCGCCAGTACCCGGCTCCAGTCGTCGTCGGACGTTTCCAAAAGCGGCGCAAACACCGCGATGCCGGCATTGTTGACCAGTGCATCGAGCCGGCCGAAGCGCGTGTTCACTTTGGCCATCGCGGCCGTCACCGCGCCGGCGTCGGAGACGTCGCAGTGCAACGCGAGCGTATCGTCAGGGCTTGCCAGCGCCGCGACGGCGCCGCGCAGCAACTCTTCCTCGATATCGAGCAGCGCCACACACCAGCCCTCGGCGAGGAATCGTTTCGCCACTGCAAGCCCGATGCCGCGCGCCGCCCCGGTCACCAGCGCGACTTTTTTCGGGGAAGGTGTCATCGGTATTCCATCGTTGGGTTGTACCGAATTGTCCCTAGCATGGACGCAAAGCGTCTGCTTTCCTAAACTGGACCATATCTTCCGGCAAAGGGCCGAATGTCATGAAAATTATCGCCCCCGAAGACGTGTCGCGCGAAGCGTGGCGGCCCGGCGTCGAAACCCGGATGCTGGTTTCGGCCGTCAATGGGGCGGCGCAATTATGCATCTTCGAACAATGGGTGGCGCCCGGCGTCGGCGCGCCGACCCACGCCCACCCGGTCGAGGAAGTGCTGACGGTGCGCGAGGGCGAAGCCGAGATGTGGATCGACGCGCAGCGCGTCATCGTGTCGGCCGGCCAATCGCTGATCGTGCCGGCGGGGCGCCTGCACGGCTTCCGCAATTCCGGCAAGGTCATGCTGCACCTTCATGCGGTGCTGGCGTCGCCGATTTTCGAAGCCACGCCGGAAGGTGCGGCCGAAGCCGTGCGGCGTTGGGTTTCGGTGTAACGCGTTTAGGGTAGGCAAAGCCCGCTCGCTCGGGCAAGACGAAAGCTAATCCGGAGTTTTATGATGTCGCTCAAGCTCTACTATCATCCGCTGTCGTCGTTCTGCTGGAAGGTGCTGATCGCCCTGTATGAGAACGACACGCCGTTCACGCCCGTGATGGTCGATCTCGGCAACGCGGAAGAGCGCGCGGCGCCTGTTGAAGCTGTGGCCGATCGGCAAGTTTCCGGTGCTGCGCGACGAGGCCAGGGATCGCGTCATCCCGGAATCGAGCATCATCATCGAATATCTCGACAACCATTATCCGGGCCGCACCAGGTTCATTCCTGCGGATACCGATCTGGCTCGGCCGACGCGCCTGCGCGACCGCTTCTACGATCTCTACGTGCATCTGCCGATGCAGAAGATGGTCGGCGACCGGCTGCGCCCGCCGGGAAACAGCGATCCGTTTGGCGTGGAACAAGCCCGGGCGCAGATCGAATCTTGCTACGGCATGATCGAAAAGGAGGTGGCGAGCAGGACCTGGGCGATGGGAGAAGCTTTCAGTATTGCCGATTGCGCCTCCGCACCCGCTTTGTTCTACGGCAACATGGTGGTGCCGTTCGGCGACAACCACAAAAACCTTGCGGCTTATTTCGGACGCCTGAAGGCGCGCCCCTCGTTCGCGCGCGTGCTCAAGGAAGCCGAGCCGTATTTTGCGATGTTCCCGAAATAATTTCGCTTTTTATGTCGGAGCCGTGAGCCCCCGCTCGTCTTGTTTATGGGCGCTGGTTCGATAACCGGCCTGCTGATTAAACGGAGAATGACGATGCGATTCATGATGTTGATGATCCCTCAGGGCTACGAGACCGCGGCACCCGGTACCATGCCGCCTGCCGAGGCGGTGGCCGCGATGATGAAATATAACGAGGCGCTGAAGGCGGCCGGCGTGCTGATCACGCTCGACGGGCTGCACCCGCCATCGACGGGTGCGCGGGTCTCGTTTGCCGGCGGCAAGCCTGTGGTGACCGATGGTCCCTTCACCGAGGCCAAGGAAGTGCTCGGCGGCTACTGGATGATCGACGTCAAGTCGCGGGACGAG
This sequence comes from uncultured Alphaproteobacteria bacterium, assembly GCA_963774685.1. GTDB lineage: Bacteria > Pseudomonadota > Alphaproteobacteria > Rhizobiales > Xanthobacteraceae > Bradyrhizobium. The sequence continues at coordinate 145,184 of CAVZFU010000005.1, read as the reverse complement.
GCGATTGCCTGGGCCAAGCGCTGCCCGGCTTCCAACAACGAAATCATCGAAATTCGTCAGGTGCAGGAAATGTCGGATTTCCCGCCCGATGTGCAGCAAGCCGCGGCCGGATTTGCCGAACTGCAAGGCCGCAAGAACTGACCGAACAGCAACCAAGGGAGACTACAATGAGCGATACTTATCTTGCCGTTTTCGTCGGCAGCAAAACCAGCGCGAAGATGGCCGCCTGGATCGCGCTGCCCGAGACCGAGCGAAAGGCCAAGGAGAAAGCCGGCATTGCCGCGTGGAAGGCATGGGTCGGCAAGCACCAGGCTTCACTCGTTGAGATGGGCGGACCGCTCGGCAAGACCAAGCGGGTCGGGTCGGGCGGCATCGCCGATATAGCCAACGAACTGGGCGCCTTTACCGTCGTTCGCGCCGGCTCGCACGAGGCCGCGGCAAAAATGTTCGAGAATCATCCGCATTTTGCGATCTTCCCCGGCGAAGCCGTGGAGATCATGCCGGTGCTGCCGATCCCGGCTGGTTAAGGACTGCTTAAGGCGCGTTCATTCACATGAATGACGCGCGCCGGCCATGCCGGCGCTAGTGACCTTTGCGTCCGGCTCATGTAAAAGCCCTTCACATGAGCTGGCGCAAGGAACAACGCCGCGCGGAGCGTGGCTACCATCACGGCAATCTGAAAGAGGCACTGCTGCAGGCAGCGCTCGGATTGATTGCGGAAAAAGGCGCGGCCGGATTCACCTTTGCCGACGCCGCACGCATGGCCGGCGTCAGCCCGGCAGCGCCCTACCGGCATTTCCGCGATCGCGATGAACTGCTCTCCAATATCGCGCAGCGCGGCTTCGAGCAGTTCGAGGCAATACTGACCAAGGCCTGGGATGATGGACGCCCGGATACCGTTTCGGCGTTCGAGCGGGTCGGCAAGGCCTATCTCGCTTTCGCCCGCGAGGAACCGGCGTTCTACTCGGCGATGTTCGAATCCGGGCTTCCCGTCGACCTTAATCCAGCCTTGCTGGCGGCCAGCGAGCGCGCTTTCGGCATTATCAGGGCCGCCGCGGAGCGTCTGGCCGCACTGGCGCCGCCCGGCGTGACCCGGCCGCCGGCGCTGATGATGGCGCTGCATATCTGGTCGATGTCGCATGGCGTCGCGTCGTTGTTCGCGCGCGGCGATGCGGCCCGCCGCAAACTGCCGATGTCGGCAGAGGATCTTCTGGAAGCCGAAGTGCTGATCTACCTGCGCGGCCTCGGTTTCCCGACCGACCGCAGGCCGGCCGATCAAAAAGCCTCCGCGGACCAAAAGCCGTCAGGTCAGCCCTCCGGCCAGCCCGCCGGTCCTTGGGGCACCCCAAAATAAATTCGGGGTCGACGCTGGTGCCCCGCTTGACAAAAACCGGAGATCGGTTAGGTATGTAAATGTTATTTACATTCACAACGGCGTGACGCCGTCATGGAGAGGGAAATGGCCTACACCGCAGATGTCAATCGATGGCGCGGCCCCGATAGCGAGCCCTACCGCCCGCAACTTCGCATCCATCCCGGAATGGTGATCGGGACTATTCTCGGCTTCCTGTTCTGGTGGCCAGTCGGCCTTGCCTTTCTCTTTTTCACACTGAGGAGCACGAACATGGGTTGCTGGAGTCACCAGGATCGCTGGCAGAATAAAATGGAGCGGATGCAGTACAAGATGGAGCGGATGCGCGGCCACATGGAACGCCGCGGCTTCCCGTTCGGCGGGTTCGGCCCGCCCTCGAGCGGCAATCGCGCCTTCGACGAATACCGCCAGGAAACCTTGAGGCGCCTCGAAGAGGAGCAGACCGAATTCAGGGATTTCCTCGACCGCCTGCGCCACGCCAAGGACAAGGAAGAGTTCGACCAGTTCATGGCGCAGCATCGTCCCCGCCCGACGCCGCCCTCGGACGGTCAGCCTCAGGCGTAAGCCTCCATAAACCTGACGGCGACACCACCGCCCATCTGCTCCGCAGGTGGGCGGTTTTGCTTGAGGGCCTCATGTGTGGCGGACGGTCCGCCGGGTCATTTGCCCGCTTTTGCCGCAACCAAAATTCCCCTTTGGTAACCTCGCGTTAACCATGATTAGCGTCTGGTTAGGGACGTAACGCCGCGCGGATAGCCCTCGTTTTGACACGTTGGCAGGGGATGCAGGACCCGGCTTTGGACGGGCCCCTCATGCGACACAACAAGGCTCTCGCGCGGGCGCTTACCGCCGCGCCTGGCGCGCGGCTGCGGAACCGGCAGCTTCGGTCACTCCCGAAGCATTTGAGACGCTCGCGTTGAGAGGAACCCGCTGATGCCTGAGGTAGTGCCGTCAACCTTACCGTCGCTCGGCTCCGGCGTTTCGCTGATCGAACTGGCCTGGCATGCCAGCCTGGTCGTGCAAATTGTCATGGTCGGGCTTTTGACCTGTTCGGTCTGGGTCTGGGCGATCGCGATCGACAAGATGTTCCTCTACGCCCGCACCAAGCGCGCCATGGATCGTTTCGAACAGGCGTTCTGGTCCGGGCAATCGATCGAGGAACTTTACCGGGCGCTGTCGGCCAAGCCGACCCAGTCGATGGCGGCGTGTTTCGTGGCGGCGATGCGCGAATGGAAACGGTCGTTCGAAAGCCAGGCGCGATCGTTCGCGGGGCTTCAGATGCGGATCGAAAAAGTCATGAATGTCTCGATCGCCCGGGAAATCGAGCGGCTGGAGCGCCGCCTCCTGGTGCTGGCGACGGTCGGCTCGGCGGGCCCGTTCGTCGGCCTGTTCGGGACGGTCTGGGGGATCATGACGAGCTTCCAGTCGATCGCGGCCTCCAAGAACACCTCGCTGGCGGTGGTCGCTCCGGGCATCGCCGAAGCGCTATTTGCAACCGCAATCGGCCTTATCGCCGCAATTCCGGCGACTATTTTTTACAATAAGTTCACCTCCGAGGTGAACCGGCAGGCGCAGCGGCTGGAAGGGTTCGCCGACGAATTTTCGGCAATCCTGTCGCGCCAGATCGACGAGCGGGCGTGAGGGACGGTATATTGTGAGCGCATCGTGAGCATCAGATCATGGCGATGAACATGGCAGGCTCGCCGGGCGGCGGACGCCGCGGCCGGCGTAAAGCCGTGATGGCGGAGATCAACGTCACGCCGATGGTGGACGTGATGCTGGTGCTGTTGATCATCTTCATGGTCGCAGCCCCGCTATTGACGACGACCATCGATATCGATTTGCCGGTCGCCCGCGGCGGTACATCGTTGTCGTCGAATGCGCCGCCGCTGACCCTGTCGGTCAAGCGGACCAGCGGAGGCTGCAATTCGAACGTGGAACTGTATTTGGGGGACAGCCTGATTCCGGTCGCCGACCTGGCCGCAAAAATCAAGGCGATCCGGGAAACCCGGTCGGATGCCGACAGCATCGTTTTCCTGCGTGGCGACAGGGACGTTTGCTACACAGACATGATGAAACTGCTGGGTTACATTCGCAACGCCGGGTTCAAGGCCAATATCGTCATCGTTCCCGAACAGGGGACGTGAGTCCATGGAATGAGCGACGATGCCGGTGACCGAGATGGAGCGGGGATCCTGAAGGTGAAGGTCGACAAGACACTGGTAGCGTCGGTTGCCCTGCACGTCCTCGTGATCGGGTGGGGCCTGCTGACGTTCTCCACGAAAGCTTACGAGATGATGCCGGAAGAATCCGTGCCGGTCGACGTCATCTCCGCCGACCAGTTGGCCAAGGTCACCGCCGGCATGAAATCCGGCAAGAAGGAAAACCCGAAGCCGCTGGTCGAGAAGATCGCCGAGGCCAAACCGGTCGAGGATGCCGTCGGCAAGGTCACCGAGAAGGCGCCGGTCGTGACCGACACCTCACCACCGCCGCAGCCGAAGCCGGTGGAAAAGCCGGTCGAGAAAAAGCCCGATCCGCCGAAGCCGGTCGCCGAGCAAAAGCCCAAGGAAGAGTCGAAGCCGGTCGAGAAGAAGCCGGAGCCCAGTGTCGATCCGATCGCGGAAGCCCTGAAAAAGGAAGAGAAAAAGCCGCCGCCGAAGCAGGAAGCGAAAGCTCCGCCGCCGCCGAAACAGGAAGCCAAGCCGAAGGAACGGACATTCGATCAATCGAAAATCGCAGCCTTGCTCGACAAGCGCGATCCGACCCGGCAGGCCGTCACCGGCGAGGCGCTCAATTCCAATGCCGCCCTTGGCCTCGCCAAAGGCAAGGCCACCGACAACTCCGCGACCTGGGGGGCGCTGTTCCAGTCCCAGGTCGAGCGCTGCTGGAAAAAGCCCTATGGCGGCATCGAAGCCCAGAACCCGGAAGCGGCTTTCGCCATCAGGCTCAAGCGCGATGGCACGCTGGAGGCAATGCCGGTTCCGGAAGGAACGCCGGCCACGCCGTATCTTCGCGTCTATCAGGAGAGCGCCTTGCGGGCGATCATCGAATGCCAGCCATACAATTTGCCCGCAGCCTATTTCGACGAATGGAAATATTTTTCGCCGGTGTTCACCGAACGAAAGACCTGAAACGGTCGCCCGCCGGCGATCACAGACATAAGTGAAGCCCGTTCCGATGACCGACAAAAATGGATTGCGACAGATGCCGTTCCGCCTGAGCCGCCGACAGATCATTTCCGGCATGGCGGCGGCCGCCGTGTTGACGGGCGCTCCCGTCCGCAATGCCTTGGGGCAGAAGCGCGTGATCATCCCCGAGGGCGAATTTGCACCGCTGCCGATCGCAATTCCGAATTTCGTGGCGGGAACGCCAGGGGACGGCGAAGTCGGTGTCGGCGTCGCCCAGGTCATCACCAACAACCTCAAGCGCAGCGGACTGTTCGCGCCGATCGATCAGGCCGCCTATATCGAAAAAATCACCAACATCGACGCGGCGCCGCAATTCCAGAGCTGGAAGACCATCAACGCGCAGGCGCTGGTGAGCGGCCGCATGACCCGGCAAAGCGACGGACGGCTGAAGGCGGAGTTCCGGCTCTGGGACGTCGCCACCGGGCAACAGCTCACCGGCCAGCAATATTTCACCTCGCCGGAATACTGGCGGCGGATCGCGCATATCATTTCCGACCAGATTTACGAACGCCTGACCGGCGAGAAAGGTTATTTCGACAGCCGCGTGGTGTTCGTCGATGAGACGGGGCCGGCGGAACGGCGCGTCAAGCGGCTGGCATTGATGGATCAGGACGGCTTCAATGTGCGTTATTTGACGCGCGGTTCCGACCTGGTGCTGACGCCGCGATTCTCGCCGTCGAGCCAGGAAATCACCTACATGGAATTCGGCCAGGGCGACCCGCGCGTTTACCTGCTCAACATCGAAACCGGCCAGCGCGAAATCGTCGGCAATTTCCCCGGCATGTCGTTCTCGCCACGCTTCTCGCCGGACGGCCAGCGCGTGATCATGAGTTTGCAGCAGGGCGGCAATTCGAACCTGTTCGTGATGGATCTGCGGTCGAAAAACACCATGCGTCTCACCGATACGCCGGCGATCGATACCTCGCCATCCTATGCGCCCGACGGTACGCGGCTGTGTTTCGAATCCGACCGCGGCGGAAAGCCGCAGATCTATGTGATGGCGGCGACGGGTGGACCGGCGCAGCGTATCTCCTTTGGACAGGACGGCACCTATTCGACCCCGGTATGGTCGCCGCGCGGCGATTACATTGCGTTTACCAAACAGGGTGGTGGGCAGTTTGCCATCGGCATCATGAAGCCGGACGGTTCGGGCGAGCGGATTCTCACGTCCGGATTCCATAACGAAGGACCGACCTTTGCACCGAATGGCCGCGTCCTGATGTTCTTCCGCGACCCCGGCGGCAATAGCGGACCCTCGCTGTTCACGGTGGATATTTCCGGGCGCAACGAACAGCGGGTGCCAACCCCCGGATTCGCGTCCGACCCGGCGTGGTCGCCCCTGTTGTCATGAGATTGTCCGATCCTTTGCCCTGACCGTTCGCCGCAGACCGCATGGCTTGCCTAGCCTGCTGAAATACCGAGCAGATTTCGGCTTTGCTGGTCGAATTGCAACGTCCCGGTAACGATATTCCCTCAGAAAGATTTCATCTGCCGCGGGTAAGACTGCGGCCTGAAAAGGACGTTTGCGCGCGCTCGATGCAGCTGGCTGGCCCCACCAAGGATTCCGATCAGAAAATGTCGCCGTCGATTTACGCGGCGCTGATCGATTCGCTGTTTCAGGATCCCGGGCCATTGTTCGCCGGCGCACTTTGCGCCGCGGTTGCCGCGATCATGACCGCGGTGAAGACCGGCAACGTGTGGCTTTGGCCCTGCGTAGCGCTTCTGATCGTGACCGGCGCCGTCCGTGCGCTCGATACCCGCCAGTATCAACGCCGCAAGTCCAGCCTGACCGCGAACGAAGCCGCGAACTGGGAAGTTCGCTACCAGATCGGTGCGATGCTTTATGCGGCCGCACTCGGGCTCTGGTGCGTCGTGGCGCTGCTCGGCAGTCACGATGCCGTCGCACACATGATCTGCATCTCGGTCACCCTGTGCTACGTCGCCGCCGGTGGCGGTCGAACCTATGGACGCCCGTGGATCTTCCATGTGCAGATGCTGCTGGCTTGCGGACCGCTGACGCTGGCGCTGGCGCTCTATGGCAACCGGTACTATTTCGGGATGGCGGTCCTGAACGTGCTGTTCTTCGTCGCGCTCAAGCACATTTCGACCAGCCTGCAAAAGATTTTCGTTCGGGCGCTGATTGCGCGCGAGCGCGAAGCGGCGCTGGCGAGCCAGTTCGACACCGCGCTGAACAACATGCCGCACGGCCTGTGCATGTTCGGCGCCGACGGCCGTCTTGCGGTCGTCAATCACCGTTTCACCGAAATGATGCGCCTGTCCGACGATCTCGTGCGTCGCGATGCAACCGCGCCCGACATCGCCGCCGCCTGCGTCAGTGCCGCGACGCTGTCGGTTGCAAGCGGCAGACTGATCGTTTCCGAAATCGAGAAATCGCAAGCGGGACACATCACCACGGTCGATCCGTGCGCCGCCAGCGATCGGGCGCTGTCCTGGACGTTCCAGCCGATGGCCGGCGGCGGCACCGTCGTGCTGGTGGAAGACATCACCGAGCGGCGCAACGCGGAAGCGAGGATCAGCCATCTCGCCCGCTACGACGAACTGACGGCGCTGCCGAACCGGCTCAATTTCCGCGACGAGATCGAGCGTCTTCTGGCGGTTCCGCATGATGCCGCGCAATTGTCGGCATTGCTGTTCGTCGATCTCGATCAGTTCAAGCAGGTCAACGACACGCTGGGCCATCCGTGCGGCGACCAGCTGTTGTGCGCGGTCGCCGACCGGTTGCGCGAAATGCTGCGCCCGGAAGACTTCGTGGCCCGTTTCGGCGGCGACGAATTTGTGGTGTTCCAGCAGAACATCGCATCGGCCGAGGACGCGGCCAGCCTGGCCCGGCGAATCGTCGATCGTCTGAGCGAGCGCTACAAGATCGACAATCATCTGGTCGAGATCGGCGCCAGCGTCGGTATCGCGATGACATCACCGCCCGGCATCAGCGCCGATACGCTGCTGAAAAATGCCGACATGGCGCTTTATCGCGCCAAGGCGGACGGCCGCGGCACCTTCTGCTTCTTCCGCGACGAAATGGCGCTGACGGTCGAGGCGCGCCGGATTCTGGAACTGGACTTGCGCAAGGCGCTGGCCAACGAGGAGTTCGAGCTGTTCTATCAACCGCTCGTCAATCTCAAGTCGGGACGGATCTCCACCTGCGAAGCGTTGCTGCGCTGGAATCATCCGGTGCGCGGCACGGTCTCGCCGATCGACATCATTCCGGTGGCCGAGGACATGGGCCTCATCGTCGATCTCGGCCGCTGGATCCTGCGCAAGGCCTGCATGGAATGCATGAAATGGCCGGAAAACGTCAATGTCGCGGTCAACTTCTCGCCGCAGCAGTTCCATCAGCGCGACGTGCTGAGCGAGGTACGCTACGCGCTCGAGGTTTCCGGACTGCCGGCGCACCGCCTCGAAATCGAAATCACCGAATCGTCGCTGTTGCGCAACACGCAATTGACCCACGACGTGTTGTCGCAATTGCACGCGATCGGCGTGCACATTTCGCTGGATGATTTCGGCACCGGTTATTCAAGCCTGAGCTACCTGCATAACTTCCCGCTGCAAAAGGTGAAGATCGATCGTTCCTTCCTGGAGGGTATCGACAGCGATCGTCCGCTGACGCTGTTGCGCGGCGTGGCGCGGCTCAGCGCCGATCTCGGAATGTCGGTCGTGGTCGAAGGCATCGAGACCAACGAGCAGCTCGAACTCATCAGTGCCGACGGCACGGTGACGGAGGCGCAGGGCTATCTGTTCAGCCGGCCGGTTCCGGCAGTACGCGTGCGCCAGTTGCTCAATGCATCGCATGGCCGCCGCCTGCCGGACGATCAAAGGTTCGCGGCTCCGTCGCGATCGATCGCCTGAAATCTTCCGATAATCGAACTCCAATGACAATTTTCTTCTCCGAATGCGCTCTGACATCGACTCCGCGGCTCCGGGTTAACCCTAATACCCTGTTCTCTTTGCATCGACGTTAAGTAAGTGTTAACGTTCAAATATTCACGCAGCGGTTGTTAGTGCCGGGGGGAGTGTCGTATGAGTTCAGCAGCCGAAGCGATCAGGATGGCTCCCGAACGCAATCCCGACCCGCTCGAGCATGTCGACTACCGCCTTGCCGAAACTCCCGAAGAAAAAGACAGAATTTATCGTCTCCGCTACCGCGCATACCTTCGCGAAGGCGCGATCCTGCCTTCGGAATCCGAGCGCGTGACCGATCGCTACGATGACGCGCCGAATGCCTGGACATTCGGTATCTATATTCACGACGAACTCTACAGCTCGATCCGCGTCAGCGTCCTGACTTCGGAATGGCGCGGGTCTCCATCGTCTGAAATGTTCGGCGATATTCTTCACCCCGAACTCGATCGGGGACGGATCATCATTGATCCGACCCGCTTCGTTGCGGATCCCGAGAAGGCAAAAACCTTTCTCGAGCTTCCCTACATCACGGTGAGACTGGGCTGGCTCGCGTGCGGCCACTTCAATGCCGATATCGGGCTTGCCAATGTTCGTCCCGAACATCGGGCGTTCTATCGCAAGGTCTTTCTTCAGCAACCGCTCGGCGAACCCCGCTTGTTCCCCGGACTTCTGAAGCCGGTCGGATTGATGGCCGCCGATTATCCGGCGATCCGGGAAAAGGTGTTTCAGCGGTTCCCCTTTATGCGGTCGAGCGCGTTCGAGCGTCGGGCGCTGTTCCAGCGCCGCGGCGAGCGTCATTCATCGACGAACACCGTCGACACCTCATTCTCCCGCGCATCGATCGTCCCGCATTCCTGACCCACCGAACATCATTCCCCTGATCAAATCCGGGGCATGCTGTTGACGGATCCGCGCCGCTCAAGCTGAATCCAGGCGGGATTTCCACCTGCCAGCGCTTTATTTCTGCCCGACATTGCCCGATTGGATTCGAGCCGGCCCTAAATCGGGGTATTCCGGCGGCATCGGTGCTTGCCTTCACCGTCGCGCCACATTTACAACTCATTAACTATCGCGGTTGCTTTTGCGGGTTTGGCGGCATTTGATCGGGTTTGACAACACCCCATCAAGGTTGACGGAACGTTCGCTTAACTATCGACCTGTAGACCGGAATGACAGTCGAAAAACGTGAGCGTGGAGGCTCCGGAATGAAACACCAGATGCGTATCCTCCAGGGATTGAAGCTGGCTGCGGTGCTGGCGATGGCGCTGTCGATGGGCGCCTGCGCAAGCAAGAACCCGCTCACTGATGGCGCGATGGCCAGCGCGGCGACCCCGGGCAGCCAGCAGGATTTCGTGGTCAATGTCGGCGACCGCGTGTTCTTCGAGAGCGACCAGACCGATCTGTCGCCGCAGGCGATCGTGACCCTGGAAAAGCAGGCACGCTGGCTGCAGAGCTATAATCGTTACTCCTTCACCATTGAAGGCCACGCCGACGAGCGCGGCACCCGCGAATACAACATCGCGCTGGGTGCGCGGCGTGCGCAGTCGGTCCGCACCTTCCTCGCTTCGCGCGGCATCGATCCCAGCCGGATGCGGACGATCTCCTACGGCAAGGAGCGCCCGGTTGCGGTATGTAACGACATCTCCTGCTGGTCGCAGAACCGCCGTGCGGTCACGGTATTGAACGCCAGTTCCTGAAGCGATCGCTTCCCAAAAAGCATATCGCCGGCGCCCTCGGGCGCCGGTTTTGTTTTGGCTCGCCGGCGGACCTATCGGACCAAACCGCTTGATTGTTTAGGGACACTGGACCATACGGCACGAAACCAGTGCCGGATCGGCACACCAGTCACATTTTTGGCGCACTCCCTCTTTCAATGTGGTTTTCCGCTTTCGCGGTCACGCCGGTTTCGCGGTCAGGCTAAAATGTCATCCAGATTTCATGGAATTACCCGCGCCGCGGCCCTGTCCGCGATGCTGATGCTGTCGTCTCAGGTCTTCGCGCAATCCGACGATGTCGATCCGGAAATCCGGATCCAGCAGCTTGAGAACCAGCTACGGCAGCTCACCGGCCAGAATGAGGAACTGCAATACCGCAATCGCCAGCTCGAAGACCGTCTACGGCTGCTGCAGGGCGGCGTGCAAGCGGCTCCGGACGGTCAGCCCGGCGCCGTTCAGCCCAACGTCGCCGTGGCGCCTCCGCAGCCGAATCCGGGTTACCGGCCACCGCAACCGGGCTATGCCCCTCAGATTGCCACTCCGGCGCCGATCGCCCAGGAACCACCGGGTGTGCCGCCGGCGCAGGGCCGTCGCCGCGGCGATGCCTTCGATCCCAACCAGAACCCGAATGCCCCGGGCGCCCCGCGTGCCCTGGGTGGCGGCCAGCTTCCGGTTACGAATGAAGTCCCGATCGGCGCCCCGGGCGGACGCGGCGCAGGCGAACCGCTCGATCTTGCGAATACCGGCCCACGCAATCCTGCGGCAGTACCGCCGCCGGCCCCCGGCGTAGGCGCCGCGCTCACGACCTTGCCGCCGTCGGCGACGCCAAGGGACGAGTTCGATCTCGGCATCGGCTACATGCAGCGCAAGGACTATGCGCTGGCCGAAGAAACCATGCGCAACTTCGGGCAAAAATACCCCAGCGATCCCCTGCTGGCGGATTCCCAGTACTGGCTGGGCGAGAGTTTTTTCCAGCGCCAGCTCTATCGTGACGCCGCCGAATCCTTTCTCGCGGTGACCACCAAGTTCGATAAATCGGCGAAGGCCCCGGATGCCTTGCTGCGGCTCGGACAATCGCTGGCCGCCCTGAAAGAGCGGGAGGCCGCCTGTGCCGCGCTCGGCGAGGTCAGCCGGAAATATCCGCGCGCTTCAAACGGCGTCAAACAGGGCGTGGACCGCGAGCAAAAGCGGATTAAGTGCTAAGCCTCCAGGCTTAGACAGGCTTCGACACCAGCGGCAACGCCATGCCCGACGACGACCATTCCGCGATCTCGGCCCAGGACGCGAAACGTCTGTTCGCGGACTGGCGGGGCGTTCCCGCGCTCGTCCTTGCCGTTTCCGGCGGCCCCGATTCGATGGCGTTGATGTGGCTTGCAGCCCGCTGGCGCCGCTCGCTGGCGCGCGGTCCGCGCCTGATCGCCGTCACGGTCGATCATGGCTTGCGTGCCGAGGCCGCGCGCGAGGCGCGCGAGGTCAAGCGCCTTGCGCACACGCTCGATCTGCCACATCGCACGCTGCGCTGGACCGGCACCAAGCCGACAACCGGATTGCCGGCCGCGGCGCGGGCGGCGCGATATCGGCTGCTGGCGCGGGCGGCGCGGGCGAGCGGGGCTACGCATATCCTCACCGCGCACACCCGCGACGATCAGGCCGAGACGCTGCTGATGCGGCTGGTGCGTGGCAGCGGCATCGCCGGTCTGGCGGCGATGGCCCGGCAATCCGAGCGCGACGGGGTGTTGCTGGCGCGACCGTTTCTGCAAATTTCGAAATCGCAGCTCATGGCGACGCTCAAAAAGGCCAGGATCGGCTTTGCCGACGATCCGACCAACCGCGACAGTTATTTTACGCGTCCACGCCTGCGCGCGATCATGCCGGCGCTGGCTGCCGAAGGCGGCGATGCGCGCAACCTGGCGCGGCTGGCGTCGCGGCTGGCCCGCGCCAATGCCGCCGTGGAAGTCCTGGTCGATGGCGCCGAGCGCTATCTTGCGCTGACGGATCGCCAGGCATCGCAGCCCGGGTTCGATGCCAAGGCCTTTGCCGCGATGCCGGAAGAAATCCGCCTGCGGCTACTGCTGCGCGCGATCAACCGGTCCGGTCATGAGGGACCGGCCGAGCTTGGCAAGGTCGAAACGTTGCTGTCGGCATTGGACCGCACGGTAGCCGCAAAGACCGCAGCGAGCCGGTCAAAGCTGAAGCAGACCCTCGCCGGCGCGCTGGTCAGCCTGGTCGACGGCCGGATCAGCGTCACATCGGCGCCGCCCCGCCGCCGCCACGGTGCGGGCTGATCGACATCGAACACATCCTTCGCGGCTCGAAACCGCTGCGGGGTCTTAACCACCTCGAAAAACACCGGCCTCCACGCCATTATTTGAACGGGAATCGCGCTAGAATGCGCTAAATAGTCCGCTGTGGTTCCCTTGGCAGCGCCCCGTGCCGCACATAGATTGTGGGGCAGTCGACGACCCGGGGTTTCCCCCAAGGATGCGTGCCTACCCAAGGACCTAAGGCCGCGATCCGCGCGACCACGAAGGAAGATCGATGAACGCCAATCTGCGCAATTTCGCCCTCTGGGTCATTATTGTCTTGCTGTTGTTGGCGCTATTCACGCTTTTCCAGAATCCGGGTCAGCGCGCGTCCTCGCAGGACATCTCGTTTTCGCAGCTTCTGACTGAAGTCGACGCCAATCATGTTCGCGACGTCGTGATCCAGGGGCCGGAAATCCACGGCACCTTCACCAATGGCTCGAGCTTCCAGACCTACGCGCCGAACGACCCGACACTGGTCTCGCGCCTCTATAACGGCAAGGTCTCGATCACCGCGAAGCCGCCCGGCGACAACGTGCCGTGGTTCGTATCGCTGCTGGTTTCGTGGCTGCCGTTCATCGCGCTCATTGGCGTGTGGATTTTCCTGTCGCGGCAGATGCAGGGCGGCGCCGGCAAGGCGATGGGCTTCGGCAAGTCGCGCGCCAAGATGCTGACCGAGGCGCACGGCCGCGTGACCTTCGAGGATGTCGCCGGCGTCGATGAAGCCAAGCAGGACCTGCAGGAGATCGTCGAATTCCTGCGCGATCCCGGAAAATTCCAGCGGCTCGGCGGACGAATCCCGCGCGGCGTGCTGCTGGTCGGACCTCCCGGTACCGGCAAGACGCTGATCGCGCGCGCGGTGGCGGGCGAAGCCAACGTGCCGTTCTTCACGATCTCGGGCTCGGACTTCGTCGAAATGTTCGTCGGCGTCGGTGCCTCGCGTGTCAGGGACATGTTCGAGCAGGCCAAGAAGAACGCGCCCTGCATCATCTTCATCGACGAAATCGACGCGGTCGGCCGGCATCGCGGCGCCGGTCTCGGCGGCGGCAACGACGAGCGCGAGCAGACCCTGAACCAGTTGCTGGTCGAGATGGACGGCTTCGAGGCCAATGAAGGCGTCATCCTGATCGCGGCGACCAACCGGCCCGACGTGCTCGATCCGGCGCTGCTGCGTCCGGGCCGCTTCGACCGCCAGGTGGTGGTGCCGAACCCCGATGTCGGCGGCCGCGAGCAGATTCTGAAGGTTCACGTCCGCAAGGTGCCGCTCGCCCCCGACGTCAACCTCAAGATCGTGGCGCGGGGAACGCCCGGCTTCTCGGGCGCCGACCTGATGAACCTCGTCAACGAGGCCGCGCTGACGGCTGCGCGCCGCAACAAGCGCATGGTGACGCAGGCCGAGTTCGAAGAGGCCAAGGACAAGGTGATGATGGGCGCCGAACGCCGGTCGCTGGTCATGAGCGAAGAAGAAAAGATGCTCACCGCCTATCACGAGGCCGGCCACGCCATCGTCGGTCTCAATGTTCCGGCCGGCATTCCCGTGCACAAGGCGACGATCATTCCGCGCGGCCGCGCCATGGGCATGGTCAAGTTCCTCCCCGAGGGCGATCGCTATTCGATGAAGTACAAGGAGTTCACCTCCCAGCTGGCGGTGGCGATGGGCGGCCGTGTCGCCGAAGAGATCACCTTCGGCAAGGACAACATCACCTCCGGCGCTTCCAGCGACATCCAGCAGGCCACCAAGATGGCCAAGGCGATGGTGACGCAGTTCGGCTATTCGGATCAGCTCGGCACCGTGGCCTATGGCGACAACCAGGAAGAGGTGTTCCTCGGGCATGTCGATGGGCCGCACCCAGAACCTGTCGGAAGCGACGGCCCAGAAGGTCGACGCGGAAGTGCGGCGGCTGGTCGAGGAAGGCTACGAGACCGCCCGGCGCATCCTGACCGAGAAGAAGGCCGAGTTCGAAATGCTCGCCAAGGCCTTGCTCGAGTTCGAAACCCTGTCGGGCGACGAGATCACCGATCTGTTGAACGGCAAGAAGCCGAACCGCGAGTTGGTGCTGGAGCCGGCTACGCCGCGCGCTTCCGCCGTGCCGCCGGCCGGCAAGCCGCGTCCGCGGCCCGATCCCGATCCCGGCCTGGAGCCGCACCCGCAGCCGCAGACCTGAAGCGGTCGTCATCTGAAATCGAAAACGCGGCGGAAACGCCGCGTTTTTTTATGCCGTGATTATGGTTGGCGCCGATCCCGGCGTCATCGCATATTTGCTTGATGGCGAGCCGCGAACCGCGCCCGTCATGGCCGCTGTCTTGCGTGCGCCAAAATGAGCGGGGAGGGACGCCGGCGTCAAGAGCTGCCGGGCATCAAGGTCAACACCAGCCCAACCGACCATGTCCCGGTCGACCAGATGCAGTTCATGCGCTTCAACGGCAAATCCTGGGAGCGTTTCGGCGAGTTGCAGACCGGCAATTGAATCATCCCGTTCAGCTTCTTCCGCGCCATGCCGGGCGGCGTCGCTTGCGGCCGGACTGTCGTCGATATCGGGTGATTTCGCCATCAAATTCAGGGCTGGCGGAGGCCCAAAGCTTAAGATTTCCTCAAGGCTCTCGGCCCTATTGATGGACCAGGCGCGTTCCCGGCATCGCCTGGCGGGGCGCCAAAGGGCTTCGCATGGCCATGCCAGTATCCACTGCTGGAATTCCGGAGCAAAACGCTATTCCCGCGTCGCTCATGAACGCATGCTTCGTGCTGTTCGTCATCAATGCGGTGTTCTTCCCGGCGGCATATCAGGCGCATTGGTGGATCTTCGACGAAAAGGGCCTGGGCATCCCGACCGACTTCGTCAACGTCTGGTCGGCCGGTCGCCTGGTGCTCGATGGTCACCCCGCGCTGGCCTATGACTGGGACATCCAGAAGCAGGTTCAGGTCGCCGTGCTCGGCCAGAGCTATCCCGGCAATTTCGCCTGGCACTATCCGCCGCCGTTTTTGTTTGTCGCAGCCTTGTTGGCGCATTTTCCCTATGCGGTCGCTTTCATCGGCTGGGCTGTGGCCAGCCTCGTGCCCTATCTGGCGGTCATGCGCGCGATCGTCGGGCGGCCCTTCGGCCTGTTGCTGGCGGCGGCGTTTCCGGTGGTGCTTACCAATACGCTGGTCGGGCAGAACGGTTTCCTCACGGCATCGCTGATCGGCGGCACGCTTTATCTGTTGCCGACCCGGCCGGTGCTGTCAGGCATTTGCCTGGGACTACTGAGTTACAAGCCGCAATACGGATTGCTGTTTCCGCTGGTACTGATCGCAGCCTCGCAATGGACGGTGTTCGTCACGGCAGGCGCTGTCGCGGTCGCAATGGCATTCGCGTCCTGGCTCGCCTTCGGCACCGAGAGCTGGCAGGCATTCTTTCACTGGATGCCGATGTTCTCGCAAGCCTTCCTGACCGAAGGCCGCGCGCCCTGGGGCAAGATGCAGAGCATCTTTGCGCTGGTGCGGTATTTCGGCGGCGCCGAGCAGCTGGCGTGGGTATTTCAATGGATCATGAGCAGCGTAGTGGCGGTGGTGCTGGCGCTGATGTGGCGCAGCCGCATTTCCTATTCCCTGAAGGCCGCGGCGCTTGCGACCGGTACCCTTTTGATCACGCCTTATCTGTTTCTCTATGACGTGATGGTGCTGGCGATTGCGGTGGCGTTCCTGGTCCGGATCGGATTGAGCGAGGGTTTCCAGCGCTACGAACTGCCGGCACTCGGACTGGTCGCGGCACTGCTGATGTTCTATCCGCTGTTCGGCGCGCCGACCGGCTTTGGCGCAACCCTGATCATATCGGCTCTGATCGCGGGACGTTGCGGGCTCTGGCGCAGCCGCGCAGTGTCGTCACCGAAGGTCGGCTTCGCAGCGCAGTGACACGGATCCTGCAAAAAACGCCCCGCATCGCCTACCTGGAATCGATCAGGGGCCTCGCAGCGCTGCAGGTTCTCCTGTTGCATTTCTTCGCGGCTTTCGCGCCGAATCTGGTATTTGCGCTGCCGGCCGGCGCTGCCATCGCAGGGTATATCCACCTGTCGCCGCTGTATTTCCTCTATGACGGCTATTCGGCGGTGTACATCTTCTTTGCGCTCAGCGGTTACGTCCTGACCCGCTCGTTCGAGCGTCAACTGGCGCAACCCTCTTCCCAGATCCTCGCCCGGATAATCCGTCTCGGGATGCCGGCGCTGGCGGCGACGCTGGTGGCGGCGGCCGTGATGCTGATGTTCGGCACGCCCAATGTCGCAGCCGGCGGTCTCACAGGATCGACCTGGTTCGCCAGCCAGTGGCATGCTGATCTTTCGATGTTCGCCGTCGTCAGGGACGGCGTGGTCAATGCCCTGTTTCTCGGTTATCGCGGATTACCCGGCGTCGCCTTCCTGGCGCCGTGGCAGCAGCCGGTCGAGCAAAGCCTGGTGGCGCCGTTGTGGACGCTCAGCATCGAGTTCTATGGCTCGATCGTCGTGCTGGCGCTATGCGCCTGCGCACGGCGATCGCGCGCGCTGTGGTGGGCAATGTTGCTGCTGGGTTCGATCTTTACGATCCGAAGCGCCTATATTTGCTTCTTCATCGGTCATTCGCTGGCGGCCTTCCATCGTGCCGAACGGCCCGCGCCTGACAGCAAGCTGCTGCCGTCGTTTTGCATCATCTTCGGCGTGTTTCTGTGCGTGCTTGCGGAGGTCTGGCAGCCGGAATGGTTGCGCAACCTGTGCTCCGATCCGACGTCCTTCCTGTTCCCGGGTCAGTTCGCTCCGATGCAGCAGAAGACGTTTGGCGCGGTGCTCGTGCTGGTCGGGATCATCGATCTCCAGGTTGCGCGTAACTTTCTATCAAGACCGTGGCTGGTGGCGCGCTCCAGCCTGTCGTTTCCGCTCTATCTCGTGCACTGGCCGATCCTGTGCGGGCCGACCGCCGCTTTATTACTGCTGTTGAACGGCGTCGTCGGACTTGAACTGGCGCGCATAGGCGTCATCCTTGCCGGAATAGCCCTTACGTTCGCCGCCAGCCAATTCTTTCTCGGCATCGATCGCCGCGCGCTGGAATTGTCACGGCGATTACGAAGGCGCCTGTCCGACGCAAACCATCAGACACCGCATGTGGCGACGATCGTAACGGCCGAATGAACGGGATTCGCATAGCCCTCGTTGCATGCGTGGCCGCTTGCGCATGGGCCGCATGGCCGAGGCATGACGTCGTCCTTGACACCCACGCCCCGACCCGGCAATTCGTCATCCGTTCCACGCTGGCGCGCTTCGATGACGCGGTCGTGATCCTCGGCGACAGCATCGTTGAGGCGTCGACCTTGCCGCGGTCGGTATGCGGCCACGCCGTCGTCAATGCCGGAATCGGCGGCGCCTCGACCACAAGCGGCCTCGATTCGATTCTCGCCACGGCGCTCGGCGACAAGCGCGCGGCGCTGGTCGTGGTTTCGCTCGGAACCAATGACGCGGCGGTCCCCGACAGCGTCGAGCAATACAGGTCGAACTATCGTGCGCTGCTGGAGAAACTCGCAGCGCTGACGCCGCGCCGTTCCATCACAGCAATACCGCCGCCCGAAGCCGGGCTGGAGGAAGCGAAAAAGGTCAGCGTCAACCTGATCGACGGCTATAACGCCGTTCTGCCGGACCTCGCCAAAGAAGCCCGCGTTGCATTCATTCCTTTGCCCGCGATGCCTGAACGGCACACCATCGATGGCATTCACCTTGACGCGGCCGGCTATGAGATTTGGGACAGGGCTATCTTGAGCGGCATCGAGTTGGCACTCTGCAAATCCAATTGAAACCGTCGCAATGCCTTGCCAAACTTCCTGAATTGGTGTTCAGTTCTTCAAAGCGATGTGCTCAAAGCACTAAAAGACGCGCCTGATGCGATCGGCTTCGCGCGCGCCGGGACTGGAAACGCCATGGTCTATCGGCGGACCCATCAGGTGGTGAAGCGCCTTGCTGCGCGGCGCAGCGCCATTCTGTTAGCGGCGCGGGATGCCGCAGCCGATGGAGGCATGGCCGCGGTGCAGATCGCGCCGGTCGCGATTCGCGCCAACGTCGCCGCCGGCACCGTCTACCGCTATTTCCCTTCCAAGGCGGACCTGATTTCCGAACTGATCGCCGACGTTTCGCGCGATGAACTGGCCGCGATCCGCCGTGCGGCGGATGCCGCGCCCGGACCATCCTCGGCGCTGGCGGCCGCCGTCACCACCGTTGCGGTGCATGTGCTGTCGCAGCGCAAGCTCGCATGGGGCATCCTGGCCGAGCCGGTCGATGTCGACGTCACCGCGTCGCGGCTGGCAAGCCGCCGCGAGATATCGGGCGAGATCGGCGCACGGATCGAAGCTGCCGTGCGGGCCGGACATTTGCCGGCGCAGGACACCGTCTTGGCTGCGACCGCGCTGCTCGGTGCGCTGCACGAATCGCTGGTCGGGCCGTTGGCGCCGGACAACACGGATGACCCTGCAAAACTGCGCGATGCCGTCCAGACCGTGACGCTGCTGGCGCTGCGCGCCGTCGGCGTGATGGACGCGCGCGCCCGCGGCCTCGTGGTGCAGGCGGTGCTGCCGGCCAAGGCGCTGGTGGGAGCGTAGGGTTTATTCTTGCGCGCAATCGCTCCCGCGCAGGCAGGCCAGCAGCTCACATATCCGCGTCGCCACCGGGGCCGACATAGGCAATGCGCAGCATGTTGGTGGCGCCGGGAGTGCCGAGCGGCACGCCCGCGACGATGATGACGCGCTGTCCGGCCTTGGCAAAGCCGTCTCTGAAGGCGATGCTGCCGGCGCGATCGACCATGTCGTCGAGGTCCTGCGCGTCCTCGGCGACGACGCAGTGCACGCCCCACACCGCGGACAGCTTGCGCCCGGTGGCGAGGTTCGGCGTGATCGCCACCACAGGCGGCTTCGGGCGTTCGCGTGCGACGCGCAAGGCGGTCGATCCCGAACTGGTCCAGCAGATGATCGCCGAAAGATCGAGCGTTTCGGCGATTTGCCGCGCCGCGTCCGCAATGGCATCGCCGACGGTCGGTTCGGGTTCGGCCCGCTGCGCATTGAGAACGCCGCGATAGGTCGGATCGCGCTCCACCTCCTCGCCGATGCGATTCATCGTCGAGACCGCTTCGGCCGGGAATTTGCCGGCGGCCGATTGGCCGACAGCATGATGGCGTCGGCGCCCTCATAGACGGCGGTCGCGACGTCCGAAACCTCGGCGCGCGTCGGCACCGGCGAATGGATCATCGATTCCAGCATCTGCGTTGCGACCACCACCGGCTTGCCGGCGCGCCGCGCCAGTCGCGTCATCTGTTTCTGCAGGCTTGGCACCCGCTCGACCGGCAGTTCGACGCCGAGATCGCCGCGCGCCACCATCAGCGCGTCGGACGCCTCGATGATTTCGGGGAGCCGGTCGATCGCTTGCGGCTTTTCGATCTTGGCCATCACGGCGGCGCGGCCGCGGATCATTTTCTTGGCTTCGACGACGTCCTCGGCACGTTGCACAAAGGAGAGCGCGACCCAGTCGATTCCCGTCACCAGGGCCGCTTCCAGATCCGAGCGGTCCTTTGGCGTCATCGCCGATACCGGCAGGTCGGTGTCGGGAAGGCTGACGCCCTTGCGGTCCGACATCTTGCCGCCGATCACGACACGGGTGACGGCGCGTTCGGAAGAGGTTTCCTCGGCGATCAGGCGCACCTTGCCGTCGTCGAGCAGCAAAGCGTGACCGGGCTTCAGGGCGGCGAGAATTTCCGGATGCGGAAGCTGGACGCGGGTGTTGTCGCCCGGCGCCTTGTCGGAATCCAGCACAAAGCTTTGGCCGTTATTGAGCTGGGTCGAGCCTTCGGCGAACGATCCAAGGCGAAGTTTTGGGCCTTGCAGGTCGACCAGGATGCCGATCGGCCGGCCGTAACTGCTCTCGACGTTGCGAATGGTCTTGACCAGCTCGCGCATCTTGTCGTGCGAGGTATGGCTCATATTGATGCGGAAGACGTCGGCACCGGCTTCGAACAGCCGGCGGATCATCGCCGCGTCCGAAGATGCGGGGCCGAGTGTTGCAAGGATCTTGATGCGGCGCAGTCGTCTCATTGCTTGCTTCCGGGCGCCGGGCCTGGCGGCAGGCCAGGCGCGCCCGGAGGCGTTCCGCCCGGTGGATTGGGCAGGCCAGGCGTTCCGCCCGGCGAATTGGATATGCCCGGAAGATTTCCGGGTCCGCCTGGACCGATCGTTCCCGGGATTCCCGGCACCCGCTGTGCGGGCTGTTCGTTGGATTCGGTCAGTTGCACGGTCCAGGCCCGCTGCTCGCCGGTGTCAACCTCGAAGAAGCCGGTGCGGTCGAAACCGCGCGCCAGGCAATTCTCGGTGCCCTTGATGGTGAATTCCTTGTCGCGCGAACACATGAAAGCTTGTCCCGACCATTCGCCGCCGTGATCGTAATCCAGCGCGTAGATGTAGTAGTACCGTGCGACCAGCGTACCGCGGAGCAGGGTCTCGCATGCCCGCGACGACACGTTCCACCAGCCCTCGGTGGTCCAGCCCT
This sequence comes from uncultured Alphaproteobacteria bacterium, assembly GCA_963774685.1. GTDB lineage: Bacteria > Pseudomonadota > Alphaproteobacteria > Rhizobiales > Xanthobacteraceae > Bradyrhizobium. Next base: position 124,162 of record CAVZFU010000005.1, on the reverse strand, counting down.
CGGCGTCCTTGTAGCCCAGCGCTATGCCGACCCGGCTTGAGGTGTTGTTGCAGAGACGAAAGTCCGCCGCCGCCGGACCGTTCCACAGACACAGCACCGTGAACGCCAATATCGGCATCAAGCCGGCCATGCGAACAGGGAATGGACTGGGGCGATGAGAATCGTTTGAGATCATTTAATGAAGCTATATCAATTCGTTGACGATTTCGCTTTGGGCAAGCTCAACCGCCGGGGAGGCGTTTCAAGCCATGGGTAGCCCAAATTCTGCTCCTTGGCGCTCCCTTTGCGCTGCGATGTGGCAAAATCTGTGACAACTCCCACCTAATATCAATATCCTCGCTAAGAAACAGCGAGATAACAGGCGAGAGACGGTCATGGCGCTCGACGACAAAACCAGAACAGAACTTGAAGCCGCAGTGTTCAGGCGCCTTGTCGAGCATCTGCGCACCCGCAGCGACGTCCAGAATATCGACCTGATGAACCTCGCAGGCTTCTGCCGCAACTGCCTGTCCAATTGGCTCAAGGACGAAGCCGACGCCAAGGGCGTAGCGATGAGCAAGGATGAGAGCCGCGAGACTGTCTACGGCATGCCCTACGAGACCTGGAAGGCCACCCATCAGGGTGCGGCCAGTCCCGAGCAACTCGCGGCGATGAAGAAAGCCCAAAGCGGGCATTGATCCTTTCCGGTTTGCAAATCATCCACTGGTCAAGCCGGGCGTGACGAACCGCGCCGGAGGAATCTTTCTCCTGTGGGTGCGCTGTGGATGAGCGCGATGGCGCCTTGACGCAAGGCACCGCACTCTTGAGGGTCATTTTTGGGAGGCGACGTGCGGCAAAACGTGCGGCGCGTTCCTTCAAGCCTCCAACCATCAGTTCATTCAGGAGTACCCGATGGCCACCTCCGCTGCCGTCAAGGAAGCGCCCGCGACGAAATTCGCCAAAGACCAGCTCAAGACCATCATCGAGCGCATCGAACGGCTGGAAGAAGAAAAGAAGACGATCTCGGACGATATTCGCGACGTCTATGCGGAGTCCAAAGGCAACGGCTTCGACGTCAAGGCGCTGCGCACCATCGTGCGGCTGCGCAAGCAGGACGCCAATGAGCGGGCCGAACAGGAAACCATCCTGGAAACCTACATGCAGGCGCTGGGGATGCTGTGAGGCCGATCAAGTGGCGTTGTCATACGCGGGCTTGACCCCGCGTATCCATCAACCTTCCAAAGATTCTTACGAAGCGGATGGATTGCCGGGCCTTCGCCTCGCCGGAGGGCTTCGGCCCCGCAGGCGGGTCAAGCCCGGCAATGACCAAAGAGCGCCTTAGCGCAGCGACGCGGTTTGCAGCAGGAAAGATTGGGTCGGGAGCGTCGCGGTTGCCGATCCGGTAAACCGGTCGCTGGCCATTCCCATCTGCGGGTCGTCCGAGAAGTTCATCGCGACCACCGCCTGCGGCTTGACGAAATGTTCGCGCAACAGGGTCAGGTCGGCATCGCCCAGCACCGTTGAAGACATCGCCGTGCTGGCGCTTGGCGCCAGGATCATGGCGCGCATCCAGATGTTGTTGCCGGTGGCCGCGGCGATCCGTGTCGATGCCGCAATCACGCGAGCCTGCCCCTGCGATCCCTTTGCAACGACCGTGGTGACGTTGGTGACGGCCATCGGGTTGCGGGAAGCCGATGCCGGCCGCGCGCTGCGGGGGACGGGTGCGCTGGCCGCGACGATGGTTGAGCGGTCAAGCGGTGCAGTGGAAGCCGGCGCGTAAGCCAAAGCCTGCAGTGCTGCCGAAACGCTGGCGGTCGATTGCGGGTCGGCGGTGGCCAGCGCCTGGCGGGCGCTGATGGCGGCGACTTGCGCGGGGGTCGCCTGTTTTGGCGTTGTGGGTGTGTCACCCCAGAAGCCGCGGGCATTGATGATGTCGGCCGGCGTCTGCGGTTTCGCCTCGGCCTTCTCCGGTGAAGCGGTCTGCCTGGCTTTTTCGGGCTGCGCGACCTGTGCATCGGCCGAAGCCAGCTGGATGGTCGAGCCGGTCTTGGGTTTCGAGCGCGGCGCCGGCACGGCGTCGGCGGATTTGGCGGCAGGGGCGGCCACAGGGCTGGCCGGAGCCGTCTTTTCGCTGACCTCAGGAGCGCCGGTGCCCTCGTCATCTTCGTCGTTCGACTTGCCCTTGAACAAGGCGGCGAACAGGCTCGGTTTGCTCTTGGTCGGTTCAATGTCGCCGCCGTCGCCGCGTTTCTCGATGTCGGCGCGGGCAAGCTGATAGCCGGGCAACGGACGGCCGTCGGAGGGGACATGCACGGTGCGGCCATCGGGGAATACGCGGGCCAGCTGATCGTGGTTCATGCGCGGCCAGTGACGAATGCTGCCGGTATCGAGATGAACGAAAGGCGATCCCGAAGTCGGGTAGAAGCCGACGCCGCCGCGCTGCAGGCGCAGTCCGGCGAAGCGGATTTTTTCAAGCGGCACGTCCGGAATGAAGAAATCCATGGCGTGGCCGAGCATGTGCTGGCTGAAGCGCGCCACGCCGGAAGAACGGCGGCGGAGCATGGCGTTGGTGGCGGGCGAGCGGTAGGCGGAAATGATCTGGATCGGCTTCTGGCCGTCGACGTCGCGGTAGACCTCCCAGATGATGTCGAACAGGTGACGATCCATCGTGGTCTGGTCCTGGCTGCGCCAGTCGCGGAGATAGTGATTGAGCTGTTTCAGCGCCTCTTCGTCGTAGCGCCCGTCGCGCTTGAAGGTGACGGTGAGGTCTTCGCCGGAATGGGTGTGATGGAAGGAGAGGGTGCGGGTATCGTTCAGCGCGGTGGCGTCGTAGACCGATCCGGCCCCCATCAGAAGCAGCAATGAAGCAAGGCCGGCGTGACACCCGACCTTCGACAACGACAGCGAGTTGAATTGGCGTGCGAAACCAGTCAGCACGTAAGAACCCACCCAGAGGACGACGACCGATCGAGGGACTCTTCCGCTGCCCCGTGCGGCGAAAGAGAGTGAACGTAGTCTTAACGCGGGAGGGTTAACCGATATTTACGCCCCACCCCTACCAAGGCCTTAACCTAACCCGCCGACTGTGGCGAAAAAGTGCCCGCTGATTAAATCCGGGTGGACAATGGTTAATGCAGAAGGCCCCGTCCAAATGGACGAGGCCTTTGATCTTGTTAGGTTATTCCAGGCAATATCGAAGCGGGCGACCCGTTAGCGGACGACCGACCGCCGCGGCTTGCGGCCGGGGGGGCGGGAGCCGGTGTCGGACCCCCGAACAGCCGTTCGAAGAACGACGGACCCGAGAAGGTATTGTCGCTGGCAAAGCTGACCCCGGGCGGCAGGGTCGGGCGGCCGCCGCCATAGCTCGGCTGCGAATGCGCCACCACGTTTTCGAGATCCTTGCTCCGGTTGCGCAGCAGCGCCAGCATGGTGGCGTCGCGGCCATAGACGTCCTTGCGGAATTGCAGCTTGCCGCCATCGTCCACGAACGCGGTCTGGTAGGTGATGTTGACCGGGATCGGCGTCGGGAACTTGAGGTCGATCTCGGCGTGGCCATACATTCCGCGGATTTTGTCCGGGGTGTAGTGCGCGTTCGGCTCGGTGATGTTGAGCAGGGTCGCGGCGTACTGATCCGGATTCTGCACCCGCATGCAGCCGTGGCTGAAGGCGCGATCTTCCTTGGCGAACAGCTCCTTGTTCGGCGTGTCGTGCTGATAGACCAGGAACTTGTTCGGGAAATTGAAGCGGATGCGGCCAAGCGCGTTGGCTTCGCCGGGCGGCTGCGAAATGTGAATGCTGCCGTCGCGGGCGCGGTCGAGCTTCAATCCCATGCGTGTCAGCACGGTGGGATCCTGGGCCAGCGCCGGCAGATATTCATTGTAGATGATCGACGGCGGCACGTTCCAGGTCGGATTGACCGTGATGAACTTCATGGTCTCGGTCAGCAGCGGCGTTGCATGAACGCCGGGCTGGCCGGTCACCACCTTGGTGGTCCAGACCTGCGCGCCGTTCTGCATCACCTTGAGCGTATAATCGGGGATGTTGAGAATGACGTAGGCGTTGCCGATCGGGGCAGCGCCGAGCTCGCGCGGCAGCCAGCGCCAGCGCTCCATGTTGACGATCACGATGTCGATCTGCTTGTCGCGCTTCGGGCTGTTGATGGCCTTGACGGTCCTGTCGTCCAGGATGCCGGTGGGCTTGAGTTCGGCGCCTTCCTGGAATTTACGCACGGCCTCGGCGACCTTGGCATCGTAACGGGTGTTGTCGGCGTTGTCGCCGATGCCGAGCTTGGCGCGCAATTGCGGCACGCGCGGATCTTCCATCTCGACCGCGGGCTGCTTCTTGCCGCGCGCGGGCGTGAACTTCAGCGCCGGCCCGTCGGCAATCTGCACGACCGGCCCGTCGCCCTGGCCGCGCAACTCGGCGAGCTTCGCCTTCAATTCGCGATAGAGTTTTTGCGGCGGATTGTAGCTTTCCAGCGCCGCCGATGCATCCTTGGCCGTGGTGACATTGGCCAGCACCTCGGCGGGATCGGTCGGATGCTCGGGATAGAGGATATCGCCGCTGACCTGCGACCAGTGCATCCGGCCGCTCTGCGCCTGGCGCGCGTAATCCAGCATGCTGGCGGTCAGTTTCAAATCGGCTTCCGCAAGTGCATCCGGCGAGGTTGCCGCGGTGAAATCCGGCACCGGATAATCGGCGGCGTTCAAGCCGTCGGAAGCGGCATCCTTGAGCCGCGCGATGACGGCTTTGCCGCCCTCGGTCACCGTGCCGGCCTGCGTCCATAGCGGCGCAAATTCGCGCCCGGTGTAGAACTTCTCTACCGCCGCCCGCTCGGCTTTGCGGTCGAAATAGCGCAGCGATTTCGCGCCCATCATGTCGCGCAGCCTGTCGGCGACCGGCTGGTCCGCCGGCGGGACGGTGCTTGCCGCCTTTACCGGTTCCTCGGCGGGCGATGTCGCGACGGCCGGCGCTGGAGGCGATGCGGGAGTCGTGGTCGCAGTGTCGGCTTTGCCGGTGTTCGGGGCTGGCGCGGTAACAACATCGGCCGGCTTGGTTTCGGTTGTCGTGGTGGGTACGGACGCGGTGGTGTCGAGTTTGAAGTCGTTGACGGTCGGCGGCGGAACGTTGGCAGGTTCGGGGCGCGGGATTGCCGCGTCGATCGCGAGTTCCGCAGCACTGTTGCGGGACGGATCCGACTGAGCCAGCGCCGAGGTCGCGGACACCGTGAGGAAGGTCGCCGCGACGGCCATCAGCACGCGGTCGAATCCGGCACGGTTCTTCGAACAATCAAACATCGTCACACCCCTTGGGCGAAACTGCCCCGGCATGGAACAGCTCTTTGGTATCTTCCGTCACAGCTTTCGCCAGAGCGCCGGCTGATCGGTTCGAAAGCACATTCAATCAACGTCATTGGTCAGCGTCGGAATGCAGTTCCAATCTCCCAAATGCCGTTACGCGTCTACGTCGTGATTCATGCTCAGACGATACACGCGCCCCTCGCAAGCAGCCAGCGCGGCGCGAGGCATCTCACGACAAACTGACTTCAAAGCACCCTCCTGGCAACGGATGCGCGCTTTTGCCACGCGCTTTTCCGTTTGTCTGTCACCGGCAAGCCACGGTTCAAATGTTCCGGAAAAGGCCAGCAGTGTCAGCCGCTTCGTTTCAGGACATGGCAGGGCCGCAATCGGACATTTCGCGTCAACTCGCCTCGTTCGCTCCGCCAGCGGTCGGATCCTCGGCGGCGGCCTCGTCGAGCTTGCGGTAAAGCGTGGAGCGGCCGATTTTCAATCGGCGCGCGACCTCGGACATCTGCCCTCGATAATGCGAGATCGCGAACCGGATGATCTCGGTCTCCATCTCTTCGAGGGGGCGCATTTCACCGGTGCTCGTCAGCATCGCCAGCGTGCCGGCTGACGGAAGGGGCGCGATAGGTATTTCGCTACCTGAAACCATGGCCGGCGCAGTCGAATGGAAAGCAGCCTCGACGATCAGCGGTTCGCCGTGCTGGTTGTGCGCCGGGGACGGATGGGGTTGTGCGGCAGCCTGCGGAAAATCCGTGACCCCGAGTTGGTCGCCGTCGCTCATGACCACGGCGCGATAGACCGCATTTTCGAGCTGGCGGATATTGCCGGGCCATTCGAGTTGCGACAGTAGCGCCATCGCCTCGCCGCTGATGCCGGTGATGGGGCGATTTTCCTCGGCGCAGAATCTCGCCAGGAAATGCCGCAGCAGATGCGGGATGTCCTCGCGCCGCATCCGCAAGGGCGGAATAGTCAGCGGCAGGACATGGAGGCGGTAGAACAGGTCTTCCCGGAACTGCCCGCTTTTGACGCGGTCGAGCAGTTTGCGGTTGGTCGCGGAAATAATGCGGACGTCGACTTTCACCGGCTTGCGTCCGCCCACGGCCTCGACGGCGCCTTCCTGCAGCGCCCGGAGCAGCTTGACCTGGGCGGCCAGCGGCAATTCCGAAACTTCGTCGAGGAACAGCGTTCCGCCGGAAGCTTCGACGAATTTACCCATGTGGCGTTCGGTGGCGCCGGTAAAGGCGCCCTTCTCGTGACCGAACAGGATCGACTCCACGAGATTGTCGGGGATCGCGCCGCAATTGACGGCAACGAACGGTTTTGATTTGCGCTCGCTGCTGCCGTGGATGGCACGCGCGAACAGTTCCTTGCCGACGCCGGATTCGCCTTCGACCAGCACCGGAATCGTGGAGGCGGCGGCCTTTTGCGCCGTCTTCAGCACGCCCGCCATGGTCTCGCTGCGGGTGATGATGTCGGCAAAGGTCAATTTGCCTTCGCGGCTGTGGCGGATGCGCTGCAGTTCGCCCTTCAGCGCGCTGGCATTGAGCGCATTGCGCAGCGATACCTGCAGCCGCTCGATGCCGACCGGCTTGACCACGAAATCCTGGGCGCCGGCGCGCATCGCCGATATCACATTGTCGATGCCGCCATGCGCGGTCTGCACGATGACGGGGATACTGAGACCGGCTTCACGGATTTTTGCCAGCACGCCCATGCCGTCGAGGCCGGGCATCACCAGATCGAGCACCAGGGCGTCGATCGCCGGTGTGTCCGGCGCGGTCAGCATGGCAAGGGCCGCATCGCCGCTATCGACGACGAGCGTCTCATAGCCGCATTTTTGCACCATGTTTTCGACCAGACGGCGCGCCACCGCATCGTCATCGACAATCAAAATGCTGGCAGCCATGGCATTCCTCACACCTTACAGCTATCTGTCTCGAATCGAGGCACTCTGGCTGATGCCGATTAACACCCGCTTAAACGTTGACGTCCGGCTACCGCCCGGCGGTAGCTGTCTTTCAGGTTGAAACGCATATACAGGCTCGAACAAGATGACCTCGCGCTCCTCATCCGCATCCCGCAAGTCGACGGCCCAACGCAAATCAAACGTCAAAACCAGGACCGGGAAGCTTCCGGAATGGAACCTGGCCGACCTCTATTCCGGTATCGACGCGCCGGAAGTTGGGCGCGATCTGGAGAAGATGGACGCCGAATGCGTCGCGTTTGAGACCGACTACAAGGGCAAGCTTGCGGAGCAGGCCGGCAAGGAGGGCGGCGGAAAGTGGCTTGCCGAGGCGGTCAGGCGCTACGAGGCGATCGACGATCTCGCCGGGCGTCTCGGATCCTATGCCGGGCTGATTCATGCCGGCGACAGCGTCGATCCCGCGATCTCAAAATTCTACGGTGACGTTTCCGAGCGGCTGACCATGGCGTCGGTGCACCTGTTGTTCTTCACGCTCGAGTTCAACCGCGTCGACGACGCCGTGATCGAACGCGCGATGCAAACGCCCGAACTCGGACATTATCGCCCCTGGATCGAGGATCTGCGCAAGGACAAGCCGTATCAGCTCGAGGATCGCGTCGAGCAGCTGTTTCACGAGAAATCCCAGAGCGGCTATGCCGCCTGGAACCGGCTGTTCGACCAAACCATCTCGGCTCTGCGCTTTGGGGTCTCGGGCCGCGAATTGGCGATCGAGCCTGCGCTGAACCTGCTGCAGGACCGCGCGCCAGAAAAGCGCAAGGCGGCGGGACAGGCGCTGGCGAAAACCTTCAAGGCCAATGAGCGGACCTTTGCGCTGATCACCAATACGCTCGCCAAGGACAAGGAGATTTCCGACCGCTGGCGAAGTTTCGAGGACGTCGCGGATTCACGGCATCTGGCCAATCGCGTCGAACGCGAGGTTGTCGACGCGCTGGTAAGCTCGGTGCGCGCGGCCTATCCGCGTCTGTCGCATCGCTATTACCGGCTGAAGGCGGGCTGGTTCAAGAAGAAGAAACTCGCGCATTGGGATCGCAATGCGCCGCTGCCGTTTGCCGCCACCGGCAGCATCAACTGGCCCGACGCCAAAAACATGGTGCTGACGGCCTACCGCGGATTTTCGCCGGAAATGGCCGATATCGCCGAGCGGTTTTTCACCGATCGCTGGATCGATGCGCCGGTGCGGCCTGGAAAGGCGCCGGGTGCATTCTCGCATCCCACCACGCCCTCGGCGCATCCCTATGTGCTGATGAACTATCAGGGCAAGCCGCGCGATGTGATGACGCTCGCGCATGAACTCGGCCACGGCGTGCACCAGGTATTGGCGGCAAAGAACGGCGCGCTGATGGCGCCGACGCCGCTGACGCTGGCGGAGACCGCCAGCGTGTTCGGCGAGATGCTGACTTTCAAGCGGCTGCTGGCGCAGACCCGGAGCGCCCGGCAGCGCCAGGCGCTGCTCGCCGGCAAGGTCGAGGACATGATCAACACCGTGGTGCGGCAGATCGCGTTCTATTCATTCGAGCGCGCCGTCCACACCGAGCGGCGTAACGGCGAGTTGACGGCCAAGCGCATCGGCGAAATCTGGCTCAGCGTGCAGAGCGAGAGCCTCGGGCCTGCGATCGACATCAAGCCGGGCTATGAGAATTTCTGGATGTATATCCCGCATTTCATCCATTCGCCGTTCTACGTCTACGCCTATGCGTTCGGCGACTGCCTGGTGAACTCGCTCTATGCGGTCTACGAACATGCGTCGGACGGATTTGCCGAGCGCTACCTGGCGATGCTGGCCGCCGGCGGCACCAAGCATTATTCCGAGCTGCTCAAACCATTCGGCCTCGATGCCAAGGATCCCAAATTCTGGGACGGCGGACTGTCGGTGATCGCCGGGATGATCGATGAACTGGAGGGGATGGGCTAACTGGTCGCTCGGCTGTAAAACATCTGTTGAACGGTAGTGGGATCTGTGTTATACAGATTGTATAACGGAGTTTTTGCCATGAACGAGATGTCTCGCAAGACGGTTGAAGGCGATTTCATTCAGATCAAGAAGATCGGCAATTCGCTTGGTCTCATTTTATCGAAAGACATTCTTTCCCGGCTCAAGCTGAAGGAAGGCGACAAGCTCCATATCGTCGAACAGACGGAACGGGGCATAAAGCTTTCGCCGTATAATCCGAAGCACGCCAAGGCGATGGAAATCGCACGGCGTTCGTTCAGCACTTATGCGGATACGTACAAGGCCCTCGCAAAGTGAACGAGCCGATCTGGTTGGACGTGGAGATCATGATTGATCTCCACGCCGAACAGCTTGCCCTGTTCGGAGGGCCGGACGGCATTCGTGATCAAGGCATGCTGGAATCCGCGCTGGGCCGTCCCATCAATAAATTCACCTATGGCGAAACTGACCTTGCGGCACTTGCTGCGGCGTATGCCTTTGGCATTGCGCGGAACCATCCGTTTGTCGATGGCAATAAACGTGCCGCCTTCGGCGCAATCATCGTCTTTCTGGGTCTCAACGACGTAGATTTTCTCGCGCCTCCCGAAAGTGCCACTGCAATGATACTTTCCCTCGCGGCAGGTGATGTAAATGAGGAAGGATTGACGCGCTGGATCAGGGACAACTGGCCGTCTGAGAGCTCCTGAATAGCTGTGCAGCCGGCGTCCAAATGCTGCATCGCCGTTGCTCTCTCACAGCGATTGCGGTAATTCCACGCCAGATGCGAACATTGACCGGGGAGACCGATGGCAGAGCATAGTGAAGTCGCCTACACCACCGCCGATGGCAACGATTACGTGGCCCACGAGCAGACCTATGAGGGCTTCATCAAGCTGGTGAAATATGGCACCGGTACCGTCATCCTGATCGTCGCCTTGATGGCGTATTTCCTGACCTGACCCATTGCCGGTCACGCCGCCATCCGGCGGCGCGATTCGAACAATCGCCCGCAAGGCCGGCCGCAAAACCGGTATCGATCTTTCCGCAAAAAGCGCTAGTTTGCTCGTGCGCGTGCCCCGCGCCCGCCGGAGGCCCCATGAAGATTGCCGTTGCCAAGGAAATCGATCCTTCCGAGCCGAGGGTCGCGGCTTCGCCCGACACCGTGAAGAAATTCAAGGCGCTCGGCGTCGATATCGCCGTGGAGCCCGGCGCCGGCATCAAGTCCGGCCTGCCGGATTCGGAATTCACCGCGGCTGGTGCTGTCGTCAGCGCCGATGCGCTGAAGGACGCCGACATCGTCATCAAGGTGAAACGCCCCGAGGCTTCCGAGCTTGCGAACTACAAGCGCGGCGCGCTGGTCATCGCCATCATGGATCCATACGGCAATGACGCGGCGCTAAAGGCGATGGCGGACGCCGGTATCTCGGCGTTCGCGATGGAATTGATGCCGCGTATCACGCGCGCGCAGGTGATGGACGTGCTGTCGAGCCAGGCCAATCTCGCCGGCTATCGCGCGGTGATCGAGGCGGCGGAAGCCTTCGGCCGCGCGTTTCCGATGATGATGACGGCGGCGGGCACTGTTCCTGCCGCCAAGGTGTTTGTGATGGGCGTCGGCGTCGCCGGCCTGCAGGCGATCGCGACCGCGCGGCGGCTCGGCGCCGTCGTTACCGCGACCGACGTGCGGCCCGCGGTGAAGGAGCAGGTCGAAAGCCTCGGCGCCAAATTCCTCGCGGTCGAGGATGAGGAATTCAAGCAGGCTGAAACCGCCGGCGGCTATGCCAAGGAAATGTCCAGGGAATACCAGGCCAAGCAGGCGGCACTCACCGCCGAGCATATCAAGAAGCAGGACATCATCATCACGACCGCGCTGATTCCGGGCCGGCCCGCGCCGCGCCTCGTCACCGCCGAAATGGTGAAGTCGATGAAGCCAGGCTCGGTGCTGGTCGATCTTGCGGTCGAGCGCGGCGGCAATGTCGAAGGCGCCAGGGCCGGCGAGGTCGCCGATGTCGGCGGCATCAAGATCGTCGGCTACACCAACGTCGCCGGCCGCGTCGCGGCCTCGGCCTCGAGCCTTTATGCCCGCAACCTTTTCTCTTTCATCGAGACCCTGGTCGACAAATCGACCAAGGCGCTCGACGTGAAATGGGACGACGAACTGGTCAAGGCCACCGCGCTCACCAGGGACGGCGCGGTCATTCATCCAAACTTCCAGCCGAAAGCATAAGGAAAGCCGCCATGGATCATATCGCGCAGGCCGTCGACCCCTTCGTGTTCCGGCTCTCGATTTTCGTGCTTGCCGTGTTCGTGGGCTATTTCGTGGTGTGGTCGGTGACCCCCGCGCTGCATACGCCGCTGATGTCGGTGACCAACGCGATCTCCTCGGTGATCGTGGTTGGCGCGCTGCTCGCGGTCGGCGTCGCGATGGTCGGCAGCGGCGGAGCATGGGCGCGCGGTTTCGGCTTCGTCGCGCTGATCTTTGCATCCGTAAATATTTTCGGCGGCTTTCTGGTCACCCAGCGCATGCTGGCGATGTACCAGAAGAAAAAGAAGTGAGCGGCGTGCACCTCGTGGTGACAAAGACAATGGGGGCCTCTAGATGAACGCCAATCTTGCTGCGGTCTTATACCTCGTCGCCGGCGTCCTGTTCATCCTGTCGCTGCGCGGGCTGTCGAGCCCGGCATCATCCCGCCAGGGCAACTTCTTCGGCATGACCGGCATGGCGATCGCGGTGGCGACCACGCTCGCCGCGCATCCGCCCGCTGACGGCATCGGCTGGCTATTGGTCGTTCTCGGCGTTGCCATCGGCGGCAGCATTGGTGCTGTGATCGCGCGGCGGGTGCCGATGACCTCGATGCCGGAACTGGTCGCGGCGTTTCACTCGCTGGTCGGCATGGCCGCGGTGCTGGTCGCGGCCGGTGCGTTCTACGCCCCCGAGGCCTTCGACATCGGCACGCCCGGCCACATCCATCCGCAGAGTCTGGTTGAAATGTCGCTCGGCGTCGCCATCGGCGCGCTGACCTTTACAGGTTCGGTGATCGCGTTCGCCAAATTGTCGGGACGCATGAGCGGCGCGCCGATCATCCTGCCGGCACGCCACCTCATCAACATCGCGCTCGGCGTGGCGTTGGTGGTCTTCATCGTCGGTCTTGTGCTGTCCGGCAGCGCGCTCGACTTCTGGCTGATCACCATCATTGCACTCGTGCTCGGCGCGCTCTTGATCGTTCCGATCGGCGGTGCCGACATGCCGGTCGTGATCTCGATGCTGAACTCGTATTCCGGCTGGGCCGCCGCCGGCATCGGATTTACGCTCGGCAATTCGGCGCTGATCATCACCGGTGCGCTGGTGGGCTCATCCGGCGCGATCCTGTCCTACATCATGTGCCACGCCATGAACCGCTCGTTTATTTCCGTCATCCTCGGCGGTTTCGGCGGCGAGACGGCGGCTGCGGGCGCAGGTGCCGGTGGTGAGGTGCGCCCGGTAAAGCTCGGCTCGGCGGATGATGCCGCCTTTATCATGAAAAATGCCCAGAAGGTCATCATCGTGCCCGGCTACGGCATGGCGGTGGCGCAGGCACAGCATGCGCTGCGCGAGATGGCCGACCAGCTCAAGAAGGAAGGCGTCGAGGTCAAGTATGCGATTCACCCCGTCGCGGGCCGCATGCCCGGGCATATGAACGTGCTGCTCGCCGAAGCCAATGTGCCCTATGACGAGGTGTTCGAGCTTGAGGACATCAACTCGGAATTCGCGCAGGCCGACGTCGCCTTCGTGATCGGCGCCAACGACGTCACCAACCCGGCCGCCGAAGAGGACAAGACCTCGCCGATCTACGGCATGCCGGTGCTGCAGGTCTGGAAGGCCGGCACCGTGATGTTCATCAAGCGCTCGCTCGCGTCCGGTTATGCCGGCATCGACAATCCGCTGTTCTATCGCGACAACACCATGATGCTGCTCGGCGACGCCAAGAAGATGACCGAGAATATCGTCAAGGCGTTGTGACGAAGCCTTTAAGGCTTCAAGGATGCCGTCAGATGAGCGAACACGGCCCGATGCCGCGATCGGCGTGGATTTTCCCCGCGCTGGCCGTCCTGCTTTTTGCAGGCGTCACCGCATCCGGCTTTACCTTCACGCCGTCGGCCGCCGGGCTGGTGTTTGCAGCCGTGCTGCTGGTCATCCTGTTCGGCACGGTGTTCGCGGCCGTCCATCATGCCGAAGTGATCGCGCAGCGGATCGGGGAGCCCTATGGGACGTTGCTGTTGACGCTGGCGGTCACCGTGATCGAGGTCGCGCTGATTGCGACCATCATGCTTGGCGACAAAGCCGTGCCGACGCTGGCCCGCGACACCGTATTCGCGGTAGTGATGATCGTCTGCAACGGCCTGGTCGGCATTTGTATCCTGGTCGGCGGGCTGCGTTACCGCGAACAGGACGTCCAGGTCACCGGGTCAAACCTGTATCTCAGCGTCCTGATCGCGATGGCAACGATCACGCTGATCATGCCCAACTACACCCTGACCACGCCGGGGCCGGTCTACTCGACGGTCCAGCTTGGCTTCGTCAGTGTCGTCACCCTCATCCTCTACGGCGTGTTTCTCTACACCCAGACGATCCTGCATCGCGGTTATTTCATCGGTAAGGCAAACGAGCCGGATCACGGCGAGGCCGGCGTCTCGAGCAGGATGCTGGTCCTGAGCACCGTGCTGCTGCTGGTCTCGCTACTGGCGGTGGTGCTGCTGGCGAAAAAATTCTCGCTCGTGGTCGATGTCACAACCGCCCTGATCGGCGCGCCCCCAGCCTTCGCGGGCGTCCTGGTGGCGGTGTTGATCCTGCTGCCCGAGAGCGTGGCGGCCGTCGCCGCCGCGCGCAAGAACGACCTGCAGAAGAGCATCAACCTGGCGCTGGGCTCGTCGCTGGCGACCATCGGGCTGACGATCCCGGCGGTCGCGGTCGCCGCCTATGCGCTGGACAAGCAATTGGTGCTTGGGCTCAATGCCCAGGAGATGGTGCTCCTGGTGATGACGTTCATCCTGAGCATGCTCACCTTCGGCACCGGCCGTACCAACATCCTGTTCGGACTGGTTCACGTGGTGGTATTTGCGGTATTCGTGTTCCTGGTATTCGTGCCCTGAGAGAGCTGCAGGAAATTGACCATGCTGGCTGCCAAATCCGATGTTCAGGTCGACACCAGGGAAGTCCGCGTCACCGAATGGCGGCTGGCGCCGGGCAGCGCCACCGGTCATCACATCCATGAGATGGACTATGTCATCGTTCCCGTGACCTCGGGCGAAATGACCATCGTCGCGCCCAACGGGGAACGTTCCAAGGCGCAGCTCAGCCTTGGCAAATCCTACTTCCGCAAGGCCGGCGTCGAGCATGACGTGCTCAATGAAACCACCGATGAAATCGTGTTCCTGGAAGTCGAGTTGAAGCCGTAAACAGCCGTTTACCGAATTGCCACCGATCGGTCGCAGTTGATCCCTTAATGCGCCTCAAAGTTCCCGCATGAAAACCGGCGCGGGGAGTGGCCGGCATGCTGAAATACCTATCGAAATTTACTTTGGATATATTGCCCTCGGTGGTTGCGACCATCATCGGGGCCTACATCGTCAATCATTACATCGTCACCAAGCCCGGGACGGTTGCGCCGGTCGCTGCCGTAGTGTCGACGACCGAACCGAAGGCGGGGGTGAAGGCTGCGCCTGAAGCTGCCAAGGCCGACGCATCCACCGACGTCGCCAACATCCCCGAGCCAGGCGTCAGGGCAAAGGGCATCTCCGAAAAGGTCATCTTCGAGAAGTCGGCCGTCGAAAAGCCCGTGGAGAAATCCGCCGAGAAGCCGGCAGCCGAGAAGCCGGCAGAGGCCGTAAGCATCCCTGCGGACATCAAGCGGCGCCCGGCTCCGACGCATGAAAAGGCCGTTGCCAAAGTTGTTCCGGCACCGGCGCCGCCATCCGCACCGGCGGTTGTCGCTGTGCCAAATCCCGCCCCGCCGGTGGAAGCCGCCATCGCTCCGGATGCGCAGCCCCGCGACGCCAACGATCTCGCCCGCGCGGCGATCGAACGTTTGCGGGCGAATGACAATATGCCGCGCCCGCAAGAAACCGCGCGCCTTCCCGATGTGCCGCGCATTCCGGATGCGTCTCGCGTTCCCGATCCGCCACGCATCGTATTGGCGCCGCCGATCCAGCCGCTCCCGCCACCGATCGTGGTCGCTACGCCGGCAACCGAGCCGTTCGATTCGACGACCGGATCGGTGCGAGCTGAAGATCCGCGCCGCCCGATTCCGCCGGCGGATATTCCATCTTCACGGCCGCTCGATCTGCGTGCCGAGGCGATGGAACCGGCGCCGCGCCCTCATACCAATGTTGCCGAGGATGTGCTGCTCGCGGCGAAATCGGTGATCCACAAGGTATTGCCGACCAGGTCGGCTAATTAGCCGGTAAATATCCTGACCCGGTAAATAGTCTAAAACGCATCGTAGCTCTGGCCGGGCTTGCCGCCGACGCGCGCAAAGCCGCTTCGCGCGGCTTCATCTCTCGGGCGCAGGTTGATGGCGCGGCTATAGCAGCCTGCGGCCTTGGTCTTGTCGCCGAGGCGTTCATACACGATCCCCCGGGTGGTCCAGATCTGTGCGTTCTGCGGGTCGGCCTGCACCGCCTCGTCGAGATCGGCGGCGGCTTCCTTGAGCCGATCCATCGCGAGGTAACTGATCGCACGGGCCAGCAACGGTTCGGGCCGTTGCGGCGTCAGGCCGCTTGCGGAGGTGAAATCGTCGATCGCAAGCTGATGCTGTTTGTTGTTCTGATAGATCAGGCCGCGGTTGTACAAGGCTTCCGCGTTGTGGGGATCGAGCGTGATCGCCTTGTCGAACTCGGCAAGCGCGTCCTCGACTTTTCCGGACCGTACCAGCTCCTGGCCATGCGTCGTAGTGGTCTGGGCCTCGCTGACGTCGGGCCCGGTTGGCGCTATCTTCGGCGAGGTGTCTTTATCGGACTCCGGCGACAGCGATCCCAGGTTGAACGAGCAACCGCCAAGCGCGACCGCGATCAGCAGGATCGGCGCCAAGGCACGCGGGCCAAGCCGCGAAGCTCCGGAAAAAACATGGGGAACCGGAATGGCCATCGATACGGAACACTCGCGCGCGAACCAAAGCAGTATTGGTAGCCCGCAATATCGCAAAATGCATCAGCGGACTTGCTTTGCCGGCAAACGCCAGACCTAAAACAACAACGCGGGCCGAAGGCCCGCGTCATCACATTCAATCTGCAAAACTTTTGATCAGCGCTGTCCGCGCCCCGATCCTGGGCCGCCACGGCCGCCGCCGGGACCACCGCGTTCCGCGCCCGGACCGGCGCCAAACACCGGCTTCGGCTTCATCGGCAGCAGGCCTTCACGCTGCAGCTTCTTGCGGGCGAGCTTGCGCGCGCGCCGCACGGCTTCGGCCTTTTCACGGGCCTTCTTCTCGGAGGGCTTTTCATAATGGCCGCGGAGCTTCATCTCGCGGAAAATACCCTCGCGCTGCATCTTCTTCTTCAGCGCCTTGAGGGCTTGATCGACATTGTTATCGCGAACGAGAACCTGCACGCGGCATCCTCTTTCAATTGATCGGATTGGATTCTGCTAAAGATAAAGGGCCGGCGAAAGGCCGAGCCCCTAACCCTGAGCGCGCGGATGTATCAGACAAAGGTAGGAATGTCCACAAGTACAAGCGCTATCGCGCGGTCAAATTAGCCGGTTTCGGCCCCGATCAGGCGCTTTTGGGCGGTGTAGTTCCGACCTGCGTCACATGCCCCATCTTCCGGCCCGGCCGCGGCGGACCCTTGCCGTAGAGATGAACGGTGGCGCCGGGGACGGTCAGCCATTGCGCATAGTCGTTGATGTCGTCCCCGATCAGGTTGGTCATGGTCACCGGGCCGTGACGGACGGGCTTGCCGAGCGGCCAGCCGGCAATGGCGCGAATATGCTGCTCGAACTGCGAGATCGATGCACCATCCAGTGTCCAGTGCCCGGAATTGTGCACCCTCGGCGCGATCTCGTTGACCAGGATCTTCGGCCCGCCATCCGCCTGCACCACGAACATCTCGACGGCGAGCACGCCGACATAGTCCAGGGCGTTGGCGATGGTCTCGGCGATACCGCGAGCCTGTGCCGCCAGCGCATCGGAGATACCCGCCGGGGCGCGCGAGATTTTCAGGATATGGTCGCGATGTTCGTTTTCGGTGACGTCGAAGCATTCGACGTTGCCATCGGCGCTGCGCGCGGCGATCACCGAGACTTCGCAGTCGAAAGGAATAAAGGCCTCAAGGATCGCGGATTTGGTTTCGAGATCCTCCCAGATTCGATCCGGATCGTCGCCTTTGCGGATCATCGCCTGACCCTTGCCGTCATAGCCGAAGCGGCGGGTCTTGATCACGGCCGGAAGGCCGATTTTTCCGATCGCGGCGTGCAGCGCCGCCGCCGACGAAACATCGGCGTAATCGGCAGTGCCGATGCCGAGCCGCTTGACGAAGTCCTTTTCGGCAAGGCGATCCTGGGTGGTTTCGAGGATTTTCTGAGCGGGCAGCACCGGACGCCGCGCCGCCAGGATCATTGCGGTGGCTGCCGGCACATTCTCGAACTCGTAGGTGATGACGTCGACGTCGTTGGCGAACAGTTCCAGCGCCTCGACGTCGGCATATTCCGCGCAGGTTGCATTGAGCACGACATCGAACGCCGGCGAATCCGGGTCCGGCGAAAACACCTGGCAGCGCAACCCGAGGCGCGCCGCCGCCATTGCCAGCATCCGGCCCAATTGTCCGCCGCCGAGAATTCCGATGGTGTCGCCGGGCTTCAGCTTCACCTGCTTTGCGGAGGTCACGCAGATCCCTCCGGGCGCTCGTTGACCGCCTCGGTCTGCTGCTTGCGCCAGGCGACAAGCCGGCCGGACAGCCCCGGATCGTTGAGCGCAAGCACGCTGGCGGCGAGCAACGCGGCATTGATGGCGCCGGGTTTGCCGATGGCCAGCGTTCCCACCGGTATGCCGGCCGGCATCTGGACGATGGAATAAAGCGAGTCGACGCCGGACAGCGCCTTGGATTCGATGGGGACGCCGAACACCGGAAGTTCCGTCAGCGATGCGGTCATGCCCGGCAGATGTGCCGCGCCGCCGGCGCCGGCGATGATGATCTTGAAGCCGGCCGCCTTGGCGCCCTTGGCGAAGGCGAACAGCCGGTCCGGGGTGCGATGCGCCGAGACAATATGTTTTTCGCAAGCGACGCCGAGCGCGGCCAGGGTTTCGGCGGCATGGCGCATGGTGTCCCAGTCCGACTGGCTTCCCATGATGATGGCGACGGGGGCGGTCATACGGTCAATTCTTTTCGAGAATCCAAAAACATAGGCCGGATTATAGGATCGGCCCTAGGTTCGGCAAGGCGTGGCAAGGGGTCCGGAATGGACTATCCTGTCTTGGTGAATCCCGGCAAGTCTTCTGAGGGAGCCCATGAAGAAGAAAACCAGGGCAACCGCCGCAAAGGCCGCCAAGCCCCGCAAAAGCGGGGTCGTGGGACGCAAAGCCACGCCGCCGCGCGCCTTGCGTTCATCCTCGCCCCGGCTATCGGCGCCGCCGGATGACGCCAAACCGACGATTCGCCGGCTTCGGGAACAGTTGGCGCAGGCCCAGACCCGAATCGACGAACTGCAGGCGTCGGTGGATATCGACTTCCTGCTGGATATTCCCAACCGGCGCGGCTTTGAGCGCGCGCTCAATCGCGCGGTCGCCTACATCAAGCGCTATCATGCCAGCGGCGCGTTGATCGTGCTCGACGTCGATCGCCTGAAGCCGATCAACGATGCCTTCGGTCATGCCGCCGGCGATCTGGTCCTCAAGGCCATCGTGGCCGAACTGTTGCGCCATGTGCGCTCGTCGGATGTGATCGGACGGTTGGGCGGCGACGAGTTCGCGCTGTTGCTGTGGAATCTCAGCGAGACCGACGCCCGCGCCAAGGCGGCGTCACTGGAACAAGCCATCGACCGGCTCAGCTTCGTGTTTCGCGGCCGCACCGTCACGGCCGGCGCGTCCGCCGGCGTTGCCATTCTCGGCCCTCATGCCGAAGCCGGCCGGGCACTCGAAGAAGCCGACAGCGCGATGTATGTGCGCAAGGCGCAACGGCGGCACGAAGCGTGATGCTCAGTGCCTCAAGAACCTGACGCCGCTCCGCTCGCGTTGAGAGTGGTGTAAGCGTAGGCAAATGTGTCCAACCAACCGAGCGGGATCATGACAACCAAACCAACCTCATTCACCCTTCACATCCCGGACGCCGACATCGCTGACCTCCGCGACCGCCTTGCCCGCTCGCGCTTCCCCGACCAAGCGCCCGGTGACGCATGGGCCTATGGCACCGATGTCAGCTATCTTCGCCAGTTCACCGAATACTGGCGCAACGATTTCGACTGGCGGGCGGCGGAAACCGCGTTAAACGCCTTTCCGCAATTTCGTGTCCCGCTCGACGGCATCGACCTGCATTATCTGCATGTGCCCGGCGTCGGCCCCGACCCGATGCCGCTGTTGCTGTTACACGGTTGGCCAGGCTCGGTGTTCGAATTTCTCGAGTTCATCCCGCGCCTCACCGATCCCGCACGCTTCGGCGGCGACGCGCGCGATGCCTTCACCGTGGTGGCGCCGTCCTTGCCGGGGTACGGTCTGTCCTTTCGCCCCGGTCAAAAGCGGTTCGGCGTTCCGGAAATGGCGGATTGCGTCGCCGCGCTGATGCATGACGTGCTGGGCTATGCCAGGTTCGGCGCGCAAGGCGGCGACTGGGGCGCCGCAGTCACCAGCCGGCTCGGCTACGCGCACGCCGACCGGATGATCGGCATCCACATCAATCTGATGATGGCCGCGGGCCGCGATCCCTCCTCTTTTCCCGATCCGACCGAGGAGGAGCGGCGTTATCTGGGCGAACTGGCCCATTGGACACGCGAGGAGACCGGCTATCAGTGGATTCAGGGCACCCGTCCACAGACGCTTGCCTTCGGCCTCACGGACTCGCCTGTTGGACTGGCGGCGTGGATCGTCGAGAAATTCCGCGCCTGGTCCGATTGCGGCGGTGA
This sequence comes from uncultured Alphaproteobacteria bacterium, assembly GCA_963774685.1. Classification (GTDB taxonomy): domain Bacteria; phylum Pseudomonadota; class Alphaproteobacteria; order Rhizobiales; family Xanthobacteraceae; genus Bradyrhizobium. Next base: position 103,880 of record CAVZFU010000005.1, on the reverse strand, counting down.
CGTCGAGAGCGCGATCAGCCGCGACCGCATGCTCGCCGATATCGCGCTCTACTGGTTCACCGGAGCGATCGGTTCGTCGTTCTGGCCCTATTACGCCCGCCTGCACGGCTCGGCGATCCTGCCCGTCGGCGACAAGATCTCGGTACCTACCGGCTACGCGCAATTCCCGCGCGAAATCCTCAAACCGCCTCGCACGGCCGCGGAGCGCATATTCACCGACATTCGCCGCTGGAGCATCATGCCCAAGGGCGGACATTTCGCCGCGTTGGAACAACCGGCATTGCTTGCCGGCGAGGTTCGCGCTTTTTTCCGCGAGTTGCGTTGACGTCGTCGCAGCAGGCTCACAGCCCGCTGAGATCATCCGGCACGTCGCCGAATTTTCGCAGCAATTGGGCGGGGCCGAATTCGCCGATCATCGGATCTCCGCTGCGGCTGAAGGCGACCGCGCCGATGCTGCCGGCAGACCTCGACAGGATTTCCGCGCGCCGCAACGCGCCCGACGAACTCTGGCATTCTTCCGCCGCCCCCGCGACCGGCGAGCCGGTATCGTCCTGCATGAAGGGCAGCGCGACGTAATAGGTGACATCGGCCATTGGGATCTTCCTTCGATGGATCAGGCGGCGCCCTTTGCCTTGGACAATACCGGCGCACTGTTCGGACCTAGCGCCTGCAGTTCCTCGACCTCGGCTTCCAGATACTCGTTCACCAGCAGCAGGGCCTTGATGGCGCTGCGCATATTGCCGTCGCACATCGCAATCGCCTGGTCGCAGGCCTGATCGTAGCGGTCGTGGTCGGACGTCGAGATGGGTTTGAACATGGCAATATCCCCGGGATGCTGGCTGCGGACGAGAATAATGTTCCTCTTTTGTTCTTATGGAGTCAAGAGGGTCATTCAACTCGCGCCGCAGCCGTTGCCGCTTTTTTACAACGTTCAGCCGAAGGACGAGTGCCGCGGGTTGAGCAGCCATCGCCACCAAAGCTGCCGCCGGAACTAAAGCAGTATCCGGCACTTGTCCGGTGTTCGTCAGGGAGTAGGCCGCATGGGTCGTGTCGAGTCCAAAAGACCTGTGGTGCTGATCGTCGAGGACGAGCTTCTGCTGCGAATGAATGCGGTCGAGATGGTAGGAGCTGCCGGGTTCGAGGTGATCGAGGCGGGAAACGCCGATGAGGCGATTGAGATTCTGGAAACCCGTCCCGACATCACCGTGGTTTTCACAGATATCCAGATCCCTGGTTCGATGGATGGGCTGAAACTCGCCCGGGCGATCAAGGGCCGCTGGCCTCCAATCAAGATTATCGCGACCTCCGGCCGCCTCAATGTCGAGGAAATCGATCTGCCCGAAGGCGGGCGGTTTTTGCCCAAGCCATACGGTTCGCAAGAGATCACCGGCGTGCTGCGCGAGTTAACAAGCGGGTGAGGCTGCCGCTACGCGATGATGTCGGGGGTGATCTGGTCTTCGATGAAGGCGATGCGGTCGCGCAGCTGCAGCTTGCGCTTCTTCAGCCGCTGCAGCCGCAACAAATCGGGCGCGGGCGATTGATGCAGCGCATCGATTGCCGCGTCGAGGTCGCGGTGCTCCTGTTGCAGCCGCGCGAGCTCGGATTCAAGCTCGCGCTCATCTTCGTCGGTCATGGTGTACGTTAACTGAAAAACGCGATGAGATTGCAAAAGGTTGCGGAAACCACCGAGGGAATATCGTCCCTGCCGGCCCGGTCCGCAAGCGCTCAAAAGCCTGACCGGTTCCACGCTCACGATTCGTTGCCGACAATACCTAAAAATGAGCACGCTTCATTTTGGATACCCATCGACAGATCGGGTTACTGGTGTAGACTTGGCCGTCCGGATCGAATCTGAGGTCTAATCCAACCGAGGAGGTTTCGTATGGCAATTCAGGCGCATCTCGTTGAACTAGAACGGAAACACAAGGTTCTCGAAAACGAATTACACGAAGCTCTCGTGCACCTCTCAACAGACGACCTGCAAATTGTCGAGTTAAAGCGCCGAAAATTGATGGTGAAGGACGAGATCGAGCGGTTAAGGCATACCGCGGAAGAAACGCTGCACTAGGATTCGTCCTCCCAAGTTTTCCACACACCGGTCATCCGCCAAGGAGCGCGCTGTTGCGCGCTTCGAAGGGCGCCGCGATCCACCCCTTAGAGGGCTCGTGCCTCGAGGGTGACGATAGGTCGCGCAGTCCGCCGGCTACGACCCTGCCAGCTCGCCGACATGATCCGCGATTGCCAGTGACGATGTCAGCCCCGGCGATTCGATCCCGAACAGGTTGATCAGCCCCGCTACACCATGGTCCTGTGGTCCCTGGATCAGGAAATCCTGCACCGCCACCGACGGCGGCACGATCTTGGGCCGCATTCCCGAATAGCTCGGCATCAGCGCGCCGTCCGGCAGCGACGGCCAGTATCGCCGGATCGCCGGATAGAACCTTTCCGCCCGCGCCGGATCGACCGCGTAATCGATCGTGTCGACCCATTCGACGTCGGGACCGAACCGGGCCTGGCCCGCCATGTCGAGGGTGAGATGTACGCCGAGGCCGCCGGGCTCGGGCACCGGATAGATCAGATGTGAAAACGGCGCCCGCGCGCTGCAACTGAAATAGTTTCCCTTGGCGAGATAGGCCGTCGGCACCAACTCGATCGGCATGCCGTCGATGCTGCGCGCCACCGCCGGTGCGCCGAGGCCCGCGGCGTTGACGAGAAGTCCGCATTCCAGGCTGATCGGTACCTCGCCGCCGACGTCGAGTTCGATCCGGCCGGCTGTGGCTCTGGCGTGCAGCAGCGGGGTGTGAAAGGCGCATGACGCGCCCGCATCCTCGGCGTCGCCAAGCAGCGCCAGCATGAAGGCATGGCTGTCGATGATGCCGGTGGACGGCGAAAGCAGGGCGGCATCGCAGTTCAGCGCGGGCTCCAGTGCGCGCGCGGCTTCACCGCTGAGCGTCTGCAGGTCGTCAACGCCATTGGCTGCGGCGTGAGCCCTGATCGATTGCAGTTTTTCGGTTTCTTTCGGCGTCGTGGCGACGATCAGCTTGCCGCAATTGCGATGCGGAATGCCGTGATCCCGGCAGTAGGCATAGAGGGCGCGCTTGCCGCGCACGCACATCCGGGCCATCAGGCTTCCGGCGGAATAGTAGATGCCGGCGTGGATCACTTCGCTGTTGCGCGACGAGGTGACGGTGCCGATACCTTCGGCGGCCTCCAGGATGATCACCTCGCGGCCGGCCTGCGCCAGCCGCCGTGCGACGGCAAGACCGATCACTCCCGCCCCGATAACGACGCACTCAACCTTGTCCATTCGCAGTTCGAATCCGGGATTGTTTGTTGTTCTGTTCGACGCGCATCGTGATAGCTGGCGCGCGTCCGGGATCAATCGCGCCGTCGCGCTATCGCCCTGTTAGGGATGGCTTTTTCAAAAAAACCTGCTGGATTTTTTTCAGCTCGCTTTTTCGGCCGGATTGCCGTTAGGAAAGAATTAATCATGTCCGGGCAATTGCCGTAATTTAAGTTACATTTTCGGGTTGCAGGAGTATGCGTTTACCCGATTCAAACCCGTGAAGCCAGACACTCCGCCCGGAAATCCGCGGGTGACTGATGGCTGGCAAGAATTGGCAGGCAGGCGGCAAGATTTCGATTCCTGCGCGGGCACTGGTGTGCCTGCTCGGGATTCTTGCGCCGTTCGACCCCGCCTTGGGCGTTTCCGATAATTTTGCGCCAGCCAGCTACGTCGGTTCCGCCGATCCCAATACGGTTTGGGAGATGCTGATCGGCGGCATCGTGGTTTGTTCGTTTCTCGCCGCGATCGCGCTGTGGATCCTTTCGGCGTTGCGCAAGGTGCAGCGTTCGCAATTACGGCGAAATGCGTTTGTCAGGTCCGCCCTCAACAACTTGAACCAGGGCGTGGTGATGACGGATTCGCAGAAGCGGGTCGTGTTCTGTAACGATCGCTATCTCGAGATCTACGGCCTGGCGCGTTCGGATATTTCGAAAGACATGACCGGGCTCGGACTGTTGCAGTTGCGGCAACGGCGTGGCGTCCTCAACATCAGCATCGAGGATTTTTATACCAACGCCGGCGGCCCGGAAGGCGTCATCACCGAACTGCCGGACGGACGGTCGGTGGTGGTGAAATATTTTACGCTGCCGAACGGCGGCTCGGTCTCGACCCATGAGGATTGCAGCGAACAACGCAAGCTTTCCAGGCAACTGGCGTCGACCAAGCAGTTCCTGGAATCGGTGCTCGACAATGTGCCGGTGTGCGTCGCCGCCAAGAACATCGAAGACGGCCGCTACATCTTCGCCAATCGCGCGTTCGAGCGTTTCTCGCGTTTTCCCCGTGACAAGATCGTCGGCAAACGCGCCGATGAAATCTTCCAGCCGGACACGGCGGCAAGCATCGCCGCGGCGGACCGCGCCGCGCTGGATTCGCTCGACGGGCAGTTCCGCTCTGAACTCGTCGTCGAGCGCGGTTCGAAGAAGCGTATTCTCGCCAGCAACCGCGTGATCGCGCGCGATGACAAGAACCGGCCGGAATTCCTGATCGCACTGTTCGACGACGTCACCGACCGCAAGTCGCTTTCCCGCGAACTCGAAAATACCAAGAAGTTTCTCGAACTGGTCGTCGACAACATTCCGGTTTCGCTGATCGTCGAGCGCGTCAGCGACGGACGATACCTGCTGGCCAATCGCAGCGCCGAGACCATCCTCAACCGGCGCCGCGAGGATGCCACCGGATTGACGGCCGCGGATATCTTCAATCCGAGGGAAGCCAAGCTGATCATCGCGCGCGACGAGGCGGCGATCAAAAAGCGCGGCCTGCTCACTGAAGAGCATCCGATCAGCACCAAGGACGGGTTACGCCTGTTCCTGACGCGCCGCATGACGGTGCTCGATGAAGCCGGCGAGCCGCAATATCTGATCAAGACCCATGAGGACGTCACCGATCGTCGCCAGACCGAGTCGCGCATGGCCCACATGGCCTATCATGACGGCCTGACCGACCTGCCGAATCGTGCGGCGTTCCTGCAGGCGCTGGCGCAGATGATCGAGGCTTGCGAAGGCACCGACGAGGAATTCGCCGTGCTGTCCGTCGACCTCGACGGCCTGAAGGAAATCAACGACGTGTTCGGCCATGCGATCGGCGACAAGCTGCTGATCGAAGTCTCGCGCCGCATCCAGACGTCGGCGCGCGGCGGCGTGGTGGCCCGGCTCAGCGGCGATGAGTTCGGGCTAATCATCGACGGCGTGCAGCCGGCCGCCGGCAAGGCGCTGGCCGAACAACTCGCCGAAGCACTGGCGCAGGGGTTCCTGATCGATGGCAAGTCGGTTCGCACCGGCGTGACTACCGGCATCTCGGTATTCCCGCGCAACGGCGCCGACGCCGCATCGCTGCTTGCCAATGCCGGCGCGGCTTTGTTCCGCGCCAAGGCGAAATCGCGCGGTTCGATCAGCGTTTATGAACCCGAGATGGATCAGCAGATTCGCGACCGCCGCGTGCTGCACCAGGATCTGTCGCTCGCGATCAAGAACGGCGAACTCTCGCTGCATTATCAGCCGCAGGCGATGGCGCGCCAGAGCGTCGCCTCCAGCGAAGTCATCGGCTTCGAGGCGCTGGCGCGGTGGCTGCATCCGGTGCGTGGTTTCGTTCCACCGGGCGACTTTATCCCGCTGGCGGAAGAAAGCGGCTTGATCGTCGAGATGGGCGAATGGATTCTGCGCGAGGCCTGCCGGGAAGCGGCGTCGTGGGCAATGCCGCTGCAGATCGCGGTCAACCTGTCGCCGGCGCAGTTCATGCACGGCGATCTGGTCAGCCTCGTGCACTCGATACTGCTGGAAACCGGCCTTGCGCCGGACCGGCTCGAACTCGAAATCACCGAAGGCGTGCTGATCGAGGATTTCGATCGCGGCCTTGCGCTGTTGCGGCGGCTGAAGGCGCTCGGCGTTCGCATTTCCATGGATGATTTCGGCAGCGGCTATTCCTCGCTGAGCTATCTTCAGGCGTTCCCGTTCGACAAGATCAAGATCGACCGGGCTTTTGTCATGAATCTCGGGCGCAACCCGCAGTCGGCCGCGATCGTTCGCGCGGTAATCGGCCTTGGCCATGGCCTCGAAATGTCGATCGTCGCCGAAGGCGTGGAAACCCAGGAACAACTCGGGTTCCTCGCGGAGGAGGGCTGCGACGCGGTGCAGGGCTATTTCATCGGCCGGCCGGCGCCGATCGCCCTGTATGCCGCGCTGGTCGACCGGCCCAAAGGTAAGACGATGGAGCCCGCGCGCAAGACCGGCTAACCTTGCGGGATGGCGGACTACGATCTTGCGATCATCGGCGGCGGTTTGAACGGTGTCAGCGTCGCGCGCGACGCCGCGGGACGCGGCTTGCGGGTGATTCTGCTCGAGCAGGGCGACCTCGCAGCGGCGGCATCTTCCGCTTCACCGCGATTGATCCATGGCGATCTCGCCGTGCTGGAGCGCCGCGCCTTTCTACGCGTGCGTGCGGCCCTGGCCGAACGCAATATCTGGCTGCGGATCGCGCCGCATCTGGTGCGTCCGGCGCGCTTTGTGATCCCTGAACATTCCGACGAGCGTCCGTCGTGGTTGCTGCGCTCAGGCTTGCTGCTCTATGACCGGCTTGCTTCCCGCAGCCGCCTGCCGGCCTCGGTGACGGTCGATCTCACGCACCATCCGGTCGGCAACGCGCTGAAACGGCCCTTCGGTACCGCGTTCGAATATTCCGACGGGGTGGTAGATGATTCGCGGCTGGTGGTCCTCACCGCCGTCGATGCCGCCGAACGAGGTGCGGTGATCCGAACCGGCGCGCGCTGCGTCCGCGCCGACCGGCTCGACACCTGGCGGCTGGCGACGATCGATCGCGGCCATCGTCAGGTCGTGACGGCGAGGGCGCTGGTCAATGCCACCGGCGCCTGGACGACGTCGGTCGCCGAAACCGTGTTGCGGATGCCGACGCCGAGTTTGGGCGCGGCCCAGATGAGCCAGATCGTGGTCCGGCGCCTGTTCGATACCGACAATGTCTACGTGTTCCAGAACAGCGACCGGCGGCTGATTTTCGCCAGCCCCTATGAGCGCGACTTCACGCTGATCGGTACCGTGGGACATGCCTTCAAGGGCGATCCCGCGGCCGTATCGATGGCGGCAAGCGAGGTCGCCTATCTCTGCGATGCCGCCAACCGCTATTTCCGCGAACGGGTGGAACCGTCCGATGTGATCAAGACCGTTTCAGGCGCCAACATGGTGATGGATCCCGCCGGCAAGGGTGCTACCCGGGACGGCGTCATGGCGTTCGACTACCGGCGTGGCAAGGCGCCGCTGCTGACGATCTTTGGCGGCGATGTCACGACTTCGCGCCTGCGTGCGGAACTGGCGGTCTCCAGGCTCACTCCGTTTTATCCGATGTCGCCGCGCTGGACCGCGAAGGCGCCGTTGCCGGGCGGCGATTTTGCGTGGGAGAAATTCGACGACGAGGTCGAGCGCGCGCGGGCGCGTTGGCGCTTCCTGGGCGAGAGCGAGGCCCAGCGCCTGGTTGCCGCTTACGGCACCCGCCTCAAGGCCGTGCTGGGCGATGCCGGCAGCCGGGCCGATCTCGGTCCCGCCTTCGGGAGCGAACTGACCGGCGCGGAGGTGCGCTATCTCATGACATGCGAATGGGCGCGTTTTCCGGACGACATTCTCTGGCGCCGCTCGAAACTCGGCCTGACCATGCCGGCGCCGGATCGCGAGGCGCTGGCGCAATTCATGCGGTCGTCCGCGTAAGCGGCGCACAGTTATCAATCCGCCGGGAAATTCTAACCGAGCAGTGTCAGCAGGCCTGCCTGCGGGTTCACTTCAACCTCGGCGCCATGGGGAATAGCCGCGGTGATGTCTTCGTCGAAGCCCGCGAGCATGGCGACATCGCCGAGCGCTGCTCCCTGCGCCAGAATGGGATTGATGGAATTCAGCACCAGCGCCAGCGGCACGATGCCGCGCGATTGCATCTCGTGCAGCATCCACGCCGTCGCCACGCCGCCCTTGGCGGTGTCCAGCACCAGGATCTTGCCGGTGTAGGATTGGCCGACCAGCTTGTGGGTCGGACGGGAGAACACGCCGTTGATGCGGTCGAGGTCGTACCGGGCCGAGAAGCCGTCATGGGCGACCAGCGTCGGCCCGCGCACCGTCGGTCCCATGGCGTGCCGGGCGCGAAAGATTTTTGCGCTCATGTTCGCGCCAGCCTTCCGCTTGACGCTGCGTCCACGCATGATTCCATCGACGCCAGCATCGGACGATAGCCGTAGCCGCCCAGTATATTGACCAGCTTCGCGCTGTTGGTGGCCAGACGCTTCCAGCCGTTGGCCTCCGAAATCTCGCGCGCATAGGATTGATAGAAACACATGCCGGACAACACGCTGCCGCCGGCGGACTCTATTCGCGCGGTATAGCCCATGCGATCGGCGTCCGGCTTTACTTGCGGGCTCGTTACCGCGAGCATCGGCACCGTGAACCGGCGTCCGTCGCAAAGTTCGGCCAGATCGCGCAGTTCGAACAGGCTGAGTTGCGGCGCCGAGAACACGACCACGTCGACCTGATCGTCGGTGTGATAGGATTTTTGCAGGTTATCGACGTCGGCGCGCGTCACATGAACAACCGGCAAGTCGGCGGCCGCCACGTCGGTGAGCCTGGTGGCTTCCGGCGTCAGGCCCGCCAGATGGAAGAGCGCGATGGAGCCGAAGCTCGCCATCGAGGCGCCGAAATGCTTGAGCTGGTCGGAGCGCGGCGAGCCCTCGATGCCTTCGATCACAGGGACCGACCAGTAATTGCCCGCGATGCGTCCGATCACGCCGCCGAGTGCGCCCCAGCCGTTGAGGGTGGTCGGGGTGAAATCCACGCGAATGCGCAAGCTCGCGCGGCGCATCTCGGGCAGATGGAATCCGTAGCGCGGGGTTCTTCCGGTAAGTCCCGCCGCCAGCGCCGAGGGCCCGCCTTCGAAATTGGAGCGCGCGCCGCAAATCGAGTTCGAATAGATCACGACGCCGGTATCGCCAAAGGCGACATGCTCGTTGCGCGTCGGCGCCTGAATGGTCTGATAGTTGATGCAGGTGTCGGTCATGGTGACGCCGAGCTTGACGAATGCGTCGATCGCCCGCCGTTCGAGATTGAGCATGGTCGAGGTCTGGCCGAGCAGGTCGGCTTTGGTGAAATCGGTGCCGCGGGGATCGGTGATGGTCGGGATGCGTACGCGGCGTTGCCCGTCCGTGGTCGCCGTCAATCCCTCCAGCCAGCGCACGCCGGCTTCGCCGAGGCTTTCGGTGTCGGCCATCAAATGCGCCTGGGTCACCGGAACCAGATCCTCGGCGCCGAAGAACTCGCCGACCTTGATCTGGTGCTGCAGCGCCTGCTGCGGAACGAAGCCTGCTTTGCCGGCCAGAATATCTTTTTCTTCGTCGTTGAGCTTCATTTCGGTCAATCGATCCTTACGCCGGCGTCGCGCACCGCTTTACCCCATTTCGCCAGTTCGCTCCGCTGAAATTTGGCCAGCTCGGCGCCGCGAATGGAAGTGCAAAGTACCCCGAGAGGCTCCAGCTTGCTTCGGAACCCGTCGCTGCGGACGATTTTTTCAATTTCATCGGCCAGCGTCGGTCGTTAGCGCATCGGGCATCCCGGCCGGGGCAAACACACCCCACCATGCGGTGGTTTCAAAGCCGTCGTAGCCGGACTCGGCGATGGTCGGCACCTCGGGCAAGACCGGTGACCGCGTCTTGCTCGAAAGTGCCAGCGCGCGCGCCCTTCCACCCTGCACATTCGACAGCACCGATTGCAAGGGATCGAACATGATCTGGATCTGGCCGCCGATCAGGTCGGTCAACGCAGGCGCGCTGCCTTTATAGGGCACATGCTGGATGTCGATGCCGGCCGCGGCCTTGAACATCTCGCCGGTGAGATGCCCCGGCGTGCCCGCGCCCGCGGAGCCGTAATTGAGTTTGCCGGGCATGCGTTTGGCCAGCGCCACCAATTCGGCGAGATTGTTGATCGGCTGCGCCGGATTCACGATGACGGTTACCGGCGCCAGCACCACCACGGCGATCGGCGTGAAATCCCTGACGGGGTCGTAGGGCAATTTTGGATAGAGCGCGGCATTGATGGCTTGGGTGCCCACCGTCCCGATCAGCAGGGTCTGACCGTCGGGCGCCGACCTCACCACGGCTTCAGTACCGATCGACCCGCCGGCGCCGGCGCGATTGTCGATCAGCGTGGTGGCTTTAAGAGCATCGCCCAGCATCTGTGCCAGCGGCCGCGCCACGATGTCGGTCGGCCCGCCCGCCGGAAATGGAACGATGATGCGGATTTGCTTGCCGGCGAGGGACTGCGCCGCGGCGGGGTTCATTTTCGCCAGCAGGCCGGCACTGGCGCCGGCGGTAGCCATCTTCAGGAATTGCCTGCGCTGCATCGATGTCCCCGATCACATGGCGCCGGGATAATTTCCGGCTTGCGGGTGATGCTAGCGGCATTTTTCGGATATGTCCGCACCGAATAGTTGTGGCCGCGCGCGGCGAACCGGTTGAGCCGGCTTCGATCAGTCATTAGCGTGGATCGAGGCATTGGGTTTGAAGAGATCATGACTGAGGAACTGCCGAACGCCGAAGCAGCGCCGGAGGCGCCACAATCCGAACCGACAGGAGCGGGGGTCGCCTCCGAACCTGCGTTCGTGCCTCAGCCGGCGGTTGCGGCCGACATGCCGCTGCTGCGGATCGAGGCGGTGGTGAAGAAGTTCGGCATCTTCAGGGCGGTCGACCGGCTGTCGCTCGACATCAAGGCGGGGGAGTTTTTCGCGCTGCTCGGTCCAAGCGGCTGCGGCAAGACCACGCTGTTGCGGATGCTCGCCGGTTTCGAGACGCCGGACGAGGGCCGGATCCTGCTCGACGGCAAGGACATCGCACAGGTGCTGCCGCATCAGCGTCCGATCAACATGATGTTCCAGAACTACGCGCTGTTTCCGCATCTTTCCGTGCACAACAATATCGCGTTCGGCCTGAAGCGCGCCGGCATGGCCGGTTCCGAGATCGACAGCCGCGTGGCCGAGCTGGTCGCGCTGCTCAAGCTCGACGGGCTGGAGAAGCGCAAGCCCGATCAGCTTTCCGGCGGTCAAAAACAGCGCGTGGCGCTGGCGCGCTCGCTGGCGCGCCGCCCGCAGGTGCTGCTGCTCGACGAGCCGCTGGCCGCGCTCGACAAGAAGCTGCGCGAAAGCACCCAGCTCGAATTGATGGAGCTGCAGCGGCGCCTCGGCATGACCTTCATCATCGTCACCCACGACCAGGAAGAGGCGATGACGGTGGCAAGCCGGATCGGTGTGATGGATGCCGGCCGTCTCGACCAGGTCGCAACCCCGCGCGAGCTTTACGAGGCCCCGGCCTCGCGCTGGATCGCCGAGTTTGTCGGCGACATCAACATCTTCGACGGCCAGGTCGAAAGCCGCGAGGCCGGCCGTCTGGCGATTTCGACGCGCGACGCCGGCACCGTCACCGTCGCCGAGCCGCGTGTGCCGCTCACCAAGACGGTGGTCTCGGTCGCGATCCGGCCCGAAAAGGTCAAGCTGTCGCGCCGCGGGCCGGTATCGGATGCCGTCAATGCGCACGCGATCAACCGTCTCGAAGGCACCGTGACCGATATCGGCTATCTCGGCGGCCTCACCGTCTACAAGGTCAAGCTCGACAGCGGCGCGATGGTGCGCTCGTCGATGGCCAACACCGCGCGGCTGGATATCGATGCCTACAGCACCGGCCAGCGCGTGGTGGCGTGGTTCACGCCCGACGATTGCCTGGTGCTGGAGCAATGAGCGGGCGCCGCATCTTCACCCGCCCGGCGCGGCTTGCGGCGCTCGCGCCCTATGTCTGGATGGTGCTGTTCTTTTTGGTGCCGTTCGCTTTCGTCCTCAAGATCAGCCTGTCGCAGACCGCGATCGCGCAGCCGCCTTACGTGCCGGTGTTCGATCTCACCGCGGGCATTGACGCGATCAAGTCCGCGTTGGCGGCATTGTCGCTGGATAATTTCAGGCTGCTGGTTTCCGACGACCTCTATGTCCTTTCCTATCTGCGCAGCCTTGAGGTTGCCGCGGTTTCGACCGCGATCCTGCTGTTGATCGGCTATCCCATCGCCTACGGCATGGCGCGGTTGCCGCGACGCTGGCAGAGCGTGGCGATGATGCTGGTGATCGTCCCGTTCTGGACCTCGTTCCTGATCCGCATCTACGCCTGGATCAACATCCTGCAGCATGACGGCCTGCTCAACCAGATCCTGCTGGCGCTGCACCTGGTCTCGGCGCCGGTGGTGTGGCTCTCGACCGATAGCGCGATGTATCTCGGCATCGTCTATTCCTATCTGCCGTTCATGATCCTGCCGCTGTACGCGACGCTGGCCAAAATGGAGCCGGCGCTGCTGGAAGCAGCCAGCGATCTCGGCGCTTCGCCGCGAACCGCGTTCTGGCAGGTGACCTTTCCGCTGTCGCTGCCCGGCGTCGGCGCCGGTGCGCTGCTGTGCTTCATTCCGATCGTCGGCGAATTCGTGATTCCCGATCTGCTGGCGGGGTCGAACTCGATGATGATCGGGCAAACCCTGTGGCTGGAGTTCTTCACCAACAAGGACTGGCCGGTGGCCTCGGCGGCGGCCGTGGTATTGCTGGTGCTGCTGCTGGCGCCGCTCGTGCTGTACGACCGGCTGCAGCGCCGCCAGCTCGAAGGCGCGCGATGATGGCGAGCGCGACCAGCAAATTCTCCCGCTTCAACCTCGTCTCGCTGGTGCTGGGGCTGGCGTTTTTGTACCTGCCGATCGTGATTCTGGTGATCTATTCGTTCAATGCCTCGCGGCTGGTCACGGTATGGGGCGGCTGGTCGCTGCGCTGGTACTCGGAATTTTTCAACGACCGCGCCATGCTGGACGCGGCCTGGATGAGTTTCCGGGTGGCGGCAACGTCGGCCACCTTGGCGACGGTGCTCGGCACGCTCGCGGCCGTGGCGCTGTCGCGCGGCCAGCGCTTTGCGGGCCGCACGCTGTTTTCGGGCATGCTCTACGCGCCGCTGGTGATGCCCGAAGTCATCACCGGGCTTTCGCTGCTGCTGCTGTTCGTGGCGCTCGACGCCGAGCGCGGCTTCTGGACCGTGACGGTCGCGCACACCACGCTGACCATGTGCTTTGTCGCCGTGGTGGTGCAGTCGCGGCTCGGCTCGCTCGATTCGAGCCTGGAAGAAGCGGCGATGGATCTCGGCTGCAATCCGGCGCGGGCGTTTGCCGCCGTGACGCTGCCGCTGATCCTGCCCGCGATCGTCGCCGGCTGGATGCTGGCGTTCACGCTGTCGCTCGACGATCTCGTGATCGCGAGCTTCACCACCGGCCCCGGCTCGGCGACGCTGCCGATCCGGATCTATTCGGAAGTGCGGCTCGGCGTGAAGCCGGAGATCAACGCCATCTGCACGCTGATCGTCGGATTGATCGCGCTGCTGATTGTCGCGGCCTCGTTCGCGGCAAAGCTGTCGAGCGCGCGCGGCGAGAGCGCGGCGCCGTTGTAGTTCAGCGGCGGTCACGTCACGACTTCACCGCCCCCGCCGTCAACCCTCCGACCATATAGCGCTTGAACGCATAGTAGATCGCGGCCGGCGGCAGCGCGTAGATGAAGCCGGTGGTCATCAGCAATTCCCAGGGCGAGTCGTCCGCGGACAGGAAGTTGCCGAGCGCCACCGGCAGCGTGATGTCCTTTTCGTTCGACAGCAGCAGGAACGCGTAGAGATATTCGTTCCACGCCAGCAGCAGCGCATAGGTGCCGATCGCCACCAGCGACGGCATCATCAGGGGGATGTAGACCAGCCGGAACAGCTGCAGGGTGGTGGCGCCGTCCATGATCGCGGCCTCGTCGAGTTCGAGCGGCAGCTTGTCGGAGGCCTGCTTGAGCACCCAGATCGCGTAGGGCGAGGCGATCGTCACCATCGCCAGAATCAGCGACCAGTGATTGTTGAGCAATCCATAGGTGCCCATGGTCCGGTACATCGGCACCGCGAGGAATGCCGCCGGGATAAAATAGGTAAACAGCGCCAGATTCATCACCCAGCGCCCGCCGGGCACGCGCAGCCGCGAGATCGAGAACGCCGCTGCGGTCGCAATCAACAGCGTCAGCGCGCCAACTGAAACTGCGATCGCAAGCGAATTCCAGAACTGCAGCCAGAAATCCCGCAGGAAATAATGCTGCTGGTAAAACACGATATGGAAATTGTGCAGCGTCGGATGATCCGGCCAGAATTTTCCTGCGAAGGCGTCTTCCTTCGGCGAGATCGCGAACAGGAACATGTGATAGATCGGCAGCATGGTCCAGACGAACACGGGAATGCCGATCAGGAGCAGCTTCGCCTCGGTGCCGACCTCGCGCAGCGTCGGCATTCTCATCGATTGCAGCCTTGCTGACATCGGCTTCATCGCGACAGCCGTTTCATCATGAAGTAAACCAGCGGCAGCACCAGCGGCAGCGCGCACACGATCGACGCCATCGACATATCGAGCTGGTCGAGCCGCAGGTAGCGGATGCCGAGCGTCGACAGCACATGGGTGAGGTCGGCCGGCCCGCCGCCGGTCAACAGGTACACGCTGTTGAAATCGCCGAGCGTCCAGATCATCGAGAGCAGCGTGCAGGTCAGGTACAGCGTGCGCACCGAAGGCCAGGTGATGAAGCGGAATTTCTGCCACCAGCTGGCGCCGTCGACATCGGCCGCCTCGAACAGGTCCTGCGCGATGGCGAGCCGCCCGGTCATCAGGATCAGGGTCCAGAACGGCAGCGATTTCCAGATGTGCATGCCGATCGCCATGGTCAGCGCGATGGCGGGATCGTTGAGCCAGTTCGGGCCGTCTTCGCCGGTGAACTTGAAGATCAGCTGGTTGACCATGCCCCATTCGGGATTGAGCATGAAGCGCACCGACAGGATGGTCGGGATCGAGGGCACCGCCCAAGGCAGGATGAACAGCACCGACAGCCATTTGATCCAGGAGCGCGACTGGATAAAGAAGCCGGACAGAAACAGCGCCACCAGCATTTTGAAGTTGATGCCGATGACCAGGAATATCAGCGTATTGACGGCGGCGCGCGCGAAGATCGGATCATGGTACAGCGCGACGTAGCTTGACGGATGGCGCGCCAGCCACAGCCCGTAGCCGACGGGATAGAGCACGAAAGCGAGGAACACCAGCATGTAGGGCACCAGCAGCACCACGCCCCAGACTTGCGGAGTCGACAGCCGCGCCGACCACGGCCCGCGCGGCACCGCGTCGTCAGGCGTGAGCGTCATCGTTGCCATGCGATGCCCTTCAAGTGGCTCGAGTTTGCACCTCGCCCCGCCTGCGGGGAGAGGTCGAAATTCGCCAAGCGAATTTCGGGTGAGGGGAGCTCTCGGCGAGTCCGCTTGTTGAGACAGCCCCTCACCCCAACCCTCTCCCCGTGAAGAACGGGGAGAGGGGGAAGAAGGCGGGTGTCGCCGGGCTTCGTCATTGCGAGGAGCGAAGCGACGACGCAATCCACGCTTTTGTATCGGCGCAGTGGATTGCTTCGCTTCGCTCGCAATGACGGTTCAACGTTCATGCCTACCCCGCGACCTGCTTGATGCGGGCGATCAGTTCGTCGACGGCCTGGTCGACCGGGATCTTCTCGCTGACCACCCGGTTCATCGCCTTGGCCCAGGCGTTCTCGTTGTTCAGGATGGTGAACTTGTAGTTTTTCGTAAAGTCGAACGGCTGGGTGCCGCCGGTGAACTGGGCATAGACCGCCTTGCGGTGACGGTCGGCCTGCCAGAACGGGCTCTGCTGGCTCGCGGTCGTGACCGGAAACCAGCGCCCCAACGCGCCCTCGATGTAGGGACGCAGATTGTCTTCCTGCATCAGGAATTTGACGAACTCCTTGCCCTCCGCCTTGTTCTTGGCGGCGGCAAAGATCAGCCCGGTCTTGACGTCGGAACGGTACTTGATCGGCGTGCCGTCCGGCTTGTTGGGAAAGGACGCGGTGATGATGGTTTCCTCATACGCTTTCTTGCCGGCGGCGCGCTGCTCGGGCGTCAGCGCCGGGTTGTTTTCGTCGTCGAGCCACTTGGCCGCGATCGAGATCGTGAAGTTGTGCGTCATCACGATGGTGCGGTTATGGAAGGCGACGTTGTTGTCGGGGTCCTTCCAGGTGGTGGAGGAGGGCGGGGTGCAGCCGCGCACGTAAGTGTCGGTGTAATCCTTCAGCGCGTGGATCAGGCCTTCGCGGACCTTGGGATCGTCGACCGTCAGCTTGCCGTCGTCGTCGACCAGATGAACGTTGTAGGCGTCCATGAAGGTGTAGAACGACTGTAACGAGTCGGTGGATTCCACGCCCATCGGCTGGCCGACGGCGTAGATGCGCTGTCCGGTGGCCTTGCGGATCGCCGGCTGCACCTTGTCGCACCAGAACGACCAGTAATCTTCCCATTTGGTCGGGATGTCGCTCTGCTTGAAGCCGGCCTGCTCCAGCATGTCCTGCCAGATCTGCACATGCATGCTCTGCTGCTTCATCGGGAAGCCGTAATAGGACTTCTTCTTGGCGACGTCGTTATAGAGATAGGCGGCCTCCATCGTGTTCGGCGCGAACGCCGACTTCATCGGCAGCAGGATATCGGAGAGATCCTCGAGCTTGCCCTCGAATGCCCACTTGCCCTGCGCCTGCACGTCGTAAGTATCGGAGAAGGCGACGTCCGGCACCGTGCCGGAATCCATCGCCGCCACCGTCTTCGGAATCATGTCCTGGCCGGCGTATTGCGACAGCTCGACCTTGATGCCGGTCTTGGCCTCGAATTTCCTGATCGCCTCCAGCAGCGCGTCGTCCTCGGACTTGTAGAAGCCCTTGCCGAACCAGACCGTGATGGTCTTTTGCTGCGCCATGGCAGGCGCGGCGGCGGACAGCAGTCCGAATGTGGCGAGCGCGAGCGAAAGCGCGCGAATGGTGCTGAATTTCACGTTGTTCTCCCTGAACTGCCGCTTTTTTGACCGGCTGGCCAAAACCCTAGCGCATCGGCGGGGCCCGATCCAGACAGCCGCAACCGTCATCCTGGAGGCAGTATCCCGGCATCGGAGGTGAAAGCTCCCTCTCCCGTTTGCGGGCCGAGACGAGCGAAGCTCGCTCCTAGAGGGTTGGGGTGGGGTGCCTCCGCAAGCACGCTCGATGATCCGAAGTGCATCTACACTCGTCATACCCCGCGCAGGCGGGGTATCCAGTACACCGCAGCTTCTCGATTCCATCGCTGGCATCTCTGGAATACTGGATCATCCGCCGGAGCCTGTCGTCGGGCTCGCCGGAGGCGAGACCCGATGGCGGAATGATGACGACACACCTCCACGATCCCGCGGCGCATTTCGCCCGGGTCGTGCAGGTCGCTTCCGCCCAAAGAGGGCGCAGGGAATGCCGGGCGCCCAATGCGCCCGCAGCCTGGCAGGGCAGAAAAAACAAGCCATGCCAGTAACAGTCACCACGGTCACACCGGAAATCACCCGGCATTCCCCGCGCAATGGTTTTACGGTTTCCTTCGTGCTCTCCCCGGTGACCGGGCTTTCTTGCCACCGTCGCTTACGCGAGATAATTCCGCCAAAACTTGACGCCAGCGTCGGGGCGTCAGGACCACACGACTTCGCCGTCCGCAAACCGGCGCTCTCGTCTTGAGCACCATTTGCGTCCACCGCATCCCGCCGCCAACGTCCGTGACGATCGCGAAACGCCCCTCTGAGTGGGACGGGACAGGAATGGATATAGGACTGATTTGGCATTCTGAAAATCAGAATATTTTTACGAAAGGGGCTTGACAGGATTTTGCTGATTTGCCCGTCGGGTAGTTTTTGGGGGCTGTCGTCTGCGTCCCGGCTTGGTTTTCCTGAGTAACCCGGCGGTAATCTCGAATTCCATGGCGAGCGCGTTGTACTCCGCCTTGACCTTGGGGTCGGCGAGCAGTCGGGCCTTGAGTTTTTCGAACGGGATTGTCATGTGAGTTCCTTTGCGCGCCGTCCAATTAGCGGTTCGGGAATCCCGACGATGGCTGAGACGTTAGTAGCTCCCTCGGCAATGGCAGTTTAATGCAACCTTGTCGCACCATGAGAAAATAACCCGCCAGTGACAAGAACATTAGAACAGCGAGCCAGTACACAGCTCCGATTAGCAAGCTATGTTTGAGAAGGTTATTGTCGCCGTAGCATCGTGTTTCAGTTGAGATGACGCCCGGATAGTCTGAACCCGATGCCTTGAGAGGTCGGTATGAGGCAAATAGGAACTGTGTTTCAAGGAGGCCGAGGGCTCGCTTGCTCACGCGATAGAGCTGTTTATTTCGCTGGTCGAGTAAAAAGAAAATGAAAACAAGCAGAGCTCCTGCACCAGCAGCGAAGATGGCTGGAAATGAGCCCACGACTTCACGATCCTTGAACAGGATAAAGCATCCACCAAAAAGAAACGGAGTTAGGAGAATGAAGAAATGAAACATTGTCGTCCGTTGGCGCGCATGTAAATCGAAATGCCGCCACGCAAGTTCAAAACGGATTTTTTCAAACTCCACTATGGCACGGGGGTCATTGTCAAATCCTTCGAATCCTGTGCTCATTGGCTGTCTAACATTTTGTGATCTCCGCCTCGGAAGTTACGGGCCTCTGAAACCGTCAGCCCCCGTTAGCTAAAGGCGTAACCCACCTCTTTACATCCGGTCTACCCAACGGCCGTTTGCCATGATTGTTCTGAAACGTTCGCAAACCTTCCGCAACGTAGAAGCCTCTGTTATGAACGTTTAGGCTTTTCCCCGCGGCCTGTATCACCCCAAATCTCCTGTAAGTCTTTCTGCAGACGACGAATTGATTCTCGATCCTTAAGCGCGTTTCGATAGGCGCGATTCATCAGCCTCGGTCCCTCATCATGATCGGTCGCGTGGATCATGTGATACATCACTTTGCCGCCTTTCTCGCGGCTGTAAATTTCCCAGCCATAGGCGTGCTTATAGCCAAGCTCTGATTTCATCCGCTCGCAAAACAATAACATCCGGTGGTGCGGGTGCATTGATTGTAGTTTTTCGTAGTCAGGCCGTCCCCACCACTTTTCAAGAATTGACTTGTTTTTGATTCCGGACATAGAACGATCAAGCCAGCCGGTCGCCAGAAAATAGAACAACTCTATCTTGTAGTCTGTGCGGTGTTTCGACAACGTTACGAGTGTCTTCCATTCGCATTCAAAAGTGCGCTGATCTAGCAGACAAAATGTTGCCGTCTTGTCGGCAATGTTGCTTTCTGCGAGCAGTGCGGAAACGTTTGCATTGAAGTTGCCCGGCACGATTCTAATCGTGCGGTTTCTAATTTTAGGTTGCGCCGCCTTTAGAGCCTCGAGTTTAGTGATGCCTTTGTTCTTGATTTCGCAAAGCCAGAAGTTGCGCAAGAATGCCGGCCTAGACTTAAGAACTAGTTTTGCTGCCCAAGCATCTTCCTTGTCGTTATATTGGGGTCCGGCAAAACCATCGATATAGGCGCCGTGTTTTGTCACCATGACGAAATAAAAGAGATAACGTTCAATCAGCTTCGCCTTGTTCTCGGTCCAGATGGGCCGCTCAGCCGGCTTGAACTGCATCGGCTTGTCCGCCGGTGGCGGCAGATCGGCAAAAAGATTAAGCTGGCCCTTCATACAACCAATGGTCGCGCATTGGCGGGATTTGCTCAAGCGGCAACAGTCAACAATCCCCTTGGATTCGGGAAATATCGATAGAGTCGATCGTCGACTAAGCCGCCGCCCTTGCCGTGCTCGTCAGCGATGGCGGCCGCTTTGGTATTCATCCCCTGTTCGGCGACCAAAGGGTTATTCTTGATAGAGCCCCATTGCTTGAAAAAAGGGGCAACGCCGAAAGCGTAACAATCGCTAATGATATCCCTTGCCCATCCAGCCTTCATTGGCCGAGCGCCGTGCCCGCTCTCGCCACCAGCGATCAGCCAATCCGGTTGGATCGCATGTGTTGGATTAAGCCGAACCGGGCCGATAGCCGGCTCGTAGGAAATAAACCGTACTGCGGCTGGAACACGACTTAACAGGGGCCAACGCTGATCGTACCGAGCTTGATCTTCAGCTGTGGTCCCTAACCAAACATTCGGTCGGCCATGTTCGGGCCAATCCTTTGGTAGCATCTTCTCGATGTTCTGCGGGCGTTTCGTTAGTAACAGCCAGTCAAGTGACGGTGTCGCCGCAATCAGGTTGAATAAATCACCGCGCCAAGCGATATCGACTTGGTTGTCGAATACGTCAGCAAGGGATGCGCAGAAAACCCGCTGTCGTCGAGCGTGTTGCCTATGGAATGCTGCGGCAAGGGTCTGCCATTTGGTGGGCGCGCGCCAATAGGCTTCTGATGTCCGTCGCCGGGGGCTATTGCCCCATTTTACAAGGCCGGATCGCTTCGACCACGACTCGGCGTAGCAATGATCACAGCCAGGACTTACGTTCGTACACCCTAACCAAGGGTTAAAGGTGTGGTCGGTCCACTCGATTTTTGAATTTTGTGCCATTGCCGATTCATTGAATCAGACTTGGTCCTAAAATTCGATGAAAAAACGGTGGTAATGCAAATTTGGTAATCTGTTCCCCCGTCGAACACCGTCCCGCCCGTTGCTCCCACCGGCCATCTGCCGTTGCACGCTTAGCGAGGTCAATTCCCCTTCGCCGCCCCATCCACCGCCGGCACACTCGCAGGCGCCGGCGCGGCTCCCGCATCCGGCGCCTTTGCTGGCTTCGCGGCGCCACCCGTAAACCGCTCCAGCACCGAGCGGACGGCGTCGCGGGTTTTGCGGTCTTTCAGGGCGTCGAGCAACGGAGCGGAGGCCGGCGAGCGGCGGAGCAGGCTGTCGGGATCGGGGAAGATCAGGGGATCGTCCCACGGGCCCTGGATCACGAACGGCAGTTCAAAACCGGGCGGCGCCGGTGGCGTCGTGGTCAGGCTGGCGACGCCTTTCAGGTCATATTCGCGCGCCGGCACCGAAGCGGTGCCGGTCAGCGTGATGCGCGTCGTCGGTCCTTCGAGGTGAATGTCGTCGGCGGTGGCGATGCCGTCGGCGAATTTCACCGCGACGACGAGCTTGTCGTAAGGCGTCGAGCCCGAGCGGAAGCTGCCGGCGCCGGACAGCGGCCGGCGCTCCAGCCGCTTGAGCAATTGCTCGGCGTTGACGCCGGCGATGGCGCCGTCGTGGCCGGTCAGCGCCGCGGTGCCGTCGAGCGATTGCGCTAGGCCAAACGCGCTTCCGCCCGAAGCCGTCAGCGCGACGTTGAAATCGCCGCGGCCGGACAGTTGCTTGATGCCGAACAATTCGCCGACGCAGGCCTGCAGGTCGACATCCGTGAACTGGAACTGGGCCTTGATGTCGGCGGCAGCATCCGAGCGCGCGACCCCGAACGAGCCCTTGCCGACGCCGCCATACATCTGCGCTTCGCCGACGCTCAGCGCCAGCGCGCCGCCGCGCAGATTGGCGCCAAGCGCCGTGCGGCCGAGTTTCGACGTACCGACCGTGACCTTCGCCGCCGACAACCGCATGTCGAGGTCGGTGGTGGACAGCGACGTCAAATCGAACACCTGCCGGTTCCAGTCGCGCGCGCCGCTGGCGAGCAGGCGGACGGTGGAGACATAGGGTGTGAAGTCGAGCGCGTCGGCGGCCAATGTGGCCTGCAGGGTCTGGCGGCCGTTATTGGCATAGGTCATCACGCCTTCGGCGACATTGCCGTCGAGTTCGACATTGACATTGGTCAGGGCGATCGACGCGCCGACGATATTGGCGCGCGCCTTCAGCGCGAAGCGGCCGAAGCCGCCGCTGCCCGGCGGGGCCTGGCCGATCCAGCGCAAGGCATTGCGCAGCGACGCGCTGTCGACGGTGAGGATTCCCTCCAGCATCGCGCTGGTGCGGTTGGCGACACTGCCGTCGAAGGCGATTTTCAACGGCGCGCTGGCGAGCCGCATTTTCAGGCCGGACCTGTCGCCGGACAGGGCGGCGAGGAAATCGCTGGCGCTGATGCTGCCGTCGACGCGCTCGCCGCGCCAGTCGAATTGGCCGGTGGCGGCAAAGGAACGCGAGATCGACGGCCACGCCAGCGACAGGTCGATATCGTCGAGGTGTTCGGCGACATGATTGGCGGCGTCCTCGTAACCGAGCACGCCGTCCTGGATCCTGATTTCGGAGAACGACACCGGATTCTCGGCGCCGGGCTTCATGGTGCGCGCGATGGTCTCGATGAACGGCGTCCAGTTGCTGTCGCCCTTGGCGTCGCGCACCACATTGATATGCGGCCGCAGCATCATCACGTCGGAGATCTCGAACCGCTGCAGCAACAGCGGCAGCAGCCGCAAA
Organism: uncultured Alphaproteobacteria bacterium; assembly: GCA_963774685.1. Classification (GTDB taxonomy): domain Bacteria; phylum Pseudomonadota; class Alphaproteobacteria; order Rhizobiales; family Xanthobacteraceae; genus Bradyrhizobium. The sequence goes on along the minus strand of CAVZFU010000005.1, from coordinate 81,503 downwards.
TTGGCGGTGAGGACGTCGACATTGAGCGCGGGGACGTCGGTACCGCCGCCCTTGAGGCCGACGTCATGGAAGGAGATGTAGCTTGCGGGAAGAACCGAAATCTCGATATTGCCCTTGATGACGAGGTCGAGCCCGGTCACCGCCCTGATCTGCGCCTCGACCGCCTGGCGCAGCGCATCCCGGTTGAGGAACCAGGAGGTCGCGATCAGGCCGATCAGCGCCAGGCCCAGAAATGCCGCAACCGGCATCCCCAGGCGCTTTATTCCTTGGGCCGTGGTCAATGACATATCCAGGTTTGCTTAAATCGAGGTCGGGTTAGGGGGCCGGTTCGGTGTTGGGCGGGCGGCGCTCGGCCACGACCGATTGGGGCGGACCCATGCCAACCCGCGCAACTTGATGGGTTTTCTTGACGCTTTCAAGGCCGCCCGTGTTCCTCTTTCCGCTGCCACTCCGCCCGCGATTCCCCTCTCCCGCTCTTGCGGGGGAGGGTCGAGCGTAGCGAGGCGCGTAGGGACTCTCCAGGAGTCCCTGTCGGCCTCCACCCCAGCCCTCCCCGCAAGGGCGGGAGAGGGGGCGCAGCTTCCGGGGTTGTCGTTTTTCGTCATGGCCGGGTTTATCCCGGCCATCCACGTCTTTCTCGCTCAATTCAAACGAAGACGTGGATGCCCGGCACGAGGCCGGGCATGACGAACTTTGGAAAAGCTCCCCGTCATTGACGCACTGCGAAGAATTCGCCTAATAATCCCAGAGGAGTGCTGGCGGTCAGCGCCTTCCTGCATCAGGTCTCAGTGTCATGAACAAGGTCTATCCCGACGCCAAATCGGCCCTCGCGGGCGTCCTCAAGGACGGCATGATGATCATGTCCGGCGGTTTCGGCCTGTGCGGCATCGCCGAAGTCTTGTCGGATGCGATCCGCGATTCCGGCGTCAAGAACCTGACGGTGATTTCCAACAATGCCGGCGTCGACGGCATCGGGCTCAGCCGGCTGCTGGAGACCCGCCAGATCAAGAAGATGATCTCGTCCTATGTCGGCGAGAACAAGCTGTTCGCGCAGCAGTATCTCGCCGGCGAACTGGAACTCGAATTCAATCCGCAGGGCACGCTGGCCGAGCGCATCCGCGCCGGCGGCGCCGGGATTCCGGCGTTCTACACCAAGACCGGCGTCGGCACCCTGATCGCCGAAGGCAAGGAAGAAAAGGTTTTCGACGGCGAGAAATACATCATGGAGCGCGGGCTGTTCGCCGATCTTGCGATCATCCACGCCTGGAAGGGCGATACCGCCGGCAATCTCGTGTACCGGAAGACCGCGCGGAATTTCAATCCGATGATGGCGACCGCGGCGAAAGTCACGGTGGCCGAGGTCGAGCAGATCGTGCCCGCAGGCGAGATCAATCCGGACCACATCCATACGCCCGGCATCTTCGTCAAGCGCATGATCGAGGTCGGCCGCGGTAACAAGCGCATCGAGTTCCGCAACACCCGCAAGCGTCCCGGTGCGGCGCCCGCGGCGGCAACCGGAGTAGAAGTCTGATGGCATGGACCCGCGATCAAATGGCCGCCCGCGCCGCCAAGGAATTGCGCGACGGCTACTACGTCAATCTCGGCATCGGCATTCCGACGCTGGTTTCGAATTATATTCCCGACGGCATGGACGTCAGCCTGCAGAGCGAGAACGGCATGCTCGGCATGGGGCCGTTTCCCTATGAGGGCGAGGAAGACGCCGACCTGATCAACGCCGGCAAGCAGACGGTGAGCGAACTGCCCTCGACCAGCTATTTCTCTTCTGCCGACTCCTTCGGCATGGTGCGCGGCGGCCACATCGACCTGTCGATCCTCGGCGCGATGCAGGTGGCGCAGAACGGCGATCTCGCCAACTGGATGATCCCCGGCAAGATGGTCAAGGGCATGGGCGGCGCGATGGACCTGGTCGCCGGCGTCAAGCGCGTGGTGGTGGTGATGGAGCATTCGGCCAAGGACGGGCCGAAGCTTCTGAAGAAATGCAACCTGCCGCTGACCGGCGAGCACGTCGTCGACATGGTGGTGACGGATCTTGCCGTCTTCACCATCGACAGGCACGGCAAGGAAGGCATGGCGTTGATCGAGCTTGCCGACGGCGTCACGCTCGACGAGGTGAAGTCGAAGACCGAAGCCGATTTTCGGGTGGCGCTGAAGAACACCTGAGCGATGCAACCGCTGGGTTCGAGGTAGAATCGCATGGACGGAGTTCTGGACTACTGCACCGGAGGAATTGAGCGGGCGATCCCGGCGGGAACGCTGATCATTCACGAGGGCGGCAAGACCGGGCATTTGTTCGTCCTGATCGAGGGACGGCTTGAGGTCATCAAGGGTGACACCATCGTCGCCACCATCGCCGAACCCGGCGCGGTGGTGGGAGAAATGTCGGTGCTGCTCGATCAGCCCCATACCGCGACCGTGCGGGTGGCGTCAGATTCGAAGATCTACGAATTCCACGATGCCGCCTCGTTCCTGCGCGATCAGCCGGCGGTGGCGCTGGTGATCGCCCGGCTGCTGGCGCAGCGGCTGAATGTCGCGACCACCTATCTCGCCGACATCATGCATCAATACGCCGGTCACGGCGATCACCTCTCGATGGTCGGCGAAATCCTGCAGAGCATGATCAACCTGCCGCCGTCAAAGGTCTCGCCAGGTTCGGATCTGCAATCCGACCCAAGGATATGAACCACGCCGGCGGATCGATCATCGGCGCCGCCGGCCGCTGCATCGGCGCGTTGAGGTCGATATATTGCTCGCTGCCGATCGGAAGCCAGAATGCCGTTCCGGCGTCGATGTCGAGCACCATGTAGACCGGCGGCCGTCCGGGCTGCAGGCCGCCGTTGAACACCCAGGTGTTTCCGATCCGGTCGAACCACGATCCATTGGGGATGAACGGCGATTGATGGACGTGGCCGCAGATCACCATCGAAGGCTGGTAGGTCTCGATCCGCTGCACCAGATCGACGTCGCCGAAAAAGCGCTTGCCGCCCCAGCTGGTGGGCGAATTGGCCGGCGGCGCGTGATGCACCCAGACCCATCGCTTCAAACGTTTCGGCGCGGCCTCGCGAAGCTGCTCCTCAAGTTGCTGCTTGACCAGCGGTCCGTCCCACCAGGGAAATACCGTAAACAGCGTGTCGCCGATCGTCAGGCTGTCGCCGTCGCAGGCGATGCCGAGTTCGCGCACGTCGTTGATCCATCTTGAAATCTTCTCGCCCTCGGCATTGCGTTCGTCGAGGTCGTGATTTCCCGAGCAGAGGATCACTTTGGTAATGCCTGACAGCAGCGACAGATACTTTTTCACGACCACGATCTGGGCGCGAAAGTCGACATGGGAGCCGATGTCGAGCGCGTCGCCGGCGAAGATCACCAGGTCGAAATGGGGAGCGGCGCTCAATAGCCAGTCCAGTTGGGGCAGCGAATAATGCAGGTCCGCGACGACAAGGCAACGCATGCTCGAAAGATTCCGTACCGATCGAAAAATTGGGCGATCTGTCGGCGCTTGTATTCAATCGGCCCGGTCAGGGCAAACCGGTCGAGCGCGACAGATTCCCGCACGGGCGTGCGCAGGCCTGAAATCAGGCGTTGGCGACCGAACGGCTCCGATGCCTGAGTTTCAGGAGACGGCGCCGCGGCATCAGGCCGCGGCGGCTGGCGACTTCCTCCAGCCCGCGATTGCGCGTCTCGACGCCCCAGGCCCACACCACCACGATCTGAACCACCACCAGACCGATCATCAGCCAGACCACGCCGGGCAGCTGGTAGGATGCCATCAGCGCGCCGACGATGAAGGGCGACACCACGGTGGCGCCCCGTCCGAGCGTGTTGCAGATGCCGTTGGCGCGCAGCCGGATCTCGGTCGGGAACAGTTCGGTGGTATAGACGCCGAACAGGATCGCGGTCTGCACATAGATCGCGACGATCAGCACGAATCCGACCGACAGCACGATGGCCGGATCGGACGCCGCGTTGAAGCGGGCATAGATATAACCAGAGACGATGGTGACGACCGACGCGCCGATGATGCTCCAGCGCCGTCCGATGGCATCCGACAGGTAGGCGCCGAGCGCGCAGCCGACCAGGGATGCCGCCGACAGCACCAGCGTGTAGGCCAGCGAATTGGCGATGGTCAGCCCCTGGCGCAGGAAGAATTGCGGCAGGAAGATCACAAAGCCAAAAATCAGCGTATTGATGGTGATCAGCACCCAGGATCCGACCAGCATCCGCTGCAGCAGCGGCGGTTTGAGCATGTCGAGGGCGCTGACCTGCAGCACTGAGGGTGCCACCATCGCCGGCGGCAGGGTTGCACCGCCTGCGGCTTCTTTCTCGATGGTCTCCATCAGGGCTTCGGCTTCCACCGCGCGTCCCTGCGATTCAAGCCAGCGCGGCGATTCGGGGAGATTCTTGCGCAGGTACCAGACGATCAGCGAGCCGATGCCGGCGATGACGAACATCGGACGCCATCCGAAGGATGGGATGATCAGATAGCCGAGCAGCGCCGTCACCGGGAATCCGCACACCGTGAGGAACGCCATCATCGACAGCCAGCGCCCGCGCGTCTTCGGCGGAACGAACTCGGTCAGCGTCGAATAGCCGACGACGATCTCGGCGCCGAGGCCGAGGCCCTGCACGAAGCGGCAGACGATCAACTGGTTCATGTCCTGGGCGAAAGCCGCCGCCAGCGACGCCAGCCCGAAGATCAACAGATTGATCTGATAGGTGAACCGCCGCCCCATTTTGTCGCCGACAAACCCGGTGACCAGCGCGCCCAGCGTCATGCCGACAAAGGTCAGCGAAATGAACTGCAGGTTTTGCGGAACGGTCGAGAACTTGGTCTGGACCGTCGATGCCAGCACGCCGCCGGCGATATAGAGGTCGTAGCCGTCGAAAAACATGCCGGCGCCGACCAAAGCGAAGATGCGGTAGTGAAACGACGAGATCGGAAGCCGGTCGAGACGCGCGCCGGCGTTCACTGCAAGAGTCATGTTAGTCCCCCCTTTGATGCCTGGATCCGGCGCCGGCCTTCTCTGGGCACGGTTTGGCCGCCGGTCTTGTTCTGGTTCTATCGTGGTTGCGTGGCGGTGTCGCGGTGCCAGCCGAACGGCTGGTCACATCTGGTGCCAGCCGAACGGCTGGTCACTCTGGCCGCCGATCTGTTCAAGCGTCTCCCCCGGCCGCTCAGACTCGCGCCGTTGCGTGCGAGAATAGCACCTCGATCAGCGTACCGGAATGCGCCCCGGTCTTGATCTGGAATTTAGCGCGGTTGGCTTCGACCAGCGCCTTGGTCAGCGACAGGCTGACGCCCGAACTGTCGGAGGTCTGGTCCGACGGCGCCGGCGGTGCGGAACGGCTCGAGGGCGGCGGCGACTTCGTTGTCGTTGAGCCCGTGGCCGGTATCGCGAACCCGCAGCACCACCTCGCCGAAATCCGACAGCGCGGTGGAGACGATGACCTGGCCGCCGGCATTGGCGAGATGGATCGAGTTGCTGATCAGGTTCAGGGCGATCTGGCGCAACGCCCGGGCGTCGGCGACCACCGGCGGCAGCATATGGGCCAGCGAGGTCCGGATGATGATGCGTTCGCGATTGGCCTGCGGCTGCATCACCGCGACGCATTGCTCGACCAGGTCGTTGAGGTTCTGGTTGGCAAAGGTGAGGTCGAGCTTGCCGGTCTCGATCCGCGACAGGTCGAGCAGGTCGTTGACGATGGCGATTACGCGTTCGCCGGACGCGCGGATGTCCTTCATGTATTCGACGTAGCGCTCGTTGCCGAGCTTGCCGAACCGCTCGGCGATCATCACTTCGGCAAAGCCGATGATGGCGTTGAGCGGCGTGCGGACCTCGTGGCTGATCCGCGCCAGCATGTCGGCCTTGGCGCCGGCCGCACGATCGCTCAGCCGCCGCGCCTGCTGCAATTCGCTCTCGCTCTTCCTGCTTGGCGACAGATCGCGGAACACCGCAAAGAAATTCGGGCTGTCGGGTTGCGTGCGTCCCATCGTCATCGACAGCGGGATGATGCCGCCGCCGTGGACGCGGCCCAGCACCTCGCGTCCGTGGTCGAGCAGGCTGGCGGCACCGGCGGCGCCGATGCTTTCGAGATAATCCCGGACCGCGCGCTGGCTTTCAGGCGCGAACAGCTCCGCGAGATTGTGTTGCACCAGTTCGGGGCCGTCATAGCCGAACAGCGCCTCGGCGCTGCGGTTGCACGAATTGATGTTGCCCTCGGCGTCGAACATCATGACGCCTTCGGCCGTGGTGTCGAGGATGGCGCCGAGTTCCTCGGCGCTGGCCTGGCCGGCCTCCAAGGGCGCTGCGGGTGCGGCGACGGGAGCGGTGTTCACGATGGCGGCGGCGACGCTCGCGGCCTGGGCGCCCGAGAAGATCAGCGCCAGCGCGGACTCGCCGTCCCATGAAATCGTGAACAGATGCGCTTCGGTCGCCGAAGGCAGCGCATGTTGCGACGAGGCCTGGCTGGCCGAAATCGTCACCGGCGTGCCGGTGTTCGACGTGCTGCTGGCGCTCGATACGCCGGGCTCGACATAGAGGGCGTCGAGGCCGCCGGCTTCTTCCAGCGCATAGAGGTTTTCATATCCCATCCGCGCGAGAAAGGCGCGGTTGGCGTAGAGCAGCCGGTCGAGCCGGTAGATCAGCACGCCGACCGGGAGCAGGTCGAGCAGCATCCGGTCGCGCCGGGCTTCGCCGCGCGCCGGCGGCTCGGGAGGCGCCAGCCATTCCGGTTGTTCGCTCGCCGGTTCGGTCACCTCGAGCGTGGCCGGCGCATCGGCCACAGCTTCGGGAGCCGCGGATGCCTCAGGCGTTGCGGGCGCGCCGTTGTCGGTATCGAGCCGCGCCGACAATTGCCGGGCGAGTTCGTTGAAGGCGCCGTTTTCAACCGGCGTCAGGACCGGCGATTTGGGTTCGCCGATGGGTCGAAACGGCAGCACGTTCTTCAGCGTTTCCTTGGTAGTTTCCTTGGTCGTTTCGCTGGAGTCCTGGGGGGTTTCCACGGCGGTTTCCAAATCTGTTGGTTGTGAAGTCTCTGGTGCAATCGAGGCAGGAGTTGGGGTTTCGGCGGGCGGGTCTGTGGCGGGTGTGTCGGCGAGTTCGTGGCGGCGCAGCGTTTCAAGCCGCGTCAGGCCGTCGAGATCGCGGCAAACGCCGAAGCCGCGATAGCCGGTGAAATGGCGCGCATGATCGAACACCGGCAATCCAGATAATTCCACCGGCAACCGGGCGCCGCCATCGGCGGGCCAGTCCACGGTGATGCCGCTCCAGGTCTCGCGCGTGGCGATCGCCTTGATGATGCGGCCATCGGGATCGAGGCCGAACACCTCGGTGATATCGCTCCACAGCCGGCCAAAGCCGGCGGCGGTGCGTTCGCCGATCAGGCGGGTGAATTCGTCGGAGCCGAGCGAGAAGCGGCCATCGGCATCCATCTGCCAGGTGAAGCGCAACGGAAGCCGGCGCGGATCCGGTGCGGGCTCATCGCCCGGTTCATCGGCAACCGCCTCGACATAGGGGGAGGGTTCGTGCGGCTGGTCGGCGAGCCCGGCTTCAGCGCCGGGTCCGGCGGCTGCCGCAACCGGTGATTCCGACTCCGCAAATTCGTCAATCAATGCAAACTCGGCCGGGGCTTCGCCGGTGGTGGCCGGCTGTTCGTAATCGAGGGCCGGTGCAACTGTCACAGGCGCGGTTGTCGGCGGTGTCGATTCGACCGGCGCCAACAGCGCCACCAAGCCGACATCCGCGCCGCTGCCGACGCGCTGCATCACCATGTGACCGATGCCGGCGGATGTCTCGGCGCGGCCCTGCTTCAGCGCGTCGTGGCGCGCGTCGTCGAGGCCTGCTTCCGCAAGCGTGTCGAAACCGGGCAGCGATCGCGCCGCGTCGCTGGCGCCGACCAACATGCCGTCGCGCGCGAATGCGGCGGCCGGCGCGTCGATGCCTTCGACCAGCCGTTGCAGCCGCTCGGTCAGCGGCATCGTGCGTCCGGCGGATTCGGCCGCCACCACCAGGATGCCGTGGCTGCCATCGGCAAAATCCAGCCGCGCGCAGCCGCAGGTGATGAGCCTGCCGAGGGCCGCGCCAAAGCCGCGCAGCCGCTCCATCCGGATTGCGCCGCTAGACGGCAGCCGGCCCGCGAGTTGCGCCACCTGACGGCGCTGCACGTCTGCCGGACCGAAAGTCTTTTCGGCCAGGGCAGCGCCATTGGCCGCGCCGAACAGTTTGGCGCCGACCGGGTTGGCCCACAGAATCCGCGTGCCGTCGCTCGACCACAGCCATGCCGGCAAGGCGCTGGTCGCGTGCACCGCCAGCCGCGGATCGCTGACGCCTTGCAACTGGAATTCCGGATGATTCATGGTTGGTGACGTGACCGATGGATTTGGCCGTGGGCATCGATGGCGCCGCAATGCGACGGCCGAACGGTGACAGCCTTAACGAACCGTTAGTATCGCCTGCGCGGCACTTCAGGTCCACGGCCCGCCCGTCGCGGAAACCTGCAATGCCGCGATAACCTTAACCCGGCTGAACCCTGGCTCGGGTCATCGCGTTGGGTTGTTTCCAGTTGAACCGTTGCAAATGGCGATCCATCGGTCACGATGGGAACCGATGGGTGGTGCTGCCAACTCAAACAGGAGAGTGACCATGACCGAGGAAGACCGTAACCGTTTCGAGATTCCAAAGGAAATGCGATCGATGGCCGAAGCGAGCCTCGATCAGGCCCGCCAGACCTTCGAGAAATTCGTCGCCACCGCGCAGCAGACCGCAGGATCGATCGAGCAGCGCGGTGCCACGGTTCGCGCCGGCGCCAGGGACATCGGCGCCAAAGCGATTTCCTATGCCGAAAAGAACGTGCAGTCGTCGCTGGACTTTGCCCAGGCGCTGCTCAAGGCCAAGGACCTGCCCGAAGTGATGCGGCTTCACAGCGAATTTATCCAGGCCCAGATGCGGTCGCTGGCGGAGCAGGCAAGCGAGATGGGCCAAGCCGTCGGCCGCGCGGCGATGGACGCGGCCAAGCCGAAAAGCTGAGGCGTTCAAATACCTTGGGCTGTAACGGGGAGCGACGGAGAGGTTGATTTGCCAGCACCGGCAGGAGGGTTTCGCGCTGCCTCAGGCAAGGCGTTTCCGCGCGGAAAATGTGGCATTGCACCTTAAATTACATTGCGTTGCACAAAATTGACATGATATGGGTATTCTCTGTCGGTTGCCCGACGAAGGGCACTCCCTCTGCGTGTGACTGGTCGACATTTCTCCGGCCGTTTTGCCCCCGGCAATTTTGGTCGCGGAGCGTTCGCAGGGGTTACTCATTTCACCCCCATTGAAGGACGCATGCCATGGCAAATCCCAACGATCCGTTCTCCGCTTCCGTCATCCCGTTTGAAGTCCCCGAGCAGATGCGCGCATTCGCCGAGAAGGGCGTTTCGCAGGCCCGCGACAACTACGCCAAGTTCAAGGACGTCGCCGAGAGCCATAACGGCACCATCGAAGCGGTGTTCGCCAGCGCCAGCAAGGGCGCCAGCGAATTCTCCGCCAAGCTGATGGAATTCATGAAAGCCAACACCAGCGCGAACCTCGATTTTGCGCAGGCGCTGATCGGCGTGAAATCGCCCTCGGAGGCGATCGAGCTGTGGAGCTCGCATGCCAAGAAGCAGTTCGAGGCGTTCACCGTCAACACCAAGGAACTCGCCGAACTGACCCAGAGGGTCGCAACCGAGACCGCCGAGCCGATCAAGGCCAACGCCTCGAAGCTGTTCAAGCCCGCCGCCTGATCGAGCACCGTTTTCGTTTAAAAAAAGCCCGGGCGGCCAGCCCGGGCTTTTTGTTTGCGCGTTGTCATTGCGGTCGCCGGGATGCCTTGCCAAAGACAGGCGTTGCACCTAGTTTCCGCCCCGATCGGCGACCCCTTTTTTCAGGTGCCGGCAAGGATGCAGTTGTAGCTCAGTTGGTTAGAGCGCCTGTCTGTGGAACAGGAGGTCGGTGGTTCGAGCCCACCCAACTGTACCAATGAAACCGGCCATTTTCCGAATTCGTTCTACGGACATCCTGAGAACGTGAGACATTAAAAAAGTCGCACGTGGGACTTTTGATCGTCGTCTGTGCCTGTTGGCGAGCACGTCGGCCAATCCCTGCAAGCTTGTATTATGCGGCATAGCCCCGCTTCAGAAGCATGTCGGCGGCACGTTCGAATTCGTCGGGTGTCGGCATCGCAAAGTCGAGTGCATCCGCATACCGCGTAACGATGTTGAACACGGCTCCGACCGCGATGGCGTCCGTGAGAGCCTCACGGCTTACGCCGGCGTTGAGCGCGGCCTTGGCATGCTCCGCCTTCAGTTCTCCGGGGCGCAGCGTCATCACCTCGAGGAACGCCAACGCCGACTTGAGGCGATCCGGGATCGGCGCGGTGTGAAAATCGGAGAGGGCCTGATCGATTGCGGGTCTTTGCATCGCTTTGGCCGCGACGGCGCCATGCGCGCCGACGCAGAAGGCGCACGCGTTCCATTTTGCGACCATGCATGCCATCAATTCTCGCTCGGCCACGCTCCACGGGCTCGGTCCTCGCATCGCCGCCTGGGTCCAGGCCCCCAATGGGCCACCGAAAAAATTCTTGTGGTAAAAGGCAACACGGGCCGCGTCAGGCAGCCGCATTCTCGAAACCATCGAGATGAAGCCGATCAGCAGGCGATTGGCGAATCCGTCGCCGCGTTCGATTTCAGGCAGACGCATCGGTCGCCTCATCCAGCGCTGTGATCGCCTGCTCCCAGCGCAACAGGCCGGCTCCCAATGCCGCCGCCGCGACGATCTCGAAGGTGGCCTTCTCGCTTCCGGTCGCGGTGAGCACGCTCGATACTTGTGCATCCGTGACACCATGAGCGGCCTCGCCGATCTGGCGGGCCAGTTCGTCGAAGGGAGCTTCGATGGCTGGTCCGCCCGCGGCCCGTTTCGCAGACGCCTGCCGAAGTTCCGGACGTGTCTCGCCCGGTCCCTCGAGAACGCGCCGGCGAAGCGCTTCAGCCAGTGCGCGATGATCGGGTAGGCTCGATATCTTCATCCGGGCCTGCAATGGCGGCTGGTGCAGCCTTTAAGGCGTCAAGGAAGTGCAACATCGGTGCATGATAGCGCAGCTTCGGGCGAAATCGAGACCGCGGATTTATTTCCGCGCGGTCAGGCAGACATCGTCCATGAACAGCGCATCGATGCCGGATTTGCGGAAGGTGACGATCGCATCTGTCGGCGTGCAGACGATTGGCTCGCTGTCATTGAGAGAGGTGTTGACGACGAGCGGCACGCCGGTTCGTTCAAAGAAACGGGATATCAGCTGGTGAAAGCGCGGATTTGATTGGCGCCGCACGATCTGCACCCGGGCGCTGCCGTCGTGGTGCAGGACGGCCGGGATCAGATTGCGCCGCTCCGGCCTGGCCGCACATGCAAACAGCATGAATTCGTGGCTTCGGGTGTGGGCGCCGATCTCGAACCACTCGTCGGCGTGTTCGGCCAGCACGCTTGGTGCAAACGGCCGGAAGTCCTCACGGTGCTTGACCATCTGGTTGAGGATGTTGCGCATGTCCGGCCGGCGCGGGTCGGCGAGCAGCGACCGGTTGCCCAGCGCCCGCGGCCCGAACTCCATGCGCCCCTGAAACCAGGCGACGATCTTGCCGTCGGCCACCATGTCCGCGGCGTCGCGCGCCGGGGACTTGCTGATCCGGGGCCTGAGACCGGCGGCCTCGACTGCCGCCAGGATTTCGCGCCGCTTGAACGCGGGCCCCAGATACGGCGTGGAGCTGCCGCGCCCGGGACGGCTTTTCTGCTTGGCGCAATGCACGGCAAAGGCGGCGCCGATCGCGGTGCCGGCATCGTGCGGCGCGGTGGGTATGAACACGTCGGAGAAATCGCCGGATTTCCGGACCAGGTCGTTGGTCACGCAATTGAGCGCGACGCCGCCGGCAAAGCACAGTTTGTCGAGCGGCACCTTGCGCTTGAGGCGCCGGACCAGCGCGGTGACCGCCGCGTTGGTCGCCTCCTGAAGTGCTGCCGCGATATCGGCATGCCGCGGCAGCATCCCCGTATCCGGCTCCCACGGCGGACCCAGCAAGCTCTCGATCCGGCTCGTCTTGGCGGATTGAAAGCCGATCGCCTCCGGGTCTACCGCGTAATCCTGCTCGCCGACGTGCACGATCGACTGAAATGCGCGACGGAAGACCTCGGGATTGCCGTAGGCGGCGAGGCCCATCACCTTCGAAGCGTCGTAGGTCGAGAAGCCGATATAGTTGCAGATGATTTCCCATACGAAGCCGAGCGAATTCGGATAGTCGATTGTTTCGACCGGCACGATCCGCGAACCGTCGCCCTTCCACAGCGTCGTGCCGGCCGCCTCGCCGATGCCGTCGATGACCAGAATGGCCGCGCGATCGAAGCCTGACGGGAAATAGGCCGAGGCGGCATGTGCCAGATGGTGGGGCACGAAATGAAATCTTTGCCCCAGCCGGCGTCCAAGAACATCGTCGGCGACCCCGCGCACCTGACCGAGCCGCAGCAGGAAGACTTCCTCGAACCGGGGATCGGCCCACCACTCGGGACGAAATCGTTTTCGGCGCAGTTGAGGGTCGAAGGAGTAGGCCACGTGATCGATATCGCGGGCGGCGAGCCCGGCATGGTTCAGGCAGAAACGGATCGCGCGCTCGGGCAATTGATGCGGGTTGTCGACATCGGACAGCTTGCCGTATTTGGTGCGATTGAACCGCTCCTCCTCGACGGCGACAACGAGCTTGCCGTCGACGAGCAGTGCAGCGGCGGAGTCGTGATACACGGAATTGATTCCAAGGATATTCACCGGCCCACCTCTGCTCCCATGCTCTTTCGCCCTGCGATCATCGCCGGGACTGCCTCGATCCAGACGGCAAATCGGGGACTGGCAATATACGCAATGCCAAGTGCGAGGCAGAACACCGCAAGCATCAAAAGCAAGAAAAAGGTTGGCATTCGCAATTAGCCCCGCCGTTGCCGCCGAACGTTGCAGGTAATGTCACGAAAACGCGCCGCATCCGTGCTTTCGAGATTTTGGATGCTTGCGCGGCGCTTTCGCGCCGCGCTGAAATGGTCAGGGATGAGCAAGCGGCGAGCGCGCCGCTCGCGGGCGAGTGCCTCACGTTATAAACAGCGCAATGTCCCATCGGGCATGCGCGTGGCCGGATGGCCCGTCCTTCTAAGACACCAGGCCTGATTTTGACCGCCGAACACGCAACGACCCCAGCCGTTGCGATGGCCGTTTGGACCGCAGCCGCCCAATGCCAATGCGGGCGTAACCACGGACGACAGGGCGGTGGACAGAATAACAACTCCGAGCAGCAGTGCAGCAGAAAGCTTGTTCATTAATACCTCCACTTCTCGCGCCATTGTCGTGAATGGCGATTTATTTATAGCACCGGCAAGTACTCGATCAATGGTCCGCGCCGCGCGGCAAGCGCTGCCGCCCGCAAGATCGAAAATTCCCGCCGCATCATGCAGCTCCTGCCCCCGATGCCAGGATCGTACTTGCTTACGTTGCATCGCAGAAGGATGGATTGCCATCCCCGTATCGCGCGACGGCGGACCTCCCGCTTAGGCACGGCATAATCCCTTGCCCGTTCCCTTGCTCGCTCGGAACAACCTGATCCCGCCGACGTTGATGAAGCCGTATTCACATGCGGTTTGCAGATGCAAAAATCGTTCATGATCGCCTGCAGCTTGTTGGTCGCGTTGTCCGTGGCGGGCTGCTCCGGCCCGAAAGGCGACAAGGGCGACAAGGGTGATAAAGGCGACCCCGGCCTCGCCGGCCCGAACGGGCCTCCCGGCCCGCAAGGTCCGCAAGGTCCTCCTGGAAAAAACGGCGAGAATGGCGTGTCGCCGCCGCCTCAATTCCGTGTTGTCCGATCCTCTTCCGATGGAGGCGTGTCGCGGCCGGCGATGTGCGGGATCGACGAGGTGATGGTGAGCGCGACTTGTCTTTCGAAAACCGGCTCAGCGGATCAGGCGCCCAAAACACTCGGCGACAGCGGCGCTGCCTGCGATCCGCGCCCCGGTCAATCCCAGATTCCAAGCGTGGTGATCCTGTGCGCAAAGCGCGAGCAGTGATCCGAAAGTAGGCTTCAGCGCCTGCCGGTCGTCCGGGTATCCTGCATCGACGAGGCCCTGGATGAACTGTCCGGCAAGCCGCTCCGTGCCATGGGGATGCGGTGTTGGCCCGGATCCTGCTTTGACAGGGTGGTCGTAACCTGATCCATTTCCAGCCACTCCCGGCTTCTGCGATGCAGGGGCATGGAGAAGTGAAATCAACCATTCAGCATCAGCAAGGAGCCGAACCGATGAACGAGCGGAACCTTCGAAACCTGATTGCAGATGTTGCGGCCGGCCGATTGTCGCGGCGGGCCTTTGTGCAGCAGATGATTGCCGTTGGCCTGACGGCGCCGATCGCCGGCATGATGCTCAGCCATTCCGGGGTGGCGATGGCTGCGACCCCGATCCTGTACAAGCCAACCAAGGCCGGTGGCGGCGGGCCCCTTAAACTTTTGTATTGGCAGGCGGTAACCCTGCTCAACCCGCATTTTGCCGTCGGCACCAAGGATCAGGAGGGCTCCCGGATCTTTTACGAGCCGCTGGCCGGATGGGACGACGAAGGCAATCTGACTCCGGTGCTGGCTGCCGAGATTCCGGGCAAGGACAATGGCGGCCTCACCGAGGACGGGCTCTCGGTGGTCTGGAAGTTGAAAAAGGGCGTCAAATGGCATGACGGCATGCCGTTCACGGCGGACGATGTTGTGTTCACGTGGGAGTATGCGCGAACGCCCGAAACTGCAGCCGTCACGATCGCCAGCTACAAGGATATCAAGGTCGAGAAGATCGACGACTTTAGCATTCGCGTGATCTTCCCGAAGCCGACGCCGTTCTGGGCCGACGCCTTTGTCGGCGCGTCCGGCATGATCATCCCAAAACACCTGTTTGCGGACTACATAGGCGCCAAGTCGCGCGACGCGCCGACCAACCTGAAGCCGGTGGGTACCGGGCCTTATTTGTTCGTCGACTTCAAGCCAGGCGACACCGTCCGCGGCAAGCTCAATCCCGACTATCATGTTCCGAACCGGCCCTATTTCGATACGCTGGAGGTCAAGGGCGGCGGCGACGCGGTGTCGGCCGCGCGCGCGGTCCTGCAAACCGGCGAATATGATTACGCGTGGAACATGCAGGTGGAAGACGAAATCCTGTCCAAGCTCGAGAGCAGCGGCAAGGGCAAGGTCAGCATCGTAGCGACCGGCAATGTCGAGTTCATCATGCTCAACGTGACCGATCCGGCGGTCGAGGTCGACGGCGAACGCGCGAGCGTCAAGACCAAACATCCGCTGTTCAGCGACCCGGCGGTGCGCCAGGCCGTCAACCTGTTGATCGATCGCGGCTCGATCGAAAAATTCATCTACGGCCGCACCGCTGTCGCCACGGCCAACTTCCTCAACAATCCGGAACGCTTCCGGTCGAAGAGCACCAAATTCGAATTCAACATCGACAAAGCCAACGCGGTTCTTGAAGCCGCCGGCTGGAAAAAAGGTTCGGACGGTATTCGCGCAAAGGACGGCAAGGCGCTGAAATTCGTCTTCCAGACCTCGATCAACGCGCCGCGCCAGAAGACCCAGGCCATCATCAAGCAGGCCTGCCAGAAGGCGGGCATCGACATCGAGCTCAAGTCGGTCGTCGGGTCGGTATTTTTCTCGTCCGATACGGCCAACCCCGATACCTACCCGCATTTCTACTGCGATGCGCAGATGTACACCACCACCATGCTGCAGCCCGATCCGCAGCTCTTCATGAATCAATGCGTGTCATGGGAAGTGGCGAACAAGGACAACAAGTGGCAGGGCCGCAATGTCTCGCGGTGGCAAAACAAGGAGTACGACGATCTCTATCATCAGGCCGAACGGGAGCTCGACCCGGTGAAGCGGGGGGCGATGTACATCAAGCTCAACGAATTGGCGGTCGGCGACAACTATATCCAGCCGGTGGTTTACCGGCCCAGGGTCACGGCCCTGAGCGGCAGCCTGACCGCGCATCTCAGCGGCTGGGACAACGACTTGTACCAGCTTGCGAGCTGGTATCGGGGGGAGGCGTGAGATCGAGCATGAGACTTGCGATGCGCAAAACCTGAGCGGGCGAGGGCAGAGCGGGCAATGGGAAAGTACATTCTCAGACGTGTGATCATCGCCCTTCCCAGCCTGTTCGGCATCAGTCTCATTCTCTTTGTGCTGCTGGCGCTGGCGCCGGGCGATCCGTTCGGCGAACTCGCCAGCAATGCCAATATCCCGCCCGAGGTCCAGGCGGCGCTGCGGGTCAAATTCGGGATCGACGATCCCATCCTTGTTCGCTACCTGCGCTGGCTCGTCGCGATGCTGCACGGCGACTGGGGCTTTTCGTTCGCAAGCCGCATCAACGTCGACCAGTTGATCCTGCAGCGCGTCCCGACCACGTTGTTCGTGGTCGGCTCGTCGCAAATCCTGGCATTGGCGATCGCGCTGCCGGTCGGCGTCTATGCCGCGATGCGGCCCTATTCGATCTTCGACCAGGTCGCCAATACGCTGGCCTTTATCGGTTTCTCGTTGCCGACCTTCTTCACAGGGCTTTTGCTGATCCTTGTCTTCAGCGTCAACCTCGGCTGGCTGCCGTTCGTCTATCGCGCCGATATCGCCGCCACCGGATGGCACTGGTATTGGGAATCGTTCAAGCAAGCCATCATGCCGGTCGCGGTGCTCGGCCTGTTCCAGACCGCATCCTATACCCGCTACGTGCGCTCCGCGGTGCTCGATGTCATCCGCCTCGACTATGTCACGACCGCGCGGTCGAAGGGGATCGGCGAAGGCAAGGTCGTGATCAAGCACGTGGTTCGCAACGCCTTGATCCCGGTGGTGACGCTGGTGGCGCTGCAAATGCCCGCCGTGTTCGGCGGCGCCATCGTCACCGAGCAGATCTTCCGCATTCCGGGCATCGGCTCGCTGCTGATCACCGCGATCCTCGCCAACGATACGCCTGTGATCATGGCGGTGACGTTCGTGTTCGCCTGTCTTGTCGTTATCTTCAACCTCTTGGCCGATATCATCTATGGCTGGCTTGACCCACGCATCTCCTACCGTTGACGCCGTCGTCCCGCTGCAGGGCAGTCGTCCGCGCCGCATCTCGCCCGGCTTCGAGGCGTGGCGGAAATTTCGCCGCCATCGCATGGCGGTCGTCAGCGTGGCGGTTCTGGCTTTGCTGACCTCGGCCGTCGTGCTCGGGCCGTTGATCTGGCGGGTGCCGATCAACGAAATCGATTTTACCGCGCGGCTCGCCACGCCGAGCTGGCAGCACCCGTTCGGCACCGACGATCTCGGCCAGGACCTCTTGGCGCGCATGCTGTACGGCGGACGCATTTCGCTGGCGGTCGGTTTCGCGGCCATGGCGGTCGCGATGATCGCCGGCACCGTGATCGGCGCGATCTCCGGCATTTCCCGGGGCAGCGTCGATGCCGCGCTGATGTGGGTCACCGACCTGTTCCTGGCGCTGCCGCAATTGCCGCTGCTGTTGCTGGTGATCTATCTGTTCCGGGATTTCCTCAAAAACTGGGTCGGCCCGGAAGGCGGCATCTTTATCCTGATCGTGCTGGTGATCGGTGCCTTTCGCTGGATGCCGGTGGCGCGGCTGGTCCGGGCCCAGTTCCTGTCGCTGCGCGAAAAGGAATTCGTCGAAGCCGCCCGCGCGCTCGGCGCCACGACGCCGCGGCTGGTGATCCGGCATATCCTGCCGAATTCGCTCGGACCGGTCATCGTGGCCGGCACCATCGACATCGCGGCGGCGATCATCGCGGAATCCACGCTGTCGTTTCTGGGCCTCGGCTTTCCGCCGGATATCCCGACCTGGGGCCGCCTCCTGTTCGACGCCAAGGATTATCTGGACATCGCGCCGCACTGGGCGCTGTTCGCCGGCGCTGCGATCTTCCTGACCGTGCTCACCATCAATTTTATCGGCGACGGATTGCGTGATGCGCTCGATCCCAGAAGGGTCATGTGATGTTGCATGTAGACCGTGCGACGGGCCTCGATGAGAGACCGCCTGGCAAAACCGCGCTGCTGGATATCAGGGGACTCAAGACTCACTTCACGACCGACGAGGGCATCGTGCAGGCGGTGGACGGCGTCGATCTCACCGTCGAGCGCGGCGAGACCGTTTGCGTGGTCGGCGAGTCCGGTTGCGGCAAGACCGTCACCGCTCTGTCCATCCTCAAGCTGATTGCGATGCCGCCCGGCCGCATCGTCGGCGGACAGATCCTGTGGCAAGGCCGCGACATCGTTCCGCTGTCGCCGAAGGAGATGAACGCGATTCGGGCCAGCGAAATCGCGATCGTGTTCCAGGAACCGATGACCTCGCTCAATCCCGTCTACACCATTGGAGATCAGATCGGCGAGGTGATCGCCCGGCATGAGGGATTGGGTCGCCGCGCCGTGCTGGAGCGAACCATCGACATGCTGGCGCTGGTCCAGATCCCGAATCCGCAACGCCGCGTCAACGACTACCCGCACCAGTTTTCCGGAGGCATGCGGCAGCGCGTGATGATCGCGATGGCGCTGTCGTGCAATCCAAAACTCCTGATTGCCGACGAACCGACCACCGCGCTCGATGTCACGATTCAGGCGCAGATCCTCGACCTGCTGCAGGACATGAAATCCCGCTTCGGCATGTCCATCATGCTGATCACCCATGCCATGGGCGTCGTGGCCGAAGTCGCCCAGCGTGTCGTGGTGATGTATGCGGGCAAGGTCGTGGAGCAGGCGTCGGCCGAACGGTTGTTTTCAAATCCCCGCCATCCCTATACCCGGGGCTTGATCCGCTCGATCCCGCGGCTCGATCTGGCGGCCCTGCACAAGACCCGCCTGCAGACGATCGCCGGCGTCGTGCCCGGACTGGTGAATCCACCCAGTCGGATGCCGCTTCGCGGCGCGCTGCAGCCTTGTGACGGATGAATGCAGGCAGGCGCAACCGGCCATGCGCGAGGTCGAACCGGATCACAAAGTTGCCTGCATCCATGCGGAAGACACGGCTGCATCATGAGTGAACGGTTGCTCAGCGTCCGCAACCTGACCAAGACATTTCCGGTCAAGGGCGGGCTGTTCGCCGGTCAGGCCGGCAGTGTGCATGCGGTCGACGGCGTCGATTTCGACATCGACCGCGGCGAAACCCTCGGGCTGGTGGGAGAATCCGGTTGCGGCAAATCGACCACCGGACGTTGCGTGCTTCGCCTGATCGAGCCGACCTCCGGCGAGATCGATTTCGAAGGCAGGAACGTCAGATCGTTGGGGGCAGGCGAGCTTCGCACCCTGCGCCGCGACATCCAGATCATCTTTCAGGATCCTTATGCCTCGCTCAATCCGCGCATGAGTATCGGCGCGATCGTCGGCGAAGCCCTGATCATTCACCGGCTGACGAAAACCAGGCGGCAGTTCGAAGAGCGGGTGGCGAACTTGCTCGAAACCGTCGGGCTGCGGGCGGACGACATGGGGCGCTATCCGAACCAGTTCTCCGGCGGTCAGCGCCAGCGCGTCGGTATCGCGCGCGCGCTTGCGGTGGAACCAAAACTGATCATATGCGATGAGCCGGTGTCGGCGCTGGATGTGTCGATTCAGGCCCAGGTGATCAATCTGCTGGAAGACCTGCAGCAGAAGTTCGGGCTGGCCTATCTGTTCATCGCCCACGATCTGTCGGTTGTCGAGCATATCAGCCGGCGTGTCGCGGTGATGTATCTCGGCCGCATCGTCGAAACCGCGCCGGCGCGCGAGCTTTATGTCTCGCCGCTGCACCCCTATACCGAAGCGCTGTTGTCAGCGGTCCCGATCCCGGACCCCAGGGTGAAACGCCGGCGCATCACGTTGCAGGGCGAGGTGCCAAGCCCAATTCATCCGCCAAGCGGTTGTCACTTTCACACCAGGTGCCCGATCGCGCAATTTCCGTTATGCAGCAGCGAGACGCCGGCGCTCAAGCAAAGCTCCGACGGGCATTGGGTTGCCTGTCATTTTCGCTGAAAGCCGCGACGCTGCGCGCTACTCGGCCGCATTATCCGAGATAACGGAGAAGTCCTTGGACTTCTGGCCATCGGTTACTTCCGTAAATCCCTCGGCAGCCATGCCGCGTTTCAGCAACTCCCGTATCGCCGCTGCCCGGCTCGGCATTCGCTTTGAAAAACGCCAGGTATCCACGATCCGCAGTTCGTCGTGCGTGAGCATGATCTGGAGCCGCTCGCCCCGACTGAGTTCACCCATCGAAGTCTCCCCTTGAAAACTCACCCCTTCAACGAAAAACCCTAAAATTAGTTCCTTACTGTTTATACTCATTAGTCTATTTTTCGGAGTTTAACAACTAGAACCACTAAGTCGCCTAATATGCCAGCAACACATTGAACTTATTATTGTTTTATTGATTTTCGATCCCTCGAAGCCCACCTTGAGCGCTGAGAGGATCGAAAAATGTCAATTTCGGTCGAACACGGGGTTGTCGGGCTGGCGGAGGCCGATCACCGAATTGCGAACAACCTCGCCAGCCTCGGCAGCGTTCTTCGCCTTCAGCGCAGCGCCATTTCCAGGAGCGGCAAAAACCTGACGACCGAGCAGGTTTGCATGCTGCTCGACGATATCGGCGCGCGTATCGAGGTGATGGCGAAACTCCACAAATCATTGGCGCTGAGCGCCAACAGCAATGGCGTAAACCTCGGCGATTTCCTGCAGGAGATTTCCGAGCTGATCGGCGCACTCGGCGCGCCCGGAAGGATGAATTTGACGGTCGATCATGCATGCGACGGTTACATCGACCCGCGTCACGCCCTTCACGCCGGGCTGATTACCGCCGAGCTTCTTACCAACGCCGGCAAGTATGCGCATCCGACCGGCTTGCCGGTGAAGGTTCATATCCGCTGCGAGACCAAAGACGATGGCTCGTTCCTGGTGGAAGTGACGGATGACGGCGTCGGTTTTCCGGAAAATTTCGATCCCTCGACGGATGGCGGGCTGGGCTTTCAGCTGATGCGGGCGCTGGCCAACGGGCTGGGCGCCGAACTTGAATTTGAACACAGCAGTCTCGGCGTTTGTGGCCGCCTCGTCCGGCACAAACACCTGGTTTCCTGAAGCGCTTGGTGTCCTGAAACGACAGAAAGTCAGCGGAGCAGCGACGTGGTCTCGTCCCGACAATTCATTACCGTCCTTGAGCACCCGCGATGCCCGCGCTGTCAGCGGCGAATGAAGCTGGAAAACGTATCGCAGGGACCGAAAGGTTTCGAGCGCCGGTTGTTTGGATGCTCCAAATGCGATCATACCGAGACGCGTGCGGTGCCGGCAGACCCGATCAAGTCCGACGCGGTCCGGTGGCTTGCGGGAGAACTCAAGGCTCCGCAATAATTCAACTGCGTCATCCGAATTGCCGAAGTGTTTTGCGCCGACCCTCGTCCCCTGCGGCGTATTGTGCTCCCCCGCCGCCTTGCCAACGCCGCCCCATTCACCCACAATTCGTCGCGGGCAGAGGGGTCTGTCGCGCTTGCTCGTGTATTGAGTTCAACGTGTTCGGGGGGAAGCATGTTTTTTGTCCGGTCCAGGAATTCCCAGTTCGGTCTGATGCTCGCAACGGCGCTTTCGGTGTCGTTGCTGCCGACCGCGGGCCGCGCCTACACGCCCGAGCAGCAGCAGGCGTGCAGCGGCGATGCGTTCCGGTTGTGCAGCGCCGAGATTCCGGATGTCGATCGCGTCACGGTCTGCATGATCGCGAAAAAATCCCAGCTCTCGCCGGGTTGCCGGGTGTTCTTCGGGCCGGAGGAGCCCGAAGCCGTACCGGCCGCGGCGGCAACGCCGATGAGCATCACGCCGGCCACGGTGCGCAAGCCTGTTCAGGTCACGCCGCACAAATCCAAAAAACCCACAAAACCCGCAAAGCCCGCAAAACCGGCAAAGCCCCGCCCGGCCTGACCGCGTCGCAGCACGCGAGATAACCGCCGGCGAACGGCCGCGGCTCGGCTTGCCAAGGCGCAGCCGTTCACTCACACTTCCTCCACAACAAGAAAATCGTGGAGGGAGCCAATGTTCGTCAGGAAATGGGGACTGTTCGTCGCGGTCATCGCGGTGCTGCTGGCACCGCCCGCCTTCGCGCAGAAGCAGTACGGCCCCGGCGTCAGCGATACCGAGATCAAGATCGGCCAGACCATCGCCTATAGCGGGCCGGCCTCGGCCTATGGCACGCTTGGCAAGGTCGAAGCCGCCTACTTCAAGTGGCTGAATGACACCAAGGGCGGCATCAACGGCCGCAAGATCACCTTCATCAGCCGCGACGACGCTTATTCGCCGGCCAAAGCCGTGGAGAATGTGCGCAGCCTGGTCGAAGGCGACGAGGTCGCGCTGGTCTTCGGCGTGCTCGGAACGCCGTTGAACATGGCGATCCGGCCCTACCTGAACAAACAAGGCGTGCCGCAATTGTTCGTCGCCGCCGGCTCCTCGGCCCTGAACGACCCCGAGCATTTTCCCTGGAGCATGGGCTGGCAGCCCAACCTGCGTGACGAGGCGAAGTTCTACGCAAAGAACCTGCTCGCCCATAACCCGAAGCCGAAAATCGGCGTGCTCTACCAGAACGATGATTTCGGCAAGGATCTCCTGGCCGGCCTGAAGGAGGGTCTCGGCGAAGACGCCGACAAGTTGATCGTCAGCGCGCAGAATTTTCAGTCGACCGATCCGACCATCGACAGCCAGATGGTGATCCTGCAGAGCGCCGGCGCCGACTCGCTGTTCCTGTTCACCTACGCCAAGCAGGCGGCGCAGGCGATTTCGAAAATGTCGGACCTGAAATGGAAACCCGAAACCTACCTGCATCTCGGCGCCGCATCCGTCGGCGCCACCTTCAAGCCGGCCGGCCTCGACAAGTCCACGGGCATCATGAGCGCCGGCTTCATGAAGGACGTCACCGATCCCAAATGGGCCAGCGACCCTGACGTCAAGACCTGGACCGAATGGATGAAGGCCAACATGCCCGGCGCCGATCTCAACGACAGCCTCACCGCCGCCGGCTACAGCTTCGGGCAAACCATGGAGCAGGTATTGAGGCAGTGCGGCGACAACCTCACCCGCGAGAACATCATGAAGCAGGCGGCGAACCTGAAGGATTTCCGCGTCGGCCTGCTGTTGCCGCCAAGCCGCATCAACACCTCGCCCACCGATTACCGCGTGGTGACCTACATGCAGCTGCAGCGCTTCAACGGCGCAAGCTGGGATGACGTGAAGTAGCGGCGGTCTCGGAGTCCCTTGCGGCGAGGGTGGCCGCAAGGGACTCCATAAGGCCGTCCATGCGCGGCCCGGCACCTTGCCTTATTTGAAGGGGAGGCCTCTCGACGCGCCGGATTCGATGGTTCCCGTGCTGCAACGCAAAGGTGTGACTCAAAAGCCAACCTCCCAGACGAATCAGTGGCTTCGCCACAATTAGGTGAAAATTTTCCTTCCACGAATCAGCGCGCTGATTCATTTTCGCTTTCTGGGGTCAATCTGGAGGCGAAAGTATGAACGTCATTGTTTTCGCATCGCGTAAAGGCGGCACGGGTAAAAGTACCCTGACCGCTCATCTCGCTGCGCACGTCCACAAGGCATCGAAGCCGTGTCTGCTGATCGATGCCGATCCGCAGGGGTCGTTGACCCTGTGGCATAAATTACGCGGCACCAACGAACCGCAGATCAAAACCGCCGTCAACGCCGTGAGCGGGATCGTCGCCGCGGCCAAGCGCGACGGCATCGAATGGGTGTTCATCGATACGCCGCCGAATACATCGGCCGTCGTCGAAGACGCCATCAGGAACGCCACCATGGTGATCATTCCGGCGCGGCCCGGGGTGTTCGACGTCAACGCGGTGCAGGAGACCATTCAGGCCTGCCGCTCGAACCGCAAGCCCTATGCCGTCGTTCTCAACGGCGCACCGGCCTGCCGGGACGAGGCGGAAAGCCCGATCGTCACCATCGCGCGCGAAGCGCTGGCCAAATTCCGTGCACCGGTATGGGGCGGCCAGATCACCAACCGCGCCGATCTGTTGATGGCGCTCAGTCATGGCGAAGGCGCGCGCGAATATTTCGCCGAAGGCCGCGCCGCGGCGGAGATCGGCCGGCTGTGGGCGGCAATCGAACGTTCGGTGAAGGCGATCCGCGGCACCTCGTCGTCGTCAGGTGCCATGCACAGGCAGGCGGCGTAGTTTCGCCGCACTGCGCCTGCCAACAAGGAACGCGGGGGATGCCCGCGCGTTCTTTCGTTCGTGTGAATCATCGCTGACGGTGCGAGTCGGCGATAATGCCGGCGTTCGCGGCGGACCGCCGCCTAATTCACCATCAGCATGTAGAAGATCACGACCGGTGACAGGCTCAGGATCACCGACCAGATGCCGAGCGCCCAGAGAATATCCTGGGTGCTGAAACCCTGGTCTTCGGGAAGTGGATTGTTCTCACTGTTCACGACGCCCCCGCGTTCTGCGTTGTTGTTCTTGCGGGGACGTTGATACGCGAACACTTTTAAAAAAGCCGGTCGCGATTTCGCTCGAATTTGACCACAGGTGCTACCGCGGATTTACCACGATGAGCACCCGGCAGTAATTTTCAGGTCAGCTTGCCATCAGCATGTGGAAGGCCAGCACCGGCGATACGCCGAGCAGCAGCGCCCACAAACCGAACGACGACACCAAAAGATAATCCTGGGTTCGCTGGGCCCGGTCGAAGATCCGATGTCCGGGCTTTTGGCTGGTTTGAGCGGTCACTGTTTCCCCCGTTTGTTGTTATTGGGGAGATTCAATAATCCTCAAATTTTAAAGTCGCGGTCGCCGCATCGTTCGAATTTGAAATGACGAGGCAACCGCGCATTAACCGTCTATCTGTCGGCGCGCCCGACCACATCCATCAATTCGGCGATCTTGCGGCGCTGGTCGGCCTTGTCGCCCGATGAAATCGCGTGCTCGACGCAATGGGCGACGTGATCGCGCAGGATTTCCTCCTCGACGCGGCGCAGCGCCGCCTTTGCCGCGGCGATCTGCGTCACCACGTCGATGCAATAACGGTCGTCCTCGACCATCCCGGCGAGCCCGCGGATCTGGCCTTCAATTCGTTTCAGGCGTTTCAGGCAGGAGGTCTTGATCTCGGTGCGCATGTGGTCCATATACCCCCCTAGGGTATATGTTTCAAGTGGCCATGATCGAAGGCCGGGAGAATTTCGGTGGCGCAGCTGGATCGGGATCACGCGCACGGCCATCGCCATGTTGG
This sequence comes from uncultured Alphaproteobacteria bacterium, assembly GCA_963774685.1. Lineage (GTDB taxonomy): Bacteria > Pseudomonadota > Alphaproteobacteria > Rhizobiales > Xanthobacteraceae > Bradyrhizobium. Next base: position 56,191 of record CAVZFU010000005.1, on the reverse strand, counting down.
CACCGCATCGGCTCATGCCTGTTGCGGAAGCCAACACGGCGACGCCAAAGCCGAAGCTGCTGCGTCCGCCATCGATCCCGTTTGCGGCATGAAGGTCGATTCCGCGACCGCCAGGCACCGTGCCAGCTACAACAACGAAAATTATTTTTTCTGCTCGGGCCGCTGCCGCGAGCGTTTCGAGGCAGAGCCGGAAAAATTCCTGGCGCCGAAACAACCTGAGCCCGCCGCACCCGCCGGCGCGATCTACACCTGCCCGATGCATCCCGAGGTGCGGCAGGCCGGTCCGGGTTCCTGCCCGATCTGCGGCATGGCGCTGGAGCCGGAGCAAATCTCACTCGACGATGCGCCGGATCCCGAACTGATCGACATGACCAGGCGGTTCTGGATCGCGCTGGCGCTGACGATTCCGGTGTTCGCACTTGAGATGGGCAGCCATCTCGGCCTGATGCATCTGGTGCCGCCGGGCTGGTCGAACTGGATTTCATGTGTGCTGGCGACGCCGGTGGTGCTGTGGGCGGGGGCGCCGTTCTTTGCCCGCGGCTGGCAATCGGTCGTGACGCGAAACCTCAACATGTTCACGCTGATCGCGATGGGCACCGGCGTGGCCTGGCTCTACAGCGTGGTGGGCACATTGGCGCCGCAACTGTTTCCGGCCGATTTCCGCGACATGCATGGCGCGGTCGCGGTGTATTTCGAGGCGGCGGCGGTGATTACGGTTCTGGTGCTGCTCGGGCAGGTGCTCGAATTGAGCGCGCGGGCGCGCACCTCAGGTGCGATCCGTGCGCTTCTGGGCCTGGCGCCAAAAACGGCGCGGCGCATCACCGTCGACGGCGACGAAGATGTCGCGATCGACATCATTGCGGTTGGCGATCGCTTGCGGGTGCGTCCGGGTGAAAAGATTCCGGTCGATGGTGTCGTCATCGAAGGAAGGTCCGCGGTCGACGAATCCATGGTGACGGGCGAGTCGATGCCGGTATCCAAGACCGAAGGCGACCATCTGATCGGCGGCACCGTCAACCAGAGCGGCGCCCTGGTATTGCGCGCCGAGAAAGTCGGCCGCGACACCGTGCTGGCGCGGATCGTCGAACTGGTCGCAAAGGCACAACGCTCGCGCGCGCCGATCCAGCGCCTGGCCGACCGGGTCGCCGGCTGGTTCGTGCCGGCAGTGATAGCGGTGGCGCTATTGGCGTTCGCGGCATGGGCGGCGTTCGGGCCCGAGCCGCGCTTCACGTTCGGCCTGGTCGCGGCCGTGACCGTGCTGATCATCGCCTGTCCCTGCGCGCTCGGGCTGGCCACCCCGATGTCGATCATGGTCGGCGTCGGCCGCGGCGCACATGCCGGAATCCTGATCCGCGATGCGCAGGCGCTGGAACGGCTGGAGAGCGTCGACACGCTGGTGATCGACAAGACCGGCACGCTGACGGAAGGCAGGCCGAAAGTCGTCGGCATCGTTCCGGCCGGTGGTTTTGACGAGAACCGAGTTGCTGCGCTGGGCGGCGAGCGTCGAGCGCGGCAGCGAGCATCCGCTGGCGCAGGCGATCATCGATGCCGCCGGGGAGCGCAAGCTGAACCTCGCCGCGGCCGGCGATTTCGCGTCGTCCGCCGGCAAGGGCGCGACCGGGACCGTGGAGGGCAGGTCGGTCGCGCTCGGCAATGCCGGACTGATGGATCAACTCAACATCGTCACGCGCGATCTCGACCGTGCCGCCGAAGCCGCGCGCGCAGGATGGTGCTACCGCGATCTATCTTGCAGTCGATGGGCGCGCCGCCGGCGTCATCGCCATCGCCGATCCCATCAAGCCGTCGGCGCCGGCTGCGTTGCGGGCGCTGCGCGACGATGGCCTGCGCATCGTGATGCTGACCGGCGACCATGCGACCACCGCGCGCGCGGTGGCGTCAAAGCTCGGTATCGACGAGATCGAGGCGGGGGTGCTGCCGGAGCGCAAGAGCGAGGTCGTGCAGCGGCTGCATCGCGAGGGCCGGCGCGTCGCGATGGCCGGCGATGGCGTCAACGATGCGCCGGCTCTGGCCGCTGCCGATGTCGGCATCGCCATGGGTGGCGGCACCGATGTGGCGATCGAAAGCGCCGGCGTCACGCTTCTGACCGGCGATCTCATGGGCATCGTGCGGGCGCGGCGGTTGTCGGTCGCGACCATGCGCAATATCCGCCAGAACCTGACGTTTGCGTTTCTGTACAATGCCGCCGGGGTGCCGATCGCCGCCGGCGTGCTCTATCCGGTTTTCGGCATCCTGCTGTCGCCGATGGTCGGCGCCGCGGCGATGGCGCTGTCGTCGGTCAGCGTGATCGGCAATGCACTAAGATTGTCGCGCACGCGTTTGGAGTGACCTCTTTACCTCGCCCCGCGAGCGGGGAGAGGTCGAAATTCGCGATAGCGAATTTCGGGTGAGGGGGATTATCCGCGAGTCCGAGTTTGTCGAGAGAGCCCCTCACCCCGACCCTCTCCCCGCAAGAGCGGGGCGAGGGAGAACACTTCGTTCGATTTCCGCATCGAGCCGCGCCGCCAGTTCCTCGCTCACCTCCACCATCGGCAGGCGCACTTCGGCGCTGTCGATCAATCCGGTCCGCGACAGCCAGTACTTGGCCGGCGACGGGCTCGGCTCGGCAAACAACAGCCGGGTCAGTCCGGAAACGCTCTCCCAGCTCGCCATTGCGGCGTCGCGATCGCCTTGCCTGAGCAGCGTCTGCACCGAGGCGAAGGTTTCGGTCTCGATATGCGCCGACAGCAGGATGCCGCCGTCGGCGCCATCGGTAAGGGCATCGAAATATTGCGCGTCCTCGCCGGTCAACACCCGAAAGCCCGCCGGCCGCCGCCGCAGGAAATCGATCGTCTGGGCGCGGTCGGCGCAGCAATCCTTCATGCCCACGATGTTGGGGTGTTCGGCCAGCGCGAGCAGCGTCTCGTTGCCGAGATTGACGCCGGTCCGGTAGGGAATGTTGTAGAGCAGGATCGGCCATGAGGCGTGATCGGCCAGCGCATTGAAATGCTGCAGCAGGCCGCGCTGTGACGGCCGGGTGTAATAGGGGCTCGCGATCAGATAGCCGTCGATCGGCCACGCTGCCGTCTCGTCCAGCGCGTCGCACATCTTCGCGGTGCTGGCGCCCGACAGGCCAAGGCAGATCGGCAGGTAGCGTCCGCTATCCGACATTTCGTCGCGCACCGTCGCGACGAGCCGCTCCAGTTCGGCGATGCCGAGCGCCATGCCTTCGCCCGAGGTGGCCGCGAGAATCATTCCATTGACCGGAAAGTCCGCGTAGTGGCGGACCAGCCGTCGCAGCGAGGTCTCATCGAGTTCGCCGTCGCGAAACGGCGTCACGAGCGGTAGCCAGAGACCATGCAGGAAAGATGGAAGGTCGGTCATTGTCTGTCTCCTGGGGAAGGCCGGAAGACGGGACAATAAAAAACCCCGTCCAGACGGCGGGGTTTTTCGGATCGGTGTCGGGACGAGAAGTCTATCGCGCACGCCAATCGGAAGCCCCCGGAAGGGGAGCTTTTTTCGACGAGGCTGCACACAGATTTGTGATCATTGGCGGATGGTGATTGGACGCGGGGCGGTTGTCAATCCGGTAGCGCGATCCCGGTCACGGCGTCGCCGGACGAAAAAAAGCCGGGCTCGTAAGAGCCCGGCTTAAGGTATTGGCCACGTGAGGCCGACACAATCACCTTCCAAGAGGGATTACTGAGCGTTCGCGCCACTGGAGGAGGGGGACAAAGCGCAACGCGGCCACTCAGTGTGGAAACACTATGACTCGCGTTCGCGCCTTGCGGCAACCGTTCGCTCCGCATGTCAGTCATGCGGAGATCGGGGGTTATCGAACGATACATCAGGACGGCCAGCGCTGCGCCTTGCTGACCACGAAGTCGCGGAATACCTGCACCCGCGCCACCGTCTTCAACTCCTCAGGATAGACGAAATAGGTATCGACCTGAATCGAGTCGGTTTCGCCGAACAATTGCACCAGCCGGTTGTTTTCCTCGACCAGATAATCCGGCAGCGCTGCGATCCCCAATCCCTGCTGGCAGGCGCGCACGACGCCGAGGATATTGTTGACCCTGAAATAGGCCTCGCGGGGTCCCGAGCCATTGCGTCCGGCCTCGATCAGCCAGTTGCGGTTCTGCAAATGCGGCTGGTGCTGCGCATCGCTCAGCATGATGATGCGATGCGAGTCGAGATCGTCCAGCGTGCGCGGCGTGCCGAAGCGCTTGATATATTCCGGCGAGCAATAGGCATGGAAGCCGATCGAGAACAGCTTGCGCTGGATCAGGTCGGGCTGGGTCGGCTTGCGGGTGCGGATCGCGACGTCGGCCTCGCGCATCGACAGATCGAGGTCTTCGTCGCTGACGATCAGGGAGATGCGGATATCCGGATAAAGTGCGGTGAATTCGTCGAGCCGCGGAATCAGCCAGTTGATGCCGAGCGCCGGCGGGGTCTGGATCTTGAGATCGCCGCTCGGCCGCTCGCGGCTGTCGGTCAGCTTGGCGCGCGCCGCCTGCAACTGCATGAACACGTCATGCGCGGTGCGAAACAACAGGTCGCCCTGTTCGGTGAGGATCAGGCCGCGGGCATGGCGGTGAAACAACGAAACCGACAGCTCCTGCTCCAGCGCGCTGACCTGCCGCGACACCGCCGATTGCGACAGGCCAAGCTGCTCGCCGGCATGGGTGAAGCTGCCGGCTTCCGCCGCCGCGTGAAATACTTTCAGCTTGTCCCAGTCCATATCGGTAAATCCGTTGCGCGTTCGAGCCATGATTATTCCGCCGCCGCGCGGTCGCTCGCGCGCAGCGCGAGAAAGCGTTCGGCTTCAAGGGCCGCCATGCAGCCAAGTCCTGCCGCGGTGACGGCCTGCCGCCAGGTTTCGTCGGCGACGTCGCCGGCGGCGAACACGCCGGGCACCGAAGTCGCGGTGGAGTTCGGCGCGACCTCGACATATCCCGACGGTTTCAGCTTGATCTGGCCGAGGATGAGTTCGGTGGCAGGCGCATGGCCGATCGCGATGAACACGCCGTCGGCCGGCAGTTCGGTCAGCGCGCCGGTTTTGACGTTCTTCAGCCGGACATGGGTGACCTTGTCCGGATTTTCGCTACCGCGAATTTCATCGATGGCGCTGTCCCAGACCACCTTGATCTTGGGATGCTTGAACAGCCGGTCCTGCAGGATGCGCTCGGCGCGGAAATGATCGCGGCGATGCACGATGGTCACTTGCGATGCGAAGTTGGTCAGGAACAACGCTTCCTCGACCGCGGTGTTGCCGCCGCCGATCACCATGACTTGCTTGCCGCGATAGAAAAATCCGTCGCAGGTGGCGCATGCCGACACGCCAAAGCCCTTGAACTTTTCTTCCGAGGCTATGCCGAGCCAGCGCGCCTGCGCGCCGGTGGCAAGGATAACGGTCTCGGCCAGATAGACGTCGCCGCTGTCGCAGGTCAGGCGGAACGGCCGCTGCGCCAGTTCGAGTTTGGTGACGAGATCAGTGACGATTTTGGTACCGACATGGGCGGCCTGCTTCTCCATCTGCTCCATCAGCCACGGACCCTGGATCACGTCGGCGAAGCCCGGATAATTTTCCACGTCGGTGGTGATGGTCAGTTGCCCGCCGGGCTGGATGCCCTGGATCAGGATCGGTTCGAGCATCGCGCGCGCCGCATAGACCGCTGCGGTGTAACCAGCCGGGCCGGACCCGATAATGACGACCTTGGCGTGGATGGGGGCAGGCATAGGTAGGTCCCTCTCGTAAGGGAATTTGGCGAGTGCTTGAGCGGAAAGCGCCCGGAAAGAGGTCACGGCGGCGCTGAAAGCGTCAAATCCAAGTCTAAGACATCTGGCGAGCTATGCAAGAATTGCAATCCGTATCGGCGAATTTTCCCCGGAACCGGGTAAATGGCGCACCGCACGCGCAATAAAATTGCGCGAGCGTGGGAGCTGCGCTAAGACTGTTGCCGGTACCTCCCGCAAGCTTTGTCAGCCCAAGAATCAGCCACGAAATTGACAGGACCTGGACCCGCGTGTCGAAGAATCTTGACGAAATCGACCTCAAAATCCTCAGCGAAATCCAGGCCGACGGCCGAATCACCAACGTTGAATTGGCCAAGCGTGTCGGCATTTCACCGCCGCCCTGCCTGCGGCGGGTGCGAACGCTGGAGGAAGCCGGTTACATCCAGGGTTATCGCGGATTACTGGATCCGCGCCGGCTCGGTTTCGACGTCACGGTGTTCGCTTCGGTGCATCTGTCCAGCCAGGCCGACGCCGATTTGCGCGCGTTCGAGGAATTCGTGCGCGCCGAGCCATTGGTGCGGGAATGCTGGATGCTGTCGGGCGAGGTGGATTTCATCCTGAAATGCGTGGCGCCCGACATGGCGACGTTTCAGGATTTCGTCACCCATCTGACGGCAGCGCCCCATGTGCGCAATGTCAGGACATCGCTGGTGCTGCACAATTCGAAATACGAGGCCGCGGTGCCGCTCGAATTGAAAGTGCCGGGCTGACGCGACGCGTCACTCCCAGATCAAGCGCCAGTCGCCGGGCGGGCGTCCTTGCAAATTGTTCTCCCGCGGGAATAGGCGCGTCGCGACCGGTGTTGACAGGCCAATACCCCGCAATGGGTTGAACGAACTCGGGAGGACGCAATGGCCGTACACGGCGAACCACAACTTGTCTTTCCGGGTCTCGCGCCCCTCTACCAGCGCTTTTCTCCGTTTTCCTACGCCTTCATGCGCTTTGCTACCGGCGCGATCCTGTTGCCGCATGGCATACAGAAAGTGCTGAATGTTCCGATTTCCAAATTTGCTCCGAATATTGCGGCCAAGGGATTCCCGTTCGCGGAGGCACTTGCCTATTTGACATATTTTGCAGAATCGGTGGCGGCTGCCTGTCTGGCGATCGGGCTCCTGACCCGGGTCGCTGCAGCCGTGATCGGGATTGAAATGCTGGTCATTGTCATCGTTTTTCAATGGCAGTTCGGTTACTTCTGGACCAATCGCGGATACGAATACGCTCTGCTATGGCTGCTGCTCTGCATCGCCATCTTTTTCAAGGGCGGCGGCCGCTATTCGATCGATCGGATGATCGGCAAGGAATTTTGACGTCGACCGTGTTTGGCCCGGCCGGTGGCCGGCCCGAGCGGGTCGCTAGCGTCGAGCTTGCCCGAACCCTTGCCCGAATCCGCGATCGTCGGGTTGACGCTGCGTCCCGGCGCGCAGGAAGGCATCGAGGCTGAGCGGTCCGCCGCCCGCCGTCGTCAAATAAAGACAGCTGAAGCACAGCACGATGGCGAGGGTTCCTCCGTTGAGCAGCGGGTAAAAGCTCTTCGGAGCATGTTCGATGAAATACGCGAACGCCATTTCGCCGGACAGGATGAAGGCAATTGGCCGGGTCAACAGACCCAGCAGCAACATCCCGCCGAACACGAACTCGATCATGCCCGCGACGCCGAACAGCGAGAACGGGGTGACGTCGGTAAACATCGGGACGGTGGGATATTTGAAAAGCTTCGCGATCCCGTATTGAAACAGCGACAGGCCGACGACGAACCTGAAAAGGCTGAGGAGATAGGGCTGACAGGCTGCGACAACACGGTCCGGGCTCATGGAACTATCTCCAATGACAAGCCCCGGCCTACTAACAACCAGGCCAGCCATTGGTTCACAAAAGCGTTCGTGATTGGCGGCCTTCCCGCACTGCGTCGAGGCTCCACGGGCCGCCACCGGTTGCCGCAAGGTAAAGACAACCGAAACAGAACATGACGGCCAGCGATCCATCGTTAAGCAAAGGGAAGAAGCTTTGCGGAAAGTGTTCGATGAAATAAGCGAACGCCATTTCGCCCGATAGAATGAAGGCCACCGGCCGGGTCAACAGACCCAGCATCAACATCCCGCCGAGGACCAGTTCCAGCATCCCCGCCACGCCGAACAACGAGAGTGGCGTTACGTCCTCGAATATCGGCACGGGGGGAAACTTGAACAGCTTGGCGACGCCGAACTGGAACAGCAACAGGCCGGTGATGAATCTGAATATGCTCAAGAGATATGGCTGGCAGGCTGCGCCAATGCGATCCGGGCTCATGGTATCCTCCGGGGAAACGTCCCGATAGCGCTACATAACCCGCCGCGGGTACACGCAGCGTAGAAGAAAATCAGGCAAAACTCGACCGCACTCGCTACCGGGATCCAGCAGCATCAGCCCTGGGAAGCTTCTTGCTCCCTCAATGCATCCACGCTCCACGGTCCGCCGCCGGCAAACGTGAAATAAAGGAAAACGAAGCTAAACAGCGCGGCGAGTTCGCCGCCGTTCAACACCGGATAAAATCCCCTGCCGGCGTGTGCCATGAAATAGGCCGCCGCCGTAAAACCCGACAGGACAAAGGCGACCGGCCGGGTAAACAAACCGAGCGTGAACAGGATGCCGCCGATCAATTCGATCAGCCCTCCCGCTCCGGCCAGCGAATCGAGCTGAACGTGCGCGAAGGTGGGGACGGCAGGAAAGCCCAAAATCTTTCCCGTGCCGTGCTGAAGCAGATCCATTCCAGTGAAAATGCGCAGAACGCTCAGGACGCTCAGGGCGGGCGGTGTCCAGGTCATGGCAAGGCGGTCGGACTTCATCGCGTAAGTCTCTTACATTGATTATAGTGTATAACCATTGTGAGCGACATATTGCGACACCGGCGCGATGCCAACTCACAATGTTGTCAGCGCGGTGTGATCGGGCCCGATGTTTCGGGAACGCGGAATCCGCGCGTGGTCACGCAAAAAACCAACGGGGAAATCCGGCCGGATTTTTAGCAGGGATCGCGATGTCCCGACGCGGTTGTCGCCGTCAGCGCCACTCGACCTTGGTGATCTCGTAGGCCTTGGCGCCGCCGGGGGCCACGACTTCCACCGAGGCGCCCTTTTTCTTTCCGATCAAGGCTCGCGCCAGCGGCGAGGTGATCGAGATGCGGCCTTTCTTGGCGTCGGCTTCCGGCTCGCCGACGATCTGCCACACGGCTTTCTTGTCGGTGTCCTCGTCGACCAGCGTCACGGTCGCGCCGAACTTGATGGTGTCGCCGGAGAGCTTGGAGATGTCGATGATGTCGGCGCGCGCGAGCTTGTCCTCGAGCTCGGCGATACGGCCTTCATTGTGCGACTGCTCTTCCTTGGCGGCGTGATATTCCGCATTTTCCGACAGGTCGCCATGGGAGCGCGCTTCGGCGATATGCTCGATGATGCGCGGACGCTCCACCGACTGGCGCTGCTTCAATTCGACCTGAAGGGCGGCATAGCCGCCGGCGGTCATCGGGACCTTTTCCATCATTTGTCTTCGTCCTTCAACTTCATGCGGACCAATCCGCTGGCCACGCATAAACGCCGAAACAGAACATCCCCATGACTGGCGAGTTCCAGCCATGCCGGCTTTATTGCCAATCGGTTAGCAGGCCCTCGAGGCCGGCCAACGATCAGGTTTCGGAAAAATAACTCTGCAGCGTGCGGACCTCGAGGTCCCCGCCCAGATAGGCGCGGATGCCCTGCGCGGCCGCCACGGCACCCGAAAGAGTGGTGTAATATGGCACTTTATGCAAGAGGGCAGCCCGCCGCAGCGAACGGCTATCGGCCAGCGCCTGCGGCCCTTCGGTGGTGTTGAAAACCAGCTGGATATCGCCGTTCATGATGGCGTCGACGATATGCGGCCGTCCCTCCAGCACCTTGTTAACCTTTTCGGTCGGCACACCGCTGTCGGTGAGGAAACGCTGCGTGCCGGAGGTCGCCATCACCTTGAAGCCGAGCGAGAACAGCAACCGCACCGCATCCACGATCCGGGTCTTGTCGTTCTCGCGAACCGAAACGAACACAGTGCCCTTGCGCGGCACGCGGGTGCCGCCGCCGAGCTGGCTCTTGGCGAACGCGACTTCGAACGAACGGTCGATGCCCATCACTTCGCCGGTCGAGCGCATCTCCGGACCGAGCACGGTATCGACGCCGGGGAAGCGGGCGAACGGAAACACCGATTCCTTGACGCCGACATGGCCGAGCTTAGGCCTGACCAGGTTGAAGTCCTTCAGCTTCTCGCCGGCCATGACCCTGGCGGCGATCTTGGCGACCGGCATGCCGATCACCTTGGCGACGAACGGCACCGTGCGCGACGCCCGCGGATTGACTTCGAGCACGTAGATGTCGCCGTCCTTGATGGCGTATTGCACGTTCATCAATCCGACCACGTCGAGGCCGAGTGCGAGGTCGCGGGTTTGCCGCTCCAGTTCGCCGATCATCCGGGCATCGATCGAATGCGGCGGCAGCGAGCAGGCGGAGTCGCCGGAGTGGATGCCGGCTTCCTCGATATGCTCCATGATGCCGACGATGAAGGTGTCCTTGCCGTCGCACAGGCAGTCGACGTCGATCTCGATGGCGTCGGACAGATAGCGGTCGAACAGCAGCGGATTCTTGCCGAGCACGGTATTGATCTGCCCGGTCTTGTCGTTCGGATAGCGCGCCTTGACGTCGGCAGGCACGAGCTCGGGCAGGGTGCCGAGCAGATAGTCGCTGAGCTGGTTGTCCTCGCGGATGATCTGCATGGCGCGGCCGCCGAGCACATAGGACGGACGCACCACCAGCGGCAGCCCGAGATCGGCCGCCACCAGCCGCGCCTGTTCGACCGAATAGGCGATGCCGTTTTTCGGCTGCTTCAGGCGCAGCCGGTCGAGCACGCGCTTGAAGCGGTCGCGGTCTTCGGCGAGATCAATCGCGTCGGGCGAGGTGCCGAGAATCGGCACGTTGGCCGCCTCCAGCGCATGCGCAAGCTTGAGCGGCGTCTGGCCGCCGAACTGCACGATGACGCCGTGCAGTCTGCCGTTCCTGGTTTCGGTGTCGATGATTTCGAGCACGTCTTCGGCGGTGAGCGGCTCGAAGTACAACCGGTCGGCGGTGTCGTAATCGGTCGAGACCGTTTCCGGATTGCAGTTGATCATGATGGTCTCATAGCCGGCGTCGTGCAGCGCGAAGCAGGCATGGCAGCAGCAATAGTCGAACTCGATGCCCTGGCCGATCCGGTTGGGACCGCCGCCGAGGATGATCACCTTGTCCTTGGCCGATGGCGCGCTCTCGTCGGCGAGTACGCCTGCGAACGGCGATTCGTAGGTCGAATACATGTAGGCGGTGGGCGAGGCGAACTCCGCCGCACAGGTGTCGATGCGCTTGAATACCGGGCGAACCCCGAGCGCGTGACGCGCAGCAGTCACTTCGGCTTCAGTGGTTTCGGACAACACCGCCAGCCGCGCGTCGGAAAAGCCCATCGCTTTCAGGGTCCGCATGCCGAAGGCGTTGGCGGGCAGGCCGCTGTTCTTGATCTTGCTCTCCATCTCGACGATGCCGCGCAATTCGGCGAGGAACCACGGATCGATCTTGCAGGAGGTGAAGATTTCCTCGTTGCTCCAGCCGAGCCGCATCGCCTGCGCGACCTGCAGCAGCCGGTCCGGCGTCGGTGTGCCCAAGGCGGCGCGGATCGCGTTCTTGTCGTCGCTGCGGCCGAGGCCCTCGATCTCGATTTCGTCGAGCCCGGTCAGCCCGGTCTCGAGGCCGCGCAGGGCTTTCTGCAGGCTCTCCTGGAAGGTGCGGCCGATCGCCATCACTTCGCCGACCGACTTCATCGACGTGGTCAGCGTGGTCGAGGCGCCGGGAAACTTCTCGAAGGCAAAGCGCGGAATTTTGGTGACGACATAGTCGATGGTCGGCTCGAACGAGGCCGGCGTGGCGCCGCCGGTGATGTCGTTGGCGATTTCATCCAGCGTATAGCCGACCGCAAGCTTGGCCGCGACCTTGGCGATCGGAAAGCCGGTGGCCTTGGAGGCGAGCGCCGAGGAGCGCGACACCCGCGGATTCATTTCGATCACGACCATGCGCCCGTCGGCGGGATTGACGCCGAACTGGACGTTGGAGCCGCCGGTCTCGACCCCGATCTCGCGCAAGACCGCCAGCGAGGCGTCGCGCATGATCTGGTATTCCTTGTCGGTCAGCGTAAGCGCCGGCGCGATGGTGATGGAATCGCCGGTGTGCACGCCCATCGGATCGAGGTTCTCGATCGAGCAGATGATGATGCAATTGTCCTTCTTGTCGCGCACCACCTCCATCTCGAACTCTTTCCACCCCAAAACCGATTCCTCGATCAGGATTTCGTCGGTGGGGGAGGCGTCGATGCCGCGCTCGACGATCTCGATGAACTCGGCCTTGGTGTAGGCGATGCCGCCGCCGGTGCCGCCCATGGTGAAGGACGGCCGGATGATCGCGGGCAGGCCGATGTCGTCGAGCGCGCGCAGTGCGTCCGGCAGGTTCTTGGTCTGGATCGAACGCGGCGTCTCGAGGCCGATCCGGGTCATGGCCTCGCGGAAGCGGCCGCGATCCTCCGCCTTGTCGATCGCATCAGCGGTGGCGCCGATCATCTCGACGTCGAACTTGGCCAGCGTGCCCTGCTTGCGCAGGCTGAGCGCGCAGTTGAGCGCGGTCTGGCCGCCCATGGTGGGCAACAGCGCAAAGCCGCCGGGAACGACATAGCGCTCTTTCTCGATGATCTTGGCGACGATTTCCGGCGTGATCGGCTCGATATAGGTGGCGTCGGCCAATTCCGGATCGGTCATGATGGTGGCCGGATTGGAATTGACCAGCACGATGCGGTAGCCCTCGGCCTTCAGCGTCTTGACCGCCTGGGTGCCGGAATAGTCGAATTCGCAGGCCTGCCCGATCACGATGGGGCCGGCGCCGATGATCAGGATGGTGGAGATGTCGGTTCTTTTGGGCATCAAGTCTCACGGGCAGGGAATTGGGCACAAAAAAAGGGCGCGCATACCGCGCGTCCCCCAAGCCACAAGCGCCAGGTTACCCTCGCGCGCGGGTGGTCTTTAGACCAGATTCCGCAACCGCGAAAGGCCCTTAAAGGCCCCATCAACCGGCAATTTCCCGCCTCCGCTGCTTCGCAGCTTCGGCGGGGAGGTTCGGTCCGTCTACGCTTTCGCTTGGCTCAAGCTACGCCGGACACGCTTTGCCCCGCCGGCCCCCGGCGTGGCTGCGCCACGCGTAGCCCGTCAGGGCGAAGTGTGGAGGCCCGGCCTGGAATTGAACCAGGATAAAGAGCGATGCATTGCTCCCGCGTCGACGCTTTCCGCCACCGGGCCGCGCCGATCATTGCCCATCGGGCCGCGGCGGGCCACGTCTAGCCGCGGTTAACCCTAACCAGCCTACACTGCTTCGCAGCTTCGGCCAGGCGAGCCCAGCGACGAGTAGCCTGTCGCGGGCTTGCCACGCCGAAGCTCACAGAGCGAAGGCGGGTCAGAAGGCATGCCGGGCGACAAAGGTCATCCGCCACGGATTGTGACCGATATTGAAATGCGCGCGCGAGGCGGTAAATCCGCTTGCCGCAAGCTTTGCGACCATGTCCGCTTCGCTGTAGCGCTGCAGGCCGATGCGGTTGCGCAAGTGCCGGTAGTCCGAAAGTGCGGTGCTGACCAGTCCGATCAGGGCGTCGCGCAGAAAGCCGTGGGTCGCCGCAAACCGCAATAAAGCGAAAACGTCCCTGCCCATGCCGACCTCCGGACGCAATATATCGCCCAGGATCAAACGGCCGCCCGGCTTTAGCAATCGCCGGATTACCGCGAAGGCATCGTCGAGTTCGGCCGGTGTCATATATTGCGCGACCGAGTTCATGATCACGAGATCGATCGACTTTTCGTCCATCTTGCGCAGGTCTTCCAGCGAGCGCACCCGGATCCTGGTGTCGGGCGCGAACCGCGCGATCAACCGGCCGCGCACGCCGGGCGCCGGCTCGGCGAGATACAGCTTGCCGCAGACCTCCGCCACCCGCGTCGCCGACAAGGCTTCGCCGCAGGCATAGTCCAGCACCACCGCGTCCGGCGAGGAGATGTAGCCGATGATATCGCGGGCGATGACCTGGAAATGCAGGTCGCGGTGCAGCTTGCTCGCATAGATCGTATGCGTGGAATTGTAATAATCGACCCAGTCGTCCATGTCGCAAAAGCCCGGTAAACAGGGGTTCCGGTAACGGAACCGGTGGGTATATGATGCGTTAGATTGTCCGGCGACCCATGTCCATCGCCACCAACGTCCGGTTCCTAACAGGAAGGTTCATCGTGAGCAAAGCCAAGTCCGACAAAGTCTCTCCCGACCTCGATACCCCGACCGACATGCCGCACGCCGCGGTAGAGAAGATTTCGGCGTCGCTCAACACGCTCCTGGCCGACGCCTTTGCGCTGTATGTCAAAACCAAGAATTTTCACTGGCACATCAGCGGCCGGCATTTCCGCGACTATCATCTGATGCTCGACCAGCAATCCGACGATATCTTCGCGACCACCGACCAGCTCGCCGAACGGGTGCGCAAGCTCGGCGGCATCACGCTGCGCTCGATCGGCCAGATCGCGAAGTTGCAGACCATCAAGGACAACAACGAGAGCTATGTGCCGCCGCGCGAGATGCTGCGCGAGTTGATGGAAGACAACAAGCACATGGCGGCGGCGATGCGCAAAGCCCACAAGCTGTGCGACGATCACGAGGATTCCGGCAGCGCCGGACTGCTCGAGACCTTCATCGACGAGACCGAGCGCCGCACCTGGTTCCTGTTCGAAGCCACCCGCCAGGAAGGCGGCAACGAGGCGTAGCAACAGGCGCAGGGTGGGCAAAGGCGCACTTGCGCGCCGTGCCCACCGTGATTGTGTTCGCCGCGATGACGGTGGGCACGCTTCGCTTTGCCCACCCTAGGTGACCGCGCTCGTGTTATGAGCGATTCATGCCGCAGAAAATCAAAACATTCCTGATGTTCGAGGGCCGGTGCGAGGAGGCGATGCGCTTCTACGTCTCGCTGTTCGGGGATGCTGCCGTCACGCGCATCGAGCGTTACGACGCGAACGGGCCGGGCGCCGAGGGATCGGTCAAGCAGGCGGCGTTTGCGATCGAAGGCCAGACCTTCATGTGCATCGACAGCCCGGTGAAGCACGATTTCGCGTTCACGCCGGCGATGTCGCTGTTCGTCGATTGCGCCGATGAAGCCGAGATCGACCGGCTGTTTGCCAACCTGTCGGATGGCGGCCGGATCCTCATGCCGCTTGGTCAATATCCGTTCAGCCGCAAGTTCGGCTGGCTGTCGGATAAATTCGGCGTCTCATGGCAGCTTAACTGGCCGAACTGACCGATCCCGTCGCTTGGTTAACCCCGCATCAAGCGCGCCGATCGAATGCGGATGTAAATCGGAATCGGGTTTTAAAAGTCCGGGTGTATGAGGGCCGCTGATCCGAAGCACCCGATCGAAGACCTCATGACGGATTTGACCATTGCGCGCCCCGCGCAGCCGACGCTGGGGTACGGCCTTGCCGGACTGTTCGGGCTGTTTACCGGGCTTTGCGCGGTTTTCGCCGGCTGCGTCACGTTGTTCGATTGGCATGACGAGGCTACGCAGGCGCGCTGGCCGATGGTATCGGCGGTCGTCGACCGGGCGGAGGTCATCGCCGTGGTCCGCGCAAAGGACAACGGCGGAACGCTGTGGAATCTCCGGACCCGCGTGCACTACGAGGTGGGCGGCGTCATGCGGACGGCGACACTGACATCGCGCACGGCGTTTTCGGAAGTCGACGCCGCCACGCTGCAGGCCGCGGCGGAGCAGCAACCCAAGGGCCGCCGCATCGACATTCGCTATGATCCATCCCGGGAAAATCACGCGGCCTTTGCATCCGCCGAGCTGGTATCCGACCGGACCCATACCGATCGCATCCTGTTCGCAGGTTTCGCGATCGCCTGCGCCGGTTTCCTGGCGCTGGCCAGATATCTGAGAGCACGTGCGGCACGCGTTGGGCCGTCGGCCAATGGCGCTCAACACACAACACTCGCGCTGGGGATTGTCACAGCCGCGTTGGGGATGGCGATGGCGGGACCTGCGATTGTTGCGGCGGTTCAGACGGGTAAATTCACTGGCGAGAGTTCTGATGGCGGTGCTTTTCGGGCTGGTATTTGTGTTTCCCGGCGTGCTGATCTGCCTGCCGCCGCAATACACCAAAGCGAAGAACCTGCTGGGAGCGCTTTCCGTCACCGGCCTGGCGATCATCTTCGACTGGGTGGCCTTCGGTCCCGGTGAACGTCAGTTCAGCGGCAGTATCGGCGGCGCCGGGTTCGTTCCGGGCGAAGTGATGGGACGCGTCGCGTTCGGCATCTTCGCCATCATTCTCGATATCTGCGTCGTCACAATGTGGATCGCCCAGTGCCGGCAAATGTTCGGAACCGGCGGAGCCGCGCCAGGCGCCTCCAACGACTAGGCTCGCTTCCACAGCCTGACCAATGGGCCGGCCGCGCCCCGCACCGGATCGGTATTCGGCCGTTTCACGTGCGGAATTGTCTTCAGCGCCTTTGCGTGATTTTCCGGCGTCGGCAGCGTGACATGCATTTGCGGTCCCGGCGGATAGGCGCCGACCACGGAGAAGTCCTTGCTCGCCGACAGGCATTGATGCCCGGTGCCGGCGGGCAGGATCGCGACGTCGCCGGCCGCGATCTCGATTTCCTTGCCGTGGTCGCCGCCAAACCGCACCCGGGCATGGCCGCGGGCGATGCCGAGCGCTTCATGCACCGTCGCATGGTAGTGCAGATAGTCGTAGACGCCGTTGCGCCACATCTCGCCCCAGCCATTGGCGCCGAACAATCCCTCGATGGTCTTTTCGGGGTGATCGTTACCGACGTCGATCGCCTTTTTATAGACCAGCAACGGCAGCGAATTGTTGGGCACGAGGCCATCGTCCTCAAAAACGAAGGTGAGAGGTTTGATATCGGTGTCGACGACGGACATGATGATCTCCCGAAATCGCGAGGGTGGGCAAAGCGAAGCGTGTCCACCATTCTTGTCTCAAGTTTTGGCGCGGTGGGCACGCTTGCGCTTTGCCCACCCTGCGATCCAACCGGTTTTGCGGGTTCAGGTTCCCTTTTTATGTTTCCTTGGGAAACTCAAAAACCAGACAGGTCGTGGTGGCATGCGCCAGCAGGCGGCCCTTGGCGTCGGTGATGCGCGCTTCGGCCGTGGCGGCGCGGCGTCCGACGCTCAGCGTGCGGCCCTCGCTGCGGACCGGCCCGGTATCCTCGGTCATGCCCTTGATGAAGCTGATCTTGAATTCAAGCGTGGTGTAGCCGGTTCCCGCCGGCAGCATCGAATGCACCGCAAGCCCCATCGCCGAATCCAGCAGGATCGCGGCATAGCCGCCATGGACCGAGCCGATCGGATTGTAGTGCCGGAAACCCGGCACGCTGTGGATCACCACGACGCCGGGCTCTGCCGTACAGTCGAACGGCTCGACCGTCTGCATGATCGGCGGCTCCGGCAGTTTGCCGGAGAAGATGGCGCGGACGAAATCGATCCCGGGCATCGAGGCCATGATCTCGGTGGGGGTGACGCCGAATTCGGGGATGGGCGGGGAGTGGTCGTGCATTTGGTTTATTTCCGGATTATGATGACGGTCATCATACTAAACGAGCTGGCATCGCACCAGTATTTTCAGAACGGAATGTTTCAGAACACACCGTCGTCATCCTGAGGTGCGCGCCCTTGCGCGCCTCGAAGGATGGGCCGCAGGTACCTTTGTCGCATCCATCCTTCGAGGCTCGCCGAAGAGGCTCGCACCTCAGGATGACGGCTGGGGGTGACGCCAGAGAATTTTACGAGGCCTTGTTCGCCCGCATCAGATCGGCAAAGCGCTTGAACAGGTAATGCGAGTCGCGCGGGCCGGGGGAGGCTTCGGGGTGGTACTGCACCGAGAACACCGGCCTGCCGTCGAGCGAGATGCCGCAATTGGAGCCGTCGAACAGCGAGACGTGGGTCTGTGTCGCGCCCTTGGGTAATGTCGCCTGATCCACCGCGAAGCCGTGGTTCATCGAGGTGATTTCCACCTTGCCGGTGGTCTCGTCGCGGACCGGATGATTGGCGCCGTGATGGCCCTGGTGCATCTTTTTGGTTTTGGCGCCGACGGCGAGGCCCAGCATCTGGTGGCCGAGGCAGATCCCGAAGGTCGGCGTGCCCGACGAGATCACCTTCTGGATCACCGGCACGGCGTATTTGCCGGTCTCGGCCGGATCGCCGGGGCCGTTGGAGAGGAACACGCCGTCGGGCTTCATGGCGAGGATGTCTTCGGCCGACGTGGTCGCCGGCACCACCGTGATCTTGCAGCCTTCACCGGCCAATAGCCGCAGGATGTTGCGCTTGATGCCGTAGTCGATGGCGACGACGTTGAATTCGGGCGCGGTCTGCCGACCAAAACCTTTTTCCCACGCCCACGGCGTTTCGTCCCAGGTGAAGCGCTGGGCTGAAGTGACCATCGGCACCAGGTCCATGCCTTCGAGGCCCGGCCATTCGCGGGCTTCTTCCTTCAGCCCGTGCAGGTCGAACACCCCGTCTTTGGCGTGCGCGATCACCGCGTTCGGCATGCCCTTGCTGCGGATCAGGGCGGTCAGCGCCCGGGTGTCGATGCCGGAAAGGCCGATGATGCCGCGCGCCTTCAGCCATTGGTCGAGATGCCGCGTGGAGCGGTAGCTCGACGGATCGGTGATGGCGGCGCGCAGGATCACGCCGCGCGCGCCCGGCGTCGCCGCCATGTTCACGGTCTCGATATCTTCGTCGTTGGTGCCGACATTGCCGATATGCGGGAAGGTGAAGGTGATGAGTTGCCCGGCATAGGACGGATCGGTGAGGATCTCCTCATAGCCGGTCATCGCGGTATTGAAGCAGACTTCGCCGACCGCCTGGCCTTCCGCGCCGAGACCAAAGCCCTCCAGCACGGTGCCGTCGGCAAGCACCAGCAGCGCGGTCGGTTTGTGATCCGGCCAGGCAGACATGTTTTCAGGTGAGGTCATGAGCGCATTACATAGTCGCCGCATCCGCTCGCGTCAAAGCCGGAAAAGGCGGATTCACATGGGAATGGGGCCATCTCACGGACTTTCTTCCGTCATGGCCGGGCATAGCCGTCCGAAGGACGGCGTCGCTTCCGCTTGCCTTTGCCGGCCAGCCACGCCTTGCTGCAATAAGGTAAGAAGAACGTGGATGCCCGGGATCGCAGACAAGTTTACGCAGTCTGCGCAAAGCAGACTACTATGGCCAGGCATGACGGCGTTGGAGACGAGCATGGACAATACGATGCCGATTTTGCTGATTCCGGGCCTCGGCGGCTCGCCCCGGATTTATGCGCCCGTAATCCCGGCATTGTGGCAATTCGGGCCGGTGACGGTGGCCAACCACATTCGCGACGACAGCATGGGCGCGATTGCGCGCCGGATTCTGGCCGAAGCGCCGCCGCGCTTCGCGCTGGCCGGCCACTCGATGGGCGGCTATATCGCCTTCGAGATCATGCGGCAGGCGCCGGAGCGGGTGACAAAACTGGCGCTGCTCAACACCCAGGCGCGGCCGGATACGCCGGAAGCGATCGAACGCCGCCGTGGCATGATCAAGGCCATCGAGGCCGGCGGTTTCAGCGCCGGAATCGACGCGTTGTATCCCGGCTTCGTACACCCGTCGCGTCGCGACGATGCCGCGTTAAAAAAAGTCGTCCGCGAAATGGGGGAGGACATCGGCCCCGAGGCCTTCGTGCGGCAGCTGACTGCCGTGATGGGCCGCGGCGATTCGCGCCCGACGCTGGCGGTGATTGCGTGCCCGACGCTGGTATTGACCAGCGACCAGGACAACACCGTTCCCAACAGCCTGTCGACCGAGATCGCCGATGGCATTCCCGGTGCGAAACTCGTGACCATCCCCGATTGCGGCCACCTTTCGCAGATCGAGCGGCCGGAGGCGGTCGCGGCCGCGCTGGTCGAATGGCTGCGGATCTAGTTGTTTCCGGGCCGCGAAACGCCTAGATCAGGTTCTCCCGGAGAGGATCAGGACGATGCTGCGCGACGACATCAACAATGCGGTAAAAGACGCGATGCGGGCCAAGGAGGAGCGCAAGCTCTCGACGCTGCGCATGGTCAATTCGACCATCAAGAACGCCGACATCGCCGCGCGCGGCGAAGGCAAGCCGCCGCTGTCGGATGCGGATCTGCTCGGCGTATTCCAGAAAATGATCAAACAGCGCCAGGAATCGGTCGAACTCTACGACAAGGGCGGCCGCGCCGAACTCGCCGCCCAGGAGCGCGAGGAGATCGCGATCATCTCTGCCTATCTGCCCAAGCAGATGTCGGAAGCCGACGTCAAGGCCGCGATTGCGGCGGCGATCGCCGAGACCGGTGCTGCCGGCATGAAGGACATGGGCAAGGTGATCGGCGTGCTCAAGGCGAAATACGCCGGGCAGATGGATTTCGGCAAGGCGAGCCCGATGGTGAAGGCGGCGCTGACGGGGTGAAACTCGGACGTCGTCCCTGCGAAAGCAGGGACCCATACGCCGTGCCGGTACGATGCGAGGTAGGTCGCCGTTGCAAGATTTCGTTCAATCATGACCGGCTGTGGTTATGGGTCCCCGCGTGCGCGGGGACGACGCCTTTGATGTTTCGCGGATTGTGAGAAGTACCCGCCGCCATGCTCACCGAAACCACCGACTACGAAAAACTCTATCGCGACTTCCGCTGGGAAATACCCGGGCGGTTCAATCTCGCCACCGCCTGCTGCGACCGCCATGCCGACGGCACCAATCGTCTGGCGCTGATCTATATCGACGAAGACGGCGCCGCGTCGCGCACTTCTTTCGACGCCGTCAGCGAGATGTCGCGGCGTTTTGCCAATGTGCTGAAGGCCGACGGTCTCAAGCGCGGCGACCGCGTCGCGGTGTTCCTGTCGCAGTCGCTGGAACTGCCGATCGCGCATATGGCGGCGTTTCGTTCCGGCATGGTGTCGATTCCGTTGTTTGCCCTGTTCGGCGAGGATGCGCTGGAATTCCGGCTGTCGAATTCCGGCGCCAGGGCCATCGTCACCGACGAGGGCGGCTACCAGAAGCTCGCAAAAATCCGCGACCGGCTGCCGGAGCTTGCGAACATCTATGTGATCGGCGATGGCGAGCATCCCGGCACCAGGCCGTTCTGGCCGTCGCTCAAGGCCGCATCCGCGGAATTTGCCACCGTCGATACCTCGGCCGAAGATCCCGCGATGATCATCTATACCTCGGGCACCACGGGCAATCCGAAGGGCGCCTTGCATGCGCATCGCGTCGTGATCGGCCACATGCCGAACATCGAGATGTGTCACGATTTCCTGCCGAGGCCCGGCGACCTCATGTGGACGCCGGCCGACTGGGCCTGGATCGGCGGGCTCATCAACGTGCTGCTGGCGGGCTGGTATCACGGCGTGCCGGTGGTCGGGCATCGCGCGCGAAAGTTCGAGCCGCAGGCGGCGATGCAGATGATGGCCGACTACGCCATCCGCAACGTGTTCCTGCCGCCGACGGCGCTGAAGCTGATGCGGCTGGCAAACGTCAGGCATTCCGGCGTCAGGCTGCGCAGCATCTTCACCGGCGGTGAATCGCTCGGCGGCGAGTTGCTGGACTGGGTTCGCGAAACCTTCGGCATCGAGGCCCATGAAGTCTACGGCCAGACCGAATGCAATCTCGTGGTCGGCAGCAACGCCAGACTGTTTCCGATCCGTCCGGGTTCGATGGGCAAGGCGACGCCCGGATTCGACGTGCGCATTGTCAACGAGAAGGGCGAGGAACTGCCGCGCGGAAACCGCGGCATCATCGGCGTGCGCCAGCCCAATCCCTGCACCATGCTCGAATACTGGCGCAACCCGGAAGCGACAGCGAAGAAATATGCCGGCGGATTCCTGCTGACCGGCGACCTCGGCGTGCAGGATGAGGACGGCTATTTCTGGTATGTCAGCCGCGAGGACGACGTCATCACCACGGCCGGTTATCGCGTCGGTCCGTCGGAAATCGAGCACACGCTGATGAAGCATCCGGCGGTGGCGATGTCGGCGGTGGTCGGAATTCCCGACGCCATTCGCACCGAATCGATCAAGGCCTGGATCGTGCTGCGTCCGGGCTTTGCGCCCGGTGACGCATTGGCGCGCGAGATCCAGGACTTTGTGAAAGTGCAACTCGCCGCGCACGAATATCCGCGGGTGGTGCAGTTCACCGAGACGTTGCCGATGACCGCGACAGGCAAGGTGCTGCGGCGGGAGTTGCGGGCGCTGGGGTGAGGCGATCGTCATTGCCGGGCTTGACCCGGCATCCATCCAGCTTCGCGACGCTTTTCTGAAGAGTGATGGATACGCGGGTCGAGCCGCAGCGTATGAGCCGCCGGTTTCCTAACCTCGCCCCGCTTGCGGGGAGAGGTCGGAATTCGCGTCAGCGAATTGTGAGACTCAGCTGCCGTGGAGCTCACCCCAACCCTCTCCCCGCAAGAGCGGGGCGAGGGAGCGCAGCGACCGTGTTCGCAGGGACGACACGTCCTACGGCGTCGTGATCCCCATCCGCTTCAGCGCGTCCAGCATGCGCTGCGGCGGGGCCATCTTGATGACGGGCGCGTGTCCGGTTTCCAGCAGGCTCTTCAGGCCGGAGAGGATCGCGGGCCAGCCCTGCCGGCCGCCCGACAGGATGTCGTCATCGATCGGCCGGTCGTGCGATTGCAGCAGCGTCAGTTTCACCACCTCGCCCACGGGTTCGATTTCGTAGGTGACGAGCGAAGGCCCGAGCTTCTCGATCAACTCCGGCCAGTTGACGTTGAACGTGAATGTCAGCCGTTTCGGGGGATCGCATTCGAACACTTCGCCGCTGATGTGCAAGGCACCATCGGGCGTCCGCACGATAAAGGCGCCGCCGACCCGCAGATCGACCTCGACCGCATTGCCGAAAAAATATTGCCGGGAGAATTCTGCCGAGGTCAGCGCCTGCCACACCTTCTCCGGGGTGGAGGCGATGTAGATGGTGTAGACGATCGCGGGTTTGAAATTGTCGATGTTCATGCTCTCAATTATCCATCTTCAGCGCGGCATACGGGATCTCGAGCGGCCGTCCGGTTTCGAGGATGCTCTTGAGGCTGGACAGGATGGCGGGCCACCCCTTGGAGATGCCGTCGAAAAACTTGCTGCCCTCGGCGAAGCCTTGATGCGTCAGCGTCAGCTTGACGAGCTTGCCATACGGTTCGAGTTCGAATGTCGCGAGCGCCGGCAACTCGTTTCGATATTTGTCCGATTGGTTCACGAACGTATAGGCCAGCCGCCGCGGCGGGTCGCACTCGACGACCTTGCCGGCATCGGAGACGGTGCCGTCGCTGCGCACCATCTCGAACGAGGAGCCGACCTTCCAGTCCGACCTGAGCCGGGCGCCGAACCAGTAGCGTTCGGTGAAATTGCCGTCGGTCAGGGCATGCCACAATTTTTCCGGCGTGGTCTCGATGTAGCTGACATAGATGAACTCAGGCTTGGGCATGGGCTTCTTCCTTTGCCGCGGCCGGCGGCGGATCGATCATCAGCGCGTGTCCGGTCTCCAGCAGGCTCTTCAGGCTCGCGATCACCATCGGCCAGCCGCCGGAAATATCCGTAAAGGTCTTGCTGCCCTCGTCGAAGTCGTCATGGGTCACCGTCAGCTTGACGACCTTGCCGCGCGGCTCGAGGTCGAAGGTGACGCGGGACGGGCGCTCCTGCCGTCCCGGCTTAAGCGAATCCCAGCTATAGGCGAGCCGCTTCGGCGGATCGAATACCAGCACCTTGCCCGAGATGGTGCTCGATGCCTGCCCGGTCGCCACGCACTGCTCGTCGGCGCCCGGCTTGGTGAACCGGTAGGGCGAGCCGATCTCCCAGTCGGAGGCCACGCGATGGCCGAACCAGTAACGCTCGGTGAAGTCGCCGTCGGTCAGCGCTTCCCACAATTTTTCCGGCGTGGTCTCGATATAGGTGGTGTAGACGAATTCCGGTTTACTCATCGCGCTTCTCCAGTTGCCGTTTCAACTCGCTGAGCGCGGTGAGCTTGCCGCGCTCGAATTTTTTGATCCACCGCTCGCCGATCTGGTGGATCGGCACCGGGTTGAGATAATGCAGCTTCTCGCGGCCATGCCTGAAGGTGGTGACGAGGTTGGCGGCCTCGAGAATCGCAAGGTGCTTGGTCACGGCCTGCCGCGTCATGGCAAGGCCGTCGCATAGATCGTTCAGGGTCTGTCCGTTTCGGGCATGAAGCCTGTCCAGCAGCGACCGTCTCGAAGCATCGGCCAGCGCTTTGAAGACTTCATCCATGGCGGGCATAATAGGCAACCAAATGGTTGCATGTCAAGAGCGTGTTTTTGCCAGCGAAGGCAGATCGGGCTCATCCGCTGATGCTATCGTCGCCGTCAGCCAACGAAGACTGGTTCTGAATGCCTTGGGTGGAAAACATGACCGGTCACGTCAAACTGGCAGCAGCTCGTGTCTGACGTCGTCGATGGTTTTCGCGTTGCATGGCGGCTCCGCCGCTCACGCACAGCAACAAGTGATCGGCGCTCCGCCCGAAGCCTCCAACATGAAGCTGGTCGGCAGCAACGACCTGCAGGCGCGCAGCGCCTATCAGCCGACCATCCATCATCAGGGCGACCGCTGGATCGCCTATATCGGACATCACGGCGGAACCGACGCCATTCCCGATCCGGTCAATCCGATCACCGGCAAGGCCGAGCCGAACGGCACCTCGATCGTCGACGTCACCGATCCCGCGCATCCGAAATATCTGCACCACATTCCCGGGCAGGAAGGAAAATACGAGGCCGGCGGCGCGCAGATGGTGCGCATCTGCGACGGCAAGACGCTGCCCAAGGGCGATCGCAACGCGGTCTACATGCTGCGCACCTTCGGCGGCGAAGCCCATGAAATCTGGAATGTCGCCGATCCCGCCAATCCGGTGCTGATCACCCGGATCGGCGGCCTGAAGGACACCCACAAGAGCTGGTGGGAATGCGAAACCGGCATTGCCTTTCTGGTGTCGGGCGCGCCGGACTGGCGCACCCGCCGCATGACCCAGGTCTACGACCTCAGCGATCCCGCCCATCCCGTGAAGATCAGGGATTTCGGCCTTCCCGGCCAGGAGCCGGGCTCGACCGGCGCGGTGCCGACCGAATTGCACGGGCCGATCTCGACCGGGCCGGAGGGCAACCGCGTCTATTTCGGCTACGGCACCGACAAGGGCGGCTTCCTGCAGATCGTCGACCGCGACAAGCTGATCAACGGGCCCAAGGAGCCGACGCCGGACAATCTTCGTTTTCCGGAAATCTCGCGGCTGGCAATGTCGGCCTTCAACGGCGCCCACACCACCTTTCCCATGCTGAAAATGCCGATCGCCGAATTCGCCCAGCGACAAGGACGGCAAGACCCGCGACATCGTGATGATCGTCGACGAGGCGATCCTCAACGAATGCGGCGAACCGCGGCAGATGGTGTGGTTCGCCGACGTCACGGTCGAGAATCGTCCGATGATGATTTCGAGCTACACGGTTCCGGAAGCCAGCGGCGCGTTCTGCGAGCGGGGCGGGCGGTTCGGCTCGCATTCCTCCAACGAAAGCATGGCGCCGGTGTTCTACAAGAAGATGGCGTTCATCGCCTTCTTCAATGCCGGGGTGCGGGCGCTCGACATTCGCGATCCCTATCATCCGACCGAAGTCGGCTATTTCATTCCGTCGATCACGGCGGCGACCGACAAGCGCTGCGTCACCGTCGACGGCAAGGACCGCTGCAAGGTCGCGATCCAGACCAACAATGTCGAAACCGACGAGCGCGGCTACATCTATATCGTCGATCGCGCCAACACCGGCCTGCATATCCTGGAATTGACCGGTCCCGCGCGCGCCGTCGCCGGCCTGCCGTGATGCCTGTTGCCATGATCTTCGGAGGCGCGAATGCGTAAGCGATTGCTGATCGCGTGTGCCGTTGCGATCGTCGCCCTGACCGGCGCGGTCGGCTACCGGCATGTGCGGTCGGACGTCGAAGGCTGGCGCGAAATCGCCTGGCCGTTTCCGCGCGACGGCTGGCCCGCCGGGCGTGCGTTCCGTTGCGACACGGCTTCTTGCGGCGACGAGGTCGAACTCTATGTGCGGCCCAAGATCGGCTTCTGCAACTGCGACAGCGGCGTTGCCGATGACGACGAAGTCGATCGCGTCGCCGATCTCGACCTGATCAGCGATCGCTTCGTTCCGCTGCACAGCGGGCCACACGATCCGGGTCGCCGACATGGCCGGACGGTTGCGCAGCTACGATCTCGACATGCCGGACGGCTCGCGCCATGCCGCCGTCGGCATCGCCGTATCGCACCGCTGCGACCTGCTGGTGGCCGCGGCACAGGGCAAGGGCGAGGCATCGGCGGTTCAGCGCGTGGCGCTGGATTTCCTGGCCTCCGGCCACATGCAGCAATGGATGACGGAAGCGATGGATGGGCGGTGACTTTCTTGCCTCGCGCCCCGCGGGGCGAGGAGAAGATCGGTCGACTCGCTATTGCCCGTGACTGACAAGCACGTAGCGGCACGCGGAAGTTAGCTTCGGACGGTTGTCCTTGAGGCAGGCCAGAATGGTAAAATCGCCCTGATCCATCAGCTTGCGGCAGAAACGCTGCACGTCGCGGCTACACGCCTGTTCCTCCTGATCCGTGCCGCTGTGCGCCAGGGCGCCGGTCGAAACCGGGACGGACAGCAAAAACAAGACCACGAAGAATTTTTGCATTGTGTTCATTCCTTCATACGTCAGACGATTTCAGCACCGTCGAAACGCCGTTCATTCCATCACCATCGCATGGTCGTTTTCGCCAGACGCCGGGGCGCTCCGCAGCAACAGGACGAGGGGAATGGCGGCAAGCGAGAGGATCATCATCAACTTGAAATCGTCCAGGTAGCTGATGATTGAAGCCTGGGTTTGTATGACCTGATCGAGCGCCGCGCGTCCGCTTGCGGTCCAGGGACTCAAGGCCTGCCGCACGATGCCGTTGTCAAATGCGTGATTAAATGCCGTGACATGGCCGGCGATGGTCGCGTGATTGACCTGGTTGTTTCTTGTCAGCAGATAGGAGACGACCGATATTCCTACGCTGGAGCCGATGTTGCGCGACAGGTTGTAGAGACCGGTACCATCGGCGCGCTGTTCGGGTGCGAGCGTGGCGAACGTCACGGTCGTGAGCGGGACGAACAGGAATCCAAGTCCTGCTCCCTGGATGAAACCGGTTACTGCGATCGTCCACTGCGAGACGTTCTGATTCCATCCGGTCATGTCGTACATGGCCCAGGCGGTCAGCAGCAGGCCGATCAGGAGCAGCAGCCGGATATCGATTCGCCCGATCAGGCGGCCGACCAGGAACATGCAAGCCATCGTACCCAGACCGCGCGGGCCCATGACGATCCCTGCGGTCACCACCGGATAGCCCATCAGCGTCTGCAAATAGGGCGTCAGCAACGCCAAAGACGCCAGATAGGTTACCCCGACGATGAAGATGAACAGCACCCCGACCGAGAAATTTCGATCGAGAAACAGCCTCGGATTTACGAAGGAGTTTTCTGCCGTGAAGGTGTGAACGAGGAAGATGTAAAGTGCCGATGCACAGACCACCGCCTCGATCAGGATTTCGAAGGAAGAGAACCAGTCAAGTTGCGCACCCCGATCCAGAAACACCTGCATCGCGGCGATTGCGATGCTCAAGCTGCCAAATCCGAGCCAGTCAAGCTTCGCCGCCGCGCTGGTCTTGGTCTCTCTCAGAAAAAACGATATGCCGGCGAATGCGAGCACCCCCAGGGGCACGTTGATATAGAATACCCATCGCCAGCTGTAATGGTCGGTCAGCCAGCCGCCGATCACCGGCCCCAGCACCGGCCCCACCATCACCGATACGCCGAATACCGCCATGGCGGATCCGCGTTCTTCCACCGTATAGATGTCGAGCAAAACGGATTGGCCAAGCGGAACGAGCGCTGCGCCGAAAAATCCCTGCAGCAATCGGAAAGCCACGATCTGGACCAGCGATTGCGCAATGCCGCACAGCACGGATGCAAGCACGAAGCCGACGACGGCCACCATCAGGACGCGCTTGCGGCCGAACTTGTTTGCAAGAAAGCCTGACGGCGGGGTCATGATGGCCGCGGCCACGATATAGGAGGTCAGCACCCAGTTGATCTGGTCCGCGCTCGCCGACACGCTGCCCTGCATATAGGGAAGCGCGACATTGGCGATCGTCGTATCCAGCGCCTGCATGATGACGGCGAGAATGACACACGCCGTCACTGCGGGCCGGTTGATCGGCATTGGAGTGGCTGCGGCGGTATCAGCCATGTTCAGCTCCCCGATCCAAACAGGTCGGTGATGAAACCGGGAAATCCGCGGGCATGTCCGGTGTCGACATTCACCTCCACGCTCATGCCGACGCGCAGCGGCGGCTTGCCGGGTGCATTGTTGACAAGGATGCGCATCGGAATGCGTTGCACGACCTTGACCCAGTTACCGCTGGTATTCTCCGCAGGCAGCAGCGAGAAGCTCGAGGCGGATGCTGGGCTTATGCTGTCGACCGTTCCGGACCATTGCTCGCCCGGATAGGTATCGACGTCGATCGTGACTTTCTGTTTAGGTTTGACATACGTCAGCTCGGTCTCCTTTGGGCTCGCCTGAACCCAGACGTGGTCAGTCGAAACGATGTTGAATGCCGTTGCCGCTGCCGCAAGATACTGGCCGGGCTGCAACGACGGCACATTGGTCACGATGCCGGCGAAGGGGGCTCGCACGATGGTATGCGCAAGCTGGCGCGCGGCCTCATCGCGCGCGGCCAGTGCATCCTTGTATCGCGGATGATCCTCGATCGGCGCATCGGGGTTGCCGTTGAGGTTCGCGGCAATGCCGGCGAGCTGAGCGTTCAGCGAGGCCAGCTTTTGCTGCGATCCCTGCAGCGTATTGCGGGAGGTGTCGAAGGTTGCTTGCGGGGTGAAATTGTTGGAGAGCAGTTGCTGCTGGCGCTTGAAGTTCACGGTGTTGAAGTCGACATCCGTTTTTGCCTGTTCGACCTGGGTCTGCATGTTGCGGTAGCTGGTTTGCAGCGCAAGCAGATCATTTCGCGTATTTCCGATCTGGGCCTCGGCGCGATTCAGCGCCAGCCGGAATTGCAGGTCGTCAAGCTTGAACAACACGTCGCCCTTCGCGACCTTCTGATTGTCGTGAACCAGAACTTCTGTGACGATCCCGGACACGTCGGTTGACAAGCCCACCATGTCGGCCTGCACGTAGGCGTTGTCTGTCGACATGACCGCCCCGCCTGTCACATAGAAATATCCGCCTATCACCAGCACCACCGGCAGCAACGCGAACATCAACGGCCGACGCAGCGATTTCTTCGGCCTCACGGAACCAGGCGCCTCGGGAATGGATCGCGCTTTGTCCGATGGCCTTGCCTCGGGCTTGCGATCGTCCGGCCGGGTTTTCATTTCCGGCTTTGCTGTCTCGCCTGTGCGTGACGCACCCTTGGCCTCGGGCAGAACACGCGTCAGACGATAGATCTTGTCCTCAGGACGGTGGGGACCGCTTTGCTCCAAGCCGGCGCTGTGGAGTTTCGGATTGATTTCGCTTGAATCAGCCATGAGTTGCTCGCTTTTGGATTGCCGCGGATGAGTTGCACGCGTCCGTGAGGTTCAATTTCAGCGCTTGCAGTGTCCTGAGCAGGTGCAGACCGTCGCTCTCGGAAATCCCGGCCAAGGCCTCGCTCGTCGTCCTGTCGTTGAATTTTCCGGCTTCCGTCAATTTCGGATGCGCAGCCGGCGTCAGACCAAGGATCCAGACGCGTCGGTCGGACGGGTGCGGATACCGTTCGATCAATCCGAGCGACTGAAGTTTATCCACGATGCGGCTAAGCGTGATCGGCTCGACTTCCAGAAGCTCCGCCAGGCCGCTTTGGCTGATGCCTTCGTGAAGCGACAGATAGGCCAGCACCTGCCATTGCGATTGCGTCAGGCCGGAGCCGTGCGCGTTTTGCTCAAATCTCTTTCTGAGCAACCGCGCGACCACATGCACCAGGAAAGCGAGCGTTGGCGAATTGATTTCCACTGTCCCTGAACTCCTGGACGGCCGGGTACGGGCCGCCTTTCGCGACCGGCGAGCCGGCCAGCGCCCTGGCTTGACAGACCGGCGTATGCGATAAAACCAAACCGTATCGTTTTATATAATACGAAACCGGAAGACTGACAAGGCGGTTTGTCGATGACGAAAGATTGAACCGACAGCGAGGTCGCGGAACTGGCAGCTCGCGATCTCGAAAAGGCGAGAGCGCCTGCCGGTGCGCCTCAGCGAGGCCTCACACCATTCAAGAACAGGGTGACGGCAGCCTGTCTCCGCAGTTCCTGAACCTTTGGACGGGGTGCGACGCCGTGGAGCTTTTCGGGAGTCTGCAGCAGCAGACTGAGGAACAGGTCGGCCGCAATTGCGGGGTCGTTGATCTTGATCTGGCCGCGGTCGGCAAACTGTTGCAGCAGGATTGCGACAGCCCGAACCCCGCGCAGCCAGCCTTCTTCATGGGCGAGCTTTGCCAGTTCCGGAAACTGGACAGCTTGCGCAGCCAGCGTCCGCCGCAGCATGGTCACCTCGGGGGTCGAAGCGTGTGCCAGCATCTGTCGGCTGAGATCGTGCAGCGTCGCCTCGACATTTTTCGGATTGACCTTGGCGGCCTCCGCCGCTGCCGATAGTGGCGCGAGCCAGCGTTGAATGGTGGCTCGCAGCACGGCCGTGAACAGATCGCGCTTGTCGTGATAGCGCGCATAGACGGTCGGCTTGCTCACGCCGGCGGTTTCGGCGACCGCATCGATCGACGTGCAGTCAAAACCGCGCTCCATGAACAGCTTGGTTGCGACGTCGAGCAGGCGCGCGTCACGCCGCACGGCTTCCTCGCGGGTGGGACGACCGCCAGCCCCCCGCCGGGCAGGGTGCGCCGCCATCATGGTTGCTTCCTTCGCCATACAAAGCCCCTTGTCAGCCTGCTGCAGCTGGATTATGTAAACGATACAGTATAGTTTTTACAAGACCAGGTATCAAGGCTCCTCGTAACACGAGTCTCAAAGCACCGGATACCCGCACAGGGAGGGGTACCAATATAGAGCGTGTTACTGCGGCCGAGCCCGCGCCTGAACCGCCTTTCAACGATTCACCGTTAGCGCCGGCGAACAACCCCCGTCCACCGAACGGTCGCCGCGCGAGAGCCGCCGAGCGTAAGCCCCCCTCGGCGGCTCTTAAGGCGGGTCGGGATCAGCGTGGGGGATGCGGCGATCCGTGATGCGCTGGATGACTGATGCCGAAAGGCCGTCATGCCCGGGCTCGTCCCAGGCATCCGCGTCTTCTTAGCGAGGCAGATATCCGATAAAAGGACGTGGATGGCCGGGACAAGCCCGGCCATGACGCAGCCATTGCGAGTCCCGCCCATGTCGCTCAACCTCTATCTTGCTTTTGTCGCCGCCTGCATCGCGCTGGCGCTGCTGCCGGGTCCGGTGGTGACCCTGGTGATCGCCAATGGCCTGCGCTATGGCACCCGCGCGGCGCTGACCAATATCGCGGGCGTGCAGGCGGGATTGACGATCGTGATCGGCATTGTCGCGATCGGGTTGACTTCGCTGATGGCGACCATGGGTTACTGGTTCGACTGGGTGCGGTTCGCCGGCGCCGCCTATCTGGTCTGGCTCGGCATCAAGCTGGTCCGTTTTCCGGTCGAGGGCGTCAATGCGGAAGCACCGCCGCCGCCGCCGCGCGGCGGGTTCTTCCTGCAGGGATTCCTGGTGCTGCTCTCCAACCCCAAGGTGCTGGTATTCTTCGGCGCCTTCATTCCGCAGTTCATGGACATGAGCAGGGATCACTTCTCGCAAGTCGTACTGCTCGGCGTCACCTTCATGGTGACAGGCGCGATCACCGACACGGTCTACGCGGTGCTGGCCGGCCGCGTGCGGCGCTTCTTCTCGGCGCGGCGGACGCGGCTGCTGTCGCGCATTTCCGGCGGCTTCATGATCGGCGGCGGCGTCTGGCTGGCGTTGACGCGGGTGCGGTAATCCTTCCCGATCTCTCAAGATTTGAACCTTCTGGCTCGCTGGCGCGTCAGAAGGTGTGACGACGCGTTCGCGTCAATGTCCGCGAGGCCTCCCGTTTGCCCGATCTGCCCTGGTACGTCTACGCGATGCTGCTGGCGCCGCTCGGGCTGATCCTGTTTGCCGCGATCTATAAATCGCTGCAGGCGCGCGCCGCCGGCGAATGGCCGTCGACACCGGGCAAGGTGGTGATCTCGACTTCGGAAGTGCGCGACGTTCGCGTCATGGACGACAGGCGGGAGACTGACTTCCGTCTGGAGCCGCGCAACTTCGCCAACATTGTTTACGAATATTCCGTCGGCGGACAGACGCTGAGCAACAACCGCGTCAGCATCGACGAGGACCGCGGCAATTTCGGCGTCGCCGAGACCATCGCGCGTTATCCGGTCGGCGCCGATGTCACGGTCTACTACAATTCGCGGCATCCGCGCGACGCGGTGCTGGAGCGCGATACGCCGAAGGGCTGGTGGGGCTGTCTTGCGATCGGAACCGCGGTCTCGCTGGCGATCCTGTTCGGCTCGCTGTTCGGCCTCAATCAATTGACCGAATTCGTCGCGGCCCGGCTCGGCAATCCCAAAATGTCGGCGCCGGTGGTTTTCTTCGCGGCGTTCGGATCGATCCTGGCGCTGTTCGCGCTCGCGATCCAGAAGCAGGCGTCGCTGGCGAAAAAATGGCCGGTAGTCCCGGGCACGATCAGGATGTCGGACGTCGAGCAATATCGCGCCGCGCCAACCAAAGGGAGCTTTGTGCGAGGCCCGATGATGTACCGCCGGCAGGTATCGTTCGCTTACCGGTTCAACGATGTCGCCTACAGCAATGTCCAGGGCAGCCTTGCCACCGGCGTCAATTCGAGAGCGGGCTGGCTGATGCGCAAATTCACCACGGCCTATCAGGACGGCTCAAGCGTGAACGTCTATGTCAATCCGCTCAATCCGTCGGAAGCGACCCTCAATCCGCGCGGCGGCATGTGGGTCATATCAATCTTGTGGCTAGCTGCATTCGCATTCGGCTGGGCGGCCTGGTACGTCGCGACGCGCAGCACGATGTTTTCCTGATGCGGTCGGGTAAGAAGGAGCACGGTATTAGATCTGTCCCCGTGCGCGCAGCGCCGTTTCGATCTCGCCGAAAATCCGCGCCAGCCGTTCCGCCCATTGCTGTTGCCCGGCTTGATCCGCGATCAGGTCCTGGCGGATTTCGATGCCGGTGTTCATCAAGCCGCGCGCTTCGCCGTGCACCGGAATGGTGTAGTCGGTCTCGTCGCTGACCGCATAAGGCTCGTTGTCGCCGACCACGAGATCAGGTTCACCGCGCAACAGCCCGAGCAACAGTGGCGGCAGCCGGGTGTCGCGATGATAGAGCGTGCCGATATGCCAGGGACGCGCGATCCCGGCATAGACCGGCGTGAAACTATGCAGCGACACCAGCACGGTCGCAATGCCGTCGCGCCGGCGACGGTCGATGACTTCATCGATGCGGCGGTGATAGGGATCGAAGATCTGCCGGCGCCGCGCCGCGGCCGCCTCGCGCGCGAGACCTTCATTGCCTCGGATGATGGTGGCTTCGCTGATGCGCGGGATCGAGCTTGGCGCGCCGGGCGGACGGTTGCAGTCGATCACCAGCCGCGAATAAAGCTGCGCGATCAGGTGCGCATCGAGATGCTTCGACAGCGCTTCGGCGACGCCGGCAATGCCGATGTCCCAGGCGATATGCCGGGTCAGTTCGTCCGCCGGCAGTCCGAGATCGCCCAGCGTCCGCGGGATCAGCCGGCCGTAATGGTCGCAAGTGAGCAGGAACGGCGAGCGTCCGGTGGCATTTTGTTCAAATACCGGCGGAACATCTGCAGCTCCAAGGAGTAATGAGGTGTCGTCCGCGCTGTCCAAAGCCATTTCTTTATGTGTTGCCTAGCGAAGCAGCATACCGATTTAGAAATAAGCAGGGATCGGTATAGATTAGATTGCCCAAAATCACGATGATTGCCTCGACGATGCCCCTGCTGACGATCCATCACAAGACCGAATATCGCTATGCGCGTCCGGTCGCGTTCGGCGAACACCGCATCATGCTGCGCCCGCGCGACGGCCACGATCTGCGCGTGCTGTCGGGCAGCCTCGAGATCGTGCCGGAGCCGATGTCGCTGCGCTGGATCCATGACGTGTTCGGCAACAGCGTCGCGATCGCGACCTTCGACGAGCGCGCCGATGTGCTGTCGATCCTGAGCGCTGCGACGGTCGAGCACAACCCCGCCGAGGAGTACGCGCTGACCGCCGACGATCCGGCCTATTTCTATCCGTTTGTCTATGACGACGAGGAGTTTCCCGACCTCGTTCAGTTCATCACGCCGCAATATGGCGATCCCGACGGCGAACTGTCGGCGTGGGCGCGGAATTTCCTCGATGCCGAAGGGTCGACCCCGACCTTCAACATTCTCAGCGGCATGACCCACGGCATCCGCGAGGCCTTCACCTACCGCAAGCGGCACGAGCACGGCACCCAGCACCCGCTCGACACGCTGCAAACGAAATCCGGCACCTGCCGCGACTATGCGCTGTTCATGATCGAGGCGCTGCGGCGGCTCGGCATCGCCGCGCGCTTCGTCTCGGGCTACCTGTTCATTCCCGGCGACCGCGCCCACGGCTATGTCGGCGGCGGCTCGACCCATGCCTGGGTGCAGGTCTACCTGCCGAGTGCCGGCTGGATCGAGTTCGATCCGACCAACGGCATCGTCGGCACCCGCGATCTCGTCCGCGTCGCGGTGGCGCGCGATCCGCGCCAGGCGATCCCGCTGCACGGCACCTATCTCGGTTCGGCCGACGCGTATCGTCGGCATGGACGTCAGCATCAACGTGGTCGCGGCCGGCGAAGGGGCAAGGGTGTAGTCATGGAAATCAGGGTCGGTTTCGAGATCGCCTACGCCGCGGTGGTGCCGACGCCGATGGTGATCATGCTCAGCATTCACCCCTCGCGCTATTCGGACATCGTCGGCACCGAAAGCATCGTGGCCGAACCCGACGTCCCGATCGGATTCTACCGCGACAGCTTTGGCAATGTCTGCGGCCGGCTGGTGGCGCCCGCCGGCGGCGTGACGCTGCGCGGCAGCGCGCTGGTGCGCGATTCCGGCCTGCCCGACGTGGTGGTGCCGACGGCGCAGCAGATTCCGATCGATCAACTGCCGGACGACGTGCTGCTGTACCTGATGGCGAGCCGCTATTGCGAGACCGACAAGCTGACCGACGTGGCGTGGTCGCTGTTCGGCAACACCCCGCCGGGCTGGGCGCGGGTGGCCGCGATCAACACCTTCGTGCACAACCACGTCACCTTCGGCTACCAGCACGCCCATCACATGAAGTCCGCGCATGACGTCTACGAGCAGCGCACCGGCGTCTGCCGCGATTTCGCGCATCTGGCGCTGACCTTCTGCCGCTGCATGGGCATCCCGGCGCGCTACTGCACCGGCTATATGGGCGACATCGGCATTCCGCCCGATCCCGCGCCGATGGATTTCTCCGGCTGGTTCGAGGTCTATCTGTCGGGACAGTGGTACACCTTCGACGCCCGCCACAACCATCCGCGCATCGGCCGCATCCTGATGGGCACCGGCCGCGACGCCGCCGACGTGGCGCTGACCACGAGCTTCGGGCGGATGAATCTGGTGAAATTCCTCGTCATCAGCGACGAGGTCGTGGCGGCGTAGGGATTTCGGGACATCATGCTGGACCGCCTTTTCGTCTACGGCACGCTGATGCGCGGCTTCGACCATCCGATGGCGAAGCTGTTGTCGCGCAGCGCCGAGTTCATCGGCGAGGCGCAGTGCCGCGGCCGGCTCTATCGGGTCAAGCATTATCCCGGGCTGGTGCTGTCCGACGACGCCCGACGACATCGTGTTCGGCGAACTCTACCGGCTGCACGCGCCGGACGAATTGCTGCGCGAGTTCGACATGTACGAAGCCTGCGGCGAAGGTTTTGCGCAGCCGACCGAATACATCAGGCAAATGCTGCCCGTTGCGTCAGCGGAGGGCGCCGCGGGCGAGGCCTGGACCTATCTCTACAACTGGCCGGTCGCGCATCTGCAGCGGATCGCGTCGGGGCGGTTTCTGGAGGGGTAGGGGCGACGGCGGCATGAGGCAGTGCGCTCCTTGCTTTCACCTCTCCCGCTTGCGGGGGAGGTCGACGCGCTCGAAGAGCGCGGCGGGTGGGGGAATTCTCTCCACTTGCACCGGTGTTTGCGGAGAGACCCCCACCCCAACCCTCCCCCGCAAGCGGGAGAGGGGGCAGCGTGCCGCAAGCTTTGCGAGGGGCAGACCTGTGAATAGCGGCGAGAATCCGAACAATTCTCGTATTTTAGCCCCGAGCGCCTATATCCATGATCGGTTGGCTCAGGCTCGCGACTCGGCAACAATTCCCCATGCGCTTTACGCCTCAATTCCTCGATGAACTGCGCGCCCGGCTTCCGGTTTCGGAAGTGGTGGGGCGGCGCGTGAAGTTGAAGAAGACCGGGCGGGAGTGGAAGGGGCTGTCGCCGTTCCAGCAGGAGAAGTCGCCGTCGTTCACCGTCAACGACCAGAAGGGATTCTATCACGACTTCTCCTCCGGCAAGCACGGCGACATCATCTCGTTCCTGATGGAGACCGAAGGCGTCGGCTTCACCGAAGCGGTCGAGCGGCTGGCATCGATGGCCGGCATGCCGCTGCCCGCGGTGACGCCGGATGCCGCGCGCCACGAGCAGCGCCGCAAGACGCTCCATGACGTGATGGAACTGGCCGCGAAATTCTTCGCCGACACGTTGGCGTCGCGTAACGGCGCCAAGGCGCGCGGCTATCTCGGCGACCGCGCGATTTCGCCGGCCGTGCAATTGCAGTTTCGCATCGGCTACGCGCCGGGCGAACGCTTCGCGCTGAAGGAGCATCTGGGCGCGCTAGGGCATTCCGGTCGAGGACATGGTCGAGGCGGGACTGCTGTCGCCGGCGACGACATCCCGGTGCCGTATGATCGCTTTCGCGACCGCGTGATGTTTCCGATTCAGGATTTGCGCGGACGCGTGATCGCGTTCGGCGGCCGCGCGCTGGAAAAAGATGCGCCAGGCGAAATATCTCAATTCGCCGGAAACCCCGCTGTTTCACAAGGGCGACAATCTCTACAACCTCGCGCCGGCGCGGCTCGCCACCCATAACGGCGCAGCCGCTGGTGGTGGTCGAAGGCTATGTCGACGTCATCGCCATGGTCGGCGCCGGCTTTGCCGCCAGCGTCGCGCCGCTCGGCACGGCGCTGACCGAAAACCAGCTCGCGCTGTTGTGGAAGATGGCGGACGAGCCGATTCTGTGTTTTGACGGCGACAAGGCCGGACAGAAAGCGGCATGGCGCGCCGCTGATCTGGCGCTGCCGCACCTCAAGCCCGGAAAAAGTCTTGCGCTTTGCGCTACTGCCGGAGGGCCAGGACCCCGACGATCTCGCGCGCTCCGGCGGACGCGGCGCGATCGAGGAAGTGATCTCGGCGGCGCGTGGCCTCGCCGACGTGATCTGGTCGCGCGAAATCGAAGGCGGCACCTTTGCCACGCCCGAACGCCGCGCCGCGCTGGAAGCGCGGATCGGCGAACTCACGAACGGCATCCGCGACGACGTGGTGCGGCGCTATTATCGCCAGGATCTTGCCGAGCGCCTGCAGCGCGCCTTTGCGCCCGACGCTGCGCGCGGCGGCTACGGCCGCGGCAATTATCGCGGCGGGGCCAACAATTTCGGCGGCGAATCAGCCCGGCGCTTTGCCCCGCGCGGCTCGTTCACGCCGGGGGCGGCCGGCCGATTCGAGCCAAGATCGGGTTCTTTCGGCGGGCGCGGGCAGGGCGGCCAGACCATCAACCGCGGGCCCTATCAGGTGGCCAGTCCGCAGCTCGCCACCAGCCCGATCATGCGCGGCCAGCGCAGCGCGATCTCCCGCCGCGAGGCGCTGATTCTGCAATCCCTGATCAATCATCCCTGGCTGCTGCACGACCATCTGGAAGAGGTCGCAGCCCTCGAACTGGCGCACCCGGAGGCCAACAAATTGCGCGCCGGAATCATCGCCGCCTTTGCCCGCGACCATCACCACAGCTCCGAGCCCTCGGAGCAGAGCGAGAAGATGCGCGCTGATCTCGCCGCGGGCGGATTTTCGCAGCTTCTTCAAAGGGTTGAGCTTGGGATCACGACCTCGGCGGTGTGGGGCGCGCAACCCGGTGCCGCGCCCGAGGACGTTCTTTCCACCTGGCGCCAGCTCGTCTCCTTGCATCGCCAGTGGCACTCCTTACTTAGGGAATTGAAGGATGCCGAGCGGGCCTTGGGCGATGAGGCCAGCGAGGCCAATTTGGGTTGGCTGCGGGACGTCAAGGCGCGGCTGGCTGAAGTGGACGGCACCGAGGCCCTGATCGAGGGTTTCGGGGAGTCCTCAGGCCGGTTCCAGCGCAGCGTGTGATGAAAAAATCATGCGGACGGCGGGGGCCGGAACCGCGAAATGACTCGCCAAACCCATGGTTTGGCTGCAAAAACAAGGGTTAATCGAAGCTTTACAGCCTGCGGGCTATGAGTTCGGAACCGGTTATATCAAATTCGGGGGTGGCGATGGTTTGCGCCGCCCTTTCCGCGTCGTAGTGACGTCAGATTCAGAGCGGGCGCGGCGACGTATCCTGCATGAGCGCGTTTTGGGAGCAATGAATGGCCAGCAAGGCAAAGACGCTGCAGGTAAAGGACAAGGAAAAAGACGACAAGGCAGCGGACGCCCCTGAGAAGGACGGAGCCGAAGCGCCGTCGCCGTTGCTCGATCTGTCCGATGCCGCCGTCAAGAAGATGATCAAGCAGGCCAAGAAGCGCGGCTTCGTGACCTTCGATCAGCTCAACGAAGTCCTCCCCTCCGACACCACCTCGCCCGAGCAGATCGAGGACATCATGTCGATGCTCTCCGACATGGGCATCAACGTCTCCGAGGCCGAGGAAGCCGATAGCGAGGAAGAAACCAAGGAAGAGGCCGAGGACGACACCGACAACGAGTTGGTCGAGGTCACCCAGAAGGCCGTCACCGAAGTCAAGAAATCCGAGCCCGGCGAGCGCACCGACGATCCCGTCCGCATGTATCTGCGCGAGATGGGCACCGTCGAGCTGTTGTCGCGCGAGGGCGAAATCGCCATCGCCAAGCGCATCGAGGCCGGCCGCGAGGCGATGATCGCGGGCCTCTGCGAAAGCCCGCTGACCTTCCAGGCCATCATCATCTGGCGCGATGAGTTGAACGAAGGAAAGATCTTCCTGCGCGACATCATCGATCTCGAGGCCACCTATGCCGGCCCCGACGCCAAGAACAACATGAACCCGGCGATGCTGGCGGCCCCGCTCGGCCCCGACGGCCAGCCGGTTGCCGCTGCCGCCAACAATGGTGCGGCGATCGCCGCACAAGCCGCGCCCTCGCACATTGCCCCGCCGGCCGCGCCGCCGTCGGCGACCCCGTTCCGCGCCGCGCCCGCCGGCGGCGCGCCCGAAGGCGAGGAAAAGGATCCGTCGGAAGCCGCCGCCGAAGCCGACATGGACGACGACGAGTTCGAAAACCAGATGTCGCTCGCCGCCATCGAGGCCGAGCTGAAGCCGAAGGTGGTCGAGACCTTCGACAAGATTGCCGACAACTACAAGAAGCTGCGGCGTCTTCAAGAACAGGACATCTCCAACCAGTTGCAGAACGAGACGCTGTCGCCGGCCCAGGAGCGCAAGTACAAGAAGCTAAAGGACGAGATCATCGTCGAGGTGAAGTCGCTGCGGCTCAACCAGGCCCGTATCGATTCGCTGGTCGAGCAGCTCTACGACATCAACAAGAAGCTGGTGTCGTTCGAGGGCCGCCTGCTGCGCCTGGGCGACAGCCACGGCGTCGCGCGCGAGGACTTCCTGAAGAACTACCAGGGCTCGGAGCTCGATCCGCGCTGGCTCAACCGGGTCTCGAAACTCTCGGCCAAAGGCTGGAAGAATTTCGTCCACAACGAGAAAGACCGCATCAAGGAACTGCGCCACGAGATCCAGTCGCTGGCCGCATTGACCGGGCTTGAGATCGGCGAATTCCGCAAGATCGTGCACGGCGTGCAGAAGGGCGAGCGCGAGGCGCGCCAGGCCAAGAAGGAAATGGTCGAGGCCAACCTGCGGCTGGTGATCTCGATCGCCAAGAAATACACCAACCGCGGCCTGCAGTTCCTCGATTTGATCCAGGAAGGCAACATCGGGCTGATGAAGGCGGTCGACAAGTTCGAGTATCGCCGCGGCTACAAGTTCTCGACCTATGCCACCTGGTGGATCCGGCAGGCGATCACCCGCTCGATCGCCGACCAGGCCCGCACCATCCGCATTCCCGTGCACATGATCGAGACCATCAACAAGATCGTGCGCACCTCGCGCCAGATGCTCAACGAGATCGGCCGCGAGCCGACCCCGGAAGAACTCGCCGAAAACTCGCATGCTCGCCGAGAAACTCGGCATGCCGCTGGAGAAGGTGCGCAAGGTTCTGAAAATCGCGAAAGAGCCGCTGTCGCTGGAAACGCCGGTGGGCGACGAGGAAGACTCGCACCTCGGCGATTTCATCGAGGACAAGAACGCGATCCTGCCCATCGATGCCGCGATCCAGAGCAACCTGCGCGAAACCACCACCCGCGTGCTGGCCTCGCTGACCCCGCGCGAAGAACGCGTGCTCCGCATGCGCTTCGGCATCGGCATGAACACCGACCACACCCTGGAAGAAGTCGGCCAGCAGTTCTCGGTGACGAGAGAGCGCATCCGGCAGATCGAGGCCAAGGCGCTGCGGAAGCTGAAGCATCCGAGCAGGTCAAGGAAGCTGCGGTGGTTCCTGGATAACTAATTTTTAGTTCGTCATGCCCGGGCGTGACCCGGGCATCCATCGAAACAAAGCGGCGGGCGAAAACCCGCCGTTTTTGTTATCTAAAAAGGATCCTCTCGGCCTCTTGCTAGTGCAGCCAAAAACCGCCGCGCTAATTTGTCATCTATATCGCTATTTTTGGTCTTGAGTAGTTCAGAAGCAAATTTGGCTAAGGCGTCTAGATCAACGATTTTCTCCCAGCTACTCGGAACCCGTTCGTAATTTCCTGCGGTGGATTTTACTTCACTGACCGAAATTTCCAGCAGCTTCTTTAACCCAATCGGTGACGACATGGCCCTTTCAGTAAAGGATTTGACCTCGCCTGCTGCGTCAGTTCCCCACCAAAACCACAAAAGCCGATCTGGTCTAGCTTGTGTCCAAATTTCTCCGGTCTCCGACGCGCTCTTAATTCGGCCAAGGAGAAGGTCTCGAATAATTGTTCTCTCAGTTCCCCAGCTAAAGTCTTGTCTTGTCGTCTTAGATCCATCCGGGTTGCTATCTCCCGTCACCGATCTGACGACATCCGTGAGGACAGTTAGGTCGCCAGCGGTCTGAATTGCGGACTTAAGAAGATTTATTTGGTCTGGTGTCGACAATTGTCTCAGCCCACGAACGATAATCCATCTCAGTCGATCTTCGTTCTCCACAGAAAAAAAGAATTGTGAATCTTCATCTTTTTTTGAAAGGAGATAGGGGCTCGCAGAAATTATCGCATCAAGCCATTCTTGGTTTAATTTTTGGGTCGAGGTAAATTTGGATTGTAAAAGATCCAAGAAAACTCGACGCACATCCGATTTTTTTTGCTCTGTTGAATGCTCCACTTTTTCTCTAAGCTGGTTAAAAGCTTCTTGTGGCAGGCCAGCCATAACCGTTTCAAACTCAGAGCGGCTCCAAAAATCGGTTTGGGAGCTAAGTGAAAAATAGTCTGCTGTAAAATCCTTTTGTGAAATCCTTCGTTTAATCTTTTGCGTGTTGGCGTCCGATTCCCCCGTGATAAAAGTTCGCAAGACATTCTCAGCTTTCGGAAACAGCATCGCCAGAATATTTTTTGCGCCCTCCGGATTCCGGGCTTTTATCAAAACCGAAGACAAGCTTGCTTCTAATTTCTTCCGGTCAACTTCATTCATTCGGTTAGCTCATCGATGTTTTCGCAAAGCCAAGTACCTAGGAACTACGGCATTCTGATCTACGTGGGATACCGCGATCTAGCGAAAATTAGTCGAGTTTGTCTAACTGCGCTTCGTGAGCTTTGAATACGTATGGCCGAACGATCTTACTACTCGCTTGGCTGTGGTTTGCGAATGACATTCGAGGATGAGCAGCGTCAAGCGTACGAAATTTCTGGCGCGATACATTTCAGTCGCCTCGATAGATCTACGCCTATGCGTCAACGGACAATATGACTTGCTTCGTGAAACCTCGCCCGGAACTCAGGCGATATGATCGCAAGCAGCACTGGCCGATCGCCTTCACGGCCATTCGCCAG
The DNA here is from genome assembly GCA_963774685.1 of uncultured Alphaproteobacteria bacterium. Lineage (GTDB taxonomy): Bacteria > Pseudomonadota > Alphaproteobacteria > Rhizobiales > Xanthobacteraceae > Bradyrhizobium. Next base: position 13,863 of record CAVZFU010000005.1, on the reverse strand, counting down.
TTTGACATGCCGGATGAGCTGCTCAGTGAAGGCGCCTTCGTCATCGATGTGGTTCTTTGCAGCTGCTAAGCCCATGCAGGGTCGGACCAGTCCCGAGAGGATTTGTTCATCTGCGATTGAGCAGGATTTTGCCGTCGATCGTGTGGGTCTGATGTTTAGTTCGCGCATAGGCTATGGGCTTGATTAACCGCATTTGTACGCGCCGACGCTCTAAGTGGGCTCGTCACTAAAAGTGCTGCGTGCTTGTCTAGAACCTCGCGGTGCGCTGAGCTCTGGCGAATGGGTCAAATCGGAGATCGTTGCGCATGGCGCGCTGCTGGAATGCCGTTCTTGACGCTACAGCAAATCTGCAGCAGACGCTGCAGCCGAGGAATTTTCTGATGACCAAGAGCAAAGATTCACGACGGCCGCTTTCCTGACCGTTGCCATGCTCGCCTGCCTCGGCCCGCACGCCCACGCCGCCCAATGCGGCAGCACGTCCGCCGGCTTCGAGAGCCTGGAAGCAAGCAATTCGCCGGCGAAGCCCGCGCCAAGGGCGTCGGCGCCTCGACGGTCTCGGCCCTGATGGCGACGAACTACGCGCAGGCGACCATCAATGCCGACCGCGGCCAGCGCAGTTTTAATCTCTCGCTCGATCAGTTTCTCGCCAAGCGCGGTGCGGCGACCATCGTCGCGCGCGGACGTTCGCTGAAGCAATCGCAGGCCGCGATGTTTGCCTCCATTCAGCAGCGCTACGGCGTGCCGCCGGGCCCGCTGATCGCGATCTGGGGCATGGAGACCGGCTTCGGCAGCCAGCGCGGCAACCAGAACATGCTCTCCTCGATCGCGACGCTGGCCTATGACTGCCGGCGGCCGGAATATTTCACCGAGCATCTTTACGCGGCGCTGCAACTGATCGATCGCGGCGCGCTGTCGCCGGCGCAGCGCGGCTCGATGCATGGCGAAGTCGGCCAGACGCAGTTCATGCCCAAGAACATCCTGGCCTATGGCATCGGCAATCTCGAAAGCGCGTCCGGCGCGCTGACCTCGACCGCGAATTTCCTCAAAGCCCATGGCTGGCGCGCCGGCGCCGGCTACCAGCCGGGCGAGCCCAACTTCGCCGCCATCCAGGACTGGAACGCCGCCGGCGTCTATCAGAAGGCCATCGCGCTGATGGGCCGCCAGATCGACGGCGGCGAGTAGAGCACGCTGTCGTCCCTGCCGACGAGCCGGGACCCATAACCACCGGCGGCACGTTGTTGCAACGCGTCTGTCGACGAACGCTCTTATCGATAGATCAGCCGCGGCGTATGGGTCCCGGATCGGCGCTCGCGTTGCTCGCTTGTCCGGGACGACGGTTTTATGCATCTGCCGCGCGCCGTCTTCCCATGGCATGATCGGGACAAACCGATCAACAAGGGATTCGCATGCGCACGCTTCGTCTGGCCGTTTGTCTCGGCGCTCTCATCGCCGCCACGCCCGCATTCGCCGCCCGCTGCGGCGGCGACTTCAACTCCTTCGTGGCGAGCATGTCGGCGGAGGCGCAGGCGGCCGGCGTCTCGCAAGGCGTGATCGGCCAGGCGTTCGCCGGCGTGCACGCAGGACATGGCGGTGCTGAATTTCGACCGGCGCCAGCGCTACACCTTCAACAAGTCGTTCGAGCAATATGTCTCGACCCGGGTCGGCGCCGGGCGCATCAACAGCGGGCGGGCGATGCTGCAGCGGAACGCGGCGCTGCTGTCGCGCATCGAGGCGCAGTTCGGCGTGCCGCGGCAGATCCTGGTCGCGATCTGGGGGCTGGAGACCGATTTCGGCAAGGGCGACATGGGCAAGCTGCCGGTGATCCGCACGCTGACGACGCTGGCGCATGATTGCCGCCGCACCGAACTGTTCCAGGGCGAATTGCTGGCGGCGCTGAAGATCGTGCAGCGCGGCGATCTGCCGCTGCGCGAGATGATCGGCGCCTATGCCGGCGAAATCGGCCAGACGCAATTTCTGCCGTCGTCCTACATCAAATACGGCGTCGATTTCGACGGCGACGGCCGCGTCGACCTGCGCCACAGCATGGCCGACGTGCTGGCCTCCACCGCCAACCTGCTGCACACCAACGGCTTCAAGATGGGCGCGCCCTACGAGGAAGGCACCGCCAATTTCGAAGCCATGCGCGAATGGAACCACGCCACGATCTACCGCAAGACCATCGCGTATTTCGCCGATCAGCTGGTGGGGCGGTAGCGGCGCTAGCATGCTTGCTCGTCATGCCCGGCCTTGATCCGGGCATCCATCACGCTTCAGCATCTCACCGTCGATCACCGACAATGCCGGGTGAGGGAGTTCGCATCGTCCGACCCTCGCCGCAACCGTTCACGGGGCGAGCGTTCGCACTGCGCACGCTGGCGTACGTGGACTGCCCCGCGCTTCGCGTGACGGCATGACGGCCTCGCGGGCATGACGGATTTATTTTCTGAATTTCAGAATTTCACTTGACACCTAACCCAAATCAAATCTATACCTTCAGCCGTCCAATCCCACAGAGGGGCGTTGCGCAACGTCATCAACGCGGGACGGGATGCGGTGGACGCGAGGCGGCGCTTTGACGAATGCGCTGCACGCGGACGGCGAAGTCGTGTGGTCCTGACGCCTCGACGCTGGCGTCAAGTTGGCGGAATTCTTTCCGCCGATGACGGTGACAAGAAAGCCCGATCACCGGGGAGAGCACGAAGTAAGCCGTAAAACCATTGCGCGGGGAATGCCGGGTGATTTCCGGTGTGACCGTGGTGACTCGCTCGGTGTGGTTTTTCTTTTCCACCCCGAGGCTGCGGGCGCATTGGGCGCCCGGCATTCCCTGCGCCCTCTGATCGGAGGGCGGGAATTTTCCGGCAAAACTTCGCGCAGTCATGCGGCGAGATCGCGAAGTCATATTCTGATGTCATCGCCCGCGAAGGCGGGCGATCCAGTATTCCAGAGACGTCGGAGATAAAACTGCGAGGCCGCGGCGTACTGGATGCCCCGCTTTCGCGGAGTATGACGGCTTCACTTGGAGCAACTCCGTGCCACATCGTCGTCCCTGCGAACGCAGGGACCCATAACCACAGGCGTTAGTGGTTATGCGAAGTCGTTCAACAGCGTCTCTCACAACCAGCGCCGCGGCGTATGGGTCCCTGCGTTCGCGGGGACGACGCTGAGAGAACCGCGACGACCTCGCGAACCTACTTCCCCGCATTCGCGGCCTTCTCGAGCCGTCGCGCCAGCACGGACCAGTAGGTGGCGGGGCGGAAGCGCTGCAACAGGTCCATGAAGCGGGCGTCGTTGCCGATCAGGATGCGCGGCTGGTTCTTCTCGATGCCGGTGATGATGCGTAGGGCGGCGGCCGCCGGCGTGGTCTTGGCCACGGCTTCGAAGCGCTCGATCGACTGGGCGCGGCGCGCATTGTCGGTGATGCCGGTGCCGGCGCGGGAGTTGCGCGCGATGTTGGTGGCGACGCCGCCGGGATGCACCACCGACAGCCGCACCGGGCTGTTCGCCATCTGCCAGCTCGTGGCGCAGGCTTTCCGAAAAACCGCGCACCGCGAATTTCGCCGCGGCATAGGCGGTCTGGCCCGGCGGCGCGATGATGCCGAAGATGCTGGAGAGGTTGACGATGTGGGCCTCGCGCTGGCGCGCCAGATGCGGCAGGAAGGCGCGGGTGCCGTGCACCACGCCCCAGAAATTGATGTTCATCAGCCATTCCATCTGCGCCTGGTCGATCTCGGCGAAGGTGCCCATCAGGGCGACGCCGGCATTGTTGACGACGATGTTGAGGCCGGGATGCGCAGACGTCGCGGCTTGCGCGAAGCCGGCGATCTGGCTCGGCCTCGCCGACGTCGACGCGATGCACCGTGACCTTGCGCGGACCTGTCGTCGCTTGCCGGTCGTCTCGGCGATCTCGGCGGCGAGCGTCTGCAGTCCCGCTTCGTCGCGATCGGCCAGCGCCAGATCGCAGCCGCGCGCGGCCAGTTCCAGCGCCAGCGCCCGGCCGATGCCACTGGCCGCGCCGGTGACGGCGGCGGCGGCTCCACGGATCGCGGTCATGTCATGTCAACTCCATGCGAAGGTCGGTGTCGAAACCCTTATACGGCCCACCCGCTTTGGCAACCGGACGGCGCACGCTTCCGCCGTCTGCCGCCGCGTGATATGGGCGGACGATGTCGCTTTCACTGCATGCGGATGCTGTTGACTGCGCTGGTTCTGTCGGCGGCCGCAACCGCTGCGGCCGCGCAACAGACGGTGAATTTCACCTCGCTCGACGGCACCACCAACCTGACCGCGTATCTCAGCCGTCCCGACAGGCGATGCGCCGCGGCCGGCGCTGGTGCTGATGCATGGCTGCTCGGGGCTGCTCGACAGCAAGGGCCGCATCATGGGGCTGTACCGGACCTGGATGCGGGCGCTGGTGGTGCAGGGCTATAGTCGTGCTCGCGGTCGACAGCGCGACCTCGCGCGGCTTCGGCCAGACCTGCTCGGCGAGCCCGGACGCGGACCACGATGTGGCGCGACCGGCCGAAGGATGCCTACGCCGCCCTGCAATACCTGCAGGCGCAGCCGTTCGTGCAGGGCGATCGCGTCGGCCTGATGGGATGGTCGCAAGGCGGCGGCGTGGTGCTGCTCTCGATCAACGACAAGAGCATCGGCCGCCCGGCCGGGCTGCCGCACGAGTTCAGGGCCGCGGTGTCGTTCTATCCCGGCGCCTGCAGCGAGCGGCGGCAGTCCAAACCGTTCACAGCAGGTCGAGCCGCGAGGCTGGACCACGGACGTGCCGCTCCTGGTGCTGATCGGGCGAGGCCGATACCTGGACGCCGTTCCCGCCGTGCGAGGCGTTCCTCGCCGCCGCCAAGGCGCGCGGCAATCCGGTCGAGGTGAAGAGCTATCCGGATGCCGTGCACGCCTTCGATGCGCCAGGTCTCGCCCGCAAGCGAATTGCCGCAATACCGCACCGGCGACGGTCCGATCCCGGTGATCGGCACCGACCGCGAAGCCCGCAGCCGATGCGTTCCCGCGCGTGCTGGAGTTTCTGAAGGCTCGCCTGGAACAGAACTGAAGAGGTAGTCCCCATGTCCCTTTCATTCCTGCTGACCTCGCTGATCGTGATCGTCTCGCCCGGCACCGGCGTGCTCTACACGCTGGCGGCGGCGCTGACGCGGGGGTCGCGGGCCAGCATCGCCGCGGCGTTCGGCTGCACGCTCGGCATCCTGCCGCATATCGCCGCCGCCATGCTCGGGCTTGCCGCGGTGCTGCATACCAGCGCGCTGGCGTTCGCGGCGCTGAAATGGTGCGGGGTGATCTATCTGCTGTACATGGCCTGGCAGGCGCTGCGCGAGACCGGTGCGCTCGCGGTCGATGCGCGGGTCGATGCCCGCTCGGCCAGCCGGGTGATCGTCACCGGATTCCTGATCAACATCCTCAACCCGAAACTGTCGATCTTCTTCCTGGCGTTCCTGCCGCAGTTCATCGCCGCGGATGACGGCCATCCGCTGTGGCGGATGCTGGAACTGAGCGGCGCGTTCATGGCGATGACGTTTGCGGTGTTCGTGGTCTACGGCCTGTTCGCCGCCGCCGGTCCGCGACCGCATCGTGACGCGGCCCAAGGTGATGACCTGGCTGCGCCGGGCCTTTGCCGGCGGGTTTGCCGTGCTCGGCGCCAGGCTGGCGTTCGCGGAGCGGTGAATGGTCTTGCGGCCGTTTTTCGGAATCAAAAGGCGGGCCAAGGCCCGCCGTTTCGATCAAAACGTCTCGCCTGGGGCGAGTGCCCGGGCGGAGCGAGGCTCCACCCGGGCTTGAAGGTTACTTCTTGGACTTCTTGGCCTTCTTTGCCTTCTTCGCCTTTTTCGCCTTCTTCGCTTTCTTAGCCATAGCATCCTCTCAGGGTTTAATGGATGGAAACGCGACACGAGGCATGCTCGGCGGAGGGCCAGCCTCGCAACATCCTCGAACACAATCCCAACAGATTCGCAGCGCGCTGCCCCGCACTGTCACGCCGGTGTCATTGCGTTATCCACAGCTGTTATGCGTTTTGACGGGTTTTTCGAGCTGCGAAGCGCTCTCCGTCGCAAAATCTTCGCTCGAAGCGCGCGATCGGACCGTGCCGGCAGGGTTAACGATGCGACAAGATGGCGGCGCATCTGCGCCGGTCCGGAACAACGAGCGGCGCCTTCGGTGGCGGCATCTTCATCAATTCAAAACCACGGTGCGGATTGCGCGGCCGCGGTGAGAGTCCGTTAAGCGGCGCGGCTGCACCTTATGTCCGCAAGAACGGGGATCGTCTGCGGGCGGGCTGTTGGATAACGGAGGGGGCAGGGCCATGCGTGTTCTGGATTCGCGATGCTGAGCGTTCCGACGCTGTGGACGGTGTTCGTCGTCAATTTTCTCGCGCTGGGCCTGATCTGGGCCTACGTCATGCGCAGCTATCCCAAATTCGAGGCCGCGCGGTTCTGGACCGCCTCGGCGTTCGTCGCGGCCGCCGGCGCGGCGCTGGCGATGCTGCGCTTCGCGGTGGATTCGCTGCTGCCGCTGTTGGCCGGCGGCACCGTGCTGATTTTCGCCGCCTGCCTCGCCGCGATGGGCATCAAGCGGTTTTACGACCAGCCGGTGTCCTGGCGCGGCACCGCGCTGATCACCGGATTGAGCTTCGCCGGCCTGCTGTTCTTCATCGTCGGCTATGACAGCATGCCGATGCGGATCCTGGTCTATTCGCTGGGCCAGTCGCTGCCGCTGGCGCTGACGCTGAAACTGCTGCTGTCGCGGCAGAATGGCCGCATCAATCCCGGCGCCCGGCTCGCCGGCATCGTCTCCGCCCTCATGATCGCGCATCTATGCCGTCCGCGCGGTCGGCCGCCTGCTGCATGTCGGCGGCGATTTCTCGTTCGTCCACTCCAACCCGGTCCAGTCGGCGCTGGTGCTGGTGCTGATGTTCCTGTCGATGGCGTGGAATTTCGGTTTCCTGCTGATGGCGATGGACCGGCTGCGCAACGAGGTCGCCGATCTGGCGCTGCTCGACGATCTCACCGGCGTCGGCAACCGGCGGCATCTGTTGCAGCGGCTGACCGAGGAATGCGCCAGATCCGAGCGCAGCGGCGAGCCGTTCGCGCTGCTGGTGATCGATCTCGACGGCTTCAAGGCGCATCAACGACACCCACGGCCATGCCGCCGGCGACGCCTGCCTGCAGCATTTCACCCTGATGGCGCAGACGCGGCTGCGGCCCGGCGACATGCTGGCGCGCACCGGCGGCGACGAATTCTGCGTCGTGCTGCCGGCCTCGACGCTGCGCGAGGGCGCGATGATCGCGCGCCGCGTCCTGGAAGTGTGCCGCGAAGACGCCGAGCCTGCGTCGGCGCCGATGTCCCGATCGCGGTCTCGATCGGCGTCGCGCAATGGACCCGCGAGATCGGCGCGTTTCCCGGACCGGCTGATCGCCGCCGCCGACCACGCGCTTTACGCCGCCAAGAACGACGGCAAGAACCGCCACGCGGTGTATCGATCCCGCGCCGCCGCTGGCGCCCGGATATGAAGCGGTGCCGGAACACGCCATCCGGGAGCAGGCCCTGCGCAAGCAGGCGTGAGCGTGCTATCCAGAGCGCTCACTGGATCCCGATCATGAACGTTCGCCTGGCTGGTGACGGCGCTCTGCGTCATCGCGATCTTCGCGCCGGCCTCCGCGCAAACGCCTGATCTTGCGGCAATCGCGCGTGCGTCGGGCACGCCGGAGATTCCCGGCCTGAAGATGGTCTGGCTGGCGCCGTGGGGCGACGTGTCGAAAGCCCATCCCTGGCGCAACATCATCGTGCACCAGACCGAGGGGCCGGCGGGCTCGGCGCGCGGCGGCGCGCGAGGCGCAGGCGAAAAATCCGACGCGGCGCGGCGTCACCGTCTGGGTCGAAACCGACGGCACGGTGTATTGGGCGGTGCCGGAGAATCTGGTCCCGACCCATACCGACGGCGCCGACCGCAACGACAACAAATACATCGACAACGGCCCGACCTTTCATCAGGTGATCGGGACCAATTCGATCGGGGTGGAGTTCGCCGGCAATTATCCCGACGTGACGCGCGGCGCGACCGAGGCGCAGATCGCGGCGTGGCGGATCCTGGTGAAGGTGCTGCGGGCGCGCTACGGCATTCCGCTCGAGCGGGTCTATGCGCACAACTGGATCGACTACAAGGACGCGCGCTATTGCGAAGGCTGCGCGCTGGCGACGCTGGCGCGGCAGTGGGGCGAGTAGGCGTCATTCCGGGGTGGGTAGCGCGACCCTCAGAATTCGAGCTGCTGCGCACTCGCGATGCGCCTGCTACCCATTCGCGGTACGGCATCTAGATCGGCTGCGCCATCCAGCGGAAGAAGCGGCTGATCAGCCCGGCGTGCTGCTTGCGCTCATGCGCCGGCGCCGGCTCGTCCGCGGCGATGCAGCGCTTGTAGAAATAATCCAGGAACGTCATGTCGTTCGGTTCGGTGACGGTGAAATTCTCGTCGCCGATGAACACCGTGTAGTCGTAGAAGAACGGCCCGAGCAACGGCACCGTGGCCGGCGTCGGCGCGGTCCTTTGAGATCACGAACTGCGCCGGCTCCAGCCCGTGCGCGACCATCGCCTGCTCGACCTGCGGCAGCCTGCGCATGAACTCGGACGAAAACCCGCCGACGGTCGATTGCAGGGTGATGGGCATGGCTGGTCTCGCGCGGATGCATCTTGGTCGGGCAGAGCGGACAGGAGGTTCAAGCGACCGTCCTCGCCTGGCTCGACCGGGCCGTGACTCCACGATTGCGCCGATATAGGTTCCGTCAGGCCAAAGCGCGGCCAGCACAGGATATTCAGGATGTCAGCTTCGATGTTCTGGGTTACCGCGCGAAGGTTCGACGCGCGCCGCGCCAGGGCTTTCGGCATGTTTCCCGCGATCGTGCTGCTGCTGTGCGCGTCGCTGCTGGCCGCATTGGAGGTGCCGAGCAAGCCGTTCCTGGAAAAGAACAGCTTCTATCTGTCCTCGGCCGGATTCCGCGTGCAGGTCGCCAACGATCCGGCCGGGCAAAAAGCGATGCGCGCGCTGCCGCCGCATCGCTTCGTGATGCATCAGGTCGGCGGCAACGTCCGCTATCTCTATGCCGAGCCCATCCACTGCGTCTGCATCTTCGTCGGCACGCAGGCCAACTACCGGGACTATCGCGATATTCTCGCAAGGCCGTTGCAGCAGGCCGACGATGTGTCGCCGGACTACAAGACCCAGGCCAGCGCGTTGCTGTATGGCGATCCCTACGACTTCAATTCGCTCAACGCGCCCGACAGCCTCGCGGAATATTTCCGGGATTATTACTGAGATCGCTCCGCCTTGCGTCGGGTCGCCGACAGATCGGCTCAACAAAAAAGCCGGCGTTGCCGCCGGCTTTCGTGTCTCGTCTCGAACCGCCGCGGATTAATGCGCGGCTTCCAGCGCGGCCTCTTCCTGCCGGGCGATGGTGCCCTTGACCGCCGACTGCACCTTTTCGAAGGCGCGGACTTCGATCTGCCGCACGCGTTCGCGCGACACGCCGAATTCGGCGGCGAGGTCTTCCAGCGTCATCGGATCTTCCGCCAGACGCCGCGCCTCGAAGATGCGGCGTTCCCGGGGGTTGAGCACGCCGATCGCGCCGTTCAGCGCCTCGCGGCGATGATCGAACTCCTCGTGCTCGGCCATGATGGCTTCCTGGTTGGGCGAGTTATCGACCAGCCAGTCCTGCCATTCGCCGGCCTCGCCGTCGTCGCGGATCGGCGCGTTGAGCGACGCATCGCCGCCGAGACGGCGGTTCATGTCGACCACGTCCTGATCCGTCACGCCGAGGCGCTTGGCAATCAGCTTCACCTGGTCGGGATGAAGATCACCCTCGTCCAGCGCGGAGATCTTGCTCTTCGCCTTGCGCAGGTTGAAGAACAGCTTCTTCTGGTTCGCGGTGGTGCCCATCTTCACGAGCGACCACGAACGCAGGATGTACTCTTGTATTGACGCCTTGATCCACCACATGGCGTAGGTGGCGAGACGGAAGCCCTTTTCGGGCTCGAACCGCTTCACCGCCTGCATCAGGCCGACATTGCCTTCCGAGACGACCTCGGAGATCGGCAATCCGTAGCCGCGATAGCCCATGGCGATCTTGGCCACGAGCCGGAGATGGCTGGTGACAAGGTGATGTGCCGCGTCGCGATCGTCATGCTCGCGCCAGCGTTTGGCGAACATGTATTCCTGCTGGGGTTCCAGCATCGGGAATTTGCGGATTTCGGTGAGGTAACGAGAAAGGCCGGATTCTCCATTGAGAACCGGCAAGGTAGCTGTACGGGCCATTTTAGCGCCCTCCAGTGGTTCAGGCCCCCGATAGCGGCGGGCCAGGCAGACGGCCGCTTTGTTAAAGCCAGTCGCGCTGCGATGTTCCGCGTTGGATATTCAACGCAGGTGCAACATACACCAAATCGAGGGGCATTTGGAAGGATATCCGCCGTCACGTCCCCGTGTGGCTGCTATAACCTGTTGGCATAGCATCGCTTTTCCGAACGGCCTGCGTCATTGCGTCGCTCGCAGGGTTTTCTGCAGGAGAAGCAAATCCTCCGGCAAAGCCGATTCCCAATGCAGAATTTCCCCGGTTTTGGGGTGCTCCAGCGCCAGAAGGTATGCGTGTAGCGCTTGGCGTCCGAGGGCGGTCAAGGCGGCCTGGCTCTGGGGGCCGAGGTGGCTGGCCTTGGTCTTGAAGTGCGGGCCATAGACGCCGTCGCCCATCAGCGGATGGCCGATATGGGCGAGATGCACCCGGATCTGATGGGTGCGTCCGGTCTCGAGCTGGCAGGCGAGCAGCGCCGCGACCGGCTTGCCGTCGCGGCCCGTGAAAGCTCTCCTGGATTTCCCAATGGGTGATGGCCTCGCGGCCGCCCTCGCGCACCGCCATTTTCTCGCGGGCATACGGATGCCGGTCGATCGGCGCGTCGACGGTGCCGCGCTGGCGGTTGGGCACGTCCCAGACGAAGGCCATGTAGCCGCGCCGCATCGCGCCGGTGCGGCCGTGATCGGCGAATTGCTCGGTCAGCGATTTGTGCGCCCGGTCGTTCTTCGCCGCCACCATCAGCCCGGTGGTGTCCTTGTCGAGCCGGTGCACGATGCCCGGCCGCTTGACGCCGCCGATGCCGGAAAGGCTGGCGCCGCAATGGGCGATCAGCGCGTTGACCAGCGTGCCGGTCTCGTGGCCGGCGGCCGGATGCACCACGAGCCCCCTGGGCTTGTCGATGACGATGATGTCGTCGTCCTCATAGACGATATCGAGCGCGATATCTTCGCCGGCAGGCTCGGCGGCGACCGCCTCCGGCACGTCGATTGTGATCGTATCGCCGGCGGCGACATGATAAGCGGGGTCGCGGATGGGGGCGCCTTTGAGGGTGACGGAACCGGCGAGGATCAGCGCCTTCAGCCGCGAGCGCGACAGCTCGGGGCGGCGCACCGCCAGCACGCGGTCGAGCCGGACCGATCCCTCGTCGCCGGCGACGGTGACCTCCAGACTTTGACCGCTATTCGAAGACGAGCCTTGCATGACTGAAACCATTGCGACCGAAACCGTTGCGCCCGAACCGACACCCGAGCAGGCCGCGCTGTTTGCGCGGGTGCGGCGGCTGATGCTGATTGCGGGCCTTACCACGGCGCTGGCGGTAGCGGCCGTTCTGATCGCCATCGGCTATCGCCTTTTCCGCACCGAGGGAAGCGCTGTCGCCGACCGACACCACGGCGACGCTGCCGAAAGGCGCCCGCATCGTCTCCACCGGCGTCGCCGGCGACCGGCTGGTGGTGACGCTGGATATCGGCGGGGTGACCGAAATCCGCACCTTCGACGCGCATACGCTCAAAGCCGCCGGGACAGCTGAAATTCGTCAGCGAGCCCTGAGCTAGCTCATCTTGCAGCCGGCGGATTTCGAGGCTATTCCCTTCAACGCACGCTCCCTTCGTCTAGCGGTTAGGACGCGGCCCTCTCAAGGCTGAAACAGGGGTTCGATTCCCCTAGGGAGCGCCAAACTGCCACCACCCGGAATAAAACTGCGAGCTTTGCTTCGCCGATCTCACGGATGTGCCGTCTGATCGGCTTCCAGTCTTTGCAGGTACCGCAGGACAACTTCACCTGAAGTCATGATGTGTTGCTCGATAAATGCCATCACGCCGACTCGGTCCCTGGCAACACAAAGGTCCAGTATTTTTTGATGTTCGTTCTGGGTGCTGACCGGGAACGTCTGGTCCGCCCATGCGAGCCGCCAATAGCGATTGAGATTGTTGCGGGCGCGGTTGACCTGCTCGAGAAAGAACGGCCGGTTGGCGCGCGTATATATGACGGTGTGGAATTCGGTGGCTAGCCGAAGGCGCTGCGCCGGATTGCTGGTCTTGTCGATCTTCGCCATGATGAGGCGGGCGTGCTCGATATGGGCCTCGGTCAGATGATCGATTGCCCAGCCGGCCAGCCGAGGTTCCAGGACGGCGCGGAATTCCATCAGTTCGCGCGCGACCGCGCTTGACAGATCCGAGACGAAACATCCGCGGTTGTGATGCAGGGTGGCAAGTCCCTCCGAGACCAGAGCCTTGAGCGCCTCGCGCACGGGCGTATGGCTCACGCTGAACTCCGCCGCGATCTCATCCTGTTTCAGCGGTGCGCCGGGGGGAATCTCTCCGCTGCAGATCGCGCCGCGGAGGCCGTCGGCGATCGTCTCGGTACTGCCGATCGGTTTGGGTCTCGCCGCGCGCTGGAGTTACGCGCGGCGATCGCGCGATATCTCGCGACCGCGCGAGGCATCGCATGCGAGCCCTCGCAGATCGTTATCGTCAGCGGCTCGCAACAGGGCATCGACCTTGCGGCGCGCGCGCTGGTTGATCGCAAGGAACGGATATGGATGGAGGAGCCGGGCTATCAGATGGCGCGCGCCGCCTTCCAGGCCGCTTTGGTCGAAACTGTACCTGTCCCGGTCGACCGGGAAGGCATCGACGTGGCCGCCGGGATGGCGCTGGCAAAGCGCGCGCGCCTCGCTCTGGTTTCGCCGTCCTACCAATATCCGCTTGGCGTCACGCTCAGCCTGCCGCGACGGCTGGCACTGCCTCGAATGGGCGGAGTCGACCAACGCCTGGATCCTCGAGGATGATTATGCCGGCGAATTTCGCTACTCGGGCGCACCGCTGCCGCCGCTCTATGCGCTTGATCGCAGCGACCGCGTGCTCTATCTCGGCACCTTCAGCAAAGTCTCGCGCCCGGGCTCCGGCAAGGGTTTCTGGTTGTTCCCCCTGGACCTTGTGGACCGCTTCAAGGCCCTGAAGCTGATCGCGGACCGCCAGACCCCGGTGCTCGATCAGCATGTCCTGGCCAGGTTTATTTCCGAAGGTTATCTTGCCGCGCATTTGCGCCGCATGCGTCGACTCTATTCACGTCGTCGAACGGAATTGCTCAACGTGTTGTCGAGCGAGGCCGCCGGTGTGCTGCACGTCAATGATACGCCGGAAGTCGGTCTGCACATCATCAGTGGCGAATGCGTTCCGGTCGACGATCTCGCGGTGAGCCAAAATCTTCTTTCGCGGCAGATCTATGCGGCGCCGTTGTCGTCGTTTATGCCGGAACGTCGCGGGAGCATGGCTTTGCGCTTGGTTTCGCCGGCACCTGCGAATCCAAATCGCGCCGGCCGTAAGACACCTCGTCAGGGAGGTCGAACGCGTTTTGTCGTTGGGCAAACCGAAGCTCACCGGCAAAAGCCTGAAACGACGGCGCGGTGTTGAGGCACCGGCTGTCCCGACTGCTGCACTTACTGCGACATAGTCGAGACGTGATGACCTGAGCGCAGGGCTGAAAAAAGCGCGCCAAACGAACGATGGCTCGGAGTGT
>CAVZFU010000004.1:0-174101 GCA_963774685.1 uncultured Alphaproteobacteria bacterium | reverse complement strand
AAGCCTAAAGACTACAAAACTAAGAGAAGCTCTAATTCAAAGGGCTGAAAGAGTTCTGCGGCTCCACTACAATAACGCTGGCCCGTGCCCAAAAGTGCAGGATTTCGACAAAACCGGACCGGCAACAGTGATCTCATCGTTCCGTGCGAGGCGGCGAATAACGACGGCGGTGCCTGGGGGACGGAGCAAACCGAGCGCCAGGAGGGCCATGCGCGCTAAGTGAACGGGACATCCGCTCTTGAGCGCATAACGGACCCAAGTCGGACATCGCGCCATGTCCAAAAAGTGCCAATAGCGGAAGTGATCTTCTATTCAATCATTCCGGCGGAGCGCACGAATACCGGACGGCAAAACGGCGTCCCGACCGGCCAACGAAACTGGACCCTCATCAAATCCTGCCTATGGTGTTACGATCTTTCGGCGTAAGGGGTTTCGATTTCTACCGATGCAACTGCGCAGGCATTCGCGCAGCGCCTGATAAACCACTTCACTCCAGAATTTTTCCCTTTTTCGTAAAGCACTCTACCTTAGGACAAACTTTCGCGATTGGCTCCCTTGGAGCTGCCGAATAGGGGTCATATCCAGACGGTGCGGCGGATGCTGTCGACGGTGCGTTGCAGCATTGCGCACCACCATTCGTGTCTACAAGCTGGATCGCTTGCCGCTCTCTGGTCTAATCTAGCTTATCCCCCCGCATCCCTTGAGACGCCAATCGACCCGCCGTGAGTTGCGCCAATGGACTTCCGGTCGGTGGGCGTTTGAACTCCTTCAGGGCGACCAGCCTTGCCATAAACTTTCGAAGATGCGCGAGTCTCAACAAAACCTCGAGCCGCACGATTCTCTCAAGGGCTTCGGGCGGAAATTTGTCGAAAGCCGCTTCAGCGTCGGGCAGTTGCTGTACTTGCTCAAGCAGCGGCAGCAAGCGCTTGCTAAACCAGCTCGATGCCGACGCCCAGCAGCGACGCCAGCTTTCCGACCTCCTCGGGGCCGATCTCGTTGTCATTTTTTTCGCCGAACCGCTCCACCTCCGTGACCGCTTTCGCGACGGAGGCTTCCATCGTCTGGACCGAGACTGCCCTCCTCCTCCCGCGCCTTCTCACGTAGCCCTCGGCGAATTCCTGCCCACGACGTTTTTTGCGTCGCGACGATTTCGTCGGTGAAACGGTCGCGAAGCACGGTCGCGGTCCTGAGGCGCCACATCGTGCGCCTCGCCCAATCAAGCTGCGTCAGGTCGAGAACGCATTCCTCTTCGGCGGGCCCATTTGGAAAAAATTTCTGCTTCAGGCCGCTATGTAAGGCGGAAAATTCGTCGGGATCGTCCCAAGGCAGGAGCAGGTCCTTAGAATACAAACCGTGAACAAGAAAACCGCTCTTTTTGGGCTTGGTCACTACTTTTTCGCTCGACATAAAAAAATTCCTTCGTTTTCGAATTAAGATTATCTTTCACTACACGCTGTTTCAGCGTGTCAACATCGGGGAATTGCAATACTACGTCGATGAACATGCTTTTTTGCCGGAAAGGATCCCAGAATGACAGCAAACGAAGATTTTTCCTTACCCAAGTTGCGTAAAGCACTTGGGATTGGACAGTTGGAAATGGCCGAGCGTATGGGGTTGAGTTTATGGCTGTATCAGGAACTGGAGTTGAGAGAGCGAAGTGTTCGGCCTCGCCATATCCGTCTGGCAGAATCCGTGGCCCTCGACATAGCCATCGAGAAGCAAAACTTGGAGTTGGCGCCAGCCAACGTTCGCAAAAAGGTGGTCAAATTGGCATTGATGCTCATACAGCAAAACTTGAAGCAAAGACCGCTTAGGATTGCAAAAAGCATTCTCGGACAAGTTGAGAAATGAAAAAGCACGACCTTGCCTCGGCGGACAATGATCAGACCCGAGAGTCTTCAGCATCATATGACAGGGCTTTGTTAACACGAACACCGGGCACTCCGGGCGCTCAGAAGGCCTGCAGGAAATGGAATTGGCGGCCGCCCGGCGCGATCATGATGTCGACTGGTCGTCGAGTGCATGCACCGCTTCAGCGTGCAATAGCTCGGCATCGCTATCAATCAAGATGAACCGGACATATCTGCGTTAGACTTCACGCGAACTGCGTCGAACGGAAACGCTTTCATTTTAACATCTCTTGCTTCAACGTTATCCTGAGTGCCTGGGAATCGATGGCGCTTAGCAACGGCTTTGCAACAGTGGATCCCACATACCCCCGCACCGAAACGAGTGCGTCTTTGTCAAGCGACCATACCGATTTCCTCGGGACGCCGGCACATTGCAATTGTATTAGTTAAGCCGTCTCTCTGTCGCTTTACCAACGGTCTCCATCCCCGCGTATCGCGGAAAGCGTTGCGTTGCAAGACGCCAAGAGCGATTGCGACTTCGTTGGTAAACATCTGAACGCCCGAGAAAGTCCCGAGCGCCAATGCGAGGGAGAGCAACAGCACCGGCCGTTTGACCAGCCCGATTAGTGCCAGTGCGACGATTGCGACATAGCATTCAAGCTCGTAGGGCACCGTCCATAGCTGGAGATTGACTTTGGAGTTTGGCAGGTCGGTAGAAGACGCCCGGCAGCGTAAAATGAATGCGGCCGATGATGTTCAAAAAGTAGTGCTGAAACTCGCGGTCGGTGAGATAGTCTCTAGCTGTAGCGTGGTCACGCTGGCGCCAATCACCAGCGCCTGAGCAACGATATGAACAGTGAGCGCGGGTGCAATCCGCAGCACCCGCAAGGCTATGAAGGCTGGGATCGAATTGCGCTTGAGACTGCCAGTAACCAGAAACCCGCTCAGTACGAAGAAGCTTGGCACAGGAAACGACTGAACCATCCGGAACCACCAGATCGACCACCATGCGTCGTTAACCTCGTTGCCATAGCAGACAAGCACGGTATGAAACGCAACAATCGAAATGGCGAGGATCACGCGCAGGTAGTCGAAGCCGGATGGTCTGTTGCCGACGGCGGCCATCCGCCCTGCGATGGCGAGCATAGGATGCGGCCAATCTACATTATTCGCCCGTCGAACTCTTCGTTCGTCTCCTGGGTTTTCGAATAGTCTAGCGAATCGAAAGATTTCTCAGTGGGGTCCCGCCATATCTTGACGAGCCAGCGCATCGGAAACCATCGGCCCATGGGTATCGGTTTCCAGGCTCTAACCAGCTTCGACCCGAAACCGTCAGGTCGGATATAGTCCGTCGGTCTGAATCCGCACATACCCCGTCCCGCAATAGGGCAGGGATGGCAATCCTCACTCCCTCAGGGGAGTACCAATATTAAAGCGTTGCCCAATGAACGCGGCTGATGCCCTTTCGCAGCATCGCGCCTGCGCCATAATACCGGTGAAGATTTAGGGCGATATTACTGCAAGATGAAGGAGCGACAGACGTGGGCGCACGATTCACGCCGGAATGATCCGCCCGCTCCTTGACCGGCACCCCTCAGCGCAGCAGCCCGTAGCACCGCAAATCCATCCAGGGGCCACCCCAGTATGTCCCGCCATTCCAGCCCGGACCGACATAAGGTCCGCCGCAAAAAGGATCAAAGTAGGCCGCCCGATAGTATCGGACGCGGGCATGGCGACGGGCCCTGGGGTACACATCGAGCTCTGCGGCGTTGGCGGTCACGGCCGCAATCTCGAGCGAAGCAATGCGCGAAGGCGACCAATGAACGGACAGAGGGGTCATGGACAGCAAGGTTGCCCCCACAAGGGCGCCGAAGATATTCAGCCTTTTCATGGTGTTCTCCTGTGACAGCTCGGCCGGATTATACCTAGTTCCTGGAATATCGCGAATCCGCTGGGGACAACAACCACATGCCCGAGCGAGGCAGAACCCAGCTAAGCTTCCCACAGATCGCGCCGGCTGGAATTTGCCAATTCTCGCAAGGCCTGGCGGCTGCCGCGCGGGGAGTTGCAGGTACCACACCTGATGATGGTGGTGGCCGCTCCAGCCGCACAATCTTCCGGGCGTATGCTGAGCGATCCACAGTTATGGCAGACAACGGCAAAGGCAGCCATTGGATTGGATTTTACTCCATCCGGAGTCAAACGCATCGATTCCTCGCCTGTGAACGTGAACGGTCCGGCAGAGCGCAGGACTGGTCCGGCGCATGCTTGCAACGTCACACTTGGACGCAGTCACGATTGGGCGTCAATGCCCGCCGCTTGTTAGTGTTACCAACACGCCGGCACGCGCTCTTGAAAGCGCTAACGGGGCAGCGCCGCGTTCGCCACTTTTGCCGGTAACTCGGAACCAGGCTCGCTGGGAGCGCTGGGGCTGGGTGTCGGGGGAACGTTCCGAGGCGTCACTGTAATTTCGACGGTGGAATAGCCTTCCTCGCGGCGATTCTTGCCGACGACCACAAGGGAAAACTTGTCGGTCCCGGAAAAACCGGGCTTGGCGAAGTAGCGAAAGCCGGACCCTACCGTCACCAGTTCGCCGCTTGCAGGTTTCTCAAGGACCCAGACGGCATAGACCTGCATGTACGACCAGCGCAGCCCCTGGATGCAGTCCGCGCCTGGCGCGATCGTCATCTCCCACTCGATGGAATCGCCGGTGAGTTGGTAGGGAGCGTGGTCCTTCAGGCAGTTCGTGGTAGCACCTGCCGGCGCCAGCGCGACCGCATCGATCATCCCGGCGATGAACGCATATGTAGTGATTCGTGACATGGCCCCACCCCCTGCGTATCAGGGGCCAACGATTGAGGCCAAAGATTGAAGGTTTGGTAACGACCCGACAGCAGGCCCGGAATGTTGGTAAATTTGGCATCAACAACACGCAGCGGGAAGAAGGCCGGTCCGGATGGTCACGGAAGCGATCCTGCGTCGCGCGGTTTTGCGTAAAAGCTCTAATTTATCCAACACCCATATTTATAAGCCGATCGCCTATTTCGTGTTTGTAGGCGAAGCTTGCGTCTGATCCGAAGGCACCATTCTGAGATCGGACATCACGCGCGCTTCGGCCGCGCGGGCGTTTGGTTTAGGCCCCGGGGGAGCTGCGGGTGCCGACAGATTCAGTTGTGCTTCTCAACCGAGAGAACTACTAATGTGGGCATGCATCTCTGTAGCAAACGCTTTGGTGAGCAATGAATGGCGCTCGAAAAGGCGATACCGCCTACTTGGTCCTGGTCTTGCTAGCGACCGGACTCGGCTGTTCGGCTGCTTCCGCAGCGCCAAGCGCGGAAGTCGCCAAGCGATGCATTCACTATTCGTACATCGTGTACCCCTTCAAGCGTCCCGGGGCGGTGCCCATGAGTGGTGATCGACAGGCCTACTTCAAAGACTGCATGGCAAAAAACGGAGAGGTCCCGGCTCCCGTTCCGTCCAAACCGAAATAGCGAACAGAAAACGCCTGCCGGCTTTTCACCTGTGAACGCGCGTCCGGTAAGCTCGTCTCAATCGGATGGGTGGCCGCTGATATGGAGGAATGGTTGGAACGGCGGTTGTACCTCTCGGCTCGTCGCGCGGCCGGATCGGGAACACCATTGTTGGCGCAGCGGTATCCTTTGTCCCGCCTGTCGCAGCTTGCGCAAGGGCAGCGTCAGATGCTGTGACACCGCAAAGGCAGACCATCAGGAAAACCGCCGCCGAACGCATCACTTCGCCCTCAGCTCGCTCCAAAAGCTGCTTCGCATTCCCGTGCGGCATCCGACATGCAAAAACGCGCTGATCGTCGGAGCGCCTCGCACTCAGCTTGGCAAGCCAGTATGCGTGCTTTCGTGCAGCACGTGCAATGATGCCGACTTCATGATCTCCGATCGGCTCGATCGTCTGACCAAACAAGCTGCAACAAAGCCATTAATCGCCGCCCACACACCAAGGCACACCCAAAAAAGTGAGCTCATGGTTATCTCCCGTCCCTTGCGCCCAGAATCACTTAGTCCTTCTTTTGAACGATCCTGAATCTTGATTCGTCCGATTTCAAGGTAATTTCCGGGCGAAGGTTTGGTTCCCACACGCTTGCGTAGAATTCGAATACCCGCGCGCCTGTGTTTGGGTCGTAGGAGCGGAACGCGATACACCAAGGCGCGAACATGGATTCAACGCCCGTTTCACCGGCAAACCGATTCGAAAACGAACGAGCTTGAGGGGCTGGCACCGCCATCAACCCACGGGCAGCCCTTCCAGTAACGCTGCTTGCGCCTGTGGGGCTGCGAGCCGGCGGTTATGGAGAACCTATAACCCTATCGGCAGACCCAGACCCGGCGCAGGCGCGGGCCCCAGCGGGTCTCGACTTCGACGTACCGGATGCACGGTCCCCACCCGGTAAAGCCATACGGATAGGGCCGACCGAAGAACGAAACATCAACCAAGTCGGGCGCCTGGTTTGAAAGATTGGGATTGATCGGTCCGAACGCGAGCGCAGAACTGGCGCTCATCATCAATCCAAGAGCCATCCAACAGATGATGCCTAACCGACGAATCATGACCTGCTCCCCATCGCGTCCCATTCCACTACCAATAGCACTCACCAGCATGTGAAACAAACAGAACCACATATGGTATTATTATACCGTAGCTGTTTCGCTGGTCGCGTAACCTTAATTGGACATAACCCATTGAGGCGGATAAGGATCAGTCTTAATAAACAGTTAAATAGTTTTGCGTGATTGCAGTAATTTCAACCCGGGGCTCGGGACTGATTTATGGGTAAAGGCCCGCGTTTGTCGCACTTCGACGTCGCAAGAGGCCGCGACGTCCGACGATGGATATTGCACGCCGTCCCGCGCGATGCTCCGCAAAAAAGATGGCGAAGGCTGCTGCGACCCCGGATTGTCGAAACCGGCGTGCTCGTCAGCGATGTTCTGACTGATCGTCGCATCCGGCATGATCTGCAGTTCGGTCTATCATTGGGTGACCGCCGGTGATTGCCGCGAATGTCATTCCTTACGCCGGTTTGGGTGTTCTCGTGGCCGTCAATTTTGCGGCGCTCATGACAGCCCGGCGAAACTACCATCTCAAGCGCCTCATCCTCTTCGACAAGCAGGCGCGAGAAACGATTGTCATCTGGTCTGGTATCTTTGGGGTGCTGGCCGTGGTGGCGTTTACGATGAAGATCAGCAGCGAATTCTCGCGCGGCGCCGTCATCCTGTTTTTTGCCGGCGGATTGACGACGCTGCTCGCCTGGCGCTGGGTCGTCGCGGATCTTGTCGCCAAATCCCTGTCGAACGGTTCGTTTCGCAAGAAAGAAAATCATTGTCATCGCGGAGCAAGGTCAAAACGTTCTGTCACGCCCGCTGAACGAGCTTCGCCGATATGGATACGATCCTGTGAAGACCTGCGAGGTTTCCAGGGACGAGATCGCATCCCCGGGTATTCCTGCCTCGCTACGCGCGAAACTCGCCGACCTGATCGAGTTCGCAAGGTGCGAAAGAATTGAAGACATCCATCTGCTCGTGCGCTGGCACCACCATCGGGTTATCGACGGGATATTGGACGCTCTCGCGGTACTTCCGATTTCTGTCCACCTCGTTCCGGACGAAAGCGCGGCACGATTCCTGAGCTACCCCGTTGCAAGTATCGGCGACACATGGACGGCCGAGCTCAGGCGTACGCCGCTCACTCGGTTTGAACTTGCAGCCAAGCGGTGCTTTGACCTCGTGCTCGCCACGGCAGCATTGTTAGCATTGCTGCCGTTGATGGTCGTGACGGCCATACTCATCAAGCTCGATTCTCGAGGGCCGGTCTTCTTCCTGCAGAAACGCAATGGCTTCAACGACCAAACCTTCGATATCTTCAAATTCAGAACGATGCACGTTCTCGAGGATTGCGATCGAGGTCAAGCAGGCGACGCGCGACGACCCGCGTGTAACGCGGCTCGGTCGCTGGCTTCGTAAATCCAGCATCGACGAGCTTCCGCAGCTCTTCAACGTCATTCGGGGTGATATGTCCCTCGTCGGTCCGCGCCCTCACGCGACGTCGCACAACTCCGAATACGAGAAGCTGATCGCCAACTACGCCTTTCGCCATCACGTCAAGCCGGGTCTGACCGGTTGGGCGCAGGTCAATGGCTTTCGCGGCGAGACGCGCAAGGTCGAACAAATGGAGCGCCGGGTCGAGCACGACCTTTGGTACATCAACAACTGGAGTCCGTGGCTTGACCTGAAAATTGTGCTTCAGACCGATCGTCGTGGCTTTGCGTCAGGATGCTGCTTACTAGCTAGCCGCATGGCGGCCGAAACGGTTGTTGCGACACGCTCCAAAGGTTCATTAAGGTTGACAGATCGATCCAGCAAAGAGGCATGCGATTAAGGTTGACGAACCCTTTATCACCTTCCGCAAACGCGCCGTGTTAGCGTCAGTGATTGGGCGTTGATGCCTCATTGGTTTCAGTGGCGAAACGCCCTTCCGCTGCTGACTCGAAACTCGGCAGCTTCGCGACTTAGTTCTTACCAGGGTCTTTCATGCGCATTCTTGTCGTCGGCATCAACTATGCTCCGGACCTGATCGGAGTAGCGAAGTACAACACCGAGCTTTGCGAAGCGCTCGTTTCATTCGGGCATGAGGTGCGGGTCGTCACTGCCCCCCCTTACTATCCGGAGTGGAACATCCCGGACACTTATCGTGGGCTGCTCTATCGCTCCGAAACGATCAACGGCGTTTCGATCAGGCGATCTCCGATCTACGTTCCCGAGTACGCCGACCGGCGCCAAGCGCCTGATCCATCACGCCTCATTCGCACTGACGAGTTTATGGCCTGTCGTATCCGCCGCGCTTCGCTGGCGCCCCGACGTCGTCTTTTCGGTCGCACCATCGCTGATGTCGGCGGCGTTTTCGGCCTGGATCGCCCGTCGGATTGGTGCAGTCTCATGGCTTCATCTGCAGGATTTCGAAGTCGACGCCGCATTCGATCTTGGGCTCCTGGGCAACCGGCGTCTGAGAGCTCCGATGATCGCCGTCGAACGAAAAATCCTGCAGATCGTTCGACTGCGTCTCGACGATATCGCCGCAGATGCTGAATCGACTCGCGGCCAAGGGCGTGGACAAGGACAAGATACGGGAGGTCCGCAACTGGACCGACACCGCTCAAATCATACCCGGTGACAGGCACACAAGTTTCCGCAAAGAACTCCAGCTGGATGATTCACATTTCGTTGGCCTTTACTCGGGAACGATGTCCAACAAGCAGGGCCTCGAGCTGATTGTCGAGGCTGCCAGGCGTCTGTACCAAAGCGACTCCGAATATTCGTTTTGTCCTGTGCGGCGACGGTCCACACAAGGCGATGCTGCAGAATTTGGCAGACGGGCCTCACGAACGTTCAATTCCTGGGATTGCAGGCAGACGAAAGCTTCGCGGAGCTGCTCAAAACCGCTGATTTCCATTTGATTCCGCAGAAGGCCGAGGCGGCCGATCTGGTGCTCCCGTCAAAGCTTGGCGGCATCTTCGCCGCCGGCCGGCCGGTTATTGTGATGGCCAATCCGGGCACCGGACTCGCCGTCGAAGTCGCAGGCGCAAGTCTCATCATTCCGCCCGGGGATGCGGCCGCACTTGCGGCCGCGGTGCTCACGCTGGCAAATAATCCAGACCTCTGCGATTCTCTCGGCAAAGGCGCTCGAAAAATAGCTCTCTCACGGTGGGACAAGACGGCTATCTTAAGTACGCTCGAACAGGCGATGGAGACCTTCGTTGAGTTTAGAAAAAGCGAACCGCCAGGTCTGCCCCCTCACGACAGGACGGGCGCAGTCCTCACAAAGGAGCTGCCACACTGACGAAACTCCCTGTATGCAACCCGATCGCCGGTCTGAACGAAAGGCGCAGATCGGCGATCTCCGCTGCTGAAATCTGCCCGTTGATCAGCCATAAGATTGCTTATGCCAAAGTCCGCCAACGGGTTCACGGATTCCAATCATCGAAATCCAGTATCGTTATTGGGATAGCCTAAAAGCTTACCATGAATTTTTTCCAGCTTTTGAACTTCATAATCTCCCAGCCGCTCAATGATGGTGCAAAGTTAGCTGCACTCTCTCGGTTTTTACGCTGGCAGGTGGCAAGCAGATTGATCAACAGGCCAATCTCCCTACCCTTCGTTGAAGGCACTCATTTACTCGCGCAATCGGGCATGACCGGCGCGACTCAAAATTGGTACTGCGGACTCAACGAGCCGTCAGAAATGGGCTTTTCACTACATGCGCTCCGGCCGGGTGATCTTTTTCTCGACGTTGGTGCGAATATCGGGAGCTACACCATACTAGCTGGGGGCGCGGTCAAAGCTCGTGTGATCAGCGTGGAGCCGCTCCCTTCCACTTTCAAGCATTTGCAGACAAACATCCGGCTGAATGAGCTCGACCAAATAGAGACTCATTGCTGCGGGCTGTCTTCAACGCCAGGCGAGCTCTTATTCACCTCCTCTCTCGACACCATGAATAGGATCGCCTTACCGGGAGAATTGCTACCCACAATTATGGTGCCAGTGGTGACGCTCGACGCACTGCTGCAAGGACGCTTGCCGAAGATCATAAAAATTGACGTCGAGGGACATGAGCTCTCTGTGCTCAATGGTGGAGCTGAAACACTTTCCTCTCCCGAGGTTGAGGCCGTGATTATAGAGACCAACGGCTACGGAGCAAAATTTGGCGTAACTGATGACGCATTGTTCAGAAGGATGCGTGAGTTTGGATTTCAGGCGTGTGATTATGATCCTTACAACAGATGTCTTCGGCTGCAGCATGGAGTTACAGTAAATACGATCTTTGTGAGAGATTTCAACAAAATCAGCGAACGCTGTCTCCAAGCTCCGCGCTACAAGCTCGTAAACGGCACCATTTGAAGTCGCGGACGGCCATCATCAGACGAAGGGCGATTGACTGCGCCACCGGTGCCCAGTGAGGCTATCTAGCGTATCCCCTTGTCAAGACCTCTCGTGTGTTCGCCTCACCGAGCAGTTTCTCAAAATAGGCAATCGTGTGGGTGAGGCCTTCCCTGAGCTGGGTGCGCGGCTCCCACGATAGTTGTTTTCTGGCGAGCGATATATCCGGCTGGCGCTGGCGCGGATCATCTCTCCGGTAGCGGTCGATGAACAATCTTCGAGCGCGCGCCGATCATATCAATAATCAGCAGTAGCAAGTTCGAGGATCGTAAATTCGTTGGGGTTGCCGATGTTGATCGGACCGGTCACAGCGTCCTCAGTCGCCATCATACGCATCAAGCCGTCGACCAAGTCGTCCACATAGCAAAACGACCGTGTCTGCGAGCCGTCTCCGTAAATTGTGATATCCTTGCCCAGCAATGCCTGAACGATGAAATTTGACACCACGCGACCGTCATTGGGGTGCATGCGCGGCCCATAGGTATTGAAAATTCGCGCCACCTTGATGCGCAACTTATGCTGACGCCAATAGTCGAAAAACAGCGTCTCCGCACAGCGTTTTCCTTCATCGTAACAGGAGCGCGGACCGATCGGATTGACGTGACCCCAATAGTCCTCTGTCTGGGGATGAACGCTCGGATCGCCGTAAACTTCCGACGTCGAAGCCTGCAGGATTTTGGCCTTTACGCGCTTGGCGAGGCCCAGCATGTTGATGGCGCCATGCACGCTGGTCTTGGTCGTCTGCACCGGATCGTGTTGATAGTGTACAGGCGAAGCCGGACAGGCGAGATTATAGATCTGGTCAACCTCGAGATAGATTGGGAAAGTTACATCGTGACGAATGAGTTCGAAGTGCTTGTTATCGAGCAAGTGTTCGACGTTTGTGCGTGCGCCGGTAAAAAAATTATCGAGGCAAATGACATTCGCGCCCTCCGCCAAGAGGCGTTCGCACAAATGTGACCCGAGAAATCCGGAGCCGCCCGTTACGAGAATACGCTGTTGGAGATGCATACGTTTTCCTTCATCGGCTAGTGAATAATCAATCGCTGCTAGTGCTGCCCTACATTCGCCTGCCAGCTTTCTTGCTTCAGCGTCCAATTCCGCGCGTCGGCCAACTGTATCTCTAGCGCGGAACGCATCTGCATCCAACTCAGCAACGTTCCGGCGCGATCGGGCAAACCGGTGAGGAACGGCGGATCGCCGCGAGCAATTCCACGTGCAACGGTTGTCTATCAGAACCCGATTGGCGGCATTCCTTTATTGTGACGGTCCGAATTGATACCCCGTCATTTTTGCCAGGGCATTCAATTGGTCGTCGCGATCCGGAAGCGTCCGAATGATACGATCGAATTCCTCGATCTTCGCGCCAACCAGAAACCGGTACCAGAAGCATTGCAGAAAATGGTAGATTAATCCCTCGCGTCCATCGAGAAAGCCGAGCTGAATAAAATACCTGAACAAGAAATAGCACATCGGTCCGAGCCAGAACGGAAGCCGGTTGTAGACGCCTTCCTTCACCCAACGCTTCGGGGACGTCGGTTGCACGTGACGCGACCGGTTTCGCCTGTCAAAAAGGCGATATTTCTCCGCGAGCACGTCGATGGCCTCGCGAGTCGCGTATTTGTTGTGTTTTTCCGTGAAGAAAGTGAGGTCGTTGAGGTTGTGATCGTAAAAGCCGCCATCGAGGGTCACAGCGCGACCGGTAGTAAGGACCATGTGCTCGTCCATCCAGCGGTTCTCGATATTGGCCATGCCACGGCGCCACACCCTAAGCAGAACCAGGGGGTAACGCCCGCCGTGCCGGATCCAGCGTCCCATGAAAATATGCCTGCGCTTGAGTTTAATGCCGCCGACATCGGTCGACAGGGTGGTAAGCGCGTCTTGCAGGCGCACAGCGAGATCGGGGTCAATATATTCGTCGGCATCGAGCCGCATGATCCAGTCTGTGGCAATCTCTGCGCGCTCCATAGCCCATGAGAACTGCTTGGACTGGCTTTCAAACCGGTTCTGAAATACGCGCGCCCCAGCTGCGCGCGCGAGTTCGACTGTGCGATCGGTAGAAAAGGAATCTACAACGACCATTTCCGAAGCGACGCTCCGCACGGATGCAATCGCCCGCTCTATGTGGCGCTCTTCGTTAAGGGTCAGGATAACGACCGAAAGGGAAGCTTTACGGATCATGCAAGTAGCCCAAGCGGATATCTCGCAACCCGGGTTTTGGGAAACAACGCCCCGCGCCCAAACGCCCACTTCATCGCAACAAGATCGAGAGCCCCTTTGTGGTAAATCATTCGAGACATCGTGAAGATCAAATCCTTCGCCAGCAGGATGAACTCTGAAACGACGTAAACCATAACAAAGCGTGGCGCTCGCCGGAAGCGACAAACGACCGAGAAAGTGCTATTGTTCAAGCGGATATCACCTCCATGCTCCCTGTGGTGGGGAGCACAAGATATCGATATTCCCTGCACACCCGGCAACACTGAACAGTAACGCGATCCATGTCATTCTGCCTAATGCCGCTAGAGCGAAAGATAGCGCTTTTTGTCATTGCTCTCTCCAGCGTTGCCTGCCAAAATAGCCCCTTAAAATGCATATTCTGCATATGATTCCATCGCTCGCCGCGAGCCAAGGTGGGCCGTCAGTAGTGCTGCCGCAGCTCGCACGTTGGCAAGCCTTGTTGGGCGCTAAGGTGCGTATAATCACCGCTCGGGAGGATGAGCCTACTTTTGATCTGACAAATACTTATGCTGCTGGCGTGCACATTCATCGAGTGTCAAGAGCCGGACCAAAGCTCCTGGGCTTCATTCCTCGGCCTTCAGGCCAGATACAACCATACATCGAAGAAGCCGATCTGGTAATTATACATGGCGGCGTTTATCAGCATTTTTCATACGCAACTGCTTCCATCTGCCGTGCAGTTAAAAAACCCTATATCTTCGTTCCACATGGCGGGCTCGATCCGGCTGTGAGGAGCCGCCACCCCATCCGCAATCGTATCCTTGACATCGCTTACAACGACGTCACGCTAAAGGGAGCGGTTGCCTGGCACTTTACAAGCGATGCAGAGCGGGGAAATAGCGAGCGGCAGATTTGGAAATCCAGCTTCGTAGCGCCGTGGGGGGTGGATATCGATGAATTCAGTACGTCTACAGTCGGGGGTACGTTCAGAAGAACATATGTCATCCCCGAAAAGGCGAAGCTATTTCTGTTTTTTTCTCGATTAACAAAAAAAAAGGGCATCGATATTTTGTTGAGCGCTTTTCATGCGCTGGCCAAGGAAAATGATGACGTATATTTGGCTCTCTGCGGACCTATCGATGAAGACCTTTCTGAACTGGTAGCCAGCGCAAGGGGTGATGAAACGACCGGGCGGCGATTAATTGTGACAGGGATGCTTCTTGACGATTTGAAGGAAGCTGCATTCAGAGACGCAGATTTTTTTGTCTTGCCAACCTATTCGGAGAATTTCGGAGTTGCTGTTTTTGAAGCAGTGGCGCGCGGCTGCCCAACAATTACAACAACAGGCATGGATCTCCACTTAAAGCTGGCGGAGTGCGACCGTATAAGAATTATCCCACCAACTCTCTCGGATCTCTCGCTCGCCATGTCAGAGGCCTATCGAGGAAATTGGAACCCCACCACATCGCCGGAAAATGCCCGTCTTTGGATTGATCAGAATTTTTCCTGGAAGAAGCAGGCTGCCACTATTCTGGGGCACTACGAAATGTACATAAAATGAAATTGGTATCTGGAAATATAGCCTGAAGGCGAGATCAATTGATCTGCCGCGGTGACAGTAATGAAAAACAAAGCGTTATGACAGTCGCCCGCCGTGATTTCCTGCGCGCGCTCGCCACCAGCGCGGGTGCAGCCACTGTGAGCTCCGGACCGCTCGCGAGTGGCGCTGCCGCCCTTATTCAGACTTCTGAAATTCCTTACGCTGCTGCGGCAGCAGGCTTTAAAACAAAGGTATTTTACGACGATTTTACATCGACCAGCACCATTGATCTGAACAATTCCCAGACAGGCGGCTTCAACTGGTATCTGGCGGGCTGGTTTACCGAGCGGCAGAACGGCTACCAATGCAGACAATATCTCAATTGCCGACTCCGTTATTTCCATAGGTGGCGGGTCTGGGACGTGGCCCTCCCTTACGACGGCATTCGATACCGGGGCAGGAACGTTTACCGGAACCGTATTCGGAACCGGGGCCTATTTTGAGATGCGAATGAAGTTCAATCCGGCATTAAGTGTAAATGCAAAGTCGGGTGGCGCACCAAATTTTTACGGGATGTCTATCGAGCACATCTCAGACAATACATCGGTGGGCGCCGGTAGATGGCCGGGGCAACCACCAGGATACGCCCATTTTATTGAAGTGGACTTTTTTGAAACCTTAGCAGGCGCCACCACGTCATATAATTCCTCAACCCACGATTGGGGCGGGGTATACAGCGGCAGCAATTATCCGCAGGACATTGTTAACGGCCGTAGCAATATCATCGCGATCGGGAGAGCGGATTTTACCAAGTTTCACGTCTATGGGTGTTTGTGGGTGCCGCAGTCAGGAAGCACTCCCGGTCGGTTGCAACGATACTTTGACGAGGTACTTGTACAAACCATCTACTATCTTGGACCTCCGGGCCTTCCGCCGCTGCCGACCGATAGGACTAACGAATACAGCCCGTCATTGATCAGGCAGGCTGACAGAACTTATTCAGTCATCGACAACCATCGGCTTGCCTTGCTGCTCGGCGGCGGCGCAGCTTGGCCAATTCAAGTCGATTGGGTTAAGGTGTGGAAGTGACGATCATTGGCCATACGACCGCCCTCACCTCCTCCACGCTCGTGATGGCGTGGCGGATGTCATGCCGCTGATATCAATTTGCTCCGCAACCTAGCTCACCGCGAGCCAAAGGCGGGCCATCCGCCGTGCCGCCGCTCGTTGGCACAGCCTAAGACGCTGTTAGGTCGCCTTGGTAAATTTCACCCACTGGCTGCCGCCAATCTCGGCGCCGATCTCGGCCGCTTCCGCCAAACGTTTGAGCCGGCGCGGAGCTTTCAGCGGCGACCATGACCGAATCCTGCTTGTCTATCTTGTCGCAGCTTAAACTGCGTGACCAATTCTCAGATACCCATTGTTGGCGCGGCGTAGATACGTGGAGCCAATATCGCCCTTGTATATAACGATGACGCGAGAACGGTTCGATCTCAAGCCGGTCAAGGCGTGAGGCCGTGTCGGCCACCGATGGCCTTCGAAATGCTCGCGGGAGGACCAGCCGCCGATATGGTTCGGCGGCAGTCGAGCAGATTGCCGTTGTGCACTCGTTCAACCGGATGCGATGAGGATTGGCCCCGTCATAATCAGCAGGCCATCCTTACGCAGCAACTGAGCGAGCTCTGTGCGAGTATCTGTATCCAGATCATCCATATGCTCCAAGACCTGGAACAGAAATATCGCGCACGAACCCTTTGGACCGAGATCCGCCGTCCGCAGTCCGCCTGACATTCGAGTCGCCACTTGTCACGAAGGACGCTTGATTGGCTTGATGGCGTATTCCAACGCGGCTGATTCCTGATCCGCGAGACAAAGCTATCAACGTATCTTGTCGACGATGAGATATCCGAATCCCGCCCGGCCTCGAACTCGCTCCGCATGGAAATTTGTCGAAGACAGTTCTGCAATCGTACCCCGAAAATCCCATTTGTCGCTCTGGTAATCCGCGCGCTCATAGGCGAGGTTGTACAACGCCGCGTCCCCAGCAATCGTATGGGTCCGAGAAGTAGAACTCGCAGTCTCGGCATTGACGCACAGAACAGTCGCGGCCACTCCACAAGCTTGACGTCGAAGGACCGCAAGCTCTTGATTACGACTCTGATTATTCTGCCTTGAGAAGCGAAGTGCTGGGCAGCTTCTTGCGGCGTTACACTGTAAAGCTTATGCGAGCGCTCGGAAAAGCAGATCGGACATTCCGTCCTGTCAAATTCGACTCTGACGTAGTCATCTGACGCCCTCTTGCAATACGTAGTCGTCTCGAAATCCCGCAGGTCTAGCTGTTCTGGCTGGAACCTGACCTTGCCGATTCGGATCCGATCACGCTGCTTTAACCGGATTATAGCCTGATCGGGTAACCCCGGTCACTATAAATGGCGATCATTGACATTCGCAAAGCCGGAACTGCCCCCCGGCCCTTACGGTTGCTCTCGGCATACGTCAATCGCCACGTAAAAGGTCAGCAACTAGTAGCCAGCCGATCCAAGAGATTTATCGCAACGATAAAAACCGCATAACGGCCTCAAACTCCACCCGAATCAAATCTCCGGGCCATCGCATAAGTTCGACCAGCCGGATCGATTTGCCATCACCCGTGCTCCTGCCAATCTCGATCCGCCCCCACAAGATGACGACCATTTCGGGCACAAGTAGTCCCGCTGCAATCGCCGCAGAACCAAAATGATTGACGAAAAGACTGCCGAAAGCTAGGCCGACGGCCACCCCTCCCAAATGACCAATTGCAATTCTTCCAACCCGATTGATGCTCATTAGCGAAACCATTATTGCATCGGCCAAGCTGCCAATACAGGCTCCCACAACAAGAAGCGTCAACAAAGGCCATTCGACTGCAATTCGACCATTCGTCCATAGTGGAATCAAGAAAGCGGCGCCTGCCAGTAATAACAGACTTAAGCTTAGAGCCGACCATACGGTCATGCGACACAGTCGTTCCACCAAACTTTGGAAGCGTCGCATGTCTCCGGAACCAAAGAGACGCCCGAGCTCGACTTGCATCGCACTGGTAATGATGCCCGCGACGGATCGAACAGTTCGTGAATACGTTACCGTCACCGAAAATATTGCAACGGCTGCTGGACCAACAATTGAAAATAGAATTAAACGAGGTAGTTGGACCCCAAAAATGTTGAGTGACGCAAAAAGAGCAAAATAACTCAATGAAGGGCGAACCATGCGCAGCAAGGGCTCAAACTCAATCGTGAAGGTTCGTAGACGGAACCATGGAGCTACTCGGCGGATGACGATGACCTGGCATGCAACCGCAATGCCCGCGCACAATAGACCAATCAATGCCGCAGTTGTCGGTCGCGCACCAAACAACAACACCGCCCCGCCGATCGTTACGATCTCGAATGTCTTCACAACACCAAGAATGAGGATGCCAGCGCCCGCCCCTGCGGTTGCGCCAATGATAGCACCGAGCGGAGCGCAGAAAAAAGCCAAGACCAGGGAGAGGGCGACGCAACTCACGATAACGATGGCTTCCGCGTTCCGGATCGAGGTGAACCCCGCGACGGAACGAATGTCCACTGTGAGGAAAATAACGGTCAAAATCAGTGAAACGATCACGCCAATAGCAAATAGCATAACAACGCAATTTGAGAAGGATTGCTCCGCTTGTTCTCGACGACCGGCGCTGAGCAATATGACTATGTCGCTCGCGCTTGCATCACCCAACCCAACATTTGTGAAATTAACGAATGCCACTACGGCCGTCAGCGTCAGCCATTCGCCGTACGTGTTGACCCCCCACGCGGACAAGAAACACGGAATTAGAATAAGTTGTTCCCCAGTACGTACAACGCGGGAGAAAAGGACGGATAATATCGCCTCCCAAGCACGGCGGCGCAGCTTCTTTTTTCCAGGCGCTTTAGATTCTGGCGAATGCGCGATCAATTGAGGTCCCATGGTGAATCATTTCTAATCCATTGAAGCTGGGTCTACTCTGATTTTGGCCTTTTTAACACTGACCGGCCTTCCAACTTGCTGGAAGCACGTGATGAGATGAGATATGGAAAATCAAGGGCTCAGCCGCGGAAGATACACGAATTCTGTACAGTTGGCGGCTTCCCCATGGCCTTCCTTACCGCATTCAGGAGCTCAAACCCGGGCTCATCATCTTCCGCCGCGCGGACAAAAAGCGGTACCGCCGGATCAAGCTTCACCATGGGGACCGCTACAAGTCGGTTTCCTTTAAAACAGCGGATATCGACGCGGCGCAGGAACGCGCTTTCGATCAGGACGCCGACCTGTGCTTCCGCGTCAAGCACGACGTGCCGATTTTCAATCGCCCCTTCAGCCAGATCGCGAAGGACTACGCGGACCTTCCGAAGGAGCGCGTTGAGGCTGGGCAGATTGCCCACAAGCGCTGGGAGACCGTCAATTCCGTCATCCGGGCGCAGCTCAACCGCTATGTAGGTCCGGTCCAGATCAATTTGATCGGACACGACCGCTGGAAATCCTATCCGGTCTGGCGGCAGGAGAATGGCAAGGGGCTCAACGGCCGCGTTAGTGACGCTACGATCCGTAGCGAAATGTCGATCTTTCGGTCGATCATGGCCTATGCCAGCAAGAAGTACATCAACGAAAGCCAGGTATTTAAGGAAAAATCCTGTTGGAGAAGGCTCTCGGGAGGAGTTCACCCCCCAAGGAGTATCGCAAGCTCATACCTTCGCGCGGGAATAAATCAAGAAGGCGCGAACCCCGCTCGACAATTGGTATCGCACCGTCGTCTACAATTTCGTTTTGATCATGTGCAACACGGCAATGCGTCCGCCGGAAGCGAGAAGTCTGCGCTGGCGCGATGTCGCGATCAGGACAGACAAGCAAGGCATTTGGCGCCGGGGCGTTGTAATCGGTAAAGGGTACACATCGCCCCCCGAGTGCTGCTGGAACAAGTACGCACGAAATAGGTGATCCGGCATCTCGGGCAGGAAAAAGATTTCTGGATCGATCAGCGTCGGCGATTCGTCGTGGATCGGCGCAGGCGTGAGGTTTGGCTGGCCAATGCAGAGGTTTGGCCGTCGGATCATACTAACCTGGCGGCCGAGGATTATCTTTAACGGCGCTTAGGGTGGGTTCGTCCGCAGGACTTGCTTCCCCCTTTCGGGGAGGCTGGCCCATTTCTTCCTTGTTCCCTTGGGGGCGCCGGCCCCCTTGCTTTCTTTCTTCCGAGCCGCGGCTCGATCTTCGCTCCGATCACGACCCGCCCTTATGCCCAGTTCTTCCGAGGCGCGTCTGCCGTTGCCTTCAGAAAATGCGGTTCGAACAAAAGCCGTTCTTTGCCACCGGCCATAACGAATTAATTGCCAATCGTATTCTGGAACTGGCCGAGAAACGCGTCCAGTGGGAGGAACTCCGCATGATGACCACTGTGAAACAATCGAAATCGTCACCGAGAATCCGACGCAGAGCTGACAGCTCCCCGTTTATCACGTCCCATTCGAAATCGTCCCTCGGTCCTAGCGGCGTAGAAATCGTCGATTAGCTTTGCTATTGCCTGAAAATCGCGAGACGAGGCGTAAACTGAAATATTGGCATAGTAATGTTCGCGTTCTGCCAAAACGGTCAAGGTTGTTTCAACGATTCCGGATTCGTCGGCAAACAAACCGCCTATCGGAACCGGCGAGAGGACCTGCTTTCGAAAAATTGGAAAATCCGGGCATACAACATTTGCGCCGCACTCCACGGCATTCGTAATCACGCCGCTGCCGCGATAGTAATAATCGCCGCGACTATAATTGAAAAGTACGACGTCGCATCTCAGCAAAGCGGCGGCGAAGTCCTGGCCGGATGTTGTATCCCGAA
The DNA here is from genome assembly GCA_963774685.1 of uncultured Alphaproteobacteria bacterium. GTDB lineage: Bacteria > Pseudomonadota > Alphaproteobacteria > Rhizobiales > Xanthobacteraceae > Bradyrhizobium. The sequence continues at coordinate 153,687 of CAVZFU010000004.1, read as the reverse complement.
TTTCAATTTTACTTTCGGTAGATCCCAGATGCGATTTCAAGGCCGCATAATCGGGGGTGCCGATCATCACATCGACGCCGGACTTTTTCTGAATAGCGATCAGGCTGGGTATTAGTTTGCTCATCCCCTTTTCTGGTCTGTAGACGCCGACGATCCCCACGCACATTTTTTTGCCCGCTGTTGGAACTTCTCTTCTTTGAACCGGCACAACGGGATGTGGAATGTAAAAAAAATGATCTGGCGTTGCCGAAAGCCCGAGTTCTTGCAGGCCATCCAGCCCTTCAGGACAAGCCATTCCGAATTTCATTTTGCACAGCAGAATAAAGGCAACGCGGTGTATTGTGCTTGTGTGCGCTCTTTGTAGATTCTGGACGTTCATCAAACAGATTTTTGTCCGGAGCGGCAGGGCCAGTCCTATAAAACAGATCAGAGGAAGGGTAAGAAAATCCCTGACCAAAACCAGATCATGTTTTTTGCATGCTCCGTAGAGAGACAGCACAAGCAACAAATGCTGATAAAGAACCAAAGGCGCGCGTAATTTCTTGCGCATGTCTCCGCGAAGAAAAGGCAGCAAGCTTTCAAGCGTTGGCAGCGTCGTCAGGCAAAAATCCGTTTTTGCGTAGGGCTTCGCCGAGGCGATTTGATCAATAACTTCGTGAAAAGTGTACGTTCTCATAACTATGTTCCCGTTGTTGGGTATGTGCTTTTGACCCGATGGTCGTTGATTATGCACGCTTCTAATCCAGCCTTAAGACAGCGCTGCCGCCTAGGCCTACCGTTGCCGCCTTGCTGAAACCGGCCGCCGCGAATCCCGTTAGGCGCGCGCATCAAAAACCCTGGGGAGACCGCAATCTTGAAACAGGAGAGACTGTAAGCGGAACGATAGCGCTTCGAAGAATAAAACGAGGCTACTCCAATATCGCCCCGCTAGCTGCCAGCGCATAAGATGGCTTCGCCAGATAACGCACAAATGAGCGTCGAATATCTATAACCCCGCTTCCAAAGAAATCGATTCCTGCCTGCTTTATATGGTCGGAGCCGCTCCTCTCAACATAATTGTAAAAGCACTCAGTTAAATGATGTGGGCCACTTAATGCCAGGATTGAACTCTTAACGTTAGACACCTCACGGCCAATATAACTCGGCGCTTTTTCGACAATTCCATCAATAACTAATCTAAGGAAAGGATGCCCTTTTGCGAACATCAAGCCCCAATTCAGCAGATTGTTATGAGGAAACAGCAACTGCGATGCAATGGACGACGGACACTGAATCGGCGAGACGTTTCTCTCAAAACTTATAATTCCCAGATCAGCCGGCTCAATCAATCGAGCGAGCGGAGTACCAACCATCTTGTTGATGTCAAAATATACACCGCCCCGTTCCCAGAGAATACAATATCTCCAAATGTCTGCTTTTAGTGGACCGTATTTAGCGCGGCGGTACACATCGAGTATATCATCACCCTTGAAATAGGTGCCCATATACTCGTCCATTTGTTTTTGATCGTAAAAATAAAAGCTGTAGTCACTATTATGGTCTCGAAACTTTGCAAGCTCCGATAGATGTGTCCGCCCCAATCGGTCGATTTCCCACGTTTGGTACACGTTATTGGGAATCTTTTGCTCAAGGTCACTCACAACTGAATAGATTGGCCGGAGCGATCTCAACGGCAATTCACCAAGCACTCTCGCCATCGTCCGCGGATACCGGACGCACGCCCTCTGAACCACTGCGCGACCCGCCCGCACGATTATAGATGCTCGACGTCCGCTCTCTCTTTCTGCCGCCCCTATTCCAAATTCGTGGTCAAACATCTCCTTTTCTCCTCACCCTTTTTTAACCGCGTCTACTCAACTCCGAGAATTAGTCCCGATTTCACGGAACAATTTTGCGGCATGCGCACCTGATTTGTTCGGCCGTTTGGAGGCGCCCAGTTTACCCCGCGAAAGGCCCCGGGTACGCCTCCAACGAATGAGAAAAGTGGGTGAGGCTGCATGCGTTGCGCTTTGCGGGGAACCTGGCCAGCTAAGAATAATCAGAAACAGTACACCGATCGGATCTCCAAAGTTTAGCAACTGCGGTTGAAAAAAGCCTGCCAACAGTAGCGCTGAAAAACAGATAAACAAATTTCCCGCAATCGCCTGGGAAGTTTCGCCTGCGTCCGGACGCCCCCTCGTGCGCCCAGCCCAAAACGCATTCCACATATTCCATAAGTGCCAGATAAACGTTGCAACGATTGCGACCGCTGGCAGCACTCCAAAATCGAGCACCAAATTCAGAAAGCCGTTATGCCCACTCATAAGATCAAATGAATTTTTAAAGCCCCAGCCGAGGGGATCCTCAAAGATGTAGTCGATTGCAACGTCCCAAAGGTCGGTTCTTCCGGATATGCCGGCGCCAAAACCTCGATCCGGGTCATCGATGTCAAGGAGATCAAGCACGTTTGGGGCAAAATAGATTGCCAGGACGGCCACGAGGCCCAACTGAAGCCAAAGACGCCAGGCGCTTCCACGTCTGGCCACGGCAAAAAGGATCTGCTCCGCGCCAATAACAAAAAGAATTGCGGCGAATGCAAAGCGCGAACTTACCGAAATGGCTCCTGCCAATGCAACGAGCTGGCCTATGCGGAGGAACCATTTTTTCGACAGCGAAATGCAAGCAGCCGCCGTGAGTGCAACGCCTCCGTAAAAGTTGGGATGAATCGTCCCATAGAACCGGTCATCCGGAGCACCGAAAACAAGCGGCACTGCGACAAGATAACCGATCAGAACAATCGCCAGTGCAGCAAATACCGACGATTCGTCATTTGAAAATCTCTTCCAGACCAGCACGAAGGCTGGAATAATTCCCAGGAGCAAAGTATTGTACAGAATGTTTCTGATGTCTTGATGGTAAATTGCATGAAATACCGCAACGACTGATATGGTAAGGTAAAATACAAGCAACCTCCGTTGGCCCAGAATGGTTTTGTAGGCCCCCCGAACATAATTGAAATTGACCCCGTAAGCAGCAACCAAGAAAGGAAACAGAGCTAGAAAATTGATGTAAGAAAGATCCTGCCCCGAACTGGATATTTGTTCCAATTCCAGATCCGCCCTCGTCCCGGAATAGATAAAGATCTGGCTATAGGCCAGGACACTGACGTACCAAACCAGACCTAATAGCAACAATCGGCGCTGCGCCCTTTGCAAGGTTGGTTACCTCCGACCCCGAGAGACTTCGCTGGACTGCGCCAGTTCCACCAGCGTGCTGGCCCAGGCCCGGGGCGTAAATTGAGCGGCCAATTGACGACTCACAATCGATGCTTCCCGCAGCCGATCGGGGCTCCAGCCGTGAATATCCACCATAGCGCCCGCCAACGCCGCGCTTGATCCTGTCTCGACGACCAAGCCGTTTAGTCCCCGCCTGATGAATGCGTCGCCGGCTCCGACTGCTTCCGAGCACAAAAGGCTTAAGCCTGCCGCCGCTGCCTCCTGGATCACCACACCGTGTGGCTCAAAACGACTTGGCAAAATCATTGTCGTGGTTCGGCTAAATACGCTGGCAAGCTCATTGGGCTGAACAAAGCCGGCGTATTCAATTCCCTCTTGATAAAGCTGCCCCTCATGAGCACCGACGACCACCAAAGGCCAGGGGTCCGCGACGGTGGATCGGTATTGACGATAAGCCGCGAGCAGTAGATCCAGACCCTTTTCCGGTGATGTCTCGACCGATAAATAGCCAGCGTCGTTGCTCATCGCGCGGGACAACAGCTTAGAAAGCTCTCGACGTCGCACGAATAAAGTCCAAGGCGGACCGCTTCGCTTCGAAATCCAAGCATGCGCGCAAAAACGTATTGCCGGGGCCCGGGAACGAATGCCGCGTTGAACAACGCCCGCCAGATCGTTCTAAAGGCAAGGACTCCCAGGATCTGTTTCGCGGTGCCACGCCATTGATTGTCCATTCCGAGAACGCATATGCCGGAATTGAATCGCGCGGCTTGTCGATATTCCGGTATATGCCAACTGCAGATGAGAGTGACATTTGGCTCGAATTCACTCAGCCGTCGCCCAAGCGCTATTGGGTCAGGCCGCTCATCGTAAAGCAACAGATTTGGCTTATGCGAAAAGCAATTTGGGTCAAACGGAGCCGACCCGCTTGCTTCCCGCATGCAGACAAATGTTTCCACCGATGGTGTCGATGCCAACTCGCGATAGCACGCCTCCATGTATCCCGACCAGTGGGTCCACAAAATTGCAACGCGTGTGCTCATCGTGCGGTGACTATGCCTTTGTCGAACATGGATTCAGATTTGATGTATCTGGTAGCCATCGCGGGTGAAGAGCAAGTCGGCCTGGGTGGGGCCGAATTGCGCCGTTGTCGATTGGTTAAACACGCCCCTGAGAAAAAGACCTTCTGCAGCCAGGTAGCTGATGAGCTCATTGGCGAGCGGCTGCGATTCGTAGAGGGGTACAAACGACACCTCGCAATAAACCGCCTCAACCGACGAAAGAAGCCCCTTCGCGCCCTTGAAGACAGCCAGCTCACCACCCTGGACATCGGCTTTGATTAAGATCGGTCGCGGCAGATGTCTCACATCAAGAAGATCGACCAGGCGAGCAACCGGAACCGTTATCGTGGAAGCGAGCGCCACACCATAGGCTGCTTCTTGGCCCGCACCGGGTTTCAGAAGGGAAGAGCTGTCCGCACGTGAGGTGACAAAGAACGTTGCCTGACCTTCCAGTTCGCCGAGCGCTGATGGGTAGATCGTAACGGGTTTGGAGACTACCGACGCCAACAGCATGCGTTCGCGCTCGAGAGGCTCGAACGCGTGGATCTCGATCTCGGGAAACAGATAGCGTGCAACAAGCGAGAATTGTCCCTTATTGGCGCCGATATCGATCAGCGTCTTTGGGTTCAGTCTCTTGATCGCATCGATGTGCTCAACGGCCGGCATTACCCCTCTGGCGAGGGCCGGCCAGAAGGCGGGGTTGATTGCCGCGGTCAGATATTTCAGCAAACGATTGATGGTCGATTTCTCTTTCCAAAATTGGACGCAACTGCTCGACTTGGTGCACACATCTGAAGGCGATTGTTAAGGCCGATCGGCCGGAACGGTTTGCGGCGCCCATAGGTTAATTTATTCGGGCGCCCATAAATAGTTAATCGCCGGAAGTCAAAGTTCAGTGATCCTTTCGGGTGCCCAGCGACCAAGCATGATATCTTTAATGCCTATCATATTTCCCTTTAACCGACCCCAACGATCGATAGTCGAATTTCGGAAAATAATTCCCAGGGCATTTGAAGAAAGCCAACGGACGATGTATCCGCACGCATCAAGTGGCTTCATACTCCCCTTTTTCATCAGGTACCATGGATTAACCATTTGTGAGTAACCGAATCTGAGGCCCGAAATTCGGCCACGACTGGTTCCAAGGTGTACCCCCCAAACGAAATCGGTCAATATCATTCTTCCCCCACTTGCCGCTCGAAATGCGAAGTCTCGATCCTCCAACCAGCCGTAAAGAACCAACCGTTCGTCGAACTCGAGGTGCTCAATGATCTTCGAGCGAAATGCCATATTGCAACCATAAGGCGATTTGTCTTTCGTCCTTTGGTTGTCCATGGTGACCATTTGCATGGAAGAATCCGCTTTGCCGACAATGTACTGGCCATCCGACCAATCAAGTTCTCCGACCGTTACGCCGTCTATTAGGACTCGTCCTGTCACACACCCAACGTCCGGGCGCGTCGCCAGAAGCATCTGGATACGCTCGATCCAAAAACGCGACGGAATGAAATCGTCATCGAAAAATATAACAATATCGCATTTTCCTCTAACCAACGATAAGGCCCGGTTTCTCTGAGCCGCTAATCCGGGAGGACCAAATACGAATTGCACGTTTAGTGCATCAAAGTTGCTTTGTTTGACGTCGCCGGGATCACAAGCCGAAACAACGATCACATCTGGAAGAACGGTCTGCCGTGCGAGTATGTCCAAGACATTGGAGACCACATGTGGCCTGTCTTTCGTAGCTATGATGATGGCCGTGCAGAGCGTCATTTGGAGCGCCATACTCTTGTTGGATGAACATATGTTTCTGCGTCGCTGATAATCGATCCTGGAGACTAAGGTTTCCTATTTTGCATCCAATTCCAGGCATCGGCGATCTGCATCTCTAACGCGGAGCGCCTCGGTGTCCAACCAAGCAACGCATGGGCACGGTCCGCCAAGCCGACGAGAATTGCCGGATCGCCAGGCCGGCGTGCCGCATTTTTCACGGTAATCGATTTCCCGCAAATTCGCTCCGCCGTTCTGATCACTTCCAATACCGACGATCCGCGCGAATTGGCGAGGTTCAGCGCGCAGGTCTTTCCTCCGGCGAGAAGATATTTCAGCGCCCCGACATGGGCAGCGGCGAGATCGGAGACATGGACATAATCGCGAACACACGTTCCGTCCTGGGTGTCATAATCATTGCCAAAAACCGTGACATCCGTTCCGTCTCTGGCGGCTGCCAGGACAAGCGGGATCAAGTGGGTTTCGGGATCGTGCGCTTCGCCGATATCGTTCTCGGGGTCGGCACCGGCGGCATTGAAATAACGAAGTGAAACCGAGCGTAAGCCGTATGCCCGGTCCAGATCGGACAGAATGCGTTCTACGACAAGCTTTGAAAATCCATAAGGATTGATCGGATGCTGCGGATGCTCCTCAGGAGATTGGAATTCTTTTGCGGCACTCCATACGTTGCGCAGGTTGATGAAAAGACAACCGGAACCGATTTCAACTGGGTAATGGTTCGTAAGAAGTGTCGCGCTACCACAAACATTATTCTGATAATATAGATTTGGGCTATTGACGGACTCGCCAACGTAGGCAAACGCCGCAAAGTGGATCACCGCTGCGGGCTGATGGTGATCAAGAACTTCGCGAAGCCGTTTCTCGTCGGCAATGTCGCCAACCTCGAATGGACCCCATCTCACCGCCCAGCGATTACCTCGCGACAGATTATCGTAGGTGACGGGCTCAAAACCATCGGCAGCCAGCGCCTTGCATGCATGGCTTCCAATATAACCGGCACCGCCAGTGACCAGTATTTTCATTTGATATTCAGCCGCCGGTTTATCGCCCATCCTCTCCCGGGGACGCTCCATGTTGAGCCGAGCGAGACCATCAATCATATAATGAAAAAATAGTGCATTGCACGATTCGGACGAATCTAGCTGATTCTTTAGTTAAGAGTCGGCAGGGTTCAGGATCGTTTTATTGAGTGACGCGCCGCGTTCGGGCCACCATCCCCTTCGCGCCAATCTCCGTTTACCATTGCGGCAGGGCGTAGCAGTTGCGTGTCCGGGCCCGCGCCGGAGGCGTTTTGGTCTGGCCAATACAAACTGGTAGCACAAATACCTGCTCTAAACTAACATCGCGCTGGGCCTACTTCGTTACGGGACGGCCAAACGGTTGGGCTCCTCCAAAAAGCGAGCGTGGGCACTGCTGATGCGTGAACCGATCATCATTGAGCCTAATCGGCGCGAGCTGCACTACTGGCTAGATATGTGGCAGTATCGAGAACTGTTCCGGATTCTGGCTTGGCGCGATTTGTCGGTTCGCTACAAACAGACGGTGATCGGGGTGTTATGGGTCTTGATCAGGCCGCTACTCACGATGTCGGTTTTTACCATCATCTTTGGCCACATAGCTCGCTTGCCGTCGGACGGCTCAGCGCCCTATGCCCTGATGGTCTTTGCTGGCATGCTTCCATGGACGTTCTTCTCAACTGGTCTTGCCGACGCGGCCAATAGTTTGATCGTCGACACCAACCTCATCAGCAAGGTCTATTTCCCAAGGCTGATTGTGCCCACCGCCACGATCGTTGTTGCGTTCGCGGACCTTCTTGTCAGTTTTTGTATCCTGATCGCTTTGATGGTGTGGTACCAATTTCTGCCAAATTGGCAGATATTGCTGCTGCCGGTGTTCATGCTCGCTGCGTTCCTCGCAACCATGGGTCCGGCCTTATGGATTTCTGCTCTTAATGTTCAATACAGGGATTTTCGCTATATTATTCCATTCATCGTGCAGTTTGGATTGTACGTATCGCCCGTGGGGTTCAGTTCGAACGTCATACCCGAGACAATGGCGCTTGCTTTATGCCCTAAACCCAATGGCAGGAGTCATCGACGGATTTCGCTGGTGCATCCTGGGTGGACAAAGCCAGCTTTATCTGCCTGGTCTGGCGGTGAGTGCGAGTGTGATGGTATTCTTTCTGTTGCTCGGCCTTCGACAATTCAGAAAGATGGAAAATAGCTTTGCCGACTTGATCTGAACCAATCGCTTGAATGGCCTATGTCTGAAATCATCATCACCGTTGAAAATCTTTCCAAGAGCTACCTGATTGGGCACCGCGCAGCCCAGCGCGAGCGATACGTTGCCTTGCGAGATGTGATCGCGCGCGAGACCCGCAATTTTACGCGCAAGGCAATTGATCTTGTTTGCGGCCGACAGATTGTTCAGGGCGACGAAGTCGAAGAGTTTTGGGCGCTACAGAATGTGAGTTTTCAGGTCAAGCGCGGCGAGATTCTTGGAATTATCGGTCGCAACGGAGCAGGAAAAAGCACGCTTCTAAAGATCCTGAGCCGGATCACGGCGCCGACCGGCGGGCGCGTTGTGCTCGGTGGGCGTGTCGCAAGTCTTCTCGAGGTCGGCACTGGCTTTCATCGCGAACTCACAGGTCGAGAAAACATCTTTCTCAATGGTGCCATCCTCGGGATGACGCAACGTGAAATCCGCAAGAAGTTTGACGAGATCGTCGCGTTTGCGCAGGTCGAGAAGTTTGTCGACACCCCGGTCAAGCAATTCTCGTCGGGAATGTATATGCGACTCGCATTCGCTGTGGCCGCGCATCTGGAACCCGAAATTCTTATTGTCGATGAAGTGCTGGCAGTGGGTGACGCGGATTTTCAAAAAAAATGCCTTGGAAAAATGGACGAGGTCTCCCGGCGTGACGGCAGGACGGTACTGCTCGTCAGCCACAATCTCGCGGCGGTAGCCGCGCTGACGCATCGGGCGTTGGTGCTCGATTCCGGGCGCGTTGTCGCCGACGGTCCAACTCAGGATGCTATTTCGACGTATATTTCCAAAGGAGGCAGTTCGACAGCCTACCGCCGCGCGCCGGATCAGCCGACCGATGCCCCACATATTAGCCGCGCGGAAGTCATCACTTCAGACGAGAATGGCATACATCAATTCGGTGAGCCGCTCGAAGTGAAATTGTGGGTCAAACACCACCGCCCGATGCCGAAGGCGTGCCTTGCGGTCCAAATCGTTAATCAATTCCAGCAGTGCGTGGTATATGCTTGGGCATATCATCCGGAAGTCAAGTTCGGGAGTGAAGCAGGGTGAATCTCTTCTGATATGCCGGTTCCCGTCGCTGCAGCTTAACGTCGGCCAATTCTATTTGCGAATATATTTGAACGAACCGCCGCAGGGCGAAATCTATGAGAAGCTTGACGGCATCTGTTCGTTCGAAGTGATTCGCACCGATAAAACCAATCCGTGGGGATGGAATCCGGACGACTGTGCCTATCACGAACATTGGCATTGGACGGTCGGTGATGCACGATATGACAAATAGCAAGGATAAGTGCACGTTAAGTATCCGACCGTTTCCCTTGGCTTACGCAGACACTTACGTGAGAAGCTGGAATGTCCGAGACAATTCTCTTCATTTCGAACATGTTTCGAATTCCCTGGGGAGGATCAGAGGAATTGTGGACGCGAACGGCTGTCCTGCTCGCTCGAGCAGGGTGTTTCGGTCGCAGCGAGCGTCCAAGGGTGGCCGCAGCTGGATCGACGGATAAGTGAATTGTCGCGGGCCGGCGTGGACGTTCGGCCGACGGCCGATCAAACCATCGGTCATTACTCTCGCGCGGCGATACATATTTGGCAAAGCGCAAATCGTAATGGACATCGAGCGTTCATTTGGTAGCGCCTCGCCAGCCCTTGTCGTCATATCCAATGCGTACGGCATGCCGCCAATCGAAATCGCCGAATTGTGCATCGCCAAGGGATGGCGCTTCGCGATTTTGACGCATTCGAGTTTGCCGGACTGGTGGCCTTCCGGCGAAGTTGCCGCCCAGGCGCGCAAAGCGCTGCCATTGGCCCGGCGATGCTTTTTTGTCTCTGAGGGCAACCGTATCCTTGCAGAGAAGCAATTAGGACATGATTTTGACAATGCAGAGATTGTTCGCAACCCCCTCGTTATCGAAGCCGATTCACCTCTGCCGTGGCCCGTTGACCTAAACGACCATGAGCTGCGCATGGCGTGTGTTGCACGCCTTTCATCCGAGAAGGGACAAGACATCCTCCTCGAGGCCCTGGCAAGCCCGCGCTGGGCGGAACGTCATTGGCGGTTAACGTTTTACGGAGTTGGCCCCACCCGAGACGTATTGGAGCGTCTTGTTAAAAGGCTTAAATTGCAGGATCGAGTATTATTTGCTGGCCACGTCGAGGTCGAGGAGATATGGCGTGAAAATCACGTCTTGGTCGTGCCGTCGCGGCTCGAAGGTGGACCGATGACAACGATAGAAGCGATGTTCTGCGGTCGTCCCGTGGTGGCAACGAATGTCGGACTTAATCCGGAAGTAATCAAAGAAGGCGTCACGGGCTTCTTGGCTGCTTACCCAGCTGCAGAGTGTTTTTCCGGGGCACTCGAACGAATGTGGATGGAGCGCGACAGACTCCAGGAGATTGGAGCAATGGCCTCAGCGAGCATTCGGGAATTCATGCCGGATGACCCCGTTGGAATATTTGCGGATAAGTTATTAAGTCTTGCAAGATCTTCTTCCTAGGTCTGGTTATTGTTTGGGAGTGGGTCGCATCGACTGACAGAAACCAAAGCCCAGGGAGAAATCAGGCATGCTAGCAGGCGTAAACCACGAGCGCGCACTTCTCCGCCTTCTCGGTCGTGGTACGAAGCTTCTTCCACGCATTGTTGTGCAATGGATCCAGCGGATGAGAGGTCGGCCGCCTCATCAGATTCCGCTCGGATCGGTTCGATTCGGCGATTTCCGGCGATTGTCGCCGATTGGCGGCGACTTCGGCTGGGAACGCGGCACACCGGTCGACCGCCATTTTATCGAAAGTTTCGTCGCGCGAAACGCGACCGACATCCGCGGGCGCGTGCTGGAGCTGGGCGACGATCGCTATACCCGCCGTTTCGGCGGCGCTCGGGTCGAGAAAATTGATATCCTTAGTATAGAGACAACCAACCCAAAAGCGACCATCGTGGGCGATCTTCAGCATGCAGCCACGCTGCCTGAGGCAGCGTTTGACTGCATAGTCCTTACCCACGTGCTGCAACTCATATTCGACGTGAGGGCTGCCATCGAATCATTGTATCGCGCGCTGAAACCGGGGGGAGTTCTTCTTGTGACCATGCCGGGTGTGTCCCCGATGGCTATCCCATCTTACCCCGAGGTGCCCTCGTATTGGGCGCTTACCGCGCCAGCCCTATGCCGTCTGCTGGAGACTCAGTTTGGATTAGGACAAGATGCCGTATCAGTCGAGGCGCATGGCAATATTTTTGCTGCAACTGCCTTCCTCTACGGTCTCGCCGTTGAAGAGCTTGATGCTTCTGATCTAAACGTTGATGATTCAACATATCCAGTCGTCGTGGCAGCCCGCGCCGTCAAGCGGAAAGAAACGTGAGTTTTCGTGACTGATTGGTCATTTGCCGGGATCAGCCACGCGGATACATCAATTGACGAAGCAGCGCGACGGTTCCCGCGCACGGGTGCGCTTGCAAGTTGAGCGAAGCAAGCCTAGGGAATCCGATCGTTCATCCCAGAGTAGTGACTCGAAATATCCAGTTGGCAGCTGATTGAGGTTCTAGCTTCCTCCCAAGGGGAAGTATCTCCTCAAATTTTGGGATAGTCTCTGAGTCCAACCACTCAAAGCTTGGTCAATTCGATGATGCGGCGTCACACAGTATTTGAGAGCGACTAGCCGCCGCCGCGATAGGCGAAACTTTTTGCTGATGAGGATCGCTCCGCCTGTCCTCAAGTGCTTGATCAGGCGACCAGACTTGCGAACCATTTCTGACCTACCTCCGGGTACGCCGCCGCCGAAATGGTACAATGCATACTCTTTGTCAGTTCGCAGAGATCGTAACTTACCGTCTTTCCACTGCGCGGGAAGGTCAAAGAGACATTCCCGAAAAACGATATCGCAGGACAATTTATTGGCCTTGAGCAGTGAGATAAATAGACGCTCGTCTATTCTCACATATTTTTCGTCATTCAGCTTCGAATGTACATCAGGAAGGAGTCGCCACAATCTATTTACGCGTTCGGAATTTCTCAGAAAACCTAGTGGGCCACTTTCGCCCTGCCATCCCGTCGAAACGTAATCAAAGTGCTTATCAAAGCTGGGCTCAACGACGGAAAGTATGTCTCCATAAATAACATCGAGATCTCCCCAACCCCAATATTCGTAAGGAGAGATGATCTCAGGAAAAAGTTCTGCAATAAGCGGCCTGAAATCACAAAATTTATATGGATTTTTTATTTCACATCCTTCGGCCCTCAATAACGGCAACTGATTGCAATCCTTCAGCGTCATGCGATGAAAAAAGACATTTCCATCCTGGGATTTTTCAATCACTTCCTGGAACACATGGAAATCGATTCCCCGATTGAACTTTGCCGTGTGAAGCCAGATATCGAACCACTCGGGCAGAGAGCCAAAGTGCGCGATGAGAACCATAGCTCTTGGACTTTTTTCTTCCATAACGGTGGGCTGCCATTGCCTGCGTAAAAACAGTATACTTGCGAAATCTACCCCCGATTGTCCATCGTCGTTGCAATGCCGTAAGCTACACCGTGGATCAGCGGGGTGTAAGGTCACGGCGATCGAACCGGGCGCGGATTCCCAGGATGAATGTGCTTCTGGTAGTTAAAAACGAACCACCTTTTATATTTTGCTTGAAAGTTTCAGTATCTCCTGATCCGATCACTATCGATTCGGTATCCAATCAACGTACCTATCCGCGCCGAGAGAGATACGTTTCAGTGATCGTGTCTCCGGTTGTTCTTGGAATCCTGCGGCTCGTGCCGGCCACTGATTCTCCTATGTTGTCCGGAATTGTTGATAGGTCCTCCGATAATATCATGCCGTGCTAAACGAGGTCGTCGTAGAATTGTGCGATAATAGTTCAAGTACGATTGGTAACCTGCAGCTTTGGTCCGAAGATAAAATGGCGTGTACCAGGTTGCTGCTACTGATAAGGGACTGAGGTCTATGACGATTTTTTCCAAAACCCTCAAGGCAAATCCGGCCAGCAAAGTCAAGATTTATGAAGAGGTGCCAGTACCATCGCCTGTACATTGGCTGGCCGTCGGTGTCGCTGTCATGGCGGGCATCATTCTACGAGTGATTTGCTTTCAAGGGTATTCAGATTCAGATCCCGGTAACTACACCTACATGGCCGATCAATTAGCGCAAGGAAAGTTGCATATTGGTGAATACGACCCTGTCTTATTTGCCGTGCGCTTTGCGATTTATGTACCTACGGGATTTATGTTCAAATTGTTCGGCGTGTCCGAGCTAACGATTGCAGCCGTTCCCTTTTTCTTTAGCGTGGGAAGTTTTTTCTTAGCATACGTCATAGCCCGTCGATTGTTCAATCCGCTGGCGGGGCTAGTTAGTATCGCGATACTCGCAGTAATCCCTTTTGACATCGCTATGGCGACCACACTTTGGCCAGACGCAATTGCTGCTGGGTGGGCAAATCTGGGAGTTGCCCTGCTGATTTTCGATTGCACTAGCGAGAGGCGCCCCCCCTTCCCTATCCTTCCTGTTCTCGCTGGACTTTGCTTCGGTGTTTCCTGGTTGGGTAAGGAGATAGTTGTCTATTTAGCTCCCTTTGTAGCGATCTTTTATTTTCTGCAGGCGCGGCAGCAGCGATTGTTGTTCGCCTCGTCGCATTTGCTTTTGGTCGGCCTGGGCGTTTTGTCCGTGGTTGTGGCTGAAGCGATTCTTTACCGGATTTACAGGGGTGATTGGCTTTTCCATTTTCATGCCATCGAAGTGACTTATGCGGAAACCCCGGTTTGGTACTTTGACCAGTCATCGCCTATTTTTGGTTGGAGCGAGGGCGGCTATACAAAGGCTCTGTTAAAGAGACTGCTTATCACCGGCCCCACGGCGCTGCTGAGCGCGTTTAGTATGCTACCACTCTTCGCGCTCGTTGCCATCGCCTGGGCTGCTTTTACGAGGGACCGACGATTTATCATCCCTGCAGTCTGGCTTGTTACCCTGATGGCGATGTTCAATTTCTCCTCATCGTCGCTTGAATCATACAAGCCGATACCCCTATGGGGTCGGTACCTTTATCCTGTCCTCCTGCCATCGACATTGTTAGTTAGCGGAGCGCTAGCTACACTTTGGCAATCCAAAGCCGTCAAGGAACTGATCGCGGAGAGAAGATTTTGGGCTGCCGTTTGGGTTTTAGCCTATTTACTTTCGTGTGCCCGCGTAGCGGGACAGCTTAATTCGAGGCCCGAGCAAATTGTTCGTGACGTTCTGCCTAAATTGGACAAATCTAACGTCGTATATACGGACTTTCGTACAGCATCGGTTCTCGTGTTCCTTCGAACAGGCAAACTATCGTCATCCAATAGTACGACAGTTCCATACGAAAACGTGCCATTAGATACGCTAAAGCCAGGCTCATTGGTTTTTATCAATCAAGATAAGCTGGACTTTCTCACGCTTTCCTATGGATACAAAATACCAGAACTAGTAAGTCATCCGCCAAAGACGTGGGAGCACATTTGGGGAGAAAAGCGTTCTGCCCTGTTTCGCGTCGAATGAAACGAGACCGCAACCTTCGGTCTTTCTTTTAAGCGGACCGTCGAACGGCAAGCCCCATGAGCATTCGTAGCAAATTGAGGATCCGCACGAGAGCGCGGTCTATCATTTACCGGATTTGGCCGCCTAAGCCGAAACCACTTATTCTGACGTACCATCGGATCACCGACGATCCGGTTGATTTTTTCCGTCTTGCAGTATCTCCGGTTCGATTTGAAGAGCATCTTGAGGTCCTGCGCCGCACGCGTCATCCCCTTCCGCTTGCCCGATTTGTCCGCGATCTGGTGTCCGGTTCGTTGCCGCCGAATGCGGTGGCCCTGACTTTTGACGATGGATACCTGGACAACCTTGAAGCTGGCAAGCCACGGCTTGCAGCCGCTGACGTGCCAGGCGACTGTTTTTCTTGCAACTGGCTTCGTTGACCGTCCCGAGCGGTTTTGGTGGGACGAACTTGCAAGGCTTATTCTCCTCACAAAGCGGGCCTCAGAGCTTTGGGCTCACGGTCCGTGGCGAATCCATGCAATTCGACTTCGGCATCGAATTGGCAGCGCGTGGGGACGGCACCACCCGCACTGCTCTGCTAACCAAGCGCCATGCGGCTTTGTGGAGGTTACGGCAAACCCTGCGACTGCTTGAGGACGAGGAGCGTAGAGCAATCATGACGCAAGATTCGATCAGTCTTCGCTGGGCGCGATTTCAGCTCGAACCCCTGTCGGGCCATGACCAGTGAAGAGGTCCGGGCGCTTGTGGCGGACGGCCTCGTAACAGTCGGAGCTCATACTATCACTCATCCCGTACTCACAGAACTCGGAGCTGCCGATTGCTACCGCGAGATATCGGGTAGTAAACTCGCCTGCGAGGCGATCATCGGAGAGTCGGTGGCTAGCTTTGCCTATCCCTATGGAGACTTCGACGACAAAGTTCGCGAGGCTGTAAGGGCTGCCGGCTTCACCTTTGCGTGTTCGGCACGGAACGGGCCGGTTGTCTCCACGATCTGATATTTTTTCCCTGCCACGCATCCATGTTTTGAACTGGGGTGGCGACGCGTTCGAGCAGGCCCTTCGTTTCGCGTCAGCCGCCGGCTAATTCCTCGCGCCACAGATAAATGTAGGGGTAGAATGACCGGTGGCCTGATCCTTCCCGGCCTATCGCGTTGCGATCCAGCTTCGCAGGCGGTGTCGTAAAGCGTTTCCAGCTTTTCCGTGCATCGATAGAGATCAAACTTCTCTGAAACAAAGGCGGGACCCGCGTGTGCCATGGAAGTTGCCAGAGCATCATCAGTAAGGAGGGTAATCAATCGTGCCGCAAGAGTATCCACATCGCGTTCCGCGAATGCAAAACCTGTAACGCCATCATCGATACCCTCCATTGCGCCGCCGAGGGCTGACGTCACAACAGGCACACCCGATGCCTCCGCTTCCAAGAGAACGATGCCAAAGCCCTCCGCATCTCCACTGGCGGCGTGAACACTCGGCAAACAAAAGACCCTGGTCATTTGTAGTTCCCGTATCACCTCGGCGCTCGAAAGCGCGCCACGAAATTGGGCACTAACTCCCAATTTCTTCGCGAGCTCTTGAAGCTCCGTCACGCAAACCTCCATCGCCAACGATTACCAGTGAAGTGTCCGAAACGTTTCGCTGCACTTGGGCAAACGCCCTAATAAGATATTCACATCCCTTTTTCTCCACCAGCCGGGCGACGAAAAGAACACGTCGCTCTCGTTCGACAATTGGGAGTCCACTGGGCGCAAATCTTGCCGGGTCAACGCCAGTATAGCACAGCGAAATCTTCTCCTCGGGAATGCCGTACGAGATCGCGCGCCGGTGGATGGCATCGGAAATTGCGATGAATCTAACGCGCGGCTGCTTGGGCTAATTTCAGCAGGCGGGTGGGATAGCTGCGCATGCTTCGACCGCCGTGGCCTGCTTCCCACCATTCACGATCGATATTGATATCATAACCCCAGAGTGAGACCAGCATCGGAAGATCTAACGCTTTCGCAATAGGCCAAGCCTCGATTGCGTCAACACCGAAATGGAGCATGCAACAGCGAGGCACCTTCCTTTTTAAGGCGCTTGATTGCTGGGTGAGGCACTGTTCCCATCCACTTGCACAATTTCCAACGGAGTCGTTCGAAAAACGTACGGTGGTCAGCCGGCCTCAACGTCAGAACATCCGATTCCGTCGAGAGGTAGTCGCGCCAAGCAAATCCATGCCAACCAACACCCCTCGCCATCGGCGAAGAGCGATCAACTGATCCTTAATGAAGGTCTCGGACAGAGGAAGTAAATTGCGTCTGTATACGAGAACTGTGGGCATCAGGTCTTTTCTCCGCGGGCCTGTCTCGTTTAGCATGCTGTAAATCGCATCACCATCAGGAAGGGAGCTCGCCAATTAACACATACGCTGACCCACTTTAGCCATCGAGGGCCCGAGTTTTCCATTAGGGTTACCTTGATTTTTCGTGCTGGATATTTACGGGTTACGGACCTAACGCTACTCGAGCTGCCGGGGCCTAAGTTACTTGGCGTGAAGGCTCCCGCTAGTTTCCTAAGATCCCTCACGAGGAAATCACGAGCGGCTAAATAGAAACTGCTTAGAGCGCCCATCGAGCGACGGTCACGCGAATATATCATCGGGTGAAATAGAGCATGCCGCGACAAGCGATACTGTATTTAAGCCACGTCGTAAACAGAGCCCACTGGCGCGCTTACAAGCGCATCGAACGCGAATGTCGCAACTTTGCCGACGTGTACTATCTTTTAAATCTGAGCAGCGAGACCGTTCCCGCCGATCTGAAGAATGCGTTTCCGATCACGCCTTCAAATCGAGCTGCGCTCGGACATCCCAGCCGCGAAGGCGACGTGGGCTGGTGGATGGACACTTCAGCGGGCCACACGCGGGTCATGCAATCGGGTATTGATCGGGCTCTTCTCGCATTTCGAAAAATTAAACCTGAATATGATTATTATTGGATCGTGGAATATGACGTCGAGTTCTCCGGGCACTGGTCGCAAGCTTTTTAATGCTTTCGCCGAGAACACTTCGGATCTTCTTTGTACCAACATGTCTCGTCCCGAGACAAACCCGACATGGGCTTGGTGGCAACACCTTGTGTGGCCACATGAGTCGAAACCGGATCTGATTGGGGCATTCCTTCCGTTTGCCAGGCTTTCTGCCCGGGCAATTGATACCCTTATCGCAGCGGGTCAGGACGGCATCGATGGCATCTATGAACTTGTGTGGCCGACCGTCTTGCACCATCATAGTTTGACCATTGAGGACATTGGTGGCGATGGACCGTTTGTGTCCCCCGCCAATGTAAATCGCTGGTACACCAGCACGATTACAAGTGAGACCCTATCACCCGGAACTTTTGTGTTCCGCCCGATCCGTTATCGTCCAGAGCGAATACCGAACAAGCTTTGGCACCCTGTAAAGCGCGGCTTCTTCCGTCATGCTCTAGGTCGGCTGATATCGCGAATATCGTCGAGCCTGTCCGCGAAATGACGTTTGCGAACCGCAACGTGACCGATCTGGTCGATTCCTCGCCGGCGAACAACTTGACTGTCAGCGTCATTCCCGGGAGCAGACGACAGGCTACATGGCCGACTCAATCGACCAGGGCTGAATGATGCACTGTTCCGCGCTCAAGATTTACACGTCGAAAACGTAGCACCAAAGCGAGCAGAAAGGTGCTTTTCAGTTTGGACTTAACGTCGTGGATAATCGAGCGGACTGGAAATAAGCAGCGCGTAGCGAACTTGAGCCCGAGCAACCGTTGTAACGTCCCAAAAATACGAGTCTCATCAGAGGCGTTGAAATGCGGACATAGATCCAGAATTTTATTTAGGAGGCTATCGACTATCTTAGCACGATCCGCATACGAAGTTACGGCGTCAATCGTGTAGCAAGTACCTCGGGCTAGCCCGAAATAGCCAGCCGCAAGAGCGAACCGGTATTCTTCGGTCAGCCGGCTGATGCGAGCTAAGGTAATTTCGGACTTTGCAAGGCTAATACAATGGTTCTCCACCCATCGCCCGAGATTGGACGATGAGACCGTTACCCCGCCGTATTTTCTATAGACGAAGTAACAGCCCGCTTGGTACCGGATCTTCGCATCAGAAAAAACCACTGAAGTAAAAAAATCTCTATCCTGAGCGGCGCGTAGCGTCTCGTCCCATCCGCCAACTTGAATGACCACGTGCCGCCTGTACACGATTGCGCCCGGAGCTACCCACCAACGTCCTGACAGTAAGGAAGCGAGAATGTCCTCTTGAACCCCGCTCACCTCAATCTTGTCAAGGTAGCTAAAGCTGCTGTCAGGAAGATATTTCCTATATCTCCAGTCTCCGTAGACGACGTCTGCGTTGGTTTCTTCGAGAAACCGGACTTGTCTGGCTATTTTGTCAGCCTCCAGATAATCATCGGCGTCTAGATATTGAATATACTCTCCCCTCGAGACCGCGAAGCCTCTGTTTCTTGCGCTATTGCCGCCGCGGTTGGGGCCCGTTTCAAGTCTGATACGTGGTAGATAACGACGTAGAACCTCAAGACTTCCGTCGGTCGAACCGTCATCAACTACAATTATTTCGATGTTGGAATATGTCTGGTTAAGGCAGGATTCGATGGCCTCTTGCACCCATAGCTTGGCATTATAACACGGAATAATGATCGACACGACGGATTGGCTGGCTTTGAAAGACATTGCAGTCGAGGTGCCTCCAGCTGAACTTATTGCCAGTCTCAGTTGAACGGATGAAGCGGTCCACGCCGCGATATCCTGCGTATCCGCCCGATTCTAGCCACAGCGTGCACACGGCCAGCAGGGCGGAGCATCCTGGTTAACTCGTCGGACCTGAAGTTACACGGGGTCGCAACCCCGATGATCAGAACGCTCGATGAGGCTCTTGTTTCTCGATGCCCGGGATCGCGACACCCTCTATGTCTCGCCCCTCCAGCTCCCTTGCGAGCGCCTGACGATAAACGACGTCGACCGCGAGCAATTTGCTGGTTAGTTGATTGCGTACGGCAGATCCAGGTCCTTCCAGAACACCAGCCGCTTGCCGGATAAATCCCGAACGCACCAGCCCGACAAAATCCCGCTGGGCCTGCTCGGCGAGCTCTGGCGGCAACGACCCGAACGCGGCGAGCGCCACAGGAATTCTCCTGATCGCTATCCATCCTTCATTTGGACCGGACCAGTACGACATCCGCAACAAGTTAAAATCGCTTGCTGCCGGCTGCAAAGCGCAGGCGCCTCAGCCAGAATGCTGCAAGCCACATGAAGGAGTCGGTCGGCGACCGCGCGAGCGCGTCACTCACGTTCGACTGGAGTCGATCATAGTCCGAAACAGAAACCTCGCGATTTCCGGACTTCAGCTGATCTTCCAGCAGAAACATGCGCATGACCGCGGCACCGGTCAGAGCCGAAGCCTCGTTCAAATCGGCTGTTGCTGAGAGCGGCCTGCCTCTTGATCGATTCCATCTGTTTGGGATTGAACTTGTCACCCGACAATATCGCCTTCGCGGTGTCCGCCAACGAGGCATCCTTGCTATATGCTCGAACTGCGACGCGGCCCATGCGATTGCGAACATGCCGAAAGTCGCAATCAGGAACCGCAACACGAACGTCCGCATATCAGTCTATTTTTGCAGCCGAAGAATAATACTGGCCGCCGTAATACTTGCTGCCGTAATGATACGTTTCATAACGCTCCAGCACGCGGACATCTGCCTTGTTCAATACGACTCCCAGCAGTCGATCATAAAGCTCCGGAAACCTTGCCAGCTGATGCTGGACGAGGTTTATCGGTGTCTTCCCCACTCTATGACATAGACATAGGCATCGACCACCTGGGTGGTGGCGCGAACATCAACGATCGGGAGCGATGGGCGATAAATCGATAATGACGTAGTCATAGTCATTGCGAAGGCCGTCGACGAATGTCTTGAAAGCATCAGATCCCAGGACCTCGTTGGTGTGCATGAGGCGCGAGTTCATCACCAGCGGAAGAACGCTCAATCCGGTTGCTTCGTCGATCTGAACGGCCTTCTGCAAGGCAACCTGTCCATTGAGAACCTCAAGCAGGCCAATCTTTGAACGAGTGGCCATCGCTCTCGTAAGAGACGGGTTCCTCAAATCTCCGTCCAGAAGGATGACTCGTTTTCCCGCATGCGCCAACAACTGCGCCAAGTTCGAGGAAACCGTCGACTTCCCCTCGCCTGGAACGGTCGATGTGACACCGATAACACGGCTGCCGCTGATATCTGCCGCGACCTTGATAGAACGAAAGCCTTCCGCGAACGGTGAAAGCGGTTCATCGACCACGTAACGCATGAACGAGTCGGCTCCTCGCAATCGACCGTTCAAGGATTTTGTCTTTCCCAAACGCTCGGCTCAGGTCCATTTGCGTTTTCTGGGAAACCTTTGCCAGAACGCCAGCTTCGGATCTCGACTCGACGTGACGTTGCCGCTCCGATTGTCGCCGAGTGTCCGAACAGCCCCTTCTTCCGCCCTGCCCTATCGCCTGATGCGCGGTCTGTCGCAGTCGCGGTCATCGAAACACAGTTGCGGCAATACAGCAAGGCAGCGCATGTGGAGATTGGTCTCAACCTGGCGGGAGCTCCGGAATACGCGATCAACCGCCTCGCGCATAAGGGCTATGCCGAAACTTAGGGCGATGTCCAATTCCGCCTGCGATCGCCAGCACAACGAAGGTCTTGGGAGCTGCTCTTTCCCTCGGGCGGGGCGGCTGCGCTGATGACCCGTGCCTCGGTGATCGGAAAGGACTGCTGTTGAATGGCCTCCATGTAGCGCTGCAGAAAGCTGTCGTAGATCGAATGATAGACTTTTGCCGTGCTCTCAAGGTCGGTCAGTCCCAACCGATCCCGATTGGTGAGTTGCGAGCTGGTGACAAGCTTCTGCAGCTCTCTTTGAAGGCCCTCAATGCGCGACTTCGAAATTTCGTAATCGCTCTTGTAGCTCTCTGCGATACGCCCGAGTTCGTCGCGGATCGACCGGCGCAACTCAGTCATCTGGGTCCGCAGGTTGACCGCCGCCAAATGATCCGGAGCCGTACCGCGCGGACCAGATAGCCTCCTTTGCCGCAAGATCCAGATAGTTGTTTCGCAGCCGGTTGATGACTTCGCTCTTGAGCGAGTCGGCAACCGTGGCATCCGTGACATCCTTGTGCATGACGTCGTTGATGCGCTCGAGACGGGCTTTTGTCTCTTCAGCGGCCGCGCGCGCAGAACCGAGTTGCGTGTTCAGATCTTCAAGTTGCTGCTCGCCCAGCAACCGCGAACCGCCCGTGGACGACGTCCCGCCGACAGAGATGATCTTGTTCTTTTCCTTGTAGTCGAGCACGGCTCGATCTGCGTCAGATGCCTGCTGGCGCAGTTCCTTGATGCGATCCTGCAGCCAGACGCTGGCCCTCTTTGGTTGCCTGGTACTTCGCCTCGAGCTGATCGACGATGTAGGCGTCCGCAATGGCATTGGCGATATCGGCCGAGCGAGCAGGGTCCAAGGACGTAGAAGCCGATATCCAGGACATAAGTGCGGCCAACGCGACGTAACTGTCCGCTTTCCAACAAATGTCCCCAAAGCACGGCGCGTCAGCGCCGTGTCGGATTGCACGGTGGATGAGGAAAAAGACCAAATATACCAGATAGAAGCCCTGCTCCGGCGCCCACAAATTCCGGTTCATCGGTCAGCTTCAGATCCTTGATGACCGCCAGACCGATATTCTCGGATTTCAGGATTTCGACCTGTGTTTCCACCTGTGCCGTATCAATCGAGACATCGCCCAGCGGCGCTTCTTGCTGCTGCAGCACCCTCAGTTTGCTGGAGTCGATCAGCATGATCGCGTGCGCAGTAAAACTCGGAGGGGTCGTGATCAGATAAACCAGACCAAGCGCCGTGACGCAGGCAATCACGAAAACGAATATCGGCAATTGACGTCGGATAATTCCGGTGAACTGCTCGACGAGTTCGGAGAGTGTGACCGAATCCTCAGGCGGTTCGCGATCAAAGCGATCGGCACTCTGGTTGATGTTCAGGGGGGCGTTTATGTTCATATGAACGCTTTTGATACCGGGGATGAGCGAGGACAAACATTCGCGAGACATGCTCTCGATTTTGAGAAACTGGACAGAGGCGTCGTGGTCCCCAAATCCGGAGACGCCTCCAATGCTTCCAGGGCAAACGACAATCGTCCCATCAGGACGACGGTGCGACCGCCATCACGTCCTCCAGTCGACCGATCAAAGCGCCTCAAGTCATTAGCCGCTTTCGCATGATCCCACCGAAAGCTTCGGCATCGAGTTTTCAGACCGACAAACGACGATGCCGCTCCAGAGCGATCACCACCCAGAACGGTCAACGCAACGTCACAGTACGCCTATGGGCTCACTGAATTGTTGCCAATCGCCGACCGACCGCCGGACGTCAGACTTGACGCCTGGGTGGTAACAAAGGTGCTTCCGGGGAAAATCGTACCGGTATTTGGACCACCGTTCGGTGGTCCCGCAGCGGTCGGTCCGCCACCACCACCACCACCACCACCGGTCGAGGCCGTTCCGGTATCACCAGCCGCCTCGGCGTAGGCCTTGGCAAATTCAGGAAGTCCCGCTGCCGCGACCTGCTGCTGAATTTGGGTCACAAACGCCGGATCGTTCGCTGCGTTAGGACTTTGCAACCTGCGGCTAACCCTTGAGCGATTGCCTTGCGCTGATCTTCGGTTGCCGTTTTCGCAAACGCGATGATTGCTGCAAGATTGCCTTTGTCGGCGTTGAGCAGGGCCTGGACCTGCGCAATCATGGCCGGTCCGCCGTTTGGAAAACCACTCAGAACCTGGCTGGGCGTTTGCTGCCCCTGCTGGGCGTTTGCAGCCTGCGCTGACAATAAAAGAGCGGTGACGGCCAGACACCTAACAACGAACCGAACACTCATTCTCCTGCCTCCTGCCAAGCCGATCCATCGCACACGAATTGCAAGGATCAACAATGCCTTAATAAAATCTGAACTGAACTATACCGGACTGACAATCAATCCCAAAGCGCAATATCTGTGCGCAAGTTCATCCGTCTAATATATTGATTGTATTGATAAATTTAACTTCATGCGCCGGACTACCGCCTGCGCGCAGATCAGATAAAACGCAAATTAACGCTAATTCTGCAGCCCATTCAAACCGATCTTCTGGGCTGCGGAGCCATTGTCCTCCCCGTCGCGCGAGCAACCGCCTGCGAAAGTCCCAAACCGAGTAGCGCAAACACGACGATTGAATAGCCGGCAATCTGCAGGGAAAAGTCGATCGACGAGTGCAACAGCGCGATCAGCGAAACGGCGAGAGCCGACAGCGGCAGGCTCATGGTGCGTCGACGCCCACGCAACCCAGTGAAAGCACGACCAAGGCAACTATCCACGCCAGCGCAACAACCAGCGCTAGGGGGATTCCCATATCCGACGCCAATTCGAGCGGTGTGCTATGCGCCCTGTCCCATATTCCGCTTATAGATATGTCGCTGTTGCGATAAGCCGGGAAAGCGTAGACAAACGTCCCCAGCCCCGTTCCGAACCATGGATTGTCGGAAATGATCCTCAGTGTTGAGCGATACGCCGATAGCCGTCCCATGCTCGCTCAGCCCCTGCAGATCGATGCGATTGTTCACGTTGCCTCCCAGAACGAACAGGATGAGCAGGCTGACCGCAGCACACGCCAGCAGGGCAATCACGAACCCCAGGCCGCGTGGCATATCGCGTCCGAAAAAGATCATGAAAGTCACGGTCAGGACGCCAAGCGAAACGAGCACGCCACCGCGGGAGCCGGTCATGAACATCGCGGAGAGGCAGACGAAGAGCATGACAAAGCGGACCAGAATCGTCCTTGCGCGTCTCGCGTAAGAGATGCCTCCGGCACTTTCCTCCATCTCAATCGGCCCTCGCGGCAGATTTCGCCGGATCGCGCCCATCAGCAACACAAGCCAGACCGCCGAGCATGAGCCGAAATACGCTGCTGCGGTATTTCGATTGATGAAGGTCGCGGTCAGATTGCCGACATAGGCGGTCTTCTCGCGCCAAAGAAGCGACGTCGGATCGAGCATCAGCGCAACAATTCCGTAGGCGGCGTAGACCACCCCTGCCCAGGCCATGATGCGCGCGCCCTGGCGAGCCCGATGCGAATCAACGCCGACAATCAACCCGAGAACGAGCGCCAATATATTCGCCAAGGGCCGCCCGAGCGCATAGAAGGGCTCCCATTTGACGATGGAAACGGACGGCGAAAGTTGCCTGCCCAGCGCATCCGACGCCCTGGACCAGACGGGATTGAACGACGCAAGCCAGGGATGGTCTGAGAGTTGCTCGTGAAGGACGAAGCCAAAGCACAAAACGACAAACGCAACTCCCCCCAGGAGAAGCAAATGGGCCTTCTGCAGCCGGGACGTTGACGCCAGAACCAGGCCCACGCCCAGCACGGCACACCAGATCGCAATCGTCGCCGAGTCGGTCGAGCCGAACAGCAGCGGAGGTCCTGCCAGAGCTGCGTAAACGATTGCGGCAGAGAAGCTTCCAGGAGCGGCGACGCTCATAACGTGCCTTCCAACCCTCGATGAGTTGCGATGAGGACAAGGTACTGGCTTCTCGAATCGGTGTCTGCTGCCTGCCAATAGCGGCAGAAGCATCTGCAGCACAACCCCAAGCTCGCCGCTTCGGCAGGCCTCTGATTCGGCCCTCGGCGCCAGACTTCTTCGCTCAGCCAGTCCTGTCGGTCCTAGTGAAGGGCCTTGGCTGCATTGTACAACGCGATTCCGTTTTGTCCGACAATGAGGCCATTGTTGGCGGTGTTGAGGATCACGTTGAGGTAAGTCAGGAACTTCGTGACATCCACGGCCTTGGCGTTCGCGATGAACACGACATCCTGATTACGCATCTGGACGTTTGTTGCCAGGAAATACCCGCCCGGATCCCTGAAGCTGATGGCTGAAGATGATCGGAATCAGTTCGCCGGTAAACTTGGTGACGTCGACGCCGAGCAATTGGGCCAGTTCGCGCGGCTCAAGCCGGTAGAGGAAGACCGAGCCCGGATCGGCCTGCACGTCGACCAGGCCGCCTGCCTTGCCGACAGCCTCGGCCAGATTGATGCGCCATGCGTCAAACGTGAACTCGCCCTGCTGACCAGAGGCGCCAAACGCCAGGAATTTCTGCTGCTCCCGATAGACGTAAATGCGGTCGCCCGGCTGCACATAAATATTGTTTGAGGGCTCGTAGACGAGATTGGCGAAAGGCACCGTTGCGCGGCGAGCACCACGCTGCAGCATCACCCAGGTCTCGTATCCCTGACCCTTGATGCCGCCCGCACGCGTGATCGCGTCCGTGATGCGATCCTGCGCGCCGAATGCGGCGGCCGGGAAGCGGTTCGGCGTGTTGACCTCGCCGAACACGCTGACCAGCGACGTACGCTGCTGCGAAAGCGAAACCACGACCTGCGGCTCGATCGCGCGGTTCTTGATGCGATTGACGATGTCCTCCTGGATCTCGCCGTTGTACCGGCCCGCCGCCTTTACGAGCCCGGCATAGGGGACGCTGATATTTCCGTCATTGTCGACCGTCTGGTCAGGCAAGGTCACGAAGTTACCGGGACGAACGCCCGCTTCTGTCGGGATAAACAGACCGCCCGCCGAGGCTTCGAAAATGGTCACGCTGACGACGTCGCCGATGCCGAATTTGATCTTGGCGGGCGGAACATATTTGTCGGGGAACGCTCCCGCCAATCCCCTTGGTTCATAGCGGCCGATGATGGACACCGTCTCGGAGTTGAGCTTGACCAGAGCATACGGAACGGTTGGAGAGTCCTCGGACCTTGACAGCGTCGCTGTACGGGTCCAGACGCCGGGAATAAGCGAGCATCCGCCGAGCGCCAGCACGAACGCCGGAAAAAGAGCAGCTCTAGCAATCCGCCAAAAAAACATATGTTGGGCCCATCCCTGCCGAAATGGTTATTTGAATGCGCCGCAACTTGAACAAGCGGTCGTGATGGCCCATCCGGAACTTTGTCGGTTGCTGCGTCAAAAATACAACACTGCCACTGCAACGAAAATTATCAGATATTTTTCAGTGCACTTGGTACAAAAATGCGGCGAGTTAAGATTACAAGCTCGGTTAACAATGGTTGTGGAAAGAGGCAATGCCCGTCGAACGACAGACTGATTGTAACCGTCTTGATTTTGGACGCCTGGCTGGGCTGCACCGCCGGCCGCTCTTTCACAGGATGACTTCGAGCACTGCAAAGTCATTGCAGCCGATCAGGCGCGCCTCGACTGCTTCAAGGCGCTGCTCCAAAAACCCGTCTTCCGGCACCACAACCGTTGAGAACGGCGGTTCGGAAGACCTCTGGCCGCTGGTCAGAACACCACGACCCAACGGAGCGGCGGACGCCATCGCGATCATGCGGACGGCCGAGACGACGCAATCAGACCCCGATCTGGCCGGGCTGATGATTCGCTGCCAGGAAAAGGCGAGACTGGAGGTCCTGCTCGCCTTGGTGCGCCCGTTACCCCCTCGGAGCAAAAGAGACGTAACGGTCAATTTGGGCGCGTCGGAATCGGTTCTCCATGCGGAGGTCCTGCCCGTCGGTACGGCGCTCCTCCTGCCGATCGATGCAACAACCTTCACAACCGGACCCTGGCGTGACCTCAAGCAATTCTCGGTCAGGATAAGCGATCCCGAGGGCGATATTCGCGGTGTCATTTCACTCGAGGGCATACGTCCCGCCATGGCGAGGCTGGCGGCCAGCTGTCCCTCGGGATGATGTCAATCTGGACGAACTTCCGGATCGCGCCGAAACTTGTTAACGAAATCTTAAGCACCCAAATCCGATCATGCGTTCATGATCCTGATCGCACTTTGCAGTTCGCTAATCGGGGCGACGCTCGGCACCCGGCTTAAAGTTATTTCGCTGCTTCCCGCCACCCTGGTTGGCGTTGGCCTGATTGTCGTCACCGCCGCGCTAAGGGGATCGACCGTTTCGGCGACGATCGTCGCCGTCCTGGTATGGACGATCTTCCTGCAGCTCGGCTACCTCGGCGGTCTGTTGACACGTTTCAGCCTCGCAGCGGCCCGGCTGGCACCCGACCGCTCCCGGCGTTCGACGGCGCACCCACCGCTGATCGAGCCGTCTGTCCATCTGTCGCTGCACTCTTTTCAAACCCGTCGCTCTTTAGCGAAGCTTCATGTATCGTCCAGGCTGTTGTTAGAACGATTGGACGGCAGCTTGTCGACAGCCTTTACCCTGTTTCTCGTCAGCATCATTTTTGCATGCGGGTCTACGTTTCTCGATGGGCCTGCCGCGCAATCCCTTATCGCCGTTCTGGCAGCCCTCGCTCTTGCCTGCGTCGGCATTTTCGCGCGGGCTGGCGACGTGGACCTGGCCACAAGGTCCACCCGCGGCATCAAACTTGCGGCGGCCGTTCCCGCGATCTGGATGGCCATTCAGCTCCTGCCGACTCCCATCGGCGCACATTCAATCTGGAACTACGCCAATGACGCGATGGGCCGACAATCATGGGGCCATGTCAGCGTAGACCTTGGCATGACCACCCTGGCGTTGGTCTTCTATCTTGCCAACGTCTCGTTGATCCTGGTCGGTATCTTTGTGGCCAGAGATCGCCGCGGCGCCGAGCTTGTTCTCGCCGTCGTCACGGCAACCATGGCAATAACGATCATCGTCCTGTTGATCGGCAAGTCGGGACTGATCCCTGGTTTCGATGGTGACCTTAACGAAATTCTTGGCGCCGTCAGCGCTTTCGGTATTTTGCTGTCGCTAACCAGTGGCACGCGTGCCATCGAGCAACGCGGGAGCCGGGCATGACGAACGCGAAGGTCACGTGGCACTGCTGGCAAGTGGCGTGGCATTGGCAATAGGCGTGATCGGTCTTGGAGTCGGCGCCACGTCCAACGTCTGGCTGACCACCGCGTTTGGCGTCGTGACCTTTGGCTCGATACAGGTCATTCGTCGAACCGCGTTGCCAGGATGGGCGGCGCTCATGCTCACGACGACCTTGTTACTCGCTGCTGCGATGATCGTCGCCTGGCGTTACGATCCGATGCGCGCCGTGTCGCCGCTTCTTCAATTTGCAACGACCTCGCCTGCCGACGCAATCTCGCTGACGCAGCGATTGCTGTCGGATACCGGCTGGCTCGGAACCGGTGCCGGAACTTATTCGACCCTCGTGCCGATCTACCA
The DNA here is from genome assembly GCA_963774685.1 of uncultured Alphaproteobacteria bacterium. GTDB lineage: Bacteria > Pseudomonadota > Alphaproteobacteria > Rhizobiales > Xanthobacteraceae > Bradyrhizobium. The sequence continues at coordinate 124,590 of CAVZFU010000004.1, read as the reverse complement.
GGAACTCGGCAGTTCGGTCACGAACGCTCCGTCGACGGCTTCAGCATTCGCGATCGAGTTGGGTTGGCCGATGTTTCTCTTCATCATCGCAATGGCCGCCTGGCTCATCGTCATGCTGTACAGGGGAGCCCTGGCTCGCGGTCGCGATTCATTCTACCCGGCGGCCGCTGCGGCTTGCACCGTCATGATCCTCGGCGAGTCTTTTTGCGATACCAGCCTTGTCAATTGCTGCGTCGCCGTAACCGGCGACGCGATCATCGGGCTTGGACTGGCGCAAAGCCTTAGCGTCAGGGGCGGTCTGTAGATCAGCTCCGCGGCGCAGCAATCTCTAGACGCTGCGGTTGCCCAGCGAAGCCCAATAGTTCGGATTCTTGGGGGTCTGCATCCGAACCCAAGTGTAGGGGGCCTTCACCCACGGCCGGATTTGCGGCGTCAGATTATCGAGTACGAGATCTCCGAGCGAAGTCCGCACCACCAGAACCAAATGGTGTTCCCCCCAGGGAGTCACGACCTCGCTCAAAAGCAGTACACGGGTCGGCCAGCCCCGCTTGAGCAACTCGAAGCGCTTGGTCACGGCATAGTCGTTGCAGTCACCTCTCGCAGGGTTAATGAGCCACTTCTCACCTGCCAGGCCTTCCGTATTGCGCTCCGGGACAATGGTCGCATTGACGGTCTTGTTAATCTGTCTGAGATCGTCCCAATGCTTCACCGTCATCCGGACCGGACCGCCGCGGAATACGATCTTCTGAGTTTTGCACTGACTCTCGTAGCGCAGGCAAAACTGGGTGAAAGCCATCGGCGCCAGCGTGAAGTTGCTGAACGAGATCCGTTTCGCCATCTGGCCGAGCATACTCGGCATCCCGATAAAGGCCGCGCTGGCGCTCTGGTAACCGCCTGCTATGAAGATCGCAGCAGCGACTGCGATAATCCTTTTGAAACTGGACTGCATTTGGTTGGCTCCCACCTGTTCGTTACTGGGAGCCTAGGGAAGATGTTTTGACATCTCGCGAGATTGCGCCGAGAAGTTTGATTCAAACTTGTGCGGTCGCATTGAGTATCTGTTAACGATTTGGGCGATGCGCCAGGGCATCATCTGCGCGCCTGTCCAAAGCCAACCCGCGGAATTCTCTTGGCTATGTTACGCTTTTTGCGCTCACGCAAGCTAACGAGACAACCACGGCTGCCTGACGGAATTCGCGTCTATGCGATCGGCGACATCCACGGGTGCGCCGATTTGCTCAAGCAAATCTTTACTGTGATCGACGCCGACCTGGCACGCAGTCCAATAAACCGTCCGATCGAAGTTTACCTGGGCGACTACATCGACCGCGGCCCCTCTTCCGGCTACACGCTCGACCTGCTTATTGAACGAGGCCGTTCGCGCGAAGCCGTGTTTCTCAAGGGTAACCACGAAGCTTATCTTCTGGAGGTTCTGGACAACCCGGCCAAGCTTGCGGACTGGAAGCAATTTGGCGGTCTGCAAACCTTGATGTCCTACGGCATCCAGCCTTCGCTCATATCCCGACGATGGCGAGCAGATTGAACTGGTAAGGAAACTGACCGAGGCCATGCCGGCTAGTCATCAAACCTTTCTCCGAAGCCTCGAGCCCTCGTTCGTGTGCGGCGATTTCTATTTCGTGCACGCCGGCGTGCGGCCAGGAATCCCGTTAAAGGAACAGCAGTGAGTATGACCTGCTGTGGATCCGTGACGAATTCCTGTCCAGCAAAGCCAATTTTGGTAAATTCATTATTCACGGCCATACCCCGGTTCGCGAGCCTGACTTCCGACCGAACCGCGTCAACATTGATACCGGGGCCTACGCGACCGGGAACTTGACCTTGTTAAGAATTCAGGGAAGAACCATGCGCGCGGTGTAAGGCAGCGTACCTAGCCTTTAGCCCTCGTGTGCAAGAAACAGCATTGCGGTGACGACGATTTGGAAATTTCGACTTCTGGTCCTCTTCCTCTTTGTATTCGTGGGAGGTACCTCGGCTGCAAACCTTGCGGCTGAAATTCTGCGACCGGCTCGTCCTCCGCTGCCTTTGAAAGGCAGCGAGGTTCCGCGTCCGGACCAGATTCCTTCTTTAAACCTTGCATCGAGGATCGCGCCCTTCAGATCGGATATAGAGGCAGACTATGCCGTGGCGCTGGCGGGCCAGACTCTCTCAGAGCGGTCCGCGGACGGCCAATCGGCGCAAGAGGCAGTCGGGGATGCTTTGAGGATCGGACCACATGACTCACGGCTGTGGCTTGTTCTGGCGCTGCTTCAGGCACGACGCGACCCCAATGATTCTCATCTCGCTGAATCGCTGAAAATGTCGTATCTCACCGGACCAAACCGCGCTGAAATCATCCAGGCCCGTCTGGAGACGGTCACCTCAAGTAACGCCCTCAATGATTCCGATCTGGGTGAACTTGCACGCGGCGACGTTCGTGCAATGCTCTCGCAACGTCCGGGGCAACGTTTGGCGCTGGTGAATGACTATCTGCGCGCATCCGCGATCGGGAAGAAATTCCTCGAGGAGAGTGTCAGCACAATCGATCCTGGATTTATAGATACACTGCGCAACGCAAGATAGACCGACGGGACGATCCTGCTTTCTCGTGCCGCCGCCGCTCAAATCTTCAGCCTGGAAAACGGGCTTGCAACGCGGTCCTGAGAAATTCTGAAGTGCGCGATATTTTGGGCGATCGCTTGCAATCCGCATCCGAATTGCCGAGCATTATTCAGCTACGGTTTCTGACATCCCGAATAGAACTGGCCGTTCGTAGCCGCCGTCCGCTCCAGACATTGTCTCGGATCTGAAATGGGGCCCGCCACGCTGAAATCGTAGGCCTCGCCCTTGAGCACCAGCGCGTAGCGACCGGGCGTCAACGCGGTTTCCGGATTCTCGCTCTGAACCTCGTACATGTCGGGATTGTCCTTTTTGGGCGCTGTCCGGAACGGAATCGATAAATTCCGGATGACCCAGGTGTCATCGATTTTCTTCGTGATCGGCTTGCCCGAAGCATCGAAGCCGATCTCGCGCATGACCTGAGCGACGACGCGCACCTCGGCGCGATCCGCCGCATTGCTCGCCGAATCTCGCCGGTAAACAATGAACTTCAGATGTCCGTCCGGCAACACAGTTCGACTTGGTGTTAGAATTGCGGGCGACACCGCAACGCGGATGTCCGGCGCACGTCCCGGCAGCAATTCCAATTCGTAAAGCTTGTCTCCACTGACCGCATAAATTCCGTACGCGGTAGGTGTGGTGGCCGACGTTTCTCGGACTGGAGAGACGCTGATCGCGGGCGCAATGGGCGCAACAGGCGGAGCGGCTTGAGCCGGCTTCTGCGTCGTGGACGTCAGCAGGGACATAACGCGGCCCGCCGTATTTCGAAGTGTTTCTCGCTGCTTCACGGCAAATGCAACCGTCAGAGCTATTGCAACCACAATACCGAAGCGCCAGGGCGTGGTTAGGCTGAAGGCGCTTCGTTTGGCTGCCGGGCGTGAGTCTCCGACCTCAATCACCAATGGCTCCGGTGGACTGAAATCGGCGCGCGAAGGACCCGCGATTTGCGGCTGACGTTGAGCCGGCGCGGGACTTGGCAGGGCGTCGAACTTCACTTCGTTCTTCTTGACGAATATTTCGACACCGTGAATGGCCGTTTCGAGCGCCTTCGAGAGTTGCCGCCTTTCGGCGAGACTTTGCGAGGCAGATTGCTCTCTTATCTTGTGCCGCGCGAGTTCGTAAATGGTTGCGCGCAAGTGTTCGGGATCGCTCTGAATGGAGTCGATCATACGAGAGAGCACCAGCGCAAACTCAACCTCCGGCATGGAGGTCGGCGCTTCGTCCCGGCCATCCGGTCGCAATATTTCTGAACCCATGGACTTGTCGATGACTCCAAACGACGTCAGCCAACACCCTCATACCACAGTCCGATCGGGCTCTTGAACCGATATTCGCCGATAGTATCGGCATCCTTTGCCGTTGCCGTTTGGCTGCCGGTCACAGCGCGAGGCAGGTTCGGCCCGTTTACCTCTCGCAAAACTTTCGATCTTGGCGCCGGCCGACCTGGCAAAACGGTCGAGACGATCGCGCTGAGTGGGCGAACGCGGGAATCTGGCGTTCTCGAGACACTTTGAAAATTGGCGGCCATGGCTATATTAGGCGCATGAGGAATGGTTTCATTTTCATAGCCGTGAATTTGGCGATTCTGAATTCGATGGGCTGTTTCGCCCAGGATAGCGTCACGGATAATTCCACCGAGATGAGCCGCGACGAATGGCGGGCTCAGGTCAAGGCGTCGCGCGAGCGGGCGGACGCGATGAGGCGCGAGCACAGGAGTTTCGTGGCGCAGCAACCTACCGTGGACGAAATTGCCGAGCGGAATTCGAGACGTATACTTGAAGATGAAAGTCTGTTGCCTGGAGATATCGTCTCGACTAACCGAGGATTGTATCAGTTCCGGGGCTCGCCGAACGAGAACAGAAAACCTGGCGATTTCGTGCGCATTCGCTGAGCGGCAAGGAGTGACGTTGTGACCAATTGCCGACGCAGCAAGAGTTGATAGGATCGCCGTTGCCTCAGCAATGCTCGAGATTCAAGGAGTCAGCCATGCTCGTCGACCGGAAGTTCAAATGGAGCGCATTGGTGGTTTTGCTTGCGGCGGTCGCGTTGCAGCCAACACGCGCGCAAGCCATCACCGTGGAAGTAGCAAAGAAATGCAATGGACTTCTGGCAAAGGAATTCCCGCCGCGTCAGGCTGGAAATCCCGCAGCGGGCAGCAGTAAAGGCTCGGCGAAAGACGAAAGAGATTACTTCAAGAAATGCGTGGAAAACGACGGCAACACGGATAGTACCTCAACCAAGAAGTGAACTTCAAAATCCGGCTCGGCTTGCTTCGGATTTTTGCGTCGCGTTCCGCAAGACCGCGCGCAGTTGCAAGGTCTTTATGACCTGACACGTGGTCTGCCGCGGAACTTGCCATCACACAACTTGCGAGGCCGGGCACTCGGCCGCCTATTTCGATTCGTTCAGGTACGCCTGATACGCAAGCTTGATGCCATCCTCCAGCGAGGTGCGGGCGCGCCATCCCAGTCCACCGAGACGGCCGACATCGAGCAGTTTGCGCGGCGTGCCGTCGGGCCGCGAGATGTCGAAACTGATCTTGCCGGCATATCCGACCGTGGCTGCGACCACCCGCGCGAATTCGGCGATGGTGATGTCCTCCCCGGTTCCGATGTTGACCAGTTCGCCACTGGAATAATTTTTCATCAAGTGGATACAGGCGTCGGCAAGATCGTCGACATACATGAATTCCCGGCGCGGTGTACCGCTACCCCAGACTACCACTTCGGTGGCACCGGATGCTTTCGCCTCATGAAACCTGCGGATCAGCGCGGCAACCACATGGCTGTACTCCGGATGATAATTATCTGCCGGTCCGTACAGATTGGTCGGCATCACGCTGATGAAGTCCGAGTCATACTGGCTGCGATAGGCTTCAACCATTTTAAGGCCCGCGATCTTGGCAACCGCATACGGCTCGTTGGTCGGCTCGAGCGGTCCCGTCAGCAGGGAATCTTCGCGTAACGGCTGCGGCGCCAGTTTTGGATAGACGCAGGACGAACCGAGAAACATCAGCTTCTCGGTGCCGTTGACATGCGCCGCATGGATCACGTTGGCCGCGACGATGAGGTTGTCGTAGATGAAATCGCCGCGCAGCGTGTTGTTGGCGACGATGCCGCCGACCTTGGCCGCCGCCATAAACACAACCTGCGGCCGCTTGTCGGCGAACCAGCCGTTCACCGCAGCCTGGTCGCGCAGGTCGACCTGGTTTCGGCTCGCCGTGAGCAGTTCGACATTCTCCCGCTTCAGCCTGCGCACCAGCGAGCTGCCGACCATCCCTCCGTGCCCGGCGACGAAGACCGTTTTGCCTTTCAGCTCAAACGGGATTCTTGCCATTGGCAATCTCCCGCCTCGCGATCGCAAGATCGGCCGCCACCATCTCATGGACCAGTTGGGCGAACGTCGTTTTCGGTTTCCAGCCGAGCTTCCGATACGCCTTGCCGGCGTCGCCGATCAGTTCATCGACTTCGGTGGGACGAAAGTAGGTCGGATCGATCCGGACCACGGTCTTGCCGGACTTGCTGTCGACGCCGGTCTCGTCGACGCCGCTGCCGTGCCACTCGATATTGCGGCCGATTTCCGCAAACGCCGTCTCGACGAATTTGCGCACCGAGCGGGTCTCGCCGGTCGCCAGCACGAAATCGTCTGCTTCGTCTGCCTGCAATATCCTGTGCATGCCCTCGACGTAGTCCCTGGCATGCCCCCAGTCGCGCTTCGCCTCGAGATTTCCAAGATAGAGCGTGTCTTCCAGATCGGTCTCGATGCGGGCGACGCTGCGCGTGATCTTGCGGGTCACGAAGGTCTCACCGCGGATCGGGCTCTCATGATTGAACAGGATGCCGTTCGAGGCGAACATGCCATAGGCCTCGCGGTAATTGACCGTGATCCAGTAGCCGTAAAGCTTGGCAACCCCGTAAGGCGAACGCGGATAGAACGGCGTGGTTTCCTTCTGCGGGGTCTCCTGAACCAGGCCGTACAATTCGGAGGTCGATGCCTGGTAGAACCGGGTTTCTTTTTCCATGCCGAGGATCCGGATCGCTTCCAACAGCCGCAGCACCCCGATGGCATCGGCGTTGGCGGTATATTCCGGGCTTTCGAAACTGACGCCGACATGGCTTTGGGCCGCGAGATTGTAGATCTCGGTCGGCCGGATCTGTTGCATCAGCCGGATCAGGTTGGTGGAATCCGTCATGTCGCCATAGTGCAGCAGGAACGGTACATCACCGGCATGGGGATCTTCATAGAGATGATCGATGCGCGCGGTATTGAACGAGGACGACCGCCGCTTGACGCCATGGACGGTGTAGCCCAGCCCGAGCAGATATTCGGCCAGATAGGCGCCGTCCTGGCCGGTGACGCCGGTGAGGAGCGCAACGCGCCGTTTCGAGTCCGCAGCCGCCATGTTCACTCCACAACGCGCCAAAAGCCCCACGCAGACCGGGGGCCGTATCCCGCCTCATTTGCCCGGCAAACCGGGCGCGCAAGGGCATTCCGGGCGCGGCTGAGGCCATAACATTCGACCCCGGTGAAGTCTAATACAAAGGACAGGATGACAGAGCCACGCGAAAATCCAGTGCTGATTTTCATCATGAATCCAACCAATAACAGCATGCCCCTTATGCCGCACCAGATGACGGTTGCCTCGCCTATCTGACGCGTAAGCCGCGTAAGCTCCTTGGTGCGATAGTTGTGCCGTGCACTCATGACGGCCATCAAGTTGATAGCAACCACCACACATCAACACCTATCGTGCTTGTGATCGCGGGAGTTCTGCTGTTCGGCCTCGCTTCTCTGGCTTGCGCAGTGGCGCCGACACTTATCTTGTTGCTGCTTGCGCGCTTCGTGCAGGGCTCAAGCGCCGCCATGTTGATGCCGAATAGTCCGGCGATTCTGGGCCAGAGTTTCTCCGGAGAGGCGAAAGGCCGTGCGATCGGGATATGGGGCGGCGACCGGAGCCGGTGCGGGCGCGATCGGCCCCGTGCTTGGCGGGTGGCTGATCGATGCCGGCAGTTGGCGCCTTGTCTTTCTGATCAACGTTCCGCTGTCCGTAGCCACGATTGCACTGGCGTCCCGCTACATCGACAGGGACGTCGATGACAGAGCCGGCAGTCTCGACTGGTCAGGTGGAGCGCTGGTCACGGCTGCTTTGGGTCTTGCGACCTGGGCGTTGACCGAAGGATCCGGCCGGGCCTGGTCGCCTTCCACCTTCGTCGTCCTCGGAGCGGGCTTGATCTTCTCGCTGCTGTTTCTGTTCGAGGAGCGACGGCTCGGCGACAACGCCATGATGCCACTCTCGCTGTTCGGATCTCCCGCCCGGCTTTATCGGCAATCGGACGCCCTAGCTGTCCGAGGTGTCGCACCCGTATGAGTTTAGCGAAGATCGGACAGGGACCGAGCGGCTTGGACACCAGGCCTCAAGTGCAGTTGTCGGCGACAGCGGGAGCAGGTGGATCAAACATCCAGTTCAAGCCGACCGAGACCACCTGAAATCGGTCGCGGTCCGCGCCCTTCGTCATCCGGTCGCACAAAAAACCCCGGACATGCCGGGGCTCTGAGTTGTGGGAAGAAGTTAGATCAGTACTTCGCGACGACTGGGCCGCCAACAGGCCGGCCAAGGCCCGCCCGTTTGTCTCTTATGATCCGGACGATCAGAACTTATGGTTCACGCCGATTCGTGCGATCCAGATGTCCTTGACGGTCGCAGTATCATCGGTGCTGGCAAGGAACGATTGCTTGCCGAGGTATCCGAGCGCCTCGCCGCGCACCGTAAAGGTATTGGTGAGGGCATATTCAATGCCACCACCCACAACGGGTCTGAAAAGATCGGCGTGTCTCCAGGTAAGCGGCGTTGTGCTGCCCGCACCCTTCGCATGCACATAACCGCCGCCACCGGTTGCGTAGACCAGGACGCGGTCAAACGCGATGCCCAACCGTCCGCGGATCGATGCCAACAGATCGACGTTGGCCCGGACGTAGTCGCCATCGCCGGTCTCGAAATTCGCGGCGCTAACGTCGCCTTCAACACCCCAGACGATTCTACCGGCCTGCCAGTTATAACCGCCCTGAAGACCGCCGACCGGGCCGCTACCCTTGTGCTGGCAAATCGTAGGGCAGCTGCTGAAATCGAACCGGGATTGCCCGTAGCCGATATTGCCGCCGACATAAAACCCGGCCCAACTGAAGGGGGTTACGTAGGGCACAGGAGGCGCCTTCAAGGCCATATCGGCAGCGCTTACGGGGCCACTGATTGCCACGCTAATCGCGATCGCCGCTGTGCTAAGTAACAGATGATTACGCATCTCGATCCCCTTTGCCGCATCAACTGGAAAACTCCAGACAGGCGTAGGTGTATTATTGCGCCAACTCAAGCTCCCTGCCCAACGCCGCAAGAGCCACGGGATGATTTTTATTCGGGTAAACATCTATACCTTTCATGTACTTGCACCCAAATCCCGGAGTGTGCCTGTTTCGCAACACGAATGGAATACTTGCTGTTTGACTCTTATCAGGTCCGCCGAAATAGTCGCGTGTCGGCGGCCGATATGCCTTATCCGATGTCGATCCATTGCCGATTAGGAGGGATTCGTGCCTGAGTCGCAGCTTGTCGGCGTACCGACCGGACCAAATCTTGAACAATCGAAATCGAACCCGCTCCGAGAGGCGCGCGAGCAACTGGAGCAGGCGGAGTCGCTGCGTCGGCAGCGAAAATTCGATCGTGCGGAATCGGCCTGCACCGCCCTGTTGCGCAGACACCCTGATTATTTCGGGGCACATCATACACTCGGACTGATCCACGCCGACCGCGGCGATTATCGGCGAGCGATTGGTCCGCTTGTGCAGGCGGCCATGCTCAACCCGCGAAGCTGGTCGACGCATACCGCGCTCGCCGGGGTCTATCTTCGGCTCGACGCCAAAGAAATGGCGGCCCACACGCTCGAACAGGCTCGCGCAATCAAGCCGAATGAACCGAGCATTCTGGTCACGCTTGGTGAAGTGTATCGCGAGGAACGCGAATACGAACTTGCTCGCGACGTTTTCCAAGAGGCGCTTGCCGCCGAGCCGGGCATGGAAGAGGCTGCAATCGGACTGTCGGCGGCGTTCACATCGCTCGGCGAACATGCGCGGGCCGCCGATGCGATCGAACCGCTGCTCAAGCGAGCCGAGCCTTCGCTTGGAGCACTGATGGCCCTCCTTGCCCTTCCATCCGCCGCAATTCGCCGCGATGTCATGGCTGACCTCGAGAGGGTCGCAGCGACCGAAGGGACGTCTCAGGGCCAGTATGACGTTATGCTTGCTTTCGCGAAGGCGACCGCACTCGACAAAGCCAAGTGTTACGCCGAAGCGTGGAAGCAGGCGGTCATCGCAAACCGCCTTGTTTCGCCGAGCGTAAAGAACGATCTTGCGACGCAGGTTATGGAGCGTCAAATCCGACTAAAGTGGTTACGTGACAATTCAATCAGGGCGAAAGCCTCGCCCGCCGGCGAAACCTGGCCAATATCGCTCTTCATCCTCGGATCATCGCGCTCCGGCAAGACCAGCACGGAGGGACTCGTCGCGACGCTCGACGGCGTCAAACGTGGCTACGAAAATCCAAGCGTCGAGAACGCGATCAGCAGAGCTTATCAGGAAGCCGGCCTCATCACCGGGTATTGGCTAGGGTATTTGCCGCCCCAGTTTCATTCGAAAGTCAGCGAAATCTACGCTGAAGAACTTGCCCGTCGTGGCGCGGCCTCTGCCAAGATATTCACCAACACCCATCCCGCCCATATCAGTAACGCCGCGCACCTCGCGATGATTTTGCCGAATACGCGCTTCCTGTTTGTAAAGCGCAATGTCGAAGACCTTGCACTACGGATCTTTCTGCAACAATACGAACGCGGGAACCCATATGCCTACGATCTGAGTTCTATCCGAGCTCACGTGGCGTGGTATCATCAAATGATGGATATTCTGGCGCAAAAGCTGCCTAACATAACACGCATCGTCCATTACGAAGACATAGTCTCCGATCCGGCCCGCGCCCTGCGTGTCGCCGCTGAACTGTGTGGCCAACCAACGTCGGACAAACCGCTGAGAACGATCGGGGATGATCGCGGCTGTGCCGAGCCTTACCGCGAATTCATGAACGCTGAGCTCAGCTGAAGATCATCTTCAAAAAGAAATTCTTCCAGGCTTGATGCCGGTCGGCATTAGAACACGCCCCTGTCCAGATCGAAATGTCGCTGCCGAACAGATGGGCGCATGCCGGGTGCCGGTGTAGCCGGGTGCCGGCCGAATTAGGGCACAAAACAGGCCAGCAAGTGTGATCGTTTGGATTCGAAACGATTTGTTTAAAAACCAACTAATCAGATTTAGTGGGCCCTAGATGATTTCCGCATATAACCCTCGGGGTTCCACTCCCGGAACTCCCTAATGGAGGCTGCTTTGGGCACTCTTTTGAAATTCATGTCCGACGAAACCGGCGCTACTGCGATCGAGTACGGTCTGATTGCGGCAGGTATCGCGCTTGCGATTATCGCCGCTGTGAACGGCTTGGGTACCAACCTGAACACCGTGTTTACCTCGGTCAACAACTCGCTGAAGTAAAACGTTTAGCAGTGCGGGGGAGAAATTTCCCCGAATGAGTATTTAGCGTTTTTTGCTGACTTGGCTGGGCAATTCGGCTGTCAACTCGGCGCATTCGCAAAAGAAGAGCCGCTTGTAAGGCGGCTCTTCTGGCAATTGGCTTATTTGGATTTGGTGGTCGCGGAGCCGGTGGTTTGACCCGGCGCATAGCCGGACGCACCCGGGCTGCCCTTCTTGGAGCCCTTTGCTTGCATCTCCTGACCCGGAGCGTAGCCAGAAGCGCCGGGGGCACCCTTCACAGAACCTTTTTCCTGCATTTCTTGGCCAGGAGCCTTGCTGGATGCGCCCTGTGCGAACACAGCGGGCGCGGTAGCGATAAGAGCAGCGCTGGAAAGTGCAATAATGGTGAATTTCATCTGTTGTCCTCCTTAAGCCCCAGGCAACAACGGATCCGCGTGGGTGACGTTCCATGAACAGCTGTTTATGATTTCCGCCAAGCGTATTGCGCGCTTGGCCGACGAATCTTGAACGGAACGCTGAACCGATAGAAGGCCGCTATGCCTCTCCCCACATGGCAGGCGACGCGCTCGCGGGCTATCAACGATTGCGGTCGAGTTATGGATTCCGTTCGCCTTGCGGTCTGCTAAAGAAAGTATACTTCATGGTCTCCTTGTCGGGAAACCAATCCCAGTCATCCTCTTCAGTCTCCTGTTCGATGCGCCAAAGCTCATTGAGCACGACCGGATCGGAGACCGCGAGCCGGAAACCGGCGCGTACCATTGCGTCGGACCATTCCGAAAATGTCCAAAAAGTCTGTAAGCCTTTAAATAATTGATAATCCTCGATGACTTCCTCCGTCATATCAGTTGTCGCACCGTGGAGTACGACTCCTACACGACAAACTCGAAACAACTCTTTGATCGCTTTACCGATCTTCCCTTCGGGTAAGTGAGGAAGGCACGTGACGTAGAGAAAATCAAACGCCCCGTCCTCGAAGGGTATGTTACACACATCACCAAGCAGGTTTCGTTCGCGCCACTCCTCGGGCGTCTTCGAATGTATATACGCACTGTTTTCGAGCCCCCAAGCTTCAACACCGAGTCTGTCGAATTGCTTGAGTGTCAGGCCATTTGCGCTACCGCAGTCGAGCAACTTATAGGACGACTTCGGGCCCCAAACCGCCTCGATCAGATCAACAATATATTCTCCATTAAAGGCATCTTCGAAATTGTCTTCATAATTCTGGTCGCCCAAGTAACTATCGAAATAGCTCTTGGCGACCACCTGATCCGCATCAGTCGAGACATCCCTTCCGATCTGATCCGCGAATTTAAGCTTGCGCAACTCTGTAACGCTTGGTTTTTCGACATCGCCCATCTTTGCATTCCCCGGTGCTGAGTTTTAATCCAAACCAGTCTTGGGCCGCACATATGGAATAGTGAAAATCCGCGGGTCTGTTCCTATTCGGGCTTTTTGGTCAAAAGCTCAAATTTCAGGTCAGAAAATTCCTTGGGGTATAAAACGCTATTGATTTTTGCAGCTGCCAGCTCGAATCCATGGGGTGACCTTTGGCTAGAGAGCTTCCTAGCTATCTTAGTCATGGCGAGTGCAGCACGGACGAGCTGCCGAACAGCCTCCGGACGGCTTTGAGGCTTTCCGCAATCTCGTATCCAGTGATCCAGCGCCTTGAGGTCGTTAGGTTGAAGCCTCACGCCAACAAGCATGCCCTCGCCTGACGGTAACCGACGACGTCTTGTTGCGTTTTTGACATTGCTCGTCATGACATCTTGTTAGCACGGTTTTAAACCTAAGCAAACGAAGTGCGATCAGCCGATTAGCGAGCGGCTCTCCATTTTCGCCGGGGCTTGTCTGGAAGGTTGGCGCATTGATATCCGAGTTGGGTCAAAAGCAGATCTCACGGCCCCAAAATGCGACTTCCGCTTTTGCCCCTGCTCACCCACACGACGGCGATATCAGTTTCGTGCCACTTTCGGACTCATACAGCGCAGCAAATTAGACGCTGTCAGTCGGTGAACTGGCTGGCGGATTATCTTTGGTTCCGCGGCAAGGCTCGCGCGGAATGGTGTGCAAAGCTGACCTACTTCGAAATGTTTGCTAAGGTTGGTCGGCGTCATACAAGTCGCAATGCCAACTGCGGCCTTGAGCGAGCATAGCGGTCAACAAAGTCACTCAAATGTTCAGGTACAGGCAAGCCATCGATATCGCATCGCGTTGAAATTTCAGAGGCTATATCGGTGGAAACGTCTTCCGCCCAATGCTCAAGCGTGTTGAATGCCACCACGTGAACGGGATCGTTGAACTGGCCGGTAAGAAGGTCCGCTATGATGGTTTCGAGGTCAGCCCGCTCGACTTCGGTTTCGCGGTAAACGGTGCCGGTGCGGAAACTATCTACTACAAGGTAGACCGTCTCGTCCGCGCCATAGGGCACGATCTTGGGTGACCGGCTGGTGCTTGGCATAAACGCGCACTCCGCAACACGGCGACTCAAGCCGGGCCGACCGCGCCGGTTCCACACGTTGAGAAGTTATTTGCGCCTCTAGAGCGCCCGGTATCTCGATCACTGATGATTTGTCAGCGAATGGAACCACCGTTTGACATCCGAATTGGCTTGGGGGGGTCGTCACTGGATGCGGACGCTATCGAATCTTGGAAAAGGTCAGGGTTGGGAAGCGGAAAATCGAACTTCAGTCCGATGCATTAGCGTGAAGCCAACCGGTGCCATCTGGATTCGATCCGCGCCTTGATAGCGCGGACACGGGCTTCGTGAACTGCCCAGAAGGCTCGGCTCGCCGCGGGCGTCCCCTGCCGATACTGTGCGTAGACCTCCTTGGGTGACATCAGCGGCGACTTCGGCTGGTTGTTCGCAAGCACCGAAGTCGGGATGATGGCGGGCGGCGTCGGTCCTCCCGTCGCTAGGGGTGAGCCCAGAGCGGCGAGATGGTTTCGGGCCCGATTGCAATAGTTCACAGAGCGTGGGGTCATGACTTCCTCGCCATGCCCCGCGCGGTACTTCATCAAGGTGCGGCACAGGTCGCCATTGGCCAGGCGCCAGGCCTTGCTCAGATAGGCGACGCCGTAATGGATATTGATTTCCGGTTTTGCGAGTTCTTCGGTGCTGCCCCTGAACCCCAGCATCGCCGCCGTCGCGGGCCTGATCTGCATCAGTCCAATCTCGCCGACGCCCCCGATAACTGAAGGGTCGTAGTTGCTTTCGACGTGCACGACGGCGTCGGCGATATCCGCCGGCAGGCCGGTTTTTCGAACTTCCTGCTCAACCATGGCGCGGACGGCTGCCCTGAAGGAAGGACCCGGCGCGTCGATGGATTTTTCCACCTCGACTTTTGGTGCGTCCGCCTCCTTCGGCGGTTCCACCGGCTTCGGCTCGGCCGCAGCCGCGGTCGCGTCGCTCCAGTTTGGGATTCGCAGCGTTGACCGTCGCTGAGGTGATCGGACCCGCCAAGACAGCAAGCAGGGTGCCGGCTAAAATATCGCGTAACCCGACGCTGTTCATCAAAACATCCCCAACGCGAAACAATATCACATTGTCCCAGCACAAGAGCATTAACAAACTCTGACGTTTGCGCTGGCACGGATGCCGGTCCCGTTATCGCGAATACGGATTTCATCTCCGAGGTCTTCGTTGTAGCCGAAAGCATTAATTCGAAGCCGTCACTGATTTCCGCTTTGCGCTTCGTCGCAGCATAGAATCCGATCGATATCAGATTGAGCAGGTCCCGCGCGATCTCCTGCGGATAGACATCGGCCATGCCGACGGACGGATCGAAATCAAGCAGCGGGTTTTTCTTTTGCTTTTGCGGGGCGCGGCCGGGCTTTTGATGACGCGCGTTTCAGGCCGATGCTTTTGGGCGCGGCCGATGCAACGGGCGGCGCAAATCGAGCGGCCCACCGTTGCTCGAACTTTCTTTGAAGGTGGAGAGGAATATCGCTCATAGCCGGAACCCCGCGCTGGTGATCACCCCGGGACTGAGGGCCACAACGAGCGCAATCAATTAAAGGTCCACTAAGGCTCTACACATCTTCGGCATCAGGAGCTTGGATTCAGCCCCGGCAGCATTGACGCAACGTCTGTATCGACGGCGAAACGCTTTGAGTTACGGATTGACCGGCGATCCGACCGGTAGCGCAATGCCCTTTCCCTCGGCGGTCTGGCGCAGGAGATCGGGACGATCCGAGATGATGCCGTCGACGCCAATTTCGATCATGCGTACCATGTCTTCGGGCTTGTTGACCGTCCAGACCACTACCCGCAATCCAAGGCCGTGGGCTTCGGCCACGACGGCAGCGCTGACGTCGCCAGCATAGGGCGACCAGACTGCACCACCGGCAGCCTTGATGGTCCGGGGTAGAGAGCCGCCATAATCGGCCGGATTGAAGCCTGCCGTCCAGGCGGTCGTCTTGTCGGATGCGACGGTAAACGCTGGACCGCGCTGCAGAGTGAGATACACCGACGGAATCTTTGGCGCGCGTTGCTGGACAAGTTGGAGCGTTCGCCAGTCGAAGGACTGGATCGTTACCCGGTCAGCAAACCCCTCAGCGTCGATCAGTCCGAGCAGTAACGTTACGAAGGTTTGCGGATCGGGCGACTCATCGGGATGGTTCGGATCGATTTTGGTCTCGATGTTAAGGTGGACACAGCTATTGCCGGACTTGCGCACCAACGCGAAGAGTTCTTTCAGCGTGGGAATACGCGTCCCTGGGACGGCACGCTGGTCTGGGAATTGCTTGGCATAGGGGCTTTCAGGACGGATCTGGCCGACATCGTAAGTCCTTATCTCGTCAAGCCGCAGCTTTACAAAAGGGGTACCGGGTGCGGCAACATAGTCTCCGTTGGCATTGCGCGCGAGGTCGGGATTGAGCCCGCGCTCGTGAGAAATGATAATCTCTCGGTCAGCCGTGACGCCGACATCAAGTTCCAGCGTATCGACTCCCATGGACAAAGCATTAGCAAAGGCCGGTAGCGTGTTCTCAGGCAAAAGCGCGCGCCCGCCGCGATGCGCCTCGATGTCAAAAGCCATATCGCAAGCTCCAACAGGTTCAACGACGAGGCAACAGAGAGCAGGAATCACTGACAAAAGAACAAAGAGCTTCATGAATTTCGATCACCTGTTGCAATGGGTAGAAGGCCGGCCTCGGCATCTACTTGCGATTCAATTGAGCGCTTTGCGGTGAGCCGAACCGCTTGCTTTCTTGTTCGCCCGCTGATCGCCTTGCCGGCGTTCGGCCTGCTCCACCACTCTTGAAAACGGCTACGAGTACCATCATCCAGGTCTCCAACAGAAGCGTTCAGAGGACAGCCAAATTAATCCTGCTGTTCGCTTAACAAGCTCTCGGTCAACTTGGGAAATCGAGACTTTGGGAGCACGACCGATTTCTGCCGTTAATTCGATATCGCGTCGGAAAAGCCCCGCGAGGAAGCAGCGGCGATCGGCCAAAGCCGGCATATTTCTGGTGTTGAATCCGGTGTTGACTCGGGAACCGGCGCCGATCAGAAGAAAAACTCTAATGATTTCTGGTCGGAGTGGCAGGATTTGAACCTGCGACCCCTGCGTCCCGAACGCAGTGCTCTACCGGACTGAGCCACACTCCGACAAGAACGCGGCTTATAGCCTTGGGTATCGCACACCGCAAGAAGCCGAATTGAGGACGCCAACGCCCGTGAAAACCGGCCTGACAACGCAGATTCTGCCCGCCGGCGAGGCTGCCGTGGCCGCCGCGGCGCGTTGCCTGGCGGCAGGCGGGCTGGTCGCGTTCCCGACCGAGACGGTCTACGGGCTTGGCGCCGACGCCACCGATCCTGCGGCGATCGCCCGGCTTTATCAGGCCAAGGGCCGGCCATCGTTCAATCCGCTGATCGCCCATGTCAGCGACCTCTCCGCCGGGATGCGGTTCGGCAGTTTCGATGCGACGGCAATCGCGTTGGCCAACGCGTTCTGGCCGGGCCCGCTGACGCTGGTGCTGCCAAAAACCAGGGACTGCGCGGTGGCAGATCTCGCCACCGCCGGGCTCGACACCGTCGCGATCCGGGTTCCCGCGCATCCCTTGGCCCGGGCTATTTTGCAGGCGTTCGGCGGCCCGGTGGTGGCGCCATCGGCCAACCTGTCGGGCCATGTTTCGCCGACCACGGCCGCCCATGTGCAAGGCGACCTTGCGGGGCGGATCGACCTGATCGTCGACGGTGGCGCGGTCACGGTCGGGGTCGAATCCACCATTGTCGGATGCTTCGATGCACCGATGTTGCTGCGCCCCGGCGGGTTGCCGCGCGGAGAGATCGAGCGCGTGCTCGGCCGCGCGCTGGTGCACCCGCCGGATGAGGCGAATAGCGAGAATAGCCAACCGCTGGCGCCGGGCATGCTGGCCTCACATTACGCACCGCGCACCAAGGTCAGGCTCAATGCCGACAGCATCGAGGCCGGCGACGTGTTGCTGGCGTTCGGTTCGGATGGCGTACGTGGCGTAGCAGCGTCAACCATTGTGATGAATTTGTCCCCGCGCGGCGATCTCGCTGAAGCCGCGGCCAATCTTTTCGGCTATCTTCGCGAACTCGACACCAAGGGCGCGCGCGCCATTGCGGTGATGCCGGTGCCGGATCACGGGCTCGGCGAAGCCATCAACGACCGGCTGCGCCGCGCCGCGATGGGACGGGAATGAACAGACGCTAAAGAAGAACCAGAGACCAAGATGAATATCGTCCAGCCTGCAGCCCCGCCGCTCTCGTCCGAACTGATCGCGCGTTTTCGCAAAATCGTCGGTGACAAATATGCGGTGACGGATGCCGCCGATATCGCGCCCTACGTCACCGAAGAGCGCGATTTGTTTCACGGCCGATCCCCGCTGGTGCTGCGGCCGGGCTCGACCGCGGAAGTGTCCGCGATCTGCAAGCTTGCCAGCGAACACAAAATCGCGCTGGTGCCGCAGGGCGGCAATACCGGCCTCGTCGGTGGACAGACCCCGCATAATGGCGAGGTGGTGGTGTCGATGCGACGGATGGACAAGATCCGCGACATCGACCCGGCCTCCAACACCATGACCTGCGAAGCCGGCGTGGTGCTGCAGGTCGCGCAGCAACGCGCGGCCGAGGTCGACCGGCTGTTTCCGCTGTCGCTCGGCGCGGAGGGAAGCTGCACCATCGGCGGCAATCTCTCCACCAATGCCGGCGGCACCACCGCGCTGGCCTATGGCGTCGCGCGCGAGATGGCGCTTGGGGTAGAAGTAGTGCTGGCCGACGGCCGCGTTCTCAACAGCCTGTCGAAGCTGAAGAAAGACAATACCGGCTACGACCTGCGCAACCTCTTCATCGGCGCCGAGGGCACGCTCGGCATCATCACCGCGGCAACCCTCAAGCTGTTTCCGAAGCCGCGCGCGGTGGAAACCGCATTCGTCGGCCTGAAATCGCCTGCGGACGCGCTGAAGCTCCTGACGATATCGCAGAACGAGGCCGCCGGCAGCCTCACCAGCTTCGAATTGCTCTCCGAACTCGCGGTCGATTTCAGCGTCCGCCACGGCATCGACATCCGCGATCCCCTGGCGGCGAAGCATCCGTGGTACGTCCTGATGGAGCTGTCGTCTTCGCGCGACGACGCCCGCTCGGCGCTGGAATCGATCCTGGCGCAAGGCCTGGAGCAAGACATCGTCGATGACGCCGTGATCGCCGCCAATCTCAGCCAGCGCCAGGCGTTCTGGAAGCTGCGCGACGAGATGTCCGCGGCGCAAAAACCGGAAGGCGGCTCGATCAAGCACGACATCTCGGTGCCGGTCGCCGCCGTGCCTGATTTCATCGCAGAAGCCGATGCAGCGGTCGTAAAACTGATGCCGGGCTCGCGGCCGGTGCCGTTCGGCCATCTCGGCGACGGTAACATCCATTACAATGTCAGCCAGCGCCCCGGCGACAATGCCGCCGATTTCCTCGCCCGCTGGCACGAGGTCAATGCCGTGGTATTCGAGATCGTGATGCGGATGGGCGGATCGATCTCGGCCGAGCACGGCATCGGCGTGCTCAAGCGCGACGAACTGCCCGACGTAAAGGACAAGGTCGCGATCGAGCTGATGCGCAACATCAAGGCGATGCTCGATCCGCTTGGCATCATGAACCCCGGCAAGGTGCTGTAGGCGTGGCAGCTTCTCCCTCCGCGCTGACGATCGCTGCGATCGGGGACGCCGATATCCCCGATGTGATCGCGCTCTGGCAGCGCTGCGACCTGACGCGGCCGTGGAACGATCCCGCCGCGGACATCGCACTTGCCCGCAAGGGACCGAATGCGACGCTGCTGGTCGGACGCGACGGCGGCAGCCTCGTCGCCTCGGTGCTGGTCGGCCATGACGGCCATCGCGGCTGGGTCTACTACGTTGCCGTCGATCCCGACTGCCGCCACAAGGGATATGGCCGCGTCATCATGGTGGCGGCGGAAGACTGGCTGCGGGCGCGCGGCCTCGAAAAACTGCAGCTCATGGTCCGCGGCGATAACACCGCGGTCCACGCCTTCTATCAGTCGCTCGGCTATTTCGAACAGGACCGCGTGGTGTTTGCGAAATGGCTCGACGGGCGCGAGCCGACGCCGTAACCGAAATCAGCAGAGCACAGCATGACCGTTGCCGACCGCATCCGCGTCCAGAGCGTCCGTCTTCTTTCCGACAACCATTACACCTTGAAGACCACGACCTTCGAATGGCGGCGCGCCAACGGCGAATGGCAGACGCAGCATCGCGAGAGCTATGACCGCGGCAATGGCGCGACGCTGCTGCCCTACAACCTCGAGCAACGCAGCGTGGTGCTGGTGCGGCAGTTCCGCTATCCGGCCTATGTCAACGGCTACGACGATCTCCTGATCGAGGCCGCGGCCGGGCTGCTGGACAACGAAACGCCGGAAGTGCGGATTCGCGCCGAGGCCGAGGAAGAAACCGGCTACCGGCTCGGCAAGGTGCAAAAGGTGTTTGAAGCCTTCATGAGCCCGGGCTCGGTGACCGAAAAGCTGCACTTCTTTGTCGCGGAATACGAGCCGGACATGAAGATCGGAGCCGGCGGCGGCATCGCTTCCGAAGGCGAAGACATCGAAGTGCTGGAGTTGCCGATCGACCGGGCCCTGGCCATGATCGGCGACGGCCGTATTGCCGATGCCAAGACCATCATGCTGTTGCAGTATGCGGCGCTGAATATTTTTGCCAGGCACGGTTGAACACATGCGCATCACGCTGATCCACGCCTTGAAACATTCGATTGGACCGATCGAGGCTTCGTTCGCCCGGCTTTGGCCGGACGCCAGTCTGATGAACCTCGTCGACGACAGCCTGTCGACCGATCTGGCGCGCGATGGCCGCCTCACCGAGGCGATGACCGGACGTTTCCAGTCGCTCGGACGCTACGCGGTCTCCACCGGCGCCGATGCGATCCTCTTCACCTGCTCGGCTTTCGGTCCCTGCATCGAGGCGGTCGCGCGCGAGCATGCGCCGATGCCGGTGCTCAAGCCCAGTGAAGCCATGATCGAGCAGGCCGCAGCCCAGGGCCGCAAGATCGGCTTGCTCTCGACGTTCCCGCCGACGCTGGCTTCGATGCCGCCGGAATTTCCTGGCTCCGTCGAGATCGTGACGAAACTGGCAGCAGGAGCGCTGGCGGCGCTGGATCGCGGCGACCGCGCCGAACACGATCGCCTCGTCGCAGAAGCCTCACGCGATCTGCGCGACTGCGACCTGATCGCGCTCGCGCAGTACAGCATGGCGCCGGCCGCGGCATTGGTCGCGGAAGCCTCAAGCCGTCCGGTGCTCACGACCCCGGACAGCGCGGTGCTGAAGCTGAAGCAATTGCTCGCGGTTGGCAGTTGACGCGGTAGGCGCGTCCTAATTCGTCATGGCCGGGCAAAAGCGCGAAGCGCGTCTTCGCGCTAGATGTCCCGGCCATGACGGAAGTTCAGAACAAACTTCCCTGCCCGTCATCTTCAGCCACCGCTTCAGGTTTGCGCTGACTGACTTTCTTCGTCGGTTTCGGCTCCTCCGCCGCCCGCTGCTCCGCCGTAATGGGCAGGATCAGTTGCGCATCGTCATTGGCGACGTGATTGACCCGCGTTGAAACTTCGTGCCAGCCGAACTCGCCTTCTTGCGGTGCGGTCAGCAGCGCCATCGCCGCCTCGGCGTCATCGGCGCGGCAATCCAGCCAGCGGTCGAAATCGCCGGGCGCGATGGTCACGGGCACGCGGGGATGCAGGCCGGCGAGATCGGCGCTCGCAGCCGCCGTGACGATCGCCACGGTGTCGAGTTCCTCGCCGTTCGGGCCGATCCAGGTTTCCGCCAGCGCCGCAAAGCCAAAAGGGCCGCCGTCGCGGCGATGAATGAAGTAAGGCCGCTTGCGGCTTCCCGAGACCTGCCATTCGTAATAGCCGTCGGCGGGGATCAGGCAGCGCCGCCGCCGGATCGCGTTCTTGAAGGCGGGTTTTTCCCGGACGGTTTCGGAGCGCGCATTGATCAGCAGCGCGAACTTGCGGGGATCCTTCACCCACGCCGGCATAAAACCCCAGCGCATCAGGTGGAAATGCCTGTCACCATTCTCGACAATGACCACCGGTACCGGCTGGGTCGGCGCGATATTGTGCCGCGGCGGCATGTTCGGCTGCTCGGCATAGCCGAACAGCCGGCGCAGCGCCTCCGGCGGCGAGATGATTACAAAGCGTCCGCACATTCTGTGGTCCAGACCGGCATCCGTTCAGGTCCTTTTAACCCCAACCGTTAACACTGCGCCCGATGACCCCGAACGCCGCCAAACCCGCATCATCCGGTTCTCCACAACCTGCCAGGGCCGGCGGCGACGAGGACGCACGGGTGGCGCAATTGCGGGCCGCCAACATCAATCCCCGCACCGGTCTTGCCACCGATTACCTGAATCATTTCAACGAAGCCATCATGCTGCTGGAGATGATTCCGGCCATGCCGGAATGCGCGGAGGATTTCCTCGGCTGGCAACCGCTATCCTACCGCGAACATTTCAACGCGTCCCATTTCAAGGCGCGCGACCTCGCAATCGCGGCCTATGATGCCGCCGACGCCGGCGTCCGCGTTGAATTCGACAACATCACCGCGGCGATGACCTCGATCCTGACCGCGGTCAGCGCCGCGATGCGCGAGGCCAAGCATGACAAGACCCGCGCCAGGCTGGCGGAACGGGCAACCGGCTGGGTCAAACCGCTGGTCTCGTTGGCAGGCGGCGTCATCAACGGCGATGCCGAGGCCGACGTCGACACCATCATGATGGCGCGCTGACCGCCGTGGCATCCCCCGTCCAGCCGTCACATCCGCAGCTTGCCGTCAGCGCCGTCATCTTCCGCAATGGCAAGATCCTGCTGGTGCGGCGCGCACGGTCGCCTGCCAAGGGGTTTTATTCGCTGCCCGGTGGCCGGGTCGAATTCGGCGAATCGCTGCACGCCGCCCTGCATCGCGAAGTCGACGAGGAAACCAGGCTGAAAATCGAAATCCTCGGTCTTGCCGGGTGGCGCGAAGTGCTGCCGGCCGCCGGCGGCGGCGGCCATTATCTGATCATGTCATTCGCAACGCACTGGATCGCCGGCGAGCCGGTCCTGAACGACGAACACGACGATTTCAAATGGCTGGCGCCTGATGACCTGGGCGATCTCAAGGTCACCGGCGGCCTGCAGGAAGTCATCCGGTCCGCGCGCGGGCTGGCCGGAGCCTGAAGGCGCGGCGTTAACCCGGCTTGCGGTTTACGAGCCTCGCGCCTTGCTTCCTGCGACATTGAAAAGGCATATCACTAGTGCCCCGTTTCCGAAGTTCGTGAACCGCCGCGGCGACCTCTGACACGAACTTCGGAAACAAGAGGGGCACTGGCAAAGCTATGTTTGTAGTGCCGCTTTTCGATTTGAAGTTCCTGCGACGAGATTGCGGCAACTGGTGCAGGAACTTCAAATCGCGGCACTACCGATCCCCGGACCCGTTCATGTCAAAGTATTTTCTGGCCGCCCTTATCCTCATCTCGGCATGTCATCCTGGCCCGGCGCGGGCCCAGGACGCCGCCGCGCCGTTCGATGGCGATCTGCAGCGGATGGCCGAAATCCTCGGGACGTTGCATTATCTCCGCGGCATTTGCGGTTCCAATGAAGGCGCCAAATGGCGCAACGAAATGCAGGCGCTGATCGATGCCGAAACCCCTTCCGGCGATCGCCGCGCCCGCATGATCGCGGGCTTCAACCGCGGCTATAACGGGTTCCAGCAGACCTACCGGACCTGCACGCCGGCCGCCAACGTCGCGATCCGCAGATATATCGAGGAAGGCTCGAAGATCTCGCGGGATTTGACCGCCCGTTACGCCAATTAGGCTAGTTTGGCCGGTTCGCCGGCTATTCACGACGATAGATTCATTCCGATAACCGCCGTTAACCTTTCCTAAAGAACTGGTCTAGGCGGCCTCACGCTGCATGCTAAACCTCGCGCATTCGAAGCGCTCCGCCCTGGACGCGCGCGCCAGCCTGTTGAGTTTCATGAGCCATCCAGCGTCCTTCACGACCGCCCGCGACCCGCTGCCCGATCAGGAACAGAAACAGGCCGCGCTCAGCTATCTCAACGAGGCCTGGGCGGAAGCACGGCACGATGGTGTCGACGGCGATTGCCTGGCGCAAGCCAGCCTGTTTGCGGCCTTCGCCGAACTGGTCGGCACCTACGGCGAAGACGCGGTGGCGAAATTCGTCGAAGGCCTCCCGGTCCGCGTCCGTAACGGCGAATTTTCGATTCAGATCGCGAAGCAGTAACTCACGCCCGCAACGTCTCCAGAAACCGCACCGGTTCGCCGGTCGACGGCGTCGTCAACTCCCCCTGCCACATCACGCGGCGGCCGCGCACCAACGTGCCGACCGGCCAGCCAGTGACACGCACGCCGTCATAGGGCGTCCAGCCGGCACGCGAGGCTACCCATTTGTTGGTGATGGTCTCGCTGCGCTTGAGATCGACCACGGTAAAGTCCGCGTCATAGCCCGCCGCGATCCGGCCCTTGCAGGCGATATTGAACAGCCGTGCCGGGCCTGCACTCGAGAGGTCGACGAACCTCGCCAGCGACAACCGTCCGGCGTTGACGTGATCGAGCATCAACGGGACCAGCGTCTGCACCCCGGTCATGCCCGAGGGCGAGGCCGGGTAGACCTTGGCCTTTTCCTCCAGCGTATGTGGCGCGTGATCGGAACCGAGCACGTCGATAATGCCCTGCTCGATGCCGCGCCAGATGCCGTCGCGGTGATCGGCCGAACGCACCGGCGGATTCATCTGCGCGCGGGTGCCGAGCCGCTCGTAACACTCCGGCGCCGCCAATGTCAGATGATGCGGCGTCGCTTCGCAGGAAGCGACATCCTTGTGGTCGCGCAGAAACTCGATCTCCTGTTTGGTCGAGATATGCAGCACGTGAATCCGTTTTCCGGTTTCGCGCGCGAGTTTGACCAGCCGCTCGGTCGCCATCAGTGCTGCGGTCTCGTCGCGCCACACCGGATGCGAGCGCGGATCGCCCTCGACGCGCAGCGGCTTGCGGTCGTTGAGGCGGTATTCATCCTCGGCATGAAACGAGGCGCGGCGCTTGATGACCTGGAAAATCCGCCGCAGGCTTTCGTCGTCCTCGACCAACAGCGCGCCGGTGGAGGAACCGATGAACACCTTGACGCCGGCGCAGCCGGGCGCGCGCTCCAGCTCCGGCAGATCGGCCACGTTCTCGCGGGTGCCGCCAATGAAGAAGGCGAAATCGCAATGCATGCGGTGACGGCCGCGTTTTATCTTGTCGGCAAAGGTCTGCTCGGTAATCGTCAGCGGATCGGTGTTCGGCATCTCGAACACTGCGGTTACGCCGCCCATCACCGCACTGCGTGAGCCGGTTTCGAGATCTTCCTTGTGGGTCTGGCCGGGCTCGCGAAAGTGGACCTGGGTGTCGATCACGCCCGGCAGGATATGCAGCCCCTTGCAGTCGATCACCTCGGCGGCCGAGGCCTGTCCGAGCCCGCCGATCGCCGCAATGCGGCCGTCCGCGATGGCGATGTCGCGCACGCCCTCGCCGTCCTGATTGACCACGGTGCCGGATTTTAGAATGGTATCAAATCGCTGATTCATCGGTCCTCGACGTCGCATTCCCGCGGAACTGAACACCGCGCGGGCCTTGTTACCGTTACCTTAGCGTCTTACGTTCCCCTGTGATATCCGGCAGCGGCGTTTCCCCAGAGAACTTCCCATGAAAGCGGCATTTCTTCCCGACCGGGGTGTGGTCAAGGTCAGCGGCGCCGATGCCCGCGACTTTCTCAATGGCCTCGTCACCACTGACGTGACGCTGCTTCGCCCGAACCTTGGCCGGTTCGGGGCATTGCTGACGCCGCAAGGCAAGATCACGGCGGACTTCCTGATCACCGAAATACCTTCCGGCGACGGCGGCGGCTTTCTGATCGACTGCCCGCGTGCGCTGGCGCAGGGCCTTGCCGACAAGCTCGGTTTTTACCGGTTGCGCGCCAAGGTCGCGGTGGAAAATCTATCGGATGGTCTTGGCGTGCTCGCAGCCTGGGATGGCGATCCCGCCGTGACCCCCGATCTGGCGTTTGCCGATCCGCGCAATGCCGCGCTGGGCTGGCGGATACTGGTCCCCGAGTCGCTGGTGCAGAAAGCCGCCGACCTGATCGGCGCTGAACTGGTCGACAGCAGCGCCTATGAAGCACATCGCATTGCGTCAGGCGTTCCGCGCGGCGGTCTCGACTTCATGTATGGCGACGCGTTTCCGCATGAGACCAATATGGATCGCCTGCACGGCGTCGATTTCGACAAGGGCTGTTATGTCGGACAGGAAGTGGTGTCGCGGATGCAGCATCGCGGCACGGCGCGAACCCGAACCGTGCGCGTCGTGATCGAGGGCGCGCCGCCGGAGCCGGGGGCGGCGGTCCTTGCCGGCGACAAGCCGCTGGGCACGATGGGTTCGTCGGCAGGTCATGCCGGTCTGGCGCTGATCAGGATCGATCGTGTGGCCGATGCGCTCGCCGCCGGGACGCCGCTGACGGCCGGCGGCATCGCCATCCGCCTTGCCGATCCGGACGACGTGCCGACAACGCCGAAGCAGACCGTGGCATGAGGAGATCGGCGCGCCTGCATGCCGATGGACTGACGCGGTGTCCGTGGCCGGGCGAAGACCCGTTTTACATGGCCTATCACGACACCGAATGGGGCGTGCCGGAATACGACGACCGCGCACTGTACGAAAAACTGATGCTCGACGGTTTCCAGGCCGGCCTGTCGTGGATCACGATCCTGCGTAAACGCGAAAACTTCCGGCGCGCCTTCGATGATTTTCGCCCCGAAAAGATCGCGCGCTACAACGCCAAAAAAATCCACGCGCTGATGAATGACGCCGGCATCGTCCGCAACCGCGCCAAGATCGAGGGCGCCGTCGCAAGCGCGAAATCCTATCTCGAGATCATGGAGAACGGCGCCGGCTTTTCGAAATTCCTCTGGGACTTCGTCGACGGCAGGCCGAAGGTCAACCATTTCAAGACCACCGCGAGCGTGCCGGCATCGACGCCGGTGTCGATCAAGATGTCCAGGGAACTGGCCGCGCGCGGATTCAAGTTCGTCGGCCCGACCATCGTCTACGCCTTCATGCAGGCCACCGGCATAGTCAACGATCACCTGGTGACATGCTTCTGCCACCAAAGCAGCGCCGGGAAGCAACGCGCGCCACGCCTCAAGGTCAAATGACGGCCAGAAAACTGTCCGCAGCCGAAACACCTCCCCGTGTCTGGCAACGGATGTTGTCGGGGCGGCGGCTCGATCTGCTGGATCCCTCGCCGCTGGATGTCGAGATCGCCGATATCGCCCATGGCCTGGCGCGGGTCGCGCGCTGGAACGGGCAGACCAGCGGCGCGCACATTTTCTCGGTGGCGCAGCACACGCTGCTGGTCGAGGCCGTGATGCGCGAGCAAATGCCGCGCGTCGATGTCAGCCTGCGGCTTGCCGCATTGCTGCACGATGCCCCGGAATATGTCGTCGGCGACATGATCTCGCCGTTCAAGGCGGTGCTTGGCGGAGACTACAAGAAGGTCGAAAAGCGGCTGCTGTCGGCCATCCACATTCGTTTCGGACTGCCGCCGGTGCTGGCAGACGAAGATCACCCAGCAGATCAAGGCTGCCGATCGCGGAGCCGCCTATCTCGAGGCGACGCGGCTGGCAGGATTTGCGGAGGCCGAAGCGAGGCGCCTGTTCGGTCGCGATCCAGGACTGCCGCCGGCGACGCAACAGGACTATTTGACGCCCTGGTCGGCGGCGAAGGCCGAGAAGCGGTTCCTGGCGCGGTTCAAGACATTGCACGCTTGAGCGGAAGGGCTTGAACGCACTTTCACCACGCTGCCTGCAGGCTTATAATTGGTGCGAAAAAGGACCGCCATGATTCACGTCTGCTCGCTTGCCGCCCTGCCCGACACCGTCAAGGCCACCGGCGCCAGCCATGTGCTGACGGTGATGGCCAACGTCAACCAGGTGCAGCGTCCGGAGTCGGTTCTCCCCGCCAATCATCTCAAGGTGCAGATGGACGACATCACCGAACAGATGGATGGATTCCTCGCGCCGAACGACAGCCATATCGGACAGGTACTCGACTTCGTGCGCGGCTGGGACCGCCAGGCGCCGCTCGTGGTCCACTGCTATGCCGGCATCAGCCGCTCCACCGCGAGCGCTTTTGCCGCTGCCTGCATGCTCAATCCCAACCGCGACGAACGGCTCATCGCGCGGCAGATCCGCGCCGCCTCCCCGATCGCGTCGCCGAACCGGCTGATCGTTACGCTGGCGGACAAGGCGCTGGGACGCGAGGGACGGATGCTGCGCGCGCTCGACGAAATGGGGCCGGGCAACATGATGGTCGAAGGCCGCCCGTTCCGCGTCGAACTCGACTGACGCCATGAACGCCGCCAGATGAGCGAAAAGCTTCTGACGCCGATCGAAATCGGCCTGACCGCGGCCATCGTCGCGATCGAAGGCAACGAGCCGGTGATCCTCACCGCGTCCGGCAGCGACGGCGACAAGCTCGCCGGGCTTCCGTTCGGGCCGTTCGAAGCGGTCGCGCACCGCACCTTCGAAATCGGCCTGCGTGCCTGGGTGGAAGAGCAGGCCGGGTTGCGGCTGGGTTATGTCGAACAGCTCTATACCTTCGGCGATCGCGGCCGGCATACCCAGGCCGGCGACACCCATGTGGCGTCGATCGGCTATCTCGCGCTGACACGTGCAGCCGACAATGCGTCGCGCGCGCCGGGCGCGACCTTCGAGCCGTGGTATCGCTTTTTCCCGTGGGAGGACTGGCGCGCCGCAAGGCCCGATATCATCGAGCGCGACATCTATCCCGAGCTCACCGCATGGGCCGCACGAGACCGAGACACCGGAGACGGCGCGCGCGCTCAGCCGCAAGGACCGCGTCAGGCTTTATTTCGGCACCGAGGGCGCGCATTGGGACGAAGAGCGCGTGCTCGACCGCTACGAGCTGCTGTATGAAGCCGGATTGGTCGAGGAAGCACGGCGCGACGGACGTCCGGCCGCACTGGCGCGCAGGAAGATCCCCAGCCTTGGCGTGTCGATGCGCTTCGACCACCGGCGCATTCTGGCCACCGCCATTGCCCGGTTGCGCGCCAAGCTGAAATACCGCCCGGTGGTGTTTGAACTTTTACCGCCCGAATTCACACTCACTGAATTGCAACGGACCGTGGAAGCGATCTCGGGGCGGCATCTGCACAAACAGAATTTCCGCCGGCTGGTGGAAGCCGGCGCCCTGGTCGAACAGACCGGCGTGATGTCCACCCAGACCGGTGGACGGCCCGCGGCGCTGTTTCGCTTCCGCCGCGAGGTGCTGCAGGAGCGGCCCGCACCGGGCTTGCGCGTGCGCGGCCGGCGCTGACGGCTGGAGGTCTGATGTTCGAATTTCTGTCGTTCCTGATTGCGCTCGGCGCGCTGATCTACGCGCGCAAGGCCTTCAACGAAGCCGCCCTGTTGCGCGCGCGGCTCGATGCGCTTGCGGGAGTAGTGTTTCAGCCGAGGCCCGGCCCGGTACAACAGGTCGAACCATCCTCAACCGCCTCACCGCCAGCTGCCGCGGCCGAACCAACAGCGACCACCACCGATGCCGTATCGGCCGCGCCCATCGCGGAGAGCGAGCACGTTGAGCCAAAGGAGCCGATCGAAGCCCCGGCACCGCCCTCGCCGCCTCCCCCATCCGATCCCGGTTTGGAAGAACGCATCGGCACCCGCTGGGTGGTCTGGGTCGGCGGGTTGACGCTGGCGCTTGGCGGATTCTTCATGGTCCGCTACTCGATCGAAGCGGGTCTGCTCGGACCCGGCGTGCGTACCTTGCTTGGCGGCGCATTCGCGCTGGCGTTGCTCGCCGCAGGCGAATGGATGCGCCGCAAGGAAAGCATCTCCACCATCGCAGCGCTGCCGATCGCCAACATTCCCGCCATCCTCACCGCCGCCGGAACATCGGTCGCTTTCGCGACCGTCTACGCGGCCTACGCGCTGTACGGTTTCCTTGTGCCCGCGACCGCGTTCGTGCTGCTGGGACTGGTGGCGCTGGGCACGCTCGCAGCGGCGCTGTTGCACGGCCCGGCGCTGGCGGGTCTTGGCGTCGCCGCCGCCTTCGTTACACCAATCCTGGTTTCCTCCGACAGGCCGGACTACTGGGCGCTGTACATTTATCTCGCGATCGTCACCGCGGCATCCTTCGGGCTGGCGCGGATCAGGTTGTGGCGCTGGCTCGCCGTCACCACCATCGTGTTCGCGTTGCTCTGGACCGTTCCCTGCCTGCAATGCGGCCCGTCGATGATCGGACCGCATGCGTTCCATGTGATCGCCGGATTCATTCTCGCAAGCCTGCTGGTGGTGTGCGGATTCATGTTCGGCCCAGCCTTGGACGACGGCCGGATCGAGTCGATTTCTTCCGGTTCGCTGGCGGCCTGCCTGTTGGGTGCCATGATGATCGTGCTCAACAGTTCCCACGCCGATATCGCCATCATGGCGTTCACGGCTCTGGCGGCCGCCACGCTGGTCATTGCATGGCGCGCGCCGGCCGCGACCGGCGCGGTCGCCGCGGCCGCGTTGTTCGCAGGCATCGTATTTCTGGAATGGGCGGTTCGCGGCAATCCGGACATGCTGGTGCTGCCGGGTGGGCCGCTGCCCGGTATCGGACCCGCCGCCACCGACAGCTCGGTTTCGATGCATCTCGTCACCGCGGCGATTTTCGCAGCCGCTTTCGGTGTCGCGGGATTCCTCGCACAGGGCCGCTCGGCCAACGCCATCGTGCCGGTGGTATGGTCCGCCGCCGCCGTATTCACCCCGCTCGTGCTGTTGATCGCACTTTACGCCCGCATCGCGCACCTCGATCGTTCGATCCCGTTTGCGATACTGGCGGTGGTGCTGGCCGCGGCGTTCAGCGCCGCCACCGAAGTTCTCACCAGGCGCGACAATCGCCCCGGATTGCCGATCTCGATCGCGCTGTTCGCTACCGGAGCGCTTGGCGCGCTGGCGCTGGCGCTGACCTTTGCGCTTGAAAAAGGCTGGCTCACCGTCGCGCTGGCGCTGATGTCGATGGGCACGGCGTGGATTTCGATGCAGCGGCCGATTCCGTTTCTGCGCTCGCTGGCAGCGATACTGGCCGCCATCGTGGTGTTGAGAATCGGATATGAGCCGCGCATCGTCGGCGATGCCGTCGGCACCACGCCGATTTTCAACTGGCTGTTGTGGGGCTACGGCATTCCGGCGCTGTCATTCTGGGTCGGCAGCATCTTCCTGCGCCGCCGCGGCGACGATGCGCCGTTGCGCGCGGTGGAATCGGCGGCAATCCTGTTCACGGTGCTGCTGGCGTTCATGGAAATCCGACATGCCGTCAACGGCGGCGACGTTTACCGCAATATGGCCGGCCTTACCGAGACGGCGCTGCAGGTCTGCACGGCACTGGCCATGGCGATCGGACTGGAGCGTTTAAGGATCCGCACCGGCAGCATCGTCCACAATTTCAGCGCGGTGCTGCTGGCGATGTTTGCCGGCGCGGCGACTTTGTTCGGCCTGTTGATGCTCGACAATCCGGCGCTATGGCCGATCAGGGTCGATGGCGAACTCATCAACGTGATCCTGCTCGGCTATGCGATGCCGGCGGTGCTGGCGCTGCTATTATCCTATGCGGTGTCGGGCCGGCGGGCTGCAAGCTACGGCAATACCATCGCGGGCGCAGCGCTGGTGCTGGCATTGAGCTATGTGACGCTTGAAATCCGCAGGCTCTATCACGGTCCGGTCCTGACCAGCGGCGTTACCGGCGGCGCCGAGCAATACACCTATTCGATCGCGTGGCTGACGTTCGGGGTGGCGCTGCTCGGGATCGGCATCGTCTTCAATTCGCAGCGCGCGCGGCTGGCATCGGCCGTGGTGATCGCGCTGACGATCCTCAAGGCGTTCCTGATCGACATGTCGACGCTGACGGGAGTCTACCGCGCACTGTCGTTCATGTGCCTCGGGCTGGTGCTGGTGGCGATCGGCTGGCTATATCAGCGGATCCTGTTCCGCAGACAGGCCGCGCCGACCGGGCGATCGTAGAATCACTCGGTCGAACGGCGCAGTTCCGGAGCGCTCTCCGGTTTTGCAGGCTCGGATTTGACGGCGTCGATTTTCGCGCTCTCGACCTTGGGCGTCTCGACGCGCGACGATACCTCGGCACGCGTCTCATCCGCCATCCGCGGATGCAGCGAACGTGGCCGCGCCACCGCGCGCACCATCATCATCTGCGCCGCACCCTGATGATGGAAATCGCAGTAGGCGAAGCCCATGCCCGACACCGATCCGCGGAAACTGTGTTCGTCTTTCTTGTCGAGATTGAAGCACGGCTCGAACGGAATGCCCCTGATCGACGCGCAGACGGCCTGGCCACGGACCTGGAGCGTGTTGCCGGGCAATCGCAAATGACGCACCGGGCCGGCTCCGCTGAATTGCACCGCACCTGCCGCACCCATGTCGTCGAGCACCCGGCCTGCGCCGCGGGTGCCATCGAAGCAGGTAAACGCGAACACCTTGCCGGCCACGAACCGGCGGGCCTCATCCGCGTTCATCTGCCCGGCCAAGGCCGGCGCCATCACTGCACTGGCCGTAAGGGCTCCCAACACCAACCGCGAAAGCATGCTTCAACTCCGACTTACCGAGCGCGGGCAATCGCCTAACGTCTTTACCCGCTGCTTACCATACGAACCGTGGCAACATTGGAGCAGCTTGGTTGGTAAAGTCTGAACGCCGTTACAGAATTTTTACCACGATTCGACCACGAACCTGGCCGCCGAGGATTTTGGCGCCGGCGCCGATAACCTCGTCCAAGCCGATTTCGTGAGTGATTTCAGTAAGTTTCCTCCGATCCAGGTCGCGCGCGAGGCGGTTCCAGGCGGTCTTTGCGCTGTTCAATCGGGCACATCACGGAATCGATGCCGAGAAGGCACACGCCGCGCAAAATAAACGGCGCCACCGAAGACGGCAGGTCCATGCCGGCAGCGAGGCCGCACGCGGCAATCGCGCCTCCGATACTTCGTCATCGACAGCAGGTTGGCGAGCGTGGTCGAGCCGACGCTATCGATGCCCCCCGCCCAGCGCTCTTTGGCCAGCGGCTTGGCCGGTCCGGACAGTTCATTGCGATCGATCACCTCGGCAGCCCCGAGGTCTTTCAGGTAACCGGCCTCGGTCATGCGGCCGGTCGATGCGATGACGTGATAGCCGAGCTTCGACAGCACCGCCGTCGCGACCGAGCCGACGCCACCGGCGGCACCGGTGACCACGATCGGACCATGGTCGGGCGCAAGACCCTGCTTTTCCAGCGCCAGCACTGCGAGCATCGCAGTGTAGCCGGCGGTGCCGATCGCCATCGCCTCGCGCGCCGACATGCCTTCGGGCAGGCGCACCAGCCAATCGCCCTTGACGCGGGCCTTCTCGGCGTAGGCGCCAAGATGGGTCTCGCCCATGCCCCAGCCGTTGCAGATGACCTTGTCGCCGGCCTTCCACTGCGGATGCGACGACTGCTCGACGGTGCCTGCGAAGTCGATGCCCGCGATCATCGGAAAGCGCCGCACCACCGGCGCCTTGCCGGTGACGGCGAGGCCGTCCTTGTAGTTCAGCGTCGACCATTCGACCCGCACGGTAACGTCGCCGTCCATCAAGTCGGCTTCGTCGAATTGCGTAAGCGCGACGGTGGTGCCTTTTTCCGCCTTGTCGACCCTGATCGCCTTGAATGTTCCCAACGCCAGCTCCCCTTTCCGGACTTTCGGATGTTTACCGGATCAGGCGGGCTGCGCAACCGGGCGCGTCACCGGCGCCTCGACGATCGGCAGGTTGATCAGCGCCGACAGCACGCCGAACATGACCGACAACCACCAGATCGGCGTGTAGGAGCCGAATTTCTCGAACACGATGCCGCCGAGCAGCACACCGAGAAAGCCGCCGACCTGATGGCTGAAGAATGCGAAACCGTAAAGCGTCGCCAGCCAGCGCGTGCCGAACATCAGGGCCACCAGGCTTGAGGTCGGCGGCACCGTCGACAGCCAGGTCAGGCCGGTGATGACGCCGAATGCGATCGCCGAGAACGTGGTGATCGGAAACGAGATGAACGCGACGATCGAGATCGCGCGTACGAGATAGATCGTCGAGAGGATGTAGCGCTTCGGAAGCCTGCCCTGCAGCCACCCGACGCTGAGCGAGCCGACGATGTTGAACAGGCCGATGGTCGCGATCACCCAGCCGCCGGTCTGAACGGCCATGCCGCGGTCGACCAGGTAGGCCGGAAGATGCACGGTGATAAAGGCGAGCTGAAAGCCGCAGGTGAAGAAGCCGATCACCAGCAGCACATAGGAGCGATGCCCGAAGGCTTCGGCCAGCGCATGCTTGAATGTTTGCTGTTCCCTTGCCGGGACCGGACTGGACGCCAATGTGGGCGTCGCCAGTGCCAGCGACAGCGGCACCACCAGCAGCATCAGGCAGGCAAATACGCTCAAGGCTGCCGGCCAGCCGAAATTGTCGAGCATCGCGACGCCGAACGGCGCGAACACGAATTGCCCGAACGATCCCGCCGCGGTGCCCGCGCCCAGCGCGAGACCGCGCCATTCCAGCGGCAAAAGCTTGCCGAACGCCGACAGCACCAGGTTGAACGAACAACCCGAAAGACCGAAGCCGATCAAAACGCCGGCGCTGAGGTCGAGCGACAGCGGCGTCGCCGAGTAGCGCATGGTGATCAGGCCGGCCGCATACAGCAGCGCTCCAATAGAGATCACGCGCAAGGAGCCGAACCGGTCGGCGATGGCGCCGGCGACCGGCTGGCCAATTCCCCACAACAGATTCTGGACCGCCAGCGCCAGGCCGAATACGTCGCGGCCCCATCCGAACTCGCGGCTCATCGGCTGCATGAAGAAGCCGAGGGTCGAGCGCGGCCCGAATGTCAGCATCCCGATCAGGCAGCCGCACACCACAATCACCACCGGCGTTCGCCAGGTTGCGGAAGCTGGACGCAGATCGCCTTCAGTCGCGGCCATGCCAATTCCTCGATGAGTTGGAGCGGGATCACAGAAAGATTCCGGCAAGGTTGCAAAATCGCCGGTCAATCGATGCTCATCCAAGTTAATGCATCAGCATGGAAATCCCAACCGGCATCTCGGCAAAACTTCCCGCCGCAATGCAGCGTTGCAGATCGCAGCGAGCAGCCCTGAAGATTTAACCATTCGGACCTCTAGCGAACCCTCGGGAGGCATGCTATATTCGATTTGCTCGTTATGAGGATAAGTCTATTCCCCTGACGAGCGCCGAAACTCTCCGCAACGCTGCGGGTTGGTTCGGAGCGTTGAACACGGCTTTGAAACGCCGGCCCGTCTGAGGCCGGATTTCTCAAACCCTAAATATGCTCATATTGAGTATATCTGAGTATCCAAGGGAGGCTATCATGCCGATCACTGGAATCTACGGTCCCGGCGATCTCGGAAATCCCGTTCACGGGCGTCCCGCCGCTCAAGCGCGCAATCGTGTGAGTGCCGCCGAACGTGCGCGTGCGCTGCCGATGCCGTCGCTGGAATGGACCCCTGAGGTCGAGCGCGACACCGCGCATCTCTATGAGCGCGTCAAGAAGGTGATCTCGCCGGTCGAGTGGCCGTTCATGGCGCCCTACATCAAGGCGATCAATGAACTGAAGAAAACCCGCGACGCGGTGATCCTGGCGCATAATTACCAGACGCCGGAGATCTTCCATTGCGTCGCCGACATCGGCGGCGACTCGCTGCAGCTCGCGGTCGAGGCCACCAAGGTCAAATCCGACATCATCGTCCAGTGCGGCGTGCACTTCATGGCGGAGACCTCGAAGATCCTCAATCCGCACAAAACGGTTCTGATCCCGGATTCGCGCGCCGGCTGCTCGCTGGCGTCAAGCATCACCGGCGCCGATGTGCGGCTGTTGCGCGAACGCTTCCCCGGCGTGCCGGTGGTGGCCTATGTCAACACCTCGGCCGATGTAAAAGCAGAAGTCGACATCTGCTGCACCTCGTCCAACGCGGTGCAGGTGGTGGAGAGCCTCAACGCGCCGACGGTGATCTTCGTGCCTGACCAGTATCTGGCGAAATATGTCGCTTCGCAGACCGACGTGAAGATCATCGCCTGGAAAGGCGCCTGTGAGGTGCACGAACGCTTTACCGGCGACGAACTGCGCGCCTATCGCGACGCCGATCCGTCGGTGCAGATCATCGCGCATCCGGAGTGCCCGCCCGACGTGCTGGCCGAGGCCGATTTCACCGGCTCGACCGCGCACATGATCAACTGGGTCCGCAACAAGCATCCCAAGCGCGTGGTGATGATCACCGAATGCTCGATGGCCGACAACGTGCAGGCCGAACTGCCCGATGTCGAAATGGTGCGGCCGTGCAATCTGTGCCCGCACATGAAGCGGATCACGCTGCCCAAGATTCTGGACAGCCTGATTTACCTGCGCGAGGAAGTCACCGTCGATCCCCTGATCGCCGACAAGGCGCGGCGTTCGGTGGAGCGGATGATCAACCTGAAGAACTGAATTCAACAAACGCTGTCGTCCCGGCGAAAGCGGGGACCCGTAACCAGGCGGATGTTGGAGCGAAGTCGTTAACCACCGCACCGAACGCGAGGCCACGACGTATGGGTCGCGGGGACGACGAACCACGAATGATCGAACCATGAGTATCGTGTTTGGAAACGACTTCACCCACCGCACCGACGACGTCATCATCGTCGGCGGCGGCCTCGCCGGCTTGTTCTGCGCGCTGAAGCTGGCGCCGCGTCCGGTCACCGTGATTTCCGCTGCACCGCTGGGCCAGGGCGCCTCCACGGCGTGGGCGCAAGGCGGTATGGCGGCGGCCGTTGCCGAAGGCGACAGCCCAGAGGCGCATGCGGCCGACACCGTTGCGGCCGGCGCGGGCCTGGTCGATGAGACGATCGCGCTGGGACTGGCGCGCGAAGCCGGCGCACGCATCCACGATCTGCTCCAGTACGGCGTTCCCTTCGATCGCGATCTCGAAGGCAAACTCGCGGTGTCCCGGGAAGCCGCGCATTCGGCGCGGCGCATCGTGCATGTGCGCGGCGACATGGCCGGCAAGGCGATCATCTCCGCGCTGATCGAGGCGGTGCGCTCAACACCCTCGATCCGGGTGATGGAAGGTTACGTCGCCGAAGCATTGTTGACCGACGATGGCGCGGTCACCGGGCTGCAATTGCGCAAGGTTGGCGACATCACCGCAAGGCCCCTGACCATTGCTTCGCGCGCGGTGGTGCTGGCGACCGGCGGCATCGGGCACCTCTATGCGGTGACGACCAACCCGGTTGAGGCCTCCGGACTCGGGCTCGCCATCGCCGCCCGCGCCGGCGCAGTTATCGCCGATCCGGAATTCGTGCAGTTTCACCCCACCGCGATCATGGTCGGCCGCGATCCGGCGCCGCTGGCGACCGAAGCGCTGCGCGGCGAAGGTGCGACCCTGATCAACGACCGCGGCGAGCGCTTCATGCTGGCGCTGCATCCGTCTGGCGGAACTGGCGCCACGCGATATCGTGGCGCGCGGCGTCTTCGCCGAGATCACGGCCGGCCGCGGCGCATTCCTCGACGCGCGCGAGGCGCTCGGCGCGCATTTCGCCGACAAATTTCCGACCGTTTATGCAAGCTGCATGGCCGCCGGCATCGATCCGGCGACGCAGCCGATCCCGATCGCGCCCGCCGCGCATTATCACATGGGCGGCATAGCAGTAGATGCCCGTGGCCGCACCTCGCTGAAGGGGTTGTGGGCCGGCGGCGAAGTATCTTGCACCGGCGCGCACGGCGCCAACCGGCTGGCGTCGAACTCGCTGCTTGAGGCCGTGGTCTATGCTGCGCGCATTGCGGAAGATATCGGCGGTAGCCCCGTCGCCGCCCCTGCCCGCGCGCCGGCAGCGCTGGTCACGCCGCGAAACTGCGCGATGCCCGCATTGTCGGAAGCAAACCTGCGCAAGATGATGACCTCGCATGTCGGCGTGATCCGCGATGGCGATGGGCTGGCCGAAGCGGTGCGGTCGTTCGCTGCGATCGAACGCGATACCGGCAATATCGCGTTGCGCAACATGGCGACCACGGCGCTGCTGGTCGCGGCATCGGGGTGGGCGCGTCGCGAAAGCCGTGGCGCGCATTACCGCAGCGACTATCCGGCGGAGAAGCCGGCGCTGGCGCATCGTACCATGACGACGCTGGCAGCGGCGCGTGAGATCGCGGTATCGCTCTCCGAACGCGCTTCAATGCGATCCACTCAACCAATGACGGCCTGACTGGAGCCATATCGTGACAAACCCGGCTTCGCTGCTCCATCCCGAAGCGTTCCTGTCGCCGCTCGTCATCGACGAGGCGGTGCATCGCGCGCTGGAGGAAGACCTCGGCCGTGCCGGCGACATCACCTCCATCGCCACCATCCCGGAACAAACCCACGCCCATGCCGTCATGATCGCGCGGCAGGCCGGCGTGATTGCCGGATTGCCGCTGGCGGTCGCGACCTTTCACAGGCTTTCGCCGGATATCCGCATCGAGCCGCATGTTCGCGACGGCGGCGCTGTCGCCGCCGGCGTGCATGTACTGACGATTTCGGGGCCCGCCCGCGCCGTGCTGGCCGGAGAGCGCACCGCGCTGAATTTCGTCGGGCGGCTGTCCGGCATCGCGACGCTGACGGCCGATTACGTCCGCCATACCGCCGGCACCAGGTTGCGTATCTGCTGCACCCGCAAGACCACGCCGGGCCTGCGCGCGCTGGAGAAATATGCCGTGCGCTGCGGCGGCGGCTTCAATCACCGCTTCGGGCTCGACGATGCGATCCTGATCAAGGACAACCACGTCGCGGTCGCCGGCGGCGTGCGGCCGGTGCTGGAACGCGCGCGGGCGAATACCGGGCACCTGGTCAGGATCGAGATCGAGGTCGACACGCTGGCGCAGCTGCGCGAGGTGCTCGACACGGGTATGGCCGACGTGGTGCTGCTCGACAACATGGATGTTGCGACGCTGGCCGAGGCCGTGAAGCTCAGCGCTGGCCGCGTGGTGCTGGAAGCATCCGGCGGCGTCACCCAGAGCTCGATCGCGCAGATTGCCGCCACCGGCGTCGACTACGTATCGTCCGGCGCGCTGACGCATTCGGCGCCGAATTTCGACGTCGCACTCGATATCGACGCCTAGAGCCGTTTCCGTTCCGATGGAATTGGAACGGGGCTCTCAGATTCTAGTTTTGACGCGTTTTCTTTACGCGAACCGGTATCCACTTCACTCGAAAACGCTCTAACGCCGTACCGAATTCGGACTCAACTCGGCTTCGCTCTTCGCCTCGTGGACGAGTTCCGACGAAAGTGCGGCGGTTTGCGCCGGCGTGCCCCAACTCGGTGCATCGCTGCCGTCGCCCCAGGCTTTGGGCCGGTAGAAGGTGTGCACTCCGAACTGGTACATCTTCTTCATTTCGCTGACCCAGGACGGGCGCACATAATAGGCGTGATAGTGCGTAGATTTGGCGACTTCCGGCAGCCAGATCTGGCCATCGAGCATCGCTTTGGCGATCTTCCTGGCGCGTTCCCACATTTCGGGTTCTCTGATGACGTCCGGGTTGTTGTCGCAGGCAAAGGTGAACTGGCACGCCATGTGGCGATGCTTGTTCTGGTAGACCACGCCGCACACGGTGTTCGGATAGAAGCCCGAGAAGGTGCGGTTCATCACCACCTGCGCCACCGCGATCTGGCCGCGTACGGCTTCGCCGCGCGCTTCGAAATAAACCGCTTCGGCCAGACACTTCTCCGACTTGGCGCGCGCCTTCTCGTCGAACAGGCCGAGACGCTCGGCCGGCGTCTTGGCATGCTGGTTGTCGGAATTGACCTCGCCCTTGGGGGCGATGCTCTCGCCGCTCTCGACGGGCTTCGACGGCTCATCCGCGGGCGTCGGCAGCGATGCCATCACCTTCATGTCGGGATCGGGAGCGGAATCCGGCATCACGATCAGGGGCTCCTCGCCGGGCTGCCAGCGTTCCATGCTCTCCAGTGAGCCGCCAAGCGACGAGCTTCCGAAAAACAGGCTGGCGGTCTTCACCGAAAATCCGTCGTGCAACGGCGCGGGCTCGATTGCGTTCGCCGCAGCACCCGGGGCGAGTTTCAGATCGTCGAGCGGCTGGGCTTCCAGCGACATCGATACGTCGTATTGCGGCAAGGGCGGCGCGTTCATCGCTTCGGCCAGTTCCGGATCGAGCGGCGTGCGCTCGCTGGAAGGATCCGCCTCGACGGTTTTCGCGCCCCTCACCGACGCATTCGATGTCGATGGGTCCTCGGTCTTCGGCGCCGCGTCGGCGGGTGCCGCCTCTTCGGCCGGGAGCTTGACCAGGCGGTCGCCTTTCAGCGTGCGATCGACCTTGGGGAAATCGGACGCCTGATAGCGCGGCGGCGGCAGTGTAATCGGATTACGCGTCACCGATCCCGTGATGCCGATGCCCTGGTTGTCGAGGCTGGCCAGCCGATAGGCCGTGGTCTGCGGCGAAAACGAAGAGGTGCCGATCGGCAAGGCGAAGCTGTAGGTGGCGAGCTGAATGTTCCTGGCGGAGGAAAACACCCGCGTTTGCCACCGTTCGGCGACGCCCGGCTGGCGCGCCAGCAGCGATGCGATATCCTGATATCCGACTTCGGTCGGGGTCAATACGAGGACGCATAGACCAAGGCCGAAGAACGCTAACCGCGCGCGCCCCGGCCGGTGATGCAACTCTGACATCGATACGCTCACGCAACGCTACACAACACTTACGCGGTCGAATGCAGTACATCCGTGCAATTTGACCTTTTTTGGTCGTATCGAATTTAGGTTGCGGGGGAGTTAACTGGCGTTGCCGGCGCGACACAGGCAAGAAATTGCGTGGTTTGCGCCGGTCACATTGAAAACATTGGTAAATGGCCACTCGAATAAATTGGTAAATATCGGGTCAACAAAAATGATGAAGTAATTGTGTCATTTCCGGAGCGATGCCAGGCATCGAATCCGGAAAATGACGAACTCATGCCTGGCTGGTCACGCTCTTGCCGAGTGCGGCCTGTGCGGCGGCCAGCCGCGCGATCGGCACGCGATAAGGCGAGCACGAGACATAATCGAGGCCGATCTCGTGGCAGAACGCGACAGACGCGGGATCGCCGCCATGCTCGCCGCAAATGCCGACTTTCAGATCCGAGCGGGTCTTGCGCCCGCGCGCCACGCCGATCTTCACAAGCTCGCCGACGCCATCGCGATCGACCGAGACGAACGGATCGATCTCCAGGATTCCCTTGGCGATATAAGTCCCCAGAAATCCCGCAGCGTCGTCGCGGCTGATGCCGTAGGTGGTTTGGGTGAGGTCATTGGTGCCGAACGAAAAGAACTCGGCAGTTTCGGCGATATCGCCGGCCATCAGGCACGCGCGCGGCAATTCGATCATGGTGCCGACCTGATAGGCGAGCTTGACGCCGGTTTCCTTCATCACCGACTGCGCGGTGGCATCGATCCGGGCCTTGACCAGATCGAACTCCTTTCGGGTCGCGATCAGCGGCACCATCACCTCAAGCCCAACGGCCTTGCCGGTGCGTTTGCCGGCTTCGACCGCGGCCTCGAAGATCGCGCGCGACTGCATCTCGGCGATTTCAGGATAGGCAATGGCGAGGCGGCAGCCGCGGAAACCGAGCATCGGATTGAATTCCGCCAGATCGCGGGCACGATCGGCCAGACGCCGCGGATCGGTGTTCATCGCGCGCGCGACTTCCTCGATCTCGGCCTGGGTGTGCGGCAGGAACTCATGCAGCGGCGGATCGAGCAGCCGGATCGTCACCGGCAAGCCCTTCATGATCTCGAACAGTTCGACGAAATCGGCGCGCTGCATCGGCAACAGTTTTGAGAGCGCGGCGCGGCGGGCCTGTTCGTCTTCGGCCAGGATCATCTCGCGCACGGTGCGGATCCGCGTCTCCTCGAAGAACATGTGCTCGGTGCGGCACAATCCGATGCCCTCGCCGCCGAACTTGATGGCGGTGCGCGCATCCTCCGGGGTATCGGCGTTGACGCGAACGCCGAGTTTGCGGACCGAATTGGCCCAGCCCATCAGCGTGCCGAATTCACCCGACAGCTTCGGCTCGATCATCGGCATCCGCCCGGCCAGCACCTGGCCCAGCGAACCGTCGATGGTGATGACGTCGCCGGTCTTGAAGGTGCGCGCGCCGATGCTCATGGTGCCGCGGCCGTAATCGACGCGGATGGTGCCGCAACCGGAAACACAGGGCTTGCCCATGCCGCGCGCCACCACCGCGGCGTGCGAGGTCATGCCGCCGCGCGTGGTCAGGATGCCTTCGGCGGCATGCATGCCGTGAATGTCTTCGGGGCTGGTTTCGATCCGCACCAAAATCACCTTGCGTCCGTCGGCCTGCAGTTTCGCCGCTTCATCGGACGAGAACACGATTTCGCCGGAGGCGGCACCGGGCGAGGCCGGCAGGCCGGTGGCGATGACATCGCGCGTCGCGGAGGGATCGATGGTCGGATGCAGCAACTGATCGAGCGAGGCCGGGTCGATCCGCGACACCGCGTCTTTCTTTGAGATCACGCCTTCATTGGCCAGCTCAACGGCGATGCGCAGCGCTGCTTTGGCGGTGCGCTTGCCGCCGCGGGTCTGCAGCATCCACAATTTGCCCTGCTCGACCGTGAATTCCATGTCCTGCATGTCGCGATAGTGCTTTTCGAGCAGCGTGTAGATCCGCGTCAGCTCCTTGAACGCCTCGGGCATCGCGGTTTCCATCGACGCCTTGTCGGATCCGGATTCCTTGCGCGCGTCTTCGGTGATGTCCTGCGGCGTGCGGATGCCCGCCACCACGTCCTCGCCCTGCGCGTTGATCAGGAATTCGCCATAGAGCTTGCTCTCGCCGGTCGAGGGATTGCGCGTGAACGCAACGCCGGTCGCCGAGGTCTCGCCCATATTGCCGAACACCATCGCCTGCACGTTGACCGCGGTGCCCCAGGATTCGGGAATGTCGTGCAGCCGGCGATAGGTCACCGCGCGCGCGTTCATCCAGGATGAAAACACCGCACCGATCGCGCCCCATAATTGCGCATGCGGATCCTGCGGGAAATCCGCGCCGGTTTCGCGCGCCACCGCGTCCTTGTAGCGGCCGACCACGTCGACCCAGTCGTCGCCGGAGAGGTCGGTGTCGAGCGTGTAGCCCTGGCTGTCCTTGAAGGTGTCGAGAATGTCCTCGAAATGATGATGCTCGAAACCGAGCACCACGTCCGAATACATGGTGAT
This sequence comes from uncultured Alphaproteobacteria bacterium, assembly GCA_963774685.1. Classification (GTDB taxonomy): domain Bacteria; phylum Pseudomonadota; class Alphaproteobacteria; order Rhizobiales; family Xanthobacteraceae; genus Bradyrhizobium. The sequence goes on along the minus strand of CAVZFU010000004.1, from coordinate 81,577 downwards.
GAAGCGGCGATAGCTGTCATAGGCAAAGCGCCGGTCGCCCGACATTTCCGCCAGCGCTTCGACGGTCTGGTCGTTGAGGCCGAGATTAAGCACGGTATCCATCATGCCCGGCATCGAGGCGCGGCCGCCCGAACGCACCGAAACCAAAAGCGGATTTTTGGGATCGCCGAACGCCTTGCCGGCCAGTTGGCCGACATGGTCGAGCGCCTTTTCGACCTGCGCCTTCAACTCCTTGGGATAGGATTTGTCGTGCGCGTAAAAGTAAGTGCAAACCGAGGTCGGAATGGTGAAGCCGGGAGGCACCGGCAGGCCGAGATTGGCCATCTCGGCGAGATTGGCGCCCTTGCCGCCGAGCAAATCGCGCAAGCCCGCTTTGCCTTCGGCCTTGCCGTCGCCGAAGGTGAACACCCATTTGCCGGATTTCACCCCGTCGCTGGCAGGCCTGCTCGCACCCGCTTTGGCAGCACGCTTCGGCGCGGGTTTGGCCGCGCTTTTCTTCAAAGCCTTGCGGGCGCTGGCCGGCGGCGCGGCCTTGGCCCGGGCCGCCATCGACGGCTTTGATTTCGCTGCGATTTTTTTAGATTTCGCTACGGCTTTGGCCATGACTGCAAACAATCCGCAAGAGGAAGGAAGATGCGCGCCTTACACCACGTTTCGGCCATCAGGCGCAAGGCGCGCGTAGCGGGCTTAAGTGTGCAACATCTTGAACAGGCCGAGGCCCGCCAGGCCGATGAAGATCAGGTAGATCGCGACCACGAGATTGAGGAAGCGCGGCATGATCAGGATGAGGATGCCCGCGATCAGGGCCACGATGGGCTGAATATGGGCTGCCGTGATGACCATTGAACTGTCTCCGCTGTGCTGGGAAGGAAATATCGAATCGAGGCCGGCATTTTATCCCATTTTATCGCTTTATTCCCTGACACGATTCTCTTGGCGCGGTTCCACGGTAGGAGACGCTTGTCGCTTCAACGGGTTCCGGCGCCTGCCCAAAAATGCCGAAAATTACAGCGGGTGAAACCGCTTTTTTTGGGAACGATGCAGCGGACAATGAATTGGCGGGGAATGCATGCCGGTGCTGGGCGGCGTGCATCATCGCCTAAGGAGTTGTCCATGCGAAACAGGATATTGGCCATTGCCGCCATCGCAGCCGCGATCTCTGCGCCATCAGCGGCGCAGGCGCAGAGCGATACCGTCGGTGTCGTCCACGGCGGCGTGATCGTCAATGGCGATGCCGAGGGCATCGCCCCCGATCAGCGGCCGGCATTCCGCGAATACATCATCCGCGAACACGTGCCGGAATACACCATTCCGGATCGCGTGGTGATCGGCGGCGTGCTGCCGGAGAGCGGCGTCAGTTACTACGACGTACCGCAGACGTTCGGCGTCACGCCCTATCGCTACACCGTGGTGAACGGCCGGACCATTCTGGTCGACCCGCGCTCGCGCCGTATCGTTCAGGTGATCGAGTAACGGCTTCACGACTATGTCCGGGATGCTCGCAACGGCGCCCGGGCATGAAAGCCTCGTCCGGTCTCCCCCACCGGGCGGGGCTTTTCTTTTTTGCGTTACGACGCTGCGCCGTCATCCTGGGTGCGAGCGGCGGGCCATCAAGTACGCCGCGGCTGCTGGCCCAATTCATTCGAGGCTCGCCCAATACAGGATCACCGCCTTCGCGGATGACGGCGCACGGCCACGAGCAACTTTCAAACAGCCTAACGATCGTCATTGCGAGGAGCGAAGCGACGAAGCAATCCATGGAGCCAAAAAGTAAGTGTGGATTGCTTCGCTTCGCTCGCAATGACGATGGAATATGACTCCGCATTCTCGCGGCGCAATGCGCCCGAGGTTTGCTGGAAATTCCTTACCCTCCGATCAGAGGGCGCAGGGAATGCCGGGCGCCCAACGCGCCCGCAGCCTGGCAGGGCAGAAAAAACAAGCCATGCCAGTAACAGTCACCACGGTCACGCCGGAAAACCCGGCATTCCCCGCACAATGGTTTTACGGTTTCCTTCGTGCTCTCCCCGGTGACCGGGCTTTGTTGCCACCGTCGCTAATGCAGGATAATTCCCGCGAAAACTTGACACCAGCGTCGGGGTGTCAGGACCACACGACTTCGCCGTCCGCCCGCCGCACGTTCGTCAGCGTGCTGCGCAGCGTCCACCGCATCCCGTTCCGCGTCCGTGACGATCGCGAGCCGCCCCCTTGGAAGGAACGGGACGCTACCTCAATATTCTGAAAATCCGATTTAGTCAAGCCAAAATTTACGAAATTCAGAAGATAAATTAGGTCGAGGTCCCGGAATATCGACGAGTCTCCGAGTGCTCCCTCTCCCCTTGTGGGAGAGGTGGCACTCGTCAGCATGACGAGGAGGCGTCATCGCGCCTTCCGCGCCACCAGGCGATGGATCTTCTTGCCCGAGGACGCACTGACGACGGCTTCGTTCAGCAGCAGCGTTACGTCGGACAATTCCGCCAGCACCAGCAATACATCGAACGCGGCATAGAGACGGCCGTATTGGTCGCGCTGGTCGGCATCATCGGTGACGCGCCAGCTCAGATAGAAGATGCCGCCGGGTTTGACGATGTCGAGCATGCGGCGCACCGAGGGCGCGATCAGCGCGCGGTCGAGATGCATGATCACGGTTTCGCAGAGCACGTTGTCGAAGCTGCGGGTCGCGATCCCGCGCAGATCGGGCAACTCCGCATGCATGAAGGTGAAATCCGGATATCGCCGCCGGGCTTCGGCAAGCAGGCCCTCCGATGCATCGAAGCCTGAGGCCGGATAGCCGCTGGCATTGAGCCAGGCCACTTCGCGCCCCGACCCGCAGCCGATATCGGCGGTCGCGCCGCCTTTGATGAAGAACCGCTGGATGATGTCCTGCAGATCGACTGGCGCGGGCTGCTCGTGCCAATCCTTGGCAAACGCCGCCGCGTCCGAATCGTAAGCGGCGAGCGTGGAGCGATCCATCGATCAGTCCTGTATTTTGGAAAAATCCGCTACCGCCCGCGTGACGCTGCGGATTTCATTGAGCAGCTTCAGGCGGTTCTCGCGCACTTGCGGATTGTCGTCGTTGACCTTGACGTGGTCGAAGAACGCATCGACCGCCGGGCGCAGCTTGGCGATCGCGCTCATGGCGACGGCGAAGTCCTCGTTCATCACGGCGACGCTGGTCTCCACCCTCGCCAGGTCGATCGCGTCCGCGAGCGCCTTCTCTTCCGCAAGGCTATAGAGCGCCGGGATCGGTGCGCCGTCAAAAGTCCGCTTGTCGCGCTTCTCTTCGATGGCAAGGATGTTGTTCGCCCGCTTGGTGCCCGCGAGCAGGTTCTTGCCGTCATCGGTATCGAGAAACTCGCCGAGTGCCTCGACGCGGCGGACCACCATCAGCAGATCGTCCTGACCTTCGAGTGCGAATACGGCATCGACGAGATCGTGACGCGCGCCTTGCTCGCGAAGTTGGACTTTGAGGCGGTCGGCGAAGAAGTCTCGAAGTCCCGAAGTCCCCGAATCCCTTCACCACTCTTCGAAGGGTTTCTCCGACGCTTTCGCCTGTCTGATGTCCCTGAGCAATCCAACCATCGATGCCAGCTGTCACACGAGCATTATTGCTTTCGCGATAGATCGTCGTAGCGCTTGAAAAAGCATCCCACAGACGCAAGCGAACATCGTTCGCGATTAGAATCCTAATCACTCCCAACGCTGCTCTGCGTAACGCATACGGATCCTTGCTCCCTGTCGGCTTTTCATCAATCGCCCAAAATCCAACCAGCGTATCGATCTTGTCGGCCAGCGCCACGGCAATGCTCACCGGATCGGTCGGCACGCGATCGTTTGGCCCCTGCGGCTTGTAATGCTCCTCGCTTGCCGCTGCGACGGAAGCATCCTCGCCCTGCGCCAGCGCATAATACTTTCCCATCAAGCCCTGCAGCTCCGGGAATTCGCCGACCACTTCGGTGAGCAAATCCGCTTTCGCCAGACGCGCCGCGCGCTTGGTCTTTTCGACATCGGCGCCGACCAGCGGCGCGATCTCCGCCGCCAGCCGCTCGATCCGCTTGATGCGCTCGCCCTGCGTGCCCAGCTTCTCGTGAAACACGATTCCGTCGAACTTCGGCAGCCGGTCCTCGAGCTTCGTCTTCAGATCGCTCTCGTAGAAAAACTTCGCATCGCTGAGCCGGGCGCGGATCACGCGTTCGTTGCCGGTGACGATGGTCTTGCCGCCGTCGGAGGCTTCGATGTTGGCGGTAAGGACGAATTTGTTGGCGAGCTTGCCGGTTTTGGGATCGTTGACCACAAAACATTTCAGGTTGGTCCTGATCGTGGCGCGGATCACCTCCGACGGAATCGACAAAAATTCCTTTTCGAACGATCCCATGAACACGACCGGCCATTCGACCAGCCCTGCGACCTCGTCGAGCAGCGCCTGATCCTCGATCAGTTCATAGCCTTGCGCGAACGCAAGCTGCTTCGCGTCAGCGAGAATGATGTCCTTGCGGGCCTGGGCGTCGAGCACGACCTTGGCCGCCTGCAGTTTGGCCTCATAGTCCTCGAAGCGGCGCACGCCGATCGGCGCCGGCGCCATGAAGCGATGGCCGTAGGTGGTCTGGCCGGCCTCGATGCCGTCGATCGTAAATTTCACCACCTCGGGTTCTTCGGTCTCGATGCCGAAGGTGGCGACGATGGCATGCAGCGGCCGCACCCATTGCAGCGCGCCGGGCCGGGCCGAGCGCTCGCCCCAGCGCATCGATTTCGGCCACGGAAAGGTCCGGATGATCACCGGCAGGATGTCGGCGAGCACCTCGAGCGTGGCGCGGCCGGGCTTTTCGATCAGCGCGATGTAGAAATCGCCCTTCTTCGGATCGCGCTGGATTTTCGCCTGATCGAGCGAGGCAAGTCCGGTCGCTTTCAGAAAGCCCGCGATCGCCGCGTCCGGTCCGCCGACCCGCGGGCCCTTGCGTTCTTCCTTGAGGTCGGATTGCCGCGCGGGAATGCCGTGCACCGTCAGCGCCAGCCGCCGCGGCGTCGCAAACGCCCTGGCGCCTTCATAGACCAGCCCTTCGGCGACCAGTCTGTCGGTGACCATGCGGCGCAGATCGTCCGCCGCCTTTGCCTGCATCCGCGCGGGAATTTCTTCGGAGAACAGTTCGAGCAGGAGGTCGGGCATTTACTTACCCTCCTCCCGCGGCGTTCGGTGGTCAACGGGACGCTGCGTTGTTTGTGTCAACCACCCCCCACCCCCGACCCCTAAGAGCGAGCTCCGCTCGTCTCGACCCCGCCACGCGCTTCGCGCGCCCGCGCTTCGCGCGCGGAGGGAGGGGAGCAGATTAGATATCGCCAAATTCAAAACCGCGCTCACCAGGGACCACCCAGCCCGCTCCGCCCGCTTCGGTGTGCACCCAGGCTTCGCCGCAGGCCTTGGCCAGTTCGCGCACGCGCATGATGTAGCTCTGCCGTTCGGTCACCGAGATCACGCCGCGGGCGTCGAGCAGGTTGAAGACGTGGCTGGCCTTGATGCACTGGTCGTAGGCCGGCAGCGCCATCAGGTGCTCCCTGCGGTTGCTGCCGCTCTTCCATCCGGCTTCGAGATATTTCCGGCAGGCTTCCTCGGCCATCCTGAACTGCTCGAACAGCATCACGGTGTCGGCATATTCGAAATTATGCCGGGAGTATTCCTGCTCGGCCTGCAGGAACACGTCGCGATAGCTGACCCTGTCGGCGCCGTCGCGGCCGTTGAAATTGAGGTCCATGATGCGGTCGACGCCTTGCAGATAGACCGCGAGCCGTTCCAGCCCGTAGGTGAGTTCGCCGGCGACCGGCGCGCATTCGACGCCCGCGACCTGCTGAAAATAAGTGAACTGCGACACTTCCATGCCGTCGCACCAGCATTCCCACCCCAGCCCCCAGGCGCCGAGCGTCGGGCTTTCCCAGTCGTCCTCGACAAACCTGATGTCATGCAGATGTGAATCGATGCCGATGGCGGCGAGCGATTTGAGATAGAGCTCCTGCAGGTCTGGCGGCGACGGCTTCAGGATCACCTGAAACTGGTAGTAATGCTGCAGCCGGTTCGGGTTCTCGCCGTAGCGGCCATCCTTGGGCCGGCGCGAGGGCTGCACATAGGCCGCATTCCATGGTTTCGGGCCAAGCGCGCGCAGCGTGGTCGCGGGATGAAAGGTGCCGGCGCCGACTTCCATGTCATAGGGCTGCAGGATCACGCAGCCGTAATCGGCCCAGTAACGCTGCAGCGCCAGGATCAGTCCCTGGAACGAGCGTTCCGGGCGCATGTGCGGGGGCAATGAATCCATTGTCCGATTCGGTTTCGCGAAGGGGTCGTCAAGCGCGCGGGACGGTATCGGCGGGGGGACCGAGAATCAAGGCGATGGAGAAGCGGATTCCTGATGGAGAGGAGGTCTATCGCTGGCTAGATGCGATGTGGCACCACCCCCCACCCCCGACCCCTCCCCGCCACGCGCTTCGCGCGCGGAGGGAGGGGAGAAGATCATCGGTCGTCTTCGCACGCGTGGGATCTCTTCGAACAAGGTTCGGACTATCGGCTCCCCTCCCCCCGCTTGCGGCGGGGCAGGGGATCGCGGGGTCGGGGGTGGGGGGTCTATCGGCAGTGATTGCAGTATCGGTTGCCGGCGCAATCAACCCGGCCGGTAGGCGCCGGTGTCGGGATCCCGCCGCAAGGTCGGAATGTCGTGCGAACGGGCGGCTTCCGAGACCCTGGCGAGGCGCGCTTCTTCCAGTTCGTGGTTGACCCGCAGGGCTGTCCGGTAAACCCAGCGCACCACGGCCAGCGCACCCAGGGCGCCTGCGAATGCGATCAGCGGCGGCATCGGTCGATCCTTGTCGTTCATTCGTCACGCCCCTGACCGGCATTCTCGCGCAAGCCGGTGCGGCCTGCAATCGCATTGTCAGGGACTAAATGGCGCGGGTAATCCGCCTCAGAACCCGAATTTCGCCCAAATTGCCCTGGTTTCCAGTGCGGAAATCAGTTCATCCGGCAGGCCTGCCAACCCATCCAGCGACAGCGATGCCGTTCCGTCGGATTTGCGGCCCATCAGGCCCGACAGCATGCCCTTTGCCGGCGCGATCAGCGGCATCTTTACTTTCTCGCCGTAACGCGCGCGCAAGGTCGAACGCAGATCGCCGATCGCATCCGCCAGACCCAGCGACACCGAGGTTTCTCCGGCCCAATATTCGCCGGTGAACAGCACGTCGTCGGCGCCCTTGAGCCGGCCGCCCCGGCTCTGTTTCACCAGCGCGATGAAGATCGCATGGATCTCGCGCTGAAGCGCCTTGACCCGCGCGACGTCGTCGGGGTTTTCCGGCAGGAACGGATCGAGCATCGCCTTGTGCGCGCCCGCGGTATAGAGCCGCCGCTCGACTCCTATTTTCCTGATCAACTCCTGAAACCCGAAGGTGCCGCCGACCACGCCGATCGAACCCAGGATCGAGGATGGATCGCAGAAGATCTCGTCTCCCGCACAGGCCAGCATGTAGCCGCCGGATGCCGCGACATCCTCGACGAACACCAGCACCGGCAGTTTCTTTTCCACGGCGAGTTGCCGGATCCGCAAATAGATCTGGCGCGACTGCACCGGCGAGCCGCCGGGCGAATTGATCACCAGCGCCACCGCCCTGGCGTTCCTGGTGGAGAAGGCGCGCTCAAGTGTCCTGGCGACACCGGGCAGCGACATGCCCGGCCGCAGCGGCGTTACCGCGCCGATCACGCCGGACAACCGCACCACCGGCACGACAGCGCCTCCGCGCCGCAGCCGCGCCGGAAGCCATTCGATCAGCCTCTCGATCAGCCCGGGCCGGCTGCTGCGATTATCAATCTGGTCCGTCATGCTGGTACCTCAAATTAACCATTTATTATCACGCTGGTGTCATTGGATCGATGGAACGTCACTTGCATTACTGCGGTCAGGCTGCCGGGTTGCAAGGTTGCAGCGGAGAAAGACATGAAGATCTACCTGCTGGTGATGCTGATCGGTACTCTCCTGACGGCGATTCACTTCACTTCGACGCCCGAACAGCGGTCGAAAACCCGACCGCAATAGGATTTCGCCGCTGTTAGCTGGGTAGCGCCAGCGGCAATACCCCCTTCCCGGCCAGAATCTCCTGCGTCTGTTTATTGGGCAGCGCTGACTCATCATTGAGCATCAGCGCGGCGAGAACCTGGGTCGGCGCCTTTCCTCCCTTGATGGCGCGAACCAGTACGCGGATCGCGGGCTTCTTCACGTCACTGTGAACCGGAAGAACGACAAGGCTGCCGAAGCCGCGATCGAGCGCCGCCAGCACTTGCGCAAGTCCGTCGGCACGCCAGATCAATGTCAGCACGCCGCCTGACCTGAGGATTCGGCGCGCCGCATGAATCCAGTTCTCAAGGGTTGCTTGCCCCGCGACATGGGCGACCTCGCGAGTTTTGTCCGGCGAAGCGCGATGCCGCGCGGAATCGTTGAACGGCGGATTCATCAGGACGACGTCGACGCTGTCGGCGGACAGGCCGGCCGCGGCAAAGGCATCGGCGCCCGACGTAATATCCAGCGCGACGACATCGGCCGCGATTTCATTCGAGGCGGCGTTGCCGCGCGCAAGGCCCGCCAATGTCGCATCGATCTCGACCAGCACGAGATCTATTTTCTTCAACGCGCCTCGCAACCGCCAGGCCCGCCGCGCCGACGCCGGCGCCGAAATCGACCACGCGATCGCCCGGCCGCGCCGCGGTCGCCGCGGCCAGCAGCATGGCGTCATGTCCGGCGCGGTGACCGGACCTCGGTTGACGCAGGCGCAATTGCCCGCCGAGAAAAGCGTCCTCGGTGAATTCGAGGGCGGAATCAGTCATCGGCCCGCAGTTCGTGGGCCAAACCCGCATCGGCGAGAATCTGGCGCGCGGCCTGGTTGTCGTCTTCATGGACCAGGATCCGGCGCGGCAACACGCCGAGCGAGCCTTCGATGATGCTCATGTTCTGGTCCAGCACCAGGTGATGGATATGGGCGCCGTCGAGCAGCGCGCCGACCGCCGAAACCAGCACGATATCGTTGGTCCGAACCAATTCCCGCAACTTCGATGCTCCCTTGTCGGTCCGGCATGACGGCGGCGCGGCCGGAGTCAACCGCTTCGTGCCCTTGCCGCGCTAGCCGGCAGTTTCTATTGTTATAGCTCAAGGACAGGGCCAATTGGGCAAATGTGGAGACCAGCGTGGCGGTTATTGTTCCCTTTGAGAGCCCCTCAAGCGCCTCGATAGATCAACTGGTCGGGCTTGTCGCCGCCGACATGGAGCGCGTCAACGCCACCATCCTGTCGCGGACCGGTTCCGAAGTCACCATGATCCCCGAGGTCGCCAATCACCTGATTTCCTCGGGCGGCAAACGGCTGCGGCCGATGCTGACGCTGGCGATGGCGAACCTCACCGGCTATTCCGGCGACGGCCATATCAAGCTCGCGGCGTCCGTCGAGTTCATGCATACCGCGACCTTGCTGCACGACGACGTGGTCGACGAAAGCGAATTGCGGCGCGGCAAATTGTCGGCGCGGATGTTGTGGGGCAACGAGGCCAGCGTTCTCGTCGGCGACTTCCTGCTCGGGCAGGCCTTTCGCATGATGGTCGAGGTCGGCTCGCTGCGCGCGCTCGACATCCTGTCGTCCGCCGCGGCGACGATCGCCGAGGGCGAGGTGATGCAACTGGCGGCGGCAAAGAACACCGCCACCACCGAGGACGAATATCTCGCGGTCATCCGGGGCAAGACGGCTGAGTTGTTCGCCGCGGCCTGCGAGGTCGGCCCGGTGATCGCCAACCGGCCGAAGGCCGAACAGACCGCATGCCGGTCGGTCGGCATGAATCTCGGCATCGCGTTCCAGCTGGTGGACGATGTGCTGGACTATGGCGGCAAGGCCGCCAAGCTCGGCAAGAACATCGGCGACGATTTCCGCGAGGGCAAGATCACGCTGCCGGTGGTGCTGGCGTTCCGCCGCGGCAATGACGGCGAGCGCGCGTTCTGGGTCAAGGCGCTGGAGCGCGGCGAGATCGGCGACAGCGATCTCGATCACGCGGTCGGCCTGATGACCAAGCACCGCGCGCTGGAGGACACCATCAACCGCGCCCAGCATTACGGCGCGATGGCGGTCGACGCGCTGGCGCTGTTTCCGGCCTCGCCGATGAAATCAGCGCTGGAGCAGGTGGTGGCGTTCTGCCTGGCAAGGTCGCACTAGCAACAAAATCGTCGTCATCCTGAGGTGCGCGCTCTTGCGCGCCTCGAAGGATGGGCTGCAAGCACCGTCATGCAGCCATCCTTCGAGGCTCGCTGAAGTGGCTCGCACCTCAGGATGACGACCGAATGTGTGTCTTGCTAGCTCAACACGCCCGCATGCACCCACCATTGCGGATGATCGAGCTGGATCTTCTGCGCCGCGCGCTGGGCTTCGGCGGTGTTTTCATAGATCGCAAAGCACGTCGCGCCCGATCCCGACATCCGCGCCAGCCAGGCCCCGTTGGTGGCGTTGAGTGCGGCGAGCACTTTGGCGATGACCGGCTGAATGCGCATTGCGGGGGCTTCGAGGTCGTTGGAAGCCAAAGCCAGCGCTTCGACCCAGTCTTCGAGCGATGCCCCCGGCTCCGGCCAGGCGGTGGCCTGGAGCACGTCGCTGGCACCGACCAGCAATTCGCCGCTCCGCAAGCCGACCCCTTCGAACACCGCCTTGGTCGCCACGCCGACGCGCGGATTGACCAGCACGCACGGCATCTTGGGGATCGAGATCGGCAGCAGTCTTTCACCGACCCCCGACATGTCGCAGGCGCTCGAGGCGAGGCAAACCGGAACGTCGGCGCCGGTCAGCAAGGCGACATCGAGCAATCTGTTGTCATCGAGTTCAAGGTCGTTCAACCGCGCCAGCAGCCGCAGCGCCGCGGCGGCATCGGCCGAACCGCCGCCGATGCCGGCTGCGACCGGCAGCACCTTGTCCAGCGTGAAGCTGCCGGCCTTCAGGTCCGGCACGCGTTCGGCGAGCAACTGGGTGGCGACCAGCACGAGGTTGTCGGCGGCCTCGCCGCATTCGTCTGCCAGCGGACCGGTGGTCTCAAGCGTGAGTTTCGATCCGGGCACGAGGGTAAGGCGGTCGGCGCAATCGGCAAACGCGACCAGGCTTTCGATGTCGTGATAGCCGTCGACGCGGCGGCCAACCACCCGAAGGGTCAGGTTGACCTTGGCGCGTCCGTCCTCGATCAGCGCCGGCATGGCGGCCACCAGCCCTTCGATCAGCCGCCCTTGTCGTCGTCTTTTTTCTTGTCGGCCGAGGCCGCGGACGACGTATCGTCGGGCAGCCCGTTTTCGATCTTGGCCACGATCTTCGGCAGGTCTTCCGGCTCGGGCTTGAGGTCGCGGGCATGCGCCCACTGGAACTTGGCTTCCAGGGTGCGGCCGACGCGCCAATAGGCGTCGCCGAGATGGTCGTTGATGGTCGGGTCTTCCGGCTTGAGATCGATGGCGCGCTCGAGGTTCTTCACCGCCTCTTCGTAATTGCCGATCCTGAAATAGGCCCAGCCGAGCGAGTCGACGATATAGCCGTCGTCGGGACGCTGATCGACGGCGCGCTTGATCATCGACATGCCCTCGTCGAGATTGACGCCCTGATCGATCCACGAATAGCCGAGATAGTTCAGCACATTGGGCTGCTCGGGCTGCAGCTCCAGCGCCTTGCGCATGTCGGCCTCGGCCTTGCTCCACTGCTTGGAACGTTCCTCGCAGATGCCGCGGTTATAATAATAGACGGTATTGCTCTTGTCGTTGGGGTCCGGCAACGCGTCGATGCCTTGCGAGTAGGTCACGGCGCAGTCGGCGAATTTCTTGCGGCCCCGCTCGATATTGCCGAGCGCCAGGATGGCTTCGAGGTCCTTGGGGTCTTCGGCCGTCAGGTCCTTCAGGATCTTGATCGCCTCGTCGCTGCGGTCGGCGGCATCGAGATCGACCGCAAGGTGGATCTGGGCGTTGCGCTTGAGCGGCGAACTCGCCGGCACGCGCTCGTAGACCTTGATCGCCATCGCCGGTTTCTTCACCAACTCATAGAGATCGGCCAGCGACAACAGCGCCAGCGGATGATTGGGGGCGAGGTACAGCGACAATTGCAGATAGACCAGCGCCAGATCCGAACTGCCGCCGCGCGTCAGCATGGCGCCGATGCCGTACAGCACTTCGGCAGCACCGGCCTGCGGCGAATCGACCAGCGGCGGCAGCTTCTTGCCGGCTCTCGCTTCGCGCAGACCTTCCTGCACCAGCGGATGGCGCGCCAGCTTCTTGTCGAACGCCTCATAGGTCGCGATCGCCGCCGGGTCACCCTTGTTGCGCGACTGCCAGTGCGCATAGGCCTCGACCACGCGCAGCATGGTGTCGTCGAGCTTGTAGACCCGCTCGAGACGCACGCCGGCTTCCTTTTCCTTGCCCGCAAGCTCGAGCATCATGCCGGAGTGCAGGTCCTTGAAGATCGGGTACCATTCCGGACCGGTCAGCTTGTCGATATTGGCGACGGCGGTCTTGGTGTCGCCGGCGCCGTAACTGGCCCAGCCCGACAACAAGGCTGCGATCAGATCGGTCGGCGCGCCGCGAATCGACTGGTTGATGTTGAGCTGCGCGGCCGCATACTTCTTCATCTTCAGGTCGCGCACGCCGACGACGAGCCGGGCCACGCGATTGGATTTGTCGACCGCCAGAATCCGCTCGGCGAGTTTCACGGCCTCGTCGATATCGCCGTCGGCAAGCGAGGAAATGAACGCGCGATCGAGCAATTCGTTGTTCTTTGCGTCGGTGCGGAGCGCCGAGAGATAAAACGCGGCGGCCGCACTGGCGTCCCGCTCCACGCTGGCATGACGGGCGGCCAGATAGCTGCCGGTCACCGTCAGCGATTTCAAATCGTGGCTGGTGGGAAATTGCGCCGAGTTGTCGGTCGGATGATCCGGCGTCTGCGCCCAGACCGAACCGGGCACGGCCAGCGCGGCAACGGCGAAAGCGGCTACCATCGAGCGATTAAAACGAATGGAAAACATCGGGTGCGCCTAGCTCCAGAATTTACAGCGGAAATTACGGCAGGAATTACGGGTCGTCTCGAAGCGGACCCGACCGGCGGCATCAAGTCACGTGACAATGCCGCGTTTGGCGTTCAACCGCAAGGATACGGGGCGGCCGATCGATTGGCATCAAGACCCGAATGGCCGCCGATTCAGCCGGCCCGGCCTCAAAACGCTTGCAGTGTGGCCGTATCGTGGCCGCACCCGGCAGTGACCCATGCCGGCTCACGCAATCGTGGTTACATCGCCTCATAATTGGGCCCGCCACCGCCCTCCGGTGGAACCCATGTGATGTTGCCGTTGGGATCCTTGACGTCGCAGGTTTTGCAATGGACGCAATTCTGGGCGTTGATCTGGAAGCGCAACCCGTTGGCCTCCTCGACCCATTCATAGACCCCGGCCGGGCAATAGCGGTTGGACGGCCCGGCATAGACGTCGTGCTCGGAGGTCTTCTGCAGGTTCATGTCGGCGACCTTGAGGTGCACCGGCTGGTCCTCTTCGTGATTGGTGTTGGACAGGAACACCGACGACAGCTTGTCGAAGGTGAGCTTGCCGTCCGGCTTCGGAGCAGCGATCGGCACATGCGCTTTCGCCGGATCGAGCGTCTTGCGGTCGGGCTTGGCGTGCGACTGGGTTCCGAACAGCGAAAAGCCGAGCGTGTTGCACCACATGTCGATGCCGCCGAGCGCGACGCCCAAGATGGTGCCGAACTTCGACCACAGCGGCTTGACGTTGCGGACCCGGTACAGATCCTTGCCGACCGGCGAATCCCGCCAGGCATTTTCGTATTCGGCGAGTTCATCGCTGGCGCGGCCGGCGCCAAGCGCGGCAGCGACGTGTTCAGCCGCGAGCATGCCGCTGCCCATCGCATTGTGCACGCCCTTGATGCGCGGCACGTTGACGAAACCCGCCGCGCATCCGATCAGCGCGCCGCCCGCGAAGCTCAAGCGCGGCACCGACTGGTAGCCGCCCTCGGTGATGGCCCGCGCGCCATAAGCGAGGCGTTTGCCGCCCTCGAACAGGGGGCTGATCGCCGGATGGGTCTTGAAGCGCTGGAACTCGTCGAACGGCGACAAATACGGGTCGTCGTAATTGAGATGCACGACGAAACCGACTGCCACCAGATTATCGTCGTAGTGATAGAGGAACGAGCCGCCGCCGGTCGAATTGTTCAGCGGCCAGCCGAACGAATGCTGGATCAGGCCGTTCTGGTGTTTCGCAGGATCGATCTGCCAGACTTCCTTGAGGCCGATGCCGAATTTGCCGGGCTGGCAGTTGGCGTCGAGGGCGAATTTCGCGATCAACTGCTTGGTCAGGCTGCCGCGCGCGCCCTCGGCGAACAGCGTGTACTTGCCGAGCAGTTCCATGCCGCGGGTATACGACGCCTTGTGCGTGCCGTCTTTGGCGATGCCCATGTCGCCGGTCGCGATGCCGCGCACCGCGCCGTTGTCGTCGTAGAGCACTTCGGCGGCGGCAAAGCCCGGATAGATCTCGACGCCGAGCGCCTCGGCCTTCCGCGCCAGCCAGCGGCACACGTTGCCGAGCGAGCCGATATAGCAATGATGGTTGTTCATCAGCGGCGGCATCATGAAATTCGGCAGCCGGATCGCAGAGCCTGCCGTCATCCAGTAGAACCGGTCGTCCTTGACTTGCGTCTTCAGCGGGCAGTCGGCGTCCTCGCGCCAATCCGGAATCAACCTGTCGAGCGACACCGGATCGATCACCGCGCCGGACAGAATATGCGCGCCGACCTCGGATCCCTTCTCCACCACGACCACCCCAAGGTCGGCATTGAGCTGCTTGAGCCGGATCGCAGCGGCGAGCCCCGAGGGGCCGGCGCCGACGATGACGACGTCGAATTCCATGGATTCGCGAGGCGGCAGTTCTTCGGTGCTCATGATCTGATCTCAGCCCGGTTGAGAACGTTTCCAGGAACCGTTTGTTTCCGATTTTTCGGGGAAGAACAACCACGGAATAGGCGTCAAGCCGTTTCGCTGCGGCGCGATCCATCCTAGATTGGCCCGATGCCCCTGACACCGCGTCATGACGCCTGAAGGCGCCCCCACTGCCCGGCAATTGCTGGCCTTTTATCTGGAGGCCGGGGTCGATTGCGCGCTGACGGAAGAACCGGCGAACCGGCTGTCCGATCCCGATGTCGCGCCTGCGGCGACAATGCTGCCCGAACCTGCCAAGACCATGCCTGCTGCGATCCCGGCTCCGCGCATCGACGCTGCGCCTGCGCCGGAGGTGGCGATCATGTCGGCGCGCGAAGCGGCGCGAACCGCACCTTCGCTCGAGGCGTTGCGGGCGCTACTGGAAAAATTCGACGGCTGTGCGCTGAAGTCCACCGCCACGCGCCTGGTATTCGCCGACGGCAATCCGCAGGCGCGCATCATGTTCGTCGGCGAGGCGCCCGGACGCGAGGAAGACATCGAGGGCCTGCCGTTCGTCGGACGTTCGGGCAAGTTGCTGGACCGGATGATCGCAACGATCGGGCTGAATCGCGGCAACGCCTATATCGCCAACGTCATCCCGTGGCGGCCGCCCGGCAACCGCACCCCGACGCCACAGGAGACGCAAATCTGCCTGCCGTTCATCCAGCGGCAAATCGAACTGGTTAACCCGGACGTGCTGGTCACGCTCGGCAATCCCTCGACGCAAACGCTGTTGTCGACCCGCGAGGGCATCATGAAAACCCGTGGGCGCTGGTTCGACTACGACACCGGCACCCGCACGATCCGGGCGATGGCGACGTTCCACCCGGCGTATCTGTTGCGCTCACCGTCCTACAAGCGCATGGCGTGGCAGGATTTGCGCTCGATCGCCAAGATGCTGGAGCAGACGAAGGTCCCCTCATCCTGAGGAGCGGCGTAGCCGCGTTTCGAAGGATGGATACGGGCTTATATGAACGGAGCCTTGAACGGACCTTGGGCATGCCTCAACCCGGCTATGCCCAAAGCTGTACCTGATCAGTTCAGCAGCCACAGATCAGCGGTCCATCACGCGCGGGCTATAAGGTAGCGGAACTTGTTGCTCAGATGGTACTGGCCTGAAGGCTTCAAGTAAGGCGCAATCGCGTTCGCTACCGCATCACGTGCGCGGTCCATGCCGGAATTTCGAATGGCTCGTTCGGCAGGTCCGGCAGACAGCATTGCACGAAGCGCAATGTCCAGGTTCGGGTAGATCCAAGGACATTCCACGTCGACCACTGCTATCGGCGTGAGACCGGCCTCGGACACCAGCGCCTTCAATTTGGATTCGTCGGACAATGCGAAAGGCCCTGGCGCTCCCGGCGGTGGCGGTGGCATCAACGCACCGAGGGCTTTGAGATGCCCGGCCGCCTCACAGTCCTCCGGTGGGCCCCAGGTTGCGATCACCACAACGCCATCCGGCTGGGTTACGCGGCGTGCCTCCCGCAGAGCGTTGACAGGTGAAGCGGCGTACTGAAACGCATTGAAGCCGGTTACGACATCGAAACTTCGATCCGCGTGCGGCAGCGTTTCCATTTCCCCGACACGCAAATTCCGCCCAGGCAGGCGCTCACGCGCGATATCGATAAACGCGGCGGATGCGTCGATGCCGGCGACGTTGGCAACTGTCTGTGAAAATACCTGCGCGGCGAGGCCAGGACCGCAGCCGACATCGAGGCTTGATCGCGCTTTCGCGAGTTCGGGCCGGCGCTGCACGCTCTCGTACAACGGAAGGAAATAGCGTTCCTGCAATTCGGCGTAGTCGCGGGCACGAGCACTCCACAGATCACCTTGCATCTGCGCGGTGCCGGTGAGTGGGGACGACATAATGGTGTCATTCATCGTTCTCTCCTTGGGCGTTGAACACCGAGGTGTACTTGGCGAAATGTTTGTTCACCAAGGAGAAACGTGTCTGAAAGGGCTGAACCCGTCATGAGACCCTAGGCCCAGGCCTCATCTCAATGTGTTCGAATGTGCTGAAGTCCTGGGCCACGAGACCCAGACCGGGGACCTAGCCCGTTCGCATCCCCATGCCAGCCTCGCGCGCGAGCACGATGGCTTGGGCCCGGTTGGGGATATTCAGCTTATCGAAGATGCCATTGATGTGATTGCGAACGGTTTTTGGGCTTACCGACAGTTGGCTTGCAATCGCCGCATTGTCGAGACCGCGAGCGATCAGTTCGAGGACCTCACGCTCGCGCTGCGTGAGGTCGGCAAACGTTGTCTCCTCGATTGCGTCGGCTCGGCCTTGACCGTGTACGAATCGGGCGATCTCGTCCAAGAACTGTTTCCACGCCGGCTGATGCTCCAACAGGATGTGATTGCGGCTATCCAACGGAACGAATTCCGCGCCGGCGATTGAGCTGGCGACCATGCGGCCTTCCCCGAACGGTACGCGGGCGTCGTCTCGAGCGTGCAATACCAGCGTAGGGCAGCTAACCTTTGGCAACAGGTCGGTGACATCCATGGCATCAAATCCCCGGATCAGTCCAACCGCGTTCTCTGGCGAGGTCGACATGCGCTGGAGGTCGGTGAACCAGCGAAATTGCTCGGGCGTGCTCTCGGGGATGAACATCGTCGTATAGACCTGACGAAACGCCGGATTTTCACGTCCCCAGCCAAGCTCGACAAGTTTCAACATCATGTCGGCTTCTTCGCGGTCCCGTGCAGATGGGTCGCGCTTCAGCCTACCGCGTGCGAACGCGCCATACAGGACTAGATTGCTGACGCGTTCGGGGTGGCGTGCCGCATAGGCAATCGCCAGGCCGCTGCCTTGGCAGCAGCCGAGAAGGACAAAACGCTTGAAACCGGCCGCATCGGCCACCGCCTCGAGATCACGAAGATTGGCATCGAACGACAGGTCGTCGACGGCCCGATCCGACAGGCCACAACCTCGACCGTCGTATCGCGCCATGGTGTAGTTCTTTGCCATCTCGACGAGTCGCGGGCGCCAGACCGGACTTTGCCAATCGAATTCGAGATGGTTGAGCCAGGTTGCAACCTCGATCATCGCCGGACCTCTGCCCGTCGTGGCGTAGGCGATGCGAACCCCGTCTGAGGCCCTGCAGAAACGAATTTGCGGCGCCTTGAGCATTTCCCAAGCTTGCCTCGCAATTCAGGTTTTAGCAACACGGCCGATTTATCGGCCGGAACGGCAGGCTACGACTTCCAGCCAGCATTTCCGCTCGTGGCACACAGCGACGCTTTTGCCACTCAGTTCACTTCCGTTTCCGATCAAAGCGGGCTCTACTTTCGCCGCCGTGAAATCGGTTTGACCGTGTTCACCTCCTGTGTCAGCGAATCAGAAGCGCCTATTGGAGCACTCTTGCCTGCTGCATAGGATCTCTCGTGATTCGAGATGGCGCAAGCGCGCCTCCTCACCATGAGGATCAAACTCACGCGTTTCAGGCGTATCGATCCTTAACCGTCTATTCAGCTGCTTTATCACGCGGCCGGGTTAACGTCCGGGCGGCCATTCGGGAAAGCGTGGCAAATCCCCGTTGGCGACGTAAACCTTGCTGTCGACATGCGAGAGCACTGGCCGGCTAAATATTCAGCCATCAAGATCCGCTCGTTGGCGCCGGCGTTGCCAAAACCTGCGGCAGCGAATAGCGCTGCGCCAACAGGCGCGCCAGCCACTCGCGTTCGACTTCGCTCGCAGTCGACGCGATATCGAGACGTGCGGCGTCCACGTCGATGGTCAGGCGGTTGCCGGATTCGGTCTCTCTCAAACGCAGCGATTGCAGTTGTCGTCGATCGAGGTCGACACGAACTCTCTTTGGAAAAGTCGAACGCCACGCATCCCGCGGATTCTTGTATTGCCAGGATGAACCGAACTGGATCGGTGGAATTCCGGAATCATAGGTCACGCTATTCCGTTTCAGTTCCAGCGATTCGGGGACCGAAGGACGGAATGACCGATAAAGCGCGTAAGCTGCGAAGATTCCACCCAAGGTCCAGCCGCCAAGCCAAAAGATGATAAAGGCGTTGGCCTTTCCTAACAGTATTTGTGAAGCGGCGCTCTTGAACCCGAGAGCCCAGCCACCCAGCCAAAACAGCAGGAACAGCCCCGTGAAGTAGCGCATCGGGCTATTTGCCGCTGGAACAATGATGGTCGGATCGGTACCTTCACTCACAATCGAAATCTTCGATCCTGCCGGCGGATTCAAATCCATCTCGCGCCCCTGCCCGCTCAGATTTCAAACCAAGATTACGGCGCCTTCGGGCGCACGATGGCCCAGCCGATCCGCAGCACCGGTTGCCGGCCGCTCGCAAGCCGCTCGAACGACCGCGGCACTTCCGGCACCAGGCCGGGAAAACGTTGCGCGATGTCGGCGGGCGGCGTGCCCTCGGTATCCGAGGCGCGCCAAACCACGACCCCGCCGGTTTCGTTGAATTTCGCCAGCGTCAGCCACGGCGTCCGTTCCGGCGCAGCGTCGAGAAACAGATGGGGGCGTCCGGAATCCAGTGTAATCAGGCTTGCAATTTGCAGGTCACCCGTCACCGCCCTCAGCCGCTGGTTGGTGCGCCGCTCGAAACTGTCGCCGAAAAAACGCGCGATGTCTTTCGCCGGCAGCGACGTCGGCACCTCGGCGCTGCTGGCCCATGGGAGAAAAAGCGTCGTCACGATCACCGCGAACGCCGGTGCTGCGACCGCAAGCGCCCAGATCGAGCGCAACAATCGCTGACGCCGCAGACGGACCAGATCGCCGGTCGCGACGATCGCGGCCAGCCCCGACATCAACAGCGCGACGCCTGGGCCGCCCACGACACCGCCGAGATCGAACAGGCCGGCAATCAGGCTTCCCGCAAGCGCCGGCGCGATGGCGAAGAAATAAACAAAATCGCGTGCCAGCGGATCGACCGGCGGCCGGTAGATGATCGGCGCCTCCTCCCCGTCGCGATCGAACCAGCCGGAATTGAACGCCACCAGCAGCACGACGCCGGACATCGCCGCCAGCAAGCCGCCGAGCAGTGCCGCCCAGTGCAGCGCCCTTGTGCTCAACTCCGCAACCGGCGGCAAGTGCGGCAGCGTCACTGTATCGGCGCGCACGAGCCACACCAGATAGGGCAGCGCCAGCACGATAATCACCAGCAGCGCGTACAGCGGATCGAACGACATCAGCATGCGCCGCCCGCGCGGCGTTGCGAGCGCAAAGGCAGCGACCAGCAGCAACAGGCCGATCGCGGCGGAGGTCGTCAGCAGCAAAAGCCCGGCCTCGATCGACCAGGCGAACCACGCATTGCGCCGGCCCTGGCCGATCAACTGCCATGAATGCATCAGCAACAGCGCCCAGAGCGGGCGCGCCAGCACCAGCGGGCCGAATTCGACGCCCGGCGCGGCGAATGCCGTGATCGTCACGGTCAGCAGGACCGCGAGCACGGCCTGCTGTCCGCCGACCACGGCGCGCGCCAGCAGGTACAGCGTCCAGAACGTCGCGACCGCGCAAAGCTGCGTCAAAAGATAGACGCCGAACAGATGATTGCCGGCGGCGCGAAACGCGATGTCGGCAAGCCAGAACGCCAGCGGCGGCCCGAGGTCGGTTCCCACCTGGTATTCCCGGCCATAGGCCAGCACCGTCGCCAGATCGTCCGGCGGGCTCCGATACAGCAGCATCGGCAGGATCAGCCACAGTGCGGCCTGGAACAGCACCACGATCCAGACCACCAGCCGCGGCCGGGCGCGGATCAGTTCGATAATCAGGGAGGTGAAACGCATGTACTGCCTGGAAGGAAAATCGGTCCCGGACGTGATAGAGCCCAAGCGCGGCCAAGGCAACGGCCCGGGCGCCCTGCCACGTCAAACGGCCGCGGCTGAAACCACCGATGTTTCGCCGACGTCGATCCGGACAGCTTCGTCCTCGAACGTCATGGCCAGTTGTTTTTCCCGCGCCGCCAACACGGGGGCAAAAAACCGCCGGTGATGCATGGTGGGGCCGAGCCGGTCCAGCGCCTGCAGATGCTCGGGCACGCTATAGCCCTTGTGGGATTCGAAACCATAGCCGGGGCAATCCTGTGCCAGTTGGCACATCAGGCGGTCGCGCGCGACCTTGGCGATGATCGAGGCCGCCGCGATCGACAGAACCAGCCCGTCGCCACCGATCACCGCGTCGCAATCGCACGGTATGTCGAGCCGGTCGCGGCCGTCGACGAACACATGTTTCGGCGGTTCCGGCAGCGCACGCACCGCGCGTGCCAGCGCCCACAACGACGCGCGCAGGATATTGTCGCGGTCGATCCGCGCCGGCGAGGCAAAGGCAACCGCAAACGAAGCGGTTGCGCAAATCTGCTCGAACAGTTCTTCACGGCGCTCCGGCGTCAGCCGCTTGGAATCGTCGATGCCCTTGGGAATTCGCCTGGGATCCAGCACCACGGCCGCGGCCACGACCGGTCCGGCCAGCGGGCCGCGCCCGGCCTCGTCGCAGCCGGCCACCGGCCAGACCCCGCGCTTGATCAGCGCGCGCTCGCGGCGAAAGCTCGGCGGCGCGACCGCGATCACGCCCTTGGGCAGCGCTGTGGTGTCTTTGCCGGATTTACCGCGAATCATGGCGGGGATGGTGCGCAAGCCGCCCCGGCCGCACAATGAAAAAATCGGGCTATGCCCGCTGTTCACGGGCGCGTTTGCGCCACTCGTCGATTTCGATACAGAACACGCTGCGATTTGCGCGTCTGGGTTCCGCAACGTCTTTTATATAGCGCAGGCCGAGCTTCTTGATCGCATGAATGGACGGCCCGTTGCGCGGATCGACCAGCCCCAGCAACCGCGGGCGGTTGAGCTGCTCGAATCCGAACGCGAGCTGCGCCTCGCCGATCTCGGTCGCAATCCCCCGGCCCCAGGCATGGCGGGCGAGCACGAAGCCGATCTCGAGATCCTCGGCTCCCAGGGCCTTGCAGGGAAACAGGCCGGCGAAGCCGATCAGTTCGCCTGTGGGCCGTTCGGTCAGGATCCCGATTCCGGTCAGGCTGTCGCCAAACGTGAAATGCTTCCGCATCACCTGCTCGGCGCGTTCCTCCGACATCGCCTCGCCCTGGAACACGTAACGCATGACGTCGGCGACGCCCAGAATCCGCTCGCGCATGACCGGAATGTCCTGCTCGGTCGCGGACCGCAGGATCAGGCGCGGCGTCGTCAGGATCACGACCGGCGGTTTTTGCGGTGCTGGCGCGGGTCGATCGTTCATCACACCGCAATACGGCAATTCGGGCATGGAGGACATCCACTACGTCGTCCCGGCGAACGCCGGGACCCAACCCGGACTCACATAACGGGCTTGTTGTGCGGCTTGAACAGCCGGCCCTTTTCCACCACCAGGACGACCGCCAGGGACGCCAGCGTGCAGAGGAAAAAACCCGTTGCGAACGGCAACAGCGTGCCGTCGTAATCCTGGCCGATCGCGGTGCCGATCCCGATGCCGAGCAGTGTGGTAATCGACCCGTACAATGACGAAGCGGTGCCGGCGATATGGCCCTGCGGCTCCATCGCCAGCGAAGTGAAATTGGCGACCATCAGTCCGAACGTGAACATCATCAGCGCTGCCAGCGCCACGAACAACGCCAATGGCAGCATGTGCATCTTCACCGCCAGCAGCAGGACGCCCGCCACCGCCACGTAGCCGACCAGCGCGCCATGCGAGATCACCCGCATGCCGAGCCGACCGACGAAACGGGAATTGAGAAAGCCGGCAATCGCCACGCCGATCGCGATGCCGGCGAACGCCAGCGGAAAATAGCGCCCAAGCCCGTAGATCCCGGTGAATATCTGCTGCGAGCAGAACACGAAGGCGAACAGCGCTCCCTGCACGCCGCCGGCCGCCACCGCGTAACCAATGGTCTGCCGGTTGGTCACGGTCTGGTGAAAGGCTCCGAGCACGTCACGGATGGCGAGCGACTTGCGCTCCGACATCGGCAGCGTCTCCGGCATCCGCAGCGCGCTCCAGATCAGCGCCAGCACGCCGTACAGCATCAGCACGACGAAGATGCCGCGCCACTGTGTCAGCAACATCACCGCCTGCCCCAGCGACGGCGCGATCACCGGCACCGCGATGAAGACCATCATCGCCAGCGACATCACACTGGCCATGCGGCGGCCGGCGTAGCAGTCGCGAACGATCGACGTCGCGATCACGCGGGTAGCGGAGGTGCCGATCCCCTGCAGCACCCGCGCCAGCAGCAATGTTTCGAAAGACGATGCCGTGATCGCCAATACGCTGGCGATGCAATACAGCGCCATGCCGTCGATCAGGACCGCACGCCGGCCGAACCGGTCCGAAAGCGGTCCCATGATGAACTGGCCGATGCCGAAACCGACCAGAAACGTCGACAGTACCGCCTGCGGTTCGTTGGCGACCGTGATGTGGAATGCCGCGGCGATGTCCGGCAGCGCCGGAAGCATCATGTCCATCGCCAGCGGGTTCAGCGCCATGATCGAAGCGATCACGACAACAAATTCCGGAAAGCCCATCGGCTTGTGGCTCGATGAAACCCAAGCGTCGGCATTCAGATCAGTCACGTTGCGGCACCTCAGTGAACAGCAAGCCTTTACCGACTATGCTGCACCGCACAACCCATGTTCGGGGATGGCTGATCCGCAGCCCGCGGCCGCGGGGGAAGGGAGTATTCAGCCTGGCTTGAGTTCCGCCTAGAACAAACTCAACTGCTGTCCGCTGCGTTTCGGCCGCGCGAAATGATCGGTGGTCAATTTCGAACGCCGCTTGTTGAGCCCGAGCTTCTCGCAGGCGATCTCGAACCGGCGTCCGATCATCCAGGCCATCGGTCCGGTACCCTTCATCCGCGTGCCCCATTGCGAATCGTAGTCGCGGCCGCCGCGCATGTCGCGGATCAGGGTAAAGACGTGCCGGTAGCGATCGGGATAATTCGCCATCAGCCACTCGCGGAACAGGTCGCGCACTTCGAGCGGCAGCCGCAGCAGCACGTAGCTTGCTTCCTTGACGCCGGCATGCGCCGCGGCATCGAGAATGCGTTCGATCTCGGAATCGTTCAGCGCAGGGATCACCGGCGCCACCATCACCGTGGCCGGGATGCCGGCTTGCGACAGTTGCCGCAACGCTTCCAGCCGCCGGGGCGGAGTCGAGGCCCGCGGCTCCATGGTCCGCGCCAGTTTCGGATCCAGCGTCGTGACCGACAGCGCCACCTTGGCGAGATTGCGTTTCGCCATCCGCGAAAGAATATCGATGTCGCGGGTCACCAGCGCCGACTTGGTGACGATGCCGACGGGATGGCCGGCGCGCTCCAGCACTTCGAGAATGCCGCGCATGATCTTCCGCTCGCGCTCGATCGGCTGGTAGGGGTCGGTATTGGTGCCGATCGCGATCATGCGCGGTTCGTAATCCTGCGCTGCCAGCTCTTTTTCCAGCAATTGCGGCGCATCGGGCTTGGCGAACAGTTTCGACTCGAAGTCGAGCCCCGGCGACAGGCCAAGGAAGGCGTGGGTCGGCCGCGCAAAGCAGTAGACGCAGCCATGCTCGCAACCCCTGTAAGGGTTGATCGAACGATCGAAGCCGATGTCCGGAGAATCGTTGCGGGTGATGACCTTGCGCGCGGTATCCACCGCGACCACGGTCTTGAACGGCGGCAATTCATCGAGGCTCTGCCAGCCATCGTCGAAGACGACCCGCGCTTCGGCCTCGAAACGGCCGCTGGCGTTGGATTGCGCGCCGCGGCCGCGCCGCCGCTCGCGCTCGATCGCAACCGCCAGTTCAGGAAAAGGAGAAGGCGCACCCGCCGGTTCGGAGGGCGCCGTGACCGGCGGGTGCTTGAGGGCATGAGAGGATGCTCGAACTCATGGTCAGAACATAGCACCTTATGAGAACAAATCAAGAACACGAAACGTCGCCTCCACAACTGAAATTCAATCGCTTGACCCGGTTCCGCTGGCTTCGGGCTGCCGCAAAAAGCTGCAGCCGGAAGGCTGATTTGAGTGTGACAAGATGATAACAGTGCAGCGTTTTTCCGTTTGGGAACCGAAGAGCCGTCGATGCTGAGCGTCATCATTCCCACCGAAGGCATCGAACAGCCGGTCGTCGCGACGCTGGCGGCACTGGTGCCGGGCGCCGCCGCCGGCGTGGTGCGCGAGGTGCTGCTGGTCGACCGCGCCGGCACCGGCGTGATCGAGCGGGTTGCCGACGTCGCCGGCTGCCGCTTCCTGCCGTTCACGGGATCGCATTCAGCGGCACTGGCAGCCGGCGCACGCCAGGCCCGCTCGCCCTGGCTGATGTTCCTGCATGCCGGCGCGGTGCTGGATGCCGGCTGGATCGAGGAGACAGCGCAATTCATCGAGCGGGTCTCAAGCAGCGGCAAGCCCCGCGCCGGTATCTTCCGTTACGCCCGCTCGCCCTATGCCGAGACGCGCCTGAGCGATGGCTTCAAATTTGTCGCGCGGATGTTTGCCGGGCCCTCGCCGGATCAGGGGTTGCTGATCGCGCGCGATCATTACGACCGGCTGGGCGGTTACGCGCCGGACGCGCCCCGCTCGGAAGCCCGGCTGCTGCGGCAACTTGGCCGCTCGTCGCGCACGCTGTTGCGCAGCCGGATCGTGGTGGCTTGAGGGCTTGCAAACTACTTGATTTTGTCAAATAATCATTTGATGAAGTCAAATATAGCTCCGGAACTGGAAACCCAGATCGCCGCGGTCCGCGGCTTCAGCCGGTTCTACACCCGCAAGCTGGGCATCATCGAGCCCAAGCTGCTCGACAGTCCCTGGACGCTGCAGGAAGCGCGGATCATCTACGAAATCGGGGATCGAAAGAGCTGCACCGCGACCGATCTCGTCCGCGCGCTCGGGCTCGATGCCGGCTTCCTCAGCCGCACCCTGCAGGCGATGCAGCGGCGCCAGATCGTCGCGCGCAAGCCGTCGCAGACCGACCGCCGCGTGACCGAGCTTGCATTGACCGCGAAAGGCCGCGCCGCCTTTGCGGACCTCGATGGCCGGTCGCGCAGCGCGGTTGCGGCGTTACTGGGCGGGCTGGAGGTTGCGGAACGCGCGGCCGTCGTCAACGCCATGACGGCCATCGAGCATGCGCTGGAGTCGCCGGCTCATCCGCCCGCCGGCTTCCTGTTGCGAAGCCACCGTCCCGGCGACATCGGCTGGATCGTGTCGCGGCACGGCGCGGTGTATGCGCAGGAATATGGCTGGGACATCAGCTTCGAAGCGCTTGCCGCCGAAATCGCGGCGCAGTTCATCCGATCCTACGATCCTGCGCGCGAGCATTGCTGGATCGCCGAGATCGGCGGCGAACCGGTCGGCTCGATCTTTCTGGTCAAGGCGTCCGATGAGGTCGCGAAATTGCGGCTGCTGCTGGTGGAGAAGAAAGCCCGCGGGCTCGGGGTGGGACGCGCGCTGACCGGGCAGTGCATTCGTTTCGCGCGCGAAGCCGGTTACGCCTCGATGACGCTGTGGACCCAGAGCATCCTCGTCGCCGCGCGCGGTATCTACCAGCGCGCCGGATTCCGCCTCGTCGGGCAGGAGAAGCACCACAGCTTCGGCGTCGACCTCGTCGGCGAGACCTGGGAGATGAAGCTTTAGGCCGACGCGCCCTTCGCCTTGGGGCGCCGCAGATGCTCGTCGAGCCGCGGCATGATCTCGACGAAATTGCACGGCCGCGTCCGGTAGTCGAGCTGGGCGGCGAGAATGCCGTCCCAGCCGTCGCGGCAGGCGCCGGGCGATCCCGGCAGGCAGAAGATGAAGGTGGCGCCGGCAACGCCCGCGGTGGCGCGGCTCTGGATCGTCGAGGTGCCGATCTTGGCGTGGCTGAGCATATGGAACGCGATCGAGAAGCCATCCATCCGCTTTTCGAACAACGGCTCGATCGCCTCCGGGGTCACGTCGCGTCCGGTGAAGCCGGTGCCGCCTGACGTGACGATGGCATCGACGCCGGGATCGGCGATCCATCGCCTGACGGTATCGCGGATCGCCTCGACGTCATCGACGGCGATCTCGCGCGCCGCCAGCTTGTGACCGGCGGCGGTGAGCCGCTCGGCCAGGATATTTCCGGATTTGTCGTCGGCCAAAGAACGCGTGTCGGAAATCGTCAGCACCGCGATGTTGAGCGGCACGAATGTTCGGGACTCGTCGACCGAGGACATTCACGGCGATCCGGCGGCGAACGTATTGCAGGACTGCACCGTGCCTTGCTGATAGCCGGTCATGAACCATTGCTTGCGTTGCGCGGCCGAGCCGTGAGTGAAAGAGTCCGGCACCACCCGCCCCGTCGCCTGCCGCTGCAGGGTATCGTCGCCGATCGCGGACGCCGTCGTCAGCGCCGCATCGATGTCGCCCGCTTCGAGGAAGCCCGGGCGCTTCTTCTCCTCGCGGTTGACCCAGACGCCGGACAGGCAATCCGCCTGCAACTCGACCCTCACCTGCAAGGCATTGGCTTCGACCTTGCCGACCGACTGCTGCTTCGCCGTCACCTGCGGCAGAATGCCGAGCAGGTTCTGGATGTGATGGCCGGCTTCATGGGCGATGATATAGGCCGCGGTGAACTTGCAGGCATTGCCCGAACAGCCGTGAAACCGGGTCTCGATCTCGCGGAAGAATCCGGTGTCGAGGAAAATCTGCCGGTCCGGCGGACAGTAGAACGGTCCCATCGCCGACTGCGCCATGCCGCAGCGTCCGCCATTGGTGGCGTTGCGAAACAGCACGATGCGCGGTCCCTTGTAGGGCTGGCCGCTGGCCTGGAAGATTTCGCTCCAGCGATCGTCGATCTCGCCGAGAATGCCGGCGATCATGTTGCCCATCTCGTCTTTCGGCGCGCCCGACTTGGCCGGGGTCGAGGTGCGATCGGTTTGGTAGGTCGGCGCCTGGCGGCCGCCGGTGAGAATTTCGGCGCCGCCGATCAGGACGCGCGGATCGATGCCGAACGCATAACCGACAAGGCCGAGCACGATGATGGTGCCGATGCCGAGCCCGCCGCCACCGCCGATCGGAAGGCCGAGGCCGCCCCCGCCGCCGCCACTGTCGTCGCGACGGTCGTCGATGTCGTCGCTGCGGCGAAAGTCATCGTAACGCATGGCGCTTTTCCCTCATTTTCGACTTGCCGCGGCCTGCAACCCGCCGCAGCGGACGCTTCTGGTTCGCCGGCCTCGGCAAGAAGGTAAAATTCTCATTCCATTAATCAATAACCCGCCCGGCAAAAATTGCCTAGCGTGAAAGAATTACCCGGTTAAGTCGATTTTTACTTTGCCTCGTCAATGTATCGCCAGTCGGTTGTTTAGTCCCGCGTCGCCGACTGCGTCGCCTGAGTCAGAGTATTTGAGTCATGGTTGTGTCGCGTCGCGGGGCGTCTGCAAAGGCGCCCCGCACTCAATTTGAGTCCCATCCGAATACGCGTATCGTGGTCGGCGACTGCGTCGCCGAGATGTCGAAATTGCCGGCCGGTTCGGTCGATCTGGTGTTTGCAGATCCGCCCTACAACCTGCAGCTCAAGGGCGACCTCAAGCGTCCCGACGAATCCCACGTCGATGCCGTCAACAACGACTGGGACAAGTTTTCATCCTTCACCGCCTACGACGATTTCACCCGCGCCTGGCTGCTGGCCTGCCGCCGCGTCATGAAACCGTCGGCGACGTTGTGGGTGATCGGCTCCTATCACAACATTTTCCGCGTCGGCGCGATCATGCAGGACCTCGGCTTCTGGGTCCTCAACGACATCGTGTGGCGCAAGACCAATCCGATGCCGAATTTCCGCGGCCGCCGCTTCACCAACGCCCACGAAACCATGATCTGGGCCGCGCGCGACGAGAAGGCCAAGGGCTATACCTTCAACTACGAAGCCCTGAAGGCCGCCAACGAAGACGTGCAGGCGCGTTCGGACTGGCTGATCCCGCTTTGCACCGGCGACGAGCGTCTTAAAGGCGCGGACGGCAAGAAGGTCCATCCGACCCAGAAGCCCGAAGGCCTGCTGGCGCGGGTGCTGCTGTCGTCGTCGAAGCCCGGCGACCTCGTGATCGATCCGTTCAACGGCACCGGCACCACCGGCGCCGTCGCCAAGCGGCTCGGCCGCCGCTATATCGGCTTCGAACGCGACCAGACCTATGCGACCGCCGCGCAAGCCCGCATCGCCGCCATCGAGCCGTTGCCGGAAGCCACACTGGCGCCGTTCATGACCGCGCGCGACGCGCCGCGGGTGGCGTTTTCCGAACTGATCGAGCGCGGCATGATTTCGCCCGGCACCAAACTGGTCGATTCCAAGAAGCGCCACGGCGCGCTGGTTCGCGCCGACGGCGCCATCATGCTCGGCGACAAGGTCGGCTCGATCCACCGCATCGGCGCGGTGGCGCAGGGTTCCGGCGCCTGCAACGGCTGGACCTTCTGGCACATCGAGACCAAGAAGGGCCTGCGGCTGATCGACGAGCTGCGCGCCGAAATCCGCTCCGGGATGGCGGCGGGCTGAGCCCTTTTTTCAAACATCTAATTCTTTCGTCATTCCGGGCCCGCGCCAAGTTAGGCGCGATGCCCGGAATGACGGCAATGGTGATTGTCCGAGCCCCGCTTCACGAACTCGTCGGTTGCGCTTTTCGCGGAAATTTGAGCATAGAACTGCCGTCCGCGGCGCATTGTCGCCGCGTCCCGATTTTTCTCGGCAACAAAGAAGCAAGGGAGAATTTCAATGCTCAAATTTTACTTCAACGGCGCGCCGAACCCGAACAAGGTCGCGCTGTTTCTGGAAGAGTCCGGCCTGCCTTACGAGCTGGTGCCGGTCGATACCCGCAAGGGCGATCAGTTCAAGCCGGAATTCCTGAAAGTGAACCCGAACGGCAAGGTGCCGGCGATCGACGATGACGGCGTGTTCGTGTTCGACAGCAACGCGATCCTGCTTTATCTCGCCGAGAAGACCGGAAAATTCCTGCCGCCGAACACGCCGGCCAATCGCGCACAGTTATTGTCCTGGCTGATGTTCGTCGCCAGCGGCGTCGGCCCGTATTCCGGCCAGGCCGTGCATTTCAAGCACTTCGCGCCGAAGGAGCTGGAATATGCGCGCAACCGCTACCAGTTCGAAGCCGAGCGTCACTACAGCATTCTCAACGATCACCTCGCCAAGCGCCATTATATGGTCGGCGACACCTACACCATCGTCGACATGGCGCTGTGGGGCTGGGCGCGGCTGGCGCCGTTCGTGCTCGGCGAGGAAGCGTTCGCAAAATACGCCAACGTGAAACGGCTGGTCGATGAAATCTCGGCGAGGCCGGCCGCGGCGCGCGCGGTCGTGCTCAAAGACAAGTTCGTGTTCAAGGCCGAAATGGACGACGAGGCGCGCAACATCATGTTCCGCCACCTCAAGCCCAAAGCTGCCTGAATCCAAAGCTGCCTGAATCCCAAGGCGGCCTGACCAAGCCATGACGGCAAAACGGCGCCCCTCGCGGGCGCCGTTTTCGTTTCAACCGCCGATCGCCGCGACGGCCTCGATCTCGATCAACCAGCCCGGTCGCGCCAGACGGCTGACGACGACGAGCGTGCTTGCAGGCGGCTTCTCCGCATTGACGTAGCGGTCGCGTATCGCGCGCATCTTCGGCACATCGGCCTGATCGACCTCCGCGACGAGGTAAACGTTCAACTTGACGATATCGGCCATGGTGCCGCCGGCCGCTTCGACCGCAGCCTTGAGATTGCGAAACACCTGTTCGGCTTGCGCCTCGAAATCGCCTTCGCCGACCAGCTTGCCGGATGCGTCGCTCGAGACCTGGCCGGCGACATAGACGATCGTTCCGCTATTGACCTTCGCGACATGGGAATAGCCCACTGGCGGCATCAAGGCCTTCGGGTTGAGGAATTCCTTTGATGGCGTGGCCATGATGCTCTCCGTTCGTTGTTCGGAACAGCAGCTTAAACCCGACGGCGGCGAAGCGCGATAGCAGGTCTAACGCGACGCAGATATCCGGAAAAAGCCCCGCCACGGCCTTTCCCAGTTGCCCCCTTTCGCCTCCCATGTCATCAAACCCGAAACAGCCAGGGCATGTCATGACGGTTCTCATCGCGGGCGGCGGCATTGGCGGGCTGACGCTGGCGCTCAGCCTGCATCAGATCGGCGTGCCCGCCAAAGTGTTCGAGAGCGTGCCCGAGCTGAAGCCGCTCGGCGTCGGCATCAACGTGCTGCCGCATGCGGTGCGCGAATTGATCGAACTCGGCCTGCTCGACCGGCTCGAAGCTTCGGGCGTGCGGACCAAGGAACTTGCGTATTTTTCCAAGCACGGCAAGCCGATCTGGAGCGAACCGCGCGGCATCGACGCCGGTTACAAATGGCCGCAGTTCTCGATCCATCGCGGCACGCTGCAGCAGATCCTGCTCGATGCCGCGATCGAGCGGCTGGGCGCGGAGAACATTCTCACCAGCCATCATCTCACCGGCTGGTCGGAAACCCAAAGCGGCGTCCGCGCCGATTTCATCGACCGGGCCACCGGCAAACCGGCCGGCAGCCATGACGGCGCGCTCTTGATCGCAGCCGACGGCATCCACTCGGCGGTCCGCGAAAAGCTCTATTCCCTGGAAGGCCCGCCGATCTGGAACGGGCGCATCCTGTGGCGCGGCATCACCCTGGCGGATGCGTTCCTGTCCGGCCGCACCATGATCATGGCCGGCCACGAAATCCTGAAATTCGTCTGCTATCCGATTTCGAAACAGCCCGACGATAACGGCAAGTTCCAGATCAACTGGATCGCCGAGCGGCATATGCCGCCGACCTACCAGTGGCGGCGGGAGGACTACAACCGCACCGCCCTAACGGAAGAATTCCTGCCGTGGTTCGCGGACTGGAAGTTCGACTGGCTCGACGTGCCCGGCCTGATCCGCAACTGCCCGCGGGCCTACGAATATCCGCTGGTCGATCGCGATCCGATTCCGCAATGGACGTTCGGGCTGACCACGCTGATGGGCGACGCCGCGCATCCGATGTATCCGATCGGCTCCAACGGCGCGTCGCAGGCGATCCTCGATGCCCGCGTCATCACCCGCGAGATCCTGGCGCGCGGTCCGACCCACGACGCGCTGGCCGCCTATGAGGCCGAGCGCCGTCCCGCCACCACCGATCTTGTGATGCTCAACCGCCGCAACGGGCCGGAGCAGGTGATGCAACTGGTCGAGGAACGCGCGCCGGACGGATTCAACGTCGTCACCGACGTGCTGTCGCTGCAGGAGATGCAGGACATCACCGCCAACTACAAGCGCGTCGCCGGTTTTCAGGTCGAAGGCCTCAACGCCAAGCCGCCGATCGTGCCGGCGACGGCGACGGGCCGGCTTTCCGGCACGGGTTGATTTTATTTTCCCAACCCATGCGCGATCACCTTGCGCATCACGTTCGGCAGCGCCTCACCGCCAAGCGTCGCAATCGGCACCCAACGCATGCCCTTCGGTGCGCGGGCACGCGCGGGAACACTGGCGGTGTAGACCACCAGTTCCAGCGGAAAATGCGTGAACACGTGGGTGACGACGCCTATCTTGCGATGCCAGCGCGCAACGCCTTTCAATGCAGGCGCCTGCTTCAGCGCGGCCTTGTCGTCCTGTGCTGCGCGCCAATCCGACCCCGGCACTTCGGTCATGCCGCCGAGCAGGCCTTTTTCGGACCGGGTGCGGACCAGGAGTTCATCGCCACGTATGACGACGAATGCAGCGCCTCGGCGCAGCGCTCCGGTCTTCTTCGCCAGCTTGCGCGGAAACGTCTCCTGATCGCCGCGTGCGCGGGCCAGACAATCCTCGTTCAGCGGGCACAGCGCGCAGGCCGGTTTTTTCGGTGTGCAGATCGAGGCGCCGAGATCCATCAGCGCCTGCGCGCTATCGCCGGCGCGTGACTCCACGTCGCCCGCGCGCGCACGTCGCGTCGCCGCGCGCGAGGCGCCCAGCAGCGTTGAGGCGAGTTGCTGAATCAGCGGCTTGGCCTGCGGCAGCGGCTCCTCGACCGCGAACAGCCGCGACACCACCCGCTCGATATTGCCGTCCACCGGCATGGTGCGGCGGCCGAATGCAATCGCGGCGATCGCGGCTGCGGTGTAAGGCCCAATTCCCGGCAGCGCGCGCAGGCCTTCCTCGGTATCCGGGAACACGCCGCCATGGTCGCGCCGCACCGCGACCGCACAGGCGTGCAGGTTGCGCGCGCGCGAGTAATAACCGAGCCCGGCCCACATCCGCAGCACCTCGTCGAGCGACGCACGGCCGAGATCATCGACGCCGGGCCATCGCGCGACGAATTTCTCGAAATACGGTCCCGACCGTTTTGACGCCGGTCTGCTGCAGCATGATTTCCGACAGCCACACCCGGTAGGGATCGGCGCGCTGGCCCGGCAGCGGCCGCCACGGCAACCGGCGGCGATGGCGGTCGTACCAGGCCAGCAGCAGCGCGGGGCGGGCGCTTGCCGCTTCAATTCGTTTTCGTCTGCTGATGGGCGATGATGAAGACACACCCTACCCTAAATGAGAAATTCCGCGTGACTATAGATAGCCACCGAGTTGCGTGCTATAACGCGTTACGTTATAGTAACCCATGATTCAGGGCTTCGCCGATTCCGAGACGGAATGATCTGGTCCGGACGTCGTAGCCGTAAATTGCCGGCGGACATCCAGAACGTTGCTTTGAGAAAGCTTCGTCTTTTGAATCAGGCCCGGGTGCTCGGCGATCTTCGCGTACCACCCGGCAATCGCCTCGAGGCATTGAGGGCTGATCGGCAAGGGCAGCATTCGATCCGAATCAACGACCAATGGCGCATATGCTTTGTATGGATGATGGAGGACCGATGCATGTCGAAATCGTCGACTATCACGTCTAGAGGCGGGTTTCTTCTGAATCCGCATCCCGGCGAAATTCTGCTCGAAGAGTTCCTCAAACCGATGGGACTCAGCCAGAACGCGTTGGCGCGCGCGGTCCATGTCGCACCGCGCCGCATCAACGAGGTTGTGCTGGGCAAGCGGGATGTTACGGCCGACACCGATCTTCGGCTCGCGCGTTATTTCGGCCTGTCGGAAGGGTTCTTTCTCGGCCTGCAGATGGATTACGATCTGATGCAGCGACGGCGTGAAATCGACCGCGACCTGAAAACCATTCGACCGCGCGCCGCGTGACGGGACTGCCGAACAACGATGATATAACGCAACCATGTCCAAGCCCGGCCCGATCAGCGCCAAGCCGCTTTCCGTCCTGCTCAGCGACGTGTTTTCCGACGCCTATGCCAAACAGGGATTCGCCGCGCGCGAACTGGTGACGCGCTGGGCGGAAATCGCCGGCGCCAAGGTAGCGGCCCATTCCGAGCCGCTGAAGATCCAGTGGCCGCGGCCGGTGGAGGGACAGCCGCAGGAACCGGCCACGCTGGTGCTGCGGGTCGAGGGTCCGATGGCGCTGGAAATCCAGCATGAATCCGACGTCATCCTGGAACGGGTGAATCGCTTTTTCGGCTGGAGCGCGGTGGGACGGCTGGCCTTGCGGCAGGCGCCGCTGTCGCGCCGGGATCGGCCCATCGCCTCCCGCGCGCCGGATGCGGCGTCGGTAGCGAAGGTCGCCGAAACCCTGTCCTCGGTCGAGGACGAGGAACTGCGGGCGGCGCTGGCGCGGCTCGGGGCATCGATCAAGCGAAATTGAGCCTGCCGCCACGTCAGGAAGCCCCGGCCCGCCATTGCCACAATTGTGGTTTCAAGCTAGCGAACACTCTCTAATTCAGGTTCTTTGGGCGTGAACGCGCCAATCCGGGAGCACACCTTGATCATCACGCGCCGCGCCTTCACTGCCGCCCTGTCGCTGACCGGGCTTGCTGCCCTGTTCGGATTCTCGCCGCTGCGCCTGATCACCGAGGCGATGGCACAAAGTGCTGCCGACGTCGCCAAGCCGGTCTCGCTGCCGGACATGGCGCTCGGGCCCAAGGATGCGAGCGTCACGATCACCGAATATGCATCGATGACCTGTCCGCATTGCGCGGCCTTCAATGCCGCCGTGTTTCCGAAGCTCAAGTCCGAATATATCGACACCGGCAAGGTGCGTTACGTATTCCGCGAGTTTCCACTCGACGTTAAGGCCGCGGGGGGATCGATACTGGCGCGCTGCATCGCCAAGGACGATCCCGGGAAATATTTTGCGGTCGTCGACATGCTGTTCAGGCAGCAAAGCGACTGGGTGATGAAGAACACCACCGACACGCTGACACTGATCGGCAAGCAGGCCGGCCTCAGCCAGCAGTCGGTCGAGGCCTGTCTCACGGATCAGACATTGCTCGACAAGGTCTCCGCCGATCAGAAGTTCGCCGCCGAAGTGCTGAAGGTCAATTCGACGCCGACCTTTTTCATCAACGGCGAGATGGTCAGGGGCGAGATCACGTTCGAGGAATTCGACAAGCGCATCAAGGCGCAGTTGAAAAGCTGACCGGTCTTCGCCAGGAACTTCATCAATGATCACGCGCCACGCCTTCACTGCTGCTCTGTTGCTGACGGGGCTTGTCACGCTGTCCGGCGTCTCGCCGCTGCGGCTGATCGCGGATGCGAGGGCGCAAAGTCCGGCTGACGTTGCCAGGCAAGTCGGGCTGCCGGACATCGCGCTCGGTCCCAAGGACGCGCCGGTGACGATCATCGAATATGCCTCGATGACCTGTCCGCATTGCGCGCACTTCAACAACGACGTGTTTCCGAAGATCAAGTCGGAATATATCGACACCGGCAAGGTGCGTTACGTGTTCCGCGAATTCCCGCTGGACGAGGTCGCGCTGGCCGCTTCCACGATGGCGCGATGCGTCGCCAAGGATGACGCGCCGAAATATTTCGCGCTGGTCGACCTGTTGTTCAAGAACCAGAAGGACCTGGCGCAAAATCCGCTCGCGACCATCAATCGGATCGGCAAACAGGCCGGATCCAGCGAGCAGGCGATCAAGGCCTGCGTCGATGGCGATCCAACGATCAAGCAGAAGATCAATGCCGGCCTGCAATACGCCGACGAGAAGCTCAAGGTCGGCGGCACGCCCACCTTTTTCATCAACGGCGAGCTGTTCAAGGGCGCCCCCGAGTTCGATGCCTTCGACCAGAAGATCAAATCGCTGACCAAGAGCTGATTTTTTCGCTCCTTGGGGCGAATCCCCTCAACTTCCAATAACCCTCACAAAAGCCTTGGGAAAAACCCCGGCCGCCGGTTGCCCTCCGGCCCCCGCCTCGCCATTGTCGGTCCATAAGAGCCGCGAAAAGCGACTCGCCCACACACCGACATTGCCTTCTATGGTATTGTCCCGGCAGGGAGATTCGCGCCCTGCCAACAGAGACTCGTGCCGATGAAACTGACCCGCCTTCGCCTCCACGGTTTCAAATCCTTCGTTGAACCCACCGACTTCTTGATCGAGCCGGGACTGACCGGCGTGGTCGGGCCGAACGGTTGCGGCAAATCGAACCTGGTCGAGGCGTTGCGCTGGGCGATGGGCGAGACCTCACACAAATCGCTGCGCGCCGCCGACATGGACGCGGTGATTTTCGCCGGTTCCGGCAACCGCCCCTCGCGCAACCACGCCGAGGTGGTGATGACGATCGACAATTCCGATCGCACCGCGCCGTCGGCCATGAACGACCGGGAGACCCTGGAAATCTCGCGCCGGATCGAGCGCGAGGCCGGTTCGGTCTACCGCATCAATGGCCGCGACGTGCGCGCCCGCGACGTGCAGATTCTGTTCGCGGACGCCGCCACCGGCGCGCGTTCGCCGGCGCTGGTCCACCAGGGCAAGATCGGCGAGATCATTCAGGCCAAACCCGAGCAGCGCCGCCGCGTGCTGGAAGATGCCGCAGGGGTCGCGGGCCTTCACGCCCGCCGCCACGAAGCCGAACTGCGCCTCAAGGCCGCCGAAACCAACCTGACCCGCGTCGAGGATGTGATCGGGCAACTGGCCGGGCAGATCGACGGATTGAAGAAGCAGGCGCGGCAGGCGATCCGCTACCGTGAAGTCGCGGCCAAGGTGCGCAAGGCCGAGGCCATGCTGTTCCATCTGCGCTGGCTGGAGGCCAATTCCGGCGTCGCGGAAGCGGGACACACCCACGACCTCAGCGTCCGCGACATGGCCGAACGCACCCGCGAGCAGGCCGAGGCGGCCCGTATCCAGGCGGTGCGCGCTGCCGAACTGCCGGCACTGCGCGAGGCCGAAGTCCGCGCCGCGGCCGGGCTGCAGCGGCTGACCAATGCGCGTGACGCGCTCGACCGTGAGGAAGAGCGCGCCCGCGAGCGCGCCGCCGAACTCGACCGCCGGCTGATGCAATTTTCGGCCGATATCGCCCGCGAGCAGCAACAGGCTTCCGACGCCGAAGTGGCGCTGCAGCGGCTCGACGCCGAAGACACCGAATTGAAAGACGAGATCAAATCGCGCGTCGAGAAGCGCAGCGGCGTCGATCAGCGGGTCTCCGAAGCCGAAACCACGCTGGCCGCCGCCGAGCGCCTGTTCGCCGAACTGACCACCGTGCTCGCCGACCTCACCGCCAAACGCAGCCAGCTTGAGGCGAACGTACGCACCCATCGTGACCGGCTGGCGCGGCTCAACCAAGACATCGTCAATGTCGGGAATGAAGAACAAAAGCTCGCGCAGGAAACCAGCGGCCTTGGCGACCTCGCATCGCTGGCCGGCACGATGGAGACCGCGCAACAGAGTCTCGCGCGTTGCGAATCCGCGGCACAGGGCGCCGAAGCCGCCCACGTCGCCGCGCGGCAGCAGCTCGAAGCCGCCCGCGCGCCGCTCAACGAAGCCGACAAACGCGTGCAGCGGCTGGAGACCGAAGCGCGCACGATTTCGAAACTTGTCAACGGCGAGAGCAAGAACCTGTGGCCGCCGATCATCGACGGCGTCACCGTCGCCAAGGGCTACGAGAAAGCGCTGGGCGCTGCCCTCGGCGACGATCTCGATGCGCCGGTCGATCCATCGGCGCCGATGCGCTGGACCGATGCCGGTGTGATTGAAGGCGATCCTGCTTTGCCGGAAGGCGTCGAGGCGCTTGCGGCGCATGTCGAGGCGCCATCCGAACTGGCGCGGCGCCTCGCCCAGATCGGCGTCGTCACCAGGGATCGCGGCGCGGCGCTGGTGTCGCAGTTGAAGACCGGCCAGCGGCTGGTGTCGCTGGAAGGCGATGTCTGGCGCTGGGATGGTTTCGTCGCCGCAGCCCATGCGCCGACCGGCGCGGCGCGGCGCCTTGCCGAGCGCGCGCGCCTCGTGGATATCGAAAACGAGCTCGAACAGGCCCGCATCGACGCGGGCAACCAGCGTCAGGCGCTGGAAACCGCCGAGGCCGAACTGAAGGCCGCGGCCGCCACGGAGACCTCCGCGCGCGATGCGTGGCGTACCGCGCAGCGCGAGGCCGACGCTGCGCGCGAACGTCACGCCAATACCGAGCGCGAGCTCAATCGCCATGCCGCGCGGAAATCGGCGCTGACCGAAGCCCTGACGCGCCTTGCCGCCGACCGCCTCGAGGCCCATGGCGCGCATGACGGCGCTACCTCGGCGCTCGGCGAGTTGCCGCCGAGCCTTGAGACCGAAACCAGACTTGCCGCTGTTCGCACCGACATCGATGGCCATCGCCGCCTCGCCGCACAGGTGCGGGCCGAGGCGCAGGCTCTGGCGCGTGAAGCCGAACTTGCCGACCGCCGGTTGCAGGCGATTCTGGCCGAACGCAGCGAATGGCAAAACCGCAAGCAGGGCGCGGTCTCGCAGATCGCCACCATCGAAGCCCGCGTGACCGAGGTCAAGGCCGAGCGCGCCGAACTCGACAATGCGCCGGCCTTGTTTGCGGAAAAGCGCCGCGCGCTGATCGGTGAAATCGAGTCCGCCGAACGCGCCCGCCAGGTTGCCGCCGATGCGCTGGCATCGGCCGAGAACGTGATGGCCGAAACCGACCGCGCCGCCAAGATTTCGCTCGAGGCCTTGTCGAGCGCCCGCGAGGCCTGCGCGCGCGCCGAAGAGCGCATGGAGGGCGCCAAGCGCCGCCTCGCCGACATCGAGCGCGAAATCCGCGACATGCTGGAAGTCGAGCCGCAAGGCGTCGCCGGTCTCGCCGAGATCAAGCCGGACGCGGAATTGCCGCCGCTCAGCGAAATCGAGGAAAACCTCGAAAAGCTGCGCCGCGACCGCGAGCGGCTTGGCGCGGTCAACCTGCGCGCCGAGGAAGAATTGCGCGAGGTCGAGACGCAGCACACCACGCTGACCACCGAGCGCGACGACCTGGTGGAGGCCATCAAGCGGCTGCGCCAGGGCATCCAGAGCCTCAACCGCGAGGCGCGCGAGCGGCTGTTGACCTCGTTCGAGATCGTCAACAGCCATTTCAAGCGGCTGTTCACCGAGTTGTTCGGCGGCGGCGAGGCCGCCCTTCACCTGATCGAAAGCGACGATCCGCTGGAGGCCGGGCTCGAGATCATCGCCAAACCGCCCGGCAAGAAGCCGCAGACGCTGTCGCTGTTGTCAGGCGGCGAGCAGGCGCTGACCGCGCTGGCGCTGATCTTCGCGGTGTTCCTCACCAACCCGTCGCCGATCTGCGTGCTGGACGAAGTCGACGCGCCGCTCGACGATCATAACGTCGAGCGATTCTGCAACCTGCTGCACGAGATGACGGCTTCGACCGAGACCCGCTTCATCATCATCACCCACAATCCGATCACGATGGCGCGGATGAACCGGCTGTTCGGCGTCACCATGGCCGAACGCGGCGTGTCGCAACTGGTTTCGGTCGATCTCGAAGACGCGGTGAAGATTCTCGACCAGGACGTGGCGTAAGGTGCCCTTCCTTTACCTCTCCCCTGGAGGGAGAGGGTCGACGCGACTGCAAGCATCGCGGACGGGGTGACAGTCCATCGCCTTGAACGGTGCGCAAATTGTGAGACCGTCACCCCACCCCGCCTCTCATCTCGCTTCGCTCGATGCGCGCCGACCCTCTCCCTCCAGGGGAGGGTGAAGAAAGAAATGACTGCTCCCGACCTTCCGGCCGAACTTAAAGCCGCGCTCGAAACCAGACTGCACGGCCTGTCGCGCCACGATGCCGCCGGACGTTCGGCGCTGATCTCGCAGACCTACCGCGAAGGCGGCAATTCGCGCACCATCCGCACCGAAACCGACGCGCTGGCCTATGCGCTGGCGCGGATGCCGGCGACCTATGCCGCGGTGACCGCGAGCCTCAATGCGCTGCGCGAAATCGCGCCCGGCTTCGCACCGGCCAGCCTGCTCGACGTCGGCGCCGGACCGGGAACAGCGACGTGGGCCGCGGCCGAGGCGTTTCCGTCGCTCACGGATTTTACCTTGCTGGATGCCAACAGCGCCTTGCGCGCGCTGGCGCTGGATCTGTTTCGCGACAGTTCGCGCCTCGCCAGCGTTCAGTATTCGCTTCGCGATGCCCGCGCGGCGCTGGCTGAAGCCGCAGCGGCCGATCTTGTGGTCGCAAGCTATATGATCGGCGAGATCGATGACGCCGAACGAAGCGCGCTCGCCGGGCTGCTGTGGGCAAAGACCCGCGACACGCTATTGATCGTCGAACCCGGCACGCCTGCCGGATATGCCCGGATCATCGCACTACGCGCGCAGTTGATCGGATCGGGGGCGCATGTCGCAGCACCCTGCCCGCATGACGGCAGATGTCCGCTTCAACCGCCCGACTGGTGTCATTTCACCCAGCGCCTGCCCCGCTCGCAAGCGCATCGGCAAATCAAGGGCGCGGAGCTGGCCTTCGAGGACGAGAAATTCGCCTATGTCGCGCTGAGCCGCAACCCGGCCGCGCAGCATCCCGCCCGCGTGCTGGCGCAGCCGGACATCACCAAGGTCGAAGTGACCGCAAAGCTCTGTACGCCGGATGGTCTCGTCGTCGCAAAAGTACCCCGCCGCGCCAGGGCGGACTACGCCCGCGCCCGGCGCTGGCGATGGGGCGATGCGGTGAGCAACAACGGGTCGTCCCGACGAACGCCGGGACCCATAACCACCGGCGTCAGTATCAAGAAAGGCCTCTACTCCAGCGCCAAAATGCCACGGCACGGCGTATGGGTCCCGGCGTTCGCCGGGACGACGAAGTAACCTTGAACTAATCCCGCCTTGCGCCCGACCAACAGGATACCCACGTCGTGGCGGGTTGCCGCGCGGCGTCGTTTTTGCCTCTCGGACGCCCGCATTCATCGTCTCATCAGGAGTTCTTTGCCATGTCGACCGGCTGGATCGTTATCGGCGTACTCGTCGTTCTCGTGCTTTTCGCATTTGGAGCCTACAACCGCCTGGTCGCGCTCGGTCAGCGCGTCAGCCAGGCCTTTGCCGACATCGACGTCCAGCTCAAGCAGCGCCACGACCTGATCCCGAACCTGCTCGAGACCGTGAAGGGCTACGCCGCGCATGAGCGCGGGACGCTGGACGACGTGGTCAAGGCCCGCAGCGCCGCGATGTCGGCGCAAGGGCCGGGACAGGTCGCCGCCGCCGAAGGCCAGTTGAGCGGCGCGCTCGGCCGGTTGATCGCGCTGTCGGAGGCCTATCCGGACCTCAAGGCCAATGCCAACTTCCAGCAGCTGGCGAACGAATTGTCCGATCTTGAAAACAAGATCGCCGCCAGCCGCCGCTTCTTCAATAACGCGGTTCAGGAATACAACACCGGCATCCAGCAGATGCCGGCCGCGTTGTTCGCCGGCATGTTCGGCTTCACCCGCAAGGACTTCTTCGATCTCGGCGCCGACCGGAGCACCGTCGAGCAGGTGCCGACCGTCAAGTTCTGACCGAAGCATCCGGCAGAGCCGCCCGTCATGGCCGCGTATGGTCTCTACACGCACATCGCATCGAACAAATTCCGTTCGATGCTGCTGCTCGCGGGGCTGTTCGTGCTGGTCTATGTCATGGTGTTCGCCGGCGCGCTGATCGCCGAAGTCCTGACCAACAGCGGCGGCCCGGCCGATTATTACATGGCGGCCGCATTGCGCGATTTGATCCAGGCGTTCCCCTGGGCGACCGGCGGCGCCGTGCTGTGGATCGTGATCGCCTACTTCTTTCACCAGTCGATGATCGACGCCATCACCGGCGGCGAGGACGTCACCCGGCAGCAGCAGCCGCGGCTGTATAATTTGCTGGAAAACCTCTGCATCTCGCGCGGCATTCCGATGCCGAAACTGAAGCTCGTGGACAGCGAGGCGCTGAACGCCTACGCCACCGGCCTTAACCAGCGGCAATACGCCGTCACCGTCACCACGGGTCTCCTCAACGCGCTGAACGACCAGGAAATCGAATTGGTGCTGGGCCATGAGCTGACCCATATCCGCAACGGCGACGTGCAGCTGATGGTGGTGGCGGTGATCATTGCCGGCGTGGTCGGTTTCTTCGCCGAACTGTTCTTCCGGATGTTTTTCAACTTTCGCTATGGCGGCGGCTGGCGGTCGTCCTCTGACAACAACCGGAGCTCCGGTGGCGGCGCTGTCTTGGTCGTCATCCTCGCCGGTGCGTTGATCGGGCTGGCATGGCTGTTGTCGCAGGTGGTGCGGCTGGCGCTGTCGCGGTCGCGCGAACTGCTGGCGGATGCCGGGTCGGTCGAACTGACCAAGAACCCCGACGCCATGATCTCGGCGCTGCGCAAGATCGAGAACCGCGGCGAGCTTCCGGGTGCGACCTCGGCGGTGATGGAGCTATGCGTCGACAATCCGCGCGAGGGTTTTTCCGACCTGTTTGCGACCCACCCTTCGGTGGATGCGCGGGTGCAGGCGCTGGTCAAATTCGCCGGCGGGCATGATCCCGGGCCGCTCGCCTCTGCCATCCGATACGGCGGACGGGCCGGACCAGGCGCCGTCCGGAGATCAGCCGCCGCCATTGCAATCCGGTCCATGGGACGATGCCACGGACCCCGCCGGCGCATCTCAGGGTCCAACTCAGGGTCCTTGGGGCAGTCACCCTGCCGGCCCGTGGGGCCCTCACTAAAAGGAGCCCTTCCCGGACGCTACCCGTCCCGGCCGTTAACGACATCGGCACGATTAACCTTAACCGCAGTCTAACGATTTGAATTCCCCCTTGTTTCTGCCATGTTCGCGCCCAAAGCAGGCACAGGGACATCCGGCCGCGGTCGGCATCGCCCGGCGATCGGGGTAGAGTTCCGCGTAAGGGAATTTCATGGCGAAGCCAGCAGTCATTGTCGTCGGTGCGGATAAAGGCGGGGTCGGCAAGACCACCGTCTCGCGCACCGTGCTCGATTATTTCAGCGCCAACAACGTGCCGACCCGCGCGTTCGATACCGAGTCGCCGCGCGGCACGCTGAAACGGTTCCATCCCGACGTCACCGAGATCGTCGACATGACGACCACCTCGGACCAGATGAAGATCTTCGACACGCTCAATTCGAACGTGCCCTCGGTCACCGTGATCGATGTCCGCGCCGGACTGTTGTCGCCGGCGCTGGCCTCATTGCGCGACATCGGCTTTCTCGACGCCGCCAAGCAGGGCCAGATCACCTTTGCCGTGTTCCACATCCTCGGCCCCTCGATCGCCTCGCTGGACGAAATCGCGGAGACCGCGAACTTCATGCAGGGCGCGAAATACTTCCTGGTGAAGAACTTCATCAACAATACCAGCTTCTTCGAATGGGACCAGGCGACCTACAATTCCTATTTCCACCGCATCAAGGACGCCACCGAGATCACGATCCCGAAGCTGAACGAAATGGCCTATGAGCAGGTCGAGGTCGCCTCGGTGCCGTTTCTCAAATTCGTCGCCAACAAGGGCATCCATGACGAGGCGGAGAACTATTCGTTCGTGCTGCGCGGCTATGTCCGCCACTGGCTGGCCAACGTCTGGAGCGAATTCGACCGCATCAAGCTGACCGACCTGGTCGGCTCCACCAAACCCAGCACGCGCGGCGGCGAAAAATAATTGTTCGCCAAGGGACTATTTGGCTGGATTAGGCGCGCAATCCGCCCGATATAGCGCCGATGCGCCTGACGCCCGTCTATATCGTCTGCTCGCCCCGCCCGCTGGTCGGCAAGACGCTGGTTGCGCGGCTGCTCAGCGAATTCCTGCTGCTCAAGAACGGCGCGGTCGCTTCATTCGACATCAACCTGAAAGAGCCGTCGCTGCTGGAATATCTTCCGCAGACGACAGAGACCGCCGAAATCGACGATACCTTCGGCAAAATGGCGCTGATGGACCGCATCATCGTCAATGACGGCGTCGCCAAGGTGATCGATCTAGGCTTTCACGCGTTCGACGAATTCTTCAAGATGTCCGAGGAAATCGGTTTCATGAAGGAGGCGGCGCGGCGCGGCGTCGCACCGGTGGTGCTGTTCGTCGCCGATACCGACCGCGCCTCGGCCCGCGGCCATGCCACGCTGCAACAACAGATACCTGCCGACGCGCTCATCATCATCGACAATGAATACGTGCTGCGCGGCGAACTGCCGCCGGCCTTGGCGCATGGCCGCGTGCTGCGCATCGCCGCTTTGCCGTCGTTCCTCAAGACCTATATCGACCGGCTGACGTTCTCGTTCACCGATTACTTGCGCAACGAAAAGGATTCATCGACCGAGCTGCATCAATGGGTCCGCCGCAATTATCTGAGCTTCCGCGAGCTGGAACTGAGCTTGATCTTGCAGAAGTCGTAGGTCGTCGTCCCGGCCAAGCCAACGGGTCGCGCGAATGCGCGCCCGATGACAGGCTCCGCGCGAGCCG
Organism: uncultured Alphaproteobacteria bacterium; assembly: GCA_963774685.1. Lineage (GTDB taxonomy): Bacteria > Pseudomonadota > Alphaproteobacteria > Rhizobiales > Xanthobacteraceae > Bradyrhizobium. The sequence goes on along the minus strand of CAVZFU010000004.1, from coordinate 36,945 downwards.
GGACCCATACGCCGTGCACTCGCGTTTTGAACACGGTGTAAGAGACCTTCTCCAACAATAGACGACCGGGATTGTGGGTCCCTGCTTTCGCAGGGACGACAACTAATGCCCCTCGAATGTCATCAGCGTGCGCACCGGCACATCCATCGCCCGTAATTTCGCAGCACCGCCGAGATCCGGCAGGTCGATGATGAAACAGGCCGCCACCACATTGGCGCCGATCTGGCGCAACAGCTTTACGGCACCCTCCGCGGTGCCGCCGGTGGCGATCAAATCGTCGACCAGGATGACGCGCTCGCCGGGGTGAATGGCGTCGGCGTGCATTTCCATTTCATCGAGGCCGTATTCCAGCGAATAGGCGATGCGCACGGTGGTATGCGGCAGCTTGCCTTTCTTGCGGATCGGCACGAAGCCGGCCGAGACCTGATGCGCCACCGCGCCGCCGATAATGAAACCCCGCGCCTCGATCCCGGCGACCTTGTCGATCTTCGATCCGGCCCAGGGCTGCACCAGCTCGTCGACCGCGCGGCGAAACGACCGCGCATCGCCCAAGAGCGTGGTGATATCGCGAAACAGGATTCCGGGCTTGGGATAATCCGGAATGGTGCGGACGGCGGTCTTCAAATCATGTTCGAGGTCAGGGGTCATCGAGTTCTCTTTCAGGATTTCATGTCGCAATTCGTCATCTTCAATTCACGGGAACACCGAGCCGGAACGCGTTCTCCACGATGCGCAGGCCGACTTCGCCGCCGAGCGACATCAGCGATTCCGGATGAAACTGCACGCCGCCGACCGGCAGGCTCCTGTGCTCGATCACCATCGCCACGCCATCCTCGGTAGTCGCGGTCACGTTCAATACCTCGGGCATGCTGTCGCGTTCGACGAACAGCGAGTGATAGCGCCCGATCACGATCTCATTGGGCAGGTTCTGCATCAAGCGCCCGCCACGCACCTGGACCCGCGACGGCCGGCCATGCGCCGGCTGGCCGAGTTGCCCCAACTGCCCGCCGAAATATTCGCCGATCGCCTGCACGCCGAGGCAGACGCCGAACACCGGCAGCTTCTTGTCGAGCGCGGCACCGATGGTTTTTGCGATCCCGAAATCCTCCGGCCTCCCCGGCCCCGGCGACAGCACCAGCAGATCGTAGCTGTTGTTTTTCAGCATCGCCAATGCATGGATGTGCCTAACCACGGTGACGGTGGCGCCGACCTGGCGGAAATAATCCGCCAGCATATGCACGAAACTGTCGTCATGGTCGATCAGCAGCACCCGCTTGCCCGAACCCGTGGCATCCGGCGCAAACGCCGACAGCGGTTTCGGCGGATCGCCGCGCAGCGCCTGGAACAATGCGGCGGCCTTGACCTGGCATTCACGGTCTTCGGCGGCGGGGTCCGAATCGAAGAGACAGGTGGCGCCGACCCGCACCTCGGCCAGACCGTCCTTCATCCGGATGGTGCGGATCGTGAGTCCGGTGTTGATGCTGCCGTCGAAATTCACAGCACCAATGGCGCCGGCATACCAGCGCCGCGGCGAACGCTCGTTGTCCTCGACGAACTGCATCGCCCATAATTTCGGCGCACCGGTCACCGTCACCGCCCAGGCGTGGGTCAGGAACGCATCGAGCGAGTCGAAGCCCGGCTTCAGGATGCCTTCGACATGGTCGACGGTGTGGAACAGCTTTCGAGTAGGTCTCGATCTGCCGCCGCGCCAGAACCTTGATGGTGCCGGGCACGCAGACCCGCGCCTTGTCGTTGCGGTCGACGTCGGTGCACATGTTGAGTTCGAATTCGTCTTTTTCGGAATTCAATAATTGCCGGATCTGCTCGGCGTCGCCGATCGCGTCGACACCGCGGGCGATGGTGCCGGAAATCGGACAGGTCTCGACCCGCCTGCCGTCGGAGCGCACGAACATCTCCGGCGACGCCGACACCAGGAACTCGCCGTTACCGAGGTTCATCAGCGCGCCATAGGGCGACGGGTTGATCCGGCACAGCCGCTGGAACACTTCCGCCGGCGAGCGTTCGCAGGGCTCCGCGAACAACTGCCCCGGCACCGCCTCGAACAGATCGCCGCGCGCGAAGGCGGCGCGCGCGGTCTCCACCGTGGCCTGATATTCGCCGGGCGCGTGATCGGCAAATCCCTGCCGTTGCGTTTTGGCGTAACCGCTTTCCGCGGTTTCGCGCGGCAGGCCTTCGGTGGATTTTCCCTTCCAGGTGAAATCGTAGCTCAGCACCACGCCGCGCCCGGTGGCGCGGTCATAGGCCAGCAGGCGATCCGGCAGGTACAGCACGATGTCGCGCTGGTCGCTCTCTCGCGCGCGCTTCTGCACCAGGTCCTCGATCTGGAACACGAGGTCATAGGCGAACGCGCCGAACAGGCCGAGCAACGGATCGTCATTCGCTCCCATGGCCGCTATGAGGTCGCGCACCAGCGACATCACGCTGGCGCGGCGGGTGCGCTGGTCTTCGTCGACCGGCGCCGCGCCACGGACGATATGGCCGGCGAGCCGTGTTGCGCTCTTCCCGGTGATGACGACGCAAGGCTCGCGCAGGGTATCGCCGAGGAAAGCGATCAGCACCTCGCCGCGCGCGTTCAGCGCCTGCAGCGAGAAATCGGACCCGCTGGTCTCCAAGAGCAGCGGCGGATCGGAAAAGCCGAGATCGAAACTCTCGTAGCGGCCCGGCACCGTGGTGCCCGACGACAGCACCACGCCGCGGCGGCGATCGAGCAGGTCGATCAGGTCGTCGAGCCGGTTGGCGCCGCCGGTGAATTGCTCCACCGAGCGCGAGACCACGAGGCCGCCACGGGTGCGATATTCGCTGTGGGCCGGCAGTGAAAAGGCTGTCCTGTTCATGTGATCCTCTTACGAAACTTGCCGAGGGAACGCCACACAGGACAAACGAAAGGCCGTCGCACTGCGATGACGGCCTTCGACGATTGGGAGAAATGAAATCGCACCGGCCACCTTTAAAAGGTGGGCCACCAGAGACGGGTTGGGCGGACGGCGATGCACATGGCCGGGTAAACACCATGGCGCGGCGGTCACGTCAAGGGACCTTCCTCGCGCCGCGGGCCGGTGCGTTCCCTCCCCCCTTGTGGGGGAGGGTTAGGGAGAGGGGTGGCAGCAATCGCCGGCGTCTGTGGCTACCCCCCTCTCCAACTCTCCCCCCAAACGGGGGAGAGAGCGCAGTTGTGCCAGTCGATAAACCGGAAATAGGATCGCTCGCCTAATCGCGAGATTATGCGTAGGATTTGCGAAAACGGAGACGCGCGATGGCATTGCAGGCTCTGGGGTATGTCGGGTTCGGGTCGGCCGATCTCGACGACTGGCGGCAGTTCGGCACCGGGCTGGTCGGGCTGCAGGCGGTCGAACGGGGCAATTCGCTGCTGGCGTTCCGGATGGACGACCGCAAGCAGCGCATCGTCATCGACCGCTCGATAGCCGACGGTGAACGCTTCTTCGGCTGGGAAGTCGCCGATGCGGCGGCGCTGGACGCGCTCGCGGCGCGGCTGGAAAAGCACGGCGTCAACGTCGTCGCCGAACCGCAGACGCTGGCGGATGCCAGACGCGTCAGCCGGCTGATTTCGTTTCGCGATCCCGCGGGCAATCGCCTGGAAGCCTTTTACGGTCCCGAGATCGACGATACGCCGTTCCTCCCCGGCCGTTCGATTTCCGGTTTCCGCACCGGTCCGCTCGGCCTCGGCCACGCCGTGCTGACGGTCGAAAGCATCGACGCGATGATGCCGTTCTATGTCGACGTGCTCGGCTTCGGGCTCTCCGACTACATCCTGAAGCCGTTTCGTGCCTATTTCTTTCACGTCAACGCGCGGCATCACTCGCTGGCGCTGATCGAGACCGGCAAGAACGGCATGCATCACCTGATGGTCGAACTGTTCTCGCTCGACGATGTCGGCCAGTGCTACGACATCGCCCTGAGCCAGCCGGAGCGCGTCAGCGTCACGCTCGGCCGTCACACCAACGACCTCATGACCTCGTTTTACGCCAAAACGCCGTCGTCATTCATGATGGAATGCGGCTGGGGCGGCCGCGAAATCGATCCGCCGACATGGCAACCGGTTGAAATGCATCACGGCCCGAGCCTGTGGGGCCATGAGCGGGTCTGGCTGCCGCCCAAAGACCGCGAAGTGGCGCGCGAGATGCGAATGCACGCGGCGGCCTCCGGCCTGCGCGCGCCGGTCCAGGTGATGGAGGGCAATTACAGGCTGATGCCGGGGACCTGCCCGTGGTGGGACGGCGTCAGCAACGACGACTCTTGACAACGCCTGTCGTCCCCGCGCGCGCGGGGACCCATAATCCCGGACGTGAGTTGAGAAAGAAGGCAGCTACCGCATCGCGAAAAACGAGAGATCACACGGTATGGGTCCCGGCGTTCGCCGGGACGACATATTGCTTACTCACTCCCGCACATAGAGCAGGTCGATCACGCCCTCTTCCTCGTTCATCCATCGATCGCGCGCCGCAAAGCCGTGCTTATCGTAGAACGCGCGCGCCGGCGCGTTCTCTTCAAAGACATGCAGCGTGATCCGCCCGGGCCAGCTTTTGAATGCCCGATCCAGAAGCGCCGATCCGATCGCCGGCACGCTGAGATGACGGATCGACATAGAGCTGATCGACATGCCGGCCGGTCATCGCAATGAAGCCGGCCATGACATCGGCGTCGAACGCGGCCAGCGTCCACGTCCATTCCGCGAACTTTCCGGCATACCAGCGCTCGACCTCGTCGAGGGGATAGCGCCAGTTCATGAAGCGGTACGCGATCAGGCAGGCGCGGTGGTGCACGCGGCTGATGGCCTCAATGTCCTTGGTTTCGAGCGGCCGGAACGACAGTTGCGGGCGGCTCGAAGGACTCATCCCAAATGCTTCTTGAAGAACTCCGTCGCCCGGCCCCAGGCGAGTTCGGCGGCCGCACGGTCGTGCACCGATTGGCGCTGCTCGTTGACGAAGGCGTGCTCGGCGTCGTAGCGGAACAGTTCGAGCGACTTGCCGGCAGCCTTCATGGCCTTCTCGAAGCCATCGACCAGTTGCGGCGTGCACCAGTCATCCGTGTTGGCGAAGTGGGCCTGCAGCGGGATCTTCACGTCGGCGGGCTTGGCCGCCTGCTCCGGCGGAATGCCGTAGAACACCACGCCCGCGGTCAGTTCGGGAATTTTGGCGGCGCCGATGATAGTGACCGCGCCGCCGAGGCAGAAGCCGGTCAGGCCGACCCTGGCGCCGTTCTTGCCGAGATAAAGCGCGGCACCGCGCACGGTCTGCGTGGTCGCGTCGATGAAATCCAGCGAGTTCATCTCTTTGCCGGCAGCGTCGGTGTCGTGATACGGCACCACCTTGCCCTTGTAGAGATCGGGCGCCAGAGCGTCGAAGCCGGCCACCGCGAAGCGGTCGCACAGGCCCTTGATCTGCTCCGACAGCCCCCACCATTCCTGGACCACGATCACGCCCGGTGCGTTGCCGCGAGCGGCGTTGGCGAGATAACCGCCGGCGTCCTTGCCGTCCGGACGCTTGAACGAGATGCTGGTGCCCATCGATTCCTCCCGGTGATTTCTGAGATGGCCGATTGGGGGCTATTTTGTCCGCTGTGGGAGCAGGATGCAATCGGTTGCTGCCTCACCTCTCCCCGCAAGCGGGGAGAGGTCGAAATTCGCGACAGCAAATTTCGGGTGAGGGGGACTATCCGCAAGTCCGAGTCTGTCGAGAGAGCCCCTCACCCCGACCCTCTAAGAGCGAGCTTCGCTCGTCTCGACCCCGCAAACGCGGGGCGAGGGAGAGGTAAAAGGCTCAGTGCGCGTTGGCCCAGACTTTCTTCTTGGTGAAGTACATCAGGCCCGTGAACAGGATCAGGAAAACGAACACCTGCAGCCCCAGCCGCTTGCGCGCTTCCATGTGGGGTTCTGCGGTCCACATCAGGAAGGTCGCAACATCATGCGCGTATTGCGCCACCGTTGCCGGCGAGCCGTCGTCGAAGGTGACCTGGCCGTCGCTCAGCGGCTTCGGCATCTTGATGGAATGGCCGGGGAAATATTTGTTGTAGTAGGAGCCGTCCGGAATGGTGACGCCCGCGGGCGGCTTGTCCTCAAAACCCTGTAGAATCGCGCTGACGTAGTTCGGGCCCTGCTCCTGGAATTGCGTGAAGAAGTCGAACACGAACCTCGGGAAGCCGCGTTCGTAGGAACGCGCCTTGGCGATCAGCGACAGGTCCGGCGGCAAGGCGCCGCCATTGGCGGCGCGCGCGGCCTGGTCGTTGGGGAATGGCGCGGGGAAGTAATCGGCGGGCCGGCCGGGCCGGTCGAACATCTCGCCCTGGTCGTTGGGGCCGTCCTTGATCTTGTAGTCGGAGGCGAATGCCGCCGCCTGGGCTTCCGAATAGCCGGGACCGCCGGGATCGGCGAGATTGCGGAACGCGATATAGTTGAGGCTATGGCAGGCCGAGCAGACTTCCTTGTAGACCTTCAGGCCCCGCTGCAACGATCCGCGGTCGAACTTGCCGAGCGGACCGGAGAATGACCATTTCTGCGACGGCGGCGCTACCTGCTCGTCGGCCCGGGCGGTCTGCACGCTTCCGGCGAACAGCGTGCCCGCGACCGCCAGCGCGATCACCGTGGAAACCATCGGCGTCGACGTGCTTCCGGTTTTCGCCAGCACGTCATCGGCGATGGAATTCGGCAGCAGCCGCGGCGTTTCGACCCGGCTCAACAGCGGCAGCAGGATCAGGAAGTAGGCGAAATAACAGAAGGTGAGGACGCGCCCGGCAATCACATAGATGCCTTCCGGCGGTTGCGCGCCGAGATAGCCGAGCAGCACGCAGACCACGACGAAGATCCAGAAGAACTGCTTGGCCAGCGGACGATACCTCGACGACCTGGTTTTCGCGGTATCGAGCCAGGGCAGGAACACCAGCACCAGGATCGCCGAGAACATCGCGGTGACACCGGCGAGCTTGTTCGGGATCGAGCGCAGGATCGCGTAGAACGGCAGGTAATACCATTCCGGCACGATATGCGCGGGCGTCACGCCGGGATTGGCCGGAATGTAGTTGTCGGCATCGCCCAGATAGTTCGGCATGTAGAAGATGAACCAGGCAAAGAACAGCATGAAGCAGGAGACGCCGAACATGTCCTTGATGGTGGCGTAGGGCGTGAACGGCACGGTGTCTTTTTCGGTCTTCGGCTCGACGCCGGCCGGATTGTTCTGGCCCGCGACATGCAGCGCCCACACATGCAGCACCACCACGCCGGCGATCACGAACGGCAGCAGGTAATGCAGCGAGAAGAACCGGTTCAGCGTCGGATTGCCGACGGAATAGCCGCCCCACAGCAAGGTCACGATGCTCTCGCCGAAATAGGGAATGGCGGAGAACAGGTTGGTGATGACGGTGGCGCCCCAGAAACTCATCTGGCCCCACGGCAGCACATAGCCCATGAAGCCGGTCGCCATCATCAAGAGGTAGATGATGACGCCGAGGATCCACAGGATCTCGCGCGGCTCCTTGTACGACCCGTAATACAGGCCGCGGAACATGTGGATGTAGACCGCGAGAAAGAACATCGAGGCGCCGCTGGCATGCATGTTGCGCAGCAGCCAGCCGTAGTTCACGTCGCGGACGATGCTTTCGACCGACTTGAAGGCCATGGTGGCCTCCGGCGTGTAATGCATCGCCAGGATCACGCCGGTCACGATCTGCAAGGCCAGCATCATCGAGAGGATGGCGCCGAACGTCCACCAGTAGTTCAGGTTGCGCGGCGTCGGATAGGCCACGAACGAGGAGTGGACGAGACCCATAATCGGGAGACGCCGTTCAATCCATTGCAAGACGGGATTGGTCGGCTGGAAGTCGGATGGTCCGCTCATGATGCGATCCCTGGGGAAAGTAAGACGCGACGACTTGGTCTCGGATATCGGATCCGAGGCTCAGCCAATCTGGATTTTGCTGTCGGAAACGAATTGATACGGCGGAACCGCAAGGTTGGCGGGAGCCGGTCCCTGGCGAATGCGGCCGGAGGAATCGTATTGCGAACCGTGGCAGGGGCAGAAGAAGCCGTCGTAGTTGCCCTCGTGCGCGATCGGGATGCAGCCGAGATGGGTGCAGATGCCGATCACGACGAGCCACTGGTCGTGACCATCCTTGACCCGGGACTGATCGGTCGCCGGGTCGGGCAGGCTTGCGACCGGCACCGCGCGGGCCTCATCGACCTGCTTCTTGGTTCGGTTCATGATGTAGATCGGCTTGCCGCGCCAGAACACCTTGATGTCCTGTCCCTGGGCGATCGGCGTCAGATCGACTTCGATCGGGGCACCGGCCGCGATCGTCGAGGCGTCCGGATTCATCTGGGAAATGAACGGCCAGAGCGTGGCCACTCCACCGACCGTTGCGGCCGCTCCCGTTGCAACAAAGAGGAAATCACGGCGTGTCGGGTGATCCGCCGAAGACGCTGTCGTCACGATTCCAAGCCCTTTCTCATCTGCAGCCGGTGGAACCGCCCCGGTGACGCCGTAAAACGCGACCGGGAGGCTGCCGGCGCCCGCGATCCCCGCGGCGGCAGAAAGACCGCTTCTCCCAGCCAAAACGGTGCGGAACAAGCAGTCCAGAATCGTTCTATTGGCACCCTTGCCGGAAGAGCGCAAGCCCGCTATCGGCTCGCAAACGTGCAATGCACTAAATCCGCGCCGAGTGGCGATTTATTCAGACATTTCATGGGGACACCCCAAGGGTTGTCGCACAATGCAGATTGCGCTTTTCCAGCCCGACATCCCCCAGAACACCGGGACGATTCTGCGTCTGTGCGCATGCCTGAATGTGACGGCGCATATCATCGAACCCGCCGGTTTTCCGGTGTCCGACCGGCACTTCCGCCGGGCCGGCATGGACTATCTCGACGAGGTCGCCATCATGCGGCACGACTCGTGGTCAAAATTCGAGCAATGGCGTAACGAGAGGGGTTGCCGGTTGATCCTGTTCACGACCAAGGGCAGCAGCCCGTATCTGGACCATCGCTATGATGCAGCCGACATCCTGCTGTTCGGCGTGAATCCGCCGGGGTTCCCGACGAGGTCGCGGCCGCCGCCGATGCCCGGCTGGTGATCCCGATCAGGTCCGGTCTGCGCTCGCTCAACGTCGCGATGGCCGCGGCGATGGCGTTGGGTGAAGCGTTGCGGCAAACCGGCTCCGCCAAGAGCTTATAGGACAAGAGCCTACAGGACATGAGCCCGCAGGGTTAAACAACCGCCGATGGATATCTCCGTGACCGAAGATCGCAAAGCGCGCGCGCGGGCCTGGTTCGAAACCTTGCGCGATCAAATCTGCGCCGCCTTCGAGAAACTGGAAGACGCCGCACCCGCCTCGCTCTATCCCGGCGGCGCGGGGCGTTTTTTGCGCACCCCCTGGGAGCGCACCGACCATAGCGGGGCGCCCGGCGGCGGCGGGGTGATGTCGATGATGCACGGGCGGCTGTTCGAAAAGGTCGGCGTGCATTGCTCGACGGTGCATGGCGAATTCGCGCCGGAATTTCCGCGCGCAGATTCCCGGAGCCGCCGAAGATCCGCATTTCTGGACGTCGGGCATCTCGGTGATCGCGCATATGCGCAACCCGCACGTTCCAGCGGTGCACATGAACACCCGCTTTGTGGTCACGACCAAGGCATGGTTCGGCGGCGGATCGGACCTGACGCCGGTGCTCGAGCGGCGGCGGACCCAGCAAGACGCCGACACGCTGGCTTTTCATGCCGCGATGCGGGCGGCCTGCGACGCGCACGCCGCCGTCGCGAGCTACGCCACATACAAAAAATGGTGCGACGACTATTTCTATCTGCCGCATCGCAAGGAAGCCCGCGGCATCGGCGGCATCTTCTACGATCATCACGATTCCGGTGACTGGGATGCCGATTTCGCATTCACGAAAGACGTCGGCCGCGCATTCCTGAAGATCTATCCCGAACTGGTGCGGCGGAATTTCAATACGCCGTGGACTTCAGGGGATCGCGAGGAGCAGCTGGTGCGCCGCGGCCGCTATGTCGAGTTCAACCTGCTTTATGACCGCGGCACGACCTTCGGCCTGAAAACCGGCGGCAACGTCGATTCGATCCTGTCGTCGATGCCGCCGGAAGTGAAATGGCCGTAGGTTTCTCATCGTCATTGCGAGGAGCGCAGCGACGAAGCAATCCATAGGTGCTTCACCAAGAAAATGGATTGCTTCGCTTCGCTCGCAATGACGGTCAGAACAGATGCCGCGCCGCCGATGAAATCATCACCAGGCCGCCGATGACCACGGCGACATCGAGGATCGCGGTGTGGATATGCACCGGCATCCGCTCGACGAATGCCCTGGCGAGAAAAGCTCCCGGCAGCGACACCGCACCGATCAACAGCGCGAAGGCGAGGACCTGAGCGGTCACCGCGCCAGCCAGTCCGAACACGGAAATCTTGATGACACCGGTCGCCAGCGAGATCACCGCGTCGGTGGCGATCACGGCCGCCCCCTCAAGACCCACCGCCATCAACAGCGACAGCAGGATCACGCCGGAGCCCGAGGTGCCGCCCACCACGACACCGTAGCCCACCGCGCCGACGCCGAGCCCGGTGTCGCCGATCCTGACATCGCGGCGTCGGAGCAGGCGACGCAACGGCACGCTCGATATCAGCATGACGCCGATCACCACCGCCGCGCCGGCATTGGTGAGCCTGGTATAGCCGTAGGCACCAAGTGCGGTTGTCAGCGCGCCCGCGCAGACCACGATCAGCGCGCGGCGGCGGTCGGCGTAACGCAGATAGGCGACGAAGCGGCTGAGGTTGGTGAAGATCGAGGAGATGGCGATGATCGGCACCACCGGTTCGGCGCCGATCAGCGGCACCAGAACCAGCGGCATCAACGCGCCGGTGCCGTAGCCTGCGAGGCCCCCGAGCACCGAAGCAAGGAAGGCGACGCAGGCAACCAAAACGAGTTGCAGCAGGGAGATGTCGGCGAAGCCGGCAATGATATTCACAACCGGTTATCGCGGGTAAAACGGGTTACGGTCTGGTCGGCGATCGTCGCCAGCGCGGTTTCATCCAGCGGGAAATCCGCCGCGAGCCATGCGTCTTCGGCCGACGCGAGCACTTGTCCGAGCATCGGGCCTTCGGCAATCCCGCGCGCGATGAAATCGGCCGCCTTCAACGGAAATTTCGGCGCGGTCCAGCGTTCCGGCAGGGTGGCGAATTCCTGCCACTGCGCGGCATTGTCTGCCCTGCCCGCCCGCGCCCAAGCCAGCATCAGCCGGTCGCGGTAGCGATCCGGGCCAAGCCGATAGAGCCGCCGCCGCGCCGCCGCCTCGTCCATGCCGGCGAGCCGCCACCAGCGATGGCCCATGGAATCGAGCGCCCTGGTTTCGGCATTGGTGAGCCGCAGCCGCGTTGCAACGCGCCTGGCATCCTCGGTGACGGCGACTGCGAGCGCGCCGAGCCGGCGAACCGCATCGGCTTTAAGCCCAAGCCGGCGCTCGGCCGATATCATCGCCGCAAACGGCCCGGTATAGGCCACGCCGCCGAAAACCGGCAGCAGCAACCCGCCATCCGCCATCGCTGTGACCGCGCCGGCCGCACCGTCTGCGACCATCAGTTTCAGTATTTCCATCCGCATCCGTTCCGCCGACAGGCTCGCCATCCCCGATCGCGCGCGAATGCAGGCGAGGTAGCCGGCGCGATCGGGCTCGCCCGAACCATAGGCGGCGTGAATGCGGAAGAACCTGAGGATGCGCAGGTAATCCTCGGCAATACGCCGGTCCGGATCGCCGATGAAGCGGACGCGGCGGGCGGCGATATCGTCAAGTCCGCCGACGTAATCGTAGACGACGCCAGCCGCGTCGACGGACAGGCCGTTGATGGTGAAGTCGCGGCGCTCCGCATCGCGGGCCCAGTCGCGGCCGAACGCGACCTTGGCCTTGCGGCCGAAGGTCTCGATGTCCTCGCGCAAGGTGGTGACCTCGAACGGCTGCGCATCGACCACCAGCGTCACGGTGCCGTGCTCGATGCCGGTCGGCACGCTCTTGATGCCGGCGGCCCTGGCGCGGCGGATCACTTCGGCCGGCAGCGCGGTGGTCGCGATATCGATGTCGCCGGTCGGAAGCTTCAACAGCGCGTTGCGGACCGCGCCGCCGACCACGCGCGCTTCCTCGTCGTGACGGTTGAGCAACTCGAGCACGCGGGCGGTCGGACCGGATGTGAGCCAGGGCGCGTCAAGCGCTTCGCTCATTTTTCAACTCCGGGAACCAGTTTGCCGTTCTCGACATGCGCGGGAATGTAGGTCGAGTTCGGCGCCGCGCCGGTAAAATGCGCAAGCAGGATGAAACTGACCACCACCAGCAACAGCGAGCCGACCACCAGCTTGGCGATGACATGCATCGGCCATGACGACTGCACCAGCAATCCCGAGCGTGTTGCGATCAAGAACAGCGCATAGACCGCGAAGGGGATCAGGAAGATTCCGACCTCCGTGAAAGCCGGACGGATCATGGCAGGTAAATCCGCTCATACAGCACGCGCAGAATTCCAGCGGTCGCGCCCCAGATATAACGGTCCGCAAACGGCATGGCGTAGTACGAACGCTCGATGCCGCGAAACTCCTTGCGGTGCACCTGGTGGTTTGCCGGATTCATCAGGAACGCCAGCGGGACCTCGAACGTATCGTCGACTTCGGCGGCGTTGATCCGCAGTTTGAAGCCCGGCCTTACCCGCGCGACCGTCGGCACGATGCGAAACCCGAAACTGGTGCCGTAGAGATCGAGATAGCCGATCGGTTCGATGAATTCGCGGCCCAGCCCGACCTCTTCGCAGGTTTCGCGCAACGCGGCATCGAGCGGCGAGGCATCGGTCGGTTCGATCTTGCCGCCGGGAAAGGAAATCTGGCCGGCGTGATCGTTGAGGTGCGCGGCGCGCTGCGTCAACAGCACCGTCGGTTGCGCATGGTCCACCACCGGGATCAACACCGCGGCGGGACGGATCGGCCGTTCCTGCGCGAGAATCTGCAGCATCCGGTCGGTGCCATGATCGCCGCTCACGGGAATCATGCTGGCATCGGTCAGGCCCGCCGGGACATCGAAGCGCAGCCGCGCGCGGGCGCGCTCGAAAAACTTCGCCGGGTCGATCGATATCGCAGCGGCTTCCGTCTTGAGCATCGGCTCGTTCAAAGCGCGCCCCTCACCTGCTCGGCGTCCGCCATCGCAAAGAACTCCCCGCCGGATGCGACCCCGAACATCGCACGACCATCGACCACCCGCTCCTCGCCCATGTCAACCAGATCGTAATAGAGCGCGCGGGTGACCTTGGCCCACAGATCGGAGCGGACGTGAAGGTAGGGCGTGAGCCCGCCGTCGGCGGCGGCCTCGAATCGCAATCTGTGCGCGGCATCGCAAGCCACCCAATCGTCGACATTGGTGCGGAAGCGCAGCAACCGGTCTCCTCCATGGATTTCCTTGAGCATCTCGACCGCAAGGAACGGCGCGTCGTCGACGCGGATGCCGACTTTCTCGACCGGGGTAACGAGAAAGTGCTTGCCGTCTTCGCGCTTGAGGATGGTCGAAAACAGCCGCACCAGCGCCGGCCGGCCGATTGGCGTCCCCATGTAAAACCACGTACCATCATGAGCGATTCGCATGTCGAGATCGCCGCAAAACGGCGGATTCCACAGATGCACCGGGGGCAGCCCCTTTCCGGCGGGGCTTGTTGTTGCAGCGTCCCGGGCGGCGGCGGTTAGCCCGTCGAGACCCTGATGGGTGGTCTGCCCTTGCTTCGCCATTGTTTGCCCTGAGTTTGATCGCCTCTGTTTGGCACGATTGGTGCAAGTCTTTGATACAAATCTTCGCTCAAATATCCCGGCGAATTCTCGGGTGAGTTCCCAGGATCAGGTCGCCATATCGTGATGCCGTTCATACCCCGAAATACCGATAATGTGGGGATAGTTTAATTCAACGAATACATGGCTTTCGCATAAGTTTAGCATGAGGTTCATGGCATGACGACGCCATCGGCGGCGTTTCAGGCAAGGAGTTAAGCGATGGCTGGCGCAGATAGCGTGGAAAAACTCGAAGACGTGATCGTCCGCTCGGCCGAACAGGTCGCCGGCCAAATCCGCGCCGCGAAAGATGCGATCTCCACCGTCATCTTCGGCCAGGAACGGGTGATTGAAAACACCCTGGTGACGATCCTGTCCGGCGGTCACGCGCTCCTGATCGGCGTACCCGGTCTTGCCAAGACCAAGCTGGTCGAAACCCTCGGCATCACGCTGGGACTGGATGCCAAGCGCATCCAGTTCACGCCCGACCTGATGCCGTCGGACATCCTCGGCGCCGAGGTGCTGGATGAAAGCAGCACCGGCAAGCGGTCGTTCCGCTTCATCGCCGGTCCGGTGTTCGCGCAACTGCTGATGGCCGACGAAATCAACCGCGCCAGCCCGCGTACCCAGTCGGCGCTGCTGCAGGCCATGCAGGAACAACACATCACGGTGGCCGGCGCGCGCCACGATCTGCCGAAACCGTTTCATGTGCTCGCGACACAAAATCCGCTGGAGCAGGAAGGCACCTATCCGCTGCCGGAAGCGCAGCTCGATCGCTTCCTGATGGAGGTCGACGTCGACTATCCCGATCGCGATGCCGAGCGGCGCATCCTGTTCGAGACCACCGGCGCGGAAGAAACGCTTGCCAAGGTCGCGATGACGCCGGACACCCTGATCGCAGCACAACGGCTGGTGCGGCGCCTGCCGGTCGGCAATTCCGTGGTCGAAGCGATCCTCTCATTGGTGCGTTCGGCGCGTCCGGGACCGGAGGGCGGCGAAGGCGACAAGCTGATCGCATGGGGACCGGGTCCGCGCGCCAGCCAGTCGCTGATGCTCGCCGTTCGCGCCCGCGCCCTGCTCGACGGCCGCCTGGCGCCCTCGATCGACGACGTGCTTGATTTGGCCGAACCGGTCCTCAAGCACCGCATGGCGCTGACGTTCTCCGCCCGCGCCGAAGGCCGCACCATCCCCGACGTGATCAAGCAATTGAAGACTCGGATTGGTTGATGGCCGCAGAGACCAAGCACCTAAGCGGGGAGATCACAGCAATCCGACGTGCCGATGGCGAAAGCCGAACGCTCGCCGCTTCGCTGCCGCGCCTCGTGCTTGAAGCCCGCCGCATCGCCGCCAATGTGATCCACGGCCTGCATGGGCGTCGGCGCGCCGGCGCCGGTGAAAGCTTCTGGCAATATCGCCGCTTCGTTTCCGGCGAGCCGTCGCAGAACGTCGACTGGCGGCGCTCGGCGCGCGACGATCATCTTTATGTGCGCGAGCAGGAATGGGAGGCCGCGCACACCGTGTGGCTGTGGCCGGATCGCTCGCCGTCGATGGCGTTTGCATCGAGGCAGGCGCGCGACAGCAAGCTGGAACGCGGACTGATCGTAACCTTCGCACTGGCCGAACTGCTGGTCGACGGCGGCGAACGCGTCGGCATCCCCGGCCTGATGACCCCGACCTCCAGCCGCAGCGTCATCGACAAGATGGCGCAGGCGATGCTGCATGACGATGCCGCCCGCCTCAGCCTGCCGCCCTCGTTCGTGCCGTCGGCGCTGGCCGAAATCGTGGTGCTGTCGGATTTCTGGTCGCCGATCGGCGACATCAAGAACATGCTGGCCGGATTGTCGGCATCCGGCGCCCACGGCACGCTGGTGCAGATCGTCGATCCGGCCGAAGAGAGCTTTCCCTATTCCGGCCGCATCGAGTTCGTCGAACCGGAAGGCGGCGGCGTCATCACCGCCGGCCGCGCCGAACGATGGGCCGGCGATTATGCGACGCGGCTGGCCCTTCATCGCGACCAGATACGCGCCGAGACCGACACGCTCGACTGGCTGTTCTCGACCCACACCACCGACCGCTCCGCCGCCGAACTGCTGCTGTTCCTGCATTCGGGCATGATGGTGAGCAAGGGAAGCGCGCGCACCGCGACCGTCAAAGCGGGGCGACGCGCATGATCGCCGCCTTCCCTCTGTCTTTCGCCGAACCGCTGCTGCTGCTCGGCCTGCTCAGCCTTCCCGTGCTGTGGTGGCTGTTGCGGGTGATGCCGCCGCGGCCGCGGCGCGTCGAGTTTCCACCGACGCGGCTGTTGTTCGACATCGCCCCGAAGGAAGAAACCCCGTCGCGCACGCCATGGTGGCTGACCGCCTTGCGTCTGGCGGCCGCGACGCTGGTGATTTTGGCGGCCGCCGGCCCGATCTGGAATCCGCAAACCGGTATCGCCGGCTCCAGCACGCCGCTGGTGATCCTGCTCGACGATGGCTGGAGTGCCGCGGCCAGTTGGGACACCCGCATCAAGGCCGCGGACGAACTGATCGCGAATGCCGACAGCAACCGCCGCGGCGTCGCTCTGGTGCCGCTGTCGGAGCCTGCCCGCGACATCACCGATCATGCCGGCGGGCACGGCACGCGTGGCGTTGCGCCAGCTTGCGCCCAAGCCTTACTCGATCGAGCGGGTTGAAACCCTCCCGGCGATCGACCGTTTCCTGAAAGCCACCGGCGACAGCGAGATCGCCTGGCTGTCGGATGGCATCGATACCGGACGCGGACCGGAATTTCTCGAAGGCCTGAGCAGAACCATCGGCGATCGCGCGTTGACGGTTTTTGAAGGCGGCACTTCCCCGCCGCTCGCTTTGGCCGCAGCCGAAAATGCCGCCGCCAGGATGACCGTGAAAGTATTGCGCGCCGACGGCGGCTTTGCCGCCGGCATCGTGCGCGCGGTCGACCAGAAGGGTTCGCCGATCGGCGAGGCGCGTTATACCTTTGCGCCGCAGGAGCGCGAGACCGAGGCCGCATTCGATCTGCCGGTCGAGTTGCGCAACGACATCGCGCGGCTCGATATTGCCGGCGAACGCTCCGCCGGCGCGGTGCAATTGCTCGACAAGCGCTGGCGGCGGCGCGCGATCGGCGTCGTCAGCGGCTCGAGCAGCGACATCGCGCAGCCGCTTTTGGCGTCGACGTTCTATCTCACCCGCGCGCTGGCGCCATTTGCCGACGTGCGGCTCGGCGATCGCGGCGCGCCGCAACAGGCGATCACCCAGTTCCTCGACCAGAAGCTGCCGATGATCGTATTGGCCGACGTCGGCACGCTGTCGCCCGAAATCCGCGAGCGCATCAGCGCATGGATCGAACAGGGCGGGGTGCTGGTGCGGTTTGCCGGCCCGCGCCTGGCGCAGGCGGAGGATGACCTGCTGCCGGTCAAGCTTCGCCAGGGCGAACGCAGCCTCGGCGGCAGTCTCACCTGGGAAAAGCCGCAGCATATGACATCGTTCGCGGCCGATGGACCGTTCGCCGGCCTCGCGGTGCCGAAAGACGTCACCATCAACCGGCAGGTACTCGCCGAACCGGACGCAGCACTGGCGACGAAAACCTGGGCCTCGCTGGAGGACGGCACGCCGCTGGTCACCGGCGAACGCCGCGGCAAGGGACTGGTCAGCCTGTTTCACGTCAGCGCCGACATGCGCTGGTCCGACCTGCCGCTGTCCGGCAGCTTTGTCGAAATGCTCCGGCGCATCGTCGATGCTTCCGGCTACACCTCCAATCCGGGCCCGGGCATCGCCGGCGATGCGAAGGTGGAGACGGTGGCGCCGCTGCGCACGCTCGACGGCTTCGGCGCATTCGGACCGCCGCCTTCGACCGCAAAGCCGCTGTCTGCCGACTTCCGCGACCGTGCGACACCCGATCATCCACCCGGATTCTACGGCCCGGCCGAGGGTCCGCTGGCGGTGAATACGCTGGCGGCGGCAGACCGCGTCGCGCCGCTCGACACGTCTTCGCTGCGCGCCCGGCGCGCCAGCTACACCAATGCCGAGCCGCGCGACTTGCGGGGGATCCTGCTGTCGTCGGCGCTGGCGCTGTTCCTGATCGACGCCATCATCGTTGCCATGCTCGGCGCCGGCATCGCGGCGTTGCTGCGGCGGCGCGCGGTATCGGCTGCATGGCTGTTCGCGCTGTTGCTGTCGACGCTGCTGGTCGTGCCCTCGCCGTCCCGCGCCGACAGCAACGACGACTTCGCCATGAAGGCGGTCTCGCAAACCCGGCTGGCCTATGTCGTCACCGGCAATGCCGACGTCGATTCCATCGTCAAGGCGGGGATGGCCGGACTGACATTGTTTCTCGCGCAGCGCACGGCACTGGAGGCCGGCGATCCCATCGGCATCGATCCCGCGCATGACGAGCTGGCGTTCTTCCCGCTGATCTACTGGCCGGTCGTGCCCGGCGCGCCGAAGCCGCCGCAGGACGCCATCAACCGCATCGACGCCTATATGAAAAATGGCGGCACCGTGCTGTTCGACACCCGCGATGCCATCGAGGCGCCGCCGGGCGAAGGCGGCGCATCGCAGACGTCCGGAATGCTGGCGTTGCGCGAGATCCTTTCCTCACTCGACGTTCCCGAGCTTGAACCGGTGCCGCGCGATCACGTGCTGACCAAGACGTTCTACCTGCTGCACGACTTTCCCGGCCGGTTTACCTCGGGCCAGACCTGGGTCGAAACCCTGCCGCGCGATGACGACGATGAGGGGGCTGCAAAGCCGGCGCGGGGCGGCGACGGCGTCTCTCCGATCATCATTACTTCCAACGATCTTGCCGGCGCCTGGGCGATACGCCCGGACGGCCAGGCCATGCTGCCGCTGACGCCGGGCGAACCTAAACAGCGCGAATACGCCTTCCGCGCCGGCGTCAACATCGTGATGTACACGCTGACCGGCAACTACAAGGCCGACCTGGTGCATGCGCCGGCGCTGATCGAACGGCTCGGACAATAGGATCGCGGCATGCAGTATGGCATCGCGTTTACGCCGTTGGTCCCGACGCTGGTGTTGTGGATCGCGCTTGCCGCGATCGTCGCGATCGCCGGCCTGCTTTTGCTCGGCCGCGCCCGCGGCGCGGCGGTGCGTGTCGCCGCATTAGCCCTGATCCTGCTGGCGCTGGCCAATCCGTCATTCACCCGCGAGGACCGCGAGCCGCTGTCATCGGTGGCCGCGGTGGTGATCGACAAGAGCCCCAGCCAGAATTTCGGCGACCGCACCCGCGAAACCGCGCAGGCGCAGGAAGCGCTGGTCGACAGCCTCAAGAAGATCAAGGGACTTGAGGTGCGGGTCGTCGAAGCCGGACAAGCCGACGGCGAAACCGACGGCACCAGACTGTTCGGCGCGCTGTCGTCGGCGCTGTCGGACGTTCCGGTCGATCGCGTCGCCGGTGCTTTCCTGATCACCGACGGACGTGTGCATGACATTCCGGCGAACGCCGCCGCGCTTGGATTCCAGGCCCCGGTGCACGCCCTCATCACCGGTCGCGAAGGACGAGCGCGACCGGCGCATTGCGATTTCCGCAGCGCCCCGTTTCGGCATCGTCGGACAGACCCAAACCATCACCTACCGGCTGGACGACCAGGGTGTCAGCGGCAGCAGCGCGAAAGTCGTGGTGCGCCGCGACGGCGAAGTGATCAACCAGCGCACCGTCCGAAGCGGTCAGACCGTCAACGTCGACATCGACATCAAGCACGCCGGCCCGAACATCGTCGAGATCGAGGCCTCGCCGCTCGATAACGAACTGACGCTGGTTAACAACCGCGCGGTGGTGGCGATCGACGGGGTGCGCGACAAATTGCGGGTGCTGCTGGTCTCGGGCGAGCCGCACTCCGGCGAACGCACCTGGCGCAACCTGCTGAAATCCGACGCCAGCGTCGATCTGGTGCATTTCACGATTCTGCGCCCGCCGGAAAAGCAGGACGGCACGCCGATCAATGAACTGTCCCTGATCGCGTTTCCGACCCGCGAACTGTTCCAGGTGCATATCAACGAATTCCAGTTGATCATCTTCGACCGCTATGCCCGCCAGGGCGTGCTGCCGATCGCCTATTTCGACAACATCGCGCGCTATGTGCGTAACGGCGGCGCGGTGCTGGTATCGGCCGGGCCGGATTACGCCTCGAACACCAGCATCTGGCGCACGCCGCTGGATTCGGTGCTGCCGGCCGAACCCGTCGGCGTCACCGAGAAGCCGTTCTATGCGCATTTGAGCGACTACGGCAAACGCCATCCGGTGACGCGCGGACTGGAAGGCTCAAACACCGAACCGCCGCACTGGGGCCGGTTCTTTCGCACCGTCGACACCCGCAACGCAGTCAATCCTCCGGTGATAACCGGCGCCGACGGCAAGCCGTTGCTGCTGCTGTCGCGATTTGGCGAAGGGCGCGTCGCGCTGTTGCTGTCGGATCAGATCTGGTTGTGGGCGCGCGGCTATGAGGGTGGCGGGCCGCATCTCGATTTGCTGCGGCGAATGTCGCATTGGCTGATGAAGCAACCCGACCTCGACGAAGAGGCGTTGCGCCTGCAGATCCAGGGCAAGGACCTGGTGGTGTTGCGCCAGACCATGGCGGACAGCGTCGCCCCCGTGACGGTGACGTCGCCGTCGGGTGCGACGCGCGAACTGACGCTGAGCGCCAGCGATCCCGGGACCTGGCGCGCGACGATCCCGGCCGGCGAACTCGGGCTATGGCAGGCCACCGACGGTACGCTGAAGGCGCTGATCAATGTCGGCCCGATCAACCCCAAGGAATTTTCGGAAGTCACCTCCACCACCGAAATGCTGAAGCCGCTGGCGCAGGCCACCGGCGGCGATGCACGGCGCGTGGTGGACGGCTCAAGCGTCTCGCTTCCGCGCATCGTGCCGGTGCGCGCATCCAGCGTGTTTCACGGCGACGGCTGGATGGGCGTGAAAATGCGCGACGCCAGCGTGGTGCGGGGCGTCGGGGTGCTGCCGATGTTCGCCGGCCTGATCGGCCTCTTGCTGTTGCTTGGCGCGTTCGCCGCCACCTGGCTGCGCGAGGGCCGCTGATTTGCGCGGCGATCGGCGTTGCCTGAATTACACAGGCCTTGTGAATCTGCAGATGCGGTGGCGGACTACGGTTGACATCTGCCGCCGGACCTTGCGATGTTACATTATAACATCGAGGCAGCCGAGACGTCCTGGCCTGCTTCGACGAGGGCGTCCGCCGACATGAAGTGGTTCCGGTCGAACATCAGGCACGGCTCGCGGCTCGCGCTGTTTGCGCTGGCGATTCAGTTCGCGCTTTCGTTCGGGCATTTCCACGGCGCCGCGGCGCAGGCCGCGCCGGTTATTCAATCCGCGGATGTCGCCGGCGCATCCGTTCAGCAGCGTTCTCCCTCTAAACACGATTCCGACCAGCACCCGAACGACGGCTGCGCGATCTGTGCCGTCGTCGCCATGGCGAACGCGATGCTGTTTGCGACGCCGCCGCTGTTGCGGCTGCCGCAAGCGGTCGAATTCCTGTACCTCGCCACCGATGCCGAGTTCGTCCATCTGACCTCGGCTGGTAGCGCATTCCAGCCTCGCGCTCCCCCCGCCTCCTGACATCGATTGCTTGATGAGCCCCAGGAGATCGCCGCGTCATGCGCGGCGGATTCTTCGGGATCAGTCGAAATCGAGCCGTCGCGCATCGACGGCAGCATCTTTCCAAATCCGCCGATGATGAATTTGGAAGCGGCCTCTGGCAGGATCGGGACCATGGTATTCTCGTTAAGACGGATTTTCCTACTGTCCGGCTCCGCGTCGCTGCTGCTCGGGCTCGGCGGCACGGCGGTGTCGCAAACCGCGACATCCCCACCGGTGGCCAGCAGCAGCCCGACCCAGCTTCCCGAAGTCGACATCATCGCGCCGAACCACACCCAACCGGCGCGTCGCCCCCGGACGCGGGTGGCAACAACCGTGCGCCGCCAGACGCCCACAGCGCCGCCACGGACCGCGGCGCAAGTGGTCGCGGATAAAAATACCCAGCTCGACGATGCCCGGCGCGCCATTCTCGCGCCCACCGGCACCGGCAGTTACGGATTCACTCGCGAGGCCATCGAAGCGCTGCCTCAGGGCAACAACACCACGCTCGACAAGGTGCTGCTGCAGGCTCCGGGGGTGACGCAGGATTCCGCGGCCAGCGGCGACCTGCATGTGCGCAACGAACACGCCAATCTGCAGTATCGCATCAATGGAATCATGCTTCCCGACGGCGTCGGCGCGTTCGGTCAGATCATCGACACCGGTATCATCGGCAGCATCAACCTGATTACCGGCGCCCTGCCGGCGCAATACGGCTTGCGTACCGCTGGTGTCCTCGACATTCAAACCAAGGCCGACGCCTTCAACGACAGTGGCAGCATCAGTCTCTATGGCGGCAGTCATGGAACGATCACGCCGAGTTTCGAGTACGGCGGCACGGTCGGACAGACGCAATATTTTGTATCCGGCCGCTACTTCGGCAGCGACCTGGGGTTGGAAAACCCGACGCCGGCTTACAATGCGATCCACGACAACACGTCGCAGGAAAAGGGATTTCTCTACCTGTCGACCGTGATCGATCCGACCAGCCGCCTGACCTTCATGAGCGGGGTATCGAACAGCAACTATCAGATCCCCAACAATCCCGGTCAGCCCTCGAACTTCACCGCCTTCGGCGTGTCCAGCTTCAATTCGTCATTGCTCAACGAACGGCAGAACGAGTTCAACCAGTTCAACGTGCTGGCCTACCAGAAATCGGCGGACGGCATCGACTACCAGCTGTCCTATTTCAACCGCACCAGCACGCTGCACTTCCTGCCGGACACCATCGGCGACCTGGTTTTCAACGGCGTGGCGTCCGACGTCTACCGCCGGAGTCTCGTCAACGGCATCCAGGAAGATACCGCCTGGCGCATCGCCGACTCGCATACGCTCAAGTTCGGGTTTTCTGTCAGCGCCGAGCAATCGCTGGTCAACAACACCGACACCGTGCTGCCGCTGGTCGGCGGCGTGCCGGTCGATGCACCCTTCACGGTGCTCGATTCAAGCGCCAAGACCGGCTTTCTGTTCAGCACCTATCTGCTCGACGAGTGGAAGGTCACCAACAACCTGACGCTGAACGCCGGCCTGCGCTTCGATCAGATGGCGCAGTATATCGACGCCAACCAGCTCAGCCCGCGCATCAACCTGACCTGGAAACCCTACGACGGCACCACGTTCCACGCCGGTTATTCGCGCAACTTCACGCCGCCGGAGCAAGTGCTGGCGGCGCCGACCAATCTGGCGCTGGTGGCCAACACATCCGCGCAAGCACCGCCGGGATCGGCAAACGATCCGGTGCTGCCTGAGCGCTCCCACGTATTCGACGTCGGTGTGGTCCAGAAAATCTACGCGATACCGGGTCTCGAGGTCGGCATCGACGCCTACTACAAGATCGCGACCGATCTGCTCGACGACGGGCAATTCGGCCAGGCCTATGTACTGTCTGCGTTCAACTATGCCCGCGGGGTGAACCAGGGACTTGAGCTCAAGGCGACCTACACCAACGGAAACTTCCGGGCTTACGCCAACTTCGCCGCGGCCAAACAGATCGCCACCAATGTGGTGTCGAACCAGTACCTGTTCGATCCCGCGGAACTCGCCTTTATCGCCAACAATTACGTCTATACCGACCACGCGCAATTGTTCACCGCATCGGCCGGGGCCTCCTATTTGTGGAACGGCACCAAATTCAGCGCATCGATGATCTACGGCAGCGGTTTGCGTGCGGGTTTTGCCAACACCAGCACCGTTCCGTCCTACACCCAGGTCAATCTCGGGCTGTCGCACGACTTCAACATTGTGGCGCCGAACAAACCGACCACGCTGCGGTTCGACATCGTGAACCTGTTCGACACCATCTACGAGATCAGGGACGGCTCGGGGATCGGCGTGTTCGCGCCGCAGTTCGGCCCGCGCCGCGGCTTCTTTGTCGGCATTTCGCAGAAGCTGTGAATGCCGAGCTAGCGCGCCATGCTCCAGTCCGGCCGGATCGCGCCGGACACATCCGCGAAGGCCCCGTCGGCGAGTTCGGCCACCAGCAACCGATCGTAATCCACCGGTCCCGGCATGATGGCGCGGCCCTTCGGAACGGCCTTGAAACCGACGCGGCTATAATAGGCTTTGTCGCCGACCAGCAATATCAGGCGATGCCCCTTTGCTTTCGCGTCTTTCAGTGCGCGTTCCAGCAGCGCACGGCCGACGCCCCGGCTGCGAAACGGCGGCTCGACCGTCAACGGTCCCAGCAGCAACGCCCTGGTATCGCCGATGCAAACCGGCAACAGGCGCACCGAGCCGACCAGCAGGGTACCGATCCGCGCCGTGAACGACAATTCAAGCAGGTGATCGACATGTTCGCGAAGCCGATACGCGCTCAGCACGAAACGGCCGGGCCCGAACGTGCGCTCGTGCAGGCGTTCGATCGCCTGCGCATCGTTGGCAGTTTCAGCCAATATGGTGAGGGAGAGATCGCTCATGGTCAGGCGCGGGATAGCATCTGACGGACGCGCGGTCCATCGTTCCGGCCCCGGCACGTCCGGCAAGTTCCGGGTTGTGTCAGTTCTTTTCCAAGGGGGCTTGAGACAGATAGGCCAGCAGCTTCATCTCGCGGCGCCCGCGCGTCACCGTGTCGAGCACCAGCCCCGAGGATATCGACAGCACCGCCAGGATCATCAGGCCCATCGACAGAACCGCGGTCGGCAGACGAGGAACAAGGCCGGTCTCAAGATAGGTGGCGATGACGGGGACCGCGAGACCGATTGCGACCAGCGTCAGGAAAATTCCAATGGCGGTGAAAAAACGCAACGGCTTTTCCGACCGGTAGAGTTTCAGGATGGTGCCGACAATGCGAAATCCGTCGCGCCAGGTGTTGAGCTTGCTGAACGATCCTTCCGGCCGGGCGTAGTACGGCGTTTCGATCTCGGCGACCGGCAGCGCCAGTTCCAGCGCGTGGACACTCAGTTCGGTTTCGATCTCGAAACCATCCGACAGCACCGGAAAGGATTTGACGAAGCGCCGCGAGAACACGCGGTATCCGGAAAGGATATCCCTGAAGGCCTGACCGAAAACCGACGAGAGAAAGCCGGTCAACATCCGGTTGCCGGTACGATGGCCGGGCCGATAGGCCGCCTCCGCCTGATCGACACGCAGGCCCACCACCATATCGAGATGATCCGACAGTAGCGCCTCGATCATGCGCGGGGCGCTGGCGGCGTCGTAGGTCGCATCGCCATCGACCAGCACGTAGATATCGGCGTCGATATCGGCGAACATGCGCCGGACCACATGGCCCTTGCCCTGGCGACGTTCGCTGCGCACCTGCGCACCGGCTTCGCGCGCCACCGCGACGGTGCGATCCGACGAATTATTGTCGTAGACAAAGATTTCTGCCGACGGCAGCGCCCTGCGAAAATCGGCGACCACGGTGGCGACCGCGGCCTGCTCGTTGAAACACGGCACCAAGACGGCAATCCGCGGCTGCGCGGATTCGGCTCGCGGAAATTCCCGTTGCGCGAATTCGGCGAGCGCCTGGGCCATGCCGGCCAGGTCGCCGCGAAGCTTCGGCGGGCGTTCCAGATCCGGCGCGGCGCTCATCGGTGAAATCCTTAACGATCGTTAGGGTTTTGGCCTGCGATCATAAGGTGGGATCGCTAACGATCTCTAACGCCTCAGGCAGCCGATCCCGCCGAAAGTGCCTGAACACGTGGATCGCGACCGCCATCCACCGCCTCCGTCGGCTGCATCAGGGACGCAAACAGCAGGCTCCACAATGAAAGCATGGCGATGGGGATGACATAATACTGCGTAAAGACGGGGTGGCTCATGAAGTAGGCCAGGTTCACCACAAGATTTCCGGCCGTCAAAAGAGCGATCGATCTTATGCCACCGCTTCGATATCGACGCAGGATCAACGCCACCCATACACTCGCAAGCAACAGCAGAACGAACTGGAGGTCGGTGGCATAGGCCAGCAGTGTGCCGGGATCGATTTCCGGGGGTTTGATATCGTTACCTCCGTAAGTCGTCCTGAAAGGACTGCCGGCATTGATCGCGTTCGCGATCAGGGTCGGCGCCATTCCGGCCAGCAATGCAACCCCAAACAGCCCGCCTTGCAGGAACGTTTCCGGTTTTCGCGACCGCAAAAAAGCGACGCCGAAAAACAGCAAGTATCCGGCGGAGAGAAACAGACTGGCCAGCCTGAAATTGACGGCAAGACCCGCCAGAAAACCAACAAGCATCGTCATGAAAATGCGATGGCGCGGCGGCGTTTTCAGGAACAGACGGGCGGTCAGAAAACCCAGTAGCGCGCAAACCACCATCGTCGGCGCCATCGAATAGCTCGCCTTGGTGGGGTTGATCATCATGTAAATCGCAAGGTCCGCGAACATCGCCGTCAGCAGCATCGAAAGCGTCGTGGTCGCGTAGACGATCGCGAGCAGGCCGAAGCCGAAAATCGCAACCGTGGACAGGACAAAAAGCGGAATGACCTGATGCCCCTCCGGAAACAGCGCCAACACAAAACCGGTTCCCGGCGGGTACTGGATGGCCAGCTTTTTCGACGGCATCGACAGGTGGCAGGGAATTTTTTCCAGGCTCCATTCCGGAGCCTTCATCTCCTTCCATCTGGAAGCCAGATAATGATCGTCATCCAGCGCAAGATCCGTATCCAGGCCGGCCAACCCGAATCTCTGGAACAGGTGAGCCTGCCTCAGATAGCAGACCTCATCGCCGATTCCGCCGTTTTCGCTCCAATGCGATATCGACCAGATATTGCTGGCGAGAATCAGAAAGCACACCAGACTGCAAGCGGCTTTCAGATATCGCATCGTTCTTCCCGGCAGGGTAACTTCCACAAGCTTGTCGCCAAATTCGACGAGGCTCGCAAGGGCTAACGCCAGGTCGCGATCGGTGTTCGGCCTTCGAGCACTTCCGATACCCGCAGGCGCGTCCCCTCGGTGGTCTCCGCCGGCAACGCGGTGGCGGCGAAGAAACCGCAAGCGACGATCTCGCGATTTGCCTCGGGCGGATGATCCTGCCGGAAACGCCTGACGACATACACCGCGACGTGGTCGCGGCGGGAAACATGACTGTTGAGAAACAGCCCGTGGAGGACCGGTTCACCCAGCACTTCAATCCGTCCCTCCTCCATCAGTTCGCGGCGCAACGCATCGCCGAATGTTTCGCCGACCTCGACGCCGCCGCCCGGCAAATGCCAGCCCGAGACATAACTGTGCTTGACCAGGAACACCTTGTTGTCGCCGTCCAGCACCACGCCGCGGACGCCGAGCGTCATGCCGCGCGCAAACCGCCAATAGAGATGAAAAATCCGCCGCAGCACCGGCTCGAACCTTGTTCGCACGTCCTGCAGGTTCATCGCCGCGAAATCCCGAACTGCAGACATGGTGTTTCATCCTTGCGCCGGGGCAGCCGGCTTGCCAATACATGGCAGGAATTTGAGGATATCGCGAGATGAACGTGCGGCGGCTTTATCCCATCGGCGCCCCCTTCGGATTGATGTGATGGCGGCTTTCACGCTGGCCCATCTGTCCGATCCGCATCTGCCGCCGCTGCCCGCGCTGCGGCTTCGCGAGTTCGCCGGCAAACGGGCGCTCGGCTATCTCAACTGGACGCGCAATCGCCACAGGTTCCATACCCGAGGCGTGCTCGATGCGCTGGTGTCGGACATGCAGGCGCAGCGGCCGGATCACATCGCGATCACCGGCGACCTGGTCAACCTCGCGCTCGAAGCCGAGTTCGCGCCGGCACGAGCCTGGCTGGAGAGCGTCGGCGCTTCGGACCGGGTCACCGTCGTTCCCGGCAATCACGACGCCTATGTTCGCGCCAACCGGCATCGGGTTGGCGAAGCCTGGGGCAGTTATCTTGGCAGTGACGAGACGCCTGGCGTTGCGTTTCCATTCCTGCGCCGGCGCGGTTCGCTGGCGCTGATCGGTGTATCCTCGGCGGTTCCGACCCCGCCGCTGATGGCAACGGGATGGCTCGGACGTCCGCAGCTTGAAGCGCTCGAACGCATCCTGGCGGCGCTGTCTAACGAAAAGGTTTTTCGCGTCCTGCTGATCCATCACCCCCTGCGTTCGCAATCACGGGCCAAGCGGCTGACCGATTCGTCCGAACTGCTTGGCGCTGCTCAAACAGTACGGCGTCGAGTTGATCCTGCACGGGCACGATCACATTCATTCGACCATGTGGTTCGACGGACCCAAAGGCGCGATACCCGCGATCGGCGTGCCCTCGGCCTCGGCGCTCGCGCACGGCCGCTATCCCGCCGCGGCCTATAACCTGTTTTCGATCAGCCGCGACGGCGACGCCTGGCAGTGCGAACAAACCGTGCGAGGCATCGGCGACGCGCTGCAAATCAGGGAATTGCGGCGGGTGCGGCTGTCGTAGCCCGCGCTAGAAATCCCGCAAGGCTGCCAACAGCGCCACGCCGAACAGCGCGATCGCGCCGACGATGAACCCGAGCGCGAAGCTCCAGAACCGGCCGCGGCGCGGCTTCTCTGCGTTGGTGGGCTCGGCCAATGGCGTTGCGACCAGCGCATGCTCGCGCTCGATCATGCGGCGCGCGACGTAATCGGTGACGGCATCGACGATGATGGCGGCGTCGTGGGATTCGGCGATCACGATGCGGCCGAAACGCGTGTCCTGCACGAAGCGATAGATCCGCTTGTCGCGCCCCATCAGCACATGGGCGACCACGTCGATCCACAGCCGCGGCGTATCGCCCTGGCTGATGCCGCGGTCGAACAGATCGACCTGTTGCGGGATTTGCGCGAACAACGGATCGAGCGCCTCGTTGAGGATTTCGAGCCGGGCCACTTCGGCGTCACGCAGATCGACCACGACACCGGTGCGGTCGGCGGCCTCGATTCGCGCCTGCCGCAAGGCATCGCGCAGCCGCAGCGTGCGGGGATCGACGGCGGGGCTTCCGGTGTTTTGCGCGTCTGACATCCCTGGGCGGCCTCGTCCTGAAGGGTTTAGGAAACCTTAACCTATCAGTAACCAGGTTTTCCGCAAAGGGCGTTTGTTCCCAAGGACTTGCCCCACCCCGCAACCGCGGGGCGGGGAACAAGAGAGCCAATCAGGCCGTCACGCGGCTCGGTTCTTCCACGATGGAAAAGCGCACGCCGGCCTTGTGGCGGTTCTCTTCGGAAACCGTGCGCCAGGCGTCTTCGGCTTCCTGTCGGGTTCCGAACGGGCCCTGAACCTGGGCCGAGCCTTCCACCAGCTTGTGGAAGTTCATCGAACCGAACTCGCCGCCGATCACCCAGAAATTACTGCCGTGCTTCATGATAGCCTCCTGCTGTTGCCGTTAGCCGAACTGATTCATCGTGTTGTGCGCGCCGCCCGCCTTCAGGGCGGCCGCACCGGCGAAATATTCCTTGTGATCGTCGCCGATGTCGGAGCCGGCCATGTTCTGATGCCTGGCGCAGGCGATACCCTGACGGATCTCCTGGCGCTGAACATTCTTCACATAGCCCAGCATGCCCTGCTCGCCGAAATATTCCTTGGCGAGATTATCGGTCGAAAGAGCCGTCGTGTGATAGGTCGGCAACGTGATCAGATGATGGAAGATGCCGGCACGCTTGGCCGAATCGGCCTGGAAGGTGCGGATGCGCTCGTCGGCTTCAATGGCCAGCGGCGTATCGTCGTATTCCGGCTTCATCAGCTCGGCCCGATTGTACTTGCTGACGTCCTTGCCGGCTTCCTTCATCGCGTCATACACCTGCCAGCGGAAATTCAGCGTCCAGTTGAACGATGGCGAGTTGTTGTAGGCCAGCTTGGCGTTTGGAACTCACTTCGCGAATGCGGTCGACCATCTTGGCGATCTGCTCGATATGCGGCTTCTCGGTTTCGATCCACAAGAGGTCGGCGCCGTTCTGCAGCGAGGTGATGCAGTCGAGCACGCAACGATCCTCGCCGGTGCCGGCACGGAACTGATAAAGATTGCTGGCAAGCCGCTTCGGACGCATCATCTTGCCGTTACGGTTGATGATGACATCGCCATTCCTGGCGTTGGCCGCCGTCACTTCCTCGCAATCCAGGAAGCTGTTGTATTGATCGCCGAGGTCGCCTGGCTTGTGGCTCACGGCGATTTGCTGCGTCAGGCCGGCACCCAGCGAGTCGGTGCGGGTCACGACGATGCCGTCTTCGACGCCCAGTTCGAGGAAGGCATGGCGGCAGGCGCGGATCTTGGCCACGAACACCTCGTGCGGCACCGTCACTTTGCCGTCCTGGTGGCCGCACTGTTTTTCGTCGGAGACCTGATTTTCGATCTGCAGGGCGCACGCCCCCGCTTCGATCATCTTCTTGGCGAGAAGATAGGTCGCCTCGGCATTGCCAAAGCCGGCGTCGATGTCGGCGATGACGGGCACGACATGGGTCTGGAAGTTGTCGATCTTTTCGATCAACGCCTTTTCCTTTGCCTGGTCGCCTGCCTTGCGCGCGGCGTCGAGGGCGCGGAAGATATCGTTCAGCTCACGGGAGTCGGCCTGACGAAGGAAGGTGTAGAGCTCTTCGATCAGACCCGGCACCGAGGTCTTCTCGTGCATCGACTGATCGGGAAGCGGTCCGAACTCCGAGCGAAGTGCTGCGATCATCCAGCCCGAGAGATACAGGTAACGGCGATCGGTCCTGCCGCCAAAGTGCTTCTTGACCGAAATCATCTTCTGCTGCGCGATGAAGCCATGCCAGCAACCGAGCGACTGGGTGTACTTGGTCGAATCGGCGTCATAGGCGGCCATATCGCTGCGCATCAGCGCCGCGGTGTACCGGGCAATGTCCAGGCCGGTCTTGAAGCGGTTCTGCAGGCGCATGCGCGCCACGGCCTCGGCGGTGACGCCGGTCCAGGTCGGCTGGGTCTCGAGCAGCGCCCGAGCGGCTCCAACCTCGCCCAGGTAGGAAACCGGTCCCTGGAGAGCCTGGTCGCCGATGCCACGTGGCTGGTAATTCATGTGATTATCCTCTTCGACATTCGTGACACTGCGTCGCGAAACGTGACGAGAGCTAAACGCTAAACTCGAGATTTCGTACAGGGAGCTTGTCATCGAATGGTGATGTGATGTAACATCACGACTTGTAATATTTGTTAGTTTGTAAATTTTGTCACAAAACACGGAAAAACCGCGATGCCAGGCAATTCCGGCAAGAAACTGTTCGTCGGCCCGCGATTCCGGCGCATCCGCCAGCAATTGGGGCTGTCGCAGACCCAGATTGCCGAGGGTTTGGGCATTTCCCCGAGCTATATCAACCTGATCGAGCGCAACCAGCGGCCGGTGACGGCGCAGCTTTTGCTGCGGCTGGCGGAAACCTATGACCTCGATTTGCGCGACCTCGCCACCGCCGACGAGGACCGTTTCTTCGCCGAGTTGAACGAGATCTTCTCCGATCCCCTGTTCCGGCAGATCGACCTGCCGAAACAGGAATTGCGCGATCTCGCCGAACTCTGCCCCGGCGTGACGCACTCGTTGCAGCGGCTGTACGCCGCCTATACCGAAGCCCGCCGCGGCGAAACCCTGGTCGCGGCGCAAATGGCCGACCGCGACGACGGCAGCCGGTTCGAGGCCAACCCGATCGAACGCGTCCGCGAACTGATCGAGGCCAACCGGAATTATTTTCCCGAACTCGAACAGGCGGCGGAAAGCCTGCGCGACGAATTGAACGTGCCGTCCGAAGGGCTGTTTGCGGCCCTGAGTACGCGGCTGCGCGAAAGACATTCGATCGTCACCCGCATCATGCCGGTCGACGTCATGCGCGAGACGCTGCGGCGGTTCGATCGTCACCGCCGGCAATTGCTGATTTCCGAACTGGTGGATGGCCCCGGCCGCGCATTCCAGCTCGCGTTCCAGGTTGGTCTTTCCGAATGCAGCGCCAGCTTCGAAACCATTGTCAATCGCGCCGGCCCGCTCGACGACACGCCGCGAAGGCTCTACCGGATCACTTTGGCGAATTATTTCGCCGCCGCCGCCATGATGCCCTATCAGGCGTTCCACGCCGCCGCGGAATCGCTGAGCTACGACGTCCATGTGCTGGCGCAGCGTTTCAACGCCGGCTTCGAGCAGGTCTGCCACCGCCTCACCACACTGCAGCGGCCCAATGCGCGCGGCGTTCCCTTCTTCATGCTGCGCGTCGACAATGCCGGCAATGTTTCCAAGCGATTCTCCTCCGGCACGTTTCCGTTCTCGAAATTCGGCGGCACCTGTCCGTTGTGGAACGTGCATTCGACCTTCGACACGCCGGACCGCCTGCTCAAGCAGATCATCGAGATGCCCGACGGCGCGCGGTATTTTTCGATCGCACAGATGGTGCGCCGCCCGGTGGCGCCGCATCCGCAGCCGCAACCGCGTTTTGCCATCGGATTGGGGTGTGAAATCCGCCATGCGTCCCGCCTCGTCTACGCCACCGGCATGGACCTGGAGAAAACCGAGGGCACTCCGATCGGCGTCAACTGCCGGCTCTGCGAGCGCGAAAACTGCAGCCAGCGCGCCGAGCCGCCGATCACCCGCACCCTGATCCTCGACGAAAACACCAGACGGGTGTCGTCGTTTGCGTTCAGCAATGCGCGGGAATTGTGAGGTGCAACGTGTCGTCCCCGCGAAGATTGGGTGATCGTCGCCCCTGCCTCTCAGCGTCGCTCCTGCGAACGCAGGAACCCATACCCCGCGGCCTTTCGTTTGATCGCCGCTGTTCGAAGACTTTGCATAACCCCACTTCCTGTGGTTATGGGTCCCTGCTTTAGCAGGGACGACTGAGATTGTGGTTTATGCGTTGCTCCACAAACAATCGTCATGCTCCGCGAAAGCGGGGCATCCAGTACGCCGCGGCCTCTCGGTTCAGTCATCGGCGTCTCTGGAATACTGGATCGCCCGCCTGCGCGGGCGATGACAGTTGGAAACATGGACAGTTGGAGACATGACTCCGCATTCCCGCGGCGCATTTCGCCCGAGCTTTGCATATTCGTTCCGCCCGAGAGGGCGTGGGGAATGCCGGGCGCCCAATGCACCCGCAGCCCGGCAGGGCAGAAAAAAAGCCGTGCCGGTAACAGTCACCACAGGTCCACCGGAATCATCCCGGCATTCCCGCACACAATGGTTTTACGAGTTCCTTCGTGCTCTCCCCGGTGATCGGGCTTTCTTGTCACCGTCGCCAGTTGAGTTGCCTCTACTGACTTGACACCGGCGTCGGGGTGTCAGGACCACACGACTTCATCGTCCGCATCAGCGCTGTTCGTCAAAAGCGCCATCAGCGTCCATCGCATCCCGCCCCGCGTCCGTGACGATCGCGAGCGCCCCTTTGGGGGACGGGACGAAGTAGATATGAACTGATTTGGTTATTCCGAAAATCAGAATATTTTTGCAAGATGGGCTTGACAGGCAAAATACCGCACCCTTGCTGATTTGCCCGTCGGGTAGTCACAAACGCCTGTTTCGTCGGGCGAGGTCAGCCCGACGTGCTATTAACGTTCTTCTCCCGAACGGGCGCAGGCAAAAACACCGGAGGACGCACCCGATGGAAACAACCGATGATCCCGAGCAGCTTCAGATTCTCTGCTCGGGCTGCCTGCGCGTGGTTCCGGAATCGGTTGTCCACGTCATCCCGTATTTCAACAGTGACGCGCAAGGTTATGTCACGACCTACCGCTGCGATCAGTGCTGGTTGCCGCCGCTTGAAGAAACCAGGGCGCAGCTCGCGGCCACCGAGGATGAAGCGCTGATCGCTTCGGCGGTCGCGTTTTTCAGACGGCATGGCATATTCCTGCATGAAGCCCTGCGCGGCGACCCGCTACCTGTCGTTCGGACACTGCTCACAGGCATGATCGATCGACTGCGATCCGAGACCATTCGCCTGTCGGTCAGCACCGTTTTGCCTGCGCAGGAAGCTAAAGCCGCCGTCCTTGAAATGAAAAAGAATGAGATGAAAAGGAATGAGAAACTCGCCGAGGCCGCTTATGACGCCATGTACGACGCACGCCCCGCCGCAGCGAAGGACTGCTTTGACGATGCGCGCGGTTTTCTCGACAAAGCCATCGATCTGGCGAAACACACCGGGCTTGAAGACGAGACGGCGCGGTTAACCGCTCGCCGCGACCATATTGTCAGCGTCTATAATTCCCAGTTTCGCGACGTCAGGTGATTGAGGTCCAGCAAGACGGTCCCTCAGACCATCGGTACCCGCCTCGCGGCGACCGCCGCCGGCGTAATGACGTCGATATCGAGAGGTGCCCGCCATCGCTCGGTATAGCGAACCTGGGGCGCCGCGTTGCTGTCCGGCGCGCCTTCCAGCACAAAGCCCTCGAAGCCGCCGCTCATGACCTCGTTGCATTTCTGCACATAGACCGGAAAGCCGCCGATATACGGCATGAAGACGCGCGGCCGTCCCGGGATGTTGGTGCCGACATACCAGGAACTGCAGGTCGATCGCAGCGACACCGTCGACACGTCGGTGACATGCGCGACCCAGGCGTCTTCATCTTCAAGTATTGGCTCGATCGACGTTGCTCCGACATCGCGCATGTGGCTCATGCAGTCCGCCAGCCAATCGACATGCTGCTCGATCCCCTGGATCATGCTGGCCAGCACCGAGGGGCTGCCGGGGCCGGTGATCATGAACAAGTTGGGAAAGCCCGCCGACGCGATCCCGAGGTAGGCACGCGGGCCCGCCCGCCATTTCTCGGCAAGCGTCAGGCCGTTGCGGCCGGTGATCCTGATCTTGTCGAACGATCCCGTCATGGCGGCAAAACCGGTGGCGCAGACGACGGTATCAAGCGGATAGGCTGTGCCATCGACCTCGATACCATCGGCGGTGAAGCGCTCGATCGGGGCGCGGGATACGTCGACCAGCCTGACGTGAGGCAGGTTGTAGGTCTCGAAGTAACCGCTATCGACGCAGAGCCGCTTGCAACCGAACACGTTGTCGGGACACAGCAGGTCGGCCGTGGCCGGATCCTTTACGACGCTGCGGATCTTGCGGCGGGCAAACTCGGCGATGGTGTCATTGGCGGCTTTTTCGAACAACAGATCGCCATAGGACCCGAGAAACGGCAAGCCGCCGCGCGCCCAGGCTTCCTCGTACTGCTTGTCGCGCTGTTCCGGGCTAGCCTCCAGCGCCGGCTTGACGTTGATCGGGAAATAGAAGCCGGTGGGACGTGCGCGCCCCTTGGCCCGCAGCGCCGGATAATCGGCCTTGGTCACCTGCAGGTATTCCGGCGACAGCTTCTCGTTCCAGGCCGGCACCGACCAGGTCGCCGTGCGCTGAAACACCGTCAGCGCCGAAGCCTGCTGCGCGATGATCGGAATCGACTGGATCGCTGAAGAACCGGTACCGATGACGCCGACACGCAACCCGGTGAAGTCGATGCCCTCGTGCGGCCATTCGCCGGTGTGATAGATGGCCCCGCGAAAATCCTCCAGGCCCTTGAAGGCCGGACGGTTCGGCGCCGACAGGCAGCCGACCGCCATGATGCAGAACTGCGCCCTCACCCGATCGCCGCGATCGGTTTCGATCGACCAGCAGTTGGCTTTTTCATCGAAGGTCGCCGCTGTCACACGGGTGTCGAACACGATGTCCTGGCGAAGATTGAAGCGATCGGCAACATGGTTGGCATAGGAAAGTATTTCGGGCTGCGGCGCGTATTTCTCCGACCAGTTCCACTCCTGGTCCAGCTCTTCCGAAAACGAAAACGAATATTGCATGCTCTCGACGTCGCAGCGCGCGCCCGGATAACGATTCCAGTACCAGGTACCGCCGACGCCACCGCCGACCTCGAACACCCGCGCCGAAAAGCCGAGCCCACGCAGGCGATGCAGCATGTACATTCCGCCAAAACCCGCGCCGACGACAACGGCATCGAACACTGTTCCCGCCTCAACGGGACGCTCTCGTCGGGTCGTGTTTTCGGCAGTCATGGCTGATCTCGTCTGTTCTTCGGCCGCGCGGTCAGATTCCAGGATGATATCCGCTCCGGACACCAGGTCCAACCCGATCGGGCGGCCGCTCACCGTTGCCGCAGCGCCGAACGAAACCTATGCTGAGCGCCATTTTCCAGCGTCAGGAACCCCGCATGAACACACCGCTCGATCCGGTTATTGCCCAGATCATTCCGCTGATGCCGCTGCGCGATCCCGCTACCTTGACCCCGCAAAGCGCGCGCGATGCTCTGCGGGCGCTGGCCGCGTCGCGCGCCGCCGTTCCCCCGCCGCCGGTATCGATCGTGGAAGACATGGAAGTAAAGGGCGCAGCGGGACCGCTGCGGGCGCGGGTCTATCGCAACTCGCGCGGGAAATCGCCGACCGTGCTGTTCTTCCATGGCGGCGGCTGGGTCGCCGGCGATCTCGATACCCACGACCGTCAAGCGCGCCTGCTGGCGATCGAGGCCGGCGCGGTCGTCATCTCGGTCGATTACCGGCGCCCGCCGGAAACGCGCTTTCCCGGCGCGTTCGAGGATTGCTTTGCCGCCCTGCGCGACGTGCTGGCCCGTATCGCGGAATTCGGCGGAGACCCCGGGCGCGTCGGCGTCGCCGGCGACAGCGCCGGCGGCAACCTGGCGACGGCTACCGCGATCGCCTGCCGCGACGCCGGCATCAAGCTGGCGGCGCAATTGCTCGCCTATCCCGTGACCGATGTCGCCGGAAACTATGCCGACGCATCGGAGAACGCGCGCTTTCCCTCGCGCGCGGAGAACGCGGAAGGTTATTTCCTGTCGCGCGCGGTGATGGAATGGTTCGCCGGCCATTATCTTGGCGACACCAGGCGAGGCACCGACTGGCGCGTTTCGCCGCTGCGTGCGTCAAGCCTCAAAGGGCTGGCGCCCGCGGTCGTCTGCACCGCGTGGTTCGATCCGCTGCGCGACGAGGGCAAGACCTATGCCGACGCGCTCGCTGCCGCCGGGGTCACGACGAAGTATTACCCAGGCTTTGGCCTGATCCACGGCTTTTTCGGCCTTGGCGATGCCTCGGAAGCCGCACGGCGCGAAGCGCAACGCGCACGCGCCGATTTCAGGGCGATGCTGGAACAGGGCGCGTAGTTAGGGCGTGAATCGATAACTTGGAGCGGACGGCGGATGTCCG
>CAVZFU010000003.1:0-1129483 GCA_963774685.1 uncultured Alphaproteobacteria bacterium | reverse complement strand
GGACATCGGGGGGCGGCGCGATTAAGCCGTTTAAGACTTTGAAGCACGCGATAGAGCCGCAGCCATGAACTGCTTATAGGGCTCGGCACAGCGGCGATCATCGCCGACCGGCGGCAACGGCTTGTCGGTCATCGGCAGGCCGCACAGCTCGGCGGCGACGCGCAGGGCGCTGGCCGGGTCCGCGACCATGTCTTCGTAGCGAATAACACGCACGTGATTTGGAAGTTTCGCTGCCATCAAATCTATCATCTGGTGGTACCACATGACGTGCTCACGTGCAGCCGTGAGGTCATATGAGTGGCCATTTCCGTCTCGGTATCTGCGGAAGTAGATGCGCAGAGTAGTATCGTCCACGTCTCGCTTCATGAAAATAAAGCGCACGTTGGGAAACACGCTGACCGTGAGGGCTGCGTCGTTGATACGAGCGGGATGTGTGTTGGTGAACACTCTTGCCGCTCCAGCCCGCTTGGCAAGTTCCTCCAGGTATATTTTGCGGCACGACGGATAGAGCTCCTGCGGGAGGAACTCGAAAAAAATGCTGGTGAGGAGGCCCGCCTTTTGGAACGCGCGGCGGATGGCATTTTCGACACTGGGATTTTCGTAGCCGCGCTTCACGCCCTCGAGTCTGGCCACCAGGCTTTCCATGGTGGTCTTGCCGGAGCGCGAAGCGCCGAGAATGAACAGCGATAGCGGTCTTTGGTCGTCAGGAGGTGCGGGAACGGGACGGTTGGCCTGTAGCACGGAAGAATCGTGCGCTGCCTCTGCCGTGTGTCACGTAGGCTGTCGGCCATTTTGGCAGACATGGCCCGGTTTGCCGGCACAGCTTCTTCCCAAGCTTCGTTATAGCGGCCGGATCTATCGAGTGCCACGGCGCGCACGAAAGCGGAGTCAGTCGCGAAATTTGCGTCCTGTTGAGTGCGATCGAGCCGATCGCACTCCGACAAAAGATCGAAGCTCAACAGCCGCGATGGAGCGTTCGCGAGCGCGCTGAGAATTTCCAATGAGCGCACACCGCGTTTGAGAAGGTTTTCGAACGCGGCAACCGCTTCCGAGTTCTGTCCGAGATTCAAGCAAGTCCAGCCAAAGCCGAGTTCTGCCGGGATAAGGCCGGGCTCAACCTCCAAGGCTTGGCGGAAGGCATCTCTGGCGAGCTCGTATTCGCGCTCCTCGCGGTAGATTTCTCCCAGCGTGTGGAGAACATTCGGATTCCGCGGCTCGATCGCTTTCGCCTTCTCCAGGGTCTCCGCAGCCATCTCCATCGCCTTGAGCTCAAAGTAGATCCCGCTCAGCGCGGTGAGCGTCTCGCAGCTGCCTGGATAAAGCATTGCCGCGCGAACCAGGCAGTTGAGAGCCTGCTGAAAGTTCTTCTTGTCCGCATAGACGAGGCCAAGCGTATGCAGCCCAGCCATATAGTCGGGATGTTCGCGTAGCAGCGCCTCGCAGATTTTCTGCGCGCGATCGAGCTTGCCCTGCTGGCGCTGTTGCTCGGCTTGCTGGATTTTGACAAAGCTGTCCCGCAGCGGATTACTGTCACGTGCCGCGGCAGCTTGCGTTGCCGAGCGGGACGCCGTCAGCGATGCGTCAACCACGAGTTCACCTCATTGATTACGACCGATTCCAAACACCGGATTCTGACCAGCCAGATCGAAACGCTGGCAAGCCCCATCGGCCGCCGCGCACCATAGCGGGCCGTCTGGGGACGAAGTCAATGGCGCTGTGCAGTTAATATGCGCGCGTTTTAAGTAATGATGTTGCAGAAACGACACAGTTTCGGGCGGGCCGATATTGCTCGAAAGGCTTTGATGCCACTGGACTTTTTACTGTTCGCGTGCGGCCGCGGGCTTATCCCCACGGTCTCCATCGGCACTTTGTCGCTCGTCGCGAATGTGATTTGTTAGTGAGGTATAGGGCATTTCAAAAAGGGGTTCACATGCGCAGGCAGTTGCTTTGTAGTGTCGCCGCTGGCGCGATGATTGTAGCGATCGGTGGTCCGGCCATGGCCGCCGATATGCCGGTGAAAGCCCCGAAGGCGGCGCCGGTCTACGCAGCACCAACTTGGGCCGGATTCTATATCGGCGGACATTTGGGCTATGGCTGGTCGAAAGCAACTAGCGTGGACTCAAGTGACGGTTTCGCTGATCATGCGCTGAAGGGCGGCATTGCCGGCGTGCACGCAGGTTATAATTTCCAGTTCAACCAAATAGTCGCCGGCATCGAGGGCGACGTCAGCGGCAACTTTGGCAGCAGATGGTCCGACGCGATTACTCACCCTGTGACCAACGACGCGCACGCAGCCAATGTCCACGGACTCGCCTCGATCCGCGGCCGCCTCGGCCACGCTTTCGACAGCTTGCTGGTCTATGGCACGGCCGGTTGGGGCTGGGTGAATTACAGCGGCCTGGTATCGTCCGGCAGTGCTGAACCTGAGGCTGTTCGTAAATGGGGCGGTGGCGCCGTTTATGGCGGCGGCGTTGAATGGAAATACAACCAGAATCTGATCTTCCGGCTTGAGGGCCTGCACTACGCCTTAAGCAAGACTGAAGGCGTCGGCAGCGTCGGAGAGTCCTTTATCCACTTCAGCAACGTCAACGTGATACGCGTCGGCGCGTCGTATCATTTCTAATAGCAGAGGTTTCCTAACTATTCGGGAAGAAGGGGTGCTCTTTGAGCGCCCCTTTTTTCTATTATCCGAGGCGTTCGTCTCCTGAAATTCTCGGAACGGTCTCCGACCGAACTGGGTGACTGATTGCGCGGTTAACGGTGAAGACTTGTTGATCAAGACATGTTTCGGCCGGCCGATCTCACACACCCCATTTAATGGATCAGGCTGCAATAGTGAGATGTCGGCTATTGGCAGATTTTGTTGCAAAAGTCGGCTGCTGTGGATGGGCCGTCGGCCATTTCGTTAAGAGCGCCCGGCTTTGATCCGCCGGGCCTGACGCCCGCTACGCAACTTTACCGTTACGCAAAGCACGAAGCCTGAGTGGGAGGCGGACGAGCGACCAGCGATGCGAGCCGTCGCAGATTCTGAGCAATAGCGGCCAGAACAAACTCATCCTGGGCACCTCGCGGGCCACGCAATCGGAGCCGACCGAGCTTCAAGATACGCTTCAAGTGTGCGAACCGCATCTCGATCTTCTTGCGCTCACGCCGCGACTGATCGAAACTCTCGGTGCCAGCGAGCGACCGGGCAACGTCTCGGGCATGCTCATGGATATCACGCGGAATCTTGCGTGCCGGTTCCTTTGGGCAGCACTGCGGTTTGAGCGGGCATATATCGCAGTCAAGCTTGCTGGCACGATACAGAAGCGTCTTGCCCTCGTGCACGGTGCCGCTCGTTCCGAGCCGCTTGCCGCCCGGGCAGTGGTAGACGTCGCCGGTCGGATCATATCGAAAGTCGCCGCGCGAGAAGGTGCCATCATCCCGCTTTGACTTGTCGAACACAGGTATGTGTGGCGCGATGCCCTTCTCCTCGACCAGCCAGTTCAGCATCGGTGCTGCCCCATAAGCGGTATCCCCGACAAGCCGCTCCGGCTTGAGACCAAAGCGTTCCTCGGTTCGCTCAATCATGGTCCGCGCCGCTCCGACCTCAGCCTGGCGAATGGAGCGGGATGCCTCGACATCAACGATGACGCCGAACTTCACGTCGATGAGATAATTGTCGGAGTAAGCGAAGAATGCCGGGCCCTTGTGAGCTCCCGTCCACTGCGCTGCCGGATCGGATGGCGAGACGAACTTCGGGACAACCTCGCTGGCAGCGCCCCATGCGGTATCGTCGAGGGTCGCCAGATACTCCTTTACCGCTCGGCTGGTCCTCGCCGGATCGCGATCCCTGTGCCAATCCTGACCCGCGATCGAACGTTGCTTGTTGGCATCGGCCGCAATTAGGCTCGCATCGACTGCAAAGCCTTCGCCACCCACCAGACCAGCGGCAATGCAAGCTTCGACGACCCGCTCGAACACGCGACGAAAGACCTCTCCCTCGCGGAAACGCTCGTTGCGGGCGCGCGAGAATGCCGAATGATCGGGGATAGCGTCCTCGATACCGAGCTTGCAGAACCAGCGATAGGCGAGGTTCACCTGTACTTCACGGCAGATCAATCGCTCCGAGCGGATCGCAAAGACATATCCCACGACCAGCATCCGGATCATCAGCTCGGGATCGATCGACGGGCGACCCATCGACGAATAATGAGGTGCAAGTTCGCCGCGAAGCCACGACAGATCGAGCGCAGTGTCGATCTTCCGCACCAGATGATCTTCGGGGACCGCGTCGCTAAGGTGAAACTCGTAGAACAGTTGACCCTGGTCACTCTTCAGACGGCCCATCATGGATCGACCTCGCCGAGAATCGCGTCACCACAACGGAATCACGCTTCGCGGCCGCTCTCAACTGACTTTTGCAACAAAATCGGCACTTAGCGGACATCCTAGCCCGTCCGCCTGATGTCCGCTGTGAGGGGAAAAGCGGACGTCGCCGGTGCTGGATACAACAAAGCGAAAAGATCGTTCTCGTCCCGGACGGCGGCTTCCAGCGCTCGCCGGCGCGACTGCGGCCTCTACGGCATCGAGGACATGGTCAACGAGCTGAGGATGCGGGCGCGGTGGAACCTGGGCGGGGCGCTGGCGCTGCCGGTGATTCCGAATACTTGCGGCAGCGCGTGGCCCAAGCCGCCTGGCAAGAAATCACGCAAGAGTTTTCGACGCTATAGCGGCGTCATTGCGGCGCGCCTCGGCGCGTTTCCAATTTTCGTCTCAATTTTGCCCGCCGACTCACTTCACTTCTCGACGAAAGTTAAAGGCGACTGGGGGATAGTTGAATTGGAGTGCTCGAGCAAAATTTTCGCCAGTGTCTCGTTAGTTAACAACCGGTACAGTTGTGCTCGAAGCCGCCTGGCCCGCTCCAGCGTTCGCAGACGGTAATCCTTGGCCATTCGAAAGGAAATGCGGGTCGATCATCATGGGGGCAATTGCGCAGCGACCGCGTCAACTGGTTCGAATGCGAGGGCGATCCTACGTTGCGTTCGTGTTTTGCCCGGTGGTTCCGATCGCTGGCTGGCTTGAAGAAATGGACGCAACGCTCGGTCGCTCGCCCGGCTTTTTTACCGGCAAGCCGGTAGTGCTTGACTTGTCCGCCGTGGACCTTAGCCGAACGGCTATTGTGCACCTCGTCACAGGCCTTGAACAACGGAATATTCGCGTACTTGGTATCGAGGGCGTGGACGCCGCTCGCCTTACTTCAAGTATGCCACCTTTGCTTACAGGCGGACGCCACTGTGTGCTTGCGCAGAACCAACCGAAGAAGCCTGAGACCAAACCGAAACCAACGTCCCTGCTGCTCGAAAGCCAGATGCGCTCCGGTCAGTCGGTTATTTTCACCGAAGGCGACGTGACGGTCCTGGGTTCGGTCGGTTCCGGCGCCGAAATTGTCGCTGGGGGATCTATCCATATCTACGGAACGCTTCGCGGCCGCGCGATGGCGGGCGTTAACGGCAATTTGTCCGCTCGTATTTACTGTCAGAAAATCGAGGCAGAACTGGTGGCCATCGATGGTTACTATCAAACTGCTGAAGAAATCGACGCCACCATGTGCAATCGGCCAGCTCAAGTGTGGCTCGATGGCGACATCATGAAGATTACACCGCTGAATTAATCGATTAGGGGAGATAAGAATGGCCAAGGTATTGGTCGTGACGTCTGGCAAAGGCGGCGTCGGCAAAACAACCTCTACTGCCGCGCTCGGTGCGGCGCTCGCGCAAATGGGAGAAAAAGTAGTGGTTGTCGACTTCGACGTCGGTCTACGCAACCTTGATCTTGTTCTGGGGGCTGAA
Organism: uncultured Alphaproteobacteria bacterium; assembly: GCA_963774685.1. GTDB lineage: Bacteria > Pseudomonadota > Alphaproteobacteria > Rhizobiales > Xanthobacteraceae > Bradyrhizobium. The sequence continues at coordinate 1,123,652 of CAVZFU010000003.1, read as the reverse complement.
CGGCGGGTAGTGTTTGACCTAATCAATGTGGTGCAGGGCGTTGCAAAACTCTCGCAAGCTCTCATTCGCGACAAGCGCCTCGAGAATTTGTGGCTGCTTCCCGCATCCCAAACCAGGGACAAGGATGCCCTGACGGACGAAGGCGTAAGCAGCATAATCGCGGACCTGCGAACCAAATTCGACTGGATTCTTTGCGATAGTCCAGCCGGCATCGAGCGAGGCGCAATGCTTGCAATGCGCCATGCGGACGAGGCGGTCATCGTCACTAACCCAGAAGTCTCGTCGGTGCGTGATTCTGATCGCATCATCGGAATGCTCGATTCGAAGACCATGAAGGCCGAGAAGGGCGAGCGAGTAGAAAAGCATTTGCTAATAACCCGATATGACACTGCGCGAGCAGTGCGGGGAGAAATGCTCAACATCGACGATATTCTAGAAATCCTCGCTACACCACTGCTTGGAATCATTCCTGAGAGCCAAGACGTATTGCGTGCGTCGAACGTTGGATCTCCTGTTACCGTTCACGATGCCACAAGCGCGCCGGCCCGCGCGTATATCGATGCCGCGCGTCGTCTGATGGGCGAAACTGTCACCATGATGGTGCCGGTCGAGCGAAGAGGATTGATGGACCGACTGCTGGGACGGAGGGCCGCATGATGAATCTGCCGCGGCTATTCAGTGGCCGCACTGCTTCTGCGCCTGTTGCACGGGAACGGTTGCAGATTCTCTTGGCGCACGAACGCGGTTTGCGCGGTCAGTCTGATTTGTTGGAACTACTTCGTGCAGAGATCCTCGCTGCGGTCTCTCGGCATGTCGTACTCGATCCGGAAAAGGTTATTGTCAGGATGGACAGAGGAAGGAATGTATCGACGCTTGAAGTCGATATTGAAGTGCCCAACGTTGTCGAACGATGGATCGAGGCTGCCAGATGACTAAATTAACCAGCCGGCTGTGACCGGGTTGCTACATCGGCGCACACGTTCGCCCGGAAAAACTCGCGTTTTTTGCGCGTGGTGGGTCGATCGTTGGGGATCCAGCGTATGTACCGTTTACCGGTCGGCGGAAACACAAAGCGTCTTGCAACGGCTGTTCGCTTCTCGGTGACGAGCAGAAATCGTTATTCCATCCGATTTGCGAATGGCCGCTTCTGGCACTCAGCGGACATGAATACCCTGGCAGATGATGTCTTGCTTCGGGGTGAAGCGGACCTTCTCGTAACGAATGCTGATGTTTGCATATGACCCGAAACGGAAGTCTGAAGCTCGCGAAGTGCCTTATTCTACCGGCGCAAAATTCTGATTGGTTAGTGGGGGCTCAGTCGGGCGCTGGATGCGAATAAACGGTTTGCTGGCCCCCGCGTGGCAGCTATTACAACCGTTGGTAAGCTCATCGAAGGCGGCGATAAATAGGGTGCTGTTCTTCCGTTCAACCGCCTTTTCAAGCCGCTCTATCCGTGGATTGATGATCGTCTTGATCATCTCGGCGACAGGAACCCCATTGAAGGTTGGATGCAGCCTGGCTGCGTCCTCTAAGCCTTCCCTAATCTCGTCAATCTCATAGGCTGCTAGGTCCCAGTTATTACTCTTACCAGCAAACCAAAGCTTGGCGTGGCGAAGTTGGGTAGCTGTCATGAACTCGCCGAGACCAGGTTCGTAGGGTTCCTTTGCCGGCTGAGCGGCTGCGAACATCGCCCAGGCGGCAAGAATGATGACGGTAATGACTATCCGCTTCATCCGTCCTTCTCCTGACTATACGGCTCCAAACTGCTGTGGATATAGCGATTGTCCGAAACCCTGAAAGTCCCGACCCGAGGTCTGGTTGTGGCACTTAGCGGACATCGCCGTCGCGTCGCTGCATGTCCGCTTTCGAGGGCATAGCGGAAGTCGGATTTCAGAGCCGTCATGTCGGCTTTTGACCCGAAGCGGTCATCCAGGGCCGCGTTCCAATAAAGCCCATTGTCTCGGCCTAAAAACACGATAGCTTGCTCCGGACTTCGAAGCGAGGGAGCGGGCGAGATGACCCAAATGTCCCAAGCGCGCCGCGCGCCATGCGAGCTTGGAAAAGCCCTTGAGTATCCAAATAGAGGTAAGGAAGGGATCTAAAATGGATTCCTTTACCGTTGCTCCCGAATTGAAGGGGACGAAAGGCGACATAATCGCCGCCAGAATCGAAGTGCCCATTCTTGTTACAATGATTTTCGGTATTGTCGAATTTATCCGGTTGGGGTGGTCCCGCGATTATTATTTCTACACTTACGCTCCGGTGTTAGGTGGCGTCGCCGCCTCAGTAGGTCTTTTTACTTATTTTTTTCTTGTATCCGTGGAACGAAAAAAGAGCCGGAAAAATCTCCTGTTCCTGCTTGGACTTCTTCCATACTTCTATTCGCTTTACATCGTGGGGAGTCTTGGCCTGTACACAATCTATGAAGGCATCATCGGCAAGTTTTCATTCTGGTCAATGATAGGCGGGGTCTTCTGGGTTTTTATTGGATTTCATCTGATCTATCGGTTTTACCTGATGACAGAGATCGTCAGGCAACACGATCAAAAAACGATGTTGGCTCCTTCTACCCTTCGCCAAAGTGACGTGAATTGAAATGGCTCCTGTTGGCACAGAGCGGAAGCCGCGTTTATTGACGAAACGCCGCTATCATTGAAATCGTGGCACGGATTGAATCAGAGTTTTCGACTGTCGTAGGCCCAGTGAAGAAGAGCTTGTCGTTGGCGTTTACGGCAGGTCTGGTCACCCGGCTCGCAGTGAAGTTCGATCTGTCTGATGTGTCTTCGCATTGCCTTCCAACGCCTGATCTGTCGAAGGTCTTCTTGCGGCATTCGGCGGCCAATATAATATCGGCAGTACCATTGAAACCAGCCGCGCGGATCGTCGGGATGGATCCATCCGTTCTTGCGCCATACAGACAACGGTTGGCTGGCATCGACGCCGAAGTAGTTGAGTGAGGGATCGGGGCCATTTCTGGCAAGTTTTGCGTTTTCGAACCAACTTTTGGGGAATTCCTTTCGTGTGTCGGTCATGTACTTGCCGCTGAACACGCCCAGTCGAAGCATCTCTTTGGGAGTTAACTGTGGAGCGAACTCCGGATCGAAATTACGACCGGCCTGGTCCGTAAGTTGATAGCGATATTCCCTTTGCATCTTGTCATTAACTATAACGACTCGCTGTCCCATTCGGCACCTTTGCGCGAAATCCCAGTATAGCAAGCTTCGCCAATGACTGCTTAAGGCAGCTCGTTTCTGATGTCGCCTATTGGCACAAAGCTGACATTGGCCTCGCCCTGATCGATGTCCGCTTTCGGGAGTAGTGCGGAAGTCATTGGTGGCCGTCAGGTCGGTTTTTGACCCAAAGCGGACAAACGCTATTGTCCCAGCCTTCTGTGCTTTCCATAATAGCTACGCAGTGGATCAGACAGGAGGTCGTATTGGTTGCATCAACAACAGACCGCGTGACGGTGATCAAGCCGGGCGAGACCTATGTTGGTAAGCAGGGCTTCACCTATGGTGCCGGCGCGTCGGCCGAAACCGTCGGCGCGAAGAAAATCTGCATGAACGTGCTGCCGATGCCGCCAGGCGCCCGAGCGAAGGCGCATTACCATGAAGGTATCGAGACTATTGCTTATATGCTCACCGGCGAATGCACGGTCTATTACGGCGACAAATTGGAGGAGCGCGTGCAGGTGCGTACGGGTGATCAGGCTTTCGTTCCCGTCGACTTGCCTCACGCGCCGTGCAATGAGAGCGGCGCACCGTGCACTTGGATCGTGGTGCATTCCTCGGGCAGCGATCAGGACGGCATTGTGCTGCTCCCTGAGCTCGACAAGCAGCTCGCTGAAAGGCTTGGCGCGACGGCTTGAGAGCGCGACACACGCCCGTCATAACGCCGGGATTGCCCGCCGCGTCTGGATACTCCGTGCCGGCTTGGGATAAACTGGGCGCGCTCAGCCGCATCGCGGCGGACCGGCTGCGCTATGTGGACGGCGAGTCGAGGTAGACATAAAGAGCCGCGATCTTACCGTCCCGTGCGATGATGAAATCCACCCCGGTGTACTGGGGCGCTTCGTCTTTCGGGCCCGAACCCCACGCCAGCCGTCCGGAATTGTGCAGAACCTGTGGCGCGCCATGAGGCGTATAAACGTAGTGGGGATGTGTCGCTCGGAGATCGCCAGCGAACTTGTCCAGCGCGGCGTGACCGACGAAAGCGCCCGGCGGCACGTACAGCACACAATCTTCCGTGTAAAGTTCCCGAATTGCTGCCCTTCGGCGAACCGGATCGCCTTCTCCGAAAACTTCCGGAAGATTGCGGTTGAGCAGCGTCTCGATACCACGCACATCTGCGCCTATGGACGGCAGGACGCTCTTTTTACTGGCACGCTGGTTCATCGGAAGCCTCCTTGTATGCGCGACCATGATGCGGCCGTCGGGGCGATTGCGAAACAGCAATAATTGAAAGTCATCGTTTCAGGTTTGTTGATCTATGGGTCCGATGGCTTGCCAGCAAGGCTTCTGCGGCTGCCGCGGAGTCTTTGCCAGCCGTTCCATCAGCCCACAAAGGGGGAGGGACTGAGGATATCAACCGGCACAAAAAGAAAACGCCCGTGGGGGGCGGGCGTTTTCGGTCGTCAACTTGGGGTAGTTGGGGTCTTCTATTATCCACGTGGCGACTTTGGGGGGCTGTAAAGAGCCGCGTGAATTCACAAAACTCCTAGCGGACCACCATCATGTCCGAGCTGGTGATCGTTACCGGCTTGCCGGCCTTGATGACGCGTGCGGTCTGGGTGTAGCCGTCGTCCGAATTGATGCGCGCCGAGATGCCGAAGCCAGCCACCGCGATACCCGCAACGAGCGCCACGACCACGATCTTGAGATGGGTCGAGCGATCTGCGCTGTAGATCGAATGGTTCATGGAAGCCTCCTGCCGCCTTCCTGCCTTTGCGAATTTGTCTGTTCCATCCGCCGGCAGGTTCAACATCTCACATGCTAGAAACGTAGGGATTCGGCTTTCGGTCCATCAGGGGCGATCACAAGGCAGTGAAAAGACTTGAACGGCCGCGATCAGGGTTTCGATGCGGATCCTCCAACAAGGCTGATAATCAAGTTATTCCAGTAGGTTACGACTTCGAGACATCCCGCAGCGCAAAACAGGCGCGAACCGGTTCCGGCTAAAAAATCATTTGCGTGTGGCCGAAAAGCCCACCCCTGCCGCTCTGATTTGCTGCTTCGGCATCATGGGGAAGACTGGTCGAGCCGCTATGGATGGTTTCTGAATTTCGGAAAAATAACTTGACAAAATCGGATTTTCGGAATATTGACGTCACGTCCCGTTCCTTCCAAGGGGGCGGCTCGCGATCGTCACGGACGCGGAACGGGATGCGGTGGACGCTGACGGCGCTATTGACGAACAGCGCTTGAGGCGGACGGCGAAGTCGTGTGGTCCTGACACCCCGACGCTGGTGTCAAGTTGTGCGGAATTATCCGCCGAGCGACGGTGGCAAAAAAGCCCGGTCACCGGGGAGAGCACGAAGGAAACCGTAAAACCATTGTGCGGGGAATGCCGGGTTTTTCCGGTGTGACCGTGGTGACTGTTACCACTGGCACGGCTTGTTTTTTCTGCCCTGCCAGGCTGCGGGCGCATTGGGCGCCCGGCATTCCCTGCGCCCTCTGATCGGAGGGCAAGGAAGTTTCCAGCAAACCTCGGACGCTTTGCGCCGCGAGAATGCGAAGTAGCTGTCTGAAAATTCGTAGGGTGGGCAAAGGCGCGTTTGCGCCGTGCCCACCACGCTAATGCAAGAAAGCCGGGTGGCTGGGCACCCCGCTTGCGCGTTTGACGACTTCATTCTACGGCCTGTCATCGCTGGGACGACATCGAGAGAAGCGCTTCCGGCCTACACGCTTCCGACCGTCTTCAGCCGTGCCCGCGGATGAATCTCCGCCTGCGACAGCACGGTGGTTTGCGACCTGAATCGCTCCACCAGCGAGCGCACGAAGGGGCGGATCGCGGCCGAAGTCACCAGCACCGGCGCTTCGCCTTCGCGCGCGGCCTGCTCGAAACGGTCGCGCACCACGGCCATGAACTCGGACAGCTTCGAGGGCTGCATCGCAAGGCTGCGTTCCTCGCCGGTACCGATCAGCGACTCGGCAAAGGCCTGCTCCCATTTGGCCGACAAGGCGATCAGCGGCAGATAACCGTTGTGCGTGGTATTCTGCGCGCAGATCTGGCGGGCGAGGCGGGCGCGAACATGTTCGACCATGGTTGCCGGGTTGCGCGAAAACGCCAGCGCGTCGGCGACGCCTTCGAGAATGGTCGAGAGATCGCGGATCGAGATGCGCTCGGCGAGCAGCAGTTGCAGCACGCGCTGGATGCCCGAGATCGTGACCAGGCTCGGCACGATGTCCTTGATCAGCTCGCCCTGCTCCTTGGGCAGGTCCTTCAGCAGTTTCTGCACCTCGCCATAGGACAACAGGTCCGACATGTTGTTCTTGAGCAGTTCGGTCAGGTGCGTCGACAGCACGGTCGCGGCATCGACCACGGTGTAGCCCTTCAAGGAGGCTTCTTCCTTCAGGGAAGCATCGACCCAGGTCGCCGGCAGCCCGAACGTCGGTTCGGTGGTGTGGATGCCCGGCACCGTGACCTGATTTCCGGCGGGGTCCATCACCATGAACTGGTTGGGCCAGATCCGCCCCGTGCCGGCGTCGACTTCCTTGATCTTGATGACGTAGGTGTTGGCTTCCAGCTGCACGTTGTCGAGAATGCGCACCGCCGGCATCACAAAGCCCATCTCGATGGCGAGCGAACGGCGCAGCGCCTTGATCTGCTCGGTCAGGCGGTCGGTGCCGTCGGGGCCGTTGACCAGCGGCAGCAGCGCATAGCCGAGCTCGATCTTGAGATCGTCGATCTTCAGCGCCGTGGCGATCGGCTCTTCCGCCGCCGCGCTGGCCGCAGCCGCCGCGGCCGGCGCCGCTTTCGCGGCAGCATCGGCCGCCGCGACGGCGCGGTTGCGCTTGCGGGCCGAGAACGCCAGCGCCGCCGCACCGCCACCGAGTGCCAGGAACGGCAGCATCGGAATGCCCGGCAGCATCGCCAGCACCAGCATCACGCCGGCCGACATGCCGAGCGCCTGCGGGTAGCCGGAAAGTTGCTTCATCAGCGCCTTGTCGGCAGCGCCGCTGACGCCGGCCTTGGAGACCAGAAGGCCCGCTGCGGTGGAGACGATCAGCGCCGGCACCTGGGTGACGAGGCCGTCGCCGACGGTCAGGAGCGTATAGGTGCGCGCGGCTTCGCCGAAACTCAGGCTTTGCTGGGCGACGCCGATGATGATGCCGCCGATGATGTTGATGAAGACGACCAGAAGGCCCGCAACCGCGTCGCCGCGCACGAATTTCGAGGCGCCGTCCATCGCGCCGAAGAAGCCGCTTTCGTCTTCCAGCGCCTTGCGGCGTTCCTTGGCGACCTTCTCGTCGATCAGCCCGGCGGAAAGATCGGCGTCGATCGCCATCTGCTTGCCCGGCATGGCATCGAGGTGGAAACGCGCCGCGACTTCGGCGATGCGGCCCGAACCCTTGGTGATGACGACGAAGTTCACGATCACCAGGATGGCGAAGACGATAATTCCGATCACGAAATTGCCGCCCATCACGAAATTGCCGAAGGCTTCGATGACGTGGCCGGCAGCGTCGGTGCCCTCGTGCCCGCGCGACAGGATCAGCCGCGTCGAGGCCAGGTTCAGCGAAAGCCGCAGCATGGTCGAAATCAGAAGGATGGTCGGAAACGAGGAGAATTCCAGCGGCGCCTGGATGAACAGTGCCGTCATCAGGATCAGGATCGACAGCGTGATCGAGATCGCGAGAAAAAGATCGAGCACGATCGAGGGCAGAGGGCAGGATCAGCACCACCAGGATGGTGAGGATGCCGAAGGCGAGTGCGAGATCGCCGCGCCTTAGGATGTTGCCGATTTCACTGAAGCTCGGAAATCCCGATCCCGGCGCCCCTGCACCTTGACCCGCCGTGACATCGACCATGGTTGCTGCTTCCCCCCGCGTATGCCGGTCGCGGGCGCCAAACGTCTGCGCGGCGGCCAACAGACCGCCGTTTCGAAGATGAGGCACCGCACTGGCGTCCACGGGTAGTCCCCCGTCCTACGCGATCGACGACACTCGACTTCACTGGGCAATTTTTGCCCAGTTTATGGTTAGCAAAGCGTTAACGGGGTCATTCCCAGGCCCGAAAAGGACGGAACCTTGTTGTATTGCATCTGCATGCCCAATATCGCGCCATTGTGGGTTGACCGCAGGGCCGCGGGCGACGAAGTTGCGGCGGTGCACGCCCCCTCCGATTCATCGAAAGATTCGCCACTTTTCATCCCTGACTCACGTCAGGCCTGGGTGAGGCTTGCGCTCGCGCTGGTGCTGGGCTCGCTCGGCAGCGTCGGCATGTGGTCGGTGGTGGTGGTGCTGCCGGTGGTGCAGCCGGAATTCGGGGCGACCCGCGGCGCGGTGTCGCTGGCCTTTACGCTGACCATGCTCGGCTTCGGCCTCGGCGGGGTCCTTGCCGGCAAGATCACCGATCGCTTCGGCATCGTGGTGGCGGTGGCACTCAGCATCGTCTTCCTGGGTTCGGCTTATATTGCCGCGGGACTGTCGACCACGCTGTGGCAATTCATCCTGGTGCATTTCCTGATCGGGCTCGGCACCTCGGCGACCTTCGGGCCATTGATGGCCGAGGCCTCGCACTGGTTCGAACGCTATCGCGGGCTGGCGGTGACCATCGTCGCCAGCGGCAATTATTTCGGCGGCGCGATCTGGTCGCCGCTGGTCGGTTGGGGAACACAAGTTGCCGGCTGGCGAACCACTTTTATCGCGATCGGGATCTTCTGCGCGGTGGCGATGACGATCGTGCTATTGCTGCTGCGCGCCCAGATCGGCGTCGCATCGCGGCGAACTCATGAAAATGCGCCGCCGCCGCGCATCGATCTCAACCTCTCCACCAACACGCTGACGGTGCTGCTGAGCATCGCCAGCATTTCCTGTTGCGTGGCGATGGCGATGCCGCAGGTTCACATCGTCGCCTATTGCGGCGATCTCGGCTACGGCGTGGCGCGCGGCGCCGAGATGCTGTCGCTGATGATGGCGTTCGGCATCGTCAGCCGGATCGGTTCGGGATTTCTCGCCGACAAGATCGGCGGCATCCGCACCCTGCTGATCGGTTCGGTGGCGCAGGGCTTTGCGCTGTTGTTCTACCTGTTTTTCACCAGCCTGCCTTCGCTGTACGTCATCTCGGCGATGTTCGGCCTGTTCCAGGGCGGCATCGTGCCGAGCTATGCCATCATCGTCCGTGAATCGATGCCGGCGCGGGAAGCCGCGACCCGGGTCGGCATGGTGATTTTCGCTTCCGTGATCGGCATGTCGTTCGGCGGCTGGGTGTCCGGCGTGATCTTCGATGCCACCGGCTCCTACGCGGCTGCGTTCCTCAATGGCCTCGCATGGAATGCGCTCAACATCACCATCGTCGTCGGATTGCTGCTGCGGGCAAGGCAGCGGCTGGCGATGGCTTGAGTTCGGTTAAACGGCCTCGCCCGCCTTCAGCAGCACGCAGCCGGTGATCTTCACGCTGCCGTCCGGTTCGAGCTCCAGCGTGTACAGCGCTTCCCACGGCACGCCGTCGGCGTCGATGATGTGAACGCGCTGGGCGATTTTGCCGTCCGAAACCCGCGCTTCGCCGAACTCGAAACTCTTGTGCCGATAGACCGGGGTGTAGCTCCGCTGCACCATGTTCAGGAAGATATCGGCCTGCGGGAACATGTCGTGGATGGCGGGCGCCGCGTAGGAATAAGCCGCCGCGGCGTCGTCGCGGCCGAACGCTTCGACCTGGGAGCGGATGGTGGACTGTGCCGTGGCGATATCGTCGGCGGCACAAGCGGGCGAGGCGAAGGTGGCCAGGAGGATAAGGAGCAGGACGAGCGCTCGCATAATGGGCTCCTTTGCTGCACTTCTGTGAAGCTATGCCCGCGTGGAAACATCTGCAAACTGCTGGGCAGGTTCGCCCCCGCCTAACAGCCACGAAACAATCCTGCAACGTGGAGGAAACCGTATTCCGGTTGGCATGAAGACGTCGCGAAATCGATTCTTGGTATCAATGGCGTGGTCAGCAACGGGGTTGAGCCATGCAAAACGAGCAACAACAATCCGATAATTCCGAGTTCGATTTGGCTGTGGTGTGGCGTAACGCGCAATATCGCCGCGCCGATGATATCGGCCCATGGATCGGTCCTTGGCTCGGGCGGTGGCTTCAAAGAACCCGGGCGTGGTTTTTGGCTGCTGCCGCTTCTCCCCGCGCCGAACCGGGGCACAAGGCACGTTCGTCGGCTCTTGTGTGAAGTTCAGGCAACCGGAGTGGTGCGCTTGGCAAGAAATCCAGGCGCCCTTAGCAGGTCTTCATTGGTTTCCAGTGGCGGAACATCCCTAAAGCGTGGTATTTGCTCGACTAAGTTGCGCTGAAGCCTCGGGGGAGGAATGAGACGGAACGATATCACCAAGGTGATAGGGAGCGGAATCGTTGTCATCGCTATGGCAACGTGTCTCGGCCTTGCTGCTGCCCAAGACACCACTGCGTCGCGAAAACGGGTTGGGTTCTTGAGTGGCTTGGGTTGCAGTACTAATGACAATCCTAGTCCGTTCAGACGCCGCCTCGCAGAACTCGGCTGGGTCGACGGGCGAACGATCATTCTCGACTGCGTATCGACCGTCAACCTGGACCAGGTTGACGCGCTCGCTGCGGAGTTGGTGGCGCGACGGCCGGACGTGCTGGCCGCTCAACCCACCAATTACGTGAGGGCGCTAAAACAGGCAACTGCGACGATCCCGATCGTCATGGTGACGACACCGAACCCGGTGGAATCAGGACTTGTGACTGACCTGGCGAGGCCGGAGGCGAACGTCACTGGGGTGGCGTCGACCGGACGCGAAGTCGCCGTCAAACTGGTCGGACTGCTGAAGAAGTTACTGCCACGGTTGGCAAAGCTGGCGATCATCGAGCGCAAAGGAGGGGATGCGTTCGTCCACGCGCAGTTGGAGAAGGACTTTACCGACGCGTCGACAAAATTGGGGTTTGCCTGGCAAGCCTTTAATCCAGCGGCTCCGGAGGACTATGACGCGATCTTTTCCCGGTTGGCGGCGGAAGGTTTCGATGCTGCGTATGTAGAGCCCGGCCCTCTACTCGACGCGAACCTCGCCCGCGTTGCCGGGCTGGCGATACAGCATCGGGTTCCAACCTTCGGTAGTTACCCGTATTACGCTGAGAAAGGCCTTCTCCTCGCCTATGGTGGAGACGCAGACCCCGTTAATGAGCGCGCCGCGGAATATGTCGACAAAATCCTGCGTGGCGCCAAACCTGGTAACCTTCCGATCACGCAGCCCGTCAAGTTTAACCTCGAGCTTAATCTCAAGACCGCGAAGGCGTTGAGGCTCGTGATTCCAGAGTCATTCCTGCGGTTTGCCGACAAGGTCTTTTAAATAAGGCCGCCGATTTCCGTTCTTGGCACTTTGCGGACATCGAGAAGGAGTATCGCGATGTCTGCTCTTGGGCCATCAACGGACCTAGCTCAGTTACATCGTCCCAAAGTAGGCCGTACAAAACCTTGATTTTATTGTGGTGGGCCTGCCTGGACTCGAACCAGGAACCAGACCGTTATGAGCGCAGCGAACATCCGGAAAATCTGAACATTTTCAATGATTCTCGTGCTCGTTTGTTCGTTTTCATGCGCATTTGTTCACGGGGTTTCTGTGGGATTTCTGGTGGGCGGCAACGCCCGGATCAGCCCGAATCCGGCATGGGCGTAGAAGGCGCGCAAGTCTGCTTGGAGGCGAAGCCGAAAGTCTCGTTCGAGTAGGATGTCGGCAAGTGACCAAAAAGCGGACCTTGCGGCACTCAGGCCAGCACGGCTTCTACCACGCTTACCGGCGATTGCGTTGCCACGATGCGACTGAGGCGGAAGCCAGCCCGATCCAGTAGATTGGCGTATTCGGTTTGCGTGCGCTCCTGGCCGCCGATCAGTACCAGCATCACCATGTCCAGTATTTTCCCCGGATGTGGAGCGTCACCGGGAGGCAGGACCATCTCGACGATCAACAGCCGGCCATCGGACTTCATGGCTTTGCGACAATGACCGAGAATTGTCAGGCACTTGTCATCGTTCCAGTCATGCAGGATGTGCGACAGGATGTAGGCATCGCCCCCTGGCGGCACCGACCGGAAAAAATCTCCAGCCTCGACGGTCACGCGATCGGAAGCACTGTTCGCTTTGAGCAACTTCTCCGCATCGACCACGACGTGCGGCCGCTCGAACAACACGCCCCGCGGCTCCGGGTATCGCGCAAGGATGGCGGCGAGCATGTTGCCGGACGCCCCTCCGACGTCGACGACCGTCCTGAAGGTTGAAAAATCATAGGCTGCCGCGACCGCCGGTGGTTCGGCCCCATGAAGACCGACCATGGCTCCACTGAACACCGATGCGGCTGCGGGATGTTGAGCAAGATAGTCGAAGAACGCCATTCCCTGTGCTTTTTCAAAGCCCGTGCGACCCGTTTGCAAGGAATGGAGAAGGTTGGCAAAGCCGCTTCCAACCCAGCTGCTGCCTGTCATGAGCAAGGTCGATCTTGCTGAACCCGGAGCGTCTGACTTCAAAGCCTCGCCGAGCTTCGTTAGCGAGAAGCGCTGACCACCAACTTCAGTGAGAAGCCCAAGACTGGCCATCGTCCTCATCAATCTGTGCAGGGACGGGGCATGGAGAGCCATTGGGTCGGCCAGTTCAGTCGCGCTTTTTGGGCCATCGGCAAGTCTATCCGCCAACCCTAGCATTGCGGCGATGTGCACGACATTGGCGACTGCTCCGGCTGTCCCCATTTGTATCAGCTGGACATGCGGTGGAAGAGATGGGGGCGCTGCCTGAATCGATTCGGTCATGACTTGCTCCTGGTTCGCAGATGCTTCGGCGCGACATTCCGAGCCAGGCGAACGTGGCAGCGCAGGGACGGGCACGCTTAACCTGTGGCTTACTTTTTCCTTATCGACAGCTTATTCTTTGAGTTGCAACCGGTACTGCTGCCCCGACGATCGGAGGCCAGGCGAAGGAACGGCAGCTTGCGCTATTTGTTCGAGAATTTCGCATTCGATACGGACCGGCGCGAGTTGCATCGCGGCTCGGATGTTGTCGCCCTCGCGCCAAAGGTATTCGACCTGCTCGAGTTTCTGATCCGCAACCGGGAGCGCGTCGTCAGCAAGGACGACCTCATCAAGGCCATCTGGAACGGGCGCGTCGTGTCCGACGCTGCGCTGACAACTCGCCTGAATGCCGCGCGCACCGCGATCGGCGATTCCGGCGGCGAACAGCGCCTGATCAAGACTCTGCCGCGAAAGGGCTTCCGTTTCGTCGGACCAATCCAGCAGGAGCATGGACTCCCTGGTGCGCCGGTCGCCAACGACGGTCAGATCGAACCCTCGAAACCCATCCTTGCGCTTCCCGACAAACCTTCCATTGCTGTGCTGCCCTTCCAGAATCTCAGCGACGATCCGGATCAGGACTATTTCGCCGACGGTATGGTCGAGGACATCATCACGGGATTGTCGCGCTCGAAACTGCTGTTCGTGATCTCGCGAAATTCAAGTTTCACCTACAGGGGAAAAGCGATCGATATCAAGCGGGTCAGCCGTGAGCTTGGCGTTCGCTATGTCCTGGAAGGCAGCGTGCGCAAGGTAGGAAAAAAGGTTCGCGTGACCGGGCAGCTGATCGATGCAGCCACCGGCGCCCACATCTGGGCGGACAAGTTCGACAGCGATCTTGAAGACATCTTCGATGTGCAGGATCGCCTGACGAGCAGCGTGATCGGCGCGATGTCTCCACAGCTCGAGCGCGCCGAGATCGAGCGCGCGCGGCGCAAGCCGACCGAAAATCTCCAAGCCTATGACTGTTATCTGCGCTCCAAGTTCAACATCTACCAGTGGACCCGGGAAGGCAGCGACGAAGCTCTCAGGATGACGAGACTTGCCATCTCGCTCGATCCTGAATTTGCCGTTGCCTACGCTTCCGGGGCCAATATTTTCGGTCAGAAGAAGGGATTCGGGTGGATCGAGGACGCGGCAAAGGAACGCGCTGAAAGCCGACAGCTGGCCGAACAGGCGATGCAACTTGATCAGGACGATCCTCTGGTGCTTGCGCACGCAGCAGAAGTGTATTCCTACGTGCTCGAAGAGCCCGAGACCGGAGTAGCTTTGGCCGCAAGGGCGGTCGCACTCGATCCCAATCTAATGATGGCGCGCCTTTGGGCCGGCTGGGCACAGGTTTATCTCGGCGATCACGACGCAGCGATTGAGCAATTCTCAGCTGCCATTCGCTTGAGCCCGATCGATCCTCATCTGTTCGTGCCGCAAACAGGAATGGCCTTCGCTCATTTCTTTGCCGGGCAGTATGAAGAAGGTCTGTCCTTGGCCACGAGAGCGATCCAGCGCCAGCCGAATTTTCCGGGCGCACAGCGAATACAAATGTCGAGCCTGGCGATGGCCGGGCGCATTGACGAAGCCCGTCGCGCTTGCGACGCAGTTCTGCAAACCGACCCTACCTTGCGGATTTCCAGCATCAAAACCGCGCCATTTCGCCGACTCGAAGACGTCGATAAATTGAGCGAAGCTTGGCGAATAGCTGGCGTGCCCGAATGACCGCCTATGGCCAATCGCCACACGCCGCTGCGTCGTAGCTCCGGCCGCCCTCCGTGTAAATCCGGACCTGTCTCAGATTGATCCGACGACCTGCGAGCAGGCCGGCATGTACGGCCTCGTGCTTCGCGCAATCTCATCCACGCTCGTTCAAATTCGTCGCTTTTTGTGCTCGAATTTCTGTGGGGCGCAGATATCGCCGATCAATGTTCGGGCACGCAAGCCATTGATTTTGTTGTGGTGGGCCTGCCTGGACTCGAACCAGGAACCAGACCGTTATGAGCGGCCGGCTCTAACCATTGAGCTACAGGCCCCGCCGAGGTGCCGCTTTCGGCGGCTGCAACGGTGCCGACACCCCTTACAATGTGGCCGGCGATCCGGCAATGCCGGGTTCTTGGGCTTTTGCCAGGCAATGGCGGGTGAAGCTAATCCACCGACACGCCGGCGAATTCGACCACCTTGCGCCATTTTTCAGTCTCGTCGGAAACGAGCTTGCCGAACTCGGCCGGTGTCATCGGCTTCGGGATGCCGCCGATGTCGGAAAGCCGCGCCACCAGTTTGGGGTCTTTCAGCGCCTCGCCGACCGCCTTGTTGAGGATATCGACGATCTCCGGTGGCGTCCCCTTGGGCGCCGAGATGCCGTAGAACCCGACCGACTCGAATCCCGGCACCGTCTCGGCGATGGCGGGAATATCGGGCACGCCGGTCCAGCGCTGCGGCGAGGTGACGCCGAGCGCGCGCACGGTGCCCGAGCGCGACTGCTCAAGCGCCGACGGCAGGTTGTCGAAGATCAACTGCACCTTGTTGGAAATGATGTCGGGAAATGCGATCGCCGATCCGCGATAGGGCACATGCACCATGTCGCATTTGGTCATCGCCTTGAACAATTCCGCCGACATGTGCACCGACGTGCCATAACCCGACGAGGCATAGGAGATCTTGCCCGGATTGGCTCTGCAGTAGTCGATCAATTCCTGGACGGTCTTGACCGGCATGGCGTTCGACACCACCAGCATGTTGGTCAGTTGCATGATGCTCGCGACCGGCACGGTGTCGCGAATGAAATCGTAGGACAGATGCTTGTAGAGCGAGGTCGAGATCGCGTTGTTGGGCGCGACGAACAACAGCGTATAGCCGTCCGGCGGTGAGTTGACCGCCGCGGCTGCCGCGATATTGCCGCCGGAGCCGGCGCGGTTCTCGACCACGAACTGCTGGCCGAAATGCTCCGACAGCCACTGGCTCATGATCCGCGCCACGATGTCGACCGGGCCGCCGGCGGCGAACCCGATCAGCCAGTGCACCGGGCGGTTCGGATAGTCGGCCGCGGAGGACGGCGCGGTGCCGGCCGCCAGACTCGCAAGGCAAGCCAGGCCCAGAAAAGTGGAGCGTAGAAATGCGATCATGGTTTCTGCTGCTTTCTATTCCACCGAAACGCCGGCGAAGTCGACCACCTTGCGCCATTTTTCGGTCTCGTCTGCGATCAGTTTGCCGTATTCGGCCGGTGTCATCGGTTTCGGAACGCCGCCGATGGTGGCAAACCGCGCGATCATTTTCGGATCCTTCAGCACTTCATTCACCGCCTTGTTGAGGATGTCGATGATTTCCGGCGGGGTGCCCTTGGGCGCGGACATGCCGTAGAACACGGTCGATTCATATCCCGGCACGGTCTCGGCGATCGCGGGAACGTCGGGCACACTGGGCCAGCGCTGCGGCGAACTGACCCCCAGCGCGCGCACGGTGCCGGAGCGCGCCTGCTCCATCGCCGTCGGCAGATTGTCGAAAATCAGCTGCACCTTGTTGGAGATGACATCGGGAAAGGCGATCGCCGATCCGCGGTAGGGCACATGCACCATGTCGCATTTGGTCATCGCCTTGAACAGTTCCGCCGACATGTGCACCGTGGTGCCGTTGCCCGACGAGGCAAAGGAGATCTTGCCGGGATTGGCTTTGCAATAGTCGATCAACTCCTGCACGGTTTTTACCGGCATGGCGTTCGAGACCACCAGCATGTTGGGAACTTGCGTGAAACTCGCGACCGGCATGGTGTCGCGGATGAAATTGAACGGCAGTCGCTTGTAGAGCGAGGCGCTGATCGCGTTGTTGGCGCCGCTGAACATCAGCGTATAGCCGTCCGGCGGGGAATTGATCCCGGCCTCGGTGGCGATGTTGCCGCCGGAGCCGGCGCGGTTCTCCACCACGAACTGCTGGCCGAGACGTTCCGATAGCGCTTGCGCCATGATCCGCGCCACGAGGTCGACCGGGCCGCCGGCCGAGAAACCGATCAGCCAGCGCACCGGCCGGTTCGGATAGTCGGCAGCGGATGATGGCGTAACGCTGCCCGCGAGACTGGCAAGGCAGGCGACGCCAATCCATGCCAGGCGCCAAATTCCAGTCATCAACCGCTCCATTGCATGTGACGTGTGCGATGCAAACGTTTTTCAGGTGGGCTCATGCTTTCACACAAATCGGAATTTGCCTACATTGCCTTTCGGCGGAAATTTTGCATTGGTCCGTGGCATCGCGCCACAACGCAGTCGGGACAACCAATGAACATCGGAAAACTCGTTTGCGCGGGCGTATTGTTGCTGGCAACCAATGTGGCCGCGCAAGATGGAGGGAAAACCATTCATAAGACCATGATCAGCCTGGGGACGGCGACGCCGGGCGGCGGGTTTCCGCTCTATGGCAACGCCTTTGCCGAAATCATGAACGGCGCCGATCCGACGCTTTCGATTCTGCCGCGCAACACCAAAGGCAGCAACGAGAATATTCCGCTACTCGAGACCGGCAGCATCGATATCGCGCTGGTTGCCGGAGAGCCTTCCTACGAAGCTTTCCTGGGCATAGGCCGGCCGCGCACCAACCTGAAAATCCTGACCGCGATGTATTCAAGTCCGGGCATGTTCGTGGTGCGCGCCGACAGCCCCTACAAGACCATCCGCGACCTCGTCGGCAAGCCGGTCGCCTTCGGGGCCAAGGGCTCCGGCCTGCCGATCCTGTCGCGCTACATGCTCGACGGTCTGGGCCTGAAGCAGGACGAGGATTTCAAATCGATCTACCTCGAGCGCGCCGGCGACGGCCCGGCGATGGTGCTTGACGGACGTGCCGCGGCATTGTGGGGCGCCGGTATCGGCTGGCCTGGATTCACTACCGTGGCTGCGAGCCCCGGCGGCGCGCGGTTCATCGCACCCGATGCCGACGAGATCGCGCGCATCCGGGCGAAGCACACTTTTCTCAAACCGCTCACCGTGCCCGCCGGCAGCTATCCGAACCAGAATGCGCCGATCAACTCGGTCGGCTCATGGAGTTTTGTCCTGACCCGCGCCAACTTGGCCGACGACGTCGCCTACCATCTGGCGCGATCGCTGCATGCAGCCGAAGCCGCGTTCTGCAGGAAACTGGCGCAGGCTTGCGAGACCACGGCCGCCAACACCGTGGCTGCAGCGCCGAATCCCGAACTGATTCATCCGGGGGTGATGAAGTATTTTCGCGAGATCGGGGTGGTGAAGTGAGAAGCGAATAGCGACTAATAAATTGCTTGCTGTTCGCTACTCGCAATTCGCTTCCTTC
The DNA here is from genome assembly GCA_963774685.1 of uncultured Alphaproteobacteria bacterium. GTDB lineage: Bacteria > Pseudomonadota > Alphaproteobacteria > Rhizobiales > Xanthobacteraceae > Bradyrhizobium. The sequence continues at coordinate 1,105,367 of CAVZFU010000003.1, read as the reverse complement.
ACTTCTTGACCAGCGAGCACGCCGGATCGGGCGGACCAAAAGCCTCCTCGCCGGAAATCTTCGCCAGGATCTTGTAATAGTCCCACGGATATTTGGATTCCTCCGGCGACTTGACCTGCACCAGCATGAGGTCGTGGACCATCAGGTTGTCCTCGCGCAGCTTGCCGTTGCGGGCAAAGAAATCCTCGATCGGCTTCTCGCGCATCTTGGCCGCGACCTTGAGCGGATCGTCGGTGCCGCTGTCCTTGATGGCGTTGAGATAATGCATCACGGACGAATAGACGCCGGCCTGCCACATCGTCGGCATCCGGTTCATCTTGGCGAAATAGCGCTTCGACCATTCGCGGGTCTTGTCGTCCATGTCCCAGTAGAACGATGTCGTCAGCAGCAGGCCCTGCGCCGCGGGCAGGCCGAGCGAGTGGATGTCGGTGATCAGAGCGAGCAAGCCGGCCATCTGCTGGCCGCCCTTGAGGACGCCGAATTCGCCGGCTGTCTTGATCTCGTTCATGTTGTTGGGCGGTCCGCCGGCGATGCCGATGATCTTGGCCTTGGAGGCCTGCGCCTGCAGGATGAACGACGACAGGTCGGGCGTCGCGAACGGCGGCCGTACCGAGCCGATCACCTTGCCGCCGTTCTTGAGGATCACAGCGGACGCGTCCCTTTCGAGCGAGTGGCCGAACGCATAGTCGTCGGTGATGAAAAACCAGCTGTCGCCGCCGCGCTTGACCACTTCCTGCGCGGTGCCGACCGCCAGCGCGTGGGTATCGAACACCCACTGGATCGCATAGGGCGAGCAGAACTTGCCATGGAAGTCCGCCGCCCCCGTCGAGTGCGTGATGAACAACCGTTTCTTTTCATTGGCGACGTTCTGCACTGCGAGTCCGACGGCCGACACCGGCACGTCGACGATCAGGTCGACCTGTTCGGTGTCATACCAGCGCCGCGCGATGGCGGCGCCGACGTCGGCCTTCAGTTGATGGTCGCCGACGATCACCGTGATCGGCTTATCCAGTACCTTGCCGCCGAAGTCGTCGATCGCCATTTGCGCCGCGGTCACCGAACCCTGACCGGTGGGGGTCGAGGCCGGGCCGTTCATATCGGTGAGGACGCCGATCTTGACGACGTCGTCCGAAACCTGGGCCAACGCCGCTGTCGAGGCCAGCATTGCGGTGGCGAGCACAGCAAACACGGATATGTTTCTGGCGACCATCTTGTCTCCTCCCGTTACCATCAGGCGCATTGGCCTTGCTTGACCGGCGACCTGACGCGGCCGGTCGGTCTTTTTGCAATCATTCCAGCGCCCGCGTCAACGCGGCATTTGGCTGTCCATTTCGGGCTTGATTCAGTACATAGCGGCATGGTTACCACGCAACGCCTGCCGGCTTCGCTGACCCCGCTCGAGGCGGTGCGCGCGGCATTGCTGGACCGGCTTGAACCGGTTGTGCCCGTTGAACTTCCGCTGTCGGAGGCGCTGGGTTGCATCGCCGCGGACATGCCGCCGCTCAAGGCGTGTCCGGACCGCGACATCGCCGCCGCCGATGGATGGGCCTTGTGCGCCCGCGACCTGGTCGGGGCGTCTTCATACTCGCCGCTGCCGTTGGCCGCATTGCCGGTCTGGGTCGAAGCCGGCGACCGCATGCCCGATGGCTGCGACTGCGTCATCGATTCCGATCTGGTCGATCGGGCCGGCCCGATGGTTCAGGTGCTGGCGGAGGCGATCCCGGGGCAGGGCGTTCGCCGCGCCGGTGGCGATATCGCCGAGGGTGGTCTCGTCATCGCCTCCGGGCGGCCTGTCCGCGCGCTTGATCTGTTGATCGCGCGGGCGATGGGGCTGGAAACGCTGAAAGTGCGTCGTCCGCGCCTGCGCGTCGTCAATATTCCCGCGAGGTCCGGCAAGGCCGTGACAGCGCAACTGATCGCGGAAAACGCCCGCGCGGCCGGCGCCAGCGTGAACTGCGCGGATGCCGCGGCACGCGATGCGGCGTCCATTGCCGGCGCGATCGATGTCGGTTGGTGCGATCTCGTCATCACCATCGGCGGCAGCGGCGTTGGCCGCACCGATGCAACGATCGCGGCATTGACCCAGCGCGGCGAGGTCATCGCCCATGGCATCGCGTTGCAGCCGGGACGAACCGCCGCTGTCGGCAGGATTGAAAACACGCCGGTCATTGCGCTATCGGGCGCTCCGGATCAGGCGCTCCCGGCGTGGTGGACGCTGGGACTTGCCGCGCTGGACCGATTGTCGGGGCGGCAAAAGCGCCGGCCGGTCACCCTGCCGCTGGCGCGCAAGATCGCCTCCAGCGTCGGCATCGCCGAAATCGCGCTGCTTGAAACAACGGATGGCGCCTGGATGCCGTCGGCCGTCGGCGAACTGTCGCTCGAAACCATCGCCCGCGCCGATGCATGGCTGGCGGTGCCTGGCGGCAGCGAGGGCTATGCTGCGGGCACGCCCGTCGATGCCTATATGTTGCGGGACTGATATGAGTCCGGACATGACCAGCGCCCATTCATCGAAAAACCGCGACAGCACGGAACAGGAACAGTTCCTGACCATCCTGTCGCGCGAGGACGCGCTGGCGCGGTTCGAAGCCGCATTGTTTCCGCGCGGCGTCCCCAGCGAACGGCGGCCGCTGGCCGATGCGCTCGGCTGTCCACTGGCCGAAGATATTGTGGCGCCGCTCGACGTGCCGCCGTTCGATCGCTCCAATGTCGACGGCTTTGCAGTGCGCTCCGCCGATCTTGCTTCGGCCACCGAGGGGGCGCCGGTCCGCCTCTTGCTGAACGACGAAATCATCTCCTGCGGCACCGCGCCGGCGCGGCCGGTGTTGTCGGGAACGGCGACTTCGATTGCGACCGGAGGTCCGGTGCCGCGCGGCGCCGACGCCATCGTCATGGTCGAGCATACCCAGCCTGTGGGCCAGCGCGCGATCGAGATCCGACGCGCCGCTTCGCCCGGACAATTCGTGTCTTACGCCGGCTCCGACATCGCGCGCGGCGAGGCGCTGCTGCGCGCCGGCAGCCTGATCGGCTCGCGCGAGATCGGCATGTTAGCAGCCTGCGGGATTGCGGAAGTTGCCGTCACGCGGCGGCCGCGCGTCGCCATCATCTCCACCGGCGACGAGCTGGTGCAGCCTGGCGAGCGGCTGCGACCGGCTGCGATCTACGACACCAATGGCGCGATCGTCACCGCGGCGGTGAGCGAGAACGGCGGCGACGCGATATTCCTCGGCGCCATTCCCGACGACGAGGAACAGCTCGAAGCCGCGATGCGCCAGGCGCTTAAGACGCACGATATGGTGGTGCTCTCCGGCGGCACCTCAAAAGGATCGGGCGATGTGTCCCACCGCATCATCGACCGGCTTGGAAAGCCCGGCATCATCGCGCATGGCGTCGCGCTGAAGCCGGGCAAGCCGCTGTGCCTTGCGGTCTGCGACGGCAAGCCGGTGGTGATCCTGCCGGGCTTCCCGACTTCGGCGATGTTCACCTTTCACGACATGATCGTGCCGGTGCTGCGGCGCATGGCCGGCCTGCCGCAGCGCTCCGATGCCAAGGTTACCGCACGCGTTCCGGTGCGGATCGCTTCCGAACTCGGCCGCACCGAATTCGTCATGGTGTCGCTGGTCGAAGGCGATGGCGGCTTGATCGCCTATCCCACCGGCAAGGGCTCGGGCGCCATCACCTCATTCGCGCAGGCCGACGGCTTTTTGCGGATCGATGCGCTGGCCGACCAGATGCCTGCCGGCACCGAGGCCGAGGTGACGCTGTTCACGCCGCATGTGCGGGTGCCGGATCTCGTGATCGTCGGCAGCCATTGCACCGGGCTCGATCTGGTCACCGCGCCGCTGGCGCGTGCGGGCCTGCTGGTGCGTTCGATCGCGGTCGGCAGCCTTGGCGGATTGGCCGCGGCCGGGCGTGGCGAGTGCGACTTCGCGCCGATCCATCTGTTCGACGAAAAAACCGAAAGCTACAACGCGCCGTTCCTTGGCGATGGACTTGAACTGGTGCCGGGCTGGCGGCGAATGCAGGGCATCGTGTTCCGCGCCGGCGATAAGCGTTTCGAAGGCTTGAGCGCGCAAGATGCGGTGCGCGCCGCGCTCGCCGATCCCGCCTGCATCATGGTCAACCGCAACCAGGGCGCCGGCACCCGGATCCTGATCGACCGGCTGCTCGGCGATATCAGGCCCGATGGCTACTGGAATCAACCGCGGTCGCATAACGCGGTCGCCGCGGCAGTTGCGCAAAACCGCGCCGACTGGGGCATGACGATTGCGCCGGTCGCGCATGCCGCGGGGCTAGGCTTCATCCCGCTGGCCGAAGAACATTATGATTTCGCGCTGGTGACGGCGCGCAAGCAGCGCCCGGCGGTGCAGGCGTTTCTGGAGGCGCTGGCGTCGGAGGAAGGCCGGAGCGCGCTGGAGCAGGCGGGATTCCGGCCTGCGTAGCGTCGCCCTCCGCACGTCGTCCCGGCGAACGCCGGGACCCATACTCCGCGGCGGTAGTTGTCGCGGAAAGCGTCCGACATATCGCTCTAACGACAGATCACGCGGTATGGGTCCCGGCTCGGAGGCCGGGACGACGGAGTGAATTGAATGGCGGCCCGGTCAGATAAAGGCCATGCCGCCGTTCAGGATGATAGTTTGGCCGGTCATGTAGTCGTTGCCGAGTACCATCAGCACCGCCTGCGCCACTTCGGTGGGCTGGCCGAGGCGGCCCAGCGGGATATTGCGCGCCAGGTCGGCGCGGCCGCGCATCATGTCGGTTTCGATCAGCGACGGCGCCACCGCATTGACCGTAATGCCTTCCTTGACCAGCCGGGCCGCGTAGCCGCGCGTCAGCCCTTCCATGCCGGCCTTTGACGCATTGTAGTGCACGCCGATGGCGCCGGCGCCACGGGCCGCGCCGGACGAGATATTGACGATGCGGCCCCACTTCTTCGCGCGCATCGCCGGCAATACGGCCTGGATGCACAGAAAAGCCGATTTGAGATTTGTCGCAATCGTCCGGTCGAAATCGTTTTCAGTCAGGTCGTCGATGCCGCGCACGATCGCCATGCCGGCGTTGTTGACGAGGATGTCGATCGGACCCAGCGCCGAGTTGGTGTGACCGACCATCCTTGCGACCGCTGCCGCCTGCGACACATCGGCGGCAACGGCGATCGCGCGGCCGCCCATGTCCTTTATCTTCGCTACGACCGTATCGGCTTCCTCGGCACGTTCCCGGTAGTTGACCGCGACGGCGGCGCCGGCTTCGGCGAGCGCGACGGCAATCGCGGCACCGATGCCGCGGGATGCGCCTGTTACCAGTGCGATGTGGCCGCTCAGGCCTGGCTTGATGGTCATGATCGGAATTCCATTTGCGATAGATCAACCTCCATCCAACACCGCCAGCCGATCGGCCTCTGCGATGTCGTCCATGGTGTTGGCGTTGAAGAACGGATCGAGCGGCGTGGTCGGCCAGGTCACGGTCGCAAGTTTGTAGCGCGCGGTCCAGCGGTCGATCTTTCTGACGTCTTCCACGACCAGCGCGTGGCGAAGCTCCTCGCGCAAGTGCGACGCTCCACAGGCCGATCACCGGATGCGACTGTCCGCCGGATGCGGCGACCGCAAGCTGCGCATTTTGCTCGGCGCGCGCGCGATGCAGTCGCGCGACCAGATCACGCGGCAGGAACGGACAGTCCGCCGCCGCGCTCAGTATCCACTTAACGTCAGGCCGGGTGGTCGCGGCCCAGTCGAGGGCAGCGAGAATACCGGCCAGCGGTCCGGGAAAATCCTCCACGGTGTCGGCGATGACGGGAAGACCGAAACTTGCGAACCGCGCCGGATCGCCGTTGGCATTGAGAATGAGCCCGTCGCATTGCGGCCTCAGCCGCGCGATCACCCGCTCGAGGATGGTCCGGCCGGCGATTTGCCGCATCGGCTTGTCGCCGCCGCCCATCCGCCGTGCTAGCCCGCCGGCGAGCAAAACCCCGGGCGTTGCCGGCATATTGCTTGACGTCGCCAGCGCGTCTTTTGACGTCGCCTCAATCGCCACGATCTTCGCCTTTGCGCTTGTGGCGCGCCGATTCCTCTTCGACAAAGGCAAGGTTCTGGTCGTAGACGATACGATCCTGGCCCGACAGCGCGATGAACCGCTTGCCGCGCGCGCGCCCGACCAGCGTCAATCCGACCTGCCGCGCCAGATCGACGCCCCAGGCCGTAAAGCCCGAACGTGACACCAGGATCGGGATCCCCATCCGCACGGTTTTGATGACCATTTCGGAAGTGAGCCTGCCCGTGGTGTAGAGAATCTTGTCGGCGGGATCGACGCCATGGCGATAGATCCAGCCGGCGATCTTGTCGACGGCGTTGTGGCGGCCGACGTCCTCGGTGTAGCAGACCGGCGTGCCCTCCTTGCACAGCACGCAGCCATGGATCGCGCCGGCCTCGAGATAAAGCGAGGGCATGGTGTTGATGGCATGCGTCATCTGATAGAGCCAGGACGTGCGCAATTCGGCTTTCGGCAGGGCCACGCTTTCAACGGCTTCCAAGAGATCGCCGAACGCGGTGCCCTGCGCGCAGCCCGAAGTCTGCGTGCGCTTTTTCAGTTTCGCTTCGAAATTGGTATGGTGCTCGGTGCGCACCACCACGACCTGCAGGTCGTCGTCATATTCGACTTCGGTGACGACGTCGTCGTATTTCAGCATGTTCTGATTGAGCAGATATCCGAGGGCGAGATATTCCGGATAGTCGCCGATCGTCATCATGGTGACGATCTCCTGCGCGTTGAGATACAGCGTCAGCGGCCGCTCCACCGGGACTTTGATCTCGACAGCCGCACCGGTCTGGTCGGTCCCGGCGACGCGCTCGGTCAGCCGCGGATCGTCGGGATTCGGCACAATCAGGGGGACAGGTGCTTTTTCGATTTTGGTCATCATTTTGCAGGCTAGCATGACATTATCCGTTGACCGATATAAAGCACGTCGGGGCAAAACCTAGCCTGGTTCCGTCGGCGGCCCGGAGAATAGAATGAAAGTGATCGGTCTAGCCGGGTGGAGTGGCGCCGGCAAAACCACGCTGCTGACGCGGCTGATCCCGTATTTCATCGCCGAGGGCTTGCGCGTTTCCGTGATCAAGCATGCCCATCATGAATTCGATGTCGACGTGCCCGGCAAGGATTCCTGGGTGCACCGGCAGTCGGGCGCCGCCGAGGTGCTGGTGTCTTCGGCCCGGCGCTGGGCGCTGATGCACGAATTGCGCGGCGCCGCCGAACCGAAACTGCCGGAATTGCTGGTGAAGATGTCGCCGGTCGATCTGGTGCTGGTCGAGGGTTTCAAGCGCGAGCCGCATCGCAAGATCGAGGTGCATCGCGCTGCCAACGCCAAGCCGGCATTATTCCCTGAAGACCCCGATATCGTCGGCATCGCAACCGATGCCAGGCTTGAAACAACGCTTCCGCTCGCCCATCTCGATGATATCAAGGCGATCGCCGTCATGATCCAGGCGTCGGCCGTCGATATCGCAGAAGTGGTCGCGCGACGCGAGACCTGAGCACCAAGATGGCGCAATTGTCCGACGATTGCTTTGCGTTCGGCGGGCCGATGATGTCGGTCGATGAAGCCGTGGCCATCATCGCCGCGCGGGTCGCGGCGGTGCAGGACGTCGAAACCGTTGCCCTGGGTGAAGCCGACGGACGTGTTCTTGCCAAAAGTATCTCGGCCCCGCTGCCGCTGCCGCCGTTCACCAATTCCGCCGTCGACGGCTACGCCGTGCGCAGCGGTGATCTTCCGCAAGGCAAGGAGCAGGCATTTCCGGTAACGGGCCGCGTTCAGGCGGGCTCCTCGGCAAACGAAGCCATCAAGCCGGGGCACGCCATGCGGATCTTCACCGGCGCGCCGATGCCCGATGGCGCCGACACGGTGTTCATGCAGGAGGATGTGCGCCTCGATGAGAACAACGCGGTGGTTCTCCCCGCGGGTCTGCGACCCGGCGCCAATGTGCGCCCCGCGGGCGAAGATATTCCGATGGGGCGTTCCGCGCTGGCCGCAGGCCAGCGCCTGCGGCCGCAGGACATAGCGCTCGCCGCCGCCTTCGGCTTGACGCAACTCGAGGTGACCAGGCGCATCCGCGTCGCGGTGTTCTCCACCGGCAACGAACTGGTATCGCCGGGGACGCCGCGCGGCGTGGCGCAACTGTTCGATTCCAACCGCTTCATGCTGACGGCGATGCTGACGCGGCTCGGCTGCGAAGTCAGCGACCTTGGTATCGTCAGCGACGATCGCGCGTCACTGGCGCAGGGCCTCAAGAAGGTAGCCGGTACCCATGACCTGATCCTGACCACCGGCGGGGTTTCGACCGGCGAAGAAGATCACGTCAAGGCCAGTGTCGAAAGCGTTGGGACCCTCGTGCTGTGGCGGATGGCGATCAAGCCGGGGCGTCCCGTCGCGATGGGGATTATCGCCGGCACGCCGTTCATCGGATTGCCGGGAAATCCGGTGGCGAGTTTTGTCACCTTTGTCCATGTGGTGCGTCCGACCGTGCTGGCGCTGGCGGGCGCCAGCCAACAGCATCTGGTTCCGATGCCGGTGCGTGCGGCCTTTGCTTACAAAAAGAAGATCGCCCGCCGCGAATATGTCCGGGTCAATCTGCGCAAGGGCGATGACGGCGCGCTCGAAGCCGTCAAATTCCCGCGCGAGGGCGCAGGGCTGTTGTCGTCGCTGGTGGACACCGATGGCCTCGTCGAACTCGGCGAGGAGATCACGCAGGTCGAGCCGGGTCAGATGGTAGGATTTTTGTCGTATGCGAACCTGCTTTGATCAGCGGTTGTTACCGTTGACGGTGCGGGTCGCCTTCGCCATGTTCCGGGCATGACCACGACCAAACTCGATCTTACGGGACTCAAATGCCCGCTGCCGGCTTTGAAGACGCGCAAGGCGCTGAAGGCGCTGAAGGCGGGCGATGTCCTGGAGGTGCACTGCACCGATCCCCTGTCGGTGATCGACATCCCCAATCTGATCCGGGAGACCGGCGACCGCGTCGAGATGACCGAGCGCGCGGAACAACGGATCGTATTCCTGATCGTAAAGGCGAATGGACTGCCTGCACCCGTTTGAATGAAACCCATGAAAATCGCTACCTTTTGCCTATCGACACCGGACCCGGCATCTGCCCCAATCGAAGTCTCCGCAGGGGTGCGGAGGCTGATTTGCGCCTGTGGAAAGCGCAGTCCGGAACGGGGCACTTCTCAAATCACGGCTGCAGCCGGCATAACGTGCCGCAAAAGGTGTTAGAATTCTCGAATGCGCGTCGCGATCCTGGCGCATCCAAGAATTGTGCAGAGCAGCAATGTGGGAGCTGCCACGGGGCCTGAGGACAACAGGATCGTAGACGGCAGACATGCCCGAAGGGCGGCTGTTAGGGAGGGACTCTATGACGACAATTAGCAGCGCTGGAACTATGTCCGGAGCCGGGGGCGGTATCCTCGATCGCGAGCATACGATTGCCAAGGCCGGCTTCAATCGCTGGCTGGTGCCGCCGGCCGCGCTTTGCATTCATCTGTGTATCGGCATGGCCTATGGCTTCAGCGTGTTCTGGCTGCCGCTGTCGCGCGCGATCGGGCTGACCGCGCCGAAGGCGTGTCCCGATATGTCGCTGATGCAGGAGCTGTTCACCACCACCTGCGACTGGAAAGTGGCCAGCCTCGGCTGGATGTATACCCTCTTCTTCGTGGTGCTCGGACTATCCGCCGCGGTCTGGGGCGGCTGGCTGGAGCGGGTCGGCCCACGCAAGGCCGGGTTCGTGGCGGCGCTGTGCTGGTCCGGCGGCCTTCTGCTTGGCGCGCTCGGCATTTATGTTCACCAGCTCTGGATCATGTGGCTCGGCGCCGGCGTGATCGGCGGCATCGGTCTCGGCCTCGGTTACATCTCGCCGGTTTCGACGCTGATCAAATGGTTTCCCGACCATCGCGGCATGGCGACGGGCATGGCCATCATGGGCTTCGGCGGCGGCGCGATGATCGGCGCGCCGTTGGCGAATATCCTGATCAATTACTTCAAGACTCCGACATCGGTCGGTGTCTGGGAAACGTTTGCTGCGATGGGTGTGATCTACTTTATCTTCATGACGATCGGCGCGTTTGCTTACCGCGTGACGCCGGCCGGCTGGCGCCCGGACGGCTGGACGCCGCCGAGCGAAAGCAAGTCGATGATCACGGAGCATAACGTCCATCTCGACAACGCGCACAAGACGCCGCAATTCTGGCTGATCTGGTGGGTGCTCTGCCTGAACGTGTCGGCCGGCATCGGCGTGATTGGCATGGCCTCGCCAATGTTGCAGGAGATCTTCGCAGGCAAGCTGATCGGATTGCCCAACCTGAACTTCGGCGCGCTTTCGGTCGAGCAGAAGACGATGATCGCGGGGATCGCAGCCGGGTTTGCCGGCCTGCTCTCGCTGTTCAACATCGGCGGCCGTTTCTTCTGGGCGTCGCTGTCGGACTATATCGGCCGCAAGAACACCTACTATACGTTCTTCGTGCTGGGCATCGCGCTGTATGCGCTGGCGCCCACCTTCGCCGATATGGGTTCGAAGCTGCTGTTCGTTCTCGGCTTCGGCATCATCCTGTCGATGTATGGCGGCGGGTTTGCGACGGTTCCGGCCTATCTCGCTGACATGTTCGGCACGCAGTTCGTGGGCGCCATCCATGGCCGTCTGCTGACGGCATGGTCAACCGCCGGCATCATCGGTCCGGTGGTCGTGAACTATCTCCGCGAATTCCAGCTCGCGGCTGGCGTGCCGCGCGACCATCTCTACAACACCACCATGTATATCCTGTGCGCGATGCTGATTGCCGGGTTGATCTGCAACTACCTGATCAAGCCGGTCGATCCGAAGTGGCACATGAGCGAAGCGGAGGTGGCAAAGTTGCAGAGCGCCAGCGCGGGTACAGCCGGACAATCCGGCTCGTTCGGCATCGGCAAGGGCGGCTTCGACGCCAAGGCCGCGCTGTTCTGGGCCTTTGTTGGCATCCCGCTCGCCTGGGGCGTTTGGAAGACGCTGGAAAGCGCGGCCAAGATCTTCTGATCGGCCATCACGGCCGCGGGACGGAACCCGTCCCGCGGCGTCAATGCGTTTCATTTCATCGCACAAACCAGATCAGGAGAAATCCGCCATGTTTCGCACCCTCGTTTGCCTTGTCGCAGCACTTTTCGTCGCAGGAACGCTTTGCACCGCCTCGGCGCAAACCGCTGCACCGGCTCCGGGAGCAAAACCCTCCAGGATGAAACTCACCATCGAACGCCTCAAGGAGATGCGTGCGAAGTGGGCCTTGAACAAACCAAAGCTGAAGGTGTGCCGCGCCGAGGTAAGGAGGAAGGGACTGGCTGGCGACGACCGCTGGTTCTACATCGAAGACTGCATGGACAAGACCTGAGGCGGCTTTAATCGCCAAATGGATGGATTAGCTTGGGGAGGGGCGTGACGGCGGAAGCTGTCAGGCCCCTCAAATCGTTCAGGGATCGGCATATTTCCTGTTGGCATCTGGCATACCACGCCCTAAAGTCGGTCTAGATAGATTGGGATTGATGTTTGATGAGTCATGACGTGCAACAGGTCCGCCCGTTCGAACATCCGGGCGAGGGACGCCGGCGGGCCAAATCGACCCCCAAAGGACGCCAGATCGACCCGGGGGCCGCGCATGAAATCGAACTGCTGCTCGGCGACCGCCCGCGGCAGCGCGATCTCCTGATCGAGTATCTGCATCTCATCCAGGACAAATATAACCAGATTTCCGCAGCCCACCTCGCAGCGCTCGCCGACGAGATGAAACTGGCTTTCGCCGAAGTGTTCGAGACTGCGACCTTCTATGCGCATTTCGACGTCGTGAAGGAGGGCGAGCCCGATATCGCGCCATTGACCATCCGTGTCTGCGACTCGCTGACCTGCGCGATGCTGGGCGCGGAAAAATTGCTGCAGGAGTTACAGGACAAAGCCGGCCCCGGCATCCGCGTGGTGCGCGCGCCCTGCGTCGGCCGCTGCGATACGGCGCCCGCAGCCGAGGTCGGTCATCACTTTGTCGATCGCGCCGGTGTTTCAAGCGTGCTGGCGGCGGCCAAGGCTGGCAACACCCATGCGCATCTGCCTGACTACATCGATTACGACGCCTATGTCGCGGCCGGCGGCTATACGCTGCTCAAGCGCCTGCGCTCGGGCGAACTCGCCAGGGAAGATCTCTTGAAGGCGCTTGACGATGCCAGCTTGCGCGGCCTTGGCGGCGCCGGCTTTCCGACCGGACGCAAGTGGCGCGCGGTGCTCGGCGAGCCCGGGCCGCGGCTGATGGCGATCAACGGCGATGAGGGCGAGCCCGGAACCTTCAAGGATCGCTATTATCTCGAAACCGATCCGCATCGCTTTCTCGAGGGCATGCTGATCGGTGCGCATGTGGTGGAAGCGCCCGATATCTACATCTACATCCGCGACGAATATCCGGCCTCGCGCGAGATTCTCGATCGTGAAATCGCCAAGCTGCCGCCCGGTGGTCCCAGGCTGCACATGCGGCGCGGCGCCGGCGCCTATATCTGCGGCGAGGAATCGTCGCTGCTGGAAAGCATCGAGGGCAAGCGCGGCTTGCCGCGGCACAAGCCGCCTTACCCGTTCCAGGTCGGGCTGTTCGGGCTTCCGACGCTGATCAACAACATCGAAACGCTGTGGTGGGTGCGCGATATCGTCGAAAAAGGCGCGGACTGGTGGAAGGGCCACGGCCGCAACGACCGCCATGGACTGCGCAGCTATTCGGTGTCCGGCCGGGTCAAGAACCCTGGCATGAAGCTCGCGCCGGCCGGCGTCACGGTGCGCGAGTTGATCGACGAGTTTTGCGGCGGCATGGCCGAAGGGCATAGCTTCCACGCTTATCTTCCGGGCGGTGCGTCCGGCGGCATCCTGCCGGCAACGATGGACAATATTCCGCTCGACTTCGGCACCCTGGAAAAATACGGCTGCTTTATCGGCTCCGCCGCGGTCATCATCATGTCGCAGCAGGACAGCGTCAAAGCAGCCGCACTCAACCTGATGCGTTTCTTCGAGGACGAAAGCTGCGGCCAGTGCACGCCCTGCCGCGTCGGTACCCAGAAGGCGGCGCTTTTGATGGAAAAGCCGGTCTGGAACCGCGAACTGCTCGACGAATTGAGTCAGGCGATGCGGGATGCGTCGATCTGCGGTCTCGGCCAGGCGGCCTCGAATCCGCTAACGTCAGTGATTAAATACTTCCCGGAAGAGTTCCTGCCCAAGGAAGCTGCGGAATGACCAAGATTCAGTTCGAGCTCGATGGCAAGCAGGTCGAGGCCAACGCAGGCGAGACCATCTGGCAGGTTGCCAAACGCCAGGGCCGCGAAATTCCGCACCTGTGCTATTCGCCGGAGCCCGACTATCGGCCCGACGGCAATTGCCGCGCCTGCATGGTCGAGGTCGAGGGCGAGCGCGTGCTGGCAGCGTCCTGCAAGCGGTTGCCCAGCGTCGGCATGAAGGTGAAATCGGCCAGCGCCCGCGCAGTAGCCGCGCAGAAAATGGTGATGGAATTGCTGGTCGCCGACCAGCCTGCGCGCGAAACCTCGCACGATCCGGATTCGAAATTCTGGCACTGGGCCGAGAAGGTCGAAGTGACCGAAAGCCGCTTCCCGGCCGCCAAGCGCTGGGACGGCGATGCCAGCCATCCGGCCATGCGCGTCAATCTCGATTCCTGCATCCAGTGCGGCCTGTGCGTGCGCGCCTGCCGCGAGGTCCAGGTCAATGACGTCATCGGCATGGCCTATCGCAGCCATGATTCCAAGATCGTGTTCGATTTCGACGATCCGATGGGGGAATCGACCTGCGTCGCCTGTGGCGAATGCGTGCAGGCCTGTCCGACCGGCGCGCTGATGCCGGCCGTGATGCTCGATGAGAACCAGACTCGCGTCACCTATGCGGACAGAAAGGTGGACTCGCTATGCCCCTACTGCGGCGTCGGCTGCCAGGTGACCTATCAGGTCAAGGACGAGAAGGTGATCTATGCCGAGGGCCGCGATGGCCCCGCCAATCACAACCGGCTCTGCGTCAAGGGTCGCTTCGGCTTCGACTACATCCATCACCCGAACCGATTGACAAAGCCGCTGGTACGGCTGCCGGGGGTGAAGAAGGATGCCAACGATCAGGTCGACCCCGCTAATCCCTTCACGCATTTCCGTGAAGCAAGCTGGGAGGAGGCGCTCGACATCGCCGCCAGGGGTCTCGTCAAGATCCGCGACGAGAACGGGCCCAAGGCGCTCGCTGGCTTCGGCTCGGCCAAGGGCTCCAACGAAGAGGCCTATCTGTTCCAGAAGCTGGTGCGCACCGGCTTCGGCTCCAACAACGTCGACCATTGTACGCGGCTGTGCCACGCGTCGTCGGTTGCGGCGCTATTCGAAGGCCTGAGTTCGGGAGCGGTGTCTGCACCGTTCGCAGCCGCTGCGGATGCCGAAGTCATATGGGTGATAGGCGCTAATCCTACGGTAAACCATCCGGTCGCTGCGACTTTCATCAAGAACGCCACCAAGCGTGGTGCGAAGCTGTTCGTGATGGATCCGCGCCGGCAGGCGCTGTCGCGCCACGCGACCAAGCATCTCCAGTTCAAGCCTGGCAGCGATGTCGCGATGCTCAACGCGATGATGAACACCATCATCACGGAAGGGCTGACCGACGATCAATATATTGCCGGCTATACCGAGGGCTATGCGGACCTGAAGGCCAAGATCACGGAATTCACGCCGGAGAAAATGGCGCCGATCTGCGGCATCCCCGCAGAGACATTGCGCGAGGTTGCCCGCACCTATGCGCGCGCGCGGTCCTCCATCATCTTCTGGGGCATGGGCATTAGCCAACATGTGCACGGCACCGACAATGCGCGCTGCCTGATCGCGCTGGCGCTGATCACGGGCCAAATCGGCCGTCCCGGCACGGGATTGCATCCGCTGCGTGGCCAGAACAATGTGCAGGGCGCTTCCGATGCCGGGCTGATTCCGATGTTTCTACCCGACTACCAGCCGGTCGGCCGCGACGACCTGCGTGGCGCCTTCGAGAAACTCTGGGGCCAGGAGCTAGATCCCGTGCGCGGACTTACCGTGGTCGAGATCATGAACGCTATCCATGCCGGTGAGATTCACGGGATGTACGTCGAGGGGGAGAATCCCGCGATGTCGGATCCCGATCTGCAGCATGCGCGGCAGGCTCTCGCCAAGCTCGACCATCTGGTGGTCCAAGACCTGTTCGTCACCGAGACCGCCTTTCACGCCGACGTGATCCTCCCGGCCTCTGCTTTTGCGGAGAAGTCCGGCTCCTTCACCAACACCGATCGCCGGGTGCAGTTGGCGCGCGAGGTCATTAGGCCACCGGGCGACGCCAGGCAGGATCTCTGGATCATCCAGGAGATCGGCAAGCGCATGGGCCTGCCCTGGAACTACGCAGGACCAGGCGAGGTCTTCACTGAGATGGCGCAACTGATGCCGTCGCTGAAGAACATCACCTGGGAGCGGCTGGTGCGCGAGGGTGCGGTGACCTATCCGGTCGACGATCCCGATCTGCCCGGCAACGAGATCATCTTCACCACCGGTTTTCCGACCGCAAGCGGCCGCGGCAAGATCGTGCCGGCGCATGTGCTGCCGCCGGACGAATTGCCCGACGACGAATATCCGATGGTGCTCTCGACGGGGCGCGTGCTCGAACACTGGCACACCGGCTCGATGACACGGCGTTCCCATGTGCTCGACCAGATCGAGCCCGAGGCGGTGGCGTTCATGGCGCCAAAGGACATGCGGCGGTTGAAGGTGTGGCCCGGCGATTTCATCCGGCTGGAAACGCGCCGTGGCGCGGTCGAGGTCAAGGTGCGCTCCGACCGCGACGTGCCCGAGAACATGGTGTTCATGCCGTTCTGCTACGCGGAAGCGGCGGCCAACCTGCTTGACCAATCCGGCGCTCGATCCGTTCGGAAAAATTCCCGAATTCAAGTTCTGCGCGGTGCGGGCCGAACGCGCCGAGATTCGCTCAGCGGCGGAGTGATTGAGAGCGTTTAATAGTATCGACCCTCAGTTCGTGCCGCCTGTGGCTGCTGTCTGCTGCGCGATCTTGTTTTGCGCGACAATTGTCTCCAGCCGCGCGATATTTTCCAAAAGGCGCTGGCTGGTCAGGACCAGGAAGTAATAGCCGAATTGCGGATTCTGGAAGTAGATCTCGAGCAGCTTCTCGTAGGTGATGGTCAATACGTGCCCGTCCTCGATGCATTCGATCGTCGCGGTCCGGCGGTTATCGGGCGTGAGGAAACCTAGTTCACCCATCAGGCGTCCCGGCGGAAGTTCGACGCTGATTTCCTTCACCAGGAATTTTCCGGTCACGGTGAGCAGCATTTCATCGGCCGCATCGCCCTTCTTCATCAAAGTATCGCCCTTGCGATATTTGCGCTCGGTCATGAACGGCTTGAGCCATTCCATCGAGGTGTCGCCCGCCGTGGCGCTGCGCGCCTTCTTGACGAGAACGAGCATTTGGCGGAGGCGAAAAGCATTGATCGGGACCAGCAGGAGATACAACAGAAAGGTCGTGATGGTGCCGCTGAGCGCGCCGAAGATGGCGAAGAAGGCGCAGCCGATCATGTTCGCGACCCGAAGCGGCACCATGGTCTGGGTCAGCAGGGTGGCGACAAAGAAGACGGCCCCGACCAGGGCACACATGTTGGCCAGGGTGATGTTCTGCAGAAAGATTTCCAGCAAACGGTTGAAGATGGCGTCGTAGGTGATATTGTTGGGGTCGAGACCCAACTGGACCAGGATCTTCGCGATCTTGAGATTATCGGCCGCCGTGTCGAGGATGCGGTCGAGTATGCTGGACAGGTCTGCGCCGAGGAACATTTGGTTTCGCTGCTGTAATTTACCGCGAATTTGAGCACGGTCTTCGGGTATATTCAACCTGCAGATTCGAAGGGCCCGTGACTGAAAACGGCCGTGACTTAAACGAAAGACTCGGTCAAAGCCCGATAAAGTGCGAACGGAAAGCCGGCAGCGCCACCAGCGAAACTGACGGAGGTGGCGCCGGCGCGGTTTTAGCGGTCCTTATGCCGCGGCTATGAGAGCGGACAGGAGGTCATCTCGATTTCCTATGCCTGAGCGTGCATCTTTGGGGTGCCCGGCGCTTGTCTGCGCCGGACTCCGGAAGATGAAAAATGACCCTTTTCTATCAGCACCAGGACCGGCACCGCAGCCCGATCGGGGCGGCCAGATTCCCGGTCTCCCTTTCCTCAAGCCAGGTATTCATAAGGCGGCTCGGCGTTTTTGCGCGCCGGGCTATCGGCCGGATAGGCGCAGGGTTCAATATCTTTCACCAGGCGATCGTTACCGCAAAGACGCGTCGCGTGCAGCGCGAGCCGATGTTTCGTGAAATCCCGCAGCAACCGCTGATTTTGGGCGACAAGTGGGACTTTTAGGAAACCCGCGGCAGCTTCGGCAACTCAACGACTAGCCCTCGCCATAAATCGCCGTTTGATTTTGGCAATCTTATCGACGGCTTCGACCCCGGCGTATCGACCGCCACCGCGGCTGCGAACGCACGCTTGAGACGTTTGTCACCGATTCGCGTCAGATACTTTTGAAGGACAGCGTTGCTGGTCGAATGTAGCGGGTTGATAATCGCGCGGCAAAGCTCGGTGCTGGTGTTGTAAAAGAACCTGAAGCCCGGTCTGGTCGATGGTCGCGAACCAGGCGCGTCAAGTTCGGCAGCAACGGCTAACAGCGCTAGCCTGTCGTCATCGTTCATCGTGATCGCAAATCGCAAAACCGCCAGCTGCCAGGCGCGAATTGCTTTTACGCACCATTCGCCATTCGGGATGTTTGAATTTGTTTTCATCCGGCGCAAGGCGCTGTCATCCACGTGTCGCGTATTGGAAGCGGTTATGTCATCGGAGGGGGATCTTGCCGCTCATGTCGAGCTCGATTTCGCGCGGCAGCTCTATGATGGTTTCGGGGTGATGGCCGTTCTCGAACAGCGCGTATTTCACGGCTTGCGCGCGGTTCACGAACAGGCCGCCGTAGAGACCGTTCTGTTCCTGGGCGACCCACAGGCCGCGGCTGTTCCTGCCAATAAAGACGACGGTAGATGCCGAGCTGCACGAGGGAGGTTCGACGAGCTTCACGAGAGTATTCCTTCTATCGGCGAGTTGCGCTCTCCCGCCGGTTCATCCGCCGAGAACGCTTGCTCGTGCCGCCAATATCTTCCCGGTCGGATATGAATTCGAGAGCGACTAATCAGCGATCTAATAGGAGCCGCATAGGGTCGTGCGAGGCTGTTTCAAACCGGGGTGGAATGATTAAAGCCGCTGACCAGAGCAAACAAAGCCGTGAACGCCACCATTTCATCCCAGTGATTGAGAGTGGCACGGAATGGAGGCTCGCGCCTGATCGTGCCGATGACGGCGCAGAGGATGATGGCCATCCAGAGCAGTGCGGCAAGGCTTCTGCCGAAGCCGATGGTGCCGAACGCGGCAAAAACCACCAGAATGCTCACCCGCACGCCAAAGCGAAGGAGTGCCTGGATCGTTCTTAGTTGTTGCGGCAGATTCGGAAGCTGCGCCAAGACTTGAGGACTCCGGCATCAGTTCGTTCGTGGCTTTCAAGCGAAATTGTCGCAGATGACCGGCTCATAGGACGTGCTCGCCTGGTGCGGCACGGCGGGGACGCTGGTCCTGCTCGACGGGGCGGCAATGCCCTGGGCATCGACGAAAGCGCACAACAGCGCCAGCGGCAAATCCGTATGGCGGGCCTCGATCGATTGATCGAGCCATTCCGGGAGCTCACGCTCGCGCGACAGCGCGCAGTACCACTCGCCTTCGTCATAGGCTATGCGCCGAACCTGCCATTGTGGCAGCTCCAGGTCGATCAGCGCCAGTGCGGCATCCGTCCATGCGCCGGACTCGATCAATCGCTCGATCCGTGCGGTCTTTTCGGTTTGTCCAACCGACGGAAAGCGCCGGCATATCTCGCCGATTACCTCCCGTATCAGCTCCGCCGTTGCGGCCTGGGCCTCGCGCAGCCGATCGCCGAGTTTGCGGGTGTCGGGGTGTTCTGAAAGCAGCGGCATGGCGTCGTCTCGCATCGATGCAGCCGCGATCTGCGAGCTGCATCCCGCAAGATGAATAGACCGCCATTTGAAAACGAGACGGGGCAGCACCCCGAAATATAGGAATCTCATAAGTGCGATGCGCGCTCCCCTAAAGCTCCCCACAACAGGGACCGAAGAGGCCAGCACCGCTGCGCCACTATAGGATTCCTATAACGTTGCCGGCGCTCCCGCCTCGAAAACAAATGCGCAGAGTGGCACCTCACCACCCGACAGGCGCTGGAAGGCCATGGACCTGGCCTCGCTTGCCTATAGGAGCACGCTCATGTTGGACGCTGTCATGCTGGCCCTCGGTCTCGGCTTCTTCGCGATCGGCATCGGCTACGCCTACGCCTGCGAACGGCTTTGAAAAGGGGATGACCATGATCTTCGATTACGCGCTCGCCGGCCTCGTTTCTGCAGGCCTGCTGTTTTACCTGACCTACGCCCTGCTGCGGCCCGAGCGGTTCTGACCGCATTCCGGCTGAGCTCACGCACAACCCCAAAGGGCATTCCCCATGACCGTCATTGGCTGGATTCAAATTCTTCTGTACTGCGCGATCGTGGTCGCGCTGGTCAAACCGCTCGGCTGGTACATGACCCGCGTCTTCAACGGCGAGCGGACATTGCTGTCCCCGATCCTGCGGCCGGTCGAGGCCGGGCTCTATTGGATCGGCGGTGTCGACGAGAAGCGCGAACAGCATTGGTTGACCTATACGGTCGCCATGCTGCTGTTTCACGTCGGCGGCTTTCTCATCATCTATGCGGTGATGCGCCTGCAGGCGCTGTTGCCGTTCAATCCGGCGGAACAATCCGCGGTCGCCGAGGATCTCTCCTTTAACACCGCGATCAGCTTCATCACCAATACCAACTGGCAGAATTACGGTGGCGAAAGCACGCTGTCCTATCTGGTGCAGATGCTGGGACTGACCCACCAGAATTTCCTGTCGGCGGCCACCGGCATCGCGCTCGCGGTGGCGCTGATTCGCGGCTTCTCGCGTTCTTCGATGCGCACCATCGGCAATTTCTGGGTCGATGTGACGCGCTGTACGCTCTATGTCCTGCTGCCGATCTGCGTCGTCTACACCCTGTTTCTGATCTGGCAGGGCATGCCGCAGACGCTTGGCGCCTATGTCGATGCCACCACGCTGGAAGGCGCCAAGCAAACCATCGCGGTCGGACCCGTGGCTTCGCAGGTCGCGATCAAGATGCTGGGCACCAATGGCGGCGGCTTCTTCAATGCCAACGCGGCCCATCCGTTCGAAAATCCGACGGCGCTGTCGAACTTCGTCCAGATGATCTCGATCTTCGCGCTTGGCGCCGCCCTTACCAACGTGTTCGGCCGCATGGTCGGCAACCAGCGCCAGGGCTGGGCGATCCTGGCCGTGATGGGCGTGTTGTTCCTGGCAGGCGTTACCGTCACCTATTGGGCGGAAGCCAACGGCACCAACGCGCTTGGCGCGCTCGGGCTGACCGGCGGCAACATGGAAGGCAAGGAGGTCCGCTTCGGCATCGTTGCATCGTCGCTGTTCGCGGTCATCACCACGGCGGCCTCCTGCGGCGCGGTCAACGCCATGCATGACAGCTTCACTGCGCTCGGCGGCATGATTCCGCTGATCAACATGCAACTCGGTGAGATCATCGTCGGCGGCGTCGGCGCCGGGCTTTACGGCATGCTGCTGTTCGTCGTGCTTGCGATCTTCGTCGCCGGGCTGATGGTCGGCCGCACCCCGGAATATGTCGGCAAGAAGATCGAGGCCCGCGAGGTCAAGATGGCGATGCTCGCGATCCTGGTGCTGCCGCTGAGTTATCTCGGCTGGACCTCGGTGGCCGTGGTGCTGCCGTCGGCGGTGGCCTCGATGGCCAATGCCGGTCCGCACGGCTTTACCGAAGTGCTCTACGCCTACACGTCGGCGACCGGCAATAACGGGTCGGCCTTCGCCGGTCTCTCCGGCAACACCTTCTTCTACAATCTCACGCTGGCCAGTTCGATGTTCATCGGCCGTTTCTTCATGATCGTGCCGGCGATGGCGCTGGCAGGTTCGCTGGCCGGCAAGAAGTCGATTCCACCGTCCGCCGGCACGCTGCCGACGACGGGCGGCCTGTTCGTCGGCCTCGTGGTCGGCGTGATCCTGATCATTGGCGGGCTCACCTTCTTCCCGGCGCTCGCACTCGGGCCGATCGTCGAGCATCTCGCGATGACCGCCAACAACCTGTTCTGATCGAATTTATCCGGAGTCACGTCCATGGAAGCCATGAAATTACAAAAGCAGGTCCCGGTCTCAGCGATGCTCGACCCGAAGATCGTCATCCCAGCGATCGGCTCGGCGCTGGCAAAACTCGATCCGCGGCTGATGATCAAGAACCCCGTGATGTTCGTGGTCGAGATCGTCGCCGCGCTGACGACGGTGATCTTCCTGCGCGATCTCGTCACCGGCGGCGAGAATCTGGCCTTCACCTTCCAGATCATCCTGTGGCTGTGGTTTACGGTGCTGTTTGCCAATTTCGCCGAAGCGGTCGCGGAAGGCCGCGGCAAGGCGCAGGCTGAATCGCTCCGTAAAACCCGCACCGAGAGCCAGGCCAAGCTGCTGTCGGGTTCTGACAAGACCTACCGGCTGGTGTCCGGTACCAGCCTCAAGGTCGGCGATATCGTTCTGGTCGAAGCCGGTGACAATATCCCCTCCGATGGCGAAGTGATCGAAGGCGTCGCCTCGGTCAATGAGGCCGCGATCACAGGCGAATCCGCGCCCGTGATCCGTGAATCCGGCGGCGATCGCTCGGCGGTCACTGGCGGCACCCAGGTGCTGTCGGACTGGATCCGCGTCCGCATTACCGCCGCTCAGGGCTCGACCTTCATCGACCGCATGATCAAGCTGGTCGAGGGCGCCGAACGGCAGAAGACACCGAACGAGATCGCGCTTAATATTCTACTAGCGGGTCTCACCATCATCTTCGTGTTCGCGACCGTGACGATACCGAGTTACGCGGCCTATGCCGGCGGTTCGGTTTCCGTGGTGGTGCTGGTGGCGCTGTTCGTGACGCTAATTCCGACCACCATCGGTGCGTTGCTGTCGGCGATCGGCATCGCCGGCATGGACCGGCTGGTACGCTTCAATGTGCTGGCGATGTCGGGCCGGGCGGTGGAAGCCGCCGGTGACGTCGATACCTTGCTGCTCGACAAGACCGGCACCATCACGCTTGGCAACCGGCAGGCGACGGCCTTCCGCTCCGTCCGCGGCGTGACCGAGCAGGAACTGGCGGATGCGGCGCAGCTGGCGTCATTGGCCGACGAGACCCCGGAAGGGCGGTCGATCGTGGTGCTCGCAAAGGAAAAATACGGCATCCGCAGCCGCGACATGGCGGAGCTTGCGGCGACATTCGTTCCCTTTACGGCGCAAACCCGCATGAGCGGCGTCGATGCCGGTATATCGTCGGTGCGCAAGGGCGCGGTCGATGCGATCCTGAATTATGTCGATGGCGGACCGTCGCGCATCGTTGCCTCGGGCAACGCCGCGCGCGTTCTGCAGCCTGCGATGTCGGAAGTCGCTCGCGAGATTCAAACGATCGCGGACGAAATCTCCAAGTCGGGCGGCACACCGCTCGCGGTTGCAAAGGACGGCCGGCTGCTGGGTGTCGTCCACCTCAAGGACATCGTCAAGGGCGGCATTCGCGAGCGCTTCGCCGAGTTGCGCCGCATGGGCATCCGCACCGTGATGATCACCGGCGACAATCCGATGACGGCGGCAGCGATTGCTGCGGAAGCCGGCGTCGACGATTTCCTGGCGCAGGCGACCCCTGAGGACAAGTTGAAGCTGATCCGCGACGAACAGGCCAAGGGCAAGCTGGTGGCGATGTGCGGTGACGGCACCAACGACGCGCCGGCGCTTGCGCAGGCCGATGTCGGCGTCGCCATGAACACCGGCACCCAGGCCGCACGCGAGGCCGGCAATATGGTCGATCTCGACTCCAACCCGACCAAGCTGATCGAGGTGGTCGAGATCGGCAAGCAGCTGTTGATGACCCGCGGCGCGCTGACCACGTTCTCGATTGCCAACGACGTGGCGAAGTATTTCGCCATCATTCCGGCGATCTTCCTGACGTTCTATCCGCAGCTTGCCGTGCTCAACATCATGCAGCTGGCGAGTCCGCAAAGCGCGATCCTGTCGGCGATCATCTTCAATGCCTTGATCATCATCGCGCTGATTCCGCTGGCCCTGAAGGGCGTGGCGTATCGCGCCGTCGGGGCCGGCGCGCTGTTGCGCCGTAACCTGATGGTCTACGGCGTCGGCGGCATCATCATTCCGTTCATCGGCATCAAGGCGATCGATCTTGCGGTCGCGGCCTTGCACCTCGTCTGAGGAGACATACCATGTTGAAAGAAATTCGTCCCGCCATCATCATTCTGATCGCGCTCACGCTGATCACGGGTCTTGCCTATCCGCTTGCCATGACCGCGATTGCCGGCGTGCTGTTTCCCAAGCAGGCGGAGGGAAGCCTGATCGAGAGGGACGGCAAGGTGGTCGGCTCTGCCCTGATCGGGCAGGAATTCAAGGATGACAAATACTTCCATGGCCGGCCCTCGGCAACGACGGCGCCGGACCCGGCCGATGCCACCAAGACCGTCCCGGCCCCGTATAATGCGGCCAATTCGGGCGGCTCCAACCTCGGCCCGACCAGCAAGGCCCTGAACGATCGGGTCAAGGAAGACGTCGACAAGTTGAAGGCCGAGAACGCTTCGATGCCGGTCCCGGTCGATCTCGTGACTACCTCCGCCAGCGGCCTCGATCCCGATATCTCGCCTGAAGCCGCGCTATTCCAGGTGCCGCGTGTCGCCAAAGCGCGCAACATGCCGGAGGACCGCGTCCGCGAACTGGTTGCGGCGAAATGCGCAGGGCCGGCTGGCCGGCTGGCTTGGCGAGCCGCGTGTCAATGTGCTGGCGCTCAATCTGGCGCTCGATGCCGCAGCGCCGAGATAGAAGCGGCGCTGCCATGACTTGCCGCTCTTTCTCCCCGACCTCTCCGCTCGTCCAGTCGAGCCGCAGAGTCCTCATTTTCCTTGTTAATCGTCAGGCGAAACGGTTACAACTCCGCATTGTAGACCGACCCACTGGGAGCTAATCGGATACGTGTGCCGGAATTCGCCGCCGTGATGACGTTCTCAAATATTCGACTGGCTATCGTATGCCCGATGGCAAACGAGATCGAAACGGCAACCGACTTCGTGGACGACGTCATTGCGGTTTGTTCCCGTTTTGGTTTCAAGAGCGTTTTTTTCTTCGTGGTTGTGGACACGGTCGCGCGGGACGGCACGGTTGAGGCGATCAGTCTCCACCAGCGCCTGTGCAAGGAATTGCGCGTAATATGGGCGCCTGAAAATAGAAGCGTGGCGGACGCCTATCTGCGCGGCTACCGCGAAGCGCTTTCCGGGGACGCCGACTGGATTCTTGAAATCGACGCCGGTTACAGCCACCAGCCGAGCGAAATCCCGCAGTTCTTCAACCAGATGATCAAGGGCTACGATGCCGTTCTTGGTAGTCGGTTCGTCTCGGGAGGAAACATGCGTCAGAACTCGTTGACGCGGAAGATATTGAGCAAGGGCGGCAGCGTGCTTACAAATGCCATTCTCGACACCCGCCTGAAGGATATGACTAGCGGCTTTCAGCTTTTCACGCGATCGACCATTTCCCATATCCTTGATCGAGGTATTCTGTCTCGGGGGCCCTTCTTTCAGACCGAGATGAAGGTCTATTGCCAACGGCACAACGTTGTAGAGGTGCCGATCACGTATTCAGGCGCAAATCATTCGATCGGAAAGATGGCGATCGCCGACTCGCTTCTTAACCTCTGGCGCTTGTACAGGCTCAGAACTCAAGGGCGAGCTTTGGAGCTGATGTCGCGAAATTATCTTGTCGTTACCTCGATCTCCAAACCCAATGAAGCACTGAACTCACTTGCCCAGGGCGCAAAAAAGCACGCATTTCAGTTCCTCGTGGTGGGAGACGAGAAGAGCCCAAGCGGTTTCACGCTCAACGGTTGTCGCTATTTCGATCTCGCGAGCCAAGGCGATCTTCCGTTTCAATTTGCCAGGGCTTGTCCGGTCGGAAATTACGCACGGAAGAATATTGGCTATCTGGTTGCCTTGAGCGAAGGCGCAAATGTCATCGTCGAGACTGACGATGACAATTTCCCGCTGCCGGAATTCTGGCAGACGCGCACGCTTCGTTGCCGTTCGCGCGGTTCAGTGCATCGTGGCTGGGTTAATGTCTACCGGTATTTTTCCGATCAGAATATCTGGCCGCGCGGCTTTCCCCTGGATGAAGTCCGGAACATGCCGGTGAAGCTCGCCGACGAGTTCGTTGAGCGAGATTGTCCGATCCAGCAGGGGCTCGTTGATGAGAATCCCGATGTCGATGCGCTTTACCGGTTGACGCAACCTCTGCCCCTTTCATTCAGAAAAGTACCCGCGGTCAGTCTGTCGAAAGGATGCTGGTGCCCCTTCAACAGTCAGAACACGACTTGGTGGAGGCAGGCCGCGCCGCTGATGTATCTGCCGAGCTATTGCTCGTTCCGCATGACCGATATCTGGCGAAGCTTGGTCGCTCAGCGCATCGCCTGGGAAAACGGATGGGAGATTTGCTTTCTGGCGCCGACCGTGCGGCAGGAACGCAATGAGCACGACCTGATGAAGGATTTCGAGGAGGAAATTCCCGGCTATTTGTACAACGGCAAGATCGTCGCGGCACTCGAACGGCTCGATCTAAAGTCCGGGCCGGAGAATATGCCGTCGAACCTCTTGCAGTGCTACCGGTGCATGATTTCACTCGGTGTCATTGAGGATCGCGAGCTGCATCTGTTGGACATATGGCTGAATGATTTGAAAATGATAGAGGGTCAACCACGATGAACGGACCCGCTGCGGAATCCTCCGTCCTCCTTCAGCCTCCGCGCGAAACCAAGGCTCGCCTGAACGTCTTGCCATTTTGTGCCGCGGTGATTCTGGCGGTCACTGTGGTCGACAAGGTCTTCCAGAATACCGTCTCCGCAAAACAGCTTGCCTGGACCGCCTGGTCGTATTCGGACTGGCTGATCAACTATAGCGCGGGCTTCGTCCGCAGGGGGCTGGGTGGCGAGATAATGCAGGCGATCTGGTCGCCGGAGCGATTTCTCGCCAATCTGAACCTGTATCTCTTCATACAGTTTCTTGCGTTTACATTGCTGTTCACCGGCCTGTTCGTGCGCGTCAGCGGGCTAAACCGGGCTCTTCTGCTTGCGCTGGCCATGCCGGGCGGGGTCTACAACATGGCCTGGACGAACGAATTTTTTCATCGCAAGGAGATGTTGTTCAATCTCTTTCTGGTCGCAGTCGCGTGTATCGTTTGCATCCCGACATCGCTGGTGGCGAGGAAAACCGCGTGGTCGGCAGCGGTTTTCGTTTCTGTACTGGCCTTTCTTGTGCTGCCGCTGGTGCACGAAAGCTTCGTGTTCCTGACGGCCACGCCTGCGATCTGTCTCCTAATCGTTTCGTCGCCTGGCAATTCCATCGTCAATAGATCCAGATTGGCATGGGCCCTGTTTGCGGTTGCGATTCTCCAGTTCGCGGTGGCAACCTTCTTCAAGGGAAATGCGGAGATAGCGCAAGCCATCTGGAAAGCGCTTCCACCGCGATTGATCGCAAATCTACCACCCAGCATACCGGTCCAGGCGCCGTTCGGCGCCGTCAGTGGAATCGGATGGACGATTGGCCACGCGCTCTCGCTTCCCTGGCGTATCGTCGTGGCAGGGAAGTTGTGGTATTGGTTCGTGCCCGTCGGCATCGCGATGGCCGGGCTCGCCGTTATGTGGAATGACATCCAATGGCGGCGGCCTGCAAGGTCCGCCGGACCAATGGTTGCGGTCGTGGCCGCCATCTTTTTGGCCGCGACGCCCCTGTATGTCCTGGGCTGGGACTGGGGACGATGGATATCGTCGTCAACTATCGCTTCGCAAATATGCATGCTCGTTGTCGCGCATCGTTCCGGGGATGCGGATACGTCGACCGATGCCGGGAGAGTTGGCGGCGGCGCGAACTCCGCGCTCTTTTACCTGATCACGCTGGTATCGCTGACCTTGACCACCCCCGAGTGCTGTATGTGAGCACGGCGGGGGTTCCTCGAAAGCGCTATGGTACGCCAACCATCACCTGACTATAATCGACAACATGGCCCAGCCGCGCCACGATCCTGAAAAACGTCCCTCACCGGAAGCGCTGCTGGAGGCCGCCCGGCGGGAGAACGATCAGTCCGGCCAGCTCAAGATTTTCGTCGGCGCCGCTCCCGGCGTCGGCAAGACCTATGAAATGCTGCAGAGCGCGCACGCCAAACTGAAAGCCGGCGTCGATGTCGTCGTCGGCGCGGTGGAGACTCACGGGCGGGCCGAGACCGAGGCGCTGCTGGCCGGCCTTGAAGTGCTGCCGCGCAGGCGGATCGAGTACAAAGGGCAGGTGGTCGAGGAAATGGATATCGACGCGCTGATCGCGCGCCATCCAAAAATCGCGCTGGTCGATGAACTCGCCCACACCAATGCTCCCGGCAGCCGCCATCCAAAGCGCTACCTCGATGTCGAGGAATTACTATCCCACGGCATCGACGTCTACACCGCGGTCAATATCCAGCACATCGAAAGCCTCAACGACGTGGTCGCCCAGATCACGCATGTGAGGGTGCGCGAGACCGTGCCGGATTCGGTGTTCGACCGCGCCGACGCCATCGAACTGATCGACCTCACGCCCGACGACCTCATTCAGCGGCTGAAGGAGGGCAAGGTCTACGTCCCCAAACAGGCCGAGCGCGCGCTGGAGCATTATTTTTCGCCGGGGAATCTGACCGCCTTGCGGGAGCTGGCGTTGCGGCGCACCGCCGAGCGCGTCGACGAGCAATTACTGACTCATATGCAGGCGAACGCGATTGCCGGTCCCTGGGCTGCCGGCGAGCGGATCCTGGTTTGCCTCAGCGAAGATCCGCGGGCGGCGGGGCTGGTGCGCTACACCAAGCGGCTGGCGGATCGTCTGCATGCGCCGTGGACCGCCATCAGCATCGAGACGCGGCGCAGCCTGCAATTGACCGACGAGCAGCGCGACCGGTTGGCCGACACGCTGCGGCTGGCCGAGGCGCTGGGAGGCGAGGCGCTTACCATTCCCGGCGTCGGACGCCGCATCGCCGATGATGTGATCGGGTATGCGCAGGCCAACAACGTCACCCAGATCATCATCGGCAAGGCGACCCGCTCGTGGTGGTTCGAAATCGTCCGCGGCTCGGTGGTGCATGACCTGGTGCGGCGCGCCGGCAATATCAGCGTCAACGTCATCGCCGGTGACGAGCTGCCTGCCGGGCGCGTCGCCAAAACCGCGGTGCAGACCGCGGCGCGGCCCGAACCCTTCGATCCCAAGCCCTATCTGATGGCGCTGGTGATCGTAGCCATCGGTCTAGGTGCTGCCAAATTGATTCAGCCGATATTCGGTATCGAGAATGTCGACCTGGTGTTCCTGACCGCCGTGGTGAGCGTGGCGGTTCGCTTCGGTCTGTGGCCTTCGCTGCTGGCCAGCGTCGCGGGGTCGCTGTGTTACAACTTCTTCTTTCTGCCGCCGGTCTACACCTTCACGATTACCGATCCGACCAACGTTGCGGCGTTCTTCTTCTTCATGCTGATTGCCATCCTGGTTTCCAATGTCGGCGCGCGCGTGCGCACCCAGGCCGTTACCGCGATCGGGCGGGTGCGGACCACGGAATCGCTTTATGCCTTTAGCCGCAAGCTCGCGGGCACCGCGACGCTGGACGATGTGTTGTGGGCGAGCGCCTACCAGACCGCATTGATGCTGAAAGTCCGCGTGGTCCTGCTGCTGCCCGAGGACGGCGTCCTGACCGTGAAGGCGGGCTACCCGCCCGAAGATGAACTCGACAAGGCCGACCTTGCCGCCGCGAACTGGGCATGGGGCAATGACCGTCCGGCCGGGCGTGGCTCCGATACGCTGCCGGGCGCCAAGCGGCTGTTTCTGCCGATGCGGACCGGGCGCGGACCGATCGGCGTCCTCGGTATCGACGACGACAGGTCGGGGCCACTGCTCACCCCCGATCAGCGCCGGCTGCTCGACGCGCTGATGGATCAGGGCGCACTGGCGATCGAGCGGGTGCAACTGGTGGAGGATATGGACCGGGTCAAGCGCACGGTGGAATCCGACCGGCTGCGCGCGGCGCTATTGACCTCGATCTCGCACGATCTCAAGACGCCGCTGGCGTCGGTGCTCGGCGCTGCCAGCACCATGCGTGATCTGTCCAGCGGCCTGACCGACACCGAGAAACGCGACCTTCTTGCAACCGTGATCGACGAATCGGAAAGGCTCAATCGCTTCATCGCCAATCTGCTCGATATGACCAAGCTGGAATCCGGCGCCATCGTGCCGAATACCGCGCGGCACGATCTCGGCGAGATCGTCGGCAGCGCGTTGCGACGCGCCAGCAAGATTTTGGTGCATCACAGGATTTCGCTGGAGCTCGCCGCCGACATGCCGATGCTGGAACTCGATGCGGTGCTGTTCGAGCAGGTGCTTTTCAATCTTTTGGACAACGCGGCCAAATATGCGCCGGCGGATACCACGATCTCGATACGGAGCATGCGGAACAAGGATTCGGTGTCGCTGCAAATCATCGATGAAGGCGCCGGCATTCCGCCGCCGGAACTGGAGAGCGTGTTCGACAAATTCTATCGCGCGCAGAAGGGCGACCATGTCCGCCCCGGCACCGGCCTTGGTCTGGCGATTTCCCGCGGTTTCGTCGAGGCCATGCATGGCACGATCACAGCCGCCAACCGCGCCGATCGAAGTGGCGCCATGCTGACCATCCAGTTGCCGATCCCGGCGGCCTCCGCGGCACTGGACACCGCCGCATGAGCGCTGCCCCGATCAAGGTACTGGTGATCGACGACGAGCCGCCGATCCGCAAATTGCTGCGGATGGGATTGAGCACGCAGGGCTACGAAATACTGGAAGCTTCCAACGGCAAGATCGCGCTGGAATTGCTGGCCCAGGATCCGGCCTTGATCATTCTCGATCTCGGCCTGCCGGATATCCAGGGCCATGAATTGCTGCGCATGATCCGCGGCCGCAACGACAGCGTCCCGGTGGTGGTGCTGTCGAGCCGCGGCGACGAAGCCGGCAAGGTCGAGGCACTCGATCTCGGGGCCGACGACTATCTCACCAAGCCGTTCGGGATGGATGAACTGCTGGCCCGGATGCGCGCGGCATTGCGGCATCAGTTGCAGGTCCATGGCGAACGCCCGGTGTTTCGGTCCGGCGATCTCTCGGTCGACCTGGTGCGCCGCATCGTCAAGGTCGGTGACAAGGACATCAAGCTGTCGCCGAAGGAGTACGAATTGCTGCGAGTACTGGTGCAGCACGCCGGCAAGGTGCTGACCCACCGGTTTCTGCTCAAGGAGCTGTGGGATGAACTGACCGACGCGCAGTATCTGCGGGTCTATGTGCGGCAGCTCCGGCAGAAGATCGAAGCCGACCCGGAGCGACCGCAATTCGTTTTGACCGAGACCGGCATCGGATATCGGCTGCGCGCGCCGGATTAATTCTCGGCGCACGTTATCCTGAGGTGCGAGCCGCTTCGCGAGCTCGAAGGATGAAGCGATTGCGCTCATCCTTGAGGCGCGCAAGAGCGCGCACCTCAGGATGACGGTGGAGAGTGTGCAAAAGTTGGAACTTTCCCAAGCCGCGAAGATTATTTCGCCGCAACCGGGAGAACCATCATGGCACGGAAGTATTCAAAGAAAGCATCCGCCGACGTCGAACGCGCGATGAAGAAGCGCAAGGCCGGGACTTTGAAGAGTGGCCGGTCCGGCAGGAAGGTCACGAGCCGCAAGCAGGCGATCGCAATCGGGCTTTCGGAAGCGAGAGCGGAGGGCAAGAAGGTCCCGAAGAAGGCAGCCAGGAAACGCTAGGCGGAGAAGTAGCGAGACTATCCAATCGACTTTCGTCATGCCCGGAACAAACCCGGGCATGACGGGCAGGTCAGCTCGCCGTCCGGGTCCGTGCCGCCGACCGATGCGCCTTCTTCGCCGGACGATGTGCCGCTCGCCGGGCCAGGGAATTGGCCGATACTTTGCCTTTCAGGCTTTGCCTGCGGCCTTTCCAACAGGCGCGAACGGCCGTTACAATCGCTCGCGTGGTATGCGTTAAGGGGAATACGGGAACTTCAAAGGATATTGAGGTTTGGTTCGGGTCTGTGTCGCGCAGGAAATGACCGTGTCTCTGAGAAACCTCTCCACCTACCGGAAGAAGCGCGATTTCGAAAAGACCGCGGAGCCGAGCGGCGAGGCCACGGTGTCGCCCTCGGCACAGCGTCGTTTCGTGATCCAGAAGCATGATGCGACCCGGCTGCACTACGACCTGCGGCTGGAGTTCGACGGCGTATTCAAGTCCTGGGCAGTGACCCGTGGCCCCTCGCTCGATCCGCACGACAAGCGGCTGGCGGTGGAGGTGGAAGACCATCCGCTGGATTACGGGGATTTCGAAGGCACGATCCCACAGGGACAATATGGCGGTGGCACCGTGCAGCTGTGGGATCGCGGTTACTGGGAATCCGACGATCCGGAGCGAGGTTTCAGGAAAGGCGACCTGAAATTCACGCTGCATGGGGAGAAGCTTCACGGCAGCTGGGTGCTGGTGCGCATGCGCCATGATCGCAACGGAGGCAAGCGCACCAACTGGCTCCTGATCAAGCATCGCGACGAATTTGCAAGGGAAGGCACGGCCAACAATATCCTGGACGCCGATGAATCCGTCGCATCGGGACGCACGATGGAGGCGATTGCCGAAGGCAAGGGCAAGGCGCCCAAGCCTTTCATGACGGCGAGGTCCGGTCGGGGGAAGGCCGATGCGGTATGGAATTCAAACCGGGGCGATGCCGCGGAAGCGCGAGCGGTGAAAAAGACGGAAAACACGCAAGCTGCGTCGCGACCTGCCGCCAAGGGCAAGAAAGTCGCTGCGATACCCGATTTCGTCGCACCTCAGCTCTGTATATCGGTCGATCGTCCACCTAGCGGGGATAACTGGTGTCACGAGATCAAGTTCGACGGCTACCGGGTGGAATTGCGGGTCGAGGACGGCAAGGCCGCGCTGAAGACCCGGAAAGGACTGGACTGGACCGAGAAGTTTCAGGCCATCGCCAAGGAGGGAAATTCGCTTCCGGATGCCCTGATCGATGGCGAGATCGTCGCGCTCGACCATAACGGCACGCCGGACTTTTCGACGCTGCAGGCTGCGATCTCCGACGGCAAAACGGACAACCTCATTTTCTATGCGTTCGACCTGTTATTCGCGGACGGAATGGATATTCGCCCGCTGCCGCTCGGCGAGCGCAAGCAGCGATTGAAGCAATTGCTGGAAATGCCGGCCAAAAAAGGCGCCGGGCGCAACACCGGTTCGATCCGCTATGTCGAGCACTTCGAGACCGGCGGCGACGCCGTCCTGCAATCGGCCTGCAAGCTGTCGCTGGAAGGCATCGTCTCCAAGAAGCTCAGCGCGCCCTATCAGTCCGGCCGTTCCGAGAACTGGACCAAAGCCAAATGCCGCGCCGGGCATGAGGTGGTGCTGGGAGGATGGAAAACCACCGCCGGCAAATTCCGCTCGCTGATGGCCGGCGTCCATCGCGGCGGTCATCTGGCCTTTGTCGGCATCGTCGGCACCGGATTCGGGCAAGACACTGTCAGGCGCATCATGCCGGCGCTGAAGGCTGCGGCTTCGGACAAGAACCCGTTCGGCGGCAAGGATGCGCCGCGCAAGACGTCCGACGTGCATTGGCTGAAGCCCGAGCTCGTCGCCGAGATCGAATTCGCCGGCTGGACCGAGGGCGGCAACATAAGGCAGGCGGCCTTCAAGGGATTGCGCCAGGACAAGCCAGCCGGTGAAGTAAAGGCGGAGAAGCCGGCCATGACCAGGATCGCCAAACCCGCCGCGAAGGTCGCGAGCAAGTCCGGCACCTCGGCGGATGGTAAATCCGCCGAGGTGATGGGCGTGATCATTTCAAAGCCCGACAAGGAGCTGTGGCCCGATGGCGGCGACGGCAAAGGCGTGACCAAGCTCGATCTGGCGCGCTATTTCGAGGCGGTGGGCGGCTGGATGATCAGTCATTTGAAGGGGCGGCCGTGTTCGGTCGTCCGTGCCCCCGACGGCATCGGCGGCGAGAAGTTCTTCCAGCGCCATGCGATGCCGGGTACCTCGAACCTGCTCGAACTGGTCAAGGTCTCCGGCGATCGCAAGCCTTATCTGCAGATCGACCGGGTCGAGGGACTGGCCGCGGTAGCGCAGATCGGCGGTCTCGAACTGCATCCGTGGAATTGCGCGCCCGATGCGCCTGACGTACCTGGAAGGCTGGTGTTCGATCTCGATCCCGCGCCCGAGGTCGAATTTGCCGATGTGGTCGAGGCCGCCAGGGATATGCGGGAGCGGCTGACGAGCCTCGGCATGGAGAGCTTCTGCAAGACCACTGGCGGCAAGGGGCTTCACGTGGTGACGCCGCTGCTCTATGGGGCCAAAGATAAAGTGACCTGGAAAGAGGCCAAGGCCTTTGCGCAAGGTGTCTGCCAGTGGATGGCCCAGGAAGATCCGGAGCGCTACCTGCTCAACATGTCCAAGAAGCTACGCAAGGGAAAGATCTTCCTCGATTATCTTCGC
The DNA here is from genome assembly GCA_963774685.1 of uncultured Alphaproteobacteria bacterium. Classification (GTDB taxonomy): domain Bacteria; phylum Pseudomonadota; class Alphaproteobacteria; order Rhizobiales; family Xanthobacteraceae; genus Bradyrhizobium. The sequence continues at coordinate 1,071,542 of CAVZFU010000003.1, read as the reverse complement.
AACGACCGCCTGGCGACCGCGGTCGCCGTGCTATCGCCACGGGCGCGCGCCGGCGCCACGGTATCGATGCCGCTGACATGGACGCAGGTAAAGGGCGATCTCGATCCGAAGCGTTACACGGTTCGCACCGTGCCGGCGCTGCTGGCTAAAACCAAGGCGTGGGACGGGTATGACGATGCGGCATCGTCGGTCAAGGCAGCGGTCAAGAAACTCGGGACACTGAAGCGATGAAACCGGATACTCCGCTTTAGCGGAGTATCCGGTATTCCGGATCACCCGCTTTGGCGGGCGATCATGACCGCTTTAAGAGTTAAAGCCGCCCAAGCAGTAGCAATATCAACAGGATCACAATGATCAGCCCAAGTCCGCCGCCGCCATAGTAGCCGGTGCCATAGAACGGTCCGCCGCCAATGCCGCTAAAACCGCCGAGCAGGGCGATAACAAGAATAATAAGAATGATTGTTCCGAGTGACATGTAGTTTCTCCTCCAGCCCGGCAGCCGGCATGTATTGCTCTGCCTATCCAGCCGGAAAAACGACTGGAAACTCATTAAGTTCCATTTTTGAAACATCATAAATTCATCGGGCACTTCTTTTTCGAACGATGTGCAATTACATGCAGTTACGTCAGAGAAAGGTCCAAGGATGTCCGCGCCTCTTGTGGTTTCGATTCCGCATCGCCTCGGCCGCGAAGAAGCGACGCGCCGCCTGAAGGCGGGGTTGACGCGTGCCGCGTCCAGCATCCCGGTGTTGAAAGTCGACGAAGAGAGATGGCAAGACAACCGCATGATCTTTCGCGTTCGCGCGCTGGGTCAGGCGGCCTCAGGCCATGTCGACGTAGAGGACGATCATGTCCGGCTGGAAGTCACATTGCCCTGGCTGTTGCAACGATTTGCCGAAGTGGCGCAGGTCGCGATCAAAAATCGCGGCAATCTGCTGCTGACCAAACGGAGCTGACAATCAGCTTCCGCTCAGGTGCGTCTTACCCTGGCCTTCAACACGGCGACGGGTAAATCATTGAAAATCTCGGAGAGGCTTATTTCCGCGGCACCCGCCTTGCCGCGCGAGCCTGCCACGGAATAACCGTCGATGCGGATCGCGCCGTCGTAATTCTCCGCGCGCGGCCATGCCCGGCCGCCTTGCGACAATGCCGCGAATGATTTCGTAACGGTAGTTATGGCGGCGTCACGGCCACGACGCCGCGCAAAGGCGATGACATGGCCGCGATGCGGGCCGATGACCTCGAGCGGCTGATAATCGCCATCTGTGAACACGTCAGCAAGCTCGGTGCGAAGCTTCAATAGACGCCGGGTCCAGGCCAGCTTGATATGCCCGTCGGGCCAATGCCGCGCCAGGTTTCCCCAATCAGGATTCTCCATCGCTGCCAGCACGGTGGCGCGCTGCGCAAAATCCACCGGACGGCGGTTGTCGGGATCGACCAGTGACAGATCCCAGAACTCGGTCCCTTGATAGAAATCGGGCACGCCGGGCATCGTCGCCTTGAGCGTGATCTGGCTGAGCGAATTCAGCGCGCCCAGCAGCGAGGTGCGTTGCGACAGCATCTTCAGTGATTCCAGAAATTCAGCCGAAGCCCGAGGATCCAGAATCCGCTCGAGGAACGTCCGCAACCCCGCCTCATAGGCTTCGTTTGGATTGAGCCAGCTGGTTTCCTGCTTGCCCTCGCGCGCCGCCTTCAGCGCATAGGCTTGCATCCGCTCCAGAAATGCGCCGTCGCGTTCGTCCGACGGCCAGGCGCCGAGCAGGGTTTGATACAGCATGTATTCAAACGTCGCGGACGGCGCCCGCATCTCGCCTTCGGTCACCAGATGCGGTGCGTTCAGGACTTTCCAGCGCGCGACGGCACTGGTCCATTCGCCGGGAAGTTCTGTCAGCGCCATCAATCGGGCGCGGGTGTCCTCGCCACGCTTGGTGTCGTGCGTCGCGGTCGCGGTCATGCCATGCGGCCAGTCTTTTGCGCGCAGCTTCATCGCCGCATGAAAGGCTTCGACGGAAATTGCCCTGGCCGAGGGATCGCCGCCAACCTCGTTCAGTGCGAGCAGGCGGTGGTAGCGATAGAAAGCCGTGTCTTCCAGCGATTTGGCCATCAGAGGCCCGGTGAATTGCTGCACCTTCAATGCCAGTCGGCGCACGCGCGGCGCGCTGTGCAAGATGCGGCCGGGCTTGATCGAATCCATCGTCAGGGTGTCGCGCAGGAAATCGAAAATGCCGTCGTCGGCGGCAAACCAGTCCGCGCGCGCCTTTTCGATCGTCTCGGAGATCAGCGCATGGTCGTGTCCGGTCTGAACCGCTGCCGTCAAATAGGTGCGGTAGACCGGGAAATGCAGCACGTAAAGTTCGAGCGCCTGCCGCAGGCTGTCGGCGGAATAGTCGCGGGTGGAGTAATGTCCGCCGGCGATCCGCGCCAATAGCCGTCTGAGCACGGTAAATTCGCTGGTCAACAAGGTCTCGAGCACCCGGCGCTTGGCGTCCCTCAGGACAGGCTCTAACCTCGGCGATAGATTGCTGATTTGCCGCCATACCTCGTCGAGCGGGCCGAGCCCTTCGCCGTCGACCAGAACTTGCGTGATGGCATTCAGCCACTCATAGCCGGTGGTGCCGTGGACCCCGCTAAAGGCATGCAGTTTTTCATGCTCGCCGAGGATTTTCTCGACCACCATGTAGAACGGTTTTGTCCTTCGTCCCTGGGCGTCGCGGATCAGGCGGCGCAGGCGCTGGAAATATTGCGCAGGATCGAGCAGGCCGTCGATGTGGTCGAGCCGCAGGCCCTGTATGGTGCCTTCCGCCACCAGCTTTTTGACGAGGCGATGAACCGCGTCGAATGTGCCGGCATCCTCGACCCGCAAGCCGGCGAGCGTATTGACGTCAAAGAAACGCCGATAGTTGATGTCGCTGGAAGCGAGCCGCCAATGGCCGAGCTTGTAATGCTGCCGCTCCAGCAGATGATGCAGCGCCAGCACCTGCGCGGGGCGATCCGGCGCTGCCCGATAGGCGTCGAGCCCGCGTGCGATGATTTCCGTGCTGCCGGCGATACTTTTGAGCTCCGCCTTGAAAGCGGGAGCTTCCTTGCGATTGGGATGACGCAACCCCCTAAAGCGCGAGGCGAGGTCGAGAATGCGTTTTCCCGCCGCGTCATCGTCGGCTTCGGCTTCTTTGACGATACTGCGCAATATCTCACCGTAACGCTCGGGCGCGATCGGCAGGCGGTGCTCGAAATACCAGGCTGAAAAGCTGCCTTCGGCGGCATCGTAGCGAAGCTCGATCTCGCCTTTTTCGAGCGCTTCGCCGTAGGACGAGCCGAGGATCGGCAACAGCACGCCGGGCCGGGTCCGGTATGGCAATATGTCCCAGTCGATATCGAACGACACCGCATGCGGTGAGGCCGGACCCCATTCCAGCACGTCGAGCCACCACGGATTGTCGGCGAAATGCACGCCGACATGGTTGGGCACGAAATCGAGAATAAGGCCGAGGTCGTGCTGCTTTAGCGCCTGGCTCAGCCGCTCCAGGCCGGCGTCGCCGCCGAGTTCCGGATTGATCCGGGTGTGATCGACGACGTCATAGCCGTGGGTGCTGCCCTTGCGCGACTTCATGAACGGCGACGCATAGAGATGGGTGATGCCAAGCGCTTTCAGGTAGGGGACGATCGCCGCCGCCGCGTCGAAATCGAAATTCGCCGTAAGCTGCAGGCGGTAGGTTGCGATCGGAATGGCCGGGGGCATCAGCGCGCTTCCAGATGCCAGAATACCGACCATGGCGCGAGCCTATCGCCGGCATCGCCGCCCCAGATGTTCATGCCGGACGTACCGGTTCGATGCGCACATGCTTGATCGGACAGGTTAGCCAGCAGGAAAAGCCTGGCGCCGTCGCCCATCCGCCAATGGGCCGTCAGCAAGCCATTTTTCGCTGCATGCGCATCGCCGAAGGTCGCCCCCGCAAGCCGTGGAACGATCTCGCGCCGGCGTATCGCGAGCAGCTCGCGCACCAGCGTCAGCCGTTGGCGCCCGGCCTCGTTGCGGGCATCCCAGTCCGGTACCGCGGATTGAAACGTCGAGATAGCAAGTGGATCGGGCACCTCGTCGCCGTATTTGGCATAGGCCCAGGCGTATTCCCTGCGCCGGCCCTCGCGCACGGCTTGTGCGAGATCACCCTTGAAATCGCAGAAGAACGGGAACGGCGCTTTCGAACCCCATTCATCGCCCATGAACAGCATCGGGATCGCCGGCGCCAGCAGGGTAATGGCCAAGGCGGCTTCGATCGCTTTGGCGCTTGCATTGCTTTCGAGCCGGTCGCCGAGTGCGCGGTTGCCGATCTGGTCGTGGTTCTGCAGAAAATTGACAAAGGCGGCAGGAGAAAGCGCGCCGCTCGGCTCGCCCCGCAAACGCCCGCCGTGGAACGCGGAGACTTCGCCCTGATAGACAAAACCGGACGCCAACGCGCGCGCGACGTCCGATAGCGGCGACCTTGCGTAGTCGCTGTAATAGCCCTGCGTCTCTCCGGTCAGCAAAACGTGCCAGCCGTGATGATAATCGTCGTTCCACTGCGCACGATATTTGCCGCATGCCGGATCTTTTTCGGGATCCAGCATGCTCGCGATATTGTCGCCGTTTTCGAGCACCAGATGGATATGACGGCCGGTCGTCGTGGCAAGTTCGCCGACCGCACCGCTGAGATCGTGCAGCACCGTGATTTCGCCGGGTTCGAAAATGGTATTCACCGCGTCCAGCCGCAGCCCGTCGAAGCGGTATTCGCGCAGCCAGTACAACGCATTTTCGATGGCAAAGGCGCGGACCTGCGGCACCCGATAATCGATCGCGCTGCCCCATGGCGTCTGCGCATCGGTAAAGAAGCTGGGCGCATAGCGGCCGAGGTAATTCCCTTCGGGACCGAAGTGGTTATAGACCACGTCGAGAAATACCATCAGCCCGCGCAAATGCGCCTCGTCGATCAGGGCCTTGAGATCGTCGGGACGCCCATAGGCGCTGTCGGGCGCGTACCACAACACGCCGTCATAGCCCCAGTTGCGTTGACCCGAAAAATCCGCAAGCGGCATCAGTTCCAGCGCGGTGATTCCGGTTTCCACGAGATGATCGAGTTTAGCGATCATGGCGCGATAGCTGCCTTGCGGCGTGAAGGTGCCGACATGGGTTTCGATCAAGACCGTTTCCTGCCACGGACGTCCGCGCCAGCCCTTGGCGCGCCAGGGATAAGCGGCGTGATCGATCACCTCGCTGGGGCCAGAGACGTCTTCGGGCTGGAATGCCGAGGCCGGATCGGGGACATCGATCTCGTCGTCGATCCGGAATTTGTAACGGGCGCCGGCCTTGACGCCGGATATATCGGCGGAAAACCAGCCGTCCTCGCCGCGTTGCATCGGTTGTGATTTTTCCAGCAGCAGATCGACACGTTTTGCCGCCGGAGCCCATAGACGAAATGATGCGCCGTTCGGTGTCAGTCTTGCGCCGAATTGCCGTTCATTCATGCCGAGCCCGCAAAAGCAAGGACCGAGCGGGGAGGCGCGTTGGCATCGGCTCCCGACGCGAAGTCCGCGCTCGCCTGTTTACTGTCAGCGGTGTTCAATACTTGTTGCCATGCCTTGTAGTCCGGCATCTTCGGCAACTTGAACGCGATGGCTTCAGGGGCGGCATTCAGCACGATGAAAATCGGCGCCTGGCCTTGTTCGGCCGGGCCCAGCACATAGGACAGAAATCGGCCTTCCGGAAAATTCCAGTCCTCCTGCTTCATCTCCTCGGCCGCCGGCGTCAGCCATAGCACGCCGTAGGATCCGTCCGCGCGCCGGCCGTCGAGCCAGTGATGCGAGCGGATTTGCGCAAAGCGCCGCCGCAGGGCGGTCATGTGACCGACGAAGTCGGTGAGGTCGTCGCCCTCGCGGTTGAGTCCTTCCCAGCCGATCCAGCCGATGTCGTTGTCCTGGCAATAGGCGTTGTTGTTGCCGTTTTGGGTGTTGCCGACTTCATCGCCGGCCAGGATCAGCGGCAGGCCCTGTGCCAGCAGCAGGCATGCGAGCTGGTTTTTTCGAAGCTGGCGCCGCAGCGCGACAATCTTCTCATCATCGGTGGGGCCTTCGTGGCCGCAGTTGTTGCTGTGATTGTCGCTGGAGCCGTCGCGATTGTCTTCGCCGTTGGCCTCGTTGTGCTTCTGGTTGTAGCTGAACAAATCCGCCAGGGTGAAGCCGTCATGCACGGTGACGTGATTGACGCCGGCGCGATGGGTACGGCCGTCGTGATTGAATACGTCGGACGAGCCGGTCATGCGGCTCGACACTTCGCCGATCAGGCTGCCTTCGCCGCTCCAGTAACGCCGCATCGCGCTGCGGTACTTGTCGTTCCATTCCGACCATTGCGAGGGAAACGCGCCGACCTGGTAGCCGCCCAGGCCGAGATCCCAGGGCTCGGCGACCAGCTTCACCGTAGCCAGCACCGGATCCTGGCGGATTGCGGTGAGAAACGCGGAATTGCGCTCGAAGCCGCCGGGCCCGCGCGCCAGCGTGGTGGCGAGATCGAACCGGAAGCCGTCGACGTGGCAGACTTCGACCCAGTAGCGCAGCGAATCCATCACCATCTGCAGCACGCGCGGATGGGTCAGGTTGACCGAACTGCCGCAGCCGGTGAAATCATCGTAGAACCGCGGATTTTCCGGCTTCAGCCAGTAGTAGGAGGCGTTGTCGATGCCGCGAAACGACAGCGTCGGGCCCATATGATTGCCCTCCGCGGTGTGGTTATAGACCACGTCGAGCATCACTTCGATCCCGGCGTCATGCAGCCGCGCCACCGTGGTGCGAAAGGCGTCTAGCGGATTGTCCTGCGAGTAGCGCGGCTCCGGCGCGAAAAACGACAGCGTGTTGTAGCCCCAGTAGTTCACCAGCTTCTGTTCGACCAGCCTTCGGTCGTCGACCAGGCCATGGATCGGCAACAGTTCGACGGTAGTGACGCCGAGCCGCTTCAGATGCTCGATCATGGCCGGCGAAGACAAGCCGCCATAGGTACCGCGCAAGTTGGGCGGCACGTCTTCGCGCTTCTGCGTCAGGCCCTTGACGTGCGCCTCGTAGATGATGGTGTCTTCCCACGGGACGTTCGGCCGCATTTCGCGGCGTCCCCAGTTGAAGGTCTCGTCGACGACGACGGCCTTGGGCATGCCGCGGGCATTGTCACGCCGGTCGAACGAGAGGTCCTCGCGCGCGCTGCCGGTTCGATAGGCGAAATGCGCATCGCTCCATACCAGCCGGCCGGCGAGGCGCTTGGCATAGGGATCGAGCAACAGCTTGTTGGCGTTGAAGCGGTGGCCGTGATCGGGCTCGTAGGGTCCGTGAACGCGATAGCCGTAGAGTTGTCCCGGCGAAACGTCGTTGAGGTAACCGTGCCAGACGTCCTCGGTCCGCTCGGGCAGTTCGATACGCTCGAGTTCGCGGCGCCCCTGGGGGTCGAACAGGCAAAGTTCGACCTTTTGTGCGTTGGCGGAGAACAGCGCGAAATTGGTGCCCCGGCCGTCCCAGCTTGCGCCGAGGCGTGAAGAGGTTCCGGCGGTCAATCGCATGCTTAGCTTTCCGGTACGAGAAAAATGGCAGCGAGCGGCGGGACGGTGAGGTTGAGTTCGGGCGTCCGGCCTTCCAGGGTCCGGACCTCGCCGACATTGCCGACATTGGTGCCGCCGTAATGTGCGGAGTCCGAATTGAGAACCTCGCGCCAGATGCCGCCGATCGGCGCCCGGATGCGGTAATTGTAATATACGTTCGGTGAAAAATTGACGACGACGATGCAGCGCGCGCGGGCATCCTTGCCCTTGCGGATCCAGGCGAAGACGTTGCCGCCGGCATCGTCGGTCACCAGCCATTCGAAGCCTGACGGCTCGCAGTCCAACTGGTGCAGTGCCGGCAATTTGCGATAAAGCCCGTTGAGGTCGCGGATCAGCGATTGAATTCCGGCATATTTCTTTTGATCGAGCAGGTGCCAGTCGAGCGAGTGGTCGTGGCTCCATTCGCGTTCCTGGCCGAATTCACAACCCATGAACATCAGCTTCTTGCCAGGATGTCCGAACATGAAGCCGTAATAGGCGCGCAGGTTGGCGAAGCGTTGCCAGTTGTCGCCGGGCATCCGCCCCAGCAGCGAGCGTTTGCCGTGGACCACTTCGTCGTGCGACAGCGGCAGGATGAAATTTTCCGAGAAGGCGTAATGCAGGCCGAACAGGATGTCGCCGTGATGAAATCTGCGATGGATCGGATCCTTGCTGATGTAGTTCAGCGTGTCGTGCATCCAGCCCATGTTCCATTTATAGCCAAAGCCGAGCCCGCCATATTCGACCGGGCGCGATACCTGCGGCCAGGCGGTGGATTCTTCCGCCGCCGTCGTGGCTTGCGGAAAGCGGGCGAACACTTCGGTATTGAAACGGCGCAGGAAGGCGATGGCTTCGAGATTTTCGCGGCCGCCGTATTTGTTCGGTATCCAGCCTCCCTCGGGCCGGCTGTAGTCGAGATACAGCATGGACGCGACGGCATCGACGCGCAGGCCGTCGATTCCATAGCGCTCCAGCCAGAACAACGCGTTCGACACCAGGAAATTGACGACCTCGGTGCGCCCGTAATTGTAGATCAGCGTGCCCCAGTCGAGGTGACGGCCCTGCAGCGGGTTGGCGTGCTCGTAAAGCGAGGTGCCGTCGAATTGACCGAGGCCATGCGGATCGTCGGGGAAATGTCCGGGTACCCAGTCCAGCATGACGCCGAGCCCTTCGCGATGGCAGGCATCGACCAGCGCTGAAAAATCTTCCGGCGGGCCGAACCTGCTGGTCGGCGCATACATCCCGGTCGGCTGGTAACCCCATGAGCCGTCGAACGGATGCTCGTTGATGGGGAGAAATTCAACATGGGTAAAGCCGAGATCGCGGGCATAGCGCGGCAACTGCTCGGCGAGATCGCGATAGGTCAGCCACTCGTTGTTGCCCTTGCGCCGCCAGGAGCCGAGGTGGACTTCGTAGATCGACACCGGCGCGCTCAGCGCATTGATACCGTCAGGAGCCGGGCGCGGATGCGGCAGCTTGGTCTCATCGAGAACGATCGAGGCATTGCTCGGGCGCATTTCGGCGGCAAACGCCACCGGATCGGACTTCAGCGGCAGGTGCTGGCCCTGCGGGCCCACAATATCGAACTTGTACCGGTCGCCCGCGGTGGCATGGGGCACGAACAGTTCCCAATAGCCCATCCCGCGCACCCGCATCGGATGACGCCTTGCATTCCAGAAATTGAAATCACCGACGACGCTGACGCGTCGCGCATTGGGCGCGAACACCACGAAAGCCACGCCGTCGACGCCGTCCAGCGTCATCGGATGCGCGCCGAGCTTGTCGTAGACGCGCTGATGGGTACCTTCGCCCAGGAGATACAAGTCAAAGTCCGTCAGCACCGGCGGAAAACGATAGGGGTCGTCGAGATCGACCACGGTATCACCGAAGCGGGCGCGCAATTGATAGCGCTTGGAGCCCTTCGGGAGGGCACCGGAGAACAATCCCGCATCATGAATGCGCGCCAATGCGGCGGCCTTGCCGTTCTCGTCGATCGCATCGACCTTCGAGGCCTCCGGCAGGAATGCGCGCACCACGGTCCGGCCGCCTTCGGTATGGAGACCGAGATAATGAAAGGGGTCGGAGTGGCGGCCTTCCACAATCGCATAGGCCTCCGCGGGCAGTTTGGTCATGCGGCCTCGTTCGGTCGCTGGGACAATATTCGAAGCATTCCGGTCAACGGGACGCGCAGCCAATCGGGTCGATGAGCCAATTCGTATTCGGCCTCATGAAGTGTTTTTTCAAGCAGAAAGAAATTGATCATTTGCCCGGCGGCCTGCGCATCCGCGGGCCACAGCGGTGAATTTGTCATGATCTCGCGATAGACGGCAAGGAACGCCGTCACTGAGCGATCGCGCCAGCCAGCCAGTGCGGCGCCAAGCCTGCCGTGCTCGTCGGGCGCGACCTTGAGCGCGCGCTCGAGCGCGGCCGTGACCGAATAGTCGATCGAACATATCAGTCCGGCGACATCGCGCGCCGCCGGCGCCCTGCGCCGCCGTTCAGCCAGCGGCCGGCCGGCGTCGCCTCCGAAATCGATGATGAAGATATCATCCTTGACGATCAGCATCTGTCTCAGATGGAAGTTGCCATGCTGGCGGATGTTGAGGCCGCCGACATCCCGCGGCAGCAATGCTTTCAAGCGGCCGGGCAAAGTCGCGTGCTGTGCCGTCAATTGATCGATCAACAGACGCTCGGCCTTGCTGGCCGTATGGTGCCGATGCTTCAATGCGTCAAAGACCCGGTCGGCGCGGGCGGTTGCATCCTCGATCCAAAGCCGTACGTCGGCGGGTTGGGTCGGCTCCGGCTTGAAATCGACGAATTCGTCGCTACCGGCGAGCGCAAGATGCATCTCGGCTATGCGTTTTCCGGCTTGCGACATGTAGCGCAGATAAGAGGTCTGCTGCTCGCTTTCGCTCGCGCGATCGCCTGCTCCCAACAGGCGTTGCTCTTCGACAAACCGGTCGAGATAGGCCGATGTCACGGCCCAGGCGTCGCCCTGATTCTCGACAAACTCATGCAGGACGGCGATGGCGCTCCGCACCTCGCCTTCGACCAGTTCGGCGGTGCCGAGCAGCGCCGGCGTATTGGCAAAGCCTGCGGTCTCGGTCAGAAACCGGCCGATTTCGATCTCGGGATTGATGCCGGGTTCAAGCTTTCGGTAAAGCTTCGTCACATACTCATTGTCCGCCAGCGCCGTGGTGTTTGGCTTTTCAGCCTCGACGGCGCGAATATGTTCGGGCGGCTTGATCGGCTTGTTGTGCGGAAACCGGGCGGTCGGCAGGAATTCGAGGCGCGCGCCTTGTTCCTCGACGGTCAGGGTCTCGCGCAGATTGCGCAGGAATAGCGCAATAAAGATCTGGTCGGTCGCAACGTCCAGCAGGGTGCCTTCACGCGCGCCCTGGCGTACGGCCGCAAATGCGCGCGGGTTATAGCGTTCGCGGTCGAACCGCACCCATTCGATCCGCATCGGCAGCACGTAGCGCGCGGGGGTGCCGTGCTTCGTCGTCGCTTCAAAGAAAGCGAGCCAGGGGCGGTTGTCGCCGATATCGCAGAACGGGATCGCCGAGGTCAGTACGGGATGAATTTCGCGAGGCGAACGCTCCGGATACCAGTGGGTTCGCGCCAAAAACTCCGGCAATACGTCGCGTTCGAACACGCCGCGGGTACGGGCCAGCGACATCCAGGTCGCGCCCAGCGGCACCACCAGGGTCTCGAACTCGGGAACGGCCGTCGGTTCGACATGCTCCGACTTGGCGGGCACCCGAAGCTGGAACCAGTAGAAGCCATAGGGCGACAGCGTGATCATGTAGGGCAGTTCGCCGATCGCCGGAAAACGCGTGCGGCCCAGCATCTCCAGGGGAATGCGATCTTTCCAGGCCGAAAGATCGAGTTCGGTTGCTTGTGCCGATCGCGACAGGTTGGCGACGCAAAGGATGACCTCATCGCCGTACTGCCTGACATAGGCCAGTACCGAGCGATTGACGGGCCGGATAAAGGTCATGGAGCCGCGGCCGAACGCCAATGTGGATTTGCGCACCGCGATCAGTCGTTTGGTAGCGCTCAGCAGCGAGGACAGGCTGTGCGACTGGGCCTCGACGTTGACCGCCTCGTAACCATAGACCGGATCCATGATGGTCGGCGCGTAAAGCCGCGCCGGATCGGCGCGGGAGAACCCGCCATTGCGGTCCGGCGTCCATTGCATCGGCGTGCGCACGCCGTTGCGGTCGCCGAGATAGATATTGTCGCCCATGCCGATTTCGTCGCCGTAGTAGATGATCGGCGTTCCCGGAAACGACAGCAGCAGCGAATTCATCAGTTCGATCTTGCGCCGGTCGTTGTCCATCAGCGGTGCCAGCCGCCGGCGGATGCCGACATTGATGCGGGCGCGGGGATCGTTGGCGTAGGTGGACCACAGGTAGTCGCGCTCGACGTCGGTGACCATTTCGAGCGTCAGCTCGTCATGGTTGCGCAGAAACAGCGCCCACTGGCAGTTGTTCGGGATGTCCGGGGTCTGGCGCAGGATGTCGGTGATCGGAAAGCGATCCTCCTGCGCGATCGCCATGTAGATCCGAGGCATCAGCGGGAAATGATAGGCCATCTGGCATTCGTCGCCGCGGCCGAAATATTCCTGCACGTCCTCTGGCCATTGATTGGCTTCCGCCAGCAGCACCTTGCCCTTGGCATAGGCGTCGAGCTCGGCGCGCAGCTTCCTGACGATGGCGTGGGTTTCCGGCAGATTTTCATTGTTGGTGCCGTCGCGCTCGCACAGATAGGGGATGGCATCGAGACGAAAGCCATCGACGCCGGTGTCGAGCCAGCGCTTCATGACCTGCACCAGCGCGCTGACCACCCGCGGATTGTCGAAATTGAGATCCGGCTGGTGCGAGAAGAAGCGGTGCCAGTAGAACTGGCCGGCTTCGGGATCCCAGGTCCAGTTCGACTTCTCGGTGTCAGTGAAGATGATACGTGTGCCCGGATATTTCTGGTCGGTGTCGCTCCATACATACCAGTTACGCGCGCTCGAGTTAGGTCCACTGCGGCGGGCGCGCTTGAACCAGTCGTGCTGGTCGGAGGTATGATTGACGACCAGTTCGGTGATGACCCGCATGCCGCGCCGCTTGGCTTCGACAATGAAGCGCTTGAAGTCCTTCATGGTCCCGAAATCGGGATTGATGGCGCCGTAGTCGGCGATGTCGTAGCCGTCGTCGCGGCCGGGCGACGGATAAAACGGCAGCAGCCAAAGCGCGGTGACGCCGAGGTCCTGGAGGTAGCCGAGCTTTTCAGTCAGCCCGGCGAAATCGCCAATCCCGTCATTATTACTGTCGGCAAAGGCTTTGACGTGAAGCTGGTAGATGATGGCATCCTTGTACCAAAGCTGATCGCCGTCGAGGGCGGTGACCGGCAGTTCGGTTGCATCGTCGATGGATGACATCAAATTCATCGTGCCCTCACGCCAGACTGCGAAAGAGCAGGATAGGTAGGGCGCCGCCGGCCGGGGCGCTATCGACAGGTCGCGTGGTTTTGTTCACGGTGATGCCATTGGCATGGAAATGGCGTCCCATTTCGTTTGCGGGAAAGGAGACGTTCCGGGCATATATACAAAGCCGTTCGGCAGGTGTTGGTTCCCGTCGGGAACGCTGGGGATGGCAGCGAGTTAAACACAGCTATCCTGTTCCTGCATTTAGAGAATTTCGTGACGTCCCCCAACCGTTGCGTGCAAACAGCGTGCCGAATGGACCTTTTCACCAGAGCCAAAGAACTGGGCATCCAGACCGAGTTTATCGACGGTCAGGGCCACCGCCACGTGACGGACGCCGCAGCGCTGAAAATCATCCTGGACGCCCTGCCGGTTCGGCTGCCGCACCGGTTTCTCGACGGGGCGGTAGTGGTCCGATCGGGCCAGCCTTCGCGGACCGAGCTTAAGGCTGCCACGTTCCCGCTACGTTGGGAAATCCTTGCGGGCCTTAAGGTTATTGCGCAGGGCGAGACCCGCGACCGCCTCATTACCTGGCCATCGGATTTGCCCGTCGGCGCCTACCGGCTGCGCCTGGTCGATGCTTCCGCCTTGACGGAAGAAGCGCCGTTACTGGTCGCTCCGCAGAAGGCCTTCGGCGGCGATTTCGATCGCTGCTGGCTGTTGGCGGTCCAGCTGTACGGCGTCCGCTCGGCGCGCAACTGGGGGATCGGGGATTTCACCGACCTCGAAGGGTTGATCGAACTGGCCTCCGGGTTGGGAGCCGAGGGCGTCGGTCTCAACCCGCTGCACGCTTTGTTCGACGACCGGCCGCGCGACTGCAGCCCCTATTCGCCGAACAGCCGGCTGTTTCTCAATCCACTCTATATCGACGTCGAAAAACTAAGGGAATTTCTGCCCGGCGGATTTGCCAGCGACAGCGCCACCATCGCCCGGCTGCGGCAATGCGATATCGTCGATTATGCCGCCGTCGCCGGACTGAAATGGCGCGCGCTGCGATCGGCGTTCGAGGCCTTCAGGACCAGGTCCAAGGCCCGGGACCATGCTGCTTTTGCCAGGTTTCGCACCGAGCGTGCGCCGCTGCTGTCGCGGTTCGCCTGCTTCGAGATGCTCCGGCATAAATTCAACAAGCCGTGGTGGGAATGGCCGGAACAATGGCAGCAACCTGACGAGGCCGAATGCGCTGAATTGCGCCAGGGTCCGGATGCGGCCGAGATCGAATTCATCGAATTCGTGCAATGGGTCGCCGACCGGCAATTGCAGGATTGCCAGGATCTCGCGACCAGGCTTGGCATGAAGGTCGGTCTCTATCTCGACGTCGCCGTCGGGGTGCAGTCCGACGGGTTCGACGCCTGGAACGAGCAGACCGCGATTTCCCGTCATCTCGGCGTCGGCGCGCCGCCGGACCCGTTGAACACCGCAGGCCAAAGCTGGGGCCTTGCCGGCTTCAATGCCGCCGGGCTGGAAATGAAATCCTTCGAGCCCTATCGGGAGATGCTGCGGGCCTCGATGCGCTACGCCGGTGCGATCCGGCTCGATCATGTGCTGGGCCTGAAGCGGCTTTATCTCGTGCCGCACGGTTTTGCCGCCAACAACGGCGTCTATGTGCAGATGCCGTTCGAACCGCTGCTGGCGGCGACCGCGCAGGAAAGCGTGGCGCAGCGTTGCGTGGTGATCGGTGAAGACCTCGGCACCGTGCCGGAGGGCTTTCGCGAGCAGATGGCCGATTGGGGCATCTGGTCGTACAAGGTGATGATGTTCGAGCGCGACGACAACGGTGTGTTTCGCGGCATCGACTATTATGCGCCCAACGCGCTCGTCACCTTCAACACCCATGATCTGTCGACCTATGCCGGCTGGCGCTCGTTCAGCGACCTCAAATTGAAACGCTCGCTCGGCATCGATCCCGGCGAAAGCGACGATGCGCGCTGGCATGCCTTGAACATGCTGTCGGACGCGCTGCGCCATCAGGCGATCGACCGTCACGATCTCTATGCGGTCGGGAGTTTTCTGGCGCGAACCCCGTCACGCCTGATGGCGATCTCGCTGGAGGATCTGTTGGGCGTGGTCGATCAACCCAATATTCCCGGCACCGTGAACGAGCATCCGAACTGGCGGCAGCGGCTTCCGATTATGCTCGAAAAAATTGCATCGTCGATCGACGTTGCCGCGCTCAAGGCCGCGACGGTGGAACGAAGCCGGGCCAGGACGCGCCGCACCGATATTTTCAGCGAGTGATGGAAAGTTGCCCGGCAGAATCGAAGACTATGGGCTGATCGGCGACTGCGAGACCGCGGCATTGGTCGGCCGCGACGGCTCGATCGACTGGCTGTGCTGGCCTGCATTCAACTCCGACGCCTGTTTCGCAACCCTGCTGGGCACGCCCGAACACGGCCGGTGGCTGATCGCGCCTGCGGAAGAGATAAAGGAAACGTCCCGCCATTATTGGGAAGACACGCTGATCCTGGAGACGCGCTTTGAAACAGCGGAGGGGACCGTCACCCTGGTCGATTTCATGCCGCCGCGCGGCAATGCCTCCGACATCGTCCGGCTGGTACGCGGCGTCAGCGGCCGGGTGAAATTGCGGATGGAGCTGATCATCCGTTTCGGCTTCGGTACCGACATTCCCTGGGTCAGGAAAACCGGGGATGGCGCGCTGCTGGCCGTTTGCGGGCCGGACATGACCGTGTTGCGAACGCCGGTCGAGACCCGCGGCGAGGATCTGACAACCGTGGCCGATTTCGAGGTGAGTGAAGGCGAGACCATTCCTTTCGTGCTTACCTACGGGCCCTCGCACCTGCCGGTACCCGAGGCCATCGATCCGCTCCACGCCCTAAAGGACACTAAGGATTTCTGGACCGACTGGAGCAGCCGTTGCACGTACGAGGGCGAGTGCCGAGACCTCGTGCTGCGATCGTTGATCACGTTGAAGGCGCTGACCTATGAGCCAACCGGTGGCATCGTCGCCGCACCCACGACGTCGCTGCCGGAAAAGCTCGGCGGCGCGAGAAACTGGGATTATCGTTTCTGCTGGTTGCGCGACGCCACCTTTACGCTGCTGGCGCTGATGAACAGCGGCTACACCGAGGAAGCCTCGGCCTGGCACAATTGGCTGCTGCGCGCGGTTGCGGGCGCGCCGGCACATATGCAGATCATGTACGGCATCACGGGACAGCGCCGCCTGCTGGAATGGGAAGCGGATTGGCTGCCCGGCTACGAAAACGCGCAACCGGTCCGGGTCGGCAATGCCGCGCATGCCCAGTTGCAGCTCGATGTCTATGGCGAGTTGATCGACGCGTTCCATCAATCGCGGGTGGCCAGGCTGAAGCTCGACGAAGGGACCTGGGACCTGGAACGCACCGTGCTCGGTCATCTGGCAGAAGTCTGGGACCAGCCGGATCACGGCATTTGGGAGCGGCGCGGCGACGGAGCACATTATGTCTCATCGAAGGTGATGACCTGGGTTGCGTTCGATCGCGGCATCAAAAGCGCGGAGAAATTCGGCTTCGAAGCGCCGCTCGATCAGTGGCGTAGCCTGCGCGATGCGATCCATCGCGATGTCTGCGCCAAAGGCTTCGACCGGAAGCAAAACGCGTTCGTCGAATCCTACGGTTCGCAATTGCTTGACGCCAGCATCCTGCTGCTGCCGTCGGTGGGTTTCCTTCCCGCCTCGGACCCGCGCGTTCGCGGCACCATCGCGGCGATCGAGAAATACATGATGCGGGACGGGTTCGTGCTGCGGCACGATCCACGCGAGATTTCCAGTGAGCGGCAACCGATCGAGGGCGCCTTTCTTGCCTGCAGCCTCTGGCTCGCCGATGCCTATGTGCTGGCCGGCGAGATCGCCAAGGCGCAAGTGCTGTTCGACCGCGTGGTCGCGGTGGCGAACGATCTCGGGTTACTCGCAGAAGAATTCGATTCCGGCGAAGGGCGCCAGACCGGGAATTTCCCGCAGGCGCTGACGCATATCGCGCTGATCAACACCGCGCATAATATCAGCGATGCCAGAAAGCCGGTCGAGAAGCCGATAGTGCAGCGGTCGAAGTAGTTAACTTGTGTCGCCGGACTAATTACCGGCTGCGTTATTCTTCAAAATCATCTCGATCGCACCCGCAAATCCCTCGTCTTCATTCGACGTTGTGACCTGGGTGGCCTGTTTCTTGACGTCGTCGGTGGCGTTACCCATCGCAATCGAGAAGCCGCTGGTCCTGAACATCGCCAGATCGTTCTGCATGTCGCCGATGGTGGCGACCGCATCGGTCGGGATGCCCTGACGCTGGGCCATCGACCGCACGAAGGTGCCCTTGTCGCAGCCGGGCGGCGTGACATCGAGATAATAGGTCTGCGACCGGACCGCGGTTGCCTGGGTGCCCAGGGCTTTCTGCACCGCGGCTTCGCATCGCTGCAGCAGCGCGGCATCGGAGCTCGCGCCCACGATCTTGCAGGCGATTGACGCATAGGGTTTGAAATCCCGAACGATGGTCGGATCGGTTCGGATGGTCCGCTGTTCATGCGCGACGTATTCGCCGTCGCCGTTGCGGGTGAACCAGGTATCGTTGGTGAACAGCCAGATATCGACGCCGAACTCGTTCAATATATCGAGGCTGCGTTCTGCCGCTGACGCTGGAATCAAATGCTGTTCGATCGGGTTTAGTTGCGGGTCGACAATCGAGCTTCCGTTGAAAGGCCCGACCGGCAGCGTGATTCCGAGCGGTTCGATCAGGAAGCGCATGCCGATCGCCGGGCGGCTGGAGGTGATGGTGAAGCCGATGCCGGCATCGCGCAGCCGCCGCACCGCGGCGATGGCGCGGTCGGTCAAGGTCTTGTCCTTGGTCACCAGCGTGCCGTCGACATCGGAAACGACAAGCGAGATATGGGTCATGCGCGGCTCCTGCCGGCGGAGTGTCCGTCAATCGGAGTTAGCCCGAGTTGGCCGACGATGTCGTCGACGATGGCATCGACCGACGCGTCGATCGATACCGTCACCGGATTTTCACCGGTGTCCGGAGGCTCAAGTGTCTTGAACTGGCTGGCCAACAGTCCCGGCGGCATGAAATGTCCCTTTCGCTGGGCGAGACGCTTTGCGATCAACGGCTCGGTGCCGTCGAGATAGATGATACGGACATCGGTCCGTCCATGCACGAGAACATCGCGATAGGCTCGTTTCAGCGCGGAGCAGGCGATCACGGCGTGTTCGCCTGCCTTGCAGACCCGGTCGATCTCATCGGCGATCGCCTGCAGCCACGGCCAGCGGTCTTCGTCGGTCAAAGGATGGCCGGCGCTCATCTTGGCGACGTTGCTGGCGGGGTGAAATCTGTCGCCATCCTCATAGGTCCAGCGCAAGCGTTGGGCGAGCTTGTCCGCTATGGTGCTCTTGCCGGAGCCGGACACGCCCATCACCACCAGTGCGCACGGGATGTTGTCGACGTCATCGCCCACGAAAATTCTCCGGCAGCGCCGCCGTATCCACCAGCCAGACGGTATCGCCGCTCGAACGCGCGCGATTTGCGGGCAGGTTCTCGCCCGCGAGCACGCGCGTCAAGATCGCGCGCTTGTCCGCACCGCTGAGTTCGAACAGCATTTCCCGGCAGGAATTCAGGGCCGGCAGCGTCAAGCTGACGCGCGGCACGAATGGCTCGACATGGGCCTGGGGGACGCCGACCACCCAGCGTCGGGTCTCTTCGATTGCCGGATAACCCGGAAATAGCGAAGCGGTATGGCCGTCGGGGCCGACGCCCATCAGCACGACATCGAACAGGGGACGGGCGGGATCCAGCTCGTTGGCGCCGTAGAACGATTGCAACTCGCTTTGATAGCGGCTTGCCGCTTGCTGGGGATCGGCCGTGCCGGTCGGAATCGGATGGATGTTGCCGGCAGGCGCGCAGCGATCCAGGAAAATCCGCCGCGCCACGCCCATATTGTTGAGCGGATCATCCGCCGGAACAAACCGCTCGTCGCCGATGAACCAATGCACGCGGTCCCACGGGATCTGGCTTCGAAAGGCGTCGGTTGCCAGCAATTGGTAGAGCTGTTTCGGGCTCGATCCTCCGGTCAGGCAGATCGCCACGCGCTCATGATTGGCGGCGATCCTTGCCAGGATGCGATCTGCAGCGTTCCTGGCGAGCGCAGCCGGATCGGAAACCGTGATCACCTGGCGGTTTTCGTTCGCGGCCATCGTCAGCTGAGCTTCCGCCAGCTTCGGCCATCGCGCTCCATCAGGTCATTGGCCTCTTCGGGCCCTTCGCTGCCGGGTTCATATACCTTCAGCCCCTTGCCGCCAGCGTTCTTCCAGGCGTCCAAAAAGGGTTGCACCGCCCGCCAGCCGGCTTCCACGCTGTCGGCGCGCTGAAACAGGATGTTGTCGCCGATCATGCAGTCGTAGATCAGCGTCTCATAGCCGGTGCTGGGCTCCGCCTTGAAGTAGTCCTTGTAGAGGAATTTCATTTCGACGCCGTCGATCTCGATCGCCGGTCCGGGCACCTTGGTGTTGAATTGTAGCGCGATGCCTTCGGTCGGCTCGGTCGAGATGATCAGGAAATTCTGCGACAACCGGTCCACCGGGGTGTCACGGAACATGGCGAAAGGCGCTTGTTTGAACTTGATCGCGATTTCAGTGCGCTTCACGCCAAGCGCCTTGCCGGTGCGCAGATAAAAGGGCACGCCAGCCCAGCGCCAGTTGTCGATCGTCAGTTTCAACGCAGCGTAGGTTTCCGTGGTGCTGTTGGGCTTCACGTCTTCCGTCCTGCGATAGTCTTCGATCTCGACATCGCCGACCTTGCCGGCACGATATTGCCCACGCACCGAATTCTGCAAGGCTTCCTGCTCGCTTTGGGTCTGGATCGCCGCCAGCACGTCGGCCTTTTCCGAACGCACGGCATGCGCGTCGAATTTTGCCGGCGGCTCCATCGCGACCAGCGACAGCAGTTGAAACAGATGGTTGGGGACCATGTCCCGCAAGGCGCCGGTAGCGTCGTAAAAACTGCCTCGGTGGCCGACGCCGAGCTTTTCATCGACGGTGATCTGGATGTGGTCGATGTGATTGCGGTTCCAGATCGGCTCGAACATGCCGTTGGCGAAGCGCAGCACCAGGATATTCTGGACGGTTTCCTTGCCGAGGTAATGATCGATCCGGTAGATTTGCTGCTCGTCGACGAGTTTCAGCAGTTCATCGTTTAGGGCCTTCGCCGAAGCGAGGTCGGTTCCGAACGGTTTTTCGACCACCAGCCGGCGCCACGATCCATTTTCGGTGAGCATACCCGTTCGGCCAAGCTCCTTGCTGATCGGCAGGAAGGCGTTCGGTGGGGTTGCAAGGTAGAACAGGCGATTGCCGCCGGTTTTCCGCTCCGCTTCGAGCTTGTCGAGCTGATCGCGCATGGCGTCGAATGACGCCGGGGCTTTCGGATCGGCCTCGATGCAGGTGACGCAGGACAGCAGCCGCTTGGCGATCCCGTCGTCCACCTTCTGGGTAGCGAACTGTCGGAGACCGTTCATCAGGCTGTCGGTCAATTCGTCGCCCGACATTCCCTTGCGGGCGATGCCGACGATGCAGAAATTCTCCGGCAGCAGGTCGTTCGCGGCGAGATTGTACAGCGCAGGGACCACAAGCCTGTGAGCCAGATCGCCGGTGACCCCAAAAATCACGAACGAGCACGGATCCGGCTTTTTCTGCTTCGCTTGACTGACCGTCATTTGTCTGGTGCCGGCTTCTTCGGTTCCTTGTGGCCACCGAAACCGGCGCGCATGGCGGAAAGAATTTTTTCCGCGAAGGTGTGCTCCTTGCGGGAGCGAAAGCGGGCATACAGTGCTGCCGTCAATACTTCGGCGGGTACCGCCTCGTCGATCGCGGCATTCACGGTCCAGCGGCCTTCGCCGGAATCCTCCACGAAACCTGAATATTCATCCAGCGTATGATTCTCGGCGAGCGCCGAGGAGGTGAGATCGAGCAGCCATGACGGGATCACGCTGCCGCGCCGCCAGACCTCGGCGATGTCGGCAATGTCGAGATCGAAACGGTGGTCGGCGGGCAGGGCGTCGATATTGGCGTTCTTCAGGATGTCGAAGCCTTCGGCATAGGCCTGCATCAGGCCGTACTCGATGCCGTTATGAACCATCTTGACGAAGTGACCGGCGCCGACCGGCCCTGCATGAATATAGCCTTGCTCGATGCGGGGATCGCGGCCCTCGCGTCCCCTGGTGCGCTCGATGTCGCCGATGCCCGGCGCCATCGCTGCGAAAATCGGATCGAGGCGGTCGACCACCGCCTTGTCGCCGCCGATCATCATGCAGTAGCCGCGGTCGATGCCCCAGACGCCGCCGGAGGTGCCGACGTCGAGATAATGGATGCCGTTTTGTTGCAGCGCCTTGCCGCGACGGACGTCGTCCTGCCAAAAGGTATTGCCGCCGTCGATGATGACGTCGCCGGCCTGCAGCAGTTTTGCCAGTTCATCGATGGTCGCTTCGGTGATCTTGCCGGCGGGGAGCATGACCCAGACCGTGCGCGGCTTTTCCAGCTTCTTGACAAAATCCTCGAGCCCGCCGGCCCCGACCGCGCCATCGGCGGCGATCGCCGCGACGGCTTTCGGATCCTTGTCGTAAACGACGGTCGAGTGTCCGTGCTTCATCAGCCGGCGGACGATATTGCCGCCCATCCGGCCAAGGCCGATCATGCCGAGCTGCATGTTCTGTATCCCTAATTCAATGCGTCTGCGATCGCGGCATCGAGCATCTTCAGCCCCGATTTAAGGTCGCCCTTCAAATGAACGCGCAATGCGCGCCGGCCGCGCTCGGTGAGTACGTCGAAATCGCCGCGCGCCTGTGCCGCCTTGATCACCCCGAAACTCGCTTTCTGGCCCGGCACCGCCAAATCCCTGGCGTCGTCGGCGGTGATCTGCAGGAAGACGCCGCTGTCGGGCCCGCCCTTGTAGGCCTGTCCCGTGGAATGCAGGAAACGCGGGCCGAATTCGGCGCAGGTTGCGACGTGGCGTTTGTCGCGCACGGCAAGGCGCATGTGCTGCAGGGTTTCGATGTGGGCGTGATCGCGTTCGATATAGGCGAGCAACGCCACATAGTCGCCGGCGCCGGAGCGGGCCAGATGCGCTTTCAGCCAGGAGCCGAGATCGCCGTCGGCGCCCGCCTTGCGCAGGGCCGAAGCATTGGTGTCGTCGGTATAGAGATCGGCTTGCGCGGTAGAGATCACCGGCTTTTCCGCCGGCAGCGCGCCGGATTTCTCGAATGCCGCGGTCAGTTCGCGGGTCTTGATCTTGGCAGCTTCCACGTCAGGCTGGTTGAACGGGTTGATGCCGAGCACGGAGCCGGCGACCGCGGTCGCCATCTCGAAGCGGAAGAATTCCTGGCCAAGATGATCGATCGATTTCATGACGATGCGGACCACGGGATGCCCGGCCTTCTCCAGCGCGGTTAACTTGCCGTCATGCGCCGCGTCGTTTTCGCCTTCGGTGCTGATGCCGATGAAGAAGCGATCATCGACGTAGACCGAGGGATCGCCAAGCGGCTCACCATCGATCGGGATCAGGCCCTTGCCGTCCTTGCCGGTGGATTCGGCGATCAACTGCTCGGTCCAGGCGCCGAAATCGGCGACTTTTCTTGAAGACAATATCGTCACCTTGTCGCGGCCCTCGAGCCCCGCAAGGCCCATGGCAAGGCCGAGTTGCACGCCGGGATTTTCATGCGGCGGCACATCCGGCCCGCAGGAGCGCACCATCGACAGCGTATGCTTGAGCAGGCTGCGAACGTCGATGCCTGCGGTCGCGGCCGGGACCAATCCGAATGGCGACAGCACGGAATAGCGCCCGCCGATGGTGGGATCGCCATGGAAGATGCGCGCAAAACCCTGTTGGGTCGCGACTTTCTCCAGCGACGAGCCCGGATCGGTCACCGCGATGAAACGATGGCCGGCCTTGTCGGCGCCGATCGCCTTGGACACTTCGGCAAAAAAGTAGTCCTTCATCACATTCGGCTCGGTGGTGCCGCCGGATTTGCTGGAGACGATGAACAGGGTTTTGGTGATGTCGATCGAGCTCTGCATGGCGCGGACCTGCGCGGGATCGGTCGAGTCCAGCACATGCAGTTTCGGGAAGCCGGCTTTCTTCGCAAAAGTTTTCGCCAGCACTTCCGGACCCAGGCTCGATCCGCCCATGCCGAGCACGACGGCGTCGGTAAAGTTCTGTCCCTTTACCTTCCGGGCATAGTCCTCGTAGTCGGCAACGTCAGCGGCGGCAGGACTGTTCAGCCAGCCCAGCCACTTGTCCTCATCGGTGCCGGTCCACACCGATTTGTCGTGGTGCCAGAGCCGGCGTATCCTGGCTGACGCGCGCCAGTCCTCGGTGCTCTTCTCGACCGCCTTATCGATGCTGCTTCCGAGCGCGAACTCCTGGCGATCGATACCGGCGCCCAGCACCGCCGCGCGCTTGTGCGCGACCGCGCCATAAAGCTTGTCGGCGGCATCGGCGAACAGCTTGACGCCGTCCTTGACGAGTTCGGCAGTGATCGCATCGAGCGAGATGCCTGATTTCTCCAGTTCGGCGAGGACGCGTTTGGCCTCGTCGACATTTTCTTCGAGACTGTCGCGCGGCTTGCCATGGTCGCGGAAGGCGTCGAGCGTCGCCGGCGGTACGGTATTGACGGTGTTCGGACCGATCAGCTCCTCGACATAGAGCACGTCGCTATAGTCTTTGTTCTTGGTGCCGGTCGAGGCCCACAGCAATCGCTGCGGCCTGGCACCTTTGGCGGCAAGCTTGTCCCAGCGTGTGCCGGAAAACAGGCGCTTGTATTCCTGGTAGGCGAGCTTGGCGTTGGCGATGGCGACCTTGCCCTTCAGCGCGGCCAGCCGTTCCTTTTCGGTAGGGTCGTTGGCCTTTGCGATCTTCTCATCAAGCTGCTTGTCGACCGCGCTGTCGATGCGGCTGACGAAGAAGCTGGCGACGCTGGCGACGTGGGAAGGATCGCCGCCGCCGGCGACATATTTTTCCAGGCCTGCGAGATAGGCCTCGGCGACCTGCACGTAGACCTTTTGCGAAAACAACAAGCGTGATGTTGATGCTGATGCCTTCACCGATCAGGTGACGGATCGCGGGCAGGCCTTCCGGCGTTGCCGGTACCTTCACCATCAGGTTCTTGCGTCCTACTTCCTTCCAAAGCCGCTCGGCTTCGGCAATCGTGGCCTTGGTGTCCATCGCCAGATAGGGCGACACTTCGAGGCTGACAAAGCCGTCATTGCCCTTCAAATGATCGTATACCGGGCGCAGCACGTCGGCGGCATGCTGGATATCCTCGACCGCGAGATGCTCGAACAGCTCCGCCACCGGACGATCGCTTCTTTTCAAGGCATGGCCGATCGGACCGTCATACTCGTCCGAACTACCGATCGCCTTCTCGAAGATCGACGGATTTGACGTGACGCCCTTGACGCCATCGGTATCGATCAGCTTTTTCAGATCGCCCTTGGCGACGAAGCCGCGGGCGAGGAAATCCAGCCAGACCGCCTGGCCGTGGGTTTCGAGTGCTTTGACGGGATTCATGATGCTTTGTTCTGTTCGAGGTGGCCCGATCCGGTTCCCCGCACCTTCGGGCTGGAGGCCGAATTTTGTCAACAAGTCCCTGAGGGGCGCTGACGGGGAATTATGGGTATCCGCAGGATAACGCCATTCACGACAGTTCGATCCCCCGAGAATCGATCGTTTGGCGTTGATCTCAACGCGATTTTGTGATTGCCGCCGGGGTTGCCCCGGTGCTCGCCGGTCGATGCAGGCGCATTTTGAACTGCGGCGGGAGCGACGCATCTGGGAACTACGGCAACGTGGCGGCGTTATGGTGACGATACCGCTTCTTGACGCGCGGGGGCGCTTGAGGAGGGTGCGATGTCCAAACTCAATGTCTTTGCCGCGATCGCTCTGGCGGCGTTGCTTTCCGGTTCAGCCTATTCTGCGCCTGGCCGAGGCGGCGGTGCGTCGCACTTCGGCGGCGGTATGGGGGGCGGCGCTCACTTCGGCGGCGGCATGCGCGCAGGCGGTATGCATTACGGCGGTGTGCGTCGCTTCAGCGGCAGGTCCGCGATAGCGCGATCCGCCGTGCGACCAAGTTTTCGCGGGTCTCGCTCGTTTGCCGTCCGCCATGTCCCCACCGGTTCGGTCGGCCGCAGAACCACGCTCAACAACAATGCAAGTCCAGCGCTCGGCCAGAGCCGGAGCGCAAATCTGAGATCTACCGCCGTACGTAACGCACTGAACTCACGCGCGGTGGCCGGCGCCTTGCGCAACAGGAACAATTTACACAACCCAAGTACCCGCGCCCGGATCGTTGCAAGCGCGGCGATCGCGGGATGGCATGGCCACGGCCGAAACGGCTGGTGGCGGCACCGCCACGGCGGATACGGCTGGGTCGGCCCGCTGTTCTGGCCGTTCGCCTATTACGACCTTTACGATTACGCGATGTGGGGCGACGCCTACGACAACTCGTTCTGGGGTTACGGCTATGACGACATTTATGCCGGCCTGTTCGCGCCTTACGGCTATGACGACCTCGTCGGGTATTTGCCGCCGGGCAGCGGCGGCAACCCGGCCGGCCCGGAGCGAGCCTCGCCCGCAAGCACGGCGCCGAGCCAGTTGTCGCAAATGTGCGGCGACGACAGCCGCGACATCGCCGGTCTGCCGATCGATCGGATCCAGCAGGCCGTTCAGCCCAACGACGAACAGCGCGCCGCGCTCGATGACCTTGCCAATGCCTCGGTAAAGGCCGCGCAGGACATCAAGGCGGCCTGTCCGACCCAGGTGGCGCTGACCGCGCCGAACCGGCTCGCAGCCATGCAGGCCCGCATCGAAGCGATGATCGCGGCGGTCGGCACGGTGCAGCCGGCGCTGGAGCACTTCTACGGTCTCCTGAACGACGAGCAGAAGGCCAGGCTCAACGCGCTCGGCCAGGATCAGCGTGCAGCGAAGGTCAGCGTCAAGGTCGGCGCAGCAATGAAGCCGCGCAAGGCCCGATCGCTCAAAGCTGCGGCGCCGCGCAACCGGGCGTGACGGATTGGCCGGCCGCCGAGATCGACGCGAGGCTGCATCCGACCGACGCGCAACGGGTTAGCCTGACCGCGCTCCAGGACGCCAGCACCAAAGCGGCCGACATGCTCAAGACCGCGTGCCAGGTCGATACGGCAGTAACCCCGCCGGCCCGGCTCGCCGCGGTCGGCAAACGGCTGGATGTGATGTTGCAGGCGGTCAAGACCGTGCGCACGGCACTCGACGACTTCTATGGACAGCTAACCGACGAGCAAAAGGCGCAGTTCGAAGCCATCGGTCCGCGCCGCGCGATGTCCGACCAGCCCTCTACCGCGCACCACTCCCGGCACCATGCCAGCATCGGCGGAATGCTCCGCCGTTTGATTTCAATGGTCCGATGAGCCGGGAACTCCGATGACCCCCAAGGTCATCCGCCTTCCGCCCTTAACCTTGCTTCTTCATTCATCTTCCTGCGGCCTTTACCCGCGGCGTCAACGGTAGCGCCGCAACCGGTCATGCACTAACATTGGGGCACCGACGGGCACCCTGTGGCCTGTCGAGGCGGGCCATGACTTCATGATGAAACGTGCGACTTTTATCGTGCTTTGCGTCGGTGGCCTCGTCTTCGCCGTGGCATTGATCGGCCTTTTGTTTTTTAGCTGGAGGCCGGCGACCTTGCGGATCGCGGTCGGGCCGCCCGGCAGCGACGACGTGAAAGTGGTCCAGGAGATCGCCCAGGCCTTCGCACGCGAGCGGCACTACGTTCGCTTGCGGGTGATGGTTACGGCGGGTGCCGAGGAAAGCGCCGCCGTCATCGGGCGCCATGAGACCGATCTGGCGGTCGTGCGCTCGGATCTCGGCCTTTCACCCGATGCGCTTTCGGTGGCGATCTTTCGCAAGAACCTCGTCGTGCTCTGGCTGCCCAATGGCGGCAGTGCCAAAGGCCAGAAGAAAGAATCCAACATCACCAAGGTTGCAAACCTGGCCGGACGGAAGGTTGGTATCATCGGAAAGACAGCGGCGAATGTCGAGCTGCTCAAGGTCATCCTGACCGAATCCGGGGTTGCCCCTGACAAGGTCGAGATGGTGCAGTTCGGTACAACCGACCTCGGCGACGCCCTTCGCAATCAGAAGGTCGACGCCTTCATGGCGGTCGGTCCGGTCGACAGCAAGATTACCGCCGATGCGATCGCGGCGACGACCAAGCCAAACAGCGCTGTCACGTTCCTTCCGGTCGATGCCGCCGAAATCATCGCGCGCAAGCATCCCGTGTATGAATCCGCCGAGATCGCCGCGGGCGCGCTTGGCGCCACTCCGGCCCGGCCGGATGACGACGTAACGACCCTCGACGTCAATCATCTGATCGTCGCCCGCAAGACGCTGTCGGAGTTGACCGTCACTGCCTTCACCAAGCAGCTTTTTGCGATCCGTCATTCGCTGCAAAGCGAATTTCCGGGGGTGGCGAACATCCAGGTTCCCGATACCGACAAGGCCGCCGCGATTCCGGCGCATCCGGGAGCCGCCGCCTATATCGACGGCAACGAGCGCAGCTTCCTCGACCGCTATGGCGACTTCATGTGGTTCGGCTTGATGATCTTGTCGGGCGTGGCCTCGCTGGGGGCCTGGCTGCGGAGCTACATGCGGCGCGACGAACGGATCCATAACACCGAATTGCGCACCCGCCTGGTGGACATGATCGCCGCCGCCCGCGAGAGCGGCTCGGTCACCGAACTCGACCTGATGCAAAAAGAGGCCGACGAAATACTGCGCGATACGCTGAATTGTTTCGAAGATGGCGCGGTCGCCGAAGATACCCTGTCGGCGTTCAACATCGCGCTCGATCAGTTTCACAACGCGGTGGCCGACCGCAAGGCGTGGCTTGCGGATTCGGTGTCGAGCCGGCGGCGATCCACCGCGGTCTAGGCCGCGGCGTGCGCGGTATCCTGTGATTCCATCTAGCGCAGGCTGGCGTTGATCTTTTCCAGCGCGGCGGAGCCCGGACACAGCGCCTTCTCGCCGAGCTGGTTGAGCGGCGCTTCCACCGTGTTGAGGTGGGAGTGCAGGTCTTCCGACTCCGGATCGACATAGAGCAGGCCGGTGACGATCTGGCCCTTGGCGGCGTGCTTTTGCAGGAAGGTCATCGCCCCGACACGATCGTGCGGGTCATAATCCGCGTCGATCTTGCGCAGCGCTATTTTGGAGCCGTCGTGCTGCTCGACCACCTGCACCGTACCCGGCTCGTAGTCGACGGTGATCGGGTCGCGGCCGGTGATGACGTCGAGCCGGTTCACCGCGTCATTGTGCTCGCGCACATAGTCGAAGCTCTTGGTCGAGCCGGCGTGGTTGTTGAAGGCGACGCACGGGCTGATCACGTCGATGAACGCGGCGCCCTTGTGCTGGATCGCAGCGGCGATCAGCGGCACCAGCTGGGTCTTGTCGCCGGAGAAGCTGCGCGCCACGAAGCTCGCGCCAAGCTGCAGCGCGATCGCTACCAGATCGATGGCGTTGTCGGTATTCATCAGGCCGCGCTTGTTCTTCGAGCCGCGGTCGGCGGTGGCCGAGAACTGGCCCTTGGTGAGGCCGTAAACGCCGTTGTTCTCGACGATATAGGTCATGTTGACGCCGCGCCGGATCGAATGCGCGAACTGGCCGAAACCGATCGAAGCCGAAATCGCCGTCGCCGGAGACGCCGAGATAGATCAGGTCACGGTTGGCGAGATTGGCGCCGGTCAGCACCGACGGCATCCGGCCATGGACCGAATTGAAGCCATGCGAATTGCCGAGGAAATAATCCGGGGTTTTCGAGGAGCAGCCGATGCCGGAAATCTTGGCAACGCGATGCGGCTCGATCGAAAGCTCGTAACAGGCCTCGATGATCGATGCCGTGATCGAATCATGGCCGCAGCCGGCGCACAGCGTGGAAACCTTGCCCTCGTAGTCGCGGTGGGTGAAGCCGAGTTCGTTCTTCGGCAGCCCCGGATGCTGGAATTTCGGTTTCGCGATATAGGTCATGACTTCACCTTGCGGAGCGGGGTCACCTTGAGCTGGTCCTGGTGGTCGCCAATGGCCCCTGCGATGAAGCGCGCGGTAATCGGCGTGCCGTCATAATGCAGGATGGGAACCAGCCGGACCGGATCGATGCCGTTCTCGTTGACGATCAGGGAGCGGAGCTGCGCATCGCGGTTCTGCTCGACCACATAAACAAAATCATGGTCGGCGATGAAGCTCGCCACGCTGGAATGGAACGGGAAAGCGCGGATCCGCAAGCGGTCGAGCTGATGCCCGCGTGTTTCCAATAGTCCGATCGCCTCGTCCATCGCGGGCGCGGTCGAGCCGAAATAGATCACGCCGTATTTGGTGGGCTTGGCGGCGTTGGCCTGCAGCGGTCGCGGCACCATGTCCTGGGCGCTTTCGAATTTGCGCACCAGCCGCTGCATGTTGTCGGCGTAAACCGAGCCTTCCTCGGAATAGCGCGCATAACGGTCGCGCGAGGTGCCGCGGGTAAAGAACGAACCCTTGGTCGGATGCGTGCCGGGATAGGTGCGGAACGGAATGCCGTCGCCATCGACATCGAGATAACGCCCGAAGTCGCGTCCGTCGCCAAGCATCTCCGCCGTCATCACCTTGCCGCGGTCGTATTGGCGCGCGTCGTCCCACTTCAGGGGACGGGACAGCCGATGGTTCATGCCGATGTCGAGATCGAGCATGACGAAGATCGTGGTCTGCAGGCGCTCGGCGAGATCGAAGGCCTGGGCTGCGAATTCGAAGGATTCGGCCGGATCTTCCGGAAACAAGAGGACATGCTTGGTGTCGCCATGCGAGGCGTAGGCGCAGGAAATGATGTCGCATTGCTGGGTCCGGGTCGGCATCCCGGTCGAGGGCCCGGCGCGCTGCACGTTCATGATCACGGCCGGGATTTCGGCGAAGTACGACAGGCCGATGAATTCCTGCATCAGCGAGATGCCGGGACCGGAGGTCGCAGTGAAGGCGCGGGCGCCGTTCCATGACGCGCCGATCACGATGCCGATCGAAGCCAGTTCGTCCTCGCCCTGGACGATGGCGTATTTGGCCTTGCCGGTTTCCGGATCGTGCCGCAGCCTCTTGCAGTGGCTGGTGAAGGCGTCGGCAAGCGACGACGACGGCGTGATCGGATACCAGGCACATACGGTGGCGCCGCCGTAGACCGCGCCGAGCGCGGCCGCGCTGTTGCCTTCGATGAAGATGCGGTCGCCGACCTTGTCGGCTTTCTTGACCCGCAGACCGATCGGGCATTTGAGATTCTGCAGCGCCCAGTCGCGGCCGAGATGCAGCGCATGGACGTTCGACGACAGCAGCTTTTCCTTGCCCTTGTACTGCTCGCCGATCAGTTGCTCGACCAGCTTGGGGTCCATGTCGAGCAGGGCGCACAACGAGCCGAGATAGATGATGTTCTTGAACAGCTGGCGCTGGCGCGGATCGGTGTAGGTCGAGTTGGTGATGGCGGTGAGCGGCACGCCGATCACGGTGATGTCGGCGCGGAATTTCGACGCCGGCATCGGCTTGGTCGAGTCGTAGAACAGGTAGCCGCCCGGCTCGATCGAGGCGAGGTCCTTGTCCCAGGTCTGCGGGTTCATCGCCACCATCATGTCGACGCCGCCGCGCGCGCCGAGATGGCTGTCCTCGGTAACGCGAACTTCATACCAGGTCGGCAGGCCCTGGATGTTGGACGGGAAGACGTTGCGCGGCGACACCGGCACGCCATGGCGCAGGATCGAACGGGCGAACAGTTCGTTGGCGCTCGCCGAACCCGAACCGTTGACGTTGGCGAAGCGGACGACGAAGTCGTTTACGCTGCTGATCGGGCTTTGGACTGGCATGATGTACCCGCAAGAGTCATGTCGATGAGATATTTCTGCATGTCCCAGGCGCCGGTGGGACAACGTTCGGCGCACAGGCCGCAATGCAGGCAGACGTCTTCGTCCTTGACCATCACGCGTCCGGTCTTGAGGCCGTCGGCGACGTAAAGCGCCTGGTCGAGATGCGGCGAGGGCGCCTTCAGGCGCTCACGCAGATCGGCTTCCTCGCCGTTCTCGGTGAAGGTGATGCAGTCCATCGGGCAGATATCGACGCAGGCGTCGCATTCGATGCACAGAGGCGCAGCGAAGACGGTCTGGATGTCGCAGTTCAGGCAGCGCTGGGCTTCGCCGAGCGCCAGCTTGACGTCATAGCCGAGTTCGACTTCGGCGCGGATGTCCTTTAGCGCGATCACCTTGTCGCGATGCGGCACCTTGTAGCGCTTGTCGCTGGAGACGTCGTTGTCATAGCTCCATTCGTGGATGCCCATCTTCTGCGACGAGATATCCACTTCGGGCAGCGGGCGTTCGTTGATGTCCTCGCCGGAGCAAAGCTTGTGGATCGAAAGCGCTGCGTCGTGGCCGTGCGCCACCGCCCAGATAATGTTCTTCGGGCCGAACGCGGCGTCGCCGCCGAAGAACACTTTCGGATTGGTCGAGCCCATGGTCTTGGCGTCGACCTTGGGCATGTCCCACTTGTCGAATTCGACGCCGCAGTCGCGCTCGATCCAGGGGAAAGCGTTCTCCTGGCCGACCGCCACCAGGACGTCGTCGCATTCGATGGTCTGGTCGGGTTCGCCTGAAGGTACCAGGCTGCGCTTGCCCTTGGAGTCGTACTCGGCCTTGACCTTCTCGAAGGTGACGCCGGTGAGCTTGCCGTTGTCGTGGGTGAAGGCCTTCGGCACCATGAAATTGAGAATCGGAATGTCTTCGTGGAGGGCGTCTTCCTTTTCCCAGGGGCTCGCCTTCATTTCCTCGAAGCCGGAACGCACGATCACCTTGACGTCCTCGCCGCCGAGACGGCGCGCGGTACGGCAGCAGTCCATCGCGGTGTTGCCGCCGCCGAGCACGATCACGCGCTTGCCGATCTTTTCGACATGGCCGAACGACACGCTGGAAAGCCAGTCGATGCCGATGTGGATATTGGCAGCGGCTTCCTTGCGGCCGGGAATCTCAAGCTCGCGGCCGCGCGGCGCGCCGGAGCCGACGAAGATCGCGTCGTAGTTGCCGGTGAGCAGCTTCTTCAGGCTGTCGATGCGCTGGCCGCCCTTGAACTCGATACCGAGGTTGAGGATGTAGTCGGTTTCCTCGTCGATCACCGAATCCGGCAGCCGGAATTTCGGAATCTGCGTCCGCATCATGCCGCCGGCCTTGGGGTCCTGATCGAACACGATGCAGTGATAGCCGAGCGGCGCGAGATCGCGGGCGACCGAGAGCGAGGCGGGACCGCCGCCGACGATCGCGATGCGCTTGCCGTTTTTCGGCGACGGCCGCGGCATGCGATGCTTGACGTCATCCTTGAAGTCGGCGGCGACGCGCTTCAGCCGGCAGATCGCAACAGGTGTTTCCTCGACGCGGCCGCGGCGGCATGCGGGCTCGCACGGACGATCGCAGGTGCGTCCCAGAATTCCGGGAAACACGTTCGATCTCCAATTGATCATGTAGGCGTCGCTATAGCGGCCTTCAGCGATCAACCGGATGTATTCAGGAACCGGCGTATGCGCGGGACAGGCCCATTGGCAGTCGACCACTTTATGAAAGTAGTCGGGCGCCGAAATATCAGTCGGTTTCATTCCTACCATATCCACGCCAAATCCAGGAATGACGCGGCCTTGCTTTCTTGCGAACGCTCAGCCGGCGTTCTTGTGGTTTTTGAATGGGATCATAGGGTTATCTTATTAGAGACATTCGACATGATGCACAAAGGCATTTTTGGCTATTCACCATTCGTTGTCATGCCGGACCGCTATTTTTAATGTCGAACTGGTTAAATGCGGCGCTGCAACATGACGTTTCAACGAGGTTTTGACGCGGGAATATCGCTCTTTGCGAGATCCCACATCAGATTGTAAACGCCGGTTGAGACCATGACGGGTTTGAATGCCGTGTTGTTCTCAAAACGTGCCGCAAGGACCGCACCGACCGCATTCACATCGGTACCGTCGATCAGCACAAACCAGTCGCCGGAACCTGGATCCGAAACCGGGGGACCGGCGGTGATCGGCTTCGACAGCTTTGGGTCGCTCTCGATCAGGTGCATGGAGATAATTCCATCCAGCGTGCCGGGATCGAGCATGTCCTGCAGCGCCGCGCGCAGTTTGTCCTTGCCGTCGTCGGGGGGACGAAGGCGAATGATGCCCAGCACCGCTCCGCGACCCGTTCCGCGGCTGATCGTGATGCGCGCGATCGCGCGGATCATGTTCCTGAAACGCGCCATGCAGGTCTTCGACCAATCGGTGGGATTGCCCAGCACGGTGCGATAGGCGGAGCTGTCGAGAACTTCGAACGTCTCAGTCGAGTAAAGGCAGAGATATTTCGGGGAGCCTCGATGCGCGATGTAGCGACGGGCTTCGAGGAAGCCGTCGATGGCGACACGCTCCTCAAGATGCTCGCGGTCGTACCATCGATTGAATTCGGCCTCGTCCGACGGATCGATGTTCATCGATGTCAGCAGCATGCCTTTTCCGGCGATCGGCATTGGTGAAAGTCTCCCTAACCCTTGATTCTGGATGCGAGATCAGCAATCGCTTTCATCACGGCGTCCCGGATGCCGGGATCGTACAGCGAATGGCCGGCGCCTTCGACAACGCGAATTTCGGATCCAGGCCAGACTGCGCCAAGCGCATGCGAGGTCGCCGGCGGACACAAGAGATCGTAGCGGCCTTGCACGATGATGCCGGGAATGTTCGCCAGTTTTCCGGCTTCCGCCATCAGCTGATTGGGCTTCATGAAGCAGTCGTTCTGGAAGTAATGCGCTTCCATGAACGGGGTGGCGGGCAGGGCGCGCGCCGAATTCATCCCAGCGGTATCCAGTCTGGTGCGTCCCGGCCTGTACTCGGAAAGAATGCTTTCGGTGACATTCCAGGCGCGCGCCGCCGGGCCATGGATCGCCGGATCTGAATCGAGGATGCGCCGGAAATACGCGTCGAGCGGCTGCGTGCGTTCTTCCGGCGCCAACACATTAATGAAATCATCGCTCAGACCGGGATAGAACCGCGGCAGCGCGTCGAGAAACGCGCCTTCCAACTCCGCGCGGGTGCCGAGGAAGGTCGCGCGCAAGACGATTCCCGTGACCCGGTCCGGGTGCGCCTGCGCATAGGCCAGCGCCAGTGTCGCGCCCCAGGAGCCGCCGACCACCATCCAGCGCT
The DNA here is from genome assembly GCA_963774685.1 of uncultured Alphaproteobacteria bacterium. Classification (GTDB taxonomy): domain Bacteria; phylum Pseudomonadota; class Alphaproteobacteria; order Rhizobiales; family Xanthobacteraceae; genus Bradyrhizobium. Next base: position 1,037,270 of record CAVZFU010000003.1, on the reverse strand, counting down.
CGAAGCCGGATTTTTCGCGGATCATCTCCATGTCGGCGATCAAATGAGGCAGCGTATTATGCTCGCGACGGCCTTTCGGGCGGCTTCGCCCGGCGCCACGCTGATCGAACAGCACGGTGTGGAAGCGTTCGGGATCGAACAGCCGCCGGTGGTCGGGCTGGCAGCCGCTGCCGGGGCCGCCATGCAGATAGACCGCCGGGATGCCGTTGGTGCGGCCAACGGTTTCGACGTAAATCTCATGGCCGTCGCCGACCGCCAAAAGTTGCGACGTCAGCGGCGCGAACGGATCGGCGCGGTTGACGGTAGATTTCCCCGCTTCGGCGTCAGGCGCCATGCTCGCCGCCCGTCTCCAGCGTGCCCCCGGCAAAGTTGCGGTAGATGAAACGGCTGTTGTTACCGGCGGCTTCGGTCTCGGCCATCTTGAAGATCTGCTCGTGCATCGGCGACAGCGTGCAGGCCGGGTCGGTATTGCCGGCGTCGCCGGTCAGCGCGAAGGCCTGGCAGCGGCAGCCGCCGAAATCGACTTCCTTGAACTCGCAGCTCCGGCACGGCTCCGGCATCCAGCCGGTGCCGCGATAGCGGTTGAAGGCTTCGGAGTTCTGCCAGATCCAGGCGATCGAATGGTTCGACCGCACCGACAGGAATTCCAGCCCGGTAATGGTTTCGGCGGCATGGCAGGGCAGGATCTTGCCTGCCGGCGAGATGTTGAAGAACTGCCGGCCCCAGCCGCCCATGCACTTCTTCGGCCGCAGCGCATAATAATCCGGCACCACATAGTCGATCGCCAGAATGCCCTTCAGCCGCGCCTCGGCTTGTTCGACGATGCGGCTGGTTTCCTCGATCTGCTGCATCGTCGGCATCAGCGCCGCGCGGTTCTTCAGCGCCCAGCCGTAATACTGCACATTGGCGACTTCGAGCCGGTCGGCGTCGAGATCGACCGCCATCTGGATGATGTCGGAAAGCTGATGCAGGTTCTGCCGGTGCATGACCGCGTTGACGGTCAGCGGCATATCCAGTTCGCGCACCCACTTCGCAACTTCGAGCTTTTTGGCGTGCGCGTTCTGCAAGCCGGCGACACGGTCAGCCACCACAGGCTCGTTGCCCTGGAAACTGATCTGCACGTGGCACAGCCCGGCATCGGCCAGCGCCGAGAGCTTCTCGCGGGTCAGCAGCACCGCCGAAGTAATGAGATTGGAATACAGTCCGACGTCGCTGGCGTGCTGGACCAGTTCGACCAGGTCCTTGCGCGCGGTGGGTTCGCCGCCGGAAAAATGAATCTGCAGCACGCCGATCTCGGCCAACTCGCTAAGGACCTTCTTCCATTCTTCGGTCGTTAGTTCGCTGCTGCCACGGTCGAGCTCGACCGGATTCGAGCAATAAGGGCATTGCAGCGGACAGCGGTGCGTCAGTTCGGCGAGGACCGCGAGCGGAATGCCGAAGCTCTCCGCCGTCGATCCGCGCTGCTCCAGCGCCGCGAGCCCGTCGGAGGGATTGCCGGCTGCCTGATGAGCGTCGGTCAGCGTCGGACTCATGATGTCTTCTCGCGCGCTTCGGTCAGGAATCCCTTGTCGGCAAGATCCTGCAGCATGGCGACCACGTCGGTTGCAATCGCGCCGCGTTCGGCGGCGTATTTTTGCGCGAGCTGGTCGGCCATCTGGCCGACGCTGCGCACGCCGTCGCAAAGCTGAAGCACCTCCACCGCAATCTCGTCCGGCGCCAGCACGCGCTCCGGCGCCAGGATCACCCAGCGCTGCCGCGTCTCGTCGAATTTCAGTTTGGCGTGCCGCGGCAGCACCGGCCGGCTGGCCTCGCTGACGCTGATGTTGCGGCTTGCTGCCATCGGTTTGCTCTGGTTCTGACTTCTGTTTCGCTCTAGTTTGCCTTCGGCACAAACGCTCCCGGCGGCACATGACCATCGACATAGGCATGATACAGCGCGTCAAGCTGAACCCAAAGCACATTGGTCTTGAAAAGCAGCGCGTTGCAGACCGCTTCGCGCTCGGCCGGCGTCTTGGCATGGGTCTTGACGAAGTCGAGCGCGAAGTTGGCGTCGCGCGGCGCCTGCTCCATGCGCCGGCTGAAATAGCTCATGATATCCGGATTGACGAAATCGTAGTGCGCCAGCATTCCCGCGATGCGCTCTTCATGCAGGTTGGGCGCGAACAGTTCGGTGAGGGAGGAGGCGATGGCTTCGAGCGGAGTTTTGTCGCGGACGAAATGCACGTAGGCCTCGACCGCAAATCGCGTGGCGGGAAGGATGCCTTCGGCGGATTCCACATAGGCGTTGTCGAGGCCGAGCCCTTCGGTCAGCTTGAGCCAGCGCTCGATGCCGCCTTCGGTGCCGGGATCGCCGTCATGGTCTTCTATCCTGTGCCGCCACTCCATCCGGATGCCGCGGTCGCGGAACCGGGAGATCACCACGGCGTCCTTCAGCGGGATGGTGCTCTGGTAATAATAACGGTTCAGCGCCCAGGCCTGCACCTGTCCCTTGTTGAGCTTGCCGCCATGCAGCAGCCGGTGAAACGGGTGCAGGTTGTGATAGCGGGTCGCCCCGATATGGCGGAGGGCGGCGTCGAGTTCTTCGGCGCTGTTCAAAGGCGCGGCGCTGTTGAGCGAGAACGCGGTCATCCCGTTCGAAGGCCTGGTGTTGACGTTCACAGCGCGATCTCCATGCCATCGGCGGGAATTTGCCAGCCCGCGCGCTCGACGCTCTTGCGCTCAGGGGAAGCATGCAGCAGCGCCGGGTTGGAATTGTTGATATGCAAAAATATCTTGCGGCCGATGTCGAGGCCGGCCAGGCTTTCGATCGCGCCGTTGTCGCCCGACATCGCGATATGGCCCATCCCTTGACCCGTCTTGTTGCCGAGGCCAGCTGCGATCAATTCGTCGTCGCGCCACACCGTTCCGTCGAAGAACACCAGTGAAGCGCCGGCCAGGCGCGCCTTCAAATCGTCGGTCACGCCGGCGCAGGCGGCCAGATAATAGAAATACCTGGCCGTCGACTTGTCGCTGATCCGAAGTCCGAGCGTGTCGCCCGCGCCGTCGTTTCCGCCCGGGTGTGCCTTGCCTTCCAGATACCACGCGCTTTTGCCCGTTACGGCGAACGGCAGCACCTCGATGCCGGAGGGCGAGCCATCGGGCAATGCCGGCTCGAACGCCGTGTCGATTTCGATCGGCTCGCGCCGCACGTTCTTTTCGTTCAGTACGTTGAAGATGCTGTTATCCCGGAGGATCGAAAGCACCTTGTCGTGCGCATAGATCGTGAACGGCGAGCCTTCGCGCATCGACAGTAATCCAGCGATTGCGTCGACTTCGCCATTGGTCAGGACCACGCCCGATATCGGGCTGTGACGAAGCTTTCCGGCTTTGGGATGAAGCTGCGGTGTCGCGATCAGTTGCTGGCGCAGATCGGGTGAAGCGTTGATCAGGAACCAGTGCTCGCCATCGGCGCTGATCGCGATCGAGGCTTGGGTGCTTCGAAGCTCCGGGTGGCCGTCTCGCGCGGTCCGGCAAACCGGACACCCGCAATTCCATTGCGGAACACCGCCACCTGCCGCGGCGCCCAGGATGACGACGCGAAGCATGATCCGTCTCCTGGATATTCAAACTTCAAAGGTGGACTCCAGCGCATTCACGATCCCCAAATCAGGATCGTGTCACGCCCGGATATCCACCTTAAGTCGAAACGTGAAGTGTCGCAGCCGCTTACTTGCGGGCGGCGCACGCATACATGTTGATTTCCATGCCGACCGGCACTTCGACAATCTTCGGTGTTTTCCAGGCCATTTTGGCTCTCCTTGTCAGGCAGGACTAACTGCGTCCTCCCCAATAAACTAATGCAGAACTAAAAGTTCGCCAGTTAAATCTTTTTTCCATCAGACTCGGCAGATTTATGCTGCAGCGCAAAAGAAATTCACATAGTTGTGCAAAAGGGTTTCAAAACAGTGCGGGATCAACAGCTTCAACGCTGCTCGTTTCGCGCCGGATGCCAGCCGCCGGTTCGATACGGCGCGGTGAATTCCCCGATAAAGAACTTGTGAGTGTCGCCAGCTCCGGCCGGAACTATTAATTCCAGTGAGTTTTGACAATGCCGCGATATTTCTTCAACGCACGTATCGGCAATGAGCTGGTAACCGACCCGGAAGGCGAGGAGCTGCGGGATCCCGATCGCGCGTGGGAGATCGCGCGAGCCATGATTCTGGAATTGCTGAAAATCGAAGGCGCCGAGGGCGGTCTCATGAATGCCGTCCTCGAAGTGACGGACGATGCGGGCGAGATCGTGCTGGAATTTCCGTTTGCCGAAGCCATCCTCGATGTCTCCGACGTGCCCGACACAAAGCACTGAAGGCGGCGCACTTTCATTCCAGGCTCGCGCCTTTGTCGAAGTCCCGTTCGCCGGGCATTCGCGGGGTAGCGCTGCCCTCGCGCGGACGCTACAACACCAGCGATCAAAACGGAGCTGAATATGGACGATCTCTGGCGTCTGCCGGCGGCGGATCTTGCCGCCCGCATCCGGTCTCGAAAGGTTTCGGCCAGGGAAGCGGCGGTCTCGGCGCTGGCCCGGCTTGACGCGGTGAACCCGGCGATCAACGCCGTGGTCGATCACCGGCCGGCGGATGTGCTGGCCCAGGCCGAGGCCGTCGATGCGGCGATCGCGCGGAATGAAGCAGCAGGCCCGCTGGCGGGCGTCCCCGTCACCGTCAAGGTCAATATCGACCAGGAGGGGTTTGCCAACACCAACGGGCTCAAATTGCAGCGCGACGTGATCGCGCGCAGCAACAGTCCCGTGATCGATAATCTTCGCAAGGCCGGCGCCGTGATCCTCGGGCGCACCAATTGCCCGGCGTTTTCCTATCGCTGGTTCACCACCAATCTGATCCACGGCGACACCAAAAATCCGCGCGATCCGGGCATCACGCCGGGCGGTTCGTCCGGCGGCGCAGGCGCAGCAGTGGCAGCGGGCATCGGGCATATCGCGCACGGAACGGATATCGCGGGATCGATCCGTTATCCCGCCTACGCCAACGGCGTTCATGGCCTGCGGCCGACGATTGGCCGTATCCCCGCCTTCAACGCGTCGCTGCCGGAGCGCGGCATCGGGCCGCAGATATCGGCGGTGTCCGGTCCGCTCGCGCGTACCATCGGCGATCTTAGGATTGCGCTGGCGGCGATGTCTGCCAGAGACATGCGTGATCCCTGGTGGGTGCCGGCGCCGCTGGAAGGGCCCGCGATGCCGAAGCGCGCAGCGCTTTGTTTTCGTCCCGACGGCCTTGAAATCGTCGCCTGAAGTGCAGGCGGCGGTAGCAGATGCGGCCAAGCGCCTGGAGCGCGCGGGATGGGTGGTCGAAGAGATCGAAAATACGCCGCCGCTGCGCGAGGCCGCGGAGCTTCAAACCAAACTCTGGCTCGGCGACGGATATGAAGCCCAACTCGAGGCCGCCGAGCGTGAAGGCGATCCCGGCGCGCTGGCCTGCCTGCGTGGCAACAAAAGCAAGGTCCAGCCGTTCGACGGCGCGGCGTTATCGAAGGCGTTGACGCGGCGGGCGACGTTGACGCGCGAATGGCTGACGTTCTTCGAGACCTATGCCGTGCTGCTGATGCCGGTCTCCGGAGAACTGCCGTTTCCCGACGGCCTCGACCGCCGGGACGACGCTTCGTTCGCGCGGGTCTGGCGGGCGCAAGTGCCGCAGATTGCCATTCCCTTCGTGGGCCTGCCTGCGCTAACCGTCTCCACGGGACTGGTGGGTCGCGTTCCCGTCGGCGTTCAGGTGGTCTCGAGCCGTTACCGCGAGGATCTGTGCCTGCTCGCGGGCGAGGCGATCGAAGCCGGGGGGACGCCGTCTTCACCTGTCGATCCCGCCCGCTGAATTTCTGAATCCTTGATTGAGAGAACACGATGGCCGGCGTTCATGATTTCACGGCAAAGTCGCTTGCCGGCGAAGACATTCCACTGAAGCGGTATGAGGGTCAGGTGTTGCTGATCGTCAACACCGCGAGCGCGTGCGGGTTTACCCCGCAATACCGGGGCCTGGAGGCGCTGCACAAAGCGCTCAACCCGCGCGGCTTTTCGGTTCTCGGGTTTCCATGCAACCAGTTCGGAAGCCAGGAACCTGGCGACGCCAGACAGATCGAGCAGTTCTGCGCCAGCAATTATGCCATCACCTTTCCGATGTTCGAAAAGATCGAGGTCAACGGCCAGAATGCCCACCCGCTGTATCAATATCTGAAGAACGCGAAATCCGGATTGCTCGGCGCGTCGATCAAATGGAATTTCACCAAATTCCTGGCCGACCGTTCCGGCAAGGTGGTCGCGCGGCATGCGCCGACGACAACCCCGGAAGGGCTGACAAGGGAAATCGAGGCGCTGCTGTGAACGAGAAAAACGAAAATACCGACGGTCAGCTGCCGGATCGTCTTTCGACCGATCCCAGGAGTCCTTACTACAACGAGGAAATACTCTCGCGCGACGTCGGCATTCGATTCAAGGGTGTCGAGAAGACCAATGTCGAGGAATATTGCGTCAGCGAGGGCTGGGTGCGCGTGACCGCAGGCGCCGCCAAGGATCGCTACGGCAATCCGCTGACCATCAAGGTGCACGGCCCGGTCGAGCCGTACTTTCGCGACAAGACCTGACCGCCATGTCCGTCCGCATCACCGACGTCCGCGAAAGCACCAAGCCGATCTCGTCGCCGATCCGCAACGCCTATATCGACTTCACCAGAATGACCACCAGCCTCGTCGCCGTCGTCACCGACGTGATGCGCGACGGCAAGAGGGTGGTCGGTTACGGCTTCAATTCGAATGGCCGCTACGGGCAGGGCGGGTTGATCCGCGAACGCTTTGCGCCGCGGCTGATGGAGGCCGATCCGAAGACGCTCTTGGATTCCGCCGGCGACAATCTCGATCCGGACAAGGTCTGGGCGACGCTGATGTCCAACGAAAAACCCGGCGGCCATGGCGAACGCTCGGTCGCGGTCGGCACCCTCGACATGGCGGTGTGGGATGCGGTGGCCAAGATCGCGGGCAAGCCGTTATTCCGGATGCTCGCCGAGCGTCACAAACGAACCGCCAATCCGCGCGTGTTCGTCTATGCCGCCGGCGGCTATTATTATCCCGGCAAGGATTTGTCGGCGCTGCGCGGCGAGATGCGCAGCTATCTCGATCGCGGCTACAACGTCGTGAAGATGAAGATCGGCGGTGCGCCGATCGGAGAAGACCGGCAGCGCATCGAAGCCGTATTGAAGGAAATCGGCAACCATGCCCAGCTCGCCGTCGATGCCAACGGCCGGTTCGACCTGGAGACGGCGATCGCCTACGCCAAGATGCTGCGCGACTATCCGCTGTTCTGGTACGAGGAGGCCGGCGATCCGCTCGACTTCCAGCTTCAGGCAGCACTGGCGGAATTTTATCCGGGGCCGATGGCGACCGGCGAGAATCTCTTCAGCCATCAGGATGCGCGCAACCTGATCCGTTATGGCGGGATGCGGCCCGATCGCGACTGGCTGCAGTTCGATTGCGCGCTGTCCTATGGTCTTTGCGAATATCAGCGCACGCTGGCGGTGCTGCAAACCCAGGGCTGGTCGCCGAGCCGGTGCATTCCGCATGGCGGCCACCAGATGTCGCTGAACATCGCCGCCGGACTCGGTCTTGGCGGCAACGAGAGCTATCCCGATCTGTTCCAGCCCTATGGCGGTTTCCCCGACGGCGTTCGTGTCGAGAACGGCAGCATCACCATGCCGGATCTGCCGGGCATCGGCTTCGAAGGGAAGTCCGATCTCTATGCCGAGATGAAGGCGCTGGCGGCGTAGCGGAAGCGTGTGGTTGTCACGACAGCCGCATATCCAGCAGCCGCCGGCCCTCGTTCTTCAGCAACTTCTTCACCGCGCTCGATGCCACGACTTCGCCCTCGTTGGCATAGGCCTCGTGGTTCTTTTCGATATCGTCGAGACGATAGAGATAGTTGACCATGATCCCGGCGGATTCGCGCAGGCCCTTTGGCGAGAGATCGCCGAGCCAGTCGATCCGTTCCAGCCGGGCGCCGTTGCCGAGATGGAATCGCGCCACCGAATCGATCAGCCGTCCCTTCGGCGTGCGTGCCTTCAGGAAATAGTGCGCCGCCAGCGGTTCCACCACGCTGCGCAGTTGTGCTGCCAGTTCCGCATTTGCAGGCCAGTCGGTATTGTCGAGATGTGCAAGCAGCGCGCGCTCTTCATCCGACACGGGAACGTCGCTTGCCTGCTTCAGCCACTGCATGAAACCCGGCACCGGCGATAGCGTCACGAAATTATCCAGCTTCGGCAATTCGCGCTGCAGTTCCTCGGCCACTTGCTTGATCAGGAAGCTGCCGAACGAAATTCCGCCGAGGCCGCGCTGCGTGTTCGAGATCGAATAGAATACCGCGGTGCGGGCGCGCTCGATCGGCACCGGCTGCCGGTCGGCGGCGAGCAGCGGCGCGATCGCCGATGGAATCGATTCGGTGAGCGCCACCTCGACGAAGATCAAGGGTTCGTCGACCAGCGCCGGATGGAAGAAGGCGTAACAGCGCCGGTCAGCGGGATCGATGCGGCGGCGCAGGTCGTTCCAGTCGCGGATTTCATGGACCGCCTCGTAGCGGATGATCTGTTCCAGGATATTCGCCGGTGTCGACCAGTCGATTTTGCGCAGCACGAGAAATCCCCTGTTGAACCATGAGCCGAGCAAATGGGCGACGTCGCGGTCGAGCGCGCCCAGGTCCTTGTGACCGTCCTTCAGGCGGAGCAGATCGGCGCGCATCGCAACCAGCGCGCTGGTGCCGCCAGGGGCGCGGTTCAGGCGGCGGATCAGTTCCTGCCGCCGCGGCTCCGACGCAAAATGCAGGTCGCTGGCGTCCTCGTCGCTTGGTTGCGCGCGCCAGGTCTCGATGGCCTCGGCCAGCTTTTCCCGATCCGGGCCGTAATTGCGGGCCAGCGTTTCGAAGAACGAAAGCCGGCCGGCCTCGTCGAGATGAAGATAGCGGTCGAGAACCTCGCGCGCCATCGCGGTGCCGGAGGCCTCGCCGCGGCCGGACAACAGCGCCTCGCACAATTCAACCAGTTCGGACGCGTCCTGTCTGGCGTCGGACGATCCGCCCCGGCGCAGCAAGGTGCGGCCGCGTTCGGAAATCGAGGCAAGCAAATCGGAGAAGAAGGCGTTGGTCATGATCGGGCGGGTCAATTCGGGGTCGGCGGAATTGTTACACGAGATTTAGGGCGGGGTGGATCACAATCAAGCACGAACAATGTGCACTCTTGCTGCGATTATACAATAATTCGTCATGCTCCGCGAAGGCGGGGCATCCAGTAATCGCCGGCGTTTACTGGATTACCCGCATTCGCGGGTAATGACGGCCTTCCCCGTCCCCGCCTGCCACATTCGCCTCACTTCGTCTTTGCAAATTCGGTCGGCGTCTTGCCGGTGACCTGCCGGAACGCATGCGAAAACGCCGGCACGCTGGCATAGCCGAGGTCCGAGGCCAGTTGCTTGACCGAGACATCGGTCTCCATCGACAGTTTTTCGGTCGCAGCCGCGATGCGCGCGCGCTGGCACCAGCTCTTGAAACTCAGTTGCGTCTCCGACGAGAACAATCGCGACAGCGTTCGCGCCGAGGTGCCGACCTCGCGCGCCAATGTCTCGATCTCATGCGAACCGGTCGGATCGGCCAGCACGATGTCGGCCGCGCGCCGGCAACGCGGCTCGTGCGGCAATGGAATGAAAGTGGCGGAGTCTTCGGCCTGATGCAGTTCGAGCATGGCCAACCGGACCAGAAGCCCGGTGCGGCCGGGATCGTTACGGCCGTCGAACAGCGCCAGGATCGCCTCGTGCAGCAATTGCGACACCCGCACCACGAATTCGGATTCAAGGCTCTTGCTGCGGTCTTCGCGCGCCAGCCAGGCGAGGTCGAAATACAGCGTCCGCATGTCGATATCGGCGAGCACGTCGATGGAGTGCTCGAGACGCGCCGGCACCCACACCGCGCGATCGGGCGGCACCAGCCAGCGCCCCTTTGGCGTCGTGACCTGCATGGTTCCCTTGGCCGCGTAGACCAGTTGCGCCTCGCGGTGCATGTGGGTGCCGAGCCGGGTGCCCTTTTTGTAGTGGCGCGCGACCAGATGGACGCCGTCGCCGGTTGCCCGGTGGCTTGCCCGGATGGCAGCGATTGGCGTTTCAGCGATACTCATTGGCGACATCCCGTCAGGACAAGACCATATAACCTATTTCAGGAAATCAAGGGATTCGAACATGAATAGCCCGGCCCGGGTGATCGGTTTCGTCAACGCCGCCCATTTTATCGACCATTATGCGATGCTGATTTTTGCCGCCGCCGTCATTGTCATGGGGCCGGCGCTGGGCATGGCCTATTCCGAACTGCTGCCGTATGCCACGCCCGGGTTCGTTGCGTTCGGTGCCGGGTCGCTGCTGACCGGCTGGCTCGGGGACCGCTGGAGCCGCCGCCATATGATGGTGATCTTCTTTGCCGGGATCGGCGCCTCGATGATCGCGGTTGGCTTCGTGCAGACGCCGTTGCAACTCGGCGCGGCGCTGTTGTCGATCGGCCTGTTTGCGTCGATCTACCACCCCGTCGGCACCGCCATGATCGTGTCCTATGCCGACAAGCTCGGCCGTGAGATGGGCCTCAATGGCGTCTGGGGCAATCTCGGCGTCGCGTCGTCGGCGCTGGTGACCGGCGTGATCGGCCAATACCTCGGCTGGCGCTGGGCCTTCATCGTCCCCGGCATCGTCACCATCCTGGTCGGCATAGCCTTTACGCGCCTGGTGGTGCATGAGGACCGCTCCGGCTTCAAGCAGGCGGCGGCGCAGGCGCGCGTCGCCAAGCAGGACATGTGGCGGGTGATCGTGGCGCTGCTGATCGTGGTGATCGCGATATCGACCACCTTCAACGCGGTGACGGTGGCGTTGCCGAAGCTGTTTGCGGAACGCTTGAGCGATTTGACCAGGAGTCCCGCGCTGCTCGGCGTGATCGCGGCCTGCGTCTATGTGTTCGGCGCCATGACGCAATACACCATCGGCAAGCTGATCGACCGCTATTCGCTCAAGGCCGTCTCGCTGCCGCTGTCGTTCATGCTGGCACCGTTTTTGTACATGGCGGCGACGTTGTCGAACCTGCCGCTGATCCTCGCCGCCATTGGAATCGTGATGGGTGCGTTCGGCCAGGTCACCGTCAACGACGCCATGGTCGGCAAATACACCAGCGAGGAATGGCGTTCGCGTGCTTATTCGGTGCGCTATTTCGTCGGCTTCACCGCGGCAGGCGCGTCGGTTGGCCTCGTGGCATGGCTGTACCAGCAGGGCGGTTTCGTCACCATGCTGCACGCGTTCGGCGCGCTGTGCCTGCTGGTGATCGCGGCGGCCATCATCCTGCCGACGGAGATCAAGGTGCCGGCGGCGCAGGCAAACTAAAGTCTGTTGCGCTCAGGGATTGAGTTGTGCGCCCGGCGTGGAGCGCGCGATCTTGAGTTCTTCCTCGTTCATGTCTGCCGACTACATCGGCGAAAAGAGGCGTGCTCAGATAGCGCTCGCCGGTGTCGGGAAGCATGCAAAGAATGTTTGCTCCCTTCTCTGCCTCGGCCGCGATCTTGAGCGCGCCGGCAAAGGTTGCGCCCGAGGTGATGCCGACAAAGATGCCCTCCTTGGTGGCAAGCTCCTTGCTGTAGCGAATGGCGTCCGGGCCGGGAATTGGCAGGATGCGGTGGATGAACTTCATGGCCACCGCATCGTCGGTGATCTTGGGGATGAAATCCGGCGTCCAGCCCTGCATCGGATGCGGCTTGAATGACGGATGCGCGCGCCGCCGGAGTACCGTCCGGGTTTCGCGACTGTGCGATGCCGCTGGCCAACAGCTGCGCGTCCTGCGGTTCGCAAACGATGATCTTGGTTTCGGGACGCTCCTTGGCAAGCACCCGCCCGACACCCTTCAATGTTCCGCCGGTTCCGTAGCCCGTGACCCAGTAATCCAGCCGTTGTCCGGCGAAATCGTCGAGTATCTCGCGCGCCGTCGTGCGCGAGTGAACATCGGGATTGGCTTCATTTTCGAATTGCCGGGTCATGAACCAGCCATGCGCCTTGGCAAGCTCGATGGTCTTGTTGATCATGCCGACCGCGCGCTCGGCGGCAGGCGTGACAATCACCTTTGCGCCGAGGAACCGCATCAGCTTGCGCCGCTCGACGCTGAACGGCTCCGCCATGGTAATCACGAGCGGATATCCCTTGGCCGCGCAAACCATGGCAAGACCAATTCCGGTATTTCCGCTGGTCGCCTCGATGACGGTCTGGCCGGGCTTGAGCTCTCCGGATTTTTCGGCGGCCTCGATCACCCCGAGCGCCAATCGGTCCTTTACCGAACCAAGCGGATTGAAGGCTTCAATCTTGACGAAAAGGTTCACGCCTTTCGGCGCCAAACGATTGATCCGCACCACCGGCGTATTGCCGATTGTTTCGACAATACTTTGGTATGTCCGTCCCATGCCGTCCTCCAACATTTGAATTGTTTGCCGCAAGACGCATTGCGCCCCGCCGCCTCGTTCGTATTGATCCGAAGCTATCCGGCTTCGGCGCTTCCGGCAATCAAGGCGCGAGGTGGAATTATCGCCCCTTCCGTGGGGACGGCCATCATGCGTGCGAAGAACCCGGCATATCTGGCGGCGAATGTCTCGTTCTCGGACGTTGTACCTGGCCAAGGCGCCGCCTATGCTTTGACCGAGCGGAATAGATTTTACCGGTCTGGGGGCCTTTTTGGCTGAGCGAGCGCGTGGAGCGGCGATTGGCGGCTGTGCTGGCGGCGGACGTCGCCGGCTATAGCCGGCTGATGGGTCGTGACGAGGAGCACACGCTTGCGCAGCTAAAGGCGTTTCGAAAGACGCTTGTCGATCCCCGGATCGCGACCCATCGCGGCCGCATCGTCAAGACCACAGGCGATGGCATGCTGGTCGAGTTCGCCAGTGCCGTCGATGCAGCGCGCTGCGCGGCTGGAAATCCAGCGAGAGATGGCTCAACGAAATGCCGAAGTGTCTCCGGAACTCCGGATCGAATTTCGCATCGGCATTCACGTCGGCGACATCATCATCGACGACAACGATATTTTCGGCGATGGGGTCAACATCGCCGCGCGTCTTGAGGGAATCGCCGAACCGGGCGGCGTCTGCATTTCCGACGATGCCCACAGGCAAATTCGCGGCAAGGTCGACATCGTCTTCGATGACATCGGGGAGCAGAATTTAAAGAATATTGCCGAACCGATGCGCGCTTGGCACATCCGGTTTGCGAGCGAAGCCGCTCCCGCGGTCCGATCGAGCGCGTCCGCGACGCGGGTTCAGGATCTGGCGCTACCCGACAAACCGTCCATCGTCGTCCTGCCGTTCGACAACATGTCCGCCGAGCCGGGTCAGGATTACCTCGCTGACGGAATCGTCGAGGCGATTACCGCAGCGCTTTCCTGCATCCGTTCGTTTTTCGTCATCGCACGCAGTTCGGCATTTACCTACAAGGGCCGCGCGACGAATGCGCGTGACATCGGCAAAGAGCTGGGCGTCGCCTATTTGCTCGAGGGCAGCGTACAGAAAGCCGGCAATCGCCTCCGCATTATCGTTCAGCTGATCGAGACCGAGGGCGGCGCGCACGTCTGGAGTTCGCGTTTCGACGGCGCAATCGACGAGTTCTTCGATCTTGAAGATCGAATAACGGAGCAGGTGGCGGGCGCTCTGCAACCATCCATTCGCATTGCCGAGATTGAACGGTCGCGGCGCAAACGGCCGCAAGACCTCGGCAGCTACGACTATACGATGAGAGCGATGCCTCACGTATGGGCGCTTGAGAAGGACGAAAGCGCCAAGGCGCTCGAGCTTCTCGAAAAGGCGCTGACGATTGATCCCGAATACCCGTTGGCCTTGTCGCTTGCCGGTTGGTGCCACGCCCAGCGCTCCGTCTACAATTGGGCTGACGACATCGCGGAGAGTCAGGCAATGGCGCGATCGCTCGCCGAGCGGGCCGCAGAGATGAGCGGCGACGACCCGGTCATTCTGGCCGTGCTCGGCGCGGTGCATACCTTTGTACGCAATCATGGAACCGCGCGAGTGCTGCTTGAGCGCGCTGTCGCCCTCGATCCCAACTGCGGCATGGGCCTGGAGCCGGCTCGGATGGATCGAGAACTATGCCGATCAGCCTCAAAAGGCGATCGGAAATTTCGAGCGCGCGCTGCGCCTCAGTCCGATCGATCCGATGAATTTCAACAATTATGCTGGGCTTGGCTCGGCGCATGAAGTGGCGGAAGAATACGACAAGGCGACCGCGTTCTACCAACGCGCCTTTGAGGAGCGGCCCAACGCCAGCTGGATATACCGCCATCTGGCATCGTCATTGTCCGGCGCCGGCCGGATCGATGAGGCGAAGCAGGCATTTGCGGTGATGATGCATAGCTATCCCGATCTGACGGTTTCAAAATTCAAACAGGCAATGGTCTTTTCCCCCGTCGCCCTGAACCGGATGGGAGAAAATCTTCGAAAACTCGGGTTACCCGATTGACAGGGTGATCCGGTAAAAGGCCTGTGACGCCACTTGGCGGCGCCGGTCCGGCATGCCGTTTGCATCCTCTCACGCTGGATGTCCTCTCCGGAGGATTGCGTATCAACGGGGAGGCCGCAATGACCATCATGGCAACGGCGCCGGTCGCCGGCGTGGAGCCCGTCAGGCTCAATTCAATCGTATTCGCAAGCTGCCTCGGCACCGTCATCGAATGGTACGATTTCCTGATCTACGCGACCGCGGCAGCCCTGGTGTTCAACAAGGCGTTCTTCCCGACCTTCGATCCGCTGGCGGGCACCCTGGCCGCCCTCGGCAGTTACGCCGTCGGCTTCCTGGCGCGGCCGCTCGGCGGCGCGCTGTTCGGTCATTTCGGCGACCGGCTCGGCCGCAAATCCATGCTGGTGCTGACGCTGTTCATCATGGGCATCAGCACCTTTTGCATCGGGCTGTTGCCGACCTATGCCTCGATCGGGGTATTCGCGCCGATCCTTTTGATCCTGCTGCGCATCGTCCAGGGCGTCGGCCTCGGCGGCGAATGGGGCGGCGCCTCGCTGATGGTGCTGGAGCACGCGCCGGCCGACAAACGCGGGTTCTATACCAGCTTCGTGCAGATCGGATTTCCGATCGGGCTGGTGCTGGCGACGCTGGTATTCGCGCTGGTCAGTAAATTGCCCGAGGCCGATTTCGCCGCTTACGGCTGGCGCATTCCCTTCCTGATCAGCATCGTGCTGCTGGCGATCGGAACCTTCGTGCGGTCCCGGGTGCCGGAGACGCCGGTATTCGAAGGGCTCAAGCAGCGCAACGACCTGTCGAGCAATCCGGTCGGCGAAGCCGTCGGCAAGAACGGCAAGACATTCCTGATCGCGGTCGGGTTGAAACTCTCCGAAGTGTCGTGGGTCTACATGCTGACGGTGTTCGTGGTTGGCTACGCCACCACCAAGCTCGGGCTGGCGAAGTCGCTGATGCTCGACGCGGTATTGTATGCCGCGTTGCTGGAACTGATCAGCCTGCCGTTGTTCGGCTGGCTGGCCGACAAGATCGGCCGCCGGCCGCTCTATATTCTCGGCGCCCTGTTCACGATCGTGTTCGCCTTTCCGTTGTTCTGGATGCTGGAAAGCAAGAGCACCGCGCTGATCTTCACCGCCGTGATCGTCGCGATGAATTTCGGCCATGGCATGATGTTCGGGCCTGAATCCTGTTACTTTCCCGAACTGTTCGGCCCCCGCGTGCGCTATAGTGGGGCGTCGTTCGGATTTCAGGTTTCGGCTGCGATCGGCGGCGGTTTCGCGCCGATCATTGCCACTGCGATGGTCGGATATCTCGGCGGCACCACCGGCGTGTCGATCATGATGATCGTGCTGGCGCTGATTACCCTGGCGGCCGCACTTGCCGCGCGCGAGACCAGGGGAGGGTCGTTGACCTAGACAGGATGCAGGGAGCGCCGTGCAGTTTGGCATTTTCATCTATGACGGCGTCGAGCCGATCGATCTTGCGACCTACGGCGTGCTGTCGATGGCGCGGCGGATCGCGCCGCAGATTGCGATCTGCACCATCGGTCCGCGGGCAGGACCGATCGCGCTTGCCAGCGGGCTGAAGGTCACGGCCGATTTCGGGATCGACAATGCACCGCCTTGCGATCTCGTCATCGTCACCGGCGGACCCGGCTGGACCGCACAGGCGCAAGCACCCGCGACGCTCGACTACATCAGGCGCGTTCATGCCTCACGCCGCATCGCCTCGGTCTGTACCGGCGGCATGATACTGGCCGCGAGCGGCATCCTGAACGGCGGCCCCGCGACCACCAAGCGCGAGGTCGTGCCGCCGGAAACCTCGCCGCTCGACGTCATGCGCGCGACTTATCCCGGGATCGATGTCCGGGAGGCGATGCTGGTCGATCGCGCGGGAGAGTTGGTGACCGGTGGCGGGGTTTCGCTCTGCATCGACACCACCCTTCATCTGATCGCCGGCATGCTCGGCCAGCATGTCGCCGACGAGACTGCCCGCATCATGGAATATCAGCGCGCGTGGCGGGCCAATCGCGAAGGGTTTGCACCGGTGCTGACCGCGCGTTGACAAGCTGTTTCGTTCAACAAATTTTGCGCGTCGGCCAAAAGTTTGGGTTTCAACGCCTGCCCCGATCGACCACAATAGCCGATCAGGGCTCGACCATAACGAGCCGATGGTGGAGGTCTCCGATGCTCAATCGGTCTTTGCCGCGCGTCGCCGGCCTGCTTTTTGGTATCACTTTCATAACGGCCGTTCCGGCAAGCGCCGATCCGCTGAAGGATGAAATCGCGCCGACCGGAAAACTGCGGGTAGCGCTGGCAATCAGTGCGGCCGGCGGGGTGTTCTGGTCGACCAAGACCGAAGCTGGCGGCTATGCCGGTGTGCCGGTCAGTCTCGGCAAGGAAATGGCGGCGCAGATCGGCGTGCCCGTCGAATACGTCGCCTACCAGAATTCAGGACAGATCACCGATGTTGCGGCCAAAGGCGCCTGGGACGTGGCGTTCCTGCCGCAGGATGCCGTCCGTGCCACCAAGATGAGTTTCGGGCCGATCTACGAGGTCGTGGATGCGACCTATATCGTCAAGTCCGGTTCATCCATCATGAATTTTCAGCAGCTCGACCGGCCCGGCGTCACGGTCGCGGTGGAATACAACACCACCACCATGCGCGGCGCGCGGGCGCATCTGAAGAATGCGACGGTCAAGGAGTATCAGGCCTATGACGAGATATTCGCGTTGCTGAAGAACGGCGAGATCGATGCCTTTGCGCTGTCGCGCGACCAACTGAACAAAATGGCAAAGAAGATCCCGGGAACGCGCGTGCTCGACGAGACCTTCAAGCAGACCGTTACGGGCGCGGCGGTTCCGCTCAATCATCCGCAGTCGCTGGCGTTCGTGACCAGGTTCATGACCGATGCCATTTCGAACGGCCTGTTGCGGAAGGTCTACGACGACAACGGAATGAAGGACAAGCCGATCCGGACGAAGTAGCGGCGGGTATTTGAGATTCGTGACCTCCTCCTCCAAGGGGAGAGGGAGCTCATCGTCATTGTTGAGATCGATTTAGCCACTTCGCCGCGGTATTCCGCGTCTTACGAATTGACGTGCACGAAATCCCGCAACAGCGGATAGATTTCGTTGTTCCAGCGCCGTCCGCTGAACACGCCGTAATGGCCGACGCCGGCCTGCATGTGATGCACCTTGCGATAGGCGCGCACGCCGGTGCAGAGGTCCTGCGCCGCCAGCGTCTGGCCGATCGAGCAGATGTCGTCCTTCTCGCCTTCGACCGTCATCAGCCCCATCCGCTTGATCGAGGCCGGGTTCACCGGCCGGCCGCGATACGTCATCTTGCCGAGCGGCAACAGATGTTCCTGGAACACGTCGCGGATGGTCTCGATGTAGAATTCCGCCGGCAGGTCCATGACCGCGAAATATTCGTCATAGAAGTTCTTGATGGTTTCAGCCTTGTCGGTCTCGCCTTTGGCAAGATGGTCGGCGAGATCGACGTGCGACTTGATGTGGCGCTCGAGGTTCATCGACACGAAAGCGGTGAGCTGGATGAATCCGGGATAGACCTGGCGGAACGCGCCCTTGCATTGAAACGGCACGTAATTGATCAGGTTCTCCTCGAACCATTTCAGCGGCTTGCTCTTGGCGAACTCGTTGACCTTGGTCGGCTGGATCCGGGTATCGATCGGACCGGCCATCAGCGTGAGGGTCGCCGGGCGCGCCGGGTGATCGTCCTCCGACATGATCGCGGCCGCCGCCAGTGCCGACACCGACGGCTGGCAGATCGCCACCATGTGGGCGCGCGGTCCGAGCTGATCGAGAAACGCGATCAGATGCCCGGTATATTCGTCGAGGCCGAATTTGCCGTGATCGGGCGGAATGTCGCGGGGGTTATGCCAGTCGGTGATGTAGACGTCGTGATCCTGCAGCAGCGTCTTGACGGTGGAGCGCAGCAGCGTTGCGAAATGGCCGGACATCGGCGCCACCAGCAGCATGCGCGGCTGCTCCGGCGAATTTTCCTTCCGGAAATGCAACAGCGATCCAAACGGTGTCGCGTAGACGACTTCCTCGATCACCGCCAGTTCCTGATTGCCGACCAGCACCTTGTCGATGCCATAAGGCGGCCGCGTGTAGGTGAGGGAGCTGCGCGAGATCAGTTCAAGTGCCGCGGCGAGCCGTCCGAACAGCCGGTCGGAGACGCCCTGCGGGACGAGGTTGAGATATTTCAGCGCCGCTGCGGCCCCCGTCCGCCATGGCGCCGTCAGATCCATGTGGTTCTGATACGCTTGATACATCATCGACATCATCCGGCTCGGCCCCCGTTTTGCCATGCAATATCGAAGCCAAAGCGGGGTCGAACAGCCTCCCAAACTGGCACGTCGCTTGCTGCGTAAAATGCGTGACGCACAGGCAATAGGCAGCTTGCAGCGGCACAGCCCTTGCGGGCGTCGGAGTTAAAGGGAAGGGGCCATGGCGAAGGCGACACTGACCATCAGCAGCAAGAACTACTCGTCGTGGTCGCTGCGCGGCTGGCTGCTGACCCGGTTTTCCGGACTGGAGTTCGACGAAATCGTTGTCTCGCCCGACGACGCTTCGGCGCGGGCTGAAATCCTGCTGCTGTCGTCATCGATCCTGGTGCCGTGCCTGCGGCACGACGGCGCCACCGTCTGGGATACGCTGGCGATCGCGGAATATCTCAACGAGGTGATGCCGAATGCCGGGCTGTTGCCGGCAGACCGCATATCGCGGGCGCATTGCCGTTCGATTTGCGGCGAAATCCATTCAGGATTTACCACGCTGCGCGCGTCGCTGCCGGTCAACCTGAAAGGCTATTTCCCCGGCTTCAAGATCTGGTCGCGGGCGCAAGCCGATATCGACCGGGTCTGCGCGATCTGGCGCGAATGCCTCGCCAATTCGGGCGGGCCATTCCTGTTCGGCGAACGCGGCATGGCGGACGCCATGTATGCGCCGGTCGTGACCCGTTTCATGACCTATGATGTGAAGCTGGAGCCAAGGCTCGCCGCCTATGCCGGCATGATCATGGCGACGCCCGAGATGCGGGAATGGATCGAGGCCGCCAAGGCCGAGCCCGCCGATATCGAAGAGCTTGAGGTCGAATATTAGGCAACTCGGACGTCTCGTTGCCTGTTTGCCGGGCTCACGTATCGGGCAGGTTTTGCTTAAGCTCGTGCCATCGCAAGTATCTGCTCGGTCGGTCGCTGCGCCGGTCGATGACGCGCAAAAAATCGCTCATCCGAAATTCCAGCTTGTGTCCAGCAGCTTCGGCGTCGTGGCGGCAAGCGCAAGCGATTTCGCCGCAGTGCAGCGCGGCTGGCGTGAATTTCGCATAGCACGATGAAGCTGTGAGCGCGGCAATTGCGGCTGCCGAAAAATTGGACGGCTGGGCGGCGTCGCGGCTGCCTGGATTGGAGGGTGTCATGAATGTGCATGCCGCGGTCGATCTCAAATGGCCTGGCCTTACTCACCCGAACGGCGATCCCCTCCGCCTGAACAACAGGAATTTCGTGGCTATCGATCGCGACCGGGAGGCTTCCTACGAGGCGACCTATCGCCCGCAGGCACTCTATAACCGCGCGAACGAAGGCTTTCACGCCAACAACGAAACCTTCCTGCTCCACGAGGTTTCGACAAATCTGCCGATTTACCGTCCCGATACCGGCCCCACCGATTTCCATCTTCACCTTCCACCGGGTGGTTTCCAGCTCGTGCTGGTCACGTCGGGCATGTTCACCTTCGATTACGACGGCCGATTTTACGCCGTCGGCCCTGGTGCGGTGATGCTGCAGAGCGCGATCGTTCATCGCCAGCTGTTTTACACCTGGTCGGGGTTGTCCACTGAGGAGAATCTGAAAACGCCGCAGACAGTCGTGCCGGATCCGATTTCCATGGGCTATTCCGGCAAGTTTCTGGAAGGCTTCATTACCGATCCTACGACCTTCCCCAACCCGACGGTGGTGGGTCCGGATCACATCAACGAAGCGGAAACGCCGCGTGTGGCCTGGAGCCACCCTTTGCATGATCGCCCGTCCGATGCCTGCTTTTGGCTTCAGGATCCGTTGGAGCTGGAAGCGCTCTACAAGCCGCTGGCGGCTGGTGCGCCCGTCAAATCCGCCGGACCCGTTTATGTGCGCGACATGGGAATCGAGATTCCGAGCGGTCGTCTTACAACTGGACATATCATCGCGACCGACCCGCGTGGCCAGTCGCTCTTGCCGAAGAGCGCATCGGCAACAGCGGATACTGCCTTTCTCGAGAAAGGCGAGGTCGTTATCTATCGCGTCATTCGCGGCACAGCCGAATTCAGCAATAGTGCCGGCGAGAATTTTGAACTTGCGACCGGCGATACGGTTACGGCGGGCAAGAACGCGATAAATCTCGTGGGGGTAGGCGAAAATACTCAAATCCTCCGGCTGGGCCTGCTGAAAGGCATGGAGAATCTTCGCAGCTGGACGCCGACGCAGCGTGACGAAATTGACGGCTTGGCCGGTCAGATCATTACGCGGAAGGACGTTCGTCCGCTGCGTACCGAAGGAAAGCCGGTCGGGTATTTGTACGAGTAGGCACCGGCCCGCGGTGACGCCCTGAAAATAGCCGGCATCGCCGGTCGCCGCGCTCATTAACGTTTGAGCCGGGGCCCGCGCTGCTGCCGGGCGGGGCTGATCTGGATATGGTGCGACGCTTGGTGATATCCGCCGATATCTAGCCGTGAACAGTCACGACACAAGCGAGAACCGCTGATTTGGGCGCGGTTCGTTCCGCCCGCGTTCCAAACCTTAAAGTTGCTTCGATTTCCGTTGCGTTTTGGCACATCGCGGCGAGATCGCACGGGATGCTGCCGTCAGGCGCGTGGCAGGCGCCAGCCGACCACGGTCGCCTCGACCGTGCCGCCGGATTCGTGATTGCGCCATTCCCCATCGACAAAGCGGCAGGCGAACGGCAGCTGGTAGGTGCCGCTGTGATCCTCGCACAGCACCTGAACCGGCTGGTCCGGCGGCGGTTCTCCCTCGCCGTTGAATTCAGCCAGGCGTCGTTCCCGCGTTGCCATTTTCGTGGTTCTCCCTGGGAGAGACGCGCAAGCAGGGCTTTGCGTTCTCCACCCCTTGCCTTAGCTGGGGTGTTCGTCGCAAACCTCAACGCGCGAATGAGGTTTCCGTATGATAGGCTCGATGCCCGGCACCCGCTCTCAACAAATTGACCAATGGCAATCGCCCGAATGAGGACTTTGATGATCGGCCGGATCGCTCTCGTCGCCGCGGTGGTTTTGGCGTCGTGCTTTTTGACGTGCAGGCATGTTCGCGCGCAGGACGTTCCCGGCATTGAAATCTGCACGGTCGAAAAGACCATGGAGCGGCGCACCAGTTGCCTGCAGAGCAACGTCGATTTCCTGCAAAAGACCATCGCGAAACTAGGCGCCGACCATCAGCAAAAGCTCGATGCGGCGAACCGGCAGATCGAAGGCTTGAAAAGCGCCGTCGCAGGCCTGCAGAAGGTGGTGGACGAGTTGCAGGCCGCGCAGAAGAAGGCTGGCTGAGGATCAGAAGAAGAAGCCCGATGCGCCGGCGCCGGCAAAGGATGCGCCGCCGGCAAAGGACGGCGGGAAGTGATCGCCAGCACCAGCGTCATCCTGAGGTGCGCGCTCTTGCGCGCCTCGAAGGATGGCCACGGGTACCAACCTAACTCGCCATCCTTCGAGGCTCGCCGAAGACGGCTCGCACCTCAGGATGACGAGTTAGAAGGACCGCCTAGCTGTTCTTCTCGCCGGACATCACCGGCCCGAACAACTCCCAGCTCTCGCCCTTGAAGCGCATCATCTGAAGCTGTTCGAGCGGGGCGAAATCGGTCGGGCTGGTCTTGATATGGGTGCCCGGCAGATAGACGCCGATTTCGAAATTCAGGTTGGCCGCCTGCTTCATGACGTTTTCGCGGGTGAGGTCGTCACCGCATTGCCGCAGCACCTGCTCCAGGCCCTTGGCCACGCCATAGCCGAAGGTGGTCGCGGCGTCCGACTGATCGCCTTCCGGATACCATTTGGTCATGAAGGCGCGCCATTCGTTCATGGCGGGATCGTTCTTCCATTGCGGATCCTGCGGGTCCTTCAGGTATGCAGCACTGAGGATACCTTGATCGTTTTCGTAGCCGGCCGGCTTCATCACGCCGCCGACCGACGCCGACACGTTGGTCAGGAACTGCACCGGATGCCAGTCCAGTTCGCCGATTTTCTTGATCGCCTGGGCGGCGAATTTCGGTGTCGCCACGTTGAGGAAAATGTCCGGGTTGGCGGCCTTGATCTGAACGACCTGGGTATCCACCGTCGGCGACGTGGTCTCGTAGGAAGTTTCCACCACGATCAGCTTGCTGGCCTGGTCGCCGAAGCCTTCGTGCATTCCGATCACATAGTCTTTCCCGAAGTCATCGTTCTGGTACATGATGCCGACGGTCTTGCCGGGATAGTTCTTCAGGATGTAGGCGGCGTAGATGCGGGCCTCGACCTGGTAGTTGGGCTGCCAGCCGATCGTCCACGGAAAATTCTTCGGATCGTTCCATTTGGCGGCGCCGCTCGAGACGAAGATCTGCGGCACTTTTTTCGTGTTCATGTATTTGTGGATGGCGCTGTTGCTAGGCGTCCCCAGCGGGTTGAAGATCAGCAGCACCTCGTCGGCCTCGACCAGCTTGCGCGCCTGTTCCACCGCCTTTGGCGGGCTGTAGCCGTCGTCATAGGAAATGAAATTGATCTTGCGGCCGTTGATGCCGCCTTCGGCATTGATCTTGTTGAAATAGGCGGCCTCGGTCTTGCCGATGGTGGCATAGGCCGACGCCGGTCCCGAATAGGGCATGATGTTGCCGATCTTGATCTCGGTATCGGTGGCACCCGGATCGTATTTCTTCTGCGCATGGGCGCCGCTCGCAACAGCCACGGCAAGCAGTGCCGCAAGCGCGGCCGATTTGGCATGGTTCAGGATATCGTTGTGCATCATCGTCCTCCCTGACGTTCTGGCCGAGGCTCAGGCGGTCTCGTTAACGGGCCGCTTCTTGAGCTGTCGGATCAAATGCATGGGCAGTATGCACGATTGAGCCGACGTTGCCAGCGATGGCTGCATTGCTATTTCCGCACGGCGGAAGAAGCCGCGGCGCCGGTGCCGGTTTCGCTCGTTGAGCTGCTGACGGCAGCACTTACCGCTTGCGCTCGATAACGCATTGCAGCGGGTGCCGATATTCGCGGGCAAGGTCGACCACCTGCATGGCCTTTGCCTTGGCCGTTTCGTACGAGTAAGTCCCGCACTCGGCGGCTCCTTCATTATGAATGCGGAGCATGAGACCGATTGCACTTTCGTGATCCATGTCGAAGAACTCCTCGAAGACATACACGACAAAGTCCATCGGGGTGTAATCGTCGTTCAAGATCAACACATTCCAGGTAGAGTCCTCCGAGGAACCCAAATCGGTCATCTCTTGTCTCGCAGATCGTTGCGGTACGGCCACTTTCAAGAGTGGCGGTTATAGAACTCCACAATGACGGCTTTGGGTCACAGCGCCATTTTGACTCTCTGCCGGCCACTTCCGGTGGTGAGTGCCTTGCCCGGCGCGGCCGAAATGCTGCAGAAGCCGCAGCGCCGCCCGGAAACACAATAAGTTTACGCCGTTTCAGGCGGTCTCCATCGCCAAGAAGGTCATAGGGACTCAAAACAGCATCGCGAAACTTCCGGATAATGTCCGCTCCGGAAGTGGAATAAAATCGCACAAATTGTATTGCGCGTAGCAGTTTGATTCCATGGACTTCGGCGGCCTCGCCACCATGACAGACTCGTAAAGAGTCAAAGACGATTTAGCACATCGGCCCTGCGCGCCGCGCAAGGAGCGATCTGGCCTCGGCAGCTTATATCGCGGCAGAGCCTAACGAGCCCGCGCGGTTTCATACCCACGGGCACCCCGACGAAAACCACTCTGCACGTCGCAGACTGGCAGGGCGATTAAGCCAATACAAAACCACCCTGCCAGCTTGGTGCGAGGCTCAGCGCTGTCGCGCGGTTAGCTGCAGGCCAGAAAGGACAACAAGATGAAACCGACTTCGAAGAAGATCGCCGCGTCAGCGGCGACATTGTTCACGGCTGCGTTTTTCGTGATGACGGCGCCTGCCGTTTCCGCGGAAGAGTATTGCATCACGAGCGGCGCTCAGGCGGCTCATGGCTGCGGTTATCCAACCATGGAGGCGTGCCGGGCGGCATCTTCCGGCATTGGCGGCATGTGTTCGCCCGCTCCCTCGGCCCGATCACCCAGCGATGCCTTGGCCTATCAACCGAAGCAGCCACACTCAAGACGCGAGCTTCGTTCCCATTCTACCCCCAAAGCACCGGCCCCCGAATGACGACTGAGGATGCTGAATGGCGGCCTCCGGGTTTGATCCCGGAGGCCGTATCAGCCTGGAAAGCAATAGCGGCGCCCCGGTCCGTCAAGGTGTGCAAGTCAATCGCACGCGCTGTTCAACCGAAAGCGGTTCGCGCCGAGACGTTACTGTCTCATGTCTTGCTGGCGAACCAGATCGTTGGAGCGCCGGCCACTCCCGCATTCTGCATGGCACTCTTTAACTCGGCGCTGCTCGCAAAGGCTTGCGCGGCTTCTGTCGAGGCAAACTCGTGAGTTACCGTGATGTCATTGGGATTGTCGGCTGCCCGGTATACGGCTTGAGCGGTTACGCCCTTGGCCTTCTGGACCGGGGCGAAATCGTCATAGGCCTTACGCCACGTCTTGTAGTCTGAGACGGTGTGTCTAACGAACATGGTCGCCATCGGTGTTCCTCCTTAAAATTCGTATTCCCTCTTCTTACAGCAACCCGACGGTCATGTCCTGGAAACGACGTCGCAGCGGTGCCGGCATTCGTGATCACCAACTATCATGCACGATACGAAATGGCAGCGCCGCGCAGTTTGTTGCCTGCGCGGCCCTGCAATCGAAAAAACGGCTGAGGTCAGGACGAAATCTGAAGTTCCAGGAGTGCCATGCGCTCCAAAACTTTTGGGTCGCGCTCGCCGCCCTTGGCAGTTCGCAGGATTGTTTCAGCTACCGATCGAACATGTCCCGAACTGACCGGATGTGGGAGTGCAGAGAGCGCCCGGTCCATGGCCAATGTCATGTCTTTAATGGTTTCGGGTGAGAACGACGCATTTGAGAAATCTTTCATGCGTTTAAATCCGATTCGAAACTTCCGAGGGTGCTTCGCGCTTCGCCAATTGTTCTATCAACGCAAGCAAGCGGGCGGGCATTTCGTTGGATTGCGGGCGTAGAGCCCTGGAAAGTCTCTCGCCGATTTCCCGACACACCGCGTCGCTGTGAATTTCGTCGAAATGAGCATCGAGCATCATGTCACCAAACGGTTATTCGCGCCTTAGCGACGGGCGGTCGTGAGATAGGCTTCCACGATCTTTGCTTCCGAATTGCTGCTCCACAAACATGCCGTCGAGTAGTTCGGCCAGACCTGCTCGAGGCAATCCGAGAAAGGAGATCGGACTGCAAGACGATCCGCCTTTGCCAATGTCACATTTTCGCTGGCTTCCGCTTTTGGCGCAAACCACGGCAAGGCAATCACCGAGGTTCCCAGAAGCGAGAATATGGCGAAGGCTGCAAAGGACTTGATCATTTGGAACTGCTGACGGTGGGTAGCGTAAATCCCGCTTCGCGTGGGGATCGCCTTGTCAACAGCCCTTGTGGGTATTGGTTCCAACCCAGCAATTTATATCTGTGGCCGGCCTGCCGTGGCGAAGCCGGTCGTGCGCGACAGCAAGGACTGTCAAGCGGAGCAGGCGCGAAGCGATTATGGTGCCGACGCTTCGAATGAAGGCCATCGTCCATGAATCCGGCCCAGAAGGCGCTCTGGTTTATCGAAAGCCATCTCGCCGACGCCTTGACGCTCGACGAGATCGCCAGCGTCGGCGGAGTCTCGCGCTTTCACATGGTGCGGGCATTTGCGGCTGCGACGGGACTGTCGGTCATGCGCTATGTCCGCGTCCGCCGCCTCAGCGAGGCGGCGCGGGCGCTCGCAAGCGGTGCACCTGACATCCTCAGTCTCGCGCTGGACGCGGACTACGGCTCTCACGAAGCATTCACCCGCGCGTTCCGCGACCATTTCGGGGTCACGCCCGAAGCGGTCCGGGCGGCCGCGCGTCTCGATCATCTCAAGCTTCAGGAGCCGATCGTCATGGACTCAACAGCACTCAACGGCCTTCGGGCGCCCCGCTTTGAAACCAGTAAGCCGCTGCTCATCGCCGGATTGGGCGAGCGTTACACCTGGGAAACCAGCGCCGCTATCCCCGGCCAGTGGCAACGCTTCAATCAATCGGTCCAGAATATTCCCGGCAGGATCGGGCAGGTCGCGTACGGCGTTTGCTGCAACGGCGATGACGCCGGAAATTACGACTACATCGCCGGCGTCGAAGTGGCCGACTTCTCCGGCCTGTCGCGCGAATTTTCGAAAGTGCGAATTCCCGAACAGAAATATGCGGTCTTCACCCACGCCGAGCATATCTCGACCATTCGCCGCACCATCAACACCATCTGGAATAACTGGCTGCCGGCGTCCGGCCTGAAGGTGGCCGATGCACCCAACTTCGAGCGCTATGACGCGAATTTCGATCCGCTCACCGGCAATGGCGGGCTGGAGATTTGGGTGCCGGTCAGGGAGTAACGGCCCGGCAGCCCTGCGATTGCTTGGCAAGCGAGATCGACTTTGCCATAACATGGCGCAACGAAATCGTTGCGCGTGCGGAAATGAGCCTGAAATCCGCCTCGCAGCCATAACAGGCCCGGGAGGATTTCATGTCCAACGTTCGCGTTCTCGCCACCGGCCTGGAATTTCCGGAAGGCCCGGTGGTGATGCCGGACGGGTCGGTGGTGCTGGTCGAAATCCGCGGCCGGCGGCTGACCCGGGTATGGCCCGACGGACGCAAGCAGGTGGTCGCGGAAATTCCTGGCGGCCCGAACGGGGCGGCGATCGGTCCCGACGGCAAATGCTATATCTGCAACAACGGTGGCTTTGGCTGGCTCCCGTCGCGCGGCACCATGATGCCGGGTGCGCCGTCGCCGGCCGAGTACATCGGCGGCTCGATCCAGCGCGTCGATCTCGCAACCGGCAAGGTCGAAACCCTGTTCGACAAATGCGGCGAGCATCCGCTGAAGGGACCGAACGACCTGGTGTTCGACCGGCATGGCGGCTTGTGGTTCACCGATCTCGGCAAGCGCCGCGCCCGCGACATGGACGTCGGCGCGTTTTACTACATCAAGCCCGGCATGAAGGAGATCGTCGAAGGCGTGTTCGGCCTGATGCCTGCCAACGGCATCGGCCTGTCGCCGGACGAAAACACGGTCTATGTCGCGGAGACGCCGACCGCGCGGCTGTGGGCGTTCGATCTCTCGGCACCCGGCGAGGTCAAGCCGCGCGACGTGATCTATCGCGGCGAACGCGGCAAGCCGATCGCGGGCCTCGGCGGCTACCAGATGTTCGATTCGCTTGCGGTGGAAGCCGGCGGCAATGTCTGCGTGGCCACCCTGATCTCGGGCTGCATCTCGGTGATCGCACCGGACGGCACCATCGTCGAGCAGGTGCCGACCGGCGACCGCGTCACCACCAACATCGCCTTCGGCGGCCCTGATCTGAAGACCGCCTACATCACGCTGTCAGGCAAGGGCGAACTGATCGCGATGGACTGGGCCCGTCCGGGCCTGCCGCTGAATTTTCTCAATAAGTAAGCAGGAGTGATCGATGCCCTGGCTTGAACCGGTTTCACTGAGCGGTCCGCATGCGCGGCTCGAGCCCTTGTCGCACGATCATCGCGACGGGCTGGTCGAAGCCGCAAGGGACGGCGAGTTGTGGAAACTCTGGTACACTTTTATTCCGAAGCCCGAGGACATGGCCAAGGAGATCGATCGCCGCCTCGGTTTGCAGGCATCGGGCGCCATGCTGCCGTGGACGGTGTTCGATCCCGACGGCAAGATCGCGGGCATGACGACCTATATGAACGTCGATGCGGCGAACCGGCGCGTCGAGATCGGATCGACCTGGTACGCCAAACGCGTCCAGCGCAGCGCGCTCAACACCCAGTGCAAGTTGCTGCTGCTGACGCATGCGTTCGAAAAACTCGATTGCATCGCGGTTGAATTTCGCACCCATTTTTTCAACCACCAGAGCCGGCGCGGCATCGAACGGCTCGGCGCCAAGCAGGATGGCATCCTGCGCAACCATCAGATTGCACCGAACGGCACGCTGCGCGACACCGTGGTCTTCAGCATCATCGCCAGCGAATGGCCGACGGCGAAGGCGCACCTGACCTATCAACTGAACGAGAAGGCGCGGTAGCGAGCTCATGGATACGTTCGACTATGTGATCATCGGCTCAGGGTCCGCCGGATCCGTGCTCGCCAACCGGCTGAGCGAAGATGCCGGCACCAGCATCTGCGTGCTCGAAGCAGGTCCGAGCGATTGGCATCCCTACATCCATCTGCCGGCCGGCTTCATCAAGACCTTTCACATGAAGAGCATCAACTGGGCCTACCAGCAGGAGCCTGGACCATATACCGGCGGCCGCAGTATCTATGCGCCGCGCGGCAAGACGCTGGGCGGTTCGTCCTCGATCAACGGTCACATCTACAATCGCGGCCAGCGCCAGGATTTCGACACCTGGGCGCAACTCGGCAATCGCGGCTGGGGCTATCCGGACGTGCTGCCGTATTTCAAGCGGATCGAGCGGCGGATCGGCGAGGGCGACGACGAGTTTCGCGGGCGCGACGGCGCCATGACCGTCACCACCATGGATTGGCGGGATCCGCTCTGCGAAGCCTTCATGGCCGGCGCGATGAGCCTCGGCATTCCACGCAACCCGGATTACAACGGCGCCATCCAGGAGGGTGTCTCCTACGCCCAGCGCACCATCAAGAATGGCCTGCGCGTCAGCGCGGCGACCGCTTTCCTGCATCCGGCGATGAAACGGCCGAACGTCCATGTGCGGACCCATGCGCATGCCACCGCTATCATGTTCGACGGCAAACGCGCGATCGGCGTGCGCTATGCCAAGGGCGGCAAGGGCGGCGCACTCACCGAGGTGCGCGCCAACAAGGAAGTGCTTCTGTCCGGCGGCACCTACAATTCGCCGCAACTGCTGCAATTGTCCGGCGTCGGACCTCCGGCGCTGCTGCAATCGCTCGGCATCGAAGTGCGGCATGCGCTGGCCGGCGTCGGTGAGGGATTGCAGGACCACTACGCGCCGCGTTCGGTCGCCCGCGTCAAGGACATCAAGACCATCAACGAGCGCAGGCAAGGCCTCGGCCTGGTGCTGGAGGCGATCAAATGGGCGACGACCCGGCGCGGCCTGCTCTCGCTGTCGCCCACCATGGTCTATTGCTTCTGGCACTCCGGCGAAACCACCGAGAGCTCGGACCTGCAACTGACGTTCACGCCGGCGAGCTACAAGGAGGGCGTGCAGGGCCAGCTCGAAGACCAGCCGGGCATGACGGTGGCGTCCTGGCAGCAGCGGCCTGAAAGCCGTGGCTATGTCCGGGCCCGTTCCGCCGATCCGTTCGAGCCGCCGATCATTCAAACCAACTATCTGGCCGAAGAGCTCGATCGCCGCACTGTCGTTGCCGGCATGAAGCTGGCGCGGCGGCTGCTGGCATCGGCGCCGCTGGCTCCTTATTACGCCTACGAGGATTTTCCGGGACCCAAGGTGCAGACCGACGACGAATTTCTCGCCGCGGCTACCCAGCGCGGGACCACGACGTTTCATCCCGGATGCACCTGCCGCATGGGGCCGGCCGATAGTTCCTGGGCGGTGGTCGACGACCAGCTACGGGTACATGGGCTACAAAACCTTCGCGTAATCGATGCGTCGATCATGCCGCGGATGATCTCGGCCAACCTCAATGCGTCTACCTTGATGATCGCCGACAAGGCTTCGGATCTGATCCGCGGCCGCAGCGCGCTGGAAGCTCCGTAGAATATGTTTGCGTAGCGTGGGTGTTAGTCATGGCTGAAGAGCACAATCGCCCTTTGACGGATGCCGAGCGCGGCTTTGCGCGATGAATGCTCAGGCACGGGACAGCAGACGCGAAGCAGTACCTGGACCCGCTTGAACTGGGAGCGGCCTGTTCCTGATCGCCGATTTGAGCCAGCCGTTTGCCGGCTTGATGCAGATATCCAGCGAACAGCTCAGGACTGCGCTCGGCCCCCTGAACTGATCATGTTCTCGTTCGGCCGCAGCTTGAGCCAGTCCGGCAGTTCTGCCGTCAGTTCGGCGTCGTTGCGGGCTGCGGGGTTGCGCCGAATGACGCCTGATCGTCACGCGTTTTTCTCCCGATCCAGCGGCTGATCTGCATGCAGGGCTTTTCAACGCCGACATAGAGGCCCGCCGAAAGGATCAGGATCGGCGGGATCAGGACAAGAGCCTGCAGCAGCAGGTCGAGGCCGATCGGATGCGCGGGGTCGATCAGCCGCGCGCTCAGCGGCGTGAGCAGATTGATGATGAGATAATGATAAAGGTAGATCGAGTAGCACATCCCGCCAATCGTCACGATCCAGCGCTGTGTAACGATTCGATAGCCAATCTGTCCGCTGCAAATGCCGACATACATCGCCGCGATCAGGATCGGAGTGAGATAATAGAGTGAATAGTTCTGGGTGAGTATCCAATAGATGGCGGCAGCACTTGCGAACGCCAGCAGGTCGCCGCCCAAACTCCGGACCATGCGGCGGTGTGAATAGAGGTCGGCCAGCAGGAAACCTGCGAGGAAGAACTGCAGTTGGCGGACGATGCTGACGGAGAGCGCCGGCGTTTGCTGGAAGACGGTCAAGTTCTTGGCGGCATATGCCCAGCCGAGCGTCAGCGCGAACAGTGCGATCCGGCGCAGCCAGATCGGCCGAAGCGCGAAAAGCTTCGCAAGCAGCGGGACCAGAAGATAGAACTGGACCTCCACTTCAAGCGACCAGGCCACGCCGCTGACCCAACTCGCCCCGCCATAGATCGTGCCGTGGAGGTAGAGCATGCTGGCCCACAGATGCGGAAGAAAGCCGCGCCATCCGACATGGGTGAGGCCGATGATTGCGAAGGCGACAAGCAGGCTGACGATGTAAGGAGGGTCAAGCCGGACAATCCGGCGCAGGTAGTACGACCGGATGTTCGGCGCAGGGGCGCCGAAATCGTGGGCACGCACATATGGCAGCGCCAGAATAAAGCCGCTGATTACGAAGAACAGCGGCACGCCAAAATGGCCGGCATAGCCGATGGTCAGCAAGGGGGACTGGGGAAATACATCCCACCACTGCCTTGGCAGATCGACCGCCCCGAAGCGCTGGCTGAGCTTGATGTATTCGGCGGTGACGTGATGAAGCAGGATGGCGGCGATCGCCATGAATCGCAGTCCGTCGACGACCGGAATGAATTCTCCGCTGGCGGTCGTTCGAGCGAGCGCGCGCAAGACCCGGTTGCCGCCGGTTGGGACCGCAGGTGGTTCTTGAGGTGAAGCGATAGCACCCTGTGGCTGAACCATTCCGCCGAGGCCTCTCACGTTCCGGCCAAGTCGGCCTTACACCTCTCGGCGGCTCAGGAACGCCAGCCGCTCGAACAGATGCACATCCTGCTCGTTCTTCAACAGCGCGCCGTGCAACGGCGGGATCAGCTTGCGCGGGTCGCGCTCCCGCAGCATTTCCGGCGTCATGTCCTCGTTCAGCAAAAGCTTGAGCCAGTCCAGAAGCTCCGACGTCGACGGTTTCTTTTTCAGGCCGGGCACCTCGCGCACCTCGAAGAAGATCCGCAGCGCTTCTTCCACCAGGCGCTTCTTGATGCCGGGAAAATGCACGTCGACGATCCGGTTCATGGTGTCGACGTCGGGAAACTTGATGTAGTGGAAAAAACACCGGCGCAGGAACGCGTCGGGCAATTCCTTCTCGTTGTTGGAGGTGATCATCACGATCGGGCGCAGCTTCGCCTTGACGTTCTCGCCGGTCTCGTAGACGAAGAATTCCATGCGATCGAGTTCGAGCAGAAGGTCGTTGGGAAATTCGATGTCGGCCTTGTCGATTTCGTCGATCAGGAGCACCGGGCGTTTCTCATGGGTGAAGGCTTCCCACAACTTGCCGCGCTTGATGTAGTTGCCGATGTCGGAAACCCTGGCATCGCCGAGCTGGCTGTCGCGCAGCCGCGACACCGCATCGTATTCGTAGAGGCCTTGCTGTGCCTTGGTGGTGGACTTGATGTGCCAGGTCAGCAGCGGCGCGCCGATCGCCTTGGCGACTTCCTCGGCCAGCACGGTCTTGCCGGTGCCGGGCTCGCCCTTGATGAGCAGCGGACGCTCGAGCACGATCGAGGCGTTGACGGCGATCTTGAGGTCATCGGTGGCGACATAGTCCTTGGTGCCGGTAAATTTCATTGGAAAGTTTGCCTTGTGTTTTTCTTTGCAGGAATGGGATGCCGCCGCTTGAACGGAAATGCCGCAAACAAGAAACGACCGCCTTCCCGGCGGCCGTTTCCGGAGATTCAAAAAGTTCGTCAGGCTCGCCGGATCAATGACAGGATGACCAGCACGATAACGCCGCCGAAGGTTCCCTCGTTAACGTCCCGTGCCGTCCGGTCTGGATCGGCCGGGCGGCACTATCGGCCATTTTAATTGAAATCACGGGGTGGTCTAGGCCGGACCGGCGGTCTTTTGCAGGCAATGACCTGCCAGGCGGCGATCAGACGTGCGTCACGGGACCTTGACGGAAGGGCCCTCAAGGGCAAACTGTACATCATGTTTCTGCAATTCTTCACATCGCTGCGCGACGCCCAGGTCCCGGTGACCTTGCGCGAATATTTGACGCTGATGGAGGCGCTCAACGCCGATCTCGCCGAACAGACGGTGGAGAATTTCTACTACCTGTCCCGCGCCTCGCTGGTAAAGGACGAGCGCAATCTCGACAAGTTCGACCGTGTATTCGGTACCGTCTTCAAGGGACTGGAAAGCCTGCTCGACGCCATGGAGAAGGCGGACATTCCCGCCGAGTGGCTGAAGAAGCTCGCGGAAAAATATCTCACCGAGGAAGAGAAGAAGCAGATCGAGGCGATGGGCTGGGACAAGCTCATGGAGACCCTGCGCCAGCGGCTGAAAGAGCAGAAGGGCCGGCATCAGGGCGGCAACAAGTGGATCGGCACGGCAGGGACTTCGCCGTTCGGCGCCGAGGGCTACAATCCCGAAGGCATCCGCATCGGCCAGGAGAAGAACCGCAATTTCCGTGCGGTGAAGGTGTGGGACCGCCGCGAGTTCAAGGATCTCGACGGCAATGTCGAACTCGGCATCCGCAACATCAAGATCGCATTAAGACGCCTGCGCAAATTCGCCCGCACCGGCGCCCCCGACGAACTCGACCTCGACACCACCATCAAGGAAACCGCCAACCAGGGTTATCTCGACGTCCATATGCGCCCGGAGCGGCGCAACGCAGTCAAGGTGCTGGTGTTCTTCGACATCGGCGGCTCGATGGATTCGCATATCGAGCAGGTCGAGGAACTGTTCTCGGCGGCCAAGACCGAATTCAAGCACATGGAATATTTCTACTTCCACAACTGCCTCTATGAGGGCGTGTGGAAGCAGAACCGGCGGCGTTTCACCGACCGCACCCCGACCTGGGACGTGCTGCACAAATATCCGCATGACTACAAGGTGGTGTTCGTCGGCGATGCCTCGATGTCGCCCTACGAAATCATGGTGCCGGGCGGCTCGGTCGAGCATGTCAACGAGGAAGCGGGGTCGGTCTGGCTGGAGCGCATCACCCGTACCTATCCGCATGCGGTGTGGCTCAATCCGGTGGCGCAGCGCCACTGGGACTATTCGGAATCCACCACCCTCATTCGCCGGCTGTTCTCGGAGCGGATGTATCCGATCACGATCGAAGGTCTTGAAGGCGCGATGAAGGAACTGGTGCGCTAGGCAACGTCGTCATTCAGGTCGAACCATCCGGAATGACGCAACTGAAAGGTCGGGAAAATGTCCCAGAATATTCACCGCGGCATCAAGGCGCTGATGCACGAAGCCGATGCAGAGGTCGAAACGTTGAGCGCGGCCGATGCCATCAAGGCCGCGAAAGACGACAATGTGGTGATCGTCGATATCCGCGATCCCCGCGAGATCGAGCGCGACGGCCGGATTCCCGGCGCGTTCGCCTGCACCCGCGGCATGCTGGAATTCTGGATCGATCCGGCGAGCCCCTATGCGAAGCCGATCTTCCAGGGCGACAAGAAGTTCATCTTTCACTGCGCCGGCGGCCTGCGTTCGGTGCTGGCGGCGAAAACCGCGCAGGATATGGGACTAAAGCCGGTCGCGCATATCGCCGGCGGCTTCGCCGCCTGGCGCGATGCCGGCGGCCCGACCGAGAAGTTCGAGCCAAAGAAAAAGGGTTGAGAGATCGTCACCCGGGAAAAAGACCATGACATCATCCGCCGACGATCCGCTGGTCTCCACCGATTGGCTTGCCGCCCGTCTCGACGATCCCAAAGTCAAGATCATCGACGCCTCCTCCAAGTTGCCCGGCGTGCTGCCACTGCCGCTGGACGACTATCTCGGCGCGCATGTTCCGGGCGCGGTGTTCTTCGACGTCGATGCGGTGTCCGACCACAGCGATCCGCGGCCGCATATGTATCCGGATGCGGTGCAGTTCGCGCGCGATGTATCCGCGCTCGGCATTTCTTCCGGTGATACGGTGGTCGCCTACGATTCAGGCGGCTGGGTCGCTGCCCCGCGAGCCTGGTGGATGTTCCTGTCGTTCGGCCATCCCAATGTGAAAATACTCGATGGCGGCCTGAAGAAATGGCTGCGCGAAGGGCGTCCGACGCATTCCGGCAAGGTCACGCCAAAGCCCGGAAAATTCCAGGCCAAATTCAATGCGAGCTATGTCCGCAGCCAGCAGCAATTGGTCCGTAATCTGGAGACGCGTGCCGAACAGGTGGTCGATGCGCGTCCGCGTCCGCGTTTCGAGGGGACCGGCGCCGAGCCGCGGCCCGGATTGCGCTCCGGTCACATCCCGGGCAGCCGCAGCGTGCCTTACGCCGGATTGTTCGACGCAGCGACCGGGGCAATGAAGCCGCTGGAAGAACTCCGCCGGATTTTCGACAGCGCCGGCGTCGACACGACAAAACCGATCGTCACAACCTGCGGCTCCGGCGTCTCCGCGCTGGTGGTGACGCTGGCGTTGTACCGGCTCGGCGTGCGCGGTAGCGCTCTTTATGACGGCTCGTGGTCGGAATGGGGGCTGCCCGACGGGCCGCCGGTCGCGACCGGTCCGGCCTGATCGGCACACGTCATTGATTGGTTGGTTGGCCGAACAGATTGGCAGCCGGCTGCGGCGCTCGCGCGGCGACACGGGCTCTCAATGCGATCCTGCGGCGATGGGCTGCCCGCCGCGCTTGCTGGCGTTTTTTGATTTTGGCGATTCGTCCCTCGGACCTGGCGCTGGGGGCGGCCGGCTCGACGCTGACAGGGGCCCCGCCCAGTGTGGCGACTTTGGTTGAGGCGACTTCGGTATCCCGCGAATTTGGTACGCTTGCCTGTACCGGCGGTGTCGTCGGTGCAGGCGGTGTGGTTGCCGCAGGCAAGACCGCCGCGGTCTCTGTTGCAGTGGTCGAAACCGGTGCGTCGGCTATGGCAGGCGCGGATGACGGAGCCGCGTCGCTTTGTGCCGGCGCCGGTTCGGCCGGAATTTGCGGCGACACGGTTTCGGGCGGCGGCGGTAAATCCTCAGGCTTCGGCGCGGCAATCTTTTCAACCAACGCGGCTTCGACGGGCGCTGGCTCGACCGGCGCTGCCGCGGGGACACTGTCCGGCGCGGGCTGTGCGGCAGCCGGCGCATCATCGACGCGCAGCATCGCCAGCACGGGTCTTGTCGCATCGCCTCGCTGCGCGAACATCGTTTCGGGGGTCGCGTGCCAGGATGGATTGGTGGCGAACTCTTCATGCGCCGCGCGCAGCAATGCCGCAGCGCCCAGTCCGAAAACCAGCATTGACATCGACAACATGATCGCGGCGAACAGAAAACGGAGGCCGGGAAGCATAAACGCGAGTTCCGCCTTTGCATTTGCAAAGGCCTTGGAGCCATCGGGAACGCGGTGACCACTAACTTGGCCGCGTTCGCGACGCAGCGGAAACCGCCAGCGCGCAGCGAATCAGGCTGCCTTACAATACCGCAACGGCTTCGCCTGCGTTTGTTAAAAATCGGCGGCGGATGAGCCCGGAAGGCTGCGGGAAAACGTTTTTTTAACCGTGAGGCTTCGCTGCAACGCTGTTCCCCGATCACTAAAAAATGGCCAAATCCGGCTCGAATTCGCGGGATTTGTCTTGAATGCGCCGCTATCTTCGGCCATCTGCCGTTAACGATCCGGTGTCGGCTTGGGGACTATACAAGAGCGATGATGATCAAACGCATTCTGACGATGTGCACCGCCTTGACTGCGGTTTTGGCGGCGGGCTCAGCGGGAACCTCGCCTGCCCAGGCGCAACAGGGCTATCAGGTACCTCCCGGTTCAGTGTATTCGCCGGCGCCACCGCCGTATCCGCCGGCCGACTATCGGCGCGCTCCGGCGATGCCGGATTTCGACGCGCTGGACGATGACGACGCGCCGAATGCCCCGGGTTCGACCGCGCTGTCGCCCCCCGGCCCGCCGGTTTATTCCGACCGGACCGTTCCGCAGGGCCCGATCCTTTCGCCCGACGACCCCCGCTATGGCCGCCCCGATGGGCCGCCGCCGGTGATCTATTCGAACCGTCCCGGCCAGCCGCAACCGGCCTATTCGGATAACGGCAACGATAATCGTATTCCGGGATCGGGCATTGTTTATCCCAACGACGACAACCGGCCCCGGCCGCCCGAAGCGATCGGGGCTCCGACCAACGTCACTGGAGCCGTGCAGCCTCCCCAGGGGCCCGATGGCAAGCCGATGGTGCTGTCCGCGCTGCCGCCGGATGAACAGCCGGAGGTCGCTCCTGCGCAACTGCCGCCGAACCTGCGCCGGCAGGAAGTCGCTCTCGCCACCAAGGAGCCGCCGGGAACGCTGATCGTCGATACTCCGAACACCTATCTCTATTACGTGCTGGGCGGCGGGCGTGCGATCCGTTATGGCGTTCGCGTCGGCCGCGACGGCTTCACCTGGACCGGCGTGCAGAAAATCTCGCGCAAGGCCGAGTGGCCGGATTGGCATCCGCCGCCGGAAATGATCGACCGCCAGCCCTACCTGCCGCGCTTCATGGCCGGCGGCCCCGGCAATCCCTTGGGCGCGCGGGCGATGTATCTCGGTTCCACGGTCTATCGCATCCACGGCACCAACCAGCCCTCGACGATCGGCAAGTTCGTTTCGTCGGGCTGTATCGGCATGCTGAACGAGGACGTGTCCGACCTGTTCGATCGCGTCAAGGTCGGCACCCGCGTGGTCGTGCTTCCGGGCGGTCCGCCGCCGGGAACCACCACCGCTTCGGCGCAGCCGATCCCCGGACCGAATGCCGGTGCGCCGATGCCTCCAGTCGGCGTTCCCGGTGCCGGACCGACCGTGGTGCCGCCGCTGCCCGCGCCGGTGACGGTAAGGTAAGTCTTACCGTTCAGACCGCCGTCATCCTGAGGTGCGCGCTATTGCGCGCCTCGAAGGATGAGCAATGAGCACAACCGCCAGTCATCCTTCGAGGCTCGCCGAAGACGGCTCGCACCTCAGGATGACGCATCCCTAATCACGCCAACTTTTGCCTGGGCTCGCCCTTGAACCAGGCGTCGATGCCTTCGACCATCTGCTTGTAGTGATTGCGGAAGCTGTCCTCGGTCACGTAACCGAGATGCGGCGTCAGCACCATGTTGTCGAGCTTGCGGAAGGGATGATCGACCGGCAGCGGCTCGACCGAATACACGTCGATGGCCGCGCCCGCGATCTTCTTCTGCTGCATGGTCGCCAGCAAAGCGGCTTCGTCGACGATCGGCCCGCGCGCGGTGTTGACGAGGTAGCTGGTCGGCTTCATGCGCGCCAGATCGGCGGCGCCGACCAGTCCGCGCGAGCGCGGGCCCAGCACCACGTGGATGGTGACGATATCGGCGGTCGAGAATAATTCTTCCTTGGTGGCATAGCCGACGCCGACCTCCTTGCATCGCTCCGGCGTCAGGTTCGGGCTCCACGCGATCACGTTCATGCCGAACGCTTTCGCCATCGCCGAAACCTTGCTGCCGAGCTTGCCGAGGCCGATCACCCCGAGCGTCCGTCCCTCGATCTCGATGCCG
Organism: uncultured Alphaproteobacteria bacterium; assembly: GCA_963774685.1. Classification (GTDB taxonomy): domain Bacteria; phylum Pseudomonadota; class Alphaproteobacteria; order Rhizobiales; family Xanthobacteraceae; genus Bradyrhizobium. The sequence continues at coordinate 998,423 of CAVZFU010000003.1, read as the reverse complement.
ACGAATTTCTGCAACGGCTCGCCGGCGTGCATGCGGGCGTTTTCACGGCCGATATTGCGGGTCAGCTCCAGGATCAGGCCCATCGTCAGCGGTGCGGTGGGATCGCGGCCCCATTGCGTCCCGCACACCACGACGTTGTGATCTTTCGCGGCTTCCATGTCGATCGCGGCGTTGCGCATGCCGGAGGTGATCAGCAGCTTCAGTTTGGGCAATGCCGCGAACAATGCGCGGGGAAACGGCGTGCGCTCGCGCATCGCGCAGATGATCTCGAAATCCTTTAGCGCGCTGGCCGCGGCCTCGGGCGAAGCGAACGGCTCGCTGAACACCGTGACATCGACGCGATCGCCGACCTTCGACCAGTCCGCAACCTCCAGAGCCAGTTTCAGATAGTCATCGAGAATTGCACAGCGCAGCCGCGTCATGGGAAATCCATCCGGTGAGGTGAGGGCGGCTTCGGGACTTCGCCGCCGGGATGGCCCATGGTCGCGCGCAATCCTTGCGCGTGCAAGCGCGGACAGCCACAAAAGTGACGGCGATTACGGGAGCGGGGCGGACGGCCTGGGAGTTTTCGCGGCGCGAATTTCGGCGACCATCGATTGCACCGCGGGTGATACCGCCACATGCCTGGCGCGCCAGGCCGGACCCGGACCGCGCATGTAATGCAGTTCCGGCCGGTAGGGATCGAAAGCCCTGGCAAAGAACAGGCGCCAGAATGCCCGGATCTCGGCGAGGAAGCCGGACTCCAGCGGATGACGATGCGCCACCGGTGAGGTGGATGAAGAAGCGATGGTTGCCATGACGGGCCTGCCTTCTGCCTGGCGACTTCTGCCGCAAGGTCGCCTTTGAGTCGTTATCAAGGCAGTCTCGGACCGGATTTATTAAAAAGAGGTTCTCTTTGTCGGGATCGGCGGACTTGCCGCCGTCAACCTTTCCTGAATCTTAATCGCCCGGTTGCCCTTTGCGGGCCGCGCCGCTACATCAGCGGCAGCAAATTTCCATAAATCCTCTCGTTTTCAGGGATCGCGATGGCCCGTCAGTTCGTCTATTTCATGCAGGGTTTGACCAAGAGCTACCCCACCCGGAAGGTGCTCGATAACGTCCACCTGTCGTTTTACCCTGACGCCAAGATCGGCGTGCTCGGCGTCAATGGCTCCGGCAAATCGACGCTGCTGCGGATCATGGCCGGCCTCGACAAGGAATATAACGGCGAGGCCTGGGTCGCCGAAGGCGCCCGGGTCGGCTACCTCGAACAGGAACCGCAGCTCGACGCCACCAAGACGGTGCGCGAGAACGTCATGCTGGGCGTCGCCAAGCAGAAGGCGATCCTCGATCGCTATAACGAACTGGCGATGAACTATTCCGACGAGACCGCCGACGAGATGACCAAACTGCAGGACGAGATCGAGGCCGCGGGCCTGTGGGATCTCGACAGCAAGGTCGATCAGGCGATGGATGCGCTGCGCTGCCCGCCGGACGATTCCGACGTCACCAAGCTCTCCGGCGGCGAGCGCCGTCGCGTCGCACTATGCCGGCTGCTGCTCGACCAGCCCGACCTGCTGCTGCTGGACGAGCCGACCAACCATCTCGACGCCGAGTCGGTGTCATGGCTGGAAGGGCATTTGCGCAACTATCCCGGCGCGATCCTGATCGTCACCCACGACCGCTATTTCCTCGATAACGTCACGGGGTGGATTCTCGAACTCGACCGCGGCAAGGGCATTCCCTACGAGGGCAACTACACCGCCTGGCTGTCGCAAAAGCAAAAGCGCCTCGCGCAGGAAGGCCGCGAGGACGCCGCGCATCAACGAACCCTGGAGCGCGAAAAGGAATGGATCGCGGCTTCGCCAAAAGCACGCCAGGCCAAATCCAAGGCGCGCTACCAGCGCTATGAAGAACTCCTGAAACAGGCCAGCGAGAAGCAGACCCAGACCGCGCAGATCACCATTCCGGTGGCCGAGCGGCTCGGCCAGAACGTGGTCGACTTCGAGGACCTCAGCAAGGGCTTCGGCGAACGCGTGCTGATCGACGATCTCACCTTCAAACTGCCGCCCGGCGGCATCGTCGGCGTGATCGGCCCCAACGGCGCCGGCAAGACCACCTTGTTCCGGATGATCACCAAGCAGGAGACGCCGGACAAGGGCACCATCACGATCGGCGAGAGCGTGCATCTCGGCTATGTCGACCAGTCCCGCGACAGCCTCGACGGCAAGAAGACCGTGTGGGAGGAAATTTCCGGCGGCAACGAACTCATTCTGCTCGGCAAGCGCGAGGTCAATTCGCGCGGCTATTGCTCGTCGTTCAATTTCAAGGGCGCCGACCAGCAGAAGAAAGTGGGCGCGCTGTCAGGCGGCGAGCGCAACCGCGTGCATCTGGCCAAGATGCTCAAGTCCGGCGCCAACGTGCTGCTGCTGGACGAACCGACCAACGATCTCGACGTTGATACTTTGCGCGCGCTGGAAGAGGCGCTGGAGGATTTCGCCGGCTGCGCCGTCATCATCAGCCATGACCGCTGGTTCCTCGACCGCATCGCCACCCATATCCTGGCGTTCGAGGGCGAAAGCCATGTCGAATGGTTCGAGGGTAATTTCCAGGACTACGAAAAGGACAAGATGCGCCGGCTTGGCCAGGATTCCATCATCCCGCATCGCGTCAAGTACAAGAAGCTGACGCGATAGAAGCAGTCCCGCGTCGCCTATGAACCGCTCAGTAGCCTGTATCCCGAGGTATGGCACGCATCCGCGCCGCATTGAAGGATCACCGAGGCGAAATTGATCAGGCAGATGGCGATTACATAGAGGCTGAGCAGCCAGGCCAGGCGACCGAGGGTTCGCGAGGGATCTGCGCGCAGGTGCTCGCCGCCGAGAACTGCGAGTTTGATTGCATAGGCCAGCAGCATCGCCATGGCGATCACGATCGACCACACCGGCATGTGCAACCCAAGGACCGCGCTGCCGGTATAGCTGTGGCCTGGCCGCGGATAGATGTCGAGTAAGGTCTGGCGCACCGAGATGATCAGCAGAAACAGCGCGAACAGCATGGCAAAGCCGTCGTTCCGTGCGTCATAGCCGTGGCGGAAATGCAGAATAATGCCAAAGCAGACGCCGAACATCGCCACGCGTTGCAGCAGGCACAGCGGGCAGGGGATTTCGCCGCCAAAATATTGAAAGATCATCGCCGTTGTCAGGATCGCGGCGATGGCCAGCATCATCGCCAGAAGAAAAAGATCGTTGAGCGTCGCGGCCACGCGGCGCTCTGTCACCGTATTCATGATTGGCCTCGCGACCAGCCATGCGGGACGGCATCGAACTGCACCTGCAGCCACGGCATATGGAAGCCATACTCCGGACTGTAGACTTCAAACAGAAACAGTCCGATCGAAAGCGCCAGGCACGCCAGCATCGACAGCATGGCAAGCCAGCGCGGTCCATAATAGCCGGCCAGAAGCGCGAGCGACAAAGTCGCGAATACGACGAGCATCATTTGAGCGCTCCGTTGGCCTTCGCACTTTGCCCTCGAAACGATATACCAGACTGGCGGGAGATGGATATGTCGTTGAACACCAAAATCATGGCTGTAACTATTGTCCTTCAGATGATGGCGACGCAGTTTGCCGCCGCCGCACCCGATGCCGCCTTCACCCAGTTCATCGCCTCGCTGTGGCCCGAAGCGCAGGCGGCGGGTGTTTCGCGCGCGACGTTCGATGCCGAGACCCGCGGCCTCGAGCCGGATTACAAACTGCCCGACCTGATATTGCCCGGACGTCCCGCGACCGGCGCGCCGTCGCAGGCCGAATTCGTCCAGGTGCCGGCCGACTACATCAAGGAAGCCAGCATCGCGCGGCTGGCGGAGGAGGGGCAGCGGCTGATGCAGAAATACGCCACCGCGCTGAGTGCGATCGAAGCGCGCTTCGGCGTGCCGGCCACCGTCGTGCTGGCGATCTGGGGCCGCGAGACCGATTACGGCCGCTACACGCTGCCTTACGACGCCGTGCGCGTGCTGGCGACGCAGGCCTATGTCGGCCGCCGCAAGGACACCTATCGCAACGAGTTCATCCTGGCGCTGAAGATCATTGGCGACGGCGATGTGAAGCGCAAGGACATGCGCGCGTCCTGGGCCGGCGCCACCGGTCTCACCCAGTTCCTGCCGTCGGAATTCTACAAGCACGGCGTCGACTTCGACGGCGACGGCCATCCCGACATCTGGCATTCGGTGCCGGATGCGCTGGCCTCCGCCGCCCAGCAACTCGTCAACAAGGGTTGGCAGCCGGGCCTGCGCTGGGCCTACGAGGTGCGCGCCCCCGCCAGCGTCGATTGCACGCAAGGTGTGCCGGAGGTGACGAAACCGCTCGGTGAATGGCTGCGGCTGGGCTTCGTGCCGGTGCGCGGACAAAAGCTCAGTGCCGCCGAACAGGCGCAGCCGGCCTCATTGCTGCAGCCCGAAGGCATCTATGGCCCGGCATTCCTGGCGACGAAAAACTATTTCGTCATCAAGGAATATAATTTTTCGGATCTGTATGTGTTGTACGTCGGCCATCTCAGCGATCGCATGACGACCCCGCAGCCGTTCGCGACGCCATGGTCGGCATCGACGCAGTTGCGCAGCAAGGACGTCGAAGCGATGCAGCGTCAGCTTACGCGCCTCGGCCTCTACAGCGACAAGCTCGACGGCAAGGCCGGAATGCTGACCCGCGCAGCACTCGGGGCCTACCAGAAATCGGCCGGGCTCAAGGTGGATTGCTGGCCCAGCGAAGCGGTGCTGCGCTCGCTGAGCGCGGCGCACTGAAAATTAAAAAACCCGGCCGAAGCATCGGCCGGGTTTTCAAAATCAGGCGCGGTGAATAGCGCGCGACTCAGTAGGGCTGCGGGCAGAACGGGACGCGGCGGAAATTCCAGTTGTAGCCGTCCCAAAAACGCTGGCTCCGCCAGACACAGCCCGGAGGCGGGGCTTCTTCCACATAGACGGGGGCCGGGCGGCTGGCCGCGACGGCTCCGCCGACAATCGCGCCGCCGATGATTCCGCCGGCGAGGGCTGCGCCGAGGCCGCGCTGCGCGCTGGCAGGGTGTCGGAGCGAGCGAACCGGCAGCGATCGCTGCTACCGCGACGAAGGCAGCTAATGTCTTCTTCATTCTTGGGCTCTCCTGGAGTTGGCGCCTCAGCTCGGCGCCGGGTTTAAGGTGACTCACACGCCGTATTTGAAACTGGCCGTCTCGCTGGAAAAGAAGCGCACAACGGTCAATTCCAGGTAAACGTCCGAGTAAACACGCTGAAGCTAATGGCTAAAAAAACGGTTTTTTCAGGTCACCCGCGCGCGATCGGCACGCGTACGCCGTTGGAAATATTCAGCAAAAACGTTCCGGAAACCAGATGGCTTCCGGAACGCTGGTTTAGGCCAGAAGAACGTCAGGCTGGATCAGCCGCAAACCCGCACCCGGCGAAACCGCCAAGCGTAGCCGTCCCAGAAACGCTGTCGCTGCCAGATACAGCCGTCATCATAGGGAACCGGTGCCGCGACATAAGCGGGCCCGCCGTAATACCCGGGTGCGTAATAGCCGGGACCGTAGTAGCCGGGTCCGTATGCATAGGGCGCCGCAAGCGCACCGCCGACGATGGCGCCGCCGATGATTCCACCGGCAACGGCTGCACCGAGGCCGCGCTGGGCATGGGCCGGCGCGGGCGCCGCCACGGCCGAAATCGCCAAGGCTGCGACGGCCGCGAATGCCATCAATGTTTTCCTCATGGCTTCACCTTTCTCATTGGAAGGACAGCGGATAAGCAGTCTGTCGCAGGGAAAGTTCCACATTTCGCTTGAATGATCAATGAACGAGCCTGCCACATTTAGCCGCGAAGTTTGACAGGCGGATGGTGCTTTTGCGGCGCACAATCCGGCGGTCCTGGCCGTTGCCTTAACCGGCCGGCGTCGATGGGGCCGCCCCCGGCCTGTATCGGGGATCAGTTTGGAATTGCTTGAAAAGACGGTTTTTCCTTTTGCATCCTGCCGCGGTCTTAAATATCGATAGCCCCGGTTTCCTCCCCGATGGGCCCGCCGCTGATATGATTGTTTGTTCCTGCCACGTCCTTAGCGACCATGATGTCCGCAGCGCCGTCAACGGCTCGGAGAATCTGCCCCGTAACGCCAAGCAGATCTATGGCTGCCTCGGCTGCAGTGCTGAATGTGGCCGCTGCGCCCGCACCCTCAAGACCATCATCGAGGAAGCCCTCGGCGCCTGTGCCCAGGCCTGCTGTGCCGGATGCCCGCACAGCCATGCGGCCGTGGAACCGCATGGCCACCCCGAATTGGCGCTCGCCGCCTCCTGAAAACCTGAAAATTCAGCGAATTTCCTGGGTTTCCCACCTTTTTGGGCCGGACGCTTGCTCCTGCCTGCAATCTGATTTAGAAACGTTCTAAATTAAGTTGGCCAACCCAAATTGGCCTCAACCACCGGAGTGCACCATGCAGGGCGACCCCAAAGTCATCGACTACCTCAACAAGGGTCTGCGCAGCGAACTCACCGCCATCAATCAGTACTGGCTGCATTTTCGCCTGCTCAATCACTGGGGCCTGCTGGAAATGGCCAAGACCTGGCGCAAGGAATCGATCGAGGAGATGCACCACGCCGACCGCTTTACCGACCGGATCCTGTTCCTCGACGGCTTCCCCAACATGCAGGTGCTCGATCCCTTGCGGATCGGACAGAACGTCAAGGAAATCATCGAATGCGATCTTGCCTCGGAGGTCGCCGCCCGCGCGCTTTATCAGGAAGGCGCAACCTATTGCCACGGCGTCAAGGACTACGTCTCGCGCGACCTGTTCGAAGACCTGATGAAGGACGAGGAGCATCACATCGATTTCCTCGAGACCCAGCTTGATCTGATCGGGCGGATCGGGATCGAGCTCTATACCCAGAAGCATGTCGGCGGGCTCGAAAGCGAATTCCATCCCAAAGAGTAGGCCGTCGCTCGCCGTTCGCACGGAGAGGCGCGCGAAGCCGCTTGCGTTCGGGATATATCCTACAGCTGCGTCCTGTAGCGCGCCTCGACGTCGGCCTGGGGCTCCGGCTCGCCCAGTCCGGTCTGGTCGTGGATCACCTCGCTGATGCTCGGCAGCACCGCGCGTTCGACCCGCGTCGCCGACCACAGCTTGGAGCGCATCAGCGCCTTGCCGCAATGGAAATAGGCCTCATGCACGTCGATGCTCAGCACCGCGCGCGGCGGCTTGCCGAATTCCTCCATCGATGCCAGCAGTTCCGGCTCCGCCGACAATTTGCCCTTGCCGCCGACCCGCAGCGTCTCGTCGATGCCCGGAACGAAGAAGATCAACTGCACGAAGCCCGAGCCCTCGACGATGTTCCTGAAACTGTCGATCCGGTTGTTGCCGCTGCGATCGGGCATCAGCAGCCGGTTCGGCGCGGCGACATGGACAAAACCGGGATTGCCGCCGCGCGGCGAGGCATCGACGCTGCCGTCCGAACCCGACGTCGCGAGCACGCAGAACGGCGACATCTCGATGAATTTTCTCGCATGCGCGTCGACCTCCGGACGCGCCTTCGCGATCACGCGCGGCGACGGCTTTGGGTAGATCGTGCCGAGGTCATCGGCAGCAAGTTCGGTCACAAGGTCGGTCACAGGCCGTCTCCCGGAATAATGCGTCGTGACCAGCCGAAGATACCATCGAGACTTCGTGGCGGCCACCTTTTATCGCTGCGCATGTGCGTTCAGCGCGGCACCGGACGGAAGATGCCGGGCTCCGCCTCGACCAGCATGGATTGCTGTTCCGTCGTCAGCTTCACCATGCCCCAACCCTCGTCCGGATAACCCAGCGTCGCGAACACGCGCTTGCCGGTGCGAAAATCTGGATGCCCGCGGTGCGAGGACTCGGTCGCTCCGGGAAGGCTCAATGCTATCCGGCGAAACCGGCTTGCTGACATGACGCTCTCGCTTTTCGCGCGCCCGTTTTCACATGGTCCGCTGCGGCGGGAATACTATGCCTGGTCCTCGACATCGGTGTCGGGGCGGTCGCTGCCGGCGGCGGTTTCGGTATGCCATTTGCCGTCGGCGGTTTCGTATTCGATCGCCTCGGTGCGGCCGGGCACGCGCTGTTCGGTGGCGGCGTGCCTGGCGGCGGCCAGGGCCGCGGCATGGGTCGGAAAGGCTTCCGAAAACACGCCGTCGACGGTGTAGGCCCAGCCGCCGTCATGTTGAACGATTTTATAGGTGACGTGGGACATGCGGGAACTCGCTGGTTGGCGCGAAAATGCGGGGGTGAACGTGGCATCTATTTTATGCCAAAATAGGCGGCGAAGGGCAAAGGAGAAGATCAAAGGAGAAGATCAATGTGCCGCAATATCAAGACGCTGTTCAATTTCGAGCCGCCGGCGACCGAGGATGAAATCCGCGCCTCCGCGCTGCAGTTCGTGAGAAAACTTTCGGGCTTCAACAAGCCGTCGCAGGCCAATGAAGCAGCCTTCAACGCCGCCGTCGCCGAAGTATCCGCCTCGGCGCGAAAACTGCTGGCGTCGCTTCATACCCACGCGCCCTCGCGGGACCGCGAGATCGAGGCTGAAAGAGCCCGCGAGCGCTCGCGGCTGAGGTTCGGCTGATGGCCTGGTACGTTTACCTGGCCTGGTTTTTCGCCGGTGCGTTTCTTGCCAACGCCATCCCGCATCTGGTGCAGGGCGTCTGCGGCAACCGGTTTCAGACCCCGTTTGCGTCGCCGCCGGGCATCGGGGAATCCTCGGCGATGGTCAACGCCGCCTGGGGTTTGGCCAATTTCGCGATCGGCGGCGTGCTGCTGCACGCGTTCTTTCCGGCGAAACTGCCGCCGTCATGGTTGTTATGCCTGGCGGCTTTCGCCGGAGCCGCCGCGATAGCGCTGTTCTCGGCCAACCATTTCGGCAAGGTGCGGAACACGGCACCGCATCCGTGAGCCCGGTCTATCCCGCGTCCCACAGCACCGGCAGGTTGAGCAGGCCGCGAAACGCCCAGCCGCCGATCCGCACCGGTTCTGTCACATCCAGCCGCAAGCCTTTCAACCGCGAAAAGATGCCGGGCAGCGCCACGTCGGCCACCATCGCGCGCGAGGCAAAGGCGCCGGCGCAATAATGCGGGCCGGCGCCGAAGGCGATGCTCTTGCTGGTATCGCGGGTGATGTCGAAATCATCGGGATTGCCGAAGCAGGCCTCGTCGCGGTTGGCCGAGCCGAACATGAAGAACACGCGGTCCTCCGGCTCGAAATCGACGCCGCGATAGGACCAGGGTTTTGCCACCCGGCGCGGCGACATTCCGATCGGCGCGATCCAGCGCGCATATTCCTCGAACACGTCGATCCACTTTGCGTTGCCCGCTTGTACCAGCGCGAGCTGCGCAGGATGCGTCAGCAGTGCCCAGATGGTGCCGGAGATGGCGTCGCGCGGTTCGTTCTGTCCGCCCGAGATCGCCAGCTTGACGTTGGCGCGCACGCTTGCCATCGGCATGCCCGCCGCGAGCAGCACGCTGAGGATCGAGGTGTTGGGATGTTTCGTCACCACCGGAATCATGTCGTCGATCGCCGCATCGATGCCGGCGGTGGCGGCGTGGCAACGTGCCTCGACTTCTTTATTGCCGGCATAGTTGGCGATGCCGTCGATCATCGCCTGCGACCATGCGTCCATGTCCTGGTAGCGCATGTTGGTCAGGCCGGTGATGTCCTTCAGGCACTCGGCCGACAGCGGCAGCGCGAATGCCTTGCAGAGATCGGCGCGGCCGGAAGGCGCGAGGTCGTCGAGGATGCGGTCGGCATGGGCCTGGAACTGCCGGCGCCAGGTATCGCGCACCGTGCGCGGCGACACCGACGGAAACATCGCCGCGCGTTCCGACATGTGCGCGTCGCCGTCCTTGCGCATCATGTTGTGGCCCATCAGCGTGTTCATCAATCCCGCCGGCTGGTGTGACGAGAACACGTCGATACGTTTTTCCGAGACGAAAATATCGTCGCGCCGCGTGAAGATCGTCGATCCCAGCTGCGGCACGAACGCGATCGGCGCGTCCTTGCGCATCCTGGCGAGATCAGGATAGGGATCGGCCCAGAACGCCGAGACGTCGATGTCGAAATGCGGGGCGTTGGACATGGCGCGTTCTGCTCCACCCGGGGCTTGCTGCCCGGCCGGCGCACACTAGAGCCGTTTCCGTTCCGATGGAATCGGAACGGAGCTCTAAATTCTTGTTTTGACGCGGCTGCGTCCGCGCGCAAGCTCAGTCGATGTGCTCCGGCACGTCGATTCCTTCGGCGGAATATTGCCGGATCTTGTTGCGCAGGGTGCGCACGGAGAGGCCGAGCACGCGGGCGGCGCGGGTGCGGTTGCCGTCGCAGCGCGCCAGCGTCTGCAGCACCAGCTCGCGCTCGACCTCGTCGACGGTGGACCCGATCAGCAATGGCACGACTTCGGTCGGAGCCAGCGGATGCGGAACGCCCGGCGACAGGGCAGGAGACTCATGGGTCATCAACACCTCCCGATCAAATCCGCATCCTCACCGGATGCGGAAACATCGCGAACAACAAACCCCTGCCTGTGAAAGGGTGCGGACGATTTGGTTAACAAAGTCCTAACGGCGCGGTCCGGCGGATCATGGAACCCAAACGGTGCGACATCAAACCGCGCGGTAGCCGCCGTCCGCCATCACGATCGATCCGGTGACATAGGACGACAGATCGGAGGCGAGGAAGACCGCCGGTCCCACCATGTCCTCGGGCTTGCCGGCGCGTCCGAGCGGCGTGTGGTCCATGAACATCTTTACGGCGTCCGGATTGTTGGCGCGGGTGCCGGCGTTCAGCGGCGTCTCGATGAAGCCGGGGCCGATCGCGTTGACGCGCACGCCATGCTTGCCGAGTTCGACCGCAAGCGCCTTGGTGAAGCCGAGCACGCCGTGCTTGGAGGCGGTATAGGCCGGTGAGCTCGGCTGGCGGATGTGAACGAACGACTGGATCGAACCGATATTGACGATGCGTCCCTTGGTGGCGCGTAAGGCTCTCCAGGAACGCCTGGGTCACGTTGAAGACGCCGGTGAGGTTGATGGCGATGATGTCCTGCCAGTCCTTGATCACGGCGTCGGTGGCGCCGAGCATGCCGTTGCGCCGCGCGATGCCGGCATTGTTGACCAGGATCGACACCGGCCCGACCTGCTCGGCGACGCGCCTGGCGATGGCGACGCAATCCTCGGGCTTGGTGACGTCGAGCGCAAAACTCGCCGCCGCCCCGCCGGTATCGCGGATCTCCTGTGCCGCCTCTTCGGCGGCCTTGCCGTTGACGTCGAGCAGCACCACCTCGGCGCCCTCGCGGGCATAGCCGAGCGCAATCGCGCGCCCGATGCCGGAGCCTGCGCCGGTGACAACCGCGATGTGATCCTGGAGAAGGCCGGGCATGGCTATTTCCTCTGTTTTGGTTTTGGTCTTCCGCACAACTTAATTCAAAATCGCCGGATCGGAAACGCAAAGCGCACACCCGCGTTGGCCTAAGTGTTCGACCCGGGTGCGCTCATGGACCGGCAATTGATGGAATGGAAACTCGATCGTCGAGCGGCTGTGGCAGGCCGCGACGCTCGATTTTCGCGCGGCCGAACGGCTCGCCGCCGATATCTTCACCGGTTGTACCGAGACCGCGCTGCGGCAGGCGGCAGTCGCTTGCGCTGCCTGCCTTGCGCAATGCCGCGCTCGAAAATGCCGACCGCAGCACGCAAGGATGAGGCGCGCCGCCGCTTCGGTGTCATCCGCGATCTGTTGCACACGCTCGATGCCGGATCGTTCGGCCGCCGCGATGCCGCGCCGAAGCCGCTGACCCCGGAGGAGCGCTATCGCCAGCTGTTGGGATTGCCGCTCGGCCGCCGCCTCGCACGCGCCGAAATCCACCGGGCCTGGAAGCGCGCCGCCAAGACCGCGCATCCCGACGCCGGCGGTAACGCCAGCGAGTTCGTCGCATTGTCCGCGGCGCAGGAGGCGTTGCTGAAGGAGCGGTGAGGGCCGTCAAAGTTCAGGTTATCGTCCGGCCAGCGACGCGACGCCTTCGATCTCGATCAGCATCTTCGGATTGGGCAGCGCCTGCACCACGCAGGTGGTGCGGGCGGGATAGGGCGCCGGTCCGAACGCCGACGCATACAGCACGTTCATCGCCGCGACGTCGGAGGCGCGCGTCAGCAGCACGTTGACCTTGACCAGGTCGCGAAAGCTGGCGCCGGCTTCGTCGAGCACGCGCTTGATGTTGCGGACCACAAGTTCGAATTGCGCCTCGAAGCTGTCGGGAAGTTCGCGCTTGTCGTCGAAGCCGGGAATGCCGGAGATGAACAGGAGGTCGCCGGTGCGCGCGGCAAACGACAGCGGCGGGGCATTGGCGCCCGGTGGCGGGGGAAAGTGCTGGATCGGGGGCATGGGTCACTCCTGACGGGCGTTTGCGGGATAGCCGGATGGTGCACGAATATTCTTTGCCGGTCCGGGCCATCGGTTACAATCCCAAAGCGCGACTCAATCCGCGCCAGGAACTGCCCACAGGACACCTGCTCACAGGCCGCCTGCCCACACATGCCAGGGAGATTTTACCAATGAAAATGCCATCCGCCTTTCGTGCTGCGATGATAGCACTCGCGGCTTTCGCCGGCGCCTCGCTGTCCTCCGTGGCCCGTGCCGACGAGGGAACCGTGTCGCTGACGATCTACAAGGCGGGCTGGATCATCGGCGGCTCCGGCGGCGGCGGCTGGCTGAATTTTCATGGGCGGAGCTACCGGCTGGCGGCCGGCGGGCTGGACTACGGCCTGGTGTTCGGCGGCTCGCGGACGGTGCTGCACGGCCGGGTCAGCAACATCTACCGCCCCTCGGATGTCGCCGGCGTCTATGGCGCGGCGGGCGCCGGCCTCGCCCTCGGCAGCGGCGCCCGCGCGATCATCCTGACCAACCAGAAGGGCGCGGTGCTGGAACTGTCCGGACAGCAGGTCGGGCTGATGGCCAATGCCGACCTGAGCGGGCTGGCGATCACGCTGAAATAGAATCTGGCGTGGCGCCGAGATCGTTCTTCGAACAACGGCGTGCTCCTTCCGGCGCTCAAATGAAATGACGACCCATCCATTCGTGGCCACTCTTCTCTCCTCCCTCCGCGCGCATCAGCGCGTGGCGGGGAGGGGTCGGGGGTGGGGGGTCTCCCGGCAAACTCGCTGGTAGCGGTATGCCGCTGAGCCACCCCCCACCCTTGATCCCTCCCCGCCGCTCCGCGGGGGAGGGAAAAGATCAACGATCACCGAAAGCAAACGCCGCCCGCCCGTTAATGGCTGCCACATTCGGAACCAATCCGCTCGCCTGCGGCTTGTTCCAGACATTCGAATACCGGGAGGTTTCGATGAAACTGGCAAAGCTTGTTCTGACGACTTCTCTGCTGATCGGCATGTCTTCGCTCGCTTGGGCCCAGCAGACCGTGACGGGCATGGTAACCACCATCGACCGCATCAGCGGCACCATCGCCATCGCGCAGACCCAAAGCGGCACGGTCGGCGCCAGCACCGGCGGCGCCACCGAACAGGAATTCAAGGCGTCCGACGACCTCTTGGAGAAAATCCACGCCGGCGACAAGGTGACGATGTCCGTCACCGAGAGCGGCGGCAAGAAGACGGTCACGAAGATCGAGAGCAAGTAGGTCTGGCAGATTACGCAACGCTGATCGAATCCGCCAGCGCATAACAAGTAGGGTGGTTAGGTGAACAGGTGGTTCTGAAACCGCGTGGCGGATTACGTTATGCTGATCCACCCTGCGGCCTAATCGCTAGGACGCTGAATCTCACCTCTGTTCGCTCGACCGACGAGGTTAAGAAACAGGCGAACGCACTTATCGGCGAGTTCGTGGGAGGATAGCAAATCCGCCGGATTATCCTCTGCGGCCCAATAAGCCTCGCGTGTAAGCGAAAGAGCAGGTTTGAATCGATGCCGCGCCAACACCGGCGGCTCCCGCCAGAAAACTAAACGCTCGTCTGGAAGTCCGATCTGCGCATTGAACTCCGTTGCAATCATGAATGCATTTTCTGTCACGACATTAATGTAAGGTTGCCGCCAGCCTATATGAAGACTTACGCGACTATTTCTAAGGACGCATTGCCCCTGATTCGCTCCAGATTGAAAAGTTATTCCGGTTTCCGACCTAACTTCGACGCTCAAGCTATTAATGGTCGTAAACACGTCCTGCACTGCGGGAAGAATGTTATCCATAATCCATTGTTGATCGCGAAAGAGTCTTTCGCGATCTGCAAAAAACTGTGCCTCTTGGTGCACGCGAAGAGCATCTGATTTTGCATCTGGTACTGCGATAGTGCCGCCCGTCTCTTGAACGCGGGCTTTGATTGCTCCAACGGCTTGTTCGATTCCGTATTCTTCAAAATTGAAACGTACATGAGTATTCGGTAACCAGTTTGGAATTCTGTCGTTCTTGTCTAGAACAACGAAAAACAATGAAGGCCATCCGCGTTCTAAGCAGGAGTCCTTGATCGCAGTTTCCTCAACGCGCGTCCACGGCGTCTGGCCCCAAGACTGGCGGTAAAGCACGACATTGACTCTCGATCCCGTAAGAAACGGCGTTCTCATAGACTCGAGGCCATCAGTTCCCGCCAAATCCTCTTGATTGTGTGGGAAAAAGAAAACCTTAAGGCTCCCGTCCAGACGGTCTGCAAGCGCTTTGGCCGTTGGCTCGTCTCTCACTAGAAATGATATTGCGACATCGTATTTCGGTGCCTTCGGAGGAGTAGAGGCCATTTCGCTCGGTGGCATCGTTATATCCGATATCTAACCGCAGGGCGGGTTAGGCCCGTAGCCGAATTGCCGCCGCGATAGGAAGAAGAGGCGGATTACGCCCGCCGATCGCGCGGGCTAAGACGATGGTAGCTCGTCCGTCCTATGGAGTAGTTACCCAGTTTGATAGTTCGTGCCAAGGTTGTGTTGTCCAATGGCTTGATGCGAGACCGGAAGTTGACGGTAGCACAAAAATTTCTGGGAAATTCTCTTCCTCTGATCCCTGTCGACCGAATTCAATCACTCTCGTCGGCTTCTTATAGAAAAAACTCGCCGCCTTCTTACTTGTGAAAGCGATTGTCCTTGGTCGGTACGTTGCATCTTTTGTTCGGAAAGCAGGAACATCAATTGAACGGTCCGGGATCTGTGGTCCATCCCTGCGTCGATTTGCAGAGATCGGTAAACCCTATTCCCAATGTTAGAAGCTCACGCAAATTCACGAGGCTCGTAACGGCGTGACGTTATTCCGACCTCGTGAAGCGTGCGCCAGAAGCGATTACCCGGATGTGCGTAGTAATGGTCATCTGCGGCTGACCGTTGACTGGCGGCCGTACCGACGAAAACGAGGCGCAGATGATCTGGAGTTGGTCGGGAAGTTTTTCAATGTGTGTCATCTAGAAGCCGGGCTTTCGCCCGGCCTTTCACATTCTGGATGCCGGGTCATCTAGCGCGAAGACGCGCTTCGCGCTTTTGCCGGCATGACGAGGAGGGCGTGCTCTCACAACACCCGATTGCTCTCCTTCACCTTCTCCGCATCCAGATACACGCTGCTCCCCATCTCCTTGAACTTGGCGCTCATGGTGGCCATGCCGTCTTCGATCACGCCGGACATCGACAAGCCGGCGCCGGCCACCGCGCGCTTGTCGGGATCGTTCAGCGTCGCGGCATAATCCCGCACGTCCTGCGTGATCTTCATCGAGCAGAACTTTGGGCCGCACATCGAGCAGAAATGCGCGACCTTGTGCGCTTCCTTGGGCAGCGTCTCGTCGTGATAGAGCCGCGCGGTTTCCGGATCGAGGCCGAGGTTGAACTGGTCCTCCCAGCGGAAATCGAACCGCGCGCGGCTTAATGCGTCGTCGCGCAGTTGCGCGGCGGGGTGGCCCTTGCCGAGATCGCTCGCGTGCGCCGCGATCTTGTAGGTGATGACGCCGACCTTGACGTCGTCGCGGTTGGGCAGGCCGAGATGCTCCTTTGGCGTCACATAACAAAGCATCGCGCAGCCGAACCAGCCGATCATGGCCGCACCGATGCCGGAGGTGATGTGGTCGTAGCCCGGCGCGATGTCGGTGGTCAGCGGCCCCAATGTATAGAACGGCGCCTCGCCGCACTCCTTGAGCTGCTTGTCCATGTTGATCTTGATCTTGTGCAGCGGCACATGGCCGGGGCCTTCGATCATCACCTGGCAGCCTTTCTTCCACGCAATCTGCGTGAGCTCGCCGAGCGTCTCCAGTTCGGCGAATTGCGCGCGGTCGTTGGCGTCCGCGATCGAGCCGGGACGCAGACCATCTCCCAATGAAAACGACACGTCGTATTTCCGCATCAGGTCGCAAATCTCGTCGAAGTGCGTGTAGAGGAAGCTCTCCTTGTGATGCGCCAGGCACCACTTCGCCATGATCGAGCCGCCGCGCGACACGATGCCGGTGACGCGGTTGGCGGTAAGATGGATGTAGGGCAGCCGCACGCCGGCGTGGATGGTGAAGTAATCGACGCCCTGTTCGCATTGCTCGACCAGCGTGTCCCGGTAGAGCTCCCAGGTCAGCTTGACCGGATCGCCGTCGCACTTCTCCAGCGCCTGGTAGATCGGCACGGTGCCGATCGGGATCGGCGCATTGCGCAAAATCCATTCGCGGGTGGTGTGGATGTTGCGGCCCGTGGAGAGGTCCATCACGGTGTCGGCGCCCCAGCGGATCGCCCACACCATCTTGTCGACTTCTTCCTCGACCGAAGAAGTCACGGCGGAGTTGCCGATATTGGCGTTGATCTTGGTCAGGAAGTTGCGGCCGATGATCATCGGCTCCAGCTCGCCATGGTTGATGTTGCAGGGGATGATGGCGCGGCCGCGCGCGATCTCGCTGCGGACGAACTCCGGGGTGACGAAGGCCGGCACCGCGGCGCCAAAGCTTTCGCCGTCGGCCAGTGCCGCCTCGGCGCGCTCCAGCTGCACTTTGCGGCCGAGGTTTTCGCGGGTGGCGACGTAGATCATCTCCTTGGTGATGATCCCGGCGCGGGCAAACTCGAGCTGCGTGATCATGTGGTCGCCCATGCCGCGCAGCGGGTCTGTGATGCGCGGTGAAGGCTTTCGCGGCATGCGAAGCGCCGACATTGCCGTTGTCTTCCGGCTTGATCTCGCGGCCCTGGTATTCCTCGACGCCGCCGCGCTCCTTGACCCAGGCGATGCGGTTGCGCTTGAGGCCGGCGTTGACGTCGATGGTCACGTCGGGATCGGTGTAGGGACCGGAAGTGTCGTACACCGGCAAGTTCGGCTCGCCGGCGCCTTCGCTGAGCATGATCTCGCGCAAGGGAACGCGCACGTCGGGCGCCTCATCCGGGGTGACCCAGATCTTTCGCGACGCCGGCAGCGGGCCGGTGGTCACGGCGGGAAGCGTGGTGTCGGGGTTGGAGCGGATGTTCATGATATCCTCCTGTGAATTTCTAGTTATCGAAGCGTGGCATTTCGATCGTCATCCTGAGGTGCGAGCGCTTGCGAGCCTCGAAGGATGATAGAGCCGGGCTGTCGCCCTTCGAGGGCCGCTGAAAGAAGCGGCCACCTCAGGGTGACGGATCAACATTGTGCGTTCCTCATCTCACGCGGCCTCCGCGTGTCTGTCTGCAGCCAGGCGCGCACGCGTGCGTCCGGCTCTGCGTTCTGGGTGACGTCGCTGACCACCGCGATACTGTCGGCGCCAGCCGCGAAAATCTCGCGCGCCTGCTCGAGCTTGATGCCGCCGATCGCGACCAGCGGGATGTTGCCGATGCGGCGCTTCCATTCGGTGATTTTCGGGATGCCCTGCGGCGCAAACCGCATCGACTTCAGCGTGGTCGGAAAAATCGGCCCGAGCGCGATATAATCCGGCTCGGCGCGCAGTGCTGTTTCGAGCTCTGCATCGTCATGGGTGGAGATGCCGAGCGTCAGACCCGCGTCGCGGATCGCCTTGAGGTCGGCATCGGCCAGATCTTCCTGGCCGAGATGCAGGTGCCTGGCGCCGGCGACGATCGCCACGCGCCAGTAGTCGTTGACCACGAGTTTGGCCGGCGTGCCCCTGATGACCTCGAGCGCGTCGCTGACGATCTGCAGCGCCTCGGAATCGTCGAGGTTCTTGGCGCGTAACTGAATGGTGCCGGCGCCAAGCAGCGCCAGCCGCGCCACCCAGGCGACGGTGTCGACCACGGGATAGAAACGATCAGGATACGCGATGCGGTCAGGATGCGGCATGCCAGAACGGGGTCCCGATGACTGGAGTGGAAGGAGAGGCGAAGTCGCGGGCTTCCATCAGGCCCGCTTCAAAGGCTGTGCGTCCGGCCTCGACGCCGAGGCGAAAGGCCGATGCCATCGCGACGGGATCGGCGGCTTTCGCAATCGCGGTGTTCAAAAGTACGGCGTCGTAGCCAAGCTCGAGCGCTTCGGCGGCATGCGACGGCGCGCCGAGACCTGCATCGACCACCAGCGTTACGTCAGGCAGGCGGTCGCGCAGCAGTTTTAGTGCGTCGCGATTGATGATGCCCCTGGCGCTGCCGATCGGCGCCGCCCACGGCATCACCACCTTGCAGCCGGCCTCGACCAGCCGCGTCGCCACGCTGAGGTCTTCGGTGCAGTAGGGAAACACCTCAAAACCGTCCTTGACCAGGATGTTGGTGGCTTCGACCAGCCCGACCACGTCGGGCTGCAGCGTATCGTTGTCGGCGATCACCTCGAGCTTGATCCACGAGGTCGCAAACAATTCGCGCGCCAGTTTTGCCGTCGTTACCGCTTCGCGCACGCTGCGGCAGCCCGCGGTGTTCGGCAGCACCGTCACGTCGAGTTCGCGGATCAACGACCAGAACGCATCGCCGGTCTTGCCGCCGGCCGCCTCGCGCCGCAGCGACACCGTGACGATCTGCGCGCCGGAGGCGCGGATCGCCGCCTGCATGATCGCCGGCGACGGATACAGCGCGCTGCCGACGAGGAGGCGGGATGCAAAGGTTTTGCCGTAGAAGTTCAGCATGGGATTGGCTTCCTTGTTTGCGACAAAGCGCAACCGTCATCCTGAGGTGCGAGCGTAGCGAGCCTCGAAGGATGAGCAACGGAGCACGCAGCCATCCTTCGAGGCGCGCAAAGCGCGCGCACCTCAGGATGACGACGGGATTTGCTGCTGCGCACTTCGCTCACCTCACCCTCCCTGCCGCGGCGTGATGATCTCGATCTCGTCGCCGTTCTTGAGCGGCGTCTCGGCCCAGCGGCTGCGCGGCAGCACGTCGTAGTTCAGCGCGATCGCAAAATGCGTGCCTTCATATTCGAGTTCGCCGAGCAGCGCATCGACGCTCACAGACGATATCTCGCGCTGCTCGCCGTTGACGGTCACGCGCATTGCATCACCTCATTGTCGATCACGCCGCGCTCGACATAGCCGAGCGTCAGTTCGGCCAGCGCCGGCGCCAGCAGGAAGCCGTGGCGATAGAGCCCGTTGACCGCGATGCGCTGGTTGTGGACCGCGATGCGCGGCAGGTTGTCGGGGAATGCCGGCCGCAGGCCCGAGCCGATCTCGACGATGCGCGCCTCGCCGAACGCCGGATGCACCGCATAGGCGGCGCTGAGCAATTCCAGCGCCGAGCGCACGCTGACGCCATCGTCCTCGCGCTCGATCGAGCTGGCGCCGATCATGAACTGACGGTTGGCGCGCGGGATGATGTAGAGCGGCCAGCGCGGATGGATCAACCGTACCGGGCGCGACAGTTCGATCTCGTCGCTTTCGACGATGATCATCTCGCCCTTGACGCCGCGCAGCTCGGGAAATGTTTCCCGGGCGCCGAGCCCGCGGCAATCGATCACGATGCCGTCGCCCCCGGCGGGATCTGCTTCGCTGTTGAACGCGACCGTGCCGCCGTGAGCCGCAATTCGCTGATGCAATTCGGGCAGCACCAGGCGCGGTTCGACATGGCCTTCGTCGGGGAAAAACAGCGCGTCGCGAAAGCGTCCCTCGAGCGACGGTTCAAGCCCGGTCATCCCTTGCGCGTCGAGACGCCGGTGACCGGAGGTGAGTTTGGCAAAGCGTTCGAAATCGGCGCGGTCGCGCGGATGCGACACCACCAGCGAGCCGTTGAACGGCGTCTGCGGGAACTGCTCGCGCCATAGATCGAGCGAGCGAATGCCCAGCCGCGTGATGACGGGCTCGGAGGCTTCGCGCTCGCAATACGGCGCCAGCATGCCGCCGGCCCAGTGGCTGGTGGCCTCTGTCATCGCGCCGTCGCCGCGTTCATGCAGCGTGACCTCGTGGCCGGCTTGCGCAAACAGCAACGCCTGCCACGCGCCCGCAATCCCCGCGCCAATGACCGAAACGGGGGATTCCCCCCTGATTGCCACGGGCGACCGCCCGCGCTGTGCGTCTGAACTCTGAAACATCCCTGTCCCTTCGCCGGCATGACCCGGATCAGGTTCAAAGGGTCACCGCGGTCTCGCATCCCCATGATCGGGATTTGAGCTTGCGGTCTCTCAGCTCCTCATCGGAGCTCCCCTCGGAACAGGGCTAATGTAGGCCGATGGGGCGAAGTGTCAACGCGGCTTTGCGGTGTTTGCACCGGTCGGGATGTTGGCCGGCGGGCGGGGAACCGGCTCGCCATATTGGGCCAGTCTCTTCCGGAGCTCTTTTTTCGGCTTCACCGCCGCCGTTTTCGGCAACGCCGTTTGCTTCGGCGCTGCTGCCGCCTGTTTTGGCTTGGTGCTTTCCGCGGGCTCTGTAGTTTCAGTCGTCTTTGCGACTTCCACCGGCTTTGCAACTTCCACCGGCTTTGCCGCTTCCTCGGGCTTTGCGCTTTCGGCCGGCTTCGCGACCTCCTCGGAGCTTTGCGACTTCCTTTGGCGGCGCACTCGCGAACACCGGCCCGGCCAGCATCAGGCGCTGGCGTTCCAGCCGCTGCTGCTTGGCGGCTTCATAATATCCGCTGGCGTAATAATGGACGGCGCGGTCGTGATCGCCGTTGGCGGCGCGATAAGCGCCGGCGAGATATTTGACGCCAAAGGCAAGGTTGGTGTCGGGATCGCGCAGGCCCTCGGCATCGCCCCGGTAGCCGAGGCCGCGCGCGGTCGCGAGCTTGATCTGCATCAGGCCGATGGTGCCGCCGCGTCCGACCAGGTCAGGCTGATACCTGCTTTCGCGAACGATCACGCGATGCACCAATGCGGCCGGCACCATATTGGCCTTGGCGTGGGCTGCAACCAGCTTCTCAAGCGCGGCGCGGCGCAATCTTTCGGAAGGTGGCGATTTTTCCGGCGGCGACGATTTTTCCGTTTGCTGTGGCCTTGCCGCGGCCGGCGGTATTCGCTCCGGCTGCCACACGTCGTCAGTCAGCGCCGGCTGGGTCCGCTGCAACTGTTCGACGGATGGCGGCTGCGCCGTGCGCGCCAGTGCGAGCGTCGGCGGAGCCGCTCGCTCGACCTGCGGCGCCGTTATCGCTGGTTGCGCCTTCTCGGCCTCGCCCGATGCCGCGATCGGCCAGAATATCGGCTGCGCAACGGCGGCGATTCCGGCAAGCCCAAGCAGGATTTCGACGGGATATTTCAACGGGCGCGTCTCGCGGAACGGGAACCAGGTTCAGTTCGACACTTAATGGTTCCGATTGTTGCAACCGCCGGGCATTGATGTGGCCAAAACCGGGCTTTGTCGGGGGTTTGTTCCCGAATCCGGACGCCGGATTTACCAAGAATTATGCCCTGCCGTGCTTCGATCGGCCGGAAAAATCAGGAAATCCGGCAGACCCGATGACGATGTCCGTTGCCAATCCCGCCGAGGAAGTCCGCAGCCTGCGCGGCCTGCTGCCGCTATGGGTCGGCATCGGCGTCTATGGCTTGTTTCTGCTGGCCGGAAACCGGCTGCTGATCGATCCCGATACGATGTGGCAGATCACGGTCGGCCAATGGATTCTCGATCATCATGCGGTGCCGCAGACCGACGTCTATTCCTTCACCATGCGCGGCCAGCCCTGGATTTCGACGCAGTGGCTGGCGCAGGTGCTTTACGCCAAAACCTACGAGATCGCCGGCTGGAGCGGTCCGGTGGTGCTGGCCGCGGCCGCCATCGCCGCAACCTTCGCGCTGCTGACGAAATTCCTGAACCGGCATTTGAGCGAAAGCACGACGCTGGTGTTCGTTGCCGCGGGCCTGGCGCTGACCGTGCCGCATCTGCTGGCGCGGCCGCATGTGCTGGCGATGCCGGTGATGGTGGCCTGGGTCGGCGGATTGATCGCCGCGGCGGATCGCCGAGATGCGCCGTCGTTCTGGCTGCTGCCGCTGATGGCGCTGTGGGCCAATCTGCATGGCGGCTTCGTGTTCGGCCTGGTGCTGATCGCGCCGGTCGCGCTCGATGCCATCGTGAGTGCCGACGTGCGTTCACGGCAATCGCTGGTGTTGCGATGGGCAGCCTTCGGTATAGCGGCGATACTCGCGAGCTGCTGCACGCCCTATGGCTGGAATTCGCTGCTGGCGTCGCTGAAGATCCTCGACCTTGGCGGCGCGCTGCCGCTGATCATGGAATGGCGGCCGGCGAATTTCGGCAGTCTCGGTGCGCTCGAGATCTGCCTGCTGCTCGGGATCGGGCTGGCGCTGTTGCGCGGCGTCAAGCTGCCGCCGTTGCGCATCGTGCTGCTGTTGGGATTGCTGCACATGGCGCTGAGCCAGGAACGCGCCGCCGAAATGCTGGCGCTGCTGGCGCCGCTGGTGCTCGCCGCTCCGCTGGCAAGACAGATCGGCGGCGTGGAGGTTTCCGGTTCGAACGCCGCCACATCGCCGCGCGGCGGGCTGTTCGCCGGCGTCGCGGTTGTGCTGGTGGCAGGAACTCTTGCCTATGGGTCGGTGCATCGCTTCGAGCCGCATACCCATGGCTCGCCGGTCGCGGCAGTGGTCGCGCTGAAGCAACTCCATGTCACCCGCGTCTTCAACGATTATGATTTCGGCGGCTACCTGATCGCCAACGGCGTCGCGCCCTTCATCGACGGCCGCACCGAACTCTACGGCGAGAAATTCTTTGTCGACCACAACGCCGCCAGCGGGTTGATGGAACCGGAAAACCTGTTCCGGCTGCTCGACCAGTACAAAATCGAGGCGACCTTGATGCGGACGCAGAGTGCGGCGACCAAATTGCTCGACCACATCGACGGCTGGCAGAAAGTCTACGCCGACGACGTCGCCACGATTCATTTGCGTAAAATCGGCGCCGTGCATACGTCGGAACCGGCAGTTAGTTCGAAGGCGAAGTGAACATTGTTCCTTACCCTCCCCTGGAGGGTAAAAAAATAATCGACGTTGATGAAAAATGATCGCGATTAAAAAAATAACTGCCGTTGAAAAATAATCGCCGTTAAAAAGGCTCATTGGTCTTCCAAACAAACCGTCGGCGACAGAACGGCGCGCTGATATCCGTCAGCAAGTCTGTCCAATTCGCGCTCAAGCAAAACAGCAAAAGGGAGATGTGTCATGGCTAGTGCCGATCTCGGCTATTTGCCCCGAAAAAATCCCTGCGCTCAATGCGGCAGGCCGATCCCGGCGCCCGACTGGATCGAGAACAGCGCGCGTCGCATCTCCTATCTCTGGCATTGCAAGGCCTGCGACTACCGGTTCGAGGCGGTCGCGTTTTTCGATGCTTCGCATCCGAGCGACGAAGCGATCGCGGCCTGACGGCGCTCAGGCGGCCGACTGGCGGCTGTGCTGAAGAACCGGCAATTGAATGCGAACGATCAATCCATGAGGCTGCCGGTCGTGCAGCGATAGTTCGCCGCCATGCGCCAGCACGATGGTGCGCGCGATCGACAACCCGAGACCGAAGCCCTCGGCTTCATCCATGTTGCGGGCGTCGTCGCCGCGCACGAATGGTTCCAGCATGACATCCTTGCGCGCATCGGAAATGCCGGGACCGTCGTCCTCGATCTCGATCGTGGCGGTCAGCGGCGACATCCGCAGGCGGATCGTGGTCTCCGTTGCCGAACCGGGCGGCGTTATCCACGAGATTGGTGACGCTGCGATTGAGATCCTCGGGCCGGACCGTGGCCATCGCGTGTTCGGGGCCGTCGTAAACCACCTTGTGTCCCATGTCGGCGAATTGATCGGTGACCAGCTGCAGCGTGGTCGCGACGTCGACCAGCGTCATGGATTCGAGCTTGCGGTCGTTGCGCAAAAAGGACAGCACCGACTCCAGCATCGATCGCATCTGGTCGAGATCGCCCAGCATGCGGCCGCGATGCGCATCGTCTTCGATGAATTCGGAACGCAGGCGCATGCGGGTGATCGGCGTCCGCAGATCGTGGCTGATGGCGGCCAGCATCCTGGTGCGGTCGTCGATCAGGGTGGTGATCCGTTCCCGCATCCGGTTGAACGCCTTGGCGACCGAACGGATTTCTTCGGGGCCGCGTTCGGGCAGCGGCGGCGCGGTGCCGTTCAGGCTGAAGCTTTCGGCGGCCTCGGCAAAGGACGACAGCGGCGCCGTCAGGGCGCGAGCGGCCCACAATCCAAGCAGGGTAACGCTGATGACGGCAAACAGCACCGTGATCATCCACAACCCGCTGCGGAACTGACGCTGCCGCTGGTCCGGCACGACCTTTGCGGAAATCATGCTGCCGTCCGGCAGCGCGATGCCGATCTTGTGGGTGTTGTCATCGTGCGCGAGCAAAAAGATCCTGTAGGTGCTGCCGAGGCGGCGATGCAGGCTGTACAGGCCGCGCCCATCCGCTTCGCCAGTGTCGGCAGCGGAACCCGGTGGCAGGCTTTCGATGTTCAGTTGCGGAAATGCCTGCGCGATGTCGGCGAGCAGCCGTGGACGCTCGGTTGCCGGCGTAGTCCCCAGCAGCTGGGCCATCGCTGCGAGCTGACTGTGGCCGCGGTCGACCGAGGGATCGATCTGGTCCGGCCGATGCAGCAGAAAGGTCGCGGTGAGGATCAGGTGAATGGCGACGATCGAGGCGACCACTAGCGCTGCGATCTGCCCGCTGATGCGCTTCAGATTGAGAAACCCGAACAGCTTCATGATGCGCCGGCGGTCGAATTCGTCACTGGTTCGACCGTCGGGGTGAACATATAGCCGCCGGAACGCACCGTCTTGATCATGGTGGCGTCCTGCGGATCGGGTTCGATCTTGCGCCGGATGCGGCTGACCAGCACGTCGATGCTGCGTTCGAACGAGCCGGCGTTGCGACCCTGGGTGAGGTCGAGCAGGCTGTCGCGCGACAGCACCCGGCCCGGCCGCTCGCAGAAGGTTCGCAACAGGTCGAATTCGGCGCTGGTCATCGCCACCCGCGCGCCGGCCGGATTGCGCAATTCCCGCAACCGGAAATCGATCCGCCAGCCCAGGAAGGTGAGGGCGGTAGCCCCGGTATTGGCGCTGACGGTCTGGGCGGCGGCCTGGCGGCGCAGCACCGCGTTGATGCGGGCGAGCAATTCGCGCGGATTGAACGGCTTGGCCAGGTAGTCGTCGGCACCCATCTCAAGCCCGAGGATGCGGTCGACGTCCTCGCCGCGCGCGGTGAGCATGATGATCGGCATCTGCGATTCAGCGCGGACCTTGCGGCACAGGCTGAGGCCGTCTTCGCCCGGCAGCATCACATCGAGGATGACAAGGTCGACGCGATGGTCGATCAGCGCCCGCGCCATTTCACGCCCGTCGTTTGCGGTGGTGACGTTGCAGGCGTTGTTGCGCAAATACTTCGCGATCAACGCCCGCGTTTCGCGGTCGTCTTCGACGACAAGGATGTTCGGCGCTGCCGTGGCCATGCCAATCCTTTGGTTTCAGATTCGGGAAAATCGGCGGCGGATTTTGTTTCGTAATGTTTCCAGCGCCACCCCGTCGCTCGAGCATTAACCTCAACGGCCCGTTGTCTTGCAAGAACCTTAGGGGCCGTTGCGACCTCAATTTCCGCGCCCTCCGGCGGCGCCGCCGCGATCAGCGCAATTAGCCTGATCTGGCTGGAACCTGGCCGCGGTTGAAACGTTACCACTCTTCATCAACCTCTGGAGGGTCTGATGACGATGACTGATGTCATGAACAAACCGCACCAGTTGATCGCGAGCGATCGGGTCGAAGGTACCGCGGTGCGGCGGCCGAATGGTGACCGGATCGGTCACATCGAACGGCTGATGATCGACAAGATCACCGGCAAGGTATCCTACGCGATCCTCAGCTTCGGCGGATTTCTCGGCATGGGAACCAGCCTGCTGCCGCTGCCGTGGGCACGCCTCACCTACAACACCCGGTTCGAGGCCTATCAGCTCGATATCGACGATGACGAACTCCGGCGCGCGCCGTCGTTCCGCGCCGACAAGGATTTCGACTGGGGCGATCGTTCGCAGGAAGCGGAGTTGCATCGCTACTACGGAATTCCGCCCTATTGGACCGGCTTCTGATTTCGTGCGATTTGCGCGCGGCTTTTTTTTGGAACTTTGCAACTCGAAACCTGCAACGCCTCGCGCTGCGAATTTGGCGGCGCAAATTCGCAGCGCAACACCTGAAAGCGCAAACCTGAAAATCTCGTCGCGACCGGAACGGTCGGCGTATCAGTTTGTTTTCTCCTGACCAATTCATATGAGGGAGAAAACTCATGTTAGTAAAATATATCACGGCCGGGCTGGCCGGGTCTGCATTGCTCGCGACCGTTGCGTTCGCGCAAACTCCGACCGCCACCACCGACCGCGCCAACATGGCGCCGGCCGCAGCGTCGGACTCCTCGTTCCAGGGCGACTGGCGCGCCTCGAAAGTCGTTGGCCTCAGTGTCTATAACGACAACAATGAGAGCCTCGGTTCGATCAACGACCTCCTGACCGACAAGAGCGGGAACATCAAGGCGGCGGTGATCAGCGTCGGCGGCTTCCTCGGCGTCGGCACGCATCTGGTCGCCGTGCCGTTCGACAAGATCAAATTCGTCAATGAGCCGATCGCCTACACCGGCGTAGCCGGCACCGAGCCGCACAGCCGGCCGATGACGCCGAACACGACACCGCCAACGTCACCTACGACAACCACGGGAACGGCGACCGCGCCGGTATCGAAGCCCAATCCGTGGTATCCCGATCACGCTGTATTCAGCGCGACCAAGGATGAGCTCAAGGCGATGCCCGAGTTCAAGTATTCGTCGTAAGGCAACGCCGGAATCGATACGCCAAACGGAAAGCGCGCCCGGTTTTGCCGGGCGCGCTTTTTAGTTTTCCAGGCAGGACGAAGGAGGAGACTAGTTCGTCTTGACCAGCGGGCAGCCACCCTTGTCGAGCGGACGAAACGCCTCGTCGGCGGGCACGGTGGTAATCAGTTTGTAGAGATCCCATTCGCCCTTGGATTCTTCCGGCTTCTTCACCTCGAACAGATACATATCGTGGACCATGCGGCCATCGATGCGGATCCTGCCGTTCTTGGCGAAGAAGTCGTTGATCGGCATCGCGCGCATCTGCGCCATCACCTTGGGCGCTTCGTCGGTGCCGATCGCCTCGATCGCTTTCAGGTAATGCATGGTGGCCGAATACAGCCCGGCCTGGATCATGGTCGGCATGTGCCCGACCTTGGCCAGGAACTTGTTCGAGAAGGCGCGAGTTTCGTCGTCCCGGTCCCAATAGAACGCGTCGGTCAAGATCAGGCCCTGGGCATCCTTGAGACCCAGCGAATGCACGTCGGTTATTTCGAGCAGCAAGGCGATCAGCTTCTGGCCGCCCTTCATCAGGCCGAACTCGGAGGCCTGCTTCAGCGCGTTGGTGGTGTCGCCGCCGGCATTGGCCAGCGCCACGACCTTGGCCTTCGAGGCTTGTGCCTGCAGCAGATAGGACGAGAAGTCCGAAGAGTTGAGAGGGTGGCGGACATCTCCCAGCACCTTGCCGCCGTTCTCCTTGACGACGTTCGCCGCGTCGCGCTCCAGCGCCATGCCGAAGGCGTAGTCGGCGGTGATGAAGAACCAGCTATCTTCGCCGCGCTGGACCATCGCCTTGCCGGCGACATTGGAGAGCGCATAGGTGTCGTAAGTCCAGTGCACGGTGTTCGGCGAGCAGGCGACGCCGGTAATGTCGGAGCTGCCGCCGCCGGAGTTGATGTTGATCTTGTTCTTCTCGCGGGTCAGCGCCGAGATCGGCAGCGCGACCGAGGAGGTCGGCACGTCGAAGATCGCATCGACTTTCTCGTTGTCGTACCAGTTGCGTGCAATGTTGACGCCGACGTCGGGTTTGTTCTGGTGGTCGGCCGAGATCACCTGGACGGGCTTGCCCTTGACCTTGCCGCCGTAATCGGCGACGGCCATCTCGACGGCGGCCAACGAGCCTTTGCCGGTGGCGTCGGCATAGAGGCTGGACATATCGGTCAGCACGCCGATCTTGACGACATCGTCGGAAATCTGCGCGTTTGCGGCACCGCTACAGGCTGTGAAAGCAAGACCGGCCGCGAACGCGGCTGCAAGCGATTTCATGGTTTCTTGTTCTCCCGGGTTTTTGTTGAGGTCGTTGTGGGGCTTGTGTTCTATCCGGCTTCTGCGGCGCCCGCAAAGCCGACTTTTTGGGCATGCCGGTTCCCTATAGTCCCGGCAGCGCCGTCAGGAAAACGCCGATGGTGCCCTCGGCCTCCGCGATCACGCGCAGCGTCTTCGAATCGAAGGCGATGTCGGCAAGCCGCAGCCGGCTGATTTCCGCCGCCACCCGCACCCCGTCCTCGTTCTTCTGGAGATCCGCTATCGCAGTGGCGATTTTTCTCTGCGCGTTCGAGGCGAACGGTTTGAGATCGACCGTGGCGTGGTCCGCCAGCGCTTTTTGCAGACTAGGCATCACCACGCTTGCCGCGCTCCCGAGCAATCCCAACGTGTCTTCCGACTCGACCGCGAGTTCGATGTTGGTCAGCCGCAAGGTCTGCTGCGCCTGATCGAGCGCCGGCCGGCCCCAGATATAGACGGTGGCTTCGCCGTTGAACCCGAACAGGCTTTTCTTCTCCTTGGCGCTTATCAGGAGCGAGATCAGCAGCCGGTCGCCCGATGCCGCGACGCTGGCGTGCTTGACGGTGACTTTGACCGAGCCGGAATCGTCTTCCGGAAAGCTCCGGCCGGCGAGTTGCGCTTCCAGGATCTTGCTGATCTCGGCGAACGATACATCGATCGGAACGCCGATGCTGACGCCGCCGGGGGTCGGCGGAACGATGCTGATGGTCGCCGGAAACGGGCAATCCGGATTGGTCTGCATCGAGGTGATGCGGGTTTCCGCCTCGATGCCGAGCGTCAGCGTGATCGCGGAGGCATCGACGCGCGGCTGCACCGCGATCGCCCGCGTCGGCCGCAACTCCAGCCAGAGCGCGGGCAGCGACGCCGAAGCATTGGCGCGTTGCAGCGGGATCGAGCGGCAGGCTTTGGCCCATTGCTCCCGTGCGTTCTTCTCCAGTGCAGGATCGTTGCGGATCCGGGTCTGCACCGCGTCGAGCTGACGGGCGACGGTCTTGTCGATCAGCGGCTTGACCTGCGTCGGCACGTTGACGCGTACGCCCGCCACCGCAAGGCTGCTGTCGTTCAAGGTTACCTGCGCGGCCAGATTAGGTTCGAAGTGCCAGGCCGCGGCGAGCTTCGGCCGCGAGGTGAGGATGACATTGCCCTTGATATCCGCGTTGGCGTTGAGCCCCTTGATGTTCACGCTTCCGATTCGCTTGGCGACATTGCCGCCGAGCAGGCTGCCGAGTGCATTGCCGACCGCCCCCTTTACCTCCGAGGACAGCGAACCTTTTACGTTCAGCGTTCCCGTCAGCGGCGTTGCCAGCGTCAGCACATCCTGGGCGCCGGTGGCCGTGATCGGGCCGCGCACCGCGTTCCAGGTGATGTCGGCATTCTGCAGGATCTGCGGAGCCGGATTGTCGGCCTTCCCGGAGAAATTGCGCGGCGCGCCGCGATCGGCGGCGTCGCGAATCGCGGGAAGCGCAATCGTGACCGGCGCGATGATGCTCGAGATACGCGGGTTCGACGGCAGCGGCGGCAATTCGACCAATACCGGTGCGGCGCCCGTGCCGTGCGGCCACAGCCGGTCCATGATTTTCAGACTGACGAAAAACGAGACCGCGATCACCACAATCGCAGGCAGGATCGTCTTGAGCCGCATCGCCTGTCGCATCGTCTCCCCGGACTGATTCAGCTAGGGAGAGTCTAGCTTAATTACGACCCCCGGCGAACGTGCCGGGACAATAATGATTGGAAACAAATGATTCGACAGGCCTTGCAACTTTCAATGCGGCGGCAGGCCGGTCCATCACGTCGGCGTCATCCGCGGGCGGCACCGGCCTCAAGGCTTCTTCTTCGGCGGTGGCTTGCCCTTTGGCGGCAGCGCGAACCGTGGCCGCAATCCGGGCCGCTGCAATCCCGGCGCGTTGGGTTGCACACCCTGCCGCTGCAGCTCGGGCCGTTGCAGTCCGGGCCTCTGTTGACCCGGCTGCGGCGCACCCGGCCGTTGCGGCAGGCCGTTCGGCCGCTGCGGACCGGGCTGACGCGCGCCCGGATTATTCCTGCCGGGATTTTGCTGACGCTCGATGCGCTTCTGGGTGACAATCTGGCGGCCGACGCTTTGCGCGGCGTGAACCTGACGCACGATGCCTTGATCGCGCAACGCCTGCTGCGGCGAGATGAAAATCGGCGCGGCCGTAAAGCGGCCGCCGGCCCCGGCCCGGATCGTAAAGCCGCTGGCGCCCCGCGTCAGAAAGCCGAGCCGCGATCCGTCGCGGCCATTGACCTCGATCCGTCCGACGCTGCCGTCGGCGTCCGGATAAAGCTTGATCGCGACATTGTTCGGATTTGTGGCGGCCGCGCCCTCGGGCACCTCGACAAGGCCGGTGGTGCCGCGAATGCCCAATGTTGCGGTCGGCGTCGATATTCTCATGTCGCCGGTCTTGGCGACGGCGGCGGCCGCGAAAGCGACCGTACCCTTGCCGATCTGAAACAGCGCGCCGTTTTGTTTGCCGCCGTCCTCATAGACGAAGCTGTCGACCGTAATCTGCGCATTGGCGGTGAGATTGAAGGTGGTGGCGTCGTTGAAGGTGACGCCGAGGGTCGAATTCGCCGAGGTCTGCAGCACGTCGTTCTGGAAGATGTCGTCCTGCAGCTTGAGGGGAGTGGGCGCGTTGTTGCGGGTCACGCTGGCGCTGCCGGTCAGCGTGGCGACGTTTCCGATCGGCTCGTCGCTCGCGGGAGCGGCCGCTGCGGGCGCGGGCGGCGTCTGTGCCTGTTGCGCCTGGGCTAGCCCGGCCGGCATGAAGCAGAAGAGAAGCCAGACCGCGAATGAAAGCCGGTGCCGCGTCACGATGGATGTCCTGAGCCGGAAGGGAATTGGCGAGGTTTTGGATCGGGGATTGAGGGCTGGCGCGGCTGAATGCCGGATGAATGCGAGCGGCTTTATTGGCGCGCCACTGCAAAACGATCAAGAGCTATCTCCAGCCTTTGCCGCGTGTGGGCGACCCGCATAAAAAACGCCCGGCGGCTGGAAGGCTCCAGGCCGCCGGGCGTCATCAATTTCGTGCCGTGATGCGAGAGCCCTAGAACACGCCGAGCACGATGGCGCCGACAAGGGCGAATGCGAGATAGGCGGCGACAACGCTCAGTCTAGTGACGAAAGGACCCATGAAAGCCATTGGGAAAACTCCCTGGTTCACGTCGCTGTCCGTTACAACGCTTCAGGCTAGCAAACCGTTCCCGCCGGAAAAAGTAAGCCCTGCTGTTCTATTGCGGCTTCTCCACAGCCGCGAACCGCCGGCAACGTAGTTAAAGAATAGTGAAATCAACGCGTTGAAGAGTCCTTAAATAAATTAGCCGAAGTTGCGCGGATGACGCGCGGAGTTCGTTGGTATCTCGTCGGCTCCTTCGTCCTTGTTTCGTTGACGGGTTGCGGTCGCGGGTTTTTTCAGTCCGCGGAGCGCGAACCGTGGCGAGCCGAGGCCGAAATCGCGTGCCTGAAGTCCGGCGCCGTCAAGGAGAACGCCGACCTGGTGCGGATCGATCCGATTGCCGGCCCCGGGGTTTGCGGCGCCGAGTTTCCGCTCAAGGTCGCAGCGCTCGGTGAAAACAACAGCAGTCTCGGCTTTCTCGATGACGATCCGCGGCCGCCGGGAAACATCGGCAACCAGCCGCGCTGGCCGGTCTCGCAACCGCCTCCGGCTTCCTCGCCTTACTCGGCATCCGTGATGCGGCAACCCTACGGCGCTCCCTCCAGCGGTCCGGTTTCATTGAGCGCTCCCGGCGTTACGCCGGAAGAAGACGACATCGATCTTCCACCCGAGGGCACGCCGGATTTGCGCCAGCCCGCGATGCGCGATCCCTACGCGCCGGCCTATCCGCCGCGCGACCGCTATTCATCGCCCTATCCGCCGCAACCCAATGCGCCGCAGTCTGGTCCGCTGCCGCGGCTCGGTCCTGCGCAGGGCAATTCGGTTGCAGCGTTGGGACCGGTCGCGGTGAAACCGGCAGCGACGCTGGCCTGTCCGATCGTCTCGGTGCTCGACCGCTGGCTTGCGGAGTTGGTGCAGCCGGCCGCGATGCGCTGGTTCGGCGCGCGCGTGGTCGAGATCAAGCAGATCTCCGCCTATTCCTGCCGCGGCATGAACGGCAATCCGAGCGCCCATATTTCCGAACACGCCTTCGGCAATGCGCTGGATATCGCGGGCTTTACGCTGGCCGACGGGCGGCACATTTCGGTGCAGGAAGGCTGGAAAGGCATGCCGGAAGAGCAGGGCTTTCTGCGCGACGTGCAGGCCAGTGCCTGCCAGCAGTTCAACACCGTGCTGGCGCCGGGCTCCAACGTCTATCACTACAATCACATTCACGTCGACCTGATGCGCCGCGCCACCAGGCGCATCATCTGCGAGCCGGCCGCGAGATCCGGCGAGGAAGTCGCCGCGCGCGCGGCGCAACGCAGTCCCTACGCCTCGCGCGAGCCGCAGGTGACGGGATCGCTCGGCGGCCACAAGGCCCAGCCGCGGCCGCACAAGGCCGGCAAGGCCAACGGCGAAGACGAAGCCGAGGACGATTAGGACCGGGGCAGGTTTTCCGAAAGCGCCGCGTGAAGCCGCTTCATCGAGTCGGCACTTTCCGAAAATGCCGACAAGGCGATGGTCCTCTCATTCAAACTTGGCCGGCACCGAGGCTGGCCTGGTCGCGTCCAGCAGGAACATCACCAGTTGATCCAGATCGGTCGTCCCGCTGTTAAACACTTCCATCGGCATGTCCGGGCCGTGGCCCACCAGTGACTGACCGGCTTCCGTGCGGCTTACCCCGTGCGGTGTCCTCTGGCCGACCTGACCCGCAAGCACGTAGAACGACTCGGAACCGGGATGTGAATGTACCGGTGTTTTGGAGCCGGGCGGGCCGCCGGCGTGATTGATCCGCAGCAGATATTCCGGCGCCGCGAAGACTGGCACCGGACCAACCTCGGCGACCTTGGTGCCGCCCGGCGTGGCGCCGTCCTTCCGACCGAGCGTGAACAGCCAGACCTTGCCCGATATCGCTACGGCCAACGACGTCGGACTGGCGGCCGCCGCATTTTGCGCCTGGTCGAGCGTCGGGAAATTCTCGATCCGCCAATAAAGCGGTCCCGGCGGCAGACCATTCAGTTTTTTCTCCGCAACCGGGCTGACAACAAATTGTCCCGGCTCGGCTGCCACCGGCGACGACAGCAATAGTGCCACTGTAAAGAGCGGAACCAGGCAAGCGATAAAACGCCGGGCGTCTGGTCTTCGCGGATTCATGATGTCGCTCCTCGATTATTCCAAGGCATCGCGTCAACTATCCGAAGCGCATTTCTCCATCCCCCGAGCCACGGCCAAGACTAGCAGTTTGTGAACGCGCGGCGAGTGGGAAAATTACTCAATCAAGCTCGAACGGTCACCGCTGCGTCCGCCGAATCTCGGTTGGGGGACGCTTGTAGACCTCCGCAAAGACCGTATTGAAGCGGCGCAAGCTGCGGAACCCGGCTCGTAACGCGATCTCGGTCATCGGCAATGTGGTGTCGTCCAAAAGCCGCTTCGCCCGCTGCACGCGCAGGCTCGATGCCATGATCGTAGTCGTTTACGATGCATCGCAGAACGATGGATTGCTCAATGGATTGCCAAAGGATTGCCAAGGCTCTCCTATGGACGTTCGGGCGACTGACGCCCTGTCATGCCCCGACCAAAGGTCATCCGGCCGCAAATTAGCCCGGCAGACGGTCCAGGGAGCCTTGCGAACCAGGGTGCCGCGAAGGATGCTGAGGCGGACCGTTCATCGAAGGGATAAGTCATGTCTGTCGACATTCAAGCCGCTACCGATCGCCTCATGCGCTTCCTCGCCGTCGAGGGCGTGACCGGAAAGGAGGCGGCGATCGGGCGAGAGCTCATCGCGGCGCTGCAAGAGAGCGGCGTGCCGGCAGACGCGATCCGCCTCGACGACGCCAATACGCGCATTCCCGTGCCGACCGAAACCGGCAACCTGATCGTCGATCTGCCCGGCCGCGGCGCGATGCACAACCAGCCGCGGATCATGTTCATGACCCACATGGACACCGTGCCGCTATGCGCCGGAGCGAAGCCGAAGCTTGCCGGCCGCAGAATCGTCAATTCCGCAAAGACCGCGCTCGGCGGCGACAACCGCTGCGGCTGCGGCGTTCTCGTTACGCTGGCGGCCGAGCTCGCGAAGCAGAAGCTCGATCATCCGCCGATCACGCTGTTGTTTTGCGTGCGGGAGGAGAGCGGGCTGTGGGGTGCGCGCCACGTCAAGACCCAGGAACTCGGCTCACCGGTCATGGCTTTCAACTACGACGGCGGCTCCGCATCCAACGTCACCATCGGGGCCGTCGGCGCGGACCGCTGGCAGGTCGAGATTTTCGGCCGCGCCTCGCATGCCGGCGTCGCGCCCGAGCGCGGGATCAGTTCGACCATGATCCTGGCGCTCGCGCTTGCCGACGTGAAGGCGGGCGGCTGGTTTGGCAAGGTGGTGAAGGGCAAGCGGCAAGGCACCAGCAATGTCGGTCCCGTCACCGGCGGCGACGGACGGCCGGCCGGCGACGCAACCAATGTCGTCACCGACTACGTGCACGTGCGCGGAGAAAGCCGCAGCCACGACCCGAAGTTTTTCAAGGAGATCACCAAAGCCTACAAGACCGCGTTCGAGAAGGCCGCAAAACGCGTCAAGAACAGCGCGGGCAAGTCGGGCCGCGTCAAGTTCAAGGCCGAGACCGATTATTATCCGTTCCGGATGAAGGAGAGCCTGCCGGTCGTCAAGCGCGCGGTCGAGGCCGTCTCGGCGATCGGAGGAACGCCGGCCATCCGCGCCGCGAATGGCGGCCTCGACGCAAACTGGATGGTCCGCCACGGTGTTTCGACCGTCACTTTCGGCGCGGGACAGAACGAGCCGCACACGATTGACGAATGGATCAATCGCGACGAATACGACCGGGCGTGCGTGCTCGCGCTACAACTTGCGACGATGCGGTGACCGCCGTGTGGTATTTATGGCACGGCGCGCAGCCTCTTGATCGGCGCACCTTGTTGCGCCGATAGCCGTCATTCGCATACCTTTGGAAATGTTTTTTGGCTTGAACGGTCCTTACTTGCAGGACTTCCTCGAAATCGTTTCGCTTTCAATTGGCGTCAGTCTGGCGGCGACGACAGCCGCGACGGCCATCAGTTTACCCATCGGATCCGCCCTCGCTATTTTTCCCTTTCCCGGGCGGCGACTGGCAGTCGTTTTGATCAACGCGTTTTTCGGATTGCCGCCGGTCGTCGTCGGTCTCGCGCTCTATCTTGCCCTGTCGCGGTCCGGGCCGTTGGGTTCGCTCGCGCTGCTGTTCACGCCGACCGCCATGGTGATCGCGCAGGCGATCCTGGCAATCCCGATCATCACCGCCCTTGTGCATCGCGCCAGCGAAAGGGCCTGGGCGCGCTACGGTGACGAACTGACCAGCGACGGCGCGACGCGGCTACAGGCGGTTCCGCAAATTCTGATGATTATTCGCGCGGACCTCGTAACAGCCGTATTGGCAGGCTTCGGTCGCAGCGTCTCGGAGGTCGGCGCGGTGATCCTGGTCGGCGGCAACATCCGTGGCCTGACCAGAACCATGACAACGGCCATTGCACTCCAAACCAGCCAGGGCGACCTGTCGTTGGCTTTGGCTCTCGGTGCGGTATTGGTCGGGATCAGTATTTCAGTCAGCGCAACCGTCTTCGCAATGGCGGGGCGGGCGCGATCGGCAGGGAGTGACGAGGTATGACCAGGTTTCGAAACATCCTGGCGCTGATTGCAATCTTCGCGGCGACCAATGCGGGTTCTACTGAACCGCAATCCATCATTCTGGCCTCGACAACTTCGGTCGAAGCATCCGGACTGTTGGCGAACATTCTTCCGCAATTCACGGCCAAGACCGGTATTACGGTCAACGTGGTCGCGCAGGGTACGGGCAAGGCAATAGACACCGCGCGGCGGGGCGATGCCGATCTCCTGCTGGTTCACGATCCAGAGGCCGAACAACATTTCATGGATGAAGGCCATGGCCTGACGCGCCGGCAACTCGCGTGGAACGACTTTATCATCGTCGGGCCATCCGCCGATCCGGCCCACGTCAAGGGCGGCAGCGACAGTGTCGCGGCATTGAAGACGATTGCCGCGTCGCAAGTGCCGTTCGTATCGCGAGGCGACAAGAGCGGCACCAATGCGGCCGAGCTGCGGCTTTGGAAGATCGCCGCTCAGACGCCGGATCTGCTCGCCAAAGAGAAGTGGTATCGCGACATCGGCGGCGGCATGGGCCAGGCGCTCAATGCCGCAAGCGCGATGGACGCCTACACGCTGTCGGACCGCGGCACGTGGCTCAGCTTCAACAACAAGGGATCCCTGATTGTCGTTGTCGAGGGAGACCCGCGCCTTCTCAATCGATACGACGTGATCGAACTAAATCCCGAAAAACATGCGGGCGCAAAACTCGCGGCGGCGAAGGCGTTCGCGGATTGGCTGGTTTCGCCCGAGGGCCAGCAGGCAATCGGAGCCTATCAGGTGAATGGCCAAAAGCTGTTCAATCCGTCGGCCGGTTCTCCGAAGTAGACACCAGGTCCGGGGTTCCGCGCAAAATCACTCTCGATCGCTACCCGACGGGCAAATCAGTTGGGCGGTGGTGTTTCGCCTGTCAACCCCGTTTTGCAAAAATATTCTGATTTTCGGAAAGACCAAATCAGTTCATATCAATAGCTGTCTCGCCCCCTCAAGGGGCGCTCGCGATCGTCACGGACGCGGGGCGGGATGCGATGGACGCGGATGGCGCTTTTGACGAACAGCGCTGATGCGGACGATGAAGTCGTGTGGTCCTGACGCCTCGACGCCGGTGTCAAGTTGGCGGAGCTTATCCGTCGATGACGGTGACAAACAAGCCCGATCACCGGGGAGAGCACGAAGGAAGTCGTAAAACCATTGTGTGCGGGGATGCCGGGTGATTCCGGTGAACCTGTGGTGACTGTTACCGGCACGGCTTTTTTTCTGCCCTGCCGGGCTGCGGGTGCATTGGGCGCCCGGCATTCCCCACGCCCTTCTCGGGCGGAACCAACATGCAGAACCTGGGCGATTTGCGCCGCGGGATTGCGAAACTGTATCTCAACGTCATTGCGAGCGCAGCGAAGCAATCCACACTTACTTTTGCTGCGACATGGATTGCTTCGCTGCGCTCGCAATGACGGGATGGACTGTCAGGCGGGTTTCGTCCGGTACGCGGCGAGAAACATCCGCGTCGCGCTCTCGATCACTTGCGCCATCCGTTCTGCCGACGGCGCCGGTGCGGCCTGAAAAATAAACGGCAGGAACAGCGACGCCTGGCACATCAGCATGAATTGCGAGGCCGCAAGCCGGCAGTCTTCGATCGCAAGATCGGCCGGTCCGACATGCGCTTCGAGATAGCCGGCAAGGCCATGGATGGTTTTCTCCAGCACCTGTTCGTAATAGCGGCGGCCGACCTCCGGCATCCGCTCGGCAATGGCCATCACGGTGCGGATCGCCGATCCGCCACCCGGCCGGCACAGCAATTCGATATAGGCCCGGCCGAACTCGCGGAGCGTGGTGGGGACGTCGCGTTCGGGGTCGAAATTGAAAGCCACCTTTTGCTGGTCGAGGGTTTCCCGTTCGACGATGGCCTCGAACAGCCGGTTCTTGTCGGCGAAATAGACATAAAGCGTCCCCTTGGAGACGCCGGCGGCGCGGGCGATTTCGCCCATGCTGGCGCCATCAAACCCCAGGTCCATGAAGACCTTGCTGGCGCCGTCGAGGATTTGACGGCGCTTCGAGCTGTCCTCGTCGCCGACGAATTGGAGGGTAGTTGGGCTGACTGCAACCATTGGTTAGCTTTTCGGGAAGGTTTCCGCTCCTGGAAACGCCTCGGAAGGAACTCGCTGTTTATGGTGTGGCTGGGCAGAATGTACCTTGACCGAACCGTTCGGTCAATGGTAATTCAAGGGCTAGCGACGAGGCGGGGTCTTCTGGCCCCGCTCGCGTCGCGGCATTTTGTTGTAGTGGGGAGGCCGTGATGGCCGCAGCGAGAGACCAGGCCGCACGGATCCTTCATCCCGAGCCGGACGCTGATAACGAGTCCGGCCGCGACGCTTCCGCTGAACTTGCCGCGTCGCTTCGCGCCCATCTTTCGGAAGAGACTGTTAGCCGCCGCCACGCCGACATGCCGGCGTCGGACAAGCCCGCCATCGACAAGCCGGCAGCCGCGTCGGCCGCTCCCGCCCAACCCGCCGCAGCCAAACCCGGCAAGCGCAAACTGGTATTGATGGGCGTCGGCCTGTTGCTGGCGCTCGCCGCCGCGTCCTACGGCGTTCACTATGTTCTGTTTGGACGGTTTTTCGTCAGCACCGACGACGCCTATGTGCGCGCCAACAACACCATGCTCGGCGCGCGGGTAACCGGCCACATCGCGGCAATCTTTCCCGGCGACAATGTCGTGGTCCACGCCGGCGACGTGATCTTCAAGATCGACGACGGCGACTACCGTATCGCGGTGGATGCCGCCCGCACCAGGATCGCGACCCAACAGGCCACCATCGATCGCATCGGCCGTCAGATCATTGCGCTGGAAAGCGCGGTCGAGCAGGCCAACGCGCAGGTGGTTTCCGCCGATGCCGGCCTCAAGCGCGCCGGCCTCGACTATGACCGCCAGCAGGCGCTCAGCAACAAGGGGTTCGCCTCGCGCGCGACGTTCGAAGTGTCCGAAGCCGGGCGCGACCAGGGCGCGGCGGCGTTGAAGGCGGCGCAGGCGGCCTATGCCGCGGCGCGCGACAACGTCGAGGTCACCAAGGCGCAGCAGGCCGAAGCCGTCGCCCAGCTTGCGGAATTGCAGACCTCGCTCGCCAAGGCCGAACGCGACCTCGATTTCACGTCGGTGCGCGCGCCGGTCGATGGCACCTTCTCCAACCGTCTGGTCTCCACCGGCGACTTCATCGTGGTGGGGCAACGGCTCGGCAATGTGGTGCCGCTCGATGACGTCTTCATCGACGCCAATTTCAAGGAAACGCAGCTCAAGCGTATCCGTCCGGGCCAGCCGGTGACGATCTCGGTGGATGCCTACGGCCATCGCAAATTCGCCGGCGTCGTCGACAGTATTTCGCCTGCGGCCGGCTCGGTGTTCACGCTGCTGCCGCCGGACAATGCCACCGGCAACTTCACCAAGATCGTGCAGCGGCTGCCGGTTCGCGTCCGGGTGCCAAAGGACGTCGCACGGCAAAACCTTTTGCGCGCCGGCATGTCGGTTTATGCCACCGTCGACACCACTGCCGGCGCCAAGGATGCCGACAACGACGCCGACCTCGACGCGCCGGCGATGATCCATCCGCAGTGATTGCATCGGGCGATGCGCCCGATCAGCAAAGCCCGTCCTGACCCGAGCCCATCATGGCTGAC
The DNA here is from genome assembly GCA_963774685.1 of uncultured Alphaproteobacteria bacterium. GTDB lineage: Bacteria > Pseudomonadota > Alphaproteobacteria > Rhizobiales > Xanthobacteraceae > Bradyrhizobium. The sequence continues at coordinate 958,570 of CAVZFU010000003.1, read as the reverse complement.
GCCACCACCGCCCCGCCCTCGATGATGAACGCCGCGGCTGCGTCCTCCGAACGCATTTCGCCGCGACGGCTGGTGGCGTTTCTCATCATGGTGTTCGGGATGTTCATGTCGATCCTCGACATCCAGATCGTCTCGGCCTCGCTCTCCGACATCCAGGCCGGCCTGTCGGCCAGTTCGACCGAGGTATCGTGGGTCCAGACCGCGTATCTGATCGCCGAGGTGATCGCGATCCCGCTATCGGGTTTCCTGTCGCGCGCGCTCGGCACCCGGTTGCTGTTCGCGATTTCCGCCTCCGGCTTCACCATCGCAAGCCTGCTCTGCGGATTCACCTCGTCGATCGAGCAGATGATCCTGTGGCGCGCGATCCAGGGCTTTCTCGGCGCCGGCATGATCCCGACGGTGTTCGCGTCCGCCTATACGGTGTTTCCGCGTTCGAAATTCTATATCGTCGGTCCGATCATCGGTCTGGTCGCCACGCTGGCGCCGACCATCGGCCCGACCGTCGGCGGCATCATCACCGATTTGATGTCGTGGCACTGGCTGTTCTTCATCAACGTCGTCCCCGGCATCGCCATCACCGTCGGCGTATTGACGCTGGTCGATTTCGACCAGCCGAATTTCAAGCTGCTCGATCGTTTCGACTGGTGGGGCCTGATCGCGATGGCCGGATTCCTCGGCGCGCTGGAATATGTGCTCGAGGAAGGCCCGCAATATGAGTGGCTGCAGGATACTTCGGTGGCGGTCTGCGCCTGGATTTGCGCGATATCGGCCATCGCGTTCTTCTGGCGCGTGCTGACCGCGGAAGAGCCGATCGTCGACATCCGGGCTTTCACCGACCGCAATTTCGGCGTCGGCTGCCTGATCTCGTTCTGCGTCGGCATCGGGCTTTACGGCCTGACCTATGTCTATCCGCGCTATCTCGCCGAAGTACGCGGCTACAGCGCGCTGATGATCGGCGAGACCATGTTCGTCTCCGGCGTCACCATGTTCATCACCGCGCCGGTCGTGGGGCGGTTGATGCAGAAGGTCGACATGCGCCTGATCATCGCAGCGGGCCTCCTGATCTTTGCGCTCGGCTCCTGGCAGATGACCTGGATCACGCGCGACTACGATTTTTACGAACTGCTGGTGCCTCAGATCCTGCGCGGCATCGGCATGATGTTCGCGATGGTGCCGACCAACAACATCGCGCTTGGCACCCTGCCGCCGGACCGGGTCAAGAACGCCTCTGGACTGTTCAACCTGACCCGCAACCTCGGCGGCGCGGTCGGGCTTGCGGTCATCAACGAGGTGCTCAACGACCGCACCGATCTGCATATCTCGCGGCTGCAGGACCGGGTGACCTGGGGCAACACCACGGCGACCGAAACCCTCAACATGTTCACCCAGCGCCTGCAGGGCATGGGCGACGCGTCGCTGATGGCGATGAAGCAATTGTCGCAGATCGTTCATCGCCAGGCCGTGGTGATGGGATATGGCGACGCCTTCTTCATCCTGACGCTGTTCTATCTCGGCCTCAGCCTGCTGGTCATGCTCCTGAAAAAGCCCGCCGCGCTCCCTTCGGCGCCGGCGCACTGATCGGCACCGCAACTTGCAAATCGCCCGCGACGGATTTATAAGCTTGCGGATTCGCAGCTCGAACCGGGGAGGGATTTGCATGATTTCGATGTATCCGCAGATCGCGTCCTCGCGTCCGAAGCCCATGCTGGACGCCTGTCTGGCCCTTTGAGGGCCGTTTCCGCCAGCATCGATCGGGCCTGACGTCCCGGTCCTTCAAGCTTCCCAGGTAGTTACCGATTTTTTCAACGACGCTTGCGCTCGGCCCGATGCCGTCGCTCGTCAAACCAGATGGAGCCGGCGAGCGCGTGAGCGCAGCCGGATGACGCCATGACCGCTCAGATCGACAAGCGTCCCACCGCGATACGCGTGGTGTTGCCGTTCGTGTTCCGTCACTGGCTGAAGCAGCCGGCCGGCGCCGCCATGGTCGCAGGCGGCCTGCTCGGCGCGACGGTGGCCGACCTGTTCATGCCGATATTCTCGGGGCGTCTGGTCGATGCCATGACCTATAGCGCGTCCGACCCGGCTGTCCGCCGTGCGGCGTTCATGGCGTTCGGCGCCATCGTGATGCTGGGCCTGATGTCGATGATCCTGCGCCTGCTTGGCTTGCAGGCGATCGTGCCGTTCACGCTGCGGATCATGTCCGACGTGTCGCGCGAGGCCTTCATGCGCGTGCAGCGTTTCTCGACCGACTGGCACGCCAACAGCTTTGCCGGCTCGACCGTGCGCAAGATCACCCGCGGCATGTGGGCGCTCGACTTGCTCAACGACACGATACTGTTGGCGCTGATGCCGTCGCTGGCGGTGTTGCTGGGTTCGATGATCCTGCTCGGGCTGCACTGGCCGTCGCTCGGCCTTGTGATCGCGGTCGGTGCTGCGATCTACCTTCCGATGATCGTGTTGTTCTCGACGCGCTACATCGCGCCCGCCGCCCGTATCTCCAACGCCTGGGACACCAAGGTCGGCGGCACGCTGGCGGACGCCTTGACGTGCAATGCGGTGGTGAAGTCGTTCGGCGCCGAGGATCGCGAGGACGCGCGGCTGGCGCGCGTCATCAGCCGATGGCGCACGCGCGTGCGTCGGACCTGGCTGCGCTACAACTACACGTCCACGGCGCAGCTGATGGTGCTGCTGTGCCTGCGCGCGTCGGTGATCGGCGGCGCGGTGTTGCTCTGGATCGCCGGCCGCGCGTCGCCGGGCGACGTCACCTATGTGCTGACCAGCTACTACATCATCCACGCTTACCTGCGCGACGTCGGCATGCACATCAACAACCTGCAGCGTTCGGTCAACGACATGGAGGAGCTTGTCGCAATCCACGACGAGGCGATCGGCATTGCCGATGCCGCCGGCGCCTTGCCGATCAGCGTGCACGGCGGACGCATCGTGTTCGAGGATGTGACGTTCCACTATGGCGGTCATCGCCTGGCGTTGTACGACGGCCTGTCGGTGGACATCCGCGCCGGCGAACGCGTCGGCCTGGTCGGCCGCTCCGGTTCCGGCAAGACCACCTTCGTCAAGCTGGTGCAGCGGCTCTATGACGTGAGCGGCGGCCGAATCCTGATCGACGGTCAGGACATCGCCCTGGCGACGCAGCATTCGCTGCGCAGCCAGATCGCGATCGTGCAGCAGGACCCGATCCTGTTTCACCGGTCACTGGCCGAGAACATCGCCTATGGCCGGCCCGGCGCCAGCATGGCCGCGATAGAGCAGGCGGCACGTCTCGCCAATGCGCATGAGTTCATCCTGCGGCTGCCGAAGGGTTACGGCACGCTGGTCGGTGAACGCGGCGTCAAGCTCTCCGGCGGCGAGCGGCAGCGCGTGGCGCTGGCGCGGGCATTTCTCGCGGACGCGCCGGTGCTGATCCTCGACGAGGCGACCTCGAGTCTCGACTCGGAGTCGGAGGCGTTGATCCAAGAGGCGATGGGGCGGCTGATGCTGGGTCGCACCTCGATCGTGATCGCGCACCGGCTGTCGACGGTGCGCAGCCTCGATCGCATCCTGGTGTTCGATCGCGGCGAGATCGTCGAGCAGGGCACCCATGCCTCGCTCGCCAACCGCGCCGGGGGAATCTATCGCGGGCTGTTCGAGCGGCAGGCGACCGAGTTCGATCGCATCTCGGCGGCGGAGTGAGGCACTGCGTGATTCCGGGGTCGCATCTTCGATGCGTCCCGGAATGACGGCTAATGCAGGCCGACGCTGGACCAGACCAGGCTGGCCCCGGAAAGAAACAACAGGCCGAGCACGACGTCGCGGAAATTCTGGTCGCTTAACGCGCGATAGGCGCGCGCGCCGAGCCAGGCGCCGAAGATCGTCATCGGCAGCGCCATCAACACCAGCCAAAGCACTTCCGCGGTGATGAAGCCGGTGCCTGCCTGCAGGCACAGCGCTGCAACCAGCACGGTGGTGTTGAAGGCCTGAAAAACGCCGCGCCGCTCGTCCTTGCCCCAGCCGCGCACGCTGGCCCACAAGGTCGGCAGCGGACCGGACAGGCCGGCCAGCCCGCCGAGGATGCCGCCGGCAAATCCGATTGCTGCGTCGGCCACCCGGCCGCCGAAGCTCAGGGCAAGCGAGGTGCGGCTGAAATAGAGCAGAGTTGGAAACACCAAGAGAAGCAGGCCGATGCCCAATTTGAATATGCCGGGATCGGCATGGCTCACCAGCAGGGTCCCCAACGGCACGCCCGCAAGGCCGCCGACGACAAATGGCCAGACCAGCTTGACGTCGATGAATCGCCAAAAGGCCGTCAGCGTCGAAGTTTGCGAGATGATGGAACAGATCGTGACAAGCGATACGGCGACGGTGGGAGTGACCACGTGGAGCCAAATCCCCAGCGCCATCAGCCCGGTTCCGAATCCGGCGAGGCCGGACACGAAGCCGCCGGCGAACGCACCGAGCAATAGCATCACAATCGCGACCGTGTTCATCGCTTGCGGAATTTTCTGTCGTTGAATGGACGGTTCTCGGAATTGGCGGGCGGTCGTTTATGTGCCTTATAGCGATCCAGTTGCGATAAATAACGAGGAAAGCGTCATGGGAGCAACCTTTCTTGTCTGCCACGGCGCGTGGTCGGCCGGATGGGCGTGGAAGAAGATGCATCCGCGCATGCAAGCGGCGGGGCATCGTCTGGTGACGCCAACCTATACCGGCCTTGGCGAACGCGAGCATCTGGCCAACCCTTCGATCGACCTGGAAACCCACATTCAGGACATCCTGAACGTCATCAAGTATGAAGACCTGCGCGACATCGTGCTGATCGGCCACAGCTATGGCGGCATGGTCGCGTCAGGCGTGGCCGATCGCGCGCGGGACCGTATCGCGCAACTCATCTATCTCGATGCGTTCGTGCCGAAGGAGGGACAGAGCCTGCTCGACCTGCTACCGGAATCGGAACGGCAACGGATGCTGCAACTTGCCAAATCCGGCGATGGCTGGCGTGTGCCAGCGAACCCGACGCCGCCGGATACGCCACAAGCCGATCTCGAATGGCTGACCGCGCGCCGCGTCGACATGCCGATCAAGTGTTTCGAAATGAAGCTCCGATTGTGGGGCGGGCGGCTGACCTTGCCACGCAGCTACATCTACGCCACGCGGGCTTCGCCGGTCGATGCCTTTGGTCCGTTCGCGGCACGCGCCAGAAGCGAACCGGGCTGGCGCTGTTACGAGATCGACGCCAGTCATTCGCCGCACGTTACCGCGCCGGAATCACTGATGCCGCTACTGGAGAAGATCGTTTCGAACTGAATGACGGCCCCGAATTGGCGAGGGGTCCGGCGTGTTGGCGCCGAACCCCTCATTTTCAGATATCAGCCGGCCTGTAAGCCGGGTTTTGTAGGGCACCGCCCCGCTCTCGCGAGACGATACGTGACGGCCATTCCTCTGGGACAACGTTCGCACGTTGCCTCGAGCAACCTACCCGGACGGCGAGCCTGACATCGCCCTGCGGTGTTTTCGCTTGCACGAACGACCCGCGTTGCCGTCCCTATTCGGTCTTGCTCCCGGTGTGGTTTGCCATGCCGTTTCCGTTGCCGGACCCGCGGTGCGCTCTTACCGCACCTTTTCACCCTTACTCTCCCCCTCCCTTTATCCCTCTCCCGCAAGCGGGGGAGGGTGGGGTGGGGGAAGCGGTTCGTTCTCTGTGGCACTTTCCCTGGGGTTGCCCCCGCCGGACGTTATCCGGCACCGTATGTCGATGGAGCCCGGACTTTCCTCTCCCGCAACCTTTCGGCCGTAGCAGGAGCGGCCGTCCGGCCGACTGACGCTCTAGGCATGGGGGCTCAAAGCCGCCGCGTCAAGCCGATAGGACAGGCCAGGGCCGTCAAAATAAATTATCGTGAAGATGTCGTTTTGCTGACGGGCAGTTCGACTGGGTGTCGGCGAGATACGCCGATCAATAGGAGTTAACGCGATGCAGTATTTGCTGATGATCTATCAGAACGAAGCCGAGTACGCCAAAATGGACCCCGCGAAGGGCCAAAAGATATTCGAAGAATATGGCGTGTTCACCCAATCCATCATCCAGAGCGGTAATTTCAAGGCCGGCGACCGGCTGCAGCCGGTATCGACGGCGACCACCGTGCGCATCCGTGATGGCAAAACCCTGACAACCGACGGACCGTTCGCGGAAACGCGCGAGCAACTCGGTGGTTACTATCTGGTCGAAGCCAAGGATCTCGACGCCGCGCTGGCCATTGCCGCGCGCATTCCCGGCGCCAAGACAGGTTCGATCGAAGTCAGGCCGATCTGGGTTTATAATTGAGCTTCGAATCCATCCAATCGTCATTCCGGGATGCGCCAATAGGCGCAGGCCCGGAATAACGAACTGATGTACTCCCATGATCCCGACCGAAATCGAAAAAATATTCCGCGATGAGGCGGGTCGCGCGCTGGCAACGCTGATCCGTTTGCTCGGCGATTTCGATCTCGCCGAGGACGCTCTCCAGGATGCGTTTGCGGCAGCACTTGAACGCTGGCGCACCACTGAGCCGCCGTCCAATCCGCGGGCCTGGCTGGTCAACGTCGCACGCAACAAGGCGATCGATCGCATCCGGCGGCAAATCGCGTTTCGCGGCAAGCAACAGGAGCTGTTGCGCGAGATCGAACTGGCCGCGCCGGATGCCGCCGCGGCTGACGAAGCCGGCGATGTGGCGCTCGACGACATGCTGCGGCTGATCTTTACCTGTTGTCATCCGGCGTTCTCGGCGGAGGTTCAGGTCGCGCTGACGCTGCGCACGGTATGCGGATTGACCACCGCGCAAGTCGCGCGCGCGTTCCTCGCCAGCGAGGATGCGATGGCGCAGCGCTTGCTTCGCGCCAAGCAGAAAATCCGTCTTGCCGGCATTCCCTATGAGGTGCCGGAACGCGAAACGCTCGAGCCGCGGCTGCGCGGCGTGCTCGCGGTAATCTATCTCGTCTTCACCGAAGGCTATGCCGCAACCTCGGGCGAGGACCTGATGCGTCCGGACCTGGCGCGTGAAGCGATCCGGCTTGGCCGTCTGCTCGATGGCCTGATGCCGCAGCGGGGCGAGATCAAGGGACTATTGGCGCTGATGCTGTTGCATGACGCGCGCCGCGCCGGACGCGAGACTGCCGGCGGCGATATCGTGCTGCTGGAAGAGCAGGATCGCGCGCTGTGGGATCGCGGGCAGATCGCCGAAGGCTTGAAACTGGTGGAAGAAGCGTTGCAAATGCCCGGCCGGCCGCAAGTCTATGCGGTTCAAGCCGCGATCGCGGCATTGCACGCGCGGGCGCCGAGTTATCGCGACACCGACTGGCCGCAGATCGCGGGCCTGTACGAAGTGCTGCTGCGGATCAGTCCGTCGCCGGTGGTCGAACTCAATCACGCCGCCGCCGTGTCGATGGTCGACGGACCGGCGCGGGCGCTGGATCTGATTGACGCGCTGGAAGTCCGCGGCGGACTGAACGGCTACGAGTTGATGCCGGCGGTTCGCGCCGATCTGTTGCGACGGCTCGGCCGGCATGACGCGGCGCGCGAGGCCTATCGCGCGGCGACAGCAGCGACGCAACTGGAGCCGCTGCGCCGGTTTTATGCGCGGCGACTGGCGGAGATGGATGGAAAGCGTTGATCAGAACGCTGCCGTTAAACCTCTCCCCGCTTGCGGGGAGAGGATAGGCCGCCTTTGGCGGCCGTTCTTGGAAAAGAACGCCGAAGCCAAACTTCGGCTATTGCGTAGCGCCGGGTGAGGGGGACCATCCGCGAGTCCGCCCGTTGAGAGAGCCCCTCACCCCAACCCTCTCCCCGCAAGAGCGGGGCGAGGGAGCGCAGCTACCTCGCCGCCGCAACCTTGGCGTCGGCCGAAAGGCCGGCCAGCAGGCCTTGCAGCGTGGTCAGCGTCGAGTGATCGGCAACGCCGTCGACCCGCAACGGGCGGAAGTGGCGCTGAAAGGCGGTGACCACTTCCATGGTCGCGCCGTCGTATTTTCCCGATATCGGAACACCGTAGCCGTATTTGGCCAGCGCCTGCTGCATGTCGTGGACATCGTCGCCGATGCTGCCCAGTTTGAGCGTTTCGCCGCGCACGATCGGCGCCGGCTGCACCCAATGGCCGACGCCCGAATTGGCCAGCGAATGCCAGGGAAATTTTTCGCCGGGATCTTTCTTGCGGGACGGGGCGACGTCCGAATGCGCCAGCACCCGGTGCGTCGGCACCTTGCGGCGGAGCATGATGCCGCGGCACAGCGCGATCACGGCGGCGACCTGGCGCAGCGGAAATTCCGGATAGCCCCAATCGTGGCCGCGATTGACGATCTCGATGCCGATCGAGCAGGAATTGATGTCCTCCTCGCCGGCCCAGGATGCCACGCCGGCATGCCAGGCGCGCCTGGCTTCCGGGACGCATTGCACGATGCGGCCGTCTTCCAGCACGATGTAGTGCGCGGAAACATCGGTGCCTGCCGTGCATAGCTGGGCGATCGCGCCTTCCACGTCGGGCATGCCGGTGTAGTGCAGCACGATCATGTCGGGCAACCGCGCCTTGTTCCGGTCGCCGTGGTTCGGCGACGGGATGACGTCGGAGGCGATCGAGGAATCCGGAGTGAACGTCTTCATGTTCGCATTGGTCCTGGGGAGCGGAACGGCGCGCCGGAGCCTCGAATCAAGTCCAACGGGCGCGAACGAACCAAGCGGCATGGGACAACTCAAACCGGGCAGGAGAACGGCAATAGTGCGTTTTCAAAACAGACTTCGCACACTATTCCTTTCCGATGCCGTCCGCGCAATGCGGCAGCCGGTCGTCGCTTCGCATTTTCGGCGAGTGTGTGCGGGGAGCATCACTGCGCCGCCGAACGCCGAACCGTTGGAGAAAAATGGTGCCGGAGAGGGGGCGTCCGCCGGTCCGGCCGGCCGCTAAAATCCTCCCAAACCTTCAACGCTTTCTTAACGCTAACCGCCGTTACTAAGTGGTGAAGTGCCGAACCGGTCTGGGGGCGGCCGAGGCCCTGTTGACGCTCGAAATCCCATGGCAGCCCACCAAATCCCGTCGGGAAATCAGGGTTTGCGATTTGGGCCGCACCGGAGCGGTAATCGTGCCTTGTGGGGACTTTTTGCGGCGAAAAGTCCGGCCAAGCGCAGACATTTGAGGCGCAATGGACTCGTTCGCGTCCAGTTTCCGCAACTTGACCCGGGCCGGTTCCGGAGCCGGGGCGTGAGTCTGTCCGGCAGCCGTCATATCCCCGTCCTCGGCCGCGAGGCCGTGGCGATGCTTGGCCCGCGCGACGGCGGCATCTATGTCGACGCCACCTTTGGGGCCGGTGGTTACAGCGGGACCATTCTCGAGGTTGCCGGCACCCGCGTCATCGGAATCGATCGCGACCGTACCGCGCTCGCCGGCGGCTTCGATCTGGTTGACCGGTCGGGTGGCCGGCTGACCCTGGTCGAAGACAGGTTTTCCAATCTCGCCGAAATTTGCGCCGCGCAGGGCGTCGATGCAGTCGACGGCGTCGTGATGGATGTCGGGGTTTCCTCGATGCAGCTCGACGAAGCCGAACGCGGCTTCTCGTTTCGCAACAACGGTCCGCTCGACATGCGGATGGGCCAGGACGGCCCGACCGCGGCGGACGTGGTCGCCCGGGCTTCCGAGGCCGATCTTGCCAACATCATCTACATCTTCGGCGAAGAGCGGCATTCGCGAAGCGTCGCCCGAGCCATTGTCGCGGCGCGCAAGCAAGCACCCGTTTCGACCACGCGGGCACTGGCCGATATCGTCTCAAAAGTGGTGCGTTCGAAGCCCGGTGAAATTCACCCCGCGACCCGGACCTTTCAAGGGCTTCGGATCTTCGTCAACCAGGAACTCGATGAACTGCATCTGGGGCTGTCGGCGTCCGAGCGCATGCTGAAACCGGGCGGCCGGCTGGTGGTGGTGTCTTTTCATTCGCTGGAAGACCGCATCGTCAAGAATTTCCTGGTCGAACGCGCCAGTACCAGCGGCGGCTCGCGGCATCTGCCCGATATCGCGCAGGCTGCGCCGAGTTTTCAAATCCTGACCAAGCGTCCGGTCGTACCCGGCGGCGACGAGATTTCAGCCAATCCGCGCGCGCGGTCGGCGAAATTGCGCGCGGCCGCGCGTACCGATGCGCCCGCGCATGCCGCCGCCGAACTGCCGGCCTGGCCCGTTCTCGCCGACGTGATGAGGGGAGGCTGACCATGCGGATCATCCACCTCCTCGTGATCGGCGTCCTGGTATTTGCCGCGGCCTATGTCTACCGCATCAAGATGGAATCCACCGCGCGCACCGAGCGCGTGCTGCGTCTGCATGCGGACATTCGCGAACAGCGCGACGCCATCGCGGCGTTGCGTTCAGAATGGGCAAAGCTCGACGCGCCGCTGCGGCTGCAGGGCCTTGCCGAACGCCACCTGCCTCTGAAACCACTCAGCGCCACGCAATACGATTCACTGAAAAACCTGCCCGAGCGGCCGCCGAACTTTACCAAGTCCGGCGATCCCGATCCGATCGGCGCCATGATCGAGACCATCGATGCCCCCAGCGTGACCGGTTCGGTGCCGGCGCCGGAGGACCGGCAATGACCGGTCGGGCATCCACACCCCTCAAGCCCGCCGAGCCATGGCGGCGGCGGCTGATCCGCAGCCTGCTGTACGGACGCAACGTCAACCGTTCCGTGAAAGCGCGCGCCCGCGTCGGATTCGTGATCGTCGCATTCGTGGCGATCTATGCGGTGATCGGCGGACGGCTTGTGACGTTTGCCATCGTCGGCGACGGTCACGGCGCCCGCCGTACGGCCGCGCAGGACGCGATCGCCACCGCCCGGCCGGATATCACCGACCGCAACGGCGAGGTGCTCGCTACCGACATCAAGGCGCCCAGCCTGTTCGGCGAGCCGCGCAGGATCATCGACAAGGACGAAGCCATCGAGCTTCTGACCGCAACATTGCCCGATCTCGACACCGGCGAAGTGCGCGAACGGTTGTCGGGCAAAAAGGGCTTTGTCTGGCTGAAGCGCGAAATCACGCCGCTGCAGCAGCAGGAAATTCACCGCCTCGGCATTCCCGGGATCGGCTTCCTGCGCGAGAACAAGCGGGTTTATCCCACCGGCGCCGAGGTGGCGCATCTGATTGGCCTCGTCAACATCGACAATCAGGGCATCGCCGGAATGGAGAAATGGGTCGATACCAACGGGCTTGCCGATCTGCATCGCGCCGGCTTTGCCACCGACCGTCTGCAGCGGCCGGTGGAGTTGTCGGTCGATCTGCGCGTCGAGCACGCGCTGCGCGACGAACTCCTCAAGGCCAAGGAAAAATTCCACGCCAAGGCGGCCTCCGGCCTCGTCTCCAACGTCAGGACCGGCGAAATCGTCGCGATGGTCTCGGTGCCGGATTTCGATCCGAATAATCCGAAAGAGGCGCACGATCCCGATCGCATCAACCGGCTGACGACCGGCGTTTACGAGATGGGATCGACCTTCAAGGCCTTCACGCTGGCGATGGCGCTGGATTCCGGCAAGTCCGATCTCAACTCGCTGTGGGACGCGCGCGGCCCGTTGCACTACGGCAAGTTCGCGATCCATGACGACGAGCCGAAGGGCCGCTTCCTTAACATGAAGGAGGTATTCACCTTCTCGTCGAATGTCGGCGCGGCGCGGATTGCGTTGTCGCAAGGCGTCGAAGCGCACAAGGCGTTCCTGCGCAAGTTGGGCCAGCTCGACCGGCTGCGTACCGAACTGCCCGAGAGCGCCTCGCCGATCGTGCCGAAGCACTGGGGTGAGTTGAACACGGTGACGATTGCATTCGGGCACGGTATTGCCGTGGCCCCGCTGCAGGCGGTGATGGGCATCGACGCCCTCGTCAACGGCGGCTGGCTGATTCCGCCGACGTTCATGAAACGCAGCGAGCGGGAAGCGATGGCGCTGGCAAAACGGGTGATCAAGCCCGAGACGTCGGAAAAGATGCGGTTCCTGATGCGGCTCAACGCCGAGATCGGCACGGCGCGCAAAGCCGATGTGAAAGGCTATTATATCGGCGGCAAGACCGGCACCGCCGAAAAGGTCGTCAACGGCCGCTACGCCAGGAAGCGGGTGCTGACGGCCTTCACCGCGATCCTGCCGGCCGACAATCCGCAATACCAGCTTCTGGTGATGCTGGACGAGCCGCAGGCGTTGAAGGAAACCTACGGGTTCATGACCTCCGGCTGGAATGCGGTGCCGACCGGCGGCAATGTGATCGCCCGCATCGCACCGCTCCTGGGGATCGAGCCGCGCTTCGATCTGCCGCCGTCCGACCGCCTTATTCTTGCGGCATCGAAGACAACCCAGTAAGGCGTAATACCAGCGCCGGCCGGACTGGAAGATAATGAAACTTCGCGACCTGTTCAGCGATGACGCCACGATCGACCCGCGGGCGGACGCGGCCGAGGTGTCCGGCCTTGCCGTGGACAGCCGCGTGGTCAGGCCGGGCGATCTGTTCTTTGCGCTGGCCGGCAGCAAAACCGATGGCGCCCGCTTTATCGATGCTGCCATTGCAGCCGGCGCGGTGGCGGTCGCGGGCGATCATCCGCCGCAAGGCGGTCTGCGGGTTCCGTTCGTGTCCACGTCAAATCCGCGCCGCGCACTGGCGCAGGCCGCGGCGAAATTTTATCCGCGGCAGCCCGCTACCATCGCCGCAGTGACCGGCACCAGCGGCAAGACCTCGGTTGCCGCTTTCACGCGGCAGATTTGGCAGCGGCTCGGTCATGCCTCGGCCAGCATCGGCACCATCGGGCTGGTCTCGCCGAAACGCACCATCTACGGATCGCTGACGACGCCGGATCCGATTGCGCTGCATCTGCAGCTCGACGAAATCGCGCGTGAAGGCGTCACCCATCTGGCGTTCGAGGCGTCGTCGCACGGGCTCGATCAGTTTCGGCTGGACGGGGTGCGCATAGCCGCCGGCGGCTTCACCAATCTCACCCGCGACCACATGGATTACCATCCGGATGTCGCGCATTATCTTGCCGCCAAGCTGCGGTTGTTCGAACTGGTCGCGGCCGGCGGCGCTGCGGCGATCTCGGCCGATCATGACTGTTCGCAGGCCGTGATCGATGCGGCGCGCGCGCGCAATCTGAAGGTCATGGCGGTGGGCAGCAAGGGTGACGGCGCCGGCGAAGGCATTCGACTGGTTAAAGCCGAGATCGACGGCTTTGCGCAGAAACTGACACTCGAACATCGCGGACGCAGGCATGCGGTCCGGCTGCCGCTGGTCGGCGAATTCCAGATCGAGAATGCATTGGTCGCCGCCGGGCTCGCCATCGGCACCGGCAGCGAGGCTAGAGCCGTGTTCGCGGCACTGGAGCATCTCGAAGGCGCGAAGGGCCGGCTGGAACGGGTCGGCGAACGCAACGGCGCGCCGATCTTTGTCGATTACGCGCACAAGCCGGATGCGCTGGCCAAGGCGCTGCAGGCGTTGAGGCCTTATGCCAGGCGCAGGCTTGTGGTGGTGTTCGGCGCCGGCGGCGATCGCGATGCCGGCAAGCGTCCTTTGATGGGCGCGATCGCAACCGAAAATGCCGACGCCGTCATCGTCACCGACGACAATCCGCGCAGCGAGAATCCGGCGGCGATCCGCGCTGCGATTTTGAACGCCGCAAAGGGCGCCAAGGACATCGGCGACCGTGCCGAGGCGATCCGGACCGCGATTGCCGGCCTGCAGCCGGGCGATGCGCTGTTGATCGCCGGCAAGGGCCATGAAACCGGACAGATCGTCGGCGACCGCACGCTTGCCTTCAGCGATCACGAGGCGGTGGCGGCAGCACTCGCGCCGAGGGTCGCATGAGCACGGCCCCGTTATGGACATCGGACGCGATGGCGCAGGCGATGCGCGCGCAAGGTCAAGGCGTGTTGCCGCAAACCGTGTCGGGCCTTTCGATCGACAGCCGCACCATTGCGCCGGGCGAAGCTTATTTCGCGATCAAGGGCGAGGTTCATGACGGCCATGCCTTTGTCGCGGCGGCGTTGAAGGCCGGCGCGGCGCTGGCGGTGGTCGAGGCCGCGCAACGCGACAAGTTTGCCGCCGATGCGCCGCTCTTGGTGGTGGACGACGTGCTCGCCGGTCTTGTCGAACTGGCGCATGCCGCGCGCGCGCGGCTGGATGCCAAGGTGATCGCGGTCACCGGATCGGTCGGCAAGACCTCGACCAAGGAAGCGCTGCGCCGCGTGCTTGGCGCGCAAGGCGAAACTCACGCGTCGAGCGCGTCGTTCAACAATCACTGGGGCGTGCCGCTGTCGCTGGCGCGATGCCCGGCGACGGTGCGTTTCGCGGTCTTCGAGATCGGCATGAATCACGCCGGTGAAATCGAGCCGCTGGTCAGGATGGTGCGGCCGCAGGTGGCGCTCATCACCACGGTCGAGCCGGTGCATCTGGAATTCTTTTCCGGCATCGAGGCGATCGCCGACGCCAAGGCGGAAATTTTTGCAGGGCTCGAGCCCGGCGGCGCGGTGGTGCTCAACCGCGACAATTCGCAATTCGCCCGGTTGCAGCGGCGCGCCAAAAAGCTCGGCATCGCGCGCATCGTCTCGTTCGGCGCCGACGAGAAGTCCGACGCGCGGCTGCTCGACGTGTCGCTGCATTCGGCCTGCTCGGCCGTGCATGCCAACATTCTGGGCCACGACGTCACCTACAAGCTCGGAATGCCCGGCCGTCACATGGCGATCAACTCGCTGGCGGTGCTGGCCGCGGCGTCGCTGGCGGGCGCCGATCTGGCGCTGGCGGCGCTGTCGCTGTCGCAGATCGAACCGGCCGCGGGCCGCGGCAGCCGGCGCGCGCTGGAGGTTGCCAATGGCGAGGCCACCCTGATCGATGAAAGCTACAATGCCAATCCGGCGTCGATGGCGGCGGCGCTCAACGTGCTCGGCCAGGCCGCGGTCGGTCCGCATGGCCGGCGCATCGCCATCCTCGGCGATATGCTCGAATTGGGCCCAACCAGCCCGGCGTTGCATCGCGGCCTGAATGAGGCCATCAAGGCCAACCACATCGATCTGGTATATTGTTGTGGTCCGCTGATGCGTAATCTGTGGGACGCCCTTTCCACCGGCAAACGGGGCGGCTATGCCGAGAATGCGGCCATCCTGGAAACACAGGTGGTCGCCGCAATTCGCGCCGGCGACGCCATCATGGTCAAGGGATCGCTCGGCTCGAAGATGAAAACGATTGTCAATGCGCTCGAAAAGCGCTTTCCCGGCAAGGCCGCGCTCGACGAAGCCGCGGTATAAGGCGGTTTGAATGTTCTACTGGCTGATCGAGCTTTCCAACAGCGTTCCCGGCTTCGGCGTACTCCATCCGTTTCTGAATGTGTTTCGCTACATCACCTTTCGTACCGGCGGGGCGGTGGTGACCGGCGCATTGTTCGTCTTCCTGTTCGGCCCCTGGATCATCGACCACCTGCGGCTTCGCCAGGGCAAGGGGCAGCCGATCCGCACCGACGGCCCGCAATCGCATCTGGTCAAGATCGGCACGCCCACGATGGGCGGGCTGATGATTCTTTCGGGCCTCGTGGTCTCGACGCTGCTGTGGGCCAATCCGCTCAATCCCTATGTCTGGATCGTGCTGGCGGTGACGCTCGGCTTCGGCTTCGTCGGCTTCTATGACGATTATCTGAAGGTGACCAAGCAGAGCCATAGCGGTTTTGCCGGCCGCATCCGGCTCGCGATCGAAACGCTGATTGCGCTCGCCGCGTGTTATGCGCTGGCCCGGCTCGGGCGCGAACCGTTCTCGACCTCGCTGGTGATCCCGTTCTTCAAGGAGGTGGTGCTGAATCTCGGCTGGTACTTCCTGATCTTCGGCGCCTTCATCATTGTCGGCGCCGGCAACTCGGTCAACCTGACCGACGGTCTCGATGGGCTCGCCATCGTGCCGGTCATGATCGCGTCGGCGAGCTTCGGCATGATCGCCTATCTGGTCGGCAACGCGGTATTCTCCGACTACCTGCAGATCAACTACGTCGCCGGCACCGGCGAACTCGCGGTGCTATGCGGTGCGGTGCTGGGCGCGGGGCTGGGATTCCTGTGGTTCAATGCGCCGCCGGCGTCGATCTTCATGGGCGACACCGGCTCACTTGCGCTCGGCGGCATGCTCGGCTCGATCGCGGTCGCGGTGAAGCACGAGGTTGTGCTCGGCGTGATCGGCGGGCTGTTCGTGCTGGAGGCAGTTTCGGTGATCGTGCAGGTGGTGTCGTTCAAGCTGACCGGCAGGCGCGTGTTCCGGATGGCGCCGCTGCATCATCATTTCGAGCAGAAGGGCTGGACCGAACCGCAGATCGTGATCCGGTTCTGGATCATCTCGGTGATGCTGGCGTTGGCCGGCCTCTCCACGCTGAAACTGCGGTGATCGCTTGATCCCCGTCACCTCCTTTGCGGGCAAGACGGTCGCGGTGTTCGGCCTCGGCGGCTCCGGGCTGGCGAGCTGTCACGCCTTGAAGGCCGGCGGGGCAGAGGTGATCGCCAGCGACGATGGCGCCGAAAAGCTCGCCGAAGCAGCTCAAGCGGGATTCATCACGGCGGATTTGCGAAAAGTATCGTGGGCGAATTTCGCGGCACTGGTGCTGACGCCCGGCGCGCCGCTGACCCATCCGGCGCCGCACTGGACCGTGCTGGCGGCGCGGCAGGCCGGCGTCGAGGTCATCGGCGACATCGAGTTGTTTTGCCGGGAGCGGCGGCGTCATGCACCGGATGCGCCGTTCGTCGCCATCACCGGCACCAACGGCAAATCGACCACCACCGCCCTGATCGCGCACCTGATGCGCGTGGCCGGCTACGACACCCAGATGGGCGGCAATATCGGAACCGCAATCCTGTCGCTGGAGCCGCCGCGCACCGGGCGGGTCCACGTCATCGAGATGTCGTCCTATCAGATCGACCTGGCGCCCTCGCTCGATCCCAGCGTCGGCATCCTGCTCAATGTCAGCGAAGACCACATCGATCGCCACGGCACGCTCGAACATTATGCCGACGTCAAGGCGCGGCTGGTCGCCGGCGTGCAGCCGCAGGGCACCGCGATCGTCGGCGTCGATGACGGCTGGAGCCGCAACACCGCCGACCGGATCGAGCGGGCCGGCCGACGCGTGGTCCGGATATCGGTGAAGAACCCGCTGCCGGACGGCATCTATGTCGAGCGCGAGATCATCTTTCGCGCTTCCGGCGGCGCCCGCAGCGAGATCGCGATGATCGGCGGCATCGGTTCGCTGCGCGGCGCGCATAACGCGCAGAACGCGGCCTGCGCCGCGGCCTGCGCGCTGGCGCTCGGCGTCGGCCAGGAAACCTTGCAAAACGGCTTGCGCAGCTTTCCCGGCCTGGCGCATCGCATGGAACAGGTCGGCCGCCGCGGCAAGGTGCTGTTCATCAACGACTCCAAGGGCACCAATGCCGATGCCGCGGCGCATGCGCTGTCGTCGTTCACCGATATCTTCTGGATCGCGGGCGGCAAGCCGAAGGCCGGCGGTATCACGGGCCTTGCCGATTATTTCCCGCGCATCCGCAAGGCCTATCTGATCGGCGAAGCCGCAAAGGAATTTGCCTCGACGCTCGGCGATCGGGTGCCGCACGAGATCAGCGAAACGCTGGAGGTCGCGGTGGCGAATGCCGCCCGGGACGCTGAGGCTTCCAAACTGGACGAACCGGTGGTGCTGCTGTCGCCGGCCTGCGCGTCGTTCGACCAGTATCGCAATTTCGAAATCCGCGGCGCCCGTTTCCGCGAGCTCGTCACGGCGCTGCCGGGCGTCAAGCCGGTGGTGTAAGGCGTTCGCGCGACCGCCAAGGCCGCAGCGCACCGGGTATCCGCATTCGCACGCACGACGGCGGTCCAAAGTTACGCGTTTCGTTAACCTTCCCTAAACCATCATGGGCGACCAATGAGCAAACCCTTCGTGCAGGAATGCCCATGCTGTCCCGTGAACAACGCACCCCCTTCAGCGAATGGTGGTGGACCGTGGATCGCCTGCAACTGGCGGCGATCGTCGCATTGATGCTGGCCGGCATTATCCTTTCGCTTGCCGCCAGTCCGCCGGTGGCGACCAGGATCGGGCTCGATCCGTTTCACTTCTTCAATCGCCATGTCTTGTTTCTGCTGCCGTCCTTTATCGTGCTGATCGGGGTGTCGTTCCTGTCGCCGCATCAGATCCGCCGCACCGCGCTGATCGTGTTCGCGGTCTCGATCGTGTTGATCGTGTTGACGTTGCTGATCGGTCCCGAGGTCAAGGGTTCGCGGCGCTGGATCACCCTGATCGGCGTCAACATCCAGGCCTCCGAATCCGCCAAGCCCGCCTTCGTGGTGCTGGCCGCGTGGCTGTTTGCGGAGTCCGCCCGGCGGCCGGAAATGCCGGCGACGACGATGGCGCTGGTGCTGCTGATGACGCTGGTGTCGCTGCTGGTGATGGAACCGGATTTCGGCCAGACCATGCTGATCCTGATGGTGTGGGGAGCGCTGTTCTTTATCGCGGGCATGCGAATGATCTGGGTGCTGGGGCTTGCGGGTGCCGCGAGCGCCGGCTTGTTCGGAGCCTATCTTCTGGTCCCGCACGTCGCCGGCCGCATCAAGCGCTTCATGAATCCCGCCTCGGGAGACACCTTTCAGGTCGATACCGCCATGGAGGCATTCTCCAACGGCGGCTGGTTCGGGCTCGGGCCCGGCGAGGGCATCGCCAAGCGAAGCCTGCCGGACAGCCACACCGACTTTGTGTTCGCGGTGGGGGCGGAGGAATTCGGCATCATCCTTTGCCTTGCGCTGCTGGCGCTGTTCGGCTTTATCGTGATCCGCGCGTTGTCGCGTGCCTACGCCACCGAGGATATGTTCTCGCGGTTCGCCGCGTCGGGCCTGGCGATCCTGTTCGGCGTGCAGGCCGCGATCAACATGTCGGTCAATCTGCAACTGATACCGGCCAAGGGCATGACGCTGCCGTTCATCTCCTATGGCGGCTCGTCGATGATCTCGCTGGCTTACGGCGTCGGCATGATGCTGGCGCTGACGCGGCACCGGCCGCGCACCGAGATGGAATCGATCAGCGACGCCAACGCGGTGCGCAGCTACGCTTGATTTTACGATCGTTTTTCGTCATTGCGTGCGAAGCGATAACGGTCATTAGCCTGCAAAGATTGCCCCAATGGACACTGCGCCCCTGATTCTGCTGGCCGCGGGCGGCACCGGCGGCCATCTGTTTCCCGCCGAGGCGCTTGGCGTTGAATTGATCAGGCGCGGCCTGCGCGTGCGCCTGGTCACCGACTCGCGCGCGTTGCGCTACAGCGGATTGTTTTCCAAGGACACCATCGATGTGGTGCCGAGCGAGACCGTGCGCAGCCGCACGCCGTGGGCGCTGGCCTATACCGGTTTGATGCTCGCCGCGGGCACCGGCGTTGCGCTGAACCTGATGCGCCGGCTGAAGCCGGCGGCCGTGGTCGGTTTCGGCGGTTATCCGACGGTGCCGCCGCTATTGGCCGCGCGGCTCTACAAGATTCCCGGAATCATCCACGAGGCCAATGCGGTGCTCGGCCGCGCCAACCGTTTTCTGTCGGGCCGCGTCAGCGCGATCGCGACCTCGCTGCCGGGCGTGCTCGATCGCGATCCAGAGCTTTCGGCCAAAACAACCACCGTCGGCACGCCACTGCGTCCGGCGGTCCTCGCCGCCACCGCGGTGAAATTCACCCCGCCCGAACCGACGGGGCCGCTGCGTTTGCTGGTGGTCGGCGGCAGCCAGGGCGCCCGCGTGATGGCCGACATCGTGCCCGATGCAATCGAGCGGCTGGAACCGGCGCTGTGGAACCGGCTGGTTCTCACCCAGCAGGTCCGCGAAGAGGACATGGCGCGGGTGCGTGCGGTCTATGACCGGCTCAAGATCAAGGCCGAACTGGCGCCGTTCTTCAGCGATTTGCCGGTGCGGCTGGCGTCGAACCATCTGGTGGTGTCGCGTTCCGGCGCCGGCACCGTGGCCGAACTCGGCGCCATCGGCCGCCCCTCGATCCTGGTGCCGCTGCCCGGCTCGATCGATCAGGATCAATTCGCCAATGCCGGCGTGCTGGCGCAGGCGGGCGGCGCGCTGCGGATTTCGCAAACCGAGTTCACGCCGGACCGGCTGGCCGCGGAAATCTCCGCCCTTGCCGCCGAACCCGCGCGGCTGACCGCGATGGCCGCCGGCGCCCGCACCGTCGGCAGGCTGGACGCCGCCGAACGGCTGGCCGATCTGGTGATGAAAGCGGCAGGGATTTAGGCCAGAAACGAGGAATTTTCAGTATTATGGCGTCATGGCCGGACTTGTTCCGGCCATCCACGTCTTCCATGAATCAGCTAGAAGAAAGACGTGGATGCCCGGGACAAGCCCGGGCATGACGAACGCATAGAGACAAGCACCATGAGATTGCCGCGGGAGATCGGACCCATCCATTTCGTCGGGATCGGCGGCATCGGCATGAGCGGCATCGCCGAGGTGCTGTGCAACCTCGGCTACACCGTGCAGGGCTCCGACGCTTCCGAGAGCGCCAATGTCGGCCCGTCTGCGCGACAAGGGCGTCACTGTCAGCATCGGCCACAAGGCCGAGAACGTCGCCGGCGCCGATGTGGTCGTGGTGTCGACCGCGATCAAGCGCGATAATCCCGAATTGATGGCGGCGCGCGCGCAGCGCATTCCCGTGGTGCGCCGCGCCGAAATGCTGGCCGAACTGATGCGGCTGAAAAGCTGCGTCGCGATCGCCGGTACCCATGGCAAGACCACCACGACCTCGATGGTGGCGGCGTTGCTCGACGCCGGCGATCTCGATCCCACCGTAATCAATGGCGGCATCATCAACGCCTATGGCACCAACGCGCGGCTCGGCGCCGGCGACTGGATGGTGGTGGAAGCCGACGAGAGCGACGGCACCTTTCTCAAGCTGCCGGCCGATATCGCTATCGTCACCAACGTCGATCCCGAGCATCTCGATCACTTCAAGACCTTCGAGGCGGTGCAGGACGCGTTCCGCAGTTTTGTCGAGAACGTGCCGTTTTACGGCTTTGCGGTGATGTGTATCGACCATCCCGTGGTGCAGGCCATCGTCGGCAAGATCGAGGATCGCCGCATCATCACCTACGGCGAAAATCCGCAGGCTGACGCGCGGCTGCTCGATCTCGTTCCGATGGGCGGCGGATCCAGTTTCAAGGTCGCATTCCGCGACCGCAAGACCGATACCGCGCATGAGGTTGCGGACCTGGTGCTGCCGATGCCGGGACGGCACAACGCGCTCAACGCCACGGCTGCGATCGCGGTGGCGCATGAACTCGGCCTGTCGGATGCGACGATCCGCAAGGCGATTGCCGGTTTCGGCGGCGTGCGGCGGCGCTTCACCAAAACCGGTGAATGGAAGGGCGTCACCATCATCGACGATTACGGTCACCATCCGGTGGAAATCGCCGCAGTGCTGAAGGCGGCACGCGATTCCACCAATGGCAAGATCATTGCCGTGGTGCAGCCGCATCGCTTCACGCGATTGCAGTCGCTGTTCGAGGAGTTCTGCACCTGCTTCAACGATGCCGACGCGGTCGTCGTTGCCGAAGTGTACGCCGCCGGCGAGGCGCCGATTGCCGGTATCGATCGCGACCATTTCGTGCTGGGCTTGCGCGCGCACGGCCATCGCGAAGTGATCCCGCTGCCGAATGCGGGCGCACTTGCGGGCGTGGTTCATGGCCTTGCGAGCCGCGGCGATCTCGTCGTTTGCCTCGGCGCCGGCAACATCACGCAATGGGCCTACGCGCTGCCGGATGAATTGAAGGCGCTGGGGTGAAGGGTTTGATGCAACGAGGAAGTTCGTCATGGCCGGGCTTGTCCCGGCCATCCACGTCTTCACTGCGGGATCACCGGATAGAGATCGTCCCAGTTCGGACGATTGGTCAGAATATAAACATATCCACCTGCCATGCCGATATTCTGCAAGACGTGGATGGCCGGGACGAGCCCGGCCATGACGGCCGATCATGACCTTCCCCGACATCACGCCCGATCTCAAGGCCGCGATGCCGCAACTGCGCGGGCGGTTGCTGGCGAACCAGCCGCTGGCGGAGTTGACATGGTTTCGGGTCGGCGGCCCGGCGCAGGTGCTGTTCACGCCATCGGATGAAGACGACCTTGCTTATTTCCTCGCGCATCT
Organism: uncultured Alphaproteobacteria bacterium; assembly: GCA_963774685.1. Lineage (GTDB taxonomy): Bacteria > Pseudomonadota > Alphaproteobacteria > Rhizobiales > Xanthobacteraceae > Bradyrhizobium. The sequence goes on along the minus strand of CAVZFU010000003.1, from coordinate 936,406 downwards.
GCCGCCTGAGCTTCCGGTCTATGTCGTCGGCGTCGGCTCCAACCTGATCGTGCGCGATGGCGGTATTCCGGGCGTGGTGATCAGGCTGGGTCCGCGCGGTTTCGGCGAGACCGGTGCCGATGGCGATATCGTCCGCGCCGGCGCCGCGGCGCTCGACAAGCGCGTGGCCGAGACGGCGGCAGCGGCCGGTATCGGCGGGCTGGAATTTTTCTTCGGCATTCCCGGCACCATCGGCGGCGCACTGCGCATGAACGCCGGCGCCAACGGCGCCGAGACAAAAGATGTCCTGATCGAGGCCACAGCCATCGGCCGCGATGGCAGGAAGCACAAGCTCGCCAACGCCGACATGAAATTCGTCTATCGCAACAGCGGCGCCGATGCTGCCATGATTTTCACCTCGGCGCGCTTTCGCGGGCTGATCACTGCCCCCGATGCGATCCGCGCGCGGATGCTGGAGGTGCAGAACCATCGCGAGACCGCGCAGCCGATCCGCGAAAAGACCGGCGGCTCGACCTTCCAGAATCCGCCCGGGCATAGCGCCTGGAAGCTGATCGACGCCGCCGGCTGCCGCGGTTTGCGCGTCGGCGGCGCGCAAGTATCCGAGATGCACTGCAATTTCCTGATCAACACCGGCAGCGCAACCGGGCATGATATCGAAACCCTCGGCGAAACCGTGCGCGCGCGGGTGAAGGAAAATTCCGGAATTGAGCTACACTGGGAAATCAAGCGGATCGGGATCGGGCCAGGCTGATGCGGGTTACCATTCTTTTCGGGGGCACCAACAAGGAACGCCTGGTGTCGGTGGCAAGCGCGCAGGCGCTGCATCTGGCTTTGCCGGAGGCCGACCTGTGGTTCTGGGACGTCGATGACACCGTGCGTCAGGCTCCGTCCCGGAATCTTCTCGATCACTCACGGCCGTTCGAGGACGCGTTCAGGCCGCCAGGCCGCGGCGTCGGGATCGAGCAGGCGCTCGATAAAGCCAGGGCCGAGGATCGTGTGCTGGTGCTCGGCCTGCACGGTGGCAGGGCGGAGAACGGCGAACTTCAGGCGATGTGCGAAATGCGCGGCATTGCCTTTACCGGTTCCGGCTCGGCCTCATCGCATCTCGCCTTCGACAAGGTGGCGGCGAAGCGTTTTACGGCCATCGCCGGCGTCAACGCGCCGGGCGGCATTGAACTGAAAGACATCGATGCCGCATTCGCCGAATACGGCAAGCTGATTGCCAAGCCGGCCCGCGACGGATCGAGTTACGGCCTGATCTTCGTCAACGCGAAACAGGATCTTGAGGCCGTCCGCAACGCGGCCCGGACCGAGGACTATCTGATCGAGCCGTTCATCTGCGGGCGTGGAAGCGACCTGCGGCGTGCTGGAGCAGCCGGATGGCTCGGTTTTTTCACTGCCGCCGATCGAGATCATTCCGGCCGAGGGGGGGTTCGACTACACTGCCAAATACCTGCTCAAGTCGACGCAGGAGATCTGCCCGGGGCGCTTTTCGCCCGAAATCACTGCCCAACTCATGGATCAGGCGCGCCGGGCGCACCTGGCCCTGTCCTGCAGCGGTTATTCCCGCACCGATTTCATCGTTTCGGACAAGGGACTGGTCTATCTGGAAACCAATACCTTGCCGGGTCTGACCAAGGCCTCGCTCTATCCGAAGGCTCTCAAGGCGCACGGGATCGAATTCCCCGACTTCCTGCGGGGTCAGATTGAGCTTGCGGTAAAACACACGCATAAGTAGCCGATCGGGCCCCAAACCCCCGCCAGGGCGCCATCCGGCCGGTCGCTAAAATCCTAGCGATTGCAGGGTAAACCACTCAGAAAACGGACCAAAACACGTCCATCCCCTACCTATTTTACCGTTTGTTTACCAGGAAGTCCGAAGGTTAACGCTGGGGGCGCATGTGGCGCTTGGCTGCCCGGGCGTGAGCTGTTGCGGATTTCCGCTTCGACGACCGCATTGGGGACCAGGACGTCATTTGCGCCAGAACTCGCAAGTTTTGCGGGCGTAACATTTGACGAGCTCGTGCAATGGATGGTGGAGGACGCCTCGCTCGATCGCTGAGATCGCCGGGGCCCCAAGCTGACCTGAAGGCGGCCGCTATTGGCGCGGCGGTATTGTTGCGCGAGCGGCTGGGCTTTAATCGCGCGCCCGCCAGGCAGCGTTTTGAACGCGAGCAATCTCCGCACCGCCTGATCACGCTGCTGGAGCGTTATCTTCCGAACCGCTTCGGTGTCGCCGCGACCGTGCTGATGCTGCTGGCGAGCGCCGGCTTCGGCGTCGTGAAGGGCGGTCACCTCGATGGATTGCTGGCAACCCTGAGCGACACCCGCAACGCTGTCGCCAATTCCGCCGGATTTCGGATCACGGCCATCGCCATCAATGGCCGCAAGCAACTGACCCAGGACGAAGTGCTGGCGATCGGCGGCGTCAATGGCCGCTCGTCGCTGTTGTTCCTGGATGCGGCCGCGGTTCGCGACAGGCTGAAGGCCAATCCGTGGATCGCCGATGCGACGGTGCTGAAACTCTATCCCGGCCAGCTCCAGATCGATATCTCGGAACGTTCGGCATTCGCGCTGTGGCAGCAGGACGGCCGCCTGTCGGTGATCGCCGATGACGGTGCGGTGCTTGAGCCCTATGTGTCGCGCCGTTTTGTCTCGCTGCCGCTGGTGGTCGGCAAGGGCGCCGAGAGCCGCGCCAGGGACTTCCTCGCGCTGCTTGCGCGCTATCCGCAGGTGCGCGCCGCGACCAAGGCCGCGGTCTTCGTCGGCGAGCGCCGCTGGAACCTGCGGCTCAAGGATGGCCTCGATATCCGGCTGCCGGAAAACGACGTCGGCAATGCGCTGGCGACGTTGAGCAAGCTGGACAAGGAAGACCGGTTGTTCTCCCGCGACATCGTCGCCGTCGATATGCGCCTGCCGGACCGGCTCACGGTGCAATTGTCGGATGACGCGGCCAAAGCCCGCGAAGAGCAGTTCAAGGACAAGAAATCGAAGAAAGCCGGCAGCGCATGACCGGACTTGATCGCCATCAGACGCCGAAGACGCGCCCGATGCCGCAGAAGCGCACTGCGCTGGTGGCGTCGCTCGACATCGGCACCAGCAAGATCGCCTGCATGATCGCGCGGTTGAAGCCGTGTCCGCCGAACGAGGCCTTGCGTGGACGCAGCCATGCCGTCGAACTGATCGGCTACAGCCAGATCCAGTCGCGCGGCGTCAAGGCCGGCGCGGTAGTCGATCTCGCCGAATGCGAACAGGCGGTGCGTCACGCGGTGGCGCTGGCCGAGCGAATGGCCAAGGTCCGGGTTGAATCGATCCTGCTGTCGGTCTCCGGCGGCAGGTTGCGGGGCCAGCTGGTCGAAGCGGCGGCGGATATCAAGGGCGGCGCGGTCACGGCCGCTGACGTTACCCGCGTTACCTCGACCGGCATGCGCCACGCCACCGGCGAGGGCCGCACCGTGCTCCATGCATTGCCGGTCGGCTACGCCCTCGACGGCGTCAAGGGCATCCGCGATCCCAAAGGCATGGTGGCGCGGCAATTCGGCGTCGACATGAACGTCGTCACCGCGGATGCAACCGTCGCCAGGAACCTGATGCTGGTGGTCGAGCGCTGTCATCTCAACGTCGAGGCCATGGCGGCAAGCCCCTATGTGGCGGGGCTGTCCGTGCTGACCGACGATGAAGCCGATCTCGGCGCGGCCGTGGTCGAGATGGGTGCGGGCACCACGACGATCGCCAGCTATTCCGGCGGGCGCTTCGTGCATGCCGACGGATTTGCGGTCGGCGGGCATCACATCACCATGGACCTTGCGCGGGGCCTGGGCGCATGCATTGCGGATGCCGAGCGAATCAAGACGTTATATGGCACGGTGCTGACCGGCGGGTCCGACGCGCGTGAGTTGATGTCCGTGCCGACCGCCGGCGACAACCAACGGGATGCTCCGCAGATCGTTTCACGGGCCACGATTGCGAACATTGTCCGGCACCGCGCCGAGGAGATTTTTGAAATGGTCAGGGACCGGCTCGCGGATTCCCCCTTTGCGGCAGAGCCGCGGGCGCGGGTTGTCCTGAGCGGCGGCGCCTCGCAGCTAACCGGAGTTGTCGAACTTGCAAGCCAGATTCTCGGCCGGCCGGTGCGGATCGGCCGCCCGCTCGGCTTTGGCCGGCTGCCCAATGAGGCCAAGAGCGCGTCGTTCGCGGTCCCCTCGGGCCTGCTGGTCTATCCGCAATACGCTCATCTTGAACACGTCGAACCGCGGCATACGCGGCAGCTCAGGACAGGGACTGACGGCTATTTTGGAAAAGTCGGACGATGGCTTCGAGAGGGCTTCTGATGAATCTTTTCCGTAACCCTTCGACTTCACCAACTCCCGCGGCCGTCGGCCGGGGCGAACCAACGCGCGCGTAATCGAGAGGCAACCATGACCATCAATCTCAACGTCCCTGACATTCGCGAGTTGAAGCCGCGGATCACCGTATTCGGCGTCGGCGGAGCGGGCGGCAATGCCGTCAACAACATGATCACCGCCGGGCTGCAGGGTGTCGATTTCGTCGTCGCCAACACCGACGCGCAGGCGCTCACCATGTCCAAGGCGCAGCGTATCGTGCAGATGGGCACGCAGGTGACGCAGGGCCTTGGCGCCGGTTCGCAGCCCGATGTCGGCGCGGCGGCCGCGCAAGAGGTCATCGACGAGATCCGCGACCATCTCACCGGCGCCAACATGGTGTTCGTCACCGCCGGCATGGGCGGCGGCACCGGCACCGGTGCTGCCCCCGTGATCGCCAAGACCGCGCGCGACATGGGCATCCTCACCGTCGGCGTCGTCACCAAGCCGTTCCATTTCGAAGGCCAGCGCCGGATGCGCACCGCCGAGTCCGGCATTGTCGAACTCCACAAGGTGGTCGACACGCTGCTGATCATTCCGAACCAGAACCTGTTCCGGGTCGCCAACGAAAAGACCACCTTCGCCGACGCCTTTGCGATGGCCGATCAGGTGCTCTATTCGGGCGTCGCCTGCATCACCGACCTGATGGTCAAGGAAGGCCTGATCAATCTCGACTTCGCCGACGTTCGCGCCGTGATGCGCGAAATGGGCAAGGCGATGATGGGCACCGGGGAAGCCTCCGGCGACAAGCGCGCATTGACCGCGGCCGAAGCCGCGATTGCCAATCCGCTGATCGACGATTCCTCGATGAAGGGCGCCCGCGGCCTGTTGATCTCGATCACCGGCGGCAAGGATCTGACGCTGTTCGAGGTCGACGAAGCCGCCACCCGGATTCGCGAGGAAGTCGACCAGGACGCCAACATCATCGTCGGCGCCACCTTCGACGAGAGCCTCGATGGCGTGATCCGCGTCTCCGTGGTCGCCACCGGCATCGAACAGGCGCAGCTGACGCGCCATGCGGCGACGCCGGCCGCAACCCTGACCAACGCCGTGGCTTCGACGGCCACGCCCGACAACCGCCTGGCCGACCTGACGGCGCGCTTGCGTGCCGACAATCAGCGTGTTGCCGAGCGCGCCCACAAGGCCGAAGCGGCCGCCGGGCAGGCAGCGCCCGCGGCGTCGCAGCGCGCCACCGGCAGCATCGAACGCGCGGCGCTGGCGGCAATCGCCGCGGCGGTCGCCCCGGAGGCCCCGCAGTCGGCAGCGCCGTTGCAGCCGGCGTCCTACGGCGACGTCACGGTTCGCCCGATTGCACAGAAGCCGTCATTGTTCCCGGATCATAATGTCGCCCACGTCGAGGCGAATCAGCCCGCAACCCCGGAGAACTTCATCCCGCAAGCTCCCGAGCGGCCGCCGGTTCGCACGCCCAGGATGCCGAAATTCGAGGACCTGCCGATGCCGGCGCAGGCCGAAATCCGGCAGGCCCGCGGCGAAGTCGAAGACGAGCATCCGCAAAAGACCCGGATGTCGCTGTTGCAGCGCCTCGCCAATGTCGGCCTCGGCCGCCGCGACGAAGAGACCGAGCCGCCGATTTCGGCCCGTGCCTCGGGTCCGGCGATGCCGCCGATGCCGCCGCTTCCCGAGCGGAAACCCCAACGTTCGGTCGCGCAGCAAATCGCCAACGAGCCGGTATCTGAATATGCCCGGCGGCAGCCTCCGCAGGGATTAGACACGCATGGGCGCCCCGCACCTGTTGCAGCAACGCCACAGGGCGACGACCATCTTGATATCCCGGCCTTCCTGCGCCGGAAGGCCAACTGAAACTTGTTACAATTCTGACGACGGAAAAGGTCCCGGCTGGGTAAGCCGGGACCTTTGTTTTTGTTGCTTCATGAAATCGTCGCGGGTTCCACAAGCAACTGATTTTAAATGATTAATTATGTATTCCATGATGAAATAGCCGCTTGAGAATTGACCGTATGCGCGGCGCAATTTGGTTAACCTTTGGCGCGAATACGGCAGAGATGGGGTAACAATCGGTAAAGAAGCGTGAGTTGGCGCTCTTTGAGGCGGTGGTATGTTCCGCCGTGACTTGGGGACCTAAAAGACGAATCACCGCGAGCAATCCGGTCGGTCTGTTCTCTAAGGTAAGTCAGTAGTGGGGCGGTCTTGGAATGAAATTCAGCCGGCAGACAACGCTTCGGTCGCAAGCCACCGTGACGGGCGTCGGCGTTCATTCTGGTTTACCCGTAACCCTGACCCTTGGACCTGCACCCGTAGATGCAGGTTTTATTTTTGTCCGTAGCGGCCTCGACGGCTGCGACCGCGAAGTTCAGGCCACGGCGGAAGCCGTGATCGCCACCGAATTCGCCACCGTGCTGGGCGACCGTCAGGGGCCGCTGGTTTCCACTGCCGAGCACGTGCTCGCAGCCTTGCGCGGCATGGGCGTCGATAACGCCACCATCGAAGTCGATGGCCCGGAAGTTCCGATCATGGACGGCAGCGCTGCGGCTTTCGTCGCCGCCATCGATCAGGCCGGTATTTTGACCCAGCCGGCGATGCGCCGCTTCATCCAGGTCTTGAAGCCGGTGCAGGTCGCGATCGGCGATTCCTTCGGTGAATTGCGCCCCTATGCGGCAGGCTTCCGCGCCGAGGTCGAAATCGATTTCGCCAATCCGATGATCGGCCGTCAGAACTATGTGCTCGATCTCAGCCCCGAACGCTTCCGCCGCGAGATTTGCCGCGCCCGGACCTTTGGCTGCATGAACGATGTCGCGCGGCTCTGGAGCGCCGGTTTTGCGCTCGGCGCCTCGTTCGAGAATTCGGTGGTGTTCGACGACACCCGTCTGCTCAACACCGAGGGGCTGCGCTACACCGACGAGTGCGCGCGTCACAAGGTTCTCGACGTTGTCGGCGATCTCGCACTGGCGGGTCTGCCGCTGCTCGGTGCCTATCGCTCGGTGCGCGGCGGCCACAAGCTCAACCACGCGGTGCTGACGGCGCTGATGGCCGATCGCAGCGCCTGGCGGGTGGTGGAGACCGAGACGGCGCGCCGGCCGCGCGGTCACGCCGAGGTCGGAAGCGGAATGGTGGGCGGCATGATCGCCCCGGCTTACGGTCCGGACGTTTCCTGAAACGTTCTTCTGGACGTTTTCGACTGTCTTTTCGACATCTTCCGGGTTCCCGAACGTCTTTTTGACGTTGCCGGACCGTACCCTGTCGCGGGTTTGCCGCGGTAACCATGATCGGCCGCAATCCATTCCGACCGCCTTAATCCGGGCGAAATGCCTGCGTATTCGGTTGGTTAACGAATGTTTTTCGGATAAACAGGCCCGCGATGGCAGGACAACAGGCCACGGGCACGGCGGCATTTGCGTTCATGGCCGCTTCCGGGATGTTGCGGCGGGCACTGCATCACAAGCGTCAGGTCTTAACTCATGTCGGCACCGCGGATGACGCTTGAACTGACCAAACCATCGGCCGCCATTGGCCGCAGCGGGTTTGGCCGGCAGTTGCGTCTGGCCGTCGGTCTGGTCGCGCTCGCGATCCCCTTGAGCGGATGCGGCACCGGCGCGTTGTGGGACAAATTCTTCGCCAAGGACGACACCTTCGTCGAGGAGCCTGCGGACAAGCTCTACAACGAGGGCTTGTACATGATGAACCAGAAAAAGGATCCGAAGGCGGCTTCGAAGAAATTCGAGGAGGTCGACCGCCAGCATCCTTATTCCGACTGGGCGCGCAAATCGCTGCTGATGTCGGCCTACGCCTTTTACAGTGCCGGCGACTACGACAGCTGCATCGGCGCGGCGACCCGTTACGTCACCCTGCATCCCGGCAGTCCCGACGCCGCCTACGCCCAATATCTGATTGCGGCCTCGCACTACGACCAGATACCGGACACCTCGCGCGATCAGGGCCGCACCGAAAAGGCGATTGCAGCACTTCAGGAAGTGGTCCGCAAATATCCGACCTCGGAATATGCCAACAGCGCCAAGGCCAAGCTCGAAGGCGCGCGCGACCAGCTCGCGGGCCGCGAGATGAATATCGGCCGCTACTACATGCAAAAACGCGACTACACCGCCGCGATCAATCGTTTCAAGACCGTGGTGACCCAGTACCAGACCACCCGGGAAGTCGAGGAAGCGCTGGCCCGGCTGACCGAGGCCTATATGGCGATCGGTATCGTCAGCGAGGCGCAAACCGCCGCTGCCGTGCTCGGGCACAATTTTCCTGACAGCCCCTGGTACAAGGACGCCTATAATCTAGTAAAGTCCGGCGGTCTCGAGCCGAGCGAGAATACGGGTTCCTACATCTCTAGGGCCTTCAAGAAGATAGGTCTCGGTTAGGAACCGTCTCGCATGCTGGCGCGTCTTTCGATCCGTGACATCGTCCTGATCGAACGGCTCGATATCGAATTCTCCCGTGGCCTTGCGGTGCTGACCGGCGAAACCGGCGCCGGCAAATCCATCCTTCTCGATGCGTTCGCGCTGGCGCTCGGCGGCCGCGGCGACGCCGGCCTGGTCCGGCACGGTGTCGAACAGGGGCAGGTCACCGCGGTGTTCGACGTGCCGAAGGGCCATCCGGCCGCGGCGATCCTCAGCGACAACGGGCTCGACGACACCGGCGAGATGATCCTGCGCCGGGTGCAGCTTGCCGACGGCCGCACCCGCGCCTTCATCAACGATCAGGCCATCAGCGTCCAGACCCTGAAGGCGGTCGGCTCGGCGCTGGTCGAGATTCACGGCCAGCATGACGAGCGCGCGCTGGTCGACGCCTCGACCCACCGCCGGCTGCTCGATGCGTTCGCCGGTCTTGAGAAGGACGTCGCAGCCCTCGAGCAGCTTTGGGATGCAAGGCGCGCCGCGAATGCCGTGCTTGGCGAACACCGCGCCGGCATGGAACGTGCCGCGCGCGAGGCGGACTATCTGCGCCACGCCGCCGATGAGTTGAAGAAGCTCGCGCCCAGGGACGGTGAGGAAACCGCGCTCGCCGAACGCCGCACCGCGATGATGCAGGGCGAGAAAATCGCGGCCGATCTGCGCGAGGCGCAGGATGCCGTCGGCGGCACTCATTCGCCGGTCCCGGCGCTGTCGGCGGCGGTACGCCGGCTGGAACGCCGGGCCGCAAACTCGCCGGCGCTGGTCGAACCTGCCGTAAAGGCGATCGATGCCGCCATCAACGCGCTGGAGGAAGCCGAACAGCATCTCGCCGCAGCGCTGATCGCCGCCGACTTCGATCCCGGCGAGCTTGAACGCATCGAGGAGCGGCTGTTCGCGCTGCGTGCCGCGGCGCGGAAATACTCGACCCCCGTCGACGGCCTTGCGGCGCTGGCCTCGAAATATGCCGCCGATGTCGCGCTGATCGATGCCGGCGCGGACCAGTTGAAGAAGCTGGAGACGGCGGCCGCGGAAGCCGACAACCGCTATGGCGCCGCCGCAACCAAACTCTCCGCCGCGCGCTCGAAATCGGCGCAGAAGCTCGACAAGGCGGTCAATGCCGAACTGGCGCCGCTGAAGCTCGAGCGCGCGACCTTTACGACGCAACTTGAATCCGACGCGCAATCGCCGGGCCCGCAGGGTTTCGATCGCGTCGAGTTCTGGGTCCAGACCAATCCCGGCACCCGGCCCGGCCCCCTGATGAAGGTCGCCTCCGGCGGCGAACTGTCGCGATTCCTGCTGGCGCTGAAAGTCGTGCTGTCGGATCGCGGTTCGGCGCCCACCCTGGTGTTCGACGAAATCGACACCGGCGTCGGCGGCGCGGTAGCGGACGCGATCGGCGCCCGGCTGGCGCGGCTCGCGGGCAAGGTGCAGGTGATGGCGGTGACCCATGCGCCCCAGGTCGCCGCGCGCGCCAACCAGCACCTCTTGATTTCAAAGGATGCGCTCGACAAGGGCAAGCGCGTCGCCACCCGCGTCAATGCGCTCGCCGCCGACCACCGCCGCGAGGAAATCGCCCGCATGCTGGCGGGCGCGGAGATCACCGCCGAAGCGCGCGCCGCGGCGGAGCGGCTGCTGAAGGCGGCGACGGCGTAACCATGGTTGTCAAAGCGAAGAAGCTGCTCCCCGAGGTCGCCAAGCTGACCAAGGCGCAGGCCAAGGTGGAGCACAAGCGCCTGGCGCTTGAACTCGAGGGTCACGACAAGCGCTATTATCAGGACGACGCGCCAAGCGTCACCGACGCGGAATATGACGAACTGCGCAAGCGCTTCAACGCACTCGAAGCGCGGTTTCCGGAATTCGTCTCGTCCGACTCGCCTTCGCAGAAGGTTGGCGCGGCACCCTCGGGGCGTTTCAGGAAAGTCCGCCATGCGGTGCCGATGCTTTCGCTCGACAACGCCTTTGCGGAAGAAGACGTCGTCGATTTCGTCGGGCGCATCCGCCGCTTTCTCAAACTCAATGAAGACGACGAGATCGACTTCAGCGCCGAGCCGAAGATCGACGGGCTATCGATGTCGTTGCGGTACGAGGACGGAGAACTCATCACCGCGGCGACGCGCGGCGACGGCGCCGAAGGCGAGGACGTTACCGCCAATATCCGCACGCTCGAGGACGTGCCGCAGAAGCTCAGGGGCCGCAAGGTGCCTGACGTCTGCGAGGTTCGCGGCGAGGTCTACATGACCAAGAAGGCGTTTCTGGCGCTCAACGAACGCCAGAAGGCGGCCGGCGACACCATTTTTGCCAATCCGCGCAACTCGGCGGCGGGCTCGTTGCGCCAGAAGGATCCTTCCATCACCGCCTCGCGTCCGCTCGGCTTTTTCGCCTACGCCTGGGGCGAGATGAGTGCGATGCCCGAGGATACCCAGTCCGGCATGATCGCGTGGTTCGAGCGTTGCGGTTTCAAAACCAACCCGCTGACCAAACTTTGCCATTCGGTCGAACAACTGATCGCCTTCCATCGCAAGATCGAGCAGCAACGCGCAAAGCTCGACTACGACATCGACGGCGTCGTCTACAAGGTCGACCGTCTCGACTGGCAGGAGCGCCTTGGTTTCGTTTCGCGCACGCCGCGCTGGGCGATAGCGCACAAGTTTCCGGCCGAGCGCGCCACCACGGTGCTGCGGGATATCGAGATTCAGGTCGGCCGCACCGGCTCGTTCACGCCGGTCGGCAAGCTCGAGCCGGTCGGCGTCGGCGGCGTCATCGTGCAGAACGTGACGCTGCACAACGAGGACTACATCAGGGGCATCGGCGGCGACGGCGAACAATTGCGCGAAGGCCGCGAAATCATGATCGGCGACACTGTCATCGTACAGCGCGCCGGCGATGTGATCCCGCAGATCGTGGATGTCGTGCTCGACAAGCGGCCGAACGATGCGAAGTCCTATCACTTTCCGAAGAAGTGCCCGTGTCCGCTGCACACCGAAGTGGTGCGCGAGGAAACAGCCACCGGCGAAGAAGGCTCGCGCGCGCGTTGCAGCGGCGAGTTCGCGTGCCCCTACCAGAAGATCGAGCACCTGAAGCTGTTCGCCTCACGCCGCGCCTTCGATATCGACGGGCTCGGCGAAAAACAGATCGAGTTTTTCTTCGAGAACGGATGGGTGAAGGAACCGGCCGATATCTTCACGCTGCAGGCTCGCAACCCGAAGCTCAAGCTTGAGGAGATCGAGGGCTACGGCCAGACCTCGGTACGCAACCTGTTCGCCGCCATCGAAGCCCGGCGCAGGATTTCGCTGGAGCGTTTCATCTATGCGCTGGGCATGCGCCATGTCGGCGAGACCACGGCGCTGGCGCTGGCGCGGGGCTACGGTTCCTGGAAGTCATTTCACGACGCCGGCCTTGAGGTCGCCGAGGGCGATGAGGATACCATCGCCGAGATGGACGCGCTCGACCAGATCGGCGACACCGTGATCAGGAGCGTTGGTGCCTACTTCGGTGAAAGCCACAATCGCGGCATCGTCGAGCGGCTGACCGGCGAGGTCACTATCCTTGACGCCGAGAAGCCGAAGAGCAACTCGGTCGTCGCCGGAAAGACCGTGGTGTTTACCGGTTCGCTGGAAAAGATGACGCGGGACGAAGCCAAGGCGACGGCCGAGCGTCTCGGCGCCAAGGCGGCCGGTTCGGTGTCGAAGAAAACGGATTACGTGGTCGCCGGTCCCGGTGCCGGCTCGAAACTCGCCGAGGCCAACAAGCACGGCGTCACGGTGCTGACCGAAGACGAGTGGCTGAAGCTGATCGGGGAGTGAAGGTTCGCTCCCGCGACATATGCCGGTGTCATCGCCCGCGAAAGCGGGCGATCCAGTATTCCAGAGGCGGTTGTAATTGAATCGAGAAGCCGCGGCGTACTGGATACCCCGCTTTCGCGGGGTATGACGAACATTACAGCATCCCCGATTCTTCCTCCTCCGCCTGTTCGATCAATTCTTCGCTGACAATCACCGTGCGGCGCGGAATCAGGAAAACCATGGTCGAGACGCAGGCCAGCGACAATGCGGCGATGGCGGCGTTGAGCGGGACCGCGGTCGCAAAATGGCCGCCGAGCCAGGCGCCGAATTGCGACACCAGCGCACCGATCCCCATCTGCAGGAACCCCATCGCGCCGGAGGCGGTGCCGGCGGCTTCGGGGCGGATGCTGATGGCGCCGGCTGCCGAATTCGACATCACGAAGGCGTTGGCGAACATCACCAGCATCTGGGTGCCGAACAGCCATGACGGCGACTGATTGAGCCCGATGACGCCCCACAGCAGGTTCAACAAGCTGCCTGCGAGTTGCAGCGCGAGGCCGAACCAGATCAGTCCTTCCAGCGACTGGCGCGGCGCGAAGCGGACGCAAAAGACGTTGCCGATCAGGTAAGCGAACCCCGTGGTGGCGAACCACGCGCCGTATTCGGCGCTGGAGCGGCCCATCTGCGTGACCACGATATAGGGACCGCCGCCGGCAAAGGCGAAGATGATCTGCGAGGCCAGCACCTGGCAAAGAAGATAGCCGATGAAAGCGCGGCTGGTGAAGAGACTGCCGACATCGCCGCGAAATCCGCCGCTGCGGTCGCGGTCGCGGCGCGTTTCCGGCAGCACCACGGCAATCGCCACGGCGATGGCAAGCGATGCGGCCGTGATGACGTAGAAGATCGAGCGCCAGCCGAACGCGGTCTCCAGCAGGCCGCCGGTCAGCGGGCTCAGCATCTGCGCGATCATCATCACCGCGATCACCAGGCTGATCATGGCGCTGATGCGCTCGCGGCTGTAGAGGTCGCGGATGATGGCGCGGCTCACCACCATGCCGGTGGCGCCGCCCAGCGCCTGAAAGAACCGCGCCGCGATCAGTTGCGGCAGGCTTTCGACGAAAATGCAGGCAACACTCGCCGCCACCATCAGCCCGAGACCCGCCAGCAGCACCGGACGGCGGCCGAACCGGTCCGACAGCGGCCCCATGATGATCTGCGAGCAGGCGATGCCGACCATGTAGAGCGACACCGTCATCTGCGCGACCGAAATATCGCGACCGAATGTGACGGCTAGCCTCGGCAGCGCGGGCACCAGCATATAGAGCGAAATCGGCGCGACGCCCGTCATCGCGACGAGCAGCAACAGCATGGTCCGGGATGTCGCGCTGTTGGTCGCCGCTTCCGGCGGTTTGCCCGTCACTCCGTGCATGCAGATCCGATCCGATGTTCAGATCGGACTGTAAGCTTATCCCGCACCAGCGACACGGCCGTTTCGGAATGCGGCTATTCCGTTTTCGGGAGGCGGTCAGTCGTTCTACAGCGACAGCATCTCGGTCGCAGCGTCGAGCCACGCTTTGGTGGCCTCGTCGACATGCGGGCGAACCTGATGGCGTACCCGGGCGTGATAGTCGTTGAGCCAGTCCAGTTCATCTGCGCTCAGCATGTTCAGGTCGATCAGCCGCCGGTCGATCGGCGCCAGCGTCAGCGTCTCGAAGGCGTTGACCGGCTTTTCCGCGCCGGCGACGTCGGTCCCGATCACAAGCTCCAGATTCTCGATCCGGATTCCGAACGCGTCGGTCTTGTAGTAGCCGGGCTCGTTGGACAGGATCATGCCGCGCTTGAGCGGCGTGGTGCCGAGCTTGGAAATCCGCGCCGGGCCCTCATGCACCGAAAGGTAGCTGCCGACGCCATGGCCGGTGCCGTGATCGAAATCGAGCCCGGCCTGCCACAGGAACTGGCGCGCCAGCGAGTTCGAGTTGCGCGCCGGTGGTGCCGTCGGGAAATACCGCGCGCGCAATGGCGATGTGCCCGCGCAGCACCCGGGTAAAGCGGTCGCACATCTCCATCGTCGGTTGGCCGATCGCGATGGTGCGGGTGACGTCGGTGGTGCCGTCTTCGATATTGCGCGCCGGAATCGACCAGCAGAAGATCGCCCGGCGCGATCCGCCGGTTGGTCTTGCGGGTGACGCGGTAATGCACGATGGCGCCGTTCGGCCCGGTGCCGGCGATGGTCGGGAACGACACATCCTTTAGCGCGCCGGTTTCGCGGCGGAAGGTTTCCAGCGCCTCGACGGTATCGATCTCCGTCAGTGCACCCGATGGCGCTTCGCGGTCGATCCAGGCGAGGAAGCGCGCCAGCGCTACCGCATCGCGCCGGTGCGCCGACCGGGTGCCTTCGATCTCGGTTGGGTTCTTGACGGCCTTGAGCAGGGCGACAGGATCGCTGCCGCGCACCGCCTTGCCGCCGGCGGCATCGATCAGGCGGCTCAGCGCATCGGCGGCGGTCGCATTGTCGAGCGCAATCGACGCGCCGCGTTGCGCCAGTTCGGTGAGCTTCGGCGTCAGTGCGTCCGGCTCCTGGACGTCGGCGGATTGCTCGAGATGGTCGCGGGCGCTGTTCGACAGCTTGCGGTGATCGATGAACACGGTGGGACGGCCGTCCTTCGGCACCAGCGCATAGGACAGCGGCAGTGGCGTGTGCGACACGTCGGCGCCGCGGATGTTGAAGGTCCAGGCCACCGCGTGCGAATCCGACAGCACCAGCGCATCGGCGCCGAGCTGGTCGATCTCCAGGCGAATACGCCGGAGCTTGTCGGATTCTGTTTCGCCGGAAAATGGCGCGCCGTGAACCGCGACCGGGCCAAGCGGCGGCGGCGGGCGCTCGGTCCAGACGGAATCGAGGGGATTGCTGTCGACCGCAACCAGCTCCGCGTTGGCCTTGGCGCAGGCCGCGGCCAGCCGCTCGGCTGCCGCCGAAGTATGCAGCCACGGATCAAATCCGAGGCGGTCGCCGGCATTGAGGTGCCTGGTCAGCCAGGTTTCCGGGGGTGGATCGACCAGCGGCTCGACGCTCCAGGCTTTGTGATCGACCTGTTTGGCGGCCTGCAACGTATAGCGGCCATCGACGAACACCGCGGCCTGCCGGCTCAGCACGATGGCGAGTCCGGCGGATCCGGTGAAGCCGGTGAGCCACGCCAGCCGCTCTTCGGACGGCGCGACATATTCGTTTTGTTGCTGATCGGCGCGGGGAATCACGAATCCGGTCAGCTTGCGGCGCGCCAGTTCCTCGCGCAAGGCCGCCAGCCGCGCCGTCAGCGCCACGCCGCCTTCGGGCTCCTCGAATGTCTGGAATTGGGCTTCGAACATCGCGTGATCACCTTAGGATTGCGGGGAGAGGTCCGCAATGCGATGCGAATCGTTGCTATTTTGGCACAGATTATGCTTGAATCCTGGTGCTGCATTCGTCGGGATGGAATCGTTTGCTGTCACAAGCAATTCATCCAACGATATCTGGGGGAAATCCAGGAGTGTTTCAACTCAACGACGAGGGGACACACGATGCCTGCTTTTACGTTTGAGAAGATTTCGCCGCCAGCCGGCCATGCCCCGATTCCCCCTGTCGTCAAAAATTCACCTGTCGTCAAAAAACAACGCGGCGTCATCGTTCAGATGCTCGATCGTTTCGCCGAGGCGCGCGCCAAGCGTACGGCGATTGAGGAAAAGCGCTTGATCGCCCGCCGCGAACAGCGACTGCCGGACTAAATTTTCGCCCCGTCGCGACGTAACGCCCGCCCCATCAAAAGACTGCTCCAGCCCTCGATCTGCAGCTGCCGCTCGAGAACAAGCCCGCGTGCGCGGTAGGCCGCGACCACGCTTTGCGCCTGATGCGGCAACAGCCCTGAGAGAATGACCTGCGCCGACGGCGCCAGATGCTTTGCCATCGGCGTCGCCATCTGCCGCAGCGGGTTGGCCAGGATATTCGCCAGCACCAGGTCGAACGGGCCGTCGAGGGCGAATTGCGGCGCCGAAAGTCCGGCCGACGGGATCGTCCGCACCAGGTTCCCCACGCCGTTAAGCCGGGCATTGTCGCGCGCGACCCGGACCGACAACGGATCGATGTCGCTTGCCAGCACATGGCGGTGCAGCGCCTTCGCCGCCGCGATCGCCAGCACGCCGGTGCCGGTTCCCAAGTCCAGCACCCGCCGGGGACGGCGCGACCGCAGCACCAGATCGAGCAGCAGCAGGCAGCCGCGGGTGGTGCCGTGATGGCCGGTGCCGAACGCCAGCGCCGCCTCGATCTCGATGCCGAACTGGTTGGGCGCCACCCTTGAGCGGTCGTGTTGGCCGTGCACGATGAACCGCCCGGCGCAGACCGGAACCAGATCCTCCAGCGTCGCCTTGACCCAATCCTTGGGTTCCACCGTGTCGAACGCGATCTTCCGCGCTACGTCGTCGCCGGCGGCCGTGCCGACGAGCGCGCGGATCGAGGCTTGGTCGGGCGCTTCCGCGAAATGCATCGTGATGTCCCAGCGGCCGTCCGGGCCCTCGAACGCGGCGATCGCGGCCTGGCCCTCGAAGAAGCTCTCGGTCAAGAGATCGACCACGCGCTTGGCGGCCTGTTCGTTGCCGATGGCGAAGGTGGCGCGATGGGTCGAGGGGGTGAGGGCGGCGGTCATCGATGTCCGGGAGGAGGGCGCAGGCGGCCGCGCGGTTGGCTAATCGATCTTCTGGCGGCAAACAGCTTCGATGTTGTGTCCATCCGGATCAAGCACGAACGCTCCATAGTAATCCGGGTGATAGTGCGGGCGCAGCCCCGGTTGCCCGTTGTCCCGTCCGCCGGCCGCGAGCGCGGCCTGGTAAAATCGATCCACGGTTTCCCTGTCCTGGGCCGCAAAGGCAACATGGGTGCTTGTTTGCGCCTCGCTTCGGCGGCCGATCCAGAAAAAGGCCTTCCTGCTGGCGCCATAGCCCGCGAACGTGTCCTTTTCGGCATAGAGCCGTTCGATGCCGAGCGGACGCAGCGCCTGATCGTAGAACCGCTTCGACCGCTCGAGTTCGGTTATTCCAATCGTTACGTGATCCAGCATCCTTGCCTCCGGAGTTTACTGACGGGGTGTCCGACCATGCCGTCGTTTGAAGTTTCCTTAACTCCCTTCGTGTAGGTTCCGCGCATCAGGCGTTGCGGCCGTCCTCGCATCAAGTATTTTGTGAATGCGACAGAAAACAAAATACAACGCAAGGACATGGCGGCGATTCTCAAACTTCTTTGAGAACACGTTCGTCAATCGCGTGAAGCGCCTCATCCCCATTCGAAAATAGTTAGAGTTCCGCAGTCAGCAGGTGATGTGCTGATTGAAGCTGACTCCATATCACTTTGAACAAACTGATTAATCGCTCCGCTACGATCCGTGGATGGGCTGGACGCGGTCAGCCAGACGCGACCTTGTGTTCCGTAGTTGTGTTCACAGCCTGTAGGCTTCCAACGCAAGGGTTGTGCACCGCGTTACACACCGGGACGTACCCGGTTTTTCCAAAACCCGTTCCATCCATTTCCACGGCAACCGCACAGGCTTTTCCACGGAGTCATCAACCGGTTTTCCACCATCCACGCACCGGGTTATCAACAGGTTGGCCGCTCTCTTTGGTCGTTCACCCAAACAGCGCCCGGTGATCCCCCAGGATCACCCGTGCGGCGTTGTGACCGGGGGCGCCGGTGACGCCGCCGCCGGGATGGGCACCCGAGCCGCAATGATAGAGCCCCTTCAGGGGCCCGCGATAATCGGCGTGGCCGAGCATCGGCCGCGCGGAGAACAGTTGGTTCAGGGTCAGTGCGCCGTGGAAGATATCGCCGCCGAGCAGCCCGAACTGCCGCTCCAGGTCGAGCGGCGACAGGATCTGGCGGCCCAGCACGCTTGCGGCAAAACCCGGCGCGTACTCATCCACCGTCGCGATCATGAGATCGGCGACCTCCTCGCGATGGTCGTCCCACGATTTTCCATCCGGCAGTTGCGGCGCAACATGCTGGCAGAACAGGCTGGCGACGTGCCGGCCCGGCGGGCACAGCGTGTCGTCCAGGGTCGAGGGAATCAGGACCTCCACCACCGGCTTGCGGCTCCAGCCGTAGTCGCGGGCGTCCTGCCAGGCGCGGTCCATGTAGGACAAACCCGGTCCGAGGATGATGCCGGCGGAGAGATGATCGCCTTCGCCCGGCAGCGCGGTGAACGAGGGCAGGGCGTTCAACGCCACATTCATCCGGAACGTGCCGGAGCCGTTGCGCCAGTTCTGGATGCGGCCGAGGAATTCCGCCGGCAGCGCGTCCGCGGGCAACAGCCGCGTATAGAGCAGCTTCGGATTGACGCTGGAGGCGACATATCTGGCTCTGACGGCCTCGCCATTGTCGAGGACCACGCCCACGGCCCGGTCGCGCTCGACGATGACCTCGCGCACGCCGGCGCCGGTTTCGATGTCGGCACCATGGCCGCGGGCCGAGCTTGCCATCGCCTGCGTGATCGCGCCCATGCCGCCGATGGCATGGCCCCAGACGCCTTTCTTGCCGTTCACCTCGCCGAACGCATGATGCAGCATCACATAGGCCGAACCTGGCGCGTAGGGACTGGCATAATTGCCGACGATGGCGTCGAATCCGAACAACGCCTTGACCAGGTCGCTCTCGAACCGTTCGTCCAGCATCTCGCCGGCCGACCGCGTGAACAGATCGAGCAGGCTGCGCTGCTGCTCCAGCGAGAGACTGCGCAGGATGTTGGCGGTTCCGAGCGCGTTGAAGGCTTCGTGGATGGCACGACCGCCAAAACCTTCGACGAGGTTCGGCGGCGCCCGCAACACGAATTGCCGCAGCACGTCGGCGATGACTTCAAGTTCGCGCGTGAAGGCGTCGATCTCCGCTGCGTCATGTTGGCTAAGCTTGGCGACAGACTGGTGGGTGCGGCCTTCGCCGGTCAGCAGATAGCTGCCGTCGGGGGCGGGAAGAAAGTTCTGCGCGCGGCGTTCGACGATGCGCAGGCCGTGCTCGCGGAGTTTCAGGTCCGCCATGATCTGCGGGTTGAGCAGGCTGACGGTATAGGCCGCGACCGAATTGCGGAACCCTGGATGGAATTCCTCGGTTACCGCAGCACCTCCGACCACCTTGCGGCGCTCGACCACCTTCACGCGCAGCCCGGCCATCGCCAGATAGGCCGCGCAAGTGAGGCCGTTATGCCCCGCGCCGATGATGACAACGTCGGTTTCGGTCATGATGGGTTCATGATTGGTCTTTTCATTCCGGGTTCGCGCTTTGCAGCCCTGCAATGACGAGACCGTGACCCCGCATTGATCGCCGTCTAGCCATATGCTCCATTGCCGTTCCCGCCGCCGGTGCCCGCCGGACTCCTTTCCGGAGTTTACATGACTTCATCCGATCCGTCCGTGGTTGCGGACCAGCCTTCCGCCAGCCGCAACCGGCTGGTGCTGGTGGTCTACACCGCGGCCATCTTCGTCAGCGCGTTATTGCTGTTTTCGGTGCAGCCGCTGTTCACCAAAATGGTGCTGCCGCGGCTCGGCGGTTCGCCGGCGGTGTGGTCGGTGGCGATGGTGTTCTTCCAGTCGCTGCTGCTCGGCGGCTACGCCTATGCGCATTACCTGATGCAACTGAGCAACCGCACGATTCCGGTGGTGGTGCACCTGGTGCTGCTGGTGCTCGCCCTGCTGACGCTGCCGCTGGCGATTGCGAGCGGCTGGGGCGAGCCGCCGACATCGGGCTATGCGTTCTGGCTGCTGGGCCTGTTCGCGGTCTCGATCGGGCTGCCGTTCTTCGCGCTGGCGGCCAACAATCCGCTGCTGCAGGCCTGGTTCGTCCGCACCGGTCACCCCAGCGGTCCCGACCCCTATTTCCTCTATGCCTCCTCGAATATCGGCAGCTTCCTGGCGCTGTTGTCCTATCCGGTGCTGCTGGAGCCGATGTTTACGCTGCGCACCCAAAACCTGATCTGGACCGGCGGCTATGGATTATTGATCGTCCTGATCGGCGCCTGCGGCGTGCTGTTGCTGCGTTCGCCAATGACCGCCGCCGTCGACACGCTCGCCGAGGACAGCGACGCGCCCGCGCCGTCCTGGCGCCTGCGCGCGCGCTGGATCTTCCTCGCCGCGGTGCCGTCAGGTCTGTTGATTGCGGTGACCGCGCATATTTCCACCGATGTCGCCGCGGCGCCGTTGCTGTGGGTGCTGCCGCTGTCGCTGTATCTCCTGACCTGGGTGCTGGTGTTCCAGTCGCGGCCGCTGCTGCCGCATACATGGATGCTGATGGTGCAGCCGCTGGCGATCACCGGCGTGATCGTGCTGCTCGCCGTCGGCGGCGAACAGAATCTGCTGATGACGCTCGGCGGGCACCTGCTTTGTTTCTTCATTATCGCGATGGCGTGCCATGGCGAATTGGCGCGTACCCGGCCGGCGGCGCGATATCTCACCGGCTTCTATGTCGCGCTGTCGTTCGGCGGCATGGTCGGCGGATTGTTCGCCGGCCTGATCGCGCCGTTCGCGTTTTCATGGGTCGCGGAATACCCGATCCTGCTGGCGCTGGCGGCGTTGTGCCGTCCACCCGGCGGCGACGAGCGTTTGCCGCGCTGGAGCCGCTGGTATTGGCCGCTTCTCGCCGTGCTGGCGGTGGTGTTGATCGCGCCGTCCTACGGCACCGGCAAGATTTTCGCCTGGCTGGAAGATCAGAGAATCTATCTGGCAAGTACGGTCGCGGTGGTGGCGATGATACTGGTGATCCTGCTCAGGATCGATCGCTGGAAGTTCGCGGCCATCGTGACGCTGGCGCTGGTGCTGATCCGGGTCTATCCGGCGGACGAGGGGCGAGTGGATACCGTGCGCAGCTTTTTCGGCGTGCACAAGATCCTGGTGACGCCGGGCGGCTACTATCACGTCCTGATGCACGGCACCACGATTCACGGCGCCGAGAAATTCAGGAACGGCGACGGCACCCCGGTGACCGGGCGGCCGGAGCCGATCAGTTATTACCACAAGGATGGCGGCATCGGTCAGGCGATCACCGCGATCCGCGAGCGCAAGGGCGGGCCAATCCGCGTGGCGGTGATCGGGCTCGGCTCCGGTACGCTGACCTGCGCCTCGGAGCCGGGCGAGACCTGGAAGTTCTTCGAGATCGATCAGTCGATGGTCGACACCGCGCGCGACCCGAAATATTTTACCTTCATCAAGAATTGCGAACCGGACCTGAAGCCTGTGATCGGCGACGCGCGGCTGACCTTCGCGCGCGAGCCGGATGGCATCTACGACCTCATCATCGTCGATGCCTATTCGTCGGACGCGATCCCGATTCACCTTGCCACCGAAGAGGCGATGACAATCTACAAGGACAAGCTGGCGCCGCAGGGCGCGGTGCTGATGCATGTCTCGAACCGGCATCTGGAACTTGCCAGCGTCGTGGTCGGCATCGCCGACGAAAACGACCTCAAGAGCTGGGTCTACAGCGAGGATTCCAACCGCGACAACGAGTATATCTTTGCCACCGAGGTCGTGGTCTCCGCGCGCGAGGAGGCCGACATCGGCAAGCTGGCATCGTCGGAGCAATGGGCCCTGACCGAGGCCGACGAAACCCAGCGGGTCTGGACCGACGATTATTCCAACGTGCTTGGCGCGGTATGGCGGCGGTTGCGCGACGGCGAGCAGTAGAGTTCAAACGGGCGGAAGGAAAATCGCGATGCATGACAAGGTCGACGTCCTGATCATCGGTTCCGGCGCCTCGGGCGCCGCGGTGGCGTGGAGCCTTGCCGAAACCAAGATGCACATCCTCTGCCTCGAGCAGGGCGACTGGGTAAAGCCGACCGACTATCCGAGCAACGGGCGGGACTGGGAGGCGCGCCTGTTCAGCGATTTCGCGGTCAATCCCAACCGCCGGGCGCGGCCGACCGATTATCCGATCAACGACGACAATTCGCCGATCAAGGTGGTGAATTTCAACGGCGTCGGCGGCAGCACCATCATGTACACGGCGCATTTCCCGCGCCTGCATCCTTCCGACTTCAAGGTGCGCACGCTCGACGGCGTCGCCGAGGACTGGCCGATCGACTACGCCACGCTGGAACCGTTCTTCGCCGAGAACGACCGCATGATGGGCGTCTCGGGGCTCGCGGGCGATCCCTCCTATCCGCCGAAGCAGCCGCCGATGCCGCCATTGCCGCTGGGCAAATCGGGCGCGCGGTTCGGCAAGGCGATGAACCAGCTGGGCTGGCACTGGTGGCCGTCCGACACCACCATTGCCACCACCGATTACGAAGGGAGAGGACGCTGCATCAATCTCGGCCACTGCACGCCGGGTTGCGCGCAGGGCGCCAAGGCCTCAACCGACATCACCTATTGGCCGCATGCGATCCGCGCCGGCGTCGAACTGCGCACGCTGTGCCGGGTTCGCGAAATCACCACCGACGAGCACGGCATGGCTTCCGGCGTCATCTATTACGACGCCAAGGGCGAAGAGCATTTTCAGCCGGCCGAAGTCGTCATCATCGCCTGCAACGGCGTCGGCACGCCGCGGCTGATGCTGAACTCGGTATCGGCGCGCTTCCCCAACGGCATTGCCAATTCCAGCGGGCTGGTCGGCAAGAACCTGATGTTTCACCCCTACGCGCTGACCTACGGCTATGTCGACGAACCGCTCGACGGCAACCACGGTCCGCCGCTGTGCCTGTGGAGCAAGCAATTCTACGAGACCGATCTGCAGCGCGATTTCGTCCGCGGCTATACCTTTCAGTTCGGCCGCGGCGTCGGCGCGATCATGGAAGCGATCGTCAGTTCCAACGCGGGAAGGCTGGCCTGGGGCGAAGACCATCACGCGTCGTACCGGAAACTCGTCAACCGCCGCATCGGCCTTTCGGCGATCTGCGAGGATCTTCCCGAGGAGCACAACCGTGTCACGCTCGATCCGGTGCTGAAGGACAGTAGCGGCATCCCGGCGCCGAAGCTCGATTACACCATCAGCGCCAACAGCCACAGGATGATGCAGCATGGCATCGCGCGCGCAAAGGAAATCCTCAACGCCGCCGGCGCCAGCAATATCTGCGTCGAGAGCCCGATCCTGAACGGCGGCTGGCACCTGCTCGGCACCGCGCGCATGGGCACCGACCCCGAGCGTTCGGTGGTGAACGAATGGGGCCGCTGCCATGACGTGAAGAATCTCTTCATCGTCGACGGCAGCATCTGGGTGACCTCCGGCGGCGTCAACCCGACCTCGACCATCCAGGCGCTGGCGCTCTACATTGCCGACAGCATCAAGCAGCGCCTCGCCAACCTGTTCGACTGAGGACGATCCACATGCCGAACGACAGCCTTTCCGCCGAGCAAGTCCGCGACCTGCGCGCGCTGGCCGGTGCGATCATCCCGCCGAGCCAGACCTATGACGTGCCGGGCGCCGACGACGAGCGGATCTTCAACGACATCCTCAGAAGTCTTGAGCGCGATCGGGACGATGTATGCCGGGCACTGGCGCATCTTGCGACATTTGCGGGCGGCGGCTTCGCCGACC
Organism: uncultured Alphaproteobacteria bacterium; assembly: GCA_963774685.1. Classification (GTDB taxonomy): domain Bacteria; phylum Pseudomonadota; class Alphaproteobacteria; order Rhizobiales; family Xanthobacteraceae; genus Bradyrhizobium. The sequence goes on along the minus strand of CAVZFU010000003.1, from coordinate 912,327 downwards.
TCGATCCGGAACGCCGCGCCGCCACGGCGAATGCTTTTCGCGACGTCGGCGGCGCGCCGCTGGCGGCACTGGTTCGCGTGGTGCTGCTTTGTTATTACCGCGACGACCGGGTGATGCGCTCGCTCGGCCAGGAGCCGAGGCCGCCCTTTCCCAAGGGCCACGTCGTCGAGCAGGGCGACTGGTCGCTGCTCGATCCGGTTCGCGCGCGTCAGCCGATGTACCGGAAGGTCGAGGGGCGCGCGACCAAGGGAGAAACCGGATGATCGCAGCTTCAGGAATGGGTCAAGGGAAATTGGGCCCAAGAAAAATAGGCCAAATTGCGCATCGGAATCTCCTGCGCGGCCTCGCCGCCGGATCGATTTCGCTGTTGTTTGTCTCGATGCACGCCTTGGCCGGCCCCGGCGACGATGCCTCCTCGAAGAACAGCGTGGAGAAGACCTGCGATGCCGGCTTTACTTCCAACGCCGACGGCGATTGTGTGCCGGCAAAACCAAGAAAAGTGGTCGCGCGAAAAACGTCAGCACGTTCCGCGGCCGAGAGCGCCCCGCCTGCGCTCAACTGCAGCACACCTGCAGGATTGATAGCTTGCGCTCACAAGGCCATTTCCACCCTGCCCGGGGCTGGATCCCATTGATCCGTCACTCGTACGGCCCGCGCGACTGATAATACGGCTGCGGGGCATAGACCTGCGGCGCATATTGCGGCGCGTAGCCGCGGTTGTCGTACTGATATTGCTGCTGCGGATAGACCTGCGCGTCATAGAGGCGCCGGTTGCTGCGCGGCGCCGGGTAGCGCGCGCCGTCCGAACTGCCGTCGGCGGGATAGATGTAGCCGTCGTCGGGCCGCATTTGCGGCTGCGCCTGCATTTGCGGCTGCATTTGCGGCGCATACTGGCCGGGCGCGTCGGGGCGCGGGGTGATCACGACCGGATCGCCGGCCGCATCGTATTGCGGAGCCGCGTCGCGGCGCGCCACGGCGGTGTTGGGCCGGGTACGCGGATTGCGCGCGAGCGCGATCTGCGACGAACCGGTCAGCGTCACCGTGGTGTTGAGCACGCCTTCCTTTTCCACCAGCGCGTACAGCGTCGTGGCATTGGCGCGCGACAGCCGCACGCAGCCATGGGACACCGGGACGCCGAGCTTGCCCTCGGACTCGGTGCCGTGGATGGCATGGCCGACCTTGGTGAAGAAGATCGAGTGCGGCATCGGCGCGTCGTCGAATTCCTTGGAGTAGTGGTCTTCCTCCATCCGGAAGGTCCGGAAGCTGCCGTTCGGCGTCTCGTGCGAGGGATTGCCGGTCGAGACCGGCCATTGATAGCGCGCGACGCCGTCGACCGAGACGGTCATCAACTGCGCATTCTTGTCGACGAGGATGGAGACGTTGGCTTGCGCGGCGCCGGTGGCGAACAGCATCAAGCCGGTGAAAGCAATGAGGAAGGAACGCATTTGACCTTTGGCCTCCGGGCCTTTGACTACAGCACCGCTCGCGTCCCCGATCCTAATATGCCCGGAATTCGGCTTTGGTTCCAGTAGCCTATCGGGGCATCGTTAATGTGCAGGCTGGCGCAAACATGGCGGAGCCGAGGCTTAATCCGGCAAGCGGTGCGATTTTTGTAAGCTGGCACCAGCCTCACCCCCGACCGGAATTATCCGCCGCGCGCAACCATTTGGCTGGTACCCGCGTTAAGGGTCCGCGCTGTTATCCGCTGTGGCCGAGCATCGAGGAATTGTGATGAAGACGAAGACCAGGATCAAGACAGCGGCGCTGCCCACCGGGTTGCCAATCAAGGTCTATCTGGCGGCTGCGGCCATCGCGCTGGCGCTGCTGACGATCCCGCATATCGGACATGCCCAGGGCATCGTGCGCGGTGCGCAGGAGGGTGCGGCGGAAGGCCATCGGGTTGCCGGTCCCGTCGGCGGCGTGGTTGGCGGTGCGGTCGGTGCCGGCGTCGGCGGCGCGGTGGGCGCGGTCAGGGGCGTATTCGGCCTGGACCATGGCTATCGCTGCCGCGGCTTCTACGATCGCTACGACCGTTTCCACTGCTATCGGTAACAGCGCGCCCTTCGGCGCCGTCAGTTCTTCAGCCGATACCCGGTCTTGAAGATCCACCACACCACGATCATGCAGATGGCAAGGAACGTCAGCGTCACGCCGATGCTGACGCCGATGCGGACGTCCGCGATCTCGTAGAAGCTCCAGCGAAAACCGCTGATCAGGTAGACCACCGGATTGAGCAGCGTGATGGTGCGCCAGCCTGACGGCAGCATGTTCACCGAATAAAAGCTGCCGCCGAGGAAGGTCAGCGGCGTCACCACCAGCATCGGGATCATCTGCAGCTTTTCGAAACCGTCGGCCCAGATGCCGATGATGAAGCCGAACAGGCTGAAGGTGACCGCCGTCAGCACCAGGAAGGCCAGCATCCACCACGGGTGATGAATGTGCAGCGGCACGAACAGGCCGGCGGTGGCCAGAATAATCAGGCCGAGGATGATCGACTTGGTCGCGGCGGCGCCGACATAACCGAGCACGATCTCGAAATAGGAAATCGGCGCAGACAACAACTCATAAATCGTGCCGACGAATTTCGGAAAATAAATCCCGAACGAGGCGTTGGCGATGCTCTGGGTCAGCACCGACAGCATTACCAGCCCCGGCACGATGAAGGTGCCGTAGCTGACGCCTTCGACCTGGGTGATGCGCGAGCCGATCGCAGCGCCGAACACCACGAAATACAGCGAGGTCGAAACCACCGGCGATACGATGCTTTGCAGCAGCGTGCGCCAGGTCCGCGCCATTTCGAACAGGTAGATGGCGCGGACGGCCCTGAAATTCATGACGCCCTCACCAGGCTGACGAAGATGTCTTCCAGCGAGCTCTTGACGGTGTCGAGGTCGGAAAAGCGGATGCCGGAACTTCTGAGGTCGCTGAGCAGGCTGGTGATGCCGGTGCGCTCGCCCTTGGTGTCGTAGTCGTAGGTCAGCTCGCAGCCCTCATCGGACAGTTCGAGGTTGTACGCGGCGAGCGCCGCCGGAATCGCGTCGATCCTGTTTTGCAAATGCAGCTTCAGGCGCTTCTTGCCGAGCTTCTGCATCAGCGTGGCCTTGTCCTCGACCAGCACGATTTCGCCCTTGTTGATGACGCCGATGCGGTCGGCCATCTCCTCGGCCTCTTCGATGTAGTGGGTGGTGAGGATGATGGTAACCCCGGAGGCGCGCAGCGTTCGCACCACCTCCCACATGCCCTTGCGCAACTCGACATCGACGCCGGCGGTCGGCTCGTCCAGGAACAGGATCTGCGGCTCGTGCGACAGCGCCTTTGCGATCATCACCCGGCGCTTCATGCCGCCGGACAGCGTGACGATCTTGGCGTCCTTCTTGTCCCACAGCGACAGGTCCTTCAGCACCTTTTCGATGTGCGCCGGATTTTTCGGCTTGCCGAACAGACCGCGGCTGAAGCTGACGGTGGCCCACACCGATTCGAAGGCGTCGGTGTGCAGCTCCTGCGGCACCAGACCGATGCGCGAACGCGCGGCGCGATAGGAGGTGATGATGTCGTGACCGTCGACGGACACCTTGCCCTGGCTCGGATTGGCGATGCCGCAGATGATGCTGATCAGCGTGGTCTTGCCGGCGCCGTTCGGTCCCAGCAGCGCAAAGATCTCGCCGCGGCTGATTTCGAGGTTGATGCTATCAAGCGCCTTGAAGCCGGAGCCATAGGTCTTGGACAGATTGGAGACGGATATGACTGATGGCATGGGGGCTTAGGGCAGGAGGGGGGTGCCGGGCACCAACAGATAGGAACGCTGCTGCCATTGCGCAATCGTTCACACCCGCTCCACGAAGCTATCGACCACCTTTTTCTCACCGGCTTTTTCGAACGCGATGGTGAGCTTGTTGCCGTCGATCTTCACCACCTGGCCGTAGCCGAATTTCTGGTGAAACACCCGGTCGTGCAGCGAGAACTCCGACGTGGTGCCGGTCGATTTCGCGACCAACTCGCCTTCGATGGTCATCGGCGCTGCGCTTGTTGCGCGAGCCCGAGGTATCGCTTCGCGAACCTGAGGCATCGCTGCGCGAGCCTGAAAATGGCGACTGGCTTTCATTGAAGCCGCCGCCGGCCTGTCCGTTGCGGCCGCCCTGGCCGCGCTTGCGATTGGCCTGCGCGCGCTGCCAGCCCGGCGTCGTGTAGCTCGAGCCGAACGATTCCACATTGTCGAAACGCGAGGGGCCATAGCCGCTGCTGCCGCCCCAGCCGGAGCCGCCCTTGGACTCCGTGATCTCGACATTGTGCGCCGGCAGTTCATCGAGAAAGCGCGACGGGATCGTGGTCGACCACGTGCCGTGAATCCGCCGGTTGGTGGCGAAGTAAAGTTTGGCGCGGCGCCGCGCGCGGGTCAGGCCGACATGGGCGAGGCGTCGCTCTTCTTCGAGTCCGGCGCGGCCCTGTTCGTCGAGGGTGCGCTGGCTCGGGAACAGGCCTTCTTCCCATCCGGGCAGGAATACGTTGTCGAACTCCAATCCCTTGGCCGAATGCAGCGTCATCAGCGACACCGCCTCGTCCTCGGCGCCGCCGTCGCGGTCCATCACCAGCGAGATGTGTTCGAGGAAGCCTTGCAGGTTCTCGAATTCCTCCATCGAGCGCACCAGCTCTTTCAGGTTATCGAGGCGGCCGGCGGCATCGGCCGAGCGGTCCTTCTGCCACATCTCGGTATAGCCGCTCTCGTCGAGCACGATTTCGGCCAATTCCGTGTGCGACGTCACCTCGCGTTGCGCACGCCAGCGATCGAAACTGACCAGCAGATCGCGCAACGACCCCCGCGCTTTCGGCTTCAGCTCATCGGTCTCGACCACGGCGCGCGCGGCCTCCGACAGCGGAATCCGGCGCTTGCGGGCGTGGTCGTGCAGCATCTGCACCGTGGCATCGCCGAGGCCTCGCTTCGGCACGTTGACGATGCGCTCGAAGGCGAGGTCGTCGGCCGGCGAATTGATCACGCGCAGATAAGCCAGCGCGTCGCGGATTTCGGCGCGCTCGTAAAACCGGGGACCGCCGATCACGCGATAGGGCAGGCCGAGGGTGACGAAACGGTCTTCGAATTCGCGCATCTGGAACGATGCCCGCACCAGGATCGCGACCTCGTTGAGATTGTTGCCGGCGCGCTGCAACTCCTCGATCTCCTCGCCGATGGCGCGGGCTTCCTCCTCGGAATCCCAGGAGCCGGTGACGGTGACCTTTTCGCCGTCGACGTCTTCGGTGCGCAGCGTCTTGCCGAGCCGTCCCTCATTATGTGCGATCAGGTGCGAGGCGGCGGCCAGGATATGGCCGGTCGAGCGGTAGTTGCGCTCGAGCCTGATCACCCTGGCGCCGGGAAAGTCGTGCTCGAAGCGCAGGATGTTGTCGACCTCGGCCCCGCGCCAGCCGTAGATCGACTGGTCGTCGTCGCCGACGCAGCAGATGTTTTTGAGGGGCGAGGGAGGGCGCGCCTATCTGCTCCCTCGCCCCGCTTGCGGGGAGAGGGTCGGGGTGAGGGGGACTCTCAGAGGGCACCGCGTCCGCGTTTGGCTCCCCCTCACCCGATGCACTTCGTGCATCGACCTCTCCCCGCAAGCGGGGCGAGGTAAGAAAACTAGGCGCCTGCGACAACAGCCGCAGCCACAGATATTGCGCGACGTTGGTGTCCTGATATTCATCCACCAGGATGAACTTGAAGCGGTTCTGGTATTGCCGCAGCACGTCGGGATGTTCGCGAAACAGCCGGATGTTCTCCAGCAGCAGGTCGCCGAAATCGGCGGCGTTGAGGATCTTCAGCCGCTCCTGGTAGCTCGCATAGAGCTTGCCGCCGCGGCCATTGCCGAACACCGCGGCTTCGCCCGGCGGCACCTGCGACGGCGTCAGCCCGCGGTTCTTCCAGCCGTCGATCAGGCCCGCCAGCATCCGTGCCGGCCAGCGCTTGTCGTCGATGTTGTCGGCGGCCAGAAGCTGCTTGAGCAGCCGGACCTGGTCGTCGACATCGAGCACGGTGAAGTTGGATTTCAACTGCACCATTTCGGCATGAAAGCGCAGGATGCGCCCGCCGATCGAGTGAAAGGTGCCGAGCCACGGCATGCCTTCGACGGCCTGGCCGAGCATGTGGCCGAGGCGCAGCTTCATCTCCCGCGCCGCCTTGTTGGTGAAGGTCACCGACAGGATTTCATTGGGGCGCGCCCGGCCCATGCTGAGGATGTGGGCGATGCGCGTGGTCAGCACGCGGGTTTTGCCGGTGCCGGCGCCCGCCAGCACCAATACGGGTCCGTCCAGCGTTTCCACCGCCTCGCGCTGCTCGGGATTGAGCCCGGCGAGATATTGCGGGGCCGCCGTCGCGCGTGCGCGCGCGGCGATGCCGCCGGCCACGGGCTGATGGTCGGGGACGCCGTGATGGGGCAGCTTGCTCGGCTCGGTCATGCGAATCGTCTTAGGCCCACGATGGCACCGTGAGGCCGTGGAGGGGAGCCTTGATAGCAGGATTGAAGGGCATATAGGGCTTCGGCCGGCGATTTGACAGCAGTTATCCCGCCGCACTGCCGCGTGCCGGTTCGCCCGGCGACGCCGATTTTGTTCCTTCGGAAATGGCCTTTTTCATCGTTTCAGGCCGGCAGGCCGGCCGGAACCTTTGTTCCAACCCCGGCTTATTTTAACAATCCGCGCGGCGGCATCAGCCGCGCCGATGTCGAAACAGAATGTGGAAACAGAGGTCGTGTCATGCTGAGCTGGGTCGTTACGTTTCTCGTCGTCGCGCTGATCGCCGGCGTTCTGGGCTTCGGCGGTATCGCCGGAGTATCCATCGAAATCGCCAAGACCATCTTCTTTATCGCGGTGGTGCTGTTCCTGATCTCGGCCGTGGTCGGGCTGGCGCGCGGACGCAATAACGTCTGACACATCGCTATTTCGAAGGCATCGCAATTTTGCGGCCGATGGCTTCGGGGCGTGCGACGGCGCTGTGGGCGTTCGCAACAGCCTCGATCCGGGCGCGGATATCGGGGGGAAACGGCGCGGTCTTTCGCGCGGCCATGTCGATATGAATCGTCATGTTTTCCGATGTGGCGGAGAGCCAGCCTTCGCTGGCGTGACGCAGTTCCTCGAAGGTGTGCAGCCGTTTCTCGTCAGCCGCGACCAGCAGGACCGAAACCTGCACGGGATCGCCGAGGTGAATCTCCCGCAAGTAACGCACATGACACTCGGCGGTAAAGGTCGAGCCGTTTCGCGCCTTCATGTAGCCGGGGCCGATCCCGAGCTTGAGCCATAACTCGTCGATGGCGCGGTCGAACATCACATTGTAGTAGGCCATGTTGAGATGGCCGTTGTAGTCGATCCATTGCGGCTCGATCTGCATCACCGACGACAAAAACGGCGCCGGCCCGAGCAGCAATTCGTCGCCGGCAGCTTCGCGCGTCATTCCCGCATTCCCATTTGTTGGATGATCCCTTGACCCCTTATATATCCTTTGTCACGGTCCTGGACGGAGAGGATATCGCGTGGGTTTGACCATCACCAACCATTTGAAGCGGCCGGAACCGGCGGCGCTGGCGAGCACCGTCGAAGCGCTGGCCGCGCGGTTCGGCAATCGCCTGGTCACCTCGCAGGCGGTCCGCGACCAGCACGCGCATACCACGACCTGGCTGGCGCCGCAGCCGCCGGACGCGGTGGTGATGGCGCAGGAGACCTCCGACATTCAGGACGTGGTGCGGATTTGCGCTCAATACGGCGTTCCCGTGATCGCGTTCGGCACCGGTACCTCGCTGGAGGGGCAGGTCAACGCTCCCGCCGGTGGCGTCTGCATCGACCTGCGCGACATGAACAAGGTGCTTGAGGTCCATGCCGAGGACCTCGATTGCGTGATCCAGCCCGGCGTCACCCGCAAGGCGCTGAACGAGCATTTGCGCGACCAGGGCGTGTTCTTTCCGATCGATCCCGGCGCCGATGCCTCGCTCGGCGGCATGGCGTCGACAAGAGCCTCGGGCACCAACGCGGTGCGTTACGGCACCATGCGCGACAACGTGCTGGCGCTCAAAGTGGTGCGCGGCGACGGCCAGATCATCACCACCGGCACGCGCGCAAAAAAATCCTCCGCCGGCTACGACCTCACGCATCTGTTCGTCGGCGCCGAAGGCACGCTCGGGATCATCTCCGAACTCACCATCAAGCTGCGCGGCATTCCCGAGACGATTGCCGCGGCGGCCTGTTCGTTCGACAGCGTGCGCGGCGCCTGCCAGGCCACGATCCTGGCCATTCAAACCGGCATTCCCGTCGCGCGCATCGAATTGCTCAACGCCGAGCAGGTCCGGGCCTGCAACGCCTACTCGAAACTGTCGCTGCCGGAGACGCCACTGCTGCTGCTCGAATTCCATGGCAGCGAGAACGAGGTCGCCGAGCAGTCGAAGAATTTCCACGAGATCGCCAAGGAGTGCGGCGGCGGCGATTTCACCTGGACCACCAAGCCCGAGGACCGCACCAAACTTTGGCAGGCGCGGCACGACGCCTATTGGGCGGTCAAGGCCTTGCGTGTGGGCTCAGGCGTGGTGGCGACCGATGTCTGCGTGCCGATTTCGCGCCTCGCCGATTGCGTGACCGAAACCGAAGAGGATCTGAAACGCCTCAATCTCCAGTCGCCAATCGTCGGCCATGTCGGTGACGGCAATTTCCACTGTTCGCTGTTGTGCGACGTGGATGACGCCGACGAGATGGCGCGTGGTGAAGACTTCATGCATCGCCTGGTCGAACGCGCGCAGGCGATGGGCGGCACCTGCACCGGCGAGCACGGCATCGGGCAGGGCAAGCAGAAATACCTCGAAGCCGAACTTGGACGTGAGGCGATCGACGCCATGCGCGCGCTGAAGCAGGCGCTCGATCCGCAGAATATTTTCAATCCAGGAAAGATCGTGCCGGCGGTGTAGGGCCTGTATCCACCACCGCTGCGAATTGTACCATGGCGATTTATGTTTGTGGGTATTCAGGGCGGGGCGATGTGGTGGTTCAACAGCGACAAGCGCCAGGAAATCTGGGACGAAGACATCCAGTGGCCGATGGGCGATATCGAAGCGGCCCACAAGATACGCGACATCTGCCGCTCGGCTGCCGATAGTGCTGAAAAAGTAGCCGCCTTTACCGGCCGCCCGGATAACAAAAAGTATAAATACGAGAGCGAACGGTACGAGCGCGCCGCCAAGACCGCCATGGAAATCGCCATCAAGATTTCCGATGACCTGTTGCGCGATTCCTCCGTCCGCCAGATCGTCAACCTGTGCGTCACCGCCAATAATTTGAGGACCGCGCGGGTGCTATTTCGTGCGATTCAGGCGGTCTCGATGCGAGAAGACGTGTTGAAAGAGCATCCGATACTGCGGGAGTGAGTTGGCTTGCGGCTGCGGGGCCTGCTGCGCGATCTTCCGGTCGTTGCCGACGCGATTTCGCTCAGGGCAGACCGCGCCATGCCAGGTCAATTAGTCGAACACCAATCCTCCGGGCATGATTGCGCGTTGCCGATCCCGGGGCGGCAAGGTTATGCTGCCGCCAAAGCGCGGTCCCGGCCCGTCGAGGCTGCCGGCCGGCACAATTAACGCATCGGGAGGATCTCAGATGACACAGCGTCTATCACGCCGCAGTTTTGCCCTCGCCTCGGTTGCCGCCGTTGCGGCGCCGGCGTTGATCCGCATCGCGCGGGCCGACGAGCCCATGCGCCTGCGGCTATCGCTCGATACCGCGCCCTCGCATCTGCGCAACGTCTCGATGAAGGATTATCTCGGCAAGGTCGAGGCCGCCGCGGGCGGCAAGATCAAGACCGAGATCTTCGAGAGCGGTCAGCTCTATCCCGATCTTGAAGTCGGCAAGGCGCTGATCCAGGGCCAGGTCGAGATGGCGGCGCCCGGCAGCTGGACCATCACCGGCATCGTCTCGGACGCGGATTGTTTCCAGCTTCCGGTGCTTTACGGACAGCCGATCGACCTCATTCACAAGGTCATCGACGGCAAGCCCGGCCAGTACCTCAACGGCCAGATCCAGCAGAAGCTGCGTTCGCACGTGCTCGGGCCGTATCTCGATCTCGGTTTCCAGAACTGGTACAGCTCCAACAAGCCGATCACTGCCCTCACCGACCTCAAGGGCATGAAGATCCGCAATTCCGGCGGTGCGGGCCAGGCCTGGCGCGCCCGCTTCCTCGGCGCGATCCCCAACACCACGGCGTGGCCCAACGTTCCGCTGGCGCTGTCGCAGGGCACCTTCGACGGGCTGGTCAGTTCGAACGAAAGCCTGGTCAGCGCCAAGCTCTGGGATTCCGGCGTCAAATACGCGCTGGAGGATCATCAGTTCATCGCCGATTATATCCCGCTGGTGAGCCAGGTGTTCTGGGACAAGCTGACGCCCGATCTGCAGAAGACGATGACCGACCTATGGGCGCAGAATATCCCGACCTACCGCACCAACATGGCGGCCGCCCAGACCAAGGCGCGCGCCACGCTGCAGGAGCACGGCATCAAGTTCTCCGATCCGACCGCGGAGCAAAGCGCCGCGGCACGGAAGCAGATGATGGCGGAGCAGGACCAGATGGCCAAGGACATCAAGGTCTCGCCCGAGATGGTCAAGCTGATCGTGGCCGAAACCGGCAGCGGCAGCTGAGCATGGCATCGACGGGGGCCTGGCCGAAAATATCGACCGCACTCGGCTGGTGGGATCGGATCGAGGAGACCCTGGTCGGTCTGCTCGGTCTGATCGCGCTGGTGATCGGGCTGCTTCAGGTCGATCGGGACGCTACATCGATCCCGCGCGGGCCATCAGCTACGCCGAGGAAGTGATCGTCTATCTCATCATCTGGGCGATCATGATCGTCTCCAGCCAGCTGGTGCGCCGCGACGGCCATGTCCGGCCCGATCTGGTGCTGCGGCTGCTGCCGCCGCGATACCTGCGCCTCGTCGAGATCTTCAATTGCCTCGTCGCCATCGTGTTCTGCGGTGCGCTGATCTGGTACGGCTGGGAGATCGTCGACACCTCGCTGTTGATCGACGAGACCAGTTCGACCGACCTGCAATTTCCGATGTGGATTTACTATCTCGCTTTGCCGGTCGGCAGCGCGCTGATGCTGCTGCGCTACCTCATGCGCCTGGTTCGCTTCACGCTGTATTTCGACTCCGGCGACGATGACGGTCGGGCATCTGCTTCACGAAGAGATGCCGAGCGGGTTATCTTCTCCGCTCGCCGACCGCTAGAAGGGCGGATCGCCGGTCCCCATCATGCTGACCCTGCTGTTCCTGGTGTTGTTCTTCGGGCTGCTCGCAGCCGGGATGCCGATCTTCCTGGTGCTCGGCATGTGCGCCGGCATTCTCTACATCGCCACCGGCCAGCCGCTGATCGGCGCGGCGCAGATGGTGATCAACAAGCTCAACTCGACGACCCTGATGGCGCTGCCGCTGTTCGTGATGGCGGCGGCCTTCATGCGCTCGGGCGGCGTCGCCAAGGCGCTGGTCGACGTCGCCACCGCCTGGCTCGGCGGCATCAGGGGTTCGCTCGGCCTCGTCACCGTGGTGGCCTGCACGCTGTTTGCGGCGATCTGCGGCTCCAGCGTGGCGACCGCGCTGGCGATGGGCACCATCCTGGTGCCGGCCATGATCGAGCGCGGCTATCCGCGCTCGTTTGCGCTCGGCGTCGTCGGCGCCTCCGGCACCATCGGCATCGTGGTGCCGCCGAGTCTCGCCCTCATCCTCTACGGCATCGTCGCCGAGCAATCGGTGCCGCGGCTGTTTCTCGCCGGCGTGCTTCCGGGCCTGCTGCAGGCCGCGGCGTTCGCGGCCTGGGTGCTGTACGACGCACGGCGGCGCAACTTTCCGGTCGAGCCGTCGCTGCCGATGCCCGAGCGGCTGCGCGTCACCGCGCGCGGCGATCCCGGCGCTGGCGGTGCCGCTGGTGGTGACGGTCGGAATCTATGGCGGCGTCGTCACCGTCACCGAGGCGGCGGCGCTGTCGGCGGCGGTGGCGTTACTGGTGTCGCTGATCTTCTACCGCGGCTTCCACTGGACCCAGACCCTGAAGGTGATCACCGACGGCATCCGCAGCGCCGCCACCATCATGCTGATCGTGGCGACCGCGCTGGCCTTCGGCCACTGGATGACCGAGTCCGGCATCCCCAACCAGCTCGTCAACCTTTGTGATCGGTCACGGTTTCTGCGACCTGGCAGTTCCTGCTCATCATCAACGGGCTGTTGCTGGTGCTCGGCTGCTTCCTCGAGGTCACCGCGACGCTGCTGCTGGTGCTGCCGATCCTGGCGCCGGCATTGAAGCCGCTCGGCGTCGACCCCGTGCATTTCTCGATCATCTTCACCCACAATATGGAAATCGGACTGGTCCACCCGCCGGTCGGGCTCAATCTTTTTGTGCTCTCGACCATCTCGTCGGCGCCGATCGGCGAGGTGATCCGCGGCATCCTGCCGTTTCTCATCCTGCTGCTGATCGTGCTCGGCATCATCACCTATGTGCCGATCCTGACGCTGTGGCTGCCGGACGCCGTGTTCGGCTGACGCACGGCAGCTTGTCGAGGCCAGGTCGATACTCTACATGCCAACGGCGGCAGACCGGATCCTGCGTCGGATAGAACAACAATGGACTCGAACAAAAGGCCTCCGATGCGGCTTCCTTTCTTTTACGGCTGGGTCATCATCGCCGTGACGTTCGTCACCATGGCGATCGGCGTCAACGCCCGCACGTCGTTCTCGCTGTTCTTTCCGCCCATCCTCGACGAGTTCGGATGGGAACGCGGCGTCACCGCGGGCGCCTTCTCGTTCGGCTTTCTGGTTTCCGGCGCGGTCAGCCCGCTGATCGGGCGGATGATGGATCGCTCCGGTCCGCGCGCGGTGATGGAGCTCGGTGTCGCGCTGATGGCCGGAGGCCTGCTGCTGGCGCCGCTGACGACGCAGCCATGGCATCTGTATGTCACGATCGGCGTCATGGTCGGTGCCGGCAGCATCTGCCTCGGCTATTCCGGTCAATCCCTGTTTCTGCCGAACTGGTTCAACCGGCGGCGCGGCCTTGCCATGGGATTGGCATTTGCCGGTGTCGGTATCGGCTCCGTCACCCTGCTGCCGTGGGTGCAGCACATGATCGAGCAAACCGGCTGGCGAACCGCCTGCACGGCGATGGGTATTGTGGTTCTGGTGGTGCTGGCGCCGGTCAACCTGCTGCTGCGCAAGCGGCCCGAGGACCTCGGGCTTCTGCCGGATGGCGACGCGGCGCCGTCGGCGTCGTCGCCCAAGCCGGTATCGAATGTCGTCGATCCCGATTGGGCCGGCATCGACTGGACCCTGCAACGCGCGCTTCGCACCGCGCGGTTCTGGTGGCTCGCCGTCGGTTACTTCGGCGGATTGTACACCTGGTACGCGGTGCAGGTTCACCAGACCAAATATCTTCTCGACATCGGTTTCAGCCCGAATGTCGCGGTCTGGGCACTGGGCTGGGTAAGCCTGCTCGGGATTCCCGGCCAGATCGTGCTCGGACATCTCTCCGACCGTTTCGGGCGTGAATGGATATGGACCGTGAGCTGCCTGGGTTTTGCGATCTGCTTTGCGGCGCTGATCGCGCTGGCACATGTTCCGAGCTTGCTGCTGGTCTATCTCATGGTCCTGGCGCAGGGCGCGCTCGGCTACGGCGTGACCTCCGTCATGGGAGCGGTGGTCATGGAGATATTCCAGGGCAAGCATTACGGCAGTATTTTCGGCACCATCATGCTGGCGGCGCTCGCCGGAGGTGCGGCGGGTCCCTGGGTCACGGGCTTCCTGCACGACCTTACAGGGAACTATACCATTGCCTTTGCGATCGGTATCGCGGTGAGCGGGCTGTCCGCGGTGGCGATCTGGCTGGCGTCGCCCGGCAAAATTCGCACCGTCGCGGGCCGGGTGCACCGGGCGCAAATTCGGACCACTGCCGGCCGCTAGGGTTCGGACAGTGAATCGGGCATCAGGCCGATGAAATCCCCATCGTCCTCTGCAGGTCGCCGATCGCGCGCAGGAAGCTGTCGGCCGGCGTGGTCTCCGGATCGATCAGGCGGTGCAGACGAAAACCGTCCTCCATCGCCAGCACGATGGCGCCGGTCCATGCCGGGTCCAGAGCGCCGTTCTTGCCGCTGTTCTTCAGCGTGATCTCGACGATATCCGTAACCAGTTTTCTGCGGGCTCGCAGCCGCTTGGCGAGATCGGGCCGGCGCTTTTCGGCGCGGGCTACGAACAAAATCATCTCCATGTGCAAAAGCGGAGCCCGGCCGAGCGGATCCTGCCGGCTGCGGTCCATGGTCTTCAGCGCATCGATAAAGTCCGCGATATTTTTATGTTTGGCGAGCAGGTCGAGATTGCGCCGGATGGATTGCTCGACATGGTCCTCGAGCATGGCGATGATCAACTCGTCCTTGCTCTTGAAATTCGAATAAAACGCGCCGCGGGTGAAGCCCGCCGCGGCCGCAATGGCCTCGACGCTGGCGCCGCCGATTCCCTGTTCCTCGAATACGCGCGCCGCCGCCTCGAACAGCTTTTCGCAGGTATCGTCCCGGGTCGGTCTGGTTCGGACTCTTGACATCTGCTCATTTTAGGTCAGAATGCAACTCGATACAATAGTGTATCGAATTTTTGAAGGTCCGAACGACCATATTCATCAGAACTCCCGAGCAGGCCGATGCGCCCCGGATATGGGCGTCCCAGCGCGGCAACCAATCGAGGGATTTCATGAACGAGCATGTTCAGGCTGCGACGACCGAGCCGCTTTTCGATCCGCTGTCGCCGGAGTTCATCCGCGATCCCTATCCGCATTACGCGCGGCTGCGCACCACCGATCCGATGCATCTGACGCCGCTCGGCGCGTTTGTCGCGAGCCGCCACGCCGAAGCCAGCGTGGTGCTGCGCGACAAGCGCTTCGGCAAGGACTATGTCGAGCGGACCAAGCGGCGCTACGGGCCGCAAATCATGGAAGAGCCGATCTTCCGCAGCATGAGCCACTGGATGCTGCAGCAGGATCCGCCCGATCACACCCGCTTGCGCGGCCTGGTCGTAAAAGCCTTTACGGCACGCCGGGTCGAGGACATGCGTCCGCGCATCCAGCAGGTCGTCGATCAAACGCTCGACGCCATTGCCGGCCAGGGCCACATGGACCTGATCGAGGATTTTGCGTTCCGGCTGCCGGTCACGATCATCTGCGACATGCTCGGAATTCCCGAGGACCACCGCGAAATCTTCTACAAGGGCTCGCGCGATGGCGGGCGGATTCTCGATCCGGTGCCGATGTCGCCGGCGGAAATCGAGCAGGGCAATGCCAGCAACGCCATGGCCCAGATGTATTTCCAGCAGCTGTTCGAGCTGCGGCGCAAGAGCCCGGGCAATGACCTGACCACGCAGCTGGTGCAGGCGGAGGAAGACGGCAGCAAGCTCTCCAACGAGGAACTGACCGCCAATATCATTCTGTTGTTCGGCGCCGGTCACGAGACCACCGTCAACCTGATCGGCAACGGGCTGCTGGCGCTGCATCGCAATCCCGACCAGCTGGCGCTGCTCAAGGCCAATCCCGCTCTCATCACCAACGCCATCGAGGAATTCCTGCGTTACGACTCCTCGGTGCAGTTGACCGGCCGGGTGACGCTGGAAGACATCGAGGACCTCGGCGGCAAGAGAATCCCGAAAGGCGAAAGCGTGCTCTGCCTCCTGGGTTCGGCCAACCGGGATCCTGCGGTCTATCCCGATCGTCCGGAACAGCTCGATATCACCCGCCCCAATGTGCGGCCGCTGTCCTTTGGTGGCGGCATTCATTTCTGCCTCGGCGCCCAACTGGCGCGGATCGAGGCCGAGATCGCGATCTCGACGCTGTTGCGCCGCCTGCCGGAACTGCGGCTGGACGACGCCGAGAACCCGGAATGGCGGCCGACCTTCGTGTTGCGGGGCCTCAAGAGGCTGCCCGCGAGCTGGTGACGGCGGCCTCCTGAAGCCGCCGGGCAGGCGCGCTGCTGTGACTTCGCCACAGTTGTCTTTATATATGGCCCGGTTCCGGCGCTGATTTCAGCGCGGCCGGCGGCAATAGGTTTCGGCTCTCCCTTGCGAAGGTCTATGCTGCCTCGCGACCCGGATGGCGCCATGCTTCGCAGGGCAAGTGGGCCGGTGCGTGCTCAAGGGGAGACACCGTGCAGACGACGCTGCTCGGATTGGCGATTGCCTTTATCATTGCGCTGGTTGCCGCGTTGGTCGGGCCGTATTTCATCGACTGGAACCAGTTCCGGCCGCAGTTCGAGGCTGAGGCCACGCGGGTGATCGGCGCTCCCGTGCGCGTCGCCGGCGCGCTGGACGCGCGGCTGTTGCCGACACCGTCGCTGCGGCTGCGCTCGGTGGTGGTCGGCGGCGCCAATGACCTCGGCAAGGTCCGCGCCGACAAACTCGACGTGGAGTTCAGCCTGGGTTCGCTGATGCGCGGCGAATGGCGCGCCAACGAACTGACGATCAACGGCATGGGGCTCGATCTCGGTCTCGATTCCTCGGGCCGGATCGATTGGCCGGCATCGACCGGGAAATTCAATCTGGGATCGCTGGCGATCGATCGCTTGAACCTGACCGGCCGCATTGCGCTGCATGACGCCGCCAGCCACGGCACGCTCGAACTCAACGATATCGCCTTTAGCGGCGATGTGCGCTCGCTGGCGGGCTCGGTGCGCGGCGACGGCAATTTCATGCTGTCGGGAACGCGCTATCCGTTTCGGATTTCATCCGGCCAGAGCGTTGACGGAAACGGCACGCGCATTCACCTCAACATCGATCCCGGCACGCGGGCACTGTCCGCCGATCTCGATGGCGTACTCGGTTTCGAGGCGCGGACGCCGCGCTTCGAAGGCGCGCTGGTGCTGGCCGCACCTGCCGCAACCAAAGCGAAAGGCGCCGCCGACGATGCGTCGCCGGTGCCGTGGCGAATATCGGCCAGGGTCAAGGCCGATCCCGCCGCCGCGCAGCTCGAGCAGCTCGAGACCAGCTACGGCAGCGAAGAGACCGCGCTGAAATTTTCGGGCGCGGCCGACATTCGCTTTGGCACTTCGCCCCTGCTTCATGCCGTGCTATCGGCGCGGCAACTCGACGCCGACAAATTCGCCGCCAGGGACAATAACGCCGTCGAGCCGATGCGATTGTTGCCGGGACTGCGCGCGCTGCTGACGGCGATCCCGCAGCCGCCGCTTCCGACACAGATTGAGCTCAGCTCCGAACAGATCATGCTGGGCGGACGACCGCTGCAGAATCTCGGCGCCGACCTCCGCGCCGATGCAAAATCCTGGATGATCGACCGGCTGGATTTTCGCGCCCCCGGCGCGACCCTGGTATCGTTGACCGGCGCTGTCGCGCAGCCCGGTCCGTCCGCTAATTTCAAGGGCGCGCTCAGCGTCGAGTCCGGCGATCCCGATATGCTGACGGCATGGCTGCAGGGTCGCGGCGAGGTGACCTATCGCAATCAGAAGCCGCTGCGCCTGCGCGGCGATCTCAGGGTGACCGCGGACCGCATCGCCATCGAAGCCATGAACGCCGAAATCGATGGCGGCGCCCTCGAAGGGCGGGTGGCGGTCTCGAACCAGACCGCCAGTGGCGGCTCACGCCTGGATGCGGAGCTAAAGGCCGAACGTCTCGATCTCGATGCCGCGACGGCATTCGCCCGTTCGCTGGCGGGCCCGCAGGCGGAATGGCCGGACGAGGCGCGGCTGGCACTGGACATCGGCCGCGCCACCTCGGCCGGCCAGGAGTTGCATCCATTTACGGCGAAGCTCGGTTACGATCCGAAGACGATCTCGCTGGAGCAGTTGAAGATCGGCGAGGCCGGCGGCGTGATGATGGAAGGTGCCGGCAATTTCGACCGCGACAACGCAACCGGAAAATTGGCGCTGAATGCTGGCGCCGCGTCGCTCGATCAGATCACCGGGCTGATCGCGCCGTTCGCGCCGGCGCTGGCGTCGCGGCTCAATGCGATGGAAGCCATTCCGGGACCGGCGCATCTTGAACTGACGCTCGATCTCGACAAGAATTCGGAGCATGCCGGCCGCGCCAATGCGCGCGCCGTTTTTGACCTCGATACGCCGCAGCTCAAGGGCGTCACCACAATCACGGCGAAGCCCGATATCGCCGCCCTGCGCGGGATCGATCTCGACGCGCTCCGGCGCAGCGAGATCGGCATCGAATCGAAATTATCGACGGAGCGCGGCCGTTCCCTGCTGGCTCTTTTGGGGCTCGATCGCGCGATCGCGGCCGAAGGCCCGGCGCAATTCGAGGCTTCAGGGACCGGCATGTGGCGTGCGCCGCTGCGATTGAAGGTCAAGATATCGGGAAGCGGATTGGATGCGGACGCGCAGGGTACCGTCGAACCATGGGCGCCGGAGCCCAGGGCCAGCGTCAATCTCAAGGTGCGCGCCGCCAATCTCGCGCCGCTGTTCGATCTCAAGCCATCCGACGCGCTGGCGCAGAACATCAGCCTGTCGTCGCGCGTTTCGCTGGCGGGCAACAAGCTGACCTTCGACGATCTGGACAGCGCGATGTCGGGTTCGCGGCTGCGCGGGCGCCTGGCCGTGAGCCTTGACGACGAGAGGAACGTCGAAGGCGAAATCGGCCTCGACACGCTGAATCTCGCACCGGCTTTTGCTTTTGCCATCGGCGCCGCCGGTCGCGATGCCGCCGAGCCGCTCGGTTCCGGATTGTTGAAAGGCTGGCGCGGCCGCATCGCGTTCCAGGCGCTGCGCGGCGAACTTCCGGGCGGTGGCGAGTTGCGCCCGGTGAGCGGCACGGTCAGGAGCGACGGCCAATCGCTGACGCTGGACGGCATCAAGGGCACGATCGGCGGCGGGGAGGTGACGGCCAGTATCGATGCGAAGCCGGCCGCGAGCGGAATTGCACTCAATGCGCGCGTTCAGCTCAAGGGCGCTGACGGTGCGGCGTTGCGCTATCGCGCGCTGGCGATGCCCATGGGCCGCGCCTCGATGCAGATGACGCTGGCGAGCCAGGGTCGCAGCGCGTCGGCGCTGACGGGCGCGTTGTCCGGAAGCGGAATCGTGACGCTGGAATCCGCCCGCATCGGCGGACTTGATCCGCGCGCCTTCGACGTTGCGATCCGCGCCAGCGACGACGGACAGGCGACCGATGACGTCAAGCTGCGGCAAATCGTCGAGCCGGTGTTGTCGGCCGGCGCGCTGTCGGTGGCATCGGCGCAAATTCCATTCAATATCCGGGACGGCCGGATTCGCGTCGGCGCCACCACGCTCGATGCCGACGGTGGCCGCGCCATCATATCGGGTGGCTATGATATTCCGGCCGACCAGGCCGATATTCGCGCCAGTCTTGCCTCGACGGCGGGGACTGCGGCAAGCCGTCCGGAAATTCAACTGTTCGCGGTCGGCTCCCCCGATGCGCTCGATCGCACCGTCGACGTTGCGGCGCTGTCGTCGTGGCTGGCGGTGAGGGCGATCGATCGCGAAACCCGCCGGCTGGATTCGATCGAGCGTGGAGACCGGACGCCGCCATCGCCGGCTTCGCTTCCGCCGCCGGCGTCTGCGCCGCCTCCGGTTCCGCAACCTCCAGCGGCAGTGCAGGGCGCGGTTTCGCCAGGTCAACCGCCTTCCGACGTTACGGCTCCGCGCCGACCTGTGCCGAAGCCCAAAGTGGTTGCGCCGCGTCCGCCGGTGGCATCGCCGAATCCTGATCCGCCCCTTGTCAGCCAGCAGGTGGCGCCGCTGCCGCCGCCGATCGAGGTGCGTCCCGCTCCCGCGCCGGCACGGCCGCCCAAGCCGCGGCAGCCGCTCGCCTTGACGCCGCCGGCGGCTAATCCACAGCCGAGATCGGCGTTCTAGCGCGCCGGATCGATAAGAATGAAATTCTCATCCCATCAGTCCGCCGCGAATCCGGGGTTAGCTGGCTTTACGGTTTTTGTTCCGTTGCGGCTGACATCGCGCGGGTCCGGAAATAATCGAGCACGAAGAGACGTATTGCGGAAGACAGGTTGCCTTGCTGGCGGTTGCTGTCGATTTCGCCCACCAGTTCGGACAGCGTCATGTCGCGCAAGCCCGAAATTTCCTTCATGCCGTTCCAGAACGCCTCCTCGAGACTGACGCTGGTCTTGTGACCCCCGACCACGATCGAGCGTTTCACGACAGGCGATTTCATGACGCGTCCTCGCCGTCGATTCGATGCTGATCCAGCAAATCGTTGGCGCGACTGGTGCGCTGTTCGTCGATCGCGCGTTCGGATTTGGTACGGCCGAAACGCGTCCGGTTGGCTTCCGCCTGTTTCTCCGATTGACGCCGTTCGGTGCGCTTCCTGAACCGATTCAAATTGACGATGTCCCCCATGCCTGTCCTCATGATGCGACGAGTTGGGGGCATGCGACACTCTCGCGAATGCGTGAGTGGTCGCGATAGGCCGGCTCAGTCGGCATTCCTCAAAACCCCGTGGTCGCCCTGTGATAGCATCAAAAAAATGTTCCGCCCTGCGAAAACGAAAACTTTTTTGCTCTTACACGGCCTCGCGCACCGGCGATAGCTGATTGGCCTGCGCCTTTAGCCGTTATGAGTCATAATCATAACAGCGCACGGCGCGTTGCGGGAATAGCCGCGCGGTAATCAGCCGGGGTGTGTCATTTTGTCCGGCTGCACCAGCCGATCGAATTCCGCAGCGGTAACAAAGCCTAGCCGCACAGCCTCTTCTTTCAAAGTCGTGCCACGTGCGTGAGCGGATTTGGCGACCTTGGCGGCGTTGTCGTAACCGATCTTCGGCGCCAGCGCGGTCACCAGCATCAGCGAGCGCTCCATCAGTTCCCGAATGCGTTTTTCGTCGGCGCGTATTCCCTCGACGCAATGCTCGGTGAATGAGCGGGCAACGTCCGACATCAATTGTATGGAATGCATCATACAATATGCCAGCACCGGCTTGTAGACGTTCAACTCAAAGTGGCCCTGGCTGCCGGCGACGGTGATGGCGGTGTGGTTGCCGAATACCTGACAGCAAACCATGGTCACCGCTTCGCACTGCGTCGGGTTGACCTTGCCCGGCATGATCGACGAGCCCGGTTCGTTCTCCGGCAGGATCAGCTCGCCGAGGCCGGAACGCGGACCCGAACCGAGCAGGCGGATGTCGTTCGCAATCTTGAACAGGCCGGTCGCCATCGAATTGATGGCGCCGTGGGCGAATACGTAAGCGTCGTTGGAGGCCAGCGCCTCGAATTTGTTGGATGCGCTGGTGAACGGCAGCTTCGTGAGCTTGGCGACCTGTTTGGCAAACAGGCGGGCGAATTTCGGCTTCGAATTGAGACCGGTGCCGACCGCGGTGCCGCCTTGCGCCAGCGGATACAGATTCCTCACCGCCTCGTGCAGCCGCGCGATGCCGCTTTCGACCTGCGCGGCGTAGCCGGAAAATTCCTGGCCCAGCGTCAGCGGCGTCGCGTCCTGGGTGTGGGTGCGGCCGATCTTGACGATATGCGCGAACGCCTTTTGCTTTTTGCGCAGCGCGCGCAGCAGATCGCGAAGCGCCGGAATGAGGTCGGCCGTGATGTGCTGGGCCGCCGCAATATGCATCGCGGTCGGAAACGAATCGTTCGACGACTGGCTCATATTGACGTGATCGTTGGGATGAACCGGCTGCTTGGCGCCGAGCTTGCCGCCCAGCAATACGTTGGCGCGGTTGGCGATCACCTCGTTGAGGTTCATGTTGGTCTGGGTGCCGGAGCCGGTCTGCCAGACCACCAGCGGAAAATGATCGTCGAGCTTGCCGTCGATCACCTCACGCGCGGCGCGGACGATGGCGCCGGCGCGGCGCTGGTCGAGCAGTCCCAGCGCGCGATTGGTTTCCGCCGATGCCAGCTTGACGATGCCGAGTGCATGAACGATGCCGAGCGGCATCCGGTCATGGCCGATACGAAAATTCTGCCTGGAACGCTCGGTCTGAGCGCCCCAGTAGCGGTCGGCCGGAACCTCGATCGGACCAAAGCTGTCGGTCTCGGAGCGCGTGGAGCCGGATTGCGGTGACGTT
This sequence comes from uncultured Alphaproteobacteria bacterium, assembly GCA_963774685.1. Classification (GTDB taxonomy): domain Bacteria; phylum Pseudomonadota; class Alphaproteobacteria; order Rhizobiales; family Xanthobacteraceae; genus Bradyrhizobium. The sequence goes on along the minus strand of CAVZFU010000003.1, from coordinate 890,302 downwards.
GCCGATCGAGCCATGAATCATGTCCGTTACGCGAGCCCGTCCTGGAAACCGGGCGATGCCGTTTCAGCGCGGTCGCGGCGCATTCACTCTACACGGTCATGCGCGTTTGTTGCGCCCGGATTATTTCTTGCGGAAGCGATCCAGCCGCACCACTTCGGCGCCTTCGCTTGGCTTGGCCGGTTCATCCTGATTTTCGGCCGCCGGCTGAATCGTCAGGGCTCCCGGCGCAGGAGAGGGCGCGGGGACGGCCGGAAGATTTTCCGCCGATGTTTCGTCATCGGCCGGCTGGAACTCAAGGCTGAATGGCACCGACGGATCCAGGAAGCTCTTGATGGCATTGAAAGGAACCACCAGGCGCTCGGGAATTCCACCGAACGAAAGACCGACTTCGAAGCGATCCTCGGTCACCGTCAGATCCCAGAACTGATGCTGGAGAATGATGGTCATCTCTTGCGGATGTTGCGCCAACAGCCGCGGCGGCAGCTTCACGCCCTCGGCGGTCGAGAAAAAGGTGATGAAGAAATGATGCTCTCCGGGCAGGCCGTGCTCGGCGGCGTCGGTCAATACGCGGCGCAGCATCCCGCGCAACGCGTCGCGCGCCAGTACGTCGTATCGGATGTGGTCGGTCGCCATTGTCGATCCTGTCGCGTTCAGTTGCCGCCGGCGAATCGGCGGCTTGTCCGTGGGCCGACTCGCGCCCTCCGCGCATGCTACCCCGCCCGCGGCGCAAGGTCAGCAGGCGTTGCCGCCGGTAGTGAAGATTCCGGCACAAAGCCGCCCTGACACAAATGAAGTGGAGGCTTCTGTTGCCAGGTGCCTCCGAACCCCGCCAAATGGAGCTTAACCCATCAGGACTTTAGACTTGGTTTTTCAAACCGCTTACGCGGCCTGAGCAACCGGAGCATAGTTGTCGTTTGCAACTATTGCATAGCCCGATAACGGCGGAACAATACCGGGAAAAAACACGCCCTTTACGCCCTCGTCGATCCTGTTTCGCCCCCGCCGAAACCCACGCTTTTCGGTGGGCTTGGGTGGAGGCGCCGGGTGCTGCCCCCGGGTCCGAATGGTTTATTGCGACGGCACTTTATTTCCATAGCCGGCGAACCGGCCCCCTCAATATAGGGCGCAAAAGTTGAGAAAAATAGAGCCTGCGAAAGGCCGATTCGGGCCGGAAACCCGTCCCGCAGGGGTGGAATACGCCGAATATGGGTTGGCCTTGTTGAACCGCCGTTCTAAATCTCGGTCATGCCCCCGGATTCGCCGCCGGCCGCCGTTCCGGCGCCCGATATCCTGACATCACCGCCGCCTGGACTGGTCGAACTGTTCGTGGCGTTCGCCGGGATGTCGGTCGCGGGCTTCGGCGGAGTGCTGCCGTTTGCGCGGCGCGGCATCGTCGAAAAGCACCGCTGGATGACGGCCGACGAGTTCAACGAAACGTTTGCGCTGTGCCATTTTCTGCCCGGTCCGAACATCGTCAATTTCACCATGGTGTTCGGATCGCGGTTTCGCGGCATTCTCGGCGGCATCGCCGCCTTTACCGGGCTGCTCGGTCCGCCCGTGGTCATCATGACGATCCTGGCGGTGCTCTATCAGCGGTTCGGTGAGATCGAGGCGTTGCGGCATATTCTGTCCGGGGTGGCCTGCGCGGCGGTCGGCCTGCTGTTTTCCGTCGTGCTCCGGATGATGACGCCGCTGGTCAAGCGACGCGATCTGGTCGCGCTTGTCGTCATGGCCGCCGTGTTCGTCGCCATCGGCATATTGCGGCTGCCGCTGGCCGCCGTATTGCTGGTAGCGATTCCGGTCAGCATCGCCATCACCTACGTGATGCGCCGGCGGGCCGCCGCATGAATCCGGACAGCAATCCGATTCTGACGCTGGCATGGACGTTCGGGCTGATGTCGCTGTTTGCGGTGGGCGGCGCGAATTCCGCGATTCCGGAAATGCACCGGGTTGCGGTCGATGTTCAGCACTGGATGACCGACAAGCAATTCGCCGACGTGTTTGCGATATCGCAATTGTCGCCGGGGCCGAATGTGCTGATCGTGACCCTGATCGGCTATTCGGTGGCCGGTATTGCCGGCGGGCTGGTGGCAACGCTGGCGATGTGCGGGCCGACGGCCATCCTCGCTTATTGCGTGAGCCGCGTGCTCAGGCGATCGGGCCATTCGCGCTGGCCTGCCATTATTCAGACGGCGCTGGTTCCGCTTTCGATCGGTTTGATGGGCGCCAGCGGCCTGATCCTGGCGCAGACCTCGGACCGGTCCTGGCCGGCCGCCCTGTTCACCGTCGCCGCCGCCGGGATCGCCTTTGCGACCCGGCTCAATCCGTTGTGGCTGTTGCTGGCCGGCGGTTGCCTGGGTTTTGCCGGCCTGATCTGACCTCTGGTCTGCCCTTGATCGAACCCTTGCCGTTTGGTGGCCGGATAGTCATTTTTCCGGGTATAATCGGCGCCATCAGCCGAGTCGCCGCTGTCGACCGGCCGCTCCGCCCGCTAATTTCGCCCGTTCCAGAGGTCCGCAACGTCCCGCCATGAATCAGTATCACGATCTGCTCGAACGGATTCTCAGCGACGGCGCGGAAAAGCACGACCGTACCGGCACCGGCACGCTGTCGATATTCGGTCACCAGATGCGCTTCAATCTGGCCACCGGTTTCCCGATGCTGACCACCAAGAAGCTGCCGCTGAAGTCGATCGTGCACGAACTGCTGTGGTTTCTCGCCGGCGACACCAACATCAAATACCTCAGGGATAACGGCGTTTCGATCTGGGACGAATGGGCGGATGCCAATGGCGACCTGGGCCCGGTCTATGGCTCGCAATGGCGGTCGTGGCCGGCGCCGGACGGGCGCAGCATCGACCAGATCTCGAATGTCATCGACATGATCAAACGCAACCCGGATTCGCGGCGCCTGATCGTCAGCGCGTGGAATCCGGCCGATGTCGACAAGATGGCGCTGCCGCCGTGTCATTGCCTGTTTCAGTTCTATGTCGCGGGCGGCAAATTGTCGTGCCAGCTTTACCAGCGTTCGGCCGACGTTTTTCTCGGCGTGCCCTTCAACATCGCCTCCTATGCGTTGCTGACGATGATGGTCGCACAGGTGACGGGTTTGAAGCCCGGCGACTTCGTTCACTCGCTCGGCGACGCGCATCTGTATTCAAATCACCTCGAGCAGGCCCGGCTGCAGCTGACGCGCCCGACGCGTCCGCTGCCGGTGATGAAGATCAATCCGGCGGTGAAGGATATCTTCGCGTTCCGCTACCAGGATTTCGTGCTCGAAGGCTACGATCCGCATCCGCATATCAAGGCCGAGGTCGCGGTGTGACCGCAACCGTCGGCGTTGGTCCGGAAATCGTCCTCATCGCAGCAGTCGCCGACAACGGCGTGATCGGCGCCGGCGGTGCTATTCCATGGCGGCAGAAGAGCGACCAGCAACGCTTGAAGGCAATGACGATCGGCAAGCCGGTGGTGATGGGCCGCAAGACCTTTGTTTCGTTGCGCCGGCCGCTTCCCGGACGAACCAATATCGTGGTCACCCGCGATGCGAATTTCCGCGCCGCAGGCGCGGTGGTGACGACGTCGTTCGCCGAGGCCCGCGCGGTCGCGATCGGCGACGCGCTGCGGCGTTCGGCAGGTGAAATCGCCGTGATCGGCGGCGCGGAGATTTACGCGCAATGGATCGGGATTGCCGACCGCCTGGAAATCACCGAAGTTCATGCCCGGCCCGACGGCGACACGTATCTGGCCGCCATCGAGCCTGCGGACTGGGAAGAGGTCGCACGCGTGCGGAATTCGGCCGGTTCGGACGACAACGCCGACTTTTCCTATGTGACGTATCGCAGACGAAAGTCGCATTAACTGCATTGGACGATGTTTACATTGACAATTACCGGTTCGGGCATAGCTGCTTCGGGCGAGAAGCCGCGTTGTAAGGGCCCGGGCGGTCCCCTATAAAGCCGTGCAGATATTGCGAGGCCGGGCGTTCAGCCTTCAAGCCCGCGGAGGAGACTGTCGATGCCGTGGAAGAATCAAGGCGGAGGAGGTCCGTGGGGCTCGGGTCCGAAAGGACCGTGGGGCTCCGGTCCGCAGTCGGTGGGACCAAGGCCGCCCGATCTTGAAGACCTGCTGCGCCGCGGCCAGGACCGGCTCCAACAGCTGTTGCCGGGCGGATATTTCAGCGGCATCGGCATCGCGATTATCCTGCTCGCGGTGATCGCGATCTGGCTGATGTCGGGATTTTATCGCGTTCAGTCCGAAGAACTCGGCGTCGTGCTCCGCTTCGGCAAGTATGTGCGCGATGCACAGCCCGGATTGAACTATCATCTGCCGTACCCGATCGAGACCGTGTTGTTGCCGAAGGCGCTGCGCGTCTCGACGCTGAGCATCGGCATGACGCTGATCGACGATCCGGCGCGCCGCGGCAGGACGATGCGCGACGTGCCGGAAGAGAGCCTGATGCTGACCGGCGACGAGAATATCGTCGATGTCGATTTCACCGTGTTGTGGCGGATCAAGCCGAAGGGCGTCGCCGATTTCCTGTTCAACATCCAGAACCCCGAAGGCACCGTCAAGGCGGTCGCCGAAAGCGCCATGCGTGAAGTCATCGGCAAATCCAACATCCAGCCAATCCTCACCGGTGCCCGCACCGCCAACGAACTGGCTGTGCAGGAACTGATGCAGAAGACGCTCGACGGCTACGGCTCGGGCATCCTGGTACAGCAGGTGCAGATGCAGAAGGTCGATCCGCCGGCCCAGGTGATCGATTCGTTCCGCGACGTGCAGGCCGCGCGCGCCGATCTTGAGCGATTGCAGAACGAAGCCCAGACCTATGCCAACCGGGTCGTTCCCGATGCCAAGGGGCGCGCCGCGCAAATCCTGCAGGTTGCCGAAGGCTACAAGCAGCAAGCCGTCGCCGAGGCCAAGGGCCAGAGCGCGCGCTTCCTGAAGGTCTACGACGAATACAAGAAGGCGCCCGACGTGACGCGGCAGCGCATCTATCTGGAGACGATGGAGCGCATCCTCGGCGGTTCCGAGAAGCTGGTCTATGACGGCGGCGGTTCGTCGTCCGGACAGAGCATCGTGCCGTATCTGCCCCTGAGCGAGTTGACGCCGCGACGCCCGCCGGCTCCGACCACGAGCCCGCCGCAACAGCCGAGCGGAGCCACGCGATGAGGAATCCGATTGCAGGTATTGCCACGCTGTTCGTGCTGTTGATCGTCATTATCATCGGCTACAGCTCGGTCTTCACCGTGGCGCAAACCGAACAGGTGCTGGTGGTGCGGCTCGGCGAGCCGGTCAAGGTGGTTACCGAGCCCGGTCTGAATTTCAAGGCGCCGTTCATCGATACCGTGATCGACATCGACAAGCGCATCCTCGATCTCGAAAACCCGTCGCAGGAAGTGATCGCGTCGGACCAGAAGCGGCTGGTGGTCGATGCCTTCGCGCGTTACCGGATCAAGGACGCGCTGCGATTCTATCAGAGCGTCGGCTCGATCCAGGCTGCCAACATCCAGTTGACGACGCTTCTGAATGCTTCGCTGCGCCGGGTGCTCGGCGAGGTCACCTTCATCCAGGTGGTGCGCGACGAACGCGAAGCGCTGATGGGGCGAATTCGCGACCAGCTCGACAAGGAAGCCGGCGGCTATGGCATCTCGGTCGTCGATGTGCGGATCAGGCGGGCCGATCTGCCGGAACAAAACAGCCAGGCGGTCTACCAGCGCATGCAGACCGAGCGGCAGCGCGAAGCCGCCGAATTCCGCGCCCAGGGCGGCCAGAAGGCGCAGGAGATCAGGTCCAACGCCGACCGCGAAGCCACCGTGATCGTCGCCGAAGCCAATTCGACCGCCGAACAGGTACGCGGCGACGGCGACGGCGAACGCAACCGGTTGTTCGCCGAAGCCTACGGCAAGGATCCCGACTTCTTCGCGTTCTATCGCTCGATGACCGCGTATGAGAACGGCCTGAAGAGCAACGACACCCGCTTCCTGCTGCGGCCCGACTCCGACTTCTTCAAGTTCTTCAGCAACTCGTCCGGTAAACCGCCGGCCGCGCCGGCGGCGACGGCTGCCGCACCTCCTGCGGCGGCGGTTGCGCCGAAGCCGTAAAAGTCGTGAACTGACAAGATCGGGTCGAAGCGAACGTCGCTTCACCCGCTAAAAACAAAAGAAGTTCACGTGGGGGAGGTTCCAGTTCGATGAGGTCCATAGCGTTCGCCGACTTCCTCATCGGTGTGGGAATCCTGTTTGTGCTGGAAGGGCTGCTGTTCGCGGCAAGCCCGGCCTGGATGCGCCGGGCCATGAAAAGCGCGCTGGCGACGCCGGATAATATTCTTCGGGCGGTCGGCCTCGGTTCGGCGGTCGCCGGCCTGATCCTGATATGGCTGGTCCGGCATTGACCGGCCGGTTGCGTTGCGCGGAAAACACTGTGCGATCAACGCCATCGTGAGCGGTGCCGCCGGTTTTTCGCCGCATTCAACAGCATTGATGTGAACGAAATGTCCCGCCCAAATGCTTGCGCCGTAACCCTGTTCGGGCGCACTGTGGCATTCAAATTCCAACCCGTTTTTCCGGAGCAAGACCAGACATGACCGGTGCGATTCCAGCCTTGAGCCATCGCCTGCGCCCGGGTTTGGCCGCGATCTGCCTTGGCATCACAAGCGTTCTGATCTCGGCGCCGGCCTTCGCACGCGGCCCCGACGGCATTGCCGACGTGGCCGAAAAGGTGATCGATGCGGTGGTCAATATATCGACATCGCAGACGGTGGAGGCCAAGTCCGGAGGCGGCGGCGAGGGCAGCGGTGCGATGCCGCGATTGCCCCCGGGTTCGCCGTTCGAGGAATTCTTCGATGACTTCAAGAACCGCCGAGACGGCAAGGGCGCTGACCTGCAGCCGCGCAAGACCACCTCGCTCGGGTCCGGCTTCATCGTCGACACGTCGGGCATCGTCGTGACCAACAATCACGTCATCGCCGACGCCGACGAGATCAACATCATCATGAACGACGGCTCCAAGTTCAAGGCCGAGCTGGTAGGCCTCGACAAGAAGACCGATCTTGCGGTGCTCAGGTTCAAGCCGACCAAGCCGCTGATCGCGGTCAAGTTCGGCGATTCCGACAAGCTGCGGCTCGGCGAATGGGTGATTGCGATCGGCAATCCGTTCAGCCTCGGCGGCACGGTGACGGCGGGCATTGTGTCGGCGCGTAACCGCGACATCAGCTCGGGTCCCTACGAAAATTACATCCAGACCGACGCCGCCATCAACCGCGGCAATTCCGGCGGACCGCTGTTCAATCTCGACGGCGAAGTGATCGGCGTCAACACGCTGATCATCTCGCCGACCGGCGGCTCGATCGGCATCGGCTTTGCGGTGCCCTCGAAGACGGTCGCCGGCGTGGTCGATCAGCTCAGGCAATTCGGTGAGCTTCGGCGCGGCTGGCTCGGCGTCCGCATCCAGCCGGTGACCGACGAGATCGCCGAAAGCCTCAGCGTCAAGCCCGCGCGCGGCGCATTGGTGGCGGGCGTTGACGACAAGGGACCGGCAAAACCCGCAGGCATCGAGCCCGGCGACGTCGTCATCAAGTTCGACGGCAAGGACATCAAGGAGCCAAAGGATCTGTCGCGCGTGGTGGGCGACACCACGGTCGGCAAGACGGTCGATGTCGTCATCATCCGCAAGGGCCAGGAGCAGACCAGACAGGTCACGCTCGGCCGTCTCGAGGATGGCGACAAGGCGGTACAGGCTTCGGTCAAGACGCAAGAGCCTCCTGAAAAGACCATGACGCAGAAGGCGCTCGGTCTCGACCTTGCCAGCCTCAGCAAGGATCTGCGCAGCCGCTACAAGATCAAGGACAACATCAAGGGCGTCATCATCACCAATGTCGATGGTTCGTCCGACGCTGCTGAAAAGCGCCTCAGCGCCGGCGAGGTCATTGTCGAGGTAGCGCAGGAGGCTGTGACCAACGCCGCCGACGTCAAGAAGCGCGTCGACCAGTTGAAGAAAGACGGCAAGAAATCGGTCCTGCTGCTGGTGTCGAACGCCGACGGCGAGTTGCGGTTTGTGGCGCTGAGCGTGCAGTAGGCGCAGCTTTCAACAAACCGATCCCACGCTCTTGGCGGCGTCGTGGGCGGCGCTTTTCTGCTCCCTCGCCCCGCTCTTGCGGGGAGAGGGTCGGGGTGAGGGGCTCTCTCAACAGGTGGACTCGCGGATGGTCCCCCTCACCCGGCGCTACGCGCCGACCTCTCCCCGCAAGCGGGGCGAGGTTAGAGTTAGCCTCCCACAAACTCCTCGCGACGATACCCTTGCGCGTAAAGCAGCGCCGTGAGATCGCCGTGATCGATCCGCGCGGCAGCGGCGGCGGCGACCGCGGGCTTGGCGTGATAGGCGACGCCGAGGCCGGCATTCTCGATCATGCCGAGATCGTTGGCGCCGTCGCCGACCGCCAGCGTATCGAGATTGTCGAGATCGAAGGACTCGCGCAGCTCGACCAGGGTTGCCAGCTTGGCGGCGCGGCCCAGAATCGGCTCGGCGACCTCGCCGGTGAGTTTGCCGTCCTCGACCTTCAATTGATTGGCGCGATTTTCCTGAAACCCGATCATCGCGGCGATCGCATTGGTGAAAAGCGTGAAACCGCCCGAGATCAGGCAGGTATAGGCGCCGTGGGCGCGCATGGTTGCGACCAGTTCGCGGCCGCCCGGCGTTAGCGTGATGCGTTTGGCCAGCACTTCGTCGACCACGCCGGCCGGCAGGCCCTTGAGCAGCGCGACGCGCTGGCGCAGCGCCGGTTCGAATTCGATTTCGCCGCGCATCGCGCGTTCGGTGATGGCAGCGACATGCGCCTTCAGGCCGGCAAAGTCAGCCAGTTCATCGACGCATTCCTGGCCGATCATGGTGGAATCCATGTCGGCCAGCAAAAGCTTCTTGCGCCGGAAGGCCTGAGGCTGCACGACAATGTCGATCGGCAGGTCGCCTCTCGCCTCGCGCAGGCTGGCGGCGATGGCGGCGATGTCCTCGCTGCCGGTGAAGGGGATATCGACCGCGACTTCGTCGAACAGCCATTGCGCAGGACCTGGCGAGGGAAGCACGGCGCACGCGCCATCGACGATCGTTGAATCGAGCGCGGGGTCGGCGGGATTGCAAATGAGCGTGGCGACGAGAGACATGTGACGTGAATTCGCCTGGAGAAAACAGCAGCGCCGTTCTTATCGCAGGGCCGACCGCCAGCGGCAAGTCGGCGCTGGCGCTTGCGCTGGCGAAGATGACCGGCGGCGTCATCATCAACGCCGATTCCATGCAGGTGTACCGCGACCTGCGGATTATCACGGCGCGGCCGACGCCGGACGAAGAGGCTGCCGTGCCGCATCGGCTCTATGGTCACGTCGATGCCGCGGTGAATTTCTCCGCCGGCAGTTGGGTCACCGATGCCGCCGCCGCGCTCGCAGAAGCACGCGCGCAAAATCGCCTGGCGATATTTACCGGTGGCTCCGGCCTGTATTTCAAGGCGTTGACGCGCGGATTGTCGGCGGTGCCGCCAATTCCTGTTGGCATTCGCGACAATGTGCGGGCGCGGCTGGAGCGCGATGGCGTCGAGGCGCTGCATGCCGAACTGGCGCAACGCGATCCGGTTTCCGCCGAACGGCTGAAGCCGCGCGATCGCACCCGGATCGCGCGTGCGCTGGAGGTGGTCGAGGCTACCGGGCGTTCGCTGACCGACTGGCATCGCGAGGGGCTGCCGCCGCTGTTGCCGCCGGGCCGGTTCAGCGCGGTGTTTCTGAACCCCGATCGCGACGCGCTTTACGCACGGATCGACGCGCGCTTCGAGGCGATGCTGAAAGCGGGCGCATTGGAGGAGGTCGCAGTATTGGCGGCGCGGCGGCTCGATCCGCTGCTGCCGGCCATGAAGGCCCATGGCGTGCCGGCGTTGATCCGGCACCTCCGGGGCGAGATCGCGCTGGAGGAGGCGGCCGGGATCGGCCGTGCCGACACCCGCCATTACGCCAAGCGGCAGTTCACCTGGTTCCGGCACCAACTGCCGGATTTCGAGTGGATGAAGCCCGAGGAAGTGCTGGTGCGGCTCGCCAAGGAATAGAAAAACACTCGCCGAACGCCCGGAACCCCGCTAAACTCCCGGAAATGCGGAATTTCGCGGCCTCCCTTGACTTTTGGGGCATGGCTTGTATGTTCCGCGCAACCTTTGGGAAGTCCGAGCGGCCAAATGCGTAATATAATTACCAAACTCCTTATCATCGTCGTACCCAGGCGCACCGCCGGGGATGGCTGAGGTCATCCGCATTCGGGCGGTGTGCATGGGGCCTCTTGGGCCCTTTTTTATTTTCTGAAAATCCAACTGAACGACAAGACCGAAGCCAACGAGACCGAACTGACGAAAGCCGCTGACAACAGCGCATCCGGAGCCAGCCATGAACGACAAGAAACATGATCCGAACCAGATGACCGGCGCAGCGATGATCGTGCGCGCGCTGATCGATCATGGCGTCAAGCACATCTTCGGCTATCCCGGCGGCGCGGTGCTGCCGATCTATGACGAGCTTTTCCAGCAGGACGAGGTCGAGCACATCCTGGTGCGGCACGAGCAGGGCGCCGGCCACGCCGCCGAAGGCTATGCGCGCTCGACCGGACAGCCGGGCGTGGTGCTGGTGACCTCGGGGCCGGGCGCCACCAACATGGTGACGCCGCTGACCGACGCGCTGATGGATTCGATTCCGCTGGTGTGCATCACCGGGCAGGTGCCGACGCACCTGATCGGCAATGACGCGTTCCAGGAATGCGACACCGTCGGCATCACCCGGCCCTGCACCAAGCACAACTGGCTGGTGCGCGATGTCAACGATCTCGCCAAGGTGCTGCACGAGGCATTCTACGTCGCCAGCACCGGCCGGCCCGGGCCGGTTGTCGTCGACGTGCCCAAGGACGTGCAGTTCGCGGTCGGTACCTATCACCCGCCGCGCAAGTCCGACGTCCATGTGTCCTACGCGCCGCGGGTCAAGGGCGACGCGGCGCAGATCCGCAAAGCCGTGGCGCTGCTGGCCTCCGCCAAACGCCCGATAATCTACAGCGGCGGCGGCGTCATCAATTCCGGCCCCGAGGCCTCGAAACTGCTGCGCGAACTGGTCGAAGCCACCGGCTTTCCGATCACCTCGACCTTGATGGGTCTCGGCGCCTATCCGGCCTCGGGCAAGAACTGGCTCGGCATGCTCGGCATGCACGGCACCTACGAGGCCAACATGGCGATGCACGGCTGCGACGCCATGCTGTGCGTCGGCGCCCGCTTCGACGACCGCATCACCGGACGCATCGATGCGTTTTCGCCGGGCTCGAAGAAGATCCACGTCGATATCGATCCGTCCTCGATCAACAAGAACATCCGCGTCGATATTCCGATCATCGGCGACGCCGGCAACGTGCTGGGCGACCTGCTGCAGGTGTTCAAGGCGGAAGCGAAAAAGCCCGACATCCGGCCGTGGTGGCAGGAGATCGCGAAATGGCGCGCGCGCAATTCGCTGTCCTACAAGAAGAACAGCGATGTCATCCTGCCGCAATTCGCGATCCAGCGCCTGTTCGAGGCGACGCGCGGGCGTGACGTCTACATCACCACCGAAGTCGGCCAGCACCAGATGTGGGCGGCGCAGTTCTTCGGCTTCGAGCAACCGCACCGCTGGATGACCTCGGGCGGTCTCGGCACCATGGGCTACGGCCTGCCGGCGGCGATCGGCGTCCAGGTCGCGCATCCGGGCAGCCTCGTGATCGACATCGCCGGCGATGCCTCGGTGCAGATGACGATGCAGGAGATGTCGACCGCGATCCAGTATGAATTGCCGGTCAAGATCTTCATCCTCAACAACCAGTACATGGGCATGGTGCGGCAGTGGCAGCAGCTGCTGCACGGCAACCGGCTGTCGCACACCTATTCGGAAGCGCTGCCGGACTTCGTCAAGCTTGCGGAAGCCTTTGGCTGCGTCGGCATCCGGGCGATCAAGCCCGGCGACCTCGACGGCGCCATCAAGGAGATGATCAACGTCAAGCGTCCGGTGCTGTTCGATTGCCGGGTGGCGGCGCTGGAGAATTGTTTCCCGATGATCCCGTCCGGCAAGGCGCACAACGAAATGCTGCTGCCGGCGGAAGCCAATGATGAAGCCACCGCCGCGGCCTTTGCCGGCGGCAAGGCGCTGGTGTGAGGATGGCGAAATGCGTCATGCCGGCTACCGAGCGCGCCGCGCGACTTGATCCCGGCCATCCGCGCCTTCTCGGGTCGCTTCGAGACGTGGATGACCGGACACGGGATGACGAACGAGACGACGAGGACTTGAGATGAACCAGCCCGCATCCGCCTACTTCATGGAAGAGCGCCATGATCCGGTCGAATCGCACACGCTCTCGGTGCTGGTGCAGAACGAGCCGGGCGTACTGGCGCGCGTGATCGGGCTGTTCTCCGGCCGCGGCTACAACATCGAGAGCCTCACCGTCTCCGAGACCGAAAACCAGAAGCACGTCTCCCGCATCACCATCGTCACCACCGGCACGCCGATGGTGATCGAGCAGATCAAGCACCAGCTCGACCGCATGGTGCCGGTATATCGCGTCGTCGACATGACGCTGACCGGCCGCGCGATCGAACGCGAGCTTGCGATGGTGAAACTGCGCGGCACCGGCGACCACCGCGCCGAGGCGCTGCGCCTGGCGGAAGCGTTTCGCGCCCGGGTGATCGACGCCACCACCGAGAGCTTCGTGTTCGAGATCACCGGCAACTCCGCCAAGATCAACCAGTTCATCGACCTGATGCGGCCGCTCGGCCTCGTCGAGGTCTCGCGCACCGGAGTTGCCGCCATCGCGCGCGGACCTGAGGGGATGTGAACCATGCTGGCGCGTGACTGGTATTACAACGAACGGCGGCAACTCGGCCTCGATTCCGCGGTTGCCTCGATCTACGACCGCCACGATGACCGCGATGCCCGCGCCCGCGCGGCGCTCACCATGCTCGGCGTGCAGTCCGGCTGGCGCATCGCCGATATCGGTTGCGGCAACGGCGTGCTGGCCTGCGAGGCGGCCGAGATGGGCGCCGAGGTCGACGCCATCGATATCTCGCCGGCGATGCTGGCGCTCGCGGAAATCCAGGCGCGCGACCGCAAGGTCGCGATCCGGACCCAGTCGGCGGGGCTGTTGAGTTTCGCCTATCAGCCCAATTCCTACGATCTCGTCGTCAGCGAGTTCGCGCTGCATCATCTGCCGGATTTCTGGAAAGTGGTGGCGCTGTCGCGGATCTACGGCGCGCTGAAGCCCGGCGCCTGCTTCTTCCTGCGCGATATCGTGTTCGTCAGCATGCCGGAAGGCCCCGAACGCAGCGTCGAGGCGTGGGCCGACTTCAACATCAAGAACCACGGTTTTGCACGCGACAGCGTCATTACCCATATGCGTGACGAGTACTCGACCTTCGGCTGGGTGATCGAGCGCATGCTGACCGACGTCGGTTTCACGCTGGTCTCGGCCGACTATCACGCGCCGCTGCATGGCACCTACCATTTGCGGAAACCGAAATCCGGCGAGCAAAGCTAGGACAGACGTCGATGAAGCCAGCCGACGTTTTCCTGGCCGTCCTGGTGGCGGTGATCTGGGGCCTTGCCTTTGTCGCAAGCCGGATCGCGCTCGACGAATTTTCGCCCGAACTGATGACGGCGCTGCGGTTTGCGATCGCGGCATTGCCGTGCCTGTTGGTGCCGCGGCCGAAGGTTTCGTGGCCGATCCTGATCTCGATCAGCTTCACGCTGTTTCTCGGCCAGTTCCTGGCGCAGGCCTACGGCATCGCGCATGGCGTTCCCGTCGGCCTGTCCAGCGTGATCGTGCAAAGCCAGGCGCTGTTCACCATCGGCTTTGCCGCGATTGCGTTCCGCGAACTGCCGACCGCGCGCCAGACCGCCGGCATCGTCATCGCGGCGATCGGCCTGCTGATGATCTGCGGCACCGTCGGTTATGATTTTTCGGTCGGCGCCTTCGCGGTGCTGATGATTTGCCCGATCAGTTTTGCGATCGGCAACCTGCTGCTGCGCCGGGCGCAGGGGGTGCGGATGTTCGATCTGTTTGCGTGGCTGTGCCTGGTCGCCGCGATTCCGCTGTTCGCATTGACGCTGCTGGTTCACGGACCGGAAGCGACCTGGCATGCGCTGTGGCATATGTCGCTGACCGGCCTCGTCTGCATGCTTTGCCTCGGGGGAATATCGACCTGCATCGCCTATTGGCTGTGGGGCCGGTTGCTGCGGGATTACACCGCCGCGCAGGTGGTGCCGTTCGCGCTGTTGGTGCCGTTCGTCGGCGCCGCGGCCTCCAGCATCGTGTTCGGCGAGCGGTTCGGGCCGCTGCGGCTGTCCGGCATGGTCATCGTCGTCTGCGGCATCGCCATCATGCTGCTGTCGAAGCGGCCGCAGGCCGTGTCGAAGCAAATCTTGCCGGAAATCGCCTGAGTGCCAGATGTCGCAGCCGCTTTTCATCGCCTTTGTCGTCTTCGCCGCCGTGATGTATTTCACCCCGGGGCCGAACAACATCATGTCGCTGTCGGCCGGACTGACCTACGGCTTTCGCCGCACCTTGCCCCAGATCGCGGGTATCACGGTCGGTTGCGCCTTCATGGTCGGAGCGGCGGGGCTCGGTTTCGGGACCATTTTCATTGCCTATCCGCTGCTGCAAACCATCCTCAAATATGCCGGCGCCGCCTATCTGATCTATCTGGCCGCCATGATCGCGCTGGCAGAGCCGATCACGCCAGGGCAGGACAATCGGCGCGGTCCGATGACATTCTGGGGTGCGGCGATGTTCCAATGGGTGAACGTCAAAGGCTGGGTCATGGTGATCGGCACCATCACCGCCTATGCCGGCATTGCCAGTTTCCCCTGGAACATCATCCTCCAGGTGGCGGTGAACCTCATTCTGGGCGTGACGGCCACGTCGGCCTGGGCGCTATCGGGCAGTTCGCTGCGCTCGTTCATGACCTCGCGGCGGATGGTGCGCGCCTTCAATATCGTGATGGCCGTATTGCTGCTGGGCTCGCTCTATCCGGTCTTCACGGAGGCATGACCTGGCCTTTCACCATGCAGAAACGGGTTTCCCCTCAAGGAGAAAATGCTCTAGACAACGCCGGAAATTTGCAGGCGACCGGCGGTCCCGACGATCACAACGCCTCATCAATCGGCCAACGGTGGCACATTAAAAGGAAACGACCATGCGTGTTTATTACGATCGCGACGCCGACCTCAACCTGATCAAAGGCAAGAAGGTCTGCATCGTCGGCTACGGCAGCCAGGGCCACGCCCATGCGCTGAACCTGAAGGATTCCGGCGTCAAGGAAGTCGCCATTGCGCTGCGCAAAGGCTCGGCGTCCGCCAAGAAGGCCGAGGCCGCCGGCTTCAAGGTGATGGAAGTCGCCGAAGCGGCCAAATGGGCCGACGTGATGATGATGCTGACGCCGGACGAATTGCAGGGCGACATCTACCGCGATCATCTGCACGCCAACATGAAGAACGGCGCGGCGCTGCTGTTCGCGCACGGCCTCAACGTGCATTTCAACCTGCTGGAGCCGCGCGCCGATCTCGACGTGCTGATGATCGCGCCGAAAGGTCCCGGCCACACCGTGCGTTCGGAATACCAGCGCGGCGGCGGCGTGCCCTGCCTGATCGCGATCCACAAGGACACCTCGGGCAACGCCCATGACCTCGGCCTCAGCTATGCCTCCGCCATCGGCGGCGGCCGCGCCGGCATCATCGAGACCTCGTTCAAGGAGGAATGCGAGACCGACCTGTTCGGCGAACAGGTGGTGCTGTGCGGCGGCCTGGTCGAACTGATCAAGGGCGGTTACGAGACGCTGGTCGAAGCCGGCTACGCGCCCGAGATGGCCTATTTCGAATGCCTGCACGAGGTGAAGCTGATCGTCGACCTGATCTATGAAGGCGGCATCGCCAACATGAACTACTCGATCTCCAACACCGCCGAATACGGCGAATATGTCTCCGGTCCGCGCATCGTCACCGAAGAGACCAAAAAGGAGATGAAGCGCGTGCTCTCCGACATCCAGTCCGGCAAGTTCGCGCGCGACTGGATGCTGGAGAACAAGGTCAACCAGACCTCGTTCAAGGCGACCCGCGCCAAGCTCGCAACCCACCCGATCGAGGAGATCGGCGCCAAGCTCCGCGACATGATGCCGTGGATCAAGAAGGGTGCGCTGGTCGACAAGACCAGGAACTGAGGCACGATCCCGGACGCAGCGCAGCGCGCTGACGCACCTCTTCCGCTTGCAGGGGAGCGTACCGCCTTCGGCGGCCGTTCCTGGACGAGAACGCCGAAGCTGAGCTTCGGCTATGGCGCTCGAAGAGCGCGGCGGGTGGGGAAATTCTCTCCGCGAGCCCCGGAGCTTGCGGCTTTCCCCGACCCCAGGCCTCCCCCGCAAGCGCGGGAGAGGGTGAAGAGTCGGGCGCTCATTGCCGCAGCGCACGCGTGCCTCGCGACAAATCGTCTCTTGGCCGCCCGTTGCTTCCGGCAAACCCGCGCGCCTGTTATCGTCGCTCCCAACAACCTGAAGAAACGGTCCGACATAAACCGATGCGCTACCCGCGCGTCGTGTTATCCTAACATATCAAAACATCGGCATAAGCCGGGCTGGCCATGAAATTCCGGGGAGGAAACAATGGACCGCACGCTCGAGCGTTCGACCATGCGCAAGGTCTATCTGCGCCTGCTGCCATTTGCAGTTTTGTCTTACGTGCTTGCCTACATCGACCGGATCAATGTCAGCTTCGCCGGGCTCACCATGCGCACGGATCTCGGCATGTCGGCCGGTACCTTCGGGTTTGCCGTCGGGATGTTTTACTGGGCCTATTTCATCTTCGAGGTGCCAAGTAATGTCATTCTGGAAAAGGTCGGCGCCAGGGTATGGATCGCCCGGATCATGATCACCTGGGGAATCCTGGCCGGCCTGACCGCGATGGTCACAGGCCCGACCAGCTTTGCGATCGTGCGCTTCCTGCTCGGCGTCGCCGAGGCCGGATTCTTTCCCGGCCTGATCCTTTACTTCACCTACTGGTTTCCGAGCTACCATCACGCCCGCATCGTCTCGGGCTTCCTGGTCGGGCTGCCGGTTGCGGTAGCGCTCGGCGCGCCGATATCGACGGGGCTTCTCGGCCTCGACGGCCTGTTCGGCCTGCGCGGGTGGCAAGTCATGTACATCGCCGAGGCCATTCCGACGGTGATCATCGGGGTGGTCACCCTGTTCGTACTCACCGATCGGCCCGAACAGGCGAAATTTCTCACCGCCGAGGAGCGCAACTGGCTCGTCACCACCATCGCCGCCGAACGCCGCGCGACCGAGGCGGTGCGCAAATTCACACTGTGGCAGGCTCTGTACAATCCGAAAGTGCTGCTGCTGGCGTTGAACTATTTCGGCATCGTGACTGCAAGCCTGGGCATGCTGATCTTCGTTCCGCAAATGATCAAATCGCTGGGCGACTACAGCAACATGACGGTCGGCTGGCTCACCATGATTCCCTATATCAGCGGCGCCATTGCCATGGTGGTGTGGGGACGGATCTCCGACCGCATGAACGAGCGGCGCTGGAATCTGTTCGTCGCTTGCTTGTTCTCGACCGTCGGGCTGGCCATCGCCGGCATGACGATGGGAAGCTGGTGGGCGCTGGTGGGAATGTCGATCGCCACGATGGGCTTTTACGGCTCGAAGGGGCCGTTTTTCGCCATGCC
The DNA here is from genome assembly GCA_963774685.1 of uncultured Alphaproteobacteria bacterium. Classification (GTDB taxonomy): domain Bacteria; phylum Pseudomonadota; class Alphaproteobacteria; order Rhizobiales; family Xanthobacteraceae; genus Bradyrhizobium. The sequence continues at coordinate 872,555 of CAVZFU010000003.1, read as the reverse complement.
GCCGATGTTTCTCAGCGGCGCCGGACTGGCCGCCGGCATCGCCTGGATCAATTCGATCGGCAATCTCGGAGGCTTCTTCGGGCCCTGGTATGTCGGCGTGATGAAAGACGTCACCGGCAACTACTCGGGTGGGCTTTACGGGCTTGCATTGCTCGGCCTGATCGCCGCAATCGTTTGCGCGCTGTTTCTGCACATCCCCAATCGCTTGCCGTCGTCGGCGATAGGCGCGCCTGCCGAATGAGGTTTTCTTAACCTCTCCCCGCGTGCGGGGAGAGGTCGAAATTCGCGCTAGCGAATTTCGGGTGAGGGGGGCTCTCCGCGAGTCGTTCTCGTTGAGACAGCCCCTCACCCCAACCCTCTCCCCGTGAAGAACGGGGAGAGGGAGCGCATGGCCGCCGCATTGCGCTTCGCTCCATTCAGACTACATGAGTTCCACAACACTAGGGGGCGATCATGCAATCCGTTGTCATTACCGGGGCATCCACCGGCATCGGCTGGGCCACCGCAAAACTGCTGCTCGATCGCGGATTCCGGGTGTTCGGGAGCGTGCGCAAGCAGGCCGACGCCGATCGCCTCAAAAGCGAATTCGGCGCCAACTTTACCCCGCTATTGTTCGACGTCACCGACGAGGCGGCGGTAGTGGCCGCCGCCCGCGAGGTCCGTACTGCCCTGGGCGGCGAGACGCTGTTCGGCCTCGTCAACAATGCCGGCGTCGCGGTGGCCGGGCCGCTGCTCGAATTGTCGGCCGACCAGTTCCGCCGCCAGATGGAAGTGAATGTCATAGGGCCGGTCATCGCCATCCAGGCATTCGGTCCGCTGCTCGGCTCCGACCGGTCGCTGAAGGGAAAGCCGGGACGGATCGTGATGATCAGCTCGGTGGCGGGCAAAGCCGGCAACCCGCTGTCCTCGCCCTATGTGGCATCCAAGCACGCGATCGAGGGACTGTCGGAGAGCCTGCGCCGCGAACTGATGCTGTTCGGGATCGATGTCATCATCGTAGCGCCGGGCGCGGTGAAGACCCCGATCTGGGACAAGGGCGACGACGCCGACATTTCCGGCAACAAGAACTCGCCGTATTTGCCGGCGCTGGAAAAGGTCCGCCAGTTCGTCAAGTACCTCAGCCAGATCGGATTGCCGCCGGAGAAAGTGGCCGAGCGGATTGCCGAGGCCCTGACTTCGGCCAATCCCAAGGTGCGCTATTCCATCACGCCGGATCCGATGCGGCACCTGGTGACGGGGATCCTGCCGAAGCGGATGGTCGACAAGATCATCGCCAAGCGCCTTGGGCTGCTGCCGCCGGCCTGATCCTGATCCCGGTAAGGTTGCCAGGCGAAAATTGGCCTCGGAAGCGGCTCCATTCGCCGCTTCTGTTGCGCCACGGTGACGGTTCCATTACATTTTTATGACACGCCGCAGGTTCCGGCTGCGGCGTCCGCCTTCTGGTCATCGCCAGCCAAGGCCTTTCAGGCAGTGCCGGGTGTAGTTGCGTCCACCCATGGCGTCCGCGCCAAATCCAGGTCCGTCCGCTACCGTCGCCGCCACCGGCCTCGCCTCGATCGGCATCTGGCGGCTGCTTGCGGTCGCAGCACCGCACCTGGCGGCGCTGGCCGTCATGCTGCAGACCGAAACCGACTTCGGTTCGCGCACCGGCTTTCTGCTGTCGTGGGGCATCCTGAACTTCTTCTGGATCGCGTTGCTGCGGCGTCCCGCGTTGTCGGGGGCGCTGTCGCTGACCCTGGTCGTGGTGCTGATCCTGCTGTCGCGGCTCAAGCACGACATCGTGCAGATGACCGCAAACTTCGTCGACCTGATGGTGATCGACCGCGATACCGCGGCGTTCCTGTTTACCATCTTCCCCAACCTGCGCTGGTCGGTGATCGGCGCTGGCTTCCTCGTCATTCCCTTGATGTATGCGCTGTGGTGGCTCGATCCGTTCCGCATCCGCCGGCTGCCGGCGGCGGCCGGTGCGCTGGCCTGTCTTGCCGCGCTGGCCGGATATTCCTTTGCCTGGCCGGACGAGGCCTGGCGCGGCTATTACGATGACGGCTATCTGTCGAAGTTTTCCCGCTCCGGCGTGATCGCGGTATCGGATTTCGTCAATCACGGCTTCATGGAATCCGATGCGGTGGCGACCGAGCGCCTCAAGATACCGCTGGTGGATTCCTGCCATCCGGCCGGGCGGCGGCCCAACATCATCATGATCCATGATGAATCCAGTTTCGACATTCGCGACGCCAGCGGCGTCAAGGTGCCGGCAGGTTATGGCAGCCACTTCAATTCGTACGACGGCAAGGAGCGCAAGTTCCTGGCCGAGAGCAATGGCGGCCCGAGCTGGTTCACCGAATACAACGTGCTGGCCGGGCTGTCGTCGCGCTCGTTCGGCCGCTTCGCCTATTTCGTGACCCGCATCGCGTCGAGCCGCGTCGAGCGCGGACTGCCGCTGGCGCTGCGCCGCTGCGGCTACAACACGCTTTCGCTCTATCCGGCCTTTGGCGCCTTCATGAGCGCGCGCAGTTTCCAGTTGACCACCGGCATCCAGCATTTCTTCGACGCGCACGATCTCGGCGCCAGGGACGTCGAGCCCGACAGTTTCTTTTACGATTCGGCCCTGAAGCTGATGGCGCGGGAAACGCCCGATGCGCCGCTGTTTGCCTTTGTCTATCTCGCCGCCAATCACTTCCCCTGGGAAACGAGATTCCGCCCCGACCTGATGCCGTTCTGGCACCGGCCCGGCAATGACCCCTCGGTCGATGAATATCTGCGCCGGCAGGCGATGAGCGCCGGCGATTACGCCGCGTTCATCGCGGGCCTCAAGAAGAAATTTCCGGGAAAGCCGTTCCTGATCGTGCGTTACGGCGATCATCAGCCGGAATTCTCGCCGCACCTGCTCGATCCCGGTCTCGATGAGGCCGGCCTCGGCAAGAAGCTTGAGGACTACGACCCGCGTTACTACGCGACCTATTACGCCATCGATGCGATCAACTTCGAGCCGGTCAAGAGCCCGGCGGTGATGGATACCATCGACGGACCCTATCTGCCGCTGGTGATCCAGGAAGCCGCCGGCATCCCGCTCGATCCTTCGTTCGAGGAGCAGAAGAAAATCATGCTGCGTTGCAAGGGCCTGTTCTATGCCTGCAAGGACGGCGCCGAAGCCCGGCGGTTCAACCGGCTGCTGATCGATGCCGGTCTGGTGCACGGGTTGTAGGGCAACCAGCCGCGATGTTTTCGAGCGTGACCGGCTATTGCTTTTGAACTTCAGCCTTCCCGATCTTTTCCCATAGCCAGCGTGCCACCGCGTCGGGCGACGACGCGCCGTCACCGCCGGCGGCGCGCAGGTTGGCCTCGCGCATATCAGCGATATCGATGTGGCCGAGCAGCGGCTGCAGCGCCGATCGCAGCGCCTGATCGTCGGCGCGTTTCGGCGCGACCAGCACGATCGCGTCATAGGGCGGGATCGCGTGTTTGGGGTCGTCCAGCACCACGAGGTCGTATTTGGCGATCAACCCGTCGCTGGTATAGCCCGCGATCACATCGACCTCGCCGGAGGCGACCGCGGCATACATGAAGTCCGGCTGCATCTGCCGCTGCGCGCGAAACGACAGGCCATAGGCCACGCGCAGCCCGGCCCATTCCGGACGCGAGAAGAACTCGTAATCCGCCGCCATCGACATCGTTGCCGCATGGGCGGCGAGATCGGCGATCGTGTGAATGCCGAGCGCATCGGCGCGCCGGCGCGGCATCACCAGCGCGTAGGCGTTCTCGAACCCGAGTTCGCCGAGCACGGTGATTTTCTGCTGCGCCAGTGTCGCCTTCAGGTCGCCGAGCAATTCCGCGCGCGGCTTGATATCGCTGTGGTGAAACTGGTTGGCCCACAGCGTGCCGGAATAATCGACATAGACGTCGATGTCGCCGGAGGCCAGCGCATCGAAAATCACGTTGGAGCCGAGGCCCTCGCGCGAACTGGCGGTCAGTCCCGCCGCCCGCAGCCGCTGCGCGATCAGCGCCGCCAGCACATATTGCTCGGCAAAGGTTTTGGCGCCGACGATGTAGCTCGAGGGCGACCGCGCCAGCGAGGGCGCCAATGTCGCTGCGACCAGCGCCGCAATGCCGATGCCGCCAAGTGTCACGCGCAGGCGGCTGCGGAGGCGCAGGCCGGTTTCGATCAGCGCCAGCAATTGATCGACCGCCAGCGCCAGCACGGCCGCGGCGAGGCAGCCGAACAGCACGAACACCCAGTTCTGGGTCTGCAGTCCGGCAAAGATGTAGTTGCCGAGGCTGGTCTGGCCGATCGGGGTGGAGAGCGTCGCGGTGCCGATCACCCACACCGCCGCGGTGCGAATGCCCGCCATCATCACCGGCAGCGCCAGCGGCAATTCCACCGTGAACAGCGACTGCCGCGGCGTCATGCCGACGCCCTGGGCGGCCTCCAGGATCGCAGGATCCACGCCTTGCAGGCCGGTGATGGTGTTGCGCAGCACCGGCAGCATGGAATACAGCGCCAGTGCCAGCACCGCGGGCAGGAATCCGAACGCCGAGAAACCAAATCCGAACCAGGCCAGCGACAATCCCGCCAGCGCCAGCAATAGCGGATAGAACAGCGCCAGCAGCGCCAGGCCCGGCACCGTCTGCACGATGCTGGCGAGGCCAAGCAGCGCGCCGCGCAGCACTCGACGATTGCGTACCGCAATCGCGAGCGGCAGGCTGACCAATAGTCCCAGCGCCAGCGCCGTAACGCTGACGCGGACATGATTGCCGAGATAGTCCGGCAGATGCGCCAGCGCCTCGCTCCAGCGCGGATCGGACAACAGGCTCATGCCGCGCCATCCCGCGGCAGCAGCATTTTCAGCCGCTCGGCCTGCCGCCGCGGCGTGCGCAGCAGTTCGCCGACGTAAGCGTCGTCGCTGCCGGAAAGTTCCGATGGCGTGCCCAGTGCCGACAGCCGTCCGGCGCGCATCACCGCGACGCGGTCGGCGAGCAGGATAGCTTCGGTCATGTCGTGGGTGATCATGACCGTGGTCAGCCCGAGCTTGCGATGCAACGCGCGGTAGTCGTCGCCAAGCGCGTCGCGGGTGAGGGGATCGAGCGCGCCGAACGGCTCGTCCATCAGCACGATACGGGGTTTGGCCGCCAGCGCCCGGGCGACGCCGACCCGCTGGCGCTGGCCGCCGGACAGTTCATGCGGAAACCGGTCGCGGTGCTGGCCGCGGTCGAGCCGCACCAGATCGAGCAACTCGTCGACGCGCGCGGCGATCTCCGCCGCCGGCGTGCCCAGCAATTTCGGCGTGATGCCGATATTGTCGGCGACGCTCATATGCGGAAACAGCCCGCCGCTCTGGAATACATAGCCGATGCGGCGGCGCAATCGAACCGGATCGGCCGCGCGCACATCCTCGCCCTCGACCTCGATGCTGCCGCTGTCGGCGTCGATCAGCCGGTTCGCCAGCCGCAGCAGCGTGGTCTTGCCGGAGCCCGAGCCGCCGACGATGGCGAGAAATTCACCCGCGGCGACCTCGAGCGAAACGTCGTTCACGGCCACAACGGGCCCAACGCCCCGGCCGCCGTCGAAGCTTTTGCCGACATGCGCAAATGCGATCAGGGGTGTGTGTTGCATTCGGTTGCACATGGTCTCGTTTCCTTCACCCTCCCCTGGAGGGGGAGGGTCGGCTCGCATGAGCGTAGCGAAATGCGAGACGGGGTGGGGTGACGGTCTATCAACTCAAGCGCCGTTCAAGACGAGAGACCGTCACCCCACCCCGCCGCTCATTGCATTCGCGTCGACCCTCCCCCTCCAGGGGAGGGTGAAGCAGGCGAGCCTCCAAGTACCACGTTGCAGCGCCGCGTTGAACTTATCCTTCGCAGGCGCTAATGCATCGTCTCGAACCTGGAGGGGTGCGGTGGACACGGCAAAGCCGACGGCGGTCGTGCTTGACGACGCGACGGTGGCGTTTCGCCTCGCCGATGCGCGCGTCTACACCGCGGTCGAGCAGGCCAGACTCTCGGTGGAACATGGCGAGTTCGTCGCCATCGTCGGCCCGACCGGATGCGGAAAATCGACGCTGCTGAACGTCGCCGCCGGCCTGCTCAAGCCGGTATCGGGCGCGGTTCGAATCTTCGATTCGCCGCTGACCGGGCTCAATCGCGAGGCCGGCTACCTGTTTCAGGCCGACGCGCTGTTCCCGTGGAAGACCGCGATCGACAATGTCGCCATTGGCCTGGAGATATCGGGCGTGGCGCGCGACGAGGCGCTGGCGCGGGCGCAAGGTTGGCTGGCATCGGTCGGGCTCGGCGCGTTCGGCAACCGCTATCCGCACATGCTGTCGGGCGGCCAGCGCAAGCGCGTCGGGCTCGCCCAGGTGCTGATCCGCGATCCCAGGATTCTGTTGATGGACGAGCCGTTCGGGCCGCTCGATGCCCAGACCCGCCAGATCATGGGCAATCTGTTGCTGGAGCTATGGAGCGCCGACCGCAAGGCGGTGTTGTTCGTCACCCATGACCTCGAGGAGGCAATCGCGCTGGCCGACCGCGTCGTCATCATGTCGGCGGGGCCCGGCGCGCGCATCATCGGCGACTGGCGCGTGCCGCTGGCGCGGCCGCGCGATATCATGGAGGTGCGGCTGGAAAAGGAATTTCATGCGCTGCATCGGGAAATCTGGAGCGTATTGAAAGAGGAAGTGATGAAGGGCTATGCGCAATCGGCGCAGGCGGTGGCGTCATGAGCAGAATAAACCTGCTTCTCTGTCAGTTGCTGGTCGCCGTCGTCGCGCTGGGGCTGTGGCAGTTGTTGGCTTCGGTGCCGATTTTCGGCCGCGTGCTGCTGCCGCCGTTCTTCTTTTCCAATCCGGTGGATGTCGGCAGCCAGATCGTCGACTGGTTCGCCCGCGGCGTGATCTGGAAGCATTTGGCGATCACGCTGTGGGAATCGGTTCTTGCTTTCACCATCGGTTCGCTCGGCGGGGTGGCGGTCGGTTTCTGGTTCGCGCGCCAGCCCAGGGTCGCGGCCATATTCGATCCCTATGTGAAGATGGCCAACGCACTGCCGCGCGTGGTGCTGGCGCCGATCTTCACGCTGTGGCTCGGCCTCGGCATCTGGTCGAAGGTGGCACTCGGCGTCACGCTGGTATTCTTCATCGTGTTCTTCAACGTCTACCAGGGTGTCAAGGAGGTCAGCACCACCGTGCTCGACAACGGCCGCATGCTCGGCATGAGCGAACGGCAGCTGACGCGGCACGTCTACTGGCCGTCGGCGCTGTCGTGGATGTTCTCCTCGCTGCACACCTCGGTCGGCTTTGCCGTGGTCGGGGCTGTCGTCGGCGAGTATCTCGGCTCCGCGGCCGGGCTCGGTTACCTGATCCAGCAGGCCGAGGGCGTGTTCGACGTCGCCGCAGTTTTTGCCGGCATGTTCGTGCTGTCGGCCTTCGTGATCCTGATCGACCTTGCGGTAACGGTGGTCGAGCGGCGGCTATTGGTATGGCGGCCGGGCGCGGCCGACGGGCGCGGGTAACGCCCGTCCGTCATTGCGAGGAGCGCAGCGACGAAGCAATCCAGCTTGTTTCCTCTAGCTGGATTGCTTCGCTTGCTCGCTCGCAATGACGGTGAGCGCTCAGTCGCAGCATCTTGGTGTCATCGGGAGCCTGCGGCGGCGTCTTGATCGCGATTGCCTTGAACGTCCGGCCGTCCGGCTTGGTGCCGCCATGCGCGGTGCCCTTGGGGATGATGATGAGGTCGCCCGGCTTCACCCTCACTTCCTTGTCGCCGAGCCAGATCGTCCCGGTGCCTTCGAGGATGTACTGAATCTCGTTGGCGTTGGGATGCATGTGTTTGCCGACATTGCCGTCCTGGATCGCCAAATGGTAGCGCCATCGGCGGAGACGAACAGCTTGGTGTGCATCCCGCAGGCATTGGCCGGGCTAAGCGCATCCCCTTCCAACTCGCCGGTGTGAATGACCTGTGCGGTGATGGTATCGGTAGCGGCCCGCGCGGGTCGCATCAGGTGCGTCACGCCACAACCGCGGCGAAGGCAGCTGCGATCGATAACGTCGTAACAATGCGATTCATGGATATCCTCCCCTTTGGCATTTTTTGTGGGGCGGATGCTAAGCCCTGAAAGCGCGATTTGGCCAGCGGATGACCTGCCAGAGCGCTCACCGGCCCGATGATAAAAATTTTGCGCTGTCGGTGGAATAAACCCCCTCCGGAGGCGCGACGGGCGGCACTTCCGCCTGTCATGCCCGGCGCCAGACGTTGGCACCAAAGTCGGCTTCTCAACCCCGATGGGTTGCTTTACCGTGCCGCCAACGATGGAGGAAACCATGCGAACGATGTTTGGCAGGCTGGCCGCGGCGGTTTTGGCGCTGTTTCTGATGTCCGATCTTGCTGCAGCGCAAAGCAAGATCACGATCGCGGTCGGGGGCGGCGCCTGCCTGTGCTATCTGCCGACCGTGCTGGCCCAGCAGCTCGGCGAATTCGAGAAAGCGGGCCTCGCCGTCGAACTGGTCGACCTCAAGGGCGGCTCCGATGCGCTCAAGGCGGTGCTGGGCGGCAGCGCCGACGTGGTTTCCGGCTATTTCGACCACTGCGTCAATCTCGCCGCCAAGAAGCAGGAGCTGCAGGCTTTCGTGGTCTATGACCGCTATCCCGGTCTCGTCCTGGTGGTGTCGCCCTCGCACAATGGCGAGATCAAATCGATCAAGGATCTGGCCGGCAAGAAGGTCGGCGTCAGCGCGCCCGGCTCCTCGACCGATTTCTTTCTCAAATATCTCCTGAAGAAAAACGGCCTCGACCCGGCCAGCGCCTCGGTGATCGGCGTCGGGCTCGGCGCCACCGCGGTGGCGGCGATGGAGCAGGGCCAGATCGACGCCGCCGTGATGCTCGATCCCTCGGTCACCGTCCTGCAAGGCAGCCATCCGGACCTGCGCATCCTCAGCGATACCCGCACCCAAAAGGATACGCTGGCGGTGTTCGGCGGCGAATATCCGGGCGGCGCGCTCTACAGCACCACGGCCTGGGTCGCCTCGCATGACAAGGAAGTGCAGGCCCTGACCAACGCGATCATGAACACGCTGGCGTGGATTCACACCCATTCGCCGGAAGACATCATGGCGAAGATGCCTCCTGAGATGGTCGGCAAGAACAAGGAGCTCTATCTCGCCGCGCTCAAGAACACGATCCCGATGTATTCGGAAACCGGCAAGATGGATCCCAAGGGCGCCGAAGCGGTGCTCGCGGTGTTCAGCGAAAGCTCGCCCGATGTCGCCAAGGCCAATATCGACGTCACCAAGACCTACACCAACAAATTTGTCGAGCAGGCCAAGAAGACGACGGGGATGAATGCGAAATAAAGCCTGATGGCCGCATGACGCCGCCGGTCATTCATCGCGTCACGACGCTCGATCTGAGTTTGCAGCCATGGTCGTGGCCGTTCGCGGACGAGCGCCGCGGCGACATCGACGCGCATTTTGCGCAGAAACGCAGCGAGAGGCCGAAAATCTGGAACGGACGCATCCTGATGGCGCGCCATCCGGTCTTCGACCGGGAGCGCTTCAGCGCGAGCTACTTCGAGGCCGATTTCGCCAGCTTCCTGGCGTGGCGCGACTGGGGCTTTCCCGACAAGGAGGTGTTCAACGGTTTCGGGATGGGCGCGCTGCGTTCCGCCGACGGCGCCTTCGTGATGGGTGAAATGGGCCAGCACACCGCCAATGCCGGCCGGATTTATTTCCCGTCGGGCACGCCCGATCTCGGCGATCTCAGCGCCGGCGCGGTCGACATACCCGGCAGCGTCGCCCGCGAGGTCGAGGAGGAAACCGGCCTGACACCGGCCGACTATCGCCCCGGCGAATACTGGGACTGTGTGGTGTCGGGTGCGGCCATCGCCATGATCAGGATATTGAATGTCGACATGCCGGGCGACAGACTGCGCGCCAGGATCGAAGCCAACCTCGCCCGGCAAGGCCAGCCCGAACTGGCCGCGATCCGGCTGGTGCGCACGACCGGCGATCTCACATCGGCGATGCCGCGCTTTGTCACCGCGTTCATCGAAGCGCAACTAAACAGCTAGCGGAGGCGTTGTCGCGTCATGAGCAAGAAATCCCCGGCAAATCTCGCGGCCCAGCTCGAGCCCCTGGTGGCGCCGTTTCGTTTCGACGGGTCGGGCGAGTTTCACCTGCGCTCGCACAAGACCAACGAGAAGGGCGGTCTCGACAAGGACAAGGGCGAAAAGATCCTGGAAGCCTATCGCAAGCGGCTGAGCGATTTCCAGGAGAAGCTGTACGCGCAGGACCGCTGGTCGCTGCTGCTGATCTTTCAGGGCATGGACGCTTCGGGCAAGGACAGCGCCATCAAAAGCATCTTCGACGGCGTCAACCCGCAGGGCTGCGAGGTGCATTCGTTCAAGCAGCCCTCGACGCTCGAGCTCAACCACGATTTTCTGTGGCGCAGCACGATCGCGCTGCCGCAGCGCGGCCGCATCGGCATCTTCAATCGTTCCTATTACGAGGAATGCCTGGTGGTGCGGGTGCATGCGGAAACCCTGGCCAAAGAGAAGGTCCCGCCGAGGCTGGTGACCCGCAATATCTGGCGCGAGCGGTTCGAGGATATCTCGGCGTTCGAGCGCTATCTTTCGCGCAACGGCACCGTGGTCCTGAAGTTCTTCCTCAACGTGTCGAGGAAAGAACAGCGCAAGCGGTTTCTCGACCGGCTGGATGAGCCTGCGAAGAACTGGAAGTTCTCGATGGACGATATCGCCGAGCGCGCGTTATGGGCGCGATACCAGGCCGCCTACCAGGAGATCGTCAGGCACACTTCGAGTGCGGCGGCGCCGTGGCATGTGGTGCCGGCCGACCATAAATGGTTTGCGCGGGTGGTGATCGGCTCCGCCATCTTGCGCGCGCTCGAAAAGCTCGACCTGAAATTCCCCGCCGTCGATGCCGCCGCGCTGCAGGAGTTCAAACAGGTGCGCGCCGCGCTGGAGAATGAGGGGAAGCGGACCACAAAGAAGGCGATGACGAAAAAGCAAGCGCACGCATAAAGGAGAATTGGAAATGGATATCAAGCGAGGTGGTTCTCAACCGTCCGGGAAGGGCAACGTCGACTATTTTACCGGGTCGGTTCGGGTCGATCCCTTGTTCTCTGCGCCTGCTCCGGCGCGCGTGGCCGGTGCGAGCGTGACGTTCGAGCCCGGCGCGCGGACCGCCTGGCATACCCATCCGCTCGGCCAAACGCTGGTGGTGACCGCCGGTTGCGGCTGGGCCCAGCGGGAAGGCGGTCCGATCGAGGAAATCCGGCCCGGAGACGTGATCTGGTTTCCGCCGAACGAGAGACACTGGCACGGCGCCACGCCCGCTACCGCAATGACCCATATCGCCATCCAGGAATCCCTCGACGGCAAGGTCGTCAACTGGATGGAGAAGGTTTCGGACGAGCAGTACCGGCGATGACGAAGGTTTAAGCCCTGCGACGGATCCGGCGGCGATCCGCCTTGCGGCCTCGGTCAACCTTCCGTTTTCAATGCCACCTTGTCGCCGACGCCATCGCTTCCCTGTGCGACAGATCCTGCGCAGTCGTTCGCGACATCGCCGTTACGGAAGTTGCGACGGTGGCCTGAACAAGCGGCCGCTTCCGGGACGTCGCGGGCACAGCTTTGGCGTGGCTGACCTTTTCGACCCGTTTCGCAGCGGTTACGTCAGGGAACGGGGAGTCGGACTTTTCGGTGCGATAGAAAATGACGCCGGGGTCGACGTAGGCCGGCAGGAACTTCGTATCGAGCTGAAACGCATCGTCCAGATCGGCGAACCTGAGTTTCAGATCGCTGTTGCCGCAGGCAGAAAGCCCCTCCGAAGGGATGGATCCAGGCTCGTCCGCGGCGAGGTCGGGAACTGCGGTGACGTCGGAGGCGGGAATAATCTCCGGGGTGTTCTCGGTCATTGCAGCAGACGGCGCTGGTTCGCCGCGGATGGCTGCCTGCTCCGATTTCGGGGGGAATGCGGCCATGATGTTGGAGCTGAGTATCGAAGCGGGTGCAGCCGACATGTACAAGAACATAAAGTAGCCCGCGGCCGTTGCGCTGGCGGCCCAGGTGAGCGCCATCATGCCGGAAGCAATCTTGCGCATCCGGGCGGCGACGGAATGCCCCGATGCCAGCTTCTGCTCGAGGCGTGCCAGCTGCAACAGGTCGTCGTAAACCGCGCGCTGCTCGGTATCGCTGAGGATTTCGTTGGCGCGAACGATCTCCCGGAATTTCAGCGCCGCATCCGGATCGCCAGGCCGCATGTCGGGATGAGTGCCCTTGACGGCTGTACGGAACGCGGTCCTGAGGTCGTCGGCGTCATCGTCGGGAAGAGCACCGAGCAAATCGTAAAGCGTTTTCATCGCGAATTTTACTCAAGCACACATACAAAACTGAACGTTACCGGCTGTGAATATTGTTGATCCAGTGCGGCAGAAGCGTGACCTCTTCGTTGCGGTGGCGGGCGCGGGTTGTGGCACAACCATGGCGCACCGGTGTCAGGATTCTTGCCGCGCAAGGTGCCATTTATTAAATTTGTTTGTTTTTTCAGTCGGCTGGTTGTACCGATCCGGCGCCGCGGCTCAGGGCTGAAGCATTACGAATCCATCCTGCACGAGCTGCACGAGGCGCAGGTTTCCGCCGGAGTTGACCTTGACGCCGGGAAGAAGGTCCGAATTTGCCCAGCCGTTGGTCCTGGCCGTTTCGCCGCATTCCTCAAACTCAACCCCCTCCTTCTGAAGGGCTGCGATGGTCTCCTTGTAGGGGTTTCCCTTGTCCGATCTCCGGGCCTTGTTGTAGGCGGCATCATCGAGCAGCATATACCCCGCTAAGCTATAGAACACGGCAATGATACGCTGCGGCGTTTGTTGTGCCTTGTACTTTTGCAACATCATCTGCATGTGCGTCAGCCCGATGGGCTGATCGCCCGCGAAGGCTTGATGGTCCATATCGAAGACGACTTTGGATGCCTTCAAGGGAACGGTTATATCGATCGTCAACTCGCGCGACGGCGCACTGTTGGCATCCGCAGCCGAGGCGGGAAGGGAATGCGCCAACCCAACGAGCGCGACAGCGATGGTCATTTGCTTGACAAGGAACATCTGCATTTCCTTTCTGCTTGTCGGCAATCGGTGTTGCGCCGACCGGTTGAGCCGGCAAGGTACTTCGGAAGTCTCATTTTTGGCGTTGTCAGGATCGGTTTTGATGCTGTGGACGGCGCCCACTCTGCGGCATCGAAGTGCCATAGGGTGGTTGCGTTAGAGCAAACCACATTGAGGGGAGCCGTCCATGGGCGAAGTTAGCACAATTGGTCTGGATATTGCGAAGTCGGTATTCCAGGTGCACGGGGTCGATGTTGCGGGCGCGGTTGTGATCCGCAAGCGCGTCAGTCGCGCAAAGGTGTTGGATTACTTCGGTGAGCAGCCGCCATGCCTGGTCGGGATTGAAGCGTGTCCATCGGCTCATCATTGGGGCCGCGAGCTTCGGGCGCTTGGTCGCACGGTCAGGCTGCTACCGCCGAGCTATGTGAAGGCCTACCTCAAACGCAGCAAGAACGATGCGAATGATGCGGCTGCGATCTGCGAGGCGGTGACGCGGCCGTCGATGCGGTTCGTCCCGATCAAGACAAAGGAGCAGCAGACCGCCTTGATGCTGCACCGGACCCGGCAATTGCTGGTGCGCCAGCGCACGATGTTGAGCAATGCCCTACGCGGGCACCTGGCCGAGCTTGGCATCGTGTCAGCCAAGGGCCGCAATGGAACGGCCGAGTTGCTCAGGATCATCGCGGATGGTGCTGATAGCCGGGTGTCGCCGGCGGTCCGCGCCATTCTTGATGTGCTGGCGCGGCAGCATGGTGCGATCGGGACCGAGATCGCAGCCATTGACAAGGGCCATCATGGCCCTGCACCGCGGCTGTGAGGCAAGCCGGCGGCTGGCAGAGATCCCAGGCATCGGCCCGGTTGGCGCCACGGCATTGGTTGCCGAGATCGGCGACTGGAATACCTTCTCCTCGGGGCGCAGTCTTGCGGCCTGGATCGGGTTGGTGCCGAAGCAGCACACCACCGGCGGCAAGGACAGGCTCGGTAGCATCACCAAGCAGGGCAATCGATACCTGCGGTGGCTGCTGGTGGTCGGGGCAATGGCCGTCATCCGCTACGCGCGCAAGCACGGCACCGAGAGGCGTCCCTGGCTCGACCGATTGATGGAGCGCCGTCCCACGAAAGTGGCGGCCGTGGCGCTCGCCAACAAGATTGCGCGGATGGCCTGGGCCATCATGGTCCGGGGCGAGAGATACAAGGAGCCGAAGCTGTCGCTGGCGGCATGAGGTACGCCAGCAGCTAGATCGGCAACACCAATTGGCGAGGGCATGACGACGTAATGCAGATACGGTCGTTCCGGGGATCGGGAGAACCCGCTTGGGTCAACGCACTTCTTCCAAAGTGCGCGGTTTTGTTTGGGACCCGATCCGCGCAGAGCATTAGGGCCAGCGGCCATACCTGCCGCATCAACAGGCCGGACACGTGACCGCACCCGACCAATGCTGCAGAAACGTCAGAAAGTTCTTGCCAGGGCGCCGTCCACACGTGACCCAAAGCAGTCTGCCGCCGTTTCGTCCCGATGCAGGGTTGTCCTGCCGGACGTTTCCGGCTGATCAATTTTGAGGTAGCCTGCGGCCTCCTTGAACGAGACGGGCCAGCATGCTCACCCTGTATTCCTATCCGCCGCTGTTCGGCGTCGCCGACAACAATGGCTACGGTCTGAAGGTATTCGCTTTTCTGAAGCTCGCCGGCGTGCCGTTCCGGCACGAACACATTTTCGATGCGTCGAAGGCGCCGCGTGGACAATTGCCCTATATCGTCGACGGCGATGACATCGTCGGCGACAGCGAGACCATCCTTGGCTATGTCACCGGAAAATATCGCGTGACGCTGGACGCGGCGCTGACCCCGGCGCAGCGCACGACCAATCTCCTCATCACGCGCACGCTCGACGATCTCTACTGGGTGATGTCCTATTCGCGCTGGAAGGACGAGCGCTACTGGCCCCGGTTTCGCGATGCGCTCAAGCGCGAGCATCCGGGCCTTACCGATGACGGGTTGATGAAGGCCAGGGAGTTCAACGCCCAGCGCTATTATTTCCAGGGCATCGGCCGCTTCGAGGCCGACGCCGCGATGGCCCGCGGGCTCGCCGATCTTGCCGCCCTCGCGAGCCTGATCCCGCGGCAGGGCTATGTCCATGGCGACCGACCGACGACCATCGACGCCGGCATCTATGGCTTCGTCGCCAACATCTACTTCTACGACATCGAGACGCCGTTAAAGGAATTCGTGGTCTCGCACGACGGTCTGGCACACCATTGCCGTACCATCCACGCGGCAGTCAGCATGTGAGATACGCTTTCCCGCTTTCCGCATTCGTCGAGAACCGGCGGCCGCGCAGCTTTGCGCATTGGTTCGCTGCGATGCAGCGATACTTCCGGAAACAAATACACTCGCAGATGTTTGAGCCTCTGGTAGTGATTTCCTGGCCCGGGTGATATGGAGCTTGCAGCCGAAAGAAAATCGGCCATTGACGAGCGGGAGCCCGCATGAGGAAGGCCATCGCGCCGACGGGAATTGCCGTCCTCGCAGCGCTTGTTGTCATCGCAACGCCGGGTGCGTCGCTCGCGCAGACCGGTTCAAACGGTGCCAACGCTGGTAACACTGATAAGCCGGTGTCGGGAGGCGAGGCGCCGCACGCCCCGGCAATCAGCCAAAAGCCGCAGCACAACGGTGCTTCTTACGGTGCCGCTGCCGTCGCAACCTTCACCAATGCGAATGGCGATGGTGCTGCAACGGGTGGTGTTGGAACCGCTAGCGATCCCGGCACTGCTGACTCGCGAGCGATACAACTCTGTGAGAGCCAGGGTGGCAGCGGTCATTGTGCGGTCGTCAGCAGGTTTCACAGCGGCTGCGGGTACTTGAGCGTAGGGGGTTTAAGCAACGACCAGTTCGTTAACGCCGGGCATTCGTATTGGGGCTTCGGCGCGACTCCGCAAGCAGCCTTTGCCCAATGCGCGCAACACATGGTGGGTTGTAGTCAGTCCTTTGGGGCCTGTTTATCGCAGTGAACGAAATAGATTTGCAGCGATGTCCGCTTTCAGAGGTAAAGCAGAACTCGGCGTCGGCCACCTCGACTTTCCGTTAATGACCCGTAGGAGACATCAACCCCGGCGGCTTGCCGGGACCGTTTGCGCCTCGCCCACGGTCTTCTGCGATTGCTATTGCGAGTTCGGATACCACTCCGGCAGCTTGGGAATGTCGGGGTCCAGAAAATCCCAGGCATGGCCACGCGACGCGTAGAGGACTATGGCCGGCTTGAAAGACATGGCATCGTCGAGGCTTCCGACATAGATGCCGATGAATTCGGGACTCTCCGGCTTGTTGTAGACCGAGACACCGCAGTTCAGGCAAAAGCCCTTTCGCTTCGTCGCGCCTCCGTCGCTGATGCGTGTGATTTCGCGAACCTCACCTGATATCTCGAACGTGGCTCGCGAAAATACGAGGACCGAGCTATGGCCGCCGCCAGAATCCATCTGGCAATCCCGGCACTGGCATTGAAAGCCGCGAATGGGCTCCGCGCTGATGGTGTAACGAACCGCGCCACAGGAGCAGCCGCCTGCAAATCCCATGATGTAGCCTCCGTGTCCGCGATCGAACAGCGAGAAGCATATCGGACCGCTGATTGAAGAGGAAGTTACTCAATGGATCGATCGAACGACCGCAGCCTAATCGACTACAGCCGTCGCGATGGGGGGAACTAGGCGGACCTACAACGGTGCCGCCGCATGTCCCCTCATGGCACGTTTCGGACGTGGCGCGATGTCCGGCTTGAGCCCGCTTTTGAGGGCAAAGCACGGGGCCGTCAGGTCTGCCTTTTGACCCACAGCGGATGTCGCCATGACAAAAGTTGGCTTCAGACCCCGGCAACAGGCGTTCCGCTGAAGCGGCATCTATCGGCAGGTCAGCGCCTTGCGAAATCCTTCCGCCGAAGCGTCTTCCTCCGAGCAAAACCAGCGATTGACCCGCTTCAGGCCTCTATAGCTCGCGCAACCTGGCAGGTGATAGATGCCTTGGTAGCCTATGGCCCGCAGCGCCAGCTTGGCCTTGATCGGGCATCCCGGCGGCATCGCAGTGTCGACGCGAAACAGCTTCTCGCGTGTCCGGTTCTGATGGCCGGCCTGGCAACCGCCGCCGAGGAGTCGCGCTCCATTGAGATTCCATCCTCGCAGATCGCTCGGCTCTGCGAAGCATCCTTGCCACAGTCCGCGCCGGTTGGCGCGTGCGTCGGCTTCCTCCGCGGCGAAACGGCCCTTGGCGGAAGACTCGAACCTGATCGCCCATCCTTCGCGAACGAGCCACTCATTGAGCGTGGTGGTCTCGCCTTCGATCGAACAAATCCCGCTCCGCCGGTGCTTGTCGATCGGGTCAGGCCCCTTGTCCTCGCAGCGGACGGCGCGGTTTCCAATATACGCGCTCAACCGGTCGCGCGCCGTAACCCCGCATGGCCAGACATTGCCGCCTTGGTCGAGGCACGTCTGGTCGATTTCGGGGGCATCGACACCATCCAGCCGATAACCCGTGTGATCCAGCTGGAATGTATCGCCACTGGTCACGACGATTTCGGTCGCCAGGCCTGGCCCGGCCATCGCCAACAAAACAAAAACGCCGCTATGAGAGCGCGCATGTGCAGCCCCGCCTAAGTGTTGGATGATTTAGGTCCGTCGGAGAGGTGGACCATAATCGAATCAGCGTTTGGATCAATGCCATGCGCGCATGAGCAGATGGGGCTGTGCGAGTCCGCGCTTGGGTACATTTCGGACATGGCGGCAGATGCATGTTGAGACTGCCATTTTTGCTTTCCTTCCGATCCCGACCGGTCATTCCAGCGCGTAGTCCAGCACCGCTTTGCAATGTATCAGCGTCGTGTCGAAAACCGGCATCCCGACGTTGTCCTGATTGAGAAGCATTCCCACTTCTGTGCACCCCAATATCAGGCTGTCAGCTCCCGATGCCGCAAGCCGATCAGCGATTGCCACGCAGGCGGCTGTACTCTCGGCGGTAATGACGTCCTTGCAAAGCTCCTCGTAAATGATCCGATGTGTTTCGGCTCGGTCGAATTCATTCGGGATGATGGGATCGAGACCGGAGGCAATAAGCCTGTCGGTGTAGAACGATTGCTCCATTGTGAAAGCAGTCGCCATCAATCCGGGATTCCGCAGTCCCTTCGACTTGATTGCCCGGGCGGTCGCGTCGGCGATGTGCACAAACGGGATTTCAACCCCGGTCATCATCTCACTCGCGAGCTTGTGCATGGTGTTGGTCGCCAGAACGATCACCTGCGCGCCTCCGCGCTCCAGCGCCTTTGCCTCGCTGTTGAGAATGACGCCGGCGGATTTCCAGTCGCCCTCCACCTGAAGAGCTTCGATCCTGGCAAAATCAAGCGAGCGGATGAGCAACTCCGGGGAGTGAAGTCCTCCCAGTCTCTCCCGTGTCATCGCGCATAGCTCACGGTAGTAAATTTGGGTCGACGCCGCAGACATTCCACCAAGTATGCCGATGGTCTTCATGACGGTTCTCCCGATGCTGGCGTCCGGCATAGCACGGGATTTCCGCATTCAGGACCTCTGTGGCCGGGACATTTCGGACACGGCGCGCGCCTCGGTCGACTTCCGCTTTTGGGTGAACAACGGACATCGAATGTTGCCTGCTTGAGGTCCGCTTCTGACCCGGAGCAGACATCAACGGATCGGAGGTTCGGCCTTACGACTGCTCGCTTTCGCAACTTACTGCACCGAAAAGTGAAATCCCCGGCTTGTCGGGTCAATCGTGATGGCCTCTAATCGCGCAAATAAACTGGTGCCGGGGAGGGACGCATGAACAGGCGAGTGCTGATGAGGGTAGCCGCGGCCGTGAGCGGCTTGATGGTGTCCGCGACGGTTGGTCACAGAGATCCCCGCGAACTTCGTCCTGCGCGCCGACAAGCTGGTGGAATGAAGTGTCGCAGTTTGGCACAAAGCTGACATTGGCGTCGCCCGGACCGATGTCCGCTTTCGAGAGTGAAGCGGACGTCGAGTTCTTGATGCTCAAAGTCCGCTTTTGACCCTTAGCCGACATTTGGTCCGGATGGCGTAGGCCGCAGTGATCTAAATTTCCGTGGCTTTTGAGAGAGGCACCTCATGGACGAGTCCACGTTTCAACCCCCGCCCAAAGCATATCAAGCCATCATAGCCGATACGCGAAGGATCGGCTTCATGAAGTGGTGCTGGCCACCGGTGGGGGCCTTGCTTCGTGTCATGGCCGCTTTGAAGCCCGGCGGTCGGATGCTTGAGACCGGCACCGGAACGGGTATCGGAGCCTGCTGGCTGCTGGATGGCATGGATGCCGCGGCACGGCTAACCACGGTTGATATCGATCCCACCGTTCAGGCTATTGCTAGAACGCATCTGGGAATGGACTCGAGATTGACGATAGTCTCTGAGGATGCGGCCTTGACGATACGGCGTGAGCCCCCGAACTCCTTCGATCTCATCTTTGCCGATGGCGGTGCCGGAAAGCACACTCTTCTGGACGAAGCACTCGCATTACTGCGCCCTGGCGGTATCTACATCTGCGACGACACCAAGCCCCACCCAATGTGGCCGCCTGAGCATGCGGTAAAGATTCCACCGCTCATGGAGGCGCTGGCTGCGAGGCAGGACTTTCGCCGTCTTTACATCGACTGGTCGAGCGGCGCTGTCGTTATGGTGAAGACTAAATAGGATTTCCGCCTCTGGCACATTTGCGACATGCCAACAGCACCGATCAATGTCCGTTGCTGGAGGCAGAGCGGAAGACCGTCTATTCGCAAGGAGCATTTAGCAATTTTGGACCCAAAGGACGGATCTTGGATGAAAGCATGATATAATAGCAGTGTTGGCTCGGTCGGATCTGCGAAGGGGTCTAAATGAAAATCGCTATAATCGTCGTTGGCATCCTCCTTGTACTCCTCGGCTTGCATTGGTTCGGCCAAGGAACGCTATTGTTTCCATGGCCCAGTAACCCGGCCATGGACGGACACAGCGAGTTTGTTGTCTACGGGATTGCGAGCGCGCTCGTTGGGGCAGGCCTCATTTGGTATTCACGAAGGTCAAGTTCACTGCGCCCGTAAGCGACGGATGTTGGTAGAACTGGCGATCCCGTCGGCCCAATGCGCAATGGCAGCATCGAGAATCGCCGACGGGGTAATCGAATAATTGGGTTCACTTCCGATTTTGGCACGAAACGGACATGGCTCGATGTCCGAGTTGAAATCAACTCTCTCCTCAAGATGCCCTTACCAGCTGGACTTCACAAAGATTCGATCGATGGGACGGGGTGCCGCTGACAGGATCGCGAACAGCCACGTCGACCGTTAGATTGAAATTCGTGCCACTCGGATTAAAGGGATCGGCGGCGCCTACACCCAATTCCTCGCAACCCTGCCACCAGCCGTGCTCGCCGACGACAACGCGTGGATCGAGTTTTTCGCTGAGCCGCGCTCGGGCCCGCATCCCGCCGGCCGGGGTGCGGACGTCAACCCAATCGCCGTTCTTGATTCCGCGGGTTGCGGCAGTCATCGGATTCAATTCGATCTCCGGGTCAAGTGCGCGCTTGCGCAGGCTTGGCAGTGTACGATGCTGGGTCTGACAAAAGAGACTGGGCTTGGCGCAGGTCAAGATCAGCGGAAAGGAAGCAGCCAGGTCGGGCCGCGCAACGGGGCCGATTGGCGGTTCGACAAAGTCCGGCAACGCCGGATAGCCGTGATCATGGAAGGTCTCGGACCAGAATTCGATTTTCCGTGACGGCGTCTGAAAACCGCGCGCGTTTCCCTGGTCGTCGCTCGCGGCGTGCTTGAGGTGATGCGTCTTTAGCGGTTTCCGCAATCCGGCAGGTTCCGCTCGAAGCTGATCCAGGGTGATGCCGCTGGGATCGAGCTGATATCGGTAGGCAGCATCGACATTACCGTTCCAGAAATGCTGGCCAAGACCAAGACGCACAGCGAGATCAAAAATGAAATCAGTGTCGCCCCGCGCCTGCCCCGGCGGCGCAACGATCGCCTGCCTTAGCTGAACCAGCGACTGCGCATCTTCGCTGATTTCAAATCCGACCTTCAGGGCTTTGCATTCGAAGCAGGAGGCCACCGGCAGCACGATATCCGCGAGCGCGGCCGTTGGCGTCATGAACAGATCGGCATGGCAGTAAAAATCGAGCGCGGCAAGCGCGGCGCGCCCGCGAACGGGATCGCCCCGCGCGAGCAGCAGATTGGTGCCGAACCCAATGAGTCCACGAACCGGATAGGGGATACCTTCCAGAACGGCGCGGTAGAAGTCCTGAGGCGAGACGTGATTCCAGCGCGCAGGTCCGAGCGGGCGTTCGGCAAAACCGATCGCGGGAGCAAGGCGCTTTGCCGCAGGCAAGTCTTCGCCGGTGATTGGCCGGGTCGGTACGGCGGGGAGCAGCACATTGCCCCCGGCCGCGTCGAAACTGCCGGTCAACGCATAGAGCAGTGCCATCGCGCGCGCGGTATCCGTGGCGCTGGCGTGATGCTCGTGCCCGCTGTAGG
Source organism: uncultured Alphaproteobacteria bacterium (assembly GCA_963774685.1). Lineage (GTDB taxonomy): Bacteria > Pseudomonadota > Alphaproteobacteria > Rhizobiales > Xanthobacteraceae > Bradyrhizobium. The sequence continues at coordinate 850,933 of CAVZFU010000003.1, read as the reverse complement.
CGTAATAAGAAACCGGCCGCGAGTGCCAAATGATTTCTGCAGCCTCCTCCAGCTGGCGCGAAGGAATCCAGCATGTCGCTTCAATCACTTCGGGCGTATATTTTTGGCATAGCGCCGCATAGCGCTCAAAGACAGGCTGGCAACTGACTGTACCGTCTGCCGTTTCAACTCTGTATTCGCCACGCAGCGCAAGAGCCTCGCTGGCTGCCTCATAGCGGCCGGCGATTGGATCATACTTGACGATGCGGTTGGAAACTGGATCCCAGGCGGCAAATTGCCCGGCAAATTGTCCTGAGCTTGAAACGAGGTCTTCCGCCTTTAGCAACCTGTCGGTATCGGAACGGACCAGGAGCGGTCCGTTGCTCCACGCGCGGACGAATTCCCGATCGTACCACCCTCGCTCGATCATAATGTTGGCCAGACCCAGCGCCAGCGCCCCGTCTGTTCCGGGACGCACGCGCAGCCAGACGTCCGCCTTGTTGGCCAGCCCGACGTTGCGCGGATCAATTACGATAAGCTTCATTCCGCGTTTCAGGCCCGCGACCGCCGCCGTTGCGTGGGTGATGCGAGTAAACGAGGGATTGTAGCCCCAAAGCATGAGACAACCGGATTCGGCAATGTCAGGCATCGCGCCGCCACCGCTTCCCGTGGCAACGCTGCCTACGCCGAAGACGTAGCGCGTGGCAAAAGCGCGTCCCCAGCCACAGAGGTCCAGGTGCGATACCTGGTTGGGCGAGCCGAAAGCGTTCATCAGTCTGCGAACGAAGCCCGCGGAATCCGCAATGGCCGTCGTGGAGGGGGACGATTGGCTGAAAGCGACTGCTTCAGGTCCATACTGCTCCGCAATCCGGCGCATGGCGGCCGCGGTCTGGTCGAGCGCGGCATCCCATGAAATTTCTTCCCATCCCGGATCTGCGTCACCCTTCGGTCGCGTTCGACGTAGCGGCCGTTTCAGTCGATCCTTGTGATAGACCAGTTCGGGAGCTGCTCGTCCCTTGGCGCAGATTGCCGCGCCGGTCGGGTGTGTCGGATCGGGATCCAGACGGGCAAATTGACCATCCGTCACTGTCGCCACGGTTCCGCAACGGGCGAGGCAAAGACTGCAGTACCCCTGCACCTGCCGTACGTTCGGGATATCTGCTGACATGGAAAAAATCCTGCCTGCCTGATGCAGGAGCCGGTTTCCAAAACAGGCCGCCGCGATCCAGACTATCTCCTTTCGGTGCGTACCACCATGTCTGCTATTGGCACATTTCGAAAATGGCGCGATGCTGAGTCTGTTATGAACGCACAGTGGACATCGGCCAAGTCCGCCCAATTTAGGATTTGCGCCCCCGGGGCTGCCCGACCCGGCAAATCAGTGAACTGTCAAGTCCCATCCGTAAAAATATTCTGATTTTCAGAATACCAAATCAGTCCTATATCGATTCCATCCCGTCCCACTCAGAGGGGCGTTTCGCGATCGTCACGGACGTTGGCGGCGGGATGCGGTGGACGCGAGGCGGCGCGCTGACGAGGCGCTGCTCTCGCGGACGGCGAAGTCGTGTGGTCCTGACACCCCGACGCTGGTGTCAAGTTTGTGCGGAGTTATCCGCATGAGCGACGGTGGCAACAAAGCCCGGTCACCGGGGAGAGCACGAAGGAAACCGTAAAACCATTGCGCGGGGAATGCCGGGTTTTTCCGGTGTGACCGTGGTGACTGTTACTACTGGCATGGCTTGTTTTTCTGCCCTGCCAGGCTGCGGGCGCATTGGGCGCCCGGCATTCCCTGCGCCCTCTGATCGGAGGGTAGAAGGTTGTTGGCCAAACCTCGCGCCGTGTGCCGCGAGATCGTGAGGCTTTGGCAGATGGCTGAAAATTCGTAGGGTGGGCAAAGGCGCGTTTGCGCCGTGCCCACCATGTAATGCAAGAACTGAAATGGTGGGCACGCTTGCGCTTTGCCCACCCTACGGCCTGCTGTCATCACCCGCCGTCGGGCGATCCGGTATCCCACAAGGAGGCCGCGGCGTACTGGATGCCCCGCTTTCGCGAGGCACGACAGTCGGAGCTCGTCGAAGACGAGACCCTGACGGCAGGCGGCGATACCCGAACTAGGTCAGCCCGTCTGACTAACTTTTGGCATTGCGGCACCCGGTATTTCTCGTTTAGAACGGCACCTGAACGAGTTCTGGCAACCAACCGTCAACGGTTTTGGCCGAGAATCTCGCTTCAAAAGGTCTGGCAATGCTGATTCGCGGCCAAAAACACGGAGTTCGGTGGGGAGCGGCCAAGGCCGTGCGTCCTTTCGCGCTTCCGGCTGCGTCGCTGCCCACCCTGCTTATCGGCGGCCTGCTTCTTATCGGCCCCTGAGGGCCGTCTGGGCGCTTTGCGCCTGGGCACTCAGGGGTTGCGCGAGATCACCAGACCCCCTCAGCGCGCGAGCAGCGCACCATCCAAAGGAATTTTGCAATGACCACCGTGAACAAGTCCGACAAGGACCGCGTCGTTATATTCGACACCACCTTGCGCGACGGCGAACAATGCCCCGGCGCCACCATGACCTTCGAGGAGAAGCTCGAGGTCGCCGAGATGCTCGACGACATGGGCGTCGACATCATCGAAGCCGGCTTTCCGATCACCTCCGAAGGCGACTTCCAGGCGGTCAGCGAGATCGCCCGCCGTTCCAAGAACGCCGTGATCGCCGGCCTGTCGCGCGCAAATCCGAAAGACATCGACCGCTGCGCCGAAGCGGTGAAGTTCGCCAAACGCGGCCGGGTCCATACCGTGATCGCGACCTCGCCGTTGCACATGCGCGTCAAGCTCAACATGACGCCCGAGCAGGTGATGGAGCTTTCGATCGCCAACGTCACCCGCGCACGCAACCAGATCGACGACGTCGAGTGGTCGGCGGAGGACGGCACCCGCAGCGAGATGGAGTACCTGTGCCGCATCGTCGAGGCCGTCATCAAGGCGGGCGCGACCACGGTCAATATCCCCGACACCGTCGGCTACACCACGCCGGAAGAATACACCCGCTTCATGCGCACCCTGATCGAACGGGTGCCGAATTCCGACAAGGCGGTGTTCTCGGTGCATTGCCATAACGACCTCGGCATGGCGGTGGCGAACTCGCTGGCCGGCATCGCCGGCGGCGCGCGGCAGATCGAATGCACCGTCAACGGCATCGGCGAGCGCGCCGGCAATGCGGCGCTCGAAGAAGTCGTGATGGCGATGAACGTCCGCAACGACGTGTTTCCGTGGTGGAACAAGATCGACACCACCATGCTGACCCGGGCCTCGAAACTGGTTTCGGCGGCCACCTCGTTTCCGGTGCAGTACAACAAGGCGATCGTCGGCCGCAACGCGTTCGCCCATGAAAGCGGCATCCATCAGGACGGCGTGCTCAAGGACGCCTCGACCTATGAGATCATGAAGCCGGAAATGATCGGCCTGAAACAGTCGTCGCTGGTACTGGGCAAGCATTCGGGACGGCACGCCTTCGTGCACAAGCTGGAGGAGATGGGCTACAAGCTCGGCGCCAACCAGCTGGAAGATGCGTTCGTGCGGATGAAGGCGCTCGCCGACCGCAAAAAGGACATCTACGACGAGGACATCGAGGCGCTGGTCGACCAGGAAATCGCCAACGCGCATGACCGCATCAAGCTGGCGTCGCTGACGGTAATCGCGGGCACCCATGGCCCGCAGCGCGCCACCATGAAGCTCGACGTCGACGGCCAGATCAAAATCGAGGAGGCCGAGGGCAACGGTCCGGTCGATGCCGTCTTCAACTGCATCAAGCTGCTGGTGCCGCACGAAGCGAAGCTGGAACTGTACCAGGTGCATGCGGTCACCGAGGGAACCGACGCGCAGGCCGAGGTGTCGGTTCGGCTCGCCCATGAAGGACGGTCGATGACATCGAAAGCGTCCGACCCGGATACCCTGGTGGCGTCGGCCAAGGCCTATCTCGGGGCGCTCAACAAGATCGTCATGAAGCGTCAGCGCGACATCCCGGCGGCAGCGGCGGGCTGATTGCTTCAAGCTGATTGCTTCAAAAAGACGCAGTGCCAAATCAAATGCTGAAAACGCGGCCGTTCAAGCCGCGTTTTTGCATTGCAACAAACATCGCGGACGCACCCTGCTAACAGAGAATGGCATTCGCGTCCGCTTCTCTGTATTGGTGCCGCTGGCTGGGAGCGGCGACACCGCTTCGCACGAAAAAAGCGGGAGGAAACATGCGTAAATTGGTTTTGGCTGCGGCATCGGTCGCGGCGATGGTCTTGGCTGGACCGGCGTCGGCGCAGTCGCCGATCGTCATCAAGTTCAGCCACGTCGTGGCTTCGAATACGCCGAAGGGCGCGGCCGCTGAAAAGTTCAAGGAACTCGCGGAGAAATACACCGACGGCAAGGTCAAGGTCGAGATCTATCCGAACTCGACGCTCTACAAGGACAAGGAAGAGCTCGAAGCGCTGCAGCTCGGCGCGGTCCAGATGCTGGCGCCTTCGAACTCCAAGTTCGGACCGATCGGCGTCCGCGAGTTCGAGGTGTTCGATCTTCCCTACATCCTGCCCGACCTTGCCACCTTGCGCAAAGTGACCGACGGGCCGCTTGGCGCGAAGCTGCTCAAGCTGCTGGAGCCGAAAGGCATGATCGGTCTGGCTTATTGGGACAACGGCTTCAAGGAGATGACCGCCAACAAGAAACTGATCACGCCGGAGGACTACAAGGGCCTGAAATTCCGCATCCAGTCGTCGAAGGTGCTGGAAGCGCAATTCCGCGCGCTGGGTTCGATCCCGCAGGTGATGGCGTTCGGTGAGGTGTATCAGGCGCTGCAGACCGGGGTGGTCGACGGCCAGGAGAACACGACCTCCAACATCTACACCCAGAAGATGCACGAGGTGCAGAAGTACATGACCATGACCAACCATGGCTATATCGGCTATGTCGTGGTCGTGAACAAGAAGTTCTGGGAAGGTCTGCCCGCCGATATCCGCACGCAATGCGAAAAGGCCATGAAGGAAGCGACCGCTTTCGGCAACGGCCAGTCGGTCAAGGAAAACGACGACGCGCTCGCCGAGATCAAGAAGTCCGGCAAGACCGAAATCGACACGCTGACGCCGGCGCAGGATGCCGCCATGCGCAAGGCGATGGAGCCGGTCTACAAGGATGTCGCAAGCCGGGTCGGCCAACCCCTGATCGACGAGTTCATCAAGGAAACCGGCGGAGCAAGCCACTAATACACTGCCGGCGAGCTCCCGCGTGTTGTCGCGGGAGCTCGTTTTGATTTGAGCGGCGGCGGTTGGCGGGGACCGATCGGCGCCTGCTTTGCGAGAACAGGCGACGCGTCCTGAATTGGCTGGGCGCATGAGGGGGAGAGATGCTTCGCATCCTTGATCGGCTCGAGGAAATTATCATCAGCACGCTGATGGCGGCTGCGACGATCCTGATTTTCATCTCCGTCGTGCACCGGTTCGGCACCGGCGTGCCGTTTCTGTATCCCTATCTGATCCGCATCCACATCTCCTGGGCGCAGGAGCTGTGCATCTACATGTTCATCTGGATGGCGAAGTTCGGCGCAGCCTATGGCGTGCGAACCGGCATCCATGTCGGCGTCGACGTGCTGATCAACCAGCTCAATGCGAGCTGGCAGAAGCGCGTCATCCTGTTCGGCCTGCTCGGCGGCGCGCTGTTCACCGCGATCGTCGGCACCATGGGCGCGAAGTTCGTGATCGAATTGATGAGCACCGACCAGGTGTCGCCCGATCTCGAATTGCCGAGCTGGATCGTCTACGCCTGCATCCCGCTCGGCTCGTATCTGATGTGCTTCCGGTTTCTGCAGGTGTCGTGGACCTACTGGAAGACCGGGGAGCTGCCGCACCACGACGCGACGCATGTCGACGGCATCGAGGTCAGCGCCAAGGCGCCGGTCGCGCTGGGAGAGGCGTGATGAGCGCCGCCCTTATTTTCGGACTGCTGTTTGCCCTGATGCTGACGGGCATGCCGATCTCGATTTCGCTCGGCCTTACCGTGCTGACGTTCCTGTTCACGATGACGGAAGTGCCGATCGAGAGCGTCGGGCTGAAATTGTTTTCCGGCCTCGATAATTTCGGGATCATGGCGATTCCGTTTTTTATCCTCGCCGGCACGTTCCTGACCCGCGGCGGCGTCGCCCGGCGCATGATTGCCTTTACCACCTCGATTGTCGGCCATTTGCCGGGCGGCCTTGGCCTCGCCGGAGTTGCGGCGTGCGCGATGTTTGCCGCGATTTCCGGATCCAGCGTTGCGACCGTGGTCGCGATCGGTTCGATCATGATGCCGGCGATGGTGGAACACGGCTATCCGCGCCGGTTCGGCGTCGGCGTGATCTCGACCTCGGGTGCGCTCGGCATCCTGGTGCCGCCGTCGATCATCCTGGTGCTGTACGGCGTGTCCACCAACACCTCGATCGGGGCGCTGTTCATGGCCGGCATCGTGCCGGGGATCATGCTGGCGTCGATGCTGGCGGTCGTGACCTGGTTCATCGCCTGGCGCAAAGGCTATCCGCGGATGCAAAAGGCCACGTTGCGGGAGCAATGGACCGCGTTCCGCGAAAGCGCCTGGGGCCTGTTGCTGATCGTGATCGTGCTCGGCGGCATCTATGGCGGAATCTTCACGCCGACCGAGGCTGCCGCCGTCGCCGCGGTCTATGCCTTTTTCATCACCGTGTTCGTCTACAAGGAACTGAAGCTGCGGGAAGTGTCGAAGGTGCTGCTGCAGGCGGCGAGCATGAGTTCGATGCTGCTCTACATCATCACCAACGCGGTGCTGTTCTCGTTCCTGATGACCCACGAGCAGATCCCGCAGGAGATGGCGGCCTGGATCATCGACAAGAATTTCAGCGTCTGGATGTTCCTGCTGGTGGTCAACATCCTGCTGCTGGCGGCCGGCAACGTCATGGACCCGTCGTCGATCTTGCTGATCATGGCGCCGATCCTGTTTCCGCTCGCCACCAAGATCGGCATCCATCCGGTCCATCTCGGCGTGCTGATGATCGTGAATACCGAAGTCGGACTGTGCCATCCGCCGGTCGGGCTCAATCTCTATATCGCCAGCGGTATCGCGAAAATGGGCATCAGCGAAATCACCGTCGCGGTGCTGCCGTGGCTGTGCGCGATGCTGATTTTCCTCGGGCTGATCACCTACATCCCGGAGATTTCGCTGTGGCTGCCGCACCTGCTCGGCATGATCTGAAACATTTCGATACATTAACGATACCGCATTACATCTTGGTAAGAGAGGGCACCCTTTCCAAACTGTAAGTTGATTGCACGGACAGGCGCGCCCATCTTGGCGTGACCTTTCAAAGGAGGTTCGCATGAAGAAGGTTCTTCTCGCCGGCGTCGCGGCGCTCGCCATCGCCGCTTCGACCGTGGTCTATGCCCAGCATCGCCCGTGGTTTCACGAGCACGTGCGGATGAGCCCCGAGGACAGGGCAGCCTTTGCCGACGCGCGGATCGCGGCGGTCCATGCCGGACTCAAGCTCACGCCCGACCAGGAGAAATTGTGGCCGCCGGTGGAAGCCGCGACGCGGGATTTCGCCAAACTGAGGATCGATCGCGCCAATGCGCGGATGACGGCGAAGCAGGATGCTTCCAAGGATGGGCAGAAGCCGGAGAAGGATCCGGTGACGCGGCTGCGCGAGCGCGCCGAGAACATGGCCGGCACGGCGGCGGCGTTGAAGCGTATCGCGGATGCGGCCGATCCGCTCTACAAGACCCTCGACGATGGCCAGAAGCGCCGTCTCGCCATGCTGACGCATCGGGAACACCGCTTTGGCGGTGAGGGTTGGCGGCACCGCAGGTTCGAGCGCGGCATGGATGGCGACCGCGATCGTGGTTACGATCGGGATGGCGGCCGGGACGGGGATCATGATGGCCGCGGCGGCTCCGAACGGCTCTAGCCGCGCCGATCTTTCATCGATCGAGATGCAAGAAAACCGCCGGATTCCGGCGGTTTTTCGCATCCGGACTGCGCCGACAGGACCGGGGAATACCCCGCCGGTTTGCTGGACATCGGGGGGGTGCTTTGCTAAACGACGCCCTCTTGTGAAGGCTTTCCGGGCCGGTTCCGGGCGCATAGCTCAGTTGGTAGAGCAGATGACTCTTAATCATCGGGTCCCAGGTTCGAGCCCTGGTGCGCCCACCAAAATCTTCATAAAATCAACGGTTTACAGAGAAAATAGATTTCTTCAAAGTTTTTAGAAAAGTATAAACAGGTATAAACTTTTTCGGGGCCAAGTTTGAGCTCCTCCAATTGCGCTGTTCGTAGAAGAATAACTATTGGCCGTCGGGCTTGTAGGCAACTGCAGCGTTGACCAGGAGACGATGCCCAACATCATTGCCACCTGAGGTTTGCAACGGCATCATGGCTGAAGGCCGTGAACGCACTCGGACGTAGCCCGATGAATTTTCGGTCCGAATAGCTTGAAAAGCATCCGCAGCTAGGGGCCGGGGGAGGGGCTATGTCCGACGTAGTGGAAGCTCACAAAGAATTAGAGCTAACGGTCCGCCTTGCAAACACAAAACCAGTCGAACTGGTTGATCTGGGACAGAGTTTCGAGGCCCTCGGCGAACTGTACTCTGAATTTGTACATTCAAAGGGCTACGAGCCCGTCGCTGGAAATGCACGCCTCTATATCGTCGATCTGCGAAGAGGAAGCATAATTGCGAGCCTCAAAGGAACTCTTGGATCAAGCTTCCTTTCTTGTAGATCATTTGGATGTGCTCGCTGGTTTCTTAGCTAATGTGAGTGATCTTATCCAATTCTTCACAGTCCAAGAAGCACGCAAAGGCTCCGAGGTTACGATAACCAGAACCGAAGCGCAGCAGCTCTCAAAAATCGTTGAACCTATTGCAAAAGACGGTGGGGCACAGATCATCTTTGAGATTAGGGGTAATACTGCGCCTGTCACCGTCAACAATATCATTGTCACGTCCGAACGAGCTAATGCTATTCAGAACAACGTTCGACGATTTCTTGGTCCCGCTATTCCGGAAAACGGACACTTCGAAAGGGAAGTTCTCTATCTTCAGCAAATGAGAGGAGATTCTAAAACGAGTATTGGTGACAGAGGCGTAATTGAAAAGTTTTCACCAAAGCCTGTGAAGCTTTACTTCATGACGCCAAAAGTTAAAGCTGCAATTCTCGACCAGCCAGAAAATCCCTTCAAAATGTCGTATGTTGTTGATGGACAGGTTAGCACCGTTAAGGGAGAGCCAGCTTTGTACAAAGTGACGGAGGTCCACGATGCGCTTGAGCGTGAAGCATCTTCGAAAATTAGAAAGAGGCGGAAGCGAAGATGACTAAATAAGCCTATGAGAATCAAATGACCGAAAATGAAAAAAACCGTCGACCGTTTGAAGGCTTGTCACACGTCGATGTTTTCTTAATGCGATCACCATGATATCGAGCACGAATCCATGAACATTGCTGAGATCGAGACTAAAATAGGGGAGCTTGTTCAGAAGCCCTATGACAAAGATACGTTCGTCTTCGATTTTCTCTTGATATTCGAAAACATTCCCAAGGCGACGCTGACCAAGCTGCGTCAGGGTAGTGGTAATCACTCCAAGGTAGCTGGTGAAGTTCTATGGAAGAAGAATCTATTCTTTAAATCTGCACCGAAAGGCAATGCAACTGAAACAGCGGATGGTATGGTCGCTAGTCCGCTCATAAAGCAACACGCACCACGTTTCGTTATGTCAACCGACGGCGCTGAGTTTTATTGCCGAGACATTAAGGCTGATCGATCTGTCTACGTCCAATATTCTAAGCTCAACGATGTATTCGATTTCTTTTTGCCACTCGCAGGTATCGAACGGCACGAAGCTGTTTCTGAGAATCCTGCCGATATAAAGGCTACAGCGAGACTAGCGAAATCTCTATGACGCCATCCTAGAGGCGAACCCAGAATGGATAGGGCAGGACCACACCCATGAACTAAACGTATTCATGACCAGGCTGTTGTTCTGCCTTTTCGCTGAACACACTTCGATCTTCGAACATGGAGTGTTCACCAAAACCGTAATCTCAATGACTAAAGAGGATGGATCTGACACATCAGAACTCCTACAGACCTTGTTTTTGGCAATGAACACTCCTCCTGATGAACGGCGAGGATTGTCAGAGTACGCACGCAGATTCTCATACGTTAACGGAGGTCTATTCCGAGATCGAACGCCCGTACCACAGTTTTCTCGCCGAGCCCGCCGACTGTTGAAAGAGTGTGGTGATCTATCGTGGCAGGAGATCAACCCCGACATTTTCGGGTCGATGATCCAGGCTATTGTAGAGCCAGGTCTTCGTAACGATCTTGGCATGCACTACACGAGCGTGCCCAACATTATGAAGGCATTATCCCCGTTGTTCCTTCTATCCCTTGAAGAAGAATTTGAGGCAGGAAGGGATAGCAAATCGAAGCTACTTAAGCTGCTAGCTCGTCTTCACAAAATCCGGATGTTCGACCCTGCCTGCGGATCTGGCAACTTTCTGATTATTGCATACCGTGAGCTTCGCAAGATTGGAGAATCGAATCTTTTCCAGATTAAAGGAAATAGCGAAGCAGGTACCTCTGGCCATGTCAGGCATTCGCTTGAGTCACTTTTTTGGCATCGAGGTGGCTGACTTCGCAGCCGAAACGGCCAAGTTATCGCTTTGGATCGCCGAATATCAGATGAATGAGAATTTCAAGGCAATGTTTGGCTCAGCCCCACCCGCTTTGCCGTTGAAAGATAGCGGCAATATCGTTCAGGGGAATGCGACTAGATTGGATTGGTCCAAGATTTGTCCAAAGATTGATGGGTCGGAGGTATATGTCGTAGGCAACCCGCCGTACTTGGGGAGGGCAGAGCAGACACCCGCACAAAAGGAAGATATTGCTAACGTATTTGCCGGTGAAAATTCTAAATTTAAGAGCCTTGACTACGTATCTTGTTGGCTGGTCAAGGGAGCTAGATTTTGCAGCAAAGAGAATTCAGCCTGCTCCTTTGTTGCTACAAATTCGATATGTCAAGGGGAGCAAGTAGCACTGCTTTGGCCACTTATCTATAAACAGGGAGTGGAGATTGCCTTTGCGCACCAGTCATTCAAATGGAAGAATAACGCATCAAATAATGCTGGGGTAACCTGCGTTATCATTGGATTGCGCAAAAAAAATAATTCACCGAAGATTTTATACGAGGGGAATTTAGCCCGAGCAGTCAAGAACATTGGGCCTTACTTGACGGAATCACCCGATGTCTTTGTCACTAAGCGATCAACTTCACTTTGTGATCTACCGAAAATGGATTTCGGAAGCATGGCCAACGACGAAGGTCATCTTATTTTGTCAGCCGTTGAGAAACAGAAGTTGGTCGACGAATTTCCTGAAGCAAAACCTCTGGTACGGCGTCTCTTTGGATCTCAAGAATTAATAAAGGGGGTCGAACGATGGTGTTTGTGGATATCCGATCAAGATTTTGCTTTAGCTCTTTCTATTCCAGCAATTGCTGAGCGGATCGAAGCAGTAAGACTTTATCGGGCTGCCAGCCGTAGAGAGGAAACACGGGCTTTAGCAAACACGCCTCATCAATTTGGTGAAATTAGGCACAAGGACAGCGATGCTTTCATCGTCCCAAAGGTTTCCAGCGAGCAGAGATTATATATTCCCATCGGCCTAATATCTGCTGGGGATATTGTTACCGACCTCGCTTTTGCAGTCTACAATCCACCAGTGTATTTGTTTTCAATACTTTCTTCACGCCTCCATCTCATTTGGACGGCAGCAGTTGGCGGGCAACTGGAAACTCGTTTGCGATATTCAAATACTCTTGTCTACAACAACTTCCCACTTCCAGACCTTTCCACTAATCAAAAGTCGACCCTCGAGGTCCACACGACCAACATTTTGAATGCTCGTGAAGCACACCCAGGGAAGACCATAGCTTGGCTCTACGACTCTGCGACTATGCCGGCTGACCTATTGTATGCACATCAAGCTCTCGATGATACGCTAGAGCGTATCTACATTGGTCGGCCGTTCCGGAAAGATACTGAACGTCTAGAGCACTTGTTTAAGCGCTATGCGGCGATGATCAAAAAGGTAGATCTTTCAGCTGAAGAAAAGGTCTTGGTCTGATGCCAGATTTCGTCAAAGTTGAATACGGCCGCACAGGAGCCAGCCAGGCCGTCAACGAATACGGAATGCGGGCGATGCAAGCCAGAGCATTCGAAGCCAGAGGTTCTCAATACCTACTGGTCAAGGCACCGCCCGCATCGGGTAAGTCGAGAGCATTGATGTATATCGGCCTCGACAAGATAACCAATCAAGGATTGTCTAAAATAATTGTTGCCGTCCCAGAACGATCCATAGGTGCTTCGTTTAAGACGACGAAGCTAACTGACGGTGGATTTTTTCGTGATTGGGAGATCAATCCTCAGTGGAATTTGACTGATGCTGCTGGTGCAGCGAAAGTCCAGGCGTTCAAAGAGTTTATGACCTCTGCCGATGAGGCGTTGGTGTGTACTCATGCTACGCTGAGATTTGCTTTTGATCAGCTTGGGGCTTCGGCATTTCCCAATTGCCTAGTTGCAGTTGATGAATTTCATCATGTCTCAGCAGATGAAACTAACCGCTTGGGAGAAGTGGTTCGTGCGCTTATTGCCGAAGGAAAGTCTCATATCGTCGCAATGAGCGGTTCATATTTTCGTGGAGACACTGCGCCTGTCCTTCGCCCTGAAGACGAAGAGAAGTTCACCCGTGTCACCTACACATACTACGAACAGCTCAATGGTTATAAAGATCTAAAGTCACTGGGCATCGGGTATCACTTTTATCGAGGTCGTTATGTTGATGCCATCAACGAGATTCTCGCCCCTGATTTGAAGACCATAATTCATATCCCACGGCCGAACGCTGCTGAATCGACCACGGACAAGTATGCTGAGGTCGATCACATCCTGGATCACATTGGCGTCGTCTTGGGGAAAGACGATAACACTGGATTTTATCTAGTTAAACGACCTAGTGGAAAGATATTGAAAGTAGCTGATCTCGTCGATGAGGGCTCAGTAAGAGAGCAGGTGATGCATTCGCTAAGAGACATTAAAGGACGTGATGACGTCGACATCATCATTGCGTTGGGAATGGCAAAGGAAGGGTTTGATTGGATCTGGTGTGAGCATGCCCTAACTGTCGGTTATCGTGGTTCTTTAACCGAGGTAATCCAGATCATTGGTAGAGCTACACGTGATGCGCCTGGTAAGGAACACGCTCAGTTTACTAACTTGATTGCTGAGCCTGATGCCAGCGAAGAACGTGTTACCGATGCGGTCAATAACATGCTGAAAGCGATCGCTGTCTCGCTCCTGATGGAGCAGGTATTAGCTCCGAATTTCAAATTTAAAACCAAAACCGATGCTGACGAACTTGATGGCTCTCGCAAGGAGAGCGACATCGTCTATACGGGAGGTGACAGCATCATCTCAGTAAAGGGTTTTAAGGAGCCATCTACCCCACGGACGAAACAGATCGTAGAGAGTGATCTAAATGATCTTTCAGCTGCAATTTTTCAGAATGAATCGGTTCTAAGGGCAGCGATGAACCCAGAGGAGTATGCGCCAGAAGTTGTCAATCAGGTATTTATTCCTAAAGTCATTGCTACTACTTACCCAGACCTGACTCCGGAAGAGGTCGAAGAGGTTAGGCAGGCTGTTGTCGCAAATGCCGTTTTTAAGAGTCCGTCCGTCGAGTTTGATCCAAATAACCAAGGCAGCAATAAGTTTATTAAGATGGCAGAGAAGCTGGTCAATGTGGCCGAACTCAATATCGATCTGATCGATAGCATAAATCCATTCCAGCGTGCCTACGAGATACTTTCAAAATCAGTCACCGCAGACGTCTTAAAAACCATCCATGGTGCCATTACCTCTATAAAGGTAGCAATGAGTAAGGAGGAAGCGGAGACATTATGGCCTCGTATCAAGGCATTCAAAAAGGAACGTGGTGTTGAGCCGAATCTTCGGTAGCCCAAATCCTCTTGAACGCCGAATGGCTGAAGCTCTTGAATGGCTCAGAGCAGCCAAGCGGCGACAAATGTCTGAGCAGGGCTGACCTATGACTAGGCAAACTCTAGACGAGATACTTACTGAACCGGATGAATTAGGTCTTTTAAACGTCAAACCGGCCACAAGCGGTATCGGAACTGAGGCTAATCGGATCAAACAGGCTTTCGAGGAAATCAGCGTCTTCGTTGATAAGCACGGATTCACCCCAGGGGAAGGTCCTGCTGAGCGTAAGGTATCTGTCACTGAACGTACTCTTCAGATTCGACTTAAGACTTATCGTGGGAAACCCGAAATCATCTCAGATATAAGACCGTTTGATAGGCACGGTTTGCTGGATGTCCTGATCGAAAAGCCGCCGGCTCCTATGTCATTGGACGAAATTCTTGAAGATGACGACGAACTTTTGTCTTCAGCCGCACCTAATATTTTTACGATGAACCATGCTAGGCCAGCTTCGGCTCGTCCCGACAAGGTATCAGGTCGTAAGCCGTGCAAGGATTTCTCTAAATTTGCACCGTTGTTCAATGAAGTAGTTGCCCAGTTAGCGTCAGGCAAACGAAAGTCTGTCAAGTTTGCGAAGGAACAGGAAATAAGCGCAGGGAACGTTTTTATTCTAAATGGCGTGATGGCCTATATTGCAGAAGTGGGTGAACAACAAGTCCGAAACGGAAAAAAGAATGCTCGCTTGCGAGTGATATTCGATAACGGAACCGAGGGTGAAAACCTACTGCGATCACTAGCCACCGAGTTGTACAAAGACCCCAATGGACGTCGTATCTCGGATCCCGAGAGTGGCCCGCTCTTTGGTTCCGAAGCGACGACAGTTAAAGTTGATGCCAAGGCTGATCGGGTCACAGGATGCATCTATGTGGTCAAGAGCCTTTCCCCGCTTCCAGAAATTAAGAAGCTCGACGGCAACCTATTCAAAATAGGATTCACTACAGGTAAATTCGAGGATCGGATTCGTAATGCTAAAGATGATCCCACATTTTTGCTGGCTCCTGTTCATCCCGTACGGACCTACGCAACCGTAGATATGAACGCCAACAAATTCGAAAATTTATTGCACCGTATATTCACTGAAGCCAAACTGGATATCGAAATCAAAGATCGGTTCGGTAAACCTATCAAGCCCCGTGAATGGTTCCTGCTGCCGTTGGATGTGATTGAGAAAGTTATAGAGAAAATTATTGATGGAAGTATCATACATTATAGATACGACGCTAGTAAGCTTGAGATCGTAAAGACCTGAATTGTAACGAAGTTATTGTGTGAGGGCTTGTTCAAAGCCATATTCAGCGACGATGGTGGTCGAATATCGTTATTTCTTGGGCTTCGAGTAAGTGGGAAATCGTATCACATTGTGGGATCCCTCAATCACATTTTCTATGTCCTGCGCTAAATGCGCATCAATTTCGGCAATTGGGACGAATGAATCGAAAATCTTCTCCAATTGCTCCTCCAGACGAGCCAATTGTTCATCATAATAATCAAATTTCGCAAAAGAGATTGAAACGCTCAAAAACCCTTTGCTCGTCTCAAGCTCTGAGTGCGCAAGCTTTCCTCTTCTATAGCTCTGTCTGAAGGCCGTCGAATGTCTTTGATCTGATAAATACTCGCACACAGAGATCGAGCAACAATAGGGAGAACAACAATGCCAAATCAAACATCAAGCCAAACCCAGACAAAACCAATTCGCCGACTTATGTCGTTCAAACAATTTGTCGCAAAGTCAGTTGCCGAAGCTTATAAGTTGGCAGAACGAAAGAGGCAGTTGGCGAGGGTGGCTGCGAGGTCGTAAAGGAGCAAATCACGGACTTTATAACAGGTTTGAAAATACCTCGGGTCAGTAAATGTTGCGTATGGGTAAAGGAGTACAAGATTTACTGAACTAAACCGTTGCCCCGTTCTTTTCTAGGCTGGCTCGATAAGCGATATGTTTGGTTCGGCAAGCAATAGCTCCCAATCGACGGCAGGGAACAGCGCTTCGAGAGTTTCGACAATCTCCAAAACCTCTGGCGTCCGTGGTGTCGAATTCGGTTCGAACAATTCTTTGCTCCCGTTTTCGACCGTTGCTCTTGTTGTTTTTACACCGTGCAAACTTAGGCCGCTTTCATTCAAATACGATGCTAGATCCGTCGCCGACAGATGAGCGTACTCAGCGAATCCAGCTCGCTTGTTTTTGAACGCACGGCAAATATCTCTTTGAAGTCTTAACAAGCTTCTGTTGTTTTTCTTGGAAAGATATTTGCCTCGTCGCCCAGTTAGTTGGCTCCTTTCTTCAGCGATTTTTGCAAAGGTTTCGTAATCTTCTACCGTCTTCAACGGTTTGCGTTCGGTTCTGATGTAATAATTGTCCCACATTTCTCGAACTTTTCTAAATTGATCTGCAGACCTCCATGGCTTCGTCGAAAACGCCAAATGTTCATACTCCTTGCCACCGAAAACGGTTTTCGTCATTTCCAAAACCGTTGGCTGTCTCTTGAAATCGTATTCCATATTTGTTGCCCGCAGAGTCGTCTTTGAAACGAGGTCGGCATCAGAGACAATCATTTCCCGCACCGTCGTAAATGTCGTAAGCGGAAACTTTTCGCCCGCTTTCCGATTTAGGAATCGTTCAATTATGTAGTCATTCTGCTGCTCGACGGTCTCTTCATAGAACGGTGGCCTTATTCCACCCTTTGCAAGAACAGGTGCATAGTCGAAATTACCATCTGACGGCCGCCGTTTCAGTGTCGCTTGCCCCCGTGTTTTCCAACCAAGGACCTGTCGGACGGAATGTTTTTCCGAGAGAATTGCGTCCAAACCTGTTAATTGGCGACGAGCGTTCCTGAATATTGATGCAATCGGTCCTTGGCTCGCATTGGTAATTTCCTGCTCTGTTGAGTTAGTGATGAACCCGTCAGTCGTTACGCTAAAGATCATTTTGTCCTGCGGAATACTGTTGACTATTTCACCAACAAGCGCACGGACAAACGACGTGATGTATGCCGCAAAATAGGGATTGGTAATTTTGCTTTCGCTGACGTCTTCCATGTCCTCTTCGTGGAGGTTGTATACCCGCTTATTTCTTAGACCTTGAGCGGTCTTGCCGTACGCCGAGTTCGTCAGCTCTTTCCAGAATGCTTTCTCGATGTCTGTTTTCGCTTCAGCCCGCTTGCCTATCGTCTTCCTGATGAAATCAAAGAATACGAACTGATCGGATTTCTGCGGGATAACGAGCCCAAATACGACGGTGATCTTGCAGCCAAGCTCGATCGCCAGTTTTATCTCGGGTGAAGCGCAATAGCTTCTCCCGGAAAGAGGGAAGATGATCCCGTTTTCGGAGCGAACGGGAAGCGTTGGGTAGCGAACCTGATCTGGGAATACGAAATCGACACAAGCAAACGTCATTTGAGTTGATAGAAGATCTTCTATATCGGTCGTTGGCCATATCGACCTCCAATCAGGCAGGCGAATTGTAGCCATCGCCGTCGGGTAAGCACTGGTCAGGTCATAGTCGGTCCAGCTATCCTTTCGGCTCGCTCCGAACCACATCTGTTCGTTACGTCCTCCATGATAACATTCTGTTGTAAAATCTATGAACCAACTGGTCTGCTCAATATAGACAGTCGATTTCTTGGTCTTGTATTGCCAATATTTCTTGTCGAAGACCTTTTCTTTGACAACTTCCTTGCCAACCATTTCGTTTTTATCGGCAGAGCAGTTCTCCCATTCGGAAAGCAGCATATTGACGGCGATGCTCGATAACGTTGCCGGAACAAAACGTTCCCCTATCAGTGATTTATATAGCTGGCTGATCTTTTTGTAGTAACGAACACAAATTTCCGCATCCGCAATTGCATATTCTCTGAACAGCTCCCAATCGTTCTCAAGAACGTACGCCATGTTCTTTTTGAGGTGACGTTCGATCTCGGGATCATCGGAGAGGGATTTCTTTGGGCAATCGACGAGCGTGCCAATCTGAGCAAGGCTTTTCTTTCCTGCCGGTGCCAGCAATATTGTATCTTGAACGTTCACATGAAGTTCGACGAAATCGTTCTCCTCGTTGCTGAACTCGTACCGAAATTTAAGAGGAGAGCGACCAGCTATGAACGATTTACGGATGTTCTTTAGTCTTTTAAGGACATCGGCCCGCTCTTCGAACATGGTCAGGTCGGCTCTATTGTAGTGACCTACCAATATGATTGAGCTAGGTACGTGCGTGATTGAGCTGCTGCTGATTCCCTTCGCAACCACGAACGTCAGGAACTCGCCAAGGGAGATCCGCTTACCGCTTTTTGGTATTACTATTCCGGTCCAGCGTTCGCCAGTGACCGCCTCGGCTACGAACTGATAGGAGAGAATGACGTTCTTTGGGAGCGGAGTCTTCGACTTCTTCTCTCTGCCCGATTGATTTGTTTTTGTGTCGTGTTCCTTTTGGTCCGGATCGGATTTCTCGCTGGTGTGCGGGACCTGGTATTCCGTGTCGAAGCCAACAACGACGTAGTTTTTCGTGCTTCCGGCGGTAATATCTGCCTTCGATAAGACGTATCGATGCTCGTCGTCATCTGGAGCCTCCCTGACCGATACAAAAGGCGTGGCTCGTATAAAGGACTCCCATTTCCTCTTCGGTTTTTGTAGTTGTGGGTGTTTTGGGCGGTCGCCTTGACTTGTTGGCTGTTGTGCCGAGATATCGTTCATGGTCCACCGTTGGCGTAGCTGACAATTTATTCGGCACAATTGTATCGTCGTCAACGAAGCATTATCGAAGAATTGGTGCACCGCAGTAGAAATGCCAGCCCTTATTAATGCTTATAACGGGAATCGTTATGCCAGACCGGACGCAGTTCGAATTTGAAGAAGTGGTACTGAGCCGACTTGATGAGGCTGAACGCCGGACCGCTTATCAATTCACGGGCGCTCGCAGTCTTATTGCGGACATGGGTGCAGTCAAAGCTGCAAAGAAACTGCTCGATCCGACTGCTGGTAAGATGCATGATGGCTTGAAAGCTCTGATTGATTACGAGCTTGTCCACCTTTCAATCGAACAAGCAGTGATTGATTTTGCGGATCGAGATTGTTTCACCGAAGATGAGATATCAACGGCTAAGGTTCGTCTTTATTACGCAGCGAAACGGTCTGGCGAGAATCGGTAAAAAGCCGCCTAGAATTTGCTTCAGGGCTTTTTTGTCCCATTTGGAACAATTTTCCTGCTGCTTAACAGTCTACAAAAAAAAGCCTCCGGAGTTTCCTCCGGGGGCTGCTTTTGTTCCATTCGGAACAGCGTGTCTCTAGTGCACTGTCTTGCTCTTGAGTGTTTCGCAGTTCTTCGTCTCGATCATCTTGAAGCCATACTTCTCTTTCAGCGAAACAATTTCGGCATGCAGTTCACGTGCTGCATCCTCGCCTAGTCCATCGAGAATGATCGACATGGTCATTCTTGCTTTAGCCTCACTCTCTCCAGCTCCTGCCTTTGTATCGCCTACCTGTTTTGCCTTCTTCTTGTCGATGTAGCCTGAGCGTACGGATAACTCCTTGATCTTCGCAAGTGTGAGTCCAGGCTTGTATTCGTCTGAAGTTAGTACTGTTTCGAAAATCTGAACATCTTTCTTTGCGAGCGTCGCAAGAAAATAGATCGTCGTCCAGTCACTCGGCAGTAGGTCGATATGTTTTTCCAACGCTGGCGCATTGTCGCCAATAGCGACTAACTTCCGAAATGTCGCCCCCTTTTCGTCAACGCCAATCTCGCCACAAAAGACACTGAACGCAGTTTTGTACAAATTGGTTTTTGCTTCATAAAAGGTTTTCGCCATTTCGATTGTGCTTTCTGCCGACTTCTTCGTGAAGCCCCGATATTTATCGACATACAGTCTAACCGCTTCATCGTTTACAATTGCCCTTTGCGAAACGGTATTTTCGACAATCGATGCTTTTTGAACACTCATTTTCAATTCTCCTATTGTGAAAAATAGGCGAAGTCGTCCTCGCCCAACGTAAAGCACCTGCCTTACATTGTTCTAGGATACGACACGCAGGGGGTTATTTCGTCCGTAGAAGTGTGATATCGGACACATGTCCGAAACACAGATATGTCCGTTTTGTTCGAAGTGGAACAACAGCTATGGGCCAACGTAAACGTAAATCGCTGACGAGCCTTGCATACCGGCGTGAGGTCTATCGTCTGTGGTTTGAATACCTCAAGGTCGCTCGTCGCAGTGAAGACAAAAGACTAAAGGCTACTGTCGAAAAATCGAAATTATACTACGAACCTTGGGGCGACGTTTTTGCCGAGCCTTTCAACAAATGGTGGGAGCGGCATCATCACTTGTTCGAGGAGAGGTCAATTGTATCGGTCGTCAAAAGTAGGGAGTCCGTTATTGATCCGAATTCGCTGCTTATCGAAGTCCCGCTGAATGCATCGCCGACTGAGTTGATACAGCGAATCGGTGTGTTGATCCGTGCCGAATGTGAACGTCGTCAAAGTAGTAAAGTGAAGTCAAAAAAAGTCCCGACTGCTATGTATCGTCCGACTGCCGGGAAAGAACCAAAACTATTGGCTGTTCGTGAATCTTTAACAATTTACAGGGACGTCTATTTGAAAAACCGAAACCTTAAGGGTGAAAAGCTGCTCAACGCTGTTCGGCAGTATTATCTTGCTCGCAAAAGAAAGAGCAAAGTTCCGATGCCCCTTCTAGAAGCCGGCGAAAGCGTAAACATCCTAAAGAACCTGCGCCGGTACATTATCCGAGCCGAGAGAATTGCCAACAATGTAGCTGCAGGCGAATTTCCAGGTGAATATTGAAAAGAACCTTGTGCCCACAGGACTTACTAACTGGTAATAGTATGATCGGCCAAAGATAAATATCGTCGATCGGTGGGAGGAAGCTATGCCAAAGAATGTAAAGGCGAAAAGATCGAAGAAAAAAACTAGAAAGAAACGTCAGGCCAAAAAGCTCTCGAAAAGGACGACGACGAAAAAGTCGAAGAAATCTGCGCCGAAGAAAGCGAAAAAGGAGCTTGCGAGGAAGACTGTCTGGAAAATCAGTCCTCAAAAGCACTCAATGCAGGATGTATGGGTTTTCAAAAAAGGTCGTGTAACAATCGTGATGAGGCAGAACTTCCGATTCGGTTATTGTCTCGTTGGTGAGAAGCCAAATTTGACCCAGTACAATCCAGACAAAGGTGTCAACATCGGTAAGTTCAACTATATCGATTTTGAGCGTGGTGATGATTCGTTTGGTTATGACTGGACGTTCCCAGATGACTTTCCGTTAGAAGATCAAGAACGAATTGAGAGCCTCTGGCAAGAAGGATATCATGATGCGATGGAGGAAGCGGGATGGCGGATTGTTGAGGAGGAAACGTATGTTTTCGGCGATCTGACGGTTGAAGAGGTTGAGGCAAAATATCCCCATAATCCGGTCTGATTTGCTCTGCTGTTGTCTTCATATCGTTCCTTGTGGACGCTCTGGTTGTCATCCAAACCGGAGGTTCACATCATGAATGACAAGCTTGCTGTAAATTTCGTTGCTGTTTCGAAGCCAAAGGAACGTTCGCCGATCCTTTCTCGACGATCGAAGCTGATTTCCTATCTGGATCGTCAGCTTGCAAACGTTCATAACTTCAAGGCGGGATCGCAAACCCGTGGTGCCCAGTTCTGGCTCGACCCGACTGGTGCAATCTTTCTGTCGATCAACTACGGTAAATATCCGTTGGAAGTCCAGAAGGGCAAGACGACTGTAAAGTGCTCGTCCTTCGATGAATTGGAAACGACTATCAATCGACTGAAAGATATGGCTCGAGTTGGTGACTTTGACGAGCCGTTGCATAAGGCGGCTTTGGCAATTCGGACCAAGTTCAAGCGCAAATGATCGAATTGGAGGGAGGAAGCGACCGAATAGGTTGCTTTCTCTCTTCCGGTGTCATTTTGATGACAAAGAAAACAATCGTCGAAGCCTCACGACCTCGTCAGCGCAGCTAGGAAAAGTGGCTAAGCGATGCAGGACCTTATCAATGCTCGTTTGGCTAAGCTGACGGCAGCGCCTCCGCAATCGTAGAGAATATTTTCGCAGCATCACCAGCTATGCCGTCAATTACCTTCTTTACCTTCGCCCTAACCTCAGCTTCGTCCTCATTATATATCTCTGAAGCAACAAACCTAAACTTTTTGGAATAGAATGTTGACCATTTCTGGCCTTCGGGAGTGCGGTAGCCGTCGAGGTGTTGCACAGCGGCCAAAATCATTGCCCGGAGTGGCTCATCGCCGGGAGCAATAACTGCCTTGGCAACGGCGTTCTTGTCCGACCAAAAGTAATCGATCTCGAAGAGAAAAATCTCTTTGTTGGGCCAGCCCTGTCCAATCTTAGGCAGTCGTTCCGCCAACGCCTCAGACGTGAAGCGAATGTATCCCTTGTTGCGGGAACCAATTACAAAGCCGTGTGATTTCAATTCTGTTTCGAAATAAGGGTAAAGGATACTTGCCGGGTCGGGACGATTTTCGAGTACAAAGTCAAATGCCGATTTGTGAGCCTTGTAAACTTTTCTAGCCAATTCATTCAGCTTGTCATTCATAAGTAGCTCTCGCTTGATCGTCGTTAGATAGTCATCGACATAAAGTGCAATTTTGTCGCTTATTGAGTCTCGGTATAGTGCAAGTATGTTTTCAAGTATATCAGCGATCTGCAAGTATGAATAGTTGATGTAGACAGCCTGATCTTGGGCTTCTGTTGCGTCAGCACCAAACGGAGTTAGATATACGAAATGCCTTCGCTTCGTGCTGAACTCGCCATCGACGATCTTCTTGTATCGACTGAGTTGCTGCGAGTGCTCACTGGAATCAACTTTATTTTCAACCGTTATTACGTCTTCCGGCAAATCTACCAGAATATCGATGTTTCTCCATTCTCGACGTACGTCGACCTGACGAAAATCTAACAGGTCTGCATCGAATAGCGTGCGATTCTGAGCCCTGTGGTCTGCAAATATGTCACGGAGAAATTTCCGAAGGAGGATATCCCCAAGGCCGTGATTCTCTCTTGGATCGAGCAAAAATGCAAAAAAATTGGAGTGACGAATTTCCTGGCGTTCGACGGCCAATGCACGAAATATATTTGGCTCTCGCATTGTTAGTTCGAGCATTTCAAAATCGGGATCAGTGATCGCTGCTGCCAACTCCCTTTCTAGGTCAATCTCATCAGTCACTCTCGTCACCCCGTTGCTTCTAAGCTATAAGGATATCTACACGCTCCGGCCGCTGGCAAGGGTATTCTAGAACACCACTTTTAGTCGTCGTTCGGATCGCCGGTTGGTGATGAAAAGAACGTCGTTATAAATTGTTCATCAATTCGAATAGAACGATATTGGAACCGCTTCAGAATCGTTCCCAGGCGTTATTTCGATCAGACTGGTGCCTACCACCCTGTGATTTCCGAATGCGGATTGTTCGTGCGAATTAAGCGCAGATTTTAAATCTTTTAATTGGCGGACCTTTAGCGGGATGTCATACGTTCTTTCGTTGATCCAACTTTTGATTAGGTCGAGCAGGATCGAAGTTCTTGTGCGGTGGTGAAACCGTGACAGCTGATCCAGTGTTTCGATAACCGATTTTGGTGCTCGAAAATTGACCAGAATTGCTTCGTCAGCGATAGGGTTTGTATCCATACAATATCTCCTTTGTGTATTTATGATCTGTCCTGGTCCCTTCCTGCCTTCGGGCAAATATCCTAGATTAAAGATTGCTAATGCAATCGATTTGCTAACGGATTATCGGTGAAGGGCAGCGTGGTAGGAGTATTCACTCAACATTCACGGTGGTGGTTCTGCCAATCTATGGAGTCGGAATATGTCTCTTTCGTCGACGGCTTGGTGATGTAGTCAATCCAGCCGGCGTTCATTTCGAATTGAAAATCTATCTCACGGTATCCCCAGAGCGTTCGGCTCCAGCAGTCAGTGACGATCTCTTTGAATTCGTCCCTAGTAACGTGGGCAGTTCGATCAATGACCGTGTGATAGTGGTACCGCTGGACAAGACTGCGCTCGAGCACAGGTATGATTGGGATACGATTCCCGTAGCGAGTAAATGAATTTCTCAGGATGGCCTTGTTCAGCCGGTTCGAAAAGTGACTGAAGTTACGTGAGCAGGCTATTGGGTCGAGTTCAATCAACTCGACACGCTGCTTCATTGTCAATGTCACGGCACAGGGATCGTTGAATCGGCAAGCATTGAAGTATTTGACCGCAGCGTTTCTTATCTTCCTATCCTCGTGATGCATTCGAAAAAACCGCCTTCCCCTTAAAGATGAAATCTATCAAAGCTATTTATCCATTCAGTCATCGAAAATTGTTGAGCCAAATCGAGCCTTGATCGATATTTCGTCCAACATAAATGAACGTTTATGTTTTAAGCGTTCGAAACGGAAGCTGCCCGTATTGTGCAACTATCTGTGCGGTTTCTGTCGGTAATTTTGCCAGTTGTCTTCTCACTGCGGCCAGGAGACGCTCAGTCATCGTGATGATGCACACCGGATGTGGCAACAATGGTCGATTACGTCGCCTATTATCGGGTTTCGACGGAGAAGCAGGGCAAATCTGGTTTGGGTTTGGCTGCTCAAAAGTCAAAGATCGAGGCATTTCTGTCGGGATATGACAGGGTTCTCCAAGAATTTGTCGATGTCCAGTCGGGACGTAAGGACGACCGAACCGAACTGAACAAAGCCCTTGCGTTTGCTAAAGTGAAGAAGGCTACGTTGCTAATTGCAAGGTTAGACAGATTTTCGAGGCGGGTGAGTTTCATTGCTAGGATAATGGACGAGGGGATTTCGCTGTGCTGTGCTGAGATGCCGAATGCCTCGGAATTTCAGCTACATATCTTTGCTGCACTTGCGCAGGAAGAAAGGCGGTTAATCTCCGAACGGACCAAAGCTGCCCTGGCGGAAGCAAAGAAGCGAGGCCGAAAGCTTGGTACAAATGGAGCCAAATTGGCTCTGGTAAACAAGCAACAGGCTGATAGTTTTGCAGGGTCGGTTAAGGCTGCCGTCCACGCTATAGGGCTAGAAAAGCCGTACTCGGAAATAGCCCGTAGGTTAAATGAGCAAGGAGTTCGGACACGAACAGGTCGATTCTTTCACGCTCAAACTGTCAAGAATGTTGCATTGCGGTTCTGACGGAGAATGAAATGAAAGCACTTCTGTTTTGGCTATTAGTTGGTGCGGGTCTCTATGCATTTGAAGTGCACAGGGAAACACCAATTGCAGCATGTATGGTTAGCTTAGCACAGTTTAACGATTGTGCTGAAAAAGAGCTCACGGCTCTGTACTATAATAGGGACAATCCGTGGAAGACATGGCAGAGAATCCTTGATAATGACCCTCACCCCTGTCAAGCCGGTTGGCATCGGGTGTCTGGGTATTATCAAATGAATGGGTTACGAATGCCTAATTGTGAACGAGACTAAATGCCCGTGAAAGTATAGTACGGCCGTGCTGCATAGTGACCCGTCGCCAAAGTATTTCCGCAACTACCTGTTCGAAAGAGGTCATCTCACCATCTGCTTGTGCTCCAAGTGCTCTTCGTCGACCGCTTTGTCTAAGGTGACGATCTTATCCATCTCTTCAGAAACGCTCTCCGATAACGTTGCAGTCATTGACACGACGTTCTCTGGAATAAATCTTTGAGAAATTTTATTTCTTGCTTTTTATGATGCCACCCAGCGAGTTTTCCAGCACACGAGAATAGAGCGCCATCATCATTTTCGAATGGAATATAGTCAGATAATGCCGCAATGTTTTCGCCTCGAGAACAAATCACGGTGCAATCGTTTTTGATCCAGACGTTTATGAAGTCACTTTCGGAAACTGGGTCTTTCGGTTCAAGTAGCGATCTCACGGTTTCGATGCGGGGATATATATGAGCCCTTGTAAAGCCGAGTTTGCTTTTGTATCGAAAGGCTAGTTCGGAAAAATGTCTAAGTGCTTTCGGAGTTATACCAATAACCCGCCATGAGAACGGTTTTGCCGCCATTATCGCAGTCAAGACCCGATTGCACTCGTGGACTGTCCAAACTGCTGGAACGTCTTTATGAGCTCGATGCACTGCCGCATACAAAGCATGTAGAGTGCGGCTTTCTTCCTTTGTCATCTGCGGCTGCAAGGTTTGGAGGATTATGCTTCCCATGATTTTTTGACCAAAGCAGCAATAGACCTGAAGAGATCGGAGTTGCCTTTGATGGTTTCTTTGTCGACGGTCATGAGAAAACGTTTCGTTTTTCGGACATAACTAATATTTGCGGCATCTAAAAGTGCTGCAATCTCGTCCTGTATTGATTGCTCAGTGACTCGGAATCCAAGGAGCGATTTGTCTTGGGTCCGCTTGTGGAGCCATAAATAATTATTGGCACCAACCGTGATGGCAATGTAGCTCTTGAGATAGTTGAGCGATGGTTCGTTGAAGACTGGACGGGTTATCTCAAACAACACGTCGGTTGTTTCAAGCGTCCAAGCGGCCTTTTTGGTCCAATAGTCTCGGTTAAATTTGATGTCACCAAGGCTTGTGCCGTCATCCAATTCTTCAAACGTATCAAGGAGTGTCGTGAAAAATAGGCATTTCTTGCCTTCGATATCGAGAAGCGAAACTTGAATCGCAATTATCGGGATCGATTGGCTTAGCAATTGCACGACATTAAAAAAGCGCCTGTTGATGTGCTCTGCGACTAATACAGCATAATGTTGACGCTGCGGAAATTTGCGCTTTTCGTTGTCCCAATATTCGATAGTTCTGATGATATGTGTTTCATCAGTCTCCCCGAGCATAACCTCGGTTTCGTACATTGTGTCGTCCTCGGCATTTTTTAAAAGAATGTCGAGACGGCCACCCGAGGACTGGCGCCGTTCCTTAGCAATTGGCTCCAAATCTCCCAGTCCGAGGCATGCGGGGTTATCAACGATTTGATCTTGTAGCCAATATTCATCGAAGCCGGCATCCCGTATCGAGATGGCCTGAGCAAGTATGACTTCCTGTCTCTGAATATTTGTGGTGGTGTCGAGTATGGTTACGGACATGGTGCTCCTGCCTCTTTCTTCGTAAAGCAGTCTAGTTCGTGGCCTTCATCAACTATTCTGATAGTAGCATGAAGAATGATTAGGACTTAGGCCTATTTTACTGGTGATGAACCGTTAGATTGGGTGTAGTCGGCTGGTGGTTGGGTATGGACGGTTATCTGACATAATTAGGGTCGGGAAAAGCAGGGTCTAATGTTTCTTATGTTCGGTGATGAAGCTGACGCAGAGCAGAGCCGAGGACAAAAGTTCTTCGTCTATGGTGCCATTTTTATTCCCACAAATAGCGTTGCAGCCCTTCATGCCGAAGTGGAGAAAGCCAGGAAAGCAGCCGGATTTGCGGACACCGACAGCCTGAAGTCAGCGAGCAGGACCCGCCCCAAGCATATCTCTTCCGACGTCCACCGAGATTTGAAGGGGCAAGTAATGAAGGTGGCGCATGAGATCGGAAACGTTAAATTCTGTGCGCAAGTTACGTTACATGAGCTCGCTCGAAACCAAAAACACGACGACCTTGTTTTGTTTGGAGCCAACACTGTACTTGGAAAGTTCAATTCCTTTCTTGATGAAGGCAGATCGTTTGGTTACGCCTTACTCGATCGAATTCCTGTCGAGAACCCGTATCGGTATCTGAAGGAAAAATTTCAGGTAGGACTTACGTTTCCTGATGGAAAATCTATCAGGCTGGACAGAATCTTGGGAGTTGCACACACGGTCGATGGTTCATCGCATATGTGCTCCGTTGCCGATGTGTTGCTCGGGGCATTCCGCTATTGTGTTAACGAGCCTGATAACGAAGAGGCCGGTAAGGCAATGTTTCCAACTTTGATGAGTATGATGTGGAAACGTGTGCGGAACGGTAAAATATATGTCAACGATTGTGGCTTGGTGTTTCGACCGGCTAACGTCAAGGAAGAGAAACATAAGGTTGAATATGATTTTCTCCAAGCAAGATTGCAGAGTTATCTAAGTTAGGTAGCCTCTCACTTTGGCTCGGCTTCACGACATATCGCCAGAAGGGTCAACGTCAACGATCAACGGCATATGGTCACTTAAGGATCAGGGCACTGGCATTTTATCGACTTGTTTTTGGTAGGTAGCCGCTGCAAATTTCAGTTCAATCATGCGGTGCCAAAACTCTGCAAATTCTTAGCCATTTCCTTCGACAGCGGTAAATTTCGTGCATAGAACCGTTCGATCTGTTCAACGCTTGTTCCAGCGTTTTTGGCGAGATTAAAAATATTGACCTGTCCCTCGGATAATATGATCCGCATACAGATTGCGGTGTGGCGAAGCGAATAGATTGTGTGATCTTGATTTGTGAACGGGTCGTGCTTGATTCCAGCAGTATCTAAGAGGTAGTTGAATTGCCGCTGAAAGATACGGGCTGCGGTGCTGCGGTTCGGGTAATCGGGCAAAAATATGTAGTCCTCGCCCTTTGAGTCGGGATAACGATTTCGAATTCGTTCGTAGGCAGTGACAGCGCCAGGCATTGTGTTAGCTGTCCGAAAACCTGTTTTGCCATTTCTTATTGTCACCAATAGCCGTTTCGGCGTATCGGCAATTTCGCAGTCGTTGTGACGGATCGAATACAGTTCGGTCGATATTGGGCGGACAAACGAGTGCACGACAAATAAGATGAAGTCGTAAAGCTCGTCGGTAACGGCTACACCTCGAATAACGACCTTATCATTTGCCATCTGCTTCGCTGTTTCGAGAACCTTCTGGTAAACGCTTCGAGATTTTGGGACGAGTGGATAGAATCTGAAGAATGGTCGAGGATTGTCAATGTGTGGAGTGCGGGGTGTCGAAGGCACCTGATCGATAACGCCGTCATCGCAAGCGCCTTTTAGGACGTTTCGAAAGGTTGCTGACAGCCCATTCCGTGTCGACGGGGATAGGTCAGGTCGTTTCACTGAAACCGTGTCCATAAACTGCTGAAAATGGCGAGTTTTGATTTGACGGACGTCTCTGATCACCAAGCGCCTTCATCAGACCCCATTGATCATTGTCCAAGAAGAGCAGTGCGGATCGGGTGTAGTGTTCATTGCGCTCGCCTCGAGCAACGAGACCACGTGATCTTTCGAGAAAGCGGGTTGCGTAATATTTGAACGTGAATTCTTTCGGAACAGCTGTACGGTTGCTCAGCAGGTCTGAAGCGAGCTCGAGAGCAGCAGCTCGGGCTTTAATGCGGGATTTCTCTTTTGTGGAGCGGACTAAATAGCTGTGGGTATTGGAGTTTCTGATCCGTGCATTCCAATATGGGCTCGCATGCGTCTTGTAGATTGCAATTCCCCGCTGGAGTTTTATGATTTTTCCATCGAGGGAGTGGTTTGTTTTTGGACCCATAGGATTTAGCTTCCCAAAATTTCCAAAAGCTATAAACGCATGTTCTAAAGTACCTTATAAATGATTGAAAATAAAGGGGTTCGTGGTATCTCTTAATCATCGGGTCCCAGGTTCGAGCCCTGGTGCGCCCACCAAGCTTTTCAAGCACTTAGCAACTTAGTAGGCGCGCACAGCGGCCATCTTTTACAGTTTTGTTCTCTTTTCGAGCTTCAACACCGCTGCTTCCGCGAGTTGAATATCGCGGCCGAGGTAGTGGGCATCGAGGATCGCCTCGACGTCCTTCAAGCTGTGGCCAGTGAAGGTGGCGATCTGCGGTACCGTCGCCTCGGCAACTGCCAACCGAACAACTGCCGACCCCCTCAGATCGTGAAACGTCAAGCCGGTGACGCCGGCACGCGCAAGTCTTTGGTACAAACGGAGTCAGTGCGCTAACTGATAAGAAATTCGAACTTTGCCTGGAGCCAAATGGAGCCTCGGTAAGCAGTTCAGTGCCGGCCGCTTGGTCAGTCACAACGAAAAACCGGACCGTTATGCAACAGCCATCTGCATAAGGGTCCGGCCGAACTCCTTGTTTGTTCAGATTGTTCTATCGGAGAGAGCTGCCGCCCGGCGGGTGCTGCGAAGGGCGCAACAGACCGCAAACGCTATCCGGTTCCTATGAGGTTTTCGCTAAACGATTACTTCTTTTTCTTCTTGGCTGTCTTCTTTGCCTTCTTTGCCTTCTTCGCTTTCTTGGCCATGTTACCCTCCGTGATCCCTAAAGTTTGTTCAATGCCAGTCGATCATCGACGTGCATACATTCAGAATACACCACAATTATAAATTTGATACTGCGCGCTTCGAAGAAGGTAAACGGCCGCCGTACCGTCGCGATCTGCGACCGGACGAAGCCCTCGCGTGAAGTGTGACGACTCCTATTTTCGTGACGGCTTCGTTTGGGCGGTATGCGGACCGACCGCGACGACTCCCCGGTCTAAGATGATCCATCCGAGCTTGACGGCGGTTAACTGCGGCGACCGGATATCGCCTGCGCCAAAGTTCTTGCGCGACATGGCGCGAAGCTGAGGTCTATCCGTTTGGTAGAAGAAACCCACACCAACGGAGCCCCCGACGGATAAGCAACGGCATAAAATGGAGTCGGTTCACGACTGATAAGCAAATACAGAAAACCTCATCAGTCTGTACCTCGTCGCGCGGGCAGGGCGCTTGTCCCTGAGGCATTCGCCTAATGATGGGCTTGGAATGTCCGCTCCTGAGGCAAGAGCGGACTTCGCCAGACGCTGGGCAAATGTCGACCTTTAGATCGTTAAGACGCTTGGTGAAAGCCGCGGGCCCGGGCGGCAGTTTCCCGTCGAGAACAGGAGCCTGGTCGAGCAGCAGATTTGCTAAGTCCTGTACATCCTTGTGCGACCTCTTTCTGCGCTTCACCAACGAAACGGACTAGCGCATACTTCGTATTAAGTTCGAGAATCGCCTTCCGTACTGGATTTACTCAGCTAGCGTTGCTGAGATCGCTCGTGCCGCTGCTTCCATCTTCGGCCGATACTGCGCAAGATCCTCCTGGGACATTCTTGCGCTTGGTACCGAAAGGCCAAGGCCGGCAATAAGCTGCCCGTCACGGTGACGAATGGGAACAGCGCAGCCCACTACGCCGACAGCAAATTCCTCGTCGGTCGAGGCCCAGCCCGTCTTCCGGACTGCTGCGGCAGCGGCACGTAGTTGCGGGCGCTTCGTGATGGTGTGGGGTGTGGCGGCGGGCAATGGCATTTGCGCGCACCATTGCGAGAATTCCTCGTCCGCCATTTCGGCCAGGAAGATCTTTCCGATCGACGTACAGTGGAGTGGGGCGCGGCGTCCCTGCTCGAACATCAGGCCGGGACCCGACAGCGGCACGCGCGCCGTGTCGACATAGAGCACGTCGTTGTCGGAGCGGATGCCGACCTGGACATGTTCGCCGAGGCTGGCCGAGAGGGCGAGCAGGATATGATGCGGCCGGTCGCTGCGCAGCGCGGCCTCCACCGCGGAGACGCCGAGACGCACCAGGGCCTCGCCGATCAGCACCTTCTTCGAGCCGAGCGCGCGCTTCAGCAGGCCACGCTTCTCGAGCTGAGCCACTAGCCGATGAGCCGTGGGCACCGGCAAATCGAGTGCTGCCGCGATGTTGGTGACGGAAACGGGCGCCGCCTGTGCGACCACCATGCCAAGCACGGAGAAGGCGCGGTCCATCGGCTGCTCAGTGTTCGGGGTTATTTTCTTTCGCATACCGTTTCAACCTCGCCTTGACTCGTTTTCGCCATAGCATGATAATGGAATAAATACTTCCAATAAATGAAACTATCAAGATGCGTTCAACAGACTGCGGATGGGGCGGGAAGGGGATCAAAATGATGCCAACAATTCAGAAGGCAATAGCCGCGCTGGCTACATCGGCATTGGCGTTCATGGCACTCGCGGGCAGCGCCGCCGCGCAGACCTCGCGACTCGACGAGATCGTCAAGCGCGACAAGCTGATCGTGGCGACATTCGGCACCGCGCCGCCGTTCTGCTTCGCCGACGACAAGGGCCAGCTGGTCGGCTTCGACATCGACATCGCCAAGCTGATCGCGAAGTACCTGCTGGGCGACGAGAAGAAGATCGAGTTCATGACCGTGACCAGCGAAGGCCGCTGGCCGGCGGTCAATTCGGGCCGCGCCGACTTCGGCATCGCTTCGACCACCATCTATCCGGACCGTGCGCTGCGCGTCGCCTTCACCCGACCCTACATCGACTCCGGCATCTCGGTGCTGACGCGCAAGGACGCCAACGTCGACAACGTCGCGGGTCTCAACGACGCGAAGTTCACGCTGGCCAATCTCAGCAATCCGCAGATGGTCGATCGCCAGAAGCGCTTCATGCCGAACGTGAAGGTGCTGACCTTCGACACGCCGAGCGCCATGTTCCTTGCCGTCAAGAGCGGCCAAGCGCAGGCCATGCAAATGGATTCGCCGGTAATCGACTGGTACGCCGCGAACAACAGCGAGATGAAGACGCTGCCCGACAACCTGGGCAATATCCAGGGCAACGCTATCTTCATGAAGCCGGGCGACTTCACGCTCTGGCTCTACCTCGACACCGTCGTGGGCGAGCTCGTCGCCGGCTCGCGCTACAACGAGTACACCGACGTCTACAAGAAGTGGTTTGGCCGCAACCCGCCACCGCAGCGCTTCTACGCGTCCGGGCCGAAGTAACCGGTAGGGCTGGGAGGGCCGCGCCCCGGCGCGACCCTCCGCCCTCTTCTTCAGCTTTCCCATGTTCCATCTGCAGGACCGCTCATGTCGTCCGAGTTCGCGCTGATCGGCCGGATTGCACCCGTGCTGGCGGAGGGTCTGACCCTCACACTCGAACTGGCGGCGCTGGCGATCGTGCTCGCGGCCTTGTGGGCCATTCCGGTCGTGCTGGCACTGATGTCGCCCAAGCGGCCGCTGGCACTTCTGGCCCGCGCCTACATCGAGGTCGTGCGCAACACGCCGGTGCTGGTGCAGATGTATTTCATCTTCTTCGGCGCGGCGATCCTGGGCTACCGGTTCACCGGCTTCGTCGCCGGCCTGATCGCGCTCACGCTCCAGAACGGCGCCTATATCGCGGAGATCTACCGCGCCGGCATCCAGTCGGTATCGCAGCGCCAGACTGAAGCAGGTCTCGCGATCGGGCTGACGCCGCGCGCGGCGTTCCGGATCGTCATCTTCCCGCAGGCCTTCCGGAACGTGGTGGCGCCGCTCGCCAACCAGGGCGTCGTCATCATCAAGGACACGTCGCTGGTCGCCACGCTGTCGGTGGCCGAGCTCACCTTCCAGGCGCGGCTGCTGGCCGACCGCACGGCCGCGGTCTACGAGATCTTCCTGACGCTCGCCCTGATCTACATGGTGATCACCGGTGTCTTTTCCGCCCTGATGCGCCTGCTCGAGCAACGTCTCAGGATCATACAATGAGTGGATCGGCAGTGAGTGGATTGGACCTGCTGGTCGCCAGCCTTCCCTTGTTGGGCAACGGCGTTCTGGTCACGCTGCAGCTCACGGTACTCGCCGCCCTCGTGGCGACGGCGGTGGGCCTCGCGATCGCCTCCGCTCAGCTCTTCGGCGGCCTGGTGCTGTGTCTGGTGGCGGAGGCCTATCTTTACATCGCGCGCGGTGTTCCGCTGCTCGTCCTGCTGTTCGGCATGTACTACGCGCTGCCCTATGCCGGCATCATGGTCGAGCCGATGTCGGGCGGCGCTTTGGTGATCGGCCTCTATTTCGCGGCCTTCATGGCCGACGTCTTCCGCGGCGCCGTGCTGGCGGTGCCGCAGGGACAGTGGGAGGCGGGCCGCGCGGTCGGTCTCAGGGCGCCTGGCATCCTGGTCCACATCGTGCTGCCGCAGGCGCTGCGCGTCGCCGGGCCACCCTACGTCAACACGCTGATCATGCTGGTCAAGGGCACGTCGCTGGTGTCGGTCATCGGGCTGGCGGACGTGACTTTCGTCGGACGCCAGATCATTGAGCGCACACTGGCGCCGTTCGTGATCTTTGGCGCCGTAGCTGCCGTCTATTTCATCATCTGCTTTGCGCTGTCGCGGTGCGGCGCCTACCTCGAACGGAGGGCGAGCTTTGTCCACTGACGCTGGTCCCGTCGAGATCGAGATCCGCGGGCTCGCCAAATCCTTCGGTGATCACCGGGTGCTGAAAGGCCTGTCGACCGATGTGCGCCGTGGCGAGGCGGTCGTGCTGATCGGGCCGAGCGGCTCGGGCAAGACGACGTTCCTGCGCTGCATCAACCTGCTCGAATTGTTCGAGGAGGGCGAGATCCGCATCGGTGGCGAATTGATGGGCTACGAGACCGACGCCTCGGGCCGGCGCCGCCGTCGCCCCGAGCGCGACATCGCGCGCATGCGCGCCAAGGTCGGTATGGTCTTCCAGAGCTTCAATCTCTTTCCGCACATGACGGCGCTGAAGAACGTCGCGCTGGGGCCGGTGCGGGTGAACGGCATGGCGCGCAAGCAGGCGGAGGAACTGGCCGCCTCGCTGCTGGCGCGCGTTGGTCTCGCCGACAAGGTCGATTCCGTGCCGGGCCGACTTTCTGGCGGCCAGCAGCAGCGGGTGGCGATCGCCCGCGCGCTCGCCATGTCGCCCAAGGCGATGCTGTTCGACGAGGTCACCTCAGCGCTCGATCCCGAGCTGGTGGCCGAGGTGCTCGACGTCATGCGCCAGCTCCGCGAGGACGGCATGACCATGGTGATCGTCACGCACGAGATGGCGTTCGCCCGGGCCTTCGCCAACCGCATCCTGTTCATGGCCGACGGCGAGATCCTCGAGCAGGGGCCGCCGGCCGAGCTGTTCGGCGATCCCAAGACCGCGCGGCTGCAGTCCTTCCTGAAACGCTTCAAGGAAGGCCACCAGCTCTAGGCGCCAAGACGACCGACTTCATCGAAACAAGACAGGACAGAGGACACGGACATGACCGCGCATGCCAAAGCCGCATCGACAGAGCCGAAAGCGGCGCTGCAGGGCCCCTTGAAGGGACTCCGCGTGATCGATGCCGGCACGATGATCGCAGGTCCGCTCGCAGCGACCCAGCTCGCCGATTTCGGAGCCGAGGTGATCAAGGTCGAGTTGCCGGGCGGCGGCGATTCGATGCGCCACTGGACGCCGATGAAGGAGGGCAAGTCGCTGTGGTGGAAAGTGATCGCGCGCAACAAGCGCCTGGTCACGCTGACGCTCTCCAAGCCGCGCGGCCAGGAGCTGTTCCGCGAGCTGGTGAAGACCGCCGACATCGTGATCGAGAATTATCGCCCCGGCACCTTCGAGCGCTGGGGTCTGGGTTACCAGGATCTTGCCAGGATCAATCCGCGCCTCGTCATGGTGCGGGTCTCGGGCTTCGGTCAGAGCGGACCCTACGCCAAGCGCGGCGGCTACGGCACGATCGCCGAGGCCTTTTCCGGCATTCCGTCCTTCACCGGCTTCCCCGACCGGCCGCCGACGCTTCCCGGTTTTCCGATGGCCGATTCGGTTGCCTCCACCTTCGCCGCCATGTCGGCGATGTTCGCGGTGTACAACCGCGACCACAATGGCGGCCGCGGCCAGGAGATCGACGTCAGCCTCTACGAGCCGCTGTTCAGGCTGGTCGAGGCGCAAGTCATTGGCTTCGACCAGCTCGGCATCGTGAAGATGCGCCAGGGCAACCGGCTGGCCGAGGATTCGCCGCGCAACACCTATGAGACGAGCGATGGCCGCTGGATCGGCATCTCGGCGAGCTCGCAGCGCACCTTCGAGCGGCTGGCGGCGGCGATCGGCATGCCGAACCTGATCGGCGATCCGCGCTTCGCCGACAATAGCAGCCGCTGCACCAACGACGTGGTGCTGGACGAGATCATCGCGGGCTGGTTCAGGCAGCGCAGCTGCGACGACGTGATGAAGCTGTTCGACCAGGCCGACGTCGTCGCGGGACCCGTGCTCGATATCGGTGACATCGTGAAGGACCCGCAATACGCCGCGCGCGAGAACATCGTGTCGGTGCCGGACGTCGATTTCGGCGCGGTGCGCATGCAGGGCGTGACGCCGAAGTTCAGCGAGACGCCGGGCAAAGTGCGTCATGCCGGCGGCAGGATCGGCGCCGACAATCACGCCATCTTCGTGGATGAGCTTGGCCTGTCCGAAGCCGAGTTCGCGTCGCTTCAGGTCGAGGGAGTGATCTGATGGCCCACGCATTCGACGGCGTCTGGGTCGTGGGCGCGGGCCAGACTGAATACGCCAAGCGCTCGACCAAAGGCGTGCAGCGCCTGCTCTACGAGGCGGGCGCCAAGGCGCTGGCCGATGCCGGCCTGCCGTGGTCGGTCGTCGATGGCCTCGCGGTCACCTCGTTCATCCTGCCGCCCGACAACGTGACGACGGTGGCCGAGCATTTCGGCGTCGAGGCGCGCTTCCTGTTCCAAGGCGTCTATGGCGGCGCGTCGGGCATCATCGGCATGGCGCATGCCGCGCGTGCGATCCGAGACGGCGCCTGCGACGTGGTGATCGTCGCCGCGGCCGATGCCTTCGACGTTGCCTCGCACAACGAGACGCTCGATCACTTCAACGGCTCGGTGCGCGATTTCATGTCGCCGCAGGGATTCGGCGGCGCCAACGGCATGTTCGCCCTGCACACGCGTCTCTACATGGAGCGCTATGGCGCGGTGCGTGAGGATTTCGGTCGCTTCTGCATCGCGCTGCGCCAAAACGCGCTCAAGAATCCCAACGCGCTCTTCAAGCAGGCGTTGACCATGGACGCCTACCTGAATGCCAAGCAGATCGCCGATCCGCTCCGGCTCTACGACTGCGTGATGCCCTGCGTCGGTAGCGATGCGATCGTGCTGGCGTCCGACCGCGTCGCCTCGAAACTCACGGGGCCGAAGCTCCGCATCCTGGCCTCGGCCGAGATGCATAATCATCCGGCCAACGACGTCTATCGGCTGCCGGGCGGCTTCGCGGGCCTCGCCGATCGCCTCTACGCCCAGGCGGGCGTCGGGCCCGATGCCATCGACTTTGCCGAGGTCTATGACGACTATCCGGTAATGTCCTTCGTGCAGCTCGAGGGGCTGGGCTTCTGCAAGACCGGCACGGCTCATCGCTTCGTGCGTGACACCGACATCACCGTGAACGGCAGCTTCCCGGTCAATACCGGCGGCGGCCAGCTCTCGGCCGGCCAGGCCGGCGCCAGCGGCGGCATGATCGGCGTTTATGAGGGCGTGACGCAGCTGATGGGGCGCGCCGGCGCGCGCCAGGTCAAGGCGTGCCGCGGCCTCGTCTCGGGCTACGGCATGGTCGCCTACGGCCGTGGCGTCTCGTCGAGCGCCGCCATTCTAGAACGTGCTGAGTGAAAGGACTGACATCATGCTGAAGCCACAGCCCCGCGTGAACGAGGTCACCAAGCCGTTCTGGGACGCCTGCAACGACGGCCGCCTGACGATGCAGCGCTGCCAGGACCCGACATGCGGCAAGACCGTGTTCTATCCCCGTGTCTGCTGCCCGTACTGCAAGGGCGCCGCGCTCGCCTGGGTCGATGTGCCCGGCCGGGGCAAGATCGTGTCGCACACGACGATCCACCGAACGCACCATGACGGCTTCAATGCCGAGGCACCCTATGTCTTTGCCGCGATCGAGATCGAGGGCGCGGGGCTCTATGCCCAGGTGCCGGGCGCGCCGACCGACGGCAGCTCGCTGATCGGCCGCGACGTCACGGTCGAGTTCGTAACCCATGGACCCGACCGCAAGATGCCGATGTTCCGGCTGACGCAGTCGTAAAAGGAGAGTCGTGGTGGCCGAGTCCTTCGATCCCGCCGTCGTGCGGCGTGACTTTCCGGTGGTGGGCCGGATGCTCTATCTCGATTCAGCGCACCAGACGCCGCTATCGTCGAGCGTCCGCGCCGCGCTCGCGAGCTTCTACGACGAGGGCCTCGAACAGGCAGGCCCCAAGGCGGTCTGGCTCGGCCGTGTCGAGAAGGTCCGTGCCCGCATCGCGGCCCTTATCGGCGCCGATCCCTCGGAGATCGCCTTCACCAAGAACACCTCGGAAGGCCTCAACATCGCCGCCAACGCGATTCCCTTCGCGCCGGGCGACAACGTGCTGATGATCGACGGCGATCATCCTAACAACGCCTATGCCTTCATGAATCTGCGCCGCAAGGGCGTCGAGGTGCGCTTCCTGCCGCTCACGGGCGAGAGCGCGACCGCCGAGACCTTCTCGCCGCATATCGACCAGCGCACGCGCGCCATCTCGCTTTCGCACGTGACGTTCCATGCCGGCCATCGCTTCGACATTGAGGGCATCGGCAGACTGGCGCAGCAGAAGAAGATCCATCTCGTGGTCGACGCCATGCAGTCGGTCGGCGTCGTGCCGCTCGACGCCACGAAGAGCGGCGCCTCGATGATCGCCTTCGGCTGCCACAAGGGCCTGCTCGTGCCGCAGGGCCTGGGCGTCCTCTACGTTCGCCGCGGCCTCACCGAGTTGCAGCCTGCCTATCTCGCGGTGGCGGGGCTCGCCCAGCCGCCGGTCGACCTGATCGCGCGCGCCGACAACATGCAGCTCCGCGCCGACGCCGGCCGCTTCGAGATCGGCAACTTCAACCTGCCCGACATCCATGGCCTCGCCGCCGCGCTGGAGCTGATCGAAGGTGCCGGCGTGGAAGCGATCCATAGCCACGTGCTCGATCTCGGTGACCGCTTGATCGGCCATCTCGACGCCCTGGGTGTCGGCCTGGTGGGGCCGCGGACACGGGCGCATCGCTCGCACATCTATGTCCTCGCTCTGCCGGCTGGCGAGTGGCTGCCCTATTTCACCGAGGAAAAGGTGCGGGTATCGCCCGAGCGCGACGGCATCCGCGTCTCCTTTGCTCTTTTCAATAGTTCGGATGATGTCGATCGGCTTGCAGAGATCATTTCTCACCGTCTTCGGCAGCGTTGAAGAGGCAAATGCCCAATTCACGGCAACGAGTGCCGGTTTTAGCACACGGCGAAATCTACCTTCAGCGTGAAACGATGGAAACGCGGGCTCCATAACCGGATGGGTATTACGCGAGCAGCCGCCGCGGAGCTCGGCACGCGCAAAATCAGGGTCAACGCGGTCGCGCCATCAGCTATACTGAAGCACCATGAGAAACCGCAATGCAGAACTCGATGCCCGTCGAATTGCGCGCACGCCGCTAGTGCGCCTCGGGACCGTTGAGGATATCGCCGTGCGATCTGCTTTTTGGCGGGCGATGACAGCGGATTCGTGTCGGCGCAGGTCATGACGGTCGATAGAGGCATTACGTCGACCAATCTCCAGAGAACAGGAAAGCTTGATCACGGTCAGGTTCACCGGCCCCGATCGCCTGTGAACGGTGAGTAATCTGGGACCGGCTCCTATGCAAAAGTAGACAAGGTGTGGCAACGTCTCGCAGAAGTATTCGTTGCTAAAAGGAATCGGTCGATGGGTGGAATTCTGGAAGGGGTGCGGGTACTCGATTTCGGGCGCTATATCGCGGGCCCCTATTGCGCGACGTTGCTTGCGGAATTCGGCGCAGAGGTGATCCGCGTCGAGAAACGCGGCGGCAGCGAAGATCGTTTCGTAGCCCCGGTGGGCGAGGGCGGCGAAGGCGCGCTGTTCCTGCAGATCAATCGCAACAAGAAATGCATCACCCTCGACCCGATGAAGGCCGAAGGGCAAGAGGTACTACGACGACTGGTCGCGAGGTCGGACGTGGTGGTCGCCAATCTGCCGCCGCAGACGCTGCGAGCGATGAAGCTCGATTACGAAACGCTGAAGGCGATCAAGTCCGACATTATTCTCACGACCGCGACCGCATTCGGCGGCCCGGGGCCGTGGTCGGATCGGGTTGGCTTCGACGGAGTCGGGCAGGTCATGTCGGGCGCGGTCTACATGACAGGTGCGGGTGATCCGCCTTATCGCGCGGCGGTGAACTGGGTCGACTTCGGGACCGCGCTGCATTGCGCCTTCGGTACGCTCGCCGCTTTGATCGAGCGAGGCAAGTCCGGCCGTGGGCAGATCGTCGAAGGCGCGCTGCTGGCTACCGCACTCTCCTTCACCAACGCGACCCTGATCGAGCAGGCGGTGATCGGGGTCAATCGCGTTCCGACCGGAAATCTTGGACAGACAGCGGCGCCTGCCGATATCTATCGCACCACGGACGGTTGGGTGCTTTGCCAGGTCACAGGCCACCCGCTGTTCGTTCGCTGGGCGAGGTTGATGGGCGAAGAAGATCGTTGGCTGAAGGATCCGCGCTTCTCCAACGACCTTAAGCGGGGCGAGAACGGTCCGCTGATCAGTCAGCGGATGGCGCGGTGGTGCGCCGAGCGTACCACGCAAGAGGCAGTTGATACCCTCGGAACAGCACAAATACCGGCTGGACCCGTATTGAGCCCACAGCAAGCGCTGGACCACCCTCACATTCGCGCCGCGGGCTTTATGACCAGTGTGGACTATCCAGGCTTGCCGACCCCCGCGCCGGTTGCACGCGCCGCAGTGCGGCTTTCGGAGACCCCGGGTGAAATCGCGATCCGGCCGCCGACGCTCGGCGAGCATACCGAGCTTGTGCTGGGAGAACTCGGGTACGATGCAGCAACAATCGCGGCGCTGCGGAAAAATGGAGCGATTTAAGGCAGACTTCGAGTCCCACCGCGCCTTCGGCCAAATTCCGCCGGCTTGGCTTTGGCGGCATCCTTTGACGAACTCAGCGTGACGGCGAATGTCTAAGTCGCGGCGGTATCCTGCGATGTCATGGTGAAGGCAAGCCTGTAGTGTCCCGTCGTGGATTTCTCCCGGGCGCCCGCGAGGCGAAGGGCAGGTGCAGAAAGACGGTTCGAGATTACTTCCTGCAGCGTCTCGGGGTCGTAGCCCGAGAGCAGAACAATCCAGTCGGCGGCGCCGTCCGTTCCGCGTATCTGCTGCTCGGTCGTGGGCGCGCTCGCTTTGGGCGTGTCGGTAAGCAGGAGATGCGCTCCGGTCAGCCCGGGCTTCGACGCCAACTCGCGCAGCGTTTCGACCAGCATCGACTTAAGGCCGTCCTCCTTCGCGGCTTCCGGCGAAAGTCTGATCGTCACGAGAGATGTTGCGACCCCGCCTCCGAAGCTCGCCACGACGCGGCATTGGCTGCGGATCATGTTCAGATGGTGGGGCATCATCTTGGTCGACCAGGGAGTGGGAGCGTTCAGCCGATCGAGATATCCCCTGGACGTGAGGGTCTCGTAGTGATCCAATTCATAGAGCACGAAGAAGCCTTCCGCATCGAGCGTGCTCGTCCATCGGGAGCCGCGCCGAAAGCCAGGGATGCTCATCCGCTCCGGAAAGTGTTCGTGCGAATGCCAGTCGCTAAACTCCGAACGCTGCTCGGGGCTGATGTTCCACCACATGGCGACGGCGGCCTTACCCAAAAGTGACATGCTTGCCTCTCGGTTCGTGGACGGTGCACGTCCGGTTCAGGTTGCGGCGCTCGCCGCCGCGACCACGGCTTTAGCCCCGCGCAGCGCTCGGCGTGCCCGCGTTACGGCGTCGGCCGTCTTCGCAAGTTCGGCCGTCGGGACCTCGACGCTGATCGTGATGTCGGCCGGCATCTCCTTTGTCAGCCGTACGAGATCGAGGCCGCCCTCGCCTGGAAACATGCGCTCCTCGCGAGCGGCATGGATGAGACCCTCGGTCGTCGCAGGCCGCTCGGCGGGCCCGTCACACAGCTGCCAGTAGTGCAGGCGCTCCACAGGGATCTTTCGAAGATCTTCGAAGCTCCCCGCCGATCTGTCGAAATGCAATGCATCGACCAGGATTCCGGCTGCCGGCGACGAGACCCTGTCCACGATGCCCGCCGCCGCTTTTATGTCCGGCACGCAGGTCCATGGCATGAATTCGAGATCGGCTGTCAGGCCCAAGCGGCCCGCCATCTCGCAGTATTCGGCGAAGCGACCGGAGAAACGCTCCAGATCCGGATCGTAGGCGGCGACCAGCGTGTGCCTGGCGCCAAGCTCCAGGCCAGCTTCGAGGAACGCCTCCAGGGATCTGACGACAGTTTCCGGCCTGAAGGCCACGACTTCGAGGTCCGCGACTCCGACGCCGGTCGCGGACAGGCGCGCCTTTGTTTCCTTCAACCCATTCGGATCGTCCATCAGGGGATACGATGTCCCGCCCGGCGTGGCGGCGAGCAACCGGAATCCGACCTGCTCGAACCCGCACGCGGACGCGACTTCGACGAGCTCCCAGCGGCGGGAGTTCGAGCGCGGTCAGCGCGGCAAGGGAAAAGGACGGCATACGGATATCCTGCTTGCCTATGATTATCCTTCAGCGAAATATGTATCACCAGTTGATTTTGATTATATCTGTTGACTAACCTCACCGACGTTCCTGCTCGCGATGGGCGTGAGG
Organism: uncultured Alphaproteobacteria bacterium; assembly: GCA_963774685.1. Taxonomy (GTDB): domain Bacteria; phylum Pseudomonadota; class Alphaproteobacteria; order Rhizobiales; family Xanthobacteraceae; genus Bradyrhizobium. Next base: position 808,595 of record CAVZFU010000003.1, on the reverse strand, counting down.
CTATTCGAACCGCTCTTCGGCGCCGGTGACGATGCGGCCTAAGCTATCAACTGGGTGCATCCGGATGAAGGACTGAAGCCGATCGCCGGCGACCTCACTCCTCATCGGCCTTTTGCTGGTAGCGTTTGTACCCTGGATATCGATCGGGTTTTTGTAAGCTTGCGCGAGCTTGAGGCGAGACTTCATGTCTTCATCCGCCGACCGCCATTGGGACAGTGAGACGGACCTCCTGGTGATCGGCGCCGGGGCCGCCGGCATGACGGCCGCGCTCGTCGGCACGCTCGAGGGATTGCGGGTCGTCCTCTGCGAAAAGTCCGAAATGGTCGGGGGGACAACGGCGACGTCGGCTGGCTCGGTCTGGATCCCCGGCAGCCGCCAGAGCGAAAAAGCCGGCGTACCGGACTCGATCGCTGCGGCGAAGACCTATCTCGCCGGCATGCTGGGCGACGATGCGTTCGACGAACGGTTGTCGGCCTATCTGGCCTCCGGACCGGCGGTCCTCGACTATCTGGAGCGGCGGACAAGCGTCGTTTTCGCGCCACCAGCGGTCCATCCTGACTACCGGAATCTGCCGGGCGCGGCAATCGGCGGACGCACGCTTGGCGCGGTCCCATTCGACGGAAGGAAGCTCGGCGCCGACTTCGCGCGCGTGCGTCCTCCCCGGCGCGAATTCATGGTCCTCGGCGGTATGATGATCGGCAAGAACGATATTCCAGCCTTGTTGCGGCCGTTTGGTTCGTGGGGCAACTTCAAGCACGTGATCAGCTTGCTGGCCCGGCAGGCGCGGGACAGACTCGGCTTTAGCCGCGGGACGCGCCTGATAATGGGCAACGGGCTCGTCGGACGATTGCTCTACGATCTCAGAAGACTGGCGGTCGAGATCCGATATCGGACCGCCCTGAAGGATTTGGTCAAAGTCGACGACGAGATCGTCGGCGCCGTCCTGACCACGCCGACGGGAGAGCACACGCTGCGCGCGCGCAAGGGAGTGATACTGGCGACCGGAGGGATCGGCTGGAGCCACGAACTTCGCGAACGGCTTTTCCCGAGAACGCCCGTCTCTACTCGCTCGCCCCCGACTGCCAATACCGGCGACGGTATCCTCGCCGGCGAGCGCGTCTCCGGGCAGATTGATCACAAGCTGGAAAGCCCGGCGCTATGGATGCCGAGCTCGGTGATGAAACAGCCCGACGGCCATCTCTCAGTCTTCCCGCACATCATGCTGGATCGCGCCAAACCGGGACTGCTGGCCGTCGACGGGGGCGGCGAACGGTTTGTCAACGAGGCCGATTTCGTATCACGACTTCGTCGAGGGAATGCTCCGGTCGAACCGTTTGCCGTCCAGCGTGCCATCGTACCTCGTCTGCGACCGCGGTTTCATCTCCGACTACGGGATCGGCCTCATCCATCCCAGGACGCGCGATCTGCGTCGCTTCATCGAAGCGGGCTATCTGTTGGAGGGCGGCACGGTCGGGGAACTAGCCGCGAAGATCGGCACGGACGGAGAAGCACTGACGCGGACGATCGAGCGATATAACCGATACGCCGAGAGCGGAGTCGACGAGGAGTTCGGCCGCGGGACCAGCGAGCTCAACCGCTTCAACGGCGATCCGGCGAACAAGCCGAATCCTTGCCTGCGGAAGATCGGCGCCGGTCCCTATTACGCGGTCGCGGTTTGGCCCTCGGATCTGGCGAGCAGCGCAGGTCTGCGCACGGACTCCCGCGGGCGGGTTCTGCGATCGGACGGCAGCGCTCTCAAGGGACTCTATGCTGCCGGCACTGATGCCGCATCGATCTTCCGTGGAACCTATCCCGGACCGGGAACAATGATCGGGCCCGCCATTGTCTTTGCCTGGCGGGCGGCCATGGACGCCGCCGGCGTCCTGGTTAACTACCCGGTACCGACGGATTGAGCCGTGTGAGCAGCGTCAAACGTGCCACATGATTCTTGGATGAGAGGACAACCTTCGTGACGTCGGGGTAAGGGCATGTCCGCTGTCGACGGAAGAGCAGACTCTTGAACGCGCTCGCTAAACAATTCCCTGATCTAGGTAACTCTTCCCTGTTCTTCAAAAAGTTTCCCCTGTTAATTTGCGCAGGGAATTGCGCAAGAAGTTGTTGCAGCGCAGTGGTTTCTAGCCACGAAATAGGCTGCCGGAGCCCCAAAATAGCAAATTCCCTGTTAGCAGGGAATTCGCGTGGAGACGGGTGCGATCAGCACTGCGTCGCCAGCCAGGCAGTCGCTCAACCGGAGATAGGGGTGGGTTTCGCGCTTGGCATCCGTCGCTCGACCCGGTTAATGATCTCGTCGGTTAATCGCCGCCGAGCGTCGCAGGCTGCAACGCTTTTCCGGACCAGACCTGTCCGAGCCGCACGGGCTGAAGGGTCGTGGACTGGGGATTCGGCCTTGAAAAATCGTACTTGATGACGCTTGCATCTTTGGCCCCAGGCGCAACTCCGCTAACCAGCAGATGAGCGCCAGTCGTCGTACTCGTTGTGGCAACCCGCGTGCCGGCGGATCCATCAAATGGCTCGAAGCTCGCGATCTCGCGGAACTGGGCACCATGGTCGTGGTGCAGAGGGCTATGCAGGTACAAGGCGGGGCCTCCATCCAGGGCGGAGCCGCTGGAGAAAATCTTCACTGAACCGCGGTCCGTGAGCTGGCTCACAACAATCCGCTTGGCGCCACCGAGCGAACCAGCAAGCCATCCGGTAGCCAGCGAAACGCCGCCCCGATAATCCTTGCCGAACGGGGTAAAAGAGGCCGTCTTCACCGGTTTATCCGTCGCGTGCAGACCGCCACGACCGGTCTTGGCACCAGACTTAATTCCAGCGTTGGTTCCAGCCTTTGCGATCGGCCGCAAAAGCGGGAAGGCGAATACCGCGACCTCAGCCGGGCTGCCGGGGCCGGGCGCTGTGATGATGCTCTCGCGTCCGGTCGAAAAATCGACAAAGCCCGTGGCGATGCTCACGCCTGATCGACTTTCACCATACGGCTTGAAGGACGCGAACAGAATTGGCCCGCTACTCGACGATGAGGCGATCGGAATTTGATAGACCTTCACTTCGCTCGGGACGCCGGGGCCCGACCCCACGATGATGTTGTCGGCAGTTGTCCCATCGATCTGTGCGGCGGCCACGCTGACCCCGACACGCGCTTTGGAATTGAACGGCCGGAAACGTGCCAGCTCTGTCCCGAAGGTGCCTTTGCCGCGTATTGACGCGCCCGAATAAACCACAACTTCCGGCGCGTGATCCTTGCCGGCGCCGACGATCAGGTCGAGTATCCCGTCACCATCGACATCGCCCATCGCGACGCTGACGTTGCCTTCATAGCCCGAGAATGGGATGACTGTGCCGACGAACCGGTCGCCGTTGCCGTCGTACAAACGAATCTCGGCAGGTTTTCCGCGCGCGCCCGGAATGGCTACCGCATAAATCGAGACTGCCGGTATAACATTAATCAGCGCCATCAGCCCGTTATCTTCGTGGTTGAGGCGATGGCAATGCATCACGTATAGCCCGGTATATTCGTCGAAGCGGGTACGGATCGTGAGAATGCCGGGCTCGATCACGCTCTCGTCGGCATTCATCTTCGGCGCCGGTGCATTTGCATTATCGATGGAAAACTTGTCAGGGCCGGTTCGCAGACCGGTCACGGGATCGAAGTAATCCATCACCTGGAAATCGTTGACGTGAACGTGGATCGGATGCTCGTCGTTATTGTTGTTGACGAACTTCCATTCCTCCACTGAGTTGAGCCGGGGCTGAATCAGCGGCACATTGGGAAACGCGCCGGCGTCGAATGCATAAACAAACGCTTTCGGGTCCTCGGTGCTCGCTAGATTGTTGAGAAATCCGCCGGATATCACGATCTGCCGCGTGAAGTCCGGGGTGGCTTTGGCAAGGTCGACAAAAGACGTGTAGGCGTCGAGCCGCTGACCTTCGACGAACGGGGTTGTTACGCCGCCGGGCTGCGCCGCTTTGGCTCTTGCCAGCACCTGGGTCGGAAAAATGAAGAAGCCGTCGAAATAACTTACCGCCGAGGGCGAGACGCTCAGGCTGCCCAGCACGGCTGGAGGATTGTCGCTGCCACTATTCGTATAGAGCACGCCGGGGGCGGTGATTGTCTTGGCGCCGTCGCTGCGCTCCGGCATCTCCAGAATAAGATCGCCTTCGACTGGTATCGTCACGGCAATCGCAAACCGGCTCGCTGGCGGAATGAGCAGCCGGGTGCCATTGTCGGTCGGCGGATAGTGAACGGCCGTGTAGGGATTGCCGTCCTGGCCAACAATGGCGATACGCGGATGCCGTCCGGTCTTCGTTTCTGTGAGCTGCACATTGATGTACGCCATGTCACTCACATTCGCGAGCACCCAAATTTCGGTCTGGCCCGCCTTGCTCTCGATGACCGGCTGAAACTGGCCGTTGACGGTGAACTGCACATCGCGCTGATAATCCGGCGCCGAGGGATTGGCCGGTACATCGTTCCCGGCATTGGGGTCAGTCGCGGTGAATTGCTGGAGATTACTGGGAATGAACTCCAATTGCCCCCGATGATTTTCGATTGAAAGCGGCCCCGCGTGCCACACCGTGAAATATTTTGTTCCTGGCTTGGAGCGGCTGAAGTTGACCGGCGCCAGCAAGGGACGGTACGTGCCGTTCGCCAGCTCGCCATCCTTCGGTGCCACGATCGTGCTGACCCATTGCGACCAGTTCGGATTGTTGAGCTGCGCGAGACCGCCCGCACGATCAAAGACGAAATTGTATTGCAGGGCCAGGTTGCGGACCGGGATGTGATTTTCGGTGACGAGCGGCATGTTGCCATCCGTTCGTCCGATCGCAAGCAGACCCGCGAGCCCTGCATAGACTTGCGCGGCAGTGAGCCCGTGAAGATGACAATGATACCAGTACAGTCCTTGCGGCATGTTCCGAGGGATGTCGTAGGTGTAGGTGTTCGACATCCCCGGCGGAACGTGCAGCATAACGTTGTCGGCATTTCCCTTCGGACTTATGTGCGCTCCATGCGTGTGGAGATTGATCGGTGACGAGGTCATCTGCTCCGGATAGAGCGGAACGGGCTGACCCTTGGATGTGTACTGCGGAATAAAGTAGTCCCGGATGGTCAGGTCGGTGAGGCCGTTTCCGAAATGTACGATCAGCCGCTCGCCGGGGAATACCTGAAGGGTGGGCGCTGGATAGAGATTGCCACCGGATTTCTGACCGTTGGACGCCGTGCCTCGGATCACCTCGTAGTCAAAAAGAAGAAAGCCCTGGACAGGTACCGCTACAGTGTCGAGCGTTGCCTGGCCTTGCCTCGCGGTGAGCCGGATTTCGAGGACCCCGTCCTTGCTCGTCAGCGCGACGGGCTCTCGGAACCCGGGTCTTGTTGCCAGATCGGTTCTTCTATCCGCAGTTTGCGCAGAAGCAGTCGCATTCGGCCATGCAAGCGCCAGCAAGATCCCGACGGCGCCAAGGGCGGTAAAGGCCAGAAAGCCGCACACACGACTGGCGTTGATCGTTCGCATGTTCGCCCCCAATCGATTCGCGACGGGACTTTGCTGGTCGCCGAGCAATGGCGGCGGGCAAGGACGCGCCGCCGCTATTCAACAGGAAACAGAAGGAACACTCCAAGCCCATGAAGATAATAATCCAGCGCACGGGTCGCGCAACCTGTATGAACACAACACAACCGGTCTTTTTGATTCCGATGATCTTGACATGACGGGTCATCGCAGCGCTGCAATATCCGTGGTGATGCAGCGAAAGGGGAGTTGGTGAGGGCCTCGCGACGCGATTTCGTGAAATTGCTCACATGGAACGGCATCGCGCTTTCCGTGTCACGTTTGGCTTATGCGGAAGCAATCGATTTCGCCGCGCGTGAAACCGTGCCGGGTCGACAAAACTGGAATCCGGCGGCCACCGGAGCCGGGCGCGTCGACGGTATCGTCAAGGTCACCGGGGCGAAACTCTACGCAGGCGATTTTCGCGCCGCCGATCTCCCCGGCTGGCCGGCGAAGACCTCCCACGCCATGCTCATTCGCGCGACTGATGCGAACCGCGTTTTGCTTGGAATCGACCTTTCACGTCTGACCGGCGCATTGAAGCCGTCGGTAGTTGTGACCGCCGACCACCTTGCGCGAATCGGCGCGCGCGTTCCCGAATTCTATGCCGGCGACCTGCTCTGCCCGTTCGGCAAGACGCCGCTCTATCTGGGTCAGCCGGTTGCGTTGCTGATCTTTGATGACTTCGATATCTTTGATCAGGCACGGCTCGCTCTGCGAGATGCGCCTGTCCTCAAATTCGGCGAAGAGACCGGACCGGTTAAACAACCCAACTATGGCGCGTTTCGCTTCACGCGTGTTGGCGGCCCGACTCCTGACGCGCCCGATGTGTATTCGCCGTTCAAGAACGGTTGGGTAAGTCCGGGATTCGTCGAGAACTCCGGAGCCCCGATATGGCCACGCCTGCCGATTCCAAGCGGGCCTGCCTACGCCAAAGCCGCAGACTATGGCGAAAAAATTCGCGCGGAGCTCGCCGCCGACAACCCAGCCGTGCTGGTGCTCGACCGCGAATTTGAAACGCAGTCAGTCGACCCGATGGCGCTCGAGCCGGAAAGCGGTCTTGCGTGGTATGACGCCGGGCGCAAGGATCTCAATCTCGTTATCAGTGTGCAGTCGCCTGCCGAGATGGCGACAGCGATCGCGGATCTGCTCGGCAACGGCCAGGCTCCGTTCAAGCCGGCGCACATCAATATCAATTTCGCCTCTTGCGGCGGAGGATTCGGCGGGCGCGACCACACGCCGTTCCCGCTCTATGTCGCATTGGCAGGGCTGTTCTTGCCCAATCGTCCAGTCCGACTCGCCAACAACCGCTTCGAGCAGTTTCAATCCGGGATCAAGCGACATGCCTTCAAGATGCGTACGCGGATCGGGGTCGATCGGGCGACCGGCAAGATGGTCGGATTCGTCGCTGACCATGCGTTGGATGGTGGAGGCCTCGCCAATTTTTCGGCCCAGGTGGGTTCGGTAAGTGCTTTGGCCGCGCTTGGTATCTACTATTGCCCGAAAGTTGATCTGACGACGTACTCATTCCACTCGCGTGGCGTGACGGCCGGCTCCATGCGTTGCTATGGAACCCTGCAAACCATGACGGCGCTCGAAGTGCAGGTTGACGAGATCTGCCGGCAGCTGCCGCTCGACCCGATTGAATTCCGACGCCGCAACGCGCTCGCAACCGGCAACCGGAATCTGGCGGGGAACACCTACGTCGCGTCAATCCGCACACCCGAAATCCTCGATAAACTTGAGAAACATCCGATCTGGGCGCAGCGTGCCGAGGAGAAGGCGCGCGGTCAGCAGTCGGGAATTCTCGTCGGTACCGGCGTCGCGTGTGCGACGAAGAACTACGGCACCGGGGGCGATGCCGCGCTGGGATCCGTCGAAATCGCGCGCGATGGCCAGATTGCCATCTATTGCGACGGCGCCGAGATGGGCAACGGCATTGGGACGGCAGTCGCCAATCGCGTGGCAGCCTATCTGGGCGGCGTCGCGGACGAAGTCGCCGTCCTCCGGGTCGACACATTCGGTCCGCTCGATCTCGTGAGCTCCGGCGACGCCTTCACGATGGACCAGAAGACGCAGGACGTGGCAGCGCGCAATCCGCGTTGGGTGCCTGCCATCAGCGCGGCAACCGCCGCCTCGACGGGCGCCCATGTCGGGACCCACGCGGCAGCCGAGGCCGCGCGCGTCATCTTCCGCTTCGGCCTCTGGCCGGCGGCGCTCGAACTATGGGGCATCGCGCCGAACAGTCGCAAGGCCAACGAATGGAGCAAGGCGCGGTGGCAAGATGGCCAACTCGTGATGCAGGGACTGCCGCCATTGGATTTGCCGGCGATCGCCGCAAGGGCGCACGCAAGCAATGGCGTGACCGGCGCGATGGCGCACGCCTTCAATCGCTGGGCCTGGGCGCGCGCGACATTCGCGGTCGGCGGACAGCCGTGGAACGTCCGACATCGATGCGCTGGCCGTGCGTCGCGGCACGGGAAAATTTGTCCGCGTCAACCGCTCTAACGTGAAGTTTCCGCCAGCTAATCTCAACCAGAGCGGACCTACTTACACGACGCAGTGCGGCACGCTGGTCCGCATCGAGATCGACCGAGCAACCGGAGCGTTGCGTATCGCAAAAGCATACAGCGTGCTGGAATGCGGCCAGGCTCTTGTTCCAGAGATCGTGCTCGGACAGGCGCAGGGCGGCTTCGCGATGGGCGTTAGTTATGCGTTGCTCGAGTCGCTGCCGCTTTACGAGGATGGTCCCGGCAACGGGCAATGGAACCTCGGACAATACCTCGTCGCCCGCGGGTCGGACCTGCCGCTGCGCGATCTAGAGGTCGAGGTCCTGCCGGCCGTCGACGCGAACGAACGCCCGAAGGGCATGGCGGAAGTGGTGATGATTCCGGTCGTGGCTGCGCTCATAAACGCGATCTTCGACGCAACCGGCCATCGCTTCCGTTCCTTGCCGGTGACGCAGCAAATGCTCAAAGGGGTACTGACGTGACGACCATCAACGTGACGATCAATGGTCGCGAATACGGACCGACGGAGGTTCGCGACGAACTCACCATGAACGACTATTTGCGCGAATATCTCAACCTCACCGGGACCAAATTCGGCTGCGGCGCGGCGCAGTGCTTGAGCTGTGCGGTCATCGTGGATAGTCCGGACGGCACAAGCTTCACCAGTCCGACCTGCATCGTTCCGGCGGTGCGGTTCAACGGCAAGTCGATCCGCACCATCGAAGGCCACGCCAAGAACGGCGAGCTTTCGGTTCTGCAAAAGGCCTTCATTGAGCACTTCGCCTTTCAGTGCGGCTATTGCACCGCGGGCTTTCTCAACGAAGCTCAGGTGCTGCTCGAACGGTTGGCGAAGAAACGCGCGCGCCGCGACGATATCGATAAGACCATCGCCGAGGCGCTGGACGGTCACCTCTGCCGCTGCACAGGCTACATCAAATATCACGAAGCGGTGCGCAGCGTGATCCTGGCCGATCCGCAGCGCTACCTCTTCTAGTTCACACAGCCGGAAAGGGAGAGCACCGTGCGGGTTGAACGGCATTTCGGACTTCTATTGGCGGTCGCAGCTATGCTTGCGATCCCAGCGCAAGCCGTTTCAGATTCATCGGCGCAGAACCTTGCCAATGTCGGCAGCTTTGCCGCGATCAGCGATCCCGCGGAGCGATCAGCGGCCCTGTTTACCGAAGTCGCCAAAGTCCTGACTCATCCGCGCTGCATGAACTGTCATCCTGCCGGCGATCGCCCGCGCCAGGGCGACCTCCGCCGCCCACATCAACCCCCGGTCGTTCGCGGTGAAGACGGCTTCGGCCTTCCGGCGCTGCGCTGTCCGGTTTGTCATCAGCAAGCGAATTTCGATCCAGGCCGAGTGCCAGGCGATCCGGTTTGGCATTTGGCGCCGGGCGAAATGGGCTGGGAAGGCAAGACGGTCGGGCAGATATGCGCGCAGATCAAGGATCCCGCGCGAAATGGCGGCCGCTCGCTCGATGACATTGTGCACCATGTCGGCACCGATCATCTGGTGGGTTGGGCTTGGGCGCCGGGTGCCGGCCGTCAGCCCGCTCCGGGTACGCAAGCGCAAGCGGGCACACTGCTCGACGAATGGGTGAAGAGTGGAGCGGTTTGTCCAAACTAGAAATTCGGCCATGCGCGCATCCGCTTCTAGCCCCTAGCGGACATGCCGCTGGCCTTTGGCCGTGTCAGCTTTTGACCCCATTGAGACATTGGACGACAGGTCTCTGAATGCGACACTTGAACGTGCCGTTGTCCTTGGGGCACTCGCGGCCTAACTGTCCTTATTCGCATAATGTTGAATTTTGGAATGTTCTTCTTCCTGGAACACTCAAGGTTGAAGTCAACTTCATCCAGGAAAGTATGTGGCGTAGAGTCCGGAGCGCCGCAACCCGCGACTAAAGCGTCGATTGGCGGCTTAACTGCTTCAGCGTTTCATCGAGAGTTCCCCACGCGTCTTCTAGGTCGCTTTCACCGATAATTAGTGGAACAGAATCGGTCATCCGGTGAGCAAAGATGATCAAGTTGAGGTCTGACGCATGCCTTCCTGCGAGCATTTTGGGCGAAAACTCGCTGGCGACTTTTTGAGATTCGCTCCGTCGGTCCCGAAAGATCGAAAGACGTTTTCCGCGAGCGCCTGCCATGGATGGTCTGCATCTCACCGGACGAAGAAGCAGAACACGCGATTGAACACGCGGCGGTCCTCAAACAGGCGCATGCCGGCGCTGAGCGAGCGATTGAGGATGAAATAGATGGCAAGCAAGATCGCATAGACCTCAACCGGCGCAATGAGCAGGCGGTTGTTGATCTGCCGTCCGATCTCCGTGACCTCGGCGAGCCCGATGAGGAACGCGAGCGAAGTGTTCTTCAACAGCGTGATGTAGCGGCTGGTCATTGCCGGCATCGTGTTGAAAGCGGCGATCGGCAGCATCACATAGAGCGCCTGCTGCAGCCCCGACAGGCCGATGGCGTGCGCAGCCTCGATCTGCCCGACCGAGACTGAAAGCAAGCCGCTGCGCACCACTTCGGCGATATAGGCGGCGTTGAAGAGCACCATGGCGACGAGCACGCTGGTGAATTTCGACGGTGTCACGCCGAAATAAGGCGGCGCGAAATAGGCCCAGAAAATGAGGACCAGGAGCGGGATGTTGCGCAGGAATTCGACGTAACCGGCGGCAGCGTAGCGTAGTGGCTTTGGTCCGGTGAAGCGCAGATAGCCGATGAGGAAGCCGAGCAGCGTCGAGGCGATAATGCCGATAAAGGTGAGGACGAGCGTGAGCGCGACGCCGCCGAGCGCGTCGGGAAAATCGCCGATGAGGAGGCGGCGGATATTGTTCTCGGTGAAGACGAGCTGCCAGTTCATGCGGGCGCCCGCCGATGCCGCGAGAGGAAGCGCTGCAGGAGATGGCCTAAGCCCGCGATCGAGAGACAGAGCACCAAATAAAAGCCAGTGACCGCGGTCAGCGCCTCGACGCCGTGGAAGCTTACATAGTCGATGGTGCGGGCTTCGTAAGTGATCTCGGTGACGCCGATGGCGAGCGCGAGCGACGTGTTCTTGGTAAGACTCACCGCTTCCGAGATCAGCATCGGCGCGATGATGCGCAGCAGCTGCGGGAAGAGAATCGAGCACACCGTGGTCGGGAACGAGAGCCCGATCGCCTGCGCCGCTTCGTATTGTCCGCGCGGGATGGCATTCAATCCGCCGCGTACGATCTCGGCGATGAAGGCGGAATGATAGATGCCGAGCGCGAAGATGGCGGCGGCGAATTCGAAACCGTAGTCGCGCAGGAACAGGATCGCGCCAGTAGGCAGAATGACGGTCGCGGAGAAATACCAGAACAGGATCTGCACGAGCGGCGGCGTGTTGCGACAGAATTCGACATAGAGCCAGCAGACCGGCTTGAGCGGCGGAAAGCCCGACCAGCGCAAGACGCCGAAGAGGAAACCGAGGATGAGCGCGAGCGTCAGCGCCAGCGCGGCGAGTTGCAGCGTGACGCGCGCGCCTTGCAGCAGCAGCGCCCCGCTGGGGCCGAGCAGAATCGACCAGTCAAGCTGCATGGGCAGGACCCATGAGAGTTCGCATTGCCGCAGAAGCGCGACTCGGGAAGCGGGCTCCCTCACCCCGCGACAGCAGGGGAGGGGAAAAGGGAGTGTGAGGAGAGGCTTGTGGCAAACGAACGTGCATCAATCCCATACTTCCATTTTGAAGCCGATCTCCTCCTTGGTGAGCTTGAGCGCGCTGGTCGGCCCGACCCAACGGTCGAAGATTCGATCCCAATCGCCGTCCTTCCACATGTCCTGCAGCGCAAAATTGATGGCGTCGCGCCATTTCGAGTCGTTCTCGCGCACGCCGATCGCGTAATCGCCACCACCGAGCGAGTCACCAATGATCACATAGTCATCGGGCTTGGGTGAATTGGCGCGCAGCCCGGCGAGAATGATGACATCGGCGACTACCGCGTCGACAAGGCCGCGCTGCATGGCGAGAAAGGCCTCGGGGTAGCCTTCGAAGGTCTGGCCGACGGCCTTGGGCTGCGCTTTGGCGAGGTTCTGCAAGGCGAGCGCGCCCGCGGTGGTGCCCGCGTGCTTGCCCGCCATGTCGGCGAGCGACTTGATGCTGCTATCCTTCTTCACCATCAGCTTCTGTCCGGTCCAGAAATAGCCGACGGAAAAATCGATTACCTTGTCGCGCTCGCGATAATGCGTGATCGTCGCGGCGATGAGATCGATGCGCCCCTGCTGCAGGAGCGGAATGCGGGTCGCGGCGGTGACCGGCGCCAGCTCGCTCTTGACGCCGAGCCGCCTGGCGAGCTCGGCGGCGATGTCGACATCGAAGCCGACGATCCGGCCTTTTTCATCGACACTGCCAAAGCCTGGCACGTCCTGACGCACGCCGGCGCGCAGAACCCCGCGTTTCTTCACCTCGTCGAGTGCGGTCGTGCCGCAGGGCGCCTGCGCCTGCGCGGGCGTCAGCGACACCGCCATGGCGGCGGAGGAGACGCCGAGCAAACCCAGGAAGGTCCGCTTGCGCATGCTTATGTTGTTGTTTGTTGTCATCGTCATTCTCCAGCGATGGATAGCCGTTGCCGCAATACCGTGCCGACGAAGCGTTGAGCCTGCGCGCTGCGCGGCGCGCGAAAGAACTCCTCCGCCGCCGCAGTCTCGACGATGTCGCCCTGATGCATGAAGGCGACACGATCGGCGACCTCGCGGGCGAAATTCATCTCATGGCTGACGATGATCATGGTCATGCCGGCTTGCGCGAGCTTGCCCATGACGTCGAGCACCTCATTGACCATTTCCGGATCGAGCGCCGAGGTCGGCTCATCGAACAACATTAGCGAGGGCTGCATGGCAAGAGCACGCGCGATCGCCACGCGTTGCTGCTGTCCGCCGGAAAGGAAGTCAGGGAAACTGTCTGCCTTGTCGGAGAGGTCGACGCGGGCGAGCAGCGTGCGCGCGATCTCGTTGGCTTCGGCGGCGCTCTTGCCGAGCACCTTGCGCGGCCCGAGCGAGACGTTCTGCGCGGCGGTGAGATGTGGAAACAGATTGAAGGACTGGAATACCATGCCGATGTGACAGCGCAACTCGCGTAAGCCGGACTTCGTCGTCGGGACCTCGGTGCCACGAAAGTGCAGGCGGCCGCCGTCGGGGGTCTCCAGGCCATTGATGCAGCGAAGCAGCGTGCTCTTGCCCGAGCCGCTCGCACCGCACACGGCGACGACCTCCCCCGGCGCGATCGACAGCGTCACCGATTTGAGAACCTCGAGCGCGCCGAAACGCTTGTGCAAATTCTCGATCTCGAGAAGCGGGGCCACACGCGCGCTCATGACGGCAGCGCCTCGAGCAGCTTCCTCGTGCCGGCGAGAATTCCGGGCAACGGTCCAACGAGATTGATGCGGATATGGCCTTGCCCGGCAGCACCGAAGGCGTCTCCGGACGTGACCGCGACGCCGGCGAGTCGCTGCGCCAAGCCTTGGCGCAGCGGCAGTTCGCCGCGCGGATCACCAAGCCCGTTCTCATCAGCGGTGATTGCCGCGATACCGGCGAGGTCGATGGGGGCGGTTGGGTCGGGCGCGCCACCCGATAGATTAAAGATGGCGCGCCCCTGCGCACGTAGCACCTTGACCTGTTCGCCGACGGCGAGCGTGCCCGAAGGCGGCAGCGCGCTGAGCCGCGCGGACAACGCGCCGGCGGCGACCGGTTCATTGGTCGACATGACTAGCGGTGCCAATGGGCTACTCCTTCTTGCAAGACCGTAGCGGCTCCCACATTTGCCGACCTTATCCTGAGAAGCGGTCCGCGGGACCGAGTCTCGAAGCATGGCCCCACGTTCCTGGGCCTTATGGTTCGAGACGCACGCTTCGCGATGCTCCTCACATGAGGAGAGAGCTTGTCGCGCACTCTCGCTGGTTTGCCATCTCACTTCTCATATTTACGCAGTGCCTTCGCATAGACTTCGATTGCGCGCGCAAGATTGGCAGTGATGTGCTCGATGGTGAGGTTGCGCGCCAATTTGAAATCGCGCTTGCACAGCGCCTGGGTGATCCGCGCGTGATAATCGTAATCGCCGCGGCTGGAGAATTCGGCGGAGAGCAGCGCGTAGCGGATCGACAGTGACATGGCGTTGACCTGGTGCATGATCGTGCGCAATACGCTGCTTTCGGTCGAGTCGATCATCAACTGATGGAAGTCGACGTTGGCGGCGAAGTATTTCTCGATGTCGCCGCCCTTGGCGTAAAAACGCATCATTTCGTTGGCGCGTTCGAGCGCATCGGTGAGCGCGCCGACGTCCTTGTCGGCCAGCGCGTCGATGACCTCGCCCTCAAGCTGCGCGCGCAGGCGATAGACCTGGCGCAGGTCGTCGGGCGTGTAGGCTTTCACCTTGAAGCCGCGCCGCGGCACGTGAACCACGAGCCCCTGCAGTTCGAGGATGCGCAAGGCTTCACGCACCGGCCCGCGGCTTGCCCCGAACTCGGCGGCAAGCTCGACCTCGCGCAGGCTCGATTCCGGCGGATAACGCCAGCGGATGATCCCGGCCTTGATGCGGTCGGCGAGGTAATAGGGAATCGTGTGCGGCAGGCCTTCGGCGGCGTCGAGTGGAGATGCAAAAGCGAGGGTCATCCCTGATTCCGCTGTTCCGCTGCGGCCTTCGGTTCGAGCCGCCCGCCTGCGGTGGGCTTCTCGGGATGAAGGTCTTTAGCTTGGGGCCGCCCACGGAGGTGTCCCCTAGCGACGAATTGTAGACAATTTACATTTGACAAAACTCGGCTACAATAGGTCACAGGTCAAGGGAAAAGTGAGCCGGAGAGCCCCCAATGGATACCCACACGGCGAAGGACATTGTTGAGAAATGGATGATCCCGACTCCGGCCGGGGCCTACATGGCCGGGCTGGAGAATCGTCCGATCATGGCGCGGGCCGAGGGCATCGAGGTCATCGACACCACAGGCAAGCGCTACCTGGATTTCGGCTCCGGACAGATGGCGGCGGCGCTCGGTCACAACCATCCGCGCTTCGTCGCCTCGGTGAAGAAGAGCCTCGAGACGATCAGCCACTCGACCAAGACCTTCCTCAATGTCGACCGCCTGGAGCTGCACAAGAGACTCGGCGAGATTCTCACCCCGCCGCTGCAGAAGTCCCTGTTCCTCGTGTCCGGCAGCGATGCCATCGAGGCCGCGATCGACCTCGCGCGCAAGGCGACCGGCGGCGTCGATGTGCTCGCACTCGACATGGCGCTGCACGGCTCGACCTCTTTCGTCACCCGCTCGCTGACCTTCGGCTGGGGACGCGCCAAACATAAATTGGCCGCGCAAGGCACTTCGGCGATCTTGACGCCTTACACCTATCGCAGCGCCTTCGGCGACGATCCCGATTTCGTGGAGAAATGCCTGCAGACGAGCTTCCAACTCGCGGACGCGAATTTTACCGCCAAGCCCGCGGCAGTGATCATCGAGCCGGTGCTGTCGGCCGGGGGGATCATCGTGCCGCCGCCCGGCTATGTGAAGGCACTGCGGCGATACGCGCATGAGCGCGGCATGCTTTTGATCATGGATGAATCGCAGACCGGGCTCGGCAAGACCGGCAAGATGTGGGGCCATCTGCACGAGGACGTGGTGCCTGACATCATGACCGTGTCGAAGCATTTCGGAGCCGGCCTGCCGATCGCGGCAGTGACGACGAGCGCAGCGATCGCTGAGCTGGCGGTCTCGAACGGCTATTTTGCCACGCGCTCGCATGCCTGTGACCCGATCGCCTGCGCGGCGGGCGTCGCCTCGATCGACATCATCCAGGAAGAGAAGCTCGTCGAGCGCGCCGCGGCGATCGGCATCCGCATGCGCGCGGCGCTCGCGGACATGGCGCAGGAGATCGGGGCGATCGGCGAGATCCGCGGCCGCGGCGTGCTCTATGGCGTCGAGCTCGTCGAGGACCGCGCGAGCAAAGCGCCGGCCAATGCGCTGTGCCGCACCGTGGTGGAGCAATGCCAGCAGGAAGGCTTGCTGCTGCAATCGCGTGGCGGCCATGGCCGCATGAACGTCGTGCGCCTGGTGCCGCCGATGGTATCGACCGATGCCGAGATCGATCGCGGCATGGAGATCCTGCGCAAGGTGCTGCGCGCAGAGACGCGCAGAACGGCGGAGGCCGCGTAAGCCGAAGCCGATTTCTCGCATCCTCTTGTCATGGTGAGGGTCGAATTCGGGGAAAGTCTCTGGCTCACACCGCGAATATTCCCGTTTTTGGGAGACGCCGGCCGGAGACCGGGCTCGATCGGCACTGCGTGCTGTGGCGGCAGTTGAAAAACCTCCGACCCGGGGAGAGCGCAGTGTTTATGGTTTTTGCGGACGCTGCGAGAACACCTGGTGTCATAAAGCCACGCGTATCGGTGCGATCTTATGAATAGGATCGCGCAGAACCCTTGGAAGTTCAGACAGCAAAATGCACAGCGTTACAAGTAGTAGTGCCGCCGGTATGCGCAGATCCACGTGGGGAAACGATAAAAATACGCCCGCCCAAGAGAGATACGGCATGTACGAAACGAGCGAAGCGAAAACCACCATCGTCGCAAGATACCATCGCCGCGGCTCGAAGATCAGATAAAGGCAGGCGAAGACGTCCGCCAAAAAGAAGTAGCGCTCGTGCATGCGTGGCAAGAGGTAGGGAACGATGAGAACGCACAACAAGCCGAGGAAGGCGACCGCCGGGGCTTTGAGCCGAGAAGTTCGTTGTACAAGATACGCAATGCCGATCCCGCACGCCGCGGCGAGCACGATACCCACCCAAAAGAGCGCGTCTTGCTGGGGTCCAGAAAGCGACAGGTTATTCACGAACGCGAAGATGCTGGGCGCGTAAATGGAAAGCTTGGAAAATTCGCCGGCTTGCTTTGCGTAGATGAAAAGCCAGTGGAGAACGCCGCCTTCGAAAGCCATGGGGAGTACGGTAAGAAAAAATATTATCGGCGGCAGGAGCATGTACGCGGCCGTTTCTTTTTTTCTCAACAGATAGCCGACCAGGACCGGCAGAAAGAATATCGATTGTAACTTTATCGAAATGGCGACGCCGAAGAGAGCGCTCGCGAGAAAGGGACGATCGCGCAAAATGAAATAGAAGGATGCGACGACCGGAGCGGCGTATAACGCGTCCGTTTGCCCCCACAGCGAGGTGTTGACCGCCAGCGTCGGAATACACAGGAAAAGCGAGAAGACCAGGAATATTTGTCCGCGGCTCCAGCGACCGGACAGATCACGCGCGATGAGCGCGGCGAGGGCGGCGATCGCGATATTGCCTAAGAACGAGAGAGCTTTGATGCTGTAGAGGCTGTCGACAGGCAGCAGGGTGAGCAGCTTCAGTAAGTACAAATACAACGGCGCATAATCCGAAAAGGGTCGCGAGAACGCGCTCAAGCCCGGGTGTGTTTGCAGAATCCCGAACCATATTTTATAGGCAACCGTGTAATCACCCGTTGTCGTAGGGAACCACGATACTTGTACCGCGAGCGAAATCGCGATCAGCAGCGCGCCCGCCACGTAGAGAAAATCCGTGCGCGAGGACGGATGGCTCGTATTCGTTCGCGGCATCACCTAATCTTTCCTATTTCAAAATTCCTTGAAATTTGTTCAATCCGTCCACGCTCGAATGCCAGCTTTATTGCCAAAGCAAAACGAGTACGGGCCGGAATGGGACGCATTCATTTCCTCCTTACAGCGACCCGCGACGCAAGCAAGAATCGAGAAGTTGATGGACCTTGGCTTCCACAAGCCGGGCGATGTGGAAACACGTCTCGGTCATTACGTTGGTCAACTCGGAAGTCATAGCCCGTAACAAAAGTGACACGTTACAATCGACTGGATCAATCGAATAGTCGCGCCTTATTCGGCTCAGCATTTATGAATTCGATGCCTGCCACGATTGCGTTTACGACATCTTCAACCGATCCAACGGCAACATCATCCGTTAGGCGAGCCCTTTTTCGAATGCTCAACGGATCGTCGAGAGGCGAGGGCTTTACAAATTTCTCTCAATCGTTTTGCCGTTGACAACGATTGAGATATCGGCAACTCTGGAGACAATTAGTTTATCATCAGGAAAAATGTAGCTGCAGTTTGGGGTGACTATGTCTTCCCGAGCGGAGCTTTCTCGTCAAAAATAGTTAGAATGAGATGGCGGCAGCCGCCACAGCATAGCGGACGATTTGAGGAGCGAGACGAAATCCCTCGTATGTCTGCCGCTATCAGGCGTTCGTGTTCCTTAGACGCTTGACGTTCCGGCCGGCTTCGCGGCGGCTGCGAAATTGGCACGGTGGAAACAAAGACAGAGGATAAGACTATTGTCGGGGTCGTCTAAGGCGAGCATGTGATCGCGTCATGAAGTAAGCTGCTGGAGAGGTATGGCGATGCAGACGAATTCTGAAAGAGACATTATCGCCGAAACATCGACCGACAACCGGGAGATACAGCCTCTGAGCCGGCGCGCCATGGTTCAACTGAGCCTGGCAGCGGTGGGAACCGCGTTCTCCGGCGCTGCGCTGGCGCAGACCAGCGGTGGTACGCTGGTGATGTTGGTTCAGCCTGAACCGCCCACCCTGGCGGGATATACGAGCACGGCGGGTCCTGTCGGGCAAGTCACCTCGAAGATATTCGATGGCCTCCTGGAATACGACTTCAAACTCAATCCGCAGCCGAGTCTCGCCGAACGCTTCACCGTCAGTCCGGACGGCAAGGCGATTACCTTCACGCTCAGGTCGGGGGTGAAGTTCCACGACGGTCAGGCGCTGACCAGCGCTGATGTCAAATTCACCTTTCTTGACGTCTTGAAGAAGATCCACCCGCGTGGCACGAGCACCTTCCGTGACCTGATCGATATCGAGACGCCCGATGCCACCACAGCGGTCTTCAGGCTCGCCAATCCGGCGCCTTATATGATGATGGCGTTTTCCAGCTATGAATCGCCGGTGATCCCGAAACACATCTATGGCGTCGGCGACATACAGACCAACGTTCATGCCAACCAGCCAGTCGGCAGCGGGCCGTTCAAGTTCGTGGAATGGAATCGGGGCCAGTTCATCAGACTCGATCGCAACCCTGACTATTGGAGAAAGGGTCAGCCCTATCTGGACCGGCTCGTAGCACGATTCATCCCGGATTCGTCGACGCGAACGGCGGCACTCGAAAGCAGCGAGGTGCAGATTGGTGGGTTCGGTGCAATTCCCTATAGCGACGTGAAGGCCATGGGCAAGTCGCCGAAATTGCAGGTGACTACGCTCGGTTACGAAATGCAGTCGCCGATCGCACAACTGGATTTCAATACACGCAAGCCGCCGTTCGACAACGTCAAAGTTCGGCAGGCGATTTCCTATGCGATCAACCGGAAATTCGTTATAGACAACATCTGGTTCGGTTACGGCAAGGCGGCCACCGGTCCCATCAGTTCCAATTTCGGAGTTACCGGCATCTATACGCCAGATGTCAAGGACTACAACGTGCCCGACGGAAAGGCGCAGGCTGAAAAGCTTCTCGACGAGGCCGGTTACCCGCGCAAGGCCGACGGGACGCGATTCGAGATTATCCACGACGTCACACCTTACGGCGAGGAGTGGCAGCGGTTCGGCGAGTATACGCAGCAAGCGCTGGCCGCCATCGGTATCAAGTCGACGCTGCGCTACGAGGATGTTCCGACCTGGTTGAAGCGAATCTACACGAACTATGATTTCCAGCTGACGTCGAATTGGATCCAAACCCTCGCCGACCCCGTCATCGGCGTCCACCGCCTCTACCATTCGAGTCAGATTCGTCCCGGCATCGTTTTCGTCAACGATACCGGCTGGTCCTCGCCGGAAACCGACGAGCTCATGAACCGGGCGACGGTCGAGATCGACTCCACCAAACGCAACGTTCTCTATCATGAGTTCCAGAAGAAGATCGTCGAGGCCGCACCTTTAGTCTGGGTGCACGAGATCCTGTTCGCGACGGTTTCCGATCGCAACTACAAGGATCTGATCGTGAGCCCCTTGGGGCTTTACTCGTCCTTCGACCGAGCAAGCAAGTCGAAGGTATGATCTGGAGCCCCCGAACCACGGCGCGTGCCGCGAGGCTGGGGAGTTGACACCTTTCCGGCGCGTTTCGTCCTATGTGGGCCGCCGCCTGCTGCAGGCGATCCCGATCATTCTCGGGATCGTTGCGCTCAATTTCGTCATGCTGCACCTCGCGCCCGGAAACGAAGCGGACGTGCTTGCGGGGGAAGCCGGCGCCGCTACGCCGGAATACATGGAGGCGCTGCGAGCCCGCTTCGGTCTCGACCAGCCGATGTACTTGCAATTCCTATACTACATGAAAGGTATGCTGACGCTCGACCTCGGCTATTCGTTCCGCGACAACATGCCGGTCATTTCCCTAATACTGGCGCGGCTCTGGCCGACCTTGCTCCTGATGGGCACGTCGCTCGTGGTGTCGATTTCGGTGGGTGTAAGCCTCGGCATCATCGCTGCCACCCATGTCCTCAGCTGGCGCGATACCGTCATTTCGATCGTCGCGGTCATCGCCTACGCGACGCCGCTGTTCTGGATCGGCCTGATGCTGATCGTCCTTTTCTCCGTCACGTTGGGCTGGCTGCCGACGACGGGGATGGAGACCGTCGCCGCATTCTACGAAGGTTGGGATCGAGTCGTGGACATCCTTTGGCACCTTATCCTGCCGGCAATCAGCCTGTCACTCTTCTATATGGCGCTTTTCACGAGACTGATGCGGGCGACCGTCCTCGAGCAATTCGGAATGGACTACGTCGTCACGGCCGAGGCGAAGGGACTGACGCGGCGGCAGGTGATACTTGGCCATGTCGTCAGGAACGCGATCCTTCCGATCGTCACCATGGCGGGCGTGCAGGCCGGCGGCCTTCTGGGCGGCTCGGTGATTGTCGAATCGGTGTTCGGCTGGCCCGGCCTCGGTCTTCTCGCCTACCAGTCGCTTTTCGCGCGCGACTTCAACCTCTTGCTCGGCATCTTCTTCTTTTCGGCATGTCTCGTAGTTTGCATCAACCTGCTAGTCGACGTCGTCTACACTCTTCTCGATCCCCGGATCGAGCTTCGCTAGCGGCTCGGGAGATATCGGTTGTTCGAGCTCTGGAAGCGATTTGCGCGAAGCCGCTCGGGTCTGCTGGGCGCGACGCTGTTGACGGCGATTGGCATTGTCGCGCTTCTAGCTCCGCTGATCTTCCGACAGAGTCCGTTCCAGATCGTCGGTCCACCCTTTCAGCCGCCTTTCGGAGAATACCTGTTCGGCACAGACAGCCTCGGCCGCGACATCGCCGCCGGACTTGCCTATGGTGCGCGTACCTCCTTGCTGATTGGCGTGCTGGCCACCTCGGTGTCGGTCGTGTTCGGCATTCTGGTCGGCGGCCTCGCGGGCTATTACGGCGGCTGGCTCGACGACGTCCTCATGCGGACAACGGAGTTCTTTCAAACCATTCCTTATTTCATCCTCACGATCATCATGGTCGCCATTCTCACGCCGTCCGTCTTGACGATCATCCTTGCGATAGCGGTGGTATCGTGGCCGCCTGTCGCGCGGCTGGTGCGTGGCGACGTGATGGCAATGCGCAATCGCGAATTCGTCCAGGCCTCGATCTGTTTGGGAACCTCCGATCTCGCCATCATCTGGCAGGACGTCCTTCCGAATTGTCTTTCGCCGATCATTGTCACGGGTTCTTTGATGATCGCGTCGGCGATCCTGATCGAATCGGCGCTGGCCTTTCTGGGCCTCGGTGACCCGAACGCAATGAGTTGGGGATTCATGATCGCCTCGGGGCGGACGTTCCTGCGGACGCGATGGTGGCTTTGCGCAATCCCGGGAACTGCGATTCTTCTAACCGTTTTGTCGATCAATCTCGTCGGTGAGGGTTTGAACGACGCCCTCAATCCGCGTCTGCGGATTCGGTGACGTCGATGGCCGATCCCATTCTTCGGGTTAAGAATCTGACCGTAGATCTTCCGCCTTCCGCGGACCGCCGTTATGCGATCGAAAACGTTTCGTTCGATATCGCCCGCAACGAGATCCTGTGCCTGGTGGGTGAGTCCGGCTCGGGCAAATCCGTCACCGGCCGCGCCATTATGGGGCTGCTCCAACGCGCCCAACTTTCCGTCTCACAAGGGCATATCCTGCTGTCAGGCGAAGATCTGACCAAGGCGTCCGACGCCCGGATGCAGGAGGTCCGCGGCGCAGATATCTCGATGATCTTCCAGGAGCCGATGACCGCCCTTAATCCGGTCATGCGTGTCGGCCGGCAGATCGACGAATTGCTGCGGCGCCATCGGCGCATGACGGCGTCCCTTAGAAAGCGCAAGATTTTGGACCTGTTCGCCGCCGTCGCCCTGCCGGACCCCGACCGCATCTATCGGGCCTATCCGCATCAGGTTTCGGGCGGCCAACGGCAGCGCGTCGTGATCGCCATGGCCTTGATCCTGGAGCCGACGCTGATCATCGCCGACGAGCCAACGACTGCGCTTGATGTCACGACGCAAGGACAGATCCTAAAGCTCATCAAGGAGATGCAATCGATCCATCGGAGCGCGCTCCTGTTCATCACCCATGACTTCGGCATCGTCGCGGAGATTGCCGACCGGGTTGCGGTCATACAAGACGGGCGCCTGCTGGAACTGGGGGCGAAATCGGACGTGTTGCGCAATCCGCAGCACCCCTATACGCAACGATTGATCGAAGCGGTGCCGAGCCTGACGCCTCCGGCGTCGCGCGCCACGCATGACGCTCCGGTTGTCCTGTCTGTCCGCGGACTGGACAAGACCTATTGGCGGACATCGTCGCTGTTCGGCCGAGGTGCCGATGGTATGCTTGCTGTGCAGGATGCCAGCTTCGATCTGCGCCGTGGCGAGATTCTCGGCATCGTCGGTGAGTCCGGTTCGGGAAAAAGCACGCTGGCGCGGTGCGTGATGCGGCTGATCGATGCCAGCGGCGGCGAGATCTGGATGGGCGGCGTCGAGTTGCGGCGGCTTTCACGCCGGCAGATGCGAGGCCTCCGCAAGAATATCCAGATGGTGTTTCAGGACCCCTACGGATCACTCAATCCTCGCCGTACGATCGGCCAGCTCATCGCCCAAGGGCCTATTGTGCAGGGCGAAACGGTCGCTGCGGCGCTCCGGAAAGCACGCGAGCTCCTGCACGCAGTTGGCCTCGACGCGAAATCCGCGGATCGCTATCCGCATGAATTTTCCGGGGGGCAGCGCCAACGTATCGGCATCGCGCGCGCGTTGGCGGTCAGGCCCACCATTCTCGTCGCCGATGAGGCCGTTTCGGCGCTTGACGTGTCGGTGCAAGCCCAGGTCCTCAAGCTTCTCAAGGGACTTCGCGATCAGTTCGATTTGGCAATGTTGTTCGTCACTCATGATCTGCGGGTCGCCGCCCAATTGTGCGATCGCATCGCGGTGATGCGCTTCGGACAGATCATCGAGCTAGGCGCGACAGCCGATCTCTTCGCGTCGCCGAAGCACCCTTATACACGCGAGTTGCTGGACGCTGTGCCGGGACGCGCCTGGTTTGCTCCGTCGCCTGGCCTGGAGACCGATCCGATCTGACCGCGCCGCTTCATCGAATCAACCTCCCATTAAACCTTTCGAGATGCCAGCCTCACAAAGGCACGATCGAAGGTATCATGGGGCAAGGAATTTCAACGCGCCAATTGAACGTCTCGGCTGTCACACAGTTCGCTGAACTTTCCGTGCTTTCCGGATGTCCAATCGCCAGCCAGACCTATGATCTTCAGCCGGACATGGTGACCTGCGCCAAGGGCTTGTCGGCCGCGATGCTTCCTATTTCGGCAATCCCCCGCGACTGCAGGCCAAGCGTAACGGTTTCTCCGAACATACGTGAGTTCAAGTTCCATTCGTCCGCGCTCCGAGACACAAAACCTGTGGTGCCGTCGCGGCACCGACCGGGAAGTCGATAAAACCAGAGGACGTCAAGGTGAGGGCGCGTGGCTATGACGACTTCCTAATCGCCGGCAACCGGGACAGTTTCGTGCATCTGTCGGTCTATCTGCTGGCCGGAAGAACGCCGGAACAAAAAGCTGCGCTGAGCAACCAGCTTTTGCGAACGATGTAAATCAGTGTCCGGACGTGACGAGCCTGAGCGTCGATATTCGCGATATGGATCCGGGCGCTTACAAGAAACGGCTGAAATAGCCGGAGGCCGGTGTGCCCATCCGGCCGCCGGCCCGTTTGCCGGTTCAGTCGAGAAGCGTGATCAGTTGCGCGCCTTTGTCGGCGACGAAACGGCGATTAGCTCGGCGAGTTGCTGCTAAACCAGCAGGGGTTTTGCCGCCACCGACATGTCCTTCAGGAGCGGCAGGAAGCGGTCGATCATTTCACCTGTCGTGATCCGGTCGACATGCGCTCCGATGTTGGCGGCCGCTATGATTACACCGTCATATCTGTGGATCGGAACGGAAATCGAACGGAATCCTTCTTCGGCTTCCCGATCGACGAGGCTGTATCCCCTGGTTCGGTCCGTCATGATGGTTGCGATCAATATCGGCTTGTCCAGAAGCGTGATCGAGGTCTGGGCCGTCAAGGCCATGCTGTTGATCTTGGTGGTCAGTTGCTCATTGGAGAGCCGGCCGAGTAACACCCGTCCAACCGATGTACAGAAGGCAGGGAGGCGGTAACCGATATCCAGTCCCGTTGAAAAGATACGCGTCGGACTCGATCTCGCCACGAATACCACCTCGTCGCCGTCGAGGATGGCGACCGAGCAAACCTCCCTGGCCTTTGCGGCCACATCATCCATGAGAGGTTGCATGACGGTGCTGATTTGATTGGAGGCCAAATAGGCAGAGGCCAACAGCAGCACCCGCGGAGTTAGCGAAAACAGCCGTTCGTTGCCCGAAACGAAGCCGGATTTCTGCAGGGTCATCAGGATGCGCCGAACGGTAGCCCTTGGAAGAGTCGCGGCCTTGGCGAGGTCGCTCAGGGTCATCGGGCGGCGGTCTATACCGAATGCCTGAAGCACCCGGAGCCCGCGGTCGAGGCTTTCGATGTATTCCGTTCCACCTCGTGCCTTCTTTTCCTCCTCTGTGCGCTTCAGTTTTGGCATTCTGGCAGTGGCCCCCGATGATTGTCCTGGGCGCGAATCGTCGCAATCCGCAACCTAGACACTAGCTTTGTCGATCGCTTTCACCAGAGATGCCGAGCAGGAAGTCTTTCGAAAGAGCACCTCGTAAGGGAGCCCGGGTCCCGTCGCAGACGACGGTAACGTCTTCCGCAAAGCCGGTTTCACGCGCGCTGAGAGCTGTCTGGATTCCGGGCGTAGGATGCGCCAATGACGACGAGTTCGTACATGACGGCTCTCGGGAACGATAAGACGGGTGCAAATGACCGACATAAGAACATACGTTCGGTAGATGACCATTGCAAGTGAACGTTCCGTGCTTGATATCGTAGAATTTTGGCGGTGCAGCGCCGATTATCTCCTTGCACTTTTCGAGCATTAAAGTCATTCTGTACTAATTCGAACATATGTTCGACTATCGAACATTTTGGAGGGGCTGATGCTGGGTCGGTTTCTATGTGCAATAGGCATCGTCATCTCCGCTTGCTCTATCGCACGCGGGCAGCAGCCTTCGAACCTCAACGCCGCGGCGCTGGTGCTGGTCAACGGCAAGATTCTGACGATGGATGCGCAGTCCACCGTTGTTGAAGCGGTGGCAATCCGCGACGGCAAGATTCTCGCCTCAGGCGACAACGCGACGATCCTGGCGATGGCGGGATCTCGAACGCAGTCGATCGACCTCGGGGGCAAGACCGTCGTTCCGGGTCTCATAGACACCCACGCACACTTCAAGGCTGCGGGATTGTCGGACTACGTCGTCAACATGAGCGGCGCGAAAACGGTGGCGGAAGCGCTGGACGCGATCAGGCAGTTCGTTGCCAAAAAGAAGCCCGGCGAGTGGATTGTCGGGGGCGCGTGGCATCCTCCCTCTCAACTGGCGGAAAAACGCTATCTGACCCGCCAGGAAATCGACAGCGTTGCACCTAACAATCCGGTCTATCTCCGCACGGTTGGACATTTCTCCATGGCCAACACGCTCGCGCTGGAGAAGGCTGAGGTGACCAGGAGCACGCCAAATCCCAGCGGCGGCAGCTTCGAGCACGATGCAGCCGGCGAACTCACCGGCGTTCTCGTCGAAACCGCGATTGAAAGGGTCGAGCATGCGGTGCCGGACTGGACGGAAGAGGATCAGTTTCGCCAGTTCAAGCTCGCCGAAGGTGTGTTGAACAGCTTCGGACTTACCAGCGCAGTGGAAGGTGCCACTTCGTCGCTTGATATCGCGGCACTTGAAAGAGTTGTGGCCTCCGGAGAGGCGACGTTGCGCGTCGGTCTCATGTTTCGACCGGAGCCGCCTCCCGAAAACGCCACGTGGGAGGCGATCATGCGCGGCAATGGCGTGTCGTCCGGGTTCGGCGATGACTGGCTACGTTTCGCGGGAATCAAAATTCTCTACGACGGTGGCATGACGCTGAAGACCGCGCTGATGCGGGATGCTTATCCCGATTCCCATGACGACTATCACGGGATCACCCAGCAATCGCCGGAACGTCTGAAGCAACTCGTCTCCATCTGCAATCGATACAATTGGCGAGTCGGAGTGCATGTCGTTGGCGACAAGGGAATCGATCAGGTTCTCGACGCTTTTGAAGCGGCCGATCAGGAGAAATCGATCAAGGATCGCCGCTTCATTCTCATCCACGGAAGCCTCATCCGGCCTGAGCAGATGGACCGGGCCAGGCGTTTGGGCGTGAGGGTCGACTTCCAGAACGTGTTCATGTGGGATAAGGCCGCGACGGTCGAACGCTTCCTCGGCAAGGAGGTCGCGGATCGCGCAGTGCCGACGAAAACCCTGATCGAGAGGGTTGGCCTGAACAGCCTCGGCGCCGGTACCGATTTCCCGGTGAACTCGATCAATCCGTTCGTCAACATGTATATCATGGTGACGCGGAAGGATCCGCGCGGTCACGTCTATGGCGCGGCCGAAGCCGTCACCCGAGAGCAGGCGCTCAGGCTCTACACCAGCGCGGCCTCTCACTATATGTTCGACGAGGATAAGAAGGGTACGCTGGAACCCGGAAAGTTTGCAGATTTGACAATCTTGTCCGCCGATTTGATGAGTATTCCCGAAGAGCAAATCAAGGACATCAAAGCTGATCTGACGATCGTTGGCGGGAAAGTCGTATTTCAGCGCTAGCTCGCCGCGAGCGCGTTACGAAACGAAGAGGAGAGCCAGAGCCATGATGAGCCAAGAGCAGAACGATCTCATCACCCGCATCGGGCCGGCGGCGCCCGCCGGCAAGTTGATGCGCATGTACTGGCAGCCTGTTGCTCTGGTAGATGAGCTTGAAGGACCTCGGCCGATCAAGCCGGTCAAGCTTCTTGGCGAGAACTTCGTTCTCTTCAAAAACGAAAAAGGCCGGTATGGATTGATGGACCGTAACTGTCCGCATCGCGGCGCAGATCTTGCTTTCGGCCGCCTCGAGAGCGGAGGTCTTCGCTGCGCCTTCCATGGCTGGCTCTTCGACGTCGACGGTCAATGTCTTGAAACCCCGGCCGAGCCCGTAGGATCATCGCTCTGCAAGAACATCAAACAGCGCGCCTATCCGGTCGTAGAAAAGGGCGGCATTCTCTGGGCCTATCTCGGCGAGGGCGAACCGCCGGCATTTCCCGAGATCGATTGTTTCGCCGCGCCGGACCAATATACGTTCGCGTTCAAGGGATTGATCGAGTGCAACTGGCTCCAGGCACTGGAGGTCGGAATCGATCCCGCCCATGCGTCGTTTCTTCATCGCTTCTTCGAGGACGAGGACACGTCGGCTGCATACGGAAAGCAGTTCCGGGGGGCGTCGGCTGGTTCTGAAATGCCGATGACGAAGGTACTTCGCGAATACGACCGTCCCATCATCAACGTGGAGCACACCGAGTATGGTCTCAGGCTGATCGCGTTGCGTGAGATCGACGAGATGCAAATCCATGTGCGGGTGACCAACCAGCTCTTCCCCCACGCCTTCGTCATTCCGATGAGCACGGAAATGACGATCACCCAATGGCACGTGCCTGTCGATGACGAGACGTGCTACTGGTATGCGATCTTCACCAGCTATTCAACGCCGGTCGACAAGAAAAAGATGCGCGATCAGCGCCTCGAACTTTACGAACTGCCGGACTACGTGTCGCGGAAGAACAAGTCCAACGATTACGGTTTCGATCCGCATGAGCAGGCCACCGAGACCTATACGGGCATGGGCGCCGATATCAATGTCCATGATCAATGGGCGGTCGAATCGATGGGGGCGATACAGGATCGCACCCGCGAGCACCTCGGACAGTCCGACAAGGCGATCATCCAGTACCGGCGGCTGCTGCGCCAGGAGATCGAGAAGGTTGCGGCAGGAGGAAAGCCACTGATGTTCCTTGAACCGGCGACGGCACGCAGCATTCAGGGCCCCGCCACGATGGATGGCATCGGACCGACGACGGGCTGGGAAACCTACTGGATGGAAGTAGACGTCAAGCGTCGCCGCAGCGCGCCCTGGGCTGCGCCTGTGTCGGCGGGTATGGTACAAAAATCGACCCATTTGACGGCGGCCGAATAAAATGCACGGCACGACCCCTTCAAAGGAGCAGCCGTTGAGTTTCGTCAGGAAACACGGCCTGTGGTCCGACCAGCAGAAAGATGCGGCCGAGCGGCTGCGGCATGAGGTTGACGAGCGGAAACTGCACAGCATCCGGCTTTCGTTTCCGGATCAGCATGGCATCCTGCGCGGCAAGACGCTGATGGTCGGGGAAGCGATGGATTCGATCGAAAGCGGGTGTTCGATCACAACCACGCTGCTTGCCAAGGACACGTCGCACCGGACCGTATTCCCGGTATTCTCGGCCGGCGGCGGTTTCGGGATGAGCGAAATGCAGGGCGGCGGCGATGTCCTGATGGTCGCCGATCCGACCACCTTCAGGGTGCTTCCGTGGGCTCCCGGGACCGGCTGGGTGCTATGCGATCTCTACTTCGCGGACGGACGCCCGGTCCCCTTTGCGTCGCGTGGACTGTATCGTTCGGTGCTCGAACGGCTCGCCGCGCGCGGCTACGATTTCAAGGCGGGCCTTGAAGTCGAATGTCACATCTTCAAGGTCGAGAATCCGCGACTGGGACCGATGGACTCCGGCCGTCCAGGCCAGCCCGGCGAGCCACCGGAGGTCAGCCTGCTGTCGCAAGGCTACCAGTATCTCACCGAGCAGCGTTACGACCAGATGGAGCCGGCTCTCGAAGTGATCCGGCGCAATATCGTGGCGCTTGGTTTGCCGTTGCGCTCGATTGAAGTCGAGTACGGCCCGAGCCAGTGCGAGTTCGTGTTTCAGCCTACAGTCGGCCTCGATCCGGCGGATATCATGGTGCTGTTCCGGACTGCCGTGAAGCAGATCTGCAACCGCCACGGCTATCATGCGACCTTCATGTGCCGGCCACGCATTCCGAATGTGATGTCGTCAGGCTGGCATCTCCATCAATCGCTGGTTTCGCGCGATAACGGCCAGAACGCGTTCATGACAAGCCATCCAGACGGCTTGTCCAAACTGGGCAAGCATTACATGGCGGGCTTGCTCGAACATGCGCGGGCATCAGCCGTGTTTTCGACGCCCACGATCAATGGCTACAAGCGCTATCGCTCCTATTCGCTGGCGCCAGACCGCGCGATCTGGGGGCGCGACAATCGCGGCGTCATGATCAGGGTGCTTGGTGGCGCTGATGATCCCGCGACTCGCCTCGAAAACAGGATAGGAGAGCCCGCAGCCAATCCGTATCTCTACATGGCTTCGCAGATCCTTGCAGGCTTGAATGGGATCGATCGGTCTCTCGATCCCGGCGAGTTGGCCGACACGCCCTACGAGACGAAGGCGCGTTTCCTCCCAACTTCGTTGCGCGAGGCGGTAATTGCGTTGAAGGACGATCCTTTCTTTCGCGAGGCGCTCGGCGAAAAATTCATCGACTACTACGTCTACATCAAAAACGCCGAAATCGAGCGCTTCCAGTCGGAGGTCACCGAATGGGAGCAGCGCGAATATTTTGAGATGTTCTGACGAGGAAGTGAACTCCGCAAAATCCTGTTAATAGGGTGCGTTCAGCGCTGTGTCGCCAACCAGGAAGTCCTGTCTTCATGGAAATTTTCTCTCGATGAGAGAGCCTCGCCAAACGCGCAGATCTTGCTACCCGATCGAAGGCTTCGGTCTTACTTTTCGGTTGCCCGCCTCACGCCGCCGGTTTCCTGGCTTTCCTGGCGTGGCACCGCGCGATGACAACTTTGAACTCCGATCGGCCTTGGTATGAACGCGCAAGCCATCGACGAAGACATCGACCAACCGCATCACGCTTTTCTGCCAGCCGGGCTGATCGTGCATGTAACACATGCCGACGAGGGCCCGCAGCAAATCCTCCGGACTGATGTCCGACCGTATCTCGCCAGCCGCTATCGCGCGATCGAGTAGGGCGCCAACGGCCTTGGTCAGGCGATCGAACGTAAATGCCGCAAGATCCGACGAGCCGTGAACGGCGAGCGCCAGCGCGGCGGACATGCCCTTCTTGGTGGCGACGAACTCGACATTGGATCGCAGCCAACGGCGCAGGGCATCGACCGGCACAGGCGCGTTGCGCAATTGTTCGGCCAGTTCAACGAGCTGTTGCACCTCGCGGCGATAGACTGCTTCGAACAGATCCTGACGCGTCGGGAAGTGGCGGTAGAGCGTACCGATGCCGACGCCAGCCTCTAAAGCTACGGCCTCGAGGCTCGCTTCCGGACCACCGGCGCTGAACACTTTTTTTGCAGCTGACAGCACGCGCTCGCGATTGCGAACCGCATCAGCACGCGGCCTCCGAACGGTCTCTGTTGCCTGCTTTTTCATCCCTTTTATCTTGATCACAAACCGTTGAAGTGGAACCGCATCATCTCTCATCCCGTTGGTTGGGAATGATCTTTTCGGAGAACCTCGCTCCAAGCATCGATCATTTGTGTCTGGCGGCCCTTGAAAACGGAGGATGCCTCCGCATATGGCGATGGATAGCAGGTCTGGGAAGCGGCCCCATCCGCGCCGACCCCGTCGCATCTTAGCATTGATTGGAGCTTACATGAATTTCTCCATCAGCCTCACCGTTAACGGCCAGCGGCGGGACGTCGAATTGGACGATCCCCGCGTAACGCTGCTCGATCTGCTGCGCGAGCGGCTCGATCTTACGGGTACCAAGAAAGGATGCGACCGCGGCCAGTGCGGCGCATGCACGGTCTTGGTCGATGGACGGCGGGTCAATTCGTGCCTGGCCCTGGCGGTCAGCCATGACGGCGCCAATGTGCTCACGATTGAGGGTGTTTCACGCGGCGACCAGTTGCACCCGGTGCAGGCTGCGTTCATCGCGCATGATGGCTTCCAGTGTGGGTTCTGCACGCCGGGTCAGATCATGAGCGCGATCGGCTTGATCCAGGAAGCGCAAACCGGCAACGACCCCGAAAGAATTCGCGAGGCCATGAGCGGAAATCTCTGCCGATGCGGCGCCTATGCCGGCATCACCGAAGCCGTGCTCGAAGCCCAGCAAAGCCTCGCGGACTCCAGCCAGAGGCGCTCCGCATGAATAATTTCGAATATCTCAGGCCCGCGACCATTTCCGATGCCGTCACCGCCGCCGCCCGGCCGGACGCTGCTTATCTCGCGTCCGGTACCAATTTGCTCGACTTGATGAAGGGCGGCATTACGCGCCCAAGCCGTCTGGTCGACATCACGCGCTTGCCCGGGCTCGATCGCGTCGAACGCCTGGCTGACGGCGGCCTGCGTATCGGTGCGCTCGTCCGCAATGCCGATCTGGCGCACGATCCCGATTTTGCAACAGGCTATCCAGCCGTCGCCGAAGCGCTGTTGTCGGGAGCTTCGGCGCAGCTTCGCAATGCCGCGACCGTCGGCGGCAATCTGCTGCAGCGGACGCGTTGCGGATATTTTTACGACGTCGCCAGCGCTTGCAACAAGCGCAAGCCCGGCTCGGGTTGCGACGCGCGCGATGGTGAGAATCGGCTGCATGCCGTTCTCGGCTGGAGCGAGGCCTGCATCGCGACCCATCCGTCGGATTTCTGCGTTCCACTGGTTGCGCTCGATGCGGTGGTGGAAATCGAGGGCAGGAACGGCCGGCGCGAGGTCGCGTTGGAGAGCCTGCATCGCTTGCCCGGCGATACGCCTGAGCAGGAAAATGTGCTGGAGCCAGGCGATCTGATCGTGGCGCTGCGATTGCCTGCCGAGGCACGCGCTTTCGCGCCGCATGCACGCTACCTGAAGGTCCGCGAACGGACCTCATATGCTTTTGCAGTTGTGTCGGCTGCCGCCGCGCTGCGGATCGAACAGGGCAAGATCAGGGACGTGCGGCTTGCGCTCGGCGGCGTCGCCGCCAAACCATGGCGTGCTCGTGCGGCAGAACAGAGCCTGGCAGCCGCCGGACCAACTGCCGATGCCTTCCGTCGAGCGGCAGAGGCGGCGCTCGCCGATGCCAAGCCGTCCGGAGACAATCTTTTCAAGATCGAACTGGCACGGCGGATTCTTGTTCGCGCCTTGACGCTCGCCGCGGCGGGCACGCCGGATCGTGTTCCGGCGCTGCCCGCTTCTGCCTTTTCCTCAGTTTCCGGAGCGCTTCATGTCGCCTGAAATCAGCTTGACGCAAACGCCGGCGAATGTCCGGCACGGCTCGAATATCGGCCAGCCGCTGACCCGCCGCGAGGGTGTGCTGAAGGTGAAGGGACAGGCCCGCTATGCCGCGGACAACCATCCGCCCGGTATGCTACATGCCGTGATGGCGGTCAGCAACATCGCGCGCGGTCGCGTGGCTTTCCTTGACGTGCAGGCGGCGAAAAATCACCCGGGCGTCATCGAGGTCATGACGCCCGCCAACCGGCCGCCGCTTGCGGAAGATCCGGACGCCAAGACCAACCCGTTCATGTTCCGGCTCGATCTCTTGCAGAACGACAAGGTGCGTTACGCGAACCAGCCGATCGCGGTGGTGATTGCCAAAACGCTGGAGTCCGCGACGGAAGGCGCCGCACTGCTGGCGCCTCGCTATGAAGCGCTGCCGGCTCGTGTCGGCCTCGATGCCGATGAAAGCTTTGTGCCTCCGGCCGTTGGCGTTGGCAATCCGTCCGAGATGCATCGGGGTGACGTGAAAGCGGGTTTGGCCGCGGCGTCGAAGCGCATCGACGCGATTTATGAGACGCCCGCGCAGTATCACAACGCTATGGAACCGCACGCGATCGTGGTGGCGTGGGACGGCGATCGCCTGTCGATTGACACGCCGAGCCAGGGTCTGGCTTTGGCGCAGGGACGGATTGCAGGGTTGTTCGGCATCGCGCCGGACAAGATTTATATCCGCAGCCCTTATCTCGGCGGCGGCTTCGGCTCCAAGGGGTTGATCTCCGGACCGCAAATCCTCGGCATCCTGGCGGCGCGGCTGGTCGGCCAACCCATCAAGCTCGTGTTGCGCCGTGAGCATATGTATGGTCCGGTCGGCCACCGCGCGCCGACCCGTCAGACGCTTCGCATCGGCATCGATGGCGGTGGCCTGCTGACCGCAATCGACCATCACGCCAAGACGGTATCAAGCACATTCGACGATTTCTTCGAACCGGCCGCCGATGCCTCGCATACGCTGTACGCCAGCCCTGCGATCTCGACCTCACACGAGGTTGTCCGAATCGACACCGGTACGCCGATGTTCATGCGTGCGCCTGGAGAAGCCACCGGTTCGATCGCGCTCGAAAGCGCCATCGATGAAGCGGCCTGGGCCGCAGGGATGGATCCGCTCGCCTTCCGTCTCAAGAACTATGCCGAAGTCGAGCCGATTTCCGGCAAGCCGTTCTCTTCGAAAGCCCTGCGCGAATGCTACACCCAGGGCGCCGCACGCTTCGGCTGGTCGAAGCGCCCGCTTGTTCCGCGACAAACGCGCGACGATGCCGGGCTGCTGGTTGGCTGGGGCGTGGGCACCGCGACATTTCCCGCGCTTATGTTCCAGGCCGAAGCACGGGCGGCGATTCGCGGCGATGGATCGGGCGTGATGGAAATCGGCGCTCACGACATGGGTCAGGGCGCCTGGACCGCGCTCGCGCAAATCGCCGCCGACGGGCTCGGCCTTGAAGAGGTGGAGTTCAGGTCGGGCACCTCGGATCTGCCGGATGCAGGCATCGCCGGCGGCTCAGCCCACACCGCGACCGCAGGCATGGCGATCCACAATGCGGGCGCCGCCGTCATTGCCAAACTCGCCGGTCTTGCGACCGGTGATGAGCGCTCGCCACTGTTCGGCGCGGGCAATGCCGGCGTTACCGCGCGCAATGGCCGTCTCTTCCGCCGCGATGATGAAAGCCGCAGCGAGAGCTACGCGGACATCCTCGGCCGCGCCGGCTTGAGCGAGATCGATGCCCGCGGCAAGGGCGCTCCCGACCCTGTCGCGCAGTCAGCCTATGCCATGCATGCGCACGGCGCCGTTTTCGCCGAAGTCAAGGTCGATCCTGATCTCGGCCAAATACGTGTCACCCGTCTTGTTGGCGCATTCGCCGCCGGTCGCGTGATCAATCCGCGTATGGTCCGCAGTCAAATCTATGGCGGGATGATCTGGGGTGTATCGTTCGCGCTTCACGAGCAGGCCATCAGCGACCACCGTTCCGGACGGATCATCAACGCGAACCTCGCCGAGTACCACGTCCCGGTGAACGCCGACGTACCAAGCCTGGAAGCGCTCATGATCGAGGAACACGATCCTCACGTGAATGCACTTGGCATCAAGGGCGTCGGTGAAATCGGCGTAACGGGCTCGGCCGGCGCGGTCGCTAACGCGGTATGGCACGCGACGGGCGTTCGCCTGCGACGGTTTCCGATCCGGATCGACGATCTCGTTTCCCCGGCATCCTGAATATCGAGACGCCGCCGCTGCTGGCGGGGTCAGGCCGGGCTGCCTGTCATTGCGACTCTCAATGCAATGGCCATGCCACGCAATTCAGCATGGCACGGCCGGAATCAGCAGCATTTTGGCCGGACTCTGCCCGCGGATGATCAAGACGCCGACAGCCGGAATACAACGAACAGCGCAATACCTGTCCCAGGGTCCATGGTCGTTTCCCTTTCCCGATTTCGCCAGCCGATTTTTCGGTATTGGCCTGTGATAGACGGCAAGCGCGGCAAGCCAGGCATGAGAAGCAAATGGGATTCGATTTCCGCAATTCGCGTCGTGTCGTTCCTCGTCATTCAAGCGAATTCCCGCGGATTTTGCGAGGCTGCTGCGCCTGCCGTCCGGCTTGACAGGGGCCCGATGGAAGGCTCACTTTCGCGGCCAGAAAAAGGAATAGCGGAGGACGCGATGACGAGATTGCTGAGCGAGAGTGAGGTCACGAATTATCGCGAGCGCGGCTACCATTTTCCGGTCGACGCCCTGGCCGAAAATGAGGTCGCCGAATTTCGTGGCAAGCTTGAGGATTATGAAGCAAGGACCGGCGGCCCGATCAAGGGTGAGATGCGCCATCGCAGCCACGTGCTCTTTCCGTGGATCAACGAGATGATCCGCCATCCCAAAATCCTGGATGCGATCGAGGATTTGTTGGGCCCGGATATCCTCTGCTGGAATACCAGCTTCTTCATCAAGGAGCCGCGCGATCCCGGATTCGTGTCCTGGCATCAGGACGCGACCTATTGGGGGTTGAGTTCGTCGGATGTGGCGACGGCCTGGATCGCGATGTCGCCAGCCAACAAGGTCTCCGGCTGCATGAAGTTCGTTGCAGGTACCCACAAGCAGCAGGTCAAGCACGAAGATACTTTCGACCAGAACAACCTGCTGACCCGCGGTCAGGAAATCGCTGTTGACGTTGACGAGGCCAAGGCAGTCTTTGTCGAGTTGAAGCCCGGTCAAGCTTCACTGCATCACGTGCTGCTGTTCCATGGATCGGAGCCAAATCGTTCCGATGACCGCCGCATCGGCCTGGCGATCCGCTATATCCCGACCCGATTGAAACAGGCGGTGGGACAAAAGGATTGGGCGACATTGGTCCGCGGCAAGGACACCTACCATCACTTCGAGCCGGAATATGTGCCGAAACGCGACCTCGAGCCTGAGGCGCTGGCGTTTCACAAGGCGGTCACGGAAGAGCAGTTGCGTGTGCTCTATCGTGGTACGGGAAAGACCGCTTACCGTGCCTGACGCGCTATTGAGTTCCAGTCAGCCGGGCCGCCGCAGGTTTTGCTTCGCAGGGCAAATTACCGAGTAAGCGGCGTGGAAGGGCGGTCAACTCCAAAATTTCTCCGCCCCTCTCAAATTGCGGGCCGCCCTCTTGGCTACGTTGAGTAATGGCCTGATCTCGTCGCGTTCGCTACCCACAACGGCACCGGCCGCGAAATAAACCAGACGCGATCTCTCGTCATCGCCGTCTGTTCTGAGCTTGGTCAATAGCTTCTGATGTACGGCGACGTCATTTAGAGCACCAAGACTGTCCTGAAGACTCCTGAGATGGCGCTTATAGTGAGACAGTGCCTTCGCACCGGCAGAATTGACGAAAAGGCTCTCGAAGAAATAGACCGTATAGCGCAGTTTTTTAATCGCAATTCGAAGCTCGTGGCGATCGTGATCATTCAACTTTCGCACTTTTTTCAATCGCCGTTTCGCTTTTTTGGTCCGGCGATCGAACAAATGAACGGCATGTGGCTGTATTCTCTGATCGCCGCGAACGGATAGTTGTTTCAGCCAACGCCCATCTTCGATCCATTCCAGGGCGTTGAGAACAAGAAGGCGATATCGCGGACTTGAAATCGCAGATTTGGCCGCATCGGCGGCGAGATCTCGCCGATAGACCAACTCGCTGGTAAGTTCGGAAAAGCCGGAGATCGGTGGCTGCGCGCCGGCGAGTTGGTGCACTTTGGTATTCAGAAAGACATCCAGGTCGCGCACCGGTCCTAGTTTTCCGGCTAACCATTTGAGATCGCGTTTTATCACTTCGGTCTGTTTGGATCGAAGCAGTTTCGAAAATACCCAGATGGCGGCCCTCAGCCTGCGCACGCCAATCCGCATCTGGTGCACGCCGTCAGGCTTGCCGGCCAGGACAGCCGGCTCGTTGGCAGCAATATGGTGTAAGACAGATCGACCGATCATCTGAAACGCGTAAGAAAGTGTCGCCTTGCGCCTGAGCAGGATTTTGGACGCGCGCACGGCGTTTATCGGTTGGTCCTCCACCAGAGCATAACCCTGTTCGGATTTGGTCCTGACCGCCAGTTTGGCGGGAACAAGGTCAGCCACCATTCGAGCCGCCCTGAAAAGATCGGCAACTGAGCCGCTCTTGAGTTCTAGTTCTACCTCCGCCAATGGAGTTGTATTCGGTCCGACCCGAACGTGCCCTTGATCCAGTGCCAGTTCGACAAGGCTGTTTCCTGAACGAAGGGGTACCAGCGTACGGTGGATGTGTGTTTCGAAGATCGAGTCCAGATCGCGGCGGGTTTTCTTTGAAAGTAGCGGCTCCAGGGCCGTGCCTCGGGCAGCTTGGAAGTCTGGCTCATTGCCTTCGATTTTGCTTTCCCATTCGCCGCGGCCCAGCGCGATGCCCTCTCTGGCAGTCTTGATCGTTTGCAGGTGCTTTTTGCCGGCTCGCCGCACCCGCAGCGAAACACCGTTGCGCCAGAGCACGTGTTTCGGAGTATCAAAATAGGTGGATACAAAATACTTGTGTTTAGCCAGTTGTCCCTCGGTGGGTCGCAAGCTCCGCGCCGCGCTTAACTTCTCCAGGTCGCGGGGAGAAACTTCAAATTTCACCTCGTTCTCGATGCCCATTCTTGCTTACTCGGAATTGTGACCCTGACAGTTTACCTTATATGGCGGTCGCAAAAACTCGAATTCTTGGTCCTGAAAATGCACTGCGTCGCCGGCCACGCGTTCGGCACTATCGCTTTTCGGTATTATGCGATGACGCCTGGCGGATCAGTGCCTGCAGGTTGTCGTTGAGCAGGCGCGCAGAGATATTGAAGTCCGGAAGTCTCGCGGCCAGTTTTCCACTCAATTGCGCGGCCTCGACACGACCGAGCGCCTGTTCAAGGCTCGCCTGGTATTCCGGAATAGCTTCCCAATCCGACGCGGTCGAAGCGGTCATCTCTAAATGATATTGAAATCCATAAGCATGGCGCCCGTACCGGATTGCCTGCACCGGACACGCGGAATTCGCGGCCAGTATTTCCGCCCCTTTGGGAAGCCGCGAGACCTCGGCGCCATGCCACTGGAACGTTTGAACGCGCGCATCGAATCCGGCAAGCAAGGGATCACGCTGTCCTGCAGGCGTCAAATCGACGCTTGCGAGACCGACCTCCGGCTTTGCCATCAGCGAAACCTGCCCGCCCAACGCGTCTGCAAGGAGTTGATGACCGAGGCAAACCCCTAAATAGGGCCGATTGAGTCCTTGGACCCAATCGCGAATGGCCGCCTTTTCGATAGCCAACCAAGGGTGGCGATCCTCTTGCCAGACATCCATCGGTCCTCCCATCGCGACGAGAAGATCGTATCCCTCGAGAGTCGGGATAGGTTCGCCAGCGTCCAATTCAACGGCGTGCCATTGATGGCCGCTCTCGCGCCAGAAATCACGGAGGATGCCGGGATGTTCGACCGCCAGATGCTGAAAGACCAGTATTTTCACGACATCTCCCTTTCCGGCCTCCGCTAACCTGACCGTCATTTTCAGGGAAACCGTGCTCTGCGGCCGACCAGCGCCGTCGCGCGCTAACCCAGTATATTCATGTTTTCGTATGCAGAATATTTATTTCTCCAAATTGCGGCGGGTTCAATCGGGATGCGGTTCGATCGCGTCATGGAGCTGTTTATTTCGAAAGGCAGCTAGACCCACTAAAGCAGGGCCAGATCTCGATCGGGCTCGTATTTTAAAGGTCGCGATTGACATGGAAGTGACGTCGGTTATTGTGTTTCGTGCTAGGTACATTTTTTTCGTGTGAGAATATCGCAAGGGCGCTGAAGCTGGCCGGCGGCAAGACCACATCGCGGAACCTGACGTCAGACCTGATAGCAAGATGCTAGCGTATCTCGCGACGGCAATCCAAGAGCAAGAGCGGTGATCCTCCAAAGACCTTGGCGCCAACTCGTCGTAGCCGGCCGCGGCGCCTATTTCAAATCCAACCGCAGGTGCGAAGACGCGTCGAAGATTAACGACGGCTTAAGCCGTGTTTTCAACGCTTGCGGGCTGTCACTCGTCAGGAATCGCAAATGAATCGACTCGCCAGCAACCGACCTTTTCGTCTGAAAGACACTTCGTCCGTAACCACTTTCCCGCGGGTGTTCGGCCACCGCGGCGCGGTCGCCTCGGAGCATTATCTTGCTTCAATGGCAGGCATCGATATTTTGAAACAAGGCGGTACCGCTATCGATGCTGCGATTGCAGCAACGCTGGTTGAAGGAGTGGTCAATCCCCACATGCACACAATCGGGGGAGAACTGCCTATTCTAGTTTCTTCTCCCGATAGTCCAGATGTTGTGTGTATCAACGGAAATATGGTGGCGCCGGAAGCGGCGACGCCCGAGGCCTTCATACAGCGTGGATTCGAGAAGATACCTCCCTCGGGAGTTTTCGCAGCGGGTGTCCCGGGGGCCATGGGCGCACTGCTCGAGGCTTCGAAACGATATGGCCGTCTTAGTTTTGCGGAAGTAAGCGCTCCGGCAGCCGATTTGGCCAGCAATGGCTTTGCTGCGCATTCGGGCCTGTTGCGTCAGCACAGTTATGGCGTGACGGACCTCGCCGTCTTGTTTCGTAATGAGTGGAATGGGTCGGCGGCACTTTATCTCGAGAAAGACGGATCGCTTCCGGCGGAAGGATCGACTATCCGCAATCCTGCCATAGCCGACATGTTCAGCTATCTCGCGCGCGAGGAAGCGAAGGCCGGCGGAACCCGCGAAAATGGAATCCAGGGTGCCTTCAATGCGTTTTACAAGGGAGATGTTGCACGGGAGATGGTGTCGTTTGTGACCGATCGCGGTGGTCTTCTGCAGCGCTCGGACTTCGACAAATTTGAAGTGCGAATCGAACGTCCCGTCTCCATCAATTTTCAGGGTATCGACATCTACAAGTGCGGACCTTGGAATCAGGGACCGGCGATGCTCCAGGCGCTCTCCATCCTGAAGAATATTCCGCTGAAGACGCTAAGGCATAATTCGGCCGAGTATGTCCACGTGGTGGTGGAAGCGATCAAGCTCGCATTTGCCGATCGCGAGCAATATTACGGGGATCCGGCATTCGTTGAAGTCCCCATGGAAACATTGCTTTCCGATGCATATGGCAGGTTGAGATCTGAGCTTATCAAGGCGCAAGCAGATCACGAGCTGCGCCCAGGCGACGCCTGGAATGCAAAGGCCTTGCTGCCGGCCGAGGAACGGATTGGCGGGTCCGAATGGGGTCCGGGCACCGTTCACGTCGATGCCATGGACCAGGAGGGTTTTACTGCAGCCTTCACCCCGAGTGGCGCTTATCTGAAAGCGGCAGAGGTCATCCCTGCATTAGGCTTTCCTCTGGGAGCGCGGCTCTCCAACTGCCGGCTGACCCCGGCCAATCATCCGAATATTGTTGCTCCCTTCAAACGCCCCCGTACGACGATCAGCCCAAGCCTGGCAATGAAGGATGGCAAGGGGTGGATGGCTTTTGGCAGCATGGGCGGGGATCAGCAGGACCAGTGGCAAATTCAGTTTTTTCTCAATCGCGTCATATTCGACATGCCGCTTCAGGCCGCGATTGAAGCACCCAAGTTTTCGAGCGATCACTTTCCGGCTCTTTTCCATCCGCACAATTTTTATCTCAACCGGCTGCGAATTGAGGAAAATGTGGGCTCTTCAACTCTGACGGGACTCGGCGAGCGTGGACACGATATCGATGTAGCACCGGCATGGTCCGAGGGATTTCTGTGTGCCACAGAGCGCAATCTTGAAACCAATGTCTTGGAAGCCGGTGCCGATCCCCGGGGCACCAAGTCCGAAGTATTTCCGGCTTATGCGCTCGCTTATTAGTCCGTATTCACCCCAGCAAAATGCGCTCCGATGAGGCGAACGGGCAACTTCGCTCGGAGATGACCCAGCACGCCGCTTGGGAGTGACTTGCGTACGGAGAAAGAATTGTTATGATGAGGAAACTTTCTTTATCCGGCGGGAAGGGGTGTACATGGCGCTTTCGTGGAGAAAATCGGCTCTAGCGCCGCAGCATATTGCGCTTGGCTCCAAGCTCGAAGACTGGAACGGCATGGGGACCGCGTGGACCTATTCCGGCAGTATGTCAAAAGAGTACGTGGCCATCCGCACCGCCGCCGGTTTGATGGATGTGTCCGGCCTCAAGAAACTTCATCTCGTTGGGCCACACGCGGCTGCGATCATCGATCGGGCGACGTCGCGGGATGTCAGCAAACTCTATCCGGGGAGATCGGCATATGCCTGTCTTCTCAACGATGCCGGGCACTTTATCGAAGACTGCATCATATACCGGATCAGCCCGAATTCATGGATGGTCGTTCATGGCAGCGGCAACGGTCACGAAGAACTGTCGCGCGCGGCAATGGGAAAAAACGTTGCGATGCTGTTCGACGACGATCTTCACGATTTGTCGTTACAGGGTCCCGTCGCCGTGGATTTTCTCGCCAAACATGTGCCCGGCATTCGAGAGTTGAATTATTTCCATCACATGCAGGCAACCTTGTTCGGGCGCCCCGTCATGATTTCGCGAACGGGCTATACCGGCGAGCGCGGTTATGAGCTGTTTTGCAAGGGTGAAGATGCGGGCCTCATCTGGGACACGATTGTCGCCGAAGGTGCTTCAATGGGAATTATTCCTTGCTCCTTCTCGGTGCTGGATTGGCTGAGGGTAGAGAGTTATCTGGTGTTTTATCCCTATGATCATTCTGAAATGTATCCGTTTCCAGATGATCCACCGGGCGATTCACTTTGGGAACTCGGTCTCGACTTCACGGTAAGCCCGGGCAAAGCGGGGTTCAGGGGAGCCGAACAACACTACCTCCTCAAGGGCAAAGAGCGATTCAAGATATTCGGCGTTTTAGTTGAAGGCGACTCGGCAACAGATTCCGGCGATGAATTGTTTGCCGACGGGAAGAAGGTTGGCACAATTACCTTCGGAATGTATTCACCGCTGGTGAAAAAATCGATGGCGATTGCGCGGATCGACACGCCCTTCGCCGTGCACGGAACGCCGCTTGAAGTCCGCGGCAAGAATGTAAGGGCTAAAGCGATAGCGCACAGCATTCCGTTCGATGACCCAAAAAAGACCAAGCGCACGGCCAAAGGATGAAATCATCCACGAGGTGGAACGATAACAAACTCAGATCGGGAATTCGTACGTTGGGCCCGTTGAGGAAAACGAGAGCGAGGCGATAAGAGAGACGCGATGTTGGTTTCGGGAATAAAGAGCAGGCCTCAATACGGGACTTTGGAACCGGACCTGTTCGCGACATTCAATCTCGTTTTGGTCGAAGGAGAGGGTGTTAATGCGGCCGTCCGGCTTTTGGAGGGCAGCAATCATCAATTCCGGTCGCGGACCACCGTCTTGTGTGTCGGTGCTCCCCACGCCGCCGATCCCTTGAGCACCGTCCAAATCCAGCGAACGCAGTTGTTTCCCACGATCGAAACCTTGCTGATCCGGCTGGATGGCTTTTTAAGCACGGCGGTTATGGGCATCCGGCTGTATGCAGCCGGCACCGAGGGCTTTATCGGCCAAATTATCCAGCACGCCGGACGCCATTTCGTCGACCATAAATCAATCATCACGGAGCACTGCGGATCGCTGGCGCGGCGCGTTCAATGCGTTCATTGCAAAGGCATCACCGAGAATGTGACGACCAATATTGCCAGATGCAGCCATTGCGGCGTCGATCTCCTCATCCGGGATCATTATTCCCGCCGGTTTGCTGCGTTCATGGGGGTTTCGACCGACGCCGAGGCGCCTGGCGCTCTCCCGCCCATTGAGCAGGTGTTTCTGTGACGGCAGGCAGCGAAGTCACGGTGCGGGTTGCCGACGTCACTACCGTCGCGCAGGATATCAAGCGATTCCGGCTTGAGCCGGTCGATGGCCCTTTGCCGACCTTCTCGGCAGGCTCGCATATCGTCGTTTCGATGTTTGCGGACGACCGGCGGATCAGAAATCCATATTCGTTGATGGGTGTCGGAAGTCCGTCTGCTTACGAAATCAGCGTGCTCCGAACGGCCAATTCACGCGGTGGTTCGATCTTTATGCATGAGCGGGTCAGCCAGGGAACCGAATTGATCGTCAGTCAGCCGGTCAATCTCTTCCCTGTCAATCACACCGGTCGCAAACACATCCTGATCGCCGGCGGCATCGGCATTACGCCATTCATCACCATGGCGCACCAACTCAAGGCACTCAACCAGCCGTTTCAGTTGCATTACGCAGCAAGGAGCAAGGAACGCGCCGCCTATGCAGAGCAGCTTCAGGATCTCTACGGGGACCACATATTCTTATACCGGGACAATGAGGGGCAGTTGATCCCGGTCGAGGCATTGCTGAAGAACCAGCCTCTGGGTACCCATCTCTATGTTTGCGGACCGGAGGGGATGATCAACGGCGTGCTGAAGGCAGGACTTGAGGCTGGCTGGCCCAAGGAAAGTCTTCACGCCGAGCGATTCCTCGGGCCCCCGAGTGGCAAGCCTTTCACGGTAAGACTGGTTCGCAGCGGGCTCACGATCAAGGTCGATGAACATCAAAGCATTCTGGAGGCCGTCGAGGCGGCGGGGGTCGACGCGCCTTATCTCTGTCGTGGCGGCGCATGCGGTCAGTGCGAGACCGAGGTTGTCACCTGCGACGGCGAAATTGTCCACAACGACAACTATCTGGATCAGGATGTTAAAAATTCGCGCAGTAAGATCATGATCTGCGTTTCGCGTCTCAAAGGTTCCGAACTGACGCTCAATCTCTAGGCCTCACAATCTCAAGAAGGACGGCATCATGAGCATCGCATTCAGGATGGATAAATTCCGCGATGACTTCAGTTTCGCGAACAGCGAACACGGTATCCGACGCTTTCCGTTTCCGTTTCACGAAGACAAGTACATGTATGCGGTGAACATCGAGCCGCATACGGCAGGTCCCGTCGGCTCAGTTTTTGAATTCGAGATCGACGTCGATGAACACTACGTCAGCGAGATGCGTGATCGTGCCCTGGTTCTCGACGAGGACCCGCTTCGTTGCCAGGCCCTGCCTCACATGATGATGGCGCAATGGGACCTCGTCGAACTCCTGATGACCAACATGGCAAAGGATTATCCCGATCATTTCAGTCTGACCAAAAATGGCGATCAATGGCGCTGGATCAACAGGCCGCTCGAAATCGACCAGACTTTCACGTTTGGAGATATGGCAACGCTTCCCTATCCCCCGATGGAATACATCACCCGGCAAAGCCAGGGTGATTTCTGCCTGATCGACCAGCGCGACGGCAATTTATGGATGGATGCCGGAATGGTCACAACCCAGGCCGACTGGTCGCTGGATTTCGATATCGGAATGAACTTCATGGAGTG
Source organism: uncultured Alphaproteobacteria bacterium (assembly GCA_963774685.1). Taxonomy (GTDB): domain Bacteria; phylum Pseudomonadota; class Alphaproteobacteria; order Rhizobiales; family Xanthobacteraceae; genus Bradyrhizobium. Next base: position 763,900 of record CAVZFU010000003.1, on the reverse strand, counting down.
GCACGGGCCTGTGCCGCTTGCACATGAAATCGGGGTCTTCGATCGCGCACTCAAGTTCCTGCTGAACCTTCAGATTGGCCGTCCGGTTCGTCGGCTCAATTGGACGATGACGATCAATCCCCGGCTGGATACGAGCCCCGAAAATTATCACAAATGGGGTATCGATCGCACGACGGTGACCCCGCAGAACGTCGGTGAAAAGGTTCATTTGCGAGTTGAATTGCAGGGACTTTGGCGATTGCCCCGTTCCAACGCAATCCTGTTCACGGTTCGCTGCTATCTTTTGCGGCTGGACGAGGTTGCGACAATACCGAAATGGGGCCGCCGCCTGCACCGGGTTCTCAAAACACTGCCACCGGAACTCGTCGACTATAAGGGCTTAAGTCGCTACCGCGATACGACGGTGGACTGGCTTTCGAAGTTCGATGACGGCGCGCCGACCTCCGCGGGTATCGGGCCCGATTAGTCTGGGTCACGATCGTGCGCGGTTCGCCCACCTTTTTCGAAGAGCGTTCATGATCGGCTGTAGTTCGCCGGCGATGCCCCGGCGAAACGTCATAACGATCACTGCGAAGATGATCCCTTCGGCGATGGTGACGGCGCCGCCGATCTCCGCCATGTAGTTCTGAATTGTCACGACCAGAAACGCTCCGGCAACCGGGCCGAAAAACGTACCCAATCCGCCCAGAAGCGTCATAAGGATTACCTCGCCGTTAACATGCCACAGCACGTCTGCGAGGCTTGCCAGTCCAAGCGCCAGTGCCTTGAGGCTTCCTCCAAGGCCGGACAGCGCGCCGGACATCACGAACGTCATGATCTTGACGCGTTCGACGTCGTAGCCGAGTGATACCGCACGCAGTTCATTGTCTTTCATTGCCCGCAGGGCCTGTCCAAACGGCGAGTGAATGATCCGTGCGATCAGCAGCAACGCCAGAACGAAAATGCCGAGCTCAAAATAATACATGTTGAGCGACGGACGAAGATCCACGACGCCCAGGAAATAGCCCCGTGGAATACTTTGCAGCCCATCCTCGCCACCCGTAAAAGGTGCTTGCACGCAGATGAAGTAGACGAGCTGCGAAAGCGCAAAGGTAATCATGGCGAGGTAAATACCGCGTTGGCGGATGGCGAGTATGCCGTAAAGCAGTCCAAGGAAGGCGGAAGCGGCGGTTCCACAAAGGATGGCAAGTTCTGTCGGCAGTCCCCATCCCTTGGCAGCGTAGCCGCAAACATAAGCGGCGCTGCCAAACAGTGCGGCGTGTCCAAACGACAGGATGCCGGCATAACCCAGCAACAGATTGAATCCGCAGGCGAACAAGGCGAGCGACATCGCCTGCATCAGAAAGACCGGATAAACGAAGAAGGGAAGGGCAAGGGCGATAATGCCCGCGATCAGCAGTAAAATGGGTTTGCCAAGGGTCATGTCAGTAGTTCCGCTTGCCGAACAGTCCTTGCGGCCTCAGCAGCAGGATAATGATCATGATAAAAAATACCGCGGTGTTCGCTGCCTGGGGATAGACGAGTTTTGTTACCCCCTCGAGCAGGCCAACCATGAAGCCAGTGATGACGGCGCCGAAGATCGAACCGAGGCCCCCGATCACGACGACGGCAAAGACGACGGGGATGATGTTGGAGCCCATGATCGAGCTGACTTGATAGATCGGCGCCGCCAGCACGCCGGCAAAGGCGGCAAGCATCACGCCGCCGACATACGTCATGGTAATCATCCGTGGAACGCGGATGCCGAAGGCCCGGACCAGCATCGGATTTTCCGTCGCGGCACGCAGGCGCGATCCGAGACGCGTCCGTTCGATGCCCCACCACGTCAGAAGGCAGATTCCAATCGACGCTGCGAGCACCCACGCCCGGTAGCTGGGCAGGAACATGAAACCAAGATTGAAGCCGCCTTGGAGAAGTTCCGGGATTTCGTAGGGTTGGCCGGACACGCCGTAGCGGTCGCGGAACACGCCTTCGATCACGAGCGACAGCGCAAACGTCAACAACAGACCGTAGAGATGATCCAGTCTGTACAAATGACGCAACAGGAGCCGTTCGATCAAAAATCCGGTGGCTCCGACGATCATTGGCGACAGGATGAGGGCGGGCCAGTAGCCGATGCCGAAATATTGCAGCAGCATCCAGGCCACGAACCCGCCCATCATGTATTGAGCGCCGTGGGTGAAGTTAATGATATTCAGGACCCCGAAGATGAGCGCGAGACCAAGGCTCATCGTTGCATAGAATGCCCCGTTGATCAGCCCAAGCATGAGCTGGCCGAACAGGACCTGCGAGGGAATCCCGAATATCTCCACGGCAACCCGTCTTTTCGATCAGTTGCCGGTCAATTTGTAACGAGAGGGCAGCCGCCCTCCTTGAGAGGACGGAACGCCTGATCGCCCGGAATGGTGCGCAGCACCTTGTAGTAGTCCCAGGGGTATTTCGACTCCGCCGGCGTCTTGACCTGAACGAGGTACATGTCGTGAACCATGCGGCCGTCGATGCGCAGATGGCCGTTTTTGGCAAACATGTCGTTGACCGGCATGTCGCGCATTTTCTGCATGACTGCCAGGGGTTCCTTGGTGCCGGCTGCCTGTACCGCCTTGAGATAGTGCATGACTGCCGAATAGACGCCCGCGTGCGTCATGGTTGGCATGACCTTGCGTCGTTCAAAGAATCGTTTTGACCACGCGCGCGTTTCGTCATTGAGATCCCAATAGAAACCGGTCGTCAGGACGATTCCCTGCGCGGTGTTCAGCCCGAGACTATTCACGTCGGAGATGAACATCAGAAGCGCCGCCAGGCGCTGCTGCCCTCCCGGCTTGAAGAGATTGAACTCACGCGCCTGCTTGATCGCATTGATCGTGTCGCCGCCGGCGTTGGCGAGGGCCACGATGTCTGCCTTCGAGCCCGCTGCGCTCAGCAGGTAGGACGAGAAGTCCTGGTTTGGAAACGGATGGGTCGAAGTTCCGACAACCTTGCCGCCGGCTTCCGTGACGAACTTGGTCGTGTCGCGCTGCAGGGCTTGTCCGAACGCGTAGTCCGCCGTGATGAAGTACCAGTTCAGCCCCTTTTCCTGCACCAGCGCCCGCGCCGTTCCCGCTGCCAGAGCATAGGTATCGTAGGTCCATTGCGCTCCATAGGGTGAGCACTTGGCACCGGTAAACTCTGAAGTTCCACCGGTCGAGATCAGCACCAGCTTTTTCTTCTGGCGGGCAATTTCCTGAACTGCAAGAACGGCGGCGGAATTCGGAACGTCCACGATAACGTCGACATTGTCGGCGTCGTACCACCGGTTGGCGAGATTGGCGGCTACGTCAGGTTTGTTCTGGTGGTCGGCACTAATAAACTGGATGGGCTGGCCAAGCACCTTTCCGCCGAAATCTTCGATCGCCATTTTTGCGGCTTCGACGCCGCCCAAACCCGAAAGGTCGGCATAGACACTCGACTGATCGTTCATGACTCCGATTTTAACTGCCTCCTGCGCTACTGCCGCGCAACTGAGGGTCAATGTCAGGAGCAACGCCGCGAAGCTGACATAACATTTCGAATTTTTCATAACACACCCCACCGTTTGAAGAGAAACTAGATACCCATGTGCTTGCGCACCCGTTCCGTATTCTGCCGTGCCTCATCGTTGGAAATGCTGTCGACGATTTGACCGTTTTCCACGAGGTAATGCCAATCCGAGATCGTGGAAGCAAAATTGAAATTCTGCTCGATCAGCAGAACCGTAAATCGCTGCGCTTTCAGTTGCTGGAGAACGCGTCCAATCTGCTTCACCAGAAGCGGGCGCCAGTCCTTCGGTCGGTTCATCCAGCAGCAATATCCTGGCACCGGTACGAAGAATCCGGGCGATCGCGAGCATCTGTTGTTCGCCACCGGAGAGTTTCGTGCCAGGCGCGTTCAACCGTTCCTTGATGTTTGGAAACAGGCTGAAGATCTCTCGCCATATCCATGCCGCCAGGCTGGACGACTGGCGGAAGTACGAGGTTCTCCTCGACCGTCAGGGATGCAAATATTCCGCGCTCTTCGGGGCAGTAGGCGATCCCGAGCAACGCTATGTCCTCGGGTGCTTTATCTATGAGTTCGGTACCTTTGAAAGTGATCGATCCTTGCCGGTCGGGAATCAGCCCCATGATGGATTTAAGCGTTGTAGTTTTACCGGCGCCGTTGCGTCCCAGCAGGCTGACGACCTCGCCTTCATTGATTACAAAATTGACCCCATGCAAAATGTGAGACTCGCCGTAACGGGCGTGAAGATTTGTGATCTTCAATGAATTCGGTCCAACCTGACCTGCACGATCAAGCATCGCCCGTACCCATGTAAGCTTCGATCACCTCGGGTTTTTGTGAAACTGTCGCGTAGCTTCCGGAGGCGAGTATCTCTCCACGCTGGAGCACCGTGATGTCGTCGGAGAGGTCGGCAACCACGCTTAGATTGTGTTCGACCAGCACCACGGTGCGACCCTTTGCCACGCGGCGGATGAGTTGTGTGATCCGTCCGGTTTCCTCCAGCCCCAGTCCAGCCATCGGTTCGTCAAGCAGGAGAACCTGAGGGTCGAGCGCGAGGGTTGTCGCGAGTTCAAGGGCTCTTTTTCGCCCGTATGAAAGTTCGGCAGCAGGCTTGTCGGCAAATTCTTCCAGGCCGACTTCCGCAAGAAAGCCTTGAGCGGCGGCATCCAGTTTACGAACAAGGTTCTGAGAGCGCCAAAAGTGATAGGAAATCCCCTGTCGGCGCTGGAGGGCGATGCGGACATTTTCAAGCGCGGTCATGCTCGAAAATGTCGCCGAGATCTGAAAGGAGCGGCACATGCCGCTTCGCGGCAGTTCAGATGGACGTGCGCCTGTGATGTCGCGCCCGGCAAAAAAAATCTGCCCGCGGGTCGGTCGCAGAAACTTGGTCAGGAGATTGAAGAGTGTGGTCTTTCCCGCGCCATTGGGGCCGATAAGCGAGTGGATAGTCTCCCGGCGTATTTTTAGATCGACCTTGTTGACCGCAACGAATCCGCCAAATTCCTTGGACAGGCCGCGGGTCTCTAAAATCGTATCGCCCATCGCGTGGCCGGCCTGTTTGGTTGCATCTCAAGGACAAAGTTGGTCGGAGAGCACGGGCATATTACATGGTTTCTCCTGGCAGGAAACATTTTTTCTTTCCTGCGGTGCGGCCAGGACAGGTCATGGATGACGGAGACGATTTGCGCGATCCAATCCGCGGCGGCGGTTTTGCAATCGTCTACTTGGCGTCCGTTCGCGGCATTCCCCGCAAACTGCGGGGTGGCGCGCCATAGCGGCGCTTGAAAGCCCGCGAGAAATGGCTGGTGCTGACGAACCCGCAGGCCAACGCAACATCCATCATCGCGAGATTGGTTTCCTTGAGCAAGGTCATTGCCCGGGCAAGCCGGATGTCGAGATATGAACTGCCGATGGTTGACCCGAGATGATCCGCGAACAGGCGTTCAAGCTGTCGGACTGAAATACCGGTCAGGCGCGCCAACTGGGCGCGATCCAGCGGCTCTTCTGGATTGGCTTCCATGAGCGCCAGGGCGCCCAATATCCTTTCGTTAGTGACGCCATACCGTTCGCGCAAAGACATGCGCTGTGTGGCACTGGCATCGCGGAGTTGCGTCCGCAAATACCAATCTCCCACCATTGCCGCCAGCGGCGGGCCGTGATCGGCGGCGATGAGTTCGATCGCGAGATCAAGTCCAGCCGTGCCGCCCGCGCAAGTCAGGCGGTCGCGGTCGATGACATAGAGGCCGTGCTGGACCAGCAGTTTTGGGAAGGCTTCGATGAAGGCCGGGCGATGCTCCCAATGGATCGTGCAACGATATCCGTCGAGCAATCCGGCATGCGCGAGAATGTAGGGACCGCCGGAAACCCCGCCTATTCGCACGCCGCGCGCAGCGAGATAACGCAACCAGACGAGGGTTCTTGGATCGTCGAAGTTGGCGGGATTTCCACCTGCGCAAACCAGCAGCAGATCAAGTCCGAGTTCGTCTCCGGCTTTGGCGTCTGCGCTAAGTTGCGCCCCGTTCGATGCGCGGACCACGGAGTCCCCGGTCGAAATATGCTGCCACTCGTAGAGACGGCGACCTGCCAAAACATTGGCGGCTCGAAAGGGTTCGGCGACCGAGGCATAGGACATCATCGCGAACCCGTCGATCAGCAGGAAACCGATTTTAATGGCCGGCAAGCGCTCGGCTGCGGGTAAAACCACATCGGTTCTGACGCCTGGAGGCATCTAATCGTCGTTCCTGGTCATGTGCCTATCTCGAATAACGATGAATATGGCGATTATCAAGTTCAACAGCCAACGGCAGGCGATCTGGCGGCGCGATGCGATATTCGATCTTCAGTCTGGCGAAAGCAGCGCTTTCAGGCCACCGAAACTGGCAACCGGTCTGGCGCGATGCATCGCCGAACGGACCGTATGACGTGGTGATTGTCGGGGGTGGGGGACATGGATTGGCGACCGCGTACTATCTCGCCAAGGTGCATGGCATCAGTAATGTCGCGGTTATCGAGAAAGGCTGGATCGGCGGCGGCAACGCCGGACGGAACACCACAATCGTGCGTTCCAACTACGGCCTCGACGGAAACATCCCTTTTTACGAATGGTCGATGAAGCTCTGGGAGGGACTGGAGCAGGATCTCAACTACAATACGATGATCAGCCAGCGCGGCGTGCTGAATCTCTATCATAGCGATGGCCAGCGCGATGCCTTTGTCAGGCGCGGCAATGCCATGCGTCTGCATGGTGTCGATGCCGAACTGCTCGATCAGGATGAGGTGCGAAAGATCGCGCCCTTCCTGAACTTCAATCATGCGCGCTTTCCGATTCAAGGTGGATTGTTGCAGCCACGCGGCGGCACGGCGCGCCACGACGCCGTTGTATGGGGCTATGCCCGGGCAGCTTCCGACCGCGGTGTCGATATCATTCAGAACTGCGAGGCGACCGGATTCACGCGGGCTCCCGATGGTCGCATCACCGGTGTCGAAACCACCCGCGGAACGATCAGCGCCAAAAAAATCGGCGTTGCGGTGGCCGGCAATAGCTCCCGCGTTGCCGCGATGGCGGGGTTGCGTCTGCCGATCGAAAGCCATGTCCTTCAGGCGTTTGTAACGGAGGCGCTAAAGCCGGTTCTTCCCGGCGTCCTCACCTTCGGAGCCGGACATTTCTACGTCAGCCAGTCGGACAAGGGAGGCCTGGTGTTCGGGGGCGATATCGACGGCTACAACAGCTATGCCCAGCGCGGCAATCTCCCTATGGTCGAGGATGTCTGTGAGGGCGGCATGGCGATCATGCCGATGATCGGTCGCGCCCGGTTGCTGCGATCCTGGGGCGGAATCGTGGACATGTCGATGGACGGCTCGCCGATTATCGATCGCTCTCCGATCCCCGGTCTCTATCTCAATGCGGGTTGGTGTTACGGAGGCTTCAAGGCCACTCCTGCGAGCGGCTGGTGTTTCGCGCACCTCATCGCTCGCGACGAACCGCATGCTACCGCTGCTGCCTATCGTCTGGACCGTTTTGCCACTGGCCATCTCATCGACGAGAAAGGCCAGGGGGCTCAACCGAATTTGCATTGAATTGCCATGCGCATCCCTTGTCCCTTTTGCGGCGAGCGCGACGGACACGAGTTCGTCTACCGCGGCGACGCCTCGCTGACCCGACCTGGGAGCGAGGCTGGAGAAGCTGCGTTCGTCGACTACGTCTATATGCGTGACAATATTGCAGGCGTAATCACGGAGCATTGGTATCACGCGCAGGGCTGCCGCAACTGGCTGGTCGTTACGCGCGACACGCGTACACATGTGATTTCCGGCGCTGTCCTGGCTCGGGGACGGCCATGAGTCGCCTCGCGAACGGGGGCCTGATCGATCGCGGCCGGGTGCTCGGTTTCACATTCGACGGAAAGCCGTTCAGTGGCTTCGAAGGCGATACCCTGGCGTCGGCGTTGATTGCCAATGATGTTCAATTGGTCGGCCGCTCCTTCAAATATCATCGCCCGCGCGGCATCCTGACCGCTGGCAGCGAAGAGCCCAATGCGCTCGTCACGCTGCGCAGTGGTGCGCGTGCCGAGCCGAACGCACGAGCGACGACGGTAGCGCTGTTCGACGGTCTTGAGGCAGTCAGCCAGAACCGCTGGCCTTCGCTCGGCTTCGATCTGATGGCGGTGAACAGTCTGGCCGCGCCGATCTTTGTGGCCGGCTTCTACTACAAGACCTTCATGTGGCCGGCTGCTCTTTGGGAAAAACTCTACGAACCGGTGATTCGGCGCGCGGCCGGCCTCGGCACGTTAAGCACGGAACCCGATCCCGATGCCTATGACCGTGCGCACGCGTTCTGCGATGTCCTTGTGGTCGGCGGCGGACCGGCCGGGCTCAGTGCGGCATTGACGGCAGGGCGCGGCGGAGCGCGCGTGATCCTGGTCGAGGAGGATTGGCTGCTCGGTGGCCGCCTGCTCGCCGAGCTTCACGAGATCGACGGAATTTCGGGCATCGAGTGGGCAAGAGCCGCACAAGCCGAACTCGCCGCGATGGCGAACGTCACCGTTCTCGTGCGAACGACCTTGTTCGGCGCTTACGACGGCGGCATATTCGGCGCGGTAGAACGGGTGTCCGATCATCTCGCTCGCCCGCTGCCAGGTCAGCCGCGCCAGAGATTGTGGAAAATCGCTGCGAAGCGAACGGTCCTTGCGACCGGTGCCCTTGAGCGGCCTCTGGTGTTCGGCGGCAACGACCGGCCCGGGGTCATGACCGCGTCGGCGGTGCGTACCTACGTCAACCGCTTCGCTGTGACGCCTGGCCAGCGTGTCGCGATCTTCACCACCACCGACAGCGGCTGGGCAACTGCGGACGAGCTGCGCGCGGCCGGCATCAATGTCACCACCGTCATCGACGCCCGCCGCGCTGCGCCGGATGGGGCCGTCGGGCGCGCGCTTGATGCAGGCAGCCGCGTGCTGCAAGGCGCGGTCGTGGTCGATACCAAGGGCGGCAAGAAGCTCAATGCCATCGATGTGCGTGACGCAGACGGGCGCAACCTCCGGATCGAGGCCGACGTGCTGGCGATGTCGGGCGGGTGGAATCCGGCGATGGGGATCGGCTGCAATCTCGGCAGCCGCCCGGTCTGGTCGGACGTCATTCATAGCTTCGTACTCGACCGGCCGCCAGCCGGGATGTCCGTCATTGGCTCTGCCGCCGGGCGCTTCTCGCTCGCCGATGCCTTGAGCGAAGGAACGCGATCCGGTGCGGCGGCCATCGCCGCGATCGGCTTTGCCGCGGTTTCGGCGCCACCGTCGCGCGCGAGCGATGATGCCACCGGCAGCGAGCCGTTGTGGCGTATTCGAGGGTCGCGGCAGAAGGCATTCGTCGACTTTCAGAACGACGTAACCGACAGCGACGTAGAACTGGCGGCGCGCGAGGGCTTCACGTCGGTGGAGCACCTCAAACGCTATACCACGCTCGGCATGGCGACGGATCAAGGCAAGACCAGCCAGATCAACGGCCACGCTTTGCTGGCGATGCATACCGGCAAGACGATTGCCGAGGTTGGGACGATATTATCGCGCCCGCCTTATCTGCCGGTTGCGATCGGAGTACTCGCCGGACTTCATCGCGAAGAGCATTTTCGCCCTGTTCGCCAGACGGCGAGCCATCAATGGGCGATCGAGCAGGGTGCGACGTTCGTCGATACCGGCCAATGGAAGCGCGCGCAGTGGTTCATGCGAAGCGGCGATGCCGATTGGTTGGCGACCGTCACGCGCGAAGTGATCGCTGTGCGTGAGCGTGTTGGCGTCTGCGACGTTTCGACGCTCGGCAAGATCGACGTGCACGGACCTGATGCAGGCGCATTGCTCGATCGGCTCTACATCAACATGTTCTCGACTCTTCCGATCGGAAAGGCACGTTACGGCGTGATGTTGCGCGAGGATGGCTTCGTCATGGATGACGGCACCACCACAAGGTTCGCCGACGATCACTTCTTTCTCACCACGACGACGGTCAACGCCGTTCGCGTGATGCAGCATATCGATTATTGCCGGCAGGTACTTTGGCCGGAATTGAATGTGCAGGCCGTGTCGGTCACCGAGCAATGGGCGCAGTTTGCAGTAGCCGGACCCCGGTCACGCGCGCTCTTGCAACGATTGCTTCCGGAGATGGATCTTTCCAACGGCGCCTTCCCATTTATGTCCGTTGCCGCGTTTAGCTGGCGCGGCGTACCGACCCGGTTGTTCCGTCTCTCGTTCTCCGGTGAACTCGCCTACGAGATTGCAGTTCCGGCACACTATGGCGATGCGCTTGTGCGGGAGTTGATGGAGGTGGGGCGCGATCTGGGAGTCATTCCATACGGCACCGAAGCACTCGGTGTGCTCCGTATCGAAAAAGGCCATGCCGCCGGCAATGAACTCAACGGCCAGACGACGGCAGCCGATCTCGGCTTCGGCCGGATGATGTCGAAGAAAAAGGATTTCATCGGCCGGGTCATGGCCGGCCGCCCGGGGTTAACCGATCAGATGCGCCCTGCGCTTGTTGGTTTGCGGCCAGTTGACGCTACGTCGCGGCTTCGAGCTGGCGCGCATGTGCTGCCCATGGGCGGCGAGACGACGAGCGCAGCCCGGGACCAGGGGTACGTCACTTCGGTCGCCTATTCGCCGAGTGCCGGAAGATGGATCGGGCTTGCGATGCTACGCGATGGGCCAAACCGCTTCGGCGAACGGGTCTGCGCCTACGATCCTCTTCGCACCGAAGCCGTCGAGGTCGAGGTCTGCAATCCGATATTCGTTGATCCGGAAGGAGTGCGTGTTCGTGGTTGAACAACAATTCTTGACAGCTCGTGGAGCTTTTGCCGGCGAAATAGCCGGGCTTCCATACCCCCATGAGGGTTCTAATTTGCGCGTTACCGAGCAAATTGGTTATCGACTGGCGACTGTCATGTCGCGGGGGCAAGACGCGGCGCTGATGTCACGGGTCGCGGACCAGTTCGGTGTCGAGTTGCCGTCTGGACCCGTTCGCTCGGTACGGGAGGGAGTTGCCTTTGTCGGTATCGGTCCCGGCACATGGTTGGCTTGCAGCGAAACTGCCGATGCCAATTGGGCATCGGAGCTTGCGACAACCCTTTCCGGGCTGGCGTCGGTATCGGATCAGTCCAGCGGCTATGCCGTGCTGCGTATCGCCGGGCCGGCCGCGCGTGATCTGCTTTCGCGCGGCGCGTTCATTGATTTCCATCCGTCTGTCTTTGCACCGGGATCGGCGGTGGTAACGACGATCGCGCATATCGGCGTCGTGTTGTGGCAGCTTGACGACACACCCAGCTTTGAAGTTGCGCTTTTCCGCAGCTACGCCGCGAGCTTCTGGCACTGGATCGAAGCAACCTGCGTCGCCATGGGCGTGACTCCTGCCGGCAGTGCGCCGGTTGCGCCGCGATGAACGAATACTCGCCCTCCAACCGCAAAAGTCCCACCATGTCTGCTGAGCAGTATCTGATCACATTATCCTGTCCCAACCAACCGGGCATCGTATCAAAGGTCTCGACGGCGCTGTTTCAGCACGGCGGTAACATCCAGGAAGCTCACCAGTTCGACGATATCGACACCGGATTTTTCTTCATGCGGGTGGTTTTCAATCTGCCCGACGGGGGCGACGTGGCGAAACTAACAACTGATTTCCACTCGATTGCCACGACCTATGACATGAAATGGGAAATCCGCCCGCGCAGCGAGCGCAAGCGCGTATTGTTGATGGTTTCCAGGTCGGACCATTGCCTGGTCGATTTGCTCTATCGCTGGCGAATTGGCGAATTGAAGATGGACGTCGTCGGAATCATTTCAAATCATCCGCGCGAGACCTTTGATGCCATCAACCTCGTTGGTCTTCCGTTCCATTATCTGCCAGTGACAAAAGACACAAAGGCTGTACAGGAAGCGAAAATCAAGGACATCGTCCTGGAAACCCAAGCCGAGTTAATTGTGCTGGCACGCTATATGCAGATCTTGTCAGACGATCTTGCAGTCTTTCTCTCTGGGCGGTGTATCAACATCCACCATAGCTTCTTGCCCGGATTCAAGGGCGCCAAGCCGTATCACCAGGCACATGCACGTGGTGTCAAGTTGATCGGTGCCACGGCGCACTACGTCACTGCCGATCTCGACGAAGGGCCGATTATCGAGCAGGACGTCGAACGGGTTAGTCACCAGGACAGTCCTGACGATCTTATTCGCAAGGGCCGCGACATCGAGCGCAGGGTGCTTGCCCGGGCGGTCGCATTCCATCTTGACGGGCGGGCCCTCCCTAACGGGAAGACCACCGTCGTGTTCCGGGACTGACCGATGACCGCTCGGCTAATCGACGGAAAGGCGCTCGCTGCGGAGCTTCGTGTCTCCATCGCGGCCAAGGTTGCCGATTTGAACAACCGCGGTGTCAAGCCAGGGCTTGCGGTCGTGCTGCTCGGCGAGGATCCGGCAAGTCAGATCTATGTACGTAGCAAGGCGGCGCAGACCGTTGAAGCCGGAATGGAATCGTTCGAGTACCGGCTGCCTGCCGATACCAGTGAAGCCGCGTTACTTGCGCTCGTTGAACGGCTCAACGGTGATCAGGCGGTGGATGGCATTTTGGTGCAACTGCCGCTACCCGCGCAGATCAACGCCGATCGTCTGCTGAACGCGATCGATCCCTCGAAGGATGTCGATGGTTTCCATCCGGTCAATGTGGGACTGGTAGTGACGGGAGCAGGCGGCATTGTGCCGTGTACGCCGTTCGGATCGCTGTTACTGCTAAAATCCGTGAACAAAACGCTCAGCGGCCTCAATGCGGTGGTGGTCGGCCGTTCCAACATCGTCGGCAAACCGATGGCTCACCTGCTGATGGCGGAGCATTGCACTGTCACTGTTTGCCATTCCAGGAGCAGCGACATTTCCGCCATTTGCCGTTGCGCGGATATCCTCGTCGCCGCTGTCGGCAGGCCCGAAATGATCCGAGGTGATTGGATCAAGCCCGGCGCGATTGTCATCGATGTCGGTATTAACCGGCTATCGACCGTTGAAGGGAAATCACGTCTGGTCGGCGATGTCGCGTTCGCCGAGGCTCGTGAGGTAGCCGGCGCGATTACGCCGGTTCCCGGTGGCGTCGGCCCCATGACGATTGCCTGTCTCCTGAGCAACACATTGGAGGCCGCGCGCCGCCGGCATGGATTAAAGTAATCGCTGCCAATACCGTACAACTGAAGCGATATCTACCGCCAAGCCGGCTCCCGACGTCGGCTGCCGACGCGGCTGGTGTGAACTCATCCTATTTCGACGTTGCTCGCGGGTTTTAGGAAATATATAGCAATTTCCTAGGAAGAAAGATTTATTCCTATAATTGACACCACGTGGTTGTGCGGTTAAATATCCTCACTAGGCTAGGCTATAAACAGTGGGGTGTCTCATGTGTGGCATCGTCGGGTTATTTCTCAAGGATCGCGCTCTCGAACCGCGCCTTGGAAGCATGCTTGGCGACATGCTGGAAGTTATGACCGACCGCGGTCCCGACAGTACCGGTTTTGCGGTGTATGGCGGTGATGCCGAAGACAATTTCAAAATAACGGTCCGTGGCAGAAATCTTGGAGATCTTGCGGGCGCGCTTTCTGAAGCGCTTGGAGTCCCCGTGGAGGCGATTGCGCGCGATACCCACCAGGTGCTGTCGTTTCCCAGGAAACTGGCCGACAAGGCGCGAAATTGGCTTGTCACTGAACGTCCCGATGTTGCCGTGATCGGTGGCGGGCGCCGAATCGAACTCTACAAGGAGGTCGGGCTACCTGCAGATGTCGTCAGGCGTTTCGACCTCGCGCGGATGGCCGGCACTCACGGCATCGGTCATACGCGGATGGCGACAGAGTTGGCGGTCACGACCGACGGTGCTCATCCATTCTCAGCCGGTGCCGATCAATGCCTGGTTCACAATGGTTCGCTGTCCAATCATCGTAGCGTGCGTCGCAATCTTGAACGCGAAGGTCTGAGTTTTGCTACCGACAACGACTCCGAAGTTGCCGCCGGTTATGTAACCTGGCGCATGCGAGAGGGTGACAGTCTCTCCGAAGCGCTTGAATCGAGCCTCGGCGTTCTCGACGGCTTCTACACTTTCGTGGTCGGTACCGAGAAAGGCTTCGCGGTACTGCGCGATCCGATTGCGTGCAAGCCCGCAGTGATGGCCGAAACCGATCAATATGTGGCGTTCGGCACCGAATATCGCGCGCTCGTCGGTTTGCCGGGCATTGAGAAAGCTCGCATCTTCGAGCCGGAGCCTGCTCGTGTTTATGCCTGGGAGCACCGTTGATGCCAGTCGTCGATCTCGCTACGTCGCCGATCAGGGATCTTAATCGCGCGCTACATAGTTTGCCCGAGAACACCAACGAGACGAACTGGACGGTGCTCAATCCCGCCGGCAGACACTCGATTGCGGTTGGTGTCGATGCACAGATCGATATCAAGATCGATGGTCATGTAGGCTATTACTGCGCGGGTATGAACAAATACGCTGAAATCACCATCAACGGTAACGCCGGAGTTGGCCTGGCCGAAAACATGATGTCGGGCGTCGTGCGCGTCAAAGGCGATGCCAGTCAGGCCGCCGGGGCCACGGGGCAGGGCGGGCTGCTGGTAATCGAAGGCAATGCATCTGCGCGTTGCGGCATATCGATGAAGGGTATCGACATCGTCGTCGGTGGCTCGATTGGGCCGATGAGCGCATTTATGGCGCAGGCTGGAAGCCTGGTCGTTCTTGGCGACGCCGGTGAGGCGCTTGGCGATTCCATCTATGAGGCGCGGCTGTTCGTACGCGGAAAGGTTAAAAGTCTCGGCGCCGATTGCGAAGAAAAGGTGATTGGTCACGAGGAGCGCACCATTCTGTCCGATGTACTTCGTCGCGCCGGTATGGACATATCCATCGAGGGCTTCCGTCTGTACGGTTCAGCCCGCCGTCTATATCATTTCCATATCGACAACGCGTACTGATCGGAAGAGAAATGAGCGAGAGCCTGCCGTCGACGCCGCGGACCCCGCCGCGTTTTTCTGCGACTTTTGATCCCTATACCATCGCGCAGATACAGCGGGCGGCGGCGACGGGCATCTATGATATCCGCGGAGCCGGCGCGAAGCGGTCATTGCCGCATTTTGACGATTTGTTGTTTCTTGGCGCGTCGATTTCGCGCTATCCGCTCGAAGGCTACCGCGAAAAATGCGGTACCGATGTCGTACTCGGTAGCCGCTTCGCGAGCAAGCCGATCAGACTCAAGACACCGGTTACCATCGCAGGCATGAGCTTCGGTGCGTTGTCCGGGCAGGCCAAGGAGGCGCTCGGCCGTGGCGCGAGCGCGGTCGGTACCTCAACAACGACGGGCGATGGCGGGATGACCGTTGAAGAGCGCAGCCATTCGCAAACGCTGGTCTACCAGTATTTACCCTCACGCTATGGCATGAACCCGGACGATCTGCGCAAGGCTGATGCGATCGAAGTCGTGGTCGGCCAGGGCGCCAAGCCGGGCGGCGGAGGAATGCTGCTCGGTCAAAAGATCAGCGCCCGTGTTGCGAAGATGCGCTGCCTGCCCGAAGGCATCGACCAGCGTTCGGCATGCCGTCATCCGGATTGGACCGGTCCGGATGATCTTGAGATCAAGATCGGCGAGCTACGTGAAATCACCGACTGGGAAAAACCGATCTATGTCAAGGTCGGAGGGGCGCGGCCTTATTACGACACTGCGCTGGCGGCGAAGGCCGGTGCGGATGTCGTTGTTGTCGATGGCATGCAAGGCGGAACCGCGGCAACACAGGAAGTGTTCATCGAAAACGTCGGCCTTCCAACCCTTGCATGCATCCATCAAGCGGTGCAGGCGCTGCTGGATCTCGGGCTTCATCGCAAGGTTCAATTGATCGTCTCGGGTGGCATCCGCACCGGCGCCGATGTCGCGAAGGCGTTGGCGCTCGGGGCCGATGCCGTCGCGATCGGGACGGCCGCGCTGATAGCGCTCGGGGATAACGATCCTCATCTCGAGGAGGAATATCGCAAGCTTGGCACCACGGCCGGAGCTTATGACGACTGGCAGGACGGTCGCGATCCGGCAGGCATTACGACCCAAGATCCCGTGCTGGCGGCACGGCTCGATCCGGTCAAGGCCGGTCGCCGCCTCGCAAACTATTTATCGGTGTTGACCCTGGAGGCGCAGACGATTGCGCGCGCTTGCGGGAAAAGCCATGTTCACAATCTCGAGCCTGAGGATCTGGTTGCGCTCACTATCGAAGCGGCGGCGATGGCGCGGATTCCGCTTGCCGGAACGAACTGGATACCGGGGGTTTCGAAACAGGATCTATAGACTGACCTGACTTCATATCAAGCAGGAAGGCCACAAACGACGGCGGCGGCAAGGACTGATCGACGCAAGAGACGGAGCCGTCTGCAAGCCCAGGGGTGTAATATGACGCTGAACCTTGTTGCGACGGCCAAAGAACGGTCGATAAAGTACTTTCTGATCTCGTACACCGATTTATTTGGCGCGCAGCGCGCGAAACTGGTGCCGACATCGGCGATCGAAGGTATGGCGAAGAACGGCGCCGGCTTTGCAGGGTTTGCCACATGGCTGAACATGACACCGGCCGATCCGGACCTGTTTGCCGTTCCGGACCCTGACAGCCTGATACAGCTTCCGTGGAAGCCGGAGGTGGGTTGGCTCGCCGCGGATCTTTACATGGAGGGAAAATCCGTCGAGCAAGGTCCCCGCAACCTGCTGAAGGCTCTGATAGCGAAGGCTTCGGCGCGCGGTCTGGAGATGAAGACCGGCGTCGAATGCGAATTTTTTCTGATCTCACCCGATGGTACGGCGATCGCTGACCAGGCTGATACGCAGGTGAAACCCTGTTACGATCAGCAGGCCCTGATGCGTCGCTATGACGTTATCACCGAAATCTGCGACGCAATGCAGGCACTCGGCTGGCAGCCCTATCAAAATGACCATGAAGATGCGAACGGTCAGTTCGAGATGAACTGGCAGTATGATAACGCGCTGGTCACCGCTGATAGACATTCCTTCTTTAAATATATGACAAAGACGATCGCGGAAAAACACGGGCTGCGTGCGACGTTCATGCCCAAGCCGTTCGCCAATCTAACCGGCAACGGCTGTCATATGCATGTGTCGATGTGGAAAAGCGGCAAGAATGTTTTCCAGGATACTTCGAGCGAACATGGCCTCTCCGCGCTCGGTCTGAGTTTTATTGGAGGCCTGATTTATTCGGCCGATGCACTTGCTGCCGTGTTGAATCCAACCGTCAACAGCTACAAGCGGATTAACGCGCCGCGTACGATTTCCGGTGCAACGTGGTCGCCAAGCTCGGTGACCTGGACGGGCAACAATCGCACTCACATGATCCGGGTGCCCGAGGGCGATCGTTTCGAATTAAGGCTCGCCGACGGTGCGACCAATCCCTATCTCATGCCGGCTGCGGTGCTTGCGGCCGGCCTCGACGGCATCGACAATAACCGAGATCCGGGAAAACGAAGCGATATCAACATGTACACTGAAGGCCATCTATTGAATCTGTCCAAGAAACTTCCGCTCAATCTGCTTGATGCGCTTCGCGCGCTTGAGGCGTCGGATGTGCTGAAGAATGCGCTTGGCGATATGGTGCCGTCCTACCTGAAACTCAAGCATGAAGAATGGAGCAACTACACGCGTCATCTCACCGAGTGGGAGCGTCACGCGACCCTTGACTGCTGATACGCGTCCGCAGGCATCGGACAAAGACATGAACAGAAAGTTTTCCGGTCGTCCGCTATTATCTCGAAATGATCGGATACATGATGATCGAGAGGTAGGTCATCGGCTGCACTACAAGTTCCTCCGGCCCGTGCATTGCATTTGAATCGAACATCAGGGAATCCCCTGGCTTCAAATGATAACTGCGATCGCCGTGGCGATAGACTACCTCGCCGGTAAGCATGTAGATGAATTCCACCCCGGCATGCTGAAAGCCGGTGTAGGGAACGGCTTCCTTTGTTAGCGTGATAAGGAATGGCTCGACGACTAAATCGCTGCCGTCGGTGTGTCCGAGCAACTCGTATCGATGCCCAACCTTTGTGCCACGTCGGTCGATAACGACACCCTGGTTAGCTCGAACGAAGGAACAACTCCGCTTTTCTTCAAAGGTGGAGAACAGAACAGTAATTGGAACATTCAACGCTTCAGCGAGACTCTGAAGCGTTCCCAGTGAAGGCGAAATCTGGCCGTTCTCTATCTTCGATAACATCCCGACCGAGATTTGAGCGGCGCCGGCGAGGTCGGCGACGGTCAAATCCAGTTGCCGCCTAAGATTTCGAATCTGGACGCCTAACGCTTCCTCCAGCGTCCGGCTCGGCGGTGCCGGAGCACCCGACCCGGTTACATATTCTTCTGCCGTCAATTTAGCTTTAGCTGTCTTGTCAGTCTTTGATTTCTGCTTTGCTTTTTTGATTGGTCGTCTGACCATTGGTCCTCCACGCAGGCTAAATTAGAGGCGCGAGCGCGGTGCGCCAAATCCGGTTTTCGTATCGCAAAAAGCGACTCAAAACGATGTAACGTGACCGGAACCATGGAATAGGAGGGCCGGGAGGGCAAGGCTCCGAATACCAGACGTATACCGCAAACGGCTATTCGTATAAAGCGCGTACCCTTTTTTCCGGGCTGGTTTGAACTGCGCTTGAGGGGATGGACGGCGGCTTGGCGAACCTGCAGAACCTCCACGTGGAGGTTCTGCAAAGCCCGCTTAAGGGCCATTGACTTTTTTAACGCGTGTCCCACACTAAGGGAAGGGGCAGCATCGGCGGTGCCATCGTGAATCACCATTCTTCTGCTCTCGCGAGCAAAGTTACGATAGTGATTCCGCCAGCGTCTGACAGCGAATTCAGTTGTTGGGGAGATGGGCGATCCTTCCGAAAATTTCTCGATCCTCTCAATGAATTTGAAAAGCGTGTCGTTACTTCCCGGGGAACCGTTCTGGCGCTGAAGCGCGGCGAATTGTTGTTTCGACAGGGATCCTGCCATTCGGGCATCTACATTGTTCGAAAGGGCCGCATCAGGACGTTCTACGTTTCTCCGAGCGGCCGCGAAATTACGCTAGCGTACTGGTCCTCAAATCATTTTGTCGGCGGTCCGGAAGTCTTTGGGCGTGGTACGCATGTCTGGTCGGGCATGGCGATGTGCAACGCGGAAGTGCTCTATTTGACCGGGGTACAACTGCGGGAACTGATATTGGAATTTCCAAACTTCGCGCTGGCTTTGATCGAGGGTCAGATCACGAAAGGCCAATGCTTTTCCAGCCTGATACAATTGCTGGGAACGAAGAGTGCGTCGGCTCGCCTGGCGCATATGCTTCTGAGCCTTCAAACTCCCGATGAACGTCCGGCCGATAGCGGCATAAGTGGGTTGGAGACTTTTACCCACGAGCAACTGGCCAGCATCATTGGCGTTACGCGCCAGTGGGTGAGCGCTACGTTGAAGGGCTTCAGAAACGACGGTCTCTTGCGCCTGGAAGGTCGGAAAATCATTGTTGTCGACCGGGAACGACTGCGGGCTCGTTCGTTGTAGTTTGATTGCCCCCCGCGGAATCCAACCGGAAACGAGGCTCCGGGCGCTTTAAAGGCCTGGAATCGCACAATTGGTGGCCCAAAAGTTGTGCAGGCTGCCTACTTTAGGCGGGGAAACCGCGCTTTTTTGGCAATTACTTGCGATTTAATCGAATCCACTTGAGCCGCCGCTTTCAATCGTTCAATTTACTACAGGGAATTAATCTTTCCACAGACGATACCGTCGGATTTGGAGAACTGCCATGGCCCGCAATGCAAATCGCGATTTGGTGGGGCTACCGAGGCGGGCAAAAGGACCGGGCCTCGATCTTTCCCGACGCCAGTTTCTGGTGCGCACTGCCGGTGGATTAGCGGGCACCGCGCTTGGTACCGCCGGTTTCGCCTGGGGCGACCTGGCCTACGGTCAGCAGATGAGTGGCAAGCCCGTTAGCTTCAACGTGGCCATCCGGCCGGACTGGACGCAGGGCTGGTTCGGCATGATCAATGAAGAAAAGCAGTTTTGGAAGAAGTACCTTCCTGCCGGAAGCGAGGTCACTTTCAGTCATCCGATCCAGGGCGGTATCGTAACGAGCGAACTTATCGCCGGTAAGAGCATGATCGGTCATAATGGCGATGCTCCAGGATTGATTGCTACGTTTCAGCGGGAGCGTGTCGATATCCGGGCGATCGGTCTGATCGGTTCGTCCCCGAGCGGTTACCATTGCTACCAGGTTCTGGTGCGAAAGGACGCGCCCGAATTTTCCAGCTCGAAGGAAGCCTTGAAATGGCTCGATGGAAAGAGAGTGGCAAGTCCGAAGGGCAGCTGCTCCGACAGATTTTTTCAGTACGTCATGCAAAAGGAAGGTGTTCATCCAAAGGAGTACCTTAACCTTTCCATCGGCGTCATCACCACCAATCTCCGTGCCGGTCAGATCGATGGTGCATGCACCTGGGATCCTCAAGGGGCCGCCGTCAGCACAATTGCCGGCGACGGCAGCGCCAGGATCGTGTCAACGGGCGAGCCGTGGGGAGAGAGGGATTCCGGAACGATTGTCTGCCGCAAGGACTTTATCGACGAGAATCCGGACATCGTGAAAGCCTGGCTCAAGTCGGAGATCGAGGCACAGCTCTGGTATTGCGATCCCCGAAACCACGCGGAAGTTTTGCAAATTGCTCAAAAATACGTAACCGGATTCGCGCATAAGGCGCTCTGGTTCTCTCTTGCCGGTCTGCTCCCGGAACCCTATTACGGCGGCCCCGTCCGCGATGAAAAACTTTTCGTCTGGAACGATTCGGTTCGTGACCTGCAAAAGCGCGTTCTTGAGTTCCTGGCGCAGGATAAGGTGATACCGAGCAGTACGCTGCTTCCGGACGCGATCGACGACTCTCTGGCACGACAAGCGATGAAGGAAATGGGGGTTTCCTCGCCTCTGGTCAGGTTAAAGGCAGTGCCGCTGGAGAAGGGATATCCGCTGGTTCAGGATCCGAAGCAGATTGAAAAATACGTCGAGCTGTTTGCGTGAATCTTCAGCCGGAACGTTCTGTTTTTTGCGCAGTGAATAACGGCGGCCGTTATGGCGTCTAAAACGGGAATCGGAAAGCCGACTGACCTGAAGCTACTGCGGCCTTTCCTGCAAGGCCTTGCTGGAATCTGCTGCTTCTTCCTGATGTGGTATCTGCTTGTCGACAGGTTTGGCGTCTGGCGTTTCAAGCAACTGCCGCGTCTGGTCGCCAGCGTTCGGGAGTGGCTGAGCCCCAATCCGGTGTATGGCGTATCGTTATTCACTCACGAATATTACGTTCATCTCTTCGCAAGCGTAGAGCGCGTGGCTTTTGCATTCGCCGTCGCAGCAATTGTCGGCATAACTGTAGGGATATTGTCTGGCTGGAGCCGGATTTTCCGGGCGGTAGTATTCCCCTTGCTTGAAGCTGCAAGACCAATTCCGGTTCTTGCCTGGATACCGATTGTTGTCCTGCTGGCTCCGACGCGGGAGTCCGCTGTTATCACCCTGACGTTTCTTGCCGCCTTTTTCATTACGACGTTGAACACGCTGCTTGGGGTGAAGTCGATTGACGAGGTTTACTTTCGGGCGGCCCGTTCTCTCGGATTCTCGGAATGGGCAGTACTGCGCCATGTCATCATCCCAGGCGCACTTCCATTTATATTTGTAGGCCTGCAGATCGCTATCGCGGCGTGCTGGTTTTCGCTTGTCGCATCCGAGATCGTCGCCGGGGCTAGCGGGTTGGGTTACAAGATCTGGGAAGCTTACTACACCGTTCAATTCGACACGATGGTTTCGATGATGGCCACGCTTGGTCTGTGCGGGTATCTCTCAAGCGCATTGGTCCGAAAATGCGGCGCTCTATTGATGGACTGGCGAGGAAAGACGATGGGAGGCTCGGTTTGACGAATACCGGGCTGTCGATCCGTGGCGCCAAAAAGGTGTATCGATCCAAACGCGGCAGCGTCGTTGCCATCGATGGAATAGATCTCGTCGTTCAACCGAACGAATTCTGTGCCGTCGTGGGGCCGTCGGGCTGCGGGAAGACGACGTTGCTCAACGCCATCGCCGGGTTTGATACCCTAAGTGAGGGATCAATCGTTCTCGACAATCAGGTCCTGTCTTCCGCTGACATGAGCGTGAGCCCAAATGCGGATCGGCTGGTTGTTTTTCAGAATGGTGCGCTGTTTCCCTGGCGCTCCGTACTCTGGAACATAACGAGCGGCCCCGTCATGCAAGGCAAAATGAACCTGACCGAAGCGAGCATCCGCGCCAAGGAACTCCTTCAGAGGGTTGGTCTGCCGGGGATAGAGGATAAATATCCCGGCGAGCTTTCGGGCGGACAGCAGCGCCGTGTTGAAATCATCCGGGCGCTCATCAACGATCCGAAGGTTCTTTTGCTGGACGAACCCTTTCGGGCTCTTGATGCTCTTACCAAGAGCGTGATGCAAGAGTATCTCAGCGAGCTGCTGGTTAAGGTTCCGAAGACCGTATTTTTTATAACCCATGATCTGGAAGAAGCGCTGTTCCTGGCCGACAAGGTCGTCGTCTTCAGTTCCAGACCCGCTCGCATCAAGCTGGTCGTAGAGGTGGATATACCAAAGCCGCGGGATCATGGCGTGCTGACCGAATTACGCTTTCTTGAGTTGAAGGCACAACTCAGCGAAGCCATTCATTCCGAAGCCGAGCAGGCGTTTAGAGCGGGCGAGAAGGAACTCGCACGATGACATATGAATTATCGAAAACCGCTGCCGTCAAGAACAACAAAGGTGGGTATCGCGATATCGTCAAATTCCTGGATCGAAATCTTGAGCTCACGATCGGAACGATCACGATCGTGAGCTTGATCCTGTTGTGGCAATTTGCTCAGCAGCTTGGAATTCCCCGGGTTTCGGGACTGAGGCCACCGACCGAAATCATTGCCGCATCCATCGATCTGCTGGGCTCGCCCAAATTCTGGTACGCGTGCTCCAAGAGCCTGATGCGCATCTCGGCTGGTTTCCTGATCGCACAACTCATCGGCATCCCTCTCGGAATCCTGATGGCGATGAGTCGAGGGACCTTCAATTCAATTTTTCCTATCACCGAGATCCTCCGGCCCATTCCGCCGGTTGCATGGATTCCCATCTCTATTATCTTCTGGCCGACCCGTGAAATGAGCACGATCTTCATCGTGTTTCTGGGGGCTTTCTGGATCGTTCTGCTGAATACAATTGGAGGTGCCACGACGATCGATCCGGCCTATCGCCGCGCTGCGATGTCTTTGGGATCAAGCCGATGGCATATGCTCCGGTACATCATTCTTCCGGCGACGTTACCCTCGATTGTCACGGGAATGGTGATCGGAATGGGAATATGCTGGGAAATGGTCGTCGCCGCGGAGATGATCGCAGGCGACACCGGTTTGGGTTATCTGCTCTGGCAGTCGTTCGAAATAAACGCCACCGCACAGGTTATCGTATGTATGTTTGCGATCGGCATAGCGGGCTTTGTATCAAGTGCAATTATCCGCAGGGTGGGCCATTTGCTCACGCCTTGGCTTTCGGCACGATGACATGAAGCAAGATGCCAAAAATGTTTCGCTCGGACACAAGACGGGAGCGGGCGAGATTGAAATGAAGAATGTCGCCGTTTCGATCGTGGACCGCAACAACCAGACCATTAACCTGGTTGAAGATTGCTCGTTCATTGCCGAGCGCGGAAAATTCACCGCGCTCGTGGGTCCATCGGGCTGCGGCAAGACCACGCTCATGAATCTCATTGCTGGATATATTCAGCCTGATGCCGGAGCTATCCAGCTTGAGGGAGTTGACGTCGAGGGACCAGGTTGGGATCGACTGCTGATGTTTCAGGAAACGGCTTTGTTCCCTTGGATGACGACGTTGGAAAACGTCTGTTATGGACCGATGGTCAGGGGAATCAAACCTCTCGGCGAAATAAAACGCGAAGCGAGCGAGCTTCTGGAGAAATTCGGTTTGGGTGAATTCAGGCAACGGTACCCCAGTGAATTGTCTGGAGGCATGCAGCGTCGCGCTGAATTCGCCCGAGCTCTGATCAATGATCCCCTTATCTTGCTGATGGACGAGCCCTTTCGCGGGCTTGATGCGATGACACGTCAACTCATGCAACAATATCTGGCAGGACTTTTCGAGGAAGCCCGCACGACGATGGTATTCGTGACCTCCGAGATCGACGAGGCAATCTTTCTGGCTGATCGCCTGATCGTGCTTGCGCGAGCGCCGACCAAAGTAGCGCTGGCGATAGACGTTGATCTTCCGAGGCCACGAACGCTCGGGCTGCTTACTACGGAACCTTATGCGAAGCTCAAAAAGACCGCGCTCGACGTCCTGTATTCAGAAGCGGTCGCGGCATTTGCTTCGGGAGGGCAGGCGTCGGATTTGAAAGAGGCATATGAGAGGCGCCATGCCCATTAACCGAATATATGCAGCCGCGCTGGCTATCCTGGCATTCGCAATTTTCGCGGAGGCCGCCGCAAAACCGCCGAAACCGGCCGCGCTTCGCCCGATCATCGCGCAGATGGTGGCCGAGCCGGACAAGTACATCGGCCATCCAATCGAAATTTATGGACTGGTCGTCGAATCCGACACCGCTGCCCATACGTTCATGCTGCAGGACGTATCGCAGCGTCCTTTGCTCATAGATGGAAAAAAGCTCGCTCCGGTAGTTACAGGTGATCAGGTCGAACTGAGCGGCGTCCTACAGGCAAACGGCAAGGATCTGCTGCTGGTCGCCAGGGGAATGAAGCGTGTGAAGGTTATTGCCGGTGGCGGGTGCTGCTAAAGATGTGGTCCGTTATCACCATCAACGCGGCCGTGTCCCTCAAGATTGCTTCGGTCTGCTTCGCTTTGCTCGCGGTGTGGCCGGCCATGCGGGCCCGGAAACGGGCCGACGCATCGGCGGATGATCCTGACCGCAATCGTCGCAGGCTTTACCTGACTTCCTATTTTCTTACGACCGTCAGTATTCTTCTGTTGTCGGCGATTGGTTTCGTTTGAATCTTCGGTGCGAAAGAAAGTCAGGTATTGCGAATGAGCGCTGCCAGTTTCACGAAGTCGGAAAACCCTGAAGTTATGGACGACGGGAAAACGTTGCTGCTGCCCGGCGGGGAATTCAGCATGGGTTCAGACGATCACTATCCGGAAGAGCGTCCAATGCACAGAGTGAAGGTAACTTCCTTCCACATCGACCGATTTTTGGTAACGAACAAGGAGTTCGAAAAGTTCGTCAGAGAGACGGGCTATCTGACTTTTGCAGAGCGTCCGTTGAACGTCGCGGACTATCCGGGTGTGTCCGTGGACGCCCTTCAGCCTGGTAGTCTGGTGTTCTCCCCCAGGCGCGATGTCACCGAGTGGAGGGGAGTGGTTGATTGGTGGGACTACGTGCCGGCTGCGAACTGGCGTTCGCCGTTCGGACCGGGAAGTTCGATCCAGGGGCTTGAAGATCATCCCGTCGTCCACGTCGCTTTCGAGGATGCCGGCGCTTATGCGGCCTGGGCAGGAAAGCAATTGCCGACCGAAGCCCAGTGGGAATACGCAGCGCGTGGTGGGCTGAACGGCGCAACCTATTCCTGGGGTGAGCATCTGATGCCCGGCGGAAAATTGATGGCAAACATCTGGCTCGACGAATTTCCTTTACGAAAGTTGGCGTCTTGCGCTCGTGGCACGACTTCGGCCGTTGGCCAATACCCTCCCAATGGATACGGCTTGTACGACATGATCGGCAATGTATGGGAATGGACGCTCGACTGGTTCAATTCGGAGCACTCCGTGAAAGCGAATTCGTGCTGCATCCCGCTGGATCCTCGGGGAGGCATCGAAATAAAAAGCCTGGACCCTGCACAACCGGAAATATCGTTGCCAAGAAAGGTCGTCAAAGGCGGCTCGTTTCTTTGTGCTCCCAACTATTGTCGCCGATACAGGCCGGCAGCACGGCAACCCCAGATGATCGACACGTCGACAAGTCACATCGGATTTCGCTGCGTTCGAAATTTATCGTGATACTTCAACAAAAAGAACAGACAGGGAGAGAGAAGTGAAACCCAACATTGTTTTCATACTGACCGACAATCTTGGTTATGGCGAACTCGGCTGCTATGGAGGCGGAGAGCTGCGCGGGGCGCCCACGCCACGCGCCGACCGACTGGCGGAAGAGGGGATGCGCCTCACCAACTTCAATGTCGAGGCCCAATGCACCCCGAGCCGGTCGGCGCTTCTTACCGGACGATATGCGCTGCGTTCGGGCACGTTGACTGTACCAATTGGAAATCCCGCGGTCGGCGACCCCAACGTCCAGGGCATGGTTCAGTGGGAAGTCACGATCGCCAATCTGCTCTCGGACATCGGATATAAAACGGCCCATTTCGGCAAATGGCATCTGGGCAGCGTCGACGGCAGACTGCCCAACGATCAGGGATTCGATGAGTGGTGGGGAATTCCGCGAACGACCGACGAGGTTTTCTGGCCCGATAATCCAGCGTTTGAGAAGTCCGGCGTCACGCCCCAACACATCATGGAAGGCCAAAAGGGCGAACCAAGCCGCAATGTGGCCGTCTACGATCTCAAGCAGAGACCCCTGCTGGATGCAGAACTTACACGACGCACGATCAATTTCATGAAGGAGAGCGTTGAGGAGGGAAAGCCGTTCTACGCCTACGTGCCGTTGACGCAGGTACACCTACCAACTCTTCCGCATCCGGACTTTGCTGGAAAGACGGGCGCGGGTGATTTTGCGGATTCTGTTGTCGAGACAGATTGCCGTCTCGGACAAATTCTGGATGCGATCGATGAACTGAAGATCCGGGACAATACCATTGTGGTGTTTACGAGCGACAATGGCCCGGATCCCACATGGCCGTGGCAGGGCTCGTCCGGTCCGTGGCGCGGGTATTACTTCACGCATATGGAAGGGTCCTTGCGCGTACCCTTCATCATACGCTGGCCGGGAAAGGTTCCTCCGGGAACCGTCAGCAACGAACTTGTCCACCAAATCGATACGTTCACGACGTTTGCCAAGATAACCGGCGCGGCTATCCCGCAGGACAGGGCGATTGATGGAGTTGACCAATCCGACTTCTTTCTCGGGCTTCAAACCGCTTCAAATCGCGAGTCCGTACTTGCCTTCGTCGCTGATCGACTCGAGGCGGTTAAATGGAAAAACTGGAAGCTGGCGTTCTACGACGAAACACGTGACTGGTTCAGTACGCCGATGAAACTTACCCTGCCGAAGCTTTTCAATCTGACGACCGATCCCAAAGAGGAGTATCCGGAGGAGACCTTGCGAAACACCTGGGCGATGGTTGGGTGTCTGAACGCTATCCGCCAGTTTTACGATAGCCTGAAAAAGTATCCCGCCATTCCGGAGGGTACGCCGGATCCTTACGTGCCGCCCGGCTCGGCCCATGCGTAGCTGATCGATTGTCGCGCTGCCTTATGCTGCCGTTCATCCTGCTAGACCGGCAAGAGCTGAGACAGTCCCGCGCTGACGTCAGCCTGTCGCGGGGGGTCGGCGCCGGCGCGCCCACATGTGAAGGCGGCGCAGTCCGACGCAAATGTTAGCACGCGACGCAGTTCTTCTGAATCTGCGTGCGCGAGCGATTCGGCTCCGATCCGTCCGATCGCGCGCAAGGCGAACAGCAGCGCGGCCTGAAAACTGTCGCCGGCGCCGATGGTATCAACGACATTCACGGTCGGCGCCCGGACTTCAACAGCGCCGGCCCGGCTGTGCCACGCCTGGGCTCCCTTGATTCCACGCGTGACCACGACCAGGCCAGCGCCCGCTTCGATCAACGATTTTGCCATTCCCGCATAGTCGTCGCCGACGTACAGGAACTCGAAATCGACGTCCGACATCCGCACGATATTGGCTGCGGCGGCAAAAGCATTCATGCGCGTGACATAACGCGCCTTGTCCTTGACCAGCTTTGGCCTGCAATTCGGATCGAACGATATCGTGACGGTTTTTCGCGCGTCCTTGACCAAGGCGAGTGCCTGCGCGGCCCCGTGGTCGTCGGCCAGCGTTGTCGATCCGACATGGACGGCTTCGATCTGATCAAAGGGAATGGCGCCATGGCGGTAAATCCAGCTTCGCGACGCGGTTTCCTCGTCGTAGAAGGCATATTGCGGCTCGCCCGAGACGGTGCGCACGAACGCCAGCGTGGTCTGCCGATCGCTGCGCGTTGCAAATCGAAGGTCGACCTGAGACGTCAGCGCATGGTCGGCGACCATGCGGCCGAACAGGTCGGTCGAGATGCCGCCGACGAATCCGGTTGGTGCGCCGAGGCGCGCCATGCCGACCGCGATATTGAGGCAAGAACCGCCGGCCACCGGCACGATGGCATCACGCCCATCCGTCGATTTGACGGGAAGGAAATCGATCAACGCGTCTCCGCAGCTCAACAGCATCGCTAGATCTTCGTGTTGGCGCCGGCCGCCGATTCGATCCCTTGCATGGCATCGCGGCCGTCGCGATCGAGTTTTCGCATCAGTCCATGGACCCTTCGTTTGGCCCGATGGAAGTCGGCCATGCCTGGCGCAGCCGGCTCGCTCGAGCAGCCGATCGCCGACATCGAGGCCATCGCCTCGCCGATCGATCCATGAACGCCGGCGGCTACCGCGCCCAGCATCGCGGCTCCGAGCAGGACCGGTTCCTGGGTTTCGGGCATCGCAACGGTCAAGCCGGTGGTATCCGCCATGATCTGGCGAACCAGCGAACTCCGCCCCGCGCCACCGCTGATCACCATCAGGTCGCTGTCGACGCCGTGCGACCGGAAAGCATCGACGACGTCGGCAAGCCCGTAAGCCAGACCGCACAACCCCGCCACAAACAATCGCTCCATCGAGCCGAGATCGGCATCAAGATCCATGCCCGCGACGACCGCGCGAGAATCCGGGTCGGCGAAGGGGGAACGGTTGCCGAGGAACTCGGGCAGGACATGGATGTCGCGGGCAAGCCGCGCCGCTTCGCCGGGGTTTTGCATGCGCGAGACAATGCGCCGCTCGAGGAATTCCAGGATTTCCGTGCCGCCGGCATGAGCCGTCGCCACGGCCTCGTGATAGGCGGGATGCGACTTCACGAGATGATCGATGGCCGCGCCCGCCGCCGACTGGCCGCCTTCGTTGAGCCAGAATCCCGGGACCATCCCTGAGTAATATGGACCCCAGACCCCTGGAACGAAACAGGGTTCCGACGTCGTCGCCATGATGCAGGCGGAGGTTCCCATGATGTAGGCGAGCCGGCGACAGACATCGACCGCGGCACCCGACTTTTCGCGGCCTCCAATCGTGCCGACACCCCCGGCATGGGCATCGATCAGCGAAGCGCCGACCGGCGTTCCCTCGAGCAGCCCGAAATCGCGCGCCGCGGCTTCGGTCAGACCGACGCCGAGCGGCGTGCCGGGGGCGACGATCTCGTTTCCGATTCTGGCATTGCCGGCCGAAGCCAGGTCGGCAAGCCCGAGCCGGTCGAAATAACTGCCGCTCCAGCGCTGTTCATGCGCCAGGAAATTCCATTTGCAGGCGAGCGTGCAGATTGATCGCGCCGTCGACCCGGTAGCTCGAAACGAAAGATAGTCGGCGAGGTCGAAGAAATGACCGGCCCTGTTGTAGGATGACGGCAGATGGCGCTTCAGCCACAGCAGCTTGGGAATTTCCATTTCGGGCGAGATCGAGCCGCCGACAAAGCGCAAAACCTCGTCACGGGTCTCGTTCACCAGTCGCGCTTCGGCGGTCGCGCGATGGTCCATCCAGACGATGACGTTGCGTCGCTCGTCGCCGGACGTGCTGACCGTGAGCGGATCGCCGGCGGCGTCGAGCACCACGAGTGAGCACGTCGCGTCGAAACCGATGCCTTTGATGGCGGCAGGCGGAAGCGCCGCTTCCTTCATCGCGGCCTGGACTGAGGCAGCGCAAGCCGCCCAGATGTCGGCGGAGGATTGTTCGACGATGGTGCCGGTCTCGTGCCAGACCGCGATCGGATGCCGGGCGGTCGCCAACAGGATCCCGGTCTCGTCGAACACGCCGGCACGCGCGCTCGAGGTTCCGACGTCGACACCGATGAGGGCCTGCCTCATTCCAATTCCATTCGATACCCGCGCAGGCCAAAGCCTACCAGCACGTATAGCCGCCGTCGACGAGCACCACGCTCCCGGTCATCAGGCTTGCCGCATCGGAGGCCAGGAACAGCACGACCGACGCGATCTCGTCGACCTCTCCCATCCGGGCCATCGGGGTGCCGCCGATCCAGGCATCATACATCTTCGGATCGTTCTTGACGAACGCGTTGAGCGGGGTGGCGATATAGGTTGGAGCCACCGCATTGACGCGCACGCCGCGGGTGCCCCATTCGGCGGCAAGCGACTTGGTCAGGTGGTGCACCGCGGCCTTGGAGGCGTTGTAGTAGGATTGTTCCTGCGGCTTGTTGACGATGAAGCCGGACATCGATCCGATATTGACGATGGCGCCGGATTTGGCGCCGAGCATGAGCTTGCCGAAGGCGCGACAGCACCAGAACGTGCCGTTGAGGTTGACGTCGATGACGTTCAGCCAATGCTCGTCGGTCACGGTTTCCGCAGGGGTCTCGCTTCGCGCAATGCCTGCGTTATTGACGAGAATATCGATCATGCCGTGCCGTGCCGCGAGCTGATCGGCAACCTCGGCGACGCGCGCGGAATCCGTCACGTCCATCATGACGATCTCGGCGTCATAACCCTTCGCCTTCAGGCCGGCGCAACCGGCCTCGGCCACCTTGGGATCGTGGTCGGCGATAATAACCCTGGCCCCGGCCTCCCCGAGCGCCTCGGCGCAGGCGAGCCCGATGCCCTGTCCGCCGCCCGTGATGACGGCCGTGCGCCCGCCCAACTTGAATTTTTCCAGATACATCGTCTCTTATTCCCATTGCAGGCGGCGGACGCCATCTCTTCACGGCCGATGCTGTCACGCGGCCATAGCGCATTTCGTGCTGTAGCTTATGTTCGGATGACTCCACCCTCCTTGTCGAAAAGGTGCAGGCGAGCCTTGTCCGGTGCGAGCCACACCCGGTCACCGGCTTTCAGATCGAGTTCACCGATGTAGCGCGCGGTGAGCATCCCAATTTTCCCGGCATCGACATAGAGGAAGGTGTCGCTGCCGAGGTGCTCGGCGACCGACACGGTCCCGGGCCAGCCGTCTCCCTCCTTGCCGATCTTCAGATGTTCGGGCCTGATACCAAGCGTGGCGGCGCCCTGCGCGCCGGCCGCTTCGCCGGATATGAAATTCATCCTGGGTGATCCGATGAAGCCGGCGACGAAGATGTTGGCGGGGCGTTCGTAAAGCTCCAGCGGCGAACCATATTGCTCGACGCGGCCGGCATTGAGCACGACGATCTTGTCGGCCATGGTCATGGCTTCGACCTGGTCGTGTGTCACGTAGATCGCGGTGGTACCGAGCTGCTTCTGCAGTTTCGTCACCTCCATGCGCATCTGGACGCGTAGTGCTGCGTCGAGGTTGGACAACGGCTCGTCGAACAGGAACGCCTTCGGCTCCCGCACGATCGCGCGGCCGATGGCGACACGCTGGCGCTGCCCGCCGGAGAGTTCGCGCGGCTTGCGGTCGAGATAGGGCGTGAGATTGAGCGTCGCGGCCGCAGCATCCACCTTGCGGTCGATCTCCGCGCGCGGCAGCCCGGCCATCTTCAGGCCGAAAGCGATATTGCCGCGAACGCTCATGTGTGGATAGAGCGCGTAGGACTGGAACACCATCGACAGGCCGCGCTTGGCTGGCGGCACGTCCACCACATTGTGGCCGTCGATCAGGATCTGGCCGCCGGTAACATCCTCTAATCCGGCGATCAGGCGCAATAGCGTGGTCTTGCCGCAACCCGATGGCCCGACGAAGACCACGAACGAGCCATCCTCGATATCCAGATTCGCACCCTTGATGATGTCGACCGGCCCGAAAGATTTTCGGACTCCCTCAAGCGTGATCTGACCCATGATCTCTCACCCTTTCGTTGATTTATTTGACGGCGCCGAAGGTCAGTCCGCGCACCAGCTGCCGCTGGCTGAACCATCCGAGTATGATGATCGGCGCGATCGCGAGCGTCGAGGCGGCCGACAGCTTCGCCCAGAACAGGCCCTCCGGACTTGAATAGGACGCGATGAACACTGTGAGCGGCGCCGCGTCCAAGGTCGAAAGGTTCAAGGTCCAGAATGCCTCGTTCCACGCCAGGATGAAGTTGAGAAGCAGCGTCGAGGCAAGTCCTGGAATGGCCATTGGTGTCAGCACATAGACCAACTCGCGTCCGATCGTCGCGCCATCCATCCGCGCCGCCTCGAGGATGTCCTTCGGTATTTCCTTGAAATAGGTGAACAGCATCCAGATCACGATCGGCAAATTGCCAAGACAAAGGATCAGGATCAGGCCCGCACGGGTGTCAAGCATTCCGAAATCACGGTAGATCAGATAGATCGGAACCAATACGCCGACCGGCGGCATCATCTTGGTCGAGAGCATCCAGAGCAAGATGTCCTTGGTACGCTTGGTCGGCGCGAACGCCATCGACCAGGCGGCCGGAACCGCGATCAGCATGGCAATCAGGGTTGATCCGCCCGCGATCATGATCGAATTGAGCGCGTGATGAATGTAGTCGCTGCGGCTCTGTACGGCCGCATAGTTCTCGGTGGTCCAGTGAAAGAACAAAAACTGGGGCGGCATGGAGAATGCGTCGAGTTCGCTCTTGAAGCTGGTCAGGAACATCCACAGGATCGGAAGAAAAATCAGAAAGCCGAAGAACCAGGCTGCGGCCGTGGAGACCACCACACGTCTTGCGGTTACATTGCGCGCCATCGCTATGCCTCCAGATTCCGACCGATCATCCGCACCAGGAAGAAGGCCACGATATTGGCGATCACGACCGCGACCAGTCCGCCGGCGGACGCGTTGCCGACGTCGAACTGGATCAGCGCCTGCGAGTAGATCAGGAACGCGATGTTGGTGGTCTGCAGGCCGGGACCGCCGCCAGTGGTGACGAAGATCTCGGCGAACACGGTGAGCAGGAAGATGGTCTCGATCAGGATGACGACCGTGATCGGGCGGGCGAGATGCGGCAGCGTAAGGTAGATGAATTTGGAGAGGGCGCCAGCGCCGTCCATCTCGGCTGCTTCCTTCTGCTCCTCGTCCTGCGACTGCAGTGCCGTGAGCAGGATCAGGGTCGCAAACGGCAGCCATTGCCAGGCGACGATCAGGATCACCGCGAGCATGGGCGCATCGTTGAACCAGTCGATCGGCGTTAGGCCCAGACTTGTCGTGACCCAGGCGAACAGTCCGGACACCGGATGCATCAGAAGGTTCTTCCAGACCAGCGCGCTCACCGTCGGCATCACGAAAAATGGTGCGATCACCATCAGCCGAACCAGGTTGCGCCCGATCACCGGCTGGTCGAGCAATAACGCGAGCGGTGTGCCGAGCAGGATCGTGATAGCCAGAACCGAGCCGACCAGCACCAGCGTATTCTGCAGCGAGGTGAGAAAGGCAGGGTCGGTGAGGAAATACCTGAAATTCTCAAGACCGACGAAACTCTCGGTCCCCGGATCCAGCAGGCTGTAATGAAGCGTTGAAAAATAGATCGTCATCGCCAATGGGACGATCATCCAGATGAAGAGCAACGCGACAGCCGGTGTCAGCAGGGCCCTGCCGAGAATCTGCGTTTGCTGGGTTGCCATCGCCACCTCCTGTTATCCGGGAAACTCGGTGATGGCTGCCGTCCAGCCCGTGTCGGGTGGACGGCAGTCGGTTTGTGGCGGGTCGGGAGGAGATCGCCGCGCGGGATCGGCGCGATCGACCTACTTGATATAGCCGGCGCGCTTCATTTCGCGTTCCGTGGAGGACTGTGCTGCGGCGAGTGCTGCATCGACGGTCGACGAGCCCGCCAGCGCGGCCGAGAACTGCTGGCCGACGGTGGTGCCGATCCCCTGGAATTCGGGAATCGCCGCGTATTGCACCCCGACATAAGGCACCGGCTTGACCGTCGGCTTGTTGGGATCGGCCGCGTCGATCGAGGCTAACGTCGGCTTCGCGAACGGCGCGACCTTCAGATATTCGGGGTTCTGATAGAGCGAGGTTCGCGTTCCCGGCGGTACATTGGCCCAACCCTCCTTCGAGGCGACCAATTTGGCGTAGTCCTTGCTGGTTGCCCAGGCGATGAACTTCTCGGCGGCGTCGACTTTCTTGGAGCCGGCGGGAATCGCGAGATTCCATGCCCAGAGCCAGTTGGCGTTCTTTCCGAGTCCGGTATTGGGTGCCAACGCAAAGCCGACCTTGTCGGCAACCGTCGAATCCTTCGGGTTGGTGATGAAGGAGGCGGCAACCGTGGCGTCGATCCACATCGCGCATTTGCCGGAATTGAACAGCGCCAGGTTTTCATTGAAGCCGTTCGAGCTTGCTCCGGGAGGACCGGCGGTCTTCATCAGGTCGACATAGGTCGACAGCGTCTTCTTCCATTCCGGCGAGTCGAATTGCGGTTGCCATTTTTCGTCAAACCATCGTGCGCCGTAGGAATTGGCCATCGCGGTCAGAAAGGCCATATTCTCGCCCCAGCCCGCCTTGCCTCGCAGGCAGATGCCATAGACGCCGGCGGACTTGTCGGTGAGTTTCTTCGCCGCGTCGATCACAAAGTCCCAAGTCGGCTTTTCCGGCATCGTCAGGCCGGCCTTCTGGAACAGATCGGTGCGATACATCACCATCGAGCTCTCGCCGTAGAACGGCGCAGCATAGAGCTTGCCCGACACCGATACGGCATCGCGAATCTTGGGCAGCAAATCGCCGACATCATAATCGGCTCCGAGATTGTCGAGCGGAACGAGCCAGTTCTTCTTGGCCCAGATCGGGACCTCGTAGGTGCCGATGGTCAGCACGTCGAATTGACCGCCCTTGGTCGCAATGTCGGTAGTGACGCGCTGACGCAGGACGTTCTCTTCGAGCGTCACCCACTTCACCGTGATGTC
Source organism: uncultured Alphaproteobacteria bacterium (assembly GCA_963774685.1). Lineage (GTDB taxonomy): Bacteria > Pseudomonadota > Alphaproteobacteria > Rhizobiales > Xanthobacteraceae > Bradyrhizobium. The sequence goes on along the minus strand of CAVZFU010000003.1, from coordinate 728,833 downwards.
GGGGTTCTTGGCGGTGAAGTCGCTCGTCAGCCCCTGCATGCGGATCATGTCGTTATTGTTCACGGTGGCGATGGTCAGCGTGGTCTGGGCAAACGAGGGGGCCGAACCCAACAGGCTAACCGCGCCCACGAGGGCGCCGAGGACGTGTTTCACGGTAACCTCCCTATTTTTCTATTTTTCACGTTGAGCATATGCCCACGCGTTGCAATTATGTTCACACCGGCCGGTTGCCGTGTCAAGATCAAGATGCGGCACTTGCCCGCCATTTTGTGACGAGGCACCGAGATCCGGAATCCTGTAAGTGGCCGCTTGCGGCTCGCGCACGCGGCCGAGGCCAGGTCGCAATCGAGGGCGCTAAGACTTCAAGATCGCGCTCGCCGTGGTCTCGTCAGTGATCAACCCGTTGATCAGACGCCCCTTCAACGCCGCCCGGATCGCCGCGACCTTGGCGGGACCGACAGCAGCGCCGATGGTCAGCGCCTCGGCGGGAACCCGCGGCGGAATGCTGGTCAGACGGGCGTTGGTGCCTCCCTTGATGATGCGCCCCTGGGCGTCGAAGGCCCAGCCGGTCAGTTCACCCACCGCGCCCAACCGCATCATTTCGAACAGTTCCTCGCGCGTGACAAAGCCGTCGACGTGAACCTGCGCGCGCTGGTCCATCTGCCCGATCCCGACCAGCCGCAAATCGGCCTTGGCAGCCACCGCCCTGACCTTGGCGATCGGATCGATCTTCAGCATCTGGTCGCGCTCGCCCGTGGACGACATCAGGAACGGCAGCGGCATCGGATAGTGGCGCGCCCGGGTGCGGTCGGCGAGCCGGCCGACGGTATCGAAGAAACTGGCCGAGCCGTCGGCCGAGATGTTGCCGACCAGCGACACAATCTGGTGATTGGGACGATCGATCGGCGAAACCCGTTCCACGGCGGCGCGCACCGCCCTGCCGGTACCCAGCGCCAGGATCGTGGGCTTTTCGGTACGCAGCGTCGATTCCAGGATGCTGGCGGCTCGCTCGGCTATCCCGGCCGCCGCAAGCGGAGCGGCCGGATCGGTCGGCACCACCTCGCAATAGACCAGATGGTAGAAGTCCTTCAGCCGCGCGGCTAACTCCATGCATGCCGCAATCGGATGTTCGAGCCGAAAGGTGATCAGGCGTTCGGCGAGGCACAGTGAAACCAGACGCTGGGCCGACGCCCGCGAGACCTGCAACATCCTGGCGATTTCATCCTGCGTGTGACCGGCGATGAAATAGAGCCAGCCGGCGCGCGCGGCTTCATCCAGGCGTGATTTCTCGTTGTCGGATGCTGCCATCTAACCCTGTCGATCCGTTCGCCAAAAATCCGCCATTCGCCCGAAAACGCGATCAGCCCCCGCCTGTGAGAGGATGGCCTTGCCGTCACGCAATTGATAGTGACTGCCTCCGACAAATCCCCAAACGGTCATGCCGGCCGCCTTGCCCGCGGTTACGCCGCTCACGCTGTCCTCGATCACCAGAGTGCGGTGCGGATCTGCCTGCATTCTTTCGGCCGCATAAAGGAAGAGATCAGGCGCGGGTTTGCCGCGCCCCACCATTTGCGAAGTATACAGCCGTGTGTCGAAATGGGGCGCGAGCCCGGTCAGGGAGAGCGAGAAGGATACCCGATCCACATCGCTGGACGAGGCGACGCAATGTGGGATTTGCAAGTCTTCCAGCACCGAGTTCACATCTTCAATCGGGCAAAGCCCGGACAGAAACGCAGCACGAACGCCTGCCTTCAATTCGGCTGAAAACTGCTCAGGAATCACGCAACCCAATGCTTCGTAGTGCTCGCGGACCGCGGTCACGCTTCGTCCAAGGAACAAATCAAGTGCCTGACCCAGACCAAGATTGATGCCATATCTTGCCAAAACCTCCGAAAGGCAACGGCAACTCAGCACCTCGCTATCGACCAGCACGCCGTCGCAGTCGAAAATGATGAGATCGGGCCTGATCATCGCAGATCACTCAAAAGTCCGGGTCACGATTAGAGTATATACTCATTACGTGAGCAACAACCCATAAGTGAGCCGGCGTGAACCGATCTGATCTGCCGAATGTTCGTCACCCGCCGGTGACAGCGAGTACGGCCTCCTTGATCTTGGCAAGAGCGAAATTGCCGACCTGCTCCAACTCGACATGCGGAATGTTCGGCATCTCGTTGGCGACCACGACGGCATCGACGATCGCCGGACCGTCGATGGCAAAAGCCTCGCTGATCGCGGCCTTCAATTCACCCGGCTGTCGCGCCGTAAATCCGTGACCGCCGCAAGCGCGTGCCAATGCGGCAAAGTCAGGATTCGGAAATTCGATGGCTTCGCGGAATGGCGCAAGGCCGATGCTCTCCGCCTCCAGCGTGATTAATCCGAGCGCCGAGTTATTGTAGATGATTACCTTGACTGGCAGCTTGTGATGAACGGCGGTCAGGAATTCGCCCATCAGCATGTTGAAGCCGCCGTCGCCTGACAGCGCGATCACCTGGCGCGAACGATCGAGCGCTTGTATGCCGTTGGCCTGACCGAGCGCCGTCCCCACTGCCGCGTTGTTGAACGAGCCGATAATCCGCTGCGATCCAGTTTGCCGAATCCAGTTGGCGGACCACAGTGTATTCAGGCCGGTGTCGAATACGAATGTCGCGTCGGGACGGGCGAGATCGCTGACCGCGCGGGCCACCGCCTGGGGATGGATACGGTCCTTGCTTCGCGCGAGGTCGGACTGCTTGTCCAGCATCTCATCCCACTTCGCGCGTTCATGGGTCACCTTGTCCCAGAACCGGGTGTCGGTCTTGGCGGCGACCTTGTCGAGCAGCAGTTTCAAGGTCGGCCGTGCCGAGCCGGTGACGCCGAGTACCGTTGGCGCTCGTCGTCCCAGCACCTGCGCGCGTTCATCGATCTGAATGACCGAACCCTTGGTCGGCAGGAAGTTGGAATATGGATAGTCGGTACCGACCATCAACAAGAGATCGCAATGCATCACGGAATTGTAGACGGCTTTGGTTCCGATCATGCCGAGACCGCCCATCCATCGCGGGTCGTCATAGGCCATGAGCTCCTTGCCGCGCACCGAATGAATCAGCGGCGCCTTGAGCCGGTCCGACAGCTGGCGCAACAGATCGGCGGCACCACGGCAACCGGCGCCGCACATGATCACCACGCTGTCCGCCGCATCGATCCTGCGGGCGATCTCGGCGACGTCGGCCTCGCTTGCGGTGAATTCGCCGCGCGGCTTCAAGGTTGCAACGCTCGAGGCTACGCCCTCCGCTTTTGCGGAGATCACGTCCTGCGGCAGTGTCAGATGCGCGACGCCAGGGCCGGCATAGGCTGCGGCGATGGCCTGGTGAATCACGGCCGGTGCCTGCGCTGCGGAGGAAATTGTCTCTGTGTAGAGGGAAACGTCACGAAACAGCAGATCGGGCGAGGTGGTCTGGATGAAATCGGTTCCTTGCATCTTGCGCGGCATCTCGCCGGAGAGCGCCAGCACCGGCGCGTGGTCGCGGCTCGCTTCGTAGAGGCCGGCGACCAGATGGGTGCTGCCCGGACCGGTGGTGCCGGCGCACACCCCCAGCCGGCCGGTGAGCTTTGCCTGGCCCGCGGCGGCCAGCGCTGCTCCTTCTTCATGACGGACACCGACCCATTCGATCTTGCTTCGCCGCACCGCATCCGCGAGTGGATTGAGCGAGTCGCCGATCAGCCCGAAGATATGTTTGACCCCGATCTCCTCAAGCACGCCAACCAGAAGTTCCGCAACCGTTTTTGACATCGTTCGCTCCTGTTGTTGACCTCACCAGAGGCATGAAGACCGCGAAGGCGTATCTTTCAAAGATATATGCGACGAGCGGCAAAAGCATTAGGCTCGTTTTGAAATAAGGAACGGCGGGACCAAGCTGTTGGCTGCCGTCAAGATTTTGTTTCAAGCGCAAGGATGAACGGATGACAGACAAAATTCTCGGCTTTATTGGCGTCGGCCGCATGGGCAGCCACATGTCTCGTCGCCTTCTTGCGGCCGGTCACAAAGTCGTGGTCTACGATGCCGACCCACGCGCATTGCAGAAGGCAACCTCGGAGGGCGCAAGTGCGGCGCATTCGCCGATGGATGTCGCGTCTCAAGCCGAGATCGTCATGGTCAGTTTGCCGACACCCGACATTGTCAAGACGGTGACGCTTGCGTCAAATGGAGTTGTGGCGGGCAGCAAGGTCAAAACGTTCGTCGATTTGTCGACGACCGGTCCCCGTATCGCGATCGAGGTTGCCAAGGGTTTGGAAGAAAGGGGCATCGTCGCCGTCGATGCGCCGGTGAGTGGCGGCCCGTCCGGTGCCGAAAAAGGCACGCTTGCGATCATGGTTTCCGGCCCCAAGCGGTTGACAGGCGAATTGACGGCTATTCTTGGCGTCATTGGCAAGGTGTTTTGGGTCGGCGAACAACCGGGTCTCGGACAAACGATGAAGCTGTGCAACAATCTTCTGTCAGCAACCGCGATCACGATTACCTCCGAAGCCCTTGTGATGGGGACGAAGGCCGGGCTCGACCCGGCTGTCATGCTTGAGGTGATCAATGCCGGCAGCGGACGCAATACCGCAACGGCCGACAAGTTTCCCCGCTGCGTGCTGCCGCGGACATTTGATTTCGGTTTTGCGACCGAGCTTCTCTACAAGGATGTACGACTTTGCCTGGAGGAAGCCGAGCGCCTCGGCGTGCCGATGATCGTCGGTAATGCCGTGCGTCAACTGGTTGGGATTGCAAAAGCGCTCAAGGGTGCAGATTCGGATATTACGCAAATCGTTCAACCAGTGGAGCAATGGGCCGGAGTAGAAGTAAAGTCCGGTGACAGCAAGCGTGCGGAAAGCTGAACTGGCTGGTATACGCTACGAGAATTGCGCATCCCCTGCGCCGCGGTCTTTTTTTGGAGAATAGCCAGCCAATGGCAAATTTATCGAAACGTTCCCGGACCGATCTACGCGTTGCGGTAGTTGGGCTTGGAGCTATCGGCATAAAAGTGGTCGAAGCGCTTGACCGCGGCATCGATGGATTGGTGCTCACCGCCGTGTCGGTGCAAAATGCCGAGAAGCACCGCAGCAGGCTGGCATCTTTGACGCATCCGCCCGCCGTTTTGCCGATCGATGGGCTCTGCGATGCAGCCGATATCGTCATCGAATGCGCCCCAGCCAGGTTCTTGAGGTCGATTGTCGCTCCCTTCGTAACAAGCGGAAAGACAGCGATCGTCCTGAGTGCAGGCGCGCTTCTCGACAATGAAGATCTGGTCGATCTCGCCAAACAAAACGGTGGCCAAATCGTCGTGCCGACGGGGGCCCTCATCGGCCTGGACGCTGTCACTGCCGCCGCAGTCGGGACCATCCATTCTGTCCGGATGATAACGCGAAAACCGGTGGCCGGTCTTGCTGGCGCACCTTATATCGTGGAAAACAACATCGATATTGAAAAGATTACCGAGCCGCTCAAGATATTCGATGGCACGGCGCGAGAGGCCGCAAAGGGATTCCCGGCAAATCTGAATGTAGCAGTCGCGCTCTCGCTTGCCGGCATAGGTCCTGATCGAACCAAACTCGAAATTTGGGCTGATCCGGGGTTGACGCGTAACGTGCATCGCGTGGACGTGGAATCTGATGCCGCCCGCTTTTCGATGTCGATCGAAAATGTCCCGTCAGAAAACCCGAAGACGGGCTTGATCACCGCGCTCTCGGTTATTGCTTATCTTCATAAGTGGCGTGCATCTCTGCGCGTTGGAACCTGACTATCAAGCTTATCAATTGGCCTGAAGGAATGTTCCATGGTGTGTCCTCATGGACATCGGTCGCGCGGGCATAGAGGTCAGTCCGTTTTCATTGCCGTCCTATACCAACTTGGATATGAGAACATCAATATTTCGTATTTTACAACATTCGGGATCGCCTTATCCTGTTGGAAAGACAGCGAACACCGCTGCACAAGTGGGAGGACAAATGCTGTCCGGTATCGATCTAGGGATGAAGCAATGGGACTGGGACTACTTTCTTTCTGAAAGGCGGAAAGTAGTCGGTCTTTGGCCTACCGGAAAACAAATCGAAAGTCCGGATTCGATTGCTGAGGCCATCGCTTACCACAAGGCCCAGCCCGCCTGGAAATATGCCTCCTTGCGCAATGAAAAAGCCGAGAAGGAGGGACGAATCCAGATCGTGCCTCAAGTCGGTCACGCGCTGGTCGAGCAGACCGTCGATCACATCAAGCATTCCGAGGATCTCAGTCCCGATCGCTGGTACGTGCTGACCGATACCTACACGCGAAAGTCCGAATACGCCAAGGCGCAAGATGCGGTCGATCGCAGCAGGGCAAAGGGCTTTTCCTATCTGAACGGCTATCCTCTGGTGGCGCATGGGGTTGCCGGGGCACGCGCGGTCAACGAAGCAACCCGCGCTGCTATCGGCACCGATAACAATGATGAAGATGCACGGCTGCCGTGGGAGTTCGCGCTGGCTGGCGGCTGGACCTGGGGGACGATCAAGAGCATCGAGGAACTGATCCAGCACTCGCGCGATTATCCGGTCGATAAGAATATTCACAACCAACAATATATCGATCGGCTTGCGGCACATTTCACCGAGAACGGTGTGCCAATCCTGAGGCGTGCATCGGCGAATTTGCCGGGATGGGATTCCCTCGGCTTCAAAGTCACGGTAGCGCTGCTTGAGGTGCTGCTGTCGGCGGCCCAAGGCGTGAAATGGATCGATCTCAGCCTCGGAATTGGAATGAACCTGCTGCAGGACGTCGCGGCCATTCAGGTTCTTCGCAAGCTTTCCCGTGAATACCTCGATCAAATGGGCTGCAGCGACGTGAAGATATTTTCCTGGACTTATTTCTTTCTGGGCGATTGGCCGCTCGAGCGAGGCCAGATGTCCGGCCAGTTGGCATGGAACGCAGCGGTGTCAGCGCTGGCGGGCTGCAACGGCATGTTCATCAAGTCGCCGGACGAAGCCACCACGACACCCACGGCGGCAGGGTTCCGCGAAGGTTTGCATATTTGCGGGCAGATCGTGCGCCTGGTTGCGGATCAGCGGCTGCCGGATTCCGAGGACTTGTCGCTGGAGCGCAACATGATGGAGCTTGAAGTGCGCTCCATCATGAAACGCGTGCTGGAACTGGGGGACGGTGACTTTGCGGTCGGAGGGGCCCGTGCAATCCTCTCCGGCGCTTTGGATACGATGTTTTCGCCCTATAAATTCCTGAAGAGCAAGGTCAAAGTCGTGCGTGACCGCAATGGCGCGCTTCGCTATCTCGACCACGGCCTGATGCCGCTTCCGAAAGAAGTCATCGAATATCATCGCTCCCGCATTGCCGAGCGGGAGCGCAAGGAAAATACCACCGCGGGCGTGAATTGGATTATCCGGGAGGCGACGTGGGCTTCCCGTTCTCTAGCCGAGGAGATCGCTGCACGTGAATAGTCCAGAAACCAGCATGCAACAATCGGGAGCAGTGGCTGGCCGGCCTACGGGGCGCCAACCCGTCATTGTCCTCGGCACGATCGGCCACGATGCCCATATCGTCGGAAGTTCAGTCCTACGGTTTGCGTTCGAAGAAGCCGGATTTAGAGTCGTGTTTCTCGGCGCGGTGGTGCCACCCGAAGAATTCATTTCGGCGGCCAAGGAGAGCGCGGCCGATGCGATCCTCGTGTCTTCGATGTACGGGATGGGCCGGATCGATTGCGCCGATTTCGGCGACAAATGCAAGGAAGCCGGGCTTGGACATGTGAAGTTGTACCTCGGTGGAATCCTCGTTACCGACCCGGAGCATTGGGCCGAGACCGAGGCGCTGTTCAAGAGCTTCGGTTTTGATCGGGTCTATCCGCCGCAAACCAAGGCCGAGACCGCGATTTCGGACCTGAAGAAAGACCTTGGTCTGCCATCCTGAACTGAACGGACGATCCATTACAACTATGGACCTTGCCCTGGCGATTGACTTTGGCAGCACCTTCACCAAGGGCAGCCTGTTCGATCTCGCGCAGCAGCGGGTGGTAGGGATTGCGTATCAGCCGAGCACAGTGGAATCCGATGTTGCGATCGGGCTTCATGCCGTCCTGGCCCGGCTCAAACAACATACTTCCCACGACCTCACCAGGGTTCCGGCGCGTGTATGCAGCAGCGCGGCTGGCGGTCTCCGCATGGTTGTCGTCGGTCTTGTTCCTTCACTAAGCCTTGAGGCGGCACAGCGAGCAGCGTTGGGCGCGGGCGCCAAGATCGTCGGAGCTTTCGGTCATAAGCTGTCGCGATCCGTTTTATCATCGCTTGCCGCCGCACGGCCCGATCTGATCCTGCTCGCGGGAGGAATAGACGGCGGTGACGAGGAAACCATCCTGCATAACGCGCGTGCGCTGGCAGATCTTGGATTGGCAAGTCCCATTATCGTCGCAGGCAATCAGTTCGTGGCGGAAGACTGCGTTTCAATCCTGACCCGGGCCGGCCGCAACGCCACACTGGCGGCGAACATTCTCCCCGAGATCGACCGGGTAGAGGTGGACGAAGTCCATCAGCTCATTCGCGAGTTGTTCGTCAAACACATCACGCAGGCAAAGGGCATCGAACGGGTCGCGCACGAATTGAATTTGGTTACGCCGATCATACCGACGCCGGCAGCTGTCCTGAGGGCGTGTCAATTGCTGGCCGAAGGTCCTCCAAAGCGGGCAGGCCTGGGAGAAGTCGTGATTGTCGATGTCGGTGGCGCGACGACAGATGTCCATTCTGCCAGCAACGGCGCGCCAACGCGACCCGGCGTGATTCGCCGCGGATTGCCGGAGCTGTTTCTCAAGCGCACCGTTGAGGGCGATCTTGGCGTCCGCATCAATGCGGTGACGATTGTTGAGCGGATCGGCGCCGATGCCATCTGTGATTTTGCAAATGCGCTTCACCCCGCCGGGCTGAACGCTGAGGGTGTCCGGGCCTATGTCGAAAAGGTTTCGGCCGACCCCAATCATGTTCCGCGAGACGCGCAGGAAGCGGCTCTCGATGCCGCCTTGGCGCGATCCGCGATCAGGATCGCGATCCAGCGTCACGCCGGCATCGTGAAAGAAGTCTATACCGGCGCGGGACTGGCGCTGGTGCAGTATGGCAAGGATCTCGGAGATGTCTCGACCGTCGTTGGCGTTGGCGGGGTTATTGCCTATGGCGAGCACGCCGAATTCGCCTTGCGGGGAGCGGTCTCGAGCCCCGAGGCGCCGGTTGCCCTGATCCCCAGTGCGCCAAAGTTCCTGATCGACAAATCCTATTTGCTGTATGGAATCGGATTGCTGGCCGAGGAATTTCCTGACGCCGCGTTTGACATTGCCAGCAAGGTTCTGTTGCCGCCATCTTCATCCTCGAAGGCTTTGCCATCGATGACGCCCGCTTAATTCGATACGATTTGGCGCCTGACTGATTTGCGGCGGGTCAAACTGTTCTTGATGATTGGAAACAACAGCGCGATCAGCGAGAGCAGCATGAAGGTGCCGCGGATCGGACCGTTGAAGAATGCAGTCCAATCGTTGTCATGGCTGATCATGGTCTGCATGAATGAACTCTCCGCGAGTGGACCGAGTACCACGCCCAGCACCAGTGGCGAGATCGGAAACTTGAACTTTTCGAAGGCGTATCCCAGCGCCCCGAAGACCACGATCAGCATCATGTCCGAAATACTGTTCCGGTTGGCGTAGGTGCCGAGCAGGCTGAACATGATAACAACCGCGGCCAAAACCTGGGGCGGGATACTGAGCACCCTGACGACGACCCGGATCCACAGAAAGCTCAGCAGGCACATGCCGATGACGGCCATGAACATGGAGGCAAAGATCGTGTAGACCGTCAATTTGGATTGAACGGAAGCGAGCAGCAACGGTCCGGGCTGCACGCCATGCAAAAGAAAGGCAGCGAGGATGATGGCCGTGGCCCCGCTTCCTGGGATACCCAGCGTCAGCAAAGGCACCATGTGACCGGCCACCGAGGCCGTCGATCCGATCTGAGGCGCTACGATGCCTTCCGGAAGACCGGAGCCGAGCAGGTCGCGCCGCTTGCTATATTGTTTTTCAATTCCGTAAGCGATGAACGACGTAACGGTTGCGCCTGCGCCGGGCACGATCCCGAGCAGGGTTCCGAGAACCGTGCTTCGAATGAATGTCTCCTTGATTTCCCATATCTGCTTCAACGAGGGAAAAGCCGTGTTGGTTCGTATCGGTTCTCCGACCTTCGAGAAATTTACCGGCTTTCGTCCGATGCGGGTGAGGACCTCGCCAAAGCCGTACATGCCGACGAGTACGGTAATGTACGGAATTCCGTTCACGAGAATTGGAGAATCGAACGTAAACCGCTCTGAGCCGTAAATGCTGTCGACGCCGACGGTCGAAATCAGCAGACCGATGAACAGGCCGATAAACGCGTTGACGATCGAAGCTCCGGCAAGCGAAACCACCGAAGTGAGGCCGAGAAAAACCGCTGCGAAATAGTCGGCGGTCGAGAATTGCAGCGCCAGTTTGCCGAGCGGGATCGCCAAACCGACCATGAAGGCGGTCGATACGATTCCGCCGATAAATGCCGATATCAAGGCCCAGCCGAGAGCTTCGGCAGTCTGTCCGTTCCGGGACATATTGTAGCCGTCCCAGAGCATCGGGATGTCGTTCGGCTCTCCCGGAATTCGATACAGGATTGCGGTAAAACACCCGGCATAGGTTCCCGACATATAGATGGCGGTGAGCATGATGATGGAGGGTTCGACAGCCATGCTGTAGGTGAAGGGTAAGGCCAGCACGATGCCCATCACAATGCCGAGGCCAGGCATGACCGAGACCGCCATGCCGACGATCAGGCCGATCACCAGCATCGTCAGGTAGCCATCCGCGACGATGTGGACCATTCCCTGGGACAGCAGATGAAGCGTCTCCATTTTCCAGCGTCCTTAAAGGTTGAGGAGAGCCAGAAGGGCCAGGGAGACGGTCGAGAACGGCTCAATGCCGATGGGAAGCGAGACATAGACGACGCGAACGAAGATCGTCATGAAAAACAGGCTACCGCACAGTGAGATGGACAGGAGCCAGGTGAGTCTTCGGTATCCACCGGTGTAAATGACGAATGCCAGGAAGATAAAAGTACTGATGAAAAATCCGAGATAGTGAAGAATCCAGAGATAGGCCAGCGTGCCCGCCAGTACGGCCCAGACCCGTGCCGGATGAATTTCCGGTTCATCGACGTAGGCAACATCCGGTTGGCCGGTGTCAGACGCCGTTTGATCGGCCTGCTTCCTGGCTCCGTTCGGCGTCGCGTCGTCGAACAGGAACGTTTTCAGGATCCCCCAAGCTCCTGCCACGATGGTCAGCAGCAATATGAGTTTTGGCCAAGCGTCGGGACCGATACGTCCCGGCACATGATCGAATTCGAACTGTTTCGCCTTGATCAGAAGCAGAACAGCCGCAACAACGGTGATGATGTAGGGCGCACCCGCAAGAAGTCTTGCCCGCAACGGGCGACGTTCGATTGGTCGCTCCAGATCTGCATCGAGTGCTGATGCAATCGGCGCTTCGTGTTGCGGTTGCGCGCTCATGGGGTCAGGATCCACCTGTCGGGATATACCCCATGTGAGGCATTATTTGCCAGCAGCCATGTTCTTCATTGCAGCAAGGTCGTTCTCCATCAGCGATGCAGCGGCCGCGGTCGGCACATAACTATCCGGACTGGCGAGCTCCTGTTTGAGAAACTCCGCATATTCAGGCTTTGCGACAACAGTCGCGAGAGCATCTGAAAGGACCTTCACCTGTGCGGGCGGAGTGTCTGCCTTTACGATGACGGCACGGCGCTGCGGCAGGCTGATGTCATGTCCCGATTGTTTCGCGGTAGGGACATCTTCAAAACCCTTGATCGGCTCGTCGCTGAAGAAAAGGATCGGCCGCATCTGTTTGCCGGATACGAAGCTGCCGATATTCCCGATCGGCGAATAGAGCAGATCAACGTGGTGGCCTAGTAGTGAGCTGTAGCGTTCGCCCGGCTCGGCAAAGGGAACGGCCTTGAGCACGACGCCTTGTTTTGCAAGTTGATGAATTGTCAGGTCGTCGGGGCTGCCGAACCCGGAGATGGCAACCTTCAGACTGTCCGGGGTTGTCTTGGCTGCCTTTTCGACGTCAGCCCAGGTTTTGTAGTCGCTGTCTTGCGAGACGTAAAAGCCGGACGGCAGTTGAATGACGATGCCGAGCGTAATGAAATCCGACATTTTCCATTTTTGCGGCCGGCTGGCCAACAGCGCGAACGTATCCCAGGCCAGAAGTGAAATGGAATAACCGTCGCTCGGTCCCGACAGCATCTTTACCATGCCGGCGTTTCCGGTTCCGCCGGGTACATTGATCACCGGAAAGGAGACCTTGAGTTCTGCCTGCAGAAGTTTCGATAATTCTCGTGCAGTCTGGTCAGAGCCTCCGCCGGCGCCCCAGGGAACAATGAATTCAACTGGCCGGCTGGGATAGACATCCGCGGCACCAGCCGGGCAGGCGGTAACCAGCTGCGCGACAGCGATGGCCGCGATCAACAACCTGGCGTGATAACTCATGTTCCTCCTCCACCGGTCGGACTGCCACGCCCGTATTTTTTATAATGGTGCAGCGCCGCATCGATCTTGGTCGTCACCTTAGCGTGCTGTTCTGCAACGTCATTTGGTCACGATGACGCAGACACCCATCCCGGACGATAGGGCGAATACGAATGTTGTAAAATACGAAATTCTGATGCTTTTATATCCAAGCTGGTATGAGGGAAATCCATGATCAGGCTTCGACAACTGCAAGCATTGAATTACGTCCTGTCGAGCCGGACCATGACCGCGGCCTCTCAATTGTTCGGCGTCACGCAGCCTGCGATGAGCCGCCTGATCATGCAACTTGAAGAAGAGGTCGGCTGTCAGCTTTTGCGGCGCGACCGTGGCCGCGTCAGGTTGACGGAGGAGGGGGTCCGCTTCTACGAGAAGGCAGAGCAGGTCCTTTCGACCATGCGCGAACTCGGAGGCATTGCCGAGGGTTTGCGAAGGGATCCCAAGGGGGAAGTGAGGATCGTTTCGATTTATGGGCTGGTGAACAGTCTCATTCCGACCGCGATCAAGCGCTTCTCCGCGGCCCACCCCAAGGTCCGGATCACGATCGATATGCTTAATCGCGCGCGGCTTGAGGAAGTCATCCACGAGCGTCAATTTGACATAGCGCTCGCGACGCTGCCGGTGAAAGCGCCGCCATCATTGACAATCGACACCCTCGGCGCCATGCCGGCGATCTGCGTTTTGCCGGTAAAACATCCTCTGGCCGAACGGAAGAAGATCAGGGCAGCGGACCTCGCCGGTATTCCATTCATTTCGGCGCGGCGCGAAACCCTGCTGCGGCAGCGTGTCGACGACGTTTTCGATCGATTGGGCATTGCTCGCGAGATGCTGTTCGAATGCCACAATACCGAAGTGATGTGTCAGTTGGTGGCTGCGGGCCTCGGCGTGTCCATCGTCCATCCGTTCGTTCGCAAGCCGGTCGACGATTCGTTTGTCAGCCGGGCTTTCGAGCCTTCGATCCGGATGGAATATGCGATGTTCCGGCAACCCAGGGGTGAGATCAGCAACGCGTGTGAAGTGCTGGCGGGGCTTATCATGAAGGACACCCAATATCTCAGCGCGGAAAAGGCATCGCATCGTATCAAGCGGCGATAATCGACTGCTGCTGCCATGTCGATATTTTTGGAGAATGCCGAAGCTGTTCGGCTGCTTCACTTTCATCCTTTTCTTGCACTGCCGTTTAGCCGCGGAACGGGTCAATGCCGGTCAGTTCGCGGCCTTGAATCAACGTCAGAATGCCGGGCGTTCCGTCCGGGATCGAAATCGTCCGAACATCCCGTGCCATCTGCTCAAGGCCCAGTTCGCGGCTTAGTCCTATCGCGCCGTGAATCCGCATCGCCAGTGCAATGGCGCGGTCGCAGGCGTCGACGGCGTAGCGTTTGGCCATCGCGGAAAGACCGTTGGCGCGCTCTCCGCGGTCGATCGCGGCGAGCGCGTTGTAGCAGACCAGCCGGCTGCTCAGCACGGCGGTCTCGATTTCGGCGAGGTCGTTTTGAATGAGCTGAAATCCGCCGATGTAACGGCCGAATTGCTTTCTTATTCCGGCATAGCTGCGTGCGGCATCGAGGGCTTTTTGCGCAAGATGCACCGCCATCAACCCGACCAGCGGACGATTGGCCAGCCAGGTTAACGTCAAAAGCTTTGCCGTATCGCCGGTATCCGGGCAGAGATTGCGCCTGGGAACGCGGCAGTCGTTGAACGATACCTCACCCAAAGGGGCCTGTCGCAGGCCGAGCATGTCCAGCTCCCTTGTCGAAAAATCCGACTCGCTTCGATCGACAAGAACGCGCACCACGCTCGACTTGCCGTCTGCCGCGGTCAGCCGGCATGTCACGTTCATCACGTCGCAAATCGGAGCGTTTGAAATCCACAGTTTGCTGCCGTTGATGATGAGTTCGTCGCCCGACTCGGTCACTCGGGTCTTGATCCCACGCGGGTCGGAGCCGACATCGGGCTCGGTGCTGCCGGTGCAGGCGATACGCCGCCCGGACATCAGATCGGGCAGGTATCGTTCCTTTTGTTCTTCCGAGCAGCCGAAATAAATCCGGGTCGTCGTCGCTTCATGCGGCTGCAGGATCAGGCCAACGGAAGGCGGTATCTGTTCGCCGATCAGCCCGTAGTCGAGCATGTTCATGCCGACCCCGCCGCCGGCCTCGGGAATGCGAGCACAAGTCAGGCCGAGATCAGACGCCTTCGCCATGATTTTGAGAACCGCGGATTTGGGCAATCCCTTGTCGCGATCGTTCGCATCGAGTACCGGCTGTATTTCGGTTTCGACCATGCGCTTGGCGGCACTGACCATCATCTGTTGTTCGGTCGTCAGTGAAAAATCCATCTTCTAAACCTCTTTACGAACGTGAACTCCCTGAGCGCCGCTCTCCTGGGCGCTGCACTTTGCGGATTGAACAGCTATGACAGCCACTCGGCGAGAATCTCGCGACTGCGTTCCGGATCGGGAGATTGCGGAGGGCAAGGCGTCTCTGGTACCGAGCGGCTGAAACGCGGTGCGGGTGCCGGTTGAACGATGCCGTCGATCTCAACGAATGTCTGGCGCTGTCTCAGATGCGGATGATTGGGTGCTTCGTCGATGGTCAAGACCGGACAGAAGCACGAATCCGTTCCCTCCAGAACAGCGCACCAGTGATCGAGCGGCATGCTCCTGAATTTGTCCGACAACAGCAGGCGGAGTTGGGGCCAGTTGCGAACGTCCCGCGCGAGATAGGCCGCCGTTTGCGGAAGCTCCAGCCGCGCAACGAGCTCGACGAGAAATTTCTGCTCGATCGGCGCAACCGAGGCGAAGCGACCGTCGGCACATTCGTAGACGTCGTAAAACGGAGCGCCCGAATCCAGCGCATTGGTTCCACGTTCGTCACTCCATAAGCCGGCGGCTGCCATTCCATAGAATTGCGTCATGAGCGACGCCGCGCCATCGACGATCGCGGCGTCGACCACCTGACCGCGGCCGGCTTGCTGCCGCTCGAGCAGCGCCGACAGGATTCCGACAGCAAGATACAAGGCGCCGCCGCCGAAGTCGCCGACAAGATTGAGCGGAGGGGATGGCGGCTGACCGCGGCGACCGATCGTGCTCAACGCGCCCGTCAGCGCGATATAATTCAAATCGTGGGCGGCGGCGTTGGCGAGCGGGCCGCTCTGACCCCAACCGGTGATGCGCCCGTAAACCAGCATCTGGTTGCGGCTAAAACAATCGGCCGGACCGAGCCCGAGCCTTTCGGCGACGCCGGGCCGGAAGCCTTCGATCAGCACGTCGGACCGCTCGATCAGTTTCAGCACCGTCTCCTTGCCGTCGGGACTTTTGAGATCGAGCGCGATCGTCTTTCTACCGCGGAGTGTCAGGTTGAACCGGCGGGGTCTTGGGACTCCGAGATCGCTTGGCGTCAGACGTTCGATGCGCAGCACCTCGGCGCCGAGATCGGCAAGCAACATGGCGCACATCGGCCCCGGGCCAACCCCGGCAAGCTCAACGACCTTGATCGGCTTTAGCGGCCCCAAACTGGCCTCCCGGTATCTCTGTTGGGCCGATGCTAGACATTGGGTGGGTGTGCGTAAAATGACAAAGCCGGATAAAATTATTACGGAATTGGTATGACGGGCTTTTTCCGAAATGGGCATTCGATGCCGAATTCCGCGGAAACTTCCGGGTTGCTTCTTTGAGCCTGGAGGCTGGTCGAAATGCGCAAGGTTTTCCGAGCCCATGTAGACAAGGTCGGGCGCATATCAATCACGATATGGAAACATCAAGATTTCGTATTTTACAACATTGTAATTAGGCCTATCTTGCGACGCCAAAACAGGTCGAGGAAACCCATGACTGCCGCAGATATTTCGTCCCGCAGAACCGGTCCGCTGCTGGGCTACAGGGTGCTGGAGCTCGGTTCGACGGCGGCGGGGCCGTTCTGCACAAGACTGCTGGCTGATTTCGGTGCCGAGGTCGTCAAGATCGAGGCAGCCGAAGGAGATCCGATCCGGAAACTCGGGCAGACGGTTGACGGCAAATCCCTGTATGCGGCGAGCATCTGCCGCAACAAGACCATTGCATCGCTCGACCTTCGCAAGCCTGAAGCGCAGTCTCTCCTCAAGCGCATGATTCCTGAGTTCGATGCGGTCGTTGAAAATTTCAGGCCCGGTACGCTGGAAAATTGGGGTCTCGGTTACGACGACCTGAAGCAATTGCGGCCCGATCTGGTGATGACACGCATCAGCGGCTACGGACAATATGGTCCGTACCGCGACCGGCCCGGATATGGGGTTATCGGCGAAGCGATGAGCGGCCTTCGCTCCCTGATCGGCGATCCAGATCGCCCGCCGTCGCGGGTTGCCATGCCGCTTACCGACTACATTACCGCACTCTATGCGGCGTTGGGTACGGTGATGGCGCTGCTGGCGCGGGAAAAAACCGGTATGGGCCAAATTGTCGATACGTCTCTGGTCGACTCCGCTTTCAGTTTCATGGAGTCTTCCGTTCCCGATTATGAAAAGACCGGCGCGATTACCATGCGTGCCGGCGCGCGATTGCCGAACAGCGCGCCCAACAGTCTGTATTCGACCAGGGACGGCAAATTCATCCACATCGCAGCACTGGCCGATCCCGTGTACAGGCGGCTGGCCAGCGCAATGAAGATGCCGCATCTGGCGACCGATCCACGCTTCGCCGAACAGAATATAAGGTCCGAAAACGTCGATCAGATCGATGAAATTGTAGCGGCCTGGACCAAATCCCTCGATCTCGAGGAACTCGAGCGCATTCTTGAGGCCGCGAGCGTTCCGGCGAGCCGGATATTTACGATGGCCGACATCTTCCGCGATCCCCATTTCAGCGCACGTGACATGCTGCTCGAAGTGCCGGACGATGATTTGGGAACGGTGACGCTGGCCGGAGTGGTACCAAAACTTTCGAAAACGCCCGGAAGCGTGCTCTGGTCGGGCCACAGAACAGGCCAGGATACCCGCGAAATCCTCAAGCGCTTTGCACATCTCTCCGATCAGGAGATCGATACGCTCGAACGCGACAAGATAGTGTTTTGCGGGCCTCAACAGGGCGATCAAGCTGTTCCGGCGACTGCAATGCTCTAGGTTTCGTGGGATTTGAGGATCTGCAATGGACAAGTTCAAGGCATTCCGCGTTCATACCATCGACGGCAAGCCGGTTTGCAAGTTTGAGCGCTTGACGCTGGACGATCTGGACAAGGGCGACGTCGTTATCAAAACCGCGTTCTCGGCGATTACCTACAAGGATGCGATGGCGGCGCGAGGCGTCGGAAAGAACGTGAGGACCGACCGGCCATGCGTGACCGGTGTCGATCTCTCCGGCGTCGTCGTATCGTCGGCTGACGCCCGGTTTCATGCCGGCGATCAGGTCATCGTGACGAATTACAAGCTCGGAACCACTCAGGACGGCGCCTATGCCGAATACGCCCGCGTGCCGGGAGACTGGATCGTGCCGCTTCCGGCGGGTCTCAACCTTTATGAAGCGATGGGGTTGGGGACTTCCGGATTGACCGCTGCGCTGACGGTTGATCGCCTGCAAAAAGCCGGCGTCAAACCGCAGGACGGCCCTGTCGCCGTCTCCGGCGCGACCGGAGGGGTAGGAAGCCTCGCCATCGATATGTTTGCCAAGCTTGGCTTCAATGTCGTCGCCATTTCCGGCAAGCGCGAGCAGGAAGGCTTTTTGCGAACGATCGGCGCCCAAAAGATCATGTCCCGGGAGGATTTGCTGAGCGACCGCGCTCCCTTGGCGCCACCGCTGTTTGCAGCCGCACTCGACAATGTGGGTGGGATCTATTTCGATCGATTGGCTGCCCGGCTACAGCCGTTCGGCAAGTTGGCGATCGCGGGCATGGCCGTTGGTGCGGAACTGAAGACGACGGTATTACCCTGGGTGCTTCGTTCGATCGATGTTCTGGGGATCAACGTGTCGCGTCAGTTGCACATGGACGAAAGAAAGCGGCTATGGTCTCGCATGGCCTCCGATCTCAAGCCGCCGCACCTGGCACAGATTTCCCGGCCCATTGCGTTTGAAGAGCTTGATACGACGATGGACCGGTTTTTCGATGTCACGACCGTGGGGAGGGTGGTTGTGGAGGTCGGATCGAAGGCGCCCTAGCCGATATCGGAAAGTCGGATCGGATATCTGATAAAAATAAAACAGGATGAGGAAACGAATATGCAGCGGACCCATGCCGTTTTATCCGCGACGGCCTTTGCAGTTATTACCTGCGCCGCGGCGAATGCGCGCGCCGAAGACACCATAACCCTGAAGTTCGCCATGGCGGTCCCGCCATCGCACTACACCGCGGTGCAGGGCGGCAAGTTCTTCATGGATCGTGCCACCGAACTCTCCAAGGGCCGCATCAAGTTCGAGTGGTATCCCGCCGAGCAACTCGGCAAGGCCAAGGATTTGCTGGCGCTGGTGCAGACCGGGGTCGCTGACATGGCGGATGTGGTGCCGGGATACGTTCCGGATAAACTTCCTCTCTCGGGTGTTTCCGAACTTCCCGGCCAGATCACCAGTTCCTGTGAGGGGACGCGCGTGTTCTACGCACTCACGCGGCCGGGACAGTTCCTGGCGAAAAACGAATATGACGCGCAGAAGGTCCACGTCCTGATGGCCGCGCCATTGGTGCCGTACAAGATATTCACGTCGAAAAAGCAACTTGAGAAGCCTGAGGACATCCAGGGGTTAAAGCTGCGAAGCGCCGGCGGCGCGAGCGATATCGCGCTGACTCAGCTCGGTGCGGTATCCATACGGCTTGCCGGGCCGGACATTCACGAGTCCCTGACGCGCGGAACCATCGACGGCGCGATGTATCCGTATATCAGCCTCAAGTCTTTCGACCTTATCGGATCCATCAAGTTCGCAACCGAAGGCGTCGGGGTCGGCTCGGTAGCCACCGCATTTCTGATCTCGGCCGAGAAGTGGAAGGCGATTCCGGATGACCTTAAAAAGGATCTGGATCAGGCGGGGCAGGAAGCCGGCATGAACTATTGCGCCTATATGGACAGCGAAGAGCAGGCCGAGCAGAAGCTGCTCTCGTCGTCGATCAAGGCGACCAGGCCATCGGATGCCGACCTCGAGCGCTGGCGGGCGCTGCTTGCGGGCGTCAAATCGGAATGGGCCAAGCGGCTGGACAGCCGCCGAAAACCGGGGACCGAGGCGCTGCAGGCATGGGATGTCGAGATGGCGAAAGTTCGCAGCGGCGACAAAACGCCTCCGGCGCCCGGCCATTGATTGCTTCGATCATCCGTATTTGCTGAGCGACGCGGCGCGCTTTCATCGATTTTCATTGGGGCGGTATTTCGTTGCTCAAGCGTGCAGAACTGATGCTCTCGAAGGTCGAAGATTTCTGCGGCGCGCTTGCCGCAGCCGGCCTGGGCGCAATCATGTTGATTGTCGCCAGCGATGTGGGTTTACGTTACGTGGTGGGCCGCCCGTGGTCATGGGCCTACGATGTCGTCAGTATTTATCTCACCATTTCGATATTTTATCTGGCGCTGTCGCGCACCTTCCGGGAACATGGGCATATCAGCGTTGATCTCGCCCAGCGTTACATGAGCCCGCGGGTGAGGCATTCGCTCGATCTGTTCATCTGCATTCTATCGGCCGGACTGTTCGCCCTCATCGCGTGGATAACCCTGCGGCTGGCCTGGACGCAATATTCCGGCGAGGACGTGATCTCTTCGATAGTGGATTGGCCGACCTGGGTGTCCACGATCTTCGTGCCGGTTGGGACGGCACTCATTGTCATGCGGCTCGTGCTGACAGCCATCAATCATATATCCGTGCTTGCCTCGGGATCCGAACTTATACCGTCGGCGCGCCCGGACGAAGGTGACCATCCGATTATGACGGGAGAATAGGTTGGTCACAGCACTGGTAGTCGCCGTGTTGTTTTGCCTGCTGGGCATCGGAATGCCCGTCGGCTTTGCCATGGCGGTCAGCGGATGCGCCGGCCTCTACCTCGTTGGCGGCGCCTCCGCGCTGATCGGTATCCTGCAGACATCTTCCATTTCGACGGTCAGTTCGTATGAACTGATAACGATACCGATGTTCCTTTTGCTGGCGGAATTCGTTCTGGTGAGCGGCGTGGCGGAAGACCTGTTCCTGGCGGCCGCCGCCTGGGTCGGACGGGTGCCCGGGGGACTGGGCATGGCGACTGCACTTGCCGGTGCCGGCTTCGGCGCCATTTGCGGATCGAGCGCGGCTTCCGCAGCGACGTTGTCTTCGACCAGCCTTCCGGCCATGCTGAAGCAAGGGTACGAACCGAAGATGGCCGCCGGCGTGGTCGCGATTTCGGGAACGCTCGCCATGCTGCTGCCGACCAGCGTGGCGCTGGTGCTCTATGGAATTCTCGCCGACGTCAGCATCAGCAAATTGCTGATCAGCGGAATTCTGCCGGCTCTCCTCATCACCCTTACCATCATGCTGACGATCTACATTCTGGTTTGGCTGGAGCCTGCGCGCGCGCCAATCGTCGCCGCGGTACCGCTCGATGTCCGGCTTCGCATGCTGCGCATCGTCGGTCCGATGCTGTTTCTGTTTTCCGGGGTGACCGGCGTGATTTACACCGGCATCGCCACACCGACGGAAGCGTCTGCCGTCGGTGCGTTCGGGGCATTCCTCATCGCAGCGACCCGCGGTTCGCTAAATCGGAAAAACTTCGGTCCGGTTTTCTGGCGCGCGGCGCGAAGCAGCTGCATGATTTCGATGATCCTGCTGGGTGCCCACATCTTCGGCTATTATTTTACCTTGGCCCAGGTGCCGCAAAGCCTGGTGGCGTGGGTTGGCGGTCTCGCCGTTTCGCGCTGGGTGATCATCGGAATATTGCTGTGCGGCTATATCGTGCTCGGTTCCTTCATGGATCAGATCGCGATTTTGGTCCTGACTGTCCCGATCGTGGTACCGCTGGTGGTGTCGCTTGGCTTCGATCCGATCTGGTTCGGCGTGGTCAAGATCGTGACCGCTGAAATCGGAATGGTCACGCCGCCGGTCGGTTTGAATTGCTACATCGTGGCGCGATATGCCGAGAGACCCGTGACGGAAGTATTTCTCGGCATCTGGCCTCATTTCGTCGCGCATCTGATCGCGCTTGGGCTGCTGCTGGCATTCCCGCTCATCTCGCTTTGGCTTCCTTCGAGAATGTAGGATGGCGAGTTGTGAGCGGACGCAATCAACATGAGAGATGACGGCTTTGCTTAAATTCGAGGCCTGTTGTTGCTGAAATGACATATTGACATATCAATAGGGCATAGGATTAAATTTGCTCATGCAGATGGCCCCGATCCCCAAATATTTCATGATCAGGTCGATCCTGGAGGCGCGGCTGGAACGGCACTACGCCGCCGGAGATCGAATTCCAACCGAAGCGGAGTTCGGCGAGGAATTCCAGGTTAGCCGGATCACCGTCCAGCAGGCGCTTGCCCTCATGGAGAGGGACGGTTTAGTGAGCAGAGAGCGGGGGCGCGGCACTTTTTATCGTGGCCCGAACTCCCGCCTTCATGAAGCAAAGCCCAGTCAACTTCTGGAGTCCCTGATCAGAACCGAGCCGAACGGTTTCGCGAAGGTTATTTCGACAAGCACCGTGACCGCCTCGCCGCGCATCGCGGAGCGGTTGAGATTGCCCCGGGGTTCTTCGGTCGTCGCAATGGATCGGATCGGCGTTATCGACGATCAGCCCATCCTGTACATCTCGGCCTATCTCCCGGTTGATGTCGGCTCTCGAATTCTGGAGGACATGAACCTCCTGACACAGTTCACCCTTGGCGAGCTTGTCACAAAAGTTTGCGGACTGAAGATCGGATCAGTGGTGCAAACGATAGCGGCTACTTTGGCGGATCCCGTCTTTGCCAGGCATCTCGATATTGAAATCGGCGCGCCGGTCCTCGAGGGCGAACGGATCTATTCTGATGAATCCGGCCGTCCCGTGGTCTTCAGCGACGCCTTCTATCGGGCCGACCGCTATCGCTTTGTTGTGAATGTGAATCCCTCTCACGTCTCGTCTTCGATTTGATGGAGCAATCTCCGAGTATCTCAAACGAAAATCAGCCCGGGGTCTGGAAGACACGGACGCGGACTTAAGAAGAAAATGGGAGTGAACAGATGTCAAAAATAAGCGGGCTGAAACAGATCGCCTTTTTCGATTGTATCGGAGGAGGTCAGGTCTATGTAAACGGCAATTACGCCTATATCGCTCATATGGATGCGCCCGCGGGAACCACCATCGTCGATATCTCCGATCCGGCAAATCCAAAAGAGGTCGCCCACATTGCAATTCCGGAGGGCGTTCATTCCCACAAGGTTCGCGTCGAAAACGACATCATGGTGGTGAATTGGGAATGTCCTCCGCCCTATATTTTAGGCGAGAACTTTCAGGGCGGATTGGCCATCTACGATGTTTCCAATCCGCGCAAGCCCAGGCAGATCTGTTTTTGGAAGACCGCGGGCACCGGCGTGCATCGCTTCGATTTTGACGGCCGCTACGCTTACATCACTCCCGAAGTCGACGGCTATCACCTGAACATCGCGATGATCCTGGATCTGAAGGATCCCAGCAGACCGGTGGAGGCCGGGCGCTGGTGGATGCCGGGGCAATGGGTCGCGGGAGGCGAAACGCCCGACCAAGGCAACCGCATGACATGGTGTCATCAGATATTGCGGAAGGACAACCGTCTCTATGTCGCGTATTGGCACGCGGGCATGGTCATTCTCGACATCGACGATATCAGCAAGCCGAAACCGGTCTCGCGCCTCGACTATTGCTCCATCTATGCTCATCCCTGTCACACCGTCCTTCCGATGCCGTTTGCGGTAGCGGGAAGACAGCTTGCGATCGTCGCAGACGAAGACGTACGCAAGCAGCGTCCGTCGCCGCCGCCGTTCCTGTGGGTCATGGACATTACCGACGAGACGCGTCCGCTTCCGGTATCGACCTATCAGATCGAAGGTTTGGAAAATATCAACATGCCGGAGTTCACCGGCTGCCATCAGCCGGCGGAACAGGTTTACAGCACCGAGATTCCCGTTGCCTGGTTTGCCCATGGGCTGCGGGTTGTCGACGTCAAAAATCCGCATGCGCCGCGGGAGGTCGCTTATTTCGTCCCTGATACGCCGGCAGGTTTTGACAGACCGCAAACGAACGATGTGTTTCTGACGCGTCAGGGGCATATGTATACGATCGATCGTAACCGAGGCATGCATATCCTTGAGCGCAACTGAGGCGTTGTACACGGGAGCGTTGCGGCAGGAGGAGGAAGCAGTCCGATAACGTCGAACGATCGGTCTGAAAGGAGAATTCCGATGTGTGGTTTCCATAATTATGATGATGGAAATTTTTACCGGCAAATGAGGCGGCCATCTCCGGCACTCGTCGCTCGCACGCAACAAATCGAAGCCGCGATGGTCGGCGACCGCGTGCCGCTCGACGCCTGGAAGGTATTCTTTGAACCGGTCTGCGGAGCGATAGAATGGAACCATTTCGAGCGGATGTTCAACTGCCGCAGGCTGGCGCTGGCTTTCCTCGCCGTGAAACCTTCGCCGCAGCGGTTCGGATCGGGAGCGTCTTCGTTTCGCTGCGTAGCGAACGAGGACGAAAAACCAATGGAAAAGGCATATACGAGTTTCCCGAAGCGAAACCTCTCAGTCTCGGCTTGAGCGACTGCGCAAGCGGCGAGAGGTAGTACGAATGAGGCTGACCTAACGGTGAAAACGAAAGGTACTCCGATGAAGTTTTCAAATCGTGATCGCGTACGCCTTCTCGGCGGCGCTGCGGCATATGCCGGCTTGAGCATGAGCGGCATTCCTGGCTTGGGACAGTTTATGTCGCCGGCCTTCGCGGAGGACAAACGGAAGGTATTGAAGGTCGTGCTGACGCCTGAGCCGCCAAGTCTGGTGACTGCCTTCAACAGCGCGGTAATGGTCCAGCAGATCTCGCCCAAAATGATGGATGGCCTGTGCGCCTACGACCAGGACATGAAACCGGTTCCTTCGCTCGCAACGGAATGGGAAACCGCCAGCGACGGTCTTTCGATCCGCTTCAAACTTCGATCGGGAGTGAAATGGCACGACGGCCATCAGTTCACGTCCGCCGATGTCAAGTATTCGATCGAGGAGGTTCTGAAAAAACATCATCCACGTGGACGTTCGACTTTCGGAAACGTCACGACAGTTGAAACGCCGGACGAGTTGACGGCGATTGTGAAACTGAGCAAGCCGTCGCTCTACATCATGGCCGCGTTGTCGGCATCGGAGTTGCCGATGTTGCCGAAGCATCTTTACGATAACGGCAGCGAACCGCCTGCCAATCCGCTGGTCAATGCTCCGGTTGGAACCGGCCCGTTCAAGTTCGTCGAGTGGCAACGCGGCCGGTATCTCCGGCTCGAACGCAATCCGGACTATTGGGTCAAGGGCAAGCCGCAAATCGACGAAATGATCGTCCGCTTCATTCCGGATTCCGGAGCGCGCGCGGTTGCATTTGAAACCGGTGAAATCGAGGTGGGCGGTTCCGATCCGGTGCCGCTCAGCGATCTTGAGCGATTAAAAAGCGTTCCCAAACTCAATGTTACCACCGACGGTTATGCGATGTGCGGCGCCATGTTCTATTTCGAATTCAATATGCGCGATCCGCAATTTCAGGATGTACGGGTTCGGCAGGCAATTGCTCATGCGATTGACCGGGACTTTGTGGTCAGAAATGTCTGGTTCGGCTACGGCGACGTGGCTACCGGCCCGATTTCGCAGAAACTGAAAAATTTCTACAGCGCTGATGTCCCGAAATACCCCTTTGACGTGGCTAAAGCCGAGGCATTGCTGGATCAGGCGGGCTTTACGCGCAAACAGGGCGGCATTCGATTCAAAATCACGCACGATCCGTCCGGCTATTTCGAGCAATACCGGCGGTTTGGTGAATACTTCAAACAGGCGATGCGCAAAATCGGCATCGAAGTAGATCTGCGCAGCACCGATGCGGCGACCTGGCAACGCCGCATCTATACCGAAAACGATTACCAGACTTCGTCGTACGGCATCTTTAACACCTCCGATCCAACGATCGGAGTTCAGCGCATGTTCTGGTCCAAGAACATCCGCAAGGGCGTGCCGTATTCAAACGGATCGGGCTACTCCAGCGCCGAAATGGACATGCTGCTCGAATCCGGTCAGACCGAGGCGAATGCTGACCGGCGGCGCGAGATCTTCGCAAAGATGCAGGCGTTGGCGATGAAGGATCTGCCTATTATTCCGATTCTCAACGTGAGCTACACGACGGTCTACAACAGCGACGTGAAGAATCTCGGAAATGACATCGAGGGTTTCTTTGGCACCTTTGCCAATGTCGACCTGGCCACCGCGTAGTATTCTGCTGTCGACGCGTGAGAACGCATAAACCGGAGACTGTTGAGAAGATGCTGACATCGACCCACTGGGGAACATATCGGGCGAGGGTGACTGATGACAGACTGGTCGGCCTCGATCCGGTGTCGTGGGATCATAACCCGTCCCCGATCGGTCAATCGATCGTCGAAGGCATTGTCGCGCCGTGCCGCGTGCGTCGTCCGGCGGTGCGCGAAGGTTTCCTGAAAACCCGGGGCGCTTCGAAAGCGCGCCGTGGCACCGAACCTTTCGTGGAGATTTCCTGGGATGAAGCCACGCGCCTTGTCGCGGAAGAGTTGCGAAAGGTCATAGAGCAGCACGGCAACCAGGCCATATTCGGCGGCTCTTACGGATGGTCCAGCGCCGGACGCTTCCACCATGCGCAAAGTCAGGTGCATCGCTTTCTCAATACGATCGGCGGTTATTCTTTCTTCAAGGATACCTACAGCAATGCCGCGGCGCGTCGCGTATTGCCTCATGTAGTCGGAGACATGGACGAGCTTCGCCACGGCCTGACCACCTGGACCAACCTCGCCGAGCACTGCGAACTGTTCGTGGCGTTCGGCGGATTGCCGACCCGGAACAGCCAGGTCAATTCCGGCGGTGCCACCGATCACAATGTTCCGCAGTCGATCAGGACGCTGGCCGCGCGCGGCGTCAAGTTCATCAATGTCAGTCCGGTCCGTCACGATCTCGATACGGTTCCTGCAACCTGGATGCCGATCCGTCCAGGCAGCGACACCGCTTTGATTCTGGCCTGCTGCCATGTGCTCATCACCGAGGGATTGTTCGATCGCTCTTTCGTCGACAAATACACCGTCGGATTTGACAAATTCGCAGGCTATGTCGTCGGCAAGTCCGATGGCCAGCCGAAGTCCTGCGAATGGGCTGCGCCGCTGACCGAGATCGACGCGGCCGAGATTCGCAAGCTTGCGCGGTTGATGGCCTCGAAGCGCACGATGATTAACATGACCTGGGCGCTGCAGCGCGCGGTGCAGGGCGAACAACCGTTTTGGGCGATGATCGCTCTTGCATCCCTTTTGGGTCAGATCGGAACGCCCGGCGGCGGTTTCGCCGTCGGCTATTCATGCATGAACGATATCGGATCTGGACGGAATTTGTTCTCCGGTCCGCGCCTGCCGCAAGGAAACAATCCGGTGCGCAGCTTCATTCCGGTCGCGCGTTTTACCGACATGCTGCTAAATCCCAACGGACCGTTCGAATTTGACGGCGGCCGTTACAACTATCCTGATATTCACTTCATCTATTGGGCCGGCGGCAACGCCTTTCATCACCATCAGGATGTCAACAGGATGATCGGGGCATGGCGGAAGCCTGAGGCCATCGTGGTCCACGAGCAGTTCTGGACTGCACAGGCAAAGTTCGCCGATATCGTCTTGCCGGCAACCACCGCGGTAGAGCGCGTCGATATCGGCAGTTCATCCGGTGACGGTTTCATGATCGCGATGAAGCAATTGGTGAAACCGATCGGCGAAGCCAAGGACGACTATGAAATCTTTGCCGGCATCGCCGCCCATCTCGGACGCGAAAAGCAATTCACCGAAGGGCGTTCGTCCATGGATTGGATTCGATGGCTTTACGAGGAATCGCGCAGTCGCGGCCTTGAAAACGGCGTGACCCTTCCAGATTTCGACGCCTTTTGGGCAACGGGGCACATCGAATATCCCTGGCCCGAAAAGCAGCGGGTGTTTCTGGAGGGTTTTCGAAGGGATCCGAAGGCGCACAAGCTCCGGACACCGTCCGGACTGATCGAGCTTTATTCCGAAGAGGTGGCAGGCTTCGGCTATCAGGAATGTCCGGGCCATCCCTTTTGGCAGCCGAACAGCGAAATGCTTGGAAGCGAACGGGCAAAGTCCTATCCGCTGCATATGCTTTCCAATCAGCCGGAGTCCCGTCTGCATAGCCAGTACGATCACGGCAAAGTCAGCATCGCGACCAAGATCTGCGGCCGTGAGCCGATCACGATCAACACGAAAGATGCGCAGGCCCGGGGAATTCGGACCGGAGATGTCGTGAGAGTGTTCAACGATCGCGGCGCGATGCTGGCAGGCGCCAAGGTGACTGACGGCATGCGGCCGGGGGTTGTGCAGATCGCCACCGGCGCCTGGTACGATCCGCTTGAGGCCGGCGTGATTGGCAGTCTGGACAAGCATGGAAACCCAAATGTACTGACCAAGGATGTCGGTACATCGCGGCTCGCGCAAGGCTGCGCCGCGCAAAGCGCGCTGGTTGAGATCGAGCGGTGGACCGATGAAGTACCTGCGGTGACCGCGTTCAATCCACCCAAATTCACATCAGCCGGCGCAACGAGTTGATGGGCTTGTATCCGCCGAAAGGAACAGGATCATGAACGCGGCCGCGTTTCGCGTCGGCGTCGATATCGGCGGAACGTTCACCGACACCGTGATCGACGACGGCCATCGGCTTTTTTCAAGCAAAGTCCTCACGACGCCTGCAGCGCCCGAACAGGCGATCATTGCTGGCTTAAAGGAAGTTATCGCCCAGGCCGGAGTGTCGCCGGATGCTGTTTCGATGGTCATCCACGGTACAACCCTGGTGACGAACGCGCTGATCGAACGCCGCGGCGCACGGACGGCGCTGATCACGACCGAAGGCTTTCGCGACGTGATCGAGATGCGTCGCGAAAATCGTTTCGAGCAATATGATCTCAACCTGACGCTGCCGCTGCCGCTGATCGCGAGAGCCGATCGTTATGTCATTGGCGAGCGCATCGACAGCAGTGGCGTCGTGCTCAAGCCGATCGACGACGCGAAACTGCTTGCGCTCGCTGAATTGGTTGTCAAAGGGGGATACGAAAGCGTCGCCATTGGCCTCATTCATAGTTACGTCAATGGAGCGCATGAGCAACGGGTCGCGGAGGCGCTCCGGCGTGTGAAACCGGATATGAGCCTCTCGCTTTCGAGCGAGGTCTCGCCACAGATTCGCGAATTCGAGCGTTTCAACACAGTTTGCGCCAATGCCTATGTCAGGCCGATGGTCGCCAATTATCTGGGGCGGCTTTCCGCCAGCCTTGCGGGCATCGGAGTTGTCTGTCCGGTGTTCCTGATGCATTCGGGTGGCGGCCTGATCTCGGTCGAAGATGCCGCGAGATTTCCGGTTCGGTTGCTGGAATCCGGTCCCGCCGGAGGCGCCATTTTCGCGGCTCGCTTCGCCGCTGCCTACGGCCTCGATCGCCTGGTGTCCTACGACATGGGAGGCACCACAGCAAAAATTTGCCTGATCGAGGACGAGCTTCCGAAGACCACGGATAATTTCGAAGTCGCGCGCACCTATCGCTTCAAGAAGGGCAGCGGTATGCCGATATCGATCCCGGTGATCGAGATGGTCGAAATCGGCGCCGGCGGCGGTTCGATCGGATCTGTCGATCCGCTGCGGCAAATTCGCGTCGGGCCGGAAAGCGCCGGCTCGGAACCGGGTCCTGCGTGTTACGGTCGCGGTGGAGACCGTCCCACCGTGACCGATGCCAATCTTTTGCTTGGTCGTCTCGATCCGGCGCGATTTGCCGGCGGCTCCATCACGCTTTCAGTCGATAACGCCAGCACCGCGGTCGGCGCGGATGTAGCGGACAAGCTCGGGCTCGACACCGCTGCCGCCGCTTTTGGAATCTGTGAAGTAGTCGATGAAAACATGGCGAATGCCGCACGCGCGCATGCAGTCGAGAATGGTCGCGACCTGTCGGAATTCACGATGATCGCGTTTGGCGGGGCCGCTCCGATCCATGCCTGCCGGCTATGCGAGAAACTCGGGATCAATGACTTGCTGGTGCCGCCCGGCGCCGGCGTCGGTTCGGCAATCGGGTTTCTGACGGCGCCGTTTGGATACGAGACGGTGCGCAGCAGCCATCGACGCCTCGGTGACCTAGATCATGAATGGCTCAACGATCTGCTGGCCGGAATGAAGCAGGATGCGGCGGCATTCGTTGCGAGGGGCGGTGGCGGCGCCAAGCTGGATTATCGGGCACGCGCCTTTATGCGTTATACCGGACAGGGTTGGGAGATTCCCGTCGACATCGTCGACATGAAATTCGGCACCGATTGTTCGATCAAGCTGCAGACCTTGTTTGAGGCCGCCTATGAGCGTTTGTTCGGCAGGATTATCCCGCGGCAGCCGATTGAAATCGTGAGCTGGTCGATGCAGGCCGCAACGCCCTTGCTTCCGGTGCAAAAACTGCCTCGGGTTCCGGCAAGTCATCCGGCGCCAGTGATCGGCTCACGTCGGATCTTTGACGCCGCCCGGCGTGTCTTCGTCGAGGCCAAGGTGATCGATCGGGCGGCCATGGCCAGTGGCGCCTTCGTCGAAGGACCGGCCGTCATCGTTGAAGACGAGACCTCAAGTTTCATCACGTCGGCATTCGCCGCTGTCATGCAGAACGACGGCACGCTTTATGTCAATCGGCGCCCTAACTGATGAGTCCGGGCGGCAGGAGAGAGCGGTCATGGAACCGATAGCCGAAGTCAACCATCAGATCATGTGGAATTGGCTGATCGCGGTCGTCGAGGAGCAGGCGAAAACGCTGGTGCGCACCGCGTTCAGCACCAGCGTCCGGGAGGCCGGCGATTTGTCCGCCGGCGTGTTCGATTGTGACTGCCAAATGCTGGCGCAGGCGGTGACGGGAACGCCGGGTCACGTCAACGCGATGGCCGAGGCAGTCGGACATTTCGTTCGCGATATCGGTCCGGACAAGATCTGCGAGCATGACGTCTACATCACCAACGATCCCTGGAAAGGGACCGGACATTTGCACGACATCACGGTGGTCCGGCCGTCCTTTCGAAACGGCAAGCTGGTAGGCTTTTTTGCGGCAACCGCTCATGTGATCGATATCGGCGGACGCGGTTTCGGGCCCGATGGCCGCGAAATCTATGAAGAGGGACTCTATATCCCCATTATGAAGCTGGTGGACCGGGGCGAGATGAACGAATCGCTGCTCCAGCTTATTCGCGCCAATGTGCGCGAGCCGTTTCAGGTGGTTGGCGACATCTTTTCGCTCGCCGCCTGTAACGAGACCGGACATCGCCGGTTGATGGACATGATGGATGAGTTCGGCCTCGATGATCTCGTCGATGTCGCAGAGTTCATCCTGACGCGCAGCCGCGAGGCGACGTTCGATCTCATCGCGGCTTTGCCGACCGGTACCTTCGACAATGAGATGACGATCGATGGCTATGACCGCCCGGTGAACCTGAAGGTCAGATTGAAGATCGCGGCGGATGGATTGCTGGCGGATTTCGATGGCACCTCGGAAGCAAGTTCCTTTGGCGTCAATGTGCCGATGATTTATACCCGTGCCTACGCGTGCTACGGGTTAAAATGCGCCATCGCGCCGATGGTGCCCAACAATTCCGCCTCGCTTGCGCCATTCCGCGTCGTCGCACCGGAAGGCTGCATCCTCAATGCCTTGCATCCGGCGCCGGTTTCGGTACGCCATGTCATCGGCCATATGGTTCCCGATCTGGTGCTGGGCGCGCTTCATCAATGCCTGCCCGACCGCGTTCCTGCCGAGGGCGCCGGAGCGCTTTGGAACATTCACATCAGCGCGCGGCCTCTCGACAAGGTAGCAAACGGAAAACGGCGCAACGCCGAGGTCTTGATGTTCAACAGCGGTGGCACCGGTGCGCGGGCGACGCTCGATGGGTTGAGCGCGACGGCGTTTCCAAGCGGCGTACACACCATGTCGGTCGAAGCGACGGAACAGGTCGGCCCGATCGTTGTCTGGCGCAAAGAACTACGGCAAGGGTCTGGTGGGGCGGGGCGGCAACGCGGCGGCCTCGGGCAGTCCATCGAGATCCAGGCGGCGGCCGGTTATGAGCTTTACTTCAACGCGATGTTCGATCGCGTCGGCAATCCGGCGCGCGGCCGTGCCGGCGGCATGAACGGCAGCGCCGGGGCCGTCAAACTGGATGACGGCACGGTGCTACGCGGCAAGGGCCGACAGCAGGTGCCGGCGTCTCGCCGCCTGCTGCTCGATCTGCCGGGTGGCGGTGGTTTCGGCCCGTCGGCTGAACGCGATCCGGCCCTGATCCGCAGCGATATTGCATCCGGCTATGTGTCGGCCGATCAGGCCGCACAAGACTACGGATGGCGCACAAAAGAGTGAAACTCGCAATTCCGGCTGACGCTTGTTGCCGGCAGGGAGAATGATGATGGATCTTGATGGACAGACCGCGATCGTGACGGGTGGCGCCCAGGGGATCGGATTGGGATGCGTTCGATCGCTGGTGAAAGAGGGCGCGCGCGTCGCCATCGCCGACTTGAACATGGACGTCGCGCAATCAGCTGCGCGCGAATTCGGCGACAAGGTCATTGCTATTTCATGCGACGTGTCGGACCGGCAGGCGGTTTTGGCAATGATCGACCAGGCCGAACGTAGTCTCGGTCCGGTCTCGGTGCTGGTCAACAATGCGGGAATCGCCATCGGCGGCGATTTTCTCGAATTGCCGGTCGAGTTGTTCGAGAAGGTCCTGAAGGTCAATCTGGTTGGAACTTTCCAGGTCACGCAAGCGGTCGCGCAACGCATGGTGAAGGGCAAAATCACAGGTTCGATCGTCAATCTCTCCTCGGTCAACGCCGTTGTCGCCATCCCCGGTATCGCGGCCTATTGCGCATCGAAGGGAGGCGTCGCCCAACTCACCAAGGCGGCTGCCTTGGCGCTGGCTCCGCATTCCATTCGCGTCAACGCGGTCGGACCTGGATCGATCATGACCGACATGCTGAGAGGCGTCGCAAGCGATGAAGGCGCGATGCGGATGGTGATGTCGCGCACCCCGCTCGGCCGGATTGGCGACACGCGCGAGGTCGGCGACGTCGTCGCATTCCTGGCGAGCAACAAGTCGAGCTACATCACCGGCGAAACGATCTATATCGACGGCGGGCGGCTGGCTCTGAACTATACGGTCTGAACGCGAACGCGCCGGGCCTCTTCAGAGCCCGGCCACGACCTGAATAGCCACCCTGCAACGAGCAGAAGGCAATTTGGCAACCAGCTGCGTGAGGGCCGGAGGATCGTGCCACGGGACCCATGCATCCCAGATGGCATCGACTTCACTGAACAGTCGTGCGTCGGCGCAATAGATTGTCGCGGACAGGAGCTTGCGCTTGCTGGTGCCGCTGCGTTCCAGGCAGGCGTCGATCTTGGCGAGAATCTGCTGGGTCTGCTCGCCGGCCGTTGCCGGGAAATCGGCGGCAACCTGTGGCGCGAGATAAACGGTTCCGTCGTGGATCGTCGCTTCGCTGAGGCTTTTATCCGTTCCGAGATAATCGATACTCATTTGAGTGCTGCCGTCACCTGCATGGCGACCAGATGCCGAGGTGTGATCAGCTTC
The DNA here is from genome assembly GCA_963774685.1 of uncultured Alphaproteobacteria bacterium. Taxonomy (GTDB): domain Bacteria; phylum Pseudomonadota; class Alphaproteobacteria; order Rhizobiales; family Xanthobacteraceae; genus Bradyrhizobium. Next base: position 695,490 of record CAVZFU010000003.1, on the reverse strand, counting down.
GCCTCGATCGGTGTTCGCGTTGGCACGTGCCCGGGCACTACCCAGCGATCCCAAACGGCATTGACGGCGTCGAAATCGCGCATATCGGCAAACACGATCGTCGCCGTCAGCAATCGCGATTTGTCGGTGCCGCACAGCGAAAGCGTTTCTTCGATTTGCGCGAGGATTTGCTCGGCCTGTTCGCCGGCGGTGGGTGCCGGGTCGCGCGCGACATTGCCCGCGAGATACGCGGTTTTGCCATGGATGACGGCCTTGCTGTATCGCGTACCCGAACCGACGTATTTGATATCCATCCCAGAACTCCGTTCGATAATCCGTTGTTTATTGCTTTAACCCGTTTCGTATCTCGCGGGTTTTCGTCTCCCACGGGCGCACCAGCCCGGTGGTTTTGCGTCCGGCGATCTCGTTCAGTTCGACCGAAATCGCTTCGCCGGCTTCGATGACGATCGGTATGAGTTGCTTGACCCGCTGGCGCGGCATCCTCGAAAGCGGGCCGGAAATTCCGACGGCGCCAATAACCTGATTGCTTGGATCGCGTACAGCCGCGGCAAGGGCGACCACGTCGGTGCGGTACTCGCCGCTATTGATCGCAATGCCGGACGAACGAATGCGCGCCACTTCCGCATCCAGGGCAGCCATCGAAGTGATAGTCTTGGGCGTGTAGCGCGTCAGCCCGCCGACCATGGCGTCACGCAGCGAATCGTAGTTGAACGCCAGCAGTATTTTGCCGGTTGAAACGCAATGTAACGGCGCCTCGCCGCCTCGCAGGATGTAAGCCCGGACCGGCTGTGCGCTATCGATCTTCTCGATATAGAGCGTTCGCAATCCATTCAGCACGGACAGGTGAACGCTTTCGCCCGTCGACCTCGCCAACGCATTCATCGCGCGTGCAGAGACCTTGGCAAGATTGGCATGGCTCATCACGGAGATGCCGAGTTTCCAAAGCTTGAAACTGGCACGATAAGAGCGATCCTTGTCCTGAATCACGTAGCCGGTTGCGCCCAGGGATTTGACCAAACGGTGGACACTTGATTTGTTGATCCGCAGATTTGTCGACAGTTCCGTGATGCCCATCGACGTTTCGGACGCTGCCAGCGTTTCGAGGATCTGGAGTCCTTTCGCCAAGGTACTGTCAATGCGCTGAGGCACTTCGAAATCACTTTCAGGCTTCGCGAAACACCGGGATCGGCTTGTGGATCATATCCCGCTGTGTCAAAATACGGTATAGCTGTTCCGTATGTTAAAATCAATCGTGGACCGGAACGGGCGGTGAAACGCGATGCAGATTGACCATGTCACCGTCGGCGCGGCGGATCTCGAGGCCGGAGCACGATTTGTCAGGTCGAGGCTGAACGTCGATATTCCCAATGGTGGCAAGCACCCGCACATGAGCACCCATAACAAGGTAGCTCGGGTCGGTGACGGTGCCTTTCTGGAGATTCTCGCGATCGATCCTGGTGCGCCGCCGCCGCCGCGGCCACGCTGGTTTGGGCTGGACGATCCGGCCCTCACGGCGCGGCTCGTCGGCAGTCCCGGACCGATCGGCTGGGTAGTCCGGACTAGCGATATCGCGGCCGTTCAAGCCCGCAGTCCGGTCGATCTGGGACCGGCCAGTTCGATGTCGCGCGGCGAATTGACCTGGAAACTCACCATTCCCGATGGCGGCGTGCAGCCGTTTGCAGGTCTCGTTCCTGCGTTCATCGAATGGGACGGCGAGCCGCATCCTTCGGCGAACATGGTCTTCCCCGGGCCCCGGCTCAAATCGGTCGTCCTGCGGCATCCTCGACCGAATGAACTGGGAAGCGTGCTGCAGGCACTCGGGATCGGCCATCTTGCCGAAATCGAGCAGGCCACCGACACGCCGTCGCTCGCCTTTGCTTTCGAACTGCCGGACGGCAAGGTTGCGATGATCGAGTAGATCACCGCCAGATGGAGACTAAGTGTGATCATCGCAAAGTACATGATCAGGCGGCTCGGTCAGGTCCTGGTGATCCTGTTCCTGATCGGGTGCATCAACTTCCTTGTCCTGAAACTCGCGCCCGGGGATCTGGTCGACGTTCTCGCAGGCGAATCCGGCGCCGCGGACGAAACCTATTTGAAGAACCTGCGCGCGCTTTACGGCCTTGACCAATCGGTGGCGCTTCAGCTTGCCCACTATCTCCTGAATATTGCGCAGCTCAACCTCGGGTTTTCATTCCGCTACAATCTGCCGGTGATCGATCTCATCCTGTCCCGCTTTCCCGCGACACTGCTCCTGATGTTGACCAGCCTGTGTCTGGCACTGATGGGTGGAATTGTGCTGGGAGTGACGGCAGCGCGAAAGCCGGGTTCACTGAAAGATTCGTTTATCTCCGTCCTGTCGCTTCTGGCTTATTCCACGCCGCTGTTCTGGGCCGGATTGATGTTGATCGTCCTGTTCTCGGTCAAGCTCGGTTGGCTGCCAAGCGGAGGAATTCGGACGGTAGGCTCGAACCTTGGCCTGCCGGGCATGGTTGCCGACGTTGCGCTGCATCTGATCCTGCCCGCCCTCACTCTCGCGCTGTTTTACATGGCGACCTATACCCGCCTGATGCGGGCCTCGATGCTCGAGGTCTACGGCATGGATTTCGTGCGAACCGCGAAGGCAAAGGGATTGTCGAACAGCCAGGTTGCCTATCGCCATGTTCTCGGAAATTCGATCCTGCCGCTCGTCAGCCTGTTTGGCGTGCAGATTGGCTCGGTTCTGGGAGGCACGGTGGTTGTGGAGGTCGTGTTCGGTTGGCCAGGCCTCGGCACGCTTGCGCTCGATGCGCTGCTTCAGCGTGACATCAATTTATTGATGGGCATCCTGTTCCTGTCGTCGATACTTGTCGTCTCGGTGAATCTGGCCGTCGACCTGCTTTACGCATGGCTCGACCCGCGTATCGAAGTGGTGGCATGATCAAGCGGGCGTCATTCTGGGCCAGATATCGTCGCAATCGAGCGGCGGTGGTGGGATTGTGCATCCTGACGATCGTCGTCGCTACGGCGATCGTCGGGCCTGCGATATATCCGGTCGATCCCTGGGCGATGGCGACAAGACCTTTTCTCTGGCCTGGTTCTGATCTGGCAAATCCGCTTGGATCGGACGTTCTCGGGCGGGATGTTCTGAGCGGCCTTATCAATGGCGCCCGCGTATCGCTGGCGATAGGCCTTTCGGCGACTACCGCCGCCGTCGTGATCGGTGTCATCGTCGGAGCCATGGCCGGATATTTTCGCGGGCTGTCTGACGACATTCTGATGCGTCTGACCGAAGTATTCCAGACGGTTCCGAATTTTCTGTTCGTGATCGTGCTGGTTTCGATATTTCAGCCGTCGGTCGTCACCATCAGCCTCTCGATTGCGGTGGTTTCCTGGCCGCCGGTGGCGCGCCTTGTGCGCGGTCAGTTTCTCACCTTGAGACAGCGCGCTTTCGTGGAGTCATGCGTTGTTGTCGGAATGAGCACGCCGCGAATTATCTTCACCCAGATCCTTCCGAACTGCATGGCGCCGGTCGTCGTCACGGCATCGATCATGGTGGCGACGGCGATTCTGATGGAAGCAGCGCTTGCATTTCTCGGCCTTGGCGATCCCAACGTGATGAGCTGGGGCGCGATGATCGGCTTCGGCAGGCAATCGCTTCGGACGGCGTGGTACCTGGCGGCCATTCCCGGCATTGCCATACAGATGACGGTTCTCTCGATCAGTTTTGTGGGAGAAGGTCTGAACGATGCTCTTAACCCGCGCCTGGAACGAGCCTGATGCAACCAGTACTGGTCGTTCGCGATTTGGTGACGGAAGTAACCACGGCTCAGGGACAGGTCAGGCTTGTCGATGGCGTAAGCTTCGCCATCGACTCAGGCAAAACACTGGCAATCGTCGGGGAGTCCGGCTGCGGAAAGTCTATTACCGCGCTCTCGCTGTTGAGGATTTTACCTGAGCCGGCGGTTCGGATCGCCGGCGGGCGAGTTCTGTTCGACGGGGAAGACCTCACCGGGGCTTCCGAAGCCGTGATGCGTACCGTTCGCGGCAATTCGATCTCGATCATATTCCAGGATCCGATCGCCTCGCTCAATCCGATTCATTCGATCGGAAAGCAGATCGTCGAAGCGATCCGTTCCCATACGACCGTGTCCTACGCGGATGCCCGGCGGCGGGCGATCGAGTTGCTCCGGCATGTTCATATTCCCGATGCCGAAAAGCGGATCGACGAATATCCGCACCGGCTGTCGGGCGGGATGTGCCAGCGGGTGATGATCGCAATGGCGCTGGCCTGCCGTCCGAAGCTGTTGATCGCCGACGAGCCGACGACCGCGCTGGACACCACCGTGCAGGCGCAGGTGATGTCGCTTTTGAAGAAAGCCCAGGACGAGACCGGTACCGCCATCATCCTGATCACACATAACCTCGCCGTCGCGCGAGAGTCCGCCGATCATGTGGCGGTGATGTATGCCGGCCGCATTGTCGAGGAAGGTGACATCGAGGCGGTGTTCGAAAATCCTCGTCATCCCTATACGCGCGGATTATTGGGGGCCATTCCGCAAGATGAGGAGGTTTATGGCGATATCCACAGGCTCGCCGAAATCAAGGGGCATGTTCCGCGTCCTGGCTTGCTGCCGCATGGCTGCGCGTTCGAACCGCGTTGTCCGATCGCCGTTTCACGCTGCGCAAAGGAGCAGCCGGCGCTTGAGCCAGTCGATTCAAGTGATCACGCTGCGGCCTGCTTTCGCAGCAAAGAGGCAGTCGCGTCGTGAGCGAGCCTCTGTTGTCCTGCCGCGATCTTGTCGTTCAATATCAGACGCCGCATGGCATACTGCGTGCCGTTGACGGCGTCGATCTGGAAATTGGTGCAGGCCAGACGGTTGCGCTGGTCGGCGAGTCCGGTTGTGGAAAATCGACATTGGGCAGGGCGATTGTCGGCCTTGCAAAACCGCATCGTGGCTCAATTCAACTGGAGGGAACGGAACTCGTCGGCATGAGCAGGCGCTCCATCCGTCGCTATCGCCGCTCACTGCAGATGGTATTTCAGAACCCCTATGGTTCATTGAATCCGCGACTAACGGTCGGCAGGATCATCGAAGAGCCACTGATAGTGCAAAAAATAGCTACGCGGCCGGAACGCCAACGCCGCGTCGCGGAATTGCTCGAGCGCGTGGGTCTGAGCCAAGCCGCTATGTCGCAATATCCGCATGAATTCTCCGGCGGCCAGCGTCAGCGCATTGCGATCGCGCGCGCGCTCACGCTCAATCCGAAACTGATCATTTGCGATGAGCCGGTGTCGGCACTGGACGTTTCGGTTCAGGCACAGGTTCTGAACCTGCTGGTGGACCTGCAGCGGGATCTCGGCCTGTCATATCTCTTCATTTCGCACGATTTATCGGTCGTTCGACACATCGCCCATAGCACTGTCGTGATGTATCTGGGCCGGATCGTCGCCAGGGGTGACCGCCGTGGCTTTTGGAAACACCCCCTGCATCCCTACGTCAAGGCGCTGCTCGATGCCGCACCATCGATGCAAAAAGCCGATGGTGCCGACCGAAGGCTGGCTCTGGAAAGTGAGATTCCGAGCGCACTGACGCCTCCGCCGGGCTGCAGATTTTCAACGCGATGCGCCTTCGTCCAGGAACAATGCCGGCTTGTCGATCCTCCCTTGCGAGAACTGACGCCGCAGCAATGGGTGGCTTGTCACCGCGTTACGACAATGCCCGATGGACGGGTGCTTGCGCCCTGGGAGCATCTTGTCACACCGACGCCGGCAACGTCTTGACGGTTCGGGCGGCCAACCATACCGTATTTTGTAAGTAGAAACGATGTGTTCCGGAATACGAAACAAGCGCGCTGGTGAACCCAATCGCGACAATCGAAAGTTGCCGCAACACTGGAAGGCTGAAAGTGCTGACATCGACACATTGGGGAACTTATCGCGCGCGCGTGCAAGGCGATAAGCTCGTCGGACTGGACCCCGTTTCATGGGATCGAAACCCCTCTCCGATAGGGCAATCGATCGTCGATGGTGTTGTGGCGCCAAATCGTGTTCGCCGGCCTGCTGTTCGCGAAGGATTCCTCAAGTCGCGCGGCGCGTCGCGGGAGCATCGCGGCAAGGAGCCGTTTGTTGAAATATCCTGGGATGAGGCCATCGATATCGTCGCCGCCGAACTGTCCCGGGTGAAGCAGCAATTCGGCAACGAGTTGATTTTCGGCGGCTCCTACGGATGGTCCAGCGCCGGCCGTTTTCATCACGCCCAGAGCCAGGTCCATCGTTTCCTCAACACCATCGGAGGCTATTCCTTCTTCAAGGACACCTACAGCAGCGGCGCGGCTCGTCGGGTGCTTCCGCATGTTGTCGGCGAAATGGACGACTTGCGCAAAAAACATACGACGTGGGCAAGCCTTGCCGCCAACTGTGAACTGTTCGTCGCCTTCGGCGGGTTGCCGACGAAAAACGGCCAGGTCAATGCCGGCGGCGCCAACGATCACGCGGTATCGGACTGGATAAGAAAGCTTAATGCGGGCGGCGTCGATTTCGTCAACGTCAGCCCGGTGCGGCACGATATCGACGCCATCGGAAATGCCGACTGGATTGCCATTCGTCCCGGAAGCGACATCGCGTTCATTCTGGCGCTTTGTTTCGTCCTGATAACCGAAAACCTGTTCGACCGCGCTTTCGTCGACAAATACACCGTCGGCTTTGCGCGCTTCTCCGCCTACGTCCTCGGCGAAAGTGACGGGCAGCCCAAATCCTGCGAATGGGCGGCGCCGCTGACGGATATCGAGGCCAAAGTCATTCGCGCGCTGGCGCGCCGGATGGCATCGAAGCGGACCATGGTGAATGTGACCTGGGCAATTCAACGCGCTATCCAGGGCGAGCAACCATTCTGGGGGATCGTCGCGCTGGCGTCGCTGCTCGGCCAAATCGGAACACCCGGCGGCGGATTCGGAGTCGGCTATTCCTGTATGAACGATGTCGGGTCCGGCCGGCGCGAATTCTCGGGGCCAAGATTGCCGCAAGGACATAATGCGGTACGCAGTTTCATCCCGGTCGCCCGTGTGTCCGACATGTTGCTCAATCCGGGCCGCCCCTTCGACTATGACGGGGTTACCTACACCTACCCCGATGTTCGCCTGGTGTATTGGGCGGGAGGCAACATTTTCCATCACCATCAGGACATCAACAAACTGATCCGGGCATGGAGAAGGCCCGAAGCTATTATCGTCCATGAGCAGTTTTGGACCGCGCAGGCAAAGTTCGCCGACGTGGTGCTTCCGGCCACGACAGCGGTGGAGCGAATCGATATCGGCAGTTCGTCCGGGGATGGCTTCATGGTGGCGATGAAACAGCTTATCCGTCCGGTGGGAGAAGCGCAGGACGATTTTGCGATATTTGCGGAGCTCGCCAGGAAGCTCGGTGTCGAACGGGACTTCACCGAAGGGCGCACGGTGATGCAATGGCTGAACCATCTTTACGAGGAATCCCGCGAGCGTGGTCGGGAAAACGGAGTCATGCTGCCCAGCTTTGAGGAATTCTGGAACGCCGGTCATGTCGAATATCCCTGGCCCGAGGTCGAGCAGGTCTTCCTGAAGGATTTTCGGAACGACCCCAGGCAACATCCGCTCGGCACGCCATCGGGTCTTATCGAGCTGTATTCCGAGGAAGTGGCCGGCTTCGGCTATGAAGAATGTCCGGGCCATCCATTCTGGAAGCCGCTTGACACGCCGCCGAGCAAGGACGGTGTTTCGATGTACCCGCTTCACCTGCTTTCGAACCAGCCCGCAACCCGGCTGCACAGCCAGTACGACCACGGCAAGGTGAGCCGCGCGACCAAGCGGCACGATCGAGAGCCGATTACGATCAACAGCCGTGACGCTGCGGCGCGGAACATCCGCGACGGCGACGTCGTAAAGGTTTTCAACCAGCGTGGTGCGATGCTGGCAGGAGCGATCGTGAGCGACAACGTACGTTCAGGCGTCGCGCAGATCGCAACCGGCGCCTGGTACGATCCGGTCGATGCCGGCGAGATCGGCAGCCTCGACAAACATGGAAATCCGAACGTGCTGACCCCTGATATTGGCACGTCGCGACTGGCGCAGGGCTGTGCGGCCCAGACCACATGGGTGCAGATCGAGCGGTGGGAGGGGGAGCTGCCTCGAGTTACGGCTTTTGACCCGCCGAAATTCGTCTGCCGGGACGATGGTCAGCTATTGTCTGTCAAAAAAGCCGTCTGAGAAATTACGTCATGTCTCAGATGTTCAGGTTCGGCGTGATTTGGGACAACTGGCATCTTTTGATTGCCGGGCTGGGGGTCACGCTTACGGTCACCATCGCGTCGCTCGTGGCGGGCATGCTGATCGGCATCGTCGTCGGAATATGCCGTTTGTCGCGAAATCGTATTCTGTCCTCCATCGCCACGCTGTATGTCGTCGTGTTACGCAACACGCCCGCGCTGATTCAGCTGATCTGGGTATATTACTGTCTGCCGCTGCTGCTGGGCATTGATCTCGATTCGACAACATCGTGTGTGGTCGCGCTATCGCTCCACGGCGGCGCGTACATCGGCGAAATCGTGCGCGGCGGCATCCAGAGCATTGATCGTGGTCAGGTCGAGGCTGCGAAAACGATCGGGCTTTCCAATTTTCAGACGATGAGGAAGATCATTCTGCCTCAGGCACTGCGGCGAATGATCCCGCCGCTGGTCAATGAAGGCATTACGTTGCTCAAATATTCATCGCTCGTTTCCGTGCTTGGCGTTGCAGACCTGACTTACAGGGCTCAGGTTCTGGCAACCACCACGTTCCGGCCTTTGGAAATCTACACATTTCTTGGTGCCGAGTATCTCGTACTCTGCACCGTCGCATCTTATGGCGCGCATCTGCTGGAACGTCGCCTTGCTCGACAGGACTGATACACGGCGTCGCCCGGGTTGAGGATACAACAATGATGCGTGGAGCACCTTTGACGGACACACGACCCGCAGTTCGGATCGAAGAGCTTACTCACAGCTTTGGTTCGCACGTGGTGCTTAACAACATCAACTCGACTGTGGCTCCCGGCGAAGTCGTGGTGCTGATCGGAGCGAGCGGATCCGGAAAAACCACACTGCTCCGTTGCATCAATGTGCTCGAACTGCCGCAACGCGGCATGATCTATATCGACGGGGAGCCGATGGGTGAGCGCCGCAAGGACGGATCCTTTGCGGCATTTCCCGATCACCTGCTTAATAACAGGCGCGCCGATATCGGCATGGTCTTTCAGCGTTTCAACCTGTTCCCTCACATGACCGTGCTTCAGAACGTGATGCTGGGACCGGTTCTGGTCCGCAAGATGCCTGCGGAGCACGCAAAGGAATTCGCGGTAGCCCAGCTTCGCAAGGTCGGTCTGGAGGACAAGATCGCAGCCTATCCATCGAAATTGTCGGGCGGGCAACAGCAGCGTGTTGCCATTGCGCGAGCTCTCGCCATGTCGCCGAAACTTATGCTTTTCGATGAACCGACGTCGGCATTGGATCCCGAATTGGTCGGCGAAGTACTCGACACCATGCGGCAGTTGGCAGAGGAGGGCATGACGATGATCGTCGTCACCCACGAAATGGGGTTTGCCAGCGAGGTGGCGGACCGTGTGCAGTTTCTGGACAACGGCAGAATTGTCGAAGAAGGGCCGCCCGATCAAATCTTTCGCAATCCTGAAAACGAGCGCACAAGAACTTTTTTGCGGCGTGTCCTCCGCAATCAAGTCCAAACGTAGACCCGAAAAAGTTGCTGCTGCTCCTTCAGTGAGCCCGGATTACGGGCTACTCGTTCCATTCAAACAGGCCGTGCTTGTCGATCAGCTTCTTTAGAACGCCGGTTCTTTTTTCTTCATCGATAAAGAGATTAAGCCAGTCGCGGAAAACGAAGTCGCCCTGGCGCAGGGCCATCGCCATCGGCGCCGACCCGACACCCGCTCCGCTGAGAGCGACAAGTTCCGGATGCTCTCTCTCAAGCGAGCCGGATGCATCCGCGGGATCTGCCCATGCATCGACTTTACCTGCGAGGAGCTGCGCGATGCTGTCCGGGCCGGCCTTCAGGCGGACAATCTGCGCCTGGGTAAATTTGCGGGTGGCGAACAGGTCGCTGCTGGAGCCGAGGCTGACACTGATTTTCTTGTCGGGCCGGTCGAGTTCCGCCAGGGTTGGATATTTATCGAGATCTTTCTTTCGGATGATGATGCCCACCGGCAACCGGCACACGGGATTGGTGAAAGTCACAACTTCCGCGCGCGGCAGCGTTACGCCCATCGCGGGCAAGGTCACGTCAAATTTCCTGGATTGCAGACCGGCAACCATGGTCGCCCAACTGTCTTCAACCCAGACGACTTTCACCTTCAACGCCTCGCCCATGTCGTTCATGAAATCGACCGCGAAACCGGTTAGTTCGTTGGTTTTCGGGTCACGATAAACATAGGGATAGATAACCGCCCAGCCGACCCGCAACTCCTTCCGGTCCTTGATGTCCTGCAGGGTGGATGGCTGCTGCGCTTTCGCGGTGCCGCTGGGGAGTGGTCCGCCAAGCAGAAAAAATCCAATCAGCCCTGCGATGAGCGAACCTTGCAAAGACGTCATCCGATTGCCCTCTGGCTTACAAGACCTATCGATTTCACTGGCAAAAAACGAACCATCAAAAAAAGCAAATTGCAATGTGAAAGCTTGACGCGGGCGTTGGCAAGATGATGGCTCGGGCACCGCCTCACGCAACCATTGGGGCGAGGAACATCAGTTCCCGAACGCTCGCACCCGCTTTACCATCTGCTCGACATGCGCGATCGGGGTTTCCGGCTGGATGCCGTGGCCGAGATTGAAGATCAGCCGTCCTTGCGCGTAATTGGCCAGCACATCGTCGATCGAGCGATCCAGCGCGTCGCCACCGGCGATCAGGGCCAGCGGATCGAGATTGCCTTGCACCGCGACGCTATTTTGTACCTTTTCGCGAATCAGCGACGGCTCGGCCGTCCAATCGATGCTGACGGCGTCGACGCCGGTGGCTTTCACATAACCCGGCAGCAATGCGCCGGCGCCGCGCGGAAATCCGATGATCTTCGCGTCCGGCACTTTGGCACGGACGCCTTCGACAATGCGCTTTGTCGGCTCGACCGACCAGCGCTGGAATTCGCGCGGCGGCAGCACGCCGGCCCAGGTGTCGAAGATCTGCAGTACGTCGGCGCCGGCCTTGAGTTGTCCAAGCAGATAGGTGATCGAGTTTTCGACGATGGTATCGATAATTTTCGCGAATGCTTCCGGATGCCGATAGGCCATCATCCGTGTTGGCGCCTGGTCCGGTGTGCCCTGTCCCGCCACCATGTAGGTTGCGACCGTCCATGGCGCACCGCAGAATCCGATCAGCGCAATCTTCGGATCGAGTTCGCGGCGAACGCGGCGCAGTGCTTCGAACACCGGTTCGAGTTTGGCGAAATCACCTGACGATGACAGTGTCCCGACCTTATCAGGCGTATCCAGGGGATCGAGGCGCGGGCCTTCGCCTGCCTCGAACCGTACCGTCCGGCCAAGCGCATGGGGAATGACAAGAATATCCGAGAAGATAACCGCGGCATCGAAGTTGAAACGGCGGATCGGTTGCAGCGTCACCTCGGCGGCAAGCTCGGGCGTGAAGCACAGGTCGAGAAAGCCGCCGGCCCTGGCGCGGACTTCGCGATATTCCGGCAAGTAACGGCCGGCCTGCCGCATCATCCAGAGCGGCGGCACCGGCTGCCTGCGGCCTGAAAGCACTTCAACGAGGGGTTTGACGGGCGGGGACTGCATCAAGCGGCGGTTTCCGTGATTGGCTGCCAGTTCCTGATACACTGCTGTTACGGTCTTGACCACGCGAGCGCAGCAACCTGACGTCGTAGTGCCGACATCGCGGACGCCGTACGGGAAATCGCAGGGCGATTGAAAAACCGGAAACTCGCGCTGGGTTTTTTATTTCCGACGACGCAAAGACTGAAGCGGCCGGCGAACTGCGGCCGAACTGGCTGAGGCGCTGGAGGCAGAGGTGGCGCTGGTCTCCTGGTCGAAGCGGTTGTCATTTTTTCGCTGCGGGCCGACATTTCCGCGGACGTACTTCGACATATCCGGCATTTCTATACAATCGCGAGTTTTAAAGCATAAATTGCAATTGTGAGTTGTCGTTCTCTACTAGTCATAAAGTACTGTAATAACTATTAAAATATAGACCAGAACATTTTTGCCAACACGATTGTTGAATGCAATGTTGACAGCGTTTTCGAACTCAGTAGCTTGTCGAAATGACAATAAAAAGGGGTCCCAAGGGGGCGAACGGCGCCAAGCGCATGCTCGATGTGTTCGATGCATTGCGCGAGCGTATCAGCCGCCATGAGCTTCCTCCCGGCAGCAAGCTCCTCGAAGCGGAGCTCAGTGCGGAGTTTAACGTTTCGCGTGCCTGCATTCGCGATGTATTCGGCGTACTTTCGCAACGCGGGCTGATCCGCAGGATTCCCCAGCGCGGTGCCGTGGTCGAGCGGCTCGATCTTTCCCAGGTTTTCGAGGTCTATGAGGTTCGCGAAGCGCTTGAGGGGCTGTGCGCCCGGCTGGCGACAATCAAGATGGCACCGGAGAGCTGGCAGGACCTCGTGGATCTATTTGGAAAACCGATCGAAGACGACATCGAGCGCGACGATCTCGAAGCCTACATCGTCAAACTCGAACTGCTGCGTCGCAGAACCATCGAAGGCGCGCACAATCCCGTTCTCGCCGACATGATCGACAATATTCAGGATCGCACCCGAGCCATCATCCGGCGCATCATTGTGCTGCCGGGCCGCGCCAGGATCGGACTGGAAGAACACAGGGCAGTTCTGCGGGCCATGAGGCAGGGAGATGCCGATGCGGCGGAAGCAGCCAAGCGCGCCAATATCCGCAGCGGCGCCGCGTATCTCAAGCGTTATGAGTCATTTGTACTGTGAGCAATGAAATGAGCCACGAAGCTTTGAACGATGGTGCCTCGGTGGAAGCCAATACCGTTCAGCCGCAGCCTGATGATCTTGATCGTCGTCGCGCCAAGGCGCTGGCGATGGGAGGGGAAGCCAAACTCGTCAAGCGGCGCGAGCAGGGCATTCTCGACGCCCGCCAGCGGATCGAACTGCTGTTCGATCCTGGCAGTTTCCACGAGGCCGGACTGCTCAGCACCTCGGTGATGCCGAAGGACCAGGCAAGGACGCCTGCCGATGGCAAGATTGTCGGTTACGGTCGCATCGACAGCCGCGAAGCCGCCGTCGTCTCCAACGATTTTACCGTGATGGGCGCGTCGAGCAGTGCCACCAACGGCAGAAAAATCGGCCATGTCAAACGCGTGGCGACGCAGCGCGGGATTCCGATCGTTTTCTTCGGCGAGTCATCCGGCGCGCGCATGCCGGACACGATGGGCGCGCGGGGCATGGGCACCATGCTCGGCGCCGATCCGACCCAATATCAGCGCATGCGGGAGACACCTTGGGCGGCCGCCGTGCTCGGCGACTGCTACGGCTCGTCGACCTGGTACACCTGCTGCTCGGACTTTTCGGTGATGCGCAAAGGCGCGGTATTGGCGGTTTCAAGCCCGGCCCTTGTCGAGCAGGCGCTCAGCGAAACCGTGGACCCGCAGACACTCGGAGGGTGGCAGCTTCATGCCGAAACCACCGGTCTGGTCGACCGCTTCGTCGATACCGACGAGGAGGCAATCGCCGCGATCCGCAAGTTTCTGTCCTATATGCCAGGCCACAATGGAGAAACCCCGCCCCGGGCCCTGCGGCAGGGACCGGGCGCCAACGCCGACAGAATTGGACAATTGCTGCCGCCGCGACGCACCCAGGTCTACGACGTTCGCAAGATCATTGCCGCCTTGGTCGATCAGGACAGTCTGTTCGAATTAAAGCCGCAGTTCGGCAAGGTCGCGGTCACCGCTCTGGCGCGCCTCGACGGCCACGCGGTCGGGATCATCGCCAACAATCCACTGTTCAAGGGCGGCGCGCTCGACACAGACGCGTGCGACAAGATCACCAGCTTTCTCGTGCTGTGCGACAGCTTCAACATCCCGCTCGTACTCCTGGTCGATACGCCAGGATTCAGTATCGGTCCGGAAGCCGAACGCCGGCGGGCGCCCGGCAAGATCATGAATTTCATGAACGCGCTCTCGCTGTGCACGGTGCCGAAGCTCTCGGTCATCCTGCGCAAGAGCTATGGCCAGGCCTACCTCAACATGGGCGGCGGCCGGAACTCGGACGAGGTTGCGGCGTGGCCCGGGGCCGAGATCAGTTTCATGGATCCGCATTTTGCGGTTCGCATCGTTCACGGGCATCAACCGGACAGTCCCGAATTCGCCGATGCCTTGCGGGAGATGGAGAAAGACAATTCGGTCTACGGAATTGCCGAAATCTTCAGCGTCCAGGCGGTGATCCGGCCGGAAGAGACGCGCGACCATTTGATCCGCCTGCTGGAAGTTCATCAGCTTCGCCGGACCAAGGGCGTGGGCGAGCATCTGATGCGCGCCTGGCCGACGAGTTTTTGAAATATAGAGGAAAACACAACGTGGCTACACACATGGCAAAGTCCGAGGTCAGCGGATCGGTCTGGAAGATCGAGGTGACGCTCGGGCAGAAGGTCGCAGAGGGCGACACGCTCGTGCTGATCGAATCGATGAAGATGGAAATACCGGTCATCGCGGAAAAGGCAGGCACGGTCGCCTCGATCCTGATCGCGGAGGGCGATGCGATCACCGAAGGACAATCCGTCGTGACACTGGAAACATGAGGCGGCGATGAGCTGGCAAGCCGAAGCTGACGAGATCGCCCGGCGCCGCGCCTTCGCCGACCAGCTCGGCGGTCCCGAGATGGTCGCGCGCCAGCATGACGCGGGCCGGATGACCATTCGCGAACGGGTAGCCGGTCTGGTCGATCAAGGATCGTTTCAGGAGGTCGGACGGCTGACCGGCAGCGCGAAATACGCCGAAGGCGTGCTCCAGTCGGTGACGCCGGCGCCCTATGTCATGGGGCTTGCAAAGATCGACGGGCGCGATGTCGCGATCGGCGGCGAGGACTTCACCGTTCGAGGCGGCACGAGCTGGGGCAGCTCCCGCAGAAAGGGCGGGCAGGGCGGCTTCGTCGAGGATCTCGCTCACAACTATCGCATCCCGCTCGTCAACCTGATCGACGGATCGGGTGGCAGCGTTACCTCGGCTGAGCGCCGGGGTTATTCGGTGCTTCCCGGTATCCACGGTTTCGAGCAATCCGTAAGATTGCTGGGAGAAGTGCCGGTGGTGAGCGCCGTGATGGGAACGGCAGCCGGCGGACCGGCCGGGCGCGCCATCCTGTCGCACTTTACCGTCATGGTGAAAAATACCAGCCAGGTGTTTGCAGCCGGTCCGCCGGTGGTGAAGCGTTCGCTCGGACAGAAGATCACCAAGGAAGACCTCGGGGGGTCGAAGGTGGCGGTCGATCTGGCCGGAACCATCGACAACGTCGCCGAAACCGAACAGGCCGCTTTTGGTCAGATCCGCCGGTTCCTGAGCTATATGCCGCAAAACGTCTGGGAGCTTCCGCCCACGGTTGCTTGCAGCGATCCGGTCGACCGGGCCGACGAGGAACTGCTTTCGATCGTGCCCCGCGAGCGTCGCAAGCCCTACAATATGCGGCGATTGATGAGTCTGGTGGTCGACAAGGATTCGCTGTTCGAAATTCAGCCGAGCTTCGGTCGCGCGTTGATCACCTCGCTCGGCCGCATGGACGGCCAGGTGGTCGGCATCATTGCCAACAATCCGATGATCTACGGCGGCGCCATGGACGGGGCGGCCGCCCGCAAGCAAATTCATTTCATCGATCTCTGCGACTGCTTTCACATTCCGATCATCTTTCTTGTCGATGTCCCCGGCTTCATGGTCGGTCTGCAGGCCGAGCAGGCAGCGACGCTCAGGGACGGCATGCGCGCCGTCCACGCGGCGATGCAGGCCACCGTGCCGATCCTCACCGTCATTATCCGCAAGTGCTACGGCATGGCCGGAATGGCCACTTGCGACAAGAACGGTCTTGATTTGAAGATGGCCTGGCCGTCGGCCGAATGGGGTTCACTCCCAATCGAAGGCGGTGTCGCAGCCGCGTTCCGCCGCGAAATCGAGCAGTCGCCCGATCCGGCCGCGCGTGAAAAGGAGCTGGAAGCGGAGCTGCGGGAATATGCTTCGCCGTTCAGGACGGCCGAGGCCTTCGCGATCGAGGACATTATCGATCCGCGCGAGACCCGGGCATTTCTGTGCCGGTTTCTAAATGCCGCACGAGGCAGGCTCACAACCAGCCTCGGGCCAAAGCCAAAATACGGCGTGCGTCCATAAGCGCCAGACATACCGGAGGGAACCATGACCATATCGAAATTCTGGATCGCGCTGGCGATCGCGTCGGCCGCAACCCTGGACTCTGCGAGTGCGCAACCGGCGGCGCCTGTTAAGGTTCGCCTTGGGGTCCTCACCACGGCTTCCCAGGCGGCGTTCACTGTCGGTGTCCAGGCCGGGATTTTCCGCAAGCACGGATTCGACGTCGAAGTTACCCCGCTCGCGACCGGCGCGCAGGCCAACCAGGCGCTCGCCGCCGATCAGGTGGACTGGTCGGGCGGAGGGATTGAATCGACCGTCGTGGCCTGGGCAACGGGCCTGCCGTTCACGGCCTATGCGATGTATGCCAAGGGCGGAGATTCCTATGGCATCCTGGTTCGCAAGGAATCTCACATCAATTCGCCGGCCGACCTTCGCGGCAAAACGGTTGCCGTGCCACAAGGCACCGCGCCGGCGCAGGGGCTGAGCCAGGTCGTGCTCAAGGCCGGATTGCCGGCTGACGCCGTCAAGCGCGTCAACGCGTCCTATGGCAGCATGGGCCAGATGCTGGTGCAGGGATCGGTCGACGCCATGGTCGGACTCGAGCCATTCCTGACGCTTACCGACGACACGATGCAGGGTAAGGCATCCTTGCTGATGCGCCTCGGCCAATACGTCCAGGGCGGTGGGTTTTTCCTGATCACCAACAATTGGGCCAAGGCGCATCCCGATCGTGTTGCCGATGCCGTGCAAGCTCTGTGGGAATCCCAGCAATGGCTACGACAGCATCCGGCGGAAGCGACGGCTTTCCAGGCCGCCTTTCTCAAGGTCGACCCGAAATACATTACCGCGGCCTTCAAATGGCTGAGCTACGATCCGCTGGTCGATGACTTCACACGGCAATCGATCAAGAGCACGTCGGCGTATCTTGCGACCGAGGGCCTGATTTCCAAGCCGGTCGACATCGACCAGAATCTCAAGGAGCCTCGACAAGGTCACCAGCCGACTTGAAAACCAAGGCGGCGGACTTGCTCAAATGAACTCCGCCGCTGGATTACTTTCGGTCCACAATATCTGCAAGTCGCATTTCGATCCGAACACCGGCGGCCAGGCCGAAGCACTTCAGGCGGTTTCGATCACCGTCGATCATCATGAATTCGTATCGGTGATCGGGCCGTCGGGATGCGGAAAGTCCACCTTGCTGCGCATTGTCGCTGGACTTGACCAGCCCAACTCGGGCGAAATCAGCGTGGCTGGACAACGCGTATCCCGCCCCGGCGCCGACCGTGGCATGGTGTTTCAGGAATATGCATTATTCCCCTGGAAAACCACGCAAGCCAATGTGGAATTCGGCCTGCTGCTCAAGGGAATCAAAAAAGAGAAGCGTGCCGAGATCGCGCAGCGTTTCATCGAGTTGGTCGGCCTTAAGGGCTCCGAACAAAAGTATCCTCACCATCTCTCCGGCGGCATGCGCCAGCGCGCAGCCGTCGCCCGTGCGATGGCGAACAATCCCAAGATACTGTCTGATGGACGAGCCCTTCGCCGCCGTGGACGCCATGACGCGGCAACGTCTGCAGGAAGAACTGACCGCGATCTCCGCAAGCGAGCGCACCACGGTGCTGTTCGTGACCCACGCGATCGAGGAAGCGGTTTTCCTGTCGGATCGGGTCGTCGTGCTGTCGGGCCGCCCTGGCCGCGTGATCGCCGATATGAAGATTGAACTGGATCGGCCGCGCCGATGGGATGAGCTGGCGGGCGAGCGGCGCTTTAACGACTATCGCGAGCGATTGACCCGTTTGCTTTATGGCGCCAACGCGCCTGTGGAGATGTCGTCATGACGGCATCCGCGCCATCGTCGCGGTTGCGGTTGAGAGCATGGTGGCTCGCGTGGCTGATCAAGGAGATCATGCCGTTCGCGGTGGGCGTGCTGATCTGGCAGGCTCTCTCCTCCCTGGATATCTGGCCGAGCGTGCTGTTTCCGTCGCCACTCCAGGTTTTCCGGGCGTTCGTGACCGATCTGGCGTCGGGTGTGTTGCTGAGCAGCCTTGGCGTCAGCCTCGTCAGCCTGTGCTGGGGTTTCTTTGTCGGTGCCGCAATAGCGCTCCCGCTCGGCTATTTGATGGGACTTCACAGCGTCAGCCGGGACTTCTTCGATCCGCTCGTCAACCTGCTGCAGGCCATTCCCGGTCTGGCCTGGATTCCCTTTGCCATTCTCTGGTTCGGACTGGGCAAGGGCGCCGTCATCTTCATCATCGTCATGTCGGTGTTTTTTCCGATCCTGCACAACCTGCTGACCGGAATCCGGTTGATTCAGCCGGTGTTGATCGAGGCCTCGCAAACACTGGGCGCGGGCCGCGCGGCCATCATCCGTCACGTTATATTTCCGGCCACCTTGCCGAATTTGATGACGGGTATCCGTCTCGGGATCGCCTTTGGGTTTCGTTCGCTGGTCGGTGGCGAAATGATCGCCAGCACCGACGGCATCGGCTACCAGATCTTCAATGCCCAGCAATATTTCCAGTCCGCCCGCATCGTTGTGGGCATGCTGAGCATAGGGATTGTTTGGCTTTTACTCGATCGTTTGTTGCTGCGGCCGATCGAACAGCGCACCACCATGCGATGGGGTTTGCTTCGTGAGGGCATTGAGAATACATGACTGAAGCCGAAACGGGTCAAATCGCGATTTGACCATCGGTCCGATGTTCCAGTTCTGGCGCTCCCTTCGTCTCAATCAAATACTTGCGGATGCGAAAACGAAGCCTCGGCTTGCGCCGTGGTTGTTTTGTTCTTTCCTGTGCGCGCCACATAGCCTAAGAGCGGCCGCAACTTTTCTCAAGCGCATGTGAAGTATGATTCGTCTCGACAACATCAGCAAACAGAACGGCCACCAGATCCTCTTCATCGAGGCTTCCGCGGCGCTCCAAAAGGGCGAGAAGGTCGGCCTCGTCGGTCCCAACGGATCCGGCAAGACGACATTGTTCCGGATGATCACGGGCGAAGAGCAGCCCGATGAGGGGCAGGTCGCCGTCGATCGGGGCGTCACCATCGGCTATTTCAGCCAGGATGTCGGCGAGATGTCCGGCCGCAGTGCCGTGTCGGAGGTGATGGACGGCGCCGGCCCTGTCAGCGCGGTTGCCACCGAGCTGAAGGAACTGGAAGCCGCCATGGGAGATCCTGATAGGGCCGATGACATGGATGATATCATCGCGCGCTACGGTGAGGTGCAGGGGCGCTTCGAAGAACTGGATGGCTACGCCCTGGAGGGGCGGGCGCGCGAAGTGCTCGCAGGACTGAGCTTCAGCCAGGAGATGATGGACGGGGATGTCGGCGCGCTGTCGGGCGGCTGGAAGATGCGCGTGGCGCTCGCCCGCATCCTTCTGATGCGCCCCGACGTCATGCTGTTGGACGAGCCGAGCAACCACCTCGACCTCGAGAGCCTGATCTGGCTGGAGGGATTCCTCAAGGGCTACGAAGGTGCGCTAATGATGACCTCGCACGACCGCGAGTTCATGAACCGCATCGTCACCAAGGTGGTGGAGATCGACGGCGGCGCGCTGACGGCATATTCGGGAAATTACGAATTCTACGAGCAGCAACGCGCGCTGAGCGAAAAGCAGCAGCAAGCGCAGTTCGAGCGCCAGCAGGCGATGCTCGCCAAGGAAATCAATTTCATCGAGCGCTTCAAGGCGCGAGCCTCGCACGCCGCGCAGGTGCAGAGCCGGGTGAAGAAACTCGACAAGATCGAAAGAGTGGAGCCGCCCCGGCGCCGCCAGACGGTATCGTTCGATTTTCCGCCCGCACCTCGCTCCGGCGACGACGTGGTGAGCCTGAAGAAGGTGCACAAGGGTTATGGCGGCCGCAGCATCTATCAGGGGCTGGACTTCATGGTGAGCCGCAGGGAACGCTGGTGCGTCATGGGCATCAACGGTGCCGGCAAATCCACGCTGCTCAAACTGGTGGCCGGCGCCACGCAGCCGGACGATGGCACGGTGTCCGTGGGTGGCAGCGTGAAGATGGGCTATTTCGCGCAGCACGCCATGGATCTGCTGGACGGCGAGCGCACCGTGTTCCAGTCGCTGGAGGACTCGTTCCCGCAGGCGGGGCAGGGGTCGTTGCGTGCGCTGGCGGGTTGCTTCGGTTTCTCCGGCGACGACGTGGAAAAGAGATGCCGGGTGCTTTCGGGTGGCGAGAAGGCGCGACTGGTGATGGCGAAGATGCTCTACGACCCGCCCAATTTCCTGGTGCTGGACGAGCCCACCAACCATCTGGACATGGCGACCAAGGAAATGCTCATCGCGGCATTGTCGGAATACGAGGGCACCATGCTGTTCGTCTCGCATGACCGGCATTTTCTGGCCGCCTTGTCCAATCGGGTGCTGGAATTGACGCCCGAGGGTATTCATCGGTACGGCGGCGGCTACACGGAATATGTGGCGCGCACCGGCCACGAGGCCCCGGGCTTGCGCAGCTGATTTCGGGAAAGCATCGCGGCCGCGCGCAGCTTGAACGATCGACAGCCTCCCGCTAGGTTCGCCTCAAACAATTCGGGGGAAAGCAAGGATGAAGCAGATCAGGATCGGCGATATCACCATCGACGCGGTGATTGAACGCGAAGGCCCGTGGCGGCGGCCGCAGGATTTCTTCCCGGCCTATGACGAGGCGGTGTTCAAAAGTCACTTGCCCTCGATGGAGCCGGAAGTGTTCGACACGGCGCTGGGCATGATCGTCATCACCTACCAGACCTTCGTGGTCCGGACGCCGCACCACACCATTCTGGTGGACACCTGCACCGGCGAGCACAAGGGTCATCCGCCGCCGTTCGATTTTCCGGGCAAGGAGCGTTGGCGCAATGAGCTGTTTGCGCTCGGAATCACTTACGACAAGATCGACTATGTGTTCTGTACCCACCTTCACATCGACCATACCGGATGGAACACCACCTTGCGTGACGGGCGTTGGGTGCCGACGTTCCCGAACGCGAAATACATTTTTCACAAAGGCGAATATGCGGTCTGGGAGGCGGAGAATGCGCGCGGCGCCAATCCGCCCGGCACGGTGTTCCGGGACAACTGCCTGCCGATCGTGGAAGCAGGCCAGGCGCTTCTGGTCGACGACGATTACGCCCTGGACGACACCATCACGTTGACGCCGACGCCCGGGCATTCGCCGTGCCATTGCTGCGTCAATATTTTTTCCCGCGGACAGCGCGCGGTCGTGACCGGCGATATGATGCATCATGTGATCCAGTGCCGGGAGCCTGACTGGTCGGCCAAGCCCGACTGGGACGCGAAGCAATCGGCGCTGTCGCGCCGGAAATTCCTGTCCTCGGTCGCGGAAACCGACACCCTTATTCTGCCGATTCATTTCCCGACGCCGACTGTCGGCCTGGTCACGGCCGATGGAGATCGTTTCAATTACCGGTTCAAGCGCGATTAACCGTTTGCACTCCGGCGTGTTCCGGTCGCGGCGCTTCCGCGCGCAGTCGGCAGTGTCGGGACAAGACCTTGGCGTCGGTGAATCCTCTCGCTGCTCTTCCTGTTTGTAATCAGTCTTTGCGTGATCCATCGACCACGTCGGTGCGTAAATCAGCGCTAATCCGCGGATTTCGCTCGTCCCCAATTCGTGGATTGACTTTTAGACCTGCCCCGATTTGTATAGACATATCGCCGAGAGGCTTCAGCCCGGGGAATTCGCCTTGCCGCCGATCTACATCGCCTATCTGAACCGACTGGACATCGAAGAACTGAAGCTGACCGATGACGAGATTCTGTCGGCCATCGAGACCAGTCTGGCTAGTCAGGGGCGAGGCGAGACCGTCATCGAACCGCGGGTCCATATCGAGCCCGGCGTCGCGCGCGGCCATTTCAATGTACTGCGCGGGGCGATCAGGGAGCCGATCGACTCCGCGGGCGTCAAGGTCGTGGGCGACTTCGTCGATAACTACCAGCTTGGCTTTCCCTCCGAGCTTGGCGTTCTCATCCTCTTTGACCCCCGAACCGGTGCACCCAAGGCGATCCTCGACGCGAGCGACATCACCGATATGCGCACCGGCGCCGTGACGGCGATCGGTGCCAAATATCTGGCACGAAAGGGCTCCAAAATTCTCGGCCATATCGGTGCGCGCGGCACCGCCTATTGGAATGTTCGGCTGCTCGATCATCTCTTCGATTTCGACGAAATCAGGATCCACTCAAGACGGGAAGAGAGCCAGAATGCCTTTGCCGAACGGCTGACCCGCGATCTCGGCAAACCTGTCGTGGCGACCAAGGATTGGAAGAGCTGCGTGGAAGGGGCCGATATCGTGGTCGAAGCCTCGCGTCTGCTCGAACCCACGCCACTTCTGAAGACATCCTGGATCAAGAACGGAGCGTTCGTGGTGCCCTACGGCACCATGAGCGCCATCGAGCTTTCATTGACGGACATCATGACAAAGCTCGTGGTCGATGACTGGGGGCAGTGCAAGGGCGGCAAGTTCGGAAGCTTGCGCGCGCACGTTGACGCCGGCAAGCTCTCGGAAAAAACCCTGCACGCGGAGCTTGGGCAGATCGTGGCCGGCCTCAAGCCCGGACGTCAAAGCGATGCGGAAACCAACCTGTTCTGGCACCGCGGTCTTTCGCTGTCCGATATTGCGTTGGGGCATGCGATGCTGGAAAAAGCTAAACGTCTGGATATCGGCCAGCGATTGCGCTTCGCATAAGCCCGCCGGAAGCGGGCACTCTCGCGGGAACGCACGGTCATGCAGTATGTGGCGAATGCCCGCATGTATTCGATCAGCCCGGGCGCCGCTGCCGCCTGGAAAGATCTGTTCGAGTGGCTCTCGCGCGAAAGCGGAGTCGGCTTGCAGGTCATCGATCACGCGTTTCCCCTGCCGCTGGCAGAGCTTTGGTCGCGTCCCGATCTTGCCTGTGGTTTCATGTGCGGCTTCCCCTTTATACAAGCGAGGAATCCGCCAAAGCCGGTCGCAGCTCCGTTTCCGCTGGCGGCGCCAATTCAGGGACGGCCGGTCTACGTCACCCGCCTGATCGTTGCCGCAGATTCGTCATTCCAAACCCTGGAGGATACGTTCGGCGGACGTCTCGGCTACACCGTCGACGACTCCCATTCGGGATACAACGCGTTGCGGCACCACCTGCTGCCGTATCGTCTGAAACACGGCGCCAACCTGTATCGGGAAAGCGTCGGACCTCTGTATACGCCGCGCCGCGTGATCGAAGCGGTCCTCGCGCAGGATATCGACCTTGGCCCGCTCGACGGCTTTGCATACGATCTGATGTTGCGTCATGAACCGGAACTCGCAAAGCGCATCAGGATTGTCGCGACGACTGAAGCTGCGCCGATCCCGTTCCTGGTTGCAAGCCCACAATGTCCGGATGGCATCGTGGCTTCCTTGCAGGGAGCATTGACAGATTTTGGCGGATCGCCGGCTTGCGCGGCGCTAAGACAGCGGCTCTGTCTTCAGGGGTTCGTGGCGGTCACGGTGAAAGACTACGATTTGATCGCGCGATGGGACGCCGAGGCCCGCAAGGCGGGCTACGAACATCCTGCCTGATTGTCGCTCACGCTGGAGGCTGTTCAGCCAGGAGGATCAGATAACAATCGCAACCTGAGTCCGGCATAATCTGGAACTTGGTATCGACGGCGCGGGTCAGGACCGCGGCATCGCCGTGGTGAAGTTCACCCGTGGCTCCGTCGGAAGCGATTGTCGCGTCGGCGTTTATCGCTATGACCATGGCGATGTCATGGTCGCCAGAAAAATCGCAGCGTACCGGTTGCTCGATTCGCGTCAGCTGATGGATGAAGCGTCCACGCCTCGTCATCACGTTAAGGTCGGTGATCTCGCCGGCCAGCAATTGCGCGGAGGTCGGGGTCTCGCCGCCGAAGCTGACCGGCGCCGATCCTGCCGCGAGCGTTATCGGTGCACGACCGCCGATTGTGAGGACCAGGCCACTGCCGGCGATGACCGCGAGTGTGCGGTCAATGCCGGCAAAGCGGGAGAACGGCCCATCGGAGGCGACACGCGCCATGCTGATGCGCCAGTCGAACGTCTCCAGCGATGCGCCGGAAGGCCCGATGGCGATCTCCGTGGTCGCGCCGCCGCCGTTCTTCCACGGCATCGTCCGGCAATCCCGCGCGCGTACGATCTTCACGGGCCGATTTTCCTTCAGGCCAGGCTTGGCAAATCGAGGCCGTTCTCCCTCGCGCAGTCGATCGCGGCATCGTAGCCGGCGTCCGCATGACGCATGACGCCGGTCGCGGGATCGTTCCACAACACGCGCGCGATTCGTTGCGCCGCTTCAGGCGTTCCATCACAGACGATCACCATGCCGGCGTGCTGCGAGTAACCGATGCCGACGCCGCCGCCATGGTGGAACGATACCCAGGTGGCGCCGCTGGCACAGTTCAGCAACGCATTGAGCAGCGGCCAGTCGGATACGGCGTCGGATCCGTCCAGCATCGCTTCGGTTTCGCGATTGGGCGAGGCGACCGAACCGGAGTCGAGATGGTCGCGGCCGATCACGATCGGCGCCTTCAATTCGCCGCGCGCCACCATCTCGTTGAAGGCGAGGCCGAGCCGGTGCCGGTCGCCGAGACCGACCCAGCAAATCCGCGCGGGCAGGCCCTGGAATGCGATGCGCTGCCGCGCCATGTCGAGCCAGCGATGCAGCGGCGCGTTATTGGGTAACAACTCCTTCACCTTGGCGTCGGTGCGGTAGATGTCTTCCGGATCGCCCGACAGCGCGGCCCAGCGGAACGGACCGATGCCGCGGCAGAACAGCGGCCGTATATAGGCCGGCACGAAGCCCGGAAAATCGAAGGCGTCCTTGACGCCTTCTTCAAGCGCCATCTGGCGGATGTTGTTGCCGTAGTCGACGACCGGAATGCCCATGCGGTGGAAATCGAGCATCGCGCGGACGTGCTCTGCCATCGAGGCACGGGCGGCGGCGTTAACGCCCTTCGGATCGGTCTCGCGGCGCGCCTCCCATTCGCTCGTCGTCCATCCCTTGGGGAGATAGCCGTTGACGGGATCGTGGGCCGAGGTCTGGTCGGTGACCACGTCAGGGCGAACGCCCCGCCGCACCAACTCGGGAAAGATTTCGGCGGCATTGCCGAGCAGACCGACCGAGACCGGCTTCCGGTCGCGCCCCGCGCGAGCGATGATTTCAAGCGCTTCGTCAAGGTTATTGGCCTGCCGGTCGAGATAGCGCGTTCGCAGCCGCATCTCGATGCGCGACGGCTGGCATTCGACCGCCAGGAGGGACGCACCCGCCAGGACCGCGGCGAGCGGCTGCGCGCCGCCCATGCCGCCGAGACCAGCGGTAAGGATCCACTTGCCCGTGAGATCGCCGCCATAGTGCTGGCGGCCAAGCTCCACGAATGTCTCATAGGTCCCCTGTATGATGCCCTGGCTGCCGATGTAGATCCATGAACCAGCGGTCATCTGGCCGTACATCATCAGGCCCTTGCGATCGAGCGCGCTGAAGTGCTCCCATGTCGCCCAATGCGGCACCAGGTTGGAATTTGCGATCAGGACGCGCGGCGCGTCCGCATGGGTGCGGAACACGCCGACGGGTTTGCCGGACTGCACCAGCAGCGTCTGGTCGCCTTCGAGGCGTTTGAGCGTTGCGACAATGCGATCGAAGCTTTCCCAGTCGCGTGCCGCGCGGCCTATGCCGCCATAGACCACGAGTTCGCTGGGCTTTTCCGCGACGTCCGGATCGAGATTGTTCATCAGCATGCGCATCGGCGCTTCGGTCAGCCAGGATTTGGCGGAAAGGTTGGGACCGCGCGCGGCGCGGATCACTCGTGCGTTGTCGATGCGGGTCATGATCGGCTCCTCGAGGTGTGAGGTTTCGCTTCGGAGTTCGACGTGTGAGTTCGGCTCGCCGGTGTTCCGCGCCACACCCGCGCATGCAGCGGGTTGAAACCGATGCGATAAACCAGTTCCGCCGGCCGCTCGACATCCCAAATGGCGAGGTCGCAATATTTGCCGGCGTCCAGGCTTCCGGTTTCATGGAAGAGCCCCAGCGCGCGCGCCGCCTCCCGCGTCACCGCGGCGATGCATTCATCGACCGTGAGACGGAACAAGGTCGCGCCCATATTCATCGTCAGCAACAGCGAGGTCAGCGGCGAGCTGCCGGGATTGCTGTCGGTCGCAAGCGCGATCGGTACGCCATGCCGACGCATCAAATCTACCGGCGGTGCTTGACGCTCGCGAATGAAATAGAACGCGCCGGGTAGCAGGACTGCAACGGTGCCGGCAGCCTTCATGGCCGCCACGCCGTCTTCATCGGCATATTCGAGGTGGTCTGCCGAAAGCGCGCCAAAGCGTGCCGCCAGTGCCGCGCCGTGGAGATTCGAGAGCTGATCGGCATGCAACCGAACCGGCAGGCCGAGTTCTTGCGCCGCCGAAAATACTTGTGCCGTCTGCTCGGGCGAGAACGCGATGTTTTCACAGAAGGCATCGACGGCGTCCGCCAGTCCTTCCGCGGCGATGGCCGGAAGCATCTTGTTGCAAACCGCGTCGATATAGCCGGCCTTGTTCCCGTTCATCTCTGGAGGCACGGCATGCGCCCCGAGAAAGGTAGTTCGCACCGACACCATGTTTTCGTCACCGAGCCGGCGTGCCGCCCGCAACTGCCGGCTTTCCGCATCCAGTTCGAGGCCGTAGCCCGACTTGATTTCGATGGTCGTGACGCCTTCCGCGAGCAGCGCGTTCAGCCGCGGCCGGGAGCTCGCCACCAGATCGTCTTCGCTCGCCTGCCGCGTTGCTTTCACGGTCGAGATGATGCCGCCGCCCGCGCGGGCAATCTCTTCGTAGCTTGCTCCGGCGAGCCGCTGCTCGAATTCATGGGCGCGGTTGCCGCCATAGACCAGATGGGTGTGGCAATCGATCAGGCCCGGCGTGATCCAGCGGCCATCGCAATCGATCCGTTCCTTTGCGTCGAACGAAGGCGCATCCGCCGCGGAACCGGAATAAACGATGCGGCCACCGGCGGCGGCAATCAGGCCGTTGTCGACGATACCGAGACCTTGCGCCAAAGGAGAAAGTGTCGCCAGACGACATCGATGCCAAACCCGGTCAACGGCGGTCATGACGTTTCGGCTCGTTTCAATATCAGATGCTTGGCACGCTGCTTATTTGTCTATACATATTATGATCGTTCGAAGCTGTCCAGAGCTTCGGGGATCGTCGGGAGGAGAGGGTGGCCGGCCTGTTCTTCGAACAAGCGTTGCTGCCGCAAGGCTGGGCTCGCGATGTAAGATTGCTGATCGACCGCGGACGGATCGTCACCGTGGAAAGCGGCACGACCGCCCATCATGGCGACGAGTGTCACCGGATCGGTTTGCCCGGACTATCCAATCTCCACAGCCACGCGTTCCAGCGCGGAATGGCCGGTCTTGTCGAGTGCCGGGGACCGACCTCCGACAGTTTCTGGACCTGGCGTGAGCTGATGTACAAATTCGTCGGACGCATGACACCTGACGATATCGAGGCCATCGCGGCCCAGGCCTATGTCGAGATGCTTGAATCAGGTTTCACGCGGGTCGGCGAATTCCATTACATTCACCACGATGTTTCGGGCGTGCCTTACCGGAATATCGCGGAGCTTGCGGAGCGTATCGTTGCCGCCGCCGCCAAACTGCCGGCATCGGTCTCACGCTGCTTCCGGTATTTTATGCGCATTCCGGGTTTGGCGGCGGTCAGCCTGTTTCGGGCCAGCGCCGGTTTATCAACGACATCGATCAGTTCGCCCGCTTGATGGTGGCGAGCCGTCAAGCGGTTGCGAAGCTGGACGGCGCGGTGGTCGGTATAGCGCCGCACTCGCTACGGGCGGTCACGCCTTCCGAACTCGCTGCCGTACTGCCGCTTGCCGAGGGCGGACCTGTCCACATCCATATCGCCGAGCAGGCCAAAGAGGTTGAGGACTGCATCGCATGGAGTGGCATGCGTCCGGTGCAATGGTTGCTCGATCACGCGCCGGTCGACGAACAGTGGTGCCTGATTCATGCGACCCACATGAACTCCGAAGAAACCCGGCAGATGGCGGAAAGCGGCGCTGTGGCGGGCCTGTGCCCGATCACCGAAGCCAATCTCGGAGACGGCACGTTCCATGCAGCCGAGTTCATCGGGTTCGGCGGCATGTTCGGCGTCGGTTCCGATTCCAATGTCCTGATCGGTGCGGCCGATGAATTGCGTCAGCTCGAATACTCCCAGCGTCTTGCGCATCGCTCCCGCAATGTCTTGGCGACCGGCGACATGGGTTCGACCGGCCGGGCGTTGTTCGATGGCGCCTTGAGAGGGGGCTCAAAATCGCTCGGGATTGCCGCGCCGGGCCTTGCAGAGGGAGGCTCGGCCGATCTCATCAGTCTCGACGCTGCGCATGTAGCATTGGCCGGCCGTTCGGGGGATGCGATCCTCGATAGCTGGATCTTTTGCGGCGACCTGTCGCTGGTCGACTGTGTCTGGACTCGCGGACGCAAGATTGTAGAGAACGGCCGGCATCACCACAGGGATCCGGTTGCGTTACGTTTCCGTCAAACATTGGAAGGGCTGCTCGCCGCATGACTGCTGAAGTAAAATCGGGCGCAAACGTCGCGACGATGACGCTCTATCAGCGCATCCGCAACGACATCGAAGGAAAGATCGTTTCCGGCGATTGGCCGCCCGGACATCGCGTGCCGTACGAACACGAATTGATGGACGCCTACTCCTGCTCCCGCATGACGGTGAACAAGGTGGTTTCCGCGCTCGCTGCGGCCGGGTTGGTCGAACGCAAGCGCCGCGCAGGCAGCTTCGTGTCGCGGCCGCGGGTGCAGTCGGCCGTTCTTCAGATTCCCGATCTGAAGGCGGAGGTCGAGAAACGCGGCGAACGATACGGCTATCGCTTGCTCGATCTTCAGAAGCGTGCGGCCTTGCGTCACGACAGGTCGCGGCTGGAGGTGAGCGGGCGTGCCTCGATATTGGCGTTGCGCTGCCGGCACGAAGCCGATGGACTGGCCTTTGCTCTCGAAGACCGGCTTCTCAACCTGCAGGCGGTGCCCGATGCGCTTCGGCAGGATTTTTCGGTGACGCCTCCGAACACCTGGCTGGTGGGTCACGTGCCGTGGACCGAAGCCGAGCATCGGATATCGGCCTGCAGTGCCGACCGGACAACGGCCGCCGATCTGAAGATCGAGGAGGGTTCAGCCTGTCTGGTGATTGAACGCCGGACCTGGCGTAACGGTGAGCCGATCACGTCGGTGCGGCTCACCCATCCGGGGCATCTCTACGATCTGATGGCCCGCTTCACGCCGAACGGATAGTTTTTCGAGACCAAAGCTATTTCGCGATCACTTGGTCTTGGCGACTTCGATGAATCGATTGGTCCAGAGATCGTTCTCCGACGCCTTGGCGTCGAACTCCTTGCCGTAATTGGTGCCGACTTCCTTGGCGAAGACGAGTGCGTTCTGAAAGCTTGCTGCGTCGAGCCTGCCGCCTCCGGCGACACCACTGTTCATCGCCTTGAGCGCGGCGGCGATACTGTCCGGCTGTGCCTTCGCAAAGAACTGCTTCTGGATCGCTGCCGCCGTCTCATCGGGTTTGGCGATCGCCGCGGCACTTGCCATCTGCATGGCCTTCAGCGTTCGGGTGATGAGGTCGGTGGCCTTGTCATCCATCGGTTTCTTGGCGACGAGAACCAGATAGGGCTGGTTTGCGAGCAGCGGAAAATCATCGCCGAGGGAGATCAGGACCGAGCCGGTTCCGGCTTTCTCGGACAGGTATCCTTCCGGCGGCGACAGGACAAAGGCATCGATGCGCTTGGCCTCCAGCGCCGCCTGCACCGCGACCGGGCTGCCGACCTGCGCGACCTGGATGTCGTTTTTCGGATCAAGGCCGCCTTTGGCCGCAAGCCAGCGCGCGGCGAATTCCTGGGCGCCGGCCAAAGCGGTGACCCCGACAATCGCTCCCTTCAGTGAAGCAAGGCGCTTCGGCAACGGATCGCCGGGTTTGACGCCGGCACGCGCCAGGAAGCTGGGCGAGACCACCAGCTGCAGCGTGACCTTCGACATCAGCGTGTAGACGATCTCGAAAGGCTGGCCCTTGGCGGCGGCCC
Source organism: uncultured Alphaproteobacteria bacterium (assembly GCA_963774685.1). GTDB lineage: Bacteria > Pseudomonadota > Alphaproteobacteria > Rhizobiales > Xanthobacteraceae > Bradyrhizobium. The sequence continues at coordinate 665,077 of CAVZFU010000003.1, read as the reverse complement.
GCAGCACCGCCTCGGATCCGATCGCGGCCAGATCGATGTCGCCGGAGTCCAGGGCCGCCAGGGCCGAAGCGTCTCCGCCGGGTAACACTGCCGTGGTCGCAACCAAACCTTGCGGGGCAAACGTATCGAGCGCACGGGCCGCCCAGATGGGAAGAAAACTCAGCGTCGGTGCGCCCATGCCGATGCGAACGGTCTGCTGTGCTGCCGCCAGTCCCGGCGTCAGAAAAAGCGCTGCGCCGATCACCGCTGCTTTGGTCAGATTGTTCATTGTGCGCATGGCTTCCTCCTGTGGGACTGGTACAGATCTCAGATATCGCTTGGGCCAACCCCCGAAAACGAGCGCCAGCGTAATAGCCTGCGTTCCAGCCGGCCAGCGACGAAGTTTGCCGTCATCACGAAAATCAGGAGGATCACGATGCCTGCGAACACGCCGGCCGGATCGTACGTCGATGACGCCTCATGGATGAAGAGGCCGAGGCCCTGGGTCGACGAGGTGAACTCGCCGACGATCACGCCGATCACGCTGTAGGGAATGGCGAGGCGCATGCCGAGCATGACGAACGGGGCGGCTGCAGGCAGATAGACATGCCAGGTCAGTTGGCGCTGGTTGGCGCCCATCACCAGCGTCAGGTTGACCAGTTCCCGGTCGACGCTGCGGACGCCGGAAAACACATTATAAAAGACCAGGAAGAACACCATGGTCGAGGCAAGCGCCACCTTCGACCAGATGCCGATGCCGAACCAGATGATGAACAACGGCGCCAGCGCGATCTTCGGCACGCCGTAGAAGGCCATGACATAGGGTTCGAAGATGCTGGCAAGCCGCTGCGAACGGCCGAGTGCGTAGCCGCCGACGACGCCACCGGCGACCCCGATGGTGTAGCCCAGCACCAGTTCCTGACCCGTGGTCCAGAGGTGCGGATAGATCTCGCCGGAGGCAAAGAGTTCGTAAAGGCGTTCAACCACGGCCGTCGGTTTGCTGACGTAGATTTCCCGGATCAGCCGACCCGAGGACCACTGCCAGAACACGAGCAATGCAATGCCGGGCAACAGGGTAACCAGACCACGTATGAATTTCCCGAGCCCGGCGCGGCTCTTTTCGCTTGAGGTTTCCGGCGGCGTAGAGGCGCGGGCGGAACAGGCAACATCGTTCATGGTGCAGACTCCGACCTCAATGCATCCGGCGTCCAATGTCGACCTGGGTCCTGAATACAGTCCACACCGCTTCGTAGGCCGCCTCGAAACCGGGATTCCGGAACGGTTCGAAAACATTGCGAGGCCGCGGCAATTCGATCGGGACATTGGCCAGAATCCGCGCCGGGCGCTGGCTCAGGACCACAACACTGTCGGCCAGCAGCACCGATTCGGTAATGTCGTGGGTGACGAACACGACGGTGGCGCGCGCCTCGAGCGAAAGCGCCTGCAGATCGTTCTGCATCACCATCCGGGTTTGCGCGTCGAGCGCGCCGAACGGCTCGTCCATCAGCATGACATCTGGCCGATAGACCAGGGTGCGGGCGATCGATCCGCGCTTCTGCATGCCGCCGGACAATTGACTCGGAAAGTGCTGCTCGAATCCGGTGAGGCCGACCGCATCGAGTGCCTCGGCAACGCGGCGGCGGCGTTCGGCGGGTGCAATTCCGCGCAGCAGCAGCGGCAGTTCGATGTTCTCCGCAAGCGTCTTCCACGGAAACAGTTGCGCCTGTTGCGGGACGAAGCCGACCAGGCGATTGACCGAGCTGACGGTTTTTCCCCGATGGCGCACAACCCCGCGGGTCGGCTTCAGCAATCCGGCGGCCATCTGCAGCAGCGTGCTCTTGCCGCAGCCGCTAGGGCCGATGACGGCGATGAACTTTCCGTCGTCGACGTCGAAGGAGATGCCGTCCAGCACGCGGGTGGGCGCATTCTGGCCGGGTGCCGGAAAATCCTGGCCGATATCGTCGAACGCGAGCACCCCGTCACCCATTTGGATCGTCCTCGATCGCTCCATCATGTATATACATATTTTTCATGTCTATACATAAAAGGTGGCGCCTTGGCGATGCAAGCATAGATAATAAGCGGGCCCAAACCGCGGGCGGGGCTGATCCAAACTTTACGGCGACGAAAGTTTAACGCCGGCCTCGGCATAGAATTTCATCGCGCCTGGATGGAACGGCATGATCCGGTTCCTGGAAGCATTGACGGCGAGCGTGCCGGCGGCGGTCGGATAAATCTGCGATTTCGGGTCGGTTGCCGAGAGCACCGCTTTGGTGATCGCGTAGGCCGCATCGATCGGCAGGTCCTTGTTGGCGACTATGAAATTCCACGCTGAAACGCTTTTGATTTCGGTAGCTTGGCCCTTGTAGGCTCCGGCTGGAACGGTCGTTGGCGCAAGCTGCGGGAATTTCACCAGCATCGCGGTGACCTCGGCGTCGGAGAGCCCGAATATCACCGCGTCGGCTTGATTGGCGACTTCGCTCAGCGATGGAATGGGTACCACGGCGCCTTGCCACAGCGCATCGATCTCGCCGGTGGTCAAGAGTTTTACCAGCAGGGCCGGATCGCCGTTGACGATGATCGGTTTGAGATGTGCGATTTCGGCGGCGGCCTGGAAGAACACTTCCGCGGGACCCTTGGCCGGGCCGACACCGACCTTCTTGCCGTCGAGGTCGGCGAGCGACCCGATCCCGCTTTTGCGCAGCGCTGCGATCTGGAACGAGGTCTCGTACATCGGAAACAGCGCACGCAAGTTCGCGTGCTTGCGGCCCATGGTCCAGCCGGTGCCGTTAACGGCATCATAGGCCGACCCCATGAAGGCAGTCCCGATGGTCATAGCGGACGCGTCAACGGCAGACAGGTTCTCATTGGAGCCGGCGCTCTTTTTCACTTCGATGGCGATACCCTTGGACGCCAGATAGGTGGCGATGCCCTGGCCGTACGGCAAAAATGCGCTGCCGTCGCCGGCCGTCATCAGCATCACGGGCGCGGTGGTTTGAGCCTGCACCGGCGTGTGACCGAAAAGGGCCAGACCCAACAGCGCAATGCATCGAACCATTTTAGGTATCACGTCACGCTCGCTTTTTCACCTTGCCCAGCTTCTTGCCGGACTTTTTCTTGGTCTTGCCGGACTTCTTCTCGTTTTTCTTCATCGCGGCCGCCTGGCTGCGATACGCTTGCGCCAGGTTCGACAGGTTTTGCGAAGCTTCTTCGTCCGATGTGGCGCGCGCCATTCGCTCCGCCTTCTCGGCCTGCTTTCGGAAAAATTTGGTGGCCTTGATCATCGCCAGGTCTCGAATACGGGATAGACTTATCTCGGCCCTGATTCATAGACCTTGATCATCGATCGGACATCGGCGCGGGCCAGTTCAAGTTTGGAAACGACCGAGGGCCACAGCATCCCGTGCTGTTTTCTGGCACGTTTGATCAGCTTCTGAAGCTTGTCATCGAACTTGCTGGCGGCGGTTTCCGTGTCTTTTGGCTCAGTCATGTAAACCCGATCCTGTTTTACAAGTGACGCTAAACCGTGCACGGCAAGTGTTTCGTAACCCCCGGCGTCGCGCAAGCCCTATGATTCACGGCTCCAGCCGGAAAAGGCATCAGGCCTCGACGGGCGAGCCGAGATCGGCATTCGAACCCGGCGCATATTTGTCCATGCGTACATCGCTGGTGCGGGCATGCGCTTCCATGCCCTCAAGACGCGAGATGCGTGCGGCAACCGGCGCAATCAGTTTGCAAGCTTCCCGGTTCATGCGCTGCCAGGTCAGCGGCTTGAGGAATTTGTGCACGGAAAGGCCAGCCGAATAACGCGCCGCAAACTTTGTCGGAAGAATATGGTTCGGTCCCGATACCTTGTCGCCGAACGCGACGTTGGTCTCCTCGCCAAGGAACAGCGACCCGTAATTGGTGAGGCGCGCGTGCCACCAGTCGAGATCCCTGCAATGAACTTCCAGGTGCTCGCAGGCATACGAATCCGAGACTTCGGCGATTTCCTCGTCGGTGTCGCACAGCACGATCTCGCCATAGTCGCGCCACGCGGCACCCGCGGCGTCGCGCGCGGTCGCGGGTAAATTTGCAATCAGTTGCGGAACCAGACGGGCGACTTCGTCGGCGATGCGGGATGATGAGGTGATCAGCCACGCCGGACTTTCATGACCGTGTTCCGCCTGCCCAACCAGATCGGTCGCGACGATCAGCGGATCGGCGCTGTCGTCGGCGATAACGGCAACTTCGGAGGGGCCGGCAAAGACATCGATGCCGACCTTGCCGAACAGCATGCGCTTGGCCTCGGCGACGAACTTGTTGCCGGGGCCGACGACGATGTCGGCCTGGCGTCCGGTAAAAAGACCGTTCGCCATGGCAGCGATGGCCTGAACCCCGCCGAGGCACATAATGATGTCGGCGCCGGCGATATGCATCGCGTACAAGACGTGAGGGTGGATGCCCCGGTCCTTGTAAGGCGCGGAGCAGGCGATGACGGTCTTGACGCCCGCCGCCTTGGCGGTTGCGACCGACATGTAGGCCGAGGCGATGTGGGCGTAGCGGCCGGTGGGAACATAGCATCCTGCGGTATTGACCGGAACGAGCTTCTGTCCGAGTTCAAGGCCGGGTACGATCTCCAGCGTAAAATCATGAACCGAAGCACGCTGGGCTTCGGCGAAGCGCCGTACCTGGCTCGCCGCAAAGGTAATGTCATCCTTTACCGCTTTTGGAATATCGCGGGTCTGCCGTTCAACTGCCGCCGGGTCCAGCACGATGTCGCCCGACCATTTGTCGAGCTTCAGCGCGTAATCGCGTACGGCCTGCTCGCCGCCGTTGTCGATCGCCGCCAGCATCTCGGCAACCACCATGCGTGCCGCGCCGGATTCGGTTTCCGGGGTTTTGGTGGCCTTCTTCAAATAAGTGACGGACATCCGGCGGCCTCTTCCAGCGATGGCTTACGGTCAGGCAGGCCCGGCGGATCCCGCGCCGGGCCGGCCGACAATCATTTCTTGTCGAATTCCGTCGCAAAGGCGCGCAGCTTGGGGTCGGCTGCGACGCGTTTCAGGAACTCGTCCTTGATATACTCCTTGGGATCGGGGCTGGACGGTATCGTGCCGACCTCGGTCAGGAACTTTCCGATCTCGGAGAACCAGCCGTCGACCGTCGATGCGCCGCCGGCGCGCGACATGATCTTGAGTTGCTCATCCAGCGAGAAAACCGGCCGCAGCGCGAACTCCTGATCCATCGCGCGCGGCGTCACCTCAAGTCCGCCCTGCTTGTAGAAATCAAGCGCCAGCGTGCGTGCCTCCGCCGGATTGGCCTTGGCCCAGGACCAGCCGCGCAAGAACACGGCGAGGAATTTTGCGACGTCTTCCGGATGATCCTTGGCGAAGTCGGCCCGTACCACCAGGGCTCCGGGAACGACAGCATTGGCATCGGCGCCGGAGCACAGGTATTTGGCGTTGGCCTGGTCCTCCAGGGTGTAGGTGTTCGGCGCCCAAACCCCGGCGATGTCTCCGTTATTCGACGTCAGCGCCGTGATGATCTGCGCCTGGCCGAGATTGACGAACTGCATGTCGTTTTGTGCGAGTCCGAACTTTGTCAGACATTTTCGTGAAGCGTAGTCCACCGTGGAATTGGTCGTCAGCAGCAGACGCTGGCCCTTGAGAAGCTGCGGGTTGGCCTTGATGGCGTCGAACTTGTCGCCACGCACCAGCATGGCGTTGGCTTTCGATTCATCGTTGGTAATTCCGATGGTCAGGATGTTGAAGCGCACAGCGCCGAGCACGGCCGGTACCGATCCGGTCCCGCCGACATCCCACGATTTCGCCGCCGATGCCGCGATCTGCGGCGCGCCTGCCGGGAACGTCGAGAAATTCGGCACAAGACCGACTTCCTTCCACCAGCCTTTGACGTTGGCATAGTGGAAGGGCAGCGCCCAATACAGCGACGGTTGATAGCTGACGCCGATTGCGGTCTGCGCCCGGCTAAGGGACGGCAGCGCACATCCGCTCATGATAATGACTGCCGCGGCAGCACTCCTGATGGCCTTCGAGATCATGTGGTTTCCTTCCGGGTTTTCATTTTTCAAGTGATGAACTGGATGGCGCCGATCGAGCGGTCCAGCGGGGAGCTATTGCCGATCTTCACGTTTCTCCTCTCTCAGAGATTTCCAAACGTGGGTGCGTAAGTGAATAAAGGAGTCGAGATCCATTACGTCTTCGATCTTTTGGAAGCGATTCCACCGTTCCGTATCGCGAACGGTCTTGATGTCGAGCACTTCCTTGATGCGGCCGGGCCTCCGGGTCATGATGGCAACACGGTCCGCGAGGTACACCGCTTCCTCAACCGAGTGGGTAATAAATAGCACGGTTCTTGGATTGACGCGACCGAGCCGGACCAGTTCTTCCTGCATGAGGACGCGGGTTTGCGCATCCAGCGCCCCGAAGGGTTCGTCCATCAACAGCACCTCGGGATCGAGCACGTAGGCACGGGCAATCGCCACGCGCTGCTGCATGCCGCCGGACAGTTGGTGCGGAAACGCATCGGCATAGCTTTCAAGGTTCATCAAATCCAGAACGCTCCGGATGAGCCGGTCTCGCTCGTCGCCGGCGAAATTCTTGTTGCGCAGGCCAAGGTCGATGTTTTGCCGGACGGTCTTCCACGGGAAAAGGGCGAATTGCTGAAACACCACCGCACGATCCGGTCCGGGAGCCGTGACGGGTTTTCCGTTCACGCTGACAATGCCCGAGGTCGGTGACTCGAAGCCGGCGACGATGCGCAGGCATGTGGTTTTGCCGCAGCCCGACGGGCCGACAATGGCGACGAATTCCTTCTCGGCGATTTCGAGGTTGATGTCCTCGAGTGCCTTCACGCCGGCACTTTTTCCGCCAAAAACCTTGTTCACTCTGTCAAAGCGGATCGAGCCCACGGCAATTTCCCTTAAACGACGAGTCCGCGCCGGCGAAGGATCAGTGTCTCGCCGTACCGCAGCAACACATCGATCAGCATTCCCGCGATCCCGATCGCGATCATCCCGGTCATCACCGTGGGTGTGGAAACATTGGCCTGGGCCTGCACCATCATAAAGCCGACGCCGGCTGCCGCTACGATCAACTCTGCGCCGACCAGCGATTGCCAACCGAGACCGGCGGCGACGCGCAAGCCGGCGACGATCGAGGGAATCGAAGCCGGCAACAGAACTTCCAGGATGGTGCGCAAATGGCCGGTGCCGAGCATTTGCGAGGCCTCGATCAGTTGCGGATCGACAAAGCGAGCGCCGCGATAGGCATTGATCAGGCACGGTGGAAAAGCGCCGGCGAAGATGATCATCACGGGACCGCCGATCCCGGTGCCGAACCACAGTGCGGCAAAGGGCACCCAGGCAATCGGCGCGATAAAACGAAGCCCTTCGAAAATCGGCGACAGAATGTCGTCCAACAGCCTGAACCATCCCATCAGCAGTCCGAGGGGAACGCCGACCAGCGCGGCCAGCAACACGCCACACAGATATCGCTGCAAGCTCGACGCCAGATGTTGCGGCAAGGTCGCGCCTGCAAACGGCGTGGTCAGAAGCTGAACGAAGCGCGTGACGACCTCCAGCGGCGTCGGCAAAAATTGTCGCGGCACCAGGCCCGAGATCGAAAGCATCGTCCAGATGCCTAGAAAGAGCACCAAGCCGGCCAAGCCCCACGCAATGGTTTCGCCCAGGCGGAGAGGCCGGCCATTCATCGCTTAATCCTTTGCCGCAACGTTCCAGGCCAGCGCCCGATGCTCCACCTGGCTCAGCAGCCAGGTGGTGGCAAAACCCAAAATGCCGACCGTCAGCATCCCGACCAGGATCATGCCCGGATAGATGTCCTGCTGGGCCACGTTGAGGACAACGCCAACTCCCACCAGCGCGCCGACAAGCTCCGCCGCGACAAGTGTGGTCCAGGCCGCCTGCAACGACAGGCGCAAGCCGGTGAAGATCATGGGTGCGGCCGCCGGCGCAAGAATCTCGATGACAAATCGCCGGAGCGGCGTTCCCAGCATCTGCGCCGCCTCGATCACCGGCCGTTCGATGGTGCGGACGCCGCTGAACGTGTTGATCACGGATGGTACGAAGGCGGCAAACCAGATCACCATAATCTTGGCCGCGTCGCCGAGGCCGAGCCACAATATCGCGAGCGGAATCCAGGCCAATGGCGGGATCGGCCGGATGATCAGGAATACCGGGTTGATGGCGGCTTCAGCGCGCCGGCTCCAGCCCATCCACAGGCCCAGCGGCACGCCGGTGACGATGGCGACGAGAAACCCCATCGCGACAAGTTCGAGGCTGTGCCACGCATGAGTGACAAGCTGCCCCCCGGCGTAGCCGCGCGTCATGATCTGAACCAGCGAAAGCCAGAACGCCGCGGGCGATGGAAAGCGTCCCGCCGAGACGATCCCCGTCCACGTCGTCAATCCGAACCAGAATAACACAAGCCCCGCGAGTGTTGCCCATCCGGCCCAGATTCGCCGACGTCCGCCCATCGTTCGTTCCCGAGCCCGTTATCATAAAGTCTCATTCATTTGCCTTCCGAACGTCTGGTTTGTCAACGCGCCACGGATATTCTGGCCGCGGGCAAAAGCACATCAAGATGCAGCCCCTGAAACCTCGGCGCATAGCAGGCGCGGTCGAGGCTGGGAGCAACGTTGCCAGAGGGTACTGCATGGACGAAAGCATCTCGTCGCCATTTATCCGATACCCGATTGCGACCTCGCTGCTGATGGCGGGTATCCTGTTCGTCGGCCTCGTTGCCTATCCGCTGCTGCCGGTCGCGCCGCTGCCGCAGGTTGACTTTCCGACCATCCAGGTTTCCGCGTCGCTGCCCGGCGGCAGCCCCGAGACCATGGCGTCGTCGGTGGCGCAACCGCTGGAACGGCAACTGGCGCAAATCCCCGGCATCGCCCAGATGACGTCGACGAGTTCGCTGGGCTCTACCGCCGTCACCATCCAGTTCGAACTGAACCGCAGCATCGATGGCGCGGCCAATGACATCCAGGCGGCCATCAATGCGGCCAGCGGCCAGTTGCCGAAGAATCTTCCCTCGCCGCCGACCTACCGCAAGGTCAACCCGGCGGATTCGCCGATCCTGCTGTTGTCGGCGACATCCGACACGTTGCCGCTGACCGAAGTCAGCGACGGCACCGACGCCCAGCTTGCGCAGCAGATCAGCCAGATCGCCGGCGTAGCCCAGGTATTTATCGGCGGCCAGCAAAAGCCGGCGATTCGGGTTCAGATAGATCCGGCGAAGCTGGTGGCCAAGGGCCTGTCGCTGGAAGACGTCCGCACCCAGATCGCGATTACGACGGTCGACAGCCCGAAGGGCAATATCGATGGCGACAGGCGCGCCTTTACGATCTACGCCAACGACCAGTTGCTGAATCCGAAGGACTGGAACGACGTCATCATCGCCTATCGCAATGGCGGCCCCTTGCGGATCCGCGACATCGGCAGGGCCGTGTCGGGTCCCGAAGACGTAAAGCAGGCGGCGTGGGCCGATGGCAAGCGCGGCGTGTTCCTCGTTATCTTCAAGCAGCCCGGCGCCAATGTCATCGACACCGTCGACCGGATCAAGGCGCAATTGCCGAGGCTGATTGCCGCCATTCCGCCCGCCATCAAGATCAAGATTATCAGCGACCGTACCCTGACCATCCGCGCCGCTGTCGAAGACGTGCAGTTTACGCTGTTGATCACCATCGCGCTCGTGGTGATGGTGATCTTCATCTTCCTGCGTAGCGTATGGGCGACCATCATCCCGAGCGTCACGGTTCCGCTGGCGCTGCTCGGCGCCTGCTCCCTGATGTGGGCATTCGGCTATACCCTCGACAATCTGTCGCTGATGGCGCTGACGATCGCGGTCGGATTTGTCGTCGACGACGCCATCGTGATGCTGGAGAACATCACGCGCTATATCGAGGAGGGCGAGAAGCCGCTGGCGGCGGCGTTCAAGGGCGCCAGCGAAATCGGATTCACGATCGTGTCGATCAGCGTCTCGCTGGTCGCAGTGCTGATTCCGCTATTGCTGATGGGCGGCATCATCGGACGCCTGTTCCGCGAATTCGCGGTAACGCTGGCGATGGCCATTTTCGTGTCGCTGATTGTGTCCCTGACGCTCACGCCGATGATGGCCTCACGTTTCCTTCGTGCGCACAAGGAAGTGAAACACGGGCGGTTTTATCAGTGGAGCGAGCGTGCTTTCGATACCATGCTTCATGCCTATGAGCGCGGTCTGGACCGCGCGCTGCGCTGGAGCCTGACGACGCTTCTGATTTTCTTCGCGACACTGGGATTGTCGGTTTATCTGTTCGTCATCATTCCCAAGGGTTTCTTTCCGCAGCAGGACAACGGCTTTCTCACCGCAACCTCCGAGACGGCGCAGGATATTTCCTTTGCAGACATGAAACGCCACCAGGAGGAACTCGGCAATATCGTGCAGAATGATCCCGATGTTGACAGTATTGCCATGTTCATCGGTGGCGGTGGCAGTGCCCTCAATACGGGCCGCCTGTATATTACGCTGAAGCCGCGCAGCGAACGCAACTCCGACGCGCAGCAGATCATTGCGCGGCTGCGTCCGCAGGCCGAAAAGGTCGAGGGTGCCCGCCTGTTCATGCAGGCGTCGCAGGATGTACGCCTCGGCGGGCGCGCGACAAGAACGCAGTTCGAATACACGCTGCAGGACGCCAACCTCGACGAGTTGAACGAGTGGGCGCCGAAAATCCTGGCCAGAATGCAGACGCTGCACGAGTTGCGTGACGTCGCTACCGACCAGCAGACCCAGGGCACAACGCTGACGCTGACGATCGACCGCGACACTGCCTCGCGCTTTGGCATCTATCCCCAGTTGATCGACGACACGCTTTATGACGCGTTCGGCCAGCGTCAGGTCACCCAGTACTTCACCCAGCTCAATTCCTATCACGTGATCCTGGAAATCCTCCCGGAGCTGCAGGGCAATCTCGACACCCTCAACAAGCTCTATATCAAGTCACCGACCACAGGCGATCAGGTGCCGCTGTCCGAGTTCGTAAAATGGACCACGGTTCCGGTGCGGCCGCTTTCGATCAGCCATCAGGGTCAGTTCCCGGCGATCACGATCAGCTTTAATCTCGGGCAGGGCGTGGCACTTGGGCAGGCGACCGAGGCGATCCAGAGATCGGTGATCGATCTGGGTGCGCCGGCCACGCTTAACTCAAGTTTCCAGGGTACTGCACAGGCGTTCCAGCAGTCGCTCGGCACCGTGCCGCTGCTGATCATGGCGGCCCTCGTCGTGGTGTATTTGATTCTGGGTATTCTCTATGAAAGCTACATCCACCCGCTCACCATCCTGTCCACGCTGCCTTCGGCCGGCGTCGGTGCGCTCGCGATCCTGATGGCGTTCGGATTCGACTTCAGCCTGATTGCCCTGATCGGCATCATTTTGTTGATCGGCATTGTCAAGAAGAACGGGATCATGATGGTCGATTTCGCGATCTCGGCCGAGCGCGACGAGCACCTGTCGCCGGAGCAATCGATCCGCAAGGCGGCGCTGCTGCGGTTTCGCCCCATTATGATGACGACCATGGCGGCGATGCTCGGCGGCGTGCCGCTGATGCTGGGCACCGGCACCGGTTCGGAAATCCGCCAGCCGCTGGGCTATGCGATGGTCGGGGGCCTGATCGTCAGCCAGGCACTGACCCTGTTCACGACTCCGGTCGTGTATCTCTACCTTGACAACCTTTCCAACGCATTGTCGCGCTGGGCGCGCTCCGACAAGCCCGATCGCTCCCCATCGGGCACACAATATGGTGAGCAAAAACACGCGGCGGAATAGCCGTTTGCATTCCGGCGAGGGCTGGTCTTAATTTGGCTCCGAGGAAGCCGTTGCGATCCTTTGCGCGGCTGTCGAATGGAGCGCCGGTGGTGACAGCTTCGATGCGTATCGGCACTCGCAAGAGCACGATGGCGATCGCCCAGACCGAGGACATTGCGCGGCGTCTGTCGATCGTTGCATCGGACCTCGGCGTCGAGATCGTCAGGTTCGAAACTGTGGGGGATACCGACCAGACCAGCAAGTTGCTGATGCATGGCGGCAAGGGCGGTGCTTTCGTCGCGGAAATTCGCGCCGCGGTCAGGTCGGGCGAACTGCACGCCGCGATGCATTCGCTCAAGGACATGCCCGGCAACGAGGACACGCCGGGCCTGGTGATCGGCGCGACGCTGGTGCGCTCCCCGCCGACCGATGCGCTGGTGCTGCGCGCCGGAATCTCAATCGAGGATATCAAGCATTCGGGCGGCAAGGGCTTCAAGATCGGCACCAATGCCGTGCGGCGCGCGGCCTACCTGCGGCGGCTGTTTCCGGAAGTCGAGGTTATTCACTTTCGGGGGGCAGCCGACACAAGGGTCCGCAAGCTCGATTCCGGCGAGAGGCAGCGCTTGCCCGGCGGTGGCGAAGCCGGTCCGGCCGATGGATTGATCATGGCGCGCTCCGGGCTCGAACGCATCGGGCTCGCCCATCGCATCGCTCATGATTTTTCGTCGCAGGAGATGCTGCCGGCGGCCGGGCAGGGCATCGTCGCGGTAGAATGCGCCGCCAGCGATTGGCAGACGCGGAGCTATCTTTCCCTGATCGACGATCCGGCCGCGCATGCAAGCTGCGACGCCGAGCGCGAGGTATTGTGGGTGCTGAACGGCCACTGCAATTCGCCGATTGCGGCCTATTCCACCATCGATGGCGCGCAAATGACGCTGACCGCCTCGGTGCTGGATGAAACCGGGCAGCAGTTCATCGAAGTGACACACAGCGGTCCGGCCGATCGCCCGAGGGAATTGGGCCGCGCGGCCGGGCTCGAACTGCTGGACAAGGGTGCGGCCAGTATCATCGCGCGTACGCGGCCTCCTGACTGATCGACAGGCATTTTGGCCAATCCGCAGGCGCAGGTGCCGGATACCTGTGCCGGTAGAGCCGGGGCCGCCAATTGACTCACCTTGGCGGCGATGTACTCTTCCAAACCAATAATGAACATCTATCCATAAAGGATAGGGCATAGGGGAGGACGCGATGCGTGGTTTGCGCCTGGTTTGTTACTCTTTTGCGATTCTTGGTCTGTTGTTTTCCGGACGGCCGGTCTTGGCCGAAGACACCATCAAGCTGGCCTATACCGACCCGTTTTCGGGTCCGTTCGCTTCGGGTGGCGACGAGTTTCTCAAAGCCTTCCAGTTTATCATTGCGCGAAAGAACGAAGCAGGTGGCGCGCTGGGCAGAAAGTACGAACTCGTTCCGTTCGATGACAAACTGCAGCCGGCTGAAGCACTGATCGCACTGAAAAGCATGACGGACCAGAACATTCCGTTCGTGATGCATTGTACCGGATCGAACGTCGGTGCGGCGTTGATCGACGCCGTATCCAAACACAACGCGCGTAACCCGGACAATCGCATCCTGTATTTGAATTGCGGCGCGCTGGCGACCGAATTGACCAACGAGCAGTGCGACTTCTGGCACTTCCGCTTCGCCGGCAGTGTCGACATGCGCGCGGCGGCGCGGATCAAGTCGCTGCCGGCGGACCTGAAGAAGGTCTATCTGCTCAATCAGGATTACCTGTTCGGCCAGTCGATCCAGCATGACACCAAGAAATGGCTGGCCAAGCTGCGGCCCGATATCGAGATTGTCGGCGACGAACTGATGCCGTTCGGCAAGGTGCAGGATTTCTCCTCCTACGTCGCCAAGATCAAGGCTTCCGGCGCCCAGAGCGTCGTCACCGGCAACTACAACCGCGATCTCAATCTACTGATCAAGGCTGCCGTGGACGACGGTCTCAACGTGCGGTTCGATACGTACCTTTCGCACCTGATCGGCGGACCGACCGCAATCGGTGCGGCGGGCGAGAATCGCCTGACGTCGATTATGGAGTTCAACGGCAACGTGGCGGTCGATTTGAAGAGCGCGGAGGCGGAGAAGCTCGCCAGCGACTGGCGGGTCAACCACACCACCGATTTCTCGACGCTCAACTTTATCACCATGATCGACATGCTGACCAACGCAATCAACAAGGCGGGCTCGACCGACCCCCTGAAGGTGGCGCTGGCGCTCGAGGACATGCATGTCAAGGATCTGGTGGGTCAGGAAAACATCATGCGCAAGGAAGATCACCAGTTGCTGATGCCGTACTACGCCGGCGTCTTCAGCAAAGACGTGAAATTCGATTCCGAACATACCGGCTTCGGCTGGAAGAACTTCATGACGGCCACGGCTGCCGATCTGACGCTACCGACCATCTGCAAGATGAAGCGGCCGGAATAGAAACCGTTTGAGAGGTTAGGCAACGGGATAACGAGGCGATCATGGAGATAGTCCTCGTTTCCCTGTTCAATGGTCTGGTCTACGGCATGCTGCTGTTCATGCTGGCCAGCGGGCTGACGCTGATCTTCAGCATGATGGGTGTGCTGAATTTCGCCCATGCCAGCATCTACATGATCGGCGCCTATCTCGCGTTCACGCTCAGCCAGTTCATCGGCTTTTTTCCGGCGCTGATCATCGCCCCGATCCTGTGCGCGTTGATCGGCGCGGGCATCGAAATCTGGGGGCTGCGGCGCGTGCACAATAACGGGCACATCGCCGAATTGCTGTTTACCTTCGGACTGGTGTTCATCATCCAGCGCAGCGTGCAGATGATCTGGGGCATGCTGCCGATGGCCTATCGGGTGCCGCCGATCCTCGACTTTCCGCTGTTCACGGTCTACGGCGCCAACTTTCCGGCCTATCGCGGCTTCATGCTGCTGGTTTCCGTAAGCATGCTGGTGGCGACATGGGTGTTGCTGAAAAAGACCCGTGTCGGTCTGATCATCCAGGCAGCGCTGACCCATCCCCAGATGGCGAGCGCGCTCGGCCACAATGTGCCTCGGGTTTTCACCATCGTATTCGCGGGTGGTTGCCTGCTGGCCGGTCTTGCCGGCGTGATCGGGGGAAACTATCAGACCACGGAACCGGGCATGGCCGAAGCGATGGGGCCCATCGTCTTTGTCGTCGTGGTGTTCGGCGGACTTGGTTCGCTGTCCGGCTGTTTCATCGCCTCGATCCTGATGGGGCTGATCCAGACCTTCGCCGTCGTGATCAACTATTCGCTGCTCGACCTGGTCAAGCCGCTCGGCATCACGGTATCCGGCGACAATCTGTTTACCGAAATCCTGACCGTGCCGGTTGCCCGGATCGGCGCGCTGCTGCCGTTCGCGATGATGATCCTGATCCTGCTGTTCCGGCCGCGCGGCCTCTTGGGAACGCGCGACACATGAGTCCGGACCGGTTCAAACAAAGCTGGGTCTGGATCGCGGCACTTGTCGTCGCGATCGCCGCGCCATGGGTGTTTTACAACTACAGCACGGGGCGCCAATCCGGTTTCGTGCTGTCGATGCTGAGCCAGATGGGGATGATGAGCATTCTGGCCCTGTCCTACAACATGCTGCTGGGGCAGGCCGGCCTGTTCTCGTTGTGCCATGCGACGTTCTTCGGCATCGGCGGTTACGCGACCATCCACTTTCTCAATTTGGCCGGAGCCGGCAGCCTGCCGTTGCCGATGGAGCTCATTCCATTGTTATCGGGGTTGTCCGGGCTCGGTATTGCAATCGTGTTCGGTTATATGGCGACCAAGCAGCGGGCGACTGCGTTTGCCATGATCACGCTCGGCATCGGTGAATTGATGGTCACCGCGGCGTTGATGTTTCATCATTTCTTTGGCGGCGAGGGCGGCGTCAACGCCAACCGCATGATCGGTCACAGCCTGTTCGGCCTGAAATATGCCTCGGGAATTCAGGTCTACTACCTGATCCTGGCATGGACGCTGTGCGCAGCGCTGGCGATGTTCTTCCTAACGCTGACGCCGCTTGGCCGGATGGCGAACGCCACGCGCGACAATTTCGAACGCGCGCAGTTCATGGGCTACGATCCGCGCATAGTGCGCTTTCTGCAATTCGCACTGTCGGGATTCTTTGCCGGGATCGGCGGCGGATTGTACGCCGTCACCTATGAAATCGTGACCTTCGATGCGCTTGCCGCACCGCTTTCGGCTAACGCGCTGCTGATGGCCTATATCGGCGGCTCCGGCGCCTTCGGTGGCCCGATCCTGGGAGCTGTCCTGATCACGCTGTTGCAGAGCGGAGTCAGCCTGATGTCGAACTCGTGGCTGGTATATGTCGGGGTTCTCTTTATCAGCATGGTCATCTTTGCGCCGAATGGCATCATGGGCCTGGTGATGGCTCATGGCCCCATCGTCCGCGCCGGAAAGTTCGGCCGGCTGGCAGTGCCCTATATCAGGGTCATTGTGCCGGGTGCCCTGATGGTGCTCGGCTTTGTCGGCCTGGTGGAATTGACCTCGTTCCTGACCATTGGAGCGGCGCAAGGCAAGACGCTTATTTTGTTCGGCAACAAGATCGATATTCATGCCGTGCTGCCGTGGCTGCTGGCGACCGTCAGCCTGCTCGGCGGCGGTTTGTGGCTGCACCGGGAAGCGCGATCGTTCCGGCATGTCTGGGAAGGTCTCATGCTCGAGCTCAAGCCGCAGCGGAGCGTGGCATGACCGAGATTGCGCTCAGCCTGCGAAACGTGACCAAGGCTTTCGGGGAGACCCAGATCATTCGCGGCGTCAACCTGGAGATTACAAAGGGCGAGCGTCACGCCATTATCGGCCCGAACGGAGCCGGCAAAACCACGCTGTTCAATCTGGTCAGCGGACGCTTTCCGATATCTTCGGGCGAAATCTGGCTCAATGACGCCCGCATCGACCGACTGGCGCCGCACAAGATCAACCGCATGGGCCTGTCGCGGAGCTTTCAGATCACTTCGATCTTTCACCGGTTGTCGGTATTCGAAAATCTGCGCTGCGCGCTGTTGTGGAGCACGGGCTATCATTACTCGTTCTGGACGCCGCTGTGGCGGCAGCGCGAACTGACCGAGCGCACCAATCTGATGCTGGAAGACCTCAATCTCGGACCGCGCCGGGACACCGCCGCCGGATTGTTGTCCTATGCCGATCAGCGCGCGCTCGAAATCGGTATGACCATCGCAGGCGGCGCCTCGGTCATTCTGCTCGATGAACCGACCGCCGGAATGAGTAATACCGAAACCGAAAACGCCGTTGAATTGATCCGCCGCGTCTCCACCGGCAAGACCCTGGTCATGGTCGAGCACGACATGAAGGTGGTGTTCGATCTGGCCGACGTCATTACCGTATTGGTCTATGGCAAGGTCATCGCGTCGGGGCCGCCGCAAGCCGTGCGCGCCAACCCCGCCGTTCAGGAAGCCTATCTCGGGACGCTGGCGGCCGCATGATCCTCGAAGTCAGCGATCTCCATGCCTATTACGGCCAAAGCCACATTCTGCACGGCGTGGATCTTGGCGTCGGCGACGGCGAGATCGTCAGCCTGCTCGGGCGCAACGGGGTTGGAAGATCGACCGCCTGTAAAGCCATCATGGGTCTGGTGGCGGCGCAGGGCGTTGTAAAATTCAAGGACAAGGACATCGCAGGCTGGCGGCCGGATCAGGTGGCGCGTTGCGGCATTGGCTACGTCCCGGAAGACCGGCAGATCTTTCCGACGCTGACGGTGCGGCAAAATCTGGAGCTGGGTCTCAAACGCTCGCGCAGATTCGGCCGCTGGAAATTTGAGGACATCTTTCGCCTGTTTCCGAATTTGAAAGCGCGGCAGGACATTTCCGCCGGCGTCCTGTCCGGCGGTGAACAGCAGATGCTGACGATGTGCCGTACCTTGATGGGCGATCCCGATCTCATCCTGATCGACGAGCCGACCGAGGGATTGGCCCCCAAACTTGTCGAGCAGGTCGGGGAATTGTTGGTTGAGATCGCGCGGCGCGGCGTCTCGATCCTGCTGGTCGAACAAAAACTGGCTATCGCATTGAAGATTTCGGCCCGGCTCTATGTCATGGGCCACGGCAGGATCGTTTTCCGGGGAACGCCGGCCGATTTTAGCGAGAATGCGGCCGTCCGCCGGGAGTGGCTGGAGGTTTGATCCCCAGCCGCCGCTAACCTCGCAATAAATCCGCACTGATTTTCCGCTTTTTGCAGACCGTCATCGCTCGCCCCTGAATGATCCAATTGGATTATTTGAAAAATTAATGAAACAATTGTTGCAATCTTCGATCCAGGAGCGCTAGGCTTTGCCATGGATCAGGGCCCTCTCACCGAGCAGATCGTCAAGGCGTTCGACGCCATGTCCGTTCAGCTTCAGGCCGGCGCCCGATACGTGCTCGACCGGCCTCGCGACGTGGCGCTGCTGTCGATGCGCGAACAGGCGCGGCGCGCAGGCGTTCAGCCCGCGACGATGACCCGCCTCGCAAAGCATCTCGGCATGGACGGTTACGACGACGTGCGCGAGCTGTATGCCGCGGCCGTGCGCGAGGGCGACCTCGGATTTGCCGGCAAGGCCGGCGCCCAGGTCGTCAGTCAAAAGCTCAAGGGCGACAAGGCGCTGGTCGCCGATATGTTGAGGTCGATCGGCAAACAGGTCGAACGCCTTGCAGCAGCTGACAGCCTCGATCGCCTGGTTGCCGCGGCCAGGACGTTGGCTTCGGCACGCCGGATCTATTGCCTTGGACTGCGGTCGAGCCACTGCGTCGCATGGCATCTTCACTACGTGCTCTCGCTCGTCGGCGAACAGTCAATCCACATCGACGGTGTTGCGGCTACCGGGGCCGATGCGCTGGCGCGGGCCACCAGCCGGGATGTTCTGCTGGTCGCAAGCGTGCTGCCGTACACGCGCCTGACGGTCGAACTGGCCGAATATGCCGTGGAGCAAGGCATGCAGGTTGTTGCGATCACCGATAGCGAGGTCGCGCCGCTTGCGCAGATTGCGCAACACATCGTCGTCGTCCCGACCGACAGCCCGTCATTCTTTCACGCCATGTCGCCGGCCTTCGCCGTTGCCGAAGTTCTCGGCGCTGTCATCGCCGGACGCGGCGGCGACGACGCGCTCGCCACGCTTCGCCATACCGACCAGCATTTGGCGGCGCTGAACACTCATTTGAAGCCGAGGGGCGGCAAGAAATCGTCATGACCCATATTCTTCACCGCTCGGCCAATGCCGTGATGCCCGTTGCCGTCGGCGGCAAAGGCATTGAATTGTTCGACCGCAACGGTGCGAGCTATATCGATGCATCGGGGGGCGCCGCGGTATCCTGCCTCGGCCATGGACATCCCGATGTCTTGGCGGCTCTCCACAAGCAGCTCGATACGATTGCCTATGCGCATACCGGGTTCTTCACGACCGATGTCGCCGAGAAGCTGGCGGATCGTCTGATCGAGGATGCCCCGCCGGGTCTCGACCATGTCTATCTGGTGAGTGGCGGATCGGAGGCGATCGAGGCGGCCCTCAAAATGGCCCGTCAGTATTTTGTGGAGAAGGGTGAGACCCGGCGCCGGCACATCATCGCGCGGCGTCAGAGCTATCACGGCAACACCCTGGGCGCGCTGGCGACCGGCGGCAACGAATGGCGCCGCACCCAGTTCCAGCCGCTGTTGATCGAAACCCATCATATCGACCCGTGCTACGCATACCGCTTGCAGGACGCGGGCGAGAGCGAGGCGGCGTATGCGGCGCGCGCCGCCCAGGCGCTGGAGGACAAGATCCTCGAACTTGGCTCCGATCAGGTCATCGCCTTTGTGGCCGAGACCGTCGTCGGCGCAACCCTGGGCGCGGTGCCGCCGGTGGCCGATTATTTCAAGCTGATACGCGGCATTTGCAATCGCTACGGCGTGCTCCTCATTCTCGATGAAGTGATGTGCGGCATGGGCCGGACGGGAACGCTGCATGCCTGCGAGCAGGATGGCATCGCGCCGGATTTGATGGCGATCGCCAAGGGCCTGGGCGGCGGCTATCAGCCGGTCGGGGCCGTGCTCCTTGCGCAAGAAAATCTTCGAGGCTTTCTCGCAAGGATCCGGCTTCTTCCAGCACGGTCATACCTATATGGGCCATCCCATGGCCGCCGCTGCCGGGCTCGCGGTGCAGGATGTCATTCGCCGCGACGATTTGCTCACCAACGTCGTCGCCATGGGCGGCTATCTCCAGCGCCGCCTGGAAGAACGCTTTGCCAACCACCATCACGTCGGCGATATCCGCGGAAGAGGCCTGTTCCGGGGTGTCGAGCTGGTCGCCGACCGTGATTCCAAGGAGCCCTTTGCTCCTCCATTGAAGCTGAACGCGCTGATCAAGCGCGAAGCGATGGCGCGCGGCCTGATCGTCTACCCGATGGGCGGCACGATCGACGGCGTCAGAGGAGACCATGTTCTGCTTGCTCCACCGTTCATCGTGAACGAGGGGCAGGTGGATGCGATCGTCGAACGTCTCGGCGATGCAGTCGATGCGGCAATCGCATCGATCAAGTGAGGTCGGCATCGAGCGCGCCGGCCGAGAGGCGGAGTTTGTAGGAGGGGTAATACACCATGACGAAACTTGTCAGGGGCCTCGTGGCCTCATGCCTTCTGGTTGCCGTCGGCTCGCCGCTTGCTTCCGCGCAAGGCCTCGGTCCGACGCTGCAGAAGATCAAGGATTCCGGCACCATCACGATCGGCAACCGCGACTCGTCGGTGCCGTTCTCCTATCTGGATGACAACCAGAAGCCGATCGGCTTTTCGCTCGAGCTCTGCAACCTCGTGGTTGCGAAAGTAAAGGCCAAGCTCGGCATGCCCGATCTCAAGGTTGCCTATCAGGCCGTCAACTCGTCGAACCGGATTCCTCTGGTCAAGAACGGGACGGTCGACATCGAATGCGGTTCGACCGCCAATACCATTGCGCGCCAGGAAGAGGTTGCCTACTCGGTGATTTTCTATGCGCCGCAGTTCAAATGGATTTCGCTGAAGTCGTCGGGCCTGAAGACGACCGACGATCTCAAGGGCAAGACCGTCGCGGTGACCCAGGGCACCAATACCGCGCAGTTCGTCGCCAAGCTCAATACCGACAAGGGGCTCGGCATGAAGATCCTGCAAGGCAAGGATCACGCCGAATCCTTCCTGCTGGTGCAGACCGGGCGCGCCGCGGCTTTCATGGAGGACGACATTCTTCTCGCCGGTCTCAAGGCCACCGCCAACTCGCCCGATGATTTTGCCTTTTTGAGCGATGCCTTTCCCAGCGATCCCTATGGCGTGATGATGTCGAAGGGCGATCCCGCCTTCAAGCAACTCGTCGACGGCGCGCTGACCGGAAGCCATGAAGTCGGGCGAATACGACAAGCTCTACACCAAATGGTTCGAGAGCCCGATCCCGCCCAAGAACATCAACCTGAAGTTCCCGCAATCGGAGAAGCTCAAGGAACTGGTCAAGGTTCCGAGCGACAAGGCCAACGGCCAGTGACGAAACGGATGCGGAGCGCCGATGGATCGTCCGCTCCGCATCTTCCGTGTTGCATCTAGCCACCCCGCGCAAGCGTCTAGTCGAGAGGGTCGCACATGTCCTTGCTGTTCGAGCAGACCCCCGACGGAGCAGGGCGATATATCGACTGGGTTGTGAGCGGCCTTGGCTGGACGCTGTTCCTTGCACTCGGCGCCTGGACCATCGCGCTTGTCGTGGGCACCCTTGTCGGGGTGGCGCGCACCTTGCCGAAGGGGGTCTTGCCCAGAATCGGACGGATCTACGTCGAGACCTTTCGCAATATCCCGCTGCTGGTGCAGATGTTCTTCTGGTACTTCGTTCTTCCCGAACTGCTGCCGGCTCGCATCGGCATGGCGATCAAGCAGATGGACCCGCCGTGGGGAAGTTTCATTCCGGCATTGGTCTGCCTTGGCCTGTTTACGGCGGCGCGGATCGCCGAGCAGGTCCGCGCCGGACTTCAGGCGCTTCCGCGCGGACAAATCCAGGCCGCATCCGCGCTCGGGTTTTCCCGCGGCGGCATGTACCGCCTGATCCTGTTGCCGCAGGCATTCCGGATCATCCTGCCGACGCTCACCAACGAATTCATGACGATCTTCAAGAACACTTCGGTGGCGCTGACGATCGGCCTCGTCGAGCTGACGGCGACGGCCCGCGAGATCAATGAAAACACGTTCCGCACCTTCGAGGCGTTCGGCGTGGTGACGATCATCTATCTCGTGATCGCGCTGATAGCCTGGCAGATCATGCATCGGATCGAGCGGGCCGCGCAATTGCCCAGTCTCGTCAGCGGGAGGGCGCGGCCATGATGGTCGATCTTTCCGCTCTCGCAACCGCGTGGCCCTTTCTGCTCAAAGGCCTGTGGTTCACGGTTCAGATCACGCTGGTGGGCGTTACCGGCGGTATCGT
Organism: uncultured Alphaproteobacteria bacterium; assembly: GCA_963774685.1. GTDB lineage: Bacteria > Pseudomonadota > Alphaproteobacteria > Rhizobiales > Xanthobacteraceae > Bradyrhizobium. The sequence continues at coordinate 642,831 of CAVZFU010000003.1, read as the reverse complement.
TTTTGGAAGCCTGCTGGCAGTCGCGCGGCTGTCGCAGAACCGGCTCCTCTCGATGCTGGCGACTTCCTACGTGAACCTGATGCGTTCGATCCCGCTCATCCTGGTGATCTTCTGGGTTTTCTTCCTTGTGCCCTGGGCGCTCGGATGGTTGACGCACAATGGCCGCCCTATCGCGGTCGGCGCGTCGCTGACGATCTTCGTGACCTTCGTGCTGTTCGAGGCGGCCTATTACGCCGAAATCGTGCGCGCCGGCTTCCGCTCGATCTCTCCCGGACAATATTCGGCGTGTGAGGCGCTGGGGCTCTCCAAGCTCCATTCCTACATTTATATCCTGTTCCCGCAGGCGATCCGCAACGTGCTGCCGATTTTATTGACCCAGACCATCGTGCTGTTTCAGGACACCTCGCTGGTCTACGTCATCTCGGCGACTGACCTGCTCGGTGCCGCGACCAAGATCGCCCAGCGCGATGGCCGGCTGGTCGAAATGTATCTGACCGTCGGCGTTATCTATTTCGTGATCTGCTTTGCCGCTTCGCAACTTGTCAAGCAGCTGCAGGGTCGTCTCGCCTATGGAGCCCGATGATGATTGAGATCAGCAATGTTTCAAAGTTCTATGGCTCGTTCCAGGTTCTCAAGGATTGCTCGGCCAGCATTGCCAGCGGCGAGGTCGTGGTCATCTGCGGTCCTTCCGGTTCGGGAAAGAGCACCCTCATCAAGACGGTGAATGGCCTCGAGACGATCGACACCGGCGAGATCAACGTCAGCGGCTTTCGGCTGGCGCCGGGCGTTACCAACGTCGCCGCCCTGCGCCGGTCGATCGGAATGGTGTTCCAGAGTTTCGAACTGTTTCCTCATTTGACGGTCCTGAGCAATGTCACGATTGCGCAAACCAAGGTGCTGAAGCGATCGAAGGCTGCTGCCGAAGAGAAAGCGCGCTTCCTGCTCAATCGTGTCGGGCTCTCCGCCCACATCGCGAAATACCCCGCGCAGTTATCCGGCGGACAGCAACAGCGGGTGGCGATCGCCCGCGCGCTGGCGCTCGATCCCGAGGTCATGCTGTTCGATGAGCCTACCTCCGCGCTCGATCCGGAAATGGTCAACGAGGTTCTCGACGTCATGACCGGACTTGCCCGGCAGGGCATGACCATGGTGTGCGTCACCCACGAGATGGGTTTTGCCAGGAGTGTGGCAAACCGGGTTCTCTTCATGGACGGCGGCGAGATCGTCGAGACTGCTGACACGGCGACGTTCTTCGATAACCCCCGGTCGGAGCGCGCCAGGAGCTTTCTGGCAAAGATCCTCAAGCACTGAGGCCGCCGTTGGATGCGCCTAGACCGCGCGGGTTCGTGCGATGGCACCGGCGATGATTTGCAGCGTGACGCCAAGCAGCCAGCACACCCCGATGGCCATCGTCCAGACCATCTCAGGCTCGCCATCGGCGACGATGATAAAGACCGAGATGAACGCGGCGATGGTGGCGAGGAACGTCCCGATCGCGCTGAGAATTTCGGCGGGGTCCGTCCTTCCGGCGAGTGCGGCGTGTGGCGGAATATCGATCCCGAGATAAAACGCGATGGCGCCGTAGACCGTCATTGCGAAGATCGCGGCGAGCGAAGTCAATATTTCAATGCCGGTTCGGCCCAAGTGCGCCGCAACAAATAGCCCGCAAGAAGCACCGGCCATGGCAAGGCCAACCCGCTCCAGAACGTGAGCAAATCTGCTGGTGCGGGAACGAATACCCATGGTTTAGTGTTTTGTTCAGGGGCCCGGCGATTCTCGTTAACGGTTGCCAAGCGCGGAGGTTCCTCGCGGCATTTTTTCAGGTGGACGAATGAAGCACAGATGGCTCATGGCGGTGTGCGTTTTGGTGGTCGCCGGCATCGGCAGCTATATCGCATTCAGCAAGTATGCCATCAGGCACGAGTCGCTCAACCTGGTGGACACTGCCCGTCACCGGCCTGTTGCCGTCGATATTGCGGTGCGGTGGGATAACGAGTGGAAGGCTGAAGCGGGATACATCACCATGCCGGTGGCGATCATCAGCCACGGCAACACCGTCAGGTACACCGAATATTCCTTCCTTGCAAACGTGATGGCGGCGCGCGGTTATTTCGTCGCCAGCATCCAGCACGATCTGCCGACCGATGCGCCGCTGATGACCGTCAACGGATCGCTTTATGTCGGCCGGCTTCCGGTCTATCAGCGCGGCGAGCAGAACATCCTGTTTGTGATCGATCAGTTGAAGAAGATCCAGCCCCACGCCGACTATGACCATCTGACGCTGGTCGGCCATTCCAACGGCGGCGACATCTCGATGTACTTTGCCAAGGAGCATCCCGACATGGTGCAGAGAGTGGTCACGCTCGACAATTTGAGGGTGCCGTTCGTGATGCATGGGCCCAAGATCCTGTCGTTCCGTTCCGACGACTGGAAGCCGGACCCCGGCGTGGTCCCCGACAAGGCCGCCTCGAAAGCTGCCGGAATCGAAGTGGTCCAGACCGACGCGCAGCACGTCCAGATGAGCGACCGCGGACCTGACAACATCAAGGAGAAAATCCAGGCGACCCTCGATAAATTCCTCGGTCAGGACAACGCCAGTTCGCTGCGTCCGTCCAACGACCAACTGGTGGTGCTGGACCCGAGCAGCGGCTACGGAAGCCACAAAGCAACCAAGACCAATTAGCTGTGAGCGCTTGCTGCCGACACAATGCAGCAATATGAACTGGCTCGCCATTCCCCCCTTATTTGTTGGCTTCATTCGCCTGAGATGTTCTGTTATCAGAACCCGGTAATCTCTGAGATGCGGGAGTTCTGATGGACGAGCCTGATCAAGGCGGCAACCGGAACGGGGCAGTTGCGGGGCTCGCTATTGCGGTAGTCCTGCTGGTCGTCGGCGTGTGGCTGGCGCATGAACTGACCGCGGCGAGCAAGATGCAGGATTGCCTGATGTCGGGGCGGACCAACTGCAACACCATCGAGACGCCGGCGCAGTGACGAGCCATGGGACCAAAGCACTCTGATCGGTATTCGGACGCGGCGCGGATCACGGGACGGGGCAGAGCGAGGGACTTTCGATGGGCATAACGGTTTATGGATTTTGGCGGTCGATCGCATCGTTCCGCGTGAGGGTGGCTCTCAGGCTCAAGGGATTGCCGTTCGAGGAAATCCCGATCGATATTCTTTCCGGCGAGCAATTCGAGCCCGCCTACAAAGCCGTCAATGCCGAACGCGTGGTGCCGACGTTCATTCACGATGGCCACTCCATTTTTCAATCGCTGGCGATCATCGAATATCTCGACGACATCCAGCCTGAACCGAAGCTGATACCCGACGGACGCCAAGGAGCGGGCCTATGCGCGTTCGCTGGCGCTGACGACGATTGCCGACGTGCATCCGCTGACGGTGCCGCGCGTTCGCAATCATCTCGCGAAAACCTTCGGCGCCGATGCCAGGGCGATCGAGGAGTGGGGCGCGCACTGGACCGCCGAGGGGCTTGCGACCTATGAGCGGTTGCTGGCGCAACGCGCTCCGGCGCCGTTCGCGCTCGGCGCCGAGCCGGGCCTTGCGGACATCTGCATCGCAGGCCAGGTCGTGGGCGCGCATTATCTCAAGCTTGAACTCGGTGCCTATCCCGTCGTTTCGCGTCTGGCCGATCGCTGCTTCGCGATACCGGCCTTCGCGACCTCGCATCCGTTCGAGCAGCCGGGATACAAGACCGCAAAAAGGCTGGTTTGAGTCTTTTGCGACGACGAGGGAGATTGCGTAGGGTGGGCAAAGCGTGAGCGTGCCCACCATTTTAGTTTCTGCGTTGCCATGGTGGGCACGACGCAAACGCGCCTTTGCCCACCCTACGAATTTTCAAACAGCTACTCCCGTCATTGCGAGGAGCGAAGCGACGAAGCAATCCAGCTTCCTTGCCTTTCGCAAAGAGAAAGCTGGATTGCTTCGCTTGCGCTCGCAATGACAGGAGAATATGAGTCCGCAATCTCGCGGCGCGATACGCCCGAGTCTTGCCAGGAACCTTTTGCCTTCTGAAATCAGAGGGCGCAGGGAATGCCGGGCGCCCAATGCGCCCGCAGCCTGGCAGGGCAGAAAAACAAGCCATGCCAGTAGTAACAGTCACCACGGTCACACCGGAAATCACCCGGCATTCCCCGCGCAATGGTTTTACGGCTTATTTCGTGCTCTCCCCGGTGACCGGGCTTTTTTGCCACCGTCGCTCACGCGAGATAATTCCGCCGAAAACTTGACACCAGCGTCGGGGTGTCAGGACCACACGACTTCGCCGTCCGCGACAGCAGCGCATCGTCAGCGCGCCGCCTCGCGTCCACCGCATCCCGTCCCGCGTTGATGACGTTGCGCAACGCCCCTCTGTGGGACGGGATGCTCGAAGGTATAAATTTGATTTGGGGCGGCTGTCAAGCGGTTTTCTGAAATTCAGAAAATAAACCGGGCGCCTTAGGGCCGTGCCGCCTGCGGGTTGTCGAAGCCGTTTGCCCGGTAGATCACGGCGGAAATAATCCAGCTCGCGATAAAAATGCCGACAACGGCGAAGCCGAAATTCGCCAGATTGTCGTTCAGGCCGGCAATCAAGCCCCAGAACCTGCCTTCGAGCCCGAGCTTGCCGGCGATCAGGCCGAGGGCCTCCACGCCGCCGATAAACAGAGCTACCACAACCGATGCCGCGGTAATCGTGAGGTTGTACCAGAGCTTGCGGACCGGATTGACCAAGGCCCAGCCGTAAGCCCCTGTCATCAATGCGCTATCGGTGGTGTCCATCAGGGACATGCCGGCGGTGAACAGGGCGGGAAAGACCAGGATGCTCCAGAATGAAATGCCCTGCGCCGCCTGGGTGGCGGAGATGCCGAGCAAGCCGATCTCCGTCGCGGTATCGAAGCCAAGACCGAAAAGGAAACCGATCGGGTACATGTGCCACGATCGCGATACCGCGCGAAATACCGAGCGAAAAATTCGCGCCAGCAAGCCCCGACCGGCCAGCAGCACATCGAGGTCTTCATCGACGATCTTCTCGCCCCGGCGGGCGCGGGCGAAAACCGACCATATGCTCTTCAAAATAAAGAGATTGGCGATGCCGATCACCAGCAAGAACGCGGCCGATAGAGCCGTCCCGATCGCGCCGCCGACGACGTGAAATGCTTCAAGCCGGCTCTGCATCGCCACCGTCGCAATCGCGATGGCAATAGAGGCGAGAACGACGATCGTGGAATGTCCGAGCGAAAAGAAGAAGCCGGCCGAGTAGGGTGATTTTCCGTCCTGAATGAGCTTGCGAACGACGTTATCGATGGCCGCGATATGGTCGGCATCGAAGGCGTGCCGAAGCCCGAACATGTAGGCAAGCAGGGCCGTGCCGAGCAAGGCCGGCCTGTCCGCAAAGGCGATCAGCGCCCAGACCCAGGCCGCGACGTTCGCCGCCACCAGCAGGCCATAGGTTATCGCAACCTTGGTCCTGATGCGGGATGGCCGGTCGTCGAATGGATTTGGCAGCACGCGTTTAGCCTCTTAATTCCGTCGGCAGCGCCGGCGTTTCTTTCCATCGGCCGGGATTGTCACTGCGCTGCCGTAAGCGGTTCAACGCTTCTGGTACGGGTGGAAGATGTAGTCCTTTGCCTTCACGACCACATGGCACGCATGTCCGCAATCCGACGGGCTGGGATCGGCCGTGAAGGTGTCGGATGCGGCTTCGTAGTTGAACAGCGCGTATCCCCATCCGCCGCTGTTCGGAAATCTCTTGCTGTCCTTTTCCATCACGAAAGCCTGCGAGAACACGTCCGGCACATCCACGGCGAAGGGAGCCTCCGTGCTTTTCTTCGGCTTCCACTGGAGCTTCACGATCCTGGAGCCATCCGGGAAAGCCTGGCCATTGCCCGGAACGCCGGCCTTGTACGCCTCGATCATGGTCGGATTGGCGACGATCACCTTGAGCACCTCGTCGGTTCGGGCGGAGGAGACCACCGCCCAATCCTCGTATCCCCTAAAGTCGGAGAATGCGATTCCGCTTGGCGATTGCAGCGTGTACTTGTCCTGGGCGTAAACGGCCGCACCGCCCGCGACGGTGAGCAATAATGCGGCAATGATCATGTTCATCGAGGATGGAGCTTTGGTCATCGTTCACTCCTGTTTGGATTTTGGAGATGAGCATTTAACGCCCCGCCGCGCAGATCGAGTTGGAATTTCATCCAGGGTTTCCGCGCGACGAGCCTCGGCATAGCCTGCCCCCTTAAGTCCCTGACGGAACGCCCGCAGACGGATAGCGTATAGATCAGGCGATGCGCTGTCGAGGAAACCGATCACCGGCGTCACCGGTGCTGTGCCCAGTAAGCAGGCACGTCGCCGCGCCGCTGAGAAGCGTGATGAATTCGTGCCGTCTCTGTCACCCCCCATGCTCAGGAGACCGCATCGTATCGGTTTAGGTGTATACTCCGATAGCGGCTAAAACCACTGCCGCAGCGCACAGCTAATGTCACTTTCGGTCAGAAGGCGAAATAATCGCCGCAAGCGAAGGCGCTAGCCAATCATTTCGGCTACGTTGCGGTGCTTGAGCGAGACATCTTACCGTCGCAAGCTGAGCCACGTATCGCAATCGAGGAGGATATCTTGGATTTTGTCAAAGTGCGGAACGGACCGATCGATCTCAATGTTGCTGTCGAGGGCAGCGGCCCGCTAATACTTTGCGTCCACGGTTTTCCGGAACTCTGGTACTCGTGGCGTCATCAGATCGCTTATTTTTCGGAGCATGGATACAAGGTGGCGGCGCTGGACGTGCGCGGCTACGGCGGCAGCTCCAAGCCGCACGAGATTGCTGCTTATTCAATTCGCGAACTGGCTTCGGATACTGCTGCGGCGATCGACCAACTCGGTGGTGGGACAGCCATCCTCTTCGGCCACGATTGGGGCGCGCCAATAGTGTGGAATACAGCGCTGCTGTACCCGAACAAGGTAACAGCGGTCGCTGGGCTAAGCGTGCCATATATCCCGAAGGGACCGGTGGCGTTTATCGAAATGGCCAAGGCAATGTACAAGGATCGCTTCTTCTATCAGCTCTATTTCCAGAAAGAAGGCATCGCCGAAGCAGAGTTTGAGGCCGACATCCCTACAGCTTTGCGAAAGGTCTATTTTGCTATCTCTGGCGGAGCACCCCTTGATAAGTGGCTCGAACATAAACCTGCCGATGCGAAACTGCTGGATGGAATGATCGATCCTCAACCGTTTCCCGATTGGATGAGCAAGAAGGATTTGCATGTCTATTCTGAAGCATTTCAAGGCGGCGGCTTTCGTGGTCCCCTCAATCGTTACCGAGCCCAAATTATTGATTTTGAAGAAATGGCGGAGTTTGCTGGAAAGCCGGTAACGCAACCGTCGTATTTTGTCGCTGGCGAGCGTGATCCGGTTCGCTCCTTCGTTCCCGGAATGGATCTTTATGCGAACCCAGGGGTAGCCTGCGCCGACTTTCGAGGGTCCGTTATCCTGCCGAGGATAGGTCATTGGGTACAGCAGGAAGCCCCGGCAGAAACGACCGCGGCGCTCCAGGGATTTCTGAAGGGTCTCTAACGCCGTCGCATGGCAGCAAAGGAGACACCATCAAATCGAGAGTGGCCGCGATAACACAGGATCACCTCGTCGGTGCCGGCACAAAGCTAAAAGCACCGCAACCCAACGATGGCTTCACGCGAAGCCAGCGGAATGCTAGGTTTTGCCAATCCGGGAAATGCAGATATTGGCAGCGGCGCCTCCGAAAGCCGGCCTTCAAAAGAACCCTGAATATTTACCAGTGGCGCCCTGAAATGTCCGGGCAGATAGGAATCGCCATGACCGCGGTAGACGCCTCGACCAAACTGAGCTTTGAACCGCCGGGGCCAGGATCGTGGGAGCAGGACCCCGTGCACTTCCCCCGTCCGATGACGCGCTATTTTCAGGAGACGCATCCACCTTCATTCAAAAAGGGCACCAACGATTTTGCCCGCTTCTACGGCCTGCTTATTGATGGGCTCCAAATAGGTTACGTGAACGGCTTCGGCTATAATCAGGTTCTGCCAGCGCCGGGCCGCGGAGATCCCCCAGCGGTTTTCGCGCGCGGAACAGGTCTTTGCGCAGAAGCTTTGGCGAGAGCAGCTTCGCGACTGGGACCAGAACAGCAAACCGTCCGCTATCGCCATGCACCGCGAGTTGCAGGCGGTCGATCCGGCCGCCCTTTCCGATGCGGAATTGGTCGCATATTTGACACGCTGCCGCGACCACCACTCGGCAATGATCGCCCAGCATATGCGCTTCACCGCCGGTGCGGTGCTGCCGACTTCGGACTTTCTCGCACATGTTGGCGACTGGACGGGGCTGCCGCCTTCCGACCTATTGGGACTGATGCGGGGTTCGGCGGAGGTGTCTTCAGGTGGTTCCGACGAGATGGAACGACTGAAGAAGGCGTTCGCCGGGGATGCCTCCGCTCGTAAGGTTCTCGAATCTACCCGGCGACCCCGCGCAGGCGCTGGTAAACCTGCGCTCGCTTCGTGGTGAAACAGGAGCAGCCATATCCAGCTATCTGGACCTGGTCGGCAACCGCCTCATCGATGGCTTTGACATCGCCGAGCCGACGGCACTTGAACTGCCCGATGCGCTCCTCAGGGCCATTCGCATCGCCGTCTCCGGAGAAGTTCAAGACGTTTCGGACGTTGATGCACGCATTGCCGAAGTCCGCGCCATGGTGCCTGAGGCGCACCGTGGCGAGTTCGACGAGTTGCTCGGCGAGGCCCGCCTGACCTATCGTCTCCGCGACGAGCGTGGCGTCTATAGCGACATCTGGGCCGCGGGTCTCATGCGACGCGCTGCGCTTGCGGCTGGCCGGCGGGTCGCGGCTCATGGCCGCCTCGCTACTCCCCATCACATGCTGGACGCAAGCCTCGATGAGATGTGCGCTCTGGTGGCCGGGACCGGTGGCCCGTCGGCAGACGAACTTGCCGGGAGAGCCAAATACCGTGCGGCTTACACGGCCAAGGACGCTCCGGCACTGCTTGGCCCACCGGCGCCGCCTCCGCCTGATCTCGCGGCGTTGCCCCCGTCTGCCGGCCGCGTCATGCGCGCGATTTTCATCGGCCTGGGTCACATCTTCGGCAGCTCCCAGGCGCAGAACGAGGACCAGATCCTGTACGGCATCGCGGCGAGCAAGGGCGTTTACGAAGGTCCCGCGCGCCGCGTCTCCGGGCCCTCCGAGTTCGGCCAGATAGCCAAGGGAGACGTGCTCGTCACGGAATCGACAACCGAGGCCTTCAACATACTCCTCCCGTTGCTCGGCGGAATCGTCACCGACAATGGCGGCCTGCTTTCGCATGCCGCGATCGTCGCGCGCGAATACGGCATCCCCGGAGTCGTTGGCACTCGCGAGGCAACCGAGCGGATCGCCAACGGTGTTCTCGTTCGGGTGGATGGTGATGCGGGCGAGGTCACGGTGCTCGGGTGAAAAAGGTCGTTCCCTTCAGCAAGGCACGCGAGACATCGCTGTTTGGGTCGAAGGCCGTCGGACTTGGCGACGCCGCGCGCCAGGGCCTCCCGGTCCCACCCGGCGTGGCGCTGTCGGGTGACCTGGTCGAGGCCGTTGCCGCGGAAGATGAAAAGGCGATTGAAAAAGTGGCAAAGGCCATTGCCGCGTTGCCGGCGCCGTTCGCCGTCCGGTCGTCCGCTGTCGATGAAGACGGCGCAGCAGCAAGTTTCGCCGGACAGCACCTTACGGTGCTCAACGTTCATTCGGCGGCCGACGTACCCGCCGCTGTCCGGGAAGTCTGGTGGTCCGCGAACTCGGACTCGGCCATCACCTATCGCCAGCGCGTGGGCTTATTCACTCGTCCGAGCGTTGGCGTGGTCGTCCAGACGTTGCTCAATCCCGATGCCGCCGGCGTCATGTTCACGGAACACCCGGTCACGGGTGCCGATGAGCGCCTGATCGAAGCAAGCTGGGGCCTTGGTGAGGCCGTGGTCGCTGGCCTCGTCGTCCCCGATCAATTCCGCCTCGACCGCTCCGGTCACGTGTTGGGGCGCAAGGCCGGGCGCAAGCGTATCGCAATTCGCTCGCTCCCAAATGGCGGCACCTTCGAGCAGCAAGTCGCCCCTGCGCAGGTCAATCAGCTCTCTCTCGACGACCTCCAACTCGCGGCGCTGGGCGAACTCGCCTTACAATGCGAGAAGGTCTACGGCCCGCGCCGCGACATCGAATGGGCGTTTCAAGATGGGATGCTCTACCTCCTCCAGTGCCGCGCCATCACGACGGGCAAGGCGCACAGCGGGACACCGCCCGGCCTGCCGCCGCGCGACCCCGTCGCCGCCCTCCAGCGCGTCGAGCTGTTCGCCGGCATGGATCGCAGGCAGTCCGAGCAGATCGCCCGTCTGCTCAAGGAACGCCGCTTCACCAAGGGCGAGACTGTCATCATGGAAGGCTCGGGCGGCGCCGCCTTCTTCATCATCGCCACGGGAGAGGCAAAGGTTTCGAGCAAAGGCGTCAACCTCGCTACCCTCGGCCCAGGCGAGCACTTTGGCGAGGTCGCCTTGATCGACGGCGGTCCGCGTTCGGCTACAGTAACTGCCGCAACCGACCTGGTTTGCTACGGGCTTACGTTCTGGGAATTTCGTCCGCTTGTCGAAAGGAACGGAACCATCGGATGGAGGCTGTTGCAGGCGCTTGCGAAGCAGTTGCGCGACGCTGTCGGCGGCGGACAGAAACCTGCCTAGCGAACTGGTTCTCACAAGCAGCGATCGATTACCTAAGGTACGGTTTGGGTCAAAGGCGAAGTACTCGCCGCGAGCGGATGTTTTCCGCTTGCTCCCTCGATAGCGGACATGGCCGGCAGCGTTTACGGGTCCACGCCCTGATCTAGACATCGAGACCGAGCACCCGTGCCGCGTTGCCGCCGGCGATCTGGGCCAGCGTCGCTTCGTCCATGCCCTGCACGCCCGCGATATGTCCGATCGGATTATATTCGGCCATGTCGAACGGATAATCGGTGCCCATCACGATACGGTCGGGGCCGAACACGTCGATCAGGTAGGCGAGCTGGTGATAGGTGAACACCACGGTGTCGAGATAGACCTGCCGCAGGTAGGTCGTCGGCGGCAGCGGCAGCTCGCCGTGGGAATCGCGCCGCGCGCCCCAGGCGTGATCGATCCGCCCCGAATAGCCGGGCAGATAACCGCCGCCGTGCACCGCCATCAATTTCAAATCGGGGAAGCGCGCCAGCGTTCCCGAAAAGATCAGGTTGTGCAACGCCAGCGTCGTGTCCAGCGGATTGCCGAGCACGTTGTTGAAATAGAAATGGGTCAGGCGCTCGCCATGGGTGAAGCCGTTCGGATGCATCATGATGAAGGCGCCGAGCTGCTCGGCCCGGGCAAAGAACGGCCTGAATTTCGGATCGGACAATTCCTGGCCGGCGACATTGGTCAGGATCTCGACGCCCTTCAGTTTCAGGGTGTTCATGACATAGTCGAGTTCGCGGACGGCGAGTTCAGGCTCCTGCAGGGTAACGACGCCGAGCCCGACGAAACGGTCCGGCTTGCGCGAGCAAAACTCGACCACGCCGTCATTGGCGAGGCGATGGGCGGCCTCCGCGATCCTGGGGTCGATCGAGTAGTAACACTGTCCCGGCGCGGGTGCGACCACCTGAATGTCGATGCCCATGCTGTCGAGGTGGGTCAGCCGCTTGTCGATCGTGGTCATGACCTCGGCGACGTCCTTTTCCTGTTGCGCATTGATCTCCTTGCTGGCGGCGTCGGCAAAATGCGCCAGCGGGATCCGGCTGATGTCGACATGCGGCTGCGCCAGCTTGGCGGCCTGCGGGACCACGATATGGGCGTGAATGTCGATCGTGGCCGATGACGGGCGGCGGGCGAGCCCGTCGGCGTCGTGGATGCGGGCGGCGGTGCGGCCATAGCGGTTCTTGGCGTCGATCATGGAATTACCCTGCTGTTGAGGTGACTATTCGGGAAGATGCGTTTCGGTCGTTCAGGATTTGGGTCGTTGACCCCAGCGGGTTGAAACCGCGGTTGCGTCGGCATCGCCAAGGCCTGCCGCTTCGGCTTCCTCATAGCAGGCCAGCGCGCTGGCGGTAACCGGAAGCTCGGCGTGAATTGAGGCTGCGAACTGAACCGCGCAGGCCAGATCCTTTTTCGCGGCATTGAGGCCGAATGCGGTCTCGCCCAGGGGCGCGCCGCCGAGCACTTTCGCGATCACCGGGCCGCGCCCTTTCATGGCGGCCGGCGCGCCCGACGTGTCGGTCAGGATATCGATCAACCGCCCGGCGGGAAGATTGAGCGGCTTGCAGATGGTCAGGGCCTCGCCGAGGGCCTGCCAGTACACCAGCAGCGGCAGGTTGACCGCGAGTTTCATCATCGAGCCCGAACCGATGTCGCCGACATGTTCGGTGCGGCGGCATAGTTGCTCCAGGATCGGCATCGCCCTCGCCACATCCGCCTCGCTACCGCCGACAAGACCCAGCAGCTTGCCTTCCTTTGCCGGAGCGACGCTTCCGCCCACCGGGCATTCGACGAACGCCGCACCTGCCTGCAATGCAGCGGTGCCGGCCGACTTCATGGTGTCCGGCCGCACGGTGCTCATGTCGATCACGAGCTTGCCGGCGAGTTTGGCTTTCAGGATGCCCTTCGGCATGTGGTAGACCGCCTCGGTTGCGGCGTCGTTGAGCAGCATCACGATGGTGGCGTCGCAACCCTCCACCAGTTCGGCGGGGGACGCGAACAGCTTTGCGCCGGCATCGACAAGCGGTTTTGTCTTCGTTGAGTTGCGATTCCAGACGCCGACCTCATGGCCGACCGCCATCAACCGCTGTGCAATCGCTGATCCCATTCGTCCGGTTCCGCATACGCCGATCTTCATGTGACGACCTCACTTCAAGGGGTGGATGGATAGATGTTCAGTGGGCATGGTAGACGCCGAGATTCTGTTCGACCAGTTGCTGGTTGTTCAGGACGTCACCGGCGCTGCCGGCGAATACACAGCGTCCGGTATTGAGGATGACGGCCTGGTCGGCGACATCCAGCGCCAGCTGGATGTTCTGTTCGACCAGAACGATGGATTGTCCTTCCTCCTTCAAGCGCCTGATGGCACGGCCGACCTCGACAACGATCAGGGGCGCGAGGCCTTCGGACGGCTCGTCGAGCAGCAGCACCCGCGGATTGCCCATCAGGGCGCGGCCGATCGCCAGCATCTGCTGCTCGCCGCCGGACAGCGTACCGGCAAATTGCGCATGGCGTTCGCGCAACGGCGGAAACATGTCGTAGATCCGGTTTACCGTCCAGGGTTTGGCGGCCGTGCTTTCGCGCTGCTGCGCCACGGTGAGGTTTTCCCGCACCGTCAGCGACGGAAAGATCCGGCGCCCCTGCGGCACCAGGCCAATGCCGAGGCGCGAGATGCGTTCGGGGCTGAGCCCGCCGATCGGCTCGCCGAACAGCCTTATCTCGCCTTCCCGCGGCTTGAGAAAACCGATGATGGTCGAGATGCAGGTGGTCTTGCCGGCGCCGTTGCGTCCCAGCAGCGCCAGCACCGCGCCCGGCCGCAACGAAAAGCTGACGCCGTGCAGGATATGGCTGTCGCCATAAAATGCATGCACGTTCTGCAGGCTGAGCGCGTCAGACGCCAAGGTACACCTCGCGCGTTCGCTCATCCGCAATCACCGCATCGCGGTCGCCATCGACGATGACGCGGCCGTAGTTGAGCAGCGTCACGGTCTCCGCAAGGTCGAGCGCGGTATCCATGTCATGTTCGATCATGATCACGGTCGTCTCGCGTGGAATCGCGGCGATCAGCGACTTCACCTGCGAGCGTTCGGTGTTGGAGAGGCCGGCCAGCGGTTCGTCCAGCAGCAGCACGCGCGGCTTTTGCGCAAGCGCCATCGCAAGCTCGACCCGGCGCTTTTCGCCGTAGGCGATATCGGAGACCGGGTGTGCAGCCAGGTGCAAAAGCCCGACCGTATCGAGGATCCGGCGGGCTTCGGTGGCGAGATCGCCGTAGAACGACAACGGACGCCACATCTGCCAGCGCGAAGGCCGCAAGCCGAGCAGGCCGAGGGTGACGTTGTGTTCGAGCGTATCGCCGGTGAACAGCGTGATGATCTGGTAGGTTCGCGACAGTCCCAGATGCGCGCGACGGTAGGGCGCCAGTCGGGTGACGTCGGCGCCGGACAGCTTGATCTGCCCGGCATTCGGCCGCATGTCGCCGCTGATCTGGTTGAACAGGGTGGTCTTGCCGGCGCCGTTCGGGCCGATAATCAGGCGGCGCTCGCCGGGCCGGATCGCCAGCGATATGTCCTGGGTGACGACCAGGCCACCGAAGGCCTTCCTGAGGTTGACCACTTCGAGCGCGTAATCCGATGTCAACGGGTTCATCGCGAACCCCCGCGCAATCTGCGCCACCAGTTTGCTGACGCCCGGGACGATTCCGGTCGGCATCACCAGCACGATGAACAGGAAGACGAGGCCAAGCAGAATGTTCCATCGATCGGTATAGGCCGAGGCGTAGTTCTTGAGCAGCAGCACCAGTGCCGCGCCCGCGACCGGACCGCCCATCGTTCCCGATCCGCCGGCGATGACGCCGAGCAATGCCTCGGCCGAACTGGTGGTGGAAAGCGAGGCCGGGTGGATGTACTTGTGGTAATAGACGTAGAGCAATCCGGCTATGCCGGCCCAGAAGCCGGCATAGACGAAGGTGATCCAGCGGATCATCCAGGGATTGAAGCCGAATGCCGCCATCCGGCGTGGCTGGTCGCGCACTCCCTTGAGCGACGATCCGAACGATGACGATACGAAGATCGCCATCATCAGATACGCCAACACCGTGACGACCAGCGCGAACCAGTAGAACGATGCCGGACTGTCCAGCGGAATGCCGAACGGCATCGGCCGGGTGAGGCCGGCTATGCCGTTGTCGCCGTTGGTGACATCGGACATGCGATAGGCGAGCCCCCACAACACCTGCGACAGAGCGAGCGTGATCATGAGAAAGCCAAGGCCGGTGGCGCGAAGCGCGATGACGCCGAAAAACGCCGCCATCGCCGTGGTGCCCAGGATCGAAACGATCGCGGCCGGTCCATGTCCCCAGCCGTACCGGCTGGTCAATAGCGCGGAGATGTAGGCGGCGACGCCGAGAAACGACGCGTGCCCGAGCGACGTCATCCCGCCATACCCGACCAGAAGATTAAGGCTGAGCGCGAAGATCACCGCAATCAGGATCTGGCTGGAGAGATTGAGATAGAATTCGCCGGCAAACGATGGCAGCAGCACCAGCAATCCGGCGAGCAGGGCTGCGGCAATCCACTTCATGTGCCGACGCGCCCGAACAGGCCTTGCGGCCGGAATGCCAGCACAAAGATCATCGGCAGGAACAGGATGATGTAGGCGAGTTCCGGAAACAGCGCGCTGCCGAACGTATAGATGAACCCGATGATGAAGCTGCCGACGAACGCGCCAGGCAGGCTGCCGATGCCGCCCAGGATAACGACGATCAGCGCCAGCGGCAGCATGTCGGCATCAAGCCCGGGATAGGCCGAAAGGATCGGTCCGCCCAGCACGCCGCCGGCGCCCGCGATGCCGGCGCCAAGACAGAACACCACCGTGAACAAATTCGAGACCGGGATTCCCACCGCGCGCGCCATCTGCCGGTCATCGACGCCGGCGCGGATCATGGCGCCCAGACGGGTCCGCTCCAGCAGGAAATACAGCAGGGCCGCCGAAGCAACGGCGCACGCCACCAGCACCAGCCGATAGGTTGGAAACACGAAGCCGACAATTCGCGTCGGCGCCTGCAGGTTTTGCGGCGTCGGCACCGGAATCGAATCGCCGCCCCACAACACCAGGCACAGATCGGAAATGATAAAGGACATGCCGAGCGTGACCAGCACCTGGCCCAGCGGATTGGTTCGCAGCCGGGTCAGCACCAGCCGCTCGAACAGGCCGCCGATCGCGGCGACGGCAAATCCGGCGCCGAGCGCCGTCACCCAGAGATTCAGGCCGGCATAGGAACGCAGCGCGATCGCGCCGAAATACGTCCCGAGCATGAAGAAGGCGCCATGCGTCAGGTTGGCCAGCCGCATCAGGCCGAAGATCAGCGAGAACCCGGCCGACAGCAGGAACAGCAGGCCGCCAAAAGACAGGCTGTTAAGACCCTGGATGATCCAGAACTGCATCGTCTGCCGATCTTGTTCGAAAGGTTGCGCGTGTCATGGACCGGCAGGGCAGGGGAATTACGGCTCCAGGTTTTTCGCCGGCGGATAGTCGCGCGAATAGACCGGATTCTTCAGGAATTCAGCCTTGTCATAGGTCCAGAACTGGCTGACATCCGGGTAGGTCTTGATGACGGAGTTGACCAGCCGTCCATCGCTTCGCGTTACTTTCCGGATGTAGACGTTGCCGACGCAATTGCCGAGTTCGTCGAACTTGACGACGCCGCGCACGGTATCGGCGTTGCTGCCGCGGATCGCCGCCATCAGCGCTTTCTTGTCTTCGACATTGCCCTTGGTGGTTTTGAGCGCAGCTTCCAGCACTTCGCCTGTCACATAGGTGCCGCCGGCGTAGTAGCCCGGATCGTACTTGAACTGCTTGCGGAATGCCGCGGCGAACGACTTGTTGAGCGGGTTGTCCAGTTCCGCCGAATACCAGCTGGTGGTCACGATCCCCAGCGCTTCATCGCCCATGTTGCGCAGCACGGATTCGTCGAGCGCCGTCATGCCGCCGATCACCGCCATCTTATCCTTGAGGCCGTATTCGATGAACTGGCGCAGGAAGCGGAAACCGTTGGAGCCGGCGGTGCCGAGGAAGATGGCGTCCGCGTTCTTCACCTGCGCGACATAGCTGCCGTAATCGGGCGTCGCCAGAGGCGTGAAGATCTTCTGGATGATCTTGCCGCCATTGTCCTCGAACGCGCGCTGGAAGCCGGCGCACATTTCGTGGCCGTAGGCAAAGTCGTCGGCGATGGTGACGATCTTCTTGTACTTCAGTTCCTTGGCGGCATAGTCGGCAAGCGGGTAGGCGCATTGCGCCGAGGTCGCGGTGGCGCGGACAAACCACGGGCTCGGATGCCGTTGCGTCATGTCCTCGGCTGCGGCCACTCCGAGCGTGGGCATTTCCTTTTCGGTGAGATAGTCGGCGATCGCCAGCGCCTCGAAGGCGGCCAGCGGACCGACGATGCAATGGACATCGTTCTTTTCGATCAGCTCCTGCGCCTTGGTGCGCGCGGTTGCGGGAGAGCCCGTCGTATCGGCGACGATCAATTCGATCTTGCGGCCCGCGAGCATGTCGTCGTGTTCCTTCAGGAACATCGCAAACCCAAGCTCCATATCGATGCCGCCGGAGGCCAGCGGGCCGGTCTTGGCCGCCAGCATGCCGATGCGGATCGGTCCGCTGTTCTGGGCAAAGGCCAGATTGGGCGCCGCCATGCTGGCGATACCCGCACCGGCAACGCTGCCGACAAATTGCCGTCGCGATATCGTCATTGGTTCCTCCCGGGAAACTGCAACTGAAGCCGGCGCCTGGTGTTTTTTGGTTGGGTGGTTTATCCGATGGAAGCCGTAAATGATCAAGTGATAACCACGTCAAAAGCCTGACGTGCCGGAAAATTGGACAGCGCTGATGACGCAGTGCGGTATTGATTTGGTACCCCGGCGCGCCGCCGCTATTCCCGTCCGGGAACGGCGGATCCGGGAGCGGTGACGATGGTTTTCTTCAGCACCTCGAACACCGCCGCCGTATCCTGGTCGCCCAGTCCCATCGCCATCGCGTCGGTGTAGACCGGCTGGGTCAGCGTGAACAGCGGGGTGGCGCAACCGACATCGTCGGCAAACTCGGCGATGATCGCCATGTCCTTTTTCCAGGTCGAGACTTTCATGGTCGCCGGTTCATAGACGCGCTCGACCATCATCGGCGCCCGCATCTGAAACATCCGCGAGCCACCGGCGCCGGGACCGACCATGTCGACCACCATCTTCGGATCGAGCCCGGCGCGTTCCGCCAGCACCATCGCCTCGGCGGTGGCGACGTTGTGGATCGCCACCAGATGGTTGGCGACGAACTTCATCCGGCTGCCATTGCCGAACGCGCCGAGGTCGGCGCTCTGCCTGGCGAAATCGCCGAATACGCTCATGCATCGCGCAATGGCGTCGCTGTTGCCGCTGGCATAGACGATCAGATCGCGCATTTTCGCCTGCGCGCCGGTGCCGCTCAGCGGACAATCGAGCGCGATGTGGCCGGCTTTCTTTAAAGTGGCTTCGAAGCGCAGCTTGTCGGCGATGGTGAGCGTCGAAAGCTCGACCACGATCCGCGGCGGCTGGCCGGAATTGGCGATGGCCTGTGCGACCATTTCGACCGCGGCGGGCGTCGGCAGGCTGGTCATGATGATGGGCGCGCCACGCGCGACCTCCGCGACATCGGCGGCGATGGTGACGCCGGCCTGCGCCAACTCAGTCCGTTTCGCCGCGTCGATGTCGAAGCCGATCACCTTCCAGCCGCGCTCGACGAGGTTGCGGGAGATCGCGCTTCCCATGATGCCGAGCCCGACAATTCCGACCGTCTTGTCCATGAAAATCTCCTGCCGGTTGAATTCGCCTTGCCAAGGCGTGGGACCGCGCCTTGAATAGTTAGTGATCAAGCGATAAACAATTGCAAGACCACTTCAATCGGTCTGGTCGCGAGGAACGGCACATGGCGGATGCTGGCCGGAAGCCAAACGCAAGTCTGTCCCCGGGGCCGGATGCGGATGATCGCGCCTATGCGGCCATGGTGGCCGGCGCCAGGGCGCTCGTTCCGCGCTTGCGCGAGCGCGCTTCCAAAACCGAAGAGTTGCGGCGACTGCCCGATGAGACCGAGCGCGACCTGCACGATGCCGGCCTGTTCAGGCTGGTGCAGCCGAGGCGCGTCGGCGGGTCCGAATTCGACTACGTGGCGCTGGTCGATTGCGCCGATGCGCTCGGGCAGGGCGATGCATCGGTGGCGTGGAATTTCGCCAATCTGTCCAGCCATCACTGGATGCTCGGCATGTTCGATCCGCGCGCCCAGGATGCGGTCTGGAACAAGGACGCCAATGCGCTGATCGCATCCTCCTTCATATTCCCGGCCGGCCGTGCCCGCAAAGTCGATGGCGGCTATACGCTGCGCGGCAGCTGGCCGTTCTCGTCGGGTGTCGATTCCAGCGAATGGAACATGCTGGCCAGCGTCGTCTTCTCCGACGACGAAGCCGACGGCGTCGAATACCGGATCTTCCTGCTTCCGAGGAGCGACTACAGGATCGTCGATACCTGGAATGCCTCCGGGTTGCGCGGCACCGGATCGAACGACGTCGAAGTCAACGATGCCTTTGTCGCCGAAGCGATGACGGTCGCGGTCAGCGATCTTGCCGGTGGCCCGACGCCCGGCAGCGCCGTCAATCCGAACGCGCTTTATGCGCTGCCGGTGTTCTCGCTGTTTCCCTACGTGCTGTCCGGCGTGGCGCTCGGCAACGCGCAGGCCTGCCTCGACGATTACGTCGATGTCGCGCGGCACCGCGCATCGACCTACAACCGCACCAAGCTCGGCGACCTCCAGAGCACGCAGATCAAGATCGCGGAGGCTTCCGCCAAGATCGATGCCGCGCGCCTGATCATGCGCTCGACCTGCATCGACGCGATGGCCGATGCCAGGCGCGGCGATGTGCCCGATATCGCCGTCAAGACCAGGTTGCGCCGCGACGGCGCCTATTCGGTCAATCTCTGCACCGAGGCCGTCTCGCTGTTGTTTGCGGCGAGCGGCGCGCGTGGTCTCTCCATGTCCGGCGCGCTGCAGCGTCAGTTCCGCGATGCCCACGCCATCAACGCGCACCTTGCGTTCAATTTCGATGCGGCCGGCACCAATTACGGCCGGGTCGCGCTCGGCCTGCCATCCGAAAACCTGACGCTCTGAAACGATGACCGACGTATCAAAGCATCCGACCGAGCAGGATCCGGCCAGTGAACTGGCCAGCGATGCTTCATCGATCGATCCGCGGGACTTCCGCAACGCGCTCGGCACTTACGCCACCGGCGTCACCATCATCACGGCGGCGACGGCCGGCGGGAAGCCGTATGGTCTGACCTGTAACTCGTTTGCCTCGGTATCGCTGAATCCGCCGCTGGTGCTGTGGAGTTTGGGGATGTTCTCGCAAGGCCTGAGCACGTTCCAGAACGCCAGCCATTTCACGGTCAACGTGCTTGGCGCGTCGCAAGAGGAGCTCGCGCAAAAATTTGCAAAATCCTCCGACGACAAGTTTGCCGGGGTCGAATGGACGCCGGGCCTCGGCAACGCGCCTGTCCTTGCCAACAGCATTGCGAGTTTCCAGTGCCGCGCGGCCAACCGCTATTATGGCGGCGACCACGTCATTTTCCTCGGCGCGGTCGAGGCCTACACCTATAACCGGCACGAGCCGCTGTTGTTTGCGCGCGGCAGCTTCGGCCGGTTTCTCAAGCCTGACGACACCTCGGGGCGCGGTGGCTCCTCGTGAAACAGAAAGCCCCGCCCAGGCGCGCCTACGCCAAGCAGAAGCGGCTTTCCCCCGACGACCGCCGCAAGGAGTTCGTCGCCAAAGCGACCGAATTCTTCGCCGACGAAGGCTTTGGCGGCGGCACCCGCGACCTGGCGCGCCGGCTCGGCGTCACCCAGCCGCTGTTGTACCGCTACTTTCCCAGCAAGGACGATCTGATCAAGGAAGTCTATCGCACGGTCTATCTCGAGCCGCTCGATACCGGCTGGGAAAAGCTGTTGTGCGACCGATCGCGCCCGATCCGCGACCGGCTGCAGGAATTCTATCTGGCCTATACGGCCGTGATCTTCACCCGCAAATGGCTTCGCATCTATCTCTATTCGGGCCTGAAGGGCCTCGACATCAACCGCTGGTACGTCGGCGTGGTCAGAGACAAGATCCTGACGCGCATCATCCGCGAATGCCGCCACGAGGCGGGACTTCCGGCGCACACCAGGCCGAGCGCGTCCGAACTCGAAATGGCCTGGGTGTTCCACAGCGGAATCTTTTATTACGGGGTTCGCAAGTACATCTACGAATCCCCGGTGCTCGAAGACAAACAGCAGATGATCAGCGACGCGCTCGATGTTTTTCTGGCCGGCTTCGAACGGGTATTCGGCGGTACGGTGGACAACGGGCGTGTGCCGGTGAAGGCGGTGGGACGAGCCGCGCTGAGTTCGTAGCGCGTGATGGCGGCGGTCTGAAAACGACCCTATGCCGGGAAAGCCGGACGGCGCCACTCCATGACCATAAACCAGGGCGCGCGTCGATACAGTGCCTGTTGCTCAGCATCGCCCGAACGCGGCAGGGGCTCGTCGAAAAATGTCAAATTCAGACCGTGTCCCAACAGTTCTTTCATGTATGCGGCAAAGGGGCGATGCCAGTTCACGATACGGATGCCCGACCACTCTAACCACTCGGAAAACTCCTCGGTATATCTGTCGACCGGGTAATGGACGTCGTGTCCGTCCTGATCTTTGATCCATCCGCTTGGACAAGAGCTGATGAAGCTATTGATGTTTGAGATCAAAAGAGTTCCGCCGGGCCTCAAGACCCGCACCATCTCCCTTAGCCCCGACCGAAAATCCGGAATATCAATAAGGGTCAAGTAGCTGACAACGAGGTCAAAGCTGGCGGCAGCAAAAGGCAAATGCTCCGCTCTTGCGCTCTGGTATTGGCCGGTCGGATCGAGCAGCCGCGCCTGCGCCAGCAATGCCTCGGTTGGATCAATTCCAACGACAGGGATGTTGCTGGCCTGCAGCAAGCGGCAGAAGCGTCCCTCGCCGCAACCAACATCGAGGGCGCTCTCGAAATTTCGTGTCGTTGCTCGTTCCAGCATTACAGGATCAAGGATATGCTCGCGCGCAAAATCACCGCGGTCGCCCATGGCCCTGATCCATGCACTGGAGGAGTTATCCCAGTCGCTCATGAATGGCTCCACGCGAAGTGAGAAACGTTAGCCGCTGCATCACAGCATAGCCGGGCTGGCAATGTCGGCAAGCGGCACCATGAGCGGACATGGCGCGACGTTCGTCTGGAGTCGCTTTCAGAGAAAAAGCGTAAGTCCGACTTAGGGACCGTCAGGACATTTGCCCCACAGCCGACATGCCCTGTCCCGAAGGACAGTTCCGGTCGTTATGCGCGCCGTCGCGTCACTCAGGAAGTCCCGCCAGCCGCAGTCCCTCCAGCACCCTTTGCATCTTGCTGTTGAAGGCGGCGGTTCCGATCGAGGGCCTGAAGGTTTCCAAAGTCGTATTCGGCCATAGCTTTAAATAGTGAACCAGTGCCTCGCGTGCCTCTTGCTCGCGGCCAACCAGGGCATAGGCCGAGGCCAGATAAGCCACAGGGTTTGCCGCGTTCGGCGCCCCAAGTGCGGCGCGCGCCAGCCACTCGATCGCTTTCTGGTCCTGTCCCTGCATGAGATAAACCAAACCTATTCCCTGCTGCCAGCTCCAGCGCAACTGCGAATCCGGTTGCAGCCGATCGGCTTCGAGGAATTCGGCAAGAGCCTCGTTGGGCTGCCCCATCATCAGCCGGTCATATCCGACTTCCTTGTGCAGAAACGCGTATTTGGGGAAGCTCTGGGCAAGTTCGCTGCATGCCTTGATGGCAGCTTCGTACTGTCGCATCGCGCGCAGGATGTGACACTGGGCGCCGCGCACTTTCATGCTTCCCGGTGCAATGGCGAGAGCATCCTGCAGCGTGAGATCGGCCGCGTGAAGGTCGGCGACCTCATCTTCCGACCAATGGTTCAGCACACCGGTCACGATTGCAAAGGTCAGATTCGCCAGAGTGTCCGCGTTATGACGATCGAGGTTGACCGCCCATTGCCGGAGTGCCCGGGCGGCTTCGTAATTCTCCCGGGAGTTCATATGAACCTCTTCGGAGATCCGGGTCAGCTTTGCGGCTGTCTCGATATTCGCTCTGCGTCCGGATTGGGCGGATCGCGCGAAGTAACCCCATGTCAGGGTCCCGAGAGATAAAACGCATATCGCCGCAATGGCCGCTCGCGGAGCTGAAAAACGGCGCGGCCCGGACGGTGCAGGCACTGCCGGAGATAGCGCTTCCGAATGGCCGTCGATCACTTCCGTTCCCGTCAGCGCCAACGCAGGCAAGTCTTCGGTGCCGGGCTGCATCGATGGTTTCCACGGCGCGGCGTTCCAATGGGCTTATGGACGTTGCCTCGGAGAGCTTCCGCTCCTCCCGCACTTCGCCGACAAAACGAACACCCTTGCGCGGCAGGGTTTTGATCAGGCGCTGCTCGGTTCCGCTGTCCCCGATGGCACTGCGTGCGGCGTTGATGCGCGTGCTCAGCGCCAATTCGGACACGATGCGGCCGCCCCAGATCGATTCGATCAAATCATCCCGGCTGACGACGTGCTCGCGGTGGCGGATCAGGTAGACCAAGAGGTCGAAGACCTGGGGCTCCATGGCAATGACGGTGGCGCCGGAGCGCAGCTCGCGCCGGTCCGGGTCGAGCGTGTAATTGTCGAAAAAATAAAGTAAATTCAGGATGCCCGTCGGTTGAATGGTCATCGGTCACTTCTGACTTTTGCGGCGCAAAATAAAAATAATGAATTCCCTAAGCAAAAAATAAGGTGTCCTGAAGGCACCGGGCGACGGCTTCGGGCAGGTTCGACATACCTGAAGCAGGAGGCCGCAATGACCGCCATCGTACATGCATTGTCACGCGTCTTTCAACCGGACAATCAATTCGACACTTTGAAGCAAATTGCCCTTTTTTGTGGGGCCGGCCTTCTGGTGTCGCTGCTTTGCCTGACCTATGGCCTGGACCTCAGCCCGGGCTTCTTCTGAATTCTTCTGAGGCGGCTGGCCGGGGCGCATGCACCGGAACGGGTTGTTGCAGAATTGCTGCATGGCTCAAAAATGAAGGCCGCTGGCCGTTTTTGGGTTGTGGAGACTTCAACGGGACGGTCCTATTGTGGCAGGGACCTTGCGAATCGGGGGCGGATACCATGCGTCGTTCACTCGTTCTGACTGTGGCTTGCATTGCTGCATCCGTGCAGGTCGCGGCCGCCGCTGATATGCCGATCCCGGCCAAAGCGTTGGCGCCACTGTATGCGCCAGTTGTCTATAACTGGACCGGCTTCTATGTGGGCGGAGAGGGCGGCGGAGGCTGGTTTACCAACCAGGTGACCAATGGCTTTACCTCCGCCGACGGAACCGTCAATTTCCCGCCGGGGTTCGTGCACAATCCCGTCCATGGCAGCGGCGGGCTTGGCGGCGGCTATGCCGGTTACAACTATCAGGTCAGCCAGTTCGTCGTCGGCATCGACGGTGATTATACCTGGGCTCACCTGACCGGATCTACTTCGGACATCGGCCCGACCGGATTCACCGACATTTCGCACGAAACGATCAAATGGATTGCCACGGCGACGGGACGTTTTGGCTACGCCGTGAACAACTGGATGGTCTTCGGCAAGGCCGGCTGGGCCGGGGCGGGCTTTAACGGGGTTTCGTCGACCTTCAATCTCGCAGGCACCAATACCAACAACGATACCAACGCCCAGAACCGGAACGGCGGGACTGTCGGTGCCGGCGTGGAATGGGGTTTCGCCGAGCACTGGTCAGCCAAGCTGGAATACGATTACGTGAAGTTCGCGACAGCCCACTACGTCAATACGGCTGTGACCGTCGCCGGCGCTGTCACGTTCCCGGGCCGGATTGCCACTTCAAGCCTGAATATCGCAAAGGCGGGTGTCTCATACCGGTTTTAGACCGGCGGCCCAATCGACTTGAATTCGCACCGCCATCATCCAGCAAAGAAATCTACTACGCCTGTCTCCAGATTGTACATCGCACCGGCGATTTTGATGGCGCCACTGGACTCCATTGCGGCCAGCACAGGACTGCCCTTGCGAATGTCGGATATTGTAATTTCCACATTCTTGCGGGCGACGGCGTCGACAAATTCGTAATTCTTCGATGTCCTTTCGCCGGTGTAAGACGTTGCCGCTACCGCGGGCCTGATCTTCGCCAACAGGCCCGTGAGGTTGCCGAGTTCGGCGTTGTCAATTGCGCCCTTGATCGCGCCGCACGCTGTATGGCCCATGACCAAAACCACCCTGGCCCCCGCCAGTTTGCAGGCGAATTCCATGCTGCCGAGGATGTCGGGATTTTCGACATTGCCGGCGACCCGGCTGTTGAAGATGTCGCCGATGCGGAGATCCATGATCGTCTCCGCTGGAGCCCGCGAGTCGATGCAGGTAAGCAGCACCGCAGCCGGATACTGCCCTTTGGCGCTGGCGCGCTGTTGAGCCAGAAAGTTATGGTCTTCGCGCCGGCCGGAGTAAAAGCGCTTATTGCCCTTTTTCATCAACGCCAGAATATCGTCCGGCCTCAACTTGTCCCGATCAGTCTTGGTCAGTGCGTCGGCATAGGCAATGCCGGCGAACGCCCCGGCACCAACAAATGTCGTCGCAGCGATTGCGGCGGTTGCTTTCAGGAAACTCCGACGATGAGGGAGTGGGTTGAAGGGCTGGCAATCCGCACACATGCTGTACTTCCTTAAAACGACATCCCCCGATGTCCTCTGGGGCAACGATAGCACGCGACTTTATTTCGCGTAAGCCATAAGCCGGCAGTGCCTAACGCGCTTTGACAAGCTGACGATACAGGCTGGCATACCGGCCGGCCCGACCGTGCCACGACACATCCACGGCCATGCCGTTCTGCTGGATGTCTCGCCAAACGGGCCTGTTGCGGAACAGGGCATGCGCCCGTCGCAACGCACCGGTGAGGGCGTCGGTTGTGACGGGTTCGAATTGGACGCCGGTCGCTGTTCTGCCGGAGATACCTGGCTCATCCGCATCAACCACTGTATCGGCCAGCCCACCAACGCGGGATACCACGGGAATCGCGCCATATCTCAACGCGCAAAGTTGGGTAAGGCCGCATGGCTCAAACCGCGATGGCACCACAAGCGCGTCCGCGCCTGCCTGGATCGAATGGGCAAGGCCCTCATCATAGCCGACCCACACGCCGATCTGCTCCGGATGGGCTTCCGCGGCAGCCCGGTAGCGGGTTTGAAGGTCCGGATCGCCGCTTCCCAGCACCGCTATTTGCAGGTGCTCGCTCAGGATCGCAGGCAAACTCTCGAGCAGGAGGTCGAGCCCCTTTTGCCAGGACATTCGGCTGATGATGCCGAGCACGAAAGCTTCCGGGTCGACCCGAAGGCCCAATCGCTGTTGCAGGGCGGCTTTGTTGAGCGCCCGCTTCCCCAATCTGTCCGCGTCAAAGGGCAATGCGATGTGGGGATCTGTCGCGGGATTCCAGACTGACGTATCGATGCCGTTGAGGATTCCGCTCAATATATCCGATCGGCCGCGCAGCAGTCCGTCGAGGCCCATGCCTTCCTGCGGCTGTTGTATTTCCAGCGCGTAGGTCGGCGACACCGTCGTGATCCGGTCCGCGAACCGGAGCCCGGCCTTCAAAAATCCGATCGACCCGTAATATTCAACGCCGTCGACGGTGAAAGAATCCGGCGGCAATCCGATTTCGTTCAACAATGCGCCCGGAAACTGTCCTTGATAGGCGAGGTTGTGAACGGTCATCACCGTGCCCGGCCGCGGCCGGTCGCTGTAATGCAGATAGGCGGGCGTCAACCCGGCCTGCCAGTCATGTGCATGCACGACGTCAGGTACAAATGCCGGAATGGATCCCTGACCGATATCGGCGGCAATTCGCCCGAGGCTTGCGAAACGGATAGCGTTGTCGGGCCAGTCAGCGCCATCGGGCGACGAATAGGGGTTGCCGGGACGTGCAAAAAGATGCGCAGCATCCAGCACGAACAGGTCGATGCCCGCGCAGGAGCCGCTTAACACGCGAGCCGGCCCTCCGTGAAAATCCGGCAGATAAAGAACTTCTTCAGCCGCTTCCAGCGCCTCTGTGACGGCGGGATATCCGGGGATGAGCGTGCGCGTCTCAATTCCGTGCGCCTTCAGCGCCAGCGGAAGAGCGCCGGCCACATCGGCGAGGCCGCCGGTCTTGATGACCGGGTAGAGTTCCGAAGCGACCGCAAGAACGCGAATGGAACTCATGCCGTGAGTCCATCGATCATCGCCTGCGTGATCAGGCAGATGCCTTGTTCTGTCGTGCGAAATCTTTTCGCGTCATGCTCGGGATCTTCTCCCACCACCAGCCCCTCCGGAATCCGAACACCCCGGTCGATGACGACGTTCGTCAATCGAGCATTCCTGGCCGACGTCGACATAGGGCAGGATCACGGCATTTTCGACCTTGGCGTAGGAATGCAGGTGCACGCCGGTGAAAAGCAGGGAACGGCGTAACGCCGCGCCGGATATGATGCATCCTCCCGATACCAGCGAAGTGACCGCTTCGCCGCGGCGGCCTTCTTCATCGTGAACGAATTTCGCCGGTGGCGTGATTTCGGCGTGGGTCCAGATCGGCCACGAACGATCGTAAAGATCGAGTTCGGGCAGAATATCGGTGAGGTCGATGTTGGAAGCCCAATAGGCGTCTACCGTTCCCACGTCCCGCCAGTAGCTGCGCGGGTCGTCGCCGGATCGGACGCAGGAGCGGGTGAACTGATGCGCGACCGCCCGGCCGTGCTTGACGATGTGAGGGATAATGTCCTTGCCGAAATCGTGGCTCGAATTCGGGTCGTTGGCGTCTCGTTGCAGTTCATCGAACAGGAACTTGGTGTCGAATACGTAGATCCCCATGCTGGCCAGCGATTGGTCGGGTTTGCCCGGCATCGGCGGGAGGATCGGCCGGCTTTTCCAGGAAACTCAGGACCACATCCTTGTCGTCGACGTGCATGATGCCAAAGCCGCTCGATTCCGATCGCGGCATTTCGAGACAGCCGATGGTGACATCCGCACCCTGGTCGACGTGCTGTTGCAGCATGAACTCGTAGTCCATCTTGTAGACGTGGTCGCCCGCGAGCACCACGATGAACCTGGCGCCGTAGGTCTCGATGATATCGATGTTCTGATAGACGGCGTCCGCCGTGCCCAGATACCAGTTGGTTTCGGAGACACGCTGGCTGGCGGGCAGAATGTCAAAGCTCTCGTTGCGTTCGGGCCGGAAGAAATTCCAGCCCATCTGCAGGTGCCGAATGAGGCTGTGGGCCTTGTACTGGGTGGCGACCGCGATGCGGCGGATGCCGGAGTTCATGGCGTTCGACAGCGCGAAATCGATGATGCGCGACTTGCCGCCAAAATAGACCGCCGGCTTGGCGCGCCGGTCGGTCAGTTCCATCAGCCGGCTGCCGCGCCCGCCGGCAAGGACAAAGGCGAGAGCGTGACGCGCGAGAGGTTCGTTTCCGTCAACCCGCATGATGTTTCTCCTGCTCAATTCGTTGACGTTGCCTCGATTGTACCCGCACGTGAACGCTTGCGATGCAGTTTCCGAACAATGGTCGCAGTTTGTCCCCGGGTCGTCTGCCGATAATTGAACAGTACCGGTCGCATTCTACCGGCTCGCTTATGGCGGCGATACCCGTACCGCAACAACGAAGCAGCAAATACGGGTTGCCGCAGCGCATCAATCCATTGCCGGCATCTTGATGGAAAATGCCTTTGCGCGTTGAGCCGGAGAGGATCATAGTTATGCAAAATCCGCTCGCCTCAAAGGCGGCAAACTTTGCAAGGGAGGCGGCGCCATGGACGACGTAGAAAAGCGCGTCATCGGCAAAGTGATGCGGCGGCTGATTCCGTTTCTGATCCTGTGCTATTTCGTTGCCTATCTCGACCGCGTCAATGTCAGCTTCGCCAAGCTGCACATGAACCAGGCGCTCGGTTTCAGCGAGGCGGCCTTCGGGCTGGGCGCCGGGCTGTTTTTCATTGCGTATTTCCTGTTCGAGGTGCCTTCCAACCTCTTTCTGGAGCGCGTCGGCGCGCGGATATGGATCGCCCGCATCATGATCACCTGGGGGATCGTCTCGGCGGCGTTCGCCTTTATCCCGTCGATCGCCAAAACGACCGGCGCTTCCAATGAAACGGTTTTCTATACGCTTCGCTTGTTGCTCGGCGCCTGCGAGGCCGGCTTCTTTCCCGGCATCATCTTTTATCTGACCCTGTGGTTTCCAGCGGTCTACCGTGCGCGCGTCGTCAGTTTCTTCATGCTGGCGATTCCGATTTCGTCCATTGTCGGATCCCCGATCTCCGGCCTGTTGCTCGGCCTGACCGGCTGGGGACTTGACGGTTGGCAATGGCTGTTCATTCTTGAAGCGTTGCCGTCGATCCTGGTGGGGCTCGCGGTATTGTTCTATCTGACCGACTTTCCGAGCCAGGCGCGCTGGCTGCAGCCCGACGAGATTGCGTGGCTGGAGAATGTTCAAGCCACCGAGAAAAGGAACAAGGAGAAGGTCGAACATCTCTCCTTGTTTCAGGCCCTCACCGATATCCGCATCCTGCTGTGCGCCCTGGTGTACTTCTGCCTGAACGCGGCGAGCTACGGGGTTGCATTCTTTCTGCCGACCATCATCAAGAATTTTGGCGTGAGCGATAGTCAGACCGGCCTGCTGGCTGCATTGCCGTTCGTGTTCGGCGCCGTCGGCATGGTGTTGCTGGGCCGGCACTCCGATCGCACCATGGAGCGAAAGGGCCACGTCGCCGTGGCGCTGTTGATGGCTGCGTTCGGAATCGGACTCGCCGGACTTGTCTCCAATCCCGTCGTCATCATGGCGTTGCTCTGCTTCGCGCAGATCGGCGTCTCGGCAGTACCGCCGATGTTCTGGCCGCTGCCGGCGAGCTTCCTGACCGGCGCGTCGGCCGCCGCCGGAATCGCCGCCATCAACTCACTGGGCAATCTGTCCGGCTTCGCCGGCCCCTATGCCATGGGTTACCTGAAGGACCTCACCGGAGACTTCACGGCGGGATTGCTGCTGCTGGCCGGATGCTCGGTCATAGGCGCGGTTGTTGCCGTAAGCTTGCGCATTGACGCCAGGCGCGAGCAGATGCCGGAAGGAGCCGCACTGGCGCATTGATCCGAACGTGAGATCGTGCGCGGTTCGCGGTTATGACTTCGACATCGCGGCCCGATACCAGTCGCCGATCTCGCTCGCGGTCATCAGCGCGACGCCGTCGTGACCGATGACGTAGTCGAGCAACGCTTCGAGATATTTGATGCGGTGAGGCACCCCGGTGATGTAGGGGTGAATCGAGATCGCCATGATCCGCGCGTTGCCGGCGCCCTCAAGGTACAGCCGGTCGAACTGATCGGTGCAGCGCTTGAGGAATTGCTCGGAGGACAGATGCTGCAGCGCATGGATGACGATGTCGTTGGTCTCCACCGAATAGGGGATCGTCGTCATGGTGCCGTGCGGGGTCGCGATATCCTGCGGCAGGTCGTCGATCACCCAGTCCGCCAGATATTCGATGCCGTTGAGGCGTAACAGGTCGATGGTCTCTTCGGTTTCGGTCAGGCCCGGGCTTTCCCAGGACCGCGGCGGCTTGCCGGTGAATTTGGCGATGGTCTCGACCGAGCGCTTGATCGCGTCGGCCTGGTTGTCGAGCTTGTGCATCGGGCCCTGCACAAATCCATGCCCCATGAATTCGAACCCGGCCTCCCGTGCCGCGGACGCGACGCGGGGATAGGAATTGCAGACGTTGGCGTTCAACGCCAGCGTCACCGGCATGTTGCGGTCGGTCAGCGCCTTGAACTGCCGCCAGAAGCCGGCGCGCATCCCGTATTCATGCCACGACCAGTTGGGAACGTCGGGCAATAGCGGCTGGCCCATCGGCGGGCTCAGCACGGTTCGCGGCATCGCGTTCTCGATCCGCCATTCCTCGACGTTGAGGATGACCCATACCGCCAGACGCTTGCCGCCCGGCAGTGTTAGCTTCGGCCGGTCGACTTGCGCCTGATAGGGAATGCGATCGGTAAAGGCCACGATGTGTTTTCCTCGCTCGGACTATTCCGCGGCGCTGGATTGTTTCGCCGTGCCGGCATTGACCCGCGGCATCACCTTTTCGGCCATCAGGATCATGGACTGGCGTCCAAGTTCCGGATCCTTCCAGTCCTTGCCGGCATAGAGCAATGTCCCGAATGGGCCGACCTCATCCTGGAAAGCCAGCAATTGATCCGCGACGCTGTCGGGCGTGCCATGGATGATCAGTCTGTCGCAGATCATTTCGAGCGTCACCTCGTCGTCGGGCTGGTCGCGGCGGGTCTTGAACAGTTCGACGCGGCCGTTCTTCTTCAGTTTCGTGAACAGCGAGCGGTAGTAATAGACGTAGGGACCGTCGGGGTCGGTGGCGTAGGCTTTCGCCGTCGCTGCGTCCCTGGCGACAAAGACGCTCTTGGCGACGCGCCAGTTCGCAGGTTCCGCCGCGCGGCCGCCGCGCTCGCAGCCCTCGACGTATTTCGGCCAGTGGCTTTTCACCCAGGCCGGCATCAGGAAATTGGCCGAGATCGGATCCCAGCCGCGCGCGGCGGCCTCGGTGACGCCTTTCGAGAACGGAGCAACGGCCGTCACCACGATCGGCGGATGCGGCCGTTGCAAGGGGCGCGCGATGAAGCCCTGGCCGATCTCCCGGATCAGGGTCTTCTGCGTGGTAATGTTCCAGTATTTCCCTGCGATATTGTAGGGCGGCTCGCTGGCCCAGATTTCCAGCACCTGGTTGATGGCTTCGAGGAACATCTCGTTGCGGTTGGCATCGAGATTGCCGAACAGTTCGGCATCCGACAGAAGTCCGCCGGGGCTGATTCCAAAGATCAGGCGCCCGTCGAGCATGTGATCGAGCATCGCCAGCGAAGCGGCGAGTGCTGCGGGATGGGTGTTCGGCATGTTGACGGTGCCGGTGCCGAGCTTGATGTTCTTGGTGGCGGCGGCGACCCAGGCGAGGAACGCGATGCAGGAGGTGATGTTCTCGGCCTTGTCGGTGGAGTGCTCGCCAACATAGGCTTCGGTAAATCCCAGTTCGTCGGCCAGCACGAAGGCTTCGCGGTCTTCCTTGAGGGATTTCCGCCAATCCTTGTCGAGCGGATGGATCGGCATCGTGAAGAATCCGAGGTTCATTGATCTCCTCCCGGGCCGATACATTGCGCATCGAACGGCCGCGTCCTCGCTCGCATTATGACTAGTCCGAAAGTCGAGTCATCAGAAATAATCGCTCGATAAACAAACTTGACCTTTGGGGGTCGCCGCCGTCTAATTCCAGCAAAATACACCAGAATCCGGCCGGGGAGGTCACGCCAATGAAAGCCTCGGCTTTCGCTTACGCCCGCGCAACCAGCGTCGCCGACGCATTGGCGTTGCTGGTGGCGCATGGCGATGGAGCCAAGGTGCTTTCAGGCGGCCAGAGCCTGATGCCGGCGATGAACCTGCGGCTGATCGCTCCCGAACTGATCGTCGATATCGGCGGGCTGGCTGAACTGCGCGGCATCGCCGTGAGCGGCGATGTGCTTAAAGTTGGCGCGCTGACGCGGCATGCCGATCTGTTGCGATCGCCTGAAATCGCCGCGCATGCGCCATTGCTGGCCGAAGCGGTCGCGCACATCGCCCATCCCGCGATCCGCAATCGCGGCACGCTCGGCGGCAGCCTCGCGCATGCCGATCCCGCGTCGGAATTGCCGGCCTGCATGCTGGCCTTGGATGCGACCATCGTCATCCGCAGCCCCTCCGGCGAGCGGCGAATGGCGGCGGAGGATTTCTTCACCGGCATTTATGAGACGGCGCTGTCGGCGCAGGAATTGCTGGTCGCCGTTGAACTGCCGGTTGCGCAAAAAAATTCCGGGTATTTCTTCGACGAATTCGCGCGGCGGCACGGCGACTACGCCATTGTCGGCCTCGCGGCGCAGGCGATCGTGAAGGACGGAATCTTCGCCGATCTGCGGCTGGCGTTTTTTGCCGTCGGCGACCGGCCGGCATTGGCCAGGGCGGCGGCGAGACTGGTCGGCAATCCCGTCACGCCGGCGATATTGTCGGAAGCGTCGGTGGCGCTGAGCGCAGAACTCGATCCGCAGGAGGATCAGCAGGCGTCGGCTTCGATGCGCCGGCATCTGGCAAAAGTGCTGCTGGTGCGATGCGTGTCCGCGCTGCTCGGCCGGCCCGATCTCAATGCCGGAGGATCGGCTTGACGGCCCAGCTATCCATTACGCTTGAGGTCAATGGCGAGCGCGTCGATGCGCAGGTGCTGCCGCGGCTTAATCTGGCGGATTTCCTGCGCGAGCATCTGCAACTGACGGGGACGCATGTCGGTTGCGAGCATGGGGTTTGCGGCGCCTGCACCGTGCGCGTCGATGGCGACATCGTCCGCTCCTGCCTGATGCTGGCGGTGCAGACGCACAATGCGTCGGTCCAGACCATCGAGGGACTATCCGACTAGCGGCGAGATCGCCGATCTGCAGGCAGCGTTCCGCGACCGCAATGCGCTGCAATGCGGCTTCTGCACGCCGGGCATGTTGATGGCGGCGCAGGATCTGCTGAAACAGCGAGCCTGAGCCGGACCGGGAACAGATCCGCGAGCATCTTTCCGGCAATTACTGCCGCTGCACCGGCTATCAGGCCATCGTCGATGCAGTCGAGACCACGGCGCGCGCCCGCATGGGACGCCGGCCATGACCATCGTCAGCAACCCATCCCAAGGGGCTTTCGGAGCTCGATCGGCCGAACTCCTATATCGGCAAGACCGTGCCGCGGCCCAATCTCGATCGGCTGATGCAGGGACGCGGGCTCTATGTCAGCGACATGGAACTGCCGCGCATGGCGCATGTGGTGTTCCTGCGCTCGCCGCATGCGCATGCGAAGATCGTCAGCATCGATGCCACCGCGGCAAAGCGTATGCCCGGCGTCATCGCCGTCGTGACGGGCCAGGAACTCGCCGCGGTCATCACGCCCTGGGTCGGCGTGCTCTCGCATTTGAAGGGACTGAAATCCGCGCCGCAGCACGCCATCGCAATCGATCGGGCCTGCTGGCAGGGCGAGGCCGTCGCCGCCATCGTGGCGACCAGCCGGGCCGTTGCGGAGGACGCAGCGGAACTGGTCTCGGTTGAATATGAGGAACTCGATGCGGTGACGGACATGCGCACCGCGCTCGATCCCGTTACGCCGGTGATTCATCCCGTCGCTCGGCGACAACCTCGCTTTCGAGCGAAACCTCGATGCCGGCGCGGTCGATGCGGCGTTTGCCGATGCCGACGAGGTGGCGGAAGCGGAGTTCATCTTCGGCCGGCACACCGGCGTGACGCTGGAGCCGCGCGCGGTGGTGGCCGACTGGAACGTCGCCGAGGCGCGGCTGACGATCTACCAGGGCACGCAGGCGCCGCACATGGTGCAGAACATCGCGGCATTGCATCTGGGCTTGCAGGAATCGCAGGTGCGGGTGGTCTGCAAGGATGTCGGCGGCTCCTTCGGCATCAAGGTCCACATCTACGCCGACGAAATGGCGGTGTATGCGCTCTCGAAGCTGTTGCGACGGCCGATCAAGTTCGTCGCCGACCGGGTCGAAAGTTTCAACACCGACATCCACGCCCGCGACCATCGCTGCAAGGGAAAGATCGGCGTCAAGCGCGACGGCACCATCACGGCGTTCGAGATCGACGATCTCACCGGCATCGGTCCTTATTCGATGTATCCGCGCACCAGCGCGATCGAGGCCAACCAGGTCGTCAATCTCGTCGGCGGGCCCTACGTGACGAAGAACTACCGCGCGCGGGCCCGCGTCGTGTTTCAGAACAAGAACGTGATGTGCCAGTACCGCGCCGTCGGTCATCCCATCGCCTGCTCGGTGACGGAAGGCCTGGTCGATCTCGCGGCCGCAAAAATCGGCATGGATCCGGTGGAAATCCGCCGCCGCAATCTGATTGCCGACGATGCTTATCCCTGCGCATCGCCCTCGGGCCTGCGCTTTGAACTGCTGTCGCATCACGCCACCCTGAACAAGCTGATGGCGATGATGGATTATGACGAGCTGCGCGCCGAACAGGCGGCCTTGCGCAGGAAAAACATCCATCGCGGCATCGGCATCGCCAGTTTCATCGAGGTCACCAATCCGAGCGCGGCGTTCTATGGCGTCGGCGGCGCCAGGATCTCGTCGCAGGATGGCGTCGCGGTGCGGCTGGACGCGCAGGGCTCGGTGATCTGCCATACCAGCATCACCGAGCAGGGGCAGGGCTCGGAATCCCTGACCGCGCAGATCGTCGGCAGCGTGCTCGGGGTTTCGATGGAGCGCGTGCGCGTCATCCTTGGCGATACCGACAACACGCCCTATGGCGGCGGCACCTGGGCCTCGCGCGGCGCCGGCATCGGCGGCGAAGCGGCATTGCAGGCGGCGAAGATCTTGCGCAAGAACATCCTGGATGTCGCCGCCGCGATCCTGCAGTCGTCAGCCGGCCGAACTCGATATCGCGGGCAATGCGATCGTCAACGCCAGCGACGGCGCAACGCGGATCGAGCTGAATGAACTGGCCCGGATGGTCTATTTCCGGCCCGACACGCTGCCGCCGGGCATTCAGCCCGAACTGATGGCGACGCGTCATTTCGTGCCGCGCGAATACCCGTTCGCCTTCACCAACGGCGTTCAGGCCTGCTGGCTCGAGGTCGATACCGACACCGGCTTTGTCAGGCTGCTGAGACATTGGGTGGTCGAGGATTGCGGCACTCTCATCAATCCGCAACTGGTCGACGAGCAAATCCGGGGCGGGGTGGTGCAGGGGCTCGGGGCCGCGCTGTTCGAAAAGTGCGTCTATGATGAACGTGGTCAACTGACCAATGCCAACATGGCTGACTATCTGGTTCCGATGTCCGGCGAAATGCCGGATATCGACGTCGGGCATGTGGTGTCGCCGACATCCGAGACCGAACTGGGCGCCAAGGGCGCGGGAGAGGCCGGCACAGCAGGGGCGGCCGCGGCGGTCGCGAACGCGGTGAATGATGCGCTAAAACCGTTCGGCGCTGTGATTACCGAGATTCCGTTGACGCCGCAGGTCATCCTGACGGCACTGGGACGAATTTGAATGAGGAGCGGCAATAAAGTCTAATGTAACGTGTTCAACGGGATGAAGTATGTTGTGATGTCCGTCATGTTCATCCAATATGCCGCCAAAAACAAAACCATAAGGGGATGATCATCAAATGAAACGCAGGACATTTCTCGGCGGCACGATTGCCGTCACCACGCTTGGGCTGGCCTCACGCGCCGATGCTCAACAGCCGCCGATCAAGATCGGCATGAGCATGCCGCAGACCGGCGGTCTTGCAGGCGGCGGCAAGGCTTCGCTGCTCGGCATCGAGATCTGGCGCGACGATGTCAACGCCAAGGGCGGCCTGCTCGGCCGCAAGGTCGAACTTGTCGTCTATGACGACAAGTCGAGTGCTTCGGAAACGCCGGCGATCTATTCGAAGCTGCTGGATGTCGACAAGGTCGACCTCCTGTTCGCGCCTTACGCGACCGTACCAACGGCGCCGATCATGCCGCTGGTCAAGCAGCGCGGTCTGCTGCTGATGGGGAACTTCTCGTTCCAGGTCAACAGCAAGGTCCAGCACGACATGTGGTTCAACAATGCGCCGTGGGGCCCGCCCGACAGCTGGCCGGATTCGTTCCTCGAAATCGCGCAGAAGGCCGGCGCGAAGAGTGTTGCGTTTCTGTCAGCCGACCAGGAATTCGCCCAGAATCTGGTGGTGATCGCGCGGGAAGTCGCAAAGAAGCGCAATATGCCGGTCGTCTTCGATCAGGCCTACCCGCCCAGTACGGTGGAATTCTCAAGCATCGTTCGCGCGCTGAAGGCGGCAAAGCCCGACGTGGTTTATGTTTCGTCGTACCCGCCGGATTCGGCTGGCATCCTGCGCGCCGTCAACGAGATCGGGATCGGCGACAACGTCAAGGTTTTTGGCGGCGGCATGGTCGGCCTGCAATTCGGCGCGGTGATGGAGAATATGGGCTCGCTGCTCAACGGCGTCGTCAATTACAACTCATGGCTTCCGGAACCAAAAATGTATTATGAGGGGACCAAGGAGTTCTTCGACAAATATACAAAGCGCGCGGTGGAAGCCAAGGTCGATCCACTGGGCTACTATCTCGCGCCGTTCGGCTACGCCAGCGGTCAGCTTGTCGAGGCGGCGGTCAAGGCGGTTGGGTCGTTCGACCAGAAGGCGATCGCAAAATATCTGCATGAGCATGAGATGCAGACTATCGTCGGCCCGATGAGCTTCGGGCCCGACGGCGAGCGCAAGGAAAACGCGGTGCTGCAGGCCCAATTCCGCGGTATCGTGGACAAGAACATCGAGCAGTTCCGCAGCCCGGGCAAGCAGGTGATCCTGTTCCCGGAGAAACTGAAATCCGGCGATCTCATCACTCCGTTCGAGGCGGCCCGGAAGTAGACGGCGTTTTCGCCTCTCCCCGCTTGCGGGGAGAGGGTCGGGGTGAGGGGGACCTCAATTGTTTTCATTTGACCTGCTGCTCGATGCGGTGGCGATCGGCGTGCTGCTCGGCTGCTTCTATGCGGCGGTCAGTCTTGGATTGTCGCTCTCGTTCGGTCTGCTCGACGTTCCCCACGTCGCCCATCCGG
Source organism: uncultured Alphaproteobacteria bacterium (assembly GCA_963774685.1). Taxonomy (GTDB): domain Bacteria; phylum Pseudomonadota; class Alphaproteobacteria; order Rhizobiales; family Xanthobacteraceae; genus Bradyrhizobium. The sequence continues at coordinate 605,306 of CAVZFU010000003.1, read as the reverse complement.
CGTTTCTGGTGATGGCGTCCTACGGGGTGTATTTCCTCAACGAAAATTACGGGATCGATCCGCTGCTGGCGGGGCTGTTGATTACGCCGCTATTGTTTGTGTTCGGTCTGGTCGCCTACCGCATCTATTACGAGACCTTCGAAAAGCGCGGCAGCGACGCCGGCGTGCGCGGCATCGCGTTCTTCTTCGGCGTCGCCTTCATCATCGAAGTGCTGCTGATCCTGCAATTCGGCGTCGACCAACGCTCGGTCACCGCGTCCTATATCGGTAAGGCCTGGCGGATCGGCGAGATGCGGATTCCGTTCCGGCTGCTGGTCGCGTTTGCCGTCGCCGCTGCGCTGACGGTGCTGCTGACGCTGTATCTGTCGCGAACCTTCATGGGACGCGCGATCCGCGCGGTCGCGCAGGACCAGGAAGCGCTGCGGCTGATGGGCGCCAATCCGATCCGGATCAAGCAATGGGCGTTCGGCATTGCAACCGCCGTGCTCGGCATCGCCGGCGCCCTGTTGATCATCGTCGCTCCCGTCGAGCCGACCCTCGACCGCTCCTATATCGGGCGCACCTTCTGCGTCGTGGTGATGGCCGGGCTCGGCAGCATGGCCGGCACGCTGGTCGCCGCCATCATCCTCGGCGTCGCCGAAACCATCGTCCTGACCCTGTTCGGCGCGTCCTGGGCGCCGGCGGTCTCGTTCGGCATGCTGCTTGCCGTTCTCGCGGTCCGGCCGCAGGGCCTGTTCGGCAGGCGATCATGAACCGCAGCGGGATCGGTTTCTGGATCGGCGCGGCGCTGTTTCTCGCCGCGGCCCTGCTGATGACACAGGTCATCGGCAACCAGTATCCGTTCTTTGCCGGCTACGTGATCCTGCAGTTCGTAGCACTCGCCGTCGCCTGGAGCATCCTCGGCGGTTATGCAGGCTACGTGAATTTCGGCACCAGCGCTTTTTTCGGCGTCGGTGTCTACACCGCCGTGTTCCTGGCCAAGGCGTTTGGCGCGCCGCTCGCGGTGCAGATCGCGACCGCAGCCGCCATCGGCGCGCTGATGGGATTCGCGCTCGGCCTCCTGACCTTGCGCATGCAGGGCATCTTCTTCTCGATCGCGACCATAGCGGCGACGATCGTGATCGAAACGACGGTCACAAATTGGCGATATGTCGGCGGCGCAGCCGGCATTCAGTTGCAGCGGCCGATGGTGACGGCGCCGTTCGACAATTATGTGCAGATGCTGTTTTTCGTCCAGGCGCTGCTCGTGGTGCTGGCGGTGGCGATCTCGCGTTACATTCAAAATTCATGGATCGGCCACGGTCTGAAGGCGCTTAGGGACGACGAGCTCGCCGCGGAATGCACGGGCGTGCCGACGTTGCGGTTGAAGCTGGTGGCCTGCGTCATCTCCGGGGCGCTGATGTGTGCGGCCGGCGCGCCCGCCGCGATGTACCTGCAATATGCCGACCCGTCGTCCGCGTTCAATCTCAATTACTCGGTGTCGGTGCTAGCGATGTCGCTGATTGGCGGAACCGCGCATTGGGCCGGCCCGATCATCGGCGCGATCCTGCTCAGCGCGACGCAACAATTGCTGACCGTTACCATCTCGTCGGAAGTGAACGTGCTGGTGCTCGGCGTCATGCTGGTGCTGTTCGTGGTGGCGGCGCCGCAGGGGATCATCGGCCTGATCCGCAAGGTTCGCCGCCATCGCAGCGAGGGCGAAGCATGATGCCCCCGGAAAACCAGCCGCCCTTGTTGCGGATCTCCGCGCTCACAAAACGTTTCGGCGGCTTCACCGCGCTCGACAATGTCAGTGTCGATATTCGTCCGGGAGAGCGCTTCGGCCTGATCGGCCCGAACGGCTCGGGCAAGACCACGCTGATCAACTGCATTTCCGGCGCGTTCCGCACCGAGCCCGGCACCGTGCTGTTCCGCGACGAGGACATCACGCAATTGCCGCCGCATCTGCGCACGCGCCGCGGCATCGCGCGCAGCTTCCAGATTCCGCGGCCGTTCAAAAGCATGACGGTCGCCGAAAACCTCATGGTGGCGCTCGACTTCGCGGTTGCCACCGAGGAACACGCTTCGGCTGCGCAACGGCGCGACACCATGATGTCGATCCTGACGCGGATGGGCCTCGCCTCGAAGGCCAACGTGCCGGCCACCAGGCTCAGCCAGGTGGAATTGCGCAAGATGGAACTCGCCCGCGCGATGGCGACGCACCCGAAACTGCTGATTTCCGACGAGGCCATGGCCGGTCTTTCCAGTTCGGAAGTCGACGAGGTGCTCGATCTCCTGATGAGCCTTGCGGATCAGGACATCACCATCATCATGATCGAGCACATCATGCAGGCGGTGATGCGTTTTTCGCAGCGCGTGATGTGCCTCGAAACCGGCAGGATCATCGCGATCGGCTCGCCGGCCGAAGTGATGGCCAACCAGCGGGTGCAGGAGGCCTATCTTGGCACTTAGCCTCGCCATCGACGGCCTCGATGCCGGCTACGGCGCCGTAAAGGCGTTGCGCGGCGTCACGCTCCATGTCGAAGGCGGCGAAACCGTCGCATTGCTCGGCACCAACGGCAACGGCAAGAGCACGCTGATGAAGTGCGTCGCGGGCCTGGTTCGGCCGACGCGCGGAAGCATGTCGCTCACGATCGACGGAACGGCGCACGATCTCACCAGACTGTCGACCGAGGCGATTGTCGATCTCGGCGTGGCGATGGTGCCTGAGGGGCGCCGGCTGTTTCCCAAGCTGACGGTATTGGAAAATCTGATGCTTGGCGCCTTCCGCAAGATCGCCCGGCGCAACATCGATCGCAACCTCGCGCTCGCCTTCGAGACGTTTCCGGCCCTCGAAGGGCTTCAGGGCCAGGTCGCCGGCACCATGTCGGGCGGGCAGCAACAGATGCTGGCAATCGCGCGCGCGCTGATGTCGTCGCCGCGCCTGTTGCTGATCGACGAGCCGTCGGTCGGCCTGTCGCCGCTGCTGGTCTCGCAGACCATCGCCAAGATCGGCGAGCTCAACGAGCATCTCGGCCTGACGGTGCTGATGGCGGAGCAAAACTTCAATCAGGCGATCCGCATCGCCGATCGCGGTTACATCATCGTCCATGGCGAGATCGTCGTCGCCGCCGATTCGGTCGACGAATTGAAGGGCAACGATATCGTCAAGCGGCTCTATCTCGGCGGCATCGCCTGATGGCGCACTCTTCACTCCCCTCCCTCCACGCGCCCTTGCGCGTGGCGGGGTCGAGACGAGCGAAGCTCGCTCTTAGGGGTTGGGGGTGGGGGGTAGCGCGGCATTCACCGAAGCAGCGGTCCTGCCGATAGACCTCCCACCCCCGACCCCTCCCCGCCGCTACGCGGAGGAGGGGGGAAGAACAGTGCCTCAAGCTAGTTGAGGTGGAAGCGCTCTAAGTGGATTCATAGACCCTCGAGCGCGATCATCACGTCGGTCGCCGCGGTCTGGCGCAGCGCGATCAGCGGCTGGTATTCCGGCATCTGATACCATTTTCGGATCGATGCCATGTCGGGGAATTCGACGATGACCACGCGATTGGGCTGCCAGTCTCCTTCGAGAATCTCGTGGCTGCCTGTCCTGGTGAGGTAGCGTCCGCCACAATGCTCGATCATCGGGATGACCTTGACAAGATACTCTTCGAACACTGCTGCGTTGGTGATCCGGTGTTCGCCGATGTAATATGCGGTCATGACTGGCTTTCCGAGTTTCTCTGTTATGGCAATCGCCACACTTCCGCAAAATCGGCAACAAGTCCGTGCGCGAAAGACCTGTGCCTATTTATAGTCCATACGCCACACACCATCCCAACTTTCAGGCGGCGGGTTCTGTTTCAGGTCGGCGACACGAGCGAGCAGTGCTATCGAAGGGCCGTCGTCGGGCGCAGCCTCGAGCGCCGCGGCAAACGCCGCCTGGGCTTCGTCCCAGCGCCGCGCCCGATAAGCTGCCAGTCCTGCGGCATAGTGTGTACGCATCAGCATTTGTTGCGGCGCCAGAGAGTCTTTGCCGCCCATGACCTCATAGACCGTCTGCTGCTGGCTCTGGCCGGTGACCACCACACGATCGATCTCGCGGACTTCGAAATCGACCACCATGTTTGCGGTCGCCTCCGAGATCAGGCAACGGGTGCCATAGACCTTGTTGGCACGCTCCAGCCTTGCAGAAAGGTTCACGGTGTCACCCATCACGGTAAAGCTCATCATGTATTCTGAACCGATGCTTCCGACCAGTGCTTCTCCGGTCGCGATCCCGATCCTGAGATCGCAGTCGATCGTGATCGTGCGCACGCCGAGCAATTCCGGAAGTTCTTTTCGCAGCTTCGCCAGGCGGCTGATCATACCGATTGCGGCAGAGCAGGCGCGTTGCGCCTGCTCTGCCTCGTCGATGAAGGGCGGCCCCCAGTAGGCCATGATGCCATCGCCGATATATTTATCGATCACGCCGCGATGTGCATTAATAGGTTCGGACATGGTTGACAGATAGCGGTTCATGATCTTGACCAGACCCTGCGGCGTAACGCCTTCGCTCAGCGCCGTGAAGCCTTTCATGTCGCAGAACAGCACCGTCATTACCCGTCGCTGCCCTTCGGTGGCGGCAGTTGCGGTTTCGCCGAGCAGGCCTTCGGCAATCCTGGGATCGACATAGCGTCCAAATGTCTCCCGGACGCGCTGATTCTGGCGCAGTCGCTCGATCATACGGTTGAATGCCGCCGAGAGCTGGCCGATTTCGTCGCCCGTTGTCACGCTGATTGGCCGGTCGAGTCGACCGGCCTCGACCTCACGGGTACCTTCCAGCAGACGCAGGACCGGGCCGGTGATGCCACTGCCCACCATCATCGCGAACATGAAGCCGAGCACCGCGGCGAGGCCGGTCACGATCGCCGATATCCAGATCGTTTGCCGTTGTTCGTGAATAACGGTCGTAGCGCTCGCACGGACCTGATTCAACATATCAGTGCGGATACCGTCGATCTTGCGATCGAACTCCGCGCGCAGTGCGTCGGCACCGGCAAGCGCCGACTTGGCTTCGTCGAAATTGCCGGTGTCGAGCTGCTTCAGCAGGATTGCATCCTGATCGTCCAGGCGCCGGCGGAGATCATTGACCGCCGTGTCGATGCGGTCATCGAGGCGACCAAGGGCGGCGTTATCGGATGGTGTCGACGGGTCATCTATGATCGCGGCGATCTGCTTGCGCGCGGCCAGCGCCTCGCGGTCGATCTCGGGATTAATAGACTGAAAGACCTTCAGAGACGCCGCGTAGCTCGCCTGGTCGGGCGGATTCGCCATTTTGGCGATGATCATCTGCCGCACCGCCAGCTCACGCTCGAGTGACCTCACATTGGCCCGCGCGAGGCCCCCATAAGCCGGGAGATAACGGTTGGTCAATTCATCGAGCAGATGACCCACGCGTGCGGCCATGATCATCGATAGTGCCGACGTGATCACGGCCAGCACGATCAGTCCGGCGGCGATGCCGACAATCTTCCGCTTGATGGATTTTCGAAACATGCCTCAAGGTCCAATCTGGCGAAGACACAGAATGACGACTTTTGGTGCCGCACGAAAGCGGTTTGGCACTCCCATTCGTGGTGCGGGTTGTGAAAAGGTCAGCCCGGCGTGAAGGCCGGCGGGTGTGAGTGGCGACGGTACCGCCGTGCCGGTTTCGTGTCGAGAGGTGACATGCCGGCCGTTCAAAAGAGGCGATGGTTAATATCAGAATTATCAGCCGGCCATCATCCAAACCGCCATGGACGCGTTATCATGTCCCGAACTGATTTGACGGGATGGTCTGTTGGCAAATCTCTGGGCCCGGAAATCGACCGCGCAACTCGCCGATGAGGCAGCTCAAGGCGAGAGTGACGCCGCCCATTCGCCGAAGCGGTCGCTGTCCGCGCTCAATCTCGTCGGGCTCGGGGTCGGCGGCATCATCGGCGCCGGCATATTCGTGCTCACCGGCCATGCGGCCGCCGCCAATGCCGGGCCCGCGGTCACGCTCTCGTTCGTCCTCGGCGCCGTCGCCTCCGCGTTTGCCGGCCTGTGCTACGCCGAGATGTCATCGACCGTCCCGATCAGCGGCAGCGCCTATACTTATGCTTACGCCAGCTTGGGCGAGTTGATCGCATGGATCATCGGCTGGGACCTGATCCTGGAATATGCGGTCGGCGCCATCGCGGTTGCGATCGGCTGGTCCGGTTATGTCGTCAGTTTCGCCAGGGATTTTGGCCTGGTCTTTCCCGCACGGTTCGTCTCGGCGCCGTTCAGTTTTGACGCCGCCCATCATGTGTGGTCGTCGACCGGAGCCGTCCTGAATATTCCTGCCGTCGCAGTGATTGTCATCATCACGGCGCTTTTGGTGATCGGCATCCGGGAGTCGGCCTGGTTCAACAATTTCATCGTGGTGGTGAAGCTGATCGTCATCGCGCTGTTTATCGTCTGTGCCGCGCCGGCGTTCAGTACCGCCAACTGGGTCACATCAGGAAATCCAGCCGGAGCGTTCATACCTCCCAATGCCGGCGTCGGCATCTATGGCTGGTCGGGCGTGCTTCGCGGCGCGGCGGTAGTATTTTTTGCCTATATCGGATTCGACGCCGTCTCCACCGCGGCGCAGGAAGCCAGGGCGCCGATGCGGGACATGCCCATCGGCATATTGGGTTCGCTGGCGATTTGCGCGGTGCTCTATGTCGCCGTCGGCCTTGTGCTGACCGGCATCGTGCCGTTCGACCGATTGAACGTTCCCGATCCGATTGCGGTCGGTATCGATGCCGCCGGGGTCAGTTGGCTGTCGCCGTTTGTAAAACTCGGGATCGTGTTCGGTCTGACCTCCGTCATCCTGGTGATGCTGCTGGCACAACCGCGGATCTTTCGCGCCATGGCGCATGACGGGCTGCTGCCGCCGGCCGCCGCGAAGATCCATCCTCGTTTTCGCACCCCTTATGTCGCCACGATCGGAACGGGGTTCGTAGTGGCTGTCTTCGCCGGGCTGCTGCCGATCGAACTGGTCGGAGAACTCGTCAGCATCGGGACTTTGTTCGCATTTACAGTCGTTTCGCTCGGAACGCTGGCATTGCGGATTACCGAGCCGGGATTGGCGAGGCCGTTCCGAGCGCCTGCGATCTGGATCGTCGCGCCGTGCGGGGCCTTAACCTCGGTATTCCTGATGTTCGGCCTGCCGATCGATACCTGGATCAGATTGGCGGTATGGCTCGCGATCGGTCTGGCGATCTATTTTTTCTATGGCTCCAGGCATAGCCGGGTAGCGGCCTCCGGGCGGTAGCGTCGGTGCGCGCCGGGCCGAAAAAGCGAGGAACTACAATCGGATCCCTCCCGATTCCCGATTGATATGTTGGCGGCGTCGGGTACTCTGGAAGTCGATTTTGCGACAGAGAACGCCGACGGGAAATTCATGCGGGCTTTTTACGCGCTGCTGCTTGCCGGTGTTATGGCGATCGTGCTCGGTGCCGATGCGTTTGCGGCCGAAGCTGCGGGCCGGGTAGCGCTGGTCGTCGGCAATGCAAAATACCCGGACAATGACCTGGTCCTGACCGGCGTTGCCAACGATGCCCAGGACGTCGCCAACGAACTCACGCATGACGGCTTCGATGTGGAGACCGGCATCAACCTGACCGGCGACGCCATGCGGCAGGCGCTAGATCGTTTGTACAAGAAAATCTCGCAAGGATCCGTGGCGCTGATTTTCTTTGACGGTTTCGGCATTCAATCGGCCCGCCAAAGTTACCTGATTCCGGTCGACGCGCAGATCTGGACCGAACCGGATGTTGTGCGCGATGGCTTCAACCTCGAGACCATCCTCGGCGAGATGAACAACCGCGGCGCGCTGGTCAAGATCGCGCTGCTGGATGCCTCGCGGCGCAATCCGTTTGAGCGCCGCTTTCGCCGCTATTCGGCCGGACTGGCGCCTGCGGTCACGCCGAGCAATACCCTTGTGCTGTATTCCGCGGCGCTCGGCTCGGTGGCCGGTGAAACGCAAAACGATCACAGCCTTTTCGTTACCGAACTGCTGCGGGAGGTTCGCGCTCCCGATATCAATGCCGAACAGGCGCTTCGGAACACGCAAGCCGGCGTCATCGCCGCGTCGAACAGCCAACAGGTGCCCTGGTTCTCGTCGTCGCTGGCGACCGAGTTTTCGTTCAGCCCCGACGCCGATCAGCCTAAGGACAGCATCAAGAAGATCGAGAAACCCGCAGCCTGCGAAGCCGCAAAACCGGAGAGTGCGCCGAGCCCTGAGGATGTTGCCGGGGATCCGGTGATCGTGGATTTGAGCCGCAAGCTCGCTGCCAATCGCGACGACCAGGTCCTGCATTACAAGCGCGGGCAGATCTACGCGACCAGGCACGCCTATTCCCTGGCGTTGCAGGATTTCAATGACGCCATCCGGCTCAATCCGAAGGATGTCGAATCCTATAATAACCGGTGCTGGACTTTGGCGGCGATCGGCGATCTGCAACCGGCGCTGAAGGATTGCAACGAGGCGCTGCGGCTCGATCCAGGACGGGCCGATGCGCTGGACAGCCGCGGCCTGGTCAACCTGAAACTGGGCAAAAACGCCGAGTCGATCAAGGATTATTCCGAAGCGCTCGAGAAAAATTCCCTGTCGGTATCGTCGCTGTTCGGACGCGGCATCGCGAAACAGCGCAGCGGGGCGGACGGGACGCTGGATCTGGGCAAGGCGAAATCGATGGATCCGAATATCCCGAGCGAATTCGCGGGCTACGGCATCACCGAGTGTGCCCCCTGACGCTACTCCGCCGCCGCGCTGGCGATCGCTCCCGCCTGCCGGTTGGTGACCACCACCTTGATGGCGTCCTCGACCCGCTCGCGGGCGTAGCGGAGCGCGGTAGGCAGGTCGGCGAGCGGGAACGTGTGGGTGTGGATTTTGGTGGCGTCGAAACGCTTTTCCGCCATCAGGGCCATCGCGCGGCGGGTGGCGCTGCGGCCTTCGCCGCGGATGCCGTAGACGTAGATATTGTTCTTCACCAGATGCGCCAGATCGATCGTGACCAGGTCGTGCGGGAATGCCGCCAGGCAGATTTTCCCGCCGCGATTGGCCATCTGGATCGCCTGATTGACGGTGGCTTCGGTGCCGGCGCATTCGACCACGTAATCCGCGCCGATCCCGCCGGTGAGTTGTTTCACGACATCGACCGCGTCCTCCTCGGCGATGTTGATGACGCGGTCCGCGCCCAGCTCGCGGCCGATCGCAAGCCGCTTGTTGCGGGTACCCGTGAGAATGACCGGGCTCGCGCCCAGCGCCTTGGCGACGGCGACCGCGAGCAGCCCGATCGGGCCGGGGCCGATCACCACCACGCTTTCGCCGGCGACGAGCCCGCCGAGTTCGGTCAGGCCGTACATCGAGGTTCCGGCGGTGACGACCAATGTTGCTTCGGCGTCGCTCATGGTGTCGGGCACCCGCGCCAGCGTGTTGATGTGGTTGATCGCGTATTCGGCGAAACCGCCGTCGGTGGTGAAGCCGTTGGCGCGATGATTTTTCGCGGCGTTTCCGTAGTTGAGGCAGGAGGTGTACATGCCCTGGCGGCATCGCTTGCACTGGCCGCAGCCGGCATGGATTTCCACGCTGACGCGCTCGCCGACCTTGAATTCGTCGACCTCGGGGCCGAGCGCTGCGACCGTGCCCATATATTCATGGCCGGGCGTGAAGTTCTTGTTGAACGGAAGTCCGCCCTGGATGCTCGCCGGCGATCCGCCGTGGATGACCTCAAGGTCGGTCGCGCAGATCGCCACCGCGTCGATGCGAACCAGCACTTCGGCGCGCCCGGGAACCGGCACCGGCTTGTCGCGCAGGAAAAGTTCGTCCGGGTTGCCCAGCACCCAGGCTTTCATTTGCGCAGGCACGGGAAGTTCGGCTGATAGGGTGACACCGGCGGGCGCGTACATGGCGGATGATCCCTCGTGCTGCTCACATTCTAGTGGAAATCGTTGACCGGTGAAATTACCAAACTGCTTCAACCCGTTTGAGAACCTGACAGTTTGTAGATTTCGAGCGCGTCGGCATCGGCGCCGAGCGAGGCCTTGGCCAGCCTGAACAGTTGGGCGGCCAGCGCCGACATCGGTACCGGGCTCGAGGTGTCGCGGGCAACATCGATCACCGTATCGAGGTCTTTCAGCATGGTGGCGATATGGCCGGCGGGGGGCGAATGAATGGCCTGCACCATGCGCGGCACAAACAATTGCAGCGGGATCGAATCGGCAAAGCCGCCGGCCAGCGCCTCCGGCAGCCGGTTGGCGTCGATCCCGGCATTGACCGCGAGCCGCGCCGCCTCCGCCAGCACCGCCATGGCGCATCCAACGATCACCTGGTTGCAGAGTTTTGTGGTCTGGCCCGCGCCGGTCGGGCCCATATGCGTCAGCCGTCGCGCCATCGCCAGGATATAGGGCCTGACCTTTTCGATATCGGCGGCATCGCCGCCGGCCATCACCGCCAGCGTGCCTTCCTCGGCGCCCTTGGTGCCGCCCGAGACCGGCGCGTCGATCCATCCCATGCCGTTGGCTGTTCTTAAGCGCGCGGCGATGGCGCGTGCCGCGTCGGGGTGGATCGAGGAGAAGTCGACCACGAGCTTGCCGGGACCGATCACGGTGGCAAGGCCGTCGGGGCCGAACACCACTTCTTCGACGGCAGCCGCATCGGTGAGGCACATGAAGATGATGTTGGCGGCGGTGGCGACATCGCGCGGTTGCGGCGCGAGCCTGGCGCCGGCCTCGACCAATGCCGTGGCCTTGCCGGGAGACCGGTTCCAGACCGTGACGTCGTAGCCCGCGTTGACCAGGCGCCGGGTCATGGGAAATCCCATCATCCCGAGCCCGAGATAGCCGAGCTTCTCCGCGCCCGTTTTGTTGGTACCGTCAGCGCCAGCCATTGTACGTCTCCTACTTTAGTCGCTTCGCCTCGTGGCCTTACCACACTCTCAGGTTAGGCCGGATGCACCGTGCCGGAGCCTGCCCCGGTGGCTTGCCTCGTTGTTTGAACCATGAAAGGCTTGGCCGCATGTTATGTGGTAGCGGCCTTTCGGGCAGCGGAAAAGTGGAGCAGGCGTGATGCGGATACCTCAAAAGTGGGTGCTGGCGGCGGGAGCCGCGGCCTCGATTTTGGCCGGCGTGAGTTCGTCTTACGCGCAACAGACGATCCGCGTCGGCTGGACCATTCCGGCCGAGGAATCGAAATACTGGATGATGCGCCGGCCGGCCGAATTTCCCGATCTCGGCAAGACCTACAATATCGAATGGACCCAGTTCCAGGGCACCGCGCCGATGACGCAGGCGCTGGCCGCGGGCGCGCTCGATTGCGCGACCCAAGCGCCATTGTCGCTGGCCAACGGCGTGGTCGGCGGCAACCTGAAAGCCTACATCGTGGCGCAACACGTGTTCGAGAAACCGGGCGGCTTCTCGGTCTATTGGGCGGTCAAGGAGGATTCCCCGATCAAGACCATCGCCGACCTCAAGGGCAAGACCATCGGCATCTCGGTGATCGGCGGCGGCACCCAGGGGCCGCTCAACATGCTGCTGAAGCAGAACGGCATCGACCCGGCAAAGGACGTCAAGCTGGTCGAGGTCGGCTTTGCGGTTTCCGAAGACGCTTTGCGCCAGGGCCGCGTCGATGCGGTCAACATGAACCAGCCGTTCGCGGCGCGCGCCGAAGCCAAGGGCGGAATCCGCAAGCTGTTCTCGCTCAACCAGGCGATGCCGAACATCGTCCACATCCTGGAAGCCTGCCGCGCCGAATTCGTCGACAAGAATCCGGAGCTGGCCAAAGCCTATGTCCGCGACATCACCTCCGGCATGAAAAAGGCGCTGGCCAATCGCGAGGAAACCCTCAAGGTCGTCTCCGAAGTGCTGAAGGCGCCGATCCCGGTGCTGGATACCTATCTGCTCAAGGACAATGATTTCGGCAGGGATCCGGGTGCGGCGCCGAACTTCCCCGCGATCCAGAAGATGCTCGACATCTATGCCGAGACCGGAATGCTGCCGAAGATGGACGTCGCGCAGTTCAAGCATCCGACCATCGTGGCGCCGCTGCAGTAGCGCCGTATGCCGGGGCTTCTCCCGTCGTCCCGGCCTGTGAGCCGGTGACGCATGCGAAGCATCGCGGACGGGTGAGGGGTTACGGTCCATCGATAGAAAGAGACCCTTGATCCGCCTTCGCTTCGCGAAGCACCTTCCGCCCAGGGGATGAAGGATACCGACGTCACCGGGACGACGTGCATGAAGAAGTGGCGATCGCGCGTGACGACGGATGGTCTCGACCGTGCGCCGCACCGCGCCTTCATGCGGGCGATGGGGCTCGACGACGCCGCGCTCGCCAGGCCGATGATCGGCGTGGTCAGCATGAAGGGCGAGCAGACGCCCTGCAACATGACGCACGATTTTCAGGTCGCCGCCGCCAAGGAAGGCATCGCCGAGGCCGGCGGCACGCCGCGCGAATTCTCCACCATCTCGGTCTCCGACGGCATCAGCATGAATCACGAGGGCATGAAGTTCTCGCTGCTGTCGCGCGAACTGATCGCCGATTCGATCGAGGCGGTGGTCCACGGCCTTGCCTATGACGCGCTGATCGGTTTCGGCGGTTGCGACAAGACGCTGCCCGGCGTGATGATGGGAATGATCCGCTGCAACGTGCCGTCGATCTTCATCTATGGCGGCAGCGCGCTGCCGGGCAAGTTTAGGGGACGCACGCTCACGGTGCTGGATTCCTACGAGGCCGTCGGCAGCTTCATGACCGGCGAAATCGACGAGGCGACGCTGGAAGGCATCGAGCGCACGTGTCTGCCGACCATCGGCGCCTGCGCCGGACAATTCACCGCCAACACCATGGCGATGGTCTCGGAGGCGATGGGGCTGACGATTCCCAACGTCTCGATGATCCCCGGCGTCTATGCCGAACGCGCGCAAGCCGCGCGCCAGGCCGGCCGGCTGGTGATGCAGATGCTCGCGCGCGGCGGGCCGTTGCCGCGCGAGATCGTGACGCGAAAAGCGCTGGAAAACGGTGCCGCCATTGTCGCGGCCACCGGTGGGTCGACCAACGCCGCGCTGCATCTGCCGGCGCTGGCCAACGAAGCCGGTATTTCCTTCACGATCGACGATGTCGGCGAGGTATTTGCGCGCACGCCCTTGATCGGCAATCTGCGTCCGGGCGGAAAATATACCGCGAAGGACGTCTACGATATCGGCGGCACCGCGGTCGTCGTTCGCGCGCTGATCGAAAGCGGTCACATCGACGGTTCGCTGCCTGACCATCACCGGCCGGACGGTGGCGGAAGAATACGGCAATGCCAATGCGCCCGATGGCGAGATCATATTTAGCACCAGCACGCCGATCATGCCGGATGGCGGGGTCGCGGTACTCAAGGGCAATCTCTGTCCCGATGGCGCCGTCATCAAGGTCGCCGGCCTCAAGAAACTGGTGTTCGAAGGCATCGCGCGCGTGTTCGAGGACGAGGAACACTGCGTCGATGCCGTTCGTAACCGCAACTATGCCGAAGGCGAAATACTGGTGATCCGCAATGAAGGCCCGGTCGGCGGTCCCGGCATGCGCGAGATGCTCGGCGTCACCGCGCTGATTTACGGGCAGGGCATGGGCGAGAAGGTCGCGCTGATCACCGACGGACGCTTTTCCGGCGCCACCCGCGGGATGTGCGTCGGCTATGTCTCGCCGGAATCCTTTATCGGCGGCCCGCTGGCGCTGGTGCGCGACGGCGACCGCATCCGGATCGATGCCGGCGCGCGCCGCATGGACCTTCTGATCGACGACAATGAATTCGCCAAGCGGCGCCAGGCCTGGAAGCCGCGGCCGCCGCGCCATCGCGCCGGCGCGCTCGCCAAATATGCGCGTTTGGTAGGGCAAGCGCCCGGCGGCGCGGTCACCCATGACGGAGCCGCGGAATGGCCGTGGTTCGATGAGCGGTGATGAACCCTTTGTATCTTGGCTCCGGATGGTCTAATGGGTCTGCCGGAAGTTCCGGGACAGGAATGGCCGTTTAGTTCGAGGAGCATCATGGCGCTGTTGGGCAGGGTTTTCACGACCAGGACGCTGGTACAAATCATCATCGTGCTGACAGCGGCGGTGATGATGAAGGCGATCAGCGCCCACTATGATTTCAGTTGGGCCGCAGCCCTCGCGCAAGGATAGACTTGGCCTTACGACTTCCTGCCAATACCGGCCCGTTGCCGCCGGCCAGCCAGCGAAACAGCATCGCCAAGCCCTGCCGGTTTCCGCTATGTTCGGACCTGACGGACCCATGTCCGGACTCATGTCGGGAAAAGAAGCGGGAATGAAGGTAGTGCCATCGCGGCCGGATGTTCAGGCAAGGCCCGCGCCGGCGCGCGGGGTTGCTGCCGCCATGATCGAGATCGACCGGGTTTCGCAGATCTTCCAGACTTCCGGGCGTCAAAACCATCTGGCCTTGTCGGAGATCTCGCTGGCGATCGAGGATGGCGCTTTCGTTTCCATTCTCGGACCCTCCGGCTGCGGAAAATCGACGCTGCTTTATATCGTCGGCGGCTTCGTCAATCCGACGCAAGGTGCGGCAAGGATGAACGGCAAGGCGATCACCGGGCCCGGCCCCGATCGCGGGCCGGTGTTTCAGGAGTTCGCGCTGTTTCCCTGGAAGAGCGTGCTCGGCAATGTGATGTACGGTCCGCGCCAGCAGGGCGTCAGGCATGCCGAGGCTGAAGCGCAAAGCCGCGCGCTGATCGAGATGGTCGGCCTCAAGGGCTTTGAGAATTTCTACCCCAAGGAATTGTCCGGCGGCATGAAGCAGCGCGTCGCGCTGGCGCGCACGCTGGCCTATCACCCCGCGGTGCTGCTGATGGACGAGCCGTTCGGCGCGCTCGATGCGCACACCCGCACCCGGCTGCAGAACGACCTGCTCAATATCTGGGAACGCGACCGCAAGACCGTATTGTTCGTCACCCACTCGGTCGAGGAGGCGGTGTTCCTGTCGGACAAGGTGGTGGTGATGACGCGCGCGCCCGGCCGCATCAAGGAGATCGTCGATATCGACCTGCCGCGCCCGCGCCGCCGCGCCGAGCTTCTGCTCGACGGCCACTACCAGAAATACATCGTCGATATCGAAGGCCTGATCGACGACACCAGCGAACAGGAACTGCGCCCATGATGTCATGGCGCGCACTGTTGTCGCGTCTGGCGCCGCTGTTCGCCTGCATCGGCCTGCTCGGCATCTGGCAGGTGGCGTCGCTGATCCTCGATACCGACAGCTTTCCCAGCGCGCTGGACGCGATCCGCGCGATTCCTTCCATCCTCGGCGACAAGGAGGCGCTGATCAACATCCTGGCCTCGCTCCGCCGCATGGCCGTCGGCTTCAGCGTCGCGGTTGCGGTTTCGATTCCGCTGGGACTGTTGATGGGCCGCAGCCGCGGCGTGGCGTCGTTCTTCAATCCGCTGCTGATGGTGATCTATCCGGTGCCGAAGGCGGCATTGATGCCGATCATCATGCTCTGGCTCGGCGTCGGCGACCTGTCGAAGACGCTGGTGATCTTTCTCGGCGTCAGCCTGCCGGTGATCTATCACAGCTTTCAGGGCGCCAAGGCGGTCGAGGAAAAGATGCTGTGGTCGGGTGCCGCGATGGGCCTTTCCGCCGCGCAGCGCATGGTCCGGATCGTGTTCCCGGCGGCGTTGCCGGAAATTCTCACGGGTTGCCGCACCGGTCTGGTGCTGGCGCTGATCACCATGGTCACCAGCGAAATGATCGCGCGGCAGTCGGGTGCGGGCAACATCCTGTTCAATGCGCTCGACATGGGACAGTACGACACCGTGTTCGCGATGATCATCATCATCGGTGCGATGGGGATCGGTCTCGATGCCGCATTCGAAAACATGCGCGAGCGGCTGGTCCGATGGTCGGAACCGCGCTTCGATCTGCCGTTGAGCTTCTCATGAACGCCCGCGCCGTGACATCGGATGTGCTGCTGGGGATCGTGCCGATCGCGCTGGTGATCGCGCTGTGGCAGGCGATTGCGTCGTTCGGCTATGCGCCGGCTTCGCTGTTGCCGGCCCCCGGCCTGGTATTCACGCGGCTGGCGCGGCAACTCATCACGAGCGAGTTTCAGTATGAAATCGGCGTGACGCTGTTCCGGCTGTTCGCGGGATTCTCGATCGCGGTGGTGCTCGGCGTCGGCATCGGGCTTGCCGCCGCGGTCAATCCGGCCGTCAATTCCGTGGTGCGCCCGATCGTGCGGGTATTGGCGCCGCTGCCCAAGGTCGCGCTGTATCCGGCGCTATTGCTGCTGCTCGGCTTCGACCACGCCTCCAAGATCACGCTGGTGGCCGCGGATGCGTTGTTCCCGATCCTGCTGGCGACCTATTACGGCGCCTCGATGGTCGAGCAGAAGCTGATCTGGTCGGCGATGGCGGCAGGAACGCCGCGCCGCCAGATCCTGTTCAAGGTGGTGCTCCCTGCGGCGGTGCCGTCGATCCTGACGGGATGCCGCATCGGGCTCGTCATTTCATGCATCGTGGTGTTCCTCGCCGAAATGATCACCTCGACCGACGGCCTCGGCCATCTCCTGGTGACGGCGGCGCGGACCTTTCAGGCCGTCGACATGTTCGTGCCCCTGATCACGATTTCGCTGCTGGGATTGATCCTCAACGGCCTGCTGGAGGCGTTGCGGACCTGGCTGCTGCGCGGATTTCCGGAGGTATGATGTATAAGCCGTCATTGCGAGCTGCAGCGAAGCCATCCATGCGGCATCACAACCGCTATGGATTGCTTCGTCGCTTCGCTCCTCGCATGACGAAAGAGAAATAGGGAGCCAAACCATGCTGTCAGACCGCATCGAAGCAAAGTGGATCGACGCGTTCTGCGAGATTTTCGAGCGCTGCGCGGTCAAGCCGGGCGACACCGCCGCGATCCTGTCGGAGACCCAGTCGCGCGCGCTCAATGTTCATCTGGCCGAACTTGCGCTGTTGCGGATGGGCGCGAGGCCCTTTCACATCGTCGTGCCGACGCCGCGCAACCGGCAGATCGTGCCGGTTCGTTCCACCGGCGCCAGCGAGGCGATCCAGCGGCTGGGGCCGGTGGTCACGGCGCTTCAGCAGGCGGGCTTTGTGGTCGATTGCACCATCGAAGGGCTGATGCATGCGGTGGAGACGCCGGAAATATTGAAAGCGGGCGCGCGCATCCTGGTGATTTCGAACGAACACCCCGAGGCGCTCGAACGCATGGTTCCCGATACCGCGCTGGAAAAGCGCGTCCGCGCTGCGGCAAAGATGCTGCGCGGCACCAAGCGGATGCGCGTGACCTCCAAAGCCGGGACCGACCTCGACATCGACATGGCCGGTGCTTCCACGGTCGGCGTCTGGGGCTGGACCGACAAGCCCGGCACGCTGGCGCATTGGCCCGGCGGCATCGTCGTCAGCTTCCCCAAAAGCAACACCGTCAACGGCACGCTGGTGATGGCGGCCGGCGACATCAACCTCACCTTCAAGCGCTATTTGACCGCGCCGGTCCGGATGACGCTGGAGAACGATTACGTCACCAAGCTGGAAGGCGAGGGCGCCGACGCCATGATGATGCGCGCTTATCTGGCGGCATGGGGCGACCGCGAAGCCTATGCGGTGTCCCATGTCGGGTTCGGCATGAATCCCGCGGCGCGCTACGAAGCGCTTTCGATGTACGACCAGCGCGACACCAACGGCACCGAACTGCGTGCGGTCGCCGGCAACTTCCTGTTTTCCACCGGCGCCAACGAATTCGCCGGGCGCTACACCGCCGGGCATTTCGATCTGCCGGTGATGGGCACGACCATCGAACTCGACGGCACTCGCCGTGGTGCGCGAAGGCGCGCTGCAGGATGTGTTCGGGTAGTACGCTCCCCTCCCTCCACGCGCTCTGTGCGCGTGGCGGGGAGGGGTCGGGGGTGGGGGGTGGCGCGGCATTCACCAAAGGAGCGGTCCCAGCCGATAGACCCCCCACCCCCGACCCCTCCCCGCCGCTGCGCGGAGGGAGGGGAGAACAACAGCGCATCAGCAAGTGACGCGGAGATTGTTCTTACCGTCGCAGCTACTCCCGATCCAGCACCGGCGGGCGCGCCAGGCCGAAGTGCCTGAGCAGGTCGACCAATGCTAAGAGCCGCTGCTCGCGATAGGCGTCGATATCGCGGCCGGCGTAATCCAAAAAACCGGCGCCGGTGCGCATGCCGATGCGGCCGTCGCGCATATTGTTCGAGATCACCTCGGGCGCGCGGTAGCGGTCGCTGCCGAGCGCGCCTTCGAGGTAACGGCTGGCATAAAAGAGAATGTCGCCGCCGCCCCAGTCGATGAATTCCAGCAGGCCCATCACCGCGTAACGGAAACCGAAGCCGTAGCGGATCGCCTTGTCGATATCCTCGGCGCTGGCGACGCCTTCCTCCACCATCCGCGCCGCCTCGTTCATGGCGAGCGCCTGGATGCGCGGCACGATGAAGCCCGGCGTGGCCGCGCAGACCACCGGCATCTTGCCGATTCCTTCGAGCAACGCCTTGACGCGCGCGATGACGGCGGGATCGGTCGCCGCACCCGGCGATATCTCGACCAGCGGAATCAGATACGCCGGATTGAGCCAGTGCACGTTGAGGAAGCGTGCCGGGTTTTCGACCGAGCCCGAGAGATCGTCGACCAGAATGGTTGACGTGGTCGAGGCGATGATGGCCTCAGGCCCTGCGCATTTCGAGGCCGCTGCCAGCACCTCGCGCTTGAGCTCGACCACCTCGGGCACGCCCTCGAACACGATGCCGGCACCGGCGAGCGCTCTGGCCATGTCGGGTGCGGGCACGACCGAAACCCGCGCGATGATGGTCCCGGCGTCCTTGTCCGCCAGCAATCCGAACCGCGCCAGGCTGGCCAGCGTTTTGCGGACTTCATCGAGTGCTTCGCCCTTGAGCTTCGCGAACTGTTCGGGCGTGCGCGTCTTGATATCGATCATGGTGACGGCGTGGCCGGCATAGGCAAAGGCCACCGCGATGCCGCGGCCCATGCGGCCGGCGCCGAGACAGGCGATGGCGGGACGGGAAGTTGTCATCGGTCAAAGCCCTCGCGCAGCAGCCTCTGCAACTCGTCGCGATCGAGGTGATCGAGACCGAGCGTCGTCAGCGTGCGGCCGCCTGTCAGAAAATCCTCGCCGCAGATCGCGCCGCCGATGGCGAGAAACGAAAACGCCAGCGGCGTCGCCACGCCGGCGAGTTCGGCGACCGAGACCAGCAACGACAGGCCGAGCCGCAAATCCTCCCGCATGTAGCGATGCTCGGTCAGCACGATGCGCTCGCGCCAGTCGCCGGAATCGGTGAGCCGGTCGTGCGAGCCGCGGCCGTACATCCATTGCTCGCCTTCCTTGGCGTAATGATGCGCCAGCGGAAAATGCGGGCCGCCATAGCCAAGTCCCTCGCGCACCGCGATGCGCTCGGCATCGAGCGCGTCGGTGACGCGGCGGATCGCGCGATTGCGTGCCTTCCTTGTGAATGTCCCAGCGCTCGAAATGCTCGATCGGGCCGGCATTCATCACGATCAGCGGCGGATGGATGATCGGTCCGGCATTCATCAATGCCGCCGACAGTGCATCCCCGCACGGCTCGATCACGCCGGGAAAGGCGCGCCCGATCACATCAAGCGCATGGTCGGCGTTAGCAAGCGGAAAAACTCCGACCGGCAGCCGCTTGGCGCGGATGGTGATCGCGACTTCAAACGGCCCGTGCTTGCGCGTCAGCCAGGGCAGCGTGCCGGTCTCCGCAAAGCTCACGGTTGCGGGATTGCCGGCGTCGCGCGCGGCCATCGCAAAGATCATCGAGCCGAATGTCGCCGGCGGCAGGAACACCACCTGGCCATCGGTCAGATGCGGCGCGAGTTGTTTTGCGATGTCGGCTTGCGCAAACGCCGGCGCAGGGCACAGGATCAATTCGGCATCGGCGATAGCTTCGGCAATGTCAGAAGTCACCAGCGCCAGTTGCACGTCGTGCCGGCCGTTGACGTCCTTGACGAGGATGCGCGAGCCGGCCGCGCGATGTTCGGCGACTTGCGCCGCATCGCGCCGCCACAGCCGGACGTCATGGCCCTGCAGCGCGAAATCACCTGCCGCCGCAAAGGAACCGTTGCCGCCGCCGAGCACCGCGATACGCATGGACCGATCCCTATTCATCGTCATGGCGGAGCGCGATGCGTCTTCGCGCCAGATGTCCCGCCATCCACGTCTTCCTATTCGCACGCAAAGACGTGGATCCCGACAAGCCCGGGCATGACGGAGTTAGTGCGTCATCATTTCTGCGTTCATCAAGCTGTCGCAGCATGAAATGCTGCACCTTGCCCAGCGCCGTGCGCGGCAGGTCGTCGACAAAAACGAACTCGCGCGGCACCTTGAAGCGGGCAAGCTGCGTCAGCACATGCGCCTTCAATTCCTCCGCCTCGACGATACATCCCGCACGCCGGATGACATAGGCCACCGGCACCTCATCCCATCTGGTGTCAGGCCGGCCGATCACGCCGCATTCGCTGACATCGGGGTGTTCCAGCAGCACGCGTTCGACTTCCGCCGGATAGATGTTCTCGCCGCCGGATATGATCAGGTTCTTCTTGCGGTCATGCACCCAGAAATAGCCGTCGGCGTCGCGCCGGCCGATGTCGCCGGTGCGATACCAGCCGTCGTGCAGCGCCTCGCGGGTGGCTTCCGCGTTGCCCCAATATTCCGTGAATACGTTGGGACCGCGCACCGCGATTTCGCCCGGCGTGTCCGGCGGCAGTTCGGCGCCGGCGTCGTCGATCGACGGTGGCCTCGCAGGCAAGGCCGGGAAGGCCGGTCGAGCCGTCGCGCGAAAGATCACCGCCGAGGCGGGTGTAAATCGCGACCGGGCAGGTCTCGGTCGAACCATAGACCTGCAGCACCGGCACCCCGCGCGCGACAAAGCGCTCGATCAGATGCGGCGGGACGATGGTCGATCCGGTCGAGACCGCCTTGAGCGAGGACAGATCGGTGGAAGCCCAGTCGGGATGCTCCGTCACCGCCTGGATGGTCGCGGGCACCAGCACCGTCAAAGTCGGGCGTTCGCGCGCGAAAGTTGCGAGCGTCGTGTCGGGCGCAAAGCGCGAATGGATCGTCACGGTCGCGCCATGATGCAGCGCCGGCGTGGTCTGGATGTTGAGGCCGCCGACATGGAAGAACGGCAGCACGGTGAGGACATGATCGTCCGAGGTGAGGCCGTGCATGTGCTGGCTCATCACCCCGTTCCACAGCAGCGCCTCCTGCCGCAGCACCGCGCCCTTGGGCCGTCCCGTGGTGCCGGAGGTGTAGACGATCAGCAGCGGGCAGGAGAGATCGGTATGCGGATGGCGGCCGTCGCCGCGCGCTTGCGTCAGCAGCTGGTCGAAGGCGATGGCTTGCGGGGGCGCGAAATCGAGCCCGGCGACGCGGATGTCGGGCAATCGCTTGGTGAGTTCGGCAAGAATTCCCGCAAAGGCCTGTTCGAGCACCAGCACCTTTGCCCCGGCGTCGGACAGGATGAACAGTTGCTCGGCCACCGCCAGCCGCCAGTTCAGCGGCACCAGCATGGCGCCGAGCCGCGCGCAGGCGTAGAGCAGCACCAGGTAATCCGGCCGGTTCAGGCTGAGGATCGCGACGCGATCGCCGCGGGTAACGCCGAATTCGGCCTTCAATGCGCGCGCGGTCTGTTCGATGCGGGCGTGGAATGCCGCGTAGGAAATAACCTCGCCGTCAAAAATCAGCGCAGCTTTGTCCGGGGTAAAGGCCGCGTTGCGCGCGATGAGGTCAGACAGGTCCATTTTCGAACTAGTACCAGCAATTATGAGTTGATGTGTTGCCCATCTCCCCTCCCTCCACGCGCTCTCGCGCGTGGCGGGGAGGGGTCGGGGGTGGGGGGTAGTTCAGCATTCGCCGGGGCAGCGGTCCCAGCCGATAGACCCCCCACCCCCGACCCCTCCCCGCCGCTTCGCGGGGGGAGGGGAGAAAAACATCCTTCACTGGCTACGCGTCCGTTTCGCCGGTCTCGTACAGCGCTTCGCGGCCGATGCGGTCGAGACAGAGTTCGGCGGTCCACGGCAGCATCAGCGAACCGCAGCGGCTGTCGCGATAGATCCGCTCCAGCGGCAGTGACTTCAGCATCGCCTGGCCGCCGCAGGTGCGGATCGCCAGCGTCGCGATCTCGTTGGCGCCTTCCATCGCGGAATATTGCGCGGCGTAAGCCCGCAGCACCTGCTCCTTGGTGGGATTGGCGCGGGCTTCGGTGATGGCCTGGAACCAGATCGTCTTGATCTGCTCGAGCTTGATCTGCATCTGCGCCACGGCGATCTGCTTGGTCGGGTACATCCGGCGCTTCACCGGCGGCGTGCCCGGCATCTCGCCGCGCAGGTAGCGCACGGTGAAATCGTAAGCCGCCTGCGCCAGGCCGACATAGGTCGGCGACAGCGTCAGGAACATGTGCGGCCAGCGCATCGCCGCCTGGAAATAGACGCCGCGCGGCATCAGCGCCGCATCTTCCGCCACGAACACGTCCTTGAACAACAGCGTGCGCGATACCGTGCCGCGCATGCCCAGCGGATCCCAGTCGCCGACCACGGAGACGCCGTCGGCCTTGGCCGGCAGCGCCAGATAAAGCGTGTTGCGGCGCGAGGCCTTTTCGCCCTCGGCGATTTCAGTGCAGAGCACGCCGTAATAATCGGCATGGCCCGACAAGCGAGGCAAAGATCTTCTTGCCGTTGACCAGCCAGCCGCCCTTGACGGGCTTGGCCTCGGTGCCGAACGCGACGCCGCCCGCCGCGGCCGCACCGCCTTCCGAGAACGGCTGCGAATAGACAGCGCCGTCCTCGACGATGCGCTTGTAATGCAGCGCGCGCCGGCGTTCGTGCTCGGCGCGCGTCGAAGCGTCCATCTCGAGATCGTCGGCCAACGGGCCGGACCACAGCGTCGAGCAGACATGCATGTTCCAGGTCAGCGCGGTGGCGCCGCAATAGCGGCCGATCTCGGCGGCGGCGATCGCGTAGGTCTGGTAGTCGGCGCCGAGGCCGCCGTTGTTTTTGGGAATGGCGATGCCGAGCAGGCCCGTTCGGTGCAAATCCTTGTAGTTCTCGGTCGGGAATTTTGCCTCGCGATCGTAGGCCGCGGCGCGGCCGGCGAACACGGCCTGCCCGAGCTTGCGCGCGGTCGCGATGATGGCTGCCTGTTCGTCGTTCAGGCGGAACGCCACGGGATCGAAGATCGGCGCATCCAGCTCGATGTCGGAGGTCGCGGTTGCGCTTTTACCGGTCTGGTACCGTCATCCTGCCGTCACTTGGGTTGCAGTTGCGTTCGCTGTGAGAAAACCATCCAGCGCGGTGTTGAACGCCTTTGGGCGTTCCAGGTTGGCGAGGTGGCCGACGCCTTCGAGTTCGACGTAGGTCGCGGATGGAATGTAGGTCGCCATCTTCGCCATCATCGGCGCCGGCGCGTTGTTGTCTTTCGAGCCCGACAGCACCAGCGTCGGCACCGCGATATTCTTGAGCGCGCTGCGCAGGTCGAACCCCATCAGCGCCAGCATGGTGGCGCGATAGGTCGCCGGAGGCACGGCGGCCATGCAGTCGCGCGCCAGCGCCATGCCTTGCGGATCGGGATCATCGCCGACCAGTTCCTTCACCAGCGACGGCGCCAGCGAGATCAAGGTTTCGCCGCGATCGAGCGGGCCGAGCCGGGCGCCGATAAAGGATTTCTGCCAGTCGCCGTCGGGTTTGCCGAAGGCCGGGCTGGTCTGCGCGAGCACGACCGCGCGCGCGACTGCGGGGATTTGTCGTCAGCCATTGCTGAACGATCATGCCGCCGATCGAATGGCCGACAATGATCGGTTTGGCCGCGCCGACCTGCTGCAGGAAATCCTGCAAGGCGCCGGCAAGCGAAGCGATGCTGACAACAGGAAGCGGCATTGAGCCGCCATAGCCCGGCATATCCCAGGCGATGGTGCGATAACGACCGCTGAAAGCGTCGAGCTGGCCGCGCCACGACCGCGCCGCGCCGCCGATTCCATGCAGGAACACCAGCGGCGGCGATGCCGGGTCGCCGGCGGCCTCATAGCCGAAACGGCCATCGCGTGTTGTCTGGGGCGCCAAATCAGCCAAGCCGGACCTCTGATATTGCCGGCCCTGCCGATGCCGACAGACCCGATGGGTGAGCCGGACGCTACCTGCGGCACTTTGCCTGTCAAGCACGCCCGGTTGATGTTGCGCGTTGATTTCTTGCCAAAGCTTGAAGTCTAAAATATATCCAGTTCAGTACGTCAAATCGGCCCATTTGGGAAGGCTTCGCGGATGTCCGGACTGTCGCTTTCCCAACATGCGCTGGTGACCGGGGGCGGCCGCGGCATCGGCCGCGAGATCGCCGCCACGCTGATGCGCGCGGGCGTGACCGTCACCGTGCTCGGCCGCAACCGCGCGCCGCTGGATGAGGCCGTCGCTGCCGGCGCCGCGCATTTCGTTACCGTCGCCGATGTCGCCGATCAGGCCGCCGTCAGCGCCGCGATTGCCACGGCCGCGGCGCGGCAGCCGATCGATATCCTGATCGCCAATGCGGGTGCTGCGGAATCCGCGCCGTTCGGCAAGTCCGATGCGGCGCTGTTCAGGCGCATGATGGACGTCAATTTCATGGGCGTGGTGCATGCGGTCCAGGCGGTGCTGCCGTCGATGCGCGAAAGGCATCATGGCCGCATTGTCGCGGTTGCCTCGACCGCCGGCCTCAAGGGCTATGCCTATGTCAGCGCCTACAGCGCCGCCAAGCATGCGGTGGTCGGCCTGGTGCGTTCGCTGGCGCTGGAACTGGCGACGACCGGCGTCACGGTCAATGCGGTATGCCCCGGTTTCACCGATACCGATCTGCTCGCTGGCAGCATCGACAACATCATGAAGAAGACCGGCCGCAGCCATGAGCAGGCGGTGGCCGAACTGGCGAAACACAATCCGCAGGGACGCCTGATCACGCCGGCGGAAGTCGCCGATGCCGTGTTGTGGCTGTGCGGCGAGGGCGCCGGCGCGATCACCGGACAGGCGATCGCGGTTGCCGGCGGAGAGATTTGACACGTCGTTTTAACCGTCATTGCGAGCGAAGCGAAGCAATCCAGCTTCTTGCGGAAGCAGTGGATTGCTTCGTCGCTTCGCTCCTCGCAATGACGAAACGTAAGGAAAATCCCATGAGCAGGCCCGCCAATCCCGTCACGCTGCCGCTGGCGCAATATTCGCCGAAACACTTCCTGCTGGCCGTGAACGATGGCGTGGCGACGGTGACGCTGAATCGTCCTGAAAGAAAGAATCCGCTGACCTTCGAGAGCTACCGGGAACTGACGGATTTCTTCCGCGCCTGCGCGATGGACGACGAAGTAAAGACCGTCGTTGTCTCCGGTGCCGGCGGCAATTTCTCGTCCGGCGGCGATGTGTTCGAGATCATCGGCCCGCTGGTGCAGATGGACACCAAGGGCCTCACCGCGTTTACCCGCATGACCGGCGATCTCGTCAAGGCGATGCGGGCCTGCACCGCAACCGATCATAGCGGCCGTCGACGGCATCTGCGCCGGCGCCGGCGCCATCGTCGCGATGGCCTCCGACATGCGGCTTGCCGCTACCGGCGCCAAGGTCGCGTTCCTGTTCAACAAGGTCGGTCTGGCCGGCTGCGACATGGGCGCCTGCGCCATCCTGCCGCGCATCATCGGGCAATCGCGCGCGTCGGAACTGCTCTATACCGGCCGCTTCATGACCGCGGAGGAGGGCGAGCGCTGGGGCTTCTTCAGCCGTATCGTGGCGCCCGAGCACGTGCTGTCGCAGGCGCAGCTTCTGGCCAAGCAGATTTCCGAAGGGCCGACCTTCGCCAACACCATGACCAAGCGGATGCTGGCGATGGAATGGGCGATGTCGGTGGAGGAGGCGATCGAGGCCGAGGCGGTCGCGCAGGCGCTGTGCATGACCACGGCGGATTTTGCCCGCGCGTTCGAGGCGTTTTCGAACAAGGTGAAACCGGCATTTCAGGGGAACTGAGAGCGTTACTCGTCATGGTGAGGAGCGCGCTTCGAGACGTGGCCAAGGGACCGCTCCTCAGCATGAGGTCGCTCTTCTCCCTCGCCCCGCTCTTGCGGAGGCTAGCAGGCTGAAGATGGCGACTCGCACCGCCTCAGGATGACGTCAGTAAGTGTGGGTCGGGCCTTGCCCGCGGATTGCTTTAGGTTTAAAATAATCCGCGAAAGCCCGATAAACGCGCCGGAGGCTTGCCATGAAGATCGCGATCATCGGTGGGGGGCCGGCCGGTCTCTACGCTGCGATCCTGCTGAAGAAGCAGCGGCCGCAGGCCGAGATCACGGTCTATGAGCGCAACCGCGCCGACGACACCTTCGGCTTCGGCGTGGTGTTCTCCGACGCCACGCTCGACAATTTCGAAAAATACGACGCCCCGAGCTATCGCCGCATCACCCAGGAATTCGCCTATTGGGACGATATCGCCGTGCACTTCCGCGGCACCGTGCACCGGGTCGGCGGCAACGGCTTCTGCGGCTGCGCGCGCCGCACGCTGCTGCTGATCCTGCAGGAGCGGGCGCGCGAACTCGGCGTCCACCTGTTGTTCGAGGCCGACATCGAGGACGAAGCGCGCTTTGCCGACGCCGACCTGGTGGTGCTGGCCGACGGCATCAACAGCCGCTTCCGCGACAAATATATCGAGCATTTCCAGCCCGAGGTCGATGTCCGCTCCAACAAGTTCGCCTGGATGGGCTCGACCCGCCCGCTCGACGCCTTCACGTTTATTTTCCAGGAGACCGAGTGGGGCCCGTTCATCGCCCACGCCTATCAATACGAGGTGGGACGCTCGACCTGGATCTTCGAGACCGATCCCGAGACCTTCAAGCGTGCCGGGCTCGAAGGCCTCAACGAAAAGCAATCGGCCGATCGCATGGCGGAAATCTTCGGCTGGTTCCTCGAAGGACATCCGCTCCTGACCAACCGCTCGATGTGGCGCAATTTCCCGATGATCCGCAGCAAGCGCTGGGTCAGGGACAACATGGTGCTGCTGGGCGACGCCAAGGCGACCGCGCATTTCTCGATCGGCTCCGGCACCAAGCTTGCGATGGAGGATGCGATTGCGCTGGCGGATGCCATGCAGCGCGCGCCGACGGTGGAAGCCGCCCTGCAGCAATACGAGAACGGCCGCCGCGAGGAGGTCGAAAAGACCCAACACGCCGCCGACGTGTCGCTGGTCTGGTTCGAGCATGTCGACCGCTTCTGGGATTTCGATCCCGTGCAGTTCGCGTTCGGCGTCATGACGCGCGCCAAGGCGATCACCTACGACAATCTCACGCTGCGTGCGCCGGATTTCGTCAAGGAGGTCGACAGGGCGTTTGCGAAACAGGTTCGCAGCCAGGGCCTCGATGTCGATACCGAAAAACCTGACGCGCCGATGTTCCAGCCGTTCCGGTTGCGCGAGATGACGCTGGCGAACCGCGCGGTGGTGTCGCCGATGTGCATGTATTCGGCGGAAGAAGGCGTGCCCGGCGATTTTCATCTGGTGCATTACGGGTCGCGCGCGGTCGGCGGCGCCGGGCTGATCTTCACCGAGATGACCTGCGTTGGCCGCGACGCCCGCATCACGCCCGGCTGCGCCGGATTATGGAACGACGAGCAGGAAGCCGCGTGGCGGCGCATCGTCGATTTCGTCCACGCCAATTCGGCGGCGAAAATCGCGCTGCAACTCGGCCATGCCGGCCGCAAGGGCGCCACCAGGCTGATGTGGGACGGCATGGACCGTCCGCTGGAGCAGGGCGGCTGGGACGTGTTGTCGGCCTCGCCGATTCCGTATTTTCCCGACAGCCAGGTGCCGCGCGAGATGGACCGCGCCGCGATGGACCAGGTCAAGGCGGCCTTCGTGGCCGCGGCCGAACGCGGCGAGCGTTGCGGCTTCGACATGCTGGAACTGCACGCCGCCCACGGCTACCTGCTCGCGAGTTTTATCTCGCCGCTCACCAACCGGCGTACCGATGAGTATGGCGGACCGCTTGCCAATCGCTTGCGCTTTCCGCTCGAAGTGTTCGAGGCGCTGCGAGCCGCGTGGCCCGCGCACAAGCCGATGTCGGTGCGCATCTCCGCCACCGACTGGGCCGAAGGCGGCATCACCGGCGACGATGCGGTCAGGATCGCGCGCGCCTTCGCCGAGGCCGGCGTCGACCTGGTGGACGTCTCCACCGGCCAGACCGTGCGCGACGCCCAGCCGGTCTACGGCCGCATGTTCCAGACGCCGTTCTCCGAGCAGGTCCGCAACGAGGCGCGGGTCGCGACCATGTGCGTCGGCAACATCACCACCGCCGATCAGGTCAACACCATCCTTGCCGCCGGCCGCGCCGACCTGGTGGCGCTCGGGCGCCCGCACCTGGTCGACCCGTCGTTCACGCTGAAGGCCGCGGCCTGGTACGGCGCAGAGGTTTCCTGCCCGCCGCAATACCTGCCGGGCAAGGAGCAGATCTTCCGCAACAGCGTCCGTGACCGCCAGGATTTCGACGATCTGAAAATCAAGGCCAAGCCGAAGACCCGGGCCGAGTTGAAGGCGGAGGCGGCAAAGCCGCTTGCGGCGGAATAGGTCGGATGGCAGGCTGCTTTCTCCCTCGCCCCGCTCTTGCGGGGAGAGGGTCGGGGTGAGGGGCGAGGCATCCGCAAATACCTAAGTTGCGGTGAGCGCAGTGCCCGGCCCCTCACCCGGATCGCCCAAGAGCGATCCGACCTCTCCCCGTAAAAGGACGGGGAGAGGTGAACAGCGGCGTGTAACAGAGTGGAGTTCGGGCGATGAAGGCGATTATCGTCGGAGGCGGCATCGGGGGCCTTACCACAGCGTTGATGCTGAGGGCCCGCGGCATTACCTGCGAACTGTTTGAGCAGTCCGATACTATCCGCGAGCTTGGCGTCGGCATCAACACGCTGCCGCATGCGATCCGGGAATTGGCAGGGCTCGGCCTGCTGCAGAAGCTCGACGACGTCGCGATCCGCACTGACGAGCTTTATTATCTCAATCGCCACGGCCAGGAAGTGTGGAAGGAATCCCGCGGCATCGACGCCGGCCACGACGTGCCGCAATTCTCGATCCACCGCGGACGGTTGCAGAGCGTGATCCACCGCGCCGTCGAGGAGCGGCTGGGACCGGATGCGATTCACACCGGCTGCAGGCTTGGGGCTTTCACCCAGGATGAGGGCGGCGTGTCGGCACATTTCTTCGATCGCGCCGGCAGCCACACCAGGACGGTGCGCGGCGATATCCTGATCGGCGCCGACGGCATTCATTCGCGGGTGCGCGAGACGTTATTTCCCGACGAGGGCCCGCCGTGCTGGAACGGGCTGATGCTGTGGCGCGGCGCGCGCGATTGGCCGGTGTTTCTGACCGGGCGCTCGATGATCGTCGCCGGCGGCCTGCATGCCAAGGTCGTGGTCTATCCGATCGCGGAAGGCTCGAGCCCGGCCAGCCGCCTGACCAATTGGGCGGTGCTGGTGAAGGTCGGCGACGGCAATGTGCCGCCGCCGCGCCGCGAGGACTGGTCGCGGCCGGGCAAGCGCGAAGAACTGATGCCGCATGTCGCAAGGTTCTCGGTGCCCTATGTCGACGTTCCGAATTTGATCTCGGCGACGCCTGAATTCTACGAATATCCGACCTGCGATCGCGATCCGCTGCCGTATTGGTCCGAGGGGCCGCGTCACCCTGCTGGGCGACGCCGCGCATCCGATGTATCCGGTGGGATCCAATGGTGCCTCGCAAGCCATCCTCGACGCCCGCGCGTTGGCCGATGCGCTGGCGCGCTCCGAGCATCCGCGCCAGGCGCTGATGGCCTATGAGCAGAAGCGGTTGCCGATGACGGCAGAAATCGTGCGCTCAAACCGGCGCGGCGGCCCCGAAGGCGTGATCGACGCGGTCGAACAACTGGCGCCCGACGGTTTTGACGATATCGAGCGGGTACTGAGCCACGCCCAGCGCGAAGCCATCGTACGTGGCTACGCCAGCAAGGCAGGTTTTGCGGCGGTGCCGGGGCTGGCGGCAGTGCGGGCGTAGATTAAATTAGTCGGGTATTCCATCGTCATCCTGAGGTGCGCGCCGTCTTCGGCGAGCCTCGAAGGATGATTGGGCGATGGTGTCTATGGCTCATCCTTCGAGGCTCGCTACGCTCGCACCTCAGGATGACGGCGAAGCCGTTGCGCGGGGATGACGGATATCGCGCTCCCCTCACGCCCCCGGAGGCGGCGGCAGGAAGTGGATGTTGTATTCCGCCGCCATCGCCACCACGTCCTCGGGCTTCTGCTCCTTCATGTTGTGAAGGCCCCAGAACAGGTCGTACAGTTTTCGACTCGGCGACACCCAGAACAGTACTTTGGCGGTCTGGTCGGATTTGTTGAAGATGCCGTGGGGCACGCCCATGCCTAATCTGATCAGGTCGCCCGGGGTCGCCTGGGCTTCGGCGCCAGCAAGCATGAAATCGAGCTTGCCTTCCAGCATGTAGAGATATTCGTCCTGGTCGGGATGGATATGCGGAGGCACGAAGGTGCCCGGCGGAAGCGTCGCATGCCAGGAAAAGGAATGCTCGGTGCAGTTTTTCGGCACGTAGGTCTGGCCGAGGATATTCCAGGAAATTCCCTGCATGCCCTCGTTGGCCCGGGTGATGCCGGTGATCTCGCTTTTCATCGCTGTATTTCCTTTCCTGATTTTCCAGAGCCGATCTTCCGGGCCACGCTCTAGTTGCCCGGCGTGCAATCCTTGGCGTAGCGATCGCCGTAGTTCTCGAACACCTTCTGGACGATTTCGGTCTGGAATTTGCCGTCGGGGCGCCTGGCGACCTTGGTGAGATAAAAGTCCTGGATCGGATAGCCGTTGGTGTTGAACTTGAAACCGCCGCGCAGCGAGGTGAAGTCGGCCTTCTTCAAGGCCGCCGCCACCGCGTCCTTGTTGGAGAGGTCGCCCTTGACCGCCCTGACGGCGCTGTCGATCAGCATCGCCGCGTCATAGGCCTGCATCGCGTAGGTGCCGGGGACGCTGTTGTAGGCGGCTTCATAGCTGGCGACGAATTTCCTGCTCTGGGGATTGTCGAGATTGGGCGCCCAGTCGGCACCGCCGAACATGCCGACCGCCGCGTCCTGCTGCGCCGGCAACGTCGATTCATCGACCGTGAAAGCCGAAAGCACCGGAATTTGATCAGCGAGGCCGGCCTGTTTGTATTGCTTCACGAGACCCACACCCATGCCGCCCGGCATGAAGGTGAAGACGGCGTCGGGCTTCAGCGACGCGATCTTGGAAAGCTCGACCTGGAAATCCAGCGTGCCGAGCGGGATGTAGGATTCCTCGACGATCTCTCCCTTGTAGTCGAGCTTGAACCCGGCCACCGAATCCTTGCCGGCCTGGTAGTTCGGCACCATGATGTAGACGCGCTTGTAGCCGCGATCCTGGGCGACCTTGCCGAGAATCTCGTGGACCTGGTCGTTCTGGTAGGAAGTCACGTAGAAGAACGGGCTGCAGTTCTTGCCGGCATAGCTCGACGGGCCGGCATTCGGGCTGATGAGAAATGTTTTGGTGTCCGTCACCGGCTTGTGGATCGCCTGCAGGATGTTGGAGAAGATCGGCCCCACCACGAAGTCGACCTTGTCGCGTTCGAGCAGGCCCTTGACCTTGGTGACGGCGCCGTCCGGCTTTAATTCGTCATCGGCCACCGTGACCTCGACGTCGCGGCCCGCCATCTTGCCGCCGAGATCCTTTACCGCAAGCGCGAACCCGTCACGGACCTGCTGTCCGAGTGCTGCCGCGGGACCGGACAGGGTCACGATCACGCCGATCCTGACCTTTTCCTGCGCGGCCGCGGCGTTGGCGGCGACACCGAACAAAATCGCGAGGCCTGCCGATCTCAACTGCCGTTTCATGATGTCTTCCTCGCTACCCCAGCCAAATCCGGACTTTAAGCTTATTCCGATGAGGGCTATCGCCGCAAGCAATAGCCCTGGTTTGACTTGCGGTGCGTCCCGAATTATTTGAAGGTCAAAACAATTGCCGCATAGGCACCTCAGCAGCTACGATGGCATCATGATCCTTGATTCCGAGACCAAGGCGGTCGAGCTTCCCGAAGATCACGGCAACGAGCTCCGGCTGTGGCTGCGCCTTCTGACCTGCACCACCCTGATCGAGGGCGAAGTGCGCAGCCGGCTGCGGGAGCGGTTCGACGTCACGCTGCCGCGCTTCGACCTGATGGCCCAGCTCGACAAGGTGCCTGACGGCATGACGCTGTCCGATGTTTCCAGGCGCATGATGGTCTCGAACGGCAACGTCACCGGCCTCGTCGAGCGCCTGGTCGAGTTGGGCCATCTCGACCGGCGCACATCGGACTCCGACCGTCGCGTGCAGGTGATACGGCTGACCAAGATCGGGCGCGCCGAATTTCGCAAGATGGCCGCCGAACACGAGGCCTGGATCGCCGACATATTTTCGGACCTCGGCGAAAAGGATGTCCGCGAATTGATGCGGCTGTTGGCCAAGACCAAGGCCTCGGCGCAGAAATCCGCACAAGCGCGAGCCGTGTAGCCTTGAACAGTGTCGACTACGAAGTCGAATACAACAACCGGGCCCGGATTCCGGAGCATCCTGCGCTGTTCGCGGGCTGGGCGAAAGACGCCGCGGCCTACCGCGAGCAACACCCGCCACGCTCAATTCTCTATGGTCCCGGTGCGCGCAACAGGATCGATTTCTTTTCCGGCGATGGCACCGGCCCAATCGTCGTGTTCATCCACGGCGGCTACTGGCAGGCGTTCGACGGTTCTTCTTTCAGCCACCTCGCGGGGGGATTGAATGCCCATGGCATCAGCGTCGCCGTTCCGAGCTACGATCTTTGTCCCGATGTCACTGTCGATCAGATCATCCAGCAGATGCGGATGGCCTCGCGCGAACTGGCGCGGCTTGGCCAACCTCTGATTATCAGCGGCCATTCCGCGGGCGGCCATCTCGCCGCCTGTATGCTGGCGACCGACTGGCCGGCGTTCCACGCGTCACTACCGCGGGATCTCGTGCGCGCGGCCTGCTCCATTTCGGGCCTGTTCGACCTGGGTCCGCTGGTCGAAACCTCTGTCAACAACGCCATGCGTCTCGACCAGGCTTCCGCCCGAGCCGCGAGCCCGTTGTTCTGGGCCGTGCCGCGTCAGGGAAGTCTCGATGCGTTTGTGGGCGGGAACGAAAGCGCGGAATATTTCCGGCAAAGCAAAGAGATCGTCGAGGTCTGGGGTGCGGCCGGTCTGCCGACACGTTTCGGCGCCGTTCCCGATGCCAACCATATCACCGCGATCGCGCCATTGGCGGATCCGGGCTCGCCGATGGTGTTGCGGCTAAGGGAATTGGCCGGGCGCTGACGTCCATCGTAACGCACCCCTGTCATGCCCGGACCTGATCCCGGCATCCATCGCGCTTCGCAAAAAGTTCTCCAAAGATGGATCGCCGGGTCAAGCCCGTGATGACGGGTTGAAAACCGTCCATAATTTATTTCCGAATTTCGTAATTTAGCTTGACCGAACCAAAATTCTGAATTATAGAATTAGCCGTCCTGTCCCTCTGGAGGGGCGTTGCGCAACGTCATCAACGCGGGGCGGGATGCGGTGGACGCGTGAGGTGCCAAAGACGAGTGGCGCCGGCGTGGACGGCGAAGTCGTGTGGTCCTGACACCCCGACGCTGGTGTCAAGTCGGCGGAGTTATCTGCCGATGACGGTGGCAACAAAGCCCGGTCACCGGGGAGAGCACGAAATAAGCCGTAAAACCATTGTGCGGGGAATGCCGGGTTTTCCGGTGTGACCGTGGTGACTGTTACGACTGGCATGGCTTGTTTTTTCTGCCCTGCCAGGCTGCGGGCGCATTGGGCGCCCGGCATTCCCTGCGCCCTCTGATCGAGGGCAAGGAATTTCCCGGCAAACCTCGGACGCTTCGCGCCGCGAGAAGGCGGAGTCATATTCTTCCGTCATTGCGAGCGAAGCGAAGCAATCCAGCTTTCTTCGCGAAAGGCAAGGAAGCTGGATTGCTTCGTCGCTTTGCTCCTCGCAATGACGATCTTGAAGTAATATCGTTCGCAGGGACGACGTTGAGATAATGCGCGCCGTCGTTGCGAGCCAACGGGCCGCGCCAATGCCCGCTTTCAAAAAACCGCTGAATGATCGGGTTTTTGGCCCTTGCGCCGAATTACTTTAAGTATAAAATGTTTTGGTAATGAGCCTTTCATCCCGAAAACGAGGGCGATGAAAATGCCGGTTCCCGAGCTCGGCCCGTCCGGTCACGTCGATGATTTCGCGCGGCGCAATCTGCCGCCGTTCCAGCAATGGCCGGAATTGCTGCTGGAACGGTCGGAGTTCAGATATCCCGAATATCTCAACGCCGCGGTCGAACTGACCGACCGTATCGTCGAGAAGGGGCTCGGCGACCGGATCGCGCTGATCGGCAACGGCCGCCAGCGCACCTACAAGGAACTGGCGGACTGGTCGAACCGGCTTGCGCATGCGCTGGTGGAAACTTACGGCGTCAAGCCCGGCAACCGGGTGCTGATCCGCTCCGGCAACAACCCGGCGCTGGTCGCGGCATGGCTTGGGGCCACCAAGGCCGGCGCCGTCGTCGTCAACACCATGCCGATGCTGCGCGCCGGTGAATTGACCAAGATCGTCGACAAGGCCGAGATCGCGCTGGCGCTGACCGACAGCCGCATCGCCGATGAACTGGTGGCCTGCGCCAAGACCAGCCGCTTTCTCAAGCAGGTGGTGAATTTCGACGGCACCTCGAACCACGATGCCGAACTCGACCGTGTGGCGCTGAACAAGCCGGTTCGCTTCGATGCCGTCAAGACCGGCCGTGACGATGTCGCGCTGCTGGGATTTACCTCGGGCACCACCGGCGAGCCCAAGGCGACGATGCATTTCCATCGCGACCTGATGATCGTGGCGGACGGGTACGCCAAAGAAGTCCTCAACGTCACGCCGGACGATGTCTTCGTCGGATCTCCGCCGCTGGCCTTTACGTTCGGGCTGGGTGGCCTCGCGATCTTTCCATTGCGGTTCGGCGCCACGGCGACGCTGCTCGAGAACGCTTCGCCGCCCGAGATGGTCAAGATCATCGAAACCTACAAGGCCACGGTCTGCTTCACCTCGCCGACGGCGTATCGCGCGATGATGGCCGCGATGGATGAGGGAGCCGACCTGTCGTCGCTGCGGATCGCGGTTTCGGCCGGCGAGACCTTGCCGGCGCCGGTGTTCGAAAGCTGGACCCGCAAGACCGGCAAGACCATTCTCGACGGCATCGGCAGCACCGAACTGCTGCATATCTTTATCACCAACCGGGTCGGCGACGCCGTCGCCGGCTCCACAGGGCGGCCGGTTTCCGGTTACGAGGCGAAAGTCGTCGACGACGACATGAACGAATTGCCGCCGGGTACCGCCGGCAAATTGGCGGTGCGCGGGCCGACCGGCTGCCGCTATCTTGCCGACGCGCGACAGTCGAACTACGTGCGCGATGGCTGGAACCTGACCGGCGATACGTTTGTCCGCGATGCCAGTGGCCACCTGTCGTTCGTGGCCCGCTCCGACGACATGATCATCTCGTCCGGCTACAACATCGCCGGACCCGAAGTCGAGGCAGCCCTTCTGAGCCATCAGGCGGTCGCCGAATGCGGCGTCGTCGGCGCGCCCGATGATGCGCGCGGCATGATCGTCAAGGCCTATGTGGTTCTGGTGGCCGACGTCACCGGCGATGCCGCGCTGGCGGCCGAATTGCAGGATCACGTCAAGCGCGAGATCGCGCCTTACAAATATCCGCGCGCCATCGAGTTCGTCGCGCAACTGCCGAAGACAGGAACCGGAAAATTGCAGCGCTTTGCCTTGCGGCAGATGGCGGGTGCGGCGTCGCCGTCGTCAGGCATCGCCGCGGAATGAAGGAGATCCATACGTGAGCATGCCAAAAGGCCCGACCCGCGCTGTGCTGCCGATGACAAAGGACGAAGCTTCGCATGCGGGGCCGCAAATCCTGCAGCCGAGCGGCTGGCCGGCGCCAAAGGGCTACGCCAACGGGATGGCGGCCGATGGCCGTCTCGTGGTGACCGGCGGGGTGATCGGCTGGGACAGCAAGGGACATCTGCCCGACGATTTTATTGCACAGGTCCGTCAAACCCTGAGCAACATCGCCGCCATCCTGGCCGAGGGCGGCGCCAGCGCCGAACACCTGGTTCGCCTCACCTGGTATGTCGTCGACATCGAAGAATATCTGGCGAATCTGAAGGCGCTCGGGCAGGTCTATCGCGAGTTCTTCGGCGCGCACTATCCGGCGATGGCACTGGTCCAGGTCGTGCGTCTCGTTGAAAAGGCGGCACAGGTCGAGATCGAGGCCACCGCGGTGGTGCCGCGCTGAATACCGAGGTTAAAAAATTTGAACGCCAGGCGCCCATTTGTGCGTAAACTGCCGGTATCGTCGGAGGATGGAGACCGTTATGCATAGACTTGTTGCCGTGATTTGCCTCGCAGCCGTGTTGTTTTCGATGGGGGCCGCGAAAGCCGGGCCGGTTGAGGATGCAGCCTCAGTTCGGGCGCAGTGGGAACAGGTCTACAATTCCGGAGACGCCGACAAGTTCACGGCTCTTTATACCAAGGATGCGATGCTGTTCGGATCGACCGCCCAGCTGTTCACCGGCGCCGACGGCGTGCGCACCTACTTCAGCAAGCTTCCGCCCGGTATCAAGACCAAGATGGGCGACCAGCAAGCCATCGCGGCCGGACCCAATGTTGTGCTCAGTTCGGGGTTTGCGGATTTCATCTTAAAGGACGGCACCGTGGTGCCCTACCGCCTGACATTTGCGATGGTCAAGGTTGACGGCCAGTGGTTGATCGCTCAGCACCACGGTTCACCCGTGCCGAAGTAGCTATTGATCGGGTCGTTTTGTCCTGCTCCCGAGCAGTCCCCGGTTTTGCTGCAGAGCAAAAGCCCGTCGTCGCAAATCTTTCACACGCGGACTGTACTTGGTCGCTCGTTGGTGATGATGTCCCGATCTTCGGGAATGCCTGGCTTTGAAATCGGAGCGAATTTCATGAAGACCGTCCGTTTTGTTCTTGCTTTGCTCGCGCTGTCGCTGATGGCGTTGTCGATTCAGGGATCCTGGCAATCCGCCAAAGCGGCCGACGTCATCTGCTACAATTGTCCGCCGGAATGGGCGGATTGGGCTTCCATGCTCAAGGCCGTCAAGGCCGATCTCGGCTACGACATTCCGCACGACAACAAGAATTCCGGTCAGGCGCTGGCGCAGATCCTGGCGGAGAAGAGCAATCCGGTCGGCGATATCGGCTATTTCGGCGTCACCTTCGGCATGAAGGCCAAGGCGGAAGGCGCGCTGGAGCCGTACAAGCCGGCGGGCTGGGACCAGGTGCCCGCGGGGTTGAAGGATCCCGACGGCTACTGGACCACGATCCATTCCGGCACGCTTGGCCTGTTCGTCAACAAGGATGCGCTCGGCGGCAAGCCGGTGCCGGCCTGCTGGAAGGATCTGTTGAAGCCCGACTACAAGGGCATGGTGGGCTATCTCGATCCATCGTCGGCCGCGGTCGGATATGTCGGGGCGGTGGCGATCAACCAGTCGCTCGGCGGCAGCGAGACCAATTTCGATCCGGCGATCAATTTCTTCAAGGAGTTGCGCAAGAACGATGCGATCGTTCCCAAGCAGACCTCCTATGCCCGCGTGGTTTCCGGCGAGATGCCGATCCTGCTGGATTACGACTTCAACGCCTATCGCGCGAAATATTCGGAGAAGGGGAATTTCGAGTTCGTGATCCCCTGCGAGGGATCGGTGGTGTATCCCTATGTGGTCGGCCTCGTGAAGAATGCGCCGGACAAGGACAAGGCCAAGAAGGTGCTGGACTATCTGTTGTCCGACAAGGGGCAGGCGATCTGGACCAATGCCTATCTGCGCCCGGCGCGTCCGATTGAACTGCCGGCGGCGGTCAAGGCCAAATTCCTGCCCGACAGCGACTATGCCCGCGCCAAGTCGGTCGACTGGGGCCAGATGGAAAGCGTGCAAAAAGGCTTTGTCGACCGCTATCTCGCCGAGGTCCGCTAAGGCAGTATGGTGCCTTGAATTAAGGGCGCCATTGCTTCATGCCGCATAGAACCTTCGTCTGGCTGTGCCTGCTGCCGCTCGCGGTGGTGACGACGGCGTTCTTTCTGCTGCCGATGGCTCGCCTGGTGGTGACCGGCGCCGAGGGCCCGCAGGGCCTCGCCGGATATCTCGCGATCCTGACCGAGCCGCGCTACCGCGCCACGCTGATCAACACCGTGTTGCTGGCGACCGCGACCACGATCGTGACGCTTGTGGTGGCGACGGTCGCCGGAATGTTCCTGCAGCGTCATCGTTTCCCCGGCCGCGCCGTGCTGATTGCGATGCTGACCTTTCCGCTGGCGTTTCCCGGCGTGGTGGTCGGATTCCTGATCATCCTGCTCGCCGGCCGCCAGGGCCTGATCGGCGATGTCACCAGCCGCCTGTTCGGCGAGAAGCTGGTGTTCGCCTATTCGATCTACGGGCTTTTCCTCGGCTATCTCTATTTCTCGATTCCGCGCGTCATTCTCACCATCATGGCGGCGGTCCAGAAACTCGACGTCGGGCTGGAAGAGGCCGCGCGTTCGCTCGGCGCCAGCCCCTGGGCGGTGCAGCGCGATGTCGTGCTGCCGGCGCTGGGACCGGCCTTCGTCGCGTCCGGCGCGATTGCCTTTGCCACCGCGATGGGGGCGTTCGGCACTGCGTTTACGCTCGCCACCAATATCGATGTGCTGCCGATGCTGATCTATACCGAGTTCACGCTGGCGGCGAATTTTGCCACCTCGGCCGCGCTGTCGGTCGGGCTCGGCATCATCGCCTGGGCGATCCTGGCGCTGGCCCGCTCGTTTGCCGGCAGCTCCGTCGCGGCGGCTGGATGAAACCATGCGCGACCGCCTGATCTTCACCGGCCAACTGATGTTCACGCTGCTGGTCGCGGCCTTCCTGGTGGTGCCCGCGATCCTGTCGATTTCCGCCGGCGTCACGGTGAATTATTTTCGCGGCATTTCCTCCGGCGTGACGCTGCAATGGGTGTTTCAGGTCTGGGACCTCTATGCCGGCACCATCCTGCTGTCGTTCGTGATCGCGTTCGCGACGCTCATCGTCACGCTGGCGGTCGGCGTTCCCTCGGCCTACGCCCTGCACGTCCGGGGCGGCCGGGTCTCGCGCATCGTCGAGGAAATCATCACGCTGCCGCTGGCTATTCCGGGGCTCGCGATCGCGCTGGCGCTGTTGCTGACCTATCAGGGCTTCGGCAGCTTTCGCCGCTCCTGGCTCTTCATTCTCACCGGTCATGTCATCTTCACCATGCCGTTCATGGTGCGATCGGTGATGGCGGTATTTGCGACCGTCGACATCAAGACGCTCGACGAAGGCGCGGCATCGCTCGGTGCCTCGCCGTGGCGGCGCTTTCGCGACGTCATCGTTCCCAATGCGGTGCCGGGAATCCTCGCCGGCAGCCTGATGGTGGTGACGCTTTCGCTCGGCGAATTCAACCTGACCTGGATGCTGCATACGCCTTTGACCAAGACGCTGCCGATCGGGCTTGCCGACAGCTACGCCTCGATGCGGCTCGAAGTGGCGTCGGCCTATACGCTGATTTTCTTTGTGATGATCATTCCGCTGTTGGTCGCGATGCAGATGTTTGCCGACAAGGAACAAAGCCGATGACCGCGGCCATCGGGCATGGCGCGTCGGTGCGCATCGAGAGTTGCGGCAAGACCTTTGCCGACGGTACCCGCGCGCTGGAGCCGGCCACCCTCGACATCGCGCGCGGCGAAACGCTGGTGCTGCTCGGCCCATCCGGCTGCGGCAAGACCACCATGCTGCGCATCATCGCAGGCCTCGAATTGCCCGATGCCGGCGGCCGGGTGCTGTTTGACGGCAACGACATGACGTCGGTGCCGATCGAGCGGCGCAATGTCGGCATGGTGTTTCAGTCCTACGCGCTGTTTCCGAACATGAGCGTCGCCGACAATATCGGCTATGGCCTGAAAATCCGCGGCATGGCCCGGGAAGCTCGCGCGGCACGCGTCGCCGAACTGGTGGCGTTGACCAATATCACCGGGCTTGAGAACCGCCGCATCGACCAGCTCTCCGGCGGACAACGCCAGCGCGTCGCACTGGCGCGCGCGGTTGCGATCCGGCCCGGCATCCTGCTGCTCGACGAGCCCCTGACGGCGCTCGATGCCGCGCTGCGCGACCGTTTGCGCGGCGAACTCAATCGCTTGCTGCGCGCGCTCGGCATCACGACCATCTATGTGACGCACGACCAGGCTGAAGCCATGGAGCTCGGCGACCGCATCGTCGTGATGCAAAAAGGCGCGATCGCCCAGATCGGCACGCCGCGCGAGGTTTATTTCAAGCCAAAGAATCGCTTCGTGGCCGAATTCATTGGCGCCGCGAACATCATCGAAGCGCCGGTCGAGAACGGCCATCTCGTGCTGCCGGGCGGCCGGCAGCCGATCGGCGGCGACGCTAATCTTGCAGCCGCCGTCGCGATGATCCGCCCCGAGACGATTGAGGTCGTCGATCCCGCAAGCGCGCCGCTATCGGGAATCATCGACAGCGTCAGCTTTGGTGGCGACCGGCAACGCATCATCGTCAGCGGCGCATCGAGCCGGTTTCTTGCGATCGACGCACCGAACACCATCAAGGTCCAGGACGGGGAACGGATCGGGCTTTCGATCGCGCCGGATGCCGTCCGCTTGCTGCCGCCGGAAAGTTGAACCCGATGCCGTCAAAACCCGTTCGCATCGCGCAGATTTCCGATCTGCATATCAAGCCGCCGGGAACGCTTGCCTACGGCCGCGTCGATACTGCACATGCGCTGGAGCGCTGCGTGACGGCGCTGAACGAATTCATCCCGCAGCCCGACCTCGTGGTGATCTCGGGCGATCTCGCCGATACGCCGACATCAGGCGAATATGACCATCTCAAACGCCTGCTGGCGCCGCTGAAGCGGCCCTTCGTCGGCATTCCCGGCAACCACGATTCACGCGAGATGATGCGCGCCGCGTTTCCAAACGCTGGCTACGCGTTTTCATCCGGGCCGCTCAATCAGAAGGTTGAAACCGGCGGGCTCGATCTGCTGCTGCTGGATTCGAGCGTCCCCGGCAAGCCGCAGGGCGAACTCGATGCGCCGACCTTGCAGTGGCTCGACACAACGCTTGCGTCGGCGCCGGACCGGCCGGCATTGCTGTTCCTGCATCATCCGCCGTTCATCACCGGTATCTGGCACATGGACCGCCAGAATCTCCACAACGCCGGCGAACTCGCTTCGATCGTCCGGCGGCATCCGCGCGTGCAATTGATCGCCACCGGCCACGTTCACCGCGCGACACTGGCGATGTTCGCCGGTGTTCCCACCACGATTTGCCCCGCGCCCAATCACGCGGTCGACCTCGATCTCGAACAGTTGCGGCCGCCTTCGTTCAAGGTCGAACAGCCCGCGTTTCATCTCCACAGCTGGTTTCCGGGCGAGGGATTCGG
The DNA here is from genome assembly GCA_963774685.1 of uncultured Alphaproteobacteria bacterium. Lineage (GTDB taxonomy): Bacteria > Pseudomonadota > Alphaproteobacteria > Rhizobiales > Xanthobacteraceae > Bradyrhizobium. The sequence continues at coordinate 563,746 of CAVZFU010000003.1, read as the reverse complement.
CAACGTGGTGACGCATCAGGTGCCCATCGGCGAGTTCGACGGGCCGCATCCATTTTTCGGACCGGACGGGAAGTTGCTATGAGGGGTATGTTTCTGACAACGCTGGCGCTGCTTGTCAGCTCTCACGCAATCGCCCAGTCGGCCTATCCGGAACGGCCCATCAAGATGATCGTGCCGTTGGCCGCGGCAAGCGCGGTCGACGTCGCCGCGCGGATCGTGACCCAGAAGATGGCCGACAACATGGGCCAGCAGATCGTCATCATCAACCAGGCGGGCGCGTCGGGGCTGATCGGCGCCGAGCAACTCGCGAGAGCCGCGCCGGACGGTTACACGATCGGCGGCTTCAACGACAGCGTCATGACCATGGTGCCCAACCTGCATTCAAAGATGCCATGGGACATCCTGAAGGATTTCGAGCCGGTCTCGCTGGTGGCGACGGTGGAGTGGGGACTGATTGCCGCCAACAATACCAGCTACAAGAATGCGGCCGATCTGATCGCCGCCGCCAAGGCCGCGCCGGGAAAGATCAACTATAGCTCCGGCGGTCCGGGCAGCCCGCAGCACCTGGCGATGGCGATCTTCGCCTCGCAGGCCGGCATATCGCTGACCCATGTGCCCTACAAGGGCGCCACGCAGGCGGCGACCGACGTCGCTTCCGGCCAGATTCCGGTCGGCTTTCAGGGCCTCGGCACGGTGGCGGCGCTGGTGCGCGGCGGCCAGCTCCGGCTGATCGGCGTGACCACCGAAAAGCGATTGCCGCAGTTTCCAGACGTTCCCACTGTTTCGGAATCCGGCCTGCCTGGTTTCTTCTTCAATTCCTGGTTTGCGATACTGGCGCCGGCCGGCACGCCGCAGGATATCGTCACAAGGTTGAACGCCGAAGTCCTCAAGGCGCTCGGCGATCCCGGGGTTCGCCACAAGCTTGAGGATCTCGGCTTTACGGTGCGCGGCACTTCGGCCGGGGAACTGGGAGCCCTGACGCGCGACCAACTCGCCAAATATGCGCGGGTGATCAAGGAGATGGGCATCACCAACGAGTGAGCGCCGGCTGTCATTAAAGCAAAGTGTGAAGCAGCTCACATCGAACTGTCGCGAACCTGGGCTAAGCCATCACGGGGACATCGCACCCTGGAGGCTACCATGCATGGGACTTTCGATAGATCGGGCGAACCCGATAACCGTACTCACCAGCGCTGGAACGTTGCGGTTTTTGCCATACCCGCAATTGTTGCCATCGCTTTGACAGGGTTGATGCTGACCCTGCCATCCGCGTCCATCTGGATATCGGAGGCGGCACAGGCCGAGTTTGTCGGCGTCAATCCGCCGCCCGCAACCGCTTCGACGCAACTCGCGCAGCCGGCCGCGCCAATTCGGGCCATCAAAGCCGTGAATTGATGCGGTTGATCCTCATGGCGCATACGCGCTGATGCGCGTATGCGGAACCGTCCGCTTCGACTGAAAATCTCAAGGGTCGTCAGCCCTTGCGAAACTTGTCGACGATGTCGCGGAATTTCTTGACGTTGTCCTCGCCGGCATAGTCGGCGATCCGCTTGTAGGCCGGGTCCATTTTCGCACGGAACGGCGCAAGGTCGGGACGCGTGATCTGCATCCCGGCTTTCTGCAGCTTGTCGATCTGATCGGACTCGGAGTCAGCCATCAGCTTGCGCATCAGTTCGCCTGAACTCTTGCTCTCTTCCCGGAAAATGGCTTGCTGGTCCGGCGTCAACCGTTTCCAGCTATTGATGCCGACAGCGTGGATCATGTTGTTATAGATGTGCCGGGTGATGGCCAGGTGTTTCTGGACTTCGTACAACTTGTTGAAATAGATCACGGGGATCGGATTCTCTTCACCATCGACCACTTTTTGCGATAGCGCGAGATAGAGTTCCGGGAACGCGATCGCCTGCACCACCGCGCCGAGCGCTTCCATCGAGGCCTGGATCTGCAGTTCGGGCGGCGTGCGGATCTTCAGGCCCTTGACGTCGTCTGGCACGTTAACCGGATGCACGCTGTTGGTGACGTTACGGAACCCGTAATCCCAGTTACGCAGCAGAACGAAGCCCTGCTTCTCCGCAAGCGGCGCGAGCCAGTCCATGGTGGGACCGTCGAGGATGGGGAAGGCGTCCGCCGGACCATTGAAGATAAAGGGAAGCATGACGGCGGCGAACGCCTTGTCGTACTTGTCCAACTGCCCTTGGGTCGGCAAACCCATGTCGATGGTGCCGAGCTTGATCTGCTGCGCCTGCTCCGGCGGTCCGCCCAACTGGTTGTTGGGGAAGATCGCAATCTTGATGGCGCCATCGGTGCGTTTTTCGACCTGGCTGGCGAATTGCTTGGCGGCGATATTGGCCGGATGCCCCTCTTCGGCAAAATGCGCAAATCGCATCGTGATGGTCGCTGCGCGTGCAATGTAGGGCGCCGCTATCGTCAGACCGGCGACGCCGGCACCGGTCATCAGGAAATGTCTGCGATCCATTTGGTATCCTCCCGTTGTTGTTCGTCCGCGTTAGTTGCGGACATTATCCGCGAAAGCCGAAATAGTGAGGCAGAAACAGCGTAAACCATGGCACGAAAGCGACGATCAGCAGCCCGACCAGCAGTACGATGAGATAGGGCAGCATGGCGCGCGATGCCGTCTCGATATTGCAACGCATGACCGCGCAGCAGACGTAGAACCCGACGCCGGCGAAAGGCATGAAGCCTCCGATCCCCATCGCGATGATCAGAACCAGCGCATAGTGCAGTTCGCTCAAGCCAAGCTTGCCGGCAATCGGTATCAGGAGCGGCGCGAGCACGTTGAGCGACGGCAATCCCTCCAGCAGCACGCCGACCACGATCAGAAGAACGACCGAGCAAATCATGAAGATCGCCTGGCTGTCGCCGACCGATTGCAGCAGCGCCACCAACCGCTGGGGCAGGTAGGCGACCGTCAGGGTCCAGGAGAAGCTCGACGCCGCCGCAAAGATGAAAAGCAGAACCCCCGTGAGCGCTGCGGTATCGATTGCAATGCGGACAAATCCTTGCAGGTTCATTTCGCGATAGACCACGCTCGACAGCAGGATGCCGTAGACCACCGCGATGGCCGCAATCTCGGTCGGCGTGGCAATGCCCAGCAGGATGCCTGCCAGCAGCGTTCCCGGCATCAGCAGCGGCAGGATGGCGCCGAGCCCGGCGCGGGCAACGACGCCGGCACCGGCGCGCGGGCTGCGGGGTGCGCCGCTGGTGCGGGCGCGCAGGTAGATCAACACCATCAAGCAGAGCGCCATCACGGCAGCGGGCACGAGGCCGCCGATGAACATGGCTCCCACCGATACATTGGTGATGGAGCCGACGATCAGCATCGCGATGCTCGGCGGCACTGTTTCACCCATTACCGCTGAAGCCGCGAGCACGGCCGCCCCTTCCGCCGGGCCATGGCGTTCGCCGAGTTCGTCGCGCATCACCGTGCCGACGGCGGCGACATCCGCGGGCTTCGAGCCGGACAGGCCCGAGACCACGTACATGCTGGCGACGGTGACCTGAAGCAAGCCGCCTCTGACGTGACCGACCAGGGCATAGATGAAGCGCACCAGCCGGATGCTGATCCCGCCGCGCTCCATCACGAGTCCGGCGAGAATGAAGAACGGCACCGCGAGCAGAATGAAATTTCCGGTGCCGTTGACCATGGTCTGCGGCAGCACCACCAGCGACGCCGTTCCGGTGCCCCAGAGATAGGTCGCGGTCGACAGCAGCAGCACGAAGCCAACGGGAACGCCGGCCAGGATCGCGAAGAAAAACAGGCTGAGCGCTGCGATGATGGAGGCGTCGTCTCCGAGCAACGGCAGCCAGATGTCGCGCGTCAGTGCCGCAACCGTAATGACCGCGGCGAAGACGGCGCCGACACCCAGCGCCATCGCGCCATGGTCGCGCTTGAGATTGACCCCGGCATACAGCGTGAGCAGCGCCATTCCAATCGGAAGCGGCAGCGCGATCAACGCTGCCGGCAGCTGGAAGATCGGTGTGAGCTCGCCCCAGCTCGAGGCCAGAAATTCGATGGATGCAAAGCCGGTCAGCCCGGCGACGAACAGCACGACGACATCGGCAAGCGCGAGGCAACCCCGCTCCACGCCAAGCGGAAGCCGGCTGAGAATGACGCGAACAAAGGCGTGATCGCGCCGCCGGTAGGCAACCGCGCCGCCGATGAACGCCAGGATCGACAGCGCCAATCTGGCGACTTCGTCGGTCCACAAAAACGAATGCTGGAAATAGACCCGCGCAGCGACATTGGCCAGCACCAGCACGAGTTCGCCCAACAGTGCGGCAACGATGACGCTCTCGGCGGCGAGATCGACCAACCGAAGCGGCGTGATCTCAGGTCGCGCAGGCGACGCGCCCGTGTGCGCCGGAGCAATCGGCTCTCCCGTATCGGTAAACAGGATCTCGGCGGCGCTAGTGCGCATCGTGCTGCAACGTTTGCGAACGTTGGAATAGCGAAATGACGTTCAAGCCCGGTCCTCCCAATGGCGCGGCTCGTTATCGCCGCGTCCCGTTATTTGTCAGCGTCGCTCGTCGAAGAACTCCGGATTGATACTTTGCGTGGTGGAGATATCGCGGAGAAGCCTCTCGAGATGGAATTCCATGGCGATCTTGGCAGCGGGCGGATCGCGAGCCTCGATCGCGGCCAGCACGGCTTCATGTTCTCCAATCGCTTGCGCGATCCGTCCCTGTTGCGGCAGGGTCAGCCGGCGGTAGCGATCGACGTGGACCTTCACTTGCTGGATCAGGGTCCATATTCCCGGATATCCGGCAACCCCGGCGATGGTCGCATGAAACATTTCATCCGCCTGATGGAAGGCATCACGGTCGCGCGCGGCGTTGGCCTCACGCTGGCGTTCGAGGATCGAATGCAGCGCCAGGATCTGGCTGGAGGTGGCGCGCTCCGCGGCCAGGCGCGCGGTGGTTTCCTCAAGCGCCTTGCGGATGATGATGGCTTCCGGCAACGCCGCGACCGGAATCCGCGAGACGAAGATGCCGGACTGGGGAAATATCTCCAGCAAGCCTTCATCCGATAATTTCAGGATGGCTTCGCGCACCGGCGTCCGGCTCACCCCGTACGACAGCGCAATCTCGGCTTCCGAGATCGGCCTCGCCGGGCCGCCGTTGCAGCGACACCAACTCGATCCGAAGGTCCGAATAGATCTTCGCCGAGGCAGTCGCGGTGCGGGGACGGCCGCCACGGCGAACGCTGGCCGCGGGAGCGATGGCAGCCTCGGTCCTTTTGGTCGCGCGTGCCGGCATCTTTGCCTCGTCTAAATTGATATATTAGTATACGAACGCTTTGCGCCAAAGATCAAGCCAGCCCGGGAGGATTCTCGTGACCGATTATCGCAAGCTTTTCGATCTCACCGGCAAGACCGCGGTGGTGCTTGGTGCTGCTTCCGGCATCGGCAAGTCATCGGCCGAAGCTCTCGCCGATCTCGGCGCCAGCGTGGTCTGCGCCGACCGCACCAAGGAAGGCGCCGAAGCGACCGCCGCCGGCATTCGGGCGCAGGGCGGTTCGGCCGACAGCGCGGCATGCGACGCGGCCAATGCCGACGACGTCAAGGCGCTCGCGACCGTCGTGATGAAAAAGTTTCCGCAGCTGGATATCGCCGTCACCACGCCCGGGTTGAACATCCGCAAGACCATCCTCGACTATACCGAGGAGGATCTCGACCGCGTCATCAACCTCAACATCAAGGGCACGGTGTGGTTCTTCCAGGCCTTCGGCCGCATCATGGTGAAACAACAACGCGGCAGCCTGATCGCCTGCTCATCGGTGCGCGCCGTCACCATCGAGCCGGGACTGGCGGTCTATGGCTCGACCAAGGCGGCGATCGGACTGCTGGTGAAGGGTTTTGCGTCCGAAGTCGGCCGCTTCGGCGTTCGCGTCAATGCCATCGCGCCGAGCATCGTGGAGACGGCGCTGACGGCGCCGTTCAAGGAGCGGCCCGAGATCCACAAGCTCTACGCCGGGCATACCGTGTTCAATCGCTGGAGCAGCGCCGACGAAGTCGCGACCGCGGTCGCGTACCTCGCCTCGGACGCGGCGAGCTATGTCAGCGGCAGCACATTGTTCGTCGATGGCGGCTGGACCGGCGTCGACGGGCCGCCGACCGGCCTGACGCAATTAAGCAGCGCCAGCTAAGCGCGGTTATTTTCCACCGCTGAGAAAGCCCGCGCGTTCACGAAGCTCGCGCTGGTCGGCGCCGGTCAACAGCTCGATCAGGCTCCGGGCCTGTGGCGCGGCGGTAGCTTTTGTCGCTACTGCCGCCGTATACATGGTCGATAAGCTCGCATCCCGGCGGCAGCGACCCTGACAGCATCACGCCTTGGGTGCTGATGATTTCAGTCGATTGCGTGCAGCCAATCGGCCTTGCTGGCATCTGACGCCGCCAGATGGCGCATCGCGGTCGCGCCATTCGGATAAACCTTGAGCCGGGCCGCGACCTCGTCGGCGATGCCGAGCTGTTGCAGAACCTTTGCGACATGAATCCCGGCCGTGGATGCCCTGGTGTCGGGAACGAAGATCGCGTCGGCCGCGAGAAAGGCCACGCGTAACGCTGTGGCGTCACCAACCGAAACCTTGGGATCGCCGGCGCGGACGGCGATTGCGGTCTCGACCAGGCCGATGTCAGCGATCGAAGCGCCGACGACCAAATTCTCCGCTGCCAGCTTCGCGATCAGGGCCGCCGTCAGCACCACAATGTCGGCCGGCGTGCCGCTGCGCAATTTGTCAGCCATGGCGCCGACCGCGCCGAACTCGCCTTCGATATCGAGACCGGTCATTACCTTGAATTTCGGTGCGAGGCTTGCGACGAGGCCTTGGGCCGCGCCGCCGCTGAGAATGTTCAGATGGCTCATGCCGTCAATTCCATCGCCGCGATCAGGCTGTCGCGCGTGATCGGCAGGTTGCGGACCCGCACGCCGAGCGCATCGAACACGGCGTTGGCAATCGCGGCGGTGACCGGACCATGCGCGGCTTCGCCTGCGCCGACCGGATCGCTGTCGGAACGCTGGATCAACTCGACATCCACGTCCGGCACTTCGCTGAAACGAAGAATCGGATAGCCCGTCCAGGTATTGCTGGTGATGCGCTGGCGATCGAAGCGGACGCGCTCCTTCAGCACCCAGCTGGTGGCCTGGATCGCGCCGCCCTCGATCTGGTTGATGACGCCATCCGGATTGATGGCCTCACCGACATCGACCGCGACCGTCAGCCGCTTGACGTGGATATCCTCCGCGCCCTCGATCTCGGCGATCACCGCACAATAGGCGCCGGTGTTCTTGTAGCGCCCAAAGCCGATACCGTAACCGGTGCCGCTTCGCTTCTTCGGTTTCCAGTTCGCGCGCCTCGCAACCGAACGAATGACATCCCTGGCGCGCTCATCGCTGAGATGACGCAGCCGGAGTTCGACCGGATCTTCGCCGCGTTCGGCCGCCAACTCGTCGAGAAAGGATTCGATCGCAAAGATATTGCCTTGCGCGCCCAGCGTCCGCAGCGCCGAAGTCCGGATCGGCATGGTCAGGAGGCGATGGCTTTCGATCTGCCATGCCGGAAAATCATACAGCGGGATGGAATTGCGATCGCCGCCGCCGCCATTGGCCTGCGGCGGGTTGGCGGAGATGGTGCGCGGAAAAGGATTTGTCAGTTCGGTTCCCGCCAGCAGCGCCGGAAGTGCCGCGCGACCCGGCCGCGCGGCGTGGCCGTTGCTCCAGATGCTGTGGCGCCAATCGAGAATCTCGCCTTGCGCATCGAGATCGGCCTCGACCTCGATCGCCATCGCCGCACCGAACGGCGCATGCGTCATCTCGTCTTCGCGCGACCATTGCACCCGCACCGGGCGGCCACCGGCTGCCTTCGCCAGCAGGGCGGCATCGAGCGCGACGTCGTCGGCGGCATTGTGTCCGTAGCAGCCGGCGCCTTCCAGGTGCTCGACCGTGATGTTCTCGATCGGCAGTTTGAGAACCAGCGCGAGGTCGGTGCGCAGCAGATAGACGCCCTGGCTGTGGGTCCAGACCCGGACGCGATCTTGCGTCCACTGCGCCATGGCGCAGGACGGCGCGATCGAGGCATGCGCGATGTAGGGGCGGGTATATTGCCGCCGGATCGTGCGTGTCTTCTTATTGGCCTGGGACGCCGTTTTCCGGTCGATGATCGTCGATTCCACCGGCTGGGCCTTCAGCCATTCCGCCAGCCCGTTTTCATCGGGCAGTGTTTCGCCCGGCGACCATGTCGCGCCCTTGCGCAAGGCGCCGAGCGCGGCCACCGCGCCGTCTTCGGTTTCGCTGACCACGCCCGCGAAATTGCCGTCACGGACGATGGCGACGAGGCCGGCAATGCCGCGCGCGGCATCCTCCCGCAACGCGACGAGTTTGGCACCGGAGAGTTCCGGCCGCAGCACGCGGCCATGCAGCATTTCGGGCAGCGCCGAATCGTGAATGAAACGGGGATGCGCGAATACCTTGTCGGGGATATCGATCCGCTGCACCGAGCTTCCGGCCAGCACGCGTTGCGCCGATGGCTTGGGCATCGCGCCCGCAGTTGCGTCGCGGTCCAGCGAAACATCTTCGGCGAGTTCCCAATAGCTGGTCCTGATATTGCCGGGCCCCGAGATGGTGCCGTCCTTGACGTCGAGCACCTCGGTCCCGACACCCAGCCGGTCGGAGGCGACGTCAAGAAAGATCTGCCGGACCTCGGCGCAGAGCTGCCGTATCGCGCGTCCCGACTGCTGCACCGAAAGGCTGCCCGAGGTGACGCCTTCATTGGGACTTGCCGCCGTCGACGCGCGGACCATCCGCACCCGGCCGATATCGACATCAAGTTCGTCCGCGGCGATCTGGGCCAATGTCGTCACGATGCCTTGCCCGATCTCGACCTTGCCCGGCGAGATGGTCACGTGACCTTCCGTGGAGAAGCGTATCCACGACGACAGCTTCGGGTTCGCCGCAAGGCTGACCGGCAGTTTTGGCGCGGGGGATGGCTCCGTCATGGCGCCTCCAGCTCGGCCGCCGCGCGCAGCACCGCCCGCACCATCCGGTTATGCGAGCCGCAACGGCAGAGATTGCGGTCCAGCGCGGCCTTCACGTCGGCGCCGGTCGGCTTCGGGTTTCGCTTCAACAAAGCCGCGGCACTCATCAGGATACCGGAAACGCAGTAGCCGCACTGCAGCGCTTGCTCGGCGATGAACGCGCGCTGCAAGGGATGCGGCCGCTCGGCGCTTCCCAGCCCTTCGATGGTGACGATGTCCTTGCCGGCGACCGACCACAGCGGCGTGTCGCATGAAGCCACGGCGTAATCGTCGACCATGACGTTGCAGGCGCCGCATTCATTGACACCGCAACCGAAATGCGGGCCGGTCATGCCGAGCGGACCGCGCAGGATATCGAGCAGCGACCTGTCGGGATCGGCTTCGACATCGGTCTCGACACCATTGAGGCGAAATCGAACGCGCGGCATCGGTGTGCGGCCTTATTGCGGTCTGTCGGCGAAACGCTTGACGACATCGGCCCATTTCACGATATCGCCACGCAGGTATTTGTCGAACTCTTCCGGCGTCATCGACATCGCAACCGCGCCTTGTTCGGTCCAGAGCTTGACGATGTCGGGCCGCTTGACCACGGCGTTAACGGCGGCATTGAGTTTGTCGATGACAGGCTTCGGCGTTCCCATCGGCGCCATCAATCCGAGCCAGATGGTTGCTTCATATCCGGGAACGCCGGCCTCACTGGCCGTCGGCACATCGGGCAGAACTTTTGAGCGCATCTTGCCGGTGGTGGCGAGTGCCCTTACCTGGCCTGCCGTGACGTTGGGGGCCATCGCCGGAACCGCGTCGATCATCATCTGCACCTGTCCGCCGATGACGCCGCTGCGAGCCTCTCCGCTGTTGCGGTAGGGGACATGAACGACATCGATCCCGGCCATCGATTTGAACAGCTCGCCCGCCATGTGATAGGGCGTGCCCTGGCCGGACGACGCGTAGTTCAGCTTTCCCGGCTGCGATTTGGCGAGCGCGATGAATTCAGTCAGCGTCTTGGCCGCGACCTGCGGGTTCACCACAATCACGAGGTCGGAGTAATTGACCGGAGCGATCGGCGCCAGATCGCGCATCAATTCATATTTGCGCTGCGGCACCAGCGATTCGTTGGCGGTCTGGGTGTTCGACATCATCAAGAGCGTGTAGCCATCGGGTGCCGATTTGGCGACTTCCTGTGTGCCGATCACGCCGCCGGCGCCGGGCCGGTCCTCGATCACGAAGGGCTGACCGAAGCTTTCCTGCAGGATGTTGCCGAGCAGGCGGGCGGCCACGTCGGCCGGGCCCCCCGCGCCGAAGGGAACGATGATCCGGACCGGCCGCGTCGGGTAGTCCTGCGCGAGACATGCGGTTGTGAGAAGAGCCGGTGTCACCAGCAGAGCTGCTGTCAGCGCGAGGGCAAGCCTTGTTCCCGTCAAAGCCTTGTTCCCGTCATTTCAATCTCCCGGATTTGATCTTGCTTCCGTGTTAGCCAAGTTTAGCGGCAATGGGAATGCGCTGTCGACGATAGACTAAGGGCGCGCTGCAGGAATAAAAGATAACTATCGGTGTACCCAGCCTCGCCAGAACATGCGGATCGAATGAGCCAATGAAACACCTGAAATTGTCGCGCCGCGGCCTGCTCAAGGGCACCGGCGGATTGCTTGCCGGCGCCGCCTTCTCGAGCCGCGTCATGGCCGCCGCTCCGCCGTCCGAACCGGTCACGCCGGACCTGATCGAGGCGGCAAAGAAGGAAGGCCAGGTCAGCTACTACACCTCGACCGACCTGCCGGTGGCCGAGAAGCTGGCGAAGGCGTTCGAGGCGAAATATCCCGGCATTGCGGTGCGCGTCGAGCGCACCGGGGCGGAGCGGGTGTTCCAGCGCATCGGCCAGGAGTATTCCAGCAGCATCCACGCCGTCGACGTGGTGAATTCATCCGATGCGGCGCATTTCATCGTCTGGAAGCGCGACGGCATTCTCGCGCCTTACGTGCCGGAAGACGTCGCCAAATTCTATCCGCCCGAGCACAAGGACGTCGACGGCCAGTTTGCCAGCTGGCGGGTCTGGCTCAGCATCATCGCCTACAACACCAATCTGGTGAAGGCGGAAGAGGCGCCGAAGAGTTTTGCCGATCTGCTCGATCCCAAATGGAAGGGCAAGATCGTCAAGGCGCATCCCGGCTACAGCGGCACCATCATGACCGCGACCTACCAGATGCAGCGCGATCTCGGCTGGAGCTTTTTCGAAGCGCTTGCGAAGCAGAACATCATGCAGGTGCAATCCTCGGCCGACCCGCCGAAGAAGCTCGATCTCGGCGAGCGCGCGGTGATGGCCGACGGCAACGAGTACAATATCTTCCAGCTAAAGGAGGCCGGCCGCCCGGTCGAGCCGGTCTATGCCAGCGAAGGATCGCCGCTGATCATCGGACCGAACGGCATTTTCAAGGACGCGCCTCATCCGAACGCGGCAAGGCTGTTCCAGTCGTTCTGCTTCAGCCGCGACGCCCAGCAGCTGATCATCGACGTCGGCGGCCTGCGCTCGGTGCATCCGCAGACCCAGGAGAAGCCGGGGCGCAAACCGTTCAAGGACATCAAGACCATGAAGGACGACGCGGCCGCCGTGGAAAAAGAGGGCGATGCGATCAAGGCGCACTATACCAAGCTGTTCCACGTCTAGCGGCCGAGCCAATATGTCATCCGAACTGCCGAAGATCTCCGTCGCCGAAACGCTGGCCGCCAAGATCGCGGCGGTGAAGCCAGGCGGTCTGCCGGCGGCGACCGCGCGCAAATGCGAGGATCTGCTGATCGATGTGGTCGGCTTGTGCGTCACCGCGCGCAACGAGGATTATGTGCGCAGCTCACTCGCCGGCTGGGACGATGACGGTCCGTGCACCGTGATCGGCCACAAGCGCACGCTGACTGCCTCGGGCGCGGCCTTTGTCAACGGCACCGCGGCCCATGGCGAAGATTTCGACGATACCTTCGAGGGCGGCCCGGTGCATGCAGGTGCGGTGGTGGTGCCGGCGGTGCTGGCGGCCTGCGAGCGGCATAATCCCGACGGCCGCATGGCGCTGATCGGCATCGCCGTCGGGTGCGGAGGTGCTATGCCGGCTCAGCGTGGTGGTGCCGAAGGCGGTGCACAAGGCCGGGTTTCACCCGACCGCGATCTTCGGCGCCATGGGGGCGGCGGCCGGCGTTGGTGCCGCACTCGGCCTCAATGCCCGGCAGATCGTGGACGCGCTCGGCATCGCCGGCAGCATGGCGGGCGGCATCATCGAATATCTCGCCGAAGGCGCATGGACCAAGCGGATGCATGCCGGCTGGGCGGCGCAGTCGGGGATCCGGGCGGCGTTGCTGGCGCGGCAGGGATTTGTCGGTCCGCGCACCGTATTCGAGGGCGTCCACGGGCTGTTCCACGGCTTCGCGCATACCACCAAGGGCGACTACGACGCGCTGACCGGTGATTTCGGCACCCGTTGGGTGACGGATACGCTGGCGTTCAAGCCCTATCCCTGCGGGACCATGGCGCAGCCTTATATCGATTGCGCGAAGCGGCTGGCTGCGCGCGGCATCAAGGCCGAGGACATCGGCGAGATCGTCTGCGAGGTCGCGGAGGGGACGGTGCATCGGCTGTGGGAGCCGCTCGCCGACAAGCAGCGCCCGCGCAATGGCTATGCCGCCAAGTTCGCGGTGCCCTATCTGCTGGCGACCGGATTTGTCAAAGGCGGCGTCGGGCTCGGCGCCTTCACCGAAAAAGCAATTCGCGATGCCGCCGTACTTGCGTTAGCCGCCAAGGTGAAATTCGTCATCGACCCTGATAATCCCTATCCGAACAACTATACCGGCCATATCCGTGCCACCCTGAACGACGGCAGCGTCATCGAGGAACGGCAGCCGCATTTGCGTGGCGGCGCGCAGGAGCCGCTGACGCGGCAGGACGTGATCGATAAATTCGCGCTTAATGCGCTGCACGGCGGTTGGGAAAAGGCGCAAAGCGATGCGACGCTGAAGCTGCTGGCGGGGTTGTATGGTGGGAAGATCGATCTATCGTTGTTACGCAGGTAATCAACGTCATGCCCGCGAAGGCGGGCATCCAGTAATCGCCGCACTATCGGATGAATCATAACCTGCAGTGTCTACTGGATCGTCCGCCTTCGCGGACGATGACGAACCGAGAGAATGCACATGACCAACAAGGAACTCGCCGGCAAGGTCGCCATCGTCACCGGCGCGGGGCGCAATATCGGCCGCGCGATTGGATTGGCGCTGGCGGAAGCCGGGGCATCCATTGTGGTGAACGCGCGCAGCAACCGCGCCGAGGCCGATGCCGTCATGCGCGAGATCGAGGCTTCGGGGGGCAACGCGCTGGTCCATATCGGCAATGTGGCCGATGCCGCCGCCGTGCAGGCGATGGCGGATGCGGCGCTGAAACGTTTCGGCCGCATCGACATCCTCGTCAACAATGCCGCGCTACGGCGGGAAAAACCGTTCGCCGAGATGGACTATGCCGAGTGGCGTGAAATCCTCGATGTCACGCTCGACGGCGCGTTTCATTGCGTAAAGGCCTGCCTGCCGGCGTTGCGCCAGAGCGGCGCCGGAACCATCGTCAATATCGGCGGCTTGAGCGCCCATACCGGCGCCAGAAATCGTGCGCATGTGGTGACGGCAAAGGCCGGAATCATCGGCCTCACCCGGGCGCTGGCCCATGACCTCGCCGCCGACGGCATTACCGTCAACTGCGTCGTTCCTGGCCTGATCGGCACTCCGCGGCCCAAGGATAGACCGGAGCCGGCGCATCACCAGACCCATCAGACCATCACCGGCGAGCGCGGCAGGCCGGAAGACATCGCCGCGACCGTGCGATTCCTGTGCGGCCCGGGTGCTCGCTACATCAACGGACAGGCGATTCACGCCAATGGCGGGGCCTATCTGGGGGCCTGATGCATAGCCCGCGGGCGGTTTTGCACGGGCATGCCGGATAAATGCGCTCGGTTGCCCCGGGTTTTGATGGTACTCATGGGTGTATGAACCAGCACGCCAAGATCGACATCCGGCATTCCACCTGTCCGCACGATTGCCCGTCGGCCTGCGCCCTCGATATCGAGGTGATCGGCGGCCAGACCATCGGCCGGGTGCGCGGTTCCAAGCTGCAAAGCTATACTGCCGGTGTGGTCTGCGCCAAGGTCGCGCGCTATGCCGAGCGCATCCATCACCCGGACCGGCTGATGTATCCGCAGCGCCGCACCGGCCCTAAGGGATCGGGCCGGTTCGCGCGCATCTCGTGGGACGAGGCGCTCGACGAGATCGCGCAGCGATTCAATGCGGCCGAGCGCGACTTCGGCGCCGAGTCGGTGTGGCCTTATTATTATGCCGGTACCATGGGGCTGGTGATGCGCGATGGCATCAACCGCCTGGCGCATGTCAAGAAATATTCGCGGTTCTATTCGACGATCTGCTCCAACATCGCGCGCGTCGGCTTTGTCGCCGGCACCGGCAAGATCGCAGGCGTCGATCCGCGCGAGATGGCGGTCTCCGACCTCGTCGTGATCTGGGGCACCAACCCGGTGAACACCCAGGTCAACGTGATGACGCACGCGATGCGCGCGCGCAAGGAACGCGGCGCCAAGATCGCGGCGGTCGATGTCTACAACAACGACACCATGAAGCAGGCCGACATCAAGATCATCCTGCGGCCCGGCACCGATGCTGCGTTTTCATGCGGTGTCATGCATGTGCTGTTCCGCGAAGGCTATGCCGACCGCGACTACATGGCGCGCTATGCCGATTGTCCTGACGAACTCGAGGCGCATCTGGCGACCCGCACGCCGGAATGGGCGTCGTCGATTTGCGGCGTGCCGGTGGAAGAGATCGAGGCATTTGCCCGCACGGTTGGGCAGACCAAACGCGCCTTCTTCCGCCTCGGTTACGGCTTTGCCCGCAGCCGCAACGGCGCGGCGCAGATGCATGCGGCGGTGTGCATCCCGACCGTGACCGGCGCCTGGCAACATGAAGGCGGCGGCGCGTTCTTCAACAATTTCTCGATCTGGAAGTTCGACGAATCGCTGATCGAGGGCCATGACGCGATCGATCCCGGTATCCGGCAGCTCGATCAGTCACAGATCGGACGCATCCTGACCGGCGATGCCGAGGCGTTGCGGGGCGGCGGGCCGATCAAGGCGATGCTGATCCAGAACACCAATCCGATGACGGTAGCGCCGGAACAGAAGCTGGTACGCCAGGGGTTTGAGCGCGAAGACCTGTTCATGGTGGTGCATGAGCAGTTCATGACCGAGACCGCCGAGATGGCCGACATCGTATTGCCGGCGACCATGTTCATGGAGCATGACGATCTCTATTACGGCGGCGGTCATCAGCACATTTCGGTCGGCGCCAAGCTGATCGAGCCGCCGGGCGAATGCCGTTCCAACCACGAAGTGCTGCAGGGGATTGCCCGCTGCCTCAACGCCGTGCATCCCGGATTCGAGATGACGCCGCGCCAATTGATCGACGCCACGCTGAAAAAGAGCGGTCATGGCGATATCGAGACGCTGGAGGCCGATCTCTGGCGCGACATTCAGCCGGATTTTCGCACCTCGCACTATCTCGACGGGTTTGCGCATCCGGATGGCAAATTCCATTTCAAGGCTGACTGGTCATGCGTGCCCATGGGTAATGCCGGTCTGATGGGCGCGTGGAAGCAGATTCCGTCGCTGCCCGATCACTGGACCATCATCGAAGAGGCTGACGAAGCGCACCCGTTCCGCCTCGCTACCAGCCCGTCCCGCAGTTTCCTCAATTCCAGCTTCAACGAAACGCCGTCGTCGCAGGCGCGCGAAGGTGTACCGACCGTGATGATACATCCCGCCGACGCCGCGGCCCTTTCCATTGCCGATGGCGACCCGGTTACCCTGGGCAACACGCGAGGCGAGACGACGCTGACGGCCAGGTTATTCGACGGCGTACGCCGTGGTGTCCTGATCGCGGAATCGGTGCATCCGAACAAGGCGCATATCGGTGGCCGCGGCATCAACATGCTCACCGGCGCGGAAGTCGTGGCGCCGTATGGCGGCGCGGCATTCCACGACAACAAGGTCTGGATGAAAAAGGCTTGATCGGCCTTTTGGAACCAAATCGCACCGGCGTCCTTAGCTCATCGAGCAACAAGGCTTCGTACCCAGGGAGAACAAGATGTCGCGCCACAACGAAATGCCGCCGATCCCGCCCGCCAATCGCAGTCCCAAGGGCACCGGCGGCAACACCGAGGTCAACAAGGATACCTCGAAGGGCCACGAAGATATCCAGAATTCGGCCGAGCAGGGCGATACCGCCAACATCAAGCAGAACACCACCAATGCCGGCTTCTTCAAGGGACGGCGCGTAAAGTAGAGTGGCGGCGGGTTTTTCAGGTTTGAGCGAGCGGGCAATGACCGACAGCGTGATACTCGAAAAGCGCGGGCAGGCGTTCTGGATCACCATCAACCGGCCGGAGAAACGCAACGCCATCAATGGCGAAGTAGTCGCCGGTATCGCCAAAGGCTATCGCGACGCGCATGACGACCGCGATGTACGGGTCATCGTGCTGACCGGCGCTGGCGACAAGGCATTTTGCGCCGGCGCCGACCTGCAGAACAGCGGTGCCGCGTTCGCGATGGATTTTGCCAGGCCGAACGTCGACTACGCCGACCTGCTGCGGCTGTCGCAGAACGCCACCAAGCCTTCGATCGCGCGGATCGGCGGCGTCTGCATGGCCGGCGGCATGGGGCTGTTGTGCATGACCGACATGGCAGTGGCGGCCGATCACGTGCTGTTCGGATTGCCCGAGGTGAAGGTCGGCGTGTTCCCGATGCAGGTGCTGAGCCTGCTGCAATCGATCGCGCCGCGGCGTCTGGTCAATGAGTGGGCGCTCACCGGCGAGCCGTTCGATGCCAAGGCCGCGCACGCCGCCGGGTTACTCAATTATGTGGTGCCCGCGGCCGAACTCAACGCCAGGGTAGACTGGCTGATCGGGCGGATTGCCGACAAGTCCCCCACCGCGATCCGGCGCGGCAAATACGCCATGCGTGCGATTGCCTCGATGTCGTTCGACGAGAGCATCGCCTACACCGAAAGCCAGATCGCGCTGCTGGCGATGACCGAAGACGCCAAGGAAGGCCTCAAGGCGTTCGCCGAAAAGCGCAAGCCGGTGTGGCCGGGGAAGTGAAGTCTATCGTGGTCCCGGTGAACGAAGCTCCGCCGTCATCCTGAGGTGCGAGCCTTCTTTGGCGAGCCTCGAAGGACGGATACGACAAAGGTGCCTGCGGCACATCCTTCGAGGCGCGCAAGAGCGCTCACCTCAGGATGACGGTGGTATCAGCTTCGTAACTACCCCGCATTCGCCTTCAGCCCCGCAGCCTCGATGCCGGCGATCGCACACGCTTCGTCATTGTCCGACGTATCGCCGCTGATTCCGACCGCGCCGAGCAGCGTGCTGCCGTCCTGAATCAGGACGCCGCCGGGCACCGGTACCAGCCGTCCCTGCGCCAGCGTATTCACCGCACTGACGAAGAATGGCGCTTCCTGCGCCCGCTGGAACAGCGCCCGCGAACCCATCCCCATCGCCAGTGCGCCGAACGCCTTGCCGTTGGCGATTTCGCTCCGCAACAGGCTGGTACCGTCCTGGGCCGCGGTGAGCTTGACGCAACCCCGGGCGTCGAGAATGGTCACCACAAGGGGTTTCAGCTTCTTCTCGATACCCTTGGCAAGCGCGGCATCGAGAATCTTGCGGGCAACGTCGAGGGTCAGTTCAGCCATGGTTGTCTTCCTTTGCAAGCGATGAGGATTTTGAAAGAGATTGCGCGTTGTCGAGGCTCATCGCCAGCACGCGCGCGACGTGCAGGGCGGCGCGCTCGGTGCCATCCTTGATCTGATGCCGGCACGAGGTGCCGTCGGCAACGATCAGCGTCGTTTCATCCGCGCGCCTGACGGCCGGCAGCAGCGAGAGTTCGGCCATGTCGATCGAGGTCTGATAGGTGTCGGCGCCATAGCCGAAGGCGCCGGCCATGCCGCAGCAACTGGACTCGATGGTTTCCACATTCAAATCCGGGACAAGACGCAGCACCTGCTCGACCGGCTTGAACGCGCCGAACGACTTTTGATGACAGTGCCCGTGCACCAGGGCTTTGCCGGCGACAGGTCCGAGCGGCAATTGCAGGCGGCCGGCCCCGGCCTCGCGAACCAGGAATTCCTCGAACAACAGCGCATGCGCAGCGATGCTTTTCGCCGTGGCATCCGGGCGCAGCGACAGCAGCTCATCGCGCAGCGTAAGCAGGCAGCTCGGCTCCAGCCCGACGATGGGTACACCGCGCGAGGCGAACGGCGCGTAGGTCGCGACCAGCCGGTCGAGTTCGGCTCGCGCATGATCGACCATTCCGGCCGAAAGGAACGTCCGACCGCAGCACAGCGGTCTTGCGCCATCCGCGGGCTTTGGGATGTGGACGCGATATCCGCCCTCGACCAGCACGCGCAAGGCGGCATCGAGATTCTCGCGCTCGTAGATGCGGTTGAAAGTGTCGGTGAACAGCACGACTTCACGGCCGTCGGCCGGACCCACTGCCTCTGCGTCCGAGGTAAAGACATCACGCCGCCATGCCGGGAGCGCCCGATGCGCACTGATGCCGGCAAATTTTTCGAACAGCTTGCGCAACAAGGGGCTTTGATTGCGAAGGTTGGCGAGCGGCGCGAAGCGCGACGCCAGATCGGCATAATGCGGCAAATACCCCACCAGCCGGTCCCGGAGCGAAAGCCCGTGCCTGGTGGCGCGTGCGGCGAGCACCTCGATCTTCATCTTGGCCATGTCGACCCCGGTCGGACACTCGTGGCGGCAGGCCTTGCAGGACACGCAGAGTTTCAATGTGTCCATCATCGCGTCGGAGGCGAGGGCGTCCGGTCCTAACTGTCCGGAGATCGCCAGCCGCAGCGTATTGGCGCGGCCGCGCGTCACGTCTTTCTCGTCGCGGGTAGCGCGATAGGAGGGACACATCACGCCGCCTTCGAGCTTGCGGCAGGCGCCGTTGTTGTTGCACATCTCGATCGCGCCCTGGAAGCCGCCGCCGGCGCCGGGATAGGCGGACCAGTCAAGCACGGTCTTCAACTCACCAATGCGATAGCCCGGCGGATAGCGAAACAGCGAGCGGTCGTCCATTTTGGGCGGATCGACGATCTTGCCGGGGTTGAGCACATTGGCCGGATCGAAGCGGTGCTTGACCTCCCTGAAATCGGCGATGATGCGCGAGCCGAACATGGTTTCGTGAAATTCGGAACGCACGATGCCGTCGCCGTGCTCGCCGGAATGCGACCCCTTGTATTCCCGGACCATCGCAAAGGTTTCCTCGGCGATGGCGCGCATCGCCGTGACGTCCTTTTCGAGCTTCAGGTTCAAGACCGGCCGCACATGCAGGCAGCCTTCCGAAGCGTGCGCGTACATGGTGCCGCGGGTGCCGTGTTTGGCGAAAATGCCGTTGAGCCGCTCGGTGTAATCCGCCAGATGTGGCAGCGGCACTGCGCAGTCCTCGACGAACGAGACCGGCTTGCCTTCCTGCTTCATGGACATCATGACGTTGAGGCCGGCGGCACGAAACTCCGCGATCGCGGTCTGCAGGCCTGGGTCGGTGATTTCAACCACGCCGCCCCATTTGCGTTGCGGGCGGTCCCAGCCGAAACCGAGATCGGCCATCAACTCGCCGAGCTGTTTCAGCCGCTGGATATTGTCGGCCTGGTCTTCCTCGGCGAACTCGACGATCAGGACGGCATCGGGATCGCCGCGGATGGCGGCGCCGATGACAGGCGTGAACATCGCGATCTCGCGGCCGAGCGACAGCATGGTGCGATCGACCAGTTCGACCGCGATCGGGCGAAGTTTCACCAGATGCTGGGCGGCATCCATCGCTTCGTAGAAGCTGCCGAAATGGCAGACGCCGAGCACCTTGTTGCGGATGACCGGCCACAGCTTCAGTTCGACCTGGGTGGTAAAAGCCAGCGTTCCTTCCGATCCCACCAGCAGATGCGCCATGTTGTTGGCGGCATTGCGCGGCACCAGCGCATCGAGATTGTAGCCGCCGACGCGGCGCTGCACCTTCGGAAATTTCTCGGCGATCTCGGCGGCCTCGCGCTCGCCAAGCGCCAGCATGTCGCGAAACAATCCGACGTCACTGTCGCGCGGCACCTCGCCGAAATGCATCACGGTGCCGTCAGCGAGCGCCGCATCCATTGCCAGCGTGTTGTCGCGCATGGTGCCGTATCGCAGCGAGCGTCCGCCGCAGGAATTATTGCCGGCCATGCCGCCGATGGTGGCGCGGGATGCGGTGGAAACATCGACCGGAAACCACAGGCCGTGCTTTCCAAGCTGCCGGTTGAGATCGTCGAGCACGATTCCGGGTTCGACCACGCAGCTGCGGTTTTCCACGTCGAGCGAGATCAGGCGATTGAGGTGCCTGGAAAGGTCGATGACGATGCCGTGATTGACGGTCTGGCCGCATTGCGAGGTTCCGCCGCCGCGCGGGGTGACCGTCCGTCCCTCGTCACGGCAGATCGCCAGCGCTCGAAGCGCCTCGTCGATGGTGCGGGGGATCACCACGCCTGCCGGCATAATCTGGTAAAATGACGCGTCGGTGGCGTAGCGGCCCCGGCTGAAGGAATTGAACAAAACCTCGCCGCTGGTCTCGCGTGCAAGCCTGTCTTCAAGCGTCATTGAAGTCGGAAAATGAGAGCTTCATGGCGCGGAACATAGGCCCTCGGCGGGGAAGCCGTCGATCAAAAAATGCGAACAATTTGTTGGTTGTAGGTTGAAAAATTGGTGCAATATGCAGCCTGCCGGATCGAATGGAGGAATCCATGACTCAGGGACGCCATTTTCTGCAAATTCCCGGACCAAGCCCGGTACCGGATCGCGTGCTGCGCGCCATGGACATGCCGGTCATCGATCATCGCAGCGCCGGGTTTGCCGAACTCAGCAAAGCTGTATTCGAAGGCTGCCGGAAAATCTTCAAGACCGCCGGCCCAGTCATCATTTTTCCGTCGTCGGGCACCGGCGCCTGGGAGGCAGCGATCGTCAACACGTTGTCGCCCGGCGATAAGGTCCTGATGGTCGAGACCGGCCACTTCGCCATGCTGTGGCGGCAGATGGCGGCGCGCTGGGGCATCGAGGTGGATCTCATGCCCGGTGACTGGCGCCATGGCGCCGATCCCGCGGCGATCGAGGCCCGGCTGGCGCAGGATTCGGCCCATGCCATCAAGGCGGTCATGGTGGTGCACAACGAGACCTCGACCGGCGTTACCAGCCGGATCGGCGATATCCGCGCCGCGATGGACAAAGTGAAGCATCCCGCATTGCTGCTGGTGGATACGATCTCCTCCTTGGGCTCGGTCGACTATCGGCACGACGAGTGGAAGGTCGACGTCACCGTCAGTTGTTCGCAAAAGGGATTCATGCTGCCGCCGGGAATAGGCTTCAACGCCATCTCCGAAAAGGCCCGCGCTGCATCAAGGACCAACAAGATGCCGCGGTCGTATTGGGATTGGGAAGAGATGCTCAAGCCCAATGCATCCGGCTTCTTCCCCTACACGCCGGCTACAACCTTGCTCTACGGCCTGCGCGAAGCCATCGCGATGTTGCTGGAGGAGGGGCTCGATGCGGTGTTCGTCCGCCACAAGCGCCTTGCCGCCGCCACCCGCGCCGCGGTGGCGCATTGGGGCCTCGAAGTGCTGTGTCTTGAACCGGCCGAATATTCGCCGGTGTTGACCGCGGTGCTGATGCCGCCGGGGCACGATGCCGACAAGTTCCGCAAGACCGTGCTCGACAACTACAACATGTCGCTCGGCTCCGGCCTCAGCAAACTCGCGGGCAAGGTGTTTCGCATCGGCCACCTCGGCGAGTGCAACGAACTGACCCTGATGGGGGCCTTGTCCGGCGTGGAGATGGGACTTGCCGCAGCCGGCGTGCCGCACCGGGCCGGTGGGGTCGACGCCGCGATGGCGTCGCTGGAGGAGCGCACCGAGGCCAACGCGCCAGCGCATCTCAAGGTGGTGAAGACCTAGCGCGGTATCCCGCGAACCCGCTCGGTTCGACACGGAAATCAAGATCGAAAGGGCGCAAACGATGGCCCTTCGGCCCTTGCATGGCTGGTTCCGGTTTGGCCGGACGAGCCCGGCTACTTATGCATTGACGGCGCCTGCCGGGCGGGGGACAAGCCCGCCAAATAGTGATATTCGACCCTGCCAAGCCAAGACCCCCGGAAGGACCCCAGATGACCCTGCATACTGGAAGGCATTTTCTTCAGATTCCAGGCCCGACCAACGTGCCCGACCGGGTGCTGCGGGCCATGGATATGCCGACCCTGGACCATCGCGGCCCCGAATTCGCCGAACTTGGTTATGCCGTGCTCGCAGGCTGCCAGCGCATTTTCCGCACCAAGCAGCCGGTCATCATCTATCCCGCGTCGGGCTCGGGCGCCTGGGAAGCTGCGATCGTCAACGTGCTGTCGCCGGGCGACAAGGTGCTGCTGGCCGAGACCGGCCAGTTCGCGGTGTTGTGGCGCGGCATTGCCGAGAGATTCAAACTCGACGTCGAGTTCCTGCCGACCGACTGGCGGCGCGGGGCCGATGTCGAGCAGATCGAGGCCAAGCTCGCCGCCGATCGTGCGCACAAGATCAAGGCCGTGCTGGTGGTGCACAACGAGACCTCGACCAGTTGCGTCACCCACCCGCTTGAAGTCCGCAAAGCCCTCAATCGCACCAACCATCCGGCGCTGTTGATGGTCGACACCATCTCCGGGCTCGCGGCCCTCGAATATGAGCATGACGCCTGGGGCATCGATATATCCGTCGGCGGGTCGCAGAAGGGCATGATGGTGCCGCCGGGATTGAGCTTCAATGCGGTTTCGGAAAAGGCGCTCGCAGCCGCCAAGGCGAACAAATCGGCGATGCGGTCCTACTGGGACTGGCACGACATGATCGAGATCAACAAGCAGGGCACCTTCCCCTATACGCCGGCAACGAACCTGCTGTTTGCGCTCAAGGAAGCCATTGCGATGCTCGAGGAAGAGGGGCTCGACAATGTATTCCTGCGCCACAAGCGCCATGGCGCGGCGTCCCGCGCAGCCGCCAAGGCTTGGGGCCTCGAACTTGTGTGCCTCGACCCGCACTGCTACTCGCCGGCGCTGACCGCGGTCATGGTTCCCGACGGAAACGACGCCGACAATTTCCGCAAGGTGGTTCTGGAAAACTTCGACATGTCGCTGGGCACCGGCCTTGGCAAGCTCAAGGGCAAGGCATTCCGGATCGGCCATATCGGGCACTTCAATGACCTGATGCTGATGGGAACGCTGTCGGGCATCGAGATGGGCTTCGATCTCGCCAAAGTGCCGCACCGCAGTGGCGGCGTGCTGGCCGCCATGGAGGTCCTCAAAGGACGCGATGTGGTGCCGATGCCGAAATCAAAGGCCGCGGTTGCCTGACTCGATTTCGATTCGGCGCGACAACGAAGCAAGAATGGAAAGAGCCTGCGATGAACGCTCCGGTGCCGGCGACTGAGGATCTGCTCTACGTGGTCGAGGACGGCATCGCCCGGATGACCTTCAACCGTCCGCAGGCGCGCAATGCGCTGACGTTTGCGATGTACGAGCAGATGGCGGCGATCTGCGAGAGCGTGAACGCCGACCGCTCGATCAAGGCAATGATCCTCACCGGCACCGGCGAAAAGGCGTTCGCCTCCGGAACCGACATTTCGCAATTCCGCGCTTTCAAGACCGCGCAGGATTCGCTCGACTACGAGGCGCGGATCGACCGCGTGCTCGGTGCGCTGGAAACCTGCCGGGTGCCGACCATTGCCGCGATCGCCGGCGCCTGCACCGGTGGCGGCGCGGGGATCGCCGCCTGCTGCGATATCCGCATCGGCACCGCGACGACCCGGATCGGCTTTCCGATCGCGCGTACGCTGGGCAATTGCCTGTCGATGACCAACATCAGCCGGCTGGTGTCGCTGATCGGACCGGCGCGGACCAAGGATTTGATCTTCAAGGCGAGGCTGGTCGAAGCCCCCGAGGCGCTGGCGTTGGGCCTGCTCAACGAGGTGGTGCCCGACGTCGAGACGCTGCAGCGCCGCGCCGACGAGACCGCGAAGCTGGTTGCCGGCCATGCGCCGATCACGCTCGAAGTCACCAAGGAGGCCGTGCGCCGTATCCGGCGGACGCTCTCGCGCGACGAGGGCGAGGATCTCATCCTGCGCGCCTATATGAGCGAGGATTTCCGCGAAGGAATGGACGCCTTCCTCAACAAGCGCACGCCGAACTGGAAGGGCAAATAGGTCAGCGGCTCACAGCGCCGCGCCCTGACCGTTCGCAGACCGCTAACTGCCTGCAACCCCATGCGAAAGTCATATCCTGCGGCGCGGTGCCCTGCTTGAACTCAGGGTCGATAACCCGCACAATGACGGCAGCAAATCAGCAAAAAACAGGCCGGGCCGCCGGTCCGAACGCGTGACACAGGGACGAAACACAGATGCGAAACGTTGTGAAAGCCACGGCCGCGTTGGCCGCCATTTCTGGCGAGTGCGCCGGCGAACGCCGGCTGGGAGCCGACCAAGCCGGTTGAAATCGTGGTGGCGGCCGGCGCCGGCGGCGCCTCCGACCAGATGGCGCGGATGATGCAGGCCGCGATCCAGAAAAACAACCTGATGAAGCAGCCGATGGTGGTGTCGCTCAAGGGCGGAGCGTCCGGCGCCGAAGCGCTGATGTACATGAAATCCAGCGACGGCGATGCCAACAAGGTGCTGATCGCCTATTCGCTGATCTACATGCTGCCGCTGTCGGCGAAAATCCCGTTCAACTGGCGCGACCTGACGCCGGTCGCGGTGGTCGCGCTCGACCAGTTCGTGCTGTGGGACAATGTCGCCGGGCCGAAGACCGTGAAGGAATTCATCGCAGCTGCGAAAGCCGCCAATCCGCCGTTCAAGATGGGCGGCACCGGATCGAAGCGCGAGGACAACGTCCTCACGGTATTCGTCGAACAGAAGACCGGCGCCAAGTTCGCTTATCTGCCGTACAAGTCCGGCGGCGAGGCGGCGACGCAACTGGTCGGCAATCACACCGAGTCCAACACCAACAATCCGAGTGAAAATCTCGAGGTCTGGCGCGCCGGCCAGGTTCGCGCGCTCTGCGTGTTCGACAAGGAGCGGATTTCCTACAAGACCAAGGTCACCGATACGCAGTCGTGGAACGACATCCCGACCTGCAAGGAAGAGGGCCTCGACGTCCAGTATCTGATGCTCCGTGCCATGTTCCTGCCCGGCAAGGTTACCCCCGAACAGCAGGCGTTCTACGTCGACCTGTTCCAGAAGGTGACGCAAACGGCTGAATACAAGGACTACATGGAAAAACAGGCGTTGAAGCCGATCTTTCTCACCGGCAACGATATGCTGAAATTCCTCGAGGAAGATGACACGCTCAACAAGTCGCTGATGACCGAAGCGGGGTTTGTGGCGAAGTAGGCGATGCGGCATGCTCCGCAAGAGCGGGGCATCCGGCACCCTCCGGGGCTTTCGTAATATCTTCCGGCAGTGCAGAATACCGGCCGATCCGCGTTTTGCGGATGGTGACGGCGGGTTCTGGCGCCTGCCGGATGAAATAACCGCTGGGTCAAGACGACGAGACGCGCATGTCCAATTCCGAAATTGAAATCGTTGTCGACGATCCAACCGCGCCGGAGGCCGACTCTCCTGCGGTGGCCAGTACCCGCACCGTCGAACTCGTGGTCTCGTTGCTGCTGATCGCGCTGGCGCTGACGCTCGGCTGGGACAACTGGCGCACCGGGATCTCCTGGGACTCGACCGGACCGCAGGCCGGCTATTTTCCGTTTTATCTGTCGGTGATCCTGGCCTGCGCCAGCCTCTACGGGTTTGTTGTCACCCTGCTGGAGCGGGAAGAGGGGTCGGATACTTTCGTCACCCGCGCGCAACTGCGGCGCGTCATGGCGGTGTTCGTGCCGACGCTGCTGTTTTGCCTCGCCACGCAATTCCTCGGAATGTATGTCGCGAGCTTTCTGCTGATCGCCATCTTCATGCGGATGGTCGGCAAGATCGCGCTGTGGAAGTCGCTGCTCACGGCTTTCGTGTTCACGGCGATCATGTTCGTGACCTTCGATATTGCCTTTGACGTCATCATGCCGAAGGGACCGCTCGAAGCGGCCTTCGGCTACTAGCGCAACCCGGGACAAGCGTTTCATGGAAGCCTTCGGACTGCTGCTGCACGGCTTTGTCGTCCTGATGACGTGGAAGACGCTGGCCCTGATGATGGTGGGCCTCGTGCTCGGCATTTTCGTCGGCGTGCTGCCGGGCCTCGGCGGTCCCAATGGCGTGGCGATCCTGCTGCCGCTGACATTCACCATGGATCCGACCTCCGCCATCGTGATGTTGTCGAGCATCTACTGGGGCGCGCTGTTCGGTGGCGCCATCACCTCGATCCTGTTCAATATTCCGGGCGAGGCGTGGTCGGTCGCCACCACCTTTGACGGCTATCCGATGGCGCAACAGGGCAGGGCGGCCGAGGCGCTGACGGCGGCATTCACCTCGTCTTTCATCGGCTCGCTGGTGGCGGTGCTGCTGATTACCTTCCTGGCGCCGCTGATCTCGTCATTTGCGCTGAAATTCGGCCCGCCGGAATTCTTTGCGGTCTATCTCCTGACCTTCTGTTCGTTCGTGGGCCTCGGGCGCGAGTTCAAGCACAAGACCATCATCTCGATGTCGCTGGGATTGTTGCTGGCCGGCGTCGGCATGGACACGGTGTCCGGCCAGTTGCGCATGACCTTCGGTTCCGACGACCTGTTGCGCGGCATCAACTTCCTGGTCGCGGTGATCGGCCTGTTCGGGATCAGCGAGATCCTGCTGACGATGGAGGAACGGCTGGCGCTGCGTGGCCATGCCGCCAAGATCAGCCTGCGCGTGGTGCTCAGTGTCTGGAAGGACCTGCCCAAATACTGGGTGACGCTGCTGCGTTCCTCCTTCATCGGTTGCTGGCTCGGCATCACGCCGGGAGGTGCGATCGCGGCTTCCTTCATGGGCTATAATCTCGCCAAGCGATTTTCCAAGGATCCGGAGAGTTTCGGCAAGGGCCGCATCGAGGGCGTGTTCGCGCCGGAAACCGCCGCGCACGCCTCCGGCACTGCGGCGCTGCTGCCGATGCTGGCGCTGGGCATTCCCGGGCTCCGGCACCGCGGCGATCCTGCTCGGCGGTCTGATGGTATGGGGACTCAATCCCGGTCCGTTGCTGTTCGTCGAACACAAGGATTTCGTCTGGGGCCTGATCGCGTCGATGTACCTCGGCAACGTGGTCGGGCTCGTGCTGGTGTTGACGACGGTGCCGGTGTTTGCCTCGATCCTGCGGGTGCCGTTCGCAGCCGTAGCGCCGATGATCGTGGTGTCCTGCGCGATCGGCGCCTACGCGATCCAGAACGCGATGTTCGACATCTGGCTGATGCTGGTGTTCGGCGTCGTCGGCTATGTCTTCAAGAAGATCGGCATTCCGCTGGCGCCGTTCACCTTGGCGCTGGTGCTGGGCAGCCGCGCCGAGGATGCGTTCCGGCTGTCGATGATCGGCTCCGGCGGCGACGTAAAGGTGTTCTGGTCGAACTACCTGGTCGGCTCGATCACGACGCTGGCGATCCTGCTGCTGTTCTGGCCCGTGGTCGACATGGCGTTCGGCCGCGTCTGGCGGCTATGGCGGCCGGCAGAAGCATAGCCGGCCTCTTCATCCAAGGACGGCGGCTATACGATCTTGCCTTGACGTAGTTCCGCGATCTCCGCCTTGCTGAAGCCGAACTCGCCAAGCACCTCGTCGGTCTGCTCGCCGAACTCCGGCGGTGCGGCCGCCATCTTGCTCGGGGTGCGCGACAGCGTGACCGGTTGTCCGACCAGGCGGAGGGGACGGTTCTCGGCATTGGGCACGTCCTGGGCGATGCCGAGATGCTTGACCTGCTCATCCTCGAACATCTGGTCGATCGAATAGATCGGGCCGCAGGGCACGCCGGCGGCATTGAGTTCCTTGACCCAGGCGTCGGTGGATTTCTTCGCCGTGAGCAGGTTGAGCGCCGCGTTGAGCGCATCGCGGTTCTTCGAGCGCGCAGGTCCGGTGGCGTAATCGGGATTGGCGATGAGTTCCGGCGCGCCGAGGGTCTGGGCGCAGCGTTCCCAGATCCGCCCGCCGGTGGTGGCGATGTTGATGTAACCGTCGGAGGTCTTGAACACGCCGGTCGGAATGCTGGTCGGATGGTTGTTGCCGGCCTGCTTGGCGACTTCTTTTTCGAGCAGCCAGCGCGAGGCCTGGAAATCCAGCATGAAGATCTGCGCCTGCAGCAGCGAGGTCTTTACCCACTGGCCCTCGCCGGACACTTCGCGTTCCAAAAGCGCAGTGAGGATACCCATGGCGCAGAACAGCCCGGCCGTAAGGTCGGCCACGGGAATGCCGACCCGCATCGGCCCCCCGCCCGGGGCGCCGGTGATCGACATCAGCCCGCCCATGCCCTGGGCGATCTGATCGAAGCCGGGGCGCTTGTGATAGGGGCCATCCTGTCCGAACCCGGAGATGCTGCCATAGACGATGCGCGGATTGATCTTGCGCACGCTCTCATAGTCGACGCCGAGCCGCGCCTTGACGTCGGGACGGAAATTCTCGACCACGACATCGGCCTTTTCGACAAGACGCCGGAACACCTCGAGACCCCTGGGGTCCTTGAGATTGAGCGACATCGCCCGCTTGTTGCGGTGCAAATTCTGGAAGTCGGACCCGCGGCGCGGCCCGCCCAGCTGTTCGGCGCCGGCGTCCTCCAGCAAGGCGTCGATCTTGATGACGTTGGCGCCCCAGTCCGCGAGCTGCCGTACGCAGGTCGGACCGGCGCGGACGCGGGTCAGGTCGAGTACGGTGAAGCGGGAAAGGGCGGCTGAGGCGCGCGGGAAGGGCATTCAGAAGGCTCCGGTGGA
Organism: uncultured Alphaproteobacteria bacterium; assembly: GCA_963774685.1. GTDB lineage: Bacteria > Pseudomonadota > Alphaproteobacteria > Rhizobiales > Xanthobacteraceae > Bradyrhizobium. Next base: position 534,712 of record CAVZFU010000003.1, on the reverse strand, counting down.
TCGAGGCTGGAATGGCATGGCGGCGCCACCATCGCCGAAAGTCCGCGTCTTGTCATGCCGCGGATGATCGGATCGAAACCGCGCGGCCCGGCAAACTTGGCTCCAGATAATAGTTCATATATTTCAAATAGTTATAAGGAGATAATGATATCGTTTCGGCGGTTTCCATAAGGAAGGGACGTTACCGACTCAAATTGCGGTAACCGCAATCCGGGAACCATAATTCTTTTCGATCCAGGCGCTGTAGCTGCCGCTGGTCACGTCGCGCCACCAGTCTTCTTGTTCGAGATACCAGCGCACGGTCTGGCTGAGGCCGCTCTCGAAATCGACGTCACATCGATGGCCAAGTTCGCCGGCGAGTTTCGTTGCGTCGATCGCATAGCGATGATCGTGACCCGGACGGTCCGTTACATAGCCGATGAGCGAGCGACACGAATTTCGGACGGCGGCGGGACATGATGGAAAGCGCGCTGCAAGCCGCGGATCGGCGGCGAAGGCGCTGTCGAGGGTGTCGCAGATCAGGCCGACCACGTCGCGGTTGTTTCGTTCGTTGCCGCCGCCGATATTATAGGTTTCCCCGGTGCGGCCTTTTTCGATCACGCCCATCAGCGCTTCGCAATGATCGGATACGTGCAGCCAGTCGCGGATATTGGTGCCGTCGCCGTAGATCGGCAGCGGCTTTCCTTCCAGCGCATGGATGATCATCAGCGGGATCAATTTTTCAGGGTGCTGGTAGGGACCATAATTGTTCGAGCAGTTTGTTATGAGAGCCGGCAGCCCGTAAGTCGCGACGAACGAGCGCACGAGGTGATCGCTTGCGGCCTTGCTCGCCGCATAAGGTGAATTCGGACAATACGGCGACGATTCCGAAAAAGCGGGATCGCCGGGTTCCAGCGATCCGTAAACTTCATCGGTCGATACATGAAGAAAGCGGGCACGATCGAGCGTGCCGTTCGAACGCCAACTGTCCAGGGCTGCCTTGAGCAGCGAGAACGTGCCAAGCACATTGGTCTGCAGGAACGCTTCGGGATCCGCGATGGACCGGTCGACATGCGATTCCGCAGCGAGATGGGCGACGCGGGTAAATCGATGCTCTCCGAACAGACGCCGCATCAGTGCCGCATCTCCGACGTCTCCCTTGACGAACTGGATACTTTTATCGGCGATCAATGATTCAAGACTGCGGACATTGGCGGCATAGGTCATCGCATCCACCACGACCAGACGATCGGCCGGACGTGCCTTGCGCCAGGCATGCACCAGGTTCTGCCCGATAAAACCGGCGCCGCCGGTGATCAGAATGCTTTGCATCGAACTCGCTGCGTTGCCAGGCAACCGACGTGTTACCTGAAAGGGATAAACCGTCGCCTATAAGGCATCACAAAGGCTAACTCTTGCAGTCCTATCAAGTCCCTGTTCCCCGAAAAAGGACATCCTGCATTTCCCTTATCAGGATATCTCGTTCGGATGGATTTTTCATGCACGGGATCGCATGAACGAGGCCGGGCCAATACCGTTCGCGCAGCGCTTCGACGGCGCAGTGACGATGATGGGAAATCCGGCGGCGGGCCAAAAGCTTCGACTGATCGGGTGTCAGCCGGCAATGGCGCTCGATGCGATCGAGCAGCCGTAAATGATAGGATGCCTCGACATACCTCGTGTGACGCCTCGAAGGATGATACGACGCATATCGTGCGCCGGCTCCGCCATCGCGACCGGTGATGTCGTAACGCGCCAGCACTTCGTCGATATAGACGAAGCGACCCATGCTCTCCAGCTTGAGCCAAAGATCGATATCTTCGGTTCGCATCAATCGTTCGTCGAACAGGCCGGCCGTCAAAGCCGCATCGCGCCGTATCATCGCCGATGACGTGTGGACCCAGGGGAAACCGGCGATCGTCAAGCCGGCGAACAGGCCTGGCTGCGTGATCGTCTGGATATCGCGAGCAAGCGCGTCGCAGCGCGTCACCTCCCGCGCGAGAGGGTCTGTTTGCCACCACGGCACCATGGTTTTGAGCAGGAACGATTTCATGGTGGTCACAGCGGAGCTGTCGCGGTCCATCATGCGGTTGTCGCTTGCAACCAGGACTGCGGCCGGGACTGCATCGAATTCCGCCATGAAACGTGCGAGCTTCGAAGGCTCCCAATAATCGTCGCTGTCGAGAAAACCGAGAACAGCGCCCCTGGCTGCGCGGATACCGGTGTTGCGGGCGCCCGCCGGACCGCGTGCGCCTTCGTTGACCAGCAGTCTCAGCCGCGGATCTTCGCGAAGCAATGGCGCGACGGCGGCCGACGTGCCGTCGGTACTGCCGTCGTCGACGATAATCAACTCCCAATCCGTCAGGCTCTGGGCCTGAACCGACTGGATCGCCGCGGGCAACAGCCCGGCCCGATTGTAAGTCGGAATAACGATGCTGATTGGCGGCCGATCCATCGGTCAGCTTCCGTTGAACGCCAGCAAACGGGGGCCGGGCTGCGGAAGTGCCGGCGCCTCTACCTCAAGCGCGTTGAGAATGTCAGGCAACCGGCGCTGGCGTGAAAACCCGGCCGCGATCCGCACCGCCGCCGCAGCGCCGATCTGCGCAAGGCTTTCGGGTCCTTTCCCGATCAGTTCCGCCAGACCCGTCGCCAACCCTTCGGCAGAGTCCATGTCGATCAAGAGGCCGGTTTTGCCGCTCTCGATCAACTGTGTCGTGCTCGACATCGGATGGGCCGCGCACGGGCATCCGCTGGCCATCGCCTCCATCAATGCGAGCGGAAACCCCTCGACCAGACTTGGCAGCACGAAGAGATCGCATGCTCCAAGTATCGTCGACGGCGTCGTCGACCAGCCGAGGAACCGGACGCGGTCTGCGATGCCGAGGTCGGAGGCAAGTTGGGTCAGGGGCCGGCGTTTCCAGCCGTCGCCGATGACAGCAAGTTCGAGTCGAGGCGCTGGCCGGCCGGCAAGCATGGCGAAGGCTTGCAACAGCACGTCGATGCGTTTTTCCGGTGCCAGCCTTCCCATATAGCCGATCAGCAGTGTCGACGGCGAGATTGCGAGCGCCGCCCGGGCGTCGTGTCGCTGTTGGGCGGTCGGTGGCGTAAATTCGGGGTGGACCCAGTTGAGGCAGGTCCTGATCTTTCGTGCCGGAAACCGGAATTCGCTCATCGCCGACGTCTTGATCTCGTCGGAGACGCAGATCGAGCGATGCAGGAGCAAACCGCTCAATTGACCGTATTGCCGCTTGGACATGCGCCATGGCCAGGCGTTTTCCCAAGGCCGGTGTTCGATTGCGAAAAGCCGGCGCGCCAGGCCGGCCGCAGTCGCCAGATCGATGATTTGAGTTTCGGCAAAATTACCGCGGCAGAAAACGATGTCCGGACGCGGATGGAGCGGCGTTGCGCGAAGCCATCGAAGCACTCGTTCATGCCACCGGCCCTCGCCGAGTGGGGGAATACACGCGACGATGACCCGCGGATCATAGATCAGCCCATCGAAATAATTGATGCTTGGACAAAAAATTGTCACCCGATGCCCAAGCGCGGCGCAAGCCTGGGCGACTTCGGCGGTGTGAATATGCAGACCGCCGGGCTCCGACGTACCGCCCACGAAAATGATATGCCGCCTCTGCGGCGCGTCGCCCGTCATCTGCTTGCCCGGTATCTGCTTGGCCGCTGGCCAATTTCAATCGGGACAGCGGCATCCTGCGATTTCCCGGCGACGGGCGTAGCGACAAGATCGGCACGATCGATCAGTCCGGCACACAGCGCCATGAGTTGCTCGGCGACCAGGGCCGGAGCATAGCTGGCCTCGGCGCGCCGCCGAGCGGCATCGCCGATAGCGGCTGTGAGGTCCGGATCCAGCAGCAACATGATGCAAGCTCGGGCGAAGTCTTCGGGACTGTCCTCCAGCAAGATTTCCGAGCGAGGCGCAAACGACAGCCCTTCAGCACCAAGCACGGTGGAAACAACCGGCCGCGAGTTCATCGCGGCTTCAATGATCTTGACGCGGGTGCCTGAGCCGCGACGGATCGGACATAGGGCAATGGAGGCGCGCTGGTAGACCGAAGCGAGATCCGCAACAAACCCGAGACCTTCGACGCCTTCGGCCGGACATTCAGCGGCGACTTCTCGCATGCCTTCGCCGGCGAGCAGAAGCCGCGCCTGCGGCACTTGCTCGCGAACCAGCGGCCAGATTTCGCGCAACAGCCAGACCGCGGCTTCACGGTTCGGTGGATAGGTCGCTGTTCCGACAAAAAGTGCGACTGGTTCCAGCGCCTTGCGCGGAGGGACGAACCACGATGCGGTGTTGGGGATAACCGCGACCGCAGCGCCGCGGCAGGCGCTCTGCAGCTTTGTCCGGTCGAACTCCGAAGCAACCAGCAGGTACGCTGCCTTTTTACCAATCCGGCGCAATGCGTGCAGCGCCAGCGACGCCTCAGCCAGGACGGTCAGCCATCGCCGGGAACGCGGCATCGTTGCCGCCAGGCGATCAAGCCTGACGTGTTCGAGGTCGTCGGTATCGACCACAACCGGCGGCAATGGCAGCCGGGTCCTCATCAAGGGTGCCGCTGCGCCCAGGCGGTGGGCAAAAATCAGATCGGGCTGCAGGTCGTAGAGACACTGGCGCAGGGCGTCCGCTTGCTCGCGCCTGCAGGTGCGCATGGTCGCCGCGGTATGGTAAAAGCCGACGCAGCCTCTGGCAGCCCAGATCGCGTCTGCGATCCATTGCAGCGGCCGGCGGCGGCCGCTTGCTACCCTGATGAACCTGACAGAACCTTCGATCGGCCAAAACCCCTTTAGCATGTCGATACGCTTGCGCGTTTCCGCCGGCGATTGGTCGTGGTCCCCCCAGAAAAGTACGGCGTCCACCGGGCCAATCCGGGAAAGGGCGTCGAGATGACGATGCAGACGCTGAAACGCGCCGAATACACATTTTGCCGGATCGGCCGGATAAAATTCCGTGATCAGGAGAATTCGCGGCAACCGGCGGGCGGTGATATCAGCGGAGCGCGGTGGCGGCCGACTTTGAGGCGATCGGTCGAACCGGCCTCGCAGCACCGCGATGAAATCACTCAATTGCCCTGTCGTCAGGGCGCCCCCGAGTGCGGCCATTGAGCGGCGCCAGTCGCGTTGTCCGATGGCGCGACCGGCTTCCTGCAACGCCCAGCGGACCGAATGGCGCCTGGCGCTGCGCCGCACCGGCTCGCGCGCCGGCGGCGAGATGTGCGCGATTGCGGCGTCGCGGCAACGCTGCACTTCGCGCCAGGAGGCCACGCGCCGAACCCGTGACGATGACGCCGAATGATCGTGAATCCGGAATTCGGCGAGCGGCAGAGGATCGAACCAAAGCGGGTATTCCGTGGCGATGCGCTGCCACATGTCATAGTCGGGGCAATAGTCGTAGCGATCGTCGAAGCCCCCGAGCTTTTCGTAGACGGCGCGTCTCACCACGATCGCGGGGCACTGGATCGCCAGATTGGCGATGACGTATTCCAGCCAGTCGTCAAGCAGGCCGGCGTTGGGACGGTCCAGATGGCCCGATCGAATCGCGGCTCCGTCGTCTGCAATGAAGACATGCTGCGAGAAGCTGGCCCCGGCGTTGGGGGCCGCTTCCAGTCCTGCCGCCATGGCCTGGTAGAATTCAGGCCGAACGCGATCGTCCTGGTGCAGTATATGCACCAGACGCCCTCGTGAAAGTTGCAGACAGCGGTTCCAGTTGCCGGGAAGGCCGGCTTGGCTGGCGAAGCGGTGAATCTCTATCCCGCGTTGCTCGCATTCTCGCCAAAACGCATCGGCATCGCCGCTACCAGCCTGCCCGTTGCCATCGTCGACCAGCGCTATCTGCATGTCACGTGCGGTCAGGCCCGTGCCAAGCGGACCTGCAATGGCCTCGCGCAACCAGGCAATGTCTGGACGGTAGACCGGAATCATGACCGACCACTGCGGTTGGTGCCCGTTGTCGTCAACGGGGGCAATCATGGGTCTGCTCATCGTTGCCTTCGGCTATAAATTCCAAACGCGGTCGCACGTCGCACCGGACCAATCTCCTTATAGCGACAGGCCTGGTTCTCCAAACTGAAATCCTGCCGCGATCGAATTGACTTTACCCTGCCATTAAACCAGATTTGCCGGATGCTTTCTCTGGTATTTGGTGCTTGCACCGGGCGTCGCGGCGTTTGTCCTTTGTCGAGCAGGATGATCGAATTTGCGAGCGCCCCGGTCGCCGTCATGCCATGGCCGATGCAGCCATGAACGAGCCGCCGATGCAGGCGCCGGTCTGGGCGGCGCCGGATCCAAACGCGGGCGCCTGGGCGGAAGTGCTGTCGATTTCACCGACAATCATCCAAACCTCGTTTTCGATCGGATTTCCGCTTGGCGCGGCCAGCGCACTTGGACCGCTTTTAAAGGATCGCGCCGCACATTTTCTTGTGATGCCGAATTGGTCCATCGAACCGCCAGGATATAGCGGGCATCTCGCCCGGATAACCGCGGCGTATCTGGCCGATCACCCGCAACACAAAATGACTTTTCTTTGCAGTAACCCGCACGAAGAGCAATTGATGCGCGCCAATGGATGCGCAGCGGTGACCGTCAATCACAATTGTCTCGTCAACGACGCCGTGTTCAAACCGATACCGGAGATCGCACCCATCTACGATGCGATCTATAATGCACGTTTGTCTCCGGAAAAGCGTCCGGAACTCGGCCGGGATATCGATAAGCTTGCCCTGATTTATTTCTACAATGCCTTTGAAGGTTCACCCGCCGAGTTTCATGCGGTGCATGCGCGCTTGCGGGCCTTGATGCCGAACGCGTACTTCGTCAATCAACTGACCCCCGACGGCTGCGAACGGCTCAATGGAACCCGAATAAACGAAATATATGCGCAATCGCACGTCGGTCTCTGCCTCTCTCCGATCGAGGGCGCGATGCGAGCGTCGATTGAATATCTTTTTGCGGGGCTTTCGGTGGTGTCTACGCCGAGCCTTGGCGGCCGTGATTATTTTTTTGATGACGAATTCTGTATTGTTGTTGAGCCGAATCCGCGGTCGATCCGCCACGCGGTCGATGCCCTCATCGCTCGAAATATTCCGCGTGAATACGTGCGGTCGAAGACGTTGACTCGCGTCGAATTGGACCGTCGCCGCTATATCCGTCTCGTGCAGGAGCTGATCGATAAGGCCAACGGAAAGTTGCAGTTCGAGGATCACTTCTGGCAATGCTTGCGGGCAGGGACCATCAGGCGTTGGCGATCCATGAAGCAATATTCCGAGACAGTGACAGGACTTTTGCGGGACGAAAAATAGCTTCAACTCTGCCGGAAACGCCATGCGGAAGCGTGAAGTTGCGGGAAGGCCGGCTCCAGGCAATATCTGGACGGTAGACGGGGACCATGACCGACCACAGCGGTTGGTGCCCGTTGTCATCAACAGGCGCAATCACCGGACCGATCTCCTTACAGCTACAGGCCCGGTTCTCCAAACTGAAATGCTGCTGCGATCGAATTGACTTTGCCCTGCCATTAAACCAGATTTGCCGGATGCAATCTCGGGTATTTGGTGCCTGCACCGGGCGTCGCAACGTTTGTCTTTTGATCGAATTTGCGAGCGCTCCGGTCGTCGTCGCCTCGTGGTTGATGCAGCCATGAACGGGCCGACACTGGCGCGGGCGCCGATCTGGGCGGCGCCGGATCCAAACGCGAGCACCTGGGCGGAAGTGCTGTCGATTTCTCCGACAGTCATCCAAACTTCGTTTTCGACCGGATTTCCGCTTGGTGCGGCCAGCGTCGTTGGACCGCTTCTCAGGGATCGTGCGGCGCATTTCCTTGTCATGCTGGCGTGGTCCATCGAAAATCCGCAATCGAGCGAGAACCTTGCCCGGATAGCCGCGGCTTATCTGGCCGATCACCCGCGACACCAGCTGACCGTTCTTTGCAACACACCGCGCGAAGAGCAACTGCTATGCGCCAACGGTTGCGCGGCGGTGACCATCAACAAGAACTGTCTCGCGAACGACACCGTATTCAGGCCGCTACCCGATGCCACGCCGGTCTATGATGCCGTCTACAATGCTCGTCTATCCACGGAAAAGCGCACGGAACTCGCGCGTGAGATCGACAGGCTTGCCTTGATTTATTTCTACAATGCCTTTGATGGGTCGCCCGCCGAGTTCCACGCGATCCATGCAAGCTTGCGCGCCTTGATGCCAAGCGCGCATTTCGTCAATCAACTGACCCCCGACGGTTGCGAGTGGCTCAATGGAACCCGAATAAACGAAATATATGCGCAATCGCACGTCGGTCTCTGCCTCTCTCCGATCGAGGGCGCGATGCGGGCTTCAATCGAGTACCTTTTTGCAGGGCTCTCCGTCGTTTCCACGCCAAGTCTCGGCGGTCGCGACTACTTTTTCGACGAGGAGTTCTGCCTCATCGCCGAACCCGATCCGCGCTCGATCCGTGAGGCGGTCGACGCCCTCATCGCCCGGAATGTTCCGCGTGATTATGTACGCTCCAGGACCCTGGCTCGTGTCGAATTGGTCCGTCGTCGCTATATCGATCTTGTGCAGGAACTGATCGACAGGGCCGGTGGAACATTTCAATTCGAGGATCGCTTCTGGCGATGTACGCGAGGCGTGGGCGTGATGCATTGGCGCTCGATGAAGGAATTCTCGGCGACGGTCATGAGGCTTTCGCAAGACCCCAACAGTATCGCTGACATATGAGCAGTGTTATTTTGCTATTTAATCGGGTTTCTACCCGATTTTCGATTATTTAGCTGCTGTTTTATCCCCTCGTCCCCGCTGTGCCACGGACGGTGCAAATGAATGAGCCGTCACAGCTTGCTCCAATCCGGGCAGCGAAAAATCCGGACGCCGAGGTGTGGGCGGAGCTTCTGTCCGCTTCACCGCCGATCATCCATACATTTTTTGGCGCAGAATTACCGCTCGGTGCCGCCAGCGCGATTGGACCAATGCTTAGAGATCGTCCAGCGCACTTTCTCATCATGATGGCGTGGACGATCGAAGAGCCATGGATGCACGGGGAGCTTGCCAGGATAGCAACGGCCTATCTGGCCGACCACCCGCTACACAGGCTGACTTTACTCTGCAACACGCCGCGTGAAGCGCAATTGATGAGCGCCAGGGGTTTTGCCGCGGTGACCATCAATCACAACTGTCTGATCGACGACGCCATATTCAGTCCGATGCCGGAAGTCCAGCCTATCTATGACGCCGTCTACAACGGGCGTTTGACTTCCGACAAGCGTCCGGAGCTTGCGCGGGAAATCGAGAAGCTGGCGCTGGTATATTATACCTTTGGAAGTTCAGCCGCCGAGTTTCACGCGTTGCACGAAGGCCTGCGCGCGCTGATGCCAACGGCCCGTTTCGTCAACGAACTGACCCCCAACGGCTGCCAATGGCTGTCCGCAGCAGACGTCAACAAGGTCTATGCGCAATCGCGGGTCGGTCTTTGCCTTTCAGCGGTCGAGGGCGCGATGCGCGCTTCAATCGAGTACCTGTTTGCAGGACTTTCCGTCGTATCGACGCCAAGCCTCGGCGGCCGAGATTATTTTTTTGACGAAGAATTCTGCATCATCGCCGAACCCGATCCGAGATCGATCCGCGAGGCAGTCGATGCCCTTGTCGCGCGAAATGTTCCCCGCGATTACGTGCGCAAAAAGACCCTGGCTCGCGTCGATCTGGACCGTCGCCGCTACATAAATCTCGTACAAGGATTGATCGACGAGGCCGGCGGAACGCTTCAGTTCGAGGACCGCTTTTGGCAATTCACGCGGGCCAAAACCATCATCCACTGGCGCACGATGAAGGAATTCTCCGAAACGGTTACCGCGGCGGTGCGAGAGGTAACCTGGCGCCAGCCCCGATAATCCGGGTTCGCCGCCGGGCTACCGCATCTTCAAAACCTGAACCGGCGTCGCAACCGCCGCCGCAAACGCCACAGAGCTTTGGACCGGAACGGCTGGGTCAGGCGCCAGGACAATGATTTTTGCATCAACGCGCATTTGGCTTCCGCAGCCTCGACCCGGCGCTCTGCGTCGCGCATACGGGCAATGTCGTTGACCGGAACCATGGTGGTGAGCTTGTCGAAGAAACGCCTCGTCGCCGCAGCCGTTTCGCCCCACTCGCGCCACGAGGCGAGGTCGCTTCGATGGCTCATCACCGTGTTGCTGCCGTCGGTACGATGGATGTATTCCGCCACCACCGTGCCGACGCTCGCCCAATCCGTTTGATATTTGGATACGACGACCGCGAACACCCGATAATCCTCGTGTTTGGATAACGTCGTATCCGCACGCAAGTCTTCTGAATCTATCAGGGACCGATCCAGCAGCAGACTGTTGGGCGGACAAAAGTTCTTCAGGAAGAAATCGTAGCGGTTGTTGCCTGGAATGAACTTTTTGGCGAACGCGAAGTCGAAGCCGTGCATCGGGGTGCAATCGACGTGGAAGGAGGATGCGAACGCCGCCGCTACACCCGTGAACTGAAGCCTGTGCAGAAGGTAACTGTACCCGCTGGGATAAACGATGTCGTCGAAATCACAGAACCCGATGTAGCGCGATCGCCCGAGGTCGACGCCGGCGTTCCACAACAGTGACCGGTGATCGCCGGTCGGGGGAACAGCCACGTTGGTGACGATGGGGCGCCGGCGTGGCGGCGACCAGTCAAAGGCATCGACGCAGCGATCGACCGTGGCAACATCCGCATCGGCCAGGCCGTGCAGCATCAGGAGAATCTGGATCGGCTGGTGCCGCTGCCCATACAGCGAAAACAGGCATCGCGACAGCCGCGCGATCTGCGCTGGATCGTGAAAGCGTACGACAATATCGATGGTGTTGTCGGCCTCGGCATGCACGGTGACGGCATGATTGGGAATCGGGGTCGGACAGATCCAGCGCTCCGGCGCGAATCTGAGACCGTGGCTAAAGTCGGCAATCGACAAGTCTGTTTCCGGAGGAATGAATTTCGGAAACGGTTTTGGGTCCCAGCCATGGGCGGCCAAATCGGCTTCCATTTTTTGCACAAATGCTTCGTTGCCCCATTTCTTCGCGAAATAGCGGGCGGTGTCCAGGTATACCCGTTTGGTCGCGTGATTGGTTCCGGGCCGGGCGCGGTGCCAGCTGTGGTGGATCAACGCTCGCGGCGCGTGCTTCACCGCATAGCCGGCCGCCAGAGCCCGCCACGAGAGATCGACATCCTCGAAGTACAGAAAAATGTTCTCGTCGAAGCCACCAATGCTATCGAATATCTTTGCAGGAATCAGCAGGCAACAGCCGCTGACCCAGGGCGTGTCGAAGGTCAGGGCATCGAAACTCTTCGGTAATTCTTCCGGGAATTGGGCCGCCTCGATCAGCGCACGCCCCTGGTTCCGCCGCGCGACTGCGATCATCTCGATGAGCGCATCGGGATGCAGCTTGCCGTCGGGGTTTAACGCCAGATAGAACTCCGCGCCATCCGCGAATGCCTCACGCATCAACAGATTATGAGCTCTGCCGAATCCGAGGTTGTCGGTCGAACGAGCCAGCCGCGCATGCGACCCAAATATCACCGGATCGACCGGATTGTCTCCGTTATCTTGCAGCCGAATGGAGACCGCGGTCCCCCCTTGCGGATCGGCACTGGCTTCGCTCTCGGCCAGCCGCGCGATGGCCCGATGCAGGCTGCGAGCAAGCTCGGTGAGCTCGTCGGCAGGGTTGTTGAACAGGACGATACCGATCGCGACTGACAATGCCGGTGTCGTCGGCGATTGAGGGGGCCCGGGAACCAGCTGCTTTTGCAGCAGCATTGACGCTGCCTCGGTACGCGGCGAAAGCGGCAGATTCATCCCAAGACTCCGAAGAAAGATAAAATATCCTACGATATCGCCCCGCGACGGCCTTCCGTCGCACAAGTTCCTTTGCGGCAAAAGCCCTCGATTGCAGTTCAATTCGACCTTTTACGGGGTCCGTTGACCGCTGGCTAGTACCCGCGTTACTGCGTTTATAGGTCGCACCCGATGCATGCGATCGCAAGGCGGCGCCAAACGGTTTGCATTTTGGTGAGCGAACATGTCAGGTTTTGCGAGCGGCTCCGCTTCCGGAATTTTGGTTTGCAGCAATGGCTGGCCTAATCAGTGTCTGTATCGCTACCCACAGGCGGCCGGAGGGTCTCGACCGGCTGCTGACGTCGCTGGCGGCACAGAGCGGGGCTCCGGCCTTCGATGTCATCGTCGTCGATAACGACAGGACTGGTTCCGGCGAACAGGTTACCGCACGCTATCGCGATCGGCTCGCTCTGTCCTATCTCGTAGAACCGGTTCGGGGGCTTGCCCGGGTCCGAAACCGCGCTATCGCTTCCGCCGGGACGCGCTTCATCGCCTTTGTCGACGATGACGAGTGGGCGCCGCCGGAGTGGCTTGCGGCAATGTACGGCGTCGCAAACGACTTTGGTGCGGACGTCGTCATCGGCGGCGTCGAGCAGGTGTTTGACGACCGGGTGCCGGACTACATCAGAACCTGCGGTCTTTTCGACAATCCGCCGCGTCGGAACGGGGCGGCAGTCCCTTGGTACCTGACACGGACCTCGAATGCCCTGATCCGGCGCGAGTCGTTACCGGATTTTTTTGCACCGTTCTCACCCCACTTCGATCTGATGGGTGGGGAGGATCTCGAACTCTTCAGGCGGATGATCGACAACGGAGCGCGCGTCGTCGCCGCCGACGTAGATGTCTTCGAGTCCCGGCCGTTCGCCCGCGCCAATCTTCGGTGGGTATTGCGGCGCGCGCTGCGCAACGGTGGCACGTTCGGAGCCGTGGAATGGGGCCAAAGCGACCGAAAAACGTCCGCACGGCGGCTGGTAACGGCGGGCGTAGAAACGATCCGTCACTCTGCCAGGGTCGTCGGATTGTGGAATAAGGACCGTTCGTCAAGCGGACGGCACATCGTCAGAACGTGCGAGGAAATCGGCAAGATACTTCATCTGGCCGGCATAAGAATCGAAGAGTATCGAACCCATCCATGAATGAGCTGTCCGCGATGAGGCTCAAGGCGGGCGGATTCGCAACGCAGATGCGTCGATGTCTTCGGATATCTCCCATCACTCATGTCATCATGTTGTTTCGCTCATATGAATACTCGCTGTAGCGCGCACGCGATCTCTATTGTCCTGATCATTTCGGCGCTCGCCTTTGGCGGTGTTGCAGAAGGCGAGGGAGGCGGAGCGAATTCAACACCCGGCAGTGCCGACGTTTTGGCGTCTCCGATCGCAACCTACGCCAATACGGGATCTCCTCTCGGAATTGAGCTGAACGGTATTGCCTACTATTCCTCCGAGCAGCCCTTTCTCAACATCATGAAGACCGGATCGTGGGTTACCTCCGCCAGCTCCAGGTACGATACCGGTGAAGAAAATCTTCTGCAGCTCGACGCTGACGGTTATCCAACCTCGATGCTCGGACCTGGTGGCAGTCCGGTCACTTTCACGATGGTTCAAACGCCGTTGCTGCTGGACTTGCCAAGCCCGTATTATTCCGCCGGAAATTACGTTGTCTTGTATGATGGCACTGGAACTCTTGCGTACAACTTTGCCACGCTGGTCTCCCATTCCCCAGGCCGCGATGTCATCGACCTGACAGCAAACCGCGAGGGCTTTTTTCTTCAGATCAAGGCGACCGACCCCGAGCATACCGGTGACTACATCCGGAATATCCGCATTGTATATGCTGCCGACGAGGCGCTGCTCGACGCTGGTGAGATCTTCAATCCCGCCTTCATCAGTCGCATCCAGCCGTTTCGCCTGCTGCGCTTCATGGTTTGGATGCGCACCAACAACAGCGTCCAGTCCGCGTGGGCCGGGCGGCCGGCTCCGAGCAATGCGCTGTGGAGCACCAAAGGCGTTCCGGTGGAGATCATGGTGTCTCTCCTGAACAAGGTACACGCCGATGGCTGGTTCAACATGCCGGCGATGGCCACCGATGATTACATCGCCCGGTTTGCAACGTACGTTCACAACCATCTGAATCCTGATCAGAAGGTGTACGTCGAGTACAGTAACGAGACGTGGTACGACCGGTTTTCGCAATCGAGTTACGTGACAAGCCAGGGCAAAGCTGCATTTCCCGACTCCTCCAGTCCCACTCAGGCCAACCGAAACTACTACGGCATGCGTACGGCTCAGATGTGCCGGAGTTGGAAAGATGCCTGGGGAACCGATGCAAACCGGGTGATTTGTGCGTTGGCCACGGAAGCGCGCGATGTCGCAAATACACAAGTCGCGCTGAATTGTTCACTGTGGCCCAGCGGCCCCTGCGGAAAAAATTACGGCATTGGCGCTGTCGCGATTGCCCCGTACTTCGGATACCCCGTTCCGGACTCATGGACCCGCGACCCCGACGGCGGCCTCGCAAGGCTGTTTCAGGAGATCAATCAAGGCGGTGCGGATCCGGACTGGTCCGGTGGATATCCAACCGGCATGATTGGGCAGGCGATCGATTGGACAATCGCTCAAAAGGCAAATGCCACCTCCTATGGTCTTGACCTGATCGCATACGAGGGCGGCCAAACCCTCGTGGACCCAAATGATGCAATCACCACGGCGTTGTATCAAGCAGCAAACCAGGACTCACGCATGGGCACTGCGTACACGACGTACCTTTACAAATGGAAGCAGGCTGGCGGGGGTCTGTTCAGCAATTTTGCAGATGTCGGTAAAAGCACGAAATTCGGTTCATGGGGCGCTCTCGAGAACGTCCTGATCAACTCTTCCCCGAAGTATGACGCGCTCCTTAATTTCATAGCCAACAATCCTTGTTGGTGGAAGGGGTGCACTCCCATCGGCCTTTCTTTTCGTGGCGAGCACAAATAAATCCGGCAACTGAGCGCCGGAAACCGAAAGGCCGGACGAATATTCCGGGTCTATGGGGACGCTGCTGCCGGCGGGAAACTGAACGCCGACGATCGCTATCTACGCAGGGTCGGAGGTTCGGATTTTTGGGGGTGTGCTGACTGGCCGCCGGTCACCTGACGGCCTCTCTGGCCTGCATGGCGTCACGATACACCGCAGTCATTCGGGTGCGGAAAACATCCTGGTCGAATTCGTTGGTTGCCCGGGCGTATGCCGCAGCGCCGAGCCTTTGCGCCAGTGCAGGCTGATCCAGCAGGGCGTTCAGCGCTTGCGCAAAGGCATCCGGGTCGTTCGGTTGAACCGTCAGGGCCTCCTGATCGTGCCGCGCGACCCAGGGAACGGTCGTGCGCAATTGCGTATTGACGACCGGCAACCCCGTCGACATTGCTTCGATCTGGACGATTCCGAATGCCTCGGCGTCATTGACGGATGGAAACGCAAATATCTGTGCGGAATGGAACAGCCTCTTGATATCGCGGCGTTCCAGCCGGCCAGCAAAATGAACGCGAGTGGAGACGCCCAGCTCCGTGGCCAGTCGGCTCAGTTCGTCATGCAGAGGTCCTTCGCCGACAATTGTCGCATTCGCATCGACATCGCGCATCGCGCGGACCAGCACGTCGAAGCCCTTGTAGCCGACGAGGCGTCCCACAGCCACGATGTGTCTGGGATATTGCTGCTTTATTTGTTCGACTGTTGCGACGTCGTCGGCCTCCAGCGTTCGCCAGTAATCGAGATCCACACCGTAGGGAAGCACCTCGCATTTTGCCGCGAACGGCTTGAGCAAATCCGAACTTTCGATCATCGCCGGTCCGGAAACGACGATCTTGTCTGCCCGTGCCAGTGCGCGGCGCAGGATCGGGTTGACCAGGCGCTTGAACAGCGGATGACCGACAATGTCGGCGTGCCAATATACGATAACGGCGACATCGGCCGGCAAACCCAACAGCATGGCGGCGTCGGTGAGCGGGAAGGGTGCGTGGTGCACGACTATGCCGGTGCCCCGTACCGACCGAAAGAACGCGGAAAAATATCCCGGCGCCAGCGGCATCGAGTACATGGAGCCGAGTGAGGTCACGGCCTCAACAGGTACGCCGTCTGCTGCGTATTTGCGACGTAGCCCGTAAAGGCGCGCTGAAAGGATCGAATGAGAGATCTCTCGATCCGTGTTTTGCGCGAGGCAGAACATGATTGAAGGTATGCCCCCATCGGCATCCGGCCAGTAGACCTTGTAGGCATGAAGAATGCGCAAGGGGGGAGCGGTCTCCGGATTTTCACTCTGCTGCAACGACGCCATTCAAATGTTATCGCCGGGCGCTGAAAAAGCGAAGTCGGTGCTGCCTTGACGGTTTGCGGCGCCAGGTGATTCGAATTTTGCGCCGTCTGCAGCTCCACCGCGGCGGCGCCAGCAAAGCGTGGACAAGGCACAGTCGATGCCGGCGTGCTCCTGACGAAACATCTTTATAATCAGTATATTAAGCCGCACAGAAGCGGGCTTGAACGGATGCTTTCCCAGGCGCCGCGTTGCGTGGCGCAACCAATGATTATAGAAGCTTCCTCGACTCTGGTGACGTCATTGAACGACGTTAGCGAGAAACTGGATCAGCACCAGGGACAACGATGCCTCCAGGCGAGGCAGGTCTGATCGAACCGTCCGGTAATCGAAAGATATGGCGATCATCGTTGAACAGGCTCCCGCAGACCATCCGTATTGCGAGCTTGTTTCCTACGGCGGCAGCGAAGAATCCCTTCGAAGAGCGCTGACCGATATTACCTCGGGTCTCGCTTTGTGGCCGCTCTGGGGCAGGTTGGGCTGGTACGATATTCTGCAGCGATACCGTCGTTCGACCCTGGGGCCTTTCTGGTTGACGCTGAGCATGGCCATCATGGTCATCGCTCTCGGCGTTCTCTATGCCGAATTGTTCAACACCCCGATCCACGATTTTCTGCCGTTCTTGTGTGTCGGTTTGCTGGTCTGGAACTTTATCTCCAGCTTCCTGACCGAGGGTGGCACGCTCTTTATCGGAGCCGAGTCTCATATCAAGCAAATCAGGCTGCCTTACTCGGTTTACGTGTACCGGTCGAGCTGGAGCAAGCTGATCATCTTCGCTCACAATTTCATCATATATCTCGGGGTGCTGAGCTATTTCGAGATCTGGCCCGGCGCCGTTGCTTTGCTTGCAGTTCCGGGTTTGCTGCTCCTTCTGCTCAATGGCGCGCTCGCCAGCCTCTATGTCGGCATGCTGTCGGCCCGGTTTCGTGATGTGCCGCAGGTAATAAATTCGGTCGTGCAGATCATATTTTTTATAACGCCGATCATGTGGAAACCCGAGCTGCTTCAGACGCGGACCTATTTTACCGATTTCAATCCGTTCTTTCATCTGCTGGAAATCGTTCGCGCGCCGCTTTTGGGGGCGGTTCCGGCAACGGAGAATTACCTGGTCGTCCTGCTGATCACCTTGATCAACGTTGTAGTCGTCGGCGCGTTCTTCACGCGCTTCCGTGCTCGCATTTCATATTGGGTCTGATTGCTCATGGACGCTGGCATGGGCTTTCCCAGAACCGAGGTTTCGCTGGACAACGTCAGCGTTTCGTTCCCGATCTATCATGGTAGTTCGCGGTCTCTCAAAAAGAACCTGCTGTTCCGCGGGACCGGCGGCCATCTCGCAAGCGATGCAAACCACCGTATCAACGTCGAAGCCTTGCGAAATATCTCGCTGAAGTTTCGCGCAGGCGATCGGATAGCGTTGGTCGGTTGCAATGGTGCCGGCAAGACGACGTTGATGCGGGTGATAGCAGGCATCTACGAACCGGCGGCAGGTGTCGTAACGACGTGCGGGCGGATTTCACCGATGTTCGACATTGGCCTCGGTATCGACGGCGAAATCAGCGGTTACGATAACATTCGCTTGCGTGGATTGATTCTCGGTCTGTCGGCGCGAGAGATCGAGGAACGGATGCCGGATATCGCGGAATTTACCGAACTCGGCGATTACCTCGACATTCCGGTGCGGACCTATTCGGCGGGCATGTTGACCAGGCTGACTTTTACGGTTGCGACCTGTTTTTCTCCCGAAATCCTCCTGATGGATGAATGGATCGTAGCTGGCGATGCGGCTTTTCTCGCCAAGGCACAGCGCCGGGTCGATTCGTTCATCGAAAGGGCAAGCATTCTGGTGCTGGCCTCCCACAACCCCAATATTTGCCGGCAATGGTGCAACAAAGCGATCTGGATCGAGCGCGGCGAAATCAGAATGTCGGGAGAAATCGACAGCGTTCTCGCCGATTTCGAGAAAACGTAAGGAGCATCGCTTGAGATGCTTCCTCTCATAAAGGATGGATGGACAGCGACAGGCTCGTTGAGCCGGGTGATTATTTGCTCGCGAGGTCAAAAAGAGGATTACGGAACAGGCTTGTCGAATATCTGTTCCGACTGATCAGCGGTTCTCGCCATTCGATGTATTCGTCGCCGAAATACGCCGCAATAAGCCCGTCGCCGCTGAAACTTTCGTGAACGTCGTGTTCCGCCAGGATCCTGCCGCCAAAGTCCTCGAGCATCGCCAAACAGCGTTGGTGCGTCAAAGGGTCTCCGCTGATGTGGTGGCTGTGGGTCGAGAATATGCCGAACCGGACGCTCCGGTTTTTGAACAGCGTTTCGCAAGATGCGATGATGTCGGTTTCAGCTCCTTGCGTATCACAATGCAAAACGTCCAGGACGGGGATTGCGTGTTGCCGCAAACACAGCGCAACTGTGAGTTCCGGTATTTGGACGACGCCAGCCGATTCCGTCTTGAAGTCTTGAACCTCAGCGAAGTTCTTTCCCATGCTGGCCTGGACGAAGGTAATATGCCGGCTGTTCAAATCAGCGTTGGTGCGGCCGATCGAAAGGTGATTTGGGTCAGGCTCGACAACGACTGCTTTTCTCTGATCGGCGTGGCTTGAAAGAAACCACAGCGAGTAGTAGGACCAGAAGCCACCCAATTCCAGCATCGTTGCCTGCGGCGAAACGTGCTTGAGGACCTCGTGGAAGACCAGTTCTTCCTGCGGCTCGTGGTGTCCTTTAAGTTGACGAATGATATCCGTCATCCAGTCACCATAATATCCGCCGCAGACAACGCGAATGCCGTTGTGCATGATCTGAATTTGTTGACCGTCGATAAGCACGATTTCCCCTGCCTGATCGACCTTCGGTATCTGGTCGCAGTCCCGGCAACTCACAGTCATTTTCGACCGTGCGATGTTGTCCATGAGTACCGGTGGAAAATGAAAGTTCGACACGGTGACCTCTCTCGTAGCTCCTCGGCATTTCCAGGTTGACCGGAGAACGGCCGATTTGCTAGTTAGCGATAATAGCGGCGCTCTGCTGCCCCAGATCGATTGTCGACTGACGTGCCTGATCCTCCCCTCGCATCAGGATATCACATGACGCAGCCGAGTCCCTTCGGGGGGCGCGTGATCTTCGATCATTTGCCAAAGACCGCCGGGATGGCCATCCAGGCGTGGCTGGCCGGTGCATTGGGGACCCGCTGTGTAACCGCCAATTTGACTGGCGAACATCGGTACTTGATTAAAATCTATGGAGGCGAATATTCCATCATCGTGGGTCATCTAAGTTACAGTGGCGAAGGACTGGACCCGCGCTATCGTTATATCACCTGCCTGCGCGAGCCGCTGGACCGCGCGATTTCGTGGCTTTACTTCGTGATAAACAATCATGAGGAAGCTCAATTAGGTCCGACGTGGCAGCAAGCACAGCGATTTTTGGCCACGGAGGGCGCCGAGCTCGATCAAGCGTTGGAAAAAAGCATTGGAAATCCCTATGTCGAACATTTTTCTTCGATCTTCCCTGTCGGCTCGCTGTCTGAAACGGAAAACAGGACCGATCCGGAGAAATTGTCGGCTGCGATGTCGGCAATCGAACGTTACGATGTTTGGGGTCTATGTGAAGAATTCCCCGCCTTTCTGAAAGATATGGCGGCGCTGATTGGTTTGCCCGCGCCCGATCAGATTACGCCGGTGAATGTGACACGCCACCGGCCCGCGGTAGCGGATATTTCGGCAAAATTGCGAAAACGGCTCGAGGAACTTAACAGGCTTGATCTGGAATTCTACCGTCTCCTGCGTGAGCGCTGGCAGGCACGACGCCGCGGTTGGTCGAATGGGACTGTTCCGGAAACTTCGCCGTGGCAGCCATACAACGTGAGTATCGATCGGGCATTTTCGGCTCCAGAGTTTACCCTGCTCGCGGCTGCGCTGAATGGAGAAAATGCGGTTAGGCGTGGTGACACGCTTTTATTCACGGTTGATTTTTCATTGTCCACGGCGATTGCGGAACTGATATCGGGTATTCAAATAATCGACGAATTCGGTCAACGGGCATTCGGCACCAATACGACATTGCTAAAGCAAAGCCTGCTCGAAATAAAACCCGGGACGCATCGGGTGCAATATTCCCTGATTGCCGATTTACCTGAAGGTAAATACTCCGCGGGCTTTGCGTTTCTGGAGAAGCGGGAACACGGGAATCGTGAACTGGCCTGGTATGACAAGCTCTCGACGTTTAGCGTAACGGTGCCGCGACCACAGGCCTCGATCGGTTATTGCAGCATGCCTGTAGAACTGAATTACCTGCGGCTCGATACAGCTAGCCAGCCTTTCGTCGAGATTTAGCCTGCCATCGCTCGATCACTGTAATCAAAGTATTGGAGAAAACTCCGAAAACCAATATTCAATATCTCAATCGTCTCTCTTCCAAGCTTCATCTTGTGATTTCCAGGATGAACCTGGCGGACGTGTTTCGTATGATCTTCCTGCGTGGGGACCAAATCGAATTCATTGCCTATTTCGGCCATTCTCTCTGCTGAGAGACTAACTCCAATGTAACTACAGAGATCGTTTACCAATTGAATTTTATCATAAATATAATCCTCATACCTCATCACCCTGACGTCACCGCTAGCAAGGACCTCCAAATAATCCCTGAACTCATTTTGATGGATATGCATATTCGAAATGCAAAATGCATCGATTGAATCCATTGCAGTGCTCTCAAAACTCGAGAGCTCCATCAAAAATTGTGGTGTTCCTGACTTTGGGAATTTATGAGAGAATTTCAGCGAATAAAATAACGATACGATCATATCGCGAGGATCTCTTACGAAAAGTATCTTTTTCCCTTTCAACTCGCCAACCGCGCCGCGCATGCAAGGCAGCATTTCCCTAAAACCCAAATAACAATATCCCCTTTCCCTGAATACTTCTTTGAAATTCATGCAGGTTGACGATATTGCTATCCCTTTGTTGAAGAGGAAAACGGGTATATCGACGACGGGAATGCCGACGTCGTCCATGATTCTACCAACAATGCTATTAACGAGGACGCTCCCCGACTTGTGAAATGCGAAGATATAGCTGCTCTCAAAATCGGGTCGGCTTGTCGTTGGTATATAAAAAGACGTTTTGTCTATCTCGCTTCCATTTTGGTAGTAGATATCTGAATTCATTTGGTCGGCCCAATTAGCAAGTATGGGGTTGGATGTCAGTTCATGATGCTCCTGCCTGATACAGCAGCACGTTGCGTTCAGGCAGTTCTGAACCGGCGCCAGAGATCGCGGATACCAACTTTCATGTCCGGCGACATGGCGCCATTCCAGCGCCAGGCAGCCGCCGCGGCGACAACCAGCATGCATAAGGCAAACCGCCGAGGCTGTTTTGAGCGATCGGTCTTTTCTTCAACGACGGCGTGCGCGTAATTCCACACCCAACGCTCCGGCACCTTGCCGAACAGTTTTTTGAGAACATCGTTGATTTCAGCATGTACCTTTATGCGGGATCCCAGGGTCTTGTTTTCCGCGTAAAGCCTTGAACCGGCCAGCTTGTCTTCGAGGTAGCCAAACAGGACGCCGGCCTTGCCGAGCCGCAGCCAGAATTCGTAATCCATGCAGTAGTGCAGGGCGTCATCGAGCAACCCGTACTTTTCAACGACGCGTCTGCGAAAGAATGTCGCGGGCTGGCAGATGAAACAGGTGTCTTTCAGGCGTTCGAAATTCCAGGGTTCGCTCGGGTACGCTTCGAACGCCTTGTCGTCTTGATCGATGTGATCGGCCATGCCGTAGACCACGTCGATCTCCGGATGCGCGTTAAAGAATGCGACGACCCGGGAAACAGCATCCGGGTAGTAGATATCGTCTGAATTCAGCCAGCCGATAATTTCGCCGTCGGTACTTCGAATCCCCTTGTTGACGGCGTCGGTTTGCCCCTTGTCCCTCTCCGAAACCCACCTGATTGCGCCGTCAAAGTTTTTGAGAACATCAACCGTATCGTCCGTGCTGCCGCCATCTACGACCATATGGTCGATTCGGCTGCCGGATTGCGTGGCGACGCTTCGCAGGGTGCGTTCGATGAAGCGTCCCTGATTGAATGAAGGCGTAACAACGCTTACTTTCATGCCGGCAAATTCTCTGGAAACAGTGAAACGGACTCGCCGTCCGCGCTGCAAATCACACATTTCAGCAAGATAACGCTGAGCTCGCGCTGATCGTCGCCCAGACCGGTGACTGCCGGGACAAAGCCGGGCGAAAACTTCATGTCGTAGTAACCTCCGGCCAAACCGAGAGGCAACGAGATAGATGGATTTTGTCCCCGGGAAAATATGGTATCGCGCAATGTCCCCGAGATATCGACGCTGCGTAAGGTGACGCTTGCGGTCGGCAGCCATTCGGGGAGGGATATTTCGAGTTCAACCGTCCGGGGTTGAACAGAGGGAATGGCTTTTAACGTCAAGGTCCTTCCGATCCATCCGTCGGGATGGACGCCTGAAAGGATGTTCGACCGGGTTCCGGCGACTTGCCGGAAGATATCCCAATATTGTTCAGCCATGATTTTGGAGTCGGAAAATCGGGCCGCCCGTACGGTGCCGGCCTCGATCAGCCTTATTCTCAACTTCTCGTCCTGAACCAATGCGATCATCGCCTCGGCAATTTGCACAGGGATACGTGGATCGAACATGATCGCGGCATCTCGCGCCACTTCCGGGAGCGAGGTGACGTTGCTGCATGCGACGGGGACGCCGAGGGCCATGGCTTCGACGACGGGCAAGCCAAAACCCTCATACAGGCTGGGAAAGATTACGCCCGCGCTGTTCGTCATCAAAGCCAGGAATTCCGGGTTCGACAGGTAACCCGGAAAAAGCACGCTTTCAGCCAGGCCGAGGCCGGCAGCGGCCCGCTGCAACCACTGTTGCCGGAGACCCGGAGCGCCGGTGCAAACCAGCTTGATGTCACTTGCCAATCCACTGTTGCGAGCGATCCCGAAGGCAGTCAGAAGCATTTCGTGATTCTTGTGCTTCCAGAAATTCGCCGGATAAAGCAGGAATTTTTGGGCACCGAGGTCAAGCCGGCCCAACACCGTTTCATCTTTCACGGCGTGACGCAGGCGGTCGCCGGAAATCTGCAAGGGGATCGTCCTGATCTTCGCCGGATCCAGTCCGCCTTGCTGGATGGCCTCGTGTCTTGAAAAGTCGGAAATCGCCGTGAGCATCGTGGAACGCGCACAGGCTTCGACAAAAGTGCGCTCGCGGTGAACGACATCCTCGGCCGCAAAGAATTCTGGATAGGCCTTGTATTGCAGGTCATAGATCACGCTGACGGTGGGTGCCGTCGGCTCCGAATAGGTGGGCGCCGTAAACGGACAGAACAGCACGTCGGCGTTGACGTCCCTTAACAGGGTGGCGGACTCGCTGCGTTTTGATCCCGACAGCCATCGATGGCCTATGCGGCCCGCAGTTGATTTCATGCGTCCGGGCAAGTGCCGCAACATGCGCGAAAAACTTCTGGTCGCGAATGAGCGGATGAAGTTGGGCGTGGTCCGTCCCAGCACCATCAGGCGGCGGATATTCGGGCTGTCGAGCGCCGCGAGTTCCTGATGGGCGGCTGCCTGCGTCAACAATACGAACTGGGTTTGCGGTGCAAGTTCTGCGAGACGGCGCAACAGCTCAAGCACAAAAACTTTCGCTCCACCATTCTCACCGCCGGGAAGTACGGGTGTCAGATCAACGGCGATTGTGCGGATCACGCGTTGATCGAGGTCACCGGCTTTCCCTTCGGATAGCTTTTCGTTTTGTTGGGCTAATAGACCCGATTCAGCAACCAAACCTCGGAAGTTCGGGTGGGTTATCCTCCACATCCGGCTCTTCAGAACGTTCTGCAGGGAAGTGTTTGCCTGCCGCAGGTCACGTCCGAGATTTCGTATTTCTACTTGGTGAGAGGTGAGGTTGCGTTCAGAATCCGAAAGGCGTCCTTCAAGGCCTTGCATCGCAGCCAGACGAATTTCGCCGTCGCGTTCGGATGCAATCACGCGTTTTTCGAGAGTTTGAATCACGCCCAGTCGAGTCTCGCGATCGCGCTCGGATTCCTTCAGAGTGCGAGTCAACTCGTCTATCTGTGATAAACGTGCCTCACTGTCGCGGGTCGACTCCGACAGAAGTCGCGTAAGTTCGCGAACCTGCGACAGGCGTGCTTCGCTGTCACGCCGGGACTCGGCGAGGAGCCCGTGGAGTTCCCGGATCTGCGACAGATGGGCCTCACGATCCCGCCCGGACTCCGTTAGAAGTGCGTTGAGCTCGTCGATTTGCAACAAACGCGCCTCGCTGTCACGCCGGGTCTCGGCGAGAAGCCCGTTGAGCTCCCGGATCTGTACCAGGCGGGCTTCGCGGTCGCGCTGGGCTTCCGACAGAAGTGTGCCGAGCTCATGGATCTGCGACAATCGTGCGTTGCTGTCGCCTTGCGAAATCGCGAGAAGTTTTTCCAGTTCCCGGGTTTGCGATAAGTGCGTCTCGCGATCCTGATTGGAATCCGAAACAAGCGCCTCGAGCACGCTAATTGATTTCAGGCGCTGCTCCGCGTCAGTCTTCGCGCGAACCAGGGCAAATGGCTCAAAGTCGTCGAATGCGTTGGGAGGGCTGTTGAAGTGCTTCTTCAGTTCAATATGCTCATTCGCCAGGTAAAATCGATTTACGCCGTCGAAATATACGAAAGTATATTTCGCTGCTAAAACAAGCGGCTCCCACTTTGCATAAGATGGAGTGCGAGCGCGGGGAATTGTGGCTTCGATCACCAGAATGGTGGGGCGATGCAAACGAAGATCGAGTCCCTTGAGAACCTCATGCTCCCAGCCTTCGACATCGATCTTGAGAAAGTCGATGCGACGTTTCCCGCGATGACGCTTCAAAAGCGTCGTCAATGGAAATATGGCGACAGTTCGGGTTGTGCCCGGCATTCCGGATCGCTGCGCGCTAGCCTGCGTCCGCCGGTCGAAGGTCGATAACTCACCTATTTCCGGTTCAAAGAAAAGCGCTTCCGAGGCGATCGCTCCAACCCCGCACTCAAAATTCAGATCGCGGGGCCGGTCGGCCGCCAGCCGCTCGAACAGCTTTCTGTTCGGTTCGATATTGATCCCGCTCCAGCCCAAATCGTAGAACCACTTGGTGACGCTGAGGTTGACGGGATCGGCGGCGCCGACGTCGACATAGAATCCGTTTTTGCGGCCATGGAATACCCGCGCCAGCATGACATCTTCGAAGTTTTGCGCATAGGAAATCAAGTTCAGGTCCCTGTTTCGAACTTCGCAAGCAGGCCGGCTAGCGTGGTCAACTTTAGAGCATCCCGATAATAAAAGCAGTAGCAACTCGAAACATGCGGTATCATGGCTTTGATGGTTATCCAGAACCGGATTTAATTCAGGAGCCGATATGTCGCCCATTGTTGACGACAGCGTTCGCAACGCCCTGACGCGATATTCCTGGTATCACTGCATCGATCTGGGATCGGGAGTTCAGACACCGGGGCTCAAAAATGCTCTCCCGATCCAGCATCCTGTCATGGTTGAACTGCGCCGTTGCGATCTGGCGGGCAAGCGCGTTCTTGATATCGGCTGTCGCGATGGCCTGTTCTCGTTCGAGGCCGAAAAAATGGGGGCTTCGGAGGTTCTCGGAATCGACAACGACCTTTCGCCTGGCGCTACGGAGTTTCTGATTCCCTGGTTTCAGTCAAAGGTTCGCATGCGAGCCGTCAATCTCTATGATTTTGTTGTGCCGGCAGCCGAGCAATTCGATTTTGTGTTGTTCGCCGGCGTGCTCTACCATTTGCGATTTCCGTTTCTGGGCCTCAAACGCGTCGCGGATGCGATGCGGCCTGGAGGGACGGTGGTGCTTGAAACCGCCATGTGGGCCACCCGCCAATCGGCGGCTGTCTTATATTGCCCGGCGCCCGAGGACAGCCCTTATGAACCCACATCGGTGACATTTTACAATGATTCAGGTCTGACAGCAGCCTTAAGCTCCATGGGATTTTCCGACATCGAATGTCGTCATGTGCTGTCCGACGACGGCAATACCCACGAGAGTTGGGCCGAGTTTCTCGCAAGCGCTTATTGGACGGAATTCGACGATTCCAAAATCAGAATTGCCAGGGCCGTTTATACCGCGAAGAAGACATCGGCCCAAAATGATTATCTGAGCGAATATTGGTACGGGACCCACAGCTTAAATTCCTCCGACGCGGATGCTGCCAAGTTTCTGAACCAGTTTGACAAGGCCGGATTGTAAATTCCGTGCGCGGGGGCGCCGGGAAACTCTGTGGGGCGACTGACGCATGGCGTTCAATTCGAGTCTGTTCGTCTTTTTGTTTCTTCCGTTCGTCGTCATCGTAAATCTGGTCATTCCCAAATTCGCCTCGAATGCTTTTCTGCTTCTTTCAAGCGTCGTGTTTTACGCGTGGGGCGAACCGAAATTTGTATTCGTTATACTGGCATCGGCCCTGATCGATTACGTTGTCGCATACTGCCTCGTCAGAACGCTTCCATCGAAGGGCCGGTTATTGCTGGCCTTCGGCGTAGCGGCAAACATCGCTTTGCTGGTTTATTGCAAATATTTGGGGTTTTTTGCCAGCAGCCTGGGAGTCCTGATTGGCGACCTCGGCATTCCATTTCCCCAAATGGTTCTCCCTCTCGGAATTTCCTTTGTTGTCTTTGAAAAAATCACCTATCTGGTCGATGTTTATCGCGGCACCACCAGGCCGGCCAGGAACATCCGGGATTATCTTTTCTTCGTGTTTTTCTTTCCCAAGATGCTCGCCGGCCCCATTATCAAATACCATGAAATAAGCGGTCAAATCGAAAGCCGGAAAATAACGGCGATAGATCTGGAATCAGGTGCAACCCGCTTCATCATCGGTTTGGCAAAAAAGATACTCGTTGCCGATGTTTTGGCCGGCGTTGTCGACGCCGTGTACAAGGGGCCGATGGCGACCGTTGGCTTCGGCGACGCCTGGCTCGCGGCGATCTGCTTCTCAATCCAGATCTATTTCGATTTTTCGGGCTACTCCGACATGGCCATCGGTATTGCTAGAATGTTCGGAGTGCACTTGCGGGAAAATTTCAATCAACCGTATCTGGCGGTCGGGTTTATCGAATTCTGGCAACGCTGGCACATCTCGCTGTCGACCTGGATTCGGGACTATCTATACATACCCCTCGGCGGCAACCGAAAGCCGCCAGTTCGGGTCTATGCGAATTTATGGATATGTTTCCTTTTGTCGGGCCTGTGGCATGGCGCGAGCTGGAAATTCGTCTGCTGGGGGGCCTATCACGGATTTTTTGTGTCGGCTGACCACCTGATATTGTCTCGCGTCTGGCCCCGGCTTTCGCGCATCCCCGGCGTGATCATCACGTTTGTCCTGATTGTAGCGGGCTGGGTGATATTTCGCGCGGAGACCCTGGCCCAGGCTGCCGATATGCTGGTGATAATGGCAAACCCCGCAAAGGAATCTCAGATGCCGTGGCTGTGGGTGACATCCGATATCTGGCTTCTGATAGCGGCCAGCGCGATTGTTTCATTTCTTCCATTGCCGGTCGCTCGCAATGCCTTTGACCGGCTGCCGCCGACCATTGCGGCAGTGGTTCAATACGGCGTTGTCCTGTTTCTGGCGATATGGTCGCTTGGCCGCGTCTTTACTGCGACCTTCACCCCGTTTCTCTATTTCCGGTTCTAGTTCATGACCACAGCTCTGCTTCGAATAATGTTCCTCCTGAGCCTTGCGGTGCTTTTCCTGGCGCCCGGCGCGGCGCTATTGGCCAAGGCAACAGGATTGAGCGATCTGAACTTCCTGTCCACCGGATACTTGTTTGGCCAGGTTGCACAGGCAAAAATGCCCGAGATAAGCCTCGGCGGCCTGCTCGAAGGCAAGACCCAACAGATGGCGGCGCTCTGGCTTCCCGAGAACATGGGCAAGCCCCGTGAGCTTTTGATCCGGGCCGGGAATACCATCGATTTTTCGATCGGACGATCGTCGGTTCCCAGCATCGTCATCGGCCGGGAAGGCGAGCTTTACACCGCTGGACAGATTTTCGACCAGTGTGTTCCAAATTTCAACACGACCGCCGATGCGTACATCGAAGACATCGCCTCAGGTCTGTACCAGACCGCTAAAAGGCTGCGCGCGATCGGAATACCCCTTGCGGTGTGGATCACTCCAAACAAGGCAGCGGTCATGCCGCAATACCTCCCGGATTTCTGCAAGGAAGTCCCGAGCGACTCCAGGCTTTCGCGCCGCTTGATCGCGCGCCTGCGAGAAAAAGGGGTGACGGTAGCCGATAGTGAAAGCCTTATTGAGCAATCTGGAAGTCCATACCGGACGTTCCCTCATTTCGGCCAGCATTGGGATGACGTCGGGCAGTTCTACGGGGTAAGAGACCTGGTGTCGAGCATTGAACGTCTGAGCGGCAAGACCATCGGCCGTCTCGAATTGAGCCACGTGGAGCTTACTCCGGCGCATCAATACGACGAGATGGACAGCGGTGAACTGCTGAACTTAATGGGCACGCTGAAAGCCATTATTCCGCGCGCTACGTTTTCGGTTTCCGAACGAGGCTCACCGATCAAAATGCTTATCGTGGGATCCAGTTTCACATTGGATCCGATGCGAATATTGCTGGGGCAGGGGCTCGCAAGCCAGATCGTTGCCTATGTCTACCTACGGCAGGTGCGCCTGCTTGACAAGACCAACGGAGCACTGGGCACTGTGCTGGACACAACAGTCCAGGAAGACATCCAAACACGGCTGGGCAAGGTAGATGCAGTCGTAATCGAGGCGAACGCGCCGGACGTGACGTCCGGGCATGTCCGCGCATTCATTGACGCCATTGAAGCGGTGACGCGCTGAACGGGCGTCTGTACAATCGACGCGGGGCGGGAGCATTTCAAGCGGCCGAAACTATCCGCTCTGCAACGAGCGTGAAAAATGAAGGCCTGTGAAACAAACCGGGGTCTTTGGTCGGGTGAAAATTGAAGTCCTGGTAGGTGACAGACCTTACTTCAAAACCGTTGGCGTGAAGCATGTGCTCGCAGGCCTGCGGCGAAATCAGCCACCACGCCATCAACCCCTCATTTCCACGATGAGGATTGATTTCCATGAACGCTCCACCGTCGAGACGCTTGTCGTAGAGATCCGCAATGATAATCGTTTGCCTGGTCAGACGGGCGACTTCGGTCAGTGCTGCGAACGGGTTGGCAAGATGAAGCAGGACCGCGCCGAGAACGCTCACGTCGAATGTCCCGATGTCGCGGGGCATCCTGTAAATGTCGCCGTAAACAGCCTTGGCCTTTGAGCCGAACATCTTGTGAAAATACCACCACGCCGCACGAACCGAATGCGTGTCGCGCGCGAACTGCCGGCGCACCTGTCCATGATCAAGCCTGGCGCATGGCATTACATCGGGAGAGACGTTTGGGGCTACATCGAAGCTGACAATCTCTCCGCCTTCGCCTTCCATCTTGAAAGTGAGGTAGCCGCTGGCGGGACCGATCTCGAGAACCCGCTTGTTTTCGAATTGGACGTTTCCGGAATTCGATCGCCGGTCGTCCATGCCGAGGTAGGATCTCCAGTCATGACGAAGGTCCCATACGCCCGGGATTGTCTTTCCGTCCGGAGTATCGAACCAATGATAAACAAAACAGTCTTCGATCCGGACATCCGAATATTGCCGCGCGATGCGTCTTTGGCCCTCGTCCGTGAGGTCCCTCGATAACAAAGACACATTGGCACGGATGTTCATTACACCATCCTTCCACTCGCTGCCCTTTACTTTTTTGCCGCGAGTAGTTTATAAACTATGCGTACAACCTGACGGTGTAAAGCGATTCTACCGTCAGTCGACATAAGGTCGCAGGCTGGTCGCGTCGGAACTGCCTGCCGGAACCGATAGCGGTACCGGGCTCCCGTGGACCTGGTGTTTGCGTCGAGTTTTTCGGCGAGTCTGATACTTTCGGCGAAGAGGAACCCGGTGTTCTTCTATCAAGCCATTGATCTACCCGGTATCGGCGCGGTTCCCGGCGTCTGGGATCATCGCGGATCTGAAAGCGTCTATCTCGCGCACACCAACTTCGAAGGGTTGACGGCGTTGGACGTCGGTCCGGCTAACGGCTTCTGGTCGTTCGAAATGGAACAGCGCGGTGCGAAAGTCACGGCGATGGAACTTGGCCCGGATGACGACTGGGATGTGGTGCCCCACAAGAATCAGCAGGAAGGGCTCACCTCAATCCTGAAAGCCAACGTCGAAACCAGCCAACGCGACTTTGAAACGTGCCGCGCGGCGAAAAACTCAAAGGTCAAGGTCGTTCGCGGGACGGTGTATAACGCTCCCGCGCTCGTTGAATCCGTTGACGTCGCCTTGCTGGGGAATATCCTTCAGCATCTGCGCGATCCGTTCCTCGCCATCGAGCGGGTCGCCAGTGTGGTCAAGCAGCGTATCATCATTTCCGAAAGCATCTGGTTTGAAGATGATGACTTCATGAATTCCGCACGCCTTCATCTTTTGCCGAGGTCGCACTCTCCCTTTATCAATCATTCCTGGTATCAGGTCTCGCCTGTGTTTGTCGGGGAGGTGTTGAATATCCTGGGTTTTACCAACCTCAAAAATGAAATTCACCTCCAGAAGTTCAATGGCACCGACGTTGATCCGACGCCGCGTATGGTTCAGCACTTCACCTATTCGGCGGACCGCGGTTAAGTCTCGTATCTGCTGAAACAGACGTGACAGTGCACGGCGTTTGTTGAAGTCATTGAGGGTGATTATTTGACCGCTACCACGACGCTGCTGCTGCCATGATGAACGGTGTGCTCGACCAGTCCCTTGAGATATTCGGTCTGCTCGGCGCCGTTGTCTTTTGCAAGATCCTTTAGAGACAGGTGGGTGAATCGAATGAACTGCCGGATTTCCGAAAACCCGGCGGCCAGCATGTGGACACGTTGCAGATCGAATTCCATGTCTTTCTCGGTGACGTGGAATTTTTGTACGGCCTCGATGGAGTGGTCCTGCGTCGAATGTCCGCGCCCCGGTTCCATCGTGATAAATATACCGCCCGGCTTCAAAGCGGCGAATACATTTCGAATGACCGAAGCTTCGCTCTCTGCATGATGAAGGGCATCGTAAATCACTGCAGCATCAAACAGACCAAAATCGAACGAACTTTCGTAGTCGCAGACATGGAACGAAAGTCGACTATCTTCGGTGGTAGCCGCCCCTGCTTTGCGTAGCCTATCATCGTCGGTGCAATATCGAGTCCGACTACGGAATAACCGCACCGATACAGAAATCTGGAGGTCCAGCCGGCGCCGACGCCGAGGTCGAGAATTCTTGCAGGTGAAGGCGGAAGTAGCGCCATCAGCTGGCCCATGTCCGTGAAATAGCGGTGGCGCAGGGGGTCGTTAAACGGCTTCTCCAGCAGGTATTTCGAGAGGGCTTCCTGCGGCATCTCTAGTAGTGCCGACAGGTTTTCCACGTATTTGATCTCATCGATCTTTGCCATGTGGCGAAGCTCCGTTCAGGATGTGAACCTATCGTTCGGAACCTGCAGCGTAAAGTCGCCGTCCAACTCTGCTGGTACGTTTCAGGTTGAATGCATCTGAGCTGCGGGCTTGTCACGCCGCAACTTCGTCGAAAATCAGTTGAGGTGGTTGAATCGCGGCTCGGGAGCATCTGCTTGCCGGAAAGGACAAAGTGAAGCGATGATGGCCAGTGTTGAAGATGATCCGTCTGCTCCGCCTTTGGCTGGTTTGTCACGGGGCCATCGACTCTGCTTCCGTCGCTTCTGCTAAATTTCACGATTGCTGTTGGCCTTCTTATTGCATTTGCGAAATATGTTTCTTTAACCAGCACCGACCTCGCGGCGCACTTTGTTTTAGTCGATGAGATAATGAAGCACGGGGGTGTGCGACCGCAACCTGTTCCCAATCTTGGTGTGATGGCCTACTACCCCCCGGTATCTCACTGGCTCGCCGCGCTTGTCGGATGGGTCGGCGGTTCAGGTTTTGTCGGTATTATTATCGTTTCAATTCTCTCAGTTTACCTGTGTTATTCCATCATCATTCGCCTCGTTGATGCGGACGTTCCTGCAAACATTATATTATTCGCGGCATTCTTCTTTCTGCTGGTGCCGACTCATTCGCTGGTCGGCTGGGAGGTGGTCGGCAATTATTTTTATCCGCAATTGGTGGCTGATGTAGCTTTTTTTGCGTCATTGCTTTGGCTTTCCGGAAACGCTCCGCTTTGGCAGCAGATGATTTTTGTCCCCCTTGCCGGTGCGGCTGCCATGTGGATTCAGCCGGCGGTGGCAATTCACATTCTTGGAGCCGGGACGCTCTTGCTCGCATTCCGCGCGGCCGAACAATGGCGCAATGAATCTCGCTTTCCAGCGACCGCCTTCCTCGGCCTGCTCTTCGTC
Source organism: uncultured Alphaproteobacteria bacterium (assembly GCA_963774685.1). Classification (GTDB taxonomy): domain Bacteria; phylum Pseudomonadota; class Alphaproteobacteria; order Rhizobiales; family Xanthobacteraceae; genus Bradyrhizobium. Next base: position 502,056 of record CAVZFU010000003.1, on the reverse strand, counting down.
ATAGTGGCGGAGATTTTGGTGGTGATTCTGCATCCGTCCCTTCGCATTATGCGAACTATCGCGTTGAATGATGGATATCTCGAATTTGGCTACTCCCATATTCTGTTGGTGGCACTCATCTGTGCCGCCACAGGAGCCGTCAATCTTTGGCGTCGATTTTCCGGTCGCGCGCAATTCGTTGACGCGGTTCTGGGATCGGCCGCCGTCGCGTCGGCTTCCTTGGCATTCCTTCAGTTCGCTGCGTTGCACATGCTTGATCAGGGTTCCAATTATGCCGTCAAAAAACACATGTTTTTGGTTGTCACGCTGGGAGCCATGAATGCGGTACGCGTGATTCCCGGCTACCCCGCAATGTCAAAAAGGCGCCTCTCCATCGGATGGTTCGTCGCTCCGATCATGGCTGCCGTCGCAACGATTGTTGTTCTTCGGGGCTTTGTGACTCCCGTTGCTCCCATTGTTGAGGCATTAGCCTACGCGGAGCACGCGGCCAAATATGAACTGCCGAATTTTGTTCCGGGAAATACCATTACTGACGACAATTCGCTGCCGCCCGTCGTCAGTTCCATGATTTCCATATCGGCATTCGAACATCCGTTCGGGAATATTGGACTGGTGAATTCCACCGATCATGCGACGTTGGTGATGACACGTCGCAGTTCCAGGGTGGACAAGGTATGCAGCGAGCGGTTTGCCGAGAGTGCAGCCTACGTCATCGTGAATCCGGCGTGCCTGAAGATATATCCCCTCGGCGAAGTCCTGGACTTCAAGGTCGATGGGAGTGGCTGGCGTTACGCAACGAGTGGGTGGAGCGTTGCGGAACCATGGGGGGCCTGGACGCTGGGTAATCTCGATGGCGAACTCGTTTTGATATTGCCGCCGGATAGTCATGGCCCATATCAACTTGTCGTCGATGCTATGGCGCTCATCAGCCAATTGCACCCGAAGCAGGCCGTAGCCGTCGAGGTCAATGGGACCCTGGTCGCGACGTGGAATTTCGACCTGAACTCCTGGGCAGGAGAACGAACGGCGACTATACCGGCGCAACTGGTCTCGAACAATTCGTTGCGAATTGTGTTCAAGGCGATTGACGCTGTTTCGCCCGCCCAGTTCACACCAAACGCCGATCAAAGCACTGCAGATCGGAGGATTCTGGGGATTGGAATTAAGACCCTTGTCGTGCGCCCGTCGCCGCCTGGATAGGCAGGCATCGGATCTTCGGCCCGTGGCGGTCCGGAAAACATCACGCGCCGATTGAACTAGCTACGTGCCGGGCAGGGCTTCGCTGAAGAAATCCACCTCGCGGATTTCTCCGCTGAATTTTCGATTGTTGAACTGCCAGTTTCCGATCGTTACCGGCGCCGCGGCGGGCGCAATCGGCCCGAGCCCTGTCTTTTCGACCACGACCTTCTGGTTTATCGATACGCGTAAATGGCCGTTGTTGTAGGTAGTGATCAGCTCTGATTCCTGATCATTCGGAACAACGAATGGTTCGCTGAACCAGAAGGCGCTGCCATTCCCGACCACAGCCATATAGCTGTCCCGCGTAGCCGGTTTATGAAGGATCGCAAAGCCGCGATTGTCTCCTGTATGGCTCGACAGCAGAGCGGCATAGTCGACCTGCTGTTCCGCCGGTACGAGCCGCATGCGAAACGCAAAGGACTGGTCGATCGCGACGTTCGGAATGTTGAAGGGAGGCTTCAGCTTTGGCTGGCTTTTCGCATCATAGACAAACTGTGCAGCGGGTCCGGTCCAGTCCGATCCAGAGCGGTTTCGGTAATTCGTCAGATAAAGCGTCAGGAGAAACGATCCGCAAATAACGAGTGTGCCGCCGATTATCTTGAAATCGCTGCGCATCTCGGGAGCCCTCAAATCGCGGTCGGGAACGAGCTACCTGATCCATCCCATGTCATGAGCACGAATAAACTCTTTTAACGTCGGCTATCCAGCAAGTGGGGTATCACGCCTCTACATACACCGAATCGGAGGTGATACATTCTTAATCTAGCTTGGTTGAATTCCGAAATCTCACAAATCTGTTTGAAACGGATTTCAGCCAGACCGCATAGGGCTGAGCCAGCCACCATTTCATGGGAACGTGTCCGTAATGTTTCCGGACAATCCTGATGGCTTCCTGATAGGCAAGCTGCCTGTGCAGGTTGGTTTTGGTGTTCTTGTGATCCCGGTCGAGCGCGATGAATTCATCGACAAAAATGAGCGGCCCGGATTTCCTGTAGAGACGCCACCACAGATCGTAATCGATGGCCATGCCAAGACGATCGTCGACCCCGCCGACGGCCTCCCACGCGAGGCGCTTCACCAGTGCGCCCGGTTGAGAGACAATGCAGCGTAACGCGAGGCGGCGTTCGTCGAAGGGTTCCACAAAGACGGGCTTTTTGGCCCGGCTTCCCTCCATGTAGCTCCACACCTTGCCGTAGGCTGCCGGAGCTTCCGGCTTGCCCTCCAGCGCGTCGACAAGGCGTTTCAATCCTCCACTCAGAAGACGATCGTCGCTGTTGAGCCAGCAGACGTAAGGTGCGCTGCCGTTTGCGATGCATTCGTTGATGGCGGCTGCCTGACCCCGGTCACGATGGCTTCGCCAGCCCGCCAACCGGCTCTCGTTGCGCCTGATAATATCGATGGAACTGTCCGTCGAGCCGCCATCCGCGACGAACACCTCGACCGGCAGGCCCTGTTCGAAAATCGACAGCAGCGCCTGCTCGAGAAAGCGTCCCTGATTGTAGGACGGAACCGCGACCGTAACGAGGGGTGCCGCGACCATGATCAGCGTGCCTGCTTCGGAAGGCTCATCGCTTCCCGGTAAATGTCGAGCACGGATGCCGCACTCTTTTCCCAGTTGAAACGCCGGGCCTGTTCTCGTGCTGCCGCGCTCAGGCTGCGCTTTTTTTCCGGGTTCGAAGCAAGTTCCAGCATGTTTTGTGTCCAGGCTTCGCAATCATGCGGCGATATCAGGATCGCGGCATTCCCGGTGACCTCCGGCATCGATGTCGTATTCGACGACAATGTGGCGGCGCCAAATTGCATGCCTTCCAGCACCGGCAGTCCGAAGCCTTCAAAAACGGAAGGATAAAGATTGGCATAACAGTTTCGATACAGCCAGATCATCTCGTCGTCGGTGACGTAGCCCGGTAATTTCACGTGGTTCAAAATTCCAAGCTCGGCGAGATAATCCTGGAAATCTTCCATCATCCACCCTCTACCTCCGGCGAACACCAGCGGCATTGGCCTGCCGCCGGCGTCGAGATACCTGGCATAGGCTTTCGCCAGCAAACGCTGATTCTTTCTCGGCTCGATCGTTCCGACGCTCAACCAGAATTCATCCCGATGATCTTTCATAGCGGCCGGCGGTGTGCCTTGCCGCGTCATGTCGGTGAATCGGGAACAGGGATAGACGACGCGCACGCGCTCGCCCGGAAAATGCGGAAATACCTCCAGATAGTGCTTCCGGGAATTCTCGGAAATGGCGATGGCCCAATCGGCAGCGACGGACGAGCGAAACGCGCCGTCGAAACAGCCGACGCGGTTTGCCTCCGTGGTCCAGTCCGCATTGGCGGCAAATCCGAGATCGTAAATGGTATAGATTACCCGACTCGATGTAATCTGGGTCGGCGCCCAGAAATTATTGCAGTGAATAATGTCCGGCTGACCGATGGTTTTTTCGAGATCGGTCGCGCTCCAGAAGTTGCGGGCGGATTCCCGGGTGAGGTGTCGCGGGCCATAATGTACTTGCGTGCCGCGATAGGGATTCAAAATGGGCATTTGAGCATCGAAGAAAAAATCGCCGAAGCTTGGAAACAGGGAGTACCGGTTTTGCGGGGCAACGGACATCATCGCCTTGATCAAGGCGTCCGCATAATAGCCGCAGCCGGCCTTTTGGGATCCGGTTTGCGAGATATCGAAGCCTATGTGCATAAAACGTCTTGCCGGGGGATATGACGATCCCTGATCTGTTGTTGCCAATTTGAATGGTCTATTTATCGGTCGATTGCCTGGATTGGGAAAGCTTCAAAAGCCGAATTCTTTCTTTCACCATCATCGTAACCAGCGCCGGGAAGTCGACTTTCGGTTGCCATCCGAACCGCGATCGAAGTTTCGACGAGTCGGCACGCGTGAAACGGCTGTCTACCTTGCGGACCAAAGAGTTATCGACGACCACGCATTGCTTCCAGTCGAGCCCTCCGACATTGAAAGCGGCTTCACAAAACTCGGCAATCGAATGAGTCTGGCCGGTTCCCACGACATAGTCGTCCGGGATATCGCTTTGGACAATGAGTTGCATCACCTCGACAAAATCGCCGGCAAAACCAAAATCGCGGCGGACGTTGATGTCACCAAGGTGAAGTTTGCCCTCGAAAAGGATCGGCTTGCCGCGCTCGTCCAACTCCCGGGTCTCAGTCAGCCCGAGTGAAGCGGCAGCGGCCGCATGCGCGATCTTTTGCGACACGAAGCCGAGATGACGGCGAGGGCTTTCATGGTTGAACAGAATCGCGCAGGATAAATGCAAGCCAAACTGCTCGCGGTAAGCCCCGATGATCTGATGTGCGTAGGCTTTAGCAACACCGTAGGGCGATTTTGGATTGATCGCGGTACTCTCGGTCTGAAATTGACTGATGGTATCGCCGAAAATCTCGGAGGACGAGGCCTGGAACAGGCGGCATTTCGGAAGTTCACGCCGGATGAATTCACAGATCCGGTGCGGTACCAGGCCGTTCAACCGCGCGGTCTCGATTGGAATGTCCCAGGATTGCGCCGGCCGCGATACGGAGGCCAGATTGTAAATCTCATCGGGAACAGATGTTGCGAGAAGATCCCCGAGAAATGTTTCGGATGTGAGATCGCCGGTATGCCAGTGGACGCGACCATCATGAATCCGGGGCTCGATCGGGTTTCTGGATTGAGCAAATACCTCATAGCCGCGCGCCAGCAGCAATTCGATAAGATACCATCCGTCCTGACCAGCGCCGCCGGTGACCAATGCGCGCCTTTTCACGTCAACCTCAGCATTCGTGCAACCCTAGGTAATATCTCGATGGTTTTCAAGTGATTAGGCTCTCCCGATGCGCGGTGCAGTCCGGTGAAATCGCGCCAGCTATTTTATGGACGGAATGTCGATCATTGCCGACAGAAAGGCCGTAAGAGCGAGTTGCATCCCGACCGCAAGACCGGTCATCGACAAGATAAGCAATTTCAGCATCGCAGCATATTGCAGGGCGCCAAATCCGGTCGACGCCCAATTGGCCACGCAGTAGAAAAGACCGACCGCGCCGAACAAGGTTGGTATTCCCGCGATCAATAACGTGCGTTCGAGCGTTAGCGATATCAAGGATTCGGTAAAATGTCCCGGTGGCAGCCAACCACGTAGCGTCGCGAAACGACGCGTAATGACGGAAAAGCTGATCGATTGGGTGCCGATAACGATCGAAATACACCCAACGACAAAGGTATGGATGTCAAATCCGACGCCACCGACCATAACGAGGCCGGGAAAAGTGAGCGCGGTTGCAAAAAAGCCGAATAGAACAAGCGCCACGCCCGGATAGAAGAACAGCCATCGCGGGCTGTACATCAGCAGAAAGCTCAAATGGCGCCATCCATCCCGCCATGTCTTCAGGTGCGGCGGCCGGGATCGGCCATCCTTGTTCAAAGTCGTCGGCACCTCGGCAATTCGGTAGCCGCTCAATGCGGATCGGACGATCATCTCGCTGGCAAATTCCATTCCCGAGGTGTGCAGTTGGAGTTGACACATGCGATCGCGGTCGAAGCCGCGCAGCCCGCAGTGAAAGTCGCCGATGCCGATTCCGAAAAATAGCCTGCCGATGCGGCTTAGCAGCGGGTTCCCGAGATATTTGTGCAACAACGGCATTGCTCCGGGAGCAATGCCTCCTCTGAAGCGATTACCGATGACGAGATCGTTTCCCTGGCGAAGCAGGGCGACGAACGGCATCAACGTCGAAAAATCATAGGAGCCGTCCGCATCGCCCATGATCACGTACCGCCCCGATGCCGCGGCTATGCCAGCCCAGAGTGCCGAGCCATATCCCTTCTGTGGTACTGAGATCGAACGTGCGCCCTCTCGTTGGGCTATTTCGAGGGAGCCATCCATCGATCCGTTGTCGGCGATCAAAATCTCGCCCGAAACTCTGCTATCGTCCAGGAAGAGCCTGGCTTTCCTGATACAGAGCGCGAGGGTGTCTGCCTCGTTCAGGCAAGGCATAAGGATTGTGAGTTCGGTGCCGGGTTGCTGCGCTGTTTGCGAAAAACGATCTGTCATTGAGGAAAAAGCCCGTGCCTGGCAGTGAGTCGACGATACCTTGATCCCGGTAAATCTCGGCAAGATACCCTAACACGAGAATCCCGCTTGATTTCGAGCGTCATTTCCGCCATCCAGCGAGCACATCCAGAACCTCTCCCCCAGAGGAGACAGGCAGAAAATGTGCGAAAGCGTGTTTTTGAGTTTTGTCGGGGCGACATGCTGAACGGTCTGAAGGTCACGGTGATCATGCCGGCTTACAACGCCGCAGCGACCCTGGAGAAGACGTTCAACAGCCTGCCAAAAGAGTTGATCGACGACATCATATTGACCGACGATTATTCGACCGACGCGACCGAGCGCGTCGCTCGTTCGCTCGGCATTTATACCATTCTTCACACCCGCAACTTGGGTTACGGCGGCAATCAGAAGACCTGCTACGATGCCGCCATCGCGCGAGGTGCGGACATCGTGGTGATGCTGCATCCGGACTACCAATATTCGCCGCGGCTGGTTCCTGCGCTCGCTGCCATGGTGGCGTCGGGCGAGTATGATTTTGCGCTAGGTTCGAGAATTCTGGGAAACCAGGCGCTGGCCGGTGGAATGCCGAGGTACAAGTATTTTTTCAACCGGGTGCTGACCTTGCTGCAGAATATCCTGATCGGACAAAAGATGTCCGAGTATCACACGGGATTTCGCTGCTGGAGCCGGAAAGCGCTGACGAGCATTCCGTATCATCGCTGTTCCGACGATTTCGTGTTCGACAGCCAGATGGTATGCCAGGCTGTGTTTTTCGGTCTCCGTCCCGGAGAAATCTCGTGTCCCGCCCGCTATTTTGCCGAGGCTTCGTCGATCAATTTTCGTCGGAGTGTCGTATATGGTCTCGGCGTCCTGATGACGTCAGTCATGTTTCGATTGCACAAGCTCGGCCTGGCAAGATCTCCGCTGTTCATGCCTTATTCGAATGTTTGATCTATCCGATCCCGCAGCGGTTGGAGCGCTTCTGGCATTTGCCGGGCTGCTTGCGCTCTACTGTCTTTCCAGCGACGGCCTGACCGACCGGCACTCGCAGTATTTCGCCGTGCTGGGATCAGCATTGTTCGTTCTGCTGGTGCTGTTACGAGCCCCCAGTCTGCTGCGTTTCCAGCGGGTGTGGGCTGAAATTGCAGTTCTGTACATGTCGTACGCCTATGAGCATGGGCCTTGGCTCGCGCTCGTGCGTCCCGTGAGCGACTATTTCGATTTGACGGCAAATCTGGCGGCGGCGACGTCGGCACTGTTCGGGCTGCGATCCTGGCCGATAGTGGACACGGCGTTTGGTTTTCTACCACCGATTTTGCTGCCCTTTGCCCTCAGCCTGTTGGGCTTTACCAGGCGCGAATGTCTTGGACTGATGCTGGTTGTCGCCACTGCGCTCTACAGCGTGTACGGCGTCGAGACGTTCGGCACGGCGCTTCACGTCAAGGCATGGGGCGCCATATACGCGTTTTTCGTCATATTAAGCTTGGCATTGGGTCACCCGCCGTCGGCCTTTCATAAGGCGTTGCTGGTTTTAACTCCGCTGACCGGGCCTTCGGCTACCATTTTTCTGATCTTGTTCGCGGTCGGCCTGATCGCGGTGCCGTCACGCCAGCGCTACGGCGTTCTCGCGTGGGCCATTCCGTCGGTTGTGATCCAGATCGCAAGTGCTTTCGCAGCTGATCAGGTGACGGGTTTGGCCGTACGTCCGCTGTCCCTGATGTCCGCGGTCTTCGCGCCCGACCTTCTGCTCGTGCAGGGCATCGGGTCGTTGTGGTGGACCGCGCTGCCATTTTCGTCTCGTACTCCCTCGGTTTTGGAACTAGTGACGAGTTGTATCTTGATTGCTGTATTTCTTGCGGCAAGCCTGGCCGCCGGTTTCAAAAACCGGGAACGCGCCGACTTCATCCTTCTGGGGCTGGTCATTGTCGCGCATTTTTTTGCAACCGCCATGCTTGCACTCAACGGCGCTGGGTCGCTCTATGTCGGCGGCAACTTTCGTTATTATTTCCCGCTGATATGCATGGTAGGGGCGTGGGGCGCGAGTGTTCCGAGGGTCTCGCACAGACCGATCTTTAGATGTGCGCTGGCTGGAATATTATTCTTCGTCGTCTTTAACAGCCGGATTGCGGTCGTTCAGACTGCCTCCATGTTCCAATCGGCCACCCCAAAATGGAACGAGCAAGCAAAAAATCATGAAAAAAACCCTGACACGCCGCTCTTCATTTCGCCGGCAGGCTGGACGCTTCGTCTTCCAGCCTGCGGCGAGTTTCATTGTTGAATCCGAGACCCAGTTATGCCGTCAGAACCGATGACCACTGACTATTGCTCGTCGCGGAAACTCACAAAGGTTCTCCTGATTGTTCTTGGCGCGACCGCACTGATCAGGTTTGCCATTGTCCTCAACCTTCCGATTTTGTTTTTGCCCGGCGCAGGCCATGATGATGGCCTTTACATGCGGCTTGCCAAAAATCTCGCTTCCGGACATTGGCTGGGCGAATTCAATCAGTTCACCCTGATGAAGGGGCCGGGCTATCCCGTGTTCCTCGCCCTGTCCAGTCTATCCGGGTTGCCGGTCTCGGCGAGCCACGCCCTGTTTCAATTTTTGGGAATACTGGCGGCGGCATGGGCCGTGTACCGTTTGACGGCTTCACGCGCGATCGCCGTCATGACGTTTGTCACCCTTACTTTCTATCCTGTCGGATTTATGCCCGATCTTCAGAGGGTGGTCCGGGACCAGATCTACTGGGCGCAGACGCTATTGGTGTTTTCGCTTTTCGCGATCGTTTTCCTTGCGCCGCCGAACGGACGATTCGGCACGGTACTCGTCGCCGGTTTGGCCGGGTTGATCCTTGGTTGGGCATGGCTGACCCGCGAGGAGGGCGTCTGGCTTATTCCTGGCCTCGGACTATTGGCCGCCGGAGCCGTTTTGATTCACCGAAAACAACGGCACGAATTGCTGGCGCTGGCACGAAACATCGGTGTCGCGGCGATCGGCTTTATCGCGGTAAATGCGGCCTTCATGACCGGTAATCGCCTCGCCTATGGATCGTTCGTCGGCGTCGATTTCAAGGAGCGCAATTTCAAGGCCACACTCGAGGCGCTGGAAGATGTCGATGCCGGCCCTGTCATTCCATATGTGCCGGTTTCCAACGCAGTGCGTTCGGAGATCGCGAAAGTCAGTCCCGCCTTTGCCCCGTTAAGTGCGGCACTTGCGCCCGGTCAGCCAATTTTCGAGTGGTGGAACGGTCTCGGATGTAGTGCTGGCAGCCCGGCATGCGGCGAAATCATCGGGGCTGTGTTCATGTGGGCTTTGCGCGACGCCGCGGCTAAGAATAAATTCTATCAAAGTCCGTCGGAGGCGTCCGATAATTTCGAGAAGGTTGCGAACGAGATAGCCTTGGCGTGCGCCGATGGCAGGCTGCATTGCCGCCCACGCTGGTTAAGCTTTATGCCGCCACTGGCTGCTCGACAATGGGCCTCTGTCCCGGATGCGGTACTTGCAGTTGTCGATAAGGTCGTATTTTTGGATCCGGCGATGCCGGCCCTGATAGAAATCCCGGCGGGCAATCGTGATGTACGGTATTTGGCGTTTCTTAATAATCCCAACATAGGCGCTTCAATCCGACGCAGCTATGACGTTACTGTGCGTGGCTGGTATAGAGACGCCCAGTCGACCGAATGGCCCGCATTCAAGGCCTATGCCGAACAGGATCTGGAAGTTCCATCGTCCACCATCCGATTAGCGAGTCCCGATCTTCGGATAAACTTCTCCGATCCTTCGGCAAATCAGAACCGATACGAGATGTCTTTTCACTGTCCAAATGCCTGCGCAGTCGCCGCGTTGACCCCCGATCACAAAGAAATCCGCATTGCCGTCGATAGCGGCGGCCCGATGTCGGCTAGTTCCGGCAGCTCCGTAATGTATATCGAGTCAGTTTCCGTGCCCGGTTTTGTCAATCCGGCGCATATGTACGCAGCACATCTCCGTCGATGGCTTATCCGGTTTTACAAAATTCTGATTCCGGTTCTGATACTTGCCGGTTTCGCAGCCGCAGTGGTGGCGGTCTGGCGCAGCGTCAGACGGCGGGCGCTGGATGCTGTATTGCTGACGGCGCTCACGGCGTGGACTCTCGTCGCCACACGTATCATCATACTGGCGCTGATCGACGCCAGTTCGCTGCCGGCGGCGAATTTCCTTTATGCGGCGCCGGCGATCTACCTGGCGGTCGTGGCGGCATTTCTGTCGATAGCCGCGCTCCGCGGCAGACCGCAACCGGCGCCAACTTGACGCTTAGCTCACTTTCAAAGCATCGCTGAGCTCGGGAAAATTCTCGTCTTTCCGCGACAGAAACGGGCCCTGTTTGATCGGCCACGGAAACGCGATCGTGGGATCGTCCCATCGGATGCCGACTTCACATTGCGGGGCATAAATATCGGTCACCTTGTAAATGACCTCGGTCTCGGGTTCGAGGGTCAGGAATGCATGCGCAAATCCGACCGGAATGAAAAGTTGCCTGCCCTCGAGTGGCGACAGTTCGGCGGACGCATGTTTGGCATAGGTTGGAGAGCCTGGTCGCAAATCAACCGCGACATCGAGAATGCGGCCTCGGACGCAGCGCACGAGTTTGGCCTGCGCATGAGGCTCAGTTTGCAAGTGAAAGCCGCGAAGCGTTCCTTCTTTCAGGGATAGCGAGTGGTTGTCCTGCACGAAGTCCAGTTCCAGCCCGTAGTCCCTGAACGCCCTCTCGCTGTACGTTTCCGAAAACCAGCCGCGGCCGTCGGAAAACCGCTTCGGCGTAATCAACAACACGCCGGGTATGTTCAACTCATCAATCGTCATTTATTTGCCCGATCCTCGTCCCGGAAGCTCGGCGCCGATGTCGATCAAGGAGCGGTCGGCGGCTTTCCGATCTAAACATATACAGGCCAACGGTCTGATCGAACTGCCGTTTGGCCGTGTGCCGCCACGGTAATATGGTGCGGGCGCGGCAGCAAACCCAGGGGATTTTGATAATTGCGGTCCAGCGGGCGGCAAGGCGGGCTTGGAATGCCCCGAGCCATTTCGGAGGCGAACGGCGTTGCTGGCCGCATGTCCCGGGCGAAGAGCCTTCCGCGACCGTAAAAACCATCAGCGAACCTGTAATGGCCCGCATGGCGGGGATTCGGGCATCGTACCCGCTACCACTTGCAGATGCGTCGAGACTGGTTTGCCCGCCAGCTATGGCGTGGCCTGGCGCCGCAGGGCGGTCGCGTATACCTCCACAAGTCTCTCGGTAACGGTCGGCCAGGCGAAGCGGGAAGCGACGTGGGCCTTCAGGTCGGGTTTGCGGCCCTGGGCTAGGGCATCAGCTATGCCGCGGCGGATGTCGAGGGGGGCGCGGTGATCGACATAGTGGGCATGGCTGCCGAAGTAGTCCCGGGTCGAGCCTTCCGAGGTCACAACGACAGGTGCACCCGCCGCCGCGGCTTCCAGTGCGGCCAGCCCCGGCGTTTCGAGCGTCGAGGGCAGCACGAACGCCGAACAGGCCGCAAATGCGGAAGCGAGGAGGGGGTCGGCGTGATCCAGCGCGCCCAAGTGGCGCACCCTCGTTCCACCTTCCGCCAGCAGCTGAGCCGCATAGGCTTTGTCGCGTTGATGTCCGAGCAATACCAGCGGCAAGGAATGCCCCGCCATAGCGCGGACCAGCCCAAGCTGGTTTTTGCGCGGTTCGATATTGCCGACGTTGAGGATGAACGGGCCTTCGATTCCAAACGCGGTGCGGAACAACTCCGGATCCTGCGGCTGCAGAAAACGCGGCTCAAATCCGTTCATGACCGTCATAAAGCGATTGCGAGGCAAACCGAGCACGCGCGACAACAGGTCGGATTCGGTGTCTGAATTCGTAACGATGACATCAGCCAGTGCGAACTGCGAGCGGATCTCATCGACGGGATAGAGATCGGCCGTCTCCGGCGTGATCCAGAGCGAGGAAGAAATCACAAGCGGCAGACCGCGCTGGCGCACATGGTTGCAGAAGTGAACCGAACCGGCGATGCAGGAAAAGAAATGCACGGCCGAGACCTCGGCGAGGTTGGCCCGCCATGGATCGTGCAACTGCACCTCGATGCCATGCGCGGGCAGGTGCTCCGCGTATTTTCGCAACTGGATCTCGCCACCCCCCGGCGTTTCGAAAGCCCATGGATAGGTGCTAAACAATACGCGCACGGTGCAGCGTCCTGGCTTGGTTCACGGCATTCAGAATCAGATGCCCGTCGGCGAGGTGCCGAAGTGTTTCGAGGCGCGCCCGGCGGGCGGAAGCAAGCCGCGCGCGCGCGGCCCTGTCATTGAGTGCCACGCCAAGCGCGGTTGCGACGGCTTCGGGATCAGACGCTTCGACGACGATGGCAGCTTCGCCCGCGGTTTCCATCATGCCGGCTTCCGCATTGATAACAAGCGGTTTGTCGAACGCCAATCCGTCGACCAGCGGCACGCCGAACCCCTCATGCCGGCTCATCGACGCGCAGACGCCCGCACGTGTGTAGATCGATTTCAGGGCCCCATCCGAGATACCGTGAACGAACCGGATTCTTTGCGCTATCGACGGCTCCAGTGCCGCGACGCTGGCAGGCGAGGCGCAATTTTCGAGAGCATCGGGCGAACCGCCGACGCAGACCAGGCCGACGCTATCATCCCCGGCGGCCAGCAGTGCAAAGCCTTCAACTAGTTCTCCGATACCCTTGTGCGGCGCCTGCCGCCCCACATACAGCACCGTTCTGGCGTTGACACCCGTCGCCGTGGGCTCTTCTTCGATCGTGGTCCAGCGGTCGACGCCGATCAGGGGCGGGCAATCGATAATTCCGCTTTCGCCAATGCGCTTGCGGTCGGCCGCCGCCAGACCCTCGTAAAGGACGCGCGCCGTCACCTGAGAATTCGCCATCAACACGTCAAAGCTCGCGGCGCACGGCCGTTGCTCGAGCCCAAGTCTCACAAGATCGGCGGTGCGCTCGTCAGAGGCTGTGAAAAAGCGTTCGGGTGTGATGTTGTGGAAATAAAGCACTTTCGGGCAATCGAGGGCAGCGACCACGGGAAACGCAGGATCCTCGGTCGAGAAATGAAAGATGATGACGTCATCGCCGGTGATCTGCGGGATGATGTCTGCCAGCTGATCGATCGAGAATCGATCGTCCGCATCGTAATTCTCGGCGGCAAGCGAGACGTCATATCCGTTCGTGCCCAGGAATGCATGAATCTGACGGCAGAAATTACCGACGGCGTCGTGCCTCTGGATGTCGCGTGCGATCACATGGATGCGCATTGGCGTCGTGCCGTGCCCAGGATTTCCACCGGGTCCATGTCCAGAAGTCTTGCATAAACCTCACCGCAAGTCTTCAGGCTGTGTTTCGAGGCAATGTCGGTCATGCCCAAGGCGGCGCGCTGCCGACGCTTCCCGCCATCCGTTGCGCACTCGCGAAGAGCGTGCGCGGCATTCTCGATATTTGGCTCCAGCCATTTCTGACCGTGGTGAAACGCATAGTCGCCGGGCAATACCGAAATGAGTTCTCCGTCGATCAGCCAGCTATTCTCATCGGTCATGAAATCCAGGTTGCCGGAATAGCGCGACGCGATCACGGGAACCCCAAGCGCCATGGCCTCGGCCATCAGCCGCCCGAAGCCCTCGGCGCGATGAAGCGAGATTACGGCATCGCAAGCGCGCAATAGCTGGTAGTAGGCACCTCGGTCCAGCACCGTGTCGATGATAACGATACGTTCGTCAACCTCGGCTTTGCGCAGGCATTCTCGCCAAAGCGAGTCGTTGCTGGTATTCATCGCCTTCACGATCAGGCGGGCGTTAACGCTTCCGTCAACTGGAAACGCGCGCTGGAACGCAAGAATCGATCCAAGCGGATTTTTGCGGGCGATCGATGAGGCGCCATCGAAACTGGTAAAAACCACGAACGCTTGTTCGGGCAGGCCGAACGCGGCGCGTGATGCTATTCCGGTGTCCGGAACGGATACGGGCAGAGGAACTTTGATAACCGGCTTGTCGGTGGCCTGCCGGAACGCGGTCGCGGCGTGTTCGGAGTGACACCAGATCTCATCCACCAGATCCATGGCCAGTTTTGCAGGAACAGGAAAACGTTCAAGCTCCCATTGCCAAAAGCCGATCTTTCGGCGCGCCGAGAACGCGCGCGAACCGATCTTGCTCAGCAGCGTCGCCGTATCAAACGCCGGCATCGCATAGAAGATGTGATCGGAGTCAAAACTGGCGTCGGAGACGTCCAGCGCGGGTTCGTCGATCAATTCACGGGCGGTGATATCCCAGGGCGCCTTGATGACAATGTTCGCTATGTTCGCCCGATCCAGCGCCGCGCGAAGAAGACGGATATCCTCTCCCAGTCCGAATTCGCCTTTGGCATGGCCGACAAGACACACACCCTTTGCGCGGGTCGGAGGGGAGGCGGGTACGGTCGACGGTTTGCTTCCGTTTTTACTCTCTCGTGTTCGTTCTTCGGACAGACCGAACATTTCTCGCTCGCCATGCTTGAACCACCAGCGCCACATGCCGGTGACTCCGTCTGGAGTCGCAACGTCGAACCTCGAACGCAAGTTTGGCTTGTGATCGCGGATGATGTTTAACAGCGGGGTGAGGCGGGAGGTAGGCTGAGAACGGTCCGCTGGCAGGAAGTCGCAGTGCAGCGTTCGCAGCAAGTCCTGATCGATCCGAATGCGCAAATCGCCAAACTCGGTGCGGCCATAGGTGAACCACCAAAAAATAAGGTTCGAAACGCCATCTTCGCTGTATCTGAAGGTAGCCTGCAGGTCGGGGCGGCTGAGGCGGACAATAGCCAGGCTCGCCGGTAGAAGGTTGGTGAGAAAATCCTGACGATCCGGTGCTGTCTGTGAGACCGATGTTGGTCGATTCAGGCCCAATTTGCGGAGAAAGCCTGGATCGAGCGCCTCGGCCTGCGCCGCAATCAGCCAGTCTGGGCACCCAAAATACTCGCGGATGCCGAACGCAAGCCACCAGCGCCACATGTCGTCTGTTCCGGTCGCGTTATGGAGATCGATCGAAATTCGCAAATCCTCGCGATGTCGGTGGATCAGAGACAACAGCGGCGTAAGCAGTCGCGTTTCGGATGGCGGAGATGGTGTGAGATATTGCAGGTGTAAATCCTGCAGGATTACGCGATCGAGTTGTTCGCTGATGCCTGGGGAACTTCGCCGTCCGCCGCTAAGCCACCAGAATGTCAAATCATCAGCGCCGTGATCGGTGGCCAAATCAAAGTCGAACTGGAATACAGGGCCGTTCGACAGCCATGCCAGTACTATTCCGTTGAACAGATCGTAACCGAACTCCGGAAGGCGCCGGTAGGGCGTCGCGATCATTCGGGCTATTTGTTCAGAGTCCATCTTTGAAACAATTTGTCTGCGAATTCGGGATCAGCTTTTCGCGCCCGGTCCTTATGAAAGCTTTATAATCGGGTCCCCGCAACGGCCTTTTTTGGACTTAGGGCATGTGCAACCGCAAATACCGGTTATACGGCGGATTGATCTCCAAAGTGCGTCAGTAATCTTTCCACGGCCGCATTACACGGGGCGGAAATGCCAGCAAAAATCTCTCGTTTTCGATCGACATGTTCGGATTGTAGAATGGATCCTCCTTGAGGATGTCGCCCCATCGCCGAAGCATGTAAGCTACTTCTGCGCCAAACCGGGGTGCCGTCTCGGGTGTAGTGTCAGGCCCCCGACTGGCGCTCTCTAGATGGTACAACTCGGTCGGCGTCCAGATGTTGCGATAGCCTTTGGCCTTGATCCGGAGACAAAGATCGACGTCGTTGAAGGCTACCGTAAGATTGACCTCATCAAGACCGCCGACCTCCTCGAACACCGATTTTCTGACGATCAGACACGCGCCGGTAACGGCCGAGACGGTCGATCGCATTTTGCATCGTCCGAAATAGCCGAACTCTTCCCGCGGTAGGAGACGGTTGAAATGACCTGCAACTCCGCCGACCCCGAGTATCACTCCGCCATGTTGTATCCGGCCATCTTCGTAAAGCAGCCTTGCGCCGACGGCGCCTGCATCCGGAAGCAAAGCCAGCGAAACCATCTCGGAAAGCCAGTCCGGATCGATGACGTCGATGTCGTTGTTGATCAGTCCAAGAACCGAACCCCTCGCGCTCGCCGCTCCAAAATTGTTGATCGCAGAATAATTGAAAGGTCGATCATACCCGACCACGCGGACGCGTTGATCCTTCGACAGTTCTGCGAATAGTCGATGAGTTGAAGACTCCCTGCTTCCATTGTCAAGAATCAGTACCTCGATGTTCTTGTAGCTCGTGCGTTGGAGCAGTCCGGTAACGCATTTCTTCAGAAGATCCGCTTTGTCTCTCGTCGGTACGAGCAGAGATACGAGCGGCACAACAGGCGGTAAATCCCGTCTCAAAAGATACCAATTTTTTTGAAGCGGGTGGCTTGATACAGCCCCGCTCTCGCCCTTCTGGATGAGATGATCAGCGATGGCGCGCCGTGCGGCATCGTTGCATTTTTCAAGCCACGCCTCTGAAAACGAGATGTGCCCACGTGCCCGGCGCCAGTGATAGAGCACGTGGGGAATGTGGAGGACCTTTTCGGTCGTGGTTGCGTCCACTGCCCTGAGCGAAAGGTCGTAATCCTGGCTTCCCTCATATCCTTCCCGGAAACGTCCGACTTTCTCGATCAAGCTTCTTCGGTAGACGGTCAAGTGGCTCATCATATTGTGGCCGAGCATCAAGTCCGGATTCCAGTCGGTCTTGAAGTAGGGTTGTCGCCGTCGTCCATCGGAATCGATCTTGTCTTCATCGGAATAGATAATATCGAGGTCAGGCCTGGCGTTGATGGCAACCACGACATGGTAAAGCGCATGCCGCGGGATCAGGTCGTCATGATCCATCAGCGCGACAAACTCTCCGGTTGCGATCGACAAGGCCGAGTTCGATGCAGCCGAAATATGGCCGTTGATTTCGCGTCTTACGATCTTGATGCGCGGGTCGGCGGCGGCTTCCGTGCGGCAAATCTCCTCGACATGCGCAGAGGGGGAGGCGTCATCGGCGATACACAGTTCCCAGTCGGGATAGAGCTGTTCGCGAACGGATGCGATTGCCTCCTTGAGCACATCCGCCGGCGTCTGGTAAGCCGGCATGATGATCGAGATCAGAGGCCTGTAAGGCAGCTTCGCGATGTGCCTTCGAATTTGCGCGCAATCATCCGAGGAAAGCGTATCGAAATCCCGCACCCATTTCGCGTACTGGTCGTCCGTGATTCCAAATTGCACCGACATGCAGAGAGAGTCCCAAACGCCCAACAAAGATTCCGCCAGCCCGTGCGGGCATATCAGAGCTAAATAAGGGCAAATACCTGATACGTCACTTAAATAATTCTGTTCACGCCCCGGAGTGTGGGTGCGGCTGGTGCCGATAATAGGCGCGATTATACCGTTCTAAAAGTCTGCATCTCAAAGCCATGTTGTTTTTCAGCGTGTCGGGAAAAAGTCCGGCCTGGTCGGCAGCGTCTATCGTATCTTTAACGGATACCACCATGTCTTTCTCAAATTTGTTGAAGCACGATTTGAAGAGGTCCAGGGGATATGCCCGCGCTGTAAGCCCGTGAGCTGGACGCGACAGGAAACTGCTGAATAATCTCTCGACAATAAAAGGAAGAAACGTTGCTGGCTGGGAATGCGAGGTTGGGGAAAGAACATCCCGACTGATCGGATCATCCGGATGTTTCTCGAGAAATTCGGCAATCGGGAGCAGTACGCCACCGACATATGTGTCCCAGAATCGCTCGGAACCGCCCCAAAAATTGCAATAGCAAAGCAGTCTGAGATCATGTCGCGGCATGTCGGCTATTGTCAATTTAATCCCGGCAGCATCGAGAAGTGCCTGAGCGCGCGGGGTTAAGCCCGGGTGCGCGTATTCTCCCTGCATCCAGACGTTAAACGAGAGGTAAGCGATATGCGGGAAAGGATTTATAAAACAGACGTCCGCTTCAGAATTGGCATTAACGAACTCAATAAATTGTGTACCGCTAACTCCGGTCTTGAGCCTGAATTTCGGAGACATCAATCCGGTGAACGATTGCTGACGGTGCAAGCCGCGTCGATACATGTCGACAATCAGATAAAACTCGCGCCAATCAGCGTGCTCATTGCCCCCGGTCCGGAGCGGGCGAAAAGCGGGCTCAGCGAGTTTCTGGTCGGGCAGGTAGATAGGTTCGTAAATCGCAATCATGTCGTTGAGCTCTTATCGCCTGCCGTTTCGCACTAATTTCTCTTCCACGTCGGCCTGATATTTATGACCCGGACGGATGATGGGCGCTTGTACCGAGCGTTTCCAAATGCCGAGATATCATGGTTGTATCGTATTGTGTCGTAGCGGCGATCAGCGGAATGGCGCGGCCGGCAAACGAGAGTTCGGGATCCTCGGTCAAGACGATACGCTTGAGGAAGGGAAAATGTTCGCGCGCGATCAACGTTTCCCAATAAAACTTTACAGGGTTCAGGGTTTCCGCACGACCCCTCATTTCGCCGGCAAAAACAACAAAATTGCTGGCGTGCCTGTAATCGTTGGCCGCGTTGTTTAACCGTGTCTCGGCGTCGCCGCATGAAAAGGCCGCGGCCAGCCTTAGACCCGCTCTCGACATTTTTCGGCTGATACCGATTTCCCCGTTCAGGATGACCCATGCCTTGTCATTTACATTTGGGTAGCGTCGCCAGAAACGGCGAAACGCGGTGCTGTGAATGGCTTTCTTGTGGAACAGGAGAAAATAGGATTGCAGATGATAGGCGACCTCCCGGCTGTCGGTGGCGCCCCACACGTCCGCCGTTTCCGGATCACACCGGTCAAGCAGGGAAGCAAGCGGGAAGAGCGGCCCATAATAACTGTCGTTGGTAAGAATAAGGTGCGTGAGATCTCCGGCCGGAATTGACCGAATGCCATCCCGATAAGCGGCGAAATCATATCCTTCATTGCGCCGTCGGATGATGCTGGCGCAAAATGGACGAACCTTGATGACTTGTTCGTCGGAGAACTTGTCAGAATTGGTTACGAACGTCGTCGTGTAACCAAGTTCGGCGAACGCCCGCAATTGATCCATAGTGTAGTCATGGACATCGCCGTTTCGGTCGAAATGAACATAGACTACGCGTTTACTTGTCGGAAGCGCATCACCCGTCCAGACCTTGCGGGGAGGTGCAAAAAGGCGTTTCAGGTGGCCGGTGGCGCCGATGATAAATGATCGAGCGGGCGTGAAACCTTGCTGGAGCCGTCGCCTCATTTCGCTGACGTAAGCCGAGGAAGTTTGACCGGTTGCTCCACTGGGTTTGGTTGAATCAGGCATTACGCCAATCAACATCGGTTCGAAGGTCTTCCGGATCAAGCACAACAGATGAAAAGGCGATTTCCATCGCGACCATCGATCAACTTCCAGACTGTTCATACCGCTCCATCACTTCCCGCGGATCGCCCGACGCAGCGATGCCGTGGTTTTCGATCAGGAATGCCTCATCGCAAAGATCGATGATGTCGGACGCGGTATGGGATACCAGAATGATGGTGCCGCCCGATGTGCGGAATTGTTGCATGACGTCGTTACACTTTGCCTGAAAGGCAAAGTCGCCGACCGCGAGCACCTCGTCGACAAGCAGGATTTCCGGATCAAGCTGCGACACGACCGCAAAGCCCAGGCGCGCCAGCATCCCGCTTGAATAGAACCGGATCGGTGTTTCGATATGTTCTTCAAGCTCTGAAAACGCAATAATGCTGTCGATCCGTCGGCGGACCTCCGCACGTGAAAAGCCGAGGACCACCCCGTTAAGTTCGATATTCTCTCGCCCTGACAGGTCGGGATGAAATCCCGCACCCAACTCCAACAATGACGAGACTCGCCCGTCAACCGCGATTTTTCCACTGTCCGGACGCATGATGCCCGCGATCAGCCCAAGCAACGTGCTTTTTCCGGCGCCATTGCGTCCAACGAACCCGACGGTTGTACCGCGACGAATCTCAAAGGAGATGTTGCTCAGGACGAGGTGGTTCTTCCGGTATTTTCCGGCTGAAAAACCGTTCAAAGCATAGTTCTTGAGTTCGCCGGTCAAAAATGTCCGGTCGGAGTAGCTCTTCGAGACATTCTCGAATTTGATCGCAATTGGGGCGGTTTCCGCCCGTTGTTTCCGTTCAGCTTGCAGTCTGAGGCTGCGACCCGATTTATGTCGCCGGTTTCGCGTACGCGGCTTCTTCACCTTAGATGACCTCCGCAAAGCCGTGAACCAGCCTGCGATACACGACTGTGCCGAACGCAAGTGCGATCGCCGCGTAGAGATAGATCAGACCTACGTTTTCCCATTGCAGCTCATTGTTCAGGAAAACGCCGCGCCAGGCTTCGATCAACGGCGTCATCGGGTTGAACTTCATCCATTCTTTATAGGGATCGGGAACGCGATCGATCGGAAACAGTACCGGCGAGAGATACATCATCATGTTGAGTGCGATCGCCAGAATTCGCTCCATGTCGCGAAAGAACATGTTGACGGACGAGACTGCGAGTCCAATGCCCAGCAGCAAAAAGAATTGCGCGGGGATAAGAAGCAGCAGGCCTGCAATAATGCTCGATCCAATCGGAATGCCGTAAAAATACATGAAGCATATGGTGACCGGAATCGACATCACGAAGTGGAATGCATCCTGGATATTGAGCGCGACCGGCAGCACTGACCGTGGGAACACGGACTTCTTGATCAGACTGCCGTTGGAGATAAAGACATTGCAGGCCCCGATAAGATAATTGCTGAACCACTGCCACGAGAACAGGCCGATGACCAGAAACAGCGGATAATCGGGAATGCTCGACCTGAATATCACCTGCATGGCAAAATAAAATACGAGCGCCGACGCCAGCGGGTTCGCCAGCGACCAGATGTAGCCCAATACGTTGTTTTTATAACGGACCTTGACCTCTTTATGAGCGAGGGTCAGGATCAGATCGAGATAATGCGAAACCGAAAATTTCGGACGCCGCTTTTTAGGGCCGGCGCTTACCTCAGCTGTGCTCATCGCATTCTGGTCCGACATATTGCTCTTTGGTCAGGGTTTCGCGCTCAACCCGTCATTTGCCGACAAATGTCGCGTGGCGACCCCCAAAGTCAAGTGAATGCCGCGCGTCGAAAAGGCATGGAGGGTCTCCCTCAAACCAAGAGCCGCTCCAGGCATATCTGTAGGGCGGCCTCCCAGGGTTGTGAGGTGATTCCGAATGCGGCCTCGGTAAGCGCGCAATCGAGACGTGAATTGGCCGGACGCTTGGCCGGGGTCGGATGCAGGTCCGTGGTGATGGGAACTAAACCAGTGGGAGTGCGGTGCCCACGCAGCCGCGCTCCGTCGAAGATAGCTCCGGCGAAACCAAACCATGTCACATCGCCCCTGCCGGCATAGTGATAGATTCCGCCCGCCGCTCCTGCACGCAGTTTCCGGTGCGACGCGAGCCCCAGGCATGCGTCCGCGATGTCGTCTGCGAAGGTGGGATTGCCGAGTTGATCGTCAACGATCCGCAACTCGTCGCATTCTGCGCCCAACTCCAGCATTCGTTTGACGAAGTTCGAGCCGGTGTCGCTGTAAACCCATGCAGTTCGTAGAATTACGGCGGCGGGATTTGCCGAAACAACGGCAATTTCGCCCGCTGCTTTCGACGCGCCATATATGTTGAGCGGCCTGATCGGGTCGGTCGGTTCGTAAGGTGCTGGCTTCGTTCCGTCGAAAACGTAATCCGTGGAGAGATGAATAAATGGAATACGACGAGCCGCTGAAATCTCCGCCAGAAGGCGCGGGACGAACTCGTTCAGCGCATAGGCGGCATCCCGATCGCTTTCGGCCTTGTCAACCGCCGTGTAGCCGGCAGCATTGATCAGGGCCTCGGGCTGAAATCGCAGGACGGCTTCTTCGACGGCGCGTCTGGAGACGGCATCGATATCGTTGCGACCGAGACATGTCAGTCTATGCCTTCCAGCGGCGCCAAGCCGCGCAAGCGCGCTTGCAACCTGTCCGTTTCGTCCAATGACCAAAATTCGCATTTAATTGCTCAGCCGGCCTAACTATCCCCCGACGCAACGGTTGCCACCACCGGCCACGGCTAATGTTTAAGCAGGTTGAGGATGTACTTGCCGTAGCCGCTGGCGATCAAAGGATGGGCAAGCTGTTCCAGTTCTTCGTCGTCGATGAAACCCATGCGCCAGGCGATCTCTTCGATGCACGCGATTTTCTGCCCTTGCCGCTTTTCGATCGTTTGGACAAAATGGCTGGCCTCGAGAAGGGTATCGTAGGTTCCGGTGTCGAGCCAGGCGTCTCCCCGCCCAAGTTTCTCGACCGACAAAATTCCGTTGGCGAGGTAGGCGTTGTTTACATCGGTGATTTCGAGTTCGCCGCGAGCGGATGGTTTCACGGCCTTCGCAATCTCGATGACATCGTTGTCATAGAAATACAGGCCTGTGACGGCATAGTTGCTTTTTGGATTGTTCGGCTTTTCCTCGATCGAAAGCGGCTTGTCGCTTTGGTCCAATTCGATGACGCCGTATTGCCTGGGATCGCTGACCCAATAGGCCAATACCGACGCGCCCTTTTTCAGCGCAGCGGCCTGACGAATGGCGTTGCCGACGCCGGTTCCGTGAAAAATATTATCGCCTAACGCCAAAGCCGCATGGGAGCGGCCTATAAACTTTTCCCCGATGATGAATGCTTCGGCCAGACCCCTCGCTTCAGCCTGAACCGCGTACTCGAATTCCATCCCGAGCTGCCGTCCGGTGCCTAAAAGCTCCTGAAACAAGGGAAGCGACGGGGGAGTTGAAATGATCATGACTTCGCGAATGCCGGCCAGCATCAAGGTGCTGAGCGGATAATATATCATCGGTTTGTCGTAGAGCGGGATCAATTGCTTGCTGATGGAGATCGTCGCCGGAAACAATCGGGTGCCTCGTCCGCCGGCCAGAATGATGCCCTTGAAGTTTGGCTTGGCCATTTCGCGTCCGTCCCCAAGCTTTCCAGACCACGCACAAATCCGATACTCCCAAATAAAATGAGGAGCGAACGGGATCGCATCGAACGAATTTGGCGGCTTGCGACCGCCAGCGAGATAAGGTCATTCTAATATCGAAGCGATGGCAAAAGTCCAATAAAATCAATTAATTTGCTCGCTCCGACGGTTAATCGCTGCTTGGCACAAGGAGCGAAAAAAGGTTAAGTCCGTCGTGCTCCGTTTCAGCGAGTGGGTGCAATGCGGTTATTGCTGACAACCTATCACCAGGCTTTTCTGGCACCTGGCGGCGGCGAAACCGAATTTCTCCAGCTCGCCGAATACTTGAGCGAAAACGGTGTTCGCGCAGATTTTTACGGCCATACCTCACGACCGCTTCGTCAATACGATGCTGTCATCCATTTCTCCGCCTTTGGCGGCGGCGAAGGACTGCTTCGTAGCATCCGGGATGCCGGAAAGCCGATTATTCTGCTGCCGAACTATAATTTCTTCAACACAGCGTCAACCTCGGCGCAGGTTGTTCGGGAGCACCTCGATCTTGCCGACCTGATCGTCATCAGGACGCACGTCGAAGGTGAGCTGTGCAAGGCATCTTTCCATGTCGATGACCGCAAGCTGGTGATCGTGCCGCCGGGAATCAACCCGTCCTTTGCAAGGTTGGTCCCGGACGATTTGTTCCGCTCGGCTTATGGGCTTGAACGCTTCATTCTATGGGTTGGCGCCCTCGAGGAGGCGAAGCAGCAGCTGCAGGCGATTGAAGCCCTGAACGATTACGAAATTCCGTTGGTCTTCATCGGGGGATACCGGAACAGATCCTATTTCGAGAAGTGCAAGGCTGCCGCCTCCAGTCACGTGCGGTTTTTGCCTTACCTCCAGGCAGGATCCGATATCATCCGCTCCGCCATGCAGAGCTGCGAGGTCTACCTCGAACTCGGCGCTGATTTTCCCGGCCATTCGGCAATTGAGGCCGGTCTCGCGGGCGCGTCCGTGGTGCTTCATGAGCATCCATGGTCCCGTGAGATATTGGGCGATGACGTCACCTATATCGCCGCCGACAATTCCGATATCGGCAAGGGCGTATCATGTGCGCTGGCCGGCGGAAAACGCGGTCTTCTGGTCAATCGGATCAAGCAGCGGCTTGTCCAACCCGAAAGTACGGCGCAGTTGGTCCAGGAGATTGAATTGTTGCTCGAAAGATGGCCCGGTCGGAAGTGACGTGCGGCGGGCAGTTAACTTAATCCTGTCGACGAACAACGCGTTGAAGGATAGTTGATGGGACAAGGGGTGCGCATCCATCTTTCATCTTCTGCAACAGCCGCGCGTTCTGACCTCGCTCCGGCGCGCTGGCGGCGACCATTCCTTAAGTGGCTGGACGGGGTAGAGGCGGGGTGGGCTATTCCGCTGCTGCTGATCGGCTTCATCGCCATCTGGATGGTGTATCTGCGGATCGCGTATCTGTCCGGAGATCTTCACCCGGATGTTCTGGAAACATGGTCGTTTGGCCGGACCTGGCAGTGGGGCAACTCCAAGCATCCGCCGCTGGTGGGATGGGTGGTCTACCTTTGGACATCGGTCTTTCCGCTCACCGACTGGTCGTTCGAGCTATTGGCGATGATCAACTCGGCGATAGCACTCTGGTCGGTCGACCTGATTTCCCGCCATTTTGTGAAAGGCGACAAGCGAATCGTCGTGCTCCTGCTGCTGATGTTGTTGCCGGTCTACCAGTTTCATGCGCAACGCTTCAATGCCAACGCAATTCTCCTGGCGACCTGGCCGCTTGCGACCTATTGCTTTCTGCGCTCGTTTGAGACCCGCGATCTACCTTGGGCGGTGGCCGCCGGCGTCACCGCAGCCCTTGCGATGCTGGGCAAATATTATTCGGTGTTTTTGGTTGGCAGCTTCATTGCTGCGGCGATTGCCCATCCGCAGCGCCGGGCATATTTCGTCTCTTTCGCGCCTTGGGTTTCCACTGCCGCTGGCCTGTCAGTGCTGACGCCTCACTTGTACTGGCTGGCCGCAACAGACACGTCTCCTTTTACCTACGCCCTCAAGACGTCCGGCGAAGTGACCTTTGGTGGATCGTTGGTCGATGCCGGTTCTTTCCTCTTGGGGATTGGCGCTACGATGGTGTTGCCTGCATTGACCTGGATCGCGATCGCGGGCTCCCGGTTCAAACAATGGCCTGCCGATTTCAGGGCGCTGAATTCCGGATTGTTGCTGCTTTTCTTCATCGGCATCGCGACCGTTGTTTTGCCCATGGCCGCAATAATCGGCCTGAGGACCCATTTTCCGGCGCTCTGGGCCTGGCAGGGTCTGTTTCTCATCGTCATTGTGGTTGTCGGCGGCGCGGGATTTTCGATCGAGCGGTTTTACCCGGTCAATCTCGCCGTACTGGTTTTCGGTATCGCGGCAATCTGCGTTGTCGTCGTCGCTCCCGCTCATGCGATTTATCGCAACACCCATCCCTTCAAGGAGGGACGCAATTTCTATCGGCCGGCGGTCGCCGAATTGACGCGACGATGGCACGCGGTGTCCGATACGCCGCTGCCGTCTGTGAGCGGCACCGACGCGCTGGCATTTGCCGCCGCCTTCTACAGTCCGGATCATCCGGAATATCAGCATGTTTGGTCGCCGGAAGATTCATCTGCACCGTCTGCAGCGAGCCTCAAACGAGGATGGGGATCGATGTGCTTCAGCGATGACGAGCATTGTATCATACAGATAGAAAGGGTCGCGCCACCCGATCGAACTGTCCGGTCTGAGTTCACCGTTCAATCTGTCCTGATGGGTATTCCCGGCGCGACGCAGCAGGTGACCGCCCTGATCGTGAGACCTTCCGACGAGAAGAATTGTACCGCGACCGGTCCAAAACAATGCTGATGTTCGGCTACATTGCGCCGGACGTCGGGGGTCGCAGGTGCCCGGACGTAACGGTCATTATCGTTGTGGTAGCGGGCATTGACAGCGCCCGCGCTGCCCGCTCTATCTGCGCTTCCTGTTGATGCACAGGTTTCGCCGCTACGGCCGCAGACAGATCGGGAAACTGCAAGCTTGAAGATCCTGCATTTCTACAAGACATATCTGCCAGATTCTTATGGAGGCATCGAACAGTTCATTTACCAGTTGGCCCGCGGTTGCGTTCAACAGGGAATGGAGGTCGACGTCCTGTCGTTAAGTTCGGACGTGGCCGACGAGAGCACCGCGTTTGACAATCACGTTTCTCATCGTGTCCGGAAAAATCTGGAGATAGCCTCGACCGGCATTTCGATCCGGTCTTTTGCGAAATTCGCCGCTCTCGCGCGTAACTCCGATGTCATCCACTACCATTATCCGTGGCCGTTTGCGGACATTGTGCATTTTGCGGCCGGGGTCTCCAAGCCGACCGTTCTGACATATCACTCGGACATAATCCGGCAACAACGCTGGATGAAGTTGTATAAGCCGCTGATGAATCGTTTTCTTGGGAGTATCGATCGAATTGTGGCTACCTCTCCAAACTACCTGGAGACCAGCCGGACGCTGATGGCGTTCCGTGAGAAAACAGAGGTCATACCGATCGGTCTCGACCGTCTCGCATATCCGACACCCGATGCTTCACGCATCGCCGAATGGCGCGCGCAGTTGGGCGAGAGATTCTTCTTCTTCGTGGGGGTGTTGAGATATTATAAGGGGCTCCATATCCTGATCGAGGCCAATCGAGGCATGGATTTTCCGATTGTGATCGCGGGTGCCGGTCCTGTGGAGGCCGAATTACGAAAGCACGCTTCAGATGCCGGACTTACCAAGGTGACATTTCTTGGAACGATAGCGGAAATCGACAAGGTTGCTCTTTTTATCCTCAGCTATGCCGTCGTGCTTCCCTCCCACCTGCGCTCGGAGGCATTTGGCATATCCCTCCTTGAAGGAGCGATGTTCGGAAAGCCGATGATTTCCGGCGAAATCGGCACAGGTACGAGTTACATTAACAATCATGAAGAGACCGGGCTGGTCGTTCCGGGTGCCGATCCAGGCGCTCTGAGCACGGCAATGCGTTTTCTTATGGACAATCCGGCGCGAGCCGGGGAAATGGGTCGTCAGGCATTTCTCCGGTATCAGAAATATTTTTCCGCGAGTCAGATGGTTGACCGATACATGGATCTCTATCGTCAAGTTATGTCGCAGCACAGAACATGAATAGCCCAGCAAACTTCCCAATAGTTCCCGACATCTCGATCCTGATGCCGGTTTACAACGAGATCGGCACCATCGCCGAGATCATCGGCATCGTTAAGGCGTCGCTTCCCGGCGTGTTCAAGGAAATCGTCATCGTCGATGACGGATCGAAAGACGGCACGCGGGACTGGCTCGCGGAGAACTTTCGGACCGTTGTCGAGGGGGACATCACGGGCGATCCGAGCGCGTCCATCAATCCGGCAACGGATGAGTGCGTAGTCCGGGTGATTTTTCACTCCCGCAACAAGGGCAAGGGCGGTGCGATTCAGACGGCAATGCGCGCAGCTGCGGGAGCGGTTCTGGTCATTCAGGATGCCGATCTTGAGTACGACCCGGAAGACTGGAACGTGATGTATGGATTGATCGTCACGAGAAAGGTGGCCGATGTCGTCTATGGCTCGCGTTTCTACGGAAAGCCGCACCGCTCACTTTACTTTCATCACTATCTGGCCAATCGCGTGATTTCGCTGATTTTCAATGTGCTGTGCAATCAAACGCTGACTGACATCGAAACTTGTTACAAGATGTTTACCCGCGAGGTTCTGCAAACACTCAACATTACCGCGAACGATTTTGGAATTGAGGTGCAGATCAGCGCGCAAATCGCGCTGGCGCGGAAGTGGAGGATCTATGAAACTGGAATTCACTACTACGGCCGGACTTACCATGAGGGGAAAAAGATCAACTGGAAGGATGGTCTGAAAGCTCTCTGGTATTTGATCCGTTATCGGATCAGTCCGGGAAATTGATCGTCAGGAAGGAACGAGATGAAAAACGGGGGCGGCGGTGGATAACTTTTACAAGGGCAAACGCGTGTTGAGGACGCCGACGGACGTGACCGGTCCGATCAACGTCGGTAACCCTGTTGAGTGCACGATTCTCGATCTGGCAAAACAGGTCATTGAAATGACCGGTTCTTCGTCGTCCATCGTGTTCCAGCAGGCATCGCAGGACGATCCCCGGCAACGGCAACCTGACATTTCGCTGGCCCGATCGAAGCTCGAATGGGAGCCGCAGGTTGCGCTTAGGCACGGTCTCGAAAAGACCATCGCGTATTTTGACGGGCAATTGCGCAACTGACGGCCCCTTGGAAAATCGGAGCGCCTGATGATTCCGGCGGTTCGGTGCGCCTGGTTGATCTTTAAACATCCCGCGTTTTGGCTTCCGGTCGTGCTGGCGACTGGCGTCGATGCGTATGCTTACGGCATGCACTTTAACGGCCGGGCGATCAGCTCGGACGGTTGGGGATATTATCTGTACCTGCCGGCGATTTTCATTTACGGCGACCCGCACCTTGCTTTTTTGAATCTGCCGAACCTGCCGGGCGACATCGCCCATTATCGCTTTCCCGACGGGACCTGGCAGGGCCTGTCGATCCGCGGCGCCGGATACCTCGACAAGTACATGTGCGGGCCCGCCGTATTCCAATTACCGTTTTTCCTGATCGCGCTCTCGATCGGTTACTTCAAGTATGCCTCTCTAAACGGCTTCGAGACCACGTTTCAGGTAGCGAACGCGATCTCAGGCATTTTCTATTTCGGCCTTGGGTCGTTGGTCATTTTCCGCGCCTGCCGTTTGCGTTATTCGGCGTTACCCTCCGCGCTGGCGCTTATGACGGTTATTCTGGCAACCAACCTGCTCGACTACGTGACAGGGGAGGCGTCCTACTCCCATGTCTATGGCTACTGCGTCCTGTCCGGGGTGGTTTATCTCACCGTCTGGCAGGTGGAATCCGGCAAGGAGCCGTCGCTACCGGCATTTATCGCGTTCGGGTTCCTGATGGGGCTGGCCATCATGGTGCGGCCGACCAACGGCATCTATGCATTGTTGTTTCTCGTTTTCGCGCGCGACACGCCGCTGCGTCCCTTGCTCGCGGGAGGTACCTGCGCCGTTCTGGCGTCGGCTGTCGCGGCGTCGCCGCAGATGATCCTCTGGTTTATCACCACAGGCTGGCCGATCCATTACAGTTATATCGGGGAGGGCTTTCGTTTCAGATCGCCCGAATTTCTCAACTACCTCTTCTCGATCCGCAAGGGAGTATTTTTTTGGCACCCGCTTTATCTGGTCATGATGGGCGCGCTGCTGCAACAACTCTCCCGCCGGCCCTTCGAGGGCGGCATTTCCCTGCTGACGGTGCTGCTTGCGTTTTATATGGGCGCATCCTGGATCGATTACTCGTTCGGGGACTCCTTCGGCTCCCGTCAGAGCATCGAGCTATTGCCCCTTCTGCTGGTGCCGTTCGCAGGAGGTATCGCCTGGCTGTTGTCGAGCCGATGGAAGTGGCCCGGAGCCGTTGCCGCCCTCGTGCTTGTGATGCTTAACGCGGTGCTGCTCAACGGCTACATCAATCATACCTTGCCACGAAATAACACCAATCCTGCCAGTTATGAAGAATTTTGGGCGACGATGCTTCGGACGACGTTTCGATTGCCGGCTGGTAACGAAAAAGGTCTGTCTTCGGACAAATGAGGCTGCGGCGCGCGGGCGTAAATCGGATGGCTCGGAACGCCTCGCGCTGCATGGCTTCCAGCTTCGGCACGTTGCGTTTCAGGCACCAATCCGGTATCACTGCGACGTTGCCGGGCTGTGTCCATTGAGTTGATAGTGCATCGTACTTTTTACAATGGAATACGCGGTTTCGTCGGGTCTCGTGCCGTTTTTCCAATCGCCGAGCGATTTCGAACGGCGCGCGATGCGCGCCAGAGAACGAGGTCTGGCCGCCGATATGTCGTTCCCCTTCGGTGAGCGACGGCTTCGCTCCTGGAATTGATTGATCGACGTCGTACGTTTCGCGGCCGCCAATGTGCCTTACTATCGCGATCTGTTCGCGGGAATTGGCCTCGATCCCGAACTGCTGGTGAGCGACCCCGGGTATCTTGCTGAGATTCCGGTCCTCACCAAAGACATCATCCGCTCGCAAGGCGATCGAATGTTGCGTGACGATCACGCGGACTATCGAAAGCACGTCTCCAAGACCGGAGGTTCAACGGGCCCATCGATGTACGTGACCTACGACCAGCACGGAGCCGATTCGTCGTCTGCGGTGACGCGATATGCCCGCGCGCAAGTGGGTGCCGTCCCGGCAAAAAGTGAGTTGCACTTCGCGGCAAAATTTCAGGACCGGATTCCGATCAAGGCGCGCATGCGCGAGCAAATCAAGTGCCTGGCGAACAACCGGTTCAATCTGACGTTCGCATCATTTTCTTCAGGAGAACTGGACCATCTTTGGCGACGCATCAACGCAATCAGGCCCTATCTCGTTCACGGTCATCCATCGACCCTATACCAGCTCGCCTTGCACGTGGCGCCGCAGGCGGGGCAGGACTGTGCCTTCAGGATTTTTGAATCTTCGGGGGAGATGCTGACGCAGGTTCAGCGCGATGTGATTCAAAGCGTGTTCAAGTGCAAGGTTATCAATCGCTACGGACTCGCGGAGGCCGGGGTTCTCGCCTATCAGACCGATCCGGCAGATGACGCTATGCTTTTCTTTGATCCGGTCGCCTGGCCAGAGATCGTCGAAGTCGAATTCGGAGCGGAACTTCCGCAGCTGGCCGGAAGCCGGACCGGCGAACTCGTAGTCACCACATTTGCCAACCGGATGATGCCCCTGATCCGCTATAGCACGGGCGACATCGCGACATTGCGCGAAACGCCCAATGGCTTCTATATCCAGA
The DNA here is from genome assembly GCA_963774685.1 of uncultured Alphaproteobacteria bacterium. Classification (GTDB taxonomy): domain Bacteria; phylum Pseudomonadota; class Alphaproteobacteria; order Rhizobiales; family Xanthobacteraceae; genus Bradyrhizobium. The sequence continues at coordinate 470,843 of CAVZFU010000003.1, read as the reverse complement.
AGATGGTGGGGCGCGTTCATGACGTTGTTAATATCGCCGGGGTACCCGTGCCGACGCATCATGTTCAGGATGTTCTGGACAGGATAGGGGGGGTACGGGAGTTTCAGATCGAAAACGATACGCAGCGCCCGGTGCTTCGTATCGTCCCGGAAAGCGACGCCGCGAGAGACCCTATCCAGCAGGGACTGCGTCAACTTTGGGCCGACTCCGTCGGAATTGAATTCATCGAAGTCGACGGGTTGAAGTTGCAGGGCTGGCGATCGAAGTTTCGTCACCTCGTGACGCCACCGGAAGCTGACTAGATGGACAGGCAGTGATCCATATCCTGGCCGACAAACGCGACGCGGCGACCACGGAAGTCGTGGTGCGTGCCTTTGAGCGCTCGTTTACGCGCGGTCAGGTTCGCCTGATCGATGCGTATCAGGACATGCCGACCAGCAATGCCGTCGTCATCGTTGTTTCGCCGGACGATGAAGCGGCGAAAATGCTCGGCCAGCTGATACGCAACAGAGGCAAAATTATCCTGCAGGGTTCGCTTGGCCCGGGACTCGGTGAGATCGCCGGCGTGGAAACTTTTGCGGCTGCGCCACAATTTTCAGAGTTTGCCGAATGCGAGCCTGCACCTGTCCATGGGACGTCCCAGAGCCGTGCCTCGATTGCATATTCGGATTCGGGGATCGGAGCGGCTTCGTGCCTTCGTCGCCGCCACTTTGTCAGGTTCGACTTTTCGAACGAGTGGAATAATCTGGGATACGGCCGGATCGGTTTCGGCGAGAACAGGTGGTCAATTGCCCAGCTAGCCTCCAGGTTTTCGACGATGGTTGCTGATGTCAGGATCGACCAGACATTGTCCGTCGGCGCCGCCGTGACTTTGCGCGATTCGTCCGGCGGGTCCGTATTGTGGTTCGCAAGGCCGGTAGGGGCTATTGACGGCCAGGATTGGTCGGTTGTTGAAACTTTCATTTCGGCGCACCGGGCAGAACGAGTTGCCATGCCGGCCGCATTTGAGAGGCATTCCTCACGGCTTCGATGCCGCCGCAAGCATGCGGCTCGATTGCGACGAGCATGTAGCGTCGGCGCGCCCGCTGTTCGGTCTCTATCGGTCGAGAAACCGCCCCTTGTCACTGGCGGTGATGACCGGTCAACCGGATTTGCCGGAAAACCGTTCCCTGATCAGGGATGTGCTTGATGCCGGCGGCTCGGTCCTGTCGCATTCGGCGACGCATGCGGCGGATTGGGGCGGGTCCGGTGAAGCCGCAGAACGCGAGGCGCGTGACTCCAAGGCGTGGTTGGAGAAGAACATCAGCGGCTTGAAAGTCCGATACGCGGTATCGCCGTTTCATCAAAACTCGTCTTATGTTCCCAAGGCGCTGGCTCGGGCGGGATATGACGGCTTCATAGGTGGCAGCATCGCCGGCGATCCGGAATACCTGATGGCGCGCGGTGGGGTTGCCCCGTTCGGGCCCGCGGGCATGATTTCCCACTCACAGAGCTGTATGTTGCATGGCGACTGCATGCTCGCCGAGGATGACCGGCTGCGTGTGTTCAAGGAAGCCTTCGCGCTCGCGCGCGACAGTGGCGAGTTTTTTGGCTACCTCGATCATCCCTTCTCGGAGCGGTACGCCTATGGCTGGCCTGACGAGGAAACACGCATCGCCGCGCATTCGGACTATCTCGACTTCCTGGAATTCCGCCGGCGGAGACGGCGGTCTTCTGTTCGTGAACGAAGATACCTGTCATGCAGTTCATCAAGGAAAAGGCTGCCGCCGAGATCAATTTCGACGTCAGCATTGAGAAGTACGCGATCTCGAAGACCAGCGCTGCCGGTTTCCCGATGTCGATCGGCTACCATGGAAAAGTTCTGGAGGCGAGCCGTGACTAGGCGTCTCATGGTAGTGCTGGGGACGCGACCCGACGCCATCAAGCTCGCGCCGGTGATCGCGGCGCTGCGGTCGAGGCCGCAATATTTTGAGACACTCGTATGCTCGACCGATCAGCATCGCGAAATGCTGGATCAGGCGTTGAAGGCGTTCGGAGTAACGCCCGACATACGGCTCAACGTCATGCGCCCGGGCCAGACATTGCCGGACCTGACCGCCAGGCTGATATCCGAATTGACAGCAAGCATCGCCGACATCAAGCCCGACCGCCTCGTCCTGCAGGGCGACACGACGACGGCGTTTGCCGCTGCTTTGTCGGCCTACTACGAACGGATCCCGGTGGCGCACGTCGAAGCCGGGCTCCGCTCGAACGATCGCTATTCGCCGTTTCCGGAAGAAGTAAACCGCCGAGCCATCAGCTGCATCGCGGACCTGCATTTCGCTCCAACCAGGGGTGCGGCGGATGCGCTTGCATCGGAAGGTGTGCCGGCATCGTCAATTCACGTTACCGGCAATACCGTCGTCGATGCGCTGCAGTCGTTTCGACGAGCGCTGGAGACCGAGGAGCGCCGCAATCTCGTATCGTCTTCGATACTGGAATTCGCGGATGACCCTGCGCCGATTGTCCTCGTCAGCTGCCATCGCAGGGAGAGCTTTGGCGACGATCTAAGTGCCATCTGCCGCGCCGTTGCGCGGATTGCCGGGAACCACCGGGATCACCGGATCGTCTTTCCGGTTCATCTCAACCCCAACGTTCGCGCTCAGGTCGCCACGACGCTGGGCAATGTAGCGAATGTCAATCTGATCGAGCCGGTGTCGTATCCCGAACTGCTGTTTCTGCTGTCGCGCGCGAGGCTGGTTCTTTCCGACTCCGGCGGAATCCAGGAAGAAGCCCCGAGCTTCGATGTACCGCTGTTGGTGCTGCGCAAGAACACCGAACGGCCGGAGGCCGTAGACGCAGGGCTGTCGTTCCTGGTCGGATCGGACGAGAACTTGATCGTCGCCCGAGCGGAGGAACTGCTGAAAGGGGCGCCTGCTGCCCGCTGCGCGGTCAATCCCTATGGAGATGGTCACGCCGCGGAACGCATCGCCGAAATTCTGGCGCGGACGCCATGATCGCGAACCGGCCCGAGGACGTCATCCTGTTTTCGACGGCTGACTGGGAATCCAGATACTGGACCAACAAGCAACACATGGCGACGCGCCTGGCGGCCCGTGGCCACCGGGTGCTTTACGTCGAAACGGTCGGATTGCGGTCGCCGGGCTTGAATGCATTGGATGCCGGCCGAATTCTCGCCCGATTGAAGCGGGGGGTGGCACCGATCGCCCGGGTCCAGGATAATGTGTGGACATTGTCGCCGCTGACCATCCCTTTCGGTCACCGAAGCCCGGCAATCACCGCGGTCAACAGCATGCAGCTCCGCACCCGGATCAAGGGCTGGATGTCGGCCAATGAGGTCCGGTCTCCGATGGTGTGGACCTATCATCCCTATATGCTGGACACGATCAAATTCATCGACGCTTCGCGGCTTATCTATCATTGCGCCGATAATCTCGCCGCGATACCCGGGGTTGATCCCGCATCGTTCGAGGCGGCCGAGCGAGAACTGCTGGAGCGCGCCGATGTCACATTCACGACCAGCCACTATTTGCAAGGTAGATGCGAGGCGATTGCCGGATCGCGATCGCACTATTTCGGCAATGTCGCGGACATCGGCCACTTCGGAAAGGCACGTATCGCCGGAAATATTCCGCCCGACCTCGGTGCCATACCCCGGCCTCGGCTGGGTTACGTCGGCGCGCTGAGCGATTTCAAGATCGATTTCGATCTTCTCGCTCGCATTGCGGACGATCAGCCGGAGTGGCATCTGGTCCTGATTGGTGAGGAACGCGCTGGTCAGTCCGATGATGGCCTGAGGAAGCTGGCGAAGCGCCCGAATGTGCATCTTTTGGGATGGCGTTCCTACGACGACTTGCCGCGCTATCTGAGCGGATTTGACGTCGCGCTGCTACCTCAACTCATCAACGACTATACGCGAGCGATGTTTCCGATGAAGTTTTTCGAATACCTCGCCGGAGGCCTCCCGGTGGTATCGACACCGCTGGACGCCATTCGTGATTTCGGGGCAATCTGCAGCACGGCACCGGACTCCCGGTCGTTCGTCGATGCGATCCGGAAGCAATTGTCGGACAGACAGCCGCCGCTGCGGCTCGACGATCCGATTCTGGTAGAAAATTCGTGGGACGCGCGTCTGGACAAGATGCTCGAAATCGTCGATTCGGCTCACATGTCCAGGCGTGCGAAGAGGATTGATGCGTAAACCTGACCAACCGGCCGCTTTGACGGATGATAAAGGGATTCCGACTCCTCGCATGAATTTGGGGATCATTATTCCGTCGCTGGAAAAGTATGGCGGCGCCGAACGGTTTGTCATCGAGTGCGTCAAGCACTGGCAGCATCACCATGCCATCACGATTTACGCCACGGCGTTCAATCGCGACCTGCTGAAAGCCAGCGGAATAGGGCCGTCGGTAACCCTGTTTGAGCTGACGCCGTACTTCAAGGGTGAGCATGACTTCCTTACCAATGCCGTGCTGTTGCCGAAAATCTGGCGTCAGGAAATTGGCCGGCATGACGTCTATCATACTCACTTGTGGCCAACCCACCTCGTCGATCTTCATCCCATGGTCTGGTTTCCACACGAACCGCTTCGCTTGCTTCATGACCTGAGATTCGAACAGCGTTTCGGCGATAGCCACGAAGTCCACATCTATCCCAAATATAATTACGATGAGGTCGAAACCGATATCTATGACGCCTATCTGTCCGCGGTCCATGGCATGGACAAGTCCGTCGCTCCGGAACTGACGATTGCGAACAGCCGGTACACCGCGGGATATCTGGCCGGCATCTATGGCGGGGACATGCCGCATGTCGTCTACCCCGGCGTCGACGTCGAGAGCGCCATCGATCTGAAGATCGATCAAAAGCTCTTCGTAACGATCAGCCAGCTATGGCCGCATAAGCGGATCAGCCTGCTAATCGAGGCGATCGCCCTGACGGATGAAATCCAGCTGATCGTGATCGGATCCGGCCCCGACCTGGAGCGGCTTACGTCGCTTTGCGTCAAGCTCGGAGTTGAAGACCGGGTCTTCTTCCTGACCGGCCTCAGCCATTTCGAAGTCCGGCTTGTGCTGGCACGCGCATGCGCGTTCCTGTTCTGTCCGATTCGGGAGCCCTTCGGCATTGTGGTGCTCGAGGCAATGGCGGCCGGCAAGCCTGTCGTCGCCGTCGATGAAGGCGGCTATGTCGAAGTCTGCCATCCGGATTTTGCGATGCTGATCCCGGCTTCACCGCTGATCTTTGCCGAAAAAATTCAGCACCTCAGGGATAATCCGGCTCAGGTTCGAACGATGGGGGAGGCGGCACGAAAGGCGGTTCAGCCGTTCACCTGGAAAAGGACGGCAACCGAACTGGAACGCTTTCTTGTCGATGCGCGCGCGGAGGCAAAATCGTCTCTGCCGTCACAGTCGGTGGGTGACGGATCGCGCCCGCTTGTCGGAATCCAGTATTATCTGTGGTACGGCGAAGGCTTCGGGGCAGAGCACTGGAATGACAATCCGCGGCAGGGGCATGTCGGCGATCACCCGTTCCTTGGCTACTATTCCTCGGAAATGGGGCAAACGATCGAGTATCATATTTCGCAGTTCGAAGCCTTGAAGCTCGACTATGTGATCCTGAATCTTCACGTTGACGAAAGCGGGATGAACCAGATCGAATTGCGAAGCATTGAAAACCTGTTCGAGATTGCCAGCCGCAGGAAATCGCCGCTTCGCTTCGCGCTTCAGGTTTCCGTGTACAATAGCGATCCCGATCTGGTTCGTTCGGCGGTGACGATGGCTGCAAAACTTTACGCCGATCGCGAGGAATATCTGCGGGTTGACGGCAAACCGGTTCTGTTCTGGTTCTGGTCGAGTGCCTATGACGGCAACCGCATCCTCTTCGAGGCGATGCGCAAGGCTGCCTCGGATTTCAGGAATCTCGCCGTCAGCCTGAGAATGGCCAAGGGCGTCGAGGAAAGCCAGTACACCTTCGACTTCTTCGAAGGATTTCGGGCTCTACTCTCCCCTGGAGATTTCCTCGGAAGAAAACTGGAGTCGCGCCTGGCAAAACGCCTATGACGCCAGCGTAACCGCCGGGATGAAATACCGGATGGTGACGGTTTCGCCCGGATATGACGATCATGCGCTGATGGACGCAAAACGCGATGGAAACCTCTACCGGACCGTCGCGCGCAGGGACGGTGAGGTATACGCGCGTTCGCTCGAATTCGCGGCCTCGCTGTCGCCGCCACCGCATTTCATCATGGTGTCGACGTTCAACGAGTATCACGAGAATACCCATATAGAAATGTCCGCGAACAATGGAGAATTGTATCCTCGCATGACGCGCGATTTCATCGAGAGAATCCGCGACGTCACAAAGCCCCGGCGGCGCAAATGAATGAACCGAAAGCCGCCGTCGTGGCCGTGACCGTCGTGGAAAAGGAAATCGTTCTCGATCGCGGCGGCGCATTTTCTCTCAATTTGTCCGTTGAATCGATTGCACCGGATGTGTTCCTGGTGCTCGACTTGTACGACCTCGAGAGCCCGGTTCATCCGGTAGGGCATGTCGGCTGGTGGCGATACGAGATCGCTCGGTTGCCGCGAAGTCCGACCGGCAGGCTGATCCTGGACAAAAGCGGGGAGGTGAGGCCCCACTTCGAGGGTGTCGAGGCCACCGACCAATGGCGCAACCCGGCCAAAGCCCCGCCCGACCGCATCGAACTGGTGATCGTTCTGCGTTCCGCCATCACCAATGCGATCCTGTCGATGGATCGAATTCCGGTCCTGCGGTCATTTGCAGATCTGGAAGCATTCAGGTCCAGTTTCGACCGGAATTATCAGTCGCCGCGTTTTGCGCCGCCACACTATGTCGTGCCGGCCAATCGGCAGGTCCATATTGTTGCAACCAACATCTTTCACCGGGACGCGGTAGGTAACCTGTGTCTCGGCCTTTACAGGATGCTTAGGCAGCACCAGGTCGGCGTGCAGTTGTTCGCAGAGAATTTCGACCTCGCCATGAACGACGTGATCGATCGCCGGGAAGATCTGCTGTCCCGGCTCAAGCCAAACGACATCATTGTCTACTTTTTTTCGATACACGACGGCAGTCTCGCCGATCTGGCCGAAATGCAATGCGCCTGCAAGATCGCTTATTTTCATGGCGTTACTCCGCCGAAACTGCTGCAGGTATTCGACCCCGAACTCAGCGCCCGGTGTGCCAAGGCGATCAAGCAACTGCCCTTGCTCGGAAAGTTCGACCGGGTGGTGGCGAACTCGCAAGCCAGCGCGGAAACATTGCGTGGAGCATTCGCCGAGGGTGATGCCTCGATGCCGGGAGAAATTGCGATCATTGCTCCCAAGCTGTTCGGCGCCAGCGAGGCTCGTTTGTGGTCTTCGATGCGGACGGGGGCAACACCGGTGCCACAAGCGGCCAGGAAGCCGGCGGCGGCCGAAAGGTTTGTCAAGCCGACGTTCATTCATGTCGGTCGCCTTACCAGCCACAAGCGTATTGAAGACGTCCTGCACCTGCTCGCGGAATATCGGAAATTAGACGCGCAGGCGCGGATCATGATCGTCGGATTATCTGACAGCATCGCCTACCGCGATTACCTTCGTTGGGTCCAGATCGAGCAGCTCGACCTTCCGGAAGATGCGGTCGACTGGCGGGGCAGCGTTTCGGACAGCGAACTCGACAGCCTCTACGACGAGGCGGCAGTTTACCTGTCGATGAGTGAGCACGAGGGTTTTTGCCTTCCACTTCTTGAAGCCATGATGCACGGGGTGCTCGTGTTTGCCTATGACCAGCCGGCTATCCGGGAGACGGTTGGCATGGCAGGCGTTATTTTCAGCGACAAGTCTTTCGAAAGTCTGGCAAAGCAGCTTCATCTTCTGCTCTCCTCGCCGGAAACGCGTGAGGCGATCATCGAAGCGCAAAACCGGCGTGCTGCCGAGCTTGTCGAAGCAATGGACGGCCGCGGCTTCCTCGACCTGCTGGCGGTCGGACCGGTTCTAACGAATTTGGCATGATGGACGTGCCCGCCGGCAAATTACCTTCTCTCCGATCCGCAATCTGGCTCTCGGTTGCCTTGGCCGTGGCGACATCCACCATTTCACCGTCGTTATCGGTTTTGGATAGTGCATCAGCCGCAGGTGCGGCGGCGGCGAAACAGGCTGTCGCTGGTGCGATTCGCACCGGCAACTTTCTCGGGGTGACGTTCGGCTTCCCGTCCGGCACGCTAGCGGGGACCAGTTACAAGAACGGCGACAACACCATCTATGACTATCCGATGTATGTCCCTGACGGAAACGAAACCCATTTCTGGGACAGCTACGTTGAGCAGCTGGAAACCGCCGGCGTTGACTTCGTCGCTCCGACTATCCGCGGTATCAACCCCGACAACCCGGAGTTTAACGGCGGCGGCGACACTCCGAAACTCGCCAATCTGGTCGCGGCTATACAGCGGCGTGGCGCCAATCTGAAGATCAGTGCGCTCGACGATACCGCGTATTCGCTGACGCATATGAAAAATCGAACCAAGCACAACCTCGGCGGCTACAATCCGAAATTCGACTTAGCCGATGTCGATGGCAGCGGTGAGGGCGGCTACAAGTACATTTGGGATAGAAACCTGCGGCTTTGGTTCGAAGCCGTGCCTCCCAGCGTGCGTTTCACGCTCGATGGCCGCCCGGTTATCTACGAATGGTCGTTGGACAATACTTTCTTCGTCAATCAGGGAAGCGGTAACGCGGCCGCCATGCTCGGTTATGTGAAGCAGAAGGCGGAGGCAGAGTTTGGCATTACGCCGTATTTTATCGTCGATGACAGCTGGATTGCCGTGGACCCGGCGGTGACAAACGTTGCCGATGGCGTCGACAGCTGGTTCAGCTTGGCCAACAGCTACACGCTCGCCACATTCAAAGGCCGGACTTACGGTACGCTTGTACCCGCCTTCAACACGGGCGCCGGCAGTACACTTCGGAGCATTGATCCGGATCACGGGAACACGCTGAGGACCGGCTTGGCGAACACGGTCGGCAAAGGTGCGGTCGTCACCCTGGTTGAGGGTTTTAGCGATTGGAAGGAAAATTGCGCGTTGTGGCGTGGCCGGCCAGGCGCCTACGCTGCGACCCACTACGATTACCCGAACCAGAGGATCAATATTCTGCGTCAGTACTCCCGTGATCCGTTTCCGGCCGGGATACGAATAGAGGCGGAGGGAGCTGACTCTTACTACGACACCACTGTAGGCAACACCTTCAATGTCTACCGCGACGGCGATATCGACGTCGAGGCTACGACGGACGGTGGTCCTGGCTGGACCGTGGCATCGACCGAGGCCGGCGAGTGGTTGCAGTGGGAAGAAATCCCGCTCAATGGTACCATTACCTTGAAAGCGCGGATCGCCTCCGTATCGGAAGGTAAGCAGATTCGCTTCGATATCGATGGCGAGCCCGGCCCAATTTCGACGATGCCAAATACGGGTGCATGGACGACCTATGAGACAGTCAATGCAGGAACCTTTACACTCCCGGCCAACAGCGTGCACACTGTCCGTGTCAACTTTCTCAACGGCGGTGTTCGACTGAATTACTGGTCCAATTGAACAATTGCTTCGGACACGGTTATTCGCTCTTTTGGTAATGGTAAGATGCGGCACGATTTTCCGGTCATTTTGATATCCTTTGACCGGCCGGAGTTTTTCGAGCAGGTTGTGAGGTCGCTATCTGATCAGGTCGATGCGAACCTGCACGGAAGATCGATCGCACTGTTTCAGGATGGCGCGATAAATCGGTTCAGCGGCAAACGGTGGGCGGAAGATTCCGTCATTCACGCCAACATCGAAATTTTCAAGCGCTATTTCCCTCAAGGAAAGTGCTTTGTTGCCGAGAGCAACCTTGGCGTGGCCCTCAATTTCGCGCGTGCAGAACGGTATGCGTTCGAGGAACTAAACCAGGATGCAGCTCTGTTTTTTGAAGATGATTTGCTGCTCTCGCCTTTCTACGTAAACGCGCTGGATCAGCTCACCGAAATGGCGCTGGACGATGCCCGGATCGGGTATGTCAGCGCCTACGGATTTCAGGGGCCTGATTCACTACGCGCAAATCATGAACCCTTGAGGTATGCGACGCTGGGACATCTCTGGGGCTTCGGCCTGACAAAGAGGCTCTGGCTGCGTAACCGACCTTTTGTCGATCCATACTTGCAGCTCGTGCAGAACATCGACTATCGCGAACGCGACGCGCGCGCGATATACCGGCTGTTTTCATCATGGGGCATGGGATGTCCCGCAACCTCCCAGGACTGCGCAAAGCATCTGGCATGCGTCCTGAACGACGCCGTAAACCTGAATACATCTGTCAGCTTGGGAAAGTACATCGGTGCTACCGGACTTCACATGGACCGGGACCTGTTTGAGTTCATAGGATTTGATCGGACAGAGACTCATCGGTCTGCGATCTCCAGTTTGCCGACACTTGACGACGAGACCGTCGAGCGAATCGGCCGCGTCCATCTGCGATGGGCTACGGAAATCGCTTCGCCGTTTGCCTTGGAAGATCCTATCCCGGGATTCGAACTCTGGAACTTCGCGATATCGATGGTGAATATTCCGCACGTCGAACCTGCGCTGATGGCGTTGCAGGACCGCTGTCAGCTAAGCATCAGCATCCTGTTGTTCTGCTGCTGGCACGGCCGCCACGGGCGCAGGCTTTCCAGGTCGCAATTGCTGGAAGCAATCCGGCATCTGGATACATGGGAGCGGGACGTCCTGGGTAGCATGCGAACGATCCGCCGGACTGTAACCGGCAATATTTCGTTTGCTCGATCCGGACTTGCATCATTGGTCTACTTGAAAAGCTTGTTTCAATCGGAACAGGAAGCTTACAAGATCGGGCTTTTCGAGCTTCAGAAATTGCTTATTGCGGGAAGCTCCGGCGTACCTTCTGCAAGGGCTAACATCGAAGAGTATTTATCCATAGCGGCTATCGCGCCAAGTGAGGCGGTCGAAATCAACGTGCTGATAGCGGCAAGCGAAACTCCTCCAACTTGATCCGCCCAGATATTGCAAGCACCCGCGATAAGAATCCCGTCGTCCTTTCGACTTACAAAGAGACGTCCTGGCCAACGATGACAATTCCAAGCACGAGCCGCGTCAAACCGCGTCAAGTTTTGCCAAAGACTTCAATTTATGAAGAGAAAATCATTGAATTGCGCAGAAATATATATTCATTTGACCGGCGTCTCACCCTGGCTTCCACTCCGGTGGCAGCCGGCATTGATCCGTTGAGCCGATGACGTTGCATCGATACGCATTCCCTTTCCTGGTAGTTGTCACATTCGCGATCTATGGAGTCTTCCTGGCACGGCATGTCCAGGGCTATGCTGCCGGCTCCGACTCCTCCGGTTATATGAATAACGCGCGCCTGCTTGAACAAAGGCAGCTACGCATCGACAGACGGGAGATAGAAGGTCTTTCGCCCGAGACCCTCCCGTCATATGCCTATATTCCGTTAGGGTTCATTCCGGTCGGCACGCATGAGATGGTGCCGACCTATTCCATGGGTCTTCCCGTTCTTATTCTCGGGATGTCCCACATGACCGGTTGGGACCGGGCGGCCGACGTGACGCAGTGGCTGCATGCGATGCTTGCGCTGGTGGTTCTTTACTGCCTGTCGAGGGCCATGGGGTTGTCGCATCCACTGGCGTGGCTGGGAACGCTGCTTCTCGGCCTTTCCAGCATTTTCATAAACTTGGCCCTGCCGGCGATGAGCGACGTGCCGGCGCTTACGTGGTGCTCATTCTCCATACTGGCGGCATGGCTCAGCCGTCGCGACGCGCGCTGGGCGGTCGCCGCCGGGTTTGCTTTTTCCATATCCGTGCTGATGCGCCCGACGGACCTGCTGATGATTTTTCCCCTTGCTGTGGTATTCGGCATGGGCTGGAGAAGGTGGCTGGGCTTTATAGCGGGCGGCATTCCCGGCGCTATCTTTCTAAGCGCGATCAATTTGCAGCTTTACGGCGAAGCGCTGACAACCGGATATGGCGCCGTAGGGGGAATGTTTCGGCTCGAGTATATCCTGCCGACATTTCTCGCTTATGCAAAGTGGTTGCCGGTAATGTTGACGCCGGCTGTGATCCTGGTCGGCCTGATACCCTGGCTGCTCTATCGCCGGGCGGACCGGGGGCTCGTTATGCTTTCGGTCTGGGCGATGGTGATACCGTGCTTTTACGCCACCTATGTCATCACTCAGGAGAACTGGCCTTCTATCCGCTTCCTGCTGCCATCGTTCAGCGCGATCATTATCCTGATGCTGCTGGCCATGCGCTACATCTCCTCGAAATCTTGCCGCAAGATTGCGCTGGACCCTGGGCGTTCTCTTTATGATGTTTGCGCTGGGCTGGAATGTCTCATGGCTTTCTCATTTTCACATTCCTCCCCAAATCGGCGACGAGGTCTATGCGGAGGGGGCCATCTGGGCGAACGAAAATCTGCCGGAAAATTCCGTTATTCTGACCATGCAAACCAGCGGCGCGCTGCTCTACTACACGAAATTCAAATTTGTGCGTTACGATCAATTCGAGCAGAACACGTTTGCACAGGTCGAGCGTGCCTGCGTGGCCGCAAACCGTCCCATCTATGCGATGCTTTTTCCCTTTGAGACCGAGCAGGTGCTGACCGAGCGCATGCCCGGTCAGTGGACGAGAATCAACGCCATTGATCAACTAACCATATGGCGCCGGACCTCTTCCTGACTGAAATTTCCAGAAAGCTTTTTACTCCGTATGAGAGGTTCTGGTGACTGAGTTTCCTGCTTCGAGCGGAGCGTTGAACGGCCGGGTTGCCGCCGTCGGCATCCGTTGGCGAAAGGCTGTGCCATGGGTATTGGCCGCGCTTGCGGTTCTCGTTTTCTATCTCTTGATGGTAAGGCCGTATCTCGCCACCGGGAAAGTTCCTGGAGATCTCGGTGACGCGCGTTTCAACATCTACATTCTCGAACATACGTTCCAGCGGATATACACGCAAAATCTGCCCTATATCTCGCCGAAAATATTCTATCCCTATCCCGGCACAATATTTCTGAGCGACACCCATATCGGATCCGCGGTATTTTACGTCTTCTTTCGGTTTCTCGGATTGGGCGAATTCCCTTCCTTTACGCTTTGGTTGTTTACTGGATATTTTCTGACATTCGCGGCAAGCTACTACGTGTTGCTGCAGTTGGGATTCAGGCCATTTGTCGCCGTCTGTGCGGCAATCATATTCACGTTCAGTCTTCCCAGCATCCAGCAAATTGGGCATGCGCAACTGGTCTACCGGGTCGGTATTCCCTTGGCATTTCTCAGCCTGCTGAATTTTCTGCGCACCGGGCTGGTAAAGCACTTTTTTTTCATGATCGCGTGGACCAGCCTGCAATTGCTGTGCAGCGTCTACACCGGCATGTTTCTGGTGCTTGTGCTCACGGCGGTTGCCGCATGGTCGCTTTTCCTCAATCGCCGCGCACGTCCTTTATCTGCTCTGTTGCGTTCAAGCCTGCTTGACGGTCGATCGCTGGTCCAGCAGCGCTCCATCGGGCGCTGGACTATGTTGCTGGTCGCAGTCATTCCGGCGATAGGTGTGATCCTGCTGTTGGGGGCGTACTACCGCTGGGGCGCCATGTACGGGCTCGGGAGAGGATGGAAAGAGATCGCGACACAGCTTCCGCGCCCTCAAAGTTATTTGCTGATGGATATCCTGCCGTACTGGAAAGTCGTCTATGAGGCCCTCATCGGCGCTGACGTTCCGACGCGGCATGAGCACAATATGTTCATGGGATCTGGCGCCCTCAGCCTGTTTCTGATCGGAGCAGCCGCGACCATTGCGGGCAACGTTCCGCGATACCAGGATAACCTGGCGAAGACCGCGTTGCTGGCTCTTGTGAGCCTGTTCGTCGTCGTGACGATGTTCGGAGGCGAATCACTCTATTTCTTTTTGACCTATATCCCCGGACTGAACTCGATTCGGGCGGTGACGCGAATTATCGTCGTTCTGATGTTTCCGGCAGCAATCGTTATTGCCACCGGCGTTGAAGCCTTGTTGCAAACTCGGCCCAGGATACCGAGTCTGAGTGCTGCATCCATCTTGCTGATGGTGTCGGTGCTGGAAATATACATGGTGGGGAAGGGAGGCCTCCCGATATCGGAAGCGCAGCGGCGCACCGACGTGATCGTGGCTGAAGCCCGCCGCCAGTCGAACGGAATAGCAAATCCCATATTATTCGTGATGGAGGGAGACGAAGCCCCTTATAAAACGCACCTCGACGCGATGTTTGCCGCGCAGCAGCTTGGGTGGCCGACCGTCAATGGCTACTCCGGAAATTCCGTGCCGGGTTACGACTACAGGTCGACATGCGAAACCCCGGCACGGCAGATCGCGGCATACGAGAACTGGCATAGGCAGCATCACGCCGGACCTGAAATTGGCAAGAACGAGTTCCTGGGCCGCCTGGTCTTTGTTGGCTGGCCCCGCTGCGATACGGCCGGGAGCAACCCTGGTCAATCCGATGCGAGTTTTGGACCGCCGCCGACCCCGGCAATCGCAAAATCCGTTTCGTTGATTCCGCTGTCTCTGAATAAACGCCAGACGCAACTCGCCTTTGAAATAGCGATCCGCAACAAGAGCGAGACGCGCATTGCCGCCCGTTCGTTCTTCCCGATCCGGGTTTCCTGGCGTTTCGTGGAGGCCGGAACAGATCCGGAAAAAGCAAAGGGATGGGATACCCGTTTCGACCTTCCAAAGGATATTCTTCCCGGCAGCGACTTGAACATTGCCCTGTCGGCAGATCTGCCCAAAAAGCCCGGAGATTACCGGCTTGAGGTCTCCCTTGTCGCCGAAAACCACTTCTGGTTTTACGACGAGGGAACCGACATTCTGCGGTTCGCGCAGACAATATCGGTTCCGTAATTCTTCACCGTTGCAGCGATCCGCGCGCGTCGTCCGCTGTTCCATGATGGCCGGGAATTGGATGATCCATCCCTCTCAACCGCGCTCGTCCGCGATCACCTTGCCGTCGTTCGGCAGGCTGCCCGGCGTCACCAGTTCGACGCTGCCGCCGAGCTTTGCGACGCTGCGCAATGTTGCCGCTACGGCGTCGCGCAACGGGTCGCTCGGTGCTGCCGCTTCGGCTCTAAGCGTCATCACATCCATCTCCGCTTGCCGCGTCACCACGAGACGCAACCGCCCCAGCTCGGGATGCCGATTGCCAATTTCCGCGACCTGCTCGGGCCGCACGAACATGCCCTTGACCTTGGTCGTTTGATCGGCGCGGCCCATCCAGCCCTTGATGCGCATATTGCTGCGTCCGCAGGGACTTTGGCCGGGCAGCACCGCCGTGAGGTCGCCAAGTGCCAGGCGGATCCAGGGGTGATCCGGATCGAGCGACGTCACGACGATCTCGCCGACATCACCCTCCGCGACCGGATCGCCGGTGCCGGGCCGCACGATCTCCAGGATCAAGTCCTCATTGACGACCATGCCGTCGCGTGCCGGCGTTTCAAAGGCGACCAGGCCGAGATCGGCAGTGCCAAACGCCTGGTAGGCATCGATGCCGCGGGATTTGATCTCATCCTGCAGCGATTTGGGAAACGCCGCGCCCGAAACCAGCGCACGCTTGATCGACGAGACGTCGCGCCCGGCGCCTGCTGCCGCGTCGAGCAGGATTTTGAGGAAGTCCGGCGTGCCGCTGTAGCCTGCCGGGCGATAGGCCTCGATCAGCTCGAATTGTGAATCGGTGTTACCGGGGCCGGCCGGAATCACCGCGCATCCGAGCGCGCGCGCAGAAGCATCGAAGATGAAGCCACCCGGCGTCAGATGATAACTGAAGGTGTTGAGTACGACATCGCCGGGCCGGAAGCCCGCGGCGAACAACGCCCGCGCACCGCGCCACGGATCGGCATGGGTTGCCTCGGGCTCGAAGATCGGACCGGGCGATGTAAACAGACGTCCGAACGAGCCCGGAGATCCCGTTACAAATCCGCCGAACGGGGGCGCTGCCTTGTGCAGGGCGGGGAGTTCCGACTTGCGCAGCACCGGCAGGCGCGCCAATGCGGCGCGGCTGGTAACCGCAGCGGGGTTGATCCCCGTGAGGCGTTCGGCATAGGCGGGAGCCGCCATCGCCTTGCGTAACACGTCGGGCAGTCGCGCGAACAGGTCCGCTTCGCGCATCGCGGGTTCACGCGTTTCGAGGACGTCGTAGTGGTCGGTCATATACAGCCCCGCTTGTCTCGCTTACCTCGCCCCGCCTGCGGGGAGAGGTCGAAATTCGCTGGGCGAATTTCGGGTGAGGGGGACTCTCCGCGAGTCCGCCTGTTGAAAGAGCCCTTCAGCCCGACCCTCTAAGAGCGAGCTTCGCTCGTCTCGACCCCGCAAGGGCGGGGCGAGGGAGAAGAGGCCCTCACAGCCACCGCTTCCGCCGTTTAAAACTTTTCAGGTTTTTAAAGCTCTTGCGCTGGTCGCCGGCGCCACCGAGGTAGAACTCCTTGACGTCTTCATTGTCGCGTAATTCGTCGGCGGTGCCGTCGAGCACCACCTTGCCTTGCTCCATGATGTAGCCGTGGCTTGCCACCGACAATGCGGCGCGCGCGTTCTGCTCCACCAGCAGGATAGTGACGCCGAGATCGCGGTTGATCTTGCCGATGATCCCGAACACTTCCTTGACCAGCAATGGTGACAATCCCATCGAGGGCTCGTCCATCAGGATCATCTTCGGGCGCGCCATCAGGGCGCGGCCGATCGCCAGCATCTGTTGTTCGCCGCCGGAGAGATAGCCGGCGAGGCCGGTGCGCTCCTTCAGGCGGGGAAAATAATCGTAGACCATGTCGATGTCGGCCGCGACTTCGTTGTCCTTGCGGGTGAAGGCGCCGAGCCTCAGGTTTTCCAGCGACGTCATGTCGGCGATGATGCGACGGCCTTCCATCACCTGGAAGATGCCGCGGCGTACGATCTTGTCGGGGTCGATGCCGTTGATGCGCTCACCGTTGAAGATGATTTCGCCCCGCGTAACTTCGCCGTCCTCGGTCTTGAGCAATCCGGAGATCGCCTTCAGTGTTGTCGACTTGCCGGCGCCATTGGCGCCGAGCAGCGCCACGATGGCGCCCTGCGGCACCTCAAGGCTCAAGCCCCGCAGCACCAGGATGACATCGTCATAGACCACCTCGATGTTGCGCACGGAGAGCAGAGGGGTGGAGGCTTGCGCCGTTGCCGCCGATGGGCGCTCGATCTCAGTGGATTCTGTCATGTTTTGACTTCACTCACCGCTGTCATTACCCGCGAAAGCGGGTGACCCAATATTCCAGAGACGGCTGTGGGTCAAACCGAGAAGCCGCGGCGTACTGGGTCCCCCGCTTTCGCGGAGGACGACAGCTGGGTGTGTAGCGGCGTCTGTGGCCAATCCGCTATCTCACCACCCAAACCATTCCGCTTTGCGCGGCAGTTCGATGGTCTTGACCTTCGCGAGCTTGATGGTGCCCTTGGCCATGAGATCGTTGATGTCGCCATCAGTCGCGCCCGATATCTTCGACTGGTAGAGGTCGACCTTCATGGTCGGACGATGATCCTTTTCGGTCCAGGTCGAGGGATTGCAGACGCCCTCCATGCCAGCCGGTACCCAGTTGGCCTTCTGGTAGAATCCTTTCGCAACATTCTCTCCGGTAGCGCCGCCATTCTTGACGGCCCAGTCGAGCGCTTCCTTCAGGTAAAGCGCGCTGCAAACCGCTGCGATGTAGTGCACGGGGCGATAGACCTTGCCCGTGGGGTCCGACATTTTGGAAATTTCCATCACGGTCTTCATGCCGGGTGCGTTGCCGCCCCACGCCACCGCGGTCCGTAACGGGAAGATCACGCCGTCCGCAGCGTCGCCGGCTGTCTTGGCGGCGTTCTCGTCCATGCCCCATACGTTGCCCATGAACTGCACGTCGACCCCGGCAGTCTTGCACGCCTTCAACACCGAGATGTTGGAGGCCGCGGTGTTGCCGAGATAGGCGTAATTGGCACCGGAGCTCTTCAGGCTCAGGCATTGGGCGCTGTAGTCGCCGGGCGTCAGTGCGAACACCAGCGGCGGCAGCACTTCGAAGCCGAGTTCGGTGGCGATCGCTTCGCCGGCCGCCTTCGGCGCATTCGGGTAGGGGTGGTTGGCGCCCATATGCACGAATTTCGGTTTTCCCGGCTTGCCCTTGGCTTTCCAGTCCTCTGCGGCCCACGTCAGCATCGCCCGCATGGCGTCGGAATAGCTCGGTCCATAGAAGAAATTATACGGCGCGGGTTTGGCCTTGCCGCTGGTGCCTTCGGGGTCGGTCAGCGCCGCGGCGTAAGAGCCGGAGATATCCGGGATCTTGTCCTGCGCGAGGAAGCCGGTCAGCGCCTCGGTGTCGGCGGTGCCCCAGCCCATGATCGCGGCGACCTTGTCGCCGCCGGACCATTTCTTGTAGAGCGCGATCGCGCGCGGCACCTGGTAGCCGTAATCGTTGCTGTCGACGTTGAGCTGCTTGCCGCCGACGCCGCCGTTCTTGTTGACCCAGGCGAAGGTGTCCGCGACGCCCTGGCCGTAGGGCGTTCCGACGTCCGACGTGCCGCCGGACAGGTCTTCGAGATGGCCGATCGCGATCTGGGCCTGCGCCGTAGACGCCGCGCCGCCAAGCAGCAGTGCCAGTGAGACGGTGCCGAGCAGGGATTTCATGGTCATGGGTATTTTCCTCCGGTTCTTTTGTTGGTGTCTATTGTAGCCCGTCTCGTTCCAACCTCAATGCGAAAACGGGTAGAGTTTCCAGTAAGTCTTGATCTGCCGCCAGCGATGTGCGAGCCCATCCGGCTCGAACATCAGGAACGCGATGATGATCAGCCCGATCGCGATCTCGCGCAAAAAAGTGATGTTGTTGTTGAGCGACAGCGCCTTGTCGATGGCACTGCCCTTCAGGCCGGCGCTAAGCCACTCCATCGATTCCGGCAGCAGTACCACGAAGGCGGTGCCCATCAGCGTGCCCATGATCGAGCCGGTGCCGCCGATAATGACCATGGCGAGGAAGATGATCGAGCGTTCGATGCCGAAGCCCTCGTTGGAGACGACGAGTTGATAATGCGCGTAGAGCGCGCCGGCGATCCCTGCAAAGAATGCCGCAAGCCCGAACGACAACGTGCGGTATTTGGTCAGGTTGATGCCCATGATCTCGGCAGAGAGGTAATGGTCGCGGATCGCCACCAGCGCGCGGCCGTCGCGGGTGCGCATCAGATTGGTCACCAGGAGATAACTGACCACGAGATAGGCCAGCACGACGTAGAAATATTGCCGGTCGCCGCGGAAGGCGTAACCGAAGATCGAGAATGGATTGGCGCTGGCGGGTGCCGCGCCGCCCGAGAACCAGTCGGCGCGAGAAAAGAAGTCGAGCAGGATATATTGCGCGGCCAGCGTCGCGATCACGAGGTAGAGCCCCTTCAGCCGCGCGGCCGGCACGCCGAAGATCAGGCCGACCAGCGCGGTGATGACGCCTGCCAGCGGAATGGCGAAGAACACCGGGATCGGCAGCGTGTTGGAAATATAGGCCGAGGTGAACGCGCCGAACAGGAAGAACGCGGCATGGCCGATCGAGATCTGGCCGGTGAAGCCCACCAGAATGTTGAGACCAAGGGCGGCGATCGCAAAGATCCCGATCTGGATCAGGATGCTCAGGGCGTACTCGCCGAGCAGCAGCGGCGCAAAACAAATCAGCACGATGCCGACGATCGCCGCGTTGCGGCTGGCCCTGGTCGGAAAGATGGTGGTGTCGGCCGCGTAGGTGGTGCGGAAATCGCCGGAAGGAATCAAGGAGGGGCTCGCCATGTGAATTACACCCGCTCGATGTCTTTGGTGCCGAACAGGCCATATGGCTTGATCATCAGAATGATGACCATCACGTAGAACGGCGCGATCTCGTAGAGATTGCCCCAATGCAGATATTCGCTGTCGATGTATTGCGCGATGTTTTCCAGCAGGCCGATGATGATGCCGCCGAGCACCGCACCCCCGATCGAGTCGAGGCCGCCCAGGATCGCTGCCGGAAACACCTTGATGCCATAGGCCGACAAGCCCGACGATACGCCGTTGACTACGGCCACCACCACGCCGGCGACGGCCGAGACGGTCGCCGAGATCGCCCACGCCATCGCGAACACGTTCTTGACGGAAATGCCGAGCGACTGCGCCACCTGCTGGCTGAAGGCGGTGGCGCGCATTGCGAGACCGTATTTCGAGACCCGGAAGAACCAGGCCATGCCGATCATCATCGCCACCGAGACCACGAGAACTCATGACATAGACGGTCTGGATCTGAAGCCCGAGCAGGTTCACCGACTGGCTGGTGAACACGCGCGGAAACGGCTGCGGGTTGACGCCGAAAATCCATTTCAACGAAGCCTGGAACACCGTCGACAGCCCGATGGTCACCATGATCACGGAAATGATCGGCTCGCCGATCATCGGGCGCAGGATCACGACCTGGATCGCGATGCCGAACACGAACATGAAGACCAGCGTCAGCGGCATGCCGACCCAGAACGGCACCTGGTATTTGGTGAGCAGCGCCCAGCACACCCAGGCGCCGATCAGCAGCAATTCGCCTTGCGCGAAGTTCACCACCTGGGTGGCCTTGTAGATCAGCACGAACGACATCGCCACCACGCCATAGAGCGTACCGACCACGAGGCCGTTGACCAGAAGCTGGATCAGGAACTGGAGGTTCATGGAAACACACTTGTCATTGCTGGGCTTGACCCGGCAATCCATCGTTCAAGAAAGCCGATTTTACGAAGAGGATGGATGCGCGGGTCAAGCCCGCGCACGCCGACCTGGAATGCCGACAATTTGTGGCTCATTCCGCCGCCTCCGCCATCGCCGGGTCCCGGCCCAGATCGACCACCGTCAGCGTGGTGCGGATACGCTGGGTGGTGCCGTCCTGGAAACGGATCACGGTGTCGACCGGAATATCGCGCCGGCCGCCATAGATCGCGTCGATGATGGTGGCGTACTTCTCGTTGATGACGCTGCGGCGGACCTTGCGGGTGCGGGTCAGTTCGCCGTCATCGGCGTCGAGTTCCTTGTAGAGCAGGAGAAACCGGGAAATGCGTTGCGCCGGGGGCAGCGTCGCGTTGACGGCTTCGACCTCCTTGCGCAGCAGCGCATAGACTTCCGGCCGTGAAGCAAGATCGGTATAGGTCGTGAACGCGATGCGGCTTTTTTCCGCCCATTTCGAAATGATCGAAAAGCGGATGCAGATCATCGCCGCCAGCGCGTCGCGGCTGTCGCCCAGCACCACCGCCTCGGCGATGTAGGGCGAGAATTTCAGCTTGTTCTCGATATATTGCGGCGAGAACCGTTCGCCGCGGGCGGTTTCCGCCAGATCCTTGATGCGGTCGATTACCACCAGCTGCTTGTTGCCGTTGAAATAGCCGGCATCGCCCGACTGCATCCAGCCATCCTTGATGTCGGCGGCGGAAGCCTCCGGGTTTTTATAATAGCCGAGGAACATATTGGGGTGACGCACCACGATTTCGCCGACGCCATGGATATCCGGATTGTCGATGCGGATTTCGATATCGTTGGCCATCGCCACGCCGGTGGTATCGGGATCGACCTCGCCGAACGGGTGCAGCGTGTAGGCTCCCAATAGTTCGGTCTGGCCATATAGCGTGCGCAGCGGCACGCCCATCGCTTGAAAGAACTTGAAGGTGTCGGGACCGAGTGCCGCGCCGCCGGTTGCCGCCGAACGCAGCCGGGTAAAGCCGAGGCGGTCGCGCAAGGCGCGAAACAGCAACATGTCGGCGACGCTCGAATGTTTGCCCTGCGCCAGCGCCGACAGGCCGGTCTTCATGCCGAGCTGATAAAGGCTTTGCTTGAGCGGCGAGGAATCCATCACCTGCGCGCGCACGTCGGCGGCGATCGATTCCCAAACTCGCGGCGCGAACAACACGAAGGTCGGCGCGATCTCGCGGAAATCGTTCATCATGGTGTCGGGCTGCTCGACGAAGTTGATCTTCATCCGGCAGAGCAGGCCTTTGCCGAGCGCGTAGACCTGTTCCATGATCCATGGCAGCGGCAGCACCGAGACGTATTCGTCGTCGGGCCCCTTCGGGTCGAACGACAGGTACGTCGCGCAATGTTTCAGCACCCGCCCGGCAGCGAGCATCGCAAGCTTCGGATTGGCTGTGGTGCCGGAGGTGGTGCACAGGATCGCAACGTCTTCGCCGCGGGTCGCGTCTACCAGCCGGTCGTAGAAACCGGGTTCGCGCGCGGCGCGGTCGCGCCCCAGGCTTGCGAGCTTGCCGGCCTCCATCAAACGAGGGTCGTCATATTTTCGCATGCCGCGGGGATCGGAATAGACGATGTGCTTGAGGTGCGGCACGCGATCGGCCAGCGCCAGCAGCTTGTCGACCTGCTCCTCATCTTCGGCGAATACCAGTTTGGCTTCGCCGTAGCTGAGGAGATAGGCGGCCTCCTCATCCAGCACATCGCGATACAGACCGAGCGACATGGCGCCGATCGCATGGCTGGCGATCTCGGCCGACACCCAATCCGGCCGGTTGTCGCCGATGATGCCGATGACGTCGCCGCGGCCGAGACCGAGTTCGGCCATGCCGAGTGCGAAGTCATGTACGCGGGTTTGGTAATCGTTCCAGGTGAACACGCGCCAAAGTCCAAAGTCCTTTTCGCGCAGCGCAATTTCGCCGCCATGTTCCCTGGCATTGAGGCGCAGCAGCTTCGGATAGGTGTCGGCCTGTGCGGCGCGGGCGGCGTAATCCATCATGCCGCGCTCTCCGCAGCCGCCGGGACATCGTCGGGATCGACCAGCACTTCGTCCTCTTCGCCGAGATAAGCGCGCCTGACATGGGGATCGGCCAGCACCGAGGCCGGATCGCCTTCGGCAATCTTGCGGCCGAAATCCAGCACCATGACCCGGTGCGATATGTCCATCACCACGCCCATGTCGTGCTCGATCATCATCACCGTCATGCCGAACTCTTCGTTGAGGTCGACGATGTAGCGCGCCATGTCCTCCTTTTCCTCGAAATTCATGCCGGCCATCGGTTCATCAAGCAGGATCAGCCGCGGCTCCAGCGCCATGGCGCGGGCAAGCTCGACCCGCTTGCGCAGACCGTAGGGCAGTGTGCCGGCGGTCGCCTTGCGGACCGACTGCAGATCGAGGAAATCGATGATCTCCTCGACCTTGCGGCGATGTTCGAGCTCTTCGCGCCGTGCACCGGTCAGCCAGTACAGCGATCCCGTGATGAAATTGTTTTTCAAAAGATGATGCCGCCCGACCATGATGTTGTCGAGCACGCTCATGTGGTGAAACAGCGCAAGATTCTGGAAGGTGCGGCCGATGCCGAGCCGAGGCCGCGCATTCGGATTGAGCGCGGTGATATCCTGCCCGCGATAGAATAACTGGCCCTCGGTCGGCCGGTAGCGGCCCGAAATGCAGTTAACGATCGAGGTCTTGCCGGCGCCGTTGGGGCCGATGATCGAGAACAGCTCGCCGTCGTTCACGCCGAAACTGACGTCGGTCAGCGCGCGTACGCCACCAAAGCGCAGTGACACCCCGCGCACCTCCAAAGCGTGTTCCACGCATTCCCTCCATCAGGGCGCTTTTTCGCGCGCTCTTCGTTCCGCGGCTGACAAGATCGACCCGGCGATCCTGACCTGTTAACCTGTTTCACGGATACCGCCACGTCAACGGTTTCGCTTGTCGCAGCCAGCCGGTATTAGACTTCACCGGGGTCGAATGCTATGGCCTCCGCCGCGCCCGGAATGCCGTTGCGCGCCCGGTTTTGCCGGGTAAATGAGGCGGGATACGGCCCCGGTCTGCCTGGGGCTTTTGGCGCGTTGTGGAGTGAACATGGCGGCTGCGGACTCGAAACGGCGCGTTGCGCTCCTCACCGGTGTCACCGGCCAGGACGGCGCCTATCTGGCCGAATATCTGCTCGGGCTGGGCTATACCGTCCATGGCGTCAAGCGGCGGTCGTCCTCGTTCAATACCGCGCGCATCGATCATCTCTATGAAGATCCCCATGCCGGCAATGTGCCGTTCCTGCTGCACTATGGCGACATGACGGATTCCACCAACCTGATCCGGCTGATGCAACAGATCCGGCCGACCGAGATCTACAATCTCGCGGCCCAAAGCCATGTCGGCGTCAGTTTCGAAAGCCCGGAATATACCGCCAACGCCGATGCCATCGGGGTGCTGCGGCTGTTGGAAGCGATCCGGATCCTCGGCATGGAAAAGGAAACCCGGTTCTACCAGGCATCGACCTCCGAATTGTACGGCCTGGTTCAGGAGACCCCGCAGAAGGAAACCACGCCGTTCTATCCGCGCTCGCCTTACGGGGTTGCCAAGCTTTACGGCTACTGGATCACGGTCAATTACCGCGAGGCCTACGGCATGTTCGCCTCGAACGGCATCCTGTTCAATCATGAGAGCCCGATCCGCGGTGAGACCTTCGTGACCCGCAAGATCACGCGCAGCGTCGCCCGCATCGAGACCGGTCTGGAAGACACGCTCTATCTTGGCAATCTCGAGGCGAAGCGCGACTGGGGGCATGCCAGGGACTACGTCGAGGGCATGCACAAGATATTACAGGCAGACGAAGCAGACGATTTCGTGCTGGCGACCGGCGAGACCCGCTCGGTGCGCAAATTCGTCGAGACGGCTTTTGCGGAAATCGGCCGCAATATCGAGTGGCGCGGCAACGGTGTCGACGAGACCGGTGTTGACAGCAAGTCCGGCAAGACCGTGGTCCGGATCGATCCGACCTACTTTCGTCCCACCGAAGTCGATGAACTGATCGGCGACGCCGGCAAGGCGTATCGGAAGCTCGGCTGGAAACCGAAAACGACGTTCGCCCAACTGGTCCATGAGATGGTGGCGGCCGATCTTGCGATCGCGAGGCGGGAGGTTGCCAATGGCAAGAATCCCGTTTGAGCTGAAAGGCAAAACGGTCTTCGTCGCCGGGCACGGAGGGATGGTCGGCAGTTCGCTGGTGCGCAGGCTGAAGCAGGAGAATGTCGAACTGCTCACGGCGACCCGAAACCAGGTCGACCTGCGCGACCAGGCCGCGGTGAACGGCTGGTTCGCCGACAAGCGGCCGCAGGTTGTGTTTATGGCGGCGGCCAAGGTCGGCGGCATCGTCGCCAACAACACGCTGCGCGGCGATTTCATCTACGACAACCTCATCGTCGCGGCCAACGTGATCCATGCGGCGCATGTCAACGGCACGGAGAAGCTGATGTTTCTCGGTTCGTCCTGCGTCTATCCAAAACTGGCGCCGCAGCCGTTACGCGAAGATTCCCTGCTGACGGGACCGCTCGAGCCGACCAACGAGCCGTATGCGGTTGCCAAGATCGCGGGCCTTAAAATGGTTGAAGCCTATCGCAGCCAGTATGACTCGGACTTCATCAGCGTGATGCCGACCAATCTGTACGGACCGGCAGATAATTATCATCCGGAGTACAGCCATGTGGTTGCCGCGCTGATCCGCAGGTTTCATGAGGCGAAAGCATCCGGTGCCACCGAAGTGGTAGTCTGGGGTAGCGGTACGCCGCGCCGGGAATTCATGTATGTCGACGATCTTGCCGACGCCTGTATCCACTTGATGAAAAATTATTCCAGTGGCGAGCTGGTCAACATCGGGACCGGGGAGGACATCACGATCGCCGAATTCGCGCGCGTGGTCGCAGCCACCGTCGGATATGCCGGCAAGATCAGTTTCGACATCTCGCGGCCCGACGGCACGCCGCGCAAACTGCTCGATGTCGGCCGTCTCGGTGGACTGGGATGGCGCGCCCGCACCTCGCTGGAAGATGGCATCAAGCTCGCGTATCAGGCGTACCTGAACGAGTCGAAATGATCCTTTGGCAAAACTAGATTGCCACGCCCCAGCCACGCACAGTTTGCAGAATCCAGTCGCGATAGATCGTCAGCGGCGTCACCCCGGTAAGGCCGCCGCAGCCGGCTGAGTTGTGCGTGCCGGTCGACCAGCTTACGACGCCAATGATGACTGTGCGGTCGCCCTGGTCCTGGAACACCGGCGCTCCGGAATCGCCGGTGCAGGCGCCGAGGCCGTTGCTGGCGTTGTTGGTCGCAGGGTCCACCAGGCGCAGCTGAAACCGGCCGGGCTGGCCCGTTGCGACAAGCGATGCGGCGCGAATGGTACCAATGCCGTCATCGCCACCGGAACGGGTGACACCGATACCGGCAATCGTGAAGCGCGCACCAGGTGCAACCGGGTCGGTCAGCGTGCCGAGCAAGGCAGGTGTCTTCGACGGTACCGCAGACGGCAACAGCAGCAGTGCGACATCCGCCGTGGCACGGTGCGCCAGCATGGTCTGCAGGTTGAATTGCGGATGGTTGACGGCTTTCTGCGCGATGAGCAGGCGAGGCGGCTGCGTCGTGTAGTCGAGCACGCGATAGGTCGTTTGGGGCGCGATGCAATGTCCTGCCGTGAGCACCACGTTGGGGGCGATCAGCGAACCGCTGCAGACGGTCCCATGCGATCCGATGATGGTGACGACCGAACGCCCGATGGCATCGGGACCGGCTGCGCCGCCACCCACGATGGCTTGCGCCGGCGCGGTCAAGCCAAGTGTGGCCACCAGTAGAGCGGTGGCGAGGCGCAAACGCAGCATGGTCATTTATGCGCCGTGCGCGGCGGGGTCTTGCCGAGTACCACAGCCATCGCCGATATCAGCGGCTTCATGAAGAAGGCGTCGTTGGCCGGGTAGATATCGGTGCGCAAACCCTGGGATTTGAGTGCATCCGAAACCACCGGCCCAACCGAGGCGATCGGCGTACGCGCCAGACCGTCGCGCAAACGTGCTTCGCATCCATGCGCCTGTGCGACCTCGATCAGACGGCGAACCTGTCCCGAACTGGTCAGGGCAATTGCATCGATGCGGCCCTGCGCCATCTCGTCGATTGCCGTGACGATGTTGGCGTCGGCGGCCTGCGCGTCGTAGACATAAGGCAGCACGGGATCGACCTCGGCGCCCTGCGCGGTGATGGCGCCGATCAGCGCGCTGTGATCCTTGTCCGGATAAAGCTGCAAGCCGACCCGATGCCCCCTGAGATCGACGCGCGCGAGCATCTCGGCGATTCCCTCGGAGGTCGGCTTCTCCGTGGTGACATCGGCCTCGAGCCCGATCTCGCGTAACGCACGGCCGGGCTTTGGGCCGCGGGCGAATTTTCGCGCCTTGCCGACGGCTGTGATAAACCTTTGCTCGACATCGGTACGGCGAGCGACTTTCATCAGCCGGCGCAGGCCTTCGCCGGTCATCAGCACCAGATCGTCGCATGGCCTGTCGATAAAGCGTCCGATCCAGGCCTCGATCGGCGCGGAATCCGGAGCGTCGCGGATGGTGAACATCGGGCATTGCAGTACATCCGCGCCCTGTTCGGCCAGCAGCCGGGAAAATTGGGCTTCCTCGCGCGTTTCCAGGATCAGGATGCGGTAGCCAGTCAGTCTGTCAGCCATCAACTTGATCTCATGCGGATCGCCCGTTGTTAGGTCATCTTGAACCGCGCGCCGGGATTGGCGCAAGGACTGTCCCCTTCATGGACTAGTGAAGCCGGATGTTCGCTCCGCGGCGTGCGGGTCTAGTGCACGGCGTCCAGTTCCGACGATGACGGCTGGGCGGTCGCGTTGGAGGGTGCCGACGGCTGCACCTTCTCGTCCTTGGGCGGTGCCGGTTCGAGCCGCTTGCGTTCCCGCTCCTTCACGTACTCGTCGTATTTCGCGGTGCCGGGCCGGGGTGGGGCGTCCGCCGGCAGGCCGCCCGCCCATTGCGGGATAGCGTCGCTCACTCCGGCTGCGAGTTTCTCGTTGATCGTGCCACAGCCGCTCAGGCCACACGCCATGAGCGCGACGGCAACGAGAGCGGGAAGGCGGGGGGCGCGGTGTCGCATGGGCGGCTGGCTTTAACGGCCTCGGATAGAAGGCGTTTCCGTGGCGATAATAGCCCTCATTGGTAAAATCGCTTTACCGCCCAACGGCGCAATGAGGTATCAGTATCATGATACCTTTAAGATTCTTTTCACTGCAACGCATCGGCGGCCGGTGCGGCCAATCCCAATGTCCCGATTGACAACACCGCCTGCATAAGACGCGATGCCGCGCCGATACACGGCCGAAAAATCCGGGCTATGGTGGCGGCGAGGGCGGACAACGGTTCAACGAAACCGACCAAGGGGAGTGTTATGTTCATGCGGACAAAATTTTCGCTGTTGCAGGCCGTTGCCGGCGTCGCGCTGGGCGTCGTCGCCTTTGCCCCGGCCCAGGCTCAGGAGAGCGTCAAGATCGGATTGATCCTGCCGATGACCGGCGGCCAGGCCTCGACCGGCAAGCAGATCGACAACGCCATCAAGCTCTACATGCAGCAGAACGGCGACACCGTTGCCGGCAAGAAGATCGAAGTCATCCTGAAGGACGACGCCGCGGTTCCCGACAACACCAAGCGGCTCGCGCAGGAACTGATCGTCAACGACAAGGTCAATTTCATCGCCGGCTTCGGCGTCACCCCGGCGGCACTGGCGGCCGCCCCGCTGGCGACCCAGGCCAAGATCCCGGAAATCGTGATGGCGGCGGGCACCTCGATCATCACCGAGCGTTCGCCCTATATCGTGCGCACCAGCTTCACGCTGGCGCAGTCGTCCACCATCATCGGCGACTGGGCCGTCAAGAACGGCATCAAGAAGGTCGCGACGCTGACCTCCGACTATGCGCCGGGCAACGACGCGCTGAATTTCTTCAAGGAGCATTTTGTGGCCGGCGGCGGCGAGATCGTCGAGGAAGTCAAGGTGCCGCTGGCCAATCCCGATTTCGCGCCGTTCCTGCAGCGGATGAAGGATTCCAAGCCCGACGCCATGTTCGTGTTCGTGCCGGCAGGGCAGGGCGGCAATTTCATGAAGCAATACGCCGAGCGCGGGCTCGACAAGGCCGGCATCAAGGTGATCGGCCCCGGCGACGTGATGGACGACGACGTCCTGAACGGCATGGGCGATGCGGCACTAGGGACCGTCACCGCCCACTTGTATTCTGCCGCCCATCCCTCGCAAATGAACAAGGATTTCGTCGCAGCCTACAAGAAGGCCTTCGGCAGCCGGCCCGGCTTCATGGCGGTGAGCGGCTATGACGGTATCCACCTGATCTACGCGGCCCTCAAAAAGACCGGCGGCAAAACCGACGGCGACGCGCTGATCGACGCCATGAAGGGGATGAAGTGGGAAAGCCCGCGCGGCCCGATCTCGATCGATCCGGAAACCCGCGACATCGTGCAGAACATCTACATCCGCAAGGTCGAAAAGGTCGACGGCGAACTCTACAACGTCGAGTTCCAGACTTTTGAAGCGGTCAAGGACGCCGGCAAGACCAAGAAGTGAGATTGGCGCGACGTGGTCAGTGCGGCGCTACGCCTGCACTCAACGTCATGCCCGGGCTTGTCCCGGGCATCCACGTCTTTCTTTTTTCGGGCGTGAAGTAAAGACGTGGATGGCCGGGACGCGCCCGGCTATGACGTCCCAGGTTACCCCAACATGACCACGCTGTTCACCATCCTGTTCGACGGCGTCGCTTACGGCATGCTGCTGTTCGTGCTCGCTTGCGGACTGGCGGTGACGCTGGGACTGATGAACTTCGTCAACCTCGCCCATGGCGCCTTCGCCATGGCGGGTGGTTATGTCTGCGCGGTTCTGGTCAATCAATCCGGCTGGCCGTTCTTTGCTGCGCTGCCGCTGGCGTTTGTCAGTAGCGCCTTGATCGGCGTGGTGCTGGAGCGGGCGCTTTATCGTCATCTCTATAACCGCAGCCATCTCGATCAGGTGTTGTTCAGCGTCGGCCTCGTTTTCATGTCGGTGGCCGCGGTCGATTACATCATGGGATCGTCGCGGATTTTCATCAAGCTTCCGGCGGCGCTCGAAGGCCAGATCGATTTCTTCGGCGTCGGCATCGGGCGTTACCGGCTGATGATCATCGTGATCTGCGGATTGTTGACGGTGGGACTTCAACTGGTGCTGGCGCGCACCCGGTTCGGCAGCCGGTTGCGGGCGGCGGTGGACGATCCGCGCGCCGCCAGCGGGCTCGGCATCAACGTCCCGCAGGTGTTCGCATTCACCTTTGCATTCGGCTGCGGCCTTGCGGGATTGGGCGGTGCCCTGAGCGCGGAGATTCTCGGGCTCGATCCGTATTTTCCGCTGAAATTCATGATCTACTTCCTGATCGTGGTGACCGTCGGCGGCTCCTCCAGCATCACCGGCCCGTTCCTCGCTTCCCTGCTGCTCGGCATCGGCGACGTCGCCGGCAAATATTACGTGCCGAAGATGGGGCCGTTCGTGATCTACACCATCATGATCGTGATCCTGATCTGGCGCCCGAACGGCCTGTTCGGCCGCACGGCTGCCAGATGAGCGCGGCCGTGAGCGCGGTATCGGACGTATCAAGCTATGCCAGGCAGCAGGCGCGCTGGCGCTGGAGCGAGATCGCATTCTGGATTCTGGTACTGGCTTGCGGATTCCTGTTTCCGTCCCGCTATCTCATCATGACGGAAATCCTGCGGCTGGGGTTGTTTGCGCTGTCGCTCGACCTGATCCTCGGCTACGCCGGGATCGTGTCGCTCGGCCATGCCGCGTTCTTCGGCGTCGGCGCCTATTGCGCCGGCCTGTTGGCATTGCATGGCATCGTAACCGAGCCCGTCGCCGCGTTGCTGGTTGCAGGCCTCGTCGCCGCCGCGGTCGGCTTTCTCACCAGCTTCCTGGTGATAAGGGGCGTCGACCTGACACGGTTGATGGTGACGCTCGGGATCGCGCTGTTGCTGGAAGCGCTCGCGGAGCGATTTTCCGACATCACCGGCGGCAGCGACGGGCTGCAGGGCATCGAGATGCAGCCGATCCTCGGCCTGTTCGCTTTCGACATGTTCGGCAAGGTCGGCTTCTTCTACTCGCTCATCGTGCTGTTCGTGCTGTTCCTGCTGGCGCGGCGGATCGTGCACTCGCCGTTCGGCCTGTCGCTGCGCGCGATCAGGAACAATCCGCTGCGCGCCTCGGCGATCGGCGTCCCGATCAACCGGCGCCTGATCGCGGTCTACACGCTTGCCGCATTCTATGCCGGCGTCGCCGGTGCGCTGTTCACCCAGACCACGGCACTGGCCTCGCTCGATGTGTTCTCGTTCGAGCGGTCGGCCGATCTGATGCTGGTGCTGGTGATCGGAGGCACCGGCTATCTCTACGGCGGGTTGATCGGCGCCCTGGTGTTCAAGATGCTGCAGGAGTTTTTTTCCAGCCTCACCCCGCAATACTGGCAGTTCTGGATCGGCCTCGTGCTGGTGGTGATCGTGCTGATCGGCCGCCAGCGCCTGCATCGCTGGGCGCTGTGGGTGCCGAACCTGATCGTTCGCCAGTTCAGCGGGCGAAAAACCGTGATCGCCATTCCCGATGGTGACGCGCCATGACCGCAGCGCTGGAAACCAGGGGGCTTGAAAAGCAGTTCGGCGGGCTCAAGGTCACCCGCGACCTCTCGC
Source organism: uncultured Alphaproteobacteria bacterium (assembly GCA_963774685.1). GTDB lineage: Bacteria > Pseudomonadota > Alphaproteobacteria > Rhizobiales > Xanthobacteraceae > Bradyrhizobium. The sequence goes on along the minus strand of CAVZFU010000003.1, from coordinate 439,293 downwards.
TCCGGATCGAGCAAGGCGCCCGCCACGCGCTGATCGGCCCGAACGGCGCCGGCAAGACCACGGTCATCAATCTTCTGACCGGCGTGCTCAAGCCCAATGCCGGGCGCATTCTGCTGGAGGGCAGCGACATCACGGATCTCGCCGTGCACAGCCGCGTGCTTCGCGGCCTGTCGCGCACGTTCCAGATCAACCAGCTCTATCCCGATCTGACGCCGCTCGAGACCATCGGGCTTGCGGTGTCGGAGCGGCTCGGCCGCGGCGGCGACTGGTGGCGCCGGATGGGCACCCGCGACGACGTCAACGGCGAGATCGCGGAGAATCTGGCGCGCTTCCATCTGCTCGACGTGATGAACGAGGTGACGGCGACGTTGCCTTACGGCAAGCAGCGCCTGCTGGAGATCGCGGTCGCCATCGCCGCGAGGCCGCGCGTGCTGCTGCTCGACGAGCCCGCGGCCGGCGTTCCCGAAAGCGAGCGCCACGATATCCTGGCCGCCGTGGCAGCGTTGCCGCGCGATGTCACGGTGCTGCTGATCGAGCACGACATGGACCTGGTGTTCAGCTTCGCCGACCGCATCTCGGTGCTGGTGAACGGCGCGATGCTGGTCGAGGGCGCGCCGGACGAGGTGGCGCGCGATCCGCGGGTCAAGGCCGTCTATCTCGGCGAGGCCGCCGATGCCTGATCTCTTGTCGCATCGAGGGTCTGCGTGCCGGCTACGGCGAGGCGGTGGTGCTGCCGGACATGTCGCTGCGCCTTGCGGAAAGCCAGGTGCTGGCGCTGCTCGGGCGCAACGGCACCGGCAAGACCACGCTGATCAATTCGATCGTCGGGGTTACCCGCCGTTTCGGCGGTGCCATCACCCTTGGCGGACAGGACATCACGCCGCTGCGGCCGGACCAGCGGGCGCGGGCGGGGATCGGCTGGGTGCCGCAGGAGCGCAACATCTTCCGCTCGCTGACGGTGGAGGAAAACATGACCGCGGTGGCGCAGCCGGGACCGTGGACGGTGGCGAAGGTCTACGAGATGTTTCCGCGGCTGAAGGAGCGCCGCAACAACTTCGGCAACCAGCTTTCCGGCGGCGAACAGCAGATGCTGGCGATCGGGCGCGCGCTGACGCTAAATCCCAGGGTGCTGCTGCTGGACGAGCCGACCGAGGGGCTCGCCCCGATCATCGTGGAGGAACTGCTCAAAGCGCTCGGGATCATCACCCGTGCCGGCGGCATCTGCTCCATCATTGTCGAGCAGAATGCACAAAAGATTCTGGGGCTGGCCGACCGTGTTGTGATATTGGAGCGCGGCGCGATCGTCCATGACGCGGCGAGCGCGGCCCTCAAGGCCGACCCCGCCATCCTCGAGCGCTTTCTCGGCGTCTCGGGTGCAGCGGCTCATTAAATTCTCGGGAGTGATACCATGCAGCGAACCAAAGCCCCCTTCCGCGCCGACGAGGTCGGCAGCCTGTTGCGGCCGCCGCGCATCAAGGAGGCGCGCGCCAGGCGTGAGAAGGGCGAGATATCGGCCGACGATCTGCGCAAGATCGAAGATGTCGAAATCGAGAAGGTCGTGCACAAGCAGGCCTCGGTCGGCCTGAAGCTCGCGACCGACGGCGAATTCCGCCGCTCCTGGTGGCATTTCGATTTCCTGAAGGATCTCACCGGCTGCGAATTGTTTCACCCCGACGAGGGTATCCAGTTCGCGGGCATCCAGACCCGCCACGACGCCATCCGCGTGATCGGCAAGCTCGATTTCCCGGCCCGTCATCCGATGCTGGATCATTTCCGCTTCCTGAAAAAACAGGCCGATACCGCGCATGTCATGCCGAAGATGACGATTCCCTCGCCGGCGGTGCTGCATTTCCGCGGCGGCCGCAAGTCGATCTCGAAGGACGTCTATCCCGATCTCGATGCGTTCTTCGAGGATCTCGGCAAGACCTACCGCAAGGCGGTCAAGGCGTTTTACGATGCCGGCTGCCGCTACCTGCAGTTCGACGACACGGTCTGGGCCTATCTCTGTTCGCAGGACGAATTGAAGAAAGCCCGCGAGCGCGGCGACAATCCAGACGGCCTGCAGGAGATTTACGCGCGCGTCATCAACTATGCGATCGCCGAGCGGCCGGCCGACATGACCATCACGACGCATGTCTGCCGCGGCAATTTCCGCTCCACCTGGATTTCGTCCGGCGGCTATGAGCCGGTGGCGGAGACCATGCTGGGCGGCACCAATTACGACGGCTATTTCCTGGAATACGATTCCGAACGCGCCGGCGGCTTCGAGCCGCTGCGCTTTTTGCCGAAGGGCAACAAGATCGTGGTGGTCGGCGTCATCACCTCCAAGAGCGGCGCACTCGAGAAAAAGGACGACATCAAGCGGCGGCTGGAGGAAGCCTCCCAGTTCGCACCACTGGATCAGCTTGCAGTGTCGCCGCAATGCGGCTTTGCCTCCACCGAAGAGGGCAACATCCTCACCGAGGACGAGCAGTGGGCCAAGCTCAAGCTCGCGGTCGATGTCGCCAACGAGATGTGGGGGAAGTAGAGCTTCTTCTCCCTCTGCTCGCTCCCGCGGGGAGGGGACGGCGTGAGATGCTTTCTGGACGTTGGCGATGAGCGTGACCGGAAATCCCGACGCCATCATCATCGGTGCTGGTCCGGCGGGACTGGCCTGTGCCATGACCATGCGCGCGGCGGGGCTCAACGCCATTGTGTTTGAGCAGGCCGATAGTGTCGGTTCAGCCTGGCGACGCCATTACGATCGCCTTCACCTTCACACCGATCGCAAGCATTCCGCTCTGCCCGGCCTGGAAATGCCGTCGACATACCCGACCTACCCATCGCGCGAACAGGTCGTCGAATATCTCGAAAGCTACGCCGCCCGCTTTGACATTCAGCCGGTCTTCAATACCAGGGTTTCATGCGTCCGGCGCGACGGCCCGCAATGGAGTGCGGATATAGATCAAAGCTCGGTCCAGGCGCCGGTTGTCGTCGTGGCAACGGGCATAGCCGACGCGCCACATCGTCCTGCATGGCCGAATTCGGAATTATATCGGGGCCCCATCCTGCACAGCAGCGAATATCGCAATCCGACCCCGTATGCAGGAAAGCGCGTGCTGGTCGTCGGATTTGGCAATTCAGGCGGTGAAATTGCCCTCGACCTTGCAAATGCCGGCGTCGATGTCGCGCTGGCGGTTCGCAGTGCGGTTCAGATCTTGCCGCGCGATCTTCTCGGCTTTCCGATCCTGGCGTGGGCGATTTTGTACCGGCATTTGCCCGCGCGGCTGGTCGATCTGATCAACGCTCCGATACTGCGGCTGGCCGTCGGTCGATTCGAAAAGCTGGGATTGCGCCGGGCCGCCAAGGGACCGCGCCAAATGGTGGAAGAGGATGGACGGGTGCCGTTGATCGATGTCGGCACGCTGGACAAGATCAGGGACGGCTCCATCAGGATATGCGGCGGTATCGATCGGCTCGCGCCGGACGGCGTCGTGTTTGCCGACGGGACAACCGAAAAATTCGACGCGATCGTTCTGGCGACCGGCTTTCGCCCCGACTTGCGCCAATTGATGCCTGATGTGGAGGGTGTGTTCGACAGGCACGGAATGCCGCTTGTCACGGGTCGGGCGACAAACGCGGCCGGGCTTTATTTCTGCGGTCAGATCGCTTCGTCGACGGGACAGTTGCGGGAAATCGGACTGGAAGCGCGGCGAATTGCAGAAGATGCCAGGCGCTATACGACGGGGCTTTGCCGGTAGAAGAATGATCGCCGACGCGTGCCGCCTAGCGTAATGCCACAGGCGTCAGCCGCTTGCGATAGACCCAGATCGGGTTGTCGCCGCAAGCGATGACGCTATCCGGCATTCCGAAACGGGCGTTGATCGCACCGGGGTCGAGCGATGTCATGACGATGAAATGATAGTCGGGTGGCCGCGAGCGGTCGAAATGACTGCTCGTGTAGGAAGCGAGATCGCTGCCGGCGATCTCGCCGTTCCGGTGAAGCGGATCGACCTGCAATTGCCAGTCGCTTGAAACTTCGATGGCGCGCGCTTGCCAGTATTCTGCAAGGCCGTCGCGAAACCGGGCTGGATCAGTTTGGCCGAGCAGGCATTGCGTGACGGGATGCTGCCAATGCCACAACGACTGGACCGGCGCGATGCCGGCATACAGTAACATCGCAGCCATTATTGCCGAGATGACAGAAGATAACGCCAGCGTCAGATGCGGTCGGTGTTTCAGCGCCATCGCCAGCGCCGCTCCTGCAAATATCGTTGGCCACCAAATGATACTGGCAAGGTAACGGTAGTGGGAGCGATCCTCGTAGAGGAACGCGGCAGTGAGTGCGGTTGTACCGAGCATCGCGACTATCGCAAACGCCCAGTAAAAGCGCGCGGTATCGATCGAAAACATGGCTGCCGGCAATTGCCGCGCCACGATCGGCGCTCCGATGAGCAGGATGACGGGTGCAAATGTACCGAGGAAAATAGAGGCATTTATATCACCGAGAAAAATTTCAATCCGTTTTGCAATCATCGACCAGTCAAGGAGAATGTCGGGCTGCCGATTTATCAGGTCCGCGCCGAACCACCCCGCAAGCGATGCCATGGCGACAACAAAGATCAGCAAACGCCGCGTGGGATTGTCGACTGGAACGAAAAATAATGCGGACGACAGCGGAATTACGAATGTGAACACAAACAGCTTGTCGGACAGGACAGCCAAACCGCAGACGACGAAAAGCAGCAGCAACAGCCCCGCGCCCTTGTACGCGCGTCTCAGGTCATCCGCCAAAATCGCTGTCCAGAGCGAGACGACGAAAACCCCGCCGTGCGAAACCGGCTGTACGACGATAAAATGCCTGCCCCATCCCGAATATGCCAATTCTGCCAGCAGTAGCTGGGACACGACGATCCAGCACGCGGTGATTCCGAGGCTTGCAGGAACACCGGCGATCCGGCCGGCGATCGTTCCCGCGGCGCCGATCAGGGCGGCCAGGAATGCGGCCGCAAGACCGAACGTGGCCAGGCGCCAGGAGCCCGTGATGACCTGGATCGGCGAAAAAATCAGCAGGTCGGGAAAAACGCTTGGGGTCCGCGGCAGTTGAAAGCCCAAAGCCGGATAGCCATCGTGAAAAATGTGCCGGGTCCAGTCCGCGGGCAGCAATTTGTCGGAATCGACAAAGCTCTCGATAAACCGGGCATGCGAAAAGCCGAAGGCCAGCAGCAGCACGCCGCCGATGAATACCGACGCCAGCAGATAAAAGCGCTTGTCTGAAGTCACGGCATTTCGGTTGTGGCGGATGCGGTTGAAATCGGGGTCAGTTGCATTTTAGCTGACAGAACAGTTTCCCTTGGTGGGCGCAAGTTGCCGGGGTTTGGCGCCGATTCCTCTTGCGCGTTTTCCTGCCGGTGGGCAGATGGTGGTAGGACACAACCACCATTCGCCGCTGCCCACCGCATCGGCCCAAGTCTTGCCGATGAAAAACGACCAGATCCTGAGCCTGATCTCCGAATATTGCCGCCAGGCCGATATGGCGGAGACGACCTTTGGCCGCCGCGCGGTCAATGACGGCAAGCTCGTGCATCGCCTGCGCGAGGGCAAGCGCATCACCATCGACACCCTCGACCGCATCCAGGCCTATATTGCCGCCTCGATGCCGGGCGGCTTGCCGCCGCCGCGCGGTCTTGAAGTTCCGCCGGAGAAGCGCGACCCCCGCGGCAATTTCCGGTTTTTCGAGAACCGGCAGAAATACCTGCTGTTCGTCCATACCTGCAGCGAAAAGCGGGTGACTGCCGAGCGGGTGGCGCTGGAACTCGGCAGCATCCACCCCCGGCCGCCGGCGCTGCGGGTATTCGATGCCGGGGTCGGCGACGGTACGGTGCTGGCGCGGGTCATGCGGGCGATGCACGGCCGTTTCCCCCACATGCCGTTCTATATCGCGGGTAAGGAACTCAGCCTTGAGGACGTCCGGCTGACCCTGGACAAGGTGCCGGACCGGCTGTTTGAGCATCCAGCGACCGTTTTTGTGCTTACCAACATGTACTACGCCGAGGCACCCTGGCTGACGCCATCGTCGCCGGCGGCGGCAGCCGGGATGATCTGGCACGAGGTAGCCCTGCGGGGCGGGTCCTCGGGCGAATTCGAGGCCCAGATCGCCGAATTGGGGCCGTTTCTGGAGCAGAACTGGCGGGCCAATGTCAGTCCGCGCTCGGGCATGCCGGTGTATGAGCGCCCGGTGGCCATTGTGCTTTACCGGGAAGACCATCGGTTCCTGCTGGATTCGATCATCCCGCGGGCCGGCCGGTCCGAGGCCAATTTCGACCTGATTATCGCTTCCCAGCCCTACCGGGCCAAATCCTCGGTGAATTTTCGCGCCAAACGCATCATTGCGCCGCTGGCGCGGGCGCTGCGGGCGGGAGGGCGCCTGATAGGGATTCACTCGCACGGGCAGGATCCCGGCATTGAAATCATTCAGGCGGTATGGCCCGGAGAAAATCCTTTCTCCGTGAGCCGTCATGAGCTATTGCGCGCGGTAAAATACGAGCTCGGTTCGGCCGGGCGCGACCTTAACTTTAATGCCTATGCCGATAACCGTTCGATCTTCCGTTATGATATGGAAGCGCTGCCCAATGAGGTCACCGGATCGATCGGGAGTTCGACGGCCTTTGCAGCATGGAACGCGGCAGTGTATGTCGCACAAATCGAAGACGACCGGTTGACGGAAATGACCCAGAGCGGCCGTTATCTCGATGCCGCCAGAGAGGTTCTGCGCAAGCATAACGGGCTCTGGTTCTACGACGAATCCTACGTCATCTCGCGCCGTCGCGACTGACATTTCAGGACACATCAGGAAGGGACCGCCGAGGTCCGGCGGAAAAGGGGTTGGTTGATGCGCGCGTCTTATCTGTTCACTAGCGAATCGGTTTCCGAAGGCCATCCGGACAAGGTTTCGGACCAAATCTCGGACGCGATCCTCGATGCCTTCATCGAGAAGGACGTCAAGCTCGGCATCGCCGACGACAGCCTGGTCAATACCCGGCTCGGCTGCGAGACGCTTTGCACCACCAACAAGATCGTGATCGCCGGCGAAGGCCGCGGCCAGTTGTTCCGGATGATCCATGGCGTCTCGGTCGTCGACCGCGAATTGATCAGCGAGATCGCCCGCGGCGTGGTCAAGGATATCGGTTACGACCAGAACGGCTTCTCCTATCACGGCGCCGACGTCGAGGTGCTGCTGCACGGCCAGTCGCCCGACATCGCGATGGGCGTCGATGCCAAGAAAAAGAAGAGCGGCGAGGAAGAAGGCGCCGGCGACCAGGGCATGATGTTCGGCTACGCCTGCAACGAGAGCGAAGTCTACGAGAAGGGCTCCTACATGCCGGCCCCGATCTACTTCGCGCACAAGATCCTGAAAGTGCTGTCAGAGAAGCGCCGCAACGGTCAGCTGTTCGACCTGCAGCCCGATTCCAAGAGCCAGGTGACCGTGAAATATGTCGACGGCAAGCCGGTCGGCTGCACCAAGGTCGTGGTCTCGACCCAGCACAACGAGAAGAGCCGCAACGGCAAGAAATATTCACCCGGCCTGATCAAGGACATGATCTCGAGCGCGGTCGAGTTGGCGCTGCCGAAGGGCTGGATGCCGCAAAGACCCTCCGACTTCCTGGTCAACCCGACCGGCAACTTCGTGGTCGGCGGTCCCGACGGCGATTGCGGCCTCACCGGCCGCAAGATCATCGTCGATACCTATGGCGGCTACGCGCCGCACGGCGGCGGTGCGTTCTCCGGCAAGGATCCGACCAAGGTCGATCGCTCGGCTGCCTATGCGGCGCGCTATCTCGCCAAGAACGTGGTAGCGGCGGGCTTTGCCGATCGCTGCACCATCCAGGTCGCATATGCGATCGGCGTCGCCGACCCGATGTCTTTGCTGGTGGACACCCACGGCACCGGCAAGATCGACGAAAAGAAGCTCGAAAAGCTGCTGCCGGAAATCTTCCGGCTGACGCCGACCAACATCCGCCGCTCGCTGAAGCTGAACCGGCCGATCTATCGCCGCACGGCCGCCTACGGTCACTTCGGCCGCGCGCCGGACAAGGATGGCGGCTTCTCGTGGGAAAAGACCGATCTTGCCGACGCGCTGAGGCGCGCGATGTAATTTCACGACGTCATTCCGGGATGCGCCGCAAGGCGCAGGCCTGGAATCTCGAACTTCTGGATTCCGGGTTCGCTTCGCGCCCCGGAATGACATGCACAGGAACAGGAAAGATCACATGACCGCCACCGCCAAGAAGCCCGCTTTCACCGACTATATCGTCAAGGACATTTCGCTGGCCGAGTTCGGCCGCAAGGAAATCTCGCTGGCCGAGACCGAGATGCCGGGGCTGATGGCGACGCGCGAGGAGTATGGTCCGGCGCAGCCGCTCAAGGGCGCGCGCATCGCCGGTTCGCTGCACATGACGATCCAGACTGCCGTGTTGATCGAGACGCTGGCCGCACTCGGCGCCGACATCCGCTGGGTCTCCTGCAACATCTATTCGACCCAGGACCACGCCGCGGCGGCGATCGCGGCGGCCGGCATTCCGGTGTTCGCGGTGAAGGGCGAGAGCCTGACCGAATACTGGGACTACACCGCAAGAATGTTCGACTGGCACGGCGGCGGCACGCCCAACATGATCCTGGATGACGGCGGCGACGCCACCATGCTGGTGCATCACGGCCTGCGCGCCGAAAACGGCGACGTGAAATTCCTCGACAAGCCGGAATCGGAAGAAGAGGAAGTCTTTTTCGCGTTGATCAAGAAGCTGCTCAAGGAGAAGCCGAAGGGCTATTTCGCCGAAATCGCGAAAAACATCAAAGGCGTTTCGGAAGAGACCACGACCGGCGTGCATCGGCTTTACAACATGGAGAAGGAAGGCAAGCTCCTGTTCCCGGCGATCAACGTCAACGACAGCGTGACCAAGTCGAAATTCGACAACCTCTATGGCTGCCGCGAATCGCTGGTCGACGGCATCCGCCGCGGCACCGACGTGATGATGTCGGGCAAGGTGGCGATGGTCGCGGGCTTCGGCGACGTCGGCAAGGGTTCGGCGGCGTCATTGCGCCAGGCCGGCTGCCGCGTGATGGTGTCGGAGGTCGATCCGATCTGCGCACTGCAGGCGGCGATGGAAGGCTATGAAGTCGTCACCATGGAAGATGCCGCACCCCGCGCCGACATTTTCGTCACCGCCACCGGCAACAAGGACATCATCACCATCGAGCACATGCGCGCGATGAAGGACCGCGCCATCGTCTGCAACATCGGCCATTTCGACAACGAGATCCAGATCGCGCATCTGAAGAACCTGAAGTGGAACAACATCAAGCCGCAGGTCGACGAGATCGAATTTCCCGACGGCAAGCGGATGATCCTGCTGTCGGAAGGTCGCCTCGTGAATCTCGGCAACGCCATGGGTCATCCGAGCTTCGTGATGTCGGCCTCCTTCACCAACCAGACGCTGGCGCAGATCGAGCTGTTCGCCAACAACAAGGGCGGCAAGTACCAGAAAAAGGTCTACGTGCTGCCGAAGTCGCTGGACGAGAAAGTGGCGCGGCTGCATCTTGCCAAGATCGGTGTGAAATTGACCCAGCTGCGGCCGGATCAGGCCGAGTACATCGGCGTCAAGCCGGAAGGCCCGTACAAAGCGGACCATTACCGTTACTGATGCGGTTGCGATCAATGCGCAGTTGAGAACGGGCGAAATTCCGCCTGCGCGTTGGCGTCGCCGGTCAAGTTTGAGAACGTGATGGCGCATATAATATTCGCTGACCGGACCGGCCGCTACGACGGGAGAGACCTCGAGCGCAGGCCATTGGGCGGAACTGAGTCCAGTGTCATCAGGTGCGCGCGCGAACTGGCAAGACGCGGTCATCGGGTCGAAGTCTATTCCAACTGTCCATCTCCGGTTTCGGATCACGGGGTGCTGTGGCGGCCGCTCGGAGGGGACAGGCCCGAGAGCTGCGATCTTTTCATTGCCTGCCATCAGCCTGAACTGTTCGGTTTCGTTCGCAGGCCCCGCCGTCGCGCGGTCTGGGTGCTGTGGCCTGTCAGTCAGCTAAGGCATTACAAGCGGATATGGCATTCGTGGTGGTATCGGCCTGTTCCGATACTCATGGCTTTGTACCAGGCCCGAACCTACTCGCCGTTCTTGCCTCAGTGGAAACCTCTTATCGTGCTTCCACTCGGCTTGCCCGATGACATCAGAGGATACCCCGCATTGGATGCGGTGCCGGCCCGGCGGGCAATTTTTGCGTCAAGCCCGCAGCGCAACTTGCGGCGTCTTGTCGAGATTTGGGCAAACTTGATACTGCCCCGGGTTCCGGATGCTGTGCTCGACGTCTACGGCGTCAACCGTCTCGCTCCGGACGAGGATCCATGGGCCGCCTGGGAAGGACGACTGCTTCCATCCGGCCTTCCGGCTCATGTGAAGGCATCTGTCAAGATTTATCCATCGCAAAGCCGATCGCAACTGATGCAGGCCATGCGCGGATCAAGGGTGATGCTGTATCTGGGACACAAGGCGGAAGCATTTTGCCTGTCGGTAGCCGAGGCCCAGGCCCTCGGCGTTCCCGCAGTTGTCGCGCCGGTCAGCGTGCTGCCGGAGCGCGTTATCGATAACGTGACGGGCTTTGTGCGAGGCAATGACCAGGAATTTGCCGATGCCGCGGTGGCACTGCTTGGCGACGATGCGCTTTGGCGCAGCCAGCACGAAGCAGCGCTTCGCTACCAGCAGGGCATCGACTGGTCGGAACACGCCGGGCGGCTGGAAAGTCTTCTTCTTGGCGACATCGAGCTCATCTACCGGTCGGTGCTGGCACTGCCGCCGGCTCGGCTGGAACCGCACGGCGGCTCCGGGAAATCATCCCAGGGTCCGCTGGGATGAACGAAGTCGCGGATTGAAGTGCAATTTCCGCTCGCAATCTGCAGCCAGATGTCATACTGGAGCCAGATAAACGGGGCGTTGGGGATGCTTTTCAGTTCTAAGCCGTTTTTTCAGAACGCCCGTTACCAACTCGCAAGTGGGCGCTCGCGATTAGTGAATGCTATTGCTCTGGCAACTGACTCAAATGTGCGCCGCTTTTATCGTGAGCTTCTGACTAACGGTTATTTGCCGAATATTCTCATCGATGTGGTGCCGGAACATCGGCTAATCTATGTCAACGTTCCAAAATGTGCATCGACCACCATTCGCAGGTTCCTTAGTCAGCTCATTGGCAGGGAGCCAACGCCAACTGCTCAGCACAATCGAAAATCTTCCGGTTTAAAATCGCCGCGACACCTTGGCGTTGCCAATTTCCATCGGATTGCTACGGCACCTGATACGCTCCGCTTTAGCTTTGTCCGCAACCCATACGGGCGGTTGGCGTCAGCTTGGGTCGACAAGTTTCAGAATAGGCCTCTGGTTCCAGGCAATCGGATTATCGATAAATACCTAACTCATCGCGCGAGTGTCGATAGTTCGTTGCCCTACGGTTCTGGTGCTGCCCTGAGCTTTCCAGAATTCGTCAGATTTTCGACGGCTACGGCGAATTCACGTGTCAACGAACACTGGCAATTGCAGGCTGACATCCTCAGCATGCCCGGCATTTCGTTAGATCTCATCGGCCGCGTAGAGTCTTTTGCGGCAGATTTCTCGCGCGTGCTCGATCACGTGAACGCGCCTGAGCACTTACGGCAGGAAGTCCTCCTGCCAAAAAACGCTTCGGGCCGCGAAGGCTGTCGAGATTACTTCACCCCCGATCTCGCCGAACGCGTCTACCGCGCCTATGAACGCGACTTTGACCTGCTGCATTATCCGCGCACCGTTCCAGACTGAGGTGCCCACGCCAGCGACGCCATCGACTGAACATCGGATAGTTTCGCAATTCCGTACCTAAGTCTGGCTCGCCTTTAGCTGTGCGTGGGGTGCAAAGCCAAAGCAGAGCGATCTACGGCGGAACAACTGCGACTTGAAAAAGCGCATGATGTCCCTGACGATAGCTGGTGATGGCTGTCTTGGCCGGGTCAGGTCCTGCACCGGGGCAGAATGCCGATCGGACCTCGCGGGTCCCTGATAAGGATAGCGGAAAAACCGTCGAAAGCGCCAAGTGGCGTAACGTCCTTGAAAAACAGCTGCACGCGGGCCGCACGGGGGCACGACGAGACGAACAGCAACGGTTGCGGGGCGGACTGGTTCAGCGGATGCGCCCTATCGAACGACGGATTGTCGACAGTCCCCCACGAAAGGATTTGAAACGGTTGGTCGCGCAAGTAATACCTCAATATCGCGAACTTTCCGCGATCGTCGATCACTACGCCTGCGGCCCCCGAGCTGGTCGCGAGATGTCCGATGCGATCGGCGTAAGCATGCAATCCGATGGTGTGACGATAGGGGTTACGCTGGACGAATGGCAGCGATAACCGCGTCGCCATGGCATCGGTCGTCAGCAGCACGCCTTGCACCACGACACCAAGCACCACGCTCGCGCGCAGCCAGAACAGCCGTCCTTGCCGCAACAGGAGTGCGGCGGTGAGGATCAGGCCAGAGATCACGGAGACGGATGCCCAATTGGCGTAGGCATGAACCACGCTCGAAACCAGGGTAATCAATACGAGGGGGGTTATGAAGAACGCAACCATCACCCGGTCTTCTTCCTTCAGGTCGGTCGAGCGCAGCTTCCACGTTGCGACGATCATCGTCGCGAAGACCACGGGCCCGAACACTCCGAATTGCGACGATATGAATTCCAGAATCCTGACGATGCTGGGCTTGAACTGTTCGCCCAGAACCAGATTTCCTGTGTGATGGAATGTTGCGAAATCGTTTTGCGCGTTCCAGATCACGTTCGGCGCGACCACGATCGCCGCGATCGCCATGGCTAGCCACACCGCGGATGTCTTCAGCAGACCGCGCGCGGAGGCACTGGCCAGCGCCGCGAGAAACATTCCCGGAATGAAGTAAATCATCGCGTATTTCGACAGCAAGCCGAGGCCGATCGAAATGCCCAGGCCCACCGCCCAGGCCTTGTCGGCTTTCCTGAGCAGATGACTGTACGCCAGAAGCGCGAACGTCCAGAAAAACAGCAGCGGGACGTCCGTCGACATCACGCGCGCCGAAAAAACGACCCCGGTCGTCAACGCCGTCAGCAGACCTGCCCAAAATCCGGTTTGCTCGTCGTAGAAATTGCGCGCGGCAAAGTAGGCGGTCAGGCTGGTTGCGAAATAGAGGATCGGCGCGGGCGAGCGCACACACCATTCGGCGTCGCCGCATACGTGCGAAGTCAACGCGAGCAACCAGGCGAGCAGGGGCGGTTTTGTGTAATATCCGAAAGCGAGGTCCCGGCCCCAGGACCAGTACTGGGCCTCGTCGTCAAACAGATCGACGACGGACAGGGTCAGGCCCGCCAGACGCACGCACGTCAGCACCGCGAGGATAGCGACGAGCAGAGGAAGGTGCGACTTGCGGTCCGGTAGATCTGGGCTTTCGACGCGCGACACGTAGCGGGATTCCTATCGTTGGGCAATTGCGGCCGGACATGCTTCCACTTGCCGCCGGCATGCATCTGCGCTCACGGTGGCGGCAATACGAGTTGTTGCTCGAATGCCTGTATCACCTGCTTGGCCGTGGTTGAAATGCCGTTTCCGCCAAACGTCAGAATCAGGCCGCTGCCTATCGGGCCGGTGAGGGAGGGCTGCGTTGACAGGAAAATCGCGGCCAGCGGCACGCCGTAGGCTGCCGCAAGCTGAAGCAGCCCGGTGTCGACGCCGACCGCAACGGACGCCGCGGCAACCGTCCTGGCGAGAACGTCGATCGATTGGAGGTCCAGGATGCGGGCGCCGGGAATCTCCTTCGACAGGTAATGGCAACGCGCGTGCTCGCGCTCGTTTCCCCACGGCAGGAGAACTTCGAGGCCCTGGCCAGCCAGCCATTGGCCGATCTCGATCCATTCGGTGTCCTGCCATTCCTTGTCGGCGCGGGACGTGCCATGGAACAGAAGCGCGTAGCGCGAGCGCTTGGCCGGCGCCAGTCGGTCCAGCCCGTAATCGACTGGCCACTCCGGGCTATAGCCAAGACTTAATCCGGTGAGCGTGCGGTTCCGCGTCACCGCGTGCAGGCTGCGCGATACCCGGTGTGTGACGTCGTAGAACAGCGCCGCCGGCTTTTCCCGAATGCTGACGCGATCGTATCCGTGACGGACACCGCCACTCGATCTGGCGATCATCGCTGACCGCACCAGACCCTGGGTATCGATGACGATCTGTGCACCGATCGCGCGAACCTGGGCCTTGAAAGCCGAAATCTCGCGCCAGGTTGCGGGTTGCAGCAGCCGATGCCGCCAGCGTCGCGTGGCTACCGGGATCACTTCGTCGACGCCGGGATGAAGGCGTGCCAGCGGCACGAACGCTTCCTCGGTGACCCAGCTTATTCGGGCGTCGGGGTTCTGGCGGCGCGCGTCCGTAACAGCGGGCAATTGATGCACGACATCGCCGAGAGAGGAGGTTTTGACGAAAAGAATGTTACGCATGAATAAGGGAAAGCTCGCGTTCATGATGGCAAAAATGCGAGTAGCTGCCGCGCCCCGCAGGTATGAAATTTAACCCGCTGCGCGAAAGCGTCAGGAAATGGCTCCAGTCTGGTCCCATCCATTCATGCAGAACGGATGATTCTATATCATACTTTTTGCCTAGCCGTCGGCGGGCGCGCTTTGTCGCGGGTATTTCCGGGTATTTCGTGCGGGAGCCCTGTGGTCCCAAAACCAGCCGCCGGGAGAAATTTCCCTTCTCCAGAAGCCAGCACATTTTCAGCGCCAACAATGGCAGGAGCACGAATCAGGGATGGCAAAGCGTCGTTGCCGGCGATGAGGGCAGACATCTCAACAGGCGCTGCGGCGTCGGTTCAGCGTCGCATCGGCTTACTCCATATCAAGCCGGAAGTGTCTGTTTTTGTAATACTTTCCGGATCGCGACCATGACGGCATCGGTCTTGATATCGGTCATGCATCGATGATGTCCCATCGCGCATGTGGGCTTGTGACAGGGCTGGCATGAGAGGCCAGGTCCACATTGCAGCGTCTCGTCCAGTCCGTTGAGGGGGGCCCAGCGAGCCGGGCTGGTCGGGCCGAAAATCCCGATGCTCGGGGTGCCGATGGCGGCAGCGACATGCAGCAGCCCTGAGTCATTCGAGACGACGAGCGTGGCCGCGGCCAGCGCAAGAATGGCGTTGCGGAGATCGTTGCCTGTCCTGTCCTGGACGCGAGACCCCCCGACTGCCGAGATCGTCTCGGCAAGTGGCTTTTCACCGGGACCACCAACCACCCAGACATCAAATCCCGCTTCTGAAAGTTGCCTGGCCAGCTCGGCGTAGTAGGTCCAGCGTTTCGACGGCCCTACGGCTCCGGGCGCCAACGCGACCGCCGGCGTTTGGCCGATACCTGTCGACTTTCGCCAGTCATCCACTTCGGTCTGGGGCACCACAAGCTGGGGCGGCGGCCAGTTCAAGCTCAGCGGCGCGTTCGGCGGCAGCGCGAGCGCCACATTCTGGTCTATCATGCGGTCGAGCGCCCGCTCGCCCCGTCGCCAGTCGTTCAACAGGCCGAAGCGCGCCTCTCCGACGAAGCCCGTGCGTTCCGGAATCCCGGCGAGCGTCGGCGCCAATGCGCACTTCCAGGTGCGAGGCATCATCAGGGCGGTACCGTAGGATTCGGCCCGGAGCCGCTTGGCGAGAGCCAGCTGCTTCGCCAGCGCAATACGGCTGCGAGGGAGATCAAAGACGATCGCCTTCCGGATTCCCGGCATGTAGTCTACCAGCGGCGCACACAGCGTCGTTGCCAGCACGTCGATGGGACGGTTCGGCCAACGTTGCTTCAGTACGCGGACGACGGTGTGGCCGCGCACGAAGTCGCCGATCCACATGTAAGGGACGATCAGGAGAGGGCGGGTGTCCGACTCGTCGACCTCGGAAGATTCCTGGAAAAAAGTTCTTTCAGTCATGGATGATTTTGTCTGGACTTCCGTTCGTATAAAGGTTTTGCCATGGCAACCGGTGATTTTCTTGAACGGAAGGATGGTCGCGGTCACTGGATTGTGGCCAAGTGTCAATCCGATCTCGATATAGATCGGGGATTTTGCAGTGCGCGACCTGAGAGGTTGCGATCTTCATTTCATGCAAGGAGGTGGACGGGAATGGGTAACGAACTCTCTACGGCAATTTCTCGGGATTTGCCAAGCAGAAAAGCCGGATCCTGATCGGAGAACGTTGCCATGCAATCTAGTGGGAACCGCGCGGCGCTGAAAATCGTCGAAATTGGAGACGTGCCGTTCATCAAGTCGGCTTTTCCGGAACAAACCTATTTCTTTTCGACCCACCCGTTCGGACCGGTAACCGATCGCCAGGCCAAGATATTCAACATCTCGCTGTTGACGATAAAATATTTGCGCGAACTGCTTTCCGATTCCACGGTCTCGCTGATCGTATGTCATCCGACGCCGTCTTCTCCATGGGGAGCAAGGGCGGTCTCGCGCGCCCTTTTCCACAGGCGAATCCTCCGCGGGCGTATTCCGCTGCTGCGCGCATTCGGGCCGCAATTTTTGCGAGGCCGTCATTCCGCTCCTCTCGTGATCCTCGACCGGGATGATTATCCGTTGATCGAGCGATCAAATCTGTTCCTGCTTGAACGCTGCCAGCTTTTCTTCAAGCGCGAGCTTCCGATCGATCGATGGCAGGTTTACCTGAAAACCGCCCACTCCCGCCTGCCGACGTATCGGTTTCGCAAGGAAGCGCGCTGGGAGCAATTGATCGAGAAGCTGCGACCTGTTTCGCTCGGTCTGCCACTGGGCGCTGATCCCGGCGGCTACCCGCAAGCAACGGAAAAAACCACTGACATCTTTTTTTCCGGACGTGTCGAAGGTTCGTCCTGGATCAGGAAAGTCGGCGCAAGCGAGCTTGCGAGCCTTTCCGAAGCCGGGGTCAGGGTCGATGCGCCCCAGCTGCGCTTGAGCCCGGACGAGTTCTATTCCAGGTGTGCGTCCGCCTGGCTGGTCTGGTCTCCCGAGGGCTATGGGTGGGATTGCTTCCGGCACTACGAAGCGCTGGCCTGCGCTTCCGTGCCGATCATCAATTATCCGACGATCGAGCGGCATCGTCCTCTCGTCGAGGGCGAGCACGCCGTTTTTTACTCGGGCGAAGCGGGAACGCTCAAAAGCGCCGTTCTCGGTGCACTTGCGGACAAGCAGCGGCTGGGTCGCATCGCCGCGGCCGGGCGCGCGCATGTCATGGAGCACCATACGCCACTGGCTTTGGCGACGCATATCGTGGAGCAGGGGCTGGCTCTCGGACGAGGCGGAGGATAACGGACTTCCATCCGTGATGGCGAGCGGTCGAGGGCGACGGAAAATCTCAGTGAGCCAGGTGTGCGTCGGCGAGCTTGCGGCGACCGGCTTCTTCAATTTCAGCGACCGCGCAATCCAGGCCCGAATAAAGATCCTCGCGAGCCGCATAGTCGAGGGCGTTCCGGCGCCAGTCGGCGCGCAGGCTTGCATCCTGCGCCGATACCATTGCGGCGCGGAAACTGGCGTTGTCGAATTTTCCGGAGATCACGATGCCGGCGCCGGCACGTATCACATGCGCCGCGTAACCGCAGGCTTCCGTGGTAACGACGGGCAGGCCGTTTGCCAGCGCCTCAAGTATGACGGTGCCGGTGACGTCTTTGCGGGACGGATGCACGAGCACGTCGGACGCGGCGATCAGCGACGGCACCTGGTCCGAACGGCCCAGCAGGATCAGGCGATCCGATACGCCATACTGCTTTGCAAGCCGGTCCAGGCCGTTTCGCGCCAGTTCCGCAGGATCGAACCCCACGCAAATGCATTGCGCGGCCGGCACGGCCTCGAGAGCATCGATGACACGGTCAAGTCCCTTGCTTTGCGGATAACGCCCCACGAACAACCAGACCAGCGCCTGGTCCGAAAGACCAAGCCGCCGGCGCACATCAACCCGTGCGCGTGCGCTGTCACCTGCTTCCATCACCATGGTTCTTTCGAGCGTCGGAGGCAGCAACCTCATCCGTGAGGGATCTGTCCCATAGCGTTCGCAGAATTGAGCGATCTGGTATTCGGCCAGAAGCAACAGCCGGGTTTTCGATTGATCTCCAAAGCACGTCAGGTCCAGCCGTTCGTAGCCCCTGACGCGCGGATTGAGTTTTTGAAAGATCGTCAGCGGCCTTCGGGATCGGAGGATCCGCGCAGTACAGAACATCGAGATGAGGTATTTTGTTGAAGCCCACGACCACGTCGAAATTGTTGGCCGCAGCGCGCGCCATCGCGCGTGAAAACCGCAGATTTCGGTTGTGGTTAAAAAGCGCGATGTTGGGAAGGCGCACGAGCTTGACGTCCGGCGGCGGCAACCTCGGCCTCGCAGCAGAAAATCGTAACGTAGTGGCCGCGGTGAACGAGACGTTTGGCGACACCCAGGCAGTCACGCTGCAACCCGCCTGAACCGAAGAGATCAACGATAGCAAGTGCGATACGAATTGGGCATTCCCTGGAGCTTGGATATACTTCAGTTGCGGTAAAACCGTTTAGCCGCGGCAAGCATTAAAGGCAAGTTTGCGAGCTCATATGCCGCGCCGATGGCATAGGCCGGCGATACGTTACGAGCCCTTAAGATTTGAGAGGAAGGCGTCCAGAAATGGCTCTGAAAGTTTTTTGTGAGGCCAGCTGCTCAACTGAGCTGCAAAAGATCATTTCCGAAGGACAAGATGCCTATTTCGACAGAACCTCACGGCCGGGCGACGCGGACGTCGTCATTTTCCAGCGCGACGACTGGCGATATGTGAGAAGCAGCGAGATATTCAAGGCCCATTATGACCGCTGCATAGCGGTAACCGAATGGGATCACCCATCGTTTTTTTTACCAACTATCTGTTCGAGCAACACTAGTTCATGGCTAGCCAAAGACCGAACGGAAACAATGGAATATCCTTTCAGGCGCAGATCACGCTGGAATCCATACCTGCCGAATGAACCGGCATCCGTTGAAAAACGGCTTCTCTACAGCCTCGTAGGAAAGTCCTCAAGTCGCGTGCGAAAGCATCTGTTCAGGCAATTTCGCCATCGCGTACCGGATGATGTCATCGTGGCGAACAGTGGGAGCGCCGTACAAGGTCACACGACTTATTCTGCCGAATTTCAAGAACACTATGTTCAAACCTTGCTCTCTTCAAAATTTGCACTCTGTCCGCGAGGTTGGGGTACCGGCAGTGTAAGATTATTTGAAGCTTGCGAACTCGGAGTAGCGCCGGTAATTCTCTCGGATAACTGGCCTCCCGTTTGTGGAATGGATTGGAGTTTTGCAATATTTATCCCCGAGCGTAACGCCCGGGAAGTGGACAAAATCATTAGAGCCGCAGAATCCGAATGGCGTGACCGGGGCCGCGCCGCGCGAAAAGCATTCGAAACACAATTCTCTCCCGTCGTAAGCGCGGAAAAACTTTGTGAGAGGATTTTGAGATTAAGGCAGCGAATCACGTTGTCGGGCGAAAGATCCCGAAGGTCGGCATTTCCAGTCTTCTACCTGAAGGCTTTAATCAAGGATCGTTTAAGGAAGGCATTTGTTTCATATAGGCCCTAGAGCCTTGGCTGGTTTCGCTGACACCTTGGTCTATTCCGGTTTCTGTTCGGGATGGTCAAACAAGTTGGTGAAATAAATCGCGGTTTTCGTCTTGCCCGGACTTGTGGCGGGCGATCACGGCTTTAGAGTCTGCTCAAGACGGAATGGCCGGCACGACCCCGGCCGATCTCAACGGCGGATTCAGGTGGCCCAGGGAATGACTGCGAAATCAGAACATGTCGACGTGCTGATCGTCGGCGCCGGCCTGTCCGGCATCGGCGCCGGCTATCACCTGCAGCAGAAATGTCCCGGCAAGAGCTATTTGATCCTCGAGGGCCGCGACTGCATCGGCGGCACCTGGGACCTGTTTCGCTATCCCGGCATCCGTTCCGACAGCGACATGTTCACGCTCGGCTATTCGTTCAAGCCGTGGGTCGAGGCCAAGGCGATCGCCGACGGGCCGCGGATTCTGAACTATGTCCGCGAGACCGCTTCCGATAACGGCATCGACAAGAAGATCCGCTTCCACCATCGGGTCAAGCGGGCGTCGTGGTCGTCCCGGGACGCATGCTGGACCGTGGAGGCCGAACGCACTCGGGACGAAGGCGCCGTCGAGATCGTGCGCTTCACCTGCAATTTCCTTTTCATGTGTTCCGGCTACTACAGCTACGAGAACGGTTATTCGCCGGAATTTCCGGGTGCCGCGGATTTCACCGGCCGCATCGTGCATCCGCAGAAATGGAGCGACGACGTCGACTATGCCGGCAAGCGCGTGGTGGTGATCGGCTCCGGCGCCACCGCCGTGACGCTGGTGCCGGAGATGGCGAAGAAAGCCGCGCACGTCACCATGTTGCAACGCTCGCCGACCTATGTGGTCTCGCGGCCGGCGCAGGATCCGGTCGCCAACAAGCTGCGCGCGCGGCTGCCGGCCAAACTCGCCTATCACATCATCCGCTGGCGCAACGTGCTGTGGGGAATGTATTTCTTCCAGCTCTCCAGGCGCAAGCCGGCGCGGGTCAAGCAGTTGATCCTCGGCGGCGTCCGTATGGCGCTCGGCCCCGACTACGACATCGCCACGCATTTTACGCCGCGCTACAATCCTTGGGATCAGCGGCTGTGCCTCGTTCCCGACGGCGACCTGTTCGGCGCCATCAAGCAGGGCAGCGCCTCGGTGGTGACCAGCCAGATCGATACCTTCACGCCAAAAGGCATCCGGTTGAAGGATGGCAGCGAACTTGACGCCGACATCATCGTCACGGCGACGGGGCTGAATTTGCAGGTGCTCGGCGGCCTCGAGGTAAACGTCGATGGCCGCCACGTCGATTTCGCTCGCGCCCTGAACTACAAGGGCATGATGTATTCCGACGTGCCCAACCTGGCGTCGGCGTTCGGCTATACCAACGCGTCGTGGACGCTGAAATGCGACCTGACCTGCGAATATGTCTGCCGCTTGATCAACTACATGGACCGGCACGGCTACAAGCAGTGCATGCCGCACAATCTCGATCCCACCATTACCGAACTGCCGTCACTGGATTTTTCGTCCGGTTACGTCCAGCGCTCGGTGGCCAAGATGCCGAAACAGGGCTCGAAACGGCCGTGGCGGCTCTATCAGAACTATGCGCTCGACATCGTCAGCCTGCGTTTCGGCAAGCTCGACGACGGTGTGATGCGATACTCCTGAACCTTGGGCTGGCCGGGCTGGGGCGGCTGCGCCGCCACGGGTCGTTTCACGGAATCGCGCGAATCGGCGATCATCAGGACGGTTAACGCCGTGTTAATCGGCGGATTCTACGCTGGTCGGCAAAGCTGCCGACAAGCATGAGGAAGTCCATGGACGCCCAGAAAATTGCCGTCGATGCCGTGGTGGCGCTGACCGATTGCGACCGCGATACGGTCGCCGCCTTCATCCGCAGGCTCTATCTGGCCGGCGTGAAAGACCCCAAGCGCCTGACCTTCAAGGGCCTGCAGGCGATGGCGCGGGGCTGACGGCCCGAAAACAACGTCACGCCGCCGCCGCGATCGATTTCAGGAAACCGTCGATCTCGGCCTGCAGGGTGGTGGTGGAGTCGGACAATTGCCTGGCTGACGACAATAGCTGGCTCGATGCCGCGCCGGTCTGGTTGGCGCCATGGCTGACCTCGGCGATGGTGCCGGCGACCTGCGAGGTGCCCGCGGCGGTCCGCTGGATATTACCGGAAATTTCCTGGGTGGCCGCGCCCTGTTCCTCGATCGCCGCCGAGATCGCGCTGGAGATCTCCGAAATCTTGCCGATGGTCGAACTGATCATCTTGATCGAGCCGACCGCTTCCCGTGTCGCGGTCTGCATGCCCGCGATCTGGATGCCGATTTCGTCGGTGGCCCTGGCGGTCTGGGCCGCGAGCGCCTTGACCTCCTGCGCGACCACGGCAAAGCCGCGGCCGGCTTCGCCGGCGCGGGCCGCCTCGATGGTGGCGTTGAGCGCCAGAAGATTGGTCTGCTCGGCGACCGAGGTGATCAGCTTGATCACATCGCCGATCCGGTTGGCGGCCTGCGACAGCGCATTGATGCGCGAGTCGGTTTCGTCGGCCTGTTTCACCGCGCTGCCGGCGATGCGGTTGGATTCCTGGACCTGCGCCGAAATCTCGCGCACCGAACTGGCCAGTTCCTCGGTCGCCGAGGCTACCGATTGCACGTTGTTGGAGGCATCCTCCGAGGCATTGGCCACCACCGTGGCAAGCCGCGTGGTGTTGCCGGCATTGTCGCTCAGGGTACGGGCGGTGCCTTCCAATTCGCTGGAAGCGGTCATCAGCGAGGTGATGATGGTGCGGAAACGGTCGCTGGCCTCGGCGATGGCATGCTTGCGAAGCTGACGGTTGGAACCGAAATAGGTTGCGACGACGTTCTCGGTATCCAGCATCGCGACCTTGGCAATGGTGTTGAGCATCAGCGCCTTCTTGTCGCGCGCGGCTTGCGCCGCCTTGCCGAAACGCGGCATGGCGGTTTCACTGTCGACCGCTTTCATCAACTGATCGGCGATGAACATCTGACGGCAGCCGACATACCATTGCGGTGCGACCCCGGCGCGCTGGTTGAATTCGCAGAACCGCGTCACCGAGTTGAGGTAATCGGTGCCGAAATTGCCCGCGGCGATCAGATCCCAGTGCTGCAGCTGCAGGCGGATGGCCTCCTGCATCGCTCCGTCCTTGAAGATGCCGGAGGCGGGATCGTAGTGCCGGACCTTGTCATAGAACCGCGCCAGGATGGCCGGCAGGACGCTCGCCAGCAACGGCCGCATCTCTCGCAGCGTCGCCCGCATCGGTGCGTCGATCTGCAGCAAATCAAGGCGGACCGCATTCCAGTCGGGTTGCATCTGTCGGCTCCGGCGCGAAGTGGTGGCTATCGGCCCATTTAATGGGCGTATGGTTAACGGACTACGAATTTACCGGCGGCTTTGCGCAAGATGGCGGGTGCGGACGCAAAAGGCCCCGGACGGATCCGGGGCCTGGTTTTGGCGGTCGGGCTGGAGCAGGCGGCTATGCCGGCTTGCCGATCGCAACCTTCAGGGTGCCGATGCCATCGACGCCGCATTCGATCTTGTCGCCGGGCGAGAGTGCCGCCACGCCGGCCGGCGTACCCGTCATGATGATATCGCCGGCGCCGATTGCGACCTGCTCCGACAGTTTCTCGATGATCTCCGGCACGCTCCAGATCAACTCCGTGAGGTCGCCCTTCTGCCGTTCGGTGCCGTTGACCGAAAGCCAGATCCGGCCCTTTGCCGGATGGCCGATTTTCGAGGCCGGCTGCAGCGCGCCGCACGGCGCGGAATGGTCGAACGATTTGCCGATCTCCCAGGGCCGCTCTTTCTTGCGCGAGGCCTGCTGCAGATCGCGGCGCGTGAGGTCGATGCCGACGCCGTAGCCGTAGATGTGGTCGAGCGCCTTGGCGGCCGGAATGTTCAGGCCGCCGCTCTTCATCGCCACGACCAGTTCGACCTCGTGGTGCAAATCCTTGGTCAGCGGCGGGTAGGGGATGGTGGCGCCGTCCGGCTCGAGCATGTCGGCGTGCTTGGCGAAGAAAAACGGCAGCGCGCGCTCGTCGTTCCCCATCTCCCGGATGTGCTCGATATAGTTGCGGCCGACGCACCAGATGCGGCGAACCGGGAATGACTTCGTTTCGCCGGCGACAGCGATCGAGGGCTGCGCAAGGGCGGGGATGACAAAGGATGTGGCGTTCATGAAAGGTCTCGGATCGGTTGGGGAAAGGAAACGGTGACGTATGCCTACCCTGTTGCACCGACCGGTGCCAGTGCGACAGGTCCTGCATCGCGATGCTGCAGGCGGAAGAATGACGCGTATCGGCCGCTGCGGCGCATCAGGTCGTCATGCCGTCCGCGCTCGACGATCTCGCCGGCCTCGACCACCAGGATGGCGTCGGCGTGCATGATGGTGTGCAGGCGATGTGCGATGACGATGGTGGTGCGGTTCCGGCAGAGGTGCTCGATCGCTTCCTGCACCTGCTTTTCGGACTCCGAATCCAGCGCGGCAGTGGCCTCGTCCAGCAGGATGACCGGCGCGTTCTTGATCAGCGCGCGGGCGACGGCGACGCGCTGGCGCTGGCCGCCGGACAATTGGGTGCCGTGCTCGCCCACCGGAGTGTCGTAGCCGAGCGGGAAGCCCATGATGAAGTCGTGCGCGCAGGCGGCCTTTGCCGCCGCCACGATCTCGTCTTGCGTGGCGCCCACCTTGCCGAACGCGATGTTCGCGCCGATGCTGTCGCGGAACAAATAGACGTCCTGCCCGACATAGGCGGTCTGCTGCCGCAGCGATCGTCGCGATACCCCGGAAATCGCCTGCCGGTCGATCAGGATGTCTCCTTCGCTTACTTCATAGAGGCGTAACAGCAGCGCCAGCACCGTCGATTTGCCGCCGCCGGAGGGCCCGACCAGCGCGGTCACCTTTCCAGGTTCGGCGACGAAGCTCATCCGGTTGAGCACCGGCTCATTCGGACGGTAGGCGAAGGTCACATCGTGAAATTCGACGCGCGCATCAGTCAACTTCAGGGCCGGCTTGTCGTCGTCGACGGGCTCGGTCGAGGGGCTATCGATGATCTCCAGCAATTTACGCGCGCCGACCAGGCCGCTGTTCAGATCGATATTGAGCCGCGCCAGACGCTTGGCCGGCTCATAGGCCAGCAGGAACGCCGACAGGAACGAAAAGAACTGCCCCGGCGTCGCGCCCTTCACGACCACGCTGTAGCCGCCATACAACAATCCGCCTGCAATCGCGAAGCCGCCCAGCGTCTCCATCAGCGGACTCGAACGGTTGGAAACCTGCGACATCTTGTTGGCATTGCGCTCGACCGCGGCAATGCTGGTGTCGATGCGCTCGCGCATGGTCTGCTCGAGCGTGAATGCCTTGACGGTGCGGATGCCCTGCAACGATTCCTGCATGGTTTCAAGAATGTGGGCGTTGCCCATGAACTGATTGTTTGCAAGGCCCTTGATCCGTTTCACCAGCTTGCGCAGCACCAGCATCGCCGGCGGCGCGACCACGAAGCCGAACAGCGCCATATACGGATCCTGCGTCACCATCACGACGACAAGCCCGATCAGCAACAGCAGGTCGCGCCCCACCGCATTGATCACGAGGTTGAGGACTACAGTGACCGAATTCGCACCGGCGGTCAGGCGCGCGAGAAACTCGGACGAGTGCCGTTCCGAAAAGAACGAGACGCTTTCGCTCATCAGCTTGGCGAACAACCGGCGCTGGTTGTTGGCGAGAATGGCGTTGCTGATTTGCGAGAGGATCACGGACTGACCGTAGGTCGCCGCACCCTTGAACATGAAGATCACGAGGGTTATCCCCGACAGGATCACGATGCCGCGGATATTCTTCTCGACATAGGCCTGATTGATAACCTGGCCGAGGATGTAGGCCGAGCCGGCGGTCGCTGCCGCCGAGATCCCCATCAACACGAACGCCATCAGATAGCGCCGCCAATAGGTCGCGCCTTGTTCCGTTACGAGGCGGCGAATCAGGACCGCCGCGCCATAGGGATCGTCAGTGATTTTCTTCGGAAATTCGGTCATCCGCGTTCCATTGACGGCGCCGGGCAGGCGGTTCGCCCGCGCGTCAGGGTTGTTGCGAAACGTCCGTCTCCTTGCCCGCTATGGCAGGGTTTTTCAAGCCAAATCGGGACTTGCGCGGAACGAGATTTTAGGCCGAGGCGGCGTGTTCAAGCTCGCCTTGGCGCTCGCGGAACAACTTCTCCTCCCACGCCAGCGCATGCGCGGCGATGGTCTCGAGATTGTCGTATTGTGGCGTCCAGTCCAGCACGCTGCGGATGCGGGTGCTGTCCGCGATCATGGTCATGATGTCGCCGGGCCTGCGCGCGGCGAATTGAACCGCGAAATTGCGCCCGGAGACGCGCCGTACCGCCTCGATGGTCTCCAGCACCGAGTAACCGCGGCCGTAACCGCAATTGAGCGTCGCCGAGCTGCCGCCGTCGCGCAGATAGGACAATGCCGCGCGGTGGGCCTGCGCCAGGTCGCTGACATGGATGAAATCCCGGATGCAACTTCCATCGGGGGTCGGATAGTCGGTTCCGAACACGTCGATCTTGGCGCGCTGTCCGGTCGCCGCCTCGACCGCGATTTTCAGAAGATGCGTGGCGCCGACGGTTGCAAGTCCAATGCGTGCTTTCGGATCCGCGCCGGCGACGTTGAAATAACGCAGCACCACGTAGCCAAGGCCATGCGCCGTGGCGACGTCGTGCAGCATGATCTCGGTCATCAGTTTCGAGGAGCCGTAAGGCGACAGCGGCCGTGTCGGTGCACTCTCGGGTACGGGCACCTGATCCGGATTGCCGTAGACCGCCGCGGTCGATGAAAAGATGAAGCGGTTGACGCCGCATTTCACGGCGGTGTTCAGCAGGCTGCGCGTCGTCATGGTGTTGTTGCGGTAGTAGGTCAGCGGATCGCGCATCGAATCAGGCACCACCACGGAACCCGCGAAATGGATGATGCTTTCGACACCATGCGCGGCGATCACGCCCTCGACCAGATTTTCGTCGGCGGCATCGCCGATAAACAGCGGAACGCCTTCGGGCAGGAACGCGGAAAACCCTGTCGATAAATTATCGATTACGACGACGCTTTCGCCGGTTTCCACCAGCGCATGAACCATATGGCTTCCGATATAGCCGGCACCGCCGGTCACAAGCACAGTCATGAACTCATCCATCTCCCAAATTGGGCCGATTTTATCGAGCGCGCGGTGAAGAGGGGGTTTCGGCCGCGGCGAACTGGCTACTATGCTTAATGTTGCGTATAGAAAAGGCGCTAACCGGAGCGTGCCGTGCCGACCGATAGTCATTTCGTCGATAATCTGCAGTTGATCGTACCGAATCTGCATTGGCACTATACCGGCGTCACCGCGACCAACCGCATGGTCGCGCCGAAACTGGCAGAAACGCTTCGCGTCGGCTGGTTCGGTTCCGACGCGCCCGAGGGCATCGCGCGGCTGACCATGGCCGATCTTGCGAGTTTATGGCACCGCCGAACCCCGTTGATCTGGCATGCGCGGCGCAACAACGAGATGATCGTCGGCGTGCTGCTGAAATCGCTCGGCTGGCCGCTGAAACTGATATTCACGTCGGCGGCGCAGCGCCACCATAGCTGGATCACGCACTGGCTGGTTAGAAGGATGGATGCGATCATCGCCACCGATCCCATCTCGGCATCGTACCTCAAACGCGTCGCAACCGTAGTCCCGCACGGCGTCGATACCGATCGTTACGCGCCGCCCGCCGATCGCGCCGCAGCGTTCGCGGAAGCGGGATTGCCGGGCCGCTATGCGATCGGATGTTTCGGCCGGGTGCGCGCGCAGAAGGGAACCGACGTATTCGTGGACGCGATGTGCAGGCTGCTGCCGCGTTATCCCGACTTTACCGCCGTCATCGTCGGCACCATCACCGCCGAGCAGGCCGTATTCGCAAATCACCTGAAAAAGAAGATCGAGGGCGCCGGCCTGCAATCGCGCCTGGTCATGACCGGCCAGCGCCCGATCGGGGAAATGCCGGGCTGGTTTCGGCGGCTGACGATATACGCCTTTACCTCGCGCAACGAAGGCTTTGGACTGACCCTGATTGAAGCGATGTCAGCGGGGGCCGCATTGGTGGCCTCGCGCGCGGGGGCCGCCGAACTCGTGATCGAGGATGGCGTCAGCGGCGTGCTCACCCCGACCGACGACGTCGATGCGCTGGTCGCAGCGCTGGAGCCGCTGATGCGCGACCCGGCTTCCGCGGCGGCGATGGGCGAGCGTGCGCGGGCCCGGGTGCTGGCGCATTTCACCCTCGACGCGGAGGCAAACAGTATCGTCGAAGTTTATCGCACGCTGGTCTGAGCCATTACCGCGGCGACAAACGCATCGAGATCGCCGCCGGCGAACAGGAAGCCGGGCAGCCCTGCGGCTTGCGCAGCCTCGACGTCGGTCGGGCGGTCGCCGATGACAAAACTGCCGTCGCGTTGCACCGGCCAGTGTGCCATCAGGTCGAAGATCATGCCGGGGCTCGGTTTGCGCCAATGGTGGTCCTCAAGATAGCCGGCCACCGATCCGTCAGGATGATGCGGGCAATACCTGATGTCATCGACAACGGCGCCTTGCGCGGCGAGTTCAGCGCGCATCCACGCGTGCAGCACCTGCAGGTCGTCTTCGGTGAAGAAACCGCGCGCGATGCCGGATTGATTGGTGAACAGGAATACGAAATATCCGGCCTCGTTGAGGCGGCGGATCGCCCTGGCTGCATTCGGCATCCAGCGGATTCGATCCTGCGTGCCCATGAAGCCGTCGTCGTGGTTGATGACGCCGTCGCGGTCGAGGAAGGCGGCAGGCCTGGGGTTGGGCCGTGCGGAATCGAGGCCGCTCATTTTTTGGCAGCTTCGCGCATCATGGCCTGCTCGATCTGGTCGCAGATCCCGTGGGCGAGCGCGAGATAGATTTGCTGAACCACCGGCGTATCGTCGGTTGGCGCGATCAATAGATGATCGCACAGTGCGTCCAGCGTCCGGCCCTTGCTTCCGGTAAAGCCGACGGTGACGAGCCCGTATTCCCGGGCGCAACGCAATGCCGCCAGAATGTTCGGCGAACGCCCGGAGGTGGTGAGCGCCAGCAGCACGTCGCCTTTGCGGCCGAGACCTTCGACCTGCCGCGCGAACACCTGTTCAAAACCGTAGTCATTGGCGATGGCGGTCAGCGCCGAGGTGTCGGTGGTCAACGCGACCGCGGCGTAGGCGGTCCGGTCCTGCTTGTAGCGGCCGATGATTTCTGCGGCGATATGCTGGGCATCGGCAGCGCTGCCGCCGTTGCCGATCAGCAGAATCTTGTTGCCGGAACGGAGCGCGTCGATGATGACATCCGCGATCGCACGCGCGGTCGCGAGCAAAGCCCCATCGCTGTTGGCGCGCTCAAGCGCGGCAAGCGATTGTTTCAGGTGGGCTCCGATCGGATCTTTCGATTGTTTCGATTCTTGGCTCAAGAACACCGTCCATGCTGCAAATTCGTGCCTTTGGTAATGATCGCTGCACGGCGGCGCAAGCACGAGCATTTGGCGATGTTAACGCGCAACGCGTGCTCAGACCTCGGCCACACGCGCGGAGCACAGCCGCGTCGGAAAACGGAATATCCTGCATCAAGAATGGGGCGGCGATTTTTCCGGAAAATAGCCCAGCGCTTTCAGGTTCCGACCGGAACGGAGCCAGTGCCACCGCCGATGGGTGCCGAGCCCGTCTGCGTGCCGCCAAAGGCCGGTTTCCGCGCGCGAAAGCCCCATTTGCAGCCTGGCCCCCCAAGTTGGCTGCGAGGCAAATCCCGGACGATCCCAGCCCCGCAGGGGCATGCAAGATGGTTGATCGGCCGTTCGGTTAGCGTCTCCTGAGGAAAGCCGATCATGTATTGAACATAAGTTCATTTTTTAGACAATCACAGCCAGCCTGTTGGGCAACGCCGGTCCTTCGCAGCGCCCCGTCTTCACCACACCGCAGGTCCCAAGTTGCCTGCCGGACGGGACTGGGGCAAAGCTGTTTTGCGCACAATCAGGCAGGAAATGTCATGTTGCTGGTGACCGGTGGCGCCGGTTTTATCGGATCGAACCTCGTGGCCGCGTTAAATGACGCGGGCCGCGCCGATGTGGCGGTTTGCGATCTGCTCGGTCATGACGGCAAATGGCGCAACCTCGCCAAACGCCAGCTCGTGGACATCGTGCCGCCCGCTGAATTGCCGGCCTGGCTGCAAGGCCGCCGCCTCGATGCCGTCATCCATCTCGGCGCCATTTCGGAGACCACGGCAACCGACGGCGATCTCGTGATCGAGACCAATTTTCGGCTGTCGATGCGGCTGCTCGACTGGTGCACGGCCAATGCGACGCCGTTCATCTACGCCTCCTCGGCATCGACCTATGGCGACGGCGCGCTCGGGTTTCACGACGATCCGTCGTTGTCGGCACTGAAGAAATTGCGGCCGATGAATTTGTATGGGTGGAGCAAGCATCTGTTCGACATGGCGGTCGCCAAGCGCGCGGCTCGAGGCGAAAAGCTGCCGCCGCAATGGGCCGGCCTGAAATTCTTCAACGTGTTCGGTCCCAATGAATATCACAAGGGCACGATGATGAGCGTGCTGGCGCGGCGCTTCGACGACATCAGGGCCGGCCGCGCCGTGCAGTTGTTCAAGTCCCATCGCGAAGGCATCGCCGATGGCGACCAGCGGCGCGACTTCATCTATGTCGACGATGTGGTGCGGGTGATGATGTGGCTGCTGGCCACGCCTTCGGTCAGCGGTCTCTTCAACGTCGGCACCGGCAAGGCGCGGAGCTTCAGGGATTTGATGCTGGCAGCCTATGCCGCGCTCGGCGCAAATCCGAATATCCAGTATATCGAGATGCCTGAGGCCATCCGCGGCAGTTACCAGTATTTCACCCAGAGCGATGTCGATCGGCTGCAGCGCGCCGGCTACAACGGCGGCTTCACCGCGCTCGAAGACGCGGTCGATGGCTACGTCAAGGGCTTCCTCGATTCCGCCGATCGTTTCCGCTGACGGCACAACAGGGTACCGGTTCCGATGTTCGATTTTGACGCGTTGTCGAAGGTGATGGTCCGCCAGACGGTGCTTTGCGTCGGCGATCTCATGCTTGACGAATTCGTCTATGGCGAGGTGTCGCGCATTTCGCCGGAAGCGCCGGCGCCTGTGATCGCGGTCCAGCGCAGCGAGATCAATATCGGCGGCGCCGGCAATGTCGCGCGCAACGTCGCGTCCCTTGGCGCGCGCTGCATCTTCGTCGCTTTGGTCGGCGAGGACGAGGCGGGCGCGAAACTGAAAGCGGCGCTGGCGCAACAGGATCTGATCGAAAGCGTGCTGGTTTCCGATCCGGCGCGGCCGACCACACGCAAAGTTCGGTTCGTTTCCGAGCATTTTTCCACGCACATGCTGCGCGCCGACTGGGAATTGGCGGCACCGGCCTCCACCGAGGTCGAGCGGAAGCTGATCGAAGCGATCCTGCCGCTGTTGCCGCGCGTCGATATCGTGTTGTTGTCCGACTATGCCAAGGGCGTACTGACCGCACGCGTGATCCGCAACGTGATCGACGCAGCGCGCAAGCTCGGCAAGCGCGTGATCGTCGATCCCAAGAGCGCCAATTTCGCGATTTATCGCGGCGCCACGCTGCTCACGCCGAACCGCAAGGAATTTGCCGAGGCGACCCGCAGCCGCGCCGACTCCGAGAAGGATATCGCCGCCGCCGCGCAGGACGCGATGACGCTGGCGGATTGCGAAGCCATCCTGGTGACCCAAAGCGAGCGCGGCATGACGCTGGTGCCGCGCTCCGGCGACGTCATCCATGTGCCGGCCCATCCGGTCAAGGTCCGTGACGTTTCAGGCGCAGGCGACACCGTCGTTGCGATGCTGGCGGTGGCACTTGCAGCGGGAGCCGACTGGGAGACTGCGTTGCGGATGGCGAACGCGACGGCGGCGGTCGCGGTCAGCAAGAAGGGCACCGCCATCGTGACGGCTGCGGAACTGCGGCGCAAAATCCTGCCCCATGCCTACCTTGCGGCCGAAGAAAAGATCGTCGCCGCCGAGGGCGATCTCGACGCGCATCTTGAGGACTGGCGCAAGCAGGACTTGAGGATCGGATTCACCAACGGCTGTTTCGATATTCTGCATCCCGGCCACGTCAAGGTACTGACCGCCGCGCGCGGCGCCTGCGACCGCCTGATCGTCGGCTTGAACAGCGATGCGTCGGTGAAGCGGCTCAAGGGCGAAGGACGCCCGGTTCAGGACGAGCGCGCGCGCGCCGAAGTGCTGGCGGCGCTGGAGGCGGTCGATCTTGTCGTGCTGTTCGACGAAGACACGCCGATCAAGCTGATCGCGCGGATCAGGCCGAGCGTGTTGGTCAAGGGCGGCGACTACAGCCGCGATCAGGTCGTCGGCCATGAGATCGTCGAGGCCGGCGGCGGCGAGGTGTTGCTGGTCGAGGTCTTGCCCGGCTTCAGCACGACCGCGCTGGTCGATCGTGCGCGCAGCAGCAAAAAGTAATGAAGCGTCTGTCAAACCTGACCCACCGTAACGTGCTGATCGCCGTGCACGACACCCTGGCGACTGTGGCCGCGGTGTTTGCCAGCTTCTACCTGCGCTTCGAGGGTGAGTTGTTCACCGAGCGCCTGCCGCTGTTGTTGCGCATCCTGCCCTTTTTCATCGCGTTCAGCGTCGTGGTCTGTTACGTCTTCAATCTCACCACCACGAAATGGCGTTTCTTTTCGCTGCCGGACGCGTTGAACATCTTGCGCGTGGCCACGGTGCTGACGCTGGCGCTCCTGGTGCTGGACTATATTTTTGTCGCGCCCAACGTTTATGGCGCGTTCTTCCTCGGCAAGGTCACCATCGTTCTTTACTGGTTCCTCGAGGTGTTTTTCCTGTCCGCCGCGCGCTTTGCCTACCGTTACTTTCGTTATACCCGCATGCGCCGTCATGCCCGCACCGATGCGGCGTCGCTGGCGTTGTTGATCGGCCGCGCGGCGGATGCCGAAATCCTGTTGCGCGGCATCGAGAGCGGCGCGGTCACGCGACTATGGCCGGTCGGCGTGTTGTCGCCGTCGCCGGCCGATCGCGGGCAGTTGATCCGCAATATTCCGGTGCTCGGGGGGATCGACGACATCGAGGATGTGATCCGCGATTTCGCCCGGCGCGACAAACCGATCAAGCGCGTGGTCATGACGCCATCGGCGTTCGAGCCGGAGGCGCGGCCCGAAGCGGTGCTGATGCGGGCGCGCCGGCTTGGCCTGATCGTCAACCGCCTTCCGTTGCTGGAAAGCGGCGAGGCGCCGCGCCTGACCGCGGTTGCCGTCGAGGATCTCCTGCTGCGCCCCAGCGAGAATATCGACTACGCGCGGCTCGAAGCCCTGGTGAAAGACAAATCGGTCATCGTCACCGGCGGCGGCGGTTCGATCGGCGCTGAAATCTGCGATCGTGTCCTGACGTTCGGCGCCGCGCGATTGCTGGTGATCGAAAATTCGGAGCCGGCGCTCTACACCGTGATGGAAACGCTTGTTGCGCGCGGAACCGGTGCTGCGATCGAGGGCCGGATCGCCGACATCCGCGATCGCGAACGCGTGCTGCGGCTGATGGATGAATTCAAGCCGGATATCGTGTTTCACGCCGCAGCACTCAAGCACGTGCCGATCCTCGAGCGTGACTGGAGCGAAGGCGTCAAGACCAATATCTTCGGGTCGGTCAATGTCGCCGACGCGGCGTTGGCCGCGGGCGCCGAGGCGATGGTGATGATCTCGACCGACAAGGCGATCGAGCCGGTCTCGATGCTGGGCCTGACCAAGCGGTTTGCCGAAATGTATTGCCAGGCGCTGGATCACGATCCGGCGGTGCAGCCAGCGGGCAAGCCACGCACGCGGCTGATTTCCGTGCGGTTCGGCAACGTGCTGGCGTCGAATGGTTCGGTGGTGCCGAAGTTCAAGGCTCAGATCGAGGCCGGAGGTCCGGTGACGGTGACCCATCCGGACATGGTCAGGTATTTCATGACGATCCGGGAAGCCTGCGATCTCGTGCTCACGGCGGCCACCCATGCATTGGCGCCGGTGCGCGCCGACGTATCGGTTTACGTGCTCAACATGGGACAGCCGGTCAGGATTGTCGACCTTGCCGAGCGGATGATCCGGTTGTCCGGCCTGCAGCCGGGCCACGATATCGACATCGTGTTTACCGGAATGCGGCCGGGCGAACGGCTGAACGAAATCCTGTTCGCCGCCGAGGAGCCTGCTGTCGAAATCGGAGTCGCCGGCATCATGGCGGCCAAGCCCAATGAACCGCCGATGCAGTCGCTGCGAAAATGGGTCGCGGCACTCGAGCAGGCAATCGCGCGGGATGACCGGGCCACCATCAAGGCGGTTCTCAAGGACGCAGTTCCGGAATTCGGTTCAACCGCTGCTTAATCCAACTCAATCCGATTGCGTGATGAGAGCCTTCAAGACAGAGCCCATTTCATGAAGGACGGTAAACCCATTGTCCTCGTAACCGGAGCGAACGGCTTCGTCGGTCGCCACCTGACGCCGGTACTGGAAAGCGGTGGCTGGATCGTCCGCCGCGCAATACGAACGCCGACGGGAGGGCCGAACGAAATCCGCATCGATTCGATCGGTCCGGCGACGGACTGGAAAGACGCCCTCGTCGGCGTCGACGCCATCGTTCATCTGGCGGCGCATGTTCATGCTCCTTACGAGGAGCATATGTTCGAGCTCTATCACGTTGTTAATACCGAGGGTACCTTGAACCTCGCGCGATGCGCCGCCAATGCCGGCGTGCGTCAGTTCGTCTTTGTCAGCACCATTCTGGTGAACGGCCGGAGTTCTGACGGCCGCGCGCCGTTCAGCGAAAGAGATATACCGACGCCATACGGCGTATATGGCAGGTCAAAGGCGGCTGCCGAAACCGGCCTCAAGGCCATCGCGCAAAACGGCGGCATGAGCGTCACGGTGATCAGGCCGCCGCTGGTGTACGGCGCCGGTGCCAAGGGAAATTTCCGGCGGCTGGCCTATGCGGTGGAGCGCGGCATCCCGCTTCCATTCGGGTCGATCGACAATCGACGCGCGTTCGTGGCGGTTGAAAACCTTACCGGGTTTATTCTGGAGCGGCTTTCGCACCCGGCCCGCGCGTTCGATGTTTTTCTGGTGGCGGACGATGAAGCGGTCTCGACACCGGAATTCATCAGGCAAATTGCACGGGCGGCCGGCACCTCGGCGCGGCTTTTCGCGGTGCCGGCATCGGTATTGACTGCGCTGTTCAAAATCAGCGGACGCCCCGAGGCGATCGACAGCGTGATCGGTTCGCTGCAGATCGATATTTCCAAGGCTGTTTCGACCGGCTGGCGGCCGCGCATTGGCCTCGAGGAAGGGTTACGCCATGCGGTGCGGCCATCCGGCCTGAAATGATCTTACGCGCTGCGTGAATCAACCCGGCCGCGGGGTTGCGAAAACCGGTGCATCAAAAAGGCCGTGGCGAAGCCGCCGATCGCGAGCATCGCAACACCGGCCGTGATCGATGGCGACATCACGGATGCGATCGCCAGCGCCGCCAGCACAATGTTGAGCGCGAACACTTCGCTCACCACGCGCAAGACCGTAAAACCGTTATCGGTCGCGCGCTGGTAGAAGTGCGAGCGGTGCGCCGCCCAGAACGGTTCGCCCCTCGCCAGCCGGAGCACTAAAGTCATGGTAGCGTCGGACAAGTAATACAGCGGAAGCAATAGCGCCGCGGCGAAGTGCTGACGATAGGCCAGCTGCAACAGGCACCATCCGAGCAACAACCCGATCGGCAGGCTGCCGACGTCGCCAAGAAAGATTTTCGCAACCGGCCGGTTGAACGGCGCAAATCCCAGCATCGCGCCGCCGAGCGCGGCGGCGACGGTGGTTGTCGACGTTGGAAGGTCGCCAAGCATGCCGAGGATGACAATCGCGCCGGTGACCGGCACCACCTCGGCGACGGTCATCCAGTCCAGCCCGTCCATGAAGTTGACGAGATTCACAAACCAGAGCCCGGCCAGCAAAAGCAGCGCGCGTTCGAGCCAGAAGGGAGCGCCTGGCACGATCTTAAGGTCGACCGGTGCGGAAAACACCACCACGCCGACGGCGATCGCCTGCAGGGTCAGCCGCGGCCATACCGGAATGGCTTTGAGGTCGTCGCGCAGCCCGACCATGGCGAGGAACAGCGTGGCGCCGAAAACCTCGGCGGGGATTTTCAATCCCGTTTTGCCGGAGCAGGCGATCACTATTGCGGCAACTGCCAGCGTTGCCGCAATCACGGCGATGCCCGCCCCCTGCGGTGTCGGAACGCGATGCGATGACCGTTCATTTGGCCGTGCCAGCGCATGCCGCAAAAGCAGCGGGCGGATCGCCCGGATGATGCCGGCCGAAGCCATCGCGGCGAGAATGACGGCCAGAAGCGGCGTGAGGTATTCGGAATTGGCCATTCTATCCGATATGGAAAATTATTCGGGAACCTCGATCGGTGCGGTGCCTTGCGCGGCTTTTTCGGCGCTGAAAATCCATACCAGTCCGCCGAATGCGCCGACGATGAAGTACACCGCGCCGAACAACAGCGAGACATTGACGCCTTCGGCCGTCATCAGCCCGGCATATCCGAAAGCAAGCCCCATCGAGGCCTCGCGGACGCCCCAGCCGGCAATCGAGATCGGCAGCGTGGTGATCAGCATGACCGGCGGGATCAGTTGGAAAATCTGGCCGAACATGACCGGCGCGGCGATCGATTGCACCACGCACCAGGCGATGACGACGGCGAGCACATGGACCAGCATCGACAGCACGGCAATTTTTGGCCCGCGCCGGCGGCTGAAGATGACCCGGTCGGCGATCTCGGCGCAGGCGTGCAGATGATGGGTTACCCACCAGCGCTTCAGCCAGGGCCACTGCAGGCCGCCGAGAATGAGAAATCCGATGCCGCCCGCGAGCGAAACGAGATCGACGAACAATAATGCGGTGCGGCCTTTGGGATCGCCGATCAGATGGTAGCTCCACGGCAGCGTGGCGACGATGATGACGGCAAGCGCGATCAGGCCGATCGCGCGGTCGACGAATATGGAATAGGTCGCCGCGCGCCATCCCGCGCCGGCGCGCGCGACCAGCCAAAGCCGCACCGCATCGCCGCCGATCGAAGACGGCAGCGTCTGGTTGAAGAACGCCCCGATCAGGTTGAAGCGCATCGCCTGTCCGGTCGCAAGCGGCGCATCGCACTCCGCGCTGATCTCACACCATCGCAACACGCCGACGAAGATCTGAAGGAAGGTCAACGCGATCGCAAGACCGATCCAGCCGAGGCTGGCAAAATTGATGCGCGAGGCAAGATCGGAAAAATTGGCCTTGCGCAGCGAGAAATAAAGCAGCGCCGCCGAGATCAATATCTTGATTGCCGATAGCAGGATCCGGCGCATCTTGCCCGCGCTCGCCAGTTTGAGAAGAATGTCAAAAACAGCGCCCCGCGCCGAACTTGGCCGCCTTGGTATGGTTTTCAGGCCAATCTGGCAATAGCCGCACCAAACGGGTATAGCGACACCCTCGATGCGGCGGGTAAAGAGGCTCGGACGAGGTGCGGCGGAACTTGAACGGACGCTCTCCGGGATATCTGGGGATTTGATGTCGGATCAGACAATATTGGTCACGGGTGCCGCGGGCTTCATCGGCTTTCATGTCGCTCGCCGGTTGCTGGCCGAAGGCCGCCATGTGACCGGACTGGACAGTCTCAACAATTATTATGACCCGGCATTGAAGCAGGCGCGGCTCGATATCCTGCGCGAGAATTCGCGGTTCGGTTTCGTGCAGGCCGATCTTGCCGACCGTCGGTCGACGCGCGAGCTATTTGCCAAACACCGGTTTGCGGTGGTGATCCACCTTGCGGCCCAGGCCGGCGTGCGTCATTCGATCGATCATCCCCACGCCTATGTCGACGCCAATCTCGAAGGCTTCGTCAACGTCCTGGAGGGATGCCGGCACAATGAATGCCGGCATCTGGTCTATGCCTCGTCGTCGTCGGTCTACGGCGCCAATACCAAGCTGCCGTTTTCGGTCGCCGACAAGACCGATTGTCCGGTCAGCCTTTACGCCGCGACAAAAAAGGCCAATGAATTGATGGCTCATTCCTACAGCCATCTCTATCGCCTGCCGGTCACGGGTTTACGGTTTTTTACCATTTACGGCCCGTGGGGACGGCCGGACATGGCGATTTTCCTGTTCGCCAAGGCGATTATCGAGGGCAAGCCGATCAAGCTCTTTAACCATGGCAATATGCGTCGCGACTTCACCCATATCGACGACGTTACCCGGTAGTATTGCGATTGATCGAGCAGATTCCTGCCGATGACGGACGCGCGGGCCATGCGCCGGCGCGGATTTATAATGTCGGCAATCATCATCCCGAACAGCTCATGCATGTGGTAGCACTGCTGGAGAAGCAATTGGGCCGCGCGGCGGTAAAGGAGATGTTGCCGATGCAGCCCGGCGATGTGACGGAAACCTTCGCCGATGTCGACGACCTGATGCGCGACGTCGGCTTCAGGCCGCAGACCTCCATCGAGGATGGCATTGCGGATTTTGTCGCGTGGTATCGCGACCATTACAAGGTTTGAGGCGCGGATGGACAGACGTATCATTCCCCTGATCATGTGCGGCGGCGCCGGAACGCGGCTGTGGCCGGAATCGCGCGAGGTCCGTCCGAAACAGTTTCTGCCGTTGTTCGGGGTGCGTTCGACATTTCAGGACACGCTGACGCGGGTATCGGATCCGGCGCTGTTCGAGCGGCCGATCGTCATCACCAACGCGGCCTATCGCTTCATGGTGCTGGAGCAACTGGCCGAGATCGGGCTTGAGGCCGATGTCCTGCTGGAACCGATGCGGCGGGATTCCGGCCCGGCCATTGCCGCAGGCGCGGCCTTTGCGCAGATGCGCAGCAGCGAAGCGGTGGTTCTGGCGCTTGCGGCCGATCATGTCGTCCGCGATACCGGCGCCTTTGTCGCCGCCTGCCGCGAGGGCCTGGCTGCGGCCGATGCAGGACGGATCGTGACCTTCGGCGTCAAGCCGGAGCGAGCGGCCACCGAATACGGTTACATCCGCCCCGGCGATGTCATTTCCGGCGAGGTCCGTGCGGTGGCGAAATTCGTCGAGAAGCCCGATCCTGCGACCGCCGAGGGTTACATCAAGGCCGGATATCTCTGGAACAGCGGCAACTTCATGTTTCGCGCCGCCATTCTGCTCGACGAGTACCGCAAGGTCGATGCGCCAAGCGTGCAGGCCGTCACCGATGCGGTGACCGGCGCCGGACGCGATCTCGGATTCGTCACGCTCGATGCGGCCGCATTCGGAGCGGCGAAAGCCATCTCGATCGATTATGCGGTGATGGAAAAGACATCTCTTGCCGCGGTGGTGCCGATGGCGTGCGGCTGGTCCGATGTCGGTTCCTGGCTGGCGGTGTGGGAATTGTCGGACAAGGACGCGCAAGGCAACGCCGCGCGGGGTGCCGTGGTGTTCGAGGATTCACGCAACTGCAACGTCTCGAGCGACAAGGCGCTGGTCGCGCTGGAAGGTGTCGACGATCTCGTCGTCGTGGCGACCCAGGATGCCGTGCTGGTATCGCGCCAGAAGGACGCCAACGGCCTGAAGCGGCTGGTTGCGAAACTGAAGGCCGTGGCGCCGCACGTGACCGAGGATCATCTTCGGGTGCATCGTCCCTGGGGCGCCTATCAGTCGGTGGACAATGGCGACCGCCACCAGGTCAAGCGCATCACGGTAAAAGCGGGGGGGCGGCTTTCGCTGCAAAAACACCATCATCGCTCGGAGCACTGGATCGTGGTGCGCGGCACCGCGCGGGTGACCGTCAACGAACTCGTCAAGATCGTGCATGAGAACGAATCGATCTACATCCCGATCGGCGCGGTCCATCGGCTGGAGAATCCCGGCAAGATCGTGCTGGAACTGATCGAGGTTCAGACCGGCAGTTATTTCGGCGAGGACGATATCATCCGCATCGAGGACGATTATCAGCGCTCCTGAACGATCCAGGCCGGAATTGGCGATATCGGTCGCCGAATCAGGCGAAAAACGATGTAATTTTTTGACTCAAAACGTGTTTCCGGTTGTTTCGTCGGCATTCGCCACATGTGTGGCGACGTGCTAGGAGAGCGCCGGGGATATTCGTGACACTGAGATGACCGGGGTCGATCATATGAGTTCCAAAGAGTCCGCATCGGGCGTCAAGCCGGACACCAAACGCGCGCTTCGCGTCGGTGTCATCGGCGCCGGCGTCATGGGCAGCAATCATGCCCGCGTGCTGGTCGGCTTGCCGGACATGACGCTGGTCGGGGTGGTCGACCCGTTGCCGGCGCATCGGGCGCATGCGACGGAATTGACGGGCTGCCGCACCTTCGCAACCCTGGACGAGTTGATCGCGGAAGGCATCGATGCCGCGACGATCGCGGCACCCACGCATCTTCATCACGAGATAGCGCTCGCCTGTATCGCGCAAGGTATCCACATTCTCGTCGAAAAGCCGATCGCATCCTCGGTCGAGGAGGGACAGGACATTGTCGCTGCCGCGGAGCGCGCCGGCGTGACGCTGATGATCGGTCATGTCGAGCGGTTCAATCCGGCCGTCGCCGCCATCAAGCAGGCGATATCGGGCGAGGATATTCTTTCGATCGCGATCACGCGGGTGGGACCGTTTCCGCCGCGCATGTCCAACGTCGGCGTGGTCATCGACCTTGCCGTGCACGACATCGACCTGATCCGATGGTTCACGGAGTCGGATATTGTGGAGGTGCAGCCGCAACTCTCCAGCGCGATCGCCGAGCGCGAGGATATCGCGCTGCTGCAATTCCGCACCGCCTCCGGCGTGCTCGCGCACATCAACACCAACTGGCTGACGCCGTTCAAGGCGCGCAACGTCACCGTCGCCACCCGCGACAAGTACGTCATGGGCGACCTGCTCACCCGTCAGGTCACCGAATGCTTCGGCTTCAAGTCCGATGGCAGCTACTCGATGCGCCATCTGCCCGTCGGTCATGACGAGCCGTTGCGCGCCGAACTGATCGCATTCTTCAAGGCCGTGAGCTCCGGCGGCGTGCCCGCGGTGACCGGTGACGAAGGCGTCGCCAGCCTTGAAATCGCGATCCGCTGCCTGGCAACTCCCGCCAAGCCCGCCGCGACCGCCGCCGCCCGCAAGGGGCCGCGCCGCGTGGTCGGCTGATCTTCCAGTTCTCGATCTCCGCAAAAGGCTCCATAGGCTCCATGAACCAGCATCCGCGTCCTGAACCCGTCGCCTTTATCGATCTGGCCGCGCAGCGCCGCCGGCTCGGCAAGTCCGTCGACGAGGCGGTTTCGCGCGTGCTCGCCCATTGCCAGTTCATCAACGGCCCGGAAGTGACGGAGCTTGAGGCGGCGCTGGCTGACTTCAGCGGAGCCAAGCACGTCGTGACCTGCGCGAGCGGCACCGATGCGCTGCTGATGGTGCTGATGGCCAAGGGCGTCGGCCGCGGCGATGCGGTGCTGTGCCCGTCGTTCACATTTTGCGCGACCGGCGAGGCGGTGGCGCTGACGGGTGCCACGCCGGTACTCGTCGATGTCGATGAAGCGACGTTCAACATGGATGCCAATTCGCTCAAGCGCGGCATCGCGACCGCAAAGAAGCACGGCTTGACGCCGAAGGCGGTGATTCCGGTCGACCTGTTCGGGCAAAGTGCGGATCATGACGCCATCGGCGCGGTCGCGGAAGCCGAAGGGATATTCGTTCTCGACGATGCCGCGCAGGCGTTCGGCGCAAGCTACAGGGGCCGCCGTCTCGGCACCTTCGGCCTCGTCACCGCAACCAGTTTTTTTCCCGCCAAGCCGCTGGGTTGTTTCGGCGATGGTGGAGCGATTTTCACCGACGACGACAGGCTGGCGGAGACCTTGCGCAGCATCCGCGTCCATGGCCAGGGATCCGACAAATACGACAATGTCCGTCTCGGGCTCACCGGACGGCTCGACACCATCCAGGCCGCGGTGCTGATCGAGAAACTCAGGATCTTCGAGGACGAGATCGCCGCGCGCAACAAGGTCGCAGATCGCTATGCGCGGGGTCTCGGCAATGTCGTCACCGTGCCGCATGTTGCCAGCGGATGCACGTCGATCTGGGCGCAGTACACCATCCGGCTGCCGCGCGGGGTCGATCGTGACGGCTTTGCGGCGGCACTGAAAACGCAGGGCATTCCGACCGCGATCTATTATCCGAAATCGATCCATCAGCAGACTGCCTATCGGGACTTCCCGGTCGCCGATGGCGGCTTGCCGGTGAGCGAGAAACTCTCCGGCGACGTCATCAGCCTGCCGATGCATGCCTATCTCGACGAGGCGACGCAGGATCGGGTCATCAAGGCTGTGCGCGGCGCGCTTTCAGCCTGATTTCGCCGTTTTGCCGCGCCATCGCATGCTGTAGAAGCGGCGGATGCTCGGTCGTATTTTCACCGTCGGCGGTTACACGCTGCTATCGCGGCTTACCGGCTTCGCGCGCGACGTCATGCTCGCCGCGCTGCTCGGCGCCGGACCGGTGGCCGATGCGTTTTTCGTGGCGTGGCGCCTGCCCAACAATTTTCGTGCGATTTTTGCCGAAGGCGCTTTCAACACCGCCTTTATCC
Organism: uncultured Alphaproteobacteria bacterium; assembly: GCA_963774685.1. Taxonomy (GTDB): domain Bacteria; phylum Pseudomonadota; class Alphaproteobacteria; order Rhizobiales; family Xanthobacteraceae; genus Bradyrhizobium. The sequence continues at coordinate 396,979 of CAVZFU010000003.1, read as the reverse complement.
CGGCCTATGCCCACGTCCACGGCAAGGGCGGCGAGACCTCGGCACGACTGTTCGCCAACCGCATTTTCACGCTGCTGTTTCTCTCGCAACTGGTGCTGCTGGTGGTCGCCTTGCTGTTCATGCCGCAGGCAATCCGCATCCTGGCGCCCGGCTTCACCGACGAGCCCGAGCAGCGCCGCCTCGCCATCGAACTGACGCGGATCACCTTTCCCTATCTGCTGCTGATCACGCTGGTGACGCTGTATGGCGGCATGCTCAACGTGATGCATCGTTTTGCCAGTGCCGCGGCAGCCTCGATCCTGCTCAACTTGTCGATGATGGCGACATTGGCGCTGGCGGCGTTTTTCCCGACCGCCGGCCATGCCGCGGCATGGGGCGTGCTGATCTCGGGCTTCCTGCAATATTTTCTGCTCGCCGGCGATCTCGCCCGTCATGGCGGCCTGCCGCGGTTCGCGCCGCCAAGGCTCGATGAAGACGTCCGCGCGTTCTTCCGCGCGATCGGTCCGGCGACGCTGGGCTCGATGGGGACTCAAGTCGCGATGTTCGCCGATACCATCATCGCAACCTTTCTCGCCGCCGGCGCGCTGTCGGCGCTGTATTACGCCGAGCGGATCTATCAGTTGCCGATCGGCGTCATCGGCATCGCCATCGGCACGGTGCTGTTGCCGGAAATGTCGCGGCGGATCACCGCCGGCGACGACGCAGGGGCTGCGGCGTCGCAGCGCCGCGCCTTTGAATTCACGCTGTTGGCGACCGTGCCGTTCGTCGCGGCATTCGTCACGGTGCCCGACATCATCATGCGCGTGGCGTTCGTGCGCGGCGCCTTCACCAATGCCAACGCCGCGAACGCCGCGGCCACGCTCGCCGCCTATGCGGTCGGTCTCATCCCATACGTGACGATCCGCAGCGCGGTTGCCGCCTTTTATGCCCGCAAGGATACCGCAACACCGGTCAAGGCGTCGCTCACCGGGCTTGCCGTCAACATCGTGCTGAAAATCCTGCTGATGGGATCGCTCGCGCAAGTTGGCCTGGCGCTGGCGACCGCGGCCGGCGCCTGGATCAACCTGCTGCTGGTGCTGGGCTTTGCCGCGCGGGCGGGATATCTGGAGCTCGATCGGGTGTTTTGGCTGTCGCTCGCGAAATTCCTCGTCGTCGGCGCCATACTGGCGGCGGCGCTGTGGTTTACCGCGCAGTTCGCCGCCTCGCACCTGATGCAATCGAGCCCGTTTCACGATGGCGCGGCGCTGGCTTTGCTGGTTGTCACCGGGGCCGTGGTCTATGCCGGGTCGATCCTGCTGCTGTTCGGCAAGGACTGGCTGAGGTCGCTGGTACGCAGCTAAACCCTTTGCGCCGGTGCGCGATCCACTGCAATATGGCCGCCGAATTCGAACTGCAATCGGAGATACGATGGCTCCCATCAAATTTGGCGTCGGTCAGAGCGTCCTGCGCAAGGAAGACGATGCACTCATTCGCGGCAAGGGCCGTTATACCGATGACCACGCGCCGCAACCGGCGATGCATGCGCTGGTGCTGCGTTCGCCGCATGCGCACGCAAAATTCACCATCGACGTCACGCGCGCCCGCGGTCTGCCGGGCGTCGGCGCGATCCTGACCGCCGACGACGTCAGGGATCTCGGCGGGTTGCCGTGCCTGTTCAATCTCGAAGTCGATCCGTTCACCGGTCCATCCTATCCGGTCCTGGCGGACGGCGTGGTGCGTCATGTCGGCGACGCCGTTGCCTTCGTGGTCGCGGACACCGTCGACCAGGCCCGCGATGCGATCGAAGCGATCGAGGTCGAATGGACGCCGCTGCCGGCAGTGATCGGGGTTGCCAATGCCGTCAAGAAAGGTGCACCGCAGGTCTGGCCCGATCAACCCGGCAACGTCCTGTTCGACGTTCCCATCGGCGACAAGAAAGCCACCGACGAGGCGTTCGCCAAAGCCCATGCGGTGGCCGAGATCTCGGTGGTCAATCCGCGCGTCATCACCAACTTCATGGAAACGCGCGCGGCGGTCTGTGAATACGACGCCAGGCGCGATCATCTGACGCTGACGGTCGGCAGCCAGGGCAGTCATCGCCTGCGCGAAGTCATCGGCGGGATGGTGCTGAAGATTCCGCTGGAAAAGATCCGGGTGATCTGCCCGGATGTCGGCGGCGGGTTCGGCACCAAGCTGTTTCCCTACCGCGAATACGCGCTGATCGCGGTCGCTGCGCGTAAACTACGAAAGACCGTCAAGTGGACTGCCGATCGCTCCGACCACTTCGTGGGCGACGCGCAGGGGCGCGACAACCTCACCACGGCGCGGATGGCGCTGGCCGAAGACGGCAAGTTCCTCGCCATGGACGTCGACCTGATAAGCGATATGGGCGCCTATCTCTCGACCTTCGGGCCTTTCATCCCGTATGGCGGTGTCGGCATGCTGCCCGGCCTTTACGATATCCAGGCGTTCCATTGCCGCGTGCGCACGGTGTTCACCAACACCGTGCCGGTTGACGCCTATCGCGGCGCCGGACGCCCGGAAGCCGCCTATGTCGTCGAGCGGCTCGTCGATGCAGCGGCGCGCAAGCTCGGAATGACGCCGGATGCGATCCGGCGCAAGAACTTCATTACGCCGCGCGCGATGCCCTACAAGACCGTGACCGGCAAGGTCTACGATTCCGGCGATTTCGCCGCCCACATGAAGCGGGCGATGGAGATCGCCGACTGGAAGGAATTTCCCAAGCGCGCCAAGACCGCAAAGAAGCAGGGTCTGCTGCGCGGCATCGGGCTTGCGACCTATGTCGAGGTCTGCGGCACCATGGGCGATGAGACCGCCCATGTGCGGCTCGATCCCAATGGCGACGTTTCAGTGCTGATCGGCACCCAGTCGAGCGGGCAGGGCCACCAGACCGCCTATGCGCAACTCGTCGCCGAGCAGTTCGGGCTTGCGCCCGAGCGTGTTCATATCTTCCAGGGCGACACCGATCAGATCGCCACCGGTTTGGGCACCGGCGGTTCGGCGTCAATTCCGACCGGCGGCGTCAGTGTCGAGCGTGCGACCCGGGCACTGGGCACGAATTTGCGCGAGATCGCCGCTGAAGCACTGGAAACCAGCGCCGGCGATCTGGAGATCAGCGACGGCACGGTGCGGATCGCCGGCACCGATCGCTCGATCAGCTTTGCCGATCTGGCCGGGCGGCCGGGCGTCGATCCCTCGAAGCTGAACGCCAGTGCGACGTTCAACTCCGCCGACGGCACCTATCCCAACGGTACGCACCTGGCCGAGATCGAAATCGATCCCGCCACCGGCATCATCAAAATCGTCAACTACATCATCGTCGACGATTTTGGCGTGACGCTCAACCCGCTGCTGCTCGCCGGGCAAGTTCACGGCGGCGCGATGCAGGGAATCGGCCAGGCCTTGATGGAGCAGGCGGTCTACGATCCCAAGGACGGCCAGCTCGTCACCGGCACGTTCATGGACTATGCGCTGCCGCGCGCGGCCGACGGTCCGTCTTTTGTGTTCGAGACCCGTAACGTGCCCTGCAAGACCAATCCGTTGGGCGTCAAGGGTGCGGGCGAGGCCGGGGCGATCGGCTCCTGTCCGGCGGTGGTCAACGCGATCATCGACGGGCTGTGGCGCGAATACAAGATTGACCATATCGATATGCCCGCGACCGCCGAGCGGGTCTGGATCGCGATCCGCGAGCACCAGCGCCGCCACAGCCTGTGACATTTGACCTTGCAGGGGAATGAAACGCTGCCAGAGGGGTTGGAATGACGATAGCCGCAACGCGCGGGGCAGCGGGTCGGACACACAAAAAAGGAGATCAGGCCGATGATGCGAACTGTTGTGATTGTGGGAACGTTATTGCTCGGGGTCGGCGCGGTCGTGGCACAACAGGATATCGCTGTTAAGCAGGATAATCTGATGAGAGGGCAGGCCAAGAGTCTCTACGACGTAATGCTGAAGATGACGAAAGGCGAAATTCCCTACAATCAGGCGGCCGTCGATACCGCCCTTGCGGAACTCGAAGCGAGCGTGCCGACGATTCCAAACGTGTTCGCGACAAATCCCAAGGAAGATGTGGTGAAGTCGAACTATGGCTCATCGCAGAAGGTCTGGCAGAACAAGGCCGACTTCGACTCGAAGGTACCTGCGGTCATCAAGGCGATCGCCGACGTCAAGGGCAAGATCAAGGATGTCGCCACTCTGAAGGTCGCCTACAAGTCGATCAACGACAGCTGCAACGGCTGCCACGAGACCTATCGGGTAAAGCTCAAGTAACCGTTCGATCGCCGCTCCGGCAATCTCTCCATTGGACCTGGAGCAAAACCGGCAAGGCGCCTGCTATAAAAGATCGTACGCGCTGACCGGTAGTTCGGTGCTGGGCGATGTCCCTGACTCGTCAAGCAGGCTCGCCAGCAAGGTCGCGTCAACCGCCGTGCAGACCGTCATCGGCTGATCGCGGCCGCGGATCGACACGTCGGTTAGCGTAAGCCTGTCAGGCGCGACCCCTGCGTTCTTGCAGACATCCGCTGACATGACGACGGTGCAATTCAGTGTCTTCGTCATGTCCTGAAGACGGGCCGCGACGTTGACCGCGTCGCCCAGCGCGGTGAACACCGTGTGATCGCGAAAGCCGATGTCGCCGATGATGACCTCGCCGCCATGAATGCCAATTCCGAACTGGATCGGCTCTTGCAATTCGGTGACGAACTCATGGTTCATGTATTCAACGTTTGCGGCAACCAGGGAGGCGGCACGCATGGCCTGGCGGCAGGCGGTCGACGGATCGGCATCGAGGCCGAACAACGCAAGCAAGCCGTCTCCCACGAATTGATTTGGTTGCCCGCCGGCGTCGATCACCGCTTGCGACGCAGCCTCCAGGAAACGATTGATCAGGAACACGATGTCGAACGGTAAACGCGTCTCGGCCAGCTTGGTCGATCCGCGCATGTCGATGAACATGCTGACGACATAGCGTTCTTCGCCGATGTTGACGCGGCTCCGGTTGCGGACAAAATCGGCGCCGACATTGGCAGGCAGCACAGGGATGACCGAGATATCGGTTTGCGGCCGAAGCTGACATGCGAGCCGGATAGCAGGGTTTGCGCTGGCGCCGACGCGCGCAAGCACAAACGCCTCGCGGCCGGATGGCCGCGGCAACGCGCCGCGGTCGCTGACGACACGAACGCGGCAGGTCGAGCATCGCGCCCGGCCTCCGCACACGCTGGCATGCGGCACGTTGAACCGCAGACTGGTTTCGAGAATACTCAGGCCTTTGGGCGCGCGCACGCGCCGGTTGGGATATGACACCGTGATCGATCCGCGCTGGTTCTCAAGCACGGCGCGAACTCCGCGCGCGGCAAACACCAGTACAATCGCCGACAGGTATAAAATCGGGAAGTAAAATAACGTGATTTCCTCGATCACCATGCGCTGGGGGAGCGGTGTAGTCTTGATATTTTCGGCGCGCCATTGCGGCTGCACGGCCCGCTCGGTCACCTCATGGGCGCCGCGATGGGTGCCGGTCATGGCCAGCGGCGGCAGCAGCACGGCGATTGCCAGCAGGAACGGGGCGGCCCATTTGAAGAACGGCTTCAGGCGCAGCCAGAAATAAAGACCGATGCAGGCATGCGTCCAGGCGATGGTCAGGAGCAAGAACTGCACGCCGGCCATGTAGGGACGGCTGACCCAATAGGCGAATAATGTTCCGGCGTAGTATGGCGGGTCGCGACCGAACAGCAGGCCTCCCAGTCGCATGATCCCAAGATGGCTTGCGATCAACAGCGGAATACTCAGCCCGAATACCAGTTGGGTGATCTCGATCACCGTGTAGCGGAAATGCCGGCGTTGATAGAGCGCCCAGAGCCCCAGCAGGAAATGCGTCGTTGCCGCGGCATAAAGTGCAAAATTGACGACCGGGATTCGCCACCACCAGACGTGGAAACGAAGCCACGCTTCCATGGTGTCGTAGGAGAAATTGCCGAGCGCATGATTGAAGAAGTGCGAAAAGATGTAGGAAAACATGATGAGGCCGCAAACCAGTCGCACCTGGCGCACGCCTATCCCGCCCAACCACCTGGCGATGGCTGATGTCTGATCGACCGGGCGAACATCGACGATTGCGGCGGTCTGCAAGGTCATGTCGAATTTCTGCTGTACTGCCTGGACAGGTGGAAAAATCTGCAGAACCAAGGCCTCGATCCGCGCGAAAAGCAGGCCGATGCGGTCAGGCTAGCCCAGCAGTTTGCTGTTGGCGAGCAGGAATACGGGCCGTCCGCGAAGGTCATCGCACCCGGCCAAAACGCAAGAGAGGACCGGACGCCTGTCGCGTCCGGCCCTCTGTTTTGATCCGGCCTGTGAGTCGAGGTCGAAAAGCTTACTTCGTCACCTGACCACGAATTTCGCCGCCCGGATTGGCCGCGGTGTGGACGTTGACGTAGTATTTGCCGGCCACCAGGTCGGCGGCCTGTTCGTCGGTCAGCGTGGCGCTGCCTTCAACCGGGCTGGAGCCTGCATTGGTGATCGGAACCTTGACACCGGCGTTCGCGCCGGCTGCGGCGGGTCCGTGGAAATGCGCGGCGGTCGCGGGTCCGGTGAGCCCCGAATAGGTCAGTTTCCAGCTCAGCTTCTTGGTGGCGGCGTCGTAGTCGATGTCGGCGGTGCCCTTGCCGGCACTGGTGTTGGCGGGCACTTCGGACTTGCCGTCGAGGGTTGCCTTCATCTTTTCGGCGAAGGCGGGTCCGGCGAGGGCAATGGTCGCTCCCAGCGCAAGCGTAGCAAGCATGGTCTTTGACATGGTTTTCTCCCTGTGGACGTCCAGTGATGGTGTCAGTTTCAAAACATTGGGATTTCGGATTTATTCCCGAAGTCGGCCGCAAAGCTGCAAAATTTCAACCCGGCAACGGCTGAAATAATGACTATCATAGCCATAAAGTCGCTGTAACGACAGGTCGGTGAATGCTGCGACGCTTTGTCATTGCCGCCATTGTCGTCGGCGTTGCCGGTTTTGGCGTTTTCTGGTGGCTGACGGCTCCCCCGGCGCGGCTGGCTTTGACCGGGACGGCCTATACGCCGAACCTTGCGAACGGACTGACAACATTCAACGCCGGGGGATGTTCCTCCTGCCATGCGGTGCCCAACCAGCCGGATCGCTTGAGGCTTGGCGGCGGCCTTGCGATCCCGTCGCCGTTCGGGACCTTCTATGCGCCGAATATCTCGACGGATCCGGCCGACGGCATCGGGCGCTGGACCGAGGACGATTTCGTCAATGCCGTGATGCAGGGGATTTCACCGGCCGGATATCATTACTTTCCGGCCTTTCCCTATACCTCCTATCAGCACGCGAGGATCGAAGATATCCGCGACCTCTTTGCCTACCTGAAAACGCTGCCGCCGGTTTCCGGACAGGTGCGCGGCCATGACGTGCCGTTTCCGTTCAACATCCGCCGCAATATCGGGATCTGGAAATGGCTGTTCATGGAGGGCAAGCCGTTCACGCCGGACGCGGCGCGCTCGCTTGCGTGGAATCGCGGGGCGTATCTGGTCAACAGCCTCGGCCATTGCGCCGAATGTCACAGCCCGCGCAATTTCCTCGGCGGCATCGTCGCGGCGCAACGCTTTGCGGGTGGCCCCAATCCGGAAGGCGAAGGCTGGGTGCCGAACATTACCCAAAAGGGACTTGGCGAATGGAGCGAAAAGGATATCGCATATTTCCTCGAGACCGGACAAACGCCCGATGGCGATAACGCGGGCGGATCGATGGTGCGCGTGATCAGGAACACCTCGCAGTTGAGCCCTGGGGATCGCGCGGCGATCGCCGAATATCTCAAATCGCTGCCGCCGGTGGACGGACCGCCGCGGCCCCAAAAGGCGGCGAAGGGCGACGGCAAGTCCTGATCCGCCGGCCTTCCCATTTACGCCCCGGCGCCGGTGAGCTAGGTTGCGACGGCATCACGAGCCGTGCGTGGCTGATTGTCCGCAAGGCTGAGACCTGGATATGCAGCCGATGAGCGACATCTCTTTCGAGACGGCTCTGGGCGAACGCGTCGACGACATGCTCGACGCCTGCACGCGATGCGGCAAGTGCGTCGAGGCGTGCCCGAGCGTGGCGCCGGCCGGCCTTTCGGCAGCAAAACCCGAAGACATCATCAGCGGCGTGCTCGATCTCGTGCGCACCGGCGATGGTCCGGAAGCGTCGCGCAAATGGGCGGCGGCCTGCATGCTCAGCGGGGAATGCATCAAGGCGTGCGACTACGGCGTCAATCCGCGCTTCCTGCTCGCGATGGCGCGTCTCGGCATCGCCAAGGCCGACAGCGCGTTGCCCGAACGGCGCCGCCAGGGCCTCGAGCGATACCGCGATCTCGGCCGCGATGTGACCGTGCTCTCGCGCCTGCAGCTCGATGGCGAGGTGCTGGAGCGGCTTGGGCAGAAATCGGCCATGGTATCCAAGCCCGCCGAGGCGCCCGACTTCATTTTCTACACCGGCTGCAATGTGCTGAAGACGCCGCATATCGCGCTGCTGGCGCTCGATATCATGGATGCGCTCGGCATCACCTACCAGGTGATGGGCGGCCCGAGCCATTGTTGCGGCGTCATGCAGCTGGGCCCCGGCGATGTCGAGATGTCCGGGCGCATGGCCACCAACACGATGGAGAAGCTGTCGCACTCCAAATCCGGCCAGGTGATCTCGTGGTGCCCGAGCTGCTACGTCCAGTTCACCGAATTTACGCTGCCGACGATCGAACGACAGGGCGGCTCGCGGCCGTTCGAGATGACGCCGTTCATGCGGTTCCTCGACGGCCGGCTCGATCAACTAAAGCCGCATTTGCGGCGGCGCGTCGACATGCGGGTCGCATTGCACCGGCATCCCGGCGTGGCCGGCGTCATGGAGGCCGCTGCTGAAATCCTGCAAGCTGTTCCCGGCGTCGAACTCGTCGACCTGAAGCAGCCCGCGGTCGGCTTGCAGAGCGTCAAGCTCGCCGTGCTGCCGGCGTTCAGGCGCGAGCTGCAGCTCAACGAGCTGGAGGCGGCGCGCGAGGCCGGCGTCGACGCGCTGGTTGCGGTCTATCACTCCGATCATCGCGAGCTGTGCGCGCACGAACGCGACTGGCCGTTCCGTATCGTCAACCTGCTCGAAGTGGTCGGCGAGAGCATGGGGCTGCACCGGCACGATCGCTACAAGGAGCTCAAGATCATGCAGGATGCCGACCAGATCGTGGCGGAATGCGGCGACCTGATTGCCAGGCACTCGCTCGATGCCGGCAACGTTCGCAGCGTCATCGTCAAGTCGATGCTCGGCGACCAGCCGCTTCCGTTGCAACCGGCTTCGCGCTCCGGCCAAAGCGAGAGCGGCAGCGCGCGGACGTAACAGCCGGGCGGCGCGGTTGACATCTTTCCGGGCATCGATCTCATGCGCGCATATGTTCTCAGGCATTACGGTGGTCCGGAAGGCTCGCTGTTATCGGATGTCCCGGCACCTGCGCCGGGGCCACGCGATATTCTCGTCGCGGTACGGGCTGCGGGCCTCAATCCGGTAGACTTCAAGTTCCGGCAGGGGAAGCTGCGCGCCATCCTTCGGCCCAGGCTTCCGTTTGTGCTCGGCAACGAACTCGCAGGCGAAGTTATTGCCGTCGGCACAGACGTCACGCGGTTTCGCGCGGGTGACCGCGTGTTTGCCCGGGTCGCAAAGGATCGTGCCGGCGCATTCGCCGAGCAAGCGTGTGTCGACGAGAGATGACGCGGCGCAGATGCCGCGGAATCTGGATTTCACGACGGCTGCTGCCGTGCCGCTGGCAGGCCTGACGGCCCTTCAGGCATTACGGGACGAACTCCGCGTCGAACCGGGACAGCAGGTGTTCATTTCGGGCGGTGCCGGCGGGGTCGGTACCTTTGCCATTCAGATCGCCAAATGGCTGGGCGCCCATGTGACCACAACCGCTTCGAAGCGAGGGGAAGCGTTGGTGCGCTCGCTCGGCTGCGATGAGGTGATCGATTATACCGCCCAGGATATATCCAGCGTGGAAAGAAGATTCGACGCGGGCTTCGACCTGATTGGCGGCAAAACCCTGCAGCAAATGTTCGAAATCATGAAGCCTGGAACCAGCATCGTTTCAGTCGCGGCACTTCCGGAACCGCAAACTGCGATCAAGGATCTTGGCGGTCGCCGGATTCTGGCCGCCGTCTTCTGGCTGATCAGCTACGGTATCAGATTCCGGGCCCGGCGCGCAGGCATCGGCTATCGCTATCTCTTCATGCATCCAAGCGGCAGCGACCTTGCTGTGCTTGCCGGACTGATCGAGCAGGAAAAACTCAAGGTCATCGTCGACAGGACGTATCCGTTCGCGAAAATTGCCGAAGCTCTGGCCTACGTCGAAAGCGGACGCGCCAAAGGCAAAGTGGTGGTCACCAACCCGTGAGCTGATGACTCGCTTGGCGACTAAGCAGCGGTGAGTTGACTGCTGTAGGGCTGGCGAGGATGGGCAGGAGCCTGGCTGGCCTGGTCCAACGCGAATGGGTTGGTGGGGAACGAAAGCGGCCCGACGTTGTTCGTTTTGATAACGCTGGATCGAATCATGATGATGCAACCGGTTTTGGTTGCTATGGCCCTCGCGCTCACGCCCGTAGCGGCAATAGCAGAGCCTGTCAGTTGGCAGAGATATTCCGTCCCCGAAACCGGCGCTGCCGTGGACATTCCGAATGGAATCTTCACAGAGAACGCGGGTAAACCGCAAACCGGATATGGGCGGCGCTTCCTGACTTCGGATGGTCGCGCAAATCTTACGGTTCAATCGGTTCCGAACGATGCGGGAGATTCACCAGCCACTTTTTTGGCTAAAAAGCACCCGCCCTCCAACATCGTCTATCGGAGGATCACGCCCCGCTTTTTTGTGGTGTCCAGCTTTCGCAAGGGGAACATTTGGTATGACCGGTGTAATTTCGCCGGCCGCTATATAAACTGCGTGCTGATTAACTACCCGGCAGCCGAGAAACGCGAATGGGATAGCGTCGTTACCCGCATAAGCAACACATTGGCGGCCGAATAGGCCTTTCGGCCGCTCCACCAGAGCATTGCTCGATCATCGGCGGCGTAGGTCGCATCTAGATCGCAGGAACTTCCCCCGCGACACGCGCGTTCGTGTTGTGAACAGCGGTGGAGGCAAAAATGCCGTTCTCTTTGGGTTCGTATCTGCTCGGAGTTGGAACCGTGGTCGGCGCGCTCGCCTTCGGTTTTGGAAGCGGCGTGGTCCTGACGCACACGGCCATGAAGGAAAGCCCTCCCGCGCAAACAAGGGTTGAGCGGCTAGCCCGTGCAGAACCCGAAACGCCGGCCGCCACGCAAGCGCCGGTCGCGCCGACTAATCCTGCGCCCAACCGGGCTGCGGTGGCTTCGGACCAGATTGCCGCCCCCGATCAGGATCATCCCGCATCGGTCGCCGCGATCAAGCAAGATGCGGCACCGGCGGAACAACCTGTCGCTGCTTCTCCCGATCCGGTTCAGGCTGTTCAAGCCGCGACGCCGAAACCCGATGTTGCGCGCCAACCGGAATCGGAAAGGCCGAGGCAAATTCAAGCGGCCAGGGAACCAGCGCCGATGAAGCAGGCGGCGAGGGAGCCGCAGCCACCGAAACAGGTCGAACAAACCGAACGAACGGAGTCAAAGCCCGTTGAATCGAGAGAGACAGATCGCGGCACTGAGCGCTCAAGACACTATGCCGAGCGAAGGCCGCCAGACAGCGGCGCCTCCAGAACGAGGCAGCGGCGGCTCCAGATCCAGAGGGACCCCGCGCCGGAGGATTCCGCGCCGGAGGTCGCCGTGTCGAGTTCCCCGGATCACCCGCGGTTGGATTTGTTTGGCGGCTTTTTCGGTCGCCCGGCGGACACCAACGATTGAGCCGGCCGGATCAGCTTTTAGACCCGGCGTAACGTAGGCATGAGTTTCGACGGGTCACGACCTTCGCCCAAAGATCACAGTCTTCACCGTCACCAACGTTGCGATCATCAAAGTCCGCGGCGGAAGGCCTGGTAGGTCCGGCTCTGGCGCAGCGCGTCGGCGCCGCCTGCGATCAGGAGATCGACCTGCTCCGCCGGCAGCACGAATCGTGTCGGAACAGCATTGAGAATGCCCGCGCGCGCCGGGCCGAGCTGATCGAAATTCACCCGGTCGATGAACAAGTGCACGTCGTCGCAGCGCCAGTTTGCGCCGACGCCGAGGCGCGAGCGTTCGGCTGCCGACAGGCCGCATCGCCAGCGCTTTACTCGGGCATTCCAGTCGGTCATCAGCGCCGAGAATGCCGCGTAACTCGATCGCACGCTGGCGTCGATGGCTGTATCGGCTGCGGCCGAAACCAGTTCGATACCGCTCGGCCCCTCGATCCGCTGCGCGAAGTCGCCGGATATTCCGCGGCCGGCATCGACGACCAGGAACATGATCCTGCGTACCTTCACGGCTTGCCGTTCGGTCATCGGCTGGTATGGATACTGCGCCGAGAGCAGCGCGATACTGAAACCGGACAGCCCGAAATTGTCGACGAGACCGCCGTCGAGCAGCTTCACAAAACGCATCGAGCCGTCGTGATAGCGCGCATTGGCTTCGGCGAAAGCCCGAAGCAAGGGTTGCGCGTCCGGATCGCGGCGGGCGCGCTCGATCCAGGCGGGTAGCTGCGTAGCGCAGCCGCCGGGAAAGGTCTCCAGCACGATCGGCGCAAACGCGAGCGGCACCGCTGCCGAGGCCGAGACCGCCTCGGCGACGCGATAGGTGCTGATGTCGCTGCACAGCGCGTTGAAGGCGGTCTTTCCGAAAACGAACGGCGTGCGGTTATAGATATCGGAGGCGTTGATCCAGACTCGCGGATGCCGGTCTTCGCCAAAAGCGTTGAACCGCGCTCCATCGAACAGGTTTTGATCGAGCCAATTGGTGAACTGGCTGTCATTGACGCCGCCGCTGAGAGCGCGGCCGATATTGCCCAGGGACACCTGGGTATTGAGCCCTTCTTCGGCATTTCGCAGCAGGAAACGTTCGCGAAAATCGTCCAGTGCCGCGCGTTTCTTGAGACCGAAATAGGCCGCCGTCACCGCGCCACCGGACACGCCCGATACGAAGTCGACACGGTCGAGCAGCGATTTTGTCTGACTGGAGCCGACGCGCGAGCGGTCGAGCTCGGTCATCACGCCGAATGAGAACGCAGCAGCCCGCATACCCCCGCCGGAGAACGACAGCGCCAGCAGAAGGTCGTCTTCCTGGTCATGAACGTCCCGTCCGAAATCGTTGTTGGTCACGCCTTCGCCGAGCGGGCCGTTGCCGGGTAAATTATATACGGTGGCGCATCCCGCGAGGACCGCCGTCAATGCGGCCGCCAACACGGCTAGCCCCCACGCCCGCATCTTTGCTGCCCGCACGCTGACTACTTCCTGGACCCCACCGCCGCCGCTGTTTACCTATCATGAACGAACGTGGCATCGGCATGGCCGCAACAGCCACGGGCAAACAGGGTTAACGAGCAGGATGTCCGCTCCGGGTTGTTCGCTGCAGGGGCAAACCAGCGGCAAGTCCGGCGATGTCTGCGATCCCGCCGAAGCGGAAGTAGTTGTTCAAACCCGCATCGATCCGATCGCGCCGATCGGCAACACTAGCCCGTGCCGAACGCCTTGAAGGTGATGATGGTATGGGTGTCCTGAATGCCCGGAATGACCTGCACCTTTTCGTTGACGAAATGTCCGATGTCGGTGTCGTTGTCGACGTAGAACTTGACCAGCAGGTCGTAGTCGCCCGCCGTCGAGTAAATTTCGGAGGCGATCTCGGCCTCGGCGAGCGCGTTGGCCACGGCATAGGACTGGCCGAGCTTGCATTTGAACTGGACGAAGAAGGGAACCATCGCTGTCGTCTCCGGGAGGCGCCGAATGGGGCTCAATATAGCGTTTTCGAGCGAAGTGGATACCGGTTCGCGTAAAGAAAACGCGTCAGAGCAAGAATCTCGGCTCTGCAGCAAAAACCGGGCGTCGTGGCAAGCGAACTTGCTGGCAATACGTCGCCGCGCTAGGACAGGACATGACCCAGATCGGATCGGTGAAACTGCTGCGAGCCAGGCGATGACGATGCCCATCGCGCTCACCATTGCCGGCTCGGATTCGTCAGGTGGCGCCGGCATCCAGGCGGACCTGAAGACGTTTGCGGCGTTCGGCGTCTACGGCGCATCCGTGATCACAGCCCTGACCGCGCAGAATACCCAAGGCGTGACCGGAATCCATTCTGTGCCCGCCGATTTCGTGACCGCGCAGATCGACGCTGTCTTCAGCGATCTCGACATCAAGGCCGTCAAGATTGGAATGGTGGCGCAGCTTGCCACCATCGATGCCATCGCCGCGGGACTTGAGCGATGGTCGCCACGTCATATTGTGCTCGATCCGGTGATGGTGGCGACCTCGGGGGATCGTCTGCTGGCGGCTGAAGCCGTCGAAGCGTTGCGAACCACGCTCATCCCGCGCGCCTCGCTGATCACGCCGAACCTGCCGGAAGCCGCCGCCCTGCTGGACGAACCGGTGGCGTCGAGCGAAGCCGCCATCGCGCGCCAGGGCCAACGGCTATTGGCGATGGGGTGCCGAGCCGTGCTGATCAAGGGCGGGCACGGGCAGGGTGCCGACAGCATCGACTATCTCTTCAGCGAGTGCGGCACCGTCCCGCTGGCGGCGCCGCGCATCGCGACCAAAAATACCCACGGCACCGGATGCTCGCTGTCGTCAGCGATCGCCGCGGGGCTTGCGAAGGGCGACGATATGGAAACCGCCGTGCGCAACGCCAAGCTCTGGATCAGTGCTGCAATCGCCGCTGCCGATGGTCTCGGCGTCGGGCAGGGCCATGGGCCGATCCATCATTTCCATAAATTTTATTAAGGCGCGCTCATCGGTCGTCCCTGCGAACGCAGGGACCCATAACCACAGGGAGTGGAGTTGCGCGAAAGTCGTTGATCAGCTTGCCTCATAACGAACGGCACGGCGTGTGGGTCCCTGCTTTCGCAGGGACGACGATGAGAGAGCTACCCGACGGGCAAATCACGGCGTCACGCCGCCGCGCTGCTTCCAGCCTCGACTAACTGGTTGGCGGTGAAAACCGCAGCGTGAATTTGAGCCCGGGTGAATTATCGAGCATTTCGATCTGTGCGCCATGAAGACCGGCGACGGCGGCGACCAGGCTGAGTCCGAGACCGCTTCCCGGGGTGTAGCGACTGCGTTCGAGCCGGTAAAAGCGCTTGAAAACATGCTCATATTCGTTTGCGGGAATTCCGGGCCCGTCATCGGCGATCGAGACGGCCGGCCTGCCGTCGATGGTTTCGCTCGAAACGACGACTTGCCCTCTGGCGCGACCGTGCTTGATCGCATTGTCCACGAGATTTGCGATGGCATCGAAGATCAGGTCACGATCGCCGGTCACCAGCACCTCACGATCGCCGGCGAGGGTGAGACGAGTACCGTCCTGTTCGGCGGCGGCATCGTACAACTCGACAACCTCACTGGCGATCTCGACCAGATTCTGGGTGCGGAACGCGCCCTCTCGTTCCCGAGTCTCGATTTGTGCAATCCGCGTAAGTGACGAGAATATCCGCAAGACAGCGTCGAGATCGACGATGGTATCGCCGATCAGCGCTTGATCATCCTCGCCAAGGCGCTGACGGTGATAGGCCTTCTCCAGCCGTCCGCGCATTCGGGTCAGCGGCGTCCGAAGGTCGTGCGCAACGTTGTCGCTCACCTGCTTGATCTCCCGCATCAATGTTTCGATGCGGTCCAGCATCAGGTTGAGATTCTCCGCCACGCGATCCCATTCGTCATTGCTGCCGCGGAGCGGGATCCGCCTGTCGAGGCCGCTAAGCATGATGGCTCGGCTGGTAGCGTTGATCGATTCAATCCGCTCTACGGTCCGGTGCGTCACCAGGATGCTCGCGACCCCCGCAAGCACAAATATCAATGCAACGCCCGCGATCACGGCCATCTTGATCCGATCGGCAAAGCCGTCGAGGTCGCTGATATCCCTGCCCACCAGCAGACGATCACCGTTTGGAAATGTTTCGACCATTGCTCGTAGCAGCGGCGGGCTAGTCGTGTTGGGCAATAGCTGCGGGGCGCGAAATTCCGTCCATCCCCGCGCTGCCGTGACTGTCGATGGCCATGCCTTGAGGTTTCCGCTCAGCGTGGTCAATGAAGGATCGGTAAGGATATACACGCTGTCCGGAAAGTCTTTGTCGGCCGTGCGCTGTTGAATCAGAGCGATCAGCCCATCGCGCCCCTTCCGCTCGTACGCGCCTTGCAGGCTCCAATACTCGGTCATGATTGCGCGGTCCGATCGGCTGCGCACATAGGACGAGGTAGACTGGTAGACATAGCTGAAAATGGCTGACACGATCACGCCGAAGGTCCCGATCGCGATCAGCGCCAGCTTGAACGTCGATGACGTTAAGGTCTTAGCCAGGAGCACGGAGACAGTATCCGATACCGCGAACCGTATGGATCAGCGGATAGGCCTGCTGGTCATCGACTTTGCGACGCACGCGCCCAACATAGACGTCTATAATATTTGTCGAGGGATCGAAATGGAGATCCCAGACGTGCTGCAGCAACATTGCCCGGGATACAACGCGGCCTTCGTTGCGGACCAAATACTCCAGAAGCTGGAATTCCCTGGGAAAAAGAGAAATGTCCTTGCCGCGTCGGCTGGCGGTCCGCGACATCAGGTCGATCGCGAGATCGCCGACACGCAGAATGGTCTCCTTGGCAATAGCGCTGCGCCGGCCGAGCGCCTCGACGCGCGCCAACAATTCAATGAAGGAAAAAGGCTTGACCAGATAGTCATCGCCCCCGGCTCGCAAGCCACGCACCCGATCGTCGACTTCGCCGAGGGCGCTGATTATCAGGACCGGTGCGGCGATACCGCCATCGCGCAATCGGCGCATGACCGCGATGCCATCGAGGTCCGGAAGCATGCGGTCGATCGTAATCACGGCGTAGTCATTGGCAACGCCGCGGCGCAGCGCCTCGTTGCCGTCAGCAGCCAAATCCACCAGGTAACCGCTGGTCGTGAGCGACTCCGAGATATGGCTGGCGGTTTCCGGGTCGTCCTCAACGACCAGAATACGGCGGTGACCTTCCGTCATGGCGTTTTGTCTCCGAACGACCGGTCATAAAAGCCGAATTCACGTTAGCAAAATCGGAGGTCGCCAGGCCGACATATATGCAGGAACTAACTCATACGTGATCTCGAGGTTTCCGTGATCTCAAGGTTTCATCATCCGGCACCGGAGCGACGGCCGACGCGAAGGGACCCAACGCGTCGGAAGTCGCTCCAGCAACTCAACCGGTCAGTATGACCGCCGCGAAACATCGATCGCAAGGCGGATCGGTGACGTCAGTAGCCGTAGTCGTTGCAGACGTCGACCCACCGCAGCCCGTATGGCGTCCACTCCCGGCGCCAGCAGCTATCGTAGGCTGCATAGCCGTAGGGGACACCGAACGCAAAGCGATGGAAGCGGTGATGATCAAAGTGGTTCCGGTCGTGGTCCCGGCCCGCGAACGTTGAAGACCGGAACGTTGAAGACCGGAACGTTGAGGACCGGGGCGTGAATCCAGGGTGCGCAAAAGCCATACTCGTACGGCTGCCACTGAACGCCGGACCGCCGCTCATGGCGCCGAAGCGCGCGCCGCTGCTCATGCCCCCGCCGCTCATTCCACCTCCCATACTGCCGGCATGCACTCCGCCTCCCATGCCGCCACCGCCACCGCCGCCACCACCTGAAAAGCGAGGGCCGGCGAGGCAAGAGCAAGCGTGGTACCGAGTGCACCCGCGATGAGGCAACTAAGGAGCTTGTTGTTCATCTCAATTCCTCCGTGGCTGAATTACAGCGACGGATACCGTCGCTACAAGAGAACGCTCAGGAAACCCAAACGATCCAATGTTTTCAAATGAAAAATGCGACAGTTTCTGACACGAAAATTAGTTTTTTATCGCGCCGCCGACCTGACTTCGAACGCGTATTCGCCTCGTCGGCAACCCTTTATTTTGCCTGCCGGGCTGTCTGTTTTGGCCGACAGGCAAAATCAGTGAATTGTCAAGTCTCACTCGCAAAAATATTCTGATTTTCGGAAAGACCAAATCAGTTCATATCAATAGCTGTCTCGCCCCCAAAGGGGCGCTCGCGATCGTCACGGACGCGGGGCGGGATGCGATGGACGCTGATGGTGCTTTTGACGAACAGCGCTCACTTGCGGACGATGAAGTCGTGTGGTCCTGACGCCTCGACGCCGGCGTCAAGTTGGCGGAAGCAATTCCGCCGATGACGGTGACAAACAAGCCCGATCACCGGGGAGAGCACGAAGGAACTCGTTAAAACCATTGTGTGCGGGGATGCCGGGTGATTTCGGTGGACCTGTGGTGACTACCTACCGGTGTGGCTGTTTTTTCTGCCCCGCCGGGCTGCGGGTGCATCGTGCGCCCGGCATTCCCCACGCCCTCTTGGGCGGAACGAATATGCATGACCCGGGCGATTCCAGCCGCGGGAATGCGGAGTCATGTTTCCAACTGTCGTCGCCCGCGCAGGCGGGCGATCCAGTATTCCAGAGACGCCGATGACTGAACCGAGAGGCCGCGGCGTACTGGATGCCCCGCTTTCGCGGAGCATGACGACTTCATTTGGAGCAGCTCCGTGCATCACTAACTACGTCGTCCCGGCCTCCGAGCCGGGACCCATAACCACAGGCCGCCTGGAGTTGCGCGAAAATCGTCGAACAGCGTCCTTCGCAACAAGCGACACGGCGTATGGATCCCCGCCTTCGCGGGGACGACGTTTGGAAACGCCCGTCGCCTGATTGTCGCACGGCGCTGTTATCCGCGTAGTGCAAGCAGGTTATTGATTCGCGGGCGCCGCAGCCAATGAACAGATCCGAGCTCGACCGCTACGTTATCGATGCCGCTTTTTCAAGCGGCCGGTTCCACGCCTCGTCATCACGCTGTCATGGTTTTCTGGTAGGTGCTCCGCATGGGAAGTGACGCTATGAGTGAAGAGTGTCCTGAACGACGCTTTCGCACTTTGTTTATCTCCGACGTCCATCTCGGAGCCCGCGGCTCGCAAGCCGAAAGATTGCTGGACTTCCTGCGCAGCCACGATGCCGATACCATCTATCTCGTCGGCGATATCGTCGACGGCTGGGCGCTGCGATCCAACTGGTACTGGCCGCAATCGCACAACGACTTCGTGCAGAAGATGCTGCGCAAGGCCCGCAAGGGCGCCAGGGTCATTTACGTCCCCGGCAATCACGACGAGTTCCTGCGCAACTATTACGGCACGCATTTCGGCGGCATCGACGTCGTCGAGAACACCATTCATGTCGGAGTCGATGGCCGGCGCTATCTCGTGATTCACGGCGATATCTTCGATCTCGTGGTGCAGAACGCGCGCTGGCTCGCCCATCTCGGCGACAAGGCCTACGATTTTGCGATTCAGATGAACCGCATGGTCAATTTCTTCAGGCGCGGGTTCGGCGTGCCCTACTGGTCGCTGTCGCAATGGGCGAAACTGAAGGTCAAGAACGCCGTGAACTATATCGGCGCCTTCGAACGCACGCTGGCCGCCGAAGCCAGGCGCCATGATGCCGACGGCGTGATCTGCGGCCATATCCACTACGCCACCATCCGCGACGAGCATGGCATCACCTACATGAACTGCGGCGATTGGGTGGAAAGCTGCACCGCGCTCGCCGAGCATGAAGACGGCCATTTTGAAATCATCACCTGGACCGACCCGCTGCGCCGGACCGCGCCGGTTCCGGCCATCACGGCGCGGGCCGCCTGATGCGCATTCTGGTGGCGACCGACGCGTGGCACCCTCAGGTCAACGGCGTGGTGCGGACGCTGGCCATGATGGCGGAAGCGGCCAAGGCGTTCGGCGTCGAGGTCAGCTTTCTCACGCCGTTGTCGTTTCGCACGCTTGCAATGCCGAGCTATCCGGATTTGCGCCTGGCGCTGCCGGTGCGCAGGAAGATAGCGCGGCTGATCGAAGAGGCGCGCCCCGACAGCATTCATATCGCGACCGAAGGACCGATCGGGCTGGCGGTGCGGCGTTATTGCCGCAAACACGGATTGCCGTTCACCACGAGCTTTCACACCCGCTTTCCGGAATACATTTCCGCGCGTTTTCCGGTTCCCGAGGCGTGGATCTGGAAGGCGCTGCGCTGGTTCCATGGCGCGAGCCAGGCGGTGATGGCGGCGACGCCTGCGCTCGCCGGCGAGTTGCGCATGCGCGGCTTTAGCAATGTCGTGTTATGGCCGCGTGGCGTTGACGCGCGTCAATTCCATCCGCGTCCCGTCGATTTTGGCCTGGCGCGTCCGGTTTTTCTCTGCGTCGGCCGCGTTGCGGTCGAGAAAAATCTCGAGGCGTTTCTCGAACTCGATCTGCCCGGCACCAAGATGGTGGTCGGCGACGGGCCGGAGCGCGCGGCGCTGGCCCGGAAATATCCGGACGCTGTATTTCCTGGCGCGCTGCAGGGCGAGGAACTCGCAAAAGCCTATGCCGCCGCCGACGTCTTCGTGTTTCCGAGCAAGACTGACACTTTCGGCTTGGTTCTCCTCGAGGCCCTTGCCAGCGGCCTGCCGGTTGCGGCGTTTCCGGTGAGCGGTCCCCGCGACGTGATCGGCTCCGCGCCGGTCGGCGCGTTGAACGACGATCTGCGGATGGCGTGCCTGGCCGCGACGACAATTTCGCCGCAAGCCTGCCTTGACTTTGCCGCGCGCCATACCTGGGAAGCCTCGGCGCGCGCTTTCGTCCAGCATATCAACCATGTGCGCCCGATCGATCGGCCGGATACGCTACAATTTGCGGTGAAACAGCCGGGTCTGGTGGCCTGATCCGGCGCAAGCGACTTGCCCGGGTGTCGGACTACGCGATACAAGTTCGGCCATGAACGCTCCGGTTTTGCCTGTCACATCCGCCGACATCGACGCCGCCGCGCGCGTGATTGCGCCGTTCGCGGTGCGGACGCCGCTATTGTCGCCGCCGGTTCTCAGCGACCGCGTCGGAACCCGGGTGTTCCTGAAACCGGAAATGCTGCAGCGGACCGGTTCTTTCAAGTTTCGCGGCGCCTTCAACAAGCTGTCGTCGATCCCAATGGACAAGCGCGGCGGCGGCGTGGTGGCGTTTTCATCCGGCAACCATGCCCAGGGCGTGGCGGCGGCGGCGCAGATCCTGAAGATGCGCGCGACCATCGTGATGCCGGCCGACGCGCCGCTTTCCAAGCGCGAGCGCACCAAGAGCTACGGCGCCGAGGTGGTGCTGTACGACCGCGATCGCGACGACCGCGAAGCTATCGCCCGCGACATCGCCGGCAAGCACGGCGCGACGCTGGTGCCGCCTTACGATGATCCGCTGGTGATCGCAGGTCAGGGCACCGTGGGGCGCGAAATCGCCGAGGACATGGCCGCACTTGGTCTCGCGCCGGATATCGTGGTGGCGCCGGCCTCGGGCGGCGGCTTGATCGCCGGTGTCGCAACCGCGATCAAGGCGCGCTATCCGCAGGCATCGCTGATCGTCGCCGAACCCGAAGGTTTCGACGATCACACGCGCTCGCTGCGGGCCGGCAAACGCGAGCCGCACCGCGCCGAAGGCCGCACCATCTGCGATGCGCTGATGGCGTCGATCCCCGGCGAAATCACCTTCGCCATCAACGGGCGGCTGCTGACGCAGGGCGTCACCGCGTCCGACGCGGAAGTCGGGGTTGCGGTCGGCTTCGCCTTTCGCGAACTGAAACTGGTGGTCGAACCCGGCGGCGCCGTCGGCCTCGCCGCCCTTCTGGCCGGGCACATCGACGTCCGCGGCAAGAATGTCGTGATCGTGCTGTCGGGCGGCAACGTCGATACCGACATGTTCGCGAAACTGATCAGCTGAACAACGCGATCTTCTCGGCCTGGCTCATGCGCCGGATCGGCGCCAGCGGATCGGTGGCCGATGCATTGGGCCTTCGCACGATTCCGTTGGCGATAAGCGTCGAGCCGAGCGAGGGTTGAGGAGAGGGTTGGATCGGCTGCGACGCCGCGGCCATCGGCTCGGGCTTCTCGGCGATGATTTCGGCGGCAGGCGGCGGCTCCGCGACATGGGCTTCGCCGATGTCGGTATCGTCAGGATCGGGCGCGGCCATTTCAAACGCCACCATATCCAGCACCGCGTCGTCATCCGCGGTCGCTTCTGCGTCCGAAGGCGCGGCGGGTGGTTCATCCAATGGAGCCGGAGAAGGTGATGATGCGGCTTCTTCGGCACCGCCGTCGCCAAACTCGCCGATCCGCCGTTCAATCAGATCGAAAGCGGCGCCGACAGCCGCAGCCGGATCGATGGAGGCGAGTTGCCCGCAACCGGCTTCAATGCCGCTGACTTGCGAATCGATCAGGTCGCAAATCCGGCTGTCGGCGCCGATTTCGCGCAGCCGCCAGGCGATTTCCCGGATCACCCGGGCGCCCTTGCGGACCGTCGCCAGATTTTCCTCCGGCGCAAGGCTATCAAGGGCGGTCGATGCCGCGGCCCTGGCCTCCTCGATCGCGTGCCGGATCGCGGCCAGCGCCTCCGGGAGATCGCTTTGGGGGTCCGGCTGCTTCTGGGCCGCCAGACTTTCCTCGATCCGCGCCACCGCGTCGAGCACCATGCGGGTGTCGGCGTTGCGGTTGCGTTTGGCGTATTCGGTGAGAAACCAGCGGCCGCGCGAGGTCTCCATGAACGCAGCGCTGATCGCCTCATAATCCTCCTCGCGCGGCTGGGTTGCGCGTGCGGATATCGGAGACAGGGCGAATGCTTCGTCGGCCATGATAAACTCATCCGCGCAAATCATCGCGCGTTGCGATAACGATCATCACGATATCACGCGAATCGCAATTGAATTGATGCCGCCCGAATCACAAATCCCCATCGCTTCTCCGGAGGCACCGAAGCGATTCGCGGCGCGGCTGGCGCTGTTTTACGCCACGCTGTTCGGCCTTGTCGGCACCCAGCTGCCGTTCTTTCCGGTATGGCTCAAGGCGGTCGGGATCGATGCCTCGTGGATCGGGATCATCACGGCCGTGCCCTCCGTGACGCGGTTCACGACGCTGCCGTTCGTGACCGGCTTTGCCGAAAAGCATCAGGCGGTGCGCGGCGCATTGATCGCCACAGCCTTTCTAAGCGCGCTCGGCTTCCTGATTGTCGGCACCCAGCACCGGCCGCTATTGGTATTTCTCGCCTTCGCGTTCACCGCCTGCATGTGGACGCCGATGGTGCCGCTGACTGACGCCTATGCCTTGAAGGGCGTCACCCGCTACGGCCTCAATTACGGGCCGCTGCGGCTGTGGGGCTCGGCGGCATTCGTGGTGGGAGCGCTGGGGTGCGGGCTGTTGGTCGATATCATCGCGGCCCGGCACCTGATCTGGGTCATTGCCGCGGTGGCAGGATTAGGCGCCCTCGTCGGATTAGGGCTTCAGCCTCTGGACCGTCCCAGGACGACCCCGGCGGCGGTGCATGGCGCGCGCGCCTTGCTGCGAGATCCCGGTTTTCTCGCCATCATCCTGTCGGCGGCGCTGATTCAAGGTAGCCACGCTGCCTACTACACTTTCTCCTCCATCACCTGGCAGGCCTCCGGCCTCGGCGGGCTGACGATCGCTGTCTTATGGGTATTGGGAGTGCTCGCTGAGATCGTGGTGTTCGCGCTGTCGCCGCGATTCACGCTGTCGCCGGCGGTGCTGATGATGATCGGCGGCCTCAGCGCCGTTGTGCGCTGGCTGATCACGGCGCAGGAGCCTTCGGTGGCCGTGCTGGCGGTGGTGCAAACGGCGCACGGGCTGACATACGGACTGACCCAGATCGGCACTATGGGCTTGCTGGTGCGCCAGGTGCCCGGTCATGTGATGGCAAGGGGACAGGGTTATCTCGCGGCCTGCGCCGGCATCGTCACCAGCAGCGCGTCGATTCTATCCGGTGCAATCTATGCCCGGTACGGGCAGGGGGTTTACTACGTCATGGCCGCGATGGCGCTGTCAGGCGTCATTGTGATCTGGTCGGCGCGTCATCGGCTGAAGGATCAGCCCCAGAGTTCCGCATCCGGCGGATAGACGGTGCTGCCGTCGTAGCGTAATCCGCCGTCGCGGTCGCGCGCCAGCAACAACGGGCCGTCGAGATCGACGAAGCGGGCTTGCTGTGTGAGCAGCATCGCCGGCGCCATCGAGAGCGAGGTCGCGACCATGCAACCGACCATGATTTCAAATCCCAGCGCGTGTGCCGCATCGGCCATCGCCAGCGCCTCGGTCAGTCCGCCCGTCTTGTCGAGCTTGATGTTGACGGCGTCATAGCGCTCGCGCAGTCCGTCCAGCGACGCGCGGTCGTGCACGCTTTCGTCGGCGCAGACCGGGAGTGGCCTGCGGATGCGCGCCAGCGCCCGGTCCTTGCCCGCGGGAAGCGGTTGCTCGACCAGCGTGACGCCGAGTTCGGCGCATTCGGCGAGATTCTGTTCGAGATTGGCATCCGTCCATGCCTCGTTGGCATCGACGATCAGTTCGGATTCGGGAGCAGACTTGCGCACCGCAGCGATCCGCGCCCCGTCGCCATCGCCGCCGAGCTTGATCTTGAGCAACGGCCGGTGCGCGGCCTGGGCGGTTGCCGCCGCCATCGCTTCCGGCGATCCCAGCGAGATCGTATAGGCGGTGGTGCAGGCTCGTGGGGCCGGACGTCCGAGCAGGTCCCAGACCCGCATGCCCCTGGTTTTGGCTTCGAGATCCAGCATCGCGCAATCCAGCGCGTTACGGGCGGCGCCCGCGGGCATTGCAGCTTGCAGGGCGTGGCGATCGAGCCCTCGCGCCACCGGTTCCAGCATCGACGTAAGGGCGGCCAAGGTCGCCTCGGGGGTCTCGCCATAGCGGGGGTAGGGAACGCATTCGCCACGCCCGGTGTGGCCGCCACGGCTGAGTTCCGCCACCACCGTCACCGCCTCGGTCTTGGCGCCGCGGCTGATGGTGAAGCTGCCCGCGATCGGCCAGCGTTCGATCCGGGCAACAAGCTTTGGCGATTCAAACGAAGTCATTTTAATATCTGGCGGATTCTGAACCGAAGGGTTGCCCGGCGCAACCAACTATGGCTGGTTAGGCACATGTTCTACAAGGCGATGGCGCTTATTGAACCATTCCCCCGCATGAATAGCGGAGAATCGGCACAGGAGTTGGCATCGTGAACGGTGACCCGACATTGGAGCGGATTGCTCGGGGCAATGGACTTGCGCTGTGCGCTGCGGGTACGTGGACTGCCCGCTTTGCGCCGGTGCTTGAGCAGATGGTGACCGACGCCGAAAAACTGACCGGAAGCCGGCCCAACATTTTCATCGATGTGTCGCAGGTCTCGAAGCTCGACACCTTCGGCGCCTGGTTGATCGAGCGGCTTCGCCGCAGCCTCACCCAGGGCGGCATTGAGGCCAAGATCGCCGGGCTGTCGGCCAATTATTCAAGCCTGGTGGACGAAGTGCGCCGGGTGAAGGCCGCACCCCCGCTCGATCCCACATCGGTGACGATTAGCGGCATGATGGAACAGGTCGGCCGCAACATGGTCGGCTTCGGCATGACGATCGTCGGACTGGTCGACATGTTCGGCGCCGTTCTCGCCGCGGCCGGGAGAGTTATCGTTCATCCGTCGGGCTTCCGCCTGACTTCAACCGTGCATCATCTTGAGCAGGTGTGCTGGCATGCGGTGCCGATCGTCGGGCTCATTACCTTCCTGATCGGTTGCATCATCTCCCAGCAGGGCCTGTTTCATTTCCGTCAATTCGGCGCGGATATCTTCGTCGTCGACATGCTGGGCGTGCTGGTGTTGCGCGAAATCGGCGTGCTGCTGGTCGCGATCATGGTGGCGGGCCGGTCCGGCAGCGCCTACACCGCCGAACTCGGCTCGATGAAAATGCGCGAGGAGATCGACGCCCTGCGCACCATGGGATTCGATCCGATCGAGGTGCTGGTGCTGCCCAGGATGCTGGCGCTGGTCATCGGGCTGCCGATCCTGGCCTTTCTCGGCGCCATGGCGGCGTTGGTGGGCGGTGGACTGGTGGCCTGGTCCTATGGCGGTATCGATCCCGAAGCGTTCATGTTGCGTTTGCGCGACGCCATCTCGATCAATCACTTCATCGTCGGCCTGATCAAGGCGCCGGTGATGGCGGCGGTGATCGGAATCGTCGCCTGCGTCGAGGGGCTCGCGGTCGAGGGCAGCGCCGAGTCGCTCGGACAACACACCACCTCTTCCGTGGTGCAGGGAATTTTCTTCGTCATCGTCATGGATGGCGTATTTGCGATCTTCTTCGCTTCGATCGGAATATAACGATGGCGCCTGAAATGTCCGACGCCATCATCCGGGTCCGCGATATCTCGGTCCATTTCGGGACCACCAAGGTTCTGGATGGGCTCAATCTCGACGTGAAGCGCGGCGAAATCCTGGGCTTCGTCGGCCCATCCGGTGCCGGCAAGTCGGTACTGACGCGCACCATTATCGGTTTGGTCCCCAAGGTCAGCGGACGCATCGAGGTGTTTGGGATCGATCTCGATGCCGCCGATGTCGCGGAGCGGCGCGGGGTCGAAAGGCGCTGGGGAATCCTGTTCCAGCAGGGCGCGTTGTTTTCCTCGCTGACGGTGCGGCAGAATATCCAGTTTCCGGTGCGCGAATATCTCAACGTCTCGCAGCGATTGCTTGACGAGATTACCGAAGCCAAGCTCGGCATGGTCGGGCTGCGGCCGGAGGTCGCGGACCGTTTCCCCTCGGAGCTGTCCGGCGGCATGATCAAGCGCGTGGCGCTGGCGCGAGCGCTGGCGCTCGACCCCGAACTGGTCTTCCTTGATGAACCGACTTCGGGCCTCGATCCCATCGGCGCGGGCGACTTCGACGAACTGGTGCGGACCCTGCAGCGCACTTTGGGGCTGACCGTTTTCATGGTAACCCACGATCTTGACAGCCTTTATACCGCCTGCGACCGCATCGCCGTTTTAGGGAACGGTAAGATCATTGCCGCAGGATCAATGGCCGACATGCAGGCCTCGCAGCATCCCTGGTTGAGGGCGTATTTCCACGGCAAGCGCGCCCGCGCGGTCATGGGCTAGTACCGGAGTAATTTGATGGAAACGCGGGCGAGCTTTGTCCTGATCGGATCGTTCACGCTGGCAGTGATTGCCGCGGCGTTCGGATTCGTTCTGTGGTTCCAGAGCCTCCACACCACCAAGGCGCGCAGCCCGATCCGCATCATTTTCGAAGGCGCGGCAACGGGCCTGCGTAACGGCGGCAGCGTCAATTTTAACGGTATCCGGGTAGGAGAGGTGATCTCGGTAAAGCTGGACAACCCGCGTCGCGTCGTCGCACTCGCCATGGTCGAGAATACCGCCCCGATCCTGAAAGATACCGTGGTCGGGCTCGAATTTCAGGGGCTGACAGGTGTAGCCGCGATCTCGCTGAAAGGCGGCGCAGAGGATGCTCCGCCGGTTCCCTTGGGCGCCGATGGCGTCCGCGTGCTGACCGCCGATCCGAACGGGTTGCAGGATGTCACGGAGGCGATCCGTGCGACGCTTCAGAACATCAACAGGGTGGTCGCCGACAATCAGGAGGCGGTCAAAAATTCGCTGCATAACCTCGAGACCTTCACGGCGTCGCTGGCGCGCAACTCGGAGAAGATCGACAACGTCATGTTGAAGGTCGACGGCGTGATGGGGAAGGCCGACAATCTGATGCTTGGCCTGAACTCGATCGCAGGCGGCGATAGCGGCGGCGAATTATTCCAGACCGTGAAATCGATCCGTGAACTGGCTGACGATTTCGACAAGCGCTCGGGGGCGTTGATGACCGACGGCCGCAAGACGCTTGGCGATATCAGCCGTGCGGTGAACAATATCGACAGGAACCCGACACGCCTGCTGTTCGGTGCAGGAAACAGCGCGCCGGCGGAGCCGGCGGCACCGCCGGCGAGGCCGGCAGCGTCTCCGCCGAGGCCGGCGGGCGAGAAGAAGAAGCCGTAAGGATGCTCGACGGGCCGGATCGCGGCCCGGTTCCGATGCCACCGACTGCCGCTAAAAAAACGGAGGCATCGCTGCCTCCGTTTCCTGTTTCACGATGTGCTGAAAGCCTTACCCGAGCCGTCCGGCCGCGTGCGCCAGCAGGGTATAAACCAACCCGGTTTCCGAGGTGAGGTGGCCGCGCAATGCAGCCGGTCCGCGGTCCTCGCGCGCGACCTCATCGAGCAACCGCTCGAACTCGGTGATGTAGCGGTCGACCGTCTGCTTGAAGTTGCGGTCGGCGCGATACTTGCGGCCGACTTCATCGAAGGCTTTCTGGCCGGCCGGGGTATAGAGCCGCTTGGTGAAAGCCTTGCTCTCGCCGCGCTGATAGCGATCCCACATCTCGGCGGCGAGATTGCGATCCATCAGGCGGCCGATGTCGAGCGACAGCGACGCCAGCGGATTGTCGGCTGCACCCTGCGGCGGACGGCCACGCGGGGCCTCGCGGTTGCCGGGGCCGGTATCGGCGCGGGTCAACAGATCGGAAAGCCATCCGTCACGCCCCTGGTCGGAACTCGCGGGACTGACCGGCGGCGCGTCGGTGCGACGCGAAGCCGGCGCGCCCAAATCCGGCGGCGGCAGGTTCGATGCACTGTTGCCGCCGTCGCGCATGCGCGGGGCGGACCGCGCCTCACCGCGCCCGGCGGTTGCCATCGCCGGCTCTTCCTCGCGCTGCGAACCAGAGCGGCCCGAGCTGACCACGTCGAGCCCGCGGCCGTGACGTGCGACGATCCGGTTCAGTTCGGCCAGCGCCTCGATCTGGTCGACGATCACCTTGCGCATCTGCGCGGTATTCTCGGCGGCTTCCTGCGGCATCTCGAGCACGCCGCGGCGCAGTTCGTTGCGCGTGGCGTCCAGTTCGTGATGCATTTCGGTCGCCATCTGCTTCATGCTCGCCACCATCGCGGAGAACTTGTCGGCAGACTGCTTGAACATCGCGTCGGCTTCCTGGGTACTCTGGTGGTAGATTTCGTTCATGGCTTCGGCCGTCAGCCGGCGCTCTTCTTCGGCAGCCGCGCGGACCGACTCGAACTGACGGCTGATGGCCGCTGAACCCGCACCGGCCGTTTCCGCCACCACCCGCGCGATGTCGCGCGCGCGTTCTTCGGCGGCTGCCAGCGATTCATCGAGCAGGCCGGTGAACCGCGACAACCGCTGATCGAGATCGGCGGTGCGCAGGTCGATCGTGGTGACCAGCGATTCCAGCATCGATTTGCGTTCGGCGACGGAAGTGGTGGTGGTGCGATTGCTTTGCTCGACCACGGCCGCAGCATCGACCAGCGACTTGCCGTGACCATCGAATTGGCTGGAAAGCGAGCCGAGATCTTCCAGCGCCTTCGAGGTCTTGGTGTTGAAGATCGTGAGTTGGTCTTCCAGCGTCTGGGTCGCAACGCCGTTGCGCGCGCTGACGTCGCTGATGGCGGACACGAAATCGGCCACCCGGGTGACCAGGGCGCGTTCGAGCGAATTGAGATTGTCGTGCGCGCCGGTGAGCACTTCCTGCAGCAGGATGTTGCCTTCGCGCAGCCGCTCGAACAGGGCGACCGTATCGGTTCGCAGGATCTTGCTGGTTTCCTGCATCTCGGTGACCGCCGCGATCGATACCTGCCGCGACTGGTCGATCGCCGACCGGGAGGCCTGCTCAAGATCCTTCAGCGACTTGTTCACCGCTCCGGTGGCCAACTCGCCGGCGGACGTGATCGTGCGTGCGACATCGGCGCCGTTGGTCGACATCGACTTCGAGAATGCCGCGCCCCGGACTTCGATCGATTTCAGGGCATCGGAGGTGACGCGGTCGATTTCCGAGGTGAGTTGCGTGGTCTTGCCGCCGATCGCCTCGACCAGCGATCCACGCTTGCCGTCGATCATCTGCGAGAGACGATCGGTCTGCTGCTGCACATAGTTGACGACTTCGTCGGTCTTGCCGGTCATGGTCGACCCGAAGGAGGTGCTGGCGGCAAGAACCGCGCGTTCGACTTCCGAGGAGGTCGACTTCACCTTCGAACTGGCTTCGTTCGATGCAGCCACCAGCGCGTTCTGCGCGTTGAGGGCACTGGTCGCGATATTGTCGGTGGTATTGGCTGTGACGGTGCCGAGCGAGCGCTGGATATCGGCGGCGATCGCCTTGATCTGGCCGGCGGAGTCGGCCGACGTCGCCGTCAGCGCGCTTTGCGCCTCACGCGCGCTGTTGAGAATTGAAGCTGCGGTATCCGCTCCGACCGCCGTCAATGTGCGCTCCACGTCGGCCGCCAGCGACTTGACGTGGTTTGCGGCTTCCGAGGAAGCGTTGACGAGCGTGGTTTGCGCGTCGCGCGCGCCGGCAGTGATCGACTCGGCGGTCGAAGTTCCTGCCATGGACAATGAACGCTCGACGTCGGTCGCCAACGACTTGACCTGGTTGGCCGCGTCCGCAGAGGCTGCCACCAGCGTGGTTTGAGCCTCCCGCGCGCCGCCCACGATCGACCCTGCGGTCGTCGTCGCGACAGCCGTGAGGGTTCGCTCGACATCGGCGGACAAGGATTTGATCTGGGTAGCGGCATCGGCGGAGGCCGATACCAGCGTGGCCTGCGCATCGCGCGCGCTGGTCACGATCGAGTTCGCCGCATCGGTACCGACAGCGGTGAGGGCGCGTTCGACTTCCGCCGAGGTCAGCTTCAGCTGGGCGCCGACATCGGTAGAGACTGTCAGCAATGACTGTTGCGCGGCCCGTGCGCCGGTCTGAATGGTCTCGCTGGTATTGACCACAAGGTTCGTCAGCGAACGCTCCGCGTCCTCGACATGAGAGCGGATGCCGGCGGACAATTCCTCGGCGCGTGCCATCATGCCATCGCTGGCTTGCCGACCGCTGCTCTCGATGCGTCCGGCAACCGCCTCGACACGCGATCCCAGCAGGTCTTCGAACTGCGCGACGCGCGTGTCGATATCGCTGGCGACGGCGCCGACCCGGGTTTCGATGCCCTGATGGATTTCCTGGAATCGCGCCGTGATGGTTTCAGTCAACTGGTCGCTGCGGCTATTGATGGTCTCGGTCACGTTTGAGATGCGCCGATCGACCGCTTCGATCGCCTGTGCGGTGCCGTCCGTCAGCGAAGAGGAGAGATGGGTGAGGCGCGAGTCGATCGAGTGGATCGCTTGTGCGGCGCCATCGGTCAGTTGCGATGCCAGCGTGCCGAGGCGGTTGTCGATGGTTTCGGTGACGGATCTCGCCCGTGAATCGAACGTCACTTCGAGCGTCTTGAGACGGCCATCGACGGACTCGTCGAAGGATTTGATCTTGCTGTCGAGCGAGGTATCGAGATTGGCGACGCGGCTTTCCAGCGTGGTCTCGAATTGCACCAGGCGCTGGTCCAGCGCGGCGGTGATCTCGCCGCCGTTCGAGGTCAGGCGGGTGTCGAACGTGTCGACATAGCTCTTGAGGTTTTCCGCGATGTCCTGGGTACGCTGGCCCATGCGATCGACGATCTCGCCGCCGAAGGTTTTGACGGTCCGATCGAATTCCGAGATATGGCGGGTAATCAGGGCGCCCAGCGTTCCGCTGTCGCGCGCGAATTTCTCGGCCAGTTCCCCGCCCTGGTTTTTCACCAGTTCATCGAAGGCGCTCATCTGCAGGCTGAGGGTGTCGTGCGCGGTTTCGGTCTGGCTCACGACCTTCGCCACCAGCGAGTTCACGGTGACATCCAGCGCGTCGCTGGCCTTGTCGCCGCTGGTGAGGATCCGGGTCGCCAGCCGGTTGCCGGCATCGTCGATCTTGTTGACGAGATCGCCGCTGCGCAGTTCGAGTTCCAGCAGCAGAGAGTCGCTGGAATTCTTCAGGGAGTCGTGAACCTGTTCGGTCCGGTCGGAAATGCCATCGACGATGGTGGAAGAGCGTTGCTCGAATTCGCTGGTGATGCGGTCGATCCGCTCGTTCAGCATCTCGTGCACGCGGTCGGCGAGTTCGACGAACTCGTCATGCACGTGCCCGGTCTTGAAGTTGAGGCTGGTGGTCAGACGCTCGCTGGCGTCGAGCACGGCGCGCGTGGTCTCGGCGCTGGCCTCCTCGAGGCGATCGAGCAGGTCGCCGCCGCGCTCGCCGAGCGCGAGGATCATG
The DNA here is from genome assembly GCA_963774685.1 of uncultured Alphaproteobacteria bacterium. Lineage (GTDB taxonomy): Bacteria > Pseudomonadota > Alphaproteobacteria > Rhizobiales > Xanthobacteraceae > Bradyrhizobium. The sequence continues at coordinate 364,838 of CAVZFU010000003.1, read as the reverse complement.
TTGTCGCCGGCATGGCTGAGGGCGCCGGTGATGTGGGCGCCGCGTTCTTCCAGCGCGCCGGTGATGCTCTTGGCGACTTCATCGACCCGGGAGGCGATCGCGTCCGAGATCAGCGCGATGTCGTGGCGCAGGTCGATCTGCACGCCGGAGATGGCGCTGCGAACCTGCTCGGCCTGGCCGACCAGGTTGTCGCGCTGATGGGCGATATCCTGCAGCAAGGCGCGGATGCGCACTTCGTTGTCGCTGTAGGCGCGCTCAAGCGCGGAGACTTCATTGGCGACGAGGGTTTCAAGCTCGCCGGCGCGCGCGATGGCGCGTTCGACGCCGTCGCCCATGGCCGCGACTTCGCGGCGGATCGCCTGGCCGACGGTGACCATCGAGTCGCTGGCAGCGCCCTCGGGCTCCGAAAAGCGGATCGCAACCTGCGCCATCGACTGCGCGATCATGCGCAATTCCTGACCGCGCCAGGACAGGCTCGCCAGAAAATAAAACAGCAATACGGGCGCAAAGAACAAGGCCGCAAGGCCGGCCAGCGCCAGGGTGCCACCGCTGCCCTGGCCGATGGCTATCTGCAGCGAGGGCAGGAAGCTGTAAGTCAGGAGGATGGCGCCGACGATCCAGACGCCGGCAAAAAGCGTGGCAAGCGTATAGACGTTGCGGGCGGGGCGGCCCTTCTGAATCGCCTGCAGGATTTGTCCAATGGTTTCGCGATCGTCGTTGGCAGCACGGCGGTTCTGCCGCGGCTCCTCGATCGGCTCGAACATCGGCCGGTCGGCGCTCGGGCGAGTATCGAACATATCGTCATTGTAGGTCGGCGCGGCAGAAGGTAACGGCTCGTCGCTGCGAACCGGACCCCGGCTGTCAGCCGCCGGCTGGTCGCTGATGTTCAGGGCTTCCTGAATCGCAGAAAGCGCGACTTCGGTAGGGTCTTTGACCTTCTTGGGAGTGTTCGCCATGTTCAGTCTGAGCCCTCGTTCTAACTTTTACGCATCGGTCAGAGACTTGCGCGAACGCGCTCGCAAGCTCGAAACCAATTTCGTGCCCCCGCGCGGAATGAAAATGCGGCCGCCTTGGCTCGTCCGCTACATCCGCATCCGCAAACATCCTATTGGCTGGGCGAAGCGAATGAAATGGCCGCGATTAATACAAACTTAATCATCGTTAACAGCACGCCGCCGTAAGTTCTTACAAGTCCTGCAAATTCTCAAGTGCGATGGGCGATTGGGGCAAATACCCGCCAAAAACATGGCGAACGTGCGGCAAGTACGTCAAACGTTCCGTTAACCACTTCCGTGATTGGCTGGCCAAAACTTCGCGTCGAAATCGACGGGCGCAGGATGTGGATTCTCGCCATGCCGCTTCATCTGGAACGGATTGAATGGATGCCATCGCCGCCGCTCGCTCCCGATGACGGTCCGATCGAAATCGAGCATCTTGAGCGCATGACGCTTGGCGATGCCGGCCTCAAACGCGAAGTGCTGGCGATGTTCTCGGCCCAGGCCATCAGCCTGACCGGCAGGCTCGCTGCCTTGCCCCCGGATGCCGAGGCGATGGCGCACAAGCTGAAGGGATCGGCGCGCGCAATCGGCGCCTTTCGCGTGGCGGACGCGGCCGAATCTGTCGAAGCTGCGATACGGAACGGCGACGATCCGGCCCGGTCCCTCGCCGAACTCAAGGATGCCATCGCGCAGGTGCGCGCGGCGATCGACACCATCCTGCGCCGGTCCTGATCCCGCCCCGTCAACAGGCGGCAAAACAGCCCGGCAGGTTTTCATGGGCAGCGCTAGCGCAGAGCGGATCGACCCGTTATAGGACTGCCCGGACCTCTCTCAATCCGGCAGCACGGGCACTCATGGCCAAGATCAGCTTTGTCGACCATACCGGCGAAACCCGCATTATCGACGTCGAAAACGGTGCGACCGTCATGGAAGCGGCGATCCGCAACGCCATTCCGGGCATCGAAGCCGAGTGCGGCGGCGCCTGTGCCTGTGCGACCTGCCACGTCTATGTCGATGAGGCCTGGCGCGACAAGGTCGGCGCGCCGTCCCCGATGGAGGAGGACATGCTGGATTTCGGTTTCGACGTGCGGCCGAATTCGCGGCTGTCGTGCCAGATCAAGGTCAGCGACGAACTCGACGGCCTCGTGGTGTCGACCCCGGAGCGGCAGGCCTGAGCCGCGCGTCCGTTATGCCCCGATCACTCCGCGCCGCAGCCACGGCTTGAAATTCCGCAATATCTCGTCGGTGAGCGGCGTCGGCTTGCGCGTGCTCTCGTCGATCAGCACCGACACCGATTGTGCCGATGCCACGCATCTGCCTTCCGAAAACACCACCTGATCGAACGTCACCGAGGTGCGGCCGAACCTCGCGACGCCGAGCCCCATTTCGATCGTGCCCGGCCAGCGCAGTTCGGCGCGGAAATGCATGTCGAGCCGCACCATCATCCAGGCCAGGCCCTCGGGCATCAGTCCGTAACTGCGGTCCTTCATCAGCGTGACGCGGCCGGTTTCGAAGTAGGTCGCATACACAGCGTTGTTGACGTGCTGGTTGGGATCGAGGTCGGCGAACCGGACATTGTCCGTCAGCCGATAGGGAAAATCTTCCAGGCGCGGCGCTGGATCGGGACGGGCAGGCACATTCACCGGGTTGATCTCCGCAAGTTTCATGCCCTTACAGCCGAGTTAGCGAACGCCGGCAAGGGGTTGCAGCCGTCGCCGGCGGCCGATTTATGGCTTTCCTCAACTCGCCGTCTTGGCTAGACAGGCGCAGCCAAAGGCCACCTGGCGGCATGTTTCAACCGAAAAGAAGCGATATGAGCGAAGCAATCAAAACCGATGTGCTGATTATCGGCGCGGGCCCGTGCGGACTGTTTGCCGTTTTCGAACTGGGCCTGCTCGATATGAAGGCGCATCTGATCGACATTCTCGACAAGATCGGCGGCCAATGCGCCGAGCTCTATCCGGAAAAACCGATCTACGACATTCCGGGCATTCCCTTCGTCACCGGCCAGGGCCTGACCGACGTGCTGATGGAGCAGATCAAGCCGTTCAATCCGACCTTCCATCTCAACGAGATGGTGGAGAAGATCGAGAAGATCGGCGATCCCGGCTTTCGCATCACCACCGATGCCGGCCAGGTGTTCGAATGCAAGGTGGTGGTGATTTCGGCCGGCGGCGGATCGTTCCAGCCGAAGCGTCCGCCGGTGCCCGGCATCGAGGCCTATGAAGGCACCTCGGTGTTTTATTCCGTGCGCAAGATGGAACAGTTCCGCGACAAGGACCTGCTGATCGTCGGCGGCGGCGACTCGGCGCTGGACTGGACGCTTAACCTGCATCCCATCGCCAGACGCGTGACGCTGCTGCACCGGCGCGACGATTTCCGCGCGGCACCCCATAGCGTCGAACAGATGCGCGCACTGGTGGCTTCCGGAAAAGTGGATTTGAAGATCGGTCAGGTGACGGCCCTCGAAGGCGAGGGCGGGGTATTGTCCGGTGCTGCGGTCAAGGGCAACGACAACGCCGTCTCGAAAGTCGACTGCGATACGCTGCTGCCGTTCTTCGGACTGACCATGAAGCTCGGCCCGGTCGCGAACTGGGGCATCGCGCTTGAGAACAACCTGGTGCCGGTCGAGACTTCGGCGTTCGAGACCAGCGTGCCGGGCATTTTTGCGATCGGCGACATCAACACCTATCCCGGCAAGCTGAAGCTTATCCTGTGCGGCTTCCATGAGGGGGCGCTGATGGCCCAGAAGGCGCACCGTTACGTCTATCCCGACAAACGGCTGGTGTTCCAGTACACGACGTCGTCATCGAGTTTGCAGAAGAAGCTGGGCGTCAATTAATGCGGCGGAATGCAGCACTGGAACCGACCGCGAAATGGCCGTAGTGTGCGGTCATTGTTTTATCGATTGGTCAAGGTGGTGACGATGACTGCTCTATCCAGATTTCGGCTGGTGCCGGCGATCATGACCGGCTTCATCATGTTGTTCGCGGCCGCCGTTCCGGCGCAGGCCGCAGAGCCGTCAGCCGCCGGCCTGTGGCAGAAGATCGAGGACGGCAAGCCGGTGGTGTGGGTACTCGTGATCGATCATCACGACGGCATCTTCGAAGGCGTGATTGCCAAAACGTTTCCGGAAGACGCCAAGGAGATTTGCTCCAAATGCACCGACGACCGCAAGAACGCGCCGGTGCTTGGAATTTCCTTTATCCGGAACATGAAACGCGATGGATTGAATTACCAGGACGGCAACGTTCTCGATCCGCGTGACGGCAAGATTTATAGCGCCAAGATGACCGTCAGTCCCGACGGCCAGGCGCTGACGATGCGCGGTTATCTCGGGATTTCGCTGCTTGGCAAGGACGAGACCTGGTACCGCCTGCCGGATACGGCGATGGCCTCGGTCGATCCCGGCATCATTGCAAAATACCTGCCGGCGCAGGCCGCGGCGGCCAAACCGCCTGCCGTTACGAAGAAGGGCGCCGCGCCCGCGCCCGCGCATTGATGCGTTCGGCTTTAAGTCGCAGCGCTTTCGTCAGTGAACGTCCGGCGCAGCCCCGAGCGGCGCCGGCGCCTCAGGCTCCTCGGCATTGAGCTGAAGCACGGAAGCTGCGGCCGGTAACGCCGCATCCGCCATCGCGGCGTGACCTTCGGCGGTCGGATGTACCGCGCCGCCGTACACGGCCGAAAGAACGCCCCAGGTCGCATCATGGATATCGGTAGGCTGACTGGCAGCCGGCAGGCCTTGCGGATAGGTCATCGCCGCAAAGTAACTGTCGTTGGCGTCGCGAATCCAGCGCGCGCGCGGAAGATAGGCGCGATATTCGCCGGGGCTTCGGTCGCACACCATCGGCTGCGCCGCCGCGGTGACGATGTCCGGATTGAAGCTTTCGCCCGTGGCCGAGAAGCACTCCCGATCGAATTCCGGATCGTTGGCGGCGCGCGCGCAAAAACCGTGATCGGCGAATACGGCTTGATGAGCGTCGACGAACGTCATGCGGTCGCCGCCGGGATCGCGACACAGCACGCCACCCTCGCATAATGCGAGAGCCTTCAGTTCAGGCAGAAATTCGCTCTGCACGAAATTGGATACGTTGGCCAGCCGCTGCGGGTTGGCGTTGAACGATGGATGAATATCGAAGCCGGCGCGGCCGCCGGCGCAAAGCGTGCCGCCATCGGTCAGGGTCGGGTTGGCATAGGACACGTAAACCACGTGCGACATGTCGCCGACCAGCGGCTTTAACGCCTCGCGCAGCCTGCCGAAACCCTGCGGCAGGTCTCGCGTCATCGCCGCGCGTGAATCGTCCACCGATCCCATCACGCCGGTACGCCGGAACAGCACGCGCTCGGTGGCGGTATCGACGATCACGTCGGCGACCAGCCCGGAAAAATTGATGTCATTGGCGCCGATCGACAGCAACACCAGATCGAGCTTGCGGTCAGGCTGGCGGCGCTTCGCGGCGGTGACCGCTTCGCGCAATTCGGCCAGTTGCGCGTTGACCGAGCCCTGACAGGGAACGCCGGATTTCGCCGGCGGGCATTCGCGCGCGCGTTGCGCGCCGAACAATCCATCGGCAATGGTAGCGCCCGTGCATGCCAGCGGCAGATAGGTCACCGCGATGTGCGGATAGCGTACGGCGAGCGCCAGTGCGGTGCGGGTCTGGTAACTGTAGAGCGAGCGGTGGCAGGCGGAATTGAACCAGAGCGCGCTCTGGCGCTGCCAGACTTGCAACGAGTCGGGGGCTTCGCAGGCCCGGCCGCCTTTATAGCCCGCACGACTCGGACGGTAATATTGGGCGCTCGCGCTGCCGAGATAGGAGCGGAAGCAAAAACCCTCGTCCGACAACGCGATCTGCCGGTCCGGATTGCCTTCGCCCGATGCGATGCTGTCGCCGAGGCCGGCGATGAAAATGTCGCGCACCTTGATCTCGGTCGTGATGCGCTGCGGCGCCTCGGCTCCGCTGGAGACATCCACCGTCGCGACAGTGACGCGGCCATAACGCGCCCGGAAGTTGATCGGCTCGGCGCAATCGAGTGTGGATTGCCGCGGACCGCCGCCGTCGTCGAATGACCAGGCGCAGGTCGCGCCAACCGGAACGGTGCCGGTCAGCCGGACGGTGACCGGGTGTTCGGTCGGTGTCAGATAGCTTTCCTTGACGTTATCGCGGGTGCAGGGCTCGCTGACGCGCCCTGTCAGATCGATGCAGAGGCGGTTGACCGTGTTGCGGGCCCAGCCGCGGCCGTCGCTCAGCAGTTCCAGCGCCTGTTCCGATTCAAGTATGCTGTGGCCGCGCGCGCTATCGGCATGGAGCCGGAAATCGCGTTCTTCGCGAAACAGCCGGAAGCGGTTACGGACCTGCCACGAAATCTGCATCTCGGCATCCGGTGCAACCTGCGCCGCCGGCGCGTCAGGGGCCGCCGAGGGAGCGGTGGTTTGGGCGGCGGAACGTTGCATGTGGAATCCGCCCGGCGCTGCCACGAGCAGGATTCCGAGGGTTATCGAGCGGATATGAAGTCGGATCATGACGCCTTTGACGTTACTGGTGGGGCGAAAATAAGAGAACCGCCGCGAAAGCTGAAAGAGTCCTGATCGAGCTATTTCAGCCCTGCGACTTGCGGCTCTTCACCGGCTGTGGCACGGCGGCGGGGGCCGGGCAAGCCTCGCTCAGCCGGCGGCGTTCCTGCCAGGGCAGCACCACGTTGAGCCAAAGCTCGCGCGCGCCCATGATGCTGATCGCAATGCTGAAGGGGATCAGGAAATAAAGCACGCGATAGACCACCAGCGTCGCCAGCAGTTCCTCCCGGCCGAATTGCGGTAACGCAACCAGCATCGCGGCGTCGAACACGCCGATGCTGCCGGGCGCATGGCTGGCGAAGCCGAGCAGGGTGGCCAGAATGAACACCACCGCCAGCGATATGAAATCGATGCCGGGCTGCACCGGCATCAACAGATAGATGGCAAGCGCGCAAAATCCGAGATCGACCACGCCGATCAGAATTTGCACGAGCGTCAATCGCGCCGAGGGCAGCACCACCTTCCAGCCGTTCTGTCCGAGTTCGCGGCGATTCTTGCCGATCACGAGCCAGGTGAAATAGATCGCGATGCCGGCGATGCAGCCGAACGCGATCAGCCGGTTGATGGCCGGCGGCAGCAGGTCCATTGCGCTGGCGGCCCACGGGTGCATGGCCATGCCGATGCCGAGCACAAAGATATTGCCGAGCCAGAACGTCAGGCCGGAAATAAAGCAGATCTTGGCGACGTCGATGGCGGTCAATCCATAGTCCGAATAGATGCGGAATCGGATGGCACCGCCGGTGAATACCGTCGCTCCGATATTGTGGCCGATCGAATAACTGGTGAAACTCGACAGCGCCGCGATGCGATAGGGCACATGCATCTTGCCGATGGTCCGCAGTGCAAAGAAATCGTAGAACGTCAGCGTACAGAACGCGCCGATCACGCAAAGCGCGGCGAGCGCGATCCGCGAGGGGGATTTTTCAGTCAGCGCAATCAGGATCACGCCGGTATCGACGCCCTTCAGCGTGCGCACCAGGGTCGTGATCGCGAATGCGATGATGAGGAGGCTCGCTGCAATCCCGAGCCGCTTCCAGCCGATCCGTTCGTTGAAACCACGCTTGAGCGCGGTCAATAGTCGGTGCATTCGTCCTCCCGGCAGGGCGGCAACAATCGGCGATCGATGGCAAGCGGTGCCCGATCGCTCATATGTGAAAGACCCATAAGGCAAAAACGACGCGTTGTGCAGTCCTTGACAACGCCAGCTTTCGTCTTCGCACGGGGCCGCTGTCACACGCCGTACATATGCCCTGACGTTCCCGATACGAGTCGTGTTCCATATCAAGCCCGGCGGTCCGCTTCCCGGCGATACCGGAATGTTCCGTCGCGACGTTTTCGCCGCGAGCAGGAACAACCCCGCTGTCAGCAGGTTAGCGCTAACAACGGCAATCGAACATCAGGGCGCCGCTGACGAACGGTCAGCGCCGCCGTGTTCCGCAACAACAAGGAGCCGCGCAATGGGACTCTTCACCAAAGACATCAGGACCATGAACGACCTTTTCGTGCATCAATTGCAGGACATCTATTATGCCGAGAAGCAGCTCGTGAAGGCATTGCCGAAAATGGCCGAGAAGGCCACCGACAAGCAGCTCAAGCAGGGCTTTCTGACCCATCTGGATGAAACCAAAACCCACGTGCAGCGGCTGGAACAGGTGTTCCAGATGCACGGCGCCGAAGTGAAGGCGGTCAACTGCCCGGCAATCGACGGCATCATCAAGGAAGCGGACGAGGTCGCCGGCGAAGTCGAGGACAAGTCGGTGCTGGACGCGGCGTTGATCAACGCCGCCCAGGCCGCCGAACATTATGAGATCGTGCGCTACGGCAGCCTGATCGCATGGGCCAAGCAGCTTGGGCGCAACGATTGCGCCGGCGTGCTGCAGAAGACGCTCGACGAGGAAAAGGCCACCGACAAGAAGCTGAATACGCTGGCCGAGAGCAAGATCAACCTTCGCGCCGCGAGCTGATCTCCAGGCAAAGCCGGTTGAGACAAAACGTCGCGCGGGATTTTTCCGCGCGGCGTTTTGCGTCGCCGAAGAAATTCGCCCGACGGCGGTGTTTTCCGCAACGATACTTCGATCGAGAGCGAAGCGTTTTGTCGAAACGGAAACCTATATCCCGCGTTGGTTGATCGAATCGAGGTGAACCATGCGAAGCCATCCCCTCAAGCTCCAACACGCGCCGGCTGCGCCTGCAACATCCCGTCCGGCAAGCAAGGCGCCGCGTTCGAACCTTTCGACGTCGCTGACGCTTGCCGCCATGAGCCTCGGCTATGGCGTGGTCCAGCTCGATGTCACCATCGTCAACACCGCGCTCGGCAGCATTGGCACGTCGCTGGGTGGCGGAGTTTCGGAATTGCAGTGGGTGGTGAGCACCTACACCATCGCGTTTGCCGCGTTCATTCTTACCGCGGGTGCGCTGGGAGACCGCATCGGAGCGAAGCGGGTCTTCATGACGGGTTTCGCCATCTTCACCGCTGCATCGGTGGCCTGCGCGCTGGCGCCGACCGCGATCGTCCTGATCGCGGCAAGAGGCGTGCAGGGGCTCGGCGCGGCGATTCTGGTTCCGAACTCGCTGGCGTTGCTCAGCCATGCCTATCCCGATGAAAAGCAACGCGGGCGTGCGGTCGGCATCTGGGCTGCGGGCGCCAGTCTTGCGCTCACGGCCGGACCGCTGGCAGGCGGCGGACTGATCGCACTTGTCGGCTGGCGCTCGATTTTCCTCGTCAATCTTCCGATCGGTCTCGCCGGCCTGTGGCTGACCTGGGCCTATGCCGGCGAAACCACGCGATCGTCGCAGCGCGAGATCGATTTGCCGGGGCAGGTCGCGGCGATCGCAGCGCTCGGCTGTCTCGCCGGCGCCATCATCGAAGCAGGCGCTCTCGGTGTCGGCAATCCCGTGGTGATCGCGGGCTTTGCGGCATCCGCGGTGCTGGCGATCCTGTTCGTCTGGCAGGAGCGGCGCGCGCCGCAACCGATGCTGCCGCTGTCGCTGTTCGGGCATCGCATGTTTGCGCTGGCTTCTTTGGTCGGCTTGCTCGTCAACGTCGCCTTCTACGGACTGATCTTCGTCTTCAGCCTGTACTTCCAGCGCGTCAACGGCATGTCGCCGTTCGCGACCGGATTAGCCTTCGTGCCGATGATGGGCGCGGTATTGCCTGTCAACTTGCTTGCCCCACGCGTGGCCGAACGTGTCGGCGCGCCATTGACGATCGCCACAGGTGCAGCGCTTGCAGCCTTCGGATGCCTGGCGCTGCTCGGAATTGAGCACGGCACGAGTTACTGGGCAACGTGCGCGCAGTTGATCGTCATCGGCGCCGGTCTTGGTCTATTGGTGCCGCCGCTGACCTCGGCATTGTTGGGAAGCGTCGAGAAGTCGCGTTCCGGTATCGCCGCGGGCGTACTCAACGCGACGCGGCAAACCGGCAGCGTGTTGGGTGTCGCGCTGTTCGGCTCGCTGGTCGGCCAGTCCAGCGCCTTTATCGCGGGCGCGCATGAGGCGCTGATCATTTCGGCGAGCCTGTTGCTCGCGGCGGGAGTGGCGATCTGGCGCGGCGCCTCGGCTCAAGCGTTGCGGTGAACTCGCGTCAGGCCTTGCGCAACGCGAAATGCGCGCCGCAAAACGCCATCACGGCGCCGAGGCATAGCGCGGCCAATCCTGCGAGCACGCCGGATACCGTCGGAAGTGGGCTGGGCGCGGAAGCGGCCTGGCCCGCGCCCGCCAGTACCAGCACGCCGACCGCTATCAGGAATTGCCGCATCCGCTGCGGAATTTGCCCCGACACTGCGCTGTCCATCAAGGTCGCGGTAAAATAGCCGCCGCAAAAACCGACAGTGGCGATCAGCCACCACGCGAGCGCGGCGCCCGCGGGCATGAAATTATTGGGGCCGGATCGCCACAGGCGGCCCAGATCGAGGCCGAACCTCACCCCGAGCATGTGCACGGCCAGCGCCAGCAGCACGCCGGAAACCATCGCGCCCGCAAGGATCAGCCGGCGCGGAAAATAAGTCGTTTCAGCCATGCTCCGCTTGTAAGATACAGCAGGCTGATCGCGCAAGCCGATGCGATGATTTAGGCCGATCTTTTCAAAGAGGGCTCAGCGCTTTTGTCGAACGAGGCTTCCCCCGGCGTCCGGTACACCTACAAGGCCTCGCTGATCGGCGCGGCGCATCAATTCGAGCTGACCGACGCAGGGTTGTCATGGCAGGTGGCCGGCAAATCCGGCGTTTGGCCCTACGCCGATATTGCAGCGATCCGGCTGTCATACCGTCCGGTATCGATGCAGTCGCGCCGGTTTCGCGCCGATATTGAAAATGCCAACCGTCAGAAAATCATCATCCTCTCGACGAGTTGGCAGACGGCGGCCTTGATGGCGCCGCAGGACCGGGATTATCGCGCCTTCATCACGCGGCTGCACCGGCGAATGCAGGAGGCCGGAAGCCATGCGACGCTGATCGGCGGCGTCAGACCGTGGGCTCATATCGCCGGCGTCGTATTGCTGGCGCTGGTCGCGGTTGCGATGTCAGGACTTCTGCTGCGTGCGCTCGCCACCGCCGAATTCGCAGGCGCGTTGTTTCTCGTCGGCTTTGCCATGCTGTTCGCGTGGCAGGTCGGCGGCTTCGTGCGGCGCAACCGGCCGCGGAGCTACACTTTCGATCATCTGCCGGAATTGCTGCTGCCGTAGATATTAGTGTCGCACCACCAGCACCGAGCATTTGGCGTAGCGCACCACATGGCCGGCGTTGGAGCCGAGAAAATAGGTCCGCATCGCCGGCCGGTGCGAGGTCATGACGATCAGGTCCGCCTTGATCGCGGCGGCCTCTTCAAGAATCTCGTGATAGATGCCGCCCTGGCGCACCACGCTGGAGATGCGCGAGGCATCGATGCCGGATTCGTGCGACACGATGGCAAGCGCTTCCTCGGAGGTCTGGCGCTGCTGGGTGTCGAAATCCGCCGGCACATATTCCGCCAGCATCACCGGCGTCATCGGCAACACGTTCAGAAGCCGCACAGCGCCGTTCCAGGTCTTTGACAGCGTCGCCGCGGTCGCAATCGCGGGCTTGGCCAGGTCGGTATCGGCCAGATCGATCGGGACGAGAATGGAATTGAACATCTGCGCCTCCGTGTATCGAGCGAACGTAGCACAAAATGACGTTTTTGCGACGTGACGAAAAGCCCCGTTCAGCCGCCGGAGCTTTCTTGCAGCAATTTGGGGCTGACGAACAGCACGAGCTGTCCGCGGCGGAACGCGACATCGCCCCAGTCGTCGACCGCAAAATCGAACACGGCAAGACCCGACGTCGGCAAGTTGTCGGCGAGCGCCTTGCGGCCCCTGGCATCGCCGCTACCGGCAAGCGCAAGTGCCAGTTCGTGCATTCCCGGATTGTGGCCGACCACCATCAGCCGCTGCGGATCGGCGGTAGATGCCGCGTGGACGGCTTGCAGCAATTGCGCCGGATCGGCGCCATAGAGTTCCGGCAGAAATTCCACCCGTGGCTGCGGGACCGGGCCTTTCATGGATTCCCAGGCGATCTCCCAGGTCTGGTGCGCCCGGATCGCCGGTGAAACCAGCACCAGATCCGGAAAAGGCGGGTGCCGGCCGATCCAGCCGCCGATTTCGGCGGCGTCGACTCCGGCCGCGGTCATCGAGACGACGGTCCTGATCGCGGCCGCTGGGCGCCTCGTTCTCGGTCTTGGCATGACGCAGCAGCATCAAACGGCGCATGACGCAATCTCGATTCGTTTCAAACCCGCCGATTAATGTACAGACCGGGGCTGGCGCATGATCCGCCAAAGTGTGTGCAATTTGGTGAAAAGATCATGCGCTCCTTCATAGATTAGTCGGGAACAAGGTGACAAGCGCCCGATCGGTCCGTAAGAAAACGATATGAGCGAGACTTCTACAAGCGCGACCAACGGCCATGCTGCCCCGGCGATGCGGGAGCGGTCGCGGCTGTCATTCGACCTGGATGTCGATATCTGCGTGATCGGAGCCGGTTTGGCCGGGCTGGCGGTAGCGCTTGAAGCCGCGCGGATGGGTGCGAGCGTCGCCGTTCTCGAAGGCCGGCATATCGGCTGGAACGCGTCGGGTCACCAGCTCGGAACGGTGATGCCGGGGTACAGCCTTCCGCTCCGCGATCTGATTGCACGCGTCGGTTTCGAGGATGCCCGCGAACTCTGGTCGCTGTCGAAGGAAGGCGCCGAATACGTCCGGGCCATCGCCACCGAAGAGCTGATGCCAGGTATTGCGCTCAGTGAAGGCGCGCTGGAAGTCTCCAATGTCGATGTCGGGGACCAGTTAATCGACCGCCTGCAAATGCTGGGGGAGGATTTTGGAACCGAGGTGGAAGGCTGGCAGATCGAACATGTGCGCGACCAGCTCAAGACCGAGCATTATTTCCATGGCGTGTATTATCCAAAGGCATTTCAGATCGACGGCCGCAAATATGTCCACGGTCTCGCGGCGCTGGCGAGACGGGCAGGGGCGCAGATTTTCGAGGAGACGCCGGTGGTCAGCATCGATCCACTGGGGATTCGCAAGCGCATCGTGACGCCGTCGGCGCGGCTGCGCGCCTCGCACATCGTGCTGGCCGGCAATATCCATCTCGGCGCGCCGCTACGGCGGCTCTCCGACACGCTATTGCCGATATGGCGCTACGGTGCGGTGACCGCGCCGCTCGGCGGGCGTCTTGCCGAGGTCATGGCATTCCAGGGATCGGTGGCCGACACCGACGGGATCGATCATTTCCGGATCGTGGACGGCGACCGGTTGATGTGGGCTTCGCCCGAGACCACCTGGGCCGCGCGGCCGCAGCGTTTCGCCCGGGCCATTGCGCGCAGGATCCGCACGATTTTTCCCAAGGCTCGGCAGAATAGAGATCGCCGACGTCTGGGGCGGGGCGGTCGGGCAGACCGTGCACGGCATGCCGCAGATCGGGCAGTTGCGAAAGGGCCTCTGGGTTGCCAGCGGCTTCGGCCGTCAGGGCATGAACACCTCGGCCATGGCCGGGTATTTGATTGCGCAAAGCATCCTCTGGAGCGATGACCGCTGGCGGCTGTTTTCGCCGTTCGAACTGGTCTGGGCCGGTGGTCCGACCGGCCGCGTCGTCGGTCATGCCGTCGGCGCGTGGACCCGCGGCGCTTCGGCTGCGGCTGGCGCGCTGGCCCGTTATCGGGAAAGAGGGCGCCAGCGCGAACGTATTCGCGAGGCGCGTCTGGTCGAGGCCAATCGACAGGCTGGAACCAGGCCGCCGCGGCGGAGTCCGCCGGGCCGCCCGCGTCCCGACCGTCCCCGACCGCCCCCGGCCCCGGCGGCAGACCCCGGCGAAGGCGAGGGGGCTTGATCGCTTTTTCTGACCCATGCCGGGCCCGGCAGGGCCACTCGCAAGAAAGTGAGCAAATTCTGACCGAACCGGTGTAACTTCCGCTCGCGCGCCCCGTAATTAGCAGCGAACAGTGGCCAGTTCGCCCGCACGGAGACCATCATGATCGACCGCCGTATTCTGCTCGCCTCCATCGCCAGCCTGATCGGGCTTGCCGCCTTCCGGTGGCTGCGCGCCTCCCCGGCACAGGCCGCGGAGAAATTCGAGGTCGAAAAGACCGACGCCGAGTGGCGTGCGCAGCTGACCCCGCAGCAATACGAGATCCTGCGCAAGGAAGGCACCGAACGTCCGGGATCGAGCCCGCTGCTCAAAGAGCATCGCAAAGGCATCTTCGCCTGCGCCGGCTGCGACCTGCCGCTGTTCTCCTCGGACACGAAATTCGAAAGCGGCACCGGTTGGCCGAGTTTTTACCAGCCGCTCGACAATGCCGTCGGCAAGACCGAAGACCGCACCTTCGGGATGTTGCGCACTGAAATTCACTGCCGCCGCTGCGGCGGTCATCTCGGTCACGTCTTCGACGATGGACCGAAGCCGACCGGCCTGCGCTACTGCATGGACGGCTTTGCGCTGGTGTTTCATCCGGCCGCCCCGTCGGCGAGCTGAACGCCTCGCGCCCGGCAATAGTTGCCCGCCCGGCAATTGTGCCCCGGTCTTTCGACCGGGGCATTTTCATTTAAGCCATTGGCTTGAATACATTTTCGTTTTTGGCACAACGCTTGCGACGTCTCCCTTGATGACTGCCTTGGCGGGCTATCCCGCTGGCCGTCCGGACCGAATGTGGAGACAATGTCATGGGTATCTTCGACGCGCTTAATACCGCGGTTGGCGGTTTGCAGGCTCAATCTTTCGCCTTGCAGAACATTTCCGGCAATATCGCGAATGCCTCGACGGTGGGCTACAAGGGCATCGACACCAGCTTCGTGGATCTCATTCCGGACGCTACCTCGCCCGACCGGCAGGTCGCAGGCGGCGTCACCGCCTACGCGCAACAAACCATCACCACGCAAGGCACCGTCTCAGCATCGAGCGTCGCCACCAACATGGCGATCAACGGTGACGGGTTCTTCTCGGTGGAGTTGGCCACCGGCTCGGTGGACAACCAGCCGGTCTTCAGCGGCACCACGGATTACACCCGCCGCGGTGATTTCCAGGTCAATGCCAACGGCAATCTGGTCAACGGCGCCGGTTACTACCTGATGGGGGTAGCGGTCGACCCGAAGACCGGCAACCCGGTCGGCAACGTTCCGACGGTTCTGCAGTTCCAGAACAATTTCGTTCCAGCGCAGGCGACCAGCGCAATTCAATATGCGGCCAACCTTCCGACCGTACCGGCGACGACGGCAAGCGCCACGGCGATCGGCGGCACGCTCACCGCCGCTGGCGGCCTGAACCCCGCCGATTTCAGCCAGAATCCCCTGGTGCTGGGCACGCCTGCGACGCCTTTCGGCGATGCGACCACGACGGGCGCTGCCGCGTTGAACCAGGCGGCAACGCCGGCTCCGATCACGGCCGCCACGGCGCTTTCAGGAACCGCCCCAAGCGACTCGCTGACCACGAGCTTTGCGAACGGCGACACCATTGTGGTCGACGGCCAGACGATCACCTTCAGCACGAGCAGCCCCACCAGCACCTCGGCCACCGGCGGCGTCATCAATCTCGGCACCGGCACGGTGCAGGACATTCTGACCGCGATCGGCCAGATCACCGGCGTCGCGCCGACCATCAATGCTACGACCGGCGCGATCACGCTGCACTCGGGTACGGCGCAGGATCTGTCGGTCGCCAGTTCCGCGCCCGCCTTCGCGGCACTCGGTTTCCCAACCACCATGACGGCCGCACGTACCGGCGGCGGTACCGCCGGTACCGGCTTTGTCGTCGGCAACGATGTCGCGACCTTCACCAGCGAATCCATCAGCGGCGGCGCGGTCACGGCCTACAACTCGGCTGGCACGCCGGTTAACCTGCAACTGCGATGGGCCAAAACCGACAGCGCCTCGCTGGGGTCACCCCACCAGGACACCTGGAATCTTTTCTATCAGGCTGATCCCAGCGCCACCGGTTCGCAGGTTGCCTGGGTCAATGCCGGCACAAACTTCGTGTTCAATGCCAATGGATCGCTGTCGAGTCCGACAGGCTCCGCAATATCGATCCCGAACCTGACCGTCAGCGGTCAATCCCTTGGAACCGTCTCGTTCAATGTCGGCTCCGGTGCTCTGACGCAATACGCCAGCACCGGCGGGACCGCGACCGTCAACAATATATCGCAGAACGGTTATGCCGCCGGCCAGCTTCAGTCGGTCGCCATCAACAACAACGGCCTCGTGGTCGGAACGTTCTCCAACGGTCAGAACCTCGATCTTGCTTCGGTGACGCTGTCACACTTCAACGGCACCAACTACCTGCAAGCGCTCAGCGGCGGCGCCTATGCCGTGACCGAACAGTCCGGTCCGGCGATCGCCGGCGCCTCCGGCACCATTAGTGGTTCGTCGCTGGAAGGATCGAACACCGACATCGCCGATGAATTCACCAAGCTGATCGTGACCCAGCAGGCCTATTCGGCCAATACCAAGGTGATCACCACGGCCAACGACATGGTTCAGGATTTGCTGAACGTGCTGCGCTGATCGGCGCCGCTTGGATTCAGTGTGACGTAATTCAAGGCGGACAACAAACATGGGTTTGAGTTCAACCCTCGCCACTGCGATGTCCGGTCTGCGCGCCAACCAGGCCGCGCTGTCGATCGTCTCGTCGAATATCGCGAACGCGCAGACCCCCGGTTACATCGATCAAGGCGTCAATCAGATCGAAGTAGCGAGCGGTGGCCCCGGCGCCAGCGTCCAGGTCACCGGCGTCAACCGCCAGCTCGATCTTTACGTCCAGAACCAGCTGCGCACCGAAACTTCCGGCGCCTCCTATGCCGACCAGATCTCGAATATTCTGGGCCAGTTGCAAAACGTCTACGGGACGCCCGGAGGCGACGGCACCCTCGAAACCTCGTTCAGCAATTTCACGACGGCACTGCAGGCGCTGTCGACAAGTTCGGGCAGCCAGTCCGCGCAGTCGTCGGTACTGTCGGCGGCGCAATCGCTGGCGCAGCAACTGAACACGACGACGCAAGGCATCCAGTCGCTGCGCTCGAACGTCGAACAGGACATCGGCAATTCCGTGCAGCAGGCCAACGCGGATATGGCCCAGATCGCGTCGATCAACACCCAGTTGCAGGGACTGGCGCCGACCGATCCGCAAGCCGCGACGCTGATGGATCAGCGCGATAACGCGATCACTCAACTGTCGCAGTTGATGGATATTCGGGCCGTCACCGACGCCTCCAACCAGACCAGCGTCTTTACCAATTCCGGCGTTCAACTGGTAGGCGCAGGCCAGGCCTCGCAGATGACGTTCACCTCGCCGGGAACGTTGGGCGCGACCTCGCTGTACAACAGCAATCCGGCCAAATCCGGAGTCGGATCGCTCACCATTCAGCTCCCGAACGGCTCGAGCTATGACATGGTGGCCAACAATGCCATCAGTTCGGGACAGATCGCGGCCGACCTGAAATTGCGCGACCAGACTTTGGTGCAGGCGCAGGCGCAGGTCGATCAGATGGCGGCCACGCTGTCCAGTTCGCTGTCCGATCAAACCACGGCCGGCACCGCGGTCACCGGACCGCCGGCGGGCTTCAGCCTCGATGTGTCGAACGTATTGCCCGGCAACACGATCAACCTGACCTATACCAACAGCGTAACCAACACCAGGCAACAGGTCTCCATCGTCAACGTGACCGATCCCTCGGCGCTTCCGTTGCCGAACGCGCCGAACGCAAATCCGCAGGTGATCGGGATCAATTTCTCCGGCGGGATGGCGTCGGTGGTTTCGCAATTGAACGCGGCGCTCGGCAGCAGCAACCTGCAGTTCTCCAACCCGTCCGGTTCGACGCTGCAGGTAGTCGGAAACAGTGCGGCGACCGTCAATGCAGCTTCCACGACCACCACGGCGTCGTCATTGGCCGGCGGCAGCGCGCAGCTGCCGTTCTTCACCGACGGCAATTCGCTCTACACCGGCGCCATTACCGGCAGCGGCTCGCAGATGACGGGCCTTGCGGGTCGCATCACGGTCAATTCGGCGCTGCTCAGCAATCCGTCGAACCTGACCGTCTACAGCACCTCGCCACCAACGGCGGCCGGCGATACCACGCGTTCGGATTTTCTCTATTCGCAATTGACGTCGGGAACGTTCACCTATTCGCCGCAAACCGGACTCGGTTCAAGCACGTCGCCGTTCGCCGGTACGATCACCGGCTTCATGCAGCAGTTCCTCAGCCAGCAGGCCAATGCCGCGGCCTCGGCAACCCAGTTGCAGCAGGGACAGGACGTCGTCGTCAACACGTTGCAGCAGAAATTCAACTCCACGTCCGGCGTCAATATCGATACTGAAATGGCGAACCTGATCGCGCTGCAGAATTCCTACGCCGCGAACGCTCACGTGATGTCGGTCGTTCAGAGCATGATGACAACCTTGCTGCAGGCCCAAACGTAAGGCGATCCGGATGTCGATCAACAGCATCAATTATGGCGCCTCCATTCTCGGCCAGTCGGTGGTTAATCTCAAAAATCAGCTGACGACGCTGCAGTCGCAACTGACCAGCGGCGAGAAGTCGACGACCTATGCCGGAATGGGCGTCAACGAGGGTTTCGCGATCGCCGCGCGGGCGCAACTGGCGAATATTTCAGCCTTCACCGACACGATGACCAACGTCACCACGACCATCAACGCGGCCAACACCGCGTTGCAGTCGCTGTCGGACATCGGCGGGCAGGTGCAGGGCGCAGCGTCCGCGTCTCCGCAGAGTCTGGACAGTACCGGCCAAACCATCGCGCAGGAGAACGCCCAGGCCGAACTGTCTTCGATGGTGGGAATTCTCAATACCCAGGCCGGCGACCGCTACCTGTTTTCCGGCAGTGCGATCAATACGCCGTCGGTGGCTTCGGTCGATGACATCCTCAATGGCACGGGCACCCAGGCCGGCTTGAAGCAGGTGATCTCCGAGCGGCTGCAGGCCGATGTCGGCACCAACGGCCTCGGACGCCTGGTGATATCGTCGCCGACGCCGACCTCGGTTTCGGTCAGCGAAGATGTCGCCGGCTCGCCGTTCGGCCTGAAACTGAATTCGGTGTCGTCCTCGCTGACGGGAGCGACGGTGACCGGCCCTGCCGGCTCCCCGGCGACGGTTTCGATCAGCCTTGGCGCCACCAATCCCAACCCGGGCGATCAGGTGAGCTTCACGTTCAATCTTCCTGACGGTACTACCCAATCCATTCAACTGACGGCATCAACCGCAAACCCGCCGCCAACCGGCAGCTTCACGATCGGCGCTACCCCGACGGCGACTGCCGCCAATCTTAATGCCGCGCTGACTTCATCCATCAGCACATTGGCCAATACCTCGCTGGTGGCGGCGTCAGCAGTTGCCGCCGGCAACGACTTTTTCGGTTCTGTCGGAACCGCAGCGGGAAGCGTGGTCAACAACCAGGCCGCGCCCCCGGCGCCGATCACCGGCGCGACGCTGTTGTCGGGTGCCGCGAACACGGATTCGCTTGCTTCCGGTTTTGCACCCGGCGACACCATCACCGTCAACGGCACGCCGATCACTTTTGTTGCTTCGGGCGCCACCGGCAACGAACTCAATGTCACCGACAGCGTGCAAGCGCTGCTGACCAAAATCGACTCGATCACGGGAACCTCCACGCCGTCGACCGTCAGCGGCGGCGTGATCACGCTGAACAATGACAACGGCGCGAACCTGACGGTCACGAGTTCAAACTCGTCCGCGTTCGCAGCCCTCGGCTTCGGGCCCACCGTGACGGCGGCCACGCCGCCGCTACGGGTCGGCGGCTCCCCGCTGGGGTCCGCGACATCGCTGGTCAGCGGCACGGCGAACACTGTGGCCTGGTACACCGGCAATTCCGGACCGGGTTCTGCACGCGCGTCGTCAACTGCCCGGATCGATTCGTCGCAGACGGTTCAATATGGCGCGCAGGCCAACGAACAGGCGATCCGCACGCAACTACAGAATATCGCGGTGTTCGCCGCGGTCACGACCTCGCCGACGGGCGCCAATTCAGCCGCGCAGATCGCGGCCCTCAGCCAGCGCATCACCACGAACCTGACGCCGCAAGCGGGCCAGCAGAGCATTCAGGACATCCAATCGCAGTTTGCCGTCGCGCAAAGCATGATGCAGGCCGCCACGGCGCGGCAAACCCAGACCCAGTCCACGCTGCAGAACATGATCGACAGCACCGAAACCGTGTCGCCGGATCAGGTGGCGAGCGAGATCCTGGCGCTTCAGACCAGCCTGCAGGCGTCCTATCAGACCACCTCGATGCTCTCGCAACTGACCCTGACTAAATTTCTTCCGATAGCCGGTTAACGCCGGGTCGTTGTCAGACTACGGCAGCGCGACCATCCCACTTGCATCGATATCATAGTTGGCCAGACCAGCGCGGTGACGAGCATGCGTCCGCTCGAATGTCGCCAATGCCGCGCCGGTCAAGCGCGATACGGTGTCGGAAAAATGCTAACCTGACAGCATCGGCTGATTCGAAAAGCGGTCTGGCAACTCGGGCGTGAAAATAAAGACAACGTCAGCGCGGATGCCGAACCTGCCTCGCTTGCAGCGGCAAGCCTACAGCTCTTTTCAGCGCGGCGATCTCGACAAGGCCGCAAGGCTGTGCGCCGGGATTCTGGAACACCTGCCCGAAGACTTCGATGCGTTGCATCTGCTTGGAATTCTCAACTTCCAGCGCCGTCGCATGGTCGAAGCGCTTGGCTTTCTGTCGCAGGCGCTCAAGGTCAATTCCAGCTCCGCGGATGCGATGTCGAATCTCGGGCTGGCGTTTCACGCAACGGGACGCCATGACGAGGCGATCTCAAGCTATCGCAACGCATTGCGCCTCGCGCCGGACCATCCGGAAATTCTCTACAATCTCGGCAACGCCTGTCTTGAAGCCGGCCGCATTGACGAGGCACTGTCGAGCTATGATGGCGCGCTGGCGGTTGAGCCACGCCACGTCGGCGCACGCGTCAACAGAGGCAATACGCTGCTGCGACTCAACCGCCCCGTCGAGGCGATTGCGAGCTACGACAAGGCTCTTGCGGCGATGCCGGATCATCCGCAGATCCTGACCAATCGCGGTCACGCGTTGCGCCGGCTGGACCGGCCCGTTGAGGCGCTTGCTAATTTCGAGGCCGCACTTGCAGCCGCGCCGGAATTTCCCGAAGCCCATTTCGAAGCGGCGATGACGCGGCTGACCATGGGCGATTTCGATGCGGGCTGGCAGGCCTATGAATGGCGGTGGAAGACCGGCGCATTTGCCAGGCACCGCCCGCAGCCTCGATCGTCATTATGGCTGGGCGAACAACCGGTCGCCGGCAAGACCATCTTGCTCCATGCCGAACAGGGATTCGGCGACACCATTCAGTTCGTCCGTTATGCACCGTTGCTGGCCGAACGAGGCGCTAAAGTTATTTGCGAAGTTCA
Organism: uncultured Alphaproteobacteria bacterium; assembly: GCA_963774685.1. Lineage (GTDB taxonomy): Bacteria > Pseudomonadota > Alphaproteobacteria > Rhizobiales > Xanthobacteraceae > Bradyrhizobium. The sequence goes on along the minus strand of CAVZFU010000003.1, from coordinate 343,352 downwards.
GCCGGAGTTACAGCCGCTGCTGTCCGAGTTCGACGGCATCACGGTGATTGCCTCCGGCGATCCGCTTCCGGCATTCGATCTGCATTGTCCCTTGCTCAGCCTTCCTCTTGCATTCAGGACACAACCCGGGACGATCCCCGCGGCTATTCCATATCTTGCGGCACCTGCGGAACGGCTGGCGTATTGGCGAGATCGCCTGCCGCCCGGCCGCCCGCGCGCCGGATTTGTCTGGTCCGGCCAGCCGTCGCACAAGAACGACGGCAACCGGTCGATCGCGCTCGCACGCCTTGCGCCGTTGTTCGAAGATCCGTCAGTCCAGTGTTTCAGTCTGCAGCGCGACCTGCGAGCTGCGGATAGTGACGTCCTGGCTGGCCTGCCCAACCTGGTCCATCTCGGCGACGGCTTTCGCGATTTCGCCGATACCGCTGCCGTCATCTCGTTGCTCGACATCGTCATCTCGGTCGACACCGCGGTTGCGCACCTGGCCGGAGCGATGGGCAGGCCGGTCGTGATCCTGCTTCCCTATGCGGCGGATTTTCGCTGGATGAGAGGGCGCGACGACACTCCCTGGTATCCGACTGCGAAGTTGTTCCGGCAGCCGGCCTTTGGCGACTGGGACAGCGTTATCGTTCGGGTCGGCGAACAACTTCGGCAGTTAAGCCGGGACGCGTCGGCGTTAGGATTTCGTTAACTACGTCTATTTACTGTTTGGTGAGGAATGCAGCGACCTCCGCCGCTTCGGAGCCATTCATGACCGACCAGATCCACCTTGTGGTGGCCACGCCCTGCTTCGGCGGACAGGTCTCGAGCATCTATGCCAATTCGCTCTTCCAGTTGCAGAGCGCCGTGCGCTCCAAATCCAACATCGACCTCAAGGTCCATTTACGCGATGGCGACGCCCTGATCACGCGCGCACGCGCCAATCTGATGACGCTGTTTCTCGATGATCCCTCCGCGACACACTTTCTGTTTGTCGATGCGGATATCGGCTTCACGCCCGAGCAGGTGTTCCGGCTGATCGAATCCGGTGCGGACATGGTGGCCGGCGTTTATCCGATCAAGCGCGTCAACTGGAACAAGGCAAAGCGGGTCATCGAAAGCAGGCGGCCGAACTTGCCGTCGGCCGCGCTCGACTACGTACTGGAGATCGACAATCCCGATCATGTCGCTGTCGTCAACGGCTTTACGCGCGTGCGCTACGCCGGGACGGGTTTCCTGATGATCCGGCGTCACGTGTTCGAGAAGATGTGCTCGCATCCTGCCTACGCGCCGCTGCAATTCTTTCGCGAGCATTCGCTCGATGCGCTGGCGGGAAGTCCCAACCGGTTTGCGCTGTTCGAATGCATGATCGATCAGAGCAGCGGGACCTATCTCAGCGAAGACTTCGCTTTCTGCAAACGCTGGACCGACATCGGCGGTGAAATCTGGGCCGACCTCGAAAGCCGTCTCGATCATGTCGGCCCTACGGTCTACCACGGCGATATCTCCTCGCAATTTGCTACAGCCGAGCTTGCGAACGATGCTGCGTGAGATCGAACAGAGCGGAATGGCTCACCCCCTTTGCGCCGAACGCATTGGTCTCGCCAGGCTCGCAAAGATGTCATTTACCGGGATGGATCTTCGCCCGTTGTGGCGAGCTTTGATCGCCAAGGTCGTCGATGGCAGCGCGGAAGCCGGCGAAGGGCTCGATCTATCGCTGGTCGCGCAATTGCTCGGTGACAAGCACGCAGGTCTCGCCATCCAGAACGAGATACTTGCCTCGCATCAATTGTTCCGCTCGCCGTGTCTGGTGGAGAAGCCGCGGCTGCGCGTTCTGGCGCTCGCAGCTGCGACTGATATGGGCAGTAATACGCCGATCGAGTTTCTGCTGGAAGAGTCCGGCATTGATCTAATGACGCTGTATGTCATGCCTGACATCGAATTGCCCGACCCGCTGCCCGATCACGACATTGCGATTGTGATCGCGTCGGACTCGGAGGAATGCAGCGATGCACTGCGCAAGATCGATCGCGCTGCCTCGCGCTGGCCACGGCCGCTTCTCAATCCGCCGCATCTGGTCTGCAATCTCGATCGCGACAAACTCCATCGCCTGCTTGACGGAATCGAAGGCCTTGATATTCCGGCAACGACGGGTATCGCACGCGAACGACTTTTGCAGCTGTCGCACTCTTCGCTCATGCCTGGTGGCATCGCTGGCGACCTTGCCTTCCCGGTCATTGTCAGGCCGCGCGGATCGCATGCCGGCGTAGGTCTTGTGAAGATCGATGACCGCGATGCATTGGGAATCTATCTTCGTGAACGTCCGGAACAGGAATTCTTCGTCTCGCGTTTCGTCGATTATTCGGACAGCGACGGTTTGTTTCGCAAGTACCGGATTGTGTTCGTCGACGGCCGGGCTTACGCGTGTCACATGGCGATCGCCGATCGCTGGGACATCTGGTATCTCAACGCGGGAATGTCCGGCAGCGCCAGCAAGCGTCTCGAAGAAGAGACCTTCATGCGCACATTCGACATTGGTTTCGCGCGCCGTCACAAGACGGCGCTGGCCGGCATAGCCGACCGGATCGGCCTGGAATATTTCACGATCGACTGCGCGGAAAATGAAGACGGCGATCTCTTGATATTCGAGGCCGACAATACCGCCGTCGTCCACAACATGGATCCGCCGGAGATCTTTCCTTACAAGCCGCCTCAGATGCGCAAGATATTCGGTGCATTCGCCGCGATGCTGTGCCGCCGCGCCCGGCACAGTCGGGAGCAGGCGGCATAAGCGCTCCGGTCAGGCGGAACGGCGCATTTCCGGGGCGGTCTCGGGTTTGCCCTCGGTAACATTGCGATCCAGAAGCTTCTTCTCATAAGCAACGAGCTTCCTGGCGTGTTTCAGCGCCTGGTACAGATCGCCGGCCAAAATGCTGTGGTTGATGTCCTCGATGATCGGCCATGCGCTCGGCGCGGCGGTTACGATATCGCGCACGAGGTTGAAGTAGGTGCTGTGGTTGACCTGCGGGTCCGGCGAAATGTACATCAGTTGCACGGCGAGATAGACCAGCTTGGCCGGTGTGTCGGCGCTGGCCGGGGTCAGGATGTCCTTTTCGCGCAGGATTGGAATATTGTCGCCGTCGATCAATAACCGGGCGCGCTGGTCCGTATTGGTGATCACGCAGGCGCCGATGATGATCCGTTCGTTCGGCTTGAGCTCGACTTTTAGGGCCATGCCTGTTCTCCGTTGCTGCGTCTTACGCGAGCGTCGTTACAGCGGGTCTGAATGGTGCCGGCTTTGATCGCGCTGGACAGCGCGCCGATGCTTTTCGGCCGATGTTGCCGCAATCCTTTCCCAATACGGTTAACGCTTGGTAAACGAAATAAGCGATCGTTTTAGCATCGCCGCACGAAATCTACAGTTGTATCAATGATGTTTTCCAAACCGCGCGATGTCGAAAACGGCAAATCGCGCGCCGCCGGCGTGACCGGGACACCGGCGGTCCTTCGGCTATTCATGTTTTTTTAGAAACTTGGTTCCAACGTGAGCCGTCGCCCGATCAAACAGGATTGGGACTACGCTCGCACTCTAATTTCATACCAGAAAGGTCTGAAAATGTCCGGTATCGTTCTCTCCGCGGCGGTTCGCCAGAACCTGCTCTCGCTGCAGTCGACCGCAGCTCTGCTTGCCACCACCCAAAACGATCTCGCCACGGGCAATGCCGTCAACTCGGCGCTCGACAATCCGTCCAGCTATTTCACCGCGCAATCACTCAACAACCGCGCCAGCGACATCAGCAACCTGCTCGATGGTATCGGCAACGGCGTGCAGGTCTTGCAGGCCGCCAACACCGGCATCACCTCGCTGCAGAGCCTGGTCTCTAACGCCCAGTCGATTGCCAACCAGGTGTTGCAGACCAGCGTCGGTTACTCGACGAAGTCCAATGTGACCACCGCCTCCATCACCGGCGCCACTGCAGACAACCTGCTGGGAACGGCTGGCACTAACGCAACCGTCACCGGTTCGGTAGTTCAGAACAACCTCACCGCCGCAGCCAACATCACGGGCGCGACGACCCTTTCGGGCGCCGCCAACACCGACTCGCTGAGCACGGCAATCACCACCGGCAGCACACTGGTTGTCGATGGCACCACCTTCACCTTCGTGGCCGGCTCGTCCAGCACGGGCACCAACATCGGTGTCGGCGATACCGTGGCGCATCTGCTTGCCGCGATCGACACCGTGACCGGAGCCACCGTGGCGTCGGGCGTTGCAAGCGGCAAGGTCACTCTGAGCAGCGGCACCACCAACCCGCTGGTGATCTCCGGTACTGCTTTGGCCAGCCTCGGCCTGACCGCGGGTACCACTGCCTTGGGCGCTCCGGCGCTCAGCGGCGAGACGCTCACGATCGGCGCCACCGGCAACGGCACGGCAACGAACATCACCTTCGGCACTGGTAGCAACCAGATCTCGACCCTCAACCAGCTCAATACTGCGTTGGCGGCGAACAACCTGCAGGCCAGCATCGACTCGACCGGTGCGATCAACATCGTGACCTCGAACAACGCGGCGTCATCGACCATCGGTGCAATCGGTGGCAGCTCGACGCTGAGTGGGCAGGCTTTCCACAGCCTGACTGCGGCTGCTCCGGTCGCTGATCCGAACTCGCAGGCGACGCGCAACAGCTTGGTGGCCCAGTACAATCAGGTGCTGCAGCAGATCAACACCACGTCGCAGGATTCGTCCTTCAACGGCATCAACCTGCTGAACGGCGATACCCTCAACCTGACGTTCGACGAAACCGGTGCTTCGAAGCTCGGCATTTCGGGTGTTACCTTCAATGACGCCGGCCTCGGTCTTTCAAGCCTGACCGCGGGCACCGACTTCCTGGACAGCAACTCGGCCAACAAGATCCTGTCGACGCTGACCCAGGCCAGCACCGTGCTGCGCACGGAAGCTTCCGCTCTCGGTTCCAACCTGTCGGTCGTGGAAATCCGCCAGGACTTCAACAAGAACCTGATCAACGTGCTGCAGACCGGCGCGTCGAACCTGACCTTGGCCGATCCGAACCAGGAAGCGGCCAACAGCCAGGCTTTGGCGACCCGCCAGTCGATCGCGGTCTCCGCGCTGGCGCTGGCCAACCAGTCGCAGCAGAGCGTGCTTCAGCTCCTGCGCTGATCCGGAACTGCGAGCAACCAAACCGGAACGGCGGGGGAAACCCCGCCGTTTTTTCGTTTTGGGGGCCCGGAAAAGGCGAACTCCTCGTGGTAACAAACTGTTAATCAAACAACTTAAGCCGGCATTAACTCTAATTTAAAGGAACCGCCGTAAAACATACCGACGTAACTAGGAAGGGTTTGACACATGTCCGGTATTGTTCTCTCCGCGGCGGTTCGCCAGAACCTGCTCTCGCTGCAGTCGACCGCTTCGCTGCTGGCGACCACCCAAAATAACCTCGCGACCGGCAACAAGGTCAATTCGGCGCTCGACAACCCGACCGAATACTTCACGGCCGCAGGCCTCAACAACCGCGCCAGCGACATCAGCAACCTGCTCGATGGTATCGGCAACGGCGTGCAGGTCTTGCAGGCCGCCAACACCGGCATCACCTCGCTGCAGAGCCTGGTCGCAAACGCCCAGTCGATCGCCAACCAGGTGTTGCAGACCTCGACCGGCTATAGCACCAAATCGAACGTCACCGCTGCCGCCATCACGGGTGCGACGGCGGACAACCTGCTGGGAACGACGGGGACCAACAATACGGTTACGGGTTCGGTGGTTCAGAACAACCTCACCGCCGCGGCCAACATCACGGGCGCGACGACCCTTTCGGGCGCCGCCAACACCGACTCGCTGAGCACGGCGCTCACCACCGGCAGCACGCTGGTCGTGAACGGCACCACCTTCACCTTCGTGGCCGGCTCGTCCAGCACGGGCACCAACATCGGTGTCGGCGATACCGTGGCGCATCTGCTCGCCGCCATCGACTCCGTGACCGGAGCCACCGCACCGCCGTCAACGGTCTCGGGCGGCAAGGTCACCCTGAGCACGGGCACCGCCGGCAATCTGACGATTTCCGGTACTGCCTTGGCCAGCCTCGGTCTGACCGCGGGCACAACCAATGTCGGTCCTTCCCCGCTCAGCGGCGAGACCCTCACGATCGCCGCCACCAATCCCGGTGCCACCGCGACGAATATTACGTTTGGCACCGGTGCCGGTCAGGTTTCGACGCTTAACCAGCTGAATGCGGCGCTGGCGGCGAACAACCTGCAGGCCAGCATCAGCACGACCGGCCAGATCAACATCGTTACCTCGAACAACGCGGCGTCATCAACCATCGGTGCAATCGGTGGCAGCTCGACGGTAAGCGGACAGGCTTTCTACAATCTGACTGCGGCTGCTCCGGTCGTCGATCCGAACTCGCAGGCGACGCGTGCCTCGCTGGTGGCCCAGTACAATCAGGTGCTGCAGCAGATCAACACCACGTCGCAGGATTCGTCCTTCAACGGCATCAACCTGCTGAACGGCGATACCCTCAACCTGACGTTCGACGAAACCGGCGCTTCGAAGCTGGCGATTGCGGGTGTCACCTTCAACGATGCCGGCCTCGGTCTTTCTACGCTGACCGCGGGCACCGACTTCCTGGATGGCAACTCGGCTAATTCGGTGTTGAGCCAGTTGACCAGCGCCAGCACCACCTTGCGAACGGTGGCTTCCGCGCTCGGTTCGAATCTGTCGATCGTGGAAATCCGCCAGGACTTCAACAAGAACCTGATCAACGTGCTGCAGACCGGCGCCTCGAACCTGACGCTGGCCGATCCGAACCAGGAAGCGGCCAACAGCCAGGCTTTGGCGACCCGCCAGTCGATCGCGGTCTCCGCGCTGGCGCTGGCCAACCAGTCGCAGCAGAGCGTGCTTCAGCTCCTGCGCTGATCCGGAACTGCGAGCAACCAAACCGGAACGGCGGGGGAAACCCCGCCGTTTTCGGTTTTGGCGGCGCAATCGTTAAGCCGATGACGCCGGCATTGAACAAGTCGTAACCATATTGAAAGGGAACCCGGCTAAAGTCCGACACCGCCGCAAAATTGCTTCAGTACAGTTGAGGTTGTGAATGTCGAATGCAGCTAAGGCCTACGCTCGCACGGCCCAGGAATCTTCTTCTCCCCGCGAAATCGAAGCCCAGACGCTGCTGATGGCGGCCAGAAAGCTTGTCGAAATCCAGACCAACTGGAACGGCGCCGACAAACGGATGCACGCGGCCCTGCTGTTCAACCGCCGGCTCTGGACCATCTTCATGAGCGCGGCGGAAAGCAACGACAATCCCCAGCCGCTCGAGGTTCGCCAGAACATCCGCAACATTGCGCTTTTTGTGATGCACCGGACCCTTGAAATGCAGACCAATCCGCATCCGGAAAAGCTGCAGCCGCTGATCGACATCAATTCCAATATTGCGGCGGGCTTGTCGGGCAGGCCGTGACGGCTTCGGTTATATTCGCGGTAGCGCGATAATTCAGACCATCCGGTCGGTGACGACGAGGCGCGTCGGTGCGCGTCTTGTCAGGTCGAGCGCGCGGAAATAGGCGCGGCGGCGCAAAATCGATTCATCAAGAAATTGCTGCACCACCAGGCTGGTGCGGTTATCGGCCACGCGGTAAGCGATCGGGGCCGCGGCGCGATCGGGAAACGCCTGATCCGTGAGGTCGCGGTCCGGATCGTTGCGAACGCGCGCGTCAGCGGCCGCCGCAGTGACGCTCTGGCTCGCCGGCAGTTCGGTCGCAACCGCGCTGTTCGCGGACTGCGCAGCCGGTGCCCCCACCGGCTTGATGTTGAAATTCGTACTCACGGCAGCCTCCTGGCTTTCCCAGAGTAAAATCCCAACCCTCTCCGCCGGCGACTATGGCTCGCGACCTCTCAACGTTGCGTTAGAAGACGCGCTGAATATTGCGCAGATTGCGGCGCGCAAATTTTGCTAAAAATGTTGCTATCGATGCGCGGCTCAGAGCGAGCGGCTGACCGACAGCGGCGTGATGTGCCGCGGTCCGGGCGCGACGCGGCGCCCAGCAGCGGTGTAGGTGTTGGGAATATTGCGGCGCTGCATCTCGGTGTTGACGCCGCGCACGATGCCTTCGGACACCGCATGCGCGGTTGCCAGCACCGTGAGGTTGATCTGCAGCATGGCGCGAAACACGTCGTGATGGCGATGCAGCGTGGTCAGCAACTCCGGCGCCGTCTGCGACAGGAATTTCTGGCTGGCCTTCAGGCGGCCGACCGCGTTGACATAGCGATGCGACAAATCCGTCTTCTTTGGCTCGAACTTCATCGCCTCGCGCAGCTTGCCGGCGCGGACCAGTTCGGTTTCGCGCTCGATGACGCCGAGCAGCGCGCTCATGACGTCCATCAGGTCCTCGGCGAGCTTGCGGGCCTCTGCCGCCGTCGACGCCATCGGAATCTGGACCGGAGCCTGCCGCCGTTGAGGATGTTGATTCATGGAGATCCCTTAAATCTAGCTGGCGCGGCTGGTTTGTTTGGCTTGCTGCAGGATCAGCGTGCGGTAGACGTCGTTGGAAATCCCGACGCCGCCGGCCTTGGCAAAGGACTTCGAATATTGCTCGGTCAGCATCGAGCGCCACACCCCGGTGCCCGGTGTATTGCCGAACGGGCCTTCGCCCTGCAGCCCGCTGGTCATCTGCGAGAACATCGAATTGAGGAACATCGCCTCGAAATCCTGCGACGTCGCCTTGGCCTTGGCTTGCGCCTGCGGCGAGACCTTCTGCAGGGCTTTCGCCAGTTCGAGATCGCGCCGGCCATTGATGACGGGGAGCGCGGCCTTGGCGACGGACACCTTGTTCTGGATGCCGCTGACCAGGCTACCTTGCATCACATCACCTCGATGTCGGCCTGGATCGCGCCTGCGGCCTTGATCGCCTGCAGAATGCCGATCAGGTCGCGCGGGCCGATGCCGAGGCCGTTGAGGCCGTCGACGAGTTGCTGCAGCGATACACCGTCCTTCACCACCGCGAATTTCTTGCCGTCTTCGGTGACCCCGATACTGGTGCGCGGCGTCACCACGGTTCGCCCGCGCGAGCGCGGATAGGGCTGGCTCACTTGCGGGCTTTCGGAAATCGTGACGGTGAGATTGCCCTGGGCCACCGCGACGGTGGCGACGCGGACGTCGCGGCCCATCACGATGATGCCGGAGCGTTCGTCGATCACGATCTTGGCCGCCAGATCAGGTTCGACCTGCAACTGCTCGATCTCGGTCAGGAAGGCGACGACATTGCCCTTGAATTCCGGCGGGATGGTGAGCTGCACCGTCGAGGGATCGATCGGCTCGGCGCTCTTGGCCCCGAGAAAGTCGTTGACGGCGGCCGCGATGCGCTTGGCGGTGGTGAAGTCGGCGTTGCGCAGCGCCAGCCGCACATTGGGCAGGCGGTTGAGCGCGAACTCGATCTCGCGCTCGATGATGGCGCCGTTGGCGATGCGGCCGACGGTCGGCACGCCGCGCACGATCTTGGCGGCTTCGCCTTCGGCCTGGAAACCGCCGATCGCGACCGAGCCTTGCGCCACCGCATAGACGTTGCCGTCGGCGCCGAGCAGGGGGGTGACCAGCAGCGTGCCGCCCTGCAGGTTCTTGGAATCGCCGAGCGCCGATACCGTGACATCCATCCGGGTGCCCTGGGTGCCGAACGCCGGCAAATTGCCGGTGACCATCACGGCGGCGACGTTGCCGGTGCGGATGGTGGCGCCGCGGATGTTGACGCCCATGCGCTCGAGCATCGCCTGCAGCGATTGCTTGGTGAAGGGGATGTTGTTGAGGGTGTCGCCGGTGCCGTTGAGGCCGACCACGAGGCCGTAGCCGATCAGCTGGTTCTGCCGCACGCCTTCGATATTGGCGAGATCCTTGATCCGGGACGTCGCATGTGCCGACATCGTCGACAGGCCCAGCGCCAGCAGTGCCGCGCAGGCCGTCTTGAACGCGCTTGCCGAGATAACGCTTGGCATCCTCTGCTCCCCGCTGAGGTCTGAACCTTGGTCCGCTGCCACTCCCATGACCGCGATCCGCGAATTAACTATGCGAGATCGGTGCCATGCTCGTTCGTTGGCATAATAGGCTGATTTCATTGGATTAATTTCAAAGGAGCGGCCCGTCGCCGCGCCTCGCAGCCATGGCGAAACTGCCTGCGGCGGCAGATTTTGCCGGGCCATTTACCTTGCCTTAACCATAAAAGGACGAAGCTTGCGGCAACACGCGAGAACCACCGCGAGACCAATCGATGCGCATCTACGGACCGAACGGCACCACCCTCGGGTCGACCGCGACAACGGCCAGGCGAACCAGCTCGACCGGTTTTGCGCTGCCGGAGGCGACCGCCACCCCCGAAAGCCGCGCCGCGGCCGCGCCCAAGGCGGCGGCCAACATCGACGCGCTGCTGGCGATGCAGGGCATCCAGGGGATTGAAGACCCGGCCGAGCGCCGCAAGCGCTCGGTGCAGCGCGGCAGGGGTGCGCTGGACGTGCTGGACGATCTGAAGATCGGCCTGTTGTCCGGCAATTTCAACGCTTCCACCGTGAGCCGGCTGCGCACCGCCGCCGCCGACCTCAAATCGACCTCCGGCGACCCCGGCCTTGACGCCGTCCTGTCCGAGATCGAACTGCGGGTCGAGGTCGAGCTCGCCAAGGCCGGGCAGTTCTGACGCCTTTGGCGTCAGGCGTCGTTGTGCACAGGTTCCTGCCGGGAAACCCCGCGGTGCCCGGTTTTCCGCTTCCCAGGCGATATTGTCTGTCACAACCCACCGCTATATAAGGCGCGCGCGGACCGGCCCTTTTCGGCCCGCCTTGCAACGCGGATGGGCTGCCCTTGGAAAAGTTGAAGAACTATCGACCCTCCGAAAAAGAGCCTTTCATGAACGACCGGCAGCGCGACTATTTTCGCGCCAAGCTTTTGGCGTGGAAGGACGAGATCCTCCGGGAATCGCGGATCACGCTGCAGACGCTGCAGGAAGAGAACGTCAATCACCCCGATCTCGCCGACCGCGCCTCCTCCGAAACCGACCGCGCGATCGAACTTCGCGCCCGCGACCGCCAGCGCAAGCTGATCTCCAAGATCGACGCGGCCTTGCAGCGCATCGACGACAACACCTACGGCTATTGCGAGGAGACCGGCGAGCCGATCTCGCTGAAGCGGCTCGAAGCCCGCCCGATCGCCACGCTGTCGGTGGAAGCGCAGGAGCGCCACGAAAAGCGCGAGAAGGTCTATCGCGACGAGTAGGGACGTGCTCGCGTCCTTCATCCCCAGGGTACGCTGCAGCGCCGTCGCGAAGGATGAGGCCACCCGCCGATGACCGATATTCTCGCCGCCGCCAAAACCATCGCCGCCGCCCGCCGCACCCGCACGCCGTTGCAGCCGCTCGCGCGCCGATGCCGTGCCGCAGACGGAAGCCGAGGGCTACCGGATTCAGGAGGCGCTGCGCGATCTCCTGTCGGCCGATTACGGCGCGTTCGCCGGCTACAAGATCGGCTGCACCAGCGCGGTGATGCAGCAATATATCGGAATCCCGCATCCCTGCGGCGGCAGCGTGTTCGCCAAGGGCGTTCACGGCAGCGGCGTGTCGCTGCGGCATGCGGATTTCGTCCGCGTCGGCGTCGAATGCGAAATCGCCGTCCGGCTCGCGCGCGACCTGCCGCCGTCGCAGGCGCCGTTCACGGCGGACAAGGTCGCGCAGGCCATCGAGGCCTATCTGCCGGCGATCGAGATCGTCGACGACCGCTACAGCCACTGGGAGACCATGGGCGCGCCCACTTTGGTAGCCGACGATTTCTTCGCCGCCGGCTGCGTGCTCGGCAAACCTGTTGCGCGCTCGGCAGCGCCCGACCTGCTCGACGTGGCCGGCCGCGCCGTCATCAACGACGCCGAAGTCGCGCGCGGCACCGGCGCCGATGTGCTCGGACATCCGCACAATCCGCTGGCCTGGCTCGCCAACCATCTCGCCGCCAGCGGCCAGGGCCTGCGCGCGGGCCAGATCGTGCTGACCGGAAGCCTGGTCAAGACCATCTGGCTCAACGCCGGCGACAAGGTGACGATGGATCTGTCGGGGCTGGGGACGGTGGAAGCCAAGTTTGCCTGAGCAGCGCGGCACCCTCTCGCTCGTCGTCCCTGCGAACGCAGGGACCCATACGCCGTGTCGCTTGTTGTGAACGGCAGTGTTCAACGACCTTCGCGCAACCCCGCATCCTGATGGGTCCCTGAGAGGGGTCACCTGCCGTATCGCAGGGACGACGCAGCCAGAGCACGTAATTTGCGATCGCTTCGTTTCAAACGCTCAAATAATGCAAGACACACCTCCGCATTCCCGCGGCGTGATTTCGCCCGGGTTGTGCAAGAAAATCCTTCGCCTCGAAAGAGAGGGCGCAGGGAATGCCGGGCGCCCAACGCGCCCGCAGCCTGGTGGGGCAGAAAAAACAGCCTCACCAGTAACAGTCACCACGGTCACGCCGGAAATCACCCGGCATTCCCCGCACAATGGTTTTAACGGTTTATTTCGTGCTCTCCCCGGTGATCGGGCTTTCTTGTCACCGTCGCTCGGCGGGATAATTCCCGCGAAAACTTGACGCCGGCGTCGAGGCGTCAGGACCACACGACTTCGCCGTCCGCGTGAGCGCACGTTCGTCAGCGTGCCGCTCAGCGTCCACCGCATCCCGCCCCGCGTTGATGACGATGCGCAACGCCCCTCGTGAGGGACGGGACAGTGGATGACATACATCTGATTTGGGAGTTCTGAAAATAAGAATATTTTTGCAGAAGGGACTGGACAGGGCAAATCACGTTGATCCGGTTCTAGAAATTAGATTTTTACGAGCAAGTCGTTTCGGACCGTTTTTGGAACCAATGCCTGGTCTTTGCCACGGCTGATCGATCACGCCGACCCAATCCGCCACCACCAGCCCCGGCACGCGCGCGAATTCGCGGCCGTTCGCTGTCACCAGGGTGGCGTCGCGGCGGCGTGCCTGCGCCGCGATCAGGATATCATAGGGACCAATGGGCGTGCCGCGCTGTTCGAGATGCGCGCGGATGTCACCGGCGTGCGCGGCGTCTTCCGGCTCGAATGGCAGAACCTCGATGCCGAGACCAAGGAACCGGTCGAGCAGGCGTTCGCTATGTTCGCGCCGATCACTCTTGGCAAACCCGTAACGCATTTCGAACAGTGCGATCACTGGCAACGCAACCTCTGTGCCCGAGCGCATCTGTTCTTCGAGACGGAGGCGAAGCGACGCACTGCGTCCGTTCACGATCGGGATGACGATGTTGGTGTCGAGGCAGATCATTCGTCGAAAAATATACGTGGATCGGGTTCGACCGGCGGATCGTCAGGTATACCGTCCGGCAGGAAATCCCTTGCCCCAAGCGCGTCAAGCTCAGCCCAGAACTTATTGAAGTCGATTGGTGGCTTGTCGATCGGCTCCAGAATCACCTTGTCGCCGACCTTGCTGACGCGCACCTCGGTGCCCTCGAAGCGGAACTCCTTGGGCAGGCGTACGGCCTGGCTGCGGCCATGCATGAATATCTTGGCGGTTGCGGTCATTTCGCACCTCCTTAAGTGTGGTATATACCAATGATATATACCATGTTGACGCGCGTCCGTCAATCTTTCGGCAGACCCGAAACTCATGTGATCGCGGCCTCATCCCGTTGGGCGATCGTCCCTTTGTAATGTTACGGGCGCCGGCAGACAGCCTTTGACTTAGATTCCCCCCAAAAACGACCACGGCCTCCGCCAGGGGAGCTGACGGAGGCCGCGTAGTACATCGCATCGCGCCTAGGTTCGCGATGTGATGTGGGAGCTCGTTGTCTTTATCTGGGCATGAACTGTTCCGAAAACCGGTCCCCACTTTGCGCTAAGCCGGCCCTTCCGGTCGGGTTCATGCCCTCTAGAACGGCAGCAGCACGTCCATCACCTGTTGACCGTAACGTTGCTGTTGCACATCGGTGAGCTGGCCGCGGCCGCCATAGGCGATGCGGGCCTGCGCGATCTTGCTGGAATCGATGGTGTTGTCGCTCTGGATGTCTTCCGGCCGCACGATGCCGGCGACGATCAACTCGCGCATTTCGAAATTGACGCGCACCTCCTGCTTGCCTTCGACCACGAGATTGCCGTTCGGCAGCGTCTGCGTGACGACGGCGGCGATGTTGGTCTGCAGGCTTTCCTGGCGCTGGATCGTGCCCTTGCCGTCGCTGGCCGAGGTACCGTCCGCGGTCAACAGGCGCCCGGGCAGAACGGTCGCGGCCTTGCCGGTCAACAGGCTGCTGCCGAGGAAGGCGGTGATGCCGGAATCTTCCGTCGCGGTGCGGCTGCGCTGGGTCTCGTTGGCGAAATTGGCCTGGTCGGTGATGTTGACGGTGACGGTCAGGAGGTCGCCGATCTGGTGCGCGCGCTGGTCCTTGAAGAACGAGCGCGAGCCGTTCCGCCACAGCGAATTGGCGTTGTAGGACACCGCTTCCGGTTTCGGCATCGGCATCTGCACCGGCTTGTAGCCGGCCGCCGCGGTCGGATCGTCGATGCTGGTCAGCTTCGGCTTCTCGCCGATCTGGGAGAGCCGGTCGATCGAGGAGCAGCCGCCGGCGATGCTGACGATGGTCAGCAGGGTGCCGGTGAGGGCGATGCGGTTGATACTGGACGTCAACATGAGATGGTACTCGGCTTTTGGAGCGGCGTTACGGATTGGTATTGGTGGCGACCGACACCGGTGCGGCTGGTTCAGTCGCACCGACGGTGGTCGATGGTTCGGGATTGGCGGGCAGGCGGGGCGTTGCGACCGAAATTGCGACCTGCTCGCGGCCGATGACGACGCCGGACACCGTGCGCTTGGATTGCAGATTGAGCACGTTGACCACGTCGCCTTCGGCGCCGTTCTCGATCGCCTTGCCGCGAATGGTGAGATAAAGCCCGGCGGATTCGTAGATCAGGGTGACGTTCTGGTCGCGCTGCACAAGGTCGGGCTTGGCAAGATCGGCCACCCTGATGGTCTGGCCGGCCCGAACCTGCTTTCGCATCTGCATGCCGACGGCGCGGTCGCGCACCGCGACATCGGTGCCCACAGCGGCCTTTGGCCGGCGCTCGGTCACGAGGTCGGAGGCTTTGAGGATTTCATTGCGTTCGACATCGCGCGTCAGCACGGCGGCTTCCACGGTCTCGATCGCGGTGCCGGTGAAGCGCAGCCGTGCCGGCGCGGCATTGTCTTCGCTGGCGACTTCAAAGCTGACGTCGAAGCGGGCGTTGCGCGGCTCGTAGCGGACCGAGACCGGCTGCATCGCGCCGGTGTTGGAGGCTTCGAGCTGCAGATCCTGCACGTCGCGATCGAAGGTGAGCGTCAGGTTGGCGGCATCGCCAAGCCCGCTGCGGTGTTCCAGCGCGCGCGCGACCTGAAGCTGGATCTCCTTGGCCTCCAGCGAGCGCGACAGCCGGGTGACGCTGACGGCCTTGATGTCCCTGGTGTCGACGCCGATCACCTGATGCGCCTGCAAAGCGGCAAGCAACTGGGCGACCGGCAGCGATGCCGGTGGTGCCGAGGTCCGGCGCGCGATAGATCGCGATCTGCGCCGAGCTGCCGGCATTGTCGATGACGTCGCCGATCCGCACCACGTTGCTGGTGACGGTGACGTTGGCGCGCAGCACCTGCATCGGCGCAAGTTCGTCGCGCATTTGCGCAGAAGTTGCTGGGTCTGGGCCAGCGCCGGGACGCCGCCGAAGGCGAGCAGAGCGCAGCTGCGAGAAGAAGCGAGCGAATAGTCATCATCGGCTCCCGTCAGCGGAACAGCGCGGAGGTGGATTGCATCATCTGGTCGGCGGCGCTGACCACCTTGGCGTTCATCTCGTAGGCGCGCTGTGCGGCGATCAGGTCGGACATTTCCGACACCACGTCGACATTGGCCTGTTCGAGGCTGCCTTGGGTGATCGCGCCGTAGCCTTCGGCGCTGGCGAGGCCGTCCTGCGGCGCGCCGGATGACGGCGTGTCGGTGAAGAGGTTGCTGCCGACCGGCTGCAGCCCGGCCTTGTTGATGAATCGCGTGAGGCCGATCTGGCCGATGATCGTCGAGGTCGCCGTCGATCCCGGCAGCGTCACCGAGACCTGGCCCTGGGCGTTGACGGTCAGGCCCGACGCATTCTGCGGGATGGTGATGGTCGGCTGCACCGGATTGCCCTGCGCGGTGACGATGCGCCCGGTGGCGTCCATCTGGAAGGTGCCGTCGCGGGTATATTGATAGGTGCCATCCGGCATCAGGATCTTGAAAAACCCTTCGCCGCCGATGGCCAGATCGAGATCGTTGCCGGTCTGCGACAGCGTTCCCTGCGTCATCGAGCGCGGCGTGCCGACGGTCTTGACGCCGCCGCCGATGTCGATGCCGACCGGCAGGATGGTGCCCTGGTCCGAGGACTGCGCGCCGACCCGGCGGATGTGTTCGTAGATCAGGTCCTGGAACTCGGCGGTCTGCTTCTTGTAGCCGGTGGTGCGCAGGTTGGCGATGTTGTTGGAGATCACCTGAACGTTGAGTTCCTGGGCCGCCATTCCGGTCGCTGCGGTATGAAGAGCTTGCATCGGTCGTCTCCTGAAATGGTTTAAGCCGGAACGTCGGCAAGTGCGGCGATGGCGGTTTTGTGCAGATCGCTCTGCTGCTGCAGCAGGGTCGAGATTTGCGTGTAGGTGCGCGTCACCTCGATCATGCGGCTCATCTCGGCCACGCCGTTGACGTTGGATTTCTCGATGAAGCCCTGGCGCACCTGGGAATTGGTATCGGGCTGCGGAGGGCCTTCGCCGGAGGAATAAAGGTTCGAGCCCTCCTTCAGCAGCTTCTGCGCATCGGCAAAACTGACCAGCCGCAGCTTGCCGCGGATCGAATCCGTCCGGCTGGTGCCTTCCTGCACGGTGATGGTGCCGTCGGGCGACACGTTGATGTCGTGGTCGGTCGGCTGGAACACGATCGGTCCGCTGGCGCCGAGTACCGGGTTGCCCGCGGCCGTCACCAACTGTCCGGTATTGTTGAGCTGCAAGCCGCCGTCGCGGGTGTAGCGTTCGCCGCCGCCGGTCTGCACCACCAGGAAGCCGCCGCCGTCGATCGCCAGATCGAGCGGATTCTTGGTTTCCTCGAGGCCGCCTTGCGAAAAATCGCGGAAGGTGGCGCGATCCTGCATGTAGCTGACGTTGCGGTCCTTGCCGACGAAATTGTCTTCGTGCGCGCCCGACTTGAGGAATTCCTCAAACAGCGAGCTGTCGGCCTTGTAGCCTGACGTGTTGACGTTCGCGATGTTGTTGGCGACGACATCGAGTTGCCGTTCCAGCGTCACTTGCCGCGAAAGTCCGACGAGAAGCGCATTCTCCATCGGTGGTTCTCCCCTGAATGATCCGCCATCTGCCCTCCCAGGCCGGTTGCGGATGCTGCGAACCGAAAGCTCTCCCAAGCCCGCGGTTCGCCAAGCAACAGAGCGAAAGCCGTGCCAATCGGGGAAGTGTTGAGTTTTGAAGGGTTTAGATGTTCGGGAGAGGACGCGCGGGGGCGGCAGAAAGGTCTTGTTGACCATGTTTGCCCGGCAACTTTTTCCTAGTTGAAGGATAAAAGAAAGGTTCCATTAACCATTGCGCCCTTAGCGTCTGTCGCAGGAGAGCGCGTATGCGCTGGCGGCATTTGTATCGCGTCATA
Source organism: uncultured Alphaproteobacteria bacterium (assembly GCA_963774685.1). Classification (GTDB taxonomy): domain Bacteria; phylum Pseudomonadota; class Alphaproteobacteria; order Rhizobiales; family Xanthobacteraceae; genus Bradyrhizobium. The sequence continues at coordinate 325,680 of CAVZFU010000003.1, read as the reverse complement.
GCCTGCACGGCGGCAATCGCGTTCGTTCCCAAAGCGGATCGGGCGGGCAATGGCAGACAAGGATGAGGCAGAAGGCGCGGAAGCACCGGTTGCCGCGGCTCCCAAGAGCAAACTGAAGCTGATCATCATCGCGGTGGCGGCGCTCGCCATCGTCGGCGGCGGCGCGAGCTGGTTTTTCCTGTTCCGGCATCACGGCGAGGAGATGCACGCCGAGGCACCGCCGCCGAAGCCGCCGGTTTTCGTCGAGGTGCCTGATCTTTTGGTCAACCTGATCGGCTCGCCCGGCGAGCGGGTGCAATACCTCAAGGTCAAGCTCGTGCTCGAGGTCAAGGAAGACAAGCAGGTCGAGGCGATCAAGCCGACGATGCCGCGCATCACCGACATTTTCCAAACCTATCTGCGCGAATTGCGGCCAGCCGATCTCAACGGCTCCGCCGGCCTGTTTCGCCTCAAGGAAGAATTGACCAAGCGGGTCAACGCCGCGGTCTCGCCGACGCAAGTCAGCGCGGTGCTGTTCAAGGAAATCGTCGTTCAGTGACGAGACAGGTTTAGCATCATGACCGATCAGGTCGATCAGGACGCCATCGCAGCGCAGTGGGAAGCCTCGCTGGATTCGGAGGATCCGCAGGCCGCGGCACAAGCGGCCGCGGCCAACGAACTGTCGGGCACCATGGCGCTGCAGTGGGCCGCCATGGTCGAAGACGGCAGCCGCGACCTCAGCGGCGGCAAGAACGGCGGCGAGCGGGTGCTGTCGCAGGAGGAAATCGACAACCTGCTCGGTTTTTCCGTCGGCGACGTCAACCTCGACGACCATTCCGGCATTCGCGCCATCATCGATTCGGCGATGGTGTCCTACGAACGCCTGCCGATGCTCGAAATCGTTTTCGACCGGCTGGTGCGGCTGATGACCACTTCTTTGCGCAACTTCACCTCCGACAACGTCGAAGTGTCGCTCGACCGCATCACCTCGGTGCGGTTCGGCGACTACATGAATTCGATCCCGCTGCCGGCGGTGCTCAGCGTGTTCAAGGCCGAGGAATGGGAAAACTTCGGCCTCGCCACGGTGGATTCAAGCCTGATCTATTCGATGATCGACGTTCTGCTCGGCGGCCGCCGAGGCCAGACTTCGTTGCGCATCGAAGGCCGTCCCTACACCACCATCGAAACCAATCTGGTCAAGCGGCTGGTCGAGGTCGTGCTGGCCGACGCCGAGCAGGCCTTCCGGCCGCTGTCGCCGGTGACCTTCACCATCGACCGGTTAGAGACCAATCCGCGCTTCGCCGCCATCAGCCGTCCCGCCAACGCCGCCATCCTGGTGCGGCTGCGCATCGACATGGAAGACCGCGGCGGCAGCATCGAACTGTTGTTGCCCTATGCGACCATCGAGCCGATCCGCAGCGTGCTGCTGCAGATGTTCATGGGCGAGAAGTTCGGCCGCGACCCGATCTGGGAAGGCCATTTTGCCACCGAGGTGGCGCAGGCGCAGATCTCGGTCGATGCCGTGCTCTATGAAGCCGACATCCCGCTCAAGCAGTTGATGAAGCTGAAAGTCGGCGACACCCTGCCGCTCGAGATCGACGCCGACGCGCTGGTCGCGGTGCGCTGCGGCAACGTCACCCTGACCGAGGGCCGGATGGGCCGGGTCGGCGACCGCGTCGCGATTCGCGTCACCAAGCAACTGCGCAAACCGAATACCACCTTCGCGATGTTCGAGAAGGCCGATGAACAAACCAAGCTGATGGAGGCCCAATGAGTCACTCATTCGGAATAGCAATCGAAAGTCTGGTGGCGGTGCTCCTGGTGCTCACGATCGGCTACTGCATGCTGCTCAACAGCCGGCTGCAGCGCCTGAAGGCGGACGAGCACTCGCTCAAGGCGACGATCGCCGAACTGATCACCGCGACCGAAATCGCCGAGCGCGCCATCGGCGGCCTCAAGCATACCGTTCGCGACGTCAACGAAAACCTCAACGACCAGCTTACCTCGGCAAGCCAGATGTCGCTGCAGTTGAAGAAGCAGCTACTGGAAAGCGACAATGTGTTGCGGCGGCTGTCGAAGATTGCAATCGCGGCGCGGCCGTCGGCCGAGTCGCAGCAGGCAGCGCCCAAAGTATCGGCGGCCAGCGCCATCGCAGCCGCAGCCCAGGCGTTCTCCGACCGTAGAAGGCCCGATGGCCTCGCCGCATGAAGTCCTTCCGTAACATTCGCGTGCTTCCGGTCGTTTTGGTCGCGGTCTTCGGCCTCGCGGTGCTGAAGGTCGCAGGCCTTGTGATCGATGGCGGATACGTGTTCGACTATCAGCCACAGAAAACCCAGCGGTCCTGGGCGCAGGAATCCTTCAATTTTCCGGGCGGAAGCAAAGGCGACCCGGCGGATGTCACGGGCTCGGTTCACGAGACGCCCAAGGAAGAGGCCGCCAAACCGGCGGTCACCGCTCCGGAAGTGGCCAAGCCCGACGGCGTCGTGGTGTATCCGGAGCAGGGCCAGACGGTGTCGCCGTCGGAGCGCGCCATCCTCGAGCGGCTGCAGGCGCGGCGGCAGGAACTGGAAGCGCGCGCGCGCGAAATCGACATTCGCGAGAACCTGCTCAGGGCCGCCGAAAAGCGGGTCGAGGCGCGGGTCGAGGAAATGAAGGCCATTGAAGCCCGGGTCACCACCACGACCACCCAGAAAAACGAGGCCGAAGCCGCCCGCTTCAAGGGCATCATCACCATGTATGAGGGCATGAAGCCAAAGGACGCCGCCAAGGTGTTCGACCGGCTCGATATGCCGGTGCTGTTCGAGATCGCCTCGCAGATCGCGCCGCGCAAGATGTCCGATATTCTGGGGCTGATGTCGCCCGAGGTCGCCGAGAAGCTCACCACCGAAATGGCGCGCCGCGCCGGCACCGACAAATCGGCATCCACCGACGACCTGCCCAAAATCGAAGGCAAGATGCTGCCGCAAAAGCCCAATTAACGGGGATCATTAACAGGTCCTTAAATCGCCAATTCTAGATTCAAATGCGCGGGGGCTGAGGGCGTCCCGCCGCCCGGACCGTTGAACCGAAAGACCCCTTGGAAATGATGGCCGCCGCTGGATTCTGGTCGCTCGTCCGTGCCTGCGCGCGGACGGTCCGGCGCTGCCCCGGCGGATTGTGTCTGCTTGCGGCCGGCCTTGTCCTGGTCGGCTCGACGTCGCAAGGCCTCTGCCAGGCCGATCCGGTCAAGGGCGAGGCGACGTTTTCGGCGGCCAATGGCTACGCCCGGCTGGTGCTCAAACTCGCCGAGGATGTCGAATCCGACGTCACCACGGCCGGCTCCATCATCGTGATCCGGTTCAAGCGCCCGGTTGATATCCCGGTCGAGAAACTGTCCGAGGCGGTGCCCGACTACGTCACTTCGGCACGGCGCGATCCCGACGGCACGGCGATCCGGCTGTCCCTGGCGCGCCGGGTCAACATCAACACCATGGTGGCGGGCGAGCGGATATTCGTCGACCTGTTGCCGGATTCCTGGAGCGGCCTGCCGCCAGGCTTGCCGGCCGAGGTGATCCGCGAACTATCCGAGCGCGCGCGGGTGGCCGAGCGCGCCTTGCGCCTGCAGCGCGCCGCAGACGAGGCAAAGAAGCGCTCGCCGATCCGGGTGCGGGCACTGGTGCAGCCTACCTTCGTTCGCTTCGTATTCGAAATGCCCGACGGCGTCGGGGTCTCGTCGGTGTTGAACGACCAGAAACTCACGCTGTCGTTCAACACCTTGCTCAATTTCGATCTGGCGGACGCCAAGCTGGCGGCGCCGTCCAACATTGCTTCGATCAACCAGAAGACCGAGGGCGAATCCTCCGCGGTGGAAATGGCGCTGATCGGCGATGTCGACGTGCACTCGTTCCGCGAAGATAAAAATTACATCGTCGATGTCGCGTTCCAGCAAGCTGAAAAGCCGTCAGCGCTGCCGTCGCCCGCAGCCGATGCCGCGCCGGCTCCGGCGCCCGAGAAACCCGCAACTGAACCCGCACCGTCGCGGCCGTCGGCCGAGATCGCGCCGCTGACGTCGGAGACATTTGCCAAGGAAGCCAATATCGAAATCAAGCCGGAGTCAGCGTCCAAAACGCCGCCGGCACCGGAAGCGCCGATGTCAGCGCCTCCGCCGAAGCAAACGCCGGCGCCGGTGACGGAGGTGCCGTCAAAAACGATCCTGGCTGTGTCCGAACCGCCGCCTGAAGCCAAACCCGCCAGTACCCCCGCCGCCGTCGTCGCAAGGCGAAGCAGCGACGGCCTGAGCCTGACGTTTTCCTTTGCCGCCGCGACGCCGGCGGCGCTGTTTCGCCGTGCCGACTCGGTGTGGCTGGTGTTCGATTCAACCAAACCGATCGATCTCGAACCGATCCGCCGCGCCTCCGGATCCATCATCGGCGATGTCAGCCTGTTGCCGCTCTCCAGGGGCGAGGCCATCCGCATCCGTCTCAACCGCCCCCAGATGCCGTCGCTGACGGGTGACGATCAGACCGAGGGCGCAAGCTGGACGCTTACCTTTGCCAATACGATGCAGACCCCGACGCAGCCTTTGGTGGCGATCCGAAACATCAGCGATCCCTCGTTTGCCAACGTTACCGTGCCGCTGGCCAACCCCGGCACGCTGCATCGGCTGGTCGATCCGGATGCCGGCGATACGCTTCTGGTGGTGACGGCGCCGCTGCCGGTTCGCGGCTTCATCAAGCGGCAGGATTTTGTCGAGATGTCGCTGCTGGAATCGATCCACGGCGTGGCGGTCCATCCGAATTCCGACGATGTCACCGCCGAGATCGCATCCGACAAGGTCATCCTCGGCAGGCCCGGCGGCCTGACGCTGTCAGCGGCCGATGTCGGAGCCGAACGCGCGCCGCTTGCGGCCCGGCCGATTTTCGACGTCGCCGAGTGGCGCAAGAATCAGGAAGAAGGCTTTGCCGCGCGGACGGATGCACTTGTGGCGGCGATCGGCGCGGCCGAGCCCGATCAGCGCGCGCCGGGGCGGATCGACCTGGCGCGGTTCTATATGTCGCGCGGGATGTATCAGGAAGCCAGGGCCATCCTCGATCTGGCGCTCGCGGACGCCCGGCCGGGTTCCGAGGATCCGGTTGCCCTGATCGTGCATGCCGTCGCGAGCACCTTGATGGGCCGGCCCGAGCAGGGACTGAAAGACCTCGCCAACCCGGCGATCGGAACCAATTACGACTCGGAGCTATGGAAGGCGCTGGCCTATGCCCGCCAGGGCAAATGGACGGAGGCGCGGGAGAAGTTCAAGAACGTCGAATTCGCCGTTACCTCGCTGCCGATCGATCTGCAACGCATCGTGATAGCAGAGGCGATGCGTGCCGCACTCGAGGTCAAGGATTATTCCGGCGCGGCCAAGCGCGGCAGCGACCTCGAAGTCGTCGGCGTATCATCCGAGATGACGCCTGCGATCTCGGTGCTGCGCGGCCGGCTGGCCGAAGCGCTCGGGCACGACAAGGATGCACTGGACCAGTACAAGATTGCGGTGGAGTCTCCGGACCGGGCGGCGGCGGCCGAAGCCAAGCTGCTCGAGATCGTGCTGCGGCAGAAACGCGACGAGATCAGCCAGGCCGACGCCTTGCGCGAACTCGAGACGCTTTCGGTGATGTGGCGCGGCGACGGGATCGAGGTCAGGGCGCTGCAAATGATGTCGCGCATCTATGCCGATACCGGCCGTTACGGCGAATCGCTTGCCGCGGCACGGGCCGCGACCAGGCTGCAGCCCAATGCGGAAGCGTCCCGGCAGGCGCAGGACGCAGCGGCCGCATTGTTCGCGCAGCTCTTTCTCAGTCCGAAAGGCGACGACCTGCCGCCGGTCGATGCGCTCGGGCTGTTTTACGAATATCGCGAATTGACCCCGATCGGCCGGCGCGGCGACGAAATGATCCGCCGGCTGGCGGACCGGCTGGTGGCGGTCGATCTGCTCGATCAGGCCAGCGAACTGCTGCAGTATCAGGTCGATCACCGGCTGGAGGGTGCGGCGCGCGCGCAGGTCGCCGCGCGCCTAGCGATGGTCTACCTGACCAACCGCAAGCCGGATCGCGCCATCGGAGCGCTTCGCACCACGCGCATCGCCGATCTGTCGGGTGAATTGCGCCAGCAGCGCTTGCTGCTGGAAGCGCGCGCGCAAAGCGACATCGGCCGCCACGATCTTGCGCTCGACATCATCGCGAACATCACCGGCCGCGAAGCGGTGCGGCTGCGCTCCGATATCTATTGGGCGTCGCGGCGCTGGCGTGAATCGTCCGAGCAGATCGAATTGTACTACGCCGATCGCTGGCGCGATTTCAAACCGCTGAATCCGGTGGAGAAGGGCGACGTGATCCGCGCGGTGGTCGGCTACGCGCTGGCCGAGGACGCCATTGGGCTGGCCCGATTCCGCGAAAAGTATGCGCCATTGATGAGCGGGGAAGCCGACCGCGCCGCTTTTGAAACCGCAAGCCGGCCGACGGTCAGCAACAGCGCCGAATTCGCCGAGATCGCCAAGATGGCGGCCAGCGTCGACACGCTGGACGGCTTCTTGCGCGAAATGAAGACGCGATTCCCGGACGCGACCGCGAAAGCGACGCTGCCGCCGGAAATCAAAACCGACCCGGCTCCGACCGGCTCATTGCCCGCGATCGTCGGGCTGAAGCGGGTTAACGCCGCAAGGTAGCCCTTCTACATCCTTCATCCCTCTCGACAGAGCCGGATTGACGCGGCAACCTGACCGGCAACCGACCGCCGGAGGGACGCCGTCACCATGAGCAAGCCTGCCAAGACCGAAGCCGAGCTCATTGCGATGGCCAAAGCGGAGCTGAAAGTCCATGTCCCGGAGGCGCCGGACGGCATCGTCATCTCCGTCCTGGGCAGCGGAGACTCCTGGGAATTCCGCACCGCGGCAGACAGTGCGACTGTCGCGAAACCCGGCTATCCTGAAGCGGTCGCCATGATCGTCCAGATCGGCGACCATCTCGGCAGGCAGTTTGAGCAGTTGAAACAACGCGGCAGATATTATCGACGACTTCATCATATGAGATGAAACCATGATTGTAACGAGATCGATTCTCTTGGTTGTTTTGCTCGCCGCGCCGTCTCTGGCGTCGGCGGAGACGATGAGTTTCGAAGATGCCACGGCAGTACTCGGCAAAAGCTGCGGCCAGGATATCGACGCCAATTGCCGCGGCGTCAATCTCGACGCGAACCGTCTCAAGGATTGCCTTTATCGCAACCAGGACAGCATGTCGGCCCAATGCAAGAACGACTATCTCGGGGCCTTCGAAGCGATCCAGAAACGTATCGCCGCGCGCGCGGCCGTCCCGAAGATGTGCGAACGCGAGGTTTCCAAGCTGTGCACCGGAATTCCAAAGGGCGACAGCAAAGTCGTCGGATGCCTGGTGACGGCGACGCGCGGCGTCAGCGCCAGATGCAACCAGGCCATTAACGAGGCGGGGTATCGATGATGCGGCTGCAGAAGAGCCTGCGCGACATCGGCCTGCTGGCGGTCGCCCTGATCGGATTGGCCGCGCCCGCGTCTCCGGCGCGTGCGCAGGCCGCTGCCGCGAACCAGAACCTGGTCAATCAGCTCGCCGCGCTGGAAGCAGCACCCGATCTGGACGTCGCCGCGCTGCGCCAGCAGGCGCTGGACCGGATCAAGTCGAGAGCGGATGCGACGCCGCTAAGGCGGCCGCCTGTCGCCGCCCAGCTCCGCAAGCTGCCGCAATTTGCCGTCGATGTTCAGTTCGATCCGGATACTTCGATCGTCAGGCCGCAATCCTATGGGACGCTCGGGCGCATCGCCGATGTGCTCAGCCATCCGACATTGCTGCCGTTCAGCTTCCTGATCGTCGGTCATACCGATGCGACCGGCAGGCGCGATCTTAATCTGGCCCTGAGCCAAAAAAGAGCCGACTCGGTCCGGGACGTGCTGGTGACCACGTTCAAGATTTCACCGAAGCGTCTCAAGGCGATCGGTCTCGGCGAAGAGCAGTTGCTGGACGCCATCCATCCGACGGCGGCGATCAACCAGCAGATCCAGGTCGTGAGCCTTGGGCCGGCACCCTAGCGGCAGAATTTTGCCAGCTTCGCCACCGCGACTCGGCGATGGCGGCTTTCGACTCTCACAAACCGAACCTAACTCACGCGCTGTTGCGCTTTACCGGCGGTCAGGAAGTATCCGGCCCCGGCGGCGCCACAGAGATAAATCAGCACCGTGCTCCACCCCATCGCATTGATCGTTCCAGCCGTGGTGGCCATAATTGACACGACGAGATTGACGGCATCTGCGACGCAGAGCCCGATGAGTACCGGGCGCACCGCGGCCTCCGAGAAGTCCCGGGCGGACCACTGGATCATGGCTATCGCGAGCAACGTCCCTCCGAACAATCGCGCCATCAGTGCGATGGGCGGAGAATCCGCGATGCCGTAGTTGCTCAGGACCTGGCCTGGAGCCAGCACGAATCCAATTCCGAAAAGAAGGGAGAGAACCGCAAAGATCGCAAAGTAGGTTCTTACCGTCATGATGATATGCCCCCAGCCCGCAGACGGCGGGATACCGCCAGCTTGCGAATGTTAGCACGCCGGTGGGATCGCGGAACTCGAATCCGGCTCGACAGATCAAAGCATGTCGGCCGAACCGCAGCCTGGGGCCGAAGGCTATGGCTAACCGCCGTAGCTCTGCACCAGGCTGCCCGCCACCAGCGACCAGCCGTCGACCAGCACGAAGAAGATCAGCTTGAACGGCAATGAGACCACCACCGGCGGCAGCATCATCATGCCCATCGACATCAGCACCGAGGCGACCACGAGGTCGATGATCAGGAACGGCAGGAACAACAGGAAGCCGATCTCGAAGGCACGTTTCAGCTCCGAGATCATGAACGCCGGCACCAGGATCCGCAGCGACATGTCTTCCGGCGTCGCCGGCGGCGGCTCGCCCGACAGGTCCACGAACAGCTTCAAGTCCTTTTCGCGCACGTTCTTCTGCATGAAGCCGCGCAACGGCACCGAGGCCCGCTGCAGCGCCTCCTCGACGCCGATCTGGTTGGCGACCAGCGGCTTGATGCCGTCATCGTAGGATTTCTGCAGCACCGGTCCCATCACGAACGCAGTCAGGAACATCGCCAGTGCGATGATGACGGAGTTCGGCGGCGCGGTCGCGGTCCCCAAAGCGGTGCGCAGCAGCGACAACACCACGACGATCCGCGTGAACGACGTCATCATGATCAGGATCGACGGCGCGATCGACAGCACCGTCAGCAGCGCGATCAACTGGATCGCGCGTTCGGTGACGCCGCCATTGCCCTGGCCGAGATTGATGCTGATATCTTGCGCGAACGCCGGTCCTGCAAGCGATCCGGCGGCTATCAGTGTGGCAAGAAATAAAACTCTACGCGGGACTTTCGCCGATCTCACGAAGGGGTCTTTGGGCGGCCCAGCAGTGACGCCATCTCGTCTTCGAGATTCTCAAAGCCGCCTTTCGGCGAAGCGATCGGCGGAGCCATCGATGGCTCGTTGCGCGGTGCGGCGCGGCCCGGCGGCGGTTCGGGCGCCACCGGCGGGGCACCGACGTCGCCGCCCGGCCGGCGAAGGGCCGCCTCCAGCCGTTGCGCCATCTCGGCGAGGTTCTGATCCGCGCTCGACAGCGCGGGGGCGGATGGCTGCGGTGCGGCGGGGCGTTCCGGCGCGCGGATCGAAGGCGCTTTTGGCGCCTCGGCGGGCCGGGACGGGGGCCGGGGCATCGCCGGTTCGTTGCGCGATGTCACGCGGGACGGCATCGGCTCGGGGCGCAGTTCAGGGCGCGGCTCCGGACGACCGCCGAGCGGCTCCGGCGTGAAACCGCCCAAGGGATCATTGCGATCGTTGCGATCGTTGCGATCGCTGCGCCGCTCCGGTGCCGGACGTCGCACTTCGTCCACGAATGAAGGCCGCACCGGCCGTGGCGGCGGCGGCTCGGGCATCGGCGGTTCGACGTGATCGAACATATCGGAACGTGACCCGTCGCCGTCGGCCCAACTGCCCGAGTCGGGCAGCGCCGTTCGGGGCGGCTCGACCGGGCGTGGCGACGCCTGATCCCGTCCGGGCATGGCGCGAACGATATTCTGCTCCACGACGATATCGGTCGGACCGCCGATCATCAGCAGATGTTCGATGTTGTCGCGCCGCACCAGCACCAGCCGCCTTCGGCCGTCCACGGCGGCGGCGTCGATCACCGCCAGCCGCGGCATCCGGCCGCGATTGGCATTGGCGCCGAGGCGGTTGCCGGCGAACCGCCTGACCAGCCAGGCGGCCAGCGCGATCAGCGCCAGCACGGCGATGAATACGACAATGAACCCAATTGTGTTCGACATACTGTGTCCCCGGGAAATAGCGCCTTCTTCAAGTCTTGGATCGGCGAACGCGAATGGAAGACGATACACCGAACGAAGCGCGAGCCTGATCCTATTTCTTAATGCCCCGCGGCAATAAATGCCGCCCCACACGTACTTAATAACCCACGAATCGGCTGGGCCAAAACGACTTCTCGTCCCTCAATCTCAACGCCTTGGTTGGTTAACGCAGCATTCGTGGCAAAAATGCGCTCGATCGATCTTGGCAAGGACGAATTCGCCTCGCGATGCCGCCTGGCCATGGCCGCATCTTAACCCGCTGTTAACCATACGCACGGCAAATTCTGCCTACCTCGGCGGCGGCATGGCGCGCGGGGCGAGGGGGCGGTTTTCGATGTCCATCAACGACCTTCCGGGCCTGGCGGCGCTTCGCACCAGGATGCAGTGGCACCAGGAGCGCCAGCGCGTGCTGGCCGAAAACGTCGCCAATTCCGACACGCCGAGTTTCAAGCCGCGCGACCTGGTCGAACCGAAATTCGATCCCGCCGGCACCGCCGCCGTCGGATCGGCAGGATCGCTGGCGATGATGAAGACCAGCACCGGCCATATTGCCGCGCTGGAGGGTGGCGGACAGACCTTCGATCAGGACCGCAAGGTTGGCTTCGAGACCCGGCCCACCGGCAACGCCGTCAATCTCGAGGACCAGATGCTCAAGGTTGCCTCCAACCAGATGGACTACGCGGCGGTGACCTCGCTCTACAGCAGGAGCCTGCATCTTTTGAAAACCGCGATCGGCAAGGCCTGAGGCCGGATTAGCGCCAGGGAAGGAACAGCATGGCAGACCGTCAAGTTATCGCAGATTTCGCCAGATCGATGGGTATCGCAACGTCGGGCCTGCGCGCGCAGGCCGGACGGATGCGCGTGATCTCGGAAAATATCGCCAACGCGGATTCCACGGCGTCGACCGCCGGCGGCGAACCCTATCGCCGCAAGGTGCCGACCTTTTCCTCCGAGCTCGACCGCACGCTGGATGCGCAGGTCGTGACCATGGGCAAGATCAAGCCGGACACATCCGCGTTTCGCGTCAAGCACGAGCCCGGCAATCCGGCGGCGGACGCATCCGGCAACGTCAAATATCCCAACGTCAATCCGCTGATCGAAATGACCGACATGCGCGAGGCGCAACGATCCTACGAGGCCAACCTCAACATCATCAGCGCCACGCGCCGGATGGTCCAACGCACGCTCGACATCCTCAAGTCCTGAACGGGAAACCTTAAATCATGGCTTCACCCACAGTCGCTGCCAATGCCTATGCCAATCTCGCCCAAATCCTGGACACCGGCGGCGGCAAGACCTCCGAGGCCGGCATCGGCGGCGGAGGGGGCCCTTCGTTCGGGGATCTGGTCAAGGACGCCATCGGCAACGTCATGGAGGGTGGACGAAAATCCGACGCCCAGACCGTCGCGATGGCATCCGGCAAGGCCAATGTCATGGATGTGGTGACGGCGGTGGCGGAGACCGACGTCAAGGTGTCGACGCTGGTGTCGGTGCGCGACAAGGTGATCCAGGCCTACGAAGACATCATGAAGATGCCGATCTGATTTTGGCGAATAGGGAGTGGTGAATGGCGAATAGCGGCGGGATTGTTTGATCGCCATTCGCCATTCGCCATTCGCTCATTCGCGAATCGGCGAAGCAAGACCAAAGAAACAGGAAAGCAAATGACCGGTGCTGAAACCCTCGACGTGGCGCGCGATGCGATCTGGACCATCGTGGTGGTGTCCTCGCCGCTGATGCTGGTCGGCCTCGTCGTCGGCGTCGTGGTGTCGCTGTTTCAGGCGCTGACGCAGATCCAGGAACAGACGCTGATATTCGTGCCGAAGATCCTGGCGATTTTCGTCACGCTGCTGCTCGCGCTGCCATTCATGGCGGACGCGCTGAACGCTCACATGATGCGGATATCGTCGCGAATCATAGGCGGTTGATGCACTATGCGTAAATCATGCACATCGATATTTCACTGCTGCCCGCGCTCGCCGCCACCTTCATGCTGGTGTTCGCCCGCATCGGCGCCATGGTGATGCTGTTGCCGGGATTGGGTGAATCCAATATTCCGGTTCGCATCAAGCTCGCGATCGCGCTCTTGCTGACGCTGATCATCCTGCCGTTGCACCGCGCCGCCTATCACGTCGACCTGCAGGCGTCGATGACGCCGCTGATAGTGCTGATGGTCCACGAGATCGTGATCGGTATCGTGCTCGGCGCCACCGCGCGCGTGACGCTCGCGGCCCTGCAGGTCGCAGGCTCCGTGATCGCCCAGCAGATGGGCCTCGGCTTCGTCACGGCGGTCGACCCGACCCAGGGCCAGCAGGGCCTGCTGATCGGAAATTTCCTCTCTCTGCTCGGGATAACGCTGCTGTTTGCGACCGACACCCATCATCTGGTCATCGCGGCGCTGAGCGACAGCTACAACATCTTTTCGCCGGGCGAAGCGATGCAGGGCGGCGACGTCGCAGCCCTCGCCACCCGCGCCTTTGCCGCCGCGTTCCGGATCGGAGTGCAACTGGCGGCGCCGTTTGTGGTGTTCGGCCTCGTCTTCAACATCGGGCTTGGCGTGCTGGGGCGGCTGATGCCGCAGATGCAGGTCTATTTCGTCGGCGTTCCGCTGGCGATTCTTGCCGGCTTCCTGATCCTCGCCTTGGTGATCGCGGCGATGATGGGAACGTTCCTCGATTATTTCACCGGCGTCATGCACGACCTGATACCGCTGAACTGAAAGCCCCTTGAACGATGGCCGACGACAACGACACAGCGGATAAAACAGAAGACCCTACCCAAAAACGTCTGGACGACGCCCAGGATCGCGGCGACGTCGCGAAAAGCCAGGAGGTCAACACCTGGTTCATGATCGCCGGCGCGACGCTGGTGCTCTCGACATTTTCAGGATCGATCGGCGGAATCCAGTTGCCGCTGCGCAACCTGATCGCCAATTCATGGATGTTCCGCGTCGACGGCCCCGGCCTGATGGCGCTGGCCAAGAACCTCGAATATGTGCTGATCGCAGCATTGGGCGTGCCGCTGCTGATGCTGGCGCTGGCGGCGATCGCCGGCAACATGGTGCAGCACCGGCTGGTGTGGTCGGGCGAATTGCTCAAGCCGAAACTCAGCAAGATCTCGCCGGCGGCAGGCTTCAAGCGGATTTTCGGCAAGCAGGCGGCGGCCAATTTCGCCAAGGGCGTTTTCAAGCTGATCACGCTGGGTGCGGTGATGACGGCGATCCTGTGGCCGGAGCGCCATCGCCTGGAGTCGATGATGCATTTCGACCCGGCGGAGATTCTCGGCGTCACCACCGGCCTGACGCTGCAGTTGATGGGCGCCGTGGTGGCGATGCTCGCGGTGGTCGCGATCGCCGATTACTTCTTCCAGTACCGGCAATGGTACGAGCGGCAGAAGATGTCGCTGCAGGAGATGAAGGAAGAGTTCAAGCAGTCCGAAGGCGATCCGCACGTCAAGGGCCGGATCCGGCAGTTGCGGCAGGCGCGCATGAAGAAGCGCATGATGGCCGCGGTTCCCCAGGCTTCGGTGATCATCACCAACCCGACCCACTACGCGGTGGCGCTGTCCTACGAACGCGGCATGCCGGCGCCGGTCTGCGTCGCCAAGGGCACCGACCTGATCGCGCTCAAGATCAGGGAAGTCGCCGGCGAGCACGATATTCCCATCGTCGAGAACGTGCCGCTGGCGCGGGCGTTGTACGCGACCGTGGAGATCGACGACGAGATTCCGGTGGAACACTACCATGCGGTCGCCGAAATCATCGGCTACGTCATGGGTATCAGGCGCGGGCTTTCCGGCCGCCGGCTGTGACGCCTGGAACAGGGCTTTTGAGGAAATCGCGCCGGAAATGGCTGCAACCCGCCAAATAGCCGCGTGATAGACTTGCGCTTGCCGGCCCGATTCAGGCACTCAGGGGCAGGCGCCCACAAGGTGCGTCGCATAGATCTCGACAGGCTGCGTCCCCGGTATGACCGCCGAAGCTGACACCGACCCGCCACGAGAGCCGATTACCGCGCATGAGCCCGCGCGCCGGGGCGGCAGCATCGTGCTGGTGCTGCTGGTGGCCGCCGGGCTGGTCGCGGTGGCGGTGGCGCTGACGACCATCGGGCGGGCGCAGGCGCAGCCCTATATCCTCTGGCTGCTGGCGCTGCTGGCGACCGTCGGCCTGTTCAGCCTGTTCGCCTATGCCGCGGGCATTATCCGTTTCGCCGATCGCAGCACCGACGACCCGGTGATGGGCCGCATTGCCGATCATGCCTATGACGGGTTGGCGGTCACCGATCCCCGCGGTCATGTGGTCTATTCCAACGCGGCCTATCTCGCGATCACGGGGGCGCCGACCGCGCAGGAGGTGCGCCCGGTGGAGCGGGTCTTCATCGGCAATCCGGATGTGTCGGAAGCGGTGTTCCGCCTGCTCAAGGCGGCGCGCGAAGGCAAGCGGCAGCAGGAAGAGGTCCGCATCGCCGGTCACGACGGCGCCCATGGCCGCTGGCTGCGGCTGAGGGTTCGGCCGCTCGGCCAAAGCAAGCGCCAGCAGAAATACGCGGTATGGTCGATCGCCGACATCACCCGCGACCGCGAACGGCAGGAGGATGTGTTTCAGGAGCTGCAGCACGCGATCGAATATCTCGATCATGCGCCGTGCGGGTTCTTCTCGGTCAACAATTCGGGCGAACTGGTCTACGTCAACGCGACGCTGGCGAACTGGCTGGATCACGATCTTGCTGAAATCGGCTCGGGCGGGTTGCAGCTGACCGATATCGTGTCCGGTGACGGCGCCTCGCTCTTGACCTCGATCGTGCCGGTGCCCGGTGAAGTCAAAACCGAGGTGTTCGACCTCGATCTGCGGATGCGCGGCGGCAAGACCATGCCGGCGCGGCTCTATCACAAGCTGGCGTTCGGAGCCGACGGCGTTCCCGGCGCCTCGCGCACGCTGGTGATCAGCCGCGC
This sequence comes from uncultured Alphaproteobacteria bacterium, assembly GCA_963774685.1. Taxonomy (GTDB): domain Bacteria; phylum Pseudomonadota; class Alphaproteobacteria; order Rhizobiales; family Xanthobacteraceae; genus Bradyrhizobium. The sequence continues at coordinate 310,357 of CAVZFU010000003.1, read as the reverse complement.
GCGCGACGAGCGCCTCAATCCGCAAGGGGCCGCCGAATCCCGTTTCACCCGCTTCTTCGATCACACCCCGATGGCGATTGCGACCGTGGACCGCTCGGGCGCGGTGGTTCGCTCCAATGCGCGGTTCGCCAAGCTGGCGCAGAGCGTCAGCCCCGATGGTGCTGCCAACAAGTCGTTCTTTGCCGTGGTCAGCCCCCGCGATCGCCACCTCCTGATCGCGGCCATCAACCAGGCCGCGGAGCGGCAGGGCGATATTCCGCCGGTCGAACTGATGCTCGACGGACCCGGCGAGCGCTGGGGGCAGTTCTTCGTCACCGCGGTCGAGGAAGACGAACGCGAGACCGAAGCGGCCATCGTCTACATGCTGGAGACGACCGAGCGGCGCACGCTGGAGAACCAGATCAACCAGTCGCAGAAGATGGACATGGTCGGCCAACTCGCCGGCGGCATCGCGCACGACATCAACAATGTCCTCTCCGGCATCATGATGGCGAACGACTTTCTGCTCAACGCCCACAAGCCGACCGATCCCTCGTTCCAGGACATCATGCAGATCAAGCAGAATGCCAACCGCGCCGCGGCGCTGGTGCGGCAGCTTCTGGCGTTCTCGCGCAAGCAGACCCTGCGGCCGCAGGTGCTCGATCTCGGGGAGACGCTCAGCGACATCGGCATTCTGCTGAAGCGGCTGATCGGCGAGAAAGTGACATTTCCGGGCGTCGTGCACGGACGGGATCTGTGGCCGGTCAAGGCGGACATTTCGCAATTCGAGCAGGTGATCGTCAACCTCGCCGTCAACGCCCGCGACGCGATGCCCGACGGCGGCAAGCTTTCGATCCGCACCGCCAATGTGTCGGCGGCAGAAGTCGCCAGGCTGGCCTATAAAGGCATGCCGAGCGCCGACTATGTGCTGGCGGAAGTAAGCGACACCGGCACCGGGATTCCGCCGGAGATCATCGACAAGATTTTCGAACCGTTCTTCTCGACCAAGGAGGTCGGCAAAGGCACCGGGCTCGGGCTGTCGACGGTCTACGGCATCGTCAAGCAGACCGGCGGCTTCGTCTATGTCGATTCGGAAGCCGGCAAGGGCACCACGTTCCGGATTTTCCTGCCGCGTCACCATCCCGAACAGGAGGCCCAGCCCGATGCGGCGGCCGGCAACGGCGCGGCCAAGGCCTCGGCGGAAACAAAGCCCCGTACCGATCTGACCGGGCAGGGCACCATTCTGCTGGTCGAAGACGAGGAAGGGCTTGCGCTCGCTCAATGCGCGCGGCTTGCGTTCGCGCGGCTACAGCGTGATCGAGGCGTCGAACGGCATCGAGGCGATGGAAGCGCTGGAGGAAAAAGGCGGCGCCGTCGATCTTGTGGTGTCCGACGTGGTGATGCCGGAAATGGACGGCCCGACCCTGCTGCGCAAGATGCGGATCCGCAATCCCGATCTCAAGATCATCTTCGTCTCCGGCTACGCTGAAGAAGCCTTCGACAAGAGCCTGCCGGAGAACGAACAGTTCGCCTTCCTCGCCAAGCCCTTTGCGCTCAGCGCGCTGGTCGCGAAGGTCAAGGAAACCATGACGTCGCCCTAGGGCCCGGGCGCTGCCGCGGCGCGCTGCGGGACCCGGAAATACCGCCCGCGACGGTGCGCCGCAGCTACCCCTCCTGATAACGGCTTCACTTTCAGCCCGCGCTGCCCATGTTAGGGGCGCTCCCCGTGCCGGGGACCAGGAGCCGGAACATGCAGATCACGCGAACCGTCCGCGGTATTTTTCAGGCCATCGCCATCGTTTTGTCGCTGGCATTGCCGGTGATGCTGGCTGCCGCGCCGGCCGACGCGCGGGTTGGCGGCGGCTTCAGCTCAGGCTCGCGGGGATCGCGAACGTTCGCGGCGCCGCCAAGCACATCCACCGCGCCGTCGGCGGCGCAGCCGTTTAACCGGACCATCACCCAGCCCGGCACCGCCGGGACCACGGCCGGCGGCGGTTTCTTCAGCCGGCCAGGCGGCATGCTTCGCGGCCTCGCCGCGGGTTTCCTCGGCGCCGGCCTGTTCGGCATGCTGTTCGGCGGCGGAATGTTCGGCGGGATCGGCGGATTCTCGTCGATCTTCGGGCTGATCCTGCAGATCGGCTTGATCGTCATCGTGGTCCGGATGGCGATGTCGTGGTGGCAGCGCCGTCACGAGCCGGCCTATGCCGGTGCCGCCGCGGGTCCCGCCGCGCCATCAAGCTTCAACACCGGAACCGGTTTCGGACTGGGATCGGGCAGCGCGCCGCTTGAAATCCTTCCGGCCGACTATGACGCCTTCGAACGGTTGCTCGGCGAGATTCAGGCCGCGTGGTCGAACGAGGATGTCGCCAAACTGCATACCCTGGCCACGCCTGAAATGGTGTCGTATTTCGTCCGCGATCTCGAGCAGAACAAGGCCGAGAACGTCGTCAACCGGGTCTCCGACGTCAAGCTGCTGCAGGGCGACCTCGCGGAAGCCTGGCGCGAAGGCGATGCCGACTATGCCAGCGTGGCGATGCGTTACTCGCTGATCGACAAGACCCTCGACCGTACCACCGGCGGCGTGGTCACGGGCGGCGATCAGCCGGACGACGTGACGGAGGTGTGGACCTTCCTGCGGCCGCGTGGCGCCGGTTGGGAACTTTCGGCGATCCAGCAGACCTAAAGGCTCTGCGACAAACATAATGCAAGGCGCTGCGGTTTGGTCCGTGGCGCCTTTTCATTTGCGCGGGGTTGCCGGAGCCGGAATAATGTTTGCCGGGACGTGTTGATGTTCAGATAACGCCAACTTCATTTGCGCGGCGTTAGATCAAAAACAAACCGGAGGATGTGATGCCCAGTTTCATCTCGTATGTATGCTCAGGCCTGATTGCCGCGGCTTCTGTCATCGTGATTGCGGCGCAGCCGGCGCAGGCGCAGTCGGCCGACACCAGTTTCTTCGTCACCAGTATTGGCATCGGCAACGGCGCCAATCTCGGCGGTCTCGCCGGTGCCGACAATCACTGCCAGACGCTGGCGCAGGCGGCCGGTGCCGGCGCCAAGACCTGGCGCGCGTATCTGTCGACCCAACCGGCCGACGGCAAGCCGGCGGTGAATGCACGCGACCGCATCGGCAAGGGACCGTGGCAGAACTCCAAGGGCGTGGTGATCGCCAAGGATGTCGCCGATCTGCACGGTGCCAACAACATCAACAAGGCCACCGCGCTGGACGAAAAGGGCGAGCCGGTGAATGGCTATGGCGACACGCCGAACACGCACGATATCCTCACCGGCTCGCAGCCTGACGGCACCGCGTTTGCCGGAACCGAGGATCGCACTTGCAAGAACTGGACGAGCAGCACGCAGGGTGCCGCAATGCTCGGTCATTCCGACCTGAACGGACCCGCCAGCAATCCGACGGTCAAGTCCTGGAATGCCGCGCACACGTCGCGGGGTGCGGACGGCGGCTGCAGTCAGAAGGACCTCATCAGCACCGGCGGCGCCGGCCGGTTGTATTGCTTCGCGGCGAACTAGTCTTTCGCAGGCGCGTTGGATATCCGGATATCCCGTAGCTCCGCATTGGCGGAGCTACGTCGCGTTGCCCTACGAAAGGTTTCCCCATGCATTATGAGCTCTATTACTGGCCGGGTATCCAGGGCCGCGGCGAATATGTCCGGCTCGCGCTGGAGGATGCCGCCGCCGGCTATGCCGATGTCGCGCGCGGCGAGCGCGGGATGGCGGCGATGATGAAAATGATGGAGGCGCGCAGCGGTACGCCGCCCTTTGCGCCGCCGTTTCTCAAAGCCGGCAAGCTCGTGATCGGGCAGACCGCCAATATCCTGCTCTATCTCGGCTCGCGCCATGGGCTGGCGCCGAAGGCGGATGCCGGCAGGCTGTGGGTGCACCAGTTGCAGCTCACCATCACCGATCTGGTGCTGGAAATTCACGACACCCATCATCCGCTCGGTCCGTCGCTGTACTACGAGGACCAGCGCGCGCCTGCGAAAAAACGCAGCGATGGATTCTGGAAGGAACGCGTGCCGAAATATCTCGGCTATTTCGAGCAGCTGCTGGAAGGAGCCGGCGGCAGCTATATCACCGGCCGCAAGGCGACGTATGTGGATCTGTCGCTGTTCCAGATCGTCGACGGGCTGCGCTATGCCTTTCCGAGGCACATGAAGCCGTTCGAGCGCGAGATACCCGGCCTGGTCGATCTGCACGACCGCGTTGCGGCGAGGCCCAATATCAAGGCCTATCTCGCCAGCGACCGCCGCATCGCCTTCAACGAAGACGGCATCTTCCGCCACTACAAGGAGCTGGATCGGTAGCGGCAACTCACGAAACCGCCAGCGTGGTCATACCCGCGAAGGCGGGTATCCAGTAATCGCCGCCGTTGGGGAGTCGCGACAGCGGTGGAATACTGGGTCCCCCGCTTTCGCGGAGGACGACGAGCGGTGAAACCCTTTCCTCACTCATCCGTGCCGCGCGAGATCGAAATCACCGCTTCGGTCTTGTTGCGCGTGCAATTCATGTCGAGACGGCGGTAGCGCGTCGCGACATCGTCGCCGTGGAACAGGCCCATCCGCTTGACGCAGCGCGTGACGCCTCTCAGCATGTCGTCCTTCGGCAGCGTGAAGATGATGGCGGCGGCACTGGCGACCAGATCGAGGAACGCCGCCGACGGCTTGCGGCCGTCGGTCTTGGCGTAAATCTGGTTGGAATAGGTGCGCCCGGCGCAGCCCAGCATGATCTGCTTGGCCAGCGGATGCGACAGATAGATGACGTTGGCCGCGGTCTTGCCGACGCCGAGGCCGTCGATCTGGTTCTTGAGCTGCCCCGCCAGATCGTCGCAGCGATCGGCGCGGGCCGGAGAGGCGGCGAGCGCGACCGCGGCCAGCAGCGCGAGTGCGGCGGCGAGGATGGCCGGCCGGCGGAATATGGGTCTTGATATCATTTCACGAATGCCCCTTTGCGCCATTGAAGCGTTAGCGGGTGGTTAGCGCAAGAGGCGATGAAGGAGCGCGTTGGCAGCATTGCGGCTACGTTTTGCTTACTGGCAATGCATTCGAAACCTTACCTTCATCCAAAAATGCTTCGAACGAGTGAGCCGCCGGTGCGGCTTCTTAAACTCAATGCTTTCGGTCCACAATATATTTTTTGGAGCTGCCAATTTTCCGCAGCAACATGATATCGGAAATGCTTTTTTTAAGATCGCGCAAATTTAGAACGGACTTTACCTCGATCGTCGCATAGACACATTCAACGGGGAAAACTCGTGCACCATAATCGGTAAGTAGCGGGCTATTAAAAAAATTGTCATAGATGACAATGTCGGTTTGCGCGCTCACTTCGCCGTTTGAATTTATGATGACGCCCGTCCCAATAGAAAATCGTTTTGGAAGAGTTCGTTCGAGAACGCCCTTTATTATTTCTTCTGTGATACGGCCTAACTCACCGCGGTGAGGCATAAGCAAATTGAGCTCACGGCGGGACTGTTCGGCAATGAGCTTTAGAGTCGATAAATAGGTGAAGTGGTGACGTTTGGTTTCTCGTATCATGGAAAAGTGCTCCTGAAGAAGGATTTCAATCTTGAGTCGGTGGTTCCCAAGAATAACTTCTGACTATTTGATCCTACCGAAGTTCCTTTGCGCCTACTTTCAATACTAAGGCAAAGAGCCTAAAACGGTGTAATTCCCCACCACAAGAGCCGATCACCCCCCATGAACGCCCCCACCGCGATCCCGACACCCACCCCCGTCCCGCCCTACAAGCACACCCCGCTGTTTCCGCTCGGTGCCGACACCACGCCGTACCGGAAGATCACCACCGAGGGCGTGCGGGTCGAGAAGGTGCTGGGCAAGGACATGCTGGTGGTGTCGCGCGAGGCGCTGCGGGCATTGAGCGAGGCTGCGTTCGGCGACATCAACCATTATCTGCGGCCGGGGCATCTCAAGCAGTTGCGCAATATCCTCGACGACAAGGAGGCCAGCGACAACGACAAGTTCGTCGCGTTCGATTTTCTCAAGAACGCCAACATCGCCGCCGGCGGGGTGCTGCCGATGTGCCAGGATACCGGCACCGCGATCATCATGGGCAAAAAAGGCTCGCGCGTGCTCACCGATGGCGACGATGAGGCGGCACTGAGCGAAGGCGCGCGCGACGCTTACCTGCGCCGTAATCTGCGCTATTCGCAGGTGGCGCCGCTGTCGATGTATGAGGAAAAAAACACCGCCAACAACATGCCGGCGCAGTGCGAGATCTATGCCGAGGGCGGCTCTTTAGAATCAGACTCGGCCTACAAGTTCATGTTCATGGCCAAGGGCGGCGGCTCGGCCAACAAGAGTTTTTTGTTCCAGGCGACACCGTCGGTGTTGACGCGCGATCGCCTGCTGGCGTTCCTGAAGGAAAAGGTGCTCACGCTCGGCACCGCGGCGTGCCCGCCCTATCATCTGGCGATCGTGATCGGCGGTACCTCGGCTGAATTGTGCATGAAAACCGTAAAGCTCGCTTCGGCGCGCTATCTCGACGCGCTGCCGACCCACGGCTCGGCCGACGGCAACGCCTTCCGCGATCTCGAGATGGAGCAGGAGATATTGAAGATGACGCAGTCGCTCGGCGTCGGCGCGCAGTTCGGCGGCAAATATTTTTGCCACGACGTGCGGGTGATCCGGCTGCCGCGCCATGGCGCGTCGTTGCCGATCGGTCTCGGCGTGTCCTGTTCGGCGGATCGCCAGGTGCTCGGCAAGATCACGCGCGACGGCGTCTATCTCGAAGAACTCGAGCACAATCCCGCGCAATACCTGCCGGCGGTGGAGCAGGCGCTCGGCGGCGAAGTCGTGAAGATCGATCTCGACCGGCCGATGAAGGATATTCTCTCAACGCTTGCAAAACATCCGATCAAGACCCGGCTGTCGCTGACCGGAACCATGATCGTGGCGCGCGATTCCGCCCATGCCAAATTGCGCGAACGGCTGGAGAAGGGCGAGGCGCTGCCGGATTATTTCAAGAACCATCCGGTGTATTACGCAGGTCCCGCCAAGACGCCGGATGGTTACGCCTCCGGCGCGTTCGGCCCGACCACGGCGGGACGGATGGATTCCTTTGTCGACCAGTTCCAGGCCGCGGGCGGATCGATGGTGATGGTCGCCAAGGGCAACCGCGCGGTCGCGGTGCGCGAGGCCTGCAAGAAGCACGGCGGATTCTATCTCGGCTCGATCGGCGGTGCTGCCGCCAACCTCGCCGAACACTGCATCAAGAAGGTCGAGGTGGTGGAATATCCCGAACTCGGCATGGAAGCGATCTGGCGCATCGAGGTCGAGGATTTCCCGGCCTTCATCATCATCGACGACAAGGGCAATGATTTCTTCAAGGAATTGAATCTGGGGTGAGGGGGCGATCGACTCTCCACGTCGTCCCGGCCTCCGAGCCGGGACCCATACCGCGTGATGTCGCGGTTAAGGCGACGAAGTAGACGCCGATGACAACAATTGGCGCCCGGGATTATGGGTCCCTGCTTTCGCAGGGACGACGAGAGAGATGCCTCGTTACGCCCGCCTTCCCCTGAACGGAGAACACCATGATCGAATGGTTCGACGACCTGAAGCTGGGGATGCGCTTTAAAAGCGGTGAGACGCACGGTCTCCAGGGAAGACATCAAGCGGTTCGCGTCCGAATTCGATCCGCAGCCGTTTCACATGGACGAAGTGGCCGCCGAGAGCACGGCCTTCAAGGGCTTGGCCGCTTCGGGATGGCACACTGCCGCCGTCGCCATGAATCTTGTCGTTCAATCCCGGCCGTTTGGGCCGCATCCGCTTTTGGGACTTGGCGTCGACGAACTGCGCTGGATGAAGCCGGTACGGCCCGGCGACACGCTCCACGTCGAGGGCGAGGTGGTTGAACTGATCCCGTCGCGTACCAAGCCGCAAGGCATCGTCCGGGTCAAATGGACCGCCTACAACCAGCACGGCGAAGCGGTTTACACGTTCACCCCGATCGGGATTGTGCCTCGCCGGCCTGCCTAGTGGAAGGTTTGCACGATTTATCCACGCGTCGTCCCGGCGAACGCCGGGACCCGTACCGCCTGTTGTCGCGGTTGCGGCGATGCGATAGACGCCGTCGGCAACGATTTGAATTGACACCAGGGGTTTTGGGTTCCCGCTTCGCAGGGACGACGAGAACGTGCCTCTTTATGCCCTGGTCCCTGTGAAGGGAAAGCTGCCCATCGGGCCGATGCCCATTTCGCCGCTCATGCTGTCGCCCGACACCTTGCCGGTGAAGGCCAGCGTCAGCGGCATCGGATTGGTGATGGAAAGTTTCCAGGCGACGTCGTCGCCGTTCACCGTGCCGTCGAAGATTTCGCCGCTGGTGCCGTCGGCACCCTGGGTTCCCGTCAGCGTACTGCCTGAGGACTTCACCGCGAGCGTCGTTTTGCGCTCGCCCATCGGCGTGGTCATGGTGATGTTCCAGTTGCCGTCCACGGCCATCTCACGTCTCCCGATCGTTACTTCACAAAACCGAAAATGGTTTCGGGATCGGTATAACGCATCTTGCCGCGCAAGCTCAATGCTCTGTGGCGATCAGGCGCGGGCAGCCCGGATCCGGCTGGTCACGAGGATGCGAAACGCGACATATTGCACGGCAAAGGCCGCGATTTTCGCGCCGAATGCGATCACCGAAACGTACAGCGCCCACAGCTTGAGATCGCCGGTCATGGCGACCGCGATGGTGCCGGCGCCAAGCGCGAACATCAGCGCCGCCCAGGCGTAGCCGGCGATCGTGACGTATTCCGGAATGGTTTCGGTCACGATCGGAGGCATGTAGCGCAGCATCCAGCCGCGCTTGAGCATGATCGCGCCGATCGCAAAATGCGCAATCGCCGGTTTGGCCAGCACGAAACGCGGATCCCTGGTCAGAAGCGTCGCACTGCCAAGCACGATGACCAGCGCCAGGCTGGCATAGGTCATGAAGCCGAGCGGCTGGCCCTTGACGTGGGCGTAGATCACCTGGGCCACCGAGCCTGCGATCGCCACGGCTGTCGCCAGCACCACATTGTCGGTGACGAGGTAGACGACGAGGAACACGATGGTCGAGAAAAAGTCGGCGGCGAGTTTGGCAAAGACATTTTGCATCGTCGTGTTCACCGTCGTGTTTCGTGACGTGCTTTCGTTGGCGATTTTATAGCGCGCCGGCGGGCGTGGAGGATGCCGCGAACTTCGCCTGGCGGTATTTCGGATACCATTTGGTGAAATACAGCGCGCTGTTGCGGGCAGCCAGGGCGACCGCCAGTCCGCACCACAGCGGCAGGCCCGGCACGTAGATCATCATCACGTTGGACATCAGCATCAGCAGGAAGGCGGCGGCCCACGCCGAGGTGATGATGTAGTTGGCTTTCAGGAAGCCGGGCAGGGCAGCGGTCTCGGCATCGACCGATTCACGGGCATATTGCAGCGTAAAGGGAAAACGGATCGCGAGCGACGCCAGCGCGATCGCCAGCATGCCGCCATCGACCGTCAGCTTCACCGCCGAAACGCTCCAGGCGGAACTGGTCAGCGCGAGATAGCAACCAAGCGAAGCGAACAGGATCGCGGAGCCGGCGCCAAGTATCTTGATCGAGCGGCCGCAAATGATGTCGTAGGCGATCACGGTCAGGCAGATCGCGGCGGCGGCGAACAGGCTGGCGGTGGCAGAAGTCACCAGCATCAGCGTTGCGAACGCGCCGTAGGGAGCAAGGATCAGAAAAATCGTCATGGCAGCCTCACAGGGCTAATCTTTACATCGTAAAGATAGAAGTAAGCCTGCGACGACCTAACGTCAAGCGAAATCTTTACAGTGTCAAAATAATGTGAGGAGCGGCGATTATTCGATGTAATAACAACATGTTAAGGAGCTCAGACTGTCATCCGGGGCATCGCGGAGCGATGAGCCTGCAATCCATAACCACGGTCGGGAGTATGGATTCCGGGTTCGCGCTTATGCGCGCCCCGGAAATGACGGCGGAAGTTGAGGCTGATCTTCTCGCCGTCGCCCTTTACGCTGCCCCGACCCAGTTGCCGTGAAAGCCATCGGGGACGCGGTGGCCGAGCTGCACCAGCGCCACCGGGCCGGCCTCGATATCGGTGGCATTGAATACCGCGAGATCGCTGCGGTTTTCGCGGGCACGCCATACCGTTGAAAGCAGCCAGCCGTCGCCCTCGGTGGCGTCCTCGCCGCGGGCCACGAATACCGGCTCGGAGAGGTTGTCGCCGGCGGGCAGCAGATACTGGCCGCGGCGCGATCCGTTGCCGTCGACATGCATGATGCCGGAGAATGCGCTGGACGGCGGCAGTTGCGGGTTAGCACACGCGTACCAGCCGTGATTGCTGGCAAGGCCGGCGCGGCGGTCGTCGATGCGCGGGAATTCACCCTTGATGTCGTCGAGATAGGTTTGCGTGAAGCGATCGGTATTGCCGTCGAGATCGAAGACCCAGCGGCACAGCCGCGCCTGAGATTTCCTGGGATCGGTCGGCGAGCCGTCGGGATGCGGAAACAATGGCGCTTCCTCGCACTGCATGACGTCGGCGACGATGCGGTTGCCTTCTTCCCACGCATTCATGATGTGAAACACGTAACAGTTCTCGGCGCGGAACCAGACCATATCGCTGGCGTTGCCCTGGCGTTTCATGACGCCGACATAGGCGCCCTTTTCCGGCTCCCAGGCGTAAGCGGGCTTGCCCTTGATGGCACGCTGCATGCTGCCGGTGATCGGCAGAATCGGAAACAGCAGGTGATGCTCGGTGACGATGAAGTCGTGCACCATGCTGGCATAGGGCGCCTCGAACCGATCGAAGCGCGTGACCGCGCCGGATGCACTGACGGATCCGAAGGAGAGGGCGGGGGTGAAGGGTCCGGCGGCGTTGTAGCCGAAGAACAGCATCTCGCCGCTGACGGGATCGATCTTGGGATGCGCGGTGAAAGGACCCGAGATGCTGCCGTCATAGTTGCAGTAACCACGCGTCGCCAGCGTGCCGGGCTCGATCTCGGTCGGCAGATGGCCTTCCTCCAGCGCCAGCAGGCGTCCGGCGTGAAAGACGATGTTGGTGTTGGCGACGCCGCCGTCCTGGGTGATCGAGGCCGGAGCATCCGGCAGTTTCTGGCCGAAGCCGCCGAACAGCGCGCGGCCGGCGTCGTGCTCGGCCTGCCACTTGGGGGTGCGGACCCAGCGGTTGCGGTAACTGGCGCGGCCGTTTTCGAGGTGAAAGGCGTGCAGCATGCCGTCGCCGACGAACCAGTGCGCGCCCGGCGCGTCGAACTGCGGATTGGGGCCGTTGCGATAGAGCGTGCCGTTGAGTTCGCGCGGCAACTCGCCCACGACCTTCAAAAACGGGGCGTCGGCTTCAAACGGGATCGGCGCCCGGTTGGCTGGTTTGGTGTCGACGGCTGCTGGCTGCTGCATCGGTAGCTCCCCTCGTTTATCTTTACATCGTAAAGATGTGGATATACATCGCGCCCCGGACCGTCAAGCGAAATCTTTACAGTGTCAAAATTAGGTCTATAAGACGCCGATGGCAAAAAAATCCAGGGACAAAAAGCCCGTGGCGCGCCAGGGCCGGTCGGCCCCGGAATCCCGCTACCATCATGGCGCGCTGCACGAGGCCTTGCTCGAGGCGGCCGAACGGGTGCTCGAGCGCGACGGCCTCGCCGGGCTGACGCTGCGCGCGGTGGCGCGCGAGGCGGGGGTGTCGCATGCCGCGCCGACCCATCATTTCGGCGATCTCACCGGCCTTGTCAGCGAACTCGCCGCGATCGGTTTCCGGCAATTCAATGCGGCGATGGCAGTTGCCGGCGCTACCGGCGCCTTGCCGAAGGATAAAGCGATGGCCCGGGCCAAGGCCTATGTCGCCTATGCGCAGGCGCATCCCGGCATGTACGGGCTGATGTTCCGCACCGAGCGTCTCGATATGTCGCGGCCGTCGCTGCATGAAGCCGCCAACGCCTCGTTCGCCGGCCTCGCCGGTGCGATCGGCGCCAGCCGCCATGAGCATATTTCCGAACAGGCGCTATCGCTCGAACAAGGCGCGGCAATCGCGCGGGCCTGGTCGCTGGTCCACGGTTTTACCATGCTGCTGCTCGACGACCGGCTCTCCGACATCCTGCGGCGGATGCCGGAGGGAACCAGCGCCGAAACCCTGCTGGAGGCCATGCTCAAGTCGACCATTGACCGGCCGCAAGGACCGTGACTGAACTGGCCCAGACCGCATCCTCGGTCCATCCAAGCTCCGCAAACTCCTCGGCGCGCAGCGGCGCCTCTTCTGCTGCAAAGAACTCGTCGAGTTGCGGCGGCGGGACGTTCGGTGGCGCTCAACATCGCGTGCGCCTGACCCCGGTGATGGATCTGATGCTGAAACAGGTGAAGCAGCAGCCGATCGATTCGCTCGCGTTGAATGCGATCACCGCGATGGATGTCCACGATACGATCAAGGTCGGCCGCGCCCAGGCGCTCGACGACGGCAATCAATCGCCGGTCCGTCTCGCTCTGCGCATTTCTGAGCAGGATCGCAGTTTCGCAAGGTTCCCGGTCCGCCCAGGCCGCCGGCCCCAGCCTGCCGCCCTCCATCGCGTCCACGTAAAAGCGATCGATAATCAGGATATGATTGAGCGTCGCGCGCAGGCTCGGAAAGAAACCGGTCCGCGGCGCCACCAAATCAGCCTGCGACAGCCGCATACAGGCCGTCAGCAGACGATGGTTGGCCCAGCCGTTGTTGTAGGCCATGGCACGGTAGGGAAGGACAGCATCCATCAGCACCTCCGGTCCCGGATCGCTTGAAGCTCCTGGATTTCAGGCCGACTTTACCACTGTCCCGCTGCCGGCATAGCTGCTGCCGATTGTTTGGGCGATTGATGGCGGAGGATTTTGCGTGGCGGAACCCGATAGCCGTTTATGACATGCGCAATCTGGGGAATGTTCAAGCCGGATGTACGAAACACCTGACATCGGCCCGGAATCGTTTTAGAACAGCGGCCCCGGTTTCACGAGCGTGTCAGTTCCCACAGATCATGCCTGCCATTTCTTCGAATAAACCGTACCGCGTCGGCCGTTCCCGCACCGGGCTTGGACTCTTCGCCACCAGACCGATCAAGAAGGGCGCCAAAATCGTCCGCTATTTTGGCCCGCTGCTCGATTGCAGAAAGAAAAAGCACGACGCGATCGAGAACAAGTATTTGTTCGAGCTCAACGGCCGCTGGACCATCGACGGCTCGATACGAAAAAACATCGCGCGCTATATCAACCACGCCTGCAAGCCGAATGCGGAGTCCGACGTCAGCGTCCGCAAGCGCAAGGTCGTGATCCGGGCGATCAAGAAGATCGAGCCGGGTGAAGAGATCAACTACGATTACGGCACCGATTACTTCAAGGCGTATCTGAAGCCGATCGGCTGCAAATGCGACGCTTGCGAAAAAAAGCGCAAGAAAAAACGCGCCGAAGCGAGGGCCGAGCGGCTGCGCCTGAAAGCCAGCGCGGAACGGAAAGCCCTGAGGAAGGCCGAAAAACAGGCGGCGAAGGCCCAGGAGAAGAGAGCCCGAGGGCTGAACGGCAAGCCGAAGCAAGAGCTGAACGGCAAGGTCCCGAACGGCAAGCTCCTGAACGGCAAGTCGAAGCACGTCAATGGCAAGTCACTGAACGGGCACGACGACACGTCGGCGACGGGCGGCATCATCGCCGTGGAATCCGGGATCTACGTGCCGGCCGGCGGCGGGCAGCATCTGGAAGACCGCGCTTCGGCCTAGAGCCGTTTCCGTTTCGATGGAATTGAAACGGGCTCTAGATTCTTGTTTTGACGCGTTTTCTTTACGCGAACCGGTATCCACTTCGCTCGAAAACGCTCTAGGCGGCGCCCGGTTTCGCTTTCACAAACGCCAGCGATGTCCAGTCGACCCCGGCGGCGCGGTTGGCCTGCTGACTGGATTCCGCGCGCCGGTTCAAGACCGGGTGCAGCCCGTGCGTCCGCGCCAGCTCAATCGTCTCTTCCGCGGGGATTTCGAACATGCGCCGTCCCGGCGGGACCGGTCCGTGCCTGATCTTCATGATCATCACGCCGCTTTCGCTCAGCAAGGACGCCAGATTTGGCATCGCGTGCTGGCGCTGCTGCGGGTCGAGATGCATCCAGACCGCCGTCAGCATCACGATATCGAACCTGTTGCCGCGTGCCCGCACCAGCGCCAGATCCGGCAGGCTGTCGTCGAGCCATTCGATCAGCGGCGACGGATGAAGCGCTTGGGCCGGGATGCGCAACGCGGCGGTCGGCTCGACCGCGAGCACGCGATGGCCTGATGCTGCGAACCACGCCGCATCGCGCCCGGTTCCTGAGCCGATGTCGAGTACGTGGGACGGCGCCGTCGGGATCAGATGCAGCACCGCCCGGTGAGCGACGGCGGCGGGGATGCTTTCATATCGCCTGAAAAGCTCCTCGGCCTCGTCGGCATATCCTTGCGTGCCGCTCACTTGCGCTGACGTCATGCGGCGCCTCCCGGGATTGGCCGTGCTTGCCGTCATTGCGAAGCGCACGGCGACGAAGCAATCCAGGATGCTATCATGCCCTGGACTGCTTCGCCTCCATGGCGATCAGGCCGTCACTGCGCTGCCGCTTCGGCGCCGTCCGATAAATTGCAGCTCGGCGAAAGCGCCGGTTGCAATGGCCTGGATCGTGACAAAGATCTCGCCGAGCATGTTGGGTTTCACCGCGCCGCTGAACAACAGCGCGATGCTGATGACGGTCCATGCGGCGTTGCCCGCGATCACGGCCATTACCAGCGCCTTGGGCATCGATGGCCGCGTGGCAAGCCAGCCGACGACGGCGGTGTAGGCGATCAGGAACAGCCCGGTGTCGCGCAACAAGGCCTCGGACAGGTTGAACAGCGGCGCCAGCGCGCTATCGCCAAAGACCAGCAGCAGCGCCATCGCGCCGGTGACGATGGCGTCGAGCTGCAGGGCGCGGCGCAGGAACAGGGATGGGTGGATCATGGCAGTTGTCCTTTCGAATGGTGGAGCGAGATGCGCAGGATGATCCGCCTCGATAGCTATTTCGATTACCTCGGAGGTAATGGAACGCGTGAAAGGCGCGTGGTAGGTTTTCCGCCATGAACCCACAACCTGCCGCCGATCGCGCACACCTGATAAAACCCTCCCATGTCGGCGATCGCTTGCGCGAATGGCGGCAGCGCCGTCATCTCAGCCAACTCGATCTCGCCTGCGACGCCGAGATTTCCCCGCGCCATCTCAGTTTCGTGGAAACCGGCCGCTCGGCGCCGTCACGCGACATGGTGCTGAAGCTCGCCGAGCGGCTGGACGTGCCGCTTGCGCGAGCGCAACGTGTTGCTGATGGCCGCAGGCTTCGCACCGGCGTTTCCGCAGCGCCCGCTCGACGATCCCGCGCTGAAACCGGCGCGGGCGGCGATCGATCGGGTGCTCGAAGCGCACGAGCCCAATCCGGCGCTGGCAGTCGATCGCCACTGGAATCTGGTGGCCTCGAACCGCATGGTCGCGCCGTTGCTCGAGGGCATCGCGACGGCGATGCTGGCGCCGCCGCTCAACGTGCTGCGGCTCAGCTTTCATCCCCAGGGTCTTGCGCCGCGCACCGTCAATCTTGGCGAATGGTGCGGGCACCTGCTGGAGCGGCTGCATCGCCAGTGTGAGCAGACCGGCGATCCCGAATTGATCAAGCTGTACGGCGAGCTGAAGGCGTATCGGCTTCCGGCGCGGCCGGCGCCGCTTGTCCACCGACACCATTGCGATCCCCTTCAGGATGCGGCTCGGCGGCGAGACCTTGAGCTTTTTCTCGACCACGATGATTTTTGGGACGCCGGTCGACATCACGCTGTCGGAACTGGCGCTGGAGACGTTCTTTCCCGCCGACGATCTGACCGCCGAGCGGATGCGGAGCATGGCGGCGAAATTGAAATAGCTCCCTTGTCCGTATCCGGTTTGCCGACTATCTCTGGGACTTCCGCAAAAGCGAGGACAGCCCATGAGCAGCCTGAAACCGCTTCAAATCGACATCGTCTCCGACGTGGTGTGCCCGTGGTGCTATATCGGCAAACGCCGGATCGAGAACGCGCTGGCGCTGACGCCGGATGTTCCCGTGGAGATCCATTGGCGGCCGTTCTTTCTCAATTCGTGGGTGCCGCGCGAAGGCATCAGCCGCGACGAATATCTCACGGCCAAATTCGGTTCGGTCGAGGCCTATAAGGGCATTGCAGGCCGCGTCGTTACCGCCGCCGGCGAAGAGGGCCTGTTGTACCGGCCTGACCTCGTCAAGCGCCAGCCCAATACCATCGACTGCCACCGGCTGATCCATTGGGCGGAGGCGAAAGGCAAATCCGCCGAGATGAAACAGCGATTGATGGAGCTCTACTTCAGGGAGGGCGGCGATCTCACCGACATCAATGTGCTGGTGCAGGCGGCAGCCGATTGCGGGCTCGACGCCGACGACATCCGCAAGCGCCTGGCCACCGATGAGGATGTCGACCTGATCTCGGCGCAGGCGCAGGAAGCCTCCGACAAGGGGATTTCGGGCGTGCCGACCTTCGTGTTTGCCGGCAAATACGCGGTCTCCGGCGCGCAGCCGGCCGACCAGCTTGCCCGCGCCATCCGTCAGGTGTCGGCGGAAGTGAATGCGCAAGCGGCGGAGTAAACGGGGCTTGCTTCTTCCCCTCGCGCGGCATCCAGTCGCGCCGTCCATTCCCGGTTGAAACGGAACCGCATTCATGACCTGATGACCCCGCAGAACCGACAGCAAGAAACTGGGGAACGTCATGATCTATGAGTTGAGGACCTACACCGTAAAACCCGGCACGATCGGCGACATGGTCAAGGCGGCGGGCACCGTGGCGCGCGATATCCGGGGGGACAACTACGGCAAGCTCGAAGGCTACTGGATGACCGAAATCGGTCCCCTCAACCAGGTCATGCATCTGTGGAGCTATGACAATTACGAGGAGCGCGCCCGGTTGCGCGGCGAACTCGCCAAGGTCTCGCGCTGGAACGGCGAGTATATTCCGCTGATCCGCCCGTTGCTGGTGCGCCAGGACATCCGCTTGCTCAATGCGGTGCGCCCGCCGGTTGCCCCTGAGGCCACCGGCAACATCTATGAATTCCGCAATTATCGCGCCAAGGCCGCGGGCCCGGTGCGGCAGTGGCTCGATGCGTTCACCGCGGTGCTGCCGGCGCGCGAGAAATATTCCAAGATCGTAGGTCTGTGGCAGACCGAGGCCGGCCAGCCCAACGAAGTCTGCCACCTCTGGGCCTACCGCGACCTCAACGCCCGCGCTGAAGCGCGCGGGGCCGTCATGAAGGATCCGGAATGGCAGGCCTTCCTCGCCAAAGGACCGCCGTTGCTGGAAGAGATGCACTCCACCATCATGCTGCCCGCGCCTCACTCGCCGTTGAAGTGATTTTCGCGTGTCCCGGACGCGGTGCAGCGCGCCTGGCGCTGCTCCGCGAGAGCGGGATCCACTGTCGAAATTTATGCAGTCATGGACCCCGGATCAGCAGCGCATCACGCCGCAGAGCGGCGCGTTGCGCAGCATCCGGGGAACGCTTTGTTCTCCCTCGCCCCGGGCTTGCGGGAAGAGGTTGAGGGCGACGCTGCGGAAACTACGTCCCCTTCAGATAATAATTCGCGCGCTTGCCGAGCGCGATGCGGCGCAGCACGCGGCGCATCGTGAGCGAGGCCCGCAACGGGCGGATCGCTGAGGTCGCGGTGCGATAGACCGCAAGCTTGATCGCGTCGCGCGCGGGCTGTGCGCCCGGCGGCTTCTGCGGCAGGCCGATGCCGCGCAGCATCGAATTGAAGAAATGCAGATCGTTGAGGCGGCGGACCTCGCGCGTCTTCCAGGTGATCGCCATCGAGATCGAATGGGAATCCGCGGTCCGCACCCAGTGCGGCCACTGGTACGGCACGTAGCAGCCGTCGCCCGCGAACAGATGAAATTCGGTGCCGCGCGACGCAAAGCGCTCGTCGTATTTCAGGTTGCGGTGCTTGGTCATCGAGCGTTCGATCTCGTCGTCGCAGACGACGGCACGGTCGCTGTTGTCGAAAATGGTGAAGAACTTCTCGCCGTGGATATGGACGAAGAAATTGTCTTCGCTGTCGAGATGAAACGGCGTGGTCGAATTCGGCGATGATACGAACAGGAATCCCTCGAGCTGTTCGAAGCCGGCGTCGGCCAGGCTGTTGAAGCCGCGCGCCCGCGCCACCGACAGCAGGGTGTCTTCGCAGCAGGCGGCGATATTCCGGCGAGTTTTCCACGCGCTTGAGCACCATCCAGGCGCCGGCGGTCTCGATGCGCTTCACCACTTCGACCGGATCGAGATCGACAGACGGAATCGCATCCGGATCCTGGCTGATCGCGACCTTGCCTGAATTGTATTCGATCAGGTCGCGCGGCAGTTCAGAGGCGAGCTGCGCGATGCGCGGCAGCGTCAATAGCGGGTGACCGGCAAGCTTGTGGCGGATCGCGAACGGCTTGAGCGGAAAGTCGCGCCGCAGCGCATCGTTCGACGCCGATATCACCGGCGCGATCTCGGTGACGGTATTCATGACGATTTCTCCTGGCGGTTTTCCTGCGAACTTCTCGGCGGTTGCGAATGAAATGAACGGCGCGGCGCGCCGGCTCGCGGGCCAGCCGCCGCAACGTGATCGCGGCATGCGCCAGCGACACCACCGGATCCTTGGGGCGCAGCGGAATCAGGACGTCGCCGATCGCAAGCCGTCCGCGCCAGATCGGATTGATCATGGGGTGATCGGGACTGGCGGTGGAGTCGGCCATCGCGATCGCGGGGTCGGCGCAGAGATGCCGCGTCAGGTCGAGCGTCAACTGCACGCCGGGTGAAAACTTCGCGAAGCGCTCGTCGACGCCGAGCTTGAAATAGAACGCGCGATCCAGGTGCCGGAGCACGACGGCCGCTGCGACCGGCGTGTCACCGGCGCGCAGGGTCACGATTTCGCATTGGCCGCGCTCGGCGAGTGCCGTGGTGGCGCGGCGGATAAAGCGGGCATCGCCGTCGTCCTGCACCAGTGCCGTGCCGCGCCTGGCCTTCCAGCCGCTGGCCTCCAGCGCCAGGAAATTCTCGACCGCCGATGCAACCTCGTCCGATGTTCGCGCCACGTCGAAATGGACGGCGCCGTGCCCGGCAAGACGATTGCGCTGGCGGCGCAGTTCCTTCAGCTTCTTGGTGCCGATCGCGTCCTGCAGCAATTCGTCGGCATCGCGCGTGGCGTCAAGGCAGGCGCGGACGTGGGATTGCAGTATGCGCGGACGCATGCAGCCTTGCTGCAGCACTTCCGTGACGGCTTTCATCGCTGCGCCATCCAGCGATACATCGCGCAGCACCAGTGCATGGGCGCCGGCTTTGCGCGCCTGTTGCATCAATCGGGCGACCGCGTCGTTGGCGCAATTGCGATCGAGCAGCGGCGTGCTCAGCGTGCCGTAAGGATCGGCGCTGACCAGAACGGGCAGGGGAATCCGGTAGGCGCGCCAGAATGAAATCACGGGCAGCAGGCCAATCAGCTGCGCCGTACGGTCCGGCGCCGGCGCAACATCGCGCCATGCGCCGAGCGCGGACACCCCGGTCCGGCCGCGCGCGGAGGCGTTCACCGCCAGTTCCCAGTCGGGCAGATGATAGCCGTTCGGCTCGACGGCGCGTTCGGCCAAGCTGCGCCACTGGCTCGTGGCCACCGCCGTGAGCGGCACAAGTCCGCCGCCATCGGGCGCAGCCGCTGCCTGCGCGCGCTTTCCCGTGGCATCTTTTGGAGATGCGCGGCCAACCGCCGCTGAATTCGCAATCTCGACCACGTCCCCGTTTCCCCGTTCGCAATGGGTCGCAGCGCCTTGTTTGGCGTGGCGCTTCCTGCATCGCGTTATCGCGAGGAAACTAGCGGAAAGATTGGAAAATACGGTTGGTTCGGGACTTCAATTTGAAAGGTAATGTTAACCGGACGTTTGTCATGCCGAGGCGTTAAGTATCTCCCGGCATCGGCATGCTTTCGATCGCGCCGCCCACGACAAGCTCCGGAAGGTATTCAGTATTGCAACGCGTCCTAGACCGGCTCGTAGCTCTCGGACGAACAATTATCCCCGGCCTCGGCGTGCCACCGGTAGATGATCACGCCGCCGCTGATGGTGATGCGATAGGTCTGGCTGCCCAGCGGTTTGCCGTTCACGGAAGTGAGGTCGGCCTTGACGCATGCGGTCCAGCCCGGTCCACGGAGATCGCGGCGCGGCGGCGAGACCTGCACATGGCGTGGCTGCGAGGCGGCGGTGAACACCAAATCCAGTTTTTCGCGAACCAGCCCCTTGATGTCGGGCGGCGGCTCCGGGGCTGCCGGTTCGCTGGCTTTGGCGCGCATGAACTCCGGCACCGGCGAGTGGCTGTCGGCGATGCCGCAGCCCGCCAAGGTGACTGCGCCGCCTGCCAACAACGCCGTGTAGATAATGATCCGCCGCATCGCGACAATTCTATCCCACGCCGGTTAAAATTGCGCGAGGCCGCCCTCAATTCGCCGCCTCGGACCATCAACAATTGCTGAACCCGGCTCGCAAAACACCCGGCAAGACAGCCGATCGGGCTTTGCCGCCGTCCGGTTGCAGGCTAGGTTTGGCAGCGATAAACGCCTGGGGAGACGGAAGCGATGAAGATCCTTGCTGTCGCGCTTGCGATGCTGGCGTTGATCGCGCTGCCCGCGCACGCCCAGATGGGTGGCAAGCGGCACGGCGATGACAAGAAGACGGACGCGCCGACAAAGAAGGTCGATGAAAAGGCCTACAAGGCTGCGCTGGAACGAATACCCGAGCCCAAGGAAAAATACGATCCGTGGGGCGTTGCCCGGCCCACCGACCCGGCGAAGAAACCGAAACAAAGCCCTTAGGCCAAACGCGACACCGATCCACTTTCACAGCATCGCAAAGGCGCTCGAGACCATCGCCACCGGCTTGTTGTCGGAAGCGCTGGACAGGGTGACGCGGCCAAAGCTCATGGTGCGTCCAAGCCGGACCACCCTTGCATCGGCCAGCACGTCCGACGAGGTGGCCGCGCGCATGAAATGCGTGGTCTGATCGACCGTCGTCATCGGCCGGTAGCCGCGGTTGGCGGCTAGAATTGCGATCACCATCGCGGTGTCGGCGAGCGCCATCAGTGCCTGGCCGCAGACGATGCCGCCATGGCGGCACAGGCGTTCGGAGAAGGCCATGCGCAGGATCGCACCCGGCTGCCAGTCCGCCGCAGCGTCCGGCGGCGGAGCGTATTCGATGCCGCTGATCGATAACCCCAGGTCCTGCACCCACGGCGCGAATACATCGCCAAGCACGCGCCTGGCTTCCGCGATATCGAATTCCGCCGCCTGTTGTTCCGTTGCCATGAACGCTGTTTCCTCACCCGGTACTGGTGCCGGTTCAGAAGTCTTATTCCTCGCCGCAAGCCTACCAAGAGAACTTCAGAGCCGCCATACCGGCGCGTGGATAACCGGAAGTAGGACGGACCAGGTAGAATCGGTGGAAGTCAGCTTTGCATTGCGCGCAGCAGCGTTGAAATCGTGATGGTCGCGACATTGGAGTAGGTGTCTGACACCGCATAGGGCAAAACGACCTGATCGTTATGTCTCATTGCCCCGCATGTATACACGACGTTAGGAACGTATCCTTCTCGCTCGGACGGTTCAGGCCGCAGCAGCGGCTCGCGTGAACGCGCAAGCACCTTGGAAGGATCATTCTTATCGAGCAGCGCCGCGCCGATCGAGTATTTGCGGACCGGGCCGACGCCGTGCGTCAACAGCAGCCACCCTTCATCGAGTTCGATCGGCGAACCGCAGTTGCCGATCTGCACGAACTCCCAGGGAAATTGCGGTTTCAGAATGGCCTGACCGCCAGCCCACGTGTAAAGATCGCTGGAATAGATCAGATAAAGGTTCTCATTGTCCTGTCTCGCAATCATGGCGTATTTGCCGTTGATCCTGCGCGGGAACAGCGCCATGCCCTTGTTGTGCGTGGCTGCTCCGCGCAAGGGCGTCATTCGAAATGATATGAAATCGCGGGTCTCGATCAGTTCCGATCGGATCGCCGTGCCGCTATAGGCGGTATAGGTTGCGTAATAGGTTTTCCGGCCGCCATCGCTGAATTCGACAAAGCGGGCGTCTTCGATGCCATGTGATTGAGAACTCCGTGACCGGAAAGATGATGCGCTCACTGATATCTTCGTCTGATCTGAAAACCACCTCAACGTCGTCACCCGTCGGTCCGGATACCCGATACCCAATTCGGGGACTTGAAGCGAGTCTGGCCGTCGGATCGACCGCAAGGCTGCCGTCCGCGGCGATGGTGCCGGCGCGAAACGTCAGCGATGACACGTGCCCTTCGCCTACGGCACGCAGACTGAGAATGAAGCGCAAGCCACCCTTCGGCGCGTCCGATTGGTCGGGGTGCGGTACAATGCTGGGATTGAACAAAGCCGAGGCTTCGAACGAATATTCGTTGAGAAAGTAAGCGCCGATCAACTGGCGCTGAGTTTTGGAAAAGACGCCGTGAGCCGCCAGGGCATCTTCCATTTCGTCAGCGCGCGCCTCGAACGTCGCCAGCAGATTGCGATGCCGGCCCTGAAAATTCTCCAGTACATCCGCCAGCTGACCGGCGGCCGTTTCCGGATCGAGTGCGAGAACCCGGTCGACGATATGGTTGGCGCGTGTCTTGTCGGTCGGGTTGAGATCGCGCGGTTCAGTTGCCGGCTTGAACGGGCGCACGATCACCCGCGCAGGGTCTGGACGCAGATAGAGCGCCTGCCGGTTCAGGAAGGTAGCTGGTGACACGATTGCCCTCGGCCTGCTGGAGTGAAAGGTGGAATTCAGGTGCCGACGGCGCGAAGTGCTGCAGGCTTTGTCAGGCCAGCGTTGACGCGCGCCAGCTGACGAATGTCTGCAAGACCGAGAAGATAGCACACCACCAACTCGCCCCCGCGATTTTCGTTGGCGCGATCGGGATGCAGTCCGTCGCGACAGCCTCCCGTGTGTAAATCGACCAGCGCCAGGGAAAGATCATTGCTGCCGAGAAACCAAGCGAAGACGCGCGTTGCAATGGCTTTCCATTCGGCATCACCCTCCGCCCGCCACGCCGTGAGGCAGGCAGCGATCGTCGCCGTGGCTTCCACAGGCTGCTGGTCGAAGGCGCGCGGATGTTGACGCTGTTCGCCGAATCCGGCCGTGCCGACCGGCCGGAAATGACCCGCAGGGCCGGTTTGCCGGGTCATCAGCCAGCGCAGAGATCTCAATCCGGCATCGACATAGGCGGGCGTTTGCGTCGCCATGCCCGTCAGCATCAAGGCCTGTGACAAACGCGCATTATCGTAGGCCAGCCCTTCCTCGAACCACACCCAGTCCTGGGTCTCCACCGACGCCAGGATCGACATCAACCTGTCGGCAAGAAGCCGCCGGATTTCCTGCGCCTGGAGATCGTCCGGAGCGACTGCGCAATAAGAACCCAACCCCAGCAGCGTGAATGCCCAAGCGCGGGGTGAACGAAAAGTCTCCACAGTCGACAATGCCTCGGCAAATAAAGCAGCTGCCCATCGGCGGCGCGGCGGGCTTGCATCCCTGCGCGCGCACTCGCCCAGCGCCCACAACGTTCGCCCGTGGCTATCTTCGGAGCCGCTGTCTTCAAGCCAGGTTCGATTGAAGCCCATGAAGTTGCGAAATCGCCTTGTGTCAGGGTTCCACGCATGCTGCACGAAAGCGGCAAAGCGGGCCGTCAGAACTTCCGAAAGGCGCTGTTCGCCTGGATTATTGAGCGCGCAGGCCAATAACAACGCGCGGGCGTTGTCATCCACGCAATAACCGTGCGAGCGATCGGGCACCGAATGCACGGCGTGCTGGAACAGACCGGTATCGTCGCACATCGACAGAAAATGACCGATTTGCATGTCAGGTGCAGCCGGGCTGTGTGGCTCGATTGCGCCCGGGTCGGTGCGTGCAATAACCTTGAGCCAGTGACCCTGCCGAGCATTCTCAAAGGCCGACATGTAACGCTCGGCGCAGCGTTCCCATGTCATCGTTCGGCTGACGGCATAGGCACGCTTTCGCATCGCCTGCCGCCGAGTATCGTCGGTGAGCAATTCCGCGATTGCGTCACCGATCGCCGCCGCATCGCCAAAAGGAACCAAAACGCCGCGTCCGTCAGCCAGCAGCTCACACGCATGCCAGTAAGGCGTCGAAACAACCGGCTTTCCGAGCCCGAAACTGTACGCCAAGGTACCGGATGTCATCTGTGCTTCGTTAAGATAGGGCGTGACATAGACATCGCACATAGAAATGAATTCAAGCAGCGTGGCCTGATCGACGAACCGGTCGAGGAACACCACGTGGTCTTCGACGCCGAGCTCGCGAACGCGCGCGATCAGGCTTTCGCGATAGGCTTCGCCCTGTTCTCGAACCAGATTGGGATGCGTCGCACCGAGCACGACATATACTGCATCCGGACGGTGTTCCAGAATCGACGGCATCGCATCGATCATGACTTCGATGCCCTTGTTCGGCGACAACAGGCCAAACGTCAAAATGACCGATCGTTCGCTAAATCCGAGCGTGGCCTTCGCGGCGTCAGGCGTGACAAACGGAAAATCCGGAATGCCATGCGCAATGACCTCGATTTTATCGTCCGGCACCCGATAGACGCTGCGGAGCAACTCACGCGCCTTCGCGGCCATCACAACGATCTTGGATGACGCCTCGACGATGCGCTCCAGCACCGCGCGCTGAACCGCCGTCGGCTCGGCCAGCACGGTGTGGAGCGTTGTCACCACCGGCATGGTGAGGTGCGATAGCAGCACCAGGATGTGGGCACCGGCTTCGCCTCCGAAAATTCCGAATTCGTGTTGCAGGCACACGGTGTCGAACCGGCCAGCGTTCAGAAAATCTGCCGCGCGCACGTACTCTTCGACGTTGTCGTCTTTGATCTGCAAAGCGACCGCCGAAGGGAAATTATAGGTCTGACCATGATCGGTCATCGCCACGATGCAGGTCTCCAGGTTCGGGCGTGACGTTGATATCGCTTGCTGCAGATCGGTCGTAAACGTTGCGATTCCACAGCGACGAGGCAGCGAATTGCCGATAACGGCGATACGGCGGAGCGGCGTCACGTCTGGGCCTCGACAATCTCGGTTGATTTCGTGCCAGCAGAGGTCACTACCTCTCCAGAATCTTGCAGCAAGGAACTAGCGAAATCCGGTCCGGCATAAGCAATCAAAGCGCTCGTTCCGTCGGGTCCAACCTCGATATCGGCACGATCGGCTTTCACAAAAACGACCTCACCAACAGCGGTGTCGGTCAATCCGATCCGCGCGTGTCCTTCGATCGTCAGGATCCAGGTTTCCTGGTCGGCATTAAGTGACCAAATCGAATCAGCCGGGAGGTCAATCCGCTCGAACACGAAATGCGGATTTGCAATGAGGCCCGTTCGAACGGCGGTGAGACGTCGTGGAGCGGGTTGAATTCGAACTGGCCCGGGATCGGAAACGGCGACGGCCTTTTCGATGTGCAGTTCCCGTTGCCGTCCATAGTCGAACAGCCGGAACGTGGCGTCACTGTACTGCTGGATTTCGGCCAGAACGATGCCCGCGCCGATCGCGTGGATGGTTCCGGCAGGAATAAAAATGACGTCGCCTTTATGAACCGGACGCCAGTGCACGATGTTGGCAATCGAGCCGTCCGTGATGGCCGTTCGTAACGCGGTGGCGGAACGCGGATAATTCAGTCCTACTGCGACCTTGGCGCGGGGAATGGCGGACAGAATGTACCATGCTTCGGTCTTGCCGTTGGAAAGCCCGATCGATCGCGCAAACGCATCATCCGGATGAACCTGTATCGATAAAGGCTCGCTTGTGAATAGCAATTTGAGCAGCAACGCCGGTATTGCTGCATTTCTATCGACGCGCTGAAACCATAGCTCGCCGATGGCGCCAGCAGAACCGTCAACGTCACTCCAGGGGTGGAGATCGGTGACCCCCCAAGGTTTGCGCACGACCTGGACGGAGGCATGTTCGATGGCCATAGGCTATCCTGACCCGTGACGCGCATACCGAAGTGATATGCCGTTGGTCGATACCGTCTGTAAGGTTTGGCGTGGCTAAAGCGTTGCGTCTCGGGGTATGCGCTGTTGAAGCGATCCGACTGCTATCGATTAGATGGCTACTCTTGCAGCTGATAACAACCGGTGAGCGGTCCTAAAAACCTTCAGGAGGACATCTGTCCGAAATACGTAAATCGCGGGATAGGACGCCCTTCCGGCAAAAGTGGTTATCCTGGTTGCGGCTTGAAAATGCCCGAGTTGACGCCGTATGATAAGGGCGTGGGGAGTAATCCGGCGATGTCCAGGCGGTTGGCACTGATTTTCGGCGTGATTGCCATGGGGCTTGTCCTCAATGGCTGCACCAAATGCGGTCCGATCTGGGACGACTGGATGCAATCGCCGAAATCCTGCAAGTCGGACGGGCTTTAGCCTGCCGGGCACGCTTGGCGTCACCGTCCGGACGGTGATATATTGGCCCGAAAATGCAGGGGACGTTCCATGAGAATATCGAGCGCGGCGGCGGTCATCACATTGCTGACAGGGATGGTTCTGACAGCGATGTCGCTGACGGCGCCGGCTTATGCCCAGGCGCCCTCCATCAATTTGATGCAGGATAACACGCCGGCCAAGTCGCAGGAGCAAAAGGACGCCGAGGAGGCGCGGGACAAGGCTTACAAGGAATCGCTCAAGAAGATACCGGACTCCAAGGTGTCTACCGACCCTTGGGGCAACGTGCGCACCGATGCGCCCAAGAAGCCGTCAACTCCGGCAAAATCCCAAACCAAAGCGCAAACCAAAACCGGCAGCACTGCGAACTGAAACGCAGTGGACTGAAACGGAATGGACTGAAGTGGAATGCCTTGGGGAAGCATGCGCCGTTTTTTTGGCGATGTGAGCGCAGTTAATTCTTGCCACTGATCTTGCGGACCAGATCCGCGAGGCGGGCCATGAAATTTCCCACCCAGGCATCGTCGTCCCAATCGTTGCGCGCATAACCCGTTTGTGCCCAAACTTCTTCGCCCGCCTCGAAGCGGGGCTTGTCCCCGGTCTCATCATCCAAAATCTGGCGTCGGCGTTTCGGTAAAGCGTGCTCCGGCTGCATTGTGCTGCTTCCCCTTCTCGGCAACCAACGTGCAGCCAGGGATAGAGTTCCCCTATTTCGACAATTATCAATTGAGACAAATGCTTGCGCGTAAATGCTTGCGCGACCGAAGAGCGGTTGGGGATCAGCCCAGCACGGCCGATTGATCCAGCAGCGTCTGGTAGCACTCGCAGGACTTCCGCATCAAAGCGGGCCGGTCCAGGATCCTGATCACGCCACGGGAATAGGTGATTGCGCCCGCGTTTTGCACCCGGCTTGCGACTTCCGTCACCGAAGTGCGCCTCACTCCCAGCATTTCGGCGAGGAATTCCTGCGTCAGTTCGACGGTGTCGCTTGCCGCGCGGTCCGCGCTTTGCAGCAGCCAGCGGCAGAATCGCGCTTCGATCGGATGCAGCGCGTTGCAGGCGGCGGTCACCCGCGCCTGCGACAGCAACACTTCGTTGTAGCGGATGCAGAGATTGCGGACGGGGTCGCTGCCGGCGGCGATGGTCCTGAAATGGGTGGCGGCGATCTTGCTGCCGCCAAACGGCATCTGCACCACGACGCGGACCAGCGATTTGTAAAGGCCGAGCCCGGCCATCGCGCCGGCCACCCCTTCGCGGCCGACGGTCGCGGTTTCGATCGCCTTGCCGTCGCGCAGCACGACAAGCAACGACAGCATGCCATGGTGGGGAAAATAGATCTGGTCGACCTCGTCGCCGGCTTCGAACAGCACCAGCCCTTGCTGCAAGGCCACCGGCGACAGATGCGGAGCCAGCCGGTCGAAATGATCGCGCGGCAACGACGCGAGCAGCTTATTGTCCAGGGAAAGACCGGCGTTTGAAACGGTCACTGCGATATCCCGCCCGGTCGGTCGGGCCGATTACCGCAGGGGGTGGAAGGACGCTCCGAGAGGGCGATCCGCGGGATGGCGCAATATAGGCGCACGCCCGTCGCGATGTCGGTCCGGTAGCCGTCATAATAGCCGACTGGTCCACAGCGATCTGGCCCCCGTCGGCGATTAGGCTGCAATACCCTCAGCTTACGAGCACGTCATCGGGTGAAAGTTTACTTGTCGGAAGGCGAACCTACGTCACGGGGAGTCGGTCCGAGAGCGGTGGGCCAGGCGGGACTCGGATTGGTGCACGCGCGCGCTATATTGAGCCGGTCGTTCTTGTACTGGAGTTGCGACATGGTCTTGCGCCCGCGCGATCTTGCCGACCGGATGGCCGGCCGGCGGAAACCGGACGATGGCTATCTGCGCGAGACCTTCACGCTGCCGCGCGATACGGCGCGGACCAAGGCGCGCGATTTTCTGACCCGCTATCCCAAGGCTGCCTACATGAGCGGGGTCGAAAGCTGGCGCGAACTGCCCGGCGGCGACATCGAGTTCACGATGCGGCGGCTGCGCAGCGCCGACTAGCGAGGTTTCGTTTTTGGAACCCTCCCGCCGTGGCCATGTTCCAACCCTCTAAATTTGTTAACTTTTTTCGCTAACTGGTATTCAAGTATTTCCGCCTAGGCTAGCGGATTGAGGAAACCATGGCGAAAAACCGCAAAGACCCCGGCGCGCGCAAGCATGTCCGGGTCGATCTGCAAAAGCCGGGATTCCTGATCCCGGCGCCGGACGCACCATGGATCGAGTGCGTGATCGTCGATGTGTCCGACGAGGGCGTTTCGCTGGATGTCGGCGCGCTGTCGGTGCCCAAGATATTCGGTCTGGCATTCACCTCCGGCGGCGAGGTCCTTCGGGTGTGCTCGTTGACCTGGCGCAAGGGTGAACTGGTCGGCGGCCGTTTCGTCACCGCCAAGGAGCTTCGGCAAGGTTTTGTGGTGACCGAAGATGCTGTTCCGAACCAGGCGGAAGCGGCGCGCGTCAGTTCTTGACCGGCCTTCCGCGCTTGGCGAACCGCACGCCCTTGCGGTCGGCGGCGACGCGCAGTGCGCTTGCCTCTTTTAGCGCCTCACTGCGTTCGGGCCCGCGTGGCAGTTTGCGCGCCTGCTCCAGCGCGATCTCGGCGCGCGTGTCCAGATCGGCGGTCGCAGGCTTCTCCGGCTTCATGCGCCTATACCGGCGGCTTCAAATCGCTGCTGAGCCAGCCCGCAGCCCTGGACTTCATCGGGTCCGATGCCGCCAGACTGCTCCGGACATGATTGCATTTGCCGCATTCGAATTGCCGTTGCTCGTGACCTGCAGGTCCGGGGGAAACGCCCACCAGCATCATGCGCGAATGGCACCGCGGACAGCGCGGACGTTCCATCGCGCCGGGCAAAATACCAAGGGGTGGCGGCGAAGACATCGTGTCACCTTGACGCAAGCCAAAAGGCGGAACCACCAAGCCGCCGATCATGGCCCCAGCCGGAACGGCGGCGACAGGCAAAATCGTAACGTGGTTATTTTTCCGTTGTCTGTGCAGTAGTGGACAAATCCGGCAAAGATCGGGAGCGGTGTTCCGGTATTGCTCAAGGACTCTGCGCGGGCGGTTAAATCGTAGTGATCGCCTATGAGCCACAACGCCGTCGAGTCGCGAACGCCGAGACGGAAGCCAGGACAGCGCTAAAGGCCGCCGGAGATACGCCAAACAATGATCGCGTAGCCTGTCGTGCAGACGGCCATTGCGGCGATGGCCACCCAAATCCAGCGGTCCAGTAATGGCTTGTTGATCATGCAGGACCGCGCGGGAGTTGGCGCCGGCATGGGCGCGGCTTGAGACAAACCCTCGGGCCGGTTCGTCTCGCAAAACCAGGATACAGTCAGATGCTGACAGCGAGCTTACAGCCTTCGTTGTCTGGCGGGCCGAACTGAAGACCCCGCCAATGCAGGCCACCTGCTATTTAAGGGGGCTATAGGACTGGCCGTCACATCCCTCGATGATGACGGACAATCTGAAGCTTTTGAATTCGTTGTTGTTGTAGAAGACCGAATAGGTCAGCCGCCTTGACGCCTCCGTTGCGCCGCTGCGCAGGCAAATGATCCACGGCATCGCGGAAGACGCGGGGGCTTTGATCGGGACCGACATTTCCACCGGCTCTTTAAGCTTGGCGGAAACCGCCGCGTCCTTGAGAGAGGCGAGGACTTTCGCCGGATCGGGAGGCTCGGTGTAGGTCGCGGCCAGGTTTTCGATATCGGTCGAGCAAGCCGCCAGTATCAGGCACAGTGGCAAGATCAGGAACCGCATGCGCTCTCGCTGTAGAAGCCAACCGGCCCCGATTGACTGGATTAGGCCACCACGGATCGAAACAGGCCAGTCCCAAAACGTGGATTCCAGGGGCGCAGGCAAGCTACTCCGGGCCATTCGAGCCGATCTGGAAATTGCGGGGTGATGACGTGAAGAGGCCGCCAACCGGGACGGCCCTACTTCGGCGGCTGTAGCTCGCTCTTCAACCAGCCCCTTGCCGTGTCGGTTTTCAACGGGTCGGTTCGGTCGCATTCAAGGCACCGCAAGGTGCGCTTGCCTTTGCCGCCCGGAGGCAGTGCAAGGATCAAATAGGCCCCGCAGTCGGGGCAAGTCGGTCTTTCGGCCTGGCCCATGGCGGCGATTCTGCCGCCAGTTCGAAAACTCGTCAATTTCAAACTAGCGCGATGTAACCGTAGCCGGGGGAAGCAGGCCGGGACACGAGAACGTTACTCGTCGGCGTTGTTGCTTCGGTGGCTCAAGCCAGTCTCGCCTCGCAGGTAAATCCGGCACAAGTCCGAGGCTGCACTTTTTTGCGCCATGCACTCGCGGCAGAGGGGGATGACGCAACAGGAGATTGATCCGCTCTTCGAGACTCGGAATACTGCGCTCAAAGGCCAAGAAGAAGAAGAAAAAAGAAAAAGAAGAAATGGATCAACTGATGTCGGACGTCGTCCGCGCTGTCGAGAGCGGCGCGACGACGCTGAGAGCTGTTATCGACGCGACCGGATTATCCCGTCTCAAGGTCGAACGCGCACTCAACTCGCTGGAAAAGCAGAAGCTGCTGATCCGCGACGGCCAGGGCTTTAGGGCGCCTGGCATGCCTGCGACGCCGTCGGTCCGGCAATGTGGATCGTGCTCCGCCTGCTGCACCCTGCTCGAAGTGGAGGAAGTCGGGACGTCCGTGAATGAGTGGTGCAGACATTGCGAAGCGGGCAAGGGATGCACCATCTACGACAGTCGTCCCCAGATGTGCCGTTCCTTCAGTTGCGCCTGGCTGCAAGGTCATCTGACCGACGAATGGTTTCCCGAGAAAGCGGGCATGGTGGTGCATTTCAGCCAGGATGCCGTCAACGTGCAGGTCGATTCCGCCAATCCTGACCGGTGGCGGCAGGAGCCATATTTCAGCAAGTTGTGCGAATGGTCCCTCAATGGCATCACGAGGAACGGAAACCGCGGCTATGCCACCCTCGTCGCCGTTGGTTACGACAAGTTCCTGCTTCTCGGGCGAACCATTGTCCCCGATCCGACGCTGTTCGGCACCGCGTTCCTGCCTGTCGCGGCCGAAACCTTCCGCTACTGGAAGGCCAGGTCGCAGGAGCATTTGCAGCGGTTACATGAACGCGTCGGCGAGATTCAGCGGATCCGGGAAGAATTCGGCTACTGCGCCATCCCCGATGACGAGGATCCGTACCCGCCCTATCGGCCCGCTTTGCTCGAATTATCGAAAATTCCACAGCCTGGATCGGCGTAGCGCGCTCGCGATCGGGAGGCGAGGGCATCCTTGCAGTGCAGAGACCGACCGGCAAAGTCGAAATGAAAGAGGCCGCCAACCGATAAGACGGCCTCAATCAATTCAGCTTCCTTCGGTTCTTAACTCTTGAAGTGGACGCTGCTGCAGTACCACCAGCCATCACTGGCACTTCCGCCCTTGTCGTGCACTAGCTTTGTGCAATCGGTGTAGGACGTTATCCCCGGCGGGGGTCTGCAAGGTGTTGCCGACAGACCCGGCCACAGATTGACATTGCATCGGTTCACGGCATCGTCCTTGACCGCGACAACTGGTTTGTGGCGGGCGGCATCTGGTTTGCGGTGAGCGGCATCCACTGCGGCAATCGACAGGACGGTCAGGACGGAAGCAAAGAGTAACGCGGCTTTCATGGCGACCTCCCTTTGTTTTTGTTAACGCCATAGTTAACCACGGAAATCGCAGTTCGTCTCCGCAAGGTTTCCAAAACAGGCCAGTGGCGTTTTCAGATCAGCCATGAGAGATCAAGCAGCCGGTGCCGAAACCTTGCCAGGTCAGTTTCGAGCCAGCAGAATGCGGGTGATATCCTCGCCGGTATCGGCGTCGATCACCACGAAATCAATCTTGCGTTTGGCCCATTCCTCGATTTCATCGAAGCCATGAGGATTAAGCTCCTCGTCAACCAGAATGGCTCGCGGGTCGATGGTGGAACGGACGAATTTAAGCCGGATCGGCTCGCTTCTTCCCTGCGGCATAGCTGCTCCATGTTTTGCTGAAAAGCGCCCAACGGGTAATACGCTACGTTAGTTTTGCAGGCTTGAAACCCCAACGACAGGGCACCCTGAAAATCAAACCACCGACACTTGCCGTTTGGCGCCCGGACGCCAAATATGCCGCGTTGGCTGGGCAAGGACGGAACGCGACAATGGCGCTTGCCGCATGCTGTTTCTGCAAGCGAGGCACGGATCAGGTAACCCACCTCATTCAGGGTCCTGATCTCTTCATTTGCGACATCTGCGTCGACGCCTGCGTCGATACGCTCGCCACCAAAGATCATGGCTGGCGAGAGCGCCAAATCGACTATCTTTTGCGACTTAGGAACCGGCCGACACTCGCGGCGGGGAATTAGGGCGCGCCCGTTGCAGGAGGTCGCCCGACCGGGATGGCGCCAGTGCCCCGGTTTGAAAATGCGTCCAGGATCGAACCGTGCGGGGCGACAGGAAAGAGGGATTGTCAAATGCGCACACTCACCGGTTACGGGATCGGCGTCGTTATCGTTCTCGCCGTGGTTAACGGCATCGCATGGACAACAGGAACGCCCCGGCTGCACGACCTGAATGTGTTCTCCGCCGGGTTCGTTCTTGGCGTGCTCGGGACCTGCATTGCGGCCTGGATTTACGGATATCGCCGGATCGCCTGATTTTCGAAGTGGACGGATGAAGATTCGAGTTAGAACGCTGCTAACCACAAACCAAGACACACAAAGTACCGACCCGCACGGTATTGGCCGAAATAGGCCACCCGCAGGCCCAAAGCAGGCCAGCAGATGCGACCCGTTGGATTCGAAACGATTGTGCTTAAAAGTCAGCCGATCGGATTTACCTGATCCAAGATAATGTCGCGTATAGCCACCGGGTTCCCGTTACCAGGAACTTCCCCGATGGAGGCTGCTTTGGGCACTGTTTTGAAATTCCTATCTGACGAATCCGGCGCTACCGCGATCGAATATGGTCTGATCGCGGCAGGTATCGCGCTTGCGATTATCGCCGCGGTGAACGGCTTGGGTACCAACCTGAACACCGTGTTTACCTCGGTCAACAACTCGCTGAAGTAATGCGTTTAGCTGTGCGGGGAAGGAATTTCCCCGCACGCTACTCCTTCTCCGGTCGAAACGTATTGCTCGACCTAATGCCGTCCATCGCCACTTCCTCGGCTCTGGTGGTGAGATGACTGGCGGTTATGAATCCCGCCACGGCTACAAACGACGCCAGCGGTCTGGCTCCCATGATCGACGTCTCCCGGCGGTGCTTTCGCGCGCTGCCACGCCAAGCGGCGGAATTTAGGCCACTGCTAACCACAAATTAGGCCGCCAGGGCTCGCAACAGGCCAGTACCGGCTTCGCGATGCTGTCCGAATTAGGCCACTCGCAGATTTCTCCAAAAAAGCCCACTGCAAAGGAACGGGTTGGAAGCCTGGGCGTTGAGGGGCGTGTCTTTTGAGTTGCCCAAGGCACACAAGACACCTTCCAGAACGGCCTCAGTTCTGTCCAGCGCTGGGGCCGTTTCTGTGACCACCGCTATTCGCGGCCACCTCGATGCGGATTTCGAATCCCCGCACAAGTTCAAAAAGGAGGAAAAATGGCCAAGCGCGTTTACGGTCCGGATTTCGGCACTATTTCGGTGCTCGCGGACGATGAGAAAATCAGTGACGGAGACCATGAGGTGACGGCCGAGCAAGCCTTGCAATCAGCACATGGCAGGGCGCGCAAATGCTAAAGGCCATCGCAGATGCGCCGGACGAGAAATTAGGAAACACATGAAAGAGGCCGCCAACTGAGGCGGCCTTACATCATCTCCAAAGAAAAATAACAAACACGCCGATTACATACGCATAGATTATCAATGATGCCTTTCTGAGAAAGCGCTGCCGTTCGCCTGACGGGTCTCTTATCCGATCCCTGAACCATTGCACGGCAGCCTCCAAGGCAAATTAGGACACTAGCGGATTCAACTTGGGACGGTCGGGGTCAAATACGGACAGTACCCGGGTCCAGGTACTGGCCGCAGGCCAGTACCGAATCTCAGCTTAGGTACAAAACCGAATTAGAATATCTGACTTCAATTATTTAACGAAAGAGGCTGCCAACCGAGGCGGCCTTACAGAAGCTAATTGTTTGGATTGACGCAGCGATGCACCGCAAAGCGGATGTTCAACCCCTCGCGCTGCCTTCTCGCGATGCATTCTATCTGGCTCTTGTCGGTCTGTTGGATGCCGGGTTTCTGCTCTGCCGCAGTCCCGGCAGTTGGCGCGCCTGCTAGGCCAGCGAGGGCAAATATGGCCGCTACGATATGCCTGGTCATTGGTGGGCCGTCCTCAAGTTGATCGGGCCATCGTAATTCAAAACAGGCCACTGCCAAATTCAAATCCCAGTGACACCGCGGGGTCTACCCGGTCCCGGATATATACCCTCTGGACATGTAGAACAAACCCTGATACAGTCACATATATTCTCAGGGGAGGCGGTTCAATGGCCCAGAAACCATCAAAATCCGCGAGTTTCAGAAGCGGTTCCCCGACGAAGATAGCTGCCTGACACACCTGATGCGCAACCGGTTCGGGGAGCGTTTTACCTGCTTCAAATGCCTGAAAGAGGCGACCTATTACCGGGTCAGAGGACGCCGCTCGTTCGAATGCGAGCATTGCGGCTATCAGGTCTACCCGACCGCCGGGACGCCCTTCGAAAAGACCCGTACCAGCCTGCGCGACTGGTTCTATGTGATGTTCCTGTTCTGCGAGACCCGTAACGGCGTGGCAGCGAAAGAGGTACAGCGCCAGCTAGGCGTGACCTACAAAACCGCGTGGCGCATGTGCCATCTGATCCGGCTCTATATGGGCTACGTTGACGGCGATTATCCGCTTGGCGGTCCCGGCAAGACCGTTGAGGCCGACGAAACCTTCATTGGTGGTCACGACGCGCCGGACATGATGACAAGGCAATCGTGCTAGGCATGATCGAACGTGGCGGCGACGTTGTAACGCGCGTGGTGCAGGCTCGCACCAAGCAGCATATCGTCCCGCACATTGTCCGGTTTGTGAAAGAGGGATCGCGCGTCCATACGGACGAAGCGTCGAATTTCAAACTGCTAACGGAAAAGTACGGCTACGATCATGAAGCGGTCGATCACTCCGCGAAGGAATACGTTCGCGGCGACGTGCACACCAATTCAATCGAGTCGTTCTGGAGCCAAGTGAAGCGCGGGATCAACGGGACTTACGTTTGGGTTTCGAAGAAGCACTTGCAGCTTTACCTGCGCGAGTTCGAGTATCGCCATAACTTGCGCCGTCAGCCTGCTTTGATGTTCGAGCTTCTTTTGCAGGCTTTTCCGAAGGTGCGGGTTGGGTGACCATTGCCTGCAAGAGCTGGTCAAATTTTTGCGTTGACGAATGGTTTTTCTTTGAGACTCATTGCTGATCCTTCGTGGCCAATAGGCTAACGGGAATTCCCGATCTATTTGCTTTCGGCAGAACTTGATCCAAACATAACCGTACCTGAGTCCGCTAGATTGATTTCTTCTCGCTATCGCATGTACTCCATGTGTTTGATACCGTTCCAGGTCCGATGTATCGATTTCTAGATCGGACCATTCTTGTGGCTTGATATCTTGATACGGTTGCCGATTATCTGGCGTTCCCCATGCGATCAAGTCACCCGCCCGCAGAAGGTCGTGAAGTTCTTTCATCAAGCGTAACTGCAATCTCCCTTCAATAATTCCGTTTGCAGTCAAGTGAGATTCATACATTAGCTTATTCGTGAGCTGACCATTCTTAACCAGCTTCTTTGCCCATTTGCTGCGGGTAAGAATCCTTTCAATAGCGGCTGCGCCAGCGATATCCGCCTTTGGTTTCGGCGGAAACAGGTGTGGATAAATCTGGGACCAAAGTTCCGGGAGTAGAACCGTCGCAACTGCAAGTCCTGTAACAAATGCTGCAAGCGTTGGATGAGCCGTGTGGACAGCCCACCATTGCTCGGCGGGGGCGAGCCAACTCAAGGTCGAATTCCAATCTTTCGGAAGCGAAACAATTCCGAAAAATGCCGCCAACCATGCGACCCCAACCACCGCCCACCAAACCCATTTCCAGCGAATCCGCATGCCTGCCTCACCCCTCTAGGGCTAGTTGTGGCAACGAGTCGTTTACCACAAAGGACAGGTACATGTCTAAAGGGTATATATCGCCCCGGTCCCACAAAAGAACATATTGCGAACTGAGAACAAATAGGGTACGGTGTTCCATCAGCGTTAATTCTCCAGATTCCCTTGTTTTGCGCCCCGTTTGTCCCTCTAGCGAATCCCCGCCATAAGGAGCACCACCCAATGTCCGCCACTGCCCTGCGTATCGTCGAAGGATCCTCCATGGACAAGACCAAGGCCCTGTCCGCCGCGCTTTCCCAGATCGAGCGCCAGTTCGGCAAGGGCTCGGTGATGAAACTGGGCAAAAACGACCGCTCGATGGATGTCGAGACCATCTCCTCGGGCTCGCTCGGGCTCGACATCGCGCTCGGCGTCGGCGGCCTGCCGCGCGGGCGGGTGGTGGAGATTTACGGGCCCGAATCCTCAGGCAAAACCACGCTGGCGCTGCACACGGTGGCCGAGGGCCAGAAAAAGGGCGGCATCTGCGCCTTCATCGACGCCGAACACGCGCTCGACCCGGTCTATGCCCGCAAGCTCGGGGTCAATATCGACGAGCTCCTGATCTCGCAGCCCGATACCGGCGAGCAGGCGCTGGAAATCTGCGACACCCTGGTCCGTTCCGGCGCGGTCGACGTGCTGGTGATCGATTCGGTGGCGGCCCTGGTGCCGCGTGCCGAGCTGGAGGGCGAAATGGGCGACGCGCTGCCCGGCCTGCAGGCGCGGCTGATGAGCCAGGCGCTGCGCAAGCTCACCGCGTCGATCAACAAATCCAACACCATGGTGATCTTCATCAACCAGATCCGGATGAAGATCGGCGTGATGTACGGCTCGCCGGAGACCACCACCGGCGGCAACGCGCTGAAATTCTACGCCTCGGTCCGCCTCGACATCCGCCGCATCGGCGCCATCAAGGAACGCGACGAGGTGGTCGGCAACCAGACCCGCGTCAAGGTGGTGAAGAACAAGCTGGCGCCGCCGTTCAAGCAGGTCGAATTCGACATCATGTACGGCGAGGGCGTCTCCAAGATGGGCGAAATCCTCGATCTCGGCGTCAAGGCCGGCATCGTCGAAAAATCCGGCGCCTGGTTCTCCTATGACAGCCAGCGTCTCGGCCAGGGCCGCGAGAATTCCAAGGCGTTCCTCAAGGCCAACCCCGACATGACCGCC
Source organism: uncultured Alphaproteobacteria bacterium (assembly GCA_963774685.1). Lineage (GTDB taxonomy): Bacteria > Pseudomonadota > Alphaproteobacteria > Rhizobiales > Xanthobacteraceae > Bradyrhizobium. Next base: position 272,497 of record CAVZFU010000003.1, on the reverse strand, counting down.
AAGATCGAGGCGGCGATCCGCCAGAACTCCGGCCTGATCGCCGAACAGATCCTGGCAGGCTCGCCCGAGCGCGACGCCGAGGGCGAAGAGGAGCCGGTCGAGGAGTGAGGGGTCGTCGTCCTGAGGCGCCCTCGCGAAGCGAGGGCCTCGAAGGATCGCGGAGCCAGGCGTCGCCATTCGAGACGCGCACAAAAGCGCCTCCTCGGGGTCACGGCTTCGGTAATTGTTGTCGACGTGCTTGTGGGCCGAATTGCGCGCAGGAAGAATTGGCGGTGATGCATGAAGAGTATCAATGCAGCCGTATTGGCTGCGTTATGCCTCGTGAGCTTGGTCGGCTTCGCTCGGGCCGATGATGTGTGCATCAAATGTGTGCAGATCCATGCGTACATATGCTCACAAGACGGCTTGCAATGCGTAGAGAATTGCCGGCGATTTGTGACCAATGACAAGGGTTCATGCGAGCGGCGATGTCGCGCGCGCGCGGTCGAGTGCGGAAGCGGAATTGCCTTGAAATGCGGGACCTGCACGCCGGCGGAATATGCTGCTCCGCCGCCTGCGCATATTCGCTAACCGGTGGACAAGTGCACCACCGGTGTCCTTTCCTTTGATCCCTGGCGGCGTTGCGTGTGCGGCTTAAAGTTCGACATCAACGGGCAGGATGGAAGCCGGGTCGCTGTCGTTTTCTTTGACTCCCCAAGGCGTCAACGCTTCGCCGTTGATGCCGGAAGGCCAGAGGAAATCCACGACAACAAAAGGGCTTGGAAGCTTAAGCGAAGGTTCTTGATTCACGCGCAGTGCGTCACCGGCAACTTCAAGTTCAGCCTCAACCCGCTGACTTCGGCCCCCGATCCGGGCGCATCTCCAGCCTGCCGGTGATACCTTTCTTTTCCGTCAAAACTCGAACCGCCTCACTCCGCCGCCTCGGCGTAATCCTCCACCGGCGGACACGAGCACACCAGGTTGCGGTCGCCATGGACGTTGTCGACCCGCCCGACCGGAGCACCAGTATTTATCCGACCGTGACGTGCCGGCCGGGAAGCAGCCCTCGGCGCGGCTATAGGCGCGCGACCAGGCGTCGTCGGCGATGTCATGCACGGTGTGCGGGGCGTGGCGCAGCGGCGAGGCCTCGACCTTCCAGCGCCCGAGTTCGATCTCGGCGATCTCCAGCCGGATGGCGATCATGGCGTCGCAGAAACGATCGAGCTCCGCCTTCGACTCGGATTCGGTCGGCTCGATCATCAGCGTGCCCGGCACCGGAAAGCTCATGGTCGGGGCATGGAACCCGTAGTCGATCAGCCGCTTGGCGATATCGTCGACGGTGACGCCGGTTGATGCCTTCAGCGGGCGGGGATCGACGATGCATTCGTGGGCGACCCGGCCCTTGGCGTTCCGATAGAGCACCGGGAAATGCGGATCGAGCCTGCTTGCGATGTAGTTGGCGTTGAGGATCGCGATTTCAGTGGCCCGCCTCAACCCTTCGCCTCCCATCATCAGGATGTAGAGGTAGGAGATGGTCAGGATCGACGCCGACCCGAACGGCGCCGCCGACACCGGCCCGAGCGCGTGCGGCGTTCCGCCGTCAGTCACGGGATGCCCCGGCAGGAACGGCGCCAGATGCGCCTTGACGCCGATCGGTCCCATGCCCGGGCCGCCGCCGCCATGGGGAATGCAGAAGGTCTTGTGCAGATTGAGATGGCTGACATCGGCGCCGTAATCGCCGGGCCGCGACAGCCCGACCTGGGCGTTCATGTTGGCGCCGTCGAGATAGACCTGTCCGCCATGGCCGTGCACGATCTCGCAGATCTCGCTTATGTGCTCCTCGAACACGCCGTGGGTGGAGGGATAGGTGATCATGATGGCGGCGAGCTGTTTTGCATGTTGCGCCGCCTTGGCGCGCAAATCATCGACGTCGACGTCGCCCCTGCTGTCGCAGGCCACCACCACCACATCCATCCCGGCCATGCTGGCGGAGGCCGGGTTGGTGCCGTGCGCCGAGGAGGGGATCAGGCATACTTTTCGATGCGCTTCGCCGCGCGCGGCGTGATAGCCGCGGATCGCCAGCAGGCCGGCATATTCGCCCTGCGCGCCGGAATTCGGCTGCAGCGACACCGCGTCATAGCCGGTGATGTCGCACAGCCATCGTTCCAGCCGCTTGAACAGCGCGTGATAGCCCGCGGCCTGCTCGCGCGGCGCGAACGGATGCAGGTTTGCGAATTCGGGCCAGGTCAGCGGGATCATCTCGGACGTGGCGTTGAGCTTCATGGTGCAGGAGCCCAGCGGAATCATGGCGCGGTCGAGCGCGAGATCGCGGTCGCTGAGCTTGCGCATGTAGCGCAACAGGTCGGTTTCGGAGCGATACGCATGAAATACCGGATGGGTGAGAAATGCGTTTGTGCGCTTGAGTCCGGCGGGCAGCGCCTCGCCCGCCTCGGCTTCGATGTCCGCATAGGCAAGCTTGCCGCCGAACGCGCGCCATACCGCTTCCACGGTCGCGGGCGTCGTGGTCTCGTCCAGCGCGATGCCGAGCGTGGCTTCGCCAATCCGCAAATTGACGTTTTCGGTCCGCGCGCGCGCGACGATCTCGTTCTGTTTGGCGCCGGCCTGCACCGTTACCGTATCGAAGAACGACTCTGACAACGGCGCAAAGCCGAGCTTGCGCAAGCCCGCCGCCAGCACGGCCGTCAGGCGATGCACGTTGCGGGCGATGTGGGTCAGTCCCTCCGGGCCGTGATAGACCGCGTACATCGAGGCGATTACCGCCAGCAGCACCTGCGCGGTGCAGATGTTGGAGGTGGCCTTTTCGCGGCGGATATGCTGTTCGCGGGTCTGCAGCGCCAGCCGATAGGCCGGTTGTCCCCGTGTATCGATCGACAGCCCGACGATCCGCCCCGGCAGCGAGCGCTTCAGCCCGTCGCGCACCGCCATGTAGGCCGCATGCGGGCCGCCATAGCCCATCGGCACCCCAAAACGCTGCGCCGAGCCGATCGCGATGTCGGCGCCGAGTTCGCCCGGCGAGGCCAGCAGCGTCAGCGCCAAGAGATCGGCCGCGACGATGGCGAGCGCGCCTCTTGGCGTGGAGTGCTGCGATCGCGGGTCTAAAGTCGCGCACCGCGCCGGAAGTGCCCGGATATTGCAGCAGCGCGCCGAACACCTCGGCCTGTGCAAGGTCGGCGAGGGGATCGCCGACCACCAAATTCCAGCCCAGCGGTTCGGCGCGGGTGCGCAGCACCGCCAAGCGTCTGCGGATGCACCTCGCGGTCGACAAAGAACGATTTGTGCTTCGATTGCGCGGCGCGCTCCGCCAGCGCCATCGCTTCCGCCGCCGCCGTGGCCTCGTCGAGCAGCGAGGCATTGGCGACATCGAGCCCGGTGAGATCGCAGATCATGGTCTGGAAATTGAACAGCGCCTCCAGCCGCCCCTGGCTGATCTCGGGCTGATACGGCGTGTAGGCGGTGTACCAGGCGGGATTTTCCAGGATGTTACGCTGGATCACCGCCGGCAGAATGGTGCCGGAATAACCCTGGCCGATCAGCGAGGTGAACACCTGGTTTTGCGCAGCCAACCTTCGCATATGCGCCAGCGCTTCGGTCTCGCTGAGCGGCGTGCCGAGATCGAGCGGCGTTTGCTGCCGGATCGACGACGGCAGCGTTTCAGCCATCAGCGCCTCGAGGCTTTTGGCGCCGACGGTCTCCAGCATCGCCTGGACGTCGCGGGGCGAGGGCCCGATATGGCGCCGCGCGAAGGTGGTGGCGGCCTCATTGGCGTGTTTGCGGTGCGCAGTCATTGTCATTTCCTCATCATCACGCCGTGTGCGCCTTGTAGGCGGCCTCATCCATCAACCCGCCGAGTTCGCCTCTGTCGGCGATCTTCAGTTTGAAAAACCATGCACTTGCCGCCGGCGTCGGAATTGACCAGCGCGGGCTCGGTCGCCAGCGCCTCGTTGACCTCGAGCACTTCGCCGGAAATCGGCGCGTAGACGTCGGACGCCGCCTTGACCAACTCGACCACGGCGGCGGCCTCCGCCTTCTTCAGGTTGCGGCCGACCTTCGGCAGTTCGACGAACACGACGTCGCCGAGCTGCGACTGCGCATAATCGGTGACGCCGATGGTGGCGACGTCGCCCTCGATGCGGAGCCATTCGTGGTCGGATGTGAACAGCGTGGTCATGACAAATCCTTCAGCGTTTATAGGTGTTGGCAACGAAGGGCATGGCTGCGACCCGCAGCGGCAGCCGCTGTCCGCGCAGTTCGGCGAACACCAGATTGCCGGTTACGGCGAGCGGCGAGGGGAGATAGCCCATCGCGATCGGCGCGTTGACGCTCGGGCCGAAGCCGCCGGAGGTGACCGCGCCGATTGGTTCGGACGAGGTGGCATCCGCAAATAGCGGCGCGCCTTCGCGAACCGGCGCGCGGCCGTCAGGCTTCAGCCCGACCCGGCGGCGCGGCGCGCCATTCTCAAGCTGCGGCAGAATTCTGTCCGCGCCGGGAAAGCCGCCCGCGCGCGCGCCGCCGTTGCGGCGGCTCTTCTGGATGGACCATTCCAGCGCGCCCTCGACCGGCGTGGTCGTGGTGTCGATGTCGTGGCCGTAAAGACAGAGCCCGGCCTCGAGCCGCAGACTATCTCGCGCGCCAAGCCCGATCGGCAGCACGTCGCTGTTGGCAAGCAGCGTCTTCGCCAGCGCCTCGGCATGTTCGACGGGCACCGAAATCTCAAAGCCGTCCTCGCCGGTATAGCCCGAGCGCGAGACGAAGCATGTCGATGCCGTCGACGACGCGCGGGCTGCTATCCATGAACCGCATCGCGGGAGCGTCCGCGCAAAGCGTGGCCAGCACGGATTCGGCTTTCGGCCCCTGCAAAGCGATCAAGGCGCGGCCGGCCAGCGGCTCGATCTCGCAGGCATCCGACAGATGCGCGCGCAGATGCGCTTCGTCCGCGGCCTTGCAGGCGGCGTTGACCACCAGGAACAGATGGCTGCCGAAATTCGCCACCATCAGGTCGTCGAGAATGCCGCCCGCGCTGTTGGTGAATTGCGCGTAGCGCTGCCGGCCCGGTGCGACCGCAACGATGTCCTGCGGCACCAGCCGCTCCAGCGCCAAGGCGGCATCTTCGAGCTTGCCGGATTTTGGGCGGAGCGCGATCTGGCCCATATGCGACACGTCGAACAGGCCGGCCAGCTTTCGGGTGTGCAGATGCTCCCGGAGCACGCCGGTGGCGTATTGCACCGGCATGTCGTAGCCGGCGAACGGCACCATCTTGCCGCCGCGCGCGACATGCAGCGCATGCAAAGGGGTGCGTTTCAGCGGAGATTGGTCGTCGCGCGCAAGCATCACGGGGCCCTCGCGGTTACCGGGGGAAATTCCCCGAAAACCCGTCGAGCCCCATCTGTCGCTGTGCCTGAGAGTATTATCCCGTCGGCGGACGCTTTCCGGCTTGCGCCGGTCGGCGTCTCTTTCCAGATGCTATCAAGTCACGCGGTCCGTTTGCCTGAGAGTTTCCGGGGCGGTTGCTCCTTCGGCGCCGGCACTTAAGCCGGTCTCTCCCGACGTGACTGTCTCCTGTAAATAGGAGGAAAACACGGCTGCGCCAAGCCTGTCAACGCAGCCCACGCCGCTATCAACGGTTCCTGTGCTGACGTGCTGCGGCAAGCCGCTGATTCGTTGCACACTTTCTGGACACCGCCTGCACCCTTGTCTAAAAGCGGGGCGCTGGAAAGTGACTTCCTTACAGGCGATACCGGGTGCGATGGGACCGATATGAGTGGCGTTAACGAAATCAGGTCGGCATTTCTGAACTATTTTGCCGCCAACGGCCACGAGATCGTGCCGTCGTCGCCGCTGGTGCCGCGCAACGACCCGACGCTGATGTTCACCAGCGCCGGCATGGTGCAGTTCAAGAACGTCTTTACCGGCGTCGAAAAGCGGCCCTACCGGCGCGCCACCACCTCGCAGAAATGCGTCCGCGCCGGCGGCAAGCACAACGACCTCGACAATGTGGGATATACCTCGCGGCACCACACGTTCTTCGAGATGCTCGGCAATTTCTCGTTCGGCGATTACTTCAAGGACCGCGCCATCGAGCTTGCCTGGAATCTGGTGACGAAGGAATTCGGCCTGCCGAAAGATAAACTGACGGCGACCGTCTATATCGACGACGACGAGGCCTTCGGACTCTGGAAGAAGATCGCGGGCTTGCCGGAATCCCGCATCATACGCATCGCTGGCTCCGACAATTTCTGGCAGATGGGCGACACCGGACCGTGCGGGCCCTGTTCGGAAATCTTCTACGACCATGGCGACAAGATCTGGGGCGGGCCTCCAGGTTCGCTCGAGCAGGACGGCGACCGCTTCGTCGAGATCTGGAATCTCGTTTTCATGCAGTTCGAGCAACTCGAACCGGGTGTCCGCAATCCGCTGCCGAAGCCGTCGATCGACACCGGCATGGGGCTGGAGCGCACCGCGGCGGTGCTGCAGGGCAAGCATGACAATTACGACATCGACCTGTTCGTCGCGTTAATCCGTGCCGCCGCCGAATTGACCGGCGCCGATCCGCACGGCCCGCAGAAAGCGTCGTTGCGCGTGATCGCCGATCACCTGCGCGCGTCGTCGTTCCTGATATCAGACGGTGTATTGCCGTCGAATGAAGGCCGCGGCTACGTGCTGCGCCGGATCATGCGCCGCGCCATGCGGCATGCGCAGTTATTGGGCGCGAAGGATCCGCTGATGTACCGGCTGGTCTGGGCCCTGGTGCGCGAGATGGGCCAGGCCTATCCCGAACTGGTGCGCGCCGAGAACCTGATCGAGGAGACCTTGCGGCTGGAGGAGACCCGGTTTCGCAAGACGCTGGAGCGCGGACTGTCGATCCTCGATGAGAAGAGCTCAACGCTTAAAAAAGGCGACATGTTCGACGGCGATACCGCGTTTACGCTGTACGACACTTACGGCTTTCCGCTCGATCTCACCCAGGACGCGCTGCGCAACCGCGGCATCGGCGTCGATATCGCCGCCTTCACCGACGCGATGGACCGGCAGCGCGCCAAGGCGCGCGCGGCGTGGGCGGGTAGCGGCGACACCGCCAGCGAGAATGTCTGGTTTCCGCTGCGCGAGAAATTCGGCGCCACCGAATTCCTCGGCTACGAGACCGAGACGGCGGAAGGCGAGGTTGCCGCACTGGTGCGGGACGGCAAGGAAGTCGCAAGCTTGAAAGCCGGCGACAGCGGTTCAATCGTTCTGAACCAGACGCCGTTCTACGCGGAATCCGGCGGCCAGGTCGGCGATACCGGCATGATGACCGGCGACGGCGTGCGGTTTCGCGTCACCGATACCCAAAAGAAAGCCGGCGATCTCTTTGTGCATGTCGGCACCGTTGAACAGGGTACGCTGAAACCGGGCGCTGCGCTGTTGCTCGAAGTCGATCACGCCAGGCGTGCCTCGATCCGCGCCCATCACTCGGCGACGCATCTGCTGCATGAAGCGCTGCGCCAGGTGCTTGGCGATCACATCGCGCAACGCGGCTCGCTGGTGGCCCCGGATCGCTTGCGCTTCGACTTCGTGCATCCAAAGCCGATCACGCCGGAGGAATTGAGCCGTGTCGAGGACATCGCCAATAATGTGGTGCTGGAGAATGACGAAGTCACGACCCGGCTGATGGGAGTGGATGACGCCCGTGACGCCGGCGCCCGCGCGCTGTTCGGCGAAAAATACGGCGACGAAGTGCGCGTGGTGTCGATGGGCAGAGGCGCACGCGAGCATGGCGCCAACGCGCTCGGCTGGTCGGTGGAATTGTGCGGCGGTACCCATGTGCGGCGCACCGGCGATATCGGCTTGATTTCGGTAACCGGTGAAAGCGCGGTCGCCTCCGGTGTGCGCCGCATCGAGGCCTTGACCGGTAATCATGCGCGCAAGCACGCCAACGACACCATGGCGCTGGCAAAAACGGCCGCGCACGAACTGCGCACCACGGTCGACGACATGCCGGCGCGCATTGCGTCACTGATGGAAGAACGCAAGAAGCTGGAGCGCGACCTGTCGGATGCGCGCAAGAAGCTGGCAATGGGGGGCGGGGCACCGGCTTCCAACGGATCGGCGGCCGCCGGCGGCGTGCGCGAAGTCGGCAACACCAGAGCTGATGGCGCGCGCGGTCGAAGGCATCGAGATGAAGGATCTCAAGAGCCTGGTCGATGACGGCAAGAAGCAGATCGGCTCCGGCGTGGTCGCGATTGTGGCCGTCACCGAAGACGGCAAGGCAGGCGTCGTCGTCGGCGTCACCAGCGATCTGACTTCGCGCTTCAACGCCGTCGATCTGGTCCGTGTCGCTTCCGAAGCGCTCGGCGGCAAGGGCGGCGGCGGGCGGCCCGACATGGCGCAGGCCGGCGGCCCCGATGGCGCCAAGGCAAATGCGGCGCTCTCGGCGATCGAAAAGGCGATGGGCGGCGCTAGCTCTTAACCTCGCCCCGCTTGCGGGGAGAGGTCGAAATTCGCATCGCGAATTTCGGGTGAGGGGGTACAGTTCCCTCGATTAGCTAAAGCTGTTTCGTTGAGAGAGCCCCTCACCCCAACCCTCTCCCCGCAAGAGCGGGGCGAGGGAGCTTCAGGCCTTGCGCAGGAAGACATATTCCGCGGAGTAGGGCACGCTTTTGAAGGTGCCGGCCTTGTCGCACGCCCCGTCAAGCTTGCCGCCCTTGGTATTGATCCGCTGCACCGTGGTGACGCCCTTGAGGATGCCGTTGCCGCGCCGGGAAATCACCTCAAGCCTGAGCCAGGGAATATCGTCCGGCATCGCCCCCGGGGCGCTCGCGGCAACCTTTCCGGCCACCGCGCTGCCGTCGCTGTGTTCCCAGTTCGGCCCGGCATAGTGGCGGCCGATGGTCTTGCCGTCGGCCAGCAGCGTCGCGATCGGTTCGCGGAATACCCAGCCGAGCTTGCCGTCGGCGCCGGCCTTGCACTCGTAGACCTGCGCGCCTTCGGCGTGCACGCTGAGCACGACGGTTTCTCCCGGCGGCGGGGCGATGGCTTCGGCGGGCGTTGCCGCCGGCGCGCTCACCGGCAAACCCGACAACAGCAATAACGCGAGCGTGGCACTCCTGGGAAATCGCATCGCCGCGCCTCACGCATCGCCGACTGGTTAGGCCATCGCCTTGGTGAGATTCTCGGCGACCTTGTCGAGGAAGCCGGTGGTGGACAGCCAGCGCTGGTCGGCGCCAACCAGCAACGCCAGATCCTTGGTCATGTTACCGGCTTCGACGGTTTCGACGCAGACCCTCTCCAGGGTCGCTGCGAACTTCGCCAGTGCCTCGTTATTGTCGAGCTTGGCGCGGTGCGACAGCCCGCGGGTCCAGGCGAAGATCGAGGCGATCGAGTTGGTCGAGGTCTCCTTGCCCTTCTGGTGCTCGCGGTAATGCCGCGTCACCGTGCCATGGGCGGCCTCGGCTTCCACCGTCTTGCCGTCGGGCGTCATCAGCACCGAGGTCATCAACCCCAGCGAGCCGTAGCCCTGCGCCACCGTGTCGGACTGCACGTCGCCGTCGTAGTTCTTGCAGGCCCAGACGTAGCCGCCGGACCATTTCATCGCCGCCGCCACCATGTCGTCGATCAGGCGATGCTCGTAGGTGATCTTCTTGGCGTCGAACTTGGGCTTGAATTCCTTGTCGAAGATTTCCTGGAAGATGTCCTTGAAGCGTCCGTCATAGACCTTGAGGATGGTGTTCTTGGTCGACAGATAGACCGAATAGCCCTTTGACAGGCCCATGTTGAGCGAGGCGCGGGCGAAATCGGCGATGGAATCGTCGAGATTGTACATGGCCAGCGCAATGCCGGCGCCGGGCGACTTGTAGACCTCCCGTTCGATCACCTTGCCGTCCTCGCCGACGAATTTCATCGTCAGGGTGCCCTTGCCCGGGAACTTGAAGTCGGTGGCGCGATACTGGTCGCCGAAGGCATGGCGGCCGATGATGATCGGCTTGGTCCAGCCCGGCACCAGCCGCGGCACGTTCTTGCAGATGATGGGTTCGCGGAACACCACGCCGCCCAGGATGTTGCGGATGGTGCCGTTCGGCGACTTCCACATCTCCTTGAGGCCGAATTCCTTCACCCGGCCTTCGTCCGGGGTGATGGTGGCGCATTTGACGCCGACGCCGACCTTCTTGATGGCGTTGGCGGCATCGATGGTGACCTGGTCGTTGGTCTTGTCGCGGTACTCCATCCCGAGGTCGAAATACATCAGGTTGATATCGAGGAACGGGGTGATCAGCTTGTCCTTGATGTATTGCCAGATGATCCGGGTCATCTCGTCGCCGTCGAGTTCGACGACGGGGTTGGTCACCTTGATTTTTGCCATGACAGGTCGGGCCTTTGTTATTGGAAGCGCGCGTTTCGGGCGGGGTCGGGAATGCCGGGTTATCGGGTCGCTATAGCACCCGAAAACGTGGGCTGGAAGGCGAATGGGCGGGCAGCCGGGGCCTGATTTCCGATCAGCTTGAAACTGGCGTCGCAGCGATATGCCGAAACAGTCGCGCCGCGCGCCGGGTGCGATCGCCGGTAGGCTTGCCTTGTAATTTTCCGCCGGAATTGAGGTTTTGGTCGAGCGTTAGGTCGGGTCCGTAACCCGGTTATTTTGCTTGAGAAATTCCGCCGGACAGGCAATCCAGAGGGGCATTCCGGTAACGCCTCCGCTGAGAGCTTGAATCAAGATCTTCAGACGTTGAATCAGAAAGTGAAGTGAGATGTCCGGTTCGGGCACCGACAAGACCAAAGCAGGCGTCACGCTGGCCGGCCCCGTTGTTGTCCTGGTCGAGCCGCAGCTCGGCGAGAACATCGGCATGGCTGCGCGCGCGATGGGGAATTTCGGGCTGATCGACTTGCGGATCGTCAATCCGCGTGACGGCTGGCCGAACGCGCATGCCCGGCGCGCCGCCGCCGGCGCCGATCATATTCTGGACCGGGCCGAGCTGTTCGATACCGTCGAACAGGCGGTCGCCGACATTACACTTCTTTTCGCGACCACCGCCCGTGCCCATGACCAGGCCAAGCCGGTGGTGGCGCCGGAAGTCGCGGCGCGCCAGATCGCAACCGACATCGCCGGCGGCGGCAAGGTCGGCATCCTCTTCGGCCGCGAGCGCTACGGGCTGCAGAACGAGGAAGTGGCGCTGGCCGACCGCATCATCACCTTTCCGGTCAATCCCGGCTTCGCTTCGCTCAATCTGGCGCAGGCGGTGCTTTTGATGGGTTACGAATGGTTCAAGCATGCGACGCAAGGTGCGTTGCCGTTCGCGATGCCCGAGCGTTCCGAGCGCGCCTCGCAGCACCAGATGCAGGCGTTCTTCGACAATCTGGTACGCGAGCTCGACAAGGTCGAATTCCTGCGCCCGGCGGAAAAGCGCGAGACCATGCTGGTCAACCTGCGCAACATCTTCTCCCGCATGGAGCCGACCAAGCAGGACATGCACACCCTGCACGGCGTGGTGATGGCGATCGCGGAAGGGCGCAAGGGGCCGGCCAAGGGCGGCGTGCTCGACGGCGAACAGGCGACACGGCTGCGCGCGCTGCTGGCCGAGCACGGGCAGGGCGCGTTGCCGTCGGAAAGCGGCACGGTGCGCGGGCTGGCGCGATTGCTGCGGCGAAACCCGACCGATGCGGAACGCATCCTGTGGCGGGCGTTGACCACCGACCGCCGCTTTGCCGGGCAGTTCAAGCGCCAGACGCCGGTCGGCCGGCACATCCCGGATTTTGTTTGCTTTGTGCACCGGGTGGCGGTCGAACTGATCAATCCCGGTGAGACCAAGGCTATCGTGGGTGAACGCGCCACACGGCAGGCATGGCTGGAACAGCGCGGCTATCGTGTCATCCGGTTGGATGTTGCCGATGTCGAGCGCGATCTCGCCGGGGCGCTCGATCAACTCGGCAATTCATTTGCGAGCCCGCCGGACGATTAAATGGCATGCTCCTTGCTCGGAATTTTGGCATCAAACCAGCCAGGGAGAACGCACATGAAACGAACCGACCTCACGGAAAAGCTGCTCGACATCAAGCGCGAGAAAGGCTGGAGCTGGAAACACATCTGCGAAAAGATCGGCGGCTATTCCGAAGTCCTGATCGTCGGTGCCATCCTCGGCCAGATGAAGCTGACAAAGCCGCAAGCCGCGAATGCGCAAGAGCTGTTCGGGCTGTCGAAATCCGAAACCGCGATGCTCAACGAGGTGCCGATGCGCGGCATCGAAATGCCGCCGACCGATCCCCTGATCTACCGCTTCTACGAACTGGTGATGGTCAACGGTCCGGCCTGGAAGGCGCTGATCGAGGAGGAATTCGGCGACGGCATCATGTCGGCGATCGATTTCGACATGGCAATGGAGCGCGTCGCCAACCCCAAGGGCGACCGCGTCAAGATCACGATGTCGGGCAAATTCCTGCCGTACAAATATTACGGTGCCAGCGGCAACGTGCCGGAATATGGGTTCAAGGAAGGGTGAAGGAGGCGAATAGCGAATGGCGAGTAGCGAGTGGTGGTGAAGCCTGGAATCCTGATTCGCTATTCGCTACTCGCCATTCGCTCTCACTTCCCCGCTTTCACCTGCACGATGGCCTGCGCCATCAACTCATCCATCTTCAGGCGAAGCTCGGCGTCCGTGACGGCAACGCCTTTGGCGCCGAGATCGGCGGTCACCTTGCGGACCACGCCGTTGCCGCCTTCCTCGAAGTCCGCCGCCACGACGTCTCCTGGCGTAGGCACCGGCGGCGTCGCCGGACATTCCGAGCTTCTCGGCGACCCATAAACCAAGCAGTTTGTTGCGGCGCGCCTCGGCCTTGAATTTCTGCTCTTCGTCGAGCGCGAACTTCTTCTCGAAACCTTCTTCGCGCTTGTCGAATGTGGTCATGTCAAAGTTCCGATCTCGGTGCCGAATTGGTGATGGCGGCCTCGTTGCGGCAACCTGCGTCCATGCCTAGATAACCAGAGCAAATGGTTAAAACAACGGCCGAAAAGCCGCAGGCCGAGCGGTAAAACCCGGTCCCGGAGGGCCGGATCGATTGTGCTGGATAGCCCAATCGGTTAGGTTGCTTTCAGGCCCGGTTCTTGTTCTGTTTTGCGTTCCTGGCCTTCACGGCAGCTCCGTCGTGGGTCGCATCCTTTGTCATCGGAGCACACCAAATTCATGGATTTCAACAACACACGGTACATCCCAATGAGCCGTCGACGCCGCATTTATGAAGGCAAGGCCAAGGTCCTTTACGAAGGACCGGAGCCGGGAACCCTGATCCAGCACTTCAAGGACGATGCGACCGCGTTCAATGCCAAGAAACACCAGGTGATCGAGGGCAAGGGCGTCCTCAACAACCGGATTTCGGAGTACCTGTTTCAGCACCTCAACGACATCGGGGTGCCGACCCACTTCATCCGCCGTCTCAACATGCGCGAGCAACTGATTCGCGAAGTTGAGATCGTGCCGCTCGAAGTGGTGGTGCGGAATGTCGCGGCGGGATCGCTGTCGCAGCGCCTCGGCATCGAGGAAGGCACCCAGCTGCCGCGCTCGATCATCGAGTTCTATTACAAGAACGACCAGCTCAATAACCCGATGGTCTCCGAGGAGCACATCACCGCGTTCGGCTGGGCGACGCCGCAGGAAATCGACGACATCATGGCGCTGGCGATCAGGGTCAACGACTTCCTCACCGGGCTGTTTCTGGGCATCGGCATCCGTCTGGTCGATTTCAAGATGGAATGCGGCCGGCTGTTTGAGAACGAGATGATGCGAATCATCGTCGCCGACGAGATCTCGCCGGATTCGTGCCGGCTGTGGGACATCAAGTCGAACGAGAAGCTCGACAAGGACCGCTTCCGCAGGGATCTCGGCGGTCTGCTTGAGGCCTATACCGAGGTCGCCAAGCGGCTGGGCATCCTGATGGAGAACGAACGTCCCGCGGGCTCCGGTCCGGTGCTGGTGAAGAGCTGAGGCGAAACGTGAAAGCGCGCGTCACCGTCACGCTCAAATCAGGCATCCTCGACCCCCAGGGCAAGGCCATCGAAGGCGCGCTGAAATCGCTCGGCGTTGCCGGCGTCGCCAGCGTGCGCCAGGGCAAGGTGTTCGACATCGAACTGTCAGGCTCCGACAAGGCCAAGGCCGAAGCGGCGCTGAAGGATGCCGCCGACAAGCTCCTGGCGAACACCGTGATCGAGAATTACCGGGTTGAGGTTCTGGGCTAGGCAACGTGCCAATGAAATCCGCCGTTCTCGTCTTTCCCGGAATCAATCGCGAGCGCGACATGGCGCGCGCGCTGCGGCTGGCGTCGGGCCATGAGCCGGCGATGGTCTGGCACGCCGAGACCGCGCTGCCCGCGGGCACCGATCTCGTGGTGGTGCCCGGCGGATTTTCCTATGGCGATTACCTGCGCTGCGGCGCCATCGCCGCCCGCGCGCCTGTGATGGACGCGGTGCGCGGTTTTGCCAGAGACGGCGGCCTTGTGCTCGGGGTCTGCAACGGTTTCCAGATTCTTTGCGAGTCCGGTCTTTTGCCCGGCGTGCTCATGCGCAATGCGCGGCTGAAATTCATCTGCCATGACGTGCATCTGCGGGTCGAACGCTCGGATACGCCGTTCACGCGCGGTTACAATGCAGGCCAGGTCATTCGCGTGCCGATCGCGCATGGCGAGGGCAATTACGAGGCGGATGAGGAAACACTCAAGCGCCTGGAGGGCGAGGGGCGGGTGCTCTACCGCTATTGCTCCGCCGAGGGCGCGATCGACGAACGCTCCAATGTCAACGGCGCCTCGCAATCGATCGCCGGCATCGTCAACGACAAAGGCAACGTGCTCGGCATGATGCCGCATCCGGAAAACCACGTCGAAGACATCATGGGCTGCACCGACGGCCGCGGCCTGTTCGCAGGGCTGGTGGCGCATCTGGAACGCGCGGCGTAGCACCGACGCGCGACATCGAAGGCCACGGATCAAGGGGTTAGCGTCGTCAGCCGTTTTTCCATGAAGATGCTGGTTGCAACGGCCTCCGGGCGCATCGCCGTGTAGTCGCCGAATGCCGCGCAGGGCCGAAAGCCGGCCCGCGCATAAAACCGCAAGGCCGCCGCCTGCCGGTCTCCTGTTTCCAGGCGCAGGACGACAATTCCGGCGGCGCGGGCCTCGGTCTCGATCCGCGTCAACAAGGCCTGCGCCACGCCGCGTCCACGCACGGTCTCGCGCACATACATGCGCTTCACTTCGGCGAAATCATCGAACAGCGCCACGCCACCGCAGCCAATGGCGGCGCCGTTCGACCGCGCCAGAAAGAAACGAATGTGCGGCTGGAACAGCACCTCCAGTGCCAGCCCGTGCCGCTGCTCGGGCGGGTATTCGGCCGCAAGCACCTGGTCGAGTTCACCGATCAACCGGCGAACGTCGTCGGTTGCCGCCGTTACCCGCTCAATGTCGACCCCGGCGCCCTTGTTCATCCGATCCCGCGTCGTTACCTGCCGTTGCGGGCGTTCGCCGCTTCACCCGCTTGATGGTCCCGGAAAACGTGAACAGCGGCCGCTCGCCGGATTTCAGGAGCCCGCGCAGGAAGATCATCGAGCCGCCGGCCCGCATGATCTCCCCGGTGCCTTCGATCAGTTCGCCCTCGCGCGCGGCGTCGAGAAATTCGCAGCCAAACGATACGGTTACGCCCGGACCCTGCAGTATCGGTGAAGCCATCGCAAACAGGCAGTAATCCGCAAAGGCCATGAAGCAACCGCCATGGACATTGCCCATGCCGTTGAGATGCTTCTTCTCGACCCGGAATGCGCAACGGATGCGGCCGTCGTCTTCCATCCGGTGCCAGAACGGCCCGTTGTTGGTCTCAAAATTGTCGCGGCTCCAGGTTCGCCATCCCTCAAATTCGCCCTCGGTGCCGACGTGCAGGTCGGGGCGGTTGAGGAATGCATTTTTGGCGACGTCGTCCACGCGATTTGGCCCTTGGTTTGAATGTCCAGGCTCTTAAATCCGATCCGTCCGCGATGTGCAAACCGTGATCGCGCATCATGCTTTCCGCAAATCTATGGACAGCCTGAAAATGCGCCATAAAAGGCCTTTTCCAGCCCTTCCGATCTCCCTAATAAGAGACCTTGATCGTGCAAGAAGCCTCATGAACCAGCCGCAAATCACCCCCGAACTCGTCGCCAGCCATGGCCTCAAGCCGGACGAATACCAGCGCATTCTCAAATTGATCGGCCGTGTCCCGAGTTTCACCGAGCTTGGGATTTTCTCGGCGATGTGGAACGAGCACTGCTCGTACAAGTCCTCGCGGCTGCATCTGCGGGGACTGCCGACCAAGGCGCCGTGGGTGATTCAGGGACCGGGCGAAAATGCCGGGGTCATCGACATCGGCGACGGCCAGGCGGTCGTGTTCAAGATGGAGAGCCACAACCATCCGAGCTACATCGAGCCCTATCAGGGCGCCACCACCGGCGTCGGCGGCATTTTGCGCGATGTGTTCACGATGGGCGCGCGGCCGATCGCCTGCCTCAATGCGCTGAGCTTCGGTGCGCCGGAACACCCCAAAACGCGGCATCTGGTCGGCGGTGTCGTCGCCGGCATCGGCGGCTACGGCAACTCTTTCGGGGTGCCGACGGTCGGTGGCCAGGTGCGTTTCCACACCCGCTATGACGGCAACATCCTCGTCAATGCGATGGCGGTGGGCCTTGCCGACACCGACAAGATCTTCTACGCGGCGGCCTCCGGCGTGAACATGCCGATCGTCTATCTCGGCTCCAAGACCGGCCGCGACGGCATTCACGGCGCCTCGATGGCGTCGGCCGAATTCGACGACGACTCGGCCGAGAAGCGTCCGACCGTGCAGGTCGGCGATCCCTTTGCCGAAAAGCTGCTGCTCGAAGCCTGCCTCGAAATCATGGAAGCCGATTGCGTGATCGCGATCCAGGACATGGGCGCGGCGGGCCTGACCTGCTCGGCGGTGGAGATGGGCGCCAAGGGCGACCTCGGCGTCGATCTCGATCTTGATGCGGTGCCGACCCGCGAAACCGGCATGAGCGCCTATGAGATGATGCTCTCGGAAAGCCAGGAGCGCATGCTCATGGTGCTCAAGCCCGAGAAGGAGAAAGAAGCCGAGGCGATCTTCCGCAAATGGGGACTGGATTTCGCGGTGGTCGGCTACACCACGCCGAGCAAGCGCTTCGTGGTGAAGCACGGCGGCGACGTGATGGCCGATCTGCCGATCAAGGAACTGGGCGACGAGGCGCCGCTATACGACCGGCCGCATGTGGAGACGCCGCTGTTGCCGGTGATCCATGCGCGCGAGGTGAAGCCGCCGATCGGAATCATCCAGGCGCTCGAAAAACTGATCGCGACGCCGGAGCTTGTGCTCGAAGCGCTGGGTGTGGGAGCAATACGACCACGTCATTCTCGGCAACACCGTGCAGCGTCCCGGCGGCGATGCGGCGGTGGTGCGGGTGCAGGACGGACCGAAGGGACTGGCGCTGACGGTGGACGTCACGCCGCGCTATTGCGAGGCCGATCCGTACCAGGGCGGCATGCAGGCGGTGGCGGAAGCCTGGCGCAACATCACCGCGGTCGGCGGCCGGCCGCTGGCGATCACCGACAATCTCAATTTCGGCAATCCGGAGCGGCCGGAGATCATGGGCCAGTTCGTCGGCTGCCTGAAGGGCATCGCGGAAGCCTGCCGCGCGCTCGACTTCCCGGTCGTGTCCGGCAACGTCTCGCTCTACAACGAGACCGATTCGAGAAGAATTGGGCCGCGGCATCCTGCCGACGCCGTCGATCGGCGGCGTCGGGCTGCTCGACGATTTCACCAAATCCGCGACGCTGGCCTTCAAGGCCGAAGGCGAGGCGATCCTGCTGGTCGGTGAAACGCAGGGATGGCTCGGCCAGTCGGTTTACCTGCGCGACGTCTGCGGCCGTGAAGAGGGCGCGCCGCCGCCGGTCGATCTTGCCGCGGAAAAGCGCAATGGCGATGTGGTGCGCGGCATGATCCGCGCCGGTACCGCGACAGCGGTGCACGACGTGTCCGACGGCGGTCTTCTGATCGCGCTGGCGGAGATGGCGATCGCGGGCGGCATCGGCGCGCAGCTTGTTGGCCGCGTCGGAATCGATCGTGCCGCATGCGTATTGGTTCGGCGAAGATCAGGCACGCTACATCGTCACGATGCCCGTCGAGCAGGCCGGGCTGGTGCTGGCGAAGATGAAAGGCGCCGGCGTGCCATGCGCACGCATCGGCACCACCGGCGGCGATGCCATCGCCATTGCCGGCCAGAAGCGCGGTGCCGGTCAGGGCGCTGGCAGCCGCCTTCGAGAGCTGGTTTCCGGCCTATATGGGCGGCAAGGCGTCCTGAACGAACGTCGCCCTCACGGCAGGTCTGAAAACAGCACGAGCATCGTGAGGCTGATCGCCGAGGCGATCAAAATGGCGGGTAATCCCATCGAGGTGTCCTTTCATGCTGGCCTTGGACATACCTCCCGCAAAAACCAATGCAGTTTTGATGCCAACTGCTACAGCACGTGCGTGGCGCCCGGGATCTTGCGCAAAGCCGCGGTCGCGGCCCAGCTCAAGGCCAGCGTCAGGATAAAGACCACGACCGCCTTGAGGATGGCGCTCACCTGCATCACCGGCGCCAGCGAGAAGTCATGCAGCGCGTATTGCAGCCACAGCACCGGAATATAGTGGATCAGGTAGATGCCATAGGCGCTGTCGCGCAAGGGATCGAGGATGCTCGAACCGCCATTGTCGAAGCGCAGGAACAGCGCGAGGATGTTGAAGCGTCTGCGCCGCGCTGTAGGCCGCGAATGCCAGCGAATAGGCCGTCTCCCACCACAACGGCTGATGGTCTATGTCGGGAAGCACCGAGTGCTTGATGTAGATCAGGCCGATGAGGCAGCCAAAGGTGGCGACGGTCGCCGCGAGCCACAGCGGCCAGCGCCGCGCCAGCCCGCCATCGCCGGCCAGCACCCCTTCACCGAAGCCGGCCGCGCCGATGCCGACGCCGGCGAAGAAATACAGCAAATAAAGCAGAATGCGGCTGGCCTGAATCGCAAGCGGCCCCGCCGTGAACCAGCGCGAGGCGCCGAAATAAAGCACCGGCGGGACATAGACCACGATCGATCCGATCACCAGCGCCCAGAAAAACAGCCCGGGCCGCGCAAAGCTGGCGCGCGACAGCCGGCCGATCGCTTCGACGCATCCGGGTACTGTGCGGTACACCACCGCCGCGATCACATCGAGCGCCAGCAACACCCAGACGAACCAGGCCGGCCCGCTCGGCCAGGGGCCGACGGTGACGGTCTTCCACCAGAACTCCGTGAAGCTGCTTTGGCCTGATACGCGCAGATCGACCGCGTAATAGGCGACCGGCATCACGACCAGCGCGCAGACGATAAAGGGCAGGCCGAGCCGCCACCAGCGGTCGCGCAGGAACCAGCCGATGCTCTTGCGCTGCAGGCTTGGCCAGACGAACAGCCCCGACACGAAGAACATCGCCGCCATGAAGAAGCTGTCGTTGAAAGTCACCACGCCGTCGAAGCCCAGGAACGACTGGGGGTCGGTATGGCCGAAATAGGTGTAGGCGATCACCGAATGATGGATCAGCACCAGCATGGTGATGAAGGTACGGGCGCGGTCGAGTGCGGCGTTGCGCGCTTTGGCTTTCGGCGCAGCCTGCGTCTGCGCAGGCGCCATTGAGCTGGAAATGGAGGTCATAGGCGCGCCCGGCCGGGATGTTGTTCTCGATGTTGCCGCCGGGAACCCGATTCAGCAAGGGCAAATTGTGGCGACGGCGCGCTCCGATGGAACCAGCGCCATCGCTCAAAGTTAGATGATCGACAAGGCGCTGCCGATTCCGTCGGCGCGAAGGCTGGAGAGCGAGCGATGACAATCCTGAAATGGGCGCTGATCTTCTTCCTGGTGTCGGTCGTGGCCGGCATTCTCGGCTTCACCGGCGTATCGGCCGCGTCAGCGGATATCGCCCGCTTCCTGTTCTATGTCTTTGTCGTGATCTTCCTGGTCCTGCTGATCCTGGGCCTGACGATCTTCAGGGTGTAGGGACGACTTTTCCGTCATTGCGAGCCAACGGGTCGCGCGAATGCGCGCCCGACGACAGGCTCCGCGAAGCAATCTGGATTGCTTCGTCGCTCCGCTCCTCGCAATGACGATTTAGGCCACTTCCTCGATCTTGACCTTGTCGGGATAGAACGCCAGGTAGCCGGAGATTTCGGCCATCGCCGGGAACGGCGTCTCATAGGTCCAGATCGCGTTCTCGATGGTCTTGCCGTCGGCCTTGATGCTGAAATAATTCGCGTCTCCCTTGTAGGGGCAATGCGTCACCCGCTCGGTGCGCGCCAGCATCGCCAGATTGGCATCCTGGCGCGGCACATATTGCACGGCCGGGTAGCTTGCTTCCTTCAGCGACAGGGCGTGGGTGGTGTCGGCGATCACGACCTCGCCGGCCAGGACGCGAATGCGCCGGGGGTTCGCCGTGATGGTGATGGGATGGTCGGGACCGGGGAGTTTCATGGTCAGCCCTTTTCTTGGTCAGCCCGTTGTGATCGCAAGGCACGATCCAGCGGCTTCGAGGACGATTGGGCAGGGAATATAGTGCGAGAAAGCGTGACCTAGAAGGGCGTTCACGCTAAAGTTCAGGCGCCGTCGTGGCGGGGTGGCCACGATTCGAAACGCCGGTCTTCTCGAAACACCGGTCTTGGAGAACTGTTCGAATGCCGATGGACGCCCGCGATATCGAATCGATGATCAAGGCAGCGATACCCGACGCCGAGGTGACGATCCGCGATCTAGCCGGCGATGGCGACCATTATGCGGCGACCGTGATTTCGGAATCGTTTCGCGGCAAATCCCGAGTCCAGCAGCACCAGATCGTCTACCAGTCGCTGCAGGGCCAGATGGGCGGTGTGCTGCACGCGCTGGCGCTGCAAACCGGGGTGCCGGAGGGCTAGGCGCGCCGGGGTATATCGCCATGGCGGGAGGCAACGAACGCGGCGCGCTGTTTCGCGAAATTGTGCCGCACCAGCACAGCCGCGTCACCTATGCCGAATTGTTGTTCGACCTGGTGTTCGTGTTTGCGGTAACGCAGATTTCGCACACGCTGCTGGGCCGGTTCACACCGCTCGGTGCGCTGCAGACGACGCTGTTGTTCCTCGCGGTCTGGTGGGTGTGGGTCTACACCTCGTGGATCACCAACTGGCTCAATCCCGAACTGACGCCGGTGCGAGTCCTGCTGTTCCTGCTGATGCTCGGCGGGCTCGTGCTCTCGACCTCGATTCCAAAGGCTTTTGAATCGCGGGGACTCTGGTTTGCGGTGGCCTACGCCACCATGCAGGTCGGCCGCACCATCTTCCTGCTGGTATCGACCCCGCCGGGCCGAACGCTGGCGCGCATGAATGCGGTCCGCATCCTGGTCTGGTTGTCGATGTCGGCGGTGTTCTGGATCGCGGGCGGCTTTGCGCAAGGCTATCAGCGGCTGGCGTTTTGGGCAGTGGCGCTCGGCATCGAATATCTCTCGCCGGCGGTCCGGTTCTGGATCCCGAAATACGGCGCGTCCGCGGTGGCGGACTGGGTCGTCGAAGGCGGCCACATGGCGGAGCGCTGCGCCGGATTCATCATCATCGCGCTCGGCGAATCCATCGTGGTGACCGGTGCGACCTTTGCCGACCTGGCCTGGACCCGTGACACCGTTGCCGCGTTCATGTCGGCCTTTACCGGCGCGCTGGCGATGTGGTGGATCTATTTCCACAAGGGCGCCGAGGCAGGCTCCGAGCAGATTTCAAACTCCGCCGAGCCGGGCAGGCTGGCGCGACTGGCCTACACCTACCTGCATCTTCTGATCGTGGCCGGCATCATTCTGTCCGCCGTCGCCAACGAACTCGTGCTGACGCATCCAGCCGATCGTTCCGACCTGAAGACGGTGTTGAGTGCGATCGGCGGGCCGTTGCTGTTCCTGCTCGGAACCATCCTGTTCAAGCACAGCGTTCGCGGCTGGCTTCAACCCTCGCATGGCGCCGGCATCATCGCACTCGGCGATACTCAGCTTTTTCGCCCGCGACCTTTCGCCGTTGCTGCTGTCGATCCTGACCACCGCGATCATGATCGTGGTCGCGGCGTGGGAATCGATCTCGCTGAAATCAGGCGCGACCGGACCGCCTCGGTCCGAGGAGGCTTAGGCACGAGCAACCTGAATCCCCGGCAAACTCAGTCTGCCGCTGCCAGTGCGTGAACCGAAAACATGCTGTTGTCATCGGTCCATGACTCCCGCGTCTTCCAGCCCGAGCCGCGCGCCAGTGCCGTGAAGCGGTCGAGGCTGTATTTGTAGCTGCTCTCGGTGTGAATGGTTTCGCCGGCCCGGAACGAGAAACTCCGGCCGAGTATCCGCACGGTTTGCGCCTTCTTGCTGATCAGGTGCATCTCGATCCGGTGACGATCGCGGTTGTAGATCGCGCGATGGATGAACGCGGACAGGTCGAAATTGCCGCCCAGTTCGCGGTTGATGCGCTCCAGTACATTGAGATTGAAGCGCGCGGTGACGCCGGCGGCATCGTTATAGGCGTCATACAGCAGGCGTTCGTCTTTTTCGAGATCGACGCCGATCACCATCTGGGCGTCCTTGCCCAGAATGTCGCGGGCGCTGCGCAGGAAACGGCAGGCTTCGTGCGGCTCGAAATTTCCCAGCGTCGAGCCCGGGAAAAATCCGACCTTCGGCATTGCCTTGACGGCGTCGGGCAATGCGAACGGTGCGGTGAAATCGGCGGCGACCGGGTAGACGTCAAGATCGGGGAAATCCTTGCGCAGGGCATCCGCCTGGGCCTTGAGAAAATCCCCGGAAATATCCACCGGCACATAGGCGCTGAACGCGCATTGGTTCAACAGCCGCCGCACCTTGGTGGTCGCGCCGGCGCCGAATTCCACCAATGCCGCGCCCTTCGGGATAATGGCCGAAATCTCGCCGCCGCGGTCGCGCAGGATCCTGAGCTCGGTGCGCGTCGGATAATATTCCGGCAACACCGTGATCTGTTCGAACAGTTCCGAGCCGGTGGCATCGTAGAAATATTTCGGCGACAGCCGCTTGGGGGTTTGCGACAAATCGTCGATCACGTCGCGGCCGAATGCCGAGGTCTGTTCATCGAAATCATGCGCTTTAGCCAAAGCCGCGGCGTGAACGTTCATGACCGTCTCCCAAAGCGCGCGTTTTCAGCGCGGTTAAATAAAAAATCAGGTGGCGTAATCGGCAAGGCGCAATCCCGTGAATTGCCAGCGGTGATGCGGGTAGAAGAAGTTTCGATAGGTGAGGCGGCTGTGACCATCCGGTGTCGCGAGCGAGGAGCCGCGCAGCACCAGCTGGTTGACCATGAACTTGCCGTTGTATTCGCCGAGCGCGCCCTCGATGGCGCGGTAGCCGGGATAGGGAGCATAGGCGCTGCGGGTCCATTGCCACACGATCCCGAAGGCGTCGTTGAGATGGCCGGCGCGAGCAGCGACTTCCCATTCCATCTCGGTCGGCAAATGCTGGCCGCTCCAGCGCGCGAACGCGTCGGCCTCGTAGTAGCTGACGTGGCAGACCGGCGCTGCCGGATCGACCGGCTGCATTCCGCCAAGCGTCATGATCTGCCATTCGCCGTCGATCTTTCGCCAATGGCCCGGAGCCTGCCATTGTTCGTTGCCGACGGCGGCAAAGCCATCCATCAGCCACAGCGTCGGCGTCGCGTAGCCGCCGGCTTGCATGAAGGCGAGCCATTCGGCGTTGGTGACGAGATTGCGCGCCAGCCTGACCGGACCGACCAGAGCGCGGTGCGCCGGCTTCTCGTTGTCGAAATGAAAGCTGTCGTCGGTGTGCCCGACGGTGTGGATGCCCTCGTTGAGGCTGACCCATTCGTCGCCGGCGCGGGTTTCGTCGCCGCCACGGGCGGACGCCGGAAAGCGCCACGCCGGATCGTAAGCCGGCGGAATCGGGTTCTGCGCAAAGGCATGCAGGATGTCGGTCAGCATCAATTCCTGGTGCTGCTGCTCGTGGTTGAGACCGACTTCCACCAGTGGCGCGATCGCCCTGATCGTATCCTCGCCGGCCTCATGAAAGAATTTCACGACGGCGGCGTCGACATGGCGGCGATAGGCGGTGATTTCCTCCGCGCCGGGGCGGGTCAGATGGCCGCGCTGGTGGCGGGCGTGCCGCGGCCCGGCGCTGACATAGTAGGAATTGAACAGGAAGGCATAATCCGGGTGAAACGGCTGGTAGCCCTTGCAGTGTTCGCCGAGCAGGAATTGCTCGAAGAACCAGGTGGTATGGGCGCGGTGCCATTTGGCCGGACTGGCATCCGGCATCGACTGGATCAGCTGATCCTCCGGCGTCAGGGGGCTGGCGCGGCGCTCGGTCTCGTTTCGGACGGTAAGGAAGGCTTCCACCAGATCCTGGGCGAGGCTGCCCGAATCGGAGAATAATGACGGGCAGGGGGCAGCAAGCGTGGCTGCAGCGGATGCTGGTTTCGTCACGATGGTCTCCGTTGGGGAGAGAACGTAGCTCTGGCGGACGGGTTCCCCCGGCGTCTGTCCTAGATAGGGGCTCCCGGCGGGGATAAAAGCCTCTCCGAGGCCGGGATAAC
Source organism: uncultured Alphaproteobacteria bacterium (assembly GCA_963774685.1). GTDB lineage: Bacteria > Pseudomonadota > Alphaproteobacteria > Rhizobiales > Xanthobacteraceae > Bradyrhizobium. The sequence continues at coordinate 247,906 of CAVZFU010000003.1, read as the reverse complement.
GGTGCCCGCCGCCATGCCGGCTGCTGGGCAATCCCGGCGGAAATGCCGCACGCATGCCAGCCTCCCCGCCATTTTACTTTGGATGCACAACGGTTTGGGCTACATATATGACAGTGTCGGGGTTAAACGGGGATGCCGGCCCAAAGGGCCGTGCCTCAAAAGGACGCCAATATGAGCATCGAGCAATTCATCGACAATGAAGTGAAGTCGAACGACGTCGTGCTGTTCATGAAGGGGACGCCGCAGTTTCCGCAGTGCGGGTTTTCCGGTCAGGTGGTGCAGATTCTCGACCACGTCGGGGTCGGCTACAAGGGTTTGAACGTCCTGGAATCCGCCGAACTGCGCAACGGCATCAAGACCTATTCGAACTGGCCGACCATTCCCCAGCTTTACGTCAAGGGCGAGTTTGTCGGCGGCTGCGACATCATCCGCGAGATGTTCCAGGCCGGCGAGTTGCAGCAGCTATTGGCCGACAAGGGCGTCACCGTCACCGCGGCGGCCTCCGCCTGAGCCTGTCGGCGCGCCAGATCGGCCCGGCGCGGCTGGAAGTCATTGTCGCCGACATTACGACACTTCGCGTTGACGCCATCGTCAACGCCGCCAACACCTCGCTACTCGGCGGCGGTGGCGTCGATGGTGCGATCCATCGCGCGGCCGGGCCCGGGCTTCTCGCCGAATGCCGCACGCTCCGCGGCTGCGAAACCGGCGATGCCAAAATTACCAAAGGTTATCGGCTGCCGGCGCGTCATGTGATCCATGCCGTCGGTCCGGTCTGGCATGGCGGCGACCGGGGTGAAGACGAAGCGCTGGCGTCGTGCTATCGCCGCGCCATCGAGCTCTGCCCGGAGCCACGGCTTGGCCTCGGTTGCCTTTCCTGCGATTTCCACCGGCGTCTATCGCTTCCCCGCCGACCGTGCGGCGCGGATTGCGGTCTGGGCAACCGTGGAGACGCTGGCTTTGGCGCCCGCGATCAGCCGGGTTATCTTCTGCTGCTTCTCCGACGACAGCGCCAGGCTGCACGCGCAGGCGCTGGAGTCGGAGGCCGGCTAGAGCGGCTTTGCCGGGCCAGCCGATAATCCAGGTCATGACCGGAAACGGCGTCAAGAACTGCAACAGCAAAGCCGCGATCACGATCATGGCCGCATAGAACAAAATCCCGCGCAGTATGCGATGTCGCAGCGGCGGATATGGTGGTTTGTTATCGGGCGGCCAGGCGAAGCTCTCTTCCCATTCCCGCTGCGGAATTTCAGGCGGCCTGATCCTCTCGAACGGCTCCCAGGCGCGATACGCCAGAATGCCGCGTTCGCGCGCGATGGCGCTTCTCAAGTAGAACAAATTGTGACGCCCGGCAAAATCGACGACAGCAACGATCAGCAGGCGCATCAGCCACAGAACGAACAGTCCGACGAGATAGACATACGCGATCATGAAGCCGAAGGTGAGCCAGGACCGGGTAAAGGACTTTACGGTAAAGATCGCCGAAATCGTTTGCACGGTGGACTCGACGAGCTTGTCGAGGCCATCGAAGATCTGACCGAAGATCGATTTGTCGTCGGCGGCCTGCAGCCACAGGATGACGGCAATCACGATGGCGAATTGAACGAGGGGAAACCTGACAAGGCCTCGTATCGGAGCTGAAATCAGCTTGATCATCCGGTGAATGCTCCAAAAGACGGCTCGCACGGACCCGCCCGACTACATCGGGGACGCCTGACCGATATAGCATGGTTTGCCGCGGGCACCGGGATGACGCGAAATGGACCGGCTTGTTCCGGCGGCCCTTGTGCCGGTTGAACCGGCCGCTACACTCCGCCGCAAGAAATCCGGGGGAGGGATGGCGATGAATTCACGACATGTGCTGCGGTCGCTGATCTCTGGCGTGCTGCTGACAATCGCGGGTGCGGTATCGGCTTTTGCCGACGGCGCCTTCAATATTCCGCCGGGCGCGCATTTCAACCCGCAAAAACTCGAGAGGATCGGCGAATTTTTCCGCAACGAAGTCGCGACCGGCAAAATTCCCGGCGCGATCCTCTTGATCCAGCAGCACGGCAAGCCGGTCTATCACGAATTCTTCGGCGTGCGCGATGTCGCGACCAAGGAGCCGATGACCGACCACACGATCTTCCGGCTGTTTTCGATGAGCAAGCCGATCACGAGCGTCGCTGCCATGATGCTGTTCGACGAGCACAGGCTGAAACTTGACGATCCCGTCGCGATTTACATTCCGTCATTCGCCACGGCAAAGGTCGGCGTGGAAAAGAAGGCCGACAATGGCGAGAAAGCCCTTGAGCTTGTGCCCCTGAAGCGCCGGCTCACGATCCAGGATCTGATGACGCAAACTTCCGGCATCACGTACGGCTTCTATGGCGACAGCATGGTCCGCAAGGCCTATGCCAACGCCAAGATCTATGACGGCGATTTCACCAATGCCGAATTCGCCGAACGCATCGCGCATCTGCCGCTGGCGGAACAGCCGGGCACACTGTGGGACTATGGGCACTCGACCGATATTCTCGGACGCGTCATCGAAGTCGCGTCGGGCGGAAAATCGCTTCTGAAGTTCGAAAAGGAGAAACTGCTGGGCCCGCTCGGCATGACCGATACGAGCTTTTACGTGACCGATCCGGCCAAGCAGAAGCTGATCGCGAAGCCGATGCCGAACGACAGCGACTTCCGCGTCGGTTTCGAGAGCTACGCCGACGTGCCGATGAAATGGGAATCCGGCGGCGGCGGCATGGTCTCCACCATGGCGGATTTTGCCCGGTTTTCGCAGATGCTGCTCAATGGCGGGGAACTCGACGGCAAGCGATATCTCAGTCCGAGGGCGTTCGAGTTGATGTCGTCGGATCACATCGGGCCGGGCTCCGGCGTGGAGCGTGACTATTTTTACTTTCCCGGAGACGGTTTCGGCTTCGGGCTCGGTTTCGGCGTGCGCACCGATCCCGGCAACGCCAAGCCGCCGCCGCCGGGTTCATTGGGCGAGTTGAAATGGGACGGCGCCAGCCGGCTGCTATTTCGTGATCGACCGCAAGCAGGACATGTTTTTCGTGCTGATGGAGCAGACGCCCTCGGAACGCCAGCGCATCCAGAAGGCGGTAAAGCTGTTGATCTATGAAGCGATGGAGAACTGACGGCACCGGGCGAAACGCCGCCGCCGCGGCGCTTGCGCTTCTGGTCGGCGCGGTCGCGTTGGGGTGGCCGAATGCCGCCAGCGCGGAATCCCAGACCCCCTCGGCCTCAAGCTTTTCACGAGCGAGACTGCACCGCGTCGGCGATTATATCCAGAACGAGGTTGCGACCGGAAAGATCCCGGGCGCCATCATCCTGATCCAGCAGCACGGCAAGCCGGTCTATTTCGAAAAGTTCGGCGTTCGCGAGCATCGAGAGCAATCATCCGATGACGGCGGATACGATCTTCCGGCTTTATTCGATGTCGAAGCCGATCACGTCGGTTGCGGCAATGATGCTGGTCGAGGACGGCAAGCTTTCGCTCGGCGATCCCGTTTCGAAATACATCCCCGCCTTTAGCAACCTGAAAGTCGGCGTCGAGAAGCGCGACGACACCGGCAAGCCGGTGCTGGCGCTGGAACCCCTCAACCGCCCGATGACCATTGAGGACCTGCTGCGGCAAACTTCGGGTCTTACCTACGGCTTCTACGGCGACAGCGCGGTGCGGAAACTTTACGCCAACTCCGATCTGTTCGACGGCGATTTCGACAACGCGCAGTTTGCCGAACGGATCGCGAAACTGCCGCTGGCCGAGCAGCCGGGAACCTTGTGGGATTACGGCCACTCGACCGACGTGCTCGGCCGCGTCATCGAGGTGGCGTCGGGCCAATCGTTGTTCACGTTCGAAAAGCAGCGTCTGCTCGATCCCCTCGGGATGGCCGACACCGCTTTCTATGTTGCGGACGCGGCGAAGCGGGCATTGATCGCCGAGCCGATGCCGGACGACCGCTTTGTCAGCCCCGTCGCCGGTATCAGGGATCCGATGCTGCCGCGGCGCTGGGAATCCGGCGGAGCCGGCATGGTGGGAACGATCGGCGACTACGCGCGGTTCGCGCAAATGCTGCTGAACGGCGGGACCTTGGACGGCAAACGCTATCTCAAACCCGAAACCGTCGCCGCGATGACATCGGACCATATCGGACCGGAAACCGGAATCGCCCGCGACGATTTCTATTTTCCAGGCGGCGACAGCGGATTCGGGCTTGGCTTTGCGGTGCGTACCGAGCAACCTGCGGGAACGTCGCTGCCGACCGGCGAATATCGCTGGGACGGCGTTGCCGGCACGTTCTTTTTTGTCGACCCGAAGGATGACATGTTCGCGGTCTTCATGGCGCAGACGCCGTCGCAGCGCGGACGGATTCAAACGGCGCTGAAATCGCTGATCTACGAGGCGCTCGACAAACGATAGGGCAGGAGAACGGCCGTGCTTACCCATGAAAATCGCGTGCGCGACGAATTCACCCGGCAGGCCGAAACCTTTTCGGCCTCCTCGGCGATCACCGACAAGGCGCTGACGGATCGTTTCGTCGTGGCGCTGGGCGAGGCGGGACACGGATCGGTGCTCGACGTCGCCTGCGGTCCGGGCATCCTCAGTGCTGCCATTGCAAAATCCGCCCGCGACGTGGTGGCGTTCGATCTCACGCCGCAGATGCTGACCAAGGCCAGGGAGCGCTGTTCTGCCGCCGGGCTCAACAATGTCGCTTTCCGCGAAGGCAATGCGGCCGAACTGCCGTTTGCGGACAATACGTTCGATGCCGCGGTGACGCGGCTCTCGGTGCATCATTTCGACCGGCCCGGCCGCGTGATGTCGGAGATATTCCGCGTCGTCAGGCCCGGCGGCAGTTTTGTCATGGCCGACGTGATTTCGTCCGAGGTGGCGGCCGAGTCGGAATTGCAGAACGCCATCGAAATCCTGCGCGATCCCTCGCATGTGCGGATGCTGCCGGGCTCGGAGTTGACGTCGCTGGTGAAGCAAGCCGGCTTCACCATCGAATCCGAGACCACCTGGGACAAGCCGCGCGAGTTCGGAGAATGGATGGGCATCGTCAACGATCCCTCCCGCGTCCCGCCGCTTCGCGCGGTGGTGCGGGCGCTGGCGAAAGCCGGTGCGTCGGCCGGAATCGGATTGTCGCTCGATGGAGAGGAAATCAGGTTTTTCCATCGCTGGAATCTGATTGCGGCGCGGAAGCCTGCGGGTCGGAGTGGATAGGTTTCCGATATCCGGTCGACGCTGATAATATAGATGCTGTCATTCCGGGCCCGCGCCGAGAGGCACGTCCCGGAATGACAGTGCTTATCCGCTCCTGGCGATATCGCGCACCAGCCCGACCGTCTCCTCGATCATGCCGGCGGTCACGTCGAGATGCGTGCAGGCCCTGATCCGGCCGTCCATCATGGCGAGCAGCACGCCGCGCTGGTGCAGTTTTGCGACCATGTCGGCGCCGGTGACGCCGGCACCATCGGGCTTGAAGAAAACCAGATTGGTTTCGGGGTGCTGTACCTCGACGCCGGCGATTTGCGATAGTCCGCGCGCCAGCGCCCGCGCGTTGGCGTGGTCCTCCGCCAGCCGGTCGACGTGATGGTCGAGCGCGTAGATGCAGGCGGCGGCGCAAATGCCGGCCTGGCGCATCGAGCCGCCGAGGCGCTGCTTCCAGCGCCAGACCTCGTCGATGAACGCCCGCGAGCCTGCGATGACAGCGCCGACCGGTGCGCCCAGCCCCTTGGAGAAATCGAGCCAGGCCGAATCCCATCCCTTCGCCATATCGACGGCGCCGATGCCGGTGGCGACGCAGGCGTTGAGCAGCCGGGCGCCGTCCATGTGGGTGATGAGGCCGGCGGACTTTGCGATTGCGACGACCTCATCGAGATCGGCCTTCTTCCAGATCGTGCCGCCGCCGATATTGGCGGTCTGCTCGACGCTGACCACGGTCTGCGGCGGCTGGTAGCGCGTGCGCGGATGAAGTGCCTTGCGAAAAGTGTCGGGCGTGAACTGGCCGTCGGCGCCAGGCAACGCCATGATCTGGAATCCGCCAAGTGCGGCGTGCGCGCCGCCTTCGCGGGCGATGATGTGCGCGGTCTCATGCGCCAGGATTTCATCGCCGGGCCGGCAATGCGACAGGGTCGCCGCGACGTTGCACATCGTGCCGGACGGCATGAAAACCGCGGCTTCCTTGCCGAGCAATTCGGCCACCCGCTCGCACAACAGGTTCACGCTGGGATCGTCGCCGATCTGCTCGTCGCCGACCTCGGCCCGCGCGATCGCCTCGCGCATGCCGGGCGTCGGGCGGGTCTGGGTGTCCGACAACAGGTTGATGCGGACCGGCGGCTGTTTGGGATCGCGCGGGGCAGGGGTGTAGGTCATGGGCAGGTACTCGCGATGCATCACGTCATGGCCGGGCATTAGCGCGAAGCGCGTGTTCGCGCCAGATGTCCCGGCCATGACGAATTCGAAACGCTCGAACACCTGGCAAAAAAGCCCCGGTAAAACCGGGGCCTTTGATCTCGGACAATGCCAAAGGCAAAACTCAGCGCGAATAGAATTCGACGATCAGATGCGGCTCCATCTGTACCGCGAACGGCACATCCGACAAATGCGGGATGCGGCTGAACTTCGCCGTCATCTTGGAATGATCGACTTCAATGAAATCAGGCACGTCGCGCTCGGCAAGCTGGCTGGCTTCCAGCACGACCGCGAGCTGCTTTGAGGCTTCCTTGACCTCGATGACGTCGCCGACCTTCACCTTGAAGCTCGAGATGTTGACGCGGCGGCCGTTCACCTTGACGTGGCCATGATTGATGAACTGGCGCGCGGCGAACATGGTGGCCACGAACTTGGCGCGATAGACCACGGTGTCGAGACGGCGCTCGAGCAGCCCGATCAGGTTCTCGCCGGTGTCGCCCTTCATCCGGCCGGCTTCGACATAGATGCCGTGAAACTGGCGTTCCGAGATGTTGGCGTAATAGCCCTTCAGCTTCTGCTTGGCGCGCAACTGCACGCCGAAGTCGGAGAGCTTGCCTTTGCGGCGCTGGCCGTGCTGGCCGGGGCCGTATTCGCGTCGATTCACGGGGCTCTTCGGGCGGCCCCAGATATTCTGGCCCATACGGCGATCGATCTTGAACTTCGCCTCACTGCGCTTTGTCATCGCGTCCTCTTTCAAAGCATAGCCATCGCGGATGCGATGGCGTTCTGTTTCTTAAGTTTGAGGAAACGCGCCCTCCTGTGCGCCGGGAATTTCCCGGTGCCGACAGGCCCGCCCCAAAAAGCTGGAAGGAACGGACCACGGGTCGCGAAACGCAACGCGGGCCGAAACCGGCCCGCGAGCAGGCGGTTTCTAGGGAGAAACCGCCCTGCTGTCAAATCCGCGCCCGGGCCGGCAAGAAGGGCCCCCGCGAGCGACGGAAAGGCCGCCGAGGGTCCGGAAATCGGGGCATTTTCAAGGGCATCTTCCGGCCTTTGGGGTGGATAAGTTAGCTGTTCCGGTCGGAACCGGACGCTCCAGCACGTCCCGAGCGCCATAAAGCGGCCGATGGTGGTTTTGAGCCCTCGATCCGTGCCGTGCGCTCACTTGCGCTCGGGTTCGGCGGCTACCTGCAATACATCCGCTGGCACGTCGCCTGATATTTGCACCGGCCGTCCAGGCCTGTCGGCCGTGATGATCGGACGGCGCGCGCGCCAGGCCTCCCGGTTGAAGGCGTCGACGAACCACGGAAAGAAGCGGTTGAGGCGCCACATCGCCCGCGCCAGGGCCGTGATGATCACCAGTCCCTTGTCGCGCTTGATCGCCCGGATCGTCACTTCCGCGATGTGTTCCGGGGTCGTGCACAGCCATGCCGGGACTTTCGGGCCCAAGGACGCGGTTTCGGTTTGGCCGGCCTGCGTGGCAAGCATGGGCGTTTTCACGAAGCCCGGGCAGATCACGCTGATGCCGAAGTTTCTGCGGTAACACTCGCCTCGCAGCGCGAGCGTGAATCCGACCAGGCCGTATTTGCTGGCCTGATAGGTCGCGAGTTTTCGGACGGGAATCAGTCCGAGAAAACTTGCCATATTGACGATGTGGGCTTCATCCGAGCGCGCCAATTTATCGATCAGTTTGATCGTGATCTGCATCGGCGCCATCAGATTGACGGCCATGATATCGCGCCAGCCGGCGTCGCACATGGCGTGTTGCTCTCCGAAAAAAGCCAGCCCGGCGCAGTTGACGAGGATGTGCAACGGAACATCCGACACCAGACGGTCGAGCATGCCGTCGATCTGCTCCGGCTGCGTAAGATCGCAAACGATGCTGGTTACGCCGACGCCTTCACGTTCCGCCTCATGCCGGGTTTGCGAAAGGCCCGCGGCATCCTGATCGGTGATGACGAGATCGACCCCCTCGCGCGCGAGCGCCATGGCAATCGCGCGGCCGATACCGGAGGCTGCGCCGGTCACGAATGCTCTGCGTCCGCGTAAGACCTTCATTGCCTGCCAACACGCCCCGTCCAGCAAACCGGCGGTCCGGATTGTCCGGCCGCCGCTATCTGATCTAGCACGAAGCGGTTGGACCGAGGCCGAATGCTTCTATGGTGCGTGCGAGGCCAGCGGTTTTGTTTTGTCGAATATATAAACACCAGGTATTTCAATATCTTGTTGTCATAACCTTCAGCGCTTGATGCCCTCCAAACTCGCCGCGATCCCGCGAGCAAATAGCGACCAGTCGAAACCAAGCGCCAGTACCAGATAGCCTCGTTCGATCATCTGGTTGGCTTGTTCAGCAGTGCGCGCCACCCCGCCGATCGGAACGCCGCTCTTCAGAATTCCGGTCTCGGCACGCGCCATCAGCGCCAGCACTTCGGGGTCGTCGGCGCGGCCGTATTTACCGATGCTGGTTGCAAGGTCGCCGGGCCCGATCACCGCGACGTCGATGCCCGGGGTTGCCATGATCTCGTCGATGCGGTTGACCGCTTCGACATGCTCAATGGTAATCATGCAAATCATGTCGTCGTCGGCGCTCGCCATGTAGTCCGGCATCGAGACACCCCAGCGAAACGGCGCGTGAAACGGCCCCCACAGCCGCTCACCGCGCGGCGGGTAACGCACGCTGCGCACCGCTTTTTCGGCTTCCTGGCGGCTGCAGATCATCGGAAAGTTGATTCCGAGCGCGCCGATATCCATCGGCGCCTTGGCGAGCCAGGGCTCGTTGGCGGCGATCCGTGCCAGTGGAACGCAGGGCGTGCCTGCCGTAGCTGTTATCATCGCATGCGCGGAACCCATCTCGATCGGACCGTGCTCGAGATCGACGATAATCCAGTCGAGCCCTGAACGCGCCATGACCTGCACGGTCTGAATGCTGGGAATTGTCGCAATAGCTCCAAATGTGGGGCGTCCCTCGCGCCATTGCTTGCGAAGACGATTGAGGGGCGGGGGCGTCGTGAGGGTCAAATCGAGAACTCCGTTCGACGGCGTGATCGGTCATCGGAAAAGCTAGCAGCGCGACATCATGCGGAAAAGGGCGATGATGATCTATGCCGGAACGCGCCCGCCGAAAAACGGCATCAGCGCCCGGCTCAGCGTGTGCGGCCGCCTGGAGGTGAAAATCATCTCGGCGCCGGCATGATCTGGCTCGCCGCTGGCCGGCCTCAGCAAATCCGAAACCCGCCGGGCAATCGCAGGCGCCGGATCGACCCAGTCCACCGGCCACGGCGCCAGCGTGACGAGCCGATCCATCAGCAATGGATAATGAGTGCAGGCCAGCACGATGGTGTCGGTGCGCGCCGGGTCGCTTGCGCCGTCGCCGACAAAACATGGCGCGAGCTCGGCAAATATCTCGCGATCGCCGACGTCGTGACCGCTCAATGCCGCCTCCGCCAGCGCGGCCAGATCCGCCGAGCCCACCAGCGTCACCTGGCAACCTTGGGCGAAATCGCGGATCAGCGCCTTGGTGTATTCGCGCTTGACGGTGCCCTTGGTGCCGAGCACCGAGACGCGCTTGGTTTTCGAACTTGCACAGGCCGGCTTGATCGCAGGCACCGTTCCGACAAAGGGAACATGATATTTGTCGCGCAGGTGCGACATCACCAGGGTCGAGGCGGTGTTGCACGCGATCACGACCAGGTCGGGAGCGTGCGCGGCGATCAATTCGCCGATCAACGGCACCACCCGCGCGATGATCTGGTCCTCGCTGTGATGGCCGTAGGGAAAGAACGCGTCGTCCGCGACGTAAACATAATGAGCGTCGGGACGTGCCCCGACGATTTCACGCAATACCGTGAGGCCGCCGAGGCCGGAATCGAACACGAGAATCGTCGGAGGTACCGGCACGCCGCTATCCTAGCCGATCCGGGGTTACCATTCAGTTGTTTTTGGAATGATTCAAATCGCTTTGGCCATGCCGGAGAGCTATCAGGGCACGCCGCCGGACCGGCAAGCCGACGTCTCAAGAGGTCGTACAGGAACATGATTCGAAACACGACCTCGAGCTGGGGCAGCGTCAGCAGGTGGTTTCATTGGATCCTGGGCGCCGTGATCCTCGGCATGCTGGCCTATGGCTGGTGGATGAATCACATCCCGGCGCGCGCGGACCGGTTTTTTTATCGCTCGATTCATGCCGATATCGGCTATGTCGTGCTGTTGCTGATGGTGGTTCGCCTGGTCTGGCGCAGCGTCAATCCGGCGCCGGCATTGCCGGCCGGTACGCCGCGCTGGCAGCGGGTTGCGGCACATATCAGCTATTGGGCGCTGTACCTCGTCACCATTCTGGTGGCGATGCTGGGCTGGGCGCATTCCGGCGCGCACAAGCCTGATTATGCCGACTGGTTCGGGTTAGTTCGCGTGCCGCAGATCACCTCGCCGGACAAGACCGCGGCCGACGCCTACGAGGGCCGCCACATCTTCTTTGCCTATGCGCTGCTGGCGCTGATCGCGATCCATTTGGCTGCCGCGTTGTGGCATTACTTTATCAAACGCGATCGGGTCGTGTCGCGAATGATCGACGGCGAGCCCGGCTGACCCGAGGTATCGGCGGTAACGTCGGGCGCGGCATCGACCTGCAGACGGCAAGAACAAGCAGCCGAAGTGACCGCCGCGTGTTCGCCAAGCGCATCTCCGCATCTGACGGTGATCAGTTACATCACACCACGGGTCCACAGGTACATCTCGTCTCTGAGCGTATCGATAGCGCGTCGGGATGCGATGTAGTCGATCTCTCCGTACGTCAAACCGATGTCCATCAGCTCCCTTTCGCTCAGGTGGGGCAAGGCAGATCCTAAGCTACGGCGTTGTCGCCGCTCCCGGAACGCATGCCAGTATCGCTTGAGCAAACTTGAGACGATCCGCCTCGACGCGGCCATTGGTTCAGCGGCACCCCTTTCCGGCAAAGCGCCGTCAAGCGCTGCGGTGGATGCGTTGAGACGCGCCGCTGCCAAAGCCCCGTCCATGGCCTCCTTCGCCGGTGGGATGGAGAGGTCGAGGCCGTGCCTCGCGGCATCGCGCTCGGTCACGGATATGATGTTCGTCCGTTGGGTCGGCATCGGATGCTCCTGCTGTTGCGCCGACAGGGAGCGTGGCCAAACAAAAGGCCCCGTCCGATGCCGGCGGGGCCTGGTGAAAGATCGCGTCGTCGAATTCCTAGCGCACGACTCCTTCCACGGCCCGGCGGGAGCGGGTCATGTGTTTACGGGATACGATGCGCACGACGTTGATCATGGCGCTCGGTTACCACGAAGATCGCGCAAAATCAAGGGAAGGGCCGGTGTTGCTCTCTTCCCGGAGGCCGACTAGCTGGTCCCGAACACGCGCTTGAAGATGGTATCGACGTGCTTGAAGTGATAGCCGAGGTCGAATTGCGCGGCGATCTCGGCATCGGTGAGATACTTCTTCACGTCGGGGTCTTTTTTCAGCAGCGTCTGGAAATCGCCTTCGCCGCGCCACACCGGCATCGCGTTGCGCTGCACGAATTTGTAGGCATCCTCGCGGCTGGCGCCTTTTTGCGTCAGCGCGGTCAGGAGGCGCTGCGAATGAACGAGCCCGCCGAGGCGGTCGAGGTTCTTCTGCATGTTGGCGGGGTAAATCAGCAGTTTCTCGATCAAGCCTGCGAGGCGATTGAGCGCGAAGTCGAGCGTCACCGTGGCATCGGGCCCGATCATGCGTTCGGCCGACGAATGCGAGATATCGCGCTCGTGCCAGAGCACGACATTCTCCATCGCCGGCGTCACATAGGCGCGCACCATGCGGGAGAGGCCGGTAAGATTCTCCGACAGTACCGGATTGCGCTTGTGCGGCATCGACGAGGAGCCTTTCTGGCCCTCGGAGAAAAATTCCTCGGCTTCCAGCACCTCGGTGCGCTGCAGGTGGCGGATTTCGGTAGCGAGACGTTCGACCGACGAGGCGATCACGCCCAGCGTGGCGAAATACATCGCGTGGCGGTCGCGCGGGATCACTTGCGTCGAGATCGGCTCCGGCACCAGTCCCATCGCCTTGGCGACATGCGCTTCGACGCGCGGATCGATCTGGGCGAAGGTGCCCACCGAGCCCGAGATCGCGCAGGTCGCGACTTCCTTGCGGGCGGCGATCAGCCGTTCGCGGGCGCGGGAAAACTCCGCATAGGCGTAAGCGAGTTTCAGTCCGAACGTCACCGGTTCGGCGTGGATGCCGTGGGAGCGGCCGATGGTCGGCGTCATCTTGTGCTCGAAGGCGCGCTTCTTCAGCGCCGCCAGCACCTTGTCGACATCGGCGACCAGGATATCGGCGGCGCGCGTCAGTTGCACGTTGAAGCAGGTGTCGAGCACGTCGGAAGAGGTCATGCCCTGATGCACGAAGCGCGCCTCGGGGCCGACGATTTCGGCGAGATAAGTCGTGAAGGCGATGACGTCGTGGTGGGTCTCGCGTTCGATCTCGTCGATCCGCGCAACGTCGAAGGTCGCGTTGCCGGCCTTGGCCCAGATCGTCCTTGGCGGCTTCCTTCGGGATCACGCCGAGCTCGGCCTGGGCATCCGCCGCATGCGCCTCGATCTCGAACCAGATGCGAAAGCGCGTCTGCGCCTCCCAGATCGAAGCCATTTCCGGGCGGGTGTAGCGGGGGATCATTCGTTCTGTCCTGTCGTTGCCGGCCTCGTTCGAGACTCGGCCCATCATACCATCTCGCCGCGCGCGGTCGCCGCCGCATTGCGGATCGCGGAAATATTCGCCTTGTACGTCTCCATGGTGCCGCCCTTGAACACCGCGGAGCCGGCGACGAAGGCGTTGGCGCCGGCGGCCGCCAACTGACCTGCAACAGCCGGGCTGACGCCGCCGTCGACCTCGATGTCGATCGGCCGTCCCGCCGTCATCGCCCTGATATCGCCGATCTTGCCGAGCGCCGAGGCGATAAAGGCCTGGCCGCCGAAGCCGGGGTTGACCGACATCACCAGCACCAGATCGATCAGATCGATCACGTATTCGATGGCGCTGATCGGCGTGCCCGGATTGAGCGAGACTCCGGCCTTCTTGCCGAGCGCCCGGATCGCCTGCAGCGAGCGATGCAAATGCGGGCCGGCCTCGGCATGCACCGTGATGTGATCGCAGCCGGCCTTGGCGAAAGCTTCGAGATAGGGATCGCAGGGCGCAATCATCAGATGGGCGTCGAAGATTTTCTTGCTGTGCGGACGCATCGCCTTGATGACATCGGGGCCGAAGGAAATGTTGGGGACGAAGTGCCCGTCCATCACGTCGAGATGAATCCAGTCGGCGCCGGCGGCATCGACGGCGCGGATCTCTTCGCCCAGTTTGGCGAAATCCGACGCCAGGATCGAGGGCGCAATGACGAGGGGGCGTGGCGCAAATTGTTGAGGCATGTACGCTTTCCCGAGGCAAATCGAGGCGTGCCGGACGGCTTCGCGTAACATGCGTCAAGCCCGGGGGCAATGCGGGTCAAAGCGGGGTTTTGAGGCCGGAAATTTCTGCCGCAACGGCATCAATTGCCGGGGAGGCCGGCCGTTCAAGGGTGCGAAAAGTCCTCATTTTACTGGCTTTTTCGCTATGGCATGGCGTTTGCTGATCGATCGGCAGGGAAGTGAGGGCCGCGCCATGCGGTATTGCTCGGAGTTCTGTCCATGACGTTTGCATTGGGTGCCGTGTCCTCCGCACTGGACGCCATTAAATCGCTGACCTCGTCGAGTTCGTCGTCCGGGCAGCCGGCCGGAGGCTTTGGCGAGCCCGCAACAAACCCGTTCGATCTCTCCAGCAACGCTCCGGTCGCGTCAATCGTTGTGCCGGCTTCGGGTGGGCTCTCGCAACTGGCGCCGGCGACCATGAGCGCGCTGCTTGCGGCGCAAGGCCAGTCGTCGATGTCGGCATCCGCGCCGACCAGCGCCTCGGACGCGCTGAAAGACCTGTTGTCGCAAGATCGACGGCAACGGTGACGGCGAGATCAGCAAGTCGGAATTTGAAAGTGCCCTTGGCGCCGGCGGCACCAACCTGGCGCAGGCCGACGACGTCTTCAGCAAGCTCGACACCAATGGCGATGGTTCGGTCAGCCTCGACGAATTGTCATCTGCGCTGAAGGGATTCAAGGGTCATGGTGCGCACCACCACCATCACGTCGCCGGTTCCAGCGGCTTGGGCGACAGCATTGGCATCCGCACCGGCGGCGGTCAGACCAGCACCGGTGGAACAACCCCCCATCCAATACTGCAGGCGTTAGCGGGCGCATCCGCCACGTCGGTCACCAACAGCAACGGCTCGACCACGACGTCGTTGACGTTTGGCGACGGTTCGGAAGTGGCGATGACGTTACCCTCGGCGGCGACGGCCTCCAGTACCGCGACGTCGTCCTACAACCTGATCGAGCAAATGATCGAGCGTGAAGTGCAGGCGATTTCATTCTCGGTGACCACCCCGTCGTTTTCGCTAACCGCCTGAGCCGGCTTTTCGGCCAGGGCGGCCCCGCGCATTTCTCGATTGAAGGATGCGCCGCAGGCGTTTGCCGCTATCCGAACCGATCCTTCCACGACGGCAGCGCACCTGGAAATGGCAGTGCGGTCGCAGCAAAGACGCCGCGCGCGATGGCGCGGGCGGTGACGTTGGCCGCGATCATGCCCAATTCGGTGAGGCCGGCCAGCGGATCGACCGGCTTTTCGCCGGTGGCCGCAGCGAACACCACGTCGCCGTCGAGCGGCGCATGCACCGGATAGATCGCGCGGGCAAATCCGGTCTGCGCGATCATCGCCAGCCGCTTGGCTTGAGATTTGGTCAGCAGCGCATCGGTCACGATCACCGCGAGCGTGGTGTTTTCCACGGCGGTTGCCGCAGCACCGCCCTTGATCCGCATCGCCAGCATGTCCGGCGTGAACGCGACAGGCAATCCGCGTCCGCCATATTCGCCGCCGGTCTCGAACGGTGCTGCCCAGAACCACGGCCCGTCGCCGACCGTGACGGAGCCCACGGCGTTGACCACCGCCAGCGCGGCGACCCTGACACCGGCTGGTGTCGCCGCCGACGCCGAGCCGATCCCGCCCTTGAAATTCGCCGTGGTGGCGCCGAGCCCGGCGCCGACGCTGCCGAGCGCGAAATCGGTGCCGGCGGCCGCCGCCGCGGCATAGCCGAGATCGCGATAGGGCGGAAAACGCCCCCACGCCTTGTCGCCACCGTTGAGAAGATCGAACATGATCGCGCCGGGCACGATCGGAATGACCGCTCCGCGCACCGCAAAGCCGCGGCCCTGTTCGGCGAGCCAGGCTTGTATACCGCCCCCGGCCTCCAGCCCGAATGCCGAGCCACCGGAAAGCGCGAGCGCGTCGATCCGCTCCACGGTATTGGCGAGGTCGAGCAGTGAACCCTCGCGCGTACCGGGACCGCCACCGCGAACATCGATCGCCGCCACCGCCGGCCTGTCGAAAATGATCGCGGTAACGCCTGACGCGAGTTTTGCGTCATCGGCATGCCCAACGCGAACGCCCGATATATCGGTGAGGAGGTTCTTCAAGTCGCTCTTTCTTCGATCTCTCCCCGCAAACGGGGGAGAGATCGAGAAATCGCCGCTACGCCGTCTTACGACCCCTTCGGGTTGATCTCGGTGTAGCCGCCGTTGGCGTCCCACCGGTAAACGACGTAGTCGATCAGCTTGATGTCGCCCTTGGCGTCGAATTCCATCTTGCCGATCACGGTATCCCACGAACCGGCCTTGATGGTGTCCATGACTTTCTTCGGCTCGGTGGTGCCGGCCTTCGCCGCCGCCTGCGACCATACCTGTATCGCGGCATAGGTGTAGAGCGTGTAGCCTTCGGGATCGATGCCCTTGGCCTTGAACTTCTCGACGATGGCCTTGGCGGTCGGCTTGTTGCGCGGATCGGGACCGAAGGTGAACAGCGTGCCTTCGCCGGCGGGTCCGGTGATCGAGGCGAACTCCTTGTCGGCCAGCGCGTCGCCGGCCATCAACACCGTCTTCATGCCCTGGTCGCGCATCTGGCGCAGGATCAGGCCTGCTTCCTGATGGTAGCCACCGACAAACACGAGGTCGATGTTGTCGCGCTTCAAGCGTGACACGATGGCGTTAAAGTCCTTGTCGCCCTTGTTGTAGGATTCGTGCATCTTTTCGGTAACGCCGGCCTTGTTGAGCGCCTTCTTGGTCTCGTCGGCGAGACCCTTGCCGTAGGTGGTCTTGTCGTCGAGGATGGCGATGTTCTTGCCCTTGTAGTTCTTGATGATGTATTCGGCCGAAACCAGCCCCTGCTGGTCGTCGCGGCCGCAGACCCGCGCCACGTTCCACAGGTTGCGCTCGGTGAACAGCGGGTTGGTCGAGGCCGGCGTGATCTGCAGGACGTTGCCGTCGGCATAGGCTTCCGAGGCCGGGATCGACGACGACGAACAATAATGACCGGCGACGAACGGGATCTTCGCGCTGCCGATCTTTTCGGCCACCGAGCGCGCCTGCTTGGGATCGCAGGCATCGTCCTCGACGTCCAGCGCCAGCTTCTTGCCGAGCACGCCGCCGGCGGCGTTGATGTCGGCCACCGCCTGTTCGGCGCCGTTCTTCATCTGGCGGCCGAACGCGGATTCGCCGCCCGTCATCGGACCCGCCACGGCGATGGTGGTGTCCTGTGCCAGCGCGGTCGTCGATAGCGCGAGCGATGCGCCCAGTGCCAGGCCGATGAGCTTCAATGATTTCATGAGGAGTCCTCGCGGTGATCGCTACGGGAAGTGCCCGGCCGACGGCCGGGATCGAAAGTCGCGCCCATTGTCGGCTGATTTTAGCGCGAAGTCATCGGCAATTTTGGGGCAAATCCGCTCCCGAAGAACTCACGCCCGGCGGCCGCCCTCCAGATAGGCAGCGCGGATTTCCGGCCGCTGCAGCAGCTCAGTGCCGGTTCCGGCTAGCGTAATCAGGCCGTTGACCATGACATAGCCGCGGTGGGCCAGCCGCAGGGCGTGATTGGCGTTCTGCTCGACGATCAGCACGGTGAGGCCGTCCTGCCGGTTCAGGGTCCGGATCGCCTCGAAAATCTGCCGGGCGATCAGCGGCGCCAGCCCCAGCGAGGGCTCGTCCAGCAGCAACAGGCGAGGCCGGCTCATCAAGGCGCGGCCGATTGCCAGCATCTGCTGTTCGCCGCCGGACAGGGTGCCGCCGCGCTGGGCCATGCGCTCTTTCAGGCGGGGAAACAGCGTCAGCACGCGCTCAAGCCCGATGGCGCGGTCGGCTTCGCCGCTGTCGGTGGCATCGGCGCCCATCTGCAGGTTTTCCGCGACACTCATGCGCGGGAAAATCCTGCGTCCCTCGGGCGCCTGGGCGATGCGCGATCGCGCGATCTGATGGGTCGGCACGTCAGTGATATCGTGGCCGTCGAACAGGATCTGGCCCGAGCGCGCGCGAGGTTTGCCGAAGATCGTCATCATCAGCGTCGATTTGCCGGCGCCATTGGCGCCGATCAAGGCAACGATCTCGCCGGCGTTGATGTCGAGGTCGACGCCCTTCAGCGCCTCGATCTTGCCGTAGGCCGCGCGCAACGACCGGATCGCGAGCAGGGGGGATTGGGTCATGGCGTTTCGGTTCGATCACCTCCCCCTGACAGGGGGAGGTCGGCGCGATCTTCGCGCCGGGAGGGGGTCTTCTTCTCCAAATCCATGGCGATGGTTTGCAGAACGCCTTGCAGATTTGACAGCACCTCGCTGTTCCAGAATCGGAGCATGTTTACTCCGTTGGCCGATAGCCACTGATCGCGGCGAAGATCACTCTCTTTTTGGTGACCCGCCGCATGTTGACCGCCATCTACTTCGATCGCCAAGGCGGCAGCGGGACAATAAAAATCGAGAACGTAACGGCCGATCGGGTGCTGGCGTCGAAACGAAACTCCGCAAAGCTGGTTCCTGCGCAATGCCTTCCAAAGAACTTTTTCAGCCTCGGTCGGAATTCGCCGCAGCTGCCGTGCCTTCGGCGTCATGCCGGCTCTGCGCCTGAACCGCAAAGAAGACCCCCTCCCGCCCGCTTCGCGGTCGACCTCCCCCTGACAGGGGGAGGTGGGCAGTTTTCCTTGCGAGCGCGGTCACGCTCCGCTCTCCATCACCGCGATCGCTTCCTCCTCGTCGGCGCCGAGATAGGCCGCGATCACCTTGGGATCGTCGCGGACGTCCTGCGGCGTGCCTTCGGCGATCTTGACGCCGTAGTCCATCACCACGACGTGGTCGGAAATCTCCATCACCACCGACATATCGTGCTCGATCAGCAGGACCGAGGTGCCCTGTTCGGCGCGGATCGAGAGCAACAACTCGCTGAGCGCGGCACTTTCACGCGCATTCAGTCCGGCGGCCGGCTCGTCCAGGCACAGCAATGCGGGTTCGGTGCACATCGCGCGCGCGATTTCGAGCCGGCGCTGATCGCCGTAGGGCAGGTTGCCGGCGGCGTCGTCGGCGCGGTCGAGCAGCCCGATGCGGTCGAGCCAGAACTGCGCCAGGTCGATCGCGCGTTTCTCCGCGGTGCGCCAGGACGGTGCGCCAATCAACCCCAGAAACGTCAGGCCCGAGGCGAGCATCAGGGCGTTGTGTTGCGCCACCATCAGGTTTTCGAGCGCGGTCATGCCGGGAAACAGCCGGATGTTCTGGAAGGTGCGCGCGACCTTGGCCAGCTTGGATATCCGGAAATCGTTCAGCCGCTCGAGCTGGAAGGCGCGCGCGTCGTCATGCGCCAGCCGCATCATACCCGAAGTCGGTTTGTAGAAGCCGGTGATGCAATTGAACACGGTGGTCTTGCCGGCGCCGTTCGGCCCGATCAATGCGGTGATCTGGCGCCGCTCGGCGCCAAACGACAGGTCGTTGACGGCGACGATGCCGCCAAAGCGCATCGACAGACGATCGACGGTGAGGATGGAATCGCTGCTCATCCGTGTCCCTCCTTGACGAGGTCGGACGAGATCGCCTGGCTATGCCTGAGAAAGACGGTCGGCGCACGATGGCCGATCAGCCCGCGCGGCCGCCAGATCATCAGCAGCACCATCGCCACGCCGAATACCAGCATGCGATATTGCTCGAGACCGCGAAACAGTTCGAAGCCACCGATCATGGTCAGTGCGGCGAGGGCGACGCCGAGTTGCGAACCCATGCCGCCGAGCACGACAATCGCCAGCACCAGCGCCAATTCCTGGAAAGTGAAGGATTCCGGGCTGATGAAGCCTTGCCGCGTGGCGAAGAACGCGCCGGCGAAGCCGCCGAACATGGCGCCGGTGGCGAATGCCGTCAGCTTCGTCGTGGTGATATTGATGCCGAGCGCGCGGCAGGCGACCTCGTCCTCGCGCAAGGCTTCCCAGGCGCGGCCGATCGGCAGGCGCCGCAGCCGGATCGTCACCCAGTTGGTGAGCAAGGCGAGCGCCAGGATCAGGTAAAACAGAAACACGATGCGGTGGGTCGGCGAGAACTCGATGCCGAGTTTTGCGGCAAGGCCGTCCGGGCCGGGTGTCAGCGGAATGCCGAAAAAAGACGGGCGCGGAATCCCGGAAACGCCATTGGGGCCGCCGGTCAGGCTTTGCCAGTTGATGATGACAAGACGGATGATCTCGCCGAACGCCAGCGTGACGATGGCGAGATAGTCGCCGCGCAGCCGCAGCACGGGAAAGCCCAGCATCATGCCCCAGAACGCTGCGAGAATGCCGGCCAGCGGCAGGCAGACCCAGAACGACAGCCCGAAATTGGTCGCCAGCAGCGCGTAGGAATAGGCGCCGACGGCATAGAACGCGACATAGCCGAGGTCGAGCAGTCCGGCGAGGCCGACCACCACGTTCAGTCCCCATCCCAGCATCACATAGGTCAGGACCAGGATGCCGAGATCGAGAATGTAGCGCTGATCGTAAAAGATCACCGGCACCAGGAACGTGAAGATCAACAGCAGCGGTGCGATGGCGCGCCGCGCCACCGCAAGCGTGCTTTGCACACTCGGCGGAATGACCTTGATGGTGCCGACCGGTCCCCACCACTGCCGCAGCAGTTCGACGATGATGCTGCCGCCGAACACGGCGGCAACCATGGCGGCGAGATCGCCGAATCTCGTCCAGTAGATCAGTTGCCCGGTGGGCCCCGCTTCGGTGCGGATGCCGATCATCAGCGAAAACAGCACCAGCGCGACCAGCGCACTGATCAGGGCCTTCTTGAGGATGAAGGCGATGCCGGGCGCGCGCGAGATTTGCGTTAGCGCCGGCGCAGGTGTTGTCACGCCGTCGGCCATCAAACTTTTTCAACTTCGGGCCGGCCCAACAGGCCTGTGGGCATGAAAATCAGCACGATGATCAGGATCGAGAACGCCGCGACGTCCTTGTACTCGACCGAGAAATACGCCGACCACAGCGTCTCGATCAGTCCGATCGCAAGCCCGCCCAGCATCGCACCCGGCAAGGAGCCGATGCCGCCGAGCACGGCCGCGGTGAACGCCTTGATGCCCGCGACGAAGCCCATGTAAAAATCCACCAGGCCGTAATACAGCAGGTACATCATGCCGGCGACCGCGGCGAGCGCCGCGCCGATCACGAAGGTCATGGAGATGGTGCGGTCGACGTCGACGCCGAGCAATGCCGCCATGGTCTGATCCTGTTCGCAGGCGCGCATGTCGCGGCCGAGCCGGGTTCGCGCCACCAGCCAGGTGAAGATCGCCAGCAGCACAACGGTGGTGATGACGACGATGATCTGCACATTGGACAGCCGCACCACGAAGCCGCCGCTGCCCTCATGCAGGGTATAGCCGCCGGTGATGATCGGCGGCACCGGCTTGACCCGCGCGCCCTGGGCAACTTGCGAATAATTCGACAGCACGAACGACATGCCGATGGCCGACAGCATCGGCGCAAGGCGGAACGAATGCCGCAACGGCCGGTAGGCGATGCGTTCCACCGTCCAGCCATAAAGTGCCGTGATCGCCATCGACACCAGAAGCACGATCAGCAGGATCACGGGAACCACGGTGAGGCCGATCGAGACCAGGATCAGGAA
The DNA here is from genome assembly GCA_963774685.1 of uncultured Alphaproteobacteria bacterium. Taxonomy (GTDB): domain Bacteria; phylum Pseudomonadota; class Alphaproteobacteria; order Rhizobiales; family Xanthobacteraceae; genus Bradyrhizobium. Next base: position 226,482 of record CAVZFU010000003.1, on the reverse strand, counting down.
GGAGATCAGCGCGATAAAACCGCCGATCATGAAAATATCGCCATGGGCGAAATTGATCATGCCGACGATGCCATAGACCATGGTGTAGCCGATGGCGATCAGGCCATAGATCGAGCCCAGGACCAAGCCGTTGATCAGTTGCTGGGCGAAATAGTCCATGCGCTGCCGCTGTTTGGAGCATCTTCCGGCAAATTACGCGCGGCGATGGCCCCGGCAGCCGGAACGACGCGTCGTGTCATTTTCTAACAGCGGGAACCCGGAGCGGCAACAGTGCCGGGTGCGGCTTAAAGGGCTTGTACAGGGGTAGTTTCAGACCGGTTCCGGGACCCCGGCGCAGCGAACCTCACTATTTGATGATCGCCGTGGAACCGGAAGTTCCCTTGAAACCAATTGTCAGGTTTCCAGTTATCTCCCGTTACGTTCAACAAGGGAGATCGCGATGCCCAACCCCAACCAAAATCCGGGTCAGCAGAATCAGAACCCGGGTCAGAAGCCCGGCCAGCAGCAGGGCGGCGGCCAGAAGCCCGGCCAGCAGCAGCAGGATCCGAGCCGTCAGGGACAGCAAAATCCCGGCCAGAAGGGCGATCGCTAGTTCGAGTGAAACTAAAGCGAGAGCAAGGAAAGTCCCGCCGAAAGGCGGGATTTTTCTTTTGCGAGTTCCCATTTCCGGCGATCACCGGGAAAGCATTACGCCGCGGCGATTAAGGTAAATAAAGGGTTTAAATTGCCCGCAGCAGTTTAAGCGAGTTACCTCGCTTTTCGAAGCCGCCGCTCCATTCGGATGCGTAGCGGACAAGCGGGAAGCGACATGTTCACGAACTCCACGAACTGGCGGATCAGCACATTCAACGGCGCGCTGCTGGCGGCCTATTTCATTCCGACCTGGACCATCGTCGCCTTCCGGATCATGATTTCGCCGATCCACGGCTTTTATGAGCGTCCCAATATATCGGTCGCATTGTTCGTCAGCGATTACCTGCACGCAGGGGCAATGACCACAATCCGCCTCGCGTGGCTGCTGGCGCTGGGCAAGCTCACGGTCGTGGCCTTCTTCGCCATCTTCCTGATTTTCATCACCCGTGCTGTGATCCGCAAAGCCGGCGGCTGCGACGAAGCGCTGGCGATGGCGCTTGCCATCGGCAGCACCATCAGCTTCGCCAGCATGATGATGGCATCCAGGGTGGGAGAGACCGCGGCACTCCGGTTGCATGCGACGGAATTGCTGATGCTGATCGGCACCGCGATCGTGCTGCTGGTCGAGCGTCCCGCCCAGTTGCAAAGCAACCGCAGCGAGACATCTGAAGGATCTATCCCTTCAGCAGCCCCAAGTCCGCTATAACGGCGGATGCCTCCTTGACGGCATGGTTGGCGGCGGGCACGCCGCAGTAGATCGCCTGCTGCAGCAGGATTTCCTTGATATCGTCGGGCGTGAAGCCGCCTTCCGCGAGTGCAGCCCGCACGTGCAGGCGGAATTCATCCCACTGGCCGAGCGCGACCAGGGTGCCGATCACCAGAACGCGCCGCGTGCGCTGGTCGAAATGCGGCCGGGTCCAGATTTCACTCCACGCGTAGCGCGTGATCAGATCCTGGAAATCCGAGTTGAACGAATTCTTGCTGGCGATCGATTTGTCGACCCAGGCGTTGCCGAGCACCTTGCGGCGCTGCGCCATGCCGTCATCCCTGCGCTTTTGATCGTCCATTGACATCTTCTTCCCTCTGCTTCGTCGCTTCCGCCTTCACTCGTTGAGTTATTTCTGATCGAGCGAAGCGAGCAGCCGGTCGATCAGTGCTTGCGAGACGCCCTGATACGCTGCCGGCTCGAACAGTTCGGCGATTTTCGCCGCACTCAAATGCGCGGTGACTTTTGGATTCCCGGCCAGGACGTCGCGCAGGCTTTTCTTGTCGGCCACGGCTTTCTTGCTCGCGGCCTCCACCAGATGATGGGCCTCGCTCTTGCCGATCTTCTCGGCCAGCGCAAACGTTATCGCCTCGGCCATGATCAGGCCGTGGGTGGCGCCGAGGTTGGCGCGCATGCGCGCGGCATCGACTTCCAGTCCCTCGGCGATATCGACGATGGCGGCGAGTGCGCCCGAGGTCACGAGCTGCAGCGTCGGCAAGGTCGGCCATTCCGCGTGCCATAGTCCGGCGCTGCGTTCGTGATCCTGCACCTGGGCTGCGAAAATCGTCGCCGCCAGATTGGGCGCCATGGTGGCCGCGGCAAGCGCGGTTGCGGCTGCAACCGGATTGCGCTTGTGCGGCATGGTCGACGAGCCGCCGCGGCCTTCGCCCGAGGGCTCGAACGCCTCGGCGACATCGGTCTGCATCATCAGCGACACGTCGCGCGCGATCTTGCCGCAGGTGCCGGCCAGGATCGCGAATACGGAAGCGGCCTCCGCGATGCGGTCGCGATGGGTATGCCACGCAGCCTCCGGCAGCGGCAGCTTGAGCTCCTGCGCCAGCTTCTCGGCGACCGATAATCCCTTGTCGCCGAGGGCCGCCAACGTCCCGACGGCGCCGCCGAACTGCAGCGCCAGCGTCTCGTTGCGCAACCGCAACAGGCGTGCGCGCGAACGATGCAACGCCGAGGCATATTCGGCGAGCTTGAGCCCGAACGGCATCGGCAGTGCATGCTGCAGCCAGGTGCGTCCCACCATGGCGGTATGGCGATGTTGCCGCGCCAGTTTGGCAAAGCCCGCGATGGCGCGGTCGAGATCGCCGGCCAGCGCGTCGATCGCAGCACGCAAGGTCAGCATCGTCGCGGTATCGATCGCGTCCTGGCTGGTGGCGCCCCAATGCACGTAGCGCGCAGCCTCCGCGTCGGCCCGGGCGACTTCCGCGGTGAGCGCCTTGACCAGGGGAATCGCAAGGTTGCCGGACCGCGTCGCCGCCTCGGCCAAGGCTGCCAGATCGAATGCGCTCGCTCTGCAGGCGTTCGCGATCGGGCCGGCGGCGCTTGCAGGGATGACGCCGGTTGCCGCTTCGGCGCGCGCCAGCGCGGCTTCAAAATCGAGCATGTACTGCAGATAGGCCGTATCGTCGCAGATCGCGCGCATGGCGGCGCTCGACAGCAAGGGCGTCAGTAAAGGCGAAAGCGACGTGCTCATGATGCGCGCGACCTAATCATTCCCGGCTGCCTCTGCCAATCCCAAAGCGCGGATTCCGCTCGCAAGCTTGCCGGGTCTTGTGCGTTAGGTCTTGTGCGTTGCGAATACGCATCGCTCATCATCCGTTCGTCCTCTTCCTTTTAGGGCGCACGTGCGTTACTTGGGAGTCAAGACGGCGGGCGAGGCGAGGAGGAGATTCCCATGGCCATGACGATGAACGGCGAAGTCCAGCTTGCGGCGTCGCGCGAGGCGGTATGGGCCAAATTGAACGATCCGGAAGTGCTCAAGGTCTGCATCCCCGGATGTGAAGAACTGGAAAAGACCGAAGACAACGGTTTTCGCGCGGTCGCCAAGATGAAGGTCGGACCGGTGTCGGCCCGCTTCAAGGGCCGGGTGACGCTGAGCGACCTCGATCCGCCCAACGGCTACAGGATTTCGGGCGAAGGCGAGGGCGGTGTCGCCGGTTTCGCCAAGGGCGGTGCGACCGTGGCGCTGGCCGACAAGGACGGCGGTACGCTGTTGACCTATAACGTCGAGGCGCAGATCGGCGGCAAGCTGGCCCAGCTCGGGCAGCGGCTGATCAACGGTTCGGCCAAGAAACTGGCCGACGAGTTTTTCGCCAATTTCGCCAAAGCGGTACAGGGCTAGGCCGATCGCGCAAACCTCGCATTCGGGGCATCAGCCATGAGGTTGCTCATTGCCCGGATGGCCCATATTATGCCCTTGGAATGATTTAACGGCTGCGCTGCCGTGCAATGCGGCGGTGCAGATCAAGAGAGTGCTGAATGGCCAAGATTTCCCTGATCGTGAACGGCAATCCCGTAAAAGACAACATCGATCCACGCACCCTCCTGGTGCAGTTCCTGCGCGAAAACCTGCGGCTGACCGGCACCCATGTCGGATGTGACACCTCGCAATGCGGGGCCTGCGTCGTGCATATCGACGGCAAGGCGGTCAAATCCTGCACCACGCTTGCGGTGATGGCGGACGGACACGAGGTCAGGACGATCGAGGGCCTTGCCGCCGATGGCGCGCCGCTGCATCCGATGCAGGAGGCGTTCCGCGAGCATCACGGCCTGCAATGCGGCTTCTGCACCCCCGGCATGATCATGACCGCGGTCGATCTGGTCCACCGCAAGGGTCATGACCTCAGCGATCACACCATTCGTGAAGAGCTCGAAGGCAACCTCTGCCGCTGCACCGGGTACCAGAATATCGTTTTATCGATCGCCGCCGGCGCCAAGGCGATGGCGAAATCCGATCTGGCGTAATCGCGCCGGGCCAAAAATACCGATCAGGATGTTTCATGTACGAATTTAGATATCATCGTCCGGCGACCGTGCGGCAGGCCGCCAATCTCCTGACCAAGAACGAGGACGCCAAGGTCATCGCCGGCGGCCATACCTTGTTGCCGGTGATGAAGCAGCGGCTCGCCAGTCCGCCGCATCTGATCGACCTCTCCCACATCGAAGGGCTCGACGGCATCGAGATGAAGGGCCGTTCGCTGGTGATCGGCGCCACCGCCAAACATGCCGATGTCGCCAATTCGGCGATTGTCGGCGAAGCGATCCCGGCGCTGGCCGAACTTGCCGGATTGATCGGCGATCCGGCGGTGCGCCATAGAGGCACCATCGGCGGCTCGCTCGCCAACAACGATCCGACCGCCGATTATCCCGCCGCCTGCCTTGCGCTCGGCGCCATCATCGTCACCAACAAGCGGCGCCTGAAGCCGGAAGAGTTCTTCCAGGGGCTGTTCACGACGGCGCTTGCGAGCGATGAGATCATCACCAAGGTGATGTTCCCGGTGCCGAAGAAGGCCGCCTACGTCAAATTCCGCAACCAGGCCTCGCGCTATGCGCTGGTCGGGGTGTTCGTCGCCAAGCGTCCGTCGGATGTGCGCGTCGCCGTCACCGGTGCCGGCTCCGAGGGCGTGTTCCGCGTCACTGCGTTCGAAGAGGCGCTGAAGAAGCGTTTCTCGCACAAGATGCTCGATGGCTTGGCGGTATCTGCCGAGGGACTGAACAGCGACCTGCACGGCAGCGCCGAATATCGCGCACATCTGATCGCGGTGATGGCGCGCCGCGCGGTCGAGGCCGCGACCGGCAAAGGCTGACCTTGCCAATCTCTGGCGCATCCGGACTGGATATCTCATGAGTGCATCGGCATTGCCAGCTTCCGTCGATGCGATGCTCGAGCTTCTGACCTCGCGCGGCTATCTGGCGGAGCGTTCGCTGGCGACGGTGACGTATCTGTCGCTGCGGATGGGCCGGCCGCTGTTCCTCGAAGGCGAAGCCGGCGTCGGCAAGACCGAGATCGCCAAGGTGCTGTCGGCAGCGCTGGGACGAAAGCTGATCCGGCTGCAATGTTATGAAGGCCTCGACGTCGCCTCCGCCGTCTACGAGTGGAACAGCGCCTCGCAGATGATCGCGATCCGGCTTGCAGAGGCAGCCGGCGATACCGACCGCGAGCAGTTGTCCAGCGACATCTTCGCCGAGCGCTATCTGATCAAGCGTCCGCTGCTGCAGGCGCTGGAGCCGGATGTCGCGGGTGCACCCGTGCTGCTGATCGACGAACTCGACCGCGCCGACGAGGCGTTCGAGGCGTATCTGCTTGAAATTCTCAGCGACTTCCAGGTCACCATTCCTGAACTGGGCACTGTCAAGGCGCCACAGCCGCCGATCGTCATCGTCACCTCGAACCGCACCCGCGAAATTCACGACGCGCTGAAGCGCCGCTGCCTCTATCACTGGGTGGATTATCCGTCCGCCGAGCGCGAACTGGCGATCGTGAAATCGCGCGTGCCGGGCATTTCCGCAAAGCTGTCGCAGCAGGTGGTCGGCTTCGTGCAGGCGTTGCGCGAGCAGGATTTCTATAAATCGCCGGGCGTTGCCGAAACCATCGACTGGGCCACCGCGCTGACCGAACTCGATGCGAGATCGCTGACCCCGCAGGTGGTCGGCGATACGCTCGGCGCGCTGTTGAAATACCAGGACGACATCGCGCGGATGCAGGGCGACACGCTGCAGAAGGTTTTGAAGGAAGCGACCAGCGAGAGTTGATGCGCGCCCACCCGTCATTCCGGGGCGCACTGAGCGCGAGCCCGGAATGACGAGGAGTAGATTGTCTTATGCCCATCGATCACCTTTCACCTCCGACCGGCCTGATGGCCGACAACGTCGTCGGCTTTGCCCGCGCGCTGCGCGCGGCCGGAATTCCGGTCGGCCCGGGGGCGGTGATCGATGCGATGCACGCGTTGCAGGCGATCGAGATCGGCAACCGCGCCGACGTCTTCACCACGCTGGAGGCCGTCTTCGTCAAGCGCCACGAGCATGCGCTGATTTTCGCGCAAGCCTTCGACCTGTTTTTTCGCGCCGCCGAAGACTGGAAGCACATGCTCGATTCGGTGCCGCTGCCGGATCATGCCCGGAAAAAGCCGCCGCCGGCCTCGCGCCGGGTTCAGGAAGCCCTGTCGCAACCGCAGATGAGCGAGGTGCCGCAGACCCAGGAACAGGAGCTCCGGCTGTCGGTATCCGACAGGGAGGTGCTGCAAAAGAAGGATTTCGCGCAGATGAGTGCTGCCGAAATCGCCGAAGTCACCCGCGCGATCGAAAAGATGAAACTGCCGCAGGCCGAGCTGCGCACCCGGCGTTATCAGCCTGACAGGCGCGGCCTGCGCCTCGACATGCGCCGCACCCTGCGCGGCTCCTTGCGCACCGGCGGCGACATCATCGATATCCATCGTCTGGGGCGGATCGACAAGCCGGCGCCGATCGTGGCGCTGCTCGACATATCGGGATCGATGAGCGAATACACCCGGCTGTTCCTGCATTTCCTCCATGCCATCACCGATGCCCGCAAGCGCGTTTCGGTGTTTCTGTTCGGCACCCGGCTCACCAATGTGACGCGCAGCTTGCGGGCCCGCGACCCGGACGAGGCGCTGGCGAGTTGTTCGTCGACGGTGCAGGACTGGGCCGGCGGCACCCGCATCGCCACCTCGCTGCATACCTTCAACAAGCTGTGGGGCCGGCGCGTGCTGGGGCAGGGCGCGATCGTGCTGTTGATTTCCGACGGGCTGGAACGCGAGGCCGACGCCCGGCTGGAATTCGAGATGGACCGGCTGCATCGCTCCTGCCGCCGCCTGATCTGGCTCAATCCGCTGTTGCGCTATGGCGGCTTCGAGGCCAAGGCGCAGGGCATCAAAATGATGCTCCCGCACGTTGACGAATTCCGTCCGGTGCATAATTTGAGTTCAATCGAGGGGCTGATCGCGGCACTTTCCTTAGGCAGCCGCCGCATCATGCCAGCCATATCCGCCCCGCAGCTTGAAAGAGGCTCCCATGCTCAATCGCGACGAAGACATTCTCAAAGCGGCTGAGGACTGGCAAAAGGCCGGTCACGGCGTGGCGCTGGCCACCGTGGTCGAGACCTGGGGCTCGGCGCCGCGCCCGGCGGGCTCAAGCCTCGTGATCAACGATGACGGCACGTTTCTCGGTTCGGTCTCCGGCGGCTGCGTCGAAGGCGCGGTTGTCACCGAAGCGCTGGACGTGATCGCCAGCGGCCAGCCGAAGATGCTTGAATTCGGCGTCGCCGACGAGACCGCGTGGAATGTCGGCTTGTCCTGCGGCGGCACCATCCGGGTGTTCGTCGAGAAAGTCGGCCAATCGTGAAACTGGAGACCCTGGCAGAGGTCAATGCCGAACGTGCGGCGCGGCGGCCGGTGATCGTGGTCACCGACATCGCCAACGGTGAACAGCGGCTGGTGAAAGCCAGGGATATCGCCGCCGACCCGCTGCGCGCCGAGCTTGCCAAGCAATTGCGCATGGGCAAGAGCGGCATGATCGAGGCCGCCGGCAAGAAATTGTTCCTCAATGTCCACGCGCCGACCGCCAAGCTCGTCATCGTCGGCGCGGTTCATATCAGCCAGGCGCTGGCGCCGCTGGCGCGTTCGCTGGACTATGACGTGACGGTGGTCGATCCGCGCACCGCGTTTGCCAGTCCCGAACGGTTTCCGGATATTCCGCTGATCGCCGAATGGCCGGACGTGGCGCTGCCGCCGCTCAATGTCGATCACTACACCGCGTTTGTCGCGGTGACCCACGATCCCAAGATCGACGATCCGGCGCTGCTGCACGCTTTCGAGCGCGACTGCTTCTATATCGGCGCGCTCGGTTCGCGAAAGACCCATGCCAGGCGGGGCGACCGCCTCAAGGCGCAGGGCGCCAAGGAAGCCGATATCGCGCGCATTCACGCGCCGATCGGTCTCAACATCGGCGCGGTATCGCCGTCGGAAATTGCGGTCGCGATCATGGCCGAGATCACCGCGCAGTTGCGGTTACCGAAAGAGAACGCAGCATGAAATTCGGTCCCGCCAGCCCGGCGGACGCGATCGGCGGCGTCACCGTGCATACCCTTCGGCAGGGTTCGCTGGTGCTCAAGAAGGGCACCACGATCGGTGCCGCCGAAGTCGAGGCGCTGACTAAGGCCGGCGTCAAGGAAATCGTCGTGGTCCGGCTCGAGGCCGGCGACGTCTCCGAGGACGTCGCGGCGGCCAGCATCGCGCAGGCGGTCGCCGGCGACGGCGTCAACGTCGAGCGCGCCTTTACCGGCCGCGCCAACCTGTTCGCGGCCAAGGCCGGCATGCTGGTCGTGGACCGCGCGGCGGTCGATCGCATCAATGGCGTCGATGAAGCCATCACATTCGCCACGCTCGCCGCCTACAAGCCGGTGGTCGAAGGCGAGATGATCGCGACCGTCAAGCTTATTCCGTTCGGCGTCGAAGCAAGGCTGCGCGATGCGGCGGTTGCCGCGGCAGGCAAAGACGTGTTGCGGATCGCGCCCTATGTCATCAAGCGCGTCGGCATTGTCTCGACCTTGCTGCCGGGGCTGGCGCCGAAGGTGGTAGAGAAGACCTTGCGGGTCACCGCCGAGCGGCTGGCCCCGGCGGGTGCTGCCATCATCGCCGAGCGGCGCGTGCCCCATGACGAAGCGGCGCTGGCCGCCGCGATCAAGGAATTGCTCGGCCTCGGCGCCGAGCTTGTGATCGTGTTCGGGGCTTCCGCGATTGCCGACCGGCGCGACGTCATCCCGGCGGCGATATCGGGCATCGGCGGCGACATCGAGCATTTCGGCATGCCGGTCGATCCCGGAAACCTGCTGCTGATCGGCAATGCCGGCGGCGTGCCGGTACTGGGCGCGCCCGGTTGCGCGCGCTCGCCGGTGGAGAACGGATTCGACTGGGTGCTGATGCGCCTGCTGGCGGGGCTCAAGGTCACGCGCACCGACCTCACCGGCATGGGCGTCGGCGGGCTCTTGATGGAAATCGTGACGCGGCCGCAGCCGCGTACCAATGTCGGCACCGACAACAATCGTAACGTCGCCGCGGTCATCCTGGCGGCGGGGCGTTCGACCCGGATGGGCGGCCCCAACAAGCTGTTGGCCGAGCTCGGCGGCAAGACCCTGGTGCGGATCGTGACCGAGCAGGCGCTGGCGTCGAAAGCCCAAGGCGTGATCGTCGTGACCGGCCATCAGGCCGAGCAGGTCGAGAAGGCATTGCAAGGCCTTAAAGTGAAATTCGTGCGCAATCCCGATTTTGCCGGCGGGCTTGCCAGTTCGGTCAAGGCCGGCATATCGGCGGTTTCAGCCGATGCCGCCGGCGCGGTGATCTGCCTTGGCGACATGCCGCTGATCGATGCCCGCCTGATCGACCGGCTGATCGAGGCGTTTGCGCCGGATCGCGGCAACCTGATCGCAGTGCCGGTCAGCGATGGCAGGCGCGGCAATCCCGTGCTGTGGTCGCGGCGGTTCTTCAGCGAATTGATGACGCTCGACGGCGACATCGGCGCCCGGCATTTGATCGCCAGGCACAGCGAGGCGGTCGCGGAAGTCCCGGTCGAGGGCCATGGCGCCTTTCTCGATATCGACACCCCACAGGCGCTCGCCGATGCGCAGCGAAGCAAGCGTCAGCCTGAGCGTTTGTCGTAAGGCGCAGCCCGCGGGCCTTTACCCATCCCCGGGAAGCTATTTTCAACCGCGCGTTCACCAAGTTGAAACGTCCACCGTGTAGATTCCTTTGCCGTTTCGGGGAGGGGATTTTGATCGTTTCGACTGCCGTTGCACGACGTCGTGCGTTGTTCGTTCTTGCGCTGACCCTGGTGATCGGCGCGTCGCGATTCGTCACCGAAGCGTGGGCAGTAGGTGCGCTTGCGGTCGGCAAATGCGGTGCCTACGGCCGGTCCTTTGACTATGCCGCCGAGGCCGGCGCGCTCGCGGCGGCCCGCAAGCAATGCAAGGGCGACTGCACGACCGTGACGATGAAACGCGCCTGCGCGGCATTGGCGGTCGACATGGCCAACCCCTGCGGCGCCCACGGTTACGCGGTCAAGCCGCGCATTTCGACTTCGCTGAACGCGGCGACGCGCAAATGCTATGAATTCGGCGGCAAGGAATGCGTGATCCGCGCCTGGGTGTGTGACGCCAAGGGCTAGCTTTCACCGTTTGGCAATCGCGCTTTCCAAAGAAGAAAAAGGCCCTCGCATTTGTGCGAAGGCCTTTTTCTTTTAGTCTCCTATCGTCCGGGTCCGGGTTTGTTTCCTCCGAACGTCGAAGGTCCGGTTCCGCTCAATGTGGTGGGGCCGCTGGCCGTGCCGTTCGGATTCGAATTCGCTGAATAGTAAATGTAGTGGTGATGGCGATGGTGACGGCCGTGCGCAAATGCGAACGTACCGGTCAGCGCAAACACCGCGGCAAAGGCAATCGGCAAGGCAATTGTTTTCACGTTCATTGGGTCAAGTCCTCCTGGTTGATGGCCGGGGAATAACCGGCCAAGCGTAGCGCACGGTTCACGCGTCTACCGCCGCGGCGCGGACGGGGAAGGGCCGGGGGCGGCGTAAGAAGGCGGCTGGGTCAAAGTAGATCCGCTCGGCGACGTGTTGATCAGGCTATTCCCCGACGGATTTTGGTAGCTGGGAGTAGTGACCGGGACGCTACCGGCTCCAAGGCCGGTTGTGCCGGTGCTTGTCGATCCGGTGGTGGTGCTCGTTGTTGAGCTGCCGCCGACAGAAGTGCTCTGCGCGAGTGCGAACGTGCTTGAAAGCGCCAATGCGGCGGCGATCCCGATAACTGCGAACCTCATGATCTCTTCCTTTTCCTCAACGAGCAGGAAAAAGCTTCGGCGTTGAAGTATGTTCCGCGCCGAGGCATCAACTCTTTGTGCCATCGGCCGAGGGTTACGGTCGGCTCATGTCTGCATGGGGCGTCTACGGCTCCCAGCCTTCAGTGTCCCCTGGCAGCGTAAATCTGATAGAATGTGATTACGATCTCGAACGCGATCAGCAATACCACAATGATTTCGAGGCGCAGCGATCGGCGTGTATCGATGATGTCGGCGAGCGTGTTGGCCGTTTCCGCTATCACGGCGAGCTTGCGGTTGAGCGCGTCGACGCGCTCTTTGAGTTCGTATTCGTCTTCGAGCCGCGCAAAAAGCCGCTCCAGATCCGGACGGTCCCACAGCACATCGGGCTTTTCAGCGACCGCAACGGGGCCCGAGACCCTGTGCTGGACCAGCAAGGCATTCCCGAGCAGTTTCAGCATTCCTTTTCGGTTGCGCCGGGTTCGTCCGTGGTCTGCCAGCTCTTTGGTGAACGGCTCGATGATCTCGAACACCTTGGTCACCTGGCGTTCGTCATGGGCAAGCTCGACGCTCTTGGCCAGCACGTCCGAAATGACAAGAAGTCTCTCCAGCGACATGTCCCGCAATTGAATCGGTCCGCCCGCCTGAGCCTGATCCTCGGTCTCGCCGGCGACAACGACGGTCGCGGTTTCCTCCTCAAAACGCTCGAGCCTCCCGCCGATCCGGGGCGCCAGCTTTTCCAGGAAGCCGCTTTCGTCCTCGGGCGAAACGCCGATCAGCACCACGACGCCGTAGCGAAACAGGACAGCGACGCCGGTCTTGCCAACCCGGACCGCGAGCGGGACTGCCGACAGTGGCTCGCCCTCGAAGCCCATCGTGTTGAGGCGATCGCCAACGTTGAGGGCGTGTGCGATAACGCGAGTTCCCGGTTCGGTGGAAATTACTTCCGGTTTGGTCATCACCCGCTCTCCAAAAATATGCTTTGCCAGGGACTAAGAGACGAGGGCTTTAGAGATTATGCTCATCTGCTCCAGTTTGTACCCCTGCGACAGGTTATTACCGCAATGGATGAAGTCGAGATCGTCAGTTACGATTCCCGATGGCCGCTTCTGTTCAACGAAGAGGCCGCACGGTTACGGACGGTCCTTGATCCGTCGCTGATCGTGGGACTCGAGCATTTCGGAAGCACGGCGATTTCCGGCATGCCTGCCAAGCCCATCATCGATATCCTGATCGCGGTCCGGTCATTGGCTGCCGCGCGGGCCACCTTCGTCGACCCGCTCCGGAATCTTGATTACGTCTATTGGGCCGACAATCCGAAGACGGATCGAATGTTCTTCGTCAGGGGGATGCCGCCGTTCGGCTCAAAGCGCTCCCATCATGTGCACATCACGGAGCCGGATGGGGAGATGTGGCGGCGGTTGGCGTTCAGGGACTATCTGCGCGCTCATCCGGAGGAAGCCGGGACTTACGCGCGGCTCAAAAGACGGCTCGCCGCCGAACATCGGACGGATCGCGAGGCGTATACCGACGCCAAATCGGCCTACGTGGAAAGGGTGATGCGAAAAGCTGGCAAGTAGGGATGCAGCTGTTTGCACCTTCCGGCGTGTCGCGCCGTCACCAGCCCTGTTGTTGCGCCGGATAATAATACTGGCCGCCGCGCCGGCGCGTATAGCCGGTGGGCTGTTCAGGGGGGCGCTGGAAAAAGAAGCCGAAGCCGCCGTCGACCCATGAGTTGCCGCCCGCAACGCGGACATCGGCGGTAGGCTTGCGCGTTATGAAGCCGCCCTGGGGCTGGTTGTTGAGCACCGCGACGAATTCGGTGCGATAGTTGGTCTCCCGGCTCAGCGGCTCGTCCGAGATGATGATCGAGGATCGCGGCGATGCGGTCGGCGCGATGCGATCGAGCACATCCTGCGGGATGGTGATGCGGTCAAGCGCGCCCTTGGCGTCGTCCCCGTTGTCGATCGTGACCGCGCTCCAGCGCAAGCCGGCGTCGTTGCGCGCCATCGCCGTGAAAATATGCGTGCCGATCGGCTTGTCGGGATTGCGGATCGTGACCGGAACCTCGATGGTCGAATCGAACACCTCGCCGCCGTCCGCCCACGGCTTATGGGTGTTGCGCCGTACGTAAAGCTTCTGCGTCGCGCGGCTGATGTAGACCGAGACCGGCTCCAGCGCGAGCTTGGCGTCGTTCGCCGCCTTGGCGGCGTCAACCTTCGCGGTCGCGGCTGCCTTGGCGGCGTCCTTTGCGGCGGCCGCGCCGTCGAGCCTCGATTTCGCATCGGCCCTGGCGGTGTCGAGCTGCGTTGCCAGTTCCGCGGCCCTGGGAGTCACTTTCTGTTTCAGGTCCTCGGCCCGCGCTTTGGCCTGGTCCGTCTTGGCCGCGGCGAGCAGCTTGTCGGCGTAGACGAGCTCGGCGTCGACGCGGCTCTTGAGCCATTCGAGCTTGTGCAGCGATGCCGATGAGCGAAGCTGTCTCGCGCGCCGTTGTCGCTGCGGCTTTTTTCGCTTCATCGGCCGTCTTGGCGGCCTCGGTGGCCTGGCGGGCGAGCGTCTCTGCGCGCGCCGGAGCAGCCGCGATGGCTTGCGCGTTCGGCACGAACAGCGCCGGGTGGGAAAAATCGACCGGGACCGCGTCGTTCGGCGCGATGATCACCCGCATCCCGATCCGCGTCTTGTCGAACAGCTTCTCCGCAAAGCCGTAAGGCATTCGCACGCAGCCGTGCGAGGCCGCATAGCCGGGCAGCGGCCCGCCATGCAGCGCGATGCCGTTCCAGGTGATGCGCTGCATGTTCGGCATCCAGGCATCGTCATACATGCTCGAGTGGTGGTCCTTGTCCTTTTCGACGACGGCGAAGATGCCGGCCGGCGTCTCGCGTCCCGTGGTCCCGGTCGACACCGGCGCGCGCAGGATCCAGCCGTCGGCGTCGTAGAAAGTGACCTGCTGGGTCTTGATCGACACGATCGCCATGATCGGCTCGCCTGCATCGCGCGGCGCCGTTGTCTCGGTGGGGGCTGCGGGATGCGCCTGTCTCGCCGCGGCGTTTGCGGTCAGCGCCGTCAATGCGGTCATCGCCGCCAGCGTGACAATGGCGGATGCCCCCCAACGTCGTGTCGCCACGGTGGATTGCGCCAGCGCAAATCGATCTATCATGCCATGCCCCGGTTGAAATGCCTGTCCGCGCTTGCGTCGATCAAGACGGCTTGCCCAATCCGTGATGGGCGGCTCCCGGTTCTAGCTGGCATTCCATAACGCTTTCTTGCAGCCCGATCTTGGTAATAGGCTACCCGCCCAGTGGCGGATTCATTTCAGTTCGTCACGTTGGTCGGGTCGTTCTCGACGATCTTGCGGTTTTCGCGCGTTTCGCCGCGCCGCGGTCGTCTGGCAAAGCAAGGTTGTGCGGCTTCGCCGCCGATCGGGCCTGCCGCGCCTTCATTCCGGGACGGTGATCGGCAAATTCCTTGCCATCGATGGGCGCCACATGCGGGGGATCTCTGTCGAGATAAGGCCGGCCTACTCCAAACTCAGCCCCGTGGGTGTCGATCCATTTCCAAAGGCCCTGGCTGGAAGTCAGTCGCTGCGCCCGTGTCTCGCCATTGGTGCTCACGACATCCGCCGCAAGCCCGTGGCCATAGCCTCCACGGAGGCTGCCGCCATGATAGGATCTGTTGTCGGCTGCCTTCAGACCGCTTGCAATCGATTGGCGATAGTCGTCGCGGAATGCGCTGGTGATGCCGGGCGACAGGCCGGCTTCTTCGGCCGCGTGAAGCATATGAAACAGCTTCAGCTTGAAATCCCGATCCATGCCGCCGATCACGTAGTCCGTCAGGGGCATGCCGGCGGTTTCGGCGGCCTTGGGGTCCTTCCAGGCAAAATCTTCATCGGTAAGTCTCGTCAGGGTCCTGGTGACATTCACCAGTTTGCCCTTTTTCTTGACGGTCACTTTCCTCTGCTCCTGGATCTTGACGCTGTCTTCCTTCGGCGTGTGCTGGTAAAGCGCCCAAAGGTAATGGTCGACGCAGTTATCCACGACCAGACATTCGCTCATAACTTCGTTTGAGCCGGCAAGCTGACCGGCGTTGACAGGCTCCAGCGACGCCATTTTGGCTGGCTGTTCCGGCGGCGTTTCAGGCTGCAGCGTTTCGGATGAATCCGGCAACGCGGCTGTAACGATCGGTTCCGGCTCTTGCGAAGCCGGCGTCGCCTCCGCGACGGCTGTCTCCGTCACCGACCCGCTGGTGGCCAGTGCATCGGCGGAAGCCAACGAGATCGGCGGCAGTTTGTCGGCAACGCTGACGACAGCGGCAACAGACGGTGCGGGGCGCTCGGCGATTGGTGCAGCGCCGGTGTTGCTGATGCCCGCAGAACCAAACGCGACGATCCACGCAAGAACCGAAGCAGGCATTGCGACCTCTCGGCACAACGCCGCCACTGCTGCCAGTCGCGGGTTCATGATCACCGTCTCCCTATGAGGCCGGATTGCATAGCCAGGAGCTTAGCGCCAAGAACTTGACGCCAAGAATTTAGCGCCGCCGATTTTGGAGCCACGATATGGACAGGCAATGGCGGTAACCCCGAATACAGCTTTTAAAACAGGCTGTTGCCCAAATGCAACGGGCATTTAAGGTTTCTCCCCGGCGGCGAGGAGCCGGGTTCCGTTGATGACCCGAGCGATGATCCAACTGGTAACCCAGGTCGGTCATCCGCGTGTCACTAATATACCGGCCGAAGGTCTCGTCAGCCCCTTCCAGCGTAACAATTTGAGTCGCTACAATGCCGTCCGGTGTCGCAACACCAGCGAAAAAGACTGCCTGCCCGGGAGTACATCATGACCATCCGTAAAACCGTCACTCTCGTCGAGGAGATCAATAGCGAGTACGGCGCCCCCGCCAACCCTCCGCTGCGGCGCGTTGCGATTGCCGCGGTGTTCGACAACCCGCTCGCCGGCAAGCCGGCCGGCGCCGACCTCAAACCTCTGATCGAATATTCGCTCGAGCTCGGGGCTTCGCTCACCAGGACGGCGCTGGCGGCACTGGGTGCCAGCCCGGCGCAGCTACGCACCTACACCAAGGCGGCGGTGGTCGGCATCGGAGGCGACCTCGAACATGGCGCTGCGATGATCCATCCGAGACTAGGCATGGCGATGCGCCGCGCGCTCAAGCGCGGCCGCGTCATCATTCCGGGCCACGCCAAGGTGGGCCCGCCGGGCACGAGCGTCGATCTGATCTATGGGCCCCTCGACAACGGTTGGGATCTCGATGCCTTTGATTCGACCCCGGTGCTGATCCACGACGCGCCGCGACCGCACGAGATCGTGCTGTGGCTCGGTTACGCCACCGGTCCGCGCGTCAACGCGCGCAGCAAGGGTCCGGATCAGAAGGAAGTCGACGAACTGGTCGCATCCTTCACCAGCGGCTAGGCCGTGTACTCATGAAATTGTCTGTTGGGCCACTCCCAATTTCGGCGCGAAAGCGGACATCCAGCTACTTCAGCTGAGGTCAATAGCAGAATAATTCCAACGCGAAGTAATCGATTGAAGTTAAGATGGCAATTGCCGCTGGCTCCGTTGTGTCGTGTTACCCGCGAGCTTGCTCAATGCGCATTGGGGACCCTATCGTGCCTGTCGCATAAGAGCGAAGCGAGAGGAGGCAGTGGTCAATGGAAACGACCCCGATACGGCCCTTCCAGGTCGAACGTAACGGCGACCGACACGCAGTGCATCGCAATGTCGGCATCGGCGCTCTCTTTTTCAAAGTCACGACTGCGGACAGCAACGGGGCACTTTTGGTTGCCGAGATTGTACACCATGCTAAAGGCGGTCCTCCTCGACATCTACATCGCAATCAGGACGAGTGGTTCCACGTCATTGAGGGTAAATATATTATCGAAATCGGCGGCGAGCGGTACGTGCTAGGGCCGGGCGACTCGGCCTTCGGGCCGCGTGGGGTACCCCATTGCTGGGTCAACGTAAGTGAAGGGCCGGGACGGATTACTTTCGTGTTCACACCCGCGGGGCGAGCGGAGGCGTTCTTCCTGGAAATCACCAAGGCAAGCGAGATGGCGCCGACGGACCCGGCATTTTGGCTACCATTCGAAATGGCATTGGTCGGGCCGCCCCTGAAAGTGGAATAGTGCATAGTAATCTCAAAACCTCCAGTACGCGTTGTCCTGGCCCTGGCCGCAACCTTGTACTGGTCCAGCAACGGAAAGCCGTTGCCAGGCATATTTGCCGGCGATGAGCCGCATTATCTGCTCACCATCAATAGCCTGTTGCTGGATGGCGATCTCGATCTCGCCAACAACCATGCCAGCGTCTACAACCAGCGGTCGGGGCAGAAAGGAAAGTCAGTGCCGGCAGAAATCAACATCTATAATCCCGAGGAACTTGGCCCTCCCATGGGACAGTACACCCATGTGACGCGGGTGCGGGCGAACGAATTCCTGTTTGTCGCGGGAATGCTGTCGGGCGACGCCGCAGGCAATGTGATCGGCGAGGGCGACTTCGACGTTCAGACCGCGCAAGTGTTTCGCAACATCGAGGCGGCACTCAGATCGGCCGGAGCATCCTGGGCCAACGTCGTTCAGTTCACGACATACCTCGTCCATTCGCAGGACATTCCAAAGTTCATGGCGTTTCGGTTGCGCGAGTTTCCAAGGATGTTTCCGGACGGCAAGTATCCGCCGAACACGCTTCTCATGGTCGACCGGCTGGTCAAGGAAGCTTTCCTGGTTGAAGTGCAGACCATCGCCGCCATCTGATCGACAGGCCGCCGGCCTCGTCGAGCTCTGCCGGTTAGCTGTCGTTGCTTGAAATTCTCGGAGCGCGGATCGTTCGAGCTCAAGGGTCTTCCGGGCCGATGGGATTTGTTTGCCGCGAGCGCGTAGCAACCGTCCGGATCGGAACAACCCAGACCAGCCCTTGCCACCGGTCGCCGCCTCGGGTCAGCATCGTGAAGTCACGCGCGGGATCGCGGACCAGATTTAGCCTGGTCATGACGGCCTGCGATCGCTCGTTGTCCGGGCTCGTATATGATATGATTTCGCTCAGGCCAACGTCATGAACGGCATGCCGAAGGGCTGCCCTGGCGCTTTCAGTCGCGTAGCCATGCCCCCAGGCAATGCGCACGAACCGCCAACCCACTTCAAAATGCGCCCCTAGCGGATGGTCTTTCGACAAGCGGGGCATCACCCCCGCATAGCCCAGGAACACGCCGTCCAAATTTTCAACGGCCCATCGGGAAATGCGATGATCGCGTTGAGCCGCAACGTATCGCTCGAATTTCTTGCGGCTCGCTGACCGGTCGATCGGTCCGCCGTAGTCAGCCATGACCTCCGGATCGGCATGCATCGCCGCGAACGCTTCGCGATGACGATCGCTCCACCCGTGAAGTCTAAGGCGCGATGTTTCAATCATGCCACGTTGCTCCGGCTCGTTGCAGCCCAGGATACGGAAATCAGGTATAAATTTCCGTTCTCGGGGTCAGAACGGAAGCCGGATTTCGAGAACGGACGATATGTCCGTTGATGCCCATCGTATCGAATGTTGCCGCAACAGAGCCGCTTGACTTGCGCCATTCGGACGGCAAAATCATGGTCTCGTGCGAAACGGCGTCCGCGCACACTCATCGGGATGCAAGCGCTGCTTAAAGTCCAACGGATTTAGGGAGAGCGTCATGCATAAGTGGCAGCGATTGGTCCGCACCTTGAGCGCGCTTGCATTTTGCACGTTCTGCGGTTTCGCCGCGCCGGCTTACGCCGATGGCTCCGTATCGTCCTTGCGCATGGGCTACGGCGCGCCCAATCCGGCGGTGTTTGCGCAATTCCTGGCCGTGATCCAGCAGTATAACGCCTCCGGCGAGCGCTTTCGCATCGACAGTCATTGTCAATCCGCCTGCACGATGTTCCTCTCGATACGCAATGTCTGTGTCTCCCCCGGCGCGACGCTGCTGTTTCACGCCGGCGGCTCCATGCAAAAGGGCATTATCAGCCCGTCCCGCACCCAGGAAATGCTCAGCACCTATAACGCTGCCTTGCGCCAGTATGTCACCGCCAACCATTTCATGGACACGTTCGCCTTTCATCCGATTTCAGGCAGCGACATCATCAAGCGCTTCGGCTATCCGGCTTGCCGGTAGGCAAGTCGATCTGGAGCTTCGCGGCCGGCCGGGCGGCTTGAGTTTTTTGCTGTAACGAGCACGTCACACTTAATTGCTGAAGCACGCTGCCCGACTTATCGGGCGAACGGAGAATGTCGTAACCGAATTGGAGGCGTCCATGAACCAGGTACAAGTCGAGCAGAAAAGCTATCAGATGCCGCCGCAGGACGGGATCACCATCGCGCACTTTCTCACCGTCGCCAACATCGAGCGATCGCTTCGATTTTACGAAACGGTCTTCGGTAGCACCATTCTGAGCAGAGGCGACAGCAAGGGCGCGCCGGGGTACATCCGGATCGCGAACACATGGCTCATTGTCAATGTCGGGGGCGGTCCGACCCCCGACAAACCATCGGTAACGCTCAGCGTCCCCGCCGATCCCGATTCGGTCAGCAGCTTCATGAACATCCGCGTTGCGGATATTCAGGCGTGCTATGAGCTGTGGCGAAGCCGGGGAGCCGAGTTCATCACGGAGCCAAAGGATAAGTACGGCGAGACGCGCTGTTACATTCGCGATCCCGACGGCTACATTATAGAAGTCGGACAAAGCAAGACGGGCGTCGCTTACGGCTAAACGGAGCCGACGCAGCAGGAAACCGGATGTTCGGCACCTCGAAGCGCAAGGGCATTTAACCGTGCGAGACATCTTGCTTGACGGAATTGGAGGAACATTGCCTGCGATCGCGGCGATGCGCTTTGCGCTTGGGGCGTTCTTCGTGCTGTCCGGGGTTCACAAGCTCACGAACAAGGAAAGACATAAGACATTTACTGAGACGCTGACGGCCCTCGGAATCCCGCGCGTCGTCGTATTTCAATGGTTTGTTCCGGGAGTTGAATTCTTTGGCGGCCTCGGCGTCGCCTTCGGATTTCTCACGCCGCTGGCTGCTCTTGGCCTTCTGGTGATTTGTTTGGTAGCCCTCCTGACGAACTCTCCAACGGTGGTTGCGAGCTACAAACCGATCGACCGGGCAGATCGTGTCGACGACTGGCTTTACCAGCCGGAAATGATGTACGCATTGATGCTGCTTTATTTTATCACGGCCGGCGCCGGCCCGGTTTCCGTCGATCGGTTTCTGAAGCTCTGGATCGGCTAGGCGGCCGTTCTTGATCCAATCTCAGGCCACGAAATCATCGGGCGCTTCGGCTACCCCGCCGGAAGGCCGCGCAGAAACTCAAGCAGTGCCGCGTTGACCTCGGCCGGCCGCTCCTGTTGAAGCCAGTGGCCGGCATCCTCCATCACCCGGACGTAGCGAAGGTCGGCGCACTGCTTGCGCATCAGTTCGACCAGATCGACGCCGGGCACCATGCGGAGGACCGGTTCGAGGCTGCCGGCCATAAAGGCGGTCGGGTGCGTAAATGGCTTGCCGTCAAACGCGGCAAGCTGTTCGAAATCGCGTTCGGAGTTGCGATAGCGATTGAGCGGTCCCCGGAACCCACTGTTCGGAATTGGCTGGCAAAGTAATCGAGATCGGCCTCGGTCAGCCACGCCGGAAACGGATTTGGGTCGACGAGGCGAACGAGCAGGCCGGGCCCGATCGGATTTTCGATCGTGGCTTTGGCTATTTGCCTTTCGCCGGAGCTCCAGTAGTAAAGCTTGCGCAGGCTCGTCCGTACATCGGCCTCCAGTTCAGCCTCGGCCACGCCGGGCTCCTGGAAATAGAGCTGGTAGAAGAAGCGATCCTTGTAGATGTTGCGAAACAGTTCGATGCTCGGCATCGACCCGCGGCCGAGGTATGGCACGCCGAGCCCCGCGACGGCGCGCACGCGCTCCGGATGAAACGAGGCCGTGCGGTAGGCGATCGCCGCGCCCCAGTCGTGGCCGACGACGACTGCGCGTTCCGCGCCGAGCGCTGCGATCAGACCTGCGATGTCATCGCACATGTTCCTGATCGAATAGGCCTCGATGGCGAGAGGCTTGTCGCTGCCGCCATAGCCGCGCACGTCCGGCGCAGCAACCCGATAGCCGGCGTCGGCCAGCGCCGGGATCTGGTGGCGCCACGAATACCAGCTCTCGGGAAAGCCATGGATCAATATGACGAGCGGGCCTGCTCCAGCCAATGCCACACGGAGGCGGATGCCGTTGGTATCGATAGTCTGCAGGTCGGGTCTCATGGGCCCGTTCCGGACCGGATCGACCCGATCATACTGGCGTTCATCATCGGCTCGCCTAAGATGGCCATCGTCCTCCGGGTGATGAGTAACAACCGGATACGGACGGGAGGGGGAAGCAAAATGAAAGCATCGATATTTTGCCTGCCGAGCGTCGGCTCGCGCGCCGAGATTGAGGCGGGCATGGCTGCGACCAGGCCCGAACTCTACCAGCGCATGTTAAGAGAGCTGACCGAACTCGTCAAACTTGCCGACGACCTCGGCTACGATTTGGTGAGTTTTACCGAGCATCACTTCCACATCGAAGGCTTCGAGGTTTCCAACAACCCGGTGCTGCTGGACCTCTACGTCGCGATGCAGACCAAGCGCATCCGCGTCGGCCAGCTCGGCATCGTGCTGCCGGCCGCCAACCCGATCCGCGTCGCCGAGGACATCGCGATGCTCGATCACATGACCGGCGGGCGCGCCTGCGCCGGCTTTGCCCGCGGCTACCAGCGGCGCTGGGTCGACATCATGGCGCAGCAGACGCACGGCGTCTCCGGCACCTTGCCGCATCATCATGATGCGATCGACCAGGCCAACCGCGAGGCGTTCGAGGAGAACTGGCAGATCATCAAGAAATGCTGGACCGAGGAGATGCTGACGTTTCAGGGCAAGTACTGGAAGGTACCGGCGGGCGCAACGCCCTGGGATCTCGAGACCACGGTGAAATACGGCAAGGGCGTCGAGAACGGCATGCTGACGTCGGTGGGCGTGGTGCCGAAACCGCTGCAGAAGCCGTATCCGCCGGTGTTCCTGCCGTTCGCGTCGTCGCCGGGCTCCATCCGCTGGGCCGCGCAAGAGGGCGTCACCGCGATCCTGCCGCCGATGCATGAGGCCTACGCCTCGCCGCTGTACGACCTCTATGCCGAGGTGTCGGGAAAGCCGCGCGGGCAGGGCACGGGCCTGTTGCGCGATGTCATCATCGCGGACACGGACGAGGAGGCGATGGCGTTGTGGGAGGACTCCGGGCGTTTCTCCGGCAGAGCGTGGTTCGAGCCGTTTGGTTTTCGCCGCGGCCTGATGGACCCGGTGACGAAGAACTTTGCGACCGCGCAGGAATCGATCGACCTCGGCTACGCGCTGGTCGGCACCGTCGATACCGTGACGCGCGCGTTCGAGGCCAACATGAAACGGCAGCCGGTCGATTGGTTGTTCTGCTACACCTACAACGCGCTGGTCCCGCACGACAAGCTGATGAAATCGACCGAGGCGTTGTGGACCAAGGTGCTGCCGAAGTTCATGTGAGTCACCGGAATGCCGGTGTTCGATTTGCGGTGTCGGTTATGAAATATCAGACCGGCCGGATAGTGACCTTTTGATTGTCGGAGGTTGCGATGAAGTGTCTGCGCATTTACGCCACACCGGACGGAGAGTTCTCATTTCGGTGATGCTGATATTCCCACGACGACACTGCCTCTCTTTCCCAATGAAGCCCCGTTTCAACTTTCAGGACACTATCCCGCCTCGCATATCCGCTTTGCGCACATTCCTGCGGGTGTTCGCGAAGCGGGTTGGCATGTCCCGCCGGGACGAGTGCTCGCAGTGTGGCTTGACGGCATCGTGGAATTCGAGACGAGCGACGGCGAAGTGCGCCGAGTTTCAGCTGGGAGTTCGGTGCTGGTGGAGGACACGCATGGAAAGGGCCACATCTCGCGGCATCCCGTAGAGGGGCAGAGCTTAATCCTGGTTACGCTGCCGCATGGTCTCGACAGCCCCAACTTCAGCTGATGTCGCTTATCGGCACTTGGCGGACATGCCGACTGCAGTGCGCGATGCCCGATCTCGGGGGCAAAGCCGAACGACCGAGCTTCTGCTCGATGGCGCTCTCGTGGGGGTCGATCACGAACAGGAATTGACACGCGAGCCATGGGCAAATTTTCGTTGGGCGTACTGTTGCCAAGGCAGGAATGTATGATCACATTCTACCCGTGGTAGGCCCAAACGGCCTTTCGACCGGTCACACGCACATGTCCAAATTCCTTCGCATCGGAGTCCATCAGTCGAACGTTTCGGGATACACGTCGAAGGCATGGTGGCTTCGCCGGGTTGGCTCGACGATTTTCCTGAAGTGGGGCGCTGTCGAGGTCCACGGCGTGGGAGACGGGCGGAAGATTTACTGGGCGATTCCACCGCAGGCAAAAACAATTCGTTGCGGCACGGTGCAGCGGGCCAAGGACTATGCAAAAGCCGCAGTCGCGCGCCGGCGCAACCACCGCTATGAGCCGCTGGCTGGAAGTATTGCGATCCGGCGCCGACCGGCCAATCGCGGCGCCGAGCTGGAACGAGCGCTCGCCACGATCCTGTTTGTCGATATCGTCCGGTCCACCGAAAAAGCCGCGCGGCTTGGCGATTCGCGTTGGACCCAGGTGATGAATCATTACTACGCCGCCGTCCGCAGAGAGCTGAAGACCTTGCGTGGAAAAGAAGTCGTGACGACGGGGGACGGACTGCTGGCGACGTTCGGCGCGCCGGCCGCCGGGATCCGTTGCGCGACCGCAATCCGCGAGGCAGTGCGCACGCTGGGGCTGGAGGTCAGGGTCGGCCTGCATGCGGGCCAATACGAGGTGAGCGGGGCTGACATGATCGGTCTGGCGTTTCACATCGGGGCGCGCGTCGCCGCGAAAGCGCGTGCCGGCGAAGTCCTGGTCTCGAGCGCGGTCAAGGATCTGATGTCGCAGTCCGGAGTTCGTTTCAGGGATCGCGGCGTGCATCGCCTCAGAGGCGTGCCTGAGCGGTGGCGCCTGTTCCGGGTCGAACATTAAGGTGTCCTTGCAAAAGTGGCACCGGTTTTGGGATCGGCATGACCGCGCGCCGCCTCGCACCTATTCTCGCCGCTGATGTCCGACTCTGGACAAATTTTCTGGTGAAGCAGTCGGTTAAGCCGATAAGATGCGCTCCAGACCTTTGGGTGCGATTATGCGGCGACGCGAGTTCATCACAATGCTCGGCGGTATGGCATCGGCGACTTATTGGCCGTCGTCTGTCCTTGCGCAGCAGTCGAGTGCAACGCGACACATCGGCGTGTTGATGAGCGGCAACGCGGAAGACAAGGAAGCGAAGGATGCGCTCGCGGCATTCATTCGCGAGCTGGAGCAACTGGGCTGGACTGATGGCCGCAACCTGCGCATCGATGTTCGGTTGGGCGCGGGCGATGCCGACATCATTCGCAAGCACGCAGCCGAGTTGGCCGCCCTTTCACCCGACCTCATTGTCACGTACGGCAGTTCGGCAATCGGACAATTGGTCCAGGCGACCCGCACCGTGCCAATCCTGTTTGTGTTCGCCCCCGACCCGGTCGGCTCCGGCTTTGTCAATAGCTTGTCGCGGCCAGGTGGCAACGCCACCGGCTTCATGGCGTTTGAATACAGTTTGAGCGCGAAGTGGGCCGAACTCCTTAAACAGATCGTGCCGGACGTGCGGCGAGCCGCGGTTCTTTGGGATCCGGCTATTGCCGCTGGAATTGGCCAGTTTGCGACGATCCAGTCCGTAGCGCCCGCGCTGGGGCTGGACCTGGATCCTGTCAACTTGCGCAATGTCGAGCAGGGCGTCGCGGCCTTCGCACACTCTGGCGGCGGTGGCGTGATCGTCACCGCCAGTGGTTTGGGTGTGGCTCAGCGCGATCTGATCGTTTCAATTGCAGCCCGGTACAAACTTCCGACGGTTTACAGCTTCCGCGGTTTTGTCGATGCCGGCGGCCTGGTTTCCTATGCGGCCAGTTCGATAGATCAGTTCCGGCTTGCGGCTGGCTATGCCGATCGCATTTTGAAAGGCGAGAAGCCGGCCGACCTGCCGGTGCAGGCGCCGACGAAGTATGATCTTGTGGTCAACCTCAAGACCGCAAAGTCGCTCGGCCTTGCGATCCCGCCCACCGTTCTTGCAAGAGCGAGCGAGGTGATCGAATGAAGCTCGCCGCCGTCGTGTCGGTGAATGTCTGCTTTCGGGGCATCGCAGAAGTCGCATTTCAGTGCCGTGAGGTCTGCTTTTAGCCCCTACGGACATTCGACCGCTTGGATGTGCGACGGAAATTGCCTACGCTTAAGTTGAGAGCAAAGGGGCCGGATTGGCAATGAAGCGACGCGAGTTCATCACGCTGGTCGGCGGTGCGGCAACGGCTTGGCCGCTTACCGTGCGGGCGCAAAGGCCGACGATGCCGCTGGTTGGATATCTCTCCGCCAATACCGCCGGCGGCGACGCGCGCCCGGTTCTGGCATTTCGTCAAAGGGCTGGGCGAAACCGGCTATGAGGACGGCAAAACCGTCAAGATCGTGTATCGGTGGGCCGACGGCCAGTACGATCGACTGCCATCGATGGCTGCCGATTTTGTCCGCGACCAGGTGGCCGTGATCGCAGCGTTTGGCACGCCGGCGGTGCGAGCGGCAAAGGCGGCGACGGCGACGATCCCCGTTGCCTTCACCACGATCGCCGATCCCGTGCAGATCGGTTTCGTCGCCAGCCTGAACCGCCCGGGTGGCAATTTGACAGGCGTGACCTTGTTGGCCGTGGAGGTCGGACCGAAGCTGGTGGAAATCTTGCGGGGGGTGGTGCCGTCGGCCACCACCATTGCGCTGCTCCTGAATCCGACCAATCCTAATTACGAGACGCAGTTGAAGAATACGCAGGAGGCGGCCCAAAGGCTCGGATTAGAACTTCAGGTTCTGCATGCCAGTGTGGAACGCGATTTCGATCCGGTCTTTGCAAAGCTGCGCCAACAGAAGGCGAGCGCCTTGATTATCGGCCAGGACGTGTACTTCAATGCCGAAAGCGCACGGCTCGCCGCACTGACGGTTCGCCATGCTATCCCCGCGATCTACCCGCTGCCGGAGTTTGCTGCGGCTGGAGGCTTATTCAGCTACGGTGCCAGCCGTAGCGATGCCTGGCATCAGGCAGGCATCTACGTCGGACGGATCCTGAAAGGCGAGACGCCTGCGGAGCTGCCTGTCGTGCAACCGACGAAGTTCGAATTAACCATCAATCTGAAGACGGCCAAGGCACTCGGCCTCACCATTCCGCCGTCCCTGCTTGCAAGCGCCGATGAGGTGATCGAATAGAGTTAACCGCTTCCGCGCTCGCCGGCCGCAATTCCTGCCTCGGCAAATTTCGGTCAGCGCTGTATGCTGAACTACCTCATCGACGCTGGACAGCGTGGAAATCCCTCGAACCAGCCTCCTGTCTGTCCACGGACCGACATTCCGTTTTCTCGGCCCGCTGTTAGCGGCCCAACGCCGTCGTGAATAACATGGGTACACGATCGACCTCATCCGACATCGTCGCCGGGCTGGTTTCCTCGACGATCGCGATCCCGCTCGCGATGGCTTTCGGCATGTTTGCCTTTGTCACACTGGGGGACGAATACTTCGCCTATGGCGCGATGGCCGGACTTATCTCGGCGATGATCGCCGGTCTGGTATGTGTGGCGCTCGGCGACCGCTCGACGCGGGTTTACGCTCCGCGCATCACCACCACTTTCTTTCTCGGGCTTCTGCTCTTTTCCCTGCTGCATCGTGCGCCCATGGTGGACGGCGAGCCCGATGTCGCGGCCACGCTACTGGCATTCTTCGCCATCATCTTGCTCGGCGGCCTGTTTCAGGCGCTGTTCGGACTGCTGCGATTGGGCACGCTAATCAAGTTCGCGCCGCATCCCGTGATGGCTGGTTTTCAGAACATGGCCGCTGTGCTGCTGTTCCTGGTGCAACTCGGCAACGTGCTGGGCTTCGAGCATAACATCCGTTTCACCCGCGTCTTCGGTGCGATAGGGCAGGCGCGGCCGCTGAGCGCGCTGGTCGCCGCCTTGACCTTCCTGGCGATGTGGAATGCGCGCCGGCTCACAACCAGGGTGCCGCCGGTCCTGATCGGCCTCGGCTTCGGCGTGATCGTCTATTACGCCATCGTTGGTTTGGGCTTCGGCGGCCTGCTCGGTCCGATTGTCGGTCCGCCGACGGCGAGTGCTGCGATGCACACCGTTCTGGTCGACTTCTACGGATTTCCGATACTGGAGTCGCTGCAGGGTTCGGTGTCGGTAATCCTGCCGAGCGCGCTGGCGCTGGCGGTCATCGCTTCGATCGATGCGCTGCTGTGTGCCAAGCTGGTCAGCCAGCCCGGCGAGTTTGGCGGCGGTGATGACAGCCTGCTGATCCGTCTCGGGATTGCCAACGCGGTTTCGGCGAGTTTTGGCGGCATCACCAACGGCATCAACATCGGGCCCAGCCTCGTCAATCGCGCCTTTGGCGGCCGCAGCTGGCTTTCGGTCGTCGTCAATGCGGCCGCCGTGCTTGCGGCTGCAACACTCTTGTTTCCGGTTCTCGCCTATATGCCGCGCGCGGTGCTGTCGGCGGTGATCATGGTGATCGCCATCCAGCACATTGATCCCTGGACCACGCAGTTGACCGCGCGTCTGGTCAAGCCCGGCACGCCACAGCGCGGCGCTATCGCGCTCGACCTCGGCGTTTCGGTTTTCGTTGCGCTGCTGTCGATTGCGATCAACATTGTGCTCGCGGTGTTCATAGGCATCGTGCTGGCAGTCCTGCTCTTCGTGTTCCGCATGAGCAGGTCCAATATTCGCAGACAGTATCGGTGCGACTCCGTACGCTCGCGACGTTACCGCGACCCGCCCGAACTGGAGCTGCTCCGTGTGCGGGGCGCCTCGGTGCTCGTCATCGAACTGCAGGGCGCACTGTTCTTCGGCAGTGCCGAGTGGCTGGCGCAGATCGTCGATCGTGAGACCGCCCAGGGAGCAGTCACCGTGCTGCTCGAACTGCGGCGCGTCACCGAAATCGATTCGACGGGCGCCCGCATTCTTGGCGATATCGACACGGCGCTCCGCGCACGAGGCGCCAGGCTCGCGCTGGTGCTGTCCGGCCGCACCGAAACGGCGGCGCGCCTGGCCGAGATATTTCCGGTCGACCGGTTTTTCCCGGATATCGATCGCGCGATGGAATGGGCCGAGGACGACCTGCTGCGAAACGCCGGGACCGCGCCAACTCCGGAACTGCCGCTCGATCGGGTTCCGATGCTGCGGGACTTCACGGCCGATCAGATCGAACGGCTGCGCGCGTTGTTGGAGCCGGTGGCGTGGCCGGCCGGACACGTGATATTTCGTCACGGCGATCCCGGCTCGGCGCTCTATCTCGTCACCCACGGCCGCGCGAGCGTACACCTCCTGCATGATGACGGCGACATCAGGCTCGCCACGTTCGCCGCCGGCGCGGTGTTCGGGGAGTTGGCGCTACTCGATCGCAGGCCGCGCTCGGCCACGGTCACGGTCGATGACGATCTCAGGGGTTTTGCCCTGAGCGAAGCGTCGTTCGCGGTGCTGTGTCAAAACCAGCCGGATCTGGCGATCAGATTATTATCCGCGCTTGGGCGCGAATTGAGCGTGCGCATCCGCTACGCCAACATGACGATCCAGCAACTTGAGACGTAGCAAGAGCCTGTGGCGTTCTGCCCTTCATGCCAGCCAGGACCGCAGCGGTGGATGGGTTGAAGGCGACGTTATCACCGTGTTCAATCGACGCCGCATGGTGCTCCATGGATTTGCGAACTGCTTTGCTAGGCGGCGCCTGCAGAAGCTGATAACAATTTACTCTCAGATTTACTTTCACCTGGGATCGGGAGCCGTTGAATGGACAACCGCAACGACATTTGGCGCGGCATTGACGCGATCAAGGCGCGTTTTATCGCCCTGAGCGACAGGGTCTGGGCCATGCCCGAAGTGTGCTACACGGAGGCGCGTTCCTCCGCCGAACATCTGGCCGAACTGCGCCATCATGGTTTCCGCATTACACAGAATGTCGCAGGCATTCCCACAGCCCTGATGGGCGAATGGGGCGAGGGAGGGCCCGTCATCGCTTTCCTCGGCGAATACGACGCTCTGCCTGGTCTAAGTCAGGAGGCCGGCGTGGCGGAGTCTCGCCCGGTGGAGGTGGGAGGGCATGGTCATGGCTGCGGCCACAATTTGCTCGGTTCGGCGGCGTTGCTCGCCGCCACGGCCGTGAAGGACTGGCTTGCCGCCCACAAGATACCCGGGCGCGTGCGCTATTACGGTTGCCCCGCGGAGGAGGGGGGCGCCGCGAAAGCCTTCATGGTGCGCTCCGGGGCTTTTGATGACGCCGACATCGCTCTCACCTGGCACCCTTCCAGCTTCTGGGAGGTGGTGGTAACGCCTTCGCTGGCAAACACGCGTGCCGATTTCATCTTCACCGGGCGCACCTCGCATGCAGCTGCCTCGCCTCATCTGGGCCGCAGCGCCCTGGACGCGGTCGAGCTGATGAATGTTGGCGTGAATTACATGCGCGAGCATATGCCCAGCGACGCTCGCGTTCACTATGCTTTGCTCGACGCAGGCGGCATCGCGCCCAACGTAGTGCAGGCTCATGCCCGAGTGCGTTATTCCATCCGCGCCCGCGACCTGCCCGGCATGAACGAACTGGTTGATCGCGTCCACAAGATCGCGCAGGGGGCGGCGCTGATGACCGAAACCAGGATGGAGATGCGGATCATCTCCGCCGTCTCCAATGTCCTGCCCAACACTCCTCTCGAGGAAACGCTCCACACCATCATGGAGGAACTCGGTCCGCCGCATTTCGACGAGGCGGACAAGGATTTCGCCACGAAGATCCGCTCGACCCTGACCGAAAAAGACATCGCCACCGTCTATTACGCCATCGGCATGGACCCCACCGATCGCCCGTTGGGAGATTTCCTTGTGCCGCTCGACGCCAAGCGTAACCCTCTGATCGGTTCGACCGACGTGGGCGACGTGAGCTGGGTCGTTCCCACCGTTCAGGTCCATGCCCCGACGGTCGCGATCGGCACCCCGTTCCACACTTGGCAGGTGGTGGCGCAGGGCAAGAGCCCGGCAGCTCACAAGGCCATGGTGCAGGCCGCCAAGGCCATGGCGGGGCTTGGCGTCAAGGCGCTGACCGAACCGGATCTGATTGCCGCTGCCAAGGCCGATCTCAAAAAACGTACTGCCCGCACGCCCTATGTCAGCCCGCTGCCGAACGGTGTTGCGCCTCCGCTCGACATGTCCTTGACCTGATTCGGCAAAACAAAGTTTTTGCAGGATGGCCTTTCGTTTCAAAGCGAGCGTGCATGGTCGCTATTGGCACATCTTTTTAGCCCGCCTTTGCCGCGAGGGCGTACAGCCAGCCCATCAGCGTCGCGACCGATAGCAGCGTCGTGATCGAGACCGTGGCCGCGACCAGTGGCTCTTCCACCTTGTACTCGCCGGCCAGGATATACACCGTCTTGGCAGTCGGCACCGCGGCACAGATGACGGCGGCGATCGTGTAGAGCGGATTGAGACCCAGCGCCACGCAAAGCCCGTAGACAATCAGCGGCATGACCACGAGCTTCACGACCGCGAGCCCGATGGACGCCATGAGGTTCGAACGTATTCCTTCAACCGACAGGCCCAGTCCGATGGCGAAGAGCGCGCACGGCGTGAGCGCAGCTGCGAAGATGTTCATATAGGCCGCGAGTGAGGCCGGCATCGGCAGGCCCATGATCGTCCATGCCAGACCGATCAGGGTCGATAACACCATCGGATTGAGCACGATCTGCTTCGTCAGCGCTACTGAACCTGTCGTCCCCGCGCCGCGTCCCCCGCTTTCCAGGAGAATAACAGTCAGGGGGAACATCACCCCCGCCACGAACACGGTTGCGATGGCGGCAGGCAGAACGGCGGGCTGTCCGTAGATAGAGTGCAGGACTGGCAGCGCCACGAACCCGGTATTGGTCATCGCCGCTGCCATTCCATAGATCGTGCTGCTGACGCGGTCGCGTCCCCATCCGACGCGTACCGCCAGAAAAACCAGCGCGAAGCAAAGCATCGAGCCACCGCCGAATGCCAGCAGAAAACGCCATTCCAGAAGATTACGTGCCGGCTCCTGTGCGATGGTCACGAACAGCAGTGCCGGCATCGCGACGTTATAGGCGAAATGCACAAGTCCGTCGGCCAACGACCGCGATATATAGCCCAGCCAACCGGCCAGCCAGCCGGTGACGATAGTCGCAAACACCGGAAGAACGAGATCGGCGACTTCCATCTTGCTTCCCCCTTGGCGGCGCCTTCAGGCGTCTTGTGACGCATAGAGAAGCATATATCAGGCACGCATCGCAATTTCGGCCACGAAGGTCGGTCCCGCTTTTGACCCAACTCCGACATCGGCCAGTTCAGCATCCCCGATAAAAGACCGCCGCCCCGTTCCAATCGACACGCTTTTTCCATAGAATTGGTCGTATGTTAAAACGTTTTATGGCGGTGCGCGAGGATGAACCGGGCGATGCCTGGAGGGCCCGCTTCGCCGCCGGTCGAGATGAAGCCGTGCGCTGGTATCTCGGATCGGGTCGGGGATCAGCTCCGAGCCCGGTTGAATGCCGTGCGGCACTTCGCCGTCACATGCCAGAATTGGTTCCCCACTATGACGAAGCTTGCGCACTGGAGCCGGCGCTTCAATAACTCGTGGCTGCGGAATACACTCATGATTACGGGGAGCTGTTATCCTGATCACCGCACATCATGCGCACCGGCACATTAGACCTTCCAGTCAATTTGCAATAGCTCTAGTCTTGGTCTCTGATCGGTCTAACGAGTGGAACTACCATGGAAAAACAAAATGCAGAGAACCTGCGATCGCGCGGGTTGGTAACTGGCCTAGTCATTGCATTGCTGTTGCTGGCTCTACCGCTCGCGGTATGGCTTGATCTAACAAATCTCGCCGAAGCGGCGTTGCGACGACAGGCATCGGATCTGAATTCAGTGATTACCAGCGTGCGCGGATATTACGCCACCAACGTTGTCGGGCGCGTTTTGGCCAATCCCGGCTCGACGCAAGTAGTTCACAATTATGAGTCAATTCCCGGAGCGATACCGATCCCGGCCACGCTGTCGCTTGAATTAGGCAAAGTGATCGGCGCGCAACAGGAAAATATCAATTACCGCTTCGTCTCGGACTTTCCCTTCAAGAATCGTACGCCGCATCAACTGGACGAATTTGAGAAGAATTCGCTCGAAAGTCTGCGCAACAATCCCAACCAAAAAATCGTCGATACTTCGACTTCAATCCTCAGCGATAGCGTTCGCCTGATCGCTCCTGTGATCATGGGCGCGCCCTGCGTCAGTTGTCACAATAGCCATCCCGAAAGCCCCAAGAAAGATTGGAAGGTCGGCGACGTTCGTGGCATTCAAGAAGTCACTATTGCCCAGCCGATTGCCGCGAATTTGTTCTCGTTTAAATACCTGTTTGCATATTTTGTGCTGGCCGCAATTAGCGGAATCTCCTTCTTGGGCATGCAGCGGCGTCAGGCGACGCGCATCAAGGGGATGAACCGAGAGCTTGAATCCGCGAATGATTTCCTGGCGACGCTATCTATGAAAATTTCGCGATACATCTCGCCTCAGGTTTATAAAAGCATCTTTAGCGGTCAGAAGGACGTCACTATTCATACAGAGAGGAAGAAGCTCACAATTTTTTTCTCGGACATTCAAAACTTCACGGCGACCACCGAGCGCCTGCAACCGGAACTTATTACACAACTTCTCAATGAATATTTTACGGAAATGTCCGCGATAGCGCAGGAGCATGGAGGCACCATCGACAAATTTATTGGCGATGCG
Source organism: uncultured Alphaproteobacteria bacterium (assembly GCA_963774685.1). Classification (GTDB taxonomy): domain Bacteria; phylum Pseudomonadota; class Alphaproteobacteria; order Rhizobiales; family Xanthobacteraceae; genus Bradyrhizobium. Next base: position 193,322 of record CAVZFU010000003.1, on the reverse strand, counting down.
ATGTTGATATTCTTTGGCGATCCCGAAACGAAGGGAGACCGGGCCGATGCCCAAGCGTGCCTCCGAATGGCATGGAGCATGCAAAGACGGCTCGTCGAGCTTAATGCAAAATGGCGCGCTGATGGGATTGAGGAGCCGTTCAAATCACGCATCGGCATTAATTCTGGATACTGCAATGTCGGCAACTTCGGCAGTACCGACAGAATGGATTATACGATCATCGGCGCCGAAGCCAATTTGGCGGCTCGTTTGCAGTCTATTGCCGAACCCGGCGGCATCGTCATTAGTTATGAGACATTTGCACTTGTAAGCGACGTGATAACGTCGCATGCGCTTGCGCCAATAACAATGAAAGGTATCAGTCGTGAGGTAATTCCCTATGCGGTCGATAGTATTGTCGGCTCGTCGGGGGAAAAGGGCGATGTCGTTATCGAACGCATGCCTGGTCTGGATTTTTATCTTGATCCGTCGATTGTAAAATCGGCAGATACCGAACGGATACGATCAGTTTTGCTAAGGGCTTTGTTGTCTCTGGACAAGCGACAGACCAAGCCGGTTACCTGACTGCCAGCCGATTTTAAGCCTTTTAAAGCTCCACTACTCTCACACCGCTCGCCGAAAGCTGCAAGCGTCTCTCGGCGGCTTGACATGGTCTCCAAGCGCCGCGACAGCGCGCTACCGCGCTGGCCTCAGTCGCCCTTTTTCCGGAACGGCTAGGCTTGTCCCGGTGGACAATCCCGAAGCCTGGCATTCCGTCGATCGCCGACGACTTCCGAGTTTGGCACAAAGCGGACATGGCCGTCGTGTCGATGAATGTCCGCTTTCGGGGGAAGAGCGGAAGTCACATTTTAAGGCGGTGAGGTCAGCTTTTGACCCAAAGCGGACATCGGACATCGGACATATCGACCAGCACGCTAATCTCAGATACCGTTTGCAGATCAACTTCTGGCTGGGGGAGGTGTAGATGTGGCAACCCGATGGGTGGGGACAAACACGGATCGGCATTCTTACGCCACACGCTGACATCGTTCCAGAAGCGGAATTCAGCGCGCTGGCCCCTGATGGAATTTCGATCCACGCAGCGCGGATTCCGTTTGGTGGTTACAGGCCCGGCGGAAAGATGGACCCAACAATCGCGGATGACCCGGTACGCGCTATTGCTGATCCGCCTGCGGTGGACGATGCCGCCGAGATGCTGGCGATGGCTCCTCTGCATGCAATCGTTTTCGGGTTCACTAGTAGCAGTTATGTGCGCGGTGCAGCCGATGATGCAGCACTCAAATCTCGTTTAGAAGCTCGCACGCGAGGCATCCCAGTCGTCATTCCGTGCGCGGCGGCCGCCACTGCACTGGGTGCACTCTCCGCCAAACGGGTTGCTCTAATCAGTCCACCCTGGTTTTCAGCTGAAATGGATCAGCAAGGTGTCCGCTATTTCCAGAGCCAAGGGTTCGAAGCTGTTTACAGCGGACCCGCAGGGCTGCCATCGGATCAGCAAGCTATTCAGCCGGAGCAGCTCTTCAATTGGGTCCGCACTCATGTGCCTTCCGAAGCTGACGCTGTTTTCATTGGTGGTAATGGCTTTCGGGCCGTCAGCGTGATCAAGGCGCTGGAGGATAGTTTAGGCCGCCCTGTTTTGACCGCAAACCAAGTGGCGTTTTGGTGTGCTCTGCGCTTATCCGGCACGCGAACTCCGATTACCAGCTACGGCCGCATTTTCGAGTTTGATCTACCGAACTTATAGGGCCGCGCTTCTTCGGTGACTTCCGTTCATGGCAGATTTTGTTGCAAAAGTCGGCTGCTGTGGATGGGCCGTTGGCCATTTCGTTAAGAGCGCCCGGCTTTGATCCGCCGGGCCTGACGCCCGCTACGCAACTTTACCGTTACGCAAAGCACGAAGCCTGAGTGGGAGGCGGACGAGCGACCAGCGATGCGAGCCGTCGCAGATTCTGAGCAATAGCGGCCAGAACAAACTCATCCTGGGCACCTCGCGGGCCACGCAATCGGAGCCGACCGAGCTTCAAGATACGCTTCAAGTGTGCGAACCGCATCTCGATCTTCTTGCGCTCACGCCGCGACTGATCGAAACTCTCGGTGCCAGCGAGCGACCGGGCAACGTCTCGGGCATGCTCATGGATATCACGCGGAATCTTGCGTGCCGGTTCCTTTGGGCAGCACTGCGGTTTGAGCGGGCATATATCGCAGTCAAGCTTGCTGGCACGATACAGAAGCGTCTTGCCCTCGTGCACGGTGCCGCTCGTTCCGAGCCGCTTGCCGCCCGGGCAGTGGTAGACGTCGCCGGTCGGATCATATCGAAAGTCGCCGCGCGAGAAGGTGCCATCATCCCGCTTTGACTTGTCGAACACAGGTATGTGTGGCGCGATGCCCTTCTCCTCGACCAGCCAGTTCAGCATCGGTGCTGCCCCATAAGCGGTATCCCCGACAAGCCGCTCCGGCTTGAGACCAAAGCGTTCCTCGGTTCGCTCAATCATGGTCCGCGCCGCTCCGACCTCAGCCTGGCGAATGGAGCGGGATGCCTCGACATCAACGATGACGCCGAACTTCACGTCGATGAGATAATTGTCGGAGTAAGCGAAGAATGCCGGGCCCTTGTGAGCTCCCGTCCACTGCGCTGCCGGATCGGATGGCGAGACGAACTTCGGGACAACCTCGCTGGCAGCGCCCCATGCGGTATCGTCGAGGGTCGCCAGATACTCCTTTACCGCTCGGCTGGTCCTCGCCGGATCGCGATCCCTGTGCCAATCCTGACCCGCGATCGAACGTTGCTTGTTGGCATCGGCCGCAATTAGGCTCGCATCGACTGCAAAGCCTTCGCCACCCACCAGACCAGCGGCAATGCAAGCTTCGACGACCCGCTCGAACACGCGACGAAAGACCTCTCCCTCGCGGAAACGCTCGTTGCGGGCGCGCGAGAATGCCGAATGATCGGGGATAGCGTCCTCGATACCGAGCTTGCAGAACCAGCGATAGGCGAGGTTCACCTGTACTTCACGGCAGATCAATCGCTCCGAGCGGATCGCAAAGACATATCCCACGACCAGCATCCGGATCATCAGCTCGGGATCGATCGACGGGCGACCCATCGACGAATAATGAGGTGCAAGTTCGCCGCGAAGCCACGACAGATCGAGCGCAGTGTCGATCTTCCGCACCAGATGATCTTCGGGGACCGCGTCGCTAAGGTGAAACTCGTAGAACAGTTGACCCTGGTCACTCTTCAGACGGCCCATCATGGATCGACCTCGCCGAGAATTGCGTCACCACAACGGAATCACGCTTCGCGGCCGCTCTCAACTGACTTTTGCAACAAAATCGGCACAAAGCCGACATCGCCGTCGCGTCGATAAATGTCTGCTTTCGGGGGCATAGCGGAAGTCGCCTTTCAGGGCAGCCAGGTCAGCTTTTGACCCGCAACGGACATGCGTATCGCGGCTTGTTTCGATTGATACCGATGCGTCCATGGCTTCTGCCCGATTCGGAATGCTAGTGTTCAAGCGGAACCTTAATCTGGGGAATGTCGGCAACGAGGAGAACGCGATGTTCAAACATTCCGCTGCGGCGACATTTACGGCAATCGCAAGTGTAGCATTTTCGAGCTTTCTGGTCGCGGCGACGCCGTCCCCTACGCGTGCTGCCGAGGTCACGCTGCAGGGCCCGGCTTCCTTTCGGGTCCTGTTCCCCAAACTCCTACCGCAATTCGAGAAATCCTCAGGCCACAAGGTCACGGCCGCCTACGCGCCGCTCGGCGTCATCACCGAGCGCGTTATCAAGGGCGAGACCGTCGACGTTGCGATCGTCTCTGGCAAACAAAACGAAGACTTGGAGAAGCAAGGCAAATTGCTCGCGGGGAGCCGCGTGGAAATCGCCCAGGTCGGCTTCACCGTTTTCGTCAAGAAGGGCGCGGTCAAGCCCGATCTCAGCTCCGCGGATGCGCTCAAGCGAGCGCTGCTTGCGGCAAAGTCAATCGCTGTTGGCGATCCCGCCCGTGGCGGCGGCGCCAGCCTCTATACGATCGACTTGCTGAAACGCTTAGGAATTTCGGAGGAAGTAAAGGCGAAGAGCCGGCTGGAACCGTCGGGCACCGAGATTGCGGAGGCGGTGGCGAAAGGCGAGACCGAATTTGGCATCGGTGTAGCGAGCGATTTGAGCCTCGTGGCCGATATCGAGTCCGTCGCGCTCCCGGCCGAAGTCCAGAACTATTCTTTGTATGTGGCGGGTATCAACGCGAGCAGCAAGGAAGTCGACGCCGCCAAGGCGCTGATCGCGTACCTGACGTCGCCCGAGGTCAAGCAGGCCTTGACGGCTAATGGATTTGAACCGCGATGACCGTTCATGGCACAAAGCGGACATGGCGGCCCGTCCACCAGATGTCCGTTTTGAAGGGCCAAGCGGAAAATATCTGCTCCCGGCGAGCGTTTCCGGTTTTGACCCGAAGCGGACATCGGTTCGGCAATTCGCCAACTCTTCACAAGCGCGATCTAAGGTCCACGCTTCTCGCGAAGTGAAGTCAAGCGGGACATATATATTCGAATGTCACTTGGGTTTGAGCGCATCGCGAAACGCAATGGCCTCAAGTTCGACCTTGACAGCGTCCTCGATTGGAATGACGGGTCGTGCATCGAATACAAAAGCAGGAAGCATCGAGCAGAACTTGTGAACGGCTGTCGGATCGTCACAGTCCAGCAACATATACCCGCCCCAGTCGCCCACGCGTATCACGAACAACTCAACCTTGAAATTATTCGGTGCCTTCCATTGTGTGAACACCTCCAGGATGCGCTTCTGCGCATTTTCGTACTCGATAGGTGAACCCTGCGGCCGTTCGGACCAACTGAGCATATACTTCAAGGGCATTCCTCCTGTTTGATCTGAAATCGCCGGAACGACCGAATTCTTGACGAAGCGTCGCGCGATTGAGCGTCCTTTACAAGTCAGTTTTTGGCACAAAGCGGATATCGCGCGATGTCTGACTAGAGTCCGCTTTCGAGGGAATATCGGAAGTTCGCAATTTGGGGCCGTCAGTCCGCTTTTGACTGCCGGCTCAACCGGTCGACGCAACACAGGCGTTAAATCTCTCTGCTGGGGTTTCAAATTGCAAGGTCTCACGTGGTCGTTCGTTTAGCTGACGCGCCACTTTGTTCAGATGGGCTTGCGAATGCACCGACAAATCGGTGCCCTTCGGAAAGTACTGTCTCAGCAGGCCATTGGTGTTCTCGTTCGACCCCCGCTGCCACGGGCTTTGCGGATCGCAAAAATAAACGTCGATGTTGGTCGCCAGGGTGAATCGTCGATGATCCGTAAGTTCCTTGCCCCGGTCCCAGGTCAGCGATTTATACAGTTCGCTCGGTAGCTTTCTTGCCTGCTTGATGAGCGCGGATACGACCGACTGGGTGTCCTTGTTGGCCACCTTCGCCAGCATCACGTAACGGGTACGACGTTCGACCAAGGTTGCGATATAGCTGTTGTTCGACCCGGACAGCAGATCGCCTTCCCAATGGCCAGGCACCGCCCGATCTTCAACCGCGGCCGGTCGCTGACGGATCGAGACGATATCCTTGATTTGTCCCCGTCCATCGCTAGTGAGGCCCGCCTGTTTCGATCGACGGATCGTGCGCTTCGATCGAAGATGGCAAAGCAGCTCTTTCTTGAGCACCCCGCGGGCTTGAACAAACAGGCTGCGATAGATCGTCTCGTGCGACACCTGATAACACCCGTCTTCAGGATGGGCTCTTTTAAGCCAGCCGGCTATCTGCTCGGGCGCCCAATTTAATCTCAGCTTGCTGGCCACCGACTGTCGTAACCAGGGATTGGTCGCCAGCTTACAACGTTTTGGGCGACGGGCTCGGGCCCAGGCCTTGTCATCCGCCAAAGCCGCTCGATAGCCATCATAGCCGCCATTGCGGCTGATTTCTCGGCTCACCGTCGAGGGCGAGCGGCCCAGCAACCCAGCCATCGATCTTGCCGAGCGATGTACCGCAATGCCTCTCGATATCTCCTCGCGTTCCGACAGCGTCAGCGCCAACCGCGAGCGACGCCGAGGCGATGGACGAATCCCACCGTGCGGTGAGACCTGGAAATAAATCGACGATGACGGCTTACCAAACGCCCGCCCAATCGCCTTGAGCGACTCGCCGCGCTGCCAGCGATCCCATAACTCCGTCTTCTCGGCCGTCGTAAACCCTCGACGAAATCCCTGATCCATCGCCACACTCCATCTTTTCCCTTTAAGATAAAGTGTTGCGTCGACCGGTTGAGACCACCGCCCCAATCGGACATTGAGACGCTACCAGTCCCCAACAAAACCTGTGGCTGTGACATTCCGGCTATAGGCAGGGGCACGCGGGTTCAGTAACCTGTCGTATCGATTTTCGTAGAGCTGGATGCACGATGAATCCCCTGAAAAAGCTTGCGCTCGCCGCTTCCATCGTCGCTTTCTCCGCAGCCGGCGCTTCAGCGGCCGATCTGGCGCCACCAAAGCGCCGACGATCGCTGCCAATCCGATCTTTAGCTGGACCGGATTTTACGTCGGTGGACATGTCGGCGGCGGCTTCGCGAAGAGCGACTGGACTGACACCGTACCCAATGCGAACCTCAAACCCTCCGGAATTCTCGGCGGCGGCCAGATCGGTTACAATTATCAAGTCAATAACTTCGTGCTCGGCGTCGAAGGTGAAGGCACCTGGGCGGACTTGAATGACAACGTGTCCGGCTGCTTTTATGATGCCACGCAGTCCTGCTCGACCAAAGCGACCGGCTTTGCGACGCTCACCGGTCGCCTTGGCTTCACGTTGGACAGGGCCTTGTTTTATGCCAAGGGCGGCGCGGCATGGGGTCACTTCAAATACGAAAATCCGGACCCGAATGGCCCTTCACCGGATTACTTTGCCAGTGCAACCCGGTCCGGATGGACCGTTGGCGCCGGAGTCGAGTATGCGCTGGCCAACAATTGGTCAGTCAAGCTTGAATATGACTACCTCGACTTCGGAGCCAAGAACCTGACGTTTACCGGCACCGTGGACGCCTTCCCCCAGACAATTACCGATCGCGTGCAGATGGTGAAGTTCGGCGCCAACTACCGCTTCGATTTTGGAGGTCCGGTGGTGGCGAAGTACTAATCTTCGCGACACGTTGCGAACGCAAAAGCCCCGGCATCGCCCGGGGCTTTTTTGTTTGACGAGCGACAACCAAAATCGTGAAACGCCTGGAACTGGCGCATGATCTTATGCCAGCCGCATCGTCAATCGCACTGCTCCTGAACACAGGTGATCAGGTCAGGACTGATAAGTTGCTAAAGGAAGCGGAAGGGGCGGCGACGCGCATGCAACTTGAGCTTCACGTCCGTCGCGCGCGCCCCGATGTTGGCGTCAAGTTTTGGCGGCGTTATCTGCTTAAAGCGACGGTGACAACAAAGCCCGGTCACCGGGGAGAGCACGAAGGAAACCGTTAAAACCATTCGCGTGCGGGAATGCCGGGTTTTCCCGGTGAACCTGTGGTGACTACGACTGGCGTGGCATTTTTTTCGGCCCGCCAGACTGCGGGTGCATCGTGTGCCCGGCATTCCCCACGCCCTCTTGGGCGAAAAATAAATGCAGACCCGGGCGCATCGCGCCGCGGGAATGCGAGGTGTGTTGTACCCGCCACGGGACTGCCTTCCGAGGCAACTCGTTGAGCACCGTACCGAACCAGGATTATCATTGCCGAGCGTACTGGAACCCGTCTCGCCAAGACCGAAGCGACGCTCGTGACAGCACGCATGCCCTGCCAAGCGGATGGACGCCATCTTGCAGAGCGGCCGGAAACCCGCCAGCATTGGCGTCCTTCGAGAAGGGACCCATCGTGAAGATCGTCGATCTTAGTCGTGAACTCTACCACCGCACTCCGAGTTATCCCGGCCACCCTCCCACCATCCACGGCGTCTGGAAGACCCACGAAGAATCCTATGCCGATTCCGGCGGCGTGCACGGGCCTGGCTTCGATGTTCATCTCGATGGCCGACCATGGTGGCACCCACATCGACGCGCCCAGGCACTTCGACAGGGATGGCCAGTCGATCGGCGATTATCCGCTGGAGAACTGCATCGTGCCGGGCATCTGCATCGACCTGCGCCATATCGCGCCGCGCGCCGAGATCACGCCCGCCGACCTTGAGGCGGCGGTGAAGAAGACCGGCGTTCCCGTACCGAAAGGCGGCACCGTCCTGCTTGTGCACCGGCCATCACGCGCGCACCTTTCCGCGCAAGGAATATTCGACCGACAATTGCGGCGTCAATGTCGCCGCCACCGAATGGCTGGCCAAACAGGGCGTCGTGCATTTCGGCATCGACTCGATGCGGCCGGGGCCTGACGGCAAGGTCAATCTGCTGGTTCACAAAGCCTGCTTCGACCTCGGCATCACCCACATCGAGAGCCTGTGCAACCTGGAAGCCCTGCTTGGCGCGGGCCCTTTCACCTTCATCGGCCTGCCGATGAAGTGGCGTGACGGGACGGCTTCGCCGATCCGCGCTGTGGCCGTGTTCGATTTGTGATATTCCATACGAAGCTATCGACATAAATCGCAGAGCGGCTTAATCCCGTCTTATTATTCGAGGCAAAACAGGAAAGGAAATAAAGGGATGTTTTCGCACGTCATGATCGGGACCAACGACCTGGAAAAGGCCACGTCTTTCTACGACGCGTTGCTTGGCGCGCTCGGCGTACCGCCGGGCAGGGTGGACCGCCATCGCGTTTTCTACAGAACCAAAACCGGCACTTTCTCGGTTTCGTTACCGATCGATGGCAAGCCGGCGACCTCGGCCAATGGCGGCACCATCGGTTTTGCCGCCGATTCGCCCGAGCAAGCCGACGCGTGGCACGCGGCCGGTGTCGCCCATGGCGGAAAGACCTGCGAGAACCCGCCCGGTGTGCGCGAAGGTGCTGCGGGCAAGATTTATCTTGCCTATTTGCGCGATCTCGACGGCAACAAGCTCTGCGCCGCGCATCGGATGAAGAGCTAAGGCGAGGGCTGCCGGGCAGCGGTCGGACGGAAGCGTCGAACTCGTTGAGACGACGCGACGTGACCGTCGGATCGCTCCGGCCCGGATCGACAATGCTGGATTGAAAGCAGGGCCGTGTCCGACCGTCGAAATCAGGGTGTTACGATGTTTCGGCGATTGCTGGAACGGCACGACCGCCCGCCGGTGCTGGCCGGGTTCCGGGATGCGCTGACCCGCGAAATCCTGTTGACCGAGCGGCTGCGGATCAGGGTCGTCATCGTCACGATGTCGCTGCTGGTTGCGGCGATGTCGGTGTTCTACGTTCTTGACCCGTGGCGGCTTGCGCACTACGCGCACGGCGATTTTGAGCTGTATCGGGTTTACGCGGTCTACGTTCCGTTCGTGCTGTTCGAGTTGCTGGCGCTGTACCTGATCAACCGGCGGCTGGTGATGCATAGCGACATACCGACACCGCGGCGCTATCTGTCCGCATTGGTCGAAACCAGCCTTCCGACCTTCGTGCTGTATCTGCATATGAGATGGATGGGACCGGCGCTGGGACTGGGGTTCGCAGCCCCCCTGGCGTATTTCATTTTCATCATCCTGTCGACGTTGCGGCTTGATTTCTGGCTCTCGACCTTTACCGGCTTCGTCGCCGCCACGGAACTGTTCGCGATGGCGATGCTGTATCACCCCGCGAATTTCGCCGGCGAACCGCCCGTCGAATATGGATTTGAACTGATCCGAAGCATGCTGTTTTTGATCGGTGGAATTTTGGCGGGCTCGGTCGGCGTTCAGCTGCGGCATCAATTCGAGGCCAGCATCGCGGCCGCGACGGCGCGCGATCGCGTCACCAACCTGTTCGGCCAGCACGTCTCGCCGGAGGTGGTCGAACGGCTGCTGGTCGAAGGCGCCGATGGCGAAGGCGACATCCGCCACGTCGCCGTGATGTTCGTCGATTTCAGAAGCTTTACGGCGGGCGCGCGGATCCGGACGCCGCAGCAGGTGGTCGAGCGTCTCGATGGCGCGTTTGCCGTGCTGGTGGACATTCTCGATCGGCACGGCGGCATCGTGAACAAGTTTCTCGGCGACGGATTTCTGGCGCTGTTCGGCGCGCCGTTCCATACCCCCGGCGCCGCGCAACACGCGGTCGCTGCCGCGCGCGACATGCTGTCGGCGATGGACAATATCAACGCGGCCGGCGACTGGCCGCTGCGCATCGGCATCGGCATTCATTTCGGCGAGGTGGTCGCGGGCAATATCGGCTCGCCGCGGCGCAAGGAATATACCGTGATCGGCGACACCGTGAATTTTGCCTCACGGCTTGAATCGCTCAACAAGGAATTCAGTTCGCAATTGCTGGTCTCGTCAGCCGTTCGCGACGCGCTTGGGGATAACGGTAGCGACGCGGTGCCGCTCGGCGAAGTCGCGATCAAGGGATATGACCGGCCGATGGCGGTGTGGAAGCTGGGATAGGGATTCACGCCGAAGGGGAGGAGGGCCTTTTACACCTGCGGCGCGACCAGGTTCTCGACCCTGACGCCGTCGCGCTCCCTGATGATCTCGGCGATCCACTGCCGATGGCAATGCAGGTGATCGCGCTCGTAGCAGAGGATGCAGACCGGCCCCGATTTTTTGACCAGCGCCGACAGCTCGTCGAGTTCCTCCTTGGCCTGCATTGTCTTCAGGTGCGCCGCATAGATCCGGTGCAACAGCTCGAACTTGCCGCTGCGCGCGGCCTCGCGGCCGCTCTTTGGCGTGCCGAGCCCGCGCAGGTGCAGATAGGAAATGCCGCGCTCGTCGAGGCCGGCGGCGAGCTGGTTCTTCGAAAAGCCGGGCCGGCGCGAGGAGGCGACCGCGCGCACGTCGACCAGCAGTTTTACGCCGGCCTGCTCGAGTTCGTCGAGCACCGATCTGGGCGGGGTCTGTTCATAGCCGATGGTGAAGAGCTTTTTGGCCTTGGCCATCGCACGCTCCGATCACGTCACGCGTTCGATCAATTCCATCGCGCCCGCCGGCGCGCGCACCTTGCCTTCGTGGATCACATAGGCGAACACGTCGCGCGGCGCTTTCCTGGCATGGGCGGGATCGACCCGCGGCAGGTCGTCCGGCTCGCCGCCACCGGCCCAGGTCTGGAGCCGTTTTGCCCAGGCATCGAGTTGTTTCGGCGGATAGCAGGTCTTGATCTCGTCATTGCCTTTTTGCAGCCGCGCGTAAACGAAATCGCCGACCACATCCGCTATCGCGGGATACTTGCCGTGCTCGGCGAACACCACGGGGATTTCGAACTGGCGCAGCAAAGCGATGAAACCGGGCACGCAAAAACTGTCGTGCCGCACCTCGACCACGTGACGCAGCGTGCGTCCTTCGAGCTGGCGCGGCAGCAGCTCGAGGAACTTGCCGAAGTCGGCTTCGTCGAATTTCTTGGTTGGCGCGAACTGCCACAGCACCGGGCCGAGCCGGTCGCCGAGTTCCAGCACGCCCTGGTCGTAAAACCGTTTCACGGAATCGCCGGCTTCCGCCAGCACCCGCCGGTTGGTCGTAAAGCGCGAGCCCTTTACCGAGAACACGAAACCGTCCGGCACCTCGCGCGCCCATTTACGGAACGTCTCGGGCTTTTGCGACCCGTAATAAGTGCCGTTGATCTCGATCGAGCTCAGCCTGGAAGCCGCGTATTCCAGCTCGCGATGCTGCGGCAATTTATCGGGATAAAACGTTGATCTCCAAGGAGGAAATGTCCATCCTCCGATTCCGATGAAGATCTGCCCGGCCTTGCTGGAAACGGCACTTTTCGCTTTAGCCACTTCTAAGCCTCTTCGTGAGGTTATTCCGCTAGGTGAACACGTATCCCGGCGGCTTGCCAATTGTTCTTTTTTCTTTCTAATGAACCTGCCGAGGTCTGATCCGCGCCGTCTTCGTCGAAGCAGAGCCGACGTCCATCGCACTCAAATCATTCATGGTGAATACGGGTCGACATGGCGCTCCCAGCAGCCCGATTTTGTCCGACCAGGGTCATAGCAATTGCGAGCTCATGTGTGCGCCGCCGCTACTGCTCGTGATGCGGTCCGGTCAGGTTACGATGGTGACCGGCGCTTTTTCACCATCGAGCCAATCCTGCTCGTCGGCCAGTGAACGCCAGGCGTCTTCCATGCGCTTGTATCGAAGATAGGTGGGATGATCGGGCGCTCGCTCCGCCAGCCGCTGACAATTTTCAGCATTCTCGCGGAAATGATCGGACTGTTTCATGGCTTCCTCCTGCTCACAAGCTAAGCAGCGACCCCGGGCGGTCAACGACGCGACCAGATGAAATGTTTGTAAGGATCGGCGGCGCGCTGAACGACATCCGGAAGAGCGCCGATGAACTCTTGTTGATGGCGCGGCGGCTTATGCGGGATCGGCCCCCGAGCTAATATGTGAAGAAAAGGAGTTCCGAAATGCGGATGGCGATTGCAGCGGTTGCAGCAATGACGGCGTCAGCCGCGATCGCCGATGATATCGGCGACGCGCAACGGCAAGCGCTGGTGGGGCGCGACTCCTACTGGAATTGCCTCGCCCAGGAGTATTCGCGCCCCGGCAACAAGAGCCTGTCGGATCAGGAATTCACGCTTCACATCGCGAGCGCATGTCCCTCCGAGCGGCAGAATTTTCGCGTCTCGCTGGTGGATTATCTGACCGTGCGATTTCCCGATGTCGACGCCGGTGCCCATATGACGACCGCCAACAACGCCATCGCTTTGGCGCAAAAGGACATCGTGGCGACATTCATCAGCCATCGGGCTGCGGTGAAGTAGCGGGGTCGGCGCAAACGTAAAGAGACAGAAACGTGGTTTCAAACCCGTCCTGGAAAATCCCTGCGCATCGCGATTTCGGCGGCGTCAGCGGGCGACAACACCGTCTGGTCGAACGCCGGTTGAGGCTCGGTGAAGATATCGTACAGGGAAATCGCCTTCAGGGGCTTGGCCATCAGTTCGCGGATGCATTCGGCCAGCGTGCCATGGAAAACGAAATAGGGCCGGGTGCTGCCGTTTAGCCGCTTGTTGTTCACCGAGGGCCACTTTTTGAGCTCCGCGGGAGCTTCGTAAGCGATCGGAGAGCTTTCCCTGAACATGCGTCAGCCTTCGGCGCGCTGCATCCTCCCGGAGCCTAGTTTGCGGGTGTAAATAGACGCTAAACGCCGAAATCCTGGTTCCCCCTTGCGCAATGCCCCGATCGCCCCTATATTGCATTCAACGGCGACGTCGATGCTTAAAAGCTCCGGCGCTGGTACGACCACTGAATAGCTCGGCAGCGCCGGATGTACGCGCGCCCTCTGTTCGTGGTCGTTAGCATTTTTAGGGCCTTTTTGGCCCTTTTCGACCCTCCTGATATCGTCGTGGAACTGCGGCTTGGCATGCCGGGACGACGCAGATATACGCTGGCGGCATGAATGAAGCCGCCAGACCTGCTCCCGAAAAGCCACCGCAGGCCGCTGGTTTACCTCAGCTTTCGGTCATCGTCCCGACCTTCAACGAGCGCGACAACGTCACCAGGCTCTATCGGCAGTTGGAGACCGCGCTCGCGGGCGTTGGCTGGGAAGTCATCTTCGTCGATGACAACTCTCCCGATGGCACCTGGGAAGTGGTGCGCACGCTGGCGCAGGCGGATTCCCGCGTCCGCTGTCTCAGGCGGATCGGACGGCGCGGCCTGTCCGGCGCCTGCATCGAGGGCATCATGGCCTCGAGCGCGCCTTTCGCCGCTGTGATCGATGCCGACCTGCAGCATGACGAAACGCAACTGCCAAAAATGCTGGCGCTGCTGCAAGGCGGTGAGGCTGATCTGGTGGTCGGCAGCCGCTACGTCGAGGGCGGCAGCGCCGACAGCTTCAACAGACAACGCGCAGGCGCCAGCGCGCTCGCTACTGAGGTGGCCAAGCGCCTGCTTCGGATCAGGATCGCCGATCCCATGAGCGGTTTCTTTGCGATCCGCAGGGACCGTTTCGAGCAACTGGCGCCGCAACTCTCCACCCAAGGCTTCAAGATACTGCTCGACATCGTCGCCACCGCGCGCGGCAGTCTCAGGGTCAAGGAAATCCCTTACAGCTTCGGTTCGCGGCTGCATGGCGAGAGCAAGCTCGATTCCACGGTGGCGCTGGATTTCCTCGGCCTTGTGCTGGCGAAGCTGACCCACGACGTGGTGTCGCTGCGCTTTTTGCTGTTCGCGATGGTGGGTTCGATCGGGCTGTTCGTGCATCTCGCCACACTGTTCGCAGCGCTCGAAATATTCGATCTGCCATTTCCTGAATTGCAGGCCTTCGGCGCGCTGCTGGCCATGACCAGCAATTTCATCTTGAACAATTTCCTCACCTACCGCGACCAACGGCTGAGGGGTTTTGCGATTTTGCGGGGCCTGTTGCTGTTTTACCTTGTGTGCAGCGTCGGCCTGTTCGCCAATGTCGGGGTGGCGTTCTCGGTGTACGATCAGGAGCCGATCTGGTGGCTGGCGGGTGCTGCGGGCGCGCTGATGGGCGTGGTATGGAACTACGCGATGTCCGGGCTGTTCGTCTGGCGCAAACGATAACGCTGCTGGGGCCTGGCCCGACATGAGTCCGAACGAGGCGCGGCTCGTCCGCAATACCGTCGTCACCGTTCTGGCGCTGGTCGCGCTGCGGCTGGTCGCTGCCGCCTGGACGCCGCTGACCTTCGACGAAGCCTATTACTGGACATGGTCGAAGCATCTGGCCGGAGGTTATTACGATCATCCGCCCGGTGTTGCGGTAGTGATCCGTCTCGGCACCATGATTGCCGGCGATACAGAGTTGGGCGTGCGGCTGGTGTCGATCCTGCTGGCGCTGCCGATGAGTTGGGCGGTGTATCGTACAGCGGCGATCCTGTTCGGCGGCCAGCGCGTGGCATCGACCGCGACAATCCTCCTGAACGTTACACTGACGGCGGCGATCGGCACCCTGATCGTCACGCCGGATGGGCCGTTGCTGGTGGCCTCCAGTTTCGTTCTGTTTTTTCTCGCCAAAGTCCTGGAGACCGGGCGCGGCGCATGGTGGCTGGCGGTCGGTGCTGCTGTCGGCGCAGCGTTATTGTCGAAATACACCGCATTGTTTTTCGGTCCCGTGATTCTGATCTGGCTGGTGATTGTTCCCAAGCTGCGCCGGTGGCTGGTCTCGCCGTGGCCGTATCTCGGCGGGGTCATTGCGCTTGCGATGTTTTCACCCGTCATTCTCTGGAACAGGGATCACCACTGGATCTCCTTCATCAAGCAGGTCGGCCGCGCCCGGGTTGAGGATTTCAGCCCCGCCTTCATCGGCGAATTGATTCCGACCCAGATCGCTTTTGCGACGCCGCTGGTATTCATTCTGGGCGCGATGGGACTCTACGCGCTGCTCAGGCGTAATGCCGGCGCTTCAGCAGCGCGGATGCTGATCAATGCAACGTTCTGGACCATCGTCATCTATTTCCTGTGGCATTCGCTGCATGCCCGGGTCGAAGCCAATTGGTTTGCTCCGGTTTATCCGGCATTCGCGATCGCAGCCGCAGTTGCCGCCAACATCACGCGATGGGACGCGCGCCAGCAGCGCATTGTCGATTTTTGCGGGCGCTGGGCCTCGCCGGTCGGCATTCTGATGTTTGCGCTATTGGTCGTGCAGGCCAACACCGGCGCACTGCTGGGCTTTCGGCGCGATGCCAGCGTGCGCAGCGTCGGGGTTGGCTGGCGCGAGCTTGCCGCCGGAATCGAGGCGGTTCGCGTGCGCGTCGGAGCTTCCTGCGTGCTGGTTCCGGATTACGGCACGACCAGTTGGCTGGCGTTCTATTTGCCCAAAGGGACCTGCGTCCTGCAACAGGCAGAGCGTTTCCGCTGGGGCGACATGCCTGAGCCGGATCCGGCGCAATTGGCTGGCAAGTTGTTATATGTCGATGAGGTGCGTCCCAACGGACAACCGCATCTGAAGGAAATCTTTATGCGGGTCGAAGACGTCGGCCAATTAAAGCGCATGCGCGGGCCGCTGACGATCGAAACCTACGAACTCGATCTGCTTGAAGGTCCGAAAGGCGAAGTGCTCGACCGCTCTCCGCCGCCGGAACTGCAATGAAATAATCCCCGTTTGCCTGATCGGCGGGTCCCAAAATCGGACATTTCTGGGGCGGCGATATGACGGCGCTTCGAGGTGTCCGGGCGTCGAATAAATCCGGCATCAACCTTCTAAAAAAACCTTTTATTCAGCATGATCGGCGTGCGGAACCAGGTTCCATGCATCATTGAATCTGCATGCCTCACATCCGCCCGCACTTAATCCGCATTTAACTAAAAGTCGCCTTAATGACGCTCCGTGCCTCTGCGAGATGCTTCCCCGGAACTTTCGACTCCGCGGTGCATCGTGCGCAAGTCAGCGTTCGATCGTGCCGTGCGCACGCAGTTCATCGGACGCTGCCTGGAGGGGGAACAAGGTGGAACGGTTCTGGATGCAGGGCGTATGAGTACCAGTACGAGTGCGTGTTATGGTCTCGCAGCACCTTACCGCAAACGTTCATCCCAAAAGGCTTTCCCGCACGCGATGTTCGCCGGCGCGGCCGGCGGATGTCTCCTGCTGGGTTGCGCGTGGACCGTGTATGCCAATATTCTCGGCGCCAGCGTCTATCCGACCCTGAGCAATTCCAGTTTTGATTCACCCGTCATCAGACGGCCTGCCGCGGTCGCTGCGCGCAGCCCGGCTACGATTATCGACAACGTTTTTGCCGCGCTGCCTCAACCGGCGCCGGTGAGTTTCCGCGCCTGTCACCGTTGCATCGGGCCCATCGCTTTCGTTCGAGGACCGGTTTGCAGCGGCAGCACCGCAAGGCGAACCGTCCCGGGTCGCCGAAACCCCGAAGCCCGAAGCTACCAAACTCGCCGAAGTCCCCACGCGGACCGAAACTTTGAAACTGGCGAACGCTTCGAAACCGCAGGAAGCGCCAAAACCATCCGAAGCGCCGAAGCCGCAAGTCGTCGCGTCGCTGCCGCCGGATCGCCAGGCCGCGGCGGTGCCACCGCAACCGGCAGCACGTCCCGCCGATGCCAAGCCGGCGAAAAACGCAGGCGCCTCGCTGAAGGATATGGCGCAGCGTGCCAAGGCAGCGGTGATGTCGATCGCGTCCAACGAGAAGCAGACGATCGTCGAGAAACTCTGGGGCAAGCCGCAGCCGCAGCAGCACGGACTATCGCTGCTGTCGTTTGCATCGGCCGATGCCAGCCTCACCGGCAGCCTCGGCCCAACGTCAAATCCGGCGCTGGCGGGCAACACGCCGCGCTACGATCAATCCACCGCCGTCTACGATATCTCCGCACACATGGTCTATCTGCCCGACGGCACCCAACTGGAAGCGCATTCCGGTCTCGGCTCCGCGCTCGACGATCCGCATTCGGCGCGCATCAGGATGCGGGGCGTAACGCCGCCGCATCTCTATGACCTGACCCCGCGCGAAGCGCTGTTTCACGGCGTGCCGGCGTTGCGGCTGAACCCGGTCGGCGGCGAGGAGGCCATCTACGGGCGGTCCGGCCTGCTCGCGCATACCTTCATGCTCGGTGCCCGCGGCGATTCCAACGGCTGCGTGTCGTTCCGGGATTACAACGCGTTCCTGAACGCCTATCGCAATCAGGGAATCAAGCGGCTCGCCGTGGTGGAAAAAATAGACTGAACGGCGCAATGGTCGATCGGCGACTTGCGCCGCAAGTCGGAACAACGCTATCACCCCGACATGTCCGAACCGGATTTTCAACCTACGCTGATCGGCCCGACCGTTGCCGTAAGACCGGTGGCCGCAGACGATTGGGCGGAGCTGTTCGATGCCGGCTCCGATCCGGAGATCTGGAGACTTCATCCTCGTTCCAATCGCTATACCGAGCCGGAGTTCAGGATATATTTCGACAGCGCGGTCGCGTCGAAGATGGCATTCGTGTTCGTCGACCGGTCGACCAACCGGCTGATCGGCTCCAGCCGCTACTACGGTTATGACGCCGGGCAGAGCGAAGTCGAGATCGGCTGGACCTTCATTGCCCGCAGCCATTGGGGCGGGAGCACCAATCGCGAAGTCAAACGGCTGATGCTCGATCATGCCTTTACGTTCGTCGACACCGT
Organism: uncultured Alphaproteobacteria bacterium; assembly: GCA_963774685.1. Classification (GTDB taxonomy): domain Bacteria; phylum Pseudomonadota; class Alphaproteobacteria; order Rhizobiales; family Xanthobacteraceae; genus Bradyrhizobium. The sequence continues at coordinate 175,229 of CAVZFU010000003.1, read as the reverse complement.
GATCTTTTGGGTGGGCGAAGAAAACTGGCGCTCGCAGGGCGCGATGACAAAGATCGGTGGCGTCAAGCGTAGCGGACTTTTTACCCGGGAGCTGTCCGGCGCCGCGCCCCACTTCATATTTGAAATCGGCAAGAGCCGGTATCAGCAAGGCGGCCGGGCTCTGGTTGAGTGAAACAAAAACCCCGGCATCGCTGCCGGGGTTTTGCATTTTTGAACTAGTGCAGAAGCTGGACTTAGAAATCCATGCCGCCCATGCCGCCGCCGCCCGGAGGCATGCCGCCGCCGCCGCCAGCGTTCTTCTTCGGCAGTTCGGCCACCATGGCTTCGGTGGTGATCAGCAGCGCTGCAACCGAAGCCGCGTTCTGGATCGCCGCACGCACAACCTTGGTCGGGTCGATGATGCCCTTGGAGATCAGGTTGACGTATTCGCCGGTCTGCGAGTCGAAGCCGTAGGAGTATTGGTCCTTCTCGAGGATCTTACCGACGATCACGGAACCGTCTTCGCCCGCGTTCATGGCGATCTGGCGAGCGGGCCAGGAGAGCGCCTTGCGGACGATCTCGACGCCGGTCTTCTGGTCGTCGTTGGCGGTCTTGATGCGCTTGAGTTGCTCGGAGGCGCGCAACAGGGCGACGCCGCCGCCCGGTACGATGCCTTCTTCAACCGCCGCACGGGTCGCATGCATCGCATCATCCACGCGATCCTTGCGCTCCTTCACTTCGGTTTCAGTCGCGCCGCCGACGCGGATCACCGCGACGCCGCCTGCGAGCTTGGCCAGACGCTCCTGCAGCTTCTCACGGTCGTAGTCCGAGGTGGTTTCCTCGATCTGCGCCTTGATCTGCTGAACGCGTGATTCGATGTCGGCCTTCTTGCCGGCGCCGCTGACGATGGTGGTGTTCTCCTTGTCGATCATCACCTTCTTGGCGCGACCGAGCATGGCGAGCGTGACGTTCTCCATCTTGATGCCGAGATCTTCCGAGATCGCCTGACCACCGGTCAGTACCGCGATATCCTGCAGCATGGCCTTGCGGCGATCACCGAAGCCCGGAGCCTTGACGGCGGCAACCTTCAAACCACCGCGCAGCCGGTTGACGACGAGCGTGGCGAGAGCTTCGCCTTCGACGTCTTCCGCGATAATCACCAGCGGCTTGCCGCTCTGCACCACGGCTTCCAGCAACGGAAGCAATTCATTCAACTGGGAAAGCTTCTTTTCGTTGATCAGGACGTAGGCATCGTCCATTTCAACGCGCATCTTGTCGGCGTTGGTGACGAAGTAGGGCGAGATGTAGCCGCGGTCGAACTGCATGCCCTCGACGACCTCGAGTTCGGTCTCGAGCGACTTGGCTTCTTCAACCGTGATAACGCCCTCGTTGCCGACCTTCTTCATGGCGTCGGCAAGGAACTTGCCGATTTCGGCGTCGCCGTTGGCGGAAATGGTGCCGACCTGGGCGATTTCCTCGTTCGAGGTGACCTTCTTGGAGTTCTTGACGAGGTCGGCGACCACGGCTTCCACCGCCAGGTCGATACCGCGCTTGAGATCCATCGGGTTCATGCCGGCGGCAACCGACTTGGCACCTTCCCTAACGATGGCCGCAGCCAGCACGGTCGCGGTGGTGGTGCCGTCGCCGGCAGCATCCGCCGACTTGGAGGCGACTTCGCGCACCATCTGGGCGCCCATGTTCTCGAACTTGTCGTCAAGCTCGATTTCCTTGGCGACGGTGACGCCGTCCTTGGTGATGCGGGGTGCGCCGAACGACTTGTCGAGCACGACGTTGCGGCCCTTGGGGCCGAGCGTCACCTTCACCGCGTTGTTGAGAATGTCGACACCGCGCAGCATCTTGTCTCGCGCATCAACGCCGAATTTGACTTCTTTAGCTGACATATTTTGCTTCCTTGAAAAGGTTTACGGAAAAGGCGCTTACGCGGCCTTCTTCTTGGCGGCGGGCAGATCGGTGAGAACGCCCATGATGTCGCTCTCCTTCATGATCAGGAGTTCCTGACCGTCGAGCTTGACTTCGGTGCCGGACCATTTGCCGAACAGCACGCGGTCGCCGACCTTGAGGTCGATCGGGATCAGCTTGCCGGCTTCGTCGCGGCCACCCGGGCCGACGGCGGTGATTTCGCCCTGCGACGGCTTTTCCTTGGCGCTGTCCGGAATAATGATGCCGCCAGCGGTCTTCTCTTCGGCGTCGATACGCTTGACCACAACGCGGTCGTGAAGCGGACGGAATTTCATGCAGTCCTCCTAAGCTTTTGAAGATGTTGTAGAGTTTTGGAAATTTGGCAGTCCTCGCCAGCGAGTGCCAGCGCGGCTGAGACAGGACATAGGCCAGACTGATGCGGGGGACAAGGGCTTCTAGCAGAAAAATTGGCACTCAAATATGACGGCTGCCAAAATCTGAAGGCATCGTTAACGATAGCGGCCTGAGCCGGCCCGCGCTGTTAGCAGTCGCGGTAAGTAGCTGCCAGCGCTCGAAATATCAACAGTTCGTTAAACTTTTAGGCTTGTGATGGGTTGGTATCGTGCGTCACATTTGTTTCATGTGAGCGCATCTCCACCGGGTGGCTCCCGGTCGGCGGCCACTTCGGAAAATGCGCTCCAGCAATGGAGGTTGGCATGGTCTCGCGGGTTGGGGTTTCCGAGGATTTCCGGAAACAGGTGCTGGGTTACGGGCTGACGACGGCGCAAATTCTGTATCGCATGCCGGATCACCCCTCGCTGCTGCAAACCTACGTCTGGCAGAACTACGATCTGTTTCCGAAATTTCCGGCGCTGAAGGATTTTCTCTCGTTCTGGGAGAAGTCGCTGGAGGGGCCGTTGTTCTCGGTGACGGTGGCGCATTCCAAGCTGATCAAGCCCGCCGAACTGCGCGCCGTCGACGGCGTGTTCCGGCTGCATTGATTGGCAGGGTGGGCAGAGGTGCGCTTGCGCCGTGCCCACGGCGTTTGCTTTGAAGTGAGGGCGGGCTCGCTTCGCTTAGCCCACCCTACGAATTCCATTTGTGCTAACATCCCCGGCGAAACGGAAAGGGAGAGCACCAATGGCCAAGCAGAAGCCGACCTCGCGGGCCGCAGCCCGTAATGCCGCGCAGAAAAAATCTCCGGCACGCAAGATCACCAAGGCCGCAGCCAAATCCACCTCGCGCAAGCGCATCAAGGCGCGCGCCTTGCCGGCCGCCAAACCGAAGCGCCGTCCGAAGCAACGCATCGCCATCAGCCACTACCGCGACGAGGATTTCAAAGCCGACGGCTTGCGCAGCTACGCGCATTACCGCGATCTCGGCATCGCCGATGCGACCGGGGGCGTGGCACAGGCGCATGTGATCCGCCTGATCGGACCGTGCAACCCGGCCGAAGTCTCAAAGCTGCATTTCCACGATGTCGAATTCCAGATGGTCTATGTCCTCAAGGGCTGGGTCAAAACCTACATGGAAGGGCAGGGCGAGACCCTGATGAAGCAGGGCACCTGCTGGACCCAGCCGCCGCGGATCAAGCACCTGATCATGGATTATTCCGACGATGTCGAATTGCTCGAAGTGATCCTGCCGGCGGAGTTCAGGACGGTCGAACTGGCGTCGTAAGCGGCTATTGGTTCTCGTCATGCTCGGGTTTGATCCGGGCATGACGACTAACTCAACACCCCCACGATCGCGCCTATCAGGCAGGTGGTCAGCGTGCCCGACACGATCGACTTCAATCCGAGCGAGGCAATCTCGTCGCGGCGCGCCGGCGCCATGGTGCCGAGCCCGCCGATCATGATGCCGAGACTGCCGAAATTGGCGAAGCCGCACATGGCATAGAGCATGATCAGCCGGGAGCGCGGATCGAGCGCGTCAGTTCCGAGCTTCGACAGATCGACATAGGCGATCAACTCGTTGAGCACGGTCTTGGTGCCCATCAGGCTGCCCGCCGTGATCGCTTGCGGCCACGGCACGCCCATCAGCCAGCACACCGGTGCCATTGCGTAGCCGAGCAACCGCTGCAGCGAAATGCCGGCGCCGCCGACATCGGGCAAAAGCCCGAGCATGGCGTTGGCGAGATATACCAGCGCCACCAGCACGATCAGCATGGCGATGATGTTGAGCAAAAGCTCGAGCCCCGCCGTGGTGCCCTTGACGATCGCATCCATGGTGCCGGAAGCCTGCATGTCGGGATCGTCCAGCGCGCCGCCGGTGCGCTTGTCCGATGTCTCCGGCACCATGATCAGGCTGACCAGGATCGCGGCGGGCGCCCCGAGCACCGAGGCAATGACGAAATGCGCCGCGGCATCCGGGATCAGCGGCGCGAGCAACGTGGCGTAGAGCACCAGCACGGTGCCGGCGATCCCGGCCATCCCGCCGGTCATGACCAGGAACAGTTCGCTGCGGGTGAGCTGCGCCAGATAGGGCCGGATGAACAGCGGCGCTTCGACCATGCCGAGAAAGATATTGGCGGCGGTGGATAGTCCGACCGCGCCGCCGACGCCGAGCGTGCGTTCCAGCAGCCACGCCATGCCGTGCACGATCGGCGGCAGCACCCGCCAATAGAACAACAGCGTGGTGAGCACGCTCATGACGAGCACGACCGGCAACACCTGAAACGCCAGGATGAAATCCGCACCGGGTGCCTTGAGCTCGAACGGCAGCGCGCCGCCGCCGAGATATCCGAACACGAAGGAGGTGCCCGCGCGGGAGGCTGCGGCAATCGCGCCGACGGCATCGTTGATGGCGCCGAACGCGTGCGCGACGAAGGGCAGTTTTATCAGCGCGACCGCCGTGAGAATGGTCGCGACGAGACCGATCGCAGCTTGCTTAAGCGAAACCGCGCGGCGATTTTCGCCGAATGCCCATGCGATCACGAGCAACGCCAACACGCCGAACGCTGATTGCAGTTGCAGCATCGCCCCATCCACCGCGTCATTGCGAGGAGCGCAGCGACAGCAATCCAGTTCTGTTTTTGCGGCGCCGTCGCTGGATTGCTTCGCTGCGCTCGCAATGACGGCATTATGCGGTGCGTTCACCCGCGTCCCACGAACGGCATCTTGCTTGCCATCACCGTCATGAACAGCACATTGGCGTCGAGCGGCAGGCTTGCCATGTAGGCAACGGCGTCGCCGACCGCCTTGGCGTCCATGCGCGGCTCGGGAATCTTGCGGCCGTCGGGCTGCAGCACGCCGGCGACCATGCGATCCGTCATCGGGGTCGCGGCGTTGCCGATGTCGACCTGTCCGACCGCGATGTCGTACATGCGGCCGTCGAGATTGCTGGCCTTGGTCAGGCCGGTGATGGCGTGCTTGGTGGAGGTATAGGCCGCGGAGAACGGCCGCGGTGCATGCGCCGAGATCGAGCCGTTGTTGATGATGCGTCCGCCGCGCGGGGTCTGGTCCTTCATGATCCGGAAAGCATGCTGCGTGCACAGGAACGGCCCGGTCAGGTTGGTGTTCACCACCGCCTGCCACTGCGCCAGGCTGAGGTCTTCAAAGTTCACCGGCGGCGCGCCCATGCCGGCATTGTTGAAGAGAACATCGAGCCGGCCATAGACCTCCATCACCTTGGCGAACAACGCCGCGATCGATCCGGGGTCGGTCATGTCGGCGGAGACCGGCAGGCTCTTGCCGACATTGTCGCCGAGCTTTTGGGTCTCCTGCAGCATTTCCATGCGCCGCCCTGCAAGCACCACGGTGAAGCCGGCGTTCATCAGCGCCAGCGATGCCGCGCGTCCGACGCCGGTGCCGGCACCGGTCACGACAGCGATCTTGTTTCCTGCCTCGGTCATTTGTTTTCGCCCTTTACGGTTTTGGTTCTGCTTCGGTCTTGTAGGGTGGCCTTGGAATATTCTGGTGCGCCGCGCGCAGCGCCGCCGACCAGCGCGAACGCAGATCGTGGAAATACGGCTCGCCGGCCTCGATGCGGTGATTGAGATCGGCGTCGCAGACGTCCGAGCGCACCACCAGCACGTCGATCGGCAGGCCGACGCCGAGGTTGGAGCGCATGGTCGAGTCCATCGAGATCAGGCTGGTCTTGAGCGCCTCGTACAGTTCGACGTCGTAATGCATGGCGCGATCGAGCACCGGCTTGCCGTATTTATGCTCACCGATCTGCAAATAGGGCGTGTCGGTGGTGCATTCGATGAAATTGCCGGCCGGGTAGACCATGAACAGCCGCATCCGCGAACCCTTGATCTGGCCGCCGAACAGGAATGACACGTCGAAATTGATGTCCTCGGACTGCAGTGCCACGCCTTCGGTGGCATGGACCGCGCGGATCGCCCGGCCGATGCGCTGCGCCGCCTGGAACATGGTCGGCGCGTTCAGCAGGGTTTCGATATCGCCGGTGGTCGGATCTTCAAGTCCCTCGGTCAGGGTCGACAGCACCGACTGGCTGATGGCGAGATTGCCGGCGCTCGCGATCGCCATGATGCGTTCGCCCGGCTTGCTGAAAACATGCAGCTTGCGGAAGGTCGAGACGTTGTCGAGGCCGGCATTGGTGCGGGTGTCCGCGATCATGACCAGCCCGTCCCGCACCAGCACTCCGCAGCAATAGGTCATTCCCAGTCCCTGAACACTCTGACGATACCGGCGTCAGACTAGTATCCAATTTTGCAGGGGCGTCCAACCCCAATTGAGACTGCTTGGTGCGCGCCCCTGCACGAAATCACCCGTGGCGCGGGGACTGCCAAGCGGCTAAATAACGGTCGTCGAATTTCCAGCCCGGGGGCGGCTCATGCGAAAACGAATGATCGTCGGTGGATTGGTTGCGGCCGCGCAAATTTGGATCATGTCGGGAGCTTACGCCGGCCCATGGGAAGACGGCATGGTAGCCTATAACCGCGGCGACTACGCACCGGCGATCCGGCTATTTCGGCCGCTCGCCGAACGGGGCAATGCGAAGGCGCAAAGCCTGATCGGGGTGATGTACCGCCGGGGGCAGGGGGTTGCCCGCAGTTCTGTTCGCGCCTTCATATGGTTCAGTCGCGCCGCGGCGCACGGCGACGCCAAGGCCAAGGTGGAATTGCACGAGCTGTCGCAAACCATGACGCCGCAGGAGATTTCAGAAGCGCAGCAGATGGCGCAGGCCTGCGAGGCGTCGAACTACCGCAGTTGCGAGTATTGACGCTTGCCGTCATTTCCCGGTCGGCTTTTTTCGGCGCTTCAGGATTGCGACTGAATCTGCCGTCCGGTCTGATCGACCTTGACCGCCACCGACAGGGTTTCGGTGCCGCCGCCATAGCGGGTGCCGCGCACCGGAGCAGCGCCGAGATAATCCAGGCCGATGGCGACGCGGGCGTGGGCGTCGGTGGTGCAGATGGCGTTGGCCGGATCGAACCCGACCCAACCGAGATCGGGCACGAAAGCCTCCGCCCAGGCATGGCCGGCCTGCTGGTTGACCATGCCGTCGGCGCGCAGGAAATGCCCGGCGACGAAGCGCGCGGGAACGCCGCCGCTGCGCGCGCAGGCGATAAAGATATGCGCATAGTCCTGGCACACGCCGCGCTTCAGACCGAAGGCTTCCACCGCCGAGGTGCCGCTGTTGGTGGGATCTTCGTCAAACGTCATGTGCTCGTTGATCTGCATCATCAGCGCGTGCAGGAATCCGAGCACGTCGCCTTCGGATTCCGAACTCAACTCGCGCGAAAATGTCGCCATCGCCGGATTGACTTCGGTCAGCGCCGTCGAGCGCAGGAACAGGCTCGGCGGAAAGCGCTCGTCGGTGCCCCTCAACACGCCGCCGGTATCGTGGGTCTCGATCAGGCCTTCGACATTGATGGTGAGATCGGCGATCGGTCCATGGGTCAAGACATGCGTGACATTTCCGAAGGCATCCTGATGCACGTCGAGCCGCGAGTCGGTGGAGACATCGATCTGCCATTCGACGACGTATTGCCCGTCATGGCTGCCCGGTGTCATCCGCAGGATTTGAATGACCCCCGAAGCCGGCGGTTCGTAGCGATAGCTGGTGGAATGGGCGATACGCAGGCGCATGAAATATCCGAATCCGGGTGTGGGCGGCGAAGGGCTGGCTAAATCAGATATTGTTTGGTGATGATTTCGCCGAGCCTTGAGTTGTCCGCAATGAATTCCTGGATGAATTCATGCACGCCGTGCTGGAAGATGTCATCCATGTTGCTGTGCTCGAGGCGATTGCGGACGCCGCGGGCGTGGCGCTGCGCGGCGCCCTGGCGGCCATAGGCGACGCCGATCTGATCGAGGTTGCGCACCAGGTTGCCGTAACAGCTGGCCAGCGACCGCGGCAGCGAATCGTTGAGGATCAGAAGGTCCGCGATCAGCCAGGGTTTCAGGGTTTCGCGATAGACCCAGTGATAGGCGGTCAGCGCCGAGACCGAGCGCAGGATCGAGGTCCATTGATAATAATCGAGCGGACCGCCGACGTGCTCGTCCTCGGGCAACAGCACGTGATACTTGACGTCGAGAATGCGCGCGGTGTTGTCGGCGCGTTCCAGATGCAGTCCGAGCCGCGAGAACCAGTAGGTGTCGTTGCGCAGCATGGTCCGGTAGGCCGAGCCGTCGAACCGCAGCGAGGTTTCCTGCACGAAGCGCAGGAATTTCGTCAACTCTTCGCGGCTCGTGGTGCCCTTGCCCCAGGTTTCCTGCAGCTCGATCCAGGCCGAGTTGATGGTGTCCCACATCTCGCTGGTCAACGCGGTGCGGACCGAGCGCGAGTTGAGCCGCGCGTTTTCGATGCAGCTGCGGATCGAGGACGGATTGGCCGGCGAAAACGACAGATAATCGACGACGTTGCGCTCGTCGGCCTGCTCGTAGACTTCATAGAAACTTGCGCTGACCCCGGCGGTCAGAAGCGCCGAATCCCATTCATTGGTCTTGCCGATATAGGTATTCGGCAGCGCGGTGACGCGCAGCGTCGCGTCGATCGTGCGCGCGAGATATTCGGCGCGCTCGACATAGCGGGACAGCCAGTACAGGTTTTCGGCGGTGCGCGACAGCATGCGGAAGTGTTGCTCTCTTGAGACCTAGTCTACTCGTCCACAATCCAAATCTGTTCGTCGAGATTCCAGGCTACTCGTCCAGAATCCATGTGTCCTTGGTGCCGCCGCCCTGGCTTGAATTCACCACCAGCGATCCCTCCTTCAGCGCCACGCGCGTCAACCCGCCCGGCACGATGGTGACATGATTGCTTCCGGTGAGCACAAACGGCCTGAGGTCGACGTGACGCGGCGCAAGGCCGGCTTCGGTGCAGGTCGGGCAGGTCGATAACGCCAGCGTCGGCTGGGCGATGAAGCCCTCGGGTTCGCGCTTTAACTTGTCGCGGAAAGCCTCGATCGTCGCCTTGGTCGCGGCGGGTCCAATCAGCATGCCGTAGCCGCCGGAGCCGTGGACCTCCTTCACCACCAGTTCGGCGAGATTGTCCAGGACGTAGGCCAGGTCCTTTGGCTCGCGGCAGCGCCAGGTCGGGACGTTCTTCAGGATCGGTTCTTCGCCGAGATAGAACTTCACGATCGCCGGCATGTAGGAGTAGACCGCCTTGTCGTCGGCGATGCCGGTCCCGACCGCGTTGGCCAGCGTGATGTTGCCGGCCGCATAGGCCGACATCAGCCCGGGCACGCCAAGCGCGGAGTCGGGACGGAAGGTGAGGGGATCGAGGAAATCGTCGTCGACCCGGCGATAGATCACATCGACCCGCTTGAGGCCCTCGGTGGTGCGCATGAACACCTCGTCGTTCTTGACGATGAGGTCGCGGCCCTCGACCAGTTCGATGCCGAGCTTGTCGGCGAGAAACGAATGCTCGTAATAGGCGGAATTGTAGACACCGGGCGTCATCAGCGCCACCGTCGGTTCGGCCGAGGCGCTGAGCGGCGCCACCGACCGCAACGCCGACAACAATTCGTTCGGATATTTTTCGACGGGCGAGACGCGGTGGCGGGCAAACAGGTCCGGGAACAGCCGCATCATGATTTCGCGGTTTTCCAGCATGTAGGATACCCCGGACGGGGTTCGTGCATTGTCTTCCAGCACGAAAAAGTCTTCCGGATTGACGCGAACGATATCGATGCCGGCGATATGCACATAGACGTCGTGCGGCACGGCCTGGCCGTTCATCTCCGGGCGGAATACCGGGTTCTGGAAGATCAGGTCGTCGGGGACGATGCCGGCGCGCAGGATATCGCGGCCGTGATAGATGTCGCGCAGGAACATGTTGAGCGCGCGTACCCGCTGCTTCAGGCCTTTTTCGAGGATGGCCCACTCTTTCGCGGACATGATCCGGGGGATCACATCGAAAGGGATCAGCCGTTCCTGGGCTTCGGCGTCGCCATAGACCGCGAAGGTGATGCCGATCCGGCGGAACAGCAGTTCAGCTTCCTGTCGACGATGTTCCAGGGCATCCGGGGGCGTCTCCTTCAGCCATTGGGAGAGCTCTTGATAGGCCGGACGGAGGTCGCCGTTTGGCCCGTTCATTTCGTCGAACGCAACTGCCATATATCCCGACTGCTTTTCGAGGCCACGCAGGACAGTGCATGACTAAAAGGGATGGTAGCAAGGGCCGGGCCAGCGCGATATGCATTCGCCGGCAGCATTTGCTATGGGGTGACCGGGGTATTGCCCGAAAAAACGGCGGCCGAGTGCTTATTTCGGCAGCAAAACCCCGTGACTTCAATGTGTTGCCTGGGCAAGGGTGCGCAAGATAAAGGGCTTATTCGGCGGGGAGAGGTCAATGAGCGATATCGTCACGGCCGGAATTCTGGTGATCGGCGACGAGATCCTGTCCGGGCGGACCAAGGACAAGAACATCGGCTTTATCGCCGAATATCTGACCAATATCGGGATCGACCTCAAGGAGGTGCGCGTCGTCGCCGACGAGGAGGCCGAGATCATTGCGGCACTGGATGCGCTGCGTCATCGCTACGCCTACGTCTTTACCACCGGCGGCATCGGCCCGACCCATGACGACATCACCGCCGACAGCGTCGCCAAGGCGTTCGGCGTCGGCATCGATCATCATCCCGAGGTCGTGGCGCGGTTTCGCGAGCGCTTCCAGGGTGCCGGGGAACTGAACGAGGCGCGGCTGCGGATGGCGCGGATTCCCGACGGCGCCGAACTGATCCAGAGCGCGACCATCCTCGCGCCCGGTTTCAAGATCGGCAACGTCATCGTCATGGCCGGCGTGCCGTCGATCATGCAGGCGATGATGGACATCGTGGCGCCGAAGCTGAAATCCGGGGTGCGGATGTTGTCGGAATCGGTTCGCGCCAACGCGAGGGAGGGCGATATCGGCGGCCCCTTGCGCGAAATCGCCAAGGCTCATCCGGACACCATCATCGGCAGCTACCCGTTTCAGGACGAGGACAAGAAGCCCAATACCAATCTCGTGGTCCGTTCGCGCGATCCCGACAAGCTCAGCGCCGCGATGAATGCGGTAAAGGAAATGCTGGCGGGACTGAACGTGGTCCGCTAGCGGACCGATCGTTGAAGCAAGGCAAGAGCAGCATCGTGGACAAGAATTCGTTCTTCTGGAAGATGGCCGATGGCCGGATACCGCCTCCGCCATGCGCCAAGACGCTCGGCCTTGCGTTCGTCGAGATCGACGGCGAGCGCGGCACCATTGAAACCCGGTTTGAAGCGGTCGAGATCCTGCTCAACCCGGCCGGCAACGTGCAGGGCGGGTTTCTCGCCGCCATGCTCGACGACACCATGGGAACGGCATTGTCGGCGACGCTCGACCTCGGCCAGTTCGCGCCGACCGTCAATCTCAATGTGCAATTTCACCGGCCGGCGGTGCTCGGTCCGCTGAAAGGCCTTGGCCGCGTGGTGATGCGTGGCCGTGAAATGTGTCATGGCAGCGCCGAACTCTGGCAGAACGACAAGATCGTTGCGACCGCCACCGGCACGTTCGTCATTCGCAAGATGTAGGAGAGAGATATGACGCGGGAAGTCCCGGAACTGAGTGCCCAGGAGCGGGCGGGCAAGGCCTTTCCGGTGTCGTGGGATCAGTTTCACCGCGATTGCCGGGCGTTGACCTGGCGGTTGAACGAGGTCGGCCCGTTTCATGCGGTCATCGCCATCACCCGCGGCGGGCTGGTGCCGGCGGCGATCGTGGCGCGCGAACTCGGCGTCCGCATCATCGATACCGTGTGCATCGCCAGTTACGATCACACCAAGCAGGGTGACCTGAAGATACTGAAAAGCATCTCGGCCGACACCGCCAAGCTCGGCGGCGGCACCGGCAAGGGACTGTTGATCGTCGACGATCTCGTGGACACCGGCAAGACCGGACGGCTGGTGCGCGAGATGCTTCCCGACGCGCATTTTGCCACCGTCTATGCCAAGCCGATGGGGCGTCCTCTGGTCGATACTTTCATCACCGAGGTGTCGCAGGACACCTGGATCTTCTTTCCGTGGGATACTGCGCTGTCGTTCCAGCCGCCGATCCGCGACGGCGCGGCGTGACCGGCTAATGCCGCTGCAAAACCGGGTCACGCCAGAAGGCGAGATTGTCGCAACCCCGCATCGCGGCTTGTTCACCGGCAATCGCGGCATCATCCATGACCCCGGCACCAAGACCCTGCTGAACAGGCGCTGGTCGAGCCCGGCGTGGCTGACCTGCGTCTGCGAATTCAGGGGACGCCGGCGCGAGGTGATGGGCGGGCGAAGCTGGACCGAGCTGTTCTTTCTCGATGAGGCGACCGCGTTCGCGGCCGGGCACCGCCCGTGCTTTTTCTGCCGCCGCGATGACGCCAACCGGTTTCGCGCCGCGTGGGAACGGGGCAACGGTGTCCCGCATGCCAGCGCGCCCGCCATGGATGCCGTACTTCACCGCGAGCGGCTTACAGGCCGCAACAAGCGGCTGCATGCGCTTCCAATGCCGCTCAAGAAACTGCCTGACGGTGCCATGGTGCAGCAGGGGACACAGAGCTACCTGATCGCGCAAGGCCAGGCGCTGCTGTGGTCGCCCGGCGGTTATCGCAAAGCGCAGAACGCGATCGAAGATGCCATGCTGCTGACACCTCCCTCGACGCTACGCGCGTTCGTTGCAGGATATCGGCCGGTGCTGCATCCGAGTGCGGTAAAACTGACAGTATAGCTACGACACTGTCGTCATCCTGAGGTGCGCGCTCTCGCGCGCCTCGAAGGATGCTGCATACACCTTCATCGTTACCCATCCTTCGAGGCTCGCCGAAGGCTCGCACCTCAGGATGACGAGTTACCCCAACTTCTGCCGTGCCAGTTTCGTCCCGGCGCCCAGCGCCATCAGTTTCGCTTCCGCGATATCGCGACGCATCGGTGCCATGCCGCAATTGGTGGTGGCGACGATGTTGCTCTTCGGCACGAATTTCGAGACGTCGTCGATCACCTTGACGACATCTTCCGCGGTCTCGACGGTGTCGCTGGCGACATCGATCACGCCGGCCTGAACGATCTTGCCCTTGAGCAGGCCGAGCAATTCGAGCGGCACCCGCGAATTGCGGCATTCGATCGCAACCTGCTGGATCGGGCTCGCCGCGATCGCCGGGAAGATTTCCTCATACTGCCGCCACTCGCTGCCCAGCGTCTGCTTCCAGTCGGTATTGGCCTTGATGCCGTAGCCGTAGCAGATGTGCACGGCCGTGGCGCAGGTCAGTCCTTCGGCGGCGCGTTCCAGCGCCTTGATGCCCCAGTCGCTGACCTCGTCCATGTAGACATTGAAAGCGGGCTCGTCGAACTGGATCACGTCGACGCCGTCGGCCTGCAAGGCCTTGGCCTCCTCGTTGAGTAGCTCGGCGAAGACGAACGCCATCTTGACGCGGTCGCCGTAATATTTGTCGGCGATGGTGTCGATGATGGTCATCGGGCCGGGCAGCGTGAATTTCAACTGCCGCGCGGTGTGGATGCGGGCGACGCGGGCTTCGTCGGCATGGATGCGGCCCTTTAGCCGCAACGGCGCGGTCACCTGCGGCACCATCGCCTTGTAGCGGTCTTTGCGGATTCCCATCTCGACCTTGTGGGCGAAGTCGATGCCGTCGACCTTCTCCAGAAAGCCGTGAACGAAATGCTGGCGCGCCTGCTCGCCCTCGGTGACGATGTCGATACCGGCATCCTCCTGCAGCTTCACCGCCAATATGGTGGCGTCGCGCTTGGCACGGGCCAGTTCGTCGCCCCTGGATTTCCAGGGCGCCCACAGCGTATTGGGTTCGGCGAGCCATTCCGGCTTCGGCAGCGAGCCGGCGATCGTGGTTGGAAACAGCATGAGCGTATCCCCGGGTTTTCTTGATTGGACGGTCTATCTGCCATGTCCGGAGCACCGCGTACATGGCGATAGCATGGGGTAGAATGCGACCAAAGCAGGGGATAGGATTACCCAGCCTCCCTCCACGGATGATCCCATGATCGACCTCTATTACGCGCCGACGCCGAATGGCTGGAAAATCTCGATCATGCTGGAGGAACTCGGAATTCCTTACAAAGTCTTTCCCGTCAACATCCGGGCGGGTGAGCAATTCAAGCCGGAGTTTCTCGCGATCAGCCCGAACAACCGGATTCCGGCGATCGTGGACCAGGCGCCTGCCGATGGCGGCGAGCCGTTTTCGGTATTCGAGACCGGCGCGATCCTGATTTATCTGGCCGACAAGACCGGCCGTTTCCTGCCCAAGGAAACCCGCGCGCGATCTGGCGTCCTGCAATGGCTGATGTGGCAGATGAGCGGGCTCGGTCCGATGCTCGGCCAGCACGGACATTTCGCGCTCTACGCGCCGGAGAAAATCCCCTACGCCATCGAACGCTACCACGACGAGGCTATCAGGCTCTATCGCGTGCTCGATGTGCAACTGGGCAAAACCGGACGCTATGTCGCCGGCGACTATTCGATCGCCGATATCGCCTGCTTTCCGTGGACCATGACCCACAAGGCACAGGGCTTTACGCTCGACGACTACCCGAACGTCAAGCGCTGGTATGCCGAGGTGCGCGCCCGGCCTCAGGTGCAGGCCGGACTTGCGATCGGAAAATTCGAAAAGAAGCCGTTCGACGAGGAGGCGCGAAAGAACATGTTCGGGCAGAAAGCAAAGGAACTGAGATCTTAACCTCTCCCCGCATGCGGGGAGAGGTCGGAATTCGCGGAGCGAATTTCGGGTGAGGGGGACTCTCGGCGAGTACGCCTGTGGAGAGAGCCCCTCACCCCAACCCTCTCCCCGTAAAGGACGGGGAGAGGGAGCAAGAAAGACAAGGCAACAAAAGGAAACGCCATGATCGAATTCTTCTTCGACTGCTCCAGTCCCTGGACCTATCTCGCCTTCCACAACATCCAGCCGCTGGCAAAGGAGTTCGGCGCCGAGATTTCGTGGCGGCCGATCCTGGTCGGCGGCATCTTCAACACCATCAATCCCGAGGTCTATGCCCAGCGCGACAATCCGGTGCCGGCCAAGCTGGCCTACCAGAAAAAGGACATGGCGGACTGGGCGCGCTCCGCCGGGCTTGCGATCAAGATGCGGCCGACGGTATTTCCGGTGAACAGCGTCAAGGCGATGCGCGGCTGCATCTGGCTCGGCAAGGAGAGGGTGGTGCCGTTCGCGCGCGCCGTGTTCGAGATCTATTGGGGCGAGGACAAGGACATTTCGCAGGATCCGGTGCTGGCGGAAGTCTGCAAGCGCGTCGGCGTGGACTCGGCAAAAATTCTTTGCGGGGATCGCCGAACAGGCGATCAAGGATCAGCTCAAGGCCAACACCGACGAGGTGATGGCGCGCGGCGGGTTCGGCTCGCCCACCATTTTCCTCGACAAGACCGATATGTATTTCGGCAACGACCGGCTGCCGCTGGTCCGTGAAGCTTTGCAGCGGCGCAAAACGGGCGCAACGTCGAGCGCGGCCTGATGCCGAAGGCCGTCGTCTGCCGCGAACTCGGCCCGCCCGAGAACTTGCGTCTGGAAACGTTTGCCTCCGTGCCGCTGGCGCAGGGCCAGGTGCGCGTCGCCATTCATGCCGCCGGGATCAACTTTCCCGATATTCTGATGGCGGCCGGCGAGTATCAGCTCAAGCCGCCGCTGCCGTTCACGCCCGGGGTGGAAGCGGCCGGCGACGTGATCGAGGTCGACGCTGCGGCAAAGGATGTCGCGCTCGGCGACAGGGTGATCGTCAAGCTGCGTCACGGCGCCTACGCCGATGAAGCCGTCGTTACGCCCTCGCAACTCCAGGCGCTGCCGTCGACCTTCGACTATGCCGAAGGTGCGACATTTCTGGCCGCCCACGGCACCGCGTATCATGCGCTGATCGACCGCGGCCAGGTTCGACCCGGCGAGGTGTTGCTCGTGCACGGTGCCGGCGGCGGCGTCGGTCTTGCCGCAGTCGAAATGGGCAAACTGCTCGGTGCGACCGTGATCGCGGCGGCATCGTCGGAGGACAAGCTTGCGGTGGCGCAGGCCAAGGGTGCCGATCATCTGGTGCTCTATGGACGCGAGCCGTTTCGCGACGCCGTCAAGCGCATCACCGACGGCCGCGGCGCGGATGTGGTGTTCGATCCCGTCGGCGGCGAGATTTTCGAGAACAGCCTGCGCTGCATCGCCTGGGGCGCGCGCATTCTCGTCATCGGCTTTACCGGCGGCATTGGGCTCGCCCGCACCAACCTGTTGCTGATCAAGGGCGCCAGCGTGCTCGGCGTCCGCGCCGGCGAAGCGGTGCGGAAAAACCCCGCGCTCGGCGAAGAGCGCATGAAAGCGCTCATGGAATGGGCGGAAGCCGGAAAAATCCGGCCGAACATCTCGCACCGGCTGCCGCTGGAAGATTATGCCAAAGCGATGCGGCTGTTGGTCGATCGCAAGGCGATCGGACGCGTCGCGCTGATGACACGTTAATTTGCGGAAAACCCCCGGCCTACTTGTACTGCCGCTCCTCCCACCATGGGAAATAGTCCGGCATATCTGCCGATACCTTGTTCCTGAAATTCGCCGGGCGCTTTTCCAGAAACGACACCACGCCCTCTTTCACGTCCTCGGAACGCCCGCGCGCGTAGATGCCGCGGCTGTCGACCTTGTGCGCTTCCATCGGATCGTCCGCGCCCAGCATGCGCCACATCATCTGCCGGATCAGCGCCACCGATACCGGCGCGGTCTTGGCCGCGATTTCGCGGGCCAGTGCGCGGGCGGCCGGCAACAGCTCGTCGGCCGGCACCACCTTGCTGACGAGACGGCCGGCCAGCGCTTCCTGCGCCGGAAATACCCGCCCCGTGTAGCACCACTCCAGCGCCTGGGAGATGCCGACGATGCGCGGCAGGAACCAGCTCGAGGCCGCCTCCGGCACGATGCCGCGCTGGGAGAACACAAAGCCGAACCGGGCATTTTCGGATGCGATGCGGATATCCATCGCAAGCTGCATGGTGACGCCGATGCCGACGGCCGGACCGTTCACCGCCGCGATCACGGGCTTCAGGCATTTGAAGATGCGCAACGTGACCTGGCCGCCGCCGTCGCGCACGTTGGGGTCGCTGTAATCGACTTTGCCATTGGCCAATCGCTTCACCGGTCCGCGCCGGGCATCGCGATCGAAAGTGTCGGCGCCGGAGGAAAGATCGGCGCCGGCGCAGAACCCGCGTCCCGCGCCGGTGACGATGATGGCCCTGACGTTGTCGTCCCTGTCGGCCTGATCGAACGCATCGATCATTTCCCGCTGCATGGTCGCATTGAAGGCATTGAGCTTGTCGGGCCGGTTCAGCGTGATGGTCAGGATTTGTTCGGCGACCTCGTATGTGATGGTCTCGTAGGCCATGGGGATTCCTCTTGGTTGTTTCCTGATTTATGCCCGTCATTGCCGGGCTTGACCCGGCAATCCATTCTTATGAAGAAGATGGATGCGCGGGTCAGGCCCGCGCATGACGGTAGTTTGTGTCACGCCGTTCTATTTTTTCGGCGGTTTCGGCCACGGCTTTTGCGGACCGCGCAGGCCCTCGAACGCTTTGGCCATTCCGAGCGTCCCGATGTCGTCGAAGCGGCGGCCGATGATTTGCACCCCTATCGGAAAACCCTTGCCATCGTAGCCGCCATTGATCGAGACCGCCGGGTTTTCCGCCATGTTCCAGGGCACGGTGTAGCAGATGTGCTCGAACGGACGGTCGGGATCATTGATGGGTGCTGCCAGCTCAGCCGCGAATTTCACCACCGGCGATACCGGCGAGACCACGTAATCGATATCGGCGAACAGTTTCGCTGCGGCCGCCCGGATCGCGATGGTGACGTTGAAGCCCCTGACCACGTCGAGGCCACTCAATTTGGCACCGCGCTCCGCCCATCTTTGGATATAGGGCAGTGTCTTGTTGCGTTCGGCCGGGGACAGCCTGGAAAGATCGTCCCACATCCGCGCGCGCCAGAAATTGTCGAGCCCGTCGAGCATCTCGCGCGTCAACACGCTGGGCACCGCGGTGACGACGGCGCCGGCCGCTTCGAAGGCCTTGGCCGCCTTGACGGCGACGTCGCGCACGTCCTGCTCGAGCGCCTGGCCGACGCCGAGGTCGAGCATCAGGCCGATGCGCACTTTGCGCGGGGATTTATCGAGCGCCTTCCAGTTGATGTCGTTTGGCGGCAGGCTCATGCCGTCGCGGCGATCGGGCTTCGACAGCACGGTCATCATCAATGCGGCGTCGTCGACAGTCCGGGTCATTGGGCCCGCGACGCGGCCCACATAGGACGGGTCGATGGGGATTCGCCCGAGGCTGGGCTTCAGTGCGACGAGGCCGCACCAGCACGCCGGCAACCGCACCGAACCGCCGATGTCGGTGCCGAGATGCAACGGGCCGTAACCTGCCGCGCCTGCCGCACCCGCGCCGGAACTGGAGCCGCCGGGATTCTTGCTGAGGTCCCAGGGATTGCGGGTGAGGGGATGGAAGCTCGAAAGGCCGGATGACAGCATGCCGTAATCCGGCATCGTGGTTTTGGAGAAGATCACCGCACCCGCTTCGCGCAACCGCGCCGCCGGTGGTGCGTCCGCGGCAGCCGGCACCAATTGGGTGCTGGCAGCGCCGAGCGGCACCGGCACGCCCTTGGTGGCGATGTTGTCCTTGATCGTTACCGGGACGCCGTCCAGGAGGCCCGTCGGTTCGCCGTTCTGCCAGCGTGCAGTCGATGCCTTGGCGACCGCCCGCGCGCCATCCGGATCGAAGGCGTACAGCGCCTTGATGTGCGGCTCCCATGCCGCGACATGCGCCAGCACGTCCTCCAGCACTTCGGACGGCGAAAATTGCCGGGCGCGAAAACCCGCGATCAGGTCGATGGCGCTGAGGTCGTGCAGCGGCGTGACCGCTTCCGTTGCGGATTTATGCATGGGCATTCACCGGCAGGCGGGTTTCGATGATGCGCGCGAATACGCTGGCCCCGATCGGGAGCACCTTGTCGTCGAAGATGTAACCGGGATTATGCACGGGCACCGAGCCGTCGTGGCCGACCCAGAAATAGGCGCCGGGCACCGCCTGCAACATGTCGGCAAAATCCTCGCTGCCCATCCTCCGCTGCGGCAAAGTAACGACCTTGTCGGGCTTGACCACCGTGCGCGCCGCTGCCGCGACCACGTTGGACTGTTCTTCCTGGTTCACCAGCACGCTGAAGAGATCGCGGATATCGACCGCGATCTCGACCTGGAACGCGCCGGCAATGCCGGCGCAGATCGCGCGCATCCGCTCGCGGATCAACACGCGCACCTCGTCGGAAAAGGCGCGGACGGTGCCGCAGAGCTTGGCCTCGCCGGGGATCACATTGTAGGCGGAGCCGGCATGAATTTGCGTGATCGAGAGCACCGCCGGCTCGGCGGGGGCGACGTTGCGGCTGACAATGGTCTGCAGCGCCTGCCCCAGCGTCATCGCGATCACCACGGCATCCTTTGAGAGTTCCGGCCGCGCGCCGTGCCCGCCATAGCCCGTAATGGTGATGTCGAAGAAATCGGCACCGGCCATGGCCGGTCCCGGAAGGGTCGCCACCTCGCCAAGGTTCAGGTTGGTGGCGTTGTGCAGTCCATAGATCTCGTCACAGGGAAATTTCTCGAACAGCCCGTCCTTGATCATGGCGCGCGCGCCGCCGAGGCCTTCCTCGGCAGGCTGGAAAATGAAATGAACGGTGCCGTCGAAATTGCGGGTCTCGGCAAGATAGCGCGCGGTGCCGAGCAGCATGGTGGTGTGGCCGTCATGGCCGCAGCCATGAAACGCGCCGGGAACGGTCGAGCGCCATTTCAGGTTGGTGTTTTCTTCCATCGGCAGCGCGTCCATGTCGGCGCGCAGGCCAATGCGCTTGCCGCCGCTGCCCTTGCCCTTGAGTACCCCGACCACGCCGGTGCCGCCGAGGCCGCGATGCACCTCGATGCCCCATTGCGCGAGCTTGTCGGCAACGATCCCCGAAGTCCGCACTTCCTGAAAGCCGATCTCGGGATGGGCGTGCAAGTCCCGGCGGATCGCGGTCAGTTCGTCGGCAAAGCCTTCGATGCGGTCGATATTCGGCATGTCTGTTATCCGATGGCAGGAGAGGGCGAACGGGATTTGACGGCGGGATTGAAGGCGGGCCCGTTCGGCTTGATGCGAAGGCCCGGACGCAACCGCGTCCACGGCAACGCGGCGGCGTCCGCAGGCATCGCGCCGGGTGCGGCGCAGATCAAGAGCTTTTCGGCGATCGGCTCGAAGTCGGCACGGAAATGCACCGAGCTCTTGTTGACAAGGATCGACTGCTCCGTCGGCTCGATGCCGACATAACGGTACATCGACTGGTCCGCCAGCTGCGCCTTGTGCGAGCTTACGACCACCCTGACGTCGCCGATCCGCAGGGCTGCCGACGGTCCCATGTCCATGTCCCGGCCGCCGTAGTAGGGGCCGGGTGCCACGAATTGTCCGTCGGACAGTTTCTCGACGATGAAAGTCTCCTGATACGGCGCATCGCCCGGGATGCCAGACTTGCCGCCGAGCGCGAGCGTGACAGTCGCGCCGACGCCCGCGGCATGGGCGGCTTTGGCGGATGCCGGATCATAGATCACGCCGATCGCAGCTTTGGTGGCCTTGTTGCGCACCAGAGCCCGCAGCATGCCCGTGGTGTCTGAATCACCGCCGGCGCCGGGATTATCCTGGGTGTCGGCGATGATGACGGGCTTGCTGGCATGCTTCGCCAGTTCCATCGCATAGCGCACGCCTTCGTCCGGCGTATAGATGCGGCCGTCGAAATCGTTCTCGTGGCTTTCGATCAGCGCGGCCATCTTGTCTGCCGCGGCATCGGCGTCGGCTTGCGTCCTGCCATAGGCGAATACGCTCGGCCCGCAACCCGGAAAGTCCGCCGCGGGAAAGCCCGGCGCGAACGACAGCGTCGGCACGCGGTCGCTCTCCAGCGCGGCAAGCTTCTGGTAAATGCTTTTGGTCGGCTGATCGTTGGTGCATTGCCAGCTGATCGGAATCAGGAACGGCAATTGCCGGAATGCCTTTGCAAATTTTTGCTTGGTGTCGGAGCAATAGCCCAAGATGCTTCGCGGCGGCGCGGCCGGTATCGGCCATGTCGACATGCGGATAGGTACGATAGGCGATCAGCGCGTCGGCGTGTTCAACCATCTCCGGCGTCACATTGGCATGCAGGTCGAGACTGGCCACCAGCGGCAGGTCCTTGCCGATCACCTGGCGCACGCGCTTGAGAAGTTCGCCTTCGCCGTCGTCGAGATGCTCGGCCACCATCGCGCCGTGCAAATCGAGATAGACCGCATCCAGTGGCCCGGCGGCGGCGATGCCATCGACCATGACCTTGACGATGCGTTCGTAGGCATCCCTGGTCACGTGCGCGCAAGGGGTGGCGGCACAGGAAATGGTCGGAACCAGCTCCCAGCCATTGACCTCGGCCTGCTCGACAAAGCCAGCCAGGCCGACATTGATGTTGCGCATGACCCGGAGCACATCGGCGCCTTGCGCCATCGCCGGCCAGCCGCCGCCATGCACGAAATCATCGTAAGTCGCCTTCGTCGGCGCGAAGGTGTTGGTCTCGTGCAGGAAGCCGCCAACGGCGATACGGATCATGGATCGCATCTCAACTGAATTTCGCAAGAGAAGTCAAAGAGGCGAGGCGGCGGCTCTCAGTTCAGGCGCAACCGGCCGGAAGTTCGCAAAATCCCACCCCCGTCCGGGGGCGGCGTCAAGCAGTTGTCGCGTATAGGCCTGTTGCGGATTTGTCAGGACTTGTGCCGCCGGTCCCTGTTCGACGATGCGGCCGCGCTGCATCACGGCAACATCGTCGCAGATTTGCGCCGCGACACGCAGATCGTGGGTAATAAACAACAGGGCGATACCGAGCCGGGTCTGGATTTCGTCGAGCAATTCCAGCACTTGCGCCTGCACGGAGACATCGAGCGCCGAGACGGCCTCATCCGCCACCAGCACGTCGGGGTCGAGTGCCAGCGCGCGCGCAATAGCAATGCGCTGGCGCTGGCCACCGGAAAACTGATGCGGATAACGCGAGATCGCGTCAACAGGCAGATCGACGAGTTCGAGCAGTTCGCCCGCTTTCGCCAGCGCTTCCGTCTTCGGCATGCCGTAATTGACCGGCCCCTCGGCGATGGTCTCGCCGACAGTGATGCGTGGATTGAGCGAGCGATAGGGGTCCTGGAAGATAATCTGGATGCGCTTGCGGTGCGGCTGCAACAGTTGGCGCGACAGCGAGGAAATTTCGCGACCCGAAAGCCTGATGCCGCCGGAGGTCGGATCGATCAGACGGACGATGCAGCGCGCCACCGTCGATTTGCCGGAACCGCTTTCGCCGACGATGCCAAGCGTGCGACCCTTGCGTAATGTCAGCGTGACATTCTGGGCCGCCGGTACTTCGCGGACGCTTCCGAAAAAGGAACGCTCGCGATAGATTTTGCCGAGGTCGTTGGTCTCCAGCACCACCGGTTCGGTCGACTCCTCGCGCGGGATGCGGGGGACCAGGCTCGGCACCGCCGAAAGAAGATTGCGGGTGTATTCCATCGTAGGCGTGCGCAGGATGGAATCGAGCGTTCCGGTCTCGACCAGCCGCCCGCGGCGCATCACCGCGACGCGATCGGCGATTTCCGCGACCACGCCCATGTCATGGGTGATGAAAAGCACGGCGGTGCCGTGGTCCCTCTGCAGGTCGCGGATCAAAGTGAGAATCTGCTTTTGGGTGGTGACGTCGAGTGCCGTGGTTGGCTCGTCCGCGATCAATAGTTTCGGCTCCAGCACCAGCGCCATCGCGATCATGATGCGCTGTCGCTGACCGCCCGAGAGCCGATGCGGATAGGACGCGAAAATACGCTCGACCTCGGGCAGCCGCACCTGTTCCATCATGGCCAGGATTCGCTTGCGCCGCGCGCGGGCGTCGAGACCGGTATGGACGCGAAGTACCTCGTCGATCTGGCGGCCGACCGGCACCACCGGATTGAGCGCGGTCATCGGCTCCTGAAAAATCATCGCCATGGTGGTGGCGCGCAACTGGCGGAGCCGCCGGTCGCTGGCGCCGAGAAGTTCTTCACCGACCAGCTTGATGCTGCCGGCGGAGGGGACCAGCGAACCCTTTTGCAACAGTCCCATCACCGTCAGTGACGTGACGGATTTTCCCGATCCGCTCTCGCCGACCAGGCACAGGGTTTCGCCCTCGCTCACTTTTAGCGAGACGCCGTCGATGATGCGATCCTGCCGCGGATTCTTGCCGAGGTTGACCACGAGATCGTCGATGTCGAGAACGACGGCGTTGGACTTGGGCGCCGCGGTCACTTGCCGCCCTCCCGCTGCTTCATGCGGGGATCGAGTGCGTCGCGTGCGGCGTCGCCGATCAGATTGACGCTGAGGATCACGATCGACAGCAGCAATCCCGGCCAGAAGATCAGCGACGGTTTGATCTGGAAATAGGCGCGGCCTTCGGCCATGATGTTGCCCCAGGTCGGTGTCTCCGGGCTGATGCCGGCCCCCAGGAACGACAGGATCGCCTCGGTGAGGATGGCGGAAGCGCAGACATAGGTGCCTTGCACGATCAACGGCGCGATGGTGTTGGGCATCAAATGCCGCCACATGATCTTCGGCAGGCTGGAGCCGACCGAGATCGCAGCCTCCACATAGGGCTCCTCGCGCGCCGACAGTACCACCGAGCGCACCAGGCGCGCGACCCGCGGAATCTCGGGAATGGTGATCGCGATCAGGACCGTCATCAGGCTCGCGCCCGACAGCGACACCACGGCGATGGCGAGCAGGATGCTTGGGATCGCCATCAGCCCGTCCATCACGCGCATCATGATCGCGTCGACCCACCTGAAGAAGCCGGAGACAAGGCCGATCACGAAGTCCTGCGCCGACGCTGACGATGGCGGCGCCGACGCCGATCAGCAGCGAGATTCGTCCGCCGTAGAGAATCCGCGACAGCACGTCGCGGCCATAACCGTCGGTGCCAAGCAGGAACTGCGCGCTGGCGGGCTTCAGGCGCTGCGCCGGCACCAGCAGCAGGGGATCGTGCGACGAAAGCCAGGACGCCAGGATAGCCGAGGCGACCACCAGCGCGAGGCAGACGGTGGCGGCGGCGATGATCGGTGTCGCCGTCAGAAAGCCGAGCCCCGGCCGGAATGGCGTGGTGATCGGTATCGACGGCTCGGGGAGGGTTTCGATCGCCATCAGTACCTCAATAACGAATTCTGGGATCGAGCAGGGTGTAGGCCACATCGATCAGAAGATTGACCGTGACATAGATGCCCGATGTCAGAAGGATCATCGCCTGAATCACGGGATAATCGCGCGCCAGCACGGCATCGACGGTAAGGCGTCCGATGCCGGGCAGGTTGAACACGCTCTCGGTGACGACGACGCCCGATATCAACAACGCGAAGCCAGAGCCGATCACGGTAATGACGGGTACCGCGGCATTGCGCAGCGCGTGGCGCAACAGCACACCGCTTTCGCTGATGCCCTTGGCGCGCGCGGTGCGTACGTAATCCTCGTTGAGGACGTCCAGCATCGAGGCGCGGGTCATGCGGGCGATCAGGGCGACATAGATAAAGGACAGTGTGCAGGTCGGCAGGATAATGCGTTCGAGAAACGGGCCCAGACCGGCGGAGATGCGCGTAAAGCCTTGCACCGGCAGCCAGCGCAGGTCGATCGCAAAGATCTGGATCAGCACGTAGCCGATCACGAATACCGGAACCGAGAAGCCGATCACCGACAACCCCATCACGAAACGGTCGATCCAGGTGCCGTGTTTCCAGGCTGCGATCACGCCGAGCGGCACCGCGATCAAGATCGTGAGGACGATGGTCGACAGCGCGATCGAGATCGACGGCTCGACGCGCTGGCCGATCATTGTCAGCACCGGTACGTTCGAAATCAGCGACACGCCGAGATCGCCATGCAGCAGCTTGCCGATCCAAGTGATGAGCTGGGTGTAGAGCGGCTCGTTCAATCCGAGCGAAGTGCGGATGCGATCGAGCTGCTCGGGTGTTGCGTTATCGCCGGCCAGGATCGCCGCTGGATCGCCCGGTGTCAGCCGCAGCAGGAAAAACACGAACAACGCCACCACGCCCATCACGGGAATGGCAGCCAGCACGCGGCGGAGCAGATATCCGAGCATCGCTATCCGGTTCTCCGTGGGTGCCTATCGTTCAGCAAATCCTGTGCCAAGGAACCCATCTTCTGCCGACGCAGGCGGTCCGTCAAAGTCTCGATAGTATCACTCCAGCGTCGCCAGCAATCCAGCCATCAGGCGGCCGCGCTCGGCAAGGCTGTCGACCTCGATATGCTCGTTGAGGGTATGCGGATCGGCGCCGCGAACGCCCAAACCATCGAGGGTGGGGACGCCCATCGCACCGGTGAAATTGGCGTCGGAGCCGCCGGCAGCGCTGGCGTGGGGAAGTTCCTTGCCCATGGCCTTGGCCAGACCGCGCGCCTTTTCATACAGCGCCATGGTGTGGGCGTCAGGCTCCCACACCGGGCGTGTCACGCCGCGCGTCACCTTGAAGGTGACGTCGTTGGCGGTGCCTGACAGCGCCAGCATCCGCTCGACGCCGCGATCGAGATCGGGCTGGCGCTTGGCCATGCTCAGGGCTTCGCCCGTGCAGGTCGTGGCTACGCAATTGACCCATTGGCCGCCATGCACGATGCCGACGCTGAAGGTGCAATCTTCCGTCGTCATGCCGTCGATGGCGATGATCTGGCGCGCCATTTCGCGAATGGCGGAGCGTCCCGAGGACAGTGCAGCGCCGGCGTGGCTCGGTTTGCCGATGGCTTCAAGATTGAACCGCGCAATCGCGTAGCGTCCGGTGACGACCCCGTTATTGCTCCGGCCCGGCTCCGGCACCAGCACGTATTTGTTACGCGCAGCTTCGGCCTCGATGATGTCGCGGGTAGAAGGCGTGCCGACTTCCTCGTCCGGCGTGAACAACACCGTGATCGGCAGCGGCGTGGTAAAGGAAGCGCGCGCCAGTTGCCGGATCGCTTCCAGCGAAAGGTAGCCGCCGCCCTTCATGTCGAAGATCCCGGGGCCGAAGCACTTGTTGCCTTCACGCCGCCACTGCAGTTTTTCCAGCGTGCCCACGGGATGGACGGTATCGAGATGCCCCGCGATCAGGATGCCGGGTTCGCCCTGTTTTGGATGCGGAAAGCGTGCGCGGACGCAGCCGCCAAATCCCTGCCGCCCGGCGATGCGCTCGATCGACGCGCCCATGATCGCCATGTCGCGGGCAGCGATATCAAGCATGCGGTCGACCGCGCCGGCGTCCCATGTCGGGCTTTCGCATTCCACCCAGGTGCGCAGTCCCTGGAGCATGGCCTCGGAATCGAACGGAAGGTTGGCGGGGTTCATGGAGCTTTCCTCGTGTTTTCCGGCTTCTTGTCCTGCACATCATGACCCATCTTGGTGCCCGCGAAAACCCGATTGACGCGCCGCGCGCTTGGTGCAAGTCTCAAATATCGAAGATTTACAGCGTGTTAGTGCGCCCAAATAACGGACTGTCTGCATAACCAATCATCGGCGTTTGACCGGTTTCACGTCAGGAGAGATCGAATGTTCCACAGCTCGCGTTGGCAGCGTTCCGCGATTGCATCGAAACTGGCTCTTCCCGCCCTGGCGCTGTCGTTAGCGCTGACGGCACCGGCGCTGGCCGCGACGAAAACCATCACCGCGGTGATGCATTCCGATCTGCGCGATCCCGGCATGATGACCACCGCCTATATCACGCGCGATTTCGGTTACATGATCTACGACACGCTGGTAGCGACGGATTCCAACTTCAAGATCCAGCCGCAGATGGCGGAATGGAAGGTGTCTGACGACAAGCTCACCTACACCTTTACCTTGCGCGACGGCCTGAAGTGGCATGACGGCACGCCGGTCACGGCGGAAGATTGCGTGGCGTCGCTGCAGCGCTGGGGCAAGGTCGACGGCATGGGTCAGAAGCTGATGGACTATACCGCCAGCATCGAAGCCACCGATCCCAAGACCATCACACTCAAACTCAAGTCGCCCTACAGCCTGGTGCTGGAGTCGATCGGCAAACCATCGTCGATCGTGCCGTTCATGATGCCGAAGCGGCTGGCGGAAACGCCGCCCGGAAAATCCATTCCGGAGCTGATCGGATCCGGTCCTTTCAAATTCGTGCCGGCCGAATTTCAGCCCGGTGTGAAGGCGGTGTTTGAGAAGAACAAGGACTATGTGCCGCGCAAGGAGCCGCCGAGCTGGACCTCGGGCGGCAAGGTGGTGAAGGTCGATCGCGTCGTGTGGGTCACGATGGCGGACGCCCAGACCGCGGTCAACGCGCTGCAGTCCGGCGATATCGATTTCCTGGAGGTTCCCTCCTACGATATTCTTCCCGTACTGGCCGCCGACAAAAATATCACGATCGAAACCTCGAACAAGCTCGGCTTTCAGACGATGGGGCGAATGAATTTCCTTTGGCCCCCGTTCGACAACGTCAAGGTACGCCGCGCAGCCTTGCTGGCGATGAACCAGAAGGACGTGCTGGACGCGCTGATCGGCAATCCCGAATATTACAAGACCTGCGGCGCGCTTTTCGTTTGCGGCACGCCGCTTGCGACGGATGTCGGCTCGGAAGCGGTGGTGAAGGGCACCGGCATGGCGGAGGCGAAAAAGCTGCTCGCCGAATCCGGCTATGACGGCACGCCGGTCGTCATCATGGCGCCCGGCGACGTCGTCGTGCTGAAGGCGCAGCCGATCGTCGCGGCGCAATTGCTGCGCGAAGCCGGCTTCAAGGTGGATGTGCAAGCCACCGACTGGCAGACTGTGGTCAGCCGCCGCACCAACCAGAAGTCGCCGAAAGAGGGCGGCTGGAACATGTTCTTCACCAACTGGGCCGCAGCCGATTTGATGAACCCGATCGTCAGTTTCGCCATCGGCGGCAAAGGCAAGAGTGGCTGGTTCGGCTGGGCCGACGACCCCAAGATCGAACAGCTGAAAGACGCCTTCGTCCGGGCAGCTTCACCCGATGAGCAGAAGAAGATCGCTGCCGAAATCCAGCAGGAAGCCTATGATCAGGTGATCTATGTCCCGCTCGGGCAGTTCACGCAGCCGAGCGCCTGGCGGAAATCGCTCACCGGGGTGCTCGACGGCCCGGCGACGCCGATCTTCTGGAACATCGACAAGTCGGAGTGAGAAAGAGTCAGGCCGGATAGGCGGCAACGTGCTGAAGCAATAGCTCGCCGACCCGGTCCGGCGCTTGATCCGCGGCGAAATGGCCGACGCCGGGGAGCACTTCGAAACGATAGGGTGCCGAGACGAAATCCTGCGTGCCTTCGGCGGCGATCCGCCCGACGGTGTCATCGGCATCGCCCCAGATAAAGAGCGTAGGCACCCGGATCGGGCCGAGCGGCGAGCGGATCGCGCCGCGAGCGCGATACCAGGCCAAGGCTGCTTCCATCGCAGGTTTGCTGCCAAGGACGCCGAGATGCTCGGTCATCGCAGCAACGGGAACGCCGTTCGCAGCCCAACGCTCGCGCAGCCATTTCGCGTCGTCGGCCAGCACCACATCGGCGGCGCCGGGTTCGAGAAAAGCCTTGTGGTGCCGCGACCGATGCGCCTGATCGCTGTCAGTTACCTGCAGTGCGCGGTTGAAGGCATTGGGATGCGGCCGTGACAGCACGGTGAGCGACGCTATCCGCTGCGGAAAGCGGTCAGCGAGCGCCCAGGCAATGCTGCCGCCCCAGTCATGGCCGACAAGGTGGAAGCGCCGGTCGCCATGACCTGCCGCGTCGACAATCGCCATCGCATCATCCATCAGCCGGTCGATATGATAGTTGGCGGTATCGCCTATGTCCGGGCGCGCGCCCGGTGAATAGCCCCGCTGGCTCGGTGCTACCGCACGGTAGCCGGCACCCGCAAGCGCTTCGACCTGCGCGCGCCAGCAATGCATCGATTCCGCAAAGCCGTGCAGCAGCAATACCAGCGGCGCGTCGGCTTTGCCGGCGGCGAGGATGTCGAAGGTGAGGCCGGGCTCAATCGTGATTTTTTCGAGGGAGGCCATGAGCTCGATTTTCCGGTATGCAGACCTCTGGTGCGGGCGGTGGGACTCGAACCCACACGACGTTGCCATCGAGGGATTTTAAGTCCCTTGCGTCTACCAATTCCGCCACGTCCGCGTCATTGATTTGCATAGACTTTTTGCCCCCGGCCAGCAATTGTTTTGCAGCTGATCCCTCGGGGTTTTGCAAATCGGTTAAGGATGCATCGGCCAACTGGGAATTATGGGTGTCGTTGCGGCGCCCATTTTTGCCTACACCAGGAATTGCAGCTGACGTATCCACTGAATGGTCGCAATAATACCGATTATAGCGCCAAGAGCTGCTGCGGTAATCCAAAGGGGAAACGGCCGCGCGAGAACTTGCGCCGCGACAGCGGTCAGGGGCGCCAAGCCGGCTGCATATCGCGGCATCGATTCCAGCCCACTTGAAAGTGCCGCGATGATGGAGGCGGCGCAGAACAGCGCGACGCCAATCGAACCACGAACGGCAATAACAAGACTCATGGCGAGAGCGACTGTCGCCGTCATAGCAAACCAAAACCCCAATGTTGTCGGCCCGCTCGCAAGCGAGTCCCACAATCTCGCCATGGGGTTGCCCAGGGACCGATGCCACGCCGATTGAACAAGAAGAAATGCCAGGGCATTACCGACGTGAAAGTGCAGGTAGGCCATGAAAGCGAACAGGCCCATCGGTGCCAGGGCACATGCGACCAGCGCTCGCCCAACAGGCAGTGTTCCGCGGCGATAATCGATCAAGGCTTGCCACATTATCGCCAGCACGATGAAGACTCCGGGCACTCGGGTTGCCGAAAGCAGCCCGGCAGCAACGCCGGCGCCCAAGTAGGCTCCGTGCCTCAAGCAGGCCAGGACGATCACCGTCAGAAGAATGAAGAGAGCCTCGCTGAGGCCCGTGTTATAGTAAAAAGAAAACGGCCCCGCTATTAACAGTATGCAAAAGAGCCAATATCCTTCGACGTCTTCTTTGAAAATTGTTGCCGCGAACGTTGCTGCCAACCCTATGCAGATTTGACTGACGACCGCGCCGCAGGTGGCAAACGAAAGCCCCGTTACCGCGTGAAGGAAGGCGACCAGAAGAGGAAAGAGCGGAAAAAAGGCCCAGTTTGCCTCACCGTTGGAGCGAGGGTGAAGCTGGTAACCGTTCGACGCCAGATCCCGAAACCATGCGCAGTCCCATTGACAGAGTGCTTCGATATATCCGGTGACGGACAGGTTTCGAGTTTCCAGATAATAGGCAAGAAAGCGAAGCGCGATGCCAAAAAGGCCGATGCCGATCACGATCGGCATTTTACGGAGGCTCAGGTAAAAAAGATCCATTACCAAAGCCTGACGTAACGGGCGCGTCCCTCAAAAGATTTTCCTCGGTTTGTCATGTCAGCCCTGAGACGGCGCGTCCAGCAATAACACGCGATGATCCGATGCGCGGCCTTCGTAAAACGCCTCGATCAGGATGACCCGGCCGTACAACGGTGATGCGCGATGAACGGGTTTTCGTTGTCGACGTTCATGACGGCAATGAAAGAATTTTGTTTACGATATCAGTTGTTTAGCGCGTTTTTTAGCCAAGGGGAATTAACATTGCTCCCGGAGGCGCGCTTATTCAATATTGAGCCTGCATGACAAGGCAAAGCCTCAATGCCGACATCTGCCTGCTTTACCCAACCTCAACGATGTCGGTTTACCAAGGTCGCATGATCGCTCGTATTTTTTCTTTCAGGCCGTTGCTGCGCGCTGCCTCGGCGGTGGCGCTGCTTGGTTTTGGGCTGGCGGGTTGCGCGAGCATGAGCGACAGCATGACTGCCGCCTTTGCAGACCCGGCCAAATTCGACATGTACGACTGCAAGCAATTGGAAGCCGAACGTACGAAGCTCGCCACGCGCGCCGCTGAATTGCAGCGCCTGATGGCGAAAGCCGATACCGGCGTTGCCGGTCCTGTGGTGACCGAACTCGCCTATCGCAACGAATACATTGCAGTCCGCGGCCAGACCGGGGTTGCCGACGATGTCTGGCGGCGCAACAAATGCGTCGCTACCGCCGCAGCTCTGGCCGGACCGGCGCCGCCTGAAAATGCCAAAGGCGAGCGTCCACGCATGCGGTCCGGCAGCGCGGTCTATTAGACGCAAACGCCTTAGGGGATTGCGGCTTCACTGGACCGCTTCACGCTCGCCAGTCGTAAATCCAGTTCTGCCGCGCCAGCATGCGCTTTCCGCCCATCGCCTTGATCGCAAGGTCCCGCGCGTAAGCCGCAACGCCCCTGAGATGGTAGATTTGTCCCGATTTCTGTGCGGTACGCTGAACGCGCATCACCCGCGAGCGCCGCAGCCGCGCGTAGCGCTGCAGCGCGACCGAAACGGCCGGGCCGCCTTCGTTTCGGCATTGGCCCAGGCATTTGGCCAGTACTGCGGCATCCTCGATCGCCATACCCGCTCCCTGCGCGGCAAACGGCAGCATGGCATGAGCTGCGTCTCCCAACAGCGCGACCGCACCATCGGTCCACTCGCTGCGATCGGGGACCGTGAACAGTGCCCATCTCCGCCAGTCGTCGACGGCGCCGACCATCATCCGCACGGTTCCGGGCCATTGTGATGACGCGAATGCGTTCTTGATTTCGTAGGCATCGCCGGTCGCGCTCCAGCCCGGCCTGTTCCATGTTCCCGCCACAACGGCGACGACGTTGAGCTGGCGTGCGCCCGAGATCGGGTAGGCGACCAGATGGGCGTTCGGTCCCATCCAGAGCTGGACCCGTCGCGAGGTGTGTTCGCGCGGCAAGCGAGTCGTGTCGAGTGTCCCGCGCCAGGCGATCAGCCCGGAGAATTGCGGTTGTACTTCCGGAAACAAATGGTGCCGGACCGTGGACCAGATTCCGTCGGCGCCGACCAGCGCCAGTGCCAGTTCCTGCTGGCGCGTCATCCCGTTGCGCTGGACCACGGTGAGACCCTTGGCGTGGGTCGTGACGTCTTCGAACTGACAGCCGAGTCGCAGTTCGATATCGGGATTGTCGTTGACATGGGCCTGCAGCGCCGCCTGCAGATCGGCGCGATGCACCACCCAATAGGGTGCGCCGGGCGCCGCGGCATCTCCCAGCGGCAGGCGGACGATTTCACCGCCGCTGCGGGCGCTCATGATGCTGATGGCGTCGGGTGTGACGGCGCGTGCGGCCAGCCGCGGTTGCAATCCAAGATCGACCAGCACGCGGCTGGCATTGGGCGATAGCTGCAGACCGGCGCCGGCTTCCTCGAGGCGCTCGGCTCTCTCCAGCACGATGACGCGAAAGCCCTGGGCTGCGAGCGCCAGCGACGCCGTCAATCCTCCGATCCCGGCGCCGGCAACGACGATGGTGCGTGAAGCGGCCACCGCTCGATCAGGCGACCTTGTCCTTCAGTACGCATTCGGGCGGCCGGGCTTCTCCGGCCTTGAGGTCGGCGGCGTAACGATAAAGCGTCGAGCAATAGGGGCAGATGATCTCGTTGTCATTGCCAAGATCGAGGAAAACGTGCGGATGATCGAAAGGCGGATTGGCACCCACGCACATGAACTCCTGCGACCCGATCTCGATGACCGAAACGCCGGCATCATTGTGAAAATGGGGAACGGCATGGTCCGACATAGTCTTCACCCTCGGTCGCAATGGAGGCGGATGCAATCAACAACGTGCCGCTGCGGCAAACACCGCGCACCATACTGACGGGTGCAGTTGATTCCTAGAGGCCCCGACCGTTCATCTGCTCATGCAAATTCGACACAATCTTGTCGTCCCAGAGAAGCCCTTCTTTCGTCGGGGCTGTTGTGTCCTAAAAGCGGCACACCATGTTGTGGAAACGAAAACACCCGGGATTTTTCGCGATGAAACGGACGCGGATTGGTTTGGCTTCGGCCGCCACGGCGGTGTGTGCGCTAGCGTGCGCATGGCTGTGGCCGCATGCCCACGATGCCGTCGCCATTCTGGCAGCTCGGGACGATCCAGCTGAGGTCTCCGACATCCAGCTCAATTCTGTCCTGCGGAATAACAGAACTGTCATCAAGGAGAATATCGAGACGGCATTGGCTGCAAACGACGCCGATCTGGCGGACAGCTTTGTCGGTCTGGCCAGGGCGAAAAACATTTCGCTCGACGACGAATTGTTGCTGCGGGTTTCTGATGCCGTCGCCGAGCAAAACTCGTCGGCGCATTTTGCAAAACGCTTCGTCGCCGGCCTCGTCACCGGGAATGCCGACGATTTCGCCAGCATGTCCGGCACGGTTGCCGGCGATCTTTTCGTGTTCGGCGACATCAGGGACGTGGTGCGGGAAGGCAAACACCTCGTTATGGGCGAGGATGCCGACAGGCTGGTGCTCGGCCTTGCGACCGCGGGCCTTGCGGTGACGGCGGCCACCTATGTTTCGGTCGGCGGCGTGGCGCCGGTGCGCGCCGGTCTTACGCTGGTCAAGGATGCCCGCAAGGTCGGACGGCTGGGTGAGGGGCTTACGGAGTGGGCAGGCCGCTCGGCGCGCGATATTGTCGACGCGCCGGTGCTGGAGAATGCGGTTGTGTCCGGCTCGGTGACGCGGCCGGGTGAAACCATCAGCGCGATCCAGGCTGCTTTTCACGCCGAGAAGGCGGGCGGGCTGGTTCGCCTTGCCAAGGACGTCGGGCGCGTCAGTGAAAAGGCCGGCATGCGCGGCGCGCTCGATACGCTGAGGATATCGGAAGCTCCCGAGGATGTCGCACGAGCAGCACGGCTCGCAGAGTCCAAGGGCGGGCAGACCCGCGCTATCCTGAAAGTGCTGGGCCGCGGAGCGTTGCTGCTGGCGGCGGGCGCGTTCAATCTTACGCTGTGGATATTCGGCGCGCTGCTCGCGCTGTTTGGATTTCTGTCGTCGGTCAAGGCCACCACCGAACGCCTGACGATGTCATGGCTGCTGCGCAAGAAGGCACGGCAGATGCGAAGGCAATTGGCGGCTGCCGCTTTGGCGCCGGTCTAGCTCTGGCCGCCGGCATCGCGCCGGGCTAGCTTTGCGCCCGGCCCTCGATCACTCAACTCTTGCCAAAAATATGGAATGGCCGATGCCGAGTTTTTACAACGGCGCTGTTGAAATTGCATATCTCGACGAGGGCGAGGGCGCCCCGATCGTGCTCGTGCATGGCTTCGCGTCGACCAAGGACGTCAACTGGGTCTATCCGACCTGGGTTTCCGAACTGAAGAAAAACGGGCGCCGGGTGATCGCGCTCGACAATCGCGGTCACGGCGCCTCCGCCAAACTCTACGACCCCGGGGAATATGAGATCGCCACCATGGCCGGCGACGTCACCGCGCTGATGGATCACTTGAACATCGAACGCGCCGATATCATGGGCTATTCGCTGGGATCGCGGATGGCGGCCGTGCTTGCGCGGAGCCAGCCGCAACGGTTGCGCACGGCGATTTTCGGCGGCATCGGGATCGGCCTGATCGAGGGCGGTGGTCCCGGCGAAAACGTCGCTGCAGCACTGGAGGCGGCTTCGCTTGAGGATGTGACCGACCCAGTCGGACGCACGTTCCGCGCCTTCGCGGATCAGACCCGTTCTGATCGCCTGGCGCTGGCGGCCTGCTTGCGCGGCTCGCGCCGATTGATGACCCGGGACGAAGCCGCGGGAATCTCGGTGCCTGTACTGATAGCGGTCGGCACCTCGGACGAAATCGCGGGTTCGGCTGTAGCGCTTGGAAAAATCATCCCGGGCTCGCAAGTACTCGACATCCCCAACCGCGATCACATGCGGGCGGTTGGCGACAAGGTCTACAAAACAGGCGTGCTGGATTTTCTCTCACGGCAGAAGTGAATTTCCGATCCGCTCGTTGTGGTCGGTGAAATGCCTGACTGCGGCGATCAACGCTACGAGGGTGGCGATCCACGTCATCCGCGCGCCGTATCGATCATGCGGCCCCGATATCACGCCGCAGACAAAGGCATTGCCGAACAACGCCAGCGTGACCGTCGCGGCCAGTAGCGCGAGCTGGTCGAGCCGCCGGCGCCAGATCGAGGCTGCGAGGATCGCAACGACCAGCAGTATCGATGCCAGCGCGACGGGAACGTGAACCCAGTTGATCGCCGCAAAATTGATGTCCCAATGCTGTTGATGGGCTGCTCGCATCGGTCCGAGCTGTGCCGGCATATAGCGCTCGATGATGCCGTAGGTATGGGGAATCCAGCCGTTGGTGCCTTCTCCGGTGCCAACGTGAACCAGCTGTTGCGCGGTGGCGGCGATGGCAGCCTCGGTCTGCCAGAGGGGATATTCGGCAAGCGAATGCAGCACGATGAAGCCCATCTCGTCATTCATGCCCTGAAAGCGGCCGAGCTTATTGAACATGCTGTCGCCCCACAGGAATTGATCGGCCGTGGCCGGCAGTTCATTGCGGTAAGGACAGAGCTTCAGTTTCTGCTGCGGACAGTGATCCCCGAGATAGCGCGTGACGATGCCGTCCTGCAGCATCCGGCCGAACGCGACGCCGTAGCCGCCGGGCGTCCATGCCAGTTGTCCCGACAGTGCGAAATTCGCCGACAATAGCATGGCGGCGCCGGCAACGATGGTCAGGCTGCCCCGCACCAGTCCCGCGAAGGCAATCCGCGGACCGAGGAAAGGCCGCGCGATCCAGCCGGCGCAACACAGCCCAAGCAGCACCGCGAACGTGGCGCTGTGGGTTGCCGCGGCGAAGGCCGTAAACGCAAACAATGACCATCTTTCGACGGTGGAAATCCTGTTGTCATGCACGACCAGGATATAGAGCGACAGCACCGACAGACCGGCAAAGATGTCGGTCAACAGCATGCTTGCGAGCCAGGGCAGCGCCGTGGTCAGGATCAATGTCAGGCTGATAGCCACCAGCCGCAATGGCCTGGTCATGCCGAACAGGCGCAACGTCAACTGCAGGATCCACAACGTTGCAAGCGCCTGAATCCCGAGATTGACCCAGAAGTACCAATCTTCGCCGAAATGGAGATAGAGGCCGAACACCGTCGAGCGGCTGGGGACCAGATAGCCTTCGTACCACCGGGCCAGATAGCCGCCGGTGTCCCATTGGAGCAGTGGATAGCCGTTCCATAATGCCGGCGCGATCAGGAGAAAGGGTAAGGCGACGACCGCAATCCAGGCCCACGTCGATTCCGCCACGCGAGCGCGTAATGTCTGCGTAGTGATGCTGCTTCCTCCCGTTTCGGGCCAACATGCCCGGACTGCTTGCCGTTCCGAAATCCACAAATAGTTGGAGGCCGGACGGCTTGATTTCTTCAAAGGCAAGTCGAGTTCGCGGTCGTCAAGAACGTTCAGCTTCGTCGTTTTCGAACCTGAATGAAAGCCGCCGTCGCCTGCTGCTTGGCCTTCAATTCCTTGAGAAATAGTCGCTGTCTATGTCGGGGAACCACGCCCTTGCGGGGCGCGCGGTTGCGCCGCCTCAGGTTGGCCTGCGCGACGCTTGCTCGATGGAACGCAATTTCTGATTGCGATAGTGACGGATTAGTCACCACGCTCCGCGTTCGCCTCGATAACATCATAATTCCCTCCAACTCCAGCCATGGGAAAGCCACTAAAATGAAGGCGCGAACAAGCCTATCCCTACATCGTTATATCTGGTTTGCAGCCGCTCTTGCAGCCGCAAGTCCGACGTTGACGCGGCCGGTCGCCGCTGCCGACCTTCCGCTTAAAGCCGTGTCCGACCCGGTCGTAGCGACCTCCTGGACGGGCTATTACTTCGGCGTGCACGGGGGTTGGGGATGGGGTGACACCCGCATCTCAAACCCATTCTCTATCCCGGTGCTCAGCACGTTCGACGCAAAATACGACGGACCGCTTGCCGGTGGCCAGATCGGCGCCAACTGGCAATACGGTAATATCGTCTATGGAGCCGAAGTCGACGGCTCCTGGAACTTCGTGCGAGGCAACACCGCCACCAATCAGTCGATCATTACCTCCACTACCAACAACGTCGTCGATTTTCGGGCGCTGGTGACTGGAACGGGACGTGTCGGCTACGCCATGGGATCTTGGCTCGCTTATGCCAAGGGAGGCGTTGCGTGGGCTGACCTTCAAATCACGACACAATTCCTGGTGCAACCCACCACCTATCATCCAAACCCGTTCGGCGCAGTGGCCGGAGCCGGGATGGAAGTCGCCTTCCTGCGAAACGTCTCCGCCAAACTCGAATACAACCTGTTCTACTTCCCGCCCGAGCATCTGCTGTATGTGAGCCCGTATGCGACCTCCA
Source organism: uncultured Alphaproteobacteria bacterium (assembly GCA_963774685.1). Taxonomy (GTDB): domain Bacteria; phylum Pseudomonadota; class Alphaproteobacteria; order Rhizobiales; family Xanthobacteraceae; genus Bradyrhizobium. Next base: position 137,611 of record CAVZFU010000003.1, on the reverse strand, counting down.
GCCTCGACCATCTAGTCCAGGTGGTCAAAGCCGGCATCAACGTACGCTTCGGCGGCGATCCTCCTCTTCCGCGCTAATTCCCGTCACATCAGACAATCCCCCCAGTTTTGGAGAAAACACCATGTCGACTGTCATCAAAGCCACATACCGTTTCATCGCACGCCGCACCGCACGCTCGATCGCCCTGGCCGGGATCGCGATATCAGCCGCAATGATTGCGACCCCGAGCCGCGCCGCGCCCGTGGAATACGTCAAGATCTGCTCGCTGTACGGCGCCGGCTTTTTCTACATTCCCGGCACCGACACCTGCACGAGCGCGCAGCAGATCGTTGCCAACCAGTTTGGGATCGCGCGTGCCAACACCCAGGCCGCTACCGGCACCGCGATGGCCGCCTCACTGGTCGCCCCGTGGCTGCCGACCGGCACCAACTACGCCGTCTCGACCCATTGGGCCGGATACGATGGGCAGAACGCAGTTGGATTCTCGGGCCTGATGCGACTCTCGGGCAATTTCATTTTGTCGGCCGGATTTGCCGCAGGCCTGGATAACGGTCGGCTGGTGTCGCTGTCCGATCGCACACAGACCGAATTCGGCACGTCCGTGCCGGCTCAATCCTGGAGCAACGTCCGCGGCCTCAGCCGCGCGGGCTTCATGTACGCGTGGTGATGCCTCCGGCTCCCGCTCTCGCGACAATTGCACCGTTTTTGAAAGGTCACTGAAATGAATATCTCCATACGATCGGCGCGCCTCAGGCTCGCTTGCGCCAGCGCCATAGCCGCAACGCTGTCCATATTGCTACCCGCCTCGTCGGCGGTTGCCGCTGACTTTCCCGTGCAGCCGAGACCGGCAGTGATAGCCGCTGCACCATGGTCCGGCTTTTACATTGGTCTTCAGGGTGGTGGAGGCTGGGGTAACAGCCGCCTCGAAGACCCTGACTTCGAGATCACCTACGCACCCGCCAACGTTAAATCGAGCGGCGGGCTCGCCGGCGCACAAATGGGGGGCGATTGGCAGTTCGGTAGCGTCGTCGTCGGTGGCGAACTGGAGGCGTCCTGGGCGTCCATAAAAGGCAGCCTCGCTGCGGATCCGCTGTTTCCATTGTCCGGCCTCTCTGTGGAGTACCGCGCGTTGGCCACGGGCACCGCGCGCGTCGGTTACGCCACAGGTAACTTGCTGGGCTACGTCAGGGCCGGCGGTGCATGGGCGAATGTCGACTTCAAGAGCGCGCTCGGCACCGTATTCCCGGTTGACGTCAACCACGAGAGGACCGGCTTGACGGCCGGTGCGGGCGTTGAAATGGCGCTGCTCGGCAACCTCTCGGCGAGGCTCGAATACGACTACGTCTATTTTGGCGCGGACGCGATCCAGCTCGGCACCCGACGTAGCCCCAGCAATGTCGATCACGAACTCCAGCTTCTGAAACTCGGCCTGAACTGGCGCTTCAACGGCGACTACCTCGTCGCGCGCTAGGGAGCAAAGCCGTGTCATCAATTCATTGGAGACAACCATGTGGACGTTAATCAGGTCAGCATACCGCGTCGCGACACGCGGGGCGCTGGCGATTTTCGCATTCGTCGCGTTTACCTTCATGTCCGCTCCGCCGAGCTGCGCGGCAGTGGAATATGTAAGAGTTTGCGATTTGTACGGTGCCGGCTTCTTCTACATTCCCGGCACCGATACCTGCACCAGCGCAAACCAGATCGTGGCAGACCAGTTCGCGATCGCGCGTGCAGTCAGCAGGGCTTCGACCGGCTCGGCAATGGCCGCCGCGCTGGTCAATCCGTTCCTGCCTGACGGCACCAATTATGCGATCTCGACCCACTGGGCCGCGTTCGACGGAATGAACTCAGTCGGCTTCACAGGGTTGATCCGGTTGCGGGGCAATCTGGCGTTATCGGCCGGGGTGGCCTTCGGTCTCGATCGCGGCCGGCTGGTGTCCTTGTCCGATCGCACGGAGACTGCATTCGGCGTGTCGTTGCCAGCACAATCCTGGAGCGACGTAAGCGTGCTGGGACGCGTCGGCCTTCAGTATTCGTGGTGATGTCGCGCGGCTTTGGTGGCTGATCGAACAAATGTTGCCCGGACGCACGTAGCGGCTTCCGGGCAACCTGCCGGCGTGCACTTCGGCGTGAAACGCTGGGGCAAACCGCGCCGGCTGGCTTGATTTCCACAAAATCCCGACCACCTTGAGACGTAGCTTTAAGGCAGGCGGCTTTAAGGCAGGGCGAAGTTGGCTGTGGCGAAGAAGCGTTCTGCTTCAACGTTTTAGCGTTTAAAGCTAAAGCCGTTATTCACCTTTGCCGAAGTCGTTCAGGACAGCCGTCCGCTCCTCGTGCTATCATGCACGACGGAACAATCGAATTGGTGAGAGCAGCACATGGCCATGCATCAGATCACTCCGCAGGGATCGAAGCTTTCGTCGCTGGATCCGATCTGGGATCGCGTCCGGTCCGAGGCGGAGGACATCGTTCGCCGCGAACCGGAACTGGCCTCCTTCATCTATTCGACCGTGCTGCATCACGAACGGCTGGAGGATGCGGTGGTGCATCGCCTTGCCGAGCGCCTCGACCATTCGGCGCTGTCGGGCGATTTGATCCGCCAGGCCTATGACGAGGCATTGCGCGACGACCCCGATCTCGGCAACGCCTTCCGCGCCGACATGGTGGCGGTCTACGACCGCGATCCCGCGACCTCGCGCTTCATCGATCCCTTGCTCTATTTCAAGGGCTTCCATGCCATCCAGACCCACCGCCTGGCGCACTGGCTCTATCTAAAAGGCCGCAAGGATTTCGCGTACTATCTGCAGAGCCGGTCGTCGGCGGTATTCCAGACCGACATCAATCCGGCGGCCAAGATCGGCCGCGGCATCTTCCTCGATCATGCTACCGGCTTTGTGGTGGGCGAAACCGCCGTCATTGAGGACGACGTCTCGATCCTGCACGGGGTCACGCTTGGCGGCACCGGCAAGGAAAACGAGGACCGCCATCCCAAGATCCGCCGCGGCGTCCTGATCGGGGCGGGCGCCAAAATTCTCGGCAATATCGAGATCGGCCATTGCGCACGCATCGCCGCCGGCTCCGTGGTGGTCAAGCCGGTACCGCACAACGTGACCGTGGCGGGCGTTCCGGCCAAGATCGTCGGCGAGGCCGGCTGCGCCGAACCGTCGCGCACCATGGATCAAATGCTCAACGCGATCGGGCTTTGATTTCCCCGCTGTTTCGATCGGTGTAGTATTTCTGCGGATACGGCTGGCGGTTCCCTTCGTCTCGTCCTAAAACTTCCTCGAAACCTCAATCGTATTGGAGACTGCCGTGGACGTTCAGGAAGTCAGGAAACTCGACGCCTATCTCAAGCGCCTGTTCGGCAATCCCAAGATCCGTGTCGTGCCGAGACCGAAAAAGGACGATTCGGCCGAGGTCTATATCGGCGAGGAATTCATCGGCGTGCTGTTCGTCGACGATGAGGATGACGACCGCTCATTCCAGTTCCAGATGGCGATCCTCGAGGACGACCTGGTCGAGCAGGGCTGATAAGCCTCATCCTCCCGATCCATGCAGTTGCACCGTCAGCCGGTCCATCGCATTGGCCACCTCGCGCCATTGCGCGAGCCAGCTTCGCGGAAAACGGAAGGTCAGGTCGGCGCCGTCGATGCGGCGCTCGCTCAGGCACATGCCGGGGGTCGTGGCGTCGCGCGTGCAGCGCGCGTTGAGGCTCGGCGTATTGGCGAAAAACAGATCTTCATTGCTGTAGGGCGTGCCGTCCCGGAACGCGCGCATCGTTAATCCGTCCTGCCCGGGGATCGAGGCCTGTTCGAGGTAGCGCGGATAGATCGTGCGGAGGCGGGTGTCGGGCGCCAGCGAGTCATGATGCGCCGATATCGACAGGAAAATCCGGTCGATCGGCTGTATCGCTTCGTCCAGGGCATCAGGGCTGACGCGCTTCGGTACGTCGGACGGCGCAAGCGACGGATAGGCGAAGCTGAGATCGACGCGTTCCTGCGGCCCGGAGTGACGCTGGATTTTCATGCGGATCGCCGCGGCGGGAACGTTGAAGAGCGTTGCGCCGATGCTTACCGGCAGCCGCGCCGGACCGTTTGACGCCTCCGGTTCCCAGGTCGGCCACAGCAAATAGGCGACCAAAGCGATGGCGCCGGCAGCAAGCATGCTGCCAAGCACGAGTGGAATCATGTGGCCATGGCGAAGCCGGCGGGAACCGCGTGCATGGTGCTGGGCCGTCGAAAACAATGTCATGAAAGGAGCATCGCGAAGGGGCGTTCAAAGGTCGGTCGAATCACCTTTCGAATATGCCACGGGCAGGCGGATTTCCGCAGGGCTGAAGACGCGGCTTGCCATGCGCGATCGCCGGTTCCGGACCGCTTTCGTTAACCTTTCCTTAAGGATGATGTGGCGGTCAGTGGCCAAATTTGCGAAGCATCGGTCGTTGTCTGTAGCAGAAAGAGTACCGATGTCGCCGGATGCGTTGAATTCCCTGTTGTCCCTTTGCATCGGTTTCGCATTGGCTGGCGCCCTCACCAGCGGATATCAGGCGCTGGTTCAGCGCCCTGCTGGTTTCGGACTGCTGCAGGAGGGGGTGGCCCCGAAGACGTTCGCCGCCGTGCCGTTCCTGGTATTTGCCGCGCCTTTCATCATCATGCGCAACACGCTGCGCGGTGCGCGGATCGAGCGCCGCCGCTTCGAGTTCGTGATGATGGCGACGGTCCTGGCGGGGTTCTGGAGCCTGATGTCCGGCACGTTTTTCCTGATGACGCTGCGAGCGGCCGGGCTGCTGGCCTGATCGATACGTCTATGCCAAAGTCTCCGGGAAACGGAGAACGATAAAGGCATGGCGATCTATGAACTCGACGGGCAGATGCCCGATCTTCCCAAGGATGGAAACTATTTCATCGCCGACACCGCCACGGTGATCGGCAAGGTTCGCCTGTTGGATTCAGCAAGCGTCTGGTTCGGCGCGGTGCTGCGCGGCGACAATGAATGGATCGAGATCGGCGAAGGCTCCAATGTGCAGGATAACTCGACCTGCCACACCGACATGGGCTTTCCGCTGAACATCGGCAAAAGTTGCACCGTCGGGCACAACGTCATCCTGCATGGCTGCACCATCGAGGACGGCGCGCTGGTCGGGATGGGCTCGATCATCATGAATGGCGCCAGGATCGGCCGCGGCAGCATCGTGGGCGCGGGATCCGTCATTACCGAAGGCAAGCAGTTTCCCGAATATTCCATGATCATCGGCGCACCGGCCCGGGTGATCCGCACGCTCGATCCGGCGCAAGTCGAGAAGATGGGAGGCGCTGCCAGATCCTATATGCGAAACGGGCCGCGGTTCAAAAAAGGCCTCAGGAAAATCGGCTGAGGACCGCGAGCGCTCAGCCACCCTCGGACTCATTGGCCTCCGCCTCGCCGGCGGCTTCTTCATGGCCGGCGGCCCACAAGGCATGTTCTTCGGTGCCGTCCCGATAGGGATTGCCTTCGGCCGGAATGTTCTTCCGCGCGGCGCGCTGGCCCAGTTCGAATGGATCGGGATCAGGGGTCATGATTTCGGTTTCCTTGATGAGATCGGTATGACCGAGGCTTTCGACAAGGATGCGCTCTTGCGGAGCGCGTCCTTGAGGTCGATGGGAATACCGTGTTTTTTGAACAGGTCGGCGAACGCTTCATCCGCCAGCTCCTGGATGGTCGCCATCCGGTCGCGCCCCAACTGCTTCAGCTTGTCGAAGGTGTCGTCATCGAAGGCGATCAGTTTACGCACGCGTTATGTCTCCCGCGTTGGCACCTGGACAACCTTTAAGCTGGCCGGATCGGGATAGTTCCGCAAGTTCAATCGCGCGCGGCGGTTGGGCAAAGGCTGTGATCAGCCAAGCACGTTGTATTTCTTGAAGCATGCCCGCATATTGTTCCAGCCACCAGCCTGCGAGAGGTTGGCCCATATCGGCAGCGCTCGGACCAATCCAGCGCAAAAAACAAGGCCGCCGGCGGAATATGACGCTCAAGCGGCCTTGCCCTGTCCGGATATTGAAATCGGCTCGCGCCATCCGGTACGCGCATTGTTGCCCAGTCTGGAATGCGCGAATGTGATGTGGTTCACAATAGGCCTTGGGGGTGGGCTTTTGGGGGCAGGGAGAACGCTTGATTGATAGTGCCGGCGCCCCGCCTGGCCATCATGCTATTTCATGCTTTCTGAGATCGCGGGCATGATCGAACCGATCAGCCTGCAGGTCGGCGCTGGTGACGGCGATTTCGGGAATGGCGGCCTCGGCGAGGATCTCGGCGGTGATATCGTCGACCGCCAAATCCGCGATTTCGTGAATGAAACAGATGTTCCTGTACTCGCCGGACGCCACGCGCGAGATGACTTCACGCCGCGTGATCTCGGGATCGACCACGGCTTCGCGCCCGCGGCGCCCGTAATCGATCATCACAACGAAATACTGCATGGGAACTCTCCATCGCGCCGGTCCGGCTCGGCGATGGAGTATTTCTGAAAATCAGCATCAAGGCAAGAGCGAAATTTCGTAAATCAGAAATATCGGCTGTCGTCACACCGGCGTGACCCGGGGCGGGCGCGAATCACCCGCGTGCGCTCATTTCGATCCCTTGGCCGCCTTGCGCGACCGGGCGGCGGCCTTGGCCCGCAACCGTGCGATCTGGCCCCGTGGCAGGGTAACGCAGATCTCCCCGATCCATTCCAGCTTTACCCCGTTGATCGGCTTGGCGTTGAAACTGGTGAGATTGACGACGCTGGGGGATTTCCCCCGCTCGATCGTCTTGAGATAACGCTCGCCGGTCTTGAGCCTGACGGCAGCCTCTTCCCCATAGAAGCTCGCCAAGGGGTGGCGTTGCTCCCTGTAGACCACGATAATGTCGCCGCTTTCGTATTTAGGCAGCATGGAATCGCCGGCCACTTCAAAGGCAATGGTTTCCTCCGCAAACGGGAAGGGCAGTTCGACGTCGCCCAGACCTTCCGGGGGGACCTGTTCGTGTTCCGGTTCGATCACCGCGCCGGCGCCAACCCGGCCCATGATCGGCACCGAATTCAGTTCCAGATAATCCATGATGGGCTGGAGTTCGCTGGCCTTGATCAGGCGGATTCCCGACAGGATTTCCGAAACCGCGCCGGGGCGGACGCCCATGACCTTTGCCAGGCCGCCCTTGCTCTTGCCCGTCTTCTCCAGTCCCCGCTCAATCATCTTGGCGTCCAGCATGGTGTCATCCTTTCCGAATTTCAGAAGAAATGTATTCCGAATTGCAGAAGCATAGCAATTCCGATTATCATAAATAGTGCTTGACTTGTATTTCTGAATATAAGAAATAATACGGAAGGTCAACGGGCTCGGTGGCCCGCATGACCGGGAATTTGGAAAAAGCAGGGAAAGCGCATGCAATCCAACTGGGCGCCGGCGCATTCGAAGGCGCTGTGCGAATACTTTGACATGGGAATGTCCTTTTCAGCCATCGCGGAAGCGATCAACGCGAAATTCAGGACGTCCTATTCCCGCAACGCCGTGCTCGGCCGTGCCACGCGAATGGCACTTGCGGGCGCCAGCCAGTCGCACGGCGGGACGACGTCGCCTTCAATAACCGGGCCTTCGATAACCGAAACCTCAAGGCTTCGCCGGATCCACGAGCGCGCCAACTCCAGACCCTGGCGGCCGCGGCCGATCCTCGCAGCCACCGAGACCGCCCCGCTTCGGTGCGCCGATGTCGTTCCGCGTCATCTGTCGCTGCTGGAACTCGAATGTGATGACTGCAGATACCCTTATGGCGGCGACGAGGAGGGAGAAACCATCACCTTCTGCGGTCATCCGCGGCATCCTGGCTCGAGTTACTGCGCGGCGCATTTTGACCTTAGCGTCGGCCCCGGCACGGCGTCGGAAAGGGCTGCCGACCGGATACTGCTGACGATTGTGGAGCGGCATGAAAGATCGACCGCATCGTCGTTGGCGCAAAGCTTTTTCGAATATCCGTCATTTTAGGAGTACACCAGCATGGCGCGTACCAGACGCAAAAAGCCGCACGATCCAGCAAAGGTTCACGACCGGCGCGCCCGCGATCTCTTGCGCAACGCGGAAGTGGCGGCGGTCGAGGTCGACGATCCCCTGGGGCTGGAGCCGGGCGACAAGATCGTCACGCTGCGCTCGATCCGCAACGATCCCCTGGGCAGGATGCATGCGCATCGCCACATCGACGAAGCGCAATACCAGGGCGGGCGTGCGTTTCAGAACGACTGGGAGAAAGCCGAGCGCGGCCCGCAGGCGGTCGATCCCTCGCGGGACTATGTCGATGGCGCAAGGATGCGAGAACCGATCACCGAAGGCCAGCGCAAGGCCGTGCTCCGGCTTAACCGCGCCGAGCGCGAACTCGGCTCCGACGGCTCGGCGCTGGTGCACGAGGTGCTGGTCCTCGGGCTGACCATGGAGCAGATCGGTCAACGTCGCAGCGCGCCCGGCCAGCGCTGGATCGACTATTTCGCCAAACGATTTCGGGAATGCCTGGACCGGCTGGCGCTGATCTATGGATTTGCGACCGAGAAAAGATAGCGCCGAGGGACCGGGCCGTATACGACAAAACCGAGGGAGGCTGGGCGGCTACGAAACTCGCCGGGTAAACTTGTAACAGCACGACGATACGCCGCCTTTGGCGATGCATGCCTTTATCGCGTTATCGACCGCGGCTTCGAAGGTGGGGCCACGCCCGATCCCTTTGGCGCCCGTCATCGGGCAAAACGAACTCGCGACGACGTCCTTGGCGGAAGCCTGCACCGAAAACAATGCGGTCGCGAGCATCGATGCCAACAGAAATTTTTTCACGGTATTCCCCATTTCCCTGGTTGAATCCGTGGTAGCCTAAGTCTCATTCCGGCCTGCCGCAATATCCCGGGGGCGAAGACGGTGCATCCTTTTCATCTATTTCTACTTTCATTCGGCGCGCTCGCGGCAATCGTTTTGCCCGAGACGACGCTCAAAGCCGGGACGGCCGCCGCGCCCGACGTGCATGTGGAGCAAAACGGCGTTAGCCTCGATGCCTATTCCAGGAACGGCAAGATTACCTTTTGCTTCAATGCCGAAAAGGACGTGAAGATCGCTTCCGAATACGGGGTCGAGTTTACGGTGCCGCAAGGCGAAGCGAAGCTATGGAATGAGGTGATGCCGAAACTCATCGCGGGATCGGAGCCGTATTTTGAATTGCCGGCGCGGATCGAGCTGAAAACGCGCGGCGCTGCCCGCGAGCGCCGGGTTTCCCTGGGCCTGGGTGTCTGCGTCTCCGCCAAATATTGCACGCCGGTCATCCTGGAGATCACGGTTCCAGCGGCCGGCGGGGCTGGGGATGAGCCGGTTTGCCAGAACTAAAGCGCCGTCCCGCCTGCAAAGGCCCAAAATTTAGAGGGGCGGCCGTCAAGCGGCTTCGATTGCAAGCGGCTGCGAAATCTGCCGCTGACGCGCAAGCGGATCAAGGACGTGATCGACGCTCGAATTGCAGGACGCGATGACGTCGAGCCCTACGGTCTCAGCGACAATCCCGTCGCCGTCTCGAGTTCGGCGATCGCTTGCGGCGCGTTGAGTACCTTGATGGTGGTCATGCCCATCTCGCGCGCCGGCTTCAGGTTGACGCCGAGATCGTCGAGATAGACGCAATGTTTGGGGTCGACACCGAGCGCGGTGACCATCATCTGATAGATGCGGGGATCGGGCTTCCTGAGGCCGATTTTGGCGGACTCGATGACATGATCGAACAGCGCCATCACCTCCGCGATGTAAAGCGAGCGGCCGCCCGTGCTTCCAATGACGTTGGCGGGAAGATTGTTGGTGATGCAGCCGGTCTTGAACCGGGTCTTCACCCGCCGGAGTGCTTCGACCATCTCGGGCCGTAAATCCCCCGATAGCAGCGGCAACACGTCTTTGCCTCGAACTTCCGCGCCCAGTGCCAGCGATTCCGCCGCGAACAATTGATCGAATGCCTCAAGGTCCACTTCGGCACGCTCAAATCTGGCCCAGGCATTTTCCCAATGATTGTTGGCGTTGGTGCGCCGGATGATATCGGCGGGCAGCCCGCGCTCGATCTCAAACCGGGCAAATGCTTCGAAGGGTGAACTGGTGAGCACACCGCCGAAATCCCAGATTACCGCCTTAAGCATCTTTCCCCGCCGCTGCCAACTGCCAATCTGGAGACCGCTAACATGGCGTGTCGGCGCGGACCAGCCGCATGGACACGATGTTTTCCCGGGTTTGTCCTGAAAATGAGCCGAGCTCTGACGTTTTCGGCCACAATCGAAAACGACGATCTCACCCATGAAAACGCTCGCGGTCATTACGATTCTCGCGCTGCTCACGATTTCCGGGGCGGCCTGGACCGACCAGATTCTAACCAGCGATCAGCAGATGGCACAAAACGCGAATTGAAGTCGCCCGTTAAAGGGCATTTTGGGGGACGACAGTCATGCTTTCACTGGATCAATTTCTCAGGTTCATCAGCGTACCGGCCGTCATTGCGGCATTCCTGATCGCCTCGCAGGTTTCGGGCGGGATTTCCCGTCAGGCGCAAGAATACTCGGTCGGCCAGTAGCAGCTTGGCGTAATCCCATTTTTGAGTTCGAGCAGCGAGCCGCTCAGAACGGTCCCGCGCCGAAGCTGAACGGCTGAACCACGTCATAGGCGGCCTTCGTCAGCGGCACGGCGTAGTTGACGGTCAGTGCACCGAACGGCGAAGCCCAGGTCAAACCTACCCCGACCGATGAACGCACGATGTTGGCGTTGGCGACCTGCAGCGATTGTGCAGAACCTGGAAACATCGTCGGCCCGCCATAGTGAAAGACGCTGCCGGCGTCGACGAAGGCCGAAGCCTTGAGCCCGTATTCCTGGGGGATGCCGGGAATGGCGCTCTGCAACTCCGCCGTTGTCGCCCAGTACATGCTGCCGCCGACATTATCCATGGTGGTGCCGGGCGTGAGGTCGCGTGGCCCGAACCCGTTGGGCGCAAATCCGCGCACCAACGTCGGACCGCCGAAGAAGCTGTTGAGCAGAGGCACCTGCTGTCCGCCCCAGCCCGTGATGTAACCGCCCTGGGCCCGGACCAGGCTGACGACGTCATCGTTGATCGGAGTGTAATACCGCGCATCCTCGGTGGTGCGCAGGAACTTCACATCGCCGCCGAGGCCGGCGAGATCCTGGGTGAGTTGCGATTTTATCCCGCTGCTCGGGTTTTTATTGTCGTCCAGTGTGTTGTAGGTGACGGTGTCGCCGACCGCGGAAACCCATTGTGGACCGTTCAGTGCGGCTTGCTGAACCGGCAACGAGGGAGCGGCAGCCAGCGACGTCGGGTCGATCGTTACGTCCTGATTGTAGATCGAGTAGCGATATTGCACCCCGATCTGCTCGGTCAGCGGCGTGCCGAACTGCATCGTCGAGCCATAGGTCTGAGTGCCGTAGGATTGATACGGGCTCGCGTCGTTCTGCCTGCCGTAGAGCTCGATGCCGGCTGAGATGCGGGTGCCGAGGAAATACGGCTCCGACGCCGACAGGTCGATCCCGCGCGCGTACTGGCCGTAGGTCACCGAAGAGTTCAGCGCCACGCCGGTGCCCAGGAAATTGTTCTCGCCCGCCTTGATCTCGCCAAGCCAGCCGTCGGTGGTCGAGTAACCCCCGGCAATATTGAAGCTGCCGGTCGACTGCTCGGTAACCTCGACATCGACAATGACACGATCCGGCGCCGATCCCGGCAGCCGCGAAATCTTGACCGACTTGAAATAATTCAGGTTCTTGAGGTGCCGTTCGGCACGATCGATCAGTGTCTTGTTGTAGGCATCGCCTTCGGCGATGTCGAATTCGCGCCGGATGACATAGCCGCGGGTGCGGATATTGCCGTGAATATCGATGCGCTCGACATAGGTCCGCGGCCCCTGGTCGATGACGAACGCGACGTCGATGCGCCGCGCATTGGGATCGCGCGTGGTGCGGGGAAGGACCCGTGCGAATGGATAGCCGAGCTTCGCCAATTCGGTCGAGACTGTTTCGGTGGTCTTTTCCAACGCATTGCCATTGAATACGGCGCCAGTGCGAACCCCAAGCACGGGACGAAGCTTTTCGGCATCAAGCCCGGGCACGTTACAGACGACGCTGGTGTCGCCGAAACGATAGAGCGCACCCTCGTCGATCGAAAACGTCAGCGTAAATCCTTTGATGGCCGGATCGTATTCCGCCTTGGCCGAGGGCACGCTCACATCGGCATAGCCCTTGCTGCGATAGTACAGCCGCAACTGTTCGCGATCCTCAGCTACGCGATCGGGGTCATAGACATCGCCGCCGGTCAGAAAGCTCAGCACATTGGTCTCGGAGGTCTTGATCACGGCGCGGAGCTGACGCTTGCCGAAGACCTGATTGCCGACGAAGTTGATTTGCCGAACCGTGGTCTTGCCGCCCTCCGTCACCATATAGATGAGGTCGACCCGGTCGTTACCGTGACTGACGATCTGCGGCACTACACCGACATTGTCGCGCCCGACATGCCGGTAGGCCTCCACGATGCGGCCGACGTCGGCTTGCACCACAGCGCGCTGCAGCGTGCCGCGCGGCTTGGATTCGACTGCAGCCGCAAGCTCCGTGTCCTTTATTTTCTTGTTGCCTTCGAACGCCACGCGGTCGAGCACCGGCGCCTCGGTCAGGCGAACGACCAGCCGTTCGCCGGTGCGGTTGATCGCGACATTGTCGAAAAGACCGGTCGCCAGCAGCGCCTTGAGGGCAGCATCGCGCGCTGCCGCATCGTATCGCCCGTCCGGACCGGCATGGAAATACGAACGCACGGTATCGGCGTCGATACGGCGATTGCCTTGCACGTCTATCGCAGCGCGTGCTTGCGCATCCGCGCCGCGCACCTGCGCATCGGCCTCCGTCGCGCTTGCCGTGCTCGAAATCAGCCCGAGCGCGGCGACGAACAGCGCTACCGCCGCTATCGATCGCCGGCCCGGTATATATTCCGTGATCACGTCCCGCCTGTCCGCCATTTCACCGGTTGCGATCGAATTGCCTGCGCGGGGCGAAACAATGTCGGGGATAAGGTGAGTTGCGGGCTTAAGCGTTAACGGTTTGCCATAATTTCGACGCAGCGCCGAACCGCGCCTTCCCAGAATTGTCGCATAGCCGCTTCAAATGCTCGCTAGCCGTAGAGGACTAAAATGTTCGCGGCTCGCGACCTTCGCATGCGAGAACGCGCTTCCTGGAGCATCACATGCGTTACGTAGCTCTCGTCATCGCTCTGTTCGTCCTGACCCAGCCCGCGGGCGCAACGACGACCGCGGAGATCGATCCACGCACCTCGCTCGGCGTCGTCCAGCAGTGGATCTACAATTACCGCGCCAAACCAGACTATGCCCATGTCCCCGCCGCCGTGCGCGTGCTGTTCCATGCGCAAACTTTCAAGGAGCCCGAGAATTCCGGCATCTATCTCGGTTTTATTGCCGGCGCGATCGGGTCAAACCCCGCCAAGGCCGAGCAACTCGTCAACAGTTTCTTTCCCGTCCCGGCGGAAGACGAATGGGTGATCGTCCGCGCCATTGCCTATTCAGGACTGCCCGACTGGAGAAACTTGCTGCGCAGGATCGCCCCGCGGATGCCGGGACGACGGGTGATGATCGACAGCTACCTTGCAGGCTCGCTGCCGACCTTGATCGACATCCCGCTGGAAGAAACCAAGCCGGGCATGCTCGACAAGTTGCGCGGCGCCTTTTCGCGCAATCCCTTTGCCAAGGACGACAAGCCGCTGCACGCGACGCTCACATTCGCCAGCAATCAGGATCTGCTGGATACCCTGTGGGGATATTATTTTGCGACCGGCTCCCACGCTCCGATCGAGCGCATCATCGAGATGCTGCCCTGGGCCAAAAGCCGCGACACCATCGACAAGCTGACGGTCGGCAGCATGGCGCGGTACACGCTGGCGAGCTACGCTGTCCGCGATGCAGGGTTGCGCGAGTTTCTCCGTAGCGAGCTTGCGCGGCGCCCGGCACCGGTCAAGGTGCCGCTCACGGAGGTGGTCCAGGCCGCCGACACGGTGCAACTCGGCGCCGTCCGCAAGGATGCGCTGGCCGCGATGGACGAGCTCAAGACCAAGGGCTCGGATAGCCGGCGCAACCTCGACTTCTGGGGTCAGGTCGGCGTCGGCGCCGTCGCGCTGGGTTGCGTGTCGGCGGCGGCGCTTGGCCAGGTCGCGATCGGCATTCCCTGCGTGATCGGAGGCTCCGCATCGCAAGGCCTGCTGTCGTTCTGGGAAAAGCAGCAGTGAGCTGAGTTCGGGTGCATGCTACAATGACAGGATGAATATCCTGTATGTGAAGGCGATCGGCAGCCTTCCGATCGTTCCACTTGTCATGGCGGCGCTGCTGTTCGTTCCGGCGGGGTCGCTCGACTACTGGCAGGCGTGGACGTTCCTGACGGTATATTTCGTGTCGTCGCTCGCGATCACGCTCTACCTCATGAAAGAGGATCCGGCGCTATTGCAGCGCCGGATGAAGGGAGGCCCGTTCGCCGAGAAGGAGCCTGTTCAAAAAATCATCATGTCTTTCGCGTCGGTGGGATTCGTCGCGCTCATCGTTGTCCCCGCGTTCGACCGCCGCTTCGCGTGGTCTCATATGCCGTCTTTTGCCGCCGTTGCGGGGGACATTCTTGTCGGGCTGGGCTGGCTCGCCGTCTTTTTTGTTTTCAGGGAAAACAGCTTTAGCGCCGCAACCATCCAATTGGCTCCCGACCAGACAGTCATATCGACGGGGCCGTATGCGCTGGTGAGGCACCCGATGTATGCGGGAGGCCTTGTCATGCTTCTCGGCGTACCGATTGCGCTTGGTTCATGGTGGGGCATTCTCGTCTTCGTCGCGATCATACCTGCGCTGATCTGGAGATTGCTCGACGAGGAAAAATTTTTGGCAAGAAATCTGCCGGGTTACTTGGAGTACAAGAACCAAGTGCGGTATCGCCTGATACCGCTGGTCTGGTAGCGCTTCCGGTAGCCGCTCGACGGTCAGTTCGCCAATCTATGGCCGAGCCTGAGGCTTCAGCACGCTCGCCAGAAATTCAGTCGCACGAGCGATGACGTCCTGCGTTGCCGCCGCGTTCGCGCCGTTATCCTGATGCGATGGCGAGGGATCGTCGAAGTCATGCGTCGCGCCAGGATAAAGGCGATACTGAATGTCGCCACCGAGTTCGCGGCTCATGGCGACGAGTTCGGCGCAGCGTTTTGGCGAAACTTCTTCGTCGGCGGAGCCCTGGTAGACCCGCAACGGTGCATAGGGCAGGATTCCTTGCGGGAATTGTCCTTTCAATCCGCAGGCGGGATAGAAAGCCACCCCGGCCCGAAAGCCGGTAGCCGGCGTTGGAGACTGGATGCCGGGCGCGGTGCGTGACATGGTCGCGAGCGTGGCGCTTCCGCCGTTGGACCATCCCTGCAAGGCCACGCGATCAGCGACGATGTCGTCCCGGGTTCGCAAATAAGCCAGCGCTCCATAGGCATCCAGCGGCCGCACGGTGACTTCGTTGAGCGTGTCGGGCCGGGAATCGTAACTAAAACGCGGAAAGCCATGCGGGTAGCCGCGCGGGCCGAAGCCATCCACCAGAAGCGCCAGATAACCCTGTTGCGCCCAGATGCGCCCCCATTGCCGATGACGCCTTGAAAGCGTGGTGGCGTCGTAGGTACCTTTCGCCGCCGAAGAATAGGCGCCGGCGCGTCCATGCATCATGACGACCGCGGGCGTGCGCTGCGCATGCAGACCCTGCGGTTTGAAGACGTAACCGACAAGCGTGGTCTGTCCATCGGCGCTCACGAACGTCACACGATCAGGTAATTCATCCGACGACGGCGCTACCTGTGCATTCGCAATGCCGGATACCAACGCAATCGCTGCAAGGAGGCTAACTGCTCTTCCAGAGTGGCCGTGAAACGATTTCATGAGGTATCGCCTGTGCAGCTGGCTTGAATGAATTGGTTCCAGTCATTCTTCGGTGATGTTAACATCGAAACGGTTAGGCAGACATGGAAATGGGCCGATGCAGAAGCAGTCCTTCAGACGAGCGACGTCCGCGGACGCAAGCACCATAGGTGAGATCACCCGGGCCGCTTACGCAAAATGGGTACCGGTGATAGGCCGCGAACCGAAGCCCATGACGGCGAATTACCAACAGGCCGTGCTCGACCACGTCATCGATCTTCTGGAACAGGAGGGCAGGGCGGTTGCGCTGATTGAGGTCATCCCCGAAACTTCACATCTGCTGATCGAGAATGTCGCGGTATTGCCGGAGTGGCACGGCAAGGGCATTGGCGGTTTGCTTCTCGGCCATGCCGAGACCATCGCGCGGTCACTTCGATTGAACGAATTGAGGCTCTATACCAACGCGATGTTTTCCTCGAACATCTCATTTTATACGCATCGAGGATTTGAAGAATTTCAGCGTGAGCAGGATGCCAAATGGGGCGGGGTCGTTCACATGAAGAAGTCAGTCGACCCGTAGAGTTCTGGCTGACATGGCGTTGAAATCGGGGCACTGCACGGCCCGGCGGCAAAGACCGAGAAAGGGATAATCGCGCATTCGGCCATATCCACGAGATGATCTCGGCGGGAAACTTTGCTTCAGGCAATGCCGGTGTGATATTCTATACCGACTTCGCCGTTCCGGCGTTCGGCTTGCTGCTGCCGTGGTTGCAGGGGCGATACCGCAAGCCGGCGGCGAATAGCGGTCAGGGCGGCGCCGGGTAGTCCGCTGAAGCGCTTTCGAAGCGTGGCAGGCCAATCGAGGGAGAAACATCATGGGCTGGATATCCTTTCTCATCCCACTAGTGGTCGCCTACGTCTTGGTTTCGCTTCGGGTGTTGAAGCAATATGAGCGCGGAGTGGTGTTTCTGCTCGGCAAATTTGCAGGCGTGCGCGGCCCAGGACTGACGCTGATTTTCGTGCCCTTCCAGCAGATGACGCGCGTGTCCTTGCGCACCGTCACCATGCAAATCCCGTCGCAAAAGATCATCACCAAGGACAACGTCTCGATCGATATCGCGGCGGTGGCTTACTATCACATCACCGATCCGGAAAAAGCCGTGATCGCGATCGAGAACGTCTTTAACGCCATCAATCAGATCAGCCAGACCACCGTTCGCAACGTGGTGGGAAGGTTCAGTCTCGATCAATTGCTCTCGGATACCGCGAGCATCAATGACCAGATCAAGAACGTCATCGACCAGCACACCGAACCCTGGGGCACCCAGGTGACCGCGGTCGAAATCAAGGACATTACGCTACCCGAGAACATGCAACGGGCAATGGCCAAGGAAGCCGAGGCCGAGCGCGAGCGTCGCGCCAAGATCGTCGCCGCCGAAGGCGAATATCAGGCGGCGGTGAAACTCGGCGAGGCGGCTGACATCATCACGCAACACCCCGTTGCCCTCCAGCTGCGTACCCTGCAGACGATGGCGGAAATTTCGGTCGAGAAGAATTCCACCATCATCTTCCCGGCACAATTCATGACGACCGTGCAGGAGGCCATCACATTGCTATCAAAGGACTCGGCGTCAAAATAACCGGACGTCGAGGGCAATTGTACTCGGCGGCCATCGCCTGGCCGCTTGCTGTTCCTATCGCGCGCTATGTCCTGCACAAGAGCAAATTTTATTTTTTGGAGCAGAGCAGCACCATTCGGGTGGATGGCGTCGGACACGACGCAGTCCAGATACCGCCGGCATGGATGCTGGGCGGCAGGGTGGTGCCCTGGTTCGACAGGCATGTTACCGAAGCGATGATTTCGTCGGCGCCGCATTCGGAAGTGCATCCGATAGAACCGCACGTCGTGCCGTCGATTGATTTGACATAAACGGCGCTGCTCGGGCCGGCTGGTCCTTGCATGCCGTCCTTGCCTTCTTTTCCCGGCAGTCCTGCGGGGCCGGTCTTGCCTTGCTCACCCTGAGGGCCGGGAGGTCCTTGGGCACCGGGGTCGCCTTTGTCGCCCTTGGGACCTTCGAAACATCCGCCCAGCGAGATCGCGGCCACGCACAGGACGACATAGGCAGGAAAGCGCCGACCGCTGCTGAATAATCTCATTTCATCGCGCCCAAGACGAATGCACAAATGGGAAGACCGATCACCGCGGCCAGCATCCACCAGTAGGGGCGGTCGAACCGCGCTTCCCACGCCTTGAAGGCGCGATGTTCGCGGTTATTCCATTTGCGTCGCATGGCGTCGGACTCCAGGCCTGGATTCCCTCCAACGCTATCTGGACACAATTGTTCCGGGAATTGTCAGCAGCCGCAAATGCCGTTGATTTTGGTCTTCAGCCGCGTACTCAGCGGGGTGCGCCATCCGCTCATGGCAGCAACACACACGGCCGAGGCTGCCCTGGGTTCGGGCGTGTCAGCTAGTTACAGGGATAGCGGCGGCCATCCTGGCCTCGATAGTTGGCCGACGATTGCCCGCAATACCGATCGAATCCGTCATAGATTCCGTAAGGCCGGCCGTTGACGGGATAAACGACGCGGTCGGGCGGAATGTTGGTTCCAGGATAGAAGTCGGGTGGTCCGTAATTGTGCAGGTAGATTTCGTCCGGGTCCTGCGCCGCGTGATAGCGATGCGGACTAGCGGGCTGGTCTGCGGCAAATGACGGCGCGGACACTGACAGCAAAATTACAGCAGCCAAAAGTTTCGATTTCATCACCGTCCTCATCGTTCGCCAGTCGTCGTGATCAGCTATAGCCGTTAGTCCCGGCCTTACAATCCGCCATTGGGCCGTTTTGGCAAGCCCGAAATTCGTCCGCTGGCGATGCCGCTACGCGAAGCCGCCAGTTTGGCCCGGGCACCTTCTATCACCAACAGTTCGATGAGGGCCACCCGCTTCGGCTCATCGGTCGCCTCAGCCAGAAGTTTCCGATAGCGGTCGAAATCAAACCCCGGATCCGGCTTAGCCATACTTGCGCCCCCGCACAACAGTCCCATCCAATTGTTTCGCAACCGGTGCAGCGACGCAAGCCCTGGGCGTACAAAGCCAACAGGCTAATGCCATCCTCAACTCGGAACTGCACTCGGTTTCTGGGCAAAGGATCGGCGAACTGATAAACCGGCTGGGATCAACTGGCGGGTTCGGCTGAGGTGGGAGAAGCCTGGGACACCCAATGCAAACCGCAATTCGTATCCTGGCCAATACGCCGATCTGGGCTTTTGTGCTGCTCACCTACCTGGTTTGGCAGGGTATCCAGTCCTTGCAGCCCCGGACGCAACCGCTTTGGCGGTCGCTGATCGTGCCGGTGGTATTCTTCCTGATGGGCGTGTCGCGGCTGGTGCTGGCACGCAATAACGGGTGGGAGCCGCTTCTGGCGTGGTTCGTGGCGGCGCTGTTGTTTGCGTCTCTGGCGCTATATCGCGGTCCCCGACTGCTGGCGATCGACCGGAAAAACGGGCTGGTGACCCGGCCGGGGAGCCCGATCCCGCTGCTCCGGAACATCACGGTGTTCTTGCTGCAATACGCCATCGCCGTCATGGCCGCGATGCATCTGGATGCCCACATCGCCGGTGCAGTTATCGGCCGGGCGATCTCCGGGGCGACCGCGGGTTACTTCGCAGGCCGGACCGTGTCGCTACTGCGCAGCTACCGAAATGCCGGCGCTACCGGCGACTGATTTCTGGAAAACCGCCTGCGGTTTTTTGGCAACACATGCCAAGAAAATATCTGGATCGAGACCTGCCGCCCGATCTCCCCGGGGCGGTAGTTGTCTTCGACCGGCCACGGTCTCGTGGCCGGCACTAACGGAAAAGATTTGACCCGTCGGGCAAATCACCGGCATATCTCCAAGGTCGAAAGAATTTTAAAGCCCGCGCCGGGAAACCGGTGGCGGGCTTTTTCAATTGGAACAGCGATCCGCTTCGGTTTGGTGCGAAGAGAAAAACGGCGAAGCGATCCAGATCTTGTTGTCATGGCTTGTGAAATACCTCGCACTTTGCAGTTTCACGAAATGATTTAAAAAGAATTTGACACGTCGGGCAAATCACTGGCACATCAATATAGTCGCAAGAATTAAGCCCGCGCCGGGAAATCGGTCGCGGGCTTTTTGAATTGAGTAGCGATCCGACGCGCTCCGCGTGGTAGCGAAGCGAAAAACCACGAAACAAACCCGATCTTGTTGTCACAGCTTGTGAAATTTTTTGTCACTTTGCTGTTCGCGATAATGATCTAAAAAGAATTTGACATGTCGGGCAAATCACCGGCACATCATTAACGTCGCAAGAATTAAGCCCGCGCCGGGAAACCGGTCGCGGGCTTTTTGAATCGGACGACAATCACAATTTCACGACGCCTCATCCCTGTCAGCGCATTGTCGCAAGACGCGTCTCAAAAGCAGGTTGTCGTCCGAGCCTTCATTGGCCAGCACGCGCGAACGTGCCGGCACGCGGCGTGGCTTGTCCACGTTCCGCGACGCGGCCCTCGCAAGAGGATAGGGTTCGCGCCTGAAATGATCGCCAAAGCGATCATGCCGCATATTTTAATTCATCGCCAGGCGGGAGAACGTCATGACCGCGTATCTGATTTCGCTCTCCCTGGTGGGTCTGATCGTCATCGTGGTCTGGGAAGGCCTTTCTTGAGCGCGGAGATCATCCTGTTGATCCCGTGCAACGCTGTGCCCGCACCTGCAAACTGCGAAGGAAGCCGAAACTCCCAATGCCCAAGTCCGTCACCGAAATCCGTTCCCTGGCGCGAAGCTACACCCGGACCGCTATCAATGTCCTGGTCGGGGTGATGCGCTCGGCCAACGCGACGCCGGCCGCGAGAGTGGCAGCAGCCAATGCCGTCCTGGACCGCGGCTGGGGCAAGGCCACTCAATCGATCGAGAACGGCGACGGCCGTGCTTTGGAATTGATTCACAGAATCGAGCGCGTCATTTGTTGCTCAACCATCTCTGTAGAATGGCCGGATCATTCTTGTGGTCGGCTACGCACAGTTCCACGATCGATCGCCGCATGACCTGGCAGGCGGTTGGCGCATCTTCCGGAACGGCATCCCGAATTTTCATCACCTTATCATTTCCCAGGTTCCATCGTTCTGCAAGACCGCGCATTTCCAGCGCGAAACAAATGCCGTGCGATAGCCCGGATTCTGAAGGCTCGATTTCCAAGAGGTCTGGCCGATGTACAGGATTCGCGAGGTTGACGGTTCTGACGACGACATCGCGGACGTATTGACGGACCTTCACCGTTTGACATTTTTTGATGGTGCGTCGATTCCGGCATTCGATTGGGGGCACTGGTGGCTGGCTTATCATGAAGCCATGCCGGTCGCTTTTGCCGGGGTTATCCCGTCCACACGCGCACATAATTCGGGATACCTTTCCCGCATCGGCGTGCTTAGAAAGCATTGCGGCTGTGGACTTCAATTGCGGTTGATGCGTACGCTGGAATCTCGAGTGCGGCATATCGGATGGAGCTGCATTGTTTCCGATACTACCGAAAACATAATCTCTGCGAACAATTTTATCCGTGCGGGCTACCTGCTGTACGAACCGCTGGTGCCGTGGGCCTGGCCGAACACGCTCTATTGGAAAAAACATATAAAATGAGGCGGCGGTCGGCATCCCAATGGCGCAATATTCCACGGTGATGACTTAAGTGTACCGGATACCGGCCCATGCCCCTGATGCTCCGAGGACTTCGGAAAATTTTCGAAACTTTCCAACTCCCCAACTCGCCCGGTGGCCTGACGGCCACCGGGCTTTTTTCGTTTTTGGGCGATAGGGCTTGAGAGGCATGCTGAGGAGTGCAATGCCGAATGGCATTCTTCCTCCGGTCAAAAAGTTGCGGCCAGCTCTTGGGGGAGAGCTGGCCGCGCGCGATCCGGTCTGGGACGGGGAGGGGTGGGGATGTGACCGGGTCGCGGGTTCCTTGTTTCCTGTTGTCTTGTTAGCGGGCGCTGGCGGTGGCAGCCGCGGGGCGGCCGTCGCCGAGCGAGACCCACATGTTCGGATCGCTCTGCGACTGACGCTTGACGAAGCGGTAACCAGTCTCGGTCCAGGCCACGACGTTTTCGTTCTGGTTGTCGAGGATGAACTCTCCCTTGTCGCTTTTCACGGTCAGCACCGCGTGGCCTTCACCTTTCTTGTCGCGTACCACCGTGATCAGCAGCGCCTCGTGCGGCCATCCGGCATCGATCAGCATCTTGCGCTTCAAGAGCACGTAGTCCTCGCAGTCGCCGTAGCCGTCGGTCGGCAACGACCATTTCTCGATCACGCCCCAATGATCCATGTCGGTCATCGGTTTGATGGTTTCGTTGACCCAGCGGTTGACCCGCAGCAGATCCCGCCAAGCCGTCTGCGACATCACGATGTCGCGCGGCTCAGACACGCCGCCGCGGCACTCGCCGGGGTTTTCAGCGCAGAATTCGACCCAGCCGATCGGCGCGCGCGTGGTGTCGCCAAGGCTGGCATAAATAACTCGTTCGTCTCCAGCATGCGCCGCTGTACTCACTCCCAACAGAATGGCGACGATAGCCAATCCGCTTCCCCGTCCCCTGAACCCGAACATTGTGGCCCCCGTTTCTTGTTGGGACCACGTTTCGCACAAAGGTTTTGCGTCGCCGCTAAGTAAGCCAAGTACAATTGAGACGAATACGGATAAAAACCGCGATTAATTCGATCTATACTTGAGTAAAATTAGATTAAAACTTGAAACAACTGTAATTGATTCAAATTTTATGCATTAGGGCATTAAACCCTGTCGGTGCGGGATTTACATCGCCAAATGCCGGGTCCGTTAACTCCGACAGCGCCCGTGCCGAATGCTGAAAACGGCGTCCGGCAATTCGGATACCGCCCTCGGGCTGAACAAAAAACAGAGATTCGCCAGGCACGGCGGTTTACCGCGCGGTAACGTTCTCTTCGGTGAAGCACAGAGAACTTGGCAAATACGAAGTCCCTGCATGCATGCCGAGGGCAGCGGTGAGGTGGTGACGCCGCTCAAGAGCGAAGTGCAATCGCAGGAATACCTGTCGAAGCCGGCGCGGCGCAGCGAATGAAACGTTAGTCCGACGCGGCTTACCGCGCGGTAACGCTTTCTTCGAGCGTCTCTTCGAGTTGCTCGTGGACGAACTCGAGCGCGAAACCTTCTTCGAGGTTTCGCACTACCCTGGCCGCGACCTTGCCGAGCATGACGAGGGATTTCAGCGGCGGGCGGTTTTCCGCAGCGATCGCGGCCCCGGATAGCGACATGTCGATAATCCGGCAGGTCATCTTGGTGCCATCCTCAAGCGTGAGCAGGGCAATCGGGTTGCGTGGCACGATGCGGTCGTGGCGGCGGTCTTCGGGTAGATTGAGAATGTCGCGGTTGGCGAGCCAGGTCAGTTGAGCCGCGAGCTTGTCGCGCTTGCGTGCGGTCGCACCCACGCTCATGGCGAAGCCATTGTCGATAATGCGGGTGATCTTGCCCTCGACCCGGCCGATATGGTCGAGATAGGCGATCACGCGGTCGCCGACATTGCCGATGCCGGGCGCCAGCAGCGCCAGCCCCCCAGGGGACATATTGATGATCTGGCAGGGAAATTCGCGCCGGTCCGGCAGCATGTAGCGGCCCAGCAGATGAACCTTCACCCGTTGGAAGCGCCGTCGCTCCTCGGCGGCCGGAAGAATCGTTTTTCTGCTCGCTAACGCCATCTTCGCCACCCGACAGCCGGCTCTTCGGTGTCGCCTGACCCTACGGCCAGCAAGGTTAACGAGTGGTTAGCAACGGTGGCACGGAGTGCAGGCATTCAGGTTGTGCGGGGAGCGCCCGCCAGAATCCGGTTGAACCCCCAAAGAATGACCGGACATGCCAGTAACACCGTCGCGCCGAAATCGAATGCCGTCGCGGCGTTGCCGAACCATTTGGCGCAGGCACCGCCAACGACCCGGTCCGAGCATCATGGCCGCATAATACATGGTGTAGAACAGACCCATGCCGATCGCCCGTGTCGCCGGCTGCAGCACGCGCGAGGGCGGGCTCCTGATCGGTCCCGCCGGCTGGCCGCAGATCAAATCCGAGTGCAACAATCGTCGTAATTAATGTATCGCTGCGCGGCTTTCCCGCGAAGCTACCGTGCGACCTCAAACTGCCGGCAGAGCCTCTCAATCGAAGCATCAACGGCGGCCGCACCGATATTGGCATCCTTTCGTGCTTGACATAGGCTCGCGCCGTCCACGCCAGTTCAATCAAAAACCCGAAGGCCCGAGTAAACCTCATGGAACAGATTCGCGTGTGCACTTATGCCGGTCCCGGTACGCAGCCGGTCATCCGCACTGTGCCCTGGCCGAAAATTCCGAACAAGGCGGCGCTCATAAAAGTAGGCGCCTGCGGAGTTTGCGGCACCGACCTGCACATCCTAAAAGGCCATTGGCCGAAGCAACTGCCATGGCCGTTCACGCTCGGCCATGAAATCGGCGGGGTGCTGGTCGAGGTCGGCTCCGAATTCAAGGAAGATTTCATGAGTAAACCGCTCACCGTGGGATCGAAGGTGATGATCCCGCCGCTGATGCCATGCGGTCATTGCTACTACTGCATTCACTATCCCGAGAGCGCCAACAAGTGCCTGACGCCGGTGTATTACGGTCGCTATCTGGGTTTCGACAAGGCGCCGCATCTGTGGGGCGGCTGGGCCGAATATGTCTATGTCGATCTTGATATGCTGCCAGGCACCAAGATCTACAAACTGCCCGACGACATGTCGTTACGGCTCGGAGCGCTGTCGGAGCCGCTGACTTCTTGCATCCGCGCTTTCAATCGCGCCACGCGATCAGGCGGCTTCACCTGGGGCGACACCGTTGTGATCCAGGGCTCCGGGCCGATCGGAATACTGGCGGTCGCCGCGGCGCAGGAGATGGGTGCCGGCCGGGTGATCTGCGTCGGCGCACCAGAGACGCCGCGACTTGAGCTGGCGCGCAGGTTTGGCGCGGAAGCCACTGTCGATATCGAAGAGGTCACGACGCCGGAAGCGCGCATCAAAAAAGTCCGGGATATCGTCGGCGGCTTCGGCGCTGATCTGGTGATGGACTGTTCCGGACATCCGAGCGCCGGCCCGGAGGGTATCGAAATGCTGCGTGATGGGGGCACCTATGTCGAAATGGGTCAGTTCACCGATGCGGGCTCCATAGAGACGTCATGGCATCGCATCTGTACCAAGGACCTCAATGTGCTGGGCTCATGGGGCTTTACCGGCAACGATCTGCCGCTTGGCGTCGACATGCTCTATCGCACGCGCAATAAATATCCCTGGCTTGAGATGCAGACGCTCTATCCGTTTTCCGAAGAGGGCATCGGCCGTGCGGTTGCAGATGCGATGGCGATGAAAACGGTGAAATCGACCATTGTGCCGTGGCCGGAACTGGCGGAGTGATTAACGCAGGCCTTCATAGACCATGAAGCCGCGCGCGATCGCCAGTTTTCGCAACGCGCGTGGACCGAAGCGTTGCGGCGGATGACCGAGATAGCGCCACGATGTCAATTTGAAATCCCGGAGCACGCCGTGTTGGCTTTCGAACGGCGCCAGCAGTCCGGTCAGACTCAGTGGCGTGTGCGCGCGGGCATTGAACGGCAGCAGCAGCAATTCCATCGGTGCCGGTGAACCATCTTCTGAAGTCGCGGTAATGCCGGCGACGGCGGCCAGCATTTCTTCGGCTACGACCGCGATGATGTCTTCGATTTCGCGGCGACCGTCCGGCGTGAACAGGGCGGAAAAGCTTCTGTCCTTCAAATCACAGCCGAGCAGGGCGCAGACCCGGGTTCCAGCGACCCGAAATGGATAACCGGCGGTACCGTCATAAGACAGTACGAAGATATCGCCGAGCAACTCGCGCACCGCGCCAGGCTCCATATCGCTGCGGTCCGGCGCGCGCTCGCCGCCACGCTTCTCGTCCCAATATGCGAAAAACTCGCGGTTCGACGGATGTTTCATGCCTTAGCCTTGCCCTCGCGCGCGGCTCGGTGGGACACATCTGTCCCGCTATCGCGCACCCGCGTTCCCTTGGTTGTTCTGCAAGAGAGGCTTTGCAGCGTCCATGCCGAAGGCGCGTTTTGGCGGCCTCGGTCGCATCTTTGTGCCGTTAACGTTAAATTAACTATGCAGTTGGCGATCACTGCAGGACTGCTAGTGTCCGCGCACTTCAACGCTTTCCGGTTTTCTCCAAGGGCCGGCGAGGTTGTTACACGGGCGTCAAACAGTTTGGTCGTCGCGCGGGGAGGGGTGGGGATGTCACCCGGTTTCCTTGCGCGCAAGGTCAACGAGCTAAAGGGAGGGCTTCTCAGAGCCCTCCCTTTTTGTTTGATTCATTCGCTCTTGCGGCTGGCGCTCGCCAAGTCTTCCATTTCATCGGGGCGTCGCCTTTAAGGGTATTCCCCGCCGCAAGTTCGGCGGATATTGTGAGCCTAGCTGCCAGGCAGGTTGGCTCCGCCATGACGCCTTCCACCTTTGTCATTTCACCCGAGGAGTAATCCCATGACGCACGCCATCCGCTTTCACAAGACCGGCGGGCCCGAAGTTCTGGTTTGGGAAGAGGTCAAGCTCGGCAAGCCCGGTCCGGGTGAGGCGCGTATCCGCCATACGGCCGTAGGGCTGAATTTTATCGACATCTATAACCGCTCGGGACTTTATCCGGTCCAACTGCCAAGCGGCCTGGGCGGTGAGGGAGCCGGCGTGATCGAGGAAGTCGGAGCCGGTGTCGCAGACTTGAAGCCCGGCGACCGCGTCGCCTATGGCAGCGCGCCGGTGGGCGCCTATGCCGAAGCACGGCTGATTCCGGCCGACCGTTTGATCAAGCTGCCTGACAGCATCGACGACAAGACCGCCGCGGCGATGATGCTGAAAGGCCTGACGGCGCAGTATCTGATCCGCCAGACCTACCGCGTCAAAGCCGGCGAGACGATCCTCCTCCATGCCGCCGCCGGCGGCGTCGGGCTTATCCTCGGCCAGTGGGCCAAACATCTGGGCGCAACCGTCATTGGCACCGTTGGTAGCGATGAGAAGGCCAAACTCGCCAAGGCGCATGGCTGCGCCCATACCATTGTCTACACCCGCGAGGATTTCGTGAAGCGCGTCGATGAAATCACCGGCGGCAAGAAAGTGCCCGTGGTTTACGACTCGGTCGGCAAGGACACGTTCTTGAAGTCGCTGGATTGCCTGGCGCCCCTGGGTTTCCTTGCCCTTTTCGGACAGTCGTCCGGCAGTGTCGATCCGCTTAACCTCGGGCTGCTGGCTCAAAAGGGCTCGCTCTACGTCACGCGGCCGACGCTCAATACCTATGGCGCCAAGCGCGAGAACCTCGTGGCCATGGCGAAAGAGCTGTTTGAAGTCGTACAGTCGGGCGCGGTCAAGATCGAGGTCAATCAAACCTATCCGCTAAAGGACGCGGCCAAGGCGCACACCGATCTCGCGGCGCGCAAGACCACGGGCTCGACCGTTTTGCTGGTTTAAATTCCGGAGCGTCCGACGACATCATGCTGACCGGGAAGGGCCTCGATCTAATGGGGCCATTCCGCGGCGGAATTGCTCTCTCGTCGGGGGCACCAGCAGGTCCATTTTGCGCCCTTGCGCCGCAGCGCCAAGCCGCCTATCTGGGCTCATCGCTCGGATGAGCCGCCCTCTAGGTCTTTGACCCCTTGGAATCCCCACCAGAATCCGCGCCAGAATTACCGACTGAGGCCCCGCGCGAGCCGATTCTGACGCTGCCGCGCGCCTTGACGGCCTATATCGCGCTGCTTGCGGCAATTCATGTCGTTCGGATGCTGTTGCCATTCGATATCGACGACGATGTCATCCAGATGTTCGGCTTCATTCCGAGGCGTTACGATTCGACGTTGCTGGCGATCACGTTCCCCGGCGGCGCCGGCGCCAAGGTCTGGTCGTTTGTGACCTACTCACTGTTGCATGCCAATCTCAGCCATATCGGTTTCAATGTGTTGTGGTTGTTGCCGTTCGGCAGCGCGCTGGCGCGCCGTTTCGGCGCGCTGCGGTTTTTCGCATTTATGGCCGTGACGGCCGTGGCTGGCGCATTGGCGCATTTAGTCACCCATGAGCACGCGGTGGCGCCAATGATCGGCGCTTCGGCGTCGGTATCCGGAACGATGGCGGCCGCTATCCGCTTTGCTTTCGTGCGAGGCAGTTTCCTGTCGTTCAGTCGTGGCGATGCCGATGCGGCGGCGCGAGTGCCCGCGCTTTCGCTGACGCGCGCCCTGCGTAACGGCCGCGTACTGGGTTTTCTTGCCGTCTGGTTCGGCGTCAACATCATCTTCGGGGTCGGATCGATCGCGATCGGAGCTGATGGTGCCAGCGTTGCCTGGCAGGCGCATATCGGCGGGTTTTTCGCCGGCCTTTTGTTGTTTTCACTGTTCGATCCAGTGCCGCGCACTGCGACCAATGCTGCAGATGCTTCCTCCCAGGACGTCGCGAACGGCGGCTGATCCTCGCTTGCGGGGCAACACGATTTCATTCATCATGTCAGTGTTATGCGGCAGGGCATAGGCGCGCAGACGTGCTTAAATGTCCGTATTGCCGCATGCGCCTGAAACGAAATCGGCGCCAAGCTGTTGATTGAAGACTCAAGGAAACAAAGATCGCGCTCGCCCAAGGGCGTGATCGGCTTCAGGAGGCGACAATGACGGTACGTGCAATTCTCGATTCCAAAGGCCATCAAATCCAGAGCGTCGAGCCGGAGACAAAACTTTCGGCTGCGATCAAGATTCTCGCCGAGCGGAAGATCGGCGCTCTGCTGGCGATGAGCAAGGGCCGTATCGAAGGCATCCTGTCGGAGCGCGACATCGTCCGTGTGCTCGGCGAACGCGGGGCGGCGGTGCTCGATGAGCCCGTGAGCGCCGTGATGACGCGCAAGGTTATCAGTTGCAAGCCGTCCGACACCGTCAGCGCAATCATGGAAATGATGACGTTGGGCAAATTCAGGCATTTGCCGGTGGTCGAGGACGGCAAGGTGGCCGGCCTGATTTCGATCGGCGACATCGTCAAATGGCGGGTGCGGGAATACGAGAACGAACAGGAAGCGCTGCGCGAGTACATCAAGACCGCTTGAACGAAGCTCGTTCGCTCAGGCTTTGTTCTCGACAGGCGCGCTCGGTGCGCCGGGTTCACGGACGGCTGGCATTTCGCCGCCGGAGCCCGGAACCAGAATGTTGATTGCTTCCTGAATCGATTCGATGGCCCGCGCAGCGGCGCGCGCGCCATGCGCGATTAACTCGTCGGCGCGATGAAAATCAAACCAGCCGATTTGACCGACACGCGGCGAGATCAACAAATCAGGCGGATCGCCGGCAAGGCGTGCCCGGGTGATGCGATCCTGCATGATGTTGAAGGCATCGACCATGACCGTGGAGATTCCCGGCCGGCCACCGCCGCCAAAAAACTCGCGCTTCATGGTGCGCTCCGGAGAAAAGAACTTGCCGAAGCCGCGTTTCGGCGGCGCCGGTTCGATCGCGGCCTCCGGCGCTATCGCCACCGCTGCCTCGGGCGAGGGGCCATGGGAATAGACCGTCGTGGAGTGTGCAAATACGTCGCTGGAAAGATTAGCGGCGATGACGATTTCCGCGCCAAATGCGCGCGCCGCCGACACCGGCACCGGGTTCACCAGCGCGCCGTCAACCAGCCAGCGGTCGCCCACCAGCACCGGTGAAAATATGCCGGGCAGCGCATAGGAAGCGCGCATCGCGTCGACCATGCGGCCGTGAGTGAGCCAGATCTCGTGACCGGTGCGGACCTCGGTGGCGACGGTCGCAAATTTCAGCGGCAAGTCCTCGATCAAGGTCCGGCCCATAGCCGCTTCCAGCTGCGCGGCCAACTTGTCGCCGCCGATCAAGCCCGAACCATTGAGGCGGATATCGAGATAACCCAGAATATTTCGCGGTTGCAGGCTGCGCGCCCATTCTTCCAGGGCGTCCAGCTGCCCGGTCGCATAGGCGCCGCCGATCACGGCGCCAATCGAGGTGCCGACCACGACATCGGGAACGATGCCGTGGGCAATCAGCGTCCTGACGATGCCGATATGGGCAAATCCGCGTGCGGCACCGCCGCCCAGGGCGAGGCCAATCACCGGCCGCCTGATCGCGCCGAGTCCCACCTTGTCGCGGCTACCAGAGCCGTTCTGGGCGCGCCTCATTAGATTATCCAACACCGATATCTCCTTGGCGCACCAGCTTAATCGCTGCGGCGCGACCCTGCCAGAAAGTACCACAGGCATGGTTTATGCGGGATGGCTTGGGTAGAGATTGTGACGGCAACGCGGCTTCCGAAGTAACACTCGGGCGTTTTGCCGGTTCCATTTGCTACGGTCTTTGAGCCAACAGGCTTGAATTTGCCGCGTTTTCAGTGAAAAGCATGCGCCATGATTTCAGGGGGCAACGGCATCGACGGACCCGGGCGGGGCGGGCACCTGCTGTCGGCGGTTGTGCTCGTGGGAATCCTGGTGTGGCTGACCGCGAGCCCAGCATCGGCGCAGATGTTTTCCGACCGGCCGCCACCGGTGCCGCCAGCATCGGTTCCGGAGGCGCCCTCTGCACCGGCGATGAATCTGGCCCCATCGTCCGGCCCGGCATCGACTCCCAGCCTGCCTGCGCCATTAACTCAACCTTCCATTGCGATCGTACCGCCGCCGGCGGCGGCCCCTCCGGCCGCCTCGACGGCCGGTCAAGCCGTTTTGGCGCTGACGGCGCGTTACGGCAAGGACTTGCCCGTCATCAACAGCGGACTGGTGTGGCGAGTTTTTTCTGACCGGCCGGACGAGACCGGCACCTTCAAATTGATCCGCGAGGAACGCGGCGCGACGCCCAATATCGTGCTGCCGCCCGGCAGCTATGTTGTCCATGTCGCTCTTGGGCTGGTCAGCGCAGTGCGGCCGGTGACCCTTAAGGCCGAGACCGACCGCGAATCCTTCCTGCTTCCGGCGGGTGGCCTGCGCATCGAAGGCCGCGTCGGCACGTCAAAGATCCCGCAGAACCAGATTTCGTTCGGAATTTACAAGGGCAGCCAGTTTGAGGTCGGCGAGCGTGCAGCACTGGTGCCGAGCGTCGCCGCCGGCGATGTCGTGTTGTTGCCGGAGGGGACCTACTACATCATTTCCAACTACGGCGACGCCAATTCGGTGGTGCGCTCGGATATCCGCGTTCAGGCCGGCAAACTGACCGATGTGATCATCACCCATCGAGCGGCTGTCATTACGCTGAAACTGGTCAGCGACAAGGGTGGTGAGGCTCTGGCGAACACCGCGTGGTCGGTGATTACGCCGGGCGGCGACGTCATCAAGGAATTGATCGGCGCATTTCCTCGCGTCGTGCTGTCGGAAGGCGAATATCGCGCCATTGCCAAGAACGAGGGCAAGGTGTTCGAGCGGCCCTTCAACGTCGTCAATGGCGTCGACGGCGAGGTCGAGGTGGTCGCGCACTGACGTTCAGGACGAGAAGGTGCTCGTTCGCCGTCTCGACCGGATGTCATCCTTCAAGACGCGCTTTGCGCATCTCATGATGGGGGAGTTCTTCTAAAACCGCGTCACGATATCCGCGAGCGCCGGGCGCGGGCGGTCTTCGCTGGCCTTTGCGGGGGTGCCGATATGGATGAAGCCGGCGAGTTTTTCGTCCGTCTTCAATCCGAGTCCGTCGAGTACATCGCGGTCGAACGCGAACCAGCCGGTCAGCCAATTCGCGCCATAGCCGAGTGCGGTGGCTGCGGTGACGATATTCATCGCGCTGGCGCCGGCCGATAATTCCTGCTCCCAATGCGGCACCTTGGGATGCGGCCTGGTAAAACTAACCACGGCGATCACCAGCGGCGCATCCATCAATCGCCTCTTCTCGACCTCGATCTCGGTCGGCGCGGCTTGCGGATTTTTCCGCGCGAATACCCGCGCAATGATCTCGCCGGCACGCGCGCGGGCTTCACCCTCGAACACGATGAAGCGCCACGGCGTCAGCTTGCCATGATCGGGCACCCGCGCGCCGATGGTGAGAATGGTTTCAAGCTCGGCAGGCGAGGGGCCAGGGCCGGCCATCTCGCGCGGCTTTACCGAGCGGCGGATTTTCAGGAGTTCAATGGCGTCGGGCATGGGCATTCCACGTTTTCGTGCCGCTAAGCGTTATACGGCATATCGGGTGATCCGGAATTCACGGCAAGCGGACATAATTTAGCAAGCCTCTAAATTCCGGGCCCTAAGTTCATTGAGCGGCCTTCGCCCGTTTCACGTCGGGTGGTGTGGCCTCGTCGACCAGCGCAGCCAGCGCTTCATCTGTCGGCATCACCTTCTGGCCGTCGCTTCCCAACCGCCGGATCGAGACCGAGTGGGTTTCGGCTTCCTTCTTGCCAACCACCAGCAACGCCGGAATCTTCGCCAGCGAATGCTCGCGGACCTTATAGTTGATCTTCTCGTTGCGCAGATCGATCTCCACGCGCAAGCCCGCGCGCCGCGCGGCTGCGGCGACCACCTTGGCGTATTCGTCGCCTTCCGAGGTGATGGTGGTGACGACGGCTTGCGTCGGCGCCAGCCAAAGCGGGAAGTTGCCGGCGTAATGCTCGATCAGGATGCCGATGAAGCGCTCCATCGAGCCGCAGATCGCGCGGTGCACCATGACCGGCACTTTCTTGGAACCATCGGCATCGATATAGAACGCGCCGAAACGCTCCGGCAGATTGAAGTCCACCTGCGTGGTGCCGCACTGCCAGTCGCGGCCGATGGCGTCGCGCAGCACATATTCGAATTTTGGGCCGTAGAACGCCCCTTCGCCGGGATTGATCTCGGTCTTGATGCGGTTGTGGCCCTGCGCCTGGATTTCCGAAAGCACCGTCGCCATCACGCGTTCGGCATGGTCCCACATCTCGTCGGTACCGACGCGATTTTCCGGTCGGGTCGAAAGCTTCACCGTGAGATCGCCATCGAAGCCGAAATCCGAGTAAGTCGACAGAATAAGATCGTTGATCTTGAGACACTCGTCGGCAAGTTGCGCTTCCGTGCAGAACACGTGAGCATCGTCCTGGGTAAAACCGCGCACGCGCATCAACCCATGCATCGCGCCTGACGGCTCATAGCGATGTACTACGCCGAATTCGGCAAGGCGCAGCGGCAGATCGCGATAGCTCTTCAGGCCGTGCTTGAAGATCTGAACGTGACCCGGACAGTTCATCGGCTTGATCGCGAACCAGCGTTTGTCCTCGGCCTCGTCGCCGGCCGATTGCGCGGCGAACATGTTCTCGCGGTACCATTCCCAATGGCCCGACGTTTCCCACAGCGATTTATCGAGAATCTGCGGCGCGTTGACCTCGTCGTATTCTCCCGCGAGGCGGCGGCGCATATAGGCGATGATCGCCTGAAAAATCGTCCAGCCGCGGGCGTGCCAGAACACCACGCCGGGGCCTTCCTCCTGGAAGTGAAACAGATCGAGCTCGCGGCCAAGCTTGCGGTGGTCGCGTTTCTCGGCTTCCTCGATCTGCTTCAGGTAAGCGTCGAGTTCTTCCTGTTTCGCGAACGCGGTGCCGTAGATGCGCGTCAGCATTGGATTGTTCGAATTGCCGCGCCAATAGGCGCCGGCAACCTTCATCAGCTTGAACGCATTGCCGATCTTGCCCGTCGACGTCATGTGCGGTCCGCGGCAGAGATCGAACCAGTCGCCCTGCTTGTAGATCTTGATGGTCTGGTCGGCCGGGATCGCGTCGACCAGCTCGACCTTGAACATCTCGCCATTGTCGCCGAACACCTGCCTGGCTTGTTCGCGCGTCCAGATTTCCTTCGTGAAGGGTTTGTCGCGCGCGATGATCTCGCGCATCTTTTTTTCGATTGCGGCAAAGTCCTCCGGTGTAAACGGCTCGTTGCGGAAGAAGTCGTAATAAAAACCGTTCTCGATCGTCGGGCCGATCGTCACCTGTGTGCCCGGCCAAAGTGTCTGCACCGCTTCGGCCAGTACATGGGCGGCGTCGTGCCGGATCAATTCCAGCGCACGGGCATCGTCGCGGGCTATGAATTCGATCTTGGCATCATGCTGGATTGGATCGGCAAGATCGGAGACCACGCCGTCGAGTGCCATCGCGACCGTGCGCTTGGCCAGCGACGGCGAGATGCCCTTGGCGATATCGAGACCGGTGATGTTTTTGGGAAATTCGCGCTTGGCGCCGTCAGGAAAAGTGAGGGCGATCTTGCTGGACTCGACCGGCTTCAAATTCGTGATGCTGTACTGGAATCCGGGCGCAGACGGCTTCTTGTCGTCGGGCATTGATGTCTCCTTGTGCTCACTCCTGCGAACGAGCGCAGGTAAGCGGAAAACAGGGGTATAACAGGCGATTGCGGCGATGCAACCCGTCGGAAGCGGCTTACGTGGTCAAAGCGCGTCACGGCCCGAACATGCAGGATTTTACCTCCTCGGTTGGTCGACCAGCGCACGCGTTGAGGGTATGACGTGATCGATCCACCCTGATCGATACTTACCCTTTGTATTCGACATCGTCGTAGTCTACATGCATCTGCATGGAAAGTCCCCGCCTCGAGCGCCGCTTTGCTCCCACCGCATTGATGTTCGGAAATATCGTCACCGGCTGCTCCGTACTGGCGCCGGCAGGCATGCTGAGCGAATTGTCCGGGGGGCTCGACGTCAGCATTCGCGGCGCTGGTCTGCTCATCACCTTTGGCGCGATCGTGTTGTGCATCGGCTCGCCGCTGACGGCGTGGCTGACCAGCCGGATCGAACGCCGCACCTTGCTGACGATGACGCTCGCCGCGCTCGCGCTCACCAACGCAGCGTCGGCGTTCGCGCCGGACTATGCGACCTTGCTTGTCATCCGCTTGATCATGCTGGCGGTCGGTGCGCTCTATACGCCGCAGGCGGCCGGTACCGCCGGCCTGATCGTACCGGTCGAAAGGCGCGGCGGCACCATTGCCTACATCTTTCTCGGATGGTCGCTCGCCGCCGCGGTCGGCCTGCCGCTAATCGCGTTTGTCGCCAGCCGCTACGGCTGGCGCTCGGTTTATGGCGGCATCGGCATGATCGGCTGTTTCAGCTTCCTGTTGCTGGCATGGCGTCTGCCTGGCGGATTGATCGGTGCGCCGGTAGACCTCAAGACGTGGATCGACGTCGGCCGCAACCGGATGATCATCTTGTTACTGTTGATCACGACGTTGCAGATGTCCGGCCAGTTCGTAGTTTTCACGTTCATGGGGCCGTTGCTGATGAAGCTGACGAACGCCGGTCCGGATGCAGTCGGACTGGTGTTTGCATTCTACGGCGTGTGCGGCTTCATCGGAATTGCGATCGCAACCCGTATTGTGGATTCCTGGGGTGCCTATAAAACCTCGTTGTTGTTTACGACCTTGATGCTGACAGGCGTTACCGGATGGGCTCTCGGTGCGGGCCACTATCCGTTGATGGCTTGCTCGGTCGCGGTTTGGGGACTGGGTTTTGCCTCAACCAATTCGATGCAGCAGGTCCGGCTGGTCGGTGCCGCGCCGGCACTGGCATCGGCATCGGTGGCGCTCAATACGTCGGTGCTTTATATCGGGCAGGCGGTTGGTTCGGCGATCGGTGGTGTGCTATATGCGCGTGACCTGCTGCATGGCGCCGGTTACGTAGCAATGAGTTTTATCGCGTTGGCGCTTATGACGGTGATATCGACAAAGCCGAGGCGGTAAATGCCGACGGGGTAGCGCGATTTTTGTAATGTCTTACGTCACAGAACGAAAGTGAAGCGACATGAGAAAAATACTATTGCTCGTCGCGGTTCTTTATTCAGGCACCGCAATTGCCCAAACTAGTCCGCCGGCGGCTGGAGAAAAGCCGGCGGCCGGGGAAAAGCCGGTGACCCAGGCAAAGCCGAAGATCGCCGCCGCGAAACAACAATCGATTGCCGTGAGGTTGCAGGCTTGCCTTGCAATCGACGACGTCACCAAGGAGCGGTTGGATTGCTACGATGCGGTCTTTCCAGCCAAACCAAAACCCAAGGCGCCAGTTGCCAAGGGCGTCGCGGATTGCCGTTTCACCAAGGAAGAAGATGAGCGGCTTAAATGCTTCAACGGGTTCGTGGAACGGCTTCCCAAGCCGAAATAAGCCCTCGAATAGTCACGACCTGCGAGAATCGTTGCCAGACGCGTGTGAAGCGCACCGGATGGATTATCGGGTCGCGGGCGATGAAGCGCTTGCCGCCACCCTCGTCAACGCCGACGTTGCCGCCATCTTGACGAGCACTTCCTTCAGGGGATCTTCGGTCCAGGCCTGCGTGACGTAGCTGCGGTGCGTGACGCCTTCAGGGGTCTCGACGAATACCACGCTGCCTGGTTTCAGCGGCCTGTCCATATCCTCGGAAACGGCGACACCCTTTTCCCTCAGCATGTGCATGAGTTCGTCGTCGTGGCGCTTGGTATAATGCGTATATGAACTGACGAAAAAGCCGGACCGGTTGTTCTCGATCCAGGACGCGAATTTGTCCAACTCGCCATACACCGCATCGAGCAGCAATACGCCGCGGACGCGATTGCCGAGGCCGCCGACTTCCAGGCTCCAGGCTGTTGGCACGAAGCCGCCGCTGTAGCCGACAATGACGACCGGCATATTGGCGAAAACTTTGGCGGCGCGGGGATCGCCATAGAGCGCGGCGAGGTGGTCGGCTGATTCCGTCACAAAGCGTTTCAGTCCACCGGGCTGCCAGAATTTACCGGCGCTGGAATCGGCGGCGTCGACCGCAAGTTGCGGCGCCAGCAGCACGGCATTGACGCCGGAATCCGAAATCTGTTGCGGCACCTGTTGCCGGTCGCGAACGTCGCGCTCCAGCGTGGCGCCGTTGCCGTGGAAGAACACCACGATGACGCCGGGCTTGCGGATATCAAAACCCTCCGGGACATGCATCAGGACCCGGTTGTCGTTGTAGGTCTGGTCCTGCCAGAAAACCCTTCCGCCCATACCGCGGTGACCACGGCGATCGCCGCTGGAAACGTTCAGGAACGGCTCATCCGTGCGCGGGTTGTTGCCAAGATAGGGGAAGGCCGAGGATTTCAGGCTAACCAGCGTCGTCTGGTCTTGCTTGGCCGGCCCTTGGTACGGCAGCTGGGGCGCCAACGATGCGACCCGGTAGGGGGCGGGTTCTGCCGATGCCGTACGTGGTCCGGACAGATCGGCGGCCTGCCGCTGCACCAGGCTCTCGCTCGCGGTCGGGAACCGATCCTTGAATTGCGGCTTCGGAAACCTGTCGTCGAAAGAATCGCCCTTCGAAGCCTGGGAATTGGCGGCCAGCATGCCGGGACTCGGCGACCTGCCACATTGAGCGAGAACGAACGATAAGGGGACGAGCAGGGACAAAACGGCAATTGGCCGCAATCGACGAGAGCCGGCGCGGCACGAGTCCGATGACTTCACCGGCCCTAAGCGACCATACCTCTGGAATTTCGGATCCGATCCGACCATCCACCCACTGCCCCAATATCCACCGACGATCGGCGTACGTCAGCCCGCAAAGGGTTACGGCGACGTTAAGCATCCGGGAGAACTCCCACTCCCGAACGCCCCAGAAAGCACGAAATCGTGTCGCGATTGTGAGGCCGCGATCTGCTTTTCGCAATGTTGCTGATGGTTAAAGCAGTTCTAAGGGCTCTTAGAGGTATTAAGATACCCAATTACCCAACGATTTAAATCATTGTTAACGCTTCTTGAATTGAAGAGGGTCAGCCTGCGCGATGAGAAATGAGGGCGCGACGCCCAAGGCGTGGACCGACATGGCGACATCAGGAACGGGAGGCGCCGGTAAGCTTCCCGAAGGCGGCTCTGCGGTCTCCGTGATCGTGGCTACCGCCATCGTCGTGGCCGATATGGTCGGTGTCGGCGTCTTCACTAGCCTCGGCTTTCAGGTCAAGGGCATCCCCTCCGGCTTTGCGATCCTGCTGTTATGGACCGTCGGCGGCATTGTCGCGCTCTGCGGGGTGTTTTCCTACAGCGAACTCGGCGCGATGTTTCCGCGCTCAAGCGGCGAATACAATTTTCTCAAACGCGCTTATCACCCCGCTTTCGGATTTTTGGCGGGCTGGGTGTCGGCTACCGTCGGTTTTGCAGCGCCCGTCGCGCTCGCCGCGATGGCGTTTGGGCAGTACGGCAAATCGGTGCTTCCGGACGCCCCGCCGCTGGCACTGGCTGTCGGCGTCGTCTGGCTGGTATCGCTGGTGCAACTGGGTGGTGTCAGGCACTCAAGCACTTTTCAACTGATTTCGACGGTCCTGAAAGTTGCGCTGATCGTCGCGTTCCTGATCGCGGGATTTGTCATCGGCACGCCGCAACCGGTCTCGTTTGCGCCTCAGTTTTCTGATTTCACCTACGTCACCAGCGCGCCGTTCGCGATCGGTCTTGTTTTTGTGATGTATTCGTTTTCCGGGTGGAACGCTGCGACCTACATCATCGGCGAGATGCGCACGCCGCAGCAGAACCTGCCGCGCGCATTGCTGGCGGGCACGCTGATCGTCCTCGTGCTCTATGTCGCCCTGAATGCGGTGTTTCTCTACACCACGCCAGTCGACAAACTGTCCGGGCAACTCGATGTCGCCCGCATCTCCGGCAGCCATATCTTCGGCGAGATCGGTGGCCGTATCGTAGGTGCGATGATTTGCATTGGCCTGGTATCTTCCATCAGCGCGATGATGTGGATCGGCCCGCGCGTCATGATGACCATGGGGGAAGACATTCCGGCGTTGCGGGTATTCGCCCGCAAATCGAGCAACGGGGCTCCGGCCTATGCCATTCTTTTCCAGCTCGCGGTCGCCAGTCTGATGCTGTTTACCCGCAGCTTCGAGGCCGTGCTTGATTTCATCCAGTTCGGCCTGTTGTTCTGCTCGTTCTTTACCGTGCTCGGCGTCATCAAGCTGCGTATCACCCGGCCGGAGTTGCCGCGGCCTTATCGTGCCTGGGGATACCCGATAACTCCGGTGGTTTTTCTGCTCGTGACCGCCTTCATGATGTACTATCTCCTGATTAATCGGCCCTTGCAGTCGTTTCTGGGTATTTTGATTATGATTTCGGGCCTTGTGATTTACGCCGTTTTCCACAAACGGGCCGACGTTAGTCCCGCAACTGCATCCCCAAGCCGCGAATGAAGATATTGCAGTCCATGAAAATTGCTGCCGTCGCTGCAACCGTGTTCCTCGCGGCCGCGATGCCCACGCGCGCCGCCGATACCGTGAGCGCGGACGATACCGCGCGGTTTCTCGCGGGGATACCGCCATCGGCTGACTCCCCGCTGACGCCGCTCACCAGGGATCCAGCCTGGCAGCGGCATGCGAAACTCTTCGATGCTGCTTTCGGGCAGTTGGAGCAGCGTCAACTATCGAAAATCCGAACCTGGGCGGATGCCAATCTGGCCGCGCCGCGCCCGTCGATGTTCTACATGTTCAGCGGACCGGACTTCCTTTACGCCAACGCATTTTATGGAAAAGCGACGACCTATGTGCTGAGCGCGCTCGAGCCGGTCGGATCGCCGCCCGATTTGACGAAATTGCCGCGCGGCGCCATCGGCTCCACGCTTTATGACATCGAGCGTTCGACGGGCACGATCCTGAGCTTCAGTTTCTTCATCACCAAGAAGATGAAGACCGATTTGCACGCCGGTCAGGTCAGCGGGACTTTGCCGATCCTCTACGTTTTTCTGGCGCGTTCGGGAAACACCATTCGCAATGTCAGTTTGGTGGCGCTCGACGACAAGGGCGCTGTCACGACCGACGATGCCGGCAAAAATGCCGCGCGGGGCGTTCGGATCGTATTTGCCGGCAGCGACGGGGTGGAAAGGACGCTGTATTATTTTTCAACCGATCTTTCCAATCCGGGCGTTAAGGCAAGCGGCTTCCTGAAGTTTTGCGAAACGCTGGCACCCGGCAACAGTCTGATCAAGAGCGCGTCCTATCTGCTGCACTCCGGCAATTTCTCAACCGTGCGCAATTTTATACTCACCAACAGTGCCACGATCATTCAGGACGATTCCGGCATTCCGCTGGCGGACTACAACCCAAAGAAATGGCGGTTTTTTCCATTCGGCCGCTACGCCGGCCCGATCGGTGAATTTCCCGGACGATACCAGCAGGAATACGCCGAATTGTTCAGGCGAAGCCAGCCGATTGATTTCGGTATCGGCTATCGCTGGCGTTCGTTCGAATCGAACCTGTTGCTTTCGGTCCAACTACCGGCGGACCAGACCGGGCAGGTCGACGCGACGCCGGCTGCCGAACCGCAGAAACCAGCTCGCCCTCGGCGGCCTCGTCCACCGCCCCCCGAGCCCAGAGGTTTTCTCTGGTTCGGACGCTAGCGCGGCTGCTACGCGACCATCACAAAACCCGTCATTCGATCGCCTTACCTACCATCGCACGCTTTGGCTTGGTTCGATAAAGGCCGTCTTGCTCGTGATGTTCGGCTGTTCGTTGTAGAACCTGCAGGCGGCGACGATCACAATGAGCAAGGCGAGTACGGCGGCCAGATCGATCTGTCTGGGATCGTGCCCATGATGGTCGATTTTCCAGCGCATTGCCTGGTGCCCTCCCAACGGAAGCGACAAATCAATGCGGGCCCCGGCGGCGAGTTCCCGGCACGGCAGCAATGCGTGGTTGTTTGGAAGCAGCGCAACAGACTTTATGGCGCGTTGACGCCGCGCCAGCGTCCGAACCGCCAAGGCAGATACCAGCACGCGCCTGCCGGTCTTGTCCGCGGCACGTTGTCGATTCCGGAAGTGCCCCAGGGCTGGCAGCGCAATAGCCGCGCCAGCGTCATCCATCCGCCCCCCCACAGGCCGAAACGCTCGATAGCCTCGTCGCCATAAACCGAGCAGGTCGGCAGATGACGGCAGTTGTAACCGACCAGCGGCGACAGCGTATTCCGGTAAATCCAGATCATGGCGCGGCCGGTATTGCGCGGGAACCGCTGAATTGAGCTGGCGCAGTCGGGGCAGTGTGATGAATGTTTCATGGGCCGTGCTGCGATGATGTGCGGAAATTGCGCGGTTCCCAGGCGTGGAACCGTCGGACATACGTATTTGCGCCACACTTGGAAGATTATCGCATGTTTTGGGTGGCGGTGCAGCAAAGGTTCTATGGACGACGCTGGCCCGCGCGGTTATTTTTCCCAAGCCAGTGTGAAAGAATCATTTGGCGTTGAATGGGGACCGTTGCCACTGCTTCTGTCCGGGGCTTGGGGAAGGAACCAATTTGAGGCTCGCGAGATCGCCTGATTTTCGCGGCTGGGCGTTATTCGGCGCCGCCGCCCTCTGCATCGTGTTGCCCGGCGTTCTGGTGACGCTGGGCAGTTCGGCGCATGCCGGCAATACTCTCGAAGAGCGCAAATTGCCGATGCGGTTTAGCTGGATTGCCTGCCAGCCGGATTGCCGGGGCTGGGTTAGCGCCATCGGCATCGTAACCGCGGACAGCCCGAAGGATTTCGAAGAATTCGCACGCGGACGCGAGCTGCATGGCGCGACCATCGTGCTGGACTCAAGCGGCGGTTCGGTCAACGACTCCATCGCACTCGGACGACGCTGGCATGACCTCGGTGCGTTGACTACCGTCGGCATTACCGTCGCGAACCATACCGCGCAGGGTGACTTTGCGAGCGTCGCGCCCCAAGCCTATTGCGAGTCGATGTGCGTTTTCCTGCTGTTGTCGGGCAAGACACGTTACGTGCCCGAGGGCGCGCATGTCCGGGTGCATCAAATCTGGATGGGTGACCGCGCTGACGACGCCAAGGCGGCGAGCTATAACGCGCAGGATCTCATGATCGTGGAACGCGACATCGGTCGTCTCGCCAAATATACTTTCGATATGGGCGGCGCCGGCGATCTGTTGTCGCTGTCGCTCAGCGTGCCGCCGTGGGAAGATCTGCACGAGATGTCACGGGACGAATTGCGGCTGACCAATCTCGTGACCACCGACGCCGTTGCCGAAGTGCTGCCGCGGAACGACAGCGCAGGCTCTACGCCGGTCGCGGCCCTGCAAGCCAAGCCGGTGCAGGATCGCTTTGTGACCAGTGCGACGGATGCCGAGCCGGTCGCGCCGGCGGTGAAATCCACCAAGACCGCCGAGGCCATAGTGCCCACTGGCGGTGTCGTGGTGACCGCTCCGGCGAAGTAGCGCGTCAGGCCGGTTGTCCGGCTTTCGCCTCAATCTGGCCGATCGCATCGACCACGGCGTCGAAAGTGAGCATGGTCGAGGCATGCCGTGCCTTGTAGTCGCGGACCGGCTCGAGCAGGGCGATATCGGCCCACTTGCCCTGTGGGGGGCTGCCGTTTTCCTTCAACATCTT
The DNA here is from genome assembly GCA_963774685.1 of uncultured Alphaproteobacteria bacterium. Classification (GTDB taxonomy): domain Bacteria; phylum Pseudomonadota; class Alphaproteobacteria; order Rhizobiales; family Xanthobacteraceae; genus Bradyrhizobium. The sequence goes on along the minus strand of CAVZFU010000003.1, from coordinate 95,340 downwards.
GCGAACAGTCTCGCGCAATTCGCGCAATTCGCTGGCCGTCGAACCTATGACATGGCGGGCCATGATCGAGGACGAGGCCTGGCCGAGCGCGCAGGCCTTCACGTCATGGGCAAAGTCAGTGACCATCGGTCCGTCCATCTTGAGGTCGATCTTGACCGTCGAACCGCACAGCTTCGAATGCGCCGTGGCGCTGGCGTCGGGCGCGGGAAGCCGTCCCAGCCGGGGGATGTTGCCGGCCAATTCGATGATGCGCTTGTTGTAGATGTCGTTCAGCATAAGATCGGGGTCCCAGGCTCCCTGGAGTGATCGCCCTTGGCGGCCACGGTCCAGAGCCCTATATATGGGCGGAGATGGCGGAAATACAGTCTGGCCGTTTTCCATAGGGCGGTACGAAATACAGGCCAATTCGGCTGCCTTGGTGGTAGAATTTTGGGACTCAGGCGTCCGGCGGCAAGCCGCCCGTCTGCCCGGTGACACTCCGGTCTCGCCTTGAGACCGGTCGAACGGAGTTGACATGGACGCATTGATCAAGCCCCTCCGCTCAGGCAAGCCTTCTGAGGTCAGACCCTCCGACGCCAGGCTTCCGGAGACCCGTCCGGCCGAACTGGATCCTTCCGAATTTCTGGCCGCCGCGGTACGCGCGGACCAGCCGCGTCCATCCCGCGCCGAGGCAGAACAGGCGGTGCAGACCCTGCTTGGCTATATCGGTGAAAACCCGGGCCGCGAGGGCCTTTTGGATACGCCGCGCCGGGTGGTCGAGGCTTTCGACGAACTTTATCAGGGCTACCACCAGTGCCCGGCCGAGGTGCTCAACCGCACCTTCGGCGAGACAGCCGGTTACGACGACTTCGTGCTGATCCGCGACATCGAATTCACCTCGCAATGCGAACATCACATGATGCCGTTCTACGGCAAGGCGCATATCGCCTATACGCCGGTCGAGCGGGTGGTGGGGTTGTCGAAGCTGGCGCGCCTCACCGATATCTTTGCGCGCCGCCTGCAGACCCAGGAGCATCTGACCGCCCAGATCGCGGCTGCGATCGATGAAATTCTTAAACCGCGCGGCGTTGCGGTGATGATCGAGGCGGAGCATACCTGCATGTCGGTGCGCGGCGTCGCCAAGCATGGCGCTATCACGTTCACCAGCCGCTTTACCGGCATGTTCCGCGACAATCCCGCGGAGCAGGCGCGTTTCCTGTCCATGGTGCGAGGGCCGCAGCGCTAGCCCTCGGCGATTTTACGAGGCTGCCCGTGTCCAAATCCGCAGATAACAATGACATTGAGGAAGGGCTGGCGTTCCAGCCTAAATTTGACGCGTCCGGCCTTGTGACCTGCGTCGCCACCGACGCGACGACGTGCGAGGTGCTGATGGTCGCGCACATGAACGATGAAGCCTTGCGCAAGACCATCGCAAGCGGAGAAGCCTGGTACTTCAGCCGTTCCCGCCAATCGCTGTGGCGAAAGGGTGAAACTTCCGGTCACGTCCAGCGCGTGGTCGAGATGCGGATGGATTGCGATCAGGACGCGATCTGGATCCGGGTCGAGCAGTCAGGCGCGGCATGCCACACCGGCCGCCGCTCGTGCTTCTACCGTGCCGTGACGACGGGTGACGGCGGGGCGCGACTGTCGTTTGTGGATGCGGACCGGCTGTTCGATCCGGCGAAAGTCTACGACAAGCGCTCCTGATGTGGCGGCTGCGCTGCATTCGTTAACGCGCCATTAACCATAATTGTCCCAGTGTTACGACGGCACGAGTGTCGTTTTTTCGACGAGGCATGATTTTTCCAAAAAAGCCCCGGGAGAGGCCTTTTTGGAGGATCGAGCCTGCAACGCTCGAACAGGCCAAGCGGTCGTTTCGCGGGGAGCGGGGCACCAACACATGTCGGTCGACCCTTCAAACGCCACGGTGACGGCAGGTGTCGACCGCGTGCGCGCGCAGATCGCCGGCGCCATCAAGCAGGCCGCCGATACCGTCGGTGCCAGCTTCGAATATCTGCTTTCCACCGCGAAGATGGAGTCCGATTTCAATCCGAAGGCGGGCGCCTCGACGTCGTCGGCCCACGGACTCTTTCAGTTCATCGATCAGACCTGGCTTGGCACCGTGAAGGAAGCCGGCACGCAGCTCGGCTACGGTAAATACGCCGACGCCATCACCAGATCCTCCTCCGGTACCTACTCGGTCAGCAATCCCGCCGCGCGAACCGCGATCATGAAGTTGCGTGACGATCCCGCCGCCAGTTCGGCGATGGCAGCCGTTCTGGCTCAGTCCAACAGTTTCAAGCTCACCGGCAAGATCGGCCGGCGTCCGACCGACGCCGAGCTCTATATGGCGCATTTCATGGGCGTCGGCGGCGCCGCCAAACTGATCTCAAATGCCGAGGACAACCCGCGGGCCTCCGGCGCGCGGCTGTTTCCGAACGCCGCGGCGGCTAATCGTTCGATTTTTTATGACCGTACCGGGCGTGCACGCGGCGTTTCCGAAGTCTATTCGGTGCTGACATCACGCTACGCCAGTGCTGCCAATTCGCAGGCGACGCGCACCGCGATGGCGTCAGTAGGTGTGACGCCGGCGAGTGCGGCACCTGCAAATCCGGTGCTCGCCAGCGCGGCGCCACCTGCTGCGCCGGTCACCAGGCCGATCGACAATGCGGCCTTCCTGTCGAGTTTTCCGGATGTCCGGTCGATCACGCCGGTCGCCACCGCGTCCGCCTCGACGACGACAAACACTTCGCCGCCGGCCGACCCGGTGTTTCGCTCCCTGTTCCAGGCCGGCGAACGAAAGCAGCCGGTCTCGCCGGCGGTTCATGAATTATGGGGCAATTCGTCGTCGCTGACGTCTGTCGCTCCTGCAGTTGCGGTGAAATCGGCGCAGACGCCCAATGTCGGCGTGCCGCAATCGCTCGACCTCTTCAGCGATCGTAGCGGCACATTCAGCAGCTAAACGCCGACGCGCCTTCCGGGCAGCCTTAACAAAACGTCAATAAAACCGGCCATTTATGGTGAACGCTTTGTTAAGCGTCGTGGTTTATTTTGTATGACAGTGGCATCGCGTCACGGTGTCGTTCAAGTTGCGTAAGCCGGCAGGACCATGATCGTTCGGCAGTTCATCAATTGGGTTAGAAGCGCTCCGGCAGGCGAGCGCGCAGAGGCAACGCGAGCGCTGGCGCGGGCCTGGCTGATTTCAGATTTATCGCACGAGGACCGCGCGGGCGCCGAGGGTGCGCTCTTGATGCTGCTCGACGATGCATCTCCGCTGGTGCGCCAGGCGATGGCCGAAGTTTTCGCGCATAGTCCTGAAGCGCCCGCCGCGATCGTGCAGGCGCTGTCGCTCGACCAGTCGTCGGTAGCGCTTCCCGTCCTTGAACATTCACCGTTGTTGATCGACGCCGATCTCGTCGACATCATCGCGACCGGCGATTGCGAGATGCAATGCGCGATCGCGCGCCGGATCAACCTGCCGGCCTCGGTCTGCGCGGCAATTGCCGAAGTTGGCTCCCCCGCCGCGGCACTTGAATTGATCGAAAATGCATATGCGGAACTGGCACCGTTTTCCTGGGATCGCATCGTCGAGCGTCACGGTCATCTCGCCGCGATCCGGGAATCCATGCTGGTGCTGGAAGACTTGCCCGCAGCGACGCGGGTCGCGCTGGTCGCCAAGCTGTCGGAAACGCTGGCGCAGTTCGTTGTCGCCCGCAACTGGCTGAGCGCCGATCGGGCAGTGCGGATCGCAGGCGAAGCGCGCGATCGTTCGACCGTGAACATCGCGGCGCGTTCGCGCGGCGACGACATGCGCGGCCTGGTGCGGCATCTGCGCGCCACCGGCCAGCTTACCGCAGGATTGATCCTGCGCGCATTGTTGTCGGGGAATCTCGAACTGTTTGATTCCGCGCTGGCGGAATTGTCCGGCCTGCCGCAGGCCCGCGTCTCCGCGCTGCTCCACGACCGCGGCGGTGTCAGCCTGCAGGCGCTGCTGACGCGTGCCGGATTGCCGGAATCGACATTCGCAGCGTTCCGCGCGGCGCTCGAAGTCAGTCATGAAATCGGATTTGTCGATACCGTCGGCGGCGCGGCCATGTTGCGGCGCAGGATGGTCGAGCGCGTGCTGACGCAATGCGAAACCGATCGCCATGCCACCGAGCCGTTGCTGATCCTGCTGCGGCGCTTTGCAACGGAGTTGGCCCGGGAAGAGGCCCGCCTGTTCTGCGACGAATTGATCGCTGACGAGACGGTCATGCCGATCTCGTATGGGGCGATCGCGGCCTGATTCCACTATCTCTGCTCTGACCGCCGCGCGGCGGCGTATGCCTCACTCCGCCGGCGCAATGCTCGGCGCGAGTACCGCTTCGAGGTGTTCGGGCCGGTCGCGATTGGCGAGAGCGAGGTATTCGTCGGTGACGTCGCGCAGTTGCCGGCTGAGTTCGCTCGCCATGCCGGCGGTATCGGCCTTGGTGCGTTCGCGCACGATGGCCTGAATGGCATTGATGTGATGTGCGATAAGGTCGGACGGCACCTGGTCGAGGTCAGGTGCATGCTCGATGATCCGGCACAGGCTTTCGGCGGCAGCGCCGGCCGAAGGAAAACCGAACGTGGCGGCGTCGCCCTTGATGTCATGGGCGGCACGAAACAGCTCTTCGCGCGTGAAGTTGGTAAAACCGTCCCGGAGAATGGCGGCATGGGCATCCGCCAGCCGGTCGGTCTCGATTTCCATCCAGTTCCTGAATTCGCCGGACAGGTCTTCCAGGGCTTTTTCCGCGCGCGCGACGGGATCGTCCAGGTCTTTATCGGCGACCCGCCGCAACACCTTTCGCAAAGGGTTGGGCTGGGTGATGACGTGATGGTCGGCGAAGGTCTCGATCTGGAGCGTCGCGGGCTTGTCTTTCGCCATAAAGGGTTCCTTGACGTTCTGTTGGCGCCACGCGCTAAACGGCGGTCCGGGCCTTGTCGAGCAGCGAGGGCTGCTGAAGGACTTCCACCTCGCCGCCGATGCGGCGCTCGGGGCCGATATAGGTGTTGTTGGTGTTGCGCCGGCGATCCGGGCCGAAATAGGTTTTGGTCTTGATGAACGGGCGCGGATTGGCGACCACGTTCAGGATGCGCTGGTAAAGCGCCTTGGCCGAGATCGGCTTGGCGAGGAATTCGGTCACGCCGGCGTCGCGCGCCACGGTGACGCGCCGCTTCTCGGAATGGCCGGTCAGCATGATGATGGGGGCGTAGGGATTGGCCTTCGATTCCGGCTGCCGGATCATCTGGGCGAGTTCGAGCCCGTCGAAAATCGGCATCGACCAGTCGGTGATGACGATATCGGGAACGTAATGGCTGTACATCTCGAGCGCGGTCGCGCCGTCCTCGGATTCATAGACCTCGCGGGCGCCGAACGAATGCAGCAGGGTGCGCAAGATACGGCGCATATGCGGATTGTCGTCGCATACGAGAAATCGTAGCTTGTTGAAATCGATGCGAAACATGGCCCGGCCCCGAGGGCACACCGGCTGACACGGTATACCCGGTGTTAACCATATCGCCGCGCCGGTTAACGAATGGTTGCGATCTGTATTCTCACCGCTCCGCGCCGGCGAGGCGGCCAGTGCGCTGCGCCGGGCGAGGGGAGGCCGAACTAGTACCCGAACTGCTCGCTCAGGATGCGCTCTTCCAGGCTGTGGCCGGGATCGAACAGCATGTGCATCGAGATGGTCTTGTCGGAAAGCACCTCGACACGGCGGACGTCGCGCGCTTCGTCATGATCGGCCACGGCCGCGACCGGGCGCTTGTCGCCCTCGAGCACCTCGATGACGACAAAAGCGGTGTTGGGGAGCAGGGCGCCCCGCCAGCGCCGCGGCCGGAACGCGCTGATCGGCGTCAGCGCCAGCAGCGCCGCGTTGATGGGCAGGATCGGCCCCTGCGCCGAAAGATTGTAGGCGGTCGAGCCCGCCGGGGTAGCCACCAGGATGCCGTCGGCGATCAGCTCGGCCATGCGTTCGCGTTCGTCGATCAGGATGCGTAGCCGCGCCGCCTGATGGGTCTGGCGAAACAGCGCAACCTCATTGATGGCATGATGAAGGTGCACGGCGCCGTGCACGTCGGTGGCGCGCATCAGCAGTGGATGAATCGCGGATTCACGCGCATCCGCGAGCCGGGAATGCAGATCCAGCGTGCTGAACTCGTTCATGAGAAAGCCGACGGTACCGCGATGCATGCCGTAGATCGGCTTGCCCGAGCGCATGTGCCGGTGCAGCGTTTGGAGCATCAATCCGTCGCCGCCGAGCGCCACCACGACGTCGGCGTCGGCGGGATCGTGATTGCCATACAGGCCCACCAGCTGAGCCAGCGCCTGCTGGGCCTCCGCGCCGGCGCTCGCGACGAAGGCGATCCGGTTGTATCGCTTGGGCGTGGTCATGGGATATGCCGGCTCATTGGGCGCTGGAACTGGGTCGGTACGCGGAAGGTCGTCTAGCGGCCTTGGCGGCGCTTGTCGAGATGACTGAATCCTACTTTCAGGCCTCAAATGCAATCGGGCGGCCGCCTGAAGCGACCGCCCGTTAAATTCTCAACCCAAAATTCCCGATCGCCTCAGCCGCGATCAGTATCTGGCGACGACCGGTCCGGGATTGAAGTGATAGTTTAGGCCGATCTTGCCCTGCCAGACATGAGACCAGTCGGAAATCGTGGTGTCAAAGTCGGACGACAGGGCACTCTTCCGTCCGAAATCGAGATAATCGATCTCAGTCTTTGCCGACCAACCTCTGCCGAGATCAAACTCGGTGCCGAAGCCTGCGGTAAAGCCGACCCGGGTGTACGATTTGCTGATGCTGCCGCCGGGATCGAGGGGTAGAAAAGCAGGATTCGCGCAAACGCCAAATGCTTGCGGATCGTAGCAGGTCACAGCGACCTTGCTGTTTTCGAACGCGCCACCCGCCTTCACATAGTAAAGTGTGCGGTCTACAGCGTAACCCAGCCGGCCCGTGACCGTCGCCACCCACGTGGTACGGTCGCTCCCAACCAGGTTGTTCGGCTGTGAAGTGTTCGGCGTCGGAGGAAGGAATGCTATCGAGGCCGGAGTCGATGGTGACAGTGTGCGCGCCCCCTTGGTGTTGGTGGCGTTGATGTCACCCTCGATGCCCAGCACGATCCTGTTGACCTGATAGTTATAGCCAGCCTCGGCGCCCCCAAGGAGGCCGGCGACATAGGGCCGCGCGTACATGGTCGGGTCGGTGTCCAGGCTGATGTCCGTACGGCCGTACTGGGCACCGATCACGCCGCCGACATAGAGGCCGGTCCAGTTCGTGGGCATGATCACAGCCACGGGGGCCTTAACCTTCGTCGGCATCGCCGCCGCTACGACCGGCGTGAACTGATACCTGATGCCCCCGCTGAGGCCCCAGCCCGTGAGCTGCGGACCGTCCCGGAAGTCTGCACGCACGTAACCAAGCCAGCCGGTATTGATCACCGAAGCGGAGACGCCAACCGAGTATTGCTCATACGTGCCCACCCGGCTCGTGCTGTTCGTTGCGAACAGGTCGGTCGGGCACGACGGACTGCAGGCGCCACTCCCCGCATTAATTTGGCCCGGAGCGACGGCGGTAGCGGTCGTGTTGCCGGCAAACTCGCGGAGCACGCTCGCCGACGCAAAGGGCTGCCAGACGACGGTGGGGGTCTCGATCGCCTTGCCGAACCGCAAGCTGACGCGGCCGAGTTCACTTTCGATGTTGTTGATATTGATAGTCGACATGATTCCAGCTGTCGCGACGCTGCCTGGCAGCGTGAAGCCGTCAACGGAGGTCCGAGAATAGCTGAACCCGGCCGAGGGCTCGATGAACCAGTTGTTCCCGGCATCGAAATTATAACCGGCCGACGTCGAAACCGCGAAGCCATGCGCGCTCATGGGCTGACCGCCCAGCGCCAGGGTCGGGTCGGACAGGTTGATGTTGAAAACCTGTTCCCGGAAGTTCAGGTCAGCGAAGAAGCGACCCTTGGTCGCCACCAGGTACGTGCTGACGAACGGCACCTGAAAGGTGCTGGCGAAGGCACTGCTCACAATGCTCGCGCTGTTAAAGACCGAATTTGTCTCATTGGTCTTGGATCCCAGATAGCCCGCCGAGGAGCCGAAATGGATGTTCCAGCCGTTCCAGTTCAGCTTTGCGATGTCAGCACCAACCTGGACCCCCGCAAAGTCCAGTTTCATGGCATTCGAGCAAGTCACATTGGTCGTGTTTTCCGTTACTCCGGTGGTCGAATTGGTCTGGGTGAGCGTATTGCTGGAAACACTCTGAAGATCGTTGTGTCCGCCGACCGCGCGGGCCCAGACGCCACCGCCGGGCGAGTCCGGGGGCGGATTCGCTGGCGCGGACACGAAAGCGCTGCCTTGCTGCGATACGAACGCGGTGTCGACCGCACTGATCGCGGCCGCAATCGCCGATGATGCCTGCCCCATCGCCATCGCGATCGCTGGGGAGTTGCTAATCACATATGGACCGCTCTGGGTCGATGAACAATTCTGAGCTAAGGCAGAATGCGATCCCGCGAACGCGGACACGCCTGCCAGCAGCGTGATCGTCGCAATTCTTGATTTAAAAAAAGCCATAGCCTGCCCCCAATACGAACGAATATTTCAGTGTGATAAGGCCATAGGAATCGCCGGCGAAGCAAGCGAGTTTGGCCTTTGCGGAAGGGGACGATTGCGCTTTGCTCAGTTGCTGTGCTTTTTCAGCAACATTCCGCTGTGAGCTGAGCCGGATCGCGCGAACAGCCTGATCCGAAAGGGCTTGGCAAGCCATCGGGCGCATCTTCGGAAGAGATTTTGCACGTGCCAATCTGAAGGCCAAGGCCGCGACTTCGGCCGAGGCGGCCGCGCGATTCGAGGCTTCTATCCCGCACCGTTGAGGCGGGGGCCGGCGACGTCGTCCGCCAGTTCGAACGGTCGGCATGGAGGTGAAATAGCGGCTCGATGACGAGCTCTCTTTTCGAGTCGCAGACAGCGACTTCACGAATCAAAAGAGACCGGCTTTGCTGCCGGTCTCTTCAGGTTCTTGCTCGAGAAAATCGATCAGTACTTGGCGACGACCGGGCCACCCCAGGCATAACCCAGCCCAACCTTGGCCGTAGTTACGAAGCTCTTGCTCATCGGCTCCCAGATGAAGGTGGGGATGACTGGGTCGAATACGCTTGGCGAAGCGCCGTAATTGAAATGGGCGAAATCTACCCCGGCATTGACGTGCAAGTTCCTCGTGATCGCATAGTCCGCCGCCAAGCCCACTTTGTAAGTCACGGAGGTTCCAAGACTGGTGTGAATTGCGAGGTTTGAGCCGGGGTTAGCTGCGATAAAAATGTGCGGATCGACGGTCGATCCGACAAATCCGTTCGCCGAGAACACCCATTTTGGGCCAGGCGAAATTTGCAACAATCCGCCGACGCCGGCGTACTGGTTCGTGTAGGTTTCGCCTGCGTTCACCGTTCTGACCCATTGATGCCAGCCGTATTCGAAATAGGGGGTGAACATGGCATTCGGACTAATTTGAAATCCTTTGCCCAAACGAAAATCGGCGTCCTTGAAGACGGCCGGGTCTTTAGTCACCACCGAGCCAAATACGCCGCCTATCACCGACCCCACATAGTCGGTCTTGCCCTTCGCGTAAGAACCCTCAGCTGCGAAATAGAAGTTCTCGAAAATCCAGTTATTCATAACGGACAGCTTGCCGCCAACCCCGGGAACCCAGCCCTTCTCCGTATCCAATATTCCTGTCTGAGTGCCCAATCGGCCATCGCCGTACTCGGCGTAGTTCAAGTAAGGCGCAACGAAATCAACGCTAATTTGGTTATTGGATTCGATAATGTAGTTTTCTTCCACAATCGCCGGGGCCGCGGCCTTGACGGGCAAGTCGGCTGCCAGACCGAATGACCCGGTCAGCGTCGAAAGCGCGGCCACACCCCCTAATAGGACCGTCAAATTCATTTTCACTTCAATGTCCCCCAAATTGATGCGCTCATAGCTGATTCCATCTCACACGAGCGCCTCAATTTCCGCAACTATGTTGTGTCGCGGAAGCACCATTGGATGGGGGGCAGCCGTACGAATGTCTGCCGCATGTGGCGGAAAGGTCACATGCATCCTGGCAAGACGAGACGCTGGCCGATCCTGGTACCGCATCACTTTGGAAGTAGGTGCTCGGCGCGATCGTGCTCCGAATCAACGAGTGGCCCCAAGTTCAGTTTTTGGAACAGGCTAAAGGTTAGGTCGCACGCGCGGTCCCATCACAAGGGGAAGACTTCCCCCTTGGTGCTCCTGGCCGACGAACGTGGGCCCGCTTCGTCGAGTTGCAAGCGGGAGGATGTGGGGCAACCAAACCGCATCCCACGTTGGCAATGCAAAACGCAGTTAGCACGGGCGCCAACTGGCCAGAACCGGTTACCTGCGGTTCTGCAAAGAGGCTCGACGAAAGCGTCGCGAAAGCGAAGGAATAGCAAAGCTTCCGAACCGTCGATTTCGCCGAAGGCTCATTTCGCATAGATAATCCCATACAGGATCCATGGGGTAAGAGCGATCTCCGGCATATTAACGAAGCCCGTGCGTTTCGGTTTGTCTTCAACGCTGAAGTTTGAAAGCGGTGCCATTCCCAACGCGTTCCTTTTCGTCGCGCAGATCAAGAGGACCCAGGTCTGATCGCCGCTAACAGGCGTCCCGCCAGATACTTACCTTGCGCCAATTTTTATTGAACAACCTGACCGGATTGCTCTATTGTCCGGCCTGAGAATCCGAGGTCTTGGGTCGGCAGAAACGGTGCCAGCTAGGTGATTTAGATCACAGTTCGGTCCTCGTTCATGGCTATTATGATTAACCATCGAAGTTTCGGACCACCGTAGCGGTGGCGGGACGCTTTCGAAGTAAACTTTTTCAACCAAGGCGTAGCTTTCAAGATACTGAGCTGACAACCAGGCAGAAATAAATGTTCGGGCGTTTTGTCACAGCGGCGGCGATGATTGGAGCGACCATCTTCGCGATGGTTCTTTCCACCAGCGCCGCGTTGGCTGACAAACGAGTGGCGCTGATCGTAGGCAATTCGACCTATCAGACCGTTCCCCAACTTCCCAATCCGTCACGGGACGCAAACGCCGTGGCAAAATTGTTCAAGGATGCGGGCTTCGACACGGTCGATGTTCAAACCAATGTCGGCAATCTCGATTTCAAACGTGAGATCCGGAAATTCGAAACCCTCGCGGACCAGGCCGACATCGCCGTCATCTACTACGCCGGTCACGGCCTCGAAATCAACGGAACCAATTACCTGATCCCGGTCGATGCCAAGCTGGCGAGCGATCGCGACGCCGACGACGAAGCGATCCCGCTGGAGCGGCTGGTATCTTCGGCGGACGGCGCAAAGCGGTTGCGGCTGATCATTCTGGACGCCTGCCGAGACAACCCATTCGTCGGCAGCATGCGACGGGAGCGCAAGGTCGCCGTCCGCGCGGTTGCCTCCGGTCTCGGCAAGGTCGAGCCGACCAGCACCGATACCCTGATCGCCTACGCCGCGAAAGCCGGTTCAACGGCCGAGGACGGCGATGGGCAGCACAGTCCCTTCACCACTTCCCTGCTGAAAAACCTGACGGTGCCCGGCCTCGACATCCGCCTGGCATTTGGACGGGTCAAGGACGAAGTGATGAAGTCCACCGAAGGTCGGCAAGAGCCGTTTGTGTACGGATCGCTGGGCGGAAACAATATCTCGCTGGTGCCGCCGCCGCCGGTACCGCAGGAGGCCTCCGCGAACGACATCCGGATCGACTACGAACTGGTGGACAAGGTCGGCACGGTCCGGGCCTGGCAGGCATTTTTGAGCAGCCATCCGAAAGGGCTCTACGCTGACCTCGCCCGCGCGCAGCTCGAAAAATTGGGCCCGCAGCCAGCCCAGGCACCGCAGCCGACTATGGTTGTCGCTGCGCTCCCGCCGTCGCCGTCGCCATCTGATCGCGACAACTCGAAGGAAGCGGTCGAGTGGGACAAGGTGAAGGACAGCACCGACCCGTCCGCGCTGCAAAAATTCATCAAGCGATTTCCGGATTCGCCACTGTCGATCAATGCCCAGCAACGGGTCGATGTCCTGAAGAAGGCCGCGCAGGAGCGCGAGGATAAAGCCCGCGCCGACCGCGAGGCCGCGGCCAAGGCCGCCGAGGAAGCTCGTCTCAAGGCCGAGCAGCAGAAGGCGGAAATCGCCGCGGCGAAAAAGCGCGAGGAAGACGAGCGCCGGGCCAAGGCCGCCGAAGCTGAGCAAAAGGCCAAGGCCGCCGAAGCCGAGCGCAAGGCTGCGGAGGCCAAGCAAAAGGCCGATGACGCTCAGCGAACCAAGGCTGCAGCCGAGGCCGCCACGCTGCGCGCGGCGAGCGAAAAGCAGGCACGAGAGGCCGAGATCGAGCGCAAGAAGGCGGAAGTGGCATCGGCGCAGGAAGCTGCCTGTAAACAGGAACAGGGCAAGCTCGACGATCTGGTGGCCAAAGGAAGCGATGGTCCGGGCGTTGGCAACCTGAAGTCTTTCGCCGCGACGGTGACCTGCCCCCGGCTCGGACCTGTCGTTGTTGCGACGCTCGAGAAATTCAACGCCGAAGCCGCAAAGCGCGCAGCCGCACTTCCCAACTCGCCCGAGTTGATCCGCTCCGCCCAGACCCAACTCGCGCGGCTGGGATGTTTTAGCGGTAAGGTAGACGGCACGCTGACCACAACCAAGAGCGCACTTGGTAATTACATGTCGGTCAAGGGGGGCCAGCCGGCCGGCAACACCGACGTGACTGAAGCTGTGGTTGCCGATCTGACCAAGCAATCCGGCCGGGTTTGCCCGCTGGAGTGCAAGACCGGCGAAGTAGCCAAAGGTGAGACCTGCGTCGCCGCCGAGAAACCGGCCCCGGCCCCGGCTACCGCATCGCGCCGCAAGGACGACGAGGACAGCAAACCGTCCCGCCGCAAGGATGACGAGGATAGCAAGGTGTCCCGTCGCAAGGACGATGACGAGCCCGCGCGCCGGAAAGCGTCGAGCCGCCAGGCGGAGCGCGAGCGCGACCCACCGCCACGGGCAAAGCCGGCGCCGGAGGCCCCCCATGCCCGCCAGCAGGCGGCCGCTCGGCCCAGTTATGGCGGCGGCGGTGGCGGTGGCGGTGGTGGTGGCGGCCACACCATGATCGGCGTTGGCTTCTGATCGCCGAATTGGTAATCTCCTTAAGATTACGTTAAGATTAGCTGGGCGCGAAAGCGCTGCTCCAGATTTAGAGGTGCGGTCCAATGGCCAATTACCCCCGTATGATTTTGCAATTGGTCGCGACAGCAGGTGTCGCGGTGATGCTGTCGACGGCAACGCCCGCTTCGGCGGCCGAAAGCGCGGTTCCAACAGTGACCGCGGCAGATCCGACGATAACCGTGGCTAATCCGACGGTAACAGTGGCTAAGACGCCGCGTCACGTGATCAAGCACTTCGCTTCACGGAGAACACGGATCGCAGCGTCGCGGTATCTTGACAGTTATGTTCGCCGCGTCAGCGCGCTCCACAGGGATCTGGGTTGCTCGGGAGAATGGTGCGGGCGGCAATTCGTCTTGATGGTCGGCGTCGGTTTCTGAGGGCCGTAGCACTCAGGACCGGGTAGCTGTTTTGAGCCAGAAATCCGCTTTTCCGTCGGAAAACGCTTGGCGAGCGCCATCATTGCGCCCAGGCCAGTTGGCTCGCCGGAAGCGGGGAGTAGGGAGTAATGATCGTACCCTGCCGGGCGCCCCGCCAGGCGTCGATTGTCACCGCGCTTGTTGCATGTGCCATGCTGGCCGCAGCGCGCGCCGATGATACACCCCAACCTCCGCAACCTGCCGCAACGCCCTCGGGCCAGAAGGCTGCCGGAACCGGCGCGCATGGCAACGCGCCGAACCCGCCGGCCACCGAACAACATCGCCTGCCGCCGGATTCCACGACCAAGCAAACGCTTGCTCTTCCCGGGCGCACGCTTGCGTTTACGGCCACCGCAGGTTCGATCCGCCTGTTTGACGACAAGGGCGAACCGCAGGCCGATATCGCCTATACCGCCTATCAACTGGATGGCGCCGACCCCCGCACTCGGCCCGTAACGTTCCTTTTCAACGGCGGCCCGGGCGCGTCTTCCGCCTGGCTGCAATTCGGCAATGCCGGACCCTGGCGCCTTGCCATATCGGGAGATGCCGCAAGCTCCTCCGCCTCGCCCGATCTTCAACCCAATGCCGAGACCTGGCTCGACTTCACCGATCTGGTTTTCATCGATCCGGTCGGTACCGGCTACAGCCGCTTCGTCGCGACCGGCGAGGACGTGCGCAAACGGTTTTTTTCAGTCGACGGCGACGTCAGTTCGATCGCGGTTGCGATTCGCCGCTGGCTGGAAAAGTCCGACCGCCTGCTGTCGCCTAAATTTGTCGCCGGTGAAAGCTATGGCGGCATTCGCGGGCCCAAGGTCGTGCGCAATTTGCAGACCGCGCAGGGCGTCGGCGTCAAAGGTCTCATCCTCGTTTCGCCGGTGCTCGACTTCCGCGAAGCTTCCGGCGGCTCCAGCATGCTGCAATATGTGATCAGCCTTCCCACCATGGCGGCGGTGGCACGCGAGGCGAAAGGTGACGTCACCCGTGCCGACATGGCCGATGTCGAACGCTACGCGCGAGGCGATTTCCTGGCCGACCTCGTCAAGGGCCTGGCCGATACCGAGGCCACGACGCGCCTTGCCGACAGGGTGGCGGCCTTGACGGGAATCGATCAGGCCGTAAGCCGCAGGCTGGCCGGGCGCTTCGACGTTTCGGAGTTTCGCCGCGAATTCGACCGCCGGGACGGCAAGGTGACGGGCCGCTACGACGCGTCGGTGCTGGGCCTCGATCCTTTTCCGGACTCGAGCTTCTATCATTTCAACGATCCGTCCGGCGAACCCTTATACGCGCCGCTGACCAGTGCCGCGGTCGACCTCACCATGCGCAAGCTCAACTGGCGGCCGGATGGGTCCTACGAGGTGCTCAGCAACGCGGTGGCGAAGGCCTGGGATTTCGGCCGCGGCCGGGATCCCGCCGAGTCGGTTTCGCAGTTGAAAGAGATTCTTGCGCTCGATCCAAAGCTGAAGTTTTTGGTCGGGCATGGATTGTTCGATCTCGCCACCCCTTATTTTGGCTCGAAGATCCTGCTCGATCAGCTACCGGCTTACGCCACCCCTGATCGTGTGAAGCTCGTGGTCTATCCGGGCGGTCATATGTTTTATTCGCGCGACGCTTCACGCCGGGCCTTCCGGGCCGAGGTTGAAGGGCTGATGAAGTAAAGCAAGCCGGATATTGAAATCTTCCGAACCCTGCCGGGCAAGACAAAACCGGCGCAATCCCGAGAACTCCGTCAAGGACCGCGCCGGCTGAATTGTCGCTGCCGATCTCAGTAAACGAGGCCGGTGCCGGGCGGCTTTTCCAGCGCCGAGGCCAGCGAGCGATATTCCTCGCTATTGGTGCCGGCCAGGGCCGCGATCCGGCTCAGGTGATACTGCGCCTGATCGCGGTTGCCCTGTTCGAGCTGCCACAGCCCGTAATACTGCCAGGTCCTGACGTGATTGGGATCGGCCTTCAGCGCGCGCTCGTACCAGATCTGCGAAACCTTGTAGTCACCGAGCTTGCGATAGGAGTAGCCGATCAGGTTGGCCACATCGGCGCGGTCATCCTGGCCAAGCGCCTTCAACTGACCGATGGCGGAGACATAATCGTTGCGGTCGTAGATGGTGGCGTAGGCCGCGCGATAACCCTTCATGAATTTGGAATTGTCGATGCTGGAGCTTTTGTCGGGTTTCTTCTTTGCCTTCGTGGTGTCCGAGGCCGGCGGCGACGGATTATCGCTGCCCGAAGCATGGGCCGCGGTGATCAGCGGTATTGCGACCAGCGCCATCGAATACGTCGCCAGCGCCAAAAGCCTGATTGCAAATTTGCTCATGCGTCTCTCCTGAATTCCGGTTGGACGATCCTATACCGAAACACTGCTGATTGAACATCCGCTGCGACAATACATCCCCGGCAAAAGGCCGCGATTTGAAGGGATTCGGTTGAACCCGCCGGCGAGGCATGTGCGGAACGAACATGACCAACATGTCATCCAGATGAACGAAGTCCATCGTTGCGCTTCAGGGTGGGTTCAGCGCCGGGCATCTAAGGTCGCAGGCATGATCGACGAGCCCGGCCATCCGACCGGTCACCTTGTGATCGCGAAACAGGAGACGACCATGTTGAAGACCATTTCCGCCGCACTGCTCGCAGTTTCCGTTCTTGCCGCACCCGCGTTTGCCGCCGAGGCGGGCAAGAATACGCAAGCGCCGGTTATCAAGGCCGTGCAGGTGAAGACCAGCGCGCTGAACGCTAATGCCAAGATGGGCCGCCATCATCACAGGCACTACCGCCATCATCGTTTCCACAAGCGGATGGGCGCGCTCAAGACCCGGCAGTTCTCGAAGGTCACGACCAAGCACGTTGCGCCCGCTATCAAGCGCGGCTGAGGCTGATCCGCGGGGGGATAGCTCGATCCGCCTTGCCCCGCTGCTCCCGGCGGATATCAGATCCGGTCCGCGCCATTGCTTCCCCAATGGTGACGGGCCGGAGCCGCGGCCGGGGTGACGAATCCAGGCCGGTCCGGTAACCGAGATGCGAATTCCTTTCCGCCGGAAGACGGTCTAGGATTTGCCGGCGGCAAACGACTGACGGGCAAGCTGGATTTGGGGATATCAGCAAAGCATCTGGCGATCCTGCTGCTGCCGATCGGGCTTGCGGCCTGCGCGAGCAATGACGAGACCAGCCCCATTTCCTATACCGACGATCGCGGCGTCGCCAATCAGCCATATCCCAATAATTATCGCAGCGAATTGCTGGCGTTCATGAGGACCTATCTCAACAATCCCGTTGGCGTGCGTGACGCCGCTCTGGCAGAGCCGGTGCAGCGCACGGTCGGCGGCCGGTTGCGTTATGTTACGTGCCTGCGTTTTACCCCGCGCGATTCCGATGGCAGTTATCACGGCTTGCGTGAGCGCGCCGTTGTCTATGTCGATGGCCGGCTCGATCGTATGGTCGAGAAAGCCGGGGAGACCTGCGCCGGCGCGGTCTATGCGGCATTTCCGGATCTGGAAAAGATGACGCGCTGACTGGCGCGTAACGTCGGGCATTCGCCGGGCTTTTTTCAGGGGAGCTGGCCCGTTGCGGCGGCTAAACTTGCCCGGGAACTCCGATCACTTTTCGGCGAGACCTGAACCCGAAGGGCACCCCAATCGACTGAATTTAAGCCGGTAAAGCGGTTTTTTGGCCGAAAACGGCGTCGTTGCCGGCCCGTCACAGTTACGGACCATCCGTGTCCGGCATCGCCGCGAAGCAACCAAATTGGGGCCACGTTGTTTGATGAGGGTCGCCAGCGACAATAACGGGGATTCACTCATGAAGAAGCTTTTGATCGGCACTGCCGCTTTGATGGCATTTGCCGCTCCCGCGCTGGCGGCCGATTTGCCGGCGCGAACCTATTCCAAGGCTCCGGTCTATACGCCGCCTCAAGCCATTTATAACTGGACCGGTTTCTATATCGGCGGCCATGTCGGCGGTGCGTTTGCGGGCGACAACGGCCTGCAGGGCAGTTCGGCGCGGTTTCTCGGCGGTGTGCAGGGCGGCGCGGACTACCAGTTCGCATCGAACTGGGTGATCGGCGCCGAAGCCCAATATAGCTGGTTGAACGGCAACAATAACAGCATGCTGTTTCCGGGCGGCACCCTGGTGACCTCGAACTCCGATCAGCTCGGCTCGGTCACAGGCCGGTTCGGCTATACGTGGGGCCCGGCGCTGCTCTACGCCAAGGGCGGTTACGCCTGGCGCGACAACAACAATCTCGGCGTCAGCGTCGGCGGCACGCCGGTGACGTTCGCCACCACGGGCAATCGCCAGGACGGCTACACCGTCGGCGCCGGTCTTGAATACATGTTCGCGCCGAACTGGTCGGCCAAGGCCGAATATCAGTATTATAATTTCGGCAACACCACCTTCACCGCGGGCACGCCCGAGATAGTCGGTACCCGATTCCGCGACGATGAGCACACCGTCAAGGTTGGCATAAACTATCGCTTCGGCTGGGGTGGCCCGGTGGTCTCGCGCTACTGACGCCGATTTCGGATTGATCGATGCAAAAGGCCGGCTTAGCGCCGGCCTTTTTGTTGGGAACGTCCGGCGGGGCGGGGCAGGGGACTGCGCAGACGGGCCTGAAAAAATAAATTTCACACGTCGTGAAACTTTCGTGCGCCATCGGTTATTATGGGTTTGCTGGCTGGTGGACAACAAACATGCGTGTTGTTGCGTTAGGGCTGATTTTTTCCGCGGTTGCGTGGCCGTGTTTCGCCCAGACCGTGCTGAAATCCGAGCCGCTGATCCTGGCGCCCTACGAGGTCGCATTCGTGCAGGATGCATCGTGTCCGCCCGGCAAGGTGCTCAAGGTCACCGGTGCGATTCGGGGGTTGCACCGCCGGAAGGTCTGCATAACGCTTGCAGGTACGCAGGCCTCGCTGGCGACCGCAACGCCGTAAATGCCGCTTGCCGGGGCATGCCCCGGTTCATGAATATAGCTGAAATTCCAGTTGCTCCTCACGTTCGGCCTCGGCCTGATTTTCAGCGGGATCCTCCTCCGGGTCCGGCCGGCAGGACCTGATCTCGTAGTCGTTGTCCAGCACCGGTTGCGGCAACGGCTTTTCCTCATCCGAAACCGCGTCGACCACAAGGCCGCTGTGTAAAGCGAGCTTCCAGACATCCGCTTCGGTCGGATAGGCCTTGCTGAGCTTGGCTTCGTTACAAAACAGTGCGTAGGGCATCGGCTTGCTCCGCCAAACCCCCTCAACGCGCAAGGCCCGTCCGGGTTTCCGCCGAAGGCCGTGACATCACGCGAATCGTGATCGCAAAAACTCTCCTGCTGTTTCCTGTCAAGTGGGGCCGTGAAATTTCCGGTCATGCCGGAGTCCCCGAGTTGTAAACGAGTCCTGAATCCCGGCGGAAATGGCGAAAAATATTGCGCGAGACTCTCCGGCCAGAATCGCCCGATGTTTCGCCTGTCATGAAAACGATCCCAAGAACCTCCGGCGGCCAGGTGCACATCGCGCTCACCGTCGGCCTGTTGGCCGCCTGCGCGGCAAATCTGATGCTGGTATGCGCCTGGCTTTAGGCGATTGACGCCGCGATCAATCCTCCCATCATGCGAGCTGGACGCAAGGCTGCGGCAAGCGGCGATTTGCCGGGCGTTTGGGGGCGCGAACATGATCGAGAGGTTGCAGGAGCGGGTCAACAGCGACGAGATGCTGGTCCGGCGCGGGCGCTATCTGTCGACGACGTTCTTGCTCGAAGTAGGTTCAGCGGCATGGCTGATTACGATCTTCGAAGGCCGCATCGTGTCGGTGACGTCAGGGCCGTTCGTGATGCCGTCGTCGTCATTTGCGCTGCGCACCTCGAAAGAGGAATGGGAAAAATTCCTAAGCAGCCGGCCGCCGCCCGGCTCCAACGACGTGATGGCGCTGATCAAGCGGCGCGTGCTCAAGGCCGAAGGCGATCTTCAAGTCTTCATGGCCAACCTGCGCTACTTCAAGGAAACGTTTGCCAAGCTGCGACCGGCGAGGGCGGCGGCATGACCGTGCAATTCGAGCCGATCGTCGGCCGTTACATGCATCTCGATCTGTTCGGGCGCAAGCATCGCATCTATGTCGAGGAGGCAGGTGAGGGCGTCCCGTTGCTGTGCCTCCACACCGCCGGCGCGGACGGGCGCCAATACCGCGCGCTGATGAACGATGAGCGCATCACGCAACGTCATCGCGTCATCGCCTTCGACATGCCCTGGCACGGCAAGTCGTCGCCGCCGTCAGGCTGGCAAAACGAGGAATATCAGCTCACTTCGGCGCACTACACCGCGATGATCCTGGAAATCATGTCGGCGCTCGGGCTCGACCGGCCGATCCTGATCGGCTGCTCGATCGGCGGACGGATCGCGCTGCATCTGGCGCTCGAACATCCCGAGAGCTTTCGCGCCATCATCGGTTTGCAGGCGGGCGCGCATGTCGATCCCTATTACGATCTGAATTTCCTGCACCGTCCCGACGTTCACGGCGGCGAAGTTTCGGCCGCCATCGTCTCAGGACTGGTCGGGCCGGACGCGCCCGACAGCGAGCGCTGGGAGACGCTGTGGCATTACATGCAGGGCGGTCCCGGCGTTTTCAAAGGCGACCTTTATTTCTACAAGCGCGACGGCGACATCCGCGGCCGGGTCGCGCAGATCGACACGCGCCGCTGCCCGCTGTTTCTGCTCTCCGGCGAATATGATTATTCCTGCACGCCGCAGGAAACGCTGGATGTGGCCAAGAGCATTTCCGGCAGCGAGGTCACCATCATGAAGGGCCTCGGCCATTTCCCGATGAGCGAGAACCCGCAGGAATTTCTGAAGCACTTGCTGCCGGTGCTGGAGAAGATCAGGGGGATTGGGATCAACGGCTGAGCCGTCCGGAAGGGCGCGGCGCGGTTTCATTCCGGATTGCCGCGCGGGCCTTGGCCAGCGTGGCGCTGAAATATTCCTCGCGCTCCCGGTCAAAGCGTTCCTGGTGGGCGCGAAAGCTCTCGATCCGGGCCTGTATCTCGGTTCGGAAGTCGCTTGCGGCGGCAATCCCTGAAATCGGGGCGATGACCGGAAAGGTTTTGGGCGGCTCGACGACAGGGCGTTCGAATATTTGCCTGATTTCGGTCGCAGCAGCCTCAACATGAGGCGACGTCTCCGGGATTTCATCCGGTACGGCCCCAAACTCCGCTTTCTTGCCGGCGACCGATTGAACAAACGCCAACGTTTGCGCGATTAAAAGATCGCGTTCTTTTTTCCAGTCCATCACGCACCTCAGCCGTCGGCATACGAGCGCAGGAATTTTTACGAATCAAGAAGCACGCTGCGATGTTTGGGAACGCAGGCGCAGTTTCATGCGTGCGGTGATAAAACTGTCACACTCCGGCGGCTCGACGCATGTGCGTCACCGAAAATGCCTCGCAATCATCATCAAATAATCTTGTGGAAATGTCGGATAACGATTTGACTTTGATTTGAATGGTGCCGGTTGAGAGGATTGAACTCCCGACCTTCGGTTTACAAAACCGCTGCTCTACCGCTGAGCTAAACCGGCGAGTGACGGCGAAGATAGCAGTCGGCCGGTTCTTGCGGAATAGCCCGCCAGATTGCAATGGCAATATTGCTGAATTTTGCGTTCGCCATCCGGCGTCAACAGCTCGCCAATTCCGTGCCGGAGTGCACGGGCCGGCGATTAACTTGACGATTGCGGATTGCCGTACCCTTTTGGGTTGGTGCTTTGCCATTTCCAGGCATCCCGGCACATCGCTTTCAGGTCGCGCGTGGCGCGCCAGCCCAGAATTTGCCGGGCGAGATCGGGAGAAGCATAGCTGCTGGCAACGTCTCCTTCACGTCTCGGAGCAAACACGACCGGGATATGCTTGCCGCACGCTTCCGAGAAAGCCCGAACCAGATCGAGCACGCTGGTTCCCCGGCCGGTGCCCAGATTGACCTTGATCCAGTCGTGCCTTTCGAGCGCTTCGAGCGCCCGCAAATGGCCCGCGGCGAGGTCGGTGACATGAAGATAGTCCCGCACGCCGGTGCCATCGGGAGTGTCGTAGTCATTGCCGAATATCGTCAGATGCGACCGGCGGCCGATGGCGACCTGCGCCAGAAAAGGCATCACGTTGTTCGGTGTCCCCCGCGGATCCTCTCCGATCATACCGCTTTGGTCGGCTCCTGCCGGATTGAAATAGCGCAGGATAGCAATCCTGAGCGAGCCGTTTGACGCCGCCAGGTCGCCAAGCATCTGCTCGATCATCAGTTTGGTCCGGCCGTAGGGATTACATGGCGAAAGCGGATGGTCTTCCCGGATCGGTAGATAAACCGGTGCGCCATAAACAGTAGCCGACGAAGAGAAGACCAGCTTGTGAACGCCGGTGTCCTGCATCGCCTGGACCAGCCGCAACGTGCCGCACACGTTGTTATCGTAATACCGGATGGGATCGTTGACCAATTCCGTGATCGACTTCAGCCCCGCCAGATGAATGACCGCGCTGCATCGATGTGTCGCCATCATCTGGGCCAGCAGCTCGCGATCCCTGATGTCACCGTCGATAGTCGGCGGCAGAACCCCCGTAATATCCCTGATCCGGCTCACGGCCTCGCGATGGCTGTTGCAGAAATTATCGAAGATGACGACGGGATGTCCCGCGCGCATCAGTTCGACGCAGACGTGCGAGCCGATATAACCCGCGCCGCCGGTGACCAAGATTGTCATCGTGAATTCATGCTCGATTGCGGTTGAATCAAATCCGGTCAGCCCGGGACCAGAACCTTCTTTTCATAGAGATCGGCAAGCGTCGCAAGAACATCCTCGAGGTAAACCGCTACGGTTTGCCCTGGATGATACAGCGAGAGTTCGCCTTCGATCGCCTCGACCTTGATATCGGCGACCGGCTCGGGGATCTTGTCCAGTGTTGTCTTTTCTAGCCCGGTCATGACCTTGCGTCGGATACTCAATGTCGTTTGTGACGAATTCCAGGAGACTTTAATCGCGCCGCAATCCGATGAAAACCGCTAATCGCCGTGACAGCCATCTCAATACCGTGGCCGGGTGCCGAACCGCTCGGCAGAACAGCAGGGATTGTTCAAGCGGCACGCCATAGAAGCCATGGAGCCACCATGGCAGCGGACTGAACAGAGCCGACAGCTTGCCGATCGGACCAGGATTTGCTTTCGCGATGCGCCATCGCGCAACAATGGCCTGGGTTTGGCGTGCTGATCTGCAACGTACACTTGATCTGCCGCCCAAGGTGCGGAAGGATGTTCCCCCGGGGCGATCACACCGGGGTTTTCCCCGAGTGACCAAACGCCCGAACAAAAGGGGGAATGTCTCATGGAACAAGTGCTTATTAATCTGATCGCGGGTGCGGTCGGTGGCGCGGGCGTGGGCAAAGCATCGCCGCAATTCGATCTCGGTACCATCGGAAACATTATTGCAGGTGTCGTTGGCGGCGGCGTTTTGGGCCAGATCGTGACGCTGGTTTGGCCCTCGGTCGTTGCGGCGGCGCAGGCCGGCAACCTCAGTGCCAGCGGGATAGTCTCGCAGGTAGTTGCGGGCGGCGCCGGCGGCGCGATCCTGACGGCGATCATCGGGGCGATCAAGAACAAGAGCTAAAGCGGAAACCGGCTTCTCGTCATTGGTCTCTCCTTGGCTTTCGCTTTCTCCTGCGGATGTTTGCAGGACGAAGTAGACACGCGCCCGAAGGCCCGATTGAGCGCACGCCAATACCGATCACCACTTTGATTGTGTCGCCAATTCGTGAACCGTGGTTCTTCTCTGCCTCGCGCGCAATCGACACTGGAGGCGCCCGCCAAGTATTATCATGATCGCCGGAAGCTTGCCGGCCACATTAATTCGTGTTTGTATCGGCGATACAGAGAGTTGGGTGTTTTTCTGGGGAATTTAGATGAGAGTGTTTTTGCTTGCCGGATTATGTTTGGCACTTGCTGCGTGCGATCAGACCACTCAGTCTGGAGCGTCTCTTTCCGAAGCCTCGACAGACACGGGCGCGGCGGCACCGCCGATCTACGAGCCCCTGATCGACATGCATCGCGTCGATCAAAATAAATATCGTCGTGACCTCGCCGATTGCCGGCAGCAGGCAGCACCCCAGGAGGCGGTCGCCCGACAGGCGAAACAGCAGGCGGCGGTGGGCAGCACGGTGTATGCTGCCGGCGTGATTGCGAGCTTCATACCGGCGTCCACCTTCAATCAGGCGCGCACGCTGGACGCCGCTTCCGGCGCCGCGCAGACGGTTGGCGGCGCCACGGCTAACAGCGGGGCGATAACGGCAGAGCAGGCGACCGCCGACTATGCGCTTGTCGTGAACACGTGCCTGGCGCACCGGCACTATCGCTTGCTGCGGCAATAAATGGTCGGCCGTCGACTGTGGTCTTTTTGACCAGCCGCCGGCTCCCGATCATGGTTAATCGATGATTAATTTTATTCTGCCAGTGATGCTTGCGGCCGCCCGCAATACCCTTGGGCGAACGGAGGTTTCCAATGGCAGATATCATGAGCATCCTGCAGTCGAGCTACGCGGCAGCTCCGCAGAGCCTGATCCCCATTGGAGCGAAATTCGCCCCCGTTGATCCGACCAAGTATCAAGGAACCTGGACCGGCAAAGACAGCACCAAGCAGCCGTTCACGATTACGATTTCAAAAATCAGCGGCTACCGCGCCAATGTATCGTTTCAGAGTGCGTTTGGCGGTCTTCAGGTGCAAAGGGTTTTCATCACCAGCAATAACTCGTTTCGAATCGGCAGCTCCAGCTTCACGCTGACCGGGACCGGTGTCGCGCAGCTAAATACCGTTATCACGGACCCAAGCACAGGCCTGCAATCGATCGAGAAGGATACCGCCACGCTGCAGAAGTAGCCCTCGAGAGAGAAGGTGGTCGAACCCTCGGTGGGCCGTTACCGCAAGTTCAATATTTCTTAACCGACGTGGAGCGATTTGAGGTATAGGTTGCGGTGGATGACCGTGGCTTTGGACCGGACATACCCAGATGTTTCAGCTGTTTTTGCGGGCGCGGGCGCATAACTACTTTAAATCCCGTCTCGCCAATCAA
The DNA here is from genome assembly GCA_963774685.1 of uncultured Alphaproteobacteria bacterium. GTDB lineage: Bacteria > Pseudomonadota > Alphaproteobacteria > Rhizobiales > Xanthobacteraceae > Bradyrhizobium. Next base: position 70,658 of record CAVZFU010000003.1, on the reverse strand, counting down.
GATTTCAAGGCGCGCTCGGCCGATCGGGACGCGGAAACCGACCGCTCGCGGGTGGCGTCGCTTATAGCGGCAATTGAAAGCGCACTAAGCTCGGCAGAAAACGAACAATCGGGCTTAAATCGTCGCGTTGAAGATGTGCTGGCGCGCGCTGCTGTGACGCTAGGGAACGCAAGCGACGAGTACCTGGAGCGCGAACCGCTCGACAATCATCACCAGGACTTGTTCAGCACCGAGATTTCAAACGGTCAACGCCGCCTCAAAGAGCTCAGCAACGAGATCACGCATTTCAAATTTTTGAAGGCCGCCATGTTGAGCCGATTTCCGGACTTCAAGCCCCCGGCGTCGAGCATTTAGGCTTCGGGTTGCGGCAAACTGAATTCGACCTCATCGTGCATTGCGCCTGGCGGCAAACCGCGAACCGTGCTGCTGACCATCGGCGGCATGCTAAACCCGCTTGTGCCGTCGCCCTATTTTTGCCGCCGCCCACCTAGAACATCTTCGGCAAGCCAGCCGACTAGTTAAGCGCCGCTGTACGGCCGTTCGCCAGACTGGAACCGTCTTGGCGGGCTGCGACACCTAGACACGGCAGCTTCGAAATGGCGTAAGAGAGTAACCCCTGATGACGGATCCTCGATGACGCCTGAGATGCCCGACGCTGCGGAAACGGCGAAGTTTCTGCGTCGCTTTGCCGACCTGATGTCCAACGGTCAAAACGCGATATATTTGCAAAACGCCGCCGTTCTGCTTGAAACCCTGACTGCCCGCTTGACCGCAGCGTTGGAGGAAGAGGAGCTTTGGCGGTACAAATACGAAACCGCGATCCAGCAGGCCGACGCGTTCGAAGCAGAATGCGATGCGCTCAAGCACGATGTTGAAGGCCATGTAAACATCACGTCTGCGATCCTGAGTGAACGCGATGCGCTTAAGTCGGCGCTGCAGGCGCAGGAAGAGGAAATATCCGAGCTTCACGCTACCTGGGACCGTGAGCGCGGCGAACTCGCGACGAAATTGGAGGCGCAAGTTAAAGCCGAGGCCGGGATTCGCGCGGTATTCGATCGCGAGCGCGAACAACTCAGGTCAACGCTGCAGGCGCGTGACGATGAACTTGATCGGCTTCGCAGTGATCTGGCGGGCGAGCGTGAGAATTTAGCGGCAAAATCTAAGGCCCATTTGAGCGAGCTGTCTGAACTTCGTCTGGCCTTTGACCAGGAACGCGCTGAATTGCAGGGCCGGCAAAAGCTGCTTGGCGACGAGCTTGCGACAGTTCGCTTCGAATACGACGCGCTCAAGATGAAGATCGCTGACCTGGAAAAAAAACGTGCGGAGGCTCGCTCATTCAGTCAAATCGGCAATCAGCAAAATCAAACCGTCGAGCATGCAAACGCCGACCACTCCATTGCGGCCGGTCCTGGGTTGGACGCGGGATTGGGTTCGCTTTTAGCGCAGCGGATCGATCCGGATCCTGCAGCGGAAGAAATCAATGCCGTCGTGCCGAAAACCACGCTGCGTCAGGTCCGCGCCCAATTTGAGTATCTTGCCAAAGAATTCATCGCGCTCGGAGATATCGCTTCGCAGGTCATGTGTGAGTTGGGGGTATACACCATGGACCTGGCTCTGAATGCTGATCGGAAAGATCGGTCCTTTCCCGGCTACTGAGTAAGCACTCAGAATTATCGCCCAGTACCCGGCGTTGGATTACATCCGCCTTGGGATACTGTGACGCAAAAGGTCACCACGTTGACGTCGCGTTCGGCTAGCGAGCGGTTATCTTGTGGAGTGCTTTGTCCTTGTCCGATGCGCATGCTATTACCTCGACGCAGACCCAAAGAGGATCAAAATGAGATCGGAAAAAATAGCCGGGATTCTTGGTGGAATTGTCGCGGTGCTGGTGCTCGTTGCCGCGTTTTACTCCACGTTCGGTCAGCGCACGCTTGCACCCGCAAAGCAACCCGGAACGGCTACGACGCCCCAAGGCCCGGCTGGCCCACCAGCTGCAAGGGGACCGGTGATTCGAGAGGTTCCGCAATAGAATTCTGGATTTTCCAGGTTCAAAGGGCCGTGAAAGTCACGGGTAGCCAACAAATCATTCCAGGTTAAGCCTTTACGGAAGGCTCTTCCTCTGAACGATATGATCGCAGACCACCATCATCGGGAGCCTGTGGCATTTCCATTCGGAGCCAAGGCCGGAAGAAGTGAGTGGATCCGCTTTCGCCAACTCCATCGTAAGCACCGCAATAACAAGCGCTGCGATCGCGGCACCCACGACCACGGTGAGGTTTGTCCATCTCCACAAGATCGTTTTCATCGCCGTTCTCCCCATCTGAAGGCAGGAGCGTACGCCGTTGCGACGCCCGGCTCTGTGAACTGGATCACAATGGGTCGTCTAAGGTCGCCGGGTCGATGCTGATTTCGACCCCGTGCGTCCGGACTTGAGAGAAAGCCCCAATCGCCTGGCCATCTTGGCGACCGAATCCGGAGACCTGCCCAGCTGTTCCGCGATCGCCTTTAACGACTTCGACGAACCGGCCAGCTCCATCAAGCGGCGATCCTCTTCGAAGGACCAGCGGCGTTTTTGTTTCGCTTTATTGATCACCGGGATGACTGTTCCCTTTTCGCCGTTCGCTTGGCAGCTCACCGCTACATGGGCGCGGAGCTAACCGACGTCCATGATGGCCGCAAAGCCTGTCACAATTAAGCTTGATCGTTCAGCTTAACGGCCAGCTTCCGTTGCAGAAAGGTTCCCGGCGGTTAGGGTTCCCCGGACAGGGCAATAGACGGCATCGCGCAGTGTTTTGCTGGTGACGTTTCTTGTCCTTGCGGAGACACCGATGGCTGAACGACGGCAGGTTGACAGGTTAAAGACGACGCGTGGGGCGCTGCTTTTCTCCAACCGGCAGCGCGGCGTATTGTCCTGCGCTTTGCGCGATATCAGCGATGGCGGTGTCGGACTTCAGCTCAACGAGCGTGATGTTATTGCTCCGACCTTCAAGATTACATTGGACAATTTCAAGAACGTCCAGACCTGTCAGGTGATCTGGTCCCGCGGCCGTTACATCGGTGCAACTTTTCATCGCTGAGTTCAAAGCGCTCTGCGATTCTGCGGAGGGTCTTTTTACCGGGCGTTGCGGCGCTCGAGCGCGATCAAAATAAGCAAAGCCATCGCGACGCCGAAGGCCCCGCCTGCAGCCTTTACGAACGCGTCTGCGGCGTGGCCATGCCGGTCCCGGGTGATCAACTGGAATGTTTCCAGCACGCCGGCAACGGCAATGACGAACGATGCGTCAACCGCCAGCCGTCGCGGATAGGCTAATCCGAGCAGCAGCCCGAGCAGCGCAAAAGCGGCAAACCGCTCGATGTTGGGATCCGACGTGACAACCGGCCTCATCTCGATGGGCGATATCGTGACGAAAACGATCAGTGCGAGGGCGGTCCATGCGGCGGCCGCAAGAAGTCTATGGGGCATGGACTATTTCCGGATCATGAGACGGTCGCGATGGATAGGGCAGAATGGTTTCAATTTTGGCGCTTTCTCGCGAGGGCTTTCGATTGCGGATCGGTGTCATCACGATGGCCGCGATCATCTGCACGTAACGACAACGCGCTCTTAACGCGCTTTGCGGCGTTAATATTTCGATATTGCGATTCTTTGCAATTGATTGAGCGGAGATGCTTACGCATTAGGCTTACCGGCAACTTGGCCGGCGGTTTTAACCCATGGCATTGCGCGTTCGATTAGGGTTCCGCCGGAAACAGGAACTCCGGATGATGCGTATCGTCTTGGCACTCGTCATGTTGATCGGAACGACGCTGGCGGCCTTTGCCGGCAGCAACGGTCCCGTCATCGTGATTCCCGGCCGCCCCGGAGTGCCGATCATCATCAACGGCGTCGACGCATCCTACGCGGTGGTCGAAGGCGATTGGGGTCTCGACAAGGGCCAGCATGTGCAGCCCACGGTCTACGGCGGCCGTCTCGTCGATTACGAACCGCACGTCGGTCATTATTTTCCGAGCGCCGGTCACGCGCCGGGCTACGGACGCCTGGAAGTAGAACCGCCCGCCAACCGCCGGCTGCCGCAGCCCGCGGAAAGCTATCACCAGTCCTGGTCCGCGCAATCCACCCCGCAGCAGGCGCAGCCCGAAGTACCGTTTTATCCGCCGCCGGTCATCATCGCACCGCGCGACCGCGAGATGCCACGGGATCAGTGGCGAAGGCCGAACGTTCCACACTAGAATCCACGCCAGCAAGAAAATCCACGCCAGCAAGAAACAGATCCACAGGAGAGAGAGTAAAATGCGTCAGTTGATTTCAGGATTGGTAGCGGCGGTCGCCGTGATGAGTGCGAGTGCCATGCCCGCGATGGCGTGCGGAGGCGGGCTGTTGCAGGGTTCGTGCTCGCCCTGCGGCCAGGCCTATGTCAGCCCGTGCGGGGCTGAGGCCTATGTTCCGCCGGCCCCGGTCTATTCCGAATGCAACAGCTGCGGCGGCTGGGCCCATGAGCGGCTGCCCGATCCGGAGCAGCAGTATTATTACGTCGAGCAAGGCCCGACCTACACCGGTCCCGGCAACTTCGCGCCCGATCGGACCTATCGGGAAGGTTCGGTATCCGGATGGGGCGGCTATCGCCACCACGCCTATGGACATGGCTACGGCTACGGGCATCGATACGGCTACGCAGGTCACTATGGCTACGGCCATCGATATGGCTACCAAGGTGGCGGCTATGCGCCCGGCTACCGCGCGCATCCGCATTTCCATCCCTGGCACGAGCACATGGGCTATCGCTATTCGATGCACCCGAGCATCCGCTACGGATACGCGCCGCATCGCAGCCTGCGCTACGGCTACGGCGCGCCGCACGCCTACGGCTATCGCGAGCACGCGCTGCGCCGCTATAACTGATCTCGAAAACCCTCCGATGACGTCACCGCCCGTTCGCATCATGCGAGCGGGCGTTGTTTTTTGAGCGTTCAGCGCATCAGGCCGAGCCGGCTGGTGCCGATATAGAGCGCCAGCACCGCGGCATTGGACACGTTGAGGCTCTTGATCGCGCCGGGCATGTCGAGCCGCGCCACCACGCTGCAGGTCTCTCGGGTCAACTGCCGCAAGCCCTTGCCCTCCGCGCCCAGCACCAGCGCCAGCGGCTGCCGCAGGGTGACCGCGCCGAGATCCTCGCCGCCTTCGCTGTCGAGCCCCACGGTCAGGAAGCCCTGGTCGTTCAGTTCGTTGAGCGCCCGCGCCAGATTGGGCACGGTGACCAGCGGCACCAGTTCCAGCGCGCCGGAGGCGGATTTCGCCAGCACACCCGTAGCCTCCGGGCTGTGACGCGCCGTGGTGACGATGGCCTTGACCGCGAACGCCGCCGCCGAGCGCAGGATCGCCCCGACATTGTGCGGATCGGTGATCTGGTCGAGCACCAGCACGATGCCCTCCTGCGTCAGCTCGCTGATATCAGGCGAGGGCAGGGGATCGGCTTCCGCCAAAAGGCCCTGATGCACGGCGTCCGGGCCGAGACGCTGGTCGATCACCTGCGGCCGCACGATTTCCGGCGGCACGGGGGTCTCGATGTGGTCGTCGGCCAGCCGGCGCGCGGCGTTTTCGGTCAGCAGCAGTTTGCGGATCCGGCGCTGCGGATTGGCCAGTGCGGCCGCCACCGTGTGCCAGCCATACAGGATGACCGGACCGTCGGGGCTGGCGTCGCGGTCGCGCCGGGGCCGGGGGCTGTCATTGCGGCCTCCTGCCGCCTTGCCGCCGCCGCGCCGGAAGTGCCGCTTTCGATCGCGATCGTTCATGGCAGGCTTGTCTCACGGGTTCCGAATAATGGCAATTTGGGGTCCCGAAAGGCGCCGGCCGGCGGCCTCGCCTTGGTTGACTTTGCGGCGGCGATACCCCCATAACGCGGCCGACCGGGCGTTCGCCATCGGCCCCGGTTTTAACGCCATCCATGGCCTTTCCGCCGCCGTTTCGGCGGGTGGGTTGCGATGGGGTTTGAGCGGGGGAGTGTCCCGAGTGGCAAAGGGAGCTGACTGTAAATCAGCCGTCTTATGACTTCGAAGGTTCGAGTCCTTCTTCCCCCACCACGCTTCGCCCTGACGGGCTATGCGTGGCGCAGCCACGCCAGGCCGTCTGGGCGAGGCGTGTCCGGCGAAGCTGAGCGCCAGCGAAAGCGAAGACGGACTGGAGCGTGGATACTCTAGTCCTGCGTCGCCACCTTTGACGACTTCCTGGCCGCCATGTCGCGGTCCATCACGGCCCTGCAGCCGGTGCTGAGGTTGGCGCGGTTCTTGATCATGCAGGCGGTGATCTTCGGGATGTTGGGAATTTCCGAGCTGCACAGGCGGAATGCGTCGCCAGTGCACATTTGCTGCGCCTCGGCGCTGTAGGCAAAGCTCCGGGTCGACAGCGCGCAGATTGAAAGCGCGACAGCCAGCGTCAGCGCGGCCTGGCGGATCGTCCTGGTGGTGAATGCAGTCATCGTCGCCTCCTTGAAACGGCCGCCGGCGGCGGTTGCGTTTTGCATGTCCGTACCCTGCCTGAAGGCTGGCCGCCGGAATGTGACGGGCGTCACTCAAGGCTGAGAAAGTTGAAATGAGCCCGGCGAAACTTCTGGAAACACGCGCCGACCGCGCGCGAATGCCGCCACGACGTCATTGCCGGGCTTGACCCGGCAATCCATGTTCTCCGAGAGAGCTTATTGCGAAGCTGGATAGATGCCCGGATCAAGTCCGGGCATGACGAGTATGTATGCACGGTCACATCTCCGCATTCTCGCGGCGCGATGCGTCCGAGGTTTGCTGGAAATTTCCTTACCCTCGAAACAGAGGGCGCAGGGAATGCCGGGCGCCCAACGCGCCCGCAGCCTGGGGTGGAAAAGAAAAAACCACACCCAGAATAGTCACCACGGTCACGCCGGAAATCACCCGGCATTCCCCGCGCAATGGTTTTACGGCTTATTTCGTGCTCTCCCCGGTGACCGGGCTTGTTTGCCACCGTCGCTTAAGCGGATAACTCCGCAAAAACTTGACACCAGCGTCGGGGTGTCAGGACCACACGACTTCGCCGTCCGCCTCAAGCGCTGTTCGTCATAGCGCCATTAGCGTCCACCGCATCCCGTTCCGCGTTCGTGACGTTGCGCAACGCCCCTCTGAGTGGGACGGGATGGCAAATTCTATAATTCAGAATTTTGATCCGGTCAAGCGAAATTCTGAAATTCGGAAAAGCGCGCGCTTTTGTCGCGGCTCGATGAACGCGACGAAGCCACAAAAAAGACGCGACGGGATTGGCTCCCGTCGCGTCCCAACTTTTGTAACTCGCTGGTCCAGGCGCTGAGAGCGCCCTGTTGCCAGGCTTTTAAGGGCCTAGCGGGCGATCCCAGCGAGGTGACAGCGCTTGGTAAAAGACACTGGATCACCTCCTTTCGTTGTGTTGATGGAAACCGCAATATAGGCGGCGAATTGGCGCCTGTTAAGGGCCGGGGCCGCGGGCGCTTGGAGGTTGAGGGGACCCGCGGAGCGTGATAGTTGATCGGCCGCGCGCGGGTGTAGCTCAATGGTAGAGCAGCAGCCTTCCAAGCTGAATACGAGGGTTCGATTCCCTTCACCCGCTCCAATGTTTTCAGGCACTTCTAGCATCTCTAAAATCTCCATTCTGAACCGGCGGCTGCCGCTCATTCTGAACCGTGATCGCTTTTCGTTCGCGACGCGCGGCGCTTTTTGGCGCCGGTCATCACCTGTCGCGTGGTGCGCTTGGTGTACTTCGGTAGCACCTTGACCGTCGTGTGTCGGCCTTGTGCCAGCATCTCGCGGTCGGTCAGTTCGGCGTCGCCGCCTTCGGTGAAGCCGCCATGGCGGAACGACGTGAACGACAGCTCGTCGCGTAGGCCAGCGGCGCGAATCACTTCCTTGACCTTGCGGCTGAGGTGCGTGAAATCGGGCTGATCCGGCTTCGGCCATGTCGGCCACGGACCACGGTTGCCCCAGTCCCGGCACAGCATCAGGCCGCCGATGCGCTCGCGCTTGATCGCGTCTAGCTCCGCCATCAGTTCGGGATAGAGCGCGACGCCTGCATCATCGATCAGCGGAATCCAGCTTTCCTTCTTGGTCTTTTCGTCCACCACGCGCACCATGTGCGGGTGCTCTTTCGGTCGGTAGTGCGACACATCGAAAGTCGCGAAGATGTCGGTCTCGCGCTGCAGCCACTCCCAGCCGATCAGCGCGGCGGTTGCGAGCGACGGTAGGCCCATCTCGACCGCCTTGGCGCGGAACGCCTGCAGCTCGGCAAAGGTTGCAGTCGGCGTCTCGCGATCTGATGAACGCAGGCCCATCTGTCGCGAACGGATTGATGAAAGGCAGCTTGCCCGGATGTCGGCGGGCGACAACGTTCCAAGCACGTCGGCACGTCTTCATCGCGTGGTTGACCGTGGTGCGGCGCTCGCCGACGACGTTACCCTCGGCATCTTTCACCGGCAGCAGCGCCTCATAGAGCGCATCGGTGATCGCGGTGGTGATCGCGGTGACGCGGGCTTGGCCGAGACGGCGACCATCCTTCAGCACGTGGCCGCCGACCAGCTTGAATCCGTTCGCGTGGTTGCGCTTGGTCTTGGCGTCGAGCTTGGTGAAGCGCCGATCGGATCGATACTCGCCGAATAGCCAGTCGAGCGTCCCGGCAGAGGCAACGGCTGGCGTTGCTGATGCTTCCGACGCGCCGCCCCTGAGCCACGCGTCGAACGCGGGCAACAGAATCGTCTCGGCGCGCGACACAGCGACCTCGTAGTCGGTACCCAATGGCTCGCTGTGCAACGGACACCCGGCCTTCCGCGCCTTGGTCGAGACGGTGAAAAAATATCCCCAGCCGCCGCCCTTTAGCGGCTTGCGCTGGACGTGGCGCGGCAAGGGGAGGGCGGAACGCGGCGGCTTCATATCAACTTCCTTAGTTCATCAGCCGTCTCGATCACCGTCACGTCGACTGGCCGATCATCAGCGTCGAGCGTCAGCGACACGCCGTCCGCAGTGAAATTGACCGATCTGATGTTGAGGCCCGCCGCCATGGCACGCTTGACCTGTCTGACGAAGTCCGGCCTTCGCTTGCGCGCAGGACGCGGCGCAGCTTCTTTAAACCATGGCATTGAGCGCCTGGCGCGCTCGACCAGCATCATCTGTATCCACGGGGATATCATGTTCATACGCCCCGCTTATGCCCGCTCCAATGCGCGGGCCTCGCGGCGCTCGGCGTCCATTCGATATCGGATGGCGCGCACGATCTCACTGTTTTGAGACGAACATGTGCGCTGGGCTTCGCTCTCGATCCAGTTCTTTGCGTCTAGCGGCAAGCGGACCACGACAGGAGCGGCTCTAGAAGGTTTCTTCGATTTCCTGGCAGGTTTCTTCGATTTTCGGGACACCATTTTTTGACTCTCAAATTCAACCTGTGATAATGGCTTCTGGCTCCTACTGGCCAGCATCTAATTTAGTGTTAGTCTGAATTAAGCATTTTGGCAAGATTCTTGAGGGGAACGGACAATATGGCAAAAAAGCGACGTACCCCGCCGAGTTGAGGACTGGACAAATTTGTTCTTCGGCTACCGCCGGGAATGCGCGACAAACTGCATGAACTGGCGGAAGCCAATGGCCGATCGGCAAATAGCGAAATAGTCAGCCGACTAGAAAAATCGATGGAAGACAGCAGCGCTTTCCAGCAGCTTCAAGAGACGGTGGAAGAACTCTGGGAGCGGGTGGAAAATCTGGAGCGCGAGAGCCACGACCACGGTGATCCGAATCCCTAGGAGGAGCGAAACCAATGGTCTCTGAAAATGACCAGATTGTTGCGCGTCTTGAGCAGCTAGGCCCCAATCAAGTGCGCACCTTAATGTCCACTGGCGGCCTACCAACAGGATGGAATGTCAGGATTGCTGAGTGGCTCGCGGTCAAGGATCAAGAAGAACACCACTTAAGTGCTTCCTCCCAAGCTGAGCAAATGGAGATTGCGCGGGCTGCTTCTAGCGCCGCTGAGCGGGCGGCAGTAGCAGCCGAACGGGCTTCTGTTGCAGCAGAACGACAAGCTGTGGCTGCTGAGCGTGCAAATACAAGGGCCACGATTGCGCTTATAATTGCGATCATTTCTATAATCGCGACGATCAGCGGCATGATCGTTGTCCACTTCGACGCGATACAGCAGTTAGTTTCCTCGCCCGTCCGTGGAGAGCACTGACTATGAGTACAATTCTCAAAATTTTAGCGATCATCGCCGTTTTGATATTTGCTGTTCGGATGTCTCCTCCAAAGAACCAAGCAAGTCCCCATCCATCGGTCGCAAAACAAAAGATCCAAAGTGCTGCGATAGAAAAAGCAAAAGAGAATTGGCAGGCCGTCCGAATACCCGTTTCGAATGAAGATGGCACGGTTTACTTGTACGATAAGAATTCAATTTCGATAACGAGAGGCGCGCGCGGGGAATTGTCTGGGGCAGAACTTACGGCCAAAATTGTACGAGGCGACGAGTCTATTTTAGGAAAGGTCGTGGTTTTCACTTTCCTTTGCGACGGTCATTTCCGCATCAATCATTCCTATCCGTTTCCTGTACCCGAACTCTCGCAAGAGGAATACATGCAAAATATCGCCTGCGGCGCGGTGCAATGTATGATGATGAAAAAGGAAAAGAGCCCCCTCGCTTGCAGCTATTGACCTAAGACAGCGCTTTGAACGTGACGCTGCCAATAGCCGGTGAAGTCAACCGACCTGCGACGCTTCATCGACTGCGTGGTGCGCAAGCGTGCGCAGCCACACCTGATTGAAAGGCGGTGCTTACCCTAGCCGCAACCTCTCCGGAGTAGGGAGCACCGCCTGAGACCAGCCGAATCTTATACCTGAGCTTGGGAGACACCCATCTTTCAAGCTCGCTCGGCCGGTCGTTTCTATCCCACGCGCGCGCGGCGATCTTCCATGTACAAGCGGGCACCCTCTGGCGTTTTTACCGCCCGTGCCATAGCTGCAGAACCGGTCAGTGATGGATCGCTCGCCTGTAGCTTTGCGGCGATCGTCCTCAGTCCCGCAAGTCCCTCGCTCACTTCGGCCCCGCCGCCATCCTGTTCAGTTCCGAAAGCAACGGACGGGCCGCGCGCTGCCTTGTAGGCCGCGTACAGCGGAATTCCGTCCGGGTCCGTGATGAACTTGGCGAAAGCCTTCTCGACGGTCTCGCCTGGCTGACGTCGCCGGTTGGCATGCTTGCGTAGCTCTCCGTACCAGAAGCTTTTCGGCTTGGTGGTTGCAGTTGCGCTCTTGGCGAGAGCGATTGTCGTTTCGAGCTCGGGGTCGTGCACGTGACTTCTCCTTTTTCAGTTGATCGGACCTAGCTTCAGGCTGATGAAATGGTTCGTCACCATCGCTGAGAAGTTCGCAACCGGAATCGCGAGCAACTGCTCGGGTGTCAAAAACTCTCCGCGGTTGAAGGTGCGGCTGCCGATGCTGATCTTTCGCAGCACCGTGGCCCCGGCAACATGATCGGGCCGAACCAAATCGGCGACCTCTTCGAGAGCGCGCATGCGTTGCATGTGGTTCATTCCCACTTTCGATTCTCCGTTCATCCTGCCCCCGAGCGGATCATTCGATCCCACGCGCGTTGAGTTCCCCCGCCCGTGAATTCATCGGACCCAGGAAATGAGCGCGTGCCTGACGAACAGATGTGGACCGAAACTTTGCCGATCACGACGCCCGACCCGCGCGAGCTAAGCGCCATCGAACCCATTGCGGCATTCGCTTCATCATCGTGACCGCGTGCAGGATGATCGACCCGATCGCGCGTCGCCGTCTGGCGTCTTTCTAAGGCGCATATTTCTGATACGAGGCGCGGCGCATCCAGCAGCCTCGCCCTCCCAGCAGAAAACAACGGCAACGCTTCGAGATAAATTTCGGACCTATCGCGATCGCTGTGCACGTAACGGATCCCGTGAGAGGCCCAGCTTTGCACGGCCCATTGTGCGCTATATCGATCGCCAGTGACCTGAGAAATCCCGTACTGCTTGACGACCGCCGCCATGTCGGCGGTGACGCTCTGGGGGTTGAACGGCGCGCGGCGCGAGACCAGACAATCCAAGACGATCTTGTCTCCGATCTTCGAACTTATCCCGAGCGCGTAGGAGTTTGAGACGCCACCGGAAACGTCAACGAAGCAATGATAGCGAACGCCCGGAACGCGCGGCCTCACAAGCACACCGCGATCAACGGCGGCCTCGACAAGTTCGCGCGAAATGAACACCGCCAGATCGTCGCGCCACTGCGAACCGAATTCAGCCGCGGCGCGCTGCGCGTCGTCGGAATACGCCTTCGCGACCACCTTTTCGGACAAAGCCGGGTTCATCGTCCGGGATGATGCGAGCCAGCAAACATCTTCCGCGTCGTCGACAGCGAACAACTCTTTCCACCTTCGGTGCATATAACCGGCTCTGCGACCGACCGACGACGCCAGCATAAGCAGCCCGCCGCCCGGTGTCATCGACATCGCGGGCAGCGCGGCTGCCATGACGTCCTCGTCGCTCGATGCGGCGCCCTCGCGGGTGTCCCAGTAGCAGCACTCCGATCCCAGCACGGCGATAGCCGATCGACCACGAACAAGGCTTGCGTCATTGGTCACGATTTCCAGCGTCGCGCCTGAGCGAAACTCAACCATTTCGTCGCTCGTCCGCGTGACCTCTGCCGCGAGCATCGGCGTCGCCAGCAAGCCTTGGCAGTAGCGCCGCAGGATTTGCGCCTGCTTTTTGTCGGCGCCCAGCAAAATCACGCTCGCCTGTTCGCCCGCGCTCATCACCGATCGCCAGCTTCCGCAAAGTGCGGCGCGCCAAACCGCGACCGCGGACATAAACCGATCTTTGCCGCCACGTCTGCCGATCAAGGCGACTAGGCGTGTCACCGGAGCCGTCGGCAGCGTCTGCCTGCCGGTGCACTGGCGGAAAAGCTCCGCCTCGCGACTGTCCAATTCCTCGCCACTGATCAGCTTCGCCACCGCATGCCACGGCCAGAAGGTCTCCGCCTGGAACGGCCCGCCGAGCAGGTTCGGGTCGCGCATCGCTTGGGCCAGGCTGCGCTTCACGGCGCGGCCTCGCTTTCGAGATAGGCATCAAGGGCGCTCGGCGACCCTGCCGTGCGACGGGAAGCCCTCGCTGTGATCGGAGCCAGGATGCGCCGCGCCTCGGAACTCAATCGGATCGTGTCGTCCGCATTGACCGGCTCGCCGCGCACCAACGACGCCTGCAGCAACTCCGCCTGCAACACCATGGCCGCCGCCGTCCTGATCAGCGCCTTTTCCGTCTCAGTGAGGTTGCCGCCCGCCTCCTTCTCGAAGCCGTCGCACAGGTCTCTAAAACGTCGACCGCTCGGCGTGCGCATGTCCGTGCCAGAGAGCACCCATCGCCCGTTCGTCACGCGCGATTTGTTCGTCACCGAGCCGGGCGCGCGTCGATGCGGCGCGGGCTGCGATGTGGCTGTGAACGGCTTGCGAGCTTCGTGCATCGTCTAGAAATGACACGACACCGTGGCGATGCAAGCCTCACCTCGGCGTCGCACCATGGCTTCGAGTGTTGAGCGCTACTGAGGAGTGTTGAGGAGTGTTGACGGGTACTGAAAATATATTTGCGCGACGATGCCGTTGCTGATCCACGTGCGCTCTGGCGTCGCTTCACCGGCTTCCGCAACGCCCCGCCGTGACTTAGAAACGGCCGCTGATTCGTTCTAATGGTTCGGGGCGATCAGGGCACCGCACGATCCGTTGCGGCGCTGTACGGCCGCGCTATGAGGCGCGGTAGTGTCTCAGTTTTTTGAAATTAGAGCTTATCGAGTGGGTTACGAAGAGAATAGTAGCCCGGCTTGCCTCGCACCTTATGCATCGCAAATAAATCTTCGCCAGATGGCTTCTTGCGCCACTCGGCACTATCGGAAGAATACTCTTGAATCGTGGCGCTCACAGTCTGTCCGAAGTCGCCCTTGATTACATTTCCTAAAGCTCGCCAGCGCTGTTCCGCTAAAGGGATTATGCGCGACCTATGAATGGGCCTGTTTTCGCCGCCTAGTTCGCGCAAAACTTCCACCAAAACATCGGCCAACCGCATAACTCGCCTCCCTTGCGAAGCTTACCACTAGGACGACCTTTGTTCACGCCACGGTCGCTGTGACCCGCTGCACAACGCTGGTGCCGATGCCGAGCGTTCTGCCGATCTTCAAGAGGCCCATGCCTTCACTGCGAAGCTCACGGATGCGCGCCTCGATTGAAGGCTTAACCGGACGGCGCCCGAGCTTCGTCCCCTTCGCCCTGGCCCGCGCAAGCCCGGCATTCACCCGTTCGCGGATGATGCCGCGCTCGAACTCGGCGAACACGCCAAGCATCTGGAACATCGCCTTGCCTGCCGTGGTCGAGGTATCGAGTCCTTGCTGATGCAGGAACAGGTCGACGCCCTTGTCATGCAGCCCTTGCAGGATGCCGAGCAAGTCCGTCAGTGATCGGCCGAGCCGATCGACGGACCACGCCGCGACCATGTCGAACTCTCTGGCGTTGACCGCCTTCAGCATGGCATCGAGGCCCGGCCGCTTGTCGCGGCCTTTAGCTCCGCTGATCCCGGCGTCCTCATAGACCTTCACCACGTGCCAGCCGGAGCGCTCCGCGACCGCCTCAAGCTCGCGGCGCTGGTTTTCAGTGTCCTGTCGGGTGGTGCTGACTCGAAGATAGATGCCGACGCGCTTCATGATCATATCCCCCTGCCTGTCGGGAACATACCGCAATCAGTTGTCTGCCGTATACAGGAAAGGCGCACAAGATCGCCAGCAACAGCGCACTTTCTGAGCGTTAATTTTCAGATGGTTTTCGGTATGGCGATCAAAGCTGCCGGTGATGACACGCTTGATCGCGGCCTTTTAATGCGTCGTCGGCGTCCGCACGGGGCGGCCGCTTCAACGCTGCTTTCCAGCAACACCACGCGCGGGCTGTTCGGCACGGTTTGCTTGAAGCGGATGCTACCAGCGGGGCGCTCCGCCCCGCGCTGCCTGCTCGCTTCGTCTCCCCGATTACTTTGCCTGAGGGGGGTGGGATCAACGAGCATCGACAGTTCAACTCGTTGCCGGTTAAGCTGCCGATTGCACCGGGCGGGGACGAAACCAAAATGGACAAATGGTTGGATATTGGGGCAGCTCTGTTCGCATTTCTTGCGGCGGGGTTCTGGTTCGTGTCGGCTTACGGCAAGGTGCCGCCGATGGGTATGTATTGGGATGCTGCGCCACCGAACGACCCGTTCTACCTGGCTATCAAGTTTTCTGCGAGAATGAACCGATGGGCTGCGGGATTGAGCGGCTTATCAGCGTTGTGCATGGCGACGAGGATATTGGTTTAAGGCAGATGATTTCACCCGGCAGAGTATCCGTCTGCGCCATTTTTGCCTTCCTCTTGCTGTCAGGATGTGGCGAACAGGAACTGTCCAGTTGTCTCGCGTCAACTGAGCAGGTCGTTTTGCTAAGACAGATGGCAATGACGCCAGAGCAAAAGAAACAACTGGATTTATGCGTCAGCAATAGGAGGGATGAGGACTACTGCCGTGGACTTCACTTGAACGCCGACACACCTGTTCGGATTTGTATGGCTGACAAGGGATATACCTTCACTAACGAAGATTCTGGCTTTGGCGTGTGCAGGTTCTTCAACTTTCGCGACCCCAAATGCTACCAGTCAAAGTGGTTCTTGATGCTTCCCGCGAGCATCCGAAACGGAATGTCTAAACCTTACGTTCCAAGTTAGGGCTGCTGAGCGGCGACCCACCGCTCCTGTCGCAGCGCCCGCTCCCCCTATCGCCCTTTCGTCCCGTGGATTTAATCGGGTCGTCACCCGTCCCATCCCGTAAGCGATACGCTTGCGCCGCCGCTTTCCAGTGCGCGGCATTCTCACTTTTCAGCGCATAGACGGTTGCCTTGCCGAGCAGTTTGAACGTGACAATGCTGCGGTCATCGATGCGGGCATTGGTTTGCCCGGCCGTCAGGCCGAACCACCGTGCGATCTGCTCGAGGCCGGTCAGCAGGTCGCAGTCGGCCGCTGGCAGCAACGCTTCGCCGGGCTTCGCCCTCACGGCTCTACCGCCCGCGTGCGGGATCTCGCCGTCAGGCGGTATCCGCCCTCGTCGTCAGGTTCGATCAAGCCGTGCGCTTCACACCATGCCATGACGTTCGTTTCGGCCGGGCACCCGCTGGCCCGCGCCAGGCGCGCGGCGACCGTCAGCATTTCGGCCACTCTCTCGGCGCGGGCCACGCGCTCAGTTTGGGATTCCGTCATCAACTCCGTCCTGTTCCGCTAGGATTAAAACGCTCCGCTCGAACAACGCGCGCCGATCGGCGCTTTCGCGCATGCTCGCGGCGATCTCGGGCCATACGTGCCGGTAGTCCTCCAGAAAATTCACCAGCATCGCGGCTGCGTCCGCGTCCTCCAGCAACTCGGCCTCGGACAGCACGAACGGAAGCTCATCCCAAAATTCGTTCATCTCGCTCTCTCATCGTGCGCGCTGGCGCGCTCTTGCTCGTCGGGTCATTTCTTGCTTTCGCCTTTCCGAGTCTCCTGTTTTCTAGAATCCTTGCCCGTTGGTGAGACCCGAGCGAGGGCATAGGACGACCAGCCCCACCAAAAAACGGGTGAGGTTGGTCCCTATGCCCTCTGCGATCTTGCCCGCTGGAGCCGACCGTCGCTTTGGGCGGTGATCTCGCGACGCCGCGGATCACCTCGGTGCCAACTTGACGGTGCGATACGTCGCACCGGCGATCAGCCCTCGCACCTTTCGGACCGGGCCTTGTCTTCGATCGCGCCCCACAGTAAACCGTGCCATCTGCGTGATGGTGGCGCCGCTGCCGTAACTACATCCGACCAGCGCCATTTTGACGGGTCTGACCCTTCAGAGGTCGGACCCGTTTTCGTTTCATCAGGCGGGTGTTGCCCTTCCTGTCGGCCGCATGAGAATCGCGAGGACAGCGGATTTACGATTGGGGAATATCCCGATGAACTCGCGCGCGGGTGTCAGCGCAATGCACTGCTTGTCGCCATCGATCAGATGGCCCAACAGGTCGCGGCCGATGGTGACGGACGAATCGATTTTGCTGTAATCAGGTGCCAGCGCGCGATTAAGACGCGAGACGTCCGCCACCGGTGCGCCGGTCGTGCGGACGTTTTGCTTTTTGGGAAGCGTCATGACGCGCCCGCTGTTCTGAACGGGCGGAAAAGCCGTTTCGGTTCATAGGTGCGCTCAAGGGACGTTTTTTCAGAACGGGCATTGAAAATGCTTGCAGCCCGACACCCTTCCAAGCTGAATACGAGGGTTCAATTCCCTTCACCCGCTCCAGCGCATTTCGTAAGTGCCTTTTTCGCGTCGCAAGATTGAATTGAACGCCCCGGTTTTTGCATCAGACTCGCTTATCGACATCTCCGATAACCAAATTTCCCGGTCATCTCGGCCCCGGAGATCGTGAAAAATGCCCCCGTATCCAACGCGTGGTGGGCGTCAAGATAGGCAGTGAGCGCGGAATTGTAGGAACTGCGCATGATGCTTGTGGTGGAAGCGGTCCCGGCCGCGTGGAAAAGCAGGCTCGCCCCGGGCTCGATGCACACGTTACGAATTGCGAGAAAAATGGTGCAGGACGATTGGCAGTGCCCAACAATGCGAAATGGTTCGCCGCTCTGATTGTATTGCTGAACAATGGCAAGGTACGGTCCCGGCACGCCACCCCCGCCATATCCGGCCGATGAGCCTGCAGCGCATGCCGATGTCGAGGCGAATATCAAAATCGATGCGATGATCGCTCGCATGATGTTTCTCCTAAATCCGACGTTCCTCCCGATCCGCACGAGCTTACCACTCTAAGGACGTCATCAAAGACGACGGCATCACCACGTGCGTTTCAAAATGTTTCAATACGATGTGATTGAAATTGGCGGAGGGTGAAAGAATTGAACTCTCACCGTTTCCGGGGCGCGGTTTTCGGGACCGTTTGTGCACCTTGCACGCCACCCTCCGTCACTGGCGGAAGGGGCGTGGATCGAACACGCGCCAGGCGAACCTAGTACGGCTTAGCAAGCCGCTGCATTACCGCTCTGCCACCCTTCCGGATATGGATGATCGACTGGATGATGACATCGCGCGGTTTCCCGAATTGGCGGTCCTTCGGACCAATCACTCCTGCACCATCTCACTGGAAAATGTCCAAAAAAAGCCCGGCGCGACGCGGGTCAGTATCGCCGCGGTCAGGAAGCCAGTTTCTGCAGCTCGCGGCTCAATTCGTGCAACTGGTAGGGCTTGCGCAGGATCGGAAACTGCGAGCCGATGTCTTTCGTCGACGAGCTGTATCCCGTCACCAGCAGGATCGGGATTTCGGGTTTTTTCTCGCGGATGGTTTTCGCCAGCGCGATCCCGTCCATCTTGCCCGGCATCACGACGTCACTGAAGACGATATCGATGCCGTCCTTTTCCAGTTCCGCCAGCGCTGCCGACGCATTGGTAGCCCAGCGCACGACATAGCCGAGTTGTTCAAGCAAGTTCGTGCTCACGGTTGCCACCTCGGGATTGTCTTCGACCAGCAGAACCGTCCCGCTGCCCTTCAGGGACACCTGATCTCTTTCGGTTGTCAGTTGCGTGGTCGCTCTCGGCAGGCACATGGTGATCGTGGTGCCTTTGCCCAGCACGCTCTTGAGCCCGACGGTTCCTCCGGCCTGATGCGCGAAGCCATGCACCTGGGACAGGCCAAGGCCGGTGCCTTTGCCGACCGCCTTGGTGGTGAAGAACGGATCGAACACCTTCGCGGCGACGTCGTCCGGAATTCCCACACCGGTATCTTCCACGGCTATGGCGACCTCAGCCTTCTCCGGAAGGTTTTTCGCGCTGATGACCACCGAACCGCCGTCGGGCATCGCGTCACGCGCGTTGATGACGAGGTTGAGCAGCGCCGTCTCGAATTCACCGGGATCCACGACGATGTTCCAGACATCGTCGGGGACGTCGATCGTCAGCGAGACGGAGCGGCCGAGTCCGCTGTTCAACACATCCCGGAGCACGTCGAGCCGCTGCGACAGCTTGATCGATTGCGGTTGCACGCTTTGCCGCCGGGCAAAGGTGAGCAACTGGCGGGTCAGCGAGGCCGCGCGCTGGGAAGCGCCGTCGATGGATTGCAGGGCCCGCAGCGCCTTTTCGCCCGCGACTTCCTTTCGGATCGCGTGAATGCTGCCGGAAATGATCATCAGGAGATTGTTGAAGTCGTGGGCGACGCCGCCCGTCAACTGGCCGAGCGCATCGAATTTCTGCGACTCGGCGAGCTGCCGTTGCATCGCAAACAGTTTTTCCTCAGCCGCTTTCCGTTCGCTGATGTCGCGGGTGATCTTGGCAAAGCCGATCAGTTCGCCGGCGTCGTTGCGGATCGGGTCGATGACGACACTCGCCCAGAAGAACGAGCCGTCCTTGCGAACGCGCCAGCCTTCTTCGTCGTAATGTCCGGTTTCCCGGGCAATTTTCAGGGCCCTGGCGGGCTTGCCCGCGGCCCGGTCGACGGGCGTGTAGAAGCGTGAAAAATGCTGGCCGACGATTTCCGCGGCGGAATAGCCCTTGATGCGTTCGCCGCCGACGTTCCAGTTCGCCACGACGCCGGCGGGATCGAGCATGAAGAGGGCATAATCGGTGACGCCGCCGACCAGCGTCTTGAACTGGCTTTCGCTTTTCGAGAGCTCCGTAAGCGCGTTCTGGCGTTCGGTGATGTCGCGGGTGATCTTGGCAAAGCCGATCAGCTTGCGCTTCTCGTAGATGGGATCGATGACGACGGAAGCAAAAAAACGCGTGCCGTCCTTGCGGACGCGCCAGCCTTCGGCGAGGAAATGTTTTTCCTTGCGGGCTGTCTCCAGCGCCTTTCGCGGGCGATCGGCCGCCTGATCCTCCGGGGTGTAGAATACCGAAAAATGCTGGCCGACGATTTCCCTGGCTTTATAGCCCTTGATGCGCTCGGCACCCTGGTTCCAGTTGGTGACGTGACCCTCGGGGTCCAGCATATAGATCGCGTAGTCGGTGATGCCCTCGACGAGGAGACGGAAATTGCGCTCGCTCTCATAGAGGTTTCGCTCGAGTTTCTTGCTGCCGGACATACGCACTCCCGCCCTAACCAGTCAAAACGGCTTGGCGCCAAATGGTTCCAATAGGAGGGGTTATAGTCGATGCAGTTCGGGACGGCCTCAGAGTTGACTCAAAATGCAGCCAAAACGCAGGTTTATCAGAAGTTCGTCATGCCGGGGGCATAGCCGTCCGAAGGACGGCGTCGCTTCCGCTCGCCTATGTCCCGGGCATCCACGTCCTGCTTGTCGCCGACGCCATAAGACGTGGATGGCCGGGACAAGCCCGGCCATGACGAAAAGTGAATCATTTTCAAGCCTTTAGATAGAGCCGGAAAATGCTGGCTGCTCTGGGGTTATCGGGCGTCCCGTGCCGCCAGTTTGGCCGGCGCCCTGGGCTGCGTCTCGCCGCCGGTCAGCGCCTTGACCGATACCGCGACGATGCGCTCGATAACGGCTTGCACGTCATCGAGATCGCACGTCCCTTCCGACAGCTTGGTCAGCCGTTCGCTGTCGCGGATGGTCTGGTGCGCCATCGCCAGCGCAAAATGCAGGCCCCAATAGAGCTCGACCTGGTCGCGGCCGGGCAGGGAGCGGCGCATCGCGGCGGCGAATTTCCGCAAATGGTCGATTTCGCGGTTCTTGATGCGGCGGATCGGCGGCACCGATTCAATCGAGGCGCGGATCATGAAGCGCGCCGCCGCCGAGCGCTCGCGGTCGGGGCCGAGGCAGCCGCGCAGCGTGGGTCCGACCAGCGCGCGCAGGATGGCGTCGATGCCGGCGCGGCCGCCGCCGGCTTCTTCCGCCGCCTTCAATTCGTTGAGCCGTTCGCGGTTGGTCGCAAGGCTGCGGGTGACGAACAATTCGGCGATCAGTTCGTCCTTGGAGCCGAAATGGTAATTCACCGCCGCCAGATTGACCCCGGCGGCGGCGACGATGTCGCGCAGCGTGACGTCGGCGAAACCGCGATCGGCGTAGAGCCGCTCGGCGGCGTTGAGGATCGCGGTCCTGGTGTGGTCTGACGGCATCTTTTGGCCTTGTCAGGCAGCATTGCATTTCAAACACTTGTATGAAACTATCGTTTGAGGCGGGAATGTCAATGCGCGGATGCGCGGGCTTTTCGGCCCCATACCACGCCGGAGATGCAGGATCAGGCTCGAGAATAGTCTCAAGAATGGTCTTGCAGGCAACCGGCGGCGGGGAGACAGTGCCGCCAACAATTTACGTCAACACAAAGTGAGGAAAGCCCGATGGACTTCACCATGTCTGACCGTCAGCGCGAATGGCTCAACCGCGTGGAATCGTTCATGCACAAGCATGTCCGGCCCGCGGTGCCGGTTTACAAGCAGCAGGACGCCGAGGGTGCCCGCTGGAAGACGATCCCGGTCCTGGAAGACCTGAAGAAGAAGGCGCGGGCCGAAGGCCTCTGGAACATGTTCATGCCGCCGTCGTCGCATGAGGACGATGAATTCCGCGGCGCGGGATTGAGCAACCTGGAATATGCCCCGCTCGCCGAGCAGATGGGCCACATCGGCTGGGCCTCGGAAGTGTTCAATTGCTCCGCACCCGATACCGGCAACATGGAAGTCTTGATGCGCTACGGCACCAAGGAGCACAAGAAGAAGTGGCTGCGGCCGCTGATGGACGGCGAAATCCGTTCCGCCTTCCTGATGACCGAGCCCGCGGTGGCGTCGTCGGATGCGACCAACATCGAAACTTCCATCAAGCGCGACGGCGATCACTACGTGATCAACGGCCGCAAGTGGTGGTCGTCGGGCGTCGGCGATCCCCGCTGCCAGATCCTGATCGTGATGGGCAAGACCGACACCAGCGCGCCGCGCCATCAGCAGCAGTCGCAGATCCTGGTGCCGCGCGACACCAAGGGCATCACGGTCGAAAAGATGCTGCCGGTGTTCGGTTTCGACGACGCGCCGCACGGCCATGCCCAGGTGCTGCTGGAGAACGTCCGCGTTCCCGCCAGCAACATCCTGCTCGGCGAGGGCAGGGGCTTTGAGATCGCGCAGGGGCGTCTCGGTCCCGGCCGCATCCATCACTGCATGCGCACCATCGGCAAGGCCGAAGAGGCGCTGGAGAAGATGGTCAAGCGGCTGTCGTCGCGCACCGCGTTCGGCCGCAAGATCATCGAATATTCGATCTGGGAGCAGCGCATCGCCGAGGCCCGCACCGACATCGAGATGAACCGGCTGTTGTGCCTCAAGGCCGCCGACATGATGGACAAGGTCGGCAACAAGACCGCGCAGCTCGAGATCGCCATGATCAAGGTGGCCGCGCCCAACATGGCGCTGAAGATCATCGATCACGCCATCCAGGCGTTCGGCGCCGCCGGCGTTTCCGACGATGCGGGCCTGGCGCGGGACTATGCCTCGATGCGCACCATGCGCCTCGCCGACGGCCCCGACGAGGTCCACAACCGCGCCATTGCCAGACTTGAGCTTCGGAAGTATGCCAACTCTCCCACTTCGCATTAAGGGGAACGCTCACGAAGGCGCTCCCTAAGGGAAATCTGAGGGAGCGTCATCGTGGCCGACGGCGTCAGGCGAGACGAGGAATTTTCGGGCACCAAGCCGGTCGAGGAGCGGCATCGCATCGATGAGATGCGCCTCGACGGCTGGATGCGCGAGCATGTCGAGGGATATCAGGGCCCGCTGACCGTCCTGCAGTTCAAGGGCGGCCAGTCGAACCCGACCTACCGGCTCGATACGCCGGGCCGTTCCTATGTGATGCGCCGCAAGCCGTTCGGGAAATTGCTGCCGTCGGCGCATGCGGTCGATCGCGAATTCAGGGTCATTGCCGCGTTGAGCAAGCAGGGCTTTCCGGTCGCCAGGGCCTATGCGCTATGCACCGACGATACGGTGATCGGCGCGGCCTTCTACATCATGTCGATGGAGGAGGGCCGGGTGTTCTGGGACCCGATGCTTCCGAGCCAGACCCCGGATGCGCGGCGCAAGATCTTCACCAGCAAGATCGAAACGCTGGCAAAACTCCATCAATTCGATCCGCAAGCCATCGGCCTCGGCGATTTCGGCAAGCCGGGCAATTATTTCGCGCGCCAGGTCGATCGCTGGACCAAGCAATACCGGGCGTCCGAAACCGAGCACATTCCCGAAGTCGAGAAACTGATCGAGTGGCTGCCGCGCACGGTGCCGCAGCAGGAGCGCGTCTCGATCGTGCACGGCGACTACCGGCTCGACAACATGATCTTCCATCCCACCGAGCCGCGGGTGAAGGCGGTGCTGGACTGGGAATTGTCGACGCTCGGCGATCCCATGGCGGACTTCACTTATCTTTTGATGCAATGGACCATGCCCGGCCTCGCCAATGCCGACCTCAAGGCGTTGAACATTCCGAGCATGGACGAAGCCGCGAAAATCTATTGCGACGTCACCGGCAGCAACGTGCCGGATTTGAACTGGTATTTCTCCTACAACCTGTTCCGGCTCGCCGGCATCACCCAGGGCATCGCCGGACGCATCCGCGACGGCACCGCGGCCAGCGCCAAAGCGATGGAGTTGGCCAAACGCACGGTGCCGCTGGCCAAGGATTCGTGGGCCTATGCGCAGAAGGCCGGCGCGAATTAGCACCTGATCTGGCAAACTGATTTGGCCCTTTCCCCGAATCTTCGCGGAAGCCTGTTCATGGCCGTCGGCATGGCGGGCTTTACCATGAACGACACCATCACCAAGGCGGTGTCGTCGGAGATGAACTTCGGCCAGACGATGCTGGTGCGAGGTCTGTTTGCGATTGTGCTGATCGCAGCATTGGCCTGGCATCGGGGTGCGATGCGGCCACTGCGCACGCTGATGGTCAGGCCGGTCGCGTTGCGGGTAGCCGGCGAGGTCGGCGGAACGGTCGCGTTCCTGGCCGCGATCGTGCATTTGCCGCTGGCCAATACCTCGGCGATCTTTCAGGCGCTGCCGCTCGCGATCACGCTCGGCGCAGCCCTGGTGTTCGGCGAGCCGGTCGGCTGGCGGCGCTGGCTGGCGATTTCCGCCGGCTTTGCCGGCGTTCTCATTATCGTCCGGCCGGGCGTTGCGGGCTTCAATCAGTATTCGCTGTTCGCGCTGGTGGCGGTGGTGTTGTGCGCGGTCCGCGATCTCGGCACCAAGCGGATACCGGCGCAAATTCCATCGCTGTTCGTCACGCTCCTGACCACCGTGATGGTGACGATCGCCGGCGTCTTCATCATCATTCCGCTCGGCGGCTGGACGCCGCTGTCCGGCCGCGGCCTTGTTCTGCTGGCGCTGGCCGCGGTCCTACTCCTGATCGGTTATCAATGCGTCATCATGGCGCTACGATCAGGCGATATCTCGGCGGTGGCGCCGTTCCGTTATTCCGCGCTGCTGTGGGCGATGCTGCTCGGCTATCTGGTGTTCGGCGACGTGCCGGACACCATGATGATGACGGGCGCTTCGATCATCGTTCTGTCCGGCCTCTATGCGTTCTACCGCGAGCATCAGCGCCACCGGCCGGTAGCGGCAGACGCCTCCGGCCTGCCGCCGGATGGGCTGTGATCGCCGCTAAACCGGTTTCCCGGCATACGGCATCGACGCGGTGAGCCCGCCATCCACCGGGATCGCCTGGCCGTTGACATAGGACGCCTCGTCGCTGGCGAGGAACAATCCCATCGCGGCGAGTTCGTGCGGCTGGCCGGCGCGCTTCAGCGGATTGAGCTGGCCGATCTTGCCGTCGGTGCCGCGCTCTCTGGCGTTGTCGAAGATCGGCTTGGTCATGCCGGTCTCGATCAGGCCGGGGCACACCGCATTGATCCGCACCCCGGTGCCCGACAGCGAATAGGCCGTGGTCTGCACCAGGCTGATGACGCCGGCCTTGCTCGCCGCATAGGGATGACCGCTGGCGCCGGATTTTAACCCTGCGACCGAGGCGGTGCAGACGATCGAGCCGTACTTCTGCTTGATCATGTGCGGCATGGCATATTTGATCGCCAGAAACGGCCCGATCAGGTTGATGCGCAGGATTTCCTGCCAGTGTTCGACGGTCTGCTCGGCCAGCGGCACCAGCCCGCCGCTGATGCCGGCATTGGCCCAGATCGCATCCAGCCTTCCATGGGCGGCAACCGCTTTGTCGATAAAGGCGATCACGTCTTTTTCCGAACCGGCATCGGCCATCACGGCTTCCGCGGTGCCGCCGGCCTTCTTCACCTGCGCGACGGTTTCCTTGACGCCCTCGGCGCGGTCGACCGCGATCAGCCTGGCGCCCTCCCTGGTGAACAGCAGCGACGCCGCGCGCCCGATACCGCTGCCCGCGCCGGTGATGATGACGGATTTGCCTTCGAGGCGGCCCATGCGTTGCTCCCTGTATATCTCTTGATTCAAACGCCCTGATTTAGCCGCTTGCCGTCATACGGAATTCGAGATGTGACTTGAGACGGCGCGCGCTCTGACGTACAGCGGCATCGAACAGTATTGAAGGGTCCTTGCGATGTCCAATCCAGCCAAGCCGTCCGGCGGTGTCGTGACCACGCGCTGGTGGTGGGTGCGTCATGCGCCGGTGCGCGAAGACAATGGCTGCATCTACGGCCAGAAAGATCTCGGCTGCGACACCAGCGACCGCGTGGTGTTCGAGGCGGTCGGGAAAATCCTGCCGCGCAACGCGGTCTGGGTTGCAAGCAGCCTGAAGCGGACGCATCAGACCGCGGACGCGATCTGGGCCGCCGGATTTCCCAAACCTGTAACGATGCCGCGCGAGGCGGCGTTGGCCGAACAGCATCTCGGAGAATGGCAGGGGATGAATTGCGCGGCGTTTCTCGCCACCCGGCCGGCCGGCAGCCACTGGTTCGCCGCGATCGACGAGCCCGCGCCGGGCGGCGAAAGTTTTATGGATCTCTACAACCGCGTCCGCGGCGTGATCGAGCGCATCAACATCGAGCATGCCGGCAAGGACGTGATCGCGGTCGCCCATGGCGGCACCATCAAGGCGGCGATCGGGCTGGCGCTCGGCGATCTGCCTGAGAAGGGCCTCGCCTTCGACATCGACAATTGCTCGGTGACGCGGCTCGATCATTTCGCAAGCCGCGAGCGCAGCGTCTGGCGGCTGCCGATGGTCAACCAGCAGCCGTGGATGGCGGACGCATCGCACGCCGCCATGCATCAGCCGGCCGGACCGGAAGTGGCGACTGCAACGACGTTTTTGCCGACAGTCCATAGCCGAGCTTCCGCAAGCCCACGAACGAACTCGCCTGCGCAGCGGACTCGGTGGACGGGAAAAGGCCATGAAGAGACATGGGCGCTTCCATCGAACGTTGATTTGCTGACGCTTGCCGAAGTCAGCGGTCGGCAGCACGAGGATTAAATCTGCAAGTCGTCATTTACCGACGCGCCAGTTGGCGCATTCGGGACGCACGGCTCGGGTTGAATTTATCAAGGACCGCTGTTGCCTGAGAGGCACACACCAGAAAAATATAAAGTCGAAACGGTAGAATCTTCGCGGGGGCTCAGTCATCGCTGGAACGGCACTCGGCTTTCGATTAGCCTCGGAATCATATGGTCCGAAGTTGGCTTGACCCAACGACAGGTATTTAGATTATGAAGCGACTTTTAAACGCCGGCGTGGCTGCCGTCGGCTTGGCAACGTCGGGTGCCACGTTCGCGGCGGACATGCCGGTCAAAGCCTTGCCGCCTGCACCTGTGGATTCGGGTTGGGCGGGGCCCTACATCGGCGCCGATCTCGGTGCCGCCTTCGATCAGCACAGATTCACCGATATCGACAATTTCGGATTTTTCCTGCCTGGCGGGACTAACGACGTTTTCCTGGACAACACCAAGGCCGGTTTCACAATCGGCGGACACGCCGGCTACAACTGGCAGGTCAACAAGTTTGTATTCGGCATTGAGGGAGACGTTTATGGGATCGATGCGAACGCGAACATAACTCTTATACCCGGCTCCCAATTCAACGATGCGATCACGGCCTACTCCAAATCGGACTGGATGGGCACGTTCCGCGGTCGTGTGGGCGTGTTAGCTTCTCCTGCAGCGCTTTTATACCTTACGGGCGGTGTTGCGGTCGCGCGCTTTTCGGACGGCTGGGGGGCTCCGATTCTCGCGCCGCAAGGCGGCTTCATCGCGAGCAGCCAGACCCGGACCGGGCCAGTGGTTGGCGGAGGCATCGAGTACAAGTTCACGCCGAACTGGATCGCCCGGGTCGAAGGGTTTTACGCCGACTTCGGTTCAAGAACGGAAACGGCCGTGTTCGCCAGTAATTCCTACCGGACCGCCTTCGCGCATTCGGTATCGGTGGTGCGCAGCGGATTAAGCTTCAAGTGGTAGTGTCCACGCCGCCGGGACAATAACCATTTCTCTTCGCCGAATTCATCCGGAAGCCGGCGGCGAGCAACGAAGGGGCGAGTTCGGTTCGCTAACGTTTGTGCAGGCTGTCATTGAAGACTTCCGCCAGACGTCGATCCGACAGTCGCGTGGATAAGCTAAAGCCGTGAACGCTGTCGATCAGTTTCTGTTTCAGGCGCAACAAGAGCCGACCGCGCTGGCGGTTTGCGCACCCGGCACTCGATTTAACGCCGTCAGCTACGGGCGGCTGGCATTGTTTACAAGCAACATCGGCAATCGAGGCCGGGCGGTCGGGCTAAGGCCGGGCGACACCGTTGCGGTCATTGCAAGCGATCCGATCTTTCATTTGGCACTGATACTGGGAATGGCGCGGATCGGCGTCGTTACGCTATCTGTCCAGAACACGGCGTTTCCGCAAGAGGTTGCGGTCAAAACGATCCTTGCCGACCGCGCCTTCGGCAACGACAGCCGCGTCATCGTGGTCGATCCGACCTGGACCGAGGGGGACGCGGTGCTGCAAAGGGCGGACGGCCGCATCGGTGATGACGATGCGGTCACGCGCATCGCGTTGACATCGGGCACGACTGGCGAACAAAAGGCGGTAGCCCTGCGCAATGTCGACATCATTCGCCGGCTTCAGGGTTACAGCGCCGCTTTTGGCGTCCGGGCCTTTGCCTGCTCCCGGGTCTTTATCGATATCGCGCTGACAACCAGCTTCGGTTTCGCCTGGACGCTTTACCTGCTTTCGCGGGGCGGTGCGGTCTTCTTCCGTGGTTCAGACCCGGCCGAGACGATGCAGGCGTTCGGCCTCTACAATGTCCAATGCATGGTCGCCTCCCCGGCCGGTATCGCCGAATTCCTGGAATATTACGAACAATCGCCCGCCTTCGTGAGCCCGTTCAATGTCATGTTCGCATCAGGTAGCCTGTTGGCGGGGGTGTTGTCGCAACGCGTGCGTGCACGAATGGGACAACATTTGATAGCTACCTACGGTTCTACTGAAGTGAGCCCGGTCGCGGTGGCCGCGGCCTACCGTATCGCCGATATTTCCGGCGCCGTCGGTTATTTGGTGCCGTGGCTGACGGTGCAAGCGGTGGATGAAAACGACCGGCCGCTCAAACCGGGAGCGGAGGGTATCATTCGTATCCGCGGTGACACCTGCGTAGCCGGATACGTCGGCAATCCTCCCGGATCTGAGCATGTATTTCGCGATGGCTGGTTTTATCCCGGGGACCTTGGTTCGGTCACCGAAGATCGATTGCTGCTGATATCCGGAAGGCAGAAGGCGCTGCTCAATCTCGGCGGAGAGAAGATAAATCCAGAGGCCATCGAAATGGTCTTGATGTCGTATCCCGGCATCACCCATGCCGCTGCGTTTGCCGGCACCAATCCTCGGGGGATCGACGAAGTCTGGGCGGTGGTTACTGCCGTGTCTGACCTCA
The DNA here is from genome assembly GCA_963774685.1 of uncultured Alphaproteobacteria bacterium. Taxonomy (GTDB): domain Bacteria; phylum Pseudomonadota; class Alphaproteobacteria; order Rhizobiales; family Xanthobacteraceae; genus Bradyrhizobium. Next base: position 41,799 of record CAVZFU010000003.1, on the reverse strand, counting down.
ACGCGGAAGCTATTCGGGTTCACTGCGCACGCCGTCTCGCCTCGGAATTCGTTCCGACGCGAATAATTAAGGTACCGAAGATTTCCGCGCAATGATATGGGTCGGGTCGAGCGCGAGCAGCTATCGAAACTCATAGAACCGAGCTGACGGGCAAACGCGGGAAAATGGCTTGCGCAGCGAACGGGTATCGGATGAAATAAATTGAGAGCACTTTTGTGGGTCATCTCAGTCACGGTCGCTCTGACGGGAGCTCTTCGTGCAGACGCACAGACCTATCCGTCGCGACCCGTAACGATCATTGTGCCCTTCGCGGCGGGTGGACCGACCGATACCTTGGCGCGCATCGTCGGCGGCCGCATGCAAGAATTGTTGGGGCAACCGATTATTGTTGAAAACGTGACCGGCGCGGGTTCGACCATCGGTACCGACCGCGCGATCCGTGCAGCCCCCGACGGCTACACGCTTATTGTCGGCAACTGGTCAAGCCACGTCGGAGCCCCGGCAATTTATCCAGTGAAGTGGAACGTTCTCAGCGATCTGGAGCCGGTCGCTCGACTGAGCGACTTAGCACTCATGCTTGTCGGCAAGAACGCGTTACCGGCTGCGAACATCGGGGAGTTCATCGCCTGGTTGAAGCGCAACCCGGACAAGGCTTCAGCGGGAAGCGTCGGCGCCGGTTCCGGGGCACATATTTGCGGGCTATATTTTCAGAAAGAAACCGATACCCGCTTTCAGTTTGTACCGTATCGTGGCGGCGCGCCCATGTTGCAGGATTTAATCGCCGGGCAGATCGACTTTTTTTGCGGGGAAGCTTCACAGTCCATAGCACAGGTGCGCGCGGGCAACATCAGAGCGTTCGCGGTGATGTCAAAGGAGCGATGGCCGCCATTGCCCGATGTTCCCACCATGGGAGAAGCCGGTCTCGGACTGCAACTTGAATTCTGGCACGGAATCTGGGCACCCAAGAATACCCCCGAGGCGATTTTGTCCAAACTCAATACTGTCGTTCTTGTCACACTTGCTGACCCGGCAGTGCGCCGGCAAATTACTGATCTCGGCCACACCATTCCACCGCCTGCGCAACTAACCCGGCAGGCACTTTCGGCCTATCACAAAGCTGAGGTCGAGAAATGGTGGCCCATTATCAGTGCAGCGAATATCAAGATGGAATAATAACAGATCTCAGCAATTGTGACTTGTTGACAATTCCCAAATCAGTCCGACTCCACTTTGGCTTTATCGAATTCGACGTCCGGTTCGGGTCAAAACGCGAAAATACTCACCGGGAGCAGATGTTTTCTGCTGTCCCCCGATAGCGCACATGGTCAGCAACGTTTATGAGTTCGACGCCCCACCTCGAAATCCATAACCAGAACCGGCGCATTCGACGCCGATCAATCCGGGAGAAAGCCATGACCTTGTTCGACATGTCCGGGAAAAGTCGCCGTCATCACCGGCTCCTCGCGCGGCATCGGCCGTGCCATCGCCGAGCGGATGGCCGAGCATGGCGCCAGGGTGGTGATCTCCTCGCGCAAGCAGCAGGTCTGCGACGAGGTCGCCAAGGCGATCAACGACAAGGCCGGCAAGAAAGTGGCGCTTTCGGTCGCCGCCAACATCTCGACCAAGGACGATTTGAAGCATCTGGTCGAGGAAACCAACCACGCTTTCGGCAAGATCGACACGCTGGTGTGCAACGCCGCGTCCAATCCCTATTACGGCGCGCAGGCCGGGATTTCCGACGACCAGTTTCGCAAGATCCTCGACAACAACATCGTCGCCAATCACTGGCTGATCGCGCTGGTGGCGCCGCAGATGATCGAGCGCAAGGACGGCTCGATCACCATCATCTCGTCGATCGGGGGCCTGAAAGGCTCGACCGTGCTCGGCGCCTATGCGATCTCGAAGGCCGCCGACATGCAGCTCGCGCGCAATCTCGCCTGCGAGTACGGCAAGCACAACATCCGCGTCAACTGCATCGCGCCTGGCCTGATCAAGACCGATTTTGCCAAGGCCTTGTGGGACAACCCGGAGACGTTGAAGGCGTCCACCGCGCGCTCGCCGCTGTTGCGGATCGGCGAGCCCGACGAGATCGCAGGCGCGGCGGTGTTCCTGGCCTCGCCGGCCGGCACGTTCATGACGGGCCAGACCATCGTGATCGACGGCGGGGCGACGATCAGTTGATCAGGTAAACGCTGTCGCAGTGAACCAGAAACCGCAAACACACCTCTCCGGGCTATGCCGATGCGGCAAGGTGAAATGGGAGGCGGCCGGCCGTCCGATTCTGACCGCTTGCTGCTATTGCGCGAGCTGCCAGCAAGCCGGAAGGCGCTTCGAGCAACTGCCTTCCGCGCCACCCGTCCTCAATCCCGACGGTGGAACAGACTACGTCCTGTATCGAAAGGATCGGGTGCGATGTGTGACCGGGCAGGAGTATCTCGGAGAGCACCGGCTCACGCCCGATTCTCCGACCCGGCGGGTCATCGCCACCTGTTGCAATTCGGCAATGTTCCTCGACTTTACCAAGGGACATTGGCTGACGATGTACCGCAGCCGCATTCCGGCAGGTGCGCCGCCCCTTGAAATGCGGGTCATGACACAAGACCGGCGCGAGGGCGTCACGCTTGCCGATGACTTGCCGAATTACGATGGTCACTCCGGCAAGTTCATGTTGAGGCTTGTCGCGGCCTGGATCGCGATGGGCTTCCGCAGGCCTGAAATCACCTTGGGCAAGACAGTCCGGAGCGAAGCGGGCACCGAGCCGAATTTATGACTGCACCGCCCGGTCACTCCACCGCCGCGTACACCAAACTCCGCAGCAGCGAGCGGATATATTGGCGCTGGCCGGGGCCCTGCATCATGAATACGGCGAACATGTCTTCGGCGGGATCGATCCAGAAGAACGTGCCGGCCATGCCGCTCCAGAAGAACTGACCGACCGAGCCGGGGAAGGGCGCGATGCCCGGATCGGTGCGGACCGCAAAGCCGAGGCCGAAGCCGTGACCGGGCGGCATCAACGGGAGAGTCCACCTTGACCCCGGGGCCGAGATGGTTGGACGCCATCAACTGCAGCGTCTTGCGGCCGATCAGCCTGACGCCGTCCAGCGTGCCGCCGTTGAGCAGCATCTGGCAGAACCGCGCGTAATCCATCGTGGTCGAGACCAGGCCGCCGCCGCCGGATTCCATCACCGGCTTTTCCAGCATGTTGAAAAGTTGCACCTTGGCGCCGGTCCAGGGATCGGTTGCGAACGGCTCGGCGAGGCGGCCGGCGTTCTCTTCGCCGGTGTGAAACGCGGTCTCGGCCATCTGCAGCGGCGCCAGAATGCGTTCGGTCAGGAACGCGCTCAGGGTCTTGCCGGAGACGACTTCGATGATGCGGCCGAGGATATCGGTGGAGCGGCTGTAGTTCCATTCCGCGCCGGGCTGGCAGATCAGCGGCAGGCTCGCGACCAGCGCGGCGTGTTCGGCATTGCTGATCTTGCGGCTGCGCAGCCGTGACTGCTGATATAGCTGCTGCACCAGACCGTTACCGGTGTGATCGTAGGTGATGCCTGAAGTATGCCGCAACAGGTCCTGAACAGTCATCGGACGCTGCAACGGCACCAGATCGAGCTTGCCGTTGTTCTCGACGCCGACTTTCTGGTCGGCGAATTCAGGGATGAATTTGGCGACGGGCTCGTCGAGCGTGAAATGACCGTCTTCCAGCAGCATCATGATGCCGGTCGAGACGATCGGCTTGGTCATCGAGAAGATGCGGAAGATGGTGTTGTGCGCCATCGGCGCGGAGGCTTCGGGGCTCTGTCTCCCCAGCGCCTCGAACCAGCCGATCTGGCCGCGCCGCGCCACCATCACGGTGGCACCAGGCAGGGTTCCCTTGTCGATCTCGCGCTTGAACCCATCCGACAGGCGCTGCAATCGCGCCAGCGAGAGCCCGAGCGTTTCGGGCCTGGCTTCCGGAAGCGGCGGGGTCTGCGGGGCGGAGGTGTGCCTGGTGGCGGCCTGCGGGGTCATGATCTCTCCCTTGCTCTTGTTGTTGGCTGGTTTGGCGGCAAGTCTGACGCAGAATGCCCCGGTTGAACAGACCGTTAATGGCTTTCGCGGTTGCAGTTAATCGCTCCGCGCTTGCAGGCTTCGCTCTTGCAATACCGGCGCCCCCTATGCTTGAAACGGCGCGGATCGGCGGCGACGCAGCGGTCCTCACAGGAGTGTAGCTCAATTGGTAGAGCACCGGTCTCCAAAACCGGGGGTTGCAGGTTCGAGCCCTGCCACTCCTGCCAGTCCATCCCCAAGCTATTGAGAGGGCGCTTTTTCGGGTGGAGCAATCAGGTGAGCGGCTATAGGGCGGCACTGATGCCGGAATTGGTGGCGATTGCCGAGTCAATCGCGATTTACGGAGAGCAACGTGCCAGACCAATTCGCAGTCATTTCAATCCCGAAATCCGGCCGTACCTGGCTCCGAATTATGTTGGACGACGCCGGGGTGAGAGCAACATACTCCCACGACAATTCCGGATTCGTCCGCTCGACTTCGGTTTTCCGATCTTGATCCCGATAAATCCAAATATTCGGGCGCACGTGTATTGTTGCTGGTGCGTGACCCTCGTGACACCACGGCTTCAGGTTATTTTCAGGCCCTGCATCGTATGAACGTGCCGGTGGGGTCAATGTCGGAGTTCCTGAAGGACGAGCGGCACGGCATCCAGAAGGTCTGTCATTTCAACAATCAGTGGTTCGCTGCCGGCGATCGGATGAAGCGTTTTGCTATCTTGAGTTACGAACAAATGCACCGATTGCCTGCGGCCGCTCTGGCCGCCGTCGCGAATTTTGCGGGCGCTTATCTGCCCGAAAGAAATGCCGATAATATTGCTTCGAATCGGGTTTTTTCACGAATGCAAGCAGCCGAAACCAGGGGTGAGCTTGCCCACTACGGCGATAAACTGACACCCGGCAAAGAGGGCGAAAAGGACAGCTTTAAGGTACGTCGTGGTATTGTGGGCGGATACAAGGATTACTTCTCGGAAGCCGACTTGGCATTTTGCGATCGCATTTTGGCTGAGACGAACTACCAAGCAAATTACGATCAGGCGATGTCACGGTGGGGCTTCAAACAGTTAATGCGCGAATGAACTGCACCCGGTTCGGTGGACGCGCGCTTGCTCTCGCCAAGGTCCGGATCGCCGGGTCGGTACACCTTCGTTAGTTCGAGATCGGGTACCATGGCAATATCTGTAGCTTTTGTTGGCGTGATCGACGGATTAGGTCGCGCCAAGATGACCTATGATCATTTTTTGCCGCCATTTGAAAAAACCCTCGCCGGTTTAGGCGTCCAGATTCGTTACTACTCCTATCGCGACTTCGTGGTTTCTGGTCAGAAACACGATGCTGCGATCCTGCTGTATAGTGAGGATAAGGCCAGAAAAAATCAGCCCCCGTGGAGTATGCTGGACGAGGCGGAGCAAGCCGCGAAAAAACGCGGCACCGGCATCGTGATCCATTCCACATTGATTGGTCGCATCATTGCGGACAAGACATTGACCAACGATGCCCTTCGCAACGCTGGCGTCGAAATGCCAAAGCGCGTCACCGGCGCGATCGCTACCTGCAAGGTATTCTCGAACCTCAATATGGGCACCCACGCCCTGACGCACGTTGTCGCTCCGGGATTGCCGCTGGACCCTGCCCGCTACAATACGGAATGGATTGACGCCCGACACGAATACAAGGGGCGAAGCTACTACGTCGCGTTGCGCGCGATGGCGGTCGGACGCCGTTGCCTAGCGGTGTTTGTGAGGGCGCGGCCGGTCGAACAGGGCGATGCCTCGGTTCACAACACCGATACGCCGGTCGATGCCGATCTCTGGAATTTTCTCTATGCGACGATTGCGATCCCGCAGATGCCGGCGATTTAATCCCTGTGCGAGAAGATCGCCAACGTCTTTGGGCTCGGGTTCTTTTCGCACGATATTCTACCGGAAAGTGAAACCGGCCGCCTCCTGGTTTGCGAGACCGGATTTAAGTTCGACGACCGTCTGTACAGAGCGCATCTCATGCCGCTTGCGGGGCAACTGGCGGCGGACGAGGTTTTATCTGACCGGTTTCCGGTGCACTCGGCGGAATTGTTTGCCGGTGAGCTTAAGACAGTGCTCGGGAACGGTCCCCGATAGTTGGCCGTAGCTTTCGTCAGCGGGCCGATCGGCCGCGAGGCGTGGTCCCACCTCGTCCGCTCAAGCCGGTCCGGTGTTTGTCCGATAGTCGGACAGCCGGCCCGCGCAATTCGGTCGTTCTCTGCGTACCGTCTTTGCGTTTCCCAAATGCAACAGTGCGGGGAAAATCGGACTTAACCCCCAGTCGCAAACGGCAATGCGTCGTTCCGGGCAGCGGAATCGGATGGTAGACAATGCACACGCGTCAGCGACCGATTTCATTTCAAACGACGAGGGTCCCATGAAACCACTGTTACTTGCCTCTGTTTCGATAGCCGCTCTGTTTATCGTGAGCGAAGCCGGCGCGGCGGATCTCGCCGTCAAGGCCCCCCGGCCGATGATCGCTCCCGCGCCGGTCTATAGCTGGACCGGATGCTACGTCGGCGCCCAGGTCGGTTGGGGTTGGGGCCACCAGCGCCACAGCCAAAGGACGGCCTTCAGCGGCAGCAGCGGTGGCCGTAACACCGCACTCTGGGTGGCAAGGTCGATTCCAGCGGCGGATTGTTCGGCGGCCAGGTCGGTTGCAACTACCAGTTCGTCCGGCAATTGGGTTCGTCGGCGTACAGGGCGACATTGCCGGCACCGACATCAACGGCCGGAACGACGATCCGGTTGCTTTCTTCTTCGGCGATCGTGGGACGATCGCGGTCAAGACCGACTGGCTGGCGAGCGCGACCATCCGGCTCGGCATAACCGCCTTCGATAATCGGTCTCTGTTCTACGTGAAGGGCGGCGGCGCATGGATCCACAACAGGTGGGACCTGCACGATGCCGAAAACTTCTATTCACCGTCGCAGGTCTCGAGATCCGCGGCGGGCTGGACCGGGGGCGTCGGCTGGGAATATATGATGACACAGAACTGGACGTTCTTTGTCGAAGGCAACTACTACGACTTCGGAAACGGCAAAGTGCTTGCGGTCACTCCGTTCTCTGAGGGTTTGCAGTACTTCCAATCTGGCAAGCAGACAATTGAAACCGTCAAGATCGGCGTGAACTACAAGTTCGGCGGCGACGCGCCGTTGGTGGCAAGATACTGAGCCGCCCCTCGCAAGTCTGAACTCAGGATACCGACGCCCCAGTCCTTCCGGACTGGGGCGTTGGCTTTTCGGCGTGTTCCCGACCCCTTGTGGCTGAGTAACGGCGACGATCGAGCCGGGCGCGCTTCGCCCCGCTTCACGTTTCCTAACGTTTCCCAAATGCAACAGTTTGTGGAAATCGGATTTAAAGCCCAACGAGAATGGCCATGCATCGTCCCAGTCGGGGGGAATTGATGGTAAGCAGCCAAAAGGCGTCAGCTTTCCCTTTTTATTAATCCAGTTGCGGGGGGTGTTATGAGACCTTTATTGCTTGCTTCCGTTTCGGTAGCCGCTCTGTTCTTCGCAAGCCAGGCCAGCGCTGCGGATCTTGCCGTCAAAGCGCCGCGGCCGATGATGGTTCCGGCGCCGGTGTATAGCTGGACCGGATGCTATGTCGGTGCCCACGTCGGTTGGGGCTGGGGCCACAATCGTCAAAACCAGAAGACAGCCTTCAGCGGCAGTAGCGGTGGTACTATTACCGGCGGGTCGAACAGCAGGGTCGATTCGAGCGGCGGACTGTTCGGTGGTCAGGTTGGCTGCAATTACCAGTTCGCCAGCAACTGGGTCGTCGGCGCCCAGGGAGACATTGCCGGCGCCAACATCAACGGCCGTGCCGACGATCCGGGTGTTCCATTCATAAAGAGAATATTGGGTGCGGCAACGATCGGGATCAAGAGCGACTGGCTGGCGAGCGCGACCATTCGGCTCGGCTATACCGCCTTCGACAATCGGTCTCTGTTCTACGTGAAGGGCGGCGGCGCCTGGATCCACAACGTGTGGGATCTGCACGATACCGTTGTCTTCTATGACCCGACGCTGGCCGGCGAGACCCGCGCGGGCTGGACCGCGGGCGTCGGCTGGGAATATATGTTCACACCGAACTGGACGTTCTTTGTCGAAGGCAACTACTACGATTTCGGAAACGGCAAAGTGCTTGCGATCGGAGACATTTTTACCACCACGTTCGCATCGGGAAAGCAGACCGTTGAAACCGTCAAGATCGGCGTGAACTACAAGTTTGGCGGCGACGCGCCAGTGGTGGCCAGATATTAAGCCCCCCGCACGTCTGCATTCAGGATAATCAACGCCCCGGTTCCCTGGACTGGGGCGTTGGCTTTTCGGCTTGCCCCGTTAGCCTTTATGGCTTCAGCAACGGCGATCCTGGCGATCGAGCCGAAACGTCCGTTTCGACCGCAAAACTCGCCGGCGCTTCACCGCGCTGCCAGGTCTCCCACATCCGTGACGTAGGCGGATTCGATGTTGCGGCGATAAAGATCGCTATCGAACAGCGGATAAGAAGCGTTGTTTCGCTGCAGCCGGTCGCGCAACTCTTGCAACAGGGCCGGGTCGCGCGCGATGCGAAGAATCAACTCCTCGTATTCGCCAAGGCTGCTTGTCACGAGGTCGGGCATGCCGACAGCCCGCAAAAGGCTTGCCGCGACGCGTCCGGCGAAAGACTCGCCCAGACAGGTAACGACGGGCAACCCCATCGAAAGGGCGTCGGCAGCCGTCGTATGGGCGTTGTAAGGCAGCGTATCCAGGAACAGATCGGCCAGCCGATGCCGGGCGAGGTGATCCTCGAGCGGAACGCGTCTGGCGAAGATCAGGCGCGCCGGGTCGATGCCGCGCGCGGCAGCTTCCCGGCGGAGGTTCGCTTCGGCCGCATCCCGCTCGCGAAACAGCCAGAGCACGCTGCCTTCGACCTGCGCAAGCAGCCGCATCCAGACATCGAACACGGGCGGCGTGAACTTGTAAGTATTGTTGAAACAGCAAAACACGAAACCCTGCTCAGGCAGACCGGCCTCCTGGCGCGTGGGCGTCTCGGTGGAAACGGAACGTTTGGTATCGTTGACAAGGTAAGAATTCGGCAGATGTACGATGCGCTCGGTATAGAAGGGCTGCCTGTCGAACGGCAACACGGTTTCGTCCGCAAGGATGTAATCGTAGTGTTTGGCGCCCAACGTGCCGGGAAAACCGATATAGTTGACCTGGATGGGCGCGGCCCTAGCGATGAAGATTCCCGGTCTCGCGTTGGTCGTATAGCCGCTGCGGTCGACGACGATATCGACGCGCAAATCGTGCAGAAGTTGCGCCGCCTCCGGATCGGTCATCGATCGCACGTCGTGGAATTGATCGAACGCGCGAATTAGCCTGGCGCGAATCTCGCTGCCGTCATCCGGACCCATCGACACGCCGATGATTTCAAAACGCGACCGGTCATGGATTTCGAGCAGCTCGGCGGTCAAGATACGCCGTCGGATGCTTATGGAAACCGCACGACACATACGCAATTCTTATTTTCTCGTTCTTCCACGTCTCGCCAGCCCAAAGTGGCGGCCGGCGAACGGCCACCACGTGATCGCTGAATCGCCTGGCGCATTCGAGCTGCAAGGCGGCGTCGCTGCTGTAACCGAGAAACCTGAAGGGGTCGAACTGCTTTCCGCCGGCGACATGCGCGGGAACCTCGCGCCAAAGGCTTGCGGTCCTGGTCCAATCGCAGCTTGAAATCGCCGCGCCGGCGAGGCCGTCGAATGCCGCTTCCCAGCCAGGATCGAAATTCAGCGCCGCTTCGTAGGAAGCCAGCGCTTCCTCGTCGCGATCGAGCCGCCGGAGGGCCTGACCACGCCTGGTCAGGGCGTTCGCATCCGTAGGGTCTGAGGGCAAGCGCTGCGTCATAGGCCGCAAGTGCTGCTTCATTCTGCTCAAGCGCACCCAGCGCATCGCCAAGGTTGAGGCGCGCTTCGAGATAGACGGGGTTTAACGCAAGCGCCTTGTTGTATTGGAGCAGCGCTTCCTCGAATTTGCCCATGGTGGAATATGTGTTGCCGAGGCTGTTGAAGGCTTCGTGATAAAGCGGCTTGACGGCGATCGCGGTCCGGTAGGCCATGATGGCCTCGTCGAACCGCCCCATCTCGCGGAGCGCGTTGCCTCGGTTCCAGTGCGCTTCGGCGTAGTCAGGCCAGATCGCTACCGCCTTCTCGTAATGGACGATGGCCTTGTCGGATTGCCCAAGCAGATGAAGTGTATTTCCAAGATTGTTGAAGGCCTCGGGATAGTCGGGCCGGGCCGCGATGGCTTTCTTGTAGTGCAGGATTGCTTCATCAAACCGCTCCAGCACCTGCAGCGCGTAGCCGAGGTTGTTCTGGGCTTCGGCAAATTTTGGACGGATCGCAACCGCTTTGGAATAACTGCGAACCGCTTCCTCCAGGCGTCCAAGGCCGGTCAGCGCCGATCCGAGAAGCTGGTGGGCTTCGGCGGAACGCTTGTCCACCTTGACGGCGCGGCGTATCAGGCCCTCGGCTTCCGCAAACCGCTGCTGTTGCAGCCGTACCAAGACCGAAGCGGCAAAGCGCCTCGAAATGGCGATCGTCCCCCAGCAGCACTATCTGATAGAGCTGTTCGGCTTCCGACAGACGGCCGCTGTCATGCAGGGAAACCGCGCGCTCGAAAAGCTGAGGAGTACCAAAGTTGGAGTTCATTTAGGGGAGTGGCTCGTTACGAGTTAGCTGCCGTCTATCGGCTGCAGCGCGGGCGATATTGACAATTAAAAGCCGTCCATTCAAGGAGTGTACGCTCCAGGCGATTGTGGACACGATTGAAGCCGTGCTTCAATCAGTCAAGAGCCGGAAATTTTTGCATGGGCCGGTTCAAAGCCATAAGAACGCGTCTTCAAGTGTTACTCTACGTGCTTGGGGCTGATCTGCGGGATCTCGAGGATTCGATTTCAATCGAAAGGGAAAATTTTTTCAATGGAAAGGAAAATTTTCGTTCTGAGCCTGCATCGAACCGGTACTCAAAGTGTGCACGACCTGTTTCTACGGTTAGGCATGCGAGCCATTCACTGGCCTAAAATCGTGGATGGAGTCGACTACCAAAGCAGGATTATTGGCAGAGAGAACGACCCCGCCTTCATCGCAGACGTGCTCGCACCGGTTTTTGCCCGTGCTACTGCTTTGAGCGATGTTCCTATTCCGGCGTTGTATCGGGTTCTGGACGCTCGGTTTAAGGGCGCGCAGTTCATCGCAGTCCGCCGCAACGCGTCCGACTGGATCCGCTCTGTGCGGCGTCACATTGGGGAGCGACCGTCTTAATCCATTCGAAAAAGCCCAATACTTTCCTTATCTCGCAGATTCCTCCTGACCGGATCACCAGCGTACCCGACGACGATTTGATGGAGATGCATCGCAGACACTATGAAGCACTTGCAAAATTCTTCGTTCTTCGGGTGAACTATGCACTTTTTGAACTGAACGATCCGCGGCTTGGACAACGAATCTGTGAGTTCCTGGGCCGGCCTCCGATGGATTTGCGGCATGTTGATACGACGCGCCGAGGCCGCAACTCGCAGTCGAACCAAAACAGTCCCAGGAACCTTGGCGATCATTAGGTGTCGCGCCCGCATATGGTCGTTGAACGAATGCCCGTCGACGAGGCGGTCGCGACTCTCTGTGATACCGACCGCCGCTTCCCGGCATTCAGGAACCCAACCGCCCGGTGCCGGTGAGTCTTCTCCATCAGAAAATCGATAACCTGATCGGCCAATTCGTCCGAGCTTGCATCCACGGTGGACAACCGGATTTCCGGATGCTCCGGCGCCTCATAGGGCTGATCGATGCCGGTCATGTTGCGCAGTTCACCCCGATCGGCCTTGGCGTATAGCCCCTTGGGATCGCGCTCGCGGCAGACCGCGATCGGCGTATCGACGAACACTTCGATGAATTCGCCGTCCCCGATCAGCTCCCTGGCCTGCCGCCGATCCGCCCGGTAGGGCGAGATCAGGGCGACGATGACGATCAGGCCGGCATCCGCGAACAGCCGCGCCAGCTCGGCGGCGCGCCGGATGTTTTCGACGCGATCCTCTTCGGTGAATCCCGAGATCGCGGTTGAGGCCGCTGCGAATGTTGTCGCCGTCGATCAGATAGGTATGCCGTCCCACGCCATAGAGTTTCTGCTCGACCAGGTTGCCGATGGTCGATTTGCCCGAGCCCGGCAGGCCGGTGAACCAGATCACGACAGGCTCTTGCCCCTTTGCCGAAGCCCTCAGGCGTTTATCGATCTCGAACCGATGCGGATGAATATTGCTGGCGCGCCGCAGCGCGAACGTCACCGTGCCGGCCCCCACGGTTTCATTGGTCGTCCGGTCGATCAGAATGAAGCAGGCCGTCTCCGGATATTTATCGAAGCTGTCGAGGCTGATCGGAACGGAGACAGAAAAATTGCACTCGCCGATTTCGTTGAGCCCGAGGAAGGTCCGCGCGATGTGCGCGCCGGTATCGACGTCGATCTGGTGCTTGATCTTGGTTACGGACACCGGGACCGTGCGCGTTCCGATCTTCAGGAGATAGGAGCGTTCCGGCACCAAATGCTCTTCGCTCATCCACAACAGCCGTCCTGAAAACTGGTCTGCGAAGACAGGGCGATCGTCCGGTCCGTGCAGCATGTCGCCGCGGCTCAGGTCGACTTCGTCGGCGAACAGCGCCATCACGCTTTCACCGGCGACCGCAAACGGCCGGTCTCCCGAGGAACTGAGCAGCCGGGTTACCCTGGTCTCGATTTTGGTGCCTGAAATTCCAATGAGGTCACCGACCCGCAGAGTGCCGCTGGCGACGGTCCCGGCGACGGCGCGCGTCCCTTCGGTTTGCCATATCGACTGTACCGGAAGGCGCATCGCGCGGGCCGTGCGTTCACGGGTTATATCGATCGTATCGAGGTACTCGACCAGGGTCGGACCGCGATACCAGGGCGTGCGTCCGGTTCGCTTGACGATGTTGTCGCCCTCGAGCGCGGCGACCGGAATCGACAAGACAGACTTGTAGTCGAGACCGCCGGCGTATTGGGCAAATTGCCTTGAGATCGTGTCAAATGCCGGCTCCGAGTAATCGACGGCATCGATCTTGTTCACGATCAGGATGGCGTGCCGGACGCCGAACAGGTTCGCTATCAGCGCATGGCGCCGGGTTTGCGCCAGAATTCCCTTCTGCGCGTCGACCAGGATGATCGCGACATCGGAGACCGACGCGCCACAGGCCATGTTGCGCGTGTATTGTTCGTCGGCCCGGAGTATCCGCGATGATCAGCTTGCGGGCCGCCGTGCGGATGTAGCGATACGCAACGTCGATGGTCATGCCGCTGTTGCTGCTCGGCTTCCAGACCATCCAGCAGCAGCGAAAAATCCTGTCCGTCGAACGCGAATCGCGTTCGCCTTGTGTCGCGTTCGAGGGCCGTCACCTGATCGTCGGCCACCAGGCCGAGATCGAACAGCAGCCGGCCAATCAAGGTGGATTTGCCGGCATCGACGCTGCCGCAAGTCACGACGCGGACGACCTCGCCATCCCATGTCGAGCCTGCTGGATCGCTTCTCACTCTGTCCTGTTTCATCAAAAATAACCGTCGCGCTTTTTTCGCTCCATTGAAGCGACTTCGTCATTGTCTATGGCGCGGGCTGCCCGTTCCGATTGCCTGGAAGCGGACAGCTCGACGATGATATCGTCGATCGTGGTTGCAGAGGATTCGACGGCGCCGGTGAGCGGGTAGCATCCAAGGGTTCTGAACCGGACGCTGCGCGAGGCGATCTGTTCGCCGGAGCGCAGGCGCATGCGATCGTCGTCGACCATGATCAACATGCCGTCCCGCTCGATAATCGGTCGGGGCCTGGCGAAGTAAAGCGGCACGACGGGGATATCCTCGCAGCGGATGTATTCCCAGATATCGAGTTCGGTCCAGTTCGAAAGCGGAAAAACCCTGAGCGACTCGCCGGTCTGGAGCCTGCAATTATACAGCGACCACAGTTCCGGACGTTGCCTGCCGGGGATCCCAGCCTTGCTCCGCCGAACGCAGGGAAAAAATACGCTCCTTGGCGCGGGAGCGTTCTTCGTCACGCCTCGCTCCGCCGATCGCCGCGTCGAATCCGTAGAGCCGGAGCGATTGCTTCAACGCTTCGGTCTTCATGATCCGGGTGTGCAGGGACGATCCCGAATCGAACGGGTTGATCCCGCGATCGAGGCCGTCCCGATTGGTGTAGACCAGCAGCTCCAACCCCAGTCGTTTGGCGGTATCGTCGCGGAACGATATCATCTCGCGAAACTTCCAGTTGGTGTCGACGTGCAGAAACGGAAAAGGCGGCCGGGCCGGAAAAAAGGCCTTCAAGGCGAGGTGCAGCAGCACCGAGGAATCCTTGCCTGCCGAGTACAGCAATACCGGTTTTGACAGCTCCGCTGCGGTTTCCCTCAGAATAAAAATCGCTTCCGACTCAAGAGCGGCGAGGTGCGAAGGAAGTTTTTGGGGCATTTTGGTTCCGGCTCGTGGGAGTTTTGCAGCCGCTTGCGTTCCTCACGGATCGCTGCAGTGAAAGGCGTGTTTCTCGCCCGCGGACGATCTCCATTTTTCAATCGGACCAGGCTCGTTCGATCGGGTCGCGGAACAGGAAGATCAATTTATCCCGGGGTTGTACGAGGGGCTTATGCATAACATGATCCTGGCGCGGCGAATTCTGCCAGCATTTGGGAGTATTGCCCTGCCAGTCTTGCCAGAGCAAGAATTGGTACTCAATTGCAATCGGCGGGCATCGATCCGATCCGGCATCCGGCGGGTCCCCGATACCCCGGTTCCTCGCACCTTGACCTTTACCGTCTGCCCGCAGTACATAGCCGCCACCTGCTGCCGGCCCGTCTAGACGGATATCCGGCGCGGCTTTGAAATCCCCCGAATAATCGAGCCCGCTTGTCGGCTCATCCTTCAAAAGAGGGCTGGGCGCTAGAGGGCTGTTCGGATTCCTTAAAACAAGTGCGTCGTGCGGCGGACGCGGATCACATAAACGATGGCTTTCAGCCCGTTCAAGTTCCTGCAGGAAGTGCGCTCGGAGACCAATAAGGTCACCTGGCCGACCCGCCGCGAGACCATGATCACCACCATCATGGTCTTTGTGATGGTGGCGCTGGCTTCGATCTTCTTCTTCGCCTCGGATCAGATCATCCGCTATCTCGTCACCTTTTTGCTCGGCATTCACTGATGACAGACGCCGGAACCCAGACGATGGAAAACAAGCGCTGGTATATCGTCCACGCCTATTCGAACTTCGAAAAGAAGGTCGCGGAATCGATCCGCGAACAGTCGAAGCAGCGCGGGCTTGAAGAACTGTTCGAGCAGGTGCTGGTGCCGACCGAAAAGGTCACCGAGGTGCGCCGCGGCCGCAAGATCGACGCCGAGCGCAAGTTTTTCCCGGGCTATGTCCTGGTCAAGATGAAGTTGACCGACGAGGCCTTCCACCTCATCAAGAATACTCCGAAGGTCACGGGCTTCCTCGGCGCGGAAAACAAGCCGATGCCGATCTCGGAAGCCGAGGCGATGCGGATCCTGCACCAGGTGCAGGAAGGCGTGGAACGCCCGAAGGCGTCGGTCTCGTTCGAGATCGGCGAGAATGTGCGGGTGGCCGACGGGCCGTTCGCATCGTTCTCCGGCGTGGTCGAGGAAATCGACGAGGCGCGCTCGCGGGTCAAGGTCGCGGTGTCGATCTTCGGACGCGCCACGCCGGTCGAACTGGAATTCGCTCAGGTCGAGAAAGTCTGAGCGGGAAGGCCGTGGGAGGGTAGGGCGGTCGCCAACCGCTTTGATCCGAACCACGAAACCTGAAACAGCCGATTTCGGTCGGCACAACAGGAGTGACAGATGGCAAAGAAAGTGACCGGATACCTGAAATTGCAGGTGCCGGCCGGTGCGGCGAATCCTTCGCCCCCGATCGGACCCGCGCTTGGTCAGCGCGGCCTCAACATCATGGAATTCTGCAAGGCGTTCAACGCGCAGACGCAGAAGGAAGAAAAGAACACCCCGATTCCGGTGGTGATCACGATCTACGCCGATCGCTCGTTCACCTTCGAGATGAAGACGCCGCCGATGTCGTTCTTCATCAAGAAGGCGGCCAAGCTGACGTCGGGGTCGAAGGCTCCCGGCCGCGACAAGGTCGGCAAGGTGACCAAAGCGCAGGTGCGCGAGATCGCCCAGGCCAAGATGAAGGATCTGAATTGCGACACCATCGAAGCGGCCATGAAGATGGTCGAGGGCTCGGCCCGTTCGATGGGTGTCGAGGTGGCGGGGTAACGGTCATGGCAATTGGAAAACGTTTGAAGAAGGCCCGCGAGGGCGTTGATCGCGAAAAGCTTTATCCGCTCGTCGACGCCATCAAGATGGTCAAGGAACGGGCCAAGTCGAAGTTCGACGAGACCGTCGAGATTGCGATCAATCTCGGGGTCGATCCCCGTCATGCCGATCAGATGGTGCGCGGCGTGGTGATCCTGCCGAACGGCACCGGACGCACCCTGCGGGTCGGGGTGTTCGCGCGCGGCGCCAAGGCCGAGGAGGCCAAGGCGGCGGGTGCGGACGTGGTCGGCGCCGAGGATCTGGTCGAGAAAGTGCAGGGCGGTCAGATCGACTTCGACCGCTGCATCGCAACCCCCGACATGATGCCGCTGGTCGGCCGGCTCGGCAAAGTGCTGGGACCGCGCGGCATGATGCCGAACCCGAAGATCGGCACCGTCACCATGGACATCGGCAATGCGGTGAAGGGCGCCAAGGGCGGCTCGGTCGAGTTCCGGGTCGAAAAGGCCGGAATCGTGCAGGCCGGCATCGGCAAGGCGTCGTTCTCCGAAGAGAAGCTGGTGCAGAACGTCAAGGCGCTGGCGGATGCGGTCGCCAAGGCGAAGCCCTCGGGATCGAAAGGCACCTACATCCAGCGCGTCGCGGTTTCCTCGACCATGGGGCCGGGCGTCAAGGTCGAGCCCGGCAGCCTGCTCGGTTAAGCCGTTGCCAAGGCGTTTGAGATAATCAGGGGCGGAATTGGGCAACCGATTCCGCCCTTTATCTTTAACATCAGGAAATCAGTCGATGCCCGAGAAGGTCTTGATCTATTCACGCTTCCCAAAGGCGCTGATGCTGCGGATCGGGCAGCGCTACGATCTGATGGACGCGGCCGGCAAGCCGCCGCGTGACGTCTTCACCGCCGAGCAGCTTTCCGGCATCCGGGCGATGATCACGGCCGGCGGCACCCCGCTCGGGGGCGACATGATGGACATGATGCCGTCGCTGCGCGCGATCGTCTGCTACGGCACGGGTTTTGACGGCGTCGACATGGCGGCAGCGGCCAAACGCGGAATCGCGGTCGGCCACAGCCCCGGCGCCAATGCGTCAGCCGTTGCCGACATCGCCGTGACCTTGATGCTGGCCGCGACGCGCAGGCTTCTGCCGGCGGACAATTATGTCCGCAGCGGCGACTGGGCGGCGGCAAAACCGTCGCCTCTGATGCGCCCGCAACCCGGCAATCCCGGCCGCCGCGTCGGGGTCTACGGCATGGGCGAGATCGGCCGCAAGATCGCCAGCCGGATCGCGGCATTCGAGTGCGAGGTCGGCTATTTCAGCCGCAGCAGGCGGGACGTGCCTTACCCGTATTTTCCAAGCCTCGAGGCGCTGGCGGAATGGTGCACCGTCCTGATGATCGCGGTTCGCGCCGGCGAGGATACCAACCATGCCGTCGATGCCGGGATCCTGCAAAAACTCGGCAAGGACGGCTATGTCGTCAACATCTCCAGAGGCTCGGTGATCGATCAAAAGGCCCTGGTGGCGGCGCTGGCCGACCAGACCATCGCCGGCGCCGGTCTCGACGTGTACCCGAAGGAGCCGCATGCGCCCGATGCGCTGACCGCCTTTCCGAATGTAGTGCTGACCCCGCATATCGGCGGCCATACCCAGGAATTGCATACCGCGATGCAGGACTGCGTGATCGCCAATCTCGATACGTTTTTCGCCGGCCAGCCGCTCGCGCATCCGGTTCGGGGCGCCTAACCCCTGATTTTGGGCCGGATTTCAAGGATTGGGCCGGATGCCAAATTGGCGTGATTTTGCCCTTGGCAAGCCGGGAAAGAGTCGTTAGACAACCGGCTCCGGGCGTGCTGGCTGTTGCTGGCACGTCTGTGCTCGCATTCCGAAAACATTGGACAGGAGACCATTCCTTTCAGGACATCCGCATGGATTGCTCGAAAGGGAGGGAAACTGTCGCTTTAACGGAATATGAGCGGGGGTCTTTCGGCTTGCCGGAGGATCTCGATCCTGTCCAAGACTGCGGGCGCCCGCGATGAAACTCCAAGTTTCTTCAACGGCTTAATCATATGGCCTGCATAGACGGGTGAAGACCGGATTTTGCTGTTCGTCGCCTTAACCGCGACGGGCGTTTGATTTGGTTCGAACCTCGACACCCCGCGCCATCAGGTTCGGGAGGGCAGGCTTTTCAATGTCGTTCTGCCCCGAGGTGCCCCTAGGACTGAAATGTCCGAAGGACAGGTTAGGGCGGGACGATGGGTGCAACCCGGCGGTCCTGCCGACAGGCAAAGGCCGCCAACCGGAGAGAGCTTGCTGTGGAAAGAGCGGCAAAAAAGGACGCGGTTGAGGCGCTGAACGGTCTTTTCAAGGCCACCAGCGTTGCGGTCGTCGCCCACTATTCCGGCCTCACCGTGGCCCAGATGCAGAAGCTGCGCATGCAGATGAAGCAGGCGGGCGCGTCGGTGAAGGTCTCGAAGAACCGTCTCGCCAAAATTGCTCTTGAAGGCACGGACGTCGTTGCCATCGGTTCCCTGCTGAAGGGGCCGACCGTGATCGCGACTTCAAACGATCCGGTAGCGGCACCGAAGGTTGCCATCGAATTCGCCAAGACGAACGAGCAGTTCGTCATTCTCGGCGGCTCGATGGGTAAAACCGTCCTGGACCTCAACGGCGTAAAGGCGCTTGCCGCCCTGCCGTCGCTCGATGAGTTGCGTGGGAAGATCGTCGGCCTGCTTGTGGCGCCGGCGACCAAGATCGCCCAGCTCACCACTGCGCCCGCCTCGAAACTCGCGCGGGTGGTTCAGGCCTATGCCTCAAAGAGCGAAGCGGCGTGACCCCTTCGCAAATCAAACCTGGTTCGAACCGATACGCTTAAGGAAACAGATCAATGGCTGACTTACAGAAGATTGTTGACGATTTGTCGGGACTCACGGTCCTTGAGGCTGCGGAACTCGCAAAGTTGCTGGAAGAAAAGTGGGGCGTGTCCGCCGCTGCCGCCGTCGCGGTGGCCGGTCCGGCCGCTGCCGCCGCGGCGCCCGCTGAAGAAAAGACCGAGTTCTCGGTCGTTCTGGCCGCCGCTGGCGAGAAGAAGATCGAGGTCATCAAGGAAGTCCGTGCCATCACGGGCCTCGGCCTCAAGGAAGCCAAGGACCTCGTCGAGGGCGCGCCGAAGCCGGTCAAGGAAGGCGTGAACAAGGACGAAGCCGAAAAGATCAAGGCCCAGCTCGAGAAGGCCGGCGCCAAGGTTGAGCTCAAGTAACCGCAGTTACGTGAGCGAAATCCCGGGCGAGCATCGCAAGGCCCGGGATCGAGGCGAAGGAAGAGACCCGACGGGCGGGGCAACTCGCCGCACGGGATACACAAAAAAGTGTGGGGATTTGGGAGCTTACCCCTCGAATCTCCACGATTGCCATCCCATATCGGGACGGCAGCACGAAAGCACGGTCGGCAGAGGGAACGGCGTCGTTCCCAACGCAAGCCGTTGGGAGACAGGCAATTTCGGGCTTTTTCGGTCCGTGACTAAGAAGAGTTGGACGGGCGGGTGCAGTCATGCGCCCCGCGCGTCGTTTTGCGTTTTGAAGGTCTGATGTTCGAGGTCGGGGTCAAAATCCCGACATAGGGCTTCGAAGTTTCAGGGCGTGTTGGAATTCAACCCGGGGGCGATGGCAGTCGCGCTTCGGAAGGTTCGCCTCTGACGGGCGACGAAATGAGAGGCCACGATGGCGCAGCAGACATTCACCGGTCGCAAACGCGTTCGCAAGTTCTTCGGACACATCAAGGAAGTCGCAGAGATGCCGAACCTCATCGAGGTTCAGAAGGCGTCCTATGACCAGTTCCTGATGGTCGATGAGCCCGTGGGCGGCCGGCTGGACGAAGGCCTGCAGGCGGTATTCCGGTCGGTGTTTCCGATCTCGGACTTCTCGGGCACCTCGATGCTGGAATTCGTCCGCTACGAATTCGAGCCGCCGAAATACGACGTCGACGAGTGCCGCCAGCGCGGCATGACCTATGCGGCGCCGCTCAAGGTGACGCTGCGCCTGATCGTGTTCGATATCGACGAGGAAACCGGCGCCAAGTCGGTCAAGGACATCAAGGAGCAGGACGTCTACATGGGCGATATCCCGCTCATGACCATGAACGGCACCTTCGTCGTCAACGGCACCGAGCGCGTCATCGTTTCGCAGATGCATCGCTCGCCCGGCGTGTTCTTCGATCACGACAAGGGCAAGACCCATTCGTCGGGCAAGCTGCTGTTTGCCGCGCGCGTGATCCCCTATCGCGGTTCCTGGCTCGATATCGAATTCGACGCCAAGGACATCGTGTTCGCGCGCATCGACCGCCGCCGCAAGATTCCGGTGACCTCGCTGATGTTCGCGCTCGGCCTCGATGGCGAGACCATCCTGTCGACGTTCTACAAGAAGATCATCTACAAGCGGGCCAAGGATGGCTGGCGCGTGCCGTTCGACGCCACCCGTTTCCGCGGCTACAGCACCATCAACGACCTGATCGACGCCGACAGCGGCAAGGTCGTGCTCGAAGCCGGCAAGAAGCTGACGGTGCGCGGTGCGCGCCAGCTCCAGGAAAAGGGCCTCAAGGCGCTGCGCCTGTCGGACGAGGAACTGGTCGGCAACTACCTGGCCGAAGACCTCGTCAATCCCAAGACCGGCGAAATCTACGCCGAGGCCGGCGAGGAACTCACCGAGAAGTCGCTGAAGGCGCTCAACGAGCACGGCTACAAGGAATTGCCGCTGCTCGACATCGACCATGTCAATGTCGGCGCCTACATCCGCAACACGCTGCATGCCGACAAGAACATGACGCGTGAAGACGCGCTGTTCGACATCTATCGCGTGATGCGTCCCGGCGAGCCGCCGACCATCGACTCGGCGCAGACCATGTTCCAGTCGCTGTTCTTCGACAGTGAGCGCTACGACCTGTCCGCGGTCGGCCGCGTCAAGATGAACATGCGCCTCGAGCTCGATGCGCCCGACACCCATCGCACGCTGCGCAAGGAAGACATTCTCGCCGTCATCAAGACGCTGGTCGACCTGCGCGACGGCAAGGGCGAGATCGACGACATCGATCACCTCGGCAACCGCCGCGTGCGTTCGGTCGGCGAGTTGATGGAGAACCAGTATCGCATCGGCCTGTTGCGCATGGAGCGCGCGATCAAGGAGCGCATGTCCAGTGTCGATATCGACACCGTGATGCCGCAGGACCTGATCAACGCCAAGCCGGCGGCCGCCGCGGTGCGCGAGTTCTTCGGCTCGTCGCAGCTGTCGCAGTTCATGGACCAGACCAATCCGCTGTCGGAAATCACCCACAAGCGCCGCCTGTCGGCGCTTGGACCGGGCGGTCTCACCCGTGAGCGCGCCGGCTTCGAGGTGCGCGACGTGCATCCGACCCATTACGGCCGGATCTGCCCGATCGAGACCCCGGAAGGCCCGAACATCGGCCTGATCAATTCGCTCGCGACGTTTGCGCGCGTCAACAAATACGGCTTCGTCGAAACGCCCTATCGCAAGGTCAAGGACGGCCGCGTCACCGACGAGGTGATCTATCTCTCGGCGATGGAGGAGGGCCGCTATCACGTCGCGCAGGCCAACGTCGCGCTCGACAATCGCGGCCGCTTCACCGACGACCTCGTGGTCTGCCGCCATTCCGGCGACGTGCTGATGATCACGCCCGACAAGGTCGACTACATGGACGTGTCGCCGAAGCAGCTCGTTTCGGTGGCCGCGGCCTTGATTCCGTTCCTCGAGAACGACGACGCCAACCGCGCGCTGATGGGCTCGAACATGCAGCGTCAGGCCGTGCCGCTGGTGCGCGCCGAAGCGCCGTTCGTCGGCACCGGCATGGAAGGCGTGGTCGCGCGCGACTCCGGTGCTGCGATCGCCGCCCGCCGCACCGGCGTGATCGACCAGATCGACGCCACCCGTATCGTGATCCGCGCCACCGACGATCTCGACCCCACCAAGTCGGGCGTCGATATCTACCGGCTGATGAAGTACCAGCGCTCCAACCAGTCGACCTGCATCAACCAGCGTCCGCTGGTGAAGGTGGGCGACCTCGTGAGCAAGGGCGACATCATCGCCGACGGTCCCTCGACCGATCTCGGCGAGCTCGCGCTCGGCCGCAACGTGCTGGTCGCGTTCATGCCGTGGAATGGCTACAACTTCGAAGATTCGATCCTGCTCTCCGAGCGGATCGTGAAGGACGACGTCTTCACCTCGATCCACATCGAGGAATTCGAAGTGATGGCCCGCGACACCAAGCTCGGGCCTGAGGAAATCACCCGCGACATTCCGAACGTCTCGGAAGAAGCGCTGAAGAACCTCGACGAAGCCGGCATCGTCTACATCGGCGCCGAAGTCCGCGCCGGCGACATCCTGGTCGGCAAGATCACGCCGAAGGGCGAAAGCCCGATGACGCCGGAAGAAAAGCTGCTGCGCGCCATCTTCGGCGAAAAGGCCTCCGACGTTCGCGACACCTCGCTCCGCGTGCCCCCGGGCGTGCAGGGCACCATCGTCGAAGTTCGCGTGTTCAACCGGCACGGCGTCGACAAGGACGAGCGCGCGCTGGCGATCGAACGGGAAGAGATCGAGCGTCTGGCCAAGGACCGCGACGACGAGCAGGCGATTCTCGACCGTAACGTCTACGGCCGTCTCGCGGAGCTGCTGGAAAACCGCCAGGGCATCGCCGGTCCGAAGGGCTTCAAGAAGGACACCAAGATCACGCGCGCGGTGCTCGACGAGCATCCGCGGTCGCAATGGTGGATGTTTGCATCCCCCAACGACAAGCTGATGGCCGAAATCGAGGCGATGCGGAAGCAGTACGACGAGTCGAAGAAGGGCCTTGAACAGCGCTTCCTCGACAAGGTCGAAAAACTGCAGCGTGGCGACGAATTGCCGCCCGGCGTGATGAAGATGGTCAAGGTCTTCGTCGCGGTGAAGCGCAAGATTCAGCCCGGCGACAAGATGGCGGGCCGTCACGGCAACAAGGGCGTGGTGTCGAAGATCGTTCCGGTCGAGGACATGCCGTTCCTCGAGGACGGCACCCATGCCGACATCGTGCTCAATCCGCTCGGCGTGCCGAGCCGGATGAACGTCGGGCAGATTCTCGAGACCCATCTGGGCTGGGCCTGCGCCGGCATCGGCAAGAAGCATCGGTCAGACCATCGACGCCTATCTCATCAGAGGCAGGATCTCAAGCCGTTGCGCGAGACCCTGAAGAAGATCTACGGCGACGATGAAACCATCAAATCGCTCAGCGAGAGCGAATTGGTGGAGTTGGGCCGCAATTTGAGCCACGGCGTGCCGATCGCCACGCCGGTGTTCGACGGCGCCAAGGAAGCCGACATCGAGGAGATGCTGAAGCTTGCCGGTTTCGATGCCTCCGGACAATCGACCGTCTTTGACGGCCGAACCGGCGACACGTTCGACCGCAAGGTGACGGTTGGGTACATCTACATGCTCAAGCTGCACCATCTGGTGGACGACAAGATCCACGCCCGTTCGATCGGTCCGTACTCGCTCGTCACCCAGCAGCCGCTGGGCGGCAAGGCGCAGTTCGGCGGACAGCGGTTCGGCGAAATGGAAGTGTGGGCGCTCGAAGCTTACGGCGCGGCATACACGCTGCAGGAAATGCTGACCGTGAAGTCGGACGACGTCGCCGGCCGTACCAAGGTGTACGAGGCGATCGTGCGCGGCGACGACACGTTCGAAGCGGGTATTCCGGAATCGTTCAACGTGCTGGTCAAGGAAATGCGTTCGCTGGGCCTCAACGTCGACCTGCACAATTCCAAGGTCGGCGGCCCCACGTCGGAGGCGGCTGAGTAACAAAAAGCGTCAGGTCCGGCCAATAGCGCGAAGCGCGTCTTCACGCAGATTGGCCGGGCATCCGCGCCTGGCTCGGACGTTGAGCAGGGCGCGCGGCTACGAAGATTTTCGAATTTGCTGCCGGTGACGATCGGCATGCCAGGAGAAGACCATGAACCAAGAAATTATGAATCTTTTCAATCCGACGACCCCGGCTCAGGTGTTCGACCAGATCCGGATTTCGATCGCGTCGCCGGAGAAGATTCTGTCGTGGTCCTACGGCGAGATCAAGAAGCCGGAGACCATCAACTACCGCACCTTCAAGCCGGAGCGCGACGGCTTGTTCTGCGCCCGCATCTTCGGGCCGATCAAGGATTACGAGTGCCTGTGCGGCAAGTACAAGCGCATGAAGTACAAGGGCATCATCTGCGAAAAGTGCTCGGTCGAGGTGACGCTGAGCCGGGTCCGGCGCGAGCGCATGGGCCATATCGAACTGGCCGCCCCGGTCGCGCATATCTGGTTCCTGAAGTCGCTGCCGAGCCGCATCGGTCTGCTGCTCGACATGACGCTGAAGGATCTCGAGCGTATCCTGTATTTTGAATACTACGTCGTTCTGGAGCCCGGTCTCACCGCGCTCAAGGACCGCCAGTTGCTGTCGGAAGACGAGTACCTGAAGGCGCAGGACGAATACGGCCAGGACAGCTTCACCGCCATGATCGGCGCCGAGGCGATCCGCGAATTGCTGAAGGGGCTTGAGCTCGAGAAGCTCGAGGCCTCCTTGCGCGTCGAGATGCAGGAAACCGAATCCGACATCAAGCACAAGAAGCTCGCCAAGCGCCTGAAGATCGTCGAGGCGTTCCGCTATTCCGGCAACAAGCCGGAGTGGATGATCCTCACGGTGGTGCCGGTGATTCCGCCGGACCTGCGTCCGCTGGTGCCGCTCGATGGCGGCCGCTTTGCGACGTCGGATCTCAACGATCTCTACCGCCGCGTCATCAACCGCAACAACCGCTTGAAGCGGCTGATGGAGCTGCGCGCCCCCGACATCATCATCCGTAACGAAAAGCGCATGCTGCAGGAGGCCGTCGACGCGTTGTTCGACAACGGCCGCCGCGGCCGCGTCATCACCGGCGCCAACAAGCGTCCGCTGAAGTCGCTGGCCGACATGCTCAAGGGCAAGCAGGGCCGTTTCCGGCAGAACCTGCTCGGCAAGCGCGTCGACTATTCCGGCCGCTCCGTGATCGTGGTCGGTCCCGAACTGCGGCTGCATCAGTGCGGCCTGCCGAAGAAGATGGCGCTCGAACTGTTCAAGCCGTTCATCTATTCGCGGCTCGACGCCAAGGGTCTGTCCACCACGGTGAAGCAGGCCAAGAAGCTGGTCGAAAAGGAGCGTCCCGAGGTCTGGGATATTCTCGACGAGGTGATCCGCGAACATCCCGTGCTGCTCAACCGCGCGCCGACGCTGCATCGCCTGGGCATTCAGGCGTTCGAGCCGGTGCTGATCGAGGGCAAGGCGATCCAGCTGCATCCGCTGGTGTGCGCGGCGTTCAACGCCGATTTCGACGGCGACCAGATGGCCGTGCACGTTCCGCTGTCGCTGGAAGCGCAGCTCGAAGCGCGCGTGCTGATGATGTCGACCAACAACATCCTGCATCCGGCCAATGGTCAGCCGATCATCGTGCCGTCGCAGGATATCGTGCTCGGCCTGTATTATCTGTCGGTGCTGCGTGAAGGCCTGCCGGGCGAAGGCAAGCTCTACGGCGAAATGGCCGAGATCGAGCATGCCCTGCATTCCAAGGTCATCCACCTCCATACCAAGATCAAGTATCGCTGGGAGGGCGTCGACGAGAACGGCAAGCAGGTCCAACCGCTGGTACGAGACCACGGCCGGCCGCGCCATGCTCGGTCAGGTGTTGCCGAAATCGCCGAAGATGCCGTTCGACGTCATCAACAAGCTGATGACCAAGAAGGAAATCTCCGGCGTGATCGATCAGGTCTATCGTCACTGCGGTCAGAAGGAGACCGTGATCTTCTGCGACCGCATCATGGCGCTCGGCTTCTACAATGCGTTCAAGGCCGGCATTTCGTTCGGCAAGGACGACATGGTGGTGCCGGCTTCGAAGTGGAAGATCGTCGAGGATACCCGCACGCTCGCCAAGGAATTCGAGCAGCAGTACAACGACGGCCTGATCACCCACGGCGAGAAGTACAACAAGGTCGTGGACGCCTGGTCGAAGTGCACCAAGAAGATCTCCGAAGACATGATGACGGAAATCTCCGCCGTTAAGAAGAATCCGAAAGGCGGCGAGGCCCAGATCAACTCGATCTTCATGATGTCGAACTCCGGCGCCCGCGGTTCGCAGGACCAGATGCGCCAGCTCGCCGGCATGCGCGGCCTGATGGCCAAGCCGTCGGGCGAGATCATCGAGACGCCGATCATTTCCAACTTCAAGGAAGGCCTGTCGGTGCTCGAATACTTCAACTCGACCCACGGCGCCCGCAAGGGCCTCGCGGACACCGCGTTGAAGACGGCGAACTCCGGTTACCTGACGCGGCGTCTGGTCGACGTGGCGCAGGACTGCATCATCACGGCCGACGATTGCGGCACCAAGCTCGGCATCAAGATGCGCGCCATCATCGATGCCGGCACGGTGGTCGCTTCGCTGGCGTCCCGCATCCTCGGCCGCACCGCGGGCGAGGACCTGCGCGATCCCGCGACCAACAAGATCGTGGTCAAGCGCGGCACGCTGATGGAAGAAACCCATGTCGACGCGCTGCAGCAGGCCGGCATCCAGGAAGTGAAGATCCGCTCGGCCCTGACCTGCGAACTCGTCAACGGCATCTGCGGCAAGTGCTACGGCCGCGATCTGGCCCGCGGCACGCCGGTCAACCACGGTGAAGCCGTCGGCGTCATCGCGGCGCAGTCGATCGGCGAACCGGGCACGCAGTTGACGATGCGCACCTTCCACATCGGCGGTGCGGCGCAGATCAACGAGCAGTCGTTCATCGAGTCGAATTTCGACGGCAAGGTGACGATCAAGAACAAGGCGATCGCGAAGAACAGCGAAGGCCATCTGGTTGCGATGGTCCGCAACATGGTGGTTGCGGTCACCGACGCCGACGGTACCGAGCGTGCGACGCATCGTATTCAGTACGGCGCGCGGATGCGGGTCGATGAAGGCGACATGGTCAAGCGCGGCCAGCGTATCGCCGAATGGGATCCGTACACCCGGCCGGTCCTGACCGAAGTCGAGGGCACCATCGGGTTCGAGGATCTGGTCGAGGGTCAGTCGATCTCGGAGACGCTCGACGAATCCACCGGTATCGCCAAGCGCGTCGTCATCGACTGGCGCACGACGCGGGGCGGGGCGGATCTGCGCCCGGCCATCGTCATCAAGGGCAAGGATGGAAAGATCCTCAAGCTCGCGCGTGGCGGTGAGGCTCGCTACATGCTTTCGGTCGACGCCATTCTGTCGGTCGATGTCGGCGCCAAGGTGAAGACCGGCGATATCCTGGCGCGTATTTCCACCGAAAGCGCCAAGACCCGCGACATCACCGGCGGTCTGCCGCGGGTTGCGGAACTGTTCGAGGCTCGCAAGCCGAAGGATGCTGCGATCATCGCGGAAATCGCGGGCACCATCCGCTTCGGCCGCGACTACAAGAACAAGCGCCGCATCTCGATCGAGCCGATGGACAAGAACGAGGAAACTCGCGAGTACCTGATCCCGAAGGGCAAGCACATCCATCTGCAGGACGGCGACATCGTCGAAAAGGGCGATTTCATCGTCGAAGGCAATCCGGCGCCGCACGACATCCTGGCGATCAAGGGCATCGAGGAACTCGCTGCCTATCTGGTCAACGAAATCCAGGAGGTCTACCGGCTGCAGGGCGTGCTGATCAACGACAAGCACATCGAAGTGATTGTCCGTCAGATGCTGCAGAAGGTGGAGATCACCGACCAGGGCGAGACCGACATGATCTCGGGCGAACAGATCGACAAGATCGAGTTCGACCAGGTCAACGCCAAGGCCAAGGAAGAGGGCCGCAAGATTGCCACGGGAACGCCGGTGCTGCTCGGCATTACCAAGGCGAGCCTGCAGACCCGCTCGTTCTTCTCGGCCGCCTCGTTCCAGGAGACCACCCGCGTGCTCACCGAAGCCGCCGTCAACGGCAAGGTGGACCCGCTGGAAGGCCTCAAGGAGAACGTCATTGTCGGCCGGCTGATCCCGGCGGGCACCGGCGCCTCGATGGCCAAGATTCGCGAAGTCGCGGTCAAGCGCGACAAGCTGATCCTCGACGAACGCGAGAAGCAGGCGACCATCGTGCCCGCGGCTCCGGAAGTCGAACCCCTGGCGCTGCCGCCGGCAGAATAAAGCTGCGCGGATTTAGGATGTTACGAAAAGGCCGGCGCAAGCCGGCCTTTTTCTATTTTTTGGCTATTCCGGTTCTGATACGCTGCCTTGTTCATCTTCCCTTCAGGGTAAAAAGCGCTTCATCTAAAATGACTTAGACCGACCCGCGGCGACCGTGGGCGACGGCAGACCACGGAACCCCTATGTTGGATCTTGCAATCGTTGGTGGCGGTCCCGGCGGACTGATGAGCGCCTGGTACCTCAGGAAGAAGCTGGGCGCGCTCTGCCGCATTACCATTTTCGAGGCCTCCAACCGGGTCGGCGGCAAGATCCTGACGCGCAAGTTCGATTCCGCGCCCGCGATGTACGAGGCCGGCGTCGCCGAAATCTACGATTACTCGATGACCGGTCCCGATCCATTGCGCGAGCTGATCCAGCATTTCGGCCTGCAGACCATTCCGATGGATGCCGAGCAGGTCCAGCTCGACGGCGAACTCCTCAACGACGTGCCGGGCATGCGCCGCAAATACGGCGCGAAGACCGCGGACGCGATCGAGGCGTTCCGCAAGCGCTGCGCCGATATGGTGTCGCCGATCGAATATTACGAAGGCGTCGGCGCCCACGACAACGAGCATCCCTGGGCCTACATCACCTGCGAGGAATTGCTCGACAAGGAAGTGCAGGATCCCACCGCCAAGCGCTTCCTCAAGGTGATGGCGCGATCCGATCTCGCCACCGAAAGCCACAACACCAACGGCCTCAATGCGCTGAAGAACTTCGTGATGGACGTCGACGGCTATATCGGCCTGTATTCGATCCAGAACGGCAATGAACAGCTGATCGATTGTCTCAAATCCGAAGTCGATGCGGATATCAAGCTTGACCACCGCGTTCTCAAGGTCGGCAAGACCGCGAATGGCCGCTATCAGCTCAACATGATGAACGGCAAGGGACCGGATACGCGAGACTTCGATCTCGTGGTGATGTGCCTGCCGCATTCCTGGCTCGCCACCGTGCGATGGGACGGCGAGCAATTGCGCAAGTCGATGGTCAAGCACGTCGCCTATTTCGATCGGCCGGCGCATTATTTGCGGGTCTCGATCCTGTTCGATACGCCGTTCTGGGGCGAGAAAATCCCCGGCGCATGGTTCATGTCGGAAGCGTTCGGCGGCTGCTGCGTCTACAACGAAGGCGCGCGCCACGATGTCGGCAAGCACGGCGTGCTGAACTGGCTGATCGCCGGCTCCGACGCGCTGGCTTTCGCCAATCTCAGCGATCAGGAACTGATCGATGCGGCGTTGAAATCGCTGCCGGCCGCGCTTGGCGATGCGCGCGCGCATTTCATGGAAGGCAAGACCCATCGCTGGCTGTCATCGGTGAATGCGTTGCCCGGCGGCCTGCCGGCGCGCGATGTCATGACCAACCACCGGCCCGATCCGAAGGAGCACCCCGGCCTGGTCGTGGTCGGCGACTATCTGTTCGACTCGACCCTCAACGGATTGCTGGATTCTTCCGATGCCGCCACCGACATCATCGTGACCGAGATGATGCGGCTGCGCCGCGCGCGCGGCGAGGGCGCCAAATCTTCCGACAAGATCGACCGCGAATATTTCGAGAATTATCGCGGGCTCGGCCCCTACCACGAGGTCTGGAGCCGGTTCACCGATCCCGCCTACCTGACCGATCTCATCAAGATCGTATGGAACAGGGCCAGGGGGTACAAACTGCTGGTGGCCGGCTCCGCCAGCGGAGAACTGGTCGGAGCGCTGCGCGACCGCGGGATCGATGCATGGGGCATCGAGAACAACCGCGCGATCCATGCCAAAACACCGAAGGCGCTGAAAAAGTACAACCAGCTCGGATCGATCGCCGATATGCCGTTCAAGGACGGCGAGTTCGATTTCGTGTTCGAGACCAGCCTGTGCCATGTCGCCGAAAAGCAGGTCGCCCGCGCCATTCGCGAATTGAACCGCGTCATGAAGTCCGGCCTGGTGTTCGGATCGGTGACGTCGGACATGGCGCCGGCGCTGATCGACCGGTACGACCTGCTGCGCGGGGTAAAGAAGCTCGGCACCTGGTGGGAATGGTCGGAGTTGTTCTTTGGCAACGGGTTCGATCTGTCGATGCACCGCCGCGACTGCACGGATGCGTTGTGGACGGCAACCCTTGCCGCCAATAAGGGACCGGGTCACTGGTACGCGGACTCCGATAGTTTGCGCTACTCGTTCTTCGACAAGGTCGCGGACGACGATTGAACGAGATGTCGTTCTAGCCTCTGGCCGGGACGTTCAGAGCGTTTTCCAGCGAAGTGGAGACCGGTTCGCACCAAGAAAACGCGTCAAATCAAGAATCTGGAGCCCGTTTCGATTTCATCGGAACGGGGCTCCAGTGAAAAGTTGTTTGCTGTTTGCTTTGCGCTCGCGCCCTGATCGCATAAGCTTCGATTTTGCGGTCATGCCGGCCGTGCAGCTTCGGTTGGTTCAATGGCGTCCAAACCTTCATCGCCGGATGATCGGAACGCCGCTTCTGCGGACGGTCCGGCCGTGCCCGAGCTTGAAGATAAGCTTGCACTGGACAATGACCCCGCACGTCGTGCCCTTGGCGACAAGGCCGCCGCATCGTCCGAAGACGACGATGATGAGGATGACGAACTCGATATCGACGATGATGAGGACGATGAGGATCTCGTCGTCTTCACCGCAAAGGAAGCCGCCGGTGCGCTGGCGACGATCTATGGCTTCGTCAAGCCGTTCCTGAAGAACTACAAGAAGATACTGGTATTCGTCAGCTTCGGCGTGGTGGTCGAGACGCTGTTCAACGTCATCATGCCGCTGAGCCTGAAATTCCTGATCGATGACGCGCTCGGCGAAGAGGATTTCGAGGCGCTGGTCAAGATTCTCTCGGTGCTGGCGGTAGCCGGCATTTTCACCTCGATCGTCGCGGTCTGGTATGAGCGATGGGACGCCAAGCTCGCCGCCTCGCTGATTTCGGATGTCCGCACCCGGCTGTTCGAGCACGTCCAGAATCTGCCGTCGGCTTATTTCGCGCGCACCAAGCGCGGCGAGATCCTGTCGCGCTTTTCCATCGACCTTTCGGCCTTCGAAGGCTCGATCAGGGGCTTTTCCAACGGTGCGGCGTTGCCGTTCCTGGAATTGATCGCCGGCATCATCCTGATGCTGTTCCTGAACTGGGAGCTCGCCGCAATCGCGCTGTTGGTGTTCCCGATCACGCTGATCGGCCCGCGGATTCTGACGCCGAAGGCGGTGCAGGCCAATTACGAACAGAAGATCAATGAATTGGCCCTGCTCGGCATGGTGCAGGAAAACGTCGCGGCCCAGGCGGTGGTCAAGGCGTTCAGCCTGCAGCGCAGGACGTTGGGCTGGTTCACCATGCGCAACGACGAGGCGCGCCGGAAAATCGCTTCGGCGACCTTCCTGTCGACCATGGTCGAGCGCACGGTGACGATTTCGGTGCTGTTGCTGCACCTCGTGGTGCTCGCGATCGGCGCTTATCTCGCCACCAAGGGACAGATCACCATCGGCACTTTCGTGACGTTCGAGAGCGCTTTCTGGGAGGTGTCCTACAACATCGCCCACATCATGCATTTCATTCCGGTGTCGATCCAGTCGGCGGCGGCGGTGCGCCACGTACAGGAACTGCTGGATGAGCCGACCCGCGGTGCCGATCGTCCGGGCGCGCCCGATTTGCCGCGCATCACCAACGACATCACCTTCGACCGCGTGACCTTCCAGTACGAAGGCAGCGAGACGCGGGTTCTCGACAATCTCAGTCTTAAACTGAATGTCGGCAAGCGAATCGCCATTGTCGGCCCGAGCGGCGCCGGCAAAAGCACGCTGCTCAATTTGATCCTGCGCCTCTATGTGCCGGACGAAGGGCGCGTCACCATCGATGGCGTCGATATCCGCAGGGTGACCCGCGAATCGCTGCGCAAGAGCATGGCGGTGGTGTTCCAGGAAAACATGCTGTTCAACATGTCGATCCGGGAAAATATCCGGCTCGGCAAGGAAGGCGCCACCGACGAAGAGGTCGAGCAGGCGGCGCGCAAGGCCGAAATCCACCGCTACATCATGAGCCTTCCGCAGAAATACGACACCTCGGTCGGCGAGCGCGGCGATACGCTGTCGGGCGGGCAGCGCCAGCGCATCGCCATCGCGCGCGCCATCGTGCGCGATCCCTCGATCCTGCTGCTCGACGAGGCCACCTCGGCGCTCGACCAGACCACGGAAGCTGCGATCAACCGCACGCTGCTGAAGGTCGCCAAGGGCCGCACCATGATCTTCTCGACGCACCGGCTGACGTCGGTGGTCGAGATGGATGAGATCATCGTGATATCAGGCGGCAGGGCGATCGAACGCGGTTCGCATGCCAAGCTGCTCGCCGCCAACGGCGTCTATCGCAAGCTCTGGGACGACCAGAGCCACAAGTCGCACGCCGATCACGCCGAGGGCGACAGCGACGATGACGATGAGTGAGCGCGGAAGTTCGGCTGCCGCGGCTGGTTGCGAAAGCGCCGCCAGGCGCCTTCACCCAGCCGTGCCATGAAGCGCGCCCAGCGCAACGCCTGCCAGTGGATGCCGGTTTCAATCGACACCGAACGGAAATTGTAGGCTTTCGCCGCCGACCACGCGTCGCAAGCGGTCTTGACCGGATCGTCGTAAAACGCGGCGATCTTGGTTTCATCCATGCCCTCGGTCGCGAGCCAGACCGGAATATGGACGTTGCACAGCCGCTCGACGTCCGTGAAGACCTTGTCAGTGCCGGTTCCGGTAACGGGGCAGGTGGTTTCAAAGGCGTCGCCGACCAGGATCACGCCGGGCTGGTGATGGTTCGCGCTGACATGCAGGTCGGCGGGGCGGATCTTGACGTCGCCGGTGACTTCGAAATCGCCGGTGATCCGGCGCAGCCTCGGCAGCAGCGCGTTTAGCGTATCCGCCGGTGCCTGCCGCATTTGCCGGAGCCATGGATCGTCCATCTGGCGATAGACGAACAGGTTGGCCCGCATGGCATTTCCGATCGGAAACAGCGTGATGTAACCGGTGCGGTCGCTCGGCCGCTCCGAAAAATAAGTCAGCGCCGGAAAATCGAACGAGGGCCGTCCGGCCGGGGCCATATAGAATCCGATCGAAATGGAATGACAGGCGCTGACCAGCCGGCGTTCGATTCCGAGCTGGTGGCGCAGTCCGACGTTCAGGCCGTTGGTGAGCACCAAAAGCCGCGCGGAAATCTCGTCCCCGTTCGACAGCGTGATCTTTTGCCGTTCCGCGCTGGTCGAAACAGACAGCGCTTTGGCGTAGATCGATTCGACGCTTGGGGGGATCTCGGCCCGGATGCTGTTGACGAGGGTGTCGTACATCATCCCGTATTGCTGGCTCGGCGTCTTGTCGAGCAGATAGCCGAAGCGCGCGATCCAGTTCTCGCCG
Organism: uncultured Alphaproteobacteria bacterium; assembly: GCA_963774685.1. Lineage (GTDB taxonomy): Bacteria > Pseudomonadota > Alphaproteobacteria > Rhizobiales > Xanthobacteraceae > Bradyrhizobium. The sequence goes on along the minus strand of CAVZFU010000003.1, from coordinate 7,829 downwards.
TCATGCGTGGCTTTCCGCAAGACCGCTTCTGCTATTCCGGTTTTACGGAAGCGTTCGACCTGGAGCTCGCCGCTGAGTTTTTCGACGCGAAAATCCGGCGGATAGGCCGGGTGGGGGTCGACCAAGACAGCCGCGACACCGGCACGTCCGAGCATGGCGGCAGCGGTCGAGCCGGCCAGCCCGCCGCCGATGATCGCAATGTCGGTATATTTCACGGGTGGACCCCAGTTTCGCAGCCCCATCATTGCGCCCGGAAAGGCAAATAAACCTTTAGCTTCAAGGCTGGCATTGGAACCGATGGGGGTCGGCAGGGCGATTCTCGATAATACCCGGGTAATATTATGGATGAGCTGTGATTTGACCTTGCCGCAGCCTGAATTCGACGATCGGGATCGTGTGTCCGGAGCGGCGATTCTGCAGGCGCCAGAGGGGTTTCTATCGCGGTTGTTTTGCCTTGACTTGGCCACCTCACGCCGATAGAACCCGCGCACTTAACGACAGGCGGTGAGCGACGCCAGAGTCGGAACGGATCACCCTTTCAGTCCTTTGGGACCGGAACGGGCACCAACCTCGACGAATGCCGCTCAAACGCTGTCGATTATAGCTAGGCAATGCCAGGACGATCTTGGTTCTCTTGAGCAAGTTCTCTCGAGATTGATTTCGGATGCATGACCTCGGTTTTTTGCTGAACAGCGCCCGCTGATCGGCACCGGCTGCGGTCCTCTGTGGCGTCGAAGCGCTTTCCGCTCAGCAATGAGCAGTTGGCGCGATTTCGCTTTGCGCGGTTGTTTCTGCGCAAGGCAAAGGAATTGGACGAATAGTCCGCAACGAATTTGCGAAGCCGATGCCGGTTTCGCGTGAACTAAAGGGTGAAGGCTGACATGCCGACGATCAACCAGCTGATCGCAAGTCCGCGCGTCGTACAGAAGTCGCGCAAGAAGGTTCCGGCGCTGCAGCAGTCGCCGCAGAAGCGCGGCGTTTGCACGCGCGTCTACACCACGACCCCGAAGAAGCCGAACTCGGCGCTCCGCAAGGTCGCCAAGGTGCGCCTGACCAACGGCTTCGAGGTGATCGGCTACATTCCGGGTGAAGGCCACAACCTTCAGGAACACTCGGTGGTCATGATCCGCGGCGGCCGCGTCAAGGATTTGCCCGGCGTGCGCTACCACATTCTCCGCGGCGTCCTCGATACCCAGGGCGTCAAGAACCGCAAGCAGCGCCGTTCGAAGTACGGCGCGAAGCGTCCGAAATAATCGGGAACAGAAGAGATGTCTCGTCGCCATTCTGCTGAAAAGCGTGAAGTGAACCCGGATCCGAAGTTCGGGAACATCGTCATCACGAAGTTCATGAACTCGGTCATGTATGACGGCAAGAAGTCCGCCGCCGAGAGCATCGTCTACGGCGCGCTCGAAATGATCGAAGCCAAGACCAAGCAGGGCCCGCTGCCGGTGTTCGAGCAGGCTCTGGAAAACGTGATGCCGACCATCGAAGTGCGTTCGCGCCGCGTCGGTGGCGCCACCTATCAGGTGCCCGTCGAAGTGCGTTCGGTGCGCCGTCAGGCGCTCGGCATTCGCTGGATCATCACCGCAGCGCGCGAGCGCAACGAAAAGACGATGACGGAGCGGCTCTCGGCCGAACTGCTCGACGCGTCGAATGGCAGGGGGAATGCCGTCAAGAAGCGTGAAGACGTGCACCGGATGGCGGAAGCCAACCGCGCCTTCTCGCACTATCGCTGGTAACGGCGAAACAACGGATTTTAAGGAACAACCATGCCCCGCGTTCATGCCATAGAGGACTACCGCAACTTCGGTATCATGGCGCATATCGATGCCGGCAAGACCACGACCACCGAGCGCATCCTCTATTACACCGGCAAGAGCCACAAGATCGGCGAAGTGCACGAAGGTGCCGCGACGATGGACTGGATGGAGCAGGAGCAGGAGCGCGGCATCACCATCACATCCGCTGCGACCACCGCGTTCTGGAGCGGCAAGCGCCTGAACATCATCGACACCCCCGGCCACGTCGACTTCACCATCGAAGTCGAGCGTTCGCTGCGCGTGCTCGACGGCGCGGTATGTGTGCTCGATAGCAACCAGGGTGTTGAGCCGCAGACCGAAACGGTCTGGCGTCAGGGCGACAAGTACAAGGTGCCGCGCATCGTTTTCGCCAACAAGATGGATAAGACCGGCGCCGATTTCTACAAGTGTCTGCAGGACATCATCGATCGCCTCGGCGCCAAACCGATCGCGATTCAGCTTCCGATCGGATCCGAGAATAATTTCAAGGGCCTGGTCGATCTCGTCCGCATGAAGGGCGTGGTCTGGGAAGACGAGAAGCTCGACGCTCCTTTCAAGGATATCGATATTCCCGCAGATATGGTCGAGAAGGCCAAGGAATATCGCGAGAAGCTGCTGGAGGCCGCCGTACTGCTCGACGACGAGGTTCTTGCCGCCTATCTCGACGGTAACGAGCCCGATGTGCCGACGTTGAAGCGCATGATCCGCAAGGCCGTGCTGACCGGCGCGTTCTTCCCGGTGCTGTGCGGCTCGGCGTTCAAGAACAAGGGCGTGCAGCCGCTGCTCGACGCGGTCGTGGATTATCTGCCGTCGCCGGTCGACGTGCCCGCCATCAAGGGCGTCGATGAAGACGGCAACGAAATCGTCCGGCTTCCGAACGACAAGGAGCCGCTGGCGCTGCTCGCGTTCAAGATCATGGACGACCCGTTCGTCGGCACCATCACTTTCTGCCGCATCTATTCCGGCACACTTTTGTCTGGCACCGGCGTCATCAATTCGACGCGCGACCGCAAGGAGCGCATCGGCCGCATGTTGTTGATGCACGCCAACAACCGCGAAGACATCAAGGAAGCCTTTGCCGGCGACATCGTCGCACTGGCAGGTCTCAAGGAAGCCCGCACCGGCGACACGCTGTGCGATGCCAACAAGCCGGTGATTCTGGAAAAGATGGAATTCCCAGAGCCGGTGATCGAAATCGCGATCGAGCCGAAGTCGAAGGCCGACCAGGAAAAGCTCGGCGTCGCTCTGGCGAAACTCGCCGCGGAAGATCCGTCATTCCGGGTGTCGACCGATCAGGAGTCCGGGCAGACCATTCTCAAGGGCATGGGCGAATTGCATCTCGACATCAAGGTCGACATCCTGCGCCGGACCTACAAGGTCGACGCCAACATCGGCGCGCCGCAGGTGGCGTTCCGCGAGCGTGTCACCAAGCGTGTCGAGCACAGCTATACCCACAAGAAGCAGACCGGCGGTACCGGCCAGTTCGCGGCCATCACCCTCATAGTCGAACCCAACGAGCCCGGCAAAGGCTATGAGTTCGAATCCAAGGTGGTCGGCGGCGCGGTGCCGAAGGAATACATCCCCGGCGTCGAAAAGGGCATCGAGAGCGTTCTCAGTTCCGGCGTCGTCGCGGGCTTCCCGGTCGTGGACGTCAAGGTGCAGTTGATCGACGGCAAGTATCACGACGTCGACTCCTCGGCATTGGCCTTCGAAATCGCGACGCGCGCCTGTTTCCGCGAAGCGCTGCAGAAGGGCAAGTCAGTATTGCTCGAGCCGATCATGAAGGTCGAATGCGTGACGCCGGAAGATTACACCGGCTCCGTCATCGGCGACCTGAATTCGCGGCGCGGGCAGATCCAGGGTCAAGACATGCGCGGCAATGCCAACGTCATCAACGCGATGGTACCGCTCATGAATATGTTCGGTTACGTGAATAACCTGCGCTCGATGAGCCAGGGCCGCGCGACCTTTACGATGCAGTTCGATCACTACGCGGAAGCGCCGGCAAACGTGTCGGCGGAAGTCCAGAAGAAGTTTGCCTGATTGTCGTTGACGGCAGTTAACGACTGAACGGAGAGTCAAATGGCCAAAGCAAAGTTTGAACGTACTAAACCGCATTGCAACATCGGGACCATCGGTCACGTCGACCATGGCAAGACGTCGCTGACGGCGGCGATCACCAAGGTGCTGGCGGAAACCGGCGGCGCGACGTTCACCGCGTACGACCAGATCGACAAGGCGCCGGAAGAGAAGGCGCGCGGCATCACGATCTCGACGGCGCACGTCGAATACGAGACCGCGAACCGCCACTACGCCCATGTCGATTGCCCGGGCCACGCCGACTATGTGAAGAACATGATCACCGGTGCGGCGCAGATGGACGGCGGCATCCTGGTGGTGTCGGCCGCCGACGGCCCGATGCCGCAGACCCGCGAGCACATCCTGTTGGCCCGTCAGGTCGGCGTTCCCGCGCTGGTGGTGTTCCTCAACAAGTGCGACATGGTGGACGATCCGGAACTGCTCGAACTGGTTGAGCTCGAAGTTCGCGAATTGCTCTCGAAGTACGAATTCCCGGGCGACACGATCCCGATCATCAAGGGTTCGGCGCTGGCGGCTCTTGAAGGCAAGGACCCCAAGCTCGGCCACGATGCGATCCTGGAACTGATGAAGGCGGTGGACAGCTACATTCCGCAGCCGGAGCGTCCGATCGACCAGCCGTTCCTGATGCCGGTGGAAGACGTGTTCTCGATCTCGGGCCGCGGCACCGTCGTCACCGGTCGTGTCGAGCGCGGCGTCATCAAGGTCGGCGAGGAAATCGAGATCGTCGGTCTGCGCGACACCCAGAAGACCATCGTCACCGGCGTCGAGATGTTCCGCAAGCTGCTCGATCAGGGCCAGGCCGGCGACAACATCGGCGCGCTGCTGCGCGGTACCAAGCGTGAGGAAGTCGAGCGTGGCCAGGTGCTGTGCAAGCCGGGTTCGGTGAAGCCGCACACCAAGTTCAAGGCCGAGGCTTACATCCTGACCAAGGAAGAGGGCGGCCGTCACACCCCGTTCTTCACCAACTATCGTCCGCAGTTCTACTTCCGCACCACCGACGTGACCGGTGTCGTGCATCTGCCCGAAGGCACCGAAATGGTGATGCCGGGCGACAACATCGCGATGGAAGTGCACCTGATCGTGCCGATCGCGATGGAAGAAAAGCTGCGTTTCGCGATCCGTGAAGGCGGCCGCACCGTCGGTGCAGGCGTCGTCGCAAGCATTATCGAGTAAGAAACGATCCGTCGTCATGCCCGGCCTTGTGCCGGGCATCCACGACTTCCTTTTTAGACGTGGATGACCGGGACAAGCCCGGTCATGACGGAACAGAAAGACAACGGCAATGAACGGCCAGAATATTCGCATCCGTCTCAAGGCGTTCGACCATCGGATTCTCGATTCGTCGACGCGTGAGATCGTGAACACGGCGAAACGGACCGGTGCACAGGTTCGCGGACCCATTCCGCTGCCGACCCGCATCGAGAAGTTCACCGTCAACCGTTCGCCGCATGTCGACAAGAAGAGCCGCGAACAATTCGAGATGCGCACGCACAAGCGCCTTCTCGATATTGTCGACCCGACCCCGCAGACCGTCGATGCCCTCATGAAGCTCGATCTGGCCGCCGGTGTCGACGTCGAAATCAAGCTCTAACTTTTAAGCCCGTCCGAAGTTAACGGACAGAAAGAACAGGAAGCACGCCGATGCGCTCCGGAGTGGTCGCACAAAAGGTCGGGATGACGCGGGTCTTTACGGAGACCGGCGAACATATCCCCGTGACCGTGCTGAAGCTTGGCAATTGTCAGGTGTTGGGTCACCGCACGACCGAGAAGAACGGTTACGTCGCACTGCAGCTCGGCTCGGGCACCCGCAAGACCGTCTATCTGCCGAAGGCAGAGCGCGGCCAGTTCGCGGTGTCCAAGGTCGAGCCGAAGCGCAAGGTCACTGAATTCCGCGTCACCGAAGACGCGCTGATCCCGGTCGGCGCCGAAATCCAGGCCGATCATTTCGTGGTCGGCCAGTTCGTCGATGTCACGGGCACGTCGGTCGGCAAGGGTTTTGCCGGCGGCATGAAGCGCTGGAATTTCGGCGGACTTCGCGCCACCCACGGTGTGTCGGTGTCGCATCGCTCGATCGGTTCGACCGGCGGCCGGCAGGATCCCGGCAAGACCTGGAAGAACAAGAAGATGCCCGGTCACATGGGCGTCGATCGCATCACCACGCTCAATCTGCGCGTCGTGCAGACCGATGTCGCGCGTGGCCTGATCCTGGTCGAAGGTGCCGTTCCCGGCTCCAAGGGCGGATGGATCGCGGTGCGCGACGCCGTCAAGAAGGCCTTGCCGAAAGACGCGCCGAAGCCGGGCAAGTTCCGCCTGGCCGATGCCGGCGGCGAGCAGGCTGCTGCGGCCGAAGCGCCCGCCGAGCAGGGGAGCGCTTGAGATGGAATTGAAAGTAACAACGCTTGAAGGCAAGGCCGCCGGCTCGGTTCAGCTGTCGGACGCCATTTTCGGTCTGGAGCCGCGCAAGGACATCATCCAGCGCTGCGTGCAGTGGCAGCTCAACAAGCGCCAGGCCGGCACCCACAAGACGCAGGGCCGCGCGGATGTCTGGCGTACCGGCAAGAAGATGTACAAGCAGAAGGGTACCGGCGGCGCCCGTCACGGCTCGGCCCGCGTGCCGCAGTTCCGCGGCGGTGGTCGTGCGTTCGGCCCGGTGGTCCGTTCGCATGCGACCGATCTGCCGAAAAAGGTCCGCGCGCTGGCGCTTCGTCACGCGCTCTCGGCCAAGGCCAAGGACGGCGGCCTGATCGTGATTGAATCGGCGACCCTCGAGGCGGCCAAGACCAAGGCGCTGATCGGGCATTTCTCGGGTCTCGGCCTCACCAATGCGCTGATCATCGACGGTGCCGAGGTCCACAACGGTTTCGCCACCGCGGCCCGCAACATTCCGAACATCGACGTGCTGCCGGTCCAGGGCATCAACGTCTATGACATCCTGCGCCGCCAGAAGCTGGTGCTGACCAAGGCGGCGATCGATGCGCTGGAGGCGCGCTTCAAATGAAGAACATCGATCCGCGCCATTACGACGTCATCGTTGCCCCGGTCGTGACTGAAAAGGCGACCGTCGCCTCCGAACACAACAAGGTGGTGTTCAAGGTCGCGAGCAAGGCTACCAAGCCGCAAATCAAGGAAGCCGTCGAGAAGCTGTTCGACGTCAAGGTAAAGAGCGTGAACACGCTGGTGCGCAAGGGCAAGACCAAGGTCTTTCGCGGCCAGTTCGGTTCCCAGTCGGATGTGAAGCGTGCGATCGTGACCCTCGAAGAGGGCCACCGCATCGACGTCACCACCGGACTATAAGGCGATACGACGATGGCATTGAAAAAATTCAACCCGACGACACCCGGCCAGCGCCAGCTGGTGATGGTCGATCGCTCGGCGCTCTACAAGGGCAAGCCGGTCAAGGCGTTGACCGAGGGCAAGCAATCCACCGGTGGCCGCAACAACACCGGCCGCATGGTCGTGCGCTTTCGCGGCGGCGGTCACAAGCAATCGTATCGCATCGTCGACTTCAAGCGCACCAAGGTCGACATGCCCGCGACCGTCGAGCGTCTGGAATACGATCCGAACCGCACCGCCTTTATCGCGCTGCTGAAATATACCGACGGCACCCAATCCTACATCCTGGCCCCGCAGCGTCTCGCCGTCGGCGACACCGTGATCGCCGGCACCTATGTCGACGTAAAGCCGGGCAATGTCATGCCGCTCGGCAACATGCCGATCGGCACCATCATCCACAATGTGGAATTGAAGATCGGCAAGGGCGGCCAGCTCGCGCGTTCCGCCGGCACCTATGCCCAACTCGTCGGCCGCGACCATGATTACGTGATCGTCCGACTCAATTCCGGCGAGCAGCGCCTGGTCCACGGCCGCTGCACCGCCACCATCGGCGCGGTGTCCAACCCGGACCACATGAACATCTCGATCGGCAAGGCC
>CAVZFU010000002.1:0-1877981 GCA_963774685.1 uncultured Alphaproteobacteria bacterium | reverse complement strand
GGCCAGGCGATTAGCCAAGGGTTCCAAAACGATCGCCAAAAGCGCATCGAAATCTGCGGGCAAACGGGCTGGAACCTCCAGAAAAGCCGCCAAGGTGTCCGGGAAGGCCGGCAAACGAGCCTCCAAGGGGCCGAAGAAGCCGGTTCGCAAGGCCGCTGCGCAGCACCAAAGCCCGCGCTGCCGGGAAGGCCGGGAAAACTGTCAAAAAGGTCACGAAAAAGCGAGCTAAGGCATAGAGACGGTTGACGAAACCAGTTTGAATCCTTTAATAAGCCCCGTATCCAGTCGGATAGTTTTTCAGACGATGCCGGGCCCCAGGACATCCAAGGGGAAGGGCGTCGTGTTCGCGTTTGCGGACACCCGCCCGAGATAGTCAAAACACAGCCGATCCGCGAAGGGATCGGCGACAGGAGAGAAGTCCGTGGCCCGTATTGCCGGCGTGAATATCCCGACCAACAAGCGCGTCCTGATCGCGCTCCAGTACATCCATGGCATCGGCCAGAAGAACGCGCACGAGATCATGGAGAAGGTCAAGATTCCTGAAGACCGTCGCGTCAATCAGTTGAGCGACCAGGAAGTGCTGCAAATCCGCGAAGTGATCGACCGCGACTATATGGTCGAAGGCGACCTGCGTCGCGAGACCGGCATGAACATCAAGCGCCTGATGGACCTCGGCTGCTATCGCGGCCTGCGTCATCGCCGCGGATTGCCAGTGCGCGGTCAGCGCACCCATACCAACGCGCGCACGCGCAAGGGGCCGGCCAAGTCGATCGCCGGCAAGAAGAAATAGCTGGCGAATAGCGAATAGGGAGTAGCGAATGGTTCTATTCGCCACTCGCCATTCGCCACTCGCTTTTTTGGTGTAGCCGCTGGCATTACGGCGGCGTTGAGATCGCAAGAAAGGTTTTGGAATGGGCAAGGATGCCACCCGCGTACGCCGCCGTGAACGCAAGAACATCGCCTCAGGCGTCGCGCACGTGAATTCATCGTTCAACAACACGACCATCACCATCACCGACGCACAGGGCAACACCATTGCCTGGTCGTCGGCGGGCACCATGGGCTTCAAGGGTTCGCGCAAATCGACCCCGTATGCCGCGCAGGTCGCAGCCGAAGACGTTTCCAAGAAGGCGCAGGAACACGGCATGCGCACGCTGGAAGTCGAAGTTGCAGGTCCGGGCTCGGGCCGTGAATCGGCGCTTCGTGCGCTGCAGGCCGCGGGCTTCACCGTCACATCGATCCGCGACGTGACCACGATCCCGCACAATGGCTGCCGTCCGCGCAAGCGCCGGCGGGTTTGAGTTTCGATATGCGGGCGGCGCTACCGCCTCGCGAACAGTTTTGAGAGAAGTTTGCAAAGCCGCGGACTGATCCGCGATCTCCAACGCCAGTGATTAGAATCGAAAAATCGACTGGCCAATGGGTGAAACAGTGACGATCCAGAAAAATTGGCAAGAACTTATTCGGCCGAACAAGCTCCAGATCACGCCGGGTACCGATTCGAACCGGTTCGCGACCCTGGTCGCAGAACCGCTCGAGCGTGGCTTCGGCCAGACGCTGGGCAATGCGCTGCGCCGCATCCTGTTGTCGTCGCTGCAAGGCGCCGCCGTGCAGTCGGTGCATATCGACGGCGTGCTGCACGAGTTCTCCTCGATCGCGGGCGTTCGCGAGGACGTCACCGACATCGTGCTGAACATCAAGGACATCTCGATCAAGATGCAGGGCGAAGGCCCCAAGCGCATGGTCGTGAAGAAGCAGGGCCCTGGCGTCGTCACCGCCGGCGACATCCAGACCGTCGGCGACGTCGTGGTGCTCAATCCGGATCTGCAGATCTGCACCCTCGATGAGGGCGCGGAAATCCGCATGGAATTCACCGTCGCCGCCGGCAAGGGCTACGTCGCCGCCGAACGCAACCGCCCCGAGGACGCGCCGATCGGCCTGATCCCGGTCGACAGCCTGTTCTCCCCGGTGCGCAAGGTGTCCTACAAGGTCGAGAATACCCGCGAGGGCCAGATCCTCGACTACGACAAGCTGACCATGACGATTGAGACCAACGGCGCGATCAGCCCGGATGACGCGGTGGCCTATGCCGCGCGTATCCTGCAGGACCAGCTCAACGTGTTCGTCAACTTCGAAGAGCCCCGCAAGGAAGTCGCGCAGGAGATCATTCCCGATCTCGCCTTCAACCCGGCGTTCCTCAAGAAGGTCGACGAACTCGAACTGTCGGTGCGTTCGGCTAACTGTCTCAAGAACGACAACATCGTCTACATCGGCGATCTCGTGCAGAAGTCGGAAGCGGAAATGCTCCGCACCCCGAACTTCGGCCGCAAGTCGCTGAACGAGATCAAGGAAGTGCTGGCCCAGATGGGGCTGCATCTCGGCATGGAAGTGCCGGGCTGGCCGCCCGAAAATATCGACGAACTGGCCAAGCGTTTTGAAGACCACTATTGAGCGAATAGTGAGTGGCGAATAGCGAATAGAAAGACCATTCGCCATTCGCTACTCGCCATTCAGGGCGAACGCAGGCGGCCCACCTGAGCAACGTGTCCGACGAGCCGTCGCGACAGAACGAGTATCGAGGAATATATCATGCGTCACGGCAAGGTTCACCGGAAGCTCAACCGCACCGCCGAGCATCGGCGTGCGATGTTCGCCAACATGTGCGCGGCGCTGATCAAGCACGAGCAGATCGTCACCACGTTGCCGAAGGCCAAGGAATTGCGCCCGATCGTCGAGAAGCTGGTCACGCTCGGCAAGAAGGGCGGTCTCGCCATGCGCCGGCAGGCGATCAGCGAAATGCGCGATCTCGATCAGACCAGGAAATTGTTCGACGTGCTCGCCACCCGCTACAAGGATCGGCAGGGCGGCTACACCCGCATCATCAAGGCTGGTTTCCGCTACGGCGACAACGCGCCGATGGCGGTGATCGAATTCGTCGACCGCGATGTCGATGCCAAGGGCCTCGATTCCGGTCCGGTGCAGGAAAAGGCCGAGGAAGCCGCGTAAGCCAGGCAATTCACGGCACCGTTTCCGCAAATTCAAAGCACCGCCTTACCCGCGGTGCTTTTTTATTAGGCATCCGTCCGGCGATTGCGCTAGCGCCAACCGCTCCCGATATCTTCGTCATCCATCAAGGAGATGACGCATGAAGATCGACCTCTCGGGAAAGACCGCGCTGGTGACGGGCTCCAGCTCTGGAATCGGTCACGCGGTCGCCAAAGGCCTGTCCGCCGCCGGTGCTGATGTGGTGGTCAACGGCCGGTCGCAAGGCAAGGTCGATGCGGCGGTTGCGGCGATTGCCAGGAGTGTGCCCGGGGCCAAGGTCCGAGGTGTCGCCGCCGATGTCTCGACGGCCGAGGGATGCCAAACGCTGCTGGCGGCGCTGCCGGAGGTGGACATCCTCGTCAACAATGCCGGGATATTCGAGCCCAAGGGTTTCTTTGAGATTCCCGATGGCGACTGGAGCCGTTTCTTTGAGGTCAACGTGATGTCTGGCGTGCGGCTGTCGCGCGGCTACCTGCCGGGCATGCTGAAGCGCAATTGGGGCCGCATCGTCTTCATCTCTTCCGAATCCGCGCTGAATATTCCAACGGAAATGATCCACTATGGAATGACGAAAACCGCGCAGCTCGCCGTGTCCCGCGGCCTTGCCGAGATGACCCGCGGCACCGCGGTGACCGTCAATGCGGTGCTGCCGGGCCCGACCATGTCCGAGGGCGTCGAAGCCTTTGTAAAGGATCTCGCCAGGCAAAGCGGTCAGTCGGTGGAGGAGGCGGCGTCGCGCTTCGTCAAGCAATTTCGTCCGACCTCGCTGCTGCAGCGCTTTGCCAGCGTCGAGGAGATCGCCAACATGGTGGTCTATATCTCTTCGAAGGAGGCCTCGGCGACCAATGGCGCCGCACTGCGCGCCGAGGGCGGTATCGTCCAGACCATTGCGTGAGATCGAAAAATGCCGGCCTATCTGATCTCCGAAGTAGACGTGCACGATGCCGCAGGCTTCGAGGCCTACCGCACCATCGCGGCCAGGGCCATTGCCCAATATGGCGGACGCTATCTGGTGCGCGGTGGCGCCGCTGAGGCCATCGAGGGCGGCCCGCCGCCGAAGAACATCATCGTCGCCGAGTTTCCCTCGATGGAAGTCTTGCGCCAATGGTATGCATCGCCGGAATATGCCGAAGCGCTCAAATTCCGTCGGACCGCACTGGATCGCCGGTTGATCTTCATCGAAGGCGTGCCGGCGGTCTGAGACCACCTTACTTCGCCCCTCCTGCGGGGAGAGACGACGTTCGTAGGGTGGGCAAAGCGAAGCGTGCCCACCATTCAAAAGTGATCGGGTAAGAGGGTGGGCACGGCGCGGAGCGCCTTTGCCCACCCTAACAATACTACCACCCCTCCAGCACGATCTTGCCGCGCGACTTGCCGGATTCCAGCAGCGCATGGGCGCGCTTGAGATTAGCGGCGTTGATCTTGCCAAAGGTCTGGTCGAGCGTGGTGCGCAGCACGCCGTTGTCGATGAGGTCGGCGACATCGTTCAACAGGTTGTGCTGGGCGATCATGTCGGGCGTCTGGAACGAACTGCGGGTGAACATCGATTCCCAATGCAGCGAGCAGGCCTTGCCCTTGAGCAGGGAGACGTTCAACGTGGCCGGATCGTCGATCAGGCCGAGCTTGCCCTGCGGCGCGATGATGTCGGCGAGGTGAGGGTAATGCTGCTCGGTGCCGGTCAGGCTTGCGATCAGCGCTACCGGCGGCACTTTCAGCTTTTCGATCTGCTCCTTCATCGGTTTGGCGTGATCGATCACGGCATGCGCGCCCAGATCGAGGCACCATTTGACGGTTTCCGGCCGCGACGCGGTTGCGACGATGGTGAGGCCGGTAAGGCGGCGCGCCAGCTGAATCAGGATCGAGCCGACGCCGCCGGCGCCGCCGACAATCAGCAGCGTGCGCGGGTCGACGCTCTTGCCGGGCACGGCGCCGAGGCGATCGAATAGCAATTCCCACGCCGTGATCGAGGTCAGCGGCAGGGCGGCGGCCTGTGCGAATGAAAGGGTTTTCGGCTTGCGCCCGACGATGCGCTCATCCACCAGGTGAAATTCCGAATTGGTGCCCTGGCGCTGGATCGAGCCGGCATAAAACACCTCGTCGCCCGGCTTGAATAATGTGACGTCGGGGCCAATGGCGTCCACCGTGCCTGCGGCATCGTAGCCGAGGATCTTGGTCTCGCCTTCGGGCGGCGCGGCGCGCTTGCGCACCTTGTAATCCACCGGGTTTGCGGAAATCGCCTTCACGGCGACCAGGATATCGCGGCCGCGCGGTTCCGGTTTCGCGGTCTCGAAATCGACCAGTGCATCCGCGGCATCGATGGGAAGCGACTTCCTGTATCCGACGGCCTTCATGTGGCGTTCTCCCTGTGTCCGGCGGACGACCGCCGCCCTGTTGCCACAAGGTGCGGTTTCTTCCGGAAATTGCAAGGTTTTGGAGGGGGCCCGGAGCCGGCCGCTCCCTGCCGACCGGGCCTAAACACGGTATCGATGCCTGCCGATCACTTCTATTCGCGGGGCGGCACGTCTATATTCGTGGCCTCAATCCCACGGGAATCTTTTCATGACCGTTGTCCGATTTCTCACGGCGTTGCTGGTCTCGCTGGCGGCGACTGCCCCGGCGATGTCGCAGGACCGCCGCGTGCCGGCTTCTCCGGCCGACCTGCGGCTCTCCTACGCGCCGATCGTGCAGCACGTGCAGCCGGCGGTGGTCAACGTCTATGCCGCCAAGATGGTGCAGACCCGCAATCCCCTGCTCGACGATCCGATCTTCCGCCGGTTCTTCGGCGGAGGCGCTCAGCCGCCGGAACAGATGCAGCGCTCGCTGGGATCGGGCGTGATGGTGGATTCGTCCGGCCTCGTCGTGACCAATGTCCATGTCATCGAGGGCGCCGATCAGGTCAAGGTCTCGCTCGCCGACAAGCGCGAATTCGAGGCCGAGATCGTTCTCAAGGACAGCCGCAGCGATCTGGCCGTGCTGCGCCTGAAAGACAGCCACGAGAAATTCCCGACGCTCGATTTTGCCAACTCCGACGAGCTTCAGGTCGGCGACGTGGTGCTGGCGATCGGCAATCCGTTCGGGGTCGGACAGACCGTCACGCACGGCATCATTTCGGCGCTGGCGCGCACGCAGGTCGGTATCACCGACTACCAGTTCTTCATTCAGACCGATGCCGCGATCAATCCCGGCAATTCCGGCGGCGCGCTGGTCGACATGACCGGCAAGCTGGCCGGAATCAATACCGCGATTTTCTCGCGCTCCGGAGGGTCGCAAGGAATCGGCTTTGCAATTCCGTCCAACATGGTGCGCGTCGTCGTCGCCTCGGCCAAGAGTGGCGGCAAGTCGGTCAAGCGGCCCTGGCTTGGTGCGCGATTGCAGGCGGTGACGCCCGAGATCGCCGAGACGCTCGGACTTCGCCTGCCGACCGGCGCGCTGGTGGCCAGTGTCACGCCGAACAGTCCGGCGGCGCGGGCAGGGCTGAAGCTGTCCGACCTGATCGTCGACATCGACGGCCAGGCGGTCGACGATCCCAATGCGTTCGACTACCGCTTCGCGACGCGTCCGCTCGGCGGCACCTCGCAGATCGACGTACAACGCGCCGGCAAGACCGTGAAGCTGGCCGTGCCGCTGGAGCCCGCGCCCGATACCGACCGCGGCGAAGTCGCCTTGACCACGCGTACGCCGTTCCAGGGGGCGACGGTCTCGAACATTTCCCCCGCGGTGGCCGACGAGCTGCATCTGGATTCGAGCACCGAAGGTGTCGTGGTGACGGATCTGGCGGATGACGCCGCCGCCGCCAACGTCGGATTCCAGAAGGGCGATATCATCCTGGCGGTCAACAATCAGAAAATCGCGAAAACCAGCGATCTGGTCAAGGCGACGCGCGAGCCCGCCCGGGTCTGGCACATCGTCGTGGTGCGCGGCGGCCAGCAGATCAACGTTACGCTCGGCGGATGAGTCCGAAGCGACCACGCGAAACGGCCACCCTGTTTGCGGCCGCAGGCATGGAGCGGGACGCGCCGCATCCGCTGCCGGACAGACTGCGTCCGCGCGCGCTGTCCGAGGTGGTCGGGCAGGATCATATCCTCGGGCCTGACGGGGCGCTGACGCGCATGCTCGCGACCCGTACGCTGGGGTCGCTGATCTTCTGGGGACCGCCGGGCACCGGCAAGACCACGGTGGCGCGCTTGCTCGCGGATGCCACCGAACTGCATTTCGAACAGCTCTCGGCGGTGTTTTCCGGCGTCGCCGATCTCAAGAAGGCGTTCGACGCGGCGCGGGCGCGGCGCGAGACCGGCAAGGGCACGTTGCTGTTTGTCGACGAGGTGCACCGCTTCAATCGCGCGCAGCAGGATTCGTTTCTGCCCGTGATGGAAGACGGCACCGTGGTGCTGGTCGGGGCCACCACCGAAAATCCCTCGTTCGAGCTCAACGCGGCGCTATTGTCGCGGGCCCGCGTGCTGGTGTTTCATTCGCTCGATCCGGTCGCGATCGAGAAATTGTTTGTGCATGCCGAAACCATCGAGGGCAGGAAGCTGCCGCTCGACCAAGAGGCCCGCGCCGTGCTGGTACGCATGGCCGACGGCGATGGGCGCGCGGCCTTGACGCTCGCCGAAGAGGTCTGGCGCGCCGCACGCGAGGACGAGATTTTCGACGCCGAGCAGTTGCAGGACATCCTGCAGCGGAGGGCTCCGATCTACGACAAGTCGGCGGATGGGCATTACAATCTGATCTCGGCGCTGCATAAATCGGTGCGCGGCTCCGACCCGGATGCGGCCCTGTATTATCTGGCGCGCATGATGGATGCCGGCGAAGATCCGCTGTTCCTGGCGCGGCGCGTGGTCCGCATGGCGGTCGAGGACATCGGGCTCGCCGATCCGCAGGCGCTGGCGATCTGCAATGCCGCCAAGGACGCCTATGATTTCCTCGGCCATCCCGAAGGCGAACTCGCGATCGCGCAAGCCGTGATCTATCTCGCCACCGCGCCGAAATCGAACGCCGCCTACAAGGCGTTCGGCGCGGCGATGCGCGCGGCCAAAGAGGGCGGCTCGCTGCTGCCGCCGAAGCATATATTGAACTCGCCGACCAAGCTGATGAAGTCGGAAGGTTATGGCAGCGGCTACCAATACGACCACGACGCGCCGGAAGCGTTTTCGGGTCAGGACTACTTTCCGGAAGCCTTGGGACGCCAGACCTTCTACGATCCGCCCGACCGCGGCTTCGAGCGCGAAATCCGCAGGCGGCTGGATTACTGGGCGAAGCTGCGCCGCGAGCGCGGGCCGAAATAGGCCGGCGCATCGCAAAAGCGCTGCGCCGCGTCCGGGGCACGAGATTGTTGGTTACCACGAGCCCCCGCCATAGCCGATTGCAAGCCGAATAGTCCCGATTTCGCCGTGACGATTCGCTGCTTTTGCGCTACCCAACGGCTTCATCCGGAGCCGTAACCCCATGAGCCGTCGTGTCAAAAGACCCCTGGCGAAACGCAACTCAGGCGATCGCCCGAGGGGCGCGCAGCCCTATCGGGGATCGCAGGCCGAGCGGCAGCCGGCGCGATTTTCGCCGCCGCGCGCGGCAAAGCCTTTCATTCCCGAGCCTGAGAAGATCGTCGCGGAGGCGCCGCCGCTGCCGACCAAAGTGCAGACCGTGGTCGTGACGGCGGACGAGAACAACATGCGGGTCGACCGCTTTCTCGAGGCGCGCTTTCCCGGCCTGTCGTTCTCCCACATCCAGCGTGTCGTCCGCAAAGGCGAGTTGCGCGTCAACGGCAAGCGCGCCGACAGCAAGGACCGGCTGGAGGAGGGGCAAAGCATCCGGATTCCCCCGCTCAGGCTCGATGCACCCAAGGCCACAACGCATCTGTCGGAAGCCGGCGCCAAAACGCTGCAGGCCCTCAAGGACATGATCCTGTACGAGGATGCCGACGTGATGGTGCTGAACAAGCCCGCCGGGCTTGCGGTGCAGGGCGGTTCCGGCACCACGCGGCACATCGACCAGATGCTGGAAGTGATGCGCGATGCCAAGGGGCAGAAGCCACGCCTGGTGCACCGTCTCGACAAGGAGACCGCCGGTTGCCTCCTGGTCGCGAAAACGCGGTTTGCCGCCAGCGCGCTGACCGGTTCGTTCCGCCATCGTTCGGCGCGCAAGATCTACTGGGCGCTGGTAGCGGGCGTGCCCAAACCGAAGCAGGGCCGCATCTCGACCTATCTGGCCAAGGAAGAGAATGAGGACGAAAGCATCATGCGCATCGCCGCGCACGGCGACGAGGGCGCCAGCCATGCCGTGACGTATTACGCCGTGGTGGAAACCTCCGCGCAGAAACTCGCCTGGGTATCGCTGAAACCGGTCACCGGTCGAACCCACCAATTGCGGGCGCACATGGCCCATATCGATCACGCGATCGTGGGCGACCCCAAATATTTCAACAAGGAAAACTGGGAACTTCCGGGCGGCCTGCAGAAACGGCTGCATTTGCTGGCGCGCCGGATCGTGATTCCGCATCCGCGCGGCGGGTTTATCGATGCCACCGCGCCATTGCCGCCGCATATGCTGCAATCATGGAACCTGCTCGGGCTCGAAGCCGACCGGTTCGATCCGATCGAAAACGCGCCTGAAGAATAAATTAATCTTGCGATTTCGCAGGGCAATCACGACATCTCCTCCATGAAGCGGTTATCGATCCTTGTCTGCGCGGTTGCGGCGGTGCTCGCCGCCGCGAATGTTGCATCGGCACAAATCATCCCGCCGGGCGGCTCGCTGCTCAGTCCGCCGCCGCCTCCACCGCTGCCGCCGCCGAAGATCGAGGCGCCCGTGGTGCCGAAGTTGGACGTGCCGACGCGCCAGAGCACGGCGCCATCGCGGCGCCCTTCCTTTAGCGACCGCATCACCAATTGCCTCGATCAGGGTGCAGCGGGCGGGCTCAGCCCGACCGACCGCGCGACGTATTCACGGTCGTGTGCCAACTGAACGTTTCTTCTCAGTTGCCATATTGCGCAAGAAACATCCGCAATGAATCGTGCGGGCTCTCGACATCCGAAATGACCCAGCCGCTGGGCTCCTCCACCAGAATAAAATTCAGCGTGATCGCGCGGCCATTGTTGTCGAAGGCGACCGCGACGTAGGTCTTGTCGAATTGCTTGCGCAGGATCGATATCGAAACCGCGCCGATCTTCCAGGTCGGGCTCTGGACCAGAAAATCGTAAGGCGGGTTTTTCTGCGAAACCCATTTGCGCTGCAAATTTCGATCGAAGAATTGCCGCGCTGTGGCGGAATCGTGCGGCAGTCCGCTCGAAAGCTCGGACGACCGGTCGCCGTAATAGGCATAAACATTTCGCACCAGCGATTCCGGCGAACGGAATCCGGCCTCGGCTGTTGAGGCGCCGAGGCCGGCCAGCGCGGCCATTATCGCTGCAACAACCCTCGTCATCGCCGGCCTGCTTTATTTGCACCCATCGTTGTCGTACTCTTTCGTGCCAACTTACCACCGACGATCGGAAGCCGAAAACCGAATGCGTGAATTGTTCGACGAAGCAGCCGGAAATTCTCCGCTCGATCCGCAGGAAGCGGTCAGGCGCACCACGCGCGGGCCGACCCGCAAGCGCTTCTACGCCCGTGCCGGCCTCGTCGAATCGCCTGAAGGATTTACCATCACCCTTGATGACAAGCCGGTGCGCACCCCTTCCGGCCGTGCGCTGACGGCGCCGACCCGGGAGATCGCCGACGCCATGGTTGCCGAATGGGATGCGCAGAAGGAGACGATCGACCCCCTGACGATGCCGTTCACCCGGTTCGCCAATACCGTTGCCGATGCCGTGACCGACCGGGTCGGGGCCGTCACGGACGATATCGCCAAATATTTCGGGACCGATCTGTTGTTCTATCGCGCCGGCCATCCGGAGGCGCTGATCGCCCGCGAAGCAGCCCTGTGGGATCCGCCGCTGTTTTGGGCAGCGGAAGTGCTGGGCGCCCATTTCATTCTTGCCGAAGGGATCGTGCATGTCCGCCAGCCCGAACAGGCCATCGCGGCGGCGCGCGCGGCGCTGCCAACCAACCCGTGGTCGATTGCCGCGTTGCATGTGGTGACGACGCTGACCGGTTCGGCGCTGCTCGCCTTGGCGCTGATGCGCGGCGTGCTCAATTCCGATCAGGTCTGGGCCGCGGCCCATGTCGATGAAGACTGGAACATCGAGCAATGGGGCGTGGATGAAGAGACTGCCGCGCGCCGCGCGGCGCGACTGGTCGATTTCCGGGCCGCGGCGCGCATCCTTGAGGCCGTGAATCCTGCGCGGGGTTAACGAGAGGTTTACAACGCTGGGTTAGCCTTGCGCACCCCAGCGAGCGAAACATGTCGATCTCCGTCACCCCGATCATTCCTGTAACTGCCGGCCAGGGCGCAGCGCCCGCGCTCGTGCTGCAGCCGGGGGCGGTCGTCAACGCCCAGGTACTTCAGATTCTTTCGGCCGATCTGGTGCGGATCGCGATCAACAGCCTTTCGATCGACGTTCTCTCGGAGGTTCCGCTCCAGGCCGGCCAAAGTTTGCAGCTTGCGGTCTCCCAGACCCCGGACGGTATCAGGCTTGCGGTCGTCGGGCAGGCCGCCAACGCTCCGGCCGATCTATCGTTGGAGGGCGTAACGCTGGTACCCAATGCGAGCATCACGTCCGGCGCACTTGCCGATACCCCGGCGACTGCTTCCATTGTTGCTACAGCATCGCCGGTCAATGCGTTGACGCCGCTGGAAAAACTGGCGGTCTCTGCCGCAACCCAAACCGCGGCGACCCAGCAGGCCAGCCTGGCGCCGTTGTTTGCAAATCTCGGCGTTGTTGCCGCATCCGGCAGTCTTCCGCCGGCGCTACAGCAGGCAGTTGCGCAGGTGCTGGCGCAGCAGACCAACCTTGACCAAAACCTGACCGGCGATGACGTCAAGAATGCCTTTCAGGCATCCGGACTTTTCCTCGAAGCTTCGCTGGCGTCCGGGTCGGTTTCACCTGCGGCCGGCATGCCCGATCTCAAGGCCGCACTGATCGTGCTTCGTCAGACGCTTCTGGCGTCGCTGGGTACGGCCGAAGCAGTCGTGAGTTCGGCCGTGCCGCAGCCGGTTTCGGCACCGGCATCGACGCTTGCGCCATCGCCGTTTCCCGAAACCGATGCCCAGGAAATTCTCCTGCCGCAGGCGCGGTTGCTCGCCGCGGACGACACCGTTGAACTTGATGGCACCGGCCGGATCGTGCTCACCGCAGCGCCGCTTGAAATCGAGGCAAGCGCGGCAACGATAGGCGCTGCGCTTAATCTGCTGCAGGAAGCGTTACAGGAAATGCCGCGGGACATCGGCAGCACGTCATTATCTCCCGGAGCGCCGCAAACTCCTGAAAATGACAACGTCACCGTCCATACCAACACGCCGCCACCGCCATTTCGCGGGGCATTGCCGTCGGCGCAGCCGATTGCGTTGCCCTCGATTGCATCCAATGCGCCGCTGGCAGCAAGCGCGCATCAACTGCTTGACGGTACCGACGCTGCCATCGCGCGCCAGACCCTGTTGCAGGTGGCTTCGTTGCCGGATCGTATCGACACCACCGGTTCGCAAGCCAACCCAGATGGGCCGCGCTGGAGTTTCGAAATCCCGTTCGCGACGCCGCAGGGGACCGCGGTGACGCAGTTCGAAATCTCGCGCGACGGCGGCGGCGTCGCGACCGAATCCGCCAAGCGGGTTTGGCGGGCGCGGTTCTCGCTCGACATCGAGCCTGCCGGGCCGGTCCATGCGCTGGTGTCCCTCAGTGGCGATAAAACCTCGGTGCGGATGTGGGCGGAGCGGCCGGCGACCGCGGTGCAGTTGCGCGCCGGTGCCGCGCAACTCAGCCAGGCCCTCAGCAACGCCGAACTCAAGCCCGGCGATATCGTGATTCGCGATGGCACGCCGCCACAAGCAACCCCCGCACCGGCCGGGCATTTCCTGGATCGGGCGTTATGAGCGTCGAAACAAAGAGCCAGCTTGCGGTAGCGCTGCATTATGAAAAAGGCGGCGCGCCGCGCGTCGTCGCCAAGGGAAGAGGCAGCCTCGGCGCCAGGATCATCGAGGTCGCCAGGGCCCACGACATTCCGATCGAGGAGAACGAAGTGCTGGCAGGCGCACTCTCCAACGTCGAACTCGGCGATGAAATCCCGGCGGAACTTTACAAGGCGGTGGCCGAAGTCCTGATCTTCGTGCTGCGGTTATCGGGACGAATTCGCTAGCCCTGGTCCGGCTTGTCATTGTTTCACCACGATGTCATCAGCATCGTTGCCGCCGTCTCGAGGTTACCTGGAATGCTGCCTTGATTAATCGTCGCCACACGCTCAGCCTGCTCGCCGCCCTCAGCTTTTTGCCCTCTCGCAGTTTTGCCGACATTGCCACCCGGCACAGCGAGATTCATACCGATCTTGCCAGGCGATTTACCGACGAGGGCACGGTCGGTGCCTTCGTCGGCTACAAGGTCGACGACGAACTCATCATCGCCAGCGACAAGGACCGGTGCGGGCAGGGGATGCTGCCGGCCTCGACCTTCAAGATTCCGAATTCGGTGATTGCGCTGGAGACCGGCGTGGTCGGCGACCCCGACATCGACGTGTTCAAGTGGGACGGCGTGGTCAGGAGCATCGCGGCCTGGAACCGCGACCATACCCTGCGCTCGGCGATCGCGGTCTCCGCCGTGCCGGTCTATCAGGAGATTGCGCGGCGCATCGGCGTGGAACGGATGCAGAAATATGTCGACCTGTTTGACTACGGCAACCGCGACATCGGCGGCGGCATCGATCAGTTCTGGTTGACCGGAAATCTTCGCATCGATCCGTTCCAGCAGGTCGACTTTGTCGACCGCTTGCGGCGCGGCGTCCTGCCGGTCTCCAAGCGCAGCCAGGATCTGGTTCGCGACATTCTTCCCGTGACCAAAACCGGCGACGCGGTTATTCGCGCCAAGTCGGGGCTGTTGGGCGCCGAGATCGGTAAGCCATCGCTGGGCTGGATGGTAGGATGGGTCGAAAAGGACGGCGCGAACACGGTATTTGCGCTCAATCTCGATTGTACCGAGCCCCGCCATATTGCCGACCGCATGAATCTCGTGCAGCAGTGTCTTGCCGATATCGGCGCGATCTGATCCGTCGCTGTCGATACGGAGAGACTGGTTAGTAAAGGAAGCCGAGATGACGGACGTGCCCCATGGTCCCATTCCGCGATCGGCAAGCGAGATCGCAAGCTTTCACGCGCATGTCTATTACGATCCGGCGACGACACGGGCGGAAGCCGAACAGCTGCGAACGTGGATGGACCAACGTTTCTCCGTAACCCTCGGCCGTTGGCATGACGTGAAGGTCGGCCCGCACGATCAAGCCATGTTTCAGGTGGCCTTTGCCACCGAGGTATTTCCGGCGCTGGTGCCCTGGCTGATGCTCAACCATGGACGCCTGAGTATTCTGGTCCACCCCAACACGACCAATCCGCGCCGGGACCATCTAGCCGACCCGCTCTGGATTGGACCGCCGGTTGCCGTGCACGGCGACAAGCTGCCGGAAGAGACCGCGTTGGAGCAGGCGCCTGCGCCGAATACACATCCGGTGATAGCGCCGTAGCCTCAGTCCATTGCTGACGCAACTGACGACGACGTCTGGCGCGCGATGCGCGGCTGGACTAGCATTTTGCACCAGGAAACGCAGGGAGGGATCATGAGCAGGGCGCCGCGCTTTCCGCAACTGACGATGGATCAGCTCGACAAGGCACAAAAACCGTTCGCCGAGGAGGTCATGAAGGTTTCGAGCCTCGGCATTGGCGGTCCGTATAATTCGTTGCTGCGCAGCCCGGTGCTCGGCCAGCGGCTCCTCGATCTGTTCCACTACCTGCGCTGGGAAACCTCGGTGCCGATGCGGCTCAACGAGTTCGCGATCCTCATTATCGGCCGGCAATGGCGGTCGCAGGTCGAATGGTTTGCGCATGCGCCGATCGCGCTGAAGGCCGGATTGTCACCGGCGATCATCGCCGAGCTGAAAGCTCGCAAGCGCCCGTCCAACATGGCCGAGGACGAGACGCTGGTGTACGATTTCGTCACCGAACTCACCACGACCAGGAAGGTATCGGACGAAACCTTTGCCCGCGCCAAGAAGATATTCAGCGACCAGCAGATCGTGGACCTGACGGCGGTCGCCGGCAATTACGTCATGGTCGCCATGCTGCTGGCGATGGCGGAGCAAACCCTGCCAGACGGCAAGGAGCCGCCGTTCACGGAAGGGGAGGAGTAGGCAATGCAACCGTTCGCCGCTCGAACGACATACACGGCCAGTTTACCTCTCCCCTTGTGGGAGAGGTCGGATCACATCGTTAGATGTGATCCGGGTGAGGGGTTACGGACTATCGATAGACCTGAACCCCTCACCCCAACCCTCTCCCACAAGGGGAGAGGGAGCTCACTGTCATTGCCGAGACATTGAACCAATGCATTAGCCGAGCTTGAACAACCCCTGCAGGAAATCGCCGTGGAGGGGCGTTTCCCGCCGGCAAGGGGCCGTGTTAGAACGCGGGGGAAATCAAGCGGGAATGCCGACATGAAAGACATCCTGGATACCCTTGAAGAACGCCGCGCCGGCGCCAAGCTCGGCGGCGGCGAGAAGCGCATCGAAGCGCAGCACGCCCGCGGCAAGCTGACCGCGCGGGAGCGCATCGAGCTTCTGCTCGACAAGGGCTCGTTCGAGGAGTTCGACATGTTCGTCGAGCACCGCTCGGTCGAATTCGGCATGGAAAAGACCAAGGTGCCGGGCGACGGCGTGGTCACCGGCTGGGGCACCGTCAACGGCCGCAAGACCTTTGTGTTCGCCAAGGATTTTACCGTGTTCGGCGGTTCGCTGTCGGAAACCCACGCGCAGAAGATCGTCAAGATCCAGGACATGGCGATGAAGGCGAGGGCGCCGATCATCGGGCTCTACGACGCCGGCGGCGCGCGGATCCAGGAAGGCGTCGCGGCCCTCGCGGGCTATTCCTACGTATTCCGCCGCAACGTCATCGCTTCGGGCGTGATCCCGCAGATCAGCGTCATCATGGGTCCCTGCGCCGGTGGCGATGTCTATTCGCCGGCGATGACCGACTTCATCTTCATGGTGAAGAACACCAGCTACATGTTCGTCACCGGACCCGACGTGGTCAAAACCGTCACCAACGAGGTCGTCACCGCGGAGGAACTCGGCGGCGCCAGCGTGCACGCCACGCGCTCCTCGATCGCGGACGGCGCCTTCGAGAACGACGTCGAGACGCTGCTGCAGATGCGCCGGCTGATCGATTTCCTGCCCAGCAACAATACCGATGGCGTGCCGGAGTGGCCGAGCTTCGACGACATCGGCCGGATCGACATGTCGCTGGACACGCTGATCCCCGACAATCCGAACAAGCCCTACGACATGAAGGAGTTGATCCTGAAGGTCGTCGACGAGGGCGACTTCTTCGAGATTTCCGAGGCCTTTGCCAAGAACATCGTCACCGGTTTCGGCCGCATCGCCGGCCGCACCGTGGGCTTCGTCGCCAACCAGCCGATGGTGCTGGCGGGCGTGCTCGACTCCGACGCTTCACGAAAGGCCGCGCGCTTCGTGCGGTTCTGCGACGCCTTCAATATTCCGATCGTCACGTTCGTGGACGTGCCGGGTTTCCTGCCGGGCACCGCGCAGGAATATGGCGGCTTGATCAAGCACGGCGCGAAATTGCTGTTCGCCTATTCGCAATGCACGGTGCCGCTGGTCACGATCATCACCCGCAAGGCCTATGGCGGCGCGTTCGACGTGATGGCGTCCAAGGAAATCGGCGCCGACATGAACTATGCCTGGCCGACCGCGCAGATCGCGGTGATGGGCGCCAAGGGCGCGGTCGAGATCATCTTCCGCGGCGACATCGGCGACGCCGACAAGATCGCCGCGCGCACCAGGGAATATGAAGACCGGTTCCTGTCGCCGTTCGTCGCCGCCGAACGCGGCTATATCGACGACGTCATCATGCCGCATTCAACCCGCAAGCGGATCGCGCGGGCACTGGCGATGCTGCGGGACAAGAAGGTCGAGATGCCGGCGAAGAAGCATGACAATTTGCCGTTGTAACGGAACAATTTCGCTGATGGGCGGTACTCAAGAAAATGCGACGGTTGGTTGAAAGGGCAAGTTGACTGAAGCTATTAATGGCGAGTGAGGAGCCCACCCATGACCACACTATTCGCCTTCCTCCATCACCTCTGCGCCTTTACGCTGGTGTCGGCGCTTGCGATCGAGTTTGTGCTGATCCGCTCTGAACTAACGCTTTCCTCCGCGCGACGGCTGCAGGTCACGGACCTCGTGCTGGGTATCGCAGCGGGCGCGCTGCTGGTCGTCGGATTGTTGCGCGTGTTCTTTTTCGAAAAGGGCGCGAGCTATTATTTTCACAGCCACGCCTTCATGACCAAGTTCTCGGTCTTCATCGCGATTGGTTTATTGTCGATCATTCCGACCGTGGAATTCCTGTCATGGCGCGGGGCGTTGAAGGCGGGGCAGGTGCCCACGATCAATGCAAAGAAGCTGAGATTGGTCACCGCTGTCATTCACGGCGAACTCTTTAGCATTGTCATCATCCTGCTCTGCGCAGCGATCATGGCGCGGGGAGGGTGGATATAGGTGTGTCCTTCAGCGCGTGGGACAAATGGGAGCAGAGCAACAGGGAGAAACGTCCATGCCTTCAGCCTTTTTCGTCGTCCGCGCTACCGTCGCCGATCCTGCCAGGCGCAAGGCGTTCGACAAGTGGTATCACAGTGAGCACCTGCCCGATGCCGCAAAGGCGTTCGGGGTAAAGAAGGCCTGGCGGAGCTGGAGCGTCAGCGATCCGGCGGTGCATGTCGCGAGCTACGAATTTCCCGACCAGGCCGCGCTCGACCGCGCCATGAACGGCGACGACATGAAGCGGCTTGTTGCGGATTTCAACCGGGACTGGCCGGAGGTCACGCGCACGCGCGAAATTTTCGTGCTGGCGGAAGAATTCGCCGCGGCGTGACAGCAAATTGAGGCCGCCCGGTTCAGCTTCGGTTCATGTCGGCGTAGCAAAACTCTCCTACCATTCACGAACTGCCAAGGAGGAGATGTTATGGAACGCCGCCACTTTCTGAAACTCGCCTTTGGATTTGTCGCCGGCGCGACAGCGCTTGCTGCGAGCGCGAAAGCCGCTCCCTTGCCGCCGATTTCAGCGCAACCGGCACTCGTACCGCCTCACGCCGAGGCCCCTGAACCCGCGGTCGTAACCCAGGACGATGTCGATCACCTCAAGCCCGAAGAAGTTCGCTGGGGACATCACGGGCATCGGCACTGGGGCCATCGCTGGCACCGGCGATGGCATCGCCGTCACTGGGGCTGGCGCCGCCACCGCTGGCATCGGCGCCGTCATTGGGGCTGGCATCGTTGGCACCGGCATCGCTGGCACCGGCGTCACTGGGGCTGGCACCGCCATCACTGGCGCCGGCACCGGTGGTGAGGCGATCAGCGCTTCGGCTGTCATAATCTTTGCATAATTCCGCAACCTAAAACGCGGTCCGCATAATAGAGAGACGGCAAGCGGCGCTATTCGGCATCCCCGAACAGCGCCGCGAACCGCTTCTCGCCGGTGCGGGTGAAATTGACGACGCGGCTGCCGGGCGCCGGGTCGCGCGCGGCCCATTTCAGTTCGGTGAATCGCGTCATCATCGCAGCCCCCAGCGTGCCGGCGAGATGATGACGCCGCTCGCTCCAGTCGAGGCAGGCCTTGCACAGCGGGCGGCGCGGATGGGTCAGTGTCTCCGCCGATATCTGCAGGCTGTCGGCCAGGAAACGTTTACCCTCGACGGTGAGTTCGATCGCCTGCTTGCTCTGCCGGACCAGCCGTTGTTTTTTCATGCTGTCGAGCATCTGTACCCCGAGATCGCCGGCCAGATGGTCGTAGCAGATCCGGGCGCGGCGCAATGCCGGATCCTTTGGCCCGGTCCGCACCCGCATGTGGCCGGCGCGCGCGGCAACGCCCTCGAGGCCTTCCAGCAGGCCGGCGACATCGGGGTCGGAAAGCCGGTAATAGCGATGGCGGCCCTGTTTTTCCTGCTCGATCAGGCCGCCGGCCTCCAGCTTCGATAAATGCGAACTCGCGGTCTGCGGCGTGATGCCGGCCTCGACCGCCAGTTCGCTCGCGGTCAGCGCGCGCCCCGTCATCAGCGCCATCAGCATGTTGGCGCGCGCGGGATCGCCGACCAATGCGGCGATCATGGCGATATCGGGGCCTGCTTTCATAGTTCGATGATAACCGAAGCATCTGTGTCGATCAAGCGGCTATGTTGAGATAATAACCCAGAACCCGGAGGTTCCCTTGGCCATTACCGTATTCATCCGCTACCAGCTCGATCCGTTCAAGCGCGCGATGTTCGAGGAGTACGCCAAACGCTGGCTCACCCTGATCCCGAAATGCGGCGGCGACCTGCAGGGATACTGGATGCCGCATGAGGGCACCAACAACATTGCGTTCGCGCTGATTTCGTTTGAAAATCTCGCCGCCTATGAAACCTATCGCGCGCGGCTCCGCGCCGACAAGGACAGCATGGCCAATTTTGATTTCGCCGAGGAAAACAAGTTCATTCTCGCGGAGGAGCGAACGTTTTTGCGCAAGGTGACGTTATAGACCATAACAGCCCGTCCGATGCGCCAGGGAGATGCCGATGATCGCCGTTATTTTCGAGGTTTGGCCGAAGCCGGAGCACAAACAGGAATATCTCGACCTTGCCGCCGAGTTAAAGCCGATCCTGGAAACCATCGACGGGTTCATTTCGGTCGAGCGGTTCGAGAGCATCACCGAAAAAGGCAAGATGCTGTCGCTGTCGTTCTTTCGCGACGAGGAAGCCGTTGCTGCCTGGCGCAATGTGCCGCAGCACCGCAAGACACAGGGCAAGGGCCGTGCGACGGTTTTCGATAACTACCGGCTGCGCATTGCCGGGGTGATCCGCGACTACGGCATGAACGAACGCGAGCAGGCGCCAAAAGACAGCCGCGCCGCGCACAACGCGCACTAGCGTCGAATGCCCGGCGCGGATATCGTTGCGTAACACCAGAAGAGATAGCGGGAGAGAACATGCCGGTTACGACAGCAGACAAGCGCGCGACATTCCGGAAGATGCATCAGTCCGGATGTTTCCCGCTCCCCAACCCCTGGGATGTCGGCAGCGCAAAGGCGCTGCAGCACCTGGGTTTCAAGGCGCTCGCCTCCACCAGTGCGGGATTTGCGTGGTCGATTGGCAAGGCCGATAACCGCGTCACCGTGGAGGATGTGCTGGAACATCTGACCGCGCTATGCGGCGCGGTCGACTTGCCCGTCAACGCCGATTTCGAGGGCGGTTTCGCGCATAAGGCCGAGAAAGTCGCGGCCAATGTCGCGCGCGCGGTCAAAACCGGCGTTGCCGGGTTGTCGATCGAGGATTCCACCGGCGACGCCGCCAAGCCGCTTTACGAGCGCGCCTTCGCGATCGAACGCATCAAGGCGGCGCGCGCGGCGATCGATGCCGACCACAGCGGCGTGTTGCTGACCGGACGCTGCGAAGGCTTTCTGGTCGGCCAACCGGATCTGGCCATGGTGATCGACCGTCTTCAGGCCTATTCCGAGGCCGGCGCCGATTGCCTCTATGCGCCCGGCATCAAGACCAAGGAGCAGATCGCGGCGGTCGTGAAGGCCGTGCACCCGAAACCGGTCAACCTGTTGATCGGTGCATCCGGCCTGAGTGTTGCGGAAGCCGCCGATCTCGGCGTGCGCCGGATCAGCGTCGGCGGTTCGCTGGCGCGCACCGCGTGGGCTGGCTTCATGAAAGCCGCCAGGGAGATCGCCGACCAAGGTACGTTCAAAGAACTCGGCAACGGATATCCGGGCGGCGATTTGAACAAGATGTTCGGCTGACGCGCGCAGGCGACCGCGCAACGGGGTATGCCCGCTGCGCGGTCACCTCATTCACTTTGTTGCGCCGTTATTTGTTGGTGTCCGCCGGCGGCTGCGCCGGAGCGGGCGGCTGGGCCGGGGTCGCCGGAGCAGCACCGGTGGTCACGCCCGGCGCCGTATTGACGCGAGGCGTCACGTCACGCATGCCCGGAGGCGCTGCGGGCGACGCCGGCTGCGCGGTGTTCTGCGCCGTCGACGAGGTGCCGGCCTGGTTGATGCTCGAGTTGTTCAGGCCGTAGAACACAGCACCCAGCACCACGGCGATAGCGACCGCGAACATCGCAATCTTGCCACCGCTGGCGGGGCCTTCGGCAAGTTCGGGATCGGCCTGCAAGTCATTGTCGAGACGGGCCTGACGGCGAAAATCGCTGTCAGTGAGATTGGAGCGATACGGATCGTTCGGGAAACGATACGGATCGTCCGGATTGCGTTCGTTGGCCATGAATGGGTTCCTCCGTTATGGCCTGTAACAACCGATGGGCGCAGCGTGGGTTCCTGATTCGAAGCAATCTTTCTGCGAGGAAGGTCTTGCGTGGGGCGGAACTTTGGTTGCGCCGTCATGGCCCGGCACAAGGCCGGGTATGACGAAAAGCGCTTAGTTCGCGCGCCTTGCCTTCTTCACCTCATCCGCCGTGACCGGCGGCGCCGCATTGCCCCAGGAATTCCGGATGTAGGTCGCGACATCCGCGACCTCCTGGTCGGACAGTTTCGCGTAAGACGGCATCGAGCCGGTATTGGGCGCGCGCGGTGTCGTCACCGTCTGGGCGCCATCGAGAAGAATCCGCAAGGTGCTGGAAGGATCGGACGACTGCAGGTTGGCGTTGCCGGGCAGCGGCGGATAGACCCGCGGCGCGCCCGTGCCATCGGCCTCGTGGCAGGCGATGCAGGCATGGGCGTAAACCGCCGCACCCGCCGTCATGACCGTCTGCTCGGGCGGGGTCACGGCCGGTTCTGGCGCGCCCGGCGGCAGGTCCTTCAGGTAGATGGCGATCGCACGAACATCCTCATCGCTCATCTTCGCGGTCGAATTGACGACGACTTCGGCCATCAGTCCGTCGGCATGGCTGCGGCCGTTGCGGCCGCTCTGGAGATATTCGACGATGTCGTCGACGCTCCATGATTTGAGGCCGCTTCGCTCGGCACCGTCGAGCCGCGGTGCAAACCAGCCCTGCACCAGCCCGCCGCCATACATCCGGTCGCGCTTGTCGGCGCCGAAGATGTTTTTGGGCGTATGGCATGCGCCGCAATGCGCGACACCTTCGACCAGATAGCCGCCACGATTCCATTGCCCGGTCTTTTGCTGGTCGGGCTGGAATATGCCGGGTTGAAAGAACAGCCAATTCCAGCCGCGCATGAACACGCGGTAGTTCAGCGGCCAGAGCAGGTCCGACGGCGGTGGCGTATTGCGCAGCGGCTCAAGCGTCTCAAGATAGGCGCGGATCGCCAATATATCGTCCCGTATCAGCTTGGTGAAATTGGGATAGGGGAATGCGGGGTAGTAGCGGGAGCCGTCGCGCCTGACGCCATAACGCAGCGCGCGATAAAAGTCATCGTCGCTCCATGCCCCAATGCCGGTATCGCGGTCCGGCGTGAGATTGGGCGAATAGATCCCGCCAAAGGGGGTGTCGATTCGTTTGCCGCCAGCGAACGGCTTGGCGGGGTCGGCGGTATGGCAGCTCGCGCAGTCGCCGGCAGTGACCAGCGCCTTGCCCCGTGCGATGGCCTCGGCCGAGGGTTCGGCCCACGCCCGGTCACAGGCGAATGCGGTGCACAAAAACAGAATCGCGAGAATCGCCCGCATTGCGCAATATCGTCCCGGCACCAATTGGTCTCCCTTGGGGGCATTATAGCGCGAAACCGGGGCAGCGAGAGCGTTACGTCGTTTCGCGGCGGGCGCCCGGCACGACACTATGCGAAAATAGCCGCGGTGGTATCCGGCATGAAATTGCGATTCGCGGCCACGGGGCTCCATGGTCCAGATTTGTGATGCGCTGGCTGCAAAAACCGACATAGACTGGTTCTAATCGATTGAATGACTAAGTAAAAAGAGCCCGCCGCGGCCAGTTTGGCTCCGACGCCGCTCGGGCTTCAAGAGGGTGGAATGGGAATCAACCAGGGTCCGATCAGTCTCGACCAGAAATACACCCAGCAATCCGGCCACGTCTTCCTGACCGGGATCCAGGCGCTGGTTCGCCTGCCGATGGCTCAGATCCGCCGCGACCGCGCCGCCGGTCTCAATACCGCGGGTTTCGTCACGGGATACCGGGGTTCGCCGCTCGGCGGCTACGACCAGCAGCTGTTCGCCGCGCGCAAGCACCTCGAGCAATACAACATCAAATTCCAGCCCGGCGTGAATGAAGACCTCGCGGCCACCGCCGTCTGGGGCTCGCAACAGCTCAACCTGTCGCCCGGCGCCCGGCACGATGGCGTGGTCAGCATCTGGTACGGCAAAGGCCCCGGCGTCGACCGCTGCGGCGACGTATTCCGCCACGGCAACGCCGCGGGCTCGGCCAAAAATGGCGGCGTGCTGTGTCTGGCCGGCGACGACCACGGCGCCAAATCCTCCACCGTGCCGCATCAGTCGGACCACGCGTTCATCTCGGCGCTGATGCCGTATCTTTACCCCTCCAGCATCCATGAAATGATCGAGATGGGGATGCTCGGAATCGCGATGTCGCGCTATTCCGGCTGCTGGGTCGGCATGAAGGTGATCACCGAAACGGTGGAAACTACTGCCGAGATCGACCTCACCGACGAGATGAAACCGTTCATCATCCCTGCCGATTTCGAAATGCCGCCGGGCGGGCTCAATCTGCGCTGGCCCGACGACCGCTACGATCAGGACCGGCGGCTGCAGGACTACAAGGGTTTCGCCGCGGTCGCCTTTGCCCGCGCCAACAAGGTCAACCGCATCACCATGGATTCGCCGAACGCGCGCTACGGCATCATGGCGTCGGGCAAGAGCTACGAGGACATCAGGCAAGCTCTGCGCGAACTCGGGGTGACCCCGGAAGTCGCCGCCAAGATCGGTCTCCGGCTTTACAAGATCGGCATGCCGTGGCCGCTGGAGCCGCAAGGCGTGCGCGAATTCGCCGTCGGGCTCGAGGAAATCTTCATCATCGAAGAGCGCCGCGAGATCGTCGAGAATCAGGTCAAGCAGGAACTGTTCAACTGGCGCGACGACGTGCGCCCCCGCATCATCGGCAAGATGGACGACCACGACAAGCGCTTCCTCCCCTTCGCCGAAGAGCTCAGCGTCGCCTCATTGGCAAGCTCGCTCACCGAGCGGCTGCTGCGGCTCAATCTCAACCCTGAAATCGCGGCCATGCTGCGCGCCAAGGCCGACTGGTTCAACGGCCGTCAGGCCACCCAGATGCAGGCGGTGGCGCCGGTGACCCGCACGCCGTATTTCTGCTCGGGCTGTCCGCACAACACCTCGACCCGGGTGCCCGAAGGCAGCCGCGCCTTTGCCGGCATCGGCTGCCACTTCATGGCGCTGTGGATGGATCGCAACACCGAAACCTTCACCCATATGGGCGGCGAGGGCGTGCCATGGGTCGGTGTCGCGCCCTTTACCGACGAAAAACACGTGTTCGCCAATCTCGGCGACGGCACTTATTTTCACTCCGGCAGCCTTGCGATCCGCCAGGCCATCGCCTCCAAGGCCAACATCACCTACAAGATCCTCTACAACGACGCGACCGCGATGACCGGCGGCCAGCATGTCGATGGCGAACTGTCGCCGCAGCAGATCACCTTCCAGCTTCATTCCGAAGGCATCCGCGATATCTATCTGGTGTCGGAAAATCCCGACGCCTATCCCGCATCCGACATCGCGCCCGGCACCAAGACCGCGCATCGCGACGAACTCGACGCCGTGATGAAGACGCTGCGCGAGGTCAAGGGCGCATCTGCCATCGTGTTCGTGCAAACCTGTGCTGCCGAAAAACGCCGCCGCCGCAAACGCGGCACGCTGGAGGATCCGCCGCGCCGCGTGCTGATCAACCCCGCGGTATGCGAAGGCTGCGGCGATTGCTCGGTGCAGTCGAACTGCATTTCGGTCGAGCCGCTGGAGACCGAGATGGGGCGCAAGCGCACCATCAATCAATCCACCTGCAACAAGGATTATTCCTGCCTGAAGGGTTTCTGCCCGTCCTTTGTCACGGTCGACGGCGGCAAACTGCGGCGCCGCGCGCCGGCCGGTCTCGGCGATATCGGCGATCTGCCCGAACCGGCATCGAGGCCCTCGCTCGATCGGCCCTACAATGTCGCGGTCGGCGGCGTCGGCGGCACCGGCGTTTTGACCGTCGGTGCGCTGCTCGGCATGGCCGCCCATATCGAGGGCAAGGCCTCGATGATCCTGGACATGTCCGGGTTGGCGCAAAAGGGTGGCGCCGTCCTGAGCCATGTCCGGCTGTCCGAACATACCGCCGACGTCACCTGTTCGCGCATCGTCACCGGCACCGCTGATCTGGTGATCGCCGCCGACGAAGTGGTGGCGGTGGCGAAAGAAACCATCACGCTGTGCGAATCCAGCCGCACCTTTGGCGTCATCAACACCCATCTCATTCCGATCGCGGATTTCATCATGAACCGCGATTTCAATTTCAGGAGTCGCCAGGTCAACAGCGTGCTGGAAACCGCGTTGCGCAAGGATTCGTCGTTCTTCGATTTCACCAAGCCCGCCGAAGTCCTGCTCGGCGATTCCATCGCCACCAACATGATGATGATGGGTTATGCCTATCAGAAGGGATTGCTGCCGCTTTCGGCCAATTCGATCGAGCAGGCGATCGAGGTCAACGGCGTTGCGGTCAAGATGAATACACAGGCGTTCCAGTTGGGGCGCCTTGCCGCGGCCGATCCGGCGCGGCTGGCGGCGATGATGAAGGACCAGGATGCGACCGTCGCGCCGAAAACACTGGATGCGATGTCGCTGGACGAGATCATCGCCCACCGCAGCGCGCTGTTGACCGATTATCAGGACGAGAAGCTCGCGACGCGCTACGGCGATCTGGTGACGCAAGTGCGCGATGCCGCCGTCAAGGGCGGCTTCGGCGATGAGCTGCCGCGCGCGGTGGCGATCAATTATGCCAAGCTGCTCGCCTACAAGGACGAATACGAAGTGGCGCGGCTCTATACCGACGGCCGGTTCGAAAAGCAGCTTCGCGACCAGTTCGATGGCGACTTCAAGATCAGCTTCAACCTTGCCCCGCCCATGCTCGGCGGCGGCAACGATGCCCTCGGGCGGCCGCGCAAGCGCGCCTTCGGCGCCTGGATGATGCCGGTGTTTCGTTTGCTGGCGAAGATGCGGGTGCTGCGCGGAACCGCATTCGATATCTTCGGTCACAGCGCCGACCGCAAACTCGAGCGCGACCTGATCGTCGGCTACGAGAAGGATGTCGCCACCGTCCTCGGTCTGCTGTCGCCGCTGACGCTGGAAACCTCGATCGAGCTATTGTCGCTGCCGGATCGCATCCGGGGCTACGGACCGGTGAAGGAGAAGTCGGTCAGGGATGCCAAGGCGCGATACGCCCAACTGGCCGCCGATCTTACCAATCCTCCGTCGGCACCGCGCCAGATCGCGGCGGAGTAGGGTAACCCCGCCGTCATCCTGAGGTGCGCGCTCTTGCGCGCCTCGAAGGATGGGTCGCGGCGTACCTTTATCGCATCCATCCTTCGAGGCTCGCCTAAGAGGCTCGCACCTCAGGATGACGGCGGCAGTGACCGTCTCGCCTGACGGAATATTTCGGACCTTGCCAAGGCCTGCCGACAGGCCACAAAAACCGCTGGGAAGAAACACCAGCGGAGAGCGGTATTGAGTATCAAGGGCAAGGCCTATCTGGCCGGGATTTACGAGCATCCGACCCGGCACGCACCCGATAAATCCACCGCGCAATTGCACGCCGAAGTCGCCAAGGGCGCTCTGGAAGATGCGGGCCTGACCAAGGCCGATGTCGACGGCTATTTCTGCGCCGGCGACGCCCCCGGCGGGGTGATGGCGATGGCCGATTATCTCGGCCTGAAAGTGCGCCATTTCGACTCGACCGACACCGGCGGCTGCTCTTATCTGGTCCATCTCGGCCATGCCGCCGAGGCGATCGCCGCCGGGCGCTGTTCGGTTGCGCTGATCACGCTGGCGGGCAAGCCGCGCACCGGCGCGATGCCGCCGCGCGCGCAGCGGCGCCGAGGCCGATTTCGAGGCCGCCTACGGCGCCACCACGCACAACATCTACGGCATGTGCGCCATGCGCCACATGCATGAATTCGGCACCACCAGCGAGCAACTGGCCTGGATCAAGGTCGCCGCCTCCCATCACGCGCAATACAACGAGCACGCGATGCTGCGCGACGTCGTCACCGTCGAGGACGTGCTCAACTCGCCGATGATTTCCGATCCGCTGCACCGGATGGATTGCTGCGTCGTCACCGATGGCGGCGGCGCGCTGATCGTCACCACGGAGGCGATCGCGCGCAGCCTGAAGAAGCCGCTGGTGCGGATGATCGGCGCCGGCGAAGCGCTCAAGGGGCCGCGCGGCGGCAAGGATCTCAACCTGACCTATTCCGCCGGCGTGTGGTCGGGGCCCGCGGCCTTTGCGATGGCCGGCGTGACGCCAAAGGATATCAAATACGCCTCGATCTACGACAGCTTCACCATCACGGTTTTGATGCAGCTCGAGGACCTCGGCTTCTGCAAGAAGGGCGAGGGCGGCAAGTTCGTCGCCGACGGCAACCTGATTTCCGGCGTCGGCAAGCTGCCGTTCAACACCGACGGCGGCGGCCTCTGCAGCAACCATCCGGTCAATCGCGGCGGCATGACCAAGATCATCGAAGCCGTGCGGCAGTTGCGCGGCGAGGCGCATCCGAAAGTGCAGGTGCCGAACTGCGATCTGGCGCTGGCGCATGGCACCGGCGGCCTGCTCGGCGTTCGCCACGCCGCCTCGACCTGCATCCTGGAGCGCGTGTGATGGCCGACAAACCCCGATATCCGACGCCGCAGGGCAATCCCGAAGTCAAAGCCGTTCTGGGATGCCGCCGCGCAAGGCAAGTTCCTGATCAAGCGCTGCACCGCCTGCGGCGAGCCGCATTATTTCCCGCGCTCGATCTGCCCGTTTTGCTTTTCCGACAAGACGGTGTGGGAGGAAAGCTCGGGCGAGGGCGAGATCTATACCTTCAGCCTGATGCGCAAATCCGCCAGCGGACCTTATGCGATCGGCTATGTCACGCTGAAGGAGGGCCCCTCGCTGCTGACCAATTTCGTCGATTGCGACATGGACAAGTTGAAGATCGGCCAGAAGGTGAAGGTGGTGTTCAAGCCGACCGACGGCGCGCCGCTGCCGTTCTTTACGCCGGTGTGAGTTCTTCCTTCTCCCCTTGCGGGAGAAGGTGGCAGCCGAAGGCTGCCGGATGAGGGGTCTCTATCGGCGGGCAATGTGTTCGCTGCGGCAACCCCTCACCGTAGTGAGTTTGTTGCTGGCACTTGTGATGCCCTCTCCCACAAGGGGAGAGGGCGTTGCGATTAGCGCCGTTAAAAAAATGCGGGGAGAAGCTGCCAATGCCGATCAAGTACGACGAGTTGATGGCGCTGAAAAATCTCGGCCAGAAATACGCCTATACCGACCGCGAGGTGATGCTCTACGCCTATGGCATCGGGATCGGCGCCGATCCGATGGACGAGAAGGAGCTTGCCTTCGTCAATGAAGCCGTGGCCACGCCGCGCGCGTTGAAGGTGGTTCCGACCTTTGCGTCCGTCGCGGCATGGGGCGCCGGTCCCGGCGAAATGAACCTCAATCGCGTGATGGTGGTCGATGGCGAGCGCGACATCACGTTTCACAGGCCGCTGGCGACGCGCCGCCCATATCACCGCCGATTCCACCGTGCTCGACGTGTTCGACAAGGGCAAGGACAAGGGCGCGGTGATCCGGCACAAGACGGTGCTCCGGGACGACAAGGGCGAGCCGCTGGCGACCCTGGTCGCCTCGCGTTTCGCGCGCGGCGACGGCGGTTTTGGCGGGCCTTCCGAAGGCCAGCCCGAACCGCACAAGGTGCCGGCCCGCGCGCCGGACAAAACCGTCGACATTTCCACGCGTCCGGATCAGGCGCTGGTGTACCGGCTCTGCGGCGACCGCAATCCGCTGCACAGCGATCCCGAATTTGCCAAGCGCGCCGGCTTTCCCAAACCGATCCTGCACGGCATGTGCACCTACGGCATCACCTGCCGCGGCATCCTGCAGACCTATGCGGATTACGATCCCCGCGCGTTCAAGCAGCACGTCGCGCGGTTTTCCTCGCCGGTCTATCCCGGCGAGACCGTGACGATGGATCTGTGGAAGGACGGCAATGTGATTTCATTCGAGGCGAAAGTGAAGGCACGCAACGTCGCCGTCATCAAGAGCGGCAAGACGGTGTTGGGGTGAGATAACGCGATGACGGTGCGCTCCCTCGCCCCGCTCTTCGCGGGGAGAGGGTGGGGTGAGGGGCTCTCTCG
The DNA here is from genome assembly GCA_963774685.1 of uncultured Alphaproteobacteria bacterium. Classification (GTDB taxonomy): domain Bacteria; phylum Pseudomonadota; class Alphaproteobacteria; order Rhizobiales; family Xanthobacteraceae; genus Bradyrhizobium. The sequence goes on along the minus strand of CAVZFU010000002.1, from coordinate 1,848,492 downwards.
GCATCGGGACTCGCGGAAAGTCCCCCTCACCCGAAGCCTTCGGCTTCGACCTCTCCCCGCAAGCGGGGAGAGGTAAGACAAGAGCGATCAAGGGAGAAGACATCATGGGATTACTCGACGGCAAGGTGGCGCTGATCACCGGGGCGGGCGGCGGGCTCGGTGAAGCCTATGCCAAACTGTTCGCGCGCGAGGGTGCTGCGGTCGTGGTCAACGATCTCGGCGGTCCCCGTGACGGCAGCGGCGGCGACAAATCGATGGCGCAGAAGGTGGTCGACGCGATCAAGGCGGAAGGCGGCCGCGCAGTCGCCAACGGCGCCGACATCTCGACCATGGCCGGCGGCCAGTCGGTATTCGACGACGCCATCAAGCATTTCGGACGCGCCGACATCCTGGTCAACAATGCCGGCATCCTGCTCGACCAGACTTTTGCCAAGGCGACCGAAGCCGCCTGGGACAAGGTGTTGAAGGTGCATCTGAAGGGCACCTTCTGCGTCAGCCAGCCGGTGTTCCGATGGATGCGCGAGAACGGTGGCGGCGTCATCGTCAATACCTCGTCGACCTCGGGCCTGATCGGCAATTTCGGCCAGACCAATTACGGTGCTGCCAAGGGCGGCATTTTCGGGTCTGACCAACGTGTTGGCGATCGAAGGCCGCAAATACAATATCCGGCTATGGTGCCTGGCGCCGGGCGCGCTGACCCGCATGACCGCCGATCTGCCGCGCTATATCGAGAATCCGAACGCCGCCCTGGGCCCGGACGGCATCGCCCCGGCCGTGCTATACATGGTCAGCGAATTATCGGGCGACCAGACCGGCAAGGTTCTGGGCGTCTCCGGCCCGCGCGGCGTGCGCGAGATGCGGATGATGGAAAAGCCGGGCTGGAAGCCGCCGCATACCGGGTGGAAGGCGCAGGATATCGTCGAACATGCCAAGGAGATTTTCTTCTCCGAGGAAGAGATCAAGATGGGCGCGCGACGGTTCTAGGAGAGACAACATGAAACTCACTCACAAGGCCGCAGGCACTTTTGCGATCGCGCCGACGCCGTTTCACGACGACGGCCGCATCGACGACAAATCGATCGACCGGCTGACCGACTTCTATGCCGAGGTCGGCTGCGAAGGCGTCACCGTGCTCGGCATCCTGGGCGAGGCGCCGAAGCTGGAAGGCCCGGAAGCCGAGGCGGTGGCAAAACGCTTCGTCAAGCGCGCGAAAAGCATGCAGATCATCGTCGGCGTTTCGGCGCCGGGATTTGCCGCGATGCGCTCACTGGCGCGCGCCTCGATGGACGCCGGTGCGGCCGGAGTGATGATCGCGCCGCCGCCGCATCTGCGCACCGACGATCAGATCATCGGTTACTTCAAGCAGGCGGCGGAAGCCATCGGTGACGACATTCCCTGGGTGCTGCAGGATTATCCGCTGACCTTGTCGGTGGTGTTCACGCCGGCGGTGATCCGGAAAATCGTGATGGACAACCCATCCTGCGTGATGCTCAAGCACGAGGATTGGCCGGGACTGGAAAAGATTTCCACGCTGCGCGCGTTTCAAAAAGACGGCTCGCTGCGGCCGCTGTCGATCCTGACCGGCAATGGCGCGCTGTTTCTCGATTTCGAGATGGAGCGCGGCGCCGACGGCGCGATGACCGGCTATGCCTTCCCGGAATTGCTGATCGATGTCGTCAAGCTGTCGAAGGCCGGTAAGCGCGACGCAGCGCATGACCTGTTCGATGCCCATCTGCCGCTGATCCGCTATGAACAACAGCCCGGTGCCGGACTGGCGGTGCGCAAATACGTGCTGCAGAAGCGCGGCGTGATTGCTTCAAGCGCGCAGCGCAAGCCGGGTTCGAACATGACCGCGGCGGCCAGGGCCGAAGTTGAATATCTGCTCTCGCGGGTCGCCCGCGTCGACAAGCGCGCCAACCTGCAGCCGCAGTCCAGCGCCGCGGAATAGCCTGATGCCCGAAGCTATCGCGCCGCGTCCTGCGTCGACCATCCTGTTGTTGCGCGATAGTGCCGCGGCAAAGGGCGAGATCGAGGTCTTCATGATGGTGCGCCATTATGAGATCGACTTTAATTCCGGCGCGCTGGTGTTTCCCGGCGGCAGCGTCGACGAGGGCGACCGGGAGATCATCGGCAGGCCCGAGCTTTATTCCGGCGGCGAGGGGCTCGATGCGAGCGCCTTGAGTTTCCGGATCGCTGCGATCCGCGAAACCTTTGAGGAAAGCGGCATCCTGCTGGCGCGTCCCAAGGGGTCAAAAAGCCTGGTCGAAGCCAGGCGAGCCGGCGGGATCGAAGCTGCCAATCGCGCCATGCTGTGCGAGAGCCAGACCACCTTTCAAAAGATACTCACCGACAACGGGATGCAGCTGGCCCTCGATCTGCTTGTCCCTTATGCGCACTGGATTACGCCGGAGGGCATGCCGAAGCGATTCGACACCTGGTTCTTCCTCGCCGCTGCACCTCCCGAACAGGCCGGGCGTCATGATGGCAAGGAATCCACCGATTCGATCTGGCTGTCGCCGCGTGAAGCACTGGCGGGCGGCGAGAGCGGGCGGTTCAAGCTGCCGTTTCCGACCACCCGCAACCTGATCCGCCTCGGAAAGCAGCCGAATGTGCAGGCGGCGCTCGACGACAGCAGGGGCAAGCCGATCGTGACTGTGATGCCGGTCATGACCCGGTTCAATGGCGGCCGCCAGCTTCGTATTCCCCTCGAGGCCGGCTATGACGGCGAGTTGTTCGAAGTCGGCGCAGTGTAACGCAGCTTCCGCGTCAACGTCCGGGCTTTCGATTTTGCGCTGGATGTAGCGGAGCAATTGGCTGTCTTGCCCATGATCGGGATTATCGGCATTCTGCCGGCAAATCCAAAGCGCCTCTAAAAAGCGCCTGATAGAAACGATCGGGGCAGGACACACCATGAAGATATGGCGCATCGGCGTGATCATGGCGGCGTGGCTGACGGTCCTTGCCGCATCAGGCACCGGATATGCCCAGGAGAATTTCCCCAATCACCCGGTGCGCGTGCTGGTTCCCTATGCGCCCGGCAGCGTAGTCGATGTGTTTGGGCGCATCGTCACCCAAAGCATGGCCGAGCAGTGGAACGCGTCGATCATCCTCGAATCCAAATCCGGCGCCAATGGATCGATAGCCGCCGAGGAAACCGCTCGCGCGGCGCCGGACGGATACACCTGGCTGATGGTGACGACGTTTTTTACCGCGAGTCCTTCGCTGTTCGTCAACTTGCGCTGGAATCCGTTGCGCGATTTCATCCCGATCGGGCAGATCTGCCGTGCGCCGAATTTCTTCATCGTACCTGCCACCCTGCCGGTCAAGAATGTCGCGGAATATGTCGCTTTGGCCAAGGAAAAACCGGGCGTGCTGAACTACGGTCATCCGGGCAAGGGATCGACCGGGCATCTCGGCTTCGAGCTGTTCAAGCGGCTTGCCGGAATCGATGTCCCCGATATCGGCTATCGCGGCTATCCGCAGATGGTTTCGGATATTGCCACGGGGCGGCTCACCTCGACCTTCCTGTCGGCCAACCAGGCCCTGGCACAGGTACAAACCGGCGCAATCAGGATCATCGGCACCATCAACGACGGCCGCTCGAAGTATTTCCCCGACGTGCCGACCATGGCGGAGCAGGGCTATCCCGAGGCGCAGGTGACGCCGTGGTTCGGCATCGTGGTTCCCGCAGGCACGCCGCAGCCGATCGTCGACCGCATCAGCAAGGCGCTGGAAGCAGCGCTAGCGACGTCGGAGGTGCAGCAGAAACTCGACATCGCCGGATGCGAACCCAAGGCCGCGTCGCCTGCGCAATTCGCCGACATTATCAAGGCCGACGTGGCGCTGTGGGCGAAGGTGGTCAAGGACGCCGGCATCACGGCGGACTGAGCCGGAAACCGTCCAGACCGTCCGGCCGGCAGGTTCCCCAAAGGGCAGTTTCCAGCGTATATAGGGCGGACTGCCCGGAGCCGGTTCCGACCATGCCTCTTGCCGCCCTTACCCGACGGATACGGTCGTTTTCGCTTTCGATCGGCCAATTGACCTTTGGCGGCTTCCTGCTGGTGCTGGCGGTCATCACCGCCACCAGCATGGCCAGTGTCATCGCCATCCGGCACATCGACGCAACCTTCGCCGAGTTGCAACGGCTGCAGGATGTCGGCGACCTCGCCGAGGAGGTCGACCGCCGCATGAACGAGCTGCGGCTTGCCGCCCGCAATTTCGTAACCGATCCGGGCGCCCGGTCCGACCAGGTCGGCGAGGCGGCCGTGGCGTTGAGCGCGCTGTTGAAAAAGACCCGGCTGGAACTCGCCCCGGAGCAGCGGGACATGATCGACGGCGTGACCGCGCGGCTGCAGAACTACCGCGAGGGTATCGAACGCGTCACCATGCTGTTTGCGCGCCGCTCCAAACTGGAAACGGAACTGGCGCCGTTGCGCGGACAATTTGAATCCGCGATCACCGAAGTGCCTGACCGGGCCACCGCGAGAATTCTGTTCCGGGGACAGAACCAGATCGCCGAAGCCTTGCTGGCGCACGATCCGGCGGCGGCCGAGCAGGCCGCGCAGCGCATGCGGGCCCAATCGATCGACGACCCGGCGCTCCGCTCCGTGGTCGATGCCTACGCCGGCGCGATCATCTCGATCGCGGGCACCGACACCGAGATCGCGGAAATTGACAAGGACGTGCTCGGCACCGAAGGCGGATTGATCGGACAGGTGACCGAATTGCTGCGCGAACTGAGCGCACGGCAGGGCCGGGTGCTGGCCAACGATTTTGCGAGGACCCTTGCCGACGATAAATGGCAAAGCATTATCCTGGGTATTGCCGGAGTGATGATTGGCCTTGTCGCGGCGCTGTTCGTGGTGCGCCGGACCGTACGTCCACTGGCGTCTATTGCGGCCTCGATTCGCGCACTGGCGGCGGGCGAAAAGAGCACGTCGATCCCCGATACCGATGTCAACAACGAGATCGGCGATATCGCGCGCGCCGCCGAAGTGTTTCGCCGCACGCTGGTCGACGCCGACACCGCGCGGGAAGCGGCGGTTCGCGCGCTGGCCGAGCAACGGCTGGCCGAAGAAAGTTACCGCAAATTGTTCGAAGGCTCCGTCGACGGAATCTACGTGACGACGCCGGCAGGCGCGCTTCTCAACGCCAATCCGGCGCTGGCACGGATGATGGGATATGAAGCGCCGGCCGACCTGATCCGCAGTGTCAACGATATCACGCACATGATCTACGTCCATCCGGCGGCGCGCGCGGAATACCAGTCGCTGATGCAACGTGACGGCATGGTCCGCGAGTTCGAATATCAGGCACGTCGGCGCGGCGGTGCTACGCTCTGGCTCTCGGACAGCGCCACGGCAGTGCGTGACGGGACCGGTGAGGTCATCCGCTATGAGGGAACCGTGCGCGATATCACCGATCAGAAGCGCGCCGAGGATGCCATCGCCGAAGGCCGGCGAATGCTGCAACAGGTGATCGACACGGTGCCCGCCGTCATCAACGTCAAGGACAAAAACCTCCGCTATATCCTGATGAACCGTTACATGGCCGGCATCTTCGGGATCGAGCCCGCGGCCGCCATCGGCCGCACCACCACCGATCTGATGTCGCGTTACGGTGCGCAAAAGACCGACGAGAACGACAAGCGCGTGCTGAAAGCGGGCAAGGGACTGGGATTTTACGAAGAGGAATATATCGATTCGGCGGGCAACATGCGGCACTGGCTGGTAAACAAGATTCCGCTGCTCGATGCCGACGGCAATATCGAAAGCATCGTCACCGTCGCGCTCGACATCGGCGAGCGCAAGCGCGGCGAGCTGGAGATGCGCAAGGCCAAGGATGCCGCCGAAGCGGCGTTGCACAATTTGCGGGAGACCCAGAAGTCGCTGATCGAGGCCGAAAAGCTCGCCGCACTCGGGAGGCTGGTGGCGGGTGTCGCCCACGAGGTCAACAATCCCGTCGGCATCAGCCTGACGGTTGCTTCATCGCTGGAGCGCAAGACCGCCAATTTCACCGCCGAAGTCGCGCGCGGCGATGTCAGGCGTTCCTCGCTCAACGAATTCCTGGAGACCAGCCGCGATGCGTCGTCACAATTGGTGGCCAATCTCAACCGTGCGGCGGAACTGATCCAGTCGTTCAAGCAGGTCGCCGCCGACCGCAATTATTCCGACCAGCGCAGCTTCGACCTCGGCGATCTCACCGAGCAGGTCGTGATGAGCCTGCGGCCGGGACTGCGAAAGCATAATCTGACGCTCACCGTCGACTGCCAGCCCAATCTCGTGATGAACTCCTATCCCGGACCCTACGGACAAGTGCTCACCAATCTGTTCCTCAATTCGATGGCGCACGCCTTTCCGGACGGCAAGCCGGGTGCGGTCGATATCAAGGTGCGCGAGTCCGGCAAGGACAATGTCGAGATCATGTTTTCGGACAATGGCTGCGGCATGAGCCTTGACGTCCGGCGTCGTGCGTTCGATCCGTTCTTCACGACGCGCCGCGATCAGGGCGGCACCGGACTTGGACTTCATATCGTCTACAGCATCGTGACCAACCGTCTCGGCGGCCGGCTGGATCTCGATTCCGAGCCCGGCGAAGGCACCCGAATCCGGATTATCCTCCCCCGCGTCGCACCATTGGAGCAGGCGGCGGAATGACGAGGTGGCGAGCGCCTGGAGAGCGGACTAGTCGGCGTCGGCCAGTTTGCGCAAGGTCGCTGCGAAGATCTGGCTGGCCTTGCCCACCAGGGCCGTGCCGTTCATGACCGCCGTTGTATCGGTATAGGTGCCGGTGACGCCGATACCGACCGGCTCCGGCCCCCCGAACAGCGGGTTGGCGTCGGGACTGCTGGTATGGCGCTGGACCAGAACCTCGCCCTTGAAGGTGCCGTCCTTCGCCGTATAGCTGCCGGTGTAAAACAGATAGGCATCGCCGCCGAGGATTTTACCGTCCCGGAATAAAATCACACCACTGCCTTTGCCGGACCGGCCATCCTGCAGGCTGACATGGATCGAATACAGACCGTTCTTCATGATGCGCCGGTTACGAACCTCCCTCGCGGCGGTCCAATGATGCCGTTATGCCAAAGCGGGATACGCAACGTCAACGCGGCAGGTTGACCGCGCCACGAAGCCTTACGCAAAACTTTCCGGGATCCGGAAAATGCAGGATAGCAGAAGATGACAGCGGCGCGCCGCTTTAGGCGTATTTCTTGTCGCGCTCCAAAAGCTCGACCGAGATGCCCTGTGGTCCGCGGATGAAGCAGATGCGAACCCCCGGCCGGATGGTGGTCGGCTCCCTGGTGAATTCGACGCCCTTGGCCTTGATCTCGGCGGCAACCGCATCGATGTCCTTCACCGTCAGCCCGAAATGATCGAGTCCCTGATAGGGCGTTACCGGCGGCGTGTTGACGCCATCGCCTGCCGCGACCGGCGCGATGAACACATTGGCGCCGCCGAGCTTGACGTCGATCCGTCCGGGGCCGCGAACGATGACCCCGCCGAGAACATTCTCCAGCCAGGCGGCCGTCGCCTCCGGATCGGGGCTGCGCAAATGGACATGGTCCCAGGTGACGATCGGCATCGTTGGTCTCTCCCCTTGTTTTTTTGCGTCGTCCGCTGCGACGTGATGTACCGGCCGCGGCCCGAAAGCCGCAGCCGACCGAGTTTAGCGGTCACATTCTGCCTTGGCCACCCCCGCGCCCCGGAGTTGAGACCGCTGTGGCACGAACTTTTTGTGGCGTCGGGATGCAACCATTTCCGGTTTCGTCAGTTGATGACCCACGGCGGAACCGCGTGATCGGCAGTCGTATTGAGAGCCGCGCGGTGTAACGCCCGCGCGGCTTTTGCTTTGCGGGCAGCAGGGATTTCGTTCGCCGCAAGTCGATGGCACGACGATGGATATTGGACCGTACCGCATCGAATTGGACCGACTGACTGATATCAAGCACGTCAGGCCGGGATTGATCGGTTCCGCCATCCTGCTTGCCGGTTTAGGCGTGTGGCTGTGGTCCGGCTATCCCGGTAACCCGGCCAAAAGCGAACCGGTGCGGCTGGTGACGGCCACCGCCGAACCGGTAAGTCCCGCCACGCCCGTCACCGCGCGGGAAGAATCCTCGTTCAGCGATCCTGCGATCACGCCCGATGAGCCGGTTCCAGTCGATGGTCTCAAGATTTCATCGCAGTCCTGGCGCCGGGGAGGGCTGGGATCGAATGCCCAGGTGACGTTTACGCTGCGCAACGGCAATGATTACGCGGTCAGGGATATCGAGATTTCCTGCGCGTTCACCCGCCGGGACGGAAGTCACCTGACCGACCGGACCCGGATGATCCCTGACATCGTCAACATGAAAAGCCGTAGAACCTTTGCGCGCATGCACGTCGGTTACGTCAACATCAACGCCAGCCGGGCCAAATGCGCGCTGGTTGCGGCGAGCCGAATCTAGCGGCGAATTGCCCGTTATTTGCCAAGAAAGCGGTAACGTTGTTGTTAGATCGGGCGCGGCAGCGCCCGGAACCAACTATATCATGACCGGTTAGGGGGAGTGATCCGCGCCAGCAGCGCGGCGGAGCGATGCCGATGCCCCTGATGCGATATTTCTTTTTCGTCGGCGGAGTGCTGCTCGCGCTACTGTTTGTTTCGGATGCGGTGCTGCCGAAGCTTCCCGTTGCGGACCGATCTGACACAGCGATCGATCTGCCCGCGGTGCGGATTCAGTCGGACCGGAAATGGCCGGAGCGCGTCGTGTTCGACACCAGCGTTCCCGCAACTCGCCCCACGATCATCTCGGCGCCGCCCGCGCAGACCGAGGCGAATGTCCCGGCCGCCGGCGACCGTTGCCGACATTTCGGCGGGGGCGCGGGTACGGGAAGCATTCGCGCAATTTGCGCCGGCCTACCCAAAAAGGCCGGAACTGAAGCTGCAGCAGAAACGCAAAACGGCGAGAAGCCGCGCCGGCTCTCCGATGGTTCATGTCGCGCAGCAGACGCGATCTGGCTTCTTTGGAAATAGTACCTGGTAAGTGGCGCGCCACGGTCGATGAAGATGGGCACTATTGGGCCAGAGGCAGACATTCATGTTCTATGCGATCTGCGTCTCTAGAAAGAAGTCTGCGTCGGGTTTGACCAGTGAGTTCATTGCTACATGCAGCGAGTGTACTTGCTCGCGACGTTGTTTGACGTATTCATACGCGGCATGCTCTCGCTCCAAGTCTGGATAGATAAGTTCACCTCGATACGTGAAGGCCGGTAGTGTCTTGCCAAAACCGTCCAGCGCTTCGCGGCGCATGACGCGATAGTCCGTCGCAAATCCTATATCTATGAAATGCTGCAAGAAGGCGTGCAATCGCGGCAAGAACTCTTCTTCCCTGACGCCGTCACGCAAAGCAAATACGCCACTAAAACTAACGGATGAAGTTTCCTGCATCGGTAATTCCGTGTGTTTCCTTCCCAACAAGAACTTTACTACCAAGAACTTTACTACAATGTAGCGCGATCTGGCGAACGACCATCCATCTCGCCGGACGCGAGCGCGTCTACGACGAGGGCCACAACGGGTCATTATGGCGGCGAAATCGCACCGCATCTTGCGAAATCGTACAGTGGCGCGCTCGGAGAGATTCGAACTCCCGACCCTCGGATTCGAAGTCCGATGCTCTATCCAGCTGAGCTACGAGCGCTTGAACAACATCAATGGTTTGGCAAGAGCGGTTTGGGTTTTGACTCTTTTTTGTCTCTCCCTTCGGGAGTTCCAAACAGTCGAATATCAGGGTTTGTTCTCGGCCGCTACTTGCCTCTCACATAACGGTGGCGCGTCACACTGCGTCTATAGCGGCAGACGGGCGAGCCGCCCGAAATTCGATCACCTGACCTCCACCGGACCTCATTGGATGAGGGTGAACCATCGGCGACTTTCGGCGTCGATGAATGTCTCCTATTGGGGGATGAGCCGACATGATGCGGACGAACTGCCACTTCCGCTTTTGACCCGAAGCGGACATGTACGGGCCCTCCAGCCCCCTTTTTTGGTCCGCCGACAGGGACGAAAACTATTGATGAAATTGAGTGGATTCTCTGCAAAACAGCCCCAGTCTTTGTGGGATATTTGCAACACGCGCAAAGAATTGCCGCTGAAGCCGAGTTGTTCATTGCTTACAAACGGCGTTTCTAGAAAGTGGGTCCTAGGATTCTTTACAGTATTTCAAACTTGGGGTGGCACATGAAGAAGTCTCTGATCCTTGGCGCACTGGCAGCGCTTCTCGTATCGCCTGCAATCGCAGCCGATCTTCCCGTCAAAGCTCCCGTAATGGCACCCGCCGTGTTTAGCTGGACCGGATTTTATGTCGGTGCGAACGTTGGTTATGGATGGGGCGATAAGAGCTGGTCGAACCTTGTAGCGCCCGCGGGAGATGTTGACGGTGTATTCACCAAGCATCATACGGACGGTGTGTTAGGTGGCTTTCAGGCGGGCTATGATCGCCAGATCGGGCAGTGGGTGTTTGGCTTTGCCAGCGACATCGTTTGGACCGGGATGAAGGGCAGCAGCCCTTGCCTTGGAAGCTTCGGTGACTATCAGGCCACCTGCGGGTCGAAGATCGGCTGGCTAAGCACCTCCACCGTTCGAGCGGGCATGGCGTTCGGCCAGTTCCTCCCCTATGTGAAAGGCGGCGTTGCGCTCGCCGACGACAAATTCACGGTGACGAATATCGGACAATTCGGGACCGGATGTTGCGGACCTCAGGCTGATTATCTGCCGACGAAATCCTATCGGTTGGGGTATGTAGCGGGCGCTGGCATGGAATACGCCTTCGACAGAGCGTGGTCAGCCTTCGTGGAATATAACTACATGGACTTTGGCACCAATAGAGAGGGATTTACACCCTCCGTCCCGAATGGAATTACGACCAATTTCTCCGCAGACATCAAACAGACTGTGTCGGTGGTTAAGGTCGGCGTGAATTACAGGGCTGACTTTTTTAGATAACAACGGACAGTCCGGTTCAATAGTAAACAAAACCCCGGCCTTGCGCCGGGGTTTTTAGTTGCACTGATGGGAAGATTCCGTTGTTGGCACTTTTCGGACATCTTCGATATCCGAGTTGAGTCTGGCTTTCGGGGGGTATAGCGGAAGTCGCTTTTCGGGGCCGCGAGGTCCGCTTTTGAACCCGAAGCGGACATCCGTACCGAGATCGTCCGTTGCCGTGACCGAGTTCGGGAGTTGTTCTCAAGTGCCGTTTTGTTCCTGTGGGGCGGTAGGTACTGGCCTGTTTCGACCCCTAGTGGCCTAATTTGATTTTAGCGGTGGCCTAATTTGCGGTTGTCCCAATTTGAACATTCATGGTTGTCATCTTGATCCAGGAAACTACCCAATGATTTGGTAGTCGATCAAAAAGAGGGACAGGGCTAAATGAAAAAAATCTTATCGCTCGCGGCCATAGTCACTGCGCTCGCCGTCGCAACGTCAACAGCGGACGCGAAGGGTCCGGGCGGCGTCGGGGGCGGAGCATCCAGCATTTCGCCGGGACAACAATCCAGGACAAGTGGCCCCGTTACGAGCGGACCGACTGCCGGGCCCGGAGCGTCCGGCTACGCGCCGGGGCAGATATTTATCGGGAACGGTGGTCCCACTACCGGAAACCCGGGTGCATCGGTCTACTCCCCTGGGTTCTTGAAATAGTTAGAGAAAATATCGCAAGAAGCATTGGGGCCGCCTCAGTTGACGGCCTCTTTCATTTTGCCATATCGAAATCGAACACGGAGAGCTGAATCAGGCTCTTATTGAACACCCGCGCGAACTTCTCTCGAAAATCGTCCATATTGTTGCATGGGACCTAAAGAAACGGCCCGGCGCTGGACGGAACTGAGGCCGCTCCGGAGGGTGTCTTGTGTGCCTTGGGCAACTCAAAAGACGCGCCACTCAACGCCTAGGCTTCCTTTGCAGTGACCTATTTTGGTTCCGCGAGTGGCCTGATTCGGCCGGTACCGGGCGAGGTACTGGTTTGCCTAATTCGGCCAGCACCGGTGCGACGGTCCTGTTTGACCCATAGTGGCCTGGTTGAATTTGGCGGTGGCTTAGTTTCAAAAATGGAACTCTAACAGCCCTCGGAACTTTCCTCCTTGTCGCGATAACGCGAGTTCAAGAAGGAAACACTTACATGAAACGGCTTTTGTTGATCGGCTTTGCTGCCTGCGCTTTTGCGCTAGCTCCAACCCTGTCTGCGTCGGCTATGCCTGTCGCGACACCGATTGCTCTAGGCTCCGACGGAACGCTCATTCAAATCAGAGGCGGCCACGGACATGGTCACGGCCATATGGGGCGCGGCGGTCGTGGTCATCACTACGGATGGGGTCGAGGCCGAGGGCATCATTACGGCTGGCGGCATCATCGCCACTAATTTCAAACTCTTAGAGGCCGCCTCTGTCGGCGGCCTCTTTCATTTCAACCTGCTGTCGCTTTTGACACGAGGCGGACAGGGCGCGAGATCCGCTCGGAGTTCGCTTTCGGGGTAAAGCGGAAGTCCGACTTAGGGATCGTCAGGTCAGCTTTTGACCCGAAAACGACATGGGGCAACATGTTCAAGATTGTTTGGAACGCCAAATCGGGCCAAGATCACACCGGAACCGAAGGCCGTCTGGATGCCGGTTAACCGGAGATGACCCGAATGAAAGTCCTACTCTTAGCGGCTTGGGCCGTATTGATTTCTACGGCGGCTCAGGCATGCACTCCGTCGGAAAGCGACTTTCGGGCACTCGCCGAGTCTCCCTCGCATCTCACGCCGAGCGGATTTTCGGCTCTCACCCCGCCGTATCAGAATGCGGTTTGCCTTACGCGTGCTTTCATTAAGCAGGTCGACGATCAGAAGGGTGTCCTCACAGACGTTAAAGCTTATTCCATCAAATACCTGACCTTGGCTGAGAAGCTGCGGGTCCAGAAAGCCACCGAGGACCTTACTGTGAAGACGTTGGCGACCCAAAGACATTAGCTCGAAAGTGGTAACTGGAGGCCTTCTCGATTGGCAGCCTCTTTCATTTCAAACGGAGCCACTACCAGCGATGTCCGGGTCTGGCGCTTTTCGGACATGCCGATCGTGCCCGAGGATGTCCGTTATTAAGTGCCGGCGCGAACGGGAAGTGCCCCGGGCGGGGCGACTTCCGGTTTGACCCGACCTTCCCGGCCGGTGGCGACTTCCGGGTTTGACCCCCGACTCGGGCAGGCCTTCGCGCTCATCAGGTTCGAAGTCCGATGCTCTATCCAGCTGAGCTTACGAGCGCGTTGAGTCTTTTCAGTGGTTGGCAGGGCGCCGGTTAGGCACCAACTGCACTGAAATCGACCGGCGAGAGATAGTTTCGACTGGTTCGGATACCAGACTTGTCACGTGGAGGCTAGGCGACCTTGCGCGGCTCCAGGAGCTGAAACTCCAGCTCTTCAATCCACTGGGCCAGCCGTTCGCGGGTGAGGGGATCTGTCGGCTCCGAGGCCAATCGCCGGGCCTGTGCCAGCTTCCTGCCGAGTTCTTCGCGATGACTTTGGTTCATTCCGGTGCTCTTTGCCTGGCAAACGGCGGGGCCTTTAAAATGATCCCAAACTGTTTCACGCGGGGTTAACGCTTCGTGACTTACCGCACGAAGTGGTCGGGTGTTCGATCAAAGCGCCTGCCGAGGCACATTTCACAAACAAACCCTCTGACGCGGGTATCCGACGTGACAACGAGCTCCCCGCTCAGGCCGGCGGCTCTGTGGCTGCGCTGGTCTTCTCCTCAAGCCATTCCTCGATTTGCGAAGGCCCTATGATCCGTTTGGGGCTGACGGGATTTAGCGTTCCGGCACTGACTTCGACGCCCTCTGCAAGCCTGGCCGTTGCGAATTGTTTGGCGTCTTCCTCGCTCGTGAAAGTTTGTGAACGGCGGGAATAGTGTCCGCTGGTGTCTTCACGCGGAACGTGAACCGAAACGTACCAGGTGTTCGGAATTTTCCTTGCTAACACGCGCTGCCGTTCCCACCGGTATCGTCGTGGTCTTCGTCGCGGCAGTTCGGCATTCAGTTCACGGAGAAAATCAATATTCCGGGCGAAATACCCTGAAACCGGCGAGAATTCCGGTGCGGGTCGGTATTTTTCAATCGAATCCGGGTGCTTAACGAATTTCCAACACAGTCCGGCCAGAGTTGCGCCGTCTGGTTTCGTTAGGGACCAGTGCCCCGCGTCCCGACCGGCTACTTCTGGCTCCCGACCCGATATGCGCATCACGCCCTTTGCCCTGTTGTCGCTCTCGCTTTTGGCCGCGACGCCCGCCCGCGCCGATCTGCACATCACCAGCGACCACGGCGGCTACGTCGACGAATACAAGGCGAGGTATCAGCGCATCCGCGACCGCCACGAGCGCGTCATCATCGACGGCGTCTGCAATTCGGCCTGCACCCTGGTGTTCGGCATCGTGCCGTTGAACAAGGTCTGCGTGACGCCGCGCGCCAGCGTCGGCTTCCACCAGGCCTATTACGACAAGGCCTTTACGTTCGGGATCAAGGTCACGAGCTCGGAAGGGACTTCGGACCTGATGTCCTATTATCCGGACACGGTGAAGGACTGGATCCGCCGTAATGGCGGGCTGACCACCGAGATGAAGAAGATCAAGAACGGCGAAGAACTCTGGAAGATCGTCGATCCCTGCCCGGAAGAGTTTTGATCTTCTCAAGCCAGCTCGATTATTCCTGACATTACCGGCACGCAGCGGCCGCCGATGAAGGTCGCGGTGACGACGCCGTCTTTCTTTTCGGCCTCCGCCCGCAGCAGGCTCGGACGGCCCATCTCGACCCCTTGGGCGATCGTCTTGGTCAGTGAAAGATTTGGCTCCGGGCGCAGCTTTGCCAATAGTCCGATGAGAGCCACATTGGCGCTGCCGGTTGCCGGATCCTCCGGGATGTTCAAATGAGGGGCAAACATCCGCGCCCGGATGTCGATGTCACCCTCATCGACCTGCGTGTAGAGCATGATGCTGACGGCCGGATGCCTGGTGACTTCAAGCCGGAACACATCGCCGTTCGGGCTGGCCGCGGCGAGCGCGGTGCGGCTGTTGAGTTCGGCCAGAATAAACGGGGCGCCGCAGGAAGCGATGCATGGACGGTGATTGGCCGCGATATCGGTGAGCACGACACCGCACGCCGATGCCACCAGTTCGGCTGGAATCTCGGCGCCAACTGACAGCGGCTGCGGCGAGGCCAGTCTCGCGCCCACCACCGTCACGTCGTCTCTCAGGATCTCGATCGGGACCAGTCCGGCCTTTTCCTCGAACAGGACGCTGTTCCCATCGATCGGCCGGCCGTAACAGCTGCCCGCGCGGGCCAGCACGAATGCGGTGCCGACATTGGGATGACCGGCAAACGGCATCTCGCTGCGTGGCGTGAAGATCCGCACCTCGGCCGTATGTTCGGCGTCCTGTGGAGGCCGGACAAAGGTCGTCTCCGCCAGGTTGAATTCGGCGGCGATGGCCTGCATCTGCCCGGCCGACAGCCCTTCGGCGTTCAGGACAACCGCGAGCGGATTGCCCGCAAATTGCGTGCCGGTGAAGACATCGACGGTCTGGAACTGCAGCTGCATATGCTTCCTAAAACGTCACCATCCGCGCTCGGACATCGCCAATTCATCGGTTGGAACGCGTTGCTTGATCTCGACGAGCAGCACCGTTATGTGATACCGGGCAGGACCCCTGCGCGTTTCACGATTGCCCGATAGCATATGTTCAGGCAATCCAAGCCGCAAATGAGCAGGGATTTCGAAGATTTTGCCGCGCGCGCGGCGCCGGCGATTTTTGTCGTGCTCTGGAGCACCGGCTTTATTGCCACCAAATACGTGCTGTACGACGCCGATCCGCTGACCTATCTCGCCATCCGCATGGCCGTGGTGGTCGGATTGATGGCTGTTATCGTCGCGATCGCGCGGCCGCGATGGCCGGATCGCATCGGTATTGCCCACAGCGCCGTCGCCGGCATTCTGGTGCATGGATTTTATCTGGGCGGAACCGCGATCGCGATCTCGCATTCGATCCCGGCCGGGCTCTCGGCGCTGATTCCCGGCCTGCAGCCGATCCTGACCTCGACCTTGGCAAACCGCTGGCTCGGCGAACGCGTCACTCCGCTGCAATGGACCGGGCTGCTGCTCGGGCTCGCCGGTGTGGTGCTGATCCTGCATAATCGCCCGATGGGCGGCGAGGCGGGCTGGGGCTGGCTGGCCTCGGCCGTGTCGCTGGTCAGCATCACCCTGGGTACGCTGTACCAGAGACGCTATTGCGGGCGGATCGACTGGCGTACCGGCAATCTCGTGCAGTACGTCGCGGTCACGGTTTTCTTCGCGACTGGCGCGTGGCTGTTCGAGGACAATGTGGTGCACTGGACCGGCGAGTTCGTGCTGGCGCTGGCGTGGCTCGCGGTGGTGCTGTCGATCGGGTCGATCGGCCTGTTGTACTGGCTGATCCGGCGCTCGGCGGCGACCTCGGTGGCGAGCCTGTTCTACCTGGTCCCGGCGGTGACGGCGGTCATGGCCTATGTCCTGTTCGGCGAGCGGCTCGATACGGTAGCGATAGTGGGCATGGTGGCCTGTGCCGCCGCGGTGTTTCTGGTCAACCGGCGCGCCCGGGCCTGATGCGCTCGCAACAAAAGCCTCCGGGCCCTTGCCCGCTTTTGTAAACCAGCGTTCTCCGCAACTTTAGCGGGCCTCACCCGTATTATATTTGGGCACGTTACGCGCGGGCCGAGAACCGGGAGAGCCAAGTGAAGCGATACATCGTTCTTTATCTGGCGACGCTGATCGTCATTATCCCGATCGACTTTTTGTTTCTCGGCACCATTGCCAAGGGTTTTTTCACTTCGCAGGTTGGCGACATGCTGGGTGAAATCAGACCGGCGCCGGCGATCCTGTTCTATCTGTTGTACGTCGTGGGTATCCTGATTTTCGTCAGCAGTTCGGTCGGGGCGACGTGGCAATCGACGCTGCTATACGGCGCGTTGTTTGGCTTTTTTTGCTATGCGACGTTCGAACTCACGTCACTGTCGCTTTTAAAGCACTGGACTTGGCCGGTGGTTGCCGTCGATGTGTGCTGGGGCGCTTTCGTGACGGCGGTTTCATCCGCGCTCGGGCTCATGATCGCGAACTGGATGGTACCGCGCGTTTAAGTCCCGCCATTCGGGTCTGGTGTTTCCGCACCAGCCCGAAATGACGACCTCAATCAGCTCGCAATGACGAGCGTTACTTCGGCTGCGGCACGATCCGGATGTAGGGCTTCGGCGACTTCCAGCCGGCCGGATAGATGGTCTTGGCCTCGTCGTCGGTGACCGAGCCGGCGATAATGACATCCTCGCCCTGTTTCCAGTCGGCCGGCGTCGCGACGCGGTGCTTGGCGGTCATCTGCAGGGAATCGATCACGCGCAGGATCTCCTGGAAATTGCGTCCCGTCGTCATGGGATAGACCAGCACCAGTTTTATCTTCTTGTCCGGCCCGATGACAAAGACGTTGCGTACGGTGGCGTTGTCGGCGGCGGTGCGGTTGTTGGCGTCGCCGGAGGTGGCAGCCGGCAGCATGTCGTAGAGCTTGGAGACCTTGAGGTCGGTATCGCCGATCATCGGAAAATTCGGCGCCGCGCCCTGGGTTTCCTTGATGTCCTCGGACCACTTGGCGTGCCTGTCGACGGGATCGACACTGAGCCCGATCAATTTGACGCCGCGCTTGTCGAATTCCGGCTTCAGTTTTGCGATCGCACCGAGTTCGGTGGTGCAGACCGGGGTGAAATCCTTCGGATGCGAGAACAAAAGTGCCCAGCTGTTGCCGATCCAGTCGTGGAATTTGATCTTGCCGTCGGTGGTTTCGGCCTCGAAGTCCGGGGCTACTGCGCCAATTGGGAGAGCCATGTTACGACCTCATGTCATTCAAGTTGCAAGGAAATTCGCTGTCTTCAGGTAGGATGTGGAGCCGCCTGAGTGAACGGCCGCCGCCAAAAAGGACATATCCTTCTCCGGTGCATGGAACTCCTAGCATCTTCTTTTGATCCGTGTCTCTGCGGCGGAAAAACACAACCGCCATAGACCGGCCGCCGCAATTTCGCCGCTTGCACGCCCCATCGAGGCCGGCCCCGGCTGCGAAGTCCCCGAACCGTGACGGACGTCACAGCGACCAATCAGCAACCATCAGGAAAAGACGCGATCGAAGTTTCGAATCGTTAACCGCTCGTTTACGCCCGCATGGAAATGCTGCGTCAGAAATTAAGAAAATGAGAAAAGTACCAATGTCCGCCTCTGTCGCTAAGTTCGCCGAACCGCTTGCTACCATCGAAACCCGGATTTCCTGCCGGGACACCGCCGCCGAAGCCCTGACGATCGTCCGCGATGGCGTGATCACCGGCGAAGGCCCGACCACAAAGGGCCGCATTCATTTTTCCCGCGTGCTGGATGCCGATGACGCCGCCTGGTGCGCGCGCATCCTGACCGCGGCCGCCGTCGCCCATCAACCGGTCAGCCGCGCCGAAGCCGAAGCGTTGTTCGAGATCAACGATGCCGCCGCCGAGCGCAGCGACGATGGCGTTTTCGACGACCTGCTGGCCAAGGCCGTCGTGCACCATGCGGCGTCCGCGTCCGGCCTGCCGGTGCCGCCGCGCGCCGTGGCGCTGTCGCCGGAAACCGCGATCGAGAGCTGGGCGCCCACCAGGGCTGTCGGCGTCGACACCGAAGTGCTGGAATGGATCGCGAGCCAGATGCGCGGCAAGCGCCGCAGCAACCGTACCCTGATGACGCTGGTCGCTACCCTCGTCGGCGCTGCGACGTTGCCGCTCACCCAATTGCCGAACGTGTTCGACATCGGGATGTAACTTCAGCCGGCAGCAGCAAAAAAACGGAGCGGCGGGGTTATTTCTTGCCCACCGTTATCGGCTTGTCGCCTTTGGCATCCAGGCCGACCGTGCGCCCCGCAAATCCCGCCGCATCGAAATAGCGTTGCGTCAGTACGCGCTGGAAATTCAGGATGGTGCGCAGGCCGCCGGCTGACGGCTCCGATTTGACCAGGCCGTAAAATATTTTCGGCGTCTCGCCATTGGGCATTGCCTCGGTCATCACCCGGCCGATCAGGTTGCCTTTCGGCTTTGGCGTAAGTCCGAGCAGCTTTGCCGCGGTGGCGCCGACGTCGGCGTTGCTGACCGGGAGCGCATCGACATAGCCGGTCTTGAAATCCGGACCGATCGCGGCGGTGAAGTTCATGGTGTCGCCACGTCCGAAGCTGCCATGCATGCCCTGGCCCTGCCGCAGCACCGTATCGGCGACTTCAACGGAACAATTGGTCGGCTCGCCGCAGCCGGTCGTATAGGAACGGAAATTGACGACGATGGAAGGGGCCGGCGTGACGGCGGTACCCCTGAGGCCGAGCTGCGACGTCGGCAGCGTGCCGGGGAATTTGTCGAGATCGTCATTGACGAAAATGCCGCTGACATAGTCCTGGTCCAGCAGCGCCCTGACCGTGCGCGCCGCAAGTTTCTTGTCCTTGTTGGGCAGATAAATCAGATCCGATCCGCCATTGGTGGCAACCACCAGATCCGGTTTTGCGGGATCCTTGCCGAGCAAGCCGTTGCCGGCCTTGGGGCGGACATTGTCGGCGACGCGCGCGTTCTTGTCGTTCGGATCGAACAGCGGCAGGTCAAGCGCCTTGGCAAGGTCGATGGCGAGAAAACCCATCGGCAGAAAACCCTTCGGGGTGTCGTCGTAGGTCCCGTTCACCGATGGACTGGTCTTGCTCTCCTTTGAGATCGTCGAGAAACCGTGATCGGACGAGATGATGATGTTGGTGGTGGCGGCAAGACCGAGATCGTCGAGCCCCTTGCGCAACTGCGCCAGATTGTCGTCGGCATTCCTGATGCCGGCGAGCGAGGTGGGGCCATTGATGCCGGGGGTGA
This sequence comes from uncultured Alphaproteobacteria bacterium, assembly GCA_963774685.1. GTDB lineage: Bacteria > Pseudomonadota > Alphaproteobacteria > Rhizobiales > Xanthobacteraceae > Bradyrhizobium. The sequence continues at coordinate 1,828,573 of CAVZFU010000002.1, read as the reverse complement.
CGGTGTTGAGGCTGTCGCCATTGTTGTGCTGGCTGCCGTCGGGATCGCGCGACCAGAACACCAGCACGAACGGCTTGTTGCGCGCCTTGAACATCGGCAGCAACACCTTGGTGGCGACATCTGCCAAATAGGCCTGCTGCGCGGTATTCGGCACCGTCGTGCCCGTCGTTTTGGCATCGCCGGCCTTGGCGTTATCGCCGCGCGGGGGCGTGGCAAGCGGAAGTCCGGCCTTGGTCAATGCCGACTGCATCTCCTGCGAGAGCGGAACGCCGCCCTTGCCGCCGGTTGAATCGTCGATCACGATCGAATGCAGGCCGTCGGCGCCGGTTTTGTCGGTATGATCGAAAATCAGGGTGGGGCCGAGCTTGCCCAGGGCGGCGGTGCTGTAGCCCTGGGTGCGCGCCATTTTCAGCAAGGTTTCTTCGTTGAGATAGTCGCCGCCAAAATGCTCATCGGCGTCGCCAATGACCGGATTGGATTCGAGGAATGGCGTGACGGTGCCATTGGCAGGTCCGACCGGATAACCCGTGTAAATGGTGTTGGAAAAATCGCCGGTGTCGCCGAGGTAGTGCCCGGTCGCCATTGCCGAGGCATTGGCGGTGGTGAAGGTCGGGAATAACGAGTGCGAATTCCCAAAATTGACGCCCTTGTCGCGGACATCAGCCATTGCGGGTGCGGTCTGCGGGGTGACGATCCGCCCGCGCAATCCGTCCGGCACGAACAGGATCAGGTTATGCGGTGTTGCGTTCTGCGCCGAGGCGATGCCGGCCGACAGCAGCGTCAGCCCGGCGGACAGCAGCACGATTGAGCGGTACATCAGGAAACTCCTATGAGAGGCAAATTTCGGCTTTCGCCGTTGCCCTGTTTAGTTTTGCTGTACGACGGAATTGTTACATCGGCTTCTGAGTGCTTCGGCAATTATACGCCCGCCGGAATCCCTCGGCTTGCGCATCATCTTCAGCGCAAAACCAGCGATCCGGTTTGGTCAACGCAGGATAACTGGGGCAGCCCTGCAGGTGATAGACGCCGACCTTTCCGGTCACGCGGGCGCGCAGGGCAAATTTACCCTTGATGCTGCAGCTTGGCGGCATTGCGGGATCGTCCGGGAACAGCACCGCGCGGATTTCGCGGTCCTTGTCGGCCCGGCAAGAACCGCCAAACAGCACGCCGTCCTTTTTCCCCCAGCGAAATTCCTGGGGCGCGACAAAGCAGCCCTTCCAGAGGCCGCGGCGGTCGTCCCTGGCCGCGGTCTCATCCTTCTTGAATCGCCCCTGGGCGTAGGGCTCGAAATTCAGCGCAAAGCCCGCGCGAACGGCAAGCTGGTTCAAGCTGTCGGTTTCGCCTTCGACCGTGCAAATGCCGATATGCCGCTTTCTGTAGGTTGTGCCGATGCCGAGGTCCTTGCAGCGCACGACGCGGCCGCCAATCAGGCCGGTCAACCGATCACGGGCTTCGACCCCGCAGGCCCAGGCGTCGGCATGATCGTCGATGCACATCTGGTCGATTTCCGGCGCATCGATCCCGTCGAGGCGGTAGGTCACATCGCCAAGCTGAATGGTGCCGCCATCCCTGACGATCGCGCCACCGGCGGCCCAGGCATGGCTCGCCAAAAGGATCGACAAAAGGATCGCCAATACCGGGAAAAAACAACACGGCGCGGAGAATGAAGGTCGTGTCTGCATTTGCCTCACGTCAAAACCGGTTTCGTGTCTCGACGATTTCCTAGCATATGCCGGCGGCCGGGTCGCTTGATCGATTGATCAGGTCAACCTGAACGGTTTTTGCAGCGCACGAATGCCCCCCTTGCGAGGCCTGTTTTCCGCATATCAGGCGTTGCCTCGGACGGGTTTTGCTGTACGACGGAATTGTTACCTCTCTCCCCGCGTGCCAGATTGCGGTCCCGGTCCCCGGGCTGGAACCCCGCCCAAAGGTTGCAACAAGCCAGCGCATGTTCAAACGAATCCTGATCGCCAATCGCGGTGAGATCGCCTGCCGGATCATCAAGACCGCCCGCCGCATGGGGATAGAGACGGTTGCGGTCTATTCCGAGGCTGACCGCGACGCGCTCCACGTCGAAATGGCCGACGATGCTGTTCTGATCGGGCCGCCGCAAGCTGCCGAAAGCTATCTGGTGATCGACAAGATCATCGAAGCCTGCCGCAAGACGGGCGCCGAAGCCGTGCATCCCGGTTACGGCTTCCTGTCCGAGCGCGAGGCCTTTCCGCGCGCCCTCGACAAGGCCGGCATCGTCTTCATCGGGCCAAATCCGGGCGCGATCGCCGCGATGGGCGACAAGATCGAATCCAAGAAAGCCGCAGCCAAGGCAAAAGTCTCGACCGTGCCAGGCCACCTCGGCGTGATCGAGGACGAAAAACATGCGGTGAAGATCGCCAACGAAATCGGCTATCCCGTGATGATCAAGGCCTCCGCCGGCGGCGGCGGCAAGGGCATGCGGATCGCGCATTCGACCTCGGAGGTCGCCGAAGGGTTCAATCTTGCCAAAGCCGAAGCCAAATCGTCGTTCGGCGACGATCGCGTGTTCATCGAGAAATTCATCGTCGATCCTCGCCACATTGAAATCCAGGTGCTCGGCGACAAGCACGGCCACGTGATCTATCTCGGCGAGCGCGAATGCTCGATCCAGCGCCGCAACCAGAAAGTGATCGAGGAAGCGCCGTCGCCGCTGCTTGACGAAACCACCCGCCGCAAGATGGGCGAACAGGCCGTAGCCCTTGCCAAGGCCGTGAAATACGATTCCGCAGGCACCGTCGAGTTTGTCGCGGGGCAGGACAAGAGCTTTTTCTTCCTGGAGATGAACACGCGGCTGCAGGTCGAGCATCCCGTGACCGAGTTGATCACCGGCATCGACCTGGTCGAGCAGATGATCCGGGTCGCGGCCGGCGAGAAGCTGGCGCTGACGCAGAAGGACGTCACGCTGACGGGCTGGGCGGTGGAGTCGCGGGTCTACGCCGAAGACCCGTTCCGCAATTTCCTGCCTTCGATCGGTCGGCTGGTGAAATACCGGCCACCCGCCGAAAGTACCGTCGATGGCATTACCGTGCGCAACGATACCGGCGTCCAGGAGGGTGGCGAGATCTCGATCTATTACGATCCGATGATTGCCAAGCTCGTGACCCACGCGCCGTCGCGCGCCGCCGCCATCGAGGCGCAGTCGACCGCGCTCGATTCGTTCTATATCGACGGCATCCGCCACAACATCCCGTTCCTCTCGGCGCTGATGCATCATCCGCGCTGGCGCGAAGGCAATCTTTCCACCGGTTTCATCGCCGAGGAGTTTCCGAAGGGGTTTGCGGTTCGCGTCCCCGAAGGCGAGATCGCACGCCGGCTGGCCGCGGTCGCGACCGCCATCGATCATGTGCTCGGCGAACGCAAGCGGCAGATTTCCGGCCAGATGAATGGCCGGCTGGTGCAGCGCGAGCGCCGCCGCGCGGTGTGGCTCGAACGTGATGAAATCGCGCTTGAGGTTGCGCGGGAAGCCGATGGCATCGTGGTGCGCTTTGTCGACGCCGACGGCACATTGGGCCATGCCCATCATCTGGTTTCATCTTGGGTGCCGGGCGAAGCGGTCTGGCACGGCACCATCGACGGTCATCCGCTGGCCATGCAGGTGCGCCCGATCGCCAACGGCATCCGCCTTGCGCATCAGGGATTTGAAGTCGCGGTCAATGTTTTCACCGAGGCTGAGGCGGCGGCGGCACGGCTGATGCCGGTCGGGACCAAGACCGACACCGGCAAGAAGCTCCTGTGCCCGATGCCCGGGCTCGTGGTGTCGATCGCGGTGACCGAGGGCCAGGAGGTCAAGGCCGGCGAAACGCTGGCGGTGATCGAGGCGATGAAGATGCAGAACGTGCTGCGCGCCGAACGCGACGGTACCGTGAAGAAAATTCACGCGGCCGCCGGCGCGACGCTGGCCGTGGACGCGCTGATTCTCGAATTCGCATAACACAACAAGGACTCCACGATGGCCTTCCGAAAACGCCGCGGCGTGTTGCGTTCGATCCTGACGGGCTCATCCTGCATTCGTCCGGGGTCGGTCTATGACGCCACCTCGATCCGCATTGCCGAGGATCTCGGTTTCGAGGTCGGCATGTTCGGCGGATCGGTGGCATCGCTGGCGGTGCTTGGTGATCCCGACGTGGCGCTGATCACGCTGACCGAACTCGCCGAGCAGGTGCGCCGGATGTCGCGCGCCGCCTCGTTGCCGGTGCTGGTCGATGCCGACCACGGTTACGGCAATGCGCTCAATGTCCGCCGCACCGTGCAGGAACTGGAGGCCGCAGGCGCCGCCGGTCTCACCATCGAGGACACCTTGCTGCCGCAAGCCTTCGGGCAGGCGAAGACGCAATTGATTTCGCTGGAGGAGGGCGTCGGCAAGATGAAAGCCGCACTCGATGGGCGCGGCGACCCCTCGCTGGTCATCCTGGGACGCACCAGCGCGGCGGCAATGACCGGTCTCGATGATGCGGTCGCCCGCCTCAAGGCTTACGAAGCCGCAGGCGTCGATGGGCTATTCCTTGTCGGGCTGAAAACCCGCGGCGAACTGGAGGCGATTGCGGCTGCGACGACACTGCCGATCGTGCTCGGTGGCTTCCCCGAGGACATGATCGAGCGGGATTACCTGGTAAGCCAGCGGGTCCGGATCGCGCTCCAGGGTCACGCGCCGTTCGCCGCGGCGACGCTAGCCGTTTACGAAACACTCAAAGCACTGCGCGACGGGCAGGCGCCAAAGAGCCTGAAAGGCCTTGCCTCGTCCGAACTGACCGGCCGGGTCACGCGCGAAGCCGACGTGAAAACGCGCAGCGCCGAATTTCTCGGAATCAAGAAATAGATGAGCGGCACGATCCGCCAGGTCACGATCCGTGGCCGGGTGCAGGGCGTCGGCTTTCGTGCCTGGCTCGTGCATCAGGCGATGACGCGCGATCTTGAGGGGTGGGTGCGCAATCGCCGCGACGGCAGCGTGGAAGCGGTGTTTGCGGGACCTGAGGATGTCGTATCCGACATGGTGACGGTGTGCCGGCGCGGGCCGGCCTACGCACGCGTCGAAGCCGTTGCGGAAGAACCGGCCAATTCCGGTGCGCTTGACCTGCGGCGGGCCGGCGAACGATTTTCGGTGCTGCCGACGATCTGAGATCGACGCGCAGCCGGGCTGTGCGAGGCCACGTCAGAAAAATCCGATACTTATATCCAGCCCGTAGATGATCAGCGACAGGGATACAAACAGGGCGGCTCCGCTAAGCATGGCGATGGTTTTGAGCGTTTCGACCTCCGCCCGATTGGCGGGAAGCATCTGCGAAAGCATTCTCGCGATGGCAGCCATTGGCAATCTCCAGATCTGGATCCCGGTGATTAGGGTCAGTTCGGGCGATTCGTAGCTCAACTGGAGCGCGGCGAATGTGAGTCAGATCACACAGGCGGACGCCGCCTCAACCTAGTGCGTAAATTTTGGAATTTGTTCCGTGAATCCGTTGAAGCACGTCAGCCGTTCGTCTTCCTCCTTGAGGAAGCGGCAATCCATCACCTTTTTTGGGGTGGCGGGCTTTGCCTTGGATTGCGGAGAAAGGACAGCGTCGAAGCAATCGAGCCGGGCTTTCGTCCCGTCATCGACCTTGAGGCACCCCTGAAGCCTTTCGGCAATCGACTTGGAACTCGAAACTGCGGCCTTTGGCTTTACCTGCGCTGGCGGTTTGTCGCTGGTCGGGGCGGGTGCGCCTTGGGCCAAAGCAGCGGTCGCCACCAGCATTGCGCCCAGCACGAGTGAAATCCTCGTCATCATCTTCTCTTTCTCTTGTCTTTCTTTTGGCCCTGTCTTGATCAGTCAGGAACTTCAGCAAATCGATGCGCGCCTGACGGCGTTCCGTTGCCCGCAGGGATCGTCGAGGAGCGAAACACCTCCTCAAACGACCGCCGCAGCGCGACATCGGCATCGGCCATCGTCGTGGTATGGCCCAGATCGGCCAGGCTTGTCACCCCATAGCGCGGGTCAGCGACGCCGCAAGCGACGATGGCGTCGAAATGCGTCAGGTCCGGAGCGATATTGAGGGAGATGCCGTGGAACGACACCCAGCGCCGCAACCGCACGCCGATCGCCGCGATCTTGTCCTCAAAGCCTTCGCCCTTGTCCGGCCGGTTCACCCAAACCCCGACGCGATCCTCACGGCGTTCGCCTTGCACGTTGAAGGCGGCGAGGGCGCGGATGATCCATTGCTCGAGGCCGGTCACATAGGCCCGCACATCGGGCCGTCTTCGTTTGAGGTCGAGCATCACATAGGCCACCCGCTGGCCCGGGCCGTGATAGGTGAGTTGTCCGCCGCGACCGGAGGCGAATACCGGGAAGCGCGGGTCAAGCAGGTCATCGTCCTTGCCGCTGGTGCCGGAGGTGTAGAGCGGCGGGTGTTCCAGCAGCCAGACCAATTCGGGCGCCCGGCGGGCCGCGATATCGGCCACCCGTGCTTCCATGGCCGCAACGGCTTCAAGATAGGGGACCAGCGCGCCGGAAACCTGCCACTCGACCGCGCCGCCGCCGGCCGGCGGCGCAAACGTCTTCAGATCCAGGCTTTGGCGGGTGTTAACCATTGGCTAACCATAACGTGTTGATCTGGAACCGCGCAATTTTGCATCTGTGTGTTCGGGTGCCAGTTTGGTGGTTTGGAAGTGCCAACCCTCGATAAAGTCACCGTCGATCTCATGGTGGTCCTCGGGACCACGTCGATGCCCATCCATCAGGTGATGCGGCTGAGCCGCGGCGCCATCATCGAACTGGATGCCACAGAGGCGGACGAGGTCAAGATCCTCGCCAATAACCTGCCCATCGCCAGCGGCGTGGTATTGGTCGACCGCAACCGCATTGCGGTCGAAGTCAAGCAAATGCAACCGCGGCTTCCGGGCACCAGATAGGCCAAACCGCTGCTGCCGCGGGCCTTGTCCCTCCATCTTCGATTTGTTACATCCGCGCCGTTGATCCGGTCTTTGATCGGGTCCGGCGCGATCCTGGTGCCGATCTCCCAAGCGCTCGTGGCGGAATTGGTAGACGCGCTGCCTTGAGGTGGCAGTGAGTAAAATCGTGGGGGTTCGAGTCCCTCCGAGCGCACCATCTTCGAGCCTTGCGGCATCGGAGGTTCCTCCTCGAGGAGGGAGAAACGGCGATCGGATTTTTCGACGACCTCGAGGGAAAATCTCCGCAACCGGGCGGCGTAACGAGAGCAGCCCTGAAGCGCCGGCGCCGAATCGAATCAGAGGGCAAAACCGGCAGCGAATCGTCAGCCATGCTGCAAGAAAACAGGGCTGACAACGAGGGCTCTTCAGGTCCGTTTTGGTCCGGTAAATCCGCAAGCGGGCTGAATTTGTGGCCTTTTTGCACCAGATGGCCGGATAATCAAAACGCCCGTGTCGCTTTTCGTTGCCAAGACTTACATCTTAATGTTTCTAAATAATACAAACATTTGTGGCAGCTTATTTTGCCGTGAACTGTACAACTGATGCTTTTTTGCGGGGGATTAAAATGATTGGAATACGATTTGGGGCCCTGGTTACCGTTTTGGCGGCAGCAGCAGCCGGTCCTGCGTTTGCGGCGGACATGCCCTTAAAGGCTGCGCCCATGGCACCACCGATTCCGTTTATCAACGGCATCGTTCAATCGAATAACCAGATCAGTGTCGATTTTATCGAGACACATTTGGATTATGCGGAGCACCTGCCCGATGGTGACCTATTCGATAGCGAAAAGGGCTGGTTCCCGGGGGTTAGCATCACCGGCTCGTCGATGACTGACAGGGTCGTCCAGCATCTTTATCTGTGGGGCCAGTTTTCCTGGATCAACGGTAAGACCGATTACTTTGCCCCCGGCATACCAGGCGTAGTACCACCCGTAAGTGGCCATACCGGCCTCGACGTGAAGAATGCGGACTTCCGCATCGGTAAAGGCTTCGATGTCGGCCCAACCACCATGTTGACACCGTATTTGGGTGCCGGCTGGCGCGACTGGCACCGAGACCTCACGCTGCTTGGGCCCGGCGGCTACAAGGAAGATTACACCCATGGCTATGTCGGCGGCGGCTTGCTGTTTCAATGGGCGCCCGCCAGCCGATGGGTCGTATCCGCGAACGGCTTGGTTGGATCGACATTCGATCCGCATATCGATGTTACCTTGTTTCCCATACCGCCTGCCAATTTTGGCGAGGGCCTAGGCACCAAGGTAATCTACATGGCGGGACTTGCCGTCGATTACGCGATCACCAACCAGTGGCACGCGAATGTCGGCGTCGATTTCACCCACTTCGCATATGGCGCGGGGCCAATGTTGCCGCCTGATGGAAGGAATGAACCGGATAGCCGGACGAACCTTTGGACGGTGAAGGCTGGCTTTGGTTATTCCTGGGGCGCTCCCATCGTCGCCAAGTACTGATATCTCGCAATCCTGAATTTAAAGCCCCGGCATCGTCCGGGGCTTTTTATTTGGTCGCTGCCGCTCGAGGCCCCGCTCGAGATCGAACGACGCAGCGTCGCATGCGGCATTGATAAGCTAACTGCCGTTGTTGATCTGGCGAAGACGATCGTTCGTCCGCTTGCGACCACGACGCTGCAAGCGTCCCCCCTCGACGCGCTTGCTCATCGGGTGGGTCGAGATCCGGTCGTCCTTACCCAACGGCCATCGCTGCAGGTCCAGGTCTGAACAGGCACGCCAAGGGCATGAGGACATGCCTGCCCGGGATCTGACGACGCACACCAGATCGATGATCCGTTGGGATAGCTCCTGCCGTTGGCAATACAGGAGCCATGGGCATTTTCCGCGCCCTGCCCAAGGGTAGGCGCCGCCGCCATTGTTGCAGCCAGTGTCGCAATGGTAAGTAAATCCAGTGGCCTGCACATGTTCACCTTCCCATGCTTGTCGTGACGCAGCATCAGGTCATGCGTCGAGGTTGCGGCGATCATCTGACATCCTTCGAGCGCGCCCGTCAAAATCTGTTTTTCAAAATCCAACCGGTGAATTTGATACTGCGGCGCGCGTAAAGCACGCAACGGCCCGCGGGCTCACGACGTGCAAATCCGCAGAGATGTCGAAGCGATCTGTTAATGATCTCCATAAAGGCTAATTCGCGTCTTCGATTGACGATCGGCATGGTGGAACTATTCATGTGGGCCAATCGCAACCCGAAGGCACACAGCAATGACAATGTCCCGCGTTTATGCCGCCCTGATCGCTTCCGCTGTCGCAGCAATTGCGGTCCCCACTGCCGCGTCCGCCGGATGTTACAACTGCTATGCGCCGCCGCAGCCGTGCGGCACCTGCTATCAGCAGCAGGTCATTCCGCCGCAGTACCGCACCGTGCAGGAAACCGTGATGGTCTCGCCTGGCAGCGTCATTGCCCATCGCACGCCGGCGCAGTATCGCACCGTCATGGTGCCGCAGACCGTGATGGTGGCGCCGGAAGGCGTCGAGTACGAGCAGACTGCGCCCCAGTATGCCGTTCGCGAGCGCGTCGAAATGGTCGCGCCTGCGCGCAGCTATTATGTCGCGGTGCCGCCGCGCTGCAGCAGCTGCGGCTACTGACACCTCACGCGCTTCGTTTTTTGACCTGGACCAGATGCCGTAGCGTGCGCCCACGGGCATGCACGGCGATCCGGTTGCGGTGACCGGCAACCCTGGACACGCGGTGTTGTCGACCGCGTCCCATATGCGCCCGCCCGCGGATCGTATGCCTGGTTTCACTGTCATCGGCTGAAACCAGCCTCGAGACTGGTTGCTCCGCGCGACGCGATGACGGAGCGATAGCCGCAAACGACTTTTCCGGTATCTCGAACAGGCTCTGCGCCGGCACGGGCAGGGTGAGTGCTGCGTTCTCCAGCGGCAGCGGCCATTGCCGCGGCCACGGTGCTTCCTGCGGCAGCGGCACGCCGCGCGTATGCTGTCGGGCGCGGTCGAACGGCTCGGCAAGGTCCTTCGCCTGTCCATCACCGAAGGCCACATCGGTCAGCGCCGGGACGGGAAGCGGATCGGCGTCGGCAAAAACAAAACCGGGAATTTTGGGCCAGTGCGAGATCGCGACGGCTTCCGACGGCGGATGCAACTGCCATTCCTGCGGCTCCGTCGGCGTTGCCGGCTGCTCCGATGTTGCCGGCACCACGTGGACGATGCGATAGCCCCGCATCTTCAACTCATCCAGGATTCGCGGCAATGCGGCGACCGTCCGCGGCTGGATGTCGTGCAACAGCAGAATGCCTCTTCCCTTGTCCTCAAGCCGTTTGATGGCGAGATCGTAGACACGGGCCGACGAAATGTGCCGCCAGTCGTCGGCCAGAAAATCCGCACTCCAGACCTGGATGCCCTGCGATGCCAGATAATCCTCGACGTCCGTGGCGCGCGCGAGGCCCGGGATGCGAAAGAACGGAGCAAGTGCCGCGTCATCGCCAAGCGCTGTTTTCACCGAGGCTATTCCGTCGTCGATCTCCTGCTTGGCGCGCTCGATCGACATCCGGTTCATGGTGAGCGGATGAGTCTGGCTGTGGGTGCCAATGCTGTGGCCTTGGTCGCGCAGCTTGCGGATGCCTTCCGGATAGGCCTGGGCCATGCGGCCGACCTCGAAGAAGGTCGCCTTTACGCATTGCGAGGCCAGGATTTCCAGAATCTGGTTGCTGTTGCGCGGCAGCGGTCCGTCATCGAACGTCAGGACCACCTCGTGATCTCGCAGCGGCAGCGTCTCCGGATACTGCATGGTGCCGATGCGGGGATGTTCCCTTGGATCGACCACCAGGGTTCGTGAAGTACCGAGCGCATCGGGATGGCCGGGGCAATCGGCAGCCGATGCGGTTTGCGCGGCGAAACAGCCGAGCAGCCCCAAGCCCAAGGCGGCCCACCGCCTGACACGAACACCCATCAACTCATCACCGACCATGGGACACCGTCACGCCCGATATTTGCGCAGAAAGCTACAGTCGATGCTACAAACATCGCATTAACTGACTGATTTCCACACATGATTTTGATTATCAGGGAACGCCATCGAAGTCTGCGCCGGGTGCCGCGGGCACCAGATGGACCACGCGATAGTCGTTATCCCGCAGCCAGCGCAGAAAGGCCGGCAGCATCGCGGCGGTATGAGCCTTGGGGTCATGCAACAGGATGATCCCCCGGCGGGCGATTTTGAGCCGATCGGTCAGCCGCTTCAATTCCTGCTTTGGTGTCATCGGGTTCCAGTCGCTGGCCCAAAGGTCTGCGCCGAATACCGCGATGCCACGCGACTGCAGCAGGTCGAGCGTCGCGGGCGTGGTCTCGAAACCCGGAAAGCGAAAGAACGGCGTGCTTGGGGTTGTGGTCGCAACGCCGTGCAGCGCCATCTCAACCGCGGCAATGCCGTGGTCGATTTCATCCGTCGTTTCGCCTGGCTTGATCCGCTGCAGGCTGCGATGCGTCCAGGTGTGATGTCCGATGGTGTGGCCTTCGGCCGCAATCCTCCGCACCAGGTCGGGGTGTTCCGATGCCGGCTTGCCGATCAGGAAGAACGTCGCGTGCACGCACTCGTCGGCGAGCGCTGCCAGCACCCGCGGCGTCGTCGGCGGCCACGGGCCGTCATCGAAAGTCAGCACGACTTCGTGATCGGCCAGCGGCAGCGTCTGCGGAAAGTTTTTCAGCCCGACCCGCGGCGTGGTGGCGGCATCGACCTTCATGACACGAAAGGTGCCGAGCGTTCCCTTGCGCGGACAGTCTGCCGCCTGCGCCGAAACGACCCATGCCATCACGGCAACGAAGGCGATCCCCGACGTCTTCATGAGTTTCGAGCCGGTGTTTGCCGTCGCATAATTGTCATTGCGCTTGGGTTTGCCCGGTGGCTAATGCGTGAAGCGACAACAGACGAGTTCAACAACTCTGTCAAACCGGCGAGGCGTGGCATGGCCGAAGACATGGACGTTGCACAAACCGCCGATTCATCGGTGCTCGATCGCTTCCCGATGCGGGACCAGGACGGCAACGTTCGGCCGGAATTTGTCGAAAAAATCGCCGAAGCGGTCAAAGCCGTCGATGCGCCATTTTTGCGCGAAGTCGTCGCCGAACTCCACGAAGCCGACCTCGGCGACCTGATCGAGGCGCTTGAACCCGACGATCGTGTCAGTCTTGTGGAACTGACCGGCGCCGATTTTCATTTCTCGGCGCTGAACGAAGTCGACGATTCCGTCCGCGAGGAAATCCTCGAGGAACTGGAACCGGCGACGGTTGCGGAGGGTGTTCGCGAACTCGAATCCGACGACGCCGTCGAACTGCTGGAAGGACTGGACGAGCAGGACCAGGAAGAAATCCTGGAAAAGCTGCCGCCGTCAGAGCGCGATGTGCTCGAGCGCAGCCTGGAATATCCGGAAAATTCCGCCGGACGCCGGATGCAGACCGAATTCATCGCGGTGCCGCCGGACTGGACCGTCGGGCAGGCGATCGACTACATGCGCGATACGCCGGAACTGCCCGACCGGTTTTATGAAATCTACGCGGTCGACAGCGCCCAGCACTGGCAGGGCGCGGTGTCGCTGGATGCGCTGTTGCGGGCACGCCGGCCGGTGCCGCTCGCCGACCTGATCGACGAAGACCGCCGCCGCGTTTCTGTCATCGACGACCTGGGGGAAGTGGCGCGGCTGTTCGGCAAGTACAATCTGGTCTCGGTCCCCGTGGTCGATACCGCCAACCGGCTGGTCGGCGTCATCACGGTCGACGACGTGGTCGACGTGATCGAGGAAGAGGCTGACGAAGACCTGAAAGCGCTCGGCGGCGTCACCAGCGACGAAGAACTCTCCGACAGTGTCTGGACCATCGCCAAGGGCCGCTTCAACTGGTTGCTGGTCAACCTGGCCACCGCGTTCCTGGCGTCCTCGGTGCTCGGCCTGTTCGAAGGCCAGTTGGAAAAAATGGTGGCGCTGGCGGTATTGGCGCCGATTGTCGCCAGCCAGGGCGGCAATGCCGCGACCCAGACCATGACGGTTGCGGTGCGCGCGCTGGCGACCCGCGAACTCGGCCCCAACAACGCCTTTCGCGTGGTGATGCGCGAGGGCCTGGTCGGCCTCGTCAACGGTCTCGCCTTTGCCGTCATCACCGGCATCGCCGCGGTGGCCTGGTTCAGGATTCCCGGGTCTGGGCGTCGTGATCGGACTGGCGATCGTCTGCAACCTCGTTGCCGGCGCGCTCGGCGGCATCTTGATCCCGATGGTGCTGGAGCGGGTACGGGCGGACCCTGCGGTGGCATCCGGCACCTTCGTCACCACGGTCACCGATGTCGTCGGCTTCTTTTCGTTTCTCGGCATTGCGACGCTGTGGTTCGGGTTGAAGTAAACAGTCGCGCCGGACCGGCGCATCGTTAATCAAACCTTAACGCGCATCGCCGACCATTCCACGAAGCGGAGTTGGACATGCAGCGCTTGCGGCTGAAAGCGGACGGACGGATCGTCGAATTGCGGGATGGGCGTGAATTTCCGCTCGTGCCGGCGATGACCTTCGTCAAGCCACCGGCAGAAACGGCAACCCTCCCGGCGGTTCGCGACCTTCGCCGCCGCGCGCGCCTGACCCAGATGGAATTCGCAAACCGGCTCGGCGTGCCGGTCGAGACCATCCGGAACTGGGAGCAGGGCAAGCGCATGCCGCGCGGACCGGCGCGGGCCTTGCTCGCCGTGTTTGCCCATGCGCCGGACACGGTGTTCGCCGCGCTGGCTTCGGAACCATTGCCGGTCTGAGCGAGACCGCTCGCAGCAATATTGGCAGCGCAATCCCTGCAGGACATAATGGTGTCCGGTTGATCCGGGTACCCGCGATGCAATTCGTCGAAGCCAATGGCGCAAAAATCCCGGCGATCGGGCTCGGGACCTGGGAGTTGCGCGGGCGAGCCTGCGCGCGTCTGGTCGAGCAGGCGATCAAGCTCGGCTATCGCCACATCGACACCGCGCAGGTCTATGAGAACGAACGCGAGGTCGGCGAGGGGCTGCGCGCCTCGGGCGTGAGGCGCGACGAGGTGTTCGTCACGACCAAGGTCTGGACCACGCATTTTGCGCCCAACGATCTGGAGCGATCCACCAAGGAAAGCCTCGCAAAGCTACGGCTTTCCGAGGTCGATCTGTTGCTGTTGCACTGGCCCAACCCCCAGGTGCCACTCGCGGAAACGCTCGGCGGGCTCGCGCGCGTCAGGAAGCTCGGCATGGCCAGGCACATCGGTGTTTCGAATTTCACCGTGGCTTTGATCGACGAGGCGGTTGCCGCCTGTCCCGAGCCTCTGGCGTGCGATCAGGTCGAGTATCATCCCTATCTCGATCAGACCAAGGTGCTGGCGGCGTGCGCGGGTCACGGCCTGGCGGTGGTGGCCTATAGTCCGATCGCGAAGGGGCGCATCAAGGGCGACGAATTGCTGGGCCGGATCGGCAGGAAATACCATAAGACCGCCGCGCAGGTTTGCCTGCGCTGGCTGGTGCAGCAAAACGTCGTTGCCATTCCGCGCACCTCGAAGATCGAACGGCTGTCGGAAAACATCGAGATCTTCGACTTCGAGCTGTCCGACGACGAGATGCAGTCGATCTTTCGGTTGGGAAGCGCCGGAAATCGGCTGACCGATTTCGGCTTCGCGCCGAAATGGGATTGAGGCCGCCCGGTTGCCGCAGCCGCCCGAAATTGGATAAAAAAGTAAACCACGCGGGCGGTATTGCCCGCTATGCTCTGGGCTACATTGCAACGTTGATTGAGTACGGTGAAACTACCGCGATTCACACGCTTGGGCATTGCGGCATCGGCGATCGGCCATCTGTCGGCGCTGGCGGCAGTCGTGGTCTACGCCGAAGTGCATCCGTTCGATCCAGGGGTCACCGACCCGGTCGCCGTCGATATCGTTTTGCCGGAAGATGCCGCGCCGGTTCCGAAAGCTCCGGAGCCCCCAAAGCCGATCGTGCCCCCTCCGGACTCCTTCGACCTCTCTTCGAAGCCTGTCCCCGCCGTTCAGCCGCCGCCTCAACAAGCGCAGCAGCCGGCTCCGCAACCCAAGCAACAGCCGAAGCAGCCAGCCAGTTCGAAGCAGGCGGCCGTGCAACCGCCGTTACCACCCCCGGCACCGGCGGTTGCACAGCCGCCGCCAGTCTCCGCGGCGCTGCCGGCTATCGAGCCCGATCTTTCGATCAAATATCACGTGCAGCTCGGTTTGCCCGCCAAGGAAGAAGCCGGGGGTTTCGACGCGCCGGAGAAGGTTGCAGATATCGGGGCCGGACTGGTTGCGGAGTTTCGGCGCCATCTCAAGACCTGCTCGAGGTTGCCGAAGTCGGTTGCACCTTCCGATAACCTCAAGATCGTGCTGCGCGTATTCATGACGCCCGATGGCCACCTCGCAAGGGAGCCGGTGCTGGTCGAGGCCAGCGCGTCTGCAAAGGGACCCGCGCTGATGCAAAGCGCGATCGACGCCCTGCAGGCATGTCAGCCCTATGCGATGTTGCCGGTCGACAGATACGGTGAATGGAAAGTGCTCGATCTGAGTTTCACGCCGCAGGACTTTGCCGGCGGATAGGCCGGTCCCCCGAAAGCGCTTGATCCGGCTCTATTGCTCCATCGCGCGCCAGGCATTCGAGGCGAATTGCCGTCGCCATGTTACGATCACCACCGCTGCGGTCGTGACGAACAGAATCCAGGGACTGACGAACCAGCCGAGATATCCAAGCGCGAAGAAAAATGCGCGCTGGCCGCGATTGAAATGCCGGGCGGCCGTTTCGAACATTCTCGTGGTGCGGATAACATGAGCTTCGGCTTCGGGCGTGTCGCGCAGTTTTGTCTGCGGCATCGCCCCGAGCAGGATGGCGACATAGTTGAACAGCCGGTAGGACCAGGCGAACTTGAAGAATGCATAGACGAAAATCAGGATCAGCCCGAGGCATTTGATTTCCCACAGCGCAGGCGAGGGCCGAAGATCGATCGGCAATGTGCCGAGCACGGCCATTGCCTCGTTGGTCGAGCGCAGCAATGCCAGCGCGCCACCGACCGCGAGCAGGCTGGTGGAGGCAAAAAACGCCGTGCCGTTTTGCAACGATGCCAGGATCTGCATGTCGACCATGCGGGTTTCGCGGTCGAGCATCCGCCGGACCCAGACTTCACGGTACATATGCATACGGGCGGACAGGCTGTCGCGTCCGTAGGCGGTATGTTCCAGTGTTACCGCGTACACCGTCCATTCGAGGGCGAAGAAGCCGACTGCCAGAATATCGACCCAATACGAGCCCATGTTTCATCCTTCACGATGGTGAATGCTGCCACGCACGTCCAATCGCGGCAACCGGCGCAAAGCAATATCGAGCGATATCAGGGCATATCGGCCGGGTTGATCGCATCCGAGGCCGCATGGCAGGGTGACACCTCCTCATATGGAGTTTCCTCGGCATGGCTTTGACGCTGGTGATCGGCAACAAGAACTATTCGTCATGGTCGATGCGGCCCTGGCTGGCGCTGAAGGCCGGCAATATCGCCTTCGAGGAAGTGTTTATTCCGCTTTATACCGGCGCCGCCGACAAGCAGCGGATTCTGGACTTCACCGGTTCCGGCAAGGTGCCGGCTCTGGTCGATGGCGACGTCACGGTCTGGGACTCGCTGGCCATTATCGAATATGCCGCCGAACGGTTTCCGCAAGCGCGGCTGTGGCCGGACGACCGCGCCCGCCGCGCTCATGCGCGTTCGATTTCGGCGGAAATGCATTCGGGTTTTGCGGCGCTGCGTAACGAATGCGGCATGAACCTGCATCGTCCGGTGGGCGCGATCGATTTGTCGGCCGAAGCGCGCACCGACATCGCACGAATTCAGCAAATCTGGACCGATTGCCGCGAACGCTACGGAAAGTCCGGGCCGTTCCTGTTCGGGGCGTTCAGCGGGGCGGACGCCTTGTTCGGTCCGGTGGTGCATCGCTTCCGGACCTATGCGATCGCGGTTGGGCCCGCGGTGCGCGATTACATGGATGCGATGATGGCATTGCCGGCGTTTCAGGAATGGACCCGCGCGGCTCTGGCCGAAACCATCATTATCGATAAATTTGAGACAGCTTGACCTCGAATTGCGCGCCATCGCGGCTTGACTGACGGCTGTGAACGCGGTCTGAATCTGGAACCGGCGTTTGCGCGCTTAAGGAAAGGGCTTGGCCATGGGAATTCTCGATTCACTGGAAAATTCAGATGCGTTCAAGGGCGCGCTCGGCCAGCTTGAGGGGGCCGTGCTCCCGGTCGTGCTGAACGAAGTCCTGGGCAATGGCAGTCAGGGCGGGCTCTCGGCGATCGTCGCCAAGCTGCAGCAGGCAGGCCTCGGCGATCAGGTCAAATCCTGGCTCGGAAACGGTCAGAACCTGCCGATTACAGCCGAGCAGTTGCAGCAGGTGCTGGGCAGCGATGTCGTCAAGCAATTGGCGGCGCGGTTCAATATCCCGGTCGATCAACTCGCCAAGGTGCTGGCGCAACAGCTTCCCAACGCCGTGGATAAGGCCAGCCCGAACGGCAAGCTCCCGGCTGGGGCTTAGGTCCGCCGGGCGAAACGACGGTTCCGGACGCACTAAAGACGGCGTCAAGGCGGATTCGCCCGGAATCGTTGGAATAGCGTTTATCACACTGAAAAACCTGCAAAATCTGCGTATTTGCCATGTCCTGATGTGACTGGCCAAAAAGCCCGGCGCCATGCTAGGCTGACGTTGCGTTTTTCAGTCAGCCGTGGCTAGCGGGACCGTGAGCACGGCCGGCGTTTTTGCGTGATGGAGAGGGCGTTGAAGCACAAATTTACCGTTGGGGAGACCGTCTATTTTACTGCCAGCAATGTTGCCCGTCCGGCCGCCAGCGGCACCTATGAGGTGATCAGGCTGCTTCCGACCGATGGCGACGACTGCCAGTATCGGATCAAGAACTCGACCGAAGCTTTCGAACGGGTGGCCAAGGAAAGTCAGCTCGCCGTTTCCTGAAAGCGTTGTGCGCATGACCGGGTGAAGCGTTTCGCCCGTCGTCAAAAAGCCCGGTTCGCGGAATCATTCCGGCATTTCCTTTTGCGGGACGCGCTTTATGTTGCGTTGAGGGACCTCGCGCATGAACTGGGCTTGGGCTAATTCGCTCGATCAACTCTGGCGTTCGCCGGCATTTCCAATGTGGCTGACATTGGCGGCGGCGGGATTCTTCGGAATCATCGTTCTCATCACCCTGCTGAAAGCGGAGAAATCCGTCGCCAACGGCGCGCTGACGGTCATCACGCTTTTGGCCGTCGGTATCGCGGTTGCCGCCACCATCAGAGGGTTCGGTCCGGGTGGCCGGGGCGGGTTAGGTGGAACCCAGTTCGCCCAACCCATGAATGCTTCGCTGCCGGCATTGTCGTGCATGGACGACATGGCCGGAGAAACCGTTTTGATGGCGTGTGAAAAAGCGTTGTTCGGCTCTCCCGAATCCACCGCCGCGGCGCTGTCCTATGCGGCGTCCCAGATCACGCGGTTGACCGCGCTCGGCGATGTCGCCGCCGCGAACCAGGCGATGACCCCCGAATTGCAAGCGCTGCGCCGTGCCGTCGAGCGCGATCGCTACGGGCTGATGGCCTATGCGCTGGCTGCGCGCGATCATTGCACGCCGTTGGATTGCGCCGCGTTCCGGTCGCTGACCGATCACACCCAGATCTCGGCCAACATGGATCAGCGTGTCTACGAAGGCATGATCATACGCTATTCGCCGTCCTGGAACGCACCCCCGGCGGCCGCGGCGCTCGCCGCGCTTCCGCCGTCGATGCCGACGGGCAAACCGACCAATGCGGATTTTCCGACTGCAGCCTCGACCCCGCCCGTCAGCATCATGGTGCCGGAGCCGGGTGCGTCTGCGCCGCGGCCGGCGGCGCCGGTCGCCGGCGCGCCCTTGCCGTCGCCGCGGCCGACACCCAGTCCGGCGTTAGCCGCGGCCAAAAAACAGGCCGCGCCGAAAACGCATGTGGCCCCTCCGGCCCAGATCGTACCCCAGGCACAGGCTCCTGCGCCGGCGAATGATTGATGCTTTCAAAAGCCGCCGCTGATTGCTAACACCCCGGCCATGCCGCTACATCTCATCAAGCTTGCCGTCGGCTGCGAGTCCGTCAGGGAACTCAAGGGCTGGGTCGCCGAGCGCATGCGAACCGCCAAGAAAAAAGGCCTGCCGCAACGTCATATCCACATCACCCGGATGACGCCGAAGCGTGACGAGGAGTTGCTTGCCGGCGGTTCCCTGTACTGGGTGATCCGCGGTGAAATCTCGGCGCGCGAAAAAATCATTGCGATCGAACCGTTCCGGGATCGCGATGGTATCGGGCGGTGCCGGTTGGTGATGCAGCCCAAAGTGATCCCGGTGCTGCAGCGGCCGATGCGGCCGTTCCAGGGCTGGCGCTATCTGGCTCCAGGCGATGCCCCGCCGGATTTGGGGTCGGTCGGCGCCGGTGTCGCCGAAATGCCCGAGCCGTTGCGACGCGAGTTGCGCGATCTCGGGCTGCTTTAGCCTTACAACGACGACCCGGTAACGATATGCAGCCGGATCCATTCGGATGGCGGCATTTCGGTTTGGCGCCGGGCTTCCGAATTCTTGTCAACGATGTCGAACAGTTCCGGGTCGACGTCCGGGTTCCAGATCAGGTCGACATTCTCGGCTGTGAGCCTGGTCACATCGGCCTTCCACGTAAGCGGGTACAAACTGAAGTCTTCGGACGGTGCAGAATTGAGTGGGGTTGATGAAGATCGTGACAATAGCCCTTGCGACGCGGCGTTTCGCCAACCGCACCAGTGACACATGGCCGTCATGGAGCGACCCCATGGTTGGCACCAGCGCAGCGGTGGCTTTTTTGAAGCGAAATCTGTCGAGGGCGTGGCGCAGCGCAGGGATCGTGCGGACGATCGGGGGACTTCGCGGCATCAGACTTGATCTTTTGGGGGCAGGGCCGACGGGTCTTCGATTCTGCTGCGACGACAGCGATCATATCAAGGCCGTGGCGGCGCCGTCAGGCAACGGCGGCCGGCCGGGCTCGCGGTCGCCCCCGGCGCGCGGCCTTTTGCTGCCGAAATGGGCGGCGGCGCGACCGCCGTGTACGCGAGATTCACCATTAAAGCGGACGATCGGCGATCCGGCGCCGTCGCTGCGCATTTTACTTGACCGGCGCCGCGGGTAATTTGAAGATATTGTCGGCAAGGGGGTCGACGAAGAATGTTGGTGCAGACCAGTCAGGGGCAATCGGGCTCGGCACATGTGGTTGTCCTGGGCAACGAGAAGGGCGGTTCGGGTAAATCCACCACCGCCCTGCATATCGCTGTCGCGCTTTTGAAAGCCGGCCAGCGAGTCGCTACCATCGATCTTGATTGCCGCCAGCAAAGCTTCACCCGTTACATCGACAACCGGCGTGCCTGGGCGCGCCGCACCGGTCTCGATCTTGAACTGCCCACCCACCGCTGCATCAAGCTCGGCGAGACCATGCAGATCGCCGAGAATGAATCTTCCGAATTCCAGCAATTCATGGACGCGGTGAGCGCGGTCGAGCGTACCTTCGATTTCATTGTCATCGACACGCCGGGGACGGATAGTTACCTGATGCGCCTCGCGCACTCGATGGCCGATACGCTGGTGACGCCGATCAACGACAGCTTCCTCGATTTCGACGTGCTCGGGACCGTCGATCCCACCACCTATTCGGTGACCGGCGAAAGCCATTATGCGGCGATGGTGCGCGACACCAGGCGCAAGCGCCGCCAGGTCGATGGCGCCTCCACCGACTGGATCGTGGTACGCAACCGGTTGTCGATGCTGGGATCGCGCAACAAGCAGCTCGTTGCCGACGGCCTCAACGACCTGTCATTCCGGCTCGGCTTCCGCTCGATCGACGGTTTTGCCGAGCGCGTGGTCTACCGTGAATTCTTTCCGCGCGGTCTGACCGCGCTCGACGATCTCGACGAGGCGACGCTTGGCACCCGTCCGAGCATGGGCCATGTGACCGCGCGCGAGGAAGTCACGAGCCTGTTGCGCAAGTTGAAACTGCCGCTGGACGAGCGTGGCCGGCGCCGCGCGGCCAATCGGGCCGAATGGTTCAGCCAGATCGACAAGCCGCTCGAGGTTCACGACATCCTCGGCGCCTAGGCCTTTGCTCCCGAGGCCTTGCCCTCGGCGTGCGCCATTTTGGGACGCTTTAAGCAATTTTTAGCCATGTCCGCCGTAGTTTGACGGCATTGCGGGCATTCGCCCGACCGGATGCGCGATTCCGTTTTTCAGCCAGCCGAGGTTTCATGGGGTCCGTTCGCTTTCAGCTTCGGCTGACCCACAAGATCGCGGCCATCGGCCTCGTCGGTGTGCTGGGTCTCGCCGCAGTCGGGTTGATCTACGAGGTGGGGACGTGGTCGCAGGACCGCGCGCGCAAGGTCGCGGAGGACGCCCGCGCGATCGCCAGCCTCACCAAACGTATTTCGATCGAAATGCTGGAGGTGCGGCGCGACGAGAAAAACTTCCTGCTGCGCAAGCAGGAATCCCATGTCAAGCACCACGCGCAATTGTCGGGTGCGATCGGTCGCGATTTCGACGAGTTGAAGGTGATGGTCAAATCGAGCGGCTATGGCGCGCTGGCAGACCGGCTTGACGTCATCCATGACGCTTTCGAAAACTATGCCAACGATTTTGCGATATTGGCGATGGTCCAGACCAAGATCGGTCTGGATGAGACTTCCGGACTTTCCGGCTCGCTGCGCAAGGCGGCCGACATCATCGAGACCGGAGTCAGCGAGATCAACGATCCGAAACTCACCGGACGTCTTCTGGTCATGCGCCGCTATGAGAAGGATTTTATGCTGTGGCGCGATGACAAATATGCCGACGAGTTCAACAAGGCCGTAGTGGCATTCTCGCTGGTGCTGACGGAAATGGATCTGCCGTATGAGGTGCAGGAAAAACTGTCCTTGAATCTCGACAGCTATTCCCATGACTTTGCCGGCTGGGTCAGCGCCATCAGGCAGATCACGCGCTCCGATTCCGATCTCGGGAACGCCTTTCAGGGCCTGGAGCCCAAGGTGGTAGAGGCAATCGGCGAGATCGACCGGTTGTCCGGTCTCGCCGATGCTTCGGAGCGGACGCTGCGCGATACCATGAAACTGCGAATGGTAAGTGCGCTCGCGTTCGCGGCGTTGGCGATGTGCGTGCTGTCATTTCTGCTCGGCCGGGCGGTTTCGCGGCCGATTTCGGCGATGACGGGGGCCCTGACCACACTGGCAAGCGGCGATTTCCATGTCGCGTTGCCGGGACTGGAGCGCCGCGACGAGATTGGAAAAATGGCCGGTGCGGCCCGAATATTCAAGGACAACATGATCGAGGCCGAGCGCCTGCGCGCCGAACAGCTTGCCGACCAGCAGGCACGGTCGGTCCAGCGCCGGGACGAGCGGTTGCGGCTGGCCTCCGGCTTCCACGACGCGGTGGGGTCGATCGTCGACAAGGTTTCGTCCGAAGCGGCCGAACTCGAGGCGGCGGCCTCGACCCTGACACGGACCGCGGAGATCACGCTTGAATTGTCCGGCGTGGTGGCCGGAGCCTCGGGCGAGGCTTCTGGCAGTATCCAGTCGGTAGCAGCAGCAACCGGCCAGATGACGTCGTCGGTGGAGCAGATCGGCCGGCAGGTGGTGGAATCCCGCAAGATCGCGCAAGTCGCGGTCCAGCATGCGAAGACGACGGACGCGCGGATCACGGCGCTGTCGCAGGCGGCGGGACGGATCGGCGAAGTCGTCCAGCTCATCACCGGCATCGCCGAGCAGACCAATCTGTTGGCGCTCAACGCCACCATCGAGGCGGCGCGCGCCGGCGAGGCCGGCCGAGGCTTTGCCGTCGTCGCGCAGGAAGTAAAGGCGCTGGCGGCGCAAACCGCCAAGGCGACCGAGGAGATCGGCAAGCAGATCCTGGGGATGCAGACCGCCACCGAAGAATCGGTCGAAGCGATCAAGGAGATCGGGGCGGTAATCCTGCAGATTTCCGACGTATCCGGGATGATCGCGGTAGCGATGGAAGAGCAGGGCATCGCGACGCGCGAGATTGCGCGCAACGTGCAAACGGCGTCCGACGGCGCAGGGCGGGTCGGCAGCGCCATTTCCGACGTGCACCAGGGCGCGGCCGATACCGGTTCCGCTTCGGGCCAGGTGCTGTCGTCGGCCCAGTCGCTGTCGAGCCAGGCCAACCGCCTCAAACTGGAAGTCGACAGCTTCCTGGCGTCGATTCGGGCTGCCTGACCTCAAAGGTTCCCGACTGTGCATCTGCACAATAAGCGGGTGCAGCGCACAATGATCGAGCGGTCAATTCACAACATTTGATCTTTCCGTCACGTCACGGTGACGTATATAAACCATAAGCGTCGCGGAAGATTGAACAGTGGATTGGCCGAGAGGTCAGCAGGTCGAGGACGAACATGAAACGTGGAATTACCATTCTGCTCTCGCTTTGCGTGCTGGCCACGGTTGCATATTTCACCATCAGCAAATGGGCGATCCGTCATGAGACGCTGACGTGGAACGACCCGGCGCGAAACAATCGTCCGGTCCCTGTGGATGTCGCGGTCCGGCGCGACAAGGAAATGCAGGCCTTGGCCGGCATGATTAAATTGCCGGTGGCGATCCTCAACCACGGCAACACCGTCAAATTTACCGAGTATTCCTTTTTGGCGAACGTCTTTGCCGCCCGCGGTTATCTCGCGATCAGCATCCAGCACGATCTGCCCACCGATCCACCGATGGTGACCAAAGTCGGCGAACTCTATGTCGGCCGCTTGCCGCAGTATGAACGTGACGTCGCCAACATCCGTTTTGCCATCGACCAGATGAAACAGGTCGAGCCGAACGCGGATTATGATCACCTGACCATGATCGGGCACTCCATGGGCGGCGACGTCGCGATGTACTTCGCCAAGACCTATCCCGATGAAATCAGGAGGGTAGTGACGCTCGACAACCTTCGGGTGCCGTTCGTGACCAACGGTAAATTCAAGACCCTGTCGTTCCGCTCCAAGGATCCGGTGTTCAAGACCGACCCCGGTGTCGTCCCCAGCGATGACATCTGCGACAAGTCCGGTATCCAGATCGTGCAGACCGGCTACCAGCATACCGACATGAGCGATCGCGGGCCCGACGAGGTAAAGTCCACCATCCAGGGCATGCTGGACAAGTTCCTCGATGACGAAAGTCCGCTCAAGCCGGTCGATACCGACAAGCCGAAGATCGCCAATGATCCCGGTTCAGTCGCGGTCACGGCCAAGAACTGACGAACCGGTATTCCGGATCGCGTCCGGCGCCGGAATGATGGGCGCTTCGATCGCGCATTGAACGCTCACCGATCCCGCTCCACATAGAGCTTGCGGCAATTTGCGAGCATGTATGTCCGGCGAACCGACCAAACCGAAATCTGCAACCGAGATATCGCCGGCATCGGCGTCGGAAGAGATCGCCGCCTTTGTCGCCAAGGCCCGCGCGACGTCCCCCTATGCCGCGGGAGCCAGGGGGCGGCTGGTGTTCGCGCTCGACGCTACCATGAGCCGGCAGCCGACCTGGGACATGGCGTGCGCGCTGCAAGCCGACATGTTTCGCGAGGCGGCGGCGCTTGGCAGTCTCGATATCCGTCTTGTCTATTATCGCGGCCTCAACGAGTGCCGCGCCACGGGCTGGATTTCCGACAGCGCGCATCTGGCCAAGCTGATGGGCGGGATCGCCTGTCAGGGCGGCAATACCCAGATTGGCAAGGTGTTGTCGGAAGCGCGGCGCGAGGCCGTCACCTCGGGCGTACGCGCGGTGGTGTTCGTCGGTGACGCCATGGAGGAGGCGGTCGATAACCTCTGCATCAAGGCTGGCGAGCTTGGGCTGCTCAAGGTGCCGGTGTTCATGTTTCAGGAGGGCCAGGACGGCGTCGCCGAGCAGGCGTTTCGCGAGATCGCCCGCCTGACCGGGGGTGCATGGTGCAGGTTCGACCCGGGAGCCGCAGCGCAACTGCGCGAGCTGTTGCGGGCGGCGGCAGCCTATGCCGCCGGCGGCCGCGAGGCGCTGTTGCGGCTGTCGAAAACCGGCAACGGTGCAGCCAAACTGCTCGGGCAGATGAAGTGACCCCGGTTTTATTTTAGCGGCGGCAAAAACAGCGACCGGCATGCTTTTTCCCGCTCGCCCCACTATATTGGGCTTATGCCCGCTCTGATCGCCGGCGTCGTCGCCGTTATCCTGCTCTACTCGCTGCTGCAGATGTTCCGCGCGGCCAATCCCATTGTTCTGGCCCGCACCATCAAGATCGGCGGCGGCGTCGTGGCGCTCGCGGTTGCGGCCTTCATCGGCGTCAAGGGCGAGCTTGCGGTGGCACTCCCGCTCGGGATTTTCGGGGCAGGGCTGCTCGGCTGGTCGCCGTTCGGTGCGTCGGGCTTCAGCAGCATCGGCGGCTTGTTCGGTTCTACCAAGCGCTCACCGGGCCAGGCGTCGCGGGTCCGCTCGCAGTTTCTCGACATGACTTCTCGATCACGACAGCGGCTCGCTTACCGGCCAGATCATGGCCGGGCCGAACGCCGGCCATTCGCTTGACGAGTTCGACCTGCCGCAACTGACGGCAATGATATCGGGCTTCGACGCCGAAAGCGTGTCGTTACTTGAAAGCTATCTGGATCGCCGGTTTCCCGCCTGGCGTCAGGACGCGCAAGGCAACTCGGCAGGGCGGCAGAGCCGCCCGGCGGCGAGCGGCAAAATGACGAACGAGGAGGCCTATCAGATCCTTGGCCTGAAGCCGGGGGCGGGGCGGGACGACATCGGGCGCGCGCACCGTGCGCTCATGAAGAAACTGCATCCCGACCAGGGGGGGTCGACGTACCTGGCCGCCCGAGTAAACGAGGCCAAGGATACTTTGCTTCGCACGCATCACAGCTAACTCCGGCAACGCTACCAAACGCCACGAACCGCTGCTTCCCGCTTCCTTTTCCGTCCGACGCCCGTTGCCGCCCGCCGTTATCCGGCGTGGTCGATCCTTCAGCCTGACATTATTAGCTGTGAAATCTTGACGAGAAGTTTGCAGGACGCCGATTTACGGGCGGCCGGACCGGCTCACGGCTCCGCAAATGCCCGCGCGTGGCGCCGGCATTTCCGTCGTTGCCTGAATTGGCGGCTTTAGTTCCGGACGGTGATGCAGGAGATGTCGGAGCGCTTCAGCGTCCGGCACACCGCCTCGGCCTGATCGCGGTCAAGGCCGGCGAACCGGGCCCGGAACAGTTTTCGATCGCCCTTGGCGACCACCGGCTCGGTGAACGGGTCGGCCTTGCTGAGCAAGCCATGGGCCTGATTGCGCGCCGCCTCGATGCGCAAGCGTGCTTCGCTTTCGCTCTCCAGCGCGCCGACCTGAATGATCCAGCCGGTATGGGCTGCGACCGGCTTGATAGCGCCGTTCTGCTGAATGGTCTGGGGTTGCGAATGAGACGGATCGGCGTAGGCCATCGCCTGCGATGGGGACGAGGATGGTGCGCTCGAGGCCGGCAATACGCCGAGTATGCCGTTTCCGGTGCCGTGGTTTGCCGGCTGCGGCGGCATTTCGGTTTTGGCGGCTTCCGGTTTTTTGACCTCGATTTTATCGGTTTCAGCTTTGGCCACGACCGTGCCCGGGGTCTCCGGCGCTTCCGTGCGTACCGCGGTTGTTATCGAACTGGTGACGGGCGTCGCGGGCTGGGGTGGACCGGCCGAAGCGAGCTTGATCTGGCCGGCCTTGATCTGGACGGTCTTCACCTTGACCGGCTTCATCGGCTCCGACGAGCCGGGGATTGCACCGATCTGCTGGGTTTCAATCACGCCATTGGTGAAGGGCGCCGGTTCGGTCCTGGCTTGCTCAGTCCTGGTTTGCGGCGGAGCTACAGCCGCGGTTGCGGCGGCGATCACGGATCGCGACCGCGTCGTGCGCGCCGGAGCTACAACCGGTTCCGGGGCCGCGGAGGCGACCTGAACCGCGCCCTCGACCTGAACCATCTGGGTCGGGCGCGACGCAGCTTCGTCTTCCGCAACATCGGCATTGGCATCCGACGGATTACGTTCGGCGATCGCGGCAACGGTACGCTTGGTCGCGCCTCTCTCGAGATTTTCGGCAAGCAGGCTGCGCATGGTGGCGTCGCGCGAACTGCCGCTGCGGCCTCCCATGACGACGCCGACCAGATAACGGTTGCCGCGGCGCATCGAGGTTACGAGATTAAAGCCGGACGCGCGGGTGTAGCCGGTCTTGATCCCGTCGACGCCCTCGACGCTGCCGAGCAGGTGATTGTGGTTGCGGATGGAATGGCCGTGGTAGTTGAAAGCCTGGGTGGAGAAGTAACGGTAGTAGCGCGGAAAACGCTCCTGGATGGCGCGGCCGAGGGTGGATTGATCCCGCGCCGTGGTGACCTGGTCGTCGTCGGGCAGTCCGGAGGCATTGCGGTAAACCGTCCGGGTCATGCCGAGCGCGCGCGCCTTGCGGGTCATCAGCTTGGCGAAATCCCCTTCATCGCCGGCGATGGCTTCCGCGATCACGACCGCGGCGTCGTTGGCCGAACGTGTCACCAAGCCCTTGATGGCGTCTTCGACCTGGATGGTTTGACCGGGGCGCAGGTCGAGCTTGGTGGGGGCTTGCTCCGAAGCGTGCTCGGAAACGTTCATCTCGGTATCGAGCTTCATCTTGCCGGCCTCGAGGCGCTCGAACAGCAGATAAAGCGTCATGATCTTGGTGAGCGAGGCGGGGTGACGGCTTCCGTCGGGATTGCTGGAGGCAAGCGTCGCGCCGGAATTGCCGTCTACGATGATGGAGGAGAATGCCGGGTTATAGCTTTCCCGGGCTTCATGCTGCCGAACGTAATGACGATGCCTGTAGTGGCGGCGCGCGTCGGCGGAGTTGGTTGTGAAGATGACCGCTGATGTGAATGTGACCAGCCCGAAAATGCAAACCCGCGAAACCCGCGAGAAAGCCGATTTTGTACGAAGCATAGACTTCCCCGTCCCAATTTCCGTCTTGTTCACCGGTTCGTGAGGCCAAATTATGCCCAACCTTCCGGTGCGTTCTTCCGTCCTGCCGCTTCGATCCACAGAAGCATTTCCGGCGTCGTCGCCGATTAGGCCGGCAAAGTAGCTAAGACGCTGTGCACAAAGAGTTTTTTGAACATCGCCCGGAATACGAGCAGCTTCAGAGTGAGGTTAGGTTGCCCGGGTTTCCAAAAGATTAATCAACCCTTGCGCTACCTTGGCGGATTCGCAGCTAATTGGTCCATATTTGTGCGTCGCACAAATATTCTTGACTTTATTGTGCATTGCACTATGTAAGAGGTGCGTCGTCCAAGGAGCCGGAACTCTCCCGGCATTTTTTCACACATCAGTCCGGGAAAGGACTTTCATCATGGTCAAGGTTGAAGACATTCAGGCGTACGGAAAAGAGCATTTCGACACGGTCGTTGCATCGGCAACAACCCTGCAGAGCGGCTTGCAGGCGATCGCAAGCGCCTACGGCGAATACACCAGGAAGTCGTTCGAAGACACCAAATCGTTCGTCGAGAAGCTGTCGGGCGTGAAGTCGCTGGACAAGGCGATGGAAGTGCAGACCGAATACGCAAAGTCAGCCTATGAGACCTTCGTCGCCGAATCGCAGAAGATCGCCGGCATGTATACCGATCTCGCCAAGGAGACCTTCAAGCCGCTGCAAGGCATGGTTGCGAAGTTCACCCCGGCTGCCGCCGCGTAATAACGACAACGCGATTTTCCAAAATCAAAAAGCCCGGCCGTATGGCCGGGCTTTTTTTGTTTCGGATGTGCGTGCGTTTATCGCGCGACGCGCAGTTGCGACAGCGAGGTTCCGATCGAATTGAAGGTGGTGACGATCTGGTTTGCCGAGGTCAGCATGAAGAACTTGCTGGGATCGGTCGCGCAGTTCTGCAGCACGGTCGAGGTGGCATCGGCGGGCGAACTGGTGTTCACCTGAATCGTATAGATCGTGTACATCGGCCCGTTGGTCTTGGGATCGATCATGGCCTTGATATTCTGGCACAGCAGCGCCTGGCGGTTGTCGATCAAACCGTTACCATGCGAGTCGGTATTTTGTGTGCTGCCGTTGCCATAGGCCGGCCACCGGTCCTCGGTGTTCAGGCCGTCGGACAACAGGATGATCGCCCTGTTGTAGGTGTAGTTGGAATCTTCCGCCGGAGCATTCATCGGCGCCGACTGCAACAGCGACTCCCAAGCCCAGGCAAGCCCGATCGCCTGGTTGGTACCGCCGGTCGGTTGCATCGCCGTGATGGTGGCCTTGAGCGAGGTCCAGTTGTAGCTCAGGGGCACGATCTGCTGCAGGGGCGTAGAGCTGCTGGGGTCGCAGTAGGCCGTGCTGTTCTCGTAATACTGGTTGGCCGGGAACAGTGTCGCGGTGAGTGCGTCGTCGGCGTCGTGTTCTGGACGTCATAGGGCTGGGTGCGATCGGTGACGCAGCCGGTCCACGTGTTATGGGAATTGGCAACCCAGGTGTGACGTGTAGGTGGACTGCTTGCAGACCTTGTTGCTGCCGCTGCCGCTGCAGGAGCACGTGTTGTTGGCGCCGCTGCAGCTGCACGACGAGCCGGTGGAAGTACGTGGCCGTCGTGCGGGGCTTTGCGTGCTGGTCCAGCAGCCATTGTACATGCTGTGCGAGTTGGCGTCTTCGCTCGGACAAATGTAGCCGTTGTAGGTGCCGCTGGACGGGATCGTGCTGGTATTGTTTGCGCCGTTCACGGGACTCACCGTGCAGACGAAACCACTATTGCTGTTGGTGAACGGACAGGTCGAGCCCGGGCCGATCGACGACCAGTTGCTCGGCAAGGTTGGCTGGGTGGCAAGGGCCGGCTGCTGCGTCGGCGGGTTGGCCCAGTCGGTCCAGTCGATCCAGTTTTGGCTATAATTGCTGGTGCCGACATTCACGACCTTGGCGAAGGGAACGATCGAAATATAGACGTCGCCGGAATTCTGGGCGAGCGCGCTGAGCTGCGTGATCAGGTTGGTCGCGGCGGTCCTGCAGTGCGGTTATTTTGCCGTCGTCCTTCATCGATCCGGTATTGTCGAGCGCCATCGCCACGCGCATTTTCACGTTGCCCCATGCGGTGGTCGAACTGGTGTTGAAACCGATGTTCGGAAAGCCGGCGACCTTCATGAAATCGGTGGTGATGGATCCGGATCCGTTGACCTGGATGGTCGAACCCATGCTGCCATTGCTGGCGGTGTAGGTCGCGTTGATTGAAACCGACTGGGCGTCGGTATTGGTGTAGAGTGCGGCGAAATAGGATTGAGCCTTGGCATTGATCTGCGATGTCGTGATCAGTCCGCTGGACAGATCCTTCGAAAGCATCAAGGCGGTCGAATCGAGGGCCGCCTGCATCGACGAGCGCGCGCTGTTGGCGCGGGAATAGTCGACCGCAGCACCGACAAAGGAGATGACGGGTACGGCCACAATTGCGAAAATGACCGAAATGTTGCCCCGATTGGCCCCGACGAACCGGCTGGCCGCCGCGCAAATACGACTGATAGTGGATGCACCGAACATGATTATCACCGAAATTGGGTTTCTCCCGCCATTTCGGTTGTTACGACTAAACAGGCGGTAAACTCGTCCTGTGAAAACCGGTCAAAACCGCCTGGACCGCGAATCGGCGGTCCGAAGCCGTCGCTAAGGTCAACAGCCGCTAAACGGCGGCGGCTTTATTTTGTCAAATCGGACAGAATTGATTAACCTTGAGCCGATCGCCGAGCCGGAATCAGGGCTTCCGCAAATCGCATTTGATCAAAATTTGCGCGCTTGCGGCGAGCCCGTGGCCGACCCATATTCTTGCAGTCTGTTCAGCGGATGGGGTCGGGCCGACCGGGAGCGGCGATCCGGAAAGTGCGTCTGGGGAACTTTTTCTTTGGAGGGTCCTGGTTGCTGTCCGGTTTCCCATGGGGATTTCGAACGCCAGTGCCATGTTGCAATTAACCTCCCAATTTGACTCGAGCGCGTTGTCCGGCTTCGCCGCATCCGCTCCCCGAATGGGCAATGACGAGAACCGCGCCGGGGGCAGCGGGGGTCCGGCTACATCCGTCATCGCCAAGGTCAAGCCGAAGACAAAACGCCCGAACCTCTATCGCGTCCTGATATTGAACGACGATTACACGCCGATGGAATTCGTCGTTCACGTTCTGGAGAAGTTCTTCCAAAAGGATGCCGAAGCCGCGACCAAGATCATGCTGCACGTCCATCATCATGGAATCGGGGAGTGCGGCGTGTTCACTTACGAGATCGCCGAGACCAAGGTGACGCAAGTGATGGATTTTGCGCGCAAGCACCAGCACCCCCTGCAGTGCGTGATGGAAAAAAAGTGAAGTAGCCTCTAGGCAAACCCTCCAAAACAGGAACGGGTTTTGCATTGATCTATCCGAATCGATTCGGAAGGGCGGCTCGGCCCGCGGTTTACGGGGCCGGCTTGGCGTGGAAGTGACGCACGTATTTAGAGGAAAACACGCTTTCGGAACCGGCCTTTCGCCTTGATCGCGCGTAACTATATGACAAAGGTTGTTGTTGCCTGATCGGGCGACGGCGATCATGATGGTGGGGGCCACAGAGGACACGAATGCCGACTTTTTCCCAGAGCCTGGAACAATCCCTGCATCGCGCGCTGGCGATAGCCAACGAGCGTCATCACCAGTATGCGACGCTTGAACATCTGCTGTTGTCGTTGATCGATGATTCGGATGCGGCCGCCGTGATGCGGGCCTGCAGCGTCGATCTCGACAAGCTGCGTACCAGTCTCGTCAATTATCTCGAAACCGAGTTCGAAAACCTGGTGACGGACGGCGCCGACGACGCCAAGCCGACCGCGGGATTTCAGCGCGTGATCCAGCGCGCGGTGATTCACGTCCAGTCATCGGGCCGCGAGGAAGTTACCGGCGCCAACGTGCTGATCGCGATCTTCGCGGAGCGCGAAAGCCATGCCGCCTATTTCCTGCAGGAGCAGGACATGACCCGCTACGACGCGGTCAACTACATCAGCCATGGCATTGCCAAGCGGCCTGGTGTGTCGGAAGCCCGCCCGGTGCGCGGGGTTGACGAAGAGACCGAGACCAAGGGTAACGAGGATTCCAAGAAAAAGGGCGAGGCGCTCGATACTTATTGCGTGAACCTCAACAAGAAAGCGCGCGACGGCAAGATCGATCCGGTGATCGGGCGAAATGCCGAGATCAACCGCGCCATTCAGGTGTTGTGCCGCCGGCAGAAAAACAATCCGCTGTTCGTGGGCGAAGCCGGCGTCGGCAAGACCGCGATCGCGGAAGGGCTTGCCAAGCGCATCGTCGACAGTGAAGTGCCGGAAGTATTGGCTGCGGCAACCGTGTTCTCGCTCGACATGGGCACCTTGCTGGCGGGCACGCGCTACCGGGGCGATTTCGAGGAGCGGCTGAAGCAGGTCCTTAAAGAGCTCGAAGCACATCCGAACGCGATCCTGTTCATCGATGAAATTCATACCGTGATCGGCGCGGGTGCGACTTCCGGCGGCGCGATGGATGCCTCCAATCTGCTCAAGCCGGCGCTTGCGTCGGGCACCATCCGCTGCATGGGATCGACCACCTACAAGGAATATCGCCAGCATTTCGAAAAGGATCGCGCGCTGGTGCGCCGGTTCCAGAAGATCGATATCAATGAGCCCACGGTGGATGACGCGATCGCGATCCTCAAGGGTCTGAAACCGTATTTCGAGGACTATCACCGGCTGAAATACACCAACGAGGCCATCGAGGCCGCGGTGCAATTGTCTTCGCGTTACATCCACGACCGCAAGTTGCCGGACAAGGCGATCGACGTGATCGATGAATCCGGTGCGGCGCAGATGCTGGTCGCCGAGAACAAGCGCAAGAAAACCATCGGCATCAAGGAAATCGAGACCACGATCGCGACCATGGCGCGGATTCCGCCCAAGAGCGTGTCAAAGGACGATGCCGAAGTGCTCAAGCATCTCGAACAGACGCTCAAGCGCGTGGTGTTCGGCCAGGACAAGGCGATCGACGCGCTGGCGGCATCGATCAAGCTGGCGCGCGCCGGCTTGCGCGAGCCGGAAAAGCCGATCGGCTCGTATCTGTTCTCGGGTCCGACCGGCGTCGGCAAGACCGAGGTCGCAAAACAGCTGGCGGCTTCGCTCGGCGTCGAACTGATCCGGTTCGATATGTCGGAATATATGGAGCGCCACACGGTGTCGCGCCTGATCGGCGCGCCTCCGGGCTATGTCGGCTTCGACCAGGGCGGCCTGCTCACCGACGGCGTCGACCAGCATCCGCATTGCGTGGTGTTGCTAGACGAAATCGAGAAGGCGCATCCGGACCTCTACAACGTGCTGCTGCAGATCATGGATCACGGCAAGCTGACCGATCACAACGGCAAGCAGGTCAATTTCCGCAACGTCATCCTGATCATGACCACCAATGCCGGTGCCGCCGACCTCGCGCGCCAGGCGTTCGGCTTTACGCGCAACAGGAGGGAAGGCGACGATCACGAAGCGATCAACCGGCAGTTTGCGCCGGAGTTCCGCAACCGGCTCGATGCCATCGTCTCGTTTGCGCATCTCAATGTCGATGTCATCGGCATGGTGGTCGAGAAATTCGTGCTGCAGCTCGAGGCGCAGCTCGCCGACCGCGACGTCACCATCGAACTGTCGGAGCCCGCCAAGGCCTGGCTGATTCAGCATGGTTACGACGAGCAGATGGGCGCCCGCCCGATGGCCCGGGTGATCCAGGAGCACATCAAGAAGCCGCTGGCGGATGAAGTGCTGTTCGGCAAGCTGAAAGGCGGCGGCCATGTCCGCGTCGTGCTGGTCAAGGACGAGGCGGGCACGGAGGCGGCCCCGGAAAAAATCGGCTTCGAATTTGTCGAGGGACCGGTGACGCCGAAGCCGGAAAAGCTGCCCGGCACGCGCAAGCGCGCGGTGCCGCGCAAGCCGAAACCGAGCGGTCCCGGCGGAGGGTCGAAGGGCCCGGCCTCACGAGGTCCGCTGGTCAAGGTCTGACACGGCCGATATTGCCAACCGGAGAGCCGGCGCGTCGGGTTCTGCCTGAATTCTGACTCGCATGCGCGGCGTCGTCGCGCGTTCGGCGGCTGCCAGCATCGCGCTTGACCCGACGAGACTTGGATCCTCGCAGGATAGGTTGGACATGATCATCGAAAACCAGGCCGGCGTTACCGACGCCGTCATTGAAGCCGTCTCGCGCACGGAAGATCCGCGTCTGCGCGAGATATTGCTGGCGCTCGTACGGCATTTGCATGGGTTTGTGCGCGAGGTTCGCCTGACCGAACGCGAATTCCAGGAGGCTGTCAGGATCGTCGCAGCAATGGGCCACAAGACGACCGCTTCGCACAACGAAGTGGTGTTGATGGCAGGATCGCTCGGCGTGTCGGCGCTGGTCTGCCTGCTCAACAACGGTAACAACGGCCAAACCGAAACCCAGGCAAATCTGCTGGGGCCATTCTGGCGTGACGATCAACCGCTGAGTGCAAGCGGGGATACGTTGGTGCGTTCGCCGACGCCGGGACCGGGGCTCGTCGTTCGCGCTTCCATCGAAGATGGAAACGGCGGTCCCGTCGCCGGCGCCGAAGTCGATGTCTGGCATTCCTCGCCGCAAGGTCTCTATGAGAACCAGGATCCCGCGCAAGCCGAGATGAATTTACGCGGGCGTTTTGTGTCCGACCGAGCCGGCCGCTTTCATTTCCGCAGCGTGAAGCCTGCGGGTTACCCGATCCCGATCGACGGTCCGGTGGGTGAACTGGTGCGGGCGACCCGACGCCATCATTACCGGCCGGCCCATCTGCACTTCATGGTCTACAAGCCGGGCTTTAAAACCCTGATCTCGCAAATCTACGCGCCCGACGATGAGCACATCGATTCGGATGTGCAGTTCGGTGTTACCCGCGCGCTGATCGGCCATTACGTTCGCCACGATGAGCCTTCAGCCGAACTGGGTTTCGCCGCGCCGTGGTACTCGCTCGACCAGCGCTTTGTCCTGGAGCCGGGCGAGGCGCGGCGTCCGGTGGCGCCGATCCGCTCCAAGGCGAGCGCGGCGGCCAAGCCCTGATCTAGGGTCGCGTGCAATGCGGTTCGGATGGCAGGCAGGCAATGCCGACGTTCGAGCAATGGACGCCATCGGGATCGCGCCCGCAGGTTCGGCAGCCGTCGGTCCACGCCGTGCAAGTTGCGTGCGGGCCCTTGGCAAACTCTTCCAGCCGCGTGTCGCCGCCGACCTTGGTTGCAGGTTCTTCCCGATGCCGGGTTTGGGAATGGTTGGGAACGAGAGGCAGGTCGGCGGCAAATGCCGATCGCGTCCCGGCATCCAGACCGAGAACCAACAGGATGACGATGGCAGCTATCTGGCACAGGCGCGACAACGCAGTCCTCCGGTGTTGTGATCTACACCGAGGCCAGCATCTCACATTTTAGGGAATAACGGGGTGAGAAAGATTGCGCGAAGCAATCAACCTGGAGCGCTCGATTGGCCATGAAAAACGACCGCGCAGCGGCCTGTTAAAATCGGCCGCCAATCAAAGGGATACCAAGTGAAGTTAATGAGCGACTGTCGAACTGGTCCGACCGTCACCAGATGCCGCAGCCTGGCCCCCACGTTCAGCCTTCGCCGAGCAATTCCTTGATCTGGCGCTGAAGCTGACGCTTTTTCAACTCGCTCTTGCGCAACCGCGCCTCGAGATCGGAGACCGGCAGTTCGGAAGAGGTGTCCGAGTTGAAGGCAACGCCGACGAAATTGTCGCGCCACCAGATGATCCTGGCGAGAAAAGAGCGGCCCTTTCGCGCGATGGTCAGCGACATCTGCTTTGTGGGAAGCTTGATGACATTGCTGAATTCGATGGCGGCGCCGTTCTCGGAGATATTGCGCACGACGCAATCCCGCGTCGCACCGCGTTCACCGATCTCGGCGGTGCCGCCGTATAATACCTTGTCGCGCGTGCTCTGGCGTCGATCCAGCATCGAACAGTACTCCCGGTAAACCGGCTGGACCTTACCCGGCTTCGCGGTATCCGAAAGGCCACGGCCGGCAAAATGCCGCGTTAACGTAAATCGATTATCGCCGGGACGGCGCGGATTTCTTCGGGTTTGGGCGTCCGGAGGAGCCTTACGCCACCCTTCCACGCGTATCCGGTCATGGTCTTGCGCTTCCACGCGCGCGCCATCATTCTTGGATAGACGGTCAGTTCCCTGTGTCCAGCAGGGTCGGCGGACACCAAACCTGCGATGCGAATATCTATCAGCCTGCACACTATGCTTTGCGTTGTGGTCGGGACGCTGCTGTTGGCGGCGCCGGCGATCGCGGAAGATACGGTGCCAGCCGCGGACGGGAACCGGTTCGTAAAGCCAAGCGTCGAAGAACTGGCCATGCCTGCGCCCAAAGCCGCCGACAATGCAGCAAATAACAACACCCGCGAGGCGATGTGCCTGATGATCGAATTCGGCGGCGCGGTCGCAAGGCCTGCCGCTCGAGTTTTTCGCGCGCGTAATCTGGCAGGAAAGCCGCTTTCAATCCGATGCGGTGGGACCGGTGACCCGCAACGGACAGCGCGCGCAGGGCATCGCGCAATTCATGCCGGGCACTGCCAGTGAGCGCCAGCTGCTGAATCCTTTCGATCCCGTGCAGGCGCTGCCGAAATCGGCCGAATTCCTGGCTGAATTGCGCGGCCAGTTCGGCAATCTCGGGCTGGCCGCCGCGGCCTATAATGCCGGACCGCGACGGGTGCAGGAATGGCTTGCGGGCACCGGCCCCATGCCGCAGCAGACCCGCAATTATGTGCTCGCCATTACCGGCACGCCGGTCGACGACTGGGCCAAGCCGGGGCAAGGCGACAAGCCGGCTAACCGTTTACCCACTCCCTCCAGTTGCCGTGAATTGA
The DNA here is from genome assembly GCA_963774685.1 of uncultured Alphaproteobacteria bacterium. GTDB lineage: Bacteria > Pseudomonadota > Alphaproteobacteria > Rhizobiales > Xanthobacteraceae > Bradyrhizobium. The sequence continues at coordinate 1,791,685 of CAVZFU010000002.1, read as the reverse complement.
TGGCGCTGCTCACCCACGCGCCGAATCTGTTCATGACCCAGCTTGAGCAACACGTGAAGCTCGCCGCCGCCAAAACGTGGGGGGTGCAGTTGGCCGCCGGCTGGAATCGCGATCAGGCGCTGGCGATGTATGCCCGCGCGATCAAACGGCTTGGCTCGGTTATCGGCGACCAGGATCCGAGCTTGTTGAGCTCGGTGCCGCGCAACCGAGGCACCCATGCGTTCTATCAGGTGCGGATCGGCGCCGACACACGTCCCGCCGCCGACGATCTCTGCAACCGCATCCGCCGTGCCGGCGGGGCCTGTTTCGTGCTGCGGAACATGCTGGTCGGAGGCTGATCGCGTCCGTCCACGGCGCGGTGTATGGAATAGTCATGATCGAGGACCATTTCAGCGCGTTGCCGGACGCGCAACGCGAGACCGCACGCTTAGCGCTTTCCGCAGTCATCGGCGCCGTTCCCATCGGCGCGATCACGCCCATTGCCGGCGGAGCCACCAGCGCGCCGGTGTTCCGGGTCGAGGCCGGCGGCCGGCGCTATCTGTTGCGGATGGAGGGACAGCCAAGTCCGCTGCGCAATCCACATCAGTATCTCTCCATGCGGATCGCGGCGGAGGCGGGGATTGCCCCGAGGATTCACTACGTCGATGAAACGGCCCGCGTCGCGGTGATCGACTTCATCGAGCACCAGCCGCTTGAGACCTATCCGGGCGGCCCGCTTGCGCTGGCGCAAGCGCTGGGAATGTTGCTGGCGCGGGTTCAGGCCACACCGGTGTTTCCAGCCTTCGTCAACTATCCCGATATCGTCACCCGCTTGTTTGCGCATGTGCGCCGAACGGGTGTTTTTGCGGCTGGCACACTGGACGCACATGTCGAGCGCCTTGAGCGGCTCAGCAAGGCCTATGACGCAGGTGCGACGAAGTTGGTCTCCAGCCACAACGATCCAGTCCCGAACAACATCCTGTTCGATGGCAAGCGCCTGTGGCTGATCGACTGGGAGTCGGCCTACCGCAACGATCCGTTGGTCGACGTGGCGATCGTGCTCGATGGCCTGGCGCGATCGCCGGAACTGGAGGGCGCGTTGCTGCAGGCTTGGCTCGGTCGCGCGCCGGATGAGGCTCTTTTCGCAAGGCTTGGGTTGGTACGCGCGCTCACGCGCCTTTACTATGCAGGCGTGCTGCTCAGCGCATCCGCGGCGGCATCGTGGGTGACGGGCGACATGGATTTGTCCGCACCGTCGGCTGCCGAGTTCCAGCAAGCGATCCGCGCTGGCCGGCTAAAGCCCGGCACGCCTGAAACCAGGCACATCCTGGGCAAGATGTTCCTCGCGTCATTTCTAACCGGCGCGGCCACGCCGGGATTCGACGCTGCCGTCTAGCGAGGTTGCGATCGAACTGTTGATGCCGGCTGGCAAATGGTGGCTCGGCTGATAGGGTCCGGCAACTGGGAAGAAGCAACGGGAAACGGCATGAATTTGCGCGCAATGTCGGCCTTGATCTCATGTCTCGTCGTGGCATTTGCCGCCGTGCCGGTCAGGGCCGCGGAATTTCCGGCGCGTCCGATCAAACTCGTCATTCCCTATGCCGCGGGAGGTCCGACCGATATTTTTGGCCGGCTGGTGGCCGAATATCTCGGCAAGGATCTCAAGCAGGCGGTGTTCGTCGAGAACAAGGCAGGTGCGCAGGGGTCCATTGGCGCCGAAATGGTGGCGCATGCCGAGCCCGATGGCTACACCCTGTTCGGCACTTCCGGCTCGGTCATCATTCTCAATCCGCTACTGTACAAGAAGCTGTCCTACGATCCGGCCAAGGACTTCCGGGTGCTGGCGCTGGTGACCGAAGTGCCGGTGGTGTTGTGCATCAATCCTTCGGTGCCGGCGACGACCATTGCGGAATTCGTCGCTTACGCCAGACAGAACCCCGGCAAGCTCAATTTCGGCTCTTCCGGAACCGGCAGCTTTACCCATCTCGCCGCCGAGATGTTCAAGCAGATGGCCGGCATCGAGATGACCCATGTCGCCTACAAGGGCGCCGCGCCGGCGCTGACCGATGTCATCTCCGGCAACATCCAGCTGATGTTCGAATCCGTCAGCCTGGCGCTGCCGCAGATACGATCGGGGTCGCTGCGGCCGCTCGGTATCAGCTCGACAAAGCGAATTTCCGAGCTTCCGGACGTGCCGACCATCGCAGAGAGCGGTTACCCCGAATATTTCGTCAGCGTCTGGAACGGGGTAGCTGTGCCGGCTCATGTGCCGGATGACGTCGCGCGGATTCTGACGGATAGCCTTAACCGGGTGATGAACGATCCTGCGTTCCGGGCATCGCTGGAGAAGGCCGGCTATACCGCGCTCCGTCCGCGCAGTCCCGCCGCCATCGCCGAATTCATCGATGCGGAACGCAACAGGTGGTCGGCTGTGATAAAAGCACGGAACATTTCATTGGATTGAGAGACATGGTTCGAGAGAGTGAAATCCGCGAGGGCGAGCTCGCCGCCGAAATGCCAACGGCGAACGATGCCGGTCTGGTCTTCATCGGCCGCATCCGCACGCCCTGGACCTCGCGCCTGATGACGCCGCGGCAGGGGCGTCACGATGGCCCGGTCTGCCGGCTCGAGATTTTCGAGCCCTGGTTGCCGGCGCTCAAGGGCATCGACTTTTACTCAAACCTCGAAGTGCTGTACTGGCTGCATCTGTCGCGGCGCGATCTGGTGTTGCAGAGCCCCAAGAACAACAAGTCGACCCGCGGCACGTTTTCGCTGCGCTCGCCGGTACGGCCTAATCCGATCGGCACCTCGATCGTCAAACTGGTCGGCGTCGAAGGCTCGACCGTGCTGGTGCGCGGCCTCGATTGCCTCGATGACACCCCGCTGCTCGACCTCAAGCCCGACCGTTGCGAATTCACGCCATTGGCGCCGCCGCAGCCTGGGGATTTCGAGACGGAGTGAGGGTATTCAAGCCTTCAACGCCGCGATCAGCTTTGCTGCGTTTTCCTCCAGCACCCTGCCATCTTCCTTGCGGCTCGCCGGCGGCAGCATGGCTATGCCGTCGTGGCGCGGCATCACATGCATGTGCAGGTGAAACACCACCTGTCCACCGGCGGGCTCGTTGAATTGCTGGATGGTGATGCCGTCAGCCCTGTAGGCCTTCATGGCGGCGGCGGCGATCGTGTGGGCGCCGCGCGCGACATGGGCGAAATCCTCGGCGCTGATGTCGAGGATGTTGCGGGCAGGGGCCTTCGGGATCACCAGCGTATGCCCGGTCACCCGCGGCATGATGTCGAGAAAGGCCAGCACGTGATCGTTCTCATAGACCTTGTAGCAGGGGAACTCGCCGCGCAGGATTTTCGCAAACGGGTTGTTGTTGTCATAGGCAGGCATGGCGGCTCCCTGGAATCTGGTTCTACTCGTCGGCGTTTTTGCGAAACGGTCCGGCCTCGGTGAGTTCGCGTGCGGCTTCGGCGACATAGGCGCGTTCCCGCCGGAGGTAGTCGTCGATGGCGCGGCGCAGGCCGGGGTCGGCGATGTAATGCGCGGAGTAGGTGGTCTGCGGCAGGTAGCCGCGTGCGATCTTGTGCTCGCCCTGCGCCCCGGCCTCGACGGTTTTGAGCCTGCGTTGAATGGCAAAATCGATCGCCTGGTAATAGCAGACCTCGAAATGCAGGAACGGATGATGTTCGATCGCACCCCAGTTGCGGCCGAACAGGGTATCGGAGCCGATGAAATTGATCGCGCCGGCGATCCAGCGGTTGTTGCGCCTCGCCATCACCAAAAGCACGTCTTCGGGCATGCTCTCGCCGATCAGGGAAAAGAAGCTGCGGGTGAGGTAAGGCCGGCCCCATTTGCGTGAGCCGGTCTCCATGTAGAAGGCAAAGAAGGCGTCCCAGGCTTCTTCCGTGATGTCGCTGCCGGAAAGCGCGTGGATCGTGATCCCTGCAGCGAGCGCCTCGCGCCGTTCGCGCCTGATCGCCTTGCGGTGGCGCGAATTGAGGGAGCTAAGGAAATCCTCGAAACTGCCGTAGCCCTGGTTTTGCCAATGGAATTGCTGGTCGTTGCGTTGCAGGAAGCCGTGCTCGGCGAGAAATTTCCATTCTGCTTCCCGCGCAAAGGTGACGTGAACCGACGACGCGTTGGTGGCGCCGCAGAGGGCGACCAGACCGCTTGCCAGGGCATCGCCGATGCGGTCGGCATCGACGCCGTCGCGGATCAAAAGGCGTGGTCCTGCCGCCGGCGTGAACGGCACCGAGGCCTGCAGCTTCGGATAGTAGCGGCCACCCGCGCGCTCATAGGCGTCGGCCCAGCCGCGATCGAACACGTATTCGCCCTGCGAGTGCGATTTCAGGTAGCACGGCACGATGCCGGCAATGGTGCCATCGAGCCGGGCCAAAAGGTGCCGCGGTCCCCAGCCGGTGCGGGCGCAGGCCGATCCGGAAGCCTCCAGGGCCGAGAAAAACCTATGCGAAACAAACGGGTTGTAGCCAATTCCTGATTTGTGGCGCGAATCCCTGGCGGAATCGCAGGAGGCCAATGTGTCGAGGCCATCAAGACGTGCCGGAATTAGCCTGCGGACTGGCGCAGGCGTCCCATTCCTCAGCCGCAATCTGGCTGACGGACGAAACGGCTTCGAGGGTTATTTCGGATGAATCCATCGACTGCTAAAAACCGGTCACAGGTTGCGATCAGCCATCGCCCATGGTGACCCCTTACAAAGTGATCTCTTGCAAAGATGTTGCATTGCGCCGGTGACTTCAAGGGCGCGAAATCATCAGGTTCCCGGCACAAACCCCTCGAAAATCATCTGGTCGGCATAGCGCGCGGCGGTAGCGCGCTGTTCCCCGTTGCGCACCGTCCAGGTCAGCAGCGAGCAGCCGAAAATGTTGCGGGCGATCCAGGGCGCGGCCGCCGGCAGGTCGTCGACCCAGTAGGCGATGAAATGCGGCCGGGTGCGGAAGCCATGGCGCAGATGGAGCATGCCCCGGCGCTGGGCCGGCGTCGCCCCCGGCCAGTCGGCTGGCTCATAGGCCCGCTCGGCGGTGATCCCACGCGGCAATTGCGGCATCAACTCGCGCAGCGCCATCACCTGGTCCGGATCGAACGACATTCCGACCGCGGGGCCGTGATAGGAGGCGAGAACTTCCGCCATCCGCGCCGCCAGTTTGCGGTCGCCGTCAAAATGGCTCTTCAGTTCGATCACCAGCGGCACCCGTCCGGCGACCAGCGCGCAGAGATCGCCGAGCGACATCATCCGCTCGGAAGTATCCTTGAACTTGACCGCCCGAAGCTGTGCCGCGGTCATGCCGAGCAGGGCGCCTGAACCCTCGGTGAGGCGGCCGAGCTCGTCATCATGATGCACCATCGCCTCGCCATCGGCGGTGAGCTGAATGTCGCATTCGATGGGAAAATTGCCGGCGATGGCCGCTTGCGCCGCGCCCGGCATGTTTTCGACGATGCCGCGCGCGCGGTCGTGCAGGCCGCGATGGGCGACCGGCCGCGCCGTCAGCCAGTCAGGCGCGCGCATCGGCTTGCTCCGCTCAGGCGACTTCGAAGATGCCCTCGACTTCCACTGCGGCGTCGGCCGGCAGCGAGGCGACGCCGACGGTGGTGCGGGCGTGACGGCCCTTGTCGCCGAACGCTTCGACCATCAGGTCGGAAGCGCCGTTGAGCACCTTCGGCCCGTCGAGGAAGTCCGGCGCCGAATTGACGAAGCCGCCAAGCCTGACAACGCGGGCCACCTTGTCGAGATCGCCCAGTGCCGCCTTGATCTGCGCCAGCAGGTTGATGGCGCAGCCACGCGCGGCAGCGTTGCCTTGTTCGACCGTGACGCCGGCGCCAAGCTTGCCCTTGGCGATCAGCTTGCCCTCGGGGTCGACGCAAACCTGCCCCGATACGAACAGCAGATTGCCGGTGCGGACGAAACCGACATAATTCGCCACCGGGCTCGGAGGCGTATGCAAGACCACGCCCTGTGCCGCAAGTTTCTGCTCGATCGTACCCGCCATATGTCGTCCCCGTTTGATGTGAAGCGCGCCCGAGCCTGCGGCCGGGTGCGCTCTATTTCGCGCATCGCGCCGCCACATGCAAGCGAGGCCGAAAACGGCCACAGGTCCTGGCCGGACACCGAAAAACACGAAGTTCGGCTTAATTCGTGATTTTCCGTGAAGCGGCCCCAGTTGCGGCACAATAGGGCGGTCATTAATGTCATGATTCCCAACCGAGGAAGAAGCATGGCTCGTTCGATCCGGATCTCGCTTGGCGACGTCAGGTCGCTGGCGTTGACGGTTGCCGCCGTCGCCCTGACGTTGGGTCTGGCAGGCGGGCGGGCCGAGGCCGCGGCAAGCGGCCCGTTCCTGGCGCACCAGGCGCTCTATGACCTCAACCTGATGAAGTCGCGCGGCTCCAGTTCGATCAGCAACGCGCGGGGGCGCATCCTGTATAAATTCTCCGGTAGCGCCTGCGAAGGCTACACCTCGGAATTCCGCCAGGTGTCGGAACTGGACAGCGGCGAGGGCAACGTCACCCTGAGCGATCTGCGCTCGACTTCCTGGGAGGATGGCGCCGGCAAGAGTTACCGCTTCAAGATCGACACCAAGATGAACGATACCGACTCGAACTCGGTCGATGGGGTGGCGGAGCGCACCGGCGATCACGTCACGGTCAAACTGAAACAGCCGGTATCCAAGACCTTTACGCTCGACGGCAACACGGTATTCCCGACCGAGCAGATCCAGCACATCATCGCCGCGGCGCAGGCAGGTAAATCGGTGCTCGAACTGACGGTCTATGACGGCTCCGACAACGGCGAAAAGGTCTACAACACGCTGACCGTGATCGGGCAACCCATTCCCGGCAGCCGGGCTCCCGCCGAGCCCGATCCCTCCACCGAAAACGATTTGATGAAATCGCTGACGCGCTGGCCGGTCACGGTGAGTTACTACGACCGTGACGGCAAGCCCAATGACGGTGAGCAGACACCGGTCTACGCCATGTCGTTCGAGCTCTACGAGAACGGCGTCTCGCGGGCGCTGGTGCTCGACTACAATGATTTCGTCATCTCCGGCGCGCTGGGCAAATTCGACGTCAAGGATTCCAAGCCGTGCAAGTGACGGGGCGATGTCGTTCCTGCGAACGCAGGAACCCATACGCTGTGTCGTTCGTTGTGAGAGCCGCTGTTCAACCACTTTCGCGTAACCACTGACGCCCGTGGTTATGGGTCCCTGCTTCCGCAGGGACGACGCGGGTTTGGTTCGAATTTTCAAACAACCAAATCGTCTTTGCTTTGCCTCCCTCCAGGGGAGGGTAGGCACGACTGCGCATTCTCGCGGCGCGATGCGCCCGAGCTTTGCTGGAAAATTCCTTGCCCTCCGATCAGAGGGCGCAGGGAATGCCGGGCGCCCAATGCGCCCGCAGCCTGGCAGGGCAGAAAAACAAGCCATGCCAGTCGTAACAGTCACCACGGTCACACCGGAAAAACCCGGCATTCCCCGCGCAATGGTTTTACGGTTTCCTTCGTGCTCTCCCCGGTGACCGGGCTTGTTTGCCACCGTCGCCGGCGGAATTGTCTTCCGCCAACTTGACACCAGCGTCGGGGTGTCAGGACCACACGACTTCGCCGTCCGCCTCAAGCGCTGTTCGTCAATAGCGCCATCAGCGTCCACCGCATCCCGCCCCGCGTCCGTGACGATCGCGAGCCGCCCCTCTGTGGGACGGGACAGAATGGATATGAACTGATTTGGCTATTCTGAAAATCAGAATATTTTTGCGAAAGGGGCTTGACGGGGCAGTTATCGGCCCGCGAGTTGATTTGCCCGTCGGGTAGTCCAGGCGTGGCGAAGGCCCGCTTGCGACCCAAGGATACCTGGAAGGATACCTAGGAAGACGCCCCGAGCTTACCGACGCTGGAGAGAAGCAGCTTCAAGATCGGGGAATTGTTCGCCTTGTGGTAGGCGATGACAAGGTCGAGGGTGGGCACTTCCCCCTTCACCGGGCGGGTGGTGATTGACTCCGGCAGATATCGTTTCGTGTAAGCCGGTAACAGCATAACGCGCGCGCATCGACGTGATCATTGAGATCGCATGGACGACATTGTGCACCTCGTATTCCGGCTTGAGATCGAGACCCGCACGGTTGAAATACTCCAAAACCGCGCGACGCATCGCGGGGGCGGTTTTGGACGGAAAGTAGAAAGTTTCGTTCACGATCTCTTCCGGCGCGACGGCCACTTGCGAAGCCAGGCGATGGTCGCTCGGAAACACGAAAATTAACGGGTCAGTACGCACCCGCCTGCAGACCAACTCTCCCATGTGCTCTTCCGGCCGTATGAAAGCCGCGTCAAGTCTGCGCCTCATCAAGGCTTTGGCGAGTGCAGGGGAGTAATCGCTTGACAGGCTGATTTCGATGCCAGGAAACCTGTCTCGAAGGACGCGGTTCACCTCGGGCAACAAGCCGATTTCAACCCCCGACAGAAAGCCAAGGGCGAATGTCGGTCTCGCCGGCTGTGCTGCGCGCAGCGCTGCTTCTCTTGCTGCCTCCGCCTGGAGTAACGCCATTCGTGCGTGTTCGAGAAACGCCTTGCCGGCAGACGTCAGTTCAATGCCGTGAGCGCTGCGGTTCATCAGTTGAACGCCAATCTCCTGTTCGAGATCCCGGATTTGCCGACTGAGGGATGGTTGCGAGGTGTGGAGCTTTTGCTCGGCGGCGACGGTCAAACTGCCGGCGTCGGCCACGGCAACGAAGTAGCGAAGATGCCGAAGCTCCATCAGAGGATCCCATATCTCATAAGCATGGGCCAAGCTTACAAAGTCTTTTTCAAGCCTGCCAGAGGGTTCTAAGAGCAAGTAACCACGGTAGGCGGGGTCTGCCTGGCGAGCAGATCGTGCTCAAAAGCCTGGGCAAACGCGTTCGCACTTACTGGAGTGTACGCATGCGCACAACCGTCAGCGCGTCGCTGTCAATCCTTCTGGTGATGGCTGCAATCGGTGGAGCCGCGGCGCAATCCCCCAGCAATCAACCGAAAGCAAACGGCATGGAAACAGATGTAGCGAAGGTCAAGGAGGCGATGCTCGGAAATTGGCAGAGCATCGCCCCGGAGATACGGCCGAGCAAAAACCCGGACGGCTCGCTCAAGCCGTTCTACCTCAAGCGCTCTTACAAATATTTGCCGTCCGATCGGTTCGAGCTGGAGGTTGTCAACTCGGCTGACCCCTACGGTGCCGTGCCGCTCGCGCGGATCAAGATCGGCGGCCACGTGCTGTGGCGAGGTTCCCATCCGATCGCGCCGGGCGCGCAGAAGGTCGACTTCGTTGCCGATGAAGCCTACGAGGTAACTCCTCTCGTGCAGGGATTTGCCGATCTACTCAACAAGGTCGCGTCGGCTGGATACGCGCCTTGGGCGGTCAACTCACCCCAGAGCATCTTTGGAAAGACTTTTGTCCCCTTCGGTCTCAAGGAGGGGACGAATTTCATGGAGTACGACCTGGTCTACCTCAGAGGGGATTTGCTGTTCTGGGGCGCGCGCAATATCGACGGCCGTGGCTTTGATACGGAGCAGAACCGCCCGACCAACCTGCAGATTCCGCTGGTCCGAACACAGTAGGAATCCAGCCCGAACAGCCGGCTCATCCGGGCAAGGCATGGACCGGGATCGTTAGCCGGCTGACGCTTGAGTAATTCTCGCGCGCGTTTGCATCGGATGTCGTCCTGGAGGCTTCCATTGTGAACCGCCCGGTGGGCGATCCTGACGCAGCAGAAAGCCCATGAGACTATAGGCGATGAAGGCGGCGCCACCGACCCGGGCTGTAACCCTCGCTCCTGGAAAATACGCGCGTGAAATGGCTTTGGTCGACGAAGCCGCAAAGCAGGGCAATATCGGCGAGTTCGCAGCGTCGGTCTTTTAAGAGTTCTTTGGCGCGCTCGACGCGCATTTTGGTTTGCCACCGGTACGGCGGAACACCCGTCGACCGTTTAAACGCCCGCGCAAAGTATCCGCTCGACAGTCCGCACTCATGCGCGATCTCTGCGATCGAAAGATCGTGTGCCAAATTGACATTGATGAGGTCACGGGCGCGTTGCAGCTGCCAGGCTGCAAGCCCGCCGCGGGCGTTTGGTCCCCCGATCGGAACGCTGCCGTAAGCGCACACAATGTGAGCAAAAAAAGCAAGCGCGATACAGTCGGAAAACATCGCGGTTCCTTCGCCCGATTGCTCCATCGCGCCGGCGAGCGCTTGCGCCAGACCGAACATAACCAAATCGCGGGCACCAAAATTCGGCGCGTAAAGTCCTTTCACCCGGCGAATTCCGGCTTCATTGGCCATCTCATCAAGCGCAACCTGCGTAATATAAAAGCGAATCGAATCGAAAGGGATATCCAGACTGACGACCGGATGCTCGGCGAGGTCAACCAGCTGTGCATCGCCGAGACGTAGATCGGGCACTTCTCTACGCCGTCCTGCCGTCCATAAGTTCGAGAAAAACGGCACCGATAACGGAACATGGAATGCAAAAGCTGCTTCCGGTTCTGTGGCCAGTGAATGGCCGCGCATCGGACGACTGCTCCGCATGTGCGAAAAACCAACACGTGCTTTTGAAGATTTTCGCGCCAGGAGGGTCCGCGGAGGATCTATTCGGAAGCGTCTGGCAAGGTCGTCCTCGATCGCATCTGTAGGCATCATTGCCTCCATAACAGTTGCTAAAGCGACAAACACGCTCGCGCTCCCAACGCGAGCATCCGCCGTCCGGGATGGGAAAGAGGATAACGCCCTATAATCGTAAAAACAGCGGAAATTAGCAGCGGCTATGGCCGTCGCAGCGATTTTTCGGCTGAATTTTGCAACGCGGTCAAATCCGTACAATTTCTTTCGCGCTGCCAACGATACAAAGTGCACGAACCCGGATGCTACAGCGATCGAGGGTTCTTATTGCAGTCTACCGGAGGCATGTCATGAAGAATCCTTACGTCGCTACCATGCTCGCCGCCACGCTGGCAGGTGTGAGTCTCAACTCTGCCGCGGCGCAATCCGCATCGAAGGCCGCCATCAAGAACGTCGTTTTGGTGCATGGCGCATTCGCCGATGGCTCCGGTTGGGCCGCTGTCGCGAAAATCCTTGAGCAGGATGGCTACAAAGTCTCGGTGGCGCAGCCCCCCGAGACCTCCTACGCCGACGATCAAAAATACACGAAGGCCGCAATCGACGCCATGGGCGGGCCGGTGGTCCTGGTCGGCCACAGCTACGGCGGGTCCATCATCACCGAGGCGGGCAACAATCCTAACGTTGCTGCGCTGGTCTATATTGCCGCATTTGCGCTCGATGAAGGCGAGAGCTGTGCGTCGATCGAACAGGCCCTGCCGCAAGCCTCCAAGGCGTTCATGGCGGACAGCAATGGCAACTGGTGGATAGATCAGGCGCATTTCGTGGCCGACTTCGCGGCGGATATTCCCTCGGCCGAATCCCGCTACATGGCTATATCGCAGGTGCCGATCTCCACCGACGCGTTCACCCACAAGGTCACGAATCCCGCCTGGAAGACCAAGCCCACCTGGTACATGGTGGCCACCGCAGACCGGTCGATCAATCCAGACCAGGAGCGGATGATGGCAAAACGCGCCCATGCCAAGACGGTCGAAATGAACGGCGCCAGCCATGTCGCCTACATGTCTCATCCGAAGGAAACAGCCAAGCTCATCGAGGAAGCCGCCGCCGCCGCGCCAGCTAGTCGTTGAGTCGACGCTTCCGCTGCTTAAAGGCTGCTTTTTGGGACGCGTTCGCGCGTCCCAAAAGTGGACCGATCTCATTGATGGAGGAGCACATGGAAAACCAGATGACCATCAAGTCTCCGGATGGAACGTTCAATGCTTACGTTTCACGGCCCGCCAAATTGCCCGCATCGGTAGTGGTCGTTCTCCAGGAATTGTTCGGCGTTAACGCCGACATCCGGGCGACCTGCGATGAGCTGGCAGAGCAAGGATTCATTGCAATCGCGCCGGACCTGTTCTGGCGGCAGGAGCCTGACGTTGATCTTGACGTAAGGTCGGAAGCCGACTGGCAGCACGGTCTACGGCTTTACGGGGCATACGATCGCGACGCTGGCGCGCACGATATCGCGCAAACAATCCGCACCGCTGTTGAGTTGCCAGAGTCGACCGGAAAGGTTGCCCTGCAGGGGTACTGCCTCGGCGCCTTGATGGCCTTTATCACGGCCGCCCGCCATGAGGTCGCCGCCGCCGTTGCTTATCATGGCAGCGACACGGAAAAATACCTCGGCGAGGTTAGCAGCTTGCGCGCCCCTTTGCTGATGCACCTTGGCGAGGAAGACGAATTCATTTCAAAGGCGGCGCAAGCCGAGATCAAAGCGGCACTGGCCGGAAAACCAAACGCAACCGTTTACAGCTATCCGGGTCAGTGTCACGCCTTCTCCCGGCATAACGGGGCGCACTACAACGCCGCGGCAGCGACGCTCGCCAATGCGCGAACCAAAGAATTTCTGCATCGACAACTGCAGTGACGACCGGTGGTTCCGACCGCTTCTACGGCAGCGCGTGGGAGCTGCTCTGTCAGATAGGCGTCCATGCCGGGTGTCGTAGTGGAGAAAGCCTTCCGCTCCCCGAGCAGCAGAAGATCGGAGCGTTCCATGACCCAAGCGACCGTACAAACTTCCGTTACATCACAGACGATTGCTGTTGAGCACATCAGGATCACCTCACGACGACCGTTCGCAGAGGTGCGCCGGAAGCTCGAAAGCACCGTACCCAGACTCAATACAGGCATCGCCGGAGTGCTGCGGAGCGGCGACCAGAAACGCGCAAAGGACTATGAAGACAACGGGCCGAAGCTGTCGATCTTCGAGGAGCGCGATCATGGCTCCCTGTTGCAGATCGCGGGCGGCAGACGCAACGTGGTGCAATATGAAATTGGTAATCCTCTCACCGCTTCAAAGATGACCCGCCATCAGCTTCCTGCTGCACTCTACGCGCCGCTGCGGGTGGTTTTGTTCGAGGACGAGCAAGGCAGGGGAAACTTTGAGTATGACCGGCCATCATCGTTCTTCAGTCAGTATGGCGATGAGCGCGTAACGGAGGTCGGGCGGTTTCTCGACGCCACTCTCGGAGCCGTTCTGCGCAACGCTGCCGACTAAGACTGGCGACGCGCAAGAGCCTCCGGCTCCGCTCGCCGCGCGATCACGGGCCTTGCGAGGATAGCAACATCAACATGACCATCAGCGAACAGCCGCGTTCAGGCCGCGTTCAGTTGCCGTGTTCATGCTGGGACACGCGGGAATATCCCCAGGCCAACGATCGAGACGGAACCGAAGCGACCCTCCGCCGTTGAGTGTTCCCGCCTCTCTGCTTCCAGGTCCTCGGCATCGTCTTCTTGAAAGGTTTCAAATGAATTCACTTCGATCATCGGTTTTCGCGCTCATGCTCGGTGTAGCGCTGCCGACGTATTTCGTGGCAACGGCGCATGCGCAGATCGCGGTTGACGTGAGCGTCGACGTTCCGCCGCCGCCGCTTCCTTACTACGAGCAGCCGCCGATTCCCGCGGAAGGCTACATCTGGGCACCCGGTTATTGGGGCTGGGATCCGGTCGTGCAGGACTACTACTGGGTGCCGGGCACCTGGGTCGAGCCCCCGGAGCCTGAGTTATTGTGGACGCCGGCGTGGTGGGGCTGGGTCGATGGCCGCTACGGCTTCCATCCCGGCTACTGGGGCCGCGAAGTCGGTTTCTATGGCGGCATCGACTATGGCTTCGGCTACACCGGCGAAGGCTACTACGGCGGCCGGTGGGATCACGGCGTGTTCTTCTACAACCGCACCGTCAACAACTTCACCAATGTGCGGATCTCCAACGTCTACAATGAGAGGGTCGTGATCAACAACAATGCCGGCCGCGCCAGCTTCAACGGCGGCAATGGCGGTATACAGGCGCGACCGACCCCGCAACAGGAGAGGTTCGCGCGCGAGCGTCACATCGAGGCGACGCCGGTGCAACGCCGGCATGCCGAGGTCGCGAGCAAGGATCGCGCGTTGTTCTCCAAGCAGAACCATGGCGAGCCTGCCATCGGCGCGACCTCGCGCCCCGGTGTGCTGCAGGGTGAAGGCGTCGTGCGCACGAGCCGCACTCCGGGCGAGCAAGGCCGGCCTGGCCAGCCGCAGGAGATGCAGCGGCAGGAAATGCCGAAGCAGGAGCTGCCGAAGCAGGAGATGCGGCGCCCCGGTGAGCCGCCGCGGGGGAACGAGATGGGCCGGGAGCCGTCACCGCGGGTCGAGGAACGCAAGCCTGCGGAAGAGCCGCGCCGCCTGCCGGAGCAGGCGCCGCGTAACGAACCGAGGCCACAGGTACGCCCCGAAACGCCGAGGATGGAGCAACATATGGCGCCGCCGCCTCGCGTTGAAGAGCGCCGGCCGCAGGCGCCGCCTGCTCCGGCCATGAGGGAAGCGCCGCAGCAGCATATGGGGCCAGCTCCGCGCCCGCCTGCACCCGCGGCGCGCCCGCCGGGCCGTGAGGAGGAAAGGCACTAACACGCCGCCGTGCCCGTCCTGGATCGCATGATCCGGGGCGGGCTCGCTCGCGGAGTGCGACCTGGCGCCTACCTCAGAGGGGATCTGCTGTTCTCGGGTGCGCGCAAAATCGACGGCCGTGGCTTCGATACGGAGCAGAATCGCCCGACCAATCTGCAGATTCCATTGATCCGGAAGTAATCTGGCAGTCGCGTTGCGGTGCGAATAGCGCCAAAGGCGTCGGCTTTTCGGCGCCTGTGGCCAAATTACCATAGGAATCGGATTTGCCACCCACTAAGGTGACCGGCAGCCTTGGCGTTTTGAAATTCAAGCGCGGGCGGCAAGCGGGTGGCAAAATGAAGAAATCGCTGTTGGCCGGCGTATCGCTCGGCGCTCTGGCACTCGCAAGCGGGGCACAGGCGGCCGACATGGCCGCACGCCCGGTCTACAAGGCGCCGGTCGTGGCGCCGGTTTGGAGCTGGACTGGATTCTACGTGGGCGCCAACGTCGGCTTTGCCAGGGCCCGAACCAATATTTCCAATCCCAACAACACGTATCTTTTCCCGGGCGCGAGCTTCAACAGCAGCCAGAGCGGCGTCATCGGCGGGCTTGAGGCTGGATATAATTGGCAGTTCAATAGTGTCGTCGTTGGCCTTGAAGGCGATATCTCGGCAGCCTCGCTTGGTCGCAGCACCTCGCCGGGACCGATTGCGTCAACCCGGCGATATGTTCAACGGCAACATGACCGCACTCGGAACGGTGCGCGGTCGGGTCGGTTGGGCGTTCGACCGCCTGTTGATTTACGGCACCGGCGGCGTGGCATTTGCAAATCTCAAGGACCAATATGTAAGTCACGGTGTTTGCGTTCACGGGAAGTGCAAGTCCAAGTTCGTCCGCCACCGGATGGACGGCCGGCGGCGGTGTAGAATTCGCATTGTCCGGAAACTGGACCGCGAAGGCCGAATATCTCCACGTCGGATTTCCGAACCGTTCGGCAACGGCTAACGACCGTGGCTTCGACTCTACACCTTTGCGTTCAAGGATTCCGTCGACATCGGCCGTGTCGGCATCAACTACAAGTTCTGACGCCGGGGCCTGAGGCAGCGCGGCATGGGCAACGCTGTTGCCGTGGTTTCCTTTGTCGATCTGATTTTCCATCACGCACTGGCGCGGCCGGAAAAGCCGGCCATCATTCTTCCCGACCGGGTCGCCACCTACGACATGATGGCGCAGGGCATCCTGCGCGTCGCCGATCGCATTCGATCGCTTGATCTTGCGCCCGGAACACTCGTGTGCGTTTCGATCGACAGTCCGATCCGGCACATGATTGTCGGCGCGGCGCTGTTCCGCCTTGGATACCCGGTGGTCTCGGTGTCGAAGCCCGCCGAGATCCTGCCGTTGCAACTGCCGGTCGGCGCATTCCTGCATGGCCCCGGCGTGCCGTTCATGGCCGGACAGCGGCAGGTCGTCGTCGCCGACGACTGGTTCGAGGGCGAGCGCCGGCCAATCGTGGCGAGCCCGCCGCAAGGCTTTGCCAGCGATCAGATGATCTGTTGCATCGCGCTGTCCTCCGGCACCACCGGCCGCCCAAAGGCGATTTCGCTGACCGTGAAAGCGTTCCAGCAGTGGGTCATGAATTACTATTCCACTCTCGGGCTGGGCACCTGGGAGCGTTTGCTGCTGCTGATCGGCCTGAACAGCAGTTGGGGCTACACCATCGCAGCGCATGCATTGTTCGGCGGACGCACCGCCTTGTTTGCCGACACCGCGCGGGGCAGCCTGCAAATGGTTGCGGTCTATGGCGTCGATGCGATGGCGGCAACCAGCAATCAGCTACGCGAATTGGTGCGCGAGCAGCAAAAGGCGCCGGTAACCTGTCCAATTCACTGCGCACTGTCCTGACTGGCGGCGGACTTCTGTCGCGTTCGCTGATCGCGGAAGCCAGAGCCGGCCTGTGCAGTTCGATCGTCAACCTTTACGGCTCGACCGAAGCCGGCGGCACTGCTTTTGCGAACATGGACCAGCTCACCGCGATCGAGGGCGCAACGGGGTTCGTCGCGCCCTGGGCCGAAGTTGAAATCGTCGACGAACAGGACAAGACGCTGCCACCCGGCACCGACGGCATCTTGCGCATTCGCGCTACCTGCCAGGGCGCGCCCTATCCGCCGGAGCGCGCCGAAACCAACCCGAGCTTCCGCGCCGGCTGGTTTTATCCCGGCGACCGCGGCCAAATCACGCGCGACGGCCTCATGATCGTGAACGGGCGGACATCAGATGTCATCAATGTCGGCGGGCTCAAACTCGCCCCTGACGTCATCGAGGACATCTTGCGGCAGCACCCGGCTGTCGCCGAAGTCGCTGCCTTCGGTTCAATGGGCGAAGGCGGCATCGAGGAAATATCGGTTGCCATCGTGGTCCGGTCGCCGGTTGTCGACACGCAGCTGATATACTGGAGCGCCGAGCGCGGAATTCCGGTGACGCGCATCTTCGTGGTCGATACGCTGCCGAAGGGCGCATCGGGCAAAATCAACCGCGATCTGCTCAAGCGGCAATTGTTGAAGTGAGGCAATTGATATGACGCTTGCCAGCCTGCCGGACGCAAAACCGGCCAGCGACGGATGGTCCAGGAACTCCGTGACCGTCCTGGTGGTGTGCATTCTCGGCTGGGTGTTCGACGTCTACGAACAGACGATCATGCAGATCGTGACCCCGATCCTGATCAAGGAGTGGGGCATCACACCGGCCACCATCGGCAACGTCACCACGATCGGGCGCTGGGTCGGCATGATCGGCCTGTTCGTCTTCCCCGTGCTCGCCGATCTCTATGGCCGCAAGCCGCTGCTGATGGTCTCGATCCTCGGCTATTCGATGTTTTCCGGGCTCACCGGCTTTGCCAGCGGCTGGGTGACGCTGCTGGTGTTCTCGTCGATCAACCGCATCGCGCTATCGGGCGAATTGCCGGTCGGCATGGTGATGGTCAGCGAGACCGCGCCAACCCGATGGCGCGGCACCGCGCTTGCCGTGCTGGTCGGCGGTTTTCCGCTTGGTTATTTGTTGTGTTCGCTGGCCGCGTCGGTTCTCGTTCCGCTGTGGGGATGGCGGTCGCTTTATTTTCTCGGCGTGCCGCCGGCGCTGCTGGTGTTGTGGATTCGCGTCGGCGTGAAGGAGAGCCCGCGTTTTGCGCGCGTCACCGCCGGCATGGTAAAGCAAGGCCTCCGGCAAAGTCTCGATTTGTGGTCGCCGGTGCGAGCCTATCCGCGCGAAATGCTGGTGGCCTCGCTGGTTTATTTCTTCTACCTGTTCACCTGGATTGGCTGGTCGGCCTGGATGCCGCAATTTCTGGCGGTGGAGAAGAAGCTCGGATTCCAGACCGCGGTCGGCTACCTCTCGGTCTGGATGTTCGTCGCGATCTTCGCCTACTGGATTTGCGGATGGCTGAGCGATCAATTCGGCCGCCGCTACGTCATCCCGGCCTTCGCCGTACCCGCTGCCATCCTCATTGCCGTCATGGGATCGCTCGACGATCCAACCCAGCTGTTCTGGGTGGGCCTGTGCGCCAACTTCATGATCCTCGGCAGTTTCGGCACCGGGCTCGGCTACACCACGGAATTATTTCCGACCCAGATTCGCGGCACCGCGGTCGGCGCCGCCTACACGTTCGGAGTAGCCGCCGGATCGCTTGCGCCGGCGATCCTCGGCTGGATCGCGACGTCATATTCGCTTGCAGCCGGCCTGCCGCTGCTGGCGCTCAGTTTCCTGGCGCTGGCACCGCTGTTCCTGTTCGTTGCGCCCGACACCAGCCGGAAGGAATTGGCGGATTACGTCGGCCAAACCGGATAGCCAAGGCGCAGGCCTTCCGCATGACACAAGCTGCAGTTCGATAGATACTCGGCTGTCAATCGGCTAAGAGAACACGAAAATCCCGTCGGGATCGGAGCAGCCAAATGAAACGACGCACTTTCTTTGGTCTCGCGCAAGGTGCGGTTGCATGGCCCTGATCGCACGGGCGCAGCAGCCGGAACGAACGCGGCGTGTCGGCATCTTGATGAGCACGGCCGATACCGACCCGCTGGAGAGGACGAAAAGGCGCGTAGAACAGTAACGTCAGAAGTCGCGACGTCTGGTCGATTCTAGCGCTGGAACGTGATGCTCGTCGGGCAAGGTATCGGCAGCAAATCGACCGTCCCGAGATTTGGCAGCAGGGCCATCTTGCATGCTTCGACGGAATTCTGCGACGCGGGCTGTAGCCACATTGCGCAAGTGGTCTGACCGAGCACCGCATTGGCGCAAATCAAGCTGTAGGGCTTGCCGGTGTGAAACCAACTGTAGCCCGCGGTTTGTTGTACGTAGACGGTTTGAACGCTTTGCGTGCCAAACGAGACGGTCCAGGCGCCGAAGTGCACCGGATGATTTGCACTAAGTACTCCCGAGCTGAAAGTGAATGCGTTAACCCGCGCCGGATAGTTGGTGACGCCGTGCCAATCGTCGGCCCAAGCCGGGGGCGAAGCCGCTATTGCCGAAGCGGCGAGCGCGGATGCCACCAAAAATGTTATTCTTTTCATCGTCTTTCACCGTCCATGCATTTTCGCAACCTTACCAGAGCCGGGGAAGTTCGTCGCAGAAAATGAACTTCCAAACGATGTACAAGGCGCTGGGCCTCGTCGTGCCGCAGGCACTGCTGGCGCCGACGAGGTGTTTGAGGAGTGAGGCAGTTTACTGCGGTGCAGGAGTCTCTCTCATGGCACAAAACCGACATGGCAGCGGCCTTTAGCGATGTCTGCTCCCGGGGGTAAAGCAGACAAAGCAGACAAGGGTCATGGCGCCAATGGGCCGTCGGGTCCATTTTTGACCGGAGCGGGAGTGGCGGCTTCAAGCAGATTGCCCTGCAGCGCTACTCCGCTTTTTCCGGCCCGTCATAGGCAATCCCCCGGATCACCGCGGCACTGCCGAATTTCTTGCGCAGGTCGTCGATGGCGCGTTCGGCGTGGGCCGAGCGGCGGTCGAGCATGTCGGTGTCGTCGGCCTGCGACCCCGCTCGCAGCGCGCTGACGCCGGCGCCCATCAGGCGAAACGCCGTGCCGTCGATTTCCTTTGCCAGCATCTCGCGCGAGACCGCGAAGATCTTGGCCGCCAGTTGCGTCGGCGCATGGATCGATTGCGAGCGGGTGCGCTGGCGGAAGTCGGCGGTCTTCAGCTTCAGCGTGATGGTCAGCCCGGAAAGCTCGCTGCTCTTGAGCCGCGCCGATACTTTCTCCGACAGCCGCCACAGCGTCTTCTCAAGGATAGCAAAATCGCGGATGTCGGTTTCGAAGGTGGTCTCGCTGGAGATGGTCTTGGCGCCCCGGTCAGGCACCACCTTGCGGTCGTCGATGCCGCGCGCCAGCCGCCACAGCCGGCGGCCCTCGGTCGAGAACTGCTTCATCAGGTCGACCTCGTCGGCGCGCTGCAGGTCGGCGATGGTGCGAAAGCCGCGCTGCAACAACCTCTCCTGCGTGGCAGGCCCGACGCCGAAGATGAACCCGACCGGCTTGTCCGCCAGCATGATGCGGGCTTCCTCCTGATCGAGCGCTGCAAAGCCGCGCGGCTTGTCGAGGTCGGAGGCGATCTTGGCCAAAAACTTGTTGCAGGAAAGGCCGACCGAAACCGTGATGCCGATGCCGCGCTCGACCTCGCGGGCAAAGCGCGCCAGCACTTTCGCCGGGATCATGCCGTGGACGCGCTGGGTGCCGCCGAGGTCGAGGAATGCCTCGTCGATCGACAGCGGCTCGACCAGCGGCGTCAGCGCCTGCATGGCGTGGCGCACCTCGCGGCCGACCCGGACGTATTTCGCCATGTCGGGCCGGATCACGATCGCCGACGGGCACAGCGCCAGCGCCCTGAACATCGGCATCGCCGAACGCACGCCATAGGTGCGGGAGATGTAGCACGCCGCCGACACCACGCCGCGCTTGCCGCCGCCGATGATCACCGGTCTGTCGGCGAGTTCAGGATTGTCGCGTTTCTCGACGGTGGCATAGAACGCGTCGCAATCGATATGGGCGAGCGTGAGCGAGGGCAGGGCATGGTGGCGAACCAGGCGCGGCGAGCCGCATTCACCGCAGCGCCGGACCGCTTTGTCCTGGTCGCCAAGATTCTGGTCGACAAGACAGTCCCGGCAAAAGCAGGTCGGGCCGTCCATTGCCGGCGCGGTTGATGTCACGGCGCATCGCGCTCCCAATCGGGGTCATTGAGCGCCTGGCGCGCCGCGGCAATATTGGTCGGATGAAGTTGCGAGACGTCGGCGAATGCTTTCACGGTTGCGTCATCGCGCAGGATGAAATCGAGCACGCTGCCGAGAAAATGCGGGTCGGCGGCGGCAGTGCGCAGGGTCTCCGGGCCGATTCCGCTTTCGGCCAGGAACAGGCCCAGCCGCTCGGGCTCGCCGGCGATAAAGGAAAGCGCCTGAACGGCAACGATTTCAGCCACTTCCCGGGGGTTGTGAACAGGCTTTCTCAACGGATCTGTTTGCCTTTCCGTAACTTATGGTCTCTATTTTGCAAGCCATCATGCCCGAGTCTGCGGAACGTGTTCAAGCAAGCGAAAACCACTTCGCATAAAGATGGCACTCGGGTTTAACGGGTTAGAGCGAATCTGGCGCTAGTTTGAATCCACTTTTTGACAGGTTCGGCGGCGGCGCAGATGCGCAGGCCGGGCCCGTTGGCGGGAATGGGGAGGGGCGGGATGGCGAAAACCGTCCTGATCGTGGAGGACAATGAGCTGAATATGAAGCTCTTTCGCGATCTGTTGGAAGCGCATGGCTATCAGACCTCGGGCACCAGCAACGGCTTCGAGGCGCTCGATCTCGTGCGCACGCTGCGTCCCGACCTGGTCCTGATGGATATCCAGCTGCCGCAGGTGTCCGGCCTCGAAGTGACGCGCTGGATCAAGGACGATCCGGAACTGCGCGCCATTCCGGTAGTTGCGGTGACAGCCTTTGCGATGAAGGGCGACGAGGAACGCATCCGCGAGGGCGGCTGCGAGGCCTATCTGTCCAAGCCGATCTCGGTCGGCAAGTTTATTGAAACCGTTCGACGGTTTATCGGGTAGGAGAGTTTCGATGTCCGCGCGTATCCTGGTCGTCGACGACGTTCCCGCCAACGTCAAGCTTCTGGAAGCACGGCTGTCGGCCGAATATTTCGATGTTGTGACCGCGACCAACGGCGCCGACGCGCTCGCGATCTGTGAGCGCGCCGAATGCGACATCATCCTGCTCGACGTCATGATGCCGGACATGGACGGTTTCGAGGTTTGCCGCCGGCTGAAGTCCAATCCGGCGACGCATTACATTCCGGTGGTGATGGTGACGGCGCTCGACAGCCCGGCCGACCGCGTGCGCGGGCTTGAGGCCGGCGCCGACGATTTCCTGACCAAGCCGGTGTCCGACATCGTGCTGATCGCGCGGGTGCGCTCGCTGACGCGGTTGAAGATGATGACCGATGAGCTGCGCATGCGCGCCATCACCTCGCTCGAGATCGGGATGCAGGCGCCGGAGCGCAGCGCGGTGGCCGATACCGGCAAGGGCGGACGCATCCTGCTGGTCGACGACCGGCCCTCGTCCTATGAGCGGCTGGCGCCGGTTCTGGGCACGGAGCATACCGTCGACGTCGAAACCAATCCGGCCGAAGCGGTGTTTCATGCCGCCGAAGGCAATTACGATCTCCTGATCGTCTCGCTCGGGCTGGAGAATTTCGACGGGTTGCGGCTGTGCAGCCAGGCGCGCTCGCTGGAGCGCACCAGGGCGGTGCCGATCCTGGCGATTGCCGATGCCGACAACAATACGCGGCTGCTGCGCGGCCTCGAGATCGGCGTCAACGACTATCTGCTGCGCCCGGTCGACAGGAACGAATTGCTGGCGCGGGTGCGCACCCAGATCCGCAAGCGCCGCTATACCGACCATCTGCGCGACAACGTCCAGAATTCGATCGAGATGGCGATCACCGACGCGCTGACCGGCCTGCATAACCGCCGTTACATGGAAAGTCATTTGAGCACGCTGGCCGAGCAGGCCTCGAATCGCGGCAAGCCGCTGGCGCTGATGATGCTCGACATCGATTATTTCAAATCGATCAACGACAATTACGGCCACGATGCCGGCGACGACGTGCTGCGCGAATTTGCCGTGAGGGTGCGCAAGTCGATCCGCGGCATCGATCTCGCCTGCCGCTACGGCGGCGAGGAATTCGTCATCGTGATGCCGGAGACCGACATGCATGTCGCGGGCGTGGTGGCGGAGCGGCTGCGGCGCTCGATCGCGGGCGAACCGTTCGCGGTCCACAAGGGCACCAAGCGCATCGAGGTCACGATCTCGATCGGGCTGTCGGCGCTGGAATTGAAGGGCGAGCCGGTCGCCGACGTGGTCAAGCGCGCCGACACCGCGCTCTACCGCGCCAAGCACGACGGCCGCAACAGGGTAGTGGCCGCGGCGGCGTGAGTTTCCTGTCTGGCTAACCCCAGCCGTCGTCCCCGCGCATGCGGGGACCCATACGCCGTGACCGTGCGATGTGAAACAGATGGCTGTGGCCTGACTTCACTCCAACCATAACCGCTGGTGGCTATGGGTCCCTGCTTTCGCAGGGACGACAGTTGTTTTTCGCATGGCGTGCCTGAGTTGCGTCTCGGGAACGTCTGCGTTAAATTTGGGCAGATCAGAGTCTTCTGAGCTCTCAGGCGACGCCCCGTCGCGTTTTTTGCCCCGCGACGGCCAAGAAAGAACAACAACAATGTCCCTGCTGAGAACGCTGCGTCCCACGCTGCCGATCCTGATCGGCGCTTCCATCATGCTCACGCTGAGCATGGGCTTTCGCCAGAGCCTCGGCATCTTCCTGCAGCCGCTGACGCACGACATCCACATCTCGGTGTCCGATTTCACCCTTGCGATCGCCATGCAGAATCTGGCCTGGGGATTCCTGCAGCCGCTCGCCGGCGCCATGACGGTGCGATACGGCTTTCGCCCGATCATGATGGCCGGCGCGGTGCTGTACATCGCGGGGCTTGCCTTGATGGCGAGCGCGCAGGGGCTGTTCAGCATCATGATCGGCGCAGGCGTGCTGATCGGCACGTCGTTGGCCTGCACGGCCGCAGCGATTGCGATGTCGGTTGCGGCGCGCGCGGTGCCGGAGACGGTGCGCAGCACCGTGCTCGGGATGGTTTCGGCGGCGGGATCGCTCGGCGCGTTGCTGTCGGCGCCGATCGGCCAAATCCTCAATGAGGATTACGGCTGGCGCACCGGCCTCGTTGGCTTCGTGATCCTGTCGATATTCATGCTTCCGGCAGCCTGGTTCGCCGGCAAGGTCGACAAGGTGCCGCTGCCGGTGCGAACCTCCGACGATATCGGCGATACCTCGGCCGGCGTCGCGGTGAAGGTCGCGATGGGCAACGCGTCGTTCGTGGTGATGACCTGCGCCTATTTCGTCTGCGGCATGCAACTGGTGTTCCTCACCACGCATCTGCCGTCTTATCTGGCAATCTGCGGCATGGACCCGATGCTGAGCGCGCAGACGCTCGGCATGATCGGCGGCTTCAACGTGCTCGGCAGCCTGTTTTTCGGCTGGGCCGGCGGGCGCTGGAACAAGCTGGCGCTGCTGGGCGCGATCTATGTTTTCCGCTCGCTGATTCTGGCCTGGTATTTCACGCTGCCGCCGTCGCCGGCATCGACCCTGCTGTTCGGCGCGCTGATGGGATTCCTGTGGATGGGGGTCGGGCCGCTGGTGGCGGGCGCGGTCGCCGAAATGTTCGGATTGCAATGGCAGGCGATGATCCAGGGCCTCGCCTTCATGAGCCATCAGCTCGGCAGCTTCCTCGGCGCCTACGGCGGCGGGCTGATCTATGACGCACTCGGTTCCTACACCATGGCCTGGCGCATCGGCGTCGCATTGGGGCTTGCCGGCGGCATCATCCAGGTCGCATTCGCGCTGATCCGGCCGTCGCGGCCGCCGTTATTGCGTACGGCGTAGCGATCTGTTTCATCCGCCAGGAGTCATACTCCGCGAAGGCGGAGTATCCAGTACGCCGTGCCTTCTCGGTTCTATTTCAGGTGCGCTGGAATACCGGGTCGCCCGGCCAAGCCGGGCGACGACATCTGTATTTGGACGCCCCAAATAAAAACGGGACCCGAAGGCCCCGCTGGAAGTCAGTAGTGTCCGCGATCTTACTTGATCTTGGACTCGCGGAATTCGACGTGCTTGCGCGCGACCGGGTCGTACTTCTTCTTGACCAGCTTGTCGGTCATGGTGCGCGAATTCTTCTTGGCGACGTAATAGAAGCCGGTATCCGCCGATGAAACGAGCTTGACCTTGATGGTGACCGCTTTGGCCATGTCTGAACCTCAAATATAAGGGAATCTGGCGCGGCCCATCCGGGACGCATTTGCCGGGCAACCTAACTTCTGACGGCCCAAAGTCAAGGTCGCGCGCCGGCTAATATCGCTGGTTTTGATGCCGGATTGCGCCAATTTCAGCCCCGGTTATGCTTCGCAAGCGAGCGGGCAAGGAGGAGAGACCATGGGCTTTTACGAAAAAGGCGCAGTACGCATTCATTTCGAGGAGGCCGGTTCCGGCTTCCCGTTGTTGCTGATCGCCGGCGGCGGATTGAACTCGACGATCTCGGGCCTCTCGGGCAGTTATCCGCCGTTCTACGCGATCGAGGAGTTCAAGAGCGAGTACCGCTGCATCGCTTTGGACCTGCGCAACGCCAATCCCGGTCAGTCCTCAGGCCCGCTCGAGATCGACCGTCCCTGGGATATGCACAGCGATGACCAACTCGGCCTGCTGGATCATCTGGGCATCGACAAGTTCATGGTGCTGGGCTTTTGCATCGGCGGTCCCATGATCTGGAACCTGCTGCGGCGGGCGCCCGATCGCGTTGTCGCCGCCGTGCTGGCGCAGCCCAGCGGATCGCGCCCCGAGGCGCGCGATCTTTTCTACGACAACAACATGAAGAACTGGGGTCCGGCGCTGGTCGCCCGGCGGCCCGACATCACCATGGAAGCGGTCGATAAATTCCTCACAAAAATGTACCGCACCAATCCCGACTTCGTCTTTACCGTGACCCGCGATTTCGTGCGCAACTGCCAGACGCCGGTCCTGATCCTGCCCGACGATGTCCCGTCGCATCCCTACGCCGTCGCCATGGAAACGGCGATGCTGGCGCCGAAGGCCGAAGTGAGCATGTTCCCGTGGAAGGAGCCGAAGGAACGGGTGCCGCTGGCGGTACGCCAGATCCGTTCCTTCCTGCGGGCGCATCGTCCGGGCTAGATGCAACAGCGCGGCCTCTTGGTTCGAGGCGCGCGAAGACGCGCTCTTCACTATGAGGACTAGAGCCTCACCTGAGTTGCAAGCGCTTGCGCGGCGTCTTGTTTGACTGCGTCATAACGGGGCCGCGTAAATGAGGCGGAAACAATATGATCGAAAACTTTAACGAGATCATCGAGAGCTACGTGGAGGAGACCGCCGTCGACTACGTGGGCCTGTGGCAAATAATCATGCGCGTTCGTTATAAGTTCAGAATAGTGGAACACACGCAATTGAAGAAAGCCGTGTTGCAAATTATTCGGGGTTTACTCTCTGCAGGCCTAGAAGCAATAATACTTCGCACGCAGAAGCCTGTCCGGCTCAGGTGGGAAAATCAAGATTGCGAGTATGTAATAGATCGCATTTCTAAAGAATGGGATCTTTTGGAGCGAGACCCTTATCCGGGTGAAATCGTTTGGTTTGATCGGAAGAGGGATTGAACGAGCTCCGTCATTGGCGGGTCCTGGAAGCCGACATCCGCAGAGGCAGATCGGGGTTGTTCGCGCATAGAGAAATTCAATCCGCCAGGATAGCTACACACTCCGTCGTCATCCTGAGGTGCGAGCTCTTGCGAGCCTCGAAGGATGGGCCGTGATCTCATCCTTCGAGGCTCGCCGAAGAGGCGAGCACCTCAGGATGACGGCTCGCATTGCTTCACTAACTCCCGAGAGCGTCGCGAAAGCGATGCGTCTCGAACGATAGAAACGACGCTAACCCTCGAAGAACCGGTTTTTCGGCCGCGGCAGGCCGAGGTTTTCCCGCAGCGTCTTGCCTTCGTACTCGCGCCGGAAGATCTCGCGCTTCTGCAATTCCGGCACCACCTTGTCGACGAAGTCGTCGAGACCCGCAGGCAGATACGGGAACATGATGTTGAAACCGTCGCAGCCGTAGCCGGTCAGCCATTCCTCCATCTGGTCGGCAATGGTCTGCGGCGTGCCGACAAACGACAGCCCGCCATAACCGCCGACGCGTTGCGCCAACTGGCGTACCGTCAGCTTGTCGCGCGCGGCGGCATCGACCAGCCGCTGCCGGCCGCTCTTGCTCGCATTGGTTTCGGGAATCGGCGGCAACTGCCCGTCGGGATCGAAGCCGGACGCATCGGTGCCCAGGATCACCGACAACGACGCAATCGCGCTGTCGTAATGCACCCGGCTGTCGAGCAGCGCGCGCTTCTCGCGGGCTTCCTCGACGCTGTCGCCGACCACCACGAACGCGCCCGGCAGGATCTTCAGGTGATCGCGGTCGCGGCCGAGCCTGTCCATGCGGCCCTTGATATCGGCGTAAAGCTTTTGCCCGTCGGCCAGGGGGCCGCCGCCGGTGAACACGGCCTCCGCGGTCTCAGCCGCCAACTGCCTGCCATCGTCGGAGGCGCCGGCCTGCACGATCACCGGCCAGCCCTGGATCGGGCGGGCGATGTTGAGCGGCCCGCGCACCGAGAGATATTTGCCCTTGTGGTCGAGCACATGCATTTTGGCGGGATCGAAATAGAGCCCGGCTTCGACGTCGCGCACAAAGGCGTCGTCGGCAAAGGAATCCCACAGGCCGGTGACCACGTCGTAGAACTCGCGCGCACGCTTGTAGCGTTCGGCGTGATCCATGTGCTCCTCAAGCCCGAAATTCAGCGCCGCATCCGGATTGGAGGTGGTGACGATGTTCCAACCGGCGCGGCCGCCGCTGATATGATCGAGCGAGGCAAAGCGGCGGGCGACATGGTAGGGCTCGTCGAAGGTGGTCGACCCGGTCGCGATCAGCCCGATATGCTCGGTGGCGCCGGCCAGCGCCGACAGCAGCGTGAACGGCTCGAACGACGTCACGGTGTGGCTGCGCTTGAGCGCATTGACCGGCATGTTGAGCACGGCCAGATGGTCGGCCATGAAGAACGCGTCGAACTTGCCGGCCTCGAGTTTCCGGATCAACTGCCTGATATGCGCAAAATTGAAATTGGCGTCCGGCCATGCGCCGGGATAACGCCACGCGCCGGTATGAATAGAGACCGGCCGCATGAACGCGCCAAGCCGCAACTGACGTTTTGCCATCGCCCCATTCCGTATTTGATGTCGGTATAACCGAAATAGGGAGGCGCGGGCGAAAAGGCATCCCGCCATCGCCGGAAGATTATTGCAATTTTCGGGGCGGCGTTAGCCGGCTATTCCCGGCGCGGATTGAGCGTCGGATCCAGCGCAAAGCGCTGTTCGAGAAAGTCGATCATGACGCGGGTTTTTTGCGGCACGAACCGGCGGGAGGGATAGACCGCGTGGATCGGCTCCGGCTTCGGTTCGTAGCCGTCGAGCAGCGCGACGAGACGCCCGGTGTCGAGTTCGTCGGTAAAGTGCCAGATTGGGGCGTAGCCGATGCCGAGACCCGACAGCAGGGCCTCGCGAATGCCTTCTGAATTGCGTGTCCGCACCGGACCTTTGACCTCGACGCTGACAGGTCCGTCGGCTCCGCGAAAATGCCAGGTCACGGCTGCGCTAATCCCGGTGAAGGTGATGCAGTCGTGGTTGACGAGATCACGGGGATGCGCCGGCAACGGCTTGCCGCGCAGATAAGACGGCGCCGCCACGACGACCCGCCGGGTCACTCCGATCTTTCGTGCGATCAACGCGCTGTCAACGACATCGCCGCTGCGGATGGCCAGATCGATCCCTTCCTCGATCAGATCGGCGTTGGCGTCGCTCATCGCAAGGTCGATGCTGACGTCGGGATAGCGTGTCAGAAATTCCTTGAGATGCGGGATGATGCGCAGACGGCCGAACACGCCGGGCACCGCAAGCCGCAACGCTCCCGAGGGCCGCGCGCGCCGTCGTCCCACGGCATCCTCGGCTTCGCTGACCGCCTCGATCGCGAGCTTGGCCCGCTCGTAGAAGCTGCGGCCGTCATCGGTCAGCGTCAGTTTCCGCGTGGTGCGCGTGAACAGCCTCGTGCCGAGATGGTCCTCCAGAGCCGCCACTTGCCGGCTGACGGTTGGTTGGCTCGCGTTCTGCTCCTGCGCGACACGGGTGAAAGAACCGGCCTCGACGACCCGGATGAACGCTCGAAACAGCGAGATCGTGTCCGTCATTCATACATAATACGTATCAATCATATTCGATCAAGACCATACCAACTATTCGTGGATGGATCATGTGTTCTCCGAGACGGGCGTTTTGCCGCTCATTCAACGGAGAGTGCCATGACCAGGAAGCTGGAAGGAAAAGTCGCAGTTATCACCGGCGGCAGCGCGGGCATCGGTCTCGCCACCGCCAGGCGGTTCGCCGAGGAGGGGGCTCATGTGTTCATCACCGGCCGACGCCAGCCGGAACTGGATGCCGCGGTGAAGCAGATCGGTCCCAGGGCGGTGGCGGTGCGGGCCGATGCGTCGAACATTGCCGACCTCGCGCACCTCTTCGATACGGTGAAGGCTGCGAAAGGCCGCATCGACGTGCTGTTCGCCAATGCCGGGATCTACGAATTCACTCCGCTCGGAACTATCACCGAAGACGCCTACGACAAGATGTTCGATATCAACGTCAAGGGCGTGCTGTTCACGGTGCAGCAGGCGGTGCCTCTGATGAGCGGTGGAGGCTCGATCATCCTCACCGGATCGGTTGCCGGTTCGAAGGGCTTCGAAGCGGCCACTGTCTACGGTGCCACCAAAGCCGCGATCCGTTCGTTTGCGCGAAGCTGGACCTCGGATCTGAAGGCACGAAATATTCGCGTCAACGTTCTCAGCCCCGGGCCAATTCAGACACCGGGATTTGACGTGTTCGCCAATGATGAAGTGAAAGCCTACATGAAGTCGATGGTTCCGTTGGGACGTCTCGGCACCTCGGACGAGATTGCCAAGGCAGCGCTGTTCCTCGCTTCGGACGATTCGAGCTTTGTCGCCGGCGTCGAATTGTTCGTCGATGGTGGGTCCGCGGCGATCTGACAACGTCCGGGAATGACGGTGAGGGATGCGGCGTTCACGCCGCTCCCAAGACGTCCCGATGCATCTTGCCGCCATAGAAATGGAAAAACGGCACCGCCGCGTCATGGTTCAGCGGTCCGGTGGCGAGACGTTTTTCCAGCTCGTTGAGGACGTTTTTGGTCATGGGATGCAGGTCGGCCAGCGGCTTCGATCCGATCTCGACCCAGACCAGTTCCACCAGTTCGGCATCGGCATGGATCACGCCCTGCACGTGATGGGTGATGGCGGAGGCGTCGGCGGTGAAAAATCGTGTATCGAAGCGCCGCACGCGGCCGGGTGGGGTGATCGCGCGCGCGATCAGGAACAGGCTGGAGGGGTCGGGCAACAGGCCGGCATCGGAAAACGGTTTCCACGGGCCTTCGAGTACAGCCCCGTTGCTCTTGCGCCCAAGGCAAAGCCCGGTTTCCTCGCAGGCCTCGCGGATCGCGGCGACCGCCAGTGCGCGGGCGCGCGACGGCGCGATCTTCGGGCTGCCTTTCAGCAGATTGGCTTCGAGCGCTTTCGAGATTGGTGCCGCGACGGGAACGCGGTTGTCGGATTTGTCGACGCGTCCGCCGGGGAAGACGAACTTGCCGGGCATGAACACCACCTTGTCGTGGCGCTTGCCGACCAGGACCTTCGGCACCGATCCGCTGCGATCGATCAGGATCAGCGTGGCGGCATCCCTGGGGCGGCGGTAGGGATGATGATCGGCTTCTTTTTCGCTTCGTTGCAGTTTCGCTCATCTTGGTGCCGCCACCCCTCGCGTTTTTTATATGACCGTGATTTACGGTTCAGGATTCTGTTCGTCAAATCCATGCATGCGCAACGCCCATTGCGTCCCGACCACGGCCCCCTTCACCGGTTGCAGCAACAACAGCGATGCGATCAGCGTCAGCGGCAGATAGATCGAAAGCTGCAACGCCACCGGCGGCGCGTAAGCGGTTTCGATCCACAGGATCACCGGCACCAGCAGGTGGCCGACGATGACGATCACGAGATAGGCGGGCAGGTCGTCGGCGCGGTGCGGCGTGTAATCGAGGCCGCAGACCGAACAGTTGTTGTCGACCTTCAGGAAGGCACGGAACAATTTGCCTTGGCCGCAGCGCGGACAGCGGCCGCGGAAGCCGCGCTTCATGGCGGTCCACACGTCGCGCTTTTCGGCGGTCGCGGCATCGCGCGTCCAGGCCTTGGTCGCAGCATCTACGGTTTCCATGACTTGCCCTTCTTCGACTTGCCGGACTTTGCTTTATTCGGCCTGCGATCCTTCTTGCGCGGGGTGCCGCCCGGATCCGCCTTGACCGGCGTGTTGGCCTGACCGCCGCCGCTACGCCCGCCGTCACGACGGCGGCCGCGCGGCATGACCTTGCCTTCCGACAACAATTCGAACCGCAACGCGCCCGCCACAGGTGCCGCTTCTACCAGACGCACATCGACAACGTCACCCAGCCGGTGCATGGCACCGCTGCGTGTGCCGACCAGTGCGTGGCGCGTCTCGTCGTAGTTGAAATATTCGGTGCCGAGCGTGCGGATCGGGATCAGGCCGTCGGCGCCGGTATCGCTGAGCTTGACGAACAGTCCGGCGCGGGTGACGCCGGAGATGCGGCCCTGAAAGGTGGCGCCGATGCGGTCGGCGAGAAAATGCGCGATCAGGCGATCGGCGGTCTCGCGCTCGGCCTTCATGGCGCGGCGTTCGGTGACGGAAATCTGCGCGGCAACCTCGCTCAGGGTTTCCAGTGTCTCGGTTTCCGGGAGCGCGCCTTCGCCAAGCCCCAACCCCCGGATCAGCGCGCGATGCACGATCAGATCCGCGTATCGCCTGATCGGCGAAGTGAAATGCGCGTAGCGCCGGAGGTTCAAGCCGAAGTGGCCGTAATTCTCGGCCGCGTATTCGGCCTGGGCCTGCGAGCGCAACACCACTTCGTTCACCAGCGGTTCGGAATCATGTCCCTTGACCTGCGCCAGCACGCGATTGAACAGCGAAGGCCGCAGGGCGCCGCTTTTGGCAAACGGCAGATCGAGGGTTTTCAGGAATTCCTGAAGGTTGTGAACCTTCTCCAGCGTCGGTTCATCGTGCACCCGGTAGATAAGCGGCAGCGCCTTCTTTTCAAGCATTTCGGCCGCGGCGACATTGGCCAGGATCATGAATTCTTCGATCAGTTTGTGCGCATCGAGCCGCTCGGGGACGATCACGCGATCGACCGTGCCGTCCGGTTTCAGCAGGATCTTGCGTTCGGGAATGTCGAGATCGAGCGGGTCGCGTTCGTCGCGCGCACGCTTGACGATTGTATAGGCGTCGTAGAGCGGCTTTATGATCGGATCGAGCAGGGGACCCGTGGTGTCGTCCGGCCGTCCGTCGATCGCGGCCTGGGCCTGCGCGTAATTCAGCTTGGCGGCCGAGCGCATCAGGATGCGATGGAATGTATGCGAGCGCTTGCGGCCGTCATGGCCGATCACCATCCGCACCGCGACCGCGCCACGCGGCTCGCCCGGTACCAGCGAGCACAGATCGTTGGAGATGCGTTCGGGCAGCATCGGCACCACGCGGTCCGGGAAATACACCGAATTGCCGCGGGTCAGCGCGTCACGGTCGAGCGCCGAGCCCGGCCGCACATAGAATGCGACATCGGCAATCGCCACCGTGACGATGACGCCGCCTTTGTTGCTGGGATCGGGATCGGGTTCGGCATAAACGGCGTCGTCGTGATCCTTGGCGTCGGGTGGGTCGATCGTCACCAGCGGCAGGTCGCGCCAGTCTTCTCTTCCTTTAAGGGTCGCCGGCTGCGCCGCTTCGGCTTCACGCAACGCCGCGGGCGAGAACGCTTGCGGAATTTCGTGGGCATGGATCGCGATCAGGCTGACGGCCTTTTCGCTCGCAAGCGAGCCGAGCCGCTCCTTCACCTTGCCGGAGGCCAGCCCATAGCCGCGCGAGCGCACCAGATCGACGCTGACGAGATCGCCGTCCTCGGCGCCGCCGCTGTCGGTCTTGGCGATGTTGAGCTCGCGGCCGGCCTGCTTCTTGTCGACCGGGATCAGCCGTCCGCCGCCGCCGGGGACGCTGCGGAAGATTCCGAGCACGCGGGTTTTGGCGTGATCGACCACCTTGATGACGCGGCCGCGATAGAAGCTGTCGCCGCCGTCGGGTTTGTCGACGTGCAGCAGCGCGCGGTCGCCGACGCCGGCCGCCGTGCCCGGCTGCGGGCGGCGCGGGACATGGATGCGGATTTTCGGCGCCTCGCCGCTTTCCTCATCCCATTCGGTGGGTGTTGCGACCAGTTCGCCGTCGCTGTCGCGTCCGGTGATGTCGGCCATCACGGTCGGCGGCAGCAATGCGGCCTCGTGGATCTTCTTGCCTTGCTTGGCGATGGTGCCTTCGCCGGCGAGTTCGCGCAGGATTCGCTTCGAGCTCGGCGCGGTCGGCGTTCTTCAGGCCGAACTCCCGCGCGATCTCGCGGGTTCCGACTTTTCCGGGATGCGCGCGGATGAAGGCAACGATGGCATCCCGGTCCGGAAAGCCGCTGTTGCGTTGTTTGGTCACTTTATCCGCGGGCCTTTCCGGCGCTTTTCTTGGCAACAGGTTTTGCGGTTTTGGCGGGCGATGTTTTCGCCGCCGGCGTCACCGGCGCGCGCGCCTTGCTGGCGGCACCGGATTTGGCCTTTGCCGCAGGCTTTGTTGGAGGCTTGGCCGCCACAGCCTTCTTGGCCGGCTTCGGCGCTTTCGCGTCCGCTTCAAGGCCGGCAGGTTTCGTTGCCGCCTTGGCGGGCGCTTTCCTGGCGCCCCGCTTCGGCTTGCCGCCGCCTTTCGCCACGCGTTCGTCGATCAGCGCGATGGCTTCCGGCAGCGTAATGGTTTCCTGCGTCTTGTCGCTGGGGATGGTGGCGTTGACGCCACCGGCCGTGACATAGGCGCCGTAGCGTCCGCTCTTGACCGCGACGCCGCCAAGGGTCGGATGATCGCCCAATGGCTTGCCGGGATCGGCGCCGAAACGACGCCCGCTCGGTCCCTTGGCGATCTTCTCGGCGATCAGCGTCACCGCGCGGTTGAGCCCGATGTCGAACACCTCGTCGCCGGCCTCGAGGCTGGCATAGGTCTTCTCGTGGCGCACGAACGGACCGAACCGGCCGAACCCTGCGGTGATCGGCTCGCCGGTCTCCGGATGCTTGCCGATTTCGCGCGGCAGCGACAACAGTTTCAGCGCCAGCTCAAGCTCGATATCGCTTGGCGAGATGTTCTTCGGGATTCCGGCGCGTTTCGGCTTTTCGCCTTCGGCATAATCCTTGGGCTCGCCGAGCTGGATGTAGGGGCCGAAGCGTCCGGCCTTGACCACGACGTCGAGACCGGACACCGGATCCTTGCCGAGGACGCGATCGGCGCTGGCTTCGCTGTCGGCGGCCAGCGGGCGGGTGTAACGGCATTCCGGATAATTGGTGCAGCCGACAAACGCGCCGAACTTGCCGGCCTTGAGGTTGAGCTTGCCGGTGCCGCAGGTCGGGCACTGCCGGGGATCGCCGCCATCTTCGCGCGGCGCATAGATGTGCGGCCCAAGCATGTCGTCGAGCGCATCCAGCACCTGCGTCACCCGCAGGTCCTTGATCTCGTTGACCGCGCCGATGAAGCCGACCCAGAAATCCCTCAACACCTGCTGCCAGGAAATCTCGTTGTTGGAGATCCGATCGAGCTGCTCTTCCAGCGCGGCGGTGAAATCATATTCGACATATTTGGCGAAGAAGTTTTCCAGGAACGCGACCACGACGCGGCCTTTGTCCTCGCCGTGCAGGCGTTTCTTCTCGAGCCTGACGTAGCCGCGATCTTTCAGCACCTGCAGGATCGAGGCGTAGGTCGAGGGCCGGCCGATGCCGAGCTCTTCCATGCGCTTGACCAGCGACGCCTCCGAAAAACGCGGCGGCGGCTCGGTGAAATGTTGCGTGACGGCAAGGTCCTTGCGCTTCAGGGCTTCGCCTGCGCTCATGGCGGGGAGGCGGCGACTGTCCTCGTCGTCGCCGTCGTCGTCGCGGCCTTCCTGGTAGAGCGCGAGAAAGCCGTCGAACTTGACCACCTGGCCGGTGGCGCGCAGTTCCAGCAGCCGCGAACCCGCCTTCGCCGCGATGTCGACGGTGGTGCGTTCGAGTTCGGCCGATTCCATCTGGCTTGCGATGGTGCGGATCCAGATCAATTCATAGAGCCGCGCCTGATCGGGATCGAGACGCCGGCGCATCTCGGCGGGACGGCGCGACAGAT
This sequence comes from uncultured Alphaproteobacteria bacterium, assembly GCA_963774685.1. Taxonomy (GTDB): domain Bacteria; phylum Pseudomonadota; class Alphaproteobacteria; order Rhizobiales; family Xanthobacteraceae; genus Bradyrhizobium. The sequence continues at coordinate 1,756,709 of CAVZFU010000002.1, read as the reverse complement.
CGGTCGGACGGATGGCTTCGTGCGCTTCCTGCGCGTTCTTGGCCTTGGTCTGGTACTGGCGCGGAGCTTCCGGGACGTAGGCGTTGCCGTAGTCTTCGCCGATCACCTTGCGCGCCTGCGTGATCGCCGAGCCGTCGATCTGCACGCCGTCGGTCCGCATATAGGTGATCAGGCCGGTGGTCTCGCCGCCGATGTCGATGCCTTCATAGAGCCGCTGCGCGATCCGCATGGTATGCGCCGGCGCAAAGCCCATCTTGCGGCTGGCTTCCTGCTGCAGCGTCGACGTGGTGAAGGGGGCCTGCGGATTGCGGCGCGCCGGCTTGGCTTCGACGGTGGAGACCGTGAAGTTGGCGGACTCGATCGCCTTCTTGAAGTCTTCCGCTTCAGCGCCGGTGCCGATGTCGAGCCGCTGCAGTTTCTTGCCGTCGGCGCCGACCAGGCGCGCCTCGAACGCGTCGCCGCGCGGCGTGGTCAGGGTCGCGACCAGCGACCAGTATTCCCGCGGCACGAATTTTTCGATTTCGAGTTCGCGGTCGCAGACCAGCCGCAGCGCCACCGACTGCACGCGTCCGGCGGAGCGCGCGCCCGGCAGCTTGCGCCACAGCACCGGCGACAGCGTGAAGCCGACCAGATAGTCCAGCGCGCGGCGCGCCATGTAGGCATCGACCAGCGCGCCGTCGATCTGGCGCGGGCTCTTCATCGCATCGGTCACCGCCTGCTTGGTGATGGCGTTGAACACCACGCGTTCGATTTTGTGGTCCTTGAGCGCGCGCTTTTCCTTCAGGACTTCGAGCACGTGCCAGGAAATCGCTTCGCCTTCGCGATCGGGGTCGGTGGCGAGGATCAGCCGGTCGGCTCCTTTGAGCGCCTTGGCGATGTCGTTGAGCCGGCCGGCCGCCTTGGGGTCGATCTCCCAGATCATCTGGAAGTTGGCGTCCGGATCGACCGATCCATTCTTGGCCGGAAGGTCGCGGACATGGCCGAAAGAGGCCAGAACCTCATAGGACGCGCCCAAATATTTGTTGATCGTCTTGGCTTTCGCCGGCGACTCGACAATGACGATATTCATGTCATTCCAATGGCTTACGGGAAAAATAAAGGCCGGTTCCGCGAGATTCGCGTCGGCCGTTTCATGCCGAACATGGGTGCACGGGCCTCCGGTGTCAAATCGACAGATGTTGAAGACATCCCGGACCGGCACTGTTTAGGGTCTAAAAAGTTGTAAAATACGCCCCCAAGTTGCACTCTTAAAAAGAGTGTGTTGTAAAAATACACGACATTGGACGTTTTTGCAGAGACAGGGGAATTGGCGAATGCCCGCATCCTCGGGCCGGGGTTCGGGTTCGCGAACCGACGATCCATCAGGGGATGGCGGACCCGATGAGGCCACGGCCTTTATCGCGGAACAACTTGCCGATCTGGCGCGGCTGGCGCGCCGTCACCGGCTCGACATGCTCTGTCATTTGCTCGCAATGGCGCAAATGGAAGCGGAGGAGCGGCTTCGGCTTCGCGGCAAGCAGCAATCTGTCCTGACCGGTCGACGGGACTTTTGCCCGGGCATGACGAGATGAGAAAACGCAGCTCAGGCCGACATGCGCCGGCGCGTTTGGCCGAGGGATTTGGCCGCAATTCGGTATCGCCGTTGCCCAGCACCCGGCCGTCACGCGAGCGCAGTTCGAGCTTCCGGACCGGCTGACCTTTACTGCGGTCGACCAGCGACGTCGCGCATGCGCCGGGCGCAAAGCAGAACTCCTCGCTCCACTGCCGCAGCGCGACCAGCACCGGGAAAATCCCGCGGCCCTTCGCCGTCAGTACATATTCCTGATAGGCGCTGCCGTCGGAGGCGGGTCCGGTCGTCAGGATGCCCTGATCGACCAAAGCACGCAGCCGAACTGTCAGGATGTTTTTGGCAAGCCCGATGCTCTTCTGAAACTCACCGAAGCGGCGAATCCCGAGGAAAGCGTCGCGGATAATCAGGAGCGACCACCAGTCGCCGAACACGTCGAGCGACCGCGCGATCGGGCATTCGGCTTTTTCCAGGCTTTTGCGTTTCACCACCGTGTTCTCCAGGACGACCTGACGAAAACCATTTCCCGATCACCGCTTCGTGTAGTTGCATTATGAAACCAGATGGCCTAGCTAGTCAATCTAGTTTAATAATGCAACCAATGGAGGCACCGATGCGACTGGCTGGCAAGACGGCGTTGATTACGGGCGGCAACAGCGGCATCGGGCTTGCGACCGCCAGGTTATTCGTGGCCGAGGGCGCGCGGGTCGCCATCACCGGACGAAACCGGGCGACGCTCGAAGCGGCGGCAAAAGAGCTCGGGCCGAATGCGCTGGCGCTTGTGGCCGATGTCACCGATATCGCGGCGATGGAAGCGGCGATCGGGCAAACGGTTGAAAAATTCGGCAAGCTCGACGTGCTGTTCGCCAATGCCGGCATTCCCGGCAACACCCCGGTCGGGGGCACCACGCTCGCCGCATTTGAAACGGTGATCCGCACCAACATCACCGCGGTATTCTTCACCGTGCAGGCGGCCGCACCCCATCTCAATGACGGCGCGTCGATCATCCTGAACGGCTCGGTGATCTCGGTGCTCGGCAATCCCGGCTATTCGGCCTATGCCGCCAGCAAGGCGGGCGTGCGGGCGATGGCGCGGGTGATGGCGTCGGAACTTTCGCCGCGCGGCATTCGTGTCAATGTCGTGGCGCCCGGCGCCACGCGGACTCCGATCTGGAACGGGGCGGCTCCGACCGCCGAAGCATTCGCAGCGCTGGACAAGCGAATTTCCCGGAGCACGCCACTCGGGCGGCTCGGCGAAGCCGATCAAATTGCCAAGACGGTGCTGTTCCTCGCCTCCGACGACGCCTCGCACGTTCAAGCCGCGGAAATCTTCGTCGACGGCGGCTCGACAGGTTCCCCGGCAGGCGCGCCGATCTATCGCGGCTAAAACATATCGATCGGCACGATTTGACGAAAAGTCGAATCGCAATTGTGCCGATCGGTTCCATCATCTGCGGCAGTTTTTCTTGATGATGGGCGAACGCGTTGAACCTTAGTCGTGGTGCAGCGACAACTCAAAAGGGCAGGGATTTTAACTTCCGATCTGTTGGAGAGCCTGACATGCCGAAAGCCGCTCGCATCTCGACACCGGTTTCCATATCCGCTGCGACCTCCGGAGAAACCCGACAGTCATCCGCTGGTCACGATCGCGCTGTTTTCCGGAATCGGCTTGCTGGCATCCCTGATCGCGATTCTGGCGGGCGTACCCGGCGCCTGGTACTGACCGCCTTCAGATCCACCTCAGATCAACGACACGACCCGCCATCGTCGGTCCACGATGGCGGGTCGATTATATGTTCACGCCGCGTGGAGATCGGCGACCGCCTGCAAGGCGCCTGTCAGCGCTTTCTCGCGGTGCTCCGGCCCCATCTGGATTCCGTCGGCGGAGATGAATTCGGGGTTGGCGACGCCGAGGAAGCCGAACACCCAGCGCAAATAGGTTTCCAGATGTTCGCCGATCGCCGCCGGCGTACCGGCGCCGTAGAATCCGCCGCGCGAGATCGCGACGATGACGCGCTTGTTGCCGGCCAGCCCTTCCGCGCCTTGCGCGCCGTATTTGAAGGTTTTGCCCGCCACCACGATGCGGTCGATCCAGGCCTTGAGCTGGCTCGGAATCGTGAAGTTGTACATCGGCGCACCCAGCACCACGATGTCGGCGGCCAGAAACTCGTCCAGCACGGCGCGGCCGGCGGCGAGGTCCTGCTGCAGTGCCCCGTCCGGCGCAGTTCCTTGCGCGGCGGCCAGATGCGGGCCGGACAGATGCGCCAGTGGCGTCAAGGTGAGGTCGCGATAGACGAGTCTCGAGGCCAGGGGTCGCCTGGCGCAGGCGATCCACAATCGCGGCGGAAACCTGGCGGCTGACGGAATGGGGGCCGAGAACGCTGGAGTCGATATGGAGCAGTTTCATGATGGTCACCCTTGGTATAAGTTTGTAACTAGGACTATATGAGTGACTGTCTCGAATTCCCGCAAGAAGGCACATTTTTGAAACCCAAGCACACCAAGATGCCTGTGCTGCCGCCCAATGCCCACCTCGAGAGCGATTGCCGCGCGGTCGCCTCGGTGCTGGCGCGGGTCGGCGACAAATGGAGCGTGTTCGTCATCGTGCTGCTCGGCGACGGCCCGCGCCGCTTCAACGAGATCAAGCGCATGGTCGGCGGCATCTCGCAGCGGATGCTGACCCTGACGTTGCGCGGGCTGGAGCGCGACGGCCTGGTCACGCGCACGGTGTTTCCGACCATTCCGCCGCGGGTCGACTATGAACTGACGGATCTCGGACGCGGGCTGTGGGAGCCGGTGGAGGCGCTGGGCCTGTGGGCGCGCGAGCATCAGCAGGAAATCGAAAGCGCGCGGGCGCGGTTCGACGGACGCAACGATCCCTAGATCAGCGATACCAATCCGCCGCCGTGGCGCTCGAGCCGTCCAGCGAGTTCGAGCTCGAGCAACACGGTGCGCACGATGGCCGGCGAGGTTCCGGCCATCCGGATCAGGTCGTCGAGCAGAACCGGACTTGGTCCGAGCAGGCCGGTGATGCGCTCGCGATCGCGGGCCTCGGGTTCGTTGATCGCCGGCTCCTCGCCGTCGGTTTCGCGCGCGAACAGTTCGATCGGCCGCTCCATGATCGGCTCGACGGCGTTGATGACGTCGGCGGCGCATGTGGTCAGCATCGCGCCCTGCTTGATCAGGTCGTTGGTGCCGGCGGCGCGCGGATCGAGCGGCGAGCCGGGCACGGCGAATACCTCGCGGCCCTGTTCGGCCGCGATCCTTGCCGTGATCAGCGATCCCGAGCGATGCGCGGCCTCGACCACGACCACGCCGAGCGCCACGCCCGAGATCAGCCGGTTGCGCCTTGGAAAATCGCGGGCGCGCGGCACGTGGCCGAGCTCCATTTCGGAAATCGCAGCGCCGCCGGACTCGACGATCGTTGCCAGGAGATCGACATGCTCGGGCGGATAGATCCTGTCGTGACCGCCGGCCAGCACCGCCAGCGTGCCGCTCTCGATGCTGGCGCGGTGCGCCGCCTGATCGATGCCGCGCGCCAGCCCCGAGGCGATGACGAAGCCGGCTTCGCCGAGGTCGCGCGCCAGCATGCCGGCGAATTTCAGGCCTGCGCCCGAGGCGTTGCGCGAGCCGACGATGGCAATCATCGGCCGCATCAGCACCTCCTGGGCGCCGCGCACGCCGAGCAGCGGCGGTGCATCGTCGAGCACGGCCAGCCGCGGCGGATAACCGGTTTCACCTGGCGCGATCAGGCTGACGCCGATTTTCCTGGCCGCGGCAAGTTCGGCGCGCGCATCGTCCTCGCTGCAGATTCGATCGGGCCGTGACGCGCCGCCGCGCCGCGCCAGATCGGGCAGCCGCTCCAGCGCGGTCCGTGCGCTGCCGAAATGATTGACGAGGGAGCGGAACGTGCGCGGGCCGACGTTGTCGGAACGGATCAGCCGCAGCCAGTCGATCCGCTGCTCGTCGGTGAGGTGGGTTGTGGTTTTCTCGATATCCAAGCGGCCCCCGGCTGGCCAGCATGGATCAACGGTTAAGGGCGGGCAACTCCAATCGCCTTGCCCGATCCGTGATCGATCCGTAAAAGCATCCGGTCGCCGCAGGGAACAATATCCATGATCTCGCTTGCCGAACTCCAGCGCCGTATCGATTCCGGCGATCTTTCACCCGAGGCCGCGATTGCCCAGTCGTGCGAGGCGATCGACGCCCAGGACAAGACCGTCGGCGCCTTCGTCTGCCGCCCCAGTAAAGTCAGCGCCGCAAGCAGCGGGCCATTGCGCGGCATTGCCGTCGGGATCAAGGACATCATCGATACCTCGGATCTTCCGACCGAAATGGGCTGTCCGGCGATCTACGGGGGATGGCGGCCGCGCGCGGATGCGGCGGTCGTGATGCTGCTGAAGCAGGCGGGCGCGACCATCGTCGGCAAGACCACGACGACGGCGTTCGCCGCCAACGATCCGACGGCGACGCTCAATCCGCACCATCACGGTCATACGCCGGGCGGATCGTCGGCGGGCTCGGCGGCGGCCGTCGGCGCCGGAATGATTCCGCTGGCGCTGGGAACGCAGACCGGCGGTTCGGTGATCCGGCCCGCTTCGTTCTGCGGCGCGGCCGCGATCAAGCCGAGCTACCGGCTGCTGCCGGGCATCGGCGTCAAATGTTTTTCGTGGACGCTGGATACGGTCGGGCTGTTCGCAGCCGGCGTCGCAGACCTCGCGCACGGACTTTCCGCCATCACCGGCCGGCCCGAACTGATGCCACGCGCGGCGATGCAGGCCCCGCGGATCGGCATCGTGACGCAGGATTTTGCCGGCGCGCCCGAGGCGTCGGGCGACGAGGCGCTGCGGATCGCCGCATCGGCAGCGGAACGCGCCGGCGCATCGGTTCGCGCGCTGGCGTTGCCGGAAATCATAGCCGAGGCATGGCGCATCCATCCCGATGTGCAGGAATTCGAGGCGCACCAGTCGTTCGCCTGGGAATATCGCGTCAAGTACGACGCGATGCCGCCGCTGCTGCGCGGCCGGCTCGACGAAAGCCGGGATATCACGCCTGCCGCCTACGATGCCGCGCGCGGGATTGCGAGCCGGGCCCGGCACGCGCTGGCGCGCCTGTTCGAGGACGTCGATGTGTTGCTGACGTTCTCGGCGCCGGGCGCAGCCCCGAAGGGATTGGCGTCGACCGGCGATCCGCGTTTCAACCGGCTCTGGACCCTGATGGGCGTTCCCTGCGTCAACGTTCCCGCCTACGTCACCGCCGATGGACTGCCGGTGGGCGTGCAAATCATCGCACCGTTTGGCGACGACGCACGAGCGCTGGAGGCCGCGCGGTTTGTCGAGGCGGCGCTGGCGCGGCGCTAACGGGGTTACTTCTCCCCGATCCGTCCTTCGGTCCCGGCCTGCAGCCGCTTGATGTTTTCGCGGTGCACGTAGAACGCCAGCAGCGTCATCACGGCGAACAGCGAGGCGAGGGCGGGATGGCCGAACCACCACAAAAACAGCGGCGTTACGAAGCTTGCGACCAGTGACGACAGCGACGAGTAGCGCGTGGTCGCAGCGGTTGCGAGCCACAGCACGCAGAACAGGACCGCGGCCGGCCAGAACAGTCCGAGCAGCACGCCGATATAAACCGCGATACCTTTGCCGCCCCTGAACTTCAGCCACACCGGAAACAGATGGCCGAGAAAGGCGCCAAGTCCGGCCAGCATCGCCGCGTCAGGGCCGCCGGCATAGCCCGCGATGATCACCGCCACCGTGCCCTTGAGCATGTCGCAGACCAGCGTGGCCGCGGCGAGGCCCTTGTGGCCGGTGCGCAGCACGTTGGTCGCGCCGATATTGCCGGAGCCGATCGAGCGAAGATCCTGGGTGCCGGCGAGTCTGGTCAGGATCAGCCCGAACGGAATCGAGCCGAGGAGATAGCCGATGACGAAAGCCAGCGGCAGAAAGACTTCAGGCGACATCATCGTGCCTCCCTTTGCGACAGGTTACGCACCTTATCAGACATGTTCATAGACCGTTCGTCCGCCGACGATGGTGCGCATCACGCGGCCGGAGAAACGTGCTTCGTCGAACGGCGTGTTCTTGCATTGCGATTTGAGATCGGCGGGGTCGAGCACCCATGGCGTATCGGGATCGATCACGATCACGTCGGCCGGGGAGCCCGCGCGCAGCGATCCGCCGGGCAAGCCCAGCAGTTCGGCGGGGCGCGTCGACATCGCGCGGATCAGGGTCTTGAAATCCATCTCGCCATTATGGATCAGCCGCAGCGCCGCCGGAAGCATGGTCTCAAGGCCGATCGCGCCAGCGGCGGCTTCGGCAAACGGCAGCCGCTTGACCTCGACGTCCTGCGGATTGTGGTCGGACATGATGACGTCGATCAGGCCTGAGGCGACGGCGGCGACCAGCGCCAGGCGATCATCCTCGGTGCGCAGCGGCGGCGACAGTTTCAGGAAGGTCCGGTAGGGGCCGATGTCGTTTTCGTTCAGCGTCACATGGTTGATCGATACCGAGGCGCTGACCGCCAAACCCGCATCGCGGGCGCGCTTGAGGATTTCCAGCGACGCGATGCAGCTCAGCGAGGCCGCGTGGTAGCGCCCGCCGGTCAGCGCGACCAGGCGCATGTCGCGCTCCAGCATGACCGCCTCGGCGGCATCGGGGATTCCGATCAGCCCGAGGCGCGCGGCGAACTCGCCTTCGTTCATGACGCCTTCGCCGATCAAATGCGGGTCTTCGGTGTGGTGCACGATCAGCGCGTCGAAATCGCGGGCATAGGTCAGCGCCCGCCGCATCAACTGCGCATTGGTGACGCTGGAGTCGCAGTCGGTGAAGGCGACCGCGCCGGCGGCCTTCAGCAGGCCGATCTCGGTCATCTCCTCGCCGCGCATGCCTTTGGTCAGCGCCGCCATCGGATGGATGTTGACGATCGCGGTGTCGCGGGCGCGGCGCAGCACGAAATCCACCGTCGCCGAGTTGTCGATGACCGGCGAGGTATTGGGCTGGCAGATGATGGTGGTGATGCCGCCGGTGGCCGCGGCCTGGCTTGCCGAGGCGAATGTCTCGCGGTGGCTGGCGCCGGGCTCGCCGACAAAGGCGCGCATGTCGACCAGCCCGGGGGCGACGATCTTGCCGGCGCAATTGACGATGTCGGTGCCTTCGGGCACGCCGGCGGCACCGATGCCGCGCCTGGAATCGCGGATCACGCCATCGGCGATCAGGACGTCGCCGGGACCGTCGAAATCGCGCGACGGATCGATCACGCGGGCGTTGGCAAGCAGGATCGGGCGGCGATCGGTCAGCATCAGGCGTTCGGCAGGTTGCGGGCGAGCGCTTCCAGCACCGCCATCCGCACCGCCACTCCCATTTCCACCTGCTCGCGGATCAGCGATTGCGCGCCGTCGGCCACGATCGAGTCGATCTCCACGCCGCGGTTCATCGGTCCCGGATGCATCACCAGCGCGTCCGGCTTGGCATAGGCCAGCTTCTTCTGGTCGAGGCCGAAATAATGAAAGTATTCCTGGCTCGACGGCACGAACGAACCGTTCATGCGCTCGCGCTGCAGCCGCAGCATCATCACAATGTCCGCGCCGTTGAGGCCCTCGCGCATGTCGCGGGCGACCTCGACGCCCATCCGCTCGATGCCGCGCGGCAACAGCGTGGAGGGCGCCACCACGCGGACCCGGGCGCCCATGGTGTTGAGCAGCAGGATATTGGAGCGCGCCACCCGCGAATGCATCACGTCGCCGCAGATCGCGATCACCAGGCCCTCGATCCGGCCCTTGTTGCGGCGGATGGTGAGCGCATCGAGCAGCGCCTGGGTCGGATGTTCATGGGCGCCGTCGCCGGCATTGATCACGGAGCCGTCGACCTTTCGCGCCAGCAGTTCCACCGCGCCGGAAGCGTGGTGCCGGACCACCAGGATGTCCGGATGCATGGCGTTCAGCGTCACCGCGGTGTCGATCAGGGTTTCGCCCTTGCGCATCGAGGATGAAGCCACCGACATGTTCATGACGTCGGCGCCGAGGCGTTTGCCGGCGATTTCGAACGAGGATTGGGTGCGGGTCGAGGCCTCGAAGAACAGGTTGACCTGGGTGCGGCCGCGCAGGGAAGCGCGCTTTTTGTCGACCTGGCGGTTGAGCTCGACATACTCCTCGGAGAGGTCGAGCAGGCCGGTAATATCGGCAGCGGAAAGCCCTTCGATTCCCAGCAGATGCCGGTGACCGAAGACGTAGGTCGATTTCGATGCAGGGGTCATTAAAACCAGAGCTATAGGCACGAACCCAGCGGGGAGCAAGCGCGAATAGGGGCCTTGCGAGTTATCCCCCGGTCTGTCCGCGCACAGGGTTAAACAGGCAATATTAGCTATGGGGAACCAGGAGGTATTTTCCGTCTTACGCGGAGCGACCTCCCGCGTGAAATCGCGTCTATTCCGGCGTAAACTGATTCCCGGAAACCACAACCGGGAACGGCCCATGACGCAGGCTTCATTCGCGAGCCACGAGGTGCTCAACCAGTCGCCACCGTTCGAAAATGTCGATCTGTTTGCGGTCGATCGGCCGCTGGCGGAGGCGGTCGCGGCCAATGGCGGCGCTGCGGCCCAAAAGGAACTGTCCGAATTCGGCAAGCACTGGGGTTCGGCCGAGATGGCGGCACGCGGCCGCCTCGCCAACGAGAACACGCCGAAGCTGCGGACGTTCGATGCCCGCGGCAACAGGCGCGACGAGGTCGAATTTCATCCGGCCTATCACGAGTTGATGGCGCGCAGCGCACATGCCGGCGTGCACAATTCGACCTGGACCGCCGAAGGCAAGTCCGCAGGCGGTGCTGCCGAAGTCGTGCGGGCGGCAAAGTTCTACATGGCAGCCCAGGTCGAGACCGGTCATCTCTGTCCCATCACCATGACGCGCGCATCGGTAGGGGCATTGGCGGTGCAGCCGGATCTTCTCGCAAAAACGATGCCGGTGATCGCGACCCGCGCCTACGATCCCAGCTTTGCGCCGTGGTGGACCAAGCGCGGCATGACCTTGGGGATGGGCATGACCGAGAGGCAGGGCGGCACCGATGTGCGCAGCAACATCACGCGCGCGACCCGCGACGGCGATGCCTATCGCATCACCGGGCATAAATGGTTCATGTCGGCGCCGATGTGCGACGCGTTCCTGGTGCTGGCGCAGGCCGACGAAGGCCTCACCTGCTTTTTCATGCCGCGCTTCAAGCCGGATGGCTCGGTCAACGCGATTCATTACCAGCGCCTCAAGGACAAGCTCGGCAACCGCTCCAATGCGTCATCAGAGGTGGAATTCACCGACGCCTATGCGGTGCGGATCGGCGACGAGGGCAAGGGCATCAGGACCATCATCCAGATGGTGCAGTTGACGCGGCAGGATTGCGCGATTGCCTCCGTGGGCCTGATGCGGTCGGGGCTGGCGCACGCGCTGCATCACGCCCGCTATCGCAGCGTTTTCCAGAAACATCTCGCCGATCAGCCGCTGATGCAGTCGGTGCTGTCGGACATGGCGCTGCATGTCGAAGCCTCCATCGCGCTGGTGATGCGGCTGTGCCGTTCGTTCGACCAGACAGCTCACGATCCCGGTGAAGCCGCCTTCATGCGGTTGATGACCCCGGCCGTCAAATACTGGACCTGCAAAAGCGCGCCGGGATTTTTGTATGAGGCGATGGAGTGCCTCGGCGGCAACGGTTACGTGGAGGAGGGCATTCTGGCGCGGCATTACCGTGAGTCCCCGGTCAATGCGATCTGGGAAGGCTCGGGCAACGTGATGTGCCTCGACGTGCTGCGGGCATTGTCGCGCGAGGCCGAGGCCGCAACCGCGGTATTGCAAGGTTTGGCCGAGGAGACCAGGGGATTGCCGGGCGCGGGCGATGCCGCCGCATTCGTCGGCAAGACCTTCCGCAGGCCGGACAGCGAGCGGGTGGCGCGGCTGGCCGTTGAGAGGCTGGCGCTGCTCGCGGCAACGGCCGCGCTGAATAGGGTGTCGCCGCATCACGCCGGGTTATTCGCAGCGACACGGCTTGCCGGGAATCACGCCAGCATGTACGGCGCTGTCGATCTGCCTGGCAGCGACGTCAACGCGCTGCTGGAACGGGCGTTGCCGTGATGGCCGGGGTGCAATGCCGTTATTGAAAGCCGCTTGATGGATTCCCTTGAAAGTTCCGGCACCGTCGCGCCGGCTCCCGTCGTCCGCGCTCCGCGTCCGCCACGGATCTGGAAGTTCTGGGGCACCACCCTGTGGGGCCTCGTGGTCTTTGCCGCGATGTTCGTCGGCCAGGGCGCCGCGGTGGCTTATTCCATCCTGATCCACCAGGGACCGGTCGATCTGGACGTGCTGAAACAGGTGCTCAGCGGCGGCGTCACGATTTCGCTGTCGGTGATCTTCGGATTGCCGGCGGTGCTGGCCGCCCTATGGTTCGCCATACGTCTGTCGCGCACGCCGTTCACTGAATATCTCGCGTTGCGCTGGACGTCATGGACCAATTTCCTGATCGGTGTGGCCGCTTTGACCGTGCTGGTCATGGGATGGGACCTGCTGTCGCGCGCTGTGGGGCGTGACGCGGCGCCGGGATTCATGATGGACGTGCTGAAATCGGCGCAGGCCGACGGCGCATTGTGGCTTCTGGTGATTGCCTTCTGCGTCGCGGCTCCCGCCGCGGAAGAATTGTTCGCGCGCGGCTTTCTCTACCGCGGCTGGTCCGAATCGGCTCTCGGACCCACCGGTGCCATCCTGCTGTCGTCGATGGCGTGGACGGCGCTGCATCTGCAATATGACTGGTACTTTTTCGGCGAGGTGTTTTCGATCGGGCTGTTGTTCGGCTATCTCCGCTATCGCAGCAACTCGACCTTGTTGACGATCGTGCTGCATGGCCTCAACAATCTCGCCGCGACGCTGCAGACCATGTGGCTGGCGGGGCACGCTTAGCGGCCCGGGCACGCGTAACTTGTAACGACGATCTACGCCACCAGCGCAATCGCGACCGGCATCGTCAGCGCAGCCAAAATGGTTTGTAGCGTAATGATCTGCGCCAGCAGCGGCGCGTCGCCGCCCATCTGCCGCGCCAGCACATAGGAACTCGAAGAGGCCGGCACCGCCGCGCATGCCGTCACGATCGCAAGATCGGAGCCGGACAGGCCGAACCATAGCGCCAGCGCGACCGCGAGCACCGGCATCAGCACAAGTTTGAGGAAAACCGCCACCGAGGCGGCAAGGCTCGGGCGAAACAGGCCTTCGAGATGCAGCCCGGCGCCGGTCACCAGCAAGCCGATGGCGAGCGAGGAGCGGCCGAGCGCGTCGGCGACCTCATGCCAGATGCGCGGCAGCGGCAGGTGCACGACGTTGATGAGGAGACCGATCGCGCAAGCCCAGATCAGGGGATTGCGCACCACGGTCATGACGATGGCGCGGACCGACTGCTTTTCCGGCGACGCATAATGCGCCAGCACGGCCACGCTGAAGACATTCACCAGCGGGATGATCGCCACCATCGCGACCGACGCCAGCGCCAGCCCGACATCGCCATAGAGGCTGCCGGAGACCGCGAGCGCCACATAGGTCTGCCAGCGCGTCGCGCCCTGGAAGATCGAGGTGAAGGCCGGTCCATCGACCGCGCAGCGGGCGAGCAGGGGCCGCAACGCGAGGCACAACAGCGACATCAGAAGCGCCGACAGCAGCAGCGCGCCGCCGACGCCGGCGATCGGCACCTTGGTGAGGTCGGCCTTCACCAGGGTCTGGACCAGCAGGACCGGAAACAGCACGTAATAGGTCAGCCGCTCGAGGCCCTCCCATTGCGTCTCCAGCGGCAGCAGGGTCCGCTTCAGGACAAAACCCAGCGCGATCAGCAGAAAGACCGGCAGCAGTGCCGCAATCACCACCGCCATGCTCAGCGATCTCCGCGGGGTTCGCCAAGCCTGGCCAGCCGGTCGAGCGCGCCCTGCAGGATGAAGATCGCGGCGTGCTCGTCGATCACAAGCGCGCGCCGGGCGCGGCTCATGTCCATCCCGATCAATTCGCGCTCCACGGCGACGGTGGAGAGCCGCTCGTCCCACAGCGCAATGGCGAGATCGGTGAGTTTGGAGAAATTGCGGGCAAAGGCGCGGGTCGATTGCGCGCGCGGGCCTTCGCTTGCAGTCCATATTGATGGGCAGGCCGAGCACGAAACCGACCGCATTGCGCTCGCCGGCGATGGCGAGCAGCGCGCGCGGCGTCAGCCTTGAAGGCCTTGCGCTGAATGGTTTCGACTCCGGTCGCGAGCCGGCGGTCGGGATCGGACACGGCAACGCCGATGGTCTTGGTGCCGAGATCGAGCCCGATCAGCGCGCCGCGTTCGGGCCAGTGCGCGACGGCGTCGATCAGCGGTAGGATGGGGGCGGCCATGGCGCGGCATACCACGGGCCCCGCAATCGGCGCAAAGCGGGAAATGCCGATACGGGGCGGTCAGCGCCTGCGTTGCGCTGCGGTGCTGGATCGTCAGGCTGCGATGCATTGCATAGCTCTTCCGCCCTGTGAGATGTTACCCTCAATCAGGCCCCGGCAAAGATGCCCGCCGATCCCCAAATCACCCAGGTGACAAGACCATGTGGCCGGACCGCCGACTCCTCGATCTCTTCAAAACCGAGTTCCCGATCGTTCTGGCGCCGATGGCCGGGATCATGGATGCGGATCTCGTGATCGCGGCCGCACAGGGCGGGGCGCTGGGCTCGCTGCCCTGCGCGATGCTGTCGGTCGAGAAAGCGCGCGAACAGGTCAATATCATCCGCCAGCGGGTGTCGGCGCCGGTCAACATGAATTTCTTCTGCCACAAGCCTGTTGATGCCGATCCCGCGCGCGAGGCCGGATGGAAAAAGCGGCTGGCGTCCTACTACAACGAATTGGGGCTCGATCCCTCGGCGCCGATCAATGCCGCCAACCGAGCGCCGTTCGACGCCGCGATGTGCGAACTCGTGGAGGAATTGAAGCCCGAAGTGGTCGAGTTTCCATTTCGGCCTGCCGGATCAGGCCTTGCTGAAGCGGGTCAAGGCGGCCGGCTGCATCGTGATCGCGTCCGCGACCATCGTGCGCGAGGCGATCTGGCTTGAGGAAAACGGCGCCGACGTCATCATCGCGCAGGGTGCGGAAGCCGGCGGCCATCGCGGCATGTTTCTGACCGAAGATATCACCGAGCAGCCCGGTACCTTTGCGCTGGTGCCCCAGGTGGTGGACGCGGTGAAAGTGCCCGTGATCGCAGCGGGCGGCATCGCCGACGGGCGCGGCATCGCGGCAGCGTTCGCGCTGGGCGCGTCCGGCGTGCAGATCGGGACTGCGTACCTGCGCTGTCCGGAATCCAGGGTGATTGCGCCGGCGCGGGTCGCGCTGGCGCAGGCGCGGGACGATTCCACCGTCATCACCAATGTGATGACCGGACGTCCGGCCCGCGGCGTCGCCAACCGCGTGATGCGCGAGGTCGGCCCGATCTCAGGGGATGCGCCGGCGTTTCCCCATGCCGCGACCGCGCTTGGGCCCTTGAAAGCGGCGGCCGAAAAGCTCGGAAAGGTCGATTTCACCAATCTCTGGGCCGGGCAGGCGGTGAGGCTCGGTCGCGAAATGCCGGCGGCGGAACTGACCAGGGCGCTGGCCGGTGCCGCGCTGGCGCGGCTGAGCCGGATGGCGGGCTGAGATCCCCCTTCACCTCTCCCCATGGGAGAGGTGAAGACGACCCCTCCATCCCAAATGAAGCGCCTGCCACGGTTGCGGCGCAAAAGCCCGTTCTGCTATACGGCGGGCTGAATTTGCCGCCACAGAGGCCCTATATAATGTCTGTCGATGCCGCCACCGTCCGCCGTATCGCGCATCTGGCGCGGATTGCGGTCACCGACGCCGAAGTTCCCCATTTGCAGGGTGAACTCAATGCGATGCTGGCCTTTGTTGAGCAGCTAAGTGAAGTCAATGTCGAGGGCGTCGAACCCATGACCTCGGTGACCCCGATGGAAATGAAAAAGCGTGCTGACGTCGTCAATGACGGCGGGATCGCCGACGAAATCGTCGCCAACGCGCCTGAAACCCAGGACCATTTCTTTCTGGTGCCGAAAGTCATCGAGTAACAAACCAAAGAGTTTTCCGGGCAACAAATCCGATGTGCATGCTGTGCGACGATGAAAAGGCCTATCAGGCCTATATGAATTATCTCGACGCGATGGAGCGGCAGGGCAAGGTTGCCGACCCCGACAAGGCCGTCGACGCCGTGCTCGATGCGCTCGAGGCCGCCGGCAACAAGGCGTTGCGCGACGATCCGGCCAACGACAAGACGCTGTCTCCGTTCTTCTGCAGCCCGGTTAATAAATGACCGATTTGACGTCGCTGACGATCGCGGAGGCGAGACGTGGCCTCGCGGCCAAATCCTTTACCTCGCTTGAACTGACCGACGCGCATCTTGCGGCCATTGAAGCTGCGCGCGCGCTCAACGCCTTTGTGCTGGAAACGCCGGACCAGGCGCGGCGCATGGCGCGCGAGGCCGATGCCAGGATCGCAAAAGGCGAGGGTGGTCCGCTCGGCGGCATTCCGCTCGGGATCAAGGATCTGTTCGCGACCAGGGACGTGCGCACCACCGCGTGCTCGAAAATCCTCGGCAATTTCATCCCGCCTTATGAATCCACCGTGACATCGCAGCTCTGGCGCGACGGCGCGGTCATGCTCGGCAAGCTCAACAATGACGAGTTCGCGATGGGCTCGTCGAACGAGACCTCGTGCTTCGGTCCGGTGGTCAATCCGTGGCGGCGCGACGGTTCCAACACCACGCTGGTGCCCGGCGGTTCATCCGGCGGTTCGGCATCGGCGGTGGCGGCGCAACTCTGCATGGGGGCGACCGCGACCGACACCGGCGGCTCGATCCGCCAGCCGGCGGCGTTCACCGCCACGGTCGGGATGAAGCCGACCTATGGCCGCTGTTCGCGCTGGGGCATTGTCGCATTCGCATCCTCGCTCGATCAGGCCGGGCCGATCGCGCGCACCGTGCGCGATGCCGCGATCCTGATGCGCTCGATGGCCGGTCACGATCCCAAGGACACCACCTCGGTCAATCGCGTCGTGCCGGATTACGAGGCGGCGATCGGAACATCGGTCAAGGGCATGAAGATCGGCATCCCCAAGGAGTACCGCCTCGACGGCATGCCGGCTGAAATCGAACAGCTCTGGACCGAGGGCGCGGCCTGGCTGAAGTCATCAGGCGCCGAACTGGTCGAGGTGTCGCTGCCGCACACCAAATACGCGCTGCCGGCCTATTACATCGTGGCACCCGCGGAGGCCTCGTCGAATCTGGCGCGTTACGACGGCGTGCGCTACGGCCTGCGCGTGCCCGGCCGCAGCATCGGCGAGATGTATGAGAACACCCGGGCCGAAGGTTTTGGCGCCGAGGTGCGCCGCCGCGTCATGATCGGCACCTACGTGCTGTCGGCCGGCTACTACGACGCCTATTACCTGCGCGCGCAGAAAGTCCGCACCCTGATCAAGAAGGATTTCGAGGACGTCTTCGCAGGCGGCGTGCACGCCATCCTGACGCCGGCGACACCCTCGGCGGCATTCGGCATCGGGGAGAAGGGCGCCGACCCCGTCGAGATGTACCTCAACGACATCTTCACGGTGACGGTGAACATGGCGGGGCTGCCCGGCATCGCCATTCCCGCCGGCAAGGACAGCCAGGGATTGCCGCTCGGCCTGCAATTGATCGGGCGTCCGTTCGACGAAGAGACGCTGTTCTCGCTCGGCGAAGTGATCGAGCAGGCGGCGGGACGATTTACGCCGCCGAGGTGGTGGTAAGGTTCCATTCGATGCTACGGGCTTTTGCGTTGCTTTTTGGCTGCGCTTGGTCATGATTTGCCCGCGAGGATGACGCATGAGCGCTGACGACGGTATCCCGTCTTCCCAACAGGTCGATCTGCTCCTCGGATCATCCAGGCTCGTCTCGGCGCTTGAGAGCGACCGATACAAGCATCTGCTCGATCATGTCCCGGTTGCGGTCTCGGTATCGCGCGGTTCCGGCGAGGAGCAACATGTCGTCTACATCAACAAGGCGTTCGAGAATTTGATGTCGATGTCGGCTGCCGATGTGCAGGGCCAAAGCTGGACCTGCCTCGATGGTTTTCTCAGCGAAGATAGCCCGACCCGAACGTTGGGCGAGGCGATTCGCGACGGCGAAGACTTTATCGGCGTGTTCCGTCCGGCCGTGCCGGTCGACCGTCTCGTCATCGTGCAGGCCTATGCCTCCGTGATCGAAAACGACGACGGCGTCGAGAATTTCCGGATTGCGGCGCTGGTCGATGTCGGCGGCAGGGAACGGGCGCAGATCGAACAATTCGAGGGCCAGATCCGGGATCGCGATATGTTGATGCGCGAACTTCAGCACCGGGTAAAGAATAACCTTCAGCTGATCACGGCCCTGATCCGCCTTGAGGCGAGATCGGCCGCGGAAGGCGAGTTGGTGGCTTTGGCACGACTGGCAAGCCGGATCGACGCCTTGACGGTGCTGTACCGGACCCTGTCGGCGGAAAATGCCACGCCCGAAATCAATCTCGGTCAATATCTCTCCGACATCGCGACCTCCGTGATGGACGTTAACGCGATACCGGGCGTGGAAATCCAGATCGAGGTCGGTTATTGCCCGCTCTCGATCAACGTCGCGATGCCCGCGGGGCTGCTGGTCAACGAGATGCTGACTAACGCGCTGAAATATGCGTTTATCGGCCGCAACGCAGGTCAGTTGAAACTGATCTGCAGACAGGAAGGCAGTCGCGTGAGCGTCATCGTATCCGATGACGGCGTGGGATTGAGCGAAAATCAGGAATGGCCGTCACCGCGCAAGCTCGGCGCCTTGATCCTGCAGACGCTTAAGGAAAATGCCAAGAACGTCGTGTTTCGCGCCGAGAGCATCCGCGGCCAGGGGACCTGGTTCACGCTGATGCTCGATGCAGCGCCGCTGGCGGTGCCGAACTGAGCCACCGACTTTTTTGATGCGACTGAAATTGCGTTGCTTAACGGCGTTTTCGGGGTTTTGCCGGTGAGGTGGTGGTGAACGCGGCGGATTTCAAAGCCAGTCTGTCTGATACAGTTCCCGCGCCGGAAGTGGACGCGCCGCTGGCGGCCCTGTGGTGGGCCGCCAAGGGCAACTGGAACGAGGCGCACAGGATCGTTCAGGACGAGCACGGCAAGGAAGCGGCCTGGATCCACGCCTATCTGCACCGCGTCGAGGGCGATCCCGGCAATGCCGGCTATTGGTACCGCCAGGCCGGCAGACCGGTTGCAACCGGTTCGCTTGAGGCCGAATGGGAAGCTATTGTTTCGGCGCTGATCGGGATCGAGCGCCTTCGTTCCTGAAGCGGCGCATCGACAAACCGGATCGGCTTGCGAGTTGGAGACTTGATCGTGTCATTTGTTCTTGAAGGCAAAAATATCGAGCTGTCGCTGGCGGTTCTGATGATAGTTCTCGGACTCTCGTTTGTGCTTTTTTCGTATAAAAAACGCGAGACCTTCGATGTCCCGCTCATCTCGAAACGCGGGAAGCATTTAGTCGGCGGTATTCTGATGATCGGCGGAGTGTTCGTCGCGGCGGCTTATTTTCTGGTGAAATAACGACTGCTCCGTCAGCCAACGAAATGACTATCCGGCTCGAACAGCGAAGAGAGGGCGATAGCGGGCTATCAGTTCTGGAGACTAGATCGGCTTACGCGCAACCATATTAAGGCTAATCGGTACGTTGCTGAAATGCAGCTCACTGGTGTCCTTGAATAGGTCGAACTTTTCGACCCGCTTGATTTCACGAAAACCGGCTTCGTGCAGCAAAGTCCCGAGCAAGGTAAAGTCCAGGCCTGTATAGTGAACGTCATACGGTGTCGTTCGGCCGCCAAACATCATCCGCATAATATCAAAGCGCCCTTGAGGCGGGGTGTTGGGATGGACATATATCTTGCACAGTATCTCGAGGTCGGGGACCGACGCCCGGAGCCGTCCGCCCGGTTTGAGGACGCGATGGACGCCTTTGAGAGTGCTTTGAAGCTCACCATTATATCCGAGATGCTCGAATACATGTGAGGCGTAAACTTCGCAGCAACTCGCGTCGTCCAGAAATGTCAGGTCGGTGCAATTGCCGACGTAGTCGACGATCGGGCCCGGAATGGCATCCAGTATCTTCCACCCCTTGCGCTGTTCCCAGCCGCCGATGTGAAGCCTGATTCCGTCTGCGGGTGGTTCGCCCATCATCTCCGTGTGGCTCCTGCTATCGTGCGGTCTCAAAGTCCGTCGTGACCGCTTTGATTATCTGTCCGGTGGTCTAATTTCCATCGCTCCCGTCGATCTCGACGGATCATGGTTGCAATGTTACAAATCCCGGCGGCGGCGAAGTAAAAATCCAGTTATTTCAACGCATCTTGCCGTAAATCGCCGAAAGAACCGACTATGAACGTTGCCGTCAAACCGTCGAAGCTGATCAAAGGCTCAACCGGCGACTGGGAAATGGTGATCGGGCTGGAGATCCACGCCCAGGTCACCTCGAACTCAAAGCTGTTTTCCGGCGCCTCGACCGAATTCGGCGGCGAGCCGAACACCCATGTCTCGCTGGTCGACGTCGCGATGCCGGGCATGCTGCCCGTGATCAACGAGGAATGCGTCAGGCAGGCGGTCCGTACCGGGCTTGGCCTTAACGCCAAGATCAATCTGCGCTCGGTGTTCGACCGCAAGAACTATTTCTATCCGGACCTGCCGCAGGGCTACCAGATCAGCCAGTACAAGTCGCCGATCGTGGGCGAGGGCGAAGTGGTGGTCGAGCTGGCGGGCGGCGAGAACGCTACTGTCGGTATCGAGCGGCTGCATCTCGAACAGGACGCCGGCAAGTTGCTGCACGACCAGAACCCGACCCTGTCGTTCGTGGACCTCAACCGGTCCGGCGTCGCCTTGATGGAGATCGTCTCCAAGCCCGACATCCGCTCGTCCGAGCAGGCCAAGGCCTATGTGACGAAGCTGCGTTCGATCCTGCGCTATCTCGGCACCTGCGACGGCGACATGGAAAAAGGCAATCTGCGCGCCGACGTCAACGTCTCCGTGCGCAAGCCCGGCGGCCCGCTCGGCACCCGCTGCGAGATCAAGAACATGAACTCGATCAGCTTTATCGGCGACGCCATCGAATATGAGGCGCGCCGGCAGGTCGAAATCCTGGAAGACGGCGGCGCCATCGACCAGGAAACCCGGCTCTACGACCCGGACAAGGGCGAAACCCGCTCGATGCGCTTCAAGGAGGAGGCGCACGACTATCGCTATTTTCCGGACCCCGACCTGCTGCCGCTGGAATTCAGCCAGGCCTTTGTCGATGACCTGAAGGCCAGGTTGCCGGAATTGCCGGACCAGAAGAAGGTTCGCTTCATCGACGACTTCGGCCTCTCGCCCTACGACGCCAGCGTGCTGGTCGTCGAGCGCGAGAGCGCCGACTTCTACGAAGCGGTGCTGTCGAAACTCGCGGACAAGGCGCGCGACGGCAAGCTCGCCGCCAACTGGGTCATCAACGAGCTGTTCGGGCGGCTCAACAAGGAAAGTCTGGAGATTGCCGCGTCGCCGGTCTCGGCCATGCAGCTTGGAACCATTGTCGACCTGATCGGCGAGGGCACCATCTCCGGCAAGATCGCCAAGGACCTGTTCGAGATCGTCTGGCAGGAAGGCGGCGACCCGCGTGCGCTGGTCGAGGCCCGCGGCATGAAGCAGGTCACCGACCTCGGTGCGATCGAGAAGGTGGTCGACGACATCATCGCCGCCAACCCGGACAAGGTCGCGCAAGCCCGCGCCAAGCCGCAGCTGATCGGCTGGTTCGTCGGCCAGGTGATGAAGTCATCGGGCGGCAAGGCCAATCCGCAGGCCGTCAACGATCTGCTCAGGTCCAAACTCGGCATCTGAACTTCCGCAAGATGAGACGCCGCATGATTGCGCGGTGTCGCTTTTCGCGCGCGCATCGATCATGGATAACGATCGATGAATATCGCGCGGATGAAAAATCGCTTCGCGAATCAGTTGCGGCGATTCGCGCAAAAATCCGGCTTTGGTGAGCGGCGATGACACGCGAAGCCGGAGAGCACAAAAATTTTTTCATTGCCAAAATCCGCGACTTCAAAGTCCGCGCAGCGCGTTTTTGACCCGCATCGCCACGCTGCGATGATGTGGCGCGCGCATCATCGATCGATGGCGCGAATAACGAAAACATCGGTAGCGCAAGCGTTTCCTGCAATTTCGATAATTGCCGGCAAAGGATTTTGGCGCGTGATCGGCATCGTCTTGCGGACGTGTTGTCGCGTTGTCGATCGATGCGCGTCGCGCGCTCTCGCCTTGTCGCGTAAATACTTCCTTAAGCCGGAAGCTGTTTTTTTCAATGTGTTGGTGTATTCGGGATGCAGTGCATTCGATTCCCGAGTGCACGCAGCGATTAAGCCATCTCACTAACTTAGGAGGGCAACATGGCCAAGAAAGCTAAGAAGGCAAAGAAAGCGAAGAGCGCAGTGAAGAAGACTGCGAAGAAGACCCGCAGGGTCGCCAAGAAGAAGAAGTAAATCTCGCTTACGAAAATTGCCGGCGGCTTGATGCCGGCACGTCACACGAGCCTCCGGGATGATTTGCTTTCTTGAAGCAAATTCCAGTCGGCGGCTCTGGTCGACGAAAGAGGGTGTCGGCGAGACATCAGGTCAAACGGCTGGATCGGATTTTCGAAGGGCTCGCTCTTGCGAGGACCGGTCTGGCAGAAGAAACAGGTTTTCTTCGTTCGGTGCGGATATTTTGGTCCGCAATTTCACCGGCTGCGAAGCCTCACGTGAAATCTGGTCCTGACGTGTTCGCCGACGCCCTCGTTCCCACCCGCGCCGACGGCGTTCGATGCCCGGTTCTCCAAATCCCGGGGCAAACCCTTCCGTAAGTGGTTGTGCTGATCCCGCGACCGTGTGGTCGTTGGCTCAAGCGTGAGCCGTAGTGCGCGATTGCGCCAATGGTTATCGCTTCCCCAAATGGCAGGGTAAACCAAATTTCATAAATCGGCGAAACCGTTGTGAAATGGGCATTTCCGCGAGTTCCGCTGCGGCGGGAGCCGGGCGCGCGTTCACGTTCGATTCATCGCGATGCTTAAACTGCCCTTCAAATTTGATCGGTCATGATCATCCCGACAAGCCGGCAAACGGCGTGGGGAATAACGGGACGTTTTGACAGTTGGACGGGAGCCGCGCGCGGACTGGCGCGAGGGCGGCAAAACAAAAAGGAGACTTGGGATGTTTCAGGGACACATCGATCTGGACATGGCGACGCCGGTGGAAGCAAGCGCGATCCCCGACGTGCTGTTCGAGCGCGGCCTGTACTGGGCGAGCGGGCGATCCGGCGTGGTCAATCTCGTCGCCGCGCACAAGTGGTTCAACCTCGCAGCCCTCAAGGGCCGCATCGACGCCATCGACCTGCGCCGCGAGGTTGCCGCGATGATGTCGGAAGTCGAAATCGCCATGGCCCAGCGTGCGGCCCGGGCCTGGATCACCACCCATTAAAGCGTTTTCGAGCGAAGTGGATACCGGTTCGCGTAAAGAAAACGCGTCAAAACAAAAATCTAAAGTCCCGTTCCGATTCCATCGGAACGGGACTCTAGCGCGTCACATCCGCGAAGCCGCCGGCCTGCGATGGCTTCCAGGGTTTGGACGTTTCCTGTTCCTGGGCGATAGGCGCTCTGTCTGCATCACATTTGCCGGCGACGTCGCGAAACGACGAATTGCGCCATATTTCAATTTTAAGTGACGTTCGGCGGACGATTTTTCAAAGCCATTGAAATATTCGATCCGCGGCGATGTTTCCCTGTTGTGTAGTGGAAGCAACAGGAGAAACCCTGCGATGCCTACGGCCGCCCTGGTCTCGCTCGCGACGGCAGTCCCGCCTTATGTGTTTTTGCAGAAGGATGTTCTGGCAGCGGCAAGGGAGGCGTTCGGCGGCCGGTTTCCCGAATTCGAAACGCTCTCCAGCATTTTCTCGAACACCGGAATCGTCAAGCGTCACGGCGTCAAGCCGTTCGACTGGTATCTCGAACGGCGGGGATGGCCGGAACGCACCGAGGCGTTTCTCGAAGGTGCCGATGCGCTGTTTGTCGATGCCGCCGGCAAGGCGCTGGCGGCCGCGCACCTCGTTGCCGCCGATATCGACACCGTCGTGACCGTCTGCTCCACCGGCATTGCGACACCTAGTCTCGAAGCGCGGGCCTTTGCACGGATGGGTTTCCGATCCGACGTCACGCGGGTGCCGGTGTTCGGCCTCGGCTGCGCCGGCGGGGTTTCAGGCCTGTCGATCGCGTCACGCCTGGCGCAGGCGCGGCCGGGCAGCAACGTGCTGCTGGTGACGCTTGAGCTCTGCTCGCTGGCGCTTCGTCACGACGAATTCACCAAGGCCAATATCGTTGCCATCAGCCTGTTCGGCGACGGGGCGGCGGCGATGGTATTGCGTGCGGGCGATGGCGGCGCGACGCGGATCGAGTGTAGTGGCGAACACCTTTGGCCGGATACGCTCGGCATCATGGGATGGAAAGTAGACCCGGAAGGGTTCGGCGTCATCTTCCGCCGCACCATCCCCAATTTCGTTATCGCGCACCTCAACTCTGCGGTGACGAAGATCCTGGCGGGCATGCAGCTCTCGATGGCGGAAGTTGACCGCTTCATCTGCCATCCCGGCGGCGCCAGGGTGGTGAGCGCGCTGGAAACAGTGTTCGCGCTCAATCAGGGGACGCTCGCCGACGAGCGGCAGGTCCTTGCCGACTACGGTAATATGTCGGCGCCCACCGTGCTGTTCGTGCTCGAACAGGCCCGCGCAAGGGGATTGCCGGCACGCTCGCTGCTGACGGCGCTCGGACCAGGTTTCACCGCCAGTTGTGTCACGCTAAGGCACGCCGCGTGACACCGGCCGAGCTCATTCTCGGCGTCGTCACGCTGCAGCGCGCCGGCGAACTCGTCGTTTCGCGCTATAACACCAACAGGCTGCTGGCGCGCGGCGCGGTCGAGGTGGCGCCACGCCATTACCTGTTGATCGTGGCGGTGCACGCGGCCTGGCTGATATCGCTGTGGCTATGGGGGCGCAATCAACCGGTCAATGTCGTTGCCTTGTCTGCCTATCTGGCGCTGCAGGGCTTGCGCTTCTGGGTGGTTCGCACGCTCGGCCCGCGATGGACGACGCGGATCATTATTCTGCCAGGACACCCCCTGGTAGCGGCAGGACCCTATCGATTTCTGTCGCATCCCAATTATGCCGTGGTTGCCGGTGAGATCGCCGTGCTTCCGTTGGTCCTGAACCTTCCGCTGCTGGCTGCCGTCTTTACGCTCCTCAACGCCGCGGTCCTTGTGGTCCGCATCCGCGCCGAGAACCGCGCCCTCGCTGTGTCCCGCGAAACGATTGTGCGCGGCACGCCGTGAGCGCGGAACGCGCAGCGGGCGAAGGCGCCGCCGAGGCGAGGGGAACCAGCGCCGCCACGTGGTTCGGCTTCGCCCTGATGTGCCTCGGCATGTTCATGGCGATCCTCGACATTCAGGTGGTCGCGACGTCGCTGCCGGCGATCCAGCACGCGCTTGCGATATCGCCGGATGCGATGAGCTGGATTCAAACGGCGTATCTGATCGCCGAGATCATAGCCATTCCGCTGACCGGATGGCTTACGCGCGTCCTGACGCTGCGGTGGTTGTTCGTTATCGCAATCGGCCTCTTTACGCTTGCCTCGGTCGGCTGCGCGTTCAGCGGCAGCCTTGTGACGCTTGTCAGCTTCCGTGTGGTTCAGGGTTTTGCCGGAGGCACGCTGATCCCCGCGGTCTTTTCCGCGGTCTTCCTGTTGTTTCCGGTCCGCTTGCAGCCGGTGGCAACCACGATGGCCGGCATCATCGCCGTGCTTGCGCCTACCGTCGGTCCGGTGGTGGGCGGCTGGATCACCGAAACCTGGTCCTGGCATTGGCTGTTTCTCATCAATGCCGCCCCCGGCGTCGTCGCCGCTGCCGCCACGCCTTTCCTGCTGCCGCGCGAGAAGCCGCATTTTTGCGACCTGGTTACGCTTGACGGGCCCGCTCTGGCGCTGATGGCTGTAGCATTGGCAAGCCTGGAAATCGGCCTCAAGCAAGCCCCGCATGATGGCTGGTTTTCTCCGTTATGCTGCGGCCTGTTCGTGCTGAGCGCTGTCGCGGCTGCCGGCTTTGTCGCCAGGACGCTCAAGGCGGCGCATCCGGTGGTCGAGCTATCGACGTTGAAGGCGCGTTCGTTTTCGATCGGTTGCGCGCTCAGCTTCTGTCTTGGCGTCGGATTGTTCGGCTCGGTCTACCTGATGCCGGTCTTCCTCGCCTTCGTTCGCCATCACAATGCATTCGAAATCGGCACCATCATGCTCGTCACCGGCGCTTCGCAACTGGCTGCCGCGCCGATCGCCGGCGCGCTGGAAAGCAGGCTGGATCCCCGATTGTTGTCGGCGGCCGGGTTCGGCCTGTTCGCGCTCGGACTGGGTTGCAGCGCATTTCAGAGCCGTGTCGCCGATTTCGACGAGATGTTCTGGCCGCAAGTCCTGCGTGGCGTCGCGATCATGTTTTGCCTGCTGCCTCCGACCCGTCTGGCGCTGGGGATGCTGAGCGCGCCGCAGGTGCCGGACGCAAGCGGCCTGTTCAACCTGATGCGGAACCTCGGCGGAGCGATCGGCATCGCACTGATCGATACCATCCTGTACGGCCGCACCGCGGGACATGCCGATGCGCTTCGCGACCGTCTGATCGCCGGCGATATCACGGCGGCACGGGCGATCGGGCTTGATCTTGACCTGTTTACCCACCGGCCTGCCGGCGTGTCGGACGCCACGGTCGAAGCCTACCTTCGTCCGATGGTCGAGAAGGCGGCATTCGCGCTCAGCACCAATGAAGCCTGGGCGCTGCTTGCCGGCGTGGCGCTGCTCGGACTGTTGCTGGTTCCGTTTGCAGGCCCGCAAAACAAGCTCAGGGACGCGACGTCGGACTGAAACCGAGCGACCGGGCGTTTTGTCGGAAAACGCCGCATCTGGAATGAAGTTCCGCGATTCAGTAGTGTCTTCATCCCGCCCGTCTAAAAATACCCGTCAGGTCAGTTTTCATATGAGTACGGTGGAAAAGACATTCCAGGACGCCGTCACGGCGATGAATAGCGGGAGGCCCGTCGACGCAGAGCGACTCTTCAAAAAGCTTTTGAAGCGGGTGCCCGATAATGTTGCGGTGCTAAATCTTCTGACCGTGGTTCTCGTGAGCATGGACCGCCATGCCGAGGCGGAACCGCTTATTTCGAAAGCGATCAGACTTAATCAAAGTTCGCATGTCTCCTATTACAATTATGGCTTGATATCGAAACAGCTGGGTAAGTTTCAACAGGCGCTGGAGCAGTTCAACAACGCCATCCGGCTCAACGCAAAAGCTCCTGAAGCATGGAATGAGCGGGGCGCGGTTCTTAACGATCTTGGGCAATTCGAAAACGCGATAGGCGATTTCGACCAGGCAATTTCGTTGGCGCCGAATTTTTCAAGCGCCTTTTACAACAAGGGCAAGTCGCTGGGTTTCCTCAAGCGTTATGACGAAGCCTTTGCCGCCCATGACATGGCGCTGGTGCTCAAGCCTGATCTGGCTGAGGCTTCGGTTGCTCGCGGCAATCTCCTCTACGAACTCAAGCGCTTTGACGACGCCCTTACGGCATACGACAAGGCGCTGGCCCGCAAACCTGCCCTGGCCGATGCCTGGCTCGGCCGCGGCAATGTCTGCGGTGCGCTGAAGCGCTACGACGACGCCTTTGCGGCCTATGACCGGGCGCTGTCGATCAGGGCCGACCTGGCCGAGGCCTGGCTCGGCCGCGGCCATGTCTTCGTCGCCCTCAAGCGCTACGCCGACGCCCTTGTGGCCTATGACAAGGCCGTGTCGATCAGAGCCGATCTGGCCAATGCATGGTTAGGCCGGGGTCATGTCCTGGTCACTCTCAAGCGATACGAGGACGCGCTTGCGGCCTATGACCGGGCACTGTCGCTCGAGCCCGATCTGGTCGGTCTCGAAGGCGAGCGCATCGAATGCAAATTGAATCTCTGCGATTGGACCAAATTCGAAGCTGAATGCGATCACCTTGTCCAATCCGTGCGCGACGGCAAGGCCAACACCGAGCCATTTGCATTCCTGAAGATTGGTTCGTCCGTTGAAGATCAGTTCAATTGCGCGCGATCATGGATTCAAAAACGATATCCGCCCCGGGACGGCCAGCCGGCTTGGCGCGGCGAGCCCGACAAATCGGGAAAAATTCGTCTCGGTTACGTCTCGGCCGACTTTCGTCAGCATCCCGTTGCCAGTCTGGTGGCCGGCATTTTCGAATCTCACGACAGATCGCAATTTGAGGTTTTCGGAATATCGATCGGACCGAACGATCATTCGGACATCCGGCGGCGGCTGGAGAATACGTTCGACACCTTCGTCGATGCCGAGGCACGTGATACCGACGACATCGTCAGCCTGATAAGGGGGCAGGGGATCGATATCTTGATCGATCTGGGCGGCTTTACGTGGGGTGCCCGCCCGGAAATATTCGCGCACCGTCCCGCACCCGTTCAGGTGAGTTATCTCGGTTATCCCGGAACGATGGGGGCCGAATACATTGATTACCTGGTTGCCGATCCGATCCTCGTCCCGCAGGCGCATCGGGCAAGTTACATGGAGAAGATCGCTTATCTTCCCCACAGCTACATGCCGCATGACAGCGCAAGCCGGCCGGTCTCGGATCGATCGTTCGAACGCGCTGAATTTGGCTTGCCTGCGAACGGCTTCGTGTTCTGCTGCTTCAACAATGTCTACAAGCTCAATCCGGCGCCGTTTCGCCAGCGGATGAAGCTTTTGAAGGCGGTGCAAGGCAGCGTCTTGTGGCTGTCCGAAACCAATGTGACGGCCGCAAACAATTTGCGCAGGGAGGCAACTGCCGCAGGCGTCGATCCCGATCGGCTGGTGTTCGCCGGCCGCGTCCCGTCTTCGGCGGATCACCTGGCGCGGCATCGTCTGGCGGACCTGTTCCTGGATACGTTGCCGTACAATGCCCATGCCACGGCGAGCGATGCGCTGTGGGCCGGCCTGCCGGTGCTGACGCAAATCGGCGAGACTTTTGCCGGCAGGGTCGCCGCCGGTCTGCTGACCGCGGTCGATTTGCCGGAGCTGATCGCCCGGACGCCGGAGCAGTTCGAAAACCTGGCGATTGAATTCGCAACCCGGCCAGACGCTTTGGCTGCGATTAAAGCCAGGCTTGCGCAGAATCGTGCGACCAAGCCTTTGTTCGATACGGGGTTATACACCAGGCATATCGAAAGCGCCTACGTCGCGATGCATCGCCGCCATCAAAATGGCCTTCTGCCCGACCATATTTACGTTCCGGAATAGGCAGCCGCCCGGAATGTTTTGGGCAAACCGGGGTTCAAAGGTCAGCGGGCCTGGTGCAAGCGCCCATTGGAAGCAGGAGAGATGCATGGTCGGATTTTCGGTCAAACTGTTGACGCTAGCAATGTTCTCGGCGGCGATACTCGCGGCCCCGATATCGGTTCGGACCAGCGCGGCCGCAGGCGATCCACCGGCTTCGTCTTCGTCACCGCCGGCGACGGACAGCAAATCCGCTCCCAAGGCCAAGAAAAAGAAGACCAGTGAAATTCGTCCCGGCACAGAGGACACCGCCTTCGCCAACGGTTATCGCACGGCCTACGCGACAATCTATGACCGCAACGATTACACCGCCGCCATCGCCCAGCTGAAAGCGCTCGGCCGCGACGATAACGCCGCGGTCGCCAACCTGATCGGCTATTCCTATCGCAAGCTCGGCGACTACAAGGTTTCGCAAGATCTGGTACGAGCGTGCGCTGAAGATCGATCCCGATCATGTCAAGACCTGGCAATATTACGGGCTGTGGCAGCTCGAACAGGGCAACCGCGATCAGGCGCAATATCACCTGAGCCGGATCGCAGCCCTGGCCGGCACCAACAGCGAGGAATATCGCTCACTGGCCGAAGCGCTGGAAAAGCCGCCCGGCACCGGCCTCGTTTACTGAGATCGGCAGCGACCATTCAGCCGGCGCAATCCCCCGGGTGGAGTTGCGCCGGTTTTGTTTTGTCCGGCGGCGGAGATTTCAGGAGAAACTTTCGCCATGCCGAGGCGCAACGAAGGATGGCGGAGACGGAGGGATTCGAACCCTCGATAGGGCTTTACAACCCTATAACGGTTTAGCAAACCGCCGCCTTCAGCCACTCGGCCACGTCTCCGGTAAGGCCGATATGCCCGACGCAAGGGCGAGCCGCAAGCGGCAGATTCGGCACCGCCGAATTCCCGGCCCTCCGACGACTCCAGGCTTCGAGCCGGGGCTGTTAAAACCAATCCGCGAAGTCAAAGCGTGCGGACGTCGGAGCCGGTGACTCGTTATATGTGTGTCGCAAAATGCTGCCAGGACTCCGCAGCGCCGCCTGATTGCGGATCCACCGACGACGATGTCACGCGATTTTCGAAAACATTGCTCGACCGGATTCGATTCAGTCGGTGCGCGATGTTCAGTTCGGCCGATCCCGCGCACTGCTGAAAGGTATTTTGAGCCCAATAAATAAGGGTTTCTTTGATATTTCAAGCCGTCGATTTCTACGCGCTCTCTGCAAGCGAACCTGTGCGGCGACAGCGGTATCGTCGCCGGCATGACAGCTCTTTTCGTGAATCGTTTCGAGGTCGAATCATCATTTCGGCCACCGGATTCGGCGTGAATCGAGGGCGCGGGGAGGGGAAGTAGGGTCGATCCGGCGCTTACCAACGATCGACATAGCAAAACCGGGCAAATCGAGAACAGTATGGGAAAACAAAGGCTTGTGATGAAAGCTCAATCACGGTTGCGTGTTATTTGTGCAACACCCTTCCAAAAACGGTTTGTCCCCTACCGTTCCAAGCGGTTCCTTTGTTGCGTGTGCAGAAGTGTTCAGTAATTGTGATGTTGCGACGGAGGGGGGCATCCCGAGGTCGTCCCGTTAGGTGGTTCGCTTAAGTCCCTCGCGTTGAAGCGGGAGTGTCCGAAGGCGCGAAGCGACTAAGCGGGTTTCAGGGGATTAAGGGAACCAACCTTGGGTGATTCACCCAGCGGATCCGGAACCTTCCCAACAGAGCAACTTGGAGGTTAACATGAAGATGGTTAAGAGCCTAATCCTCGGCTCAGCGGCGGGTCTCGTCGCCATGAGTGGGGCGCAGGCAGCTGATCTTCCCGTCAAGGCCAAAGCGGTCGAGTACGTGAGGATCTGCTCCCTGTATGGCGCCGGTTTCTACTATATTCCTGGCACCGACACCTGCATCAAGCTGGGTGGCTATCTGCGCGTCGACGTGTTGGCCAACACCAACTCGGACGATACCGGCAACGTAGCACTCCCGGGCAGCGCGAAAAATCGTTTCACGAACGCCTACACCTGGCGCTCCCGTGAAGATCTCAGCATCGACACGCGCACCGCGACCGAATACGGCGTGGTTCGCACCTTCGCCGATCTGACCTTCACCTGGACCGACGACAACTTCGCCGGCAACGGCACCACTGGCTTGGGCACAGTTTACTCGCCCATCGGTGGCGGCACGAGCTGTTGCCCCCGGTTCCGCGCCGAACAACGCCAACGGCGGCACGGTTGCCTACGGTACGGTCGGCGTCTACTACGCGTTCATCCAGTTCGCTGGCTTCACGATGGGTAAAGCCATCTCGCAGTTCAGCGCACCCTGGACCGCTTATCCCGGCAACAACTTCGACGGTCTCGTCGGCGGCGGCGGCACGGTTACCGGCGTCAACCAGTTCACCTACACCGCCGACTTCGGCGGCGGCGTGTCGGCCACGATCGGAGCGCAGGATCCGACAGCCTACTATCAGGCTGGCGTCCTCAACTTCAGCCCGTCCGCCTCGTCCGGTGCCGGCTTCTTCGGCGGCACTGGCGCCAGTGACTACGGCGGGACGCAGTATCCCGATGTCGTCGCTACGCTGAAGGTCGATCAGGCCTGGGGCCTGTTGCAGGCGTCGGTGGCAGCGCATGACAACCATACTGCCTACTTCAACAACAACGCCACCACGAACCCCGCTGGTATTCCGGCCAACGAATTCATTGGCGGTCCCAAGGACAAGTGGGGCTTTGCTGGCCAGTTGGCGTTGCAGATCAAGAACATCCCGACCGGCGCTGGCGACACGATCAACGTCCAGGGCGTCTACACCAACGGTGCCACCCGGTATAATATCCAGGATCTGGCGTCTCAGTATGGCGCGGCCACGATGTTTGGCAGCTCGGGCGTCCCCGGGACCCACGGCAGCATCGGCTTCGGGGTTGCCCCCGACAGCGTGTTCAGTCTCCTCGACGGTGGTTCGCAGCATCTGATCCACGACTTGGGGTGGCCGCGGTGCGTTCAACCACAACTGGGATCCGTACTGGAGCACCAGCGTGTACGGTGCCTACGCTTCGGTCCACTTCGGTGGTAACGCGTCGCTCGGTCCCGCCGGTGGAGCTGCCGGTATCTACTGCGCCGGGTTCGTTGCCTCGCTTAGTTTCCTCGGCAGTATCTCGAGCTGCAACCCGGACTACAACATCGCGCAGGCTGGTATCATCACCCGCTGGACCCCGGTCAAGAACCTGACCTTCTCGGCGGATGTGACCTTCAGCCATCTCGATCAAAAGATGACCGGTTTCGTCGCCTATCCGGGCAGCTCCGCCTCTGGCAAGCCGGCCGCTTTCTACGAGCTGAAGGACCAGAACAACGCGCTCCTTCTGCTCCGCGCACAGCGCAACTGGTAAAGCCAGTTCGTCTGATAAATACCTCCAAGACCCCCGGCGGGAAACCGCCGGGGGTTTTGTTTTGCCGGTCACGAGAATCGACCGATGGACGACAGTCCGGCCTGAAGATGACGCCGCCTGCGCAGAGATCGAAGTGGCGTGATGACGGCCGCAGCGGAAGCCTCATCCCCTCCCAACGCCGTTGCCGGAATCGGCGCTGAGATCCCTCGCGACAAATTGCCGTGATATCGCCGAAGGGGTCGGTTGGTATGGTACTTTCGCAACAACTGTGGGGCAGCGGAGTTCAGGCTGCGGCCGGCAATCTCGACCATGCGGACGGCAAAGGATACGGCGATGCATAAATTCTTGCTGGCGGCCTCATGCATTGGCGCGGTGGCTTCATTCGCTGTCTTGGCTCCATCGGCCGCGCAGGCCCGGGATTACCCCTACTGCATCAAGGGCGCCGACTACGGGAGCTCTGTCGGGGACTGCAGTTTCGACACCTATCAGCAATGCCAGGCGACTGCCTCCGGCCGGTTTGACTATTGCGACGTCAATCCGTTCTACGCCAACAAACAACCGACCGCTTCCCCGATGGGACGGCGCAGGCAATACTAGCGCGTGGAGGCCCAGGCACATCGCTCCGCGAAGGCCGCCGCTTTCGCGGCGGCCCTCGCCAGGTTCAGACGCAAAGGCTCCGGAAACGCGAGTTCACCAGGACCAATAACGGTGCCCCACAACCAAGAGCAATAACGGTGCCCAATAACAATGAACCGATGACGCTCAGGTTTCGCTGCCCGGCTGAACTGGATGGAAAGCTGCCGCCGCCGGTGCCGGCGACACTGGGCCTTCCCGGCTGGCTCAAGGCGATGCCGACGCAGGCGTTTAACGCCGTCAATATGCGCGACGAGGACACGATCAAGCGCTGTCCCCCGTTCGTCGATGCCATGACCAGCGGATTCCTGATTCCGCTGATCTGCGATCTCAGGATCGAGAACGGTGCGATCACCTGGGACAATGATATCCCGCCCGGCGGCGCGATCGAATTCCCGCGCTCGCCGATCGGATTCCATGACATGAACCAGGTCGTCGACACGCCGCTGTTCGAGCCCGACCGATTCCTGATCAAGTTTCACAATCTCTGGAGCATCGAAGCGCCGGAGGGCTATTCGCTGCTGTTCACGCATCCGCTCAACCGCTTCGATCTGCCGTTCACCACGTTGAGCGGCATGGTCGATTGCGACCGTTATCGCGACAGCTGGATTCATTTCCCGGCGCACTGGCACGACATGAATTTCAGCGGTGTGCTGCCAATGGGCACGCCGATCGCGCAGTGCCTGCCGGTAAAGCGGGAAAACTGGGTCGCCCAGACCGCGCCGTTCACGGCGGAGGAGAGCCAACGGGTCCACGAACTGACCAAGGCGATCGGTCGCGAGCCGGGACTATACCGTCGGAAATTCCGGGCCTAGAGCGTGATGAGAGAAGGTTAGACGAGCTGCGCCGCAGCGGAAATCTCACCTCTCCCCGCTGGAGAGAGGTGAACTCAGGGCCAGACCGATTCAATCCAAAATCATCACGCTCTGGCTTGGCTCAGACCGCGTCGTCCTGCAGGAATTTCGCAACCGCGCTCGGGCGGAAGAAGAAGCGGCCGTGCGATGAAGCCGCCAGCGCGTGGGTAGCCCGGCCAAGCAGCCCGGGCCCACTGCGCAGCGCCGAACGAAGGTTGGCCTCGCCGGCCTCGCGCTCGCCCATTTCCAAAAGGCAGGCGGCGAGATCCGCGCGCGTCAGGGCATCGTCGGGACGATGCGCCAGCGCATGCCGGTAGGCGTCGGCGGCGGAGGCATATTCGCCGTCCAGCAGCAGCACGCGCGCAAGTTCAGTCAATATTTCGGGACGGCCGGGTGCGGCTTCGCGAGCCCTCAAGAGGATCGCGCGCGCCTTGCCGCGCTGGTTTTGAGAGAGGTGAAGGCGCGCGAGGTCGACCTGCAGATCAATGGCGTCGGGCGCCAGCGCAAGTCCGCTTTCGATCGCCGCGATAGCCTCGCCGATGTGTCCGGCCTTGGCCAGCTGGCCGGCGAGTTCCTGGAAAGCCGGCAAAAACGGCGGGCGCCGAGCCGTGGTCCGGCGCAATTGTTCAATCGCTTCCGTGCGGCGTCCGGCGCCGCCCAGTGCCGCCCCAAGCAGGGTTTCGATACCCGCATCGCTGCTGCGGCGTGCCGCCTTTTCAAGGGGCGCGATCGCTTCCGCTCCGCGGTCGAGAGCGAGCAAGGCTCGCGCCAGTATGGAGATGGCGGCAAGGTCGGTCCGGCTCGCTCTCAGGGCTTCAGCCGCCAGTTGCTCGGCTTGCGCGAACTGCCGCATCCCCAGCGCGCGGGCGGCGCGCTCGATCAACGGGGAGCGGGCAGGGTGGGGCCCGCGGCTCGAGGACGGGAAAGAAGGATTTTTCGGCAAGGGCTCGTAACCAGATGTCCGTTGCAGCCATTACCACAGGCACCAAAGTAGCGCCAATATGCCCCGGCTATTGGCGGCGCCAATATGCCGGGCTACTCGACCGCGCCGCCGCGATGCAGGTCGGCCTCGATCTGCAGCCGCGTCCCGCCGCCGAAGCGCGCCCGATAGACCTGCAAATTCTCCATGATCCGCTGGACGTAATTGCGGGTCTCGGAGAACGGGATCTGCTCGACCCAGTCGACCGGGTCGACCTGGGGATCGCGCGGATCGCCGTAACGCTCGATCCATTTCTTGACGCTGCCGCGGCCGGCATTATAGGCCGCGAACGTCATGATGTAGGAGCCGCGGTAATCCTCGATCAGGCCGCCGAGTTCGGCGGCGCCAAGTGCGGCGTTGTAGACCGGATCGGTCTTGAGGCGGCCGAGATCGAAGCTCGCGCCATATTTCTTGCAGACATAACGGCCCGCATCCGGCGTCACCTGCATCAGCCCATAGGCCTGCGCCGGCGAGACCACCGCCGGATTGAAGGCGCTCTCCTGCCGCGCAATGGCAAAGATGACGCTCTGCTCGACGTCGGGACCGATCGACTTGAACGGCGGGATGCCGTTGACGGGATAGGCGTAGAAATCGAACGGCAGTCCGCGATTGAGCGCGGCCTTGCCCACCAGCAGCATGGCGCGTGCGTCGCCGTTGCGCCCGGCCAGTTCGCTCAAGCCGACCAGCAGGTCGGGATCGCCGTTCTCGCCCATGTCGGCGAAAATCGGGATCGCGATTTCGCGTTCGTCCAGTGCGTAAAGCAGTTGCACCGCGCGGACCAGTTCCAGCCGTTCGATTCCGCGGCCGCGAGCGGCGGGAACGCCGTTCAACTCGATCTGCGGCAGTCCCAGCTTCGCGCGCGCGAGCTGGCCGTAATAACTGGTCGATTGCTCCGCAGCCGCGGTGTAGGCGGCGCGGGCCTCCTGGGAACGGCCGGCCGCTTCCGCCGCACGGCCCTGCCAATAGCCGGCCCGTGCCAGCGTGGTCGGATTGACGCTGCCGACGCCGATCCGCGAAAAATGTTGCGCAGCCGTCGCCGGGTCGGTCAGAAAGCGCAGCGCAATCCAGCCCGCGGTGAATTCCTGCTCGGTCTTGTAGATGTCGCGCGAGGGCAGGGCTGCGTCGCGCGCAATCAGGTAGGCGGTGCGGCGTTCGCCGACATCGAGCATCTTGCGCGACAGCAACCGCCGCTCGATCCACCATTCGTCCAGATTGTAAAGCCTGGCCGGCTCCCTCGGCGCGCTCAGCATCAGTTGGGCGGCCTCGGCGAATTTCTCTTCGCGGCGGAGCAACTGGATCTTGCTGAAGATGTAACCGGCGTCGCCATGCAGGTCGCGTGGCACCGCCTCCAGCAGCGCTCGCGCGTTGGAAGCCTTGCGATAGGATGCGATGCGCGCCTTCGCCAGCGCAACCTCGCCGCCGCCGAGCCGCTTGGCGGCGCGCAGTGCGGCCTCGTGCTCGCTGCCATAGAGCAGCAGATCCATTCGCGCCTTTTGATCTCCGGGCGTCAGCAGCGCGCCGAACAGGTCGAGCGCGGCGTTCTCGGTATCCTCGGACATCGAATCGTTGCGCCAGGCGTCGCGCACCAGCCGCTCGGCATTGGCGCGGTCGCCGCGCGCGATCATGGCTTTTGCCAGTGCGAACTTGCCCTTGGCCGACAAAGGTGAATCGTTTTCGAACAAAATCCATGCCGTGGCGTCGTCGCGATGGTCGTCCCATAATGCGGCTTCGGCGCGCCGGCGCAGGAACGTCTGCGAAGGCCAGCTCGGATTGGCCGACAGGAACGCGCGATAGCGCTCCACCGTCGCGCCATTGTCGTCGCTGCGCAGGATGATCCATTCGGCGAGTTTCTTCGCCACCGGATCCGATATTGCCGCTTCGGCTTCGGTCGCATCGGCTGGTTTGTGCTTGCGCACCAGTTCGATGACGTTTTCCAGCGTGTCGGCGTCGGCCTGCGAGTCGACGATGTCGCGGCCACCGCCGGTGCAACGGCTGCCGCCGGCGGTTTGCGAGGTGGCTGAGGCGGCAAAACCGCGTGCTGACGCGATGCGGGCGCGGTTGCTGGCGTCGCAGGAGCGGGCGTCGTCCTGGCCAAGGTCTTCGGCACGACGTTACGGGCGATCGGCCGCGGTTTTGGCAGCGGAACCTTTGGTTTGGCCCGGGCATCCGCGGTGACCTTTGGCTTGGCCCGGGCATCCGCCGTCACCTTTGGCTTGGCCCGGGCATCGGCCGTCATTGCCGACAGGCTCAAGGCGAGCGCCAGCCCTGTCGCCAAAGCCGAGGATCGCAATATGGATCGCAATGCGGCTGCACAGGCGGATCGGATCACGGCGTTCCTTCGCGGCGAATCATTCAATCGTCGAGACCTCAGGTCTATTTGATTGAATATGCGGACAAAATACCAAATACGGCTGCTGCGGCCGATGTCTGCACCCCTACCGCGGCAAAATCGCGGCTGGGGCCAAGCCAGCGCGGGCCTTTCGCCGGACCGGCAGACCCGATATGAATTGGTTCTTATCGCCCGGTTAATGGGCAAGCGGCGTGCGTTCGGAGGAAAGCCCATGGCAGCCAAGACGAATTTCCGGGGTTCATTCACCGCTTTGGTCACGCCATTCAAAAACGGCTCGCTCGATGAAGCGGCCTTTCGTGGGCTGGTGAGCTGGCAAATCGCCGAGGGTACCCATGGCCTGGTGCCGGTCGGCACCACCGGCGAAAGCCCGACCGTGAGCCACGACGAACACAAGCGTGTCGTGGAATGGTGCATCGATGAGGCCAAGGGCCGCGTTCCCGTGATCGCCGGCGCCGGTTCCAATTCGACCAAGGAGGCCGTCGAGCTGGCGCAGCATGCCGAGAAGGCCGGTGCCGATGCGGTGCTGGTGGTGACGCCCTACTACAACAAGCCGACCCAGGAAGGCATGTATCAGCACTTCAAGGCGATCAACGATGCGATCGGAATTCCGATCATGATCTACAACATTCCGCCGCGTTCGGTGATCGACATGAGCGTGGACACCATGAAGCGGCTGTTCGAACTGAAGAACATCGCCGGCGTCAAGGATGCGACCGCGAGCATGGTGCGCGTTTCGCAGCAGCGGGCGGCGATGGGCGAGGATTTCAACCAGTTGTCGGGCGAGGACGCCACCGTGCTCGGCTACATGGCGCATGGCGGTCATGGCTGCATTTCCGTGACCTCCAACGTCGCACCCCGGCTGTGTTCCGAATTTCACCTGGCCTGGCAAAAGGGCGATGTCGCCACCGCGCTGAAGGTCCACGACAAGCTGATGCCGCTGCATACCAATCTGTTCATCGAGTTCGAACCCGGCCCCGGTCAAATACGCGCTGTCGCTGCTCGGCAAGATGGATGAGAAGCTGCGGTTGCCGATGGTTCCGGTATCCGAACCCACCCGCGTGGCGGTACGCAGCGCCATGGTGCATGCGGGCCTGATCAACTAGGCGTTCGGCGCTGCGGTGACGAACAATCCAACGCGCGAAAATTGAACAGGAGGGCCTGGAGATGCTCAAGGAATTTCGCGATTTCGCGATGAAGGGCAACGTGGTCGACCTCGCGGTCGGCGTCATCATCGGCGCGGCCTTCGGGGCCATCGTGACCTCGATGGTCGCCGATATCATCATGCCGATCGTCGGTGCGATCGATGCTTACACATGGCGGCGGTCTCGATTTCTCCAACTATTTCACCAGCCTGTCGGACAAGGTCACCGCCAGCAATCTGGCCGATGCCAAAAAGCAGGGCGCCGTGCTGGCCTGGGGCAATTTCCTGACGCTGACGCTGAATTTCATCATCATTGCCTTCGTGCTGTTCATGGTTATCAGGGCGATGAACAAGCTGAAGCGAAAGGATGAGGCTGCTCCAGCGGCTCCGCCGAAACCGACCCGGGAGGAAGAGCTGCTCACCGAGATACGCGATCTCCTGAAGAAGGCTTGACGTGGCCGAGAAGAACGAGCGCGCAATCAAGGTCGTCGCTGAAAACCGCAAGGCCCGGTTCAACTATGCGATCGAGGATACGGTGGAAGCGGGAATTGCGCTGACCGGCACCGAGGTCAAGTCGATCCGCAACGGCAAGACCACCATCGCGGAATCCTATGCGGATTCCAAGGGCGGCGAAATCTGGCTGATCAACGCCAACATCCCGGAATATTTGCAGGCCAACCGCTTCAACCATGAGCCGAAGCGGCCGCGCAAACTGCTGCTGCACAAAAAGCAGATCAACAAACTGATGGGTGCGGTCGAGCGCGACGGCATGACGCTGATTCCGCTTAAACTTTATTTCAACGAGCGCGGCCGCGCCAAGCTCTTGCTGGCGGTGGCGAAAGGCAAGAAACTGCACGACAAGCGCGAGAGCGAGAAAAAGCGCGACTGGGGCAGGGAGAAGGGCCGCCTGTTGCGCGCGCGAGGGTGATCATGAGGTTCCGTCATTGCGAGCGAAGCGAAGCAATCCAGATTTTGGGATCGCAACAGCTGGATTGCTTCGTCGCTTCGCTCCTCGCAATGACGGCCGATGGAGAATGAAGCAATGAATCAGAAGAACCTGATGGAAGTCGACTGGAGCAAGATTCCGGCGCCGGCCGACGATGGCGCGGCGGCGCATCTTGTGGGCATGACGATCCCGCCGGTCGGCCTGGTTGCCACCGACGACACCTCGGTGACGCTCGCAGCACTTTCGGGGCGCACCGTCGTGTTCGCCTATCCCAGAACCGGCGAACCGGGCAAGATCTCGCTGGTCGACGACTGGGACATGATTCCGGGCGCGCGGGGCTGCACGCCGCAAACCTGCTCGTTCCGCGACCTGTTCGCGGAGTTGAAGGCCGCCGGCGCCAAGCATGTGTTCGGCCTGTCGACCCAGAGCAACGACTACCAGGCCGAAATGGCCGCGCGGCTGCACTTGCCGTTTCCTGTTCTGTCCGATGAGAAACTGGCGCTGAGCCGTGCGCTGAATCTGCCGACCATGCAGGTGGCTGGCTTGACCATGATCAAGCGGCTGGCGCTGATCGTCGATGACGCGCGCATCACCCACGTGTTCTATCCGGTGTTTCCGCCGGATCGAAATGCCGGCGACGTGCTGGCGTCGGCTGACTCGTGACCTCTCCCATCGGGAGAGTCGCGAGCATCTTGCGAGCGTGAGGATCAAGGACTCCGGTCTAGTCGACCTCTCCCGACGGGAGAGGTGCTGCACACTACATCAAATCGGCTCTGACCTGCGCAAACACGCTTCGGAACATCTCCGGCGTCAGCACCCTTGTGTTGGTGTTGTAACGCGAGCAGTGATAGCTGTCGTATATCTTCAAGGCTCCCGCCGCATGTATCGCGCCATGCGCGAACGGGGCTGCGGTTGCGCGCAAGCCCAGTGCTTTCAGCGTCGAGTCATGCGCGATCCGGCCGAGCGGGACGATCGCGCGCAGCCTTGGCATGGTCTGGATCGTGGCGATGAGAAATTGCCGGCAGGTATTGATCTCGGCCGGCAGCGGCTTGTTTTGCGGCGGCACGCAATGCACCGC
Source organism: uncultured Alphaproteobacteria bacterium (assembly GCA_963774685.1). Lineage (GTDB taxonomy): Bacteria > Pseudomonadota > Alphaproteobacteria > Rhizobiales > Xanthobacteraceae > Bradyrhizobium. The sequence continues at coordinate 1,716,351 of CAVZFU010000002.1, read as the reverse complement.
ATTGCCGATCCTGCAATCGACCAGCGTCAGGCCGTCGTCGGGCCGGGCCTGATAGACGCCTTTGGCAAAACCATATTCGAGCAGTGTCGCGTACAGGAGGTCGCCGGCATAGTCGCCGGTGAAGGGACGCCCGGTGCGATTGGCGCCTTGCATGCCCGGCGCAAGGCCGACGATCAGCAGCCGCGCCTCGGGATCGCCGAACGACGGCACCGGCGCATTGAACCATTGCGGTTCGCGCACGCGCGTCGCCTCGCGGAAATCGACGAGCCGCGGACAGAGCGGGCAATTGCGGTCGGGTTCGGCGGAAAGGCTGGTAGCGGCGGCAAGCACCGGCAGGCCGCGCGCCGGATTATCCTCAATCCTCGAAATCGTCGTCATCGCCTCTCGGCGCCATGGTGCTGGCGCGCTGCAGGAATTGCGGCGCGTGATGACGCGGTTCGCGCGGGGCCGGCCGCTCGGATGGATCGCGGCCGAGCTTGGATTGCAGCTCCACCAGGTCGGTGAAGACATCGGCCTGGCGGCGCAACTCGTCGGCAATCATCGGCGGCTGGCTTGAAATCGTCGAGATGACGGTGACGCGGACGCCGCGGCGCTGCACCGCTTCGACCAGCGAGCGAAAATCGCCATCGCCGGAAAACAGCACGATCTGATCGACGTGCTCGGCGAGCTCCATCGCATCGACCGCAAGCTCGATATCCATGTTGCCTTTGACCTTGCGGCGGCCGCTGGCGTCGATGAATTCCTTGGTCGCCTTGGTCACGACGGTGTAACCGTTGTAATCGAGCCAGTCGATCAGGGGGCGGATCGACGAATATTCCTGATCCTCGATGATCGCGGTGTAATAGAACGCACGCACCAGCGTGCCGCGGCTCTGGAATTCCTTGAGCAGGCGCTTGTAGTCGATGTCGAAGCCGAGCGTCTTGGCGGTTGCGTAAAGATTGGCGCCATCGATAAAAAGTGCGATTTTATTGGAAGCGGGGGACATTAAGTTTCTCGCGTGGTTGTTGTTATAACGTTTTTGGCGCAGCGGCAACGGGCCGCGCATTTCAAAGTTCGTGTTGTCGGGCGCTGGCGTATCCGCTTGGACAGACACCACTGCAATGTGGTGGAGGCAAGGGCAATAAGCCTAAACCTTTAGACCGCTCGATGTATCGATTTCTTGTCCCGGACAGCTCTCAGGATATGTCTGAAGATGTCTGGACGCTCCGGCCAATTGGCCCCGGCAACGGGGTTAGCAGAGGCGATTGCGGAGGCCAAATCACAATTTTGGGCTTGCGAAAAGCCCCGGGGGGCTATACCTACGGCCGCATAATCAACAGTTTAGGTCCCATTTAACGGAGCGACAGTCGATGGCGCGCGTCACCGTAGAAGATTGCATTGATAAGGTCGACAACCGGTTCGATCTGGTCCTGCTGGCGGCACATCGCGCCCGTATGATTTCGTCCGGTTCACAACTCACGATTGATCGGGACAACGACAAGAATCCAGTCGTATCGCTGCGTGAAATCGCCGACTCGACGATTTCTCCCGAAGATTTGCGGGAAGAACTGGTCCATTCGCTGCAGAAATTCGTCGAAGTCGACGAACCGGAGCCCGATACGGTGCCTTTGATCGGCTCGGCGGGCGCCAGCGTCGACGCCGACGACACCGAGGTCGCGGTCGAACGCATGACCGAGGAAGAGCTTCTGAAGGGCCTCGAGGGCCTGGCACCTCCGGAAGAACAGCCCGAAGAGGACGAGTAACCCGTCCAACTCGCGGTCCGGGGACATTCCGGAATCGGCTTGATTTACCAAAGGCCCGGACATTTGTCCGGGCCTTTGCTTTTATTGCCATTTTCAGGGTTACGATACGCGCCCGATATAGGATGATCACGTCTGCGTCGAACGGGAGTGCCGTTTCGCGCCTGCAAGATCTAGATATTATCCTATAGTCGAAACCGGCTCCCGGTGAATTAAGGCAGTGATTATGGCGTACTGGCGCCGCAGCCCACGGCAGATGCAGGCCGCGACCGATTCGGTCGCGGTGGCGCCATCGTCGGCTGTGCCGGCGGTCAAACCGGCCACGCCGATCAAGCCGCCGCGCCCGCGCATGATGCGGCAATACGATCTCGTCGAACGCGTCCGCTCGTATAATCCCGATACCAACGAAGACCTGCTGAATCGCGCCTATGTCTACGCCATGAAGGCGCATGGCGCGCAAACCCGCGCCTCCGGCGATCCGTATTTTTCGCATCCGCTCGAGGTCGCGGCGATCCTCACCGATCTCAAGCTCGACGACGCCACCATCGTCGCGGCGCTGCTGCACGATACCATCGAGGATACCGAGGCCACCCGCGCCGAAATCGACCAGGTCTTCGGCCACGAGATCGGCGCGCTGGTGGAAGGCCTCACCAAGCTGAAGCGGCTCGAACTGGTGTCGCGCGAGGCCAAGCAGGCCGAAAACCTGCGCAAGCTGCTCTTGGCGATCGCCGACGACGTCCGCGTTCTCCTGATCAAGCTCGCCGACCGCCTGCACAATATGCGCACGCTGGAGTTCGTAGCCCCGACGGCCCGCCGCCGCATAGCCGAAGAGACGCTCGATATCTATGCCCCGCTTGCCGGGCGCATGGGCATGCAGGAGATGCGGGAAGAACTCGAAGACCTGTCGTTCCGCATGCTCGATCCGGAAGCCCACGCGGTGGTGATGCAGCGGCTGGATTCGCTGGCCGAGCGCAACCGCAACCTGATCAGCGAGATCGAAAGCCAGCTCTCCAAGAATCTCGAAGACAACGGCATGACCGCGCACGTCTACGGCCGGCGCAAGCAGCCGTTTTCGATCTGGACCAAAATGGAGCGCAAGTCGGTCGGCTTCGAGCAATTGTCCGATATCTTCGGATTCCGCGTCGTGCTCGACGACGTCGAAGCGTGCTATCGCGCGCTCGGCGTCGTGCACACCACCTGGCCGGTGGTGCCGGGCCGGTTCAAGGATTACATCTCGACCCCGAAACAGAACGACTATCGCTCGATTCACACCACCGTGATCGGTCCCGGCAACCAGCGCGTCGAATTGCAGATCCGCACCAGGGAGATGGACCAGATCGCCGAGTTCGGCATCGCCGCGCACGCCTTTTACAAGGATGGCATCGGCTCGCCGACCGAACTCCTGAAGCGCGAATCCAACGCCTTTGCCTGGCTGCGCCGTACCATCGGGATCTTGTCGGACAGTGCCAACCCGGAAGAATTCCTCGAGCATACCAAGCTCGAATTGTTTCACGACCAGGTGTTCTGCTTTACCCCGAAGGGAAAGCTGATCGCGCTGCCGCGCCAGGCCAATGTGATCGACTTTGCCTATGCCGTGCATACCGATGTCGGCAACAGCGCCGTGGGCTGCAAGATCAACGGCAAGTTCGCGCCTTTGTCGTCCGAATTGCAGAATGGCGACGAGGTCGAGGTTCTGACCTCGAAGGCTCAGTCGGCGCCGCCATCGGCGTGGGAATCGCTTGCAGTCACCGGCAAGGCGCGGGCGGCGATCCGGCGCGCGACGCGAACGGCGGTGCGCGATCAATACGCCGGCCTCGGCCGCCGCATCGTGGAACGGCTGTTCACGCGGGCCAAGATCGAATACGCCGACGACAAGCTCAAGGGCGCGCTGCCGCGGCTGGCGCGCGCCTCGATCGACGACGTGATGGCGGCGGTCGGACGCGGCGAGATGAAGGCGTCCAACGTCGCGCGGGCGATGTATCCCGACTACAAGGAAGAGCGGGTCGCGCGCTATGGCGCCAAGAAGAGTCTTGCGGTCAAACTGAAGCTGAAATCGCCGCCGGACGCAGCCCGCAGTCCTTCCGCGATACCGGTGCGCGGCATCAATTCCGATTTGCCGGTCAAGTTCGCGCCGAACGGCGGTGCGGTGCCGGGCGACCGCATCGTCGGCATCGTTTCTCCGGGCGAGGGCATTACCATCTATCCGATCCAGTCGCCGGCGCTGAAGGATTTCGAGGAAGAACCGGAGCGCTGGCTCGACGTCCGCTGGGATGTCGACGAAACCGTCCCGCAGCGTTTTCCGGCGCGGATCCTGGTCGACAACGTCAACGAGCCCGGCAGCCTCGCCCAGGTCGCCACCGTGATCGCCGAGCACGACGGCAATATCGACAACATCAGCATGTCCCGGCGCTCGCAGGACTTCACCGAGCTCACCATCGATCTTGAGGTCTATGACCTGAAGCATCTCAGCGCTATTATCGCCCAGTTGCGCGCCAAGGCCGTCGTCGCACGGGTCGAACGCGTCAATGGATGATGCGCGTCATTGCCGGGCTTGACCCGGCAATCCATCCATTCGAGAAGACGGAGGCCCGGATCAGGTCCGGGCACGGTAACGAGGGTGCTTTTTCCGAATGTCCAATCCGCCGCTGCGCCTGGGAGTAAACGTCGATCACGTCGCCACGCTTCGCAATGCGAGGGCGGGCCGCAACCCCGATCCGGTGCGCGCTGCGTTGGTTGCGATCGCGGCCGGGGCCGACGGCATCACCGCGCATCTGCGCGAGGATCGCCGTCACATCCGTGACGACGACATGGCGCGCCTGAAGGCCGAAATCTCCAAACCGCTGAATTTCGAGATGGCTGCGACCGGGGACATGCTCAAGATCGCGCTGGCGACCAAGCCTCATGCGGTGTGCCTTGTGCCGGAACGCCGCGAAGAGCTCACCACCGAGGGCGGTCTCGACGTCGCCGGACAGCACAATGCGCTGCAGCCGTTCATCTCGCGGTTGAACGATGCCGGTGTGCGGGTGTCGCTGTTCATCGCCGCCGATCCGCGCCAGATCGAAATGGCGGCGAAGCTGCGCGCGCCGGTGATTGAAATTCACACCGGCGCCTGGTGCGATGCCGTGGTCGACGGCCACACCGCGAAGGCGGAAGCGGAATGGCAACGGATCGTCGCCGGGGCGCAGGTAGCGCGTTCGGCCGGCCTCGAAGTCCATGCCGGCCATGGCCTCGATTATGTCACCGCCGAGACCATCGCCGCCTTGCCCGAAATCGTCGAACTGAATATCGGCTACTACATGATGGGGGAGGCGTTGTTCGTCGGTATTGCCGAGACGGTGCGGGCGATGCGGGCCGCGATGGATCGCGGCCGCAAAAACCTTGAGAAATCGGCGGGCCGGGCATGATCATCGGCATCGGGTCCGACCTGATCGATATCCGCCGCGTCGCCAAGGTGATCGAGCGTCACGGCGAGCGCTTTCTCGAGCGTATTTTTACCGAAACCGAGCGCGCCAAAGCCGGCCGCCGCGCCAAGAACGAGCGGATGGTGGTGGCGACCTATGCCAAGCGGTTTGCCGCCAAGGAAGCCTGTTCCAAGGCGTTGGGCACCGGCATCCGGCAGGGCGTCTGGTGGCGGGACATGGGCGTGGTCAACCTGCCGGGGGGCCGTCCGACCATGAAACTGACCGGCGGGGCGCTGGCGCGGCTTGAAAAACTGACGCCACCGGGTTTTGAAGCGCGGATCGATCTGTCGATCACCGACGACTGGCCGCTGGCGCAGGCTTTTGTCATAATTTCGGCGGTCGCTCCGGGCAAACCGTGACCGGTCGAGGCCGGTTTGTCCGGCAGCCCGCGCAAAACTAAAAATCACAGACCTGTCAATGGATTAGCAAGTTTTGACAAGGCTGTTGATTGCGCGGCTGCGAACAACCGTCTAAAACGCCGCCACGGATGGAGCCAGGGCGATTCAGGTTTGCGCCGGAATTCGCTTTCACTGTCAGAATCAGGACCATTTTCTCGACGCGAAACGACGGCCGGTTCGCGTGAGGAAAATGCTCTGCCACCGTGCGAGAAATCGCGGGCTGGAGTTGGGAAAAGCGATGAGCGTGACCTCCGGAGCAAAATCCGAAAGCGGCCTGGGTGAAACCATCCGCGTCATTATCCACGCGGTGCTGATTGCACTGGTGATCCGTACCTTCCTGTTTCAGCCCTTCAACATTCCCTCGGGGTCGATGAAGGCGACACTGCTGGTCGGCGACTACCTGTTCGTCTCGAAATATTCCTACGGCTACAGCCATTATTCGATTCCGGGATCGCCGCCGCTGTTTTCGGGGCGCATCTTCGGCTCCGAGCCTTCGCGCGGCGACATCGTGGTATTTCGCCAGCCCAAGGACGACTCGGTCGACTTCATCAAGCGCGTGATCGGTTTGCCCGGCGACCACATCCAGATGCGGGGTGGTTTGCTCTACATCAACGACAAGCCGGTGCAGCGCGAGCGCGTCAGCGATTTTATCGGCGAGGACCCTTGCGGATTCTCCGACGCCACCGCGCGGGTGAAACGCTGGAAGGAGACGCTGCCGAACGGCGTCAGCTATGAATCGCTCGATTGCCAGGACAACGGCTTTTACGACGACACCATCGAATACGTGGTGCCGCCAGGTCATTTCTTCATGATGGGCGACAACCGCGACAATTCGGCCGATAGCCGCGTGCAGTCGGTGGTGGGCTATGTGCCATTCGAGAATATCATCGGCCGCGCCCAGATGATCTTCTTCTCCATTGCCGAGGGCGAACACATCTGGATGTTCTGGCGCTGGCCGACTTCGGTGCGCTGGAATCGTATCTTCTCCATCGTGCGATGAACGACGAAACGCCGGATCTGAAGACCACACCGTCAGGCGAAGCAAGTCCGCAACCCGAGGCGGCGCGCCAACAGCTGCCGAGAAAGCGCAGCAAGCTCAGCATCAAGGCCGCTGCCGCGGCGGCGGCCACCGCAGCGCTTGAGGCGCGCATCGGGCACAAATTCGCCAACCCGGCGGTGCTCGCCACCGCTTTCACGCACGTTTCCGCGCTGAAAAAAGCCACGCGCCAGCGCAGCGACAGCTACCAGCGCCTGGAATTCCTCGGCGATCACGTGCTCGGACTGATCGTGTCCGACATGCTGTACCGCGCCTTCCCGAAGGCCGACGAGGGCGAACTGTCGAAGCGGCTCGCCGATCTCGTGCGCCGGGAGAGCTGCGCGGATGTCGCCCAGGCGCTCGGACTGGTCGACGACATCAGGCTCGGCCAGATCGGCGCTGGCGCCAGCGCGCGCCTGCGCACATCGGTGCTCGGCGATATCTGCGAAGCCGTGATCGGCGCGGTGTTCGTCGACGGCGGCTATAGTGCCGCGGCGCAATTTGTCGAGCGCAACTGGACCGAGCGGATGCGCAAGAACCGGCGGCCGCTGCGCGATCCCAAGACGGTGCTGCAGGAGTGGGCGCAAGGCAAGGGCCTGCCGACGCCGGTCTATCGCGAGATCGATCGCACCGGCCCGCATCACGATCCGCAGTTTCGCGTCGCCGTGGAGCTGCCCGGGCTGGCGCCGGCCGAAGGCCTCGGCGGCAGCAAGCGCGCGGCCGAGAAAGACGCGGCCGCGGTGATGATCGCGCGCGAAGGCGTCAAGTGACGGACGAGCCTCCCGATGCGGCGGCGCCGGTTGCGACGCGCTGCGGTTTTGTCGCGCTGATCGGCGCTCCCAATGTCGGCAAGTCCACGCTGGTCAACGCGCTGGTCGGCTCCAAGGTCACCATCGTCTCGCGCAAGGTGCAGACCACCCGCGCGCTGATCCGCGGCATCGTGATCGAAAACCATGCGCAGATCATCCTGGTCGATACGCCCGGGATTTTCCTGCCCAAACGGCGGCTGGATCGCGCCATGGTATCGACCGCATGGAGCGGGGCGCATGATGCCGACCTGGTCTGCGTGCTGCTCGACGCCAAAACCGGAATCGACGAGGAAGCCGATGCGATCCTCGCCAAGGTCGAATCCGTTCGTCACGATAAAATCCTGGTGCTGAACAAGATCGACCTGGTTCCGCGTGAAAAACTGCTGGCGCTGGCCAAGGCCGCCAATGACCGGATCGGCTTTGTGAAGACCTTCATGGTCTCGGCGCTGTCGGGCGATGGCGTCGACGATTTGCGGCGGACGCTGGCGGAGATGGTGCCCGCGGGACCGTTTCATTACCCCGAGGACCAGATGTCGGACGCGCCGATGCGGCACCTGGCGGCCGAGATCACCCGGGAGAAGATCTTCCGCCAGTTGCACCAGGAATTGCCGTATCAATCCACCGTCGAGACCGACAGCTGGACCGAGCGCAAGGACAAATCCATCCGCATCGAGCAGACGATTTTTGTCGAGCGTGAAAGCCAGCGCAAGATCGTGCTCGGCAAGGGCGGCGCCACCATCAAGTCGATCGGCGCGGATTCGCGCAAAGAGCTCGCCGAGATCGTCGGCGTCCCCGTTCATCTGTTCCTGTTCGTCAAGGTGCGCGAGAACTGGGGCGACGACCCCAACCGCTACCGCGAAATGGGACTTGAATTTCCAAAGGAATGACCGGAACCCCGATGACGCTGCCCAGAAACGTGCTGTGGTTTGAAGTGCTGATGTATCTGTCGCTCACGCTCGATGCGGTGTCGGTCGCGTTTCAGGACCGCACCCCGAGCGCGGAAATAACCGCAGCGACGATCGCCGCGGCCAATTTTCTCGCCGCCTGCACCATCCTGTTGCTGGTCTATTTCGTCTGGCTTGCCGCCGAGCGGCGCAAGAACTGGCCGCGCTGGGTGCTGGCGGTAGCGCTGGTGCTTTCCGTGATCTCGCTGGTTCAGACCATCGGTGAGATCGGCCTCCAGCTCGACAGCGCCATCGAGATCGTTTCCTGCGCGGTGACGACGCTGGGACTGTATTTTTCCGTCACCGGCGACGCCAGGGGCTGGTTCAACGGATGAAGTTCGTAGGGTGGGTAAAGGCGCTCTTCGCGCCGTGCCCACCAACGGCCGTTGCCTTTTAGCGTGGTGGGCACGCTACGCTTTGCCCACCCTACATGTTATACCTTGAATCATGGAATGGACCGACGAAGGCATCGTGCTGGGGGTGCGGCGGCATGGCGAATCCAGCGCCATCGTCGAGCTTCTGACCCGCAGCCATGGCCGCCATCTTGGCCTCGTGCGTGGCGGCGCTTCGAAGCGGATGCGCCCGATGCTGCAGCCCGGCAACAGCGTGAGCGCGGTGTGGCGGGCGCGGCTCGACGAGCATCTCGGCACCTACGTGATCGAGGGCACGCGGTTGCGCGCGGGAACCGTGCTGGCGTCGTCGCACGCGGTCTATGGCGTGACCCATCTGGCCTCGCTGGCGCGGCTGTTGCCCGAGCGCGATCCGCATGAAGACATTTACGAGATGCTCGAGCGCACCCTCGACGATTTCGACGACATCGGCGAGGCCGCGGTGCATCTGGTGAAGTTCGAACTGGCGATGCTCACGGAACTCGGCTTCGGGCTCGATCTGGAAAACTGTGCGGCGACCGGCGAGACCGCCGACCTGGTTTATGTGTCGCCGAAATCCGGCGGCGCGGTCTCACGAACGGCCGGTGACCCCTGGCGCGACCGGCTCCTGCGGTTGCCGGCGTTTTTGCGCGAAACCGGTGATGGCCGTAACGCCTGGTCGGACCAGGACCTGCAGGACGGCTTTCGGCTCACGGGATTGTTTTTGCTGCGTCATGTGCTGGAGCCGCGCGGCCAGGGCCATTCCGACGCCCGCGACGGGTTTATCAACGCGGTGACCAAGCACCGGGCGAACGTGGCGGTTCCGTGACATCGATGTCGTTTCTGCCTGGTGCGCAATTGCGCACCGGACCAAGAACCCATACGCCGCGGCCCATCGGTAGGATGATCTGGCAGCTATCTTTGCAACGATAGACGCCCGGGATTATGGGTCCCTGCTTTCGCAGGGACGACAAAGAGTGGGCGACTTGCCCTGATTCGCGGCTTGCCCGATTCAGCGACAAAGTTTAACCCGTCCCGATGGGAAAACGACTGATTCCTCCGGAGCCGGCCGAGATCCAGGAGGTCATGCTGCGCGATGCGCTCGAGGAGCGCTATCTCGCTTATGCGCTCTCGACCATCATGCACCGCGCGCTCCCGGACGCCCGCGACGGGCTGAAGCCGGTGCACCGCCGCATCCTCTACGGCATGCGGCTGCTGCGGCTCGATCCCGGCACGACGTTCAAGAAATCGGCAAAAATCGTCGGCGACGTGATGGGCTCGTTCCATCCGCATGGCGATCAGTCGATCTACGACGCGCTGGTGCGGCTGGCGCAGGATTTCTCCTCGCGCTATCCGCTGGTCGACGGGCAGGGCAATTTCGGCAATATCGACGGCGATAATCCGGCCGCCTATCGCTACACCGAAGCCCGCATGACCGCCGTCGCGCAGCTTCTGCTCGACGGCATCGACGAGGACGGCGTCGAGTTCCGCCCCAATTACGACGGCACGTCGAAAGAGCCGATCGTGCTGCCCGGCGGCTTTCCGAACCTGCTCGCCAACGGCGCCCAGGGCATCGCGGTCGGCATGGCGACCTCGATCCCGCCGCACAACGCAGCCGAGCTTTGCGAGGCGGCGCTGCACCTGATCGACAAGCCCGAAGCCAGGTCGAAGACGCTCTTGAAATGGGTCAAGGGTCCGGATTTTCCGACCGGCGGCATCATCGTCGACTCCAAGGAGAGCATCGCCGAGGCCTACATGACCGGGCGCGGCTCGTTCCGCACCCGCGCCAAATGGACCCAGGAAGAGGGCGGGCGCGGCACCTGGGTGGTGGTCATCACCGAAATTCCCTGGCTGGTGCAGAAGTCGCGGCTGGTGGAAAAGATCGCCGAACTGCTCAACGAGAAGAAGCTGCCGCTGGTCGGCGACGTCAGGGATGAATTGGCCGAGGACATCCGCCTCGTGATCGAGCCGAAATCCCGCGCGGTCGATCCGGAACTGCTGATGGAATCGCTGTTCCGGCTGACCGAGCTGGAAAGCCGGATTCCGCTGAACCTCAACGTGCTGGTGAAGGGCCGCGTCCCCAAGGTGCTTGGGCTGGCCGAATGTTTGCGCGAATGGCTCGACCATCTGCGCGACGTGCTGCTGCGCCGGACCAATCATCGCAAGCAGCAGATCGAGCACCGCCTCGAAGTGCTCGGCGGCTATCTGGTCGCCTACCTGAACATCGACAAGGTGATCAAGATCATCCGCAACGAGGATGAGCCGAAGCCGGCCTTGATGAAGGCGTTCAAGCTCACGGAGGTCCAGGCCGACGCCATCCTCAACATGCGGCTGCGCAGTTTGCGCAAGCTCGAGGAATTCGAGATCCGCACCGAGGACAAGAACCTTCGCGCCGAGTTGAAAACCATCAAGGGCACTCTGGGCTCGGAACGCGAGCAGTGGTCCAAGGTCGCCGAACAGGTCCGCAAGGTGCGCGACATCTTCGGGCCGAAGACGCCGCTCGGCAAGCGCCGGACCACATTTGCCGACGCGCCCGAGCACGATCTGGCCGCGATCGAGGAAGCCTTTGTCGAGCGCGAGCCGGTTACGGTGGTGGTTTCCGACAAGGGCTGGGTGCGCACGCTGAAGGGGCACGTCGCCGATCTGTCGGGCCTGACCTTCAAGACCGACGACCAGCTCGGCTCGGCATTCTCTGCGGAAAGCACGTCGAAGCTGTTGCTGTTCGCCACCAACGGAAAATTCTACTCGCTCGATGTCGCCAAGTTGCCGGGCGGCCGCGGCCATGGCGAGCCGATCCGGATGTTCATCGACATGGAGCAGGACTCGGCGATCGTGTCGCTGTTCGTCAACACCGGCGGACGCAAATTCCTGGTCGCGAGCCATGAAGGGCAGGGCTTTGTCGTCAACGAGGACGATTGCGTCGGCAACACCCGCAAGGGCAAGCAGGTGCTCAACGTCGAGATGCCCAACGAGGCCCGCGCGGTGACGACGCTCGCCGGCGACACCGTCGCCGTGATCGGCGAAAACCGCAAGATGCTGCTGTTCCCGGCCGACCAGGTGCCGGAGATGGCGCGCGGCCGTGGCGTGCGCCTGCAGAAATACCGCGATGGCGGGCTGTCCGATGTCGTGACCTTCAATGCCGCCGACGGCCTGACCTGGAAAGACTCGGCGGGGCGTGAATTCAGCGCCACCATCAAGGAACTCGCCGAATGGCGCGGCAACCGCGCCGACGCCGGCCGCCTGCCGCCAAAAGGCTTTCCGAAGTCGAACAAGTTCGGCCGCGGCGTGGAGTAGGATTTCGCCGTCCGGGCATTCGCCGGCACGACGAAGCAAATGATAATTTCACTTTGACTGCGACCGGCTTCTCGCCGATGCTGACCGGAAAATCGGGAGGCGGCATTGCGCGAAACAGCATTACTGGCGCGAACCCTCGGCATAGCACTGACGCTGCTGGCCACGCCGGCGGCGCTTCACGCCCAATCCACCCCGGGCGCGCTCGCCGAATCCACCGCAAGCCTGGCCAGGGGCGAATGGCCGGCCTATGCCGGGACCTACGCTTCGGCCCATTATTCGCCGCTCACCCAGATCGACCGCACCAACGCCAAGGACCTCCACATCGCCTGGCGCTGGAAATCGCCGGACCAGGCGATCAGGAGCACCAATCCGAACATCGGTCCCAGCCGCGCCAATGAAGCGTCGCCGCTGATGGTCGGCGGGGTGCTCTACACCTCGACCTCGCTGTCGGAGGTCGCCGCCATCGACGCCGTCTCGGGCGAGACCAAATGGGTGTTCGATCCCAAGGTTTACGAAAACGGTCTCGGCATTCCCGCCAATGACGGCTGGCTGCATCGCGGCGTCGCCTATTGGCGCAACGGCGACGACGAACGCATCGTGATCCTGACGGCATTCGCGCAGATGATCGCGCTCGATGCAAAAACCGGCAAGCCGATCCCGACCTTCGGCAACAACGGCCGGCTCGATCTTGCCGAAGGCCTGCGTCGTCCGGTCGATCGCGATTACTACACCATGAGTTCACCGCCGGTGATCGTGCGCGGCGTCATCATCGCCGGCTCATCGGTGATGGATTGGTGGGGCCATCGGCCGTCGCCGCCCGGCGACGTCAGGGGCTTCGACGTCGTGACCGGACGTCTGCTGTGGACCTTCCACACCGTGCCGCAGGCCGGCGAGCCCGGGGTCGAGACCTGGCAGAACGATTCCTGGAAGGAAACCGGCAACACCAATGTCTGGGCGCCGATGAGCGTCGACGAGGAACTGGGTTACGTCTACTTGCCGGTGAGCACGCCGACCAATGACTATTACGGCGGCGATCGTCCGGGCGACGGCCTCTATGGCGAAAGCCTGGTCTGCATCGATGCGTTGACCGGCAAGAAGGTCTGGCACTACCAGCTCGTGCATCACGGGCTGTGGGACTACGACCCGCCGGCCGCGCCGAACCTGGTCGACATCACGGTTGACGGAAAGCGCATCAAGGCGGTCGCGCAGGTGACCAAGCAGGCTTTCATCTATGTGTTCGATCGCGTTACGGGACAGCCGGTCTGGCCGATCGAGGAACAGCCGGTGCCGGCCTCCACGGTGCCCGGCGAGCACGCCTCGAAGACGCAGCCGATTCCGACCAAGCCGGCGCCGTTCGATATTCAGGGCGTGCGCGATGAGGACCTGATCGACTTCACGCCGGAGATTCACCAGGAAGCGATCGACATCGTCGCCAAATACGATCACGGCCCGGTATTCACGCCGCCCTCGCAAAGGGGCGCGATCCAGATGCCCGGCATCGGCGGCGGGGCCAACTGGGATGGCGCCGCCATCGATCCTGACACCGGCATGCTCTATGTCTGCACTTACCGGTTGCCGTTCGTCGTCACCGTCCGCAAGCCGGAGCCGGGGGAAGCTCTTTACGATTTCGTCGGCACCCCCCGTTATTTGTCCGGGCCGCGCGGGTTGCCGCTGTTCAAGCCGCCATTCGGCAGCATCGTCGCCATCGACATGAACACCGGCGAGCACCGCTGGCGCATTCCCGTCGGACATGCCGAACGGGCCGCGAGCGGGCAATCCGCTATCCGCGAACCTTTGGGCTATCCCTCACGCATCTGGGCGCTGGTCACCAAGACCGTCATGATCGTGGTTCAGATGGGGCCTTACGGGCCGCCGCGCATCGACCCCGTGTTTAAGCGCCGCATCGCGGACCTTAAGGATTTCGATCCGCATTTGTGGGTTTACGACAAGACCAGCGGCGAAGTGCTGGCGGAGATCGCGCTGCCGTCCAACGCGACGGGTGCGCCGATCACCTACATGGCCGGCGGCAAGCAATACATCGTATTCGCCGTCGGCGGCGGCCCGTTGATCCGAGGAGTTGATCGCGGTATCGCTCTAGGCGGGATGCCGCGATCAAATCACCCCCGACAGTCTCAGGACGATGCCGGCCGCGCACGAGCCCGCCAGCACCGTCAGCATCCCGATGTTGAAGCGAAAGATCGCCGTCGCGGCGGCGATCGCCAATATGAAGGCGGGAAGATCAATGCTGGACAAGACCGGCATGTCGAACGACAGGCCGAACGATCTCACCGGCATGGTGTCGCGGAACACGGTGTGAAGCGCGAACCAGACCGATAGATTGAGGATCACGCCGACGACAGCGGCGGTAATCGCCGTCAGAGCCCCCGCCAGTCCCTTGTTGCCGCGCATGGTCTCGATGAACGGCGCGCCCAGGAAGATCCAGAGGAAGCAGGGCGTGAAGGTGACCCACGTCGCCAGCAACCCGCCGAGTGTGCCGGCCAGCATCGGCGACAGCGCGCCGGGATCGCGGTAGGCGGCCATGAAGCCGACGAACTGCAGCACCATGATCAGCGGTCCGGGCGTGGTCTCGGCCATACCCAGGCCGTCGAGCATCTCGCGCGGCTGCACCCAGTGATAATGCTCGACCGCCTGCTGGGCGACGTAAGCCAGCACCGCATAGGCGCCGCCGAACGTCACCATCGCCATCTTGCTGAAGAACAGGCCGATCTGGCTGAACACATTGGCCTGTCCGAACGCGATCAGCAATGCGCCGACCGGCACCAGCCACAGCAACAGCCAGACCGCGCTGACTTTGAGCGCCCGGGGAATGCTCGGGCGCACATGCTCGGGCAATTCGTCGCCGAGCATGCTGTCGATGGCAGCCGCGTTTTTGCCGCCGCCATGTTCGATTGCGGCAAATTCCGGCCGCCCGGTTTTCGCGCCGGCATAGCCGATCACGCCAGCAGTGATGATGATGACGGGAAAGGATACGTTGAAAAAGAAGATCGCGACAAAAGCGGCTGCCGCGAGCCCGATCATGATCCGGTTGCGTAGCGCGCGCTTGCCGACGCGGACCACCGCCTGGATCACGATCGCCAGCACTGCCGCCTTCAGACCGAAAAACAGCGCTTCCACCATTCCGACGTTGCCGAAGGCGGCGTAGATGTAGCTCAGCGCCATGATGCAGATGACGCCGGGGAGAATGAAGAGGCCGCCGGCCATGATGCCGCCGGCGGTCCGGTGCAGCAGCCAGCCGATATAGGTCGCAAGCTGCTGCGCCTCCGGGCCGGGCAGCAACATGCAGTAATTCAGCGCATGCAAGAACCGGCTCTCGGAAATCCAGTTCTTTTCCTCGACCAGGATGCGGTGCATCACCGCGATCTGTCCCGCGGGACCGCCGAAGCTCAGAACGGCGACCCGGAGCCAGACCCGGAAGGCCTCGCCGAAGCTGATGCCGTGGCCGGCATCAGTTTCGGTCGTGGCCTCGTTCGCAGCGACGTCGCTCACGGCTTTACCTTGTTGGTCGGCCAGTTATGGGTCTCTCCGGTGGCGTCGCGGCACCAGCGATAGAACGCATCGTAAAGCGCGATGCCGGCCTCGAGTTGTTCGAGATCGTCATCGTAGATCCGCGACAGGCCGAGCGACGCCGCCAGCAGTCCCGCCGCTTCCGGCGACAGATCGAGCCGCCCGGTATCGGCGGCGCGCACCATCGTCGCCAGCCGCAGCAAGGGCGGCGTCGCCAGGCCGAACTCCTCGATCATCACGTCGAAGGTGCAGAGTTCGCCGCGATGGCTCCAGAACACGTCTTCGATATCGAACGGCGTGGCGTTGAAGCGCTCGCCGACCGCGACCACCTCGGCGGGCGTCACGAACAGGAATACCGCGTTCGGATCGATAAACCGGCGTATCAGCCAGGGGCAGGCGATACGATCGATCTTCGGCCGCGCACGGGTGACCCAGACGGTGCGTCCTTGCGCATCGCGCGCCGGCAGTTTCGACGCCGGCACCAACGGCAGCTTGGCGGCCTTCCAGCCTTCGAAGCCGCCGTCGAGCGCTTCAGCGGTGACGTTGACGTGTCGCAGCCAGGCCGCGGTGCCTTGTGCAAGCTTCTGGCCGCGCAGGCAGACGACGATGGCCGGGCGTCCGGAGAATTCTTTGCCCCAATCGGCGGCCTTCTCATGGTTGCGTCTGACCGCACCCGGGATCAGCCGCTGGTCGGCGGCAAAATCCTCGTCGGTGCGCACGTCGATCAGCGCAGGCGTCTTCGCCGTGCCGATCAACCGCGCGAGTTTGTCCGGAGATATGGAAGTATAGGATGACATGGTTGCGCCCTCGTGGAAAACGGGACGCGATACTTGGGCATGTCGCCTCGTGGGGGGATCGCAGAACCCCCATGCGTTAAATACAGCGGACCTCGCGGCTTCTGTCAATCGCATTTTGCCCTGGTTGACATCAGCACTGTTTCAGTACGTCATACGTTTCTGGGGATTACCGCGATGACCCCGTGAGGCGGCAGCCGAATATCGCGTCCACACCCTCTATGACGAGGTGGACGCCATGCCGTCACCAACCGAGATTTCGGTAGCTCAGCTATCCCGCATTATTGGCCTGTCCGGAGCGCCGGTGCTTGTCGACGTTCGTCCACATGATGACGGCGGTTCAGTGTTGCCGACTGCCCGGCACATGGAAGCGCAAACCGTCTCGGCATGGGCTCACGATTTTTCCGGCCGGCGCGTCATCGTCTATTGCCGGGACGGCGGCGCCACCGGCGAGGGGACCGCCGCATGGCTTCGGCAGACAGGCATAGACGCCCAGACCCTTGAAGGTGGGTTCGAGGCATGGCGCGAAGCCGGCCAGCCTGTCTTGCGCGTGGACCGGCTTCCGGAACGCGACGACGCCGGCCGGACCACCTGGGTCACGCGAGCACGACCGAAGATCATCCGGATTGCATGCCCCTGGTTGATCCGCCGCTTTATCGATCCCACGGCGGTATTCCTTTACGTAGCCCCGTCGGAAGTGAAAGCCGTTGCCGAGCGGTTCAAGGCAACCCCCTTCGACAGCGGCGACGGTATCTGGAACGATCGAGGTGATGCCTGCACGTTCGATGTGATGCTTGAGGAATTCAATCTCAAGACCAGGCCGCTGTCGCGTCTTGCTGCGATCATCCGCGGCGCCGATACCGGTATGCCGGATCTGACTCCTCAGTCAGCGGGATTGCTGGCGATCTCACTCGGCTATTCCCGCATGTTCCGGGACGATGTGGCCCAGCTCGATGCCACGATGCCGGTGTACGACGCGCTTTATCGCTGGTGCCGCGACGGAACCGAAGAGACGCATGGCTGACCACCTGCGCCGGCACTTCATCCAAACCGATTCACGACAACATGGGACGACGTCATGGGTTTTCCAATTCCGTTCGATCTCGCCATCTTCCTGCTCGGTACGTTCGCGGCCGCTTTTGTAACAGGGCTGGCAGGTTTCGCCTTCGGCATGGTCGCTGCCGGCATCTGGCTTTTCGCCCTGACGCCGGTGCAGACCACGACATTGATTGTCGCCTACGCGCTGCTGGTGCAGGGCTACTCTACCTGGCGGCTTCGGCGCACAATAATTCCGTCGCGGCTGCTGCCTTTCGTCGTCGGAAGCGCCATCGGAATTCCCGCGGGCATCGCTGTTCTTGAATTGGCATCCGCCGTTCATTTGAGGACGGCCGTCGGCCTGCTGTTGATCGCATTCGGTCTCTACAATCTGCTGCGTCCGAAAATGCCGAGCTTGAAAAATGTTGGGCAAGCTGCCGATGCCGGCATTGGTTTTCTCAATGGCGTGCTCGGGGGCTCGACGGGGCTGGGCGGCATTCTCCCGACCTTGTGGTGCGTGTTGCGCGGCTGGCCCCGCGACGAACACCGCTCGGTATCGCAGCCGACCGCGGTCGCAACCTTCGCCCTGTCGTTACTGGGTTTAGGCGGTATGGGGCTGATTACGCCAGAAACCACCCGGCTCTTTTTGATCGGCCTGCCAGCGCTGATTGCCGGCACGCTGCTTGGCTGGTCGCTCTACGGCAAGCTGGATGAAGCCGCATTCCGCAAGGTCGTGCTGGTTCTGCTTCTGGTTTCCGGGCTGGCGATCGTCGTCACGGGCCGCTGACTTCCGAAGACGCTTCTTGGGAAAGTCGCAGCGACGCGGCGAGCCTATCGGACCGCCGGCTCTGCCTCATCTGCGCCGGCGCGGCGCGTCGCGCGTCGCACGCAGACCCACATCTTCGTCGCTTCGCTCGTGCTCGCGCATCGCGCCATCCGCCTATTCACCCATCTGCCCTCCGGCTCCCGCCCGCACTCGTCCCGCGGCGCCGCTGCGCGCCGTTCGTCTCCCCATGACCCAGGTCGGCTGCAGCAGAGGGAACGCGATCAGGCCCACGGCCGCCGTTGCGGCGATCAGGAGGGGGTTGCTGACTTTCCAGCGGAACAGAATGGCCAGTGAGACCAGTGCGATCAGTACGGTTAGCCAGTCGCCAATCGCGACACGACCCAGCAGGATGCAAGCGCCCAGGATCGTTCCGATAGCCGCCGCATAAGCCCCCTTAACAAAGCCTTGGACGTTCGGATTGCCACGGTGGCGCGCGAGGATTGGTGCAACGATGAGCACCAAAAGAAACGACGGCAAGAAGATGCCGACGGTCGAGACCACCGAGCCCCAAAATCCCGCCACAAGATAGCCGACAAAAGTTGCCGTGATTACAACCGGCCCCGGACTGATCATGCCGATGGCAACAGCGATCAGGAACTGGCGTTGATCGAGCCAGCCAAATTGTTGAACCAGTCCCTGTTCGAGGAACGGCACGATCACGAGGCCGCTTCCAAAGGTCAGCGAGCCGGCCTTGAGGAAAAACAGCAGGAGCTTGCCCAGGATCGAACTTGAGGCAGTCGGCGCGAGTTGCGCCAGCATTGGCACAGCGGTGACCGAGAGTGCGGCCGGCGGCGGACGCCGGAACACGTTGCCGTAATACAAAATCCCGACAATGCCAGCACCGATGAACAGCAGCGCCACTTCAGCCTGGAGAATAACGGTCACCACGAGGCAGACCAACGCGATCGCCCATTGTAGCCAGTCTTCCATGCCAAGCTTGGCTAGCCGGTAACAGGAATGCAGGATCAGCGCGATGACAGCGGGACTGACGCCGTAGAAGATGGCGGTGACCGGCTGAAGATCGCCAAGATAGACATAGAGCGCGCCAAGCGCGGCAACGATGACAAAATTGGGCAATATGAAGGCCCAGCCGCCCGCCCAAGCTCCCCAGAAGCCGGCCCGGAGATAAGAAACGTAGATGCCGACCTGGATCGCAAGAGGTCCGGGTAGCGACTGGCAGATCGCGATAGCCTCACGCATTTGCTCCTTCGTGAACCATTTGCGTTCGTCGACCAGCTCGCGCTCCATTTGGCCAACCAGCGCCACCGGTCCGCCGAAGCCGAGAAATCCGAGCCGCAGAAAGTAGCGTACTAATTCGCCGATCCGGCCACTCGGAATTGATGTTGTCGTCATGTTACCCCCAAAGCAAACTGCGTCTGCCTTACTTTTTCCCGCAAGATTTCATGCACATTTGATATTCGGACTTGCACGTCGGCCCGGCGTAATTCTTCATACAGGCCCGTTGCTGGTCGCTGCATACTTTGCAGCTTGATAATTCAGCTCGGGCCACATCATTGGTTCCGCCAAGGCCAACAAGCATCAGCAGCGCTAATGCAAAACTTTTCATGGCAGATTTCCTCTCAATGTTGAAACGGGAGGTCTAGCCTAACTCTTTGTACTTGCCGTCCTGTCGAGCGCGGCGCGCAATCCCCTGGCCAATTTCATCGCGTCATCGACCGCCCAGAAATGCAGGAAGAACAACCGTGGCTGTTCGTCCAGCATGTGACTGTGGACCGCCGTGACATCGATGCCGTTCGTGCGCAACGCCCTGATCACGGGATTTACTTCTTCGTCGGTGAGCACGAAGTCGCCGGTGATGGCGGCTTTGCCGCCGCTGGTTGGTTGAAAATTGATGCCAATGGCAGCCCCCAGCGGCGCGGGTGGAGTTATGGCCATGCCGTCCATCGTTACGGCGCCGCGCCGCGGCACGTTGAACTGGTAGACGCCGCCGTTGGCCTGTCCCTTGGCGCCCACGATCTGGTCGAGTTGCGCGGTATCGAGATCGATTGCGGGAGGAGGGGCAGCAGCGGCAGGCATCGAAAGCGGCGTCTTGCTCACCGCCAGCGCGTCATGGATGACGGCAGCCATCCTGGCCGGGTCGCCATGGCCGCCGACATGCATGTAGAAGGTGGCGGGGCTGGCGCGCAGCAAGTGATTGTGCACGGCAGTGATGTCGAGGCCGCCTTCGATCATCTTCAGCATGACCGGATTGATCTCGCTTTCGAGCAGGACGAGATCGCCCATCACCATGGCTTCGCCATGCATCGGCTTGAACGCGACCCAGCCGCCGAGCGCCAGGGCAGGTTTGATGGTTACGCCGTCAAGCGTCACGGTGAGGTCGCTGCGCGGAAAGCCGTAACGGCGCACGTCGCCTGCGACAGCCGGCTTCCTGCCGAGCGCTTCGTCCACCTTTTGCCAGTCGATTTCCTGCGCGTGGGCAGACGTTACGAACGGTTCCGCGAAAATCTGCCAGTCGGTGTTTTGCGCGCTTGCCCCGGCAGCAAGGGAAACAGCGAGAATCGAAATGGTAGTCCAAAGCAACTTACGCATGATTATGTCCTCCTTGGCTGGGTAGTTTCTCGTACGTGGTGACCACTGCTGCGCCGACGCGCGGAAAAGCAGCCGCGAGCGGCGCCGGAACGAGGCGCGCTCGGCGGGCAATGACCGGCGCGCTCTAAGCCGAGCTGTGCGCTGAGGTTTGGAGGTGAAACGGAGAGCTTGCTTCGGTCCATGCGCAAACCTCCTCGACAAATCGAGTGTTGCGCAGTCGTTGGACCGAAGTCTCAAGGGGAGACTGCTCATTCCCCTTCGGGTTTATTAGTTTCCGCCAACCGCAAATGCAAGAGAGCCATTGGCGGAAGGCGCTCCTTCACCAATTTGTGTGAACCGCAGTTCCCGCTGCCATGGGCACTAATGAATTGAGGTTATTCGGGGCATCCGCACGATGGAACGTCCCCGATCCAACAATCAAGAATGGCCTCATCCCACCAGAAATCGAGCGACACCTCGGTCAGTCCCGGACTCCATTTGAACCGTTCGCTGAAAAGCAGGTCCGGTCCCATTTCCTTGATCCGGACGAACATGATCTCAAAGGGCCCCGAGGTTGCCGCGCAGCGGCTGGCGTCGACGGCAAGGACTCCTACGTGCTTTGCGAAATTAACGTCAGTTCGGTGTTTCCGTTTCCCGAACAAGCGCCGCCGGAGATTGCCCGCCTCGTCATGGCGCGGTTGCATTCAAACAAAGGCCGCGACATGCACGTCAGCAACGCGGCCGTCAATCGTCCGATAACTTGAAATCCTGTACCCGCTAACGGACTCGGAATAGGTTTCAGCGCATGAACGTTCAGGCTCAAAAGATATTATTGCATTTTCCACTGCGTTCAATTATGAGGGGCTTAGGGGAAGTACGGTCTCCCCTTGAGGCTCCGGTCCAAGAACTGTGCAACGCTCGACTTGTCGAGGTAATGTGCACATGGACGATGGAAAGCCTTCAATCCCCCCTCACGATTTACGTTCACAGTCTGATTCCGAGCGGACCTCGGTTGCCGTCGATGCGCCGCCCGCGGCGTTAGCGGCGTCAGACGAACGCGTCGTCCCTGAGGGGCAAAGTCGTTCCGGACAAATCGAAGCTGGCCGAACTGACTTCTCCGATGCGCCTTCGGTTGTCGTGTATTGCCGGAACGAGGAGGAGGTACGCTGCGGATTCCTCATTGCACTCAGTGCAATGGGGCTCGCACAAGTCGAAGAGCCTCCCGAGCCGGCGATGCGCCCCGTCAGACGGGTAAAGCCGTGAAGACACCTATTTTTCCATACCTACTGCCGCTTTGCGTGTTCTTCCTGTTTGCATGCGGTCCAACAACGGCATCGCGTAGCCCGGCCGATGCCATCACGTTCGATACGGGAAAACGGCTTGACGATTTTGATTTTACCGCTTCCGGCGGTGGCGGGCCGGGCGAATGGTTGGTCATTGATAATGACACTGGTCGGGGATTGGCGCAGATCGAAACCGAATCTGCTGAAAATCGCTTCTTGCCGATTTACCGTCCCTTTTCGGCACGCGACGTCTACGTGTCGACTCGTTTCATGATCATTTCCGGCAAAATCGATCAGGCCGCCGGCGTGTTCGTCCGGTTTAGATCGTCTGATGATTACTACGCTGTACGCGCCAACACGCTACAAAATAACGTGCAGCTTTATCGCGTCGTCGCCGGAAAGCGAGAGATGATCGGATGTATGGAGGTCAATGTGTCGGGCCAAGCCTGGCACACCCTCGGCATTGCGGCGCGAGACGACCGCCTCACGGTATTTTTCGACGACAGGGAGCTTTTCGTAGCGACCGACAGGAGGTTTCCGGCTTCCCCTGGCAAAGTTGGCTTATGGACCCAGGCCGACAGCATGACCTTGTTCGAAAATCTCAAGATCGGGTCTCTCGATTGATGGCAACCAAAGGAGAGTTAAAATGCAGTACCAACTAGCGCCGCTTTACTGCCGTCCCTGGACGTTGAATGGAATCTCTGCACGCCTTATCGAGAGCCATTATGAAAACAACTATGGCGCAGCCTTAAATCGGTTGAACGCGATCTCGCAGGAAATTGAGCAGCTTGATTTCGGCAAGATTTCAGACCAATCGCTTGCCCGCCTGAAGCGCGACGAGATTGCGGCGCTCAATTCAACACTCCTGCACGAATTGTATTTTGCTAGCCTCGGCGGCGATGGACGCGTTCTGCCGGACTCCGTTGCGAGTGCCATGGCGAAGGACTTCGGCTCGCTCGATCGCTGGCGTCAGGAGTTTATTGGGATTGCGAATGGTCTGGCCGGCGGTTCGGGCTGGGTGTTGCTCACGTATATTCCGCGCGACGGGCGACTCATCAACCAGATCGCGTCGGATCATGACCAGAGCGTCGCGGGGGGAGTGCCAATACTTGCCCTCGATATGTACGAGCACGCATATCATCTGGAATTCGGCGCGAACGCCAGCGCCTACATTGCCGCATTCATGCGCAATATCGATTGGTCCGCAGTAAAGCTGCGGTACGAGGATGCAATCAAGGTCGCGCCACCCCGTCCTCTCGAACAAAAGCAGTTTGCCGACGTACCCGCGATTTCCGTCGAAGAAGTCAGGGAGATGCTGAAATCGGGAACGTCAGTCCAAATTATCGATACGCGCCCGAAGCACTACACCACTAAAGCGCAAGACATCATGGAGGGAGCCGTCTGGCGCGATCCCGAGCGCTTGGATGACTGGATCGGCACCCTGTCAAAGACCGAACCCGTCGTCACCTTCTGTGTCTACGGTTTCCACATCGGATGCGAGACGGCTGCAACGCTGCGCAAGGCCGGATTTGATGCCCGGTACATGGCAGGCGGCCATTTTGCCTGGAAGGCCATCAAGGGACCGGTGAAGCTGTTTGAATGACCGGGCGCTAGTCAGTTTGGTTTGTAACGTCACAGGATTCCGACATGTCGCTAATCACCGCAGGTACCATCGAGATACCCAATTCGTTCGGATCGGCCTTTGACCATGGGGCCTTTGAAGCGGAGACCCGCCGCGTCTTCATTGCGCATACGGCTCGGGACTGCCTCGAGGTGGTGGACGTTGACACCCGCTTGCACGTTGCCACGCTCTCCGGCTTCCCAGAAGCAGCGGGCGTGGTCGCGGGCGAAGGTTGCGTACTTGTCACGAACCGCGGCAGCGCCAGCCTGGCGTGGATCGATGCGCGCACGTTGGAAACCCGGATTGTTCTTAATACCGCACCTCGACCGAATGGCGTCGCGATCGTCTCGCCGTTACATGCTGCCGTCGCCGCCTGCATCGGAGACGACACCCACAAACCCAAGCTCCAGGTACTCGGCCTGGAGGCAGACCGCCGATGGTCCATTGACCTCCCCGGACGACCCCGCTGGTGCGTGATTGATGCAAAAGGACAACGCGTGTTTCTTGCAATCCGCCATCCTTCCCTGGTGCTGGTTGCCATCTGCCCGAGCTGAACGCCGTGCAGCACTGGCCGCTTCCTTCCGACGGCGCACATGGAATGGACATCGACCATGCAAGCGGACTGCTATACGTGGCTTGCGACGGCGGCTTGCTGGTCGAGGTTGACGCCCGGTCCGGAGACACAAGGCAGGAGTGGCCTCTTGCCGGGGTGCCCGATGCAACCTTCTTCAATCCAAAAAGCGGACTGGTGCATGTGGCGATTGGCGATCCAGGAGTGATCCAGTCCATCGATCCGCGCACCGGCACCCGTGGGCAGGTCACCACCGCTCGCGGCGTAACCACGACGGCGTTGATCGAGCCTGATCGGCTTTACGCGTTCTCGCCCTCGCACAAGGGCATTCTTGACCTCAAGGGAGCCTAGGCAAGTGCGCCGTCCCCAACACCGCCGGGTCATGATCGCAGCTACACTTTTCTTCCTGGAGATGAATGACATGTCGAATTGCGCAATCAGTTTCGAGAGCACCCAGATCGGCGTTCCACCTGAAGGCTGGACGGCCACCCTCACAGGGTCAGGCGATTCAAAATGGACCGTCGAAAGCGATGAGACGGCGCCCTCAAAATCGAAGGTGCTCAAACAATCGGGCCGAGCGACCTTTCCACTGCTTCTGAAGAACGACACCAGCATCAAGGATGGTTTCGTCGAGGTGAAGTTCAAAGCCGTGGCCGGCTCCCAGGATCGTGCAGCCGGCATTGTCTGGCGGGCGAAAGATGCGAAAAATTACTATGTGACCCGGGCCAATGCGCTGGAGGACAATGTTGTGCTTTACAAGACCGTCAACGGTGTCCGCAGCCCGCTCGACATTGTCGGCCGCAAGGGAGGCTATGGGACCGATGTCAAGGTTGCGGCCGACACGTGGCATAGCTTGCGTATTGACTTCAAAGCCTCGCGCTTCAGCGTTTCCTACGACGGCAAACAATTGTTTGAGGTCGAGGATTCCACTTTCACCGATGCTGGCAAGATAGGGCTATGGACCAAGGCCGACAGCGTCACCCTGTTTGACGAGATAACCTACGGCGAAACGAAGTAGCCAATCGACCAACTGACACGCTTGTCGAGCCGGCGTCGAATTGACTATTGCTTCGAAGCAAACATCTTTCGAAGGCGGCGCGCGTCATCGGCCGCTTCGGCCAGAAGCCAATCGCGGAACGTCGCGATCTTTGGCTTCGTCGAAGTCGCCTTCGGACAGACGATCCAGTAGGTATTGGATAGTTTCAAGCCAAGATCGAACGGCCTTGCGAGACGGCCGTTGATGAGGTCCGAGGCTGCCAGCGCCGTGCGGGCAAGTGCCACGCCCTGGCCGTCGATGGCGGCATCGATCAGCATGCTTGCGCGATTGAGCGCCGGACCGCGCGGCATTTTGAAATCAGAGACGCCAGCAGCATCGAGCCACTTCGACCAAGCCTTCCAGTCGTCGAGATGCAGCAGTGGAAATTTCAGCAAGTCCGCAGGTTTGGTGAGGCGGTTACGTCCGGACATCAGCTTGCGACTGCAGACCGGAAAAAGTTCCTCGGAGCAAAGGCGAACAGCGTCGAGTCCGCTCCAATTGCCGTCGCCATGCCTGACCGCAACGTCGACATCCTCGCGGGCAAAATCGACATGATGCATCGTTGCAGAGACGCGCAGATCGATGCCCGGATGCGCCTCGGCAAAGCGGCCCAGTCGATTGACCAGCCACTTCGCAGCGAAGTCCGGCGATGTGCTGACGGTTAGGGCTCCAGCGTTTTGACGCTCTACGACGCGCTCGGTGCCGGCGGCAATCCGGTCGAGCGCATCGCGGATCACGACAAGATACTCGCGGCCGGCATCGGTGATGATCAGCCGCTGGCGCTCGCGGCTGAACAGCTTGATGCCGAGCGTGGCCTCCAGCGCTTTGACCTGATGGCTGACCGCTCCTTGCGTGACGCAGAGTTCTTCGGCCGCCCGGGTGAAGCTTTCGCTGCGCGCCGCGGCCTCGAAGGCTCTCAGCGCGTTAAGCGGTGGCAGGTAGCGGGGCATCGCCTGCTTTCATGAGAAAATCTAGGGCAAGGTAGACAATTGATGCTTTGCTGACAAGGCTCACCCGGTTCTATCGGTGTGGGCCCGGCTGCGCCAACGCCCAGCCGATCGGATGGAGCACGCGGAAATGTCGCAGTCCCTTTCTGTTCAAACCCGCAGTCGCTGCAATTCCAGCGCGGCGCCGCGGCGAAGCATGATAGACGGCTTTATTCACGCCATTGGGACCTGGTTCTCACGCCGCCGTGCCTACCGGGAACTGAAGTCATTGGACGACCATCTGCTGGACGATGTCGGGATCCCGCGCGAATTCGTTCGGGAGTTCAAGCCGCCCTGGTGGCTCTGAGCAGTCCGAGCCGGCGGCTGTTGCCGGCTGCGGTTCATTAACATTTCTAATGATCCGCGAAAAAAAGATGCTTTGCGGATCGGCCTGGCATGGCGCCATTTGGCGCTGCTTCGAGCGCCGAAGCGAAAACCGGGTTCTCACAGCATGACCGATCCGTCCATTGCCGATCCGCCGTCGCCCTATTCGCCGGCGCTCGTCGCCAAGCCGTCACCCGCAGCCCGCCCGGTGGCCGCGCGAACAAAATTGCTGCTGGAAGGGCCCGTTTTCGCGACGCTGTTGCGGCTGGCGGCGCCGAACATTCTCAACCTGATCGCATTCGTTGCCGTGATCATCTTTGATGGCTTTTTCCTCGGCAGGATCGGGACGGACGCGCTTGCGGGCGCTTCACTGGCGTTTCCATGGATCATGCTGGTTCTGCAAACCACCAACAGCGGCATGGGCGCCGGCGTATCGTCTGCCGTCGCGCGCGCGCTCGGAGCAGCCAACCGCGAGAGGGCCGACGAGCTGGCCTTCCACGCATTTCTGCTGGCTCTCGCGTTGGCCGGAATTTTTTCGACCGTGATGCTGCTGGCCGCTCCCTTTATTTTTGGCTGGATGGGCGGGCGCGACAGGATGCTGATCGACGCGCTCTCATACGCCAATGTCGCCTTCGGCGGCGCCGTCTGCATCACCGTGCTCAACCTGCTCGGTAACGCGGTGCGGGGAACGGGCAATATGAGCCTGCATGCGGGCGTTCTGGTCGGTTGCGTGATTGCGCACATCGCACTCGCGCCTGTTCTAATGTTCGGGTACGGGCCGTTTCCGGCGTTGGGTCCCGCGGGTGCCGGCTGGGGTCTGGTGATTCCCTTCGGCGTCGGCAGCCTCATCATGATTTTCTACCTTCGCTCGTCGCGCTCGATCATTCGTTTGAAGTTCCGCGGAACGGCGCCGCGATGGGCGCTATTCGCGGATATTCTCAAGGTTGGCGTGCCGGGTCTGATCAACACCTCGATTACCAACCTGTCTGTCGTGGTGCTGACGGGAATCGCCGGCCAGTTCGGCCCCGAAACCGCCATCGGCTATGCGATGGGGGCGAGGCTCGAGTACGTCATGCAGCCGATCGCCTTTGGCTTTGGGACAGCGATCGTTGCGATGGTAGGGACGAATTGGGGCGCGCGGCAGTATGGCCGCGCTCGCCAGATCGCCTGGACGGGGACGATGACGATCGCACTTCTATGCGGGACCTTGGGATTGATCGTCGCGCTGCAACCCGGCATTTGGCTGGATTTGTTCAGCAATGACGCCGAAGTGGCGCGTATTGGCGCGATGTATCTGCGGATCGTTGGACCGGTTTACGTCTGTTTCGGTCTCGGCCTCGGGCTGTTCTTCGTATGCCAGGGATACGGCCGTGGATTTGCGGCGATGATCGCAAACGCGATCCGGTTGCTTGTGAGCGCAGGTGCAGGCCTCACGGCAGTATACTGGCTGGGCCTCGGTGCAACCGGTCTGTTCGCGGCCATAGCCTTTGGTTTCTGTATCTACGCAGCTTTGACCGCGCTCGCGGTAGTTCGGATTTCACCGCCGGCAACGCCATCGGCATGACTCGCCCATGATATCTTTTTGTCTCCGGCATCGCCCGCCAAGTTTCAAGGATGCCTCGGTTCACATCCTGCATCGAGCTTTTGCGAGGCGGGCAATTTCCGGCGGCGCTTGTTCGGGAAACGGAAACACCGAACTGACGTTGATTTCGCAAAGCACGTAGGAGTCCTCGCCGTGTGCGTCACGTGGCCCATAGAGAAAGTCGGCGTCCCAGATGATCGGCAGCGACCCAGCGTCGATGTCCAGCAGTTGCATCATCTGAGGCGTCCACTCGGACTCCATTTTTGTCCTTAAGCTCTGAAACGCCGGGGCCGCGGCCGGATGCATGATGCGCGGGCCCGGCTGTGCCGCTTCCGAGTCCGGGCCTTCGGGCGGCGGGGAGATCAGCGCCTTGATGAGTTGATGCCCGAAGCCGATGACTTTGTCCGCGCCCATATAGCAACGGATCATGCCTTCCGGCAGCCGGGCCTGGAACGGCTGATCGACGATGCAGCCGTTGTTCGCAAAATAAGGTTCGCACCGGCTCATGAAATCATCGAGCGGCATCTCCCGAGGGACGCTGCCTCGCGGCGCGTGCAGCACTCGAACAATAACGCCGTCCTCTCCGGATTCGGATGCGAACTCGACTTTCCATACGCCCTCGCCACCGTTGCCGCGATTCTGTTTGAGGACCCGCGGCCCCGTCGTGCGCAGGCGCTGCGGAAACTCTTCGCGGAACGCTCCGGCCTCGCGATACAGCTGGGTGTCCGTGCCCCAGCCAAGATGCCTGGTGCGATGGAGGACTTCCTTCACCCCCATCTTGAGGATCACGTCGGGATGGGTACTGACCCACACGCCGTTCGACGCCACGTCGCGCAGCAACGCGTCGAGCACGACGCGGTCGCGCCCTCCGGAGAGTGGATCGACCCAGACCATGACACCGTCGCAACGGAGAAGCTGCTCGCGCACCTGATCCGCCACGTCGTCGGCATAGAGCGCCGGCTCCGCTTCGATGCCGAGTGCGGCCATCGCGTCGAAAACGCGACTGAGCCTGTAGTCTCGTGGCACTGGCGCATGCCACTTCGGGGCGTCCCTGGGCCACAGCAGTGCGAGTTTGCCGGTTCGATCTCTATTCATGTGCGACAAAAATCGAAACCACAGGCCAAAGTAAAGATACGCATTTAGTCGTCCTCCCTGTTTTGATAGGTATTGGGCGGCCTGACGTCTTGCTGCAAAACGCCCGCCACAACTCCCATTGCCCGCAACGCAATGGCGAAGCCCTCGCTGACCTGTTGCACATCGCCGCAATAAACGGCGACGGGCTGTTCACGCGAAGGGTTGCCCGGCAATCGCTCGGCTTGTTCGGGAATGGGGACAGCGAGCTTGTCTTCCACATCGGTGGAGCATCGAACGCCCGGCGCTACCGGCGCTGCGTCAGCGCCGATCCGTCCAAAAGGATGGTGTGAAGAAATCGCGGCCTTTCGGTCGTCCATGCGCAGGTCTCCTCGACAAATCGAGTGCCGCGCAGTCGTTGGACCGAAGTCTCAAGGGGAGACTGCATTTTCCCCTGCGGACTGATTAATTCGCCCCGCTCGCAAAGGCAACAGAATTAATTTCCGAATTTCAGAATTATGCTTGACGGCTGACCCAAATCAAATTTATACCTTCAGCCGTCCCGTCCCACAGAGGGGCGGCTCGCGATCGTCACAGACGCGGGACGGGATGCGGTGGACGCGGATGGCGCTATTGACGAACGGCGCGAGAGGCGGACGGCGAAGTCGTGTGGTCCTGACACCCCGACGCTGGTGTCAAGTTGGCGGAAGTTATCCGCTGAGCGACGGTGGCAAGAAAGCCCGGTCACCGGGGAGAGCACGAAGGAAACCGTAAAACCATTGCGCGGGGAATGCCGGATGATTTCCGGTGTGACCGTGGTGACTGTTACTGGCATGGCTTGTTTTTTCTGCCCTGCCAGGCTGCGGGCGCATTGGGCGCCCGGCATTCCCTGCGCCCTCTCTTCGGAGGGCACGGAATTTCAAGCAAAGCTCGGGCGCAGCGCGCCGCGAGATTGCGAAACTGTATCTTTTCGTCATTGCGAGGAACGAAGCGACAAAGCAATCCCGCTTTGCGCGTGGCATTTCAATGAACAATATTACACTCAAAACCGCACAGATCAGCAATGCTTGTAGGCTTTGCCTCGCCGAACGGGTAGCACTCGCCCCCGTGCGGCCTATATTCGTGGCACGAATCGAACGCCGTCTTTCGAGGGATCGGCCCATGCATTCACATTCCGTCGATCAGTGGACCCACGATCACATGTTCCTGGGTCCGAGGCACACCCATAATGAGCGCCGGACCTGGTTCGTGGTTGCGCTGACCGTCGTCATGATGGTGGGCGAGATCGCAGCGGGATCGTTTTTCGGATCGATGGCGCTATTGGCCGACGGCTGGCACATGGCGACCCATGCCGCCGCCCTCGGCATTGCCGCGACGGCCTACCTGTTTGCCCGACAGCATGCGCGCAATTCCCGTTTTTCGTTCGGCACCGGCAAGTTCGGCGACCTCGCGGCGTTTTCCAGCGCGATCATCCTCGGCCTGATCGCGGTTCAGATTGCCTATGAAAGCGCGGTCCGGCTGGCTTATCCGGTTCCGATTGTGTATGGCGAGGCGATCGCGGTCGCGGCCCTCGGCCTGTGCGTCAATCTCGTCAGCGCGTGGTTGCTGCGCGACAGTCACGACCATCACGGCCACGGTCAGGCGCATGGTCATTCCCACGATCATGAGCACCATCACCACGACAACAACCTGCGCGCGGCCTACATCCATGTGCTGGCCGATGCCGCCACCTCGGTGCTGGCCATCGCCGCACTGGTCACGGCGATGTATTCGCACTGGGTGTGGACCGATCCTCTGGTTGGAATCATCGGCAGCCTCGTGATCGCCAGTTGGGCGTTCGGGCTGATACGTGACTCCGGCGCGGTTCTGCTCGATGTCAGCGCCGACAAGAAACTCGAAGGCGTGATCCGCGACCGGCTGGAAACCCGCGGCGACCGCGTCACCGATTTGCATCTATGGCAGGTCGGCCCCGGCCATCGCGCCGCCGTGATCTCGGTAGTCTCGGATAATCCGTTGCCGCCGGCGACCTACAAGCGGCGTCTCGGCGGCCTGCAAGGGCTCTGCCATGTGACGGTCGAGGTCGAGGTTTGCTCGGAGACACCGCTGGCCGCCGAACATCCAACCCTGGGCGGATGATTGCGGTTCTCGCCCTTGCAATGACCGCGCTTTGGAAGTCGCCCTGAGACACAGGAGACGGGGGTGGGTGAGTGGATCGGGGTCGCGATCGCACTGGCGTCGAGCCTCATCGGAGGCACGGCGGCAGCGATCACCCGTTATCTCGTCGGCAATGCCGATCCGATCACGCTTGCCATCCTGCGGTGGGCCATCGGTTTTGCGTGCCTGCTGCCGGCAGCACTTTTCCTGAAAGCAAAATGGCCGCCGCGACGCGATTGGCTTGCGGTGGCGGTGCTGGGGCTGTGTTTCTTCGGACTGTTTTTCGTCCTCTATAACATCGCCATCGGCTTCACCACCGCGGCCCGCGCCAGTCTCGCACTGGCGACGCTGCCGCTGCAAACCATGGTGATCGGTGCGCTGCTCGGCGTCGAGCCGCTGACGTTGCGAAAATCCATCGGCGTCTGCATCGCCGTGCTCGGCGTGGTGGCAGCCTTGGCATGGGGTCTGTCGGCAGCGCCCGCAGGCGCATGGCGAGGCGAACTCATCATGACCGGCGCTGTCATGTGCATGGCGTTCTACAACGTCTGGTCGCGTCCGTTCATCCAAAGATCGAGCGCGCTCGGCTTCCTCACGGTCGGCATGGGCGCCGGTGCGGCCGGGTTGATCATCGTGGGATTGCTGACCGGCAGCGTCGCGGTCCTGGGCAGCCTCAGTACCCCGCAATGGATTGCCGGCGTCTATCTCGGCGTCGGCGGCGGCGCGCTCGCCTTTATCCTGTGGGTCATGGCGCTGGAGCGGGCGACGCCGACGCGCGTGGCCGCCACCATGACGGTCAACCCGATCGCGGCGGCGCTGCTCGCGGCCTATCTGGTAGGCGAGCCGATTACCGCCAATCTTGTGTTCGGCCTGGTTGCGGTGTTCGCCGGGATCTGGATCGCGACCTCGGAAGCCAAGCCCCGAGCGGCAGGCAGCGTAACCTGACGAACGGTATCAGTTGCGCGGCACGGGCGGCGCAGAAACCGGCGGCGGCCCAAGGCCGATCGCCTTCTTCGGCCGGAGTGAGCCGATATAGAACGACGATCCCGCCACCAGAAACAGGCAGAGGAGATAGATCACGTAGGATTGCGGCGGCGTCATCGCCCATTGCACAAATGTTTTGGGCGCCGGATCGGGTGGTTTTTCCATGCCGTGGTTTTGCGCGAAACGACGCGGGATGGGAAGGGCAAATCTCTCAGGTTTCGCGCACCGTCACGTCTTCCGCCGGCTTCGTCCGCAGCAGACACAGCGCCACCAGGGCCGCGAGGCTGAGCGCCGATGAGACGATCAGGACGCGGCTGCCCATGACGTCGATCAAAAGGCCGAACAGCAGCGGTGCGGCCGCCTGCGCCATCCGCGCCGGTGCGCCGATCAGGCCGAGGCGATAGCCATAATTTTCCGGACCGAAGATCGCCAGCGGCAGCGTACCGCGCGCGATGGTCAGGATGCCGTTACCGAGACCGAAGAAGATCGAAAACGCACTGGATGCGCCGCCGCCGGCTATGGCCAGGATCGCAGCGCCAATGGGATGCGTCAGGCAGGCAAGCCGGGTCGACAGCAGCGGGTGATAGCGGCTGAGAAAACCTGCCTCGATGATCCGTGCGACCACTTGCGCCGGACCGAATAATGCGCCTGCCGCGACTGCCTGTACGGTTGTCGCGCCCGCTGCCTCGAGGATGCGGGGCATGTGCGCCGCCATCGCGCCGGTGACGGTCCATGCCGCCGCAAAGGTGAACGCCAGCAGGACCATGGTCCGGTCGATCGGAATGTGCGGCTTGACGGCGGCCGTAACGGCGGCCTTCGCGCCCTTTACGGCGGGGAGCATCAAGAGATTGATCGGCAGCCCGATCAGGATATGCGCTGCTGCCCACGCAAAGCAGGTGTTGCGCCATCCGATGGTGTCCAGTCCCCAGGCCGAGAGCGGCCATCCGACAGTGGAAGCAAAACCCGCGAGCAGGGTGATGCCGGTGATGGACCGGCGCGCGGCTTCGCCGTGAATGCGCCCGAGTGCCGCGAAGGCTGCGTCATAGAGCCCAAAGCCCATGCCGACGCCGAGCAGGAGCCATGCGATCACCAGCACCGGGATTGAGTAGCTGAAGCCCAGCAGGGTCAGCCCCGCGGCCAGCGTCAAATTGGAAATCGACAGCACCTGCCGGCCTCCGACAAGGTCGATCTGCCGGCCGACCCGGGGGCCCAGCATGGCCGAAATCACCAGCGATGCCGAGAAGGCGGCAAAGACCCAGTTCGAGGAAACGCCGAGGTCGTGCGCAATCGGATCGGCCAGGATCGCCGGCAGATAATAGCTCGACGCCCATGCCAGCGTTTGCGTGGTGCCGAGCGCCAGAATGAGGGGAAGCTGGCGACCGCTCATGGCTTACGCGCCATTGTTGTTCCTTGCTAATATCACCGGCGTCCAGATTGCCCTGCCGGTTGGCATTTGCATCCGCGATGCAACGGGCGTCAAGCCTGCCAATCTGCAAGCCTTTCATCCCGCGATATTACGCGCCATAATATTTTTATGGACCTCGCGTTCCGACTGCAGCTGATAAACTGGCTGATCGCCCTGGGCCTCACCAACGCGCCCGGAAACGATCTTTTGCGCGGCTTCTGCGAGCGCTGCCAGGCGGGCGGCCTTGATCTGTCGCGCGGGCTCGTCTTCATCGATACGCTGCATCCGATCTTCGAGGGGCACGGATTTCGATGGAACGCCGTTGAAACCGACGAGAGCGACACCTTCGAATACGGATCGACCAGCGACGGCGACACCGGGCAGAACTGGCGCCGCTCCGTTTTTCATTACATGCTCGAACACGGTCATGAAGAATACGCGATCGCGCTTACCGACGCGAATTTACCCGACTTCTCCTTGATCCCTGATCTCGCCGCGCAGGGTCACCGTCACTTTGTCGCCTTCGTGCACCGATTCGGGGAAGCCGGATCGATCGGCCAGATGGATTGCGTCTATTCCTACTTTCTCACTCAAAGCGACGACGGTTTCGGCGAGGGGGCGCTGGCGGCGCTGCGCGATCTGGTGCCGGTGCTGGCGCTGGCGATCAAGTCCGGCGCGCAGGCCGAGATCGCACGGACGCTGGGCCGGGTGTATCTCGGCCGCGACGCGTCCGAACGGGTGCTGCGCGGACACATCGCCCGCGGCGTCACCGAGCGCATCAATGCGGTATTGTGGTTTTCCGATCTGCGCGGCTCGACCGCGATCAGCGAAACCATCGCGCCGGATGAGATCATCCCGTTTCTCAACGATTACGCCCAGGCCGCCATCGACGCCATCCATGATGCCGGCGGCGACGTGCTCAAGCTGATCGGCGATGGCGTGCTGGCGATGTTCACCGACGCGGACATGATGTCGGCCAGGCGCGCCGCGCTGCGCGCCGAGCATGGTTTCCGCCACAACATGATTTCGATCAACGCCCGCCGTTCCGCCGATGGCCGGCCGGCGACGTCGGCCTATGTCGGCCTGCATGTCGGCGAGGTGTTTTATGGCAATATCGGAGCCGAAGACCGGCTGGATTTCACCGTGGTGGGTCCCGCGGTCAATGAAGTCAGCCGCATCGCCTCGATGTGCCGTTCGGTTGATCGCGAACTGTTGGTGTCATCGGATTTTTGTGGTGACCTCGATGCAGCCGGGCAGGGCTATTTCGTCTCCACCGGCCGGTTTGCGCTACGCGGCATCGGCCGTGCGCAGGATCTCCATACGCTCGATCCCAACATTGGCCCCGACGAGGTTGCCACAGAAAGCTACGAGCGTTATCTCGCGGGTTAGCTCGCTCTTGCCCGCATGGCGTAAAGCCCCGACGCCGCCAGCGAGGCGACCGTCAGCACGATGCCGAGCGCGAACATCGCCTGCGGCGACACTATCGATGCGAGATAAACCGCGATCGCGGCGCTCATCATCTGCCAGAAGCCGAGCAGCGCCGATGCCGCGCCGGCCTTCTCGCCGAACGGCGACAGCGCCTGTGCGGTGCCGAGCGGATTGACGATGCCCATGCCCAGTAAAAATACCAGCATGCCCGCGAGGAATGGCAGGAAGCTCGGGTTGAACAACGACACCAGCAGGATCGTGAGGCTGCCGGTCGCCGCCGCCACCAGGCCGCCCCGGATCGAGCGGTCGAGCCCGAAGCGCGGTGCGAGCCTGGTCGCCAGCATGCCGGCGGCGAACACCATCATCACGGTGCCGGCGAAAAACAGGCCGAGCTGGATCGGGGTGAAGTGCAATCCTTCGATCAGCACGCGGGGTGCCGTGGCAAACATCGCGAACAGTCCGCCCATGATCAGGCTGACGGTGGCGGCCGGCACCACGAAGCGGCGATCGGCGATGAGCCCAAGGTAGTTTTTCGTAATCGCCAGCGGATTGAGCGGAGTGCGCGTCGAAAGATGGGTTTCGCCGAGGACGAGGTCATAGGCGATGGCGCCGATGGCGGCGAAGATCCCGATAAAGGCGAATTCCGAGCGCCAGCCGAAATAATGATCGAGCGCGCCGCCGAGCAGCGGCGAGAAGCCGGGTGCGGCCGCCATCGCGATCATGATCAGCGCCATCGCGCGCGCCAGGGCTGCGCCGGAAAACAAATCGCGGGCAATGGCGCGCGACAGCACCGAGGTTGCACAGGCGCCTGCGCCCTGGATGACACGGCCGATCAACAGGCCGGGCAGGTCGGTGGCGACGCCGCACCAGATGCTGCCGAGCAGGAACACCGCAAAGCCTGTCAGCACCGGCCAGCGCCGGCCGTAGCGATCCGAGATCGGCCCGACCACGAGTTGGCCGAGCGCGAATACCGCAAGGAAAATCGTGATCGCGGAGGTGACCGCCGCACTCGATACCTTGAGGGAGGTTGCCATCTCCGGCAGCGACGGCAGCAGGATATTGGTGGCAAGGGTCCCGGTCGCCGCCAACGCGGCAAGCACGGCGATCTGCGCCAGGGTCGAGGATGCTTCCGTGTTCGGCGGGGCGGTAACGCTGGAGATCGTCTCGTCGGCCATGGAAGCTCCCCGGTTCATATGACATGATATGTATCATATAAAACTGGATGGGGAAGCTCCAAGAGGGTGGTTATTTATTCCGTCATGCCCAGGCAAACCGAAATGCAAATTCTCGCATTGCGGTCCTTAGCAAGCCCGCAACACCGTCGGTCCGTCCCCGACCATGTCCGGCTGCCTTGCAAGCCCGACCGCCGGCGAGATCAGGATCACCAGCGCCTGCGCGCCGAAGATCGCAACCGCCAGATAAAGGCACGCTTCCGCGCCATAGAACCCGCCGACCACCGCACCGATGGCGGCGCCGACCGGCCGCGCGCCGTAGCTCATGATGTTGATGGCGGAAACCCGCCCCAATAGCCGCGGCGGCGTCACCGCTTGCCGCAGCGTGGTGGTCGAGATCACCCACACGATCGGCCCCGAGCCGAGCAGGAAGAAGCCGAGGCCTGCAAGCTCCGGGCTCGGCACCAACGTCGTCAGCGCCAATATCATTGCCGCGACGAAGCCGGTAACCGGTCCGAGCGCGATCACGGTGCCGAACGGCAGGCGGCGCATCACCCGCGTTGCCGAGCAGCGCGCCGACCACCATGCCGACGCCGTACATCGCAAGCGTGGTGCCGACCCCGGTCGCTGACAGGCCGAGACGGCGCACCGCATAGGGCACGAATATCGCGAGCACCAGAAAGGAGCCGGTATTGAAGATGAACTGGGTGATGAACACCGGCCGCAGCAGCGGATGGCGCGACACGAACATCGCGCCCTCCTTGATTTCCTGCAGCGGATGGCGGCGCGGCGCAGGCTCGCGTGCGGGCTCATAGATGCCGGACAGTAACACCACCGCGACGATGGAAAGTGCGGCGGCGAAGCCAAATGCCGGGGCCGCGCCCAGCCATCCGACCAGCACGCCGCCGAGCGCCGGCCCGCTGGCGAATGCAATGGTGCGCGCCAGTTCGATCCGTGCATTGGCCGCGGGCAAAAGTTTCGCCGACACCAGCGACGGCACCAGCGCAGGCGCCGCCACGCTGTAGGCGACCGTTCCGCACACCGCGATGAAGCCTGCAAGCGCCAGCAGCGGCAACGTCAATAGATCGAGCCAGATCAGCATCAGGATCGCGAGTAGTGCTGCGGCGCGCAGCGCTTCCGAGCCCGCCATCAGCCAGCGCCGCGAAATGCGGTCGGCGAGCAGGCCCGCGGGAATCGCGAACAGGATAAAGGGCAGCGTCAGCGCGGTCTGCAGCAGCCCGGTCTGGCCTTCGCCGACGCCGAGCAGCAGCACCGCCACGATGGGTGCTGCGGCAAGCGCGATCTGCTCGGCCGATTGGGCGGCAAGGTTGGACCAGGCCAGGCGGTTGAAGGTTCGGGGCAGGGCATTGTCCTGGAGTTCGGTCATGGATGCTTCCTGTGGGCTGTTACCAGCAACATGGAAGCCGGATGGGCAGACAACCACCCGTTTCCCGATAGTAATGTAGGAACCCCAGTCGTCATCCTGAGGTGCGAGCCTCTTCGGCGAGCCTCGAAGGATGAGCGGCAAGCACCTATGTCGCTTCCATCCTTCGAGGCTCGCAAGAGCTCGCACCTCCAGCGACAACGGCTTCGCCGTTGCGCGGGGATGACGGCAGAGTATGCGGCGATCTTTCGCGACACCGCGCATGAGCCAACCTCATCAGATTGAAACACCCTGTTTCATTCCGGATCACGTTGCCTCGGCGCCTCTACTCTCATGGATAACGGAAGGCGTACGTGAACCAGCGCACGGCGACGCTGTCCGCGCCGGAAACCCTCGCAAAATCCTGCGAATGCGAGCGCGTTAACCGCGTTGCGCATGTTTCCGCTGTGTCGCGGCCGGGCGATGCACCACGGCACGATCAATGCCCTTCAGGCTCATCGCTCGCTGCGTTCCGAAATCGCGGAAACGGCGGGCAAGGCCTGGAGGATTTCATGAGCGTTACCAATCAGTCGGGATCGCCGGCAGTATCTCACACGCCGCAGCCCTCGGCGCGGTTCGCAGATTACGTCGCCATCGCGCGGCCCGATCACTGGATCAAGCACGTACTGATCGTTCCCGGCGTCGCCTTTGCGATGATCATGTCGGCAAGCGGTCCGATCGACTACGTGGCGCTGGCCGAGCGGCTCCTGGTCTGCCTGTTCGTCGCGATGGCGCTGTCGTCGGCCAACTACACCATCAATGAATGGCTCGATGCGCCGTTCGATGCGATGCATCCGACCAAGCGCGCGCGCCCGGCGGTTCAGACCACGATGTCGGCCGGCGTCGTGTTCGTGCAATATATCGCTGCTGACGTCGGTCGGCATGCTCGCGGCCCACACGCTGGGCTACAGTTTCAGCATGGTGGCGGTGGTATTCGCGATCTTCGGCGTGATCTACAATGTGCGGCCGATCCGCGCCAAGGACCGCGCCTTTCTCGACGTCATCGTCGAATCGCTGAATAATCCGCTCCGCTTCCTGTTCGGCTGGTTCGCGGTCACCCCGCTGGTGGCGCCGCCGGCGTCGATCCTGCTGGCCTACTGGTTCGGCGGCGCCTTCCTGATGGCGGCCAAACGGGTCTCGGAGCATCGCGCCATCGTCGAGGCCGGCGGCACCGCCAGCCTTGCGGCCTATCGACCTTCGTTCGCCGTCTATACCCAGTCGAGCCTGGTCACCAGTTGTCTGGTCTATGCGCAGGGCTTCGCGTTCATGATGGCGATCTTCCTGTTGAAATACCGGATCGAATATCTCGTCGTCATTCCGCTCTTCATTGCGCTGTTCGCGGCCTATATGCGCCTTGCGCTGACGCCCGATTCGGCCGCGGCACGGCCGGAAGAGTTGATGCGCCAGCCGGCGATGCTGATCGGAGCGGCGGTGACGATGGCGCTGTTCGGGGTGCTCACCTTCGTCGACCTGCCATGGCTCAACGGTCTGACCAGTTCCGACCTCATCCACCTCACCACGGGTCGCTGATATGTCGACCGCCGCCATCTCCCACGGTGCCCGCGGAAACGTTGCGGGCATCGCAGCCGCCACCCTGCTGTTCGCGGTTCTGGTCCTGCTGCTGGACGGCCCGGTATGGCTGGTCAAACTCGTGCCGACCCAGGATGGACCGGTACATCTCGCCCAGGCCGACCTGATCGCGCGGTTCGGCTGGGGCGGCGCGTTGCAGGAGCCTGCTGCGTGGTTCTACCAGTGGAATCCGCGCATCGAACCCAACTCCGCCATCTACCTGCTGCTGGCAGGCCTGATCCGTTTGACCGGTGATGCGCTGATCGCGAACACGCTCTTCCTCAGCCTGTACGGCGTGCTCTGGATCGCGGCTGCCTTTGCGGTGTGCCGAACCGAAACCGAACGCCCGGCGTTGCCGATGCTGCTGTTGCTGCCGCTGGCGTTCGGCACCTTCATCCACTGGGGCTTCTACAATTTCGCCTTCGGCGTGCCGATGTTCCTGCTGTTCGCAAGCTTCTGGCGCAAGGTGCAGAGCGCGCGGCGATGTCGCGACCTTCATCAGCACGGCGTTGTTCCTGGCAGCGCTTTATCTGACCCACATCACGTCCGTGGTCGCGGCCTGCCTGCTGCTCGCCGCCGATGGCATTGCGCGCGCGATACCGGACGCTGGGACCGCTCCGGGCTGCGCGCCGCCGGCAGGCGGTTGATGATCGATGGCGCCTGGGCAGCCGCGGCCGCATTGCCGGTCCTGCTGCTGGTGGCAATCTTCCTGTTTGCCTATCGCAATATCCCGGGGTTGCCGTCGGACATCGATGGCGGAATGGCGCAGATCGTGCGCCGGATCGTGGCGGCGACCTATCTCTTCACCTTCACATGGTGGGAAGTGGTGGCGCTGGCGCCGCTGCTGGCCGCGCTATTGATCGCGGGCGTTGCTGCCTTGCGGCGCCTGAAATCCGGCGACCTGATGTGGCCGGTCTTCTTCGGCCTGGTCGTGCTGCTGTCGCTGTTCAACCTGAAAACCGGCTCGGCTTTGCTCTCGGAACGCCTCGCCCCCTATAGCTGGATTGCCGTCGTGATGACGATCGCCTAGCCGGCAACCGGGTGCGGCGCTTGCGCGGACGCTCGGCTGCGGCCGCGCTCGCCGGCCTGATCGGCCAGAGCGCCATCCGCGCCGTCGCGTACGAGAGCTGGTCGCCGACGCTGCAAAGCGAACTCGACGCCGGCCGCGACAATCCCGGAAAGACCTTTGCCAATATCGATGCGATCGAACTGCGCAACAGCGCGCTGTTCGCCTGGCGCATCCGGCCAACGCTGCACGCCGCCCAGACCGCGGCACTCGCCGCGCACGGTGTCGGATTGTCGTCGTCGCTGCCCTCGACCCGCTATTTCGGCTACTTCCCGCTGCAATATGCCGAGGCGCATGATTTCATGCGCGCGGCAGCGGATTGGGAAACCGATCCGGACGCCGCTGCGCTGGCGAAATTCAGGAGCGCCAACCGCGGCGCGCCGCATCTGCTGATCGTTTCATCTTCCAATCAAAACGGCGCCGTACTGGCGAGCAAGCTCGGATATGGCGATTGCAAAAATGCCGAAAGCGGCGCGCGGGAAATCAGCGTATGCGAGATCTCGACGCGGCTGAGTGCCGCGCATGAATAGCATTGCAACCATCGTTCCGCGGGCACC
Source organism: uncultured Alphaproteobacteria bacterium (assembly GCA_963774685.1). GTDB lineage: Bacteria > Pseudomonadota > Alphaproteobacteria > Rhizobiales > Xanthobacteraceae > Bradyrhizobium. The sequence goes on along the minus strand of CAVZFU010000002.1, from coordinate 1,675,364 downwards.
GGCATCGGTGCGGCAGCCCGGCCAGGCCGACGCGCTGTTCGGCCTGCCGCTGTCGATGCCGCTGGTGCTCGATCTCGACGGCACGCTGATCGCGGGAGATTTGCTCTACAAAAGCTTCTTTTCGATCCTGCGCCGCAATCCGCTGATCGTGTTTCGCTGCGCGCTATGGCTGCGGCATGGCCGCGCCGCGCTGAAGCGCCAATTGGCATTGCGCAACCGGATCGACTGGGATCGGCTCAAACTGCACCAGGACGTGCGTCGCGCTGGCGCTGCGCGAGAAAGCCGCCGGCCGCAAGATCGTGCTCGCGACCGCCGCCGATGCCGTTCTCGCGGGGCAATTGGCGTCGCGTCTCGGCTTCATCGATCGCGTGCTGGCGTCCGACGGCGAGCGGAATTTGAAGGGCTCGGCAAAGGCTTCGCTGCTGATCGACAACCTTTCCCACCGGTTTCATCTATGCCGGCGACAGCAAGGCCGATCTCAAGGTGTGGCGCTGCGCCCGCGGCATCGTCGTCGTCAACGCGCGCCGCTCCGTCGCCGAAGCCGCGCGCGCGCTGGGCCGGCCGATGCTTGAATTGCCGGGCAGGGCAGGAGCGTAGGCACCCTCCCATCCAGATGCAGTTGCAAATGAGTTGCAATAAAATCCAATATCGGGCATCCTGTTGCGATGGATGCGCGCGTTCCCGAATTACAGCCTGATTCCAAGCCAATGCCGGCCGTTGCCAACCCGGCGCTGGAAGGCCCAGGCTGGCGTTCGGAGCGCGGTGAGCCATCGCTGGCGGGCATGTTCGCCTCGGTGCGGACGGCCAAGCAGGGCCCGTTCTGGCGCAAGCTGCTGGCGTTCCTCGGCCCCGGCTATCTCGTCGCCGTCGGCTACATGGATCCCGGCAATTGGGCGACCTCGCTCGCCGGCGGTTCCAAATTCGGCTACGCGCTGCTGACCGTCGCGATGCTGTCGAACCTGATGGCGATCGTGCTGCAGTCGCTGTGCACCCGGCTCGGCGTCGGCGCCGGCCGCGACCTCGCCCAGGCCTGCCGCGATTCCTATCCACGATGGGTGTCATGGCCGCTGTGGCTGTCGGCCGAAATCGCCATCACCGCGACCGATCTGGCCGAAGTGATCGGCACCGCGATCGGCCTCAATCTGCTGTTTCACATTCCGCTCGAGATCGGCGTCATCATCACCGCGGCCGACGTGTTTCTGATCCTGGCGCTGCAGGCGTTCGGCTTTCGCTGGATCGAAGCCTTTGTCGTCACCATGCTGGGCGTGATCGCGGCGTGTTTTGCAGTGCAGATCGTGATGGCAAATCCCGATTGGGGCGCGGTTGTCAGGGGTTTTGCCCCGACCACGGATATTTTCGCCAATCGCGAGATGCTGTACCTGGCGCTCGGCATCCTCGGCGCCACCGTGATGCCGCATAATCTCTATCTGCATTCGGGGCTGGTGCAGACCAGGGGCTACGGCGACGGCGTCGCGGAAAAGCGCGAGGCGATCAAGCTTGCGACCATCAATTCCACCATCGCGCTGTGCCTGGCGCTGGTCATCAACGCCTCGATCCTGATTCTCGCGGCGGCGACCTTCCATCGCGCCGGCAAGACCGATGTCGCCGAGCTCGACCAGGCTCACGCTTTTCTGGCGCCGCTGCTCGGCTCGACCATGGCGCCGACCCTGTTTGCGATCGCGCTTCTGTGCTGCGGGCTGAACTCGACCATCACCGCGACGCTGGCCGGGCAGATCGTGATGGAAGGCTTTCTCAATCTGCGCATCGCGCCCTGGCTGCGGCGCATGGTGACGCGGGCCATCGCGATTGTCCCGGCGGTGATCGTGACGATCTGGGCCGGCGAGAAGGCAACGGGTCAGCTGCTGATTTTCAGCCAGGTGGTGCTGAGCCTGCAGCTGCCGTTCGCGGTGGTGCCGCTGGTGATGTTCACTGCCAGCCGCAGCAAGATGGGCCCGTTCACGGCGCCGCGCTGGCTGACGGTGCTGGCGGCGCTGACCGCCGCGGTGATCATCGCGCTGAATGCGAAACTGGTGTGGGATTATGTCGGCGGATGACTAATCCTGCGGTTCGGACAGCATTTCGCCCGAAGCGTCGACGCGCAGCCAGCCGCTCGGCGCCAGGCGCTGCTGCGGCAGGAAGCGGCCCTTGTAATCCATCTTCTTCGATCCCTCGATCCAGTAGCCGAGATAGACGTAAGGCAGCCCCTGCCGTCTGGCGCGCGTAATGTGGTCGAGGATCATGAAGGTGCCGAGCGAGCGGCCTTCTTCCGAAGGTTCGAAGAACGAATACACCATCGACAGCCCGTCGCTGAGCACGTCGGTCAGCGCCACCGCCAGCAGATCCCCGGCCTTGCCGGTGACACCGCCGTCGACGCCGCGGCGGCGATATTCGACGATGCGGGTCTCGACGTGGCTGTCCTCCACCATCATCGCGTAGTCGAGCACGGTCATGTCGGCCATGCCGCCGTGGCGGTGCCGCTGGTCGAGATAGGCGCGAAACACCGAATATTGCTCCGAGGTCGGCACCGCGCTGCGCTGCTCGCCGACCATGTCGGCGTTGCGCGCCGAGAATCTTGCGGAAATTGCGCGACGGGCGGAATTCGTTGGCAATGACGCGCACCGAAACGCAGGCGCGGCACTGGTCGCAGGCCGGGCGGTAGGCGATCGACTGGCTGCGCCGGAATCCGCCGTGGGTCAAAAGGTCGTTGAGATCGCCGGCCTTGTCGCCGACCAGATGCGTGAACACCTTGCGCTCGTGCCGGCCCGGCAAATAGGGGCAGGGCGAGGGCGCGGTGAGGTAGAATTGCGGGGTGTCGCGTGAATGCTGGGTCACGGGAAGTCGTCAGTCTCCGAAGCAGCCGGTGGCAGCATCGCGCCGCGGAGGCTGACGGTCAATCCGTTTGGCGAAGGTCAGAACGTCCGCGCCGGTTGCGCCGCCTGGGCACGGACCGAGCTGTTGATAACCACGGTCCCGAGCACGAGGTCGTGCAGCAGCTGCCGGCGGCCGTTGAACAGGCCGACCAGCAGAATCAGCGGCGTCAATACCGATATCGAAACATAGAACAGCACCGCATGCATGGCGCCCAGTACGAAATAGCCGGGCGCGCCGTACCAGGTGCGCAGTTCCAGATCCATCACCCGCATGCCCACGGTAGCCGAATGCGCCCCGCCAAGGGATGCGCCGTAATAAATCAGCGCCCAGATTACGGATGCCGGCCACGCCAGCCAGAATAGCGCCCAGCCGAGCCCGAGCGTGATCAGGCCGAATACGGCGATGAACAGGTAGGCCAGGATCACCGGTACCGACAGCACCACGAGGTCGATCAGGAACGCGAACAGCCGCCGCGTCAGCACGCCGTGAAACAATTCCGGCTGCGTCCAGGGATCGAACGCATGCGGCGGAATATTCGCCGCCCCGCTATTGCGCCAGGCGCTATTGGGATTACCCGAACCGCTGTCCGACATGATCCGTCCTCCTCTGCCGTGTCCCGCAGGACATGGGAACGGGTGTCGGGCTTGCAAGGGCTGGAATTGTTACTGAACAGCAATATTCAGCCGGTCGAGTTGTAGGATAGGCCAAGTGCGGCGCACCCACTGGAGTTGCTCAAGCAAAGAGTTCGCGACCCTTCTCCCCTCCCTCCGCGCGCGTCGGCGCGTGGTGGGGAGGGGTCGGGGGTGGGGGTCTATCGGCCGGTTCGCTGACGGCGGTGTTCGCTGAAGCACCCCCCACCCTTGATCCCTCCCCACCGCTTCGCGCGGGGAGGGAAAATCAACCGTCCTGGAAACACCCTAGAATGGGCAAGGCGCAGCGTGCCCACCAACCTCCAGCAAAAAGGGTGGGCACGGCGCAAGGGCGCCTTTTGCCCACCCTGCGAGTCCGCAACGGCGCTAGAACGCAACGGCACGGAGTATGGGTCCCGGCTCAAGGCCGGGACGACAGGAAACTTACGTCTCCGTCTTCAGCTTCTCCGCCGCCTGCGCCGCGAAATAAGTCAGGATGCCGTCGGCGCCGGCGCGCTTGAACGCCAGCAGGCTTTCCATCATGGCGCGCTCGCCGTCGATCCAGCCATTGCCGGCGGCGGCTGTTATCATCGCGTACTCGCCGGACACCTGATAGACGAAGGTCGGCATCGCGAAGGTGTCCTTGACCCGCCGCACGATGTCCAGATAGGGCATGCCGGGCTTCACCATCACCATGTCGGCGCCCTCGGCGATGTCGAGTTCGACCTCGCGCAAGGCCTCGTCGGAATTGGCCGAGTCCATCTGATAGGTGCGCTTGTCGCCGGTCAGGGTTTTGGCCGAGCCGATGGCGTCGCGGAACGGGCCGTAGAAGGCCGAGGCATATTTCGCCGCATAGGACATGATCTGCACGTCGAGAAAACCGGCGGCGTCGAGCCCGCTGCGGATCGCACCGACGCGGCCGTCCATCATGTCCGAGGGTGCGATGACGTCGCAGCCGGCTTCGGCCTGCACCAGCGCCTGGCGCACCAGCACCGCGACGGTCTCGTCGTTGAGGATGCGGCCATCCTCGATCAGGCCGTCATGGCCGTGGCTGGTGAAGGGATCGAGCGCCACGTCGCAGAGCACGCCGAGGCCGGGAAATTCCTTCTTGATGGCGCGCACCGATTTGCAGACGAGATTGTCGGGGTTGACGGCCTCGGAGCCATGTTCGTCGCGCAGACGAAGGCTCGGTGTAGGGGAACAGGGCGATGCAGGGAATCTCCAGCTTCACCGCGCGCTCGGCGTCGCGCACCGCCTGGTCGACGCTAAGCCTGTCGACGCCGGGCATCGAGGCGACGGCCTCGCGCTTGTTGTGACCGTCGATCACGAACAGCGGCCAGATCAGGTCGTCGGTGGTGAGGACGTTTTCGCGCACCAGCCGGCGCGCCCATTCGGCCTTGCGGTTGCGGCGCGGCCGAACCGCGAGATCGAGGGCGGGAGCGGCGAGGGCGGCTTCGCGCCGGGGCGCGTCGCGCATTTCGATCGGGCGCCCGAATTTGATCGCCATGTGATGAATACTCCCGAAGACAGCAGATTTGAACCGTTCCAATCCTACCACCTCGGATGGCCGCCGTCACCGCAGCCTTGGGCCAATTGATTTTATCGAGCCGAGAGGTCATGACTCGCCCATGCACGGCCGATCCCCGACCATGAACAGCCACCCGCATGTCTGAAACCCCATCGCGCGACCAGACGCGGGACAACGCCATGTCGGTGGCGGCGATTTCGTCCGACCGCGGCGAGTCCGACGACAATGCCTGGACCCGGCGGCTGGTGCTTTTCCTGCGCATCATGGCCGTCGTTTCCGTGGCCAAGGGCCTCTATCACTGGGCGCAGGTCACGGGCTTCGTCGGCGGCGAAGATGACGCCTTTGAAAACCAGACCATGGCGTGGCAAACCGCGACGGTTTATTTCGCGGTGATCGAACTCGTCGCCGCGGTGGGCCTGTGGCTGGCAACGCCGTGGGGCGCGGTGGTCTGGCTGACCACGGTGGTTTCGATGGCGGTGATCGAGCTGATGTTTCCGGCAATCTACGGCGGCAGCCTCACGGTGGTGGCTGTGGAAGCGTTGATGCTGGCGATCTATCTGGCGCTGGCATGGATGGCCGCGCGCGAACGGCCGCCATAGCAGCGCGAAATTCAGGAAGCGCGCAAAAAACGCATAGAATTTTCAGCAAGTTTCGCGGTAACTTTTGAGTCACCCTAACGCTGTGGTCATACCTGTTACGGCGACGTTTCCAATTTGAACGATGTTGTTCCCTTCTGCGACAGAGGGCGGCGACGAAGCGTGAACAGGGTGCTCGCACCGTCAATGAAAGGTTGCGAAAAGCCCTTTATCCATGGGCTTAATCCACGATTCACTGTCTTAAATTCATGATCTCTTTATTGTCTTATTTAAGCTGATCTTCAAACGGTCCCCTTAAGTTGCGGCTATCAGGCGGGACACAAGTTTCGTCGAATAAGTCGATAAAAACGACAACAGGGGAAGTGTCATGATGAAAGCCGTTGCAACGGCGGTGGAAACCGCTGACCGCGCTCCGGGCAAGGCTCCGGTACAGCCGCTCTATCTCGAAGCGCTGACGTTGGTGGAGCGGCTGCATCGCCGCCTGCTCGATGTCATCAAGGATGAATTCGATCGCCGCGGCCGCGCCGACATCAATTCGGTGCAGGCTTTGCTGCTCTATAACATCGGCGACAAGGAACTGACCGCGGGCGAATTGCGTACCCGCGGCTATTACCTCGGCTCCAACGTCTCCTACAACCTGAAGAAGCTGGTCGAACTCGGCTTCCTCGATCATCAGCGTTCGCGTGTCGATCGCCGTTCGGTCCGTATCCGCCTCACCGCGCAGGGCCAGGAAATCCGCCGCATCGTCGATGCGCTCTACCAGAAGCACGTCAAGACGGTCGAGCAGGTCGGGGGCATTTCCAACGAAGAGTTCGCGACCCTCAACAAGTCGCTGCACCGGCTCGAGCGGTTCTGGACTGACCAGATCCTGTATCGGCTCTGAGACTTTTCGAAGCCGCAGAACATTGGCCAAGCCGGCGTTTCAAAAGACCGGCAGCCACAAGACAGACGACACTTCCCAAGCGCATCGGGCCCGGATTTCCGGCCCGATGCGTTTTGTGTTTGGCGCACTGCGAAAAATAGGTTTCCCGAAATGGAACCCGTTCGCACCCTCAAGCCTTATCAGTCCGTATCGGAGGACTTGAGGCCATGCTGGTCGAGCGCGGGTTGCAGGTGATGAATGTCGAGGTGGTCGGCGATGCCTACGCCATCGCCTCGAACTACCTTCGGCGGACCGGCGCCATCGCCGACACCTTTGCCACCAACGAGCAGTTGCTCGAAGTCATCGTCGAGCTGTTCCGGCGCGGCGAAATGAACAAGATCCGCCTTGCCAACAAGGCGATCGCCCGTTTTGAAGCTGCCGAACTGGTCTGACCGCAAGAGGACACATGGAAGCCGCCATCGACCGCATCATGCAGACCTATGCCCTCCTGGTGAACCGCTCCGCGGCCGCCACCGACGAAGCCCGCGCCAAGGTGACCGAGTATCTGACTAAACTGTTAGAGGCCGGTGAAAAGGACACCCATCGGCTCACGGTGTGCGGACTGACCTATTTGCGGGAGCTCGATGGCTCAACCGATCCGGTCAAGGCCGGGTTCACGGGGCTGTAGGGGCGTAGGTCGCCAACGATATTCGGTCGTCATACCCGGGAAGGCGGGTATCCAGTACGCCGAGGCCTCCCGATTAATCGCTGAACTCTCTGGAATACTGGATCGCCCGGTCATCCAGCGCGAAGACGCGCTTCGCGCTTTTGCCGGGCGACGACGGTTCGTGAGCTACTTACACAAAATATCTGGTAGCTTCAGCATCCAACGAGCCCTGGAGGAATCCGTCATGCTCACGCTCCATCATCTCAACGACTCCCGCTCGCAACGGATCCTCTGGCTGCTGGAAGAACTCGGCACGCCCCATGAGATCAAGCGCTATCAGCGCGATGCCGCGACGCGCCTTGCGCCGCCCGAATTGACCGCGGTGCATCCGCTCGGCAAGTCGCCGGTGATTACCGACGGCGATGTCAGGATCGCGGAATCAGGCGCGATCGTCGATTACATCATCCGCACTTATGGAAAGGGTGCGCTGATGCCGAAGCCCGGCAGCGCCGACTTCGAGGCCTATAACGAGTGGCTGCATTATTCGGAAGGCTCGGCGATGCTGCCGCTGATGCTCAACCTCTATGTCGGCCGATTGAAGGAGGCGGGCGCCCCCTTGCATCCACGCATCGACAGCGAGTTGGCCAACCATCTCGGCTACGTCGATGGCGCGCTGAAAGGACGCGAATTCTTTGTCGGGAAGTCACTGACCGGCGCCGACATCCAGATGAGCTTTGTCGGCGATATGGCGAAAGTGTTCGACAAGCTCGGGCCGTATCCGAATCTGGGTGCATGGCTGTCGCGGATGCACGCCCGCCCGGCCTTCCAGCGCTCGATCGAGAAGGGCGGGGCATACCGGTTTGCGAAGTAGGGGACGGCGCCGTCCTCGGGTTCCCAAAGGCTGGCAACCCGCCCATCCCCACCATATCTTGCATAAATGTCGGACCCGTACCGCTAGCGCTTGGCCATTGCGGTCCGATATGATATCCCGCGAAGCACAGCTTTCGACCGCCACTGATGACCGCCCGCACCCCGCCTAACCGGCTGCGGCGGTGGAGATATTTCGCCCCATGACCCCACCCAGCAGCTCTTCTTCCAGTGCCAAAACCGCCTCCGCGCCCGACTCGTTCTTCACGGCGACCCTCGCCGAGGCCGATCCCGACATCGCCGCCGCCATCCGCGGTGAACTCGGCCGCCAGCGCCATGAGGTCGAGCTGATCGCGTCGGAAAACATCGTCAGCCGCGCCGTGCTGGAAGCACAGGGTTCGGTGCTGACCAACAAATACGCCGAAGGCTATCCGGGCAATCGCTATTACGGCGGCTGCGAATGGGTCGACGTGGTCGAGACCTTGGCGATCGATCGCGCCAAGAAACTGTTCGGTGCCCAGTTCGCCAACGTGCAGCCGAACTCCGGCAGCCAGATGAACCAGGCGGTGTTCCTGGCGCTGCTACAGCCCGGCGATACCTTCATGGGTCTTGATCTCGCCGCCGGCGGACATCTCACCCACGGCGCACCGGTCAATATCTCCGGCAAATGGTTCAAGGCGCAGCATTACACGGTGCGCCGCGACGACCAGATCATCGACATGGACGAGGTCGCCCGCCGCGCCGCGGAGGTGAAGCCGAAGCTGATCATCGCCGGCGGATCGGCCTATTCGCGCGCCTGGGACTTCAAGCGCTTTCGGGAGATCGCCGACAGCGTCGGCGCCTATTTCATGGTGGACATGGCGCATTTCGCCGGTCTCGTGGCCGGCGGCGTGCACGCTTCGCCGGTGCCTCATGCGCATGTGACGACCACCACCACCCACAAGTCGCTGCGCGGCCCGCGCGGCGGGCTGATGCTGTGGAACGACGAGACGCTGACCAAGAAATTCAATTCGGCGGTGTTTCCAGGCTTGCAGGGCGGTCCCCTGATGCATGTCATCGCGGCCAAGGCGGTGGCGTTTGCCGAGGCATTGCGCCCGGACTTCAAGGTCTATGCGAAGAACGTGGTCGAGAATGCCAAGGCGCTGGCCGAGAGCCTGCGCGCCAACGGCCTCGACATCGTCTCCGGCGGCACCGACAACCACCTGATGCTGGTCGACCTGCGGCCCAAGGGCCTCAAGGGCAACGTCTCGGAGAAGGCGCTGGTGCGCGCGGCGATCACCTGCAACAAGAACGGCATTCCCTTCGATCCGGAGACGCCGTTCGTCACCTCGGGTCTTCGGCTGGGAACGCCGGCGGCGACCACGCGCGGTTTTGGCGTGGCCGAATTCAGGCAGGTCGGCGGCATGATCGCCGAAGTACTCAACGCCATCGCGCAGTCGCCGGACGGCAAGGCGCCGATGGTGGAGGCCGCGATCAAGGAACGGGTCAAGACGCTCACAGACCGCTTTCCGATTTACCAGTAAGGCAGGTAGATGCGTTGCCCAAGCTGCAGCAGTCTCGATACCCAGGTAAAGGATTCCCGTCCGGCGGAGGATTCCGCCGTGATCCGGCGGCGGCGGGTCTGCGTCGCCTGTAATTTCCGCTTCACCACCTTCGAACGGGTGCAGTTGCGCGAACTCACCGTGATCAAGCGCAACGGACGCCGGGTGCCGTTCGATCGCGACAAGCTGGTGCGCTCGCTGCAGATCAGCTTGCGAAAACGGCCCGTGGATCCTGAAAGGGTCGAGACCATGGTCTCGGCGATTGTGCGCGAACTGGAAAGCGGCGGTGAGGCGGAGATTTCCTCGGAAGCCATCGGCGAGATCGTGATGGAGCATCTGCGCCAGCTCGATGATGTCGCCTATGTCCGCTTTGCCTCGGTCTATCGCAACTTTCGCGAGGCGAAAGACTTTGAAGCCGTGCTCGGCGAGCTGTCCGGCGACGACGACGCGCGGCTGGCCACGTTGCGCAAATGATCTTCCGTATTCTGGAAGACCAGTACGCCGAGAAATCCAAACTGTCGAAAGCCGCCGACCGGCGCTTCATGGATCTGGCGCTGACGCTCGGGCGGCGCGGGCAGGGCCGGACCTGGCCCAATCCCGCCGTCGGCGCCGTCGTGGTCAGGGACGGCGTCATTGTCGGCCGCGGCTGGACGCAAGCAGGCGGCCGTCCCCATGCCGAGCCCGTGGCGCTCAATCACGCCGGCGAGGCCGCGCGCGGCGCCACGCTCTACGTGACGCTGGAGCCGTGTTCGCATGTCGGCAAGTCGCCGCCCTGCGCGGATGCCATCATCGCCGCCGGCATTGCGCGCGTGGTGTCGGCGATCGAGGATCCCAACCCTGAAGTTGCCGGGCAGGGCCATGCGCGGCTTCGCGCCGCCGGGATTACGGTCGATATCGGGCTTTGTGCGGCAGAGGCGGCGCACGATCATGCCGGGCATTTCCGGCGCATCCGCGATGGACGGCCCCATATCATCCTCAAGCTTGCGGTATCGTCCGACGACAGGATCGGCGCTGCCGGGCGCAAGCCGGTCGCGATAACGGGTGAGGCGGCGCGGTCGCGCGTGCATCTGCTGCGCGCGCAATGCGACGCCGTCCTGGTCGGGATCGGCACCGTGCAGGCGGACGATCCGCTGCTGACGTGTCGTTTGCCCGGCATGGAGGCGCGCTCGCCGGTACGGGTGGTGCTGGATCGCGCGCTTGCGGATACCGGGCACCAGCAGGCTGGTTCATTCGGCGCGCGAGACGCCGCTGTGGGTGATGACGTCGGAGGTATCGGAAGCTTCCGCCGCCATGAAGCTCGGCGCGGCCGGCGCGCAAGTGATCCGGGTGCGCCACCACATCGGCGCGGCCGGGGCTCGATCTTGCCGGCGTGCTGCATGCGCTGGCGGAAAAGGGCATCACCAGGCTTTTGGTCGAAGGCGGCGCGCGGGTGGCGTCTTCCTTTGTCGCTGATGGCCTCGTCGACGAAGTCTGGCTGCTGCGCGGGCCGGAACCGATCGGCAACGATGGCATCGCGGCGCTCGACGCATTGCCGCTGACGGCAATCACGCAGTCGCCCCATTATCGTGTTCGTGCTAGCGAAAGCCTGCAGAAGGACATCACTCTGACCGTTAGTCTACTGAGCGCGCCCTTAATGTTCACCGGCATTGTCACCGACATCGGCGAGATCGTGAGCCTGACGCCTACCGCGCAGGGCCAGTTGCACCGGCTGCGCATCGCGTGCGGCTACGACCGCGCCGGCATTGCGGATGGCGCGTCGATTGCCTGCAACGGGGTTTGCCTGACCGTGGTGGCGTCGGGCGTCGATCGCGGCAAGACCTGGTTCGAGGTCGATGCCGCCGCCGAGACGCTGGGCATGACCACGGCGAAACACTGGGCCGCGGGCACCAGGCTCAATCTCGAACGGGCTCTCAAAATCGGCGACGAACTCGGCGGCCATATCGTCGCCGGACATGCCGACGGCATCGCCACCATCGTCAAGCGCGACGATCTGCCCGACATGGCGCGGTTCGAACTGCGCACCGCGCGCGAACTGGCGCGTTTCATCGCCGCCAAGGGCTCGGTGACGCTGGATGGCGTGTCGCTGACGGTGAATACGGTCGAGGACGTCGTGTTTTCGGTGCTGATCATTCCGCACACGCTTGCGGTCACCACGCTCGGCGGCTGGCGCGCCGGCGGCGAAGTCAATCTCGAGGTCGACCTGATGGCGCGCTACGCCGCGCGGCTTGCGGAAATGAAGCAATAGACCGTCATGCCGGGGCATAGGCGAGCGGAAGCGACGCCGTCCTTCAGACGGCTATGCCCGGCCATGACGGAAATCAGGGACACATTCGAGCTTGGCTTCAAGCTTCGCGACGACTACAAACGCGAAAACGTTGACATTCAACGTTATCGGTAACTGTCAACGCATTGAAATGGATAACAAATGGCGGACGCGCGGCGCGCGCAGTTGAAGGATCAGACCGACATTTCAGGCGCGCGCGCGCTGATTGTCGAGGCGCGCTTCTACGACGACATCCAGGATGCCCTGCTGGAAGGCGCGGTTGCCGAACTGAAAGCCGCCGGCGTCACCCATGACGTCATCACGGTTCCCGGCGCGCTGGAAATTCCGGCTGCCATTGCGATCGCGCTCGATGCCGCCGAGAACAGCGGCAAACCTTACGACGCCGCGATCGCGCTCGGCTGCGTGATCAGGGGCGACACCATCCATTTCGAGATCGTTTCGATGGAGTCCTCGCGCGCGCTGATGGACCTTGCGGTGGCGCGGAAATTCCCGCTCGGCAACGGCATCATCACCGTCAATACCGATGCGCAGGCGTGGGCGCGGGCGCGCGCCGGCGAACTCAACAAAGGCGGCGACGCCGCGCGCGCGGCGCTGGCGATGTTGCGGATCAAGCGCCGACTGGCGCGGGCCTGATCATGGCAGACGACAAAAAGAAACCCTCCAAGAGTCCGGACAGGAAAGCGGGGCCGGACAAGAAAGCCAACCGGCGCGGCGCGGCACGGCTGGCGGCGGTGCAGGCGCTTTACCAGATGGACATCGCCGGCGCCGGGATCAACGACATCTTCGCCGAGTTCGAGAGCCACTGGCTCGGCGGCGAGGTCGAAGGCGACAAATACCTGCCGGCCGAGGCTGCTTTCTTTCGCGACGTGGTGTCCGGCGTGGTGCGCGACCAGACGAAACTCGATCCTTTGATCGACGACGCCCTGTCGAAGGGCTGGCCCTTGAAGCGGATCGACGCCATCCTGCGCGCGGTGCTGCGCGCCGGCTCCTACGAGCTTGAGCATCGCAAGGATGTGCCCGCACGCGTGGTGGTGTCGGAATATGTCGATGTCGCGCATGCCTTTGTCGACGGCGACGAGACCGGGATGGTGAATGCGGTGCTCGACCAGATCGCCCGCCAGTTTCGCGCCGAAGAGTTTGTGCGTGGGTAGTGTGACAACATGCCTTCAGGCGAAGACTCACTGATCGCGCGCTATTTCCGCCCCATCGCGACCGATCCGGGCGCTTTCGGCCTGATGGACGATGCGGCGATCCTTAAATCTTCCGGCGACGATCTCGTGGTAACCACCGACGCCATCGTCGAGGGCGTGCATTTCCTCTCCGATGATCCCGCCGATACCGTCGCGCGCAAGGCGCTGCGGGTGAATCTCTCTGATCTTGCCGCCAAGGGTGCGACACCTGCAGGCTTCGTGTTGACGCTGGCGTTGCGTGCCGTGGACGATGGCTGGCTCACGTCCTTTGCGCGCGGGCTTGGCGCGGATGCAGGCCATTTCGGCTGTCCATTGTTGGGCGGCGATACCGTCTCCACGCCGGGTCCGCTGATGATCTCGATCACGGCGTTCGGACGGGCGCCGGCAGGCAAAATGGTCCCTCGCAACGGCGCCAAACCCGGCGATCGCATTGTGGTGACGGGAACGATCGGCGACGCCGCGCTCGGTCTCGATATCCTGAAAGGCGGCAAGGTCGCCGCGGCGCTCGCGCAAGACGCCGCGGCAAAAGCGATGCTGGTCGAACGTTATCGCGTGCCGCAGCCGCGCAACGCGCTGGCAACGGTGATCCGCGAGCATGCCAGTGCGGCGATGGATGTATCCGATGGTCTTGCCGGCGATCTTGCCAAGCTGTGCGCGGCCTCCAGCGTGTCGGCCGTGATCGACGCCGAGAGCATCCCGTGCTCATCCGTGGCCCGGGAATTGTTGAAGCGTGGCGTTGTCGGCATCGAGGCCATTGTTGCCGGCGGCGACGATTACGAGATTTTGTGCACCATCCCCGAGAATCGCTTCGAGGCGTTCGCGCAAGCCGCCGCGGTTGCGGGCCAGGCCGTCAGCTCAATCGGCACCGTGATCGCCGGGACCGCGGTTCCAAGGTTTTTGGACGCCGCGGGCAGGGAGATAGCGCTGCAGCGCCTGTCTTACAGCCATTTCTAGGATTTTTGCCAAAAGCAGGCGTGGTTGCGGTTTTGACGCAAAACCTTCGGAATTCGCTGGTTTAGACCCTTCACAGCGTTGCGCCCGGCATGCGTTTTTGGCATGGTCCCGCCGATTTGAGGCCGCCCTTTTGGGCAGGGCAGGCCTCCTTTTTATGCGCCCCGCCGCTTCCCGCGGTATCCGGCGTAGGCACCATCAGGATCTGAGGCAAATTCAATGACAGCATTATGGATGATTGTGCTCTGCGGAGCGCTTTCAATTGTTTACGCCATCTGGGCGACAGCATCGGTTTTGAAGTCGGACGCCGGCAATCCGCGGATGCAGGAAATCGCAGCCGCCGTGCGCGAGGGCGCGCAGGCCTATCTCAAGCGCCAGTACATGACCATCGGTCTGGTCGGCATCGTGATCTTTGCGCTGCTGGCCTATTTCCTCGGCATGCTGGTCGCGGTCGGCTTCCTGATCGGCGCGATCCTGTCGGGCGCCGCCGGCTTCATCGGCATGAACGTCTCGGTTCGCGCCAATGTCCGCACCGCGCAGGCCGCGACGACGTCGCTGGCCGGCGGACTTGAACTCGCCTTCAAGGCCGGCGCCATCACCGGCATGCTGGTGGCGGGTCTGGCGCTGCTCGGCGTCACCATCTACTTCGCGTTCCTCACCCATTATCTCAATCTTGCCGCCAACAGCCGCACCGTGGTCGATGCGCTGGTGGCGCTCGGCTTCGGCGCCTCGCTGATCTCGATCTTCGCCCGTCTCGGCGGCGGCATCTTCACCAAGGGTGCTGACGTCGGCGGCGATCTCGTCGGCAAGGTCGAGGCCGGCATTCCCGAGGACGATCCGCGCAACCCGGCCACCATCGCCGACAACGTCGGCGACAACGTCGGCGATTGCGCCGGCATGGCCGCCGATTTGTTCGAGACCTATGCGGTGACCGCGGTCGCCACCATGGTGCTGGCCGCGATCTTCTTTGCGGGTTCGCCGGCGCTGCTGGTCAACATGATGACGTTGCCGCTGGCGATCGGCGGCGTCTGCATCATCACCTCGATCGTCGGCACTTTCTTCGTCAAGCTCGGTGCCAGCCAGTCGATCATGGGCGCGCTGTACAAGGGCCTGATCGCCACCGGCGTGCTGTCGCTGTTCGGCGTTGCCGGCGTAATCTACTGGCTGGTCGGCTTCGGTCCGCTGGCGGGCGTGAAATATACCGGCATGGCCTTGTTCGAGTGCGGCGTCGCCGGCCTGGTCGTGACCGGCCTGATCATCGTGATCACCGAATACTACACCGGCACCGAATATCGTCCGGTAAAGTCGATCGCGGCTTCGTCGGTGACGGGCCACGGCACCAACGTGATCCAGGGTCTGGCGATCTCGATGGAATCCACCGCCGGCCCGGCGCTGGTGATCATCGCCGGCATCCTCGTCACCTACAGCCTTGCCGGCCTGTTCGGCATTGCCATCGCGACGACGACGATGCTGGCGCTGGCCGGCATGATCGTGGCGCTCGACGCCTTCGGTCCGGTCACCGACAATGCCGGCGGCATCGCCGAAATGGCCGGCCTGCCCAAGGAAGTCCGAAAAGCCACCGACGCGCTTGACGCCGTCGGCAACACCACCAAGGCGGTCACCAAGGGTTATGCGATCGGCTCTGCCGGTCTCGGCGCGCTGGTGCTGTTCGCCGCCTACAATGAAGACCTCAAATACTTCATCGCCAACGCCGTCAAGTTTCCCTACTTCCAGGGCGTGATCCCGGACTTCTCGCTGAACAACCCTTACGTCGTGGTCGGCCTGCTGTTCGGCGGCCTGCTGCCGTATCTGTTCGGCGCGATGGGCATGACGGCTGTGGGACGCGCGGCGAGCGCCATCGTCGAAGAAGTGCGGCGTCAGTTCCGCGAAAAGCCCGGCATCATGCAGGGCACCGACAAGCCCGACTACGGCAAGGCGGTCGATCTTCTGACCAAGGCGGCGATCAAGGAAATGATCATTCCCTCGCTGCTGCCGGTGCTGTCGCCGATCTTCGTCTATTTTGTCATCTTCGGCATCGCCGGCGGCGGTTCGGCCGGCAAATCGGCGGCGTTCTCCGCTGTCGGCGCCATGCTGCTGGGCGTGATCGTGACTGGCCTGTTCGTCGCGATCTCCATGACCTCGGGCGGCGGCGCCTGGGACAACGCCAAGAAGTACATCGAGGACGGCCACTACGGCGGCAAGGGCTCCGACGCCCACAAGGCCGCGGTGACCGGCGACACCGTCGGCGATCCCTACAAGGACACCGCGGGTCCGGCCGTCAATCCGATGATCAAGATCACCAACATCGTGGCGCTCTTGCTGCTGGCGATCCTGGCGCACTAAGCGCATTTTCGCGATCGAGACGAAAAACCCCGCGGTGCGAGCCGCGGGGTTTTTCTTGTCTTGCGGTGGTCGATTCTTGCGGTGGTCGATCGGCGCTTTAGTTGAAGCTGAGAAGCTTGAACAGCGGCGTCAGGTAGCTGAGTTCCTGGCCCGAGGTCGGGGTGGTGCGGCTGATGAAGTCGAATATCCTGCCGTCCCTCAACCCGTAATTGGCGAGCCGCTGCACCTGGCGGTTCTTGTCGAAATAGATCGCAATCACGCGCTGGTCGATGACTTGCTGTTTCATGAACGCCACCTTGCGTTCGGAACGCTGCGAAATGTAGTAGAAAACTTCACCGTTCAAGGTCGCGACCGTAGACGGCGTTCCCATCACGATCAGCACCTGGTCCTGGCTGGCGCCGATCGGAATTTGCTCAAGCGCGCCCGGCGGCAGAATGTAACCCTTCTGAAATTGCTCGCCTACGCAGCCGCCCAGCGCCGCGCAGACCAGAGCCACAGCAACAGCCGTGCGCATGCCGCGCCAGCGCGCAACGAGGCCGCGCGGGGAGGGCATGCGTGAGCATGTCGGACTGGTCACAATCATTCCGGAACTAATCCCGTCCCCTTGCATCGCGCGAAGCGTTGACGTACCGGGCAGCACGTCGGATTGCAACATGCATGGCCCCCCAATAGCAAACCTTCGGGGCTCGCGCGCGGAACCCACAATGCCTTGGCCGTTCAACCACTTCAGGAGACCCCGGACATTCCCGCGCGGCACCATTGAGGCCATCTATGGCATGATCGTGACGCAAGCGCGAGAACCGTTGTTTTATCGGGACTTGGGCGTGCCGGACACGGTTAATGGGCGTTTTGATCTGCTGGTGCTGCATTTATGGATGGTATTGCGGCGGCTGAGGCCGATTGCGGGCGGCCCCGAGCTTTCCCAGGCTTTGTTTGATCGCTTCTGCGACGATATGGACGCCAATTTACGTGAAATGGGGGTCGGCGATCTCACCGTTCCGAAGCGGATGCAGGCCTTCGGGGAGGCCTTTTACGGCCGATCCGCCGCCTACGATCTCGCTTTGGCCGCAGGTGCAGAGCCACTGGCGCAAGCCCTGTGCAAGAATATCTTGAATGGACAGAGAATCGAAAAAGCACGGCGGCTCGCCGTCTATGCCGAGGCGGCCATGGCGTCCCTGGCAGGATCGGACGAGACGGCATTGCAGAGCGGATCGTGGAAGTTTCCCTCGCTCGCTCGATCGGACGCGCAGGCATGAACAGAACGGACAGCATCGGCGGCCCGGCGGATCCCTGGAGCGTTCCCCTCGTCGTGGAGCAGATACCGGAAACCGGATTGCATCGCGACCTCGAAGCCGGCCCGGCCGCACGCGCGGCGTTGGCCGCGGTCGCCGGCTTGCGCGAAGTTCTGTTTGCGACAGCTTCGCTCGATGTGACTCCGACAGCCAGAGGCCGTGTCCACGTCGCAGGGCGCGTCAAGGCGCGGATCGGTCAGACGTGCGTGGTCTCGCTCGACCCCATCGAGAACGACATCGATGAGCCGATCGATCTGATTTTCGCGCCCCCTGAACAAATTCCGCAACTGGCCGATCTCGTCGACGAGGCCGCCGAGAGCGATACTGAAATTCCGGACCCGCCGGAGCCGATCGAAAATGGCGTCATCGATCTTGGCCGGGTCGCGACCGATGCGTTGTTCCTGGCTGTCGATCCCTATCCGCGCAAGCCGGACGCGGTTTTCGAACCGCCGGTGGTGGCCGCCGATCCCGAAGATCACCCGTTTGCCGCCCTCAAGGCGTTGCAGCTCGATGCAAAACCAAAAGGCCCCAAGAGGTCTCCCAACAAGCCCAAAGGCGGCTGAAACATCGTTGCACGGACACATTGCGACAAGGATCGCCGTCCGATCGATGCGATAATTGGTTTAATCCGTTGAACTATCTGACTTTATTCTCTCGTTCCGATTCCGTCGCGCCGCGCTTCGGCACTCAAAAGGGCGAGGTCAAGAGGTTGTGTCGGGGCAGGGACACGCTATTGTCGCGGCCCGGCCGAGGTGCAGCGTTGTGCTTGGCCGATCGCCGCTTTCCGTGGCGATTTTCAGTCCGCGGCCGAGCGCTTCAAGACCGCAAAAGATCAGGTTTTCGGGACGTTCATGCCTCAAAAGGTTCGAATCGCGCTTGACGCCATGGGTGGCGATGTCGGCGCATCGGTTGTCATTCCCGGCGCCGCGATTTCGCTGACCCGGCATCCTGACACCGAATTCCTGCTGTTCGGGGACAGCGCGTTGATCGAACCGCAACTCGCAAAGCACCCGGCGATGAAGGCGGCTTCGCGCGTCATACATACCGACGTCGCCGTCAGCATGAACGACAAGCCCAGCCAGGCCTTGCGCCGCGGCCGCAAGACCTCGTCGATGTGGCTTGCCATCGACGCCGTCAGAAGAGGCGAAGCCGATGTTGCGGTCTCCGCCGGCAACACCGGCGCGCTGATGGCGATGGCGCGGTTTTGTCTGCGCATGCTGCCCGGCATCGACCGGCCGGCGATCGCGGCGGTGTGGCCGACGATGCGCGGCGATTCCGTCGTGCTCGACCTCGGCGCCACCATCGGCGGCGATGCGCATCATTTGATGGCGCTGGCGGTGATGGGCAGCGCGATGGCCAGCGTATTGTTCGACCTGGAACGGCCGACCGTCGGCTTGCTCAATATCGGCGTCGAGGAAGTGAAGGGCGGCGAGGAAATTCGCGAGGCCGCCGAGTTGCTGCGCGCGATGAACCTTCCGCAACTCGAATATATCGGTTTCGTCGAAGGCGACGGCATCGGCAAGGGCGCGGCCGACGTCATCGTCACCGAGGGTTTTAGCGGCAACATCGCCTTGAAGGCCGCCGAGGGTACCGCGCGGCAGATCTCGGAATATCTGCGCGGCGCCATCGCGCGCACCTGGCGCTCGCGGATCGGCTACCTGTTCGCCAAGAATGCCTTCAAGGCGCTGCGCGACAAGATGGACCCCAGCAAGTCCAATGGCGGCGTGCTGCTGGGCCTGCGCGGCATCGTCGTCAAAAGCCACGGCGGAACCGATGCCGAAGGCTTTGCGTATGCGGTCGATGTTGGCTATGAGATGGTCCACTACGATCTCCTGACCAAGATCAATCAAATGCTCAATCGCGATGGCAGTGCACTTGCGTCTGCGCCGACCGCGCAGGAGGCTGTCTCGTGACTGCGATACGTTCGGTCGTTCTCGGCTGCGGTTCCTACCTGCCGCAACAGATTCTGACCAATGCCGAACTGGCGGCCCGGGTCGATACCTCGGATGAGTGGATCGTGCAGCGTACCGGCATCCGGCAACGCCACATCGCCGCCGACGGCGAATTCACCTCGCATCTGGCGATCAATGCCGCGCGCGACGCCTTGGCCAATGCCGGGATCGACGCGCAGTCGATCGACCTGATCGTGCTGGCGACCTCGACTCCCGACAACACCTTTCCCGCAACCGCGGTTGCAGTGCAGAACGGGCTCGGCATCACCCATGGCGCCGCGTTCGATCTGCAGGCGGTATGCTCCGGATTTATCTTTGCGCTGGCCACCGCGGACAATTTCCTGCGCAGCGGCGCGTTCAAGCGGGCGCTGGTGATCGGCGCCGAGACATTCTCGCGCATTCTCGACTGGAGCGACCGTGGCACCTGCGTGCTGTTCGGCGACGGCGCCGGCGCTGTCGTGCTGGATGCCGAGATGCAGCCGGGCAAGCCTGGCGACCGCGGCATATTGACCACGCATTTGCGCTCCGACGGCCGTCATAAGTCGAAATTATACGTCGATGGCGGTCCGTCCTCGACCCAGACGGTCGGGTACCTGCGGATGGAAGGCCGCGAGGTGTTCAAGCACGCCGTCGGCATGATCACCGATGTGATCGTGGATGCGTTCGAGGCCACCGGCACGACCGCCGACGATATCGACTGGTTCATTCCGCATCAGGCCAACAAGCGAATCATCGATGCTTCAGCGCACAAGTTGCATATTGCGCCGCAGAAGGTGGTGCTGACGGTCGACCTGCACGGCAACACCTCGGCGGCGTCGATTCCCCTGGCGCTGTCAGTCGCGGTCAAGGACGGGCGCGTGAAGAAGGGCGATCTGATACTGCTCGAAGCCATGGGCGGCGGCTTCACCTGGGGATCGGTGCTGCTGCGCTGGTAAGCGCAGTGTTTAAAAATCTATCCACTTTGCCACCTTGTTTCATGCTATTGCATTGATGAGCGCTGTTGACCGTCGCGCGTTAAGCTCATAATTTCACAAAACGAATTGTTCGCCGTGAGTTTTGGGGCAGGCGATGACCGGGACCGGAAAAACAGTCACACGCGTCGATCTGTGCGAAGCCGTCTACCAGAAGGTGGGCTTGTCGCGCACGGAGTCGTCCGCCTTTGTCGAACTGGTCCTGAAGGAAATCACCGATTGCCTCGAGAAGGGCGAGACCGTCAAGTTGTCGTCGTTCGGCTCGTTCATGGTGCGCAAGAAAGGCCAGCGTATCGGCCGTAATCCGAAGACCGGCACCGAGGTGCCGATCTCTCCGCGTCGCGTGATGGTGTTCAAGCCGTCGGCCATTCTGAAGCAGCGGATCAACGGCAATGGCACCGGCGAGAGCAAGGCCGACTAAGGTCGGCCGGATCAGTCGTTCAACACGGCAATAGGCAGGAGCAAGCATTTGGACAAGGCGCCGGATGCGTTCCGAACCATCAGCGAGGTCGCCGACGATCTCGACATCCCGCAGCATGTCCTGCGGTTCTGGGAAACGCGGTTCGCCCAAATCAAGCCGATGAAGCGCAGCGGCGGCCGGCGCTATTACCGCCCCGATGATGTCGACCTGCTGCGGGGCATCCGCCGTCTGCTGTACGGCGAGGGCTACACCATCCGCGGTGTGCAGCGCATTCTGAAAGAGCACGGCATCAAGGCGGTCCAGGCCCTGGCCGATGGATCGGCTGTCGCTTCGTTTGGCTCGGTCGAACGCGCGATCGGACAAAGTCTTCTGGAAGAGGATGGCGATGCCGTTCCGGGCATCGATATCGATGACGAGGACGGCGCGAGCGCCGACGGCATCGATTTTCGTTTTCTCGAGATCGACAAGGACGGGCTGTCGCCGGCATTTGACAGCGGACCGATTCCCGGTGTCGGTGCAGGGATCCTGGACGCGGAACGCCTGGAAGGCGTGCTGCAGGACCTGATTGCCTGCCGGCAATTGCTCGATGCCGCGTTAAAGGACGGCTGATCGCCTGGGCGCAAGGAAACCCCAATTCAGGCCGCCTCGCGAGCCCGATCGCGCGCCTTGCGCGCAGGGCTGATCGAAGCTAAGGGAACGGCATCGGAGCGTGGCGCAGCCCGGTTAGCGCACTAGTCTGGGAGACTAGGGGTCGGAGGTTCAAATCCTCTCGCTCCGACCAATCAAAATCGAAGGTCTTGCGCGCAGGCTGCCGGTGCCTGTCGGTGCGGCCTATCGGCCGAAACCTTGCCGGATCACGTCGGCGTTTTCGTGCACGGCGCGGTTGGCAAGGCCGATGAAGATCGGGATCGCGACGATCAACAGCAGGAGCATCACCAGGCGCGTGCGGCTCACGAAGCGCCTTGCGCCACGACGCCTGACATGGCGTACGTTCGATCGGTCTGGGCTTTCGTCGTTTTGCATTCCGTTTGCCGCCGGCACGTCCGGAACTGGTGACGTTCTCATTTCGTTCGCGTCGATGTCAAGCGCCGATGCGCGCGCCGGCAAACCGGCCCGCCGCCATTGTCCGGTCACGAGTTGTGCGTTTTTCAATGCAAACACTGCGGCGCTCAAAGGATTCGCCGACGCCGGAGCTGCCATGCCCGTTGTAAAGCTCCGCGCCTGGACGATTCTCAACGCGTTCGAGCAAGCTCAATCCGAACTCGTCGGCAAGGCCGTGATTCTGACCGACGGCAAGGCCGGGACGGTCGAGAGCGTCTGGCTCGACGAATTACACGGCTTGCGGATCTCCATTGCCGGCCATGACGGCAAATGGCCGATCTCGACCATCAAGCTTGCACAGAACTAGAGGGCATTGGCGCCGCGGCGGGCGCAATGGTATGCAAGCCACATCAAGGGAGCACACCCATGAAAGTTTTGCGCACCGCAGCGATGATCGCGTTACTCGCCGGGCCTGCCTATGCCCAATCCGACCCCTCCATTCAAAGAGCCGGCGAGCCTGACAAGGAAAAGTCATTTAACGAGATCCAGGGCGAGAAGGCGGCCAAGAAAGCCTATGAGCAGTCGCTCGGCAACATTCCCGACAAGGGCCCGACCGACCCGTGGGGCAACGCGCGCAGCATCGACGCGCCCAAAGCCGCTGTTAAAACGGTAACCAAGGCTTCGCCGGCCAAGCCAAAGACCAAAACCGGCAGCGCCACCAATTAGCCGCTTGATCCGGCAAAGCTCGATGTCGCCGCGCGCCGGTTCCCGCGACAACCGCCGGTGATTAGCGGGGATAATGCGGTCGGCGCGATGGCCCTCGACGTTTAGCCGCGCAAGATCGGTCGCTTGTTGGACATGCATGAGGCGCGACATGCGCATTCGTCCCCGAGACCTGGCAGATCGAATGTCCGGCCTGCGCCGGCCGGAGATATTCACGCTCCCGATTGATGCGGCCCGGCTCAAAGCCCGTGAGATCCTTAAGCAGGTTCCCGAGGCCGGCTACACGGCGGTGGTCGAAAACTGGCGGCAGCTTCCCGACGGCCAGATCGAATTCACGATGCGACACCTGCCGACTTCGGATTAAGAGAGCCAGCAACGCCCGCTCTGAGCGGACGCCGGTACCCGGCGCTTGCCCGGCGCGGCCGGGCTTGTACAGTTCCCCCGGGCTCGTGGGCGGCGACGTTTGTCGGCGTTCAACAAGCCGTGTCGGCCGAAAACCGTTGTTCCAGCAGGCCGGCTCCAGCAAGTGCAGAGGGGTTAGTAACGTCCATGAAAGATTTCGCCGGAAAGATCGCCGTCATCACCGGAGGCGGCACGGGCATGGGCCGCGAACTCGCGCGCCAGCTCGTCGCCGAGGGCTGCAATGTCGCGATGTGCGACGTGTCGGCGGATGCGATGGCGGAGACCCGGCGGCTGTGCGAGGTCGAGCGGCTGCCGCAGGGCTTGCGCATCACCACCCACATCGCCGACGTCTCGATCGAAGACCAGTTGCTGCGGTTTCGCGACGAACTCGCCGAACAGCAGGCCACCGACAG
The DNA here is from genome assembly GCA_963774685.1 of uncultured Alphaproteobacteria bacterium. GTDB lineage: Bacteria > Pseudomonadota > Alphaproteobacteria > Rhizobiales > Xanthobacteraceae > Bradyrhizobium. The sequence continues at coordinate 1,651,820 of CAVZFU010000002.1, read as the reverse complement.
GATCCACCTGCTGTTCAACAATGCCGGCATCGGCGGCGGCGGCAGCCTGTTCACCAACACGCGCGAGCAGTGGGAAAAAACCTTCAACATCTGCTGGGGCGGCGTCTATCTCGGCGTTCGCACCTTTTTGCCGATGCTGGTGAAGGCGGACGAAGGTCACATCGTCAACACCTCCAGCGTCAACGGGTTCTGGGCTTCGGTCGGGCTTGGCGTGTCGCATACCGCCTACAGCGCCGCCAAATTCGCGGTAAAGGGATTTACCGAAGCGTTGATGAACGACCTCAGGCTGAACGCACCGCACATCAAATGCTCGGTGGTGATGCCGGGCCATATCGGCACCTCCATCGTGTCCAATTCGCGCAAAATCCAGAACGGCACTGAGTCCGACCGGTTGAGCGCGAATGAAATTCTGGCGGCCCGCCGGCGCCTGGAAGGCATGGGCACCGATACGAAGGCGATGTCGGACGAGGACATTCAGAATATCGCCCTCGATCGTGCGCGGACGTTCCGCGACGAAGCTCCCACGACCGCGGCCGCGGCGGCAACGGTGATCCTCGACGGGGTCAAAGCCGGACGCTGGCGCATCCTGATCGGCGATGATGCCCATCTGCTTGACGAGCGCGTGCGGCAAACGCCGGAACAGGCCTATGAGCCCGAATTCTACCGGAGCTTTGCGGCCGAGGTCGGCTGGCGGCTGGGCTAGCTCGATCCATTCGCGCTTTTTCCCTCCCTCCGCGCGCGTCCGTGCGCGGCGGGGAGGGGTCAGGGGTGGGGGGTCTATCGGCAGGCTCACTGACAACGGAGTCCGCTGAAGCACCCCCCACCCTTGATCCCTCCCCACCGCTTTCGCGGGGGAGGGAAAACAGCTACCGCTCGCTTCCCGCCATGACGGGCCGTTTGAGAACGAACGAACTTCGCAACTCACTTGAACAACGACCGCGGACCGCCGGTCCCCGTCGGCTGCTCGTTTGGGGAAACCCGATTTTCAGGTATCATCGCGTGGCAGGTCACCGGAGGAAAATCATGTTCAGGCGCTCATTGATCATCACCAGCGTGTTTCTGTTGTCAATTTGCACCGCTGCGGCGCAAAAGCCATCTGCCGAGGCCATGACCGCGGCGCGCAGCCTGGTGACCACCATGAAGCTGCCCGACCAGTACAAGGCGCTGCTGCCAGCCATCGTGCTGGGCCTCAGGCGCACGCTGACCCAGGACCGCCCCGAGATTGAACGCGATTACGACAGCATGAAGCCGATGGTCGATGCGGCGTTTCAGCCATACTATACGGCGATGCTCGACGACGTCGCCGCCATCTATGCCAACAATTATACGGTGGCCGAGATGCGCGACATGGAGGCGTTTTTCCAGCGGCCGGTCGGGCAAAAGTACCTCGAAAAGTCGCCGGTCATCACCCAGCAGACCGCCAAGGTCACCCAGGATGCCAGCCACAAGGCGGCCGACGATCTGCGCGCGCGGTTGACGGAAGCGCTACGCCAGAAAGGTCATAAATTGTAACGGCGCGTTGCTCCGGGATATCAAAATCCCGATTGGAAAGTTGAAGGAGCGGCTCGCCGTGCGGCCGCTTCCTCGATCCAGCCCGAGCTATCCCAAAACCCCAGGTCAGGCCTTGCCGGGCTCTATCGCCGCCTTCGGGGTCTGGAATTCGCTCACATCGACGAACAGGTTGGGCACCGTTCCGGCCCGATCCAGAACCCATGCAAGCGCAGTCATGACCGCCATGCCGCCGGCGCTGACAAGCAGTTGCGAGAAGACGCCATGGGAGTACTGAACCAGGAACCAGTGCGCGCCAAAGGACAGGAATACGCCGAAGCAAAACAGCGGCAGCGAGTGCTGACCGCACAGCACCAGCGGACGCAGCCACAGGGAGGAAAGGATCTCCGCCTTGCGCGGGAAATATCGCGAGACCACCAGCGCCAAAGCGAGGAAGTGGGTGAAGCGCAGCATATCGAGGTCGGTCTTGTCGATCGGATAGATCGCCTTGATCATCCATTTCGGCACCATGGCGTCCAGGGTCGGGATGTGCCAGGTCATCACGATCAGGAACGCGAAGAGGAGCCACGCCACGGCCACGATCAGCGCCGCGCGCGACCGGATCAGGGCCTGTATCTGGGCGATGCCTCCGACGCCACACCATGCCGCGAACACGAACATCAACTGCCAGGCGAACGGATTGAAGTACCAGTGCGTTCCCGGCGGGTACGACGCGAAATTCCAGTCGAACACGCGCGCCCCGATGTACAGCAGGACCGAGCCAAGCAGGGTCCAGTTCGGGCGGCGCAACAGGCACCAGATGATCAGCGGCGAAGCGGCCACCAGCGTGATGTAGAGCGGCAGCACGTCGAGATCGACCGGCTTGTAGCGCAGCGTCAGCGCCTGTCCGATCAGGACGTCCGGGTGCTGGAGAAAATTATGGACGTTGAACTCGTCTTCGTACATCGGGTTGTCGAATTTTCGGACCGTGCGCGCGATCTGCGCCGTGAACAGCAGAAACAGCATGATGTGGGCAACGTACATCTGCCAGACGCGTGTCCACAGCCGCTTGATGGCAGCGAGGAAGTTCCCGGCGCGTATGATCGGACCATAGATGTAGCCGGCCAGATAGCCGGAAATGAACACGAAGAACTCGGCGGCATCGCTGAAGCCATAGTTGCGCAGGGTCAGCCAGGCAACGACGTCGTCCGGAACGTGATCGAGGAAAATCATCCACAGCCCGATGCCGCGGAAGAGGTCGAGCCTCAGGTCACGCTCGACGGCAAGCGAAATAGGTGCGGTTTCCTGATTGGTCATCCTGCCTGATCCATTTTGTCCAGTGTGGTGTCGCGCCAAGGTTACAGAGTTGGCGTCCGGAGACCTGTGACCCGACCTGACGCCGCCGAACAACCGACAAGTTCACGGTTCGCAGTCGATAGTCTCAAGGAAACCGCCCGCCAAAAACACGTCTTTTTGGAACGCTTATTGAGACTTACCCCGATACTGGCGTCAATCCCCGTGACGGGTCCAAAGTGCAAAGAACCGGTATGACGGCCGACACTTGAGCTCGACCGCAACCGGATTCATGAAACCGCAATATTTATATCGCGATTCGATGACCGGATCTTGCGGCTAGTCCGGCAACTTGCTTACCAACCCCGGGTCTATATCATGGTCGCAGGGAACCGGCCGTGTAAGCCGATCTTCTTCAGGCGGGGCTAAAAGTGTCGACTGTTGATCGAGTTGCCGCGGCACCCTTTGCGGGCGCAGCAGATACGATGGCGCAAGTCTCGGCGCCGGCGACCGTCTTGACGCCGGCGGCTCCGCGCGCCGCGGCCGAACGGGAATTGCGAATCGACCTGTTCCGCGGGCTCGCGCTGTGGCTGATCTTCATCGATCATCTGTCGCCCGACCTGTTGACCTGGTTTACGATCCGCAATTACGGATTTTGCGACGCCGCCGAGATATTCATTTTCATCTCGGGCTATACGGCGGCGTTCGTCTACGGCCGCGCGATGCGGGAGTCCGGATTCGTGATCGCCACCGCGCGCATCATGAAGCGGGTCTGGCAGATCTATGTCGCGCATGTATTCATCGTCGTGATCTTCCTCGGCGAGATCGAGTACGCCGTCGGGAGGTCCGACAATCCGTTTTTCTCGCAGGAAATGCGCATAGTGGATTTTATGCAGCATCCCGGCGTTGTCCTGCTGCAGACCCTGCTGCTGCGGTTTCGCCCCCTCAACATCGACGTGTTGCCGCTCTATGTCGTGCTGATGTTTTTTCTTCCGCTGATCCTGTGGGTGATGAAGTGGAAGGCCGACGTCGCGCTGGCGCTGTCGGTGGTGCTCTATGCGCTCACCATCCATTACGACTGGTACCTGAGCGTCTATCCGAGCGGCTATTGGGCCTTCAATCCGTTCGCCTGGCAGATGCTGTTTGTGTTCGGCGCGTGGTGCGCACTTGGCGGTGCCAAACGAATGTCGGGGTTTCTTGCCTCCCCGGTGACGCTGTGGGTTGCGGTCGCCTATGTGGCGGCGGCGTTCTTCGTGACCCTGACCTGGTATTTCCCGCAGCTGGAGCCGCTGTTGCCGCGCTGGCTGGTGCAATGGATGTATCCGATCGACAAGACCGATATGGACATCCTCCGCTTCGCACATTTTCTGGCGCTGGCGGCCATTACGGTCCGCTTCGTGCCGAAGGGCTGGCCCGGACTGCAGTCGCCCTGGCTGCGTCCGCTGATCCTGTGCGGGACGCATTCGCTGGAGATTTTCTGTCTCGGCGTGTTCCTGGCGTTCGCGGGCTATTTCGTGCTGGTCGAGACTTCGGGCGGCATCGGCCTGCATTTCGTGGTCGCACTTGCCGGAATTCTCATCATGTCGGCGGTGGCCTGGGTGAACTCCTGGTACAAGCGCACCGACGACAAGGATACCTCGCGGATCGGCAGTACGGGCGGCAACGCCGATATCGTGGGCGGCCGCTGACCGAGGCCACTCGTTCCGGCGATGCCGGCACGCTCACCGCTTCGCGGTTGCCAGCGGCTCCACCAACGCCCGGCGGTCCTTGACATAGGCGATGACGACGCCAAGCCGTTCGACGGTGCCGATCACCTTGCCGTCGAGGTCTTCATCGCAATTCATCTGGGTCGGCGCGATGAAGAATTCGGACTCTTTCCACTCGTGCCTGAAATCCCAGTGCAGTTGCGGGAGCGTCACGGTCTTGTCGAACGAAAGGCGTTCCCCGCACACCGCGACGGAATAGATCCGCGTCGGCAGGATGGTGTTGCCGGGTTCGGTGCGGCGCAAATAGGCTTCGAGTTGATTGAGCGCCTCAGGCATGCTGTTGAACCAGTAATCGAGGTCGTAGCGCCGTGACGCGCCCTCAAGTCCTCCGACCGTGATGTTGTAATACAGGGATTCGTACGGGTGCAGCCTGACCAGGGTCACCGCGTTCCAGAGGAAACATGCGGTGACGACCGCGAGCCCGCCCGAAGCGGCCAGGCGGCCGCGCGCTGCCAACGCCGTTACCGCGGCGTCGAGCCCGATGCCGGCCAGCACCGCCAGCGCCGGAATCACGAACAGGAAATGACGCAAGCCGGTGAAAGCCGGGCCGTGACAGATCACCTCGCAGGCCAGCGGGAAAAACACCGTGAGTAATACCAGCGAGATGTCCCGGCGCTGCGGCTGCGCGGTACCGGCGGCAAAGCGCGGCACCAGTGTGAAGATCATCGCCAGGGCCGCGCCGAACAGCATCACCAGCGGCATGCGGATCAGAATATAGATCGGCACGTACAGCCGCGGCGTGTCCGCCATCTCGTAGACCCGACCGGCAAGCACCGTGCGGATCGGGTATTGATACTCCGAGAACGCGAGCAGGCCGCGGATCGGGTTGAGCGGTGCGAGCCCCGCCCAGGGCCACGCCAGCACCATGATGAGATAGGCGAGCAGCAGCGCCGGCAACAGCCGCACCGCGGATTCGATCGCAAAGCGCCACCGCGCGCGGCGATCGAGCCCTGACTTGGGAAAATATGGCAGGTACAGCACGATCGCGAAACCGATGTAGATCAGCAGCAGCAAACCGAGCACGCGCATGCCGAGTGCGGCTCCCGCCAGAAGACCGAAGCCCGCGATGTCTACGGCGCGAGGCGACGGCAGGGCGCGCGCGATGCGGATCAGGAAGAATGTCGCGCCGATCATCGCGGCGGCAAAGGGAATATCCTTGGTGTGGTTGAACATCGCGCCGTACCACGCGCCGCAGACGCTCAGGCCCACCGCGGCGATCAGCGCCGCGCGAGGTCCGGCGATCAGCCGCGCGGTTGCCGCGGCGGCGCCGATCCCGCCGATGCCGATCAGCGCGCACAGGATGTGGCGCAGGTCATACGGGTTGATCGGAATGAGATGGCTGAGCAGGACGGCGGCGATATCGAACAGGCCGCCGTAGAGATAAAGGTTCTGGAAGTTGAAAACGTCGAGGTCGCGAAAGCCGCTGGCATAATAGGCGATGATCAATTCGCCGTAATGATGCTGAACGCCTTCATCGTTGGAGATCGCGTAGTCCTTGAAAGTGCAGAACGCGATGACGACCAGTGCGGCGAGCAGGAAGAGCGTAGCGATATCGCAGGCGTCGGTGCGCGCGATCCATCCTGCGATGGCCTTGCCCCAGGGCGACGCTTTCTGAGCGATGCCGGGGATGGGTTCCCCGCCTAGCCTTGCCTCGGTCATGCTACGGTCATCTCACCCCGGCAAAGGCAGCAGTCCTGCGACAGCCGATTCAATCACATTTTGCAGCAGTTTAGCTCGCCAAGCCACTGAAAAATCTCTCAGAAACTGCCGCCATGGCCTTTCCGGCCGGCTACCCATGCACCACCGACTTCGCGATCATGCAATGAATTCCTTTAGAGCCGTTTACGGTCTGGGTCACCCGCAGGTCGGCCGCCAGGCTGCATAGCGTATAGGCGTCCTCACGCGACAGATTGCGCTTTTCGCCGAGCAGCACGATCATGTCGCGTAGCGCCCGGACCACGCATTGGTCGAGGTCGGGATCCATCGCCATCGTCATGTAATGATCCGGTGTTTCGGCGCGGGGATAATCGAGCCGCAGATCCTTGCGCAATGTCAGCCTGAAACGGCCCTGCAATGCGGTCTCGATCGCGGTGACGCAGACCTCGCCGTCGCCCTGGACACCGTGGCCGTCGCCGCAGGAAAAGTGCGCGCCCGGCACGAATACCGGCAAATAGAGTTTGGCGCCCGGTACCAATTCCTTGTTGTCGAGGTTGCCGCCCATCGCGCGCGGGATCAGCGAGGTGATGCGTCCCCAGGCCGGCGGCGGCGAGGTGCCCATCACCCCGAAAAACGGCTTGAGCGGCAGGTCGAGCCCCCAGGGCAGCCGGCCCACCATCCGCTTGGCATCGAGCGGAATGTTCAGAAGCCGCATCTGGTGAAAATCGTCGGGCAGCGTGCCCGCCAGCGGCCGGATCAGATTATAGCCCCAGTCCTGCCGGAGCCTGACGTCGAGGATCTCAACCTCCAGCACGTCGCCGGGTTGCGCGCCTTCGACGGCGACCGGTCCGGTCAGGATATGACCCGGCACCATCCGCTCACTGCGGGAATGGATTTCGAAGAGTTCGGACGGGACGTGAAACCGGTCCCGGTCCGGCACCATTTCCGGGCCGCCGCTGACGGTATCGATGGTCACTTCGTCGCCGCTGGCAACGGTGAGGACCGGTTTCAGCTTTGCCTCGAAGAACCCCCAATGGCAGGTCTCGGGGCTGGAATGCAGGTGATGATGCGTCATGCAAGAGGGCTTTGGGTTGGGGCAGGGGTCGCGTATGACGCTGTACCAGACATTCCAAGAGGCTTCTGTTGTTTTTTGTGCTCTCCAAAACGCTCGGCATCCTGTTGTTGCCGACCAATTTCCTGATCGGCATTGGCCTGCTCGGCGCCATCCTGCTGGCCACGCGATGGGCGCTTCTCGGCCGCAAGCTGCTCACGGCCGCCATTGTAATGCTGGCAATATGCGGATTCTCCCCGCTCGGGAACTGGCTGCTGTACCCGCTGGAGTCGCGGTTCCCGGCTTGGGATGCAACGCAGGGCGCGCCTGACGGCATTGTCATTCTCGGCGGGTCGATCGACCCGGATCGTTCGGCCGCGCATGGCGTGGCAGTGTACGCAGGGGCGGTCGATCGCATCCTCGCCGGTGCGGCGCTTGCCCATCGATACCCGAACGCACGCATCGTCTTTTCCGGCGGAAACGCCAATTTGATTGCGGACGACGCAGCCAAGGAAGCCGATTACGCGCTGTCGGTGTTCGAAAGCCTCGGTATTCCCAAAGCGCGCCTGATCATGGAGCGGCGCTCGCGCAACACCCAGGAAAACGCCGCGTTCTCGAAAGCGGCGGCGGACCCGAAGGCCGGCGAACGATGGCTGCTGGTGACCTCGGCCTACCATATGCCGCGGTCGGTGGGCCTGTTCCGGGCAGCCGGATTTGCCGTCGAACCGTATCCGGTCGATTGGCGTATCGGCGGATACGGCGATCTTGTGACGCCTTCCATCTTCGCGGTCGAAGGGTTGCAGCGCACGGACGCCGCCATCCGCGAATGGATGGGCCTTATCGCCTATCGGATTTCCGGCAAGACCCGTGAATTGTTCCCGGGGCCAGCCCCACAATGACCGATGTCGGGCCGGTCGCGGCGGTCGAATAATCCGGCTAGGATCGCCATCGAAATACGTGCAGCCGTCAGTCTGCCGTTCAGGGAGGGTCAGTTCATGCAGCAAGCTGCCGTGAAGGAAGAGAAATTCGATCTGGCCGCCATCGTCGCCGACCTGAACAATCTGCTGCGCCTGAAGACCACCGTGATCGGCATGAAGATGTTCGCAAGCGTGGACGAGATGATGGCTATTCCGAAAATCAGGCGGCCGTCGGCGGTCCACACCACCGACCAGATCGTCAGCATGGCCTCGCGGCTGGGCTGGACGGTCGGCATCACCGCGGAGGATCTGGTGGGCGCGCAATGCCGCGCCGTGATCGGCCTTGCCCCGCAGGACGAGAAATGGCTCGCCGGCCAGGCTTACGTCGGGGTCTGGCACGAGAATGCCGAGGACGCGCGCAAGCGCCAGGAAGCGCTGGATGTCGTTCCTCACGGCCAATACCAGGCGCTCGTTGTGAGTCCGCTGGCCAGCGGCCGGCTCAATCCGCCGGATATCTGTCTGGTCTATGCGACGCCCGGCCAGATGATCATCCTGATCAACGGCCTGCAGTATACCGGCTACAAGAAATTCGAATGGGGCGTGGTCGGCGAAACCGCCTGCGCCGATTCCTGGGGACGGGCGCTCAAGACCGGCGAGCCCAGCCTGTCGTTGCCGTGCTATGCGGAGCGGCGCTATGGCGGCGTGCCCGATGAGGAGATGCTGATGGCCTTGTCACCGGCGCATCTGGCCAAGGCCATCGCCGGGATGAAGGCGCTGGCGAAAAACGGCCTGCGCTATCCGATCGCGCCCTATGGTATCCAGAGCGACGTCCGCGCCGGCATGGGCGTGTCCTACGCCAGGAAATAGCTCACGAACGGAAGCCGTTCCGCGCAAGCTATCAACCTGTTTCTCAAGGGAATTGAAGATGCCTTCGTCGAAATTCGACATCGTTGTCTATGGCGCCACCGGCTTCACCGGCCAACTCGTGGCCGAATATCTCGCTTCGCAGTATCGCAATGACCGCCAACTCAAATGGGCGATGGCCGGGCGCAGCCTCGACAAGCTCGCCTCGGTGCGCGACGCGGTCGGCGCTCACCCCGACACGCCATTGATCGTGGCCGATGCCGCCGATCCGGCGTCGCTGAAAGCCATGCTCGGCCAGACCAAATCGGTCATATCGACCGTCGGCCCGTATCAGCTCTACGGCTCCGACCTGGTTGCGGCCTGCGCGGCAACGGGGACCGATTATTTCGATCTATGCGGTGAACCGGTCTGGATGCGGCAAATGATCGACGCGCATCAGGCCACCGCGCAATCGACCGGCGCGCGAATCCTGTTTTCCTGCGGCTTCGATTCGCTGCCGTTCGAACTCGGTGTGTTCTGCGTCCAGCAACAGGCGAAGAAGGTTTTCGGCGCGCCGGCCAGCCGGGTCAAAACCCGTATCCGCCATGCGACGTTGGCGTTCTCCGGCGGCACCTTCGCGAGCGCCAAGGCGTCGTTCGCGGCGGCGGCAAAAGACCTGAGCCTGGTCGCGATGCTGCAAAACCATTTCGTGCTGACGCCCGGCTTTGAAGGCCCGAAACAGCCGCGGGGCAACAAGCCGCTGCTGGACGAGGATCTGGGCTCGTGGACGGCGCCGTTCGTGATGGCGAGCATCAACACCCGCAACGTGCATCGCTCCAACATGCTGATGAATTTTCCCTACGGTAGAGATTTCGTCTACGACGAAATGATCGTGACCGGTCCCGGAGAGCAGGGCGAAGCCAACGCCAGGCGTGTGGTCGCGGCCGTCAATGCCGAGAGGATGGGCGCGGTGGACGCACCGAAGCCGGGCGAGGGGCCTTCGAAAGAGGAGCGCGAGTCCGGCCTCTACGATCTCCTGTTCGTCGGCCTCGCGCCCGACGGCCGTCAGGTCAGGGTCGCCGTGAAGGGCGATCGCGATCCCGGCTACGGATCGACGTCGAAAATGATCGGCGAATGCGCGCTCTGCCTGCTGCGCGACGTGACCGGACGTTCCCGGCGGCATCTGGACTCCCGGTGCCGCCATGGGCGATCGCCTGATCAAGCGGCTGGTCGATCATGCCGGCCTGAAATTTGAAGTCGAGACGTAATCTCCGCGGTCGATGAACCCAGGACGGTGACCGAGGGGCCGAAAGCGGGAAATCACGCATTTGAATTAAAGGCGGAAAAATTCCATAAGCCTGCGCTTGGTCCTCTGCGGTAAAGACACGTGCAGTACAGCCGTATCACTACCTGCAAAGGGATCACTCAGGTGTACATCGTCGCATTCATTTTGGCGGTTTCCGCCGGACTGTTTTATTCCGCGGCCACCGACGGGCTTTGGGCCAATCCGCTGTGCGTCTACGGCGGTATGTTTTGCGATCACCCGTCATGGCTGGCTGCGGGGGCCGCCATCGCTCTGCTCTGGGGCGTGTTCGTACGGGTTTAGCCCGCTCGGGGGGCGCCGCGACTAGGGCCGGACGTTCGCCTCGCCGGACGCCTTGTAATGCTGTGCGGCAGCGAACATGCCCCACATCGCGCCCAGCATCATCCAGAAGTGCCGCCAGTGATCGGTGTCGATGACGAAGCTCTCGCCGACGGTGGCGAGGAAGGCTGCGAAGATCGCGAGATAAGCCCGTTGCCAGGGCACCCGGACGAAGACGTGCCGGAATCCCATGATGACGGTGATAAACACCAGCGCCGGATAGCAGATACCCGCGATCCAGCCGCCGGACATGAAGGCGTTCAGGTAGGAGTTGTGAGTGTCTTCGGGGAAGTAGTGGTGGAACTGCAGCGGGCCGATGCCGAAGGGCAGATCGAGCGCCATCTGGGCGCCGAGAATATGCCGGCCGAACCGGCCGAAGCGGCCTTCGTCATAGCTTTGATCGAAGCTGGCGCGCTGTTTGAACATCTCGCTGACGGAGTCGAACGACAACAGCACGACCAACAGCGCCGCCACCGCGATAACCGCGACCACCGCCATCACGATGATGCGCGAGCGCTGCGCCGGCGACCGGCTGGTCAGGACCATCAGCGCCAGCATGAAGGCCGAGGTGATGACAAGGCCGCCCCAGGCTGCGCGCGAAAACGCCAGCAGGATCGCAAGCGCCATGATGCCGAACGCGATCGTGCTGCGGAACGATTTTCCGAACGGGTCGGAGACCACGCTTTGCAGCGCGAACAGCGCCGGCAGGATCAGGAACGCGCCGAGCACGTTGGGGTCCTTGAAAGTGCCGCGCGCGCGCTCATACAGCGTCAGCAGATCGTGTCCGCCGGGCACGAGGTTGAAATAGCCGGCGATGCCGGTGGTCGCGGCGATCAAGGCGCCCACGATCAGGCCGCGGCGAAGCATGTCGAGCCGCGCGGCGGTGTCTTCGGAAATCACCATCGCAAAGAAGATCACCGTCACCGCCATGTACCAGGATGTCGCGATCCAGTTGGCGACCTCGGGATCGTTCAGGAAAGGGATGGCGCCGATGGAGTAGCCGATATTGAGCAGGAACAGCAGCAGCAACAGCGGCATGAAAACCAGCCGCAGCCGCAGGCCCGTGGCAAAGAAAAGCACGGCGGCGGCGAGCGTCACCAGTTCATAGGGGCTGGGCTCGATGAAGACGATCGCGCTGGAAGCGCCGGCCAGCCACACCAGCGCGCGCTGCAGCGCCAAAACGCCTGAAACGGCCGCCGCTGACGGAAGAGATCCTTGTGGAAGAGATCCCTGGCCGGCTGTCGCCGCATACGCCATTACACACTCGCAAACTCAACCGACGCAACCCGTAACAGAACGCCCGACCGATAGCGCTTAATAGGCGTTCTCGTTCTTCGTCATCAGCGCCAGCGGCGTCTTGAGAAGAATGTAGAGATCGAACAGCACCGACCAGTTCTCGATGTAGTAGAGATCGAATTCGACGCGCTTCTGGATTTTCTCCTCGCTGTCGACTTCGCCGCGCCAGCCGTTGATCTGCGCCCAGCCGGTGATGCCGGGCTTGACGCGATGGCGCGCGAAATATCCGTCCACGGCTTCGTCGAACAGCCGGCTCTGCAATTTGCCCTGCACCGCATGCGGGCGCGGGCCGACCAGCGAAAGATTGCCCTTGAACACGACATTGAAGAGCTGCGGCAGTTCGTCGAGGCTGGTCTTGCGGATGAAGCGCCCGACGCGGGTGACGCGGCTGTCGTTCTTGGTCACGACCTTGGTGGCCAGCGGATCGGCCTGATCGTGATACAGCGAGCGAAACTTGAAGACGTCGATCCGCTCGTTGTTGAAGCCGAACCGCTTCTGGCGGAACAGCACCGGCCCCGGACTGTCGAGCTTGATCGCAAGCGCGACCAGCGCCATGACCGGTGCGGCCAGCAGCAGGATGACGGCGCCGACGATGCGGTCGAACATCCACTTCATCACCAGATCCCAGTCGGTGATCGGCGCCTCGAAAACGTCGAGGGTCGGGACCTTGCCGAGATAGGAATAGGAGCGGGGGCGGAAGCGCAGTTTGTTGGTGTGCGCCGAAAGCCGGATGTCCACCGGCAGCACCCACAATTTCTTCAGCATTTCGAGAATCCGCGTCTCCGCCGAAATCGGCAGCGCGAACAGCACGAGGTCGACGCGGGTGCGCCGGGCAAATTCGATGATGTCGTCGACCTTGCCGAGTTTCGGGCTGCCGGCGCAGGTGTCGAGCGCGCGCGTGTCGTTGCGGTCGTCGAACACGCCGAGGATTTCGATGTCCGAATCGTCCTGCTCGTTGAGCGCCTCGACCAGCTTTTCGCCATTCTGGTCGGAGCCGACGATGATGGTGCGGCGGTCGAGCCGGCCGTCATGCGCCCAGCTACGCACCATCGCCCGCAGGAACAGCCGTTCGCCGACAAGTGCTGCCAGGCCGACGAAGAAAAATGCCGAGAGCCAGAGCCGCGATACTTCGCCGCCGAGCTTGGCGAAGAACGATGCGCCGATAAACAGCAGGAACACGAATGCCCAGGACGAGATCATCCGCGTCATCTGCCGGAGCTGGCCGCGAAATATCTGCACTTCGTAGATCTCGGCGGCCTGGAAGCAGACCACCGCGGTCGTCGTCATGCCGAAAATGGCCCCGATATATTCCCAGTGAAAGCCGGTGAGCGGCACCACATATCCGAGATAGAGCGCGATGCCGACGAAACTCAGCAGCGCAAAATCGGCAAGCCGTACGGCGCCCGCGATCACGACCGGCGAATAGGCCCTGCGCACTTTCTGGTTGGTGACGGCAAGGGCGGCCTGTGACAATCGGCGCCGCCGTTCGACCCGCGGCCCTGCCGTCGCGGTGGCTGTCTGCGGCGGCGGCCGCCAGCATGGAGCGTGCGTTGATCGGTTCCACTGTCGTTAAGCCCGTTCTTGCGCGGACATCTAGTCATGCGCGCAGCGGGGCGTAATGCCCCGCTTCAGGGCTTAAAGGACAAATCGGAAGAAACGGTTAGCGCTGGTAAAGAACAGTTAACGATTGGCAAACGCGTCGCGATAGCCTGTCAGCACCCCTTCGACCATCGCCTTCTGCGAAAAATGCTCGGAAGATTCGTTCGCGAAGGGAGTTTGCGCGCGCCCGTGCGGCGGCGGGATCGTCGAGCGCGCGTTCGATCGCGTCGGCCATCGCGTCGGCGTTGCTGGGAGCGAACAGCGCCTCGGTATGGGACCCGAAAATTTCCGGGATGCCGCCGACATTCGCGGCCACCATCGGAACACCGGCGGCTGCCGGCCTCGATCACCACATAGGGCATGGAGTCGCCGCGTGACGGAACCACCAGCAGCCTGCCTTTTGAAAAGCCGTATCGCGCCTTGACGTGACCGATGAAGCGCACCGCCTCGGCAGAGACCAAGCTTCTGGATTTGGGTCTTGAGCGCGCCGATTTCCTCGCCGTCACCGGCAAGCGTCAGCGTGACCGGCTTGCCGTCGGCTGCGAAGCCGCGCCACCGCATCGATCAGGAGGTCCGCACCCTTGATGTGCCGGAATTCGCCGACATAGACGACGTCGGTGGCGTCCGCCGCTATCTCGACGGGATCGAACTCGTCGGCGGTCACGCCATTGAACACGCAGCGAACCAGCCCGGCAGGTGTGCCGATGGTGCGCTGATAGGTGTCGCGTGCGAAGGCGCTTTCGAACAGGAACAGATCGGTTTTGTCCATCAGCGCGCGTTCGAGCCGGCTGTAGAACGCGCCCTTGCAGCGTGTTCAGCGGATAATGCAGCGAGCCGCCATGCGGCGTATAGACCCGGATGGTGCGCTTTGAGCGGCCTCGCAAGCGGATGAAAGCGCCGGCCTTGGCGCCGTGTCCGTGCAGGACATCCGGCTTCAGCCGCTGGATCAGGTACATGAAACGCGCCCACACCAGAAGATCTGCGGGATGAGGTTCGCGGTGAATGGCCGAGCGGTAAACGCCAAGCTTGAGCCGGGGCGCGATCTCCGCCAGCGCCGCATCGGCACGCTCGCCGCCGGTGAGGCTGTCGGCGATGATGCCGACATGGTGGCCACGCTCGGCCTGTCCGTTGGCGAGGTCGAGGATGTGGCGGATGATTCCGCCGACCGGTGCGCGCACCGCGTGCAGGATACGAAGCGGCTGATCGGGAACATCGGACATGTTCAGAACCAGCGTTCGCCGACGAGAACGGTATCGCCGGGGCTGAGCGGAGTGCCGGGCGGCACCACCATCCGGATCGAACCGGATGCCTCGGTATGGGTCAGCGTGACGCGGTCGCGCCGGGCGCGCGGCGAGAAGCCGCCCGCAATCGCCACTGCACTTTCGACGCTCATATTGGGCACGTAGGGATACTGGCCGGGGGCTGCAACTTCGCCCAGGATGAAGAACGGACGGTAGGATTCGATCTCCACCGCCACCGAAGGATCGCGGATATAGCCGTTGCGCAGCTTGCCGGCGATTTCAGCGGCCAGCCCCGCCGGCGTCCGTCCGCGCGCCGGCACCGCGCCGATCAGCGGCATGGTGATGGAGCCGCCGGCATCGATCGCATAGGTGTTGGTGAGGCCTTCCTGGCCATAGACCACGATCCGCAACTTGTCGCCGGCATCGAGCCGATAGGCTGTGTCATAGGCGACCGGCGCAGGCGCTGCCGCATAGGCAACCGGAAGCTCGGCACGTAAGCCATGTCATCGAGACTGCCCTGCGGCTGCGCCATCGCGACCGGCCGGACGAGTGTACGCAGCCCGACAGAGCGAGCGCAGCGAGCAAACAGGAAACAGCGGCGCGCAGGCCTCGCATCGGACAACCCTGATAAGTATTGATTCCGATTAAGAACTTTCATGGTTAACAAACGATGAGTGCGACGGTTCGGCCGGCGATATCGGCCCCGGCAAATCGGCTGAGTTAACCCAGCGGCAACCTTAATGGAGTGTAATCACGCAGAGTCAGGTGGATCAGTTGCGTCTCCCCGGGAGTGTGTGATGCGTTTAGCGTTCTGGCGTGCGGGCAAGGACGAGGCGCCGGTCGCGAGGGTTGTTACGCAGCCGGCGCCGGTGGCCACGAGGCCAGCCGTCGCATCTGAAGCCGGCGAACTCGATTTGCATGCGCTGGGCCGGGCACTGGCGCGCAAGAGGGGCTGGATCATCGTTCCGACGGTGCTTGTCGCCGTCCTCTCGATTACAGCCGTCAACCTGGTCACCCCGCGGTACAAATCCGAAGCCCGTATCCTGATCGACGGCCGCGAGAACGTCTTCCTGCGGCCGAACGGCGAGCGCAACGACGAACAGCGCACCGCACTCGATCGCCGAGGCCGTCACGAGCCAGGTTCAGTTATTGCTGTCGCGCGATCTTGCCCGCGACATCATCAAGAAGAACAAGCTCGCCGAGCGGCCGGAATTCGATCCGGTGCTGCAGGGGCTTTCGCCGGTGAAGTCGCTGCTGGCCCTGTTCGGGATCGGCCGCGATCCGTTCTTGCTGACGCCGGAAGAGCGGGTGCTGGATGCCTATTTCGATCGCCTGACCGCCTATGCGGTCGATAAATCGCGCGTCATCGTCATCGAATTCCAGTCGCGCGATCCGGAACTGGCGGCACGCGTCGCCAACTCGATCGCGGATGGCTATCTGGTGCTGCAGCAGAACGCGCGGCAGGAGCAGGCCAAATCCGCCAGCCAGTGGCTGTCCACCGAAATCGACAATCTGCGCAAGAAGGTCGCGGACGCCGAATCCCGCGTCGAGGATTTCCGCTCGAAATCCAGCCTGTTCGTCGGCACCAACAACACCACGCTGTCCAACCAGCAGATGGGCGAGTTGAACACGCAACTGAACAACGCACGCGCGCTGAAGTCCGATGCGGAGTCGAAGGCGCGGCTGATCCGCGAAATGCTCCAGAGCGGCAAGCCGATCGAGGCTTCCGAGGTTCTCAATTCCGAAATGATCCGCCGGCTGTCCGAACAGCGCGTCACGCTGCGCGCGCAACTGGCCGAGCAATCGTCGACGCTGCTCGACAACCATCCGCGCATCAAGGAACTGAAAGCGCAGCTTGCGGACCTCGACCACCAGATTCGCGAAGAGGCGAGCAAGATCTCCCGCTCGCTCGACAGCGACGCACGCATTGCCGGCGGCAGGGTCGAGGGCCTCAGCGCCAGTCTCGAGCAGTTGAAGAAGCAGGCGACCTCGACCAACGGCCAGGACGTCCAGCTTCGGGCGCTTGAACGGGAAGCCAAGGCGCAGCGCGACCTGCTGGAATCCTATCTCGCCAAATACCGCGAGGCGACCACGCGCGAGAATATCGATGCAACGCCGGCGGATGGCCGCATTATTTCCCGCGCCATTGTTTCCAACACCCCGGCTTACCCGAAGAAGCTGCCGATCGTGCTGATCGCGACATTGGCAACCTTGATGCTCAGCGCCGGCACGATCGTTACCGGCGAACTGCTGCGCATGACCGCGCCCCGCGCTGCAGCCGCGTTTGCACCATCGCCGGCTTTCGTTCCCGAGCCGGAGGTTGCCGCTGAAACCGCTTCCCCGGATGTCGCTCCATCCATCCCCGAACCTTATTCCGGCATCGCGCCCGAACTCACCGAAATCGAGCAACTCGCCGATCAGCTGCGCAATGCGGGCGATGCGGCGCGCAAGATCACCATTCTCGGCACCGCCTCGGGTGAGAGCATCACATTGACGGCGCTGACGCTGGCGCGCCTGATGGCGCGCAGCGCACGGGTCGTGGTGGTCGACCTGTCGGCGGCGTCGCAAACGATCTCGGCAGTATCGGTCGATCCGGCAGCGCCTGGATTGGCGGAACTGATGCTGGGCGAGGCTTCCTTTTCGCAAGTGATCACCAGGGACCGGCTGTCGCGGGCTCATCTGGTCAGTTCCGGTGCTCCGGGCTCGGACCGTGCGCTGCTGCAATCGCCGCGGCTTACGCTTGCGATCGATGCGCTGCTACGGGTGTACGACCACGTGCTGCTCGATGCCGGCGCCGCCTCCGATCTGCCGGCGGAGTTGCTGACGGCCAATGCCCGCGCCGTCGTGGTGCCGGAGGCATCGATGGCTGCCGATGCCCGCACCCTGATGTGCGATCAACTCCGGGCGGTGGGTTTTATGGAAGTGACGATGCTGAGCAAGCCGTCGTTGCCATCGGATGCGGTCGAGCCCGGCCCGCGGGTCGTGGCGGCCTGAACGCAATCCGTCGGTGGAATTGATCAGCGAAAGGCGCTGCGCAGCCGTTGCGCCATCTCGAACAGCGCCGGGTTATGCTTCACCAGATGCTTGGCGCGGTTGAGGCCTGACATCGCGGTCGCCGCCACCGTGCCACGCCGGCTGAGCGGGATGAAGCTGTCGAAGATCGGCTCGTCGCTCTTGCAGAACAGCCGTTTGTAGTCGTCCGATCCGATTCCGAGATCGAGCTCGCGATAGCCGCGCTCGGCATAGTCGTCGATGATGTTGCGCATCAGGATCAGGCCGGGGCTGTAACGCGAGTTGTCGGACATGGTGTAGGTGTTGAACATCATCGAGAAACGGCGCCCGTCGGCAACGCCTGCGAAGATCGCGATCACCTCGTCGTCGCATTCGAGCGTATGAATGTCGATGACGTGGCCGCCGCCGCGGCAAGCTGGCGTCATGCAGGCGCTGCGGATAAATTCCTCGACGCCGGGCTCGGCGAACACGTTGGGCAGCTTCTGCTCCGCCATCCGCAGCGGCTTGACCGAAAAGAACCAGTCGAGCAGTCGCTTGATGTCGGCATCGGCGGTTGCGACGTGATAGCGATAGCCCGGCAACGTCTGCAGCTTGCGTTCCTTGCCTTTCAACCGGCGGCGGAACGAATTGCTGATCCGCGCCGTCGGCGGCTGATCCGGCACGATGATCATCAGCGGACAGTCGTTGGCGCAAGGCTGGTTCGGCACCAGCGCAAAGGGATTGCGCAAGTCCTGCCAGCGCAACGGCTGCTGCGTCAACGCCAACACGTCGGCTTCCGATCGCGCGCGGATCGCCGCGATCAGCGCATCGAGATCGGCGCGGGTGGCGTCGTTGGCAAAATCCCGGTCCCACAGCGCCATGTTGAAGGTAGCGTGCTTGCCACCCATGAAACAGACGGTGCGCACGCCATGTTCATGGCTGAGCACGAGCGGCAGCAGCATCAACGGCCGGCGCTCTTCGCCATGAGCAATCACGATGAAGGGCGACAGGTTCCCGCGCTCGCCGACCTGACGCTGCCAGGCGCTCAAAAAATCGAACCGCTGGTACGGCGTGGAGAATTGTTGCCGGGCCTCGAGGTCGCGCCAGACCGTCTCGGCCTGGTCGAGATCGCGGAGAATTTCGACGCTGGCAATGCGGCTGGTTTTCGACCACGCTGGCGCTTCCGCAGTCCGGCTTTCGATCGCGGCAGCCATGGTCATCACAAAACCTGTCTACAGGGAATTATTTACATTTTTCGGCTTCGGCCGACCTTTGCAAAGAAATGTCAACAAAGAGTAATGACAATGCCGCCGCGGCAGGGCAAGAACAGCCGCATTGAGGGGCGGGACTTGCCATCCGACAACAGATTTGTGACGAGGCTCAGGCTTGAGCTAGCCTATTTCAGCGGCCGGGCGTTGATGACCCGGCGGCGCGAAGGCGATGCCGGCGTCGTTCTGCGGTTCGAGCGCGTACGTCCGCGGCATGCTGGCGCGTTTTCAGCCGCTCAAATCGCGGGAAATCACGCCCAGATTTCTCGATCGAACGATCCGGGCCTTGAAGCGGTGGAACTTCGATATCGTCGGCATGGACGAGGCTTGCCGCCGGGCGGTGACGCTGGCCTCGCCGAGACGGTTTGCGTGCCTGACCTTCGACGGTGGCTACAAGGATCTGATGACGTCAGCCTATCCGGTGCTGTCGCGACACGGCGTTCCGTTCACCGTCTATCTGCCGACTGCGTTTCCGGACGGCGTCGGCGAAGCATGGTGGCTGGCGCTGGAAACCGTGATCGCGCGACAGACCCGCATCAGCCTGGTGGTGAATCGCGACGTGCAGCGCTTCAACACCCGGACCACAGCCGAGAAATATCAGCTCTACGCTTTTCTCGAAAACTGGATGCGCTCGCTTCCGCCATCCGATCTGTCATTTGCCATCAACGATCTCTGCAAGCGATATTCGATCGACCTTGCCGCGCTGACCCGCGAAGCGTCATTGGACTGGCAAGACCTCGCAAGGCTCGCGGCCGATCCGCTGGTGACGATTGGAAGTGCGACGGTGAACTATCCCGTGCTGTCGAGCCTGAAGGACACCGATGCGCAGCGTGAGATCACGATGGGGAAGGCGGTCGCGCAAACCGCGTTCCACCGCGACATCAGGCATTTCGCCTATCCGTTCGGCGATCGCACATCCTGGCGCCGGCTACATGCCGCGATGGCCGAGGAAGCCGGCTTTATCAGTGCGGCATCGGCGATATCGGGAGTGGTCGAAATCGAAGGCCGAACCAATCTCTACGCACTGCCGCGCATCAGTTGGGACGGGCGGCGGCGTTCGCTGCGGATCATGCGCGTGCTGCTTTCGGGCATCAGGTTTCCTCGCGCAAGGCCCGTCGCTCGAGGTGGTGGTTTCTAGACGTCCGGACGTGCCATCCAACTGACGATGGGCATGGCCGGCAGCACCCATCCGATGCCGGCGACGACATAGAAAATCGCTTGCAGCAGCCCGGAATTCGCCAGCCACGGCGTCTGCGCCACCGTCATTCCCATCAGCGACCACACCACGACCAGTGCGAGCAGTGCGATGGTTCCAAGAAATTTTCGGGTGCGGATCGTCATGACGTGAATGTGCAACTCGTGTCGGTGGAGCGCCTTGCGCGCCGGAAGGGGCGGACTATAAGGGGCGCGCCAATTCATTCAAGCGCAGCTTTGATGACCGTTATTGCCGCATCACAAACCTCGGATAACCGCGCCGTCAGATGGTGGCTGATTGCGGTCGCAGCACTGATCGCGGTCATGGTGCTGGTCGGCGGCGCCACGCGCTTGACCGAGTCGGGGCTTTCGATCGTCGAGTGGAAGCCGGTCGAGGGCATTCTGCCGCCGCTCAATGACGCGCAATGGACCCAGGCGTTCGAGGCCTACAAGACCATCCCGCAATATCGCGAACTCAACGCCGGGATGAATCTTGCCGAGTTCAAGACGATTTTCTGGTGGGAATGGAGCCACCGGCTACTCGGCCGCGTGATCGGGGTCGCCTATCTGCTGCCGTTCCTGTGGTTTCTGTGGCGCGGCGTTTTGCGCGCCGACCTGCAGCGACGGCTGTGGCTGATTTTCGGCCTCGGTGCACTGCAGGGCGCGGTCGGATGGTGGATGGTGGCCTCCGGACTTTCGCAACGGGTCGAAGTTTCGCAATATCGCCTCGCGACCCATCTGGTGCTGGCGCTGCTGATCTTCGCCGGCATTGTCTGGACGCTGCGGCGGATGACGGATCGGCCGCCGCTGGTTGCATCCGTGCGGCTGAAGATCACCAGCGTGGTTCTGCTGGTGCTGACCTTTGTGCAGCTTTATCTGGGCGCGCTGGTCGCGGGCCTGCGCGCAGGCAAAGTCTATAATACCTGGCCGGATATCGATGGTGCGTTGATTCCATCGACCGCGCGGCTGTTCTTCGAAACGCCGTGGTGGCGCAATCTGTTCGACAATACGCTGACGGTGCAGTTCGAGCATCGCATGACGGCCTATGCACTGCTGGTGCTGGCTGTCCTGCACGCGCTCGATGCCATCCGTTCGCGGGCAGGGACGCCGGCGGTCAACGGCGCGTTGTGGCTGGTGGCCGTTATAACGTTGCAGGCGACGCTCGGTATTCTCACACTGCTGAACCAGGTTCCGATCGATCTGGCATTGACGCATCAGGCCGTTGCGATCGCGGTTTTGACGCTGGCGGTTATTCAGGCCGAACGATTGGCGGCGCGGCAACCGGAATCGGAGCAGCAAAAACTGGTGTTGCCGGTCGGCCAAACCGGCTGAATTGAGCGATTCTAATTTGCAGCATGAATGCAGAAGTCCGCTGTTTACAGGGCTTTTGTATCGCTGCCCACGCGCTAACGAAGTCGTGTGGCGCAGCACTGCTTTACTTGCAATGGCTGGACGATAAAACGAGCCAAACCCGAGAATCCAGGTTTGCTCATGTCGTCTGCATTCATTCAAGCCGCCGTCATCCTGCTTCGCGAAGGCCTCGAGGCCATGCTGGTGATCGCAGCACTTGCGGGCTATTTGACCAAGGCCGGCGCGGGCCATCGCATCCAGGCCCTGTACGGTGGCGCGCTTGTCGCTGTCGGCGCCAGCATCGTGGCGGCGTGGCTGTTTGCGGTGCTCAATTCGGGCGAGCACAGCGACATCATGGAAGGCATCATCATTCTCGTCGCTGCAAGCCTGATGCTCTATGTCAGCGGCTGGCTGATGGTGAAGCAGGATCCGCGCGGCTGGCAGGAATACCTGGCGCACAAGGCCGATAACGCGCTGGCGCAGGATACCGTCTGGGCGGTTGCAGCACTCGCTTTCCTCGCGGTGTTTCGCGAAGGCGCCGAGACCGTGCTGTTCATCAACGCGCTTGCCGGCGCCGAAGGCGGCTGGAGCGCCGGCCTGTTCGCCGGGCTTGGGGTGGCGGCGGCCGGGCTCGTCGTGCTGTTCTATTTCATCAACATGATCGCGCAAAAGATTCCGCTGCGGCCGCTGTTCATCATCACCTCGGCATTTCTGTTCGCGATGGCGATCAAGTTCATCGGCGAGGCCGTGCAGGAATTCCAGGAACAGTCGATCCTGCCGTTCACCCGGCTGGAAAGCCTTAAATGGTTCGACATTATCGGACTAAATCCGACGGTCGAGGCGCTGTCGGCGCAACTGCTGGTGATCCTGTTTGCGCTGGCGACCTATTCGGTGGTCCAGCGCAATGCCCGGCTGACCCGCGAGGACAAGGCCGCGATGCGCACGGCGAAACCGTAGGCCGGGTGTCCAGCGCACGGCCACGAAAGAGGCCGCCAACTGAGGCGGCCTTTAGTTCATGTCGCGGATGGCGGCTCAACATCCGGTGCTAGTGGCGTCAAGTCCCGTGACGCCGTCGGATCGTCCACTCGCAATTTGAGATCAGCCGCTTTCTCCATTAAAGCAGCGGCGATTTTGGGGTCTTTGGTTGCCTTGGCAAATCTGAACACAATCGCCGCTTGACGCACGAAGTACGCTTTACCGATCACATGGATTTTCCCCGTGTATCCCAGCACACCAACGACGCTATGCAGCAATGTGGCAAAAGTTCCTACGAGTTACAAAAAGTGAACATCGCAGCGAAAAGTTCGCGCGAATAGGTTAATCCCTTTGTACGGGACCGGACAGACCGATTGCCGATTGTTGCCCACAGTAAAGAGGGGCGTGGTGAGCGAGGAAACGGCAATGGGCGCAATCGGAGCGGTATATCAACCGGAACTGATCAAACTGATGCAGGCAGTCCTCGACGATGCTGCGGCAACGCTTCCGGAATCGAAGCGCACATCGGCGACGTTGGCCGACATGGCTTCGCAAATTCTTGCGCGTGCCGCCAAGGGCGAGCGGAACCCGGCGACATTAAAAACTGCAGCATTATTGGCGGTGGTCGAGTGTTCGCGCTATTCGCACGATATCTCGCCGGAGCGACAAGCGGTCTAAGGAAGGCGCGTGGCGGTCGGATGGCGACGAAGACCGACGCCGGAATGGTGTGAGTGATGAATTTAACAAACGCCAAGGATGAGAGCCTAATCGCTTTCTACGAAAGTATTTGACGGCAGGTTCCGAGTTGCGGGCGAGCATGATCGCTAAAGCTCTGCCTTCCTCGGGTGTATTTGCGCCCCTCGCCAACGTAGATCCGGATCTAGTTTGTGTGCCCCGAGCGGCTCTTCACATGGTCGATGAAGGCACGCAGCTTCGGCATCATTTGATGGCGGCCGGGATAGTAAAGAAATACACCCGGCGCCATCGGTGCGAACGGCTGCAGAACTTGCAGGAGTTTGCCGGCTTTCACGGCGCCGGCAGCGATCGGCTCGGGCACCTGGGCAAGGCCCAATCCTTCGACGGCCGCGCCAAGCAGTGTGGGCATGTCGTTGGCGATAAAAGGTCCTGAAACGATGACTTCGACTGCCTCGTTGCCGTTGACAAAGGACCACGGCGCGATTGACCCGTTCGAGCGGCGCATGCGCAGGCAGGCGTGCCGGCGCAGATCTTCGATGCGTTCCGGCCGCTGCCGCTGACGCAGATAGTCGGGGCTGCCGACCACAGTCAGCGGGTGCGACGGCCTCAGACGCACCGCGATCATATCGGCCTCGAGGAACTGGCCGAGCCGGATGCCGGCGTCAAATCCTTCGGCAGCGATATCGACCAGGTCCGCGCTTGTGGCGATCTCCACCTCGACCTCGGGATAGGCCTGACAGAAGGATGCGATCAGCGTCTCCAGCAGGTGGGGCACCACCGCCCGCGGCACCGTGAGGCGTAACAGCCCGGAAGGCCGTTGCCCAAGGTCACGCGCAACCTCGCTTGCGGCGACGAGTTCCTCGAAGGCGGGCTTTGCGCGCACGAGAAATCGTTCGCCGGCTTCGGTCAACCCGACACTGCGGGTCGTGCGGATGAAGAGCGCCGCGCCGACGCGCGCCTCAAGTGTGCGTACGGCCTGGCTGATCGCCGACGGAGTCACCCCGAGTTCCGCGGCTGCTCTGCGGAAACTACGGTGCTGGGCGACGCTCAGGAATGCTTCGACACCGTCGAGCGCACCCTGCCTGACTGTGAAGTTCTGCTTCATACCTCATCAACATTATCGCGAATAGTCGCTCGCGAAAAGCGGTCTTATATCGGGGCTGCAAATCAGGAGCACTGCTGAGATCGGGGCCCCGCGCGGCAATCAAGGGAGCAACACCATGCGAGACGCGACGTTTTCCCGACGCGACATGCTCCGGGCGGGGGGCGCGCTCACCGTTGGCGCGGCTTTCGCGAAGCCGCTTAAGGCCGCTGCCGCCGAGCCCAGCGGGGCTGGCCCGGAGCCGACATCCTGGGTGGATTCGGCGATGCCCGAGGTGACGCATCGGATGATCGAGACCAACGGCATCCGATTGCATGTGGCCGAGCAGGGTGAAGGCCCGCTCGTCATCCTGTGCCACGGCTTTCCCGAATGCTGGTATTCCTGGCGCTATCAACTTCCGGCGCTGGCGAAGGCCGGGTTCCGTGCGGTGGCTCCTGACTTGCGGGGCTATGGGCTAAGCGACCGTCCGGAGGGTGTGGAGAGGTATACGATTCTCGATGACATCGGCGACATCATGGGTCTCGTCGATGCTCTGGGTGCCAAGCAAGCGGTGATCGCCGGCCACGACATCGGCGCCGCGATAGCATGGCAAACCGCACTTCTGCGTCCTGACCGCTTCCGCGCTGTCATCGCGCTCAGCCCGCCGTTCCGCTCGCGGGGATTTGGCGATGCGGGGCCACCGACGACCCTGATGCCGCGGACCGAGAATGCGGTGTTCTATCAGCTCTTCCTGCAGAATCCCGCGGCGGAGGCGGGGCTCGAGCGCGACCTGCGTCTCACCTTCCGTTACCAGTTCTACACCTTATCGGGCGACAGCCCTCCGTCCGCGGGCGTCGGAGGGCTTGCGCCCGGGATGATGCCCCGGAAGGGCGGCTTCATGACCGATCCGCCGTCCTTGCCGGCCTGGATCACGGAGTCCGACATCGATGTTTACGTCAAGGAATACGCGCGGAGCGGATTCCATGGCCCGCTCGCCTGGTGGCGCAACATCGATCGCGGCTGGGAGTTGATGGCTCCCTTCGCCGGAGCGGCGGTGACCGTTCCCGCGCTGTACATCGCGGGCGACCGGGATTTTGTCGCGACCGTTTTCTCCCAGGACATCGCGAAGCAGCCGGCGCTGGTCCCCAGGCTCCGGCCCCCGATCATGCTGCCGGGATGCGGACATTGGACCCAGCAGGAACGTGCTGCGGAGGTAAACGCCGCCATGATCGGCTTCCTTCGGCAGTTGTAGGCTCGCCCCTGATGTCGAACCCCAAGCGTCGCGACAGCACGGCTATCTCAAACAACAAAGGCAACCGCCATGATCCGGGAAACCAGACCGATGAAAGCGATCCGTAACGTCGTCCTCGCACTCACTCTCACTCTGACAGGCACTATTTCCATGACCCATCCATCCGTTGCCCAGGCACAAACGACCTCGCCCGCAGTCACCGGGGTGATGGTCATCCTTACCGTGAAGACGGGCGTCACGCGCGAACAAGTGATGGCCGTCATGCCGGCCGAAATCCGGCAGACCGTGCAGCTCTATCTCAATGGGAAGATTCGTGAATGGTATTCGCGTGGCGACGGGCGCGGAGTCATCCTGTTGCTCGATACCAGGGATGTTGCCGAGGCGCAGGCGATCATGGATGGCTTGCCGCTGGGCAAACAAAATCTGATGGACCATGAGTACATCCCGGTCGGTCCGCTCATGCCGCTGCGCCTGCTCGTGGCCAATCCCTGAACGTTTGCAAATCCTCCTGCAAATTCTGTAGGCGTCGAAGCACCCCGGAAAGTCCGCTCATCGCGAATGTCTGCGACCGTGGCCTGTCTGCGCCGGCCTCTGTCGATTTCACTTAACGGAAGCCATTGCGCGTGCTGTTGCCATGGGCAACCATGCGACGGCATTTGGAAGTTGCGCGCAAAAGCGCCAACCGAATCCGGCGTAAGATAATGATCGTTCTCCAGCTCATCATCATCATCCTGTTTTTTTCATTGCTTGTCCGCGGTTTTCTCTACCGCAACATGCCGCAGGTTGGCGGCAAGCTGGGTCCGATCCGGACCACCGATCCGCCACCGGCGCTGCCGAGTGGATTTTCACGGATCTATACCCGCGTGGTGACGCTGTTCGTGGCGACCGATGCCTCGCGCTTTCCGACCCTAAGGGCTTTCTTGCGCGACGGCACGGTGCGGCAGCCTGTTGTGATGCGAATCTATCGCGTAGCCGGCTGCAAGACCGAGATCGAGATTCCCGACCAGGTCGCCGATTACGAGCGCATCGATGCCGCGCAAGCGCTCGCGCTGCTGCGCGAATTGCCCGATCCGCGCCGCGTCCGGCGCCTGCATCTGAGCGACGAAGGAGTCGTTCCTCGATCCCTGGGTGCGCAAAGTCAAGGGCGACGGGTTCTGTCATCTGGGCCATGCCACCAATTTCAGCCTGATCGTGCTCTATAAGCCCGATCGCCGTCTCGGCCAGTTGCTCGGCATCACGCTGCTTCACGAATGGCTGCATCTCGTCGCCTTCGCCTCCGGGATCCAGCTTTGGCGGTTTAAGCGGGCCAATGCGATTGAACCGCTCCCACCCCTGCCGTTCGAGCCATTGAACTTTGGCGATCGCAATACCGTGACCTACGAGGCTTGGTGCGACCTCGGCGAAAAACTTCTCGGCTACGACGAGAGCGTGGCCCGGCAAACTGCTTTGGCATTGCCGGTCCACGCCATCATCCTGTGGCGCTGTGTCGAGCGCATGCTCCGCAGAACTCCGCCGCGTCTGCGTAGTACGCGCTTCGATGAATTGATGAAGCGCGCTGACTTCATGCGCGCCGAGGTCGAGCCAAAAGCCCGGGTGCTCCGCAAGGCAGTTTAGCCTGTATTTCCGGGAGGGTCTTCGCTGACCAGCTTCGTAGCGGTCGCCGCTTGATGTCCGCTATGCCGCCGCCGAAAGCCGAAGTGCTGAGCGAGGTAAACGACCCGCGCTAGCAATAGCCGTAAACGCCGCAGGCGTAGGGCAGGCGGTCCCAATAATTGATGTTCGGGCCACCGTAATAGGGGCCCTGGTAATCCAGGGTACGTTCCGATCCATAATAGCCCGGCAACGCCAGGGACCCCGGCAGGTACGGCCGGCGGATCAGTGGCGGAATGTAGGGGTACTCCGGCGTGAACAGCACATCGGGATCGCGCACGACGTAGACCCGAGGCGGCGGCGCCGGCGCATCATAGGTCAGGGTCGTCCGGTAATCGTAGTGCGCGCGCGGCAGGCCCGGCGGCAATTTGGCCCGCGCCGACTTCCTGACATGCGGCGCGACCAGCGTATCGGCGGCGATGGCCGGGGCCGTCACGGCAATCGCCGTTGCGAAAATAACCAGAATCGCCCAGCGCAACATCGGCCGCTCCCGAATTGTGATTCGGGTGCAGCATATCGCAACGGGCGCGACGCTGCAGCTTCGACCCGCTACCAAGTGAGAAACATGGCTAAAGGGCAGTCAATTGACCGCTCGCAAATCAACGAGAAGAGGCGCGTGCGTTACGCGCTCAGCGCCTGCTCCAGGTCGGCGATCAGGTCTTCCTTGTCCTCGATGCCGATCGACAGCCGCACCACGTCGGGGGCGGCGCCCGACTTGACCTTGGCGGCGTCGTCGAGCTGGCTGTGGGTGGTCGATGCCGGGTGAATCACCAGCGAGCGGGTGTCGCCGACATTGGCCAGATGCGAGAACAGTTTCAGGTTCGACACCAGGCTGACGCCGGCGTCGTAGCCGCCCTTGAGGCTGAAGGTGAAGACGGCACCGGCGCCCTTTGGCGCATATTTGCGCGCGAGATTATTGTATTTGTCGCCGGACAGCCCCGCGTAATTTACCGCCGACACCGCCGGATGGGCCAACAGCCATTCGGCGACCGCCTTGGCGTTTTCGCAATGCTTCTGCATGCGCAGCGGCAGCGTTTCGATGCCGGTGAGAATCAAAAAGGCGTTGAACGGTGAAATAGCCGGCCCCAGATCGCGCAAGCCCAGCACCCGGCAGGCGATCGCGAAGGCGAAATTGCCGAAGGTCTCCTGCAGTTTGATGCCGTGATATTCCGGGCGCGGTTCGCTCAGCATCGGATATTTGTTGTCCTTTGACCAGTCGAAGGTCCCGGCATCGACAATGATGCCGCCGATTGAGTTGCCGTGGCCGCCGAGAAACTTCGTCAGCGAATGCACCACGATATCGGCGCCATGGTCGATCGGGCGGATCAGATAGGGGCTGGCAAGCGTGTTGTCGACGATCAGCGGCACCCCGGCCTTGCGGGCGACCGCCGCGATCGCCTCGATATCGGTGATGGAGCCGGAGGGATTGGCGATCGAACTCGATGAAGATCGCCTTGGTGTGCGGCGTCACCGCGCGCTCGAAGCTTTCGATCTCGTCCGGGTCGGCCCACGCCACGTTCCAGCCGAAAGCTCTTGAAGGCGTGGGTGAACTGGTTGATCGAGCCGCCATAGAGTTTTCGCGCGGCGATGATTTCGTCGCCGGGCCTGAGCAATTGCTGCAGCACCACGACCTGCGCGGCGTGCCCCGAGGCGACGGCGAGTGCGGCGGTGCCGCCTTCAAGGGCTGCGACGCGTTCCTCCAGCACCGCCTGGGTCGGATTGCCGATCCGGGTGTAGATATTTCCGAACGCCTGCAGTCCGAACAGCGATGCGGCGTGGTCGGCATCGTTGAACACGAACGACGTGGTTTGATAGATCGGCGTCGCGCGCGCGCCGGTGGTGGGATCGGGCTGCGCGCCGGCATGGACGGCGAGGGTGGCAAATCCGGGAAGACGATCGGTCATATCTTGCGTCCTTGTTCTGCTCGTTGGGCTTGCTGCCGGTCATGCTGCGGGTGCCGGCGTCCGCCGTCAAGGCGGGTCAGACGTTCAGCCGCAGCTTCGCAACGGCCGTGCTTCGCATTGCGGCAATTGTGAAAGAAGTTTATCGCCGGCGCGTCAGGCGGAATCGCTTTTGCTCTTCGCGGCGCGGTCGGACGCGCTGGTTTCGCCGCCGCCGACGCTCGTGCGATGGAGCGAAAGCTGCATGCCGCGGGTCGGCGCCGGCGCACGCTTGGCGCTGATGGTGCGCGAATTCACGCCCATCCAGGAAATTTCCGACGACAGCCGCCCATATTCGATCTTGGGGCAACGGTTCATCACCACCCTGAGACCGGCGGCCTCGGCCTTTGCGGCCGCGGCATCGTCGCGGGCGCCGAGCTGCATCCAGATCACCTTGGGCAGCGGCGTCAGCTTCAGCGCTTCATCGACCACCGGCATGATGTGGCTTGAACTGCGGAAGATGTCGATCATGTCGATGGGACGGCCGATATCGAGCAGTGAAGCGACGAAGGGTTTGCCGAGCAGGCTCTTGCCGACATGGCCTGGATTGACCGGGATCATGTCATAGCCGCGCTGCGCCAGATATTTGAAGGCGAAGTAACTCGGCCGCACATTGACCGGGGAGGCCCCGACCATTGCGATCGATTTCACGCCGTTGAGGATTTCGCGGATGTAATCGTCGGCGTAGGCGTCGTGATTTATTTGTCTTGCCACTTCGGCTCGCGCTTCTCGATGAAAGCGCCGATGCCTTCCTCGGCGTCGCGGGCCATCATGTTTTCGGTCATCACCTCGGCCGCGTAGCGATAGGCATCCGCCAGATTCATTTCGGCCTGGCGGTAGAACGCGGCCTTGCCGAGCTTGACGGTGTAGGCGGATTTGAGTGCGACCTTTTGCGCCAGCGCAATCGCCGCGTCCCGCTCGGCGCCGGCGGCAACGACGCGGTTGACAAGGCCGATAGCTCGCGCGGTTTGTGCCGAAACCGGCTCACCCGTCAGCAGCATTTCCATCGCCTGCTTGCGCGGAATGTTGCGCGACAATGCCACCATCGGCGTCGAGCAGAACAATCCGATATCGACGCCGGGGGTGGCGAAGGTCGCAGTCTCCGAGGCGACCGCCAGATCGCAACTCGCCACCAGCTGGCACCCGGCGGCGGTGGCGATGCCCTGGACCGCGGCGACCACGGGCTTCGGCAAATGCACGATCGCCTGCATCATCGCGCTGCAGGCATTCATCATCTGGGTGAAATAGCCGCGACCGCGATCGGCATCGGTACGGCGTGCGGTGAGTTCCTTCATGTCGTGTCCGGCGGAAAACGCCGGACCGTTGGCCGCGATCACCACGGCGCGGACGCTTGCGTCGTCGTGAACGGCGTTGAGCGCCGCATGCAGTTCGGCGATCAGGCCTTCCGACAGGCTGTTGCGCGCCGCCGGGCGATTCAGCGTCAGCACGGCGATCGGCCCGATATTTTCGCGCTGCAGGATCTGCTGTTGCGGGGCTAGCGCGCGGGCGGGCTTGTTCATCATCGAAATTTCCGGTCGTGGGCAAGAGACGTCAACTCGGCATTGTAGGCAATCCGCCAAGGGATACGAGTCCCAACATAGTCGTTCGCGATCGGGTGTTCAGCCCCAGGCCAAGTTATATTCGCTTTGCGGTGAGCGTCAGGATCGCGCCGTCGACAAAGCGCTCCATGAGCGTGAGGGCCGAGGCGCCAAACATGCGAATGCGGCCGGTGTGAGCCAACAACAGCAGCCCCGCCGCATGCGCGAAAATATCCGCCATCATCGCTCGCGCTTCCTCGCGGTCGGCCCCCAGAGCCTGCGCGGCATCGGCGATCGGCCGCAGCGCCGATTCCAGCGCGCCATTGAGCATGTCGTCGCGCTCCTTGCCGAGGCCGTGCGGTTTCATGCCGCCACGAAACAGGTAAAAGCCGAGATCGAGGTCGCGCGGATTGTCGGAATAGTATCGGAAGAACGCCATCGCCGCGGACCGAAGCCGATCGGGAGGTGTCTTGGTGCGAGCGATCGAACGATTGATGGTCTGTTCGAGATTGGCGAGCGAGCATCGCAGAACCTCCGCATAGATCGCCTCCCTGGACTCGAAATGGAAATAGAGCGCGGCCGGGGTGTAACCCGCAACGGCCGCGATCGCTCGCAGCGACGCGCCCTCCAGCCCGTCGGCCTCGAACACCTTGCGGGCGGCATCGAGGATCAATTCGCGCTTCAGGCCGCTTACCGCCTTCTGGCGCCCGATCGTCCGTTCTTTTGCCATCCGGATCCAATAACACACTTGACGGTTTATTTAACGATGTTAGAATTTTTAACGTTGTTAGAATTAATAAACGTTAGCCGGGGAGGCGCGCAATGTCGGTCAGAATTGAAAAGGAAGGGTCGGTCTGGACAATCATTCACGACCGTCCCGAAGCCCGTAATGCCATGGATCCGAAAAGCGCGGACGATTTGACCGCGGCTTTTCTTGAATTCGACGCCGACAAGGATGCCGCGATCGCGGTGTTCTACGGCGCGGGTGGGGCGTTCTGCGCCGGATGGGACCTGAAATATGTCAGCACGCTGAACGCGGCGTATCCGCTCGGAGAGCTCGACATTTCGACGGCCCGTCCGCGGGGTAATGGCGGCGAAATCCCGCGTGGACCGCTGGGGCCTTCCCGTCTCGAACTCGACAAGCCCGTCATTGCAGCGATCGAAGGGCCTGCTGTTGCCGGTGGCATGGAATTGGGGCTGTGGTGCGATTTCCGCGTGATGGCCGAAGAGTCTTATTTCGGAGTTTACTGCCGGCGCTGGGGTGTCCCGCTGATCGACGGGGGGACCGTGCGGCTGCCGCGGATCGTCGGCCAGGGCCGTGCACTCGAGATCATTCTCACGGGACGCAAGGTTCCGGCGGAGGAATGTCTCGACATCGGCTTGTGCGAATACGTCACCAGCAAAGGGGGCGCACGGGCAAAGGCGGAGGAATTGGCGCAGGAGATTGCACGATTCCCACAGGTGTGTGTCCGCGCCGACCGAAGATCTGCGATCAAGAGCCATGGCCTAACGGTGCGCGAGGCCTTGATCCAGGAGTGGTACAACGGACGCGAGGCGCTGATCGAAGACGGTGTGGCCGGCGCGGCCCGCTTCAGCGGTGGGCTCGGACGGCACGGCGATTTCGCGACGATTAAATAGCGGTTGACCTTGACGATCCCGGGACCGCGATGGTTTGACCGGCAGCATTGAGCGCAGGTGGTTCTGCCATCCGCCGGACCCGCTTCGGCGGACGCGTTCCAGGAAGTGTTCCGGCGGTCTGCATGATGACAGCACGAATGACGACGGCTGAACTCGATGCTTTCCTGCGCAGCGAGCTGCCGCAGATGTTTGATTATGACGATCTCAGGCTCGAGCATGCGGACGGAAAGACCTGTCTGATAAGGCAGCGCTTTCGCGACAATATGCTTCGCCCCGGTGGAACGGTGTCGGGCCCGACGCTGATGGCGCTGGCGGATTGCGCCATGTATGTGGTGCTGCTGTCGGCAATCGGCCCGGTTGGTCTCGCCGTCACGACCAATCTCAACATCAATTTTCTGCGCAAGGGCCAACCGGGACAGGATGTGCTGGCGGCGGCCCGGCTTTTGAAGCTGGGCAAGCGGTTGGCGGTCGGCGAGATCAATTTGCTGTCCGGCACCTCGCCGGATCCGGTTGCCCATGTGACTGCGACCTATTCCATTCCAAATACTTGATGTTTTATGTGGTAGTATCGCACCATATTTATAAGCCATTGTTTTATAACAACTAAATTACGTCGTGTGGCATTGACGGGCGCGGCGCCGTTATCTAGAAACCCCGCAGTTCGGCGCTGTCGGCGCCGATGTCTCCTTTCACGGATTTCCTCACATGAAAACCTTTTCGGCAAAGCCCGCCGAGGTGACGAAGAAGTGGGTGCTGATCGACGCCAAAGGTCTGGTGGTCGGCCGGCTCGCTTCGCTGGTTGCGATGCGCCTTCGCGGCAAGCACCTGCCCACCTACACGCCCCATGTCGATTGCGGCGACCATGTCATCATCATCAACGCGGCGCATGCGGTGCTCACCGGGCGCAAGCGCGACAACAAGGTCTATTACAACCACACCGGCTTCATCGGCGGCATCAAGGAACGCACCGCGAAGTCGATCCTCGAGGGCCGTTTTCCCGAGCGCGTGGTCGAAAAGGCCATCGAGCGCATGATTCCGCGCGGGCCGCTTGGTCGCGTGCAACTTGGTAACTTGCGGGTTTATCCCGGCCCCGAGCACCCGCACGAGGCCCAGCAACCCGAGACGGTGGATATCGCTTCGATAAATCGCAAGAACATGAGGGCCGCATAATATGTCCGACACCATGCAGTCTCTCGATCAGCTGTCGCAGCTGAAGCCGGCCGCACCCGAAGCGCCGAAATACGTCAAGAAGATCGACAAGCACGGCCGCGCCTATGCCACCGGCAAGCGCAAGGACGCGGTCGCCCGCGTCTGGATCAAGCCCGGCGCCGGCAAGGTCACCGTCAACACCCGCGAGGTCGAAGTCTATTTCGCCCGTCCGGTGCTGCGCATGATGATCCAGCAGCCGCTGGTCGCCGCCGCCCGCGCCGGCCAGTACGACATCGTCTGCACCGTGGCCGGTGGCGGCCTGTCGGGCCAGGCAGGCGCGGTGCGTCATGGCATCTCCAAGGCGCTGACCTATTTCGAACCGGACCTGCGCAACGTGCTGAAAAAGGGCGGCTTCCTCACGCGCGACTCGCGTGTGGTCGAGCGCAAGAAGTACGGACGCGCCAAGGCGCGCAAGTCGTTCCAGTTCTCGAAGCGCTAATCGCTTCGATAAAATTAGCCGCGAATGCGGCCTATATGAAACTCGAAAGGGCGCCTTGACGGCGCCCTTTTTGTTGACGGATTGCAGAGGAGTTGACGTAGTTTTTCCGGAAAACTTGCGGCCAGCCGCAAACGGATTTCAAAGGCGGCCGCCGTAGATTGCCAGGTGGTGACGGCGCGCCGCGTTTTCAGCGTGCCGGCCACACCGCATCACACTCTTCCGGTGGTAGACCTATGACGCTTGATACTGCCACGCTTTATTTCGTTGCCACGATGGTCGCGGCGATGCTGGGAGCCATGCTGCTGTTCTTCGGCAGGCAGGAAAATATCCCGGCGTTGAAATGGTGGGGGACTGCTTACCTGCTCGGCGCCGCCTCGGTCACGGTCGGGACGTTCGCTGGCGGTTCGCTTGGTGAGTTGCCTTCACTGGCGCTCGATGCGGTCGGGTTCGTCGCTTGCGGCATGGTCTGGAACGCCTCGCGCGTATTCCACGGCCGCAAGTCCAATATGCCCGGCGTGGTGCTCGGCGCCATGGCCTGGATCGCCGCCGCTATGACGCTGGGGTCCGAGAGTCCGGCGCTGCGCATGACGATCGGCGCCGGCATCGTGGCGCTCTATGCCGCGCTGACCGCCACGCAACTATGGTCCGAACGCCGCCGCACCCTGCAAAAGCGCTGGCCGACCGTCGCGGTGCCGGCGCTGCACGGTTTTGTGCTGATGTTGCCAATTCTGCTTGGCGATCTCTTGCGTCCGCATGACGGGACGTTTGGCAACAGCATCTGGGTGACCGTGTTCTCGATCGAGTTGGTGCTCTATGCGGTCGGCACGGTGTTCGTGATCTTCATGCTGGTCTCGGAGCGCACGGTGACCGCGCACAAGACGGCGGCCTCGATGGATCCCCTGACCGGCATGTTCAATCGCCGCGGTTTTGCCGAGGCGACGTCGCGGGTGATCGAACGCGAAGCCAATGCCGGCCGGCCGGCGACGGTGCTGATCTTCGATATCGACCATTTCAAGTCGATCAACGACCGCTTCGGCCATCCGGCCGGCGACGAGATTCTCAAGCTGTTCGCTACCGTCGTGATCAACACCTTGCGCATCACCGACCTTTCCGGGCGAATCGGCGGCGAAGAGTTCGCGGCATTGCTGCCCTGTTCGCTGGAGGATGGCGTGATCGCCGCCGAACGCGTCCGCGAAAATTTTGCCAGTTCCGGAATTGTGGTCGAGGAAGGCCCGGTGGATACCACCGTCAGCATCGGCGTGGCCGGCGGGCCGGCAGGTACCGAGCTCGAAGTGCTGCTGGCAGCGGCCGATACCGCGCTCTATCAGGCCAAACGCAACGGCCGCAATCGCGTCGAGGCAGCCGAAGAGCTGCCGTTGTCGCTTGAAAAGTGGCGGCGAAAGACCGCAGGCCAGTCCGGTCCTCCGCGCCGGCAACCCGGCATTCCCCGCCTCGCATAGGTTGATCACCGGAGAAAACGAGTGGTTAACCGCCCCTTTACCATTCGCTTCCTATCATCGTGCACATGGATACGATCCGCAGTCAGAATGCCCACGCCGCCTTGATCTCGCTTGAGGCGGCCGCGGCGTCGGCACGCAGCGGGTTCGCCTGCATGTTCTCAAGCTCCGACGAATTCGAGACGGCGCTGATCACGGAACGCCGCGCGCAAGGCCGCTATGCCCCGCAGCGCAGCCCCTGGCCCTTGGTGATGTTCATCGGCTGCGCGCTGATGGTCGCCGGTGCGGTGCTGATGTTGAACTAAGCTGTCGACGAACGGGATGCAGGGGCGCCGCAAGGCGCCTTTTTCTTTTGCAGGGGTTGCGGTAGAGACCGTGAGTTCCCCCGCAAAAGAGGCCATAAACCCCATGATTACCGAAATCGCACAAATCGACGTCAAGCCGGGCAGCGAGAAAGACTTTGAAGCCGCGGTTGCCAAGGCGCGCCCGTTGTTCCTGCGCGCCAAGGGCGGCAAGGGCTTTGAGCTGCACAAGTCGATCGAGAAACCGTCGCGCTACCGGCTGATGGCCAAATGGCAGACGCTTGAAAATCACACCGTCGATTTCAGGGGGTCGGAAGATTTTACGGCATGGCGCGGACTGGTCGGGCAATATTTCGCCGCACCTCCCGAGGTCGAGCACACCGAGACCGTGCTGACGACGGCGGGATAGGACGCCGCCGTCAGGCTGCGACATCCGTTGTCTTGAAATAGTCGATCATGACTTTCACGACCGCCATCAGCGGCAATGCCAGCGCCAGTCCCCAGATGCCGAACACGACGCCGAGCAGGATCTGGAAGGCGAATAAGGTCGCGGGAGGAATCTCGAGCGCCTGGCGTTGCAGGATCGGGGTCAGGACGTAGCTTTCCAGCGCGTGAACGCCAAGGAACAGCACGAACGCGCTGACGGCCGCCACCCATCCCGAAGCGAGGCTTGCCAGCACCACGATCAAGCCGCCGATCAGCGCGCCGACCGTCGGGATGAAGGTCAAAAGGCCGGCCTGGATGCCCAGAATGAACGAACTGTCGATGCCGATTATTCTGAGGCCGATCCAGGTAACAAAGAACACCGCGGCCATGGTGAGGATCT
Source organism: uncultured Alphaproteobacteria bacterium (assembly GCA_963774685.1). Taxonomy (GTDB): domain Bacteria; phylum Pseudomonadota; class Alphaproteobacteria; order Rhizobiales; family Xanthobacteraceae; genus Bradyrhizobium. The sequence continues at coordinate 1,615,222 of CAVZFU010000002.1, read as the reverse complement.
GCGCCATCAGCCAGCGCTCCAGCGTCTCGCTGATGCCGTCGACGATGATCGTGGTGCGGGCGCGATGCCGCGCCGGGACCATGTACAACAATCCGCTGCGATAGACGCCGGGCTGCGCGGCGAACGCCAGTCCGAGAAACAGCACGATAAAGAAATTTCCAACCGCACTTACCGTGCCCAGAATCAATTTCAGGGTCTGGCTCACGATCGCGCCGCCGCTGGAGGCGATCTCGCCGGCGCTGGGAAGATCGCGCTTGGCCGCGGTTCCCGGCATCGGCGTTGTTGTTGACGGTGTTGCGCGCGTTGCGGACGAACCGCCGATGTCGAGATAGCTGATGTCGATGCCGTTTTTCTCAAGAAAGGCTTTGACGCCGACCAGCTGCGACTTGATGGTGTCGCTCAACGCGGTTGCCTGTTGCGCGATGGTCGAGCCGCCGAGAAAGATGACGCCCGACAACAGGCCGGCAAGCGTCAGGCAGACGATGGCCAGCCGCAGCGCATGCGGCAGCCTGACGACGCGGCCGAGCAGGTTGGTGAAGGCGTTGAGCGCGACCCCGAGCAGTATACCGGCGAAAATCAGAAACAGCGTCGCGGCGAAATACCAGGCGAACGTCAACAAAGCGGCAAATCCGACGATACCGATGCCGCCGACCGATATGGCCCATGCCAGGTCGTTGCGGGATTGAACGCGATCGTCAGGCGAACCAGCCACGTTGATTCCTTTTCGGTTCCAGGCGCACTGTTTCGCCAAACAGGGCCGGGATCAAGCGCTGGAGGGCGCGCCGGTTTGACGCTGACGCCTTCGCTGTGCGAAGCGATCAACGGGATCGGGAGCCGCGGCGCGGCGAAAGGCTTTTAGAGCATGAACTCCAAATGGGTCGGGCCGCTCGCATTATTGGCGGTGCTGGTGATCGGCGACCAGATCCGCATCAACCGGCCCGGTCACAAATACCGCCTGACGGTCGCGGTGGAGACGCCCGAGGGGATCAAGTCCGCCTCCGGCGTGATGGCGGTTCATCCCGACCGGGGTTACAGCCGTCGCGGGCAGACCCGCACCAAGGGCGATGCCGTGTGGGTCGATCTCGGCGGCGGCAAAAATCTGGTGGCGCTGATGGCGCATGTCGATCGGTCGCTCGAACTCGACGGCATGAACTATGTGGCCTTGCGCGCCTATAACGCCGCGGGGCAGAAGGTGTCGTTCAACGAGATGAGCAAGATGACCGGTTCGGTCCCGGTGAAAGGTGCGGTGATGCCGGTTCTGGTGACTTTTGCCGATCCCGCCGATCCCGGCACCGCGCGCGTGGTGCCGCCGGACGATCTGGAAACCGCATTCGGCAAGGGATTCCATCTCCAGGGCATTTCGGCCGAGGTGGTGCCGAACGGCCTGTGGCCGCTCGATTTCGGCGGGCCGCTCGGCGAGCCCGTGACTCGCGGGATCGAGGCCAAACTGCCGTGGTTGAAGGGGCCGGGCGATTCCGCAGGGAAAGCGCTTCAAGCCGCGGGCCTGAAGACCGGCGAAGGCATCGATCCCCGGGAAGCCTTCACCCGGAATTAGCATCGCCGCTGTGCGGAGCAACATATTGATCCCCGGTCGGCTGGCAGGCATGATCGGCCAGGATTGACGACGAGAGAATCGGAAAGCCATGTGATGAGGAGGCCGGTGGTCGGTGTGATCGGGAATGCCCATCGCATCGAAAATCGATTTGCGACCCAGATGGTCGGCGAGCGAAACCTTCGCGCGGTGGCCGAGGTCGCAGGCGCGTTGCCGCTGATGTTTGCCGGCTCGCCCGACATTACCGATATCGGCGCATTGCTGGATGCGGTCGACGGCATCGTGCTGACGGGCGCGCGCGCCAATGTGCATCCGACCCGGTTTCGCACCGAGCCCGATCCCCGGCACGAGCCCTATGACGTGCCTCGCGATGACGTGGCGCTGGCACTGTCGGAAGCCTGCGTCGCCCGCGGCATCCCGCTGTTCGGTATCTGCCGCGGCCTGCAGGAGATGAACGTCGCTTTCGGCGGCTCGCTGCACCCGGAAATCCGCGATCTGCCCGGCCGCATGAACCACCGGATGCCGCGGCTGGAGAACGGCGAAATCCACCCCGATCCCAAGGTGATCTTCGCCGACCGGCACGAGGTCACGCTGGTGCCGGGCGGTGCCTTTGCCAAGCTGCTGGGCTGCGAGACCATCCGCGTCAACTCGCTGCACGGGCAGGGCATCCTCGAACCCGGCAAGCGGGTCGTGATCGAGGGCACGGCGGAAGACGGCACCATCGAGGCGATCCGGATCGCCGATGCTCCGAGTTTCGCGCTCGGCGTGCAGTGGCATGCCGAGTACGACCCGCAGCGCAATCCGATCAACCGCGCGCTGTTCGAGGCGTTCGGCGAGGCGTTGTTGGCGGGCAAGCGATAAACATAGCTTCCCTGGCCGGAATCAAATATAAGTTGTGCTGGCGGAACTCTTTGTCGCCAGGGTTGTTGTGAACCTTGTGCGGGATAGTCGGCGAACCACAGTCCGTGGCGAAAAAGGCTCCCATACGCCCGATCCTCATCTGAGGATGGACCAGCCTAACTTTCTTTCCAAAATGTTCGAAGCCAATACGCGAGCAACTGGCGCGAGCTAATCCATTTGGCTCCAAATGAAAGTGCCGGGCACCATGGCTCCAATTCCGTCTGCCGTTCCTCGCGCCGTTCTGGTGGTCGAAGACGAGATGATGCTGCGCATGCGCGCGGTGGATATGGTCGAGGACGCCGGCTTCACCCCCGTTGAGGCCGTCAATGCCGACGACGCGCTGGCGATCCTCGAATCCCGCACGGATATCGAACTGCTGTTCACCGACATCCAGATGCCGGGGAGCATGGACGGTCTCAAGCTCGCCTACGCCGTCCACCAGCGTTGGCCGCTGATCAAGATCATCCTGGTGTCCGGTCAACTGAAACTGACCGACGACGACAAACCCGCCGACAGCCGCTTCTTTGGAAAGCCGCTCGACGTAAAGCAGATGATCGCGGAAATGCAGGACATGATCGGCAACGGCTCGCTGAAAGTCGTGCCCGACGAAGTCGCCGCGGTAATTGCGAAAGTATCGCATCCGAAAGCGAACGGCATGCCGATCCGATTGGGACCGCCCGCTTCAACGCAGGAATTCCTGACCGCGGAGAATGACAGCCTTCGCCTGCTGCTCGAGCAGGCCGGTATCGATGCCGAGGTGCTGCTCGCGCAAGCCGGCATCGACGCCAAGGAGCGCGAAGCGGCGGACAAATTGCAGAAGCTCATTCTTGAAGAGCTGCATCATCGCATCAAGAACACGCTGGCGACGGTCAGCGCCATTGCATCGCAAAGCCTGCGGACCGCGACCAGTATTGAACACGGTCAACAGGCGATCGAAGGCCGGCTTGTCGCACTGGGGCGGGCGCATGACCTGCTGCTGCAAGCCAGATGGGCCAACGCCAGTCTTGAGCAAACCATTCATGGCGCGACGGAGCCTTATGTCACGATCGGTTCGGGCAGAATCTCGATAGCGGGCCCGGACATCAGGATCACCTCGGGCGCCGTGATCGCGCTTGCCATGACGCTCAATGAACTCTGCACCAACACCACCAAATTCGGCGCGCTGTCGGTTCCGGCCGGCCGCATCGACATCGTATGGAAGATCGATGAAGCGACGCAGCGCTTGCATCTGACGTGGTCCGAGAAGAACGGCCCGCCGGTGCATGCGCCCTCCCGGCAAAGCTTCGGCACCCGCCTGATCGGGACGCTGGGACAGCAACTAAAGGGGCAGGTCAATCTCGCTTATGATGCGACCGGCTTCGTCTACGTGCTTGATGTGCCGATGGCTTCACTGGTGACGCCGGGGTGAGAGACGGGCGTCGTAGGGTGGGCAAAGGCGCTCTTGTGCGCCGTGCCCACCTCTTTTTAGTGCGAGCAAATGAATGGTGGGCACGCTACGCTTTGCCCACCCTGCGACTCGCCTAAGCCGCCTTGCTCACCTTCTCCACCTTCACGCCGCCGCCTTCCAGCAGCATGACCCGGTTGAGCAGCTTCACCAGCGCGTAGACGGATTCGATCGCGGGCGCGGCCGTGTTGGTCAGCTTGGCCATTTCCAGGATCGAACCGATCAGCGCCTCGGTTTCCAGCGAGCGGCCGGCTTCGACGTCCTGCAGCATCGAGGTCTTGTGCGCGCCGACGGCTTCGGCGCCCGCAATGCGCTTTTCGATGGTGACGCGGAAGGTGACGCCGAGTTTCTGGGCGATGTCCTGGGCTTCCTTCATCATGGTCGCCGCGAGTTCCCGCGTCTCGGCGAACTGGCAGATGTCGACCAGCGTGGCATGGGTCAGCGCCGAGATCGGGTTGAACGACAGGTTGCCCCAGGCCTTCAGCCAGATCTCCGAGCGGATATCCGGCAGCACCATCGATTTCAGCCCGGCCTTGATGAAGACGTCGTGCAATTCCCTGACCCGCGGGGTCTCCTTGCCGTCGAGTTCGCCGATCGGGAAACGGTCGCCCTCGACATGGTGGATCACGCCCGGCGCGGTGGCGGCTGCGGCCGGATAGACCACGCAGCCGATGATGCGGTTCGGATCGATGTTCTTGGTGAGCACGCCGGAGGGATCGAGGCTTTCCAGTTTGTGGTTGTCGTATTGCCCGCCGAGCTTCTGGAAGTACCACCACGGCAGGCCGTTCTGCACGGTCAGCACCACGGTATCGGGACCGAGCATCGAGTTGATGTCGCGCACGACCTGATCGAGGAAATGCGCCTTCACCGCCAGCACCACGATATCCTGCTTGCCGGCTTCGGACGGCTTGTTGACCGCTTTCATCTTCGCGGTCTGGACCTTGCCGTCATGCCATTCCAGCTTCAGCCCGTTCTTCTGGATCGCGGCGAGATGCGCGCCCTGGTCAATTACCGTGACGTCCTCGCCGGCGAGCGCGAACTTGGCGGCCAAAAGGCCGCCGATGGCACCGGCGCCGACGATGCAGATCTTCTTCTGCTTGGGCGGCGCGCCCAACAGATACGGGCTCGGCAGCACCTGGTCGAACTTGTTGCTCAGGGTGCCGACGCCGTCGATCACGATCTCGACGACGTTATGGGCGTCGCCCATGGTGCCGGCGCCGAGCGAGGTGCCGCAGGCGATAATGTCGCCCGGCATCAGCGTCACGTCCTTGGAGATAGCAGCGACCAGTCTGTGCGGCGGGAAGAACATGTCGGCGACTGGGTAGTTCTGCCGCTCCTTGCCGTTGAGCACGGTCTTGACCGACAGCTTCATCGGATCGACGCCGCTCGCGATCACCGGGCCGAACACGCCGAAGGTATCGAAGCTCTTGGAGCGCGCCCATTGTTCGAACGATTTGTCCTTGCGCAGGAGGTCGACCGCGGTGACGTCGTTCACGCAGGTGTAGCCGAAGATGTAATCGCCGGCCTCGGCCTCGGTGATGTTGAAGCATTTCTTGCCGATGACGACCCCGAGTTCGCCCTCGTAGATGATCTTTCCGGTATAGGTGGCGGGGCGCTCGATCGGCTTGTTGGCGGGCCAGTAGGAATTCGGCGCTTTCAGGAACCAGAGCGGCTCTTTCGGCTGCTTGAATTCGTTCTTGGCGGCGAGCTGGTGGAAATTGTTCCACAGGCAGACCATCTTGGACGGCTCGCACGGCGTCGAAAGCTGGACGTCCGAAAGCTTCAGGGTCTGGCCGCTCGGCTTGGAGCCTGCGAACATGTCGCCGGCGTGAACCGTGATGGTGTCGCCTTCCAGCGTACCGAAGCCGGTTTTCCCATTCTGCTCAAAGCGGATCCATTTTGCCATCTGCGCTCTCTCCCGGGGTATGAAGGCAGCGTCATTCGACCGCGCGGCCTTTGTCGCATTGTAACCGCCGCATTGATCCTCGCAATCGTGCACTGCATCATTGGGGATGCGGCCAATGTCCGTTATACTTGGCGATAAGAGAGATCGCGGCCGCAGAATGGTCGCGCGATTCAAAGGGGGAAGGGGCCATGCGAAACCGGAAATGGTCGAGGCGCGACGTGCTCGCGGCGTCGGCGGCATCAGCCGCGGGCGTGCTGTTCGCAGAACCGCTGCGCGCGGCCGCGCCGCCGCCGACCACCGTCACGCCGGCCTTGATCGAAGCCGCGCGCAAGGAGGGCCAGCTCTCGTATTATTCGGCGCTGGAACTCAACGTCGCCGAGCGCCTTGGCAAGACGTTCGAGGCCAAATATCCCGGCATCGCCGTGCGCGTCGAGCGCTCCGGCGCGGAGCGGATATTCCAGCGCATCGCGCAGGAGCAGGGCAGCGGCATTCATGCGGTCGACGTCGCCAACTCGACCGACCCTGCGCATTATCTCGACTGGAAAAAGAACGGCTGGCTCGCGGCCTACGTTCCCGACGACGTCGCGCAGCATTTTCCGGCCGATCAGGCCGATCCCGACGGAATGCATGCGACCTCCTGCGCATGGATCGAGGCCATCGGCTACAATACCAACCTGGTCAAACCCGAGGACGCGCCGAAGAGCTATGCAGATTTGCTCGATCCGAAGTGGCAGGGCAAGATCGTCAAGGCGCATCCCGGTTACAGCGGCGCGATCCTGACCGCGACCTTCGTGCTCGTTCGCGACCTCGGCTGGCCGTATCTTGAAAAGCTCGCCCAGCAAAAGGTGATGCAGGTGCAGTCGGCAGCCGATCCTCCGAAAAAGATCCTGCTCGGCGAGCGCGCCGTCATGGCCGACGGCAACGACTACAACCTGTTCCTGGCCAAGGACCAGGGCAAGCCGGTCGAGGCGGTCTACGCCACCGAAGGCGCGCCGTTGATCATCGTTCCCTCCGGCATTTTCCAGAGCGCGCCCAATCCGAACGCCGCGCGGCTGTTCCAGAGCTTCTTCTTCAGCGCCGAAACCCAGCAAATGCTGGCCGACAGCTACGCGCATCGTTCGTTCCACGCGCTGGTGAAGGAGAAGGCGGGGCACACGCCGCTAGCCTCGTTGAAACTGCTCAAGGCCAACCCTGCCGAGGTGCAGGTGCAGAGCGAAGCGATCAAGGCGCGCTATACGAAGATTTTCGGGGTGTGATCCGGCGGAGCCATTCGCGATCATCTTCCCCCTCCCACCCGCGCGCGTGAGCGCGTGGCGGGGAGGGGTCGGGGGTGGGGGGTCTATCAGCAAACTCGCTGAGAATTGCATTCGCTGAAGCACCCCCCACCGATCCTCCCCGCCGCTTCGCAGTCGACCCTCACGGCAAAAAGGCGCTCAGCGCTGAACGGTTGCCACGCTCTCGGAGTGTGACCTGAGGTGATCAAAGTAAAAAGGCGCTCCTGACAGGAGCGCCTTTTTGTTTTTCGTCTGCTTTGACCGCCGGATTACAGCGAATAGTACATTTCGAATTCGACCGGATGCGGGGTCATCTCGTAGCGGGCGACTTCGGTCATCTTCAACTCGATATAGCTGTCGATGAAGTCGTCATCGAACACGCCGCCGTTCTTGAGGAAGGCGCGATCCTTGTCGAGATTTTCCAGGGCCTCGCGCAAGCTACCGCACACCGTCGGGATCGACTTGAGCTCTTCCTTCGGCAGATCGTAGAGATCCTTGTCCATCGCCGAGCCGGGATCGAGCTTGTTCTTGATGCCGTCGAGACCCGCCATCAGCATCGCGGCGAAGCCGAGATACGGATTGGCCATCGGATCGGGGAAACGCACCTCGACGCGCTTGGCCTTCGGATTGGTCGTGTAGGGGATGCGGCAGGAAGCCGAGCGGTTGCGTGCGGAGTAGGCGAGCAGCACCGGGGCTTCATAGCCCGGAACCAGTCGCTTGTAGGAATTGGTCGACGGGTTGGTGAAGGCATTGATCGCCTTGGCATGCTTGATGATGCCGGCGATGTAGGACAGGCAGGTCTCCGAGAGGTCGGCGTATTTGTTGCCGGCGAACACCGGCTTGCCTTCCTTCCAGATCGACTGGTGGCAGTGCATGCCCGAGCCGTTGTCGCCATAGACCGGCTTCGGCATGAAGGTGGCGGTCTTGCCGTACATGTGCGCGACCTGATGGATGCAGTATTTGTAGATCTGCATCTGGTCGGCCATCAGGGTCAGCGTGTCGAACTTCATGCCGAGTTCGTGCTGGGCGGAGGCGACTTCGTGGTGATGCTTCTCGACCTTGACGCCCATCTTGGCCATCGCACCCAGCATTTCCGAGCGCATGTCCTGCACCGAATCCTGCGGCGGGACCGGGAAGTAGCCCGCCTTGGTGCGGATGCGGTGGCCGAGATTGCCGCCTTCATATTCGGTATCCGAATTGATCGGCAGTTCGGATGAATCGAGCTTGAAGCCGGTGTTGTAGGGCGTGGTCTGGTAGCGGACGTCGTCGAATACGAAGAATTCCGCTTCGGGGCCGAAGAAAACCGTGTCGCCGACGCCCATCGACTTGACCATGGCCTCGGCCTTCTTGGCCATGCCGCGGGGGTCGCGGTTATAGGGCTCGCCGGTGGTCGGCTCCAGCACGTCGCAGGTGAGGATCAGGGTGGTTTCGGCGAAGAACGGGTCGATCGTCGCGGTGACCGGATCGGGCATCAGGCACATGTCGGATTCGTTGATCGCCTTCCAGCCGGCGATCGACGAGCCGTCGAACATCAGGCCCTCGGTGAAGGTGTCGTCCTCGATCATGCCGGCGTCGAAAGTCACATGCTGCCACTTGCCGCGCGGATCGGTGAAACGCAGATCGACGTATTTCACGTCGTTGTCCTTGATCGATTTCAGGACGTCTTTGGCGGTCTTCATGAATACCCCTTTTGGCTACAGGTCACCGTGAACTGGCCGCGGCGCGACCGCGGGCCATGCTCCTTACAATCGGGGGATGTTCAATACAATATCAGAGTGTTGGCAAGCTCATTCAGATGGCATCCAGCCCGGATTCCCCGGTCCGGATACGGATGGCTTCCTCGATATTGGACACGAAAATCTTGCCGTCGCCGATGCGGCCGGTCTGGGCCGCGCGCCTGATCGCATCGATGGCTTTCTCGACCAGGTCCTCGCCGATCACGATCTCGATTTTGACCTTGGGCAGGAAGTCCACGATGTACTCGGCACCGCGGTAGAGTTCGGCATGGCCTTTCTGGCGCCCGAAACCCTTGGCTTCGGTGACGGTAATGCCCTGTAGTCCAACCTCCTGAAGCGCTTCTTTCACCTCGTCGAGCTTGAATGGCTTGATGATGGCTTCGATTTTTTTCACTGAGCGCCTCCCAGGCATTTCGGTATTGCAGACTGCAGCTTTGTTTCCACGTTAGCTGTCGCGGGGTTTGTTCGATCGTGACGGGCCGCCGGGCAGATTCATTCTTCATTAGCCGGTGCGCACGACGATCCAGAGCCGGCTTCCTCAAAAGCAGGGTCTATGCCAAGTTGCTGATGCGCCTGATTTTGAAACATTATCAGACTTTTATCAGCCAATCCTCCTGATGAGACCGAGGTGTTCATGATATCCAAGCCTATGGAATAGGCAAATAGATCAATAGCTATGCAACTCTTGGAGAATGGACTGCGCCCGAGACCGGAATTGCCTCAGGAAAGGGCGCTTGTATCAGGAAATCGCCATGGAAGTTCTGACCACGGCTGAAATGGAACGCGCGGACCGGTTCACCATCGCCGCCGGCACTCCCGGCTTCGCGCTGATGCTGAGCGCGGGGCAAGCGGTGGCGGAAGCCGCGATGGACCTCGCGGAGGAGGGGCCGATCCTGGTGGTCGCCGGAGGCGGCAACAATGGCGGCGACGGTTTTGTGGCGGCGGCGGAACTGGTGGCGCGAGGCCGCGAGGTCTCGGTGATCCTGTTGTGCGAACGCGACAGCCTGCAGGGCGACGCGGCCTCCGCGGCGCGGGGATGGAAATATCCGGTGCTGCCGTTCAATCCGCACGCGATCGGCAAGCCGGCGCTGATCGTCGATGCGCTGTTCGGCGCGGGTCTCAACCGGCCGGTGAACGGCGAGCCGCACGACATGATCGAGGCGATCAACCGCAACGGCGCCCCCGTTCTCAGCGTCGACCTGCCGAGCGGCATCAACGGCAACACCGGCGCCGTCATGGGGGTTGCGATCCGCGCCACCGAAACCGTCACCTTCTTCCGGCGCAAACCGGCGCATCTGTTGTTGCCGGGCCGGATTCATTGCGGTCGCGTGCGCGTCGTCGACATCGGGATCGACCCGCGCGTGTTCGAGGAAGTGCACCCGCAGACCTTCGAAAACATTCCGCAAACCTGGCAGCAATCCTTTCCGGTGCCGCAGGTCGATGGCCATAAATACGCCCGCGGCCACGCCATCGTGGTCTCCGGCGATATCGCGGCAACCGGCGCGGCGCGGCTGTCGGCGCGCGGCGCGCTGCGGGCAGGCGCCGGGCTCGTCACGCTGGCCTCGCCGAGGGATGCGCTCGCCGTCAATGCCGCGGCCCTTACCGCGGTCATGGTTCGCCCGATCGATACGGTGGTCGAATTTGGCGAGTTGCTCGGTGACAAGCGCCTCAACGCTTGCGTGATCGGACCGGGCGCCGGCGTTGGCGGACGCACCCGCGATTTCGTTCAGACCGCGCTCGCCGCCAAACGCAGCCTGGTGCTGGATGCGGACGCGCTGACGAGTTTTTCGGACGCACCCGAGCGCCTGTTCGAGGCCATCAGATCGGCGGCCGATTCACAGGTTGTCCTCACCCCGCACGAGGGTGAATTTCCCCGCCTGTTCAGCGACATCAGCAACAAGCATCCACATCGCTCGAAACTTGAACGGGTTCGGGCAGCAGCCGAGCGCTCCGGCGCCGTGGTCCTGCTCAAGGGTCCCGACACCGTGGTGGCCTCGCCGGACGGGCGCGCCACCATCGCCGCCAACGCGCCGCCGTGGCTTGCCACCGCCGGTGCCGGCGACGTGCTGGCCGGGATGATCGCGGGCCTGCTGGCGCAGGGCGTAGCCGCTTACGAGGCCGCCTCGATCGGGGTCTGGATGCACGGCGAGGCCGCGCGCGAGGCCGGCCCCGGCCTGATCGCCGAAGACCTTCCGGAGGTTTTGCCGGCCGTGTTCCGGCGCCTCTATGACGAGTTCGGCATCGAGTATTGAGAGGCCGCTAAAGAATAACTTCGAGACCCTTGCGCCGGATCACGTCGAGCAACACGAGGGCCGGGCTATTCGGACGCCAAGCCGACATGACGCATAGTGATTTTATCATACGCGGCCTTGATCAGAAGGGCACTCGCATGCATGTCATGCGCGGTTTCCAGCAATTCCTTGGTTAGCCGGCTAGTCTTTGCCTTTGTCTTTTTTGTTTTCGTCGCCATGTTGCACCTCGATTAAAGTTCCATCTTTCAAGGCTTGTGCGATTGTCTTGTCGTCCGCGTTCAGAAATGACCTCACAATTTCTCACAACGTCATAATAACTTCCCAGTGAAGTTCAGAACCGCTTTTTGCCCGCCTGGCAGGCCCATTTCCAATTCAGCTCTCGTTCAAGCAGGATTCCTGTCAAACGATTGAGCGTATAATGATGACCGAGGGAAGAATCGATAAAAGAAATACTATCGGTGGCAAAAGTGGCCGGCAGCGGACCACTCGTTTGTGCCGGCGCACGGCTGCCGTTTACGGATAGTGTCCTTGCACCCCAGTGGGCGATCACGGAGTTTTGTGCCTCGTTCAACCCGATAGTTGATGGCTCATCTTCCTTCCAAGCATTTGCCGTATCCAAATTGCAGATCAGGGTGGCCGGATCGGCCATCGCCGCCTGACTGGCCATTACCAGGATGGCCAGTCCAAAAAACATTCTGTGCGCGATTCCGGAAAGCGCGAGATTTTTGGTCATAACGTTCTCCAGTGAAGTTCAGAACTGCTTCTTGCCAGCTTGGCAGGTCCATTTCCAATTTGCGTTGTTGCTCAATATTCCCGTCAAACGATTGAGCGTATAACTAAAACCCTTAGCATCGGAAAAGAAAATAGTGTCGGCGGCAAAAGTGGCCGGCAGCGGACCGCCTGAAAATCCTTCGTAGAGTGCGCCGTTTATGGTCAGTGTCTTCGCCGAGATGCGTTCGGTGACGATGCTTTGGGCCTCGTTCAGTTCGATGATTGAGGGTTCCTTCTCGATGAACGGCATTGAAGCGTCCATGCGGCAGATCAGCGTGGTGGTCGTCTGGGCCATTGCCGCCTGACCGTTCGTTGCGAGGATGGCCAGTCCAAAAAAGCATCGTGCGATTCCGGACAGCGTGTATCGCGTTGTACCGGCCATGCCAGCCGGCCAGCTTGTTTTGGTGCAAGCATTTCTCATGTTCGTTCTCCCACCAGGTATTTCGCGACCGCGGCCTCATTCCACGATAGCCCCAGGCCATGCCCGCGCGCGGTGACGGTGCCGTCGACGATCTCGATCGGCTCCGTCAGAATGGCGCGGGCGAGATCGAGAACTTCCAGCCAGTGCGCGGTCGGCGTCACCGCCAGCATGTGAGAACTGGCTTCGGCGAACAGGTGGCTGGACATCGGGATGGAGGCTGCTTCCGCTTGCCCCGCGACGCGCAGCCAGCCGGTGACGCCGCCGACCTTCATCAGATCGGGCATGATGAAATCGCTCGCGCCGGCCGCGATCGCCTCGGCAAAGCCGCGCGGAAACCACCAGTTCTCGCCGGCTTGTATCGATATCGGCGAAGTCGCTCGTACATGCGCGTGGCCCTGGAGGTTTTCGGCCGCCACCGGCTCCTCGATCCAGTGCAGGTCGTAGGGCGCGAGACAGGCAATGCGGCGGCTCGCCTCGGCCGGATCGAGCGACTGGTTGAAATCGAGCATCAGCGCGATGTCCGGGCCGATCAGTTCGCGCACGGCCTTGACCATCCGCTCGTCATTGGCGAAATCGCCATCGCCGCCCTTGATCTTGATGCCGCGAAAACCCTGATCGAGCGAGCGGCGCAAATCCTTTTCGTCGGCGACGGGATCGACCGCGCCGTAGCTGTCATAGGCCCGGATCGGCCGCGGCGATCCGCCCAGCAATTCGGCCAGCGGCTTACTCGCCATCTGGCCCAGTACATCCCAGAACGCCATGTCGAGACCTGACACGGCCATACCGACCAGCCCTTGCCAGCCGAGCAACCTGAATTTGGCATCCATCAGGGACATCAGGTCGAATGGCGCGATCGCCTTGCCGGTGAGATCGCGCCCCAATTCCTCGATCAGGTGCACCAGCGGCGCCAGCGTTATCCTGGCGTAGGCGAAGATATAGGATCGCCCGGTAATTCCCTGATCGGTCGCGACATCGATCAGCACCAGCGGGGCTGCCTCGATCACCCCGAAGGCGTTCTTCACCGGACGCGAGATTGGCGCGATCACGGGGCGTGCCCTGACGCTGCGAATGGCTGGAACGGTTGAACTCATTTTTGTTTCCCCCTCATTCGATACTGTACCATCGCAGCAGGCGCGGCGCCGCCCAGTCGGTCGCGGCCGTCTCCATCAGCCATTGCCCGGCACGCTCGGCGGCAAAGGCGATGCGCTGGGTCTGGCCCGGCTCAACCGCGAGTGTATCCAGCCAGAATGGCTTCCAGCCGTCGTCGAGCCGGTCCAGCAGCCTGAAATGGTGTCCATGGAGGTGGAAGACCTCGGCGGTGCCGGCGCGGTTGGTCAGGGCCAGCACGACAGTGCGGCCGGCTTTGGCCCGGAACGCGGGTGCGGCGGACGCAGTAAAACTCGCAGGCGTCACCCAGGCATCCCGTGCGCCGCCGAGCGACACATCGACCCGCAACGCGCCCTTGAGGTCGAGCCGGGCAGGCAGGCCGTTGGACGGCAGCGCGGGCGCGGCGGGAAGCGGCGCGGTCCCGGATCGGCGGCTCGCTGGAGATGACCAGCCGAGCGATCGGGCGAGCCTCCTTGCCGTCATGCAGGAGAACGGGAAATACCGACCCCGGTAGCCCGCCGGCATCGACAAACACGTCGGCCCGGCCTCCCGGCGCCAGCACCAGCGCGCCATTGCGGGCGAGGAAGGGTTCGGCCGGCTGGCCGTCGAGGGCCATGACGCGGATGTCCTGCCCCTCCAATTTGACCGCAATGACATTGCGTTGGCAGCCGTTGATGAAGCGGAGCCTCAGGCGTTCATTGACGCGCGCCGGGATATCCAGCCTGGTCATCGCGTTGATGGTGTAGAGCGCCTTGGTGTCCCCGGGATCGACCCCGGGCGCAATCGCGGTGCCGTCCGCCCGCAGCCGCCAGTCCTCGATCAGCAACACCTCGTCGCGGTCGGCGGAAACGGCCTCACTCTCCCCGACCACCAGCGCGCGGGCCGATGACGGACGCGCCTGGCCATCGCCAAGCAGCCGCATGTCGCACAGCGAGGTGCCGGCATGAGGTAACGAAAGCACAAAGGTTTGCCTGGTTCCGGGGGCCAGCGCTGGCCGCGCCAGCAGCGGCTCAGTCGAGGCGAAGCCGTCGATACCGCGCCAGTTGAGTGCCACGGGGACTGGCAATTCGTTGGCGAGCGTAATTTCGAGCGCGTCACCGCGCTTGAAGCGAAAGCCGCGATCGGGTGCCGCGCCCGAGAGCGACCAGATCGGCGTATTCGGCGCTCCCGGATCCAGGGCGATGACGCCGGTTTTGGCCTGCAGCACCAGCGAGGGGCGGCCCTGAGCGGATGCCGTCGCTGATATCGCCGGCGTGAGCACCGCAGCGCCGATGCCGGTCAACAGTTCGCGCCGGTTCAACGGGAAAATCCTGTCCGCCATGGTCCGATGCGGACCATTTTCCGGATGATCTGTCCAGAGCGCGGCCGCCATCACCTCATCGGCGCGCATCAGGGGTGCATTTGCGAGAAAACGGCAGCCCGTGTAATTTCGTCCGATCCCCGTCCAGCCTTGGGCCCTTGACCGTCGGGAAAGGATGCGCGCCGTGTCTTTCAGCCGCCGGGATCTCCTCCGCCTCTCCACCCTTGCGGCCTCGGCCATGGCCCTGCCGGCCCTTGCGGACACCAAGCCGGCAAAGCCGATGCGCCTGTTGGTCCTGGGAGGCACGGGTTTCATCGGCCCGCACCAGGTCCGCTACGCGCTGGCCCGCGGGCACCACGTCACGGTCTTCAATCGCGGCCGTCAGAAGGAGACTTGGCCCGGCCCCGTCGAGGAATTGCTCGGCGACCGCAACGGCGATCTCAAGACGCTGGAAGGCCGCGACTGGGATGTCTGCATCGACAATCCGACGTCGCTGCCGGTCTGGGTCCGCGACGCCGCGCGTGTGCTGAAGGGCCACATCGGCCAGTACGTCTTCATTTCGACCATCTCGGTATATGCCGCCAACGACAAGCCGGCCGACGAGACCGCTCCCCTCGTGACCTACAGTGGCGACGACCCGATGGCCGAGACGGTCAAGTCGCTGGGCGCCAACCAGCGGCTCTATGGTCCGCTGAAAGCGCTAAGCGAAAAGGAGGCGCTGACACAGTACGGCGAGGCGCTCACCACGATCATTCGCCCGAGCTTGATCGCCGGGCCAGGCGACGAGACGGACCGCTTTAGTTACTGGCCGGTGCGGCTGGCACGCGGCGGCGACATTCTGGCACCCGGTGACGGGAGCGACCCGGTGCAGTTTATCGATGTCCGTGACCTTGCCGAATGGACCATCCGCGTGGCCGAGCAGCGGACCACCGGCGTGTTCAACGCCACCGGTCCTGCCAGCCCGATCACGATGCGCCAGATGCTGGCCGGGATCGCGCAGGGCACCGAGGTCGATCCCAAACTCGTCTGGGTACCTGCCGACATCCTGAAGGCGAACAACGTCTCCGCCTGGAGTGACATGCCGGTGTGGATTCCCGGCCAGGGCAGAACCTTCGGCTTCCATCGCCGCGACCTCAGCCGCGCTGTCGCCGAGGGCCTCACCTACCGCCCGCTGCCGCTCACCGCCGCCGACACCCTGGCCTGGTTCCGCACGCTGCCCTCCGAGCGCCAGGGCAAGCTCCGCGCCGGGCTCACTCCCGAGCGCGAAGCCGACCTATTGACGAAGCTGAGGGCCTAGGGCCGACGCTGGAGGCGCATGCTCGCCATTTTGGGTAGTTGTCGCCTTCTTTCATGCTCTCACAGGACAGGCTCTAAAGCGGCCATTTTTTTGCTGCGAACGGTTGAGCCCATGTTATAAGCCCGCCGCAACGATCGCGTTGACGATTTGAATGCGGGCATCCAGATCATAAATGTGATGAATTCCATTAACTTGGAGCATGATTGACCGCCCGGAAACCGCTTCATACTTTTCGGCAATCATGCTCGGTCATTGCGGGCGGACATGATGCTATCAGCGGGCGTGGCGGAACTGGTAGACGCGCTGGATTTAGGTTCCAGTGACGAAAGTCGTGGGGGTTCGAGTCCCTCCGCCCGCACCAAGCGCCGCCAGCGTTTGCGCCCGACGAATTCCGGAAGGACAGGGTCCGAGAGGATGTCCGCCGACCAACGACGCAAGGCTCCGTGCCGCGCGACAACCGATTGACACTGTGCCGGCGCTCACGCCGGACCAAGCGAGAAGAAGATTGAAGCCATGCAGGTAACAGAAACCGTCGCCGACGGACTGAAGCACGAATTCCAGATCAGCGTTCCCGCATCGGATCTCGATGCCAAGGCAGACGCCAAGCTCGTCGACCTCAAGGACAAGGTCCGCCTCAACGGCTTCCGTCCCGGCAAGGTCCCCGTCAGCCACCTGAAGAAGGTGTATGGCCGCTCGGTGATGGCGGAGACCGTCGAACAGACGATCCGCGATACCAACACCCAAATCTTCACCGAACGCGGCTTCCGCCTGGCGACCGAACCCAAGGTCACGATGCCGACGGAGGAAAAAGCGGTCGAAGACATCCTCACCGGCAAGTCCGACCTCAATTATACCGTTTCGATCGAGGTCGTGCCCCCGATCCAGCTCGCCGATTTCAAGAGCTTCACCGTCGAAAAGCCGGTGGCCGAGGTGACCGACGCCGACGCCGATGACGCCATCAAGCGCATCGCCGACCAAAATCGTTCCTATGCGGCCAAGGCCGAGGGCGCGAAGGCCGAAACCGGCGACCGCGTGACCATCTCCTTCAAGGGCACCATCAACGGCACACCGTTTGACGGCGGCACCGGCGAAAACATCCAGGTGGCGATCGGCTCGAACAGCTTCATCCCCGGCTTCGAAGAGCAACTGATCGGGATCGCGGCAGGCGAGACCCGTAACCTGACGGTGTCTTTCCCGAAGAACTACGCCAGTGAGACCCTGGCCGGTCAGCCGGCCGAGTTCGAGACCACCGCGACATTGGTCGAGGCGCCGCAGGAAACCGTCATCGATGACGATTTCGCCAAGACGCTCGGTCTTGAATCGCTCGACAAGCTGAAGGAGGCGGCACGCCAGCGGCTGTCGGCGGAGTTCGCCGTCGCCACCCGCCAGAAGGTCAAGCGCTTCCTGCTGGATCGTCTCGACGAGGCCCATCGGTTCGAAGCGCCGCCGTCGCTGGTCGCGGAAGAATTCAAGCTGATGTGGGATTCGATCAAGGCCGAGATGGAATCCGGCGGCAAGACCTTTGCCGATGAGAACACCACCGAGGAGGCCGCCAGGGAAGAGTACGGCAAGATCGCCGATCGAAGGGTCCGGCTTGGGCTGGTGCTGTCCGAGATCGGAGAAAAGAACAAGATCACCGTCACTGACGACGAGGTCAGCCGTGCGGTGGTCGAGCGCGCGCGCCAGATGCCGGGCCGCGAGAAGGAAGTCTGGGACTACTATCGCAACAATCCCCACGCGCTGGCGCAGCTTCGGGCGCCGATTTACGAGGACAAGGTCGTCGATTTCATCCTTGAGCTCGCCAATGTGACCGAAAAGAAGGTCACGCGCGAAGAGCTCCTGCGGGACGACGATGAGGTAAAGACCGCGGCCTGATCGCGCCAGCCGGCGTTAAGGATGTGAAGCGAAAGGGCCCGAGCCAGCCAGGCCGTCGCTAGGCGGTCGTTGGCGAATCAGTTTCAACTGGCGCAACCCGCAACCGATTGAGCCGGTCTTGTCAGCGGTGAATTGGCTCATATCTGTGAGCCCTGTCTTTTCAAGTCCTGCATCACGGGACGTTCGTCCGCACTTCTTCGATTTGGATGTCCGTCTCCGCCAACCCTTGGGTGATTAATGCGCGATCCGGTGGAAACCTACATGAACCTCGTGCCGATGGTGGTCGAGCAGACCAACCGCGGCGAACGCGCCTACGACATTTTTTCGCGCCTGCTCAAGGAGCGCATCATCTTCGTGACCGGTCCGATTGAGGATGGCATGTCGACCCTGGTGGTCGCACAGCTGTTGTTCCTCGAGGCCGAAAACCCGAAGAAGGAAATTTCGATGTACATCAATTCGCCCGGGGGCGTCGTGACGTCCGGGCTGGCGATGTACGATACGATGCAGTTTATCAGGCCGCCGGTGTCGACGCTTTGTACGGGGCAGGCGGCTTCCGCCGGCTCGCTGCTGCTATGCGCGGGCGCCAAGGATATGCGGTTCACGCTGCCGAATTCCCGCATCATGGTTCACCAGCCCTCCGGCGGCTTCCAGGGACAGGCCACCGACATTCTGCTGCATGCGCAGGAGATCCAGAACATCAAGCGGCGGCTGAACGAGATTTACGTGAAGCACACCGGGCAATCCTATCAAATGATCGAGGACTCGCTGGAGCGCGATCGCTTCCTGACCGCCGAGCAGGCCCGTGAATTCGGCCTCGTCGACAAGGTGATCGACAAGCGCTCGGAAGACCCGACGGCCAAGAGCCCGTAGTCAAGAGCCCATAGTCACGAGCCCGTAACCAGGAAACACCGCGGCCGCGAGGCCGTATTGGCGTTAACGACGCCGGTCGGGGGCCAATTCGGGCCTCCGGCGGCGGTTTCATGGCCCTGGCGGGGCGGAAAGTTCCGCTTTCGTGCTGGTTTGATGGCGTGGCAATCGCGCAACGCTTCGGCGATTTCGCCATCTTGCGCTCGCATGCGCGCCGCAAATCACGGTATTGTAACGATATTCGATGCCCGCCCGATTAGCGAATTCTTGATAGTCGGGTGTCACCATGGTTGGCTACATCGGATCGGTTATGATCGTGGGAGATTCGAGTTAAGCGCGATTCGCGGGGTATCCTGAGCTTGGGTCTTTTTTGGTACGGATTTTGCTCTATCTACAACCCAGTGCCGATGGGTCCCGGACTGGGGCGGTCGAGCGGACGAGATCGAACGGCGGACGGAGACGAGAATGAGTAAGGTCGGTACGAGCGACTCCAAGAACACGCTGTATTGCTCGTTCTGCGGCAAGAGCCAGCACGAAGTCCGCAAACTGATCGCGGGTCCCACCGTATTCATCTGCGACGAATGCGTTGAACTGTGCATGGATATCATCCGCGAGGAGAACAAGTCCTCGCTGGTGAAGTCGCGCGACGGCATTCCGACCCCGAAGGAAATCTGCAAGGTCCTCGACGACTACGTGATCGGCCAGAGCCACGCCAAGAAGGTGCTCTCGGTCGCCGTCCACAATCACTACAAGCGGCTCAATCACCAGACCAAGCACAACGATGTCGAGCTGGCGAAGTCGAACATCCTTTTGATCGGCCCGACCGGTTCGGGCAAGACGCTGCTGGCGCAGACGCTGGCGCGGATCCTCGACGTTCCCTTCACCATGGCGGATGCGACGACGTTGACCGAAGCCGGCTACGTCGGCGAGGACGTCGAAAACATCATCCTGAAGCTGTTGCAGTCGGCCGACTACAATGTCGAGCGCGCGCAGCGCGGCATCGTCTATATCGACGAGATCGACAAGATCAGCCGCAAGTCCGACAACCCGTCGATCACCCGGGACGTCTCGGGCGAGGGCGTGCAGCAGGCGCTGCTCAAGATCATGGAAGGCACGGTGGCCTCGGTTCCTCCGCAGGGCGGCCGCAAGCATCCGCAGCAGGAGTTCCTGCAGGTCGACACCACCAATATTCTGTTCATCTGCGGCGGCGCTTTCTCGGGGCTTAGAGAAGATCATCTCCGCGCGCGGACGCTCGACCTCGATCGGCTTTGCCGCCCAGGTGCTGGCGCCGGAAGACCGCCGCACCGGCGAAATCTTCCGCCACGTCGAGCCGGAGGATCTGTTGAAGTACGGCCTGATCCCGGAGTTCGTCGGCCGTCTGCCGGTGGTCGCCACCCTGGAAGATCTCGACGAAGTTTCGCTGAAGAAGATTCTGACCGATCCGAAGAACGCGCTGGTCAAGCAGTATCAGCGGCTGTTCGAGATGGAGAACATCGAACTCACTTTCGCCGACGAAGCGCTTGGCGCGGTCGCCCGCAAGGCAATCGAGCGCAAGACCGGCGCACGGGGCCTGCGCTCGATTCTCGAGAGCATCCTGCTCGAGACCATGTTCGATCTTCCAGGCCTGGAAGGCGTCGAAGAGGTCGTGATCTCGCGCGAGGTGGTCGAGGGAACCGCCCGCCCGCTCTACATCTACGCCGATCGTTCCGATCGCGTCGTCGAGACCAGCGCCAGCGCCTGATCGCGCTTGCCTGGAATACCTCGAAAGAGACGGCCGCCGGGCCTTTCGGCGGCCAACTTGGCGCAGGTTTTTTCCCCGGATTTCTTCTGCTTTTCCTCCCGGTTTCCTGCGCATTTAGCCCCAATTGGCGGGCGTTTTCGAGCGACTTGACTCCTCCATGGCCGATAGCCACCTAATGCTATCGGCGATGAAATCTGCTTGAAGATTCGCTGCACCAACGATCCGGAGAAGGCGGCCAAAGGCGGCCATCCGAACCGGATTTTCCCGGCACCTTGTGGCGGTTGCGCAGAGATCGCGGACCGCATGGCAAGGGGGCACAACAAAAGGAATAGGCCATGACTACCCCGAAACCCCGGCCAACCATCGTTTATGGCGAACAGCACTCTTATCCGGTGCTGCCGCTGCGCGACATCGTGGTTTTTCCGCACATGATCGTGCCGCTGTTCGTCGGCCGCGAGAAATCCATCCGCGCGCTCGAAGAGGTCATGAAGACTGACGCTCTGATCATGCTGGCGACGCAGAAGAACGCGTCGGATGACGATCCGAGCCCGGATTCGATCTATGAAATCGGCACGCTCGCCAGCGTGCTTCAACTGCTCAAACTGCCCGACGGCACCGTGAAGGTGCTGGTGGAGGGGCTTGAGCGCGCCAAGGTCGAGAAATATTCCGACCGCGCCGAATACTACGAAGCGACCGCGACAGCACTCGCCGATACCGACGCCACTTCGGTCGAAGCCGAGGCCCTGGCGCGCTCTGTCGTGTCCGACTTCGAAAGCTATGTGAAGCTGAACAAGAAGATCTCCGCCGAAGTCGTCGGCGTGGTTCAGGCCATCACCGATTTCGCCAAGCTCGGCGACAACGTGGCCCAGCACCTCGCCGTCAAGATCGCCGATCGCCAGGCCATCCTGGAGACGCTGTCGGTTACCGCGCGCCTGGAGAAGGTGCTCGGGCTGATGGAGAGCGAAATCTCGGTGCTGCAGGTCGAGAAGCGGATCCGCTCGCGCGTCAAGCGCCAGATGGAGAAGACCCAGCGCGAATATTATCTCAACGAGCAGATGAAGGCGATCCAGAAGGAACTCGGCGACGACGAGGGCCGGGACGAACTCGCCGATCTCGAAGAGAAGATCGCCAAGACCAAGCTTTCCAAGGAAGCGCGGGAGAAGGCGCAGCACGAGCTGAAGAAGCTGCGCCAGATGTCGCCGATGTCCGCGGAAGCAACC
The DNA here is from genome assembly GCA_963774685.1 of uncultured Alphaproteobacteria bacterium. Classification (GTDB taxonomy): domain Bacteria; phylum Pseudomonadota; class Alphaproteobacteria; order Rhizobiales; family Xanthobacteraceae; genus Bradyrhizobium. The sequence continues at coordinate 1,593,559 of CAVZFU010000002.1, read as the reverse complement.
GTGGTGCGCAACTATCTCGACTGGCTGCTGTCGATCCCGTGGAACAAGAAATCCAAGGTCAAGAAGGATCTGGTCGCGGCCCAAACCATCCTCGACGACGATCACTATGGGCTGGAGAAGGTCAAGGACCGCATCGTCGAGTACCTTGCGGTGCAGTCGCGCGCCAACAAGCTGACCGGGCCGATCCTGTGCCTGGTCGGTCCTCCCGGCGTCGGCAAGACCTCGCTCGGCAAGTCGATTGCCAGAGCCACGGGTCGCGAATTCGTCCGCGTGTCGCTCGGCGGCGTGCGCGATGAAGCCGAGATCCGCGGTCACCGCCGCACCTATATCGGCTCGATGCCCGGCAAGATCATCCAGTCGATGCGGAAAGCCAAGACCTCGAATCCGCTGTTCCTGCTGGACGAGATCGACAAGATGGGCGCCGACTTCCGCGGCGATCCGTCATCGGCGCTGCTTGAGGTCCTCGACCCCGAGCAGAACTCGACCTTCAACGACCACTATCTCGAGGTCGACTACGATCTGTCCAACGTGATGTTCATCACCACGGCGAACACCCTGAATATTCCGGGACCGCTGATGGACCGCATGGAGATCATCCGGATCGCCGGCTACACCGAGAACGAGAAGGTCGAGATCGCGCGCAAGCACCTGATCCCGAACGCGATCGCCAAGCATGGCCTGGATTCCAAGGAGTGGTCGATCGACGACGACGCGCTGCTCCTGATGATCCGGCGCTACACCCGCGAAGCGGGCGTGCGTAACCTTGAGCGCGAGCTTTCGACGCTCGCCCGCAAGGCGGTCAAGGATCTGATGATCTCGAAGAAGAAGTCGGTGAGGGTCACCGAGAAATCCCTCGAGGAGTTTCTCGGCGTGCCGAAGTACCGCTATGGCGAGATCGAGACCGACGACCAGGTCGGTATCGTCACGGGCCTGGCCTGGACCGATGTCGGTGGCGAGCTGCTCACCATCGAAGGCGTCATGATGCCGGGCAAGGGCAAGATGACGGTCACCGGCAACCTGCGCGACGTGATGAAGGAGTTGATTTCGGCGGCGGCATCCTATGTCCGCTCGCGCGCGGTCGGCTTCGGCATCGAGCCGCCATTGTTCGACCGGCGCGATATCCACGTCCACGTTCCCGAGGGGGCAACCCCGAAGGACGGACCGTCGGCCGGTGTCGCGATGGCAACCGCGATCGTCTCGACCATGACCGGCATTCCGGTCCGGCACGATGTCGCCATGACCGGCGAGATCACGCTGCGAGGACGCGTATTGCCGATCGGCGGCTTGAAGGAGAAGCTGCTGGCGGCGGCCCGCGGCGGCATCAAGACGGTGCTGATCCCCGAGGACAACGCCAAGGATCTCACGGAGATTTCCGATGCGATCAAGGGCGGCATGGAGATCATCCCGGTCGCGCGCCTCGACGACGTGATCGCCAAGGCCCTGGTGCGGCGGCCGATCCCGATCGTCTGGGAAGAGGACACCAAGGTGCCGGTCAAGCCGGACACCACGGACGAAGCGCCGGGCGGCCTGACCGCGCACTGAACGCGTTCCAATATGACAACAGCGGCGTCCCACGGGGCGCCGCTTTTTTGCAGGCACAATGCCCGGCTTGCGCCTGACGGCCCTGCGGCGCTAAACAGGAGGCGAGGGCGGCTAGCTCAGCTGGTTAGAGCATCTCGTTTACACCGAGATATACTCGGCCAAAAAGACCGTTTGTTTATTGGGTCTTTTGAAGTTACAGCTTCTTCCGCCACCGATACCGCCACCTAAACTCTCGTTCGGTGGTGACGTTTAGGGCGATTAGCTCAGTTGGTAGAGCGCTTCCTTTACACGGAAGATGTCGGCGGTTCGAGTCCGTCATCGCCTACCACACGCTGGCGCCCATCTCCCCGTAGCCCTTTCCTGAATCGGCGCCAATCCGTGGTGCGGCCGTTCCCAATCCATAGGGCAGGGTAGCCGCGCCCAGCCAACGAATCCTGGACCGCGCCTGGGGCCATCAGACTAACGTCTCCAATGGCAACACCAATTTCGCGCCGGTGTTGCGGACATCCATAGCTACAAAACTATTCCGGGCAATATTGTAGGCTCGGGGGCGAGACGTTCGTTCAACTCTTTTTCCGCCTGATACCAAAACTCTTCATCCCGACCTGTTGGGCGATGGTTTTCTTCCCAGATTTCCTGGGCGCGTTGCCGGATTTGTTCTTCCGTTGGTTTGGGCATGTTTCCCTCCCTCAAGCACAGCCCGCCCTTGGGGTTTGTCGGGGGGATAGAGGGCGGGGCTGTGCAGGCCACGGCTTCGAAAACATGGCCCGTAAACCAATCAGATGTTCGGAAAGTTGTTCCTTGCGGGCGCTCATGTTTACCGCGAGCGGCCCTTACTTTTTCGGGACCATTCGCCCGTCTTTGATTTCGTGAGTGACAGCATCGCCGCCGAGGCTCTCAGCGGCAGCCAAACGTTTTACGAACCGGCCGCCGTGCCAAAGCTCAATGTCCGACCCATCGACAAGGAGCTTGGTCCTCTCGATTGCTTCGTAATCGTCGGTGCAAACCAACGGTTCATATCCTATAAAATGCCCGTTGAGTCCGACGGTGTAGGCCCGATAATATGCCATCCCCGTTTCCACTGCCCATGTGGATTTCAAATTCCGCTCATAAAATTATCGCGCCGTCTGCACGGTAGCCGACTCAAAACGGGCCACTCCTAAAACTAAAATGGACCTTTCACCTTAAAACGGGATGGAAAGGGGCTAGTACTTTATTCCGGCGGCCGAAGTTCCGGGGACCGCAGCCACGCGCTCATGTGCGATCCGGTTTCGGCTTGCCGCGCCTTTCGGATCAATTCATCGCGTACCGCGCCAGGTGGCAGCAATTTGGCCTCAGCTCGCAGGCGCTTTGCTTCTTCGGTAAGTCGTTCTTCAAGGGATCGGGTCTGGTTGAAATGGCGACGCTGCATGGCACAACCTCGTAGCTCGCGGGTCCTAACCGCGGGGTTTGATGAAGTTCCAATCTTAATATGCCGCTTCCGGGCGATCAGTTCCTTAGTGAACACAAATCAAATTGGACCACCGTTGTTCTCAAACTAGGCCACTAGGGTCGAAACAGGCCAGTACCGCATGTCAAAACAGAACGGTAGTACCAGCCTTCGCCCGCTTTGCGGGGCTTCGGCCGGGCAAGCCAGCTCTATGTCAGAGAAAAAATCGCTCCGGGCGTTACGACGAAATCGACCCGGCCCTGGGCCAATGCCTGCAGCGCCTCTTCCGGCCGGTTGATGATCGGCTCCTCGTGGGCGTTGAAGGACGTGTTGATGACGACGGGAATTCCGGTGCGTCGCTCATAGGCGGCGAGAATGTCGTAATAGAGCGGATTGTCGGCGCGGCGGACGAGTTGCGGGCGCGCGGTGCCGTCGACATGGATGACGCCGGGGATGCGATCGCGCCATTGCGGTTTCACGTCGCAGGTCACCGTCATGTAACGCGCAGAGTAATAAAGACTCCTGGGCAACGCGAAGACGTCGGCGCAGCGCTCCTCGCGCACGACCGGCGCGAACGGCATGAATTCGGTGCGGTCGAGCCGCCTGTTCAGCCAGTCGTTGATGGTCCGGTCGACCGGCGAGGCCATGATCGAGCGGGCGCCGAGGGCGCGCGGGCCGTATTCGCCGCGGCCAAGATAAGTCCCGACAATCCTGCCTTCCGCGATCAGACCCGCGGCGCGTTCCGCGATTCCCTCGGCCGCGTCGATCGCGCGCGCGCCGCCATCGCGAAACACGCGCTCGACCTCGCTCGTGTAGTCGCGGCCGAAATAAAGATTTCCGAGCGGAGCGCGCGCCTCGAGCCACCGCGCCAACCCGTCGCGGTCGAGCAGGTATTGCAGCACCCCGCCGGTCGCCTCGCCCTGATCGGACATCGCGGGATAGACGAACACCTCGTCGAAATCGAAGGTTTCGGCGATGCGCTGGGTGAGTTTCACATTGGCGAAGACGCCGCCGGAAACGCCCAGGTTGCGCGCGGGATGGCGCGCTTTGATCCGGCGCAGCGATTCGATCGTCACGTCCTCGAGCGCCTTCTGCGCGGAGGCCGCCACGTCCTCGCGGCGCCCGGCATCGGCGAATGCTCGAATTTGCTTCGCGAGCTGGCGGTTCGACAGGCGGCCGCGGATCTCGCCGGATGGCAGGATCTTGTAATTCGCTTTCAGGGCCTCGGCGTGAACGGGTTCGCCGAACGCGGCCAGCCCAAGCACTTTGCCCTCGTGACGCAACCCGCGGAATCCAAGGGCCTCCGTCACATGGAAATACATTTTCCCGAGGCTGTCGCCGCCGTTCTGGCGGCGCCAGAACGAGATTGACTCGGCTTCGCCGCCAAAAATCTCCTCGATGCTGCCACCCGTCACGCGCCGCGCGCTGTAATGGACGCGTTCGCCGCCGCCGTCGGAGGTGTACAGCAGCGCGTCATCCCAACGGCTGTGAAACAAGGGCGCGAGCGCGTGCGCGAAATGGTGGTTGTAAAACGCAATCTCTCGCGGCCTGAGGCCGTATTCGGCGAGATAGGCCGCCGCGTCGAACGCGTCCAGCGGGCGGCGGATGAAATTGCGCGCCATGGCCTTGATGAGGCTGGTCGTGCCGTCGGCGCGCCCGATCGGCATCGGCCAGCGCGCGCGCGGCTTGAAGTACCGCGTCGGGAAATCGGCGCGCGGCAGCGCCACGACATCGACGTCATCCGGCGTCACGCCGGCCTGCGCGAGGCATTCCTCGACCGCCTCACCTGGAAAACGTCCGCCATCGCCCTTCACGCGCGTCGGCCGTTCGAGCGCCACGCTCGCCAGACGCGTGTAGTCGCGAAACAGGGAGGCACCGCCGTCGTGGCCGGGGAAGATGCCGAGAATAATCATTGCCGCGCTCCGGTGGCGAGAACCTCACGCATCTGGCTTGCTCACCAGCGCCGGCAATTCGCATTGAAGGTGGTAGAGGCAAGCTTGTCGCGTTCGGTCCGATTGCGCAATATCTCAACGGCGGGTATGGATGGTAGGCGTCTTGCGGCACCGAACCGAAACGTCGAGCAGACGTTAACCGTTCACGCAAAAGACACGCATTGGCGATGCGCTAAGCCGAAGTGAGACCAATGACAGGCCCCGAACTGAAGCAGCTTCGCGAGGATCTCGGCGACGCGATCGGCCGACCGCTCACCGCTGCCGACATGGCGAAGCTCAGCGGCCTGCCGGCCGCAGGCGGAGCCGATACGATTCGCAAATGGGAAGTCACGGGCCCCAGCAAACCGGTGGCTGAACAGCTTCGCATCATGGCGATGGCCAGCGACCGTCATCCAATTCTTGAAAAATTCAACGTATTCGAGCGATTCAATATCCCCGAAAGTCAAAGAGATCAGCGCCGGGAGGAATTTCGCCAGAAGATGCGGGACGAAGTGCGCCGGCGTCTCGAGCAAACCTGATCGGAGAATGCCGCGCCGATGGGCGCGCCATCGACCCGCCGAGTGTCGTGACGGCCATCGGATCCCCGAACAAGATCGTTCCAGTGGCAATCGGACGATGGAAGCCGCGTCGCGCCGGGATCTGCGCGTGTCTGAATGGAGGACTCGGCAATCAGCTATTCCAGTATGCAGCCGGCCGCGCTGCGAGCCTGCGCCTCGTGGCGTCGCCGATGATGGAAGTCAGCGGCCATAGTAAGGCTGTCCGCCGTGCCGAGACTGGTCGTAGCCACCGTAGGAATAACCGTAGGGGCCACCGTAATAAACCGGTCCACCTACATAGCTACCGTAACCGTATACGGGCCCGGGACCTTCCGGCGCCCATGCATACGCCGACGACGCGGCGCCGGCGATGACCGCTCCCGCAATCAGTCCGCCGGCGAGGCCCGGCCCAAAGCCGCGTCGGGCCTCGGCGGGCCTGATCGAGGCAATTCCCGTCAGAGCCAACGCGCCAACGGTCGCAAAAACAATGGCTGATCTTTTCATGGCCAAACCTTTTAGTGTGCCAAACCTTTAGTGTTCTGACTCACTAACGCGGCCGCGTTGCGTTGGTTGCCTGACATGCGCGTGAAGCGACGATTTCAGCATCGAACACTCTCCAGAAATATTTTGAAACAATAGCTGATTGGGCCGTACAGTTCGCTCGCCCTTGGCAGCACCGCTCACTCGTTCGGGCTTTATGACGGCATTGCTTTCGACCGCAGGTTGCGCTTGGATGCATGCGAGTTTGGGGGACCAGTACATGCGTAATCTGGGAATCGTGGCGCTTTGCGCCGCGCTGGGCGGCTGCGCGTCGGTTACCCGCGGAACGACAGAAAATATCTCGATCGCAAGTACGCCTTCCGGAGCAACAGCCGACATTGCCGGCCTGGACATTCCGACAGCATGCATCACGCCGTGCGTGGTCCTGGCGAAGCGCAACGCAGACATAACGATTACAATCGGAAAGGACGGCTTTGAGCCGCAGGTCATCCCACTCACAAGGGATATTTCGGGAGCCGGCGGCGCTGGATTTGCCGGCAACATTTTGCTGGGCGGAGTGGTCGGGATGGGCGTGGACGCGGTAACTGGCGCTGCCACAGACCACAAGCCCAACCCGGTAATCGTGACGTTGCAACCAATCGAGCCGCCTGCGCCTCCTCCGAGAATGCGTCCCCGATCGAAGTCTCTAAAACCTGCACCGGCGGCCGGCACCTAAAATCGCTCCCCGCTCCTCGTCCCGATGCACCCACAATCTATGGGTCGATCTAGCTCTTCGATTCGGCATCCAGCTTTTCCACATCCGCGACCGGCAGCGGCACCAGGTTGTTCCGAGCCACAGCCTATTGATAATTTGCGCGGAGTTTCCGGCAGCGCTTTGATGCGCCATGCCCTGGCGCCGGAAACCTGCAAGCTGGCTTGAGTATTGGGAAGGCCCAGTCAATCGCAAGGCCAGCTTCAAGACGGTTTGGTCAGGGACGTGATCGCCAAGTCCTCAGGGGCAGCTTTCGTTCGCCTGCTCCGCCCCCGCAGGGATCAGTACCTCGCGACCACCGGACCGCCAAAGCGGTAGTTGACACCGACGCGAACGATATTGTCATCCAACGGGACGTTACTGCGGCTGAAGCCGGGACCGAGATTGATGGCGGCAAAGCCTTTGTTTTCAAGCTTGACGTAGAGATATTCGATCTTCGCTGACCAGTTGGGGGTAAATCCCCACTCAATTCCGCCGCCTCCGGTCCAGCCGGATCGCGTGCTCGTCGCGGAGTCATACACAAAGCCGGTGGCGGTGTCCGTTATCCCGGCTCCGACGCTCGCGGCGGCATAGCCGCCCGTCGCATAGAACAACGCGTTGTTCACCGCATAGCCCACGCGCCCGCGAACCGTGGCGAGCCATTTTTCCTTGGTGAAGCTGGAAAATCCGGGCGATCCGACCGGCCCGTCGTCGATCGAGCTACCCTTTTGACCGGACCAGGACCAATCGCCTTCGAGACCAAACACCCAGTTGGCCGCCTGCCAGTTATAGCCGGCCGTACCGCCGACCAGGCCGCCATTCACGTCGTATCTCGACGTGTCGTCGAGACCGGAAAACAGATCGACATGCTTGCTGCGGCCCCAGGAACCTCCGCCCTCGATGCCGATATAGAAGCCGGTCCAGTTATAGACCGCTACGACCGGCGGCGGTGCCTTGGTGTAAACGGGTGCCGGCGCCATATCGGCGGCCAGTGCGGGCGCAGTGAGGACGACGAGGCCTGCTGCTGTGATCAAAAATTTCTTCATCGCTACGTTCCTTCGATTTGTCGTAGCAAACTCTATATCGATTCAGACCAAAATTTGTCACTCGAATGCAACAGACGGCTAAAAAGCGGCTGCGCGCATTGCGGTTCCATTTCCAGCTGCAACCAACGAATAGGGGGCGGGTCTGTCGGGTGACTCATTGCTAAATTATGGGATGTCGAAGCGGTATCGCCGAACCCTACAAATGCCCGCATGGGTGACGGTGTGCGCGACCTGCCCGGTGGAACCCTCGGTCAACGGTTTTAACTTGCGATTAGCGCGGGCAACAAACTTCTCGACGATGGCACCGCCGAGAATGCGCTCGTCCTCTCCGGTCTCGGTGACTTCGTAGCCAAGCCCGCTGACGTCAGCGGGAAGCGTTGAGCCCAGCCGGCACTCCATCGTCATGTCCGGCGCGCCGGCAAGGTCACCGCGACGCATCCTGCCGTTTGGGATCGGATGAGCACTGATGTCGATGCCGCGATGTCCGCTTTTGAGCGCAGAACCGACTCAACTCGGACATCACGCCATGTCCGCTATTGGCTTAGCCCAACTCGTCGCTACGGCCTTACACGATCAAAAGCGATAGTCGGCTCCAACGCGCACGATGTTTGCCGTGAACCTCGTGGTCGACGTCAGCGTCCCGACTGGCAAGGTGTCACGGTCCGGATAAGTTACCGACTGCTTGCCGAGATCGATATAGAGGTATTCGGCCTTGATCATCCAGCGCGGCGCTATCGCGTATTGCAGCCCGGCTCCCGCCGTCCAGCCGACCGATATCCCAGACGTCATCCCGCTGGCGCAATATATAAAGCCGCTAGGGCCGTTGCACGGGGGGGTTGCGGCGAGATTGGCGCCGATCGTCGTTGTTTGAGCGTCGCCGTAGGCGAAGCCACCGGTCGCGTAGAACAGAAGATTGTTCATCGGCAACACGCCGAGGCGTCCCCGCACTGTCCCGAACCAATCGAGTTTGGTCGCAACTGTGGTTTGAAGTACGCCACCGATGAAGGGCGCACCCGTCGCCGAAGCCGTCTGCCGCAGACCCGAATATGAAAAATCGGCTTCCAGTCCCGCCAAGAAATTACCCGCCTGATGGTTATAACCAGCCTCGCCGCCGCCGACGAAACCGCCGGGATGCAATCCTGAAGGCGCGGGGTGAGTGGATGGAGGGCCGATGTTGGCCTCGAGCGCGTCGGCCGTTAAGGACTGGTCCGTATTGCCGAAGCCGTAGCCAGCGGTCACGCCGACGTACCACCCGGTCCAGCTAAAGACCGGCGCGGGCAGTGGCGGCGGAGCCTTGACCAACATATCAGCCGCGAAAGCGGGCGTTCCAGTTAGTCCGAACGCGGCAATAGAGGAAATGAGCAGCTTCTTCATGAGTCCTCCCGAAACAGCAGAATTTACCATGCGGCCTGCCGGGGGGATGTCACCGCTTTAGCACAGTGAACTTGAATTTTTGACCCGCCCGCATGTCTGCTTTGGGGCAAGAGCAGACCTTACGTCCCCGAAATGCGACGTCGGCTGTGCCCCCAAGCCCGGACATCGCGACCAGGCCAGCCATGTGGGTTTTCGTAAATGAAGAGGCCGCCAACTGAGGCGGCCTTACTTCTATTCCGGCGGACGAAGTTCCGGGGATCGCAGCCACGCGCTCATGTGCGATCCGGTTTCGGCTTGCCGCGCTCTGCGAATTAACTCATCGCGTTTCGCGCCAGGTGGCAGCAATTTGGCTTCAGCTCGCAGGCGCTTCGCTTCTTCGGCAAGTCGTTCTTCAAGTGATCGGGTCTGGTTGAAATGGCGACGCTGCATGACACAACCTCGTAGCTCGCGGGTCCTAACCGCAGGGTTTGATGAAGTCCCAACCTTAATATGCCGCCTCCGGGCGATCAGTTCCCTAGTGAACTCAAATCAAATTAAAGCCACTGCGAAATTGAAATCGAGAACAATTCCCCAATAAATTAATCCCGCCTTTGTCCGGGACCGGACAGACCGATTGCCGATTGCTGCCCACAATGAAGAGGGGCGTGGTGAGTGAGGGAACGGCAATGGGCGCAGTTTATCAGCCAGAACTAATCAATCTGATGAAAGCAGTCCTCGACGATGCTGCCGCAGCGCTTCCGGAATCGAAGCGCACATCGGCAACGATGGCCGAGATGGCTTCGCATATTCTCGCGCGTGCCGCCAAGGGCGAGCGAGACCCCGCGACCTTGAAGACTGCGGCATTATTGGCCGTGGTCGAGCGTTCGCATTACTCGCATGATATTTCGCCGGCGCGGCAGGCCGTCTAACGAAAGCGCTTGGCGGTCGATGGCGACTTGAAGACCGATGCCGGAACGGTGCGAGTGATGAATTTAACAAACGCCAAGGATGAGAGCCTGATCGCTTTCTACGAAAGTGTTCGAAGGCAGGTTCAGGCCGACGTGCAGTTCGGCGGGCGTTATCGCTTCGTCGGAGAGACAACAAGAAAGTACGCCGACACCCTCCGCGAGGAAATGGACCGAAGACGACTGAGATTCATACCGATTGATTGGCATCGATAGCCGCATGTCTGGAAAGAATCCGATGTCGGTGTCGCCTGCCGAGCGCGGGATATGCGGGCAGCGCGGCCGCAACTCCCCAGATCGTCCGCGCCCGGCGGCACTGGCGTCGGCGAGCCCGACATGGCGACCTCGAAGGTGATCGCTCCCTGCAGACACCGATTGGCCGCCGCGACCAGTCCGCGACTCGTCTAGCAGGCCAGCTTTTTCAATGATCGACAAATGCGACCGGCGTGCCTTTGGACACCCGTTCGGCGACGCGGTCCGCATCCCAGTTGGTGAGTTGGACGCATCCGTGGGACTCCGACTTTGAGACTTTCCCCGGCGAAGGCGTACCATGGATTCCGTAGCCATCGCTGGAAAGGTTGATCCAGACGGTGCCGACGGGATTGTTCGGTCCCGGCCTGATGATAAACGGCTTGCCCGAGTGGACGCCCTTGAAGTGGTAGGCTGGGTTGTAGCGATAGGTCGGATTGCGGTCGATCTCGGTCACCTTCAAAGTGCCGGAGGGCGACGGCTTCTCTGCGCTACCGACGGTCGCTGGGTAGAATCCGATCAGCGTGTTCGACCTGTCGAAAAGCTTGACGGTCTGCCGTTTCTTGTCGACCTCGACCCGATCCGCCTTCTTGGGATTCTGCTCGGTACCGGTGCGGACGACGGCGATGGTGTCCCCGGCGCGATCAAACCGCTGGCCCGGATTCAACGCCGTCAGCAGTTCCTCGCTCATGTGAAATTTCTCGGCCAGGGCTTCCCTCGGGCTGGTGTAAGCCAGCTCCGGGATGTCCTTCATGTCTTCCATTTTGACGGGCAGCTTGTGGAGGAACGGCCCTGCGACATCCTTCTTATCGATGGTGTAGTTTGCGATCACCGGCCGGTCGTCCGCCGCTAGCTTGCTCCAGACCTCGGCGGTGACATCATCCGAGCTCGCCATTTGCTGCGCTTCTTCGTAGGCGCGTAGCGCCTTCTTCGCGTTCTCTCCGAACTTGCCGTCGATCTCGCCCGGTGAGAAGTGGGCCTGGTCAAGCAGGACCTGCAGCCTGACCCCTGCCGGAGTCGGTTTCTCATTCGACAGGGTTTTCTTCGATGCCTCGGCAGGGTTAATAGCCGCCGCGCTCATTTCGGCGGCGGACGCGGAGCTTGTTGCACGCGTGATCACGAAGCAGATGAAGATGCACTTCGCGGTGTGAGGCCTCATGCTCGCAAGTCCACGGTTTGGCAGACTCGGAAAACGGCCAAACCGAACCAATGTTCCTCTCTCAACCCTGTTTCGATTGCCGAGCGCATCTCGCGCCGGGGTGTTTGACGATGGGTCGTGCCTTGGCGAAGAACCGGCGACCGAGCAGGAATTGCTGGCGCTATGAGGCCACGCCTTGATGAAGCATGCCCTACAACCGGTCCGCGTCCGGCTTCAGCCTGGCGACGAAAACGGTGTCGTGCTGGATGCATCCGCCACGATCGATCAGCGGCGTTGCATGCTTTGAGCGCATGAAATTGCGCACTTGCGAGCGCGCCGTGGTCTTGCCGCGGCGGGACGTTGACGATCCGTGGATGAACATCACGTAAGGTCGGCCCTTGCGTTGTGCGGCTTCGAGACTGGCCGCCACGAGGCCGGTCACGCCGGCCATCGCCTCCCGGAAAGTCAGCAGTGACGGATCGCGCTTGCCGAAATGCAGATCGATCTCATCAGATTCGGACAGGCCCAATTGCGCCCGGTATTGCCGCCAGGGTCCCCGTCCCAGCCGAAATTTCTTCGTCATGTTTTTTCGTTCCGGGCCTTATTGTGATTCGAGGCCAATCCCTGGCGTTATTTGCCAGCTTGCGGTGGTCCGCGCTACAATTCGCGAGAGGTCTCGCCATGAGAAGAAGTGTCCATATCGCCGCAATCGCCGTGATGCTGACGATGGCAACTGCGCTTTCGTCCGCTCGGGCGCAGCTGTCCAACAATACGCCGCTGGCTTTCGGCATGAATGCCGATGAGGTCTCGCAGGTTTTGGGCGTGACGTTGGTCTACGTTCAGGGCCGTCCGGGCGACGAAATGTTCCTCGCCTTGCCCAACGTCAAGGGCAGCGCGTTGTCGGATCGGCGGGACGGACTTTATCTGCAGTTTCGCCGCGGCCGGCTCGAGGGCTGGAAGGGCGATTGGGGAACCAGACGGCCATGCTGCAATTGATGGCACAATTGAATGCGTTGAGAGTTCTGGCAGTTGCCGCGGCCGTTCTGGTGTCTGCGGCGGCGCCAGTTCTGGCTCAATCCGCCCGCGAGCCCCTGTTGAGGAGGGATCTGCCTGCGACCGCGTGGCACTATGACGGGCGCGACGACGTCCGCGACTTTCCGACCAACGGTTTCTTCCCCGGTGACTTCGCGGCCAATCCCGGCGGCGCCATGATTGGAGCCGCCGGACTGTTTGGATCCACGCCCACAGGCGGACAATATTTCGGCCCAATCTTTTGCGCGCGGCGGTATCGATCTCACAGCCCGACGCCCGGTTTCTTTCAGGGACCTGACGGGACCTGGTATCGATGCAGATAGATGCTGTTACGTCGCGTCATGGGTTTTGCAAAACAGGAGGGCCGCTTTAGTGCCAAGAAAGGGAGTCACCGGCCACGACGAATGGGTCGTCACGGAAGCGCTGGCAACGGCGCTGGTGGCGCTGGAGCGGCTTGAGCCGAAGCATCAGCCGCGCATCCAGATGGACGAAATCAGGAAGCTGTTGGTCGCCGCCTGCCAGGCCGGAACCGTCAACCTGCATCTGGCCCAGGCGAAGTGCAGGTTGTTCCCCGACGCCGATCGAGCCGAGATTTATCGGGAATACGGCCTTGAGGATGGACAGGCCTGAAGAGGCTCGCGAACAGCTTAAAGATTTCACCGGAGCCGGGAACGCGCCATGGACACCCCCCTAGGACACGACAAAAACGCCGACCAGATCGCGTACTGGAACGGGCCGGGCGGTCAGCGCTGGGCCGACCGGCAGCAAATCCAGGACGTCGTGCTGGCGCCGGTTGCGGACGCCCTGATCGATCGCGCCAGGGTCAAGACCGGCGAGCGGATTATCGATGTCGGCTGCGGGGCCGGCGCCACCACCATTGCGCTTGCAGAAAAAACCGGTCCGAAGGGGCGCGTTGTCGGCATCGATGTCTCGGCGCCGATGCTGGCCCGCGCGCGGCAGGTCGCGCCCAAGGGCATGCCGGTCGAGTTCTTGCTTGCGGACGCGACCGTGTACAAGTTCGAGCCGGCCGCTTTCGACCTTTTGGCCTCGCGGTTCGGCGTGATGTTTTTCGCCGAGCCCGCGCTGTCGTTTGCCAACATGCGCAAGGCGCTGAAGCCATCGGGCCGTCTGGCCTTTGCCTGCTGGCGGGAGCCGCGCTTCAATCCGTTTTTCATGGCGCCGCTGCAGGCGGTCTACCAACATGTGCCGAAGCTGCCGCCACCTGGGCCGGAAGACCCCGGTCCGTTCGCGTTTGCCTCCGAAGCGCGCGTCAACCGCGTGCTGAGCGAAGCCGGATTTTCCGCAATCAAAATGGAGCCGTGCGAACTTTCGCTCGACATCGCGGTGGGACGCGGTCTCGATGCCGCGGTCGAAAGCGCGCTCGAAATCGGACCGGCGAGCCGCGCGCTCCAGGATCATCCCGCCGACATCCGCGCCGCCGCGAGGAATTCGGTCCGCGAAGCATTGAAGCCCTTCGCCAGCGGGCAGAGCGTCAAGCTTTCCGCATCGATCTGGATCGTGACCGCTTCATCAGGCGCCTGAAACCCGGTTCGTGGGCGTTCCGGTGCAATGCGCGTAAAAATTAAATTGCTGAACCGGATCAGCGTGATCGCCGTCGTCAAGCCCTGCGCGTAAAAATATTCTGATTTTCAGAATGCACCAAATCAGTTTATATCGAATCTGTCCCGTCCCACTCAGAGGGGCGTTTCGCGATCGTCACGGACGTCGGCGGCGGGATGCGGTGGACGCGCATGGTGCTAATGACGAACGGCGCCGAGGCGGACGGCGAAGTCGTGTGGTCCTGACACCCCGACGCTGGTGTCAAGTTGGCGGAAGACGATTCCGCCAGATGACGGTGGCAAACAAGCCCGGTCACCGGGGAGAGCACGAAGGAAACCGTAAAACCATTGCGCGGGGAATGCCGGGTTTTTTCCGGTGTGACCGTGGTGACTGTTACTGGCATGGCTTGTTTTTTCTGCCCTGCCAGGCTGCGGGCGCATTGGGCGCCCGGCATTCCCTGCGCCCTCTGATCGGAGGGCAAGGAATTTCCCGGCAAACCTCGGACGCATCGCGCCGCGAGAACGAGGACCGCTATTTGAAAATTCGCAGGGTGGGCAAAGGCGCTCTTGCGCCGTGCCCACCGCGTCAATGCACATCAAGATGGTGGGCACGCTTGCGCTTTGCCCACCCTACGCAATCGGGTGATCGAAGTCCTACGCCCGCTCTTCCCAGATCATGGCGAGGTGCACGATGGTCTGCACCGCCTTTTCCATGTCCTGCCGGCTTACCCATTCCAGCCGCGAATGAAAGGCGTGCTCGCCGGCGAAAATGTTGGGGCAGGGCAGTCCCATGAACGACAGCCGCGAGCCGTCGGTGCCGCCGCGGATCGAGGACTTGACGGGTGTCAGCCCGGCGCGGCGGATCGCTTCCATCGCGTTATCGATCACTTGCGGATGGCGATCGATCACCTCTTTCATGTTGCGGTATTGCGGCTTGATCTCCAGCCGATAGCTCGAGCGTGGAAAGTCCTTCATCACATCCTTGACGATGCTTTCCAGCAGGGCTTCCTTCTCTTTCAGCCCCTGCTCGGTGAAATCGCGCACGATGAAACCGAGCGTGGCGTTCTCCAGTGCGCCCGAGATGCCGATCGGATGCAGAAAGCCTTGCTTGCCCTCGGTGGTCTCGGGCGAGCAGGTGTCTTTCGGCAGCCGGTCGACGATGGCGGCCGCGATCTTGATGGCATGCTCCATCTTGCCCTTGGCGTAACCGGGGTGGGTGCTGACGCCTTCGATGGTGAGGGTGGCGCCATCGGCCGAGAAGGTTTCGTCCTCGATCGAGCCAGCGGATTCGCCGTCCATGGTGTAGGCGAAGTTGGCGCCGAGCTTTTTCAGGTCGGCCTTGTCGACGCCGCGCCCGATCTCCTCATCCGGGGTGAACAGGATCTTGATGGCGCCGTGCTTGATCTCGGGGTTGTGAATCAGGAAATGCGCGGCATCCATGATCTCGGCAAGGCCGGCCTTGTTGTCGGCGCCGAGCAGCGTCGTGCCATCCGTGGTGACGATGTCGTTGCCGATCTGATGTTTCAACGCGGGGTGTTCGGCGACGCGGATGATCTGGCCGGGATCGGCCGGCAGCACGATGTCGCCGCCGCGATAGTTCCTGACGATTTGCGGCTTGACGTCCTTGCCGGTGACATCGGGCGAGGTGTCCATGTGCGAGCAGAAGCAGATCACCGGAACGTGCTTGTCGGAATTCGCAGGAACGGTGCCGTAGACGTAGCCATAGTCGTCGAGATGGGCGTCATGGATTCCCATCGCCTGCAATTCGGCAGCAAGCAGGCAGCCGAGGTTCTTTTGCTTTTCGGTGGACGGGCAGGTCGGGGAAGCCGGGTCCGACTGGGTGTCGATCACCACATAGCGCAGAAAGCGCTCGGTCACACCGTGCGTGAACCTCGGGGGTGTACTCACTGTCAAAACCGCGATGAAGCAGGAAAACAAAACCAAGAGGGCGTCATTCCGGATGGCCGCGTAAGCCGCTCCGGAATGGCGCGATGTCGAAATCGGATGCGTGTCTTGTCAGACGGCTTCCTTCAACTCCTTGGCGGCGCGGAAGGCAACCTTCTTGCTGGCCTTGATATGGATGGCTTCGCCGGTGGCGGGATTGCGGCCCATGCGGGCGGCGCGTTTGCGAACCTGGAGGATGCCGAGCCCGACGATGCGGATGCGCTCGCCCTTCTTGAGGTGCCTGGTGATCCGGCCGACCAGATCGGTCAGGATCGCCTCGGCGCTCTTCTTGGACAATTCGTGCTCTTCCGACAGGCCGGCTGCGAGATGCTTCAGCGTGACGGTGGTCGGGGTAGCTGCTTTCTTCGCCATATTTGGCCCTCCTCGTTGTTGATGGCTGCAAAGAAACAAAGACGTAGCAGGCCTTAAATGATTCGGGGGGCGACTGACTACGCTGTTTTGCCTGTAAACAGCCTATTATTTGCATCGACGTCGCGAAAAGGCCTGACTGGCAAGGGGATTCGCAACAACCTTGACTAAGAAGGGGCGCGCCTTTAAGCCCTCATTCCTGCGCGGCACGTGTCGGGTTACGGCATCCGCGGGAGTAGCTCAGTTGGTTAGAGCGCCGCCCTGTCACGGCGGAGGCCGCGGGTTCGAGTCCCGTCTCTCGCGCCAGTCCTGCCGAGCGCGAGCCTATTTGCCAGCGCCGATGCCGCCTCCACCACCCACATAGACGCCGGTCCACGAGTGTTGCTCCGATGGCGACGGCGCGGTGGGAGCCGATCCGAGTGGCAGCTGGGTGGAAGGCGTGGTTTCAATCGCCGCTGAAATTGGCACCGGCCGCTTCTTCGGCTTGACGGTTACGGTGTGTTTGGTGGACGGCGTGGAAGTCGTCTTGTCGGTATTTGGCGCCGACCCCGCCTCAACCGCGAAAGCGCTGCCTCCGGCGGCGAGCGCGGCACGTACCAGACTTCCCAAAAGTATCCGGCGCATGATCCGCCTTGCTCCCTTAAACCCGTGCGGTGCGAGGGTAGTGCGCGACGAAAAAGGCCGCCCGAAGGCGGCCGCATCCATATCGGTATACCTGACGGCTCTAGCGGATGACCGAGGTATCCGAATTGGTCAGCATCATCGGCTTGCCGGCCTTAATGACGTGGGCGGTCTGGGTGTAATCCGAATTGGTCCGGGTGGAGATGCCGAAACCCGGCTACCGCAATGCCGGCCACCAGCGCCAAAACCACAATCTTGAGGTGGGTGGTGCGGTCCGCGGAGTGAATGGAGTGGTTCATGTGAGCCCCCTTGGCGTCATTGGCGCCGTATCGTTGGCGACAGACGTACGCCGCCGATGTTTCAGGACGGTTTCGCGGGTTCCCCAAAATGGTTTCGTCGGGAGAATTATGGACGCTGGGGCAGGGAAGCCAGGACCGGTGCCTCCCGCGCGGCCGGTGCATCTTGCGAAGGCCGGCGGTTCGACAGAAACTGGAGCCGGGCGCGCCAAGGCGCTGGGGAGACAACAACAATGAAAATA
Source organism: uncultured Alphaproteobacteria bacterium (assembly GCA_963774685.1). Classification (GTDB taxonomy): domain Bacteria; phylum Pseudomonadota; class Alphaproteobacteria; order Rhizobiales; family Xanthobacteraceae; genus Bradyrhizobium. The sequence continues at coordinate 1,576,055 of CAVZFU010000002.1, read as the reverse complement.
ACCCGCCGGGATTTGCTCGGATCTGCGTCCGCCGCCTGGGCAACGGCTGCGTTCGCCAAACCGGCCGACGCCGCGGCCGAGTTCGAGTTCAAGCTGGGCGTCAATACCCCCGATACCCACCCCCTCACGCTTCGGCTGATCGAGGCGGCCAAGGCGATCGGGGCGCAGTCGTCCGGCCGATTGAACGTCACGGTGTTCCCTAACAGCCAGCTCGGCGGGGATCCCGAGATGCTGTCGCAAGTCCGCGCCGGCGGTATCGAATTGCTGGCGGCGCCCAGCTTGACCCTGTCGACGCTGGTGCCGCTGTCGGGATTGCCGAGCATCGGGTTTGCGTTCCGGTCCTACGATCAGGTCTGGGCCGCGATGGACGGTGCGGTCGGCGACGTCGTTCGCGACGCCATCGGCAAGGCCGGGATCGTGGCGATGAAGAAGGTCTGGGACAACGGCTTCCGGCAGATCACCTCGTCCTCAAGCCGGCAACTGAACAGCGTCGAAGACCTCAAGGGCTTCAAGATCCGCGTGCCCGTCACGGCGCTGCTGACCTCGCTGTTCTCCGGGCTTGGCGCGCTGCCCTCGAGCATCAGCGTTCAGCGAGCTTTACTCATCCCTGCAGACCCACATCGTCGAAGGGCAGGAAAATCCGCTGGCGCAGATGTCAACCGACAAGTTGTACGAGGTGCAAAAATACTGCGCGTTGTCGAACCACTGCTGGAGCGGATACTGGATCGTCGCCAACCGCCGCGCGCTGGCGAGCCTGCCGGCCGATTTGCTCGAGATCGTCAACAGTCAATTTGATGCCGCAGCCCTCAACGAGCGCGCCGATCTATTTGCCATGGACCGCTCGCTGCAGGCCGAGCTCACCGGCAAAGGCATGATTTTCAACACGCCCGACCCGGTGCAATTCAGGGCCGCGCTGGTGAAAGCCGGCTTCTATGCGCAGTGGCAGAAAACCTACGGCCCCGAGGCTTGGGCGAAGCTGGAGCAGCATACGGGGCCGCTGACGTGAGGCGCGTCAGCTCGCCCGTTTGATATCGGCGCGGATGGTTTGCGCCGCCCACACGAACAACAGCGCGCCGAGCGTGGTCGTGACCGCCGCCGACAATAGCGAATAGCGCACGGCATCGGCGCCGTAGTCGTTCTTCAACGCGTCATTGATCATGCCGACCGCGAGCGGACCGACGCCCTGGCCGAAGCAGGTGGCGGTCAAGAGAATGATCGCAGACGCCAGCGCCCGCATGCTGGGCCGGGCCACGGTCTGCGCGATTGCAAAGATCGGTCCGAGATGAAAGCCGACCAGGAACGAGGTCAGCGCTAGCGCTGCGACCATGGTGGTGAAATCAGGCGTCAGCATGCACACCGCAAACACCGGTCCGGCGAGGCCGGAGGTGATCGCCGGCGCCCATAATTTCCAGCGGTCGTCGCGGCGGCTGATTTGCGCCACGACGAGACCACCGACCAGCGTGCCCGCCATTCCGAACAGGCCCTTGAAGGTGCCGGCATAGGTTCCGATTTCGGCGCTGCTCAAATGATGCACGCGCGCCAGAAACGGCGGGATCCACACTGCGGTCGCATAGTTGGTATAGGTGGTCAGGCAAAAGCCGATCAGCACGATGACAAAGGTCCTTTGCGAGGCGAGAAAGCCCAGTGTCGGTCCGATCGGCTCGGGCGCAAAGGTTTCCGCCATCGCGCCGCGTCTGGGCTCCGACACCGTCAGCCACAGCACCGCGGCCAGCGCCAGGCCGGGCAGGCCGGCCGAGAAAAACGCCATCCGCCAACCATAGTGCTGGTTGACCCAGCCACCGATGAAATAGCCGAGGAACACCCCGAGATAAGTGCCGATGGCGTAGATGCCGAGGGCGCGCGGGCGTTCGTTCTTGTCGAAGAGATCGGCGACCATCGATTGCGACGCCGGGGTTCCGGCGGATTCGCCGATGCCGACGCCGATCCGCGCCAGCGCCAGCGTGGCCACGCTCTGCGCCATGCCGCAGAAAAACGTCATCGCGCTCCAGAACGCGAATGCGACCGCGACGATGTTGCGCCGGTTGAGCCGGTCAGCGATCCGCGCGATGGGGATGCCGAGCAGCGAATAGAACAACACGAAGCCGAAGCCCGCGAGCAGTCCCATGGTGGTGTCGCTGAGCGTGAACTCCTTTTTGATCGGCTCGATCAGGACGTTGAAGATGGTGCGGTCGAGAAAATTCAGCGCGTAGACTGCAGTCAGCAGCGCCAGCACGTAGTATCGCCGCGCCGACGGCCTAGCGGCGGCCTCAGTCTGTGCAGCCGCTGGCGGCGCGAAATCGACCATGGTTTTCCCCTGAAGTTTCTTCTTGAACGCGTCGGCGTCACGCCTCGCGAATGTAGTTTCCGGCCTCGAATTCAACCGGCGGCGCGTTTTGGTCGAAGCAAACACCGATGGGATCGGCTCCGGTGGCCATGGCATCGAGCTGCTCGCTGAGCATCCGCCGGACCATCAGGATACCGCGGTCGCTCTGCCCAAAATGCTCCTCGGAATGCAGGGTCACCGGCCCCTGGCCGACCTGGGCCTCGTAATCGCCGGGAAATTGCTGGTGTTCCGGTTCGGTCATGTCCCACCAGAACTTGCCATTGAACTTCGAACGCATTCGCCCGATATCGCCGCGCTGCTTGACCCGGCCGGCGACGTAGATACGGAAAGAAGTGTCGTCGATCGGCAGCGTCCAGCCGATCGACTCGACGCGAGCGAATTGTGCGACCCGCGGATTGGGAACCACCCGGAGGGTGGGAAGGGCGGCTTCGGTGACCCGATAGAAAATCTTGCCGTCGTCCTGGTTACGGATCGAACGCACCATGACGCCGCGCGGCGACATCTCGAATTTCACCTCCGGCATCGAGGCCATCATGTTGGTGAACTGAGGTCCGCTGAACGAGCCGTGCAGCACCGGAACGTGGTAGGGATCGACCACGTTCTCGAAATGCTGCAGCCAGTTGCAGGGAATGACGGCAGGTCCGCCGCCGCCGATCGAACTGTCGTCGGCCTCGACGAACTCGCCATCGTCCATTTTCTCCAGCGCTTCGTAGCGCGGCAGTACCGGCTTTTTCTCAGCCGGTCCCATATAGGCGAAGATCAGCCCGTAGAGTTCCTGAACCGGGTACCAGGGCTGGCGCACCTTGTCCCTGAACTGGCCGTCGCCGGGTTCGCAGGGCTGTTCGAGGCAATGGCCTTCGGTATCGAATTTCCAGCCGTGGTAGCAGCAGCGGATGCCATCCTCCTCGACCTTGCCGTAGTAGAGCGTGGTGCCGCGGTGGCAGCAGCGCGCATGCAGCAAGCCGATGCGGCCGTGCCGGTCGCGGAACAGGATCAAATCCTCGCCGAGCGCGCGCACCTTGCGGGGGGTATCGGTGGCATCGCCGACGAGGCCGATCGGGTGCCAATAACGCCGCAGCAATTCGCCCATCGGCGTGCCGCGTCCGACCTTGGTCAGCTCCGTCCGGGTGGTGGACGGTTTCATGGCATAGGCGGTTCCGAGATCGCGATCCCGCTGGGTGACATTCATCGCCGCATCCTCCATCCACAGCCCTTTCCGGCTGCGGTTTTCTGGCCCGTCAAAGTGAACTTTGGGCCGGGGGCGGTCAATCCCGCACCCCCGTCACCCCCGAGGGCGCAGAAGTTGCTCGCGCTTTGCGGCGACGGCGGCGAAACCCTTGCGCAGGGGACGACGTTGTCCTTCCCAGAGGTGAACGGAGCCCGTAAAAATAGCTTGTCTTGCGCCCCTTGTTGCGCTGCGCTAAGCCTCAGAACAATTCCAAATGTAACGAATCCGCGGATGCCAGAAACCGCGGGGACAAAGGCATCGCCGATGACCGGCATATTGCAGAATTATCTTCCACTTGTGGTGTTTATCGGGGTCGCATCGGCGATCGGTCTGGTCCTGCTGATTGCTCCCTTCATCGTCGCTTTTCAGCAGCCCGATCCGGAAAAGCTTTCTGCCTATGAATGCGGATTCAACGCTTTTGACGATGCCCGCATGAAGTTCGACGTCCGGTTCTATCTGGTGGCGATCCTCTTCATCATCTTCGACCTCGAAGTGGCGTTCCTGTTTCCCTGGGCGGTGGCGTTCGGGAAACTGGGGGCGACCGGGTTCTGGTCGATGATGGTTTTCCTCGCCGTCCTCACCGTCGGCTTTGCCTACGAATGGAAGAAAGGCGCGCTCGAATGGGATTGAGCCCCACCGCCGCCACGCCCGGGTTCGCGCCGGCGGTAGCCCCCGCCGCGACCGGCATTCTCGATCCCTCGACCGGAAAGCCGGTCGGCTCGACCGATCCTTACTTTCTCGAGGTCAATCACGAACTGTCCGACAAGGGCTTCTTCGTCGCCGCCGCCGACGACCTCATCACCTGGGCGCGCACGGGCTCGCTGATGTGGATGACGTTCGGTCTCGCCTGTTGCGCGGTCGAGATGATGCAGGTGTCGATGCCGCGCTACGACATCGAACGCTTCGGTTTCGCGCCGCGCGCCTCGCCGCGCCAGTCCGACGTGATGATCGTCGCGGGCACGCTGACCAACAAAATGGCGCCGGCGCTGCGCAAGGTCTACGACCAGATGCCGGAGCCGCGCTATGTGATTTCGATGGGGTCGTGTGCCAATGGCGGCGGCTACTACCACTATTCGTATTCGGTGGTGCGCGGCTGCGACCGCATCGTGCCCATCGACATCTACGTGCCCGGCTGTCCACCGACCGCGGAAGCGCTGCTCTACGGGGTGCTGCTGCTGCAGAAGAAGATCCGGCGCACCGGAACCATCGAACGCTAAGGTTTTTTGAATGGACGACGGCAGGCTCGACACACTGGGTCAGACGATTGTTAGCTCGCTTGCGGGTGCTGCGACCGGTCATTCGCTCGCCTTCAACCAGCTTAACGTGTCGGTGCAGGCCGACAAGATCGTCGAAGTCGTCAAGTTCCTGCGCGACGATCCCGGCTGCCGTTTCGTCAGCTTCATCGATGTGACCGCGGTGGATTATCCCGGCCGCGAAAAACGCTTCGACGTGGTCTACCACCTGCTCTCGCCGACGCTGAATACACGTATCCGTCTGCGCGCCGAAGCCGACGAAACCACGCAGGTGCCGTCGATCATCGAGGTGTTTCCCGGCGCCGACTGGTTCGAGCGTGAGTGCTACGACCTCTACGGCGTGATCTTCACCGGCCATCCGGACATGCGACGTCTGTTGACCGACTACGGTTTCGATGGTCACCCGTTGCGCAAGGATTTCCCGCTCACCGGATTCGTCGAGGTGCGCTACGACGACCAGGAGAAGCGGGTGGTTTATGAGCCCGTCCGGCTCAATCAGGAATTCCGCAAGTTCGATTTTCTCTCGCCGTGGGAAGGCGCGGACTATCCGATCCTGCCCGGCGATGAGAAGCGAAGTGGCGAATAGCGAATGGCGAGTGGCGAATAGGGATGGCTATTGACCGAACCATTGATCAATTCGTACCGGGATCTGAGGGTCTGGCAGGATGCCATGAGCTTGGCCGAGTCTTGCTATCGACTGACACGCCAGTTTCCCCGCGACGAGCAGTTCGGTTTAACGTCGCAAATCAGGCGCGCAGCGGGCTCAGTTCCGGCCAATATTGCCGAAGGTCACGGGCGGGAAAATACCGGCAATTTCGTACAGCATCTGCGAATTTCACAAGGCTCTCTAAAGGAGTTGGAAACGCATCTGCTGTTGGCAGAGCGCGTCGGCATCCTGCCGGCGCTGGATTTGCAGCCGGCGCTGGTCCAGTGCGAGGGCTTGGGCAAAATGCTCCGCGCTTTGATTCGTTCCCTGCAGGACAAGTCTGCGAAATGATGCCATTCGCTATTCGCTATTCGCCATTCGCCGATGCGCGGAGTGCCGCCGCATGAACGAACAGAACCTTCGCAACTTTACCATTAACTTCGGGCCGCAACATCCGGCGGCGCACGGGGTGTTGCGCCTGGTGCTCGAACTCGACGGCGAAGTGGTGGCGCGGGTCGATCCGCATATCGGCCTGCTTCATCGCGGCACCGAAAAGCTGATCGAGCACAAGACCTATCTGCAGGCGATCCCGTATTTCGACCGGCTCGACTATGTCGCGCCAATGAACCAGGAGCACGCGTTTTGTCTTGCGGCCGAAAAGCTGCTCGGGATCGCAGTGCCGCGCCGCGGGCAGTTGATCCGGGTTTTGTACTGCGAGATCGGCCGTATCCTGTCGCATCTGCTCAACGTCACCACGCAGGCAATGGACGTCGGCGCGCTGACCCCGCCACTGTGGGGTTTTGAAGAGCGCGAAAAACTGATGGTGTTTTACGAGCGCGCTTCCGGCAGCCGGATGCATGCAGCCTATTTCCGGATCGGCGGCGTGCATCAGGACCTGCCGCCGAAGCTGATCGACGATATCGAGGCCTGGTGCGATCCGTTCCTGCAGGTGGTCGCCGATCTCGAGCGGTTGCTCACCGGCAACCGCATTTTCAAGCAGCGCAATGTCGATATCGGTGTGGTGACACTGGCGCAGGCCTGGGAATGGGGTTTCTCAGGCGTGATGGTGCGCGGCTCCGGTGCAGCGTGGGACCTGCGCAAGGCGCAACCTTACGAATGTTACGCCGAGATGGATTTCGACATTCCGATCGGCAAGAACGGCGATTGCTACGACCGTTACTGCATCCGGATGGAAGAAATGCGCCAGTCGGTGCGCATCATGAAGCAGTGCATCGGGAAACTGCGTGCCGCCGACGGGCAGGGGCCCGTTGCGGTCGAGGACAACAAGATCTTTCCGCCGCGCCGGGCCGAGATGAAGCGCTCGATGGAAGCGCTGATCCACCACTTCAAGCTCTACACCGAGGGCTTTCATGTCCCGGCCGGCGAAGTCTACGTCTCGGTTGAGGCGCCGAAAGGCGAGTTCGGCGTCTACCTTGTCGCTGACGGCAGCAACAAGCCCTACAAATGCAAGATCCGTGCGCCCGGCTTTGCGCACCTGCAGGCGATGGACTTCATCTGCAGAGGACATCTGCTGGCCGACGTTTCCGCCATTCTGGGCTCCCTCGATATCGTGTTCGGAGAGGTTGACCGGTGATGGCGATGCCGCCCATCCAGTTTGACCGCGCGACCGGCGTGCTCGAGGGCGCCAATGCCTGGGAGCGTTTGGCGGCACTTGCTCTGGCGTCGGGCTCAAAAGTGGCATCGGCCTTTTCGCATCGCGGCTACAACGGTTGCGCCAATCTCCTGCGCAAGACGCTGCCCGAGCGCGACATCGCGATCAAACTCAATCCGAATGCGACGTTCGAGTTTCCCTATGGCGACGGTTACTGGAGCAAATTGCTCAACCGTTCCTTCCAATACGAAAACGAACTCGAGCTGTTGTTTCAGGATTCCGCCGACGTCGATTACACCTTGATCGATTGCGGTGCCAATTTCGGCTACTGGTCGGTTCTGATCTCCAGTGCGCCCTATGGCTCGCACAAGGCGATCGCGATCGAGCCGTCGTCGCAGAACTTCGCCATCCTGGCGAATAACGCCAGGATCAACGGCGGCCGCTTCGAGGTCATGAAATGCGCAATCGGCGCAAGCAGGGGCACCGCACGGCTGTCGGGCACCAAGCACGAGGCGTTCAGCATCGCCGGTGGCACCGGTGACGGCGGCGAGGATGTGCCGGTGATCGCGCTCGATAACCTGCTGGACGACGGCAAGATTTCGGCCGGTGGGAAATTCCTGATCAAGCTCGATGTCGAGGGCGTCGAGATCGAAGCCATCAAGGGCGGCGCGCGGCTGTTGCAGGGCGACAGCGTGCTGTTGTGCGAGGAACACGGCAACGATCCCAACCATACGGTGTCGCGCTATATCCTGGAGCATACCCCGCTCAAGCTGATCGTGTACGATCCGCGCAGCCGCCGGCTCGAAACCGTCACCGAGCTTTCGATACTCGACCGCATCAAGGTTTCGTCTCACGTCGGTTACAACGTATTCGGTACCGCAAGTGCGTTCTGGCAAGACCGGATTCGCGCGCTGAACGCGAATGCGTCGCGTCGCATGCAATGAGAGTCTGAGAGACCATGTCCGTCCGTCGCCTGGCACCGAAGGAACTACAGCCCGCGAGCTTCACGTTCACGGAGGAAAATCTCGCGTGGGCCAAAGAACAGATCGCCAAATTCCCGGAAGGCCGCCAGGCATCCGCGGTGATACCGATCATGTGGCGAGTGCAGGAACAGCACGACGGCTGGGTGTCGGAAGCGGCGATCCGGGCCGTCGCCGATCTTCTGAAGATGCCCTACATCCGAGCGCTGGAGATCGCGACCTTCTACACCATGTTCCAGCTGCAGCCGGTCGGCAAGAAAGCCCATGTGCAGGTGTGCGGCACCACGCCATGCCGGTTGCGTGGCGCCGCTGATCTCATCGAAGTGTGTCAGAGCCGGATTCATCACGATCCCTTCCACCTGTCCAAGGACGGCAGTTTCAGCTGGGAAGAAGTCGAGTGCCTCGGCGCCTGTGTCAACGCGCCGATGGTGCTGATCTGGAAAGATACCTACGAGGATCTGAACAAGGAGAGCTTCGGCAAGGTGCTGGACGGCTTTGCTTCCGGCAATCTTCCGAAGCCGGGGCCGCAGAATGGCCGCCAGTTCTCCGCTCCCGTCGGCGGGCCGACCACGCTGAAGGAAAAAACATGAGGCACGACCGCACATCGCAAGCGGCTGCGCCTGGGAGTGCCGGACCGATGCAACGTTGGCGCTACATTGGTTTTCATGCGCTGGGGGCCGGCGCTTTCTTTTTCCTGCTGCAGCGCTACGTACTGAATGCGTCGCTGGATACAAGCCTGCTATGGGCGCTGACCTTCGGCGGATGCGCCGCCGCGCTTGCCTATATGCAGTCCAATCGCTGATCCGAGGAAGCTTATGCTCGACGACAAGGACCGCATCTTCCGCAATCTCTACGGCCTCGACGACTGGGGCCTTGAAGGCGCGCGCCGCCGCGGCGCCTGGGACGGCACCAAGGCGATCATCGACAAGGGTCGCGACTGGATCATCAACGAGATGAAAGCCTCGGGTCTGCGCGGGCGGGGCGGGGCCGGGTTTCCGACCGGCATGAAATGGTCGTTCATGCCAAAAGAGTCGAAAGACGGCCGGCCGAGCTATCTCGTGGTCAATGCCGACGAGTCCGAGCCCGGTACCTGCAAGGACCGCGAGATCATGCGGCACGACCCGCATCTTCTGGTCGAGGGTTGCCTGCTCGCGAGCTTCGCGATGGGCGCCCACGCCTGCTACATCTATGTGCGCGGCGAATTCATCCGAGAGCGCGAGCATCTGGAAGCCGCGGTCGCCCAGGCCTATGAAGCGAAGCTGATCGGCAAGGACAACGTCCACGGATTTCCGTTCGACCTCTACGTCACGCACGGCGCCGGCGCCTATATCTGCGGCGAAGAGACAGCACTGCTGGAAAGCCTCGAGGGCAAGAAGGGCATGCCGCGGTTAAAGCCGCCATTTCCCGCCAATGTCGGTCTCTACGGCTGTCCCACCACCGTCAACAACGTCGAATCGATCGCGGTGGCACCGGATATCCTGCGGCGAGGTGCGGCCTGGTTCGCCGGCATCGGCCGTCCCAACAATGTCGGCACCAAGCTGTTCTGCATTTCCGGCCATGTCGAGCGTCCCTGCAACGTCGAAGAAGCCATGGGGATTCCGTTCCGGGAGTTGATCGAGCGCCATTGCGGCGGCGTCCGCGGCGGCTGGGATAATCTCAAGGCGGTGATCCCCGGCGGCTCGTCGGTGCGCATGGTGCCGGCCGAACTGATCATCGACACGCCGATGGATTTCGACAGCCTCGGCAAATTGCGCTCCGGTCTCGGCACCGCCGCCGTGATCGTGATGGACAAGTCGACCGACCTGATCCGGGCGATCGCGCGGATTTCCTATTTCTACAAGCATGAGAGCTGCGGCCAGTGCACGCCGTGCCGCGAAGGTACGGGATGGATGTGGCGAGTGCTGACCCGGATGGCCGAGGGCCGCGCCCACAAGCGCGAGATCGACATGCTGCTGGAGGTCACCACGCAGGTCGAGGGCCACACCATCTGCGCGCTGGGCGATGCCGCGGCGTGGCCGATCCAGGGCCTGATCGCGCATTTCCGTCATGAGATCGAAGCGCGCATCGACGAATATTCACGCAAAGCCGACGTTGACGATGCCGGCATTCTCGATCCCGCGCATATGGTCGCGGCGGAGTAGGGTTTTGGCAGAGGAGATGAGCATGATGGCATCGAACCGCAGGGATCGTTGGCTGCGTTACTTCAGGATCGGGGTTCGGCTCGACATGATCGCAGGAATTGCGATCGCGGTCGCGCTCCTTACCTGCCTGACCCTTCATTCGTCGTGAGAGATTAATGTCGCAACCGAGCATTTTCTGGTGGCAGAGATTCGGGACGCTGGCGCAGATGGCGCAAGCGGCCGTGGCGCTGCTCGGCTTTGTGGCGATCCTGTTTCAGATCAACGAAATCCGATCCAACAACCGCGCGGTCAGCGCCCGGCAGGCGTTTCTCGGCTATACCGATCTCGCCTTCAAGAATCCGAAATTCTCGGCGCCCGATTACGATGCCATCAAGGCCAGCAGCCACGACGAGCAGGTTCAATATGAGAGCTTCGTCTCTTATTTCCTGTACGCCTGCGAGGAAGCGACCGCCGCGTTCGCCGATCGCCGCGAGTGGATCGCGTCCTGCGACTACGACCTGAAGCCGCATCTGCCGTTCCTGTGCGAGAAGAACCAGGCCGAGCCCGAGTATCTCTCGACCTACAGCACCGACACCCAGCACTGGGTGAAGGCATCCCTGAAGACCGCCGGCGTCACACCACCCGACTGCAAGCTCGGAAAGACCTGAAGGCAATGACCAAACTCATCGTCGATGGCAAAGAGATCGATGTTCCCGCCGAATACACGCTGCTGCAGGCGTGCGAGGCGGCGGGCGCGGAGATTCCGCGCTTTTGCTACCATGAGCGGTTGTCGATCGCCGGCAACTGCCGGATGTGCCTGGTCGAGGTGAAGGGCGGCCCGAAGCCGGTCGCAAGCTGCGCCTGGGGTGTGCGCGATTGCCGTCCCGGCCCCAAGGGCGAGCCGCCGGAAATCTCGACCCGCTCGCCGATGGTGAAGAAGGCGCGCGAAGGCGTGATGGAATTCCTGCTGATCAATCATCCGCTGGATTGCCCGATCTGCGACCAGGGCGGCGAGTGCGACCTGCAGGACCAGGCCATGGGCTACGGGGTCGACACCAGCCGCTTTGCCGAGAACAAGCGCGCGGTCGAAGACAAGTACCTGGGCGCGCTGGTCAAGACCTCGATGAACCGCTGCATCCAGTGCACGCGCTGCGTCCGTTTCGCCGCCGAAGTCTGCGGCGTGCCGGAAATGGGCGCTACCGGACGCGGCGAGGACATGGAGATCACGACCTATCTGGAGTTGGCGCTGACCTCCGAACTGCAGGGCAATCTCGTCGACATCTGCCCGGTCGGCGCGTTGACCTCCAAACCCTATGCGTTCGCGGCACGGCCCTGGGAGCTTGGCAAGACCCAGTCGATCGACGTCATGGACGCCGTCGGCTCGGCGATCAGAATCGATACCCGCGGCCGCGAGGTGATGCGGATCCTGCCGCGCGTCAACGAGGCCGTGAACGAGGAGTGGATTTCCGACAAGACCCGCCACGTCGTCGACGGCCTGCGCACGCAGCGGCTCGACCGTCCCTATATTCGGGAGAACGGCCAGCTTCGCGCCGCGTCGTGGTCCGAAGCGTTCGCCGCCATTGCGGCCAAGGCCGGCCGCATCGACGGCAAAAGAATTGGCGCCATTGCCGGCGACCTTGCCGCGGTCGAAGAGATGTTCGCACTGAAAGACCTGCTGGTGAAATGCGGCTCGGTCAATCTTGCGAACTCAAGGCAGCGACGGCTTCGATCCGAAAGCCGGCCGCGCGTCCTACATTTTCAACCCTGGGTATCGCCGGCATCGATCAGGCCGATGCGTTGCTGATCGTGGGCTCAAACCCGCGCAAGGAAGCCGCGGTGCTCAATGCCCGCATCCGCAAGCGCTGGCGCAGCGGTGCGCTCAAGATCGGGGTGATCGGCGCCAAGGCCGACCTTACCTACGACCACGACTATCTCGGCGCCGGCACCGATTCTCTCGGCGCTCTCGCGGCCGGCAAGCATTCCTTTGCCGATGTGCTGAAGGGTGCCAAAAATCCGCTGGTGCTGGTCGGCGCCGGTGTGGCGTCGCGGCATGACGGCGCCGCGGTGCTTGCGCAGGCGGCGAAACTGGCCGTCGACTTCGGTGCGGTTAAAGACGGCTGGAATGGTTTTGGCGTTCTGCACAACGCGGCATCCCGCGTCGGCGCGCTCGATATCGGCTTTGCCGCCAATGCCGGCGGCCTGAGCGCGGCCGAGATGACGACGTTCGGCACGATCGACGTGCTGTTCCTGCTCGGCGCCGATGAAATCAAGGTGCCCGATGGTACCTTCGTGGTCTACATCGGCACCCACGGCGATCGCGGTGCGCATCGCGCCGACGTGATCCTGCCGGGTGCCGCCTACACCGAAAAGCAGGGCCTCTACGTCAATACCGAAGGCCGGGTGCAGATGGCCAACCGCGCGGCGTTCCCGCCGGGTGATGCGCGCGAGGATTGGGCGATCATCCGCGCGCTGTCGGACGTTCTCGGCAAGAGGCTGCCCTATGACTCCCTCAGCGCGCTGCGGCAGGCGCTCTTCAAGGCAGCGCCGCATCTGATGCGCGTCGACCAGGTCGAAGCCGGCAATGCCGACCACGTCAAAACCCTCGCAGGCAAGGGCGGCAACGTCGAGAAGGCGCCGTTCAAGGCAGCGATCGAGGATTATTACCTGACCAACCCGATCGCGCGGGCGTCGGCGATCATGGCGGAATGCTCGCGCCTGGCCTCCGGGCAAATGCTGACGGCGGCGGAGTGAGGTGATGGCTGAGTTCTTCGCAAGCGCATTCTGGACCGGCTTCCTCTGGCCGCTGATCGTCATGATCGCGCAGAGCCTGCTGTTGCTCGTGATACTCCTGATCGCGATCGCCTACATTCTTTTGGCCGACCGCAAGATCTGGGCGGCGGTGCAGATCCGGCGCGGACCCAACGTGGTCGGCCCCTGGGGCCTGTTCCAGTCCTTCGCAGACCTCCTGAAGTTCGTGCTGAAGGAACCGATCATTCCCTCCGGCGCCAACAAGGGCGTGTTCCTGCTGGCGCCGCTGGTGAGCTGCGTGCTGGCGCTGGCGGCCTGGGCCGTGATCCCGATGGATCTCGGCTGGGTGATCTCCGACATCAATGTCGGCGTGCTCTACATCTTTGCGATCTCGTCGCTGTCGATCTACGGCATCATCATGGCCGGCTGGTCGTCGAACTCGAAATATCCGTTCCTGGCCGCGCTCCGCTCGGCGGCGCAGATGGTGAGTTACGAGGTCTCGATCGGCTTTGTCATCATCACGGTCCTGCTTTGCGCCGGCTCGCTCAATCTGTCGGCGGTGGTCGAGGCGCAGAACTCGAAATGGGGATTGCTCGGCTGGTACTGGCTGCCGCTGTTTCCGATGTTCGTGGTGTTTTACGTCTCGGCGCTGGCCGAGACCAACCGTCCGCCGTTCGACCTGGTGGAAGCCGAATCCGAACTGGTCGCGGGCTTCATGGTCGAATACGGCTCGACGCCGTATCTGTTGTTCATGCTCGGCGAATATGTCGCGATCGCCACGATGTGCGCGCTGGCCTCGATCCTGTTCCTCGGCGGCTGGCTGCCGCCGATTCCCTATCCGCCGTTTACCTGGGTGCCCGGAGTGATCTGGTTCGTGCTCAAGGTATTTTTCATGTTCTTCCTGTTTGCGATGGCGAAGGCGATCGTGCCGCGCTACCGCTACGACCAGTTGATGCGGCTCGGCTGGAAGGTGTTCCTGCCGCTATCGCTGGCGATGGTGGTGATCGTCGCCGCCGTGTTGCAATTTGCGGGGCTCGCGCCGAAATGAGGTCGCCATGAGTGTCAATGTCAACGCCACTGCCCGCTCGCTGCTGCTGTCCGAATTCGTATCGGCGTTCTTCCTCGCCATGCGCTATTTCTTCAAGCCGAAGCCGACGCTGAATTACCCGTTCGAGAAGGGACCGATCTCGCCGCGGTTCCGGGGCGAGCATGCGTTGCGCCGTTACCCCAACGGCGAGGAGCGCTGCATTGCCTGCAAGCTGTGCGAGGCGATCTGCCCGGCGCAGGCCATCACCATCGAGGCCGGCCCGCGCCGCAATGACGGCACCCGCCGCACCGTGCGTTACGACATCGACATGGTGAAATGCATCTATTGCGGGCTGTGCCAGGAAGCCTGCCCGGTCGACGCCATCGTCGAGGGGCCGAATTTCGAATTCGCGACCGAGACCCGCGAGGAACTCTATTATGACAAGGCGAAACTTCTCGCCAACGGCGACCGCTGGGAGCGCGAGCTTGCGAAATCAATCGAACTCGACGCGCCGTACCGGTGAGGTGAGGGTATGATCCTTCCCGCGTTGTTCTTCTACCTGTTCGCCGGCATCTGCGTCGCGTCGGCGGTGATGGTGATTGTGTCGCGCAATCCCGTGCATTCCGTGCTGTTCTTGATCCTGGCGTTCGTCAACGCCGCCGGCCTGTTCATTCTGCTGGGCGCCGAATTCCTGGCGATGATCCTGGTGGTGGTCTATGTCGGCGCCGTCGCGGTGCTGTTCCTGTTCGTGATCATGATGCTCGACGTCGATTTCACCGAACTGCGCGAGGGTTTCAGCCAGTACCTGCCGATCGGTCTGGTGATCGGCGCGATATTCCTGTTCGAATTGCTGCTGGTCGTCGGCGGCTGGGTCATCAATCCGGCGGTCACGAAATCCATCACCGCGGCGATCCCGAGCAATGTCAGCAACACCGAGGCGCTCGGCCTCGTGCTCTACACCAAATATATTCACTACTTCCAGATCGCCGGCATGGTGCTGCTGGTCGCCATGATCGGTGCCATCGTGCTGACGCTGCGCCACAAGGCCAACGTCAAGCGGCAGGACATCAATGTGCAGAATGCGCGCACTCCTGAACTTGCGATGAGCGTGCGCAAGGTGGCCTCGGGGCAGGGGCTGCAGGACGCGGATGCGCCGGAGTGGGTGCAATGACGATCGGTCTCGGACATTACCTGGCTGTCGGTGCGATCCTGTTCACGCTCGGCATTCTCGGCATCTTTCTCAACCGCAAGAACATCATCGTCATCCTGATGTCGATTGAGCTGATCCTGCTCGCGGTCAACATCAACCTGGTCGCGTTCTCGACGTTCCTCGGCGACATCGTCGGCCAGGTGTTTGCGTTGCTGGTGCTGACGGTGGCCGCGGCGGAAGCGGCGATCGGGCTGGCGGTGCTGGTGGTGTACTTCCGCAACCGCGGTTCGATTGCGGTTGAAGACGTCAATCTGATGAAGGGCTAGCGCGGCAAATGATTCAGACAATCGTCTTTCTGCCGCTGATCGGCGCGCTGCTCGCGGGCCTGATCTCCATCGTCGGCGCGCATGCGCGCAATCCGAGTGGCGATGCGGTCGAGCATCATGACGATGCGCATGGCGCCGATGCCCATGCGTCGGTTGCCCATGACGATCATGTCGATGATCACGGTCACGATGATCACAACGACCATGCCGTCGAGCCGCCGGCCGCGGGCTCGCGAGCCGCCGAATTGATCACAACCGGGCTGCTGCTGGTTTCGGCGGGGTTGTCGTGGTTTGCGCTGGTCGATGTCGGCTTCATGCACCACGACGTGCGGATCGCGCTGTTTCCCTGGATCAACTCAGGCGATCTGCAGGTCGCCTGGTCGCTGCGGGTCGACACCCTGACCGCCGTGATGCTGGTGGTGGTCAACACCATTTCGTCGCTCGTGCACCTCTATTCGATCGGCTACATGGACGAGGATCCCTACCGGCCGCGGTTCTTCAGCTATCTGTCGCTGTTCACCTTCGCGATGCTGATGCTGGTGACGGCGGACAACCTGGTGCAGTTGTTCTTCGGCTGGGAAGGCGTCGGCCTTATGAGCTACCTGCTGATTGGCTTCTGGTATCAGAAGCCGTCAGCGAACGCCGCTGCCATCAAGGCCTTCGTGGTCAATCGCGTTGGCGACTTCGGGTTCGCGCTCGGCATCTTTGCCATTTTCATGCTGATTGGCTCGACCGATTTCGAGACGATTTTCGCGGGCGCGCCGGGCCTGACCGGCAAGACCATCGATTTCTTCGGCTGGCACGCCGATGCGCTGACCTTGACCTGCGTGCTGCTGTTTATGGGCGCGATGGGTAAGTCGGCCCAGTTCCTGCTGCACACCTGGCTGCCGGACGCCATGGAAGGCCCGACGCCGGTCTCGGCGCTGATCCACGCCGCGACCATGGTCACCGCCGGCGTTTTCATGGTGGCGCGGCTGTCGCCACTGTTTGAACTGGCCCCGAATGCGCAGGCCGTGGTGATGTTCTTTGGCGCCACCACCGCGTTCTTTGCCGCCACCGTCGGCCTCGTGCAGAACGACATCAAGCGCATCGTGGCCTATTCGACCTGTTCGCAGCTCGGCTACATGTTCGTGGCGATGGGGGCGGGCGCCTATTCCGTCGGGATATTCCACCTGTTCACCCATGCCTTCTTCAAGGCGCTGTTGTTTTTGGGCTCGGGCTCGGTGATCTATGCGATGCACCACGAGCAGGACATCCGCAACATGGGCGGTTTGAAGGACCGGATTCCCTTCACCTTCATCGTGATGACCATCGGCACGCTGGCGCTGACCGGCTTTCCGCTGTTCTCGGGCTACTTCTCAAAGGATGCGATCATCGAATTGGCCTATGCGTCGCATAACCCGTTCGCGGTCTATGCCTTCATTCTGACCGTGGTGGCCGCCGGACTGACCGCGTTCTATTCGTGGCGCCTGATCTTCAAGACCTTCTTTGGCGAACCGCACGATATCGAGCACTACGAAGCGGCGCATGAAAGCCCGATGTGGATGCTGATCCCGATCGGCATCCTCGCCGCCGGATCGATCCTCGCAGGCTTTCCGTTCAAGGAACTGTTCGCGGGCCACAACGTGGAGGAGTTCTTCCGCGAGTCGCTGAAGATGAACCCGCACATCATCGAGGACATGGAAAATATCCCGGAGACGATGAAGCTGTTGCCGACGGCGATGATGGCGTTGGGTTTCGTGGTGTCCTACATCTTCTATATCAGGCGGCCCTACCTGCCGGTCGAACTCGCCAACCAGCAGCCGATGCTCTACCAGTTCCTGCTCAACAAGTGGTATTTCGACGAACTCTACGACCTGATCTTCGTGCGTCCCACCAAGTGGCTCGGACGATTCCTGTGGAAGGTCGGCGACGGCTATATCATCGACGGTTTCGGTCCCGATGGCGTTTCGGCGCGGGTGCTTGAGATCACCCGCAACGTGGTGAAACTGCAGACCGGCTATCTCTACCACTACGCCTTCGCGATGCTGATCGGGGTCGCCGGATTGATCACCTGGTTCATGTTCGGCGCGGGAGGCCAGTGATGACAACCTGGCCCATTCTGTCCGTTGTGACCTTCCTGCCGGTGGTCGGCGCGTTCCTGATCTACATCAGCCGCGGCGACGACGAGGCTGCCCGGCGCAATTCGCGCTGGATCGCGCTGTGGACCACGCTGATCACCTTTGGGTGTCGCTGATCCTGGTCGCGCGCTTCGATCCGGCGCAGCCGGATTTCCAGTTCGTCGAGAAGACGCAATGGCTTTCAACCGGCATCAGCTATCACATGGGCGTCGACGGTATTTCGCTGCCGTTCGTGATCCTGACCACCGCCTTGATGCCGTTCTGCATCGTCGCGAGCTGGAAATCGGTGACGATGCGCGTGCGCGAATACATGATGGCGTTTCTTCTGCTGGAAACGCTGATGGTCGGCACCTTCTGCGCGCTCGACCTGGTGCTGTTCTATCTGTTCTTCGAAGGCGGCCTGATCCCGATGTTCCTGATCATCGGGGTCTGGGGCGGCCCGCGCCGGGTCTATGCCTCCTTCAAGTTCTTCCTCTATACGCTGCTCGGCTCGGTGCTGATGTTGCTGGCGATCATGGCGCTGTTCTGGAACGCCGGCACCACGGACATTCCGACCCTGATGCACACGGCGGTACCACGCAGCCTTCAAACCTGGGCGTGGCTGGCGTTCTTTGCCTCCTTCGCGGTGAAGATGCCGATGTGGCCGGTTCATACCTGGTTGCCGGATGCGCATGTCGAGGCGCCGACCGCGGGTTCGGTGATCCTGGCCGCGATCCTGCTGAAGATGGGCGGCTACGGGTTCCTGCGGTTCTCGCTGCCGATGTTTCCGCTCGCCTCGCACGATTTTGCGCCGCTGATCTTCTCGCTCTCGATCATTGCCATCATCTACACCTCGCTGGTGGCCTTGATGCAGGAAGACATCAAGAAACTGATCGCCTATTCGTCGGTGGCGCATATGGGCTTCGTCACCATGGGCATCTTTGCCGGCACGACACAGGGCGTCGCCGGCGGCGTGTTCCAGATGATCTCGCACGGCATCGTCTCCGGTGCGCTGTTCCTCTGCGTCGGCATCGTCTACGACCGCATGCATACCCGCGAGATCACCGCCTATGGCGGCTTGGTCAACCGCATGCCGCTTTATGCGCTGGTGTTCATGGTCTTTACCATGGCCAATGTCGGTCTGCCCGGCACCTCCGGATTCGTCGGTGAGTTCATGACGCTGGTCGGCACCTTCAAGGTCTCGATCCCCACCGCCACCTTCGCCACGCTGGGCGTGATCCTGTCGGCTTGCTATGCGCTGTGGCTCTATCGGAAAGTCGTATTCGGCGCCCTGGTAAAACCGTCGCTGGCGAGCATCAAGGACCTGACCTTCCGCGAGAGCCTGACGCTGATGCCGCTGGTGGCGCTCACCATCCTGTTCGGATTTTACCCGAAGCCGGTGCTCGACATGTCGGCGGCCTCGGTGCAGCAACTCGTTAACCAATTACAGCCACGCGGTGACTGCCATCAAGGCAGCCGCGCTGCTGCAGTGAACGCAGCAGGCCAGGGACAACGCGCCATGAGCTTTGAGAGTGCAGGTTATCAGTTGCTGCCGGTACTGCCGGAGCTGGTGCTCGCCGCCGGCGCCATGGTGCTGCTGATGATCGGAGCCTATCGCGGCCCGCAGACCACCGGGCTCGTCACTGGTCTTGCGGTGTGCCTGCTGGTCGCAACCGGCGCGCTGGAGCTGTTATTGCCGGCCGGAAAACTGACGACCTTCAGCGGCAGCTTCATTGTCGATGATTTTGCCCGGTTCCTGAAAATCCTGGCGTTGGTCGGCTCGGCGGCGACGCTGATCCTTTCGGCCGAATTCCTCGCCGATCCCGGCAGGCGCATCTTCGAATACGCCATCCTGGTGCTGCTCTCGACGCTCGGCATGATGGTGCTGATCTCCGCTGGCGACCTGATCATGCTCTATCTCGGGCTCGAGCTGATGTCGCTCGCGCTCTACGTGGTCGCGGCGAGCAATCGCGACAACGCGAAATCCACCGAAGCCGGCCTGAAGTACTTTGTGCTGGGCGCGCTGTCCTCGGGCATGTTGCTGTATGGCGCCTCGCTGGTCTATGGCTTTACCGGCACCGTGAGCTTCATTGGCATTGCCGCAGCGGTGAAAACCGGCAGCATCGGCATCGTATTCGGCCTGGTTTTCCTGTTGGCGGGGCTCTGCTTCAAGGTTTCGGCGGTGCCGTTCCACATGTGGACGCCTGACGTCTATGAGGGCGCACCGACGCCGGTCACCGCGTTCTTTGCTTCGGCACCCAAGGTGGCGGCGCTTGCGGTATTCACCCGCGTGGCGCTGACCGCGTTTCCGGGCATCGTTTCGCAATGGCAGCAGATCGTGGTGTTCGTCGCGATCGCCTCGATGGTGCTGGGGTCGTTCGCCGCCATCGGCCAGAAGAACATCAAGCGGCTGATGGCCTATTCCTCGATCGGCCATATGGGCTTTGCACTTGTAGGCCTCGCCGCCGGCACCGCCGAGGGCGTACAGGGCGTGCTGGTCTATATCTCGATCTATGTGGCGATGACGCTAGGTTCGTTCGCCGTAATCCTGACCATGAGACGCAATGGCCAGCATGTCGAGAACATCAGCGACTTCGCCGGGTTGTCGCGCACCAACCCGCTGCTGGCATTCTTCTTTGCCATGCTCTTGTTTTCGCTGGCCGGCATTCCGCCGCTCGCGGGCTTTTTTGCCAAATGGTACGTGTTCGTCGCTGCCATCAAGGCGGGGCTGTTCACGCTGGCGGTGGTCGGCGTGCTCGCCAGCGTGGTCGGCGCATTTTATTATCTCACCATCATCAAGGTGATGTATTTCGACGAGCCACTCGCTACGCTCGATCCGATGCGGGTGGAATTGCGCGCTGTGCTGGCGGTCGCGGGCCTCTTCAACATCTTTTTCTTCGTCTATCCGGGGCCGCTGGTCAGCGTGGCAACGGTTGCGGCGAAGTCGCTTTTTTAGATGGCATTCTCGCTCGGTGCTCGAGCCGTCTCAGCGGGTTACCGCCTCGCTGCCTTCGATCACATCGGTTCAACCAACGCCGAAGCGCTGTCGCGTGCGCGTGCGGGCGAATGCGGCCCGCTGTGGCTTGTGACATCGGAACAGAGGAAAGGGCGCGGACGACGAAATCGCCCCTGGATCGCGCCGCGTGGCAACCTCGCCAGCAGCATTCTCGAAGTGATCGATACCACGCCTGCAATGGCGGCGACGCTCGGTTTCGCGGCGGGCCTCGCACTGGAGGCGGCCTTGAGAAAAGTCAGCGTCGAAGCGTCGCTGCGGTCGGCGGGATCGGAACAGATGAAGTTTTCGCTGAAATGGCCCAATGACGTGCTGGCCGGAGCAAAGAAGCTCGCCGGCATCCTGCTGGAAGCCGAAGCCGTGGCTGACAGCCGCCTGGCGGTCGTGGTCGGCATCGGTACCAACGTCGTCGCCGCGCCCGAGGGCACGCCGTATCCGGCGACTTCGCTGATGGCACTGGGGGTCGATATCGGCGCGGAGGAATTATTCGCGGTGCTGTCGGATAGCTGGGCGGAATTCCGCGGCATCTGGGACAAGGGACGCGGCTTTGCCGAAATCCGACGGCTTTGGCTGGAGCGGGCGGCCGGACTTGGACAGCCGGTGACGATCCAACTCGGGGCGGCCACGGTCGCGGGCACGTTCGACACCATCGACGAGAGCGGCTGCCTGATCGTCCGGACGCCGGAAGGCAGGCGGGTCCCGATCTCGGCCGGCGACGTCTATTTCGGCTCGGCAGCCTCGGCAGGCGCAGCATGATGGCGCGTCCGGATGAACTGACCTTCGCGCCGCTCGGCGGCGTCGGCGAGATCGGCATGAACCTGTCGATCTATGGGCTCGGCAACCGCCATCAGCGAAGCTGGCTGGCGGTCGACCTCGGCGTGTCCTTTGGCGACGAGGAACATCTGCCGGGCATCGATCTCATCATGCCGGATATCCGCTTTCTCGAAAAAGAGCGCAAAAACCTGGTCGGCCTGGTGCTGACGCATGCCCACGAGGACCATTTCGGCGCCATCATCGACCTGTGGCCGAAACTCAAATGCCCGATCTATGCGACCAAGTTCAGCGCCGCTTTGTTCGAGGCCAAATGCGCCTCGGAGCGCAATCCGCCCAAAATTCCGGTGACGGTGGTGCCCTCCGGCGGGCGGATCAATCTCGGTCCGTTCAATGTCGAGTTCATTCCGGTGGCGCATTCGATTCCGGAATCCCATGCACTGGCGATCCACACCTCCGCCGGCACCGTGCTGCACACCGGCGACTGGAAGATCGATCCGACGCCGATCATCGGCGTGCCCACCGACGAGCGGCGGCTGCGCGAGCTCGGCGATGCCGGCGTGCTGGCACTGGTCGGCGATTCCACCAACGCAGTGCGGGAAGGCCGCTCGCCGTCGGAGGCCGAAGTCGCCAAAACCATCACCGAACTGGTGAAGGCGGCAAGGGGCCGCGTCGCGGTGACCACGTTTGCCTCCAACGTGGCGCGCCTGCGTGCGGTCGCCGATGCCGCCAGGGCTGCGGGGCGCGAGGTCGTGGTGGTCGGACGCGCCATGGAGCGCGTGGTGCAGGTCGCCCGCGAAACCGGCTATCTCGACGGCGTGCAGAACTTCCGCGGTGCCGACCTCTACGGTCATTTTCCCCCCGACAAGGTGCTGGCGCTGTGCACCGGCAGCCAGGGCGAGCCGCGCGCGGCGCTGGCGCGCATCGCCAATGACGATCATCCGCAGGTGACGCTCAACAAGGGCGACTGCGTGATCTTTTCCTCGCGTACCATTCCCGGCAACGAAAAGGCGGTGGGCGCCATCATCAATGGCCTGGTGACGCAGGGCGTCGAGGTCATCACCGACCGGACTCACCTCGTGCATGTCTCCGGCCATCCACGCCGCGACGAATTGCGTGACATGATCTCATGGGTGCGTCCGCAACTGCTGATCCCCGTGCACGGCGAGGCGCTGCATCTGTTCGAACATGCCAAGCTGGCACGGGCCGCAGGCGTGCCGAAGGTTTTGATCTGCCGCAATGGCGACCTGGTCAAACTGGGTCCGGGGGATCCAGGTATCATCGAAGAACTGCCGTCGGGACGGTTGTTCAAGGATGGCTCGATCCTGGAGGATTCCAAATCGCGCGCCGTCGTCGAGCGGCGCAGGCTGGCCTTTGCCGGTTGCGCCTTCGTGGCGGTCGCGGTGACCGAAAAAGGCGAACTGGCCGACGATCCCGAAGTCGATCTGGTCGGTATCCCCGAGAAGAATTCCGCCGGAGAAATCATCGACGAGATCGTGTTCGACGTGGTGGTCTCGACCGTGGAAGGCCTGCCGCGCGCCAAGCGCCGCGATCCCGACACGATGGCGGAAGCGGTACGCCGGGCGGTGCGGGCTGCGATCAACGAGCACTGGGGCAAGAAGCCATTGTGCTATGTTCACGTCCTGACGGTCTAGCGCGTGTTCCGCAAAAGTGGGCACCGGTTTTGCGAAAAGAACACGCGCAAGTGATAAGATAGTTTCGGAGGAGTGTCATGTTAGGCCGGCTCAATCATGTCGCGATCGCGGTCAAGGACGCCGAGAAGGCCGCCAGGATCTACGGCGCGGCGTTCGGCGCCGACATTTCCGCGGCGGTGCCGCTGCCCGAGCACGGCGTCATCACCGTGTTCGTGACGCTGCCCAACACCAAGATCGAATTCATCCAGCCGCTCGGCGAAGCCTCGCCGATCGCCAAATTCCTCGAGCGCAATCCCGACGGCGGCATCCACCATGTCTGTTACGACGTGCCTGATATCGTTGCGGCGCGCGACACATTGATCGGGGAGGGCGCCCGGGTGCTTGGCGACGGCAAGCCCAGGATCGGCGCGCATGGCAAGCCCGTGCTGTTCCTCCACCCTAAAGATTTTTCCGGTGCGCTCGTCGAAATCGAGCAGGCCTGAAACGCGATGGCCTATACCATCTCAACAGCGTTTGCGGTCTACTTCGTCATATGGTGGCTCGTGCTGTTCCTGACGCTGCCGTTCGGGATACGCAGCCAGCACGAAGACGGCGAAGGGGTGCCCGGCAGCGATCCCGGGGCGCCGGTCGCGACCGGGATGGGCCGCAAGTTGATCTGGACCACAATCATTTCAGCGATCTTTTTTGCGATCGGGTGGTTTGCTTACAATGCGGGCTATCTGAACATCGAACGGTTGTCGAAGCTGATGGGAATACCGCTGTAAGGCGAAAAGTTCGTTCGTCTTCACGATAATTTGCGGTATCGCCGGTCAAGCCATCCCATAAATCGTGATTTTTCAGATTGGTTGTGCTCCCGCGGTAACAGCCACGGTGGTTGAAATCGTCTACCCACGCCGGATGGACGGTGCCGACATAGGCCGCTTCCCACTGGGGAATTCAAAAACATGAAAAAATTAGTGCTCGGGCTGACCGCTGTTGCGGCCCTCACCGGGTCGGCCCTCGCGGCTGATCTTCCCGCCCGTACCTACACCAAGGCGCCTCCCATGGTCGCGGCGGTTTCGACCTGGACCGGTTGCTATATCGGTGGAAATGTCGGCGTTGGCTGGTCGAACACCAAGGTGGTCGACGAGGTCGATGGCTTTCCGATCGCGCAACTGAAAGACACCGCCGTCGTCGGCGGTGGTCAGATCGGGTGCGACTATCAGTTCGCCGGCAATTGGGTGATTGGCGTGCAGGCCATGGCAGATGCCTCCGACCTGAAGGCGGATGCCAACTCGCCCGTCCTCGCTCCCGCGACGCTGCACGGGAGCATCCCGTGGTTCGCCACGGCGACCGCCCGGATCGGCTTTGTGCCTGCGGCGGACTGGTTGCTCTACGCAAAGGGCGGCGGCGCGTGGACCCATACCAATTCCAACCTTACGTTCGATGGCGTGGTGGTTGATACGGCCAAGTTCAGCCAGTCCGGCTGGACCGCCGGGGCCGGTGCCGAATGGAAACTTGCTTCCAACTGGTCGGTTTTCGCCGAATACAACTATCTCGGCTTCTCCGACAAAGTCGTTATCTCTGCCAGCGGTTCAAATCTCGGCAAGGTTCGTCAGGACGTGCAGACCGTGCAGGTCGGCCTGAATTACCGCTTCAACTGGGGCGGTCCGCTGGTCGCGAAATACTGATTCAGCCGTTCATCCTCACCAGGTTTAAAGCCCCGGCATCGTCCGGGGCTTTTTTGTTGTTCTTTCCCCGTGGTAGTCATCACCGATGACCGTACCCGCTCGCGGACTTTGCTGGCGGGGCGTTCATCGTCGGGAGAACGGGAAATGACATTTCAAAGAACCATAGTCGGGCTTTTGATCGTGGTGGTCGCCGCTTTGGCGGGTGCCCTCTACATCGAGTGGAAATTGGCCGTTCAGGTCCGGACCATGAAATCCTTTGTCGAGGGCTACGTTTTTGCCGAAGCCGTGGCGGCCTGCGAAAGGACCGAGAGCACCACCCCGTTCAAGTGGAATACCGGAACCAACACGTCCGTGGTCGGGTTGAACTCATTCAAACTCGACAAATACCGGGTGGTTTCGAGCTACACGCTGTTTGCCGACGGCGTCTATTGCGACTACGACCCGATCAAGAAGAAGGCGAGTATCGGATCGAATTTCCTTGAGCGGGACGATTGAGGGCATTCCGGCCTTCAGTCTACCGTTTCGGTTTGTGCGACGAAGCCATCGAGTTCCGCCAGCAGTTTATGCCAGGCATTCTCGATTTCCGGCGACCAATCCCTCCCCAGAAGCTCACGCAGTGTCTGCGCGATCACGCCGAAGAACGCGACGAACAGTGCGCGCGGTGTACCGTAGGCGTCGTGCGACGACACCTCGCATTGGATCAGGCGAAAGTGCCCTGTGCGCTCGCCGGCAAAGTCCAGGATGGCGTCGACGGTAAGGGCCAGCATCGAGCCCTTCACGGGATCGCTGCCCTCGCTCCGGAACATGGCTTCGGCTTCCGGGTGTTCGCGGAACAGACGGCGATAGACCAGCGGCGTCAGATCCTCGCAGCGTTCGGCGGCGATTTCGAAGCTGCGTTGGATTGGATTATCCGATCTCGTCATGCCCGCGTGACGTCCGAGAATGTCTGCAAACCATCTGGAAAAACAAACCGGCTCACAAAAGAAAAAAGAGCAGGGCGATAAAGCCCTGCTCCAAAAATTGTGTCGACCCTATTTCCCCGAAGTTTAGATTTGATCTTGATTGACGGGGCGACGCTGCTTGTGCGCGCCAGGGCTCCTCCCGAGACTTGGACCACCAGACTTCAACCTTGCGGCCAGCCTGAACCCGCACTGGTAGACCATCTTTTTCGTCTTGTCATCATTTTCAGCAACGATTGATAAAAATTCGGGCAATCTGCGAAATGATCGGGATTTCGCCATCTCCGGTTGCAGGCGGGGGACAGGGCCTGGAAGGGCCGGGGGCGTCACGCAGAAACACCGGCAGACATAAATTATTTCACCACGGCTCACCGAAACGGCTGGGCTTTCAGGGCCCCTTCACGAGGGCAACGTCATCTCAGCGGGAACCTTATCTCGACACCCGACTCTCTGCATGATTAGTTAGCAGCCCTGAGAGAAGGTGGTTTCGCTGATGCGGCGAAGGGTGAGGAAATTTCTTCCGGTCTTCCTGGTTGCCCTGTTGGTGCAGGTATTCGCGCCGATCGGAGCCACTTGGGCGGCCAGCATCGCCGCTTCCGATCCCCTGCATGCGTCGTCGCCGATCTGCTCGGCTCATGAAGCCTCGACCTCGGGACAGTTCGACCCATCCGGTCAGCAGCGCGCCCACGAAGGCTGCTGCTCGGTGTGCAGCGTGCTTCACACCGGCGCCCCGGTGGATACGCCGCAGGCCGCCGTCCCGGCGCGTTATCGCCTGCCCGAGCGGCTGGTCTGGCTCGCAATCGCGCCGGACCTGTCCGGTTCCAGAGCCGGTTTCCACGCCCAGGCGCGAGCGCCACCGCTGTTGACGTGAACTTGGCGGCCATGGGCCGTTCGGAAACGTTCCAACTCAACATCGCGGTGAATCGTTATGTCTGTCCGTCGTTGGCGTGTGGGCCTGCCAGGGCCCGCAATACTGCTGGCAATGCTGCTCGGTCCCTTTGGGGAGGCCGTTGCTCACGAAATCGTCGGCAACCGTTTCTTTCCCGCAACGCTCGGCATCGACGATCCCGGCGTCAACGACGAGTTGGCGTTCCCGACCGTCGACAGCTTCAAGACCGGTGTCGATCCCTCGGTGAGGCAGAGCGATATTTCCGGTGAGTTCTCCAAGCGGATCACTGAGGCGTTCGCGGTGTCGTTTTCCCCGACCTACACCCATCTCGGCGCGCCCGGCGGATTGACTGGCATGGGCGCAAGCGGGTTCCAGGATCTGGAGACCACGTTCAAATACCGCGTGTTCAGGGATCCCGAGCATGAGTTCGTGATGTCGGTTGGAATAAGCGTCGAATGGGGCGGGACGGGATCGAAGAGCGTGGGTGCAGACCCGTTCAATACCTACACGCCGACGTTTTATTTCGGCAAGGGTCTCGGCGATCTGCCGGACACCTTGTCCTGGATTCGTCCGGTGGCAATCACCGGCCAGGTTGGTTATGCGATTCCAGGACAGCGCTCGACCACCACCTTTGGGACCGATCCCAGTATGGGTGGTCCAACGGTCGACACTGAATTCAATCCGCAGGTACTGAATTGGGGGGCGACGCTCCAATACAGCATGCCCTATCTCAAATCGGCGGTCATCGATCTGGGCTTGCCTGATTTCGTCAATCACCTGATCCCGCTCGTTGAAGGCTCGTTCCAGACACCGGTCGCCAACACCTTCACCTCCGGAACGAGGACCACGGGCACCATTCAGCCGGGTGTCGTCTGGGTCGGGAATACGTTCCAGGTCGCTGTCGAGGCCCTGATTCCGGTCAACCGCCAGAGCGGGACCAATGTCGGCGTGATCGCGCAACTGCATTTGTTCCTTGACGACATCGATCCGCACGGGATCGGCAAACCGATCTTTGGTCCCGCTATCCAACCCACCCCGCTTTTCAGGAACTGACCATGCGCCATTCACCGCTTGCTTCTCTTTTCGCAACGATCCCCCTGCTGTTGCTGCTGACGGGACAGGCCAGCGCGCACGCTTTTCTCGACCATGCCGAGCCTCGTGTCGGCAATACCGTCGCCACGGCTCCGAGTGAGGTGACGCTGTGGTTTACGCAAAAACTGGAGCCGGCTTTCAGCACCATCGCTGTGACCAATGCTGCCGGCCAGCGTGTCGATTCCGGGAAAACCCGCGTCAGCGGCACCCAGATGTCGATCTCGTTGCGTCCCGGCGGTACCGGAACCTATCATGTGACGTGGCACGTTCTTTCGGTGGACACGCATACGACGGATGGCAGCTTCATATTTAAAGTCGGCCAGTAAAGCTCCGGAGCGAACCGATGGATTGGCTCGGAGCGGGGATCGACGTTCCCTTGATTGTCATTCGCGCCATACACCTTGCTGCAACGGCGGTAATGACGGGAACCCTGGTTTTCCGCGCGTTGGTCACCGAGACCGCCATCCATTCGTCCAATCCGGCAGCTATCATCATCCGTGCGCAAACCCTTCGCGTTGCCTGGGTCTGCCTCGCAACATCGGTCATATCCGGCCTGGTCTGGCTGTTGTTGGCGGCCGCATCCATGAGCGGCCTCCCGTTCCGGGAGGCGATGAAATTCAATCTGCTGTCGACGGTCGTGAATGATACGCAATTCGGACTGGTCTCGGAAATTCGCTTCGTGATTGCCGTTATGCTGGCGGGCTGTCTGGCGTATGACCGGATTCCGCTGGTGCGCGGGCTCGCGGTGGCATTGTCTCTCGGCCTGATCGCAGCGGTTGCCTGGACCGGGCACGCGGGATCGACCGCTGGTGAAATGGGAATCTTTCACGTGACCGCCGATATCCTCCATCTCGTCGCCGCCGCAACCTGGGTCGGAGGCCTCGTATCGCTGGTACTGCTGTTGTCGATCACAAGGCGCGATCGGACTCATGCGGGCATGTCGCTTGCCCGGGAAGCTACTCAAAGCTTTTCGACGATGGGCCTCACCATCGTTGTCGTGATTTTCGCAACCGGCATCGTCAACGCGTGGATCCTGGTCGGCTCCTTGCACGGGTTGGTCGTCACCGAGTACGGACGGCTCCTGACGCTGAAGATGGCGTTGTTTGCCATTATGCTTTCGGTCGCGGCCGTCAATCGATTCTGGTTGACGCCGCGGCTTGTTTTACCGTCGGAAGACGGGCAGCCGGTCGAGGCGCTTCGGCTGCTGACGCGTAACAGCATGGTCGAAATCGCTTTGGCTTTGCTGATTTTCGCCATCGTCGGGATGCTGGGGACGTTGCATCCCGCAATCCACGCTCTGTAAACTCAAGTTCAAAATGCACGAGAGGACTGAAATGCATATCGAAAGACGACCGTTCCCGTCGACCACATGCGCAATCGCGTGCGCCGCGATGCTGTCTTATTTCCTGGCAGCACCGGCATACGCCCAGGAGGTCAAAGCCGGCGATCTCGTGATTACGCAGGCCTGGAGCCGCGCCACGCCGGGGGGCGCGAAAGTGGCAGGTGGATATCTAACCATCGAGAATAAGGGCGCCACGGCGGATCGGCTGATCGGCGGCTCGGGGGACGTTGCGGGCAAAATCGAGGTCCACGAGATGGCCATGAACAATGGCGTGATGACGATGCGTCCGCTCGATAACGGTCTGACGATCGATCCCGGCAAAACCGTCAAGCTGGCGCCAGGGGGAAATCACCTGATGTTTTTCGATCTCAAGCAGCCTCTCAAGCAGGGCGACAAGGTGCCGGTCACCCTTGAGTTCGAAAAGGCCGGCAAGGTCTCCGTGTCGTTCGATGTGCAGGGCGTGGGAGCGCAGAGCCCTGGCGCCGGATCAGGCGGCATGGACATGAAAAAGATGCCGGATGGCGCGAAGATGTGAGGCCGATGATGCCGAAGGTTAGCTATTCGCGTTTGCTGATCGCGATCGTCACGCTCGCTGCCTTGTCTTGCAAGCCGGTGTTCGCCGAACTCGCGATCCACATTCATGCGGACAAAGCCATGTTTCAGGTCCTGATGTCGCCGGGCAAGGTCGGCGCCGACAGCTTCGTTCTGCAACTGATGGACGGCGAGGGAAACCTGCTCAAGGCGAAGGAAGCCACGTTGACCCTGAGCCTGCCCGGGCGCGGCGAGGCACCTTTGGAGCGCAAGGCGACACTAGGTGCGGACGGCTATTGGCACGTTCGCGACGTTCCGATTCCTTATCCCGGCCGCTGGCACGTCCGTATCGACGTCCTGACGACCGTCTCTGACAAGATCACGCTGGAAGACGAGCTCAATGTGCCCGCGCGCTAGCCGATCTTCTTGCGGTTTTTCGATCGGCCGCGGTTCGTGACCCGTCCGCGCCACAATCGCACCGTCAATATCGCCGGCAAAACAACAGGAAATCCGCAGGTTTAGCGGACTTTCCCGACGCCCGCCCTTGTGTTTTCACACCTGATCCGGTTTCACTGCTGGCCTGCCGTGTCTCACCGATTCTCCGAGTGTATCCATGCGATTGTCGCGATTCTTTCTCCCCATCCTTAAAGAGAATCCGAAGGAGGCCGAGATCGTGTCGCATCGCCTGATGCTGCGCGCCGGCATGATACGGCAGGAGGCGGCGGGCATCTACGCCTGGTTGCCGCTGGGCTTGCGGGTGCTGAAGAAGATCGAGCAGATCGTTCGCGAGGAGCAAAATCGCGCCGGCGCGCTTGAGCTGTTGATGCCGACGCTGCAACTGGCGGATCTGTGGCGCGAGAGCGGCCGCTATGACGCCTATGGCCCGGAGATGCTGCGCATCACCGACCGGCACAAGCGCGAGCTGCTCTACGGGCCCACCAACGAGGAAATGATCACAGAGATTTTTCGCGCTTACGTAAAATCCTACAGGAACCTGCCGCTCAACCTCTATCACATCCAGTGGAAATTCCGTGACGAGCAGCGGCCGCGCTTCGGCGTGATGCGCGGCCGCGAATTCCTGATGAAGGACGCCTATTCGTTCGATATCGACGAGGCGGCGGCGCGGCGCTCCTACAACAGGATGTTCGTCGCTTACTTGCGCACCTTCGCACGGATGGGGTTGAAGGCGATCCCGATGCGCGCCGAAACCGGCCCGATCGGCGGGGATCTCAGCCACGAATTCATCGTGCTGGCCGAGACCGGCGAGTCCGCGGTCTATTGCGACAGCGATGTGCTCGATCTTCCGGTGCCCGGCGAGGAGATCGACTATGACGGCGATCTCAGCCCGATCATCAAGCAATGGACCTCAGTCTACGCCGCCACCGAAGACGTTCACGACGCCGCGCGTTTCGACCGCGAGGTCCCCGAGGGCAAGAAGCTGCAGACCAGGGGCATCGAGGTCGGTCAGATCTTCTATTTCGGCACCAAATATTCCGACACGATGAAGGCCTTTGTCGCGGGCGCCGACGGCGCCGAGGTAGCGATCCATGGCGGCTCTTACGGTGTCGGCGTCTCGCGTCTGGTCGGCGCGATCATCGAGGCCTGTCACGACGATGCCGGCATCAAATGGCCGGAAGCAGTGGCGCCGTTCAAGGCTGCGATCCTGAACTTGAAGCAGGGCGCCGAGGACACCGATGCCGCCTGCGAACGGCTTTATCGCGAACTCACCGCCAAAGGCGTCGAAGTTCTGTACGACGACACCGACCAGCGCGCCGGCGCGAAGTTCGCCGCCGCCGACCTGATCGGCGTTCCCTGGCAGGTTCTGGTCGGCCCGAAAGGGCTCGCCGAAGGCAAGTTCGAGATCAAGCGGCGCAGCGACGGGATGCGGGAGAATCTCAGTCCGGCGGATGTCGTGGCGCGGCTGACCTCGTGACGAATTATCCACCGCTGCCGCCGGGATATCGGCAGTGACGGCTACAATTAGCCCGAATCGTGTGAAAATCGAACTATGGATGAAGCCATGAGCGAGCCAGTTCGGACCCCACCTTTCGCGCCATTCGAATGGCTGCTGTCGGGACGCTATTTGCGGGCACGTCGCAAGGAAGGCTTCATTTCCGTCATCGCCGGTTTTTCGTTCCTGGGCATCATGCTCGGCGTCGCCACGCTGATCATCGTGATGGCCGTCATGAACGGCTTCCGCAAGGAGTTGCTGGACAAGATCCTCGGCCTCAACGGGCATCTTCTGGTGCAACCGCTGGAATCGCCGCTGACCGACTGGAAGGACGTCGCCGATCGCATCAATCAGGTCGCGGGCATCCGCCTCGCGGCACCTGTGGTGGATGGCCAGGCGCTGGCATCATCGCCGTTCAATGCGTCCGGCGTGCTGGTTCGCGGCATTCGCGCCGACGATCTCAACAACCTCACCTCGATTGCCAAGAACATCAAGCAGGGTACGCTCGAGGGATTCGATGAAGGGCAGGGCGTCGCCATCGGCCGCCGGCTCGCCGATCAACTGTCGCTGCATGCCGGCGACAGCATCACGCTGGTGGCGCCGCGAGGCGCGGTGACCCCGATGGGCATCACGCCGCGCATCAAGCCGTACAAGATTGCCGCGGTGTTCGAGATCGGCATGACGGAATATGACGCGAGCTTTGTCTTCATGCCGCTTCCGGAGGCGCAGGCCTATTTCAACCGCGCCAACGACGTGACCGCGATCGAGGTGTTCACCACCAATCCCGACAAGATCGACGTGTTCCGCAAGACCGTGACCGAAGCCGCCGGACGGCCGGTGTTTCTGGTGGATTGGCGGCAGCGCAACTCGACCTTCTTCAATGCGCTTCAGGTCGAGCGCAACGTGATGTTTCTGATCCTCACCATGATCGTGCTGGTCGCGGCACTCAATATCGTCTCGGGCCTGATCATGCTGGTAAAGGACAAGGGCAGCGATATCGCGATCCTGCGCACCATGGGCGCCTCGCAAGGCTCGATCATGCGGGTGTTCCTGATCACGGGCGCGGCGATCGGCGTGGTCGGTACCTTCACCGGGCTTTTCGTCGGCATGTTGATTTGCCTGAATATCGAATCGATCCGGCAATTCCTGTCCTGGCTCACCAACACCGAATTGTTTTCGCCGGAACTCTACTTCCTTTCCAAGCTGCCGGCCGAGATCGATTTCGGCGAGACCAGCGCTGTGGTGATCATGGCGCTGACGCTATCTTTCCTGGCTACGCTGTATCCGTCCTGGCGTGCCGCGCGCCTCGATCCCGTCGAAGCGCTCCGGTACGAGTGAGGAACAGATGGAGCAGGGGGCAGAAGATGTACCGGTGGTCTATCTCCACGAGATAAAGCGCCAGTACGTCCAGGGCGAAACCACCCTGACGATTCTCGATGGCGTCAAGCTCGCGCTGTGGGCGGGACAGTCGGTGGCGTTGGTGGCGCCGTCGGGTGCCGGCAAATCGACGCTCTTGCATATCGCGGGGCTGCTCGAAAGCCCGGACGACGGTGAAGTTTATGTCGGCGGCGCGCCGACCTCGCAATTGTCGGATGTCGAGCGAACCCAGATCCGCCGCACCGATATCGGCTTTGTCTATCAGTCGCACCGGCTGCTGCCGGAATTTTCCGCGCTTGAGAACGTCATGCTGCCGCAGATGATCTGCGGCCTCAAACGTGCCGAAACCGTCAAGCGCGCCACTGAAATCCTGGCCTATCTCGGTCTTGGCGAGCGCATCAAGCACCGGCCGGCCGAATTGTCCGGCGGCGAGCAACAGCGGGTGGCGATCGCGCGTGCGGTCGCCAACGCGCCGCGTGTGCTGTTTGCCGATGAGCCGACCGGAAATCTCGATCCGCACACTGCGGATCATGTGTTCGGGGCGCTGATGCAACTGGTCAAGGCGACGCGGGTGGCGATGCTGATCGCGACCCACAACATGGAACTGGCCGGCCGGATGGACCGGCGGGTGTCGCTGGTCAACGGCCAGGTTGTCGAACTGGATTAGCTCAGTAAGCGCGGGGATGACGCCTGTGGCGTCGGCCCAAGGGCTCCTGATACGCGTTCGCATAATACGGATTGACGAGGCACTGGGCCGCGCGGCCCGACGCAGATGCGGCGCACTGCGGCAATGAGGTATACGCGCAACTGATATACTGGATGGGAGCATACACCTGTATGCAGACCGGATAGTTCGGATCGTACGTCTGGGCCTGTGCCGGAGCAGTTGCCCAGACCGCTCCGATCGCCAAAATCGTGAAAGTCAGAATGCGCATCAGTATTTCCTCCGGGATAGCCGGCTGCGGCTGGGCGGCAACTCGGCATTGGTACTGTAATAAGGATTCGCGGCGCAAGTGGCGTCGCGGCCGGACGCGCTGGCCTGGCATTGCTGAAGGGTTGAAAAGCTGCAGTCACCCGCGCCGGAAAAATCGCAACCGTTGATGCAGAACGGATAGTCCCCCGCCGGCGAACTTCCGGCTGCGGCGGGTGCGCAGCTCATCGCTGCCATCACGCCAAACGCTATCAAAACCCACAAAGACCGGCGCATTGCATTTTCCGTTCAAGGCTTCGACGGGCTTCCAAGTTTGCAAAAGCAGACAGGCTTCGATGCTTCGGGTCAATTCACGTTCGTGCGTTGCCAAGTCCGAAATTTCGAAGCGTCGGTGGATTAACGAGGCGCCGCGGGTGTCGCATTGCTAACGCGAAACTGGAGCGCAAAAACAGAGCCATGCCTGCTTACCGGACGGTTGGGTACGCAACCCCAGTGGAACCTTAGGGCGCGTTTCCCTCACGGTTTCCAACCCGCGTTCGGTATTCGTTAACCAGACCATTTCTTTTGGGTCATTTTTTCAAATAGTCCCCACTTGACTCTTGGAACAAAAACAGAACAATGTTCTTCTTATGTTCCAATCCCAGGAGGCAAGCATGTTGAAGATATTTGTAGAAGAGGCTGCGGCGCTGGCGTCGATCGTGCTTTTTGTCGGGATGATCGCGGTGTGGGCGCAATTGATTCCCCAGCTCTGAAGGCGTCTCTCTCAGTTCAACCGGCAAGGCGCGCCATGTGGACGCGCCATGTGGACGCGCCTTGGGGAAAAGCGGGACACAAGACTGGAATTCCGGGTTCCGCGTGGACAGTTCTGGCGCAAGGCATCACCATTGAGAAGCGAGTCGGCCTTCGCAGGCGGCGGCGCTTCCTCAGGTACCAGTGATCGCTCACCGCCATGACGCAAAAGCCTTCGGCAACCATGCCCAATGCCGGATTTGTCCATCTCCATGTCCATTCGGCCTATTCGCTGCTGAAGGGCGCGATCAAGATCCAGAAGCTGGGCGAACTGGCCAAGGCCGACCGCCAGCCGGCGCTGGCATTGACCGATACCGACAACATGTTCGGGGCGCTGGAATTCTCCGACAAGATGGCGGGCTACGGTATCCAGCCGATCATCGGCTGCGAGCTTGCGGTCGATTTCGGCGATCAGGATCCGAACGCGCGCAATGTGCTGGCGGCGGGCCCGTCGCGGATCGTGCTGCTGGCGGCGCGCGAACGCGGCTATCGCAGCCTGATGCGGCTGAACTCACGGGCGTTCCTCGAAACCCCAGTACACCAGGCGCCTCATATCAAGTTCGAATGGCTGCAAGGCGATGCCGAAGACCTGATCGCGCTGACCGGCGGTCCTGACGGCCCGATCTCGATGGCGATCAATGCCGACCATGCGGGCCTTGCCGCGTCGCGCTGCGACCGGCTGGCGACGTTGTTTGGCGACCGTCTCTATATCGAGTTGCAGCGCCACGGCCTCGACAAGGAGCGCCGCGCCGAATCCGCGCTGATCGATCTTGCCTATACCAGGGGATTTCCGCTGGTTGCGACCAACGAGCCGTATTTCGCAACCGCTGACGATTACGAGGCCCACGATGCGCTGCTGTGCATTGCCGGCGGGCGTCTCATCGCTGAAACCGATCGCGATCAACTTACTCCGGATCATCGCTTCAAGACCCGCGCCGAAATGGCGGTGCTGTTCGCCGACATTCCGGAAGCGCTGGCCTCCACGGTCGAGATCGCCGAGCGCTGCGCGTTTCGCCCGGTGACGCGCAAGCCGATCCTGCCGCGCTTCACCGTCGGCAAGGGCGCCGATGCCGCGAACTCCGAAAGCGACGAGACCGCGGAATTGCGCCGCCAGGCGGAAGAGGGCCTGGTCAAGCGCCTGATCCTGAACGGCTGCGCGCCGGGGGTCACCGAAGAGGAATATCGCGAACGCCTGAGTTTCGAACTCGGCGTCATCGAGCGGATGAAATATCCCGGCTACTTCCTGATCGTCGCCGATTTCATTCAATGGGCGAAATCGCAGGGCATTCCGGTAGGTCCCGGCCGCGGCTCCGGCGCGGGCTCGCTGGTGGCTTATTCGCTGACCATCACCGACCTCGATCCGATCCGGTTTGGCCTGATCTTCGAGCGCTTCCTCAATCCCGACCGGGTGTCGATGCCCGATTTCGACATCGACTTCTGCCAGGATCGCCGCGACGAGGTGATCCAGTATGTGCAACGGCGCTACGGGCGCGATCAGGTCGCCCAGATCATCACCTTCGGCACGCTGCAGGCGCGGGGGGTGCTGCGCGACGTCGGGCGCGTGCTGCAAATGCCGTACGGCCAGGTCGACAAGCTGACAAAACTGGTGCCGCAAAATCCCGCAGCCCCGGTGTCGCTCGCGGCGGCATTGGCGAGCGAGCCGAAGTTGCAGGCGTTTCGCGACGAGGATCCCGTGGTGGCGCGTGCCTTCGACATCGCGCAACGCCTCGAAGGATTGACGCGGCACGCCTCGACCCATGCCGCCGGCATCGTGATCGCCGATCGTCCCTTGAGCGAACTTGTGCCGCTCTACCGCGATCCGAAATCCGACATGCCGGTGACCCAGTTCAACATGAAATGGGTCGAGCCTGCCGGATTGGTGAAATTCGATTTTCTGGGGCTGAAAACGCTCACAGTGCTCGATGTGGCGGTGAAGCTTCTCAAGCAGCGCAACGTCGATCTGGATATCGGACGGATCCCGCTCGACGACAAGAAGACTTACGAGATGCTCGGGCGCGGCGACGTCGTCGGCGTGTTCCAGGTTGAAAGTCAGGGCATGCGGCGCGCGCTGGTCGATATGCGCGCCGACCGCTTCGAGGACCTGATCGCGCTGGTCGCCCTCTATCGGCCCGGTCCGATGGCGAACATTCCGACCTATTGCGCCCGCAAGCTCGGCGAAGAGGAGATCGAATATCTTCACCCGACCCTGGAGCCGATTCTCAAAGAGACCTTCGGGGTCATCACCTACCAGGAGCAGGTCCAGCAGATCGGCAAGGACCTCGCCGGTTATACGCTGGCGGAAGCCGACCTGCTTCGCCGCGCCATGGGCAAGAAGATCAAGTCGGAGATGGACGCGCAGCGCGCGCGGTTTCTGTCGGGCGCGGCCGCGCACGGCATTCCGGAATCGACCGCCATTGCGATTTTCGAGGCCTGCGCCAAGTTCGCCGAATACGGCTTCAACAAATCGCATTCGGCGCCCTACGCCTTCATCACCTATCAAACCGCCTGGATGAAGGCCAACCATCCGGTCGAATTCCTGGCGGCGTCGATGACGCTCGACATCAACAACACCGACAAGCTCAGCGAGTTTCGCGCCGAAGCGCAGCGGCTCGGCATCAAGGTCGAGGCGCCCTCGGTCAACCGTTCCGGCGCCACTTTCGAAGTCAGCGACGGCACCATCTATTATGCGCTTGCGGGCCTGAAAGGCGTCGGCGCACAGGCGGTCGAACTGATCGTGGAAGCGCGCAAGGATGGACTGTTCACGTCGCTGGCCGATTTCGCGGCACGGGTGAATCCGCGGGCGATCAACAAGCGCGTGATCGAGAGCCTGGCCGCGGCCGGCGCGTTCGACGCGCTGGATTCCAATCGCGCGCGGGTGTTCGCAGGCGCCGAGGCGATCCTTTCGGCGTGCCAGCGCAGCCACGAGGCCGCGACTCTGGGACAGAACGACATGTTCGGCGGTGCCGCTGACGCGCCCACCGTCACGCTGCCGCAGGTCGAGCCATGGCTGCCGGCTGAGCGTTTGCGCCGCGAATACGATGCGATCGGGTTTTTCCTGTCAGGCCATCCGCTCGACGATTATGCCACCGTCCTGAAACGCTTGAGGGTGCAGTCCTGGGCCGAATTCTCCCGCGCGGTGAAAACCGGCGCGACCGCGGGCAAGGTGGCTGCCACCGTAGTGTCGCGGATGGAGCGCCGCACCAAGACCGGCAACAAGATGGGCATCATCGGATTGTCCGATCCGACCGGCCATTTCGAGGCCGTGCTGTTTTCCGAAGGCCTTGCGCAGTATCGCGAAGTGCTGGAACCCGGTGCTGCGGTGCTGTTGCAACTCGGGGCCGAGTTGCAGGGCGAAGACGTACGCGCCCGCGTGCTTCATGCCGAGCCGCTCGATGACGCCGCGGCCAAGACCCAGAAAGGCTTGCGCATATTTGTCCGCGACACCCGGCCGCTGGATTCCATCGCGCGGCGGCTGCAGATGCCCGAGGTCACCTCGCAGGGCGGTCCAGCCCGCAGCCCTCAGACGAAACCGGCGGCGTCCGGGAGTGGGGCCGATGGAGACGTGTCGCTGGTGATGATGCTGGACCTCGAAACCGAGGTTGAAATGAAGCTGCCCGGCCGCTTCAAGGTCTCGCCGCAGATTGCCGGCGCCATCAAGGCGGTCTCGGGCGTGGTGGACGTGCAGACGGTGTAGGCCGGGGGTGCGGCAGCGGATGCCCCTCCGTGCCGACCAAGCGGCCAGCTCAGATTCCGCTCTGGAAATGGAAAATAGCCGTAGTTTCTGAAACTGTATCTCTGAAGCCTGTCGGGCTATGCTCGAACTGCGTGCAATTCATCTGACCAGGGGGATGACAACGCTTTGCCCAATCCGACTCCTCAGCCAGTTGTCGCGCCCCTTACAAGGGCCGCGATCTTCCTCGTATTGAACATCGACTCCGGCAGCGAAGCCGAAAGCGCCTTCAAGGCTCTCTGCGCCGACCTTGCATCCCTGCGTCGCACGGTGGGATTTCGCGACCTCAACGGGCAACTCTCCTGTGTACTGGGCATAGGTGCCGCAGCATGGGACCGCCTTTTTCCCGGCCCGCGACCAAAGGAACTGCATCCTTTCAGGGAAATCAAAGGCGTCCATCATGCAGTCTCCACCCCCGGTGACCTGCTCTTCCACATCCGCGCCGTTCGCATGGATATGTGTTTCGAAATGGCGGCGCTCATAATGGAGCGCCTTCGCGCGGTCTCGACCGTTGTGGACGAGGTACACGGCTTCAAATATTTCGATGATCGCGATCTGATCGGTTTCGTCGACGGGACTGAAAATCCGGAAAACGATGCTGCCGGCGAAGCTGCGCTTATAGGCTCCGAAGATCCGTATTTCAGGGGTGGAAGCTATGTGATCACCCAAAAATACTTCCATGATCTCAAGGCCTGGAACAGGCTTCCCGTCGAAACACAGGAGAAGATCATCGGCCGTAAAAAACTTTCCAACGTCGAGCTCGACGACGCGACCAAGCCGAGCCATGCCCATAATGCACTGAACACCGTCACCCGAGACGGTAAGCAGGTCGACATTCTGCGCGATAACATGCCTTTTGGTGAGGTTGGCAAAGGCGAGTTCGGAACGTATTTTATCGGCTACGCGCGCTCTCCTTCCATAACCGAAGAGATGCTTGAGAACATGTTTCTCGGCAAGCCACACGGTAATTACGACCGCCTGCTGGATTTCAGCCGCGCCGTATCAGGTTGTCTGTTTTTCGTACCTTCGGCATCCTTCCTTGATGATGTGCAACCGTGATCGGCGAACAGGAACGAAGGGGCTATGTGTTCTTGATCGGCTTCCGGGGCTGCTTTAAGGCCTTTGAGGCGGCTGAAAACGGCTGAATTCCCTTGCTTCTGCCGGAAATCCCGCTATATACCGCGCCATCTCACACGGAAACATGGCTCAAAAGGCCGTCCGGTGGCAGCCGGGCCATAAGGCTCGTCTGCTCACACGTTTCCGGAGGAACCAACCGGAGAACAAAGACTATGGCGCTACCCGATTTTTCCATGCGTCAGCTGCTTGAAGCTGGCGTGCACTTTGGCCACCAATCGCACCGCTGGAATCCGAAGATGGCGGATTACATCTTCGGTGCCCGCAACAACATCCACATCATCGACCTCGCCCAGACCGTGCCGCTGCTGCATCGCGCGTTGCAGGCGGTCAGCGATACCGTCGCCAAAGGCGGCCGTATCCTGTTCGTCGGCACCAAACGGCAGGCGCAGGACGGCGTCGCCGAGGCGGCCAAGCGATCGGCGCAGTATTTCGTCAATTCGCGCTGGCTCGGCGGCACCCTGACCAACTGGAAGACGATTTCCGGTTCGATCAAGCGGCTGCGGCACCTCGACGAGGTGCTCAATTCCGGCGATGCCAATGCCTACACCAAGAAAGAGCGGCTGACCTTGCAGCGCGAGCGCGACAAGCTCGATCGTTCGCTCGGCGGCATCAAGGAGATGGGCGGGTTGCCCGACATGATCTTCGTGATCGACACCAACAAGGAAGACATCGCGATCCAGGAAGCCCAGCGGCTGAACATTCCGGTCGCCGCGATCGTCGATACCAATTCCGATCCCAAGGGCATCACCTATGTGGTGCCCGGCAACGACGACGCCGGCCGCGCCATCACGCTGTATTGCGACCTGGTCGCGCGGGCCGTCATCGACGGCATTTCGCGCGCGCAGGGCGATTCCGGTGTCGACGTCGGCGCTTCCGCCCATCCGGTCCGCGAGGAAATTCCGGTGGCGCCGCAGCCGGCAGGCTTCCAGGGCCTGGCCGGGTCCGCGAGGCGCCGCCGACGATCTCAAGAAGCTTACCGGCGTGTCCGGCGCGATCGAAAAGAAGTTCAACGATCTTGGCATCTTCCACTACTGGCAGCTTGCCGAACTCGATCACGACACCGCCCACAAGATCGGCGAAGAGGTCGGACTTCCGAGCAGAGCCGATGGCTGGGTAGCCCAGGCCAAGGCGATGACCGCGGAAGCGGAATAACGCGAAAAGCGCTGGCCGGAACATTCCGGCCGCCCACTTTCAATTTGCGCAATTCCTGATGGTGATGGCGGCGAGGGCCGTGCCGCGACCGCCCCGACAGGCAGAGGACGTTTAGCAATGGCGACAATCACAGCGGCGATGGTCAAGGACCTGCGCGAGACCACCGGCGTCGGCATGATGGACTGCAAGCAGGCGCTTTCGGAAAACGGCGGCGACATGCAGGCGGCGATCGACTGGCTGCGCAAGAAGGGCCTGTCGAAGGCCGCCAAAAAGGCCGGCCGCGTCGCGGCGGAAGGCCTGATCGGCGCGCTGACGGCGGCTGCCAAGGGTGTGGTCGTCGAGGTCAATTCCGAAACTGATTTCGTTGCGCGCAACGAGCAGTTCCAGGGGCTGGTCAAGATGATCGCCCAGGTTGCGCTCAAGGTCGGCGCTGACGTGGAGAAGATCAAGGCTGCCAAGGTCGGCGACGTGACGGTCGAGACCGCCATTGCGGATGCGATTGCAACCATCGGCGAAAACATGACGCTGCGCCGCGCCGCTTTGCTCGAGGTCGGCAAGGGCGTGGTGGCGAGCTACGTGCATAACGCCGTGATCGAAGGCGCGGGCAAGATGGGCGTGATCGTGGCGCTGGAATCCGCCGGCAAGGCCGACGAACTCGCGGCTCTCGGCCGCCAACTCGCCATGCATGTTGCAGCGGCCAATCCGCAGGCGCTGGACCCGGCCGGTCTGGATCCCGCCGTCGTGAAGCGCGAAAAGGACGTGCTGGCCGACAAATACCGCCAGCAGGGCAAGCCGGAGAACGTCATCGAAAAGATCGTCGAGTCCGGTTTGAAGACCTACTACAAGGAAGTCTGCCTGCTCGAACAGGCCTCGGTCCATGGCGAGCACTCGGGCAAGTCGATCGCGCAGGTGCTGAAAGAAGCTGAGGGAAAGCTCGGTGCGCCGGTGAAGATCAGCGGATTTGTGCGCTATGCTCTGGGCGAGGGAATCGACAAGCAGGAATCCGATTTCGCCGCCGAAGTCGCTGCTGCCAGCGGGCAGAAGAAACCGCCGGGAGATCTCGCAACGGCGTCGTAGGCCGGGATTCCCGCCGGCCGGAAAGAAAGCGATCGCAAATGGCTGAGCCGGTCTATCGTCGGGTAGTGGTCAAGCTTTCGGGCGAATATTTTGCCGGCACCCATTCGTTTGGCATGGATCAGCCGACCATCGACCGGATCGCCGGCGACCTGATTGCAGCCAAGCAACTCGGCGTCGAAGTCGCCGTGGTGGTCGGCGGCGGCAACATGGTCCGCGGCGTGGAGGTATCGTCGCGAGGCGTCTCCCGCCCGACCGGCGACACCATGGGGATGCTCGCCACTGTCATGAACTGCCTGGCGCTGGAGGCTGCCATCGAGCGCCGGGGTGCGCCTGCGCGGACCCTGTCGGCGTTCGTCATGCCCCAGATTTGCGAGCTGTTCACCCGAGGTGCGGCGCACAAATATCTTGCCGAGGGCCGCATCGTGCTGCTCGGCGGTGGAACCGGCAATCCGTTCTTTACGACCGACACGACAGCGGTGTTGCGCGCGGCCGAAATCGGGGCCCAGGCCGTGCTAAAGGCCACCAATGTCGATGGCGTCTACAGTGCCGATCCCAAAAAGGACCCTTCCGCGAAACGGTTCGACCGCCTGACCCACTCACAGGCCATCGAAGGCGGCTACAAGGTGATGGATGCGACCGCATTCGCGCTTGCCCGCGAGACGTCGCTGCCTATCATCGTATTCTCGATCGCCGAACCGGGTTCGATCGGCGCGATCCTGCGCGGCACGGGTCACGGCACCATCGTCGCTGGCTGATCGCAAGGCGCTGGCGCGCGACGATCTGGGCCCGGACGACAAGTTTTCAGGAGGGAGAGCGTTATGGCCACGGGTAATTTCGACATCAACGAATTGAAGCGCCGCATGCAGGGCGCCACCCAAGCCCTCAAGCACGAATTGGGCGGTTTGCGCACCGGCCGCGCCTCGGCCTCGATGCTGGAGCCGGTTCAGGTCGATGCCTATGGCACCCACATGCCGCTTAACCAGCTTGCGACCATCAGCGTGCCCGAGCCGCGTCTGCTCTCGGTGCAGGTATGGGACAAATCGATGGTCAAGGCGGTGGAGAAGGCGATCGTCGATTCCAATCTCGGCCTCAGTCCCGCGACCGAAGGGCAGGTGCTCCGCCTGCGCATTCCCGAGCTCAACGAGGACCGCCGCAAGGAATTGGTGAAGGTCGCGCATAAATATGCCGAGGCGGCCAAGGTCGCGGTGCGGCATGTCCGTCGCGATGGTCTCGATACCGTCAAGAAACTCGAGAAGAATCACGAGATTTCCGAGGACGATCAGGAGCGTCTGGCCAATGATGTGCAGAAGGCGACCGACGGGACGATTTCGGAAATCGATCAGTTGCTTACGGCCAAGGAAAAGGAAATCCTCACCGTTTGAGCTGAGGCCTTAAGGGTTGATCGATGTCGAACGCCGCCGCCCCCGCAACCGAAGGACCGGATCGATCCGATGGTCCCTTGCATGTGGCGATCATCATGGACGGCAACGGCCGCTGGGCCGCGGCCCGCGGCCTGCCGCGCGCCGAAGGCCATCGCCGCGGCGTCGAGGCGTTGCGTCGCGTCGTTCGCGCCGCCAACGAGCTTGGCATCCTCTACCTCACGATTTTTTCCTTCAGTTCGGAAAACTGGTCGCGACCCGCCAGCGAGATCGGCGACCTGTTCGGCCTGCTCAGGCGCTTCATCCGTAACGACCTTGCGACACTTCACAACGACGGGGTCCGGGTCCGGGTGATCGGCGAACGCGACGGACTGGAGCCGGACATTTGCGCGCTCCTGAACGAAGCGGAAGAGCTGACCAAAGGTAACAGCAAGCTCAATCTCGTCGTCGCGTTCAACTACGGATCGCGGCAGGAAATCGCCAATGCCGCGCAGCGGCTGGCGCGCGAGGTCGCGGAAGGAAAGCGCGATCCTGCGTCAATCGACGCCGATACACTCGGCCGATACCTCGATGCACCGGATATTCCCGATCCCGACCTGATCATTCGCACCAGCGGCGAGCAACGGTTGTCGAATTTCCTGATGTGGCAGGCGGCCTACAGCGAGTTGGTGTTCGTGCCGATGCATTGGCCGGATTTCGACAAGGCCGCCCTCGAAGGCGCGATCGCCGAATACGCCAGACGGGAACGCCGTTTCGGCGGTCTGGCTGCGAAAACCGGCTCGTGACCGAGGGCGAAGCCGCGCCGGCGGCTGTCGCCGAGCAGGGGCGTAATCTGCTGATGCGCATCGTCGCCGCAGCGGTGCTCGCACCAGCGGCTATTGCCATCGCCTATGCGGGGGGATGGCTGTGGACCGCGCTGGTGACACTGGCCGTAATCGGCCTCTACATCGAATGGCTGATGATCGTAGGTGCCGTGGGGCAGAGGCGCATCCTCGCCAGCGGAATAACAGCGCTTGCGATTGCCGGGCTTCTCCTCGCGTTCGGACGCCTCGACACGGCGCTTTTGGTATTGGCTGTCGGTTTCGCCGGGGTGGCCTTGCTGTCGCCGGAGCGGCGCATCTGGACAGCCGCGGGATTTTTCTATGCGGCCTCGGCCGAGATTGCATCGGTCTTGGTGCGCCTCGATCGGGCGGAAGGATTTGCTGCGCTGATCCTGGTCCTGCTGGTGGTGTG
This sequence comes from uncultured Alphaproteobacteria bacterium, assembly GCA_963774685.1. Classification (GTDB taxonomy): domain Bacteria; phylum Pseudomonadota; class Alphaproteobacteria; order Rhizobiales; family Xanthobacteraceae; genus Bradyrhizobium. The sequence continues at coordinate 1,531,844 of CAVZFU010000002.1, read as the reverse complement.
GGTGACCGATATCGGCGGTTATTTCGCCGGTCGTAGCATCGGCGGGCCGAAACTCTGGGTGCGCGTCAGCCCTAAAAAGACCTGGGCCGGCGCTATCGGCGGTTTTGTCGCGAGCCTTGTTGTCGCGGCCGGATTTGCAGCGTTGGGCCTCGGCAAGACCGGACCGCTGGTGCTTTTGGGCGCGGTTCTCTCAATTATCTCCCAACTGGGCGATCTCTTTGAATCCGCTGTGAAAAGGCGTTTCGGCGTCAAGGACTCCAGCCACATCATTCCCGGCCATGGCGGGCTGCTCGATCGCCTCGATGGTTTGGTTGCCGCGATAGTCCTGGCGGCGATTTTCGGGATTTTGCGGGGTGGCGTGGATGGCGTCGGCCGCGGTCTTATGGTTTGGTGAAATCATGAGCGCAGTTCCGTTGCGTAACAGCAAGGCCGCGGCGTCTGCCGTACGTGCCGTGACCGTCCTCGGTGCCACCGGTTCGATCGGCGACAGCACGATGGATTTGCTGAGGTCATCGCCCGATCGCTATCAAATCGAGGCCCTGACCGCCAACACCAACGTCGAGGCCTTGGCGAAGCTGGCGATCGAATTCGACGCACGCTTTGCCGCTATTGCCGATCCCAATCTTCTCGAGGATCTCAGGGACGCTCTGGCCGGGACCGGCACCGAATGCGGCGCGGGTGAAAGCGCGGTCATCGAGGCCGCGGCGCGTCCTGCTGACTGGGTTATGGCTGCCGTCAGTGGAGCGGCTGGACTAAAACCTGCGCTGGCGGCGGTGGACCGGGGTGCGACGGTCGCACTTGCGAACAAGGAATGCCTTGTCTGTGCCGGCGATTTCTTCATGCAGCGTGCGGCGAAAGCAGGGGCCTGCATCCTGCCCGCAGATTCCGAACATAACGCGCTGTTTCAGGCGCTCGGTTCCGGCAACCGGGAGGAATTGGTTCGCGTCATCATCACGGCTTCCGGCGGACCGTTCCGCACCTGGGCCGTCGCCGATATCGAGCAGGCGACACTGGCGCAGGCCTTGAAGCATCCGAACTGGAGCATGGGACAAAAGATCACCATCGATTCCGCTTCGATGATGAACAAGGGGCTCGAAGTTATCGAAGCGTCGTACCTCTTTGCGCTTGCGCCAGACGAAATCGACGTCCTGGTGCACCCGCAGTCGATTATTCACGGCATGGTCGAGTTTTCGGATCGTTCGGTAGTGGCCCAGCTAGGTGCGCCCGACATGCGCACGCCGATTGCGCATTGCCTCGGTTGGCCTGACCGCATCGTCGGCCCGGCAGCGAAGCTCGATCTCGCCAAAATCGGACAGCTGACCTTTGAGGAGCCGGATTTTGGCCGTTTTCCGGCGCTCCGGCTCGCCTACGACGCGCTGCGGACCGGTCGCGGGGCCACCACTGTGTACAATGCCGCCAATGAAGTGGCGGTAGCGGCGTTCATCGCCGGCAGGATTAAATTCGGCGCGATCGCGCGGCTCGTCGAGGCCACCATGGACGCCTGGACACGCGCCGGAAACCTCGCCCCGCTGACCTCCGCGGATGACGCCATCGCCATTGACCATAATGCGCGAAATAAAGCTGTCACCCTATTGCCTCAAATTGCCTTAAAGGCATCCTAGAGCGTGGGGGTCCGGGCCTTGCGGCTCCGGTTGAGGGGAATCGGATGTCTGAGTTTTTTCTGCATAGTTTCAATACGTTGAGCCATGGTTTTATCGGTTATATTATCCCGTTTTTGTTCGTCCTCACGATCGTAGTGTTCTTCCACGAGCTAGGCCATTTTCTGGTTGCCCGCTGGGCCGGCGTGAAGGTGTTAACTTTCTCGCTCGGCTTTGGGCCCGAACTGGTCGGCTTCAACGACCGCCATGGCACGCGATGGAAGATTTCGGCCGTACCGCTTGGCGGCTACGTCAAGTTCTTCGGCGACGACAGCGAGGCCTCCACGCCGTCGTCCGAAGCGCTCGCCAACATGACCGAAGAAGAGCGTGCCGGCAGTTTCCATCACAAAAGGGTCGGACCGCGCGCGGCGATCGTGGCTGCCGGTCCGATCGCCAATTTCATTCTGGCGATCGTGATTTTCACTTGCCTGTTTACGTTTTTTGGCAAGCCGAGCACGACGGCCCGGGTCGACAAGGTGGAGGCCGGTAGTGCCGCCGCGGCGGCAGGTTTTCAAGTTGGCGACGTGGTGACGGCGATCGACGATAAAGCGATCGGAAGCTTCACCGACATGCAGCGGATCGTTGGCACGCGAGCCGGCGAGCAATTGGCGTTCACGATCAAACGCGGCGATTCCACCGTGCAATTGCGCGGGACGCCGGAACTCAAGGAAGTGAAGGATCCGTTCGGAAACGTCCATCGGCTGGGCGTGCTGGGAATTACCCGTGCGACCGCGCCCGGCGATATCGTGACCGAGCGCGTGGATCCTGCAACCGCACTTTGGCTGGGCGTGAAGGAAACCTGGTTCGTGATCGACCGTACGCTTGCCTATATCGGCGGCGTCTTTACCGGGCGCGAAGCGGCCGACCAGGTCGGCGGACCATTACGGATCGCCCAGATCTCCGGTCAGGTCGCTACCATCGGTCTTGCTGCGCTTGTGCACCTTGCCGCGGTGCTGTCGATATCGATCGGGCTACTGAATCTATTTCCGGTGCCGTTGCTCGATGGTGGTCACCTTTTGTTCTATACAGTCGAAGCCGTGCGCGGACGCCCCTTGTCGGACAGGGCGCAGGAGATGGGATTCCGAATCGGGCTCGGTTTGGTGCTGATGTTGATGGTGTTTGCGACCTACAACGACATTCTGCACCTCGCCGCATCATGAAACGGCTTTTTTATGACGTTGCCGATAGGCAACTGCTTGGAATGAAAATAGAATTGCGCTGCCATGGGACGTTTGCCACCCCGGCAAAATTGGCTACAAGCGGGACAGCTGATGGGAATCTGCTGGTTCGTAGGGGTGCGGTCCGGCATTGGAATGACAAGGGCGCGTTGCGCATGAATGTTGGAATGCGAGTGCGGGGGGGCTTGTTAGCCGCCCTGATGATGTTCGCCCTGCCGGTCGCCGCTGCGCTGACCGGCGTGCTCGTATCGTCGCCTGCCGTCGCCCAAACCGTGTCTTCGATTCAGGTCGAGGGAAACCGGCGGGTCGAGGTTGAAACGATCCGCTCCTATTTCAAGCCGGGTCCCGGCGGCAAGCTGGATCAGGGACGTATCGACGACGGGTTGAAAGCACTGATCGAGACCGGCCTGTTCCAGGATGTGAAAATCAACCAGGCCGGCGGCGGTCGGATCGTGGTGACCGTTATCGAGAATCCGGTGATCGGCCGGATCGCCTTCGAGGGCAACAAGAAGGTCAAGGACGACCAGCTTTCGGCGGAAATACAGTCCAAGCCGCGCGGTACGCTGTCGCGTCCCATGGTGCAGTCGGACGCGCAACGCATCGCCGATATCTACCGCCGTTCCGGCCGTTACGATGTGCGCGTCAATCCGGAAATCATCGAACAGCCGAATAACCGCGTCGATCTTATCTTCACCATCGTCGAAGGCGTGAAAACCGGCATCAAGTCGGTCGATTTCATTGGCAATAGTTTTTATTCGTCCTACCGCCTCAAGGACGTGATCAAGACCCGCGAATCGAACCTGCTGAGTTTCCTGGGCGGCGCCGACGTCTACGATCCGGACCGGATCGAAGCGGATCGCGATCTGATCCGCCGCTACTACCTGAAGCACGGTTTTGCCGACGTGCAGGTGGTTGCCGCGCTGACCGAATACGATCCGGAGCGCAAGGGGTTCCTGGTGACCTTCAAGATCGAGGAAGGTCAGCAATATCGCGTGGCGTCGGTCAATTTCCAGTCCAGCATCAATACACTTGACGGAAATTCACTTAGCAGCTTCTCGCGGGTCCACGTCGGTTCGCTCTATAACGCCGAAGCACTGGAGAAATCCGTCGAGGAAATGCAGATCGAGGCCTCGCGGCGAGGTTACGCCTTTGCGATCGTGCGCCCGCGCGGCGACCGCAATTTCGAGGCGCACACCGTTTCAATTGCTTTCACCATCGACGAAGGCCCGCGAACCTATATCGAGCGCATCAACATACGCGGCAATACCCGCACGCGGGATTACGTCATTCGCCGCGAATTCGATATTTCCGAAGGTGATGCATACAACCGCGCACTGGTCGATCGCGCCGAGCGCCGCCTTAAGAATCTTGATTACTTCAAGACCGTGAAAATCGCCACCGAGCCCGGGTCCTCAAGCGACCGCGTGATTCTCGTGGTCGAACTCGAAGAAAAATCCACCGGCGACTTCTCGGTGTCGGGCGGTTATTCGACCACCGACGGCGCGCTTGCCGAGGTCAGCATTTCCGAACGCAATCTCCTCGGCCGCGGTCTTTTTGCCAAGGCGTCGGTGACGTATGGCCAGTACGCCCGCGGCGTCACGCTTTCGTTTGTCGAACCCTATCTGCTCGACTACCGCGTCGCGATGGGCCTCGACCTGTTTTATCGCGAGCAGCTCGCCAATTCGTTTATTTCGTACGGCACCAGGACGTTGGGCTTCAGTCCGCGGCTCGGCTTCACCCTGCGCGAGGATGTGTCCTTGCAGCTTCGTTATTCGCTTTATCAGCAGCAAATAACGCTGCCGTCCACGCTCGACAATTGTAACAACATTTCTCCGGTCAATACATTGGGAATGCCTTTCAATCCGACGCCGGACTATATCAATCAGGTTTTGGGTGGCGTGGATCCGACCGGTAATCAGCAGAAGGGACTGCTGCCGGGCTGCTTGAGCGACGGCGAATTGTCGCTGCCGGTTCGGAAGGAACTGGCGGGCGGCGCGACCTGGACCTCGGCGGTCGGCTATTCGCTGGCTTACAACACCCTCGACAACAACAAGAATCCCACCGACGGTCTGCTGATCGACTTCAAGCAGGACTTCGCGGGTGTCGGCGGTGACGTGAGCTACATCAAGTCCGCTATTGACGGGAAATACTATCAACCGCTGATTTCCGACATTGTAGGATTGATCCACGTCCAGGCCGGCATCCTCAACCAGTTCGGCAATACGCCGCTTCGGATGCTGGACCAGTTCCAGATGGGCCCGAATCTTGTTCGCGGCTTTGCCCCGAACGGCCTCGGTCCGCGCGATCTGACGTTCTTCCCCTTTACCGGCACCGGCGATGCGCTCGGTGGCACCAAGTATTGGGGTGCTTCGGCCGAATTGCAGATGCCGTTCTGGTTCCTGCCCAAGGAAGTCGGCTTGAAAGGCGCTGTATTTGCCGACGCCGGTTCGCTATGGGACTACAGGGGACCGACCTCGTGGGCAGCGACCGGCGAAGTCAACAGCCCTCTCTGTAAATGCGCCATGGTGTACGATGATACCAATATCGTCCGTACCTCCGTCGGCGTTGGCCTGATCTGGGCGTCCCCGTTCGGGCCTCTGCGCTTTGACTACTCGATCCCGCTTACCAAAGGTCGGTACGACGTCGTGCAGCAATTCAAGTTTGGCGGCGGGACATCGTTCTAACGCGTATTCGAGCGAAGTGGATTCCGGTTCGCGTGACGAAAGCGCGTCATAGCAAGGCTATGGAGTTCGGTTTTGACCCATCAAAACCGCGGCTCTAGTTCTATCACCGGCCGGACCGCGACGGGTGGAATGGCACAGCCGAGATTTTTCGAACAACCGCCGTTGTCAACGCTGGCCGACATCGCCGCGTTGACAAATGCGCATTTGGTCGATGCGTCGCGGGGCGGCCAACAGGTCAGGGGACTGGCTTCGCTCGATGAGGCCGGCCCGATGCATCTGGCATTCTTCGACAACCTGAAATACGCCGACCAGCTTGCTTCGACCCAGGCGGGGGCGTGTCTGGTCAACGCGCGTTTCGAGGCTAAAGTGCCCGCGCATGTTGCGGTGTTGCGCGCGGTCCAGCCTTTCCGGGCGTTTGTGAAAATCGCGCGCCAACTGCACGGCGACGCGCTGCGTCCGCAGTCCTGGTTCGGGATTGCCGGCATCGCGCCGTCCGCCATCATCGATCCGACGGCGCGTCTGGAGGACGGCGTGGTGGTCGATCCGCTGGCCGTGATCGGTCCAAACGTCGAGATCGGCGCCGGGACGGTGATCGGCGCGGGCGCAGTAATTGGCGTCAATGTCAGGGTCGGCAGGGATTGCAGCATCGGTGCTCGGTGCGCGATCCAATCTACCCTCATGGGCAACAACGTCCTGATCCATCCCGGCTGCAGCATCGGCCAGGACGGCTATGGCTTCGTGTTCTTTGGATCGGACGGGCATTTAAAGGTTCCGCAGACGGGCCGCGTCCTGATTCAGAACGACGTCGAGATCGGCGCCGGGACCACCATCGATCGCGGGAGTCTGCGCGATACGGTGATCGGCGAAGGCACGAAAATCGACAACCAGGTCCAGATCGGTCACAATGTGACCATCGGAAGGCATTGTCTGCTGGCGGCGCAGATTGGGCTCGCGGGCAGCCTGACGATTGGCGACAATGTGGCGCTGGGGGCGAAGGTGGGAATCAACAATCACGTCCACATCGGCGATGGCGCGCAGGTCACGGCGATGAGCGGCATCATGAATGACATTCCGGCGAAAGCACGCTGGGGTGGTATCCCTGCTCGGCCGGCCAAACAGTGGCTCCGCGAGGTCATTGCGCTGGAGCATCTGGCGCGCGATGGCAAGACCGACCCGAAGGATGAGGGGCACGATTGATGGAGGCACCGGTCAGCATTGAGCTTGTGGACATCAACGCTATCCTCAAGACACTTCCACATCGCTATCCGATGCTGCTGATCGATCGGGTGATCAATATCCGGACTGACTACAGCGGCATCGGCATCAAGAACGTCACCTTTAACGAGCCGGCATTCCTTGGGCATTTTCCCGAGCGCCCGGTCTATCCAGGCGTGATGATGATCGAAGCCATGGCGCAGACCGCGGGGGTCATCGGCATCACGTCGGTCGAAAGCCTCCAGAAGCCACGCGCGGTTTATTTTCTTACCATCGACAAGTGCAAGTTCCGCAAACCGGTCATGCCCGGCGACACGATCGAATACCACATGCGCCTTTCCAACCGCCGCAACGCCATGTGGTGGTTTCACGGCAATGCCATGGTCAATGGCAAGACCGTCGCCGAAGCCGACGTTGGCGCGATGCTGACCGACTGATGAGGGACCGATGAGTACGATCGATCCCACCGCGCGGATTGAAGATGGTGCCGTGATCGGCGAGGGCGCGTCAATCGGTCCCTATTGCACCATCGGCTCTCACGTCGTCATCGGTGCGAACTGCAAACTGATCGCGCACGTGCACGTTACCGCACAGACCGTCATCGGTGCCGGCTGTACGATCTATCCGTTCGTTTCGTTGGGCACGCCACCGCAATCCCTGAGTTACCGCGGCGAACTTACCAGACTTGAAATCGGCCAGGACTGCACCATCCGGGAGCAGGCGACCATGAACGCGGGGACCGTTGCCGGTGGGGGTGTTACCCGGGTCGGCGATCGCGGCTATTTCATGAATTGCAGCCACGTCGGTCACGACTGTCAGGTCGGCAACGACGTGATCTTCGCAACCTCGGCGACGCTGGGCGGTCACTGCAAGGTCGGCGATTTCGTCTTCCTAGGCGGACTGTCGGCCGTGCATCAGTTCGGCCGGATCGGAACGCAGGCGATGATTGGCGGCGTTTGCGGTGTTCGCAAGGACGTGATTCCGTTCGGTATGGTCACCGGTCGATACGCCAGCCTGGAAGGCCTCAACATCGTCGGCATGAAGCGCCGCAAGTTTACGCGGGAGCGGCTGGCCAAGGTACGTTCATTTTATCAAAAGCTGTTTCACGGACCCGGCAGTTTTGCCGAGAGGCTTCGCGAAGTGCGGCCGCTGGCGGCGGGAGATCCTGCCATACAGGAAATACTGACGTTCATTGACGAAGGCGAACATCGCGAACTATCCCTTCCCATCGACTCGCGCAATGAGCATTGAGGACGGAGTCGCCGAGGCCATGATGTCAAAGGCTTTGGAGGTTTCATCGTCGATCGGTTTGATCGCGGGGGGCGGCGTGTTGCCGTTTGCAGTGGCGAATTCCCTGATTGCACGAGGTGTCGATCCCGTTGTCCTCGCGCTGCGCGGCGCCTGCGATCCGATCGCCGTAAAACGTTTTCGCCATCACTGGATTTCGGTCGGCCAGGTCGGCAGGGTGGTAAAACTGTCGCGCGCGGAAGGCTGCCGCGACCTGGTGTTCATCGGCGCGCTGGTACGGCCGGCGCTTTCCGATATTCGCCTGGACTGGGGTGCACTTCGCGCCCTCGGCCACGTCGTAGCGGCGTTCCGGGGCGGAGACGATCATCTGCTGTCCGGAATTGGCCGCGTCTTCGAACAATACGGTTTTCGCATGCTGGGAGTGAAGGACGTCGCCCCGGATCTGCTGATGCCCGAGGGGTGTCTCACCAGCGCATCGCCCGACCAAAGTGCCACTGCCGACATCGCCAAGGGGCGTGAGGTGTTGCATGCGCTCAGTCCTTTCGATATCGGCCAGGCGGCCGTCGTGATTGGCGGTCACGTGGTAGCGGTGGAGGACATCGAAGGCACCGACGGTTTGTTGGCGCGGGTGGCGCGGCTGCGTGCCGAGCGGCGCATCCGCGCCCCGGTCTCGCGCGGCGTGCTGGTCAAGGCGCCCAAAAGCGGACAGGATCTGCGGTTCGACCTGCCGACTGTGGGCCCACGAACCGTCGAAGCCGCTGCCTCGGCGCAGCTGGCCGGTATTGCCGTCGTCGCCGGCAATACCATTGTCGCCGAGCCCCAGGCTATGATCGAGGCGGCGGATACCGCGGGTCTGTTCGTAACCGGCTTGCCGGCGTGATGGCAGTACCAGCCAGCGCCGGGGTTGCGCGGAAAATATTTCTGATCGCGACCGAAGAATCGGGGGATCGGCTTGGCGCCCCCCTGATGAAGGTGTTGCGCCAGCGCCTCGGCGGCGCCGTGAAGTTTGAAGGCGTCGGCGGCCAGTCGATGGCGCGCGAGGGATTGGTCTCGCAGTTTCCGATCGAAGAGCTGTCGATCATGGGACTGACGGCGGTGGCGAAGCAGTTGCCGATGATCCTGCGGCGCATTCGGGAAACCGCAGATGCGGCGATCGAGGCAGCGCCCGACATTCTCGTCATCATCGATAGTCCCGATTTTACCCATCGTGTGGCCAGGCGCGTTCGAGCCAACGATCCCTCGATCCCGATTGTCGATTATGTCTCGCCCTCGGTGTGGGCATGGCGATCGGGCCGGGCGCGTTCGATGCGCGGTTATGTCGATCACGTCCTGGCCTTGCTGCCTTTCGAGCCGGAAGCATATCGCAGGCTTCGCGGCCCGCCCTGCAGCTACGTTGGTCATCCCCTGACCGAGCAGGTCCGGGCGCTCCGGCCCGATATCGATGAGCAACAGCGCCGCGACCGACAGCCTTCGGTTCTGCTGGTACTGCCGGGGAGCCGCCGTAGCGAGATCAGGCACCACATGGCGATATTCGGCGAAACGCTGGGCCTGCTGCAGGCCGAAAGCAGGCCGTTCGAATTGATCCTGCCGACCATGCCGCATTTGCAAGGCGCGGTTTCGGAAGCGGTGAAAAGCTGGCCGGTACAGCCGGCCATCATTGTCCGCGAAAGTGACAAGCGTGCGGCGTTCCGTATCGCGCATGCAGCTTTGGTCAAATCCGGTACCGGGACGCTTGAACTGGCGCTCGCGGGCGTGCCGATGGTTGCCGCCTACAGGGGCAGCGCCATCGAGGCCTGGGTCGCGCGGCGCGTGGTCCGCACCAGCTCGGTCATTCTGGCAAACCTGGTCATCGGCGAGAATGTCGTTCCGGAATTCATGCAGCAGGACTGCACACCGCAAAAACTGGCACCGGCACTGCGTGAAATTCTCACCGACTCCGCGTCGCGGCGGCGGCAGGTCGAGGCCTTCGCCAAGCTCGACCGGATCATGTCGACAGGCGATCAGCCGCCGAGCGTGAGGGCGGCCGACATCGTGCTGGCGACGCTGCGCAAGTCGCGGCGATCCAGCTAGCGCAAAATTACTTGCGCTTGGCGATATCGACGTAATCGCGGCGGGTGACGCCGGTATAAAGCTGGCGCGGCCGACCGATCTTCTGCTGCGGATCCTCGATCATTTCGCTCCACTGGCTGATCCAGCCGACGGTGCGGGCGACCGCAAACAGCACGGTGAACATCGAGGTCGGGAAGCCCATCGCCTTCAGCGTGATGCCGGAATAGAAGTCCACGTTCGGATAGAGCTTGCGGTCGATGAAATACTCATCGTGCAACGCGATCTTTTCCAGCTCCAGCGCGACCTTCAGCATCGGATCGTCGCCATGGCCGGTCTCCGCCAGCACCGCGTGACACATCTTCTGCATGATCTTGGCGCGCGGATCGTAGTTCTTGTAGACGCGATGCCCGAAGCCCATCAGGCGGACTTCGCTGTTCTTGTCCTTTACCCTCCTGATGAATTCCGGGATATTGTCGACCGAACCGATCCCGGAGAGCATTGCCAGCGCGGCTTCGTTGGCGCCGCCATGGGCGGGCCCCCAAAGACAGGCGATGCCGGCGGCGATGCAGGCAAACGGATTGGCGCCCGAGGAGCCGGCGATCCGTACCGTCGAGGTCGAGGCATTTTGCTCGTGGTCGGCGTGCAGGATGAAGATCTTGTCGAGCGCGTCGGCCAGAACCGGGTTGATCTTGTATTCCTCGCAAGGCACCGCAAAGCACATATTGAGGAAATTCTCGGCAAAGCTCAGCGAGTTCTTCGGATAAACGAAGGGCTGGCCGATGGTGTATTTGAATGCCATCGCGGCCAGGGTCGGAATCTTCGCAATCATGCGCATCGAGGCGATCATGCGCTGGGTCGGATCGTTGATGTCGGTGGAGTCGTGATAGAACGCCGCCAGCGCGCCGACCGACGCGACCATGACCGCCATCGGATGCGCATCGCGGCGGAAGCCCTGGAAGAACCGGGCCATCTGCTCGTGCACCATGGTGTGGTGGATCACGCGGTTGTCGAAATCGACCTTTTGCGCCTTGGTCGGCAATTCGCCGTACAGCAGCAGGTAGCAGGTTTCGAGGAAGTCGCCGTGCTCGGCCAGTTGTTCGATCGGGTAGCCGCGGTATTCCAGGATGCCGGCGTCGCCGTCGATATAGGTGATCTTGGACTGGCAACTGCCGGTGGAGGTGAAGCCGGGGTCGTAGGTGAACATCCCGGACTGGGCGTAGAGCTTGGCGATGTCGATGACATCAGGCCCAACGGTGCCGCTCAGGATCGGGAAGTCGTAGTTCTTGTTGCCGACCGTCAGTGTTGCAATTTTGGCTTGGGATTTTGCGTCCATCGTGAGGTCCCCGACGAAATCGTTGCGAATGCCGGCCGCCGCGTGCGCCACCCACCGGATATGGCGGGGGAGGCCGGGTATTCCAAGGCAGCACCGTGCACAAATGGGTATCGTATTGCTGTGTGCACTGCAAGACGGCCGGCTCAGGGCTGCCATTCCACCTATGAAGGGGCCTGATCGCCGAGCCGGGCGAGGCACTCCTGCCGTCCCAACACCATCAGGACGTCGAAGATTCCCGGCGAGGTGGTGCGTCCGGTCAGCGCCACCCGCAACGGCTGGGCCGCCGAGCCGAGCTTGAGGTTGTTCGCTTCGGCAAAGGCGCGCACCGCGGCCTCGGTGGTGCCCGGATCCCATGTCGTGACCGCTTCGAGCGCGGCGCGAAGCCGGCCGATCAACTCGCGGTTTTCCGGCGTCAATAGCGCCAGGGCCTTTGGCTCGATCTCGAGCGGCCGGTCGGCGAAGATGAAGTAGGAACCGTCGATCAACTCGATCAGCGTCTTGGCGCGCTCCTTGAGATTGGGCATTGCCTGCAGCAACTGCGCGCGCGTGGTGTCGTTAAGCTTCGCCTTGAGTGCCGAACCGTCGGGGACATAGTCCAGCACGCCTTCGAACATGGTCACGAGAGATTGATCGTCGGCATGGCGGATATAGTGGCCGTTGAGATTTTCCAGTTTGGCAAAGTCGAAGCGTGCAGCCGAGCGTCCGACGCCTGACAGGTCGAAATCGGCGATCATTTCCGCGGTCGAAAATATCTCCTGGTCGCCATGGCTCCATCCGAGCCGGACCAGGTAATTGCGCAGCGCCGCCGGCAGATAGCCCATCGCGCGATAGGCATCGACGCCCAGCGCGCCGTGGCGTTTCGACAGTTTCGAGCCGTCGGGCCCATGGATCAGGGGGATGTGGGACATGTTGGGAATATCCCACGCCAGCGCATCGTAGATCTGCTTCTGCCGCGCGGCGTTGATCAGGTGATCGTCGCCGCGGATGACGTGAGTGACGCCCATGTCGTGGTCGTCGACCACCACCGCCAGCATATAGGTCGGGTTGCCGTCGCCGCGCAGCAGAACGAGGTCGTCCAGGTTCTCGTTCTGCCAGACCACGCGGCCCTGGACCTGATCCTCGATCACGGTTTCGCCGGTCTGCTCCGCCTTGAGCCTGATCGTGGGCTTCATGCCGGGAGGCGCTTCCGATGGATCGCGGTCGCGCCACAGCCCGTCATAGAGCCGCGTGCGGCCCTCGGCCCGCGCCTTTTCGCGCATCGCCGTGAGTTCCGCCGGAGTGGCATAGCAGCGATAGGCCTTGCCGCCGGCCAGCAGTCTTTCCGCAACCTCTCGGTGTCGCGCGGCCCGGGTGAACTGGTAGACGACATCGCCGTCCCAATCGAGTTCAAGCCATTTCAACCCGTCCAGGATCGCCGCGATGGCAGGCTCGGTCGAGCGTTCCCGGTCGGTGTCCTCGATCCGGAGCAGCATCTTGCCGCCATGTTTGCGCGCGTAAAGCCAGTTGAACAGCGCGGTGCGGGCTCCTCCGATATGGAGAAATCCGGTCGGCGAGGGAGCAAAGCGCGTGACGATGGAATCGGTCATGACGGATTCGGGTCTTGAACAAACAGGTCTGCGCGAGGCGCGGTGGTGTATAGCAGGAACCGTGCATAACTAAAGCTTTGCTTGCGGCGGACGGATTTGGCAGAAGGTCCGCTGATCCCGAACAGGAACTGGCAATGACAGCAGAACCGGCGGCCACAGAGGCAGGGCGCGATTTTATTCGCGACATCGTCCAGGCCGATCTCGACAGCAAGAAAAACAGCCGGATCGTGACGCGGTTTCCGCCGGAGCCGAACGGTTACCTGCACATCGGCCATGCCAAGTCGATCGCGCTCAATTTCGGCATCGCGCAGGAATTTTCCGGGCATTGCAACCTGCGGTTCGACGACACCAATCCGACGCGGGAAGAGCAGGAATATATCGATTCGATTCAGGCCGACGTGAAGTGGCTCGGCTACGACTGGGGCGCCAACCTGTTTTATGCGTCGGATTATTTCGACCGTCTCTATGAATGGGCGGAAGGCCTGATTCGTTCCGGCGACGCCTATGTCGACGATCAGTCGCAGGAGGAAATCCGGATCAAGCGCGGCACCCTGACCGAACCCGGCCAGAACAGCCCGTTCCGCGAACGCCCGGTCGAAGAAAATCTCGATCTGTTTCGCCGCATGAAAGCCGGCGAGTTCCCGAACGGCGCGCGCGTGCTGCGGGCCAGGATCGACATGGCTTCCGGAAATATCAACCTGCGCGACCCCGTGCTCTATCGCATCCTGCATGCCACCCACCCCAGGACCGGCGATAAATGGTCGATCTATCCGAGCTATGACTACGCACACGGCCAGTCCGATGCCATCGAGGGCGTCACGCACTCGCTCTGCACGCTGGAATTCGAGGACCACCGGCCACTCTATGACTGGCTGCTCGCCAAATTGCCGGTGCCGTCGAGGCCATATCAGTACGAATTCGCGCGGCTCAATTTGTCCTACACGTTGCTGTCGAAGCGGGTGCTGACCGAACTGGTGCGCGGCGGCCATGTCGCCGGCTGGGACGATCCGCGCATGCCGACGATCGCCGGGCTGAAAAGGCGCGGCGTGCCGCCGGCGGCGATCCGCGAGTTCATCAAACGCATCGGCGTTGCCAAGGCCTACAGCGTCGTCGACGTCGGCATGCTGGAGTTCTGCATCCGCGAGCTTCTCAACAAGAGCGCGCTGCGGCGCATGGCGGTGTTGCGGCCGCTCAAGGTCGTGATCGAGAATTACCCGGACGGCCAGAGCGAGGAACTCGAAGCCGTCAATCATCCCGACGATCCGGCGGCAGGCTCCCGCAAAATCGCGTTCGGCCGCGAGCTTTATATCGAACAGGACGACTTCATGGAGAATCCGCCGAAGAAGTTCTTTCGGCTTTCGCCGGGCACCGAAGTGCGGCTGCGCTATGCCTATTTCATCAAGTGCCGCGAAGCGATCAAGAACGCGGCCGGCGAGGTGATCGAACTTCGCTGCACCTATGACCCGGCGACGCGCGGCGGCAACGCGCCCGACGGCCGCAAGGTCAAAGCGACCATGCATTGGCTTTCGGCGGCGCAGTCGAAGCCTGCCGAAATCCGCATCTATAATCCGCTGTTCGCAAAACCCGCGCCGGACGCCGCCAACTTCGCCGCCGATCTCAACCCGCAGTCGCTGGAAATCCTGAAGGATGCGCGGATCGAGCCTGCGATCGCCGAGAGCAATTCGCAGGAGCCCGTGCAGTTCGAGCGGCAAGGCTATTTCGTGCGCGACGCCAGTTCGACGGCGGATCACCAGGTGTTCAACCGCACCATCGGCTTGCGCGACACCTTTGCGAAGGAAGTCGGCAAAGGGTGAGTGGCTCCGACGCCCTCGCGCAACCCCACTCCCTGTGGTTATGGGTCTCGGCTCGGAGGCCGGGACGACGCGTGGTGAGAACACGGTGATACTCCACCACAGCCGTCATGCTCCGCGAAAGCGGGGCATCCAGTACGCCGCGGCTTCTCAATTCAATCATCGACGTCTCTGGAATACTGGATCGCCCAGTCGAGCCCGGACGATGACAGTTCGTAGGGTGGGCAAAGCGAAAGCGTGCCCACCATTCAAGATGACGGTTTGGACGGTGGGCACGGCGCAAGTGCGCCTTTGCCCACCCTACGAATTTTCAGACAGCCGACACAGTTTCGCAGTCTCGCCGCGTGTTTCACGCGAGTTTTGCATTTAACGTCCGCCCTGTAATGAAAAGGGCGTGGGGAATGCCGGGCGCACGATGCACCCGCAGCCCGGCAGGGCAGAAAAACAAGCCGTGCCGGTCGTAGTCACCACAGGTCCACCGAAATCACCCGGCATTCCCGCACACAATGGTTTTAACGATTTCCTTCGTGCTCTCCCCGGTGATCGGGCTTGTTTGTCACCGTCATCTGCGAAGTTATCTTTCGCAAACTTGACGCCGGCGTCGAGGCGTCAGGACCACACGACTTCATCGTCCGCATCAGCGCTGTTCGTCAAAAGCGCCATCAGCGTCCATCGCATCCCGCCCCGCGTCCGTGACGATCGCGAGCGCCCCTTTGGGGGACGGGACGGAATAGATATAGAGCTGATTCGCGTCTTCTGAAAATCAGAATATTTTTGCAAGACGGGCTTGACAGCGATGATCACACTGAACGGGCTTTTTGGCATCCAGCGTTAAGCGCTTTTCTCGGAAGCCCGTATCCGTTTCCACTATTCCGCGACCGACACCGCAACGCGTCGCCTGCTTGGCGGTCAAATTGCTCACTTCCGAAAAGTTAATGAGCCTCGATGCTTCGGGGATCCGGAGGATCGTCAAGGGTTCACGCCAAGCCATCTGCTTTCAAAAATCAGCAGCAACCAGATCATAGGACCCCTTACTGCCGCGAACGTACATCTTGGCAGCGGCGGCACATATCAAATCGCGGTTGATGTCGAAGGCGTTCAAAAAACCTGGCTCGTCGAGGCAGGCATCCGGCTGAATTCGCCTCAACGCTTCTTCGGCTATAAAGAATGATGCCTCTATCGCGCTGTCGTGTCCCCAAAATCGCACGGCGCGCCGCGTTGGATCGTATGACCGGCTGTGGTTTGGAAAATCGATCATGATTGCTGGTTAGTGATCGTGGCGATAGACGAACTCGCGATGTATTTCGCGACCCAACGTGTTGACTACCGTTATCTCAAGGTCTTGATCGTCAATTAGGCTATCTTTGTAGAAATGCTCTGTGAGCATTCCGCAGTGCGCAATCGCGTCAGCGTCGGTCTCGAAGTCTTTTCCGACGCGATCCCGCATCGGAACGCCGTCTTTCATGTCAAAGAAGAACATCGCCATACGAATTACCTCATCGTCAATGGGTGCAGATCACTTGAAACGGTTGCCGAGACTCCGTGCCCGGCACTAACGGCCGTTATCGAACGTTTCAGAACAATAGCAGTGTACGTGGCAGATGTTCCTGCATCGGTGTTCAATTTGAGCCACCGACCAACGCCTGCCGCCAATGCACACCATAAGGACCAATACCGCCTGTCGGCATTCGTTCCAAAATGAAACGCGTCTATGGAACTAACCCGGCTTCGAGCGCGTGAACTTTGAACCAACCATCGCTTTGGAATAGCCTGCAAAAAAGTTCCTGCCAACGCGGTAAATGGCCTGGGTGCTTTTTTGGATGCAACGTTTGAATAGCACCCTAGAACCGCGCGCTGGCCTCGATCGATCCGAACAGGTCGCTCTTCGGCTGCGTGGTGTATTCGGGCGTGCGCTGGGTCACCGAGAAGCCGAGCTTGTAACCGTTCTGGGTGAAGATCTCCGCGCCCGCCATGAAGTCGGTCACGAAGACCTTCTTGGTCACGCTTGGGCTCCACGCAAACGTGCTGCCGTCGAGGAAGATGTTGCGCCCGACGACGCGTTCCGCGATTCCGACATAGACGTCCCAGCCCCAGACCGGATCGTTCGGGCCGGTGGAGATGAACGACGCTCCAGAGGGCGACGGCCGAATTCGCGTCGGGCCCCAGGTGGTCTGCAGCGAACGGCCGATCCGCAGCAGGGCACTGGCTTCGCCATAGGTGAAGACGTTGCCGGCGGCGACGCCAAGGCCGGGGATCAGGTCGATGCCGTAGCCGTCGGCGAAATCATAGCCGACCTTCCAGCGCCGGTCCCAGGCCAGCACGATGCCCGGTTCATTGGCGAGCTGCCAGTTACCGGGGTTCGGCTCGGGCGAACCGGTCAGGGAATGGAAGCCACCCTGGACGGCCTGCCACAGCGAGGCGGAGCCGCCGACGGCGCCGACCTGGATCTCGAACGAATTGAGCTGCGAACGACCGGTTTCCTGGGCCACCGAAACGCCGGTGTAGAGCCAGCCGCCGAAGGGACGGTCACCCGGCGTGTGGACCGCGGCGTCGATGTGTTGCGGGGTAAAGATGCTCTGGCCGAACAGCACTTGCATCTGCTGCTGGGTCGCGCCGGCCGGCGCGCCGGCGGTGATGATGCCGCCTGAAAGGAAGTCGTAGACGCTGCCGGCGAGCGGATCTTTCTTGAAATCGTCGAACGTGACAGCGGCAAGGAAGCCTTGGGTGTAATCCCAGTCGTGGGGCTCGCTGAAGCCCACAGCGGGGTTATAGCTTTTGGCGATGACGTCGTTTTCTTCCACAATGGTGACGCGCTGCGCGCTCGCGCTGGTACAGGACAGCACGAGCAGCACAAAACCCAGCGTCGCCAGCCGACTCTTTGCCATCCACGACAACCGCATTGTTCATCTTATGAGGCACAGGGGTAGCCGAACAAGTCCCGGTAAGGTGGCGGCGAGGCAAAAAGACCAGTTAAAACAACCGTTCTTGCGGAAAATTATCGCCTGTTGCCGCTGCGCCACCGCATCGTCCGGTTCCGCTCGGGCTATTTCGGTGGCTTGAGTTCGCCGGTGTCCTCTCAGGGACGCGACCAGAAACCGTCGCAGGCGTGGGCGATGAAGATTCCGGCGCTCATGACGCCGCACAACGCTGTGAAAACTTCCAACATGGCAAACGATCCTGTAGCCCAGCCGTCCGGACCTAACCGCACGGGCCGATACACAGTCAAAAAGATTGTGCAGACCGCGAAAAATAGGAATCTGACTGATGCTTTCGCGCAACAGCGCGCCGCAACCCGGCCCCAGTCCAGCCTCGGTCCAGCCCGAATAGGACAGGGGACGCGGTAGCCCCGGGGCCAGCGCCCTGGGGCGTCCGATCAGAAGTATAGAGCCTTGATGGCAAGGCCCATCTCGGACCAGCTTTCATAATAGCGGGTCATGACGACGTTCGGCAGAACCGCGAGCGACAGCAACGGAAAGACGCTTGCCACCAACGACATTGCATCGGTTTTCCAGATGCGAACGGGCCTGAAGTTCGGCGCCGTCCAGGCCAGCAGGGGCAGGATCGCCAGAATGTAGCGGCCCTGGTATCCGTCGATCGTTGCCTTGCCGATCGGCGTCCAGCTCATGTAGAGCGCCGCGCCCAGCGCCATCAGCACGGCAACGAATGTGGCCAGTCCGAGCAGCGCCGGGAACGCCCATGGCGGGCGGTTACCTGGAGCGAGCCACGCGCAAAACACCGCGGCGGCGGCTGTCCAGATGTACCATTCGGGCGAAGGCGCATCGCCCCAGCCCAGTGTTCCCACCATGTGACCGAAAAGCCAAAAGTTGAGTTCACAAAGCGTGCGAACCACAAGGGTCGGAAGCAACAGCGGATGCGAAACCATGGCGTGGAACTGAACCGGGACCGATAGGTGCTTCGGCATCTGGGGCATCAGACCCGGAAGATAGATGATCCAGACGGCCACGCAGACCGCGCCGACCGTCGCGATCACCGCCTTGCTCCGCCAGAACGGCTCGCGCCAGTCGATGAAAGCCAACCCGAGCAAAGCGAGCGCAATTTGCGACGCTCGCGCCAGCGTGGTCGCGACGACGATGAAAACAAACAGCGCGAATTCAAAAGGCCGGGAAGTCCGCCCTTCGTCGATGACGCGTGAAGCCAGCGCAATCGCCAGCAGCGAAAGGCTGATGATGAGGGCGTCCTGCGACACCGAACTGAACTCGGCCAGCGTTACCGGAAACAGCAATGTCGTGAACAGCATCGCCTGGCCCCGTCGGCACCAGCAGATCGCAAGGAAGCCGATCGTTATGGCGGTAAGTCCATTGACGAGCCGCGCGCACAGATTGGTCCATGCCGGATTGAGGCCGGCGAGTTTTCCGATCCATATCCCCACAGCCTGCGGCAGATAGAGCGCCGGTCCGTATTGAGCGGTGTTCGAAAAGACCTCGTTATGGTCGGGCATGTCCCGGTCCACGGCCGCCGCAGCGCGCGCCATCTCGGCCGTGTGCTTGCGTTCGTAGTGGAAGGGAATGCCGGTATAGAACTGGCCGAATGCGCGAAGGCTGCCATCGACAGTGCCGCTGCCACCGAACGAGACCAGGTTTCCCCGGCTCACCTGGTCGGCCCGCATCGCGTGACTATACTCGTCCGGCACCTGAAACGGCGGCATCGCTATCGATAGAAAGACGATCATGGGCAACGCATAGATCACATACAGCCACGCCAGGAATGGTGCAGGCTTCCGCTCCGGCGGGCGTGGTGGCTTATCCATGGGATGTTCGATCGACGGCAACGTGGAGGAAATTCGATATGCCCGGGCGCAACACCATTAAGCTGATAATGGTACTCTGGCCTACGTCGAGGACTTCGACAACCGAAGCCGGCGTCTGGCTACGGTCTCGCTGAGCAATCCCCCGGCCAAGCGTTTTTCCCGGGAATTCTGCATCCGTTCCGCTTTTCGTCTGGCGACACCTTACGGTAGCGTTGCGACCGGTGACGGTTGCGTGGGGTAACGCCGGATGGCGGAGCGGGGCGGCGCTCAAGGCCGGGTGCAGGGCTATGCGGGGACCTGGCCTCCGCGGCAGGCGGCGTGGACAGGTGACGTCGCGCCCTCGGGTTTCGACGCCTGGTGGTCTTTCATCGAGAAATTGCGGGCGTGGGTTCGCGCCGAAGCCGGCGCCGGCCGCTTGCTGCCCTGGGTGCCCGTCGCATTCGGGGTCGGCATCGCGTTTTATTTCACAGCGGATCACGAACCGGTTGCCTGGGTAACCGCCGTCGCCGCCATCGTGCTCTGCGTGGCGGCGTTGCTGCTGCGCCGGCAGAAACTGTTTCCGCTCGCGGTGATGATCGCCGCCGTCGCCGCGGGGTTTGCGACGGCGACGTGGAAGACGGCGATCATCTCCCACCCGGTGCTGGCAAAGCCGATGTTTTCGGTGTCGCTGTCCGGGTTCGTCGAAGCCCGCGACATCCGCGAGCGTACCGACCGCTTCGTGCTGCGGGTGGCGCAGATGGAAGTGCCGCGCGGCGGCATCCGGCTGGAACGCGTCCGCCTCTCGGTGCGCAAGGGTGCGGCGCCCGACGTCGGCAGCTTTGTCGAATTGAAAGCGCGGCTGCAGCCGCCGCTGGCGCCGCTGCGGCCCGGCTCCTACGATTTCGGCCGCGACATGTTTTTCCAGGGCATCGGCGCCTCCGGCTTTGTCACGGGCTCCATCAAGACCGTGGCGGCGCCGGTCAGCGGCGGCCTGTCGTTGCGTTATGCGGCGTTCATGCAGGGATTGCGCGATGCGATCGACGACCGGATTCGACGGTCGATCAGCGGCGACCAGCGCGCCATTGCCACCGCATTGCTGACCGGCCGCCGCGACGCCATCACGACGCCGGTCAACGACGCCATGTTCATTTCCGGGCTCGGGCATGTGCTTTCGATCTCCGGCTATCACATGGCGGTGGTCGCCGGCGTGGTGTTCTTTGCGGTCCGCGCGCTGCTGGCGCTGATGCCGGCGCTGACCACGGGCTTTCCGATCAAGAAATGGTCGGCCGCGGCAGCCCTTGCCGCCGCCGCGTTCTATCTGCTGCTGTCCGGCGCCGAGGTCGCGACCCAGCGCTCGTTCTTCATGACCGCGGTGGTGCTGATCGCCGTCATGGTCGACCGCCGCGCCGTGACGTTCCGCACCCTGGCGGTCGCCGCGATGATCGTGCTGGTGCTGGCGCCGGAGGCGCTGGTGCATCCGAGTTTCCAGATGTCGTTTGCGGCAACACTGGGACTGGTGGCGCTGGTGCAGATCGGGATGCCGCGTCTGTTCGCCTCGCCCGACAATTCGATGACCGCGCGCGCAGCGCTATGGGGCGGGCGCGAGATCATGACGTTGACGCTGGCCTCGCTGGTGGCGGGACTGGCGACCACGCCCTATGCCGCGTTTCACTTCCATCGGGTGACACCCTATGGCGTGCTCGCCAACCTGGCGGCGATGCCGGTGGTGTCGGCGGTGGTGATGCCGGCGGGCATGCTCGGCCTCCTGGCAATGCCGTTCGGCCTCGACGGCGTATTCTGGAAGCTGATGGAATTCGGCATCGACTGGATGATCGTGGTGACGGAATGGGTCGCGGCACTTCCGGGGGCCATCGGCCGCATGGCGTCGTTCGGCACCGGGCCGCTGATCGCGTCGACCGCCGGAATCATCCTGCTCGGGCTGTTGCGCACGCCGCTGCGCTGGTGCGGCGCAGCCGTGCTGCTGGTCTCGATCGTCTGGGCACTGATGGTGCCGCAGCCGGATATCCTGATTTCCGGCGACGGCCACAACGTCGGCGTCCGTGGCCGGGACGGGCGGCTGCATTTGATGCGGACGGCCAAGGACGCGTTCCTGATCAAGGAATGGCTGGCCGCCGACGCCGACCCGAGGCTTCCTGCGGATCCCTCGCTGGCGCAGGGCGTCTCCTGTGACGAGACAGGGTGCGTGGCAGAGATGCCGGATGGCGGGCTGGTCACGCTGGCGTTGAAGCCCGATGCGCTGACGGACGATTGCGAGCGCGCCGCGCTGGTGGTGGCCGCGCGGCAGGCGCCGGCGGCCTGCCGGTCTCCGGTAATCGATCAGGATCGCGTGCGACGGCAGGGTACGATGGCCCTGCGGCGAAGCCGGGACGGATTTGCGGTCGATGCGGTCAAGCCGAAAGGCGCCGACCGGCCATGGTCGCCGGCGGTTGGCGGAGAGAGCGGCGACGAGACCACCATTGCGCGCACCGTGTCGCGCGGAGCCGTCGATGCAACGCCATCCGAGGCGGACTTGCAGGCGGAGGAGTGAGGCGTTCGGCGCCACCCCGGGTCATCCGGGCGCCGAAAACGCGATCAGCGATTTTGTTCCGTTACGGAACCGAAAAATTCCCGGAACTTATGGTCAGGTGCCCCGGTTGCTTCCACAAGCTATATGGGAGCCAACAATGACCGCCAGATTGACGACGATGGCCGCGGCCGCTGCGATCCTGTGCTTTGGCGTACCTGCATCGGCCGACGAAGTCGGCGTCGGGTTCACCGCGCCGACCCCCTCGATCCAGACTTTTTCGGTGGGTGACCGGCAGCTTGTGAAAATCCAAACCCCCCGGGGCGAAACGGTGGTGGTCAAAGACCGCATCCCGGATCGCCGCAGACCAAGCATCGTTGAATACGACTAGTCGTTGACGGCAGTTGGATCTGGGAGCGAGCGCGCCGCTCGCCCGTCCTGCAATCACCGCTATGGTCCTGCAGTGAACATGGCCCTAAAGTGATTGCGCCTGAGCGGCATCCCCGGGTCAATCCTGCGACTTGATTTTTCCTCGTTGGAGTTTCTTGTGCTCAAACTTATTTTTGCGATCGTTGCGTTCGCAACGACCTTTATTGCCGGCTCCGCACAGGCTCAATTGTATGATCCCAAATATCCGGTCTGCCTGCATGTCTTTGGCGAATTGCAGGGCGAACGGATGGATTGCGTCTTCACTTCGCTCGCCCAATGCGAAGCTTCGGCTTCGGGCCGCCCGGCGATGTGCGTGATCAATCCGTATTTCGCGCCTGTGCCTGCTCGACGCAGGCACCAAGCCGCTTCGCCACGAGGATGAAACTCTAGTACTTCCGGTAAAGCCCGATCAGCTTGCCCTGAATCTTGACCCGGTTCGGCGGCAGGATGCGGACTTCGTAGGAAGTGTTGGCGGGCTCGAGCGCGATCGAGGCGCCGCGGCGGCGGAAGCGCTTCAAGGTGGCTTCCTCTTCGTCGATCAGGGCGACCACGATATCGCCGGTCTCGGCAGTCTCGTTGCGCTGGATCAGTGCCATGTCGCCGTCGAGAATGCCGGCTTCCACCATGGAATCCCCGCGTACCTCGAGCGCGTAGTGTTCGCCGGAACCGAGCATGTCCGGCGGCACGCTGATGGTGTGGCTGCGGGTCTGCAACGCCTCGATCGGCGTGCCGGCGGCGATGCGGCCCATCACCGGTACCGCGACCGGACGGTTGCCGTCGTCCTCGGAACTGCCGCTGCCGCTACGGACCTTGCCGAGGTTGCCTTCGATGACGCTGGGGGTGAAGCCGCGGCGGCTGTTGCCGGTGCTGCCGGAAAGCTCGGGAAGCTTGATCACCTCGATGGCGCGGGCGCGATTGGGCAGGCGGCGGATGAAGCCGCGCTCTTCAAGGGCGGTGATCAGGCGATGGATGCCGGACTTGGAACGCAGATCCAGCGCGTCCTTCATCTCGTCGAAGGAGGGCGGAACGCCCGATTCCTTCAGGCGTTCGCTGATGAAACGCAGGAGTTCATATTGTTTGCGCGTGAGCATCTCGAGCAGTCCCCAGGGTTGCAATCGCCAGGCTTTGGCGTGTCGTTCGATTCCAGACGTTGGTGACGTCAGTTACTCGAAACAAATCATGAACGGACACTATATGTTCCATATGTGTTCCGCAACCACTTAATTTCCCGTCAACGCGCGAGGCTTTTGTCGAACGCGGCTTTTGTCGGAAAGGGCCGGTGAGGGGTCAGCCCGGGAGCTGCAGGATGTCGCAGCGCGAGCCGGCGGCGGCTGCCGGCGCAAATGGCGGACGGATCACAAGTGCCCGTGCCGCAGCCAGATTTCCCAACAGCGAGCTATCCTGATGGTTGACCGGGGTGGCGATCAGGACGCCGTCGCTGCGCGTCTCGAGGCGGGCGCGCAGGTAGTCCTCGCGCTGGTCATTGGCGGCGACATCGCGCCCCAACAGCGCGGTGGCACCGGTGTGATGGATGTCGCTGCGGCCGGACAGCGCCCGAATCAACGGCACCAGAAACAGGTAGCCGCAGACATAGGACGACACCGGATTGCCGGGCAGGCCGATCACCCGCATGGCGCCGAGGCGTCCGTGCATCATCGGCTTGCCCGGGCGCATCGCAATCCGCCAGAACGCCATGGCGACGCCTTCGGCCTCCAGCGACTGCTTGACGAGGTCGTGGTCGCCGACCGAAGCGCCGCCGGTCGTGATCAGGATGTCGGCGCCGGCTTCACCGGCACGGCGGATGCCCGATGTGGTGGCCTCGACGGTGTCGGCGGCGATGCCAAGATCGATGGTCTGCGCACCCTCGGCGCGGGCCAGCGCGCGGAGCGCGTAACCGTTGGAATAGACGATCTGTCCGGGCCCCGGGGTTGAGCCCGGCATCACCAGTTCGTCGCCGGTGGCGAGAATGGCGACTTTGGGACGGCGGCGCACGGCAAGCTCGGGGTAGTTCATGCCGGCGGCGAGCGACAGATCGCGGTCCGAAAGGCGCGTTCCGCGCTTGAGCAGCACGTCGCCTGTATTGAAGTCGACGCCGGCGGGGCGGATATGCCGTCCCTTTACCGCAGCTTCCGTGATGGTGATGCCGCCGTCCTCGATCACCGTGTCTTCCTGGATGATGACGGCGTCGGCGCCTTCGGGAATCACGCCGCCGGTAAAAATCCGGACCGCTTCGCCGGCACCGACCTTGCTTTCGAACGGCCGGCCTGCCGCAACCTCGCCGATCACCTTGAGCCGTGCGGCAACGTGAGAAGCGTCCGCGGCGCGGGCGGCATAGCCGTCCATCGCCGACATCGCCTGCGGCGGCTGGGTGCGCAACGCCGCGACATCGCGCGCCAGCACGCGGTGGTGGGCTGCGTCGAGCGCGATCATTTCTTCTGGTAGCGGCTCTGCGCCCGCGAGGATGGCAGCAAGCGCATCGGCAACCGGCATCAAGGCCAAGACAGCACTCCCAAAGCTTTTTCAGACCCCCAGCGCGGCAAGCGCGCCGGCGACATCGTCAGGCGAGGTCACGCGAACCGCTTGCGGGCCCCTGCGACGGGCGCCGTCGGACGTTGTCGGCGGAATCGTCGAAGAACAGGATGTGCCGCGCGGGCCCGCCAATCGCTTTCACCACGTGATCATAGGCCGCCGCATCCGGTTTTCGAAGCCCGATCGCAGGCGACGGGAAGATTTCGCAGCCCCTATTGTGCGGCACCAGGCCTTATCCTAAAAAACGCGGGAGGCATTTTCCGCCTCGATTTGATAAAGCTCACGCGGCTTTCCGTGCGCCCCTTCCGCTGGCCCCCGTTCGAACGGAGATTTTCCAGTGAATTCCACCTCCCGCGTTGCCGCCGTTATTCTGATGGCCTCGTTTTCGGCGCCGGCCTTCGCCGGGGTACCAGCCGAAGCCATGAACAAGACGATCACGGTTTCCTTCAACGCGAGCGGCATGGCCAAGGGCGCGGATGGCCGGGAAAAAGGGTTCAGCACGCAGGTGGTGCGCATTATCTATGTGAGCACCGAGGGCCGGCTTTTCATGCGCCACAGAGCCACCGGGCCCCGAAACAGCCGGGGCGGAGACTTTGATCCTAACGACAGCAGAACCGGGAAGGGGAGCTTCAACTTCCAGGGCAACAAGCTGGTGGGTGTCATCCCCTATGCGGCCGGTGCCCGGCAGATCACCGTGGTCTTTGATTCAGGGTTTTCAAGCTGCACGGCTAGCGTCATCGAGGGCCGTGGCAGCGGAGGGATCATCCGCCGCAAAGGGCCGGACGGCGCGATGCGCGAGATTTCCTCAGGCACCACGTCATCGCCGAGTTGCTCGATTCGGAGCGGCAACGCTTTCGCCGGCCAATAGGGCGGCGGCCAACGATAACCCCGGACGCCGCGCGGTATTCGGCTGTTTCCGCCCCGTTGGTGATCTGGATCACGGACAGCCTGACTTGAACGGCTTCTTTTTACGCAGGCGACAATATGTCTCGCGGAGCGTCGGCATAGGCCGTGCTTGCCTGGCATGTGCTGTGTGGAACGGGTTGACTGCCTATGGCCGGTGACAGAAAATGTTTTCAAATTGACGGGCCCTCATCCATGCCTATCCGGAGATGGACATCGATCTGGTTTGATCGGTTCGCGGCGACAATGATAGCCGCCGCTCCGAAAGCCGGCGCGGGGGCCTTATTCGCGCGGTCCGCATTCCTGGCATTTCTGGGAGTTTTATTTTGTATTCCCGCAACCCCGGCGTCCGCGGAAAAGCGCGTCGCCCTTGTCATCGGCATGTCCCGATATCAGCAGGTTCCGCAACTGGCTAATCCGGCCCGCGATGCAGCGGCGATGACCGAACTGTTCAAGAAGGCCGGCTTCGATGTGATCGACAGCGAGCGCGATCTCGGCATTTCCGACATGCGCCGCGTGATTCGCGAATTCTCCGAGACGTCGCGGGATGCCGATATCGCCGTGGTCTATTATGCCGGTCACGGCATGGAAGTCGATGGCACCAATTATCTTGTACCATCGGATGCCAAGCTGTTGAGCGATTTCGATGTCGAGGACGAGACCATCTCGCTCGATCGCATGCTCAGGGCGCTCGATACCGTCAAGCGGCTCAAGCTGGTCATCCTCGACGCCTGCCGCGACAATCCGTTCGCGAAAACCATGAAGCGAAGCATCGCCACCCGCTCGGTGGGGCGAGGGCTCGCGAAAACCGAGCCGCAAACGTCGGATACGCTGATCGCATTCGCCGCCAGAGCCGGCGCGGTCGCCAGCGACGGGGATGGACAAAACAGTCCGTTTGCAACGGCGCTCGTCAAATACATCACCGAGCCGGGGCTGGATCTGCGGCTGGCGTTCGGTCGTGTACGGGATGACGTGCTGAAAAATACGGCGAACCGGCAGGAGCCTTTTGTTTACGGGTCGCTCGGCGGTCAAACCATGTCGCTCGTTCCGCCGGTGGAGAAGCCGGTTGTTGCGCCGGTGGAGAAACCCGTCGATCCCCAAGCGCAGGCACGTATCGATTATGAGCTTGCGGCTCAAATCGGAACCAGGGAGGCGTGGGACTCGTTTCTCGCAAGCCACGCTACGGGTCTTTACGCGGATCTCGCCCGTGCGCAGAACAACAAGCTGTCGGCGGCGCAACAAACCCGCACCAAGGCGGACGAGGCGCGGCGGGACGCCGAGGAGCAGGCCGCCCAGAAAGCCGCGGACCTTCGCAAGCAGCTTGAGGAACAGAGCGCACGCCAGACCGCCGAGGCGAAGCAAAAGCTCTCCGACCAGGCCAAGAAAGACCTGGAAGACGCCCGACGCCAGGTCGCCGACCAGGCCAAGAAGGAATTGGACGAGGCCAAACATCAGGTCGAGCTTGCACAGCAGCAGGCGGATGCGGCGCGAAAACAAGTCGAGGAAGCCAAGCGTCAGGCCATTGCCGATGCCCAGCGCCAGGTCGAGCAGGCCAGGCGCGATGCCGGGCTGGAAGCCCAGAAGAAGCCGGAGGCCGATAAATCCGCGTCCGAGAAACTTGCATCGCTGACGCCGCCCGCCCAGCCGTTGCCGCAAAGTCCGTCGCCATCGCCCGCTCTGCAAATGGACCCGGCCGATATTGCGAGGTTGCTGCAAGCGCATCTGAAACGCGTCGGCTGCAATCCGGGGACGGCCGACGGCAAATGGGACGATGGCTCCCGAAAGGCACTCGATCTCTTCAACAAGAATGCGCAAACCAAATTCGACATCAAGCTGGCAAGCCTGGATGCTCTCGACGCCGTCCGCAGCAAATCCGACCGGGTATGCCCGCTCGTTTGTTCAAAAGGACAGCGCGCGGACGGCGATCGTTGCATCGAGATCAGTTGTGGAAGCGGGTACTTCCTGAATTCCAGCGGATCGTGCGAGAAGCGGCCGGAGCCGAAGGCGCGAACCGCGACGCGGCAGGAACCGGCTGCGCCGCGCCGGTCCCCGGGCGGTGGCGGAAAGTGCTTCGCCTTTAACGGGAAGAGTTATTGCGAGTAGGATGTTTTTCGTTTCCGGTTGACGGTTCTTGAACCGAAGCCCGATATCGGAGCCAAATATTGGAGGGCGCTGGTGAAGTTTGTTCGCAACACGGGTCTGATTGTCTTTGCATTCTTTCTTTCCAGTTCCGCTGATGCTGCCCCCGCGGCGCTTTTGAACAAGTCGATTACCGTTTCCTATGCGACGACAATCTCCGGCACCAAGGCCGACGGTTCGCCCGTATCGGGGTCCAGAGTCTCGGTGCGAACGATCTACGTCAGCGGTGCCGGCCGTGTCTTCGCTCGGGTATATCGCCGCGATGGCAACCTGTCCGAGCAGAAAGACAGAGGTCCCGGCGAGTCCGGAAATAGTCTGCGCTTTGCAGGCGATAAGCTTGTCGGCGTGATGAAATTCCCCAGCGGAGCAGCGCAGATGACGATCAGTTTCGATGCCGGCGGCAATAGCTGTAGCGCTGCGATCGTCGCTGGACGCGAAAACGGCCGTGCGATCAGGTGGAAGGGTGTTGACGGAACGATGCGCGAAGCCACCGGAGCTCCGGTATTCTCTAATATCAGCTGTTCGATTTCGTCCGGCAATGCGTTCGGCGCGACCTAGCAGTTAGCGGCGGTCGACACCGCATCGGCCATCAGCGATCCGGTCGTCATTCGCAGTACTGTTTGCCGTTGAAGCTAAAGCACTTTGATGAGATCTCTCTGGCCGGGGCGCTCCAGTGATGCACCGTGCGCGTTCGGTGCGCATGTCTGTAAGGCAATCGCGGCACATTGAGCGCAATTGGATTGACGCACCGCTCGCTGATCTCCCTGTCGACGACAGTTTTCCATGTCGCGCGTGTCCCGTCCGACGAACACGTCAACATCATGGATTTCTGCACACAGATATAGGCTCCGTCGCTGTAGGATTTGCTGTCGTAGAGACAGATCGGGCTGGCGCTCTGCTCGGACCGCGCCGGCTGGGCGGCGGTCAGGACGCACGCGAATGCTGCAAGGCCAATTCTTGTTTTGATCATCGATCAATCCCCGGACGGAACCTATAGCGGTCCGAAACTGTCAATTAAAGCCGTCTGCCGATTTATTTCCGGCACGACGCGCGTTTCGCTTCCGGCTTCCACGCCATCGCGAAAATTGCTATGGCTGGCGCCAGCGGGACACGATCAGATCCCGGCCGATCGAAGGGAGGATTGCCATGACGAAACCAGCGGTCTGGATCGCAGCGCTTGGTCTGGGTTTATTGGGCGCGAGTGGGGCACACGCGCAGAGCATGACCCTGACGAGCGCCGACATCAAAGAGGGCGCCACCATTGTCAACGAACAGGTGTTCAAGGGCTTCGGCTGCACCGGAAGCAATATCTCGCCGGCATTGAGCTGGAGTGGCGCGCCCAGCGGCACCAAGAGCCTTGCGGTGAGCATTTACGATCCGGACGCCCCGACCGGCAGCGGCTGGTGGCACTGGGTGGTGTTCAATATTCCGCCCGGCACCACGTCATTGCCCAAGGGCGCCGGTGACGTGAAGAAGAAGCTGATGCCCAAGGGCGCGATCCAGAGCCGGACCGACTTTGGCGCCGATGGCTATGGCGGGCCGTGTCCGCCGGCCGGCGACAAGCCGCATCGTTACCAGATCACGGTGTTTGCCGTTGACGTCGACAAACTGCCGGATGCCAAGAACGATATGGCCTCCGCCGCGCTGGTCGGTTTCGACCTGCATTTCCACACCCTGGCCAAGGCGACGCTGACCGGTCTCTACGGCCGCTGAATATTCGTTGCGCGACGGCGCGGCCGGGCAAAAGCGCAAAGCGCATCTTTGCGCTGGAAGTCCCGGTCCGCGCCGCCGATTCTCGCCGGTTGCGCCGGCCGTCTATTACAAATTAGACATCAAAAGCGCGGGATTTCGGCTTTGCCGCCTGCCTCGGCGCGCGTATATCGTGACGACCGCGCCAGTCAGGGAACGATAGATATCCGGAATGTTGCTGTTTTCACCGCTTGCCATCCGCGACGTCGAATTGCGCAACCGCATCGTGGTGCCGCCGATGCACCAGTATTCTGCGGTGAAGGGGTTTCCGACCGACTGGCACCTGATGAATGCCGGAAAATTCGCAGCCGGTGGCGCCGGCCTCGTTGTCGTCGAATCCACCAAGGTCGAGCGCCGCGGCTGCGGCACGCTCGGCGATCTCGGCATCTGGGACGACGCCTTTGTCGAGCCGCTGGGGCGGCTGGTCAAGTTCATCAAGCAGCAAAATTCCGTCGCCGGAATCCAGCTCGGTCATTCCGGCCGCAAGGCGCGCGCCAACCGTCCCTGGGAAGGTGACGGGCCGCTAAAGCGAACGCCTGAGATCGACGACTGGGAGGCATGGACGCCGGTGGCGCCGAGCGCGGTTGCCCACAGCGAGAAATGGCCGGTGCCGAAGGCGCTGGAACGCGGCGAGGTGAAAGACATCGTGCAGGCCTGGGGCCAGGCGGCGCGCCGCGCCCATGAAGCGGGTTTCGACGTGCTGGAACTGCACGGTGCCCACGGCTATCTCGTGCACCAGTTCCTGTCCGAGCGATCCAACCAGCGCACCGACGAATATGGCGGCTCGGAAATAAACCGGATGCGCTTCATCACCGAGATCACCGAAGCGGTGCGCAGCCATTGGCCCGACCACAAGCCGCTGTTCGTGCGGCTGTCGGTGGAAGACAATTCGGGGTGGGGCCCCGAGCAGAGCGCGCGGCTTGCGAAGATTCTCAAAAGCAAGGG
Source organism: uncultured Alphaproteobacteria bacterium (assembly GCA_963774685.1). Lineage (GTDB taxonomy): Bacteria > Pseudomonadota > Alphaproteobacteria > Rhizobiales > Xanthobacteraceae > Bradyrhizobium. Next base: position 1,501,117 of record CAVZFU010000002.1, on the reverse strand, counting down.
CGTCGACGTCATCGACTGCTCGTCCGGCGGCATCACCGACCTCGCGCCGATTCTGGGCAAGGAGATCAAATACAGCTACCAGGTGCCGCTATCCGAATATGTCCGCCGCCACGCCGGCATCATGACCATGGCGGTCGGCCTGATCATTCACGGCGACCAGGCCGAGCAGATCCTGGAGCAGGGGCAGGCGGACCTGATCGCGGTCGGCCGCGAGATCCTCAACAATCCGAACTGGCCGATGGATGCCGCCCTAAAATTAGGCATCGAGGGGCCGTTCCGTAACGTACCGCCGCAATTCGGTTATTGGTTGGGAACCCGGGCCAAACGGGGTTTCGGCACCCAACCCTCGACCTGGCAAAACGGCCTTGATGATACCAAAAAGCTGGTGTGAGTGACGACCGAGTCCGGTAACGAGCAGAATCCCCGGCCCATATGGGCAACAAAGCGAAAAGGTTCGCAAAAATGCGCAAGAATTCCCTCTTTCTCCTCGGCGCGGCGGCTGGCGTGTGCGCAACCGTCCTCGTTACCCAGCCCGGGGTGGTCGCGGCGGCCAGGGCGGCCGTCAACGCCGGCACCTATTCGCAGCTCAACCTGTTTGGCGACGTGTTCGAACGGGTAAGGACCGACTATGTCGAAAAGCCCGACGACTCCAAGCTGATCGAGGCGTCGATCAACGGCATGCTCACCGCGCTCGATCCGCACTCGCGCTACATGAACGACAAGGCATGGCGTGACATGCAGGAGACCACCAGCGGCGAATTCGGCGGGCTCGGTATCGAGGTCACGATGGAGGACGGTCTGGTCAAGGTGGTCGCACCGATCGACGATACGCCGGCTGCGAAGGCCGGCATCATGTCGGGCGACCTCATCACCCAGATCGATGACGACGCGGTCCAGGGGCTCACCTTGGAGCAGGCCGTCAACAAGATGAAGGGGCCGATCAACACCAAGACGAGGCTGAAGATCGTACGCAAGGGCGCCGAGAAGCCGATCGACGTTTCGATCACGCGCGAAGTCATCCGGGTGCGGGCGGTCCGCGACCACGTCGACGGCGGCGATATCGGCTATATCCGAATCAGCCAGTTCAACGCCCAGACCAGCGATGAATTGAAGAAAGCGATCGGCGACATCACCAAGCAAGTCCCGCAGGACAAGCTGGCCGGCTACGTCGTCGACCTCCGCAACAATCCCGGCGGATTGCTCGATCAGGCGGTTTCGGTCTCGGGTACGTTCATGGCGCGGGGCGAGGTGGTTTCGACACGGGGCCGCACCCCCGAAGAGACCCAACGCTTCACGGCGCACACCGGCGATCTCATCAAGGGCAAGCCGCTGGTGGTGCTGATCAACGGCGGATCGGCCTCGGCGTCCGAGATCGTTGCCGGCGCGCTGCACGATCACAAGCGCGCGACCCTGATCGGGACCCGCTCGTTCGGCAAGGGCTCGGTGCAGACCATCATCCCGCTCGGGCCCGGCAACGGTGCGTTGGCGCTTACCACCGCGCGCTATTTCACGCCGTCGGGCCATTCGATCCAGGCCAAGGGCATCACGCCCGACATCGAGGTGCTGCAGGATGTGCCGGATGAACTGAAGGGCCGTGTCGATACCAAGGGCGAGGCGTCGATGCGCGGTCATCTCTCCGCCGAAGGCGCCGAGCAGACCGGCTCGCAAGCTTACGTCCCGCCGGACGAGAAGAACGACAAGGCGCTCAACGCCGCCTACAATCTTTTGCGCGGCGTCACCGTCAACGCCGACGCTCCGGGCTCGACCCCAAAGGCGGTGGTTCCGAACTGAACCTGCGATTGACGAGGAACGGAATTCAATCGGGGCGGTGTTTCTCACCGCCCCGATTGCGTTTGTCGTCGATCAATCCGTCGCGACGGCGAGAGCTCAATCCCCGGCGCGATAGTGTCCGGACTTGCCGCCTTTTTTCTCGACCAGATGAATGCCTTCGATGCGGACGCCGCGCTCGGCCGCCTTGATCATGTCGTAGATCGCAAGACATGCGACCGACACCGCGGTCAGCGCTTCCATCTCGACACCGGTCGGGCCGTTGACCTTTACGGTGGCGCGGACGACGCAGCCCGGCAGCTTTTTGTCGGTGGTGATATCGAGCGTCACTTTCGACAGCGCCAGCGGATGGCACAGCGGTATCAGATCCGGCGTGCGCTTCGCCGCCATGATGCCGGCGACGCGCGCGGTGCCCAGTACATCGCCCTTTTTGGCATTGCCCGAGACGATCAGATCGAGCGTCGTCCGCTTCATGACGACACGGCCCTCGGCAACCGCCATGCGTTCGGTTGGAGGTTTGGCGGAGACGTCCACCATCCGCGCTTCGCCTTTGGCGTCGATATGGCTGAGGGCGGATTTATCCGTGGAAAATTTGCGCGCCATCAATCAACGCGTCCCGGTGGCGCGGGAAACATCGCCGCGCGCCAGCAGCGCGCGGGTCGCCGCCGTCACGTCGGCCTGCCGCATCAGGCTTTCGCCGACCAGGAACGTCGACATGCCGACCCGCGCCAGCCGCGCGAGATCGGCAGGCGCGAAGATGCCGCTTTCACCGATCATCAGGCGGTCCTTCGGGATCAGCGGCGCCAGCGCCTCGCTGGTGGCAAGCGTGGTCTCGAAGGTGCGCAGATTGCGATTGTTGACGCCGATCATCGGTGAGCGGAGTTTCAGCGCCCGCTCGAGTTCGGCGTGCTCATGGATTTCGATCAGGACATCCATGCCGTGCGCAAGCGCCGCATCCTCGATATCGCCGGCCGCGGCATCGTCCAGCGCTGCCATGATGATCAGGATGCAGTCGGCGCCATGGGCACGGGCTTCGACCACCTGATAGGTGTCGTAGATGAAATCCTTGCGCAGCACCGGCAACGCCGTGGCCGCGCGTGCCGCCACCATGAAATCGAGATGGCCCTGAAACGACGGCGCGTCCGTCAGCACCGAGAGGCACGCAGCACCGCCGGCCTCATAGGCCCTGGCAAGCGCGGGCGGATCGAAGTCGGCGCGAATGAGACCCTTCGAGGGGGATGCCTTCTTCACTTCGGCAATCAGCGCATAGTCGCCACCGGCGAGCTTTTCACGGATGGCGCGAACGAAGCCGCGCGGCGGGGCTGCTGCCTTCGCCAGCGCTTCGACGCCGGCCAGTGGATGCGCGCGTTTGGCGGCGGCGATTTCCTGCCGCTTGTAAGCCTCGATCCTGGTCAGGATATCGGACACGCTATGCTCGCCGGTCGTTGGAAACCGCGATCAGGTGCTTGAGCCGCGAGGCGGCGGCATGGCTGTCGAGCGACCTTTTTCCGAGCGCCACGCCTTCCTTCAAATCCCTGGCCTTTCCGGCCACGATCAGCGCGGCAGCGGCGTTGAGCAGCGCGACATCCCGAAACGGGCCGGGCTTCCCGTCGAGCACGCTTTGCAGCGCAATCGCGTTGGCATCGGCATCGCCGCCTTTGAGCGCATCGCCGCCGACGCGCGCCAGACCGGCTTCTTCCGGCGTCACCTCGAAGGTGCGGATATTGCCGTTCTCAAGTGCCGCGACAAAGGTCGGGCCGGTCAGCGTGATTTCATCGAGGCCGTCGGAGCCGTGCACCACCCAGACGCTTTCAGCGCCAAGGTTCTTCAGCACCTGCGCCAGCGGTTGTACCCATTGCCGGGAAAATACCCCGACCATCTGGCGCTTGACGCCGGCCGGATTGGACAGCGGTCCCAGCAGATTGAAGATCGTGCGCGTGGCCAGTTCGACCCGGGTCGGGCCGACATTCTTCATCGCCGGATGATGCGAGGGCGCGAACATGAAACCGATGCCGGTCTCGGCGATACAGCGGCCGACATGTTCCGGCGTGATGTCGATCTTGACCCCGAGCGACGCCAGCACGTCGGCAGCACCGGAACGCGACGACAGCGCGCGGTTGCCGTGCTTGGCGACGGGCACGCCTGTGCCTGCGACGATGAACGAGGCACAGGTCGAGACATTGACCGAACCGGAGCCGTCGCCGCCGGTGCCGACCACGTCGACGGCGTCGGCAGGTGCCGTGACGCGCAGCATCTTGGCGCGCATCGCCGAGACAGCACCGGTGATTTCATCGACGGTTTCGCCGCGCACCCGTAGCGCCATGACCAACCCGCCCATCTGCGAGGGCGTGGCCTCGCCGGACATCATGCTGTCAAAGGCGGATGCCGCCTCGTCGCGTGACAGCGTGGCGCCGGTCGCGACTTTTCCGATGATAGATTTGAGGTCGTCCATCGGAATGCTCAGTTGTTGTTCGCGCCCGTGACCTGGGCAAAGACGGCCTCGTTGATGCTGACGCCGATATCGCTTTCGATTTTGGTGACGTATTGCCCGACCTGCTCATCGGTCAGTCCGCGCAACAGGGTTTCCTTCAATTTCTTCATTTCATCGGAGGCAAGGTTGACCGGCGGCACCGTAATGTCGGTGACGCGGAACACGATCCATTCGCCGGCGGCGGCGCCAGCCACCTGTCCAACGCCATCCTTGGCGGTGCGAAACGCCGCTGCCACCACGCTGGCGGGCACGCCGGGCGGCGAGCCGTCGCGCCTGAAACCGGCCGCGGTTTCCACCTTCAAACCGGCGCTGGCCGCCTCGTCCGCGAGGCTGCCGCCCTGATCGAGTTTTTGAACCATCTCGGTCGCCTTGGTGCGCAGCCGGCTTGTGATCTGGTCGTCGCGCCATCTCGCCTCGACCTGGCCCTTGACCTCGTCGAGCGGGCGTTCCCGCGACGGGGTGATGCCGAGAACCTCGTACCAGACATAGCCGCCGTTGAACTGGATCGGATCGTTATCGACGCCGACGTCGCTGTTAAAGGCTTGCGAGACCACATCGAGACCAGGGGGGACGTTGGCGGCCAACTGGCCGTCGGGAAGACGGCCGGAACGGTCGACGGCATCGATGGTGACGGCAGCAAGGCCCAGTTTCTGCGCGGCTTCACTCACGCTGGCGCCGCCGCCGCGCTCGTCTTCCATTTTGTCGCGCAGATCGGAGACCTTGACGCGTGCGCGTTCGACCGCGATTTCCTTCTTCAGGTTGGAAGCGAGGCTTTCATAGGAGGGTTCTAGTCCGGGCTCGATCTTGCCGATCTTGACCAAAGCGACGCCGAATTTGCCCTGTACCGGCTGGCTCACGTCGCCCGACGGCAGCGAAAAGGCCGCGTCCGCAACCGCAGGATCGAGGATTCCGGATTTCGCGATCGTGCCGAGGTCGACGTCGGCTGGAGCCAGGCCGCGTTCCTTGGCGAGATCGTCGAACGACAGTCCGGAGGCGATGCGATTGCGCGCCGCCAGCGCTTCTTCGGCGTTCGGAAAAATCATCTGCGATACCTCGCGCCGCTCCGGCGTTCCCAGTGTGGCGCGGCGCCGCTCGAACAGTTTCCTGGCATCCTCGTCGGAGACTTCGGTCCACTTGCCGACTTCCTCGGGGTTGACCACGACAAAGGCTATCTTGCGATATTCGGGTGCGCGGAACAGGGTTTTGTGATCGTCGAAATAGCCCGCCAGCGTTTCCGGCGAGGGCGGGTCGATGGTTCCGGCCTGCGCGGCGTCGAGCTTGATGTAATCGATCGAACGCGCTTCGTTCTGGAAGCGGCTGAGGGCATCGATCAGCGTTGTCGGCGGCTCCAGGCCCGCCGAAATCGTGCCGGCGATCTGGCGGCGCAGCGATACCCGGCGCTGGTCGGCGATATAGCGCTGCTCGCTAAAACCGAATTGCCGGATCATGGCCTGGAACCGTGACGGATCGAAAGCGCCGTTGACGCCCTTGAAGTTGGGATCGCTGAAGATAACCCGCATGGTTTCAGCGTCGGACTGTCCGAGCCCGAGCCGCCGGGCTTCTTCATCGAGCGCGGACTCGGCAATGGTTTGCTGCAGCAACTGGCGGTCGAGCCCGAAGGCGCGGGCCTGGTCCGACGTCAAGGGACGGCCGAACTGGCGGCCGATCTGCTGCAGCTTGTCGCTGTAGAGCTGGCGGAATTGTTCGGCCGAAATCTCGATGTGGCCGATCTTGGCCAGCGTCGATTGTCCGAAGCCTCTGAAGATGTCGGCGATACCCCAAATGCCGAAACTGATGATCAAAAAACCCATCACCACGGCCATGATGGTTTTGCCGAGCCAGTTTGATGAGGCTTTCCGCAATCCTCGAAGCATGTGTCCAACTTTGGCAGGAGGGAACCGGATCGCGCCCAAGGGGAATTCATGCAGAATTCCGCAAACGGGCGTCACCGAGTTGAGAAAGCATCATAAAGTGGCAGCCGCCCGGTCGCAACCTTGGCAAAGGGGGCCGATTGGGCCATTCGAAGCGGTTAACGTCTCTCGGGACGGTAAACCCGGTAGCTGGAACGGGCCGGCATGCTCTGCTAGCGCAGAGCGGCCGATGTTCGAAGGAATTTTGACATGACGGACGCTCTTCGGCCGCTGATTGCCGGGAACTGGAAGATGAACGGTCTCAAGGCCTCCATGGCCGAATTCGAGGCCATGCTCGCGGGAGCGGCTAAAGTTGCCGCCAAAGCCGATCTTCTGGTTTGTCCGCCGGCGACGCTGGTGGCAGCGTTTGCGGAAAAGGCACGGGGATCAAGGACGCTCGCGGTCGGCGCGCAGGATTGCCACCCCAAGGCGTCAGGCGCCCATACCGGCGATATTTCAGCCGAAATGCTGGCCGATGCCGGCGCCGCCGCCGTCATTGTCGGTCATTCCGAGCGGCGCGCCGATCACGGCGAAACCGACATGCTGGTTCGGCAGAAGGCCGAAGCGGCCTGGCGCGCCGGTCTCACCGCCATCGTCTGCATCGGCGAGACCCAGCAACACCGCGATGCCGGCCAAACGCTCAGTATTTGCGGCGGACAGCTCCAGGGATCGCTGCCGGACGGGGCCAGCGCCGACAACCTGGTGGTGGCTTATGAGCCGGTCTGGGCGATCGGCACCGGGCTAACGCCGACCGCTGAAGATGTTGAGCAAATTCATAAGTTTATCCGGGATTCCTTGATCGCGCGCTTCAAGGGCGAGGGGGCCAGGATCCGAATTCTCTACGGCGGCTCGGTGAAACCCTCCAATGCCGGGGAATTGATGGCCGTGGCGAACGTCAACGGCGCGCTGGTCGGGGGCGCGAGCCTGAAAGCGGTGGACTTTCTTGCGATTGCGGCGGGCTGTCCCTAGCTGGTTGAAATGCTGGAATTGACGGTTCTTCAAAGGCCGTTCCGGGGGTGACAATGCCCCGTCCGATCGTGTAACACCGCGCAACTTCAAACCCCGCAATCCCAAACGAGCCCGCCGGACGTCGGCGCCTTGGGTTTGTGACGGAAGGTAGAGATGCAGACTGTCGTTATCGTGATCCACCTGATGATCGTCGCGACCCTGATCGCAACGGTGCTGCTGCAGAAGTCTGAAGGCGGCGGCCTCGGCGTCGGCGGCGGCGCCGGCTTCATGTCGAGCCGGGGCACCGCCAATCTATTGACGCGCACCACGGCGGTTCTGGCGATGGGCTTCTTCCTGACCAGCCTGCTGTTGTCGTGGCTGGCCAGCTACGACCGCAAGCCGAGTTCGATCATCGATGCCAACCCGGCCTCGCAGTCACGGCCGGCGGGAGGGGCAACCCCGATCGCGCCGCCGACCAGCGGCGGCATTCTGGACTCGCTGAAGAAGTCCGACGAGTTGCAACAGCAGCAGCAGCAACAGGCCCCGGCCGCGCCAGCGGGCCCGGAAGCGCCGCGTTCGCAATAAAGCAGGATGGCCATGCAGGACGACAACTACCGCCCTGCATCAGAAATCACCATCAAGATACTGATATATCTCTGAATTTGGCGTCACCCACAGCCCGACGGAATGTTCGCCGGGGTTAGCGATTCGTTTTGGCGAATCGCACAGGTAGGCTTAAAGGTTGGGTCCCATGGCGCGGTACATATTCATCACCGGCGGCGTGGTTTCTTCGCTCGGAAAAGGTCTGGCTTCAGCGGCACTCGGCGCCCTGTTGCAGTCGCGAGGCTACAAGGTCCGGCTGCGCAAGCTCGATCCCTATCTCAATCTCGATCCCGGAACGATGTCGCCGTACCAGCACGGCGAAGTGTTCGTGACCGACGACGGCGCCGAGACCGATCTCGATCTCGGCCATTACGAGCGCTTCACCGGACGGCCGGCCACCAAGGCCGACAACATCACCACCGGGCGCATCTACCAGGACATCCTCACCAAGGAGCGGCGCGGCGATTATCTCGGCGCCACCATCCAGGTGATCCCGCACGTCACCAACGCCATCAAGGATTTCATTCTCGACAGCAATGACGCGTTCGACTTCGTGCTGTGCGAGATCGGCGGCACCGTCGGCGATATCGAGGGCTTGCCGTTCTTCGAGGCGATCCGCCAGATCAAGAACGATCTGCCGCGCGATCACGCCATCTACATTCACCTGACGCTGTTGCCGTTTATCCCGAGCGCCGGCGAATTGAAGACCAAACCGACCCAGCATTCGGTCAAGGAACTGCGCTCGATCGGCATCCAGCCCGACATCCTGCTGTGCCGCACCGACCGCCCGATTCCCAAGGATGAGCGGCGCAAGCTCGGCCTGTTCTGCAATGTGCGCGAAAGTGCCGTGATCGAAGCCCGCGACGTCGATAACATCTACGCGGTGCCCGAGGCCTATCACGCCGCCGGCCTCGACGACGAGGTGCTGGCGGCCTTCGGCATCGAGCCCAGAATTCCGCCGGCGCTGCAGAACTGGCACGTCATCAACGAGCGGGTGCGCAATCCCGAGGGTGCGGTGACCATCGCGATCGTCGGCAAATATACCGGCATGAAGGACGCCTACAAATCGCTGATCGAGGCCCTGTCGCATGGCGGCATCGCCAACAAGGTGAAGGTCAATCTCGACTGGATCGAGAGCGAGGTGTTCGAGAACGAGGATCCCGCGCCGTTCCTCGAACACGTCAACGGCATCCTGGTGCCCGGCGGCTTCGGCCAGCGCGGCGCCGAGGGCAAAATCCGCGCGGCGCAGTTCGCGCGCGAGCGCGACGTGCCCTATTTCGGCATCTGCTTTGGAATGCAGATGGCGGTGATCGAGGCCGCGCGCAATCTCGTCGGCATCGAGGAAGCCAACTCGACGGAGTTCGGCCCGACCAAAGAGCCGCTGGTCGGCCTGATGACCGAATGGCTGCGCGGCAATGAACTGGAGAAGCGCTCCAAGGCCGGCGATCTCGGCGGCACCATGCGTCTTGGAGCCTATCCCGCGGCGCTCAAGCGCGGCAGCCGGGTGTCGGAGGTCTATGGCGGCGCCACCGAGATTTCCGAGCGCCATCGTCATCGTTACGAGGTCAACACCGCCTACAAGGACCGGCTCGAGCAGCACGGCTTGCGGTTTTCAGGCCTGTCGCCGGATGGCGTGCTGCCGGAGATCGTCGAATATGAGGACCATCCCTGGTTCATCGGGGTGCAATTCCATCCCGAATTGAAATCGCGTCCGTTCGAGCCGCATCCTTTGTTTGCGTCGTTTATCCAGGCCGCGGTGGTGCAGTCGCGGCTGGTGTAGAGCGTCAGCTTGCCTTCCTGGCGATCTTGCGCAGTGCCGTCGTCGATCCGCGATTGCCAGCCCGGTCCCTTGGCCTTGAAGTGGGAAATCACCTCTGGGCTCAATCGGATCGACACCGCAATCTTTGTTCGCGCTTTCTGCGGCCCGCGGGTGTTCTTGAATTGAGCGAGCAATTCGGGAGGCAGGACTTCGGCAGGAGGCCTTGCTTTCGCGAAATCTTCCTCAGTCCATTCCGGATTATCGTCATCAAACACCGGCTCTTTCAATTTTTTACGGGACATGGCGTCTCATCTCCTTCATGTGTGCGCGTCGAAGGCTGATCGGTCGCACCCGCTCATTTCGGTTGGTGAACGTCAGGCAGTATGCCACGCCGTCGATATAACCGTACGCGCGATAGCGAACCTCGCCGTAGTCGTGGCGGTCGTCCACGAAAGTCACCTTGATATCGAGATCGATCCAGCGCGCCAGCGACACGCGGTGCTTCGATAGGTTGATTGCTTCCTTGGCCGGGTCGAAATCAACCATTATCTGTATATACAATCTGCTCTGGCGTCCGTCAAGCCGGCGCGCGGGAGCCATGTGGCGATGCCCTCAAGACAGTCTCCATGGCAACCGCTATAACGCCTCCGCAAGAAAACGGAGGAAACCATGATTTTGGAACTGCGCGTCTATCGTTGCGTGCCGGGCCGGTTGCCGGCGCTGCTGAAGCGCTTCGAGACCATGACGCTGAAGCTGTGGGAGAAGCACGGCATCAAGCAGGCCGGGTTCTTCACCACGCTGATCGGCGAATCCAACCAGGAACTGACTTATATGCTGGCGTGGGATTCGCTCGCCGACCGCGAGAAGAAATGGACCGCGTTCCAGAGCGATCCCGACTGGATCGCGGCCCGCGCGAAAACCGAGGAAGACGGCCAGATCGTCGGCAACATCGTCAGCCAGTTGCTGGTGCCGACCTCGTTCTCGTCGGTGAAGTGACCAACCTCTAAGGCAAGGCGCCGCCATTGCCTCGCGGTCTCGACCACATCGTGCACGCCGTCCGCGATCTCGACGCGGCGGCGGAGCTTTATCGACGCGCCGGCTTCACCGTCGGCGCGCGCAATCGCCATGCCTGGGGCACCCACAACCGCATTGTTCAGTTGCAGAATTGCTTCATCGAGATTCTCGAAGTCGCCGAGCCGGAAAAAATTACGCCGCATGGGGAGCGCTTGTTTTCATTCGGCGCCTTCAACCGCGATTTCCTTGCATCGGGCGAAGGTTTCTCGATGCTGATCCTCAACAGCCGCAACGCGGTCGAGGATGCGCGCGCGTTCGAGGCCGCCGGCATCGGCGGTTTCAAGGTATTCGATTTCTCGCGCGAGGGGTCAAAGCCTGACGGTACACGCGTGAAGCTTGGCTTCTCGCTGGCATTTGCCCGCGACCCGGCGTCGCCGAACCTGCGCTTTGCGGTGTGCCAGCATCACTTCCCGGAAAATTTCTGGGATCCGGCGTTTCAGACCCATGCCGAACGGCGCGCGAGCCGTGCCCGGCGTTGTGATGGTCGCGGAAAATCCGAGCGACCATCACATCTTCCTGAAGGGCTTCACTGGTGTGAGCGACCTGCATTCGAGTTCGATCGGCGTCAAGGCGCACACCGGAAATGGCGATGTCGAGATCATGGAGCCGGTGTCGTTTCGCGATCAGTTCGGCATCTCGCCGGAGGTGCGCGGCGAGGGGATGACGCTCAATGCGCTGCGGCTCGCGGTCGACGATATCGCGCATGTCGAAGCACTGCATCGGCAAAACGGCGTCGCCTCGCGCCGTCATGTCGGACGGCTCATCGTGCCGCCGGATGTCGCCCACGGCGCAACCCTGATATTCGAGGGCGTGAAAGTGGGTTGATCCTGTCGCCGCGGCCCGGCATGGTCCGGCCCGAAATAAGGGAAAAACCTTGAACGCCAGGATTTCAGCGGCACCGGTGGTCACCGCAGGCCATGTCAAATTCGGCAACGGCTTGCCGATTTCGATCATTGCCGGACCGTGCCAGCTCGAGAGCCGCGCCCACGCCCTCGAAGTCGCATCGGCGCTAAAGGAAATCGCGGCGCGCCTGAAGATCGGCCTCGTCTACAAGACCTCGTTCGACAAGGCCAACCGCACCAGCGTGTCGGCTGCGCGCGGCATCGGGCTGAAGCAGGCGCTGCCGATCTTTGCCGAGATCCGTACCTCGCTGAAAATGCCCGTGCTCACCGACGTGCACGAGGCCGCGCAATGCGCCGAGGTGGCGCAGGCCGTCGATGTCCTGCAGATTCCGGCCTTCCTGTGCCGGCAGACCGATCTGCTGCAGGCGGCGGCTGCGACCGGCAAAGCCGTCAACGTCAAGAAGGGGCAGTTCCTGGCGCCGTGGGACATGGCAAACGTCGTCGCCAAGATCACCGGCGCCGGCAATCCGAATGTGCTGGTCACCGAGCGCGGCGCATCATTCGGCTACAACACGCTGGTGTCGGATATGCGCGCGCTGCCGATCCTGGCACGCACCACCGGCGCGCCGGTGATTTTCGATGCCACCCATTCGGTACAGCAACCGGGCGGTCAGGGCACTTCATCCGGCGGCGAGCGTGAATTCGTGCCGGTGCTGGCGCGCGCGGCGGTCGCGGTCGGCGTCGCCGGCGTATTCATCGAAACCCATCCCGATCCCGATCATGCACCATCGGATGGTCCCAACATGGTGCCGCTGCGCGAGTTCGAAGGTCTGGTGCGGACGCTGATGGCGTTCGACGCCCTCGCCAAGGGTGCGGCGCGTTAATGCCGCAAACCGGGCTGCCGCCGGCCCTCAACATCATTGCGCTGACGACGTTCGCGGCGAGCCTGTCGGCGCGTGCGCTCGATCCGGTGCTGCCGCACGTCGCCACCGATTTCAACGTCAGCATCGTCACCGCGGCGGGATTTGCGTCGGTGTTCGCCTTTACCTTCGCCATCATCCAGCCGGTGCTGGGGGCCGCGGCTGACATGTTCGGCAAGGCGCGGCTTGTGATCGTTTGCCTGGTGCTGCTCGGCGTTGCCAATATTCTCGGCGCGCTGTCGTCGTCGTTTTTGCTGCTGTTCGTCACCCGCATCCTGGCCGGGATCGGCGCCGGCGGGGTATTCCCGATCTCGCTCGGACTGACCAGCGATCTGGTCGGACCGGACAAGCGGCAGGTCGCGATCGGCCGCACGCTGGCGGGTTCGATGACCGGCAATTTACTCGGGGCATCACTGTCGGGCCTGATCGGCGATTTCCTCGGCTGGCGCGGCGTGCTGGGTGTGCTCGGTTCGCTGGCGCTGGTGGCGTCGGTCGCCGTCTTCGTCGGTTTCCGCGGCGGCGCGCTGAAACGTCCGCCCGCGCGAGTCAATCTTTCGGTGCTGCGGCACGGCTATCGCACCATCCTCTCCAACCCGAATGCCAAGGTCTGTTACGCCGCGGTATTTATCGAAGGCTGTTGCGTGCTCGGGCTGTTTCCCTATGTCGCGTCGTTCCTGTTCGAACAGGGCGTCACCAGCCTTTCCATCAGCGGCCTTGTAATTGCCGGCTTCGCCGTCGGCGGGCTGTTCTATACCTTCACCGTGTCGCGCTTCCTGCCGCGGCTCGGCGTCAACGGCATGATGATCTCGGGCGCGATGCTGATGGGCCTGCAACTTGTGCTGATCGCCTTCGGCCCGCGCTGGCAGCTCCAGGCCCTCTACTTCATCCTGATGGGCTGGGGCTTCTACATGATCCACGGCTCGCTGCAGGTCTTTGCCAGCGAATTGTCGGTGGAAGCCCGCGCCACGGCACTTTCGCTGCATTCGTTCTTCTTCTTCATGGGCCAGACCGTGGGACCGATCGCTTACGGCTTCGGCATCCTCAACGCAGGAAAGATCCAGGCCTTGCTCACGAGCGCGGGCATCATCGTCGTACTTGGCTTTGTCTGCGCGCGCCTGTTGCGTCAGACCAGACCGGCGGATGCGAGCGCCCGGCCCGATGTGCAGCCCTAGTCGCGGCAGGATGACGCACAGTCGGCGCGGTGCGAGAACGGTATCGATGGCACGCGGATTGCTTGGTTTTCGATCAAACGAGGGGAGGGATCGTGGACGCCCAAGTGGTTTTTCCGGCCAGCATCAAGACCAGAAATACAGGCTATGCCAACCAACCTCCGCTGCAGCGATTTTTGACCAGTTGCTACCAGGAATTCAGGGGCGACGATTCCGGTGCGGTCGCTGACTATATTCCGGAACTGAAAAAAGCCGACCCGGCGCATTTCGGGATCGCTCTCGTTACGATCGACGGTCATGTCTATGAAATCGGCGACAGTGCCGTTCCTTTCACCATTCAATCGGTTTCCAAGGCCTTCGTGTTCGCGCTTGCGCTGGAGATGGTGGGAGAGGAGCGCGTGGCGGCGACGATCGGAGTCGAACCCAGCGGCGAGGCGTTCAATTCGATCCGGCTCACCAACGACAATCGTCCCTTCAATCCGATGGTCAATGCGGGGGCGATCGCGTGTTCGGGGCTGATCCATCAGGTCGACGGCGCCGGTGCCTTTGATCGCATCCTGGCCAAGCTCAGCCAGTTCGCGGGGCGCGAACTCGCTGTCGATGATGCCGTGCACGCCTCCGAAGTTACCACCGGCAACCGGAATCGGGCGATTGCCTGGCTGCTGCGTAACTATTCGGTGGTGCTCGGCGATGTGGACGCCGTGCTCGATACTTATTTCCGGCAATGCGCCGTGCTGGTCACCGCGCGCGATCTCGCCGTCATGGCGGCAACGTTGGCCAACCGGGGAATCAATCCCGTTACCGGAATTCAGGTGATAACGCCGCATGTCGTTGCCAGCACGCTTTCGGTGATGACGAGTTCGGGCATGTATGACTACGCCGGCGAGTGGATCTATCGCGTCGGCATTCCCGCCAAGAGCGGTGTCGGCGGCGGCATCGTTGCAGCCCTTCCATCGCAGCTCGGGCTCGGCACCTTCTCGCCCTGCCTCGACAGCCACGGCAACAGCGTGCGCGGGCTGAAAGTCTGCGAGGCATTGTCGGCGCGGTTCGATCTGCACATGCTCAACCGGAGCGCCGATGTCCGCACCTGCATCATCGCGGATTACGACATTTTCGGCATTTCTTCCCGCCGCAGCCGTCAGCCGCACGAACAGCAGATTCTCGACGAACGCCACAACGACGTCCGGGTGATCGAACTGATCGGCGCGCTCAACTTCGCGGCCATCGACTACGTCACGCGCCGGCTCGCCAACGAACCGCCGAACGCGCCGCTGCTGCTGCTCGATTTCCGCCGCGTGCCCGACATTACCGCCGCGGGGGCGCGCCTGCTCGGAGAAAACCTCACGATCCTCGGCAACCTCGGCGTCACCGTCATCCTGACAGGCTGTGAGGCAACTTCACCCGTCTCGGAGGCGATCCGGGCACAGACCGCGGACGTGCAACGGCTGCGGCGCTTTGTCCTGCTCGACGACGCCATCGAATGGGCGGAGGATCAGGTGATCTATCGGTACGGCGGTTTCACCCTGGTCAAGGAAACCTCCCATCTCGGCGAGCAGGCCCTGCTGGCGGAATTGTCCGCCGATGAGATCGCGGCATTGGCCGGACTTTCGACCGCTCGCGCTTATGAATCCGGTCAACGGATCGTCCGGGCCGGCGAGCCGGCCAACTCGCTGTTCTTCCTTCAGAGGGGGATGGTCAGCGTCAAGCTACCGAGCGGTGTTCGGCTGGCTTCGCTCGGGCCCGGCAGGGAATTCGGCGAGATGGCGATCCTGGAGCGACTGCGCAGCGCCGACGTCTGGGCCGATACCGCTGTCGAATGCCTCGAACTGCCGCTTGGTACCTTCGCCGACTACTGCCGGCTTCATCCCCAGACGGCGCTGAAAATCATGCGCAATCTCTCCGCGCTGCTGGCCAAACGCCTGATCGTTGCAAACGCCAAAGTCGATCTCTTGAGCGCATACTGAGGCAGGTCGCAAATGATATCAGCCCCGCCCGCGATAGGGTGCGACGCCCTGATCGGGAATCCACATGCCCTTCGGGAGTTTTCCGGTTTGCCAGAACACGTCGATCGGAATGCCGCCGCGCGGATACCAGTAGCCGCCGATCCGCAGCCATTTCGGCTTGATCTCGGCCGCTATCCTTTTGCCGATCG
This sequence comes from uncultured Alphaproteobacteria bacterium, assembly GCA_963774685.1. Lineage (GTDB taxonomy): Bacteria > Pseudomonadota > Alphaproteobacteria > Rhizobiales > Xanthobacteraceae > Bradyrhizobium. The sequence goes on along the minus strand of CAVZFU010000002.1, from coordinate 1,485,461 downwards.
CCACCGTGCAGTCCTCATGGAAGGCGCCATGATTGCGGAAGCTCGCGACGTAAAGTTTTAAGGATTTCGACTCCAGCAGCCATTGGCCCGGCACGTAATCGATCACGAGATGCGCAAAATCGGGCTGGCCCGTAACCGGACACAGCGAAGTGAATTCGGGTACCGTGAACCGCACCACGTAATCGGTGTTCTCCTGCGGATTGGGCACCCGGTCGATCTGCGCCGCGTCGGGTGAGGCCGGCCATTGCACGGCGCGGCCAAGTTGCAGGCCCGGCGATTTTGACGATGTTCGAGAGGATTTCGGCATGACTTTCTCCATAGAGCGCGATCGGCAAAAGTGGAATCCGGTTTTGCGTCCGATCGCGCTCCAAACCATAGAAAGGCGCATGATCTTGTCGCCAAACCGCTTGCACTTTGGCGGATCATGCGCTGCCGGATTCTTAGCCAATCGGGCGGCCGAGGTCACGCGGCCTTTTCCCTGATGACGCCTTGCTATAGAAACCCTGCAAAGGTCCATTACCCCGCAAATTCAGAGGCTCCCATGACCGCCATCGTCAATATTATCGGCCGTGAAATTCTCGACAGCCGCGGCAATCCCACGGTCGAAGTCGATGTGGTGCTGGAAGATGGCTCATTGGGCCGCGCCGCGGTGCCGTCGGGCGCCTCCACCGGCGCGCATGAAGCGGTGGAATTGCGTGACGGCGACAAGGCACGCTATCTCGGCAAGGGCGTGCAAAAGGCCGTCAATGCCGTCAAAGGCGAAATCTTCGACGCGATCGGCGGCATGGATGCCGAGCAGCAGGTCCAGATCGACCAGACCATGATCGATCTCGACGGCACGCCCAACAAGAGCCGCCTCGGTGCCAACGCCATTCTCGGGGTCTCGCTCGCCTGCGCCAAGGCTGCCGCTGAATCCGGCGACATGCCGCTCTATCGTTATGTCGGCGGTACCTCGGCGCGAACGCTGCCGGTGCCGATGATGAACATCATCAATGGCGGCGTGCATGCCGACAATCCGATCGACTTCCAGGAATTCATGATCATGCCGGTCGGCGCCGCAACATTTGCCGAGGCGCTGCGCTGCGGGTCGGAAATCTTCCACACCCTGCGGGCCGAGTTGAAGAAGGCCGGCCACAACACCAATGTCGGCGACGAGGGCGGCTTCGCGCCGAACCTGCCGTCGGCGGACGCAGCGCTCGAGTTCGTCATGGCCGCGATCGGCAAGGCCGGCTACAAGGCCGGCTCCGATGTGATGCTGGCGCTGGATTGCGCGGCCACCGAATTCTTCAAGGACGGCAATTACGTCTACGGCGGCGAGAACAAGACGCGCTCGGGGTCCGAGCAGGCCAGGTATCTTGCCGATCTTGCCGCGCGCTACCCGATCGTCTCCATAGAAGACGGCATGTCGGAGGATGACATGACCGGCTGGAAGGAGTTGACGGACCTGGTTGGCAACAAATGCCAGTTGGTCGGCGACGACCTGTTCGTCACCAATGTGACGCGGCTTGCCGACGGCATCAAACACGGCCGCGCCAACTCGATCCTGATCAAGGTCAACCAGATCGGCACGCTCACGGAGACACTGAGCGCGGTCGAGATGGCCTACAAGGCCGGCTACACCGCCGTGATGTCACACCGTTCCGGCGAGACCGAGGATTCCACCATCGCCGATCTCGCGGTCGCCACCAATTGCGGGCAGATCAAGACGGGATCGCTGGCGCGCTCCGATCGTACCGCCAAGTACAACCAGTTGCTGCGTATCGAGGAAGAACTCGGCACCCAGGCAAAATACGCGGGCAGGGCGGCGTTGAAGGCGCTGGGATAAAAACGCGGGGGGCTGCGTTTTCAAATATTCTGGCTCGCCTTCGCCGCTGCGTTGACCTCGGCGAACACGGCAGACCGTCGTGCCGCCTTGCGTGATCGGACGGGTTCGCCACCCGGGCGAACAGGTTGAGGTTGGTGTTTCCCGCGCGACGTGAAAGACTGACCTCAAACTGTAATCGATTGGGGAGGTCCAAAATGGCGACGGCAAACGGCAACACCGGGCTGCAACTTCGTTCGCTGATCAAGAAGAGCGGCGAACTCGAGATATCATTGGCGCAAGTCACGATCCCCGAACCCGACGAGAGCGAAGTCGTTGTCCGCGTCGAGGCTTCGCCGATCAATCCGTCCGATCTAGGACTGCTGGTTGGTGCCGCCGACATGACGACCGCCAAAATGTCGGGCACCAAAGACAAGCCTGTCATCACCGCGACCGTCCCGGAAGCCGCGATGAGAGCGATGGCCGGACGGCTCGATGAATCGCTGCCGGTCGGCAACGAGGGCGCCGGCGTGGTGATCAGGACCGGCTCGTCCGACGCGGCAAAGGCGCTGATGGGCAAGACCGTCGCCATCATCGGCGGCGCCATGTACGCGCAGTATCGCACGGTCAAAGCCAGAGACTGTCTGGTGCTGCCGGAAGGTACGTCGCCCGCCGAAGGCGCCTCCTGGTTCGTCAATCCGCTGACCGCGCTCGGCATGACCGAAACCATGCGGCGGGAAGGCCACAAGGCGCTGGTGCACACCGCAGCGGCGTCGAACCTCGGGCAGATGCTCAACAAGATTTGCCTCAAGGACGGCATCGGCCTCGTCAATATCGTTCGTAGTCCGGAGCAGGCCGACATCCTGCACAAGATCGGCGCCAAACATGTCGTCGATTCCACAGCGCCGACTTTCATGGATGACCTGACCAACGCGCTGGTCGAGACCGGTGCCACGCTGGCGTTCGATGCCATCGGCGGCGGCAAGCTTGCGGGACAGATTCTGAGCTGCATGGAAGTCGCCGCCAACAAGACCGCCAAGGTCTATAGCCGCTACGGTTCGAGCGTGCACAAGCAGGTCTATGTCTATGGCAGCCTCGATCCGCGTCCCCTCGAGTTGAACCGGGCGTTCGGCATGGCCTGGGGTGTCGGCGGATGGCTGCTTACTCCGTTTCTGCAAAAGATCGGCCCGGATATGCTGAAGCTGCGGGAGCGCGTCGCCGCTGAACTCAAGACCACGTTCGCAAGCCATTACACCCGGGTGGTGTCGCTGCAGGAAGCGTTGCAATTGCAAAACATCGCGGTCTACACCAAGCGCGCGACCGGCGAAAAATTCCTGATCAATCCGAACAAGGGCGGTTGATTGTCGGGCCCAGCGGATTGACGAAGCAGCCGTGCGGTCCCAGTCTGACGGTTCGCACCACAGGAGTTACCGAAATCACTTTTTAAAAAGGGGGAAATTAAATGTCGACGGACCTCAAATATCTCGCCTTTACCGCAATCCTTACCGCGTCGTTGTGGATTCCCTACGTGGTCGCGCAGGTCAAGACCAACGGCAGGCTACAGCCGGCGAACTATCTCGATCCGACGCAGCGGCCGCTGCCGTTGTGGGGCAGGCGTGCCGACAGAGCCTACGTCAACGCGGTCGAGACCTTTGCGCCGTTTGCGGCATTGGTGATCGTGGCCCATCTCGCCGGCAAGGCCAACGCCATGACGGCGTTCTGGGCGATGGCCTACTTCTGGCTGCGGCTCGCCCATGCCGTCGTGTACCTGCTCGGCATTCCCTTTGTGAGGACGGTGATCTTCACGCTCGGTTACGTGGCGATTGTCGGGATCTTCTGGCAACTCATCAAGTAATCGCCTGCGTCGGCGGCACGGCCCAAAGCGGGCCGTCCTGGTCCGACGGCCTGCCGGCCTGATGACGGAAGTTTGCGCTGAATTCTGGCAATCCATGCACTTGCATCTTTCCCCGATATGGCTAGGGTGAACGCCAGACTTCCCGGCTCCCGCCATCAATAAGGAAATCCCATGGCCGCTCCGCACCCCATCGTCGTTATCGTCGGCAGCCTTCGCAAGCAGAGCTTCACCCTCAAGATCGCCAACGCGCTGGCCAAGCTTGCGCCCGAGACGCTGAAGCTCAACATCGTCACCCTGCACGACATTTCGTTTTTCAATCAGGATCTGGAAGCAACGCCGCCGGCGGATTGGGTGGCGTTCCGCGAAAAGATTCAGAAGTCGGAAGGCGTCCTCTTCATCACCCCGGAGTATAACCGTGCGATCCCCGGCGTGCTGAAGAACGCTATCGATGTCGGATCGCGCCCCTATGGCAAGAGCTCGTTTCTCGAAAAGCCGATCGGCATCGTCAGCAACTCGCCGGGACCGCTCGGTGGCGTCAACGCTGCCAAATCCTTGCAGAACATCCTGCCGGGCATTTCCGGCGTGATCATGGGGCAGCCGGAAATCTACCTGAACGGCGTCGGCGACGCCTTCGACGACAAGGGCGAACTGATCAAGGATTCCCTGAAGACCGTGCTCAAGCAATATATCGACGCCTACGCGGCCTTCGTCAAAAAGCACAACCTTTAGCAAAAGGCCGCAGCAGAGGGCTGCATCCCTAGCCCGCCCGCAGGGCCGAACTTAGGTTTTCATTAACCGGGCCGCCGCATTGTGACGGCCATGGTCTCTCGTTCGCGACTTAAATCCCTGCTGACGGGGTTCGCCCTCTACACGATGGCGGCCGCGATGGTCGGCTATTTCGGCGTCAATGCCTATACCGGCAAGTACGGCCTGAACGCGCGGCAGGAGCTCGATCAGGAAATCATCGCGCTGACTTCCGAACTGGCGCGGCTGAAACGGGAGCGCGCCGAGGGTGAGCAACGCGTTTCGCTGCTGCGGTCCGACCGGGTCGACCCCGACCTGCTCGACGAGCGAGCACGCTATCAACTCGATTACGCCAATCCGCACGATCTGGTTCAGACCACCACTCCGACGGTCCATCCGAACTAGTCGTCAAATTTCAAAAACCTGCCAATTCGATCTCGAAAATGTCGCCGGCATTGCACTGCGGCATGGCGAAATTTTCGCCAGCGCACGCAATCCTTTCATGGCGGTTTGAGTTGGGTTAGAGAGAGCGTTCCTCTCCCTGATCCGGATTTGCCATGGCCTTACTGAAAAAAAGCGTCGCTAAAGAAACCAGCCAGGAGGCGGCTCACGAGAAAGGCAGCCCGCCGGAATTTACCAGAGATCAGGAACTTAGCGCGCTGCGCGACATGCTGCTGATCCGCCGTTTCGAGGAAAAGGCCGGCCAGCTCTACGGCATGGGCGCGATCGGCGGCTTCTGCCACCTCTATATCGGTCAGGAAGCCATCGTCGTCGGCATGCAGATGGCCCTGAAGAAGGGCGACCAGGTCATAACCGGATACCGCGACCACGGCCACATGCTGGCCACCGGCATGGAAGCCAAGGGCGTGATGGCGGAGTTGACCGGACGCCATGGCGGCTACTCCAAGGGCAAGGGCGGCTCCATGCACATGTTCAGCAAGGAGCGGAATTTCTTCGGCGGCCACGGCATCGTCGGCGCGCAGGTGTCGCTCGGCACCGGACTGGCTTTTGCCAACCGCTATCGCGGCAATGATTTCGTCAGCCTGGCCTATTTCGGCGACGGCGCCTCGAACCAGGGCCAGGTCTACGAAAGCTTCAACATGGCGGAGCTGTGGAAGCTGCCGGTGATCTACGTCATCGAGAACAACCGCTATGCGATGGGGACCTCGGTGACGCGCTCATCGGCGCAGACCGATTTTTCCAAGCGCGGCATCTCCTTCAACATTCCGGGCGAGCAGGTCGACGGCATGGACGTGCGCGCGGTGAAGGCTGCCGGCGACAAGGCGGTGGCCTGGTGCCGCGCCGGCAAGGGGCCGTTCATCCTGGAAATGCAGACCTATCGCTACCGCGGCCATTCGATGTCGGATCCGGCGAAATATCGCACCCGCGAGGAGGTCGACAAGGTCCGCCACGATCAGGACCCGATCGAAATGGTGCGCAACAGGTTGCTGGCGGCCAAGATGAGCGAACAGGACTTGAAGGCGATCGATGCCGAGGTCCGCGAAATCGTCAACGCCGCCGCCGATTTTGCCCAGCACGACCCCGAGCCTGATCCCGCCGAATTGTGGACCGACGTTTATCGCTGAGCGTGCGAGCCCGAGCAGCCCTAAGAGTATTTTTGGAGCTACCATGCCAATTCAAGTGCTGATGCCCGCGCTGTCGCCGACCATGGAGAAGGGCAACCTTTCGAAATGGCTGAAAAAGGAAGGCGAGGCGATCAAGTCGGGCGATGTCATCGCCGAGATCGAAACCGACAAGGCGACGATGGAAGTCGAGGCCACCGATGAGGGCACGCTCGGCAAGATCCTGATCCCGGAAGGCACCGCCGACGTTGCGGTCAATACGCCGATCGCGACCATTCTCGCCGACGGCGAGAGTGCGTCAGATGCCGCCAAGGCGCCGGCGCCCGCCAAGCAGGAGAAAGCCGCCGAGGCAGCACCTTCAGCCGAAGCCAAATCCGCGCCTGCGCCGCGACAAGCCCGCGCCCGCAAAATCCGCGCCGTGCAGCGCCGAAAGCCGTCGCCGAGCCCGATCCCGAAGTGCCGGAGGGGACCGAGATGGTGACGATGACCATCCGCGACGCGCTGCGCGACGCGATGGCCGAGGAGATGCGCCGCGACCCGGATGTGTTCGTGATGGGCGAAGAGGTCGCGGAATATCAGGGCGCCTACAAGGTCACGCAGGGCTTGCTGCAGGAATTCGGCGCCAGGCGCGTGATCGATACCCCGATCACCGAGCATGGCTTTGCCGGCATCGGCGTCGGGGCGGCGATGGCCGGCCTGAAGCCGATCGTCGAATTCATGACGTTCAATTTCGCCATGCAGGCGATGGACCAGATCATCAACTCCGCGGCCAAGACGCTCTACATGTCGGGCGGACAGATGGGCTGCTCGATCGTGTTCCGCGGACCGAACGGTGCTGCCGCGCGCGTCGCCGCCCAGCACAGCCAGGACTATTCGGCCTGGTACTCGCAGGTCCCCGGCCTCAAGGTGATCGCGCCGTTCTCGGCCGCCGATTACAAGGGCCTGCTGAAAGCCGCGATCCGCGATCCCAACCCGGTGATCTTCCTCGAAAACGAAATGCTGTACGGCCATTCCGGGCCGGTGCCGAAGCTCGACGATTACGTGATCCCGATCGGCAAGGCCCGCATCGTTCGCGCCGGCGGTCATGTCACCATCGTTTCCTGGTCGAACGGCATGTCCTACGCGCTGAAGGCCGCCGAAGAACTCGCCAAGGAAGGCATCGAAGCCGAGGTGATCGACCTGCGCACGCTGCGCCCGATGGATACCGAAACCATCGTTGCCTCCGTGAAGAAAACCGGCCGCGCCGTCACCGTGGAAGAAGGCTGGCAGCAAAACGGCGTCGGCGCCGAAATCGCCGCACGGTTGATGGAGCACGCCTTCGATTATCTCGATGCGCCGGTGACGCGGGTATCGGGCAAGGACGTGCCGATGCCCTATGCCGCGAACCTCGAAAAGCTCGCACTGCCCTCGGTGGCCGAGGTGGTGGATGCCGCCAAAGCCGTTTGTTACCGGTGAATCATGACCGGTCCCAAGGAACAGCCATTGCCTCCGGATGTCATGGGCCGTGATGACGCCACCGAAGTGTTGCGCGCATTTGTCGTCGACGGCGGACTTTCGATTGCATTCACGCGCGCGTTCGAGGAGCCGGATATGTGGGGCCTGCTTCTGGTCGACATCGCGCGCCATGCCGCCCGCGCCTTTGCGCGCGAGAGTGCCTTTACCGAGGATGAAGCGCTGAGGCGCATCATCGACATGTTCGAAGCCGAAATCGCGCGGCCGACCGACATAGGCAACACCACGCCGCGGTCGCAACAAGGTCACTGACAATGCCAACCAACATTCTGATGCCTGCGCTGTCGCCGACGATGGAAAAGGGCAACCTTGCCAAGTGGCTCAAGAAGGAGGGCGACAAGGTCAAGTCCGGCGACGTGATCGCGGAAATCGAGACCGACAAGGCGACCATGGAGGTCGAGGCGGTCGACGAGGGCACGCTGGCGAAGATCGTGGTGCCCGAGGGCACCCAGGACGTCGCGGTCAATGACGTGATCGCGGTACTCGCTGCCGATGGCGAGGACGTCAAGGCGGCCGGCGCGGCGGCTGCCAGCCCGCCGCCGAAGGCGGAGGCCAAGGCTGACGCGAAGTCGGAAACCAAGACGGAAGCCCCTAAAGCTGCGCCCGCAGCGCCGCCGCCGGCTCAGCCCAAGGAGGCTCAAAAGGAAGCAGCGCCGCTAACCAACGGCCACGCCCGCACATTTTCCTCGCCGCTCGCGCGCCGCCTCGCCAAGGAAGCCGGCATCGAGCTTGCGCGCATCAACGGCTCCGGCCCGCATGGCCGCGTCATCGCGCGCGATGTCGAAGAGGCCAGGTCCGGCAAGGGACTGAAGGCTCCGGCGGCAGCGCCTGCCGGTGCGCCGAGCATTGCGCCGTCGATGTCGGACAAGCAGATCCGCGCGCTGTTCGAGGACGGCAGCTACGAGGTGATCCCGCATGACGGCATGCGCCGCACCATCGCGCAGCGCCTGACCGCGTCGGTGCAGACCGTCCCGCATTTTTACCTGACGATGGACTGCAACATCGGCAAACTGCTCGAGGCCCGCGAGGCGATCAACGCCGCCGCGCCCAAGGACAAGGACGGCAAGCCGGCCTACAAGCTCTCGGTCAACGATTTCGTCATCAAGGCGCTGGCGTTAGCATTGCAGCGGATTCCCAACGCCAATGTGAGCTGGACCGACGGCGGCATGCTCAAGCACAAGCATTCCGATGTCGGGGTTGCCGTGGCGATGCCGGGCGGACTGATCACGCCGATCATCCGCAAGGCCGAGACCAAGCCGATCTCGGCGATCTCCGCCGAGATGAAGGATTTCGCGGCCCGCGCCCGCGCCCGCAAGCTCAAGCCCGAGGAATACCAGGGCGGCACCACGGCAGTGTCCAATCTCGGCATGTACGGGATCAAGGATTTTACCGCCGTGATCAACCCGCCGCATGCCACCATCCTTGCGGTCGGCACCGGCGAGGAGCGTGCCATCGTCAGGCACGGCAAGATCGAGGCCGCGCAGATCATGAGCGTGACGCTGTCCTGCGATCACCGCGCGGTCGACGGCGCGCTCGGGGCCGAACTGATCGGCGCGTTCAAGATGCTGATCGAAAATCCGGTCATGATGGTGGTGTGAGCACATCTCCGGTTCTTCACCTCTAACGAAGGTAACGATGCGATCCGCGGGCGTCTTCGTGCTGGCTTTTGTCGCCTCCGCCATCGCCGGCATGCTCGTCTATGCGGCGGTATCCTTTCTGCCGGATTGGGACGACGCTGCCGGGCGCGGCATGGGCGAGGCCTTTCGTGCGCTGCTGGTCGTCACCTATGTGTTCCTCGGCATCATCCTCTATGGCTTCGCGGCCTGGCGCAGCGATCGCCAACGGCACTTCAAGCGCGCCCTTTACACGCTTTTGCTGGCACCGTTCCTCATCGTCATTCTCGGGCTGATCGATAACGGCATTCATCGGATCAACTGGCTGCGCGAAGCGGTCGGCACGGTGCAGATGTTCACGCCGCTGTGGGTCGTCGCGCTGGTGCAATGGCTGATCCTGCATATCTATCTGTCGCGGCGCGCTGAGCCTGCAGAAATCCCCTCGATATCGGCGGCTGGGCAGCATTGAAACGCCGCGCCCACCGCATTACGACTGCTTGAGCTGAACGGGAGCCCGCCATGGCCGACACATCCTTCGATATCATCATTATCGGTTCCGGCCCCGGCGGCTACGTCACCGCCATCCGCGCCGCGCAGCTCGGCTACAAGACCGCGATTGTCGAGAAAGCCTATCTCGGCGGCATTTGCCTGAACTGGGGCTGCATCCCGACCAAGGCGCTGCTGCGCTCGGCCGAAATCTATCACTACATGCAGCACGCCGGAGATTACGGGCTGTCGGCCGAAAAGGTCGCGTTCGATGCCGGCGCCGTGGTCAAGCGCTCGCGCGGCGTGTCGAAGCGCCTCAACGACGGCGTCGGCTTCCTGATGAAAAAGAACAAGGTGACGGTCATCTGGGGCGAAGCCATGATCGACGCGCCCGGCAAGATCACGGTCAAGAAGTCCGCCTTCGAGGCGCCAAAGGGCGCGCTGGGCGAGGGCGTCTATCAGGCCAAGCACATCATTCTTGCCACCGGCGCGCGGCCGCGGGTGCTGCCGGGGCTTGAGCCCGACAAGAAACTGGTCTGGACCTATTTCGAGGCGATGGTGCCGGAGAAAATGCCGAAGTCGTTGCTGGTGGTCGGCTCCGGCGCGATCGGCATCGAGTTCGCGTCGTTCTTCCACACCATGGGCGCCGACGTCACCGTGGTCGAGGTGCTGCCGCAGATATTGCCGGTCGAGGACGCCGAGATCGCGGGTCTCGCACGCAAGCGCTTCGAGAAACAGGGCATCAAGATCCTCACCAATACCAAGGTGACCAAGCTCGAAAAGAAGAGCGACAGCGTGGTTGCGACCATCGACGACGGCAAGAAGCCGCAGACGGTCGAATTCGACCGGGTGATTTCAGCGGTCGGCGTGGTCGGCAACATTGAAAATCTCGGACTGGAGAAACTCGGCGTCAAGACCGACCGCGGCTGCATCGTGATCGACGGCTACGGCAAGACCAACGTGCCCGGCATCTACGCCATCGGCGATGTCGCGGGACCGCCGATGCTGGCGCACAAGGCCGAACACGAGGGCGTGGTCTGCGTCGAAGCCATCAAGGGCCTGCATCCGCACGCCATGGACAAGTTGCTGATTCCCGGCTGCACCTATTGCAATCCGCAGGTCGCTTCCGTCGGTCTCACCGAAGCCAGGGCCAAAGAGGGCGGCCGTGAAGTTCGCGTCGGGCGTTTTCCGTTCGTCGGCAACGGCAAGGCGATCGCGCTCGGCGAGGATCAGGGGCTGGTCAAGGTGGTCTTCGACAAGAAGACCGGCCAGTTGCTCGGCGCCCACATGATCGGCGCCGAGGTGACCGAACTGATTCAGGGCTATGTGGTTGCCATGAACCTCGAAACCACCGAAGAAGAGCTGATGCACACCGTGTTCCCGCATCCGACGCTATCGGAGATGATGAAGGAAGCGGTGCTGGATGCGTATGGCCGCGTGCTGAACATCTAGGACATGATCCCGAAAAGTGGATGGCGGTCTTCGGACAAGATCATGACCCAAACAACGAACCAAGCGAGAACCCGTGAAAGACAATGACAATCTGACCATCGAGCGCCCGACCTTCGTGACGCATCTGGAATGCGCGATGGAGGGCGACCATTACCCCGCCGACCAGGTTTATAACCTCTCGAAAGCCGGCAAGCCGCTGTTGGTGCGCTATGATCTGGCCGGCGTGAAGAAAGCGCTGACCAAGGACGCGCTGGCGCAACGCCCCGCCGACCTCTGGCGCTACCGCGAGCTGCTGCCGGTGCGCAAAGTCGCCGACATCGTCAGCCTCGGCGAGGTAACGACGCCGCTGATCAGATTGCCGAAACTCGCCAGGAAAATCGGCGGTGGCGAGATCATCGTGAAAGACGAAGGGCGGTTGCCGACAGGCTCCTTCAAGGCGCGCGGCCTTGTGATGGCGGTATCGATGGGCAAGGCGCTCGGCATCAAGCACATGGCGATGCCGACCAACGGCAATGCCGGCGCGGCACTTGCGGCCTACGCCACCAGTTGCGGCATCAAGACCACGATCTTTTGTCCCGCCGACACGCCTGAAGTGAATGTCAGCGAGATCGAGCTGCAGGGCGCCACCGTCTATCGCGTCAACGGATTGATCGACGATTGCGGCAAGATCGTCGGTGAAGGCAAGGCGAAAGCCGGCTGGTTCGATACCTCGACGCTGAAGGAGCCCTATCGCATCGAGGGCAAGAAAACGATGGGGCTCGAACTGGCCGAACAACTCGGCTGGGACGTTCCCGACGTGATCTTCTATCCGACCGGCGGCGGCACCGGCCTGATCGGGATGTGGAAGGCGTTCGCCGAACTCGAGGCCATCGGCTTCATCGGCTCCAAACGGCCGCGCATGGTCGCGGTGCAGGCCTCGGGCTGCGCGCCGATGGTGCGCGCTTTTGAGGCCGGCACCGAACACGCGCCGCGCTGGGAGGACGCCCATACCATTGCGTCCGGCATTCGCGTGCCGCAGGCGATCGGAGATTTTCTCATTCTGCGCGCGGTGCGGGAAAGCAAGGGATTTGCCATTGCCGTCACCGACGAGAAGATTTCCGCGGCACTGAACGAAGTATCGCGCGAGGAAGGCCTGTTGCTGTGTCCGGAAGGAGCGGCAACCTATGCCGCCTACAAGCAGAGCCTGGCCGACGGCCGTGTTACGAAAAGCGACCGCGTGATGCTGTTCAATTGTGCGACCGGGCTCAAATACCCGCTGCCGCCGGTCACGCGCACGCTCGATCGCCACGCGCCGATCGACTACGCCAGGCTCTAAGAAACCGTCATTGCGAGCCAACGGGTCGGCGCAGAGCGCCGCCCGATGACAGGCTCCGCGAAGCAATCCATAGTGCGGCATTGGCAGCGTGGATTGCTTCGTCGCTTCGCTCCTCGCAATGACGACGATGTGAGGTTTTTTGGGGAGGATATGATGCGGAAAGTAATTCTGGCGGCGTTGGGTGCATTGCTGATATCGGGCGGCAACGTTTCAGCGGAGAATTATCCGTCGCACCCCATCACGCTTGTGGTGCCGTTTTCCGCCGGCGGGCCGACCGATGCGATGGCGCGGATCATGGCCGACGGAATGAAAAGCACGCTCGGCCAGAGCCTCCTGATCGAGAATGTGACCGGCGCGGGCGGCTCGATCGGTGTCGGACGCGTGGCGCGGGCCGCACCCGACGGCTACACCGTCAGCATCGGCCATCTCGGCACCCACGTCGCCAATGGTGCGATCTACAAGCTCGACTACGACCTCGTGACCGATTTCGAGCCGGTAGTGCTGCTGCCGAGCAATCCGATGATCTTCGTCAGCACCAACGCGGTTCCGGCCAAAACGCTTGCCGAATTGCTGGCGTGGATGAAGTCGCGGCCAAGCCCGCCGACCGCCGGGACTGCCGGCGCCGGGTCGGCCAGTCACGTCGCCGGGCTTTATTTCGAGAGTTTCACCGGCATCAAGCTGCAATTCGTGCCGTATCGCGGCACCGCGCCGGCCATGACCGACCTCGTCGCCGGGCAAATCGAGATGATCGTCGATCAGACCTCCAATTCCATCAACCAGGTACGCGCCGGCACCATCCGCGCCTATGCCGTCACGGACGAAAAGCGCGTCGAGACGGCGCCGGACATTCCGACCACCGATGAGGCGGGCCTGCCGGGATTCCATATGTCGTTGTGGTCCGGCCTGTGGGTGCCGAAGGGCACGCCGAAAGATATCATCGCAAAACTCAACGCCGCGGCGGTGGCTGCCATGAACGACCCGGTGGTCCGCAAGAAGTTTGAAAACCTGGGGCTGCAAATGCCGCCAAAGGACCAATTTACCCCGGCGGCGCTCGGCGCCTTGCAGAAGTCCGAGATCACGAAATGGTGGCCGATGCTCAAGGCCGCCAACATCAAGATGGAGTAATTCGGCCCCGGTGATGCCCAGCTTATGGCGCAGGGAACGCTGATGACACCCGATGCAGACTTCGCCAGTCAGGACTACTTTCGCGATCCCGCCGCCGCGATCGAGAAGCTTCGCGCCAGGGGTCCGGTCATCGAACTGCGTTTTCCGTTCGTCGGCAAGGTCTGGACGCCGACCACGCAAGCGCTCGCCGATCAGGTTTTAAAGGACACCGGGACTTTCACCATTCGCAAGGACGACGGCAAGGTCGCCGGCGTTCCCTGGTGGATGCCGCTCATCCTGCGCACGTTCACCAACAGCATGCTGTCGATGGACGATCCGGATCACAAGCGGTTGCGCGATGTCGTGGACGAAGCGTTCCGCCGCCGCGCCGTGCTCGACATGGAGCCGCATATCCGCGGCCTCGGAGACGAACTCGCCGACGAACTGTTCGCGGAAGGAAGTCCGGCCGATCTCGTGACGCGCTACGCGCGCAAGCTGCCGCTATCGGTGATTTGCGAGCTTCTCGGGTTGCCGCTGGCCGACCGGCCCAAGTTCACGGCCTGGGCCGGTAGCTTCACCCGTTTCACCACCACGCTTGGTCTCCTCGCTTTGGTCCCGAACATCTTCGCCATGAAGCACTATATCGAACGGCATGTTGAGACCGTTCGCCGCGAAGGCGGCGAGGGGCTGATCGCCGAGATTGTCCGCGTCGAGAAGGACGGCGGACAAATCAGCCCCGACGAAATCGTGGCGATGGTCTTCCTGTTGTTGCTTGCCGGCCATGAGACCACCACGCACCTCATCAGCGGCTCGGTGTATGAATTGCTGAAAAATCCTGTTTTGCGCGACTGGCTTGAGGAGGACTGGAGCCGCGTCGATCTGGCGGTAGAGGAGTTTCTGCGGTTCCTCACGCCGGTGCAGTTCACCAAGCCGCGTTTCGTGCGCAGGGATGTCGAACTCGGCGGTGTGCGACTGCGAAAGGGCGAAAGGGTCATGGTCATGCTGGCTGCCGCCAACATGGATCCTCGTGGCCAATCCTCACCCGGAACGGCTCGACCTGCAGCGAAAGCCGAACCGGCATGTCGCCTTCGGGACCGGAATCCATTTTTGCCTCGGTCATCAACTCGCGCGTCTTGAAGGCCGCTGCGCGCTCAAATCCCTTTTCCAGCGCTGGCCGACATTGACGCTCGCGGTGGCCGAGCAGGACATTACCTGGCGCAAGCGGCCCGGCATCAGGGCGATCGAACGTCTGCCGGTCAAAGCGTGATGAATCTCTAGCCGATAAAATTTTTGAACAAAAAATTTGCTCGCCGCATCGTGATGGGCAACGCAGTAATAACTGACGCTAACCATCGTTATCTCCAAAATACAGGCCGGAAGCGAAGCATGTCTTGCTCCGCGAGCCCGCGCCGGAATTTCGGGAGATGAAAATGAAAAAGACAATCCTAACACTCGGAACGGCAGTGATTGCCTTGTCGGCCGTGCAGATGGCTTCGGCCGCTGAGCACCGCACCCACAAGGCGCATCGTGCCGCGGTTGCGACGGAGGAGCAATTCCGTAACAGCAACGCGGCGTGGCCGGCGGCGGAGTGGCCGGGCTATGGTTATAGCGACGGCTATTACAGCCGTGGCTTTTCGGCCCCGGCCGGCCATTGAACCTGCCAAGTTTTGGCACACAGAAAGGCCGGTCATATGCGACCGGCCTTTTCCTTGGCGGGGTTGCCTAATCGTAAGAAAGGGTTGCCAAGGCGCAACGAATGTTGCCGGTCCGCAACACTCAGCGAAGATTTGGTGTGCAACCAGGCTGGTTCTTGCCTGCGCCGCTTTTTAGCCACACCCCTCCATGAAATCATTCCTTCGTAGGCTGAATGGCCACGGCGCTCGCGAAGGCGATGGGAAATGGAGCTTTCCCGGGTCCAAAGGAGTTGGCTGGGGAAACGGGTTTTCGATGGACGCCAAGACCAGCATCAAGAAGCGACTGCCGAGCCGTCACGTGACGGAGGGGCCGGAACGCGCGCCCCATCGCTCCTACCTCTATGCCATGGGTCTGACCACCGAGCAGATCCACCAGCCCTTCGTCGGTGTCGCATCCTGCTGGAACGAGGCCGCGCCCTGCAATATCTCGCTGATGCGCCAGGCCCAGGCGGTCAAGAAGGGGGTGGCTTCCGCCGGCGGCACGCCCCGCGAATTCTGCACCATCACCGTGACCGACGGTATCGCGATGGGCCATGACGGCATGCGCTCGTCACTGCCGTCGCGCGAATGTATCGCCGATTCCGTCGAACTGACCGTCCGCGGTCATGCCTACGACGCCTTGGTCGGCCTTGCCGGTTGCGACAAGTCGTTGCCGGGCATGATGATGGCGATGGTCCGGCTCAACGTGCCCTCGATCTTCATCTATGGCGGCTCGATCCTCCCCGGCAATTTCCGCGGCCAGCAGGTCACGGTGCAGGACATGTTCGAAGCCGTCGGCAAGCATTCGGTCGGCGAGATGTCGGATGCCGATCTGGACGAAATCGAACGGGTGGCTTGCCCGTCGGCCGGGGCGTGCGGCGCACAATTCACCGCCAACACCATGGCGACGGTATCGGAAGCCATCGGGCTGGCGCTGCCCTATTCGGCCGGAGCGCCGGCGCCTTACGAAATCCGCGACTCCTTCTGCATGACCGCGGGCGAAAAGGTCATGGAGCTGATCGCGGCCAATATCCGTCCGCGCGACATCGTCACCCGGCGTTCCCTGGAGAATGCGGCGGCGGTGGTAGCGGCGTCCGGCGGCTCGACCAATGCTGCGCTGCACCTGCCGGCCATCGCGCATGAATGCGGAATCAAGTTCGATTTGTTCGATGTGGCCGAAATCTTCAAAAAGACACCGTATGTCGCGGATTTGAAGCCGGGCGGTCGTTATGTCGCCAAAGACATGTTCGAGGCTGGCGGCATACCACTTTTGATGAAAACGCTGCTCGATCACGGCCACATGCACGGCGACTGTTTGACGGTCACGGGCCGGACGATGGCTGAAAATCTCAAGAGCGTGAAATGGAATCCTCACCAGGATGTGGTGCGGTCCGCCGACAAGCCGATCACCGTTACCGGTGGCGTCGTCGGCCTGAAAGGAAATCTCGCGCCCGCGGGCGCGATCGTGAAGGTCGCCGGCATGTCGAAGCTCAAGTTTACCGGACCGGCGCGCTGTTTCGACCGCGAGGAGGATGCCTTCGAGGCGGTCCAGAAGAAAACCTACAAGGAAGGCGAGGTCATCGTGATCCGCTATGAGGGGCCGCGCGGCGGTCCCGGCATGCGGGAAATGCTCTCGACCACCGCGGCGCTGACCGGGCAGGGCATGGGCGGCAAGATCGCCCTGATCACCGACGGCCGGTTCTCCGGCGCCACCCGCGGGTTCTGTATCGGCCATGTCGGGCCGGAAGCGGCCGTTGGGGGGCCGATCGGGCTGCTCAGGGACGGCGATATCATCGAAATCGACGCCGAGGCCGGGA
This sequence comes from uncultured Alphaproteobacteria bacterium, assembly GCA_963774685.1. GTDB lineage: Bacteria > Pseudomonadota > Alphaproteobacteria > Rhizobiales > Xanthobacteraceae > Bradyrhizobium. The sequence goes on along the minus strand of CAVZFU010000002.1, from coordinate 1,468,506 downwards.
CACTTAACGTAAAGTTGACTGACGCGGAGTTGGCTGAACGTAAGACCAAATGGAAGCCTCGCGAGACTAATCATACGTCAGGTGCGTTGTGGAAGTACGCCCAACAGGTTGGGCCGGCGGTGGATGGTGCCGTTACCCATCCGGGCGGCGCGCACGAGAAACAGTGTTATGCGGACATTTGAGCGTATCATTTTTGCGTTGATTTTAGGGGCCGCGCCGGCGGCCGCTCCGGCGTTCGCCTTCGACGGGGCGCCGGTCAACCAGGATGTCGCCATCCCCGTGGTTTCGGCCCAGCCAGGTGCGGTGGGCGCGCTCGAAGAAGGCGATCCCGCCGTCCGCATCCGATACCGAACTGACTTCGCTGCAATATGCCGCGGAAGGCGGTCATCCGATCGCGCAATGGAAATTGGGCCGGATGTACGCCGACGGCGACGGCGTCAGGCAGAACGACCTTCTGCGCCTTCGATTATTTCAGCCGGATCGCCAATGCCCATGCCGAGGATAGTCCGTCGGCGCCGCAGGCGCCGATCGTCGCCAACGCCTTTGTGGCGCTGGGGCGGTACTATCTCAGCGGCATTCCCAATACCAAGATCAAGTCCGATCCGGATCGGGCGCGGGAGATGTTCTCCTATGCCGCGTCGTATTTCGGCAATGCCGACGCGCAATACGATCTGGCCCGGCTCTACCTCAAGACCGCCGGCTCGTCGCGGGATGACTTCCGCTATGGCGCGCGCTGGCTTGGCCTTGCCGCCCAGAAGGGCCAGCATCAGGCGCAGGCCATGCTCGGCCAGATGCTGTTCAGTGGCGAGCAGCTGCCCCGTCAGGCCGCCCGCGGGCTGATGTGGCTGACGCTGGCGCGCGACAGTGCCGCGCCGGATGAGACCTGGATCAAGGAAAGCTACAACAAGGCGATCGCCAAGGCGTCCGACGACGACCGCGCGATGGCGCTGCAGATGCTCGAGCACTGGGTGCAGGGCCGCAAGGATTAGGCGGATCGAACCGAGGTCGCCGTGGAGTGGGCAAAGCGAAGCGTGCCCACCATCTTCTCCGACCTGGTTTTGAATGCTGATGGTGGGCACGGCGCGAAAGAGCCTCTCCGTCATCCTGAGGTGCGAGCCCTTGCGAGCCTCGAAGGATGGATGCGACAAAGGTGCTCGCGGCCCATCCTTCGAGGCTCGCCGAACAGGCGAGCACCTCAGGATGACGCGGTGTTGGTAGAAACTACGCCGCTTCAAGATCCAGATCGATCCACACCGGCACGTGGTCCGACGGCTTTTCCCAGGCCCGCACATAGCTGTCGATGCCGGCATCGATCAGCCGGTCGCTGGCCTGCGGCGACAGCAGGAGATGATCGATGCGCAGCCCGTGATTCTTTTGCCACGCGCCGGCCTGATAGTCCCAGAAGGTGTACTGGCCGGGCGCATCGGTGACGGCGCGCAAGGCATCCGTCAGCCCGAGACCGAGCAGGGTCTGAAAGCTCTCGCGGGTCTCGGGCCTGAACAGCGCATCGTTGACCCAGGCGGCGGGGTTGTGGACGTCCTGGGCTGTCGGAATGACGTTGAAGTCGCCCGCCAGGATCAGCGGCTCCTCGGTCTTCAGCCGATCTTTTGAATACTCAAGAAGCCGCGACATCCACTTGAGTTTATAGGGATATTTATCGGTGTCAGGCGGATTGCCGTTGGGCAGATAGAGGCAGGCGATCCTGAGCGCGCCATGCTTGAGCGTGACCACGCCTTCGAGAAACCGGGCGTGGACATCCTCGTCGTCGCCGGCGAGCCGCGGCGTGGTCTCGTCGAATGGCAGCTTCGACAACAGCGCCACCCCGTTGAAGGTCTTCTGGCCGTGGGTGACGACGTTGTAGCCGAGCGCCTCGATCGCCTCGCGCGGAAACGCTTCATCGACGCATTTGATTTCCTGCAGGCAGACGACGTCGGGCGCGCATTCCTTCAGCCACGCCAACAGAGGGTCGAGCCGCTGCCGGATCGAATTGACGTTCCACGTCGCAATGCGCATGAAAGTCCAAATTTCTCAGATCGAAAAACTGGTGCCGCAACCGCAGGACGCGGTGGCGTTGGGATTGACCACCCGGAACGAGGCGCCGATCAGGTCGTCGACGAAATCGACTTCCGAGCCCGCCAGAAACGGTACCGAAGCCGGATCGACCAGCACCACCGCGCTGTCGCGCGCGATCACAAGGTCGTCTTCGGCTTTGGCGCGCTCGACGTCGAATTTATACTGAAAGCCCGAGCAGCCGCCGCCCTCGACGCTGATGCGCAGCATGGCGCCGTCGCCCTCGTTTTTGAGGATCTGCCCGATGCGGCGGGCCGCCCGCTCGCTGATGGTGACGGCTGTGGTCATGTCAGAGGTCTCCGAGACAACACCAAATTATCTGGTATCCGGCTCCAAGCATAGTTAAGTGCGACAGGCAGCGGAATCAAACCTTTAAGGGGATTAATACACCGTGTCGGTCGGAATGGCTGCTCCTCGCGCCGCTCTATGCCTGCGACCCCGATCGCAGCCGCGGACGCCTGTTTGCGGAGCCGCCGAGCAAGACCCGCAGCCCGTTCCGGCGCGATTGCGACCGGGTGATCCATTCCACCGCTTTCCGCCGCCTCAAGCACAAGACCCAGGTCTTCGTGTTCCATGAGGGCGACCATTACCGCACCCGGCTGACCCATTCGCTGGAAGTGGCGCAGATTGCCCGCGCGCTGGCCCGCCAGCTCGGTCTCGATGAGGATCTGACGGAAACGCTGGCGCTGGCGCATGACCTCGGCCATCCCCCGTTCGGTCATGCCGGCGAGCGGGCGCTGGATGCCTGCCTGCAAGCCCATGGCGGCTTCGATCACAACGCGCAGACCCTGCGCGTGCTGACCTCGCTGGAGCATCGCTATCCCGATTTCAACGGCCTCAACCTGACCTGGGAATCGCTGGAAGGCGTCGTCAAGCATAACGGTCCCCTGATCGACAGAAGCGGGAAACCGGTCGGGCGTTACCAAGAGCGCGGGGTTCCCATCGGGATTTCCGGATACAACCAGAAATACGATCTCGAATTGTGGAGCTTTGCTTCGCTGGAGGCGCAGGTCGCCGCGATCGCCGATGACATCGCCTATGACGCCCACGATATCGACGACGGGCTGCGCGCCGGGCTGTTCACCGTCGATGATCTGAAGGTGATGCCGCTGACCTCGGCCATGATCGCCGAGATCGACCGCAGCTATCCCGGTCTCGACGAGAGCCGGCGCGGGGCCGAACTGGTGCGCGAATTGATCTCCTATCTGATCGAGGCGGTGACGTCGGAAGCGCGCCGGCGGCTGGATGCCGCGAGACCGGTTTCCGCCAGCGACGTTCGCCGTCACGGCCGGGTGTTGATCGCATTTCCATCCGATGTTGCGGAGGTTGAGGCCGGCATCAAGGCGTTCCTGAAACTGAGGATGTACCGGCACGAACGGGTGATGCGGGTGATGGGCGAGGCCGAACAGATCCTGTTCGACCTGTTTGCGCGCTATCAGCGCGTGCCGGGCGATCTGCCGGCCGAATGGCTGCCGGCCCATGGCGGGGACAATGAGACGGAAACCGCGCGCCGGATCGGCAATTTCATCGCCGGGATGACCGACCGCTTCGCGATGAACGAGCATCAGCGGCTTTTTGACTCGACCCCCGAATTACGTTAGGCGGCGCCATGGTCGATCAAGCCTCACCGCCGCACCTTTTCGCCGACGTGCTCGCGCGCGTGCACGCGGCGTGCGGCGCGCTGGCCAAAGAAAGCGGATGGCCCGCGGGCATCGATTTTTCGCGCGTCGTGGTCGAACCGCCGCGCGATCCCTCGCATGGCGACATGGCGACCAATGCCGCGATGGTGCTGGCAAAGGAAGCCAGGGCCAAGCCGCGCGATCTCGCCGAGGCGATCGCAGCGAGACTGCGCGCCGATGAATTGATTGCGTCCGTCGATATCGCCGGTCCCGGCTTCATCAATCTGACCTTGAAGGCGTCGGTCTGGTCGGAGGCACTACGCACCGTGCTGCGCGAAGGCGATGCCTATGGGCGCAGCGCAATCGGGGCTGCCGAGAAGGTCAACGTCGAATACGTCTCGGCCAATCCGACCGGGCCGATGCATGTCGGCCACTGTCGCGGCGCGGTGTTCGGCGATGCCCTGGCAAGCCTGCTCGCATTCGCGGGCTATGATGTGACGCGTGAATATTACATCAACGACGCCGGCGCGCAGGTCGACGTGCTCGCGCGCTCGGCATTCCTGCGCTACCGCGAGGCGCTCGGCGAGGACATCGGCGAAATTCCGGAAGGGCTTTATCCCGGCGACTATCTGAAGCCGGTGGGGCAGGCACTCGCCGGAAAGTTTGGCCCAATACTGCAAGGACCAATCCGAAAGCCACTGGCTGCCGGTCGTGAGGCCATATCGCTGTCTTCTCGATGATGGACGATAATTCAAGGATGATCTTGCTTCGCTTGGCATCAGCCACGACGTTTTCTTCTCTGAACGCTCGCTGATCGAAGCCGGCAACAACCGCGTTGCCGAAACCATCGATTATCTTCGCTCCAAGGGCGATGTCTATGAAGGCCGCCTGCCGCCGCCCAAGGGCGGTCCGGTCGAGGATTACGAGGATCGCGAGCAGACGTTGTTTCGCGCCACCGCCTACGGCGACGATGTCGATCGTCCCCTGATGAAGTCGGATGGTTCCTATACCTACTTCGCTTCCGACATCGCCTATCACCGGAACAAGTTCGACCGCGGCTTTCGCAACATGGTCGACGTCTGGGGCGCCGATCACGGCGGCTACATCAAGCGCGTGCAGGCGGCGATCAAGGCGGTCACGGCGGGCAAGGCCACCCTCGACGTCAAGATCGTGCAGCTCGTCAAGCTCTTGCGCAACGGCGAGCCGGTGAAGATGTCGAAACGCTCCGGCGATTTCGTCACCTTGCGCGAGGTCGTCGACGAGGTCGGCTCGGACGCGGTGCGGTTCATGATGCTGTTCCGCAAGAACGATGCGGTGCTGGATTTCGACCTCGCCAAGGTGATCGAGCAGTCCAAGGACAACGCGGTATTCTACGTGCAGTACGGTCACGCCCGCGGTCACTCGGTGTTCCGCAACGCCCGCGAGGTCGTCCCGGACCTGCCGGAGGACGCCGGCGCTCGGGCGGCGTTCCTTTCGGATGCGGCGGTGCAGCGGCTGACCGATCCGGCGGAACTGGATCTGTTGCGGCGGCTGGCGCTTTACCCCCGGATGATCGAGGCGGCGGCGGTGGCACATGAGCCCCACCGAATCGCTTTTTACCTCTATGATCTTGCCAGCGAATTTCACGGGTTATGGACGAGGGGGCGCGATTTGCCCTATTTACGCTTCATTATCAATAATGATGCAGAGATCACAAAGGCGCGTCTGGCGTTGGTCCAGGGCGTCGTCTCGGTTCTGGCATCGGGCTTGGCCGTTCTCGGCGTCCATGCCCCGGACGAGATGCGATGAGGGGCATTCCTCACGCGGGGATCTGTGGGGGCATCTGGCAGCGGTTGGTTCGTTGGTACGAAACGAGTTAGCGGCTTTCCCGAAGGGGACGCATCATCACGATGGCTGATCGATATCAGGACAGACCTTTTCCCGCGCACGACGATTACGCGGAAGACGATTACGATCGCGGCAACCACCAGCACGCCTCCGCAAGGGCCGAGAGCGATCCCCTGGCCGAGCTCGCGCGGCTGATCGGTCAGACCGATCCGTTCGCCATGGGCCGCGCCAACGTGGCGCCGCGAAGCCCGGCACGCGATCAGTACCAGCCGCCGGAGCCCGTTGAGGATGACCCGCCCGCGGGTCCGCCGCCGTGGATGCAGCGCGCCAACCGGCAGGCCGTGCCGCAGCAGGAATACCCGAGCGCGGTGCATCCGCTGCATCGCTATGCGACCCCGCTTGCCACGCCCGAGCCGGACTATCAGCCGGAGCCGCAATACGCTGACGACGATCGGGAGGCCGATCCGTCGCGCTACGACGAGGCACTGTACGGCCAGCTCGCCACCGGCGAGGAAGCCCGCGAGCCGGCCTATGCGGATGACGCCTACGCCTATCAGGACGGTTACAACGACGGCGAAGAGCCAGCGCGCAAGCGTAGCGGCGGCATGATGACCGTGGGGGTCGTCCTTGCGCTGGCGGTACTGGGAACCGGTGCAGCGTTTGCCTACCGCACCTATATCGGATCGCCGCGCAGCGGCGACGCACCCATCATCAAGGCTGATCCGACACCGACCAAGATCATTCCGCCCGCCGATGGGTCCAAGGTTCCGGACCGCCTGGCGGCAGGCGATGGCACCGAGAAGATCGTTCCGCGCGAAGAAGTGCCGGTCGATGTCAATGCCAATCAAGGTCCGCGCGTGGTGTTTCCGCCCCTGAGCCAGAGCGGCAATCCGCCGGTGGCAACTGTTGGTCCGGCTCCGGCCCCGCCGGCTGTTATCCCGAATGGCGTGCAGCCGGGCACTGAGCCGCGAAAGATCAAGACCTTTGCGGTCACGGGCGACCCGGCCAATGGGGCTCCCCCGGCGGCTGCGGCGCTTGCCCCGGCGGGAAAACCTGCACCCGTGGCACGGGCGGCTGCCCCCCGAGCGCCGGCGCCCGCCGCACCTGCGGCCAATGCACCGCTGTCGCTGTCGCCACAGGGCGCCCAGCCGGCTCCGGCTGCCGAACCGCATACCCGGGTGGCCGCTGTTACCCCGGCTCCGGCCCCGGCCGCGCCCACCGGTGGCGGTGGAGGATACCTGGTTCAGGTGTCCTCGCAGCGCAACGAGGCCGACGCCCAAGCCTCGTACAAGGCCTTGCAGGGCAAGTTCCCGACCGTACTGGGATCGCATTCGCCTCTGATCAAACGCGCCGATCTCGGCGACAAGGGCGTCTATTACCGCGCCATGGTCGGCCCGTTCGGATCGCCCGAAGAGGCGTCGCAGTTCTGCGGCAGCCTGAAAACCGCCGGCGGACAGTGCGTCGTCCAAAGGAATTAACGGCCGTTTCCTTGACCCCCGTGGCAGGCGCGGGCTAATCGGCCCGCATGAACAGGCGCGCATTCATCACGGGCGTATCCGGATTGGAACTCAGCGCCGCCGAGCGCGAATTTATCCGCGCGCAACGGCCCTGGGGCTTTATTTTATTCAAGCGGAATATCGAGACGGCCGCGCAAGTGACCAGTCTTGTTGGTGAATTTCGTAAGGAAATTGGTGATCCCGACGCCCCGGTCCTGGTCGACCAGGAGGGCGGCCGGGTCCAGCGCTTCGGGCCGCCGCATTGGCCGTCTTATCCGCCCGGAGCCGTGTTCGGTACGCTCTACGATATCGATCCGGCGCTGGGCCTTGCCGCGGCACGGTTGAGCGCGCGGCTGATCGCAGCGGACCTGATGGAGGTCGGCGTCACCGTGGATTGCCTGCCGCTGGCGGATGTGCCGGTGGCCGGCGCCGACGCCGTGATCGGCAACCGCGCCTATGGAACCGAGCCGGCCAAGGTGGCGGCGATCGCGCGCGCGGTGACCCAAGGGCTGGAGCAGGGCGGCATATTGCCGGTTCTCAAGCACATCCCGGGGCATGGACGGGCGACTGCGGATACCCATTTCAGGCTTCCGGAAGTCGATACGTCGAAAGCGGAACTGGAGCGGACTGATTTCGCGGCATTCCGACCGCTGGCGGACCTGCCGATGGCGATGACCGCACATGTTGTGTTTAGCGCGCTTGATGCTGTCCAACCGGCGACGACTTCTGCGACAATCATCCGGCAAGTGATTCGTGGCGTGATCGGGTTCCAGGGTTTGTTGATGAGTGATGATGTGTCCATGAACGCGTTGGCTGGATCGATCGCCGAGCGCACCCGATCCATTCTCAGCGCCGGCTGCGACATGGTCCTGCATTGCAACGGCAAGCTCGACGAAATGCGTGAGGTCGCCGCCGAGACGCCGGAATTGTCGGGCCATGCTTTGCAACGCGCCGGCCGGGCGCTGGCCTCGCGTGGGGCACCGCAGCCGTTCGATCGGCAGGCGGCGCGGGCTGAACTGGATGCGTTGATCGCTCGGGCAGGGATGACAGGCGCATGAGCGCGGAAATTCTATCGTTCGAAACCGGCCGGCCGGCCGACTTCGCCGCCGACGAGCCTGCGCTGGTCGTCGACGTCGAGGGCTATGAGGGTCCGCTCGATTTGCTGCTGGCGCTGGCGCGGCAGCAAAAAGTCGATCTCGCCAAGATTTCCATTTTGGCGCTGGCCGATCAGTACCTGGTGTTCATCGAGGCCGCGCGAAAAATCCGGCTTGAGCTTGCCGCCGACTATCTGGTGATGGCGGCATGGCTGGCGTTTTTGAAATCGCGGCTGCTGCTGCCCGAACCCGCGACGGCGGACGGGCCGAGCGCCGAGGAGATGGCGACCGCCCTGGCCAACCGGCTGCGCCGGCTGGAGGCGATCCGCGAAGCCTCGAACCGGCTGATGAACCGCCCGCAATTGCAGCGTGACATCTTTCCGCGCGGCGATCCGGAATCGATCGCCGAAATCCGCCACCCGAAATTTACCGCAACCCTGTTCGACCTGCTCACCGCCTATGCCGCGCAGCGCCAGCAGCGCGTGCTGGCGAGCGTGCATCTGGCAAAACGCACGGTGTGGTCGCTGACCGAAGCGCGCGCCTCGCTGGAGCGGCTGGTCGGAATGGCCGAGGACTGGAGCCGGCTCGACGAGTACCTGATCAATTACATCGTCGACCCCTCGCAAAAAGCCACCGTGTTCGCGTCCAGTTTCGCCGCCGCCCTGGAAATGGTCAGGGAAGGCGCGGTCGAACTGCACCAGAAACAGGCGTTTGCGCCGCTGTATTTTCGTAAACGTCCGCCACAGACCTCCGACGCGATGGCCGCGCCGGATCTGCCGGTCGAATAAGTCAAGGAAGAAGGAACCCGAGCCATGGCAAGCCTGGCGGAAAAACGCACAGCCGATGTCGAGGAGGGGCCGGTGGATCCGCACGCGCGGCCGGAGGAACTGCGGCTCCTGGAAGCGCTGCTGTTTGCTTCCTCCGAGCCGCTCGATCAGGCCGCACTTGCCAAGCGGATGCCCGACGGCGTCGACATCAAGGCAGCGCTGGCGCAACTGCAGGCGGATTACGCCTCGCGCGGCGTCAATCTGGTGCGCGTCGCCAACAAATGGACCTTCCGCACCGCGGGCGATCTGTCCTGGCTGATGACCCGGGAAAGCACCGAGACCCGGCGGCTGTCGCGCGCAGCGATCGAGATGCTGGCGATCATCGCCTATCACCAGCCTGTGACCCGCGCCGAGATCGAGGAAATCCGCGGCGTCATCACCTCGAAAGGGACGCTGGATGTGCTGCTGGAAACCGGCTGGATCCGCCCGCGCGGCCGCCGCAAGACACCGGGCCGACCGTTGACCTTCGGCACCACGGAAGCCTTCCTGTCGCAGTTCAGCCTGGAGGCGCTGAGCGATCTGCCCGGCCTCGAAGAGTTGAAAGGAACAGGCCTTTTGGATTCGCGGCTGCCTTCCGGATTCAGCGTTCCGATACCTTCGGATGATCCGGCGTTGCGCGATGATGAAGACCCGCTGGAGATCGGCGACCTGGAACTCGCATTGGCCCCCGCAGTCGAGCCCGAAAAGGACGGCGGGAACTGAGATTGCGAGCGATGAAGCATGCCGCCGGCATCAATTAACGGTAGCGGCAATGCGTCGCGATATCAGCGATATCGCGGGCTCTAAGTCCTTGTTTTTGACACCTCCTGAGCCTACTTTCCGAGAAGATTGAGACCGGTCACCGGTCTTGCGTGTTTGGAGGGATGCAGGATGGGTTCGCTTAGCATTTGGCACTGGATCGTCGTGATCGCAGTCGTCCTGCTGCTGTTCGGCCGCGGCAAGATTTCGGACCTGATGGGTGACGTCGCCCAGGGCATCAAGGCCTTCAAGAAGGGCATGCAGGACGATGACAAGACTGCGGAAAAGCCCGAGCCCGTAAAGGCGATCGACCATAACGCCACGCCTTCGGCGGCAGCGCGGTCGGATGTCGGCAGCAAGGCTGTCTGACCCGAAAATCTCGGGCTTGCGCGGGCGACGGAGCCGTCGGCCGCGCGTTGATCTTGCGGTCGTCTTGCGGCAAGACCGGTTGCGGAAGACGCGAGGTGAAACGGCCTCGCGCGAGCGGAAACTGTCATGTTCGATATCGGGTGGAGTGAACTGGTTCTCATCGCGGTTGTCGCGCTGATCGCCATCGGCCCGAAGGAATTGCCGGGCGTGCTGCGCATGGTCGGGCAATGGATGGGCAAGGCGCGCAAGATGGCCGCCGAATTCCAGGGCCAGTTCCGGGAAGCCATGCGGGAAGCCGAAATGGCCGACCTCAAGAAGTCCTTTGACGAGATCAAGGAGGCCGCCTCCGGCCTGACCGGCAACAACATCATGACCTCCTTGCAAAAGGACGTCGGCGACGCGCTGCATATCGGCGACATCGACAAGCCTTCCGTTTCGGCAGCCGAGACGCCGGCGACGGGCGACATGCCGGTGATCCCGACCACCCCGGAAGCGCCGATACCGGAAACCTTCTCCGAGGCCGACGCTCATGCGCTCACCAGCGAGCCGCTGGCGATCACCCGGGAAGTCCAGCCGCGCGCCGCTGGACATCACGCCCGCCGCTACCGAAGCCTCAACTCCTGAAGTTACAAGGGACGCGAAAGCGTCATGACCGCCGAAGACATCGAGGCCAGCAAGGCGCCGCTGATGGATCATTTGATCGAGCTGCGCTCGCGGCTGATCAAGGCGCTGTTGGGATTCGGCGTCGCTTTCATTTTCTGCTTCTTCTTCGCCAAGCAGATCTACAACGTGCTGGTGTGGCCGTATGTGTGGGTTGCGGGGGCCGAGAATTCAAAGTTCATCTACACGGCACTGCTGGAATATTTCCTGACCCAGTTGAAGCTGGCGTTGTTCGGCGCCGGTTTCATTTCCTTTCCCATCGTGGCGACGCAAATCTACAAGTTCGTGGCGCCCGGTCTCTACAAGCACGAGCGCGGCGCGTTCCTGCCTTATCTGATCGCGACGCCGGTTTTCTTCGTGCTGGGATCGATGCTGGTCTATTTCGTGGTGATGCCGATGCTGGCGCGCTTCTCGCTCGGCATGCAGCAGGCCGGAGGTGCCGAGACCGCGCAGATCCAGTTGCTGCCGAAGGTCGGCGAATACCTGTCGCTGATGATGTCGCTGATCTTCGCCTTCGGCGTCGCGTTCCAGTTGCCGGTGATCCTGACGCTGCTGGGCCGGATCGGCATCATCACCTCGAAACAGCTGCGCGAGAAGCGCCGCTATTTCATCGTGGTCGCCTTCATCATCGCCGCCGTGCTGACGCCGCCCGACGTGCTGAGCCAGTCCTCGCTCGCGCTGCCGCTACTGGCGCTCTACGAAGGCTCGATCATCGCGGTCGCCATGGTGGAGAAAAGGGCCGCCGCCGCCAAAGCGGCCGCCACCGCACCGCCCGCAACCCCGCCGCCTCCGCAAGCCAATCCGGCGGAGTAGGGTGCAGCGCGGCGTTTCGCCTATCATTGCGGCGCGATTTCGCCGTCATCGTTCGCGTCATGCCCGAGCCATTGTCCCGGGCATCCAGCGTCTTTTACAGACCTTGCGACTAAGACTGGATGCCCGCCTTCGGGCACGACAGCTTCGGCTCATGACGGGAAGCGACCATGCACGACATCAAATCGATCCGCGACAATCCCGCCGCCTTCGACGCCGCGCTGAAGCGGCGCGGGCTGGAGCCGTTGTCGGCGTCGCTGCTGGCAATCGACGAGAAGCGGCGTGCGGCGATCATGGCGTCGGAGCAAGCGCAGGCGCGGCGCAATGCCGCCTCCAGGGAAATCGGCGACGCCAAAAAAACCAAGGACGACGCACGCGCCGCTAAATTGATGGCCGAAGTCGCCGAGCTCAAGACCACGATGCCGGAGTTGGAAGCCGCGGCCAGGGCGGCGGATGAAGAGCTTGCCGAGGCAATTGGCGGCGATACCGAACCTGCCGGCGGACGACGTGCCCGACGGCGCCGACGAGCACGGCAACGTGCAGCGGCACGTCTTCGGTGCGATACGTAACTACGCGTTCACCCCAAAACCGCATGACGATCTCGGCGGCGCGCTCGGCATGATGGATTTCGAGACCGCCGCAAAACTAAGCGGCGCGCGCTTTGTCGTACTGAAGAAAGGCCTCGCGCGGCTGGAACGCGCGATCGGCCAGTTCATGCTCGATCTGCATACCAACGAGCATGGCTACACCGAAATCAATCCGCCACTGCTGGTGCGTGACGACGTGATGTTCGGCACCAACCAGTTGCCGAAATTTGAGGATGATCAGTTTTGGGCGGTCAAAGGTGAATTGCTAGGCACCGTAGATGAGGTCGCCGTTGCTGAAACCGATCGTATTCAAGCGTATGAAGGACGCCTAAGCAAGCTAAGGAGCGAACGTCTCGGGCTCATTCCCACCGCCGAAGTGCCGCTGACAAATCTCGTCCGCGAATCCATCGTCGACGAGAAAGAACTGCCGATGCGGCTGACCGCGCTGACGCCGTGTTTTCGCGCGGAAGCGGGAGCAGCCGGGCGCGACACCCGTGGGATGATCCGCCAGCATCAATTCACCAAGGTAGAGCTGGTCTCGATCACGACGCCGGACAAAAGCAAGGACGAACACGAGCGTATGCTGGCTTGTGCCGAGGAAGTGCTGCGGCAACTCGACCTGCATTACCGCGTGATGACGCTGTGCGCCGGCGATATGGGCTTTGGGGCCCAGAAGACCTACGACATCGAGGTCTGGATGCCAGGACAACTTTCGAGTCAGGGAGAGGGCGGCGCCTACCGCGAAATCTCAAGCTGCTCGGTGTGCGGCGATTTCCAGGCCCGGCGCATGGACGCGCGCTATCGCGGCGCCGACGGCAAGCCGCATTTCGTGCACACGCTGAACGGCTCCGGCACCGCCGTCGGCCGTGCGCTGATCGCCGTCATGGAAACCTACCAGCAGCAAGACGGCTCGATCGCGGTGCCCGACGTGCTGCAACCCTATATGGGCGGCCTCAAGGCAGTCGAGAAAGACAGATAGTTTACCCTGGCTTGTTAGGTTGGGGATTGGTGTTGCGAAGACGACATCCTTCGATATTCTGTCTGGACCTGCGATGAGGCCTGTAAAGCGAACGAAAAAGAAAAAGATGCCATTGCATCACGACATCTTTTGGGTCGGCAAACAGTGGGCCGTCACCGGCTACGGCATGCAGGCGATCGATCAAAAGCTGAAAGGCAAATTCGATATCGAGGTCGCGCGTCTGTGGGACGACGATTTGCACGACGTGCTGAGCGACGAAAAATGGTTCAATATCAAGGATTTCGATAAAGGACTTGCGGCCGCCCGCAAGCAATATCCGGAGCCATCCCGTAAGGCAGCGCCCGCTGCCGCCCCGCGGCGCGAGCCCAGGAAAGCGAAAGACAAGCCAAAGGAAAATCCTGCTCCGGTTCCGGCCGTTTTGTCGATGCGCAAGGACGACTGTCGCGCAAAATTCCTTCCGACCTGGCGAATCCGCGCGCGGCGCTGACGCGAAGCGGTGATTCACGCGCCGCTTCAGGCCACCGCGACCAGTTGCGCGCGCCGCGAACGGAAAAGCTGCTTCAATTCCGCCCCCGGCTTCGCCGGGCTGAACAGAAAACCCTGCATCTCGGTGCAGCCGAGCGTGCGCAGCAAGTCCAGTTGCGCCTGGGTTTCCACGCCTTCCGCCGTTGTCGTTATGTTGCGGGCGGCGGCGATGTTCACCACGGCCTGCACGATGCTGGCGGAGGTGCTCGCTTCAGCGATGTTGGTCACGAAACAGCGGTCGATCTTGATCTTGTCGAACGGAAAGCGCTGCAGGTAGCTCAGCGACGAATAGCCGGTGCCGAAATCGTCCAGCGCGATGCGCACGCCGATGTCGCGAAGCTGGTGCAGGATCGCCAGTGCGGCCTCGTCGTCGCGAATCAGCACTGCCTCGGTAATTTCCAGTTCCAGCCGGCCCGCGGAAAGACCGGACGCCGCCAGCGCTCCCATGGTCTTCAGCGCGAAAGTATCGCTCTTGAATTGAGCCGGCGAAACGTTGACCGCAAGCTTGATATTGTCGGGCCAGGTCGCGGCCTCCGCGCAGGCCGTCGTGAGCACCCATTCGCCGATCTGGCCGATCAGGCCGGTCTCTTCCGCCACCGGGATGAATTCGGCTGGCGGGATCGCGCCGCGCTCCGGATGATTCCAGCGCAGCAGCGCTTCGCAGCCGGCGATCCGGTTGTCGCGCAGGTTGATGTAGGGCTGGTAGTGCACTTCAAGCGCGCCATCCAATATCGCCTGGCGCAGATCCATTTCGAGGACGCGGCGCGCCTTCACGCGTGCATCCATTTCAGGCGCAAAGAAGCGCCAGGTGCGGCGTCCCGCGGCCTTGGCGTCATACATCGCCAGATCGGCGTTCTTCAGGATCTGGTCGAGATCGGCGCCGTGCTGCGGCGCCAGCGCAATGCCGATGCTGGCGTCGGTGGAAACCTGGTGGCCGAGACATTCGTAGGGCGCGCGGATCGCGCCGTAAATCCGGGTCACGAGGTCGACGACATCGCCGGGATCCCTGACCGCGGTTTGAACGATGGCGAATTCATCGCCGCCCAGCCGGGCGACGAAGTCGGTCGCCCTGATGCAGCGGCTCAAACTTTTCGCCACGGATTTCAGCAACTCGTCGCCGATCAAATGCCCCAGCGTGTCGTTGACGTTCTTGAACTCGTCGATATCGATATAGAGTACGGCCAGTTGCTCGTCCGGCTCGATTCCCGAAAGTTTGCTTTCAAGGTAGTCGTGGAACAAGGCCCGGTTCGGCAGGTCGGTGAGGGCGTCGTAATGCGCCAGATGCGTGATCCGCTCTTCGGCGCGCTTGCGTTCGGTGATATCCTCGTGCGTGGTGACCCACCCGCCATTGAGCAGCGGCTGGTTGACGATCTGGATCGAACGTCCGTCGGTGGTCTCCACGACATTGTGGGTGATTTTCCCCAGCGCCACGTTGCGCAAGACGTTGGCACAAAAACTGTCCACCTCGCCCTTGAACGATCCGGTCTGTTTTCGATAGGCGATGAGATCGCGAAAGCTGTAGCCGGACGTCACCACGTCGGGCGGCAGCCCGTACATCTCGATGTAACGCTGGTTGCAGACGACCAGCCGCTCCGATAAATCGTACAGCAGAAGGCCTTGCGTCATATTGTTGATGGCGACGTCGAGCCGCTGCTTTTGCAGCATCAGCTCTTGCTCCGAAAGCCGGTGTTGCTGCGACAGCTTCCTGACCACGAGGATCAGGATAACGACGATCACCAGCATGAAGAGCCCGGCTACCCCGATCAGGGACCGGATTTGTTCGCGCCAGTCGGCAAGCGCCGCCGATACGGTCGTGGTCGCCGTGATCACAAGCGGAAAAGAACTCAACTGACGGGCCGATGCCAGCTGGTCCCTGCCGCCGAGATGGCCGGTCAGATGCATCGTCCCAAAGTCGGCGTTCGACAGGACGTTCTGGAACAGCTGACTGGATTTGAAATTTTGCCCGATCATCGAGTTGATATGGGGATAGCGGGCCAACAGCGTTCCATCGCGATGGAACATGGAAATCACCGCGTCGTCTCCGAGCGCCAGCGAAGCGAAGAACTTTTCGAAACCGGTGGACTCGACGCCGCGTCCGATCGCCCCCAGGAATTCACCGCCCGGTCCGACCACCTTGTGGGCGAGAACGGTGGTCCAGACGCCGGTGATACGGCTGTGCACCGCCTCGACCAGCAGTTCAGGCGAATGAGGGTCCGATTTGAAAGCCCTGAAATAGGGCCGGTCGCCGACACTGACGTCCGGGATCGGCCAGACGCCCGAAGAATTGATCAGTTTTCCGTCCGCGTCGAAAATGTTGATGCCGCCGACATATTTCAGCGCGTTCATCTTGGCTTCGAGCATCTCATGGATGTTGAGGCCGGACATTCGGCGCTTGTACGCGTCGCTGGTTGCGATCTGGCTGGATTTGATGTGCGAGATGATGTCTTTTTCGACGAATTCGAGATCTTCGAACTGTTGATCGAAATGCCGGGCCAGCAGCAGCACGGTGTTTTCCAGCTCCCGTTTGCTGTTGTCCAGCGCGCGTTCGCGGAAATTGCCGACCATGGTCACTGTCCCGACCGCGATGACCATGATCAGCAACACGCCGCCAAGGATCAGCCAGCGGATCGGGCTTTCCCGAACCGGCGACCTGAAATCAAACGAGTCGATCTTGTTGGTTGTCATTCGGCTCCGGCCGGTATGCGGGGGATCCAATGCAATTTCCGCATTACCCAACAGCAAAGCCATCAATAAAAGTTGCGTACGGAGGCGGCTTTGTTAATTCCGGTAAAGGAAGGGTTAAAGGCCCGGCCCGATAGCCGGAGACCCGCGAGAAGCGACGTCGGCGCGGAGGTCGTGCCTGGTTTGGCCGGTCGCCAGGTTACATCGGCAGGAGCGGCATTTTGGCTGAATTTGCCGGGTTTGCCTCCACCGCGCGCGCGGGATAAAGACGGGCATCTGCCGGCGACGGCCGGGAATCGAATCAATTCAAGAGGGCACCTGACGCGGATGCGGATTCTCTGCACCAATGATGACGGCATCCATGCCCCCGGCCTGAAGGTTGTCGAGGAGATCGCCCGCGCATTGTCCGACGATGTCTGGATTGTAGCACCGGAACTCGACCAGTCCGGTGTCTCGCATTCGCTGTCGCTGAACGATCCCTTGCGGTTGCGCGAAGTCGGCCCGCGGCATTTCGCGGTGCGGGGTACGCCGACCGATTGCGTGATCATGGGCGCGCGCCACATCCTCGGCGAGACCATGCCGGATCTCGTGCTGTCCGGCGTCAACAAGGGCCGCAACGTCGCGGAAGACGTGGTTTATTCGGGCACCATCGCCGGCGCGCTGGAAGGCACCATTCTCGGGATTCCGTCGTTCGCGCTGTCGCAGGAATTCAGCATGGAGACCCGCAACGCGCCGCTATGGGAAACCGCGCTGAAATTCGGCCCCGAGATTCTGCGCAAGGTGATAGCGGCCGGGATCCCGAAGAACACCGTGATCAATGTCAACTTTCCCGCCTGCGCGCCGGCCGATGTCGTTGGCGTGCGCGTGACGCGGCAGGGCAAGCGCAATCTCGGTTTTCTGAAAGTCGACCAGCGTCGCGACGGCCGCGGCAATCCGTATTTCTGGATCGGGTTCGAGCGGGCCGCGATGATGGACACGCCGGCCGAGGGCACCGATCTCGCAGCGTTGGCCGCGCGCTATGTTTCCGTCACGCCGCTGCGTCTCGACCGCACCGACGATGAATTTTCGCAGGCGCTGACGGCGACGCTGAAATAGGGTTTGGAAGCCCGCAGCCATCCTTCGAGGCTCGCCGAAGACGGCTCGCACCTCAGGATGACGGCTGTGGCTGGCTCACGCAGATTCAACGTTCCACAACACCGTCATCCTGAGGTGCGAGCACTTGCGAGCCTCGAAGGATGGAGTTCATCCGCTCTTCGGCAACCCCGCCCGGCGACGCGACAATTGACTCACCTTGGTCCAATCGGAGCGCAGCAATGCCTCTTTCTTGGCGCGGCTCCAACCTTTGATTTGTCGTTCTACTGCAATGCCGTCGGTTATGCGATCGAAATGCTCCGACCAGACGAGGACAACCGGTCGCCTGGTGAAAGTGTAGCCTTTGTGCGATCCCGCGTTGTGTTGATCAATGCGTGGGGTGAGGTCATTTCCGGTGGCGCTTCCGACGTAGTACGAACCGTCGGCACAACGAAGCATATAAACGAACATCCCCATCGCCATCTCGTCGAGGCTCGCAGCTCAGGATGACTGCAATCGCGGAAATTCTAGACCGTAGCGCCCTTGAGCGCGCTTTCGATCATCCGGCCCAGGGTCTCGAGCTGGAACGGCTTCTGCAGCGCGGGCCGGTCGCGGTATTCCTCGGGAAGGCCTGACGAGCCGTAGCCGGTTGCGAAGATGAAGGGGCGGTTGCGCGCCTTGATCAGTTGGGCGACCGGGGAAATAACCTTGCCGTTGACGTTGACGTCGAGGATGGCGAGGTCGAACTCGGCCGACTGCGCCAGCTTGATCGCTTCGCTGATTTCGCCGGCTTCAGCGGCGACGCTGTAGCCGAGTTCCGCCAGCATGTCGGCGACCATCATCCTGATCATGACCTCGTCCTCGACGAGGAACACTGAACCGCCCGGCGGCCGCGTCGCAGTCATGACTCAATCCTTGCCCGTCCCAACTCAGGTTCGCAAATAAGGCTACGCGGCGCAATGTCAACTTGCGCGAACACCGGACCCGGCGGTTTCGGACTGATGCCCTCGTCACGTTTAAAACATCATTGATTGACCGACTCTCAACGCCAGCGTGTAAACTGGGGGTTCCGCTACGGGAACACGATCTGAGGGAAAATTTTCCCTTAAAGTGGCAGCCCGGATGTCACCAACCTGTTCGGGGATGGCGCGCTGGATTACGTTGCCTAAGCGCCTTTTGCGAGATTCTGATGCCTGTCAGCCAAAATCCGCCGGAAAAGATGATGTTTCAGCTCAACCTGCGGCGGCGCGGGATCAGCGATCAGACCGTGTTGCGGGCCATGGAGGACATTCCGCGCGACGTCTTCGTCGAGGCAGGGGACCGCGCCGATGCCTGGCGCGATAGCGCGCTTGGCATCGCCTGCGGGCAGACTATCAGCCAGCCGTTCGTCGTGGCCTATATGACCGAGCAGTTGCAGATCCGGCCCGAGCATCGCGTGCTCGAGATCGGGACCGGCTCGGGTTACCAGGCCGCCATCCTGTCGCGGTTATGCCGCCATGTCCTGACCATCGAGCGTTACCGGACCCTGGCCGACAGTGCCCGGAAGCGGCTGGCGGAGCTCGGTTGCGACAATGTCGAGGTGATGCTGGGGGATGGCTTCGATATCCCGGCCACTGCGGGCGCGTTCGACCGCATTCTCGTCACCGCGGCGATGGAGCAGATCCCGGAGGCGTTAATGCGGCGGCTCGAACCGGACGGCGTCCTGATCGCCCCGGTCGGTCCGCACCAGGGCACCCAGACCCTGATCCGCGTGGTCAGGACCGATGCCGGTATCGAGCACAAGCCGCTGGTGGATGTGCGTTTCGTGCCGGCACTGCCGGGGATTGCCCGCGAGTTGTGAAAGCGCGGATTGGCTGTCCCGCCAAGGCGTTATTCCCCGGGTTAAGCGGTTGTTTACTGGGGACGTGTTTACTCAAAACAGTAATTTGTTGCGTACGAGTGAGTAACCATGTCCCGTGTCGTCGAGTTGCTTGGCTCGCGCCGCGTGCCGCATGTTGCGGTGCTGGCGCTGATGTCGATTGGTTTTGCTGGCTGCAGCGCCGACATGTCGACGCGGCTTTCGCAAAATTCCTTCTCCAACCCCTTTGCGTCACAACCGGAAGCGACCGGTTCGGTTGAGACGCCCGCGGTCGAGCGTCAGGAACTTCCGCAATATTCCCGCCCGCAATATCAGTCTTCGGCGTTGCCGCCGCCGATCTCGGCTCCGAAGTCCTACCCGACCGCCGGTGGCGGGGTGTCCGGAGGAGGGCGCGGCGTCGCCTCTTATTCTCCGCCGGCCCATCCGCAGCTTGAGACCACCGGCAGCATCGCGCCGCGTTCGGTCGCTGCGACCCGTGGATCAGGACAGGGCAGCACCACGATTATCGTCGGCACCAGCGACACGCTCGAAACGCTGGCGCATCGCTACAATGTTTCGGCCGCTGCGATCCTGCAGGCCAATGGTTACAAGGGCCCGCGCGCGCTGTCGCCCGGCCAGCAACTGATCATTCCACCGCGTCAGACCGCCGCCGTTCCGGCCCCGGCACTGGCTGCGCCCGCGAGCAAGGCTGTCGTCACCGCCAATGCGGCGCCGAGCGTACACGTCGTCAATCACGGCGATACGTTGCTCAGCATTGCGCATCGCAACCATGTGCCGGTGGCGGAGTTGGCGAGAGCCAACAATCTCGAACCTTCGGCGAAACTCAAGCTCGGCATGAAGCTGACCGTGCCCGGCGCGCGGACAGCGGCGGTGGCGCAGCCTGCGCAACCGGTGGCCGTTGCCGCCGTTCAGCCTGTCGCCTCCACGGTTACCGTCGACCCCCAGCAAAAGGCGCGTCTGGCCCAGGCGACAACGCCGCTCGAATCTCCGGCAGCTGATGCGCCGGCCAAGACCGTCGATGCCACCGGGGCGCTGCCGACCTTCCGCTGGCCGGTGCGCGGCAAGGTGATCACGAGTTATGGCGCCAAGACCAACGGCAAGTCGAATGACGGCATCAACCTCGCGGTGCCCGAGGGCACGCCGGTGAAGGCCGCCGAAGACGGCGTCGTGGCCTATTCGGGAAATGAGCTGAAGGGTTATGGCAATCTGATTCTGGTTCGGCACGCCAACGGTTATGTCACCGCATATGCCCATGCGAGTGAACTGCTGGTGAAGCGCGGTGATGCGATCAAGCGCGGCCAGATCATTGCCAAATCGGGTCAGTCGGGCGAGGTGGGGTCGCCGCAACTCCACTTCGAGATCCGCAAAGGATCTACACCGGTTGACCCGCTTCAATTCCTCAACGGGGCGTGAGGCATTCGCGCGCCGTCATCCTGAGTGCGTGTCAGGATGAAGGTGGGTGGTTTATTTCCCACCCAGCTTGACACCCAATCGTCCCGCCAATTCCTGCGTGAACTGCCAGGCGACGCGTCCCGAACGGGAGCCGCGCGTGGTCGACCATTCCAGGGCCTCGCGTTCCAGTTGCTCTTCGGCGAGCTCGATGCCGAAATGGCCGCAATAGCCCTTCACCATGGCAAGGTACTCGTCCTGGCTGCAGCGGTGGAATCCGAGCCACAATCCGAACCGGTCCGATAGCGAAACCTTTTCCTCGACCGCTTCGCCGGGATTGATCGCGGTGGAGCGCTCGTTCTCGATCATTTCGCGCGCCAACAGATGCCGCCGGTTCGAGGTCGCGTACAGGATCACATTGTCGGGCCGGCCCTCGATGCCGCCTTCCAGCACCGCCTTGAGCGACTTGTAGGAGGCGTCATTGCCATCGAACGACAGGTCGTCGCAGAACACGATGAAATGAAAATCCGAACTGCGCAAAAGCTCCATCAATGCCGGCAGGCTCTCGATGTCTTCGCGATGGATCTCGATCAGCTTCAGCCGTTGCGCCGGCTTGCGGCTCACATTGATGCTGGCATGTGCCGCCTTCACCAGCGACGACTTGCCCATGCCGCGCGCGCCCCACAACAACGCGTTGTTGGCGGGCAGCCCGTTGGCGAAGCGTTCGGTATTCTCGATCAGGATATCGCGCATCCGGTCGATGCCCTTGAGCAGGCCGAGATCGACGCGGCTGACATGGGGCACCGGCGCGAGGCGGCCATCGGGATGCCAGACAAAGGCATCCGCGTACGCGAATGAATCGGCGCCGCCGGCCTTGGGCGAAGTAGCGGACAGATGCGAGACGATGGCTTCGAGCGCGCGCGCGATCCGCTCTTCGGTGCCGGATCCGGACGAGGCCGGCGGGCGTTTTGTCGCGGCCACCGAGGGCTTTGCCAAAGCCGCCTTTGCGGATTTGCCGGGGGCCGCGCCGGTTGCGGTTTTGCGGGGCTTTTTCGACATCTTGGGGGTTCCTGACCACGCACCCATATCGGGGCTTTGGGAAGGCCGCAAGTCACGCGATTCAAAGGCAAATGCAAGGGTAAATGAAAGGGTCTGGCGGCGTTGCAATTGGGCCGCTGACCGCTATAGTCCCGCGCGAATTTGCCTGAACCGGCCGGACGCCGAAGCGTCGCCGGTGTGCCCCTTTCACGAGGAATATCCGCGATGTTCATTACTCCTGCGTATGCCCAGGCTGCAGCCGGCGGCGACACCAACAGCATGTTGATGTCACTGCTGCCGTTCGCGCTGATCTTCGTGATCATGTACTTCCTGATTCTGCGGCCGCAGCAGAAGAAGGTGAAGGACCACGCCGAACTCGTGAAGAACATCCGCCGCGGCGACACCGTGGTGACAACGGGCGGCCTGGTCGGCAAGGTGACGAAAGTGGTCGATGACGACCAGATCGAATTCGAAATCTCCGACGGCGTCCGTGTGCGCCAGATGCGGCAGATGATTTCGGGTGTGCGCGCCAAGGGCGAGCCGGCAAAGGAAAAGGCCGAGGTCGTCAAGGACGACACGCCGTCGAGCTAGCTTCGCGCGCCGCATTTTCAAGAATCTGACGGGTCAACTCGATGTTGTATTTCACGCGGTGGAAGGCGCTGGCGATCATCCTGACGGCGCTGGTGGTGTGCCTTTGCGCCGTGCCGAATTTCTTTCCCGAAGCCAAGGTGAAGACCTGGCCGGTGTGGGCGCAGCGGCATCTGGTGCTCGGTCTCGACCTGCAGGGCGGCTCCTATCTTCTGCTCGAAGTCGACTCCAACTACGTCAAGAAAGACAAGCTCGACCAGGTTCGCGACCAGGTTCGCAGCACGCTCCGCGAAGCCAGGATCGGGTATAACGGCCTCAATGTGCGCAACGACAGCGTCGAGGTGCGCATTACCAAGGATACCGAACAGCAGAATGCCCTGACCAAGCTGCGTGAGTTGTCGCAGCCGCTCGGCGGTCTGCTTGGCTCCAGCGGCCAGCGCAGCCTCGAAGTCAGCGATGCCGGCGGCGGGGTGATCCGGCTGACGGTCCCGCAGGCGGCCATTACCGAGCGCATCCGCCAGACCATCGAGCAATCGATTCAGATCGTCGAGCGCCGCGTCAACGAACTCGGCACCGTGGAACCGCTGATTCAGCGGCAAGGCATCGATCGCATTCTGGTGCAGGTGCCCGGCTTGCAGGACCCGACCCAGCTCAAGACCATTCTGGGCAAGACCGCGAAAATGGAATTCCGCATGGTTGATTCGACCGTGCCGCCGGATCAGGCCGTTCAGGGCAGGGTGCCGCCTGATTCCGAAGTGCTGATGAGTTCGACGACGCCGAAGATTCCCTACGTCATCAAGAAGCAGATTCTGGTCTCCGGCGCCGACCTCACCGACGCCCAGCCCGGCTTCGACCAGCGCAGCGGCGAGCCGATCGTCAGCTTCAAGTTCAACACCACCGGTTCACGCAAATTTGCGCAGGCGACCGAGGAGAATGTCGGACAGCCTTTCGCGATCGTGCTCGACAATGAGGTGATCTCGGCACCCGTCATCCGCGAACCGATCAGGCAAGGCCAGGGCCAGATTTCCGGCAATTTTACCGTGCAGCAGGCCAACGATCTGGCGATCCTGTTGCGTGCCGGCGCGCTGCCGGCGCCGCTGACGATCATCGAGGAGCGCACGGTCGGCCCGGGGCTCGGCCAGGACTCGATCGAAAAGGGCGAGCTCGCCGCCTACGTCGGCTCGATCATGGTCATCGTGTTCATGCTGCTGACCTACCGGCTGTTCGGCGTATTCGCCAACATCGCGGTTGCCATCAATGTCGCGATGATCTTCGGCGTGTTGTCGCTGCTGAATGCCACGCTGACGCTACCCGGCATCGCCGGCATCGTGTTGACGGTCGGTATCGCGGTCGACTCCAACGTGCTGATCTATGAGCGTATCCGCGAGGAGATTCGCGGCGGGCGCAATGCGATTTCGGCGATCGACGCCGGCTTCAAGCGCGCGCTGTCGACGATCCTGGATTCCAACATCACCACCTTCATCGCCGCCGCCGTGCTGTTCTATATCGGCACCGGACCGGTGCGCGGCTTCGCCGTCACGCTCGGCATCGGCATCATCACCACGGTTTTCACCGCCTTCACGCTCACCCGCCTGATCGTCGCGGGCTGGGTGCGGTGGAAGCGGCCGCAAAGCGTGCCGATTTAATGCGGAGCCGGCTGTGACACATTTGGTTCTCATCGGACTGGCCGTCTTGATCGCGGTGCTGACCGTCGTCAGTTGTTTCGGCCTGTTGCCGTCGCTGCGGATCGTGCCCGACAACACCAAGTTCGACTTCACGCGCTTTCGCCGCATCAGCTTTCCGATTTCGGCCTTGCTGTCGATCCTCGCGATCACGCTGTTCTTTACCCACGGGTTGAATTTCGGCATCGACTTCAAGGGCGGCACACTGCTGGAAGTGCGGGCGAAATCCGGCACCGCCGACATCCCCTCGATGCGGGCGACCCTGTCGAAGCTCGGTCTTGGCGATATACAGTTGCAGCAGTTCGGCGGCCCCGATGAAGTGTTGATCCGCGTCGCCGAACAGCCCGGCGGCGACGCCGCGCAACAGGACGCGGTGCAGAAAGTCCGCGGCGCGCTCGGCGATGCCGTCGACTATCGCCGGGTCGAAGTGGTGGGACCGCGCGTTTCCAGCGAATTGCTGGCCTATGGCATGCTCGGCCTGATGCTCGCGATTTTCTCGATCCTGATCTATCTCTGGTTCCGGTTCGAATGGCAATTCGCGCTCGGCGCCATGATCGCCAACGTCCACGACATCGTGCTGACCATCGGTTTCATGTCGATCAGCCAGGTCGATTTCGATCTCACCAGCATCGCGGCGTTGTTGACGATCCTCGGCTATTCGCTGAACGACACCGTGGTGATCTACGACCGCATCAGGGAAATGCTGCGGCGTTACAAGAAAATGCCGATGCCGGAACTGCTCAACGAGTCCATCAATTCGACGCTGTCGCGCTCGATCATCACCCACGTCACGGTGACGCTGGCGCTGCTGGCGCTATTGTTGTTCGGCGGCAACGCCATTCACAGCTTTACGGCCGTGATGATGTTCGGCGTGGTGCTGGTCGGCACCTACACCTCGATCTTCATTGCGGCTCCGATCCTGATCTATCTCGGCGTCGGCACCCACAGGGACGCGCCGGAACAGCCCCAGAAAAAGTGACGATGCCGGCCCCCTCGGATGCTCCGCATCTTCCGAGATCGGCGCCGGTCGAAGCCTACGGCAATGGCGGATTTGCGTTTGCCGGGATGTCGCATCGCGGCTCGCTGCTGTGCCTGCCGGATGCGATCTGGGCGTGGCCGGTCACAAGACCTGAGGATATCGACCGGGCCTCGCTGGCCCGCGTATTCGATGCCGCCAACGATATCGATACATTGATCGTCGGTACCGGAACGAATGTCTGGTTGCCGCCGCCAGGTCTTCGCGAGGCGTTGCGCGCGGTAAAGGTGGTGCTGGACGCGATGCAGACCGGGCCTGCGATCCGCACCTACAATGTCATGATCGGCGAGCGGCGTCGCGTTGCCGCGGCGCTGGTCGCAGTGCCATGAAGAGCGCGGACTTGGCCAGGGATTCTGCCAGGTTCTGTACCGAACTGGTGCGTACCCACGATTTTACCCGCTACGTGTCGACGCTGTTCGTGCCGGCGGCGCAGCGCCGCGCGCTGCTCGCGCTCTATGCCTTTAACGTCGAGATTTTCCGCGTCCGGGAGCAGGTGAGCCAGCCGCTGCCCGGCGAGATCCGTCTGCAATGGTGGACCGACCTGCTTGCAGGCACCGGGCATGGCGGCGTCGAGGGCAATCCAGTGGCGGCGGAACTGCTGCTTGCAATCCGGGACTGGCATCTACCAGTCGAGCGGCTATCGCGCCTGATCGACGAACATCAGTTCGACCTCTACAACGATCCGATGCCGACCGTGGCTGCGCTGGAGGGCTATATCAACGATACCTCGACAGCGTTGTTTTCACTCGGCGCCGCGATCGCAGGCGGCCAGTCTGACGCGATCGAACACCTCGCGCGCCATGCCGGATTGGCGCAAGGCATGACGCAGGTGATAGCGGCGTTGCCGCGGGACGTTTCGCGGCGCCAACTGTTCGTGCCGCTGCAAATGCTGGAAAGCCACGGCAGCCATATCGAAGAAATGTTCGCGGGCAGGCAAACCCCCAAACTGCGCGCGGCGCTGGATCAGTTGATCGGCGAGGCGCGGGAACATCTGAAGACGGCCCTTACGCTGCTTTCGAATGCACCGCCGGGGGTAAGGCCGGTATTCCTGCCACTGGCGCTGGTGGCCCGCGATCTGGCTCGGATGTCGCGCGCGGACAACGATCCCTTCGTGTCGCTGAATACGTCGAGGTTTCGGACATTGTGGACGCTGTGGCGGGCATCGCGGTCGCGACTTTTTGCAACATAACGGCTCCGGCGGAATCCAGCCCGGAGTGGCATTGCAGAACGGTGTTCGCGCCGCTCACGCCGCCGCGGCGACCCGCAGGCTGTCGGCGATCCAGCGATCGAGATCCGCCAGTGCGCGGGCGCTGATCGCCTGTTTCTTCGCTACGGTCTTTTCGTTGCCGCGCAGGCGCGTGCCGTCGGGATTTCTGTTTGGCGCGCTGGCGAGCGGGGGGAACAGGCCGAAATTGACGTTCATCGGCTGGAACGAGCGCGCACCCGGCTCGATAATCTCAATGTGGCCGCCGGTGATGTGGCCAAGCAGTGATCCCAGCGCCGTGGTTGCCGGCGGCGGCGCCAGCGACTGCGAACGTGAGTTGGCTGCGGCATAGAGGCCGGCGATCAGACCGATGCTGGCGGATTCCACGTAGCCTTCGCAGCCCGTCATCTGGCCGGCGAAACGCAGTCGCGGCTGCGCCCGCAGCCGTAACTGGGCATCGAGCAGCTTCGGCGAATTGAGGAAAGTATTGCGATGCAGGCCGCCGAGCCGGGCGAATTCGGCCTTCTCCAGTCCGGGGATGGTGCGAAATATGCGCTGCTGCGCGCCATGTTTCAGTTTGGTCTGGAAACCGACCATGTTGTAGAGCGTGCCGAGCCGGTTATCCTGGCGCAGTTGCACGATAGCGCAGGCCTTTACGGTCGGATTGTGTGGATTGGTCAGTCCAACCGGCTTCATCGGCCCGTGACGCAGCGTCTCGCGACCGCGTTCGGCCATTACCTCGATCGGCAGGCAGCCATCGAAGTACGGCGTATTGGTCTCCCATTCCTTGAAGTCGGTCTTCTCGCCGGCAATCAGCTCCTCGACGAAGGCGTCGTATTGCTCCTTGTTCATGGGACAATTGATGTAATCGGCGCCGGTACCACCGGGGCCCATCTTGTCGTAGCGCGACTGAAACCACGCCACCGACATATCGATGGAATCCCTGTGCACGATCGGGGCAATCGCATCGAAGAACGCCAGCGCCTTTTCGTCGGTGAGTTCGCGGATAGCGTCCGCCAGCGGCGCGGAGGTCAACGGCCCGGTAGCGACGATGACGTTGCGCCAGTCTGTGGGCGGCAGGCCATCGATTTCGGCGCGTTGAATGTCGATCAGGGGATGGTCGTGCAGGGCTTTGCCGACAGCGGCGGAAAATCCGTCGCGATCGACCGCGAGGGCGCCTCCGGCGGGAACCTGGTTGGCGTCGGCTGCGCGCATGATCAGCGAACCCAGCCGGCGCATTTCGGCGTGCAGCAGCCCGACGGCGTTGTTGGCGGCGTCATCAGAGCGGAATGAATTGGAGCACACGAGTTCGGCGAGACCGTCGGTGCGATGGGCTTCGGTCATCCGTCCCGGACGCATCTCGTGCAGGACAACGCGGACGCCCGATTTGGCGACTTGCCAGGCCGCTTCCGAGCCGGCCAGGCCAGCGCCGATGATATGGACGGGTTCGGAGGATGGTTTGATGCCGGTCATGGGCACAGGGGTAGCGCGTTTTCCGATGCGTTGGAATCAGGTTTGAAGCGCTTATGGGCCAGATACGACAACGCCCGCGGTCAGGCGGGCGCTATCCGTGTCGTGGTGATCGGATCAGGTGGCATCAGCCGGTATAGGAACCTGCCGCTACGCGCGGAATGTCCGAGCGATCAAGGCCGATATCGGCCAGTTCGCGATCGCTAAGCTGGGACAGTTCGCTGACATTGCGCTGATAGTCCCGGAACGCCTGGATCATGCGGATGAGCGAGAGCAACATGGGTAGTCTCCTTGTCTTTACGATTCAGCCCTTGGAGGAAGCCTCATCGTTGAAGTGAATATAGAGCAGATCATCCCGTTCCGGGAGTTCCAATGTTGCGGTGCAGCTAGGTGTAAAACGCATGGCAACTGCAAGAAATGATTAACCTGTCGGCTTGTCTGCCTAATCGCCGGGCGGGGAACGTCGATTTTCGGCCGGATCGAGCTTAATCGTAAGTAAAATCATGGTATTATCATCATATCGACACAGAAGTTTCAAAACCAGAGGTGGTTAATTTGAAACAGAAATCAAGGCCGCTATGGCGGAAAGGTCTTGTATTCGGAACGTAGCATATAGCGAAGGTACCTCGATCTGCATGCGTGATTCGCATGCTATTTTCGATAGAAAGAATCATAGTTCATTTCTAAAGAAAAACCTGTCTCCCTCCGAACGGCCGAAATTATGCTCTCGGTTGCAAGGATGTCCGCCAGGCACAGTTGGGTTCGAGAAAGCATCGGAGCCGAGCGATGCAACATCCGGCACACAAGAAGGTAGCAAATTGCTTTTCACTTCGCCGCTGGAGATGACGATCCAATCTCGTGCGATGTGGAATTCAGCGGCGTGATTTGACGGCGATCAATCCGATGGCGCGACCCTCGCAAGGTGATGTTGCAGTTCAACGACCACGAGCCGACCGCACCTGATGTCGAATGCGCTGCACCGAAAAATGTTACCGCCCCGTAATAAAAAAACGTGTTTGCGCATAAGCCTCTGCAGCGTGCGCCGATCACATTTGAATCGCGCGAAATTCATTCCGGAATTTTCTTCAACCGGACGAACAATCGTTTCACAGATTCCGGCAATGACGCTGGATCTGTTTTAAACGGAAATGGAAAGTAACATGATCAATAAGTTACTCGGAGCAGCCGCAATGGTTGCCGTAGCATGCGCAGTCGTTCCGGCATCTGCCGCGGGCATGGGTGGCTGTAGTGGCGCAAACTTGGAGAAAACCCAAAACACCGTCGATGCCATGGCCGATGGTGATGGCAAATGGGTGGCGGAGAAGGAGATCGCGATGGCGCAAACCGCGATGCTCGATGGCAAGATGGGTGCATGCGGGATGCATCTCAGCAAGGCCATGCATACGGGCATGACGAAGTAAGCCTCGCGAAAGGGCCGGTTGCGATGCGATCGGCCCTTTAGGCGGCGATGAACGCCGCGAAATTTAACTGCAAATAGTTAGGGCGCGTGCGCGAGCTGGTTCGCGAAATAGCCAATCGTTCTGGCGTAGACTTCGCTCTTGTTCCATTGCTGGAGCACGCCGAAGTTGGCGCTGCCGGGCTCCCAGTCCTTGCCGCGTTGCCAGCCGTAACCGGCGAGAAAATTGGCCGTCGAGGCCAGCACATCGGGCGCGCTGTGCAAGAGATCGCGGCGTCCGTTTTCGTCGAAATCGACGGCGAATTTGATATAGGACGACGGCATGAACTGGGTCTGGCCGATTTCGCCGGCCCAGGCGCCGCGCATTTCCTGGGGCGAGAGATCGCCGCGCTCGATGAGACGCAACGCATCCATCAATTCGGCCCGAAACATCTCCGATCGCCGGCAATCGTAAGCCAGTGTCGCCAGCGATCGCATGGTGGGAAATTTTCCGGTATTGACGCCGAAGTCGGTCTCCAGTCCCCAGATCGCCACCAGGATCTCGCCGGGCACACCATAGGTCTTCTCGATGCGACCGAGCACCGAGCCGTATTGCTTCAGCATGTTGGCGCCGCGGCCGAGACGAGGCGGCACCATGCGCCCTGAAAACTCCTCGAAACTTTGGCTGAAGACCTGCTGCGAATGATCTCGGTTAAGTATTGCCCGGTCCAGCGTCACGCCGTTCAGGCCCGACGCGATCGCGGTCGGAGCAATTCCCTTGGCGGCAGCTTCAGTCTTGAAATCGGCCAGCCACGCCTCGAAGCTGCCGGTCCCGCAGGATGCCGCAAGCGCCGAGGCTGCCGGCGTCATCAGGACAGCGCTCACCGCCAGCATTCTAAAAGACGCTCTGAAAGGGAAGGTCAACGCACGCTCCGAAATCGAATCGCCGTAAAGAGCGGGGGAACCGATACCATGAAATGTCGGGGAAAACGGCGGCTAAAACAAGGCTCCGCCATTCGCAGGCGCTTCCCACTTGCATGCCAAACCGCCGGTTAACAAGCAACCGGCGGTTTCGACGTCATGGCATGAATGCCGGGGTTACGTGTCGTCCTTGCGCCGCCACGAAAACAGGGCGGCCGGGAAGTCAGCCGCGAAGCGCCGCTCCCGCTGAGGGCGGGGCGGTTCGGGTCGCGGATTGGGATCGGGCGCAATCACTTCCCGGTAGAGATGCCAGGTGGCGTGGCCGAGCAAGGGGATGACGACCGCCAGGCCAAGGAAGAACGGCAGCGATCCCAACACCAGCAGCACCGCGACGATCAATCCCCATACCGCCATCGGCAGGGGGTTTCGCGCCACCGCGCGGAGCGACGTCACCATGGCATCACCCGCGCCGGCGTGACGGTCCAGCATCAACGGGAACGAGATCACGCTGATGCATAGCGCCACCACGGCGAACAGGAAGCCGACGCCGCAACCGACAATGATCAGCCACCATCCCTGCGGTGTCGTCAGGACACGCGCGGCGAAGTCGGGAATTCCCGCCGCCGCTTCGTAACCGAACGTGGCGACATAAATCGCCTGCGCGGTCGCCACCCAGGTCACGAACAGCGCCAGCAGCAGCGTGCCGAGCCCGAGCATGGCGCCGAACGACGGCGAGCGCAGCACATCCAGCGCATCCGAGGCAGTTGCCGGTTCGCCGCGCTCGCGGCGGCGGCTGAGTTCGTAGAGACCTAATGCGGCGAACGGGCCGAGCAGGGCAAAACCCGCCGCCAGCGGAAACAGCAGCGGCAGTACCGAATAGCCCAATACCGTGCGCGCCAGCACAAGGCCGAGAACGGGATAGATGATGCAGAGGATGATGGCGTGGCTCGGTACCGCCTTGAAATCTTCCCAGCCGAGCCGGAGCGCCCGATGCAGATCGGATAGGCCGATGGTCCGGATGATAGGTGCAGAGGCGGTATCCTGCACCGCGCGAACCATCGGCGCGGCATTGCCTGGAATGGCCATGGTCGTTGTCTCCCTTGACGTCGCAGCCTGATTTCGCGCCGTTGGAGGCGAAAAAGGGCCGCTTTGCGAAGCGATCACGATCAGGCCAGACGCGAAAACAGGAAACCAGAACCGGCCATGTCGCGAACTGAGCCAGTGATGCTACGCCCAATCGGCTGTTGCCGTTGCTCACGGTTCGGTGAATTGTCGCATTGGCAAGCGTCACATAGGTCGGCTAAACTCTGACCACCGGACCGGTGCCGCCGGTCGATCGAAACGGCGCCGCACAAGATCTTCACACAATCATCAGGGTTATCGGGAGTTTCAACATGAGTATTTTTGGAAAAATCATGAGCGCGATCTTCGGCAGCAAGGCTTCCGCGGCGCCGGCAGGCGGAGCGGCCCCGGGCGCAGGATCGTCAGCCCCTGCCGCCGCACCGGCGGGGTCGGTCGACGTCGCCGCTATCCTGGACAAGGCGGTCGCCGCCAAGGGCGAGAAACTGGCGTGGCGCACCTCGATTGTCGATCTGATGAAGGCGCTCGACATCGACTCCAGCTTCGCCGCGCGCAAGGAGCTTGCCACCGAACTCGGCTACACCGGCGACAGCAATGATTCCGCCAGCATGAACATCTGGCTGCACAAGCAGGTGATGGCGAAGCTCGCCGCCAATGGCGGCAAGCTGCCGCCCGACATCGCCAAGCACTGATTTTCGACCTCAAACGAGCATCCAGGCCCGCGTTCGCGCGGGCCTTTTTCGTTGGTGTGCGGCGCAGGGACGACGGATCATCCTTCCAGGTCGGCAAATTCCGGATGCTTGCCGAGATAATCCACCACGAAGCCGCAGCCGGCGACGACTTTCAATCCATCGGCGCGGATCAGTTCCAGCGCGCCCTTGACCAGTTCCGAGGCGATGCCGCGGCCGCGCAGCGCGCGCGGGGTTTCGGTGTGGGTGATGATCACGGCTCGACGGCGCCAGTCGGTAATTGGCGAACGCCACCGTGCCTTCGACGTCGAGTTCGAAGCGGCTCCGGGCCTTGTTGTCGCGGACGCGATTCATATCGGTCTCATTTCAGCAAATCCTGATAGGCGGCGTTCTTTTCGATAAAGGCCTTCACGAACGGGCACTGCGCGATCACTTTCAATCCCTCGGCCCGCACCTGGTCGAGCGCGCCCTTGATCAGCTTCGAGCCGATCCCTTTGCCGCCCAGTTCCGGCGGCACTTCGGTATGCACGAAGGTGATGACGCCATCGGCAATCTCGTAATAGGTCGCGGCGATATGGCCGTCGACCGCGAGTTCGTAGCGATGCTCTGCCCTGTTGTTGACGATCTTCGCTCATGTCACTTCTTTCAGGGACTCTTTCAGAATGTCGCGGATCGACCAGGGTTCGCCGTCGACGGCGCCGCTGATATCGTCGATCTTCCATTGCCCGTCATCGCGCACGAAATTGTAGCGGATCACCTGGTCCTCGGGTTTGGCAGGCGGCGCGTGGTGGCCCGAGATCGTGACCGCGATAACCGCCTTGTCGGCCTCGAGTTTCTCGGTGACCACCTTGAACGACTTCACATCCGGCTCTTGCGAATTGGTGACGGGATCGAAATCGATCGGGCCGATGTCGCCTTTCGGGGTGTGGGCATCGGCATCCGCCCACAATTTGACCAGCGATCTGGACAGGTATTTTGCCTTCGCCGCATTGTTTTCGATGACGAACCCGCCGCCGCCGTCGCCTTTGCCCTTGGCGGCGCGGGTGTAGATCGCGAGTGACGATCGCGACCGGATCGCTCGGGGAGGGCGGTGCTGCGAAGGCGTGGCGCGATGCGCCGGTTAAAAGGCCGGCCGCGCCGGTCAAAATCAGCGCTCGGCGGGTGAGCATGGCGGTCTTCTCCAGATCGGTCATGTCAGTGCTTATAGACCAAAACCGCGTTTTGGTTGCGGCACGGATCAAGAAGACCGGCGGTCAAGGCCATTAACAAGCGCCCCTGAATCTGGTTCAATTTTGGCGAAGGGCCGGCGCGTGAAGTCCGGCCCGGATTGTTTGCCGATTTGGGAGGATCTATCCATGAAACTCATCGTCACCTTGCTTGGCGTTGTCCTGCTGGTCGTTGCCGCCGTCTATTTCCTGGTGCCGGCGGATCAACTGCCGTCCTTTTTCCCCGGACATGCGGCCGGCGTGAAGCATGTGCATACCAAGCATGGCATCGTGGCCGGCGTGATCGGCATCGTGCTGATCGCAGCCGGGGTCTGGATGCGACGAAGGTGAGGGAATGACAGTCCCGGCGGCCGGGCCATCGGGCGGCGTGACGCCGATGTCGCGCCGGGTGATGAACCTGGCGCATCTCGTCACCCAGAACGCCCACCGGCATGGCGAGCGCATCGGCTTCATCTGGGGTGACCGGTCCTGGACCTGGCGGCAGATCGACGGCCTGGTCTCGGCGCTGGCGGCGGCACTGGCCGCGCGCGGCATCGTCAGGGGCGACCGCGTGCTCGTGCATTCCAGGAATTGCGACGAGATGTTCTGGTCGATGTTTGCGACCTTTCGGCTCGGCGCGGTCTGGGTGCCGACCAATTTCCGGCTGATGCCGGATGAAGTTGCGTATCTTGCGACCTCCTCGGGCGCCAAGGCGTTCCTGTGTCACGGCGATTTTCCCGATCATGCGGCGGCCGTGAAAGCGGCGAGCCCGGCGCTTGCCTTTACCTGGCGGATCGGCGAGGGCGCGCTCGGCGAGCAATCGCTGAGCGAGGCGATCGCCGCGCATGCCGGCGCTGCGATCCCGGAGGCGCGGGTCGACTATGACGACCCCTGCTGGTTCTTCTTCACCTCCGGCACCACCGGCCGCTCCAAGGCCGCGGTCCTGACCCATGGGCAGATGGCCTTTGTGGTCAACAATCATCTCGCCGATCTCATGCCCGGCACCACCGAGGACGATGCCTCGCTGGTGGTGGCGCCGCTGTCGCACGGCGCCGGCGTGCACCAGCTTGTGCAGGCCGCGCGCGGGGTGCCGACCATCCTGCTGCCGTCGGAGCGTTTCGATATCGGCGAGGCGTTTCGTCTGATCGAGCAACATCGCGTCACCAACATCTTCACCGTGCCCACGATCCTGAAAATGATGGTCGAGCATCCCGCCATCGACCGCTTCGACCATTCATCGCTGCGCTACATCATCTATGCCGGGGCGCCGATGTACCGCGAGGACCAGAAGGCGGCGCTGAAGAAACTGGGCAAGGTGCTGGTGCAGTATTTCGGCCTCGGCGAGGTCACCGGCAATATCACCGTGCTGCCGCCGGCGCTGCACGATCCCGAAGACGGTCCGCATGCCCGCATCGGCACCTGTGGTTTCGCGCGCACCGGCATGCAGGTCTCGATCCAGGGCGATGACGGCCGCGAGCTAAAGTCGCTCGAGACCGGCGAGATCTGCGTCATCGGCCCCGCCGTCTTCGCCGGCTACTACGACAATCCCGAGGCCAATGCCAAAGCCTTTCGCGACGGCTGGTTCCGCACCGGCGATCTCGGCCATATGGATGAGGAAGGCTTTGTCTATATCACCGGACGCGCGTCGGACATGTACATCTCGGGCGGCTCCAACATCTATCCGCGCGAGGTCGAGGAGAAGATCCTCACCCATCCTTCGATCGGCGAAGTCGCGGTGCTCGGCGTGCCCGATCCGGTCTGGGGCGAGGTCGGTATCGCCGTCTGCGTCGCGCGCGAGGGCGCCGGTGAGGTGAGCGAACTCGAGCTGGCAACGTTCCTGGCGCCGAAAGTGCCGCGCTACAAGATGCCGAAGCGGTTTTTCTTCTGGGAGGCGCTGCCGAAATCCGGCTACGGCAAGATACCGAAGCGGCTGGTGCGGGACGAACTCGAAGCCCGCGGGCTGCTCGACGCCCCCACCAAGCCGACCGGCTGATGCGAAGCATCGCCCAGCCCGGTCCGCCTGCGCCGGAGCGTATCCAGTGGGTGGAAGCGCGCGGGCGCGCCTTCTCCTTCACGCTGCAAGCCGGCCTGCCGCTGCTGGAAGCCGCGCGCCGTGGCTTTGCCGCGGAAGGCTTTGCCGGCGGCGCGCTGCGCATCGAAAAGCGGCGCGCTGGGTCCGTTCGCCTATGTGATGCCGGCGCTGTCGAAGACCGGCGACAATGCCGCCTTCTACAGCGACACCTTCCGCCCCGCCGGCATCACGCGGCTCAAGCGAGGCGCGATGACGCTCGGCTCGCGCGACGGCGCGCCTTTCTTTCATTGCCACGCGCTGTGGACCGAAGCCGATGGGCGCATCAATGGCGGCCATATCCTGCCCGAGGAGACCGTCGTCGCCGAGCCGTTCGAAGCCGACGCCTTCGGCATCGACGGCGCGATGTTTACGGCGGAGCCGGACCCCGAGACCAATTTCAAACTGTTCGGGCCCGTTCCTGCTGCGGCGGTCAACGCGAAAACAACCAGCCGCGCCTTTGCGCTGCGGCTGCGGCCGAACCAGGATTTCGCCGGCGCCCTGGAAACGTTCTGCCGCCAGCGCGGGATTTTTCGCGCCAGGCTTCACGGCGGCGTCGGCAGCACGATCGGCGCGCGCTTCACCGATGGCAGGAGCGTGGTGCCGTTCGCGACCGAACTGGCCGTCCTCTCCGGTGTCATCTCGGCCGGTTCGGCCGGCACACTGGAAGCCGAGCTCGATGTCGCCTTGGTCGACTATCTCGGCGGCCTCGCCGAAGGCCGCCTGATGCGCGGCGACAATCCGGTGCTGATGACGATGGAGCTGGTGCTGGAGGTGTTGGGCGAGGGGAGTGGTTAATCTCTCCTCGTCGTCCCCGCGCAGGCGGGGACCCATAACCACAGGGAGTGGGGTTTGCGCAAAGGCGTCAAACAACATTGCTCAAAACGAGAGGCCGCGGCGTATGGGTTCCTGCTTTCGCAGGAACGACGACTGGGAATTTCAAACAGCATCAGACACACCTCCGCATTCCCGCGGCGCATTTCGCCCGGGGCTTGCATGTTCGTTCCGCCCAAAGAGGGCGTGGGGAATGCCGGGCGCACGATGCACCCGTAGTCTGGCGGGCCGAAAAAAATGCCACGCCAGTAACAGTCACCACAGGTCCACCGAAATCACCCGGCATTCCCGCACGCGAATGGTTTTAACGGGTTCCTTCGTGCTCTCCCCGGTGACCGGGCTTGTTTGCCACCGTCGCTTTAAGCGGATAACTCCGCCAAAACTTGACGCCAGCGTCGGGGCGTCAGGACCACACGACTTCTCCGTCCGCCTCAAGCAACGTTCGTCAGCGCTGCTATCTGCGTCCACCGCATCCCGTTCCAACGTCCGTGACGATCGCGAGCGCCCCTCTGAGTGGGACGGGATGGAAAAGGATATAAAGTGATTTGCTGTTTCCGAAAAACAGAATATTTTTGCGAAAGGGGCTGGACAATCAAAAATCACCCGCCCAACTGATTTGCCCGTCGGGTAGTTTGGCGGATGCTGGAAGCGCGGCCGCGCTTAAAGATTATCGCAACTTGCGCACGTGAATATTGATGTCGAGATCGATCTCGGTGACGCACTTCTGTGTGGTTTTATGCGAGCCGCCCTCATGCCAGCGGCCGCTGCGTGCGCGGGCGTCCCGGACATTGGCGAGTTTCAGGCAGCGCCATTGCGGCAGCTTGCCGCTGCTTTCCCCCGCGAACTGCCAGGCCAGCACCACCTCTTCGCCGCTTTTGTTGGTGCCGATGATGTGCGGGCAGAGTTCGCGAGCGCGGCCTTCGTAGCTGCACACTACCTGCTGCTCGGCGAGAATGGCATTGCGGAAGATTGCATAGGTCGCACTGGGCATGGGAGTGTAGGGGTACTATCCGGGATTATAGGGCCGTCATAGTATAAACGTTTGACCCAATCTTGTTCCGTGCGGCGGGCGGCGGAATAGATTTTGCTTCTTCTCGTCGACGCTCGGCTTCCGCCGTCGCTGGCGGCGCGCTCGAAGCTAATCGCGAACCCGGGATGGCACCGAATAAACGAATGGCCCCGAAAGAGCCTTATAATTACTCCGCCGCCTCGTCCGTCCGCCGCTTCCTTTTCCGCCATCGCCCTTTGCCAGCACCGGCGCCAGGAATTTGCCGGTATAGCTCCGCGGCGCCTTGACGATGTCTTCCGGCGGGCCCCAAGCGACGATTTCGCCGCCGCCACCTTCGGGGCCGAGGTCGATCACCCAGTCGGCGGTTTTGATGACTTCGAGATTGTGCTCGATCACCACCACCATGTTGTCCACCAGTTCGTGCAGCGCTTCCAGCAATTTC
The DNA here is from genome assembly GCA_963774685.1 of uncultured Alphaproteobacteria bacterium. Lineage (GTDB taxonomy): Bacteria > Pseudomonadota > Alphaproteobacteria > Rhizobiales > Xanthobacteraceae > Bradyrhizobium. Next base: position 1,431,243 of record CAVZFU010000002.1, on the reverse strand, counting down.
TTCACGTCACGGAAATGCAGGCCCATGGGGTGGGACGGGCCTCCGGGTTCGGATCATGCGCACCCGTATCCGAAGAGGACGCTCGACAGGAAGCTGATACGAGCCGGGTCGCACCCGAGCGGTTTGAAGAGCCAGGTGCCAAACCACTTGCCCGGCAATGAACTAGCATTGTCGACCCAGGCAATCGGCGCCACGTGCGGCAGATAGGACGCATACGGGAATACGCGCGCCCATGACACTCTATCCGGATATCGCGCCAGGAAAACCTTGTTCATCCCGCCGTCCAGTCCACTGTAGATCGGAGCGGTTGGCACCTCGTCTCTGAGCAATTGTGCGTATTCGGATTCGTCGGTGCGCTGTTTTTCTATCGCCCGTTGCGCGATTTTTGGATTCACAACGAAGGCGGGACATTTGCCTGATGGTACGAAGACGAGAGGATGGGGCGAATATGACGGAGGTTGCGCATCGAATACGTAACGTCGATCGCACACGTCTACTTTTGGTTCGAGATGCGTCGTCTCGAAGTGATCGTTTCCGACCTTGAGCATTTTCCAGAAGGCCAGGTTTGGACTGTTGCGATGCCGCGCCAGATTCGCTGGCGTCAGGCGGAACGGATAGGCCTGGACCTGAAACGCCGGCCGGCCGAGCAAGGAGTCGCGCGCCAGCGAATAGATCTCGCTAATCTGTTCGTCGGTCATGGCGTAGCAGCCACGCGATGCGCAGTCGCCGTGGATCATGAGCAAGCTGCCGTCGCGCTTGTTCGCCTTATCGAAGCTGTTGGGGAAGCCGGTGTTGATGGCAAGATAGTAGTTGGAGTTGGGATTCATCAGCTCGGGCGTGATCGTGTAGAAGCCCTCCGGCGCCTGACGGTCGCCCTCCCACTGCTTCGGCCCGAGATCGCCCGACCACCGGCAGATCGGATAGGTCTTGAGGAGCTGGAAGAGGCCTGTCATGTCCTGTTTCCAGACTTCGAGTTCCGCCTCTTCCTTGAAAACGCGCACAACGATCGGCGAGTTTTTCGGCATCCTCTTCTGTTGGAGCAACGAGAGTAGCTCGGGCGGCAGCTCCTTCGTTGCCTTTGTCGGTGTTGTCTTGGGCGGCAACGGATTGCCGGTTTCGCCAAGACAGGCGACGGGGAGCAGTCCTGAAAAGGCCGCGGCCACCACAAGCGCACGGAGTGCGGTGGCGCCTATCATTGCTGTCAATCTCACGCGGAATTGTTCCATCTCGCCAGTCTGTAGTCGGCGGCTTTCGTAGGGTAAGAATACACAAGCTGCTGCAATGAGACTTGTTACGAAGGATTGAGAGAAGTCGGAAATTGCCTTCGGCAACCAGCGGTATCAGACGGCAGAATGCAACCAATTACTCCGCCGCCTCATCCGTCCGCCGCTTCCGCTTTCCGCCATCGCCCTTCGCCAGCACCGGCGCGAGAAACTTGCCCGTATAGCTCCGCGGCGCCTTGACGATGTCTTCGGGCGGGCCCCAGGCGACGATTTCGCCGCCGCCGTCGCCGCCTTCGGGGCCGAGGTCGATCACCCAGTCGGCGGTTTTGATCACTTCGAGATTGTGCTCGATCACGACCACCGTGTTGCCCTGCGACACCAGTTCGTGCAGCACTTCCAGCAGCTTCTTCACGTCATGGAAATGCAGGCCCGTCGTGGGCTCGTCCAGGATGTAGAGCGTGCGCCCGGTGGCGCGCTTGCTCAGTTCCTTTGCCAGTTTGACGCGCTGGGCCTCACCGCCGGATAGGGTGGTGGCCTGCTGGCCGACATGGATGTAATCGAGCCCGACGCGGTGCAGGGTTTTAAAAGTCTCGCGCACCCGCGGCACCGCCTTGAAGAACTCGGCGGCTTCCTCCACCGTCATGTCGAGCACGTCGGAGATCGACTTGCCCTTGAACAGCACCTCCAGCGTCTCGCGGTTGTAGCGTTTGCCCTTGCAGACGTCGCAGGTGACGTAGACGTCGGGCAAAAAGTGCATCTCGATCTTGATGACGCCGTCGCCCTGGCAGGCCTCGCAGCGGCCGCCCTTGACGTTGAAGGAAAACCGCCCGGGCTCGTAGCCGCGCGCCTTGGCTTCGGGCAGGCCGGCAAACCATTCGCGGATCGGGGTGAACGCGCCAGTGTAGGTCGCGGGGTTGGAGCGCGGGGTGCGGCCGATCGGCGACTGGTCGATGTCGATGATCTTGTCGATATGCTCGAGGCCCTCGATGCGGTCATGCGGCGCGGCGCCCTCGCTGGCATTGTTGAGCTTTCGCGCGATCGCCTTGTAGAGCGTGTCGATCAAGAGCGTCGACTTGCCGCCGCCGGAAACGCCGGTCACACAGGTGAACAGCCCCAGCGGAATCTCCGCCGAGACGTTTTTGAGGTTGTTGCCGCGGGCATTGATCACCTTGATGGTGCGGCGATGGTTCGGCGGCCTGCGCTCGGGGATCGCCACCGACAATTCCCCGGTCAGGTATTTTCCGGTCAGCGACTTCGGGTTGTTCATGATGTCGGCGGGCGTGCCTTGCGCCACGATATGGCCGCCATGCATGCCGGCGCCGGGCCCGATGTCGAGCACGTGGTCGGCGACACGGATCGCGTCCTCGTCATGCTCGACCACGATTACGGTATTGCCGAGATCGCGCAGCCGTTTCAGCGTCTCCAATAGCCGCGCATTGTCGCGCTGGTGCAGGCCGATCGAGGGCTCGTCCAGCACATAGAGCACGCCTGTCAGCCCCGAGCCGATCTGCGACGCCAGGCGAATGCGCTGGCTTTCGCCGCCGGACAGCGTGCCGGAGGCGCGCGCCAGCGTCAGGTAATTCAGGCCGACGTCGATCAGGAACGACAGCCGCTCGCGGATTTCCTTGAGCACGCGAACCGCGATCTCGTTCTGCTGGGCGTTGAGCGCCTTCGGCACGGTCTCGAACCATTCGCCGGCGCGGCGCACCGACAAGTTCCGAGATTTCGCCGATGTGCTTGCCGCCGATCTTGACGCACAGCGCCTCCGGCTTGAGGCGATAGCCATTGCAGGCCGCACAGGGAATGTCGGAGAAATATTTCGCCAACTCCTCGCGCGCCCACTCGCTTTCGGTCTCGCGGTAGCGGCGGTCGAGATTGGTGATGACGCCCTCGAACGGTTTTTTGGTGTCGTAGGAGCGCACGCCGTCTTCGTAGGAGAACTTGATCTCGTCCTCGCCGGAGCCATGCAGGATGGCGTCTTTGGTCTTCTTCGGCAGGTCCTTCCACCTGGTGTCGAGCGTGAACTTGTAGAACTTGGCCAGCGCCGTCAGCGTCTGGATGTAATAGGGCGACGACGATTTCGCCCATGGCGCGATCGCGCCCTTGCGCAAGGTCAGTTCCTTGTCGGGAATCACCAGCTCTTCGTCGATATGCTGCTCGACCCCGAGCCCGCCGCAGGCCGGACAGGCGCCATAGGGGTTGTTGAAGGAAAACAGCCGCGGCTCGATTTCCGGAATCGTGAAGCCGGACACCGGGCAGGCGAATTTCTCCGAAAACAGGATGCGCTCAGGGCCGCTCTTGTCGTGGATTTTGGCGACTTTCTTTGCCGCAGGCTCGGTCGACTCCCTCACCCCATCGGGGGGAGGGTTGGGGAGGGGGGAAGCCCCAGACTCCGTTGCCCGCTGCTTACCCCCACCCGACTGCTTCGCAGTCGACCTCCCCCTGTCAGGGGGAGGTGCGGCGGCGGCCGGCGCATCGGCATATTCGATCACCGCCAGCCCTTCGGCGAGTTTCAGCGCAGTCTCGAAAGATTCCGCCAGCCGCTGGCCGATGTCGGGCCGCACCACGATGCGGTCGACCACGACATCGATGTCGTGCGGGAATTTCTTGTCGAGCACGGGGGCTTCGGCGAGTTCGTGGAAAGTGCCGTCGATCTTGACCCGCTGGAATCCCTTCTTGAGATATTCGGCCAGCTCCTTGCGGTACTCGCCCTTGCGTCCGCGCACCACCGGCGCCAGCAGATAGAGCCGCGTGCCCTCTGGGAGCGCCAGCACGCGGTCGACCATCTGCGACACGATCTGGCTCTCGATCGGCAGTCCCGTCGCGGGCGAATAGGGTACGCCGACCCGCGCCCACAACAGCCGCATGTAGTCGTAGATCTCGGTCACGGTGCCGACGGTCGAGCGCGGATTCTTCGAGGTGGTCTTCTGCTCGATCGAAATCGCCGGCGACAGGCCGTCGATCTGGTCGACATCCGGCTTCTGCATCATCTCCAGGAACTGGCGCGCATAGGCCGACAGCGACTCGACGTAGCGGCGCTGGCCCTCGGCATAGATGGTGTCGAAAGCGAGCGAGGATTTTCCCGAGCCGGACAGGCCGGTAAAGACCACAAGCTTGTCGCGCGGAATTTCGACGTCGATGTTTTTCAGATTGTGCTCGCGCGCGCCGCGGATGGTGATGGCGCGCATGGCTGAGCCGGCGTTCATTTGGCGCTTGGCCTTGATGATCTCATCCATGCTCAGAAATTCCAGGCTCGCGGGCGCGCAGTTTTTCGGATGTTCCTGCGCGCTCTTGTTCGGGCGCGCCTTGCCGGAAAACCGGGATCAGACGCCAAGGGTGAGCTCGGAACATAGGAAGAACGGGACTCGATTTCCAGTGTCCCGTGCCAGCCATCAACGGTTTGTTGGATCGCAATGCATTCCAGGGCGTGCGATGGCGGCAGGAGGCAGCAGCGCCGCTGCAACGTCCGCAAAAAAGCCGGCGCAAGGCCGGCATCCAGTCGGTTCGCAAGATCTCGAGAAGCCCAGGATCAGGACCGCATCAGTACTTGCCGATGACCGGACCGCCGATGCGGTAATTCAGACGCACGGTGAAGATATCCATATCCTGCCGGATGCTGTCTTGACGCGTGAACAGGCCCGTTACAATCGTCGACGAGAAATTCTCGGTGCGTGAGCCGAAAAACACATGATCGTATTCGGCCGCGAGCGACCAGTTGGGAAGGAAGGCGAATTCGATGCCGGCACCCGCCGCGCCACCCCAACGGGCCAACCCGCCGGTGAAGTCAACGGGGTCCGGGCCCAAAATCGGGACGAAACCGTGATACCTGACCCCGGCCACCGCGCCGCCGCCCTTTGCGTAGACCATCACGGTATCGATGGCGTAGCCGATCTGGCCGGTGAGCAGGCCAAAGTTATCGACCCGTGCCCGGTTGACGGTTCCCGGCGTAAGCTGGCTCGGGTTTGAGCCGGTTAGATCAGCCGAATTGCCCTGGAGTTCGGCACCGAACACCCATGAACCGGCTTGCCAGCGAACACCGATCTGGCCTCCGACGAGATAGCCTTTCGACCTGTTGCAGCCTTCGTTGCCGTCGACGACCGGCCCAAGGATGTCGGAGAGCTGGTCCCAGCAGTTGCGGCTTGAGGCCCAACCGCCGTTGATGCCGAGGTAAAGGCCGCTCCAGTCGTACCAGGCGGGGATCATCACAGGTGCCGGGCCGTAGGCGACCGGAAGATCGGCTGCGACAGCGGGAACCGCCATGCCCAGCGCCATCAAACCCAACGCGCCCCGCAAAATTTTTTTCATTGCTGTGCTTTCGAACGCCCGCTGGTTCTTATTCGCTTCGTTTTCACCCGGAAGCGTTGCCGGACCGCCCCATAGGTCCAATCCATCCGGCATCATAACCAGCTCAAGGGGAATTGCAGTCTCCCAAATGCAACACTTGGCCGCCGAGTGATCAGGCGAAGCTGATGATTTGTCACGGACTTTCGAAAGGCGTGCCGGCCGGTTCCCCGGGCTCGAAATCAACCTGTTGGGGGACCAAGGGCTTTCTTGTCCGACCCAAGGCCGGCTTTAGCGCTTCCAAAAAGAACAAAACTGGAACATACTTGCCTGATCCCGTGTGGATAACCACCTTTCGCCGGCCGCACGGAGCCGGCGAAAGGCTAGGGTCGAGCGGGCAGTTTTTGGCTCGTGAGTTCTCAACTCCCGGGAGTTGGGCAGAGCGGGCGGCGTAAAAATATCTGGAGTGGAGAGCGGCGATGGCGGGAAGTGTAAACAAGGTCATTCTGGTTGGAAATCTCGGCAAGGATCCCGAGATCCGGCGGACGCAGGACGGGCGGCCGATCGCCAATCTGAGTATCGCGACCTCCGATACCTGGCGCGACAAGGCAACCGGCGAGCGCAAGGAGAAAACCGAGTGGCATCGCGTGGTGATTTTCTCCGAACCGCTTTGCAAGATCGTCGAGCAGTATCTGAAGAAGGGCGCCAAGGTTTACATCGAAGGCGCGTTGCAGACGCGCAAATGGACCGACCAGTCCGGCGTCGAGAAATACTCGACCGAAGTGGTGCTGCAGGGATTCAACTCGACGCTGACCATGCTCGATGGCCGCAGCGGCGGGGGCGGCGGCAATTTCGGCTCCGATGAATTCCGGCGGCGATTTCGGCTCCGGCGGTCCCTCCAGCGCCGCACCGCGCCGTGCGGTCGCAGCCGGCGCCCGCAACAGCGACATGGACGACGATATTCCGTTTTAGGGCGGGCGGAGCCGGCACGGTTCGCGCCACGACGTTTCCTCGGGGGCAAGCATCATGGGCCTTGTGTCATGAGTCTTGTGTCATGAGTCTTGCGTCATGAGCTTTGCGCCGCTGCTCGATGCGGCGCCTGCGATTCCGCTGCACGCCTTCGCCGCGATGGCCGCTTTCGTGCTGGGCGTGGTCCAGCTCGCTGCGCCCAAGGGGACCTTGCCCCACCGCACGCTCGGCTGGATCTGGGTCTGCCTGATGATGGTGGTGGCCTTGAGTTCGTTCTGGATCCACCAGATCCGGCTGCTCGGTCCGTGGAGCCCGATCCATCTGTTGTCGATCTTTACGCTGGCGATACTTCCGCTCGGGGTGTGGAAGGCGCGCCACCATCAGGTCACGGGTCATCGCCGCATCATGATCTTCACGTTCGCCGGCGCGCTTGTGGTCGCCGGGCTGTTCACGCTGGTTCCGGGCCGGATCATGCACGCGGTTATTTTCGGTCATTAGCGCGATTGCTAAAAGCCGGTTCCGGCAAGCGTTTTTCGCGAGGTTCCAGCGGCCGTTTTAGGGGCTGGGACGACCGGTGTCGCGGACCCCGTAAGTCTCTGGAAAAACGAAGGGAAAAACCGGTCGCGCAAACCCGTTTAGGGTGGTTTTGGAGCGCCCGATGCGCTATATGATTCTCAGATAAAACTGACCGGATTTCCCCTTTGTCTGACCCTGAAGATAAGCCGCCCGGCGAGCCGCCGGTTCCTTCCGATATTCGTCCGGTATCCATCCTCGACGAGATGAAGCGCTCCTATCTCGATTACGCCATGAGCGTGATCGTGTCGCGTGCGCTGCCCGATGCGCGCGACGGTCTCAAGCCGGTGCATCGGCGCATCCTGTACTCGATGTACGAGCAGGGCCACACGCCGGACAAGAAGTACGTCAAGTCCGCGCGCGTCGTCGGCGACGTCATCGGTAAATACCATCCGCACGGCGACCAGTCGATTTACGATGCCATGGTCCGGATGGCGCAGGCTTTTTCGATGCGCCTGCCGCTGATCGACGGGCAGGGCAATTTCGGCTCGGTCGACGGCGATCCTCCGGCGGCCTATCGGTATACCGAAGCGCGCCTGAGCCGGCCGGCACTGGCGGTCCTCGGCGATATCGACGAGGACACCGTCGACTTCCAGCCGAACTACGACAACGCCGAAAAAGAGCCGGCGGTCCTGCCGGCAAAATTTCCGAACCTGTTGGTCAACGGCGCCGGCGGCATCGCGGTCGGCATGGCCACCAACATTCCGCCGCACAATCTCGGCGAGGTGATCGATGCCTGCGTGGCGCTGATCGACGATCCCGCGCTCGGGATCGACGATCTCATCAACATCATTCCGGGACCGGATTTTCCGACCGGCGGCATCATTCTGGGACGCCAGGGCATCCGTTCGGCCTATCATCTCGGCCGTGGCTCGATCGTGATGCGCGGCAAGCTCACGATCGACACGCTCCGCAAGGATCGCGAGGTCATCGTGATCACCGAAATTCCCTATCAGGTGAACAAGGCCACCATGGTCGAGCGCATCACCGAGCTGGGGCGCGAGAAAAAGATCGAGGGGATTGCCGAGGTCCGCGACGAATCCGATCGCGAAGGCTATCGCGTGGTGATCGAGTTGAAGCGCGAGGCGATGGCGGACGTGGTGCTGAACCAGCTCTATCGTTTCACGCCGCTGCAGAGCAATTTCCCGCGCCAACATGCTGGCGCTGGATTCCGGCCGGCCGCAGGTGATGAACCTGAAGGACCTGCTGACGCTGTTCATCGCCTTCCGCGAGCAGGTGGTGACCCGCCGCACCAAGTTCCGGCTCAACAAGGCCCGCGACCGCGCCCACATCCTGGTCGGCCTTGCCATCGCGGTCGCCAATATCGACGAGATGATCCGGGTGATCCGGACCTCGCCCGATCCCAACACCGCGCGCGACACCCTGATGTCGCGCGACTGGGCGGCAAAGGATGTCGCGGCGATGATCACGCTGATCGACGATCCGCGCCATCGGCTGGCGGAAGACGGCACCGCGCGGCTGTCGATGGAGCAGGCCCGGGCGATTCTCGATCTGCGGCTGCAGCGGCTTACCGCGCTCGGCCGCGACGAGATTTCCGAAGAACTCGACAAGCTGGCGGTCGAGATCGCCGATTACCTCGACATCCTGCGCTCGCGCGCCCGCGTCCAGACCATCGTCAAGACCGAACTTGCCGAGGTGAAGGCTCAATTCGCCACCCCGCGCAAAACCGTCATCATCGAGCATGAAGACGAGGTCGAGGACGAGGACCTGATCCAGCGCGAGGACATGGTGGTCACGGTCTCGCATGCCGGTTATGTCAAGCGCGTGCCGCTGTCGGCCTATCGGGCGCAGCGGCGCGGCGGCAAGGGCAGGGCGGGCATGCAGACCCGCGACGAGGATTTCGTCAACCGCCTGTTCGTGGCCTCGACCCATACGCCGGTGCTGTTCTTCTCGTCGCGCGGCCAGGTCTACAAGGAAAAGGTCTGGCGCCTGCCGGTGGCCGCACCCAATGCCCGCGGCAAGGCGCTGATCAACATCCTGCCGCTGGAGCAGGGCGAGCGCATCACCACCATCATGCCGCTGCCCGAGGATGAATCCTCCTGGGCCAATCTCGACGTGATGTTCGCCACCACCGGCGGCAACGTCCGCCGCAACAAGCTGTCGGACTTCGTCGACGTCAGGCGCTCCGGCATCATCGCCATGAAGCTCGATGACGAAGAGGCGATCGTCGACGTGCAGATCTGCACCGAACGCGACGACGTGCTGCTGACCGCCGCCGGCGGCCAGTGCATCCGCTTTCCCGTCACCGACGTGCGGGTGTTCCAGGGCCGCACCTCGATGGGCGTGCGCGGCATTGCCTTGCCCGGCGGCGACAAGCTGATTTCTTTGACCATCCTGCGCCACATGGATGCCGATGCCGAGGAACGCGCCGCTTACCTGCGCCGCGCCAATGCGGTGCGGCGTGGCGGGGCCGAGGAGGAGGCGGGCACCGACAGCGAGGACGCCTCCGGCGCCATCGAGCTTGGCGAGCAGCGCTATGTCGAGATGTCCGCGCACGAACAGTTCGTGCTGACCATCAGCGAGAACGGCTTTGGCAAGCGCTCGTCGTCGTTCGAGTACCGGACCACCGGACGCGGCGGCAAGGGCATCGTCGCGATGTCGGTGAACGGCCGCAACGGCAAGCTGGTGGCCTCGTTCCCGGTCGATGATAGCGACCAGATCATGCTGGTGACCGACAAGGGCCAGTTGATCCGCTGCCCGGTCGAGGACATCCGGATCGCCGGCCGCTCGACCCAGGGCGTCATCGTGTTCGACACCGCCGAGGATGAGCATGTGGTGTCGGTCGAGCGTCTCGACGATGCCGAGAACGGCAACGGCGGACAACAGGCGAATGGCGAGTAGCGAGTAGCGAGTAGTAGATTCCTATTCGCTAACTACCATTCGCCATTCGCTATTCGCCTGCTAAATCTCGATCTCGGTGCCGAACTCGACGACCTGCCGGGCCGGCACCCCGAAGAACGCGGCCGAACGTTCGGCGTTGCGCTGCAGGAACGCGAACACCGTCTCGCGCCACATCCACATGCCCGGAATGTCTTCGCTGGGAATGATGGTCTCGCGGCCGATGTAATAGGTGATGTCGGAAAGGTCGATGCCGGGCAGCTTGCCCTGGGCGCAGGCCAGCCGCAGCCCGTCGTAGATCGTCGGATATTGCATGAAGCCGTAGTGCAGGATGACGCGGGTGATGCCCGGGATCACGTCGATCACTTCGGCGCGCTCTTCATCGGCGATGCGCGGTGCTTCCTCGATCAGCACGGTGACGAGCACCACGCGCTGGTGCAGCACGTGATTGTGCTTGACGAACTGGGTGAGCGCCAGCGGCACGCCGTTGGCGGCGGACGCCAGAAACACCGCGGTGCCTTCAAGCCGCCCATGGCATTTGGTGATGGCGGTCTCGATCAGGTCCTCTTCCGGCTGCCGCAGCTTGCCGCGGGCGCCCTCGACCAGCCTGACGCCGCTTCGCCAGGTCAGCATCAGGAACGCGACGATGCCGGCGAGCAGCAGCGGAAACCAGCCGCCCTCGACCAGCTTGGTCGAATTCGCCGCAAAGAAAATGCAGTCGATGACAAAGAAGAAGCCGTTGACGCCGATCACGAGGATCGGCGGGTAACCCCACTGGATCGCGACCAGGGCGGCGAGCAGGGTGGTGATCGCCATCAGCAGCGACACCGCGATGCCGTAGGCGCCGGCCAGCGCATCCGAGGTGCCGAAGCCGACCACGGCGCCGAGGGTGGCTGCCGCCAGCAGCCAGTTCACCAGCGGCACATAGATCTGCCCGATCGCGCTGGAGGTGGTGTGCCTGATCTGCATGCGCGGCAGGAAGCCAAGCTGGATCGATTGCTGGGTCAGCGAGAACACGCCGGATATGATCGCCTGCGAGGCGATCACGGTGGCGACCGTCGCAAATGCCACCAGCGGATAATGCAGCCAGTCGGGCGCAAGCTGATAGAAGGGATTGTCGAGCGCGCTGGCATCGGTGAGAAGCAGCGCGGCCTGTCCGAAGTAATTGAGCACCAGCGCGGGCAGCGCCACCACGAACCATGCGAGCCGGATCGGCGTCCGGCCGAAATGACCCATGTCGGCATACATCGCTTCGCCGCCGGTCACCGCGAGGAAGGCCGCGCCGAGGATGGCGAAGCTGATCGCGAAGTCCTGGTGGATCAGGAATTCGAACGCATAGAGCGGACTGAGCGCTGCGAGCACGCCGGGCGCTTGCACGATGCCGTGGACACCGAGCAGGCCGATCACCGCAAACCAGGCCAGCATCACCGGTCCGAAGATCCCGCCGATGAAGCCGGCACCTTTTTTCTGAACCACGAAAAGCCCGATCAGGATGATGATGGTGAGCGGCACCACGGCCGGCGTCAGCGACGGCGCATCGACCTTCAGGCCTTCGATCGCGCTCAGTACCGAGATCGCCGGCGTGATGGCGCCATCGCCATAAAGCAGCGCGGCGCCGACGAGGCCGACGATCAGAAGCTGCGCACGCCAGGTTCCCGGCCGGGCATTGCGGGCGGAAAGCAGCGCCAGCAATGCGACGATCCCGCCTTCGCCGCGATTGTCGGCGCGCAGGATCAATAGCGCATATTTGAGCGAAATGATCAGGATCAGCGCCCAGAGGATCAGCGACACCACCCCGAGGATTGCCGCAGGCACCAGCGGCCCGCCATGGGCGGCGGCCTTGGCCGCTTCCTTGAGCGCATAAAGGGGGCTGGTGCCGATGTCGCCATAGACGACGCCCAGTGCCCCGATCGTCGCGGTCAAGGGCAGGACGCTGGCATGCGTGGAAGTCGCGACTGGCGTAGCGGTCACTGGCTGGCCCCCCAAGGAATTCGCATTTTTACACAATGCTTATCGCGCAAGGCGATCGCATCCGCCGCCGGCATGGCCGGCAACGGCACAACCGGGTGCCAGTCTGCGGCCTCGCGCCGCAAATTACTACAGGATTAGGAGTGCGATCCCGGAAATTCAGTGTGGCCCGGCGGACCGCCGCGTTGACGCGCATTGCGGGCTTAGGCCGGGCATTTTCGCACTTCCGAAAAGTGCCAAACGCAGAAATCATGGGAGAAAATAACGAAGCCCGCGAGGAGTTGGCTTCTGGTTCTTGAGGCTGAGCGGTTCGTCGAAGGGGTCGTCGCGGCGGAGAAATGCAAGTATCGTCTCCAGATGAAAATGGCCACCGATCGGGAGAACGAAAAGTGCGCGCCAGGACTATCGCTTGTCTCCTTCTCGCAACATTTTACAAGACCACCGCTTCAGCGGAAGACTTGGTTAAGTTCGATAGCGCCCCTTACATGATGGGGCAAATCCAGCAGCGTCGGGCTATCGAGCGCGGCGAGACGGTGGCGAAGCTGTCGGCGACCGTTGAAGGCTACCTGTCTAAACCCGACGGAGCCGGTCCTTTTCCTGCTGTTGTCTATCTCCACGGCTGCAACGGGCTGTCGGAAAATACCCGCCATCGCATCGCGGACCTGATGACGAACTGGGGCTATGTCTCCCTGGCAGTGGATAGCTTTACCACCCGTGGCATCAAGCAAGCTTGCGATCGATACATGCCGCCCCGGCAAGCCGATGCGTTGGGAGCGCTGCTCTATGTTTCGAATCTGGCCTTCGTCGATCCGAAAAGGATAGTCGTTGTGGGATCATCACAGGGCGGCATCGTTGCGCTGCGTTTGGCTTCGACGACCGATGTCAAACTTTTCGATGTCCCAGACGACCTAAAGTTCAAGGCCGCCGTCGCATATTACCCTCAGTGCGCCGTTGCCACCCGGCAGTTGGCTATCCCAACCATTATCCTGATCGGCGAGCTCGACGACTGGACGCCGGCCAAAGACTGCGAACAATGGATGGCGTTGCGCGCGGGCAAGGGAGCACCCGTCACGCTAACCGTATATCCGGGGGCTTACCATTCATTCGACGCCCCGAGCCTGCGCGACGGCAGGCGATTGTTTGGACATTGGCTCAAATACGATCCGGATGCTGCGGCGCGCTCGATTTCGGAAATGCACGACTTTCTGGCGGCTGAACTGGGCAAATAAATGCCGCTTCTTGCCTTGTGCCAAAAGGCGACATTCAGCACCCGGTGATAGGCCGGAGAAGCAGAATCGATAAGCGGCCTGCTCAAGGGTTGGGCTGCCACCGTTGCGCTTCTGCAACCCAAGCTAAATATTAGGTTTTCTTACCCAATTTGTTCCCCGCGAACTGTTGCAAGATTGCCGATCCAACTCTAATACCCCAAGTTCGGTTTTTGAGAGTCTTGACGTCCATGATGCGTTCTTGCGCATTTGCGGTATTGATATCCTTGGCCTGTTTACCGGCGTCAAAAAGTTTTGGCGCCGATATTCCTGCTCCGTCGACGACGGAGCAGGCGCCGCCGGCACCGGTTCCGGTTCCGGTCGCGCCGAAGGAATTCGATATGTGGACGGCACCGTATTCCATTTTCGTTTTTGGCGGCATGCTCTCAACGACGGGGATCGGCCAAACCGCGTTGTTCAATTACAATGCCGATGAAAAACCACGCTACGACAACAACATTGCCGGCGTCGCGGCTTACCGCGACTGGTTCCGTCTCGGTTATGGCTTTTACGTGGGCGGCGAACTCGGCATTGCCGATCGCTTCGGGTATTATGCCCAGACCGGTGACACGAACATAAAGTCAAGCAGCCTGCTGCAGTCCGCTGAGATATGGACCGGGCTTCGCTGGCGGTACGAAGGCTTCTCTTTTTACGGCGTTCGAATTTCCGTCGCTGCAACGACCGGTTTCAGCTATACGACGAACTCCATTGGACGCGAGCGCGGCCGCGAAATAGCTTACGACGGAAGCGCGCGTTTCCTTTTCTACGGCGGGCCTGAGCTGGCACTTTCCCTCGATAGTCATCCTGAGTGGCAGTTTGTCTATCGGCTGCAGCATCGCTCCGGCGCCAACGGCACGCTGGGACATTTCAGGGAAGGCTACAACGCCAACGTTTTCGGCCTGCGTTACACCTTCTTCTGACAAACGCGTTCTTCTGACAAACGTGTTGCGCGGCTATCACCCGCTAGGTTTTGTCCAGCGAGCTCGGCATTTTCCATTCGGCGACGGCGGCGGACAAAAAGATTGCCCCAGGGGTCGTCCCGGCGTTTCCTTGGATCGCGCCGGGACGATGTATCACGTGATCGGGCTTAAAACTATCTCCAGGCGACCGGCGCCCTCCGCCAGACAACGGGCGGCGGCGGAGGCCCGAGGTCTCGCTGCCAGACCCGGCCGTCATCGAACTGAATCCGCATTCCGTCCGGCGAATAAACCGCGCTCTCGTTACGCGCGTCGATCCAGATCCGGCTGTTCGGTGCCGTCATATCGGGCACGGCGCGGTAGGAATCGCCGGTCTCGGTTACAAGATTAAGATGGTCTCCGTTCTGGGTGACGAAGACCGGAGCGCCCAGATAGCCGTCGCGGCAATCCTGGATGCACCTGTATGTGCCAGTGAGGTTGATCGATTGCGCCGAGGCGCCCCCGGCGAACGCGGCGGCGACAGCGCCAATAACAAGCGGCAAACATCTCATCGGAACACTCCATCGCTACAGGGTTGGACTGGTGTTGTTGCGTCGTAAGGTTTGCGCGAGCACCGACTTTCGCGGCGTATTCGTGCCCACCATGCCAACGGCGCAGCCGGATCAGCCCTTAACTGGCGGGCTTTCCGCGACATAAAATCCCGACCCCGCCGTTTGTTCCGGGGTTCTTACACTGCTGCGTGATTGCAAGGTGAGGAGGGCAAGGTTCCAGAAAATTGGTTCCCGTTTTTCCAGCGTCGCTCGCCTTTGCTTCTCAAAATCATTTCGCCGGAACAGCCGCCGGATAAAGCCTGGGCAGATCGAAATCCACCGGATCGCTCACCAGCGTTTCCTCCGCGGAGTCGCCCATGTTCACGGCGGCGTAACGCTGTCGCAACCATGCCTTTTCGCTCTCGCTCCATGATCCGGTCGCATCGATGCGGTCCGATCCGGGAATCCATGACCCAGTGTATTTTTCTTTCGATGTTGCTTCAAGCTGGAGGTGTACGCCCCTCCAAAAAGTGCGATAAGTGACGTGGTGGACTAGTCAAATGACGGGAAAAAACGGAAGTCAGCCTGTATGGATCGAACGACAGTCGTGGATTGAATAAAGTGTTTTCAGAAGCCGATCTCCATGCGGACGCCCTTATAGAACTCGGTCTTCTTGCCGATCACCATGGGCTTGAACGCAATTCAGACGGACCATTTGTGTGGTGCTTTGGGGCATTTTCGTTTGCACGCGCCGGCGGCCAGGTTCTTGAGTTTGAAATTTGCGTATCTTGCTCCCGCCGGCATCGATGACCCTCGCGCGCGACGGGGAATTGGCTGATCGAATAGAGCTGAGACGCGGCTGGCAGGAAGTCTCGCTGCGGCTTCCCGCGACCGCCGGCTGGATCGATATTTCCGTCGACCCGGTGCCATCCGTCGAGGGGGATACGCGTGAACTTGGCGTGATGCTTCAGGCAGCAGCTTTCTTCAATAACGAGGCGCGTTATTCCCTAAGGAGGGCAGAGGTTGCGAACGATATCCTGAATGATCGGGAATTCCGCAACGGAGAGGCCGTTCTGGTTTCGCACCCGCCGAATCTTCGCGTCAGTACTGAAACCCGGTGCAATATTCCTGAGACCAGCCAGGCTTGCACCTATTGCGATTGGGATCAGATCAAGTGGGAAGAGAAGGGATCGCCTCGTTTCCAACTGGAAACCCTGGATGATCTTGGAGATTTCTATCGGAGCGCAACCGCGGTGAATGACTGCAGCACCGGCGAGCCGACGATGAACAGGCAGTTCGGTGATATCCTGTTACGGTTTCACCAGGATGGAAAGCCGTTCTCGTTTACGACCAACGGCCAGCTGCTTGTAGAGAAGCGTAGACGCGAACTGCTTGGAAAGAATGTCAGCGTCTATGTATCGCTGGATTCCGCTTCCAAGGCCGGCTTCCAACGGTATCGTAACGATAGGTACGAACCGATCATCCGGAACCTCCGCGCGCTTTGCCAGGAAAAACGATCGCATGGCAATTTGCCGAAAGTTTACGTCTCGATGCTTGCGATGCGATCCAATATGCATGAACTGGCGGCCTATCTCGATCTCATGAAGGAAATTGGCGTCGACGAGGTGAAATTCCGCAGTCTGATAGTTGCCGATGATCCTCCTCCCGCATTCAAGAATAACGGCTTTGTTTTCGACTACGAAGCGGAAACCTTGTCGATGCCGGAGCTTCACGCACTCACTCCTGTCATTCGTCAACTTGCCGATTCTCGCAATGTTAACGTCTACATGGAATGGGAAGAATTCGAGCGCCCGCAAATCCATGTCAAAGGCGAGCCGTTGTGCGCCGAACCATGGAAAACACTTTACGTGCTGAATCGCGGGATCATGCCTTGTGCCTTCGGCGCGAAGCCGCTGGCTAATTGGAATCAGCAGGGCAACCGGAAGCTCGATGATTTCTTGCGCGACGTCTTTAATTCGGACGAATATCAGGAGATCCGGACCGAACTCGCCGCTGGCCGGATGCCGCGGTACTGCAGGGAGTTGCCGGGCTGCCCAATTTTGAAGCGCATGCCCGCGGACGCCGGGTGAAACCCTCCAGGGTCGGTTACGGTGCCGTCGGGCATATGTCGCGCATTGGCCGGTTGTTCAGCTTCACGCTGGATTTTGTTTCCCGCTTCCCTTCAAGATGCGGGTCAATTCTCGGACATCCTTCAGGTCTTCAAGACCATCGACGAGCGAAACGACCTGTTCTGCGCCGGCCTTGCCCACGACAGGAATAGAGAAGTTCATGAATTTGCGTTCCAGTGACGCTCGCGAAAGCGGACGTTCGGCATCGCCTTCCGGAACTTCCACGGTTTCGCGCAACGACTGACCGTCCGCGAAGGAGATCTCGATGGTCGCGCCATGCCCCTTGGGAAGCTTGGCAATGAGTGACTCTCCGGGTTTCACGGAAGTCTTGTCGACCAATGCCATGACGTCCTGGGCGCGCCAGCGGTCTTTTTCGAACTGCGCTACCGTCACGTCGCCGTCGAGAAGAGCCATTGCCAGGCAAACGGGAAGGCTGTGATCGGCGGTACCCCTTGTCTGCGGCCGGAACTTCGCGGGGTCCGCAACGCGGCCGATTGTCCCGGGATAGGTTTCGACCGTGATCGCCCGTACGTCCTGTGCCCGACCCGCAATCTTCGGCGAGAGCAACACGCCGGCCTCGGCCACGGCCTGCAACTCGATTTGAATGGGGAAGCGCTTGATTGCCACCCGGGGAAGCCGGTATCGCGCGTGTTCCAGGTCGACGGCAAAACCCTCTTTGACGGGGTTCATTTTCGACGCCAGCCATTCCAGCGTGCCGGAAGGACCGGTGAAGCCCTGGGCGGCGAGCCGTGTTGCGAAAACGCCGTCAGCCGCTGTCGCGGCAAGTCCCATGGCTTTCATCATGCTGATCGCGCCACTATTGACGACAAAGCTGGTGAAACCACGCGCCCCGGATATTCCGACCGCATTTGCGATTTGCTCCCTGGAAAGCCTCCAGACCTTGCCCGCAATCAGGGGAATACCGTAGGAGGCGGCACACAAGGGATGGAAACCACGTTCCACGAAAGAGATCGCGTCGTTGACCCGCATGCTGGCCTCATAGCCGGCGACGATCGCCTCGATCAGTTCGCGCCCGCTCCGTCCGTTCTCTTCGCAAAGCGCAAGCGCCGTCGGCAGCACTTCGCTTGGATGAAGCGGCTCGCTGCCGATATAGGTGTCGTTCAGGTCGAGGGAGCGGACGAGGACGCCATTGACGAACAGCGCGCCTTCGACGGTGGCGGAGCGGGGATAACCGATCACTGTTGCTGTATTGCCGTCCCCGAACGTCTTTCGAATGGTTGTCTCGGCGATGTTGGCCGGATCGGATCCTACCGAGCCAAAGGCGCAGCCGAGTGTGTCGAGAAGGACGCGCTTGGTCGAGGCAACCACATCCGGCGGGAGCGCTTCATATCTGGTGGAAATTGCAAAATCAGCGAATTTCTGCTCGAGGGTTGCTTTCTGTCCGTCGCCGTCGCCAGCGGCGAGCGCCGAGCCGACAAAACGAAAGCCGTTGGACTGAACGCCCGTCAGGAGACTGGCGGAAACGGCAATTGCGCCTTGCTTCAGAAGGTCACGGCGTTTCATGAATGTCTCCATTTTTGAAATGCAGCATGATGGCGGCAGGGAAGCTCCAGGTGGCTCCCGGTGCAACAAGTGAAGCATGAACGAGGCGCGATAACCCGACAAATTCAGAAAAATCGATGAGGGTTGCGCCGCGAGGCGGTCAACCCAGGCCCGCCATGTCCGAGACAAGTTAAAAGGAAACTGCGTCCATTAACGGACAGGTGTCCGGAACGCGTCATAAATGCGCGCGGCCGAGAAGGTATCTCGGCCGGCGGTCATATCAACATGGATCGCGACTGGTTTTGCTTGTGAAGCCGACCGCCTTATGGGGTGCGGTCTGCGGTCACCAGACGTGCCTCGTGGATCCTGGTCTTGGCGCCGGCGACACGCAGGCAGGAGGCTTCGAAATTGGGCCAGGCCTGCTTTGAACAGGCGCGCCCAACCGGATGGATGTCGAGGCGGTCACCCTTAGCGAGGGCCTGCGGCACGCTGGCTTCGACCTGCGGGGCAAAGCCGGGAAGGATGGTGAGGGCGGCGGCGACAAACGCAGCGATGGCGATTGCTGAAAGAGCCTTGATCATGACGGTCCCCTGTCACTCGGCCTTTGCGGCCGGTCGTTTGGTTGGCGGACTAGTACCCAGCGCCCGTTTCAGGAAGTCTTCGCCAAGCCCGAAAATGGTTTCATCCCGCCGGAGTTTTGTTTCGTCGCCAATTGCGGGACGAAACAATGCCGGCTTGCATAGGAGACGCCGCGACCCCTGAAGTAGTTCAGGACCTTGCGAAATATAAAATCCGGCTCCTGACACCCCGGGGCTGGAACCATCCCGGCTTGCCGGACCGCCCGGGGCGCGGTAGAGGGGTCCATGCCCCGTATCGCGCTGTATCCAGGGTCATTCGACCCCGTCACCAATGGCCATCTGGATGTGGTCCGGCACGCCGTCGCCCTGTGCGACCGGCTGATTGTCGCCATCGGTGTCCATCCTGCCAAAAAGCCGCTGTTTTCGACCGAGGAGCGGCTGAAGATGGCGCAAGCGGTATTCGCTCCGGTGGCCGCAAAGGCGGGGTGCGCCTTCGAATGCACGACCTATGACAATCTCACCGTCGCCGCCGCCCGGAAACACGGCGCAACCCTCATGATTCGCGGCCTGCGCGACGGCACCGACCTCGATTTCGAGATGCAGATCGCCGGCATGAACGAAACCATGGCGCCCGGCGTGCACACCGTGTTCGTTCCGGCCTCCGCTTCGGTCCGCCCGATCACCGCCACACTGGTGCGCCAAATCGCAGGCATGGGCGGCGACGTCTCGGCATTCGTGCCGTCCTCGGTCGCGGCCAGCCTCAAAACCAAATTCGCCCGCTGATCGGACGCTTGGCGCGTCTTTCGCAAACCGGAGTTCCCATGATCCGAATTCTCGCCGTTATCGCCGCGCTGATGTGCGCGGCCCCCGCCATCGCACAGCCGCTTCCGCTCAATCTCGACAAACAGAATACCATCGTTATCGACACCACCAAGGGCCGCGTCGTCATAAAGCTGCGAACCGATCTGGCGCCGAAGCACGCCGAACGGATCAAGCAACTGGCGCGGGACGGTTACTACAACAACGTGCCGTTCCATCGCGTCATTGAAGGGTTCATGGCGCAGACCGGCGACGGCAAGAATTTCAACGGCACCGGCGGCTCGAAATATCCAAATCTTCCCGCTGAATTCTCCAATGTGCCGTTCAAGCGCGGTATCGTCGGCATGGCGCGTACCAGCGATCCCAACTCGGCGAATTCGCAGTTCTTCATCATGTTCAACGATGGCCCGTCATTGAACGGCCAATACACCGTGATAGGCGAGGTGGTGTCGGGGATGGATGCGGTCGACAAGCTCAAGCGCGGCGAACCGGTCGCCGATCCCGACAAGATGCTGAAGGTGCAAGTCGCATCCGACATCAAGTGAGCCGCGGCGGTGCTGCGTTGCAAGCCGCTGATCCGGTCTGCCGCAACACTGCTCTCGCTGGTTTGGATCGCTTCTGTTCGGGCCGAGCCGGAGCGGCTCGACAACATCAGGCAAGTATTGGCAAGGCTGCAAACCTGCTGGAGACCGCCGCCGGCGGCCAGCGCCACTCCCGGTATCGACATTACCGTGATCGTGAGCTTTAACCGCAACGGAGACATCATCGGCCGCCCGAGGATCACCTACGAATCCGAACAGGCTACCGACAACGATCGGCTGACGTACCGCATCGCGGTGATGGAGGCATTGCAACGTTGCACACCGTTGCCATTTACCGAGGGGATGGCCGGCGCCGTTGCCGGCCGGCTCTTCGCGATCCAGTTTCACAATCGAAGACCTTCACCCAAACCCATAGAGAAAAGAGCATGGCTGACACCGAAAACACTTTGATCCTCGAAACCACCCAGGGGCCGGTCACCATCGAGATGCGTCCCGATCTGGCGCCGGGTCACGTCGCGCGGATCAAGGAACTGGTGCGCGAGGGCTTTTACGACGGCATCGTGTTCCACCGCGTGATCGAAGGCTTTATGGCGCAGACCGGCTGTCCGCAGGGCACCGGCACCGGCGGCTCCGGCAAGAAGCTCAAGGCCGAGTTCAACAAGGAACCGCATGTGCGCGGCACCACCTCGATGGCGCGCGCCGCGAGCCCTGATTCCGGCGACAGCCAGTTCTTCATCTGCTTCGACGACGCCTCGTTCCTCAACAACCAGTACACGGTCTGGGGCAAGGTGACCTCGGGCATGGAAAACGTCGACAAGATCAAGCGCGGCGAGCCGGTGAAGAATCCCGACAAGATCGTCAAGGCGCACATGGCGCTGGACGCGGCTTGAATCTTTTCTTCACCTCTCCCCGTTGGGGAGAGGTCGCTCGCGAAGCGGGCGGGTGAGGGGCCTTCGCGCTCTCACTTGATCCGAACGCCCTCACCCGGAGCCTTCGCAGCGCTCAGTCTCCGACCTCTCCCCAACGGGGAGAGGTGAAAAGACCGCGGCTCGGATCAAGAGTCCTGAACCCATGCGCACCGACCTCTTCGATTTCGAACTGCCTGCGGAAAACATCGCGCTGCGGCCGGCGAGCCCGCGCGATTCCGCGCGGATGCTGGTGGTCGAGCCCGACGCCGTTTTGCGCGACCGCACCATTGCCGAACTGCCGCAATGGCTCGAGGCCGGCGATCAGCTGGTCGTCAACGACACCAAGGTGATATCGGCCCAGTTGAGAGGACGCCGGATTGGCCGCGAGGCCGAGCCGAAGATCGAGGCGACGCTGATCAAGCGCCTGGACGGCTCGCGCTGGCAGGCGCTGGTCAAGCCGGCCAAAAAACTGGTGCCCGGCGACGTGGTTCGCTTCGGCAATGAAGGCAAGGTGTGCCTGCTCGGTCATCTCGACGCCGAGGTCGAGCACAAGGGCGACGACGGCGAGATCACGTTCTCATTTTCGTTTCATGGGCCGTCGCTCGATTCCGCCATCGCCGATCTCGGCGCGCCGCCGCTGCCGCCCTACATCGCCTCGAAGCGCTCGCCCGACGAACAGGATGCCGCCGACTACCAGACCATGTTTGCAGTCAACGAGGGCGCGGTTGCAGCGCCGACCGCCGGCCTGCATTTTACGCCGGCGCTGGAAGCAAAGTTGCGCGAGCGCGGGATCGGGATCCACCGGATAACCCTGCATGTCGGGGCTGGGACCTTCCTGCCGGTCAAGGCGGATGACACCGCCGGGCACAAGATGCATTCGGAGTGGGGCACGATCTCCGGCGAGACCGCGCGGGCGCTGAACGCGGCGCGCGCCGAAGGCGGGCGCATCGTGGCCGTCGGCACCACCTCGCTGCGGCTGCTTGAAAGTGCCGCGGCGGAAGACGGCGCGATCCAGCCGTGCGCAGGCGAAACCGCGATCTTCATCACGCCGGGCTATCGCTTTCGCGCGGTCGATATCCTGCTGACCAATTTCCACCTGCCGCGCTCGACGCTGTTCATGCTGGTATCGGCGTTCAGCGGTCTTGAGACCATGAAGCGGGCCTATGCTCACGCGATCGATGCCGGTTACCGGTTCTATTCCTATGGCGATGCCTGCCTGCTGTTTCGTGATAAGTCCATTCGATGACTTCAGCCCAATATTTCCAGCTCAAGGGCCGGGACGGCCAGGCGCGCAGCGGCCTGTTGACCACCCCGCACGGACAGGTGCGAACGCCGGCCTTCATGCCGGTCGGCACCGCCGGTGCGATGAAAGGCATGCATTGGCGCGAGGTGCGCGACGCCGGCACCGATATCGTGCTCGGCAACACCTATCATCTGATGCTGCGGCCCGGCGCCGAGCGCATCGCGGCGCTGGGAGGCCTGCAAACCTTCACCGGCTGGAACGGGCCGATGCTGACGGACTCCGGCGGCTTCCAGGTGATGTCGCTGGCGCAGTTGCGCAAGGTCGGCGAGCGTGCGGTCACCTTCCGCTCGCATATCGATGGCACCAGCGTCGAGCTTTCGCCGGAACGCGCGATCGAGGTGCAGTTGCTGCTGGGCTCCGATATTGCCATGCAACTGGATGAATGCGTGCGGTTGCCGGCGATACGCGCCGATATCGAGCGGGCGATGCAGCTTTCGCTGCGCTGGGCCGAGCGCAGCAAGCGTTCATTCGAGACCGCGCCTGCGGGACACCTGCTGTTCGGCATCGCCCAGGGTGGAGACCTGCCCGAACTGCGCCGCGCCAGCGCACGGGGCCTGACCGAGATCGGATTTCACGGCTATGCGATCGGAGGCCTCGCGGTCGGCGAACCCCAACCGGTGATGCTGGCGATGATCGAGGAGGTGGTGCCGATCCTGCCGCAGGATCGCCCGAGGTATCTGATGGGCGTCGGCACGCCCGAAGACATGCTGGAGGCGGTCGCACGCGGCATCGACATGTTCGATTGCGTGATGCCGACCCGCAACGGTCGTCACGGGATGGCGTTCACCCGGTTCGGCCAGATCAACCTGCGCAATGCCCGTCATGCCGACGATGCGCGGCCGCTCGACGAAGAAAGCCCGTGGCCGTCGGCGCGCGGCATCTCGCGCGCCTACCTGCATCACCTCGTAAGATCAGGCGAGACGCTGGGCGCGATGCTGTTGTCCGAAATCAATGTCGCCTATTACCAGCGCCTGATGCACGACATCAGGAATGCGATCGAGCAGGGGACATTCGAAAGTTTTCGCGAACGAACGCGCGCGCAGTGGGCGCAGGGCGATATCGCGCCGCGCTAAGTTGATTCAAAGTTTAATTGCGAGCCGAACGCCTGGCGGCGTGCTTGGTGACGAAACCATAACCGCAGGTATCGCAGGTCCAGAGATAGCTGATGACGTTGTCGGAGAAATAAGCGGAAGTTTCCGCCGCCACCATTGAATCGGCACAAACCGCGCAGGTCGGAAGATCACGTCCGCGGGGTTCGCGGTAAGACGCGTTGGTCGACAGGACTTCAGCGAGTGCTGGCATCGTGACCTCCTTGCGATCTGAACCTGAGGCGAAACATACACCGGTTTGTTTGACGATGTCGCAACACAAATGCGTTGGTTTTACGTTATTTGGCTGCTTCAAGTTTTTGCGATGCAGCGAATTGCCGGCTCGCCGGATTCCGGCTTGCACGCGGGCGGAAGCTGCCTCTAATGGGAGAAGTGCTTCTCATTTCACGCACATTGTCTCCACAGTTTTCACAGGAGTTTGTCATGGAGGTGTCGTCAGTACGGGCGCAACGCAATCATGCCGCCGCATTGCTTGAGAGGATCTAGCCATGGCAGACCAACCGAGACGGCCCAGAACACTCAACGATGCACGCACCGAAGCGGAAGCGGCGTTCAAGCGCACCACGGCCAAGGTGCCGGAAGCTCCGCCTAAAAAAACGGCGCTTCCGGGCGTGAAGGAGTTGGTTTCGCTGCGGATCGATCAGGACGTTCTGGAATACTTCCAGCAGGGCGGCTCGGGCTGGCAGGACCGGATCAACGAGGCGCTGCGAAAGGCGGCGGGAAAATAGAGTCAGGCTCCAGCAGGTGCGGGAACCGGGCCGGCGGGTTTCAGGTTCAAAAGATTGCCGGCAAGAATCAGCGCCGCGCCGATCACGGTGAAGACGTCGAGCCGTTCCGAATAAATCAGCCAGCCGGCCACGGCCGTCAGCGGGACCCGCAGGAAGTCCATTGGCTGCACCACGGTAGCATCGGCATGCAGCAGCGCGCGCGCCATGCAGTACTGGGAAAACATCCCGCAGAATGCGATCGTAACGAGCCAGCCCCAGACGTGGGGCGAGGGCCATCGCCAGACATAGAGCGCGGGGAAAAATCCGACCGCGGAGTGGATCACCAGCATCCAGAAGATGATCGCCAGCGCATTTTCGGTGCGGGTCAGGAATTTCATCATGACGATAGAGGCGCCAAAACCCACCGCGGCGGCGAGCGCAATCAATTGCCCCGGATTGATCTCGCCGGTGACCGGGCGAACGATGACGACGACGCCGACGATGCCGAGCACGATGGCCGAAATCTTCCAGACCGTCATGCGCTCGCCGAGAAACGTCGCGGCGAGGATAGCGGTCCAGATCGGCATGGTGAACTCGATCGACACCAGCTGGCCCAGCGGAATCAGCGTCAGCGCGAAGAACCAGCCGAGCTGGGCGGCATATTGAACGAGGTTGCGGCCGATATGCTGCAGCGGCCGCAAGGTTTTCATCGCCGCAAATCCGCCGTTGAGGCGGACCAGCGGGTAGAGCAACAAGAAGCCGATGACCGAGCGCGCCTCCATGATCTGAAACACGTTCAGTTCGCGCGTGGTCTCGCGGCCGGCAACCGCCACGATCAGCATCAGCGCAAGCCAGCCCGCCATCCATAGCGCGGCCCTGGATTTGGAAGCGGTTCGGTCCATCGGCGGCTTGTGCCATGCCCTTGACGATTTGCAACGCGCAAATATGCCGACGCAGTGATGCACCGTCCCAATTTCGATGCTAAGGACTAGCCGGTCTGGCGCGGTCCGGATTCAACCGAACGTTTTCCTGGAGAACCTGGCTCATGCTTACCTTGCAACCCGCCGAATGGTCGAAGCCACGCGGCTTTTCCCATGGCGTCGCGGTCGATGGTCCCGGCCGATGGATCGTGCTCGCAGGCCAGACCGGCGGCGACGAGAAGGGCGACTATCATCCTGACATGGCGGCGCAGGTCGGGACGGCCTTGCACAGGATCGTCAAGCTGCTCAAGGAAGCCGGCGCCGGGCCGGAGCACATCGTTCGGCTCACCTGGTACCTGACCAGCCGCAGCGAGTATGAGGCTGCGGGCGCCGGTATCGGTGCCGCCTGGCGCGAGACGCTCGGAAGAAACTTTCCACCCTCGACCTTGCTATACATCTCCGGTCTGGTTGACACCCGCGCCAAGGTAGAGATCGAAGTCACCGCATTCGTAGCCAAGGCATAGGAACTTTTCTAATGGCCCAACAACGATCCGCATCGGCCGATTATGTGACGGCTTTCGCCACCGGCTGGCCGGAGAAACAACCCGATATCCTGGTGCTGTCGCTGACCACGCATAAAGGCGTGCAGGATTTTGCTCTCAAAAAGGAGCAGGCGTTGTTGATCGCCAGGACCATCAACGAAACCGCCGCCCACATGGCCGAGCCAAAAAAGAGTTAGGGCACGTTGGCGAGCACAGGCCGCGGGTGTCGATCGCGACGAGACGGCCTAATAGCGCGACAGCGAAATAGCGGCGATCCTGAAGGCGGTCTCGGTCTTGATCACCACGGACTGCCTGTTGCCACGGGTGGTCAATGAAATATTCGCGGTAAGTCCGGCCGCGCTTGCAATCACCTGAAAATTGCCGTTGCTGCCGCGTCCCTGAAGGGTTCCGGAAACGCCGCGATTGCTTTCGCTCCATGTCCCCGACAGCGACCCGCCTTCGGAGACCACGTTGCTGGCGAGGTTGAATTTGTAGGAGTCGCTGGCGCAAGTGAGGGTCTGGTTGAGGCCGGTTCCGCTGGCGTTGACGGCATAGGCGGCGCGGCAGCGAATGCGCTCGCTTGAGCCATCGTCGAGTGTGACGGTACCGCCGCCGGACCAGTTGCCGGCCATGCCGGCGAACGGTCCCGATTGGGCGTAACTGGCGGAGCCGGACAATAAGACCGCGAACAACGCGACGGTTGCGAAAATCAGCCTTCGCGCCAGTGCTTCCACAGTCCGGCCTTCGTTATTGCCGCGATGCTTCCCAACGTCCGCTGCACGGTACGCCCGCCGATGCGCCATTCCACTTCCCCGATCCGCTGTTGCCACTGAGTTGGCCGTTCGCATATGCACCATGGATCGAGACTCGCACAAGACCCTCGCGCCCGATGCTTCCGGAAATATCAGCGCCGGCCGCGGAAACTTTACCGTCCGTGACCGTGAGCGTCGAGCGCGTCGACGGTTCGCAGCTGCCGCTTTTTGTCACAACGGTGACGTTCCAAAGCCCGTCATAGGGCGTCTGGGCGAGCGCGGGAGCGGCGGCGAGGGTGCTAGCGGCAGCAAGAATGGAACTGCAAAATATAGTACGAATGCGGTTATGTCGCACGGATCAGATCCCCGAATTTGTGTGATGAGCGGGTTTTATTCAGGGACATTGTGTTCAAAATTTGCTGCGTTGCGGCAACGAGAAAAGTTCCCTATAGAATCAAACAGATAAGGTTAAATTTTGTTCCAGTCCGGGAACAGTTATTTGGTGCAAAACCAGGCACAACCGATTCCCGGCACAAAGTGCGCCGCCGCCAGGCGTAAGAAGCGTCAATCCGACAGGCTGGGAGCTCTGGTCGCAAATTGCTCGTCTTGCGGACTGGCCGGCAGACTGTTGTGAGCCTTGGCGTAATCGATGACTTCGCCGAGAAGTTTTTGACCGAGCGGCGCCAGCGCGCGTTCCCACAACTCGCGGGCGGTTTCGCCCTTTTTGACGAACACCCACTCCTGCGCGGCGATTGCGCCGGTGTCCATGCGGTCGGCCAGATGATAGACGGTGCCGCCCGCGATCGGATCGCCCTCCTTGATGGTCCATTCGATTGCCGCGATCCCGCGGTGCCGTGGCAGCAGCGAGGGATGATAGCCGATCCCCCCGAGCTTCGCGGCGGCGAGAGCCTCCCTGCTGATGCGGGCGTGGCTGTGCGCCGTCACGATCAGGTCGGTGCCGTCGGCGATTTCCTGGGCAGCGACCAGCTTGGGGTTGGCCTGCACCGTCACTTCGACGCCGGCGGCCCGCGCCGCCGCCGCCAGCCGGTCATCGCCATCGGCCACCACGACCCTGACGATCTGGACACCGTGCTTTTGCAGCATCTCAAAGGTCGTCACACCGAAATGACGGGAGCCGACAAGGGTAATCCGCATGGAGTGGTATCCGTGGTTCGTCAGGTCATTCGCGGCAATCACGAGCAGGCTAGCGCCGTCCTGAATGCCATGGACGGCGCAAGGTAGGGGCCGCTATTTGCGTCCAACCGGCTTGATCCACACCTTTTCAGGGTCGCCGGGGAACCTCGGACAGGCGTTGCCGCTCCAAACCAGAGGGTTTCGCGGCCTGATTTCAAGGCCAAACCGCCAATACCGACAGCGCTGCCAGGAGTGCCGGCGGCATGATGACGACGCCGAGCTTCAGGAATTGCCACGCCGTGACGATCTCGCCCTCCCGTCGAAGCGCAATCAGCCACAGGATCGTCGCAAGCGAGCCCGTTACGGAAAGGTTTGGGCCGAGGTCGACGCCGATCAATATGCCGCTTGTGACGCGAAGGGGAACGTCGGCGCTCTGGCTGACTGTCGCGGCAACCAGGCCGGTCGGAAGGTTGTTCATGAGATTTGATACGAAAGCGACGATGACACCCGCACCGAAGGAAGTCCCGGCGGCCGAGGATGCCGCGGCGTCATGAAGCGCATGCGCGACCGGATTGAGGATGCCGGTCTGCTGGACGCCCGCGACCAGCACGAATAATCCGGCCACCAGCGGCAACACTCCCCACGAGATATCCCGCAGCACCGGCATCGGCGACTGCCGGTTGATGACGAGCACAATGGCGGTCACGGTGGCCCCTGCGATGAACGTCGGCAGGCCAAGTTGCCACCCGAGCAACGAAGCGCCGAGCAGCGCTGCGGCTGTAAGCGCAATACCGGCGGCGATGCATTTGCTGCCGAGCGAGAGCGGAACGGCGGCGTAGTCCGTTGAAACTCCCTGATCCAGCGCGCTGCGCTGGGTGAAACGCAGCAGGAGGTAGGTGACCAGGATCGAGGCCACCGACGGCAGCGTGAACTGGCAGAGCCATTGTGCAAGCGGCGGCATATGCGCGCCGAAGATGACGAGGTTCGCCGGATTGGAAATCGGCAGCACAAAACTCGCGGCATTGGCGATGAAGGCGCATATGAAAAGATACGGCAGCGGCTCGATGCGGGCGGCGGTCGCTGCGGCATATACGGCTGGCGTCAGCACGACGGCGGTCGCGTCGTTCGACAGCAACACCGTGACAAGGGTTCCGACGGCATAAATAATCAGGAACAGCCGCCTTGCCGAGCCTTTCGCATGGCGGACCGCAAGTGCGGCCAGCCAGTCGAACAGCCCTTCCAGACGCGCCACCTCGGCCAGCAGCATCATGCCGATCAGGAACAGGTAAACGTCGGTACCTTTTTCCGCCGCGGCGACGGCATCGCGCCAGGGAAGCAAGCCGAATGCGACCAGAACGGCCGCGCCGATCACGGCCCAGACATATTCCGGTATCCGCAGCGGGCGCAGGATCACCCCAAGTGTCGAGAAGCCGGCGACAGCCAGGATCAGCGTGGTGTCGTTCACGGGTCAGGACGCCGGGGCAGGGGCGGCGGCGCCGTCGCCGATCAGTTGGCCGGCGCAGACCGGCTTGAGCAGGGCGGCGAAGGAAAGCCAGATCACGATCGAGCCGGCCGCAAAGCATCCGAGGATCACGAACGCCGCGGGATATCCCATTTCCTGCGCCAGCCACCCGCCGATCGCCGGACTGAGGGCGGCGCCAATTCCCTGAACCGTCATGACCGCACCTTGCCCGACATTGACCCGCCCGGTACCGTTGAGGATACGGGCGACTAAACCGGGGACGGCGACACTCTGCAAGCCGGCGCCGATGCCGTCGAGCGCCTGTACCGGAAATACCCCCCAATATTCGATCACCGACGCCGCGATCAAGCCACGCACCGGCAACGCGATGAAGGAGATCAGCAGCACCAGCCAATAGCCTTGCCTTTCCGCCATCCGCATCGCGGCGATCGAAGCAACGATCATCACGCCCTGCGCAACCACGATGGTCATGGCGACAAAACCGGCACCATTGCCCTGCTGCCCGGAGACCACCGCCAGACCGTAGAGCGGCAGCATCGCGGCGTTACCGAGATGAAACAGCGCCAGTGCGGCGGCCAGCACCAATAGCGGCTTGCATTCGAACAGCACCTGCCAGGCGCTCGCCGGCTGCCTGCTGCTGTCGGCATTGGCGCCGCGGGCGACGTGGTCGTCGATCGCGTTGCGGGGGATGGCCAGCACCGAGACGATCGAGAGCACGCCGAACACGCCGGCCAGAATGAACACGGCGCCGAAACCGAACTTCCAGCCGAGATAGCCGGATAAAGCCGCGCCGACCATATTGCCGGCGTGGTTGAAGGCCTGGTTGCGTCCGTTCTGCCGATTGAAGCCGACCTGATGAACGATCCCGAGTGTCATCCCGGTGACCGCCGGCACGATCGCGGCGCCTGCGATCGCAGTCGCGACTTGCGACGCAGCCACCACCCAAAAGCTCTGCGAGAGCAGGATCAGGGCGGAGGCGGCGATGGTGCAGATGCCGGGAATGATGACGTAGGCGCGCTTGCGTGTGGTGGCGTCGATCATCGCCCCCGCCGGTGTGGTCATGACCATGCCGGCAACACCGCCGATGGTCATGACGGTACCGATCAGGCCGCTCTCCCAACCATGGGCAAGCAGGAACACGCCCAGAAATGGGCCGATGCCGGCTTGAAAGTCAGCCATGAAAAAGTTCAAGGCCAAAAGCGCCGCCGTCGTCAGGGGCTTTGCGCCCGCGCGTTCGACCAGACCAGCCTCCTCGTACCGCGGTTTGACAAGAAAATCGGCGAATAACGCAAAGGTTCCGTCCGTCCGGCGAAGCGGTGCAGAGAAGCGGAATGACCGATCAGGCTGATAGCGGGTTTTCCCGACCCGATGTGTTATCGTCCGCGTCCACGAGGTCAACCGCATGAAATCCGCAGGCTCTCCGCGCGATTGGCGACGCATCCATCATTCGCCGATGTTCTGGGTCGGGGTCGCGCTGTGTCTGGCGGCGATCATGATTTACGTATGGTCGGACGATCTGGCGTGGCGTTGAGCCGGTCAATCAAGGAAAACCTTGGCAGTTGGGGGGATGACGATGCGAACGCTGGTGCCGGCGGTGTTGATATTGATCCTGGCGGCCAGTCCGCACGCTTTCGCGCGGGGCGGCTCGCATGGTCATTCGCACGGCCATGCCGGACATGGGCATCGGCATAGCGGGGTGGGGCCGGCCAACCCGTCGGTGCCGCCGTCGCTGACCTCGGATCCGCGCCTGACCGGAGATGCGCCGCTGCCCGGGCATCGTCAGCGGGGGCGACGCAACGCGCCCGTCGTTTCCGGGAAACGCGATCCGCAGGATGTCGCACTCGATCGCAAGATCAAGAGTATCTGCCGCGGCTGTTGACGCCGGCGATCGGCGACCGCGCGGGTCGCTTCAATGTTTGGCCGAGGCCTCGGCGGCGGCGCGGCGTGCGGCTTCCGCCGCTTCCGGATGGCGCCGGTAATAGTCGCATTCGCCGGGCCGGCTCGCGCGCTCCAGGCCCTCCTGTTTTGCGGCCTCGCGCAGGCTCTCGTCCCTGGTGTCGACGATGGTTTGATCGCCGATGAAGGCGAGATAGGATTCGGAGCTTGTGAGCGGAAGGATCCCGGCCTCGCTTGCGAGCACCTTGCAGCCCACCGCAAAGTACAAATCCTTGGTCCGGCGCATGAACCGTTCGCGCTTCTCCTGATATTTCGCCTTGATTTTTGCGCGTACGCTCTTGGCCGGTGGATCGGCCTGCTGCGCGCCGGCAGGCAGCGATCCCGCCAGCAGCGCGGTAATAACGAGTGCCACGATACGAATACGCATTTCAATGATCTCCCCGGACCGGATCAGCAATTGTTTCTGAATTGGCCGGCGAGGGCAACAAGATGACGGCGGCGGGCCTTAGCGCGGCATATCCGTGGGCTTTTCCTTGGGCTTTTTTACCCAATAGGTCGCAACGCCGATAAACCCGGCAAACGCTGAAATATTGATGAGGACTTCGACCCACTGCGGCATGACGCGGCAAAGCGGCAAACGGACTTTGGTTCCGGAATAGCTGGGTTGCAAATTAGGGTGGGGCTGCCGGACGGTGCCAGTCGCGCGCTATCTGATTAATCCGGCCAGCCGCGGCAGCGTCAGGCTGATCTCGGGGATGCAGATGATCAGCAGCAATCCGGCAAACAGCGCCAGCATGTACGGCACATAGGTCCGAAAGTGCTGGCCGACGTTGAGGTTGGCGAAACGCAACGCCATCAACAGCCCAACTCCCATCGGCGGCAGGAACAGCCCGATGCCGACGGCCGCGGTCTGCACGATGTTGAAGTGGATGGGATCGATGCCCATCGCCTCGGCGATCGGAAATACCACGGGGATCAGCACCACCGCGGCGGGCAGGCCCTCCAGCACCATGCCGAACAGGCAACTCATGACGGCGGTTCCAATCAGGAACAGCCACGGGTGCGTTTTCAGCGGGCCGAGCAACTCGCCGAGCAATTGCGGCACCCCGCTTACGCCCATCAGATACTGGTAGACCGAAGCAACCGCGAGCAGGAACACCACGGCGGCGGTCAGGATCGCGCTGTCGTAAGCGATCCCGGCCATCTCGCGCCACGAAACATTACGATAATAGAGCTTGGCGGCGAGGAAGGCGTAGCCCGCGACCACAGCCCCCGCCTCGGTTGCGGTGATGATACCGAAGATGAAGCCGCCGAGGATCACGAACGGCACCACCATCGGCACGGCGGCGTGCAGCGCGGCGTGGCCGAGGCGCGCAAGACTTGGCCGGGAATCGACCGGCCAGTCATTCTGGCGTGCGCGGATGTAAACTACGGCCATCAGGCACAGCATGATGACGACGGCCGGAATAAAGCCGGCGACGAACAGCGCCACCGCCGAGGTGTTGGTGACCTGTGCCAGCACGATCATGAAGATCGCCGGCGGCACCAGCATGCCCATCGCGGTGCCGGCGGCGATCAGCGAGGCTGAATCACGCCGGTCGTAGCCGGCGCGGGTCAAAGGCGGCATCAGCGCGGAGCCGAGCGCCGAGACCTCGGCCATTTTCGATCCGCAGATATCGGAAAAGAAATATGCCACCACGATCACGGACATGCCGAGCCCGCCCTTGACCCAGCCGATCAGCGCGCGCGCCAGTTCCACCAGCGCATGGCTCATGCCGCAGCGCTCCATCAGATTGCCGGCGAACACGAAGGCGGGGATGGCGAGCAGCACCCAGCTTTGCGATCCCGACACCAGCGCGGAAGCAAGCTGTTGCATCGGATAGCCGCCGATCCACAGTCCGGCGACACCGGCGACGCCAAGCGCGAACACGATCGGCATCGAGAGCAGGATCAGCACGGCGAAGACGATGGCGACGACCGCAAGCAGCATGAACGGTCGGCCTCAGTGCTGGGGTGCGTCGGGCGGAAGCGGGGAGATCATCACCGCCAGGCCGTAGACCGCGATCAGGATGCCGCCGGCCACCGAGGACGCATAGAGCCAGGCCAGGTTGATTTGCAGGCCGGGCGTCGTGAGCGTGCGGTTGAGCAGGCAAAGCTTGAAACCGTAATACGCAACCAGCAGGCCGAAGCCGGTGATCAGCGCGTGATTGAAGCGGTGAATCCAGAGCTGTGCTGCCTGCGGCAGCCGATGCACGAACACGGTGAGCGTGAAATGGGTGCGCGACTGGATGCCGATCGCAGCCCCGATCAGCGTCAGCCACGCCAGCGAGAGCTCGCCGACTTCCTCGACCCAGGTGAACGGCACCGGGTCGACGTCGAGCCAGTCGGTGAGGGCGCCGACGAAATAACGCAGGATCACCCCTACCAGGAGGTTGACGATGGCAAGGACGATCAGCGCCGTGACCGTGATTTTCGGGACGGCTGAGAGGATACGCAGCATGCGCAATGCTATTTCCGGCGAGATGTGGAGGGCAACGGGCCGAGGATTGACCTCGGCCCGCTGTTGTTTTCAGGCCTTGAAGCCTTCGATCTCGTCCCACAAGGCGCCGTACTGGGCCTTGTAGGCCGGCCATATCTTCTGCTTTGCCACGTCACGAAATTCGTCGACCTTGGCTTCCACCACGGTCATGCCGAGCGGCTCCAGCTCCGATTTGGCCTTGGCGAAATTGTCGACCGAACTCGGTCGCCTCGCCGGATCTTCTCTTGCGCGGCGCGCGACAGGTCCATGATCAGCTTCTGCTGGTCGGGCGTCAGCCCGTTCCAGACTTCGAGGTTGATCACCGCGTTGGTCGGGCCGTAATTGTGATAGGTCATCGAGGCATATTTCGACACTTCGTAGATTTTCAGCGCCTTCATGTTGACGATCGGCAGGTCGCCGCCGTCGATCACGCCCTGCTTGGCGGCGGTGACAACCTCGCCATAGGCCATCGGCACCGCGTTGCCGCCTAGTCCATTGATGGTGTCGCCGAATATCTTGGCCTGCTGGACCCGGATTTTCATGCCGCGCAGGTCTTTGGGCTCGACGATCGGCTTCTTTCCGGTCCAGAAATGGCGGAAGCCGTAGTCGAAGTAGCACATCACCTTGAGCTTGTAGTTGTCCTGGATTTGCTGGCTGATCTTGTCGCCGATCCGCCCGTTGAGCATGGCGTAGGCCGAGGCGTAATCCTTCACCAAATAGGGCACCAGCAACGCCCCCATTTCCGGAAACACGGTAGCTGCCGCGCCCGCCGGGCTGCCCATCGCGACGCTGCCGGACTTGACCGCGTTCATGATCTCGAGCTCCTGCGGGATCAGGGTCTTGCCGAAGAACTGCATGTCGAGCGCGCCCTTGGATTGCGCGTTGACCTCCTTGGCCATCCAGTCGAATGCAACCGCCGCCGATTCAGGGACGGCGTTGATATGCGCGAAGACGAGCTTTTTCGGCTGGGTCTGTGCCAACGCCGGCGCGCGGCCGGTGGCGAGAATACCGGCCATGCCGGCGCCGGTACGCAGAAGCGTACGGCGATTGAGCGAGACGCGGCTCACGGGAGCTGACATGGGCGATCCTCCAAATTGTTTTTTGTTGCGGTCCTGTGGGCCGGGCAGGGCAGACCGGCCAGTCCGGCGCGAAGCTTACAGCATAGCGGGCGCGTTGCCAGTGGGACGCGGTGCGTTTGCGGGCTGGCCCGGTAACTATCTTCTAACCACGACAATCGGCGGCTCGAAACCAATAGTGCCGATTCAGGTTATGCCGTCGGAGCGGCATTCTCCGTGAGGCAGGTTCGATGCTTGTGGATGGAAAATATGCGGCGTGGTTCAGGACTCCCCTGGGAGAAGGCACGGGCACCGTTGTTCTCCAGGACGGCACTGTTTCCGGCGTCGACACCGTTATGGCGTACAGTGGCTGCTATCGGCAGGAGGGCGACGACTTCAGCGCCGAGATCGCCGTCAAGCGGCACTCCCCGGGGCAATTGTCGGTGTTCGGGATCGATGACGTCGATATCACGCTTACCGGGAAATTTAGCGGTACGACGGCCTCGTGTCGCGGAAGGTCGAAACAACCGCCGGGCATGACGTTCGAAGCGACCATCATTCGCATGGCTGACTGAGATAATATTGGTCCTCGTCCACATCAGCCGGCGGTCGAGACAGTCCACCGGCTCCGTCGCATGTCGCTGAGATGCTTCCTGCAGGACTGGTGGTAGAACAGATCGATAATGAGTGCCCACATGACCGAACCTCGTCGTTTGATCGAAGCAGACACTAGCCGATCGCGGTTTCCGGACCTCTTCGCACATGAGCGAAAATGGTTTCGCCAGCCGGCAAAATGGTTTCGCGGCGGCCCGGCGCATGAAACCGCTTCACGAGATCGCGATCACCGCGCAATCTTGCGGCAGCACCAGTAATCCGGCGACGACCGTCATGGTGGCGAGAGCCGACAGTGCGAGCGACAGATCGGGCGAATGCGCCGGCGCTGCCGGGGAACCGGATCAGGGCGCCGGCTGATGGTCATAATTGACCCGCAATGCTCGTGGAACAACCATCCATGGGTATTGCGTATGCGTATGTGCGGAATGAGCGAAACATAACGGCGCTCGCTGCGGGAACACTGCTGTTGTCCAGCCTCTGGCTCGGCGGCTGTGCGACTTCAACCGCCGGCTCATCTTTGATGGACGCGCGGGCCGAGGCACCGAAGGCAGGCGTTTATTCCCCGATAGGAGATCCGCCGCCGAACCGGGAGGAGCCGACCATGACGTCCGATGAACGGCTGAAGCTCACCAAGGAGTTGATCGCCGCGCGCGACCGCCAGGCGGCAGCCGCAAAGGCCAAAGGGACCGCCGCTCAACCGGTCAAGCCTTAGGGAACAGGGTCCGGGCTCGGTTCCGCGCCCCTTTTTTGGATTTGCCCGGAACGAATCCCGATCTCCCGCGTGAACTACTTGCGCTGGGTAGGAAAGGGAGAAAACCCCATGATCAAGAAGCTAACCACATTCCAGTCGCAGGATGTCATGGGCGGTTTTTATCTGGGTATCGCCGTTACCGGCGTCGAAGCCCTGGTCGCGATGGGATTAGTTATCGCATTTATGTAGGGCCGAGACCGCCGGTGCCGAAGAATAGCCAGTGGCCCATCGCGTAGCCGACCTTGTGCCGCAAATAACGGCAACGCTTTATCGATTCCTTAGGATTTTGGCGTAGCCTAATTCCATGGCTGAGAGTCGCAGGGCACCTCGCTACAACGTCTTGAAAGTCGGAGCGGTCAAGTTTGGCCGCCAGTCCGTCAATTGTTTGATCCGCAATATGTCCGCGACCGGCGCGGCCATCGAGATATCCAGCCGAACCGGGCTACCTGAAAGGTTCGTGTTAGTTGTGCCGGGCGATCGATTGCAATTGGCCTGCCGTCTCGTATGGCGCAAAGAGCATCGGATCGGCGTCGCATTCAGTTAGGGGCGGGCGCTTTCCAAACCGCTCATTTCAGGTTCGTAACCGATTGTGTCGGACTGTTGCCGAAATGCCCGATTGGGACAGCCTCAGTTAGTCGCCTCGGCGCAGGCGGTGGGAAGGTGCCACAGAGTCTCGCCCGTGAGGGCTTGGTGGTGATTTCGGCCGCGCGGAATTAAATATAAACGCCAAGCAGCGGCAGAACTCTCTGCAGGATAGCTGCGATGCAGATCAGCACGACCAGCAGCTTGAGTAACTGCGCCAGGCGACGATCAGCAGCAAACTTGTCTATCGCCCAAAAACAGATGGCGCCGACAACCACGATAATCAAAACACCAATCAAAGCCGAAAGCATTGCGCGCCCCTCTTTGCCGTGACACCCCGACAAAAGCACACCGCCGGGCCGCCTGCACGCGAAAGCTTTCCCCCAGGCGGGGAATTGTCGGGGCGATACCGCCCGCCGCGGGCTTTGGGGCTGGACTTTTTTTCAGGCGATCCTCTCAGAGCCACCCGGCAATCGCGGCCATCTCATATCCGGCGGAGAGATATGCAAGGAAAAGTGCGCCGCCCGCGTGAACGATTGCGGCAAGCGTGAACAGCATCGGACTTTCGTCGAGCGAAAAGCCATATCCTTCGCTGTAGATAACCCCGCTACGAAGGGCCCGAACGAGGGTCCACAAGATAAACACCGCCAGGGCGCCACAGATAATTCGGCCGGCTGGGTGCATCATTTTTTCGTCTTCAGCCCGATCTCGACCAGCCGGCGGATGGCTTCGTCCCCCGCCAATCTGAATGTCCGTTCATAATACCGCTCTTGCAGGTACGGCAACGGTTTGGTTATCTCTTCATCCTACTTTAGAAAAACATTCACCTTGGAGGAGACATCCATGAAAAAGATTTCTTTCGTTCTGGCTGCACTGGCCGCGATCGCGTTTGCTCTCCCGGCTACGACCGCGAGCGCTAAGGGAATGAAGAAACATCACCACCATCATCACCATCACATGATGAAGAAGATGGACAAAAAGATGTAAGACGGATGGCCCCAACCGGGGCCATTCTTCTTTGTGCTGCCGTCTTTGTGTTTCAGTTGCTGACCTCGGCAAATCAGTTACCGGTGGCGACGTGGACTTCGGCTTGGTCGACGGGGCCAAGATAGCAGTTCATTAAATAGACGCCGCCAACCGAGAGGACGATCGCGACCACGATCGATAGCGCCGTCGGGACAATGAATTCTACAGTGATCACTTTGCCGGTCATCGCGGATTCTCGCTCTGACCTACCCCGGGACGCTAGATGCCACCTTCTGCTGAGTCGTGGAATTGAAAAGTGAGCGCGCGAAAGCCGCCCGTGAGGCTTGGCCAATTGGCGTCGGGCGGGACCCGGGGGGCGAGCTTGCGCTTTGACGCTCGCCGCGCAGCGTATGCCTCGCTTCCATCGGACGGACCGACGAGGAAGCCGCCTGCGGAAGCCATCCCAGCCTCATGGGAAGCGGCCCTCGGCCATATACCGGGCGTAATTTAACAATACGGGATCGGTTTGTTGCACCAAGGATGACTGCGGCATGCGCGTAGCATTGGAACGAACGCCGCTGCGACGTCGTCTGCTCATCGTTGGCGCCTGCGCCGTGCTGACCTGCGCCGGTGCCAGCGCGCAGGATCTTGATCAGGGCAAATCGTCAGTGAAGCTGTTCGCTGATAGTTGCGTGGCATGTCATCGCAGCGCAGGCGGTCTTGCCAAAGGTCGCTTCCGTCTCACGCTTTTCATGTTCTTGAGAGACCACTACGCCACCAATTCGAGCTCGGCATGGCAACTGGCCTCCTACCTGGAGTCCGTGGAGGGCGCGCCACACGGCCGATCGCGAACGGCGGCGGGGAAATCGTCACTGGCCGCGACTGGCGTATCAGGGTCTCCGCCGCGTCCGCCGAGGCCGGTGCCGGAACATTAAGACCAGAAGCAGAAGGCTGCGCCAAATCCCGGACTCTAGCAGCGGGCTTCCTAGAGTCGGGCCGTTTCCTTGGTGCACCTTTCGATTTTGTATTGGCTGCTTCTAGATGCGCCGCCAGGTGCTGCGGTATGCTCGCTCGGTTCCTCCTGGGCCCGACCGGAATTAGCACCGTCAGATCGCGCTTCGCCCACCTTCAAAAACCTGCCCGAAAATTTAATGTTCGGAACCGGACATAGTTGATAAGGTTGTCGTCATCATCGACCCGTCCTCGGCTTCTATCGGTGACAGAGAGTGCTGCATGCTCCCGCCTGAACCAGCGGTGCGTCGCATGCCAGATGCTTTTTCCAACGACACATCCCGCCCGTTTTTATTGGCAATCGAGCGCCCGAGTTGTCCGAAGTGTCGCAGCCGCATGAGTTTG
This sequence comes from uncultured Alphaproteobacteria bacterium, assembly GCA_963774685.1. Classification (GTDB taxonomy): domain Bacteria; phylum Pseudomonadota; class Alphaproteobacteria; order Rhizobiales; family Xanthobacteraceae; genus Bradyrhizobium. The sequence continues at coordinate 1,392,490 of CAVZFU010000002.1, read as the reverse complement.
GCGAAGGTTGCACGGGGACCAAAGGGCCTCGACAGCAGAACATTCGAATGCGGGAAATGCAGGCATGTGACAGCAACCGTTGAAACGGACTTCGATGGCCAAGGCAGGCACGTAAGCGTGCGCTGGCGACAACCGGCCGGCACATGAGCCGGCCAAATCCCGGACTCACCAGCGGAGGCATGGCTAACGGCCAAATCCAATCGGACCTCAACGGTGGAATAGTTACGAACTGGAGGACCGCTGGACAGCAGGCGCCGGCGTGGAATACGGCTTTGCTCCCCACTGGAGCGCCAAGTTCGAGTGGCTTTACGTCAACTTCCACAGCTTCCAGTGGACCAACGTGAACAACGGATTCTATGTATGCGCGGGCATTAACTGCACGACCGACGCCAAACTCAACGTCGTCCGCCTTGGCGTCAATTACACGTTCGGCGGCCCGGTGGTCGCGAAGTACTGATCTCCACGAAATCCAGGTTCAAAGGCCCCGGCATCGTCCGGGGCTTTTTTCGTCTGAACAAACGCGCGAAAGCCGCCCGTGAGGGCTTGGCATCGGCTCTGCACGCGTCATCGAATCTTATCAAGATCAAAAACTACTTTTGTTGACGATCCATTACGGCGGTCATTGATAATGCGAAGTTGCTTTCCACCCGCGACAACCTCAAAGGAGACCTTGTCGTCTTTTGGATCTTCCCGCCAACGACCAGGTTCCGAAGCCCAGATGACGCGATTGCCCCGTATCTTGCATCGATAGGTCCAGTCGAAGTTATCGATGGGTCTGACGTAGCTCAAAAAGAGAATGTCTCCATCGGTACGGGTCAAGCGGAAAACCTTTGGATCGCGATCCATTAACGATCCAATCGCCGCCCGGCAGATTACCTGAGGCTCGAGCGGCGGAGCGGCGGCGGCCAGCGCCAACCCTGGATAACCAAGCATCGGCAGCGTCGCGATTTGAAAAGCAAACGCGGCTCCGCGGCGGATCACTTCCCCTTCACCTTCAGCCCCGCCGTCTCTCGCGCCAGCCGATCTGCCCTGAGGCGCTTGTGATTTTCCTGGAATTCTGGCTCGGCTTGGCTATCCGATATCGATTGCCTCGACACCGTCGGATTCAACGCCCTCCGGGCAGCCTCATGCGCGACCTGTTGCTCGGCGGATAGCTTCGGCTTGATCATTTGGTTTTTGCCTTCAGCCCGAGTTCGACCAGCCGGCGGATGGCATCAGAGCGCGTCGTTTCGTTTTTCGAAGCCCAGTCGTCCACGGCGTCCACTACCAATGGTGGTACTCGGGACGAAACCATAGTGCCGCGTCCGGTGGCTGGCCGACCTCGTTTCTTTTGGTCTACCTTTATTGACTTTCGCATGAATTAAGGTCTACCATAAAAGCAAGCCGAGGGGAAGGTGACACTTCCGCCCCGGCTCTAGCCCGACCACGAAGGAGTCGATGAATCCAATGGCCAAGGCTAAACGCGTGCTTAGCACGCCACGGAAAACTGCGTCCGCCGGGGCCGTTATCCGGCTCTGCTGACTTGAAAGTAGCAATAGCCCTTTACGCCAATGTCCCTCGGCGCATCAGAATGCACCGGAGACGTACCCTTGGCCATGAGCGTCCAATCCTTGGCCTTGAACTGCTCAGGCAAGCGGGCGTGGGGTGAAACTGCGATCCGCAACGTAGGATCGGCTTTTTGCCGATAGACGTCGAACGCGATTTTGACGGTGGCATTCATGGGCCCACGATACGGGCAAGGACGCTGACCACAACCGACTTCGGTTTTTAACGTTACTGCGAATCGCTACCACGGCCTCCGCCATCGGGCAGCGCTGGGACGCCGGCCATACCGCGAGGAAGCGTGTAACCCCCGGTTAACGGTTGCGGCGCATCGTCGTGATGACCCTTCGAGGTCAAAAAGTGTGCGTGGTGTAGGAGCCGTCGCTGTCCGTTCCAGCGGCGGCTTTTTCGCGGGCTCAGGTCCGCGTCCTCGAACTGACCTGTTTCGACCTCATAGACCACAAACAGTGTCGTCAGTACGTGGCGAAATGGTAGTTCATGCCGAAACGAACGAACTGATATGCGTTATCGAAGCTGCGAGTTGACACGAGGCCATTGCCTGTTCCCGACGGCGGTCCTGCGACCATGAGGACTGACTGGCTGGGGAGTCCTACGTAGAGATATTCCGCCTTCAATGAGACCGAGTTCGAGATGCCATACTCAAGGCCACCGCCCACAACCCATCCTAAAGATGTTCGTGAATCGGAACCTGTCATACATGTGCCTATTGGTCCTCCACCGCAATTCAAAGTCGTGCCATCGGAGCCAGCGGTTGACACGGTGGAGCCCGAGCTGGTTATCGAAAGATTGGAGTCTGCGTGAGTTTGCCCGTAAGCGAGGCCTCCCGTTACATAGGCTAAGAGCCGGTCTGTTGGCAGAAAGCCGATGCGCGCACGCGAGGTGCCGAGCCACTGCAATCGATGATCCACGTGGCCAAAGAAATCCAAATTTCCGGTGGGAAATGAACTGTCCCCACGTACATTCGCATAATCAATATCGGCTTCTAGGCCAACTAACCAATTCCTGTTGAACTGCCAATTGTAACCAACTTGGCCACCGCCAATAAATCCTGACGTTTTGATGCTGCGGGGTTGCCCAATGCCAATAAACGTAGGATCGACTAACAACGCGCCAGCGACATTGTCGCCGATAAAATTGTACGAGTGATCGTTCCAGCCATAGCCAGCGTTCACGCCGCCGTACCAGCCGGTCCAATTGTATGTGGCCACAACCGCCGGTGCCTTGTAGACCGGTGCTTTGACCGCCATGTCGGCGGCCGAAGCCGCGCCAATGCCGACAACAAGGCTCAACGAAACGACCGCCGAAACAATCAATTTTGAATTTCGCATGTCGCCCTCAAATAGACTTTAGCCGGGACCGGGAATCCCCAGCCGTCGCCCACAACCTAAAGGCGGTCGCGCGCTCCCTAAACCGTTCATTTCGGGCTTGTGACAGATTGTGTCGGGCTGTTGCAGAAATACCCGCCTTAACAGGCAGCGGGACTCACCCACGCCCTGGCCTCGATCGGCCGGCTCCAAGACACCGGCCAAACTCCGAACTCACCAGCGGGCTTCCTAGAGTCGCGGAGGGGCTATCCGCGGTGGGCGGTCCCAGCGCTCGATGATGACCCTTCGAGGTCAAAAAGTGTGCGTGGTGTAGGAGCCGTCGCTGTCCGTTCCAGCGGCGGCTTTTTCGCGGGCTCAGGTCCGCGCCTTCGTCATTTCACAGCACAAAAAGCCCCGGACGATGCCGGGGCTTTTGAGTTCAGGTTTCGAGAAGATCAGTACCTTCGCAACGACCGGGCCGCCGAAGCGGTAGTAGGTCCGATCTTCGCGGTGTGAATGCCCGGATCGTTGAACGTTGGAGACCACGGTGCCGTGCGCCCGGACCAGCTCCAACGGATACCCGTAGAAACGGATGGTCTGCCAGTCGCCAGATAGCAGATACTCGCCCTGGATGCTCCAGAAAATTATCTGGTGAAGGCGTATTCGACGCCGCCGCCGGCCGTCCACGTCACATCGGTATTGTTGCTACGACCGAGCACGAGTTGAGATGGCCCGCAGGGAGCAATCGTGCACGTCTCTGAAAAGGAATACGATGGTTGCTCGACGAACGCGGCGCCACCCTTTCCATAAACCAAGAACCGATCAGCAGTGAAGCCGACACGCGCTGCAGCCACGCCGTACCAGTTGCCGATGCGGGTTGTGTCCAAGCTGTCCGGAAACGCGAAACCCACGTTGATGGCGTTGATGTCCTGGATAGCTCCGAGCCACGTGGATATAGCCTGCCTCACCTTCAAGACCGATCAACCAGTTCGAACCAACCGGCTGATAGTTATATCCAACCGTACCGCCCGCTATGACGCTGTTGGACAAACTATAAATGTTGGTCAATGGCCCGTTGTAAAAGGCGCCTCCCGCGCTGGCGGGCTCCGTCGATGAGGCCTTGCGATCAGCGGATGCGCCGCCCGCGATCCGCCGATATAAAATCCGGTCCAGTTAAAGATCGGAGCGACCACAACCGGCGCCTTGGTGTAGGGGCGCGGGGCCGGCGCCATATCGGCAGCCAGTGCGGGCGCGGAGATAGCAACGAGGCCCGCTGCTGCCATCAAAATTTTCTTCATCGGGTATTTTCCTTTGGGCTATCTGGAAATGTTGAGAAATACTACGACATTCAAGGGAGATTACCCTGTCACGTCTAGTGCAACAGTCTGCCGCAAAAATCCGTTCGTCCCAGGGTGAGGAGGTTTTAAGCTGCACGGTGTTGACGTGCGCGCCGAACGCAGCGATGGCCGAAATCCACAACCGAATGCCGGTTATCCTCGATGAGGCCGATTGGCCGAAATGGCTTGGCGAGGAACCGGCGACCGAGGCGGAGTTGCTGGCGCTGCTGCGACCGTGCCCCGACGATTGGTTGAAAATCTGGGCCGTCGATAACAAGGTCGGCAACGTCCGCAACACGTGTGCGGAATTGGTTTTGCCCTTGAAGACGCTGGTTTAAGAGCAAGCGGAGAATATATTTTTGACATGGTAGCTATCCAAAGCCGCACGGTTAGCTACCACGACCTTCGTAAGGTACTGTAAGTAAGGATCTTATTGGTGAGCGCGGAGGGACTCGAACCCTCGACCCCATGATTAAAAGTCACGTGCTCTACCGCCTGAGCTACGCGCTCACTGCCGCGCTGTGTAGGGGGCGGCTTGGTGCGGGTCAATAGCGGACCAGGCGCGAATGGGCGGCCGGGACAACGCCGATTTCTACAACCGCTGCAAGCCGTTAGCGCGGCTTCTTCAAGCCGGTCGGTTGCCTCTTATCTGACCGTGGTCAACTGGCTTCCCGATGAATCTCGGAAGCTACCGGCTGGGACGTGCCGACCACCGTCGGCATCGTCACCGGGCGCAGCCCGATCAATTCGGCAGTCCGCACGCTCGCATTGCGCCAGAATGAAAACGCGTTGATCCTGGAGTTCTCGAGCAGAGCGATCGCAACCGCTGAAAGAAACGGCAGGCTTTCCAGCACCAGCACTGCCGCGAAAATATAGATCTCGTGAACCTGCTTGATGCTGTTGGTGACCACCAGCACGCCCGCGCCGACCAGCAGCAGGATGCCGATGACCGCTTCCCAGAACGCCTGGAATTCGATCGAGACCAGCGAGAAGCCGCCCTTGGAGGTTCGCGAAAACGCCAGGTGATCGGTGATCAGGCCGTTGGCCACGGCGCGCGACACCGTCCATTGCACCGACATCGCGGCCAACATCGCGCCCAGCATCTGGCCGATCCGCACCGGTACGCGCAGCCGGTACAGCACCACGAAATGCACCAGCGTGATCACGAACGCGGCGATGATCGGCAGCGTCAGGATGCGGTCGGGAATGGCGATGTCGGCAAACGCGACGATCGGCACCCAGATCAGGTTGAGGATCGCGACCAGCACGCCGAGACTTTCGGCGCCGAGCCAGTTCAACCAGCCCAGCGTGAATTCGCGCCGCTGATCCGGCGACAGCCGGCTTGCGCCCGGCAGGAACCGCCGCCAGTGCTTCTTGACGATCTGGAAGCCGCCATAGGCCCAGCGATGGCGCTGCTTCTTGTAGGCCTCATAGGTATCCGGCAGCAGGCCGTAGCCGTAGCGGCTGTTGGTGTAATGGGTCAGCCAGCCGTGCTCGATGATCGCAAGGCCAAGGTCGGTGTCCTCGCAGATCGTGTCGCCCGACCAGCCGCCGGCCATGTCCATCGCGGCACGGCGGATCAGGCACATGGTGCCGTGCACGATGATGGCGTTGGCCTCGTTGCGCTGGACCATGCCGATGTCGAAGAACCCGGCATATTCGCCGTTCATGATGTAATGCATCAGCGAACGGTCGCCGTCGCGATGATCCTGCGGCGCCTGCACGAGGCCGACGCGGGGATCGGCGAACACCGGCACCAGGTCCTTCAGCCAGTCCGGCTGCACCATGTAGTCGGCGTCGATGATGCCGATGATCTCCGCATCGACGGCGGTGCGGGCCATGGCGATGCGCAACGCGCCGGCCTTGAAGCCCTCGACCTTCTCGGCGTTGATGAACTTGAAACGTTCGCCGAGCGCGCGGCAATGATCCTGGATCGGCTGCCAGAATTCCGGATCGGGCGTGTTGTTGATGATCACCACGCATTCGAAATTCGGATAGTCCAGCCGGGAGACCGCATCGAGCGTCTGCTTGAGCATCTCGGGCGGCTCGAAATAGGCCGGCACATGGATCGAGACCTTGGGGAAGGTAATGTTCGCGCCGATGGTGGCCGGCGCCACCGCCGCGCCCCTGACGATCAGCCGGCGCGGGTCATGGCCAAAGGCGATGGCCGCGATCTCCTCGATCCGCGCCATCGCGATCAGCACCAGCGGCACCAGCAGGATCAATCCCAGCGTCAAGGCAAAGGCCGAGCCGAACACGAAATAATGCCCGGTCCAGTAGGCGAACACGGTTGCGACCCACGCCCCGACGCCGTTCGCCGCGGCCGACAGCACCAGCGACTGCATCACGGTCGGACGATAGAGGCGGAGGATCGGCAGCGAGAGCAGGATGCCGACGAGCACGGCAATGGTTGCGAGCTTCCAGTAGTTCTCGTCGATGACCGGGCCGGTCCAGGCAAATTTCGGCTCGCGGGCGGCGTTGAGGATGCCCCAGTAGGGACCGACGCCGCCTTCGAAGAATTTCCAGGGCTGATCGATCGCCTCGACGATGTTGTAGTCCATGCCGATGGCTTCGGCGCGGGAGACGAAGTTGCGCAACACGACGGCCTGCTCGAACGGGCCGGGGTCGGCATTCATCAGATTGTAACCGGCGCTCGGCCAGCCGAATTCGGCGATCACGATCCGCTTGCCCGGGAACTGGTCGCGCAGGAGCTGGTACATCGAGACCGCCTGGTCCACGGCCTGCTTGGAGGTGAAATTCTCCCAGTAGGGCAGCACGTGGGCGGCGATGAAATCGACGGAGTAACCGAGCTGCGGATTGTCGCGCCAGATATTCCAGATTTCACCAGTGGTAACAGGGACATTGACCGATTTTTTGACACGCTTAATGAGCTCGATCAGGTCGTCGACCTTTTGCTCGCCGCGGTAAACCGTTTCGTTGCCGACCACGACGCCGATGACATTGCTGTTGTGTTTGGCAAGATCGATGGCGGCGGCGATCTCGCGCTCGTTGCGGTCGACATTCTTGTCGATCCAGGCGCCGACAGTGACCTTCAGTCCGAATTCGGCGGCGATCGGCGGCACCAGTTCGACGCCCCCGGTCGAAGAATAGAGCCGGATCGCCCGCGTCAGCGGCGCCAGTTTTTTCATGTCGGCGCGGATTTTGTCGGCGTTGGGGATGTTGTCGACGTCGGGGTGCGCGGTTCCTTCGAACGGGGCGTAGGATATGCTCGGCAGGATGCCCCTGAAGTCCGGAGCCTGCTGCTGATCCCGGAATACCCCCCACAGGGCCGCATGAATGGCGGCCACAACCAGCAGAACGGCGACGACGGCACGCATCGCGACTAAACCATGCGGGGCTAATATGGCAGGGAAGCGGACCCGTCCCCGAGATCCGACCAAGTCAGCGGCAAATCAAAACATATCTCTGCCACGCGATTTAACAACTGTTATGACGCCATCTCTTACCAAGGCATGTCTTACCAAGCCGCATGTCTTACCAACGCATGGCGTTTTGAGGGCGCAAACAATCCAGGCCGCAAAAATCCGGGATCGTTTTGTCGCAGCCGCCAATTACTTGGCGGGTGCCGGAGCCGGGGCGGCGGCGGGTGGAACCGCCGCAGGCGCTGTGCCGGTGGTAGGGGGCGCAGCGGCAGGGGTGGCAGCCGCCGCGGCCTGCGGCTGGGCCGCCGGATTGATCCAGCACGAATGAACATGGTCATCCAGGCTCTTCGGCACCTTGTCGTCGATTTGGGCGCCAAACCGGGTCAGGCAGCGGAACGTCGCCTGGACGTGCCCGCCGGGGCAGCCAAACCGGTCGTAGAGATCGAGATGCCGAAAGGCGGTGTCGAGATCGTCACGCCACATCAGGCGCACCACGCGGCGGCCGAGCCAGACGCATTCGGGGTTTCCGGCCGGGCCGTTGAGGGTCTGCGCCGCCTCGGCGAACTCGTCGGTCTTGCGCTGATTGTCCTTGGCGGCGTCGGCCGGAGTGGGGGTGGCCGCCGGTTTGCCCGGCTGATCCTGGGCGCGGGTGTCGCCGCTCTGGGCCAGGGCGCTTCCAATACCGATCAGGAGGGCGAACCCGGGGACAGCGAGGTATCGCAAGACGGCGGTTTGAAGCTGAAGCACACCTCGACGCATAGATTCCCCAACTCGTTGCCCGTCCGTGACCAGCCCAGGCGCGCTGGTTTGATGCCGTTCAAATAGGTCTCCAATGCGGCGGAGACACACTTGAATTCCCATGACGGACATTTCGGATTTTGTCCAGCAACCTCACAACTTTATCGAGTCGTGGTAAAGCCGCCAAGCACCAAGGCTAAGGGATTGCGGATATCCCGCTCTTGGCAGCCTCTTGGCAGCGGGCCAATGACCGGCTAATCGACGATCCTCGCCCGGAGGATGGAACCGATTTCTCTTCGTACGCCATTGGCGCTTCTGCTGATATCCCTCGGTGCGATTGCTGCCATCTGGTGGTGGCTGGCCACGCCCATCGTTCTGGCGCGGGCGCCGATCGATCCTGCGGCCAAGCTCCTGTGCGTATCCTACGCCCCGTTCCGCGACGCCCAGACGCCGCTGCTGGAAACCACCCACATCGCCCCGGAACAGATCGCCGCGGATCTGGCGCAACTTTCCAAAATATCCGATTGCGTGCGCACCTATTCGATCGAACACGGTCTCGACCAGGTTCCGGCGCTGGCCGCCAAGGCGGGACTGAAAGTCATCCAGGGGATATGGCTCGGCAGCAACCGGCTGAAGAACCTCGAACAGATTTCAACCGTGGTCGGCCTGACCAAGCAATATCCGGACGTCATCACCTCGGTCGTTGTCGGCAACGAGGTATTGTTGCGCGGCGAGATGACGACCGCCGACCTTGCCGCGATCATCCGCTCGGTCAAGTCGCAGGTTTCGGTTCCCGTCACCTATGCCGATGTGTGGGAGTATTGGCTGCGCAACCGGGAAGTCTACGAGGCGGTGGATTTTGTCACGATTCACATCCTGCCTTATTGGGAGGACTTCCCGATCCGCGCGAAATATGCCGCTTCCCATGTCGACGAGATCCGCAAGCGGTTGGCGATCGCGTTTCCGGGCAAGGAAATCCTGATTGGAGAGACCGGCTGGCCGAGCGAGGGACGGATGCGCGAGGGCGCGTTGCCGTCGCGCGCCAACCAGGCGCGGGTGGTCTCGGAAATCCTGGGGCTGGCGAAGCAGGAAAACTTTCGCGTCAATCTGATCGAAGCCTACGACCAGCCCTGGAAGCGCCAGCTCGAGGGCACGGTCGGCGGCTATTGGGGCTTGTTCGATTCAGACCGCGCGCTGAAATATCCGCCGAGGGAGCCGATCAGCAATTTCCCGTTCTGGAAGCTGCAAATGGGCTGCGGAATGGCATTGAGCCTGTCCGTCTTCATGGCGGCATGGCTGACGCTGCGCCGCCGGCCCTGGACACCGCGTCTGACCGCCTGGATCGCGGTCGCCCTCTCGGCAACGACGGCCGGAATCCTGTTGGGCGTCGCCGAAGACAAGCTGCTTTATGAAAGCTACGGCGTCGGCGGCTGGCTGCGCTGGGGCGCCTTGCTGGCCGCAGGAGTGGCGGCGCCGCTTCTGTGCGCCAATGCGCTGATGTCCGGGCGCGCGCTGCCGACATTTTTGGAATTGCTGGGTCCGCGCGAAGGCAGGACCCGATCGTTCCTGACGATGCTGTTGGGCGCGGTGATGGTCGTCACCGTGTTGATCGCAGCCGAAACCGCGTTGGGTTTCGTGTTCGATCCCCGCTACAAGGATTTTCCGTTCGCGGCACTGACGATGGCGGTGCTGCCGCTCTCGACGCTGATGTTTCTCAACCGTCCGCCGCAAGGCGCCCGGCCGATCGCGGAAGCGGTGTTCGCCGGGCTATTGGCAATTGCCGCGCTCTACACATTGTTCAACGAAGGGCCGAACAACTGGCAGTCGTTATGGACCTGCGCTGTGTATCTCGTGCTCGGCGTTACGCTGTGGCAGGCGCGGGGCGTGCAAATCCCAAAATAAGCAGCCCGATCGCCAGTCCCGAAAGCTCGATGTTGTAGAGCACGATGCCGAACCCCGCGGCGATCACTCCGCCGGTCAGCAAGACGATCGACGGCCTGATCAGATGCAGCGCTGCGATGACGAGGGCGGTGATCCCGAACACCGAGTTCTTGAACAGCGCGGTCGCCAAAATCCGCGTCTTGCACAGCATGGTCTGCAGTCCGGCATCGCACGCCAGCGCGACCGGCGAGAATTCGACCGCGAGATAGCGCAGATAGAGCGCATAACCGACGGTGACGAAACCGACGATCAACAGCCATTGCACCTGGTAGGGCGTCAGCCGAAACGGAGTTTTTTTCATGGGGCGAATATGCGGGGGAATTTCCGGCGCCACAACCCGGAGCGGACCGACAAGATAGCCGGTTGCACGGAAATACATCAGAATTACCCCTCAAGACATCTGTAAAGGCTGTATTAATTGCGCCTGCCGAACAGCGCTGACAGCGTGGAGGTTTCGGGTTTTTTCGGTTCGGCGTTCGCCACAGGCTTTGCGGTACTTCGCCTGTGAGCCGCAGGCTTGACCGGCAGAGGCGCGATTGAAGCCGATGGTTCGTCGGCTTTCATGGCGAGACGCTGACCGTCGAACACGGTGGTCTCGCAGGGCCGCTGTCCCTCGATCAGCGCAGCACAGATCCTGGCCGCCGCCGCGGCATCGCTGAGCGGCCCCGCGAGCAGCCTCAACTGCATGCCAAGCCCGTTGTGGCCTTCCTTCACCGCGATCACCGGACGCAACGCCGCCAGCGCGGTATTCGATTTGACCAGACCGCGCCACAGCGCGCGAAGGCCCTCGAGCGAACGCGCACCGCCGACATCGACGGCAAATTCGGTGCGTTGGACCGGTGCGAGCTCGGCAGGCGTCTCTGCCGCGGCCTCAGGTGCTGGATTATCAGCCGGTGACGTCGATGCCACCACTTCCGGCGCGGGCGTGGCGGCGGCGCTCGCGGGCGCGATCAGTTTTCCGGCCGCGGGGTCCGGCGGCGCCATCACCGATTTCGATGCCATCAGGGGCACGGCTGGTGTTGCCGCCGGCGTGTTTGATGTGACCGGGTCAACCGATGCGACCGTCGCGGCGCCCGGGTCGGCGGCCGTTGCAGCCGGACGTGGCTTTTCCACAGAGGTCGCCGCCGCCGTCGTCGTCGGAGGCGACGCGGCTGGAGAAGAGGGATTTTGCGCCGTGGATTTCGGCTCAGTCGTTGCCGCAGGCGACGCCGCCTGCGGAGAGGGCGCGCCGGCCGTCTGGCGCGCAATCGAGCCGGTTACCGATTCCAGGCCCTGCTCCAGGACGGTGAGGCGGGTATAGAGCCGGTCGCGATCGCCGTTGAGCGTATCGATGGCGGATGCCAGCCGCCGTGTCTCGCTCTGGCTCTCCTTGGCGACCGACTGGATTTGCTGGGACTGGCGCACGAGGTCGGCGGCCGCAATCTGGTCGCGCCGCCATCCGATCGAGGACTGGTTGGCGAGCACGGCAACCACGACGGCGCCGACCGAGGCAACGCCCCACGAGCCGAGCCGCCACAGCGAGCGCCGGTCGAAATGATCCTCCTCGGCCAAAAAACCACTCAGCACGCCGCCGGTATTTTCGGTCTCGAAGCTCTTGGCCAGTTGGTCCGGATCCCCTGCCATACGACGCCGTCGGCCCTCCCCAAGCCCTGTCGAATCACACAGCGGACATTATCAGGAAATAGGCCTCGATCCCGGATTCGGGGCGGCCCGGGACCAGCGAAACGGGTTTCCATGGCGTGCGAAAACGCTTTATGACGACGACGCACCCTTTGCACTTGCAGGGATTCGGATGAGCGCTCGATCCAGCCTGACCATTGTGCTCGCGGCCGGCGAGGGCACGCGCATGCGCTCGGCTAGCCCGAAGGTGCTGCATCCCGTGGCCGGTCAGTCGCTGCTGGCGCATGTGCTTTCGGCCGCGCCCAAGGGGAGCCGGTTCCGCGCTTGCGGTGGTCGTCGGGCCCAATCACCAGGCGGTTGCCGAGGAAGCCAAACGCGTCCGCCCGGACGCAACGACCTTCATCCAGCGCGAACGCCTCGGCACCGCGCATGCGGTGCTCGCGGCGCGCGATGCCATCGCCCGTGGCGCCGACGATCTGCTGGTGGTGTTCGGCGATACGCCGCTGATTTCGGCCGCCACGCTGGAGCGAATGCGCGCGCCGCTGAAGAACGGAGCGGCCCTTGCCGTATTGGGTTTTCGCGCCGCCGATCCCACCGGCTACGGCCGGCTGTTGGTCGAGGGCGACCGGCTGGTGGCGATCCGCGAGCAGGCCGACGCCAGCCCTGAAGAACGCAAGATCAACCTTTGCAATGCCGGCGTGATGGCGTTCGATGGCCGGCGGGCGCTCGAAGTCATCGAAAAAATCGGTAACGCCAATGCCAAGGGCGAGTATTATCTGACCGACGCGGTGGCGGTCATGCGCGAGATGGGACTGCAGGCCACCGTGATCGAAACCAGCGAGGACGAAGTGCGCGGCATCAACACCAAGGCCCAGCTCGCGGAAGCCGAACAGGTCATGCAAACGCGGCTGCGCCAGGCCGCACTCGACGCCGGCGTGACCCTGATCGCGCCGGAGACGGTTTACCTCGCCGCCGACACCACCTTCGGCAGCGACGTCACGATCGAGCCATTTGTGGTGATCGGCCCCGGCGTCTCGATCGCCGACGGCGCGGTGATCCATTCGTTTTCCCACATCGTGCAGGCAAAGATCGGCAAGAACGCTTCGGTCGGTCCCTATGCGCGGTTGCGGCCGGGAACGTCGCTCGGCGAGGGCGCGCGGATCGGCAATTTCGTCGAGACCAAGGCTGCGATCCTCGAAGCCGGCGTCAAGGTCAATCATCTCTCTTACGTCGGCGACGCCCATGTCGGAGCCAACGCCAATATCGGCGCCGGCACCATCACCTGCAACTATGACGGCTTCGACAAGAACAAGACCGAGATCGGCGCCGGCGCCTTCATCGGCACCAATTCGTCGCTGGTCGCGCCGGTGAAAATCGGCAGCGGCGCCTACATCGGATCGGGCTCGGTGATCACCCGCGACGTGCCTGACGATGCGATGGCGCTCGAGCGCAGCCAGCAGACCATCCGCGAGGGCGGCGCCAAGCGCTACCGCCAGATCAAAACCGACCGCAAGAAGCCGAAAGGCGGCGCGTAACCGGGTTTGTTAAGCCTTCCGCTTAACGCTGTCTCAATCCGCAATAATTATTGAGTATCTGGGCGTTTGCGATTCTCGTTAAGAGAAGCTGACGCTTTTTGGCGGTTTCGCCGGTTTGGAGATATTGATCCGCATGTGCGGCATTGTCGGAATTCTCGGACGCGGCCCGGTCGCGGATCAGATCGTGGATTCGCTCAAACGCCTTGAATATCGCGGTTACGATTCCGCAGGCGTCGCCACGCTGGAAGGCGACCATCTGCAGCGCCGCCGCGCCGAGGGCAAGCTGCGCAATCTCGAAGCGCGCCTGAAGGCCGAGCCGCTCGCGGGCCATGCCGGCATCGGGCATACGCGCTGGGCCACCCACGGCAAGCCGACCGAAAACAACGCGCATCCGCACGCCGCCGACGGCGTCGTCGTGGTGCATAACGGCATCATCGAGAATTTTCGCGAATTGCGCCAGATGCTGGAAAAGCAGGGCGCGAAATTCGTAACCGAGACCGACACCGAAACCGTCGCCCATCTCGTCAATTCCTACCTGCTCAAGGGTGCTTCGCCGCAGGACGCGGTGAAGGCGTCGCTGCCGCAGTTGCGCGGCGCATTCGCGCTGGCGTTCCTGTTCAAGGGCCACGACGATCTGATGATCGGCGCCCGCAAGGGTTCGCCGCTGGCGATCGGCCACGGCGACGGCGAGATGTATCTGGGCTCGGACGCGATCGCGCTGGCGCCTTTCACCGATACCATCAGCTATCTCGAGGATGGCGATTGGGTGGTTCTGAGCCGCGAAGTCGGCGTGATCTACGACGCGCAGGGCTCGGTGGTGAATCGCGAAGTGCTCAAATCAGGCGCGTCGTCGTTCCTGGTCGACAAGGCGAACTATCGCCACTTCATGGCCAAGGAAATTCACGAGCAGCCCGAAGTGGTCGGCCACACTTTGGCGCGCTATGTCGACATGGCGACCGAGCGGGTGTCGTTGCCCAAAAACCTGCCGTTCGACTTCAAGGACATCCAGCGCATTTCGATCGTTGCCTGCGGCACCGCGAGCTATGCCGGCTACGTCGCCAAGTACTGGTTCGAACGCCTCAGCCGCCTGCCGGTCGAGCTCGATGTCGCCTCCGAATTCCGCTACCGCGAAGCGCCCTTGCGCAAGGGCGACCTTGCGATCTTCATCTCGCAGTCCGGCGAGACCGCCGATACGCTGGCGGCATTGCGCTACGCCAAAGAGCAGGGCGTGCACACGCTCTCCGTGGTCAACGTGCCGACCTCGACCATCGCGCGCGAAAGCGAAACCATGCTGCCGACATTGGCCGGCCCCGAAATCGGCGTCGCCTCGACCAAGGCGTTCACCTGCCAGTTGATGGTGCTGGCCGCGATTGCGGTAGCCGCCGGCAAGGCGCGCGGCGAACTGTCCGATGCCGATGAAACCAAACTCGTCCATGGCCTCGTCGAAATTCCGCGGCTGATGGCGGCGGCGCTTGCCACCGAACCGCAGATCGAGAAGCTCGCGCGCGACATCGCCAAGTCCAAGGACGTGCTCTATCTCGGCCGCGGCACCAGCTATCCGCTGGCGCTGGAAGGCGCGCTGAAGCTGAAGGAAATTTCCTATATCCACGCCGAAGGCTACGCCGCCGGCGAACTCAAGCACGGGCCGATCGCGCTGATCGACGAGAACATGCCGGTGGTGGTGATCGCGCCGTTCGACCGGGTGTTCGAAAAGACCGTCTCCAACATGCAGGAAGTGGCGGCCCGCGGCGGCAACATCATCCTGATGACCGACGCCAAGGGGGCTGCGGAGGCGACCATCGACTCGCTGGTGACGATCGTGCTGCCCGACATGGGCGCGATGTTCACGCCGATGGTCTATGCCATTCCGGTGCAGCTGCTGGCCTATCATACCGCCGTCATCATGGGCACCGACGTCGACCAGCCGCGCAACCTCGCGAAATCCGTCACCGTCGAATAGGCTGGCCGCGGCGCTTCGTCACTGCCGGCCTTCCAAAAGTCTGCTAGAACTCACTTAGCTGGCCTCCTGCGATGCCGCCTTCGACCGACCCGGAACCCGCAATGAACCGCAACGATCTGCCTCCGACCGTGCCTCCGGCTGAACTGCCGCCGGACGTTCCGCGCGGCTTCATGGCCCGTTTCCGCAACTATTTCCTGACCGGCCTGATTGTCGCCGGTCCGATCGCGATCACCTTCTATCTGACCTGGTGGTTCGTGACCTGGGTCGACGGCCTGGTGCGGCCGTTCGTTCCCGTTGCCTATCGGCCGGAAACCTATCTGCCGTTCGGCCTGCCGGGCTCCGGGCTGATCGTCGCCGTAATCGCGCTGACGCTGCTCGGCTTCCTCACCGCCAACCTGATCGGGCGGACGCTGGTCGATCTCGGCGAAAAGCTGCTGGGACGGATGCCGGTGGTGCGCGCGATCTATCGCGGCCTGAAGCAGGTGTTCGAGACGCTGTTCTCCGGGTCGGGATCGAGCTTTCGCCGGGTTGGCCTGGTCGAATTTCCCTCGCCGGGGATGTGGTCGATCGTGCTGATCTCGCAGGCGCCGAGCGTGGAGATCGCCAACAGCCTTCCCGGCCAGGAGGAGCACATCTCGGTGTTCCTGCCCTGTGCGCCGAACCCGACCACGGGCTTTTTCTTCTATGTGCCGAAGAGCAAGATCATCGAAATCGAGATGAGCGCGGAAGACGCCGCGACCCTGATCATGTCGTGCGGCGTGGTGCAGCCCGGCTCCGATCCGCAGAAGAAGATCGCGGCGCTGGCGGAGATCGCCAACGCCGCGCGGGTGGCGAACGCGTCGTCGCTGCAGCCGGCGCCGGCGAAGGTGGAGTGAGGCTCGTCGTCATTGCGAGGAGCGCATAGCGACGAAGCAATCCATGTCTCCTGTGCAGCTATACTGGATTGCTTCGCTATCGCGCGCAATGACGGGACGGTTGAACTACCCCGCCCCGATCAGCGGAATCGCCTCATCCCGCTCGAACAGATAGAGCAGGCAGCGCAGCGCCTCGCCGCGTGCGCCCGTCAGCTTCGGATTGTCCTTCATGATGCGCAGCGCCTCGTCGCGCGCCTGGGTGATCAGTTGGGCATGCACGTCCGATCGCGCGATGCGGTAGCCGGGCAGGCCGCTTTGCCGGATCGCCGAGCACGTCGCCTTCGCCGCGCAGTTTCAGATCTTCCTCGGCGATGCGAAAGCCGTCGGTGGTTTCGCGGATGACCTTCAGCCGCGCGGTGGACATCTCGTTGAGCGGCTCCTTGTACAGCAGCAGGCAGGTCGAGGCTTCCGAGCCGCGGCCGATGCGGCCGCGCAACTGGTGCAGTTGCGCGAGGCCAAAGCGTTCGGCGTTCTCGATCACCATGATGGTGGCGGCGGGAACGTCGACGCCGACCTCGACCACGGTGGTGGCGACCAAGCAGACCGATCTCGCCCGCGGCGAACTGCGCCATCACGCGGTCCTTTTCGGTCGCCTTTCATCTGGCCGTGCACCAGGCCGACGCGGTCGCCGAAGCGCTTTTGCAGGCTTTCGAACCGCTCGGTCGCGTTGGTCAGGTGTTCGATGCCCTCGGCTTCGGATTCCTCGACCAGCGGACAGATCCAGTACACCAGCTTGCCGGCCTTCAGCGCGCGGCCGACGGCGTCCATCACTTCGTTGATGCGGCTGTTAGGCACCGTGCGGGTATCGATCGGCTGCCGTCCGGCGGGCTTTTCGCGCAATTCCGAGACGTCCATGTCGCCGAAATAAGTCAGCACCAGCGTGCGCGGGATCGGCGTGGCGCTCAGCACCAGCACATCGACGGCATCGCCCTTGGCGGTCAGCGCCAGCCGCTCGCGCACGCCGAAGCGATGCTGCTCGTCGACCACCGCCAGCGCCAGCGCCTTGAACACCACGTCGTCCTGGATCAGCGCGTGGGTGCCGACCAGGAAATCGATCTCGCCGGCCGCAAGCCGCGCCAGCAGCTCGCGGCGCTCCTTGCCCTTTTCGCGGCCGGTGAGGATCGCGACCCGCATGCCGGCGCGCTCGGCCAGCGGCGTGATGGTCTTGATGTGCTGGCGCGCCAGAATTTCGGTCGGCGCCATCAGCGCGGCCTGCTTGCCGACCTCGGTGACGGCGGCGGCGGCCAGCAGCGCCACCACGGTCTTGCCCGAGCCGACATCGCCCTGCAGCAGCCGCAGCATCCGCACCGGCTGGCGCAGATCGTCGGTGATCGCGGCGGCGGCCTGCTGCTGCGACGACGTCAGCGAGTAAGGCAGCGCGTCGATGATCTTGTTGCGCAGATGGCCGTCGCCGGCATGGCGGTCGCCGGCGGGGCGGCGCAACTGCGCGCGCACCAGCGCCAGCGCCAGTTGACCGGCCAGCAGTTCGTCGAAGGCAAGCCGCGACCAGAACGGACCATCGGGCAGGATGTCCGTCAGTTCGACCGGCATATGCACGCGGTTCAGCGCCTCGGCGATCGGCGGAAACTTGCAGCGGCGGATCACTTCAGGGCTGATCCATTCCGGCAGATCGGGCAGCTTTTGCAGCGCCTGCGCGATCGCGCGGCGCAGCGAGCCCAGCGCCAGTCCTTCGGTGAGCGGGTAGACCGGATCGATGCCGGACAGTTTGGCAAAACCGGCTTCATCGACCACGCGGTCGGGATGCATCGATCTGCAGCATGCCGTCGAACATCTGCAGGGTGCCGGAGACGTAACGTTTCGCGCCGACCGGCAGCAGTTTCTCGACATAGCCCGGCTGGGCGCGGAAATAGGTCAGCACCACCGTGCCGGTGTCGTCGCTGACATAGACCAGATGCGGCGCGCGCGCGTTGCGCCCCGGCGTCGGGCGATGCCGGTCGACCGTGACTTCCAGCGTGACGACGGTGCCGGGCACCGCGTCGCGGATTTTCGGCCGGGCGCGGCGGTCGATCACGCTGGCCGGCAGATGCAGCAACAGATCGACCAGCCGCGGCGTCTCATCGCGGCCGAGCAGATAGCGAAGCAGCTTGTCCTGCTTCGGCCCGACGCCGGCAAGGCTGGTGACCGGCGCAAACAGCGGATTGAGCAGAGCAGGGCGCATCAGGAAACCTAAGACCGTTCCGCGTCGTCATGCCCGGCTTTATGCCGGGCATCCACGTCTTTTTTCGTGACGTCAAGACGTGGATGGCCGGGACATAGGCCAGCGGAAGCGACGCCGTCCTTCGGACGGCTATGCCCGGCCATGACGCTCGTCTGTTGTGCGAGAACAGCTACTGACATTCGCCGATCCCGACGTTATATCAACCCCGCCCGGCACGTCCGGGCTTTTGGCGTTCGGATGGATCGGCGGAAATGACGGGATCGACACGATCGAGCGACGGCCTCGACGACCGCCGCAAGCGGCTATTGTTTCGCTGCTGGCATCGCGGCACCCGCGAGATGGATCTCATCCTCGGCCGCTTCGCGGATGCCGCGATCGCGGATCTTACCGACGACGAAGTGACGCAATTGGAGCATCTGATCGAGGTGCCCGATCCCGATCTCTATGCCGCGCTGACCGGCGACGCGGCGCTGGCGCCGGAATACGCCACCGGGCTGTTCGACCGCATCAAGTCGTTTCGGCCGGTAGATCACGCATGAAATCGCCGACCCGATCTCCGGCCGAACTGCTCGGCCCCGGCCGCGCGCTGACCTTTGCCAATGTCGCCGAGGGCGCCGAAGGTCTGGTGGTCTCGGATCTCGCCCGCGCGGTCGCGGCGCGGCCGAACCCGCCGGCGGTCAGCCTCGCCGTGGTCTGCCGCGACGGGCCGCGGATGCAGCAACTGGCCCGCGCGCTGGAATTCTTCGCGCCCGATTTGCCGGTGCTGCAATTTCCGGCCTGGGATTGCCAGCCCTATGACCGGGTATCGCCGCATGGCGGCATCCTGGCGCAGCGGCTGACCACGCTGGCGCGGTTGTCGCGGCTTGCCGGCAGCGACAAGCCGCTGATCGTGCTGACCACGGTCAACGCCATCGTGCAGCGGGTGCCGGCGCGCGAAACCATCGCAGCGCAGGCGCTGTCGGTGGCGCCCGGCCATGTGGTGCCGATGGACTCCATCGTCTCCTGGCTGGAGCACAACGGCTACAACCGCTCCTCGACCGTGCGCGAGCCCGGCGAATACGCGGTTCGCGGCGGCATCCTCGATCTGTTTCCGGCCGGGCTAGACCAGCCCGTGCGGTTCGATTTCTTCGGCGACACGCTGGAATCGATCCGGTCTTTCGATGCGGAAACCCAGCGCACGCACCTCGACATGCGCTCGCTCGATCTGGTGCCGATCTCGGAATTCCAGCTGGTGACCGAAACCATCCGCCGCTTCCGGATGGGCTATGTCGCGGCGTTCGGCGCGCCCGAGCGCGACGATCCCCTGTACGAGGCGGTCAGCGAAGGCCGCCGTCATCCCGGCATGGAGCACTGGCTGCCGCTGTTTTCCGAGCGGATGGACACGCTGTTCGATTATCTCGGCGATGCGCCGGTGGCGATCGAGCCGCAAGGCGAGGACGCCGCGCGCGAACGCTTCAAGCAGATCGCCGACTATTACGAGGCGCGGCGCGAGGCGCTGGAGCATCCCGGCGGCGGCGCGATCTACAAGCCGTTGCCGCCCGACCGGCTCTATCTGACCGAGGACGAGTGGACCAGGCGCCTGGACGAAGCCGCGCTGGCGCGGCTGACGCCGTTTGCGGTGCCCGACGACAGCGCCGGCGTGGTCGACGCCGGCGCGCGGCAGGGCCGCGACTTCGCGCCGGAACGCGCCGACAGCTCGGTCAATGTGTTCGAGGCCGTCGTCGCGCATGTGCAGGCGTTGCAGGCGCTGCGCAAGAAGGTGGTGATCGCGCTGTGGAGCGAGGGCTCGCGCGACCGCATGGGCAGCATGCTGCGGGACCACAAGCTCAACAACCTCACCAGCGTCAACAGCTGGCGCACGGTGCAGGCGACGCCGCGCAACGAGGCGATGCTGGCGGTGGTCGGCATGGAATCCGGCTTCGAGACCGGCGATGTCGCCGTCATCAGCGAGCAGGACATCCTCGGCGACCGGCTGGTGCGGCCGCGCAAGGCGCACCGCAAGCTCGATAATTTCATCTCCGAGGTCACCAGCCTCACCGCCGGCGACCTCGTGGTTCACGTCGAGCACGGCATCGGCCGCTTCGTCGGCCTGCAGACGCTCGACGTTGCCGGCGCGCCGCATGACTGTCTCGAACTGCATTATGCCGCCGACACCAAGCTGTTTCTCCCGGTCGAGAACATCGAACTGTTGTCGCGCTACGGCTCCGACCACGCCCATGTCGAACTCGACCGGCTGGGCGGCAGCGGCTGGCAGGCGCGCAAGGCAAAACTCAAGAACCGCATCCGCGAGATCGCCGGCGAACTGATCAAGATCGCGGCCGAGACGGCATCTGCATGAAGCGCCGAAAATGCCGGTGCAGCCGCATGTCTATGACGAGTTCTGCGCGCGCTTTCCCTATGAGGAAACCGAGGACCAGCTCGGCGCCATCAATTCGACCCTGAAGGACCTCGAAAGCGGTCGTCCGATGGACCGGCTGATCTGCGGCGACGTCGGCTTCGGCAAGACCGAGGTGGCGCTGCGTGCCGCCTTTGCGGTAGCGCTCGACGGCAAGCAGGTCGCCGTCGTGGTGCCGACCACGCTGTTGGCGCGGCAGCACACCAGGACCTTTGCCGAACGATTCCGCGGCTTTCCCGTCAATGTCGCGCAGGCCTCGCGGCTGATCGCGCCAAAGGAACTGACGCAGGTCAAGAAGAACATCGCGGACGGATCGGTCGATATCGTGGTCGGCACCCATGCGCTGCTCGGCAAGTCGATCAAGTTCAGGGATCTCGGCCTTCTCATCGTCGACGAGGAGCAGCATTTCGGCGTGTCGCACAAGGAGCGGCTGAAGCAGCTGCGCGCCGAGGTCCATGTGCTGACGCTGAGCGCCACGCCGATTCCGCGCACGCTGCAACTGGCGCTGACCGGCGTGCGCGATCTCTCCATCATCGCCTCGCCGCCGGTCGATCGCCTCGCGGTGCGCACCTTCGTGGCGCCGCACGATCCCCTGATGATCCGCGAGGCGCTGCTGCGCGAACGCTATCGCGGCGGCCAGGCGTTTTACGTGGTGCCGCGCATCGAAGACCTCGCCGGCGTCAAGGACTTTCTCGACAAGAACGTGCCGGAGATGAAGGTCGCGGTCGCCCATGGCCAGATGCCGCCGACCGTGATCGAAGACATCATGTCGGCGTTCTACGACGGCAAGTACGATATTTTGCTGTCGACCACCATCATCGAATCCGGCCTCGATATCCCGACCGCCAATACGCTGATCGTGCACCGCGCCGACATGTTCGGGCTGGCGCAGCTCTATCAGCTGCGCGGGCGGGTAGGGCGCTCCAAACTGCGCGCCTATTCGCTGTTCACGCTGCCGGCGCAACTGAAGATCACCGCCCAGGCCGAGCGGCGGCTGAAAGTGCTGCAATCGCTGGAAACGCTCGGTGCCGGATTCCAGCTGGCGTCGCACGACCTCGACATCCGCGGCGCCGGCAATCTGCTCGGCGAGGAGCAGTCCGGCCATATCAAGGAAGTCGGCTTCGAACTGTACCAGTCGATGCTGGAAGAGGCGATCCTCAACCTCAAGGCCGGCGTGGTCGAGCCGGCGGCGGATCGCTGGTCGCCGCAGATCACCGTCGGCATGCCCGTGCTGATCCCGGAAGACTTCGTCGCCGACCTTGCGGTGCGGCTGTCGCTGTACCGGCGGCTGGCCGATCTCGACACCGACGACGAGATCGACAATTTCGCCGCCGAGTTGCGCGACCGCTTCGGCGTATTGCCGGACGAGGTGCGCTATCTCTTCAAGATCGCGGCGATCAAGGGCTATTGCCGCAGAGCCAATGTCGAGAAGGTCGACGCCGGCCCCAAGGGCGTGGTGATCACCTTCCGCGACAACAAATTCGCGCAGCCCGATCGCCTGGTTTATTTCATCCGTCAGCATGGCCAGGCCGCCAAGGTGCGGCCGGACATGAAGGTGGTGTTTTTCCAGGAATGGGAAACGCCGGAAGAGCGCCTGATGGGCACGACGGAGATCTTGCGACAGCTCGCCAATCTCGCCGAGGACCGCAAGGCGGCGTGAGTCCCGTCTGCCGTCATCCTGAGGTGCGAGCCTCTTCGGCGAGCCTCGAAGGATGGATGCAATAAAAGTGCTTGCGGCCATCCTTCGAGGCGCGCAAGAGCGCGCACCTCAGGATGACGGTGGAGCGTGATTCACAAAGAAAACGACCGCCGGCATCGACAGCCGGCAGTCGCTCCAATCGAATCCGACGCTTACTTCGGATACTTGAACTCCGGCGCCGCCTTCAGCGCGTCCTTGCTGGTGTTCATCGAGGCCAGCCACTTGTCGTTCTTGCTGTCATAGCGGACGTTGACCGAGGACGGCGACACCGCGACATAGTGCTCGCCCATGCCGAGGAAGCCGCCGACCGACAGGATCAGCGCGTCGACCTGATGGTTCTTGATGGCAAGGTCGGTGATTTCGCCGATCGACTCGTCTTTCTGGTTATAGACGTTCAATCCCTTCAGTTTCGAAGTGAACATTTCGTCCTTCGATACCGTCGAGAACTTGGCTTCGGCCGGTGCGCTGCCGGTGGTCTTGTTGTCTTGCGCAAAAGCCGGACTTGCCAGCAGAACGAGGGAAGCGGTGATCAGTGCGATTTTCTTCATAGTCTCCTCCATTGCAGAATTGGTGCTCTACAATGCGAGGGCAGAACAATCGTTCCGCAATCGAATCCGCAAAAAATCAGGAGGCCGCGCGGCGCGCTTCTTCGTAAAGCCGCGCCAGCAGCGATTTCGCGGAATCCGACGGCAGCATGGTGGCCACCGTCACCACCGGTTCCGACCGCGCGTCGCGGTTGCCGTAACTGGTATGCCGCATCACGCTGGAAAGCCGCCGCGCGATCATATGGGCGGTGCGCAGGTCGGTTTCGGAAAACACCACGATGACCGATCCGTCTTCCTGGACCGCGCCGAAGTCCATCTGCCGCATCAGGCGGCTGATGATCCGGGCGCCGTCAAGCTGCGCGCGCTCGTGGTCGGGATCGAAGGCGAAGCGCGCCACCGACAACCCGCCGCCGCGCGACAGCGTCTGATAGACCGAGGTCGCGAAGTCGCGGTTGAATGCCGCTGACGTGAGCAGGCCGGTTCTGGAATCGAGCAGGCCGTCGGCGTCGATCGCCCGCAGCGTCCGGCTAAGATGCACCTCAAAGACGCGCTGGCGGATCAGCGGCAACGCATTGGCGGCGATGCGGTCGGGTTCGCCGGATATGATTTCGAGATTTGGCAGGTCGTAGGCCGGCGTCAGTCCCTCCGACGTCACCACCACCGGCAGGTTGCGGAAGCGGGCGTCTTCCGACAGCACGGTGAGGAAGGCATCCACCACCCGCGCGCTAAAGCCTTCGCCGAGCACGATACCGTCGATTTCGAGCAAATTGAGATGCTTGGCCGCGGCCTCGATGCTTAGTGCTCCGACCACGCCCATCCGCTCGCCAAGCGACACCGAAAGCGCGGGGTAAGCCGCGCCACGGCCGATCAGCAGCACGGTGGCGTCACGAACGGGATCGGTATCCGGCAGGGTTGTATGCGTCACGGGGTCAGCGTCGATCCGGCGCATCACGGTGGCGTGCAAGGCCCGGACCCGCAGGGCGGCGCGCAAGCGCGCTGCCAGGCGATCGGGGTGACCCTTGGTTTGCGAAAAAGGAAGGACGTTTGGAGGCAGCGATGTCCTGGGATCGATCGCGATCAGCGGCAAATAGGGTTGCAGGCTGCCGATCTGCTTTGCAAGGAGCTCGAGACGGCGCTCGTCGGTCTCGGCCATCGCGACCAGAATTGCGGCCGGGCGCAATTGCTCGACGGCGCGTGCTGCGTCGG
The DNA here is from genome assembly GCA_963774685.1 of uncultured Alphaproteobacteria bacterium. Lineage (GTDB taxonomy): Bacteria > Pseudomonadota > Alphaproteobacteria > Rhizobiales > Xanthobacteraceae > Bradyrhizobium. The sequence continues at coordinate 1,368,171 of CAVZFU010000002.1, read as the reverse complement.
CCCAGGCGGTATCGATGACCGGGAACATCTTGGCGTCATCGAGCGCGTTGGCGAACGACGGCCGCTCGGCGGTCGAAACCACAATGATCGGGCCTTGCTGGGACATCCTGAAAACTCGGAGCAACGCGATCGATGGAGCGCGCGATCCTAGTTTGCCGGCGTTAATGCCGCGTCAACGAAGTCCTCAGATTTCGGCTAGCCCGGCTTTGGCTGATCGCGAAATGCCTCCACCATCAGCGGGTTAAGCCCGAGTTCCCCAAGCGCCTCGCGGGCGCGGGCATTGTCCGGGCCGCGGCCGGCCAGACGATACCCGCTCAGGCGATCCGGCAACGCCGTCAGCAGTGCGCCCTGTCCGAGCCGCCTGGCCCATTGCTGTAAATCCTGCGACAGAAACCGGTAGCCGCCGACGGCCATGATGCCGGAGGGAGGCGCGGTAATGCAGACCGCGCCGGTCGCCCGATCAAGCCGCGCGGCATAATCGGTATCGACGTAATCGCGCGGCGGCTGCGAGACCGAAGCGTCATCGGCCGCACGATCGGGTGCGTAGGCCGCGGCGGCAACCATCGGGCCCCGCAAAGCCAGCGTTCCCCTCGGCGTCAACAGGGTTTCGCCCGCGATCGGCGAATCCGGGACGTCGCGCGGCGCGCCGTGCGGTCCCGGCAGGATCGGTGCCGGCGCGCCATCGGTGGCGCGGCGGACACCGAACAGCCCGGCTTCACCGAACAAATAGACATCGGTCAGCGTTGCACCCGGGTTGGTCCAGCGGGCACTCGACGCAACCTGTTCCGGCGCACGCCAAAGAGCGAGCACATGGCGCACGGCGGGCATATCGGTCTCGGCCAATCGCAACGCCAGTTGCGCCGGCGCGATCAGCGTATCGCAGTGATCCGCGTCGACCTGTTGTGCCAGCACCTCGTCGTCGAACGGGTGATGCAGCGCCAGCGTTCCGCCCGACAGCAGCCAGATCAGCAGCGACGAGGAGAGACCCGCGAACGATGACGGCGCGAATGCCGACATCACGGTGGCGCCTTGCGGCACGCCACTTTCGAGAAAAAGCGCGAGACCCCCGGCAATCAGATTAAGATGGGTGCGCGGCACCGCACGAAAACCTTCCACCGTCACGTCGAACGAGACGATCGCCGCCTTGCGGCCATCCTGCGCCACGGCGCGGGTGGTTACGGATCCTTCCGACATCACGAGGTCGAGCGATGCCATGCCTTCGGGCAGATCGCTGCCGAAGCCGCAGACATGACGAATCGAAAATGCTTCGACGGCGGCGTTCATGGCAAGATCGGCGTGGTTGACGCCATCGATCCTGCCGGTAGTCACGATCGCGCGGGCCCCGGTGCGATTGAGCGCAACCGTCAGTTCAGCCTGGCGCCAGAGCTGCGGCAGTAACGCAACAACCAGCCCGGCGCGTTGCGCGGCGAGCACGGTCAGCATGAATTCGACGGTGTTCGGCAATTGCACCGCAATCACCGAATTGCTCGGCAAGCCCGCTTCGATGAAATGCGCCGACAGCGCAGAAATAGCCCGATCGGCCTCGGCGAAGGTCAGGCGTTTGGGCGCCTGACCCGTGATGCGTTGCTTGTTGAGGGGATCGAGCAACGCCAGCGCACCCGGTTGCCGCGCCAGGACGCGGCGAAATAGTCCGTCGAGCGTCGGCGATGTGCTGGTCACGGGATCACTTTACGAGGTCACTTCGCAAGATCACTTCGGTTGCGGCCTTTGCCACCAGGTTTCCGGAAGGTATCCGGCCAGAGCGGTGACGGAAGGCCGTTCTATCCGATTCCAGCGCGCGATCCATTGCTCCTGGACGTTAAGAACCGGGATAACGTAGAAGCCCGACATCAAGGTCCGGTCCAGCGCCCGCACCGCCGAGACGAAAGCCGGATGCTCGCGCGCTTCCAGCATGGCCGCGATCATGGCGTCGATGGCTGGATCCTTGGCGCCCATATAGTTTCGCGTGCCCGGACTGTCCGCGGCCGCACTTCCCCAGTAAAACGATTGCTCGTTGCCCGGCGACAGCGACTGATCCCAGCGATTCCAGATCATGTCGAAATCGAAACCGAGCCGCCGTTGCTCGAACTGGACGGCGTCGACGGCACGCACCGAGGCATTGATGCCGGCGCGCTTCAGGTCACGCGTGAACGCCAGCGCAACCCGTTCCTGGTCGCGCGACGTCACCAGGATTTCGAAGGTGAGAGGCATTTTGGTCGAATGCTGTCGCAGCACCGTGCCGTCGAGTTCGTAGCCGGCCTGTGACAACAGACCAAGCGCTTGGCGAAGTGTCGTGCGATCGCGGCCCGAACCGTCGCTGAGCGGGAGCCGATAGCTGCCGTCGAGAATATCCGCGGGCATATGCGACGCGAAGGGTTTCAGGAGTTCGCGCTCACGCGCGTCCGGCGCGCGGCCGTAGGCCGATAGTTCGGACCCTCCGAAGAAGCCTGCCGAATGCGCGTAAAGACCGAAAAAATAGTTCCGGTTGATCCATTCGAAATCGTACAACTGCAGCAACGCCTGGCGCACCCGGATATCGGAAAATACCGGACGCCTGGTGTTGAACACCAGGAATTCAGAAGGCTGCGGCATACCGGTCTTGATGGTGTCGCGGGTCACTTCGCCATTGCGGGCGGCCGGAAAATCGTAGCCGTCATGCCAGCGCAGCGGCTCGGTCTCGACGCGGAAATCATAGAGGCCGCGTTTGAAGGCTTCGAATTCACCATTGGCCTCGCGGTAGTAATCGAGCCTGATCTCGTCGAAATTCCATATCCCGCGATTGACGGGGAGATCGCGGCCCCAATAATCGGGATTGCGGGTCAGCGTGACGCTGGCACCGGGCCTCACCGCGCCGACGCGGTAGGGGCCGGAGCCGATCAGCGGCGTCATCGAGGTTTCCTCGAATGTCGCGGCGTTGACGGCATGCCGGGGCAGTATCGGCATCAGGCCGAGGATCAGCGGCAGTTCGCGATCGACGGCGCCGCCGAAATCGAAGCGCACCGTGAGCGGATCGGGCGCCTCGGCCTTTTTGACCTTGGAATAGTAATAGCGGTGGTTAGGACGCCCCTTGTCGCGCAGCAACGCCCAGGAAAACAGCACGTCGTCGGCGCGCACCGGTTGGCCATCCGAGAAACGCGCCAAAGGATTGATGTGAAAGGTGACGTAACTCCTGACGTCGTCGGTCTCCACGCTTTTGGCCAGCAGGCCATAGAGCGTAAAAGCTTCGTCGTAACCCCGCGCCATCAGGCTTTCGATCACGAGGCCACGCATTTGAGGCATGGCGACCATCTGCAGGACGGCGAGACCGCGCACGATCAGCGGGTTAAGGCTGTCGAAGGTGCCATCGACGCCAAACACCAGCCGGCCGCCTTTCGGCGCATCGGGATTGGCATAGGGCATATGGGTGAAATCTGCGGGCAGGGCCGGGGCGCCATGCATGGCGATCGCATAGGTCTCGCCGGCTACGGCAGGGCGGGCATCCGTCACGAGCCAGAGACAGAGAACGCTGACGGCGCAGGCAAGGGCTCGAACGCATGGGCACTTCGAAAGTAGCAAATGAGCGCGCCGATTTGATTCGATATTGTCCACCGGCGCGTTTTATCATAGCGACTGCATCCGGTCCCGGCGCGCGGCAAAGATGCCTGTCGGCATTGATCTTTTCGCCCGCCGCTGTATGAAGGCGGGCAATTGACCAAGACGGCTGGGCCTGTCACGTATCCGCCTCAATTGGCAACGAGACAACCGGCCAAACGGGCGAGTGTCGGCGGCTGCAGCGGTTTCGGGCGCTTCCGTTCAGAAAGGGTTTTCCGCAATGAATTTCCGTATCTTGGCCGCGCCGCTATGGCCGCGTGGGCGGGTTTTCGCTCTGTTGGCGGCAACCGCACTGACCGCAGCATTGCTCGCTCCAGACGTACAGGCTCAAACGCCGGCTCCGGCCCCAGCCCCGGCCGCGAAGGCCAAGAAGGCCGCGCCGAAAGCTGCTCCGGCGCCAGCGCCCGCACCGGCCGCTCAGGCGGCTCCGCCCGCCGCGGCGGGTCCCCCCCGCGGCGCCGGGCGCTCAGCCGGCGGACCAGCAGGTGCAGTTGATCTACGCGCCCTGGACCAAATTCTGCCTGAAGGGCCAGGAGGCCAACGCCAAGCAGGTTTGTTTCACCGGCAAGGATGGACGCATCGAGTTCGGCCAGCCCGTGATCGCGGCCGTCATCATCGAGCCTGAAGGCGAACCGAAGAAAATCCTGCGTGTTACGCTGCCGCTCGGCATGCAACTGGTTCATGGCACCCGCGTCATCGTCGACGGCAATCCTCCCGCGCAGGCGCCCTATGTGATCTGTTTCGCCAATGGCTGCATGTCGGACTATGAAGTGACGCCGGAATTGCTCGCAAACCTGAAGAAGGGCCAGAACCTGGTGGTTCAGGCGATCAATTCCAACGGTGCGCCGCTGACCTTGCCGCTGCCGCTCGCGGAATTCGCCAAGGCCTATGACGGTCCGCCGACCGATCCCAAGGAGTTCGAAGCGCAGCAGAAGAAGCTGCAGGAAGAACTGCAGAAGCGCGCGGAGGAAGCCCGCAAGAAGCTTGAGGCCACCACGCCGCCGGCCGGCGCGCCGGCCAATCCGGCTGCGAAGTAACGCGGCTCTCCCGGTTAAAGAAAAAGGCGCCCGCATCGGGCGCCTTTTTTGTTGAACTTATTGTAGAAGTTCAGCTGGTTAATTCAGCGACGGATTGCGCGGGCGATAGCCGCCCGATTTGTCCTTGACGAAAATCTCCGCGACTTGCGAATGCCGGATCGGCTCGCCGGATTCGTCAGGCAGCAAGTTCTGCTCGGAAACATAGGCGACGTATTCCGATTCCGAATTTTCGGCGAGCAGATGGTAGAACGGCTGATCCTTGTGAGGCCGGACCTCCTCGGGGATCGACAACCACCATTCCTCGGTATTGTTGAATTCCGGATCGATATCGAAGATCACGCCCCGGAACGAAAACACCCGGTGACGCACGATCTGGCCGATCTGGAATTTGGCGGTCCGCGTTTTTATCATGTCTCGTCGAATAGACCATGATTGTGGCCGATGCTAGAGGCAAAACCCACGAATTAACCTTTGCGGCAACGGCGGGGGCTTTTCCGTCAGAACTTGCCGAGCCGCCGTGTCGGCCGCCACGAGGGCGCCAGCCCTTCGCGCATGGCGATACGCCGCAGCGGCCCAAATGAGCCGATCAGATGCAGGCCAGCCGCCCGCAGCGATTGCATCGGCAGAAAATCGCTGAGCAATGAACGGTTCGCCATGTCGATGGCGAACGTCCGGCTGCGGATATCGGCGCGCCGCGCCTGGCCGTAGCGTTGCAGCACTTGCGGCGCGCCGGGATCCTCGCTTGCGGCCATCGCATCCCGCACGATTTCGGCGATATCGGCGGCATCGCGCAACCCCAGGTTCAGGCCTTGCGCGCCGATCGGCGGCAACACATGGGCGGCTTCGCCAACCAATGCGATGCGGTGTTGCGCCAATTGTCCGGGCTGCTCGATGGCGAGCGGAAACAGATGCCTTCCGGGCTCGACCTTGATGCGGCCGAGAATGGAATGCGACTGCCGTTCGACGGCTTCCGACAGTTCATCGTCGGTCAGCGCTATCAGCCGTTCGGCTTCCTTCGGCGTCGTGACCCACACCACGCTGCAGCGCTCGCCGGGCAGCGGCACGAACACGCAGGGACCTAGCGGCGTGTGGAACTCGGTGGAGATATTTCGATGGGCGCGCGAATGGCCGATGTTGAAGGTCAGCGCGGCCTGGTTGAGTTCACGGCGCGTGACGGCGATGCCGGCGGCCTCGCGACAGCGCGATTGCCGCCCGTCGGCGCCGATCACAAGGCGCGCGGACAGCGATTTTCCGTTTCCCGTACGAATAGCGACACCGGCATCGTCAGGACTGATCGTGTCGGCCTCATCGTCGAAACGCGTCAGGTTGGAAAGCTCGGTGGCGCGTTGCTCCAGCGCCGCTATCAGCGCGCGGTTGTCGATGTTGTGGCCGAAAACCTCCAGGCCGATTTCGGTTGCGGAAAACCGGACCTCGGGTGCACGGATCAGCCGGCCGGTATCGTCGACCAGGCGCATCGTCTGCAAGGCTGCCGCCTTGTCCGCGCAGCGGGACCAGACGCCGAGTGCTTGCAGAAAATCGACGGAACCGCCGAGCAGGGCGGTGGTGCGATTATCGGCATAGGGCGCGCGGCGCGCAATCAAGGCCGTGGTCGCGCCGGTTTCCGCCAGCGCAATCGCCGCCGCAAGTCCGGCAGGCCCGCCGCCGACCACGGCGATGTCGTATGCATCGGATACACCGTTCATGCCGGGACAATTGACGTTCCAGACGGGGTTTTCAAGCCTGCCTGCATTCAATGTTTCCGCCGATTGCGTGACGGAAGGCCGCAACCGCCAATGTGCAAACCGAAGCGATTCCTGATAGCACTGCCGGCCACATGGACCGGATAAACCAGCAGGATTCGTCGTCCGCATCGCCGCGAATGCGGGCCGCGGCATTTTCCGTGCATATCTTCACGGCATTGGGCGCGGGCATCGCCCTGATCGCCATGCTGGAAGCCGTGCGCGAGCACTGGTCGGCGATGTTTGCCTGGCTCGGGCTGGCATTGCTGATCGACGGGCTCGATGGTCCGATGGCGCGGCGGCTCGATGTTGCGAACGTGCAGCCGAACTGGTCGGGCGAGGTGCTCGATCTCGTGGTCGATTTTGTCACCTACGTCTTCGTGCCGGCCTATGCGATCACCGCAAGCGGCCTGTTGCTGCCGCTGGCGGCGCCGCTGCTCGGCGCCGGCATCGTGGTTACAGGCGCGCTCTATTTCGCGGACCGCCGCATGAAAACCCCGGACAATCATTTCCGCGGGTTCCCGGCGCTGTGGAATGCTGTGGCGTTCTATCTGTTCCTGCTGCATCTGCCGCCGCTGTTCGGCAGCCTGGGCGTCGCCATCCTCATTGTGCTGACGTTTGCTCCCTTCAACGTCCTGCATCCGATCCGGGTGGTACGCTTCCGCGGGCTTACCTTGTCGCTGGTCGCGATCTGGGCGGTGCTGGTGGGTATCGTGCTGGGGTATGATTTCGATGTCGGCGCACCGGTCAAAATCGCACTTTGCGCGATCGCCCTCTATGTCGTGGCCAGCGATGCCGTGATCCGGCTCGCCGGATCGATCAAGACATGATCGAATTATGGACCAGCCCGGAAGCCTGGGCGGCGTTGTTGACCCTGACGGCGCTGGAAATCGTTCTCGGCATCGACAACGTCATTTTCCTGTCGGTCATCGTCTCGCGGATTCCGCGACCGCAGGCCAAACGCGCGCGGCAAATCGGGCTCGCGCTGGCTCTGCTGTTTCGCATCCTGCTGCTCAGCCTGCTGGTGTGGCTGATCGGGTTGACGCAAGCCGTGTTCACCGTGAAGGGCATTGACTTTTCATGGCGCGACCTCGTCCTGACCGGCGGCGGGTTGTTCCTGATCGGCAAGGCCACCCATGAAATTCACACCGAGGTGGAGGCGCGCGATCAGGAGATCAATGCCGCGCCGCGGGCCGGCGCGTTCTTCTGGGTGATCCTCCAGATCATCGTCATCGACATGGTGTTCTCGCTGGATTCCATCGTCACCGCGATCGGCATGGCGCAGGATCTCGAGATCATGATCGCGGCGGTCGTGATTGCCTGCGTCATCATGTATGTGTCGTCGGGTCCGGTCGCGAAGTTCGTGGCGGAACATCCGACCACCAAGATGCTGGCGCTGGCGTTCCTGGTGCTGATCGGGGTGGCGCTGGTCGCCGACGGTTTCAAGTTTCATATTCCGCGCGGCTACATCTACTTTGCCATCGTATTTTCGGCGGCGGTTGAATTCTTCAATGTGCTCGCCAAACGCAATCGCAAAAAAGGCGTCAACTAGGTTCCGCGATCGTCAAGTTGACAACACGGCCTCGATGGCTTTCGCTTGATCGCAGGACGATGCCGGGAAAAGCGCAATGGGAGATTTGCAATGACCAAGGCCGTGCGGGTGCACAAGGTAGGGGGTCCGGAAGCGCTGGTTTATGAAGCGATCGAGGTGCCCGCGCCTGGACCCGGCGAGGTCCGGATCCGCCAGCATGCCGTCGGCCTCAACTTCATCGATGTGTACTACCGCACCGGTCTCTACAAGGCGCCGGGACTGCCGTTTATCGCCGGCAATGAAGCGGCCGGCGAGGTTGTGGCGGTCGGTCCCGGAGTGACCAACTTTCACCCCGGCGATCGCGTCGCCTATTACTTCAATCTCGGCGCCTACGCTTCGGAGCGCAACATTCCCTGGGACAAGCTGGTCAAGCTGCCCGACCACATCACCTACGAGCAGGGCGCGGTCCTGATGCTGAAGGGGCTGACGGTCTGGTATCTCCTGCACAAGACGTTCAGAATCGAACCGGGCCACCGGGTCTTGATTCACGCCGCTGCCGGCGGCATCGGGTTGCTCGCATGCCAATGGGCCAGGGCGCTCGGCGCGCATGTGATCGGCACCGTCGGCACCAAGGCAAAGGCCGATCTTGCACTCGCCAATGGCTGCGATCACGTCATCCTCTACAACGAGGAGGATTTCGTCGCGCGGGTCAAACAGATCAGCCGCAACGAGCTGTGCGACGTCGTCTACGACGGCGTCGGCAAAACCACGTTTCCGGGTTCGCTGTCTTGCCTCAGGCCGCGCGGAATGTTCGTGAGTTTCGGCAACGCGTCAGGGCCGGTGCCGCCGTTTGCCATTGCCGAACTCAACAATCACGGCTCATTGTTCGCGACCCGGCCGAAACTCAACGACTACATCGGCAAGCGCTCGGAATTGCTGGAGGGCGCCGACACCCTGTTTGCGGCCGTCATCAACGGCAAACTGCACGTGCCGATCAATCATGCCTACGCGCTGAAGGATGCCGCCAAGGCCCATAGCGATCTGGAGGGACGGGCGACGACGGGTGCCGCGATCATGAGACCGTAATTCGCGTCGTCCCGGTGAATTTAAAACCCCGCGACGCTGCCGTGCAGATCGTATTGATCGGCGCGTTCGATTTTCGCGGTGACGATTTCGCCGACGCGCAGCGGACGCCGGCTTGAGAGATAGACCGCGCCGTCGATCTGCGGTGCATCCGCCTTGGAGCGGCCCTTCGAGACGGTCGGACCGACCTCGTCGATAATCACCTGCTGCCGGGTACCGACCTTGCGTTTGAGCCGGCGCGCGGAAATGGCCTGCTGCCGGGCCATCAGCGCGTTCCAGCGTTCGATCTTGACCTCCTCAGGCACGGGCCCGCCGAGCGCGTTCGATGAGGCGCCCGCGACCGGCTCGTATTTGAAGCACCCGACGCGATCGATCTCGGCTTCGTCGAGCCAGTCGAGCAGATACGCGAAATCGGATTCGGTCTCGCCGGGAAAACCGACGATGAAGGTCGAACGCAGCGTCAGTTCAGGGCATTCCTCGCGCCAGCGCCTGATCCGCCCGAGCGTCTTGTCCTGCGCCGCCGGGCGCTTCATCGCTTTGAGGATTTCCGGGCTGGCATGCTGAAAGGGAATGTCGAGATAGGGCAGAATCTTGCCTTGCGTCATCAGGCCGATGACCTCGTCGACATGCGGGTAGGGGTAGACATATTGCAGCCGCACCCAGGCGCCGAATTCGCCGAGCTCCTTTGCGAGATCGAAAAACTTCGCGCGGACGTCACGGTCCTTCCACGGGCTCGCGGCATATTTCAGGTCGACGCCATAGGCTGACGTGTCCTGCGAGATCACCAGCAATTCCCTGACGCCGGCACTGACCAGTTTTTCCGCCTCGCGCAGCACGTCGCCCGCCGGGCGCGACACCAGGTCGCCGCGCAGCTTCGGGATGATGCAGAAGCTGCAGCGGTTGTTGCAGCCCTCGGAAATCTTCAGGTAGGCGTAATGCCGTGGCGTCAGCTTGATGCCCTGCGGCGGCACCAGATCGAGATGCGGATTGTGCAGCGGCGGCAGCGCGCGATGCACGGCATCGAGCACGCTCTCATATTGCTGCGGTCCGGTAATCGACAGCACGCCGGGATAGGCCGCCTCGATCTGTTCGGGCTCGGCGCCCATGCAGCCGGTGACGATCACCTTGCCGTTCGCGGCCATGGCGTCGCCGATGGCGCCGAGCGATTCCTGCTTGGCACTGTCGAGAAAGCCGCAGGTGTTGACGATGACGAGGTCGGCGCCGTCATGCTTGCGCGCGAGCTCATAGCCTTCCGCACGCAGCCGCGTGATGATGCGCTCGGAATCCACCAGCGCCTTGGGGCATCCCAGCGAAACAAAGCTGACTTTGGGCGCGGCGGCCGGTTGCATGTTTTGATCTGTCCGATTGAAGGGCTGGAGCTAGTCCCAATTGCTCATAATTACAAGGCTTTGGGCGCCCTTGCGGCGTGCTATGGATGCGTGGCTGCGAATGCGAGTGATCGATGGGCGCCGAATCGTCTCCTAAAATCGTCATTGTCGACGAAAGCCCGATCCGCGCCGCGATCCTCGAGGAGGGGTTGCGGGAGGCGGGTTTTACCGGCGTCACCCATATCAGCGAGATGCATAATCTGCTGGCCCGGATCTATGCGCTCGATCCCGATGTCATCCTGATCGATCTTGAAAACCCCAGTCGCGACGTCCTGGAACAAATGTTCCAGGTCAGCCGCGCGGTGCGGCGGCCGGTCGCGATGTTCGTCGACCAGAGCGACGCGGCTTCGATCCAGGCTTCGGTCGATGCCGGCGTCTCCGCCTATATCGTCGACGGACTGAAAAAGGAGCGCATCAAGCCGATCCTCGATCTCTGCGTCTCCCGCTTTAACGCCTTCGCCAAGCTGCAGGATGAGCTCGATCGCACCAAGTCCGCGCTGGAAGACCGCAAGGTGATCGACCGCGCCAAGGGAATCCTGATGAAGCTGAAGGGTCTCACCGAAGACGAAGCCTATGTGCTGCTGCGTTCGACGGCGATGCGCGAGAAAAAGAAGATCGGCGAAATCGCGCAGTCGGTTCTGACCGCGTCGGAGTTGCTGAAATGACCCAACCGCTTTGCATCGGCTTCATTCCACTGGTCGATGCCGCGGCTTTGATTGTCGCCGTCGACAAGGGGTTCGCAGCGGCAGAGGGGCTCGATGTCACGCTGGTGCGGGAAGTCTCGTGGTCCAACGTCCGCGACAAGCTCAACATCGGCCTGTTCGACGCAGCGCACCTTCTGGCGCCGGTTGCGATCGCCTCAAGCCTGGGGCTCGGTCATGTCAAGGTGCCGATCGCAGCCCCCTTCAATCTCGGTCTCAACGGCAATGCGATTACAGTATCGCCGGCGCTGCATGCCGCACTCATGGCCGAGGTCGGCGGCGACCGGTTCGACCCGATGGCGACAGCGCTGGCGCTATCGCGCGTCGTCGCGGCGCGGCGCAAGAGCGGCGCGGAGCCGCTCACGTTCGGCATGACCTTTCCGTTCTCGACCCACAATTATCAATTGCGGTTCTGGATGGCTGCAGGCGGCGTCGATCCCGACGAAGACGTGCGCCTGGTGGTGCTGCCGCCGCCGTTCATGGTGGACAGCCTCGCCAACGGTCAGGTCGATGCGTTTTGCGTCGGCGCACCCTGGAATTCCGTCGCCGTCGATCGTGGCGTCGGCCACATCCTGCATTTTGTTTCGGATATTCTGGTCCGGGCGGCGGAGAAAGTGCTCGCGTTCAGGCGGAGTTGGTCGGAGAAGAACCCGCAAATCGTGGCGGCATTGGTCCGGGCCGCATTTCGCGCCTCCGAATTCATCGAGCAGCCGCAAAATCGCGCCGAGGCCGCACTCATCCTGGCGCAACCGGAACGGATCGGCGTCGATGCCGATGTCATCAGGCGCACGCTGGACGGCCGCCTGAAAATTTCGCCTGATGGCACGACGCGCGAAAGCAGCCGTTATTTGCTGGTCGGCCGGGAAGCGGCGGGGCGGCCGGACCCGATGCAAGCGGCGTGGCTCTATGCCCAAATGGTCCGCTGGGGTCAGGCCAGCATCAGCCCCGAGGCGCTCCGGATCGCCAGGTCGGTATTCAGGCCGGACCTCTACGACGCCGCGCTGGGGCGCGAGGGCCAGCCTGCAAGCGCCTCCGGCAGCATCGGTGCTTTCGCCGGTCCACCATTCGATGCCGAGGATATTGCCGGACACCTGGCAGCATTCGCGATAGGACGCCGGAAGCCCTGACCTATCGCTGGTATTTTGGGCGTCCGCCTCATCCGGCTAAATTTTAGGCCACCTGCCTCAATTTCACAGCGATGGCAGCGCCAAGCTTTTCCAACAACTCAATCAAGCTATTGATTTACATCAGTATTTATTAGGAATCAGCATGGCATGCAACTTGTATGTTGCAGTGCGGCCAGCTGTCGTGGATGCCCGCTGGCCTTGGTCCAAGATGGACTTCCGCAGCAACGAGGCTGGCCGGACCGCTCATGTCAATCGAACCCCGGCCGCTCGAGCCGAGGCGAGTTCCGTGCGGTCCCATTCCTTTTCCGTTGATGCCACCGGTTGTGGCCGCAGGAGCTTCGTCGCGCCTTATGAAAATCGAGACCCTCTCCGTCGACTTCACCGACGAACAGAAGCGTTACCTCGAAGGCTTCAGCTCAGGCCTGCAGATCGCGCGCGTCGGGCGCGGCCTCGGTGGCGCCGTGGGCAAGACCAGCGCCGAACCTACCGGACCCGATGCCGCGCATATCAGGGCGCAGGACCAGGTCATCGCGTCAGGCAGGAAGCTTGCCGATCAGGAAAAATTTAAGCGCGAGCAGCATCCGTTCGATGCCTATCCGCGGCTGAAGCAACAGGCGCTCGACAACGCGCCGCCATCGCCGGCGGATAATTTCCGCTGGCGCTACTACGGCCTGTTTTATGTCGCGCCGGCGCAAGATTCCTACATGTGCCGGCTGCGGATACCCAACGGCATCCTGAAGCACTGGCAATTGTCAGGCATGGCCGATCTCGCCGAGCGTTATTGCGGACCGTTCTGCCACGTCACCACCCGCGCCAACCTGCAGGTCCGCGAAATTCCGCCAAAGAACACGGTTGCGCTGATCGAGGGCATCCAGGACCTCGGCCTTTGTTCGCGTGGCTCCGGCGCCGACAACATTCGCAATGTCACGGGCACGCCGACCGCGGGCATCGATCCGCAGGAGTTGATCGATACCCGCGAATACGCCCGGCAATGGCATTTTCATATCCTCAACGATCGTTCGCTGACGGGGCTGCCGCGCAAGTTCAACGTCGCGTTCGATGGCGCCGGCAAGATCGCCGTGCTCGAAGACACCAACGACATCGCTTTCGCCGCGGTCGAGGTAAAAGACGGTTTCGGCGTCGAGTCCGGCGTCTGGTTTCGCTTAGGGATCGGCGGCATCACCGGCCACAAGGATTTCGCCAAGCAAACCGGCATCATCGTCAAGCCGGCCGAGGCGACCGAGGTGGCCGATGCTATCGTGCGCGTGTTCATCGATCTCGGCGATCGCACCAACCGCCTCAAGGCGCGGTTGAAATACGTCATCGACGGCATGGGCATGGACAAGTTCCTGGTCCTGGTCGAGGAAAAACTCGGTCGCGCCTTTACCCGCGTGCCGCCGGAAGCCTTGGCGCCGCGCCCGGCCTTCGACCGCATGGCGCATATCGGCGTGCACAAGCAGAAACAGGACGGCCTGAACTGGATTGGTGTCTCGCTGCCGCTTGGCAAATTGACATGCGAGCAGATGCGCGGTCTGGCCAAAATCGCGCGCGATCTCGGTGACGGCGAAATCCGGCTGACGGTTTGGCAGAACCTGCTGATATCGGGTGTGCCGGACGGCAATGTTGCACTGGCGACGGCTGCGATCGAGGCGATCGGATTAGCGATCCAAACGTCTGAACTGCGCGCCGGACTTATCGCCTGCACCGGCCGCGCCGGCTGCAAGTTTGGCCTTGCCGATACCAAGCATAGTGCTGCCAGAATCGCGGACTGGTGCGACCCGCGGGTAGCGATCGATACGCCGATCAACATCCACCTCACCGGCTGTCACCATTCCTGCGCGCAGCACTACATCAGCGACATCGGCATGATCGGTGCGCGCATCTCGGTGGGCGATACCGACGACACCGTCGATGGCTTTCATATCTTCACCGGAGGCGGCTTCGGTCCGCAGGCCGATGTCGGGCAGGAGGTTTTTCACGACGTCACGGCGGAAGACGCGCCGAAGACCGTCGAGAAACTGTTGAAGGCCTATCTGTCGCATCGGTCGTCTCCCGATGAAACGTTCCTCGCCTTTGCGCGCCGCCACGATGGCGAAGCACTGCGCAAGTTCGCCGATGCGGAAGTCTCCACATGAACCAGATGACGCCTCCGCCAAAACTGGAAATCATCCCGTCCAGCGCGCCGTTTTCCGAAGCGCAACGCTCCTGGCTGAACGGCTTCTTTGCCGGACTGCTGTCGACCGACGGGCCGGCGCCGCTGTCGGCGGAGCAGGGCACGGCCTTGCTCCAGGGACCAAGCGGCGATGGCGACGACGGCGAAGCGCCGTGGCACGACCAGACCATGCCGATTGCCGATCGCATGAAGCTTGCCGAAGGCCGTCCGCTGCGGCGGCGCATGATGGCGGCGATGGCGCAGCAGGATTGCGGCCAGTGCGGCTATAACTGCAACGACTACTCCGAGGCGATTGCGGGCAAAACCGAAGCGCGTCTCAATCTCTGCGTGCCCGGCGGCAAGGAGACCGCGCGGATGCTCAAGGCGCTGAACGAGGAGATGGAGAAGGCTCCGGCAGCGTCGCCGGGATCGGCTGCGCCATCGGTCGTGACGGCGCCGATGATTACGGCGGAACCCGGGCGTTCGCGCGACAATCCGGTTCCGGCGACCTTCGTGTCGCGCCGCCTGCTCAACAAGGCCGGTTCGGAAAAGGAAACCTGGCACATCGATTTCGATCTCGGCGGTTGCGGCTTAGATTACATCGTCGGCAATTCCTTCGGCATCTTTGCCAGCAACGACCAGGGTCATGTCGACCAGATCATCGCTTTGCTCGGCGCTTCCCATACCACGCAAGTCAGGGGCAAGACGCTCCGCGACGTCCTGCGCGACGATGTTTCGCTGGCGCCGGCGCCCGATACCCTGTTCGAGTTGATCTCGTTCATCACGGGGGGCGCTCAGCGCGAGAAGGCGAGGGCGCTGGGACGGGGCGAAGATCCCGATGGCGATGCCACGACGCTCGATGTGATGGCGGCATTGCAAAAATTCTCCGGTGTGCGGCCGCATCCCGAAGCCTTCGTCGAGGCGCTGGAGCCGCTGCAGCCGCGGCTCTATTCGATCTCGTCTTCGCACAATGCCACGCCGGGCAAGCTGTCGCTGACCGTGGACTGCGTGCGCTACGTCGTCGGCAAGCGCAAGCGCCTGGGGCTTGCGTCGATCTTCCTCGCCGAGCGCGTAAACCCGGGCGATCGAGGTCAAGGTGTACGTACAAAAGGCTCATGGTTTCGCATTGCCGCAGGATCCGGCGACGCCGATCATCATGATCGGCCCCGGCACCGGCATCGCGCCGTTCCGCGCGTTCCTGCACGACCGCCGCGCGACCGGCGCCACCGGCAAGAACTGGCTGTTCTTCGGTCACCAGCGCAGCAGTTGCGATTTCTTCTATGCCGACGAACTCAACGCCATGAAAACCTCAGGGCTCCTGACGCGGATGTCGCTGGCGTGGTCGCGCGACGGCGACAAGAAATTCTATGTGCAAGACCGCATGCGTGAAGTCGGACGCGAATTGTGGACGTGGCTCGCCGAGGGCGCCAACGTCTATATCTGCGGCGATGCCAAGCGGATGGCGAAAGATGTCGAGCGCGCGCTGGTCGATATCGTGGCGCATTTCGGCGCACGTTCGACCGATGAAGCCGTCAGTTTTGTCGCGGAACTCAAGAAGAAGGGCAGGTTCCAGCAGGACGTCTACTGATGGAACCTGGCTCCATTTTCAATCAGCGTTAAACTTGACCGAATAAAATTCTCGTTCGATTCCATCGCAGAGAATTTTCCACTGCGATCGGAGTCCGGCCTAGCATCGGTGTCGCTATTTCCGTGGCCGCCTTGAATTCCGCCGCGAACAGTATTCCACTGTGCGTAATGGGGTATTGGAGATCGACCATGCGCGAATTGTCGGCTGAAGCCCGTCTTCACCTTTATGCGCGCTCGCTTTCCGGCCGAACCGTAAGAGGGATCCAGATTGCCGCGTTCTATGGCGCATTCGCCGTCATTGCGGCGGTGGTGTTCGGCACGCTATCGGTTCATCCGTTTTAGGCGGCCCTGTTAACTCGCAGTTTTGAATGGCTTCACTTCAACACCGGCATCCTTCAGCGCCTGCCGCACGCCGCGCGCGATATCGACCGCGCCGGGCGTATCGCCGTGGATGCACACGGTGTCGGTACGCATTTTTATCACCTTGCCTGTGACCGACACCACCGCGCCATCCTGTACCATCCGCACCACCCGCTGCGCGATCGCGGCGGCATCATGCAGCACGGCGCCGGGTTTACGGCGCGATACCAGCGAGCCGCTGTCTTCATAGGCGCGGTCGGCGAACACCTCGTGCACCATCGGCAAGCCCGCAGCTTCGCCGGCCGGCACCAGTTTCGAGTTGGCGAGCACCACAAAAATCAGGTTGCGGTCGACCGCCTTGATGGCTGAGGCCAGCGCCCGCGCCGTCATGTCGTCCTCGCAGGCGACGTTCGACAGCGCGCCATGCACCTTGACATGGGTCACCTTGTGGCCGGCCGTGGTCGCGATCGCCTGCAACGCGCCGATCTGGTAGGCGACCATGTTTTCGATTTCGGATGCCTTCATTCCCGGAAAAGGCCGGCGGCCAAAGCCGTAGAGGTCGCGGTAACCCGGATGCGCGCCGATGCTGACGCCGCGCGTCTTTGCAAGATCCACCGTCGCGCGCATGGTCTCGGGATCGCCGGCGTGAAAGCCGCAGGCGATGTTGACCGAGGTGGCGAGCCCGATCATTTCGCCGTCATTGCCCATTTCCCACGCGCCAAATCCTTCGCCGAGATCGCAGTTCAGATCGATTGTGGTCATGTTGCTGTTTCCGCTTGCGTGAGTAGATATTCCGTTAGTCCCGGGCAGCCGCGGGCGGTGCACTTTGCCAGGTTCCGGCGTCGACGGCGCTGACGGCGGCACCCGCGACGTTGGCATTCTGCAGCGCCTCGAGGTTGAGATCAAAACTTTCGATATCCCTGACGCGGTCCGGCAGGGTGTGCAACAATTCGGCCAGTTTGCGGACTTCGGCCTGCGCCTCGGCCATGCTGACCGCCTCGAACCGAAAGGCGGTGCCGACCGGAATCTGCGCGAACCGGCCGAAATCGGCCGATATCACGGTCGCGATCTTGGGATAGCCGCCGGTGGTGCCGCGATCGGGCATCAGCACGATGGGTGCGCCATTGCCGGGCACCTGGATGCTGCCGTTCACGGTGCCGTCGGAGACGATGTTGTGACCATGCAGATGCTTGATCGCGGGCCCCTCGAGCCGATAGCCCATGCGGTCGCTGGTCGCCGATATCTTCCACTCGCTGTCGAGAAACAGCCTGACGGTGTCTTCGCTGAACTCGTCGTTCTGCGGACCCAGGACCACCCGCACGGGTCCATTCGTAGCAGCAGGCAGATCGATCCGCCGCTCGGGAGAGCTACTTGCCGCTTCCACCTGCAACGCGTCACCAGCCTGCAGCGGGCGTGGATAGGGACTGCCGAGGCCGGCCCGCGCATTGACGGCGAGGCTGCCGAACATCGGCTCGCCCGCAATGCCGCCTTCGATCGCGAGGTAACTGAAGGAACCACCGCGGGCAAAGCCCAGCGTCAGGTTCTCGCCATCCGCCAGGGTCACGGATGTATCGAACCTAACGGCGCGTCCCGCAATGTCGGCACTGCGCAATGCTCCCGCCAGCGCAATCCGAACCGTGCCTTCGCGTGCGGTGAATGCCGCGCCGAACGGGCCGATTTCGATGGCGGCCGCGAAAGGCGCGTTTCCGACCAGGCAGTTCGCCGCAGCAAGCGCGATCCGGTCCAGCGCGCCGCTCGGCGTCAAGCCATAGCGCTGGGCGCCGTAGCGGCCGCCATCCTGCACCGAACTGGCGGGGCCGATGGCTGAAATGACGAGCTTGCTCATGCGGCGATCAATTCGGCGACGATTTCGCCGGCTTCTGCGGCGCGATCCTGCTCGGCAAAGGTCTGGGCATCGACCGGCGAAAACGTGACGCGGTCGCCGGGCTCCAGCAGGAAGGTGGGATCGCGATGCAGCTGATAGGTTCGCACCGGCGTCCGTCCGAGCAGATGCCAGCCGCTCGGACCTGCGAGGCATTGCACGCCGGTCTGCACGCCCCCGATGGAGACGGTGCCGGCCGGCGTCAGCAGGCGAGGGTTCTGCCGCCGCGGCATCTGCAGCGAATCCTTGAGGCCGCTGAGGTAGGACCATCCCGGGGTGAAACCGATCATGGCGACGCGGTAATCGCCGGCGACGTGGCGCGCCACGATCTCGTCGGGCGTCGTGTTGAGCGCTTTGGCGACGTCTTCAAGATCGATCCCGTGCTCGCCGCCATAGACCACCGGAATGCACCAGCGCCGCGCCTTCGCGGCAGGGGGAGCCGGCAGTTGTGCGAGAGTGACAAGCTTCTCGCTCAGTGCGTCAAAACCGATCTGCAAGGGATCGTAGTGCACCAGCAGGGATCGGTAGGTCGGAACGGTTTCCGTCACACCGGCGATCGTCTCGGCCGCCATCGCGCGATCGAGCGCCAGCACGCGCTGGTTCGCCGCGTCATCGATGTTGCGGCTGAACTCAACCGTGATGGCACTGTCGCCACTCGGCAAAAGTCGGGGCGGGGAAGGGGTTGCGGCCATGGCCTCACAAACTCATCGGCTTTATCCAGCCATAGCGCGTTTTTTGCAGGGATGGAATTCGCTTCGCGTGAATAAGCCCATGACTTCAATAAATTAAGACGCGTGCGCGGGATAAGCGACGCTGATCCTTTGCGCTTCGCGGCGACATTTCGTAGTCGTGAGTTTGCGCCCCTTGACGCGATGGCCGCGCCCCGCAAAGTTGCGCCGCCAATTCAATCTCACCGGAAGAACCCGCCCCATGTCCCTCACGCCCGACGCGATCAAGACCCTTTCCCGCATCTCCAGCGCGACCATCACCACGGTTCTCCTCAAGAAGGGGCTGCGAAATGTCTGGTTGCGAGGCTCACGCCCGCTGCGACCGGGACTGCCGCGGCTGGTCGGACCGGCCTTTACGCTGCGTTTCGTGCCCGCGCGCGAAGATCTGGCCACGCCGGAATCCTGGTCGTCGCCGATTTCGACCCGCACTGCGATCGAGGCGATGCCGGAGGGCTGCATCGCCGTGGTCGACGCGATGGGCATTACCGATGCCGGAATTTTCGGCGACATCCTGTGCGCCCGCATGGTCAAGCGCGGGGTAGCGGCGCTGGTGACGGACGGCGTCGTGCGCGATCTCGAAGGCGTGCTCGGCACCGGTCTGCCGGTATGGTGCGACGGTTTCGCGGCTCCTCCCTCGGTTGCGGGACTGACATTCGTCGGTTGGGGCGAGCCGATCGGTTGCGGCGGCGTGGCGATCTTCCCGGACGACGTCATCGTCGCCGACCAGGACGGCGCCGTGGTGATTCCGAAAGCGTTCCTCGACCTCATTCTGGCTGAAGGTGCCGAGCAGGAGCGGATGGAGGCCTGGATCGTCGAACAGGTGAACGGCGGCGCGGTGCTGCCCGGTCTCTATCCGATGAACGCCGAGACCAAGGCGCGCTACGCGGCTTCCAAGAAATAACACGGGCATTGCGTCCGCAAACAAGGAGAAACGCCATGGATATCCATCTCGCGGGCTCGCGGCCGACGCGTCGCGCGCCCAAGGAGAATTTCACCGGCACGGTTTGGCAGGACCCGATCATTACGCCACAGGCGCCGGCGCGCATGGTCGCAAACCGCGTGGCTTTCGAGCCTGGCGCGCGAACGGCGTGGCATTCGCATCCTCTGGGTCAGACGCTCTACGTGATCTCGGGCGTCGGCCGGGTTCAGACCAAGGGTGGTCAGGTGCGCGAGATTCGCGGCGGCGATGTCGTGTGGATTCCGCCGGGGGAAAAGCACTGGCATGGCGGTGCGCCGACCACCGGCATGGTTCACATCGCAATGCAGGAATCGCTGGATGGAAACCACGCGACCTGGATGGAGCAGGTGACGGACGCGGAGTACGCGGTGAAACCCGGGGCATAACGGCTGGCGCGGGTTCCGGCTCTGTGGAGCGACGCCGAAGGGTGTTGCTCTGCGTCGGTGGTAGGATAGCTCCTAAGTTCGCTGCGCGGTCCAGGTGCCGGAGCATGTGCCGCCGTGCCAGGTTCCCGATCCCGACGTGCTGGTGAGGTGACCGGAACCGACGGCTCGCTTCATTCCACTGCTCAGGGTCACATTGATGATGCCGGCGTCGGCGACATGGCCTGATGCCGTGACCATGCCGTTGTTGGACGCGACATGGCCGTTATTGATGCCGATCGAGACGTTCGCCCCGCTGGGGCAGGCTGCATTGGCCGACGCGATCTGGACATTCCATGAGCCGTCAAACGTTGCGGCTGCAGCCGGTGTGGCAATTGACGATCCGACCAGCAACAGGATTCCGGCGGCGATGGCTGCTTTGCTGAAGTGTTGCATGACGATCCCCTTGTTCTGATGGGGTCAAGCTCTCACGTCGGCTCGTCAGCCGCTGTGATGAGTGTCACACAAGGGATTTCAGGCGTAATTCAGGGGACCATGATGACCGGGAGCAGCTAGTTGACGCGGCTCCAGGTCTGACCACCACAGAACATGCCGCCAAGCGCACAGCCCTGGACGCGCAGGCTGTCCGAACTCTTCAACGCGATCGTCGAGTCGTAGGTACTGCCTGATTTCGGGTCAAAAATGCGCCCGCTCCATTTGTCCTTGCCCGGCTTCATATTGATGAGAACCTGATCGCCGTTCTTGTTCGACTTGGCGTCCACGGAATATCCGCAGAGATTGGCGCCGCATTGCTCGATCCGGACCTTGCCTTCTTTCTCCTCGGTCAACCAAACGCCGATCGGCGAGTTTGCCATCTGGGGTGCCGGGGGTACCGGGGCCGTCGCGACAACCGGAGGCGGAGCTTCGGGCTTCGCTGCGGGGGCGGTGTCCTGCACCGCGGGCGGGGTCGTCGCGGGAGCGTCGCCCGATGGCTGCACGGAAGTTACGGTATCGCTCGACCCTGCGTTCGCCGTGGCGGGCGCCGGCGCCGCTGGAGGGTTCACCGCCGCAGGCGCCTCAGGCTGTGCAGGGGCTGCAGCCGGTGTCTGCGGATCGACGCTCGCCTCGTCAGGCGCGCTTGCGTTGCCGGTCGGCGTCCTGATCGCTGCGCGAGCGTTTTGTCCGCTTTCCCGTGTTGTCGTAGACGCCCGGAATCGAAACCGTTCCCTTGTCGGGATCGATGCGAATGGTGCGGCCGCCGTACTCGAAGGTGTACTGAGCTTGCGCGGCGGTGCTCGCCAGCACAAATGCCGCGACGACAAAAAGCTTTTTCATCATGGCCTCCTGAGCAGGTGGAACCTGTCCAACCCCGGGCTTTGACCGTTTCCGCGACGTGACTGACGTCACTTTCCTCGAATAAGTCGTGACCCCGCGGGCTTTGGTTCAATGCGTCCGTACCAGTCTAATTTAAGTTCCGATACGCGGTCAATTTCCCGGAAAAACCGGCCGTTCCGCAGGCTTATTCAAACCAGACGGCATAAATCTTCTCGAAGCTGCCGTCTTCATGGGCGATGTGCAACCATTGATCGACGAAATCCTTGAAGGCGACGTCGCGCTGCAGCCAATAGGCTTTCTCGGCAAAGTCGAACGGCCGGTCCGGATGCACCGCGCAAAGCACCCCGGCATGCAGCTTTTGCTGGTACCGGGTCTCCGAAGCGTCCGTCATCATCAGGTCGGCATTGCCTTTGGCGATCTCGTCGAAGATCGTGACGTTGTCGTTGTAGGTCTTGATCTCGGCGGTTTTGACATTGGCCCTGGCAAAGCGTTCGTTGGTGCCGCCGGGATTGACGATCACGCGGGTACCCGCCCTGTCGATATCGGCGAGGGTCTCATATTTGCCCTTGTCCGTGCAGCGCGCGATCGGCGTCTTGCCTTCGCGCATGATGGGGGTGGAAAACATTCCCTTTTTCTGCCGATCGAGCGTGATCGAAATCCCGCCCATCGCGATGTCGAACTTGTCGGCTTCGAAGTCCTGCATCAACTGGGGCCAGGCGGTCTGCACATACTCGATCCTGACGCTGAGCGCCTTGCCGAGAGCTTCTGCCATGTCGACGTCGAAGCCGCGGAACCTGGATGTGGCCTTGTCGAGGTAGGTGAACGGCAAATAGTCGCCGGTCATGCCGACGCGCAATGTGCCGCGCTTTACGATGTCGTCGAGGCGGGAAGGCTGCTGCGCCTGCGCCGAGACGGCCAACACGAACAACGCGGTGGCAACGGAGATCAGGATTCGAAACATCGGGATTTTCTTTCGTGCCGTGTCAGATCGCGGCCGATATAGAACGGGCGGCGACGCGCGCGAAAGAGCTTATTGGTATTATCAGACCTGCAGCGGCAATCGATCCGGCAATATGCTTCAGAACCGGAAACGCTACATTTCACCGCTGATTTTCCGGGCGAGATCGGCCGTGGTGCTGCGTTGCCCGGTCATTTCGCTCTTGAATTGCTCGAACCGCCGGTGCGCCTCGCCGGCATGATCGTCCACGAACTGGATCGCGGCATCCCGTGACATCGGTCCACTGGTAATGGGGCGCGAACTGTCGCCGATCGTCTCGTCCACGTAATAGTCGCCGTGATCGTCGCGGCGGGCGGTCCACTTGAAACGAATAGCGGCCATCGGGCCCGGGCCGGTTTTCGAATAGCCGTTCGCCTCGATCGACGCCGGATCAAGCGTTTTCGCTTCGGCTGCAGTCTTCTCCGGACTGGATGCCGGTTGATCGAGAATACTGGCGATCGCCGCGAGCGCGTGATCGGTCGGGTCGCTTTGATTCAAAGTGTCGGCCTCCGGACACAGCCAGCGGACGGATCTGCCGCGGACATCAACATCTTTTCTCGCTGTCGAATGCGGCTGAGTTTTGTCGGTCTATGCACAAACCGGTGGCAGTTTGTTCTTCCAGGGCCGCTCCTGTTCGAGCTGTGCCGCCAGACGAAATAACGTGGCCTCGTCGCCGAAGCGTGCGGCGAACATCATGCCGAGCGGCAATCCTGCAGCGTTCCACGCCAGCGGCACCGACATCGCCGGCTGACCGGACATATTGAACATGCTGGTACCAGGCATGTAACGCCGCAGGATCGGCGCGATGTGCGACAGATCCTTCGACATCGTATCGAGTTCGCCGATGCGCAATGGAGGCGAGCAAAGCGTCGGACACAGGAACACGTCGCAGCTTTCAAGGAAGGTGGCTAGATTGCGCGAAATCTGGAATGCGCCGAGTTGCGCATCCACGTAATCGGTCGCCGTTGTCCTCTGCGCATTGTGCGCGCTCGCCAGCGTCAATATCTCGAACTCGCTGTCCGTCATGACACGGCCAAAGCGCTGCTCGGCAAGCCGCAAACTCAAGCCGGTGTTGGCGCCTACAATCGTTGTCATCACGGCCGCTGGATCGGCGGCCAGGACGGGAGCTCGCTCCTCGACATGATGCCCAAGCCCGGCCAGCATGCTTGCGACGTCCCGAACCGCCGCGGCGATTTCGGGGTCGATGGCATCGCCATAGGGCGATTTGTCGGTAAAGGCGATGCGCAGCTTGCCGGGATCGCGCCCGACTTCCTGCGCGAAAGGCCGCTGCGGCGGCGGCGCGACATAGGGGCTTGACGTTTCAGGTCCGTGAACAGCGTCCAGCATCGCGGCACTGTCGCGCACGCTGATGCTCACGACATGGCCGCAGGAAAATCCGCCCCAGCCTTCGCCGCGATCGGGGCCGAGCGGATTGCGCGCACGGGTCGGTTTCAAACCGAACACGCCGGACGCCGAAGCCGGAATGCGAATCGAACCGCCACCGTCGCTGGCATGGGCGACGGGAAGAATACGTGCGGCAACGGCGGCACCCGCGCCACCGGACGAACCTCCGGAGGAGTGTGCCAGATTCCACGGATTTCGCGTCGGACCGAACAGCCGGGACTCGGTGGTCGGCATCAATCCAAATTCCGGACTGGAGCTTTTGCCGAAAATCGTGACACCGGTGGCAAGGAAACGCCGGGCGAGGGTGCCGGTGTGATCGGCGACATTGTCCTTGTAGACACTGGCGCCGAACGTGGTCCGCGTACCCTCCAGAAGATCCAGATCCTTCAGCAGAAACGGCACGCCGGTGAAGGGGCCGTCCGGAAGACCGTTGTCGATCTGCCGCTGTGCATAGTCGTAATGCTTGACGACCACCGCGTTGATTTGCGGATCGACCTTGGCGGTGCGCGCGACCGCCTCATCCAGCAGTTCTCCGGCGCTGATTTGTTTCTTGCGAACGAGATCGGCCAGGCCGATCGCGTCATAACTACCATATTCTTTGAAGGCCATATCGACACCCGCGGTGATGAAGCGACGGAACCGGCCAGGTTCGACGCGAGCCGGAAACAATCATGCCCGGATCAGCCGAGCACGTCCTGATTGATGACGTTCTGGCGGATCGGTTCGCCGTCAAGCGCACTCAAGATATTACGCGCGGTTTGCACGCTCATGCGATCGACCGCTTCCCGTGTGACGCCGGCCACGTGCGGCGCGATGATGACATTGGGAAGTTCGAACAGCGAGTGACCGAGCGGCGGCGGCTCCTGTTCGAAAACGTCGAGACCGGCGCCTGCGAGCTTGCCTGAGGAAAGCGCGTCAAACAGCGCTTTTTCCTCGACAATTCCGCCACGCGCGGTGTTGATCAGATAGGCTGTCGGCTTCATGCGTCGAAGCCGCGCGGCATTGAACATCCCGACCGTCTCCGGCGTCTTCGGGCAGTGCACGCTGACAAAATCGGCGCGCGGCAGCGCCGCGTCGAGATCATCAACCGGTTCGCAGCCGGCCGCCTTGGTCTCGGCGGTGGATTTGTAGGGATCATAGACCAGGACGTTCATCTCCATTGCAAGGCAACGTTTGGCGGTCCGGGTGCCGATGCGGCCGAAGCCTACGATCAGAACCGTCTTGCCGTAGAGATCGTAAGGCAATAGCCCGAGACGGGTAGCCCACTTGCCGTCCTTCACCAGCGTGTGCATTTCGACGGCACGTTTGGCCAGCCACAGCATCATGAACACCGCCTGTTCGGCGACCGACGGAGAGTTGGCGGTGCCCGCCACCATCAGCGGCACCTTGCGGCGGCTTAAGGCCGGGACATCGACGGCGTCGTAGCCGACACCGATCCGGGTCACGACCCGCATGTCCTGCGATGCCTCGAGTTCCGGTTCGCCGAAGCGGGTCCCGCCAAGTGCCACCCCGTGAACCGGCGCTTGCTGCTTCAGCATCGCCTCGAAATCCTTGGCGGATATCATGTTGGGGAATTCGATGAGTTCGATGTCGTCCCGTTCCCGGAACAGTTGCCGTCCCTGCTGCGACATCGATTCAGTGATGAAAATTTTCTTCTTGTTGGTCGCCATTCCGGTCCCTTGCGCAGCCCTTTGGCTTTTTCTTGCGCGGTCAAATGACCACGCCGGTGACCTCGTTTAGCAGGTGCATATTGTTGAGGTCTACTGCCAATCGAAGCGGCCCACCCGCGCGGGCGCCGGCATTTGGATTGACCCGTCCGCAGACTTGTGCGCCTTCGAGCGTGAAATAAATCAGCGTCTCCATGCCCATCGGCTCGGTCACATCCAGTACGGCGTCGAAGGCCTCGACCCCGGGCTCCGGATGCGCCTTCGCCTCGGCGATGTGCTCCGGCCGCAGCCCAAGCAGCAATTTCTCGTTTCGCGCGACGCCCTGATATCTGGCGGCGCGGCCCGGCGGCAACGGAAAGGCGATACGGTCGGTCAACCGGATGTTCAACTTGCCGGCAACGTCCTCCAGCCGGCAGGGCATGAAATTCATCGCGGGCGAGCCGATGAAGCCGGCGACAAAGCGGGTGGCCGGGTTGTGATAGAGATCGTTCGGCGTGCCGATCTGCTCGATCCGGCCGTGATTCATCACCACCACCCGATCGGCCAGCGTCATCGCCTCGACCTGGTCGTGGGTCACGTAAACCGTCGTGGTACGAACCTTCTGATGCACCTTCTTGATCTCGATCCGCATCTGCACCCGCAGCTTGGCGTCGAGGTTGGACAACGGTTCGTCAAACAGGAAAACCTTGGGGTTGCGGACGATGGCGCGGCCCATCGCGACGCGCTGGCGCTGGCCGCCCGACAACTGCTTGGGCTTGCGATCGACCAGTTCCACGATATCCAGCATGCGCGCGGCTTCGTCGATTCTCGTCTTGATCTCGGCTTTCGGATAGCGTTTCAGGCGCAGCCCGAACGACATGTTTTCCGCCACCGTCATATGCGGATACAGCGCGTAGTTCTGGAACACCATCGCGATGTCGCGGTCCTTCGGCGGCACGTCGTTGACGACGTCGCCTCCGATCATGATGTCGCCGTCGGTGATATCCTCCAGGCCTGCGATCATTCGCAGCGTGGTCGATTTTCCGCAGCCCGACGGGCCCACCAGCACGACGAACTCGTGGTCGGCGATGTCGAGATCGATGCCGCGCACCGCCTCGACCTCGTCGTAGCGCTTGATCACCTTACGCAACGTAACGTCAGCCATTGATATCAACCCTTTGTCGCGCCGGCGGTCAGCCCGGCGATGTAATAATCCATCAGGAACGCGTAGATGATCAGCGGGGGGGCGGCGCCGAGCAGGGCGCCGGTCATGATCTGCCCCCAGTTGAACACGTCACCCTTTATCAGGGTGGTGATGATGCCGACCGGCAGCACCAGTTGGTCGGTCGACGTCGTGAACACCAGCGGATAGAGGAATTGCGCCCATGAGACCGTGAAGGCGAAGATGGTCGCGGCGATGATGCCGGGCAGCGCGACCGGAATGAAGATTCGCGTCAGCGTCTGGAACCATGACGCGCCATCGATAATGGCGGCCTCGTCGAGTTCCTTGGGAATCGAGGCGAAGTAACCGATCATGATCCAGGTGGCGAACGGAACCGTAAGGGTCGGATAAACGATGATCAGCACGTACCAACGGTTGATCAACTCGATACCGGTCCAATCGCTGAATACCGCGAACATCTTGAACAACGGCAGAAACAGCAGCGTATCCGGAATAAGGTAGGTCAGGAATACGCCGGCCGCCAGCGTCGCCGATCCCCAGAACCGCATCCGGGACAATGCGAATGCCGCAGGCACGCTGATCAGCATGGTGATCGTCACCACAGAGACCGAGACCAGCACCGAGTTGAGAAAGAACGTCAGGAAATGGTTCGATTTGAGTAGTGCGCCGTAGTTCGCCAGCGTCGGATGGAATACCCACCATGGATTGGTTGCCGCAGAAATCTCCGCACTGCTCTTGAGCGAGGTGATCAACATGTAAAGTGGCGGCACCAGCGAGAAGATCGCAAACAGCGTGAGGAAGAAATACGACCATTTCAGCGCCCAGGCGCGGTCCCGGCTCATGCTGCCATAGGCGGGATTGCGGGTCGGTGCCGCCTTGTCGATCACCACGGTACTTGTCATCAGGCTTCATTCCCGCGTTTGTTGATGTCGCGCAGGATGAAGACCGCCGCGACAGCGAGGATCGGGAACATGAACAACGAGACGCTGGCGCCGAGCGGGATATCGCCGCCCTCGATACCGACGCGGAACGCCCAGGTCGCAAAGATATGGGTGTGGTCCAGCGGACCGCCTGCGGTGAGGATGCGGACGATATCGAAGTTCGCGAAGGTCACGATCAGCGAGAACAGTAACGTGATCGCGATGATGTTGCGCATCATCGGCAGCGTCACATACCAGATCCGCTGCCACCAATTGGCCCCGTCGATCGCCGCGGCTTCATAAAGCTGCTCCGGCACCGACTTCAGCGACGCCAGGTACAGGATCATGAAGAACGGTGCGCCAAACCAGATATTGACCAGGATGACCGAAAACCGCGCCCAGTAGGCGTCGCCGGTCCAGGCAATCGGTCCGATGTGGAAAAATGACAGCGTATAGTTGAACGCGCTGTAGGAGGGGTCGAACAGCCACAGCCATGCCAGCGTGCTCATGGCCGGTGGAATGACCCATGGCACCAGCAGCATGCCACGCCATTTGCGTTGTCCCTTGGCGGGAACGTTGTGCACGAAGTGCGCGACGACGAAGCCCATCAGCGCCTTGAACACGACCGCCGTGATCGCAAAGATGCAGGATTGCTCAACGACCAGCCAAAAGGTTTCACGCTTGAATAAAAACTGGAAGTTCCCGAAACCGATGAATTGCTGCATCGATTTGTTCAGGGTCGCCAGATGCAAGGAGTAGAAGGCGGGATAGATAACCAGAATTGTAATGAGAAGGATCAGCGGCAGTGTCATCAGGAAAGCCGCGGTCGACTTGCGCTTCAGCGTCGTCCGTAAACTGGCCCGTTTGCGCGTCGATCGCGTTTCGGGAACGCTGTTCGGCTGAAATGCGACATCAACCATGATGCGTCTTCCTCGCGGGATTTGTCGTCAAGAAGCCGGCGGATGCCGGCTCCGATCATTTTGAAAATCAGGAATCTGTGCCGCAGCAGCTTGACACCCAACGAGCCGCTGCGGCGAAATTCCCAGCCTCAGCTCCGCATAAAGCCTTCCAGTTCGCCTTCGGCCCAGGCCAGTGTCTTCTCCATGGCTTCGCCCTGGTAGAAGCGCACGCACATCTTGGTCAGGGTTGCTTGCGTGTAGATCTGCTGGGCGATCTTCGGGGGTGCCGGCGATGCCGAGATCGAAAGCTTCTGGTGGTTGTAGGGATTGGGGTAATGAAACAGCGTACCCTTTGGCGGTCCTTCTTCAGCCCACGTCTTCAGGGTGGTGAGCTTCTCGAACGCCGGCAAGTCGTAACCGCCGCTCGCCGCCACCAGCCTTTCGACCGAAGCCGGTTGCGACAGATGCGTCAGCAGGCTCTTGGCCGCCTCCTTGTTCTTGGAGAAATTCCAAACGCTCCAGAAATAGGGCAGGAACGGTGCAAAGCGGCCCTTCGGACCGACCGGGAACCCGTGCGTCCAGCATTGCGCCGCGATGTCAGGCGCGTCGCGCCTGGCAACCGCCCATGCGCTCGGCGGATTCATGATCAGGGCACCCTTGCCCGAGACCAGCCATCTGTTGTTGGAGGCGTCGTCCCATGCCGGCGCGTCGGGTGGCAGGAATGCCATCAGCTTCTTGTAGTACTCGAGAACCTGCCGCACGTTGTCGTTCTTGACCACGACATTACCCTTGGCGTCGACCACCTCGGCCCCAAAGGCCAGGAAGAACGCGCCGACGGTATCGACGGAGTCGCTGGTTTCACCAAGACCAATGCCGAACGGGAAGCCACCCTTGTGGCAGGCCTCGGCCGCCTTCAGGAAGGTATCCGTGGTCCAGTTGTCTGCCTTGGGCGGGCTGCCGGCCGGGTACATTTCCTGCACGTCGATACCGGCGTACTTCTTCATCAGGTCGATACGCGAGCAGGGCCCCTTGATCTGGCTGCCGATACAAGCGGGGACGCCCAGCCATTTGTCGCCTGCCTTGCCCAGATACTGCACCGTGCCATTGACCGCTCCATTCTGCTGGATAAGCGGCTCGACAACATCGTTCATCGGTTCAAGCAGGTCGGCCTGCGCATGCGGCCACCATGTCGGCATTGCGAAGATATCGTGGCCGGATTTTGCCTGCGCTTCTGCGGAAATTTTCAGCAGGTTCGCGTTGCCGTTGCTGGTGATGTAGTCGATCGCAACCTCGACTTTCTCCTTGGCGGCCCACTCATTCACCAGATCGGTAGAAGCCTTGTTGGCGCCGGGAACCCAGTGGTCCCAGAAGCCCATGGTAAGCTTGCCGGCCGCGTATGCGCCTCGAATGTAAGGCGCCGTGATCAACGCAGCCGATGATATTGCGGTGGCAGCTACGAATTGCCGCCGAGACAGCTTTCTCCGTGACATGACGTTCCCTCTCTTATGTGCCAAATGTTGTTTTTGTTTTTTGACTCCGTCTGACCGGCACGCTCGAAAAT
This sequence comes from uncultured Alphaproteobacteria bacterium, assembly GCA_963774685.1. Lineage (GTDB taxonomy): Bacteria > Pseudomonadota > Alphaproteobacteria > Rhizobiales > Xanthobacteraceae > Bradyrhizobium. Next base: position 1,338,000 of record CAVZFU010000002.1, on the reverse strand, counting down.
CGATAGGCGTGGCAGTGCGGAGATTTGATTTCAGGATCAGAGCAGAATTGCCTGCCTCTGTCGAGAAATCAGGTTGGTCAGGTCCTAAAACTAACGTTGAGTGCAACTTGTCGCAGCAAAATTTCCCTTGGACCCTTCGTCTCCAAGCATTCGTCGGTCCGGTCGAGAGGATATTGCGCTGCACACGCTCATCGAGGGTGTCGGCAGAAGAGATGCAACCGCGTCACAGCCTCGCAGCCAACGATATAACCGGACCGTATCGCGAGCTTTTCCCTCGTCGGGGCGCCGCGGTAGACTTGCGCGATACGAAAACGATAATGTCCCGATTCCACGGCCAATCAAGCCACCATCACGACCGATCATGGAGACCCAATAATGACCAGCCCGATACCGGCAGCACCTATGAACCGGAAGCTGCATTTCGCGTTTGGGGCCGTCGTCATCATGCTTCTCGGCGCGCCGTCAATGGCGGGGGCACAAGGGCTGGTCAAAGGCGCCCAGCAGGGGGCCAAGGAGGGCAACAAGGCCGCCGGACCGGTCGGCGGCGTGTTGGGCGGCGCCATCGGCGGTGTCGTCGGCGTGTTTACCGGCGTGCTCGGTGCCGGGCAAACGGCGCCGGCGAATGATAAGGCGAAAACCGCCAAGGGGGCCAAGGGAGTCGTCAAGGGAGCGAAACAGCAGCCGGTGCTGACCCAGGAGCAGGGCGTGCCGCAACTGACCGCCGAACAGATTGTGACGAACAGTGATGCAAACATCGACCGGATCAAGGCCGAATTGAATCTGACGCCCGAACAGGAGAAGCACTGGACCGCGTTCAACAGCGCGATGCATTACCTCGGCCATAATGGTGCGGATCGTCTCAACCTGCGAATTGCGCGCGCCAAGCGCGATCCGCCCGACGATATTATCGAGCAGATGCGCAACGAAGCCCAGTTTCTCAACGATCGGGCCGTCGACCAGCGCAATGTCGCCGACGCGGCCGATCCGCTATATGGCAGCCTCGATGACAAGCAAAAAACCATTTTCATCGAGGAAATGGTCCGTTTGAGCCACGAACGCGGGCTCGACTGACCATAAAACTCGCAACGCGCGCGGCGAATAGCCGGGCGTCCATGCCCTGGGGTAGGTTGAAGGCGCGGCACCCGGCTATCCTGCCGCAGCGGCGCGGCTTCTCAATTCGTCACGCAAAATTGAGCAAACGCTGACCGATTCACGCCAGAGTGATGGCCGGGTGATGGCCTTGTCGGGAAATCGGAGGTGCGAAAGCGGCTTGGCCTTCAGCGTCCGTCGATTTGCCCGCGCCTGGCCGGCCAGACATTGCCGTTCGGCGCAACGTACCTTCCGGTCTTTTCGCACGCCGCCATCCTGAACGGCTCGAAGCACGCCGCCCGCGGCGCGCCCCATTTCACCACGCAGGTCTCGGCCCTGCTGCCGCAGCTTTCAGCCTTGGCGAGCGTGAAGGGAACCAGAAACACGGCGAGAACGGCGATACCCGAAAATACGAGCTTCATTCCAACCTCCCGGCCGACGACGTCCAGGCTTCAATTCGAGGCTTGGGTTTAGGGTTTGAGGAAATTCAGCTCCACGCCAACACCATCAGGGTCGTACAGGAAAATTTGGGTGTCGCCGGTGCGCGGGACGATCTGCTCGCGGAATTTCACATTTCTGGATTGCAGGCGCTTGCGCACGCTGTCGGGATCGGTGGCGGCAAAGGCGATATGGTCGAGACGACCGGTGTCTTCGTATTTCTTCTCGGTGCCGCGAACCACAACGCCTTCGCGGGGCTTGCGCGTGCCCATCAGGTGCACGGTGGCGGCACCGCCCGAATAGAGCCAATAGCCCGGGAAGTCGAGCGGCGGCCGCTCGCCGTTCTCCAGTCCCAGCACATCGCAATAGAATTCCTTGGTACGCTCGAGATCGGAGGGTTCGATGGTGTAGTGCTGCAGTCCGCCGAGTGGCATGGTGTTTCTCCCTAGACAAAAGTGAGGTCGGTATCGGCGCCCATCATCCAGGCACCGACGGTTTCAAAATGCTTGAGCTGGCCCTGCAATTGCTGGGTCACGGTGTGGATGTCGCGAAACCGCCGCTCCAGCGGATGGTTCTCGAAGATCGCGGTGGCGCCCGCGGCGTTATAAGCGAAATCGACCGCCTCGCGCGCCTTGTGGATGGCATGGGTCGCAGCCATGCGGACGGTGATGCGTTGCTCGACCGTGATGGTGGCGCCGGCGCAGAGCTCTTTCCAGATCTCGGCTATCGATTGCAGCACGAAGCCACGGGCGGCGCGCAGATTGACTTCGGCCTGCGCCAGGCTGGACTGGACCACGGCATTGTCGCGCAACGGGCTCTTGCTGCCGCGCGCCACCTTGTGGCGGGCGACATCGATGAAGCTGTCGAGCGCGCTGCGGGCGATGCCACAGGCAACGCCGGCAAAGCCTACCTGGTAGCAGGTGCTGGAACTCATGCGGTAGAGCGGGCCGCTCTCGCGGCACTCCTGATCGAATTTGCGGGTGATCGAATGGTCCGATCGAACGAAGAAATCCTTCAGTTCGAACTGGTCGCTGGCGGTGCCGCGCAGGCCGACCGTGTTCCAGATGTCGGTCCATCGCACGTCTTCGGCGCGCACCAGCATGGTGCGCTCCTGCTGGACGCCATCGGCATCGAGCCTGGGGGAGCCGTCGGCTTTGCTGATGGGGCAATGGGCGCCGAGCCAGGTGGCGTGGCGGCCGCCGGATGCGAAGGCCCATGCGCCCGTGACCTTGTAGCCGCCGGCGCACTCGACCGCCCTGGCCTTGGGATCGGGACCCCAGGCCAGTACCGCGCGCGGGTCGTTGCCGAAGATCGCATGCGCCACCGGCAGGTCGAGATAGGCCGCCGCCATCGCGCAGCCGCCGGCCTGGCTCAGGCACCACGCGGTCGATGCGTCGTCGCGGGCGATGGTTTCGATCACGTGGAAGAAGGTGACGGGATCGGTCTCGATCCCGTTTGACGAGCGCGGCAACAGCAGGCGGAAAAGGCCGGCGTCATGGAGCTTGTCGAGCAAGCCCGGCGGCAGCCGGCGCGTGCTTTCGATCTCGTTCGAAGCGGCGGCGACGGCGGGCCGAAGGGCCTCGGCGCGCAAGATCACCGTCTGGTCGCCCGCAAGGTCGGCAGAAGTCGCGATCAGCGTGTCCAAGGCGTTCCTCTTCGCGCAAACGTCGCCGACAATTACGTGACGACGCCCAATTCCCTGTCGATCTGTTCGATCGATTTGCCCCGGGTCTCCGGCCCCAGGAAATAGTACACCGCCCCCGCCATCAGGAACCAGCAGCCGAGATACAGGAACGCCACCGGAATCTGCGGCAACGGCACGTCGGGCTTGAGGTAGTTGCCGGAGCCCACGATCAAAGCGAGCCCGATCGGCCCGATGATCTTGCCGATGCCGCCAAAGCCGTAGGCCGAGCCCATGCCGGAGGTTCGCAGGTGCGACGGCCAGACTTCCGCCGCATAAGGTCCGACGATGGCAAACCCGCCGTCGGCGAAGAAGAAGGTAATACCCAGCAGCAGCCAGAAGGCCGATACGCCCATGATCATCGCGTCGTAGTGATAGCCCGCCACGATGGTCAGGACACCGGCGCCGAAGCCGAGCAGGCCGCCGGCCGTGCGCCGTCCCATCCATTCCGAGAAAAAGGAAAAGGAGATGCGGCCGATAAAGCCGAACACCGAAAGCAGGATCATCATCCGGGAGGCCTCCTGCGGCGTGGCCTTCAACAACAGCACAAACAGCGAGGGTGCCCACAGCGTGATGCCGTAGACGCCGGTTTGCGCGCCGGCATTGCCGAGCCAGGAGACGATCAGGCTGCGCGGATATTTAAAAAGATCGAGCCAGTTGCTTTTGATGATTGGGCCGGCGTCGGCCGCGGTCGGCAACGGCAGCGCGGCGGGTTCCATCTGCAGTGCCCAGGCCAGCGATTGGCGGGCCTCCTCGTAACGGCCCTGGCGGCACAACCAGCGCGGCGATTCCGGCACCCAGAGACGCACCAAAAGAACGAGCAACGCGGGCAACACGCCGACCGCGAACAGGAGCCGCCAGTCGCCGCTGCCCACCAATCCTCCCATCACCGCACCAAGGCCGACGCCGAGCGGGATGACGCAGGTCACGATGCCGCCGACCCAGCCGCGCTTGGAGGAGGGCATGAACTCCTGCACCAGCGGCAGGTCCACGCAATAAAGCCCGCCGACACCGAGCCCGACGAAGAAGCGCATGATCGAAAGATAGATCCAGCCATTGTCGGGCGTGAAATAGAGCAGGCCGGTCGCGATGGAGAAATTCAGCACGGTGCCGATAAAGACCTTGCGGCGACCGATGCGGTCGGCGAGCCAGCCCCAAGCAAACGCGCCAAGGATGGCGCCGATGCCGGAACTCATCAGCACGATGGCGGACTGACCGAAGGTCAGCTTCCAGGGCCCGATCAGGAAGGCGAGCACGAAACCGATCAGGAAGTAATCGAAGAATTCCAGGGCATCGCCGATGATGGCTGCGGCGAGGATCTTGATCTGGTTGCCGGTCAAACTCGTCCGTCGATCGAGTATCTCGAACATGGCGTTTTCCCCTTGGCGCATGTTCATTTTGGGCGGGCGTCGCGCCTGCGCACCGCCGGTGCCGGAAAGCTACCCCCTCGGCGCGGCGAACGGAAGCCTGCCGACAAGGGCAGCTGCGCATAACCGAGGCAGGTCAATTCAGTCACGGAACCAGCCGCCAGAGGATTGCCAATGAGGACGAGTGAGCCTTTGTTTAACGTTTGCCGCTAGCATCGCCCGGAAATGCCGGCCTGGACCCAAACTTGATCGAAGAAAAACGAAAGCACCCGCGGACCGAAATCAATGAGCCTGCCTACGTCTCGGTGGGCGGTTCCGTCATGAGCTGCATGGTGCGAAATATCTCGCTGGAAGGCGCCGCCATCGACGTGGAGAATCCGGCTTTCGTGCCGCCGCAGTTCCGTCTGGTGATGGCAAAGGGCTCATCCGTCCGCCAGTGCAGGATTGCCTGGATCAAGCAAAACCGGATCGGCGTGACCTTCGTGGGAACGCCGGAAGGGCGTCATCCGAACGACGACAAATAGCGGATTGTCGAAAATGCGCGGGCCGGCGGCCGAGGTGAGGCTGCTATTTTTTCAGCAATGATTTGATCTTCTTGTCCATTTCCTCGAACGGCAGCGCGCCTTTGACCTTTTCACCGTTGATGAAGAAGGTCGGTGTTGCATCGACCTTCAAGACGTCGACGGCGAATTTCTGAGCGGCGGAAAGCTTGTCGAGCGTCGCCTGGTCTTTCAGGCAGGCCTCGACCGCCTGATCGGTCATGCCGCCCTGGTTGCCGATCAATCTCAGGGTCTCCTGGGGCTGAATCACCAGCAGATCCTGCTGTTTGAACAACGTGTCGACGGCGCCGAAATACTTGCCGGCGTCGTCTTTGGCGATGCAGCGCGCCAGCATCGAAGCGGAGGCGGCCTGCAGGTCGAGCGGGAATTCCCGGAACACAAAACGCACCTTGCCGGTGTCGATATATTTCGACTTGAGCATCGGAAAAACGTTTTGCGCGAAGCCAGCGCAATGCGGACAGGTCATCGAGGAATATTCGGTGATGGTCACCGGCGCTTTCACCGCTCCGATCGCCATGTCGGGCAGCGATACCGGCTTTGCCACAAGGGCGGCCGTCGCACTCTGCGCCAGGGCGTCTTCGATCAGAGGCAGGGGGCCGAGCCCGGCCAGCGTGGCCGCAGACAGGACGAAAGCAAAGGCACGGCGGATCAAGGTCAATGGCCTGCTCCGAAATCGTCGCAACTACACATCAAATAGATTGCCCTTCGCTAACTCGAAACGGTAATTCTGGCAATGGCAGCTCGCGTGACGGCCGGCCTGCCGAAATCGGATGGACTCTGTTTTGACAGGAAAAACCCAGGTGTCGGAATTGCTCAAAGGCTTCAGTCAGACCCGCGTCAAGACGAGTGGCGCGGAGATCGTCGTGAGTTACGGGGGCAAAGGGCCGCCGCTGCTGCTCATGCACGGCAATCCCTTCACGCATGTTTGCTGGCACAAGGTGGCGCCGCGGCTGGCGGAGGAATTTACGGTCGTTCTTCCCGATCTACGCGGCTACGGCGACAGTTCCAAACCGGATGGCGGCAGCGATCATGCGGCCTATTCGTTTCGCGCCATGGCGCAGGATCAGATCGAGGTCATGCGTCATCTTGGCTTTGAAAAATTTCAGGCCGGCGGCCACGATCGCGGCGCGCGGGTTCTGCACCGGCTGTGTCTCGACCATCCGGACGCGATCACCAAGGCGGCGTTCATCGACATGCTTCCGCAGCATTATCTTTTGAACAACGTCACCAAAAACTGGGGCATTTTTTCCTGGCACTGGTTCTTCATGGTGCAGCCCAATCCAACCCCTGAAAGAATGATCGGCGCGGACCCCGAGTTTTTTATTCGCCGCAAGCTTTCCAAGACCGATCAGGGAACCAGCTTCTTCGATCCGCGCGCGCTCGCCGAATACATCCGATGCATCAAGGATCCGAAAACCGTCTACGGAATGTGCGAAGACTACCGGGCCACGTTCGGCGTCGATCTCGACATGGATACCGCCGACTTCAACGCCGGACGAAAGGTCACGTGTCCCTCGATGATCCTGTGGGGAGAAAAGGGCGGGGTGGGGCGCAACCACGATGCCGCGGCGGTCTGGTCGCAATACGCCTCGCGGATCGAGCGTACGGCGACGGTGCCGTCGGGGCACTATCTTCAGGAGGAATGCCCGAACGAAACGTATCGCGAATTGCGGTCCTTTTTTCGCCACGACGTGACCCATCAAACCGCAGGAAACACCGGAACATTTAGTGCCGACGATCTATCCTCTTGGTCTCAAATTGAAGTGCGAAGCTTGAGTACATGCACTACGGGTTTGACGCTATGACCGCACCCATGGGAACGCTTTCCGCCGACAACGTCACGGCTCTTCGTTCGAACATCGACACGATCAAGGTTGGCGTAAACTACCGCTGGGGCGGCCCGGTGGTCGCGAAATACTGACCGCCTGAGCATTCAACCCTTCACAACGATCCAGGCCCCGGTTTTCCGGGGCTTTTTTCATACCAAGCCATGCCGGTGCGGGCGCTTTCACAGACTACCGATGCATTCATTTTCCAATTACTGTCGTGCGTTTGGGAACGGAACGACATGCACAGCAGCTTGAGCCAAATCGACCGTCAGCATCGTGAGTCCGGCGACGCTCGGCCGATCGCGGTGCTCGTCGAACGAGAAGGGCTCGGTGACGTCCTGCTCAAGCTGCCGATGCTTCGCGCCATCGCCAAAGGCTTTCCGGGCCATCCGATCTGGTGGATCGCCGGGTTCCAGACCTCCATGGCTGACGATCTCAGGCCCTATTTGCGCGACCTCGTGTCCGAGGTGCGGCCATCCATGGGCATTTCCTCCCGCCGCCCGGAGATGGTTCGCGGGTTGCGCGAGTTGCCGGCTTTCTCCCTGGTGTTCGATACGCGCACGCGCTGGTCCAGCATCCTCTATGCGCGTCGCGTTCTGAAACGTGACCGCTATTATTGCTGCAGCCCCGGGTATTTTGGCAGCGACGCGCGCCCACCCAGGTTCACGCGGCCACGCCATATCGGCGCCAGGGCTCTTAGCCTTGCGGAAGCAGCGCTCGGAACGCCCCCCGATAGCGACGGCGCGCTCGCCTGCGGGCCCGCGGCCCGGCAAATGGTGACGACATTACTCCCGCCGGGCCCACCCTATGTGGGCCTCGCCGTGGGCAGCCGCGAAGCCCGGAAGAACTGGCCTCTGCGACGCTTTGGCGAATTGGCGGGTGCGCTGTCCGCGCGCGGATGCGTTCCCGTGCTCCTGCTGGGTCCACAGGAAGCGGCCTCCGCGGAGGAGATTCGCGATACCATCCCCCAGGCCATTGCGCTCGATTTCATGCAGATCCGCCCGGAACCCGCCATCGGCGTTTTTGACGCAGCGATAGCGGTCATCGAGCGGCTGCGAGTGGTCGTCGCCAATGACGGCGGCCTGGGGCATCTCGCCGGTGCGGTAGGTCGCCCCGTGGTGAGCCTGTTTGGCCCAACCGATCCTCGCCGGTGGGCGCCGATGGCTCCGGCCCGTGCCGTGGTCAGGGCCCAGGATTATGGCGGCGACGGCATGGATGCCATCCCGATGGAACCCGTTCTGGCAGCCGTAGAAACGCTTCTGGGGCAGCAGAAAGGCGGAACGAAGTAGCCGAACGCGCGCACTCTCTGGGGTAGGTTAAAAAGGGGGCGGCGTCCGGCTACTCTGCCGCGCGGCGGTGCGGCCTTTTTATAAGAACATCAGCAGCTTAAAAAATCGTCTTCACCTGGTGCGAGAACGGAGCTGATGGATGGTTCGACGATGGTATCTGATGCCCGTCGCGGCTTTCGGATTCCGCCACGGCTTGGAGAGGGCGAAGCGGAAATGACACTGCCCGGCGATGAACTCAGCAAGCGGACGATAGCGGCCATTGCGCTTGCGATCATCGCTGCCACGGTACTGACGATCGAGGGAACATACTTCATCCTCAAGACCTATGTACTGGACAACCCGGATGATCCGCGAGCGAAGGCCGGCGGACAATCGCCAGCTGACGACACGATGAAAGCAAAGGGGAAATGATCGCTTTCGGCGGTCAAGCTTCGAGGAGGGATTGCGATGCGTATTCTTGTTTTGGCGATTTTGACCATCGTGGCGGCTTCCGCAGCGCCGTCGGCCCGCGCCCAGACGTATGACCCGGCCTATCCGGTCTGCCTGCAAGTCTACCAAGGCGTCAACGACTATTACTTCGAATGCGCCTACACCTCGCTGCAACAGTGCAGCATGTCGGCGTCGGGTCGCGCTGCGCAGTGCGTCGTAAACCCGTATTACGCGGGCCGAAAGACGGCGCCGCCGAAGCCGCGAAGGCCGGTGCGAAAACCACCGCCAGCATAGCCACGTTCGAAGGGGTGATTGCGCGTCCAATAAAAAACCGCCGTGTCCCGATAGACACGGCGGCAGAAAGATCGACAGCAAGAAGCTATGCCACGCAGGCGAGATATTCGCTTACTTCAGCGAGTTGTTGACCGCGGTAAACTTGGTGTTCAGGTTGGTGCCAAGGCCGTTGACCACGGCGATAATCGCCAGCGCAATCCCAGCCGCAATCAGGCCGTACTCAATGGCGGTGGCGCCGGATTCGTCCGCTAAAAACTTCGCAAATGTACGCATCGGATTTTTAGTCTCCCGCATGCAGGTTTCAGGAGGTCGCATTAAAGACGAAGGCTTCTAAAGCCGCGTGAATCTCATCGGCTCATTTTTAGATATCTTGGACACCTCATAATCGGCAGCGGCATTTCAGGCCGTAAGCCCCGTGTAAGGGGCGCATTGTAGCCTCCCGCGCTCACGCGGGGACTTCGATATCAGCGCTCTCAAGCCATCCAAGAGCCAAGCCTGGACGGAAGGCGAAGGCGATGCGAGCACGGCCTCCCGGTCAAGACGGCCGTGGAGACCGGAAGAAGACCGCCTGTTGCGTGTCGGCATGACGAACGGCAAGTCCGCACCGACGATTGCTGAGCAGTTGAAACGCACCACCCGATCTGTCCGCCGACGCGCCGAAGTCCTGAAACTTTCCTGGAAAGGCAATTCGATCTCCGTGGTCGGCTTAAAGCCGGATCACGTAGCGTCAACGAGCGCGAAGATCGATCTCGTTGCAAGCCCGCGCTGGACACCAGAGGAGGACGATCGCCTCAGGCGCCTGGTCGAGGAGGGTCGAAGTGCCGCGGTGATTTCCGAACGACTAAAGCGAACCCAGCCGGCAATTTACACTCGGGCAAAAAAGCTGGGCGTAAATTTACAGTGGAAGGGAAAAAGAGGCCGGCCCGCTCTTGATAATTCGAGCGCGTAGCCGTCTGGAACGGTCTGTTCCGAGATGCCGGCGGCCCCGACCGGCCGGCGGAAGGAGTGTCTGTCAACCTGATCGATTTTGTTGCAGGATTGGCCCGCACTTTTTGCAAAGCTTCGGTGGTCAATGGATCGACCCTATACGTACAAGGAAAAGGCCAGGATTACTGCCGGCGCGATTGCCGCTCTCGTTATTGTCGGATGGATGGTCGCACTATCCATCGCGCTGCTGTCTACGCGGTGAGGTACGGCTGCCAACGATGGCGGCCATTGGTCCGGTAACCCTTCCATGACTCCAGGAAGCGGCGTCCGGGACCGGTTCGGGGCAGGTGCCGCCGCCAAGGCACTGCTCACCTCTGTAAGGTTGGTGTCAGCATGAGCCTGTAAGCCCCGCCAATGGACGATTGGCTGGTGGGGTACTTCACGATTTTCGGCATTCCGGGCCAGAACTGGATGCTGGCGGCCGACGCCATTGTTCTGGTGTCGATTGTAATTACGGTTTGGTACAACAGTTAGGCTCGCCTTACGTTTGTAAGTTCCCTTTGGCGACGAAACCATTTTGAGAGACCGACGAAAACATCCCGAAACAAAGTCTCGATAAGAAGGCCCACCGCCCAGTCGGAGGCCGCGCTCATGCTAGCCGAGAAATTCATTCTTTTGTTGGAAGCCCTTAGGCCCCGCGCTTACCCGGACGGCGCCCCTCGCGTGGTCAGCACTTCACCGCACGTGTCTTTTAAGCTGCCCGACGATAAGAAATGATCCTGGTCGGCTGCCAGAAATCCCGCCCGATGCTGGCAGAAGGGGTGTCCGGTCAACTTTGTTGATTTTGTTGTAGAAAGCGGCTGCCCATTTTGGAAAGCCACGGTTCTAACAACCGGTAGGGCAGGGGCTCGCGATTGGACTCCATCCGATCGGAATGGTTGTATCCCCCGATAACAAAACCATGGGGGCTGGAAATGACTGGAAAACTTGAACTGACATTCAGCACCAAGCTCACGTCAGAAGAGCGCGATCTGGCCGAAGCATCAGTCCGGGGCATGATCGAAAAAGCCAGCGCTGAAGCGGCGGCTGTCCAGGCGTTGCGCGCTCAAGGGCAGGAGCTGCGCCGCGCTCTGGCTGCGCCAATCGATGCTCTCATTCTTGCGGATGCCAAGGCGGCCGCCGCGCTGAAGGCGCTGTCAAAGGACGTACAGGACGCTGGCGGTTTTGAGCCTCTGCGGCCCGCCGATTTTCCTGACCAGCAAGGTTCGCGGCTGTCCGCGCCGCGCGTGTCTCCCTTTACGTTGGCGATTCCCGCCGTGCCGCCTTTCAGCTACGCTTGGAGCTCCATTGCGCACGGCAGCGGGCCGCCGACCCAAAACTACAGTGACGTTCAGGGCAATCTGATCGCGAATGTGAAATCTGGCGGCATCGACGGAGGTGCCAACACTTTCGTAAATGCACATTGCGGGGTGGGCGTCGTTTTCAGTCTGGACCGCACAGCGTCGGTCAGTCTCTCTGGGACTCTTGATTTCCGATACAAGTACCTCCTGGCCTGCCACGGCCTTAGCGCCTCGGCCACCGTCGATGGAGGACTTGAAGCCTCCCTCTCGCAGGGCGCCACGGTGATTTCATATCTCAGTCTTCCCATTTATCATAAGCGGCTCAGCGGCTTTGAACATGAGACTGTCGCACGTGCCTTTTGCCACGCAGAACTTCCCGCAGGGCATGGACTCGCAAGTGGGTCCCGGAACTTATGGGTTCAATCTCGGCATTTAGGCGGTGTCGAACCATTCAGGCGGTGTCGGAGGCGCCGCCGCGCAGTCCGCCTGCCAGGCGATGGTGCGGGAAATGTTGATCATTGCTCCATAAGCTGCAAGGGGCGCCAGAGCAACGATGAGAAGGAGCGCTGCGCTGGCCAGTGCAGCATCCAAGTATCTCCATTCCAAGCGCGTTGTGTTCGGTGAACATGATTCGACCTCGTTGTTTTCGGGGTCGTCCATTGATGACATGCGAGTTTTGCTCGCAACGCACCGTCACCGTTTCTCTTTGTACGTTTGATTGTGCGTAGAAATCCATGTAACAGAAATAAATCAATAATTTCAATAGGTACTGGCGGAAGGGGTGGGATTCGAACCCACGGTACCCTTGCAGGCACGCCGGTTTTCAAGACCGGTGCCTTAAACCACTCGGCCACCCTTCCGGCTTTGGAATTCAGCGGCTTAGCAGACGGATTCGCAAGACGAAAGGATTACCGTCGGATGGCCACCGGACGATTCGATTTGACGGTCCGGTCAATTTTGCCAGGTCAGGCTCGGGTAACGGAACGTTCGCGGTTTCCCGCCGTTCTTTTGGGAACTCCTCAGGAGGGTCCAGATGAGCAGGCTGATCGCAACGACGATACTCTTGGTGCTCGTTGGTATCTCTCCGGGATTCGCCCGCGGCGGCGGAATGCATAGCCATTCGAGCTCGAGTGCACTTTCGGCACCCGCCAATCCATCCGTTCCGCCATCGCTGACCCCGGATGCCCGGTTGACCGGCAGTGCTCCGTTGCCGTCGCCGCATCCGCCCAATGTGGCTGACGGCACCAATGTCAAACCCGACCCGGAAGATGCGAAGGTTGACCGCATCGTCAAGAGCATCTGCCGCGGTTGCTGATTTGCGCGGCGCCGATCCCGCATGGTTATGGAGGGCTTCCCGGTGGGACCGTTCCGCGGAGCAGAAACGCATGCAAGATCCGTCCTTAAAGCCGTCAGCTGGCGGACCCTGGGAACGCTCGACACGTTTGCGATCAGCTGGTTCATGACGGGAAAAGTCGTGATAGCGGGATCGATCGCGGGCCTGGAGGTAGTCACCAAAGTTGCATGGTATTATCTTCATGAGCGAGTCTGGGCGGCCGTCTCCTGGGGCCGCCGCTGATCATGAGCGTCGCTTTCAGGAGTTGGAGTTCACGGTGACCGACGGCGTCGACGACGATTATGAATATACATTGGACAAGCCGCCCCGGAGCAGGGCGCTGTTCTGGATCGTTTTCATCGTCATCCTGGCAGTAATCGGCATCGGATCTGCGTTGCTTTGGCGAGCCTATGGCAACGGTTTTTCGGCACTTCCATCCCTGATCCCCGCGGCAGAATCAGCCACCCCTCCTGACAAGCCGGTCGGGCTAACCGACTTCCAGGCCTTTCAGCAGCAGATCGTCGGGTCGATGCAATCGACGCAACAGGTTCTGGCGGCTCAGGACGCCGAGATAAAACGATTGTCCGATCAGGTTTCGGCGCTGTCCGCAAAGCTGGATTCACTTGAGCATCCGCTCGCGGAAGCGGTCGACCCAGCACCGGCTCCGAAACCTGTGGCACCCGCACCGAAGAAGAAGCCCAAGCCGGTCGGAGCGATCTCCACCGGCGGGGCGCCGCTGCCGTTGCAATCGCCCCATTAGCGTCTCCGTGGCTGGTCCAGTGGCTTCGAGCCCAAGGTCCGCCATAGCAACCATTGATTTACCACCCCAAGGCTCTCCCCATTTCCGCCTCGTTCGGGCTGCGATATGTTCATACCTTGATGCGGAGATGGGCCGTATCGAGAATGATTGGCCGTTGGACGCCCAAAAAGTAGGCGCGTGGCCGGTGGAATGGTATTTGGGGCGATGGGGATTCGACGGTCAGATCGGACGGGCCGGGCGGCGCGAAGTGCTGCCGCCGTAGCGACATGCCTCGTTCTTGCCAACTGCGCGTCTTCGAACAAATTCACGAGCCGGGTCGATCCCAAATATGGGGTTTCCTCCAGTCCGCGCGTGGTCGCTCTCGGCGATCCCGTACCGAAGGGCGGCGGCACCTATCGCGTCGGCAAACCCTACACGGTCGCGGGCCGGGTTTATGTACCGGAAGAGGACGTTCACTACCGCGAAGAGGGATTGGCCTCCTGGTACGGCGACGACTTCCATGGCCGGCTGACTGCCAATGGCGAAGTGTTCGACATGGCTTCGTTGACCGCCGCCCATCCAACCCTTCCGATGCCGTGCTACGCGCGCGTGACCAATCTCAGTAACGGCAGATCGATCATTGTCCGGGTCAATGACCGGGGTCCCTACCATGGCAACCGGGTGATGGACGTCTCCAGCCGGGCCGCCGAGCTGCTCGAATTCAAAGGCAACGGCATCGCCCGGGTACGGGTCGAATATGTCGCCCGCGCGCCGCTCGAAGGTTCCGATGACCGCCAGTTGATGGCGACGTTGCGCACCGGCGTGCCGGCGCCGGCGCCATCCTTGGTCCGGGTTGCGTCGGCCCGTCCGTTCGTTCCGGAAGCGCCGTCGGGTCGCGCGATCCGGGGCGAGGTTCCGATGCCGGAGGGGCGGCCCTATAGCCTCGGCAATACGTCGGCGGACCAGGCGTCGATCAACGCGACGTCCGAGATGTCCGCTTCCGCCCGTATGCGTTCGAGTGGCCGCATCATCGAAAATCCGCGCGCCGTAACCTATGAAAGCGACGGCAGTTATGCACCGAGCATGCGATCCGCCTACGCGCCGGTCGATCCGCGCGGGCCGAGCGAATTGCTGACCGGGCGCGGGCTCTATTGAGCCGCAACAACTAGCCGGCGTTCTGCCGCGCTTTGGTAGCGCCAGGAATACGACAATTCGAGCCAGCCGTGGCAAAGCACCAGCAGCGGACCTTCTCCCTGCTCGAGCAGAAAAATATCAATCCCGTTGGCGGAAATGGTGCGTGAGGATGGCATCGCTTTTCCGCCTTGTTTGCCGGATTTGGTTGCGCAAATCGCAATGCGTCACGATAGGGTCATTTGACCGGCGTCGCAATCGAGCCGGCCTTGCGACATCAGCCAAAACCCGTGTTGTTTGCGGTACTTCCAACTGTTAGAACGCCGCCTCAAGGCATCGTCGATGGCACCAGACATATCACTTTACCGCCCATCCGGATTCGCGACCAAACGCCCGAAAAGCTGCTTGTTGCGCAGCCTGCTCGTCGCGCTCGTCGTCATGGCCGTCGGCGTTGGCGGCGTGGCGCTGGCCGCCAACAACAGCGTGCAGGGCGCCAAGAAGGACGAGGGCGGTTTCGACGGCGATGCGCCGACTGCGATCCTGATCGAAGCCTCCAGCGGCAGCGTCCTGTTCGAGAAGAATGCGGACGAACTCCGGGCGCCCTCCAGCATGATGAAGCTGATGACCGCCGAAGTGGTCTTCCACGCCATCCAGAAGGGCGACGTCAAGCTCACCGACGAATACCGGGTCAGCGAAAACGCCTGGCGCAAGGGCGGCGCTCCCTCCGGCACCTCGACGATGTTTGCCGCCATCCACAGCAAGGTTTCGGTGGACGATCTGCTGCATGGCGCGATCATTCAAAGCGGCAACGACGCCTGCATCGTGCTGGCGGAGGGAATTGCCGCCAACGAGGTCGCCTTCGCCGAGATGATGACCAAGCGCGCGCGCGAGCTTGGCCTGACGCAATCGACGTTTGCCAATTCCAACGGCCTGCCCAATCCCGCCAACAAGATGACGGTGCGCGAACTCGCCAACCTCGCGCGCTATATCATCCAGACCTATCCGGAATTCTACAAACTGTTTGGCGAACGCGAATTCACCTGGAACAAGATCAAGCAGCCGAACCGCAATCCGCTGCTGAATTCGCTTACCGGCGCCGACGGCCTGAAGACCGGTTATACCGAGGAGGGCGGCTACGGCATGGTCGGGTCCGCCGTGCAAAACGACATCCGGCTGATCGTCGTCGTCAACGGCCTCGACGATCCCGACGATCGTGCGACCGAAGCCAAGAAAATGCTCGAATGGGGATTTCGCAATTTCGAAGCCCGGGCGCTGTTCGCGGCCAACCAGCCGGTCGGCTACGCCAAGGTGTTTGGCGGCGACAGCCGCTCGATCAAGCTCGCCAGCCCGCAACCGATCAAGGTGATGGTGCAGAAAAACGGCACCGACAAATTGATCGCGCGCGTGATCTATAACGGTCCGGTACGCGCGCCGATCGTGCCCGGCCAGCAGGTCGGCGTTGTCAGGGTTTGGCGCGGCGCCAAAGTCGCCATGGAAACGCCGGTTTATGCCGCGGAGGCGGTCGGCACGGGATCGACGATACGACGCGCCATCGACGGCGCCAGCGAACTCGTCATCGGAATGTTCCGCGCAGGCGCCGAGAAACTCTGATCATGACCGAAACAGCGGTCAAAAGAGCTTCCGGGCGCGGACGATTCATCACCTTTGAGGGCGGTGAGGGATCCGGCAAATCCACCCAGATCAAAACGCTCGCCGAACGTCTCGCCGCGGCAAAGTTGCGCGCCATCGTCACGCGCGAACCCGGGGGATCGCCGGGCGCTGAAATCATACGTCACCTGGTGTTGTCGGGAATGGGCAAGCTGCTCGGCCCCGATGCGGAGACGCTGTTGTTTGCCGCCGCGCGCGACGACCACGTGCGTACCGTGATCCAGCCGGCCTTGAACCAGGGAACATGGGTGCTGTGCGACCGGTTCTCGGATTCGACGCGTGCCTATCAGGGCGGGCTGGGACATGTGCTTCCCGGCGTCATGAATGCGATGGAGCGCGTCACCATCGGCGATCTCAAACCCGATTTGACGATCATTCTCGATGTCCCGGTGGAGGTCGGCATGCAGCGCGCGGCCATGAGGCGCGGCGCCGGCGTGCCCGACAGGTTCGAGGCGGAAGATCTCAAGTTTCATCAGGATTTGCGCGACGCCTACCGGCAGATTGCGGCCAGTGATCCCCAGCGTTGCGTGCTGATCGATGCCAATGCCGCCGCCGATACCGTCGCCGCAAACGTGTGGTCGGCATTGCGCGATCATCTGTTCGCCATGGCCAACACGGCACATTCGGCATGAGCCCCCGTCAGGTCGAACCGTCAATTGCGGCCGTGCATCCGCGCGAAACCACCGCGTTGTTTGGGCATCGCGACGCCGAGATGGCGCTGTTGAATGCCTATCGCAGCGGTCGTATTCCGCACGCCTGGCTGATCGGAGGCGCGCAAGGCATCGGCAAGGCGACGCTGGCCTATCGAATGGCGCGGTTCGTGCTCGCGCACCGCAATCCATCGGCGGCGGACGTGCAACGCGCCGAGACGCTCCAGGTCGATCCGGCCGATCCGGTCGCGCGCCATATCGCGGCGGGTGCCCATGGCGGCCTGCTGACGCTTGAACGGACGCTGAACGACAAAGGCGTGCTGCGGACCGTGATCACCGTCGACGAGACCCGCGAAACCATTTCTTTTTTCGGCTCGACCGCGGCAGTCGAGGGCTGGCGGGTCTGCATCGTCGATACCGTCGATGAACTCAATCCCAACGCCGCCAACGCACTGCTCAAGATTCTCGAGGAGCCGCCACAACAATCGCTGTTTCTTCTCGTCAGCCATGCCCCGGCACGGGTTCTGCCCACCATCCAGTCGCGTTGCCGAAAATTGCCGTTGCGGCCGCTCGCCGCCGGCGACGTCACCCGGGCCGCCGCCCAGGCCGCCAGCATCGCGATCGACGATCCGGCACTGGTTGAGGCGGCCGAAGCGGCGGAGGGCAGTGTTTCCCGCGCGCTGACGCTGCTTGGCGGCGATGCCATCAAGCTTCACCAAAAGACCGCCGCTCTGCTGGCTACCTTGCCACAGGTCGATCCGCGCGAACTACATGCGCTGGGGGACGCGCTCGGCGGCAGCGACCGCGTGGCGCTTGCGGCATTCATCGACAGCATCGATCGCTGGGTGAGCGATCGCCTGCGTGCCGACGACAGCCAATGCCAATGCGAACCTTCCCCGCCTTGCACGGCTGGCGGAGGTATGGGAAAAGATCAACCGCGCCGCGCGCGATACCGCGGAATACAATCTCGAACGAAAACCGCTGGTTTTCTCGGTGTTCGGGTTGCTTGCGGAAGCGACGCGGTAAACCCTCCGCCTGTTCTCAAACAGATGATGTTGTTGTTTAAGCGATAAGGAATTCGTGGTGGCCTCCCGGAAAAAACCTTCCAAGAAGAAAAAAGCAAAGAAGGGATCGCCGCGGGCCGCCAAGGCCGCGGTGTCGAAAAGGAGTGCGCGGAAAGCAAAGAAGACGGCAAGGAAACCTGCGAAAAGGTCTGGCAAGAAATCCGTTACAAAAAAGACCATTAAAAAACCGCCGAAGAAGCCCGCGAAGAAAGCAAAATCAAAGAGACCTGCTTCGACGCCACAGCAAACTCGCGCAGTCAAAGCTACGAACTCCAAGCCGAAACCTGGCCTCTCGAAAGAGAAGGCCACCTCCGCCGCACTGTCCGTGCCAAGTCAGTCTCGCGGCAATCTCTATTACATCACGACCGCGATCGCGTATCCGAACGGCCTGCCGCACATCGGGCATGCCTATGAGGCGATCGCGACCGATGCGCTGGCGCGGTTCCAGCGTCTCGACGGCAAGGATGTGTTTTTCCTGACCGGTACCGACGAGCACGGCCAAAAGATGATCCAGACCGCGCAGGCGGAGGGAATGACGCCGGCCGATCTCGCGACGCGTAACGCCGGGCGGTTCAAGGAAATGGATCGGCGACTGAATATTTCCTTCGATCGCTTCATCCGCACGTCGGAACCGGCGCATCATCGTTCGGTGCAGGTGATCTGGAACCGGATGCAGCAGGCCGGCGACATCTATATCGATATCTATTCCGGCTGGTATTCGGTGCGCGACGAGGCCTATTACGCCGAAGAAGAAACCGTCGTCGGCGAGGACAATGTGCGGCGCGGCCCGCAGGGCACGGAAGTCGACTGGGTCGAGGAGAAGAGCTACTTCTTCAGATTGTCGGCCTATCAGGACAGGCTGCTCGCGCTTTACAACGGCCAGCCCGATTTTATCGGTCCGGATTCGCGCCGCAACGAGGTCATCAGCTTCGTGAAGGGCGGCTTGAGGGATTTGTCGATCTCGCGCACCACGTTCGATTGGGGTGTCAAGGTGCCGAACGACCCGGAACACGTGATGTATGTCTGGGTCGACGCGCTGACCAACTATGTCACCGGCGTCGGCTTTCCCGATGAGACCAGCGAGCAATGGCGCTATTGGCCGGCAGATGTGCACGTCATCGGCAAGGACATCATCCGTTTTCACGCGGTGTACTGGCCGGCATTCCTGATGTCGGCCGGCATTCCCGTGCAGAAGCGCGTCTATGCCCACGGCTTTCTGTTCAGCCGCGGCGAAAAAATGTCGAAGTCGGTCGGCAACGTGGTCGATCCCTTCAATCTTGCCGATCAATATGGCGTCGATCAGGTACGCTATTTCTTCCTGCGCGAGGTGCCGTTCGGGCAGGACGGCAACTACAATCACGAAGCCATCGTCGCGCGCATCAATGCCGATCTCGCCAACGACCTCGGCAACCTGGCGCAGCGTTCGCTGTCGATGATCGCCAAGCAACTCGGCGGCATCCTGCCGAAGCCGGGCGCCTTCAGCGACACCGACAAGGCGATCCTGGCGCAGGCCGACGGCATGATCGGGCTTGCGCGAACCGCGATGGCGACGCAGCAAATTCATCAGTGGCTGAATGCGGTCTGGGCCGTGGTGGCGGAAGCCAACCGCTATTTCGCGGGCGAGGCACCATGGGCGCTGGCGAAAACCGACCCCATCCGGCAAGGAACCGTGCTTTATGTGACGGCGGAAGTGGTTCGCCAGATCGCGATTCTGGCGCAACCGGTGATGCCGGAACTCCGCGGCGAAGCTGCTGGATAGTCTCGGCATCCCCCAGGATATGCGCGACTTTGGGGCGTTGGGCGGCGCCACGCGCATCAAGGCCGGCACCGAGCTGCCAGCGCCGGTCGGAGTCTTCCCGCGCTATGTCGAACCGTCAACGGCGTGAACGGTCCAGACCATGCTTGTCGACAGCCACTGCCATCTCGATTTTCCCGATTTCGCCGATGATCTCGACGCCATCGTGGCGAGAGCCGACGCGTCGGGGATCAAGCGCATCGTCACCGTCTCGACGCGGGTAAAGCGTCTTGGCGAATTGCTCGCCATCACCGAGCGATTTCCTGACGTCTATTGTTCGGTCGGAACCCATCCGCATCACGCCGATGAGGAAGACGGGATTCCCGCCGACGAACTGATCGCGCTGACGAAGCATCCGAAAGTGGTAGCGCTCGGGGAGGCGGGGCTGGATTATTTTTATCAGCACGGCTCGCCCCAGGCGCAGGAACGCGGCTTCCGCACCCACATTGCGGCGGCGCGGGTGACCGGACTGCCGCTGGTAATCCATACCCGCGATGCCGACGAGGACTGCGGCCGCATCCTCGAGGATGAAATGGCAAAAGGGCCATTTCGCGCCGTGCTGCATTGCTACACCGGTGGACGCGAACTGGCGATGAAGGCGATCGCGCTGGGCCTGTCGATTTCGTTTACGGGAATTCTGACCTTCAAGAAGTCGCAAGCCTTGCGCGATCTCGCAGCCGAGCTTCCCGCCGACCGCATCATGGTCGAGACGGACGCGCCGTATCTGGCACCCGGCAAGTTTCGTGGCAAGCGTAACGAGCCGTCTTACGTCGTCGAAATCGCCAAGGTGCTGGCGGAAACGCGTGGGGTCTCGCTCGAGGAAATTTCGCGGCAAACCACCGAAAACTTCTTCCGCCTGTTCAGTAAAGTGCCGTCGGCGAAAGCGGCCGCATGACGCTGACCTTGACGATTCTCGGTTGCGGCTCGTCCGCCGGCGTGCCGCGTCCCGCGCTCGGCTGGGGCGCATGCGATCCCAACAATCCGAAGAACCGCCGCCGGCGCTGTTCATTGCTGGTCGAACGTCAATCCGGCAGCGGCGTGACACGGATCGTGATCGACACTTCGCCCGATCTGCGCGAGCAGTTGATCGACGCCAATGTCGATCACATCGATGCGGTTTTTCTGACCCACGAGCATGCCGACCAGACCCATGGGATCGACGATCTCCGATCCGTCGTGCTGCATCAACGCCGGCGCATTCCGGTCTATCTGAACAAATCGACCGCTGACCACATCCTGCTGCGATTTTCCTACTGCTTCGTGTCGGCGCCGGGCAGCGGCTATCCCCCGATCCTGGATCATCACGCGATTGAAGCCGGCGAAAGCCGCGCCATCGAAGGGAAGGGCGGCGCGGTGACGCTTTCCGCATTCATCATGCAGCATGGCAATATTCCCGCGCTCGGCTATCGCATCAATGACGCCGCCTATACGCCCGATGTCAGCGACATCCCGCCCGCGAGCTGGAAGTTTCTCGAAAACCTCGAGCTCTGGATCATCGACGGGCTGCGCTACGCCGCGCATCCCAGCCATTTCAGCATCAACGACGCGCTGTCATGGATCGGCCGCTTCAAGCCGCGCCGCGCCGTCATCACCAACATGCATTCCGATCTGGATTACGAGGTGTTGCGCCAGAGCCTGCCGCCGGATGTCATTCCCGCCTATGACGGCATGCGGTTGACGCTGGAACGATCGGATTGAGGCGCGCTCGCGCGCATGGGTTGATCGATTCCTTCAATCCCATCATGGACGGGTCTGGCGTTTCGAAAATGCCATACGGCGGCTACAGCCGACAAAATAGCCAGCAACGCGTAGCTGGTCTCGTATCCAATCTCGACGACGCCGACCAATCCGAAAAAGGCTCCTGCGGCCAGACCGACGTCAGTCCAGGTTGCAAAGGATGCCAGCGCCCCAATGCGGTCCATTGACTTTTGAGCAGCCAGAACCGGCCCCACCGTCGCCAGCAATGCCCGGAAGACGATCACCACGATCACTCCCACATAGACATGTCCGCTGGCGATGATTGCGAAACCGGCGGCGACCGCGAGACTGCACGGCAGCAGCAATCGCTGCGCCCCCAAACGGTCGGTCACCGGTCCACTGAAAAGTGCGAGCACGATCACCGTCAGTCGCTGCAATGCCAGAAGAATTGCCGCTCCAATGATCGCGGATGCCACCGGCATGAACTCAGCCAGTAGTACCGCTACGGTCGCACCAAGCACGCCGTCGGCACCGAATGTCAGTACAAAGAACAGGGCATTGAACGGCGTCAGGGTCCAGCGTCGCGGGGCTCGCCCATCGCTCGGAGCCGCACGCAGCGGCGGCAAAAGAAACGCAATCGGGATCGCAGTTAACCCAAGCAATCCATAGACAACAAACATCCGGTGAGGTCCGACTGCAATGCAGAGCGGGCCGACTGCGATCAGCGCGGCGAGCGCTCCAACGCTGCTAACGGCACGGGCGATGCCGATCCGCGTCCCGGCGCCTTCTCCATCGCCATAGGCATAAGCGGTCATGGTCAGGTTAATGATGCCCCACGCGGCGCCCCAGATCATGCGTGCGATAAACAGCAACACGAAACCGCTCAACAAGCCGTAAGCCAGTGTCGATACCGCGGCTGCGGCGCAGGCGGCGCCGGTCAATACATTCGATCCATAGGCTCGCGCCATCGGCGCGACCCATCCATACCCCAGAATGCGAACAACGCGATTGACCGACAGGAGTACGCCGACCGTCACCGCATCAAAGCCGAACGCCGGCGCGTAAATCGGAAGCACAACGTAGATCACCGTGTCACCGAACCAGACCAGACCGAGGCAGGTCGCTGCGATAACGGTGTTTCGATAACCCTCCGGCCGGTGCCCGCCGTCGAGGACGCGACTCGGTGATTTCTGTTCTTGGGCCGTCACCGATCGGTCCTGTACAGGAAGGGAACAGCCTGCTCGCCCCCAAAGCGGCTCCTGGCTCCAGGCTTCATCCGGGGTGACGCGTCACGCCGATATCGCCTTGGCCGAATTAACCTGGTTGCGCAGCATGAACTTTTGAATTTTGCCGGTCGATGTCTTCGGGATCGGTCCGAACACCACGGCTTTGGGCGTCTTGAAGCCGGACATCTGACTGCGGCAGAACGCGATGATCTCGGCCTCGGTGGTGCGGGCGTTGTCCTTTAGTTCGACGAAAGCGCAGGGCACTTCGCCCCATTTAGAGTTTGGTTTTGCAACGACCGCTGCGAACAGCACCGCCGGGTGCTTGTAGAGCACATCCTCGACCTCGACCGAACTGATGTTTTCACCGCCGGAGATGATGATGTCCTTGGAGCGATCCTTGATGATGACGTAGCCGTGTTCATCGAGCACGCCGAGATCGCCGGTGTGAAACCATCCGCCGGCGAAAGCTTCACTGGTGGCCTTCTCGTTCTTGAGATACCCCTTCATCACGATATTGCCGCGGAACATCACTTCGCCGACGGTCTCGCCGTCGCGCGGCACTTCCCTCATGGTTTCGGGATCGATCACGGTGACGGCTTCCTGCAGCGGGTAGGGCACGCCCTGCCGGCGTTTCAATTGCGCGCGTTGGTCGGCAGGTAGCTCGTCCCAACCCGGCTGCTCTGCACACACCGATGCGGGACCATAGACTTCCGTCAGGCCGTAGACATGCGTCAGCCTGATGCCGATGCTTTCGGCGCCCTCGAGCACGGCAACTGGCGGCGCGGCACCGGCGATCAATCCCACAACCGGCCGTGCGGTTGCGCGTTTTGGCGCATCCGGCGCATTGATCAGCGTGTTGTAGACGATCGGCGCCCCCGCCATGTGGGTGACGCCATGTTTTGGGATCAACTCGAAGATTTTGGCAGGATCGACCTTGCGCAGGCATACATTGACGCCCGCGGTTGCGGCGATGGTCCAGGGGAAGCACCAGCCGTTGCAGTGGAACATCGGCAGGGTCCAGAGATAGACCGGATGCTGACCAAGATTGCCGGCGAGGATATTGCTGACGGCGTTCAAATAAGCGCCGCGATGGTGGGTGACCACGCCCTTGGGATTGCCGGTGGTCCCCGAAGTATAACTCAGCGCGATGGCGTCCCATTCGTCCTGCGGCAGCCGTGCGACAAAGCCTTCATCGCCCTGCGACAGTGCGTCCTCATATTCGATCGCGCCGATCCGTTTGCCGCCGGAAAAAACTGCATCGTCGACGTCGATGACGAACGGTTTTGGGCCCGTCATCAGGGTCAGCGCCTCCGCGATCACGCCGGCAAACTCCGGGTCGACCAGGATAACCTTGGCGCCGCCGTGGTCGAGCTGGAAGGCGATCGAAGGAGCATCGAGCCGGATGTTGAGTGCGTTGAGCACGGCGCCCGCCATCGGCACCGCAAAATGCACCTCGTTCATCGCCGGAATATTCGGCAGCATCGCCGCCACGGTATCGCCGTGGCCGATGCCCCGGCCTGCAAGATAGGACGCAAAGCGCCGGCAGCGCGCATGGGTCTGCGACCACGTGAAGACGCGGCCCTCATACACGGTGCTGACATGATCGGGATAGACGGCGGCCGAGCGCGCCAGGAAACTCAGCGGCGTCAAGGCGACGAAGTTGGCAGGCGTTTTGTCCAATCCGATGCTGTATTGGCCGGGCGCAGCGGTCATCGGCTTTGCTCCATTGTCTCGGCTTCGTCCTACAGGAACCCGATCGAGATCCACGGGAATATCGCCACCACGATCAGGCCCACCAGCAGCGCCAGCAGATAGCCCCAGATCGGCCTGATACCCTCGGCGGGATCGACGCGTCCGATGGCGCAGGCGGCATAATAACCTACTCCGAACGGCGGTGCGAACAGTCCGATGCCCATGGCCAGGATAATGATCATCGCATAATGGACCTCGTGCACGCCGACCGCGCGGGCGATCGGGAACAACAGCGGCCCGAACAGCACGATCGCCGGGATGCCCTCGAGCACGCTGCCCAGAATGGTGAACGCCACGATCGAGACCGCGATGAAGGTCGCCGAGCCGCCGGGCAGGCCGGTCATGGCGGCCGCCAGCGCTCGGGAAAACCCGGATTGCGTCAGGCCCCAGGCCATGCCGGTCGCGGTGCCGATGATCAACAGGATCGCACCGGAAAGACATGCGGTCTCGATCAGCATCGGCATCAGCCGCCGCCAGTCGAACTGGCGATAGACCAGCAGCCCGATGACGCAGCCATAGACGATCCCGATGGTCGAAACTTCGGTTGCGGTCGCGATCCCCTCGACCACGGCGGCGCGGATCACGAACGGCAACGCCAGCGCGGGCAGGGCGATAACGAAGGATTTCGCGATCTCGCCACCCTTGGCGCGCGTGACGTGGCTGAGATCCTCATTGCGATAGCGCCACCACACCAGCGCCGACAGCGTGATCGCCAGCACCACGCCCGGCAAAAGGCCCCCGGTAAACAGCGCCGAGATCGAAACGCCGGTGACCGAGCCTATCGTAATAAGAACGAGGCTCGGCGGAATGGTTTCGGTCTGCGCGCCCGTAGCCGCGAGCAAGGCGACGAGATCGCCGGGCTTGGCGCCGCGTTGCTTCATTTCCGGAAACAGCACCGGCGCCACCGCGGCCATATCGGCTGCTTTTGAGCCCGAGATGCCCGACACCAGATACATCGCGCCGACCAGCACGTAATGCAGGCCGCCGCGGACGTGGCCCAGCAGGCTCGCCAGGAAGGCCACCATGGCGCGCGCCATTCCCGTCATCTCGATCAGCAATCCCAGGAACACGAACAGCGGCACCGCGAGCAGGATCAGGTGGCTCATGCCCTCGTCCATGCGGCCGACCAGCACCATCAGCGGCGTGTGCGTGGTCAACGCCAGATAGCCGAAAATCGCCAGCCCAAATCCAAAGGCGATGGGTACGCCGGCGAACACGCAGAAACCGGCGACGCCGACAAAGAAGATCACCAGATTGATATTGCCAAGCGGACGCAGCCAGGGCTGCGCCAGCCAGAAAACCGCAATTACCACGGCCACGGACAATACCGCGCCCAGCACGACCTTGATGTCGCTGACCCGTGCCAGCCGCAAAAATGCGAACAGCGCCATCAGGCAGATGCCCGCCGGCAGCGCTGCCGCCCGCCAGATGTTGGGTATCTGCAACGCCGGCGTGGTGATGAAGCTTTCTTCGTAGGCGTAGTCGCAGGATGGTCCGACGACCAGAAGCAGGAACGCCAGCGCGGCACAGGTTCCGACCACGTCGAGATAGGCGCGCATTGCCGGTCTGGCGCCGGCGACAAGTGCGGTCATTCGCATGTGCTCGGAACGGCGGAACGCGACGGCGGCGCCCAGCATGGCCAGCCACAGGAACAGGATCGAGGCCAGTTCGTCCGACCAGATCAGCGGCTGGCGCAGGCCGTAACGCGCCACCACGCCGGCGAACAGGATGACGATCTCGGCGACCACCAGCAATGCCGCCGGAATTTCGACCAGCATTCCCAGGAACGATTCAAGCGATGCCGCGCGCGAGCGGCGGCGAGGGGAGACCGCCTCGCCGCCTGCGATCTGGGAGACTTCGGCGTGAGCCATAACGATCCCTCAACGCCCTTCCGCAATCCTTGCAGACGTTCCGTTACGACAACTTGCCGACCGACTTCTCCAGCAATGCCCATGCCGCGTCGCCGTATTTGCCCTTCCATTCGGCATAGAACCCGGCCGACCGAAGCTTGTCGCGGAATGGCGCGACGTTGGGTTGGTTGAACGCAAGCCCTTTGCTCGCGAGTTCGTCACGCAAGGTCGCATTTAGTTTGGCAACGTCCGCACGCTCGTTCAGCGCGGCCGCGTTGATGTTCTTGGCGACGATGGTGCGGATATCTTCCGGCACCTTCTCCCAGGCGCGACGATTGGCGAGGAACCAGAAGCCGTCCCACATGTGATTGGTCAGCGAGCAATATTTCTGCACTTCATAGAGTTTGGCGGTCGAGATAATCGCCAGCGGATTTTCCTGGCCCTCGACGATCTTGGTCTGCAGCGCCGAATAGACCTCGCTGAAATTGATCGAGGCCGGCGAAGCGTCGAAGGCCTTGAACATCGAGGTCCAGAGCGGGGAGACCGGCACCCGGATCTTGAAACCCTTGAAATCGTCGGGTCCGTTGATCGGCTTGGTCGACGACGTGGTCTGGCGAAAGCCGTTGTCCCAGATCTTGTCCATCACCACGAGATTGGCCTTGGTGATTTCGCCGCGCACATAGGCGCCGAGATCGCCATCCATGGCTTTCCATACCGTGTCGTAATCCGGAAACGCAAAGCCGATGCCGTTGATGGAGGCCGCGGGAACCAGGGTGGCGAGGATCAATCCCGACAGCGTGAAGAACTCGATGCCGCCGGAGCGGATCTGGCTCAGCATGTCGGTATCGGAGCCAAGCTGGTTGTTGGGGAAAATCTGCAGATCGAAGCGGCCCTTGGTTTCGGCCTTGATCGCTGCCGCCATTTCCTTGGCGCGCGTGTTCAGCGGATGTGAGTCCGCGCAGATTGTTGGCGTATTTGTAGGTGAATTCGGCCGCTTGTGCGCGCGCGACATAGGGCGCGCCGATGCCACCCAGAACCGCCGACGCGGCGGATGCCTTCAGTAGGGTGCGTCGTGAAAAGCTCATCTGGTTTTCTCCCTGATTGTTCTTGTGCGTTCATCACAGAGACCCGGCAGGGCCGGGTCAGTGGTCGTCTCCGGATGGCTTATTGCCTGCTTTCGACGGAAATACCAAGCCTCGCCGATCGGCTTTTGTGCGGCCGGGATTTTGTGCTTGGTTGCGGGTTCTGGCCGGCCAACAAGACCGGCGTTAACAATTGAGGGGAGGCCGCCATGACCGATCGCGGCGTGGCCATCGTCACCGGCGGCGCTTCCGGTATCGGGCTGGCGATTGCAAAGGCCCTGCTCGGCGATGGCTGGAAGCTCATTATTGCCGATCTGGCGCAAGGTCCGCTCGATGCCGCGCGCGCCGAGCTGGAACGGCTGTGGCCCGGATGCCGTCAAATGCGTCATCATGGACGTCGCCGACGAAGCCAGCGTCATCGCGGGCCTGCACGGCTGCGAGGATGGTTTTGGTCCGGTCCGGGGCCTGGTCAATTCAGCCGGTATCGGCCGCGATACGCCGTTCTTCGACACCAGCGTCGAGGTGTTTCGGAAGGTCCTCGATATCAACCTGGTCGGAACCTTCATTGTGGCCCGCGAAGCCGGCAAGTTGATGCGGACCCATGGCGGCGGCGCGATCGTCAACATCGCCTCGATTTCCGGCCAGCGCGGCAATCTCGGCCGCTCGGCCTATGGCGCCTCCAAGGGAGGCGTCATCACGCTGACCCAGGTGATGGCGTGCGAACTGGCGCCGGAGAATATCCGGGTCAATGCGATCGCGCCGGGGCCGGTCGAGACGCCGCTGGTCCAGGCCATGCAGACCGAAGCCAACCGTGCCGCATGGCTGCGGTCGGTGCCGCAGCGCCGCTACGCCTCGCCAGACGAGATCGCCGGCGCCGCGCTGTTCCTGCTCGACGACAGCAAGGCAAGCTTCGTCACGGGACACATCCTCAATGTCGACGGCGGCTTTGCCGCGGCCGGCTATCTGCCGGATCGGACCTAGCTGCGCTATCCGTGCGTTCGCGCCGTAAAGACGGATTTAGATACAAGTCTTTGTAATTAATATGGATATTTATATTCCATAATATACCTTATGCGAATCCGATCTGTGCTGGTGCGATGATGGGAGCGCGCTGGCGCCGGGCCTAGCGTCCCCTGAACTTCGGCTTGCGGCGCTCCAGAAACGCCGCGACGCCCTCCTTGTGATCCTCGGTCAGGCTCGCCAGCGCGAACTGGTCGACGTCCATATGTGCAGCGAGATCGTCGAGCGCATACGCGAGGCGATTGACGGTGAGCTTGGTCATGGCGACCGACAGCGGCGGCTGGGCCGCGACTTTTGCGGCCAGCGCCATCGCGGCATCAAAGGCCTTGCCGGCATCAGCCACCTCCTCCACCAGGCCCCATTCATAGGCTTCGGTTGCCGAGATGCGCTGGTCGGCCAGGATCACCGCCTGCTTGGTTCGAGCCGGGCCGATCAGATGCAGCATGCGCGGAATGCTCTGCCAGCTCATGTTCATGCCAAGGCCGATCTCGGGCACCCGCAGATGGGCATCGCGGCTGATGACCCGAAAATCCAGCGCGACCGCCAGCGCCACGCCGCCGCCGATGCAAAAGCCCTCGATGGCGCCGATGGTGATCTGCTCCATCTCCTGCCAGGCGCGGGTCAGCCGCGGTCCGAGCTTCAGGTGCCGGCGCAACGACCCGATATCCATGGTCCGGCGCGAGCGGCCTTCGGGGTCCTTGAGGTCGAAGCCGGCGCTGAATGCCTTGGGCCCGCCGGTCAGCACGACAACGGAGGTGTCGCCATCATCCTCGAAGCTGCGCGCGGCATCGGTGAGTTGCCGCAGCGCTTCCGGCGACAGCGCATTGATGCCGTCGCCACGATCAAAGCGCACCACCGCGATGCGCCCCTCGGGCCCCTGGCCTTTTTCTATTGTGACAAAATCCGCCAAGCCCGCACTCCCTGCCCGTCATTTTTCTCCCGAAATGCTAGCAGACTCCGTCGCTCGACATAGACCGAATATTGCGTCTATCCTCGTCCCATGACCGGCCACGATCATCACCATCACCACGATCACGACCATTCGGAACTGTCCGAGACCGAACTGCGCGTGCGCGCGCTTGAAACCATCCTGACCGAAAAAGGCTATGTCGATCCCGCAGCGCTCGATCTGTTGATCGAAACCTACGAAACCAAGGTTGGGCCGCGCAACGGCGCCCGCGTCGTGGCGCGGGCCTGGGCCGATCCGGCCTATCGTGCCCGTCTGATCAAGGACGCGACCCCCGCCATCGCCGAACTCGGTTACGCCGGACGCCAGGGCGAGCACATCGTGGCGCTCGAGAACACCCCTGCTCTTCACAACATGGTCGTGTGCACGCTGTGCTCCTGTTATCCTTGGCCGGTGCTCGGATTGCCGCCGGTCTGGTACAAATCCGCGCCTTATCGCTCCAAGGCGGTGAAGGATCCGCGCGGCGTCCTCAAGGATTTCGGGTTTGAATTGCCGGCGGGCACCAGCATTCGCGTATGGGATTCGACCGCGGAAATTCGTTACCTCGTGCTGCCGATGCGCCCCGCCGGCACCGACGGCTGGAGCGAAGAACGCCTTGAGGGTCTCGTCACCCGCGACAGCATGATCGGCACCGGATTGCCCAGGCAGCCGCACGAGGTCGCCTGATGGAGGGCGCGCAGGACATGGGCGGCGTGGCGTGGTCCGGTCCGGTGCAGCCGGAACCGAACGAGCCGACGTTTCACGCCGAATGGGAACGGCGCGCATTCGCGATCACAATGGCGATGGGAATGCCCGGCGGCTGGAATATCGACATGTCGCGTTTCGCGCGCGAAGACCGCCCGCACGAGGATTATCTTGCCAAGAGCTACTACCAGATCTGGCTTGCGGGCCTGGAGCGGCTGATGCTCGAGCGCAAGCTGATTGCATCAGACGAGATCGCCGCCGGAAAATCGCTGCATCCCGCAAAGCCGGTGGCGAAAACGCTGACACCGGAAGGCGTCGCCGGCATGCTGCATCGGGGCGGGCCGACCGAACGCGAGGCCACGACCCCTGCCCGTTTCGCCGCCGGCGACCGCGTCCGCGCCAGGATGATCCACCCGCCGACCCATACCCGCTTGCCACGCTATGTGCGTGGCCATATCGGCGTCGTCGAACGCGTGCTCGGCTGTCACGTTTTTCCCGACAGCAACGCCACCGGCGCGGGTGAAAATCCGCAATGGCTTTACACCGTGACCTTCGACGGGGTTGAACTCTGGGGCCAGGAGTCGGATCCGAAGCTGACGGTGTCGGTCGATGCCTGGGAGCCCTATCTGGAGCGTGTGTGATGCTTCTCAATCCACAGGCGGCGCTGGAAGCCGCCAGCGCGGTTCCCGGCATCCCGCGCGACACCGAAGGGCCGGTGTTTCGCGAACCCTGGGAAGCCCAGGCCTTTGCGATGGCGCTCGCGCTGCATGCGCGCGGCCTGTTCACCTGGAACGAGTGGGCCGCAGCCCTTGCCGATGAGATCAAGCGCGCGCAGGCGGCCGGTGATGCCGACACCGGCGAAACCTACTACCGGCATTGGCTGGCAACGCTGGAAGGACTGATTGCCGCCAAGGGCGTCACGACAGCAGAAACCCTCAACCGGTATCGCGATGCCTGGGACCACGCCGCCGACCGCACGCCGCATGGTGCGCCGATCGAACTGAAGCCCGAGGATTTTGCGCCGTCGTCGTGAGGCGCGGCGCCCCTTGTGGACAAATAACGACCTGTTCCATTGCTTTTGCTGGGATCAAGGCGCGTCTTGCGGCATACCGGGGCCGGTTCCTCCCACGCTCCGGTGCATCATGACCCCTTCCCGCGACATCTCAGGTTTGCTCGAGATCATGGCGGCGCTGCGTACACCCGGCAGCGGATGCCCGTGGGACCTCGAACAGAACTTTGCCAGCATCGCCCCCTACACCATCGAGGAAGCCTATGAAGTCACCGACGCCATCGCGCGCGGCGATCTCGACGATCTCTGCGACGAACTGGGCGATCTCCTGCTGCAGGTGGTGTTTCATGCCCGCATGGCGGAGGAACAGAATGCGTTCGCATTCGGCGATGTGGTCGAGGCCATCACCGCCAAGATGATCCGGCGGCATCCGCATGTCTTTGCCGACCGAGACGGATTATTGACCGCCTCCCACGTCAAGGGCGCGTGGGATCGCATCAAGGCCGAGGAGAAAGCCGAGCGCGCGGCGCGGCGGCCCCGGGAAGAACCCGAGCTCAAATCATTGCTGTCCGGCGTCAAGGCGGGACAACCCGCGCTGACGCGCGCGATGGAACTGCAGCGCAAGGCGTCCAGCGTCGGCTTCGACTGGAACGATCCGCGCGCGGTGCTGCACAAGATTCGCGAGGAGGCCGATGAGATCGAGGCGGCGCTCGATCGCAACGATGCCGACGAACTCACCGAAGAAACCGGCGATCTCCTGTTTGCGCTGGTCAATCTGGCGCGCCACGTCGGTGCCGACCCTGATTTGGCGCTACGCCGCACCAACACCAAGTTCGAACGCCGCTTCGGTTACATCGAACGCGCCCTGGCGGCGCAAGGACGCTCGCCGGAAGATGCGTCGCTGGCCGAGATGGACGCGCTGTGGAACGAGGCCAAGAGCAAGGAAGGGCTTGCCGCGTCGACGGCAAGATAGATGCGCCGCGATCGCAACGATGGCCGAAGCACCGCTGCATTTATGCAACACAGATAAAGAAAAGCAGAACCTTGGCTGTGACACTACCACGCATCGCTTGACCGACCGGACGCAATGATCGTCTCTTGGTCGATGTTTCGTAAGTCGATCGGGGCCGAAATTGTTCAAACGGATCATCAGTTTCCTGGCCGCGCTGTTCGTTTCGGCGCCGGCCGGTGCCAAACAAAGCCTCGATAATCCGGTTGATGTCACGGACATCGAAGCGAGGATCAGTCGGGCGCAGGAAATTATCGAGAAACTCGATCGTCAGATCGACTACGGCGGCGTAACCCGGGACAAGACCAACTTAAATAAAATGGCCTGGTCCAATTGGAGAAACTTCTCCAATTTTCGCAATTTCCAGAATTTCCGAAACTTCCAGAATTTTCACAACTTCCGCAACTTCCAGAACTTCCACAATTTCGCTAACGCGCCGCACTATCAGGCGCCGGCTGTCCAGCACCCGCAACCCAGCGTTCAAGCGCCGCAGTATCATCCAGCGCCGCCGTCACCGGTAATAACGCATCAGCCACCGCCGCTGCCGCCCTCGACAACGCATCAGGGACCTGTTTTGCCGGGCGTTCAGCATCCGCAGCCCGGACTGCCACCGACGGTTACGCATCAAACGCCCCCTCTGCCCGGAACGCAGCACCTGCAACCGGGATTGCCGCCGACGGCGACGCATCAGCTACCTGTGCTGCCCGGTGTCCAGCATTCGCAACCCGGACTTCCACTGGCCACACATCAGCCACCGCAAATCCCGGGACATC
The DNA here is from genome assembly GCA_963774685.1 of uncultured Alphaproteobacteria bacterium. Taxonomy (GTDB): domain Bacteria; phylum Pseudomonadota; class Alphaproteobacteria; order Rhizobiales; family Xanthobacteraceae; genus Bradyrhizobium. The sequence continues at coordinate 1,305,307 of CAVZFU010000002.1, read as the reverse complement.
CAATTCCGAGCCTGCCGCCTTCCAGCAGTCTCCGGCCTCGCCCAGGCCTGCCGGGATCGCAACTCGGCCGGTTGCATCACCCTTACTTTGGCCGGCTGCCGCGTTCCGGCGCGATCTATCCGGATTATTATTCATCCGTGGATTTCGATCTCGAATTGGCGCTGGTGCCGTTTGACCCCGACGCGCCGCCGGATGATATGCCTCCCGACTCCGGCATGATGCAGGCGCTGCCCCCCGATGACGACGCACCGCCGCCGGGGCCGGCTATCGGGGGAAATAATCCGCCGGTCATGGCAGCTCGGCCGGGCCCAACCTTGCCGCCGGTCAACGACCTGGATACGGCGCCATCGACGCCACCCCTGCGCAAGCTGCTCCCGGCGCTCCGCTCCTTCGACGCCACCTGCGACCGCGAGCGATCCCACACAGGATTCGACTCCGCCGGCCGCGGCACCGGCAACGCCAGACCAGACGCGGATCGCCACTGCGCTCGCGCGTGCCGTTGCCGCCTACCAGGCCCGGAATTACGACGATGCCATTGCCGGGTTCAGCGAGGTTATCGGCGCCGATCCGAGCTCGGCGCTCGCCTTTGCCGGCCGCGCCAATTCCAACTACGCCAAGAAAAACTACAATTCCGCCGTGACCGATTACAACACGGCGCTGGCGTTGGATCCCGGCAGCACCATGCTCTATCAAAACCGCGGCCTTGCAAAACAGAAAGCCGGCGACCTCGACGGTGCGATCGCAGACTTCGACAAGGTGCTGGCCGATAATCCGCTCACGGTACCGGCCCTGCTGGCCAGAGGTTCGGCGTACGCCGCCAAGGGAAATCGCGAGCGCGCACTCGCCGACTTCTCGGCCGCGCTTTCAGCCGCTCCGAACAACCCCGCCGCCCACGAGGCCCGGGCCGAATTTCTTCTGCACGGCGGCGATACCGACGCGGCGCTGGCAGATTTCAACCAGGCGGTGGCGCTGTCGCCGAAATATGCCAGCGCCTACCGCGGCCGCGCCCTTGCCGCACTTGCAAAACACGATCTTGACCCGGCGCTTGCCGACGCCGAACGATCGCTGCAGCTGCGCGCGTCCGACGCCGCCAACCTCGCCGCACGTGGCCGAGTCCTTGAAGCGCTGAACCGAAAGGATGCTGCGATTGCGGACTTTCGTTCGGCCCTTGCGATAGACAGTGGCAATGTTGACGCGAAAGACGGCCTTAAGCGGCTGGGCGATGCTCAGTGACGGGCTTTCATGCTTGAAGTGTAACAATTGAACGTTTGATCCATGGCACTTGATTGTTTGATATTCCCGATCTCGGACCACCATAAGACGCGCCGCCACATTGCCGTTCGTCTACGGGCGATCGGCTGGCATCTGTTCGCCATTGCCTGCCTGTTCCAGTTGTCGATCGGTCAGTGCGCCGCAGCCAACCAAAGCGACTGGGATAGCTGCACGAGCCAGGACCGCGCCAGAAACATAGCGGCCTGTACCCGCATTATCGAAGACACCGGCACATCGGACAGTGACCGGTTCGACGCCTATCTTTGGCGCGGCGGCGATTACGTCGCCCAGAATGTCCTGGACGCCGCGGTGAGTGATTACAGCAAGGCGATCAAGCTCAATCCCCGGAATATCACCGCTTTTGGCGGACGCGCCATTGCCAGTTTTCGAAAGGGCGATCGCGACCAGGCGATCATCGATTACAGCCTCGCCCGACGGCTCGACCCGGGCCAGTTGGATACCATGACCGCAACCAGTGACGATCTGAAGGAAATCGCAACTCTCGCCGCCAGATCGCCGGTTCCGCAATCCCAGCTGGATGCAGTTTACAATACCCTGATGCCAAGAGCTCCGACCTGCGGACCAGGTACGATGCTGCAGGGCTCGACGTGTGTTCCCATCACCTGTCCCACCGGTCAGCGGCTTTCGGGCAGCGGTTGCGAGCCGATCGTTTGCGGCTCTGGTGAAACGCTTGTCGGGAACGATTGCACGCCTAATTCCAAATATCTTGCGCTGGCGATCGGACAAACCAACCATCTGGCCTACGGATCATCCTGGAATCAGGAGACGCTGGACATCGCGACCAATGACGCCCTGTCACGGTGCCGAAATCAGTTGCCAAACGGCAAATGCAAGATCGTCCTCTCGGGGGCCGACGCCTGCATCGGGGTTTACTGGACACCGACGGGAACCGGATGGGGCGCGGCCAAGCGCGACACCAGGGACGAAGCCAAGGAGGCGGCTCTTGCCAACTGCAAGGATGCAAATCCCCGGCGCAAATGCATCTTCGCCGGCTCCTGGTGTGTCGTTAAATGAAACCGCCTTCCGTTCCAGCGGAATTTCCGGCATTTGATTCCGCTACCTGAAGGACCGGATCAAATGCCCAGCACAGGCCGTCCCGATCAAAAGCCTCGTTTGTATCTGCTCGGCGCGGGCGTTTCGTTTCCCGAACATCTCACGCTGCAGACGCTCGAGATTCTCGGAGCCTGCAACCGCATCTGCAGCAATCTGCCGCAATCCGATCTCGATCTCCTGCCCGGCAATCTCCGCAGCAAATGCCGCAGCCTGTGGTCCATCTACCAGGAGAACCGGAACCGGACCGAGAACTACGAGGACGTTTCGCAGGCCGTCCTTCGAGCCGCCGACACCGAACCGCCGGTCGCGTGGCTGACGCCCGGACATCCCCTGATCTTCGATAGCGTCTCGCAAAACCTCCTGAAGTCCGGACGGGAACGGGGATGGAATGTTCAGGTCGAACCTGCGATTTCCTGCGTCGATACGATACTGGCGGAAGTCGGCTACGATCCGGCCAACGGCCTGTTGATCTACGAAGCTTATTCGCTGGTGATGCAGCGGCTTCCGATGATCCCCTCATCGGCAACGCTGCTGCTGCAACCCTCAGCTTTCGGATCGGATCTGACGCATTACCAGTCGCAATGGGCTCCCGACCTGACGCCGCTTCGCGACTATCTCTTGCACTACTTCAATCCGGCTCACCCTTGCGCCTTTGTCCGGTCGCATTCGTTGCAGGGCGCGCCGCCGCAGATTTGCTGGAAACCTCTCGGTGAACTCGCATCGGCCTCCGCGGACGATATCGCCGGCTCGACCTTGTTCGTACCGTCGGCGCAATCGGCCGGCTCCGCCACGCCGAAGCAAGGCACGCCGTGAGAACCGAGGACCACGATATCCGCCATCCCGGCCAGGAGGGTATCACTTCACTGGTGATCCTGCAGCCAACCCCGTTCTGCAACATCAACTGCTCCTACTGCTATCTCCCGCAGCGAAGCGATCGGACGACGCTTGATATCGACCAGATCCAGCGCATCTTTGAAAAGCTCGTGACCTTTCCGACGATCTCCAAGCGCACGACCGTGGTTTGGCACGCCGGCGAACCGCTGGTCCTTGGGGCACAATATTACGACGCAGCGTTCACGAAGATACGCGAATGCTGCCCGCCCGGCTTGCAGATCGACCATGCCTTTCAAACCAATGGAATGCTTGTCGACGACGAGTGGTGCGATCTTTTCCGGCGATGGAAGGCCGGCGTCGGCATCAGCATTGACGGTCCCCGGCACATCAACGACGCCTATCGGAAAACGCGATCGGGCAAGGGGACGTTCGACAAGACGGTTGCGGGTATTCACCGCCTGAAGCAAAACAACATTCCGTTTTACGTCATATCGGTATTGACGCGCGCCGCACTTGCCGATCCCGACGGATTGTTCGCGCTTTACCACGAGCTCGGTATCCGCGACGTCGGATTCAATATCGAGGAGCAGGAAGGAATCCACGTTACGACGACGCTCGATTCGGATCTTCCGCCTCGCAGCGTCCAGGACTTCCTGAGACGCTTTAACGAGCTGATGCGCGAACATGATTTTCACATCGTCGTGCGCGAGATCGAGGAGACGATGGCGTCCATCCGTCACTTCGACAAGAGAGGACCGGTCAACAACCTGGTCATTCCCTTCGGGATCATCACCATCGATATACGCGGCGATATCTATACGTTTTCACCGGAGATTGCGGGTTATTCGTCCAAGGACTTCAAAACATTTGCGATCGGAAATGTCTTCACCGACTCATTCGAAGAAATCGAAGCTTCCGATGTGCTCAAGGAGATGACCTCTCAGATCGCACGAGGTGTCGAGCTTTGCCGCACCAGCTGCAAATATTTTTCGGTATGCGGCGGAGGTGCGCCTTCCAACAAGGTGTTCGAGAACGGCACATTTGCCTCGACATCGACAACCCATTGCGAACTGACCAAGAAACGCGTCACGGACTATTTGCTTGAGACGATCGAGACGATGGCCTGATCGCTTGGAGGGACGCGAGATCAAACCGCGTGTGGTACCGCGTCGAAGCGGTTGACGACGATGTCACGCTTGGTTTCATCGACCCGCACCGTCATCGCAAAGCGGCCGTCATGAAACTCCTTGTTGAGAATTTCCGAATTGCGGTGCAGCCAGCTGATGCCGGCGCCGTCGGCGGCGTCGATCGACAGATCCAGTGTCATGCGGGTTGCCGCCAGCCGGTTCTCGATCGCGGAAAGCAGCGCGCCAACCCCCTCCCCGGTTTCGGCAGAGACCAGGAAACACGAACGCTCCGGCGGGCGCCGCGCGGCGATATTTCGCAAGTTTTCGCGTTCTTCGGGAGGGAAGCGATCGATCTTGTTCCAGACTTCGATGACGCGCTGCCCGGCGTCCGGATCGATGCCAAGCTGGCGCAGCACGGCATCGACGTCGCGCTGCTGCGCGTCCGCATCTTCATGCGAGATATCGCGGACGTGGAGAATGATATCGGCTTCCAGCACTTCTTCCAGCGTCGCACGAAATGCCGCCACCAGTTGGGTCGGAAGGTTCGAGATAAACCCGACCGTGTCCGACAACATCGCCTTGCCGCCGTGCGGCAAGGCGAGCGCCCGCAAGGTAGGATCGAGCGTCGCAAACAGCATGTCGGCGGCCTGCACATCGGCGCGGGTCAGACGGTTGAACAGCGTCGACTTGCCGGCGTTGGTGTAGCCCACCAGCGCCACGACGCGATACGGCACCCGCTGGCGGCCGGCGCGATGCAGCCGCCGGGTCGCCTGAACCTTCTTGATCTCGTTCTCGAGACGTGAGATGCGTTCGCCGATCAGGCGGCGATCCGCTTCGATTTGCGTTTCACCGGGACCGCCCATGAACCCGAAACCGCCGCGCTGGCGCTCGAGATGGGTCCATGATCGCACCAGGCGGCTGCGTTGATAGTTCAAATGCGCAAGCTCGACCTGCAGCGAGCCTTCCCGGGTCTTGGCGCGGCGGCCGAAGATTTCCAGGATTAATCCGGTGCGATCCACAACCTTCGTGTTCCAGGCTTTCTCCAGATTGCGCTGCTGGATCGGCGACAGCGCGCAATCCATCACCACCAATTCGATCTCGTGCCCGGTGATGAGGCCGACGATTTCCTCGACCTTGCCCTTGCCGAGATATGTCGCGGGCCTGATCTGACCGATCGGCGTGATCAGCGCTTCCGCGATCGTCAGGTCAATGGCGCGCGCCAGGCCAACGGCTTCCTCGAGCCGCGCCTCGGAACCGCGTACGACATGATGATCCGTCTGCCCGTCGGGATCGCCGCGGCGCATGCGCAAATAGGGGCCGATGACAATCACCCGCCCGGTTGCTGTGCCCCCCGCCGACCGCGGACGGTCGGCGCCCCCTTCAAGATTTCGGGGTTCCAATCAGATCACTTTCAAGCCGGAGCATCCTCGCCGCCTTCGAACAACTGGATCGGAGCGCCGGGCATGATGGTCGAGATCGCGTGCTTGTAGACAAGCTGCGAGTGACCGTCGCGCCGCAGCAGCAGGCAGAAATTGTCGAACCAGGTGACAATCCCCTGCAGCTTCACCCCATTGACCAGAAAGATCGTCAGTGGCGTCTTGGTTTTGCGAACGTGATTAAGGAAGGTGTCTTGTAGGTTTTGTGCGCGGTCTGCCGCCATTGTTTTTGTCCCGCAGTCTTGTTTGCTTCTTTTTATTGAACCTGGCGCAGCTCTCTTGGAGGAGCGTCGCCCGGTTGCCGGCTTCCCTGAGATCCCCCTCCGGGGGCGCGGCGGTATGATTAGAGGGCAGGCTTGCTTTTTAGGCAAGCCAGTTCAAGCATCAGCCGCGGCAAACACCGCGGCAATCCTTGGAAAAGATCCGGAAAAGCGATGAAATTCCCAAGCAATTGCATGGAATGAGCACGCCAACCGGCATTCAGCCGACGCCAAGGGCCTTGAGCTTGCGATGTAGCGCCGAGCGCTCCATGCCGACAAATTCCGCTGTGCGAGAGATGTTGCCGGAGAAGCGGCTGATCTGGGCGATCAGGTAGTCGCGTTCGAACACTTCCCTCGCCTCGCGCAGCGGCAGCCCCATGATATGTTCGCCGTTGTTGCTGGTCGGCATCGCCGGCACCATCGAGCCCACATCCTGCGGCAGCATATCGGCGGTGATGATGACTTCCGGTCCGCCGCCCGCCAGGATCATGACGCGCTCGACATTGTTACGCAGCTGCCGGACATTTCCGGGCCAGACATGCGACTGCAGCACCGCCATTGCATCCTGGCCGATCTGGCGTTTCGGCAATCCGGTCGCAACCGATATCTGGTCCATGAAATATTCGATCAGTTCGGGGATATCCTCGCGGCGCTCCGACAGTGGCGGCACGCGGATCGGCACCACCGACAACCGATGATAGAGGTCCTCGCGGAATTGCCCCTCGGCGATCTCCTCCTCCAGATTGCGTGCCGTCGAGGAAATGATGCGGACGTCGACATTGACCTTGGTGGTGCCGCCCGCGCGCTGGAAGGTCTGATCGACCAGCACCCGCAAGATCTTGTTCTGGGTTTCGCGCGGCATATCGCCGATTTCATCGATAAACAGGGTGCCGCCATGCGCTTCCTCCAGCGCACCCGCCTTGCGTTGCTGCTCGCCGTTGGATTGCTCGACGCCGAACAGCTCGATTTCCATGCGCTCCGGGGTGATCGCCGCGGCATTGATCACAACGAACGGACCATCGGCACGGCTTGAGGTGCCGTGCAGCGTCCGCGCCGCCAGTTCCTTGCCCGCACCGGAGGGGCCGACGATCAGGATGCGGCTATTGGCCTTGGCGGCCCGTTCAATGGTCTGGCGCAACTGGTTCATGCAGGCGGAACGGCCCGTCAAAATGCTGGCCGCGGGCGCCAATTGCTTGAGTTCCTTTACCTCGCGTTTGAGCCGCGACGTCTCCAGTGCCCGCGTCGCCACCAGAATGAGCCGGTCGGACTTGAAGGGCTTTTCGATAAAATCGTAAGCGCCGCGCTTGATCGCCGCGACCGCCGTTTCGATGTTGCCGTGCCCGGAGATCATGACAACCGGTACATCGGCGTGATCCCGCTTCACCTGCTCGAGCAGTTGCAACCCATCGAGCTTGCTGCCCTGCAGCCAGATGTCGAGAAATACCAGATGCGGACGGCGATTGGCGATTTCCGCCAGCGCCGAATCGCTATCGCGCGCGGTCCGCGTGGTGAAGCCCTCGTCATCCAGAATGCCCGCAACCAGGTCGCGAATATCGGCTTCGTCATCGACAATCAGAATGTCATTTGCCATGGGATCACGCCTGTGTTGTCAACTGCCTGTTGCGGCTTCGATTTTTGCTTCATTGTTAGTCGCGTCTGCGGGCTCAACGGTTTCGGACTCAGCTACCTTTGTTTCCAGTACCGGCTCTTTTGCCTCGACCTTCGGTGCCTGGCCCGACATCGCGAACCGCAACCGCATCCAGGCGCCTCGCGTGCCGGGCCGGATCTCGGCTGCATCATGCAGTTCGATCCGGCCGCCATGGTCTTCAAGAACCCGGCCGACGATCGCAAGGCCAAGCCCGGTGCCCTTTTCGCGCGTCGTCACATAGGGTTCAAGCAGGCGCGCCCGGCTCACCTTCGGCAGGCCGATACCGTTGTCGATAATGTCGATCACGATGTCGTCGTTGTCGCGCGCGGCGACCACGTCGATGCGACCTTTGCCCAACTCCTCCGCCGGAACGGCTTCGATGGCTTCGGTCGCGTTCTTGATGATGTTGGTCAGCGCCTGCGAGATCAGCCGGCGGTCGAACTGCGCCCGCATCGGCTCTTCCTTGATTTCGGCTTCGATATCAATTTCGGGGTGCCCGACCCGCATCAGGAACACAGCCTGCCGCACGGTATCGGCGACGTCCTCGCCCTCCATCACGGGCTTCGGCATCCGTGCGAAGCGCGAGAACTCATCGACCATGCGCCTGATGTCATCGACCTGCCGAACGATGGTGTCGGTGCATTGCTCGAAGATGGCTTTGTCCTCGGTGATGGCCTTGCCGAACTTGCGGCGAATGCGTTCGGCCGAAAGCTGGATCGGCGTCAACGGATTCTTGATTTCATGGGCGATGCGGCGGGCCACGTCACCCCACGCCGAAGTCCGCTGCGCAGAAACAAGCTCCGTAATGTCGTCAAGCGTGATGATGTAGCTGTCGCGCGACTGGCTGGTCTGCTCGGCGCTGACGCGAACCGAGAGATTACGTTCGTGGCCGTCGCGGCTGATGGTGATCTGGCCCTGAACCAGCCGCTGGGTACCTTCCCGCGCGGCTTTCATCATGTCGTCGAGTTCGGGCAGCACGTCGGAGAGTGGATGATCCAGCGTTTCCGATTCCGCGTGACCGATAAGTTTTTCGGCAGAGCGGTTGAGAATGCCAACGCTGCCGGACGCATCGACTCCGATGATGCCGGCGCTGGCCGACGACAAAACTGCCTCGATGAACCGGCGGCGGCTGTCGATCAACTCACTCGCATTGACCAGGTCGTCGCGCTGGGTGCGCAACTCCTGCGTCATCTTGTTGAAGGTTTCACCAAGTTGCGCGAGATCGCCTTCCGACCGATGGACCGGCACCTGGACATGCAGGTCGCCGGTCGAGACGATATTGGCCGCACTCATCAGCCGTCGTATCGGGACCACCAGCCAATTGGCGAAGTTAAGTCCGATCAGGACGGAGGCCATCAGGATCGTCAGTGCGATCACCGCGAACATCAGCGCAAAATTCACCTGGATGCTGAACCGGCGCGATTCCAGCTGGCCATATTCGGCAACGCTGGCCTGGGTTTGCGCGAGCTGCGCAACCACGTGAGGATCGAGCAGCCGCGCCACGTAGAGGAAGGTGTCGTTGAACGCGCGCAGCCGGATCACCGCTGCGACGTAATTTTCAGGAAATATCGAGATCCGGGGCTCGGTCTCGTTGACGCCGTTCAGGAAGTCCGGCTCCGGCAGCACAAATCTCAGTTGGACGCTGGTCGGCGCCGTCTCCAGGATGTTGCTGTTCTTGTCGATCAGCATCGCGGCCGGCAGGTTGCGCGCGGCAGCGCTTGCGGTCAGCAGCTCGCGAAAGGTGCCGCGATCCTGGTCGAACAGGGGACGGGCATGGGCGATGTCATTGGCCATTCCCAGGATATCGCCATTGATAAGCTGCGCGTGCTCATTGGTGTAGGCCTGGGCGATGCTCAGCGAGTTCTGAATCACCTCGCGCATCGGGCCTGAAAACAGCCGATCGAGTCCGCGATCGATGGTCACGTTGGCGATGATCGCCACCAGCACCGCCGGCAACACGGCGATAACGGAAAACAGGCTGACGATCTGGATGTGCAGCCTCGCCGCCGCCCTGCCCCGGCGCCGGGCCTGCATGACCTGCCAGACTTCGCCGACGATGATGCCGACCAGCAGCAGGATGGTCGCGGCGTTGATCAGAATGAACGAAACGACGACCGTGCCGGTCGGCTCGATCGGGGTCAGGCCGGTAAGCACCACAAAGGTGAGGAAGGCCGACAGCAACGCCAGGCCGACCGCAAACGGCGCCAGCAACCTCCGCAGGGACCCCCCCTTGGATTCGGCGAACGACGGATCGAACGTTGGGGCCGAGGTGTCTGCGCTGGTCATTCCGGCAAAGGTGAGCTGATGGCTTTGGGTCCGCCGGACAGCGGACTGATGCATTCATATCACATTGTTGCCGAATTACGACAATTCGACGGCGTGTTCTGCCGCCTAAACGCGCATCCCCAGCGGTTTTTCGGGCGGTGGACCGCGAACCCCTAGCTGCCGCTGCGATAAACCTGAATATCGAGGTCGCGGATCTTCTTCCGCAGGGTATTGCGGTTAAGGCCGAGCAGGTCGGCGGCGCGGATCTGGTTGCCCCGGGTCGCCGCCAATGCCGCCGTAAGCAACGGCACTTCGATCTCCTTGAGGATGCGGTGATAGAGGCCCGGCGGCGGGACGCCGTTGGGAAAGCCTGAAAAATGCGAGGACAGATAAGCTTCGACCGCCCCGCCGAGATTGTCGACGCCATGGTTGACACTGCCGCCCGAGCTCACCGCGGGAGGCGCCAGTTCGCCGTCGATGACCGAGCCGGTGATCACGTCCTGCGGATAGAGAGCCGCAAGCCGGCGTGCGAGATTTTCAAGTTCGCGCACGTTGCCGGGCCAGCGGTGCTGTTTCATGCGTTCCAGCGCCAGCGTATCGAGCTTCTTCGGCGGCAATCCGTCCTTCTCGGCCAGTGCAAAAAAATGCCGGATCAGATCGGGTAAATCCTCGATCCGCTCGCGCAGCGGCGGCAGACGCAGCGGCACCACGTTGAGGCGGAAGAACAGATCTTCGCGGAACAGGCCCTGCTGAATCAGGATGCGCAGATCCTTGTTGCTGGCAGCGACGATACGCACGTCGGTCTTGATCGGGGTTCGGCCGCCGACGGTGGTGTATTCGCCCTGCTGCAGCACACGCAGCAGCCGGGTCTGCGCTTCCATCGGCATGTCGCCGATTTCGTCGAGAAACAGCGTCCCTCCTTCGGCCTGCTCGAACCGTCCCGAGGCACGGGTGTTGGCGCCGGTGAATGCGCCGCGTTCATGGCCGAACAATTCCGATTCGATCAGATCGCGCGGGATCGCCGCCATGTTGACGGCGACGAACGGGCCGTTGCGCCGCTTGCCGTAATCATGCAGCGCGCGCGCGACGAGTTCCTTGCCGGTGCCGGACTCGCCCGAGATCATCACCGTGAGGTCGGTCTGCATCAGCCGCGCCAGCACCCGGTAGATTTCCTGCATCGCAGGTGACCGGCCGACCAGCGGAATCGAATCGAATTCAGCTTCGTCGGCGTGATTGACTGCCCGCTCCTTGGGCTCGGCCAGCGCGCGGCCGACAATGGCGATCAACTCCTTCAGGTCGAACGGTTTCGGCAGATACTCATAGGCGCCGCGTTCGGAAGCACGGATCGCCGTCATGAAGGTGTTCTGCGCACTCATCACGATGACGGGAAGACTAGGCCGCATCTTCTTGATCCGCGGCAACAGGTCGAATGCATTCTCATCAGGCATCACCACGTCGGTGATGACGAGATCCCCCTCGCCCTGGCTGACCCAACGCCACAGGGTCGCCGCGTTTCCGGTCAGGCGCACCTCATAGCCGGCGCGCGAGAGAGCCTGATTGAGGACGGTGCGGATCGCCGTATCATCGTCGGCGACGAGTATGCTACCTGCGGGCATTGTTATTCCTCATCCTATGCCTGTGAGGCGTGCGACGACGTACCCGAAACGTCGTCGCGATTGCTTTGATCGAATTGTTTGGCGACGTTGAACATCGGCAGCAACACGCGAAAAATGGTTTTCCGCGGCTGGGATTCACATTCGATGATGCCGCCATGATCGCCGACGATCTTGGCCACCAGCGCAAGACCTAGTCCGCTGCCGGTCTGTTTCGTCGTGACGAAGGGATCGAACAGGTTCGGAAGCAGGTCTTCCGGCACACCCGGGCCGTTATCCTTGACGCAGAATTCGAGCGGCAACGACACCCGCGATTTCTTGCCCGGCACCGAGAGCCGGACACCCGGGCGGAATGCGGTGGTAAGCTGAATTTCAGCGTCGCTGCCGAGGTCGGCGACGGCTTCGGCGGCGTTCTTCACCAGATTGAGGAACACCTGGATCAACTGGTCCTGGTTGGCAAGCACCGGCGGCAACGACGGATCGTACTCTTCGACGAAGCGGATATTGCGGGCAAAGCCCGATTGCGCCAGCCGCTTGACGTGATCGAGCACCGAATGAATGTTGACCGGACCGCGCGCCACCGGCCGGTCGTCGCCGAACACTTCCATGCGGTCGACCAGCGTGACGATACGGTCCGCCTCATCGCAGATCAGCCGCGTCAGCATGCGGTCTTCCGATGAAGCCGCCTGCTCCAGCAGTTGCGCCGCGCCACGAATGCCGGACAGCGGGTTCTTGATTTCATGCGCCAGCATCGCCGCCAGCGCGATCACGGAGCGCGCCGCACTTCGGTGCGTCAATTGCCGGTCCATCTTGTCGGCGATGGTGCGTTCCTGCAGCATCACGACGATATGACCGGGCCGCTCGGTGAGCGGCGCGACATGAAGATCCACCTGGCGGTCGCCGCCGATCCGCGGCGTTCCCAGATCGACCTTGTATTCGTTGACCGGCGAACCGCTCGAGCGCACCTGATCGATCAGCGCCAGCAACGGGCTTCCGAAAGGCACGAGCTCCTTCAACGACTGGCGCCGCAGGAATTGCGTCGAAATCTCGAAGAACGACTCCGCGGCCATGTTCGCATCGACGATGCGGCCGTCGGGCGCGACCAGCAGCACCGGATTGGGAAGTGCGTTGAGGATAGCCTCGCCGTCCGAAGGCACGGAGCGGAGATGTCCTGCGACTGAAGTCATGCAGCAGCACTCCATGCAAAGTCGTCGTATGCATCCTGCAGAGCGCGATGCACGCCATGCGGATCGTCTGAGGTCAGAACCTTTTGCCGCCACGTCTTGAGCGTCAGCACCGGCGCGCAGCTATATTTTGCCGCCACGTCGAGCGCCCAGCCGAGGTGCTTGCGCGCATGGCGAAGCCCGATACGCAATCCGTAGTGATTGCAGACGTCATCATAGAGCGCGCGGATATAGGCGAGTTGCTCCGGCAGCGACGGCGCGGATTCGGCGACACCGGTTTCGATGCGGCGCCCGATCTGGCCGGGCAGCCACGGCTGGCCCTGCGCGCCGCGTCCGACCATGACAGCGTCGGCGCCCGACATCCGCAGCGCGGCGACGGCTTTCTCGAACGAGGTGATATCGCCATTGACGACCAGCGGAATACCAATCGCATCCTTGACGGCGCGCACCGCGCCCCAATCGGCGTCGCCTTTGTAGAACTGGCAGCGGGTGCGGCCATGCACCGAAATCAATTGCACGCCGGCGGCTTCGGCGCGGCGCGCCAGTTCCGGCGCGTTACGGGACTGGTCGTCCCAGCCGAGCCGCATCTTCAGCGTCACCGGCACTTTCACCGCTGCGATCGTCGCCTCGATCAATTTCAATGCGTGATCGAGATCGCGCATCAACGCCGAACCGGATTGGCCGCCCGTCACGTGTCGCGCCGGACAGCCCATGTTGATATCGATAATTTCGGCGCCGGCGGCCTCGGCGATCCGCGCGCCCTCCGCCATCCATCTGACTTCACAGCCCGCGAGTTGGACGACATGCGGGCCTATTCCAGTGGCCTCGCAGCGCAGCCGCGACATCGGCCGGCCGTTGACGAGGTCATCGCTGGCGGTCATCTCGGAGACCACCAGCCCGGCGCCAAGGACTGCCGCCTGACGGCGAAAAGGTGCATCGGTGACGCCCGACATCGGCGCGAGAAGGACCCGGTTGGCAACGCCAATATCGCCTATTTTCAAAGGCTTAGGGCGTAAGGTTTCCGGGCCTGTCACGGGCTTCTCATATTTCTGGCAGACGCCTCATCGCGGCTGCCGGGTGCCATTCTGAGCACAAATCTTGTGCAGTCAAGTTGCATGCCTACACTTTAGACAGTTCTGTCAATCTTGCAAGTGCAGTGCAACAAATTATGCTTTTCCCACAGCTACAGGGAATTGTTCTGTTTTTAGCCTGCCATCATGATATGGGCAGTGCGCGAGCGTACCGGCGCTTCCCCTGAATCATCAGTAATTCTAGTCCCATGCCCAAACCAGAACGGACTGCAGCCATCCTTGTCGCAGCCGGGCGCGGGCTTCGGGCCGGCTCGGGCGGACCGAAACAATACCGTTCGATCGGTGGACAGACCGTGATCTTCCGGGCGATGGAGCCATTTTGCCGTCATCCACAGATCTTTGCGGTACAGCCGGTTCTCAATCCCGACGACATGACGATTTTCAACGACGCCGTCAGCGCGCTCCGCCACGCGCCGCCCGCCAATGGCGGGGCGACTCGCCAGGACTCGGTGCGCGCCGGACTTGAAGCGCTCGCCGGCCAGAAGCCCGACATCGTTCTGATTCACGACGCGGCGCGACCCTTCGTCACGCCGGCTTTGATCTCGCGCGCGATCGAGGCTGCGGCCCGTACCGGCGCCGCCGTGCCGGCGATCCCGGTCACCGATACCATCAAGCTGATCGGAGACACCGGCAACGTCGAGGCCACACCCGAACGCGCGCGGTTGCGAATTGCGCAGACGCCGCAGGCGTTCCGTTTCGATATCATTCTCGACGCCCACCGCCGCGCCGCGCGCGAGGGCCGCAGCGATTTCACCGATGACGCAGCACTGGCGGAATGGGCGGGATTGACGGTAGCGACCTTTGAAGGCGATCCTGCCAACATGAAGTTGACGACCCCCGAAGATTTTGTTCGCGAAGAAGCCCGCCTCGGTGCCGCGCTGGGCGATATCAGGACCGGAAGCGGTTACGACGTCCATGCCTTTGGCGATGGCGATCATGTCATGATCTGCGGCGTTCGCGTGCCGCACACCAGGGGCTTTCTCGCCCATTCCGACGGCGACGTCGGCCTCCACGCGCTGGTCGACGCCATCCTTGGCGCGCTGGCGGATGGCGATATCGGTTCGCATTTTCCACCCACCGACCTCAAATGGAAGGGCGCGGCGTCGGATCTGTTCCTGAAGTATGCGGTCGATCGCGTCACCGCGCGCGGCGGACGCATCGCGCATCTCGACGTGACCCTGATCTGCGAGCGTCCCAAGATCGGCCCGCACCGCGACGCCATGCGGGCGCGGATCGCCGAAATCACCGGCCTTTCCCTGTCGCGCGTGGCGGTCAAGGCAACCACCAGCGAGCGGCTCGGATTTACCGGCCGCGAGGAAGGCATCGCGGCGACCGCGAGCGCCACCATCCGCCTGCCTTGGGATGACAAAGGCTGGGGCGACAAAGGCTGGAGCGACTGACATGAGCGGCAGCGACGCCCGCGCCCTCTCCCGCTCGCTGCTCGATCTGTGCCGGATGCGCAAGCTAACCATCGCGACCGCGGAATCCTGCACCGGCGGTCTCGTTGCCGGCGCGCTGACCGATATTCCCGGCTCCTCCGACGTCATCGACCGCGGCTTTGTGACCTATTCGGATGACGCCAAGCGCGCGATGCTTGGCGTCAAGGCTTCGACGCTCCAGACCTTCGGCGCGGTCAGCAAGGAGACCGCGACCGCGATGGCGATCGGCGCGCTGGAAAAAGCCGGCGTCGACCTGGCCGTTTCCATTACCGGCATCGCAGGCCCCGGCGGTGCGACGCCGGGCAAGCCGGTCGGCCTCGTGCATTTTGCCGTCGCCGCCCGCGACGGCCGGATTGTTGCACCGCGAATGCCGCTTCGGCGCGATCGGCCGCAGCGTCGTGCGCCAGCGCTCCGTCGTTGAAGCGCTGCGCATGCTGACGGAACTGGCGCGCGGCCCGCAGGCGCCGGCGAGGCCAGTCCGCGAGGCCGCCAGCCGCTTGCGCCCGCGCGTGGCGCGATCGCCCCGGCGGACTGCGGTGAAGCGACGGCGGCCGCCGAGGTCGTGACGCAATACAACCTGTCACCTTGGGAGCGACGCTGTGCTTGATGGACCAGCTTTTCCGTAAATCGCATCCGCGCGCTTCTCGAAGGCGGCGGCAAATCGCTGAAACGCGGCGTCGAACATCGTTCCCATCAGCATCGCCAGCATCCGGCTCCTGAACTCGTAGGCGAGAAAAAACCCGACGTCGCAGGCGCTGTCCGACTTCGGCTCGAACGACCAGCGGTTCTCAAGATTGCTGAAGGGGCCCTGCAGGTACTCGACCAGGATTTTCAGGTTGGGACGGTCCAGCGTCACCCGGCTGGTGAAGGCCTCGCGCACCAGCTTGAACGCCACCGTCATGTCGGCGATCACGATTTCGGTGCCGTCGGGCTTTGGCGTACGCTGGCGGATCTTCAGCGAACGGCACAGCGGCACGAATTCGGGATAGCGCTCGACATCGGCGACCAGATCGAACATCTGCGACGCGGTATGAAGAACCCGGCGCTTGCTGGAGAATTTCGGCATCTGACGCTCTAGCGCGATAGTGCGGCGCGCGCCGTCCGCAGCCTGGCGAAATCATCGCCGGCATGATGCGACGAGCGCGTCAGCGGGCTCGCCGACACCATCAGGAAGCCCTTGGTATAGGCGACCTTCTCGTAGCCCAAAAATTCGTCCGGCGGCACATAGCGCATGACAGCGTGATGCTTGCGGGTCGGCTGCAGATATTGGCCGATGGTCAGGAAATCCACATCCGCCGAACGCAGATCGTCCATCACCTGCAGCACCTCGTGCCGCTCTTCGCCGAGCCCGACCATGATGCCGGACTTGGTGAAAATGGCGGGATCGATTTCCTTGACCCGCTGCAGCAGCCGGATCGAATGGAAATAGCGCGCGCCCGGCCGCACGTTGAGATAATGCGACGGCACCGTTTCCAGATTGTGGTTGAAGACATCGGGCCTGGCCGCCACCACGACTTCCAGCGCGCCGTCCTTGCGCAGGAAATCCGGCGTCAGGATTTCGATGGTGGTGGCCGGGCAGCGCGCGCGGATGGCGCGAATGGTCTGCGCGAAATGTTCCGCCCCGCCGTCGGCGAGATCGTCGCGATCGACTGAGGTGATCACGATATGGGCAAGCCCAAGCTTGAAAGTGGCTTCGGCGACGTGTTCCGGTTCGCTGGCGTCGAGCGCGCCGGGCATCCCGGTCTTGACGTTGCAGAAGGCGCAGGCGCGGGTGCAGGTGTCGCCCATGATCATGAAGGTGGCGTGCTTCTTGTCCCAGCACTCGCCGATGTTCGGACAGCCCGCCTCCTCGCACACCGTGACCAGGCCGTTTTCCCTCACGATTTTGCGGGTGTCGGCATAGCCGCGCGAATTCGGCGCGCGCACCCTGATCCAGTCCGGTTTCGGCGGCGACAGCGCGTCCGGCCGGTTCACCTTTTCGGGGTGACGCGGGCGCAGCGGCGTGGCTGAAACGGTATCGACGACGACGACCATGGAGAATCCGTGCCTTGAGTGCTCTAGCTAATCCGGTGGACCGGAAACCGCAACCGCTCGCCTTGCTTCGCAGCAGGCTTTAGCATGCTGCCTGGAATGGCTCAAAACCGCACACCGAACGCGCCAGGGCTGGGCAAGCCGCTGAAACGCGCTTTCTTTGCCCGCAGCGTCCTTGAAGTAGCACCGGACCTGATCGGCGCAACGTTGCTGGTCAACGGCGTCGGCGGCGTCATTGTCGAGCTCGAGGCCTATCACCACACCGATCCGGCCGCGCATTCGTTCAACGGGCCGACGCCGCGGAACATGGTGATGTTCGGCCCGCCCGGCTTCACCTACGTCTATCGTTCCTATGGCATCCACTGGTGCGTCAATTTCGTTTGCGAAAAGGCAGGCTCTGCCAGCGCGGTGCTGATCCGTGCCTTGCAGCCGACCCATGGAATTCCCGCGATGCGAAGACGCCGCGGACTGCACGACGAGCGATCGCTGTGTTCCGGTCCGGGCAAATTGTGCGAAGCGCTCGGAATCACGATCGCCCACAGCGGACTGCCGCTCGACGCGCCGCCGATCACGCTGCATGCGCGGATCGGCAAGGTTGAAGTCGTCACAGGAGTTCGGATCGGAATTACCAAGGCCGTCGATTACCCGTGGCGATATGGGTTGAAGGGTTCGAAATTTCTAAGCAAGCCGTTTCCGGGTTAGCGCGGATTGCGTTGTCGCGTTTGCTCAGCGTCGTTCCTGCGAAAGCAGGAACCGATACGCCGTGTCGCTTGTTGTGAAAGACGCTGTTCAACGATTTCGCATAACCCCGCTCCCTGTGGTCATGGGTCCCTGCGTTCGCAGGAACGACGAATGGTGGAGATACAGCCGCACCACCACAGCCGTCATGCTCCGCGAAAGCGGGGCATCCAGTACGCCGCGGCTTCTCGGTTCAATCATCGGCGTCTCTGGAATACTGGATCGCCCGCCTTCGCGGGCGATGACGGCTCGGGACACACTTCCGCATTCCCGCGGCGCGAATTCGCCCGGGTTGTGCAGGTTGGTTTCGCCCAAAAGGGCGTGGGGAATGCCGGGCGCCCAATGCACCCGCAGCCCGGCAGGGCAGAAAAAAAGCCGTGCCGGTAGTAGTCACCACAGGTTCACCGGAATCACCCGGCATCCCCGCACACAATGGTTTTACGACTTCCTTCGTGCTCTCCCCGGTGATCGGGCTTTCTTGTCACCGTCGCCAGTTGAGTTGCCTCTACTGACTTGACGCCGGCGTCGAGGCGTCA
This sequence comes from uncultured Alphaproteobacteria bacterium, assembly GCA_963774685.1. Classification (GTDB taxonomy): domain Bacteria; phylum Pseudomonadota; class Alphaproteobacteria; order Rhizobiales; family Xanthobacteraceae; genus Bradyrhizobium. Next base: position 1,286,759 of record CAVZFU010000002.1, on the reverse strand, counting down.
GGACCACACGACTTCATCGTCCGCAAGAAGATGCTCTCGTCAGGTGCACCCCTTGCGTCCATCGCATCCCGCCCCGCGTCCGTGACGATCGCGAGCGCCCCTTGAGGGGACGGGACAGGAACAGATATGAACTGATTTGGTCTTTCCGAAAATCAGAATATTTTTGTTCGGAGGGATTGACCGAAGCGTGGTGTAATCGGGCGTCTCCAACCGCTAAATCTAGCCCGCCGGGTTACCTGAAGCGGAGCGCTTGGAAATCCTGAAGGCAGGATCGAATCCCTCATGCGGCTCCTCGACAACAATGTGTGAGCCCGCCCCACATGAAGGGATCAGCGGCTGTTTTGGGCCCGGACGACGTGGCCGCCCGGTCCGACCCTGATACCTTGCTTCAGGCTTCCGTAATAACGCTCCGACAGTCCGGCAATGCCGAGATCTTCGATGGTCCGGAATCCTTTGCTGCGCAGCAGCTTGGTCAGCTCAGGGGGATCGAACAAACTGAGCCATGGCTCGCCCCGCGCAGCCGCACTTTCCGCAATGGCCATGATGACGGCGCGGCGATCGGCCGGGTAGTTTTCAAGCGGTTCGGCGTAGTCGAACACGACTTCCGATCCCGGCAGGCCGGCGATGAAATCGAGCGTCGACCCAACCGCCTCGCGCGTCAGATACATCGTAACACCAAGCCACTGGAAGAAGGCGGGGCGATCGTCCCGGAAGCCGGCCGCCTTCAATCCCTCGGCGAGGCTTTGCCGCTCGAAATCGACGGGAGCGAAAGTCAGCGACGGCGGGATCGCAAGTCCGGCCTGCTCCAGGCGCTCCCGTTTCCACGCCTGGGTGGCGGGGTAATCGACCTCGAACACGCGAACCCCCTGGCCGGCATAGGGGTTGCGCAGCGAGAACGTGTCGAGGCCCGCACCCAGCACCACGATCTGGCGCACGCTGCGGGCAACGCTGCCTGCGAGCGCATCCTCGGAAAACCGGCTGCGCGCCGCGATGAACAGGCGCATCGGCCGCAGCGACGGATCGGCGGCCATGGCGTCGCCCCTCGCCCGGGCTTCGGCGTCAAGAATCTCCTGAGCGAATGGATCGCTGAAGATCGCGCCACCATCCAGGGTTTGATGAATGGCGCGATAGGCCGCCGCCCCGCGTGCGGTTTGGCTGGGCTGTCCTGTTTGCATGGATCCCCTTTAGACCGGATGATGGCGGACGGCTTCGATCCGCATAATAGCAGGTTGTAGGGTGAGCGAAGGCGCTTCAGCGCCGTGCCCACCATCTTTCGAGATCGCCGGTGGGTGGAAATGGTGGGCACGCTTGCGCTCTGCCCACCCTACAATTTGCTGTTAGCCTGGCCCTCACACCGGATGATGGCAGACGGCTTCGACCCGGTTGCCGTCGGGATCGCGCAAAAACGCCGCGTAATAAGATTCGTGATAGCTGCGCAGGCCCGGCGGACCGTCGTCACCGCCGCCATTGGCGATGCCGGCGGCCCAGAACTCGTCGACCGCTGTGCGCGATTTCGCCTTGAAACACCAGTGGCGGCCGAAGGCCTCATCGGGCTTCGCGCCGTTGCGGATCGCGATGTAGGTGCGATCGGGATGGGCCGGCCGCGCCCGCTCGCCATAGCCGAGCCAGTCGTCGCGGCGTCCGACCTTGACGACGCCGAGCGCCTTCATGATCGCATCGTAGAAAGGCTCGGCGGCCGCGATGTCCGAAACGGTGATGGAGACGTGGTCCAGCATCGGCTATCCGTTACGCGGCGTTCTTGAGCCGCTCCAGCGCCTCGAGGATTTTGGCCTTCCGTTCGACGGCGGCCTCACGCTTTTCTTTTTCTTCCTCGACGATTTCTTCCGGCGCATTGGCCACGAATTTCTCGTTGCCGAGCTTGGCGTCGACGCGCTTGATATCGGCTTCGGCCTTGGCCATTTCCTTGTCGAGCCGGGCTTTCTCGGCGGAAAGGTCGATCACGCCTTTCAGCGGCAATGCCGCGACCTCGCCGCGCACCAGCAGTTGCACCGCGCCTTCCGGCGCAGAAGCGGCAAACGAGATATCCCCGAGCCGGGCCATGCGCTTGACGACGTCGCTCCAGCGCTGCGCGCGCGCCGTGGTTTCAGCGGATGCCCCCGCCAGCACCAGCGGCGTCAGCGTTGCCGGCGCGATGTTCATTTCTGCGCGCACCGAGCGTATCGCCGTAACGAGATCGACCACCCAGCCGATTTCCGCTTCGGCGGCGGGATCGCTGAAATCGGCGGTATCGAGCACTGACAGAACCGGCGGCATCAGCGCTTCGTTGGGCGACAGGGTCGCCATCAGCGCCAGTTGCTCCGCCGTCAATGCATCGGCCTTGCGCGACCACGGCGCCAGTGCCAAGCAGGCCATCGCGCTTTGCCGTCACGGCCCAGAGTTCTTCCGAAATGAAGGGCATGAACGGATGCAGCAGTTTGAGAATCTCGTCGCGCGCCCACGCCACCATCGCGCGGGTCTCGGTCCTGGGCGCGCCGTCTTGGCCCATCAACACGGGTTTTGCGAGCTCCAGATACCAGTCGCAATAGACGTTCCAGACAAAGCGATAAATGGCATTGGCAGCGTCGTTGAAGCGGTAAGACTCGATCGCTTCGGTGACCTCGCGCGTCGCACGCGCGGCCTCATGCGCGATCCAGCGATTCAGTGTCTCTTTCGCCTTGGTTGGATCGAAACCCAACGGTGACGCGCAACCGTTCATCTCCGCGAAGCGGCAGGCATTCCACAGCTTGGTCGCGAAATTGCGATTGGTCTCGACCAGCTGCGGCGAGAGCTTGATGTCGTGCCCCTGTGCGGCTGCGCGTGCCAGCGCAAAGCGAAGGGCGTCGGCGCCGAAGTCGTCGATCACTCCGAGGGGATCGACGACATTGCCCTTCGATTTCGACATCTTCGCGCCCTTCTCGTCGCGAACCAGCCGATGGATGTAGATTGTCGAAAACGGCCTATCCTTCATGAAGTGAAGGCCCATCATCATCATCCTGGCAACCCAAAAGAAAATGATGTCGTTCGCGGTCACGACCACATCGGTCGGATAATAGCGCTTCACGTCCTTGTCGTCGTCCGGCCAGCCCAGCGTCGAGAACGGCCACAGCGCCGAGGAGAACCAGGTGTCGAGCACGTCTTCGTCGCGCTTGATGAAGTCGGCGCGTTTTGCCGGATCGAGCGCCATCTCCCGCCCCTGTTCCGGCGTGATGACTTCCTGCTCGACGTAATAACCGAGCGCGTTGCCGACGGCTTCCTCTTCGGTTTCGGCGACGAACACCTTGCCATCGGGGCCGTACCAGGCCGGAATCTGGTGACCCCACCAGAGCTGGCGGGAAATGCACCAGGGCTGGATGTTCTCCATCCACTCGTAATAGGTCTTCTCCCAGTTCTGCGGGACGAACACGGTGGCGCCGCTGCGCACCGCCGATATCGCCGGCTGCGCCAGGGTCTTGGCGTCGACGTACCACTGGTCGGTCAAATAGGGCTCGATCACCACGCCGGAACGATCGCCGTGCGGCACCATATGCGTGTTCGGCTCGATCCTTTCGATGAAGCCGAAATCTTCCAGGCGCGCCACGATCCGCTTGCGCGCGGCGAAACGTTCGACGCCGTCGAATTCCTCGACAAGCTGCGCCGAGCCCTCCGGCAGTCCGCGCAAATAGTCCTCGTTGCCGGCAAGCGCGAGAGATCCCTCCTGGTCGAGCACGCTGATCTGCGGCAGGTTGTGCCGCCGGCCGACCTCGAAATCGTTGAAGTCATGCGCCGGTGTGATCTTGACCGCGCCCGAGCCTTTTTCGGGATCAGAATATTCGTCGGCGACGATCGGAATTTTGCGCCCCACCAGCGGCAGGATCACGTGCTTGCCGACCAACGCCGTATAGCGCTCATCGTCCGGATGCACCGCGACCGCGGTATCGCCGAGCATGGTCTCGGGCCGTGTGGTCGCAACCACGATGAAGGTCGACGGATCGTCCGGGTTGAAGGTCTTGCCTTCGAGCGGATAGCGCAGGTACCACAGGCTGCCCTTGACCTCGACCTGCTGCACTTCGAGATCGGAAATCGCGGTCAGCAATTTCGGATCCCAGTTCACCAGCCGCTTGTCTTTATAGATGAGCCCTTCACGGTGCAGTTCGACAAACACCTTGATGACCGCGCGTGACAGGCCTTCATCCATGGTGAAGCGTTCGCGCGACCAGTCGCAGGATGCGCCGAGCCGCTTCAACTGGTTGACGATGACGCCGCCGCTCTCGGCCTTCCATTGCCAGACCCGCTCGAGGAATTTGGCGCGGCCGATCTCGCGGCGGCCCGGCTCCTGCCGCTCCATCAACTGCCGCTCCACCACCATCTGGGTCGCGATCCCGGCATGGTCGGTGCCCGGCTGCCACAGCACGTCGCGGCCGCGCATCCGCTCGAACCGGCACAGGATGTCCTGCAAGGTGTTGTTGAGCGCGTGCCCCATGTGCAGCGAGCCCGTCACGTTCGGCGGCGGGATCACGATGGTGAAGGGCCTGGCATCGCGGCGCTCCGGGCGCCCGGCCCTGAACGCGCCGGCGTCCTCCCAGAGGCGGGACATCCGGGTTTCGATATCGGCAGGCTGGTAGTTTTTCTCGATCATTTCAATCAATCGGCGATGTGAAGGGGCTAGAAAGCCGCACACGCGCGCCAAGTCAATATGACACTCCCCTCCCGCCACGCGCCCTTGCGCGTGGTGGGGTCGAGACGAGCGAAGCTCGCTCTTAGGGGTTGGGGTGGGGGGTAGCGCGGCATTCACCGAAGCAGCGGGTCCTGCCGATAGACCCCCACCCCCAACCCCTCCCCGCCGCTGCGCGGAGGGAGGGGAGAAGGGCGTCCTAGCGGCCGCGCGAAACCCGTTCGATTTCGGCCTTGACGATGCGCTCGACCAGACCGGGCAGGTTGTCGTCGAGCCAGGATTTCAGCATCGGCCGCAGCATTTCCTTGACCAGGTCTTCCAGCGTGCGCGCATTGTTGCTGAGCACGGTATTGGCCAGCGAATTGAAGGCGGATTCGACCGCCGACACGGTCGAGCGCGACAGGATCTGCTGCGGTGGCGGCGCCGGGGCGCTTTCAAAGAACGGAGGCGGCTCGGGCTGGCGATGCATGGCTTTGGCGGCGGCGTTTTCGGTGAATTCGAGATCGTCTTCAGGCTCGATCCGGTGGAACGCAGGCTGCTGCTCCTGCTGCGATGGCGGCATGTCCGGCAGCGCCATCTCGTCGGTGAGTTCGAACACCTCGCCGTCCGGCAGCGGCGGCCGTATTTCCGATTCGGAAGTTGTTTCATCGAGCCCGGCCAGCATCGCGTCGATGTCGTCCTGGCTGTTGGACGCGGCGGGAGCCTGGTGCGACGGGTGGCGGCGCCGCCTTTGCCGCAGCCGCTCTCGCCGCGGGAATGCTCGAGGGCGGAATGTCCTTCATCATCGGCGCCCTGGCCGGCGGCGCTGTATCGGATTTCTCCGGTTTTGCAGCAGCGGCGGGACTCGCGGGCTTTTCGGCAGCCGCCGGTTTGGCTTCGGAAGGCTTGGCTTCGAAAGACCTGGCTTCGGAAGACCTGGCTTCGGAAGGCTTGGCTTCGGAAAGCCTGGCTTCGGAAGGCTTGGCTTCCTGAGGCTTGGCTTCATCATCGGCGATGATGCGCCGGATCGACGCCAGAATCTCCTCCATCGAGGGTTCCTGGACCTTTGCGGGCTGCGTCATCTCCGACTCCACATCATCAACGCCCTCGCATGCATTTTACACCAGCCATATTTTACACTAGCAACGGCGGGATGTGCCGGTTCCGGATATGCGGGCCGGGATTTTCATCGCACAAGCCTGACTTGTCCCCAGATCACGCGCCACCAGACACATCGCGCGAGGCGTCGCCCTGCTCAGGCACCGAAGCGTTGCGGCCCAAGGATGGCGCAAGTATGCCAAAGCGGCGCGAATCGCCCTGTCGCCTCCGGCAAGGCTACGTCATGGCAATAATTGATTGCAAGCAACGGTGAAGCGAACTGCGACGGCCGATGTCAGCGGCCGTCGGGGGTACGAACGCCGAACCAGCTATCGCGCACCTGCTGATAATGCACGCTCGGGTCGTAGACGGTGGTTGCGAGATTGAGCACTATCGGCGACAGCCGTCCGACCGCGTTCAGCACCGCATACGACGCGACCACGCGATCGTGCTGCGCGGTGACCAGCGCGACACGGGCGTTGACCAGCGCCTGCTGGGCATTGAGCACGTCGAGCGTGGTGCGTTGTCCGGCCTTGGCCTCTTCGCGCACGCCGTTGAGCGCGATCTCGGATGCCGTCACCTGCGATTGCGCCGATGCCACCTGCGCCCTGCCCGCCACCAGCTGGCCCCATGCGGTCACGGTGTTGGCGCGGGTCTGGTCGCGGGTCATTTCGAGATTGAGACGCTGCTGCGCCAGCGTTTCCTTGGATTGGCGGATCAGCGAATATTCGGCGCCGCCCTGATACACCGGAACCGAAACCTGCGCGACCGCAGAGGCGCCGAACGTCCGGTAGATCGACATCTGGGTTTCGTAGGACTGCGCCACCGAGGCCTGGAAGGTCACCGTCGGCAACAGCGCGCCTTCGTTGACCTTGACCTGCAGATAATTGACGTCGATGCCGAACATCGCCGCCGTCACGTTCGGGTTTTCCAGAAGGCTGAGATCGACCGCGGACGGCAGGCTCGGCGGCAGGAAGCGGTCCACCGGCGAGCCCGGAGCCAATTGTTCCGGTTCGTTGCCGATGATGCGGCGGAAATTCGATCGCGTCGTGGTCAGGTTGGATTCGGCGGTCAGCTGCTGGGTCTTGCCGGCGGCCAACTGCGCTTCCGACTGCGCCACGTCGGTGCGCGTCACCTCGCCGACATTGAATCGATCCTTGGTCTGCTTCAGCGTCTGTTCGAGAACGCGGGTATTGCTGCGCTGGACCTCGACGATCGCGGAGTCGCGCAGATAATCCATATAGATGGTGGCGGCCGACAGCAGAACCGACTGTTCAAGCACGCGCAGCGCTTCGCGCGCGCCGGAGACCTGGCTCTCCGCGGCACGGGTTTTGTTGGCGGTTTGCTGACCGTTGAACAGGGTCTGGGTCACGGTGGCGCCGATGCTGCGCGGCGCGTCGTAGCCGTGCGTTATGGTTTTCACCAGCGTGGTGGCACTGCCGCCCGACGTGGTCTGGGTATCGGTATATTGTTCACCGACAGTGCCGGTGATGGAGACACGCGGGCGATAGCCCGACAGCGCCTGCGGCACGTTTTCGTCGGTGATGCGCACCGAAGCGCGCTGGGCGTTAAGCTGAGGGTTGTTCTGGTAGGCGCGCACCAGCGCAGCCTCAATCGTATCGGCAAGCGCAGGGATCGGGCCCGCACATGCCATCAGAAGGACCGCAGCCGCAGCTCCGGTAACCGTCCTCACCCCACGCATACCGCGAAATCCATCCATGTTATCAACCGGTTCGCGCGCCTTTGGACCGGCTTATTGTCTTGTTCCGAGTCATGTGCCCGTCACAGCATATTCTGCACGGCAGCGCGACGGAACCCCCGCAGCCCGATCTCTGTGGAAACTCTCGATGTGGGGCGTCTGGGCCACACTTTTGATTTTGAAGCGGATTTAAGGGCGGTTTTGCGCTAGAAAACGAAGGTGGGAATGCGCTCAAGTCCGGGCAGAACCGGCACGGTGGCGTCAAAAAGCGCCCGATCCCCGAAATCGTCATGCGAATGCGTCACGATCATCGCCCGCTGCGGCCGCGTCATGGCGTAAACCCCGACCAGCCGGCCGCCATTTTTGAGCTGCCGGTAGAGCCTGTCGGGGATGATTTCGGTCGCGCCATTGAGGACGATGACGTCGTAGGGGGCATTGGCCGGATCCCCGTCGGCCGCCGCCGCGGCCTTGACCGTCACATTGCCAAACCCGGGCTGGCTCAGGATGTCCGCTGCCTTCGCCGCCAGTGACGGCTCGCTTTCCGTCGCCGTCACCTGACCGGCAAGCCTGGCAACCAGGGCCGCCGAATAGCCGGTGGCGCAACCCACCACCAAAACCCGGTCGGTGCTCTGGATTTCGGCCGCCTGCAGCATCCTGGCCGACACCACGGGCTTGATCAGGAAGCGTTTGGGTGAGGTCCCTTCGCTGACATCGAGGTCGAGGTCGAGATAGGCCAGAGCGCGCTGACTTTGCGGCACGAATGCCTCGCGCGGCACTTCAAGCATTGCGTTGATGATGTTGATATCGGTGACGTCGCTGGGGCGCACCTGACAATCGACCATGTTCTGGCGCGCGGTCGAAAAATCGGACATTGACGAACCCCGAAAAACAGAGCGGCGTTGCCGCATGTGGAAGCCAGGACGGGGCTCATCTTTGGTACAAGGTTCGCCAAAACGCAACACGGCGCGCGGCCGCGGCGACACTGCCTTCGCTTGGGGAACGCGACCTATTCGATGGTGACGGCGAGGCGTCCGATCAGCTGCGCAACCTCGTCCAGTTGGCCGGAATCATGCTGTGCGACGGCTTGCGCCAGTCGAACGAGGCATTCGTCATCGCTCATTGTCGGGATATGGCAGGGAACGATCGATGGGGTGTGCTTGACGAGATCGGTCTCGATATCTGGCATCGAATCACCCTCGGCGAAGTCCGGCACGCCCGAAGATCATTGGGGAATAAGTCATTTTAGCGTTCAGTTCCGGGCACGAGCCCGTGAGCCGGTCGGCGGGTGAACCGCCTGCGGCGGCATTTCTGCGCGCCAAAAGAGGTCAACAAGCCGTTGCCATCCGCGGGCTTTTCGATCGCGCAAGGCTGTGCGCCAAAGCGGCATTTCCCGCTTTGCAAGCCTGGGAGGCTTTGTTATACGCTGCCGGTTCGGCGAACCTGTTCAAACCCTTGTTTAAAGCTTTTGGGTTTCGCCCTATTCCTCGGTAGCTCAGCGGTAGAGCATTCGACTGTTAATCGAATGGTCGCTGGTTCGAAATCCAGCCCGGGGAGCCATTTCGATCAAGAACATACCAAAAAATCCCGAACTCCCCATTTTCGAATGGAGGAACCGATGACGTTGCAAGCCAAAATTTTTCTTGTCGGATTTGTCCTGCTGCTGTTGTCGCTGGTGGCCGTTCCGATCCACAGGGCTCATGTTTTCTATCACCTGAGCTACGCAGACGTTTTGCATAACCTCATCGTCGATCACCGTTTTGGCCCCTAGCCGTTGCCGGCACGGAGACTGTGGGCCTCGCTGTCACTGCTCGAAATAGGCCCGGCAGGCCTCGCTGAGACTAGCCTTCTGCCGGCGCAGGCAGGCGGTGATGGCCCGGACGTTGGGAATTTCGCCAGGGCAGAGGCGATAGACGTCGGGCGTGCAAGCCCTGCGCTGCTCCGGCGTCCCCGGCTCGGCCAGTGCAAGGCCGGTGGCGCATAGCGCGAGCATGAGACCGAGCGCCAAAGCAAGATTGCCGCGCCTCGCCGTAGTCCAAAATCGTGTTTTCATGACGGTATCCGTCCTGGTTTGAGGGCGCCGTCCCGGCACCGTTGTTTCAAGGCAAATACGGAATTTATTGATTCCGAAATGTGACTTTTCTCACATCAAGCCGTCGTTCGGATCAATCGAGTTGTCGCATCCCCATCAAGGGACCCGTAACCAAGCCGGCCGCGAACGCCGGATCGGTACAATTTGAACGATCAATTCAATCCGGAAACAAAGGACTTTTGCGACGGTCCGCTCTCAAAGCCGGGGAGAGCGCGATGAGCGAAGCTGAATTCGACCGATTGCTGGATGCCGTGAATGAGGCGATTGCGCCCGTTCCGCAGGAGGAGGCTTTGGGCGGCCTGCCGAAAGCCACCAATGACAACGAGCGGGTCTGGCCGTTCATTCCGTTTCCCGAAGGCTGGTACGCCGCCTGCTAAAGCACAGCTGGCAAGGCCTGTTCCGGCCCTCAGGCCATCGGTTTAACCTTTCATTTAATCTTTAAATTGCGTCGGCGGCGCCGGCAGCGCGTCATGCCGCATATGAACCGCCAGCGCTAATGCCACCACGATTGCCGCCCAAAGGAAGTCCCCGGCGGCCTGGGGATAGCGTGGCTGGATGAAGTTGATGCCGCTTATCAGCAGCACGATCGAAAATCCGATCGCAGCGATTGTCATTCGTGCCAGCTTGCCACCCGGCTCGCTCGCCAGCCTGTGCGCGAGAACCGTGTACGGAAAAAGCAGCCAGACGTAGTAGTAGGAGCGGACCAGCGGCGTCGCGATGACAATGAGCACCAGAAGGATGCCCCATTCGGCATCGTCCGAGCGTGGGCTTCGCCGGTAATAGCCGGGAAGTGCTGCGACGAATGCCAAGCCTATGACGACCGCCGTCGCCCAGTACACCTTGTTGACCGTCGCGTAATCCAGATTGAGCAAATTGACGTAGAGCGGCGGAGCCTTCCGGTCGGTAATGGATTCCGCGTCTACGGGGCGGAGCAGACGATGCTCGACAGCGTACAGGGATTGATTCTTCCAGCTGAACGTATCCTCCCGTTGGGCAAACTCGCGGTCGCCGCCCGACAACAGCATCTCATGTACCCAGAAACTGAGTTCGTTCAGATTGCGCTCGTATCCGCGAATGGTCCCGGGCAAGCGACCAGAAACAGCATCATGAACGCCGTCATGCTGGCCGCGGTGCGCCACTGCCGCCGCCAGAGCAGATAAGGAAAGATCATGACCGGAAACGCCTTGATCGCGGCGGCGGTCGCGAACGGCAGACCGGCGAGCCAGCCGCGGTCGGCACGAAGCAGCAGGAATCCGCAAAGCATCAGCGCCAGCAGAAGCACGTTGGGTTGTCCGAGATGAAACTGGTCGTAAACGAACGGGAGCGTCACGGCCACGGGTAATGCAACACTCCAGAGCTCCATCTTGTCCCCGTTCCCGGCCAAACGGTTCGACAGGCAGATGGCGATCCACCAGCTTGCAAGCGTCACGCAAGCCAGCGTCACCACCAGCGCCGTCTTGCCGAAATAACTCGGGATCGCCATCAGCAGGGCCGCGAAGGGCGTGTAGAGAAAGCTGAGACGACCTTCCGCCGTGAGGTATGTCGGACCTGCCTGCAGCATTCGCATGCCGGCACCAAACCACGTCGCGTAGTCCATGCCCTTGTCGTGGCCGAACAGCTGCGGAATGATCGGCTCGGCCAGCAAAGCAAGGCTTGCGGCGAGAAATAAACCCACCAGCAAATAGCTTCCCGAAGAGACCAAAGGTCTCAGGCAGAAGACATCGGCGAGGTATTGCATTCTTGTTCGCATCACAGCGGTGCTCTTGGTTTTTTGCATTTTCCACGACGTCGTGGAGGACTAGGACAATTGCCGCCGCTTTAGAAGGGCTATTTGCTCACGGGCTCAGCGCGCCTGCTCTTCGGCCGTCAGCCACCGCCGCCGCTCCACAACGTCAGCGACCAGCAACATGCATAGGTTATCGCCATCCAGATCGAACCAATCCACTGCGTTCCGTGGCCAGAAAACTCCCTTGCTCTGGCGCTCCGGTTGCGCTTTTATGTCATCGAATCTCGGGGATCAGTAACATGCGTATTCTAACAATCGGGGCGCAAAAAGTTGCGTCAATAAAAGTTGCGTCAATATGTGAGACATGTTCCGGGAACCAGACCACAGAGCACAACACGCATTTTCAAATCGATCAATGCGAACAGTCTGGACGTGAAATCGTCTGGGGTCGATGGGCAGTCGATCATTGTCTCCCGAGGATGCAATGAAGCGCGAGCATCTCTTCGGCGTGATCACCGTCGTCATCTGCGTACTCATAGTCGCGGCGAGCATCGAGGGTTACGTGCGCCTCTTTGTCGACAAAGGCATGCAGTTCGACCTCGAGATGTTCAAGTATGCCCGCGACGTCAAGGTGATCTCGCCCGATCCCCTCATCGGGCACGTACACGGCCCAAACCGAACGGCTCACCTGATGGGCGTCGACGTCGCGACCAATTCGAAAGGACTGCGCGATCGCGAGATTCCCTATGAGCGCACGCCGGATACCTTGCGCGTCGTTATGCTCGGGGACTCCGGAACATTCGGCTGGGGCGTCCGGCCGGAGCAGACCTATTCCAAGCTCCTCGAAGGGATGTTGGCGGAAAAAGGCCTCAAGGCCGAGGTTGTGAATACCGGCGTCGGCAACTTCAAGACGATCCAGGAAATCGAATACTTCCTCACGGAAGCATACAAATACAGTCCCGACCTCGTGGTGCTCTCCTATTCCTTCAACGATGCGGAAATATTGCCGCCGCATCACGCACCGAACGTGTTCCAGCGCAACTGCCTTTCCTGCGTGTTCATCGCCGGCCGTTTCGACACGCTGCTCCGGCGCTTCTCCGCACGGCCGGAATGGAGCGAATACTATCTTGGCCTCTATCAGGACGGCAAGGGAGCGGGGTGGCTGGAGTCGAAGGAATATTTCAAGAAGCTGCGCGACTACTGCAAGGAGCACGGCATCGGCGTCCTGATCGCCAATATCCCGGAAATTCACGACGTCCAGCATTACAAGCTTCAGAGCATCACAGATCTCGCGCATAATATGGCCGACGAATACGGCTTCGAGTTCGTGGACTCCCTGGATTGGATGCGCACCGTAAACTCGCCGAAGCTTTGGATCGCGCCCGGCGACCCGCATCCTAACGTGCTGGGGCACCAGTTCATCGCGCAGGCGATCTTCTCGAAGCTCTATCCGATGGCGGAGGCGCTGCAGAAACCGCAAGCGATGAAGTCGGATTGATCGCGTTGAAATCCCCTGGACATTCGGTCGGGGATATTCACCAGCCGCAGCACATTCGAAGATGAACCTGCCGAAACCTGCACGCCGTGTGGGCCGATGGGTCTACACTCGCGTCAAAAATCGAAATAGATGAACTTGGCCGAACTTCCCTGGCTTACGGCTATGGCAACAACAAACAACGCGCCGATGACGGGCCAGAGTAATCCCTTGTTCCATGTGCGTACCGCGATGCGGACACGGGCGTGTGCGTCGTACCGATGGGTGGCAAAGAAGATCAACAGAAGCAGGAGTTCGAACGGGTAGGTCGCGGCAAACTTGTCGAAACCTTCCCAAGAGGCTGTGAAGGGGCCGAGCAGTACACGATGCGCGGTAGCAAGATCCGGCGCCCGGAAATAGACCCATGCGAGAGTCACGAAATAAAAGGTAGCGAGAACGCCCACCCACCGCGGTACCGAAATTTTCCATTGTGCCAAATACGCCTGCAGCAGGTGAACGACGACAAGCGCCGCACCGTGCAGGGCTCCCCAAATCACGAAGGTCCAGGCGGCGCCGTGCCACAGTCCCCCGAGGATCATGGTCGTCATCAGATTGAGACGACGACGTCCTTCACCATGCCTGTTTCCACCGAGCGGGATATACAAATAGTCGCGAAGCCAGAAGGACAGGGTGATATGCCAGCGGCGCCAGAATTCCACAATCGAGCGAGCGGTATACGGCTGTCGAAAGTTCGTCGGCAATCGAATGCGAAGCAAGTAGGCGATGCCGATGGCCATGTCCGTATAGCCGCTGAAATCGCAGTAGATCTGCATGGAAAACCCGTGGATCGCGAGCAGGTATTCCCAGCCGCTCGGCTGTTGAGCGGCTGAACTGAACACATGATCGACCGAACCGGCGATCATATCCGCGAACACCAGTTTCTTGGTCAGGCCGATTGCGAACAGCGCGATGCCGAGCGTGAACCGCGCGTCGATCGCGCGCTGCCAGCGCGAAAACTGCGGCAGCAACTCGTTCGGACGAAGAATTGGTCCTGCAATCAAGTGAGGGAAAAACATCACATAGGCGAGGAGTTTTTCGGAGGCTTTTTTCAACGGGGAATTTCGATCGGTAAGTATCCACAACGTATGCCGTGGCCGTAAAGGTGATGAACGAGATGCCAAGCGGCAGCGCAAACCGATAGGCATCGGCTTGACCATCGGCCTGGAGTGTCGCCGGCAAGATCGCAAGGATGTTGACCAGCAAAAAATGCGCGTACTTCACGACCAGCAACGGTGCAAAAAGCGCTGCAATCACTGCGGTGAGACGGTGTCTGCGGGCAAGCGCTCCCTCTCCCCGATCGATCCAGATCGCCCCCGACCAGGCGATCAGCGTGAGTAGGTACGGCAGCCAGACATAATCGACGCGCCACCACGCATAGAACACCGTGCTTCCGGCGATGATGAGATAAAGTCGCCACGAACCTGGCAGCAAAAGATGAAGCGTCAGGTATCCCAGAAAAAATACAAGAAATGGGAATTCGCTGAATAACAATGTGTGACCCGGTTACCGGGACGGCGCGCTGGAGGTCAGGCGGATCATCGGCAGCATTGCATTTGCCATCAGTCCGTGAGCGATCGCATTCGGATGCGGATCACCCGGCATTGCCCAAACCTCTTGCGGCGAAAGCGTTCCCAGGGCCGGAAGAAAGTCGACGTACCGATAACCATCATCATCCGCAATTGACCGCATGCGGTCGTGAATAAAGCCAAACGGATAGTTGGTGAGATCATGAACGTCGGGCGTCATAGCCATATATAGTCTTATGTCGTGCGCTTTGGCATAATCAGCCAGCATCTTTAGCCGCTTCTTCATTTCGATATAGCCCGGCTGGTCCTCGCGATAGACCTCCCTATAGTGATCGACAAGACTTTGCTCGCCTGACTTGTTTGCCAGCCGCGAAAGGGCGATCCAGGTTATCACAGCAAGCTCGCTGTTTCGCAACAGGATGTTGCCGCCGCCGGGGTCCAATTTCTCCGCGTCGCGCAGAAAATACTGCACTACGATATCGGTGGGATTCAACCCCTCAAGCTGAGTGAAAAATCTCTCGATGTAACGCTCGGCGTTGTAATTCCCCACGCCGCCATTCAGCACCTCGACGTCTTCGCCCGCTTCTCGCAGACGCTGTTGCAAACGCGCCGAAATCGTATCCTGCTCGGGGACGCCCCATCCCAATGTGATCGAGCCACCCAGAAAAAGAATGCGGCGCTTTGGCGCGGGCACCATCACCGGCCCGCCACGCAAGCCCCATTCGTTCAATCGGATGTCGACGGACTCCAGAAGCGCCGAGGCGTTCCTGACGTGCTCATGGCCGAGGCTCGGGTCCGGGCTCGGGACCTTCAGTTCCCTTGCATACCGCCACATCTCAATATCGTAATTCCTCATCGTGCTGTTTTTGATTCGCAGCAGCAATTCCGCCGCGCCCAACGCCACAGCCGTCGAAGCAACGCACAGTATTGCGGAATAGATCAGGTTCTTGTTCAAGTTATTTTCATCACCTTATCGGTCTCATGGCCCTTCTCGTCCAATCGATTGTGTTACGACCGTACGCCTCGTCATAACGAACCGACTTCGATGCGTAAATCTTCCGCGACACAGGCGCGCATCGGCGTATGCCTTGGCGCACAAGGCTACAACGGCGCGGCGCGGAGTCACCGAGCGGAGTTACCCGCCAGGCTCAGTCCAGATCGAACGCCGCCTTGTAGTCGAGTTTCAGCGCGGGGTCCTGGTCTTGCTTCTGCAGGAAGCAATTGCCAATCACCAGCGTTTCAATCTCCGATCCCATGAAGCAACGAAACGCGTCGCCGGCCGTGCAAACGATGGGCTCGCCGCGAACGTTGAAGCTGGTGTTGACGACGACGGGACACCCGGTCAGGTCGCGAAACCGGCTGATCAGGGCATGGTAGAGCGGATTGGTTCGCCTGCTCACGGTCTGGACCCGCGCCGAATAATCGATATGGGTCACGGCCGGAATCTCGGAGCGCGGTACGTTCAGCTTGTCGATCCCGAACAGAAGTTTTTGCGCTTCCGTCATCGCGATACATCGCGCCTCGCGCACATTGGCCACCAGAAGCATGTAGGGCGATTCCTCGTCGAGATCGAACCATTGCGACACGTCTTCCAGCAGCACCGACGGCGCGAACGGCCGAAAACTCTCGCGGTATTTTACGCGCAGGTTCAGCGTCTTTTGCATCGCCGGCGAACGCGGATCGCCGAGAATGGACCGGCCGCCCAATGCGCGAGGCCCGAACTCCATTCGCCCCTGCACCCACCCCAGCGCCTTGCCGTCGGCCAGCGCGTTGGCGGCGCGGTCGATCATCTCCGCCTCGCTCAGCACGACATATTTTGCGCCTGCGGCCGTCAGTTCAGCCTCGGTTTGGTCGGGCAGCAAGGCCGGCCCCAGATACGCGCCGTTCATACCATCGGTCGCGTCGGCAAGAGCCACACGGGGTTTGCCATGGCGCAGATGGTAGGCCGCCAAGGCCGCCCCCACCGCGCCCCCGGCATCGCCCGCCGCCGGCTGGATCCACATCCGGTCGAATATTTTTGCGCGATGGATCTTGCCGTTGGCGACGCAGTTCAAGGCGACGCCGCCGGCCAGACATAGATTGGGAAGACCGGTCTCGGCCCGGATCGAACGGGCCAGCCGCAAGATCACTTCCTCGGTCACGGCCTGGATCGAGGCCGCGACGTCCATGTGAAACGGCGTCAGCAGCTGTTCGGGCGTGCGCGCCGGCTGGCCGAACAGCGCGTCGAAACGCGCATTGGTCATGGTCAGGCCCGTGCAGTAATCGAAATAGCTTTGGTCGAGCCGGAAAGTGCCGTCGTCCTTGAGGTCGACCAGATTGTCGAGGATCAGCTTTGTGAATTTTGGCTCGCCGTACGGCGCAAGTCCCATCAGCTTGTATTCGCCCGAATTGACCCGGAACCCGGTATAATAGGTGAAGGCCGAATAGAGCAGCCCGAGCGAGTGCGGAAAGTGCAATTCCTTATGGATCTTGAGATCGGCTCCAGATCCAATCGCAAGCGACGTCGTCGCCCATTCGCCAACCCCGTCCATGACCAGCACGGCGGCATTCTGAAACGGCGACGGATAGAATGCCGAGGCCGCGTGCGCCAGATGATGTTCGGTAAACATGATGCCGGACGGGTCGAAATCGGGCGCCAGCTTTGCAAGTTCGTCGGCAAGCCATTTCTTCTGAAACAGTTTCTCGCGCAGCCAGACCGGAATAGCCATCTGGAACGACCGTAGTCCGCGCGGGGCAAACGCGACATAAGTCTGCAGCAGTCGCTCGAATTTCAGGAACGGTTTGTCGTAAAACACCACGGCGTCGAGCTCGGCGAGCCCGCAGCCGGCTTCTTTCAGGCAATATTCGATGGCGTGGCGCGGAAAGCCGGGATCGTGCTTCTTGCGGGTGAAGCGTTCTTCCTGGGCCGCAGCAATCACATTGCCATCGGTGACGATTGCGGCGGCGCTGTCATGATACAGCGCCGAGATGCCGAGAATGCGCATCGGCCGATCAGAACAAGGTATAGATGAAAGGGGCCACCGCGCTACCCTGTGTCAGAACCAGAAGTCCTCCGAAAACCAGCATCATGAGCATGATCGGCAGAAGCCAATATTTCTTCCGCACCCGCATGAAGCGCCAAAACTCGGCAATAAAGGACATTGAAGCTCCTCTCAAAACTGATCGTTGATGCTCTCGGGCGCAGGTCCCGGAGGATCCCTGACCAGCCAGTAAGTCGCGGCCTTCGGCTCGCGCCGCAAATTCAGAAGGTCTTTTCCCATCCAGCGCAAGATCATCGCCGCCGGTGCGATGACCAGGAAAAACAACCCGCCCAACACAATGGGCGACACGATCTTGCCCAACAGCAACCCGAGCCTGGCCCATATCCGATTGAGCGGGGCGAGCAGCGCCGGGCGAAACAGGCCGGCGCCGGCAAACCCCAGCGCGATCACCGCGTATAGCGGCCAAGTGTGGGTTCCATGCCAGAAACGCGCGAGCGCGATCAGCAAGAACACCACGGCGAACACCATGCCGAATGAACGGTCGCTGGAGGACTTCGACTTCCGAATGGGCCGCTCCGAATTCGTGGTGATACTTGCTGCAAGACTTTTAATCCATTTCAGTTTTCGGACAGATACCAGCTTAAAACCGCTGCAGCAACCACCCAACGGCACAGGCGCGCGAGACAGAAAAAAGTACGCACTCTTGTGATGAGAGTACCCGTTTATCTTTACCGCCGATAATCCTTGCGTGCCTGTCCCAGATCATGCATTTTTCAGCTCATCGATCAAGGCAAGGGGCAAGACGTACGGATGACGCGTTCAAAGCTCGGCCACGCCTTCGTCCTGGTTGGCGTCAATCTGGTGGTCCTGCTGGGTCTGGTTGTGGTCTTCGAATTGTCATTCGGAAGCTGGTTCGTACCGTACGTCTTGCCGAACAAGAAGTTCAACGTCACCTACACGTTCCAGCAGACACTGTACCAGCCACCGAGCACGATCACCTATACCCGGGATCAATATGGGCTGCGCGGCGTCCACGGCCCGATCTCGTCGGTCGAACTCGTAACTGTCGGCGCGTCAACAACGGATCAGTTGCTGATCACCGACGGCGAGACGTGGCAGGATGTCATCCATGAGGCGACCGGCATTAGCGTTGCGAACGCCGGTATTGACGGCATGTCGACGCAAAGCCAGACGGACGTGCTCGAGGAGTGGCTGCATCAGCTTCCCGGCCTTCACCCGCGGTACTACCTTTACTACATCGGCGGGGTCGACACGCGGATGAAGCCAGACGGTGCCGTTGGCGGAACGGCGCCGTCATTACCAGTGGGCACGGCGTATTCAAGCGCGCTCGGCGATACTGCAGGCGATAGCGCAAATACGAGCCCGGTTCGCGAGGCCGGTCGTGATTGACCACGCAGCAGGAGTGAATCCCGATGGCGCCGGTCCGATGGTCAAGGTCGGGAACGATGTCGATCGGGCAGCGATCGCCGCCTATATCGCGAAGATGTACGAGCCTAACCTGCGCGCGACGCTCGATGCGCATCAAGCACGTGCCGAATCCGTTATCTTCGTTTCGCAAGCCGCAAATCCGGCCCTTGTTGCCTACCAACCCGACGGCATATACGTCAGCAAGCCCGAGATCGGCGCACGGGCGGTTACGCTGCGCGAAATTAACAGGGCTACCGAGGCGGTGTGCCGGGAATACGCCGATCGCTGCGTCTTCATCGATCTGGCGCAGCGCCTACACTTCGACCGAACCGATTTCTACGATCTGGGTCACACCACGCCGCAGGGCGCTCGCAAGATCGGGCTGTTTCTTGCCGAACAGCTTGAGGCGATCCGCAAATCCAGCGTAGACGACAAACGTAGCTGACCGACACGCCGTATCGAAGATCGCCTCTGAACGCGTGCGTCGGTGAGCGGGCCCGTCGACAGCAGCTTCAATGTTCGCAGCGAGCCCATCGTGAATCCGCCCGGAGATGCGTTTCGCTGCTTCATGGCGAGCGAACTTGATATGCCAGTGGTCGGCGATTGCGTGCCGCAGAAGGCCGCGCAGAACTCAAAAATGATCACCGCCGGTGGCTGGACGTTGATCGATGTTATCTCAAGGTTTCGACGAGACCGACCACGGGCGTTCTGTCGCCGTTAGAAAAAGAAAAACGTTTATGAAATCAATAAGATGGCGTTGGAGGCCACGACCAGAATTGAACTGGTGTACACGGTTTTGCAGACCGTTGCGTAACCACTCCGCCACGTGGCCCCATCGGCGCGGATCATTATAGGGCATCAAGCACTTAGGCAACCCATCGCGGCCCTCCGCCGCAATTATCAAAGCGCTGGACGAGAAAAACGACTCAAGATGGCGCACGATGCACGCGAACTGCTGATCCTAAGACAATAGCCCCCAATTGACGGGGCCCCGATAATAACAGACAGGTTCTGCAGGCCGAGAACCCGACAGCCCTCACCGAAGGAATGACGAATGAGTCCCGAAGAGATGCAGCGCGTTCGCCGCACCGCTTTGGTAGTTCTGGGACTCATAGCGCTTCGTATGATTGCGGCGGCTTTCACGCCGTTGATGCTCGACGAAGCCTATTACTGGAAGCTCTCAAAGAACCTGGCCGGTGGTTATTACGATCACCCACCGATGGTTGCCGCAATGATACGCCTCGGCACAATGCTCGCAGGTGATACCGAATTCGGGGTCAGGTTGATTCCGATCCTGCTGGTACTGCCGATGAGCTGGGCGGTTTATCGCACTGCCGTGATCCTGTTCGACAGCCCGAAAGTGGGTTCGAGCGCGGTCATTCTATTGAATGCCACGATGCCGGTTTCCCTGGGCACAATCATCGCCACTCCCGACACGCCTCTGATTTTGGCATCCAGTTTCGTCCTGCTATCGCTGGCAAAAGTCCTCAAGACCGGTCGCGGCGTCTGGTGGCTTGCCGTCGGAGTTTCGGTGGGACTGGCGCTCATGTCGAAATACACCGGACTCCTCTTCGGCCCCATCATCCTGATCTGGCTGGTTGCAGCCCCAGGTCAACGACACTGGCTGACTTCGCCATGGCCCTATCTTGGCGGCCTGGTCGCGCTGGCGATCTTTTCGCCTAACCTGCTTTGGAACGCGGACCACCAATGGGTCTCCTTCATCAAGCAGCTCGGTCGAGCGTGGACGGGCAGATTTAGCCCGCGTACTTTCGCGACGTTGTTACCTGACCAATTGGCATACGCGACGCCTGCCGTTTTCCTGCTTGGCGCAAGCGGATATTATGCCCTTCTCAAGGGATATGTCGGCACGCGGACGGTATCGATATTGATCAACGCGATGGCGCTGACGATCGTGTTTTATTTTGCCGTGCATTCACTTCATGCCAACGTTCATCCGCAGTGGCTGGGTCCGATGTACCCGGCACTCGCAATCGCCGCCGCGGTAGCCGCCCATTTGGTTGAATGGGGTGCACGCTGGCAGCGCGCGGTCAATTGGCTGCTGCGCTGGTCGATTCCGGTCAGCCTGTTGATGTCCTCGATAGTGATCGTTCAGACCAACACCGGGTTGCTGAACGGCTACCATCGGGATGAGACCGCGCGTGAAGTCGCCGTTGGAGGTCGTGAAGTAGCGGCCGAACTCGTGGCCATCCAGGCCCGCGTCGGCGCCGGCTGCGTGCTGGTTTCTCATTACGGCACCACCGCCTGGCTTGAATTCTATATGCCGAAGGGCAGCTGCGTCGTGCAGTATTCAGAAAGATACCGCTGGGTGAACATGCCGGAGCCCGACCCTGCTCTCCTGAAAGGCAAGCTGCTGTTTGTGCACGATGTAAATCTTGGTCCGCCCCGACTTGAAACCAGGTTCCTCACCGTCGAGAAACTCGGAGAGGTTACCCGTAAGCGGGGACCGCTGGTGATCCAAACCTTTGGAATTTTCCTGCTCGAAGGCGCAAGGGGCGACGTACTCGATCGATCACCCCCGCCTGAGCTGGGTCGATCCAAACCATGGTCGTGAACAAAACGAATTTTGAAAGTGGAGGCCACGACCAGAATTGAACTGGTGTACACGGTTTTGCAGACCGTTGCGTAACCACTCCGCCACGTGGCCTCATAAGGCCGAACTCATATACGCCCTGCCCGATATGGGCAACCAAGGCCCGGTCCCGGTTCGACGCATTTTCTTCACACTGTCCACGCGCATCAGGTGCGGGACAGGCTTTCGCTTGAAACGCCTGGCTCAGCCGCGTTTGCGGCGGCGGTAATCCCGCTTCGGTTTCGGCTTTGGCGCCAGTTGCGGCATCGTGCTTTGCGCCGCGCGATATTGCGCCAGCATCCGCTCGAAACTGCCGTTCAGCGTCGCTTCGATATCGGGCCGCTTTTCGAGACCGGCCAGCAGCATCGCGGCGGCCTCGATGGTGGACAGGCCGTCGCGGCGTGGCTCGCGGCGCAACTGACCATATCGCGACGGGCGCGACGGGCCGAGGATGACGCGCTGGCATTTCAGCATCCATGCGTTGCGCCACCACAGCGCCTTGGCCTGGCTCCAGGTGCCGTCGAGCAGCACGATGCCTTCGATATCCTTCAGGATGGCGCGCTGGTTGTCCTCGATCTCACCCTTGCGGTTGATGGCGACAATATCCCGGTCGGTGCCGAGGTCGGCGACTTTCGCCGACCCGAGATAGAGCACCGCCCAGCGCGAGGGATCATGCACCGGCCGCCCCAGCGCCTTGGAGAGGCTCGGCCACGACAACCCGATCTTCAGCACCGCGTTCGCAAAATGCAACGCGGTCAGCCTTGCGGTGCCGAGCGCCCTGTCCTGCTCCTGCGGATGCTGGAGGATCAACAGCGAAATCCGGCTTTCGATCGGCGTAATGCCGTCGCAAATGCACAGCGGCAACGGTTTGAGGCAGCGCGGACAGTCCGGTATCGCCTCGGCGAGGCCGGTGTCAGGTTCGGTGTGTTTCGACATCCGCCCGCTATACGCTTCACGGCGGCAGGCTTCAACAAGGACCGGGCTGAAACTCAGGGAGCAGCGCCCCGTATCTGGCTCATGAGCAAACGGGGGCCGGAATGCGCGTCGCGGTGATCGGAACGGGAATTGCCGGCAACGCCGCAGCCTGGGCCCTGTCGAAGCGTTATCCGGTGACGGTCTACGACCGCGACATCAGGCCGGGCGGTCACAGCCACACCGTCACCATCGACTACGACGGAACTCGGCTTGCGGTCGATATCGGCTTTATCGTCTACAACGAGCTGAATTATCCGGATCTGACGGCGTTGTTCGCCCATCTCGGCATCGAGACCGTGGAAAGCTGCATGAGTTTTGCGGTCACGGCGGATGCCGGACGCTTCGAGTGGAAGGGCGGCGGCGCCAACTGGAGTGAAACCGCACGGGGGTTGTTCGCCCAGCCCCGGAACCTGTTGTCGCCGTCTTACCTGCGGATGCTCCGCGACATCCTGACCTTCAACACCCAAAGCACCGAAGACTACGCCACCGGCCGGCTGGCCGGATTTACCTTGCTCGAATATTTCCAGTTCCGGAAATTCGCGCCGCGATTGCTGACCGATTACCTCGCCCCGATGGGAGCCGCGATCTGGTCCGCGCCGGTCAACGAGATGCTGGACTTCCCGGCCGAGAATTTCGTCGCCTTCTTCAGCAACCACCGCCTGCTGCAATATGATCGCCCGGTCTGGCGCACCGTCAAAGGCGGCAGCCGGCGCTACGTCGAAAAGCTGACGTCGGCATTCCGCGACCGGCTGCGGCTTGGCTGTGCGGTGACATCGATCGCACGGATGCCACACGGCGTCGTCGTCCATGACAGCCATGGCAGAAGCGATACCTACGATCACGTCGTGATCGCCTCGCACAGCGATCAGGCGCTGGCGATGCTGTCCGATGCCGATTGCTGCGAACAGGGCATTCTCGGTGCCATCGGCTATTCGCCCAACACAGTGTATCTGCATCGCGACATCAGGTTGATGCCGAAGCGCAAGCGGGCCTGGGCGTCGTGGAATTTCCTGCGCTGGCAGCGCGAGGGAACGGCTGAAAACGATGTTGCCGTAACCTACTGGATGAACCGGCTGCAGGGCATCGATGAATCGAAGCCGCTGTTCGTTAGCCTTAACCCGCCGTTCGAGCCTGATCCGGCGCTGACATTCGGCAAATACATCTGCGAACATCCGCAATATAACGCCGCGGCCTTTGCCGCCCAGAAGCGGCTGGGCGAAATTCAGGGCCGGCGCCGCACCTGGTTCTGCGGCGCATGGACCGGATACGGCTTCCACGAGGACGGCATCCGCTCGGGCCTGTCGGTTGCGGAATCGCTCGGCGCCTCGGTGCCGTGGCGCGCACCGCCGCCCGAGCTGGCGCAAGCCGCGGAGTAGTGGATGCCTGACGAATCTACCAAGACTGGACCGCATGGCGACACGGCTGGCGCCGCAGCGCTTTATTTCGGCGATGTCATGCATGCCCGCCTAAAGCCGATGGGCCATCGCTTCAGCTATCGCGTGATGAGCCTCTTGATCGATCTCGACCGGCTCGATGAGGCGGACCGGCAATCCCGGTTGTTCGGCGTCAACCGGGCGGCGCTCTACAGCTTCAACGAGTCCGATCACGGCGAACGCGACGGGTCATCTTTACGCGCTTACGCGCAACGCTGCGCCGCCGCGCACGGCATCGACCTGACCGGTGGCCGCGTGTTGCTGCTGTGCTATCCCCGGCTGCTTGGTTACACCTTCAATCCGCTGTCGGCCTATTTCTGCTATCGCGCCGACGGCCGGCTCGCCCTTGTCATCTACGAAGTCCGCAACACCTTCGGCGACATCCACGCTTACGTGCTTCCGGTGAAACCAGGCGAGATCAGCGCCGCCGGAATCCGGCAGCAGCAGGACAAGCTGTTTTACGTCTCGCCCTTCATCGACATGGCGATGCGTTACCATTTTCGGATTTCTCCGCCGGCGGAGACCGTCAAACTGCGCATATTGGAGACCGATCGTGAAGGCCCCCTGCTCGCCGCGACCTTCAGCGGCCGTCGCCGATCGCTGACCACGGCGGCGTTGCTGCGGTCGTTGTTCTCGCTGCCGCTCGTGACGTTCAAGATCGTCGCGGCGATTCATTGGGAAGCGTTGCGGCTATGGCTCAGGGGCGCGCGGCTGGTGCCACGTCCGGGTGCTGCACCTGCGAGCGTCTGCAATACCGGCTTGGCGAGCAGCGAACGTGACGACTATACTACCGGAGTCGCTTTACCCGCGGCGGCCAGGAGGATGGCACCTCCGCGGGAAGGCGCTCTGGTTCAGTGAGGGGCGGAACCGGGCCGATCGCTCGGCTGCGTCTCGACACCGAGCCGCATCCCGCGACGGACCTGCCATGACCTACTTGCCATGACCGACTTGATCTCCGTGACCCCCGATAACGTGGACAAGGTACTCTCGGACCTGCCCCGTCTGGTTCGATTGGCGATTGGCTTCGGCTCGAGGCTGCGGCGCGGCACGCTCGATGTCACCCTGCCCGACGGCCGCACGGTACGGTTAGGCGGCATGGAGCCCGGCCCGTCGGCGGCGATGAAACTTTACAATTACGGCTTTGCCTCGCGGCTGTTGAACGGCGGCGACATCGGAATAGCCGAAGCCTATCTGAGCGGCGAATGGGACACGCCCGATCTCACCCAGTTCCTCTATCTGTTTTGCGTCAACCACGACCTGATCCAGGCGATGCTCGGCAAGAAGCCGCTGATGCGCTTCGTCCAGATCGTCCGGCACTGGTTCAACCGCAATACCAAGCGGCAGGCGCGCCGCAATATCTATGCGCATTACGACATCGGCAACGCCTTCTATTCGGCCTGGCTCGATCCGAGCATGACCTATTCCTCGGCGTTGTTCGAGGACGACACCGCGGATCTGACGGCCGCGCAAAACAACAAGTATCGCCGGCTGGCCGAGGCCATCGACCTGCAGCCCGGCCAGAAATTGCTGGAGATCGGCTGCGGCTGGGGCGGATTTGCGGAATATGCCGCCAAGACCTTCGACGCCCGCGTGGTCGGGCTCACCATCAGCAAGGAGCAGCGTGATTTCGCGCAAGCCCGCATTCACAATGCCGGTCTTGCCGACAAGGTCGAGATCCGGCTGCAGGACTACCGCGACGAACGCGACCGGTATGACCGAATCGCCTCGATCGAGATGATCGAGGCGGTCGGCGAGCAGTTCTGGCCGAAATATTTTTCGCAGTTGCGCGACCGGCTGCTGCCCGGCGGTCTCGCCGGCATTCAGGCCATCACCATTCAGGACCGCCTGTTCCAGACCTATCGCCGCGAAGTCGACTTCATCCAGCGCTACGTTTTTCCCGGCGGTATGCTGCCCTCGCCGCAGGTGCTGAAATCGCTCGGCGAGCGCTTCGGCGTTCCTGTTATCCGCGAGCACATTTTCGGGCAAGATTATGCCAAGACGCTCGCGATATGGCGAAGCAATTTCCGCGCGGCGTGGCCCAACCTGGTGCCGTCGGGATTTGACGACCGGTTCCGCCGCCTCTGGGAATATTACCTCGCTTATTGCGAGGCAGGATTCCTGTCGGGAAATATCGACGTTCGCCAGGTGGTGTTCGCCAAACCGAAGTAACTGCCGCGCCAACCCGCGCGCGTCGTTAGCTTGTGCCGCCGGCGACGGTCCATTAGGGTTGATGGCGCGATCAAACACACAACCGGCCACCGGGCACATGATATTCAACAAAGACGTCATCGAAGCGATCGGCAATACGCCGCTTATCAAATTGAAGCGAGCGTCCGAGCTGACCGGCTGCACCATTCTCGGCAAGGCCGAGTTCATGAATCCTGGCCAGTCGGTCAAGGATCGCGCCGGCAAATGGATGATCCTCGAAGCCGAGAAGCGCGGTGAGCTGAAGCCCGGCGGCCTCGTGGTCGAAGCAACCGCGGGCAATACCGGCATTGGTTTGGCGGTGGTCGCCTGCGCGCGCGGCTATCGGACCCTGATCCTGATTCCGGAAACCCAGAGTCAGGAAAAAAAGGACATGCTGCGGCTTTGCGGCGCCGAATTGATCGAAGTGCCGATGCTGCCCTACTCCAATCCGAACAATTATCAGCATGTCGGAAAGCGGCTGGCCGCCCAATTGCGCAAAACCGAACCCAACGGCGTGTTGTTCGCCGACCAATGGAACAACCTGGATAACCCGAAGGCGCATTACGAGTCGACCGGCCCGGAAATCTGGCAGCAGACCGGCGGCAAGATCGACGGGTTCATCTGCTCGGTCGGTACCGGCGGCACGCTGGCGGGGATCAGCGCTTTCCTGAAAGAGAAGAGCAAGGACGTCGTGACCGGCTGCGCCGATCCACGCGGTGCTGCGATGTACGAGTTGTTCAAGCACGGCGAAGCCAAGTCGACGCCGGGCGGATCGATCACCGAAGGAATAGGCCTTGGGCGGGTCACGCCCATCATCAAGCAAGCCAGAGTAGACGAGGCTTATCTTATTCCGGATGAGGAAGCCGTGCCGATCATTTACGAGTTGCTGGAGCACGAGGGGCTTTGCCTCGGCGGTTCGACCGGCATCAATGTGGCCGGCGCCATTCGCCTCGCCAAACAGCTTGGGCCGGGCAAGACCATCGTGACCGTGCTCTGCGATTCCGGCAATCGCTATCAGTCAAAACTGTTCAATCCGGATTTCATGCGCTCGAAGAAACTGCCGGTGCCGGAATGGCTGGAGAAACGCAGCAAGATCGAGGTGCCGTTCGAGAAGGTGTGACTTGTCATCCCAACTTGGAGCCGGGACGACGCAGCGCCGTCAAAAACTGCGGCGGCCGAAATCCGCGCCTGACGCCCGTGCGATGCGTCCGGTCGCCACCGACGACGGGGTGGCGGTCCTGGGCGTGGGCCTGTCCGGCGTTCGGTAGGCGTCGTTAAAGGGCTCCTGATAGTCGCCGCTCGGCCAGAACATCAGCGCCAGAAAAAGTACGAGATTGGTCAGCGCACCGACAGCCGTTCCGTTGTGTTCAGGCCCCAGCGACCATGCCGGGATTTTACCCGCGATGACTTTGTCGACGATCAGGACGGCGATCCAGGCAGTAATCACGCAGACGGGATCCCATCCGATATCGCGGATCCGCATCGACTGCAGTGTGAAGGTTGCCCAGCCAAAAAACACCATGGCCGCGATCACCGGCCACGCATTCATCAGGGACGCGGGTGAGAGCATGGCTTTTGGGGTGGTTTGAAAAACATAGGTCGCAATGGCAAAACAGATTGCGGTCATCACCACGGCAAGGCCGATGGTGGCGAAGAAATACTGCAGCCGGCCGAGACGGACATTGAAACCGAACAGGAAACCCAGCATTGACGCACCCTTTTCGCACCAACTAGCCACACATTGCTTTCCGAGGCGTGAACAGGGTTCGGCATGCGAAGCGCTATGGTTTCCAATCGCTTTCGTCGATTGCTAAAAACCGTACAAAACGCGCTAATAATTCAGCGTCGTCCCGGCGATATGGAACGTTACGAAAAACCACGCGATCATCACGCTGCTTGCCGCAATCAGCGCGTGATGGACCCGCGACCATCGGCTGCCGGTCCCGCGGCGCCAGAATCCGGCCGTGGTCCGCAACGTCAGCAGCGCACCGAAAACGCCGAGCCATGCCAGGGCATAGAGCGCCAGCAGCCAGGGATCGAGAGCGTCATTGAAAATGGTGTAATCCGAACTCTTGGCGAAAAGCACCGCGACAGCGCCGATGACGGCCGCATCGACCAGCATGACCAGCCTGACGGCGAGAAAGTTGCGCCGGTCGCCGCTATCCTCGCTCCACTGCCGCTTGCGCAGGAAACGCCATAGTGCTGCGAGCGGCCAGGCCAGCAGCGACAGGAAAACGATCGCGGTACTCGCGACAAACACCGGCGCGATCCATCGCGCATCGAACGACCAGGGGACGCGCTGCAGATACCGAGCCGGTGCCGCGAGGTAGGAGTCGGTACCGTTATCGACAAAGGCAAAGCGCCCGCTGGAGCTCTGATAGAGGTCGCGTTCAACGCGTCTCCACGGCGCGCCGCTACCGAACGGCCAGATCGCAGGGAATCCCCGCACATGCCCGTCGCGGTCGACCTTGATGACGATCTGCGCCAGCAACGCAGAAAATCTCACAAACGAGGAATCGTTACGCCTGCCCGGCTGATAGATGCCGGCTATATCAGCTTCGCTTGGGAAGATAGCGGCGTTGGCATCTTCTCCGTCCGTCGCCTTGGGCAGAAAACGCCGGGCAATGGCCGTCGCCGGATGAGGCAGCTCCGCCAGCTTCTTGATTTCACCAGGTCCGTCGCGCGACACGAAAACGCCAATTCCCTGCTCGGGAAAAATCGTCACATTGCTGAAAAAGGTCATCGTGATGCCGTCATGCCCGATCGTGTCATGGCCCGCGATTTTGGCGCCAAAGAACACGAGACCGAGGTATCCGGCCGCGGTCGCGCTCGCCGGCGCCATCATCTCGTCCAGCCGCGCCTTGGGCAGGATGCGGACGCCGTCGAGTTCGCCGCCGTTCAGCAGTGCACGCATGAAGCGGCCGATGTCCTCGCCCGTGGCCGAAAGCGCGCCTGCCGGTGCCGGTGTGATGGTCTCGAAAAACGGCAGCGGCGGCTGGTCCGATCTGCGGTAACCTTTCGCCATCAGCGGCTTGAGATCATCCGGCAAAGGCTGCCGGAATGTCGAGTGCTTCATGCCGAGCGGATCCAGGATATGCCGCTGGATATAGGAGACGTAGGGTTCGCCCGAAACGCGTTCGACGATGTAGCCCGCGAGCCCGAGGCCGTAATTGGAATAGGCCTCGACGTCGCCGCCCGGAAACAGGCGTCGCGGCAGGCTTTTCGCAAGCCAGGGACCGAGCGGTTGAGGCTCGCCATCTCTCGAGAACAGGTTTTTCGCATGTTCCTCGAAACCGGCCCGATGCATCAACAGACGGCGCAGCGTGACGGGAACGCCGCCATGCGGCGTCGGAATGGCAAAATCGATGTAATCGTTGACGTCGCGATCGAGATCGAGCCGGCCTTCGTCCACCAGCTGCATGACGGCGATCCCCGTGAAGAGCTTCGAGATCGATCCCGGCCGCATCAGCGTCGCGTCCGCCGTGAACGGCTTTTTGGCCTCGATGTCGGAAAAGCCATAGCCCTTGGCGAATAGCGGGCCGTCGCGCGTTACCACCACGACCACCGCACCCGGGCCTTTGTGCTTGTCGACCCACCCTTCCACCAGTGGATCGATCACACTGGCGAGGTTGGCTTCGTTCAGCTCAAGCTGCGGTTGCGGCGCTGCTGGCTCGGCGCCCGCACCGGATGCCATCACGGCGAAAACGACCGGGAAAGCCAGGCGCAACAAGCCGGCGATGCCGCGCAAATGCATGGAAAATCCTCATCGCAGGATCTGGCTGAGGAACAGCTTGGTCCGTGCGTGCTGCGGATTGGCGAAGAAATTGGCCGGCGTGTTGGCTTCGATGATTTGTCCGGCGTCCATGAACACGATGCGGTTGGCGACTTCGCGGGCAAACCCCATTTCATGGGTGACGACCAGCATGGTCATGCCTTCCTTGGCGAGGTCGACCATGGTGTCGAGCACCTCCTTGACCATTTCGGGATCCAGCGCCGAGGTCGGCTCGTCGAACAGCATCACCTTCGGGTTCATGGTCAAGGCGCGCGCGATCGCGACACGCTGTTGCTGGCCGCCGGACATCTGGCCCGGATATTTGTTGGCCTGCTGCGGAATCTTCACCCGCTCCAGGTATTTCATCGCGGCGGCTTCGGCCTCTTTTTTCGGAATATTGCGCACCCAGATCGGCGCCAGCGTGCAGTTCTCCAGCACGGTCAGGTGCGGAAACAGGTTGAAGCTCTGGAACACCATGCCGACTTCGCGCCGGACGTCGTCGACCCGCCGTAAATTCGGGCCGAGCTCGATGCCGTCGACCACGATCTGACCCTCCTGGAATTCCTCCAGCGCATTGATGCAGCGGATCAGGGTCGATTTGCCTGAACCGGACGGCCCGCAAATCACGATGCGCTCGCCCTTGGCGACGTCGAGATTGATGTCGCGCAGCACGTGAAAATCGCCGTACCACTTGTTGAGGCCGGTAATGCTGACAATCGGGTTTTCGGTCATGGTGATTTACTCAATTACGCCGGTGGGCATTCAACCGGTGTTCGACGTACAGCGAATAGCGCGACATTCCAAAACAGAAAGTGAAGTAGATCATTCCGGCAAAGGCAAAACCCGTAAACAGCGTGGTCGGCGTTGCCCAGACCGGATCGGCGAACGACGCATGCAACGATCCCAAAAGATCGAACAGCGCCACGATCGACACCAGCGAAGTATCCTTGAACAGCGAGATGAAGCTGTTGACGAGGCTCGGGATGACGTGGCGCAGCGCCTGCGGCATCACGATCAGTCCTGTGGTCTTGCCCCAGGAAAGACCGAGCGCGCTCGCCGCCTCGCGTTGCCCGCGCGGTATAGCCATCAGTCCGCCCCTGATCACTTCCGCATTATAGGCGCCGGCGAACAGTGCGATGCCGATCAGCGCCCGCACCAGTCCATCGATGGTAAAACCTGCGGGAACGAACAGCGGCAGCATGTAGGTTGCGAAAAACAGCACCGTGATCAGGGGGACGCCGCGCCAGAACTCGATGAACGCGACCGAAAAAATCCGGATCAACGGAATCGTCGAGCGGCGGCCCAGTGCCAGCAGGATGCCGACCGGCATCGAGGTGACGATACCGGTGACCGAAATCACCAGCGTCACCAGCAGGCCGCCCCAGAGCCGGGTATCCACCAGAGGCAATCCACCGCGGTCGAGGCCCATGACTGCGATCACGATGCCGATGCCGGCAAAGATCGACAGGCTGACAGTCAGGGCACGCCAGCCGGTGCGGATGCCGCCGCTCAAAAAGAACAACAGTAACGAAACGATGACGGTGGTAGCCGCGAAGTCGGCCCACACCGGACGGCCTGACGCCTGAATTTGGTCGCGCAGCCAAACCAGCGGCCAAATAACAAGAGAAAGCGCGGTGCCGAGCAGAACGACCAGCTTGCCGAGCAACACCAGCAGGGGTCCGAGGACCGCCGTGGTCTCGCCGGCACTCATCAGCTTGCGGCCGCCGTCGCGGATGCTGTCGGTAAATCCCGAGAGCAGGCTGGTCGTCCAGCTGACCCCCAGGCCGTCCAGGCCGCCGCCATGCAGCAGGAAGAAGGCGACGACCGGAAAAGCGATAAAGAACAGCACGGCGTTGAGGCCCTTGGCCGGCGCCCGTGGAATCAACAGCGGCAGCAGCAGCAAGGCGGCGAGCAGGAACGTCAGGTTGACCCGCCATCGCTCGGGCTCCGGATAAAATCCGTAAATGAACTGGCTGAACTTGGCCGCGACGTAAGGCCAGCATGCGCCGACCGGGTGTCCGGCATTCTCGGCCAGGCACGCGTTGCGGTCGGTGCCGGTCCAAACCGCGTCCACCAGCAGGAATTTTATCGTGGGGATGACGGTAAACCACAGCAGCAACACACTTCCGATCGTGAGCACGATATTGGTCGGCGAATTGAACAGCCGCGTGCGCAGGAATCCGACAAAGCCGGTGGTCTTGATCGGCGCCGGGCGCTCGGGAACCAGGTCCTGACGGACAAAGGATGAAGCGGCGACGTCGCTCATGCACCGAGGCTCCGGTTGATCCGCCAGCCGTAGAAATTCATGATGGCGCTGGTGACGAGCGAGGTCAGCAGATAGACGCCCATCGTGATTGCGATGATTTCAATCGCCTGCCCGGTCTGGCTCAGCGTCGTGCCGGCGAATACCGAGACCAGGTCGGGATATCCGATCGCCACCGCCAGCGACGAGTTCTTGGTCAGATTGAGATACTGGCTGGTGAGCGGCGGCAGGATCACGCGCAACGCCTGCGGCACCACGATCAGCCGCAATGTCGAGCCGCGCGAAAGGCCGAGCGAGGCCCCGGCCTCCATCTGCCCTTTATGCACCGACTGGATTCCGGCCCGCACGATTTCGGCGATGAAAGCGCCGGTATAGATCGACAATGCCAGTGTCAGCGCCACGAATTCCGGGATGATGCGCGAACCGCCGGAAAAATTGAATCCCTTGAGTTCCGGGATTTCAAAGCTGACGGGCGCGCCAAAGACCAGCGAAGCCAACAGCGGCAATCCAATCAGCGAGCCGACCACATAGGGCCAGATCGTCACCAGCGTGCCGGTCTGAAACAACTGGCGGCGCGCCCAGATTCGCAACAATAGTGACGCGGCGATCGCAATCGCGAGCGCCAGCAGAAACGGATCCATGCCGGGATCGGGGATCGGCTTTGGAACGATCAGGCCGCGGTTGCTGAGAAAGAAGCTGCCGAACAGCGAGATGCTTTGCCGCGGGCCCGGCAACGCGCCGAGCACGGCGAGGTACCAGAACAGGATCTGGAACAATAGCGGCAGGTTGCGCACCAGTTCGACGTAAGCGCCCGAGATGCGCGACAGCAGCCAGTTCGGCGACAGCCGGCCCAGCGCCACCAGAAATCCGATGATGGTGGCAAAGAAGATGCCGATCACCGCGACCAGCAGGGTGTTGAGCAGTCCGACCAGAAACACCCGGGTATAGGGGTCCGATCCCGAATACGGAATCAGCGTCTGGCTGATGTCAAAACCCGCGGTATTCGACAGAAACCCGAAACCGGAGGTGATCCGCTGCGACTGCAGGTTGGTGCGGGCGTTGGCGACGATCTCATAGGCGATCCAGGCCAGAACGGCGACGAACAGGATCTGGAAGAAAAATCCGGTCCAGCCCGCACGGCCGCCGAGCGCGCGCCGCAGTCTGGCGACGAACTGCCGCGGCGGCGGTCGGGGCTCGATGCTCATCGCCGCGGCCCCTTGCCGTGATCAGCGGATCGGCGGCGCGTACTGGATTCCGCCCTTGTTCCAGAGCTGATTAAGCCCGCGCGCGATGCCAAGCTTGGAGCCGGCGCCGACGTTACGATCGAAGACTTCGCCGTAATTGCCGACCGCCTTCACGATCCGCAACAGCCAATCCTTGGTGACGCCGAGCGATTCGCCGAGATTGCCGTCGGTACCGAATACGCGCTTGAGTTCGGGCTTGTCCGATTTGGCCATGTCATCGACGTTCTTTTGGGTAATGCCGAGTTCTTCGGCGTCGATCATCCCGAACAGCACCCATTTGACGAGATCGAACCATTGATCGTCGCCATGACGCACCATCGGGCCGAGCGGCTCCTTCGAGATCACTTCCGGAAGCACGGCATGATCGGCCGGGTTTGCCAGCTTCAGACGCTGGGCGTAGAGCTGCGACACGTCTGACGTGAAGACGTCGCAGCGGCCGGACTCGTAGGCCTTGATGGTTTCGTCCGCGCCGGCGAACGTGATCACTTCATACTTCATGTTGTTGCTTTTGAAGTAGTCGGCGAGATTTTGCTCGGTCGTGGTGCCGGTCTGCACGCAAACCGATGCGCTGTTCAGCTCCAGCGCGGAATTGACCTTGAGCGATTTTTTGACCAGGAAGCCCTGGCCGTCATAATAGGTCACGCCGGTAAAATTGGCGCCGAGCGAGGTGTCGCGCGACAAGGTCCAGGTCGTGTTGCGCGAGAGCACGTCGATCTCGCCGGACTGCAACGCCGTGAAACGATCCTTGGCCGACAGCGGCACGAACTTCACCTTGTTCGGATCGTTGAAGATGGCAGCGGCGATCGCACGGCAGACGTCGACGTCGAGCCCGGTCCAGTTACCCTTGTCGTCGGGCGACGAAAAACCCGGCAAGCCCTGGCTGACGCCGCAGGACAGCATGCCGCGGTCCTGAACCGTCTTGAGGGTTTGCGCGGTGGCGGCCCCTGTCGAAAGGCCGGCGGCGAGTGCAAGAGTGAAAACCAGGGATACACGTTTCATGGCAAAGCCTTTCAAGGGGTCGTCCGGGAACGCTTGCTTAGCACCGCTTGCGCTGACGGGCCAACCTTGCGATCCATCCCCTGCGAACGCCGGGCTGACACGCCATTGACGCGCAGTCCGGTCAGGCGATGGATCGAAGATCGCGGCAGGCCCCTCAACGTGCGGCGACGGAATAGCTGCCACGCATCACAGAACGACTGGCGAGCCGGGTCAAGGGGTTGACTGCCCTGTTCTGTGTCCTGTTATTAACGAACCGGCCCGAACCCGCCGCCCTGGCGGACCCTCGAAGGGCGTCGCTATCGCGGCAAAACGGTGTGGTGGCGGCGCGCGCATGAGTTTTTCAAGGGATGACCACGGATCGAACCCGCTGAAGGCGGAGACCCTGCTGGTGACGGCGGGCCGCGACACCAAGGCGCAGAAGGGCTTCGTCAATCCGCCGGTGGTCCGCGGTTCGACCGTGCTCTATCCCACGGCGGAAGATCTGCATGCCCATCGCGGCGAGTTCCAGTATGGCCGCCGCGGAACCCCGACCACCAAGGCGCTGCAGGAAGCGCTGATGGCGCTCGAAGGTCCGCAATGCGCGGGCGTTGGCCTGACGCCATCGGGGTTGTCGGCCATCAGCACGACCTTGCTGGCGGTGGCGAAAGCCGGCGATCATGTTTTGGTCTGCGACAACGTCTACCGCCCTTCCCGCAATTTCTGCAACGGCATGCTGGCCCGCTATGGCGTCGAGATCAGCTATTTCGATCCCCTGATCGGCGCCGGCATCGCCGAACTTGTTCAAGCCGAACACCAAAGCGGTGCTGGTCGAAGCGCCGGGATCGCAATCCTTCGAAATGCCCGACATTCCGCGCCATCGCAGCCGTTGCGCATGCGCGCGGCGCGCTGGTCATCGACGACAACACCTGGGCAACGCCGCTGTTTCACCGTTCGCTGGAACAGGGCGTCGATATCAGCATGCAGGCCGCGACCAAATATATCGGCGGACATTCCGACATCATGTTCGGCACGATTTCGGCCAATGCCAAAGCGTGGCCGCTGATTGCCGAGGCGATCCAGCTACTGGGGATCTGCACCGGACCGGACGACGTGTTTCTGGCGCTGCGCGGCTTGCGTACGCTCGCGGTGCGGCTGGCGCAACATCATCAATCCGGACTGGAGATGGCGCGATGGCTGGCGGCGCGGCCCGAGGTCATCAGGGTGCTGCACCCCGCGCTCGAAAGCGATCCCGGCCATGCGATCTGGAAACGGGATTTTACCGGCGCCTCCGGCCTGTTCAGCATCGTGCTGAAGCCGGCGCCGCAGCAGGCCGTCGATCGGCTGCTCGACACCGTCAAGCTGTTCGGCATGGGCTTTTCATGGGGCGGCTTCGAGAGCCTTGTCATTTCCTTCGACTGCGCGGCCTATCGTTCCGCCACCAAATGGGCGCCGGGCGGTCCGACACTGCGGCTCCATATCGGGCTTGAGAATGTCGAGGATCTCAAGGCCGATCTTGAGCGTGGCTTCGCCGCCTTTAACGCCGCGATCTAGCTCTGTTTCAGTGACGAGTCCCGTTTAAGGCCGGTCGCTTTTTAGGAACCATCACACCAATAAGATGGTTGATCCGCCGTCATTTGGCGGTACCCTGATCCTTCGACTCGAATTCAGAAGTGGAAATTCATGGGAAGCCTGGTTCTTCTCGACCTGATGGGCGGCGTGGCGCTGCTGCTGTGGGGCCTGCACATGGTCCACAGCGGAATTTTGCGCGCCTTCGGTCCGGACCTGCGGGTGCTGCTGGCGAAAGCGTTGAAAAATCGCTTCGCCGCCTTTGCCGCGGGCATCGGCCTGACAGCGCTCCTGCAGAGCAGCACCGCGACCGCCCTGATCACGAGTTCATTCACGGCCGAGGGACTGGTCGGCCTGGTGCCCGCGCTTGCCATCATGCTCGGCGCCAATGTCGGCACCACGCTGATCGTCCAGGTCCTGTCGTTCAACATCGCGGCCGCCGCCCCCGTTCTTTTTATCATCGGCCTCGTCGCGTTCCGCAGCGGCGCGCGCTCGCGCATCAAGGATGTCGGCCGGGTCTCGATCGGTCTCGGCCTGATGCTGCTGGCGCTGCACATCCTGCTCGACACGCTGGCGCCGGCGGAAAATGCACCGGGCATGCGCGTGTTCATGAACGCCATCACCGGCGATCCCGTTCTGTGCATTATCATCGGCGCGGTCGTAACCTGGGCGGTGCATTCCAGCGTGGCCAGCGTTCTTCTGATCATGTCGCTGGCCTACGCGCATTTCATCTCGCCCTATGCGTCGCTGGCGCTGGTGCTGGGCGCCAATATCGGCAGCGCCATCAATCCGGTTATCGAGGGCGCGCGCCGCGACAATCCCGCAAGTTACCGCCTGCCCGTCGGCAACCTCGTCAACCGGCTGGTCGGCGTGCTGCTGGTCGCGCCATTCCTGCGACCGATCACCGAAACATTGCAGGCCTGGCAACCCGACCTTGCCAGGATGACGGCAGAATTTCACATCGCGTTCAACGTGGCGACCGCGATCATCTTCATCGGCCTGCTCGACGGCATGGCACGGCTGCTGAAGAAGCTTCTGCCCAATCGCGTCCAGGAAACCGACCCGTCGCGGCCGCGCTATCTCGACGAGAGCGCGCTCGAAACGCCCTCGCTCGCGCTGGCGGATGCCGCGCGCGAGACGCTGCACATGGGCGACCTCGTCGAGGTCATGCTGCGCAAGGTGATGGCCGCCATCATGACCAACGATCGCGCGCTGGTGGACCAGGTGTCGCGGATGGACAACAGCGTCGACAATCTCGACGAGGCGATCAAGCTCTACGTGACCAAGCTGACGCGCGGCAGCCTCGACGAGCGCGAGGGCCAGCGGGCGATGGAGATCATTTCCTTCACCATCAATCTCGAGCACATCGGCGATATCATCGACAAGAATCTGAGTGAACTCGCGACCAAGAAGATCAAGCGCAGGTTCCAGTTCTCGCCCGAGGGCGCCGAGGAATTGTCGGCGTTCCACAAGCGAACCATGGATTCCCTTCGGATCGCCTTCGGCGTGTTCATGTCGGGCGATATCAATGAAGCGCGCAAGCTGCTCACGGAGAAAGCGGCGTTGCGCAACACCGAACTCGCCGCGACCGAACGACATCTCGACCGCTTGCGCGAGGGCCGGCCGGAGACGCTTGAGACCACCTCGCTGCATCTCGACGTACTGCGCGACCTGCGGCGCATTCACTCGCATATCTGTTCGGTGGCCTATCCCGTGCTCGACGCGGCGGGCGAACTGGCCCCCGCCGAGAAGACCGCCGAAAGCGATGTCGCGGCGCTGTCGGCGCCGTCGGCGGGCCGATAGCGACCTAGCGATCCGACGTCTTCGATCCGCCGGCGGCGGAGGTTCGCTTTGGCGTGCCTGACGGACTCAAGCCGGACGTCGCTGCTTGGCTGGTACTAGGCCACAGCCACGATTACGTGCGCCTGAATTTTTGCAGTGACCTCGCCGCTTCCGTGTCTACCCGCAATCCTGGAGGCGGCGTAGCTGGTTGCAGCCTCCAGCCCGTCGGCGTCTCTGGCTTCGATCTCGTTGCGGAGGGGAGTTCCCTGACAGTAGGCAACGGCAGCATCGCGGGGCGAGGATGCACGGCTCTGCTCAGCTCGGGTCTCGATTGCCACGCTCGAGAAACCTGCCTTCTCCAACTCACCGCGGATCAGCGCGAGGTCGTGATAACCGTGCGGCGTCCGAGCCAGGAAGCGCGGTGGATCGCCCGGAAACATCTCCGCGAGCGCGTTCGTTACATCGTCAGCGAACACGTTCTCCTCGATGCGGTCCCATACGTTAAAGAGGAAACGGCCTCCCGGCTTGAGGACCCGTTTGGCCTCACGGTAGCCCGAAAGGCGATCGGGGAAAAACATGACACCGAACTGACAACAAACGAGATCGAAAGCTGCATCCTCGAACGGCAGCGCCAGTGCATCGGCTTTGCGCCAGCTGACGCGATTGTCGGGGGCCTGTCGCGCAGCGGCATAGTCGAGCATCGGCTGGTTCAGGTCGGTGACGACGTAGCGGGCGTCTTGCGAAAGCCTTGGCGCCAATGCTCGTGTGACCACGCCGCTTCCGGCAGCGGTTTCCAGAACGACACCCGGCGAAAACGTGGCCGCTCGTTGGGCGATATCCTCGGCGAAGCTCTCGAAGATCAAGGGGACCAGATAACGGTCATAGTTTTCCGGTATCGAACCCGCAAACACCCTGTCGATTTCAGGCATTGTCTGTCTCCTGTCGCTGCACTCTAGGTGGAGTTGTTGGCAGGAGCCAGTCGAAACGCGCGCCAGTGGATGTAAGGCCGAAGGCGATGTGGCGTCGCCGTCGACGCCTTCACCGAGTTAGCGATCCAGCGTCTTCGATCCGCTGGCGTGATTCTTCACGATCAGCATGATGTTGCGGACATAGATGACGGTGGCCATCGCCTGCCCGAGAATGATCACGGGCTCGCGTTTGACGATGCCGTAGACCAGCGTCATCAGGCCGCCACCCATCGAGAAGAACCAGAACGCCATCGGCACCACGCTTTGGCCGGCCCGCTCGCTCGAAATCCACTGCACCAGGAAGCGCGCCGTGAACAGCAACTGCGCGACCAGGCCGAAGGCGAGCCAGAAATCGAACTTGGCGACGAAAACGTCGTAGAGGTAATTGCTGAGGGCCTGCCCGTACTGGATCAACATCACTGCACCTCGGTCGCAACCGGTGTCGGCTTCTTGCGGCGGATCAGCCACCACACACCTGCGAGATCCATGATCCCGATCCATAGCCGGTCGAAAAAGCCGTAATTCGACACGCCGGAATGCCGGGGACGGTCGACCACGTCGACATAGGCGATCTCGTAGCCCTCGCGACGCATCAGCGCCGGCAGGAAACGATGCAGCCCGTCGAAATACGGCATCGACAGGAACACCTCGCGCCGGAACGCCTTCAACCCGCAGCCGGTGTCGCGGGTGCCGTCACGCAGGATCGCGTTGCGCACGCCGTTGGCAATGCGCGACTGGATTTTCTTGAACCCGGTGTCCTTGCGTCCGACCCGTTGGCCGGCGGCGAGCCCGACGCGGTCGCCGCCGTTCTCGATCGCGGAAATCAGATCCGGCAGGAACGCCGGATTGTTTTGGCCATCGCCATCGAGCGTCGCGACGATCGTGCCGCGCGCGGCGCGGACCCCGCTGCGCACCGCCGCCGATTGACCGGACGATACCGCATGATCGATCCGGCGCAGATTTCCACGCTGTTTCATGATCGCCGCAAGCTGCGCGGCGGTCGCGTCGGTCGAGCCGTCATTGACGTAGATGATCTCATAGGCGTATCGGCCATCGAGTGCAGCGGCAATCTCGGCGATCAGCGGCGCCACGTTCCCCGCTTCATTGCGCACGGGAACAACGACGGAAACGTTCACCGCGGCTGTGTCAGAAGATGGCAAATCGATACTCGTCGCTTGAGTTGGCTTGCTGCAGGGAACGCGGCGTCCGATGCCCGGGGGCGTCCGCTTCTTATGGGGCGAATGCGTCGCGGGCAACCCTTTTGAGACGGCCAAATGAGGGGCCGACAAGCGGCACAATCACGCCATCGCGATCAATGGCAAATGCCAGACCGCGGGCGGCAAACCAGTACCGCACGAACATCGCGCCGATCACCCCGATCAACGCACCCGCGACCACGTCGCTCGGATGATGGGCCAGCAGCACGAGGCGGCTCAAGGCAATCAAGACGGCATAGACGGTCATGGCGGCCCGCGCCCGCGGCCAGATCGCCGAGACGGCAAAAGCCAGCGCAAAGGCTGTGATCGAGTGAGCCGATGGAAAGCTGGCATAGGCTTCGGTTCCGGCAAAGTGCACGAAGTTGAAGGCGTTGGCCTCGCCGCCGACGAAGGGACGGCCGCGCCCGACGATCCATTTGATAAGCTCGCCGGCGAACAGCGGCAGCGCTACCGCCAAAAACAGAAACTGCAGGCGAACGGCAAAACCGGCCAGCAGGGATCGCGAGGTTCCGCGCATGCGCGGGGAAACAAGCGCAACGGCGAACAGTATTCCGGCCAGCAGCCACAGTACGAAGGCCGCCCTGCCGAAATCGGTCAGGATTCGGACCGGCCAAAGGGCAGCTGTGCCGCGCGGCGGCATCAGGTCGATCTCCGGCACGTCGAGCGCATACATCAGCGCGATAACGGCGACCCCGGCGATCGTTGCGAGCAGCAGCACATGGCGCGCTACCCTTCGCGCCGCCTCGGCACGCCGCGAATGCGACTGCGGCCGCACCAGTTGGGCCAGCGACTGCCGAACCAAAGCAAAGAACTCGGCGAAATAATTCGACGTTTTGCCGGCGCCGGCCCGGGCGGGCATCTTACTCCGTACCTTCGGAGCGGTAGATGGCGATGGAAATCGCCTTGCCTTGCGAAATATTGTAGCCCTCGATGCGGTCGGCGACGTTGTAGCGCAACCCGATAGCTTCGGCACGCTGGGCAAAATTGCGTTCGCTGCGCGATTCCACCAGCGCAAACCGGCAACTGCCGTGATTAAGGAAATCCGCAGCCCCCGATCCATCGGTGAGCACGGTGTCGGTATCGGTCATGAACACCAGGCTTGGCTCGTGAAAGCCGGCCGCGGCGGCTTTTGGCCCGACGC
The DNA here is from genome assembly GCA_963774685.1 of uncultured Alphaproteobacteria bacterium. Taxonomy (GTDB): domain Bacteria; phylum Pseudomonadota; class Alphaproteobacteria; order Rhizobiales; family Xanthobacteraceae; genus Bradyrhizobium. The sequence continues at coordinate 1,245,932 of CAVZFU010000002.1, read as the reverse complement.
ATGCGACGTTGCGCAGCGCGTGCGCGATCTCGGCACTTGGGAACAGCGGCGTCAGCGCCGGCATCACCACGCCGTAGATCGACGCGGTCATGAAAAACGCTGCGATCGCGGCATTCAGCAGCGAACGCTCGGCGCGATTGTCGTCGTACAGCCACCACGCGAACAGGCCGAAGATCAGCGCCGCGGCGGCGAACGGCCACACCAGAAACACCGGCTGGCGGGTCAGCGCGATCGCGCCGACGACGGCTGCAACCGACAGGACGGCAGGAATGACAAACCACCAGGCCGCACCCCGCCTCAACCAGGACCGCGACAGCACCCGGCGCTCGAGCGCGCCGATCGTCAGGATGGCGATCGCGGGATAGAGCGGCAGCACGTAGTGCGGCAGTTTGGTCAGCACGATCTCGAACACGATCCAGGAAGGGATCAACCACGCCAGCAGGAACTGCGCGCCGGGCTCCCGCCTCGCCCGCCAGACCGCCGGCGCCGCCATCCCGGCCAGCGGCGCTCCCGGCCAGAACGTCAGCCAAAACAGCAGCAAATAGGTTCCGGGCGGTGCGCCGTGAGATTCCTGCGCGGCGAATTTTGCCAACATGTCGTGGCCGATGGAATCGGTGAAAAATGTGGCTCCCGAGCGCCAGAAGATCGCGATGAACCAGGGCAGGACCAGAACCAGCATCCACATCAGGCCCCATACCGGGCGCAGCCGCCAAAGCCAGGCCGCGGACCGGTCGAGGATCGCAAGCGTGGCAATCGTCAGCACCACGAACATCAGGATGAGCGGGCCCTTGAGCAGGATGCCCCCCGCAAGCGCGGTCCAGAAGATTGCCGGCCAGGTCCACGGTGGATACTCGGGTTCTTCGCCCCGTTGCCAGGACAAATACACCCGGGCCAGCGCTCCCATCACCGCGACGACGGTCAGCAACAGCATCGCATCGGTCTTGGCCAGCCGCGCTTCGACGCCGAGCACGACGCAACTGCACATCAACAGCGCCGCTAACGCCGCCCCGCGTCGCGTCAAGAAAGCAAGCGCGGCCCAGTAAGTCAGCAAGACGGCGCCGATCGCGCCGATCAGGGATGGAAAGCGATAGAGCCAGATGCGCAATTGCGCGCGCGGCAAGCCCAGCGCCGAGGCGGTTTCGACGGTCGCGGCCTGAAGCCAGTATATGCCGACCGGCTTTTTATAGCGCACTTCGTCCTGGAACCGGATGTCGACGAAATCGCCAGTTTCGACCATCTGCTTGGTCGCCTGCGCGAACCGCGCCTCGTCGCGATCCATGGGAGGGATGTTGAAAAAGCCGGGCAGGAAAAACAGCAGCCCACACAGCGTCAGGAACGCGATGGCGCGCCAGTGACTGGCCGTCGCGAAGTCGAACGCAGCGATCAGCCTGCGGCTGGAATTCGCTGGATTCACAGGCTGTTGGCCTGTTCCGAAGCGCGGGGGTTGGACGGTTTCAACCATGCTGTTCGCATACGATGAAACCGCATCGCAAACAACACCACAGTTCCATCCGACTTCTTAACCTTGCGGGGCCATCGGGGAAGTCTTAAGAACGGCGCGGTCTCAAGAGAGGCCTGGACGACCAGAATCCGTATATCGCAATCGAACGGCACTTTTGAAATGGCTATTGGCGACTTCGTCGACCGAACGCGCATACGACGTTTTGCAATCGGCTTGGTCGTGCTTGTTCCTGCGCTCTATTTTGCCCCCTATGTGACGCTGTTCTTCCTGTTCTGCGGCGCGCTCGACATCAGCCGTCATTTCAAGATCACGCCCGACATGGCCGAGAAGTATTTTCTCGGCAACGGCATCCCGACCTGGCTGTTGTCTCCAATCAACCTGCTCGCCGATATGCTGTCGGCGCGCAATCTCGGCATGTACCGCCTTGAGGATTTGCCGGCGGAACATCGCGCCGAAATCGAAGCCTGCGTGAAGGCCTTTGTCGACAATGGCGATCTCATCAAGGCCCACGTCGGAGCAGTGCTCGGAAAAAAGAACCGCGGCATGCTCACGTTCAAGTGGTTTGCCAAACAACAGGACATCACGGTTCGGATTCCGGCCTTCGAGCAGGAATATCGCTATATCAAGACCATCGCGGTGTCGGTGTTCAATACGCGTCAGAAAACCTCGTGGCATTTCGGCCCACTGCGCCTGACGTTCCGCGTGCTCTACAATCTCGATCCGGTGGACAGCGATCAGGTCTTCATCAATGTCGACGACACGACCCATTTCTGGAACAAGCAACCGCTGTTCGTGTTCGACGATACCTTGTTCCATCGTTCGGTGAACTACGTCGATCAAGCGCGCTATTGCCTGTTCATGGACATCGTGCGGCCCAACCACCTGGAACCGGTGTTCCAGATAGCGGTTGCCGGCGCGGCCGTGATCGCAGCGTCGTTCAAGACGATCTTTTACAAGAACTGGTCGTTCATACGGTAAATTGCGCGGTCGAGCGCTTCGCTCGCCTGCCGCACTCGGCGCGACTTACTGCACGCGGATGACCACCGTATCCGCGGCACCCGTGGCGTCGATCACGGTCAATCGGGCAAAGCCGGGCCCCGGCGGGTCGATCAGACGCTGGCGCCGGCCGTCGATCTCGCCCATCGACACGCCATTCACCAGCATCGTTATCGGAAGCACGCCGCCGGCGACCTTGACCGGCATCGCAGCCGATTGCGCGCCACCCGAGCGATCGACGTCGATCCGCGAGCCGTTCAAGGGAAACTGGATGTGCGGCGCTTGCTCGCCACCGGTCCGGACCAGTTCTCCCACCGGGCGGAAACGCCGCAGCGGCAGCGGCAGTTTGGCATTGCTCGCCAAAAGCGCGCCCTTGGGCGGTTTCGGCAGCGGCATCGGCAGTTTGCCGGTGCGGGCGAAGGCATCGAACAGGATCGGCGCCGCCGCGGTGCGGCCGACCACACCCGGCGCCGGTGCGCCGTCGGGACGGCCGACCCAGACGCCGATGGTGACGCGGCCGTCAAATCCGACCGACCAGGCATCGCGATAGCCGTAACTGGTGCCGGTCTTGAACGCGATCCGGTTGCGCACGCCGTTTTCCGGCGGCGGCGAGCCCAGCAGCACATTGCCGACCTGCCAGGCCGCGACCTTGTCCATCAGGCGCATGGGATCGCGCAGGTCGTCTTGCGCTTTCATGATCTCGCGCAGCGGCCGCGTGGTGCCGAGCCGCGCCAGCCCGGCATAAAGCTGCACCAGATCCTGCAGCGTGATGCCGACGCCGCCGAGTCCCATCGCCAGCCCCGGCACCTCGTCTTTCGGCAGCACCAGATTGGCGCCGGCCTGCCGCAGCCGCGACGACAGGCGGCTGGCGCCGACGCGATCCAGCAGTGCAACCGCAGGCACGTTGAGGGACTGTTGCAGGGCCCTGCGCACCGGCACCGTGCCCTGAAAGGTCATGTCGAAATTTTCCGGCGCATAAGAGCCGAACCGGATCGGCCGGTCGTCGATCAGGCTTTCCGGGTGAACGAAACCATCCTCGAACGCCAGACCGTAGATAAAGGGTTTCAGCGTCGATCCCGGCGAACGCACGGCGCGGGTCATGTCGACCTGCCCTGCGCGCCGGTCGTCGAAATAATCCGGCGAGCCGACCCGAGCCAGCACGTCGCCGCTTTCATTGTCCACCGCGACGATGGCGACCGAAATATTCGGACCCAAGGCGAGCGCACGATCATGCGCCAGCGCTTCCAGGACTTTCTGCAAACCGGAATCCAGCGTCAGTTCGATGACGGGCGCATCCTTCACGGTGGAGATGGCCTGATCGGCGGAGTGCGGCGCAAGTATCGGCATCGGCTTGCGCAGCCGCGGCACCGGCGTTTGCTTGGCCAAAGCCGCATCCTCAGCCGGCACGCGGCCGTCTTCGACCATGCGATCGAGCACGCGATCGCGCGCAGCCCGCGCTACATCCGGGTAGCGATCGATGCGACGGGTTTCCGGCGACTGCGGCAACGCCACCAGGAGTGCGGCTTCCGCCAGCGACAGCCGCTTCGGCTCCTTGCCGAAATAGGCAATCGAGGCGGCGCGAATGCCTTCGAGGTTGCCGCCGAACGGCGCCAGCGCCAGGTAGAGATCGAGGATCTGGTCTTTGGTCAGTTGCCGCTCGATCTCGATGGCGCGGACCATCTGGCGCAACTTGGCATGGACCGAGCGCTCGCGCCGCGGCTCCATCAGCCGGGCCAGTTGCATCGTGATGGTGGAGCCCCCGGACACGATGTGGCCGCGCGTGACCAGCTGAAACGCGGCGCGGCCCAGCGCCAGGGGATCGACGCCGGCATGGGAACGGAAACGCCGGTCTTCGTAACCGAGCAGCAGTTTGAGGTAGGTGGGATCGACGCTCGTCTTGGCGTCGACCGGAAGCCGCCAGCGGCCGTCCGCCATCGCATAGGCGCGCAACAGCTTGCCGTTGCGATCGACCACTGTCGTGGAGACCTGCCGGGCCTGCGCGAGCGGCAACGGCCCGAGCGAGACCACCCATGCCGCGAAGGCGGCGACCAGCACCAGGCCCGCAGCGGCCAACACCGCCGCGGCCAGCTTGATCGTCCGCCAGCGGGGTTTCTCCGGCGTTATGGCGATAGCAGTATTCATTTCGCCGAACGCACCTCGACCGATCCGGTGCCGGTGCGGCCATAGCGCGAGGGATTGTACATGTCCTCGACATAGGCCTGCGGCAGCACATATTTGCCCGGCGACACCGCGCGCACCACGTAAGCGACCGTGAACACTGCCTTGTCGTTGGCGGCCCGGTCGATCGCGGCGGTGAAGCGGTCGTCGCGGAATTCGGTGTCCTCCGGCTCCTCGCCATCCTCGATCCAGTCGAGCGTACCGGTGTCGCCGGACGAGACCAGATGCGGGTTGTCGATCTCAAGGCCTGCCGGGAGATAATCCGACACCATGATGTGACCGTATTCCGGCTTGGGTTCGGTGATCTTCAGGACGACGGCGAAGCGATCGTTCTGCCTGGCTTTGGACACGTCCGCAGGCTTGCCGTCGAGCGTGAAGTAACTGCGCTCGATCTTGAAGCCGTTCGATGCCGCGGGCTCCGGCGTAACCGGCGAACCGCTGACCGAAACCACCGCCTGCACCGGGGTGTCGCCGGTGTTGGTGATCTTGATCGGCTTGCCCTCCATCGCGGCGGCCTTGTAGCTGCGATAGAGCGCGGTCTTGACCGGCGCGCCATCGACATCCAGTGTCAGCGTTTCCCTGGCCAGAGCGCGCGACGCCAGAACCAGCCAGGCATTTTCCTGGGTCGAGGTGTACGGCGTCAGCCCGCGCGCCACTTCGACGCGCTGTACCGCTTGCGTCAGTGTCGCCCGCGGCGCGTTGCCTTCGCTGGCAAGCGAGACCAGAGCAGCGGCATCGCGCAACGCCGAGCCATAGTCGACCCGGCCGAACTCCAGCACGGGTTTTGGCGCGAGGCTGTCGAGCGCTGCGGCATAAACCCGCTCCGCCCTGCCCTTGTCGCCGACCAGCGCCAGTGCGGCCGCCAATTGCGACTTGGCAATGGAAGTCGCGAGGTTATCGAGCTTGGTATCGGCGAGATAACGCAGATCGCCGATCGGCGCGGCGCCATTTCGCGCCAGCACGTAGAGCCCGTAAGCCAGATCGCGCCCGCCGTCCTTTTCCGGCTCGCCGGCGTTCACGACCGAGTTCCTGACGCGATCGAGCCCGGTCTTGAACAACACATCCGGCACCGCAAACCCTTTTTCACGGGCCCGGGTCAGGAAGTCCATGACATAGGCATCGAGCCAGGCGTCGTCGCCGCCGGCCGACCACAGACCGAACGACCCGTTCGAGCCTTGCCGCGCCAGCAACCGGTCGATGGCGTCCTTGATGCGCTGATCGACCGCGGTGTCCATGGCAAGATGGGCGCCCGCGGCAAGGTCGTTGACATACAGCAGCGGCATCGCCCGGCTGGTGATCTGCTCGGAGCATCCATAGGGATAGCGATCCAGCGCCTTGAGGATGGTCGCGGCATCGAGTGCCGTGGAAAGGCTGACCGACAGCGAGACGCCGCCGGTCCCCGGCACCAGGTCCGAGAACATGTCGGATGTCAGGGTCAGGCTTTCGCCCTTGGCCAGGGTGCGGATCGAACGGCGCGCGAGGATCTGCGTCGCCGCCTTGACGTCGAGCGCGTAATGGCGCGCCAGCGTCAAGCCGTCGGGCCCCTTGATGTCGACGTCGAGGTTCGCCGTTCCGGCGCCGCCGGCATCGAGCGCCAGCGCCATCGAGGTGCGCTGCCTGGCGGCGAGCTTCACCGTGGTTGCGGGATTGCCGGTTACCTTCACAGGTCCCGAGGTCTTGACGTCGATAGTGTAGTCGCCGGCAGCCCCTTCGACGTTGTCGAGATCGAAGCTCATGGTGCCGTGATCGCCATTGAGCAGGAAGCGCGGCAGCGTCGCGGTCAGCACCACGGGATCGCGCACCGTAACATCGGTCGTGGCCCGGCCGAGCTTGGTGGCGGTCCACGCCACCGCCATCACCCGCGCGGTGCCGGCGAACTCGGGAACGTCGAAACTGATTTCGGCGGTGCCGTCGGCGGCGACGGTGACAATTCCGGAATACAGCGCCAGCGGCTTCTGCGTCGGCGGACTGCCCTGCAGTTCGGCACCGGCATCGCCGCCAGTTTTGATCTGGCCGCGGGTGCCCTGCATGCCGTCGATCAATTGCCCATAGAGGTCGCGGATTTCCGAGGTCATGCGGCGCTGGCCGAGATAATAATCGTCCGGCGCCGGCGGCTTGTAGTTGGTCAAATTGAGAATCCCGACATCGACGGCGGCAACGACGACCTTGGCGTCTTCGCCGGGATTTAGTCCGCCGAGCTTGACCGGTATCTTCAGCGTGTTGTTCGGACGCACCAGCGCCGGCGGCGACAGATCGACCTGAAGCGTGCGGGTCTTCTTGTCGATGCCGAACCATTTCAGGCCGATCGCCCGTCCCGGCATCCGCTGGGCCGCGGCATCGAGCGGACGGCGCAGCGTCGCCACCAGATAGGCGCCGGTGCCCCAATCCTTGCCGACGGGAATCCTGACCTGCGAAGTACCTTGCTTGACGTCGATCGATTGGGTCGTCAGCAGCCGGTCGCCCAGCACGTTGACGGTCAGCTTGCCCGCCGTGCGCGCGTTGACCGACACCACCATGGTATCGCCGGACTGATATTCCGGCTTGTCGATCGAGGTTTCCAGCAAATCGGGCGTGTCGGCGCTGCCATCGGAATACCAGCCGACATCGAACTGCACCGAGGTGAGCGGCCCGTCGGCGTCGGTCGATTTGACGTCGAGGCGATAGCGGCCGGGCTGCGGCGACAGCGTCACCCGCGACGGCTTGTCGGCGGCGATGGTCACATCGCCGTCGGCGACGCGGGTGGTCGATTTGACCGGCTCGAATTCCCAGGATGAATCCTGACGGTACCATTGATAGCGGGATTCGAGCTTCATCAGTTCATAGCGCAGGCCGTTGCGCGCCAGCGGCTTGCCGTCGGGAGCGACGAACACCACGTCGAACTCGGCCTTGTCGCCCTCGGCGACGCTCTTGTCGCCGAACAGCGGCTTGACGCCGATCATCGCGGTTGCGGGCGCCACCGGCAGCACCAGCTTGCGCTCGACCGCGCGGCCGCCGGCTTCCGCCATCCGGATGAAGATCTGGGCTTCCTGCGGACGCGTCGATGCCGGGGGTTTTGCAAGGCTGACCGGGAAGGTCGCGACGCCATTGGCATCGGCCTCGGGCAGGTTTTCGATCGGCGTGCGCTCGTTGCTGGTGGTCTCCTCGTCGGCGACGCCGAACTGGTAGCCGGCGAAACCCGGCCGCGCCGCGGCAGGCGCAACCAGCATGTCGCCTTCGAGCTGCAGGCCAGAGGCCGGCGCGCCATAGAGGAAATGGCCGTCGACCTTAAGCTCTACCGGAGCCTCAGCCTTGATCTGCTTGTCTTTGCTGGATAAATCGAATTCGAGCCGTTCGGGGACATAGTCCTCGACCATGAAGGTGGTTTCGCCCACCGGCGAGGCCTTGGGATCGGTGAACGCCCGCACCCGCCAGGTCCCGGTCGGGACCGCGGAATTGAGCGCCAACGACATGCTGCGTCCGCCCGCGCCCTGATCGGTCAGGACCGCGCGGCGGAATTCGACGCCGTCGGGACGCTCGATCACCAGCGTCAGCGGACCGCCGGTCACGGCATTGCCCTGCCCGTCGCGCAATAGCGCGGTCAGATAGACCGTCTCGTTGGAGCGATAGACCCCGCGTTCGGCATAGACGAATGCATCGGCGCCGGCAGGCACGGCGCGGCCGGCAACGCCGCGATCCGTGAGGTCGAAGGCGTCGGTTTTCAGGCTGAGAAAGGCGTAGTCGGCCTTGTCGCTGGTGACGGTCACCATCGCCGGCGACAGGCCGCCCTCGCCGCGCGCCAATCCAGCCTCGAACAGCACATGACCGGAATCGTCGGTCTTGCGGGTGGCCAAAATCTCGTTGTTGCGCGCGACCAGCCGCACCTCGGCGTTGCCGATCGCATTGGTGGACGCCAGCGAATTGACGAACACATGGACGCCGTCATTGCCGGAGAATGCGGTGAGGCCCAGATCCGAAACGATGAACCATTGCGTCGCCAGCTGGTATTCGTCGTCGCTGGCCGGTCCCTTGGCCGCCGCGGTCATGACGTAGATGCCCGGCTGCAGATCGCCCAGCGCCTGATCGACCGGGAACGCGGTGGTGACGTCCTGGTTGAGCGTGGTCGCGGTGGCGAGTTCACCCGACCAGACCTTGACGCCGCGTTCGTTGCCGAGGTCGGAAAGCTCGTATTTGCTCAGCAGGCGCTGAAAGTCGCTGCCAACAACCGTGTTGATCAGGTTGCGGTCGCCGATCCGGAATACATTCACCACCACCGCAGGGGTGTTGACGCTGACCAGCGGAATGCCGCGCTGGCCGGTGCGCGGCAGCACGTAGGCCCGCCCGGTGAAGCGCACGAACGGTTTGCGGTCGCGGACATAGATGTTGAACTCAGCCGATTTCGGCAGGGTTTCCTTCACGGTGGACGGCAGTCCGGCGCGCAAATTGATGTTGTAGCGCTCGCCGTGCTTCAGGCCATCGACGCAAAGCTGCTTGCCTTCGGCCGACAGTGCCGGCTTGTCGTTGCCGGCCAGCGCCAGGAACGGCGCAAAGTCAGTGCGCTTGGCGAGGTCCTCGGAAAACTGAAAGCAGGCCCGCGGCGAGGCGCCGTCGGAATCGACGGTATAATCCAGCAGCCGGAAGCCATGCTCGTCGCGCATTTTCTCGTACTGGCCGCGCACGTCGGCGACCTCGCGCATATCGAGCGACAGCCGCAGCGCATCCAGCGCCGGACGCCACAGCTTGCGCTCGGACAGGGCACGGCCGAGCACCGCAAGGGCATCCGCCTCATCGCCGGGGTTGCCGGCGCGCTGGTAGGCGATGTAGGCCGCAGTGGATGCTCGTTCCAGCAGGAAGGTCTGTTCACTGGTGCTGGCCGGGCGGATCTGGAAAATGGTGCGGGCCAGCCGCAGCCAGTTGCCGCTGTCCTCTGGCGTCGTGGCGGCGATTTGCCCGAGGATTTGCAGCCCGGTGCGGGAATCGTTGCGTTTGAAGGCCGCGTCGGCGTCGGTTCGCAAGCTCGCTCCGGATTTCGCGACCGGTCCGGCCTCGCTCTTGATCTGGGCTTCCAGCTTGATCGCCGAATCCGCCAGATCGTCGCGTTTGAAGGCCTTATCCGCCGCCTGCGCCGCGACCAGGCCAAACGCCAGCGTGGCGCACAGTGCTGCGGCGCGAACCAAACCGATCATGATGGAGCTCCCTGAGCGGACGTACGCCGCATGTCGAACAGAAGGACGCGAAAAGGTGACAGACTGATGGCGGCGAGACCGGCGAAAAAGTCGCAGCGACATGGCCAAGGCTAACCCTTGCCAGGCCGCTAACCGGGCGCGGCGTAGCTTTGCGTTGAGTGCGACCGTGACGCAACGGTCCACCGCCTGGTTTCGTCGACCGATCGCCCAAAAGGGTTCATCGATACCGCGGCGTTCAGCTGGATTCCGCGGCGGATTTCTCATCCCCGGGCTGCGGGTTCGAGTGCTGCCGGGATCGCCGGCCGCCGGCTTGGCCTGTTGGCTTCGATCGAACATGGGGTGGCTACCTGATCTCTCGCGTTGCACGGCATCTCGTCGTCCCCAACCGCAATCTAGATTAACCACGTTGCGCTCGGCGACCTCAGAGAATGTCGCTCCCCGCCATTGTTCGGATGAACGCGAGCTGAATTCGCAAAAACGGGAGCGCGATGTCTGCGGCGTAGCTAAATTCTGAAAGTTCGTGCTAGATTTTGCTGAATTTTGGGATTGCACAGCATGAAGCACGAGACGGCGCTCGGCTCGAAGCCGGACAAGAAAGCCATCGCCAGCGCCATCCAGCGCTATCTCGACGCCAACGGCCTCGCGCGCAAGGACCTCATCCGGGAGCATCTGTCGAAGTCGTCGATCGAGAAGCTGTTTCAGGGCGATTTCACCGAACGAACGCTCAACAAGGTCGAGGGCATTCTCAAGACCAGTTTTCGCGCGCCGTCCGCCAGGCCGTGAAGAAACCGCCGACAGATCCGTCGGCGGATATGTCTTCGACGCCGTCCAGTATCTGCAGGGCGACTATCTCTGCGTTCGTCCGATGTTCGCCAACCCCGCCAACTTCAACGCCTACCTGGTCGCGATATCCTGGAGCGACGAACAGAAATGCCTGGTGTTCGAGGAAAAGTCGCGCTTCGACGGAAAGTACCAGCAGCACGGCACGGTCCATATTCCGTTCGGAACGTCTTACATGAACCTGGTCAGCGCGAGCGCAGGCAATGTGCGGACCATCCTGCTGTCGCTGCCGGATTCCGACGGCATGATGCGGGGCATCATCTCAACGCTCAGCAACCCCAAGGGCTCGGTCTACATTCCCGTCGCCGCCCCCATGGTGCTTCGCAAGCTGCGCAAGGCCGAGGAGCCCGGGCTTGGCATCATCGCGGAAAATCATCGCAGCCATGACGAGTACCGGTCGTGGCTGGCGACCGTGTTGACGGAAGAATTCGGAATCTTCGCGGTGCCGCAGGCGCCGGCGCAGCGCAAGAGCGGTTCGGGCGGCAAGTCCTGATCGCGCCGGGTCTCAGCGCCGACGAGAGGCGCGCGAAAAATCGGACATCGGGAAGATTGTTCATGAGCCTGAATGCCGTATTTGCCAGGGCATCGGCCCATCCCCACCGCGACCGCTGGCTTTGGTTCGGCTTTGCGCTGGCCGCGGCCGCCTATTGGTTTCGTTTCCAGAAAAACCTGGCGGGACTGTCGCTCTATCGCCACGCCGCAGAATGCATGTGGCACCAGCAGGTTCTGCAGGCATGCGAGATCGGCTTCACCTATCCGCCCGCCTTCGCTTTCCTGATGACCCCGTTCGTCGCGCTGCCGCTGTGGCTCGGGACGTTGATCTGGTACGGAATCACGCTGGCTTGCATGGTGTGGTGCTGCCAGCTTTGCGAACAGCTGACCAAACGGATGTTTCCGGGCCCGTGGCTGGATCGCGACCTGGAATGGATTCGGTTTTTTGGAGTTCTGATCAGCCTGAAATTCATTCTGGCCGTTTACGAAGACCAGGCCTACGACTTTTTCGTGCTGCCCTGGACGCTGTTTGGCATTCTCGCGCTCACCGAGCGGCGCAACCTTGCGGCGGGCGCGGCACTCGCGGTGGCCGCGGCCCTGAAAGTCGCGCCGCTGATCTTTTTGCCATACCTCGTATTCAAGCGCCAATTCGCGGCGGCCGCAATCTTCGTCATCGTACTGGTTGCGATATCGTTTCTTCCCGACCTGTTCCTGCATCCCCACGGCGGCACGCACGGCTACTTCATGACGTGGGTGCACGAAGTCGCCGCACCCGGCCTGATGGAGGACGCCGCCGCGTCCAAAAAAGCGTTCTGGGCCGGAGCCAATCCTTACAATCTATCGCTGCGCGGTGCGGTTGCGCTTGCGCTCGATAATACCGCTTATCAGGCCGACTTTACGTTTTGGCTCCGGCTGGTTCAGTTCGCCTTCATCTCCGTGATCGGCGTGCTGTTTTTGATGTCGGCGCGCGCGCAGATGATCCCGATCGAGGGCGCGCTGCTGATCATATCGATGCTGATGCTTTCACCGATGACCGGCCGCAGCCACTTCGTCGGACTTCTGCTGCCCTATTATCTTATCGTCGCCGCCATCATCCGGGACCGGAAAACCGCGTGGATCGGCATAGCCTGCCTCGTGCTCAGTTTCTCGCTTTCGGGCATCCCGCGCGAAATCGTGCCGCGCGCCTTCTCGGAATTCATGGGCATGCATAGCGACATCATCTACGCCACCCTGGTCTTGATCGTCTATTTTGCGGTGATCATCAAATCCCCGGAGCGCTGGGGCATACCGCCGGCGGCGGCCTCGTAACTAGCGGCGGCCTTTGTTGATGGACTGGCTGACATCGCCGAGCATCTTGCGGCCTTCGGACATCAGTGCGCCCGAGCGCTTGTTGAAACTTTCAATCAACTCACGGTACGACATCACGGTCGGAAGCAGCTCGCCGCTCTTGTTGCTCGACAGACTGTTCAAAAAGTCCTGCGTCTTGGTCAGGGCGCTGTCGACCGCAGCAACGCCGTCGTCGGCGCTGCGCACCACGCTATCGATCCGTTCGGTGCTGTTCGCAAGCGACGCGGTGAACGTCTCAAAACTCAATAGCGTATCTTTCAGCGCGTCCTGGTTATCGGCAATGACCTTGTCGACGTTGCGCAGCGCCACCCGTATCTTCGCCTGGGTATCCAAGAGCGCGTCCGGATCGGCCAGAAGAACCGGAATGCCGTCCTTGTCCAACGGAACCGGCTCCGCCTCGATCGACCCGCCGGTGAGCGATATCGCCGCCACGCCGGTGAGCCCCTGAAATTCAAGTCCCGCCAGCGTATCTTTCCGGATCGGGGCGTTTTTATCGATCCTGGTCAGCGCGACGACCCGGCGGGTCTTGTCGAGCCTGAGGGAGACGACCTCTCCGACCCTGATACCGCCGAAGTTCACGCTGCCGCCCTTGTGAAGGCCGGAGGCGGAGCCTTCGAAAATAACCCGCAGCGGGACTTCCTGCCGGATGACAGCGAACCTCTTGAGACCGAGAAAGGCGCCGAACGCCCCGGCGATCAACCCCAGGGTCAGCGATCCGATCATCAGGCTGCTTGGCCGGGATTTCATGGTTCAGACCCAGTTGCGAGACGCCTGCCCGAAAAAGCCGGCGCCGTCAGTCATTGTACGAACAAAGCCGGCTCAGCGGTACTGTCGGTATCGGCACAAAAAGCCCCGGAACATGCCGGAACGCCCTTCGATAACCAGGGGTTGGTCGTCCCGCCGGGCAAAATCGTTGGGAACAGTCTTGGCCGGGCAGCGGATTTTTCATATTGGCAATGTTATGGATGTTCCGACGGTCCCATAGCTCAACTGGATAGAGTAACGGATTTCTACTCCGTGGGTTGCAGGTTCGAATCCTGCTGGGATCGCCAGTGATTTCAAAGAGATGCGTCTTTTTGTTCACGCTAAATCCATGTACCGTTTCGGAAATGAAGAAACCCTCAGACTTTTTATCAAAGCCATTTCGGCGAGACATTGATCTCGTCGATTCCCGTCAACGCTGTCACGCCGATGCAGTTTTTTGTCTATCAAGGTCGGCCGCCGCCCCATCCCAAAGGCGGGACTGAAGTGCCTTCGGCACCACGACGAACGCGAGCACCAAGCTGGCGAGTAGCGGTCGCATCCAGTTTCCGAGAAGTCGCCCGGTGAAAGGCGTCAGGCCTGGAATGCCGAGGATCAGGCAGCATCCTGCCAGCGCCGCAGCGACATATCGATTGTCCTCAACGAGCCACGCCCGCGCCGCCAGCAGCCCGGCGACAATCGCCAGTCCGATATAGCCGCCACCTTCGGTCCGCGGGTTGAACAGCAGCAGATAGATCGCAGCAATCGCGAACACCGAAAAGGCGGCGGCGAACGATGGCAGCCGCCTTCGTGCGGCCAGACCTGCACCCAGTGCCACGACCGCCATGATTGAGCGAATCGCCAGCATCACGGCGAACGGCACCTCAAAGCCAAGACGCTTCAGTCCACCGGCGATATCATTCCACTGTCCGGAAACCTGCACCGCGCCGTCGATGCGGTCCAGCAGCCCGTCATACAGATTCCAGACATACCCCGAATCGGCGCAAGCAAACGGAAGTGCCAGCGTCGCAAACACCAGCGGCATCATGCGTAGCCCGATCTCCGGCCAGACTGCGCCCATCAACAGCACCGCCACGATCGCAGGCGGCTTCAGAGCCAATGCGGTCGTCAGAGCGAGCGCCGGTGCCCATTTTTGTCCGCGCGCCGCCCCCGCTGCGGCGAGCGCGATCAACGCCCACATTGGCGCATCGAACTGGCCGATCCGCAACGCAGCGGCACCGCCCGGGATGATAAGCAGGAGGCTGGCGCTCGTCGCGAGCAATGCGCGCTGCGGCACCAGCAAGCGCGCCCACTCCCGTATGCTCCAACTTAAAAGCGCGAACGAAAGCAGCATCCAGAGCACCGCTGCGGCCCGAACGCCTATGACCGCGAACGGCGTGAAGAGGATCTGGCTTGCGGGCAGGTAGTAAAATCCCGTCTTGTAATCTTGCTTGGGCTGCACGCCCTGCCAAAAATCCAGCGAAGCTTGCGAGTAAAGCGGAATCAGGGAGCGATGTGGAATCGCAAGCGCGAGAACGGTAAGGACCGCAAAGAACACGATCCAGATAATCATCGCGGTCTTTATGAAATTGCGCTCGCTGCGGCTCTCGACCGGGTCGCAGGCTGCGTCAGCAGGCAAGGCCATCGCTCAACAATCTGAATTGTCGCTAAAAAATTATTCCGCCATCAAGAGCACTGTTGGTTCATTCGTCAAGGCGTGCCGCCGGATTCATCATGAAGCTGCCTGAAACCGAATGGGACCGCCGGGAGCGGCAGGCGCCCCGACAGCCGAGTCGTTCCTGAGGCTGGACCACGGTCTGCCCATGGGTATCTGGCCATTCCAGGTCTGGAACGGCGACCAGAGGCCGCCTGAAAAAAGCCTCACGGTTTACACGCCCTGACGCAATCGCCACGCACAAGACGTCTGCTTTCGGGCACGCGCCAACGAGTGAGGCGCCGGGTCCGCCATCCCAGGCAGAAACCTTACAGGTCGCGCTCGTTCATCCGAAGCCTCGAGAAGTGGAATGCCAATTTCCGGACTGGGGAAAGCCTTGGGTCGGCTGCGGAGTAGCCGCATTTCGGCGAGAATCGACCGTGCATTTAGACGGACGATTAACAATGTAACGAGTCCGGTCTTGTAGAGAACCATAACTGAAAGCGAAAAGGACGAATGCCGGGGGCACACGGTTTCGATACCGCCAAATACCGCGACGATCCCAAAGCGATCGCGGACTATCTCAATGTCGCCTTGTCGACAGAAGATCCGTTCCTCATCACGCGCGCGATCGGCAACATGGTCCGTGCCCAGGGCATGACGCGGTTTTCTCGCAAGGCCAGGATGCGTCGCGATCAGCTGATCCGGACGTTTACCAGTGACGCCAGTCCGGCATTCGATACCGTCATGAAGTTGCTGATCGCGCTCGACATGCAACTGGTCGCAAAGCCCGTCATAAAAATACGGCAGGAGGCTGAGAATCAGCCCTGACTGGCCGGAATTGCCATGACCCCGGGCTGCAGTTTTCGCGCGACATGGCCCGGTTCGGCGGATAATTGATGGCTTCCCGGCGCAGGCGGCTGTACACCGCTCCCGATTACGCAGCCTTTATCGTTGCACGCGATCCGTAAAACCGACATCAACAAACCATGAAAGCGACAAGGCCCATTCAATGAGTGGATTCAAGGAACCGAGCTTCGCCGACCGCCAGAAGGCCGCGCAGGAAGCCAGGCAAAACATTTTGAATAAATTTCGCGCCAAGCCGGGCCCCGACGATCCCGCCGTCAAGCAGCGCCAGGCCGAGCGCGAGGCGCAGGCCGCGGATCGTGCCAAGGCCAAACTGGCTCGCGAGGCCGCCAAGGCCGAAAAGAAAGCCCGCGAGGCCGAGGCGGCCGCGCAGGCCGCAGCCCAACTCGCGCGCGAAAAGGAAGAGGCCGCCGCCCGCGAAGCGGCGCTCGAGGCCGAACGCAAGGCCGCGCGCGACGCACGCTATGCGGCCCGCAAGAAGAAGCGAAAATAACCGCAGGGGTCCGGCGACCCCGAAAATGCCACAGGCCCGCCTCAGATCGAGGCGAGCCCGCGGCAAGACGGGGTGACGGCGCCTAGTTCTTGGTGTCGTCCTTCTTCATCATGCCGTCCTTTTTCATGCCGTCGTCCTTCTTCATCATGCCGTCTTTCTTCATGCCGTCGTCTTTTTTCATCATGCCCTCTTTCTTCATGCCGTCGTCCTTGCCCATCTTGTCCTGGGCAAAGGCGGCGGGAGCGAGCGCCAGGCTGAGCGAAAGAACGGCGGCCGAAACGCCGAGAATTATGCGGGTGCTGATGGTCATGTGATGGTCATCCCTTTGAAGCCGGTTTTTGAAAAGCGACTGACGCCGCTACCTTCAAAACGGTCCCGCGCCCGCGTTTGTTACGCGCCGGCGGAAATTTTTCGCGACGCGTGGCTTTTGAGGAGGCCTTCCGGGGTTCAAGAAAACATGAAATCGGTCTTTGTTTCGCCGAATCTTGCAGCAAGGGTGCGTTGCAGCAATATCGGCGCTCAGACCAATCCGCCTCGAACTATCAGACTAGAGAACATTGTATTGAAGACCGGCTAATATGTGCGCCACGCCGGTCCGAACCTTCCAATCAAAAATACCTCCAAGGGGGAGATATCCATGCTCACACGCCGTCATGTCCTGGTATCCACGCTCGCCGCACCCGCCATCCTGCGCTTCGGGACCGGAACGGCCCACGCCGCCACGACCTTAAAAATATCGCACCAGTTTCCCGGCGGCACGATCGACAAAGGCGATTTCCGCGACCGGCTGGTACGGGTATTCGCCGCTGAAATCGCCAAGCGCAGCGGCGGCGAACTTGCCGCCGAAATCTACCCGAACTCCTCGCTGATCAAGACCAACGCGCAATTTTCCGCGATGCGCAAAGGCGCGCTCGACATCAGCCTGTATCCTTTGTCCTACGCCGGCGGCGAATTGCCGGAAACCAATATTGGGCTGATGCCCGGCCTGGTTTCGACCTACGACCAGGGCCTGCGCTGGAAGAGCCAGCCGGTCGGCAAGTCGCTGACCGATTTTCTCGCCGACAAGGGCATCATCATCCTGACCTGGATCTGGCAGGCCGGCGGCGTTGCCAGCCGCTCGAAGGCGATCGTGGCCCCCGAAGATGCCAAGGGCCTCAAGGTTCGCGGCGGCTCGCGTGAAATGGACATGGTGCTGCAGACGGCGGGCGCCGCCGTGCTGTCGGTACCGTCGAACGAACTCTACGCGGCGATGCAGACCGGCGCCTGCGACGCCGGCATCACCTCTTCCACCAGCCTGATTTCGTTCCGGCTCGAAGAGGTCGCAAAGTCCCTGACGTCGGGTGCTGCTGCTTCATACTGGTTCATGTTCGAGCCGCTTTTGATGTCGAAGTCGATTTTCGACGGTCTGCCCAAAAAGCAGCAGGACATCATCGTCGCCGTCGGCGCGGAGATGGAAGCCTACGCCAAGAAGGGCGCCCAGGATGACGACGTCGAGGTCTCCAAGGTCTATCAAAAGGCCGGCGCCAAGGTCAGCGCGCTCGATGCCGCCACCGTCGGCAAATGGCGCGACATCGCGCGCGATACCGCCTGGAAGGACTACGGCGCGAAAACGCCGATCGCCGCCAACCTGTTGAAGCTCGCGGCCGAAGTCTCCGCATGATGCATGGTCCGCTTCCGGATCACGCCGATCATTCCAACGCCGCCACCGGCAATACGCTGGTGGCGGCGTTGGAACGTGCGCTCGCCTTTTGCAACAACATCATCGTGGTGCTCGCGGCGGCCGCGCTGATCGCGGCTTGCGCCATTCTCAGCTACAGCGTGCTCGGCCGCGCTCTGTTTCACAGCCCGAACTACTGGCAGGACGAAGCCGCGGTATTTCTGCTGGTCGGCGCCACCTTCATGACGTCGGCCTATGTGCAGGGACAACGCGGCCATATCGGCATCGAGGCCTTCGTGGGATTGCTGTCTCCGATGGTCAACCGCATCAGGCTGTGGCTGGTCGATGTCGTCAGCTTCGCGTTCTGCGCGTTCTTTGCCTGGAAATCCTGGACTCTCACGCATGAAGCCTGGGTCGACGGCCAGGTATCGAACTCGATGTGGTCGCCGCCGTTGACGATTCCATACAGCCTGATGGCCGCGGGCATGACGCTGCTGTGCGTGCAGATCCTGCTGCAGATCGTGGCCCCCTTCACCGGACCTGCGCGCCGATGACCGTGCTGGGAATCGGCATCAGCTACGGCCTGGCGACCCTCGTTGCGATGTTTTCAGGCATACCGATCGCGTTTGCGCTCGGCGCGGTCGCCGTGGTGTTCATGGGCATCTATATGCCCGCGGCTTCGCTCGATACCGTGACGCAGAACGTCTACGAGGAAATGGCCTCGATCACGCTGCTGGCGATCCCGCTTTTCATTCTCAAGGGTGCCGCCATCGGCCGCTCCCGCGCCGGCCAGGATCTGTATACGGCGCTGCATGCGTGGCTGCATCGCGTGCCCGGCGGTCTCGGCGTCGCCAACGTGTTTGCCTGCGCGCTGTTCGCGGCGATGGCGGGATCGTCGCCCGCCACCTGTTCGGCGATCGGCTCGGCCGGCATCCCCGAAATGCGCAAGCGGGGATATTCCGGCGGATTCGCCGCCGGCATTATCGCCGCCGGCGGCACCCTCGGCATTCTCCTGCCGCCGTCGATCACGATGATCCTGTTCGCGGTGGCGGCGGAAAAATCGCTGGCACGGCTGTTCCTGGCCGGGATCGGACCCGGACTGCTGCTGGTATCCTTGTTTGGTGCCTATGCCGTGATTCATTTCCGCAAAGAATATGCCGCCGCCAGTGCGGCCTATGCCCGGACCGGTACGACCTCGGCCATCCTCAAGCGCGACGATTTCACCATGGCGGAGCGCTTCAACGTGCTGCCGCGGGTGCTGCCGTTCCTGCTGTTGCTGACGGGCGTGATGATCGCGCTCTATGGCGGCTTTGCCACGCCCTCGGAAACCGCGGGGCTCGGCGGATTGCTGGCGCTGATCCTGATCGCCCTGATCTACAGCGTGTGGCGGCCGGCCGATCTGGCGCCGATCCTGAAATCGACCATCCGCGAATCCACCATGCTGATGATGATCATCGGCATGTCGCTGTTGTATTCCTACGTCATGAGCTACCTGCACATCTCGCAATCGGTTGCGGAATCGATTGTCGCCATGCACTTGCCGCGATGGGAATTGCTGGCGGCGATCCTGGTCATGGTGGTCATGCTCGGTTTCTTCCTGCCGCCGGTCTCGATCATCCTGATGACCGCGCCGATCATCCTGCCGCCGCTGCGCGCCGCCAACTTCGACATCATCTGGTTCGGCGTCGTCATGACCATCGTGATGGAAATGGGGCTGATTCACCCGCCGGTGGGCCTGAATATCTTCGTCATTCGCAACGTCGCGCCCGATATCCCCTTGAGCGAAGTGATCTGGGGCACGCTCCCGTTTGTGCTGTTGATGATGATGGCCGTGGTTTTGTTGTGCTTCGTGCCGGAGATTTCGACGACGCTGCCCAATTGGGTGATGGGATCGGACGGGGGACGATGAAGAAGCCGGCGAATGGCGAGTAGCGAATAGAAAGATACCACTCGCTACTCGCCATTCGCCATTTGCCTCTTCGCATTGATCGCCGTTGCCACCCGGCTCACCGGCGTTCTGCCGATCAACCGGCTGATATCGTTGGTCGCGGTCACCAGCTTCGGCATATCGATGCCGGTTGCGATGCCCATGCCCTCGAGCATGTAGACCACGTCCTCGGTCGCGACATTGCCGGTGGCGCCGGGCGCGTAGGGACAACCGCCGAGACCGCCGGCCGCCGAATTGATCACGCGGGCACCCTCCTCCATTCCGGCATAGAGATTGGCCAGCGCCTGGCCGTAGGTATCGTGAAAATGCATCGCGAGGTTGGCCATCGGCACGCTGCCGGCCACCGCGCGCAGCAGCCGCCGTGCCTTCAGCGGCGTGCCGACGCCGATGGTGTCGCCGAGCGATATCTCGTAGCAGCCAAGCTCCCACAAGGTCCTGGCGACGTCGACCACCGCCTGCGGCTTCACTTCGCCGTCGAAAGGGCAGCCGAGCACGCAGGAGATATAACCGCGCACCTTGATGCCGTCGGCCTTGGCTCTGATCACGACCGGCCTGAAACGCTCAATGGATTCGGCGACCGAGCAATTGATATTGGCGCGCGAAAAGCCTTCCGAAGCCGAGGCAAATACCGCGATCACCCTGGCGCCGGCTGCGCGCGCGGCGTCGTAACCCTTTTCGTTCGGCACCAGCACATGGAATTCGCTGTCGGCGTGATGACTGACGCCGCGCAGCACCTGGTCCGAATTCACCATCTGCGGGATTGCCTTCGGCGATACAAAGGCCCCGACCTCGACAGTGTGCAAGCCGGCACCAATGAGCGCCTCGATAAAGGCGATGCGGGCCTCCACGCTCACCGGCTTCTTTTCGTTTTGCAGGCCGTCGCGCGGACCAACTTCGACGATGGTTACGGATTCGCTCATGCCGATATCAGGTGGCTGTGGGTTCGACTTCGGCAAGTTCGACGCCCTCTTGCACGATATCGCCGACCTTGCATTTGATCGCTTTCAGTGTGCCCGCAAACGGCGCCCGAAGGGTCTGTTCCATCTTCATCACTTCAAGCGTCAGGATCGGCGCGCCTTTTTCCAGCGTGGCGCCGACTTCGGCCAGCAGCGCCACCACGGTGCCCGGCAACGGCGCCACGATCTTGTCTTCGCCGACCTGCTCTTCATCGTCGCCCCCGAACGGATCGACCCAGTGCAGGTCGAAGCGGCCGTTGCGCGTTCGCACATAGAGTTCATGGCCTTCGACTACCGCGACAACATGCGATTTCGGCGCCGTCGAGCATCGAGATCGAAGCCGCCATCGGCCGTGGTGAAGATGTAAAGGTGAATTCGCGCTCGCCGATCGACCATTTCGCGGGACCGTTGCCGTAGTGCAGGCTGACCTTTCGTGCTCGGCCTCCTGGCCCTGGCGGAACGTGAACACCCGCTGCCGGCGGCCCACCGGCATCCAGCCCGCCGTCACGCCACGGCGAATGCGCCTCGCCGATGCGGCCGGGAATTCCTGGACGAGGATCGCCGTCGACCGCAGCGCAAAGCTCGAGATCGCCGGGCACGGCCGGCGGCGGCGTCAGGTTTTTCAATTCACGTTCGATGAATCCGGTGTCGATCCTGTTGGCGCGCACGTCGGGATGCGTCACCAGCGCGGACAAGAACGGAATATTGGTGACGATGCCGCGAACGTCGGTGTCTTCCAGCCCGCGATTGAGGCGCTCGATCGCGGCATCCCGGGTCGGCGCCCACGCGATCACCTTGGCCAGCATGGCGTCGTAATTCGGCGACACGGTATCGCCCTCGCGATAGCCGGCATCGATCCGCAATCCGCTGGATGGTTCCGGGGTGCGCCAGGTTTTGATGCGGCCGGCCGACGGCATGAAATTCTTGCGCGGGTTTTCCGCATAGACCCGTGCCTCGATGGCATGGCCGTTCAACCTGATTTCATCCTGTGCCAGCGGCAGCTTTTCGCCGAACGCCACCCGCAATTGCCATTCCACCAGATCAATGCCCGTGATCAGCTCGGTCACGGGATGCTCGACCTGTAGCCGCGTGTTCATTTCGATGAAGAAGACGTCCCTGCCGTCGGAGACAAATTCGATGGTACCGGCGCCGACATAGCTGACCGCCGAAGCCGCCTTGCGCGCGGCGGCGCAGACCGTATCGCGTTGCGTGGCATTGAGCGTCGGCGACGGCGCTTCCTCGACCACCTTCTGATGCCGCCGCTGCAAGGTGCATTCGCGCTCGAACAGCGACAGCAGGTTGCCGTGGCTATCGCCGATGACCTGCACCTCGATGTGGCGCGGGTTCTGGACGAATTTCTCGATCAGCATGCGGTCGTCACCGAAGGCGGCCTTGGCCTCGCGCTTGGCGCTGACCACAGCGGCGGCAAGCTCGGCAGCCGAACGCACGATCCGCATGCCGCGGCCGCCGCCGCCGGCAGACGCCTTGACCAGAACCGGAAAGCCGATCTTGTCGGCGGCTTTCGCCAGCGTCGCCTCGTCCTGGGCTTCGCCGTGATAGCCCGGCACCAGCGGCACACCGGCTTTTTCCATCAGCATCTTGGAGCCGGACTTCGAGCCCATCGCCTTCATCATGTCGGCGGTGGGACCGACGAAGACCAATCCCGCAGCCGCACAGGCTTCCGCGAATTCGGCATTCTCCGACAGAAATCCGTAGCCGGGATGGACGGCTTCGGCGCCGCTCTTGCGCGCCGCCTCGATCACGCGCTCGATGTTGAGATAACTGTCGCGCGCCCGCGCGGGCCCGAGCAAGACGGCCTCATCGGCCATCGCGACATGCATGGCATCGCGGTCGGCCTCGGAATAGACCGCGACCGTGCGCAGGCCCATTGCGCCAGCGGTACGGATTACGCGGCAAGCGATCTCGCCGCGATTGGCGATCAGGAGGCTACGAAATCGCCGGTACAGCGCAGACGATTTCATCATCACATCCTGAACAGGCCAAAACGGGTCGGTTCGATCGGCGCATTGGCCGCGGCCGAAAGACCGAGGCCGAGCACCAGCCGCGTGTCGGCGGGATCGATCACGCCATCGTCCCACAGCCGCGCGGTCGCATAATAGGGATTGCCCTGAGCCTCGAACTGCGCCCGCGTCGGCGCACGAAATTCGTTCTCTTCTTCCACGGACCAGGTGCCGCCCTTGGCCTCGATATTGTCGCGCCGCAACTGGCTCAGCACCATGGCGGCCTGCTCGCCGCCCATCACCGAAATCCGGGCATTCGGCCACATCCACAGGAAGCGCGGGCTGTAGGCGCGCCCGCACATGCCGTAATTGCCGGCGCCATAGGAGCCGCCGATCACGACGGTGAATTTCGGCACGCCCGCGGTCGCCACCGCCGTCACCAGCTTGGCGCCATCGCGGGCGATGCCGCCGGCCTCGTATTTCTTGCCGACCATGAAGCCGGTGATGTTCTGCAGGAACACCAGGGGAATGTCGCGCTGGCAGCACAGCTCGATGAAATGCGCGCCCTTCAGCGAGCTCTCGCTGAACAGGATGCCGTTATTGGCGATGATCCCGACCGGATAGCCCCAGATATGGGCGAAGCCGCAAATCAGGGTCTGGCCGTACAGCTTCTTGAACTCATCGAACTCGGAGCCATCGACCAGCCGCGCGATGATGTCATGGACGTCGAACGGCTTGCGGCCGTCGGCGGAGACCACGCCGTAGATTTCCTCGGGCGCAAACAGCGGCTCGCGCGGATTGCGCATGTTCAAGGCAGCGCGCTGCGGCGGTTTCAGCGTGGCAACGATGCGCCGTGCGATCCCGATCGCGTGGCCGTCGTTCTGCGCATAGTGATCGGTGACGCCGGATTGCCGCGAATGCACGTCGGCGCCGCCGAGTTCTTCGGCGGTGACGACTTCGCCCGTGGCCGCCTTCACCAGCGGCGGACCGCCGAGAAAAATCGTGCCCTGATTGCGCACGATGATGCTCTCGTCCGACATCGCCGGCACATAGGCCCCGCCGGCGGTGCAGGAGCCCATCACGATCGCAATCTGCGGAATGCCGGCCGCGGACATCTGCGCCTGATTGTAGAAGATGCGGCCGAAATGCCGCTCGTCGGGGAAAATCTCGTCCTGCTGCGGCAGAAACGCGCCGCCCGAATCCACCATGTAGACGCAAGGCAGATTGTTCTGGCGGGCGACGTCCTGGGCGCGAAGATGCTTCTTCACCGTCATCGGATAATAAGTGCCGCCCTTGATGGTGGCGTCGTTGGCCACGATCACGCATTCGCGTCCCGATATCCGCCCGACGCCGGTGATGACGCTGGCCGAATGCACGTCGCCGCCATAGAGGCCGTGGGCCGCCAATGGCGACATCTCGAGGAATGCCGTTCCCGGATCGATCAGGAGATCGACGCGCTGGCGCGCCAGCATCTTGCCGCGCGAGGTGTGCCGCGCGCGGGAGGCTTCGCCGCCGCCACCGGCCACGGCATCGAGTTTTTGCCGCAGTTCTGCGACCAGCGCCCGCATCGCCTCGGCGTTACGCGCAAAATCGGGGGACTTGGGATCGATGGTGGAATGAAGCGGCATGACCTTTGGCAGTTATTGTGCGCCGCAATCTGCGCGGGCAGCTCGCGTCATGGTGTCACCGCGCCACAGCCTTAGGCAACCCAGAACTTTCGCTTTCAGGCGATGCATGACGCCGGGATCAGTCCGTGGCGATTTCGACCCTCAGTGGGTCCAGGGTTCGCCGCGCCGGAATGCGAAATTGTCGGCATAGGCGGCTTGCCGGCGGGCCGGCTCCTTCGGCTCGAACACCTGATAGGGAATGCCTTCGCGCTCGCAATAGGCCACCGCGTCTTCCTTGGTGTCGAAGCAAAGGCTGAGCTGCTGCTTCATGTCGCCGGAAGAGGTCCAGCCCATCAACGGCTCGATCTCCTGCGGCTGCTCCGGCTCATAATCGAGCTGCCATTCCCTGGTTTTCGCGGTCCCCGATTGCATCGCGGTTTTGGCCGGCTTGAAGATGCGTGCGGTCATGGATGGCTGAGCCTCGTGATGTCTGCGGCGTGGAAGCGCGTGGTGGAAACGACCGGGATAGTATAGAGACACCTTTCAGGAATTTGATCGGTGATTCCCCGCTCTGGACGTACTATTTTCCCGACCGGTATAGTCATTATGCTGCGCTGTGACAATCTGGGCCGGCCGTGCGGCCGACGCTCTCCTCTTGCCGCCGCCGCCCGGTTTTCTCGGTAGAATCAGTTCGAAACGGCACTCATGAAAATCAACGCAATCCTGCCGCCCAAGGGACGCGACCTCCGGCTCGACCTGTTCCGCGGGGTCGCCAACTGGGCGATTTTTCTGGATCACATTCCCGACAACGTGGTGAACTGGATCACCACCCGAAATTACGGTTTCAGCGACGCCGCCGACCTGTTCGTTTTTATCTCAGGTTACACCGCCTCATTCGTCTATGCCCGGATGATGATCGACCGCGGCTTCATCGTCGGCGCGACGCGGCTGACCAAGCGCGTCTGGCAGCTTTACGTCGCGCATATCATTCTGTTCGTGATCTACATCGTTTCCATCGGCTACGTCGCGCAACGCTACAGCGATCCTGAGATCATCAACGAATTCAACGTCGCGGGCCTGGTCGACAGCGCCGTCGAAACGCTGCGCCAGGGATTGCTGCTGAAATTCAAGCCGGTCAACCTGGACGTGCTGCCGCTATACATCGTGCTGATGGGACTTTTTCCGCCGGTGCTGTGGATGATGCTGCGCCGGCCCGGGCTGACAATGCTGGCCTCGATTGCGCTGTGGCTCGCGGCCCGGCAGTTCGGCTGGAACTTTACCGCCTACCCGGCCGGGACCTGGTATTTCAACCCGTACTGCTGGCAGGTGCTGTTCGTGTTCGGCTCCTGGTGCGCGCTCGGAGGTGCGGCGAAATCACGCTCGATTATCGATGCGCCCATCACGTTGTATTTTTGCATCGCCTATCTCGTTCTCGGCCTGGTCATGACCATGGCCGGAAAATTTCCGGATTTTGGCGCGCTGTTCCCGCACTGGCTCTATTCGACCTTCAATCCCAACGACAAGACCAATCTCGCGCCCTATCGTTTCCTGCATTTCGTGGTGATCGTGATTCTCGTCATTCGGTTCGTGCCCAAGGACTGGTCGGGCCTGGAATGGAAGATGTTCGATCCCCTGATCGTCTGCGGTCAGCAATCGCTCGCGGTGTTCTGCGTCGGCGTATTCCTGTCCTTTGTCGGCCATTTCGAACTGATGATGAGTTCAGGCTCGTTGTTCGCGCAAGTTTTCGTCAGCGTGACCGGCATATCGATCATGACCATCGTCGCCTATTACATCTCGTGGTCGAAACGGCAGGACAAGCCACCGCCGAAAGCGGCGGTAGCGGCGCCCAAGCCGGCCTGATCCCGGCGGCGCGAACTCACGCCCCGCCGGAGGGCTTGTTGACCAGTTTGCCTCTTGACGAAAATTCGCCCCACTCGGTCGACCAGCCGACGCTGTCCTGGTTTCGCTTGCCCTGCAGCGCGAAAGTGGCGCCCTGCGGGTCGGTGCACCGCATGACCGCACTGCCATCCTGCAAGTCGAACGGGCCCTCGAAGATCCTGCCGCCGCCGGCCTTCACCCGTTCCGCCGCCGCCTCGATGTCGCCGACGTTGAAATAATAAAGCCACGCCGGGACTGGCTGCAACGGACGTTTGGTGACTATGCCACCGATGGTCTGTTCACCCGCGGAGAACAACTGATAGGTGTCCGCGCGGCTGATTCCGGCGACCGCTTTCTGCCAGCCGAATAGCTCGCCATAGAAGGCAAATGCGGTCTTCCAGTCGGCGGCCAGCAACTCATGCCAGCCTACATGCCCCGGTTCGCTCATCGCGACAGGCCGCCGCAGGACCGGTTTCAGGCCCTCAACCAGCGCAAACGCTGCCGTTTGCGGATCGGCGACCACCGAAATGCGGCCGATATTGGTGTCGGTCGGCGGTACGAACACCGTTCCGCCAAGATGCCTGATCCGTTCGGCGGCAGCGTCGATGTCGGCGACGCCGACATACCCGGCCCATCGCGGCGTCGCACCTTTATTCGTCGCTTCCTCCGGCAGCTCCATCAGCCCGATGACCGGAACCGTTCCAGCAGTGAACAGGGTGTAGGCCAAATCGGCGGTCGATGCGTCCTCGACACCCCAGCCCACGACCTTGCTGTAAAAGGCCTTGGCGGCCGCCATGTCTGTTGTGATCAGTTCGTACCAGACAAAATGCCCGGAATATTCGACCATTTCGGTTTCCCCGTTTGAGCCACCAAACAGCCGCGGCGCCGCGAATGCAAGGAGCGCCGCTCCCAGCCGTGAGGGCGCAACCAAATAAGACATGCCGGTTTGTTCCAGACCGGGATGTTGAATTTTGATTGCGCACTTCGATACATTTCTCGCCTTTTTGACCGGCGGTCGCGGCGGGATCGGCGTCACCATTCATTCATCAAGATGAACCAAAAATCGATGCGGCCACAGCCTGTTAAGTGCACTCGTCACCTTGCAGGTGGCGCGCCGTTGCGCTACAGTTCGTGTGCTGGACTAAAAATATTTTTTGCCAGGTATGGAGGATCCGAACTATGCCAAGAGTGAAGCAAGCGTCGAAGGGTAAGCGCGTGACTAAAGCAGCGGTGCCTGCGTTAGGGGCCGCCGGTTTGACTTTTTCACTGGTCGGAGGTGCATCCGCAGCGGTCGCGCCGGTGACGGACATACAGCAGACACCTAATGCCACACCGAACTCACGAGTTGACACTCGGAATGGAAGAGCTCTCCGACGTCAGCCTGGCGACGTTCTATGTGTTCGACAAGGAGAATACGGGATCGCTTCGCGGCATGGTTCAGGAAGCTCGCGGCTGCGGTTGCAGAGGTTGCCGTGGTTGCCGTGGTTGCGGTGGCTGCCGTGGTTGCGCAGGCTGCGGCGTAGGCTGCGGCGGTTGCTGTCTGTCGTGGGGCGGTTGCCGCATCTGCTAAGCCAGGTCGCTCTCCAATTAAGCTGACATGGATCGTTTTGGCCGGGTTCGACGAAGTCGACCCGGCCAATCCTTGTTTTATCTGAAATGCGGGCCAATTATGCGCGACGGCGCGCCCGCGCATCATGGCCAAACAGGTCCCCAGCCTTGTCGAGAAATGCCAGCACCCGAACTGGACAAAAGAATTCCAGCGGTCGGAGAATACGCCCTGCAAAAGCCAAACCAGGTGGCAAGCAAGGTGCGCGTGCTGAGCGCATGAAGGGCCAGCGCAAAACCAGTTCACCGCGCAACGCCGGCAAGGACATCGCGCAGTTCGCGCCGAATTTCACCGTCTACGCGCTGCCGCCCGACGTCGTCTGCCTTTATTCCGAGGACCGGAAGTTCTTCCTGCATGGCGAGCTTTATTGTGCGCTTGCCGCCGCGATCGGAAAAGGCGGCAAGAGCCTGCAACAGCTCGTCGACGAGCTGGGACGAAAATTTCCACCGGCAAAGGTCGAAGAGGCGCTCAAGGCCCTCATTGAACGCCGCTATGTCGTCCCGGTGTCGACGGCCTCAGCGGTCAGCGGCTTTTGGGCAAGCCTCGGCCTGCCGCCAGGAGTGGCGGAGCAAAATCTCGCCAATTGCCGCGTCGCCGTTCAATCGATCGACGTGAAAGGTGCGGCCGAACTCGGTGCAGCGCTGAGCGATCTCGGCGTCCACGTCGTCAAGCGTTCTGCCGACCTCACGGTCGTGCTGGTGAACGATTATCTCGAACGGCGGCTGGCGGAATTGAACCAGCAGCACGTCAAGGACAAGGCACCGTGGCTATTGGTGCAACCTTCCGGTGCGTTTCCGCTGGTGGGACCCGTGTTCGATCCCGGCAAGAGCGCCTGCTGGACCTGCCTGTTCGATCGCATGATCCGTAACCGCGAGGTCAAGGGATTTCTCGAACGCGGACCGGCGCGCGCGGTCTCGGTTTCACCGCTTGCCCGCAATACATTGGGGCAAGGCGCCATCGAGTTCGCCGCCCTGGAAGTCGCCAAGGCGATTGCCACCGGTTTCCGCACCGAATTGAACGATCACATCGTCAGCCACGATTTCCTGGGTTCGACCACCGTCAAGCATTACGTGGCGAAGCGTCCGCAATGTCCGACCTGCGGCAGCAGGAAGCTGCGCGACCCGCGCCGTGCGCCCGCCCCGATCGAGCTTGGCCCCGGCGCCAGACTGGTGATGACCAGCGGCGGATACCGGACGGTGTCGTCACGGGCCACGGTGGCGCGCTTCAAGAAGCATGTCAGCCCCCTCACCGGCGTGGTGACGCGGCTCGAGCGGATCGAAGCCGACCTGCCGATGAACACCAACTTCCACGCGACCCACAATTTCTCGGCGCCCGCCCAGACCGTCGATGAACTCAGGGAGGCGTTGAGCGGCCGCAGTTTCGGCAAGGGCTCTACCGCCGAGCAGGCCGAAGCCAGCGCGCTGATGGAGGCGATCGAGCGCTATTCGGGAATTTTCCAGGGCGACGAGATCAGGGTAACCAGGCGTTTCACCGATTTTGCGCCGGGCGATGCCATCCTTCCCAACGACGTCCTGCTGTTCAGCGACGCCCAGATCCTGGCCGACCAGACGCCGGCAGACGATGCCGGCGCCTCCCAGCCGTCGCCGCTGCCGTTCGATCCATCGGCCAGGGTCGAGTGGTCGCCGGTGTGGTCGCTGCGCGACAACCGTTTCAAATATCTTCCGACCAGCGTGTTGTATTTTTTCTACCGCGGCCCGGCCTCGTTCCAGGCGGATTCCAACGGCTGTGCGGCCGGCAATACAATCGAAGAAGCCATCGTTCAGGGCTTCCTCGAACTGGTGGAGCGCGATGCCTACGCGATCTGGTGGTACAACCGGTCGCAGCGGACGGAGGTCGACCTCAGCCAGTTCGACGACTCCTATGTTCGCGACCTGCACAGCCAGTTGGCCGCAACAGGACGCAAGCTGTGGGTGCTCGACATCACCAGCGACCTCGGCGTTCCCACCTATGTCGCGATCCTGTACTGGATGCAGAACGGACAGGAAAACATCGAGTTCGGCTCCGGCGCGCATTTCGACAAGCGCATCGCGCTGCTGCGCACGCTGACGGAGCTGAACCAGTTCATGTCGATCGGCATGATGGACGGCGGCACCGGCGAGAAGCCCAGCCTCGACGGCGTCACGCCGTTGCGCCTTGCGGACTATCCGTTTTTGACGCCAAGCGGCGGCCCGATGACCCGGCCCGATCCTGACCCGGCGGCCGGCCTTCTCGAAACCACCCGCGATCAGGTCAATGCCTGCGTCGATATCGCGACGCGCGCGGGGCTGGATTTCCTCGTCCTCAACCAGACCCGGCCCGATATCGAAGTCCCCATCGTCAGGGTGATCGTTCCCGGGCTGCGGCATTTCTATCGCCGCTTCGGGCCTGGGCGGCTTTACGATGTTCCGGTCAAACTCGGATTGCGGGACCGCCCGATACCGGAAAGCGAACTCACTCCGTTCCTTCCCCACAGCTAAGGGGCATGCCGGCTTTGCGCGCTCCCGGAAAAATCAGAGGGCGCCGGATCGCGCCACCGGCCATCTCGGCAAGACTGAGCGGTCACATCGCGCTTGAAGCGCAACCGGACGGCAATATCGCCGCCTGCTTCGATGGACATTCGCTCGGCCTGGGGAAATTCAGTTCAGCCACCGTGAAGAGCGCGCAGGAGTTGCGCACGGGGCTGCCGCTCGACCGCACCGCCGACAAGGAAATCGATGCGTTGGTCCGGCGATTGGCCCGGCGTGGTCTCGTGGAGTATCGCCTCGGGCACGGGCGCGACGGCAATGATCTCGTCGTCATCGAACCGCAGGTCCCCGATTATTGGCCGCAGACGCCCGAACTTGCCGATACCGAGACGGTCGCGCTGTCGCGATTCGCTTACTTGAGGCGGCGCGGCAACGAGATGGTGCTGGAATCGCCGCGCGCCGGAGCGCTGTTCAGGATTTGCGATTCCGGGGTCGCGGCGGCGCTGGCCACACTGTCCAACCCGCAACAGATCAAGAAACTCCGGCGACAGGACGGCTTTCCCGGAAAAGAACTGCTGGCGCTGCTGGTGGATTGCCAGATCCTTTTCAGGTTCGAGACGGCCGCCGGCAGCGACCTGCGCGCCGCCGAGGGCGACGACAACCTCGTGCTATGGGACTTTCACGACCTGCTGTTTCACACCCACAGCACCGAGGGACGGCAAGCCAATCCGCTGGGCGGGCTTTATCCATATGCCGGCAGGATGCCGCCGCCCCCCGCGATACGGCCGCGCTGGCCCGGCAAGAAAATCGATCTGCACAAGTCGTCCGCGCCTTCGCAAGATCTTTCGCCATTCGTAAAGCTCCTGCATGAACGTCATTCGACGCGCGACTTCGACGACAAACAGCCGATCACGTTGACCGAGCTTGCGCGATTTCTTGAAAATACCGCGCGCGTGCAGTCGACATGGCAAAGCCGGCTCGACGGCGACGGCCCGATGATTGCCTACACCGTACGGCCCTACCCGTCCGGCGGCAGCGCCTATGAGCTCGAGCTTTATCTCTCCGTCGCCAACTGCGAAGGACTTGCGCGCGGCTTTTATCATTACGACGCCGAACGGCACGCGCTGGTGCCGATCGGAGTGAGCGACCAGGAACTCACTGCCCAATTGATGGCCGCCGAATTCGCCATGGACGCGCCCGGCGCGCCCCAGGTCCTGATCACAATCGCCGCGCGTTTCGACCGTATTTCCTGGAAGTACAGCTCGATCGCCTATTCGCTGATCTTGAAGGACGTCGGCGTCCTGCTCCAGACATTCTACCTGATGGCGACCGAGATGGGGCTTGGCGGCTGCGCCATCGGCAGCATCAATATCGACCTGTTTGCGAGGATGACGGGGATCGAATTCCACGTCGAAGGCCCGGTCGGCTTGTTCGCACTCGGCCGCGGCAGTCAGGCGGAGGTCACGGGTTAGAACTCCGGCGATGCAAGCTTTGCAATCTGGAGTTCGTCGGCGACCTGGTCCAGGCCGCGCATCAATGCCGGCGCGACTGGAATCCCGTCGCGGGCCCGCGCCAGCCGTGTCGCCTCGCTATGCTCGCCCGGCACAAAAATCCGGTCCACGCCCGGCATTCGGTTGCTGCCGCGAAAATCGCGGACCAGCCTGTCGACACTCGCCTTGAACACAGCGACATCGCCAAATGCGGCGATGTTGATTGCCGCGATCGCCTGCCCGGTATTGGTGACGCTATCGTCGTCGTGATTGAAGTCGATGACATCCTTACCCATCGCGGCACCGCCAAGCGTGCCCGCGAGCAGGCCAATGATCATGGCAAGACCGTAACCCTTGTAGCCGGCCTCCATGCCGCCGAGCGGCAGCAGCATGCCTTCGTCGGCGCGTTTGGGGTCCGTCAAAGGCTTGCCCTGACGGTCGATCATCCAGCCCTCCGGCATGGTCTCGCCGCGCAGCGCTTTGGTTTTCACTTTGCCGTAGGCGGCAACCGTGGTCGCCATATCGAGGACGATGGGTTTCTCGTCGCCGGCCGGAATTGCCGCCGCGATCGGATTTGTGGACAGCAGCATGTCGAGGCCGCCCCAGGGCGGGAGGTGGTTGGCATTGCCGACCGCGAAATAGAGCCCGATCATGTCATGCGCCAGTGGCATGCGCGCATAGAGCGACGCGGGGCCCGCGTGGTTGCTGAATTGCGAGCTGACCCATGCGATGCCGGTGCTGCGCGCTTTCGTGATGGCGATTTCGGCGGCGCGTTTCATCACCAGGTGGCCCATGCCGTTGTCGCCGTTCAATAGCGCCGTACCGGCTTGCTCGCGCACCACATGAATGTTCGGCCGGACATTAAAACCGCCGGCCTTGATGCGGCGAACATATTGCGGCAACCGGCTGACGCCGTGTCCGTCCGATCCTTGCAAGTCGGCTTCCGTCATCAGCGCGGCAACGTCACTCGCGTCAGAATCCGGCAAACCCACCTTCATCAGCGCTTCGCCAATGAAAGCCTTCAGCCGGCCGCTGGTGATCCGTTGCTCAGATGTCATGACATTCCCACCCCAAAGAAGGAAATATAAGAGATCCTTCGCTCAACATACCAGCGAACATCCCGCATCAAGGCGGTCGCGAGGAAGCCGTACCGGCGACGATGGCGCTGGCTCAGTTCTGCGCTCACGAAGGCCGGTTCCCGCCGGGCGGTTTTTTTGAAGCCACGACTTGCCCCGCGTGCATCCCGCTGTACGGTGACGACTCATCATACCGTGGGGAGGATCGAGATGAAGGCTTCCGTTTTAAGCTTCCGTGCCGCCGTGCTGCTGGTTATCGCGGGCATGCTTTGGGGCATCGTGATGGCGATCACCGAGGATCATTCCACCATGCCGGCCCACGCCCACCTCAATCTCCTGGGTTGGGTCTCTCTTTTTCTTTTCGGGGTCTATTATCATCTGCACCCGGCAATCGACCGCAGCCGTCTGGCTTCCTTGCAGGTCTGGATCTGGATTGCCGGCACCATCATCCTGACGATCGGTGTCGGTCTGGTGCATTCAGGACGCGCGATTGGCGATCCGATCGCCGCGATTTCTTCGCTGATTGTCCTTGCCGATACGCTGCTGTTTGGCTGGCTTGTTTTCCGAGGCGAGCCTACCGAACGGGCAGGCCAGCGATCGGCCGTGCCCGCGGAATGAAGGGCGGCGCCGCGCGACAAACACGCGGCGCCGTATTTTCGATGACGCTGCAGGTTGCTACTTCAACGACGAGAACCAGGTATCGACATCCTTGCGAGCCTGATCCTTGGCATATCCATATCGCTGTTGCAGACGGCCCTCCAACTGGTCGCGACGCCCGTCGATGGCGGTAAGATCATCGTCGGTCAGTTTGGCCCATTTCTCCTTGACCTTGCCTTTGACCTCTTTCCAGTTCCCTTCAACGCGGTTCCAGTCCATGCCGATCCTCCTCTGCGGTTGAAATCGGTCAACGTCGTCACAGGGCGAACCGTTCCACGACGTCTGTTCGACGTGCGATCAAATGACGGGGTTCGGTCATGGGGGCGTTCATCATCGATCTGGTCTACGGCGCATCCTGCCGTTCACCGATCTCGCAGTAGCCTGTCGCAGCGTGTTGACCTGGCGCCGGTTTTAATCGCGAAACGTCGAGGTCTCAGGACACCGTTCTGCTACCGATTGTAAAGCGCCGGCGCCGCCTCGCCCGCCGGATCCGCCGAACCCTAACTGAGCAAGCTAGCTCCGGAGCACATAGTTGCTCAACTCCCTTGCATACAATTCAGAAAAGTAGCTGAAATTTTAATCGATGCTTGGCCTGACCAAGTTTTAAACCGAAGCGCGTTTCTGGATATATGTAATATTTATCAACGGTTTAATCGTCGATGCCTACAAAAATAGCGTTGGCACGAAGATTGCGACATGCCCTTTGGGCTGCGCCGGATCGGCGCAGCCGCGAAATCAGCGGCGGTCGATCCGCCAAAAGGAGCAACCAATGGATTTTGGCAGGATTTCACGACGGCATCTGTTGCAGGGAAGCGCCGCTCTCACACTCGGCACTGCGCTCGGGACACGTTCCGCATTCGCGGCCGATACCACCATCGGCTTCATCTATGTCGGATCCCGCGATGACTACGGCTACAACCAGGCCCACGCGCAAGGTGCAGCGGCACTGAAGAAAATGCCCGGCCTCAAGGTGGTCGAGGAAGAAAAGGTCCCGGAAACCGACGCGGTCGAAAAGACCATGGAGTCGATGATCAATCTCGACGGCGCGACGCTGCTGTTTCCGACCTCGTTCGGATACTACAATCCGCACATGATCAAGATGGCAAACAAATTTCCGAAGCTGCACTTCGAGCATTGCGGCGGCTTGTGGACCGACAAGGATCCGAAGAACGCCGGAAGTTACTTCGGTTATATCGACGAGGCCCAATATATTTCCGGCATCGTCGCCGGTTACTCAACCAAATCCGGCAAGCTTGGCTTCGTTGCCGCCAAGCCGATCCCGCAGGTCCTGCGCAACATCAACGCTTTCACGCTCGGCGCCAGGCTCGCCAACCCGAAGGCCACCACGCAAGTGATCTTCACCGGCGACTGGTCGATGCCGGTTAAGGAAGCCGAGGCCACCAACAGCCTGATCGATCAAGGCGTCGACGTCCTGACTTGCCACGTCGACGGTCCCAAGACCATGGTCGAGAATGCCGCGCGCCGGGGTGCGATGGTTTGCGGCTATCACGTCAACCAGTCGCCGCTGGCGCCGAAGGCGTACCTCACCGGCGCAGAGTGGAATTGGGAAGCGTTGTATCCGAAATTCGTCAAGATGCTCGCCGCCGGCGAAGCGATCCCGAATTTCTATCGCGGCGGCCTCAAGGAAGAGATCGTCAAGGTCTCGCCCTATGGCGAAGCGGTGTCGGCCGAGGCACGCAAGCATGCCGACGATATCAAGGCCAAGCTCACCGCCGGCACCTACACCATCTTCAAGGGCCCGATCATGGACAACAAGGGCAAGACCGTGATCGCCTCCGGAACAGACCGCGGCCAGAAAGACCCCGAACTCGAAAAGATGGACTATCTGGTGGAAGGCGTGATCGGAGCGACTTCGTGACATCAGGCGTTGGAGATCCTGCCGAAGCCGTCGCGATTTCTCCGGCAGCGGATCCGGGATTTCTCCAGCGCCATGGCGTTACCATCGAATACATCCTGATTCCGGGCGCAGCGCTGGCCGCTGCGCTCGGCGTGTTTGGAATATTCGTGGCCTTGTTCGGCAAGAGCCCGCTCGATCTTTATTTCTATATGTACCAGGGCGCCTTCGGCACCTGGTTCTCCTGGCAGAACACGCTGACCCGCGCGGCACCGCTGATCCTCACCGCACTCTGTACGGCGCTACCGGCACAGCTCGGCATGGTCATTATCGGCGGCGAAGGCGCGCTCCTGATCGGGGCACTGGCGGCAACCAGCGCGGCGCTGCTGATGCAATCGGCGCCGCCCCTCGTCGTCCAGGTCGCAATGGCTTGCGCCGGCATGGCCGGCGGCGGCCTCTGGATCATGCTGTCGGGCGGCCTTCGCCAGTACCGCGGCGTCAATGAAACAATCTCAAGCCTGTTGCTGGTCTATATCGCGCTTGCCATCCTCAATCATCTGGTCGAAGGCGCGATGCGCGATCCGGCCAGTCTCAACAAGCCGTCTACCCGCGAAATCGGCGCCGCCAACATGATCGGATCGATACCCGGGACCGACGTGCATTGGGGGCTGGTGTTCGGTGTTATCGCTGCTGTCGCATCCTACATCCTGATCTATCACACCGTGTTCGGGTTCGCCGCGCGCGTCGCCGGCGGCAACATCCGCGCCGCCAGGATCGTCGGCCTTGGCGTCGGCAAGCTGATCCTGACCATCTGCTTTCTGGCCGGCGCATCGGCTGGTCTTGCCGGAATGGTCGAAGTCGCCGCCGTTCAAGGCCGCACCAACGCCAACCTCGCCGCCGGTTACGGTTTTACCGGCATTCTGGTCGCCTTCCTGGCGCGCCAAAATCCGCTGGCCATTATTCCCGTGGCGATTCTGCTGGGCGGTATCAGCGCCAGCGGAGGCCTGTTGCAGCGCCGGCTCGGTTTGCCGGACGCCTCGGTTCAGGTGCTGGAGGGAATTATCTTTGTCGCAGTACTCGCCAGCGACGCGCTCTACGGCCGGATCGGCTTTTTGAAAGGCAAATCCTGACATGGCTGACGGAACCATCGGGCTTTGGACAGTGCCACTGGCGGTGTTCGGCGGAGCGATCCGCGTCTCTACGCCATTTCTGTTTGTCAGCCTTGGCGAGTGCATTACCGAGCGCTCCGGCCGCATCAATCTCGGCCTGGAGGGCACGCTGGTGATGGGCGCCATGAGCGCCTACGGCATCTCCTATTTGACCGGCTCGCCCTGGCTCGGCGTGCTCGCCGCCGGCCTGACCGGCGCGCTGCTCGGAGCGCTGCATGCCGGCATTTGCTCGCTGCCGCGGGTCAACGACATCGCTGTCGGTATCGCGCTCATGCTGTTCGGGACCGGCCTCGCCTTCTATCTCGGCAAACCGCTGATCGAACCGACCGCACCACGGCTACCGGCGATCGATTTCGGCTGGTGGAGCGATGTGTCGCAGGTTCGTGCTGCGCTACGGATCAACGTATTGTTCCTGATCGGCGTGGCCCTGGCTCCGGTTTTATACTGGGCGTTTCGAACCACGCGATGGGGCCTGTTGATCCGCACCGCCGGTGAGAGTTCGGACGCCGCGCGCGCCATGGGATATTCCGTGCTGGCGATCCGGCTGCGCGCCACCATGGTCGGCGGCTTTCTGGCCGGGATCGGCGGCTCATTCCTGTCGTTGTTCTATCCCGGCAGCTGGAACGAGGGCCTTTCCAGCGGACAGGGCATCACGGCGGTGGCGCTGGTGATCTTTGCGCGATGGGACCCGATGTTGTGCCTGTGGTCGTCGCTGGCCTTTGGGGGCGCCGCGGCGCTCGGACCGGCGCTGCAGTCGGTTGGCGTCACTTCCGGATATCACCTGTTCAACGCCGCACCTTACATCCTGACGCTGGCGATCATGATCATCA
This sequence comes from uncultured Alphaproteobacteria bacterium, assembly GCA_963774685.1. Classification (GTDB taxonomy): domain Bacteria; phylum Pseudomonadota; class Alphaproteobacteria; order Rhizobiales; family Xanthobacteraceae; genus Bradyrhizobium. The sequence continues at coordinate 1,208,545 of CAVZFU010000002.1, read as the reverse complement.
CCTGCTCGCCGAAACGCACGCTGACCGGCGCACCCGCCGAACTTTCGATCACCCGATGAACCGACAGACGAGGCTGTGACATGGCCGAGCGCTATTTGAAGTCAGAACCTTATGCGTGGCCCTATAACGGCGATCTGCGCCCCGAGAATACCGCGCTGATCATCATCGATATGCAGACCGATTTCTGCGGCGTCGGCGGCTATGTCGATAAAATGGGATACGACCTGTCGCTGACGCGCGGGCCGATCGAGCCGATCAAGCGGCTTCTCACGGTGATGCGCAAGCAAGGCTTCCACGTCATCCATACCCGAGAGGGCCATCGTCCCGACCTTACCGACCTGCCGGCCAACAAGCGCTGGCGGTCGCGGCAGATCGGCGCCGGAATCGGCGATCCCGGACCCTGCGGCCGGGTGCTGGTCCGTGGCGAGGCCGGCTGGGAGATCATTCCGGATTTGGCGCCGCTGCCGGGCGAACCCATCATCGACAAACCGGGCAAGGGCTCGTTCTGCGCCACCGACCTCGAGCTGATGCTACGGCTGCGCGGCATCGAGAACATCGTTCTCACCGGAATCACCACCGACGTCTGCGTCCATACCACCATGCGCGAGGCCAACGATCGCGGCTTCGAATGCGTGCTGATCGAGGACTGCTGCGCCGCCACCGACCGGAGCAACCACGACCACGCACTCAAAATGATCAAGATGCAGGGCGGCGTGTTCGGCGCAGTCGCGACTTCTGCGGCGCTGATCGGAGCCTTGTCATGATCATTGGCGAAGTGCCCATGCCAGGCGGCGCGCTCGGTGTCGATGCCGTCGCCATGACCATGCGCTTCGGGGATTTCGTCGCACTCGACAATGTCGAGCTGAAGGTACGTCCCGGCTCGTTCCATGCACTGCTCGGCGAAAACGGCGCCGGCAAGAGCACACTGGTCAAATGCATCATGGGTTACTACCACCCGACCGAAGGCGATGTCCTGGTCGGCGGCCGCGAGCAGGCGATCGCCAATCCGAAGGACGCCCATGCGCTTGGGCTTGGCATGGTGTACCAGCATTTCACGCTGGTGCCGGCGATGACGGTGGCGGAAAATCTTGTACTGGCGCGCGACGATGTTCCTCCCGTCGTCAATTGGGCCAAGGAAAAGCTGGAACTGGAAGGATTCCTGGCGAACATGCCGTTCAAGGTGCCGCTTGATGCCAGGGTCTCCGACATTTCCGCCGGCGAGCGGCAAAAATGCGAAATTCTCAAGCAGCTTTACCTGAAGCGGCGTTTTCTGATTTTGGATGAGCCGACATCGGTGCTGACTCCGGGTGAAGCCGACGAAGTGCTGGGCATGCTGCGCGGCATGGTCGTCAATGACGGCCTGACCATCCTGATGATCACGCACAAATTCCGTGAAGTGATGGCATTCGCCGACGAGGTCACGATCCTTCGTCGCGGAAAACTGGCAGGCCGTGGCAAGGTCACCGATCTCACCCCAGACAGCATGGCCCGCATGATGATCGGCGCTGAAGAACTGACGGTGCAGCCGGCGCGCGTAGGACAAGTCGGCGAGCCGCGCCTGGAACTGAGCAAACTCAACGCGCTGGACGATGCCGGCGCAGTTGCGGTGCATGACGTTTCGCTGGCAGTTCGCGGGGGCGAAATCGTCGGCATTGCCGGTGTATCCGGCAATGGCCAGCGGCAATTGGTCGAGGTGCTGGCGGGCCAGCGCGAGGCCGAAAGCGGAGAAGTTCGCGTCGCCGGTGAGATCTATCACGCCAACCGCGAGGAAATGCGCCGGCACAAGATGTCGCTGCTGCCGGAAGAACCGCTGAAGAATGCCTGCGTCGGGGGTATGAGCGTTGCCGACAATGTTGCTTTCCGCGAATTCGACCGCGCACCGTTTGCCAGCGGCGGCTGGTGGCTCAACCGTGCCGCCTTCCGCGACGACGCCGACCGCAAGATCTCGCAATACAAGATCAAGACCCGCACCCCCGATACTCCGATTTCGGCCCTGTCCGGTGGCAATGTGCAGCGCGCCGTGCTGGCACGGGAATTAAGCGGCGACGTCGAGGTACTGATCGCCGCCAACCCCTGTTTCGGACTGGATTTCGCCGCAGTGGCGCAGATTCACGCCGAGATCATGGCGGCGCGAAACCGCGGCGCAGCCGTGCTACTGGTGAGCGAGGATCTGGACGAGTTGCTCGAACTGTCGGATCGCCTGGTGGTGATGTTTCACGGCGAGTTTGTCTATGAGGCCCGCGCCAGCGAGGCCAACCTCACCGAAATCGGACGGCACATGGCGGGCCATTGATGAGCGATGTTTCGCATCTTGGCCCGCTCGAACTCGATCAATATTTTCTGCGCCGGTCGTTCGCAGTCGCCCGCCGCGCGCTAACCCACGGCAACCATCCGTTCGGCGCCATTCTCGTTGCCCAAAATCGCAATGTGCTGATCGAGGCCGAGAACGGCTACATGCCGGCACATGACGGGACCGCGCATGCCGAACGTTTGCTGGCGACGCAAGCCTGCACCACCCTCGATGCCGATATTCGCAAGCACGCGACGCTGTATTCGTCGGCCGAGCCCTGCGCGATGTGCGCCGGCGCGATCTATTGGGCCGGTATCGGCCGGCTGGTCTATGGGCTGAGCGAACACCGGCTGCGCGCCGTCACCGGCAACCATCCGCAGAACCCCACCCTCGACCTGCCCTGTCGTGAGGTATTCAAGGCCGGGCAGCGGGCAACCGAGGTGGTTGGACCGCTGCTGGAGGACGAGGCGGAAGCGCTGCACGCCGGCGTCTGGAAGCGATCATAACCGCTGGACGTTTAGAGCCGCCCAAAACAGAAAAATGGCGCCGCGGGGTTCATCGCGGCGCCATTGTCTTCACCTGGAGAAACGTCAGGCGGTCAGAACTTCGCCGTCACACCGGCGTAGAGCGAGGACTCGGTGCAAGCGCCTGTCTGAACGAGTGGGAGACCCGAACCAGCGGTCGAGCAGGCAACCGAGGGAGCGCTGTGATCGAGGCCGAACTTGTTCTGCCAGTAGCGATAGGCCACCCAGACATCGATGAAGTGGCTATACTTCGGGCCCCAAGCCGCCTTGCTGGCGTCGAACGTCAGACGGATCGGTTCGGAGTTGAATTCGATCTTGGTGGGGAACACGTTGTTCCCCGAAAGCACCGGCAACGACTTGGTATCGGTCCCCTTCGGCCCGTACCACGCCATGCGGCCGCTGATCGAGAAGTACTGCATGCTCTCGGGCAGGAAGCCGAGATCCATGTAGTAGTTGGTTTCGACGGCCCAGGTCGGCTTGTAGGTAGGTGTTGCCGTCGACAAGACAGCTCAGACCCGGAACGTTGCTGTTAAAGCCGCTGTTACACTGGGCGAATGCGTTGTGGTTATAGAACTCCCAATACACCAAGGGGGCGACGTTGAAGTAGCCCTTGTAAGGCAGGTCAAACGCGAACTGCAGACCGGCGACGACGTCGCGCTTGGCGGCGGCGAAGAACCTGTTCTCGGCGTTGGCGTCCATGCCCACTTCAAACGAGACGTTGTGCAGCGGCCCGACGCTGAAAGCCTTGGTGTTGAACAGTTCGTTCCAGCCGAAGGTGGAGCGGAACAGGCCGTAGACCTCGCTCGCGCCCGCGCAGGCGGCCGGATCGAAGGTTACACTGAGACCCGCATTGATGCAGGGGTTGGCCGGATCGTTGTGGTCCGATTTGAACAGCGATATGGTCAAGAAGTTGGTGCCGTAGAGCCAGGCGTCGAAGTGCGTGAACGAATAGACCTGCTTCGCCGTCTTGGCGTTGATGGAGCCGTCCGGCTTTTGCGACCACATGCCGGGCTGGGCCGCGGTGAAGATGTAGGAGAACGTCACCCGGTCATCGATCACGAAGAAGAACGGAAGATCCGGGACCGGCTTGGCCTTGACCTTGGCCGGCAAGTCCGCCGCATTGGCGAGGCTGATGGGCGCGACAGTAGCAATGGCAGCAAGGGACAGCACGGCTGCTGCGATTGCTTTGTAACGGTAGGACATCGGAAGTACCCCCAAGTTTTACGATCGAATGATCGAGGCCCTTGAGGCGACCCTTGCGCTGTTCGTTTCGTGTGAGAAGCCTCAAGATTCCCCAAGACTTGCCGCAAGTTTCATCAGCAATGGCCGAGATAACGGCTTGTTTTCAGGTGTCGGCGGCACTGGCACCGTCAACAACGCAAGCCTTCTGAGTGAGAGGCCGCGGGGGTTATGCCCGTTTTGATTGAGCTTCTTGTGACATTCGGGCGCAGGGAAATACGAAAACCGCCCGATCGAACTCGTCGGCGACGGCCTCCATTTGCGCGAAATGCGCTGCTCACGATCGCGGCACACCTCGCTTTGGGTGTTCCGATTTGTGTAGACCGTCACAATTCCGCAACACTGGGTTCATCGGAAAAACCGACGGCCAATTCCCCGAAGCCACCGGTAGCGAAGCGATCGAATGATCGTTTGCCAAAGACTTGAGCAAACACTGGCGCTTTTTCGAGACTTACGCCGGTACGCAAACTAGCACAGTATTGAGGCAATCATTTTCTCGCACGCGTGACAGTGAATGTTGGATTCGACCTCATCCAGTCAACCTTCCGGCCGAACGCCCCTGCTTCAGACCGTTGGGTTGACCAAGCGTTACGGCACCTTTCTCGCCAACGATTCGATCGATATCGATATCTGGCCGCAGCAGATCCACGCGCTGCTCGGCGAGAACGGCGCGGGGAAGTCGACGCTGGTCAAAACCATCTACGGTTTGGTTCAGCCGAGCGACGGCGAGATGCGCTGGCAAGGCGAGAAGATGGTTCTCTCCGGACCGTCCGAAGCGCGCAGCCGCGGCATCGGCATGGTGTTTCAGCACTTCTCCCTGTTCGACAACCTGACGGTCGCCGAAAACGTTGCACTCGGGCTGGACGGCAAGGAGTCGTTCAAGGACATGTCCGCCCGTCTCGAGGAAGTGTCCAATGTTTACGGCCTTCCACTCGATCCAAGGCGCGAGGTCTGGCAGCTATCGGTCGGCGAGCGTCAGCGCATCGAGATCGTCCGGGCCTTGATGCAAAATCCAAAATTCCTGATCCTCGACGAGCCAACCGCGGTGCTGACACCGCAGGAGGCCGATCAACTCTTTGTGGTGCTGGAGCGCCTCAAGGCTGAAGGCCGTGCCGTGCTCTACATCAGTCACAAGCTGGAGGAGGTGAAACGGCTTTGCGATACGGCGACGATCCTGCGCGGTGGCAAGAAAGTCTCGACCTGCAATCCCCAACAGGAGACAGCCGCGTCGCTCGCGCGCATGATGGTCGGCGCCGACATCAAGGAAGTGAAGGCGGCGGCGGGGCGCAAAGTCACGGTGCCGCGCCTTGTCGTCAACGATCTCTGCCTAGAGCCCGACGATCCTCACGGAGTCCGGCTGCAGCACATCTCTCTTGAGATCAAGGGTGGTGAAATCTTGGGCATCGCCGGTGTCGCCGGTAACGGCCAGGACGAACTTTTCGCCGCTCTTTCCGGCGAGCGACTGGCGCAAAACCCCGGCACGGTGATTTTCGACGGCCACGCCGCCGGGCATCTCTCGATCACCCAGCGCCGCAAGCTTGGGGCAGCTTTCGTGCCGGAGGAACGGCTCGGCCATGGCACCGCGCCGCGCATGAAACTTTCCGAAAACGCCTTGCTGACCGGCCATGCCGCCAGCGGCATGGTTCAGCACGGCTTCGTCAATGCTGCTGCGACGCTATCGACGGTAGACCGTGCAACCGAGACATTCGACGTCCGCAAGGCCAAACGCGATCCTGAAGCTGCGAGCCTTTCCGGCGGAAACCTGCAGAAATTCATCGTCGGTCGTGAAATCCTGCGCAACCCGGCCGTCCTCGTCGTCAGCCAGCCAACCTGGGGCGTCGACGCAGGCGCGGCTGCCGTGATCCGGCAGGCATTGCTCGATCTCGCCGCAAGCGGCGCAGCGGTGCTCGTCACCAGCCAGGACCTCGATGAACTCGCAGAGATTACCGACCGGATCGCGGTGATGTTCCATGGACATCTCTCGGAGCCGCTGGCGACTGCGGATGCCAATCGCGAGACGCTCGGCCTGTTGATGGGCGGCAGCAGCCTGACGCAGAAGGAAGCGGCGCATGCAGTTGGTGCTTGAAAAACGCGCGGAGCGATCGACCACCATCGCCCTGATCTCGCCACTGATCGCGATCGGCCTGACGATCGTGACCATGAGCATTCTGTTTGCGATTCTCGGCAAGAACCCGATTCTGGCGCTCGGCGTCTACTTCATCGATCCGCTGACCGACGGCTATTCGCTGCAGGAAATCGCGGTGAAGGCGACGCCTTTGGTCATGATCGCCATCGGCCTGTCGCTGTGCTATCTCGCCAATGTCTGGAACATCGGGGCCGAAGGCCAGTTCCTGATCGGTGCCGTCGCCGGCAGTTGGCTCGCGGTCAAGACGCAAGGCACCGGCGCCGGCTATTGGGTGATGCCCGCGATGCTGCTGCTTGGCGCCGCGGCGGGCGCGCTGTACGCGCTGATCCCGGCGATCTGCAAGGTCCGGTTCGGCGCCAGCGAAATTCTCACCAGCCTGATGCTGGTCTATGTAGCGGATCTTTTCCTGGATTATCTGGTGCGCGGGCCGTGGCGCGATCCGGCCGGGTTCAACTTCCCGACCACCGCCGAATTCGATCCGGTCGCGACGGTCCCCGTTCTGATCGAGGGCGGCCGGCTGCATCTTGGCGCAATCATCACGCTTCTGGTGGTTGCCGCGGCGGCCGTGCTGCTTGGCAAGACGATCAAAGGCTTCGAAATCCGCGTGGTCGGCGCTGCTCCCCGCGCGGCGCGTTTTGGCGGGTTCAATTCCGACCAGTTGATCCTCTTGACCTTCGCTATCTCGGGCGCGCTGGCCGGGCTTGCGGGGATCATCGAGGTGGCCGGTCCGGTCGGACATCTGCAACCCGGCATTTCGCCGGGTTACGGGTTCACCGCCATCATCGTCGCCTTTCTCGGCCGGCTGAACCCAATTGGAATATTAATTGCAGGCCTTTTCCTCGCACTCACCTTCATTGGCGGCGAGCAGGCCCAGATCGCAATGAAAATCCCGTTGGACGTGACCAAGGTGTTTCAGGGCATTTTGCTGTTCTACGTGCTCGCCTGCGATTCACTGATTCTCTATCGCTTCCGGCTGATTTTCCCGTCGCGAAAGGTGTCCAGTGGGGTTGCTTGAGGCCATCATTCTCTCGGTGCTCGCGGCGTCGACGCCGCTGTTGATCGCCGCCACCGGGGAACTGGTGACCGAGCGCGCCGGCGTGCTCAATCTCGGCGTCGAGGGCATGATGATCGTGGGCGCGGCCTGCGGATTCGGCGGCGCCTGGCTCACCGGCTCGACCGTCATCGGCGCGCTTTGTGGAATTGTCGCGGGCACGCTGCTATCGCTTGATCTTTGCAGTGATGACGCTGGGCCTCGCGGTCAATCAGGTCGCGACCGGTCTTGCGCTCACCATTCTCGGCATCGGGCTGTCCGGCCTGATCGGTGCCGGCTTCGTCGGAGAGAGAATTACGCCGGCTCCGCATTTGTACATTCCCGGCCTGACCGATATTCCGCTGGTGGGGCGTATCCTTTTCGGTGAGGACGCTTTCATTTACTTCTCGCTGGCGCTGGTCATCGGCGTCTGGCTGTTTCTGTACCGGACGCGAGCGGGACTGGTGCTGCGGGCCGTCGGCGACAATCACGTTTCGGCGCATGCGCTGGGCTATCCCGTGCTCAAGATCAGAATGTTCGCGGTGATGTTCGGCGGCGCCTGCGCCGGCCTCGGCGGCGCCTATCTGCCGCTGGCCTATACGCCGTTCTTCATCCCGGGCATGACCGCCGGCCGCGGCTGGATCGCACTCGCGCTCGTGGTGTTCTCCTCCTGGCGGCCGGCCCGTCTGGTGATCGGCGCCTATCTGTTCGGCGCGGTGACGATCCTGCAATTGCACGCGCAAGGGCTCGGCCTCGGCATTCCGTCGCAGTTCATGTCGGCGCTGCCCTATCTTGCAACCGTCATCGTCCTCGTCCTGATTTCGCGCGCAAGAACCGGCGGTTCCACAGCGCCCGCGGCTTTGGGGACGGTATTCGTGCCCGATCGATAAATACCCGAGGCGCGCGCGACGGGGCGCGGGCGCATCGGGACAGCCAGTCCACCCCTCAGTGTCAGGAGAAACCTATGAGAAAGATTTTCATTGCAGCCGCCGCCGTGATGCTCATGGCCGGCGCGAGCCTGTTCAGCGCTTCGGCTGACGAAAAGCTCAAAGTCGGATTTATCTATCTTGGTCCGGTCGGCGATTTCGGCTGGACTTACCAGCATGAACTTGGACGCCAGGCCCTGGTCAAGGAATTCGGCGACAAGATCGAGACCACCTACCTCGAAAACGTCAGCGAGGGTCCCGATGCCGAGCGATCCATCGAACAGCTGGTGCGCGCCGGCAACAAGCTGATCTTCACGACTTCGTTCGGCTACATGGAGCCGACGCTGAAGGTGGCCAAGAAATATCCCAACGTGCATTTCGAACACGCCACCGGCTTCAAGCGCGACAAGAACATGTCGATCTACAACGGCCGGTTCTACGAGGGCCGCTACATCCAGGGCGTGATCGCCGGCAAGATGTCGAAATCCGGCGTGCTCGGCTATATCGGCTCGTTCCCGATCCCGGAAGTCATCATGGGCATCAACGCCACGATCCTCGGGGCGCAGACCGTCAATCCCAACATCAAGGTCAAGATCATCTGGGCCAACACGTGGTTCGATCCCGGCAAGGAAGCCGACGCCGCCAAGGCGCTGCTCGACCAGGGCGCCGACGTGATCATGCAGCACACCGACAGCCCGGCGGCGATGCAGATCGCATCCGAACGCGGCAAGCTGGCGTTCGGCCAGGATTCCGAAATGATCAAGTTCGGACCGAAGGCGCAGCTCACCTCGATCATGGACAATTGGGCGCCCTACTACATCGACCGCGTCAAGGCCGAGCTCGATGGCAAGTGGGCCTCGGAAGACACCTGGGGCGGACTGAAGTCGAAGCTGGTGGTGATGGCGCCCTACACCAACATGCCCGACGACGTGAAGAAGCTGGCGATGGATACGGAAGCTGCCATCACCGAGGGTAAGCTGTTTCCATTCAAATGCCCGGTCATGGGCCAGGACGGCAAGGAAGTCGAGTGCAAGGGCGGCGACCATCTTGCCGACGGCCAGGTGCTCGGCATGAACTTTTACGTCAAGGGCATCGACGACACGATCCCCGGCAAGTGACAGCCGGTAACCATCGAAGCCGACCGGTCCGGGCGCGAAATGCCCGGACCTTTTACCGGAAGCTTATGGCTTCACCGCCGATGCATGGCATGCGCGGCGGCGCTGTGGCGGCGGATCAAATCGGCGATATCGAGACCGGGAATAGTACCGTCTTTCACCACCCAATGTCCGCCGACCATCACGCGATCGGCGCGGTGCGCGCCGCACAACACCAAAGCCGCCAGCGGGTCGCCGTGACCGGAGAAGCGCAATTCGTCGAGCTTGAATAGGGCCAGGTCCGCCATCTTCCCTACCGCGATCTCACCGAGTTCTGGACGGCCAACGCATGCGGCGGAACCCTTGGTCGCCCATCGCAACGCGTCCTTGTGGCTGACGCGGCCGACGCCGTAGCGGGCACGCTGCAGCAGGAACGCGGCTCGCACCTCCTGCATCAGATTGGATTCATCGTTCGAGGCCGATCCATCGACGCCAAGCCCTATTCCAACCCCCGCTTCTTCCATGTCGCAGACCGGGCAGCAGCCGGATGCCAGGATCTGGTTGCTGCAGGCGCAATGACTGATGGTGGTGCGGGCCTTGCCGAGGCGTTTCATCTCTGTCGCGTTGAAATGGATGCCGTGGGCAAGCCATGTCCGCGCGTTGAGCCAACCGCATTGCTCGAGATAATCCAAGGGACGGCAGCCATGCATCTGCTCGCAGAATTTGTTCTCGTCCTCGGTTTCCGCCAGATGGGTATGCAGGCGGACGTCAAGCTTGTCGGCCAACGCTGCCGTCGCGGTCATCAACGAGGTCGTCACCGAAAACGGCGAACAGGGCGCCAGCGCGATCTGCACCATGGCGTCCTCGCCGCGCTGGTGATGCCTGGCGACCACGCGCTGGCTGTCGGCGAGGATGGTGTCTTCGTCCTGCACCACGCTATCGGGCGGCAATCCGCCGTCGCGCTGCGAACGGTTCATCGAGCCGCGGGTCAACAGCACGCGCACGCCGAGCCGTTTGGCGACGGCCACCTCGATATCGACGGCGTGCTCCAGCCCGGCCGGAAACACGTAGTGATGGTCGGTCGTGGTGGTGCAACCGGACAGCAATAGTTCCGACATCGCCACCGTGACGCCAAGGTCCAGCAATTCCGGCGTCAGCCGCGCCCACACCGGATAGAGCGCCTGCAGCCACGGAAACAGCTCACGATCCAATGCAGCCGGCAGCGCCCGCGTCAGCGTCTGGTAGAAATGGTGGTGGGTATTGATCAGTCCCGGCAGGACCACATGATCGCCCGCTTCGAAGAACACCGCACCCGTGGAGGGCTGGCCGCCCTTAGGCACCAGTTCGACGATCCTGCCGTTCTGGACGACAATGCCGCGTTCGGCACCATCAGCAAGAATGGCCAGGGGGTCCTTGATCCAGATCGCCTGGGCTTGGTTCATGGCAGACTGCATCTCCAGGCTATTGGTTTCCTAAACGCCCTTGTAATTCAAAGCACTTGCAATTCGAGGACCAACCTCGATGCTCGGCCGGGTTGGCGTCTGTCTTGCAAGACTTCTAACGGAACATTCATCGCATTGAAACGACAAGCGTATCCATGGATTTGAATACAATCACCGAGGTCGCGCATCCCACGACGCGGGCGCAGCTGCCCATTTGGACGGCAGGCGATGCTTGGCTCGCGGGCGGGACCTGGCTGTTCTCGGAACCGCAGACCCATCTCACCCGGCTGATCGATCTGTCAGATCTCAAATGGCCGGCGCTCACCGTAAACTCAAACCATCTGACCATCGCGGCCACCTGCACCGTTGCACAACTCGATGCGCATCCCTGCCCGTCCGACTGGATCGCCTCGCCTCTGATCAATCAATGCTGCCGCGCATTTCTGGCGTCGTTCAAGATATGGAAGACGGCGACTGTCGGGGGCAACATTTGCATGTCCTTGCCGGCGGGCCCGATGATCGCGCTGACGGCCGCCCTCGAAGGCATCTGCACGATCTGGAAGACCGATAGCAGCGAGCAACGGGTTTATGTCGCCGATTTCGTCACCGGGGATCAGCAGAACGTGCTCGCGCCAGGTGACCTGTTGCGGCAAATCGATATTCCGATCGCCGCACTGAAGCGCCGCTCGGCGTTTCGCCAGATCTCGCTGACGCCGGTTGGACGTTCGGCAGCACTCCTGATCGGCAGCATCGACCATGAAGGCGGCTTCGCGCTGACAGTGACAGGATCTACCATCCGGCCGATCCAGTTTTCGTTTCCAGGAATTCCTCCCGCTGACGAGTTGCGCGACTCGATCCTGCAGCGCATTTCCGACGAACTTTATCACACCGATGTTCATGGCAAGCCGGCATGGCGCAAGCACATGACGTTGCGTCTGGCGGAAGAAATTCGCGCCGAACTTGCGGGCGCGACATGAGTTTTCAGATCAACGGCAAGGAGTTTTCGCAAACGCCGCATGCCGGACAGTGCCTGCGGACTTTCCTGCGCCAGCTCGGCCATTTCGGCGTGAAGAAAGGCTGCGATGCCGGCGACTGCGGCGCCTGTACGGTATTGCTTGACGGCGAGCCGGTGCACTCCTGCCTGATCCCGGCGTTTCGCGCCGACGGCCATGCCGTCACCACCATCGAGGGCCTCGCCGCCGAGGACGCGGCTCATCCGATGCAGCAGGCGTTTCTCGATGCGCAGGCGTTCCAGTGCGGATTTTGCACCGCAGGCATGATCCTGACCTGCGCGTCGTTGAATCAGGCGCAGCGGCAGGATCTCGGCGCATCGCTGAAGGGCAACATCTGCCGTTGCACCGGCTATCGCGCCATCGAGGACGCACTGCAAAACAAGAACAACATCGAAGACGCCGAGCCCGGCACGGCATTCGGCCGCAGCCTGCCGGCGCCTGCCGGGCCGCAGGTAGTGCGCGGTACGGCGCGCTATACCTTCGACGTGGCGCTCGAGGGGACTCTCCATATCAAGATGCTGCGCTCGCCGTATCCACATGCAAAGATTGTCTCGATCGACAAGAGCGCGGCACTGGCGCTGCCCGGCGTGCACGCGGTGCTGACTTATGAAGACGTGCCGGACCGATTGTTCTCCACCGCGCAGCACGAAGTTCCTGAAATGGATCCGAACGACACACGCATCCTCGATACCGTCGTCCGCTTCATCGGACAGAAGATCGCGGCCGTGGTTGCGGAAACCGAAGCGATTGCGGAAGAAGCCTGCCGCCTTCTCAAGGTCGACTACGATATTCTCCCCGCCGTGTTCGATCCGGTACAGGCGGTTGCCCCGGGCGCACCCGCGATCCATTCCGACAAGACACGCGAGCATCGCGTCGCCGACGCAAAACGCAATATCGTGGCCGAAACCCACGGCGAGTTCGGCAATGTCGCGGCAGCGCTTGCCGAGGCCGCGGTCACCTATCAGGGAACCTTCACTACCCAGCGGGTCCAGCATGCTGCCCTGGAGACCCATGGTGGCCTTGCCTGGATCGATCCCGACGGCTGCCTCAACGTGCGCTCGAGCACGCAGACGCCGTTCCTCACCCGCCGATCATTGGCGGACATTTTCGATCTGGCGCCGGATAAGGTCCGGGTGTTTTGCGAACGGGTCGGCGGTGGCTTCGGCGGCAAGCAGGAGATGCTGGTCGAGGATATTCTGGCGCTCGCCGCGCTCAAGACCGGACGCCCGGTCAAGCTTGAACTGACACGCGAAGAACAGTTCATCGCGACTTCGACGCGGCACCCGATGCGCGTGACCGTCAAGGCCGGCGCCGACAAAGAAGGAAACCTCACCGCGCTGCAGCTGGAGGTGCTCTCGAACACCGGCGCTTATGGCAATCATGCCGGTCCCGTGCTGTTTCATGCCTGCGGTGAATCGATCAGCGTCTATAATTGCGCAAACAAGAAAGTCGACGCCGTTGTCGCCTACACCAACACCGTCCCGGCTGGCGCTTTCCGTGGCTATGGCCTGCCGCAAACCGTCTTCGCGGTCGAGGCGGCAATCGACGAGTTGGCCAAAGGCCTTGGCGTCAGTCCTTACGAGTTTCGCCGCCGCAACATCATCAAATCAGGCGATGCGATGCTGTCTCCGCCAGGCTCGGAGCATAGCGACGTGCTCTACGGCAGCTACGGGCTCGACCAGTGTCTCGATCTGGTCGAGCGCGCGATGCAGGCTCCGGGCCCGAAGATCGAACTGTCCGGCGACTGGCTGACCGGCGAAGGCATTGCGCTGACCATGATCGACACCGTTCCGCCGGGCGGCCACATCGCCGACGCCAGGATTTCCCTGTGTGAGGATGGCGGCTTCGAACTTGTGGTTGGCACCGCGGAATTCGGTAACGGCACCTCCACGGTGCATCGCCAGATTGCCGCGACCGCGCTGGCGACGACGGTAGACCAAATCCGCCTGCTGCAATCCGACACCGCGCATGGCGGCCACGACACCGGCGCCTATGGCAGCACCGGGACCTTCGTTGCCGGACGCGCCACGCAGGCGGCGGCGGAACATCTGGCCGACGATATCAAGGCTTTTGCCTCCGCCGCGTTCAAGACGGACACCGATATAGGCGTGCTCGGAAACGACTCCGTGGTGTGCGGCAAGCAACGGCTATCGTTCGCCCAACTTGCCAAAGCCGCGCATGCACAGGGGCGGACGCTGACAGCGCACGGCACGTCGGCGGGGACGCCGCGCTCGGTCGCCTTCAATGTGCAGGGTTTTCGGATCGCGGTGAACAAAGCCACCGGCGAGATCAAGATTCTGAAAAGCGTCCACGCCGCGGACGCCGGGCGCGTCGCCAATCCGATGCAATGCCGCGGACAGGTGGAAGGCGGTGTTGCGCAGTCGCTCGGTGCAACGCTTTATGAGGAGATGGTCATCGACGACGGCGGCCGCGTTGTGAATCCGAAATTCCGCGATTACCACCTGCCGTCATTCGCTGATATTCCACGTACCGAAGTCTATTTCGCCGATACCGCCGATTCAATTGGTCCGATGGGGGCAAAGTCGATGAGCGAAAGCCCCTACAATCCGGTCGCGGCCGCGCTCGGCAACGCGCTGGCGGACGCCACCGGCATTCGCTTCACGGCGGTGCCGTTCAAGCCGGACCGGCTGTTTCCGGCATTGCATGAGAAGTTCGGCGGGACTTGATTCAATCGCCACAGCAATCGTGTGGCGAGCCCTCACACGACAACATCGGAAACTCAGCCCCGTCCCACCGTGCATTCGATCTGGCCATGTGGCTCGTCGGTCGGCAGGAATACGTCGTTGTTGTTATCCATTCCGAACGCCGACAGGTTCATCAGGATGAAGTGGATGTTCGGACAAGCCATGCTGATCTCGGAAATCTCCGGCACCGCCGCAAGGGCCGCCTCGCCCATCCGATACAGGCTGTCCTGCACGCTTGAACTGTAGGTGGTACTGAACACTTTCAGCACCGTATCGAGGATCTTCGCGTTGATGGCCGAATAGCTGGCAGGCTTGGCCGACCATTTCCAGGACGCCACCATACTGGTTGCGCACATCCGGTCGTTGGTCGGAGGGATCGTGGTATAGCGATCTTTGACGTAGTTTTCCCAGCCCGACTGGGTCGATTTCATGAAGGTGAAACCATCGATGCCCGACGCCAGCGTCGTCACGCCTTCGCGCGTTGCGGTGGCCTCGGCGAACGGTTTGCCATTGCTGTCGAGAATGAAACTATGGGGATGCGGTTTGCCGTCAAAGTTCAACCGGCTCCATTTGGTTTCATGCGCGGTCACGGCCACCGATGCGATTTGCGGATAACTGTCGAGGTATTTTTTCGCCAGCACCTGGCAAAATTCCTCGGTCGAAAGCCCGGTATTTTCCCGGGCGACGACGTTGACGACGTTCTTGATGGTATCGGTCGAGACCGAGGTAGAATTGTCGGCATGGGTGTAGGCCCGCGCAAAGTCGCCCTCGATCATCGCCTTGACGTTAAGCTGGCTGACCTCATGCCTGTCGCCGTCGCGATGAATCCGCATAACGCGAACCCGGCCTTTTCCGTACTTGTTCTTGATAAGCGGCACGCACGAACCTCCAACAATTTCAGCTGGCGAACGGGATTTCGATCGCTGTCCGTTCCGGGACGGAGCAACGTTCGTGCCATGGGGTGCTGCAAACCGGCCCTCCGTTGGCACGAGCCTTGTATCGGTCGGGCTAGTTGAGCATTGCACGCGCCAATATTGAAGGGGAATTCATGAGCACCGCGATCCATCCGGTCGACGAAGTCCTGCCGATCCCGCGCCTGCTGGTGCTCGGCCTGCAACACGTGCTGGTGATGTATGCCGGCGCGGTCGCGGTTCCCTTGATCATCGGACGCGCCCTGAAATTACCGCCGGAAGACGTTGCTTTCCTGATCAGCGCCGATTTGTTCGCCTGTGGTCTCGCCACGCTGGTGCAGTGCATCGGGTTTCCCGGTGTCGGCATCCGCCTCCCGGTCATGATGGGTGTCACCTTCGCCTCGGTCGGACCGATGCTGTCGATGGCGGGAGCCCCCGATATCGGCCTGCTCGGCATCTACGGATCGGTTATCGCTGCCGGAATCTTCGGCATCATTGCCGCTCCTTTCATCAGCCGGCTGTTGCCGCTGTTTCCCCCTGTCGTAACCGGGACGATCATTCTGGTGATCGGCATCTCGTTGATGCGAGTAGGTATCAATTGGGCCGGTGGCGGCCTGCCGACCCTGACCAAGGTAGTCGAGGGCGTTCCCGGCGCATTTCCGAATCCAGGCTACGGCCAGTTGCAGGGGCTGGGCATCGCCCTGTTCGTGCTGTTGATCATTCTCGGCCTGATCAAGTGGGGCTCCGGCTTCATCGCCAACGTGTCCGTGCTTCTGGGCATCGTCGCCGGCGCGATCCTGGCAAGCGTGCTGGGCGTGATGCATTTCGACAAGGTCGCGGCAGCCTCCTGGGGCGACATCGTGATTCCGCTGCATTTCGGTATTCCGCAATTCCACCTCGTGCCGATCATCACGATGTGCATCGTGATGATCGTGGTGATGATTGAATCGCTCGGGATGTTCCTGGCGCTCGGCGAGATCACCGGCAAGACCATCGACCGCGACGCGCTGACCCGCGGGCTGCGCGCCGACGGCGTCGGCACCGTGCTCGGCGGCCTGTTCAACACGTTCCCCTATACCTCGTTCTCGCAGAACGTCGGTCTCGTCAGCGTCACCGGGGTGCGATCGCGCTGGGTGACCGTTACCGGCGGCGCGATCATGCTGGTTCTCGGTTTCCTGCCGAAGATGGCGGCGCTGGTCGAAGCGGTGCCGCTGGTGGTGCTCGGTGGCGCAGGTCTGGTGATGTTCGGGATGGTCGCCGCGACCGGTGCGCGGATTCTCACCGCGGTCGATTTCAAGAACAACCGCTACAACCTGTTTGTGGTGGCGATTTCAGTTGGCTTCGGCATGATCCCGCTGGCGGCGCCCAACTTCTTCCGCAATCTGCCGCACGACCTGCAGCCATTGCTGGAGTCGGGCATCCTGCTGTGCGCGCTGGTCGCGGTGATCCTGAACGCGTTCTTCAACGGTATCGGCAGCAGCGCCGCGGCGGAAGCGGATGCTGCGTCAGTGGCCGCATCGGCTCAGCATGTGTGAGGTATAAGCGCTCCACCGCAAGGAACTCTTTTCAGCTCCCGCGATACGTTGCGTAACTCCAGGGCGTGACCAATAGCGGCACATGAAGATGGCCTTCGGGATCGCTCACCGAAAAGCGCAGCGGGATGCGATCCAGAAACGGCGGATCGGCCATCGGCACCTGTCGCGCGGTAAAATAATCCGCGGTGCTGAAGGTCAATTCATAGTTGCCGATCGGCACCGGCCGGCCGTGTATCAGCGGTTGATCGGTGCGGCCGTCGCTGTTGGTGATCGCACGCGTGACCAGCCGGCTCTCGCCGAGCGCCGACAGTTCGATCAGTTCGACCTTGATCCCGGCGGCCGGTTTGCCGCTGTGCGTATCCAGCACGTGCGTGGACAGGCGCCCGTGCACCTGCAACCGGTCGTCCGAGGTGACAAGTTGGTCGACGCGAAGCGCGGCGATCCGGCAGATTTCCTCGATCGATTTCTGCGTTTCGGCCCTGGCATCGTTCGGCAGGCGGCGCTCGAAATCGCGCAGGATGGAATCCCTGGTGTGGCGGCGAACGCAGACGATATAGGGAAAGCCGAATTTGGCGCGATAGGCATTGTTGACGCGCTCGAACGCCTCGTATTCGGCGTCCGATAATCGATCGAGGCCGACGCTGTTCTGTTCGGCGCTGGATTCAGCCGTCAAGCCGGCTGCACGCCGGGTCTTGTCGGCGAGATCGGGATGCGCCTTGATCAGCGCCAGCCGCAGGTCGGAACTTGCATGATCCACGGCAGCCGTCATCGCCGCGAACAACGGCTTTACCCCGGCAAACGGCCGCGCCTCAGCCGCCTTTTCGGCAATCCACGGCGAGTATTCGAAAATATTCGCCAACGCGGCGACAAAGTCTTTCTTGCTGCAAGCGTTCAGATCGGCGAGCGTTTTCTGCGACATGGTGTCCTGACTATCCGATGGTCGCCGCTTTTGCCGCGAGATGCGCGAGATTGGCGTGCCAGTGCTGCGCGATCTGCAACCGTGTCGGCACCCAGACCCGGTCGTGACCTGCGACGTAATCGAGAAACCGCATCAGCGCAGCCGCACGGCCGGGACGGCCGACCACCCGGCAATGCAAACCCACCGACATCATCTTCGGCGAGGTCTCGCCTTCGGCATACAGCACGTCGAAACTGTCTTTGAGGTAGCTGAAAAACTGTTCACCGCCGCCGAACCCCTGCGCATTGACAAAGCGCATGTCGTTGGCATCGAGGCTATACGGGATAATCAGATGCGGCCCCGCCGGCCCGTTGATCCAGTACGGCAGGTCGTCGGCATAGGAGTCGCAGGAATAGAGAAAACCGCCGGCTTCCATCACCAGCTTCACGGTGTTGATCGAGGTCCGTCCGGTGTACCAGCCGAGCGGCCGTTGTCCGGTCACCTCGGTGTGGACGCGAATGGCGTCGGCGATCTCAACCCTCTCCTCGGCTTCCGACATGTCCTTGTGTTCGACCCACTTCATGCTGTGGCTGGCAATGTCCCAGCCGGCCTCTTTCATGGCCGCGACGATTTGCGGATTTCGTTTCAGCGCGGTCGCAACGCCGAACACCGTTACCGGCAGCTTGCGTCCCGTGAACATCCGCCACAGCCGCCAGAAGCCGGCGCGCGAGCCGTATTCGAACATCAATTCGATATTGGCATGGCGCTGCCCCGGCCAGGGCTGCGCGCCGAGCACGTCCGACAGAAACGCCTCCGACGCCCGATCGCCGTGCAGGATATTGTTTTCGCCGCCTTCCTCGAAATTCACCACGAACTGGACGGCGATCCTTGCGCCGCCAGGCCAATGCGGATTTGGCGGGTTGCGTCCGTAGCCCTGGAGGTCGCGGGGATATCCGGCGTCGTTCATCTACACAGCCTCGAAGCGGACTTTCTGCGCGTCTCGCCAGAGCAGCGTGACCGCTACCAATTTCTCTTCGAAACGGGCCTGGAACATGAATTCACCGGCGTGGACGACGAGTTGGCTCATCCTTTAAATTTCTCGCGTTGACGGCAGGCTACAGGCGAGCGGCGAGTGATCGGAGAAGATCAAGTCCAGCCGAAGCGCGCTCATTGATCCGGTCGCTTGACTTCATAGGAGAGTCCGAAAATTCCGTTCCGGTGTATTTCCGGTTCCGGTGGCGGCGGTGGGGCAATCTCAGCCTGCGGCGGCAGCGGCGGCGGGCCCGGCAAATTATTGCACTTCAGCGAATAAACCAGCTGGTGATCCGCGGTTTGGCCAATCGGCGCACAGGGGTCGACGCGGCTCGTCACGTTCTTGGGCACCAGTTTGACTTGCGCCGAGGCTGGCGACGCGATCAGGAGGAGAACGATAAATACCAGACTTTTCATGGTCTTCCCCAAGCAAGAAACGTACCGTTCATGGCTCGACAGAGCATCAATTGATGTAGTCGAGCAGAGCCACCTCTCGTCTGCTTTCAATTAACCAGCCGGTTGAACTCGGGAAGAACGCCGGCCGTGTCTACTCGGTGTCGATTTAGATCGCACGGCAAAGAGGTATATAAACTTCCGTATCTCTAAGCATCAGATCTAAAATCTTTTGGTCGGGGCAGCTGGATTCGAACCAACGACCTGCAGTACCCAAAACTGCCGCGCTACCAGGCTGCGCTATACCCCGATTGTCTGGGAAACAAGGTCGATACACGCTTCAAGCTGGGCCAGCAAGGCGCTGCGGCCGTCTCAATGAGCATTAAACAGCGGGTGACCGACGCGGTCGCCGGGCGCGATCCCGTATTTTTGCGCGGTGCCCCCGATCACTTCCAGCACGCCCTTGGCCAGCCCCATCGACGGGATGATCCTGGTGGAGAGCGGCTCGGTGTTTTCAGCAATGCGCAGGATGCGGCCATCGGCGCGAATGAAGATCATGTCGAGCGGAATGTAGGTGTTCTTCATCCACATCGACACCTGCTGTTCCGGCGAGAAATCGAACAGCATCCCCTTTCCGTCCGCCAATTCCTTGCGGTACATCAGGCCGGTCTCTTTCTCCTGTTCGGTGGTTGCGACCTCGACCGAGAACACCTGCACGCCGGTCTTGGTGACGATCTCGAGTGGCTCGACAGTCGCTGCCCGGGCGCCGGCGGTAAAGCCGCACAGCGCGACCACAGCCGTTATCGCGATCCAAAAGCGTGCGCCTGCGCGATTTCGACCGACACCCCGATAGCAATTCATGAACAACGCTCACCGTCCGACGCAGGATTTCGTTGGGCCGACCCTAGCCCGATGATCGTGGCAAATACCAGACCATGAATCTGCACCCGTGATGCGATTTTCGGCATCCGGCCAGCGGTTTTGACAAGGCGATGTGCAGGGGTAGCGCGATCAGTGCGACGACAGCCCGGGCGAGCCGGTCTCCGGCTGAATTTCGGCCGCCATCATGCCCTTGGAACCGGGCCCGAACCGGACCAATACGTACTGGCCGGGGCGCAACTCGGTCATTCCAAAGCGCCGCAATGTTTCCATGTGTACGAAAATGTCCGGCGTCCCTTCGCCGCAGGTCAGGAAGCCGAAGCCGCGAAGCCGGTTGAACCACTTGACCTGGGCCCGCTCCAGTCCGCTGGTCGGGGTGACGCTGACATGGGTTCGCGGCGGCAGCATCTGCGCCGGATGGATCGCGGTCGATTCATCCATCGAGAGGATCCGGAACGCCTGATAGCCCTTGGCGCGTTGCACGCATTCGCAGATCAGCCGCGCGCCCTCGTAGGCGGTCTGGTAGCCGTCGCGCCGCAACACCGTGACGTGCAGGAGCACATCCGGCCAGCCATTATCGGGAACGATAAAGCCGTAGCCCTTTGATGCATCGAACCATTTGATGACACCGGCGATTTCGACGAGGTTGGCGGCGGCGTCTCCGAGGCCCGAAAACGCATCGATCGCCGGGTCTCGCGCGGCGCCGTCCGAAAATTCGCCTGGCCCAAGCCGGTTAGGTCCCGCGCCGCCTGGCATCGGTCCTCCGAGCTTCTTGGACTCAAATCCGTCCGACCCCATGACCCCGGATCCTACACATCATCGCGGCCCGTCATCACACGACGGCACCGACACACGCGCTCATCGATGACAATTCATGATGCCGCCACGCGAATCTCTCGAATCAAAAGATAACACTCCCGCTTGCGGCGCATAGACAAAAAACAATTTTGCCGCGACCTATGAACAACTTGCGTGTCCGCGAATCATTTGGGCATCAGTTGCCCACGAACGGACCAAGCGTCTCCCCGATGTCGTAACGGATCACCAGATCGGCGATATCGTCCTGTTCGGTCGGCTCATTATTGATGATTACCAGTCCGGCGCCGCAGTTTTTGGCCAGAAGCGGAAAGCCGGCGGCCGGCCACACCACCAAAGACGAGCCGATCGCCAAAAACAGATCGCAATGCTGGGCAAGCTCGGTGGCGCGGCGCATCGCGTCTTCCGGCATCGCCTGCCCGAACGAGATGGTCGCGGTCTTCACCGGTTCGTCGCATACCGTACAGTCGGGGGCTGCCCCCGCCTCGTCGAAGCGCTGCCTGACCCAGGGAAGATCGTAAGCCTGCCCGCAGCCGATGCAGCGGGCATAGGTGGTGTTGCCATGCAGCTCGATCACATGATCGGCGGCAAAGCCTGATGCCTGATGCAGATTGTCAATGTTCTGGGTGACGATGGCCGGAATCTTGCCGGCCTTGTACAGCGAGGCCAGCGCGCGGTGACCGCGCCCCGGTCTGGCGGCGGCGAAGGTCGGCTCCATCGCAAAGCGCCGCCGCCAGGATTCGTCCCGGGCATCCCGGCTGGCGACGAATTCGTCGAACGGGATCGGCCGGTTGCGGGTCCACAATCCGCCGGGCGAACGGAAATCGGGGATGCCGCATTCGGTCGAGATGCCGGCACCGGTAAAGGGCACAATGGTCTTTGCCTCGGCGATCATGTCGCCGAGCCGTTCCACGCCGCTGCGAAGATCTGACGCGATCATCGGGATGATCCGAAGCTTTGACCGCGCCGATGACAGCCCGGAAGGCGCATCCTCACAAGCACCGCAACGGTTTTATCCACCGCCAACGTCCGATCACAATCCTGCAACGCCATGTCCCAATTCGCGCCCCAATCCCGGACGCCAATAGACACGGGACACGAATCAAAAGGGATGGGCATGACCGAACGGCAGGAGCGGCTTGCGCGCGAGCGCGAAGAAATCACAAGGCGCGTGGCAAACTTCAAAGCCACGCAGGAAAAATTCGAACGTGAACGCGAGGAATATTTTTCCACCACGCTGGAGAACGCCCTGAACGGATTTGAACGCAGGCGGCATTGGGGTTAGCGGAAACGTCATTGCTTCGCCACGTCCGCAATGACGACAATCACCGCTTCTTCCTTTTCTTTCCGAAGATCGCGTTCCAGTTATCCTTGTAGGCCTGGGTTACCGGCTTCTGCCCCTCGCCCATGCCTTGCTTCTTGGGTACCGCGTCCGTCTTCGCTGCTTCGGCCTTCACGCCTTCGGTCTTCACTCCTTCCGTCTTGGGCGCGGCTTCGGCTGTTTTGCTCTCGACAACGGTTTCTTTTTTCGGCGGCGTGGTTTTTGTCTTGTCGTCCCTGGCCATCATTTTTCCCATCACTGGTTTCGCCGCCTGCTTAGCCCCTCCGCCGCCCGAAAAAAAGCCCGGAGGATGCTCCGGGCTTTTTCTTGTTACCAGTGCCTGTAGTAGCGGTGCCGATAATAGGGTCCGCCGTAATAGGCGTAAGGTCCAGGTCCGTAGGTGACCGGCCCGTAATAGCGCGGACCGTAATATCCGTAATAGGGCCCGTAATAGCCGTAGGGACCGTAAGCGCCATAGGCGCCAATCGCTCCCGCCGTCAGGGCACCCGCGGCGATGCCGAGACCGATACCCGGTCCCCAGCCCCACCCGCGCGCTTGCGCGGGCGCGGCAACAGTGGTTGCGCCGACGGCAGCAACCACGGCCAGAACTGCCAATGCTTTTCTCATGCGCATCTCCTTACATTGAGTGGCTGGCAAGATAACGCCGGTGATTTGCAAAAGTTGCAGCGGGAACCGGACTTTGGTTAGCGAACGCATCGCCAGAATGAACACCAGGACCACCGCGCCGATCAAACCCGACAGGAAGATCGCGCGGCGCGCCGGCCTGTTCAGGATGATTTCGCCACCCCGCGCCTTTTCGGCGGGATAGGGTTTTTCAGCCATCGGACACCTCCGGGTAATTAAAGACCGGGAAGTGCGGTGGTTCCGACCGACGCGTTACAGCGCATTACAATTGCTGAAATTCCTTCGCCCCGAACGGCGACAACGCCCCTGCCCTCGGCCACATTTTGCTGCTATTGAATGCTCCGCCCCGTCCAAGCCGAATTCAAATCCGCGAAAAGCTCTTAAGGGAGACAACAACCATGCGCTACCTCCACACCATGCTGCGCGTCCGTAATCTCGATGTCGCGCTAAAATTCTACCAGGATGCCTTGGGATTGAAGGAGGTCCGGCGCATCGACAATGACAAGGCGAAATTCACGCTGGTGTTTTTGTGCGCGGCCGAGGACGAGGCCCTGCTGAAGAACTTGCCCAAGACTCGCGGCGCGCCGCTGGTCGAACTCACCTACAACTGGGACGAAGAAAAATACGGCGAGGATCGTTATTTCGGTCATCTCGCCTATGAGGTCGACGACATCTACGCGACCTGCGACCGCCTGATGAAAAAGGGCATCACCATCAACCGGCCGCCGCGCGACGGCATGATGGCGTTCGTGCGCTCGCCCGATCTGCATTCGATCGAATTGTTGCAGAAGGGCGAAGCCAAGCCGCCGGCCGAGCCCTGGAGTTCAATGCCGAATACCGGACATTGGTGAGACGCTTTCTGTTTCCATTACCGGAACCCATCGCTACCCATCGCGTTCTCCATGCACGGGCAGTTTATGGAGGCTGAGATGGGACGAGGAATTTTGCTCTGGCTTTTGGGCGTGCCGATACCGGTGATTATCCTGTTGTGGTTGTTCTTCGGCCGCTGATCGCTGCTCTCCGCACTCGGAGAGTCTGACGACCTGATGTGCGGAGTTCGTCATGCCCGGCCTTGTGCCGGGCATCCACGTTTTAATACGCAAGTCAGCGTGGATGGCCGGGACGATGCCCGGCCATGACGAGAAAATGAATCGTTTTTAAGTTGGCTGATATTCCGATATGAACCGTGAGATACGGATCATCGGGAGCAAAAGCGCGTGCCTAATAACAATCAAGGTCAGCTGAAGATTTGGGGCCGGGCCAATTCGGTCAATGTGCAGAAAGTGCTGTGGTGCCTGCGCGAACTCGATCTCGCCTATCAGCGCATCGATGCCGGCATGGCGTTCGGCAAGAATACCGAACCGGAATATCTCGCGATGAATCCCAACGCGCGGGTGCCGACCATGGTGGACGGCGATTTCGTGTTGTGGGAATCCAATTCCATCATGCGCTATCTGGCCATGGCCTATGGACCGCGCTCGCCGATCTATCCGCAAGAGCCGAAACGTCGCGCCGCCGTCGATCGCTGGCTGGACTGGACGTTGTCGACGATGCAGCCGGTCGATCGCCCGGTGTTCTGGGCGCTGGTGCGCACGCCGGTCGAAAAACGCGACATGGTCGCCATTCAGAAGGACGTCGACGCGGAAGCCGTGCAATGGCGGATCATCGATGCCCAGGTGGCGACGCGGCGCTTCATCGAGGGCGATGATTTCAGCATCGCCGACATCGCGCTCGGCGCCTTTGCCAGGCGCTGGTTCGGGGTCGAAGGCGTCAGCAAGCCGAAGCTGGCGAACCTCGAACGCTGGTTTGCGCAACTTGTGGACCGCCCGGGTTTCCAGCAATTCATCGCGCCGCCGATGACGTGATTGCGCTCAGCGCGAATGGCCGCTGTCGATCTGCATCGAACCGCCGATCTTCACGCAGGTATCCGAACCCGCGAGCTTGACGAAACCCGGCCCAAGTGCGGCGCAGGAATTGCCGGCGCCTGGCCCCTTCATCGGGAGCACCTTGTCCGAGGCGGCAGGCTTGTCCGGCTTGAGAAGGCTGGATGGCTCGGCCGCGGCGGCGGAAGCCGGCAGCGCCGCAACGGCGATCGCAAGCAGGATGTTTCGCATCCGGCCTTTCTATCGCTTGTGATCCGGTTTTGCTACCGGACGAATTTGACGCCCAGCGACTTGCCGCGGCGCCATACCACCACGCAGTTGCGTCCGGTCCGGGCGTCGCGGGTAAAGGCCAACCGCAGCAGGTCGGGCAATACGTTGGGTTTTTCGACCGTGATCTTTGCGCCGTTGGCAGACATGTCCTGCACCAGGCAGGGGCGCGCTGCAAAGCCGCCATCGAGCGTGATCCAGCCGGACTGCTGGACGGATTTGCGAACATCCCGCTTCCTGGTGACGGCCATGTCGGTGGCTCCAAAGCTGCTTATCCCTATCCCGTCGGGCTTTAGAAAACGTTGCGATCTGGCCGGAATCGAGGGCGTTTGCGGCCCAAGGAACGCGTTCGATTCACCCTCAAAACGGGGATTTTCGACGGCTTGCCCGGCAGCCTAAACGCCACTATACGTTCGCCCGCCGCCACCCAAACCAGTTCACCATCGCCCGGGTTCGGCACGGCGTCTCCACAACCCTCAAGACGTTGAGTTGCCGGTTATATCTGTGTGTGAAATATTGCGAAACGGAAGTGCTACGACCAGTCGGCCGCAGCGAGCCTGACGTGTTCGCTCCCTTCGTCTATCGGTTAGGACGCCACCCTTTCACGGTGGAGAGAGCGGTTCGATTCCGCTAGGGAGCGCCAAAAATTTCGATAGCTTGGCTCCAAGGCCATCAAGCCAAAACTATCCGTTTGTCCGTCACGTTGACACCGGCGAAGAATTTGAAGAGTTCGCCAACCAGGGCGAAACGAACGTTTGCGCAGCCGCGTAAAAATGCCGAGAATAAAAAAGCCCCGGACGATGCCGGGGCTTTCAAGTTCAGACATTGGAAGATCAATACTTCGCGACGACCGGGCCGCCGAACAGGTAATTGATCCCGAACTTCACAGTATCAACGCGCAGGGTCTGGTTAAACGGAAAGGTCGGCGGCACCAGACTATAATTGAGCGTATGGCCGAAGTCGAAATGCATGTATTCGACCTTGGCGCTCCAGTTCTGTGTGATTTTGTATTCGACGCCGCCGCCCAGGGTGTAACCTGAATTTGTACTGGAAAACGTCGGACTGAATGATGCGAGGGTGCTGAAGGATGCCGCGTTATCCATCACCGCATAGCCGCCCTTCACGTAAAGCAAGGCGCGATCGAAAGCGTAACCAAGCCTGCCCGTGATATCTCCGTAGCCGACGCTGCGAAGACCAACCATCGAGTTGCTTGTGGTGCCCGTGAGAAATGTACGGCCTCCCAGATCCAACCAGCCGCCATCACCCTCAAGACCGAAAACGAATGCGCCCGACTGCCAGTTGTAACCGATCTGACCGCCACCGAGGAAACCGCTTCTGGTGAGCGACGTCACCGTGCCTGGGGTCGCGAGACTGGCAAATCCGTCGACGTCAGTCACACGGGTTCTTGCCCAAAGACCGCCGGCGTTCGCGCCGATATAGAAGCCAGTCCAGTTCCAGACCGCTACCACCGGCGGCGGAGCCTTGGCATAGGCGCGCGGTGCTGGAGCTGGCGCCATGTCGGCGGCCAGTGCTGGCGCAGTGAGAGCAACGAGGCCTACCGCTGCGATCAAAAATTTCTTCATCGCTACGTTCCTTCGATTTATCGTACCAAACTCTATATCGATTCAGACCAAAATTTGTCACTCGAATGCAACAGACGGCTAAAAAGCCGGTCTAGCGCATCGCGGTTCCTTTTCCGACCCCCATCTGTCGCTTCGACTCGGTGTCCAACTTTTCCTCCGAAAATGGCAAACCGATTGATTTTGTTCGCAGACCGCGCTTCGCTGGGGGCGCCAAAGTCTACGAGTTCATGAATAACCATGGCTGCTTCACCTGCGGAAAGAGATGAGCTGTTCAAGAACTTCGCGCGCGCCCTGTTCAGGGGCGACATCGACGCGTTGTACCTGATAGTCACGCCCGATTTTCTCTGGAGTTTTCACGACGGTCTCGATGTGACCAAGTCCCTCGCCGGCCCCGTCGCCATTCGCGAGCATCTGGCCGAACAGAAGGCGCTGTTCTCGGACCAGCGTTTTCATGACGTCGTCTACCATCACGCCGGCGAGTTGAGCTTCATGACGTTCCGCGTCAGCGAGACGTTGCGCGCCAGCGGCGAACAGCGCGAGCAGCGCGGCATCGAGAGCTATACGTTCAGGGATGGAAAGCTTGCGACAAAGGACGTCTATCGCAAGCCGATGCCGTCTTGATTTTTGCGGAGCGCAGTCCATGCCTGATCATCGCTTTCAAACCGACGGCGCCCGGGTCCTTTCGGATCTCAATGCGCTGCGCGCCATCGGCGCTTACAAGACCGGCGTCCACAAGCCGACTTTTTCGGAAGCCCATACGCGCTCGCTGCAATGGCTTGCGCAGCGGCTTCCCGAGGCCGGACTTACCGCCGAGATCGACGGCATCGGCAACGTGCTCGGCACCAGCGAAAAACCCGGCCCGAAACTGCTGGCGGGCTCGCATCTCGAAAGCCAGAATTACGCAGGCTGGCTCGATGGGCCGCTCGGCGTCGTCTATGCGCTCGAAGCCGCCCGCGTCATCAATCCCGACGCCGGCGCAACTGGTGCCGTTGAAGTAGCGTCATGGTGCGATGAAGAAGGACATTTCGGCAGTTTCCTCGGCAGCAGGTCCTATGTCGGCGGCGTGACAGAAACTGATATCGACGCCGCGCACGACCGCGGCAGCGGCCGAACCATGCGGGAGGCGCTCCGCGACGTCGGTCTTGAAGGCCGGGCGCGCGTGACGGCGCAACGCGGGCGGCACATCGGCTATCTCGAGGCGCATATCGAGCAGGGACAGACGCTTGAAAGCGGCGGCCTTGCGATCGGCGTCGTCACCTCCATCGTCGGTATCTGGCAGTACCGCATCGTCTTTACCGGTGAGCAAAATCACGCCGGAACGACACGGATGGAAGTGCGCAAGGATGCAGGCCTGGCGCTGGCCCGGTTTTGCGTCGCCATCGACGACAGCTTCCCGAAACTCAGTGGACCGCGCACGGTGTGGACCACCGGACGCATCACGCTCGATCCCGGCGCACCCAGCATCATCCCGGGACAGGCGGAAATGCTGTTCCAGATTCGCGACGCCGACCCTGACGTGATCGGCCGCCTGGAGGAGAAGCTGCGGAGCATGGCCGCCGCGGTCAGCGCCCAGGGCCGCTGCACCGTCGAGGTCGAGCGTATTCGTACCGGCGCTCCCGCCATGATGGATGCCGGATTCCAGCAGGCCATCGAGGCTGCCAGCATTAACTGTGCCGGCGGCAGGTCGATCCGCATGCCCAGCGGCGCCGGTCACGATGCCCAGGTTCTCGCCACCATCATGCCTGCCGGCATGCTGTTTGTGCCCTCGATCGGCGGCATCAGCCATCACTGGAGCGAAAACACCGGGGATGCCGACATTGTCAGGGGTGCCGAGGTCTTTGTTGACGCCTGCCGCCGCCTGCTCGCGGAATGAGCGCTAACGTTAAGCTCGGGAAAAGCTGGCAAACTCATTGATTTTATTGAATAGTCATCCGTCGTGCGGGAGCACCGGCATTCACTGCCTGGTTCTGCCGGCCAGAAAAGGATCGATATGAGACGTTTTGCCCTGCTTGTCGCGATTTGTGCGCTGTCGCAAACAGCGTTCGCCCAGACGCCGGAATGCAAGTCGATCGCGGATTCCGCTGCGCGACTGGCCTGCTACGACAAGGCGGCTCCGCCTCGGGTATCATCCGCAAAACCGGCGGCGCGCGCGCCCGCCACGAAAGTCGACGGCGCGAAATTCGTGGACTCGATCAGCGCCGAAGACGCCCTGATGAACGCGAAGCTGAAGAATATCTGCCGCGGTTGCTGAGCAAAGGTCGCACCGGGTGCAGGTTCCCCGGACAAGCCGCCGCCGGCTGTCCCGCACATCGGCGTTACGGACGGTAGATAACTCGAAAAAATGGCATATTTGCCATAACCATGAATCTACTTGCATCGCTTCCTACTGTTGTCGGAACCGCGGCGGTCGCACCGGCGCTGATGGTGCTGTGGCTGGTGATAGCGGCCGACGAGCGCCCCGGACCGCCCGTCAAGGTCTGGACCGCGTTTCTGCTCGGGGCGGCCAGCATCTCGCTGCTGGGCGTGGCGCGCGCGCCTTTCATGCCGATCCTGAACGCGCCTGAAAATCCCTGGGTTTTGCAGGTCGTGAATTCGGTATTCGGTGTCGCGGCGCCGGAGGAAATCGTCAAGATCCTGGTCATCGTCGCGATTTCGGCCCGGCGGCCACGTTTCGCCGATCCGATGGACACCGTGGTCTATGGCGCCGCCGCGGGCCTTGGCTTTGCGGCCTACGAGAACCTCGCTTATCTCGTACAGCATCAGGAAATATGGCAATCGCTGGCGGCGTTGCGCAGTGTCCTGACCGTGCCGTTCCACGGATCGCTCGGCGTCATCGCCGGCGCCTATCTTGCGCTTGCCCGCGCCGGCACCGCACTTGGCGCCCACCGGCACCACCGCGACTGGGCCCGGATTTCAAGCCGGGTCATGATCCTGCTGGGGCCGCTGGCGCTCCATGCCGCCTTCGATTTTCCGCTGCTGACGCTGCAACAAAATCCGGACATCGATCCCACCACCAGGATCATCCTGGGCGCTACCAGCGTGCTGATCGGGTTCGGCTCCATCGCGTTTGCGGCAAGGCTGGTGCGGCGGGTCGGCCGCCATCATGCCCCGCGTACCGACACCGCCCGCGAACGGCTAAGCCATTTGCGCCGGATGTGGGCGCTATTGGTGGTGGGCGGCGGCGCGGGATTTGCCGGTTTGGCCTTTGTGCTGTCGTCGATCCACCACTGGCTGGTGAATCCCGAACGCAGCACGGCGCTGGTTCTGGTCCCCTTGGGCCTGTTGTCGATCCTGATCGGCACCGCCCTCTTGGTGGTCACCACCGCGATCTATATCCTCGGCCGCAACCGGATGCGCGACACGCCGCAGGGTTTTTCTTCCGAACAAATTTGACCGCGCGGGGTTTGCGCGCGCTATAGTGGCGCGTCATTTCCGCCTTGCCGGCATCGGGAGATTTCAATGACCCTTCCCCAGGACATCACCAATCTGCAATCCAAGATGAGCGCCGCCGTTCGCGAGCATTGGAAGGCCTTTCTGTTCGAAGGCATCCTGCTGGTGATCCTGGGGCTGGCGGCAATGGTCGCGCCGCTGATCGCGAGCCTTGCATTTACGATTTTCCTCGGCTGGATGTTCCTGATCAGCGGCATCGCCGGGCTGGTAATGACGTTCTGGGCGCGGCAGATGCCGGGCTTCTGGTGGTCGCTGCTCTCGGCCGTGCTGGCGGTCGGCGCCGGCGCCGTTCTGCTGGCACGGCCGGCGCAGGGCGTCCTTACCCTCACCATCGTGATCGGCGCCTATTTCCTTGCCGAAGGCGTCACCACCATCATGTATGCGCTGGAGCATCGCCGCGAATTGTCCGAACGCTGGAGCTGGATGCTGTTCTCGGGCGTGCTGGACATCCTGATCGCGGCCATGATCATCACGGGCTTGCCGGGCTCGGCGGTGTGGGCGATCGGCCTTCTCGTCGGCATCAACCTGGTGTTTGGCGGCGCATCCTTGATCGGAATGGCGCTCGCAGCCCGCAAGGGTTAGGTCTAGCAGCCGCGGCAAATACTCTTGAGCTTGCGGTCCAGAAGGGCGTCCTCGCGATTGACGGGATCGTTGGGATCCCCGAGGTTTTTCTCGGACGGCACCTGATCGGCGCGCGGCTGGCGGTGGCCGACGGGCGCTTCACGACTGGGCCGGGCCGAACCTGCAGCGGGGGTCGAGGGGTTCAAGCCGCCGGTTTGACCCAATGCCATGGAATTGAAAAGCACCAACGCTGCCACGGCTATCAGCTTTCGCATCTGAATTCTCCATCAACAGAGAAACGCAACCTGCCTCCGGCGGTTCCGAACCCTGCCCTCGCCTCGCCTGTCATCCGTCAATCGGACGCCGGAGGATAGAGATGAGCGTCACCGCAATAGTCGACGACACGATAGCGCGATTCAGGATGCGATTCACGTTCCCTGGAAAAAGAATTTGCCTCCGAAAAAGCATCGGCAGGCGACAGGTAATTCGGCCCGACCGGGGCCTTGCCGTGGCCGCCGGGAATATCGAGCACATATTCGGGCTGGCATAGTCCGGACAGCCGCCCCCGCAGGTTTCGCATCAATTCCTGCCCCTGCGCCAGCGTGGTTCGGAGGTGAGCCGTGCCGGGAGCGAGATCGCCATGGTGCAGGTAATAGGGCTTGATCCGGCATTCGACGAACGCGCGCATCAAAGCTTCCAGCGCCGCTTGGCTGTCATTGACACCCCGCAGCAACACCGACTGGCTCACCATGGGGATACCCGCGTCGACGATAGCGGCGCAAGCCGCGCGGGCGGCGCCGGTCAATTCCCTGGCATGGTTGGCGTGCAGCGCAACCCAGGTCACGGCCTCCCTCACCTTCAGCGCCGCGACCATCTCGCCACTGATGCGCGCAGGGTCCGCCACCGGCACGCGGGTGTGAAGCCGGATGATCCTGACGTGATCGATCGCAGCGATGTCGGTCATGATTTCAGCGAGCCGCCGCGGTGACAGCATCAGCGGATCGCCGCCGGTCAGGATGACCTCCCAAATTTCGGGATGCGCGCGGATATAATCGAGCGCGCCGCGATAGGCGTCAGGGGTCAACGCCGTCGCCTTGCCCGGCCCGACCATCTCGCGGCGAAAACAGAAACGACAATACACCGCGCAGACATGGACCAGCTTGAACAGTACCCGATCGGGGTAGCGGTGCACGATGCCGGGAACGGGCGAATGCACGTGATCGCCGATCGGATCGGCGATCTCGCCCGGCTGCGTCAGCAACTCCTCGGCGCTCGGAATAAACTGCCGCGCAATCGGATCGTCGGGATCATCAGTGTCGATCAGGGCGGCAATATCCGGTGTGACCGCGATTGCATAGCGCGCCGCGACCTTTTCCAGATCGGCAAGCGCTGAGGGCCGCACCAGGCCATGCGCGATCAACTCCTCGGGCTGGCGCAATGTCGCGGCGGGATTGAGACCGGTTCGGCTCATGCGTTACCCGCCGGCGGCGTCCATACCACCTGCTCGATCCGCAGCGCGCCGGCGGCCAGCATCACCAGCCGGTCGAAACCGAGCGCGACGCCGCTGGCTTCCGGCATCTGCGCCAGCGCCTCGATGAAATCCTCGTCGAGCGGGTAGCGTTCGCCATAGCGGCGTTCTTTCTCATCCATGTCCCGGATGAAACGACGGCGCTGCGTTTGCGCATCGGTCAGTTCGCCAAATCCGTTGGCAAGCTCGACGCCGCAGGCATAGATCTCGAAGCGTTCGGCAACGCGCGGATCGAACGATTTTGCGCGGGCCAGTGCCGCCTCGGGCGCCGGATATTCAAACAGCACCGTCAAACGTCCCTGCCCCAGATGCGGCTCGACGTGCTCGACCAATATTTTGCTGAAAATGTCCGACCAGGTGTCATCGTCCTCGATCCGCACCCGCTCTCGTGCCGCCGCCGCCAAACGATCGCGATCGCCATGGCCGTCGGCGACAGTGGCGAGGAGATCGATGCCCGCAAAGCGGTCGAATGCCGCCGCCACGGTCAACAGCTCCGGCTCGGCAAACGGATCGGCGGTCTTTCCGCGAAACGAAAATCGCCCGATGCCGGTCGCATGCGCGGCATGGGCGATGATGACGACGGCATCGGTCATGATGAAGTCGTAGGTCGCATTGGCGCGGTACCATTCCAGCATGGTGAACTCGGGCAGATGCAGGTCGCCGCGCTCGCGGTCGCGAAACACCCGCGCAAACTCGAAGATCCTGGTTTCGCCTGCGGCCAGCAGTTTCTTGCAGGCGAATTCCGGCGAAGTCCGCAAGTACCTTACCGCGCGCGTACCGTCGGAACGGCTGAGCTCGGTGCGAGGCGCATGCAGATGGGTCTCATTGCCGGGCGAAACCTGCAAAATGCCGGTCTCGACCTCGACAAAACCCTGCTCCTCGAACCATGCCCGCGCCGCTCGGGTGATGGCGCCGCGCGCAGCCAGAAACGGCTTGACGTCGGCGTGCCGGGCCGGCGTCCACCATGGTGACGGTGCGGATTCGCCGGCGAATTTTTCAGTCATGCGATCCATCTGTGCCGAGAAGCGTTTGAGGGGGACGAAAGTCGGCCATTTTTCGGCTTTTCGCCAGCCCGCCGGCAGCTCCGTAAAACGCTGGCATCGACCGGCAAAATCAGTATGTTGCAGCCCGAAACCGCTTCGCCGGCCTCGGGACGATCGTGTCCGGATCGGTCCCGGGCCAGAATATCAGGAAAAACAGCTTTGAAAGTCATCGCCAGTTCTATTCGCAAGGGCAACGTCATCGAGCAAGACGGCAAGCTTTACGTGGTCCTGACCGCCGAGAACATCCATCCCGGCAAGGGAACCCCGGTCAGCCAGATCGAAATGCGCCGGATCAGCGACGGGGTGAAAATCTCCGAGCGCTACAAGACCACGGACCAGGTCGAAAAGGCGACCATCGAGGACCAGAATTTCAACTACCTCTACAAGGATGCCGACGGCTTCCACTTCATGAACAACGACAATTACGATCAGGTCCAGGTGCCCGAGGACATCATCGGGAGTGCGGCGGCGTACCTGCAGGAAAACATGACCGTCAAATTGTCGCTGCACGGCGCCATTCCGGTGGCGATCCAGATGCCGCAACGCGCCACGCTGGAGGTGGTCGAGACCGAGCCCGTGACCAAGGGACAAACCGCATCCTCGTCCTACAAGCCGGCAAAACTGTCCAATGGCGTGCGCACCAACGTGCCTCCCCATATCGGCACCGGGACCCGGATCGTGGTCATGACCGAGGACGGGTCTTACGTCGAACGCGCCAAAGATTGACGGGCGGCCGGACATGACGTGACGCCGGAGGCGACGCCATTGCGACCGAAGGTTTGTGAGGTTCGCGGTCTGCGCTTGATAGCGTGCCTATCGGCTTCACTGATCGCCGGGACAAGCGGGCTTTCCGCCGACGAATTCCACACCGCTGCCATTTCAGCGGCCCGCGTCGAATGGCGCGCGGTTGTCGACCAGCTGCGGTCCGAGATCGGCACCCAGCCGGCGGTGGTCTCCGCCTTCACGTTTTCGGGCCAGCGCCGGGTTCCCGCCTACGATCCACGTTCGATGCCAGCGCTGGTGCAGTTGAACGCGATCAGCTCGGAAATATTCACCGGCATCGGCCGCAGTCCGGTGCCGGTGCTGTTGCCGTTCGATACCTCAGCGTTTGTCGAGGCGCGGCTGAACGGCACTGCCGCGAACCTCCCGATATCGCGCTATCAGGCCGATTTTCGCGCCGTCGACCTGTTTGATGCCGGGCCTGCCGGCTACGACGCGGTTTTTTCGCTCGAGCCCGGCGCCGGCGAAGGCATGCCGCAACGGACCTTTGCCAAACCGGTCGAAGTGCAGATCACCGGCTCGATCCTGACCTATGACATCGCCGATCCCCGCGGCGGCAAGGGTGAGCCGGTCAAGGCGCTGGCGGTGCAATACCCCGATCTGCGCCGCTTCATCCGCGAAGGCTATGTGCGTTACGCCTTTACGCGCTTCGGCATTCCCTATGTGGTGTCGATCCAGTGTCTCGACAGCGCGCCGCGCACAAGACGGCTCGCCTGTCGCGAGGCCTATCCGGTCGCCGAGCGCTTCCTGAAAGCGTTGCGCATCGCCGGTGGTCAGCCGTCGCGGCCGCGAATGGATATTCCACCCGGCATCGCCGAACGGCCGGTGCAACTCTCGTCCGATTTCACCTATCGCCCGAGCGGCGACATCATCGCCAACAGCGGCTACCACAAGCAAAGCGGGCACGCCGACTTCACCGCCTATTCGCAGATTCGGTTTCCGCTGGAAAAAGCTCCTGCCTTTGCCAACTCGCAATCGTTCCGCGGGCGCAAGGCGGCATCCGTCATGCCGGGCGGAGGTTACGCCTATCCATGGCGGGACAATTTCTGCGAAGCCCGCAATTTCGAAGTCGGACAGTGCGCCAACGGCTATGGTCACCAGGGACAGGACATCCGGCCCGCCGCGTGTTCGCTGCATGTCAATGAGCCCCAACATTGCGAGCCTGACAAGCAGGTGGTTGTGGCGGTCCGCGATGGCGTGGTGATCCGCTCGCTGAAACAGCAGGCGGCGACGCTGCAGATCAACACCCGCAACGAGCACATCCGCTTTCGCTACATGCACATGAACCCGGCGCGCCTCGACGCCGACGGCATTCTCAACGGACGCCAGGTCGGGGAAGGCGAAAAAATCGGCTTCGTTTCGAATTACCTGGACCATCCCAACGGGACCACCCGCCACCTCCATTTCGACGTGCAGGTGTTCACGCCCGACGGCTGGCTCTGGGTCAATCCCTACGTCACGCTGATTTCGGCCTATGAACGTTTGATCCGCGGGCGCGGCAGCGAGTTCGGGCCTGAGCTCGTCACGCCTCCCGCCGTGGCTCATGCACTGCCGGAGGATGTGCTGCATCTGGACCCGCAGGAAGGCAGCGAGAACTGACCGTTCTGCTGCCGCTTTTGCGGCTAGACTGTCCCGATGGAACGATCTGATTCCCCGACAACGCGCCGCGCGCTGCTTCAGTCATGCCTTGGATCATGCCTTGGCGCCGGCGTCCTGCTCGCGCATCCACTGGCCGCCTTTGCCGCAGCGCCGCCCGGCTACGATCGATGGCGCGACGGCTTTCGCGCCCGTGCACGGGCCAAAGGTGTTTCGGATGCGACCTACACCCGCGTGATGGGCCGCATCGAGCCCGACATGTCGGTGTTCGATCAAATGAAGAGCCAGCCCGAATTCGACGAGCAGATCTGGCAATACATCAACCGCCGCGTTTCCGACTGGCGCATCATCGCCGGCAAGGAAGCGCTGCGGAAGAACCAGGCGTTGTTCGCGCGGATCGAACACGATTTCGGCGTCGAGCGCGGCACGCTGCTGGCGCTGTGGGGCGTGGAGTCCGCATTCGGCGATCCCCAGGTGCAGCAGAACCATATGCGCCCCGTATTTCCGTCGCTTGCGGCACTCGCCTGGAACGCGCCGCGCCGCCGCCCCTATTGGGAAACCGAACTGATCAACGCGCTGAAGATCGTCGATCGCGGCTGGAGCAGTCCTGCGGAAATGCGGGGATCGTGGGCCGGCGCGATGGGGCATACCCAGTGGATGCCGGAAGTGTGGCTCAATGTCGGGATGGATTACGACGGCGACGGCCGGGTATCGCCGTTCGGCAAACCGGATGATGCGCTCGGTTCCACCGCGCGCTTTCTGGTCGATCGCGGCAAGTATCACCGCGGCGAACATTGGGGCTATGAGGTGCGCGCGTCCGGTGCGTCGTCCGGCGGCAACCGAACCTATGCGGCATGGTCGAGCGCCGGAATCTCGCGCGCCGACGGCCAGCCGTTTCCGCAACCGGGGGCGAGCGCCAAGATCTGGGTGCCGGTGCAGGGCGGGCCGGCCTTTTTGCTCGGTCCGAATTTCTACGCGGTGCGCAGCTACAACCCTTCCATGAACTACGCGCTGGCGATCTGCCATCTCGGCGATCGCATCCTGGGCGCGCCGCCGTTCCTGCAGCCGTTCCCGGGCTCCGAGCGCGCGCTGACGCTCGCCGAAATACAGGAAGTGCAGACGCGATCTCACCAAGGCCGGCTTCGATACCGGCGGCACCGACGGCCGCGTCGGCAACGACACCATGCAGGCGGTAAAGGATTATCAGACCAGGATGGGATTATCGCCTGCGGACGGCTATGCCGGGCTGCAGGTACTGGCGCGGTTGAGACAGGGGTCGTGACTACCTGATCACCGCCGGTCCTTGATCCGGTACCGCCACATCCAGCACCCGCAACTGCACGCGTTCGGTGCCCTGCCAGCGGTCGACGGTAAGCGATCCCGCCACATGCAGCGGCTGGCCGCGATGCTGCGCCAGGGCATTGCCGAGCTTCTGGCCGATCGAGCGGAACGCGATGCCGTTGACGATGGAGCCGTCGCCGGATTTGAACCGCACCCGGAAATGCGCCTGCCCGACTTCATCGGCATAGACCAGTTGATGCGACGGCAGCGCCACCACCGGCTCGGGATTGCCGGACCCGAACGGTCCGGCGCGATTGAGCGTTGCGACCAGTTCCGGCGTGACCGCGCGTGCGCTGACCGCGCCGTCGATGAACAGTTCGTTTTCGTGACGCGAATTGGCGACATCGTCCGCCAGCGCGCTCTCCATGTAGGCGCGGAATTCGGCCAGGCGTTCCTTTTTCAAGGTCACGCCCGCCGCCATGGCGTGCCCGCCGCCCTTCATCAGCAGTCCGTCCTTTACCGCCTGACGCACGGCCTTGCCGAGATCGACGCCGGAGATCGAACGGCCCGAGCCGGTGCCGATGCCGCCCGGCTCCAGCGCAATGGCGAACGCCGGACGGGAGAATTTTTCCTTCAGCCGCGATGCGACAAGACCGACCACGCCGGGATGCCAGCCTTCCGAAGCCGTGACGATCACCGAGCCCTTGTCCTCGAGCCCGAGCGAGGCCAGCGCTTCGGCCTCGGCCTGCGCTTCCGCCATCTGTTCGATCACCCGGCGCTCGGTGTTGAGCCGGTCGAGTTCGGTCGCGATCCGCGCGGCTTCGGAGACGTCGCCTTCCAGCAATAGCCGCACGCCGAGATCGGCGCGCCCGATGCGGCCGCCGGCGTTGATGCGCGGCCCCAGCATGAAGCCGAGGTGCCAGGCCTCCGGCGGGCCGTTCAGCCGCGACACATCCATCAGCGCGGTATGGCCGACATGGTCGCGGCGGCGCATCGCGATCAGGCCCTTGGCGACGAAGGCGCGATTGAGCCCGATCAATGGCGCGACATCGGCGACGGTGCCGAGCGCCACGTGATGCAGCATGCCCAACAGATCCGGCTCCGGCATCTCGCCGGTCCAGAAGCCCCGCGCGCGCAGTTCCCGGTTCACCGCCACCAGCGTCACCAGCACGAGGCCGACCGCGGCGAGATGACCGAGGCCCGAGAGATCGTCGGGCCGGTTCGGATTCACCAGCGCATCGACCTCGGGCAACTGATCGCCGCTTTGATGGTGATCGATGACGACGACCGACATGCCGAGACGCTTTGCTTCGGCCAGCGGTTCGAAACTGGTGGTGCCGCAATCCACGGTTACCAGCAGCGTCGCGCCCTTCCCCGCCAGCATGCGGACGGCTTCGATATTGGGACCATAACCTTCGAAAATCCGGTCGGGAATATGAATCAGCGGATCGAGCCCGCAATGCCGCAAATGCCACGCCAGCAGCGCCGCTGACGTGGCGCCGTCGACGTCGTAGTCGCCGAAGATGGCAACCTTCTCGTTTCGGGTGGCTGCATCCGCGATCCGTTTGGCGGCCGCTTCCATCTGGGTGACGGTATGGGGATCGGGCATCAATTTGCGGATGGTCGGAT
Organism: uncultured Alphaproteobacteria bacterium; assembly: GCA_963774685.1. Lineage (GTDB taxonomy): Bacteria > Pseudomonadota > Alphaproteobacteria > Rhizobiales > Xanthobacteraceae > Bradyrhizobium. The sequence continues at coordinate 1,170,105 of CAVZFU010000002.1, read as the reverse complement.
CGAGGAAATCCTCCACCGCATCGATCTCGACATCGCGCCCCGCCAGCACCCGCGCCAGCATCTCCGGCAACTGATAGCGCTGCACGATCGCCAGCGCCCGCGCCGCACCGCGCGCATCGAGCCGGTCGCGCCACACCTTGCCGGTTGCCGAATGCGACACGCCGAGAAACGCCGGCGGCGTTTCAACGGGCAGTACGGATGCGGGAAGCGTCATGATGCCTGCAGCAGATAGGCCGGATCGGCGCAGGTTCAATGATTCGTGCGCGTCAGCCCCGACTTATACCCGTCATCCCCGCGTCACGGCCTGGTGCGCGGCCGCCAGCCTAACACCCCATCCGGTCGGCGACCCCGCCGAAATCCCTGGCGACAATATCCCAATCGCCATCGGCCTCGAAATCGCGTTTCTGAAGGGGGCCATATTCGGTCGGACGCGCCACGAAGGCGGTCTTCAGTCCGAGCTTCTGGGCGGCTCTCAGGTCACTGTTATGGGCGGCCACCATCATCACCTGCTCCGGCGGCAGGCAGAGCAACCGCGCGGCGCCGAGATAGGTTTCGGGATCGGGCTTGTAGTGTTCGAACAGTTCCGCCGACATCACGAGGTCCCACGGCAGGCCGGCGAATTTAGCCATGTTGGTGAGCAGCGCGACATTGCCGTTCGACAGCGGCGAGATGATGTACTTCTTCTTCAGCCGGGTCAGTCCGGCCACGCTGTCCGGCCATCCATGAAGCCGATGCCAGCCTCGGTTGAGGTAATCGCAGATCGGCGTCGTTCAATCCGTGAATCGAAAACTGCGCGACCAGCTTTTCCAGCGACTGCCGGTGCAGTCTGTCCAGCATGATGTAGCCGCGTTCCGGATGCTTTCTCACCTCATCCATCGACGCGGTGTAGACAGCGCGCCAGCCATCGACCAATGCGGTCCAGTCAGCCTTGATGCCGCGCGTCCCGGACCACCTGGTGAAATCCGCGATCAGGCTCGAGCGCCAGTCGACCACGGTGCCGAACACATCGAATACCAGTGCCTTCACTGCGGAAATATCGGACATGCCTGCTCCCAGTTCGTCATTCCGGGATGACGCCTTAGCACCGGATCCGGAATGACAATTATTATTCAAAGCACCTTGCGGTACTGGATGAAGCCGAGATTGTCGGCCATCTTGTCGTAGAGCGCGCGGGCCTGCGCGTTGCCGGATTGCGTCAGCCAGTAAACCCTGCTCGCATTCGCCGCCTGCGCCCTGGCGTAGACCGCCTCGATCAGGGCCCGTCCGAGCCCGCGGCCGCGCGCCGTCTCCGCGACAAACAGATCTTCCAGGTAGCAGTAACGGTGGGTCGCCCAGGTCGAGCGATGGAACAGATAATGCGCGAAGCCTGAGAGCTTGCCGTCGACGTAGCCACCCAGCGCAAAGATCGGCTCATCCGGATCGTGAAACCGGGTCCATGTGAGGTTGCTGATATCCTGCGGCAACGCCGTCTTGTAGAACGCGAGATAGCCGGCCCACAGCGGATTCCAGGCTTCCCGTTCGTCATCGCCGACCGGCCGTATCAGCACATCGCTACCCATGACTTTGCTCAATCGAGATGAAATTTGTCGAGCTGCCGGTGTTCGCCCTTGATATAGCGCACGGTACCGGTGACCGAGCGCATCACCACAGTCTCGGTTTCGATGACATCCTTGCGGAACTTGACGCCCGACAACAGCGAGCCGGTGGTGACGCCGGTTGCAGCGAACAGGCAGTCGCCTTTCGCGAGATCCTCAATGCCGTAGATCATGCGGGGATCGGTGACGCCCATCTTGCGGGCGCGCTCGCGTTTTTCCTCGGTGTCGAGAATGAGCCGGCATTGCATCTGGCCGCCGATGCAGCGCAGCGCCACCGCCGCCAGCACGCCCTCCGGCGCGCCGCCGGTGCCGATATACATATCGACGCCGGTATTGTCGGGGTCGGCGCAATGAATCACACCCGCCACGTCGCCGTCGGTGATGAGGCGAACCGCGGCACCGGTGCCGCGCACGCCATTGATGATATCGGAGTGGCGCGGGCGATCGAGCACCAAAACAGTGATCGCGGAGGGATCGACGCCTTTTGCCTTGGCCAGCCGGCGAACATTGTCGGCCGGCGATGCATCGAGCTCGACGACGCCCTTGGCGTAACCCGGACCGATCGCGATCTTCTGCATGTAGACATCGGGCGCGTGCAGCAGCGTGCCGGCATCCGCCATCGCCATGGTGGCGATTGCGCCCGGCATGTTCTTGGCGCAGAGCGTAGTGCCCTCCAGGGGATCGACGGCGATATCGACCTGTGGGCCGGCGTTGATCCCGACCTTTTCGCCGATGAACAGCATCGGTGCCTCGTCGCGCTCGCCCTCGCCGATCACCACGGTGCCTTCAATCGGCAGCTTGTTGAGCTCGCGGCGCATCGCATCGACCGCGGCCTGGTCGGCCGCTTTCTCGTTGCCGTGGCCGCGCAGCCGCGCCGCCGAAACCGCGGCGCGTTCCGTCACCCGCACGATTTCGAGCGTCAGAATGCGCTCCAGCAACAGCTGCGGGGGGACGGAAATATGGGTAGACATCGGCTTAAACTCCCTGGGACGTCACTGCGGCCCTTTCGGCCCGCAAATAATCGTTTCGCGCTTCGTCGGTTCGAATCTACGCTAGTTTTTCTCGATCCGTATCACCTGCGGCCGGCCGCTGATCACCTTGTCGTGCTGAACCGCCCGCAGCGCGCGATAAACCGCGTCCTCACTGGTCGCATAGGTAATCAGGATGACCGGCACCGGCGAAGCTTTCCCTGTCACGCCGGTGGCGTCAACGCCGTCGGGGTGGCGCTGCACAATGGATTCAATTGAAATCTTCTGTTCGGCCAGGCGCGTGGCGATCGCCGCTGCGGTTCCGGCGAGGTCGCGCGCCATCAGGCGGATATAGTAACCGCCCTCATGACGCTCCATCGGCGCCTTTTTGGTGGCGCGCAGCCGCGCCACCGGACGCCCGAACGGCTCGGCACGGATGCCGCGCGCGACATCGGCGATGTCGGCAACCACGGCCGACGCGGTTGCAGCTCCGCCAGCACCAGGCCCGACCAGCGTAATCGGCGGGATGCCCTCGCCGTCGATGGTGACCGCATTGGTGACGCCCATGACCTGCGCGATCGAGGATGATTTCGGCACCATGGTCGGATGCACGCGTTGTTCGATGCCTTTCGCCGTCCGCACTGCCACCCCGAGCAGCTTGACGCGAAAGCCGAGCTGTTCGGCGGCGCGCAGGTCTTCCGGCTTGATCGAGGAAATGCCTTCGACATAAACCGCGCTCTGCGCCACCTTGGTGCCGAATGCGAGACTGGCAAGAATGGCCAGTTTCTGCGCGGTGTCGTGGCCATCGACGTCGAACGACGGATTGGCCTCGGCGTAACCGAGGCGCTGGGCATCCTTCAGGCATTCGGCGAACGACAAGCCTTCCTGTTCCATCCGGGTCAGGATATAGTTGCAGGTGCCGTTGAGGATGCCGTAGACGCGATTGACTTCGGTGCCCGCCAAACCTTCGCGCAAGGTTTTGATGACGGGGATGGCGGCGCCCACCGCCGCCTCGAAATTCAGGGCACCGCCATGCTTCTCGGCGGACTTCGCCAGCCGCAATCCGTGCCTCGCGATCAACGCCTTGTTGGCGGTGACCACCGATTTTCCGGATTTCAGTGCCGCCTCGATTGCCGACAGCGCGGGCTCGCCGGCCCCGCCCATCAATTCGACGAAGCAATCGATGCCGGGATCGTTGGCCAAATCGAGCGGATTTCTGGCCCAGGCGATACCGCGCAGGTTGACGCTGCGCTTTTTCACTTTCGAGCGCGCGGTGACGGCGACGACGCGCACGCCGCGTCCGCAACGCGCCGACAAAATCCGGCCTTGCTGCTCGATGAGGCGGACCACTTCGGCGCCGACAGTGCCGAGCCCCGCAATACCCACTTTCAGGGGTGCGACCATGACGCGAACAGCCTACTTGGAAGAACCATAAACAGGCATGATCTGGTCCGAAAACCGGATTCCACTTTTCGGGATCATGCCTACCGCCGGTTGGCGAGAGGAACCACGTTGTGCAACGTTTCAATGCCGCTTTCAAGGAAGCGGCGCACGCCGCGGGCGGCCTGGCGGATGCGCTGCTCGTTTTCCACCATGGCGATGCGAACATAGCCCTCGCCGTACTCGCCGAAAGCGACCCCCGGGGAGACCACGACGCCCGATTTCTCGACCATCAGGGTGGCGAACTGCATGCTGCCGACATCCTTGAAGGCCGGCGGCAGCGGCGCCCAGGCGAACATCGAGGCGCCGGGCGGCGGAATGTCCCACCCCGCCCGGCCGAATGAATTCGACCATCGTGTCCCTGCGCTTGCGGTAGGTTTCGCGCATCTCGCGAATGCAATCCTCAGGACCGTTCAGCGCTGCGGTCGCTGCGACCTGGATCGGCGTGAACGCGCCATAGTCGAGATAGGATTTCACCCGCGCCAGTGCTGCGATGATGCGGTCGTTGCCGACGGCAAATCCCATCCGCCAGCCGGCCATCGAAAATGTCTTCGACATCGAGGTGAATTCAACGGTCACGTCGATCGCGCCGGGCACCTGCAGCACCGAGGGCGGCGGCGCGTTGTCGTCGAAATAGACTTCGGCATAGGCGAGATCCGACAGGATGAAGATTTCGTGCTTCTTCGCGAACGCCACCAGGTCCTTGTAAAAATCGAGGCTTGCGACATAGGCGGTCGGATTGGAGGGATAACAGACCACAATCGCCAGCGGCTTCGGGATCGAGTGCACGATCGCGCGCTCCACCGCCTCGAAGAATTGCGGCGTCGGCTCCGACGGCACCGAGCGGATGACGCCGCCGGCCATCAGGAATCCGAAGGCATGAATCGGATAGCTCGGATTCGGGCACAGCACGACATCGCCGGGCGCGGTGATCGCCTGGGCTACATTGGCAAAGCCTTCCTTCGAGCCCAGCGTCGCGACCACCTGGGTCTCGGGATTGAGCTTCACGCCAAAGCGCCTGGCGTAATAGTTCGCTTGCGCCTTGCGCAGGCCGGTGATGCCGCGCGACGCCGAATAGCGGTCGGTCCGCGGCTTGCCCAGCGTTTCCTTGAGTTTTTCGATGACGTGGGACGGAGTCGGAAGATCCGGATTACCCATTCCGAGATCGATGATGTCGGCTCCAGCATTGCGTGCAGCGGCCTTGGCCCGATTGATCTGCTCGAACACGTAAGGCGGTAGACGGCGGATGCGGTAAAAATCTTCCATGTAACCTTGCTCCGGCAACCGGCAATCGCCGATATATCTGGAAACGAAATCGAGTTCGGCTTCGCCCGGAAAACACGCTCAATCAATGATTTAGCGTGAATTCGGGATAAACTTGATGACTTCGTCCCGATCCGCGGTTGAATTGGCCTCTTTTATCACGGACGCTCCGCAGCGCCACCCGTAACAGTACCGTCAGGTTATTTCGCGTTCGGGTTCTGGGTGGCCGAGTTTTGGGTGGCCGCAATGGCAGCCTGGCGGTCGCGCGCGGCCAGCAATTCGGCCCGCATCTTGGCCCGTTCCGCAGGCTCCATCGTAGCCTCGTCACGCTCCGGCGGCATGTCATGAATCGGAAGAAAGGCGCCCGCTTCCTTGGGAGGCGCAGGCGCCTCGGCGGGCGTGCCGGCCAGCGGCATATCCGCAATCGACGTCGAGCAGCCGCCGAGCGCCAGCGCCGACAGCAACAGCACCGAAGTTGCGAGCGCGACTTTTGTTCGATCCACCGACATCCGTCAGCCAATCCTGCCGTCGCTGGCTGGTACGAGCCTTGCAGCGACAAAACGTCCCCAGATTCTACTCTAGTCGTTCAAACCATTGTCGCCCGAAACGATTAAAGCCTGAACAACAGATCGGACCGTTGGGGCTTCAATATGACGGAACCAGGATACTCTATCGCAGTGCAACACGCTCGAATAGTGAGATTAACACCGAAATCACCGCCGCCAACTGCGCGGTGACGAACTCCCAACGAAGCTATAGTGTCCTTGTCATGAACGACGTTACCACCGAAACCCAGGTTGCGAAGAAATTCGACCCCGAGGCCTTTGCGATGAATCTCGCACGGGCGATGGAGAGCAGTGGCCAGGCGCTCGCGGCCTATCTCAAGCCGCGCGAGAACGGCGAACTCAGGGATAAACCGCCCAACGAGCTCGGCGAGGTGATCAAGACGTTCACCGCGGTGGCGGAATACTGGCTGTCGGACAAAACGCGGGCGGCAGAACTGCAGATGAAGATGGGCAAGGCCTATCTCGACCTCTGGGGCTCATCGATGCGCCGGCTCGCCGGCGAACAGGCCCCGCCTGCGATCGAGCCCTCGCCGCGCGACAAGCGCTTCAAGGATCCCGAGTGGAAATCGAATCAGTTTTTCGATTTTGTGATGCAGGGCTACCTGCTCACCACGCAGTGGGCGCGGGACCTCGTCGTCAACGCCGACGGCCTCGATCCGCACACCCGCAAGAAGGCAGAATTCTACGTCCAGCAAATCACCAATGCGCTGGCACCTTCGAATTTTGTGCTCACCAATCCGGAAGTCCTGCGCGAGACGCTGGCATCCAGCGGCGACAACCTGGTCCGCGGCATGAAGATGCTGGCGGAGGATATCGAAGCCGGACATGGCAGCCTGCGGATTCGTCAATCCGATCCTTCCAATCTCGAGGTCGGCGTCAACATGGCGACGACGCCGGGCAAGGTGATCTTCCAGAATGAATTGATGCAACTGATCCAGTATCAGCCCACGACCCCGAACGTGCTGCGTACCCCGCTTTTGATCGTGCCGCCGTGGATCAACAAGTTCTACATTCTCGATCTCAGGCCGGAAAAATCCTACATCAAGTGGTGCGTCGATCAGGGCATCACGGTGTTCGTGATTTCCTGGGTCAATCCGGACAAGGAACTCGGCAAGAAAACCTTCGAAGACTACATGAAAGAAGGTCCGCTGACGGCGATGGATGTCATCGAGCAGGCGACCGGCGAAATGAAGGTTCACACTGCCGGTTACTGTGTCGGCGGCACGCTGCTGGCTTCGACGCTGGCGTGGCTTGCGGAAAAGCGGCGGGTGCGCGTGACCTCGGCGACGTTCTTCGCGGCGCAAGTCGATTTCACCCACGCCGGCGATCTCCTGGTGTTCGTCGATGAAGGCCAGATTTCGGCGCTGGAGCGCGACATGCAGGAAGCCGGCGTGCTCGAAGGCAGCAAGATGGCGATGGCCTTCAACATGCTGCGCTCGAACGACCTGATCTGGTCCTACGTCGTCAGCAATTACCTGAAGGGCAAGCCGCCCTCCTCGTTCGACCTGCTGCACTGGAATTCGGACGCGACGAGGATGCCGGCCGCGAACCACTCCTATTACCTGCGCAACTGCTATCTGGAGAACCGCCTCTCCACCGGCAGCATGGTGCTCGACAATACCCTGCTCGACCTGTCGAAGGTAAAGGTGCCGGTCTACAATATGGCGACCCGCGAGGATCATATCGCGCCGGCGGAATTGGTGCTGTACGGCTCGCAGTTTTTCGGTGGGCCGGTGAAGTATGTGCTGGCCGGGTCCGGCCATATCGCCGGCGTGGTCAATCCGCCGGCGTCGAACAAATATCAATACTGGACCAACGATCATCCGCCGACCGGAACGCTTGCGGAATGGCTCAAGGGCGCGCAGGAACACAAGGGATCGTGGTGGCCGGACTGGCGCGAGTGGCTCGGCGGCATCGATGCCGAGGAAGTGCCGGCACGCACGGTCGGCACCGAAGCACTGCCTCCGATCGAGGACGCGCCCGGCAGCTATGTGCGGGTTCGTGCGTAGCGCGACGAAGCAGGTTTGAATATAACAGGCCGTCCCGCCGGGACGGGATTCGAAGATGACTTAAGGGGAAAAACCATGACACGCGAACTGTTCTGGCTGACATTGACGGTTATTCTGACCGGACTGTTGTGGGTGCCCTACATCCTCAATCGCTGTCAGGTTCGCGGCCTCGGCGGCGCCATGGCCAACCCGTCGCGCAACGACAAGCCGCACGCGGAATGGGCCACCCGGCTGATGTTCGCGCATGACAACGCGGTCGAGAACCTCGTCATCTTTGCGCCGCTGGTGCTGATCCTGGCGCAGATCGATTATTCGACGAAGTGGACCGTCTATGCCTGCGCGGTGTATTTCTGGGCCCGCGTCGCGCATTTGATCGTCTACACGCTGGGCCTGCCGGTGTTCCGCACGCTGGCCTTCACCGTCGGCTTTCTCGCCCAGGCCGTACTGGCGCTGGCGATTTTCAAGGTGTTTTGACCTTTAGCCTGTCACGGATGCGGCGCATCGTCCTGACGATGCGCCGCATTCATGGAAACCGCTCGATCTAGCGCAGCCCTGTGGGCTCGGGTAACCCGAGCATCAGCCGCATGTTCTGGATCGCCGCGCCCGAAGCGCCCTTGCCCAGGTTGTCCAGTCGCGCGACCAGAACCGCCTGGCGGTACTTGTCGCTGCCAAAGACATAGAGCTCCAGCCGGTTGGTTTCGTTGAGCGCCTCCGGCTCGAGCCGGCCGCTCTTCGATGCCGCGTCGTCCAACGCCATCACCGAAATATAGACGCTGCCGGCGTAACGCTTCGCCAGCACGGCATGCAGATCGGCGGCGTCAGGCTTGCCCGGCAAGGTGTCGAGATGCAGCGGCACCGACACCAGCATGCCCTGCCGATAGTTGCCGACCGACGGCACGAAGATCGGCCGCCGCGTCAGATTGGCGTAACGCTGCGTCTCCGGAATATGCTTGTGCTCGAAGCCGAGGCCATAGAGTTCGAAGGCCGGCGCGGTGCCGCCCTCAAAACTTTCGATCATCGACTTGCCGCCGCCGGAATAGCCGCTCACCGCGTTGATCGTCACGGGGTAGTCGGCCGGCATCAGACCGGCATCCACCATCGGCCGAAGCAGCGCCAGGGCCCCGGTCGGATAGCAACCGGGATTTGCGACCTTCCGCGCGTTGCGGATCTTGTCGGCCTGGTCCGGCGCGAGCTCCGGAAATCCATAGGTCCAGTCGGACGCGACACGAAAGGCCGTGGAAGCGTCCAGCACCTTGGGTGCCGCCACTCCCATGCCGTCTATCAGCGCGACGGTCTCCCGTGCGGCATCATCCGGCAAACAGAGAACGACAAGGTCGACTTCCTCCATCAGCGCGCGCTTGGCGCCGGGATCTTTGCGCATTTCCGCAGCGATGCTTCGCACCGCGACGTCGCTCTGCGCGTCAAGCCTCTGGCGGATGCCGAGCCCCGTCGTCCCGGCGGCGCCATCGACGAACACGGTGGGCTTTGCCGTCGCGGCCCGCAATTTCGGTGCCGGGACTCCCGGCTGCTTGGTGTCGGAGAGGGTCATGGTGCGTTCCTTGAATCGGCGAGACCACTGACAGACAGAGGCCGTTTGTAGTCCAACTGCGGCCGCAGCGCGACCAGTTGTTCGGCGATGGCCTGCGCGGCGGGATCGGCCTGCAACGCCAGTGCCTCGGCAATGGCAGCGTGATCGACGTCGGATTTATGCTGGTTGAGTTTGAAGCTGGCTTCGATCTCCTCAACCGTCAGCACCAGCCCCACGATCGCCTTCATCATGGCTTCGCGCCGTCCCGCGGCCATCTCGGCCGTCGTCCATGGCGGCTTCGGCGCCAGCCAGCTTTCGAATTTGGCACTGAGCGCGTCAAGATGGCCGGCCAATTCCGGCGCTGTCATGGTGCGAACCGGGCCCGACAAATGCACGGCCTGGTAAAGCCAGGTCGGCACCTGGTCCGGCGAAGCGTACCAATGCGGCGAGATATAGGCATCAGGGCCGTTCACCGCGAACAGCCAGCTTGATTTGCCGTCGGCAAGGCCCGCCAGCGCATTGCCGCGCGCGACGTGGAACGAAACGCACGGCGTGCCGTCGCTTGAGTATTCGAGGCAGAATGGCAGCGCCGACGCAACCGGCCTGCCGCCGTCGCAGGCGCAGACCGTGCCGAACCCGCGCGCGGCCGCAAACGCCAGGCTCGCGGCTCGATCGGGCTCGAAGAAAGGTCGGGTAAACATGGCTTGCTCCTGCTTCGTTGAGGGGAGCCGCCGGTTCAGATCGCGCTGTTTTTGGAAGAAGTGCCGCGGACCGGATCCGGCGGCAGGGGCTGGTATCTTAAACGCAGATGTCCGCCCGTACCGCTGAGATGCAGCGGCGGCGGCGAGCGATGAGAATGGTCGCGGCGTCGATCATGGGCGCGGCTATAAGGCCGCGCCCGGTTTTCGTCAAGATAAACCAGCTTCGCGCCGGAAACGGCGACCGAACGTCAGATCGTCGGATTCCACGGCATCGGGATCACCCGGTAGCCGTTGCCGTCCTTTTCGACGTGGCCGAGACCCGGGAACGGATAGTGGAAGCCCTGCACCTGCAGCTTCTCGGCGACCACCATGTCGTAGACCCGGCGGCGGGTCTTCTCCGCCACATCGGCGTCCTGGTCGAAGAAGCCATGCCAGCCCGGATTGGTCGCGAACGGATTGGGATTGTTGGTGACATCGGACTGGATGAACACCTTGCCCGAACCCGACGACAGCACGTAGGAGGTGTGGCCCGGCGTATGGCCGACGGACTCGACCGCCAGCATTCCCGGCACGACTTCCTTGCCCCATTCATAGGGCGTGACTTTCTTCTTGAGGGCCGCCTCGAAGATATTGCGATTGTTCTTGAACAGGCCCGCCATACGTCCGGCAGGGGCGCGGCTCATCTCGCCATCGTCCATCCAGAATTTCCACTCGGTCGCGGGCACCAGAACTTCCGCGTTCGGGAATGCAGGATTGCCATCAGCGGTCAGCAACCCGTTTACGTGATCGGTATGGAAGTGTGAAATCACCACCGTGTCGACCGCCTTGGCATCGAAGCCGGCCGCGGCCATGTTGGCTGCGAATTGCCCGTTCGCGCCCTTGCTGCTGACATTCGACAGCGCGCCGGTGCCGGTATCGACGACGACGAGCTTGCCTCCGGTGTTGATGACCAGTGGCGCGAAGTAGATCGTGAACACGTCGCGCGGCAAGAACGCCTTCTCAAGCGCGGCGTTGACCTCTTCCTTCTTGGCATTGGTGATGAAGGAATCTTCCAGCGGGAAGGTGTTCCGGCCGTCGGAAACCACCGTGACCTGGATGTCGCCGACCTCGTAGCGATAGAAACTCGGCGCCTGCTTTTCCGCCAACGGGGCAACCGCGTTCGCCGGGATGGCCGGCAATAGCGGCGTGGCGGCGATTCCGGCCGCTCCAACCAATGCGTGACGTCGTGTCAATTCCATGTGATGTCCTCCCGTTAAACGATAATTCGGCGCGGGATTTTTCGCTTGTTGCGCCGCTCTTACCGGCGTTTTGGCACTTGTAAGGCCAACCCCCCGCATCGGCGGCTTGTTCCGGTTCCGAGCGACAACGGCGGGGCTAGACCGCGCGCCAAATCCATTCGAGGATTTTCGAAATCACGTCGCCGAACAAAAGGAGCGCGGCCGACCACACCAGCGCAGAGACGAAATTCGCGGCCTGAAAGCTCCAGTACGGCATTTCGAAAATCCCCGCCGCCAGCGGCACCGAGGCGCGCAGGGGTCCGAAAAACCTGCCGATGAAAATGCTGGGTACGCCCCATTTTTTTACAAAGGCTTCGCCGCGCGGCAGAATCGTGGGGTAGCGCGACAGCGGCCATATCTGCGCGACCTGTTCCTTGTACTTGAAGCCGAACCAGTAGGAGACCCAGTCGCCGAGCGCCGCCCCGATGCCTCCGGCGATCCAGACCGGCCAGAAGCTGATGCCGCTCGCGCCGATCAGGGCGCCGATCGCAACCAGCGCCCCCCAGGCCGGGATCAATAGCGAGATGAAAGCCAGCGATTCCCCGAACGCCAGCGCCAGAACGATGGGCGCGGCCCAAACCTGATGGTCGCGGACAAAATCGGCCAGGCCGCGAAACGCATCTTCCATTCCAACACGCCCCCTTGCGGCCCTTCGCTCGCCCGTAACGAGGCTTGAACCTTGTGCCCGCCTGATGTCGGGCACAGGTAAGCCAGCCGCCTGCGTAACATCAAGTCACAAAGGCGGCGGCACGGCTCGAGCCGTATCTGAGCGCCGACCGCAGGCTTACCTTGTTCCTGCCGGTCACATTTGCAGCCTATCCGTGGCATAGTCATGGGAGCCGATTCGCGACGCCCGCGGCGCGCCCAGCACATAAAGAGCCATGCCGAAGCCATTGAAATCCACTGCAAAAACCAAATCCACAGACGACCTGTTTGGCGCCCCGGAGCCGAAGGCTCGGGCTTCACTCAAGGTCGCTTCCCGTACTTCCAGTGCCGAGGCCGGCTATACCGCGCGGGACATCGAGGTGCTCGAAGGTCTCGAGCCGGTGCGTCGCCGGCCCGGCATGTATATCGGCGGCACCGACGAGAAGGCGCTGCATCATCTGTTCGCCGAAGTCATCGACAATGCCATGGACGAGGCGCTGGCAGGACATGCCGATTTCATCGAAGTCGAACTCGGCGCTGACGGATTTTTGACCGTCACCGACAATGGCCGCGGCATTCCCGTCGATCCGCATCCGAAATTTCCGAAGAAATCCGCGCTTGAAGTCATCATGTGCACGCTGCATTCCGGCGGCAAGTTCGACTCCAAGGTCTATGAAACCTCGGGCGGCCTGCACGGTGTCGGCGTCTCCGTCGTCAACGCGTTGTCCTCCAGGCTCGAAGTCGAGGTCGCCCGCAGCCAAAAGCTCTATCGCATGAACTTCGAGCGCGGCCACCCCAAGGGCAAGCTCGAAGACCTCGGCAAGATCAACAACCGCCGCGGCACGCGCATCCGCTTCAAGCCCGACACCGAGATTTTCGGCGCCAAGGCCACCTTCAAGCCGCAACGCCTGTTCAAGATGGCGCGTTCCAAGGCCTATCTGTTCGGCGGCGTCGAGATTCGCTGGCGCTGCGACGAGGCCCTCCTGAAGGGCATTGAAGACGTTCCCGCCGAAGCCAAGTTTCACTTCGCGGGCGGGCTGAAGGATTATCTTGGCGCCGCGGTTCATGCCGACACTTTAGTGCATCCCGATATCTTCTCCGGCAAATCGGGCCGCGTCGGCGCTCACGGCACCTGCGAATGGGCCGTCGCCTGGACCGCCGATGCCGACGGTTTCCTGTCCTCTTATTGCAACACCGTGCCGACACAGGACGGCGGCACCCATGAATCCGGCATGCGCAGCGCGCTGTTGCGCGGCCTCAAGGATCACGCCGAGCGCGTCGGCCAGGGCAAGCGCTCCGCATCCATCGTCTCCGAAGACGTCATGGTCGGTGCGGCCGTGATGCTCAGCGTGTTCGTGCGCGAGCCGGAATTCCAGGGCCAGACCAAGGACCGCCTGGCAACCACCGAGGCCCAGCGCATCGTCGAGCAGGCCATCAAGGATCCGTTCGACCATTGGCTCTCGGGCAACCCGCTGCAGGCCAACAAGCTGCTGGATTTCGTCATCGAGCGCGCCGACGAGCGGCTGCGCCGCCGCGCGGAAAAGGAAATTTCCCGCAAGACCGCGACCAAGAAAGCGCGCCTGCCCGGCAAGCTTTCCGACTGCAGCAACACCGCCGCCGAAGGCTCCGAGCTGTTCATCGTCGAGGGCGACTCGGCCGGCGGCAGCGCCAAACAGGCGCGCGACCGCAAAACCCAGGCCATCCTTCCGCTGCGGGGCAAGATCCTCAATGTCGCTTCCGCCACCAAGGACAAGCTGACCGCCAACGCCCAGCTCGCCGACCTGATGCAGGCGATCGGCTGCGGTACCGGTGCGCATTACCGCGAAGAGGACCTGCGCTATTCGCGCATCATCATCATGACCGACGCCGACGTCGACGGCGCGCATATCGCCTCGCTGCTGATCACGTTCTTTTACCGGCAGACGCCGCGCCTGATCGACGAGGGGCATCTTTATCTCGCGGTGCCGCCGCTCTATCGCCTCAGCCACGGCGGCAAAACCGTTTACGCCCGCGACGACGCCCACAAGGACGCGCTGCTCAAAAGCGAATTCAACGCCAACGCCAAGGTCGAGGTCGGCCGCTTCAAGGGCCTGGGCGAAATGATGCCGGCACAATTGAAGGAAACCACCATGGACCCGGCCAATCGCACCATGCTGCGCGTGGTGCTGCTGGCGGATGATCGCGAAGGCACCGCCGATTCCGTCGAGCGGCTGATGGGCACCAGGGCGGAAGCGCGTTTTGCCTTCATCTCCGACAAGGCGGAATTCGCCCGCGAGGATTTACTGGACGTCTAGGGAGCGGTTTAGGACACGCTAGCGCCGCCGGAATCCTCCGCACGGATCATTTCAATTTGTTTCTATACAAAATATCATAACCAAATCAGTGCTTTGCACATTATCTGGCGGTAGTTGCCGTCGCGCAACACCTTTTCGGTCAGAACTGGCTATAAGTCACCGCAGGCTTGAAGTCCGGCGTACTTCACCCGTGAATGGGTCCGGGCGTCTTACGGAGGAGTTGAATATGAAAAAGCTAGCGATCACTTTGTCTGCACTGGCCGCCCTTACGGGATCGGCCTTCGCAGCCGACATGGCCCCGGCGCCCCGCTACACCAAGGCCCCGATGGTCGCGCCGCCGGTTGCGACATGGACCGGCTGCTATGTCAACGGCGGCGGCGGTTACGCCATGACCAATGACGACCATTACGCATTTTTCACGGGCGATCCCGCTCGCACTCCCTTGACCGACACCACCACCACTGGCGGAAAAGGCTGGCTTGGCCGAGTCGGCGCCGGCTGTGACTATCAGTTTGGAGGGTTCGGCGGCTACAACATCGTCGTCGGCGCTTTTGGCGACTATGATTTTGGAGGCACCAAGGGCACATTCCAGGGCTCCGTACCGCTCTTCACCTTGGCTCCCCCATTTGGAGTCGCCACCGTTGACGGATCCGAGAAGCAGAAATATTCCTGGGCTGTGGGCCCGCGGGTCGGCATTCTGGTCAACCCGTCGTTGCTGAGCTATGTCAACGGCGGCTACACCGAAACTCACTTCGGTCAAGTCGACCTGAACGTGAGCGGTGGACTCGGGCCTTTGGGATCGTCACTTGCGGCGACCACGCTTAAAGGCTGGTTCCTTGGTGGTGGTACCGAATTTACCGTGGCGTCTTTCCCGGGCTTGTACTGGCGCAACGAATACCGCTACTCGCGGTTCAGCGCGGCGGACCGAACCGGCATCGACACTGCTACGGGAGTTCCGGTTTTCCTCTCGGAGCGTTCCAAGATAGACACGCAGTCGATCACGACCTCGCTGGTCTACAAGTTCAATATGTGGCACTAATCGAACTTCCGGGTCGCGAAATACTGATCCGGAATTCCCATCAAGCAAAAGCCCCGGCATCGTCCGGGGCTTTTTTGCGCCTTGGCGAACCGAAAGGCTGGCTGAATCCTGCTCTTGCTCCCCAGCAGCGGGCGCGCCACTGTGTCGAACGTAGCGCGCCGTACGCGCGCTTGCCTAGACGAGCGAGGGAAACCCCATGCGCACATTGCTTCTGGTCGTCGGCTTGATAGCGCTCGCCATCGGGCTGCTCTGGATCGGCCAGGGCACCGGCGTAGTCAAATGGCCGGAATTGAGTTTCATGATCAGCCAGATCCAATGGGCTGGATACGGCGCAGCCCTCGGCATGTTCGGCCTCGTCTTGATCTGGCAGAGCAAGCGCTGATGGCGGGTCTTCCATTCGATCTCGCCGGCAAGGTCGCTGTCGTCACCGGCGGCAATGGCGGCATCGGCCTCGGCATGGCGCGCGGATTGGCCGAAGCGGGCGCTGCAGTCGTCGTCGCCGGCCGCAACGAAGCCAAATCGAATGCCGCGGCCGCAAACCTGCGGCAAAGCGGCGTCAAGGCGATCTCCGTGGTTGCCGATGTCACCGACAAATCCGCGGTCGCCGCCATGGTCGAGCGCACGCTGCGCGAACTCGGCCGGATCGACATTCTCGTCAACAACGCCGGCATCAACATTCGCAAGCCCCCGCACAACCTCGATATCGCCGAATGGAACAGCGTGATCGCGACCAACCTCACCAGCGCCTTTCTGTGCTCACAGGCGGTCTATCCGGCCATGAAGGCCAACGGCGGCGGCAAGATCATCAACATCGGTTCGATGATGTCGATCTTCGGCGCCGGTTTCGCGCCGGCCTATGCCGCCAGCAAAGGCGGCATCGTGCAGTTCACCCGCTCCTGTGCGGTGGCATGGGCTGGCGACAACATCCAGGTCAATGCGGTGCTGCCGGGCTGGATCGATACCGATTTGACCAAGCGCGCCCG
This sequence comes from uncultured Alphaproteobacteria bacterium, assembly GCA_963774685.1. Taxonomy (GTDB): domain Bacteria; phylum Pseudomonadota; class Alphaproteobacteria; order Rhizobiales; family Xanthobacteraceae; genus Bradyrhizobium. The sequence goes on along the minus strand of CAVZFU010000002.1, from coordinate 1,153,797 downwards.
TCAGGAGATCGCGGGCCTCCACGACAAGGTTTTGGCCCGCACGCCGGCAGCGCGCTGGGGCGAAATCGCCGACTTCGCGGGGATCGCGGTGTTTCTCTCCTCAAGCGCCTCGGATTTTGTCACGGGCACCGCGATTCCCGTCGATGGCGGTTTCTCGGTGATGGGATAGACACGAAAAACGCCCTGCTACGCTAGGATCGCGCAGCTTCCGGCGATTGCACATGCTCGGGCCGCACGCCGATTGCGACGAATTGCGCGGTGAGACCCTGCAGCCACGGCAGGGCGTTGATCAGGCGCAGAAACAGCGGAGGCCTGAGCTCGTGATCGCCCGGCTTGAGGGCGACGCTGATGATATTGTCTTGCGCCGTCACCTGCATGGCCTGCGTCATCCGCACCGGAAATTCCCGGCGCCGGCGCACCGCGTCCAGTTCCTGCTCGGGCGGACAGCCATCGGCAAGCTTTGCCGCGAGCAGGTTAGCGGTTGCGACCGCGTCCTGGACCGCGAGGTTGACGCCGACGCCGCCGATCGGCGACATCGCATGTGCGGCGTCGCCGATGCACAACAGTCCCGGCAACGTCCAGCGCGTGAGCCGGTTGATCGCCACCGTCAGAAGCTTGACGTCATCCCAGGTCTTCACGTCCGACATGCCGGACTTGAGGACCGCCGCCATGCCGACGACATCGTCGCGAAATGCGTCGAGCCCGCGCGCCTTGACGGCGTCGTACTGCCCCTTGGCGATCACATAGGCGCATTGCCAGTAGTCGCCGCGGTCGAACGTCACCATCATCTTGCCGTTCTCGACCCGCGCAAACACGCTTTCGCTTTCGTTTTCGCCTTTGCCGGCACGAAACCACAGCACGTCCATCGGCGCACCGATCTCCTCAACCGCAAGATTGGCGCGCTCGCGCACCATCGAATGCCGGCCGTCGCAGCCGATGACGAGGTCGGCATGAATTTCGACCGCGCCTTCGGGCGTCGTTACTTTCACCCCCGACACTTTATCCCCCGACCAGATCAGATCGGTCGCATCGGCATTCATCACGACCTTGAGTGACGGAAAACGCTTGCCGCTCTCGCGCAGGAAGTTGAGAAAATCCCATTGCGGCATGAAGGCGATGAAGGGGTACTTGGCCTTCAGGCGGCCAAGATCGGCGACGCGAATCGAGGCGCCGCCAAACTTGCCGTCCAGTTTTTGCAGTTGCTGGTGCGGAAGTTTAAGGAATCCATCGATCAGTCCCAGTTCATCCATCACCTGCAGCGTCGAGGGGTGCACGGTATCGCCGCGGAAATCCCGGAAGAAGTCGGCATGCTTTTCCAGCACGATGGTATCGACCCCGGCGCGCCCCAGCAGGTATCCGAGCATCATGCCGGCAGGCCCGCCGCCGACGATGCAACATCGCGTATCGAGCCGGGATGACCGTTCCGAAGAGATTTTCGTATCCATGATCCGGCTCTCGTTGATTGCGGTTCAGAACTCAATTCCACCGATACCGATTTGGTTTCAGCGGCAGTTTAAGGCAAGGCAACGCTGACGGCTCAATCCTGCAATTCCGGCCGTCGGCTCCATTTTTTGATCAACGGTGCGACAAGGTTCAAGGCGAGCGCCCACAACGCCATCCGCGAATTGACGAAGCTCAAGCCAATCGCCAGCAGCGACGAGGCGATCAGCAGTTTTGCCGAAAGCTGCCGGTGACGCAGATGATCGCCCTGCTCCAAATCCGGCGTGACGGCGACCAGACGCATGCCGACCGCGGCGATCAGAAGCGTATGACCGGCATAGAGCCAGATCGCCGGCGGCAAAGACGCGAAATTGCCGACGACGATGGTTGAAAACGGCACGCAAGTGATGAGCAGGAGATAAAGCAGCCACCAATTGGCGTATTCGCGGCTGACATATTCGGCGCGCGACCGCAGTTCGATATTGGCCAGCCAGCGCAATCCCAGCACGCCGAAACTCAACAAATAGGGCAGGAATTTCGGCCACAGATCGGCAAGGCCCTGCAAAAGCTCACCGCCGTCCTTGGGATGAAAATTCTCCGGCAAGCGGACATCGAGAATCAACAGCGTCATGGCGACGCCGAAAATTCCATCGCTGAGGGTATCGAGGCGCGCCTTGGAGAACATGGTGATTCCTGTCTGCTTTCATGGCATTCATGCAAAAACATTAAGCTTTTTCAACGCTTCCCGCACGCGCTCCATTGACTTTGTCCAATTCGCCCCTATGTTCCGGCTCGACGCGGCCCGGTATCGAAACGCGATACCCTGATAAGCCGCCTGTCTGCGTATCCAAAGAATCCCGTGCAAATCTGCGTGCCGTTCCGGGGTTGAGCGCGACAGTCATTTTTCGAGAATCCAAGCGGCGGTTTCGATTAGAGGCTCCCAGAAGCTCAATGTCTTTTTCCCATCTCGGCCTGTCCGACAAGGTGCTCGCCGCCGTCGCGGCCACTGGTTACACCACCCCTACCCCCATTCAGGAACAGGCGATTCCTCACGTGCTGGCCCGCCGGGACGTTCTCGGCATCGCCCAGACCGGTACCGGCAAGACCGCCGCCTTCGTCCTGCCGATGCTCACCATGCTGGAAAAGGGCCGCGCCCGCGCCCGAATGCCCCGCACCCTGATCCTCGAACCGACGCGCGAACTCGCAGCCCAGGTCAAGGAGAGTTTCGACAAATACGGCGCCGGCCAGAAGCTCAACGTGGCGCTGTTGATCGGCGGCGTTTCGTTCGGCGACCAGGACACCAAATTGACGCGCGGCGTCGATGTGCTGATCGCAACCCCCGGACGGTTGCTCGACCATACCGAGCGCGGCGGGCTTCTGCTCACCGGCGTTGAATTGCTGGTCATCGACGAAGCCGATCGCATGCTCGACATGGGTTTCATTCCCGACATCGAGCGCATCTGCAAGATGATTCCCTTTACCAGGCAGACGCTGTTCTTCACCGCGACCATGCCGCCCGAAATCCGCCGCATCACCGAAACCTTCCTGCACAATCCCGAAAAGATCGAAGTCTCGAGACCCGCAACGACCGCCGTCGGCGTGTCGCAGTTCCAGGTTCCGGTCGGCCGCGAGCCGCACGAGAAACGCGAGACCCTGCGCCGGCTGCTGCGCGACGCCAAGGATCTCAAGAACGCGATCATCTTCTGCAACCGCAAGCGCGAAGTCGCGCTGATCTACAAATCGCTGCAGAAACACGGTTTCAGCGTCGGTGCCCTGCATGGCGACATGGATCAGTCGGCGCGTACCGCTTCGCTCGATCAATTCCGCAAGGGTGAGATTCCGCTGCTGGTCGCCTCCGACGTTGCCGCCCGCGGCCTCGACATTCCCGAGACCAGCCACGTCTTCAATTTCGACGTGCCGCATCATGCCGACGACTACGTCCACCGCATCGGCCGTACCGGCCGCGCCGGACGTGCCGGCACCGCGATCTCGATCGTCACACCGCTCGACCAGAAGTCCATGCTCGCGATCGAAAAACTGATCGGGCAAACGATCCCCCGCGCCGAAGGCAGCGTCGAGACCAGGTCGGTCGATAACAAGCCTCTCGATGACAAGGCAACTCCGCCCAGTGGCGAAACCGAGCAACCGCGCCACCGCCGCGGGCGCCAGGACGCAAAAGAAGGTTCACGCGAGGGCCGCAAGCCACGCCGGGATCGCGGACCCCGGCATTCGTCGGGCGGTGGCCGCGGCTCCAGCCCGCAACCGCAGGCACCGGCTGCGTTCACGCCGCCATCGGCTCCTGTGGCTTCGCGCACCCCTTCGATCGGCCGCGCCGAGGCGCCGCAGAGCCCGCGCGAACAGGCTTCCGAACCTGCCGATCATTCGCACCTGCCGGCGTTTCTGTTGCGACCCGTTCGCGCAAGAGTCTGAACGCCACAGGCGTCTCAATCAGAAGCGCCGATCCCCCGAGGCCTGGAACCCGTTTACCGGTCGTTCATTCTCGTCCGTTAACTTGACCGCGATATTTTTAAGTATTGTGGCGAGGACCGCGGGCAGAACGCCCGCTATTCGGGGACGCGACCGGTGATTAAGGTGCTCGATGAACACGAACGCACGATAGCCTATGCTGAAGTCGCGCTCGCCCAGATCAGGTCGCTCCGGCAGACCGCCGTGCCCCGCAATTTCGAAATCTGGTATGTCTACGCTACCGGATATAACTCGCCTCTCAACAAGATCATCAACGAGACGCTGGCCCGCAACGGCAAGCTGACCGAGGCCGATCTCGAGCAGATCTACGAGACCTATCTTTCCCAGGTCAAGACCACCGACCGCATCGACAAGGTCGGCGCGCGCGTGATCGGCGAAATCGACGACGTGATGACGCTCATCACGGACGCGCTCGGAATGTCGGCAAGCTACGACGATAGTCTAACCGGAGCGACCCAAAAACTGTCCGTCGCCCAGAACCGCGACCAGGTCAAAGCGGTCGTGGAGATGCTGGTGAAATCCACCCGCGAGATGCGCGACACCAACAAGGCGCTCGAAGACCGGCTGACGCTGTCGAAATCCGAAATCAGCAATCTGCAGCAGAGCCTTGAAGCGATCCGGGCCGAAAGCCTGACCGATCCCCTGACCGGGCTCGGCAACCGCAAATATTTCGATCGCTCGATCGATGTTGCGGTCCAGACCGCGCTTGCTCAACGGCGAGCCGCTTTCGCTGCTGATGTTCGATATCGATCATTTCAAATCGTTCAACGACAGCTACGGCCATCTCACCGGCGACCAGGTGCTGCGGCTGGTCGGCATGTCGCTGAGACAGACCATCAAGGGCCAGGACATCACCGCCCGCTACGGCGGCGAGGAATTCGCGGTGGTGCTGCCCAACACCGCGCTTCGCCAGGCACTCACGGTCGCCGACCATATCCGCCGCGCCGTGATGGCAAAGGAATTGAAGAAAAAATCCACCGGCGAAATTCTCGGCCGCGTCACCATCTCGGTCGGGGTTTCCATGCTGAAACCGAACGACGATACGGATTCGCTGATCGAACGCGCCGACGCCTGCCTCTACGCCGCCAAGCGCAACGGCCGCAACCGCGTCATCTGCGAAGCCGATCCCGAATACGCCGCCGAGGCCCAGAGCCAGGTGGCGTGACGTTTCATCGGATGAGGACGCTCTTCTCCCTCGCCCGCTATTGCGGGGAGAGGTGAAAGACTTCAAACTCTCTCAGGATGATGACTTTTTCTTCTGCGCTTTTTTCCTGACAGATTTCTTTACAGCCTTCCGCTGCTTCGCCGGCTTGCGCAACGCCGCGCGCTGCGCTGCCGCCAACGCCGCCCTTGCCCAGACCGTCAGTTCTTCGGGATCGTCATACAGCCGCGCCGGCAGTTGCCAGTATGAGTTGACGGTGACGGTCTTGGCTTTGGTTTGATACGAGAACGGCTTTGAGCCCTCGGCCTCAAACCGCGGAATCGAATTCTCGTCGGCACGGAAAAACAGACCGGCGCGCAGCGCCATCGCAAAGTTGATGCCATCTGCGGAAATGCCGAAGCCCGAAAACATCGGGCGGATCGTGACGGGCCCGAAGTCGGCGAACAGGTCGATCAGGAAATCGCGGTCCATCGGACGACGCTCGCTCCTCGCACGTCGTCCCGGCCTTGAGCCGGGACCTATACGCCGCGGCTTTTCGTTTGACGGGGTGTTCGACGACTTCGTTTAAAATCGATGGCCGGTGACCATGGGTCCCGGCTCAAGGCCGGGACGACAGCAGTATCAGATCTTCGCTGCCGTCAGTTGCACCGACTCGCCGCAGCCGCAGGCCCCGGTCTGGTTCGGGTTGTTGAAGATGAACTGCGCTGACATCTTGTCGACCTTGTAGTCCATCTCGGTCCCGAGCAGGAACAGCACCGCCTTGGGGTCGACCAGGATCTTGACGCCCTTGTCCTCGACGACCTCATCGGTCGGCTTGACGTCGTGGGCGTATTCGACGGTGTAGGACTGCCCGGCGCAGCCGCCGTTCTTGATGCCGACGCGCAGGCCGACGATCTCGGAATCGGCGCGCTTGGTCAGCTCCTGAATCCGCTGTGCCGCGGCTTCGGTCAGCTTCATGACCTGCGGACGGGGCCGCGGCTTCGGCTTGGATGCGGGGGTTGGTGAAGCGGGTGTCATATCTGACATGTGTTCAGTCCTGACAGCAATTCAATGCCGTTGTATTTGCGAGAAGTTAAAAACGCTCTGCTACCTCACCACATATTGAGCACGAGGCGGGCCTCGTCGGTCATCCGGTCCGGCGTCCAGGCCGGATCCCAGACCAGATTGACGTTGACCACGCCGACCCCGGGCACGCTGGCGACCGCATTCTCGACCATGGTCGGCAGTTCGCCGGCCGCCGGACAGTTCGGCGTCGTTAGCGTCATCTCGACGTCGACCGCGCGGTCGTCCTTGATGTCGACCTTGTAGATCAGGCCGAGTTCGTAGATATCGGCCGGAATTTCCGGATCGAACACGGTCTTCAGCGCGGCCACGATCTCGCCGCCGAGCCGCTCGGTCTCCTCCGGCGGCAGCGCCGAACTGGTCTGCATGTTGCTGGTTTTTACTTCGGCTGTGTCGGTCATGAAAACAATTCCCGCGCCTTGATCAGCGCCTGTGCCAGATGGTCGACTTCCTCCCGGGTATTATACATCCCGAACGAGGCGCGGCAGGTGGCCGTCACGTTGAACCGCTCTAAAAGCGGCATCACGCAATGGGTTCCGGCGCGCACCGCGATGCCCTGCCGGTCGATCACGGTCGCGACATCGTGGGGATGCGCGCCCTTCATCTCGAACGAGATCACCGGACCCTTGTCGCGGGCGGTGCCGATCACGCGCAGCGAATTGATCTCGCGCAGGCGCTCCTGGGCATAGGTCAACAGGCCGTGCTCATGCGCGGCAATGCGTTCCTTGCCGATCGAATTGACGTAATCGATGGCAGCACCAAGCCCGATCGACTCGACGATCGCCGGCGTGCCCGCCTCGAATTTGTGCGGGGGATCGCCATAGGTGACCCAGTCTTTGGCGACTTCGCGGATCATCTCGCCGCCGCCGTTATAGGGCCGCATCGCCACCAGATGCTCATGCTTGGCGTAGAGCGCGCCGATGCCGGTCGGGCCATAGAGCTTGTGGCCGGTGAAGACGTAGAAGTCGCAGTCGATATCCTGCACGTCGATCGCCAGATGCACGGCGGCCTGGCTGCCGTCGATCAGAACCGGAATGCCGCGGGCATGCGCCAGTTTCACCACGTCCTTGACGGGAACGACGGTGCCGAGCGCGTTCGACATCTGCGTGATCGCGACCAGCCTGGTGCGATCCGTCAGCAGCTTTTCGAATTCCTCGATCAGGAAGTTGCCTTCGTCGTCGACCGGCGCCCATTTGATGACGGCGCCATGACGTTCCCTGAGGAAATGCCAGGGCACGATGTTGGAATGATGCTCCATGATCGACAGCACGATCTCGTCGCCGGCCCCGATGTTGGGCTCGCCCCACGACGACGCCACGAGGTTGATCGCCTCGGTGGCGTTGCGGGTGAAGACGATCTCTTCGTTTCGCCGGGCATTGAGGAATTTCGCCACCTTGGCGCGGCCGCCCTCATAGGCTTCGGTCGCCGCATTCGCGAGGTAATGCAGCCCGCGATGCACGTTGGCGTATTCGCTTTTATAGGCTTCGGTCATGCGATCGAGCACCGCATGGGGCTTCTGCGCCGACGCGGCATTGTCGAGATAGACCAGCTGCTTGCCATAGACCTTCAGCGCCAGCGCGGGAAAATCCTCCCGCACCCGGGCCACGTCGTATGAACCGTTCAGGACTGCCGGATGCATGGTCAACTCCGTGCCGCCAGCCAGCGCTGCGCCGCTGCGATCGCAAGCTCGCGCAAGGCGTCATTGGCGATGGATTCGATGGCCTCGCCGACGAAGGCCTGGATCAGCAGCGCCTGCGCTTCCTTCTCGGCAAGACCGCGCGCCCGCAGATAGAACAGCAGGCTTTCATCGAGCGCGCCGGTGGTGGCGCCATGGCCGCAGGTGACGTCGTCGGCGAAAATTTCCAGTTCCGGCTTGTTGTCGGCTTCGGCCTCGTCGGACAACAATAGCGCCCGCGTCATCATCTTGGCGTCGGTCTTCTGCGCCTTGGGACGCACGATGATGCGGCCCTGAAACACCGAATGACCGCGGTCGTCGACCACGGCGCGGAAGATTTCGCGGCTGGTGCAGTTCGGTACCGCATGGTCCAGAAACAGCGTGCTGTCGGCATGCTGGCGGCCATTGAGCAGGTTGACGCCGTTGGTTTCGACCCGCGAACCCGCGCCGGCAAACGCGATGACAGCCTGATAGCGGCTGACGCTCGAGCCGCTGGTCATGCCGAAGGTATTGAAATGCGCGTGAGCGCCCAGCGTGACCACGGCGGAAGAAATGTTGAAGGCCTCGCGGCCATCCTCGATCAGGCGCACATGGTCGAGCCGGGCATCGTCGCCGATCGAGATCACGAGGGAGTCATGGACCTGATAGGCTTTGGCACCGTCGGCGGCGATGTAGCTTTCCACCAGGGTTGCGCCCGCGGCCTTGCCGAGACGCAGCAACGAGCGGGTGAACATCGCAGCGGGCACGCCGCCGCTGGCGATATGGACGATATGCAGGGGCTGCGTGAGCACGGCGCCTTCGGCGACCTCGATGACGAGTCCGTCCGTCATCATCGCGCTGTTCAGCGCCACCATGGAATCGGAGTTATCGGGCGTGAACAACTGCGCCTGCAGCGCCGCATCGCCGCCTTCCAGCACCTCGCGAAGGGTGCGGATGCCAAGACCCTTTTCCAGATCGGCGGTATCGGACAGTTTTGGTGCAAACACGCCATCCACCAGCACCAGCCGGCGCAGGCCTTGCGATCGCATGCAGCTTCAGGGCTGCACCTGCGCGCTTCAGCTCGGCCTGATCCGGTGCTGCCGCCAGCGGCAGCACGTCGCGCATCAGCACGCGCAAATCCGTGTATTTCCAGTCCTCGATCCGCCGGTGCGGCAAGCCTGCGCGTTCGTAGGCCTCGAACGCCTGCCGCCTGAAATCGGCGACCTTGCCGGCGCCCGGCAGCCGCGTGCGCGCAACCGCAAAGCTGTCGCTCAGCGCGCGTCCGGTGTCGGTTTTGGCCAGTACGACGTTCATTTCAAGTCCGCTTCAAACCTTCAGGCCGCGTCATCGAACCTGGCGTAGCCGGAAGCCTCGAGTTCCAGCGCCAGTTCCTTGCCGCCGCTTTTGACGACGCGTCCCCTCGACATCACGTGCACGAAATCGGGCACGATATAATTCAACAGCCGCTGGTAATGCGTGATCACCACCATCGCCCGGTCAGGCGAGCGCAGCGCATTGACGCCGTCGGCGGCAACCCGCAGCGCGTCGATATCGAGGCCGGAATCCATCTCGTCCAGGATGCACAGGCTCGGCTCGAACAGCGCCATCTGCAAAATCTCGTTGCGCTTCTTTTCGCCGCCGGAGAAGCCGACATTGACGCCGCGGCGGAGCATGTCCTGCGGAATGTTCAGCGACGCCGCGACGCTGCGTACCTTCTTGAGAAAGTCCGGCGTGGAGAATTCGCTCTCGCCGCGCGCCTTGCGCTGGGCATTCAGCGCGGTGCGCAGGAATGTCATGGTCGCGACGCCCGGGATTTCCACCGGATACTGGAACGCGAGGAACACGCCCTTGGCGGAACGCTGCTCGGGCGACATCGCCAGCAGGTCTTCGCCGTTGAACAGGATTTCGCCGCCGGTGACTTCATAGCCCGGCTTGCCGGCGATGACATGGCTCAGCGTCGATTTGCCGGAGCCGTTCGGCCCCATGATGGCGTGAAGTTCGCCCTTGTTCACGACAAGCGAAAGCCCGTGGAGAATCTCACGCTCCTCGACACGGACCTGCAGATCTTTTACTTCGAGTAACGGCATCTGGTCTGAACCTTGTTTGTCTCTGTCGAACGCGCTGGATCGTCCTAGATCCTGACCCCTTCGGGCGCCGTATAGGTCTGGTCAATGACACCGCCGGTGTTGCGAACGCCGGCCGGCTCAAAAATAATGATCTCGGCCTCTTCGTCGGCGGCCGTTCGATGTTCAACGCCGCGCTTCACAACGACTGCCTCTCCGGGCCCCAGATCGACAATCCGGTCCCGGAACTCGACGCGAAACCGGCCCTTCCAAACCAGGAAGAACTCGTCTTCGGCTTCATGCGTGTGCCAGGGAAATTCACCCTGCACCTTCACCAGCTTGACGTCCTGCTCGTTCAACGAGGCAATCGTCTTTGGCCGCCAACGATCCGCGAACAGCGAAAATTTCTCGTCGAGGCTGATTTTGCCGGACATCACTTAACCCACGCTGCCTTCCAGCGAGATCGAGATCAGCTTCTGCGCCTCGACCGCGAACTCCATCGGCAGTTGCTGCAGCACGTCCTTGACAAAACCATTGACCACGAGGCCGACGGCTTCTTCCTGCGACAGGCCGCGCTGCACGCAATAAAACAGCACATCCTCGGAAATCTTCGACGTGGTCGCCTCGTGCTCGAACAGCGCCGACGAATTCTTGGCCTCGATATAGGGCACGGTGTGCGCGCCGCATCTGTCGCCGATCAGCAGCGAGTCGCATGCGGTGAAATTGCGCGCGCCGGTCGCCTTGCGATGGGCGGTGACGAGGCCGCGATAGGTGTTTTGCGACACGCCGGCGGCGATGCCCTTGGAGATGATGCGGCTGGTCGTGTTCTTGCCCAGGTGAATCATCTTGGTCCCGGAATCGACCTGCTGGTGCCCGTTCGAGATCGCGATCGAGTAGAACTCGCCGCGTGAATTGTCGCCGCGCAGGATGCAGCTCGGATATTTCCAGGTGATGGCCGAGCCGGTCTCGACCTGGGTCCAGGAAATCTTCGAATTGTTGCCACGGCAGTCGCCGCGCTTGGTGACGAAATTGTAGATGCCGCCCTTGCCTTCCGAGTTGCCGGGATACCAGTTCTGCACCGTCGAATACTTGATCTCGGCATCGTCAAGCGTCACCAGCTCGACCACCGCGGCGTGCAACTGGTTTTCGTCGCGCTGCGGCGCGGTGCAGCCTTCGAGGTAGCTCACGTAAGCACCCTTGTCGGCGATGATCAGGGTGCGCTCGAACTGGCCGGTGTTGCGCTCGTTGATACGGAAGTAGGTCGACAGTTCCATCGGGCAACGCACGCCCGGCGGCACATAGACGAACGAGCCGTCGGAGAACACCGCCGAGTTCAAGGTCGCAAAGTAATTGTCCGACGTCGGCACCACCGTGCCGAGATACTTCTTCACCAGTTCCGGATGCTCGCGGATCGCCTCCGAGATCGGCATGAAGATCACGCCGGCCTGCTTGAGTTCCTTCTGGAACGTGGTCGCAACCGAGACGGAATCGAACACGGCATCGACCGCGATCCTGCGCTCGCCTTCCGGGCGCACCACGCCCTCGAGCATCTCGACTTCGCGAAGGGGAATGCCGAGCTTCTCGTAGGTCTTGAGGATTTCCGGATCGACCTCGTCGAGCGAGCCGATCTCCTTCTTTTTCGGAGCGGAATAGTAATAGAGATCCTGGTAATCGATCTTGGGATAGTGGACGCGGGCCCACTTCGGCTCGGTCATGGTCAGCCAGCGGCGATAGGCTTCCAGCCGCCATTCCAGCATCCAGGCCGGCTCGTTCTTTTTGGCAGAAATGAACCGGACGGTATCTTCCGACAGCCCCTTCGGGGCCTTGTCGGACTCGATAAGCGTCTCAAATCCATATCGATACTGATCGACGTCGATGCGCCTGACGCGATCGACGGTCTCTTGTACGGCCGACATCCATTCCTCCGCTCGCGGTTTCAAGGACCGCGGTGGATCAATCCGAAAGACTATTACGATGTTTCCCGGACGAAATCACCTGCTTAGAATCGTTCAAGCTGTGTTTCGTCACCCCCTCTAAGTAGGGTACCTCTGAGCTTTCGCCAAGCCTCCAGGCAGCGATAGACATCCTCTTCGGACGTGGACCAGCCCAGACTGAGCCGCACGGCTCCCTGCGCCAGTTTCGGGCTAAATCCCATGGCTTCCAGCACATGGGATGGCTGTACTTTCCCGGAGGAACAGGCCGAACCCGACGATACCGCGATCCCGGCAAGGTCGAACCCGATCACGGCGGTTTCCGCCTTGAGGCCGGGGGCCGTGAAAAGCGTGGTATTCGGCAACCGCCGCGCGTTTTCGGAAAATACAATGACTTCAGGACCTTGCCGCAAGCCTTGCTCAAGCCGGTTTCGCAACCCCTCGAGGCGGATAGCGTCGGCCGAAAGCGCGGCCATGGCAGCTCTTGCGGCGGCGCCAAACCCCGCAATTCCCGTCACGTTCTCGGTTCCAGCCCGGCGCCCCAGTTCCTGACCGCCGCCACGCAAGAGCGGCTCAAATCCGGCCACCCCATCGGCCAGAACCACTGCGCCAATCCCCTTCGGTCCGCCAATTTTATGCGCCGAAAGGGTCATCAGGTCGGCATTCACCGCATTGATATCGAAAGGGATTTTGCCAAACGCCTGGATCGCATCGACATGCAGTAATCCGCCGGCGGCATGGACGATCTCGCTTACCTCGGCGACCGGTTGCACCGCGCCGGTTTCGTTGTTGGCGAGCATCACCGAAACCAGCGCCGCCGGACCGCCATCGAGCATCGCGCGCAGACGGTCCAGATCCACAAGGCCGCTATTCGTCACGCCGACGACGCCGATCGCCTCGGGCGGAAACCGGCCGCCGGCGAGCACCGAGGTGTGCTCGATAGCCGAAACCAGCAACCTTCCGACCGGCGATCCGGAACCCCGCCGCAGCCCCGGCGACAGCGCCAGCGCATTGGCCTCGGTGCCGCCAGACGTGAAGATGACGTTTCGTGAGAGGGCACCAACCGCGGCCCCTATGACCGCCCTCGCCTCCTCGACCAGCCTGCGGGCCTGGCGCCCTTCGGCATGCACCGACGACGGGTTGCCGGTTAGCTCCCACGCCGCGGCCATCGCCTGCCTGGCTTCAGGGCGCAGCGGCGTGGTCGCATTCCAGTCGAGATAGACGCGGTCGGGCATGGGGTCGTCTTAGCACTTTTCCTCCCGCGACAAATCATTGCGCCGGCTGGGTCACCGGCCGCGCCGGCAAGGCCGGCTCGGCTGCAGCCGGGCGCAACCCGAACAACGGCCTGAGAACGGCAATTCGCCTGACGATCTCATAGGTCAGCACGCACGTGGTAAACGTGCCCGATATCACGATGGTCGCCTCAAGCCAGGCCGGAAGATCGCATCCCCTCAGTTCGTGCGCGATCAAGATGATCGCGGTCTGGTGCACGATGTAATAGGGAAAGATCGCGTCGGTCAGATAGCGCCTGATGGCATTATCGGCCGTGAGCCAGCGCCGGGCAAAGCCGAGCGCTGCGACGATGCAAAGCCATTGATAGCTGCCATAGCCGATGCTGCCGTAAAGTGTCGGCGACGGCGGTGCGGTTCCGCCGGTCCATCGCCACACAAACAAGTACAGTAACAGCCCGGCCGCCAGCGACAGTGCGAGCCAGCGCGCGCGCTCGATCCTGTCCCAGAAAACATCGGCGCGTGCCAGCAGAAAGCCGAGCAGGAAGACCGTCGCAAACAACGCGTGATTGTACCAGTCGCCGAACAACGCATGCGTTGAAGGAAAGCGGGGCAACAGCACCAACCGATACGCCGCAAACGCCAGTGACGGCAGGATCAGAAGCAATGGGCCCGATAGCACGCGTACCAGTTGACGCTCGACCCGGTCGGCGAGCCCGGGGAATGCCGCGAGAATGACGCCCAGCGCCATGGTGTAGACCCACAGATAGGCGACGAACCACAGGTGATTCCAGGTCGGCAGCAGAATGCAGGGACCCGGATTGCAGAACTGCGCGCCGAAGGCGAAATAGTGCCTGGCGTAGAAATCAACGAAACCCGCGGGGTAGCCCAGGCTCTCGACAATTTGCACGTAGGCCTGCGGGGGCACGATCACCAGCATGCCGAACAGCAGCGGGATCAACAGCCGGCTGGATCTGGCGCGAAGCAACGCACCAATGGCGTATTTGCGCAGCATGAACCGGGTTGCGGCGCCCGAGACCAGAAACAGCAACGACAACCGCCACGGATTGAGCACCAGCATCAGCGGTTCCAGCGCGGTGATGCGATGCTCGCTTTTGATGTGGAACCCCCAGGACACGTAGAGCATGCCGACGTGGTAGAAGATCAACAGGCCGAACGCCGCGATCCGCACCCAATCGAGGTCTACTCGCCGGTCCGGCCTTCCGGGCGCGGCATACGGGTGATGTGATATGATTTGTTGTTCCATCTCTCGTTCCATCTTTCGTTCCATGGCTCGTCTCCGAATGCGCGATGAACTGCATGAGTGACGTCAAAAATGCGCAGGAAAACCCCGGCGTCGAGCCGGTTTGGGACAAGAGCCAGCCCGAAAGGGACGGTGCGAGGCGGCATGGGATAAGCGGCGTGTTTGCCGGGATATCCGGCGCAGACTGGCTGCTCTATGGCGCGGTCGGGGCGGTCGCGGTCGGAATCGGGTTCGTCAACGCATTCTCCAAGGCACAGGACGTTGCCTGGCGTGGCGGCGCATACGACGCCCGCACCCAGCTTTTCTGGGAACTGACGAGCATCGCGGTCATCATGCTGCTCGTGCCCCTCCTGTTTGTCGCCGTGCGACGAATGCGCCGCGCAACGGGATGGCTGTTGCGCATCGCAATAGCGGTAACGGCGATCCTGGTTTTTTCGTCGCTGCACATCGCCGGCATGGTCGGCCTTCGCAAGGCGGTATTGTTCCTGGCCGGCGGCGCCTACGATTTTCGCTTTTCGATCGACACGCTGATTTATGAATTCCGCAAGGACGTGATCACCTGCCTGCTGATTGGCGGGGCGCGGTGGTTGCTCGACGGTTATCGCGAGCCGCAGCCCGGCTCGGCCTCGGCGCCGGCCGGTCCGCTGTCAGGCGCACCGCACATGGTCTGGCTGCGCGATGGCTCGACCCGCATCCGCATCGAACCGGCAGATATTCTCTGGGTCAGTTCAGCCGCAAACTACGTCGAGTACAGGCTCGCGGGCGGCGTCAATCATCTGGTCCGGGGAACGCTGGCCGCTGAAGAAACGCGGCTGACGCGGTTCAACATCGTACGGGTGCACCGGACACGGTTGGTCAATCTCGATCGCGTGAACGGAGTCAAAGCAGGTCCGAACGGCGACTTTGAGTTGACGCTCGACACCGGCCAGATCATCGCCGGCAGCCGACGCTACCGCGGCGCTGTCGCCTCGATCGACGCGCTCGCCACGGACCTTGCGCCGGTTCCGGACCGTAACGACGCGCATTCCTCGTAAGGCTTGAGGCTGCCGCCCGCCGTCCCTGCGCCAAAAGGAATTTCTTTTGTATTGCAAACCCTTATTCCGGAGGCTTGTGACGGCATTCGAAGCCTCCCGGATGCACAAAACCCTTGCTTTTTGCCCCTTGCCTCATGCTAGAACGCGGCCTCCAGTTCACCGGGTACCGTTCGTCCAACCCAACGGCACCCGATCCGCCCCTTTATCTGCTCAAGGGTTCGTCTGCGAAAGCGTCAGGCGAGCCGGCACAAAGGCGGTTGATTTTGCCAGGAACCATCGATGCCTGAAGTCATTTTCACCGGCCCCGCAGGTCGCCTCGAAGGCCGTTATCATCCGGCCAAGCAGAAGAATGCGCCGATTGCGATGATCCTGCATCCGCACCCGCAATTTCACGGCACGATGAATCACCAGATCATCTACCAGTGCTATTACGCGTTCGCGCATCGCGGATTTTCGGTGCTGCGTTTCAATTTTCGCGGCGTCGGCCGCAGCCAGGGATCGTTCGATCACGGCACCGGCGAACTGTCGGATGCGGCATCCGCGCTCGACTGGGCGCAGACCATCAATCCGGAGGCGCGGGCCTGCTGGGTCGCGGGCTTCTCGTTCGGCGCCTGGATCGGCATGCAGCTGTTGATGCGCCGTCCGGAGGTCGAAGGTTTCATCTCGATCGCGCCACCCGCCAATCTCTATGACTTCTCGTTTCTCGCGCCCTGCCCTTCGTCGGGGCTGATCGTGCATGGCGAAAAGGATGCGGTGGTGCCGCCCAAGGACGTCAACACGCTGGTCGAAAAGCTGAAGACCCAAAAGGGCATCGTGATCGATCAGCAGGTCATCCCCGGCGCCAACCACTTCTTCGACGGCAAGCTGGAGCCGCTGATGGAAACGGTGACGGGCTATCTCGACATGCGCCTCGCCAACGTCCGCTAATCGCCGGGCCGGCCATGGGCTCGTTCGTTGCTCTGCTGCGCGCGGTCAATGTCGGCGGCACCGGCAAATTGCCGATGAGCGATCTCAAGAACATCTGCGAGGAGCTGGGGTTCGGCGATATCAGCACCTACATCGCCAGCGGCAATGTCGTCTTCACCAGCCGCAAGTCTGAAGCTGCCATCAAGGCTACCCTTGAAAAGCGGCTCGAAGCCTACGCCCGCAAGCCGGTCGGAGTGCTGGTGCGCTCCGCCGCCGAGATGGCGAAGGTACTCGCCGACAATCCATTTCCGAAGGCAGCACCCAACCGCACCATGGCGGTATTCCTCGACCGCGCGACTTCAGCGGACACGCTGGCCGGCATCCGAGGCCAGCGGGATGAGCAGATCAAGTTGGGACGCCGCGAGATCTACATCCATTACGGCGATGGCATGGGTGCATCGAAGCTCGTCATCCCGGCGGCAAAGCTGGGAACCGCGCGCAACATGAATACGGTTGCAACGCTCGCCCGGATGGCTGCCGAGGCCTGACACCGGGATCGTGCGGTCAGGGCCGCGCGATCACCCCGCCCGTCATCGGGATAGGTACGCCCGTCGTGGCGGGATAGCTGAGCGGCAGGCCTTTCAGGCCCCGCGCCGCCAGAAAACCGAACGCCTGCGCTTCGATCGAGTCGGCCGACCATCCCAGTGCGTCCGCGGATTCGACGGTGGCGGGCTGTAGCCGCTCGCGCAGCATCCTGATCATGGTCAGATTGCGGGCGCCGCCGCCGGCAACAATCCAGCTCCGCGGCGTCTTCGGCAGCAACGGTGCGATCCGCGCGATGGCCGCCGCGGTGAAAGCGGTCAGGGTCGCCGCGCCATCGGCTGGCGGCATCTCCGGCAAGGCCAGCGAGGCAAAGTCGTTACGGTCCAGCGATTTCGGCGGCGGCAGCGTAAAGAAGGGGTGCTGCAGGCCACGGGCGATCCACGCCTCGTCGGCGGCGCCCTGGGCCGCCATGCGGCCTTCGCAGTCGAACGGTTGGCCGGTCCTGCGGAAGATGAAATCGTCAAGCAGCGCATTGCCGGGCCCGGTATCGCAGGCGATCAATGTGTCGGCGCCGTCGATATAGGTGATGTTGGAGACGCCGCCGATATTGACCACCACCACCGGTCCTTCGCGCTCCAGCGATTGCGCCAGCGCGCGGTGATAGACCGGCACGAAAGGCGCGCCCTGGCCGCCGGCGGCGACATCGGCCGCGCGAAAATCATGCATGACCGGGATATGGATGGCTTTCGCCAGCGCGGCCGCATCGCCGATCTGCACGGTCATTTTCTGCGCGGGGCGGTGCAGTACGGTCTGGCCGTGAAAGCCGACGATATCGACGTCCTCGCATGTAATATGGTTCTGCGCGGTAAAGGCGGCGACCGCCTCGGCATGCGCCATGGTGACGGCGCGCTCGGCTTCGCGCAGGATGCCCGGCCGCGCATCGCGCTGCGGCAAATGGATGGCTTCGGTCAGAGCCTGGCGCAACAGGCTGCGCTCGGTATCGGTATAGGGCCGATAGCCGGAAGGCCCAAATGCCTGGACCCGCTTGCCGTCGGTTTCGATCAAAGCGACATCGACCCCGTCGAGCGAGGTGCCGCTCATCAGACCGATTGCTGTCATCATCATCGAAATAGTGCCTTCTCGACGCCCTGCCGTGACGCCCTGCTTGTGTCGAACCAGCACATCTTATAATGCCACAACACCCCGGGCAGCGGCAGCTAAAATCCGCTTTGGTTCCGCAACTAGATAGAAATAGCATGAAATAAGAATGATCAGAGTCGCAGACAAATGACCGCCTTTAAATCCGATTTTTTGAATATTTTACAGGAACGTGGCTTCATCCACCAATGTTCCGATTTTGACGGCCTCGACGCGCTCGCCGCCAAGGGCCAGGCCACGGCCTATGTCGGCTATGACTGCACGGCGCCGTCGCTGCACATCGGCAACTACCTGACCATGATGATGCTGTACTGGCTGCAGCGCAGCGGCAACAAGCCGATCACGCTGATGGGCGGCGGCACCACCATGGTCGGCGATCCCTCCGGCAAGGACGAATCGCGCGCGTTGCGAAGCCTCGAGGAAATCGAAGCCAACAAGGCCAGCATCCGCGGCGTGTTCGCCAAGGTGCTGCGCTATGGTTCCGGCGCCAGCGACGCGGTGATGCTCGACAATGCCGAATGGCTGACCAAATTGAACTGGATCGAAATGCTGCGCGACATCGGCCGGCATTTCTCGGTCAACCGCATGCTGGCGATGGACTCGGTGCGCCTGCGGCTCGAGCGCGAGCAGGAGATGAGCTTCATCGAATTCAACTACATGGTCTGCCAGGCCTACGACTTCGTCGAGTTGTCGCGGCGGGTCGGCTGCCGGCTGCAGATGGGCGGCTCGGACCAGTGGGGCAATATCGTCAACGGAGTCGACCTCGGCCGGCGCATGGGAACGCCGCAACTGTTCGCGCTGACCACGGCCCTGCTCACCACCGCATCCGGCGCCAAGATGGGCAAGACCGCGCAGGGCGCGATCTGGCTCAACGCGGATCAGTGCAGCCCTTACGATTTCTGGCAATACTGGCGAAACGTCGAGGACGCCGACGTCGTCAAGTTTCTCAAGCTGTTCACGATCCTGCCGATGAGCGAGATCGCGCGGCTGGCGAAATTGCACGGTGCCGAGATCAACGAAGCCAAGAAGGCCCTGGCGGATGCCGCGACCTCGCTGCTGCATGGACCGGCCGCCGCCCGCACGGCGGCGGAAACCGCGCGTCAGACGTTCGAGGAAGGCGCGATCGACGAAAACCTTCCGACGATCGAGATTTCCCGAACTGAGCTGGAAGCCGGCGCCGGCGTGCTGGCGCTGTTCGTCAAGGCGGGGCTCGTCGCATCGAATGGCGAGGCACGCCGCCAGATCAAGGGCGGCGGCTTGCGCGTCAACGACGTCGCGGTGACCGACGAGAAGATGGTGCTGAAACCTTTGGACCTCACGCCCGAAGGCGTCATCAAGCTATCGCTGGGCAAGAAGCGTCACGTCTTGCTCCGGCCTGCATAGGCGCATTCGTCCAAGACCCCTGCTCCTTGCGGCTGAAAGGCGCTCCCTAGTGGTCATGGACCCGAATGCCGCAAGCCCGAGCGATACGACGCAACCGCTGAAGCCGGAGCGCGTGGCACTGAACGTGCTCGCTCTGTGCTTTGCACTCTCGGTGATCGGCCGCGGCCTTGGCGAGAGTTTTACGGTTTTCCTCAAACCGATCTCGGAGAATTTCGGCTGGGACCGCGCCCAGGTGGTCTCGGTCTATTCGCTGATCTGGCTGGCCGGTGGACTGACGGCGCCGCTGATCGGCCGGCTGTTCGACCGTTCGGGCCCGCGCGCCGTCTACTCCATCGGATTGCTGCTGCTCGGCGGGGCGTTTCTGTTCGCCTCCCATGCCCAGCACCTGTGGCAGTTCCAGCTAAGCGTTGGCCTGTGCGTGGGCATCGGCATCGCTTTCATCGGCAACGTGCCCAATTCCATCCTGCTCGGCCGCTGGTTCGGTCCGCGGCTGCCGACCGCGATGGCGGTGGTGTATTCGGCGACCGGCACCGGCGTGCTGCTGCTGCTGCCGGCTTCGCAGCTCCTGATCGATCATATCGGCTGGCGCGGCGCCTACCAGGTTTTCGGCGGCATCGCGCTGTTTCTGCTGTTGCCGCTGTTGCTGCTGCCATGGCGGTTGTTCTCGACCGGATCGCCGCATGTCGTCAAAAAGACCGACCCGGATTTCGTCGATGAAGGCTGGACCCTGCTCAGCGCAATGCGTCACCACGCTTTCTGGGCCTTGTTCGCCACGTTCTTCTTTACCTCGATCGGGATGTACGCGATTTCCGCGCAGATCGTCGCCTACCTGATCGATGCAGGCTTCCCGCCCTTGCAGTCGGCGACCGCCTGGGGTTTCAGCGGCGTCGTGCTCTTGTTCGGCATGCTCGGCATCACCTGGCTCGACGGCATCATCGGGCGGCGACCGTCGGTGCTGTTCAGCTATGCCATTTCGATCATCGGCATCATCCAGCTCTGGCTCATCCAGTGGTACCCGAACTTCTGGCTGCTGACGGGCTTCGTGGTTTGCTTCGGCAGCATGATCGGCTCGCGCGGCCCGCTATTGACCGCGACCGCGATGAAGATCTTTCGCGGCGAGCGGATCGGCACCATCTACGGCACCATTTCGATCGGCAGCGGGCTGGGGTCGGCGCTCGGTTCCTGGAGCGGCGGACTGATTCACGACTGGACCCACAGCTACAACCCTTTGATCGTGTTCTCGCTGGTGGCCGTGGTGCTGGGAATGCTGCCGTTCCTGCTGGTGCCCGCGTTGCGGCGTTGACTGGCCTGCCAGCTTTTGCGTAAGCGGTCGATCAGTTGTTGTTCGGCGGAAGCTCGACCGGATTGTTTTGCCTGTTGGGGCCGAATTCAAAGATCTTCCGGAACACTCCCGGTGCGATCGCCGAGATCGGATTGACGTTCAGCACCGGCTGGCCGGGCGTTCCGACAATCTCGTAGGTGACCCCGATCAGGCCTTCATTGCTGCCGCCGCCGAGGATGAGACCGAACAGCGGAATCTGGCCGAACATATTGTTCAGCCCATACATCGGAACAAAGGTGCCGCGCATGCGCACCTGGTTGCCCGGAAAATCGATGCGGCCTTCGATGGTCGCGCCGATCGTCGGTCCCTTGACGACGCCTTCGCGGATCGTGAGCTGTCCGTTCTGCCGGGTGAATTCCGCGCGCAATTTCGAAAAGGACGTGCTGTTCTGGGTGCCGGGCGCAGCACCCGTGGGGAGCGACTCTCCCTTGATCGAGAAATCGCCGATGTTGATCAGGCCTTCTCTCGCGCGTGGCTCGACTGTCGGAGGATCCATCGCCAGGGCCAACTGTCCGCCGACCATCTTGGCGTAGGTGTCGGTGAAGCGGAAGAACGCACCGGCATCATTGGTCTCGAGATAGACCACCTCGCGCCCCTGCGCCTGTCCCCGCAAATCGCCCGCCAGCACCGCGTCGTGTCCTCCAAGTTTGCCGCTGAGCACAAAATTCTTGATGATTCCGTTGCGCCTGGACATTTTAACGTCGACGCTGCGCGCTGCCTCGCCATTGTAGCCGGCCACCGCGCCAAGCTTCACGTCGAGATCGTAATCGAGGTTTTTGGTTTTACTTTTGGCGTCGGGGTCCTTGCCGGAAATGGCTGACTTGAGAAAGCCGCGGCCGTCGAACACGTCGCCGCGCATGATCACCTTGTAGACGCCGTCGGCGCCACGATCGACCCTCAGCGAGGCCTTGTCGCCTTCCGAAGGTGAATAGGTCGGGAAGTTGACGTTCATCAGCTCGTTGTTCTGGTCGACCTCGAGCGACCCCTTGATCGACACGCCGCCGCCATCGATGACGATGTCTTCGAGACGGGTCGATTGCGCTTTCCGCACCACGTTGAAAACCGCCCGGCTCGACTTGCCCGGCACCTTGATCCAGCCAGGCAGGATATTGTCGAGCTTCAGCGAGGTCAGGTCGCAATCGATGCCAAGGCGGCTGTCCTGATCGGGGCCTCCGATCTTGCCGCTGAGCTTGATCGGGATGGCGCCGCTGACGGCCGAACCAAGGTCCAATCCGAGTTTGGCGCGGCTGGCGTCATCGAGCGTAGCCTGTACCTTGATGTCGGCGTCGCCGTCGGTCGGCTTGCGATAATCCAGCGAAGCGGCCTGGCCATTGATCCGGACGTCGCCCTTGACCTGATAGCCGGCATTGTTGGCGATGACTTTCAGCGTAGTGGCTTCGAGCTTCTGATTCATGACCAGCCGATCGGCGGCAAATCCGCCGAGGTCCGCCGTAATGGCGTAAGTGGTATCGGCCTTGGTCAGTTCGCGCTTGATCGGCATCCCGAGCATGATCACGGCAGAAACCGTTCCCTTGCTCGTATTGGGGTCGATCAAGGTGCCGGAGAATTCACTGAGGCGATCCGACGCAAGAATTTCGGCTGCCGCCGGCACCGGGCCATCGATGCGAAACTTGACGCGGGCAGGCGCCGGCTTCGGCGCCATGTCCGGCACCTCGAACACCAGATCGGTGATATTGAGTTTGCGCTGCCCCTTGGTCTCGACCGACCCCTGCCCGATCGTCACGGTCGCGGTGCGGCCGGTGACATGGGCCTTCAAATCCGCATCCTGCACCGACGGCAATTCGTCGACCGGCCGCAATGTCACGCCGCTGGCGGCGATGTTGACGGAAAGACCGTCATCGGGGATCGGCGGCCCTTTTCGCGAAAGGTTGTGAACCGGAGAGTTGACGCCGACTTCGATACGCTGAAGCGAGCCGCGTTCGACCCGCTCGATCACCCATTCGCGCACCTCCGGAACGATCAGGATCGGCCATATCCGCTTGAGCGCGGATGCCGACATCGGCGTTCCGGCAAAACCGAGGGTCAGGCGCGGCTCCGCCGAATAATCGACGCTTCCGGTACCGGCGATGCCAATTTCGCCGTTGCTGATGTCGGCCTGGGTCAGCAGCACGCGCCGCCTGGTGGTGTCGAAACGAAAGCCGACAGCGATGCGATTGAAAATCAGCGCCGGTTCGCCGTCGTCGCCGGCAAGCACGATGGTGCCGCCGCTAAGGCCCATCTGCCAATCGGTGACGCTGTCGTTGGGCGGCTCAAGATGGGCCAGCAGCGTGACACGATTCTTGCCGGAAACGATCTTGAACGGCGCAACCAGTACGCGCCGGCCGGAATCCCATTCGAGGTTCATTTCCGCCGAATCGATCGCCATCGGATAGTCGGGCGTATCGCTATCGATGATATTTCCGGCACCTGCGGTAATCTTGCCGCGGAAATAGGTCGGCAAGCCGTCACGGCCCAGTTCGCCCTTCAACTCGCCGCTGAGCGGCAAATCCGCACTGTAGGTCATGTCCTTCAGCCGCAGCGCCAGCAGGATATTGGTGGTCGAGACCTTGTCGGCGCGGAGATCGACCGATCGCACGCCATTGGCGGGCGGACCGACCGCGACGCGAAGCGACCATGGATCGGCGCCGTCTTCGCCGACGCTGAGCGCCACTCCGCCGCCGCGCGGCCGGCGAAGACTCAAACTGACATTGTCGAACGTCCATTTGTTGCCGCGCTGCTGATCGTCGACGATCAGGTTGCCGTTCTTCAAGCCGATTTCGTTGAGGTTCTGGCCATCCAGGCCGGTCAGGCTCAGGCTGTCGAGCCAATCGAGGCCGGCAAGCAATCCGCTTTGCGCGCTATCGGCAGTGGTCGCGGCAGGACCAGATAAGGCTGCGGGCGGAGTTGGAGCAGCCGTTCCCGGGGGCGGCGCTCCCGGTACCTGACGCGGAAATGTCGGCGCAAGCCCGGCCTCTTTTTTTGAAGTGACGCCCGTGGCCAACGGTTTTGAGGTGTCGCCGGTAGACACCGTAACGTAGCCTTCCCGCGTGATGCGCACCGACAGTTCAGCGCCCACCAGATTGAGGCTCTCGGCGCGGAGTTGTCCCATCAACAGCGCCGCACCGGACAGCCGCACCTCGGCTTTCGGCGCGGTCGCCACGACGGCACGATCGCGATCCCGCACGATGATGTCGCGGATACGCACGGCGATGCGGATCCGGCCGGCCCGCTCGATCTGCGTGCCGCCCACTTCGACGGTGTTACCGTGACCGATATTGTCCTCGATCGCCGCAGCCAGCCATGGCGTTGCCATATCGAGATTGATCGGGCCGGCGCCCAGCCGCCACCACAGCCCACCAAAGGACAGGACAAAGATCACCGTCAGAACAGCGGCCGTAACGGCGAGGCGCCTTACCCAACGTTCGCCGGCCAGCCATCGGCGCAACGCGGCCAAGCGATCGCTAAACCGGTGAAAGCCGGAACTCGGCCGGGCCAATAGCCGGCGTGCGCGATGGCCCGCCGCCTCGTCCTGGGCCTGGTCCCAAGCGTCATCGTCCCACTGCGGGAGTTGGGCCTCGGCACGCGGATTCGACCCCTTGGGCGAAGTGTTCGTTGCCATTGCCTCTCGGTGCTGGCGCTGATTGTAAGATGAGTCACCGCCAAGGCCGCGCCCGTCGGCATGTAACGAGCGCTGCTGTGCCGGTTCCACCAATCCTTGCCTCGTATCGTTACTCGTCATGCGGCCCAAGGAGCGCGTTCAACGAGCGGTCGGTGAAGCGTCGAATCCTTGTAACCATACTCCGAGGCCATCAGATTTGCCCAGCGGCCAGCTCGATTCGGCCTTGTCAGGACAAGACCCGGAATAGTCCAATGATTGGCCCGGTGAAAGCGACGAAAGGAAGGCGTATGTCCAAGAAAACGCGTAAGAAAATACCCAGGAAAGCGCTCCGGAACGCCTCCAGGGCATCCCCCGGGAAGGCGTCCCGCGCTGCATCGGCGTCATCGGTCAAAACGTCGCGCGCGAAAGCCGGCGGGAAGACCGCGGGCAAATCAAGGACGGCGCGGGTCGCGAAATCCGCTTCCCCTGCGAAAGCCAGGAATTCTCGGACGAAGACCGGAAATCCGCCAGCGAGGAAAGCGTCAGGCGCAAAAGCTCACGCGCCATCTGCCGGCAAATCCGCCTTGGCTGAGGGGGCGAAGGCGCCCTCCTTCCGTCTGCCGCGCGACGGCGGCAGCACCGTCTCGCTTTCCGACTATGCGGGAGAGAAACTGGTGCTGTTCTTTTATCCGCGCGCGGATACGCCGGGCTGCACCAGGGAGGCCATCGACTTCACGCGGCTGGCGCGCACTTTTGCCGAAAGCAGGATCGCGGTACTCGGCGTATCGGCCGATCCGCCCAAGGCGCAGGAAGCCTTTCGCGACAAGCATCGGCTCTCCGTTCCCCTGGTGTCGGATGAGACGCACGGGATGCTCGAGGCCTATGGCGCCTGGGGCGAAAAATCCATGTACGGGAGGACCTTCCAGGGCATCATTCGCACCACGGTTCTGGTGGGAGCCGATGGCCGGATCGCCAGGATCTGGCGCCACGTCAGGGTCGACGGCCATGCCGATGAGGTGCTGGCGGCCGCCCGCGCGCTGTAGCGGGCGCACCATTCTCTAAAAATTAACCATAAGGAGGTCAAATCGCCCCCGTAAGTTTGGCCGTACGGACTCAACCTCCGACCGGCGCGGGAGTGCCGATGTCGTACCGTTCCGGTCAATATTCCGAGTATCCCCAACATCATCAAAACGACCACGGACGGGCTTCCCCTCGCCGCCCGGCGAACCATGCGGCTTCGAGCCGGCAGGCGCAAAACGGCTATACCATCGTGCACGCCGGCAAGCAGGTCCGCTTTGGTCCGGTGGTGTTCTGGATCGTGGTCGGCACGGTAACGGTGCTCGGCATGTGGTCGGCCGCGACCGCGACCTATTTTGCATTTCGCGATGACGTTCTCACCCGGCTGATCGCGCGTGAGGCGGAGATGCAGTACGCCTATGAGGACCGCATCGCCGAACTGCGCGCCAAGGTCGATCGCACCACCAGCCGCCAACTGCTCGACCAGGAGCAATTCGACCAGAAACTCGACCAGGTCATGCGCCGCCAGACCGTGCTGGAATCGCGCGCCACCGCGCTCGGCGCCATTCCGGATACGTCGGTGACCGGATCGATCCGGCCGCCGGCGCGTGGCGCCGCGACAACCGATACCACCTCCGGGACGCCGAAGCCTTCGCCGATCAACGACACCGTGATCTTCGTCGCACCCCCGGATCGCGAGGCGCGGCTGGAATCGCGGGCGCCCCTGATCGCCACTCCGCAGCCGAACCAGTTCGCCAAGATCCAGGGCGTCGACAATGTGATCGTCCGTCTGCAGAACTCGCTCGATCAGGTCGAGGGCCGCCAGATGGCGGCGCTCAACTCGGTCGAGGACGGGATGGAATCGCGGGTGCGCCGGATGCGCGGCGTGTTCACCGATCTCGGCCTCGATATGGCGCAGTTGGAAGCCGCAACCCCGCGCGCGGGCATGGGCGGCCCCTTCGTTCCCGTCAAACTCCCTCCCAACGCCGGCGCATTCGAGCGCGAGCTCTACCGGATCAATATCACCCGCGCCCAAGTCGATCGGCTGAATCGGGTTCTTGCCCTGGTGCCGTATCGGAAGCCGGTGATTGGCGAAGTCGAATTCACGTCGGGATTCGGGATTCGCAGCGATCCATTCCTCGGCCGTCCGGCCATGCATACCGGTCTGGATTTCCGTGCCGCCATGGGCGATCCGGTGCGGGCGACCGCAAACGGCAAGGTGGCGTCGTCGGGATGGGCCGGCGGCTACGGCCGCATGGTCGAAATCGACCACGGCAACGGCCTGTCGACGCGCTACGGCCATCTGTCGGAGATCGACGTCAAGGTCGGCGATCCCATCAAGATCGGCCAGGTGATCGGCGCGGTCGGTTCAACCGGCCGCTCCACCGGTCCGCATTTGCACTATGAGACCCGGATCGACGGCGAAGCGGTCGACCCGCAGAAATTCCTGCGCGCCGGCGTTCGCTTGAGCGCGGGCTAACGGCTTAGTGGCCGACTTCGCCGGTGATGACATCGCCGAATAAATGCCAGCTCTCACCCTCGAATTTCATCAACTGCATCTGCTCGATCGGAAAGAAGTCGTCGGGTCCGGTGTTGACCATGATTCCCGGAAGCATCATGTCGGTTGAGAAATTCTTCAGCGAGGCCGCCTGCTTCATGACGTTTTCGCGGGTCAGGTTGTCGCCGCACTGCTTGATCACCTGCACCATCGTCTGCGCCGTGACGTAGCCGTAGACGTTGTTGGCGTTGGTCTTGTCGCCATCCGGATAATATTTGTCCATGAACGCCAGCCAGGTCTTGGTGCCGGGGTCGTCCTTCCAGGTCGGATCGGTCGGGTCCTTCAGGTAGGACGTCGAAATGATGCCTTGGGCGTTTTCGAGGCCGGCGGGCTTGAGAACGGAGGCGACCGACGTTGCGGTGTTGGCGAGGAAGAATTTGGGCTTCCAGCCGAGTTCGCCGACTTTACGGATCGCCTGCGCCGATCCCTTCGGTGCGGCCCAGGAGAAGAAGATGTCGGCGCCCGAATCGTGCAAGGCGACGATCTGGGAATCGATGGTGGGGTCGGCCACCTCATAGGATTTGTCGGCGATGATCATGCTGGCCTTGGCGCCGAGACCATCCTTGAGGCCCTTGAACTGATCCTTGCCGGCGTCGTCGTTCTGCCAGAACACCGCGATCTTGCCGTTCGGAAAATGATCGAGGATGTATTTCGCGTAGATCCGCCCCTCGCTCTGGTAGTTGGGCTGCCAGCCCATGGTCCAGGGGAAGTTTTTCGGATCGCCCCACTTGGTGGCGCCGGATGCGACGAACAGCTGCGGCACTTTCTTGGCGTTCATGTATTTCTGAATGGCCGAGTTGGACGGCGTGCCGAGCGGCTGGAACACCAGCAAGACCTCGTCGCCTTCCACCAGCTTGCGCGCCTGCTCGATCGCCTTGGGCGGGCTGTAGCCGTCGTCATAGGTGACGAAGGTGATCTTGCGGCCGTTGATGCCGCCTTCCGCGTTGATCTTGTTGAAATAGGCGGCTTGCGTCTTGCCGATCACGCCATAGGAGGAGGCCGGACCGCTATACGGCATGATGTTGCCGATTCTGATCTCGGTGTCGCTGGCGCCGGGATCGTATTTCTTTTGCGCAATGGCGGAGGTGGCGGTCAGCGCGATGGCGGCGAACGCCGTCAGGGCGACAAGGCTTCTGCTGCGAGCCGGCATCGTTTTCTCCCACATGGCAATTTATTTTGGATCAAGTGTCGCAAGCCCCGCGCGCGCATGCAAGCGTCGGTTATTCCGCCGGACGAAACAGCATTGTTGCCGGCAGCCAATTATGATTGATGCACGGCAGCATCTGCCGCGAGAAGGCCGACGGATTGGAACCGAACAAGCGAATTGGTCCGCGACATAAGCGGCTCGGCGCGGCCGGATTTCGTGCCGCGCAATGGCTCGGCACGCGAGCCATGGAATGGGCCGGCTTTCATCGGCTCGGCTCGGACTTTGCCAGCGCGCGGATGGCCGATGTGCGCGAAAAACTGGCGCGCGGAGAGACCGTCTATCTTGCCGGACTAGCGCCGCCCGGCACCCATAATTCAGGGGTCGCGCTGGTTGAAGTCACGCAAGCCCATGGTCCGCGCCTGATCGTCAACAACGAGGAAGAACGCTTCTCCGGCAACAAGCACACCTCGGAATATCCGCGAGGCTCGATCGACGCCGCGGTGGCGACGCTGCGCGGCATCGGACGCGACATCCCCGATATCGCGGCATGGCTGACCACCTGGGATTACCCGGCGCTGGCGGGGACGCTGGCGCGATCGGTGCTGGAGGAACTGCCGCAAAGCCTGAAACTGCTGCGCACCACGAGAGCCGCCGGATTTGACGCTGGCCGTTTCGATCAGATGATGCGCACGCCGAAAACCCTCGGCAGGCAGCTCGGCCTCTCCGAGAGGGTGCCGCTGATCTGCATGCCGCATCACGACAATCATGCCTGGTTTTCTTTTGCGGCCTCGCCGTTCGGCGGCGATAGCGAACCCGTCGCCATCGCCGTGCTCGACGGCACCGGCGACCGCGGATCGATCTCGCTGTACGTCGCCGAAAATGGCGCGATGCGAAGGCTCTATTGCAACGACAGCGTCTTCGACTCGCTCGGCGCCTTCTACAGCGTGATCTCGTCGACGCAAGGCGGCTGGACCTGGCTGTCCAGCGAAGGCCGCTACATGGGCGCCGCCGCCTGGGGCGACATGAATCGCGCCAGCAATCCGTACTATGCGCGGCTCAGGCAAGTCTTGAATTTCGGCAGCGAGGGCGAAGTGCGGCTCAATCGCGCACTCGCCAACTGGTATTGCGACCCGTTCGATCGGCCCTACAAGCCGGCGCTGATCGATATCCTCGGTGAGCCCTTAAAACCTAATCAGCTCTGGAATCCCGACGCGATGCTGCGCCTCGAGGACATCCATCACCGGCCCGATACGCAAGATCGTCTCGACAAGGCGGCGGCGACGCAACTGGTGTTCGAGGACGCCATGATCCACGTGGTCGATCATCTCCTGCGCGCGACCGGCGCCAACCGGCTGGTACTCACCGGCGGAGTGGCGCTGAATGCGGTCGGCAACATGCGGCTGCTCGAACATTTCGACGAGGCGTGGTTCGCAAACAACCTGCAGCGCAAGGCCCGCCTGCATCTATGGGTGCCGCCGACGCCGGGCGACGCCGGCGTGACCGTGGGTGCGGCGTGGCTGTTCGCGCATCGCGCCGGCGCGCCGCGTGGCGCCCCGATCAGCCACGCGTTTTATTGCGGCACCTCGCCGCCGCAAGCCGACATCGCGGCGGCGCTTGAGGCCGAGGACATCGCCTCAAGGCGGGTCGGAGATATCTCGACGCCACAGGGGCGCGACGCCGTCGCCGACCTGATGGCGTTCATGATCGCACACAACGGCATCGTCGCGATCTATCAGGGCGCGGCCGAGACCGGTCCGCGAGCATTGGGCCATCGTTCAATCCTCGCCAATCCTTGCGATCGGCAAGCGCGCGAGCGGCTCAACGAACGCGTCAAATACCGCGAAGCGATCCGTCCATTGGCGCCGATGGCGACGCTGGAAGCAGCACACCAATATTTCGATTTGCTCGAGGGCGCCTCCGACGACGACTACAACGCCTACAATTACATGGTGCTGACGGCGCAATCCAAGCCAGCCGCACGCGAGAAGATTCCCGCCGTGATCCATGCCGACGGCACCGGCCGGATCCAGATCGTGCGGGCAGAAGACGATCCCCTCGCCTACGCTTACCTGAAAGCGCTCGGCCGCCACATCGGCGTCGAGATCTCCGTCAACACCTCGTTCAATGTCGCAGGCCCGATCGCGCAGACGCCGAGCCAGGCGATCGATACGCTGCGCCGCTCCAGGGGTCTTGATGTGGTGCTGCTGGTCGCAAGCGACGGCGCGGTCACCGCGGCATGGCATGGCGGGATACGCGACAGCGGCCGGTTTACCGGCTGGTTTTCGGAGTGGAAACAATCACCCGGCCACCCCTGATCGCCGAACCAGCCTGAACACGCGTCCGTCGATCAAGAGCAGCGCGCTGCCGATTACCAGTGCACCGCCGACCTCGCGCAGTGAGATGTCTTCGCCCAGCACCGGATATCCGAGCAGGATTGCGGTCACGGGAATGAGAAGCGTCACCAGCATGACATTGGTCGAGCCCGAACGCCTCAGGATCTGAAAAAAGACGATGTAGGCCAGCGCCGTCGACAACGCGGCAAGACCGACCATCGCCAGCCACGTCGCCCTGCCGGGCATTGGCAGGTGCCACGGCCGTTCCATCACCGCCGCGACAATCGTCATCATCAGGCTGGACGCCAGCAGTTGAAACGTCGCGGTCGCAAGCGGCGGCGAGTTCGGACAGTTGACGCCGCGCCACCAGCGCCGCCAGTCCGTAGCTGAAGGCCCCGGCAAGACAGAGCAGGATGCCGACGCCCTGGCCTTTCCCAAAATCGAGACCCTGTCCATGCAGGATCATCACGCCGATCAAACCCATGACGACCCCGGCGATGCGCCGCGCAGACAATTTCTCGTCACCGGCGGCGGCCATCACGACCACGGTGAACAGCGGCGTGGTTGCGTTCAGGATCGAGGCGAGCCCGCTTGGAATATAGGTCTGTCCCGTCACCATCAGCGAAAACGGCAAGACGTTGTTGAAAAGCGCGACCGTGAAAAACGGCTTCCAGCCCGACAGGCCGCGGGGGAAGCGTATCCGGTACACCCACAGCAACGGCAGCAGCATGACGGCTGCGAGCGCCACCCGCAGCAGCACCACCGTCAGCGGCGGCAATTCGTGCAACGCCACGCCGTTGAAAACGAACGATCCGCCCCACAGCACCGAAAGCACGCCAAGCAAGCCCCAGTCCCGGGCGTCGATCCGATTGTCTTGTGGGGTCATGGCGACTCAAATCTGCGGGATCGGACGCACGCCTGCGCCAATCATGACTGCCTCAAGACAGCCGCCTTGGCCACCCGATTCCCGACAGACGACGGCAAACACGCCATGCGTTTATTTCGGCCGCGACACGATCTCGATCATTTTGCCTTCGTCGTCATCCGGCGCATAGGCCTTCGCCCTGGCGTAGGCCTGAACGGCGGCGCGTCCGACCAGCGGAGGATCGGCCAGCAGGCTCTCGGCCAAGGCGACGGCGTAGGCGGCATCCTTGTGGCGCAGCGAAGCGGTAAAACTCGCGCCGGCAAAATTCCGCGCGACCATGCGCTTGGAATGCCGGATCACCTGCGGGCTCGCGGCCACCCCGGTTTCGAGCGCCTCCAGCACCAGCTTCATGTCGAGGCCGGCCTGCTCGGCGATCGCAAGCCCCTCGGCGACGCCGGCGATCTGGATCGCGCCCATCAGGTTGTTGATCAGCTTGTAGACCGTGCCGGAGCCGACCGCGCCGAAATGCCTGATCGTGCTCGAGAGCGGCGCGAGGTAGGGCCGCGCCTGCTCTAGGTCGACAGCTTCGGCGCCGACCAGCAGCGTCAATTTTCCGCTGGCTGCGGCATCCGGCAAACCCGTGACCGGACTGTCGATATAGACAAGGCCGCGCTGGCGCAGTTCGCGCGCAAGATCGAGCGCGTGTCGATAGGAGACCGTGGAGCATTCGATCGCCAATGCGCCGGTCCTGGCTGTGGCGGCAGCGCCATCCTTGCCGAGCCATACGGTCCGCGAGGCCTCGTCATCGGCAACCATGGTCACGATGGCATCGGCTCCGTCAGCGGCATCCGCCGGCGAAGCGGCCCACCGCGCGCCGCGTGCGATCAGATTCTCCGCTTTCGCCTTGCTGCGATTCCAGACCGCGACGGTAAAATTGTTGTCGAGGTAGCGGCCGGCCATGCCGTGGCCCATGCGCCCCAGGCCGATGAAAGCAACTTTTGTCATGGGCTAATCCACATCCTCGACCTCGGTGGGGGTGGTGCCGAATGCGCGCTGCGCCAATGTTGCCGCCATGAATTCGTCGAGGTCGCCGTCGAGCACCCCCGAAGTGTCCGACGTCTGCACGCCGGTGCGGAGGTCCTTCACCATCTGGTAGGGCTGCAGCACATAGGAGCGGATCTGGTGGCCCCAGCCGATGTCGGTCTTGGCGGCCTGGTCGGCGGCGGCCTGTTCCTCGCGCTTCTTCAACTCGATTTCGTAGAGCCGCGCCCGCAGCATGTCCCAGGCCTGCGCCTTGTTCTTGTGCTGCGAACGCCCGGCCTGACAGACCACCGCGACGCCGGTTGGAATATGCGTGAGCCGCACGGCGGATTCGGTCTTGTTGACGTGCTGGCCGCCGGCGCCGCCCGAGCGCATGGTGTCGGTGCGCACATCGGATTCCTTGATGTCGATCTTGATGCTGTCGTCGACCACCGGAAAGACCGCGACGCTGGAAAACGAAGTGTGCCGCCGTGCATTGGAATCGAACGGCGATATCCGCACCAGCCGATGCACGCCGGCTTCGGTCTTGAGCCAGCCATAGGCATTGTGGCCGCTGATCTGGATGGTGGCGGATTTGATGCCGGCCTCTTCGCCTTGCGTCTCCTCCAGATATTCGATCTTGAAACCGTGCTTCTCGGCCCAGCGCGTGTACATCCGCAGCAGCATCTCGGCCCAGTCCTGGCTCTCGGTTCCGCCGGCGCCGGCATGGACTTCGAGATAGGAGTCGAACCGGTCGGCTTCGCCACCGAGCAACGCCTCGAGTTCGCGGCGCGCCACTTCCTTCTTCAGGGCCTTGAGAGCGGTCTCGGCCTCGGCGACCACGCCTTCATCGTTCTCGGCTTCGCCGAGTTCGATCATGCCGACATTGTCCTCGAGTTCGCGCTCGACCTTGCCGATGCCGCTGAGCGCGTCCTCCAGCGAGGTCCGCTCCTGCATCAGCTTCTGCGCTTTCTGGGGATCGTTCCAGAGGTTGGAATCTTCGGCGAGCTTGTTCAGCTCCGCAAGGCGTGCGGCGGATGCATCGACGTCAAAGATGCCTCCTCAGCAGCCCGACCGACTGCTTGATCTCTTCAACGAGGCGTTCGACTTCAGCGCGCATGGGTTCTCTGATCTGCGGCGCGAGCCGCGACTTTCTTGGATTGAAAACGCTGTGATACTGCGTGGGATGTAGCGGCGGGCGCCGCAAAGCGCAATCCGCTAATACAATCCGCCGGTGCCGGAGCGCAACAGGGTGCGGTCGGCGTCCGGCGACGGAGCAAGCGGACGGCCATCGGCGTCGGCAACGCCGATCACCGAATAATTATCCGGCGGTGCGGTGCCCGGCTTGAACGCCTCCAGGATCGTCTTTCCGCCGCTGCCGGGGCTCGCCCGCATTCCCGACATCTGATCGACCAGGATCAGCTTGATCCCGGCCGGCACCCGGAACGGAATCGCCGGCTTGTCGGCGAGCGCGAGCTTCATGAAATCCCGGGCGATCGGGGCCGCCAGAACGCCGCCGGTGGCCTTGCGGCCCAGATTGCGCGGCTTGTCGTAGCCGACATAGATCCCGACCACGAGGTCCGGCGAGAAACCGACGAACCAGGCGTCCTTTTCATCGTTGGTGGTGCCGGTCTTGCCGGCGATCGGCTTGCCGACCTCCTTCAGGGCGATCGCGGTGCCGCCCTGAACCACGCCTTCCATCATCGAGGTGATCTGGTAGGCCGTCATCGCATCCAGCACCTGCTCCCGGCGATCCACGAGCTGGGGTTCGGGTTGATTCTTCCAGCCGGCCGGCGCGTCGCAGCCGCGGCATTCGCGCGCATCGTGCTTGAAGATGGTATGGCCGTAACGGTCCTGGATGCGGTCGATCAAGGTCGGCTTCACGCGGCGGCCGCCATTGGCGAACATCGAATAGGCCGTGACCATCCGCATCACCGTGGTCTCGCCGGCGCCAAGCGCATAGGACAGATAGTTCGGCAGTTCGTCATAGACCCCGAAGCGCTTGGCGTATTCGCCGATCAGCGGCATGCCGACGTCCTGCGCCAGCCGTACCGTCACCGTGTTGAGCGACCATCGCAGTGCGTTACGCAGCGTGGTGGGACCATGATAGTGGCCGGCCGAATAGTTCTCCGGACGCCACACGCCGGCGCCCTGCCCCTGATCGATTTCGATCGGCGCGTCGACCACGACCGTGGACGGCGTATAGCCGTTGTCGAGCGCGGAAGAATACACAATCGGCTTGAACGACGAACCCGGCTGCCGGTAGGCCTGCGTCGCGCGGTTGAACTGGCTCTGGTCGAACGAGAATCCGCCGACCATCGCCAATACGCGTCCGGTCCAGGGATCCATCACCACCATCGCGCCGGATACTTCCGGCAGCTGGCGCAACCGATACTGACCCTCGGCGGTGGCGCCGTCCTTGCCGATCAACGGATCCGCATAAATCACGTCGCCCGGACTTAAAACCTGCGCGACCGAAGTCGGCGTCCTGCCGCGGGCCGGGCCGGTGGCGGCTTTTGCCCATTTCACGCCGTCAAGCGGAATGTTTCCGGTCTGCCGATCCTTGAGTACGGCGCCACCGAGCTCGCGGCCCGGCTGAAAGCCAATTCGCGCGGACTGATCGCTGGTTTCCAGCACCACGGCCATTCGCCACGGCGAGATGTCCGACAGCGATTTGACGTCGGCGAGCTTCACGCCCCAATCGCCCGTGATATCGATCTTGCCGGTCGCCCCGCGCCAGCCCTGGTTTTCATCGTAGTTCACGAGGCCCGCGACCATGGTCTTGCGCGCCATCACCTGCATCTTCGGGTCGAGCGTGGTGCGCACCGACAGACCGCCTTCATAGAGCTTCTTTTCGCCGTAGCGCTCGAACACATCGCGGCGCACTTCCTCGGCGAAATATTCGCCGGCGAAAATATGCGCGGCGTTGGTCCGGTTGGTGACGATGAGCGGATCCTTGCGGGCCTTGTCGGCGTCGGCCTGCTTGATCCAGCCATTCTCCAGAAGACGATCGATCACGTAATTGCGCCGCTCGATCGCGCGGTCGCGATTTCGGATCGGATGAAGCGCAGCCGGCGCTTTCGGCAACGCGGCCAGGTAGGCGGCTTCCGCAACCGTGAGTTCGTTCACCGATTTGTCGAAATAGACCAGCGACGCCGCAGCGATGCCATAGGCGCCGAGGCCAAGATAAATTTCGTTGAGATAAAGTTCGAGAATCTTGTCCTTGGAGTAGGCGCGCTCGAGCCGCATCGCCAGCAGGGCTTCCTTGATCTTTCGGGTGAACGACACTTCATTGGTCAGAAGAAAATTCTTCGTGACCTGTTGCGTGATCGTGGAGGCGCCCTGCGGGCGGCGATTGGAGCCGTAGTTCTCCGCGTAGACCAGGCCGGCGCGCGCCATGCCGAAAAAGTCGATGCCGCCATGCTCGTAGAAGTTCTTGTCTTCGGCAGCGAGGAAGGCGTTGATCACAAGCTTCGGAACCGCCTGGATCGGCAGATACAACCGCCGTTCCTTGGAATATTCGCCGAGCAGCGAGCCATCGGCCGCATGGACCCGCGTCATCACCGGCGGCTCATAATCCTGCAGCTGCGAATAATCCGGCAAGTCCCTGGAATAATGCCAGATCATGCCCGCAACCGCGGCGACGCCGACCAGAAACACAACGGTTCCGATCGTGAACAGAAAACCCAAGAACCGCACCAGCCTGTGCATTATCGAAGTTCCGTTTCAATCGTTGCGCCGCGACGACCGGCGATTTCCTGGGCGCTAAATCCGCCGCGGAACCATCGGACCCGCGCTGGAGAATAATAACATGTTGGCCCACCGGGAATTTCGATCGATTCCGAATATCCCGCGGCAGCTTTTTTATAGAGCAGCCGCTGTGGCCAAACTAGGGCTTCCATCACCGGACGGTTCCCCTTTTCAATTGGCTGACCCTGCGGTCGCAAGGCGTTTGGCGAAGAAGGCGTCAATGGCGTGTGCCATCGATCCAACGGTGCGGGAACGCCAGTTCTCCGACACCAGATTTTCGAGGTCGGCCTTGTTGGAGACATAGCCGAGTTCGATCAGCACCGACGGCACATCAGGAGCCTTCA
Source organism: uncultured Alphaproteobacteria bacterium (assembly GCA_963774685.1). Classification (GTDB taxonomy): domain Bacteria; phylum Pseudomonadota; class Alphaproteobacteria; order Rhizobiales; family Xanthobacteraceae; genus Bradyrhizobium. The sequence goes on along the minus strand of CAVZFU010000002.1, from coordinate 1,117,507 downwards.
ACACCCTGAACCCTGCCGACTTCAGCGGATTCTTGTGCATCCGCACGGTGGTCTTCATGTCGCTCATCAAAAGACGCGCGAACCGGTTGGAAAAGTTACGGGTTTCGCGCTGCGCCAGGTCGATCAGGATGTCGGCGACGTCGGTCGGTTCCTCGGTCAGGTTGACCCCGCCGATGGCGTCGGCCTTGTTTTCCGCTTCCGCCAGCCGTTCCGCCTCCGCGTCGGAGGCGCGGTCCGACAGCGTATAGATCGTCGCCCCCTGGGCATCGCCCTCGCGGTGTGGCAACGCGTCGGCGTGAATCGACACAAACAGCGCCGCGGACTGGTTGCGGGCGATCTTTACCCGGTCGGCAAGCGGGATGAAGGTATCGTCGGTACGGGTCATGACGACGCGATATTTGCCGCTCTTTTCAATGCGATCGCGCAACGCCAGTCCGAAATCCAGCACCAGCTTCTTTTCGTTTTCGCCACCCGCCTGGGTACCGTTGTCGATGCCGCCATGACCGGGATCGATCACGATCACGGGGCGTAAATCCGCAGCCGCCGACGGTTTGGGTGCGGCGGCAGGCTCGGTGACGATCGCGGCCTCGGCGATCGCAGGCTTCAATTCGGGCCGGCTTTCGGCTGCCAGCGACTGAACGAAAGCGGTGCGGTCCACTTCTTCCAGTTCGAGCACAAGGCGCGGCGGCTGGCCGTTGGCCGCCTCGAGCATGTAGGAGTTGGTGATTTTGGCGGGCCCCGTCAGGTCGAACACGATCCGCGAGCCGCCGGGCATCACGAGGCCATAACGGAACGCCTTGACCAGCCCCCTTGCTTCCGTCCCGGTGCCGGACGGAAGCTGAAAATTGACCTGGGGAATATCGACAACCACCCGGTAAGGATCGGCCAGCGGAAAGGCGCGGAACGGCACGGTCTTGTCGAGATCGAGCACAAAGCGGGTCTGCCTGGCGTCGCCCGCCAGACGGGCGCCGGAGGCGATCGGGAACATCGAAGCCGCAACCGGGACGGAGGATTCACGCTCCGCCGCACCCAACGCGGCCGGTCCCAGGCATAGCAATGCTGCGCCGCACACCAGCGCGGACCCCAGCAAAACACGGTGATTTGCGCGGTTCGCCAACGATTCGATGCCTCCGGGCAGACCTCTTACCCCATTAGAACCACAGGGTTAATCGTAGCTTAACACTATTCAGGCGAATAAGGCGGAGTGTTGCCATGCTGCGACGCTTCCCTTGCACCAGAGCCGCAATCCACGTATGTACAAGGGGCTGACGGTTAAAACTCCCGGTTGTGTCGCGTTCAGCCTCCCGGTGCAGCGCCGGAACCTTCCCTTTAGAAGATTCCAGCGTCTTTCCGATCCCTCCACGGCCAGCGCAGCGCGCGGCTGAAAGGAGCGGCGGTTTCGAGCCCAGGCGGCGTCCGGTTCCAGGTTACCATCTTGTTCCAGGAATCGCTCCACACGACATCACCGATTATCCGGGCTGCAGAGCCCGATATGCGATCACCGGCGAGCGCTTTGGCGCCGCGTCGGGCCTTCAGCGACAGACAAGAGGCGGCGCTTTTTGCCGCCAACGTGTTCAGACGGGCCGACGCTTGATGCGCCAGACTGTGTTGCCGACCATGATCCACGGAATAACCGCGCCGACGCGGAGCGAAAGCTCCACGCGTCGCGTTCCGCCGGGATCGCGTGCGGCGGGGCGCTCCGGATTGCGTTTTGGCCTTCCCCTCACCCCCGAATCAGGTGGACCGTCGCGTCACCCGGCCGCGCGATACGCGCTTGCCGCAATACGCGCCCCCCGCCGTCAAGAGTCCCAAAATGCCCAACAAAATGTTGATCGACGCCACCCACCCGGAAGAGACCCGGGTCGTTGTGGTCCGCGGCAATCGCGTCGAAGAGTTTGATTTCGAGACCGCCCAGCGCAAGCAGCTTCGCGGCAACATCTATCTCGCCAAGGTCACGCGCGTAGAACCGTCGCTGCAGGCCGCCTTCATCGAATATGGCGGCAACCGTCACGGTTTTCTGGCCTTCAGCGAAATCCATCCCGACTATTATCAAATCCCGGTCGCCGATCGCCAGGCGCTGATCGAGGCCGACGAACGCGCCCATCGTGAAGCCGAGGAAGAAAGCGAAAACCGTTCCAGCCATCGCGGCCGCCGCCCGCGCCATCGCAACTCGCGCCGCCGCGGTCATGGCGAGCGGGTCCAGAGCGAAGTCGTCGAGCATGCCAGCGTCGATCCCTCGCAGGCCGCCCAGCCCTATCCGGATCATGAACATCCGGAAGGCGAGCACGCCGACCACGATCACGGCCATTCACACGACACCGAACATCATCATGCGGATGCCGGGCATCATGACCATGACGGTCACGAGCATTCGCATGATCATGAGCACGCGCAGGACGGTTCGCACCAACATGGGCATGACGAACACGACCACGCTCATGTCGAGAACGAGACGCCGGCGCCGGACCAGCAGCACGCCTTGCCGGTCGCGGACATCCTCGAGGCATCCGCTGCTGCCTCGCCGGATTCGACGGCGAGCACGGAAACCCACGCTGAACAAGCTCACGATGAGCACGCTCATGACGAGCACGCGCGCGAAAACGCGGCCCATGCCGACGATGCGCCACCCGCCGAACACGGCGAAGAACATGCCGAGCACACCGAGGGCGAGCACGCCGCCTCGGATCATGCCGAGCAGGCGACAACCGCGCATGGTGGCGAACATCAGGACGATGAAGACGACGGCGAGGAGACCGAGGAGGAAGTCGTCGAATCCGTCGGCGGTGACGACGTCATGGAAGAGGTGCCGGAGCGCGCCTTCCGTCCCCGCCGCCAGTACAAGATCCAGGAAGTCATCAAGCGCCGTCAGGTGATGCTGGTGCAGGTGGTCAAGGAAGAACGCGGCAACAAGGGTGCTGCGCTGACCACCTATCTGTCGTTGGCCGGCCGCTACGCGGTCTTGATGCCGAACACCGCGCGCGGCGGCGGCATCAGCCGCAAGATCACCTCGGCGCAGGATCGCTCGCGGCTAAAGGAAGTGGTGCAGGATCTCGACGTGCCCGAAGGCATGGGGATCATCCTGCGCACCGCCGGCGCCTCGCGCACCAAGCCCGAGATCAAGCGCGACTTCGAATACCTGATCCGGATGTGGGAAACCGTGCGCGACATGACGCTGAAGTCGCAGGCGCCGACCCTGGTCTACGAGGAAGGCTCGCTGATCAAGCGATCGCTGCGCGATCTCTACAACAAGGAAATCGACGAAATCCAGGTCGCCGGCGAAGCCGGTTATCAGGAAGCCCGCGACTTCATGAAGATGCTGATGCCGTCCAATGTGCGCGCGGTCAGGCAGTATCGCGACGGCCAGCCGCTGTTCTCGCGGATGGGTGTCGAGAGCCAGCTCGATGCGATGTTCTCGCCGACGGTGCAATTGCGGTCCGGCGGCTACATCGTCATCAACCAGACCGAGGCGCTGGTGTCGATCGACGTCAATTCGGGACGCTCGACCCGCGAGCATCACATCGAGGACACCGCGCTCAAGACCAATCTCGAGGCTGCCGAGGAAGTCGCCCGGCAGCTGCGCTTGCGCGATCTCGCAGGCCTGATCGTCATCGATTTCATCGACATGGACGAGAAGCGCAACAACCGTTCGGTCGAACGCAAGCTCAGCGATTGCCTGCGGCAGGACCGCGCGCGAATCCAGGTCGGGCGCATCTCGCATTTCGGCCTCTTGGAGATGTCGCGCCAGCGCATTCGCGCCAGCGTGCTGGAGAGTTCGACCGAGCCCTGCCCGCAATGCGGCGGCAGCGGCCATGTCCGCTCGGTGTCTTCGGTGGCCCTGCAGTTGCTGCGCGGCCTTGAGGAAATCCTGATGAAGGGCGCGACCCACAATCTCGTGGTGCGCACCCGGACCGATGTCGCGCTTTATGTCCTCAACCACAAGCGCGGCCATCTGCGCGATCTGGAAAACAGCTTCAAGGTGACGCTGGCGGTGATCGCCGATCCGACCGTGAGCGGCCAGCAATCCTTTGTCATCGATCGCGGCGAACAGGTGCACACGCTGGAGGCGGCCAAGGCGCTATTGGCAGCACAGGTGGCGGCGTTTCCGCTGCAGACCGAGGAAGCCTTCGACGAGGACGAGGCGTTCGACGTCGAGACCGAGGCCGACGTCGAAACCGACGAGACCGAAGGGTTGGCCGAGGATTCCCCAGTCAAGCGAGGCCAGCCAAGGCGAAACCGACGGCGACGGCCACAAGCGCAAGCGGCGGCGGCGCCGGCGCGGCCGTTCCGGCGAGCCGCGTGAAGGCGGCTTTGCACGCGACGAGAACGACGCTGCGCGCGTTGCAGCCGATCCCGTCGCAGCCGACGGAGTCGTTGCCGAAGAAAGCGAATCCGACGAGGACGAATCCGAAGACCAGTCCGGCGCGGTTCGCACCGATCAGTCACCAAATGGCGAGCGGCGGCCTCGCCGCCGCGGACGCCGCGGTGGGCGCCGCCGGCGCGGCGGACCGGAAGATGGTCTGGCCGGATCGATCCAGGACGAACTCGGGCCGACCTCGGTTCCGGAAGCCGCACCCGCGGTGGCCGATTTCGACGGCGCGCCGCCCGACTCCTATCGGCCGGCACCGCAGCCCGAACCCGTGGCGCCATCGCCGAATCTTCAGCACACGGATCACGTTTCGCCGGAGCCGACACGTTCCTCCACCACCGAGGCAGAGACCGCTCAGGAAGTTGAACGCGCCGCCGCGCGGCGGCGATCGACGGTGCGCGAAAAGGTGAGCTTCCTGGTCAATGCCCAGCCCGGCGAGGCCGCGGCACCGGCCAGCTCCAGCCAGCCCGAGCCACCGGCCCCTGCTCCGGTCGCCGAACCCGATCCCGCTGCGACCGACGACTCCCAGCCCCGGCGCGCCGGATGGTGGTCGCGGCGCTTCGGCAACGGCGAATAGAGAATCTGGATTGCGAAACGAAAAACCGCCCGGCAAAAACCGGGCGGTTTTTTTCGTCTCGACTGCGCCCTAACCATAAGGTGAAGACAATATGCGGATGGGCCCCCTACAATAATGGAAAAAAAGCGAGCATGCTCGCTGCCAACCGACGAGCGGCCCTTGCGGTCGCCGTTCAAAAAACGACAGGGGGAAACGATGACCATCACGGAGACATCCGGCCAAACCCGCGCAGCCGGCATTCTCGCACGCCTGGACCGGCTCCCGGGCACCCGGCATGTGTGGCTGCTCATCACCATGCTCTCGCTCGGCGGCATGTTCGAACTCTACGACCTCTTCATGACCGCCTATGTCGTTCCCGGCCTGGTGAAGGCCGGCATCCTCACCAACGCGACGGCGGTCGGCATATTCGCCGGTCCTGCGCTGTTTGTGGCCGCGACCTTCACCGGCCTGTTCATCGGCACTTTCGTCTTCGCCTACTTCGCCGACAAATACGGCCGGCGGGCGATCTTCACCTACTCCATGCTGTGGTACAGCGCAGCGACGCTGGTGATGGCGTTTCAGGACACCGGTCTTGGCGTCAGCCTGTGGCGGCTGATCGCCGGCATCGGCATCGGCGTGGAACTGGTCACGATCGACACCTACATCGCCGAACTCGTGCCAAAATCGATGCGCGGCCGCGCCTTCGCCTTCAACCAGGCCGTCCAGTTCTCGGTGGTCCCGATCGTCGCCTTCATCGCCTACAAACTGGTGCCGATCAGTCCGCTCGGTTACGACGGCTGGCGCTGGGTGGTCTTGATCGGCTCGACCGGTGCGCTGTTTGTCTGGTTTATCCGCCGCAACATTCCGGAAAGTCCGCGCTGGCTTATCAACCAGGGACGGCTGGACGAGGCCGAGGCGGTGACCGCTTCGATCGAGGCCAAGGTGCTGGCCGACCTCGGCGGCGCGTCGCTGCCGGTGCCGGACACCCATTCGGTGGAGAAGGCCGAGCCGGTCGGCCGTCTCGCCGAAATCTTCGAGCCGCGCTATCGCAGCCGCACCTTCATGCTGATGGTGTTCCAGTTCTTCCAGACCTTCGGCTTCTACGGCTTCGCCGCCTGGGTGCCGACCCTGATCGCCAAGCAAACCGGCATCAATCTCCATGGCAGCCTGCTCTATTCCTTCATCATCGCCATCGCCAATCCGTTCGGTCCGTTGCTGGCGATGAGCTTTGCCGACAAGTGCGAACGGAAATGGCAGCTGGTCGGCGCGGCCTGCTGCATCGGCATCTTCGGAATGGCGTTCTCGTTCCAGAGCACGATGCCGTTGCTGGTGCTGTTCGGCGTGCTGATCACGCTGTCGAACAACGTGCTGTCCTATTCGTTCCACGGTTACCAGAGTGAATTGTTTCCCGCCCGGGTTCGCGCCCGTGCAGTCGGGTTCACCTACTCGCTGAGCCGGATCAGCGCGGTGTTTGCCAGCTTCATTATCGCTTTCTTCCTTGAGAATGCCGGCACCAAGGGCGTGTTCGGTCTGATCGCGGTGGCGATGCTGATCGTGATCATCTCGATCGGTGGCTGGGGACCACGCACGCTTGACCTTGAACTCGAGGAGATATCGCATTAGCCGGAACCGACCTGCCGAAAGTGCAATCGCAATGACCGTCGAAGAAGAGACAATGCGTTCGCGTTCTGGTGCCGGCAGGCGTGCTGGGATGGGGCGTCAGCGCCGATGAGCTCGAGGCCGGGCTTGCCCTCAAGCCCCACGCCATCGCGATCGACGCCGGCTCCACCGACAGCGGTCCGGCCTATCTCGCCACCGGCCGGACCAAATACGGCCGTCAGTCGATCAAGCGCGACCTGTCGCTGCTGATGGATATCCGCCGCCGCGCCGGCATTCCTCTATTGATCGGATCCTGCGGCACCTCCGGCTGCGACATCGCGGTGGATCAGACCCTCGAGACGGCCATCGAAGTAGCCCGCGAGCACCGCGAGGCCCTCAGGATTGCGGTGATCTATTCCGAACAGGACAAGGAAGACCTCAAGGCCCGAAGTGCCGGCGGCATGGTGACGCCGCTGGCGCCGGCCGGACCGCTCAGCGCCGCCAGCCTCGACGCCTGCAACCACATCGTCGCCCTCCTGGGACCGGAGCCCTACATGGCCGCGGTCGCCGCCGGCGCCGACATCGTGCTCGGCGGACGCACCACCGACACCGCGGTACTCGCCGCCATCCCTCTGATGCGCGGCGTTCATGTCGCGGCCGCCTGGCATGCGGCCAAGGTCGCCGAGTGCGGCGGCCTCTGCAGCGTCAATCCGACCGGTCCCGGCGTCATGATGAGCATCGACCGTCAGGGCTTCACCATCGAGCCTTTGTCGCCGCAAAATCGCTGCACGCCGGAAACGGTGTCCGCGCACATGCTTTACGAGAACAGCGATCCGTTCCGGCTGGTCGAGCCCGGCGGCGTGCTCGATGTCACCGACGCGCAGTACCGCGCGCTTGACGAGCGGCGCGTCCGGGTCACCGGATCGCGCTGGGAGACCAAACCCTACACCATGAAGCTGGAAGGCGCCGGCGGCGGTCCGTTCCAGACCATCATGCTGATCGGCATCGAGGACCCGGCGGTGCTGGAAGATGTCGACGGCTTTGTCGAGCGCATGGCGCAAGGCCTGCGCGAGCGCGTCAACCGCACCCTTCGGCGCCGAGGCCGGAAGCATCGACATTTCGCTTCGTCCCTACGGCTGGAACGCCGTGTCCGGACGCGCCCGCAGGCGGCAACGCCGCGCCGCCGCGAGAGATCGGCCTGATGTTCGTCGCGACCGCCCCGACGCAGGCGATGGCGACCGAAGCCGCCAGGGTGTGCAATCCCTTTTTCTTCCACTTCCCGGTGCGCGAGGGAACGGAGATTGCCGAGCTACGCCTTCCCGTTCTCGCCGGCCGAGATCGAACGCGGCCAGGTGTTCGAGTTTCATCTCAACCACGTGGTCCACACCGCATCGCCCCTTGAACTCGCGCGCACCCGCTGGGTCGATGTTGCAGCCGCTTCGGAAAAGTCCGCCAGTGCCTAGGCTCAGCGACGTCTGCCGCTATATCCGCTCCAAGAACGCCGGTCCGTTCTGGGTGACGGTGGACCTGTTCTTCGACGGCAGCGAGACCTACACGAAATATCACGATGACGCCGCGATCTCGGCCGCCGCCATTGCCGAAATCTACGGAGTAGACGCCGCCCTCGTTAAGCGGTTTCCGGTCCCGTCCCTCAACATGGTGAAAATCTCATACCCGCGCGCCACGCCCCAGGGCGGCATCCACGAGCGCGACATGCATAGCGGCCAGCAATTCGTGCCGCTCCTGCAATTGCAGCTCATGAACCGCGCTTGATTCCAATACGTCCGCCGCGGATCGATACGCTGCGTCCGGAGATGTCACGCCCGGAGCTACCCCGTCGTCACAGCCGTCTGCAGGTCCGATGGATCGATGGTCCGGTCGAGATTGGCGTGCAGCCTGTCGTGATCGAGTTCGCCCTCCCACCACGCCACGAACACGGTGGCGACGCCGTTGCCGGTGATGTTGGTGAGCGCACGCACCTCGCTCATGAACTTGTCCACCGAAAACACGATTGCCATGCCCGGCACCAGCGCCGGATTGACCACCGTAAGCGTTGCCGCCAGCGTAATGAAGCCCGCACCGGTGACACCGCTGGCGCCCTTCGACGTCAGCATGGCGACAACCAGAATAGTGACTTGCTGGCTGAACGAAAGATCGACGCCGAGCGCCTGCGCGATAAACAATGTCGCCAGCGTCATGTAGATATTGGTGCCGTCGAGATTGAACGAATAACCGGTCGGCACCACCAGACCCACCACCGACTTGGAACACCCGAGACGTTCGAGTTTTTCCATCAATTGCGGCAACGCGCTTTCAGATGAACTGGTGCCGAGCACGATCAGCAGTTCGTCCTTGATGTAGACGATGAACTTGAAAATATTGAAGCCGACGATGCGCGCGATCAGGCCGAGCACGACCACCACGAACAGCCCGGCGGTCGCATAAAACAACGCGATCAACCCGACGAGGTTGCCGAGTGCGGCGGGTCCGAACTTTCCGATGGTGTAGGCCATCGCGCCGAAGGCGCCGAACGGCGCTGCCTTCATGACAATGGCGATCACGCCGAACACGGCATGGGAAGTATCGTCGATGATGTCGCGCAGTTTATTGCCGCGTTCGCCGAGCGCCATCAGCGCAAAGCCGAACAGGATCGCGAACAACAGCACCTGCAGGATGTCGCCGCGCGCCAACGCCCCGACCACGCTGTCCGGAATGATGTTGAGAACGAAATCGACCGATTTTTGCGATTCCGCCTGCTTGACAAAGGTTGCGACCGCGCCTGCGTCGGGTTTTGCCGCCAGGCCGTGACCGGCCTGGATCAGATTACCCATCACCAACCCGATAATCAGGGCGAACGATGACACCACCTCGAAATAGACCAGCGCCTTGACGCCGACGCGTCCGACCTTCCGCGCGTCCTGGATATGAGAGATGCCCGAGACCACCGTGCAGAAGATGATCGGCGCGATCAACATCTTGATCAGCTTGATGAAGCCGTCACCGAGCGCCTTGACCCAGTCATTGGTCGCCAGACTGGGCCATAGCCAGCCGACGACGATGCCGAGCAGGATGGCGATCAGGACCTGCAGATAGAGAATTTTATACCAGGGTTTCGCAGGCGCTCCGGTTACGCTCGCTGCCATGACGTTCACTCCCCCCTTTTTGGAATTTCTCGGTTCTATCCGCGCGCTCGCATGGACGACCGTCCCACCGGATACAGCCAAAGCAATCGGGGCAGCGGAGTCAATGGCGTTGCACCCTGCGCTACCGGTTTATCCGCGACGATCGAACATTCGCTTGATCGCCGGCGCAGCGAGACGCACACAAATGCCCGACGGTAGCGGGCTCCGGCATCGGCCTGCCGGACAAAGAATTTCCGTACCTATCGGAGCCATCGCGCGATGCGCGCAACGGCTTCGCGCATGTCGTCTGCCGAACGCGCATAGGAGAAGCGAATGAACCGGTGACCGTGAACCGGATCGAAATCAATGCCGGGCGTCGCGGCGACATGCGCTTTTTCCAGCATCTGGCCGGCGAACTCGAAACTGTCGGAAGTGAACTGCGAGACATCGGCGTAGAGGTAAAACGCACCGTCCGCGGGCAGGAATTTGGTCAGGCCGGCCTGCGGCAAGCCCTCGATCAGGATGCGGCGGTTCTCCTGGTAGCCGTGCTTTATCGCCTCCATCTCCTGGCGGCCATCGAATGCGGCCTCGGCGGCAATCTGCGACAGCGTCGGCACCGAGATCGAGAGATTCTGCTGCAGCCGCTCGATCGGCCGCACCAGTTGCTCCGGCACCACCATCCAGCCGACCCGCCAGCCGGTCATGCAGAAATATTTCGAAAACGAATTGATCACCAGCGCATGCGATGACAACTCCGCCGCCGTGACCGCGGCGAACGCGTAATCGAGACCGTGATAGATCTCGTCGGAGATGAAGCGGATGCCGGCATCTTCCGCCGCTGCGATCAGGCCGGTGAGCGCCTCGCGCGACATCATCGTGCCGGTCGGGTTGGCCGGGCTGCCGACCAGCACGCCTTTCAGGGGCGTGCGGCGATGGGCGGCAAGCAAGGCGTCGCCGGTCAGCGCATGACGGGTTTCGCCTGAGGTCTCGATCAGCACCGGCTCGCAGCCGAGCGCGGTGAGGATATGGCGATACGGCGGATAGCCGGGCACGGTGACCGCGACGCGATCGCCGGGCTCGAACATGGCGAGAAAAGCCAGGATGAACGCACCCGAGGATCCCGTGGTGACCACGATCCGCTCGGGATTCACGGTGCAGCCGTAGCTCTCGCGATAGTGCCTGGCGATGCGCTCGCGCAACGAGGGAATGCCGAGCGCGGAAGTGTAGTCGATCCGTCCCACCTCAAGCGCGGCACGGGCGGCCGCGATCGCCGTCTTCGGGGCCGACGCTGCCGGTTGTCCCACTTCCATGTGAATGACATGGCCGCCATCGGCTTCGATTCGCGCCGCCGCCGCCATCACGTCCATCACCATGAACGGCGGAACGTCGCTGCGCCCCGATGCCGTCAGGAGGCTTCTGGCACGTTCTCTCAATGTCGCATCCAGCATCGAAATCTGCTATTTGATCCGGCGCCCCAGACTAGCCGCATTCCGCGGTTTGGTAGGGCATATAACGTATCCGATCCGCCGCCAATGATTTAAAGACCGCTCCATGCAGCTCCAAGCCGTGCCACGCAAGAAGACGTCGAAACTGACCGCTGTCGCCACCGCGGCGGCACTCGCCATTGCGCCGCTCGCCGCGCGTGCCGAACCGGAAGGCAAGGGTCCGCCGGTGCTGCGGGATACCGAGACCGAGCAGTTGCTGCGCGAATATACCCGGCCGGTCCTGCGCGTTGCAGGCCTCGAAAAGCAGAACATCCAGATTGTGATCATCAACGACAAGGCCTTCAACGCCTTTGTCGCGGACGGCCGCCGCATCTTCGTCAACTATGGCGCGCTGATGCAATCGGAAACCCCGAACCAGATCATCGGAGTGCTGGCGCATGAAACCGGCCATCTGGCCGGTGGCCATCTCGCCAAGATGCGCGAGCAACTGGCGCGGGCCCAGACCCAAATGATCATCGCCATGCTGCTCGGCGCCGGCGCGATCGTCGCAGGCGCCAGAAGCAGCAATCCCAATAACGGTCTGGCCAATATCGGCGCCGCCGCGATAGCCGGCCCGCAAGAGATGATTCAGCGAAACCTGATTGCCTATGTGCGCGCGCAGGAAGAAAACGCCGACCGCGCCGGCGTCAAGTTCCTGACCGCGACCGGCCAATCCGCCAGGGGCATGTACGAGACGTTCAAGCGGTTTTCCGATGAAAGCCTGTTCTCCGCGCGTGGCGCGGATCCCTACGTCCAGTCGCATCCGATGCCCGCCGAGCGCGTCGCCGCACTGGAAGAGCTGGCCCATTCAAGTCCGTTCTGGGACAAGAAGGACGATCCGGCCCTGCAAATGCGGCACGACATGATGCGCGCCAAGATTTCGGCCTTCATGGAGCGGCAGGATACCGTCTACCGCCGCTATCCGTTGTCCAACACCAGCCTGCCCTCGCGCTATGCTCACGCCATCACGACCTACCTGCACGGCGATTTGAGCAACGCGCTGGTCCAGATCGACGGGCTGATCCAGGCGCAGCCGAATAATCCGTATTTTTACGAACTGCGCGGCCAGGCGCTATTGGAAGGCGGCAAGCCCGCGGAAGCGATCGCGCCGCTGCGCAAGGCGGTGCACCTCTCGAATAACGCACCGCTCATCGAGATGTTACTTGGGCAGGCGCTCGTGGGAGCCGATAATAAGGCCTATACCGAGGAAGCGATCGGGATTCTCAAGGCAGCCGTGGGACGCGAGACCGAAGCGCCGCTCGGCTATACCGAACTCGCCATGGCTTACGGCCGAAAGGGAGACCTGGCGGACGCCGATCTGGCTTCCGCCCAGGCTGCATTTCTCCGCGGCGACAACAAGACCGCGCGCGACCTCGCCTCGCGCGCCAAAACACGTTTTGCGATCGGCACGCCCGGCTGGGTCAAGGCCGACGATATCGTCACGGCAAAGCCGATGCCGGGCCAGAAGAAAGAATAACAGTCTGGAAGAAAGAATAACGAGAAATAAATAGAGCTGACGTACCAGGAACCTGTTTTTAGAAATTCACCGAACCCGCTCAGAGGATTTGCCAATGCCTTCGTTCCGTTTGCTCGCCCCCGCACTGTTCGCGCTCGCACTCTGCGGCGCGCCGCCGGTTGCGTCGGCGCAGAGCTTTTCCGACAGCCAGCGCGGGGATATCGAGACCGTCGTCAGGAACTACCTGCTTGCGCATCCCGAAGTGATCGAGGAGGCGATGACCGAGTTGAGCAAGCGCCAGGCCGCGGCCGAAACCGCCAAGCATGAAGCCAGCATCGCCAAGAACGCCAGCACGATCTTCAACTCGCCGCGCGGCGTCACCCTCGCCAACAAGGACGGCGACGTCACCTTCGTCGAGTTCTTCGACTACAATTGCGGCTACTGCAAACGTGCGATGGCCGACATGCTGGAGCTGATGAAGACCGATCCGAAGCTGAAAGTCGTGCTGAAGGAATTTCCGGTGCTCGGGCCCGGCTCGGTCGAGGCCGCGCAGGTCGCGGTTGCCGCACGGATGCAGGACCCCACCGGCAAGAAATATCTCGACTTCCATCAGAAATTGCTCGGCGGCCGCGGCCAGGCCGACAAGGCGCGCGCGCTGGCGGCTGCGAAGGATGCCGGCTTTGACATCGCCAAACTCGAAAAGGACATGACGAGCCCCGAAGTGCGCGCCACCATCGAGGAAAACTTCAAGCTCGCCGAGGACATGGGCATGAACGGCACGCCGAGCTACGTGATCGGCAAGCAGATCGTGGTCGGCGCGGTCGGCCTTGACGAACTCAAGGAAAAGATCGGCATCGCCCGCTGCGGCAAGGCGACCTGTTAAGGCGGCGTGTTGGGGAACGATTTCGACGTTTGACCGTTATATCGGTGATTTCCATCAAAACCGGCTGCGCCGCAGCCGGTTTTTTGATGCGCGCTGCGATGCGCCACATTCGTTTTTGGATGCACAAAACTAAACCGATGGAACTCCTGATCTCGTGGAACATCGTGCATCCCTCTTCGTTGTCGGCGCGGGCAAGGAACACTGTGAGGAGATATTCAATGACTAATCGTTTGATGATGTCGGTTGCCGCCGTGGCGCTGATTGCCGGGGCCGGTTTCGCCAATGCTCAGGGAACCATGGGCAAGGAAGGGCCGTCGGCGGGCGCGCCCGCAGAGCACGGCGCGCCCTCGAATGGCTCGTCCGCCAAACCGATGGCGCCGTCCGGCATGAAGGCGACGCAGTCGGAACCCAACGGAGGCATGAAGGGCCAGCGGGCTGAAGACAACAAGATGGGTCAGAAGCCGAACACCATGCGTTCGGAAACCAATGAGCCCAAGGCTAACAGAGGCAGGCAGGCCCAAGGCCGTGAGGATCGCGGTAAGGAGCAGGCCCAGGGCCGTGAGGATCGCAGCAAGGAGCAGGCCCAGGGCCGCGAGGATCGCAGCAAGGAGCAGGCCCAGGGCCGCGAGGATCGCGGCAACATGAACGCCGAGACTCCAAGCGTGCCCGAAGAGGGCAAGACCACCGGACAGGCCGGCGCCGGCGCCAAGATGTCGAGCGAGCAGCGTACCAGGATCAGCACCGTGATCCGGGAACAGCATGTGGCACCGGTCACGCACGTCAACTTCTCGATCTCGGTCGGCACCCGCGTTCCGCGTGACGTGACGTTCCATGCGCTGCCGGTGGAAATCGTGACGATCTATCCGGAATGGCGCGGATATGAGTACATCCTGGTCAACGACCAGATCGTGGTGATGGACCCGCGCACCTTCGAGATCGTGGCCGTCCTCGACGTCTGATCGTTCTTAAGCACAACCGAAGGGGCGGGCCGAAAGCCCGCCCCTTTTGGGTTGCGCGGAACCTCGCAGGGGCCGCGTTGCCCTGGTCAGGGGATCATCCTTTAACCTTGGTTAACGAGTGGTTTCCGCAAGTTCCACGCGGCTTTTTGCGAATTGCATGAAGTATTTGACGCAAGTCCCGAAGGGCCTAAAGGCTTCCCCTTGGGCCGGTTGTTACCTATAACCGCGCCACCCCCGCCACATCGCCGGAATCTGGATGGCCAAGGCAACTCCCAAAACTTCAGCCAAGACGTCTGCCGAGACAATCTACGTGCTCAACGGACCCAACCTCAATCTGCTGGGGACCCGCGAGCCCGAGACGTACGGCCATGCCACGCTCGCCGATGTCGAGAAACTTTGCGCGGAGACCTCGGCGCGCTTCGGCCTGAAAGCCGATTGCAGGCAGTCCAACCACGAAGGCGAGCTGATCGATTTCATCCACGAGGCGCGTGCCACGAAGGCGGCCGGCATCGTCATCAACGCCGGCGGCTATTCGCATACCTCGATCGCGCTGCATGACGCGCTGGTCGCGGTGAAAATTCCGGCCGTCGAAGTGCACATCAGCAATGTTCACGCCCGCGAGAGTTTCCGTCACCATTCCTTCACCGCCAAGGCCGCTTTCGCAACGCTTTCCGGCTTCGGCATCGACGGCTACAGGCTCGCGATCAATGGCCTTGCCGCCAGGATCGGCGTCGGGCCGAAAGCCTGACGCGCCCGTCCCGTCATCCAACAGAGGTTTCGGATCAAGATCATGGCGCGCCAGCCTGAAAACAAGTCAGCCCCGAAGTTCACCAGCGACGACAGTGCGCTTATTCGTGAACTCGCGCTGCTGCTCGACGAGACCAGTCTCACCGAGATCGAGATCGAGCGTGCGGGCTTGCGGCTGCGCGTCGCGCGCAATATCAGCATCGCCGCTTCGATGCCGTCGAGCTTCCAGGCTGCCGCCGCCGTACACGCTCCTCCCGCTGCCGCGGCTGCACCGGCCGATATTGCCGATTTCGCCGAGCATCCGGGCGCGGTGCCCTCGCCCATGGTCGGCACCGCTTATCTCGCTTCCGAGCCCGGCGCGAGGCCGTTCATCGAGGTCGGCGCCAAGGTAGCGGTCGGACAAACCCTGCTGATCATCGAAGCGATGAAGACGATGAACCAGATTCCGTCGACGCGCGCCGGCACCGTGACGCAAATTCTTGTCGAGGACGGCCAGCCGGTCGAATTCGGCGAGCCGCTGGTGATTATTGAGTAAGAGGGCGAATGGCGAATAGCGAGTAGCGAATGGTTTCTCAGCCAAACTATTCGCTACTCGCCACTCGCTATTCGCCCCTTTAGGACACCATGTTCGACAAAATTCTCATAGCCAATCGCGGCGAAATCGCATTGCGGGTGCTGCGCGCGTGCAAGGAACTCGGCATCGCCACCGTCGCGGTGCATTCCACCGCCGACGCCGACGCCATGCATGTGCGCCTGGCCGACGAGAGCGTCTGCATCGGCCCGCCGCCTTCAAAGGACAGCTATCTCAACGTGCCGGCGCTGCTGGCCGCCTGTGAAATCACCGGCGCGGACGCGGTGCATCCCGGCTACGGCTTCCTGTCGGAAAACGCCCGCTTTGCCGAGATCCTCGCCGACCACAACCTGCATTTCATCGGGCCGAAGGCCGAACACATCCGCCTGATGGGCGACAAGATCGAGGCCAAGAAGACCGCCAGGAAACTCGGCATTCCCGTGGTGCCCGGCTCCGACGGCGCCGTCGGTCCCGACGACGACGCGATGGCGATCGCGCAGGCAATCGGCTTTCCGGTGCTGGTCAAGGCGGCCTCCGGCGGCGGCGGACGCGGCATGAAGGTGGCGCAGACGTCAGACGACTTGATGCTGGCGCTCTCGACCGCGGCCAACGAAGCCAAATCCGCCTTCGGCGACGCCTCGGTCTACCTGGAGAAATACCTGCAGAAGCCGCGCCACATCGAGATCCAGGTGCTCGGCGACGGTCACGGCGGCGCCATCCATCTCGGCGAGCGCGACTGCTCGCTGCAGCGGCGTCACCAGAAAATCTGGGAAGAAGGCCCCTCGCCGGCGCTTGACGCCGCGGCACGCGCCAGGATCGGCGCCACCTGCGCCAAGGCGATGCAACAGATGAAGTACCTCGGTGTCGGCACCATCGAGTTCCTCTACGAGGACGGCGAATTCTATTTCATCGAGATGAACACCCGCATCCAGGTCGAACATCCCGTCACCGAAATGATCACCGATATCGACCTCGTGCTGGAGCAGATCCGCATCGCCGCCGGCGGCGACCTGCCGATGAAGCAGGAGGAAGTCGTCATCAACGGCCATTCGATCGAGTGCCGCGTCAACGCCGAAAACCCGGTGACCTTCCGGCCCTCGCCGGGCAAGATCCTGCAATACCACCCGCCGGGCGGCCTCGGCGTGCGGATCGATTCCGCCGTCTATCAGGGCTATGTGATCCCGCCCTATTACAACTCGCTGGTCGGCAAGCTGATCGTCCACGGCAAAACCCGCGCCGAGTGCCTGATGCGGCTGCGGCGGGCGCTGGACGAGATCGTGGTCGAGGGCATCGAAACCACCCTGCCGCTGTTCCGCGCCTTGGTCCGGGAGCCCGCCATCATCGACGGCGACTATCATATCCACTGGCTGGAGCAGTACCTGGCCGGTAAAGCGGCCGGCTGAGGAGCCAGCTCTCTTCCTCCCAAATAAGTTCAAATACCGCGGAACCATTTGCCCTGACGGGCGTTTGTGCGTCGCCGGGAACTTCCCCGCGGGGGATCGTTGATTTCTGCACGCCAGCCACTCATGACGGCCGATGCCACGCGCCAGCGCACGATTGGCCAGATTCTGCTGCTTGCGGCGGGATTTCTGGTGCTGGTGGCGATCAGCGCGTCCTCCGTCATCCTCGTCAATCAGGCGCGGGAGGACAGCCGCTCGGTGGTGCACACGGTTGAAGTGGAAAACCAGATCAACGCGCTTTTGCTGCAAATCCGCCGCGCCGAAAGTGCCGCCCGCGGTTATCTCCTGACCTCGGAGCCACGGTTTCTGGCCGAGCACCAGGCCGCGGTTGCGACCATCCTTCCCGATGTCGACAAGCTTGCGGCGCTGACCCATGACAATCCGGTTCAGTCCGCCAACAGCAAACTGTTGCGCCCGCCGGTTCAGGCGCGGCTGGCGGAATTTGCCAAGGCCATCGACTTCGTGACCCGCAACGACATCGCCGGCGGCATCGCGATGCTGCGCGAATCCGGCGCCAGCGATTCGGTTCAGCGAATGAACGACGTCACCGGCGCCATGCGGACGGAAGAAGACCGGCTGTTTGCGCTACGCACCGCGACCGCGGACCGCACGCAACAGCTTGCCTCGATCGTGACCGTCGCCGGCTCCGGCCTCGTGGTTGCGCTGGCCGGCATTTCGATTTTCCTGGTGCGGCGCTCGGCGCGCGCACGCGATGAAGCCGAAGCCCAGTTGCGCGACAACAACCTCAACCTGGAAGCAACCGTCGACGAGCGCACCTCCGATCTTCGCGAAGCCAACAACGAAATCCAGCGCTTCGCCTATATCGTCAGCCACGACCTGCGCTCGCCGCTGGTCAACATCATGGGCTTCACCAGCGAACTTGAGGAATTGCGCACCGACATCTTCAAGCGGATCGCCGCACTCGGCCGCGCGGCGACGTCGGCTCCGCTGGTGCCGGCCGCCGCAGGCGACGAGGTCGAGCCGGTTCTCGACGACGAGGACAAGCAGCTGTCGCAGGATTTCAGCGAGGCGCTGGGCTTCATCAAATCCTCGATCGCCAAGATGGACCGCCTGATCACCGCGATCCTCAACCTCACCCGCGAGGGACGGCGCGAATTCGAGCCGGTGCTGATCGACACCCGCGAACTGATCGAGGCCATCGTCACCACCGTGGCGCATCAGGCCTCCGAAGCCAACGCCCAGATTCGCGTCGCCCCGTTGCCGGACATCGTCAGCGACCGTCTCGCGCTGGAGCAGATTTTTTCCAACCTGATCGACAACGCGCTCAAATATCTCCAGCCCGGCGTTCCCGGCGATATCTCCGTCCAGGGCCGGACCAAGCTCGGCTTTGCGATTTTCGAGATCACCGACAACGGCCGCGGCATCGATCCGAAGGACCACCAGCGGATTTTCGATCTGTTTCGCCGCGCCGGCACCCAGGACAAGCCGGGACAGGGAATAGGACTGGCCCATGTCCGGGCGCTGGTACGCCGTCTCGGCGGCACCATGTCGGTGTCGTCGGAACTTCACAGCGGCAGCACATTTACGATTACACTGCCGATCAACTGGAAAGCCAGCAACCGGAACAGGGATACATGAGTAAGCCAGTCACCATCATCATGATCGAGGACGACGAGGGACACGCCCGCCTGATCGAGCGCAATATCCGCCGCTCCGGCGTCAACAACGACATCGTGCCGTTCACCAACGGCACCGCGGCGGTCAATCATCTGTTCGGCCGCGACGGCAGCGGCATCGATCACAAGGGACGATGCGCTGCTGATCCTGCTCGATCTCAATTTGCCCGACATGAGCGGAATCGAAATCCTGCGCCGGATCAAGGCAAGCAAATATCTCAAATGCGCGCCGGTCGTGGTGCTCACCACCACCGACGATTCCCTCGAAATCAAGCGTTGCTATGAACTCGGCTGCAACGTCTACATCACCAAGCCGGTGAACTACGAAAGCTTCGCCAACGCCATTCGCCAGCTCGGACTGTTCTTCTCCGTCATCCAGGTTCCGCAAGCCGCCACATGACCGCAGCGATGCCGACACTTCTGTTTATCGACGACGACGAGGCGCTGGCCCGGCTGGTCGACCGCGGCCTGAAGCGGCTCGGCTTCAACGTCGTCCATGCCGCGAGCGGCAGCGACGGGCTCGATCGGCTGAAGGATGGCGGCATCGACGTGGTGGCGCTCGATCAATACATGCCCGGGCTCGATGGCCTCGAGACCCTTGAACGGATCCTGACGATCCCGAATGCGCCGCCGGTGGTGTTCGTCACCGCGTCGCAGGATTCAGGCATCGCGGTCACCGCCCTGAAGGCGGGCGCGGCCGACTATCTGGTCAAGGATCTGCAAGGCGATTTCATTCCCCTGCTGCAGGTCGCCATCAACGGCGCGCTGCGGCAGGCGCGCATCCAGAAGGCCCGCGACGACGCCGAGGCCGAGGTCCACGCCTCGCGCGACCGCTATGCGGCGCTTGCCGCCGAGCGCGAGGTGCTGCTGCGCGAGGTCAACCACCGCGTCGGCAACAGCCTGCAGATCATCGCCTCGCTGCTGCATCTGCAGGCCAATTCGGCCACCGAGGAAGACGTCAAGGCGGCGCTGACCAATGCGATGGGACGGGTCGCCGCCGTGGCGCAGGTGCATCGCCGTCTCTACACCTCGCACGACCTCAAGAGCGTGCTGTTGAACCAGTATCTCGACGCGCTGCTGGAGGATCTGCGCAGGTCCGCCGAAGGCAACAAGATGTCGCGGCTGACGCTGAAGGCCGAGCCGGTCGAGATCGACCCCGACCGCGCGGTGGCGATCGGCATCATCGTCAACGAACTGGTGATGAACGCCGTGAAATACGCCTATCCCGACGGCGCCGGTCCCATTCACGTCGAGCTCGATGCGATGGGCGACGATCTCATGCTGTCGATTGCCGACGACGGCGTCGGCCTCAACGTCAAGACCGATCCGCGTTCCACCGGCATGGGACAGCGCATCGTCTCCGCCATGGCGTCCAAGCTCGAGGCCAGCGTCGAGCGCGATCCCGCCCATGCCGGCACCCGGATCGTGCTGCGGTTCGGCCGTGTCGACAAGCCCGCGGCAGCCAGCCCCGCGAGCGCCGCCGCCAGCTGACGACCACCATTCGTGTTTTTCCGTCACGCCTGCTATTCTCGCCCTCCATGACGTCCCGCGACTCCGCCTCTTCCGAGATCACGCCCGAGGTGCTGCTGCGCGCCTATGCCTGCGGCATCTTTCCGATGGCCGAAAGCGCCGACGATCCGACCCTGTTCTGGGTCGAACCGGAACTGCGCGGCGTGATCCCGCTCGATGGTTTTCGCGTCGCGTCGCGCCTGGCGCGCACCGTGCGCTCCGACGCCTTCACCGTGACCGTCGACACCGCGTTCAAGGCGGTGATCGCCGGCTGCGCCGCGCCGCAGCCCGGCCGCGACGACACCTGGATCAACAAGCGCATCCGCGATCTCTATCTCGGCCTGCACGAACTCGGCCATTGCCACAGCGTCGAGGTCTGGCAGCAGGACGAACTGGTCGGCGGGCTCTACGGCGTCAGCCTCGGCCGCGCCTTCTTCGGCGAGAGCATGTTCCATCGCGTCCGCGACGCCTCGAAGGTGGCGCTGGTGCATCTGGTGGCGCGGCTGATCGCCGGCGGTTTCGTGCTGCTCGACACCCAATATGTCACCGAGCATCTGCGCAGCTTCGGCGCCGTCGAAATCCCGCGGCGGCGCTACACGCACGCTGCTCGACCGCGCGATCAAGGGCGACGCGGATTTTGCCAAGCTGCCGGTCGATCGTCCCGTCAGCGGCGCCCAAGCGTTGGCGATCATCGCGGGCCGGCCGTAACCCGAACCGCTTACTACCTGAAAATCCCCCCGAACAACCCGGGTTGCTGCGGCGGAGGCGGCGGCGGTTGGGGCTGTTGCTGGAATTGCGGCTGCGGCGGCGGCTGTGGACGCGGGGCAGCCTGCTTCGGCGGCGCGCGCTTGCCGGGGGCGGCGGCGGCGGCGCCGGCTTCGGCGTATCGGGCTGCGCGCTGACGATCGTCGTGTCCGGGACTTTGCAATCGGTCAGCCAGATATCGTAGATCGGATGTTCGACGCCGTGCAGGCCGGGGCTTGCGGCAAACATCCAGCCCGAGAAAATCCGCTTCACCTCGCCCTGCAGCGTGATCTCGTCGACCTCGACAAAGGCGTCGGTGTTGGCGGCCTCGGTGGCGGGCCGCGTGTAGCAGGCGTCGGTCTTGACGCGCAGCGCGCCGAACTGGACGGTCTCGCCGATATCCTCGTCGAAATTGATGATGCGCCCGGTGATCTTGTCGAGGCCGGAGAAACTCGCCTTCTTGTTGACGATCTTCTGCGCCGGCGGCTCGGTAACCACCTCGTCGCCGGGCTGCAGCGTCGCCGGCGTTTGCGGCACGCCTTTCGGCTGGCGTTGTCCCGGCGGCAGATTGCCGCCCGGCGGGGCTGCCGCGACGCCCGGGCCGGGTTGCGGTGTCGGCGGCGCGACGGCGATGCCGGGCGGCGTGTTCTGCGGAATGATCGTGGTGCCCGGCGGCGGCGCCAGCGGCTGCGACTGCACCGCGCCGGGCGGCGGTACGCCCTGCCCGGCGGCAGACGGTTGGGTCGGCAGCAGGCGGCCCTGCGGCAGCGCCGGCACTTCCTCTTCGTCGTCGGGCGAAGGCTGGTTGCCGCGAGGAATGCTGCCGGGCGGGCGCGGCGCCGGATCGGAAAAGATATTGCCGATCTGCGCGCGCGCCGGCGGCGCAAGCGAGATCGTCGAGGCGACGACGAGGGCCGCAAAACCGGTCAAGGCAATGGTTCGGAACATCTCGCGCGGCTTTAAGGGACGAATCGGGCTCGCGACATTGTACAGACTTATCCGCCGCTCGCAGGGCTCCCGGTTAACACGCCGAATACGGCGGGGAAAGGGCGGTTTGCCGGGCGCTCCGTCGCACTGGTCAGCCTCTGCCGCAGATGAAATAGTCCGCCGGTAAAGGTTTCGCGCAGCGCCTGCCGAACCCGCGAAAATCCGGCAAAAACGACCCGGAGCCACAGGGGGAAACGCATTTCATGCCCGATCGAATTCGACTGGACGGCAAGGTCGCCGTCGTCACCGGTGCGGCCGGCGTCATCGGCACCGCGACCATGCGGCTTTTGGCCGAGCGCGGCGCGCGTATCGTCGCGGTCGACCGCAAGGCGCCCGAACTGCAGACCGCGATCAAGGATTTGCCGGCCTCGGCGCAGGCGCTGGCCTTGCCGCCGACGTCACCGATGAGGACGAGGTCGCCGACTATGTCCGCGCCGCCGTCGACAAGTTCGGCACCATCGACGTGTTCTACAACAATGCCGGCATCGAGGGCGACATCGCGCCGATCCCGAAATATTCGCTGGAGACGTTTCGCCGGGTGCTCGACGTCAACGTCGTCGGCGTGTTCCTCGGGATGAAGCACGTGCTGCCGGTGATGCTCAAACAGAACAGCGGCAGCATCATCAACACCGCCTCGATCGCGGGCCTGATCGGCTCGCCGGATATCGCGGTCTACAGCGCCAGCAAGCATGCCGTGATCGGCCTCACCAAAAGTGCCGCGCTGGAATGCGCGACCACCGGCGTGCGCGTCAATTGCGTCTGCCCCGGCATGATCGACAGCCGGATGCTGAGCGCGATCATCGAGGGTCGCAATCCCGGCAACGCGCCCGTGCCCAACGAGCGGATCGTCGAGCGGATTCCGGCGCGCCGGCTCGGCCTCGCCGCGGAAGTCGCGTCCATCGTGGCGTTCCTCGCCTCCGACGAAGCAAGTTATGTCTCGGGCTCCGCCTACACCGTCGACGGCGGACGCACCGCGGGCTAAACCAAAACACCGAACCCCACGCAACAGGTTTCCCGCCATGCCCGTCACCCTCGATCCCGATGCCGCCGTCGTCTTCAAGGCATTTCAGGAAGCCGGCCGTCCGCCTTACGAGACGCTTTCGCCGGCGGAAGCGCGCGCATTCTATCTGCAGGCCCGCATCGTCACCAATCCCGAGCCGCCCGAACTCAAATCGGTCGAGCCGCTCGCGATCCCCTCGCCTGCGGGTTCGATCCCGGCGCGCATCTACACGCCGAAAGTGCTGCGGCTGTCGAATGGCCTCGCACCGTGCCTGGTGTTCTTTCACGGCGGCGGCTGGGTGATCGGCGATCTCGATACCCATGACGTGGCGTGCCGCAAGCTTGCCGACGAAGGCCAGTTGATGGTGATCTCGGTCGACTATCGTCTGGCGCCCGAGCACAAATTTCCCGCCGCGGTCGACGACGCCATCGCCGCGACCAAGTGGATCGCCGATAACGCCAAGCAGCTCGGCATCGACGCATCGCGGCTGATGGTCGGCGGCGACAGCGCCGGCGGCAACCTCGCCGCGGTGGTGGCGATATCGGCGCGCGACGGCAACGGTCCCAGGATCGCAGGCCAGGTGCTGATCTATCCCGCGACGGATTTTGCGAAGACGCACCCTTCGCACCGCGAACCCGAAACCAGCATCCTGCTGACGCATACCGTCATCAAATGGTTTCGCGATCACTATCTGAGGGACGCTGCCGACGGATCGGACTGGCGGGCATCGCCGGCGCGCGCCAGGACGCTGGCCGGGTTGCCGCCGGCCTATGTGCTGACCGCCGGCGCCGATCCCCTGCGCGACGAGGGCGACGAATACGCGCAGCGGCTGAAAGACGCCGGCGTGCCGTGACCTTCCGGAATTTTCCCGGCCAATTCCACGGCTTCTTCACCATGGGCAAGCTGCTGCAGCAGGCCAACGTCGCCGCGCGCCGAGATCGGCGCCTGGCTGAAGGCGCTGAACTGACGCAACCGGCATCGCGCGGAGAAAACCATTGGACACTTCCGCTTCGCTTGAGATCGCCAGACATACGCTGCTGTCGTGCGGTCTCATTCTCACCGTAGGTACCCTCGCCGCCTTTGCCGCCCAGAAAATCCGGATTCCCGACGTCGCGGTATTTCTTGTTGTTGGCATCGCGATCGGACCGCATGCGTTCGGACTCGTCGACATCAGGGCAGATTCGGCGCTGAACCAGATCATCCTGCTGTTCGGCGCGAGCTACATCCTGTTCGACGGCGGCGCGGCGCTGCGCTTTGCCGTCCTCAAGCAGGTCTGGATCACCATCGTGGTGCTCGCTACCTTCGGCGTGCTGATCACCGCTGCCATCACCGGGCTAGCCGCCCACTACATCATCGGCATCCCCGTCGGCGTGGCGCTGCTGCTTGGGGCAACGGTGGCTTCGACCGATCCGGCGACACTGGTGCCGATCTTCCGGCAGATCCGCATTCGCGACCGGGTGGCGCAAACCGTGATGAGCGAGTCCGCATTCAACGACGCCATGGGTGCGATCGTCACCTTCACCGTGCTGGCGGTGGCGACCGGAAGCGGCGAGTTCTCGCCGATGCACTCGGTGTTCGATCTCCTCAAGCAATCCGTCATCGGCATCCTTGCCGGCGCGGCACTGGGATATCTGGCGGCACTGCTGATCGCGCACGAGCGGTGGGCGTTCCTCGCGGAATATGCGCCTGTCGTCACGCTGGTCGCCGTGATCGGCGCCTATTTCGCCGCCAGCGACCTGCAAGCCAGCGGCTTCATGGCGGTGTTCGTGTTCGGCATCGTGCTCGGCAACAAGGAGACGTTTGGTTTTCGAATGGAGGCCGGCGAAGCGCAGAAGCTCGACGAATTCGTGCTGACTACGGCGTTCATCATGCGCCTGTTCATTTTCATCCTGCTCGGCGCCCAGGTCGATTTCGCATTGATGGGAAAGTACTGGCTCGGCGGCGTCGCCGTCGTCACCGTCCTGATGCTGGTGGCGCGGCCGGTGACGGTCTTTGTGTGTGCGCTGCCGGACCGCCGGGCGCGCTGGAGTCTCCAGGAGATGCTGTTCATGTGCTGGACCCGGGAAACCGGCGTCATTCCGGCCGCGTCTGGCCGGACTGTTGCTTGGCATCAAGGCGCCCGGCGCCGACATGATTGCGTCCGTCACCTTTGTCGCCATTCTCATGACGATCCTGATCCAGGCGCCGACGACGCGATGGCTCGGACGCAGGCTGGGGCTGCTGGAAAGTGACTAGCGGCCCACCCCTGCCGTTGCCCGTGCCCCGGCATGGCCCGGGGCTTTTCATGTGCGGCACCAGACTTTGCACAAATCGCCTGCGGTGCAGCATAATGACTGCCTTCGCCGAGATGCACCTTTCGGTCGCCGCGACCTGATTGTAACATCTTCCCAAAAGAAACCATGGAGAACCGGTTCCACACGACAAGGAAGCAACCAACCCAGGGGAAATTCAATGGCTATGGCAGTTACACATGAGACGTTGTCCGCATCGGACCATAGTGCGCAGTTGCGCAAGGCGGTCATCGCGTCAACCATCGGCACCGCAATCGAGTGGTACGACTTTTTCCTTTATGGCACCGCTGCCGGGCTTATCTTTGGCAAGCTCTTCTTTCCTAACCAGGATGCGTTGACGGCGACGCTTGCGGCCTTCGGCACCTATTTCATCGGCTTCGTCGGGCGCCCGATTGGCGCTGCGATATTTGGTCACTACGGTGATCGCATCGGCCGCAAGGCGACACTGATCGCCACCCTGCTGTGTATGGGCATTGCGACCTTCCTCATCGCTTTCGTGCCTACCTACGAGTCGATCGGCATCTGGGGCGCGGTCATCCTGACGGTGTTGCGGATGCTTCAGGGCATCGGCGTTGGCGGCGAGTGGGGCGGATCGGTGCTGCTGGCGATGGAATGGTCGCGCACCCACGGTCAACGCGGGTTGGTGGCAGCCTGGCCGCAATTCGGCGTGCCGTGCGGCCTGTTTCTGGCAAACCTTGCCATCCTCGCATTCAGCCAATTGTCAGGCGACCAGTTCGCCACCTGGGGCTGGCGCATTCCTTTCGCGCTCTCGATTATTCTCGTTGGCGTCGGACTGTGGATACGTCTTGGCATCCTTGAGACGCCGGTGTTCCAGCAGCTGCTGGACAACAAGAAGATCGAGAAGGCCCCCATCATCGAGGTCTTCAAGAAGCATCCGAAGGAGATACTGCTTTCGGCATTGCTGCGGATGTCCGAGCAAGCTCCGTTCTATATCTTTACCGCGTTCATCTTCGCCTACGCCGTCGGCACTTTGCACATGTCGCGGGATCTGATTCTGAGCGCAGTGCTGGTGGCCTCTTGCGTCTCGTTCGTCACCATCCCGCTGTCGGGCCACATCTCCGACCGCATCGGCCGCAGGAAGATGTATCTGATCGGGGCGGCGACCACGGGTGTGTTCGGCTTCCTGTATTTCGGCATGGTGGACACCGCGGCTCCCCTGGCGGTGTTCGTCGCAATCGTGCTGTCGCTGATTCCGCATGACATGCAGTATGGACCGCAGGCGGCTCTGATCGCCGAGGCCTTTACGCCGCGATTGCGCTACAGCGGCGCTTCGCTGGGCTACCAACTCGCGTCGGTGATCGCCGGCGGTCCGGCGCCGCTGATCGCGACCGCCCTGTTCGCCGCCTATCACACCGGCTACGCGATTTCCATCTACATCGCCGCCTGTGCGGTGGTAAGCCTTGTGTCGGCGGCGTTGATGCCTGACTACACCGGCAAGGACATTTCGGCGGAGTATGACGCTGACACAAGGGCGTAATCTCCATTGTTCGGGAGGGCCTGGATTCGTCCAGGCCCTCTTAATTTTGTCCGAGACGGGTCTATCGCGACCAGATCGAGCAATGGTAAGGCCGGCCGCGTCCGCCAGGCCCCCCGCGCTTTGGCGCTAGCCGGCCCGCGCCGCACGGCGCAGCGATTGCGGCGGCTGGCCGAAGGCGCGGATGAAGGCGCGGCGCATCCGCTCCGGATCGCGAAAGCCGGTGGTTTGCGCGACCCGCTCGATCGCTTCGCTGGAGGATTGCACGCGCAGCCGCGCCACCTCGATCCTCAGGCGCTCCACCGCCTTCGACGGCGTGGTGCCGGTCTCCGCGATGAAGGCGCGGGTGAAATGCCGCGAACTCATGCCGGCCCGCTCGGCCATGTCTTCCACCGTCAGCGGCGCATCGAGATGCTCGCGTGCCCAGGCCAGCAAGGGCGCAAAGCGCCCGGCCGGCGCCTTCAATTCCAGCAGCGAGGAGAATTGCGACTGGCCGCCGCTGCGGCGATTGTACAGCACCAGTTGCCGCGCGGTCTTCTGCGCGACCTCGTCGCCGAAATCCTCCGCTGACATCGCCAGCGCCAGATCGATGCCGGCGGTGATCCCGGCCGAGCTCCAGATGTTGCCGTCGCGCACGAAGATGCGGTCCGGCTCCAGTTTCACTTTTGGATAAAGGCTGAGAAACTGGCTGGTGCGTTGCCAGTGCGTGGTGGCGCGGCGGCCGTCGAGCACGCCGGCTTCGGCCAGCACAAAGGCGCCGGAGCACACACTGGCGACGCGCACGCCGCGTTTCACCATGGTGCGCACCAGCGCCAGCGTGGTCTCGCATTTCGACGCCGCGCCCACCCCTTGGCCTCCGGCCACGATCAACGTGGTGATCGCGCCGGCGGGTTTTATGGCGCGTGCGAGCATTTCGACGCCGGATGTACTGCGCACCGGACCGGGCTTCACCGCCAGAACCTTGATCGACGGCGCCTGGCCGGCATAGCGCATCGCGATCTCGAACACCGAAATCGGCCCGGCGGCGTCCAGCAGCTGGAAATTGGGAAACACGAGAACGCCGATCATCCTGGGCTCATGTCTTAAAATGAGGGAAATATGGCATTTAAGACATCAGAGCATCATGCCAGGATGCGCCGGTCAAGCAGATTCCATGCATTCACTGCTCGCCTGAACCCTCAACCAAACTCGAAAGAGTGCACCCATGCCCACGCTCCAGATCGGTCTTCTCATCTTTCCGAAGGTGACCCAGCTCGATTTCACCGGGCCCTTGCAGGTGTTCTCAAGCGTGCCCGGCGCGAAAGTGCATCTGATCTGGAAGCGGATCGAACCGGTTGCCAGCGATTCCGTGATGATGCTGACGCCGACCACGACCTTTGCGGATTGCCCGCAACTCGATGTGATCTGCGTACCCGGCGGCGCCGGTACCGACGACATGGTCAACGACGAGGAGATGCTGGCTTTCCTGCGCAAGCAGGCGGCGGGCGCCAAATACATCACTTCGGTCTGCACGGGATCGCTGGTGCTGGGCGCGGCCGGATTGCTCAGGGGATACAGGGCGGCGACGCACTGGACCGCGGTGGATTTTCTGAGCGCGTTCGGAGCGACACCGGCGAAGACGCGGGTGTGCGTCGACCGCAACAGGATTACCGGCGGCGGCGTCACCGCGGGCATCGACTTTGCGCTGACGCTGGTGTCGATCATGGTCGACCGGCCGACCGCCGAGGCGATCCAGCTCCGGCTCGAATACAATCCGGCACCGCCGTTCAATGCCGGCTCGCCCGACACCGCGCCCGGCGAAATCCTGGCGCTGCTGCGGGAAAGGATTGCACCGAACCAGCAGCGCCGGGGCGAAGCGATCAAACGCGCCGCGGCGCGGCTCGCCTAGTCCGGCGCCACGCAAAAGAAAAAGGCCGCCTGGTTGCCCAGACGGCCTTTCCTGTCTCATGGCAGCCCCACATTGTCGGGCGATCTCAGGACGTCTGCACCGGGGGCCTATCTCCCAGCCGTATCCCGATCGGGTGCCGCTGCGTATCGGGGCAGTCGCGAACTGTGGCCCGAACCGACGCGGTGGTTTCCCACCTCCATAAGATGACGTGATTGAGCCACCAGGACAGTGGATGCGCAAGCACGCTGCGAGAAGTATCCCCGTTGTTCACAGGCAGCGTCGGTCCAATACGTCATTATAATTATCCGATCCATATGCATAACCCCGCCGGAACGCAGAGAAACAGCACCATCGGCCGTGTGCTGTTTTGGCGTCATTACCGCTATCGCAGTTCCATATGTCCCATCCGCTTCGCGGCGGCCTCCTGCCGTCTGATCCGACATGAGGGCCGACTTCCGCTGTTGACCGAAGCAGACATTCGAATTTCCAGGAATAAAGAAATCTATATCTTCACGTCGGGTCGAGGTTCATTCTGCAACTCTCGGATCAGGTCGATTGGGGGCTCAACCGGATGACCCGGGGCATGTTGCTTAATATCAATTCTTCTTTCTACAAATTGTCCTTTGGGCGTGTTGTCGCATTCGCGCCCAGCATTGCGATGCTTCTGATCATCTGCTGGATATTGGCGATCTACATCCAGCACGCTTTGGTTTCACCTCCCAGTTTTGACGGGGCGATAAATCTCAACACCGCTCTCTCCTTTATCGAGGGTCGCGGCTACGGCTTCGTCTACGACAGTTTCTTTGCTTTCCCGGTGCAGACCGATGGACCCTTTACCTTGCCGGCCGGCCTGCTGATGCGGCTCGGCGGTGTACGTCCCATAACCACACAAGGCATAAACCTCGTCTACCTTGCGGGCACCTTGTCGGTCTGCTTTGTCCTTCTGCGCCGTATGCTGCCGTCAGGTAGACAGGCTCTCGCAGGCACAACACTCGTGCTGCTGACGCCGTACTTGTACTTCTACGGAACCGATGGATATGGCGAGATCCCCACCTTTTTCTGGTTCCTTGTGTCGCTGACCATCCTCGCGCCTCAGCTTGAACGCGATTCGCCTTCGAAGTTCCGGCTATTCGCCGGCGGCATCGCCTTGGCACTCTGTTATTTGACGAAAGTCGTCGCCTTGCTGCTGGCGGCGCCGACATTGGGGTTATTTGTCGTTTTGTTTACGCGACGAAACCGGGGGCACACCGGATCGATCGCGTGGCTTGGCGCCGGCATTGCGCTCCCGATCGCAGGCTGGGAGTTGTTTCGATTGGCCGAACTGGGGAGTTTCTCGGCCTACGCGCAATGGTGGGCGCTGCAGACCGCAGACGTCCTTGGGCAATCCGGTGCCACCGAGACATTATCTTCCTGGGGCCAAAGTTTGCCGACCAAGGGAGCGAAACACCTCCAGCTCCTGTCGTACATGCTGGAAACACCACGGTACATCGTCGTGGTGTTTTTATTTGTTCCATGGTTGGTTGGCGCAGCGCTGTTGATCCGGAAGTGGTTAGAAAGCGATTTTCAGCGCGTGTTCTGCGTCGGCGTCCTTCTCATCGCAGCAGGCGGTTACTTTGCCTGGTGGCTCTTCATAACGCCGACCCACACCGCCTGGCCACGTCGCATCTTGAACGGGTTCCTGCTTCAGCAAATTCTGCTGATCCTGGCCATCGGCGCCCTCGATGAGGCGTACCGACGGGGTCGGAGGGTTGCAATTCCCATGCGTCTGTTTGGGCTAACCCTGGTTGCAACGTTGATCGTTGCCGAGGGTTTTTTTACCGGGAGCGGCGACCTATTACTTAACCCGCCAAAGCTTGACCAAGCACAAATCGATCAACTGTCCGTCGCTCAGGTGATGAAGGAGCTGCCTCCCGATGCAAAAATCTTCGGGTTTGGCTGGTGGAAAGCGCCGGCACTCGCGCTTTTTTCCGGCCGCCAGATCATGGACTATTACCGGTGGAAACCGGCCACGATCGACGCCCTACCCCATAAATACTTCGTTCTGGACGCAACCGCGAAATCATATTCCGGAAAAATCGGGACCGAAATAAACGATATTCTCGCAGCCACAACCTATCACATCGTGGTGGATCAGCCGGGCGGCACGATCTACGCGTTGGACAAGGTACTGCCCTACGCACCCTTCACCGCAAGCGACCGCAGTTCAAGGGAAAACGGCGCCGGCTTCAATCCAGTCAGCGGGCCATCCACTGCCGCGCGCGGCCTGTACGCAGCCGAAGGGGCGTCGGCGTGGGCCAGACCTGACTCCGCGTTGCTGCTGCGCCGTGACACGCAAACACAGTTCTCGCTTTCCATCGTGGTACCACCTGCGCTGTTGACAACCGCTGCCCCCGGCGAAGAGCTCAGCCTCAACATCACCAGCCCAGGTTGCCTGAACGCCTCGATTTCACTGGTTCGACCTGGCCCGCAGACCGTCACGGTGCCGCTGAACTGCCCGCCGGCACCGGAGCCTGTGGCGATGGAAATCTCACTTCACGTGGACGGCAACGTTCCATTCACGCAACAGATCGACGCCGACCCGCGCAGGCGCGCGTTTCAATTTGTTTCAGCGCAACTGCAGTCCCAACTATAGGACGGTGAGTGCGAAGGACGCTGCGAGTATCCCCGTTGTTCCAGGCGCGCCGGTCAGGACGTGAACCCACTTCGGTAGCGTCTCAGTTTGAAGTTCGCATCGGCATTGGGGTGCATTGGAAGAGGCATTGTCGCTACTTTGCGCTCCGGCGTGCGACCTCCGCAGCGCTGATACCCTCCAATGCCAGGCCGTATCCGACGCCCTGATCGATGAGGCGTCGCAGATTCTGCGTAAGAGCGATCCGCGTGTAGTGCGTGGTGAGCGGCGGCAATTTGGCGAGCCCCTCCGCGATCTCACGGGCGCGAGCCAGCAGCTTGTCCGCCGGCACAATCTCGTTGACGGCGCCCCATTCCCTGGCGGTCCGGGCATCGAGCTCCTGCCGGGTCAGGATGAAATAGCGGCCGCGTATGGTGCCGATGACCTCCTGCCACAGCAGATGGACACCGTCGCCGGGTACGATGCCGAACTCGAAGTGCGGCTTGTCCTGGAAAACCGTCGATGGAGTGGCCAACACGATGTCGGCGAGCAGAATATATTCGGAGTGCACCCGCGCCGGGCCGTTCACCGCGGCAATGAGCGGCACTTCGATGTCGAGGATGTTCATGAGGATCTTCCTGCCCTCGCGATAAATCTTGTCGTACCCTTGCGGCGTGAAGAAGTCGAAGCCCTCGGGGCTGATGGTCTCCATGAACGCTTCGCCGCTGCCGGTGAGGATCACGACGCGATTGTCCGGGTCAGAGCCGATCGCATGAAACAGGTCGACAAACTGCTCATGTGTGTGACCATCGAAGACCAGCGTGCCGCCATCGGTGTGAAGTGCCACTTCCAGCACGCCGGTTTTCGAACGGATCAGACGAGCATTGGGAAAGCTGTCTCGATAGGTATCAAAGCGACTCATCGAATTGCTCCTTTGACATCGGGCGCGTTGCCGTAGCTGGCTTCACGCAGATCACCGCGGGACCAGCCTTTGGCTGGACGCCGCCTTCGAACAGGATTTATTCCTCCCGGAAATAACTCCGCGGCGAAGCGACAACATGCGAACGCGTTTACCTGCGGTATTGCGAGGGCCGATTATCTGTATTCCGTCGCATATTTGCCGGCAATCTCGTTGACCTGCTCCCTGGTCAGTTGCTTTGGCGGCACCCCGGGCGGATTACAGGTGTCGCCGAAGAAGCCGTCGAGGCCGGCAGGCGCCATGATCCAGAGCAGGAGCAGTTCATGCTCAGGATTGGCGAACCCATGCCACGCATTCCTGGGAATGAATATCGTTCCGCCCTTCCCAAAAGGGTGTTGTGCATCGTTCAGTGTGAAAATTCCGCTGCCTTCCAGAACGTAGAAGGCCTCGTCCATGCGAAAGTGTCGGTGCACCGGAATGCCCGCACCGACCGGCACCTGCTGGGTTCCCAAGGCGAGATCGTCCGAGCCTGTGGCGGGGCCAACCTTGATGAAGATGTTGCCGGCGTCGCGCCAATGAACGAGATGTTCGCCTTCGGTGGCGCCGAGCACATATCCGTGTGACACCGCCGTCTGAGCCTGGGTCATGCTGATCCTCCCCGGACGTCATCATGGCCGTCGCATGAACGGTCATCGATCACGTCTGATTTTTTGCGTCGCAAAACGAAAATAATGGATTCCATAAGCAAAAGATAAGGTGTCCTGAAGGCGCCGCGCCCCGGCTTGGGGCAGTTTCCACAACCGGGCAGGGTCGACGGAATGAGGCAGGAGGTCGCATGACCGCTATTGCACAGGCATTGTCCCGCGTCTTCGAAACAGCCGGTGAATTCGACACTTTGAAGCAAATTGCTCTTTTGTGCGGAGCCGGCCTCCTGGTCGCTCTGCTGTACCTGACCTATGGCCTGGACCTCGGTGCGGGCTTCTTCTGAGCGTGCGCTCAACGGTCCGGCGACTGCCCGGTTTGTGAAAACCATCGCACTGACCGTCGGCGTCCACATGGCAGAACCCCAAGGAGGCTCGGAAGATATGCGCAGTTGGCCTTTTTATTTGAACTGTATCGCGATCGTCTTGCTTTTTGCGACCGCAGCGCAGGCCGAAACGATCGACATCTCCGATAGTCACGGCGGCTCCGTCGCCGAGTACAGCGCCCGCTGGGCGGGGCTGGCGCGACAGGGCGTCAATGTACGTATCGTCGGCCCCTGCCAATCGGCCTGTACGGTGCTGCTGGGCCACATTCCTCGCAGCAAGATCTGCGTGACATCCGAGGCCAGCTTCGGCTTCCACCTCGCCCATCTGGCGACGGCAACCGCCAGTCTGCGCCACGCTTACGCGCCGGATATCACCGCCTGGATCAATGCGCACGGCGGCCTCACCCAGGATTTCATATGGATGCGCGCGCCCGATACCTATCGTTACTTCCACAAATGCCAGGCGGCAGGATGAACCTGGCGACACCGCACTTTGGGCTCGGACGCAGATAACGTCCGGGAAGACAGTCAACTTAAACAGGGAGTGTAAAATGGCCAAAACCGAGACATTAGCCAGCGGTACCCCAGCGGATCCGCTCTCCGATCAATCCTACACCTTCGGCAACGACAACTATAACATCTTCGGCGGCAGCTGGAACATCGATGCCACGATCATCGTCGGAAACGGAAACGATACGTATCAAGGTGGCGACAACAACGTTGGAACCACGATTACTCTTGGTAACGGCAACGACACCTACCAGGGAGGATCGTACGATACCGACAGCACCGTAACGATCGGCAATGGAAACGATACTTTCACCGGTGGCAGCCACGATACCGGCAGCCACATCACCATCGGCAACGGCAACGATAGCTATACCGGCGGAAGCTACAATCAGGACGCGGTTTCGGTGCTGGGCAACGGCAATGACACGATTGTCGGTGGAGACTACGGCACCAATAACTCGATAACGATCGGCAACGGCAACGATACGTTCACGGGGGGCACCAACAATACAGGCAGCCACATAACCTTCGGCAACGGCAATGATACGTTCTACAGCGGGAGCTATAGCACAGGTACCGTTCTGACCTTCGGTAACGGTAACGATACAATGATAGCTTCAACCATCGGGCATAACACGGATACCACCGTTATCGCCGGCAATGGCAATGACATCCTGTTAGCCGCGCCCGGGACATCGTTGACTGACGAAAGCAGCATTACTGCGGGCAACGGCAATGACACGGTAACCCTCAGTGAGTACAGCGGGGGGCCCGACCAGGGCGACAGCTTCGGCAGCATATCGCTTGGCAATGGCAACGATACCGCAACCGCCGGAAACTACAGCACCGTCACGGTTGGCAATGGAAATGACACGATTACGACCGGAGCGAACAGCACGGTAACGGCCGGCAACGGCAACGACACCATTAATGTCGGGATGAGTGACACAGTGACCGTGGGCCACGGTAACGATACGTTCGTGTTCAACGAAACGGCGGCAACCGCGGTCGGGCGCAGTCACGATCACGGGATTCGACACCCAACATGACGTGATTGATATCACCTCGGCTGAGGCGAGCGCTCTTGGTCTGACGGGTACTCAGCAGCAGATGGACAGTCAGCTCGCAGCTCTCTTCCACGATACCGGTCCCGGAGGATCAGCGCAGCTTCAACTGGACCCAACCGATACGATTACCCTGACAAACGTTCATTCGGTTGCCCTTAACGCCAACGATTTTCATATCGTGTGACGTCCGGCCGCGGACATTGGGAGTTTCCTTTGCCTCCGGTCGGCCATTGCCAGCCGGAGGCGCATCCCGGAATGCCACTGTTGGAAACTCAGCTACCCGGCGTCCACGGCATCGCCGGTGGCTGCAGGACGGCGGCCGCTGGTGCCATCGTCTCACTGGCGTGAACCGCCAGCTTGACCTCGCTTGACCGGCTATGTTCCATAGCCGGCAGATGGGTCAGGTTTGGGGGAGCGATGCTGACGGTCGAGGAAGTTGCAGCAATCCCGTTGTTCTCCGCACTGCCAACCGCCGAACTGGAGCGCCTCGCGCGGACATCGGCCGACCTCCAACTCGCCGCCGGAGAGTTTGCGGTCCACGAAGGAGGAGAAGGCGCGCTCTTTGTGGTCATCTCCGGCAAGATTGAAGTCATAAAGACATTCGACGGGGTCGAGCGCACGCTTGGCTGGCGTGTTCCGGGAGCGATCTTCGGTGAGGTGCCGATTACGCTCGGGACGCCGTTCCCGGGAGGCTATCGCGCGGCCGAACCATCGCGCGTGATGCGTATGGAGGTTCAACAATATTACGCGATTGCAGCGGTTTCAAAGGACGTGGCCCAGAAGATCAACGCACTTGCCCGCGAGCGACTGGGCGGACTGCAGGCCATCACGGCCGAACCGCACAAGCCGCGCGTAACGTTGATAGGACATCGCTGGGACACTGCCTGCGCCGACCTGCGGCGATTTCTGGCGCGCAACCAGATTTCATTCGATTGGGTTACGCCCGATGCGCCGGAAGCGGCGGCTCTTTTGGGTGCAACGCTACCGGCCGGCTACCGATGGTCCCGTGGCGCGATTGGCCGACGGTACCGTAATCGAAAACCCCGACGTGCGGGATCTTGCAAGCCGGCTTGGGCTCCAGACTTCTCCGCGCGCCACCGAATTCGATGTTGCGATTGTCGGTGGCGGGCCGGCTGGCCTTGCGGCGGCGGTCTACGGGGCATCCGAAGGGCTTCGCACCATCGTCGTCGAACGAGAGGCGCCCGGCGGACAGGCCGGAACGTCGTCGCGGATCGAGAATTATCTCGGCTTTCCGAGCGGCATATCCGGCGACGAGCTCGCCAGTCGTGCCCTTCAACAGGCAAGGCGGCTGGGGGCCGAAATTCTGGTCACGCGTTCTGTCGCGAGCGTCGATCCAGCGAAGCACCAGGTTTTTCTCGACGGCGTCGATGTTATCCGGGCGCGCAGCCTTATTCTTGCAACCGGCGTAACATGGCGGCGCCTCGCCGTCGAAGGCATCGATCGGCTTGTCGGCAAGGGGGTGTTCTATGGAGCCGCGCGGAGCGAGGCAAACACCATCCATGGGCAGGACGTCCACCTGATCGGCGCAGGAAATTCGGCCGGTCAGGCGGCGCTGCACTTCTCAAGCCACGCGCGCAAAGTGACGCTTGTCGTCAGGGGCAAACGGCTTGAAGACAGCATGTCTCATTATCTGATCGAGCAGCTCCGCTTGAAATCGAACATATCGGTGCATCTGGGGTCGGAAGTCCATTCGGTGCACGGCGACGGCAACCTGTCAGCGATCGACATCCTCGAAAGAGCGAGTGGTGAAGTGCGTCAATATGCATGTGGCGGGCTTTTCATTTTCATAGGTGCCGACGCGGAGACCGGGTGGCTGCCGGTAGACATCGCCCGCAATGAACGTGGATATATTTTGACCGGCGACGATGTGAGGAAGGCCGGGCACTGGTCGCATCACCGGGATCCTTACCTTCTCGAGACCAGCGCGCCTGGCGTCTTTGCCTGCGGTGACGTGCGGTTGAGCCCCGTAAAACGAGTTGCATCGGCGGTCGGCGAAGGGAGCATGGCGATTGCATTCGTCCACCAGTATTTCGCGCACGAAAAGGCCAGCCGCAGCGCTGGCTAGATGTGACCCATCCGCCACACCGATGGGAAAATGGGCTTTACGCCTTTCTCTTCAGGGTAATTGGCTTTGTCTTCGCGGGTGGGGAAGCTAATCAACACGCCTTCGCACGAGTTGTCTCTCGGACAGGAAATTTCGATGAAAAAGCTTCTCCTCGCAATCATTGGCAGCGTTATCTTGTTGGCCGGGGGCCACGCGACGGCGGCCGATCTGGCTGCAAGGCCTTACACCAAGGCACCGATGGTTGCGCCCGCAGCGGTCTACGACTGGACCGGCTTCTATGTCGGCGGCAATATCGGAGGCGTCACGTTAAGCGACAAACAAGATCAATACGACGCCGGGTCTGGATGTTGGTGGGATTGTTCTGACCCTGAGGTGCACAGCAAAATGCGCGGCACGGGGGTCCTCGGCGGCGTCCAGGCTGGCTACAACTGGCAGAGCGGCGTCTGGGTTTTCGGGATCGAGGCCGACCTCGACGGAACGTCGGCCAAGTCGACTCTCAACAGCTTTTGCAACGGCAGTGGCTATTGCGACCTTACCCAGCGCGCCAGTCTGGATGCGCTCGGCACCCTGCGGGGGCGCATCGGCTACGCTTTCGACCGCGCACTGGTCTACGCGACCGGTGGCTTGGCATTTGCTCGCGTCCATAACCACGTCAACGACAACGACGATCCGGGATTGTGGGATCAGAGTTCATGGCGTGCCGGCTGGACGGTCGGTGCCGGCCTTGAATATGCGATTGCCTCCAACTGGTCGGTCAAGGTCGAAGGGCTTTATTACAAGCTTGAAAACAAGACGCTGGTCTTCACAAACTCCGGCGCCGTCTACGATCCCAACAAGTTCACGGACAACGGTGTTCTGGCTCGCGTCAGCGTAAACTACAAATTTGGCGGCCCGGTCGTAGCAAGGTACTGATCACCGTTTCGCCTGAGACAGATGAAAGCCCCGGCAATGCCGGGGCTTTTTTGTTGGATTGCCATTTCCGCCTTGGCACTTTTCGGACATCCAGGGCCGACTGGCGATGTCTGCTCTTAATAGTAGAACGGACATACCGCGAAAGCCGCGACACTTCCGGTTTTGACCCGGAGCGGACATGGCCCTTCTGCCATCCCGCGTGAACCTGTACCATAGCTCCGTCGAGTCTCTGGGGCGGAGGGCGATATGGAGCGACGGGGATTTCTCCGGCTTGCCGGCGGGGTCGCGGCATGGCCGCTCGCCGCTCGCGCACAGCAGCGCGCGCCTGTCATCGGATATCTCAATACTGGATCACAGCCCAATTCAAACACTCTCGCCTCTCTGCGCGAGGGCCTTGGCACAATGGGCTACGTCGAGGGCCGTAATATCACGATTGAAATCCGCTCGACTGAGCAATACGACCAGTTGCCCGCGCTTGCAGCCGAATTCGTCCGCCAAAAGGTGGACCTGATTTTCGCGTGGGGATCGCTCAACGCGGCGCTGGCGGCCAAGGCCGCGACTGCAACAATTCCGATTGTGTTCGCCAATGGCAGCGATCCGGTCAAATCCGGCCTCGTCGAGAGCCTGCACCGGCCCGGTGGAAATTTGACCGGTGCCACCTACGACAACAGCGGGTTATTGAAGAAAAGGCTGGAGGTGCTTTCCAACCTGATACCCGCCGCAACCGCGATCGGCTTTCTCAACAATCCCACGATCCTGACCAGCAGCCAAAATCTGGCGGACATGGAGGCGGCAGGTCGCGGCCTCAATCGCCGGATCTCGGTCCTCAACGCGAGCTCCGAGGACGAGATCAATTCGGCTTTTGCCAAGGCCGCCGACCTGCGCGTCGACGCTATGCTGGTCGGTCCCAATCCGACATTCAGCGCCAGACGCGCGCAGATCGTTGCTCTCGCCGCGCGCTACCGGATCCCGGCGAACTACTTCAACCGGATATTTTGCGATGCCGGCGGGTTGTCGAGCTACGGGGCTGTTTTCGAGGATGTGGACCGTCAAGCAGGCATCTATATCGGCCGGATTCTCAAGGGCGAGAAACCAGCCGACCTGCCAGTTCAGCAGCCATCCAAATTCGAGATGGTACTCAACCTCAAGACCGCCAAGGCGCTCGGCCTCGTCATCCCGCCCACGGTGCTGGCACTTGCGAACGACGTCATCGAATAGGCCAGCCGATGTCGGCTCATGGCACAAAGGAGACATGCCAAGGGCGACCGTCGAGGTCTGCTTCCGGAGATATAGCGGAAGTCGTACTTCGGGACTGTCAGGTCAGCTTTTGACCCGGAACGAACAAGTGCCAGAGCAAAATTTAAGACCGATTTTGTGTCGTTTCTAGCTCGCCGCCCGGTCGCAAAATGCTAGGCTTTGAAGATTGCGCAAGGCGTGGTTTCGCTGGGCTGAAGGCCGAAATGATCGGCTGCCGGCGATGGCGGCCGAGTGCCTGTCGGATGGCGGGCTGCTCGATTAAAATGCTCGTGGTGAGTCATCGCGAGGCCAAGTTGACGTTGCCCATCACCCACATTACCACCGCCGCAACGAGCCCTGCGCTGACAAACACCCCCGATACTACACCCGCGCTAAATAGAATCACTCCTAGGGCGTATGCGATCCTACTGAGTGCCCATCGTATCACTCCGATGAAGCGGCCAAATATCCAATAAAACAGATATAGGATGAGCAAGAGCACTAGAATAAGCACTACGATCGTCAAGATCGGGGGGCTGCCCAGATGCGTACCAAAAAGCCGCGCGACTTGGCTACTGCCCCAGAGGCACCCAAACACAAACACATCGACCAGCCAGCCAAATCCCTGTTTAAGCCATGCACCAAACGCCTGGATCAGGTGTTCCATGGACTAGTCCTCTACATGGGTTTCCAGCCAACCAACGCCTCGGACGCAAATATGTTTCAAGCGCCCCCACAATTAGGGATGTCTGGTTTGGCCAATCGCAGTCGAACACAGCGGCCGGTGCGAAGCGAAGATCTTCGTCGAACGCCCGGAATGCCTGCCGATGTCTTAGTCGAAACGGGCAGCGCGCCTTTCTCACCTATGCAGCCGATTCGGCTGAACGTCCACTCTTGGCGGTGGTCTCAACCGGTCGACGCAACACTTTATCTTAAAGGGAAAAGATGGAGTGTGGCGATGGATCAGGGATTTCGTCGAGGGTTTACGACGGCCGAGAAGACGGAGTTATGGGATCGCTGGCAGCGCGGCGAGTTGCTCGAAGGCGATTGGGCGGGCGTTTGGTAAGCCGTCATCGTCGATTTATTTCCAGGTCTCACCGCACGGTGGGATTCGTCCATCGCCTCGGCGTCGCTCGCGGTTGGCGCTGACGCTGTCGGAACGCGAGGAGATATCGAGAGGCATTGCGGTACATCGCTCGGCAAGATCGATGGCTGGGTTGCTGGGCCGCTCGCCCTCGACGGTGAGCCGAGAAATCAGCCGCAATGGCGGCTATGATGGCTATCGAGCGGCTTTGGCGGATGACAAGGCCTGGGCCCGAGCCCGTCGCCCAAAACGTTGTAAGCTGGCGACCAATCCCTGGTTACGACAGTCGGTGGCCAGCAAGCTGAGATTAAATTGGGCGCCCGAGCAGATCGCCGGCTGGCTTAAAAGAGCCCATCCTGAAGACGGGTGTTATCAGGTGTCCCACGAGACGATCTATCGCAGCCTGTTTGTTCAAGCCCGCGGGGTGCTCAAGAAAGAGCTGCTTTGCCATCTTCGATCGAAGCGCACGATCCGTCGATCGAAACAGGCGGGCCTCACTAGCGATGGACGGGGACAAATCAAGGATATCGTCTCGATCCGTCAGCGACCGGCCGCGGTTGAAGATCGGGCGGTGCCTGGCCATTGGGAAGGCGATCTGCTGTCCGGGTCGAACAACAGCTATATCGCAACCTTGGTCGAACGTCGTACCCGTTACGTGATGCTGGCGAAGGTGGCCAACAAGGACACCCAGTCGGTCGTATCCGCGCTCATCAAGCAGGCAAGAAAGCTACCGAGCGAACTGTATAAATCGCTGACCTGGGACCGGGGCAAGGAACTTACGGATCATCGACGATTTACCCTGGCGACCAACATCGACGTTTATTTTTGCGATCCGCAAAGCCCGTGGCAGCGGGGGTCGAGCGAGAACACCAATGGCCTGCTGAGACAGTACTTTCCGAAGGGCACCGATTTGTCGGTGCATTCGCAAGCCCATCTGAACAAAGTGGCGCGTCAGCTAAACGAACGACCACGTGAGACCTTGCAATTTGAAACCCCAGCAGAGAGATTTAACGCCTGTGTTGCGTCGACCGGTTGAGCCGGCATCCCGAAGCGGACATCGTTATCTATGTCTCTTCGCGTTAAAATGGCCGCTGACGCGTGCTGACATAATGGTAAATGTCGAGGCCCGGTAATTGCCTTGTGGAGAGGCATCCGGTTCGCTCATCAGCGGGGGTTGGCAGATGCGGATCGCAGTCTTTGGGACGGGTGGCGCTGGCGGCTACTTTGGTGCGCAACTCGCGCTCGCCGGAGAAGATGTTGTCTTCATCGCCCGGGGTGATCACCTCCGCGCCATAAGGGCAACGGGTCTCCGCCTCGAGACGCCGTCAGGCGAAACCGTCATTCGCGCAGAGGCAACTGATAAACCTGCCGAGATAGGTCAAGTGGAAGCCGTGCTTGTTGGCGTAAAGGCTTGGCAAGTTACCGACGCCGCCCGCGCGATCCGTCCACTGGTAGGTCCCGAGACTGTTGTTGTGCCCCTGCAGAACGGTGTTGAGGCTGCCAGCGAACTGGCTGCCGTGTTGGGGTCCGCTACGCTCGGCGGCATGTGCGGCACGTTGAGCTTTGTGGCAGGCCCCGGTCATATCAGGAGCGTCGGAGGACAGAACTTCATCAAGTTTGGCGAGTTGGACAACAAGCTCACAGAACGGGTCGGACGCCTGCGGGAATGCTTCTCGCATGCGAAAGTTTCAGTGGAGGTACCCGCCAACATCGTCAAGGCGTTGTGGGACAAGTTCCTAATGGTGACCTCATTCGGTGGTGTGGGTTCGATCACGAGAGCGCCGATTGGTGTGACGCGTGTCATTCCGGAGACCCGCAAGTTGCTGGAGCAGTGCCTGCAGGAAGCGCTGGCGGTGGCGAAAGCCCGCGGCGTACCGATGGCGGATACAGCAGTCTCCGACACGATGAAATTCTATGATGGTCTGCCCACGAACGGCACCACGTCGTTACAGCGCGACATTGCAGACGGAAAGATGAGCGAACTGGAATACTGGAATGGAGCCGTCGTGCGCCTCGGGCGCGAGGTCGCCGTGCCGACGCCAACCAATCAGTTTATTTATGACTGCCTTCTGCCGCATGAACTGCGGGCACGCGGGAAGATCACTTTCACCATCTAATGTTGGTCCGCTTCTGGCACCAAACCGACATCGCCGTTGTGTCGATGAATGTCCGCTTTCGCGAGTACAGCGGAAGTCCGACTTGGTGGCTATCAGGTCGGTTTTTGACCCGAAGCGGAAGTCCAACCAACATCCACTCTCACTCAAGCCGCCACGGCTTCCACGATGCTTGCTGCAGATTCGGTCGGCACCACCTGCGTTAGACGGAAACCGGCTTTGCTCAGAAGTGACGCATATTCAGACGCGGTTCGTTCCCGGCCCCCAAGTTGTACTAGCATCACCATGTCGAGCATTTTTCCTGGATGGGCGATGTCGCCGGGCGGCAAGACCATCTCCACAATCAGCAGACGACCCGCTGGATCCATCGCCTTGCGGATATGGCCTAGGATCGTCAGACACCGGTCTTCGTCCCAATCATGGATGATGTGGGATAGGATATAGGCATCCGCTCCGCTGGGGGCGCTTGTGAAGAAGTCGCCTGGTTCAACCGTTATGCGATTGCTGACACCCTTTGCCTCAAGTAGGAGGGGTGCGTCCTTCACAACGTGCGGTCTGTCGAACAGGATGCCACGTGGCCCGGCATGCAAGGACAACACGACCGAAAGCATGTTGCCCGTCGCTCCGCCGACGTCGACAATGGTATTAAAGGTCGAAAAATCGTAAGCAGCGGCGACGGCTGGAGGCTCCTGGCTATGAAAGCCTACCATCGTTTCGCTAAATAGCGAAGCGTCCTCTGGATGCTGCGCGAGGTAGTCAAAGAATGACACGTCGTGCGCTTTTTCAAAGCCGGTTTTGCCGGTCTGGACGGAGTAGACCAAATGATTCCAGCCCATCTGGGCCCACGGACTGCCCATAAATAATAGCGTGGATTTTGCCGAGCCTGGGGCGTCGGTCTTCAGTGCTTGACCCAGATCGGTCAGGGCGAAGCGCTGCTCCGGTTGTTCAGTCAGGACACCCAAGCTCGCAAGGGTGCGCATCAAACGGTGCAAGGACGGCGCGTGTACCTGCATGCGACCTGCAAGCTCCGCAGCACTTTTGGGTTCAGGCGCGAGTTGATCGGCGAGGCCCAGCTTGGCCGCAGCGTAGACGATCCGGGAGACAAGACCGGCCTGACCCATCTGGATCAGTTGAACGTGGGGCGGAACAACGTGGGATTTTGGCGGCTCGTTGTCTGACACGAATAAGTCCTCCGAA
This sequence comes from uncultured Alphaproteobacteria bacterium, assembly GCA_963774685.1. Classification (GTDB taxonomy): domain Bacteria; phylum Pseudomonadota; class Alphaproteobacteria; order Rhizobiales; family Xanthobacteraceae; genus Bradyrhizobium. The sequence goes on along the minus strand of CAVZFU010000002.1, from coordinate 1,073,993 downwards.
ATACAGAAAATAATTACGGAGCATACAAAGCAATTCAGACGCAGGCTACTTCAGGTTTTGGCACAAAGCGGACAGCCTATCCCTCAATCATCGCGGGTCATGTCCGTTCGTGGCACTTTCGGACATGGCGGGATGGTCTGACGATGTCTGCTTTTGAGGGTAGAACGGACGTGTGGCGCCGGCTGGATCACTTCCGTTTTTGACCCGAAGCGGACATCGGACCCGTGCACCAATGGTTCGAGTCGATGCCGTCCTCAAAGAATCTCAATTTTGTGAGTAGACGGCCTAACTTCCGGCGTCCACGGCTGGTAGTCGCCGGTGGCGGCGGGACGCCGGCCGCTCGCCATCGTCGAGCCGGGAGGGCGATAGGCCGAAGGCGTGCCCGTCATGTTGGCAAGATGCGGCTTTTCCCATTCGTGCGGCGTGTAACTTTCTGGGATCAGTAATAAAGTAGTCGCATCGTTCTTCAAGGTTTAGGTGTAGGCCCGCTCGCGTAAGCCGGATTGACGACGACGTTGTGAAAGGACGCTGTCCACCAGCCATCCGCGCGCCGCACTAAAACCTGTTCCAGCCGCGAATGTAACGCACCGTCGATGAACTGGACGCCTGAGGGGGTTTGCTGCACACCCGTCACCATCGTCAAAATATCGACGATCGCAACGTCCGGCTTGACTAATGTGATGTGCTCGATCTGCAGATGATTGGTACTGCCCTTGTAAATCGTCGAGAAGATGCGCGCATGTTGAGCGACGAATGGTGCTTTGCCGACTGAGAACATGCCAAAGATGTTGGTGAACACGATATCGGGCAACGCTCGATCCGCAAACGCTTCGGCGCTGCCCCTGTTCCAGGCGGCTTCTTCAGCCGCTACAAGGGCGGCGATCTCGGATCGCGTTTCTTCGCTCACCGTAAGATTTTCGGCCATGGCCGGCTCCTTGATCGTGATCAGCAGCAGTAGGGCGATAAACTTCAGCCAGCGTGACTGCATCGCACATTTACTCCGCAAAGCTCGTGCCCAAATAACCGCACTTGGCACGACCGGATATCGAAAGTCTACCGAGGCTGGCGCCAAGTAGCGCATCCGCGAATGATAAATGCTAGAAACTCAGCTACCCGGCGTCCACGGCTGGTAATCGCCGGTGGCCGCGGGACGGCGGCCGCTGGCCATCGTCGAGCCGGGGGGCCGGTAGGCCATCGGCGTGCCCGTCAGGTTGGGAAGGTGCGGTTTTTCCCATTCGTGGGGCGTGTAGCTTTCTTCGGTCGGCGCGATATCGACGGTGTGATGCAGCCAGCCATGCCATGACGGCGGCACGCGGGTGGCCTCGGCGTAGCCGTTGTAGACCACCCAGCGCCGCTCGAAGCCGAGCGACGGATCGATCTTGCGGCCCTTGGTGCGGAAATAGCGGTTGCCCTGCTCGTCCTCGCCGACCAGTTCGCCGAACCGCCAGGTCCACAATTGGGTCCCGAAGGTCTGGCCGTTCCACCACGTGAATAGTTTGAGGAAAAACAGTTTCATGGCCGCGCCGGTTGAGAGAAAGCTTCCGACCCTGATGCCACCGGCGGGCCGGGTTGTCCAGTTTCGTGCAACGATCAAGCCGAGTTGATCGAAGGCTAAGAGTGTCCTCATCCCCTGCGGTGACGGATTGTCGCGGAATAGGCGCAATCCATTCATTTCGCATACAGTTCCGCTCCGACAGTCTGGCCCCCAAGCACAATCGGGTGCGGGCTCGGGAACGTCTACCCTCATTCGAGGTTGGGCTGTGTCCCGCAAATGGAGCCAATGATGATCAGTCTTAAGGTTTTGAGTACAGCAGCCGTCATGGCGCTGGTTTTGCCGATGGTGGCGCCTGCCCCAAGCTTCGCCCAGCAACAGCATCCGGAAGCCCGGACTGGCAACGTCCGTCCCGGCGGCGGTACCCCGGGGCCACGTTTTAACGGTGCCCCCGGACCGCGCTATAATGGCGGCGGCGCTCCCGGGCCGCGTTACAGCGGCGGCGGTTACCGTCGTGACGGCGGCTATATCCCCGGCGCAGTCGCCGGTGCGGTCGCCGCCGGCGTGGTCGCAGGCTATCCGGGCTATTACGCGCCCGGCTATTACGACGACGGGTATGACGATGACGCCGCCGTCGCCGTGGTCCCCGGCCCCGCCGGTGGCGACGACGATGCGGTGGCTTACTGCATGCAGACCTATCGTTCCTACGATCCTGCGTCGGGGACCTACATGGGCAATGACGGCCTGCGGCATCCCTGCCCGTAATCGCGATCGAAATCCTTGCGACGAAGACGGCGCTTCACCTGCGCCGTCTTTTTCGTTTTACGATGCGTTGCCAGCGCGACGCCGGCGAGCGTCAAGACCAGGGCTGCGATCTGGCCGATGCCAAGCGGCTCGTGCAGCGCGGCCGCCGATACGATCACGCCGATCACCGGCACCGCCATGGTACCGATCGAGGCCACCGACGCCGGCAGGCGCTTAAGTGCCGCGAACCAGCAGACATAACCGGTGCAGAACTGGAAGACGGTATAGGTGAGGCACGCCCACCCCGCCGGTGACAGCGCCGACAGTGACGGACGCTCGATCGCGAGCCCGAGCATTGCGACCGGCAGGCAGCCCAGTCCGATCTGCCACGCCGCCGAGGTCGCACCGGGCAGCGAGATCGGAAATCGCTTCAGGAAGATCGTGCCGCCGGCAAAACCGAAGGCACCCAGCAGCGCGAACAATATGCCCGGCAGCTTGGCGACACTGCCGGCAAAACCGTTGCCGCCCATCAGGGCCGCGATCCCGGCGAAAGCCATCGCCAGCGCGAGCATGCGAACCGGCGTCAGCCGTTCGCCGAGCAGCGGCCAGGCCAGCAGCGCCGTCCACACCGGCATGGTGTAGGCGATCACGGCGGCCTCAGTGGCCGGAAGCCACAATAGCGCGAGCCCTATCACCGCCATCCATAGCGTGACGTTGAGAAACGCCGACACCAGCAAGCGCCCGCGCTGGTCTTTCGGCACCCGCAAGCTCTGGCCCCGCAGCAGCGCGTAGAGCGCCAGCGTCAGGCCGCCGACGATGCCGGTCAGTCCGCGCGCCGGCAGCGGCGGCCATTCCGACAGCACGTATTTGGTGACCGGCCAGTTCAGTCCCCAGATGACCGAGGTCAGGCTAAGGAACAGAAGGCCGGAGGGCGCGATGCGCGCGTTGGCGCTGCGCTGATTGGGAGCGGTCATTTTTCGGATGATCTGGTGAAACCGGACAAGGAATCGGCGGCACCTTGCCGGTTATCCGGCCTCGAAGCTATCGCCCGGCGGGCATGCCTGCCCGGCCGCGGACTGGCGCACCCCTGAGTCTTTCCTGTGCAAGCCCCAGGGGACAATAAATAGTTGTCCTGTGAACAGCGGGTGCTGTTCAAAATCTTCGGCGTTCGCAACAATTTTTTCGCTTGGGAATCTCTGAGGACTCACTGATACTTGGGCCCAACCGAGGCGCGGCCGGACCCCTTGGTTTTCCCCTCTTTCCACCATATTTAGTATTTGATTCAGGAACTCGTACTAGTGCTTGACGTGCGCAATGGAGTCGTCCTAGCTTTCGATCTGTTCGGCGCGAGTGTGTTTGGGTCCCGCCGGTCGCTCCCTAAGGGTTCCAGAATGACCACTCCGTCGGCCGGTTGAGGCAGCGGGTGCCGGGGTTGTTTGCCCGGAATTCCGGGGGGATTTTGGGGCGCCAAGACGGGCCAAAAGACGGGCCGGAAGCGGCTCAAGTGACGTGTTGGGGCGTTGAATGAGGAACAGGGCCGGGTCCACCGGCTGAGCTTGCGAATGGACGGGGTCACACGATCGTGGCCCCTGGGGTTCGCTCAAGGAAAATCGCCCGGCGCCGCGGCAAGCGGTCCGGTCAAAAAAGAACGGGGCACGACCATGCGAATCGAACGACGCAACACCACTGACGGCCAGTCACCCTATGCAGGGATTGATTTCAGATTGACGACATCGGAGATCCGCAACCCCGATGGCTCGGTGGTGTTTCGCCTGGAAAACGTCGAGGTGCCCGAATTCTGGTCGCAGGTCGCCTCCGACGTGCTGGCCCAGAAGTATTTCCGCAAAGCCGGCGTCGCCGCGCGCCTGAAGAAGGTCGAGGAAGAGACCGTGCCGTCCTGGCTGTGGCGCTCGGTGCCGGACGCCGAGGCGCTGGCCGACCTGCCGGAGGCCGAGCGTTACGTCAGCGAATTGTCGTCCAAGCAGGTGTTCGACCGCCTTGCCGGCTGCTGGACCTATTGGGGCTGGAAGGGCGGCTATTACTCGTCCGAAGAAGACGCCCGCGCGTTCTATGACGAGCTGCGCTTCATGCTGGCCAAGCAGATGGTGGCGCCGAATTCGCCGCAGTGGTTCAACACCGGCCTGCACTGGGCCTACGGCATCGACGGCCCCGGCCAGGGCCACTATTACGTCGACTGGAAGACCGGCAAGCTCACCAAGTCGAAGTCTTCCTACGAACATCCGCAGCCGCACGCCTGCTTCATCCAGGGCATCGAGGACGACCTCGTCAACGAGGGCGGCATCATGGACCTGTGGGTGCGCGAAGCCCGTCTGTTCAAATACGGCTCCGGCACCGGCTCCAACTTCTCGCGGCTGCGCGGCGAAGGCGAACGGCTCTCGGGCGGCGGACGCTCGTCGGGCCTGATGAGCTTCCTCAAGATCGGCGACCGCGCCGCCGGCGCCATCAAGTCCGGCGGCACCACGCGCCGCGCCGCCAAGATGGTGGTGGTCGACGCCGATCATCCCGATATCGAGACCTATATCGACTGGAAGGTGAAGGAGGAGCAGAAGGTCGCAGCCTTGGTGACCGGCTCCAAGATCAACCAGAAGCATCTCAAGGCGGTGCTGAAAGCCTGCGTCAACTGCGAAGGCTCGGGCGACGACTGCTTCGATCCCGAAAAGAACCCGGCGCTGCGCCGCGAGATCAAGCTCGCCCGCCGCGCCATGGTCACCGACGCCATGATCAAGCGCGTGATCCAGTTCGCCCGCCAGGGCTACAAGGAGATCGACTTTCCGATCCTCGACACCGACTGGGATTCGGAAGCCTACCTCACGGTCTCCGGCCAGAACTCCAACAACTCGGTGTCGCTGAAGGACGATTTCCTGCGCGCGGTGGAAACCGACGGCAACTGGAACCTGATCGGCCGCACCAACAAGAAGGTGACCAAGACGCTGAAGGCGCGCGACCTCTGGGAAAAGATCGGCCACGCCGCCTGGGCCTCGGCCGATCCCGGCCTGCACTTCAACACCACCATGAACGACTGGCACACCTGCAAGGCCTCGGGCGAAATCCGCGCCTCCAATCCGTGCTCGGAATACATGTTCCTGGACGACACCGCCTGCAACCTGGCCTCGGCCAACCTGATCACGTTCTACAACACCACGACCAAGACTTTCGACGTCAGCGCCTACGAGCATCTGTGTCGCCTGTGGACCGTCGTGCTCGAAATCTCGGTGATGATGGCGCAGTTCCCGTCCAAGGCGATCGCGGAACTGTCCTATGAGTTCCGCACGCTGGGCCTCGGCTTTGCCAATATCGGCGGCCTGCTGATGACCATGGGGCTGTCCTACGACTCCAAGGAAGGCCGCGCGCTGTGCGGCGCCCTGACCGCGATCATGACCGGCATCAGCTACGCGACCTCAGCGGAGATGGCCAAAGAGCTCGGCCCCTTCCCCGGCTACAAGAAGAACTCGGCCCACATGCTGCGGGTGATCCGCAACCATCGCCGCGCCGCGCATGGCGAATCCCGCGGCTATGAGGCGCTCGCGGTCAATCCGGTGCCGCTGGATTACGCCAGCGTGCCGCAGGCCGACATCGTCGAGCATGCCAAGCTCGCCTGGGACCAGGCGCTCGAGCTCGGCGAACTCCATGGCTACCGCAACGCGCAAACCACCGTGGTGGCGCCGACCGGCACCATTGGCCTCGTCATGGATTGCGACACCACCGGCATCGAGCCTGATTTCGCGCTGGTGAAATTCAAGAAGCTCGCCGGCGGCGGCTACTGGAAGATCATCAACCGCGCCGTGCCCGAAGCGCTGCGCGCGCTCGGCTATCGTGAATCCGATATCGCCGAGATCGAAGCCTATGCCGTCGGCCATGGCTCGCTGTCGAACGCGCCCGCGATCAATGCTTCCACCTTGAAAGCCAAGGGCTTCACCGACGAAGCGCTGAAAAAGGTTGAAGCCGCCCTTCCCGACCGCCTTCGACATCAAGTTCGCCTTCAACAAGTGGACTTTTGGCGAGGATTTCCTGCGCGACACCCTCAAGATCGCGCCCGAAGACATCGCCGCGCCGAATTTCGACCTGCTCGCCGCGGTCGGATTCTCCAAGCGCGAGATCGAGGCCGCCAACGTCCACATCTGCGGCGCCATGACGGTGGAAGGCGCGCCGCACCTCAAGGCCGAGCACTACAGCGTGTTCGATTGCGCCAATCCCTGCGGCAAGGTCGGCAAGCGGTATCTTTCCGTGGAAAGCCACATCCGCATGATGGCGGCGTCGCAGCCGTTCATTTCGGGCGCGATCTCAAAAACCATCAACATGCCCAACGACGCCACGGTGGAGGATTGCAAGTCGGCTTATCTGCTGTCCTGGAAGCTCGCGCTGAAGGCCAACGCGCTCTACCGCGACGGCTCGAAACTGTCGCAGCCGCTGAACTCGCAACTGATCAGCGACGACGACGAGGAAGACGACGCCATCGAGGCGTTCTACGACAAGCCGATGGCCGCGCGCACCGCGCAGCTTTCGGAGAAGGTGGTGGAGCGGCTGGTCGAGCGCATCATTGTGATGCGCGAGCGCGAGAAGCTGCCGGATCGCCGCAAGGGCTACACCCAAAAGGCCGTGGTCGGCGGGCACAAGGTCTATTTGCGCACCGGCGAATATGACGACGGCCGGATCGGCGAGATCTTCATCGACATGCACAAGGAAGGCGCGGCGCTTGCGCTCCTTCATCAACAACTTCGCGATCGCGGTGTCGCTCGGCCTGCAATACGGCGTGCCGCTGGAGGAATATGTCGACGCCTTCACCTTCACCCGCTTCGAACCCGCAGGTCCCGTGCAGGGCAATGACTCCATCAAGTACGCGACCTCGATCCTGGATTATGTGTTCCGCGAACTCGCGGTCAGCTACATGAGCCGGTTCGATCTCGCCCATGTCGACCCATCCGAGTCCAACTTCGACGCCATGGGCAAGGGCGTCGAGGAAGGCAAGGTGCCGGACCCCTCGCACTCCACAAAATACGTCTCCAAGGGCCTGACCCGTTCGCGCACCGACAATCTCGTGGTCATGCGCGGCGGCAGCGAGCCACAGGCGGACGCCCGCGCCGGCGGCAACGTCACCTCGATGGCCTCGCACGGCTCGACCTCACGCGCCGCGGACGCGGTCGAAGGCGCGGTCGCGCTGAAGCAGGAAGCCCAGCACGATCTGTCGCCGACCGAAAAGCTCGAAGCCCTGCAATGGAGCAAGGCGGGCGCGGCAGCGCAAGCCGCACCCGTCAAAGGCCGAGCGCCGCGCCGAGGCCAAAGCCAAGGGCTACGAAGGCGAGATGTGCGGCGAATGCGGCAACTTCACCCTGGTGCGCAACGGCACCTGCATGAAGTGCGATACGTGTGGAAGCACGACGGGGTGTTCGTGAGAGCACGTCATGGTCTGGCACTCGGTAGAATCGCTAAGCGCGACCAAGCCGTTCACGCGGAGACATTAAATATGGCCTCGCTAGTATCGAAGAACGCTCTCCTGACAACGCGCGGACGCGATTCACACGAGACGATTGGCCCTGATTGATCGCCTATCCGCAGCTTAGATTTGAGCTAGCTACTAGACGTTGTCGGACATGCTCGGCAACATGGCCGCCGTGGCTTGGTTTGCATGGCGATGAGCTGATCATCATCTGATGCCTCGTGACGCTTGAATGACTATTCGGGCAAGCTCTGGCAAGGTGATATCTGCCATTTGACCTGGATGCGCAAACTCTCTGTTGACAGCGAAATAACAGCCGCGAACTTCGCACTGCAGCACGAGAGAAAAATCGAACTCAGCGTTGGAGACGCAGCAGCGCCGGTCCATTCGCTCGAATCTGCCGCTAGAGCTCCACACATCCTCGCACAGTTATACGCTTGAAGATGGGAAAGAAAGCTGCCGATCGTCGCGAGTGATTCCGATGACCAGACAGGCTGCTCGGTCTGGCTGTATTATCATTCAGTATCGAAGCTGTATCGCATTCAGAAAAACAAGGAAACGCATCGCCTCAAAGCTGACCGTCCGAAAATCACGTATGTTTTGCATCGGGTTCGCCGAATAGTTGCAGACAAGTCGCACTCAAACGACGCGAGTCCTTTGTGACGACTTTAGTTGAACACTGCCGAAACTGCCGGCTATTTCGACGACCAATTTCTCGCTTGGAGCGCGGCACGTATTCATTAATCCCAGTTGGATCTACATCCTCGTCGTTCACAAGACCTGCCCCGCAAGCGCAGACTAATGTCGACATGACGTTTGAACTCTGGACTGCATTGCAGGACGATCTCGTCGAACAGATGAGACCCGATCTAAATGCATCCTTGAAAAAATGTTACGTCCGCTCGCGGAATCAACTCTGAACGCTAATTCGGGACTGCTGCAAAAGACACCGTTGCAATTCTGTTTTCGTACTGCCCGTCACGCTGGTTACTCGGGACTCGGCGATCGTCGGTAGCGCTGATTTCAGGCCACGATAGATGCTAGGCGTTCCAGTCAGTGACACGTCGCTTGCTCAAGGAAGAGACATCGAATTGAAACAGCTACTTCGACACCGTTACAGGAACAATTGTCGTGAGCAATGACTGAAACAGGCGTTGGATTGCGACGTTATTCGGATATCTGGCTGGCAAACGGCACGCAGGTCAACTGTGCTGTACGGTCCAGCAGGATCAAAGTGATCATTCTAACGATCTAAAGGAGATGCTATGCCAAACGTCTGACGACTACTCATTTCGAGCAGGCAACTTCCGATATGGCAGACCTGCAACGCTTCTCGTTATCGTGGAGTTGCCGCATAGAATCTGCGATTGAAGCGCTTCCGGAAACGATAGATCAGTCTGGCGACCGGCATGATGCCGTTATTTCTGCTCCGGAGATCGTTAAGATACGACGGAAGACCACAATGGGACTTTGCAGAAGCCTCTCCTACTCGTTAGGCAAAAGGTATAGATTCAGATTCGAGCCGACTTAGGGGTGCAGGCACCAATGCCGTAGTCGAACGCGGAAGGCACTCTACAACAAGTAGAATATGGTCCTGACAACGGATTAGCTCGATCTATTTACAATCGAGCGATCGCTATCTGACGCATCACTGCACAAGAACGCAATAGAAGTTATCGCGATTCATAGATACAGCCGAAGTCTGTCGTTGGCCGATCTTCTGGAACTGGATTGATCGGCCCGATAGGGCACGGCCCACCAACTCTTTGAGAATACCCGATCCCACGAATTCTCACTGCGCAGTTGCGGCCCGGTGCGGCGGTCCCACATAGGGAAACTCGGTGAGCAGATCGCCATGGGCTCCCACCCCGTCCGTCGTGATTTTTCCATTTGTGAGGATCGAGATGAAGCCGTCGAGGACGTCGTCGGTCAACGCCCGGCCATTGCCCGGATAGGACGCCGCGCGCGCGGGGTCGAAGCGCAAGATGTCCGGCAGCAGCGTCCCTGCCACCCGGCGTGCTTGCTCGGAAGAATACCCTCCTGTGTGCTGCAACGAATGCGCAAAAGCAGCAACAAAACGGGCGTCATCCGCTGGCGCCGCGGTGAGATAAGCATCTCTCTCGTCGCCGGGAAGGAAGACCGCTTGCGAAGGCTTCCCGCCACGATCTGCCTGAACCCAACTGCCGCTTGAGCCGTCTACAGTTCGAGCCCAAAGGCCAAGCACTTTGGTCCCGAGAGCGGAGTTGGGTACTTCCAGCACAATGCTGCACACGTCCTTGTCGGTGAAGAGATCGTTGCCGGTGAACTGAAAGTTGTTCAAGGCGCCCATCACGTCGAAGAAGAAGGGATCGCTGCGCCAGCCTGCGAAAAAGCGGTGTTCGCCGGCTTCGGTTATCCGTGCCTCCCGGTCCATGGAGACCGGCGCTCCCTCGACGATGATCTGCCCGTCAACGCAGGTTCCGGCGGCTTGTGCGCCCTCGGCGCGGCGCAGCGTTGCGGTCTGCGCCCCGCTTGTGAATGGCGAGAAGCGTACGCTGTATGCAATATCCGCAACATTGTCGCCGTTGGTGTCGATCTTGATCTCGTATAACGCGTCGGCCGCGAAGGGATCCAGGCGGGTCGGTCCCGGCGGATTGAAGCCTGAGGACGGATGCACGTTCATGATCAGGATTGACTTGCCTGTGCCGCCCGGCTTCGGGAAGGCATACACATCGGTCAGGTCAAGACGGGCATCGCCATGGGGAAAACTGGTGTCCGGGCCGGAATAATGGTGCGACATTGATCAGTCTCCAGGCGGGCCACGGTCGTTACAGAAACCGCGCTCGATTCATTTTTCGGCGGCCGTGAAAAACTTCGTCCCGTCGAAAAAGCGGTTCGGGCGGTGGAAGATCGAGAGGAACATCGCTCCCTCGGGCGCATGCGCGACATGGATGTTGCCGCCCGGCCGCCACACGAAATCGCCGGCGCCGCAGCTTCCCTCGGCGTCTTGCAGCGATCCCTCCAGCATGAAGGTCTGTTCGAGCGCGGTGTGCTCGTGCAACGGCACGATCGCGCCGGGCGCCATCTTGAACAGGATGGTCGAGCGCCCTTCGGCGTCCTGGTACAGGATCTTCATCTCAATGCCGTCGAAGTCGGTGGGCTGCCACGGCATCGACGAGGCCGCGACCAGGGTCGATCGCAGTTCGGGCGGGTTGACAGGCACGGGCTTGTTCATGGCTTCTTCTCCGCAATGGCGCCCCAAGAGGATCAGCGTGGCATAATCCGCCATCAAACCCAGGGACGCAATACGCGGAGTTTATCGACGGGCGCGCATTCACGCGACCCGTTGCCATGCCCCCTGTCAGCTAGTCATCGGCTGAAGGGTGAAGAAGAAATGAATGATCAGGCCGCTTCGCCGCCCTCGTCCTCGCTCTGATCGAGCAAGGCGCGGAGCTCGGTGACGACATCGTCGTAGTACCGGTTGAGCCGCTCGATCTTTTGCTGCTGGGTGGCAAACTCGTCATCGAGCGCGGCGCGCTCTGCGGGATTGAGCGGAGCCCGGTCATCGAGTGAAAAAAGCTCGGCCGCGGGCATTGAGTCGATATTGCCAGGTTTCATTTTACTAACTCCACAAACGCTACTGTTTCACGAACACGTACTGACGATGGCTCCTGGCGCTGGTGGTCGTATTGAGGATTTCGTTTGCGGGCATAATTGGGCGCTTCCGGGCCGCTTCAATGGCCCGGGAAAGCCAAAACTGAGAGCGCCTTTCGGTTCGCGATGGCCTCGTTGCCGGCGGTCATGATGCCGAAGCCCGCGAAATTTCGCAGGTCAATCAAGGCATGCTTCAGCTCTGATGCGGGCCGCGCATCATCTTCATGGCGTCCTCGATATTGCGCCAATCGCCGGCTTCCTTGGTGTCGCCCTTGCGTTCGCAGGCCTGGGCATTTTTGGCCGCGTGCGCGATCGCCTCGGCGCCGTGCCGTTCGAACATCTGCCGGGCGATGGTGTGGATCTGCGTTTGCGATGTCATCTCGCTCTCCTCGTGGCTCTCCTTGCGGTTTTGCGATTTTCGGCCGCCAGCCGCCGATTCACGGCAGGGTGCGGCCTGTCCTTGAGAACCGCCGAACCGGCAGTTGCGTTCCCCTCGGCCGCCGTGCACCCGCTCCGGGTTCCCTGCTGTGGGCGGTCGCAACCTCTCCATGTCCTCGCCTTGCTTTGGTCAAACCTTGCTGGCGTCTGGAAGGTGGTAAATCCGTCGCCGTATCAGATGCGGGAGACGTTGCAGCAGGCAGGGGACGCCCATGCAATCGACATTGAAAGTTCACGAAACCGATTCCGGCGCCGCTTATCCGATCGCGCCCGAAGTCACGTTCGAGCCACGCGCTGCCCAAGGCTCGACGCCAAGGCCCGAATCAAGGCTCGCCCGATCCGGTGCACGAGGTCCTGAGCCTGCTGTCGCGGCGGCGGGCGCAGATGGGCGTCGAGGTCGCAAGGACCGAGCCGCCGCCGGCGGCCGATGCGACGCCAGAGGTCGATGTGACGTTTCGCGCCAGTGCGGTCGACCCGGTCGCGGCCGCAGGCGGGCGGTCGTCGATAGGCCGGTGGGCGAAGAACGCCTCCGTGGCCTTCCTGTTTGCGCTGTGCAGCGCCATGGCCGCCGCGGTGTGGACGCACCACGGCGACGCGGCGCGGCAGATGATCTCAAGCTGGATGCCGCCATTCGCAGTAGCCGCATTCGAGTCAACAGAGGCGCCGCCTCCCGGTCAGGCCGCCGAGTCCGATCAGGCATCTGCGCAACCGGTATCGACGGCCCAGCCGGACGGCGCCGCTCCGGCGGTCGCCGCCGCCGCTGCGGATCCGCAATTGCTGACGTCGATGGCGCACGATCTTGCGGCGATGGGACAACAGATCGAGCAGCTCAAGGCCAGCATCGCCGAGCTCAGGGACAGCCAGGCCCAGATGTCCCGCGACATGACCAGGAAATTCGAGACCCTCAGTTCCGAGCGGGTCGCCGCGCTTCCGCCGCGTCCGGTCGCAGCACCCCGCAAGCCGAGGCCGGTACCTCCGCCGCCACCGACCGCGACCGCGTCGACGGTGCCGCCGCCGTATTATCCGGCCTATCCGGCGCCCCCGCCGCCCATGCCGGCACCACCGCCGCAGACCACGGTTCAGCCCGATGGCGAACCGGTGGTGCGCCCGCCAATGCCGTTGCATTAAGAACGGATGCACCTCGCCCCGCTCGCTCCGATCACTCCCCCCTCGCCCCGCTCTTGCGGGGAGAGGGTCGGGGTGAGGGGCTCTCTCAACAGGCCGACTCGCGGAGAGTCCCCCTCACCCGGCGCTTAAGAAAGCGCCGACCTCTCCCCGCAAGCGGGGCGAGGTAAGCGAGCGTCCGCTCTGGATCGACGTGGATTTACGCTCGTTCCGATCCCCTCAATTTACGACGGCGGTTCACCTCGCCCCGCTTGCGGGGAGAGGTCGAAGCCGAAGGCTTCGGGTGAGGGGCTCTCTCAACAAGCGGACTCGCGGAGAGTCCCCTCACCCGGCGCTTAAGAAAGCGCCGACCTCTCCCCGCAGGCGGGGCGAGGTAAGCGAGTGCCCGCTCTGGCTCACATCTCCCCGATATCCGGCGGCTCGAACCAGTTGGTCAGCGACAGGCCGCCGTCGACCACGATCGCGGCACCCGTGACGTAGGCCGACACCCGGTTCGACAACACCGCCAGCGCCATCGGCGCGAGGTCTTCGCTGCGGCCGAGGCGGCCGAGCGGGATGTGTTTTGCCAGCGCCGGATCGGCGACGAATCCGCCGGCGGCGATCGCGCCCGGCACCAGCGCGTTGACGCGGATGCCGTGGCGCCCAAAGGTTTTTGCCAATTCCCGGACCAGCATCGCCAGCGCAGCTTTCGCCGTCGAGTAATGCGGCAGGTTGCGCGGCGTGCCGGCATGCAGCGAGGTCAGGAACAGGAACGAGCCGGGCTCGCGCGCCGCGATGAGTTTTCGCGCCAGCTCACGCGCGAGGTGAAAGCCGGCATCGATGTTGACCGCATGCATCCGGGCCCAGGTTTCGGTGTCGACCGCCAGGGCGTGATCGGCCTCGCGCCGCGGCGGCGAGGCGCTGTGAACGAAATGGGTCACCTGCCCGACCGCGGCCTCTGCGTCCGCCAGCAGCGCATCGCATGCGGTTGGTTTGGCGAGATCGCCGACCCAGGGAATGGCGAGCTCCGGCCGCGGCGAAGCGGCCACCGCCGCGGTCACGGTATCCGGGTTCACGTCGGCGAACACGGTGCGCACGCCCTCGCCGGTCAAGGCCTGCGCGATCGCGCGGCCGATGCCGTTTCCCGCGCCCGTGACCAAGGCTGTTTCCCGCGCGGGATCGAAGGGCTGATTGAACAGGCTCATCTGGATTTGTCTCCTTGCGGCGGATGCGAGCCTAACCGAGGCGGTAGGCAATGACGACAAGCACGACCACCACGGCCACCAGCAGCCAGGCCCCCTTGCGCTGTTCCTTGCCCGAGAGCAAGGCAACGGCGACCAGCAGACCTATGCCGAATAATGTGTACATGGTGCTGCTCCCCCCGCCGGCGCGAACCTTCCAAAGTATTAAGCAACAACGCCCAACAGAATCCACCTCGGCAAAAAATCACCACAATCTTTTTTGGAAATTATTCCGTTGGAGAAGGAGGATTTCCGATGCGGATAGCAAGCGCGATCTTCGCGGGTTCGATGGCCGCCCTCGCCGTGCTGGCGGCACCGGCGCTGGCAAAGAATGCCAATGCGCCAAAAACCGAGGAACAGGCGGCGTCGGCCGGGTGCACTTCCTACGAACAGGCGCCCAGCGGCGAATGGAAACCCGTTCCGTGCCAGGAAGGTTCAGGCGCGCAGACGCAGCACAAGCCGGCAACCACTAGCTCCAGCGACGCGACGCACTGACGAGGGTCCTGCCCTCCTGCTCTAGTGCCGCTTGAAATACTGCACGTCGCGTTCGTGCTTTTCGGCCGCGGCCCTCGACTTGAAGGTGCCGAGGTTGCGGCGCTTGCCGGTTTTCGGATTCAGCTTGCGGGAATAGAGCCGGTATTCGCCGGATTGCAGTTTGCGGATCATGGGACGGAGCCTCGCTTGATGGCGTCTTTCGGGATAATCGCGATCGACGCGGTCGCGTTCCCGAAAGCCGGATGATTTTCTGTAACAGCAGACCGATTTGCCGGCCCCGCAAATCAGCGAACTGTCAAGTCCCTATCCGTCAAAATATTCTGTTTTTCAGAAACAGCAAATCAGCTTACATCCATTCCGTCCCGTCCCACTCAGAGGGGCGTTGCGCAACGTCACGAACGCGGAGCGGGATGCGGTGGACGCGTGCGGTGCCAAAGACGAGTGGCGCCGGCGCGGACGGCGAAGTCGTGTGGTCCTGACACCCCGACGCTGGTGTCAAGTTGTGCGGAAGATTATTCCGCCGGCGACGGTGGCAACAAAGCCCGGTCACCGGGGAGAGCACGAAGGAAACCGTAAAACCATTGCGCGGGGAATGCCGGGTTTTCCGGTGTGACCGTGGTGACTGTTACCACTGGCACGGCTTGTTTTTTCTGCCCTGCCAGGCTGCGGGCGCATTGGGCGCCCGGCATTCCCTGCGCCCTCTGATTTCGGAGGGCAGGAGATTTTGGCAAACCTTCGCGCATATATGCGGCGAGATCGCGAAACTGCGTTTAAAGAAGATGCTGTTCTAACCTCGCCCCGCTTGCGGGCGAGAGGTCCGAAATTCGCGTGAGCGAATTTCGGGTGAGGGGAATCTCGGCGAGTCCGCGGCGTACTGAGATGCCCCTCACCCGAAGCCTCTCAGCGAGCTCGCCGAAGCTCGACCCGGCGGCGGGGCGATGACGAGATGTCGCTGTCGCTCGCTCGCAATGACGGTCGTTGCGCTGTTTGCAAATTCGTAGGGTGGGCAAAGGCGCGCTTGCGCCGTGCCCACCATGTCAATGCAAGAACCAAAATGGTGGGCACGCTGCGCTTTGCCCACCCTACGCAACTGCTTTCGCAGGGACGACGTCGAGAGGCGTCGGACTGTAGAAACAAAGATTGGTGACAACATTACCGCGCTTGTCCTTGATCACGTAGGGGCATTCGATGCGCTTGAGGGCTTTCTTGGCGTCTTCGTTGCCAAGTGCTGCGGCCTTTTCGTAGTAGGCTTTCGCAGCACTCGAATCCTTGGCCCCGCCACGGCCCTCCTGCGCGAACGCGCCCATCCGCTCCAGCGCGCCGGGATGATTTTGTGCCGCGGCCTTCTCGAACAAGGCCCGCGCGCCGGCATCGTCCTGGGGTCCGCCGCTGCCGTCGGCCATCATCAACCCCAGCTGATACTGCGCCTCGGCATTGGTCTCGGCCGCTTTCGCCAGCAATTCGCGCGCGCGCACGGGTTCCGACGAGACGCCGCCCGAGAGCGCGGCAAGATTGGTGACGCCGCGCGGATTGCCGGCTTGGGCTGCGCGCTCGAACAAGGTGCGCGCCTGGGCCTCGTCCCTGGCAACACCGGAACCGGTGCCATAGAGCACGCCGAGGTCGACCATTGCCGAGGTCGACCCCTTGTCGATCGCCTTGCGCCAGGCAGCGATCGCGTCCGGAAGCTGGCTATTGGCCAGATAGGCGCGGCCGAGCTGGTACATCGCCCGCCGCGAGAGGCGGGAAGCATTTTTGCAATAGCGGATCGCGGTTGCGATATCGGCGGGCGCGATATCGGGCGCGCCCTTCACGTCGGCCGGTTTGTCGGGATCGGAGGGGTCGGCGGCGAGCCGATCGCACAAGACGAGATCGGCGGATTGCGCGCGGACCGGGGCCGGAACAGCCGCGACGATCAACACCGCGATGGCGGCGAACGGGAACGCGTAAAACCGCTTGGTCATGACGGGGTGCAAGTTAGCTCCGGAGGGCGGCTGAATCCAGCGCTCAAGCGGGCGACGAAACGGATCGGGGATGACCGCCGCAAGACAAAAAAGGACCAGCCTTTTGGGCTGGTCCAAAGTCGCCGGGAGGAACACAAGATACACCAGAGAAAATCCAGCCCGAACCGAAGCCCGGGCCGGGTCGTGAAAACGTCAGGCCGCGGCCGCCTTGGCGGCGGTCGGCACTTCCGCGACGGTCTTCAGAATCTGCGAAGCGATCGCGTAGGGGTCGCCTTGCGAGTTCGGACGGCGGTCTTCGAGATAGCCCTTGTAGTCGTTCTTGATGAACGAGTGCGGTACGCGGACCGAAGCGCCGCGGTCAGCCACGCCATAGCTGAACTTGTTCCAGGGGGCGGTCTCGTGCTTGCCGGTCAGGCGCTTGTCGTTGTCCGGCCCGTAGACGGCGATGTGGTCCATGAGGTTCTTCTCAAAGGCCGCCATCAGCTTCTCGAAGTAAGCCTTGCCGCCGGTCTCGCGCATATAGGTGGTCGAGAAGTTGGCGTGCATGCCGGAGCCGTTCCAGTCGGTGTCGCCGAGCGGCTTGCAGTGATACTCGATGTCGATGCCGTAGGTTTCGGTCAGCCGCTGCAACAGATAGCGGGCCATCCACATTTCATCGGCGGCCTTTTTGGAGCCCTTGCCGAAGATCTGGAATTCCCACTGGCCCTTGGCCACTTCGGCGTTGATGCCTTCGTGGTTGATGCCGGCGGCCAGACAGAGGTCGAGATGCTTGTCGACGATCTCACGCGCAACCGAGCCGACGTTCGAATAGCCGACGCCGGTGTAGTACGGGCCCTGCGGCGCCGGATAGCCTGCGGTCGGGAAGCCGAGCGGGCGGCCATCCTTGTACATGAAATATTCCTGCTCGAAGCCGAACCAGGCGCCGGCATCGTCAAGAATGGTCGCACGCTTGTTGGTCGAGTGCGGAGTGACGCCATCCGGCATCATGACCTCGCACATCACCAGCGCGCCGTTGGGACGCGCGCCGTCCGGATAGACCGCGACCGGCTTGAGCACGCAGTCCGAGCTTTTGCCTTCGGCCTGCATGGTCGAGCTGCCGTCGAAGCCCCACAACGGAAGCTGCTCCAGGGTTGGAAATTTATCGAATTCCTTGATCTGCGTTTTGCCGCGCAGATTCGGCGTCGGCGTGTATCCGTCGAGCCAGATATACTCGAGCTTATACTTGGTCATTGAGCTCTCTCTTGAGTTGAGAATTGAGTTGATGATGCGAAAGTGAGGAACCGAAGCGCTGATCGCCCCACGCGTGTACCCGGCCACCATCGGCCATTCCTTACCAAGCATTTAACGTGCCAGTCGGGAGCGCCGGGAACCGCTCGCGGGAGGCTGATCCGCACCGCCCTGCCCTTCGCGAATTGCGATTTTGGGTGCGGCAAAGCCGCGCGGGTCGGCGCCATCACGGGCGCTGTGGCGGACCGGCTGAAGCGCAAATTGCGCCCGATTCCGCGGCATCCGGCGACCGGTTTGTGGCTGCGATTAAAACCGCGGCAATCGCCGGCAACATTCCTCAAGAAAGCGAAGGCCGGTTCCGCAACTCGGCGACAGCCCAGGCGTTAGCCAGTCCGCCGCTGCTTTTGAGGATGCAAATGCGAAAATGCCTACAATTTATACATCGAACGATTTTGTTTTGATCAGGTTGCACCGGCGGAGTGCACGGCCGATATCGGTTTTAGTAACCACTCAAGAACGAGTCGGGCGCACCATGAGTTCACGCGTCGCGGCATCAGGAGAGACGACGATGAATACGAGTTTCAATCAGGGGTCCGCGAGGATCTACCAATTCCCGGTCGGCGGCCGCTCGGCCGTGGGCGGACGCCGCCAGGACGAGATCAAGACCTCCGTCGATCTTGCCTCATCGCGGGTGAGCGAGGTGGCCGTCGGCGGCGCCTGGTATCACGAAGCGGCGATCCAGGAATCGAAGCCAGCCAAGCCGGGGCGCGAGCGCTGATGCCGGCCGCAGCGAGAGTTCTAAAGGGGGCCGAAACAAATGTTTCGGCCCTTTTTGGCTAGCATTACATGGGCGCGCAAGCCGTGACCGGCCGCCGCGCATGCTTGAGCAAAACGCCGGTTTTGGTGATTTTCAAGGTGACGCCGCCGCCCGAATAGCGCGAGCCCGAAAACGCCAGCCGCCTCGCCAGCGTCACCGCATGGCCGTCGATCTGCAGATGCGCGCGATTATCGTAATCGAAAAACGCGACAATGAATTCGGTGCGGTCGGCGCAGCGATAGCTTCTGGAACGTCTGCGCCACCGAGGGCGATGAGCCCGCTGCGACAGCACCTAATGCCACCGCGAAAATGATAGTCGAGCCCCGATTCATGTTCATCCCCCAAGTACGACCCCGGCCGGCCAAACGCCCTGCCGGTCATTTCCCTGCCACGGAGGATGGCTTAAGATCGCGCCGATGTCAGCTTCTCCCGCCCGTCACTTCGATCTTGCCGGCGCCAGCAATTTCCGAGACCTCGGCGGCTATCCGGCCCGGGACGGCCGCCTTGTGCGCTGGCGGCAGATCTTCCGGTCCAATCATCTCGGTCATCTCACCGCGGCCGATATCGGCGTGCTGCGCGGCCTCGGGCTAAAGAGCGCGTTCGACTTTCGCGGCACCGAGGAGCGCATGGCGGCGGCCTGCGGCCTTGAGGGGATTACGGTCCATTCGCTGCCGATCGAGCCGACGGTCGTGGCAACGCTGCGCGCGATCCGTGCTGCCGGTACGCCGATCTCATCGGCCGAAGCGCAGGAGGTGATGCGCGATTCCTACCGCAGTTATGTCTGGCACAATACGCCGCGTTTCCGGGCGCTGTTCGCTCATCTTTTGGAAGACCGCGCGCCGCTGGTGATTCACTGCACCGCCGGCAAGGACCGCACCGGATTTGCCTGCGCGCTGATCCTGCATGCGCTCGGCGTGCCGGATCACCTGATCGCCGAGGATTACCTGCTCACCAACCGCTTCTACCGGCGCGATCCTTCCGTCAGCTCGGACCTTCCCGACGATGTCAGGCAGGCGATTGCCCTGGTGGAGGCATCTTTCCTCGCCGCCGCGTTCGACGTCATCCGCGCCGATTACGGCAATCTCGAAAGCTACTTTAGGGATGGTCTCGGCCTCGGGCCGCGCGAGCGCGCGGCGCTGGAGGCCTGCTATCTGGAGGCCTGATGTTCTCCCCGCCGGCAGCAAGGGAAGGGCAAACCGCGCTACGCCGCCGCTTCCATCTCTGCGTCGAGGTCGGAAATGACGTCTTCGAAGGCCGAAATCGCCTGCTGAACCGCCGCGATCTGCATCAATTCCCAGCCGCTGACCGGTCCGTTGCGATTTTGCAGCGCGACGACCAGATCCCGCCGCTGCTCCTTAAGCTGAACAAGTGGTAAACCGTGATCGGGTAGATATCTCATCATCGTCGTACACCCCTGCCCATGGATCGGGCGATCGGCAACCTAGCCTGATGTTTCTGCATTCGGCTTACAAAACTCCGGCAAATTTTAGTGATTTTGCGAGTTATCGCGGCCGCCGGACCTACGCCGCCGGCGCGTCCGCCATCGCGATGTCAAGCACTTGGGTAACGCAATTGGTGCACCAATCGCTCATGTGCAGCTGACTGCCGTCGGCCGGATCGATCAGATCCTCGATCGGGATGCAGTCATCAACCCAGCGCCGCATCAAGGCGAAGCGGCGAAACACATTGACGCTCGCCTTGCCGGCGGCATCCGCAATCCGCGCCACCATCCTTTCGGACAGCTTGAGCTTGTCGGGACCGACGATGGCAGTGGTGTATTGCAGGTCCATCAGCACCACATCCATGGGGAGAAAGCTGAGCCGCTCCAGCCCCGTTACGATCGACGCGATCACGTCATCCGGATTGTAGTCCTGGTTGCGAAACACCGCATTCGTTCCAACCTGCCAGATCACCAGCGCAGGGGCTTCCTCGATAACATCGGAGTTGAAACGCGACAGTTCGTCGGTTGCCTCCTGTCCGCCAACTCCGCGACTAAGTACGTCGATCATCCGATCGTGATAACGGCTCCTCAGGAACATTTCGAGCCGGGCGGGATAGGGCAGGATCCTGCCCTCACCGGCCGTCGAGGACGAACCGATCGCCACGATCTTGATCTTCCGCTGACTTTTGAGGCTCTGCGCCAGGTGCGGGAGCGGATATTTGAAGCGAACGAGATCATCTGTGGTTTCAGGCATGTGAACGTCCGTTTGCGGAAACGATTTGTCTTGGCGTGCATTTGGGCGGAAAATCTCGCAGTATTGCAAACGAAATTCGCTTATCGATAGCAAAAGAAACAGCACTCGCCCGGAGATCCCGCCATGAATGGAAAAGTCATCGTCGTCACCGGCGCCTCGGGCGCGCTTGGCAAGGTGGTCGCCGAGATCGCAGTGGCAAGGGGCGCACGGGTGGCCGGCGTGGACCACGCGGCATCGCAGTTCCCGGCGACGGAAAATCGGATCGAACTTGGCGGCGTCGACCTGACGGACGCGGCGCAAGCGAAAAAAGCCGTCGATGCAGCGGCGGCGCATTTCGGCAGGCTCGATGCGCTGGTCAATATCGCCGGAGGTTTTGCGTTCGAGGCGGTCGCCGAGGGCGACACGAAAACCTGGCAGCGCATGTACGCGCTGAACGTCCTCACCGCGCTGAATGCGTCGCGGTCGGCGATCCCGCATCTGGTCGCTTCCGCAGCCGGGCGGATCGTCAATGTCGGCGCCATGGGCGCGCTACAGGCTGGCTCCGGCATGGGACCATATGCAGCGTCCAAAGCCGGCGTACATCGCCTCACCGAAGCGCTTGCCGCCGAATGGAAAGGCAAGATCACCGTCAATGCCGTGTTGCCGTCGACCATCGACACCGCGGCCAATCGCGCCAGCATGCCCAGGGCAGATTTCGCAAAATGGGTGACGCCACAGGAACTGGCCGACGTGATC
Organism: uncultured Alphaproteobacteria bacterium; assembly: GCA_963774685.1. GTDB lineage: Bacteria > Pseudomonadota > Alphaproteobacteria > Rhizobiales > Xanthobacteraceae > Bradyrhizobium. The sequence goes on along the minus strand of CAVZFU010000002.1, from coordinate 1,052,456 downwards.
CTGTTTCTGACCAGCGACGCCGCCAGCGCCGTCACCGGCGCGCTGCTGCCGGTCAGCGGACGGGTGTAACGCTCACGCGACCCTGCGCGGCGTTGTTTGACCAATCCACCGACCCAATTCGGGTTAGACTCGGGCACTGAGTTGCAGGCGCGACATCAGAGTCCCCTTGGGAGTCCCCTTGGAAACCACGCTCTATCTTCCCGTCAAACGCTTCCTCGAAAACCTCGGCTTCACGGTCAAGGGTGAGGTCGGCGGCTGCGATCTTGTTGCGCTAAGCGGCGGCGACCCGCCGATCGTGGTGATCGGCGAACTCAAGCTTTCCTTCAATCTCGAACTGGTGCTGCAGGCGGTCGATCGCGCCGGCGCCTGCGACGAGGTCTGGATCGCGGCCAAACTTTCGGCGCGCGGCAAGGGCCGCGAGAGCGACGCGCGCTATCGCAATCTCTGCCGCCGGCTCGGGTTCGGCATGCTCGCGGTCACCGATGGCGGCGATGTCGAGGTATTCGTCAAGCCAGCCACGACCGCCCCACGCCGCAATCCGAAGAAACGCTCGCGGCTGGTTTCGGAACATCAGCGGCGCAAGGGCGATCCGGTCCTGGGCGGCAGCACGCGCTCACCGATCATGACGGCCTATCGCCAGCAGGCCCTGACCTGCGCCGCGGCGCTGGCACAGGGTCCGCGGAAGGTGCGCGACCTCAAGGCCGACAGTCCCGATGCGGCAAAAATCCTGCTGCACAATGTCTACGGCTGGTTCGCCCGCGTCGAACGCGGTGTCTACGAATTGACCGCTACCGGACATGCGGCGCTGAAGCGATGGCCACAGCAGCCGGTCGAGGTCATCGACGCCGGCCAGTTGGTGCCGAACTTGCCGTCAAAACCATTGGTGATGGGGGGAAAGAGATGATCGTGGTGACCGGCAGCGTGACCGCGCGGGAAGATTTCTTCGACGAGGTCCAGAAATTGAGCCTCGAACACGTGCATCGCTCGCGCCAAGAGCCCGGATGCATCTCGCATGCGGTGCATGTCGATTGCGAAGATCCGCTGCGATTGGTGTTCGTCGAACAATGGGCCGATCGCGCGGCGCTACTGGCACACTTTGCGGTGCCGGCCTCGCGGAATTTCGTCCGTGCCCTGCAACCGCTCGCTGCGGCGGCCACAACCATCGAGATTTACGATGCCACCAAACTGGAAAAACTCTGAATTGCCAAGCATGCATGGCTGGATTGCCATATCAATTTCATATTGCAATGCAACATAGGGCCGCCTAGGTATCTGGGATCAGACGAGAGGCCAAGATGAGCGAAGGTTGGAATACCAAATATGGAACGCGGCGCGTCCGCCGCGATCCACCCACGCTGGATGAAGCCATCTTCGCCGCAATCGGCATTACCGATGACCAGGACGCTCAGGCCGAAATCGCGGCGTCCCTGATGGGGCTGCCGATCGAATCCGTGCAATCCGAAGTCAAGAAAGCCGGCCGCGCCGCAGCGCGGTCTACGACCCGGGTGATCGCGGGCGAACAAGGCGCGCAGCGCTCGGTCGTAGTTGAGCGCCGGGTCGTCAGGCGATTCGGCAACGACAAGCGCACCGGCACCTGAGAACTTTCACAGACATTCACGAGCGCGATTTGCGTCGTCGCTGATAGATAAAGCGAGCCCTTGCGGCTCGTTTACGTGGTCCGGCCCAGGCCGTACATTCCAAGAACCAGCTTCCAGTACATCCGGTTGAAATGCATCATCGCGCGCGCCGCATCGAACGGTGTCACGCTGTAGAGCTTTGCGAATTGGGGCTGATTTTTCGGCCTTAAATCGATGCTGCCGGTGGATTTGCCCTGGCGGAATGTCAGGTGCGCGCCGAACTTGTTGGCGAGTGCCCGCATCGCCCGGTTCTGCGCACCGGTGGTGATCCGCAAGCTGTGATAGCCCTTCGCCCGCGCTTCCGCGATCAACTTCCTGAACAGGATGCTGCCGACACCCTGTCGCCGCACACACGCTTCCACGCTGAAGGCGATCTCCGGCAATGCGTCGGGCGATTGATCGGGCGGATGCAATTCCGCAGCACCCCGCACCACGCCGTCTTCGATATAGGCGATGACAAGCGTGCCATCGCCGGCGCACTTGGCGGCATAGCGTTCGATGAAGCCATCGTCCATGAAGCCGTGGAAGCGGTCGCGACGGCTCTCCGGATCGAGCCGCATCAGATGATCGCGCAGCAGTGGCAATTCTTCCTGCTGACGCAGGGTGCGAACGGTGCCCCTGGCAGGCGTGGAACGGATCGTACTCTCGTAGCTCAAATCATAACTCCTCTTGGATAGCCCTCGAGGAGGCGTCGAATCCCTAGTCCATAGATATTGTGCATCGCAACATGAATTGCAAGGCCGCGTTGCGCCGCAAATAAGCGGTTAACGAAATGCTCCTCAAGGCCCTTCACAGCACCATCTGCGTCTGGGTCACCACCGCGACAAGCTTGCCTTCCTCGGTCTCCAGCCGCGTTTGCCATACCTGGGTGCGCCGCCCCCGATGCACCGGCGTCGCGGTGGCGATCACGGTAGTGCCCTCCTTTGCCGCGCCGATGAAATTGGTCTTGCTCTCGATCGTGGTGGTGCCCTTGGCATCCTCCGGCAAATTGATCACGGTCGCAGCCGCACCGACCGAATCCGCAAATGCCATCACCGCGCCGCCATGAATGGTGCGGTTGAGGGTGCAGAGATCGGGCCGTACCAGCATCCGCGCCACCACGCGATCCTTGTCGGCTTCGGTGAATGTCACGCCTTTCAACTCGGCAAACGGCATCTTCATTGATTTGACTTTTTCAAACGGCGTCATGGTTCACAGGCCTCCCTTCCATCGTCATACGCGCGCGTGACCCGCATATCCATCGATCTTCGCAAATGGCTTTTCCCGGATCGATTGCCGGGTCAAGCCCGGCAATGACGAGGCGATCGCAGTGACAAGCGATTTATTCTTCGGCATATCATTGGTCATGCGTCAATTCCCTCCTCGCCGGATCGTGTGTCTCACCGAAGAGACCGTGGAGACGCTGTATCTGCTTGGGGAACAGGACCGGATCGTCGGCGTCTCCGGCTACGCCGTGCGGCCGCCGCAGGTCAGGCGCGAGAAGCCGCGGGTATCGGCGTTTATCTCGGCCGACATCCCGAAAATCCTCAACCTCGAACCTGACCTCGTGCTCGCCTTCTCGGACTTGCAGGCGGATATCGTCGCCGACCTCGTTCGCGCCGGCGTCGCCATCCATGTCTTCAACCAGCGCGACATTGCGGGCATCCTGGCGATGATCCGCACCTTGGGCGCAATGGTCGGCGCGGCTGAAAAGGCCGATCAGCTTGCAACGTCCTATGAACAGCGTCTGGCCCGCATCGCGTCGATGGCCCGGCCCTCGCCCAAGCCAAAAGTCTATTTCGAGGAATGGGACGATCCCTTGATCAGCGGCATCGGCTGGGTCTCCGAACTGATCGAGATCGCCGGCGGCGAGGACGTGCTGCCTGACCTGAGATTTCACCAGGCCGCCAAGGACCGGATCATTTCGCCCGAGACCGTGCGCGCTACGGCGCCGGACGTGATCCTGGCGTCATGGTGCGGCAAGAAAGTCGTTGCGGACAAAATCAGAAAGCGGCCGGGCTGGAACGAGATTCCAGCGGTGCGCAACGATCGCATCGTCGAAATCAAATCACCGCTAATCCTGCAGCCGGGTCCCGCCGCGCTCACCGATGGGCTAGATGCCATAGTCGCAGCACTGTGGCCGCCCTCCGGCTAAAGCGCCTCCACCCCGCACCATTCGGCGATGAACAGCGCGGTGGCCTTGGTCGATTTCCGCAAGGAATCCAGATCGACATATTCGTTGAAGCCGTGCATCGCCGCCCCGCTGGCGCCGAAGCACAGGCTCGGGATGTCGTAGTTCAGCCCATAGAACCGCGTATCCGTGAGCGCGGTGAAGACGAGGTCTTCCACTGCGCCGCCATAGACCGCGTTGTAGGCCTTGCCGAATGCGGCCTCAGGCTCGCGCGGAATCCTTCAACTCATATCCTTCGGACAGAAACCCGGACCATTCCACGTCGGGCGGATTGTTGGAGAGAAAGCGGTGATCGCGCGCTGCTGAAGAGACGCAGCCAAGAATCTCGGCCTGGCAGTCGGCGACCGACCAACCCGGCAGAATGGCAATTCTGCAATCGACATCGCACCACGCCGGCACGCTGGAGGCCCAGTCGCCGCCCTTGATGATGCCCGGATTGAAATTGATCGGGTGCGTCACTGCCTTGAAATGGCGATCGGTCTTCGCCCTTCATTCCATTCGGCTTCGAGTTTCTCCAGGCTGTGAATCAGATGATAGGCCGCCGTGATGGCGTTGGAGCCTGAGCCTGCCTCGAACACATGCACGGGATGGCCGCGCACCTTGAGCCGGAACCAGATCACGCCGACTTGCGAGCGCACGATTTTGCCGGAGGTCGGCTCGGGAATGAAGCAGGCGTCGGCACGATAGCCGCGCTGCAAGGTCGAGAGCGCGCCGACGCCGGTGCTCTCCTCCTCGATCACGGACTGAAAATGAATCCGCCCCGTCGGCTTGAGGCCGGCGGCCTTGATGGCGTCGAGCGCATAGAGCGCACCGATGGTGCCGGACTTCATGTCGCAGGCGCCGCGGCCGTACATCTTGCCGTCCTTCACGACCGGCGAAAACGGCGGCGTGTCCCACATATCCAGGGGACCAGCCGGCACCACGTCGCAATGCCCCTGCAGAATGAGCGATTTGCCGGCGTTGCTGGCCGGCCGATAGGTGCCGACCACGGTGCGTGCCTTGGAGAAATCATGTTCGATCGGGCCGAAGCCGCGCAAATCCCTGAGATCGTCGACATCGATATGCCAGTCGTCGACTTCATAGCCGCGCTGGCGCAAGAGATCGCCGATCATGTCCTGGCATGGGCCCTCGGCGCCGCGGGTTGAGGGAATTGCGACAAAGTCCCGCGTGGTGGCCAACTGCGCGTCGAAACCGGCGTCGACGGCGTCGAGAATTTTTTGCCTGGTATCGGTGGCGTTCATCGTGTCGTGGGCTCCCATTCGCTGCCGCTTCAGGGGCGCGGCAACGCCGGGATCAAATCACATCCGGTCGGGATTTGCAGGCGTTTTTGGCCGCTATGAGAATCGCCCGGCGCTCCCTACAATGCAGGCGAATTCGCGCGTCAACGGAGAACCCGATGCCCGGCAACCGCAACATTTTGTATCTCATTATCGGTGCATTGATCGTCGCGGTCAGCGTGCTCGGCTACAACCTCTACCAGACCAAGAAGCAGCCGGAGGGCCTGCAGATCAATGTCGGCCCGAACGGGCTGAAGATCCAGAACAAGTGAAACAGGTTGCCCCGCCGACCATGAAGGTTTTGCACATCATGCGTTTTTCGTTGCTGCTGCTCGGCGGTCTCGCGCTGTTTGCTCTCGCGTCATCGACCAGGGCAGATCAGGTGGCGCGGGTGCAGGATATCGTCAACTTGCGGCTCGGCCAGCGTATCAAGGTCGATGACGGAACATGTCCCGCCGGCCAGATCAAGGAAGTCTCCGGCACCAAGATGGTCTCGACTGGAATCATCCGCACCAGCAAATGTATTCCGCGTGTGGGACCCAAGCTGAACAGGCCGCGCTAAAAGCCGGATCGCCGCAGCTACCAACTGCCATAGTTACGGATCAGGCCGCGCCAAACGGCGTCACGCTCCGCGGCCAACGGCTCTTTTCCAACGCTGGCGTTTTTCGCGGCGGCCGTAATCACCATGACGAGTTTGAGTTCGGGATCGACAAAGATCGATTGACCGTAAACGCCGAGCAACGCAAATCTCCGCTTCTCACTGGGAAAGAGCCAGAACTGGTAGCCATAGCCAAAATACGGAGTGGCTCGCCTCGGTGCGAACGCTTCGGGTTGCCGGTGCCAATCGGTCGCGTCGAGCAGATACTCCTTCGGCACAACTTGCCTCGTTCCGACCGCGCCGTCATTGGCCAGCAGCACGCCGAGACGCCCGTAGTCGCGCAGGACCGCATTGAAACTTCCCGCAGCGACCTCGGTGCCGTCGCGCGACCTGATCCACGTCGCATCGGCCTCCGCGCCCATCGGCTGCCACAGCCGTTCCGTCAGATACTCACTGAGCGTGGTTCCCGTGACCGCACGCATCAGTACCGCCAGGATGACGGTCTCGCTGGAGGCGTAATGAAAGCGCGTGCCCTGCTCGACTTCGCGGGGCCCGAACGCGCGCAGCGCCGCGATCGAACCCTGTGAGCCCCGAAGGTTGCCGAATCGCGTCAGGTCATCCTTGCCGTCATAGACTTCGTTGAACGGCACGCCGGACGACATTCGCAACACGTTCCGTATCGAGGTGTCGCCATAGGCGCTGCCAGCAAGCTTCGGTTCGTATTTGGAGACAAGGTCGTCGAGCGAGGAAATTTTCCCTTCGGCGAGCGCCATCCCGACGGCAATGCTGACAATGGATTTCGCCATCGAATGCGAAACAAAGCGATCCGCCGGTTTGCGATCGTATTGATATCGCTCGAACTGAATCTCGCCGTCCTTGATCACCAGCAGACCGGTGATGCGCTGGCGATTAAGAAAATCGTCAAGGGTATAAGTCTGGTCCTTGAACCGGTACTCGACCTTCAATTCGGTTGCGGCCGCGGGCAACGGAAACGGCGATGCCGCCTTTTTGAGAGTGTAATGGGGTAGCAGCCCATCGAGATGGCTGAACGATCCGACCCGCACGCTTTCGTCATAGAACCAGCTGCCGCGAGTGCCGACGGGATAACCGGCCGCCTTGCCCAACAGGTCTTCGTCGGGAGCGGCAGCGGCCGAAGAGGCCAGCGCAAGGAGCGCTGCGCACCACATGAGGTTTCGGCCTGGCCGCATCCATTGCTCCACGCTGACAGGCGATCAAAGCCCGTCGTTCAACGGATACAATAGCGGCGGTTTCTATGTCGAGCCTGTGCCGGTTGAACACCAAAAACGCGGTCATGGGCGCTGATGTCGCCGGTGGCGACCGGCCGATACGAAACAACGTGAAGCCTCGCCGGCAACCTGTTAGGTTTGGGCCGGTTTTAGCGCGCGGCAAGGAGCAAGGTGTGCGGGGCCGCGGCAGGTGAGCCGCTATAGGCGAACGTGCCGACGCCCGGAAGCCCGTTGTCCGATGAGCCCGCCAGCGATGGGCCGACGAGCACAAAAGCAAAGGCAAGAACAAAGCTGAGGGTTCGCATTTGACGGTCTCCGGTTTTGTTGCCGGCGTTGCCCCGCCGTCTTCGTTGTCTGGCTGATAACCAACCGCCGTTTCCGGATGCTTGCGCAAAAGACGAAAATGGTTTCATCGCGCAGGAGAATTGTTTCGTTGATCGAGGCCGGCGAAACAATCGGAATAAAACATAATTATCAAACAGATATGAGCTTGACGCGGGTAGACAAACGCGTCCGGTTCGCAGCCAGAAATCGACGACTTTCGCTTCCGATCCGCTCGTCCATTGGCCGAATCGGGAGTGGTTCAATGGCCCATCGCGACCGTGGGTCCGGGTAGGTGGAACGATACCGCCGCGGGACTTCTTAACCTTTGTCTGGTGGAGAAGGCGCCTGGCGGCCCCAGCGAGCGTGAACCGAAGCGTTGGCCCGGCCGACTCACTCGAGCAGCCTGCAACTTTTCCAAGCAGTTGCGCGTTGGTGAGGTGGACTTCAACAAAGGATAGCAGTCGTGGGCAATGACAACATCGATGTTGGCAAGAAGACCGCGACCCGCAAACCCGGCCTGCCGAAACCGGAACGGCCGGAAATTTGTGGCGCGATGACACAGCAGCGCTGCGACAGCGGTCGCTCCACTGAATCGGCGCCTCAAAAACTCGTGCAACTTGTGGGCTACCGGGATCCCAAGGCCCCTCATGAGCCATGGTCGGGGCTACGGCCGACGCCGGTAAAGCGGTAGCTCAGACGATCCCGAACAGGACCATTCCGGTCACTGAATGAACTCGCCACATTTCTGGATCGCAGTGTCGGCTGCCCCCCAAGGCATGATCGGCACCGAGGAGGTCGAATTCTTCGGCGATCCGTCGATCAATTTGTCGGAATAGACCATATAGACCAGCACGTTCCGCTTGGCGTCGCAGCCGCGGACGATCTGCATCCTCTTGAAGAAAAGCGAACGCCGCTGCCGGAACATGTCGTCGCCCTGCTCCATCCGGGATTTGAAATGGATCGGGCCGATCTGACGGCATGCCAGCGAAATATCCGAGACTTGTTCGGCAAGGCCCAGCCAGCCGGTGAAGCCGCCCTTCTCCGGAACCGTGAAATGACAGGCCACTCCATCGACCTCGGGGTCGTCGACGCCATAGGTCGCAAGCTTGTCATTCGGGCTCAGTAATTTGAATACGGTCGATCGGCGGAAAATCAGGTCCGGTTCGTCGGCGGCAGAGGCCGGCGAACCGGGCCAAAGTGTCAATACCAGCGCCAATAAAGCCGCGTTTATCCGGTTCTTGTCGAAAGGGCTTATGGCCTGGAATATCATGGAAACTCTCCGTTGGCGGGGCTTCCGCCGATGTAGTTGCGCAGATGCCTCACCGGAAGGCTAATCCGCTGAGGGAGGATGGGCCGGTTAACGGAATGTGAGGCTTTTTTGCTACGCTCAGAGCTAAAATCGCAGCGATTGCCGGCCTTGGTGCTGGCGAACGGGTTTCCCGTCTGCGACAAGTAAATACAACTAAATACCAAGGCTGGGATTCGAGGATTATGCGCGTGGGCAGGCATCGGGCTGGGATTGCGGGTGGACGACTGCGACCGTCCCCGGTCGAAAATCAAGTGTCGGGCCAGGCCGCTTTCGTCCGATCGTGGTGGCGAATTGCCGTCCTGACGGCAGCCGGTGCGATTGGCGCCACTTCGTATGCGGAAGCCGCGGTACCCTGGTCGGACACGGATACCGACGCCGGATTTTCACGGCCGGCGCAGCCAACCCTGCAGCGGCGGCATAGGTCGCACCGTCATTCGGCCCACAAGATCGAAGGCCCGGTAAAAGAAAAAGAATCCGCAAAACCGCAGGGACCGCTGGTCATTGCGGTTTCGATCGACAAGCAAAAAGTGAAAATCTACGACAGCAACGGATTTTTCGCGGAAGCGCCGGTTTCCACCGGGATGAAGGGCCACCCGACGCCGATGGGTGTCTTCAGCGTCATCGAAAAGGACCGATACCACCATTCCAACATCTATAGCGGCGCGCCGATGCCGTACATGCAGCGGATCACATGGTCGGGCGTCGCGATGCACGCCGGCGTGCTCCCGGGCTATCCGGCCTCGCACGGCTGCATCCGCATGCCCCCGGCGTTTGCCGTGAAGATGTGGGGCTGGACCAAGATGGGCGCCCGCGTCCTCGTCACGCCGGGCGAGATCACGCCGCCGGTGAGTTTTTCACATCCGTTGCTCATGACCGAGAAAGTCCGGCCACAGCCGGCGGCCGCCATCGAGCCCGCGGCTGACGTCCCCGCGAAGACGGCGGGAACCGACGCAGCGACCAAGCCAGCGTTGCGCGAGCAGACCCACACTGCCGATGCCAGTGCCTCCCTGCCGACGGCGCCGGTTACGATGTCGGATGCCGACGCAATCCAACGGCAACACGCCACCGCGCGAAGCGGCAACTACCGAAACAGACCACCCACCGGCGGTCACCGTTTCCGTCAAGACCGGCGATGCACCGAACGCCGATGTGAAACCCGAAGCTGCAACGTCTGAAACTGCAAAATCGGAATCGGAACCGGAACCGACGGTTGAGAAGCTCCGCGGGATGGCCTCGTTCGATGACAAGACGGCAGAGGTCAAATCGTCCGATACGGGGACGTCCGCGATTAAACCTGTCGAAGCCGATGCCTTCGACAAACCCGGCCAAAAACCAGATGAGGCTGTTGCTCCCGCTCAGGCCAGCAGCGATACGGCAAAGACCGAGGTATCCGCCACCGAAAATAGCAAGGTTGACGAGCCCAAAGTCGAAGCAAAGACGGATGACGTCAAATCGGTCGAAACAAAGCCGGTTGAAAAATCCGACGCCAAGACCACGCCGGCGACGGATACCGCCGCCATCCCGGATGCAAAAAAGGACCAGACCCGTCTGCCGAACACGGAGAAAGCCGCCACCCCGAAACCGGATCCGGTAATCGCAGCCGCACCAAAACGCACCGGCCAGATCGCCGTGTTCATCAGTCGCAAGGACTCAAAGCTCTATGTGCGGCAGAATTTCAAGCCGCTGTTCAGTGTGCCCGTGACGATCGCACCGGGCGACCGGCCGTTGGGAACCCACGTGTTCACCGCGCAAGTCGACAAGGACGACGCCAACGTGCTGCACTGGTCGGTGGTTTCGCTCCCGGCCCGGCACGTCGTTGAGCGACGGGACGAGGATAAGCATGTGTCGCGGCGCCGGAAGAAGACGGCGGAAGTCGCTGAAACCAAGGTGGTGCCGGTGCCGGACAGCCCTACCGAGGCTTTGGATCGGATCACCGTTCCACCCGACGCGATGGCGCGAATTGCCGAGTCGCTTACGACCGGCGGCTCGATCGTCGTTTCGGATCAGGGCATCAACGCCGGCGAAACCGGCGAAGGAACCGATTTCATCGTTTCGCTGCACTAGACCCGCGAAAACTTCATCCGGGCCGTAACGGCTTGTTGAGCAGCGGCCGCTGGCCGCCTGCCCTATATTGGCCGCTCACCAAATCTCCGCGAGGATGGCCATGATCGACCGCAGGACCGTCATCACCGCAGCGCTGGCCGCGATCGCAGCGCCAGTTTCGACGCGGACCGCCCTGGCACAGGCAGCCATGAGCCGGATCACCGCCTATGCGTTTTCGTTTCCAGCGCTGGCGGGTGGCGATATCCGTCTCGCCGATTACGCCGGGCATCCGCTGATGGTGGTCAACACCGCGTCGCTGTGCGGCTACACACCGCAATATGGCGGACTGCAGGAGCTATGGACCGAGTTTCACGATCGGGGGTTCGTTATCGTCGGCGTTCCCTCGAACGATTTCGGCGGACAAGAGCCGGGAGGTTCAGTGGAAATCGCAAACACCGCGCAACACCAATATGGGGTTACCTTTCCGATTGCGGCAAAAACCGTCGTGAACGGCCCGGATGCGCATCCGTTCTACCGATGGGCGGCCGAAGCACGGCCGAACGATGTCCCACATTGGAACTTCCACAAATACCTGATCGGCCGCGACGGCTATATCGCCGACGTGTTCCCCGAAAGCGTCGAACCGGCGAATACGCGAATAAAGACCGCCATCGCGCGGGCGCTTGCGGATTCCTGACGCGCCGGCCGTTTGTCATCGGCCGGTCCCAGATGATAAAGCCGTCGCCGTGGCGGCACAGGTTTAACTGCGCTATTGTGCGGCGGGGTGGAAAAAGGGCTCAGACGATGGCAGAGAAGCCAGGATCGAGCACGGGATCAGTGTAAGGGAAACAAGATGCGTATTGCGGCAGGTTTGATCTTTGCAGGTGCGGTTTCGCTATGTGTGTCGGGCGCAGCCTGGGCGCAGTTACCCACTCCCACGGGCGCGGCAACCCCGCAGGCGGCCCCTGCTCCCGCGCCGGCTCCGGCGGCCGCCAAAAAAGCCCCTTGCGCCAATCCCGATGCGCTCGGCATCGCCCGTACCGTCGAGATCGACACCACCGGTGGACCGGGGTTCGGTTTCGAACACTTCAAGCAACTCGACTTCCTGCGCGACAAGGAAGTCGTGCTGACGTTCGACGACGGTCCATGGCCGGTCAATACGCCCTCGGTACTCAAGACGCTGGCGGACGAATGCACGACCGGCATTTTCTTCTCGATCGGCAAGCACGCGACCTACTATCCGGAAATCCTGAAAGAGGTTCTCGCCGCCGGCCATACCATCGGGTCGCACACCTGGTCGCATGCGACGCTGACCAACAAGAAACTGACCGAAGATCAGCGCAAGCAAGAAATCGAGAAAGGCTTCAGCGCGGTGAAGTGGGCGCTGGGCGGGGTTTCGCCTGCGCCATTCTTCCGTTTCCCGGCGCTGCAGCATCCGCCGGAAATGGTGACCTATCTCGGCACCCGGAATATCGCGATGTTCTCCTGCGATCTCGACTCGTTCGATTTCAAGGCGCGCAACGCCCAGCAGGTGATCGACGTCACCATGAAGAAGCTCGACAAACTGGGCAAAGGCATCATCCTGTTGCACGACTTCCACAAGCATACCGCGGAAGCGCTGCCCGCCTTGCTGCGCAAACTGAAGGCCGGCGGCTACAAGGTCGTCAAAATGATCCCCAAGGCCCCGGTGCAGACGCTGCCGCAATATGACGAAGAGATCCTGAAGGACGCCAAACTGCCAACCGTCAGCGACCGCCCGGTTTCCAGCGTCGTCCAGACGATTTCGGAATAGCGACCGGTCTCCGCCAGATCCATAGCGGCAATGATCGCCGTGCCGGCGCTGCGCATCGAAGGCTACGTCATCGTGTCCGCGGACGGCATGCTGGCGAACGCCGATCGCGTGATGCCAAATGAACTGAAATTCGAGGGCGACAAGCAATTCTTCAACGCCGCCCTCGATCGCGCCGACCTGATGGTGCATGGGCGCCATTCGGGTGAGGATCAGCCGAATTCACCGAAGCGAAAACGCCTCATCCTCACCTCGAAAATTTCCTCGCTCGCACCCGATCCATCCAATCCCAACGCCACCCTCTGGAATCCGGCCGGAGCGTCATTCGAGGCGGCCTGCGCCCGCGCCGGCGTGGTCTCCGGCACGATCGCGATCATCGGCGGACCCGATGTGTTCGGAATGTTCATGGACCGTTACGACACGTTCTGGCTGTCGCAGGCGCCAGAGGTGCGGATACCCGATGGTACGCCGTGTTTTCCCGGCGTACCCACGCGTTCACCGCAGGATGTTCTTGCCGCGCACGGCCTGAAGGCCGGCGACGCGCAAACCCTGGATGCCGCCGCTGGTGTCAGCGTCACCCCATGGCGGCGTGACGTTTAGGAAAATGCGCTAGACATCGCCGTAGGTGGATTCCGCCGGCCGCGCACTCCGTCCATATCCTGCAATCATGAACAGCGCGCCGATGAGCGACAGGTTCTTTAACGCATGGACCAGATTGTTCCTGGCGTCAGCACCGGTTTGGTTCCAGAAGTCGTGATAGTAAAAGGTGGCGGCGGCGACGAACAGGATCAGCACGATCGCAAAAAAGCGCGCGCCGAAATTCAGCGCGATCATGACGCCGCAAATCAGTTGAAGCGCGCCGATCGTGATCGCCAGCATCTGCGGCATCGCCATGCCCGTGATGGCTTCGAGCTGCGCGGTGTAGGTTGCCAAAGCAGCCGGCAAAACGATTTTTTCCGTCATTTGCGCTGTCGCCGCCAAATCCAGCAGCTGGGCTGCCCCCGAAAAGATGAACAGCACGGCGAACAAAATTCGCCCGAAAGTAACAAACGCTGGCATGGTCGGCCTCACTGGGATGCTGCAACTGCGGGGTCGCTATTCGGTGAAACGATTATGGGCGTTCCGCCAGAGGTTTTCAAACAGTCAATCGATGGCTGCCGGTTCCGGTCTTTCACAAGCCTCACCCGAATAACGACGGCTGCTGGCGTCCGGCGCGCTCCTGGGCTTCGACCGCGGCCACGGCGGTCATGTTGAGAACGCCGCGGGCCGTCACCGACGGCGTAAGAATATGCGCCGGACGCGAGGCGCCGACCAGGATCGGCCCGACCGGCAACGCGTCGGCCAGCGACTTGATCATCTGATAGGCGACGTTGGCGGTATCGAGATTTGGCATGATCAGGATATTGGCGACGCCCTCCAGCTTGGAATGGGGCAATATCAGCGCGCGTGCGGCTTCCGACAGCGCGGTATCGCCCTGCATCTCGCCGTCCGCCTCGATTTCCGGGTGGTTCTGCTTCAACAAAGCGGTGGCGCGGCGCATTTTGAGCGAGGATTCGGTATCGAAACTGCCGAAGTCCGAATGCGATACGAACGCGATTTTCGGCTTGATATTGAAGCGCTGGACGTGGATCGCCGCCAGTGCCGCCATTTCCGCCAGTTCCTCGGCGCTCGGATTCGGCCGCACCTGGGTGTCGGCGATGAAATAGGCGCCCTTGCTGGTGATCATCAGCGCCAGGGCCGCGAAATCGCTGACCCCCGGCAGAAAGCCGATGATGTCGCGCACATGGCGCAGATGGCTCCGATAGCTGCCTTCAACGCCGCAGATCATGGCATCGGCCTCGCCGCGGATCACCGCCAGTGCGGCGATGACCGTGGCGTTGGTGCGCACCACGGTGCGGGCGGCATCGGGCGTGACGCCATGCCGGCCGGCGACGTCGATATAGGATTGCACGTAGGACCGGTAACGCGGGTCGTCCTCGGGATTGATGAGATCGAAATCCTGTCCGGCCTTGATGGCAAGGCCGAACCGCTTGATCCGCGCTTCGACCACCGAGGGACGCCCGACCAGGATCGGTCGTGCCAGCTTTTCCTCCAGCACGACCTGGGTCGCATGTAGCACCCGTTCGTCCTCGCCTTCGGCATAGATCACCCGGACCGGCTGGGTCTTGGCCTTGGCGAATACCGGCTTCATGACGAGACCGGAGCGGAAGGCGAAGCGCTCGAGTTGCGCGGCATAGTCCTCGAAGTTGGCAATTGGACGGGACGCAACGCCCGAAGTCATCGCCGCCTTGGCCACCGCCGGCGCGATCCGCAAGATCAGCCGGGGATCGAACGGGCTCGGAATCAGCGAGCCCGGGCCAAATCCTTGCGCTTCGCCGCTGTCAAAACCGGGCGCGATCGCGTCCACCGGCGGATCGCGCGCCAGCTGTGCGATCGCGTCCACCGCGGCATGCTTCATGTCTTCATTGATCGCGGTGGCGCCGACATCGAGCGCGCCGCGAAAGATGAAGGGAAAGCACAGGACGTTGTTGACCTGGTTGGGAAAGTCGGAGCGGCCGGTGCAGATCATGGCATCGGGGCGTGCCTTGCGGGCTTCATCCGGCATGATTTCGGGCGTCGGGTTGGCGAGCGCCATCACCAGCGGCTTGTCGGCCATGGCCTTGACCATGTCTTGTGTCAGCACATTGGGAGCCGACAGACCCAGGAATATATCGGCGCCGCCGATCACGTCGGCCAGCACGCGCTTGTCGGTCTTCTGCGCATAGACCGACTTCCAGCGGTCCATCAGCGTGGTGCGGCCCTCATGCACGAGGCCGTCGATATCGCAGACCCAGATATTCTTGCGTTGTGCGCCAAGCGACACCAGAAGATTGAGACAAGCGATCGCCGCGGCACCCGCGCCCGATGCGACGATCTTGACGTCCGACAGTTTCTTGCCGTTGAGCAGCAACGCATTGGTGATGGCGGCACCGACGATGATGGCGGTGCCGTGCTGGTCGTCGTGAAATACCGGGATCTTCATGCGCTCCTTGAGCTGCGCCTCGATCTCGAAGCATTCCGGACCCTTGATATCTTCGAGGTTGATGCCGCCGAAGGTCGGCTCCAGTGCTGCCACCGTCTCGACCACGCGTTCGATGGTGTCGGCCGCGATCTCGATGTCGAACACGTCGATGCCGGCGAACTTCTTGAACAGAACCGCCTTGCCTTCCATTACCGGTTTCGACGCCAAGGGCCCGATATTGCCAAGGCCGAGCACGGCGGTCCCGTTGGAGACCACGGCGACGAGGTTGGCGCGGATCGTCAATGAGGCCGCTTCCGCCGGGTTGGCCGATATCGCCATGCAGGCGGCCGCCACGCCGGGCGAATAAGCCAGCGCAAGGTCGCGCTGGTTGGCGAGCGGTTTGATCGCCTGGATCTCAAGCTTACCGGGCTGCGGCAGCCGGTGGTAAGCCAATGCCGCGGAATGGAGATCTTCAGAATAGGACGCCATGCATTTCCCCCCGCGGCTCCCTAGCCCGGAACTCCAGGCTTCGGTGACCGGTCCATAACGGATCAATTTGACGGTAGATTGAGCCGGATGTGAAGCTCACGCAACTGCTTCGGCGTGACGTCCGAAGGCGCCCCCATCAGCAGGTCGACCGCCTGCTGGTTCATCGGGAACAGCGAAATTTCCCGAAGGTTGGTGGTGCCGCACAACAACATGACAATCCGATCGACGCCGGCCGCCATACCACCGTGCGGCGGCGCGCCGTACTGAAATGCGCGATACATACCGCCGAAGCGTTCGACCACATCCTTCTCGCCATAGCCTGCGATCTCGAACGCCTTCACCATCGCCTCGGGCCGATGGTTACGGATGCCGCCGGAGGCGATTTCGTAGCCATTGCAGGTGATGTCGTACTGGAAGGCCTTGATGGTCAGCGGATCTTGGCTCTGCAGCGCCTCGATGCCGCCCTGCGGCATCGAGAACGGGTTGTGCGAGAAGTCGACCTTCTTGTCTTCCTCGTTGTATTCGTACATCGGGAAATCGACGATCCAGGCGAGTTCGAACCGCTCCTTGTCGATCAGGTTCAGCTCCTCGCCGAGTTTTGTCCTCGCCAGACCTGAAAACTTCCAGAACTTTTCGGGGTCGCCGGCAACGAAGAACGCGGCATCGCCCTCTTTCAGGCCGAGCGCCGTGCGGATCGCTGCCGTCCGTTCAGGACCGATATTGTTGGCGAGCGGACCAGCGCCGCTACTGTTGGGCGGCCACCCAGTTCCGTCGGATTCAATCCCAAATATGTATTTGCCTCAGCAATTTTACCTTCTTTGACTAGTCGATCAACGACGTCCCTATCTTTCTTTTGATCGGATTTCGACAAATCCAGCGTGACGTCTCCACTCGCGCCACATGATGTAGCCAAGCCCGGGCTGGCCCTCGCCTTGCGCCCATGAATTCATGCGATCGCAAAACGCGCGCGAACCGCCGCCGGGTCCGGGGATTGCCCAGACCTGGTTCTTTGGGTCTTCCAGCATCCGCGCGAACACCTTGAAGCCGGAGCCGCGGAAGTGTTCGGAGACATTCTGCATTTCAATCGGATTGCGCAGGTCCGGTTTATCGCTGCCGTATTTGCGCAAGGCTTCGGCGAACGGAATCCGTGGCCACTTCTTGGTGACCGGCTTGCCCTTGGCGAAATCCTCGAACACACCTGTGATCACCGGCTCCATCGCGGCAAACACGTCGTCCTGAGTGACAAAACTCATCTCGACGTCGAGCTGGTAGAATTCGCCGGGCAGCCGGTCGGCGCGTGGATCCTCGTCGCGGAAACACGGCGCGATCTGGAAGTAGCGGTCGAAGCCGGACATCATCAACAGTTGCTTGTACTGCTGCGGCGCCTGCGGCAGCGCGTAGAACTTGCCCGGATGAATTCGGCTCGGCACCAAAAAGTCGCGCGCGCCTTCCGGGGACGACGCTGTCAGGATCGGAGTCTGGAATTCGAAGAAGCCCTGTTCCTTCATCCGCTTGCGCATGGAATCGATGATCGCGCCGCGGGTCATCATGTTCTGGTGCAGCCGCTCGCGGCGAAGGTCGAGGAAACGGTACTTGAGCCTGATGTCTTCAGGATATTCCTGCTCGCCGAACACCGGCATCGGCAGTTCGTCGGCAGCGCCCAGCACCTCGATTTCGCTGACGTAAATTTCGACGGAACCGGTCGGCAGTTCCGGATTGTCGGTGCCGGCAGGACGGTGACGGACCTTGCCGTCGATCCGCACCACCCATTCCGAGCGCAATTTTTCGGCAGCCTTGAAGGCCGCGGAATCCGGATCGACCACGCATTGCGTAAGGCCATAGTGATCGCGCAGGTCGATGAACAGTACCCCGCCATGGTCGCGGATGCGGTGGCACCAGCCCGACAGCCGAACGGTCTGGTCGATATCGCTCTGGCGGAGCGCGCCGCAGGTGTGGGACCGGTAACGATGCATGGATTTCCCAAAAGCAGATGTCGGAGGATCGAATCGGGGGACCAAAGCCAGCCCCGAAGAGGTTGAGGGTTTACCCGAGGCTTTCGGGCGCGGCAACCGACTGCGCCCTCGGAAATTGACGGCAAAACCGGAAAAATGACGGAAAAACAACGTAGCTATCGAGCAACGTCACCACGAAGCGATTGTCTAATTCCAGCCTATGCCTATCTTGAACGCCATGACGGTCCATTTCCCCTTTCAGAACACCTATTCGGCGCTGCCGGACAATTTCTTCGCGCGGGTGGCGCCGACGCCGGTGGCTTCGCCGCGGCTGGTCAAGCTGAACCGTCCGCTCGCGGTCCATCTCGGCCTCGATCCCGACCGGCTCACTAGCCCCGAGGGAACCGAGATCCTGGCTGGAAAACGTATCCCTGATGGAGCCGACCCGATCGCGATGGCCTATGCCGGCCACCAGTTCGGTCATTTCGTCCCGCAACTCGGCGACGGCCGCGCCATCCTGCTTGGAGAGGTGATCGACGCCGACGGCATCCGCCGCGACATCCAGCTCAAGGGATCGGGCCCGACGCCTTTTTCGCGGCGTGGCGACGGCCGCGCGGCGCTGGGTCCGGTGCTGCGCGAATACATCGTCAGCGAGGCGATGGCCGCGCTTGGCGTTCCAACGACGCGATCGCTCGCAGCCGTCGTGACCGGCGAGAGCATCATGCGCGAGACACTGCTGCCGGGAGCCGTCCTCACCCGCGTCGCCTCCAGCCATATCCGGGTCGGAACGTTCCAGTATTTCGCCGCGCGCGGCGACGCCGACGGCGTGCGACGGTTGGCGGATCACGTTCTCGCACGGCATTATCCGCAGGCGGCAGAGGCCGACCGTCCCTATCATGCGCTGCTCGAAGGCGTCATCGCCCGGCAGGCCGAACTGGTCGCGCGCTGGCTGCTCGTCGGCTTCATCCACGGCGTCATGAACACCGACAACACTTCGATCTCGGGCGAAACCATCGATTACGGTCCCTGTGCTTTCATGGATCAATACGACCCGGCGACGGTGTTCTCCTCGATCGACGAACAAGGCCGCTACGCCTACGCCAACCAGCCGCGGATCGCGCTCTGGAACCTGACGCGTCTCGCCGAATGCCTGCTGCCATTGCTCTCCGACGATCAGGAAAAGGCCATCGCCGAGGCGCAGACAGCACTCGGCGAGTTCGCCGGGAAGTTCGACGCGGCCTATCAAGCGGGGCTGCGAAGCAAGCTCGGGCTGTTCAGCGCACGCGACGGCGATGACGCACTTGCGCAAGACCTGCTGGACGCGATGGCCAAAAACCAGGCCGACTTCACCCTGACATTCAGGCGCCTGGGCGATGCGGCGCTCGATCCCGCTCATGACGTCGGCGTCCGGCAATTGTTCGCCGACCCCGCCGCCTATGATGAATGGGCGAGCCGCTGGCGGCAACGGATCGGCGACGAGCCGCAAGATCCGGCAGCGCGGCGAGACGCGATGCAATCGGTCAATCCCGCTTTCATCCCCCGCAATCACCGGGTCGAGGCTGTGATCGAAGCTGCGGTAAACCGGGATGACTTCGCGCCCTTCGAGGAACTTCTGGCGGTACTGGCAAAACCGTACAAGGATCAGCCAGCATTCGCATCCTATGCCGACCCGCCCGAACCGGATCAACGCGTGCTCCAGACGTTTTGCGGAACGTGAATTATTAACCGTCGATCCGACTATTGCCGGAGCGCTCGCCGGCGCATCCCCCGAAATTAAGAAACGATCAATCCCTTCCTTACAAATCTACGGGTTTGGTGGGGGGAATTGCCGTGTTTGACGCATTGGTATTCGAATTTATAGGATTGGCGATGGTGGCGCTGTGCGTAATCGTGCTCGCTTTCCCTTCGCGGCGGCGGCCTGTCCGGCATCACGCCCGCGATTATTGACCGGTCCAATTGCAGACCAGGGGTGACGAGGTGATCCGGGCCACCGTCCGGCGCCATCCGATGGCCGCAGTTTTGCGAAAAGTCGCGACCTGCTAAAGATTCAAGGCTCGAATTCGCGGCAAGACCCTTGACATATCAGCGCTTTCGGCAGAACGCCGTCTCACAAGCGTGATGGACTGTTCATGGATCTGATTACGACTACCTCCGAGTTAGCCGCTGTTTGCGCCCGCCTCGCCAAGCACCCGGTCATCACCGTCGATACGGAATTCCTGCGTGAGACCACCTACTACCCGCTGCTCTGCGTGGTCCAGATGGCCAGCGCTGAGGAAGCCGTCGTGATCGATACGCTGGCTGAGGGTATCGACCTCAAGCCGTTCTTTACGCTGATGGCCGACGAGAAGGTGCTGAAGGTTTTCCACGCCGCCCGGCAGGATATCGAAATCGTCTGGCATCAGGCCGAGATCGTCCCGCATCCGATCTTCGACACCCAGGTGGCGGCCATGGTGCTCGGCTATGGCGATTCCATCGCCTACGATCAGTTGGTCGAGCGCATTACAGGCCATCGGCCGGACAAGACCCATCGCTTCACCGACTGGTCGCGCCGGCCGCTGACCGAAGACCAGATGCATTACGCGGTCTCCGACGTCACCCATTTGCGCGACGTGTTCACCGCACTGGACGCCGACCTGAAAAAACGCCGCCGCAGCGACTGGGTGAGCGAGGAAATGGAAGTCCTGACCTCGCCCAAGACCTACGATTTTCATCCCGAGCGCGCCTGGGAGCGGCTGAAGACGCGGATACGCAAGCCGAAGGAGCTCGCGGTACTGATGGAAGTCGCGGCATGGCGCGAACAGGAGGCGCAGAGCCGCGACGTCCCGCGCAGCCGCGTACTCAAGGATGATGCGGTCGGCGACATCGCCACCCACGCGCCGACCAGCCTGGAGCGGCTGGCTAATTTGCGCTCACTGCCGAAGGGCTTTGACCGGTCGAAATGGGGCGCCGATATCGTGGCTGCGGTGCAACGCGGCCTCGCGCGCGACCCCTCCACGCTACCGAAAATCGAAAAGCCGCGCGGCAATTCCAACGGTGCGGCGATCGTCGAGCTTTTGAAAGTCTTGCTGCGGATGACCTCGGAACGCCACGCCGTCGCCAGCAAGGTGATCGCAACCGTGGACGATCTGGAACAGATCGCAGCCAGCGACGATGCGGACGTACCCGCGTTGCATGGCTGGCGCCGCGAATTGTTCGGCGAAGCGGCGCTGGCGCTGAAACACGGCCGGCTGGCGCTTGCCATCGAAAAAGGCCGGGTTATCCGCGTCGACCGAAACTAAAATCTCGTCGCTGCGTAGCTCATCCCAGAGCCCGCACTATCGGGGCGTGTCGTCATCCTCGCTGCCGTCCGCGGCTGCCTTCGCCGCTTCCGTTACTTCCACCAGGGCCATGGATAGAATATAAGCGCTCGTAGGCAGCTTTAGCTCGCGAACCTTTTCGATCGCTGCTGAGAGGGTAGCCGCCAGTTCGTTGAGATCTTCTTCGCGGGTCACCGTTTGTCACTCGCCTCTGGAGCATTATCTTGGACAAGGACGATCCCCCCAGAGATATCTTGCGCAAGCTGCTTCTGGACAATCAGATCGATCTCACCGTCGCCGAGGGTTTGCGGCTCATCTCTGCATTCGAAAAAATCAGCGACCCTTCCGATCGGCGTGTGCTCATTGAGTTGGCCGAACGGCTTGGACGCTAACGGCTGGTTCCAGGCGATGGTTTCCATCTTTAATTCATACCGCGATTTTGCCGCCTGCTCCGATGAGGTCGGAACTCTCCTGTATGCCGGCATAATTGCCGATGACCTTGATCACGGCTGCCTTGTATGAAGCCGCGTCGCCGGCGGCCGGACATCTGCAGGCCACCGCGTCACTGACGATCTGATAGCGGTGGCTGCGGTGAAAACCCTCGACGACGGTCGACAGAATGGTTTCATCGAGGGAAAAGCCCGACAATACGCAGCGAATATTTCTCATGTTGGACATGTATTCGGCGAACCGCGTGGAACTGTAGGCCGAAGGCAGCGGATGCTCGAAAGCGAGTTCGGCCGGCCGTGGCCTGAGCTCCGCGATCCAGTCCGTCAGGTTCGACGCCGGATTGAACCACGCAGCCTGGGCGATCCGTTTCAGATGCATGACCGGCCAGAGGTTATCGCGCCAAAGCGTCAGCAATTCGAGACAACGCGACGTGATCGCTTCGGCATCCGCAATGACGTGACGGCGGCCCTCGATGAGATATTCGATCTGAAGGTCCGCGCAGACCAGGATCGGCGGGTCGTCATGCAGCGAAGTGGTCAATTTTCGATTCATCATCACATATCACCCGAAAATCATAGCGACCGGAGCGGCGCGGTCGCGGCGCGGCCCGCGGAGATGTCGAGCACGCCCGGCCTGTCCCAGTCGCCCTCCGGCCGGATGATCACGTAAGGATCGCTGTCGAGCGTGATGGCGTCGGCGGCCGGCTCGATGTCGAGCACCATCTCGGTATAGGAGAAATCCGAAAAAGTGATCTTGCGGTTGTGGCCGAGCGGCTTGGCGCCGAAATGCGCCCAGAAATCCACCAGCCGGTCCTGCGCCTGACCGTAGATCTTCCTGAATCCCTTGCGTTTGACGTAGTCGACGCTGGCCTGCACCAGCTTGAACGATACGCGCGACCGCCGGAACTGATGGCGGACGGCGAGGCGCTCGACCTTGGCGAACTCGCCAAAAAACCTTACCCGAAGGCAACCCGCAGGTTCAGTTCCGACAAATCCGAGGAAGTGCGCCGCGACCAGGTCGTTGCCGTCGAATTCTTCTTCGATCGGGCAATCCTGCTCGGCAAGATAAACCGCGGAACGGATGGCGGTCACCAGCATGAGGTCGTTGGGATCGCGCGCGATGCGGACTGAAATCGCGCGTGAAGCCGGCATGGCTGGCGATGGAAATTTACTGCCGTGCATTTGCAGAACTCCTTGTTGACACGTTTGATGCCAGCCTGTTCGGAGGGAGGCGGTTCCAGGGCCGTTCATAAAACCAGAGGTCCGGCTGGAAGCTCGGTATCGGCTTGAAGCAGGTCGAAACAAGCAACTCGCGTCCGGACTTTGACGATGGCTGAGCGTAGCAATTGGCGTTGACGTATCGCGGCGTTCTCAAGTGAGCCGCGACCTTGCCGTATCCGGCGATACCACGACCGATTGTCGCAACCGCCCAAATGTAGGTAGCGGATACCTCGTCATCGCGCCTGGCAAGCAACTCTATCTCCGGTTGTGCCAGCGAAATGTCATCGAGAACAAGCGCGTCGTGCCCGCGGTCATTGAGATAAAGAAGCGCCACCGCGCCGATCAATTTCTCGTGCCGCTTGAAGGTCAGGATGCATTCAGGGTCGAACGCAAAGTATTTGCCAAGGCCGGGTCCGGTAATCTGAACCCCCGGCACCATGCGAAGAGCCATGTCCGCCAGGACGGAGATTTCGGACTCCCGCGCGAACCGCACCTCAACGTCCGTATCCGTCGATAGCGAATCGAAATCGTGCCTTGCAACGAAAGAGTCCCTTTCCATAACCCGGTTGCGCATCTATCGTCGCTCCTGCCTTTGGGTGGGTACCATACTGGTTAGGGACTTTGGGTATGCAGCAACTATTGCACCGGGGTGCTGCAGTGGCGCAGCACCGGAACGACGACGTTCTGGATGTATCGTGGGACGATCTGAGATCGTTTCTCGTTTGCACGCGATACAGAGAGTTTCCGCAACGCAGCCGACGTGCTCGGCCTGACCAGCACGACCCTTATGCGCAGGATCGATCGGCTTGAGGAGCGGATCGGCTGCAAGCTGTTTCTGCGCGATCAAAGCGGATTGACGCTCAGCGAGGAAGGCTCCGCGATGATCTCGGACGTGGCGGAGATGGAGCGTCACGCCTTCAACGTTTTTCGGCGCGCGGCTCAATCATCGAACGACACGTCCGGCACGGTGCGCGTTGCCGTGACGGAGGGGCCAGGCAACTTCTGGATTCTTCCGAGGCTGATCGACTTCCAGAAAACCTATCGGAAGATCACCGTCGATCTGCACTGTGCGATGGAACAAGCGGATGTCTCGCGTCTCGAATCCGACATCGCCATCCAGCTCGAACCGCCGACCAATCCTGAACTTATCGTCTCCCGGCTGGGCCGGCTCCACATCTATCCCTTTGTGTCCGAAGGGTACCGGAAGCTCTACGGAATTCCCGCATCGCTGTCCGAGCTCAAGAGCCACAGGATCATCAAGCAAAATGCTCCGCAGGTGGACGATACCGCCTATGCCCGCATCTTTGGGTTGACCTCGCTGGAAGGCATTGTCGGAATCAAGACGAACTCCAGCATCGGCGTTCTGTATGCGGTGGAACGAGGAGCAGGCGTGGGTTTCCTGCCGAGTGCGTCCATTGCTCTGGGCATACCGCTGGTCGCGGTCGACATGGGCTTTAGCCATCATGCCGACCTCTGGCTCACCTATCACAAGGAATTTCGGAACTCCGACCGTCACAAGATCGTCATCGACTGGCTCAAGAAGATCTTCGATCCCAAGGCCTATCCCTGTTTCAGGGACGAGTTCATTCACCCCAACGATCTGATCCCTCTGATGGCCGAATCCAGAGAGAATTACGGACTGGAGGGGTATGTGGCCGCCAACCCGTTCGAGGGTATCAAGCACCTGATGTGATCGATCGGACAGCGCGCGCCGCCCATCGATAGCACTACCACTTGAATTCGACGCCGGCGGTTCCCTGGTGCGACTGCATCGCGGCGCGAAACTTGCCGTCATAGTTGATATAAAGCCGCGCGGTATTGCTCAGGCTGAGGGAGGCGGACGCGCCGGCATCCGCACCATAACGGCTTTCGCCGATACCCTGCACGGTGATGTTCTGAGGACCGAGGCTGACGGTGGTCGAACCAAAGTCCTGTTCGACATTGTCGACGAACTTGCCATAGGCGGACAGATCGAAAATCTTCCGATCGAAAATCCAGTAATGCCCGATCTCCGCGCCGATCAAGATCCGCGCACGCTCCGCCGTCGAACCGGTCGCCGCAATGGGGTCGATACCGCCGAACTCCTGAAACGATCCGGTCGTGGCGCGGACATATTCGAACGCGGCCTTTGGCACGATGCGGCTCTGGTCGTTGGTCCAGTAATAGCTGAGCTCGGTCAGCGCCCCGTCGATCTGGGCGTCGTAGCCGGCCGTGGCAATTCCAAATCCGGTATCCCGGCTCGAATTGATTCTTCCAAAGCCGTGAACCAGCGCGACGGCCCACGTCCACGGTCCCTTGTCCACCGAAGCGTTGACGCCGATCTGGGTCAGATCGAGCGAGGCTGACTGAAACGCGAGGGGAACGTCGATGCCGGTATGGCTCTGGTCGATCGAAACGCCGACATTGACGCCGGGCGCCAGGAGCGCGCCGAAACCGGCGACGCCACCCCAGGTCTGACGGTGATCGCCGACGAACGGGCCTTGCGCGCCTGTCGTGGACGAGATGCCGTACGCCTCGCCCCAGGTCCGGAAACGTGGCTCATCGGTGGTCTCGGAGGCGCCCCCGCCACCCGGGTTATTCCGCAGCGCATGACCGTTCGTGGCCTGGTTTCCCAGGCGCTCCAGGAAACTGCTGCCGAGGTTTGCCACGGTGCTGCCGGCCGAGATATCGGAATTGATTTCCGACGGCACCGGCGTTGCTATTGGCGCCGGAAGCTGTGCCCGGGCAGGCGACGGCGCGACCACGACGCCCAGGGCATAGACCAGCGCGAGCGCCAGGCAAAACGCGAGGCAAGGCTTGGCGCCGAACCGGGTATCATCTGCTCGCGATAGCCGCGACGGATCGCGCATGAATGCAATTCCCGGACAACGACGCCAATTCGACAAAAACGACAATTCCCATCAACGGTTTGATTTGCGCTGACTTCCCGCGAAGCGTCAATCAGCCCTGACCGGCCGCGGACGGCGATTACCAGGCGTTGTTGTTCCGCCGCCACAGGCCCAACCCGTTGGCCCGAGGCTTGCTAAGGTACAAATTTCGTGTTGCAATATCCGGTACAATCGGATTTAGGCCGTTCGACTGTGCGTTTCGCGACTAGGAAATTCAACAGACATCCGAAAGCCCGCTTGTGGCGTGGCACGCAAGAAGCGTGGCCGCGTCTTTTTTATGACTAGACCAGGAGACAGGCGATGCACAAAGGCACCGTCAAGTGGTTCAACCCGACGAAGGGTTATGGGTTCATCAAGCCGATGGCCGGCGATAAGGACGTGTTCGTCCATATCTCGGCGGTCGAGCGCGCCGGGCTCACGACCCTCAATGAAAATCAGGTTGTCGAATACGACCTTGTGGAAAATCGCGGCAAGAGCTCCGCGGAAAATCTGAAGGTCTCCTAAACGTCGTCACGATCCGCGCAAGCAATCATGATGCGCCCCCGGCCCTCGCCGGGGGATTTTGTTTTAGCCCGCATCGGGCGAAATCAGGGCGCGTCCGCGGCAGTTGCCTTCGTCCTGCAAACATCACCCTCCAGACGGGTTCGGCCGCTGGCGACCAGCCGCAACGCATCCGGATAGATGCGGTGCTCGACGCCAAGAATCCGCACGGCCAGGCTATCCGGCGTGTCGTCGTCGCGGACCGCGACCGCGCCCTGCATCACAATCGGGCCGGCGTCGGTTTCCGGGGTAACGAAATGGACCGTTGCGCCGGAAATCTTCACGCCGGCGCGCAGCGCCTGGCCGTGGGGATCGAGACCGGGAAACGACGGCAGCAGCGAGGGATGAATGTTGAGCATCCGGCCGTACCAGTGCTGCACGAATTCGGCCGTGAACAGCCGCATGAAGCCGCCGAGACAGATCAGATCGACCTTGTTCCGGTCCAGCACCGATTGCAAAGCCGCCTCGAAAGCGGCGCGATCCCCCCCGTAGGGCTTGCTCTCGATGGTGACGGTGGGAATGCCGCTTTCCCTGGCTTTCGCAAGGCCGCCCGCATCGGCCTTGTTGGAAATCACGACGACGATCTCGGCCGGAAAATCCGCGGCCTTTGTCGCCTCGATCAGCGCAGCCATGTTCGATCCACGGCCGGAAATCAGGATTGCGACGCGACGCTTCATGGCCTCATTCACCATGCCAGATCGAGATGACCATTGTAGACCACGCGGTGTTCGCCCGCCGCGGGAATGACCTCGCCGAGAAGGGCGACACCCTCGCCGCTCTCGACCAGAATGTCCGTAACCTTGTCGAGCGCGTCCTGTTTCACGATGGCGATCATGCCGATGCCGCAGTTGAAGGTGCGGAGCAGTTCGAGTTCGGCGACGCCGCCCTGCTCTGCCAGCCATTTGAACACCGGCAACACCGGAAGGCGCGCAAGGTCGATGCCGACGCCGAGGTGGCTCGGCAGCACGCGCGGAATATTATCGGTGAAACCGCCGCCGGTGATATGGGCAAGGCCCTTGACCGCGCCAGTCTCGCGGATCGCGCGCAGGCAGGACCTGACATAGAGCCGCGTCGGGGTCAGCAGCGCGCCACCCAGCGTCATCACGGGCGAAAACGGCGCCGGTGCTTCAAAGCCGAGGCCGGAAGTTTCCACGATCTTGCGAACCAGCGAAAAGCCGTTGGAGTGAACGCCCGAGGAAGCCAGACCGATCACCGCGTCGCCCGCCGCGATATCGGGACGCGGCAACAGCGTGCCGCGTTCGGCCGCCCCCACCGCAAAGCCCGCAAGGTCGTAATCGCCGTCCTTGTAAAGGCCGGGCATCTCGGCGGTTTCGCCGCCGATCAGCGCACAGCCGGATTCACGGCAACCTTCGGCTATCCCTGCGACGATGGCGGCGGCGGCTTCCGGATCGAGTTTTCCGCAGGCAAAATAGTCCAGAAAGAACAGCGGTTCGGCACCCTGCACCACGAGATCATTGACCGACATCGCGACCAGATCGATGCCGATGCCGCCATGCAGACCGGTCTCGATGGCAATCTTGACCTTGGTGCCGACGCCATCGGTGGCCGCAACCAGGACCGGGTCCTTGAAGCCCGCCGCCTTCAGGTCGAACAAGCCGCCAAACCCGCCGATTTCGGCGTCAGCCCCGGCGCGGGCGGTGGCGCGAACCATCGGCTTGATGAGATCGACCAGCCGGTTGCCCGCGTCGATATCGACGCCCGAATCCGCGTAAGTGAGCCCGTTCTTGCGGTCGATCATGCCCAATTCCAGATGATGGCGGCTGGTTACGTCGGAATCCGCTGCCGTGCAATGGCTCGCAAGGAAGCCTCGCATATACTATGTAGACAGGAACCGGTCCGGGCTGCAAAAGGCCGGATCTTTTGCGAAATCAGGCCGGTAGCCGGGAAGCGCCGCGTGAGTATTCCGAACATCATTACCCTCGGCCGCATCCTTTTGGTGCCGTTCATTGTGTGGGCGATCGCCTCCAGCCAGATGGAGATCGCCTTTGCGATCTTCGTCATTGCGGGCGTCAGCGACGCGGTCGACGGCTTTCTCGCCAAGCGCTTCAATATGGCGAGCGAACTGGGCGCGCTGCTCGACCCCCTCGCCGACAAGGCGCTGCTGGTCTCGATCTATGTGGCGCTCGGTATCTGGGGCGCGGTGCCGCGCTGGATCGTTATCCTGGTGGTCTCGCGCGATATCATGATCGTCGCCGCCGTGATTGTGTCATGGTTGTTCGGCAAGCCGATCCCGATGAAGCCGTTGATGGTATCGAAGCTCAATACGGTGGCCCAGGTGGCGTTCGCGGCATTGGTGCTCGCAGCCCTCGGTTTCGGCTTCAAGTCGACGCCCTACGACCTGATCCTGATGGGTTTTGTGACCGTCTTTACCCTGGTTTCCGTGTCCCTCTATCTCGTTGAGTGGGTGCGCCATATGAGCACGATCGAAGCAAGCTAGGCTAACCAGAGACCATCATGCGCCGGGCCATCCCGGCATGGAGACTTGCGTGGCCGGCCGCGTTCAACCCCGTCAGCTTGCGTTTGCGCTACCGCACGCAGAAAGCCTTACCCGCGACGATTTTCTCGAAGGGCCGGCCAATGAAGCGGGGCTGGCGCTGGTCGATAGCTGGCCCGACTGGCCGAACCGGATCATGCTGCTGGTCGGACCGGAAGGCTCGGGCAAGAGCCACCTTGCTGCCATCTGGGCCGAACAAGCCGGCGCTCGATCGACATCGGCGCATGTGCTGACCGCAACCTCCGTGCCGGGTGCATTGGCGACCGGGGCGCTGGTGGTCGAAGACCTGAAATCGTCCGACTTCGATGAACGCGCGCTGTTTCACCTGATGAATCTCGCGCGGGAGGACGAAGCCTTCGTTTTGATCACCGCCCGCGCGCTGCCGTCGGCATTTGCCATCGAGCTGCGCGACCTGCGGTCACGTCTGCGCGCGGTGCCTGTCGTATCGCTGCTGTCGCCGGACGATCAGTTGTTTCGCGCGCTGATCGTCAAGTTTTGCGCCGACCGTCAACTGGCCGTCGACGAGACCGTGGTGAGCTATCTGACAACACGGATCGAGCGGTCTTATGCCGCCGCGCGTCAGGCGGTGGAGCTTTTGGACGCCGAAGCGCTGCGGCTGGGCCGGCCGGTGACCCGGGCGCTGGCGGCCGAATTACTGCGGAATACCTGATCCCGGGGCACATCCACACCTTGACGGCGGATGTGCCGGGAACGTCAATGTCATTGAAACGTCATCGCCGTAACACAAGCTTTGCCCGGTATCGCCCGCGATCGCGTTACCGCCTGCTTGGGGATGGACTAGAGCTTCATGGAATCCGCACAAGTCGTTGTAATTAAAGAAAAAGAACCGGATTCCGAGACCCGTCCAGCGATGGGTGCCAGCCCGGAACGCTTCATCAACCGCGAACTATCCTGGCTGCATTTCAATCGCCGGGTGCTGGAGGAATCGGTCAATCCCAGCCATCCCGCACTTGAACGGGTGCGATTTCTGTCGATTTCCGCCAATAACCTTGATGAGTTCTTCATGGTCCGCGTCGCCGGCATCAAGGCCCAGGTGCGCGAGGGCATCACCGAGCGCAGTCCCGACGGGTTGACCCCTTCGGAACAGCTCGTCCTGATCAACGAGACGGTTTCAAAGCTCGCCAACGACCAGCAGGCCATCTGGGGCGACCTGCGCGGCACCCTGGCCGAAGTCGGCATCGTTCTGGTCGATGGCCGCGACGTCACCAAGGCCGAGCGGACCTGGATCGAGGATCACTTCCTCCACAATATTTTCCCGTTGCTGACGCCGCTGGCGATCGACCCGGCGCATCCGTTTCCGTTTATCCCGAGCCTCGGATTTACCGTGGCGCTGCACCTGGCACGGGTTTCCGACGGCAAGCCGATGAATGCGCTCATCCGCATGCCCGGCAAGATCGATCGCTTCATCCGCATGCCCGCAAGCAAGGACGGCGCGGTGCGGCTGATTACGCTGGAGCAAGCCACCGGCCTGTTCATCGGGCGGCTGTTTCCCGGTTACGTCGTCAAGGGTCAGGGCGCTTTCCGCATCATCAGGGATTCCGAACTCGAAATCGAGGAAGAGGCGGAAGACCTGGTTCGCCTGTTCGAGACCGCGCTGAAACGGCGGCGGCGAGGATCGGTGATCCGGCTCGAAATCGAAGCCAAGATGCCGGAAGAACTGCGCGCTTTCGTCCAGCGCGCTTTATCCACCGCCGACGACGAGGTTCTGCTGGTCGACGGCGTGCTGGCGATGAACGAGCTGTCGCAACTGACCCGGCTCGACCGGCCCGACCTCGAATTCGTGCCCTATGTGCCGCGTCATCCCGAACGCGTGCGCGATCATGGCGGCGATATCTTTGCCGCGATCCGGCAGAAGGACCTGATCGTCCATCACCCCTATGAATCGTTCGACGTCGTGGTGCAGTTCCTGCAACAGGCCGCCCGCGACCCCGATGTCGTCGCCATCAAGCAGACGCTCTATCGCACCTCGAACAACTCCCCCATCGTGCGGGCGCTCGCGGAAGCCGCGGAAGCCGGAAAATCGGTGACCGCGCTGGTCGAACTCAAGGCCCGGTTCGACGAGGAAGCCAACATCCGCTGGGCCCGCGACCTCGAACGCGCCGGCGTGCAGGTGGTGTACGGATTTATCGAGCTCAAAACCCACGCCAAGCTGTCGCTGATCGTGCGTCGCGAGGGCGGCAGCCTGACGACCTACGTCCACACCGGTACCGGCAACTATCATCCGGTGACTGCGCGAATCTATACGGATCTTTCCTACTTCACGTCCGATCCCATCATTGGACGCGACGCCGCGCGCGTCTTCAACTACATCACCGGCTATGCCGAGCCGAGCGACATCGAGAAGATGGCGGTGTCGCCGCTGACATTGCGCAAGCGTATCCTCGAACATATTCATGGCGAGACCAGCCATGCCCGTCACGGCAAGCCGGGCGCGATCTGGATGAAGATGAACTCGCTGGTCGACCCCGATATCATCGACGCCCTCTATGAGGCGTCGCAAGCCGGGGTCTCGATCGAACTCGTGGTGCGCGGAATTTGCTGCCTGCGGCCGGGCATAACCGGACTTTCGGAGAACATTCGCGTCAAGTCGGTCATCGGCCGTTTCCTCGAGCATGGCCGGATCTATTGCTTCGGGATGGGACAAGGCCTCCCCGGCGCAAAAGCGGCTGTGTATATCTCGTCCGCCGACATGATGCCGCGCAACCTCGACCGGCGTGTCGAAGTCCTGTGTCCGCTGCAAAATCCCACGGTACATCAGCAGGTTCTCGAGCAGATCATGGTCGCCAACCTGAAGGATACCGAGCAAAGCTGGCGGTTGTTGCCGGATGGATCGTCAACGCGTATGAAGGCCGCAAAAGGCGAAGAACCTTTCAACCTGCATAATTATTTCATGACGAATCCGAGTCTGTCTGGCCGTGGAAAGTCGCTTAAGGAATCTTCGCCGCGCCGTCTCACGCGCCGTAACGAACGTCAGCAATCTTCATAAGGGGCATAAACGGTGAAGCGGCCGCGCAAACGCGCATCCAGCGTCGCGGTCATCGACATCGGCTCGAATTCGGTGCGTCTCGTCGTTTATGAATCGATGACGCGCAGTCTCGTCTCTATCTTCAACGAGAAGACCCTCTGCGGTCTCGGGCGAGAGGTGCAAAGCACGGGCCTGCTGGCGCCGGATGCCGTCGCCAAGGCCCTGACGTCGCTGCGGCGGTTTCGTGCCTTGTGCCGGGTAATGAAAGTCGGCCGCGTCTATGCAGTCGCCACCGCGGCGTGCCGCGACGCCACCAACGGCCCCGATTTCATCGCCAAGGCGGAACGCATCTGCGGCGTCAATATCGAAATCCTGTCGGGTCCGCGCGAAGCGAAATTGTCCGCGCTGGGGGTTGTTTCCGGCATCCACAACCCGGACGGCATCGTCGGCGATCTCGGCGGCGGTTCGCTGGAACTGATCGACGTGCGCGGCAACCGCGTTCGCCGCGGCGTAACACTCCCGCTCGGAAGTCTGGCGCTGCAAGATGCGTCGCATAAATCGCTGAAACGCGCCGAACGCATCGTCAGGACCGATTTGTCCGGAACCGCACTGCTCAGGGCGGGCCGCGGCCGAACCTTTTATGCGGTCGGAGGCACCTGGCGATCGCTGGCACGTATCCACATCATCCAGAGCGGTTATCCGCTGCGAGTAATGCACGACTATTCGATACCGGCACCGGACGCGCTCGATTTCGTCCGGCGCCTGCGCCGTCTGGCGTCGGCAAATATGCTGGCCAATATCGAAGTCGTCGCCGACGCACGACGGCCGCTCTTGACCTATGCGGCGCTGGTCCTCGAATACATCATTCGCGTCGCAAAGCCGAAGACCATCGTGTTCTCGACCTTCGGGGTTCGCGAGGGCCTGCTCTATGAAATGCTGCCGCAAGCCGAGCGCGCCAAGGACGGGTTGATCTGCGCCGCACAGGCCCTCAACGAATTATTATCGCGATCCTCGCGCCACGCCGAAGAACTGATCGGATGGACCGACCGTTTTGTCAGGATCGTCAAGCTGCGCGAAACCGAGGAGGAGCGCCGGCTGCGCCATGCCGCTTGCCTGCTGTCGGATATCGGATGGCGGGTGCATCCGGACTATCGCGGCGAGCAGACGCTTAATCTCATCACCAATGGAAATTTCGGCTCGATCAGCCATCAGGGCAAGGCCTTTGTCGCGCTGTCGGTGTTCTACCGCTATGCGGGCTTGAGCGAAGAAAACGAACCGCCGGCACTGATCCGGGAACTGGTTTCGCCGGCGATGAACGAGCGAGCGCGCGTGCTCGGCGCGGCATTTCGCGTCGCTCACCTGATCTCGGCGGCGCGGCCGGGCGTGCTGCCGGCAACCCATTTCCGGAGCCAGGGCCGCAAGCTGATGCTGGTGTTCGAGCACAGGATGGTCGATCTCGTTGCCGATCGCGTCGGCAGCCGTTTCAAGCAACTGGCAAGGCTGGTCGGGCGCTCCGGATCAATCGTGCGGCGCTAGTGGAGCCTTAGCGCCATTTTGCGCTACCGGCGGTCGATCTGCTGAACGGTTGCGCCTGCCGTAGCAGGCGCGGAATGTCCGGCGTGTTCGAGTTTGCGCGTTCGCCAGATTGAACCCGTCACCAATACGGTAATTGCGCCAAGCACCGAGCAAATGGTCTCGACGAGATCGCCGTCGAGGCTGACATGCGGCGACACCCCGAAAACCGCCGACGTCGCCTCGAGATTGAGCGCGATCTGGCCGTCGAGCAACCGATGCAGGATGGGCTGAACCGCCGGATCGGTCGCGATCACGTCGCCCGCGATCCAGCCCAGCAATATCGCGCCCAGCCACACCAGAATTGGAAACCGGTCGAGCACCATCATGATCAGTGCCGCACCTGCGACAATCATCGGAATGCTGATGGCAAGGCCCAGGATCAACAGCGAAAGCTGACCGTTCGCGGCAGCCGCGACCGCAATAACGTTGTCCAGACTCATGACGATATCGGCGATCACGACAATCCGCACGGCGTGCCAAAGACTGGTGCCCGCGGTAACGTCATCGCCTTGATCTTCCGGCACCAGAAGCCTGGCGGCGATCACCAGAAGCGCCAATCCACCCACCAGTTTCAGATAAGGCAGCACCATCAAGGTCGCGACGACCCCGGTGAATGCGATCAACAGGATCACCGCGATGCCGGAGCCGATCAACATGCCCCACAGGCGTTGACGGGGCCGCAGGCCGCGGCACGCCATCGCGATCACCAGCGCGTTGTCGCCCGATAACAGGACGTTGATCCAGATGATCTTGCCGACCGCGAGCCAGAACGCCGGAGTATGAATGTCGGTTTTAAGCTGCGAGAAAAGGGCGGCGATATTTGCGGGATCAAAGACCTGCGTTAGAAAATTCACAGCCTACCCCTTTGGCGCCGCGCGCCCGCGCAGCTATTGCCGGCCGACTTGCGCGGCAACGTCGGTCGATCAACCCACGATTTCGTTGCCTGAGAAAAACTGGGCGATCTCGAGCGCGGCGGTCTCGGCGGCGTCGGAGCCATGCACCGAATTTTCGCCGATCGACCTTGCATGCAGCTTGCGGATCGTGCCCTCGGCCGCCTTCGATGGATCGGTGGCGCCCATGACGTCGCGATACCTGAGGACGGCGTTTTCACCCTCGAGGACCTGAACCACGACCGGCGCCGAAATCATGAAATCCACCAGCTCGCCGAAAAACGGCCGTGCCTTATGGACGGCGTAGAAGGTCTCGGCCTGTTTGCGCGTCATGTGAATGCGCTTCTGGGCAACGATCCGAAGTCCGGCCTTCTCGATCAGCGCGTTGACCGCGCCGGTCAGATTACGCTCGGTCGCGTCGGGCTTGATGATCGAAAAGGTGCGTTCAATCGCCATGATTTCGTCCTTGAAAAAGCGCTGAGGGGAGTTGCCGCGCTTATATCGACGCTGCCCGCGAACGGCAAGCGATCAGGCGAAATGCGCCGGCTCGCCTGCGCGGCCAACCGCAGCCTGAAATTACAACAATTTCACGAAGGTGAACCCTGTCTGAAACGAACGTCCCGGTTTCGTTCAGGTTCTCTTGCTTAGGCTTCGATTGATCGAACGCCCGAAAAGAAGCGTTACGAGACGGCATTTTCACCGATGGCGCCGACAGCGCCGAACCTGAGGAGATGACCATGTTACGCAAACTCTCGCTTGTTGCAGTTGCCGCGGCTTCGCTGGGTGTCGCCGCGCTGGCACCGACTTCCGCCTCCGCCTTTGGCGGTCACGGTTGGCATGGTGGCTGGCATGGCGGCGGCTGGGGATGGGGTGGTCCCCGCTTCTATGTCGGCGGCCCGGCCTATTACGGATATGGTTACGGCGGCTGCTATGTGCGGCGACTGGTCCCGACGCCGTGGGGACCTCGCTGGCGCGTAATTAATCGCTGCTATTGATCTTCCGTCCTTCGTTGCAGCCCCGGCCGGCAGCGGCCGGGGCTTTTTATGCGATTCCGGACGGTGGAACCGCCGGGCTTTCATTCAATATTTACAAGAAAGCGATGCAATTGGCCCGCGAGGGGAAACCATTTCGTCCCCGACGACTTGGTTTGGCGTCACCTCATTGAACGCCAGGAAGCGGAACTCGTGCCATGAATAGCCGAATCACCGAAACCAGCGAATCAATCGATCACAAAACCAGCCGATCGATCTGCGACGCCGTGGGCGAGCGGCTGCAGCAGAGTCTTCGCCCCGACTCCTCTCGTCTGTCGTCCCATTTGCAGCATCTGATGGATGAATTGCAGAAACGCGATGGCGACGGCCGCCTGAGGTCCTCGCACTAGCTGCGTATATTTTTGGCATGCAGGAACGACCGGAGCGATGTCAGCTCACAAACCGGTTGCGTTTTTGGACGGCTCCGGTGAAAAGCCCGCATGCTTTCAATCACCGACATTTCAGTCCGGATTGCCGGACGGCTCCTGATCGACAATAGCTCGGTACAAATCGTCCCCGGGGCGCGGGTCGGCTTCGTCGGCCGCAACGGTGTCGGCAAATCGACGCTGTTTAGCGCGATCCGCGGCGAATTGCCGCTTGAGGCCGGCACTATCGGCATTCCGCCACGCTGGCGCCTCGGCAGTCTCGCGCAGGAAGCGCCTGACGGTCCGGAAAGCCTCATCGCCGTGGTGCTGAAAGCCGATCTTGAGCGCCAGGCATTGTTGCACGAAGCCGAGACGGCGCACGATCCCGTTCGAATTGCCGACATTCAAACCCGGCTGGTGGACATCGACGCGCATTCCGCCCCTGCCCGCGCCGCCGCGATCCTTTCAGGCTTGGGATTTTCTACCGCCGATCAAGCTCGCTCCTGTTCGGAATTTTCCGGCGGCTGGCGGATGCGCGTCGCTCTCGCCGCGACATTGTTCGCCGCCCCCGATCTTCTGTTGCTGGACGAGCCCACCAACTATCTCGATCTCGAGGGTACGCTGTGGCTTGAAGATCACCTGGCGAATTATCCCCGCACCGTGATCGTCATCAGCCACGACCGCGACCTGCTCGACACCTCGGTCGATCAGATTCTGCATCTCGATCGCGGCAAGCTGACGCTCTACAAAGGAACATATTCGTCATTCGAGGAACAGCGCGCTACCCGAGAAATGCTGGACGCCAAGCACGCCAAGCGGCAGGCCGACGAGCGCAAGCGGCTGCAGGCCTTTGTCGATCGCTTCAAGGCCAAGGCCTCGAAAGCCCGTCAGGCCCAGTCGCGCGTCAAGATGCTGGAACGGATGAAGCCGGTCACCGCGCTGGTGACACAGGACGTGCGCGAGATTTCATTCCCCATACCCGAGAGGACATTGTCGCCGCCGATCATCGCGGTCGACGACGTCTCGGTCGGCTACGATCCGAAACAGCCTGTGCTCAATCGCGTCACCTTGCGTATCGATACCGACGACCGCATCGCCCTGCTCGGCGCCAATGGCAACGGCAAGTCCACTTTGGTCAAGCTGCTCGCCAACAAATTGCCGCCGTTCTCCGGCCGCGTCACGCGCGCGGAAAAACTCTCGGTCGGATATTTCGCGCAGCACCAGGTCGACGAGCTCAATCTCGACGGCTCGGCTTACGATCACGTCCGCAAGCTGATGCCGGACGCCCCTGAAACAAAGGTGCGTGGGCGCACCGGCGCGATCGGTTTCTCGGGCAAGGCCGGCGACACCCTGGTGAAGAGTTTGTCAGGCGGCGAAAAAGCACGGCTGCTGCTGGGGCTCGCGACCTTCTTCGGCCCCAACATGATCATCCTCGACGAGCCGACCAACCATCTCGACATCGACAGCCGTGCCGCGCTTGCCGAGGCGATCAACGACTTTCCCGGCGCTGTTATCATGGTCTCCCACGACCGCTATCTGATCGAAGCCTGCGCCGATCAATTATGGGTGGTGGCCGATCGTGCCGTCACGACCTATGACGGCGACCTCGACGATTATCGCCGCATGGTGCTGTCGGCGCGCGGCATGCGCACCAATTCGCGCGAGCGCAACGACAATGAACGCAGCAGCGGCCGCGAAAAGCCCCAGCGCAACAGGACTGAAAAGCGGATACCGCTGAAGCAGAAAATTTCCGAAGCCGAAGCGGAAATCGCGCGCATCAACGGCATCATTTCCAAGATCGATACCGCATTGGCGCTGCCGGACCTGTTCACGCGCGATCCGAAACAGGCGGCCCAGCTCAGCAAGGCGCGTGCCGGCGCGGCATCCGCGCTGATGCGGGCCGAGGAAGAATGGCTGGCGGCAAGTTCGCAATATGACGAAGCGACGGGCTGAGGCCACCCGATCGAGATCGCGCGGAGAAAAGATCAGGTCGCCGCCGGCTTCTTCTTTGCCTTGGATTTCACCGTCTTTGGCGGCGCCACCGGCTCGGGCCCACGCTCGATCGATGACAGGCGTCCAGAGGTGAAGGTATAGATCCCGGCGCGTTGCCCGCGCGAATAATTGATCACCATCACCCGATCGCCACGCTCGTTGTTCGAGAGATTGACGCTGTCAGGTGCACCAATGCCGCGCACGACGTCGCATTCGGTATGACCGAGCGCCACCGTTCCCGTCGTCGAGGGCGCTGGTGGTGCGCCCGCCGCTCCCTCGGTCAGGGCGTTGGCCTCCGCAGGCGCCATTCCCGAACAAATCCCGTCGGCGTTGACCAGGTCGTCTGCGGTAATCGGGCTGCTGGGAGTGAGCGGCGGCGTTTCGATCGAAACCCTCCTGATGAACAGCCTGCCCGGACGCGAAAACCATTCCGCATCTTTCGACAACAGATCGGACTGAAATATATCGGATACGCCGCCTCCGCAGCCCTCCATCAGGGGGGCGAGCAGAAGTAACGCCAACAGCCGTTTTCGATGACCGTATTTGTCTCGCACGATGAACTAAATTCCCGTCCGCTCCAAGCGGTTGTCCCAACATCACTTTGCGGCACGACCGTGGCTATGCGCAAGCTCCGGGGCCGAAACCGCAGATTATCATCAATTGCCCGGTATCGCTATTCCCGCCGCTGCCACCGGCCCCGCTCGTCGGCCTGCCAGTAGGTGACCTCGAACCCCCGCGCCCTGCAATCGGTCCAGGCGCCGCGGGCGGCGGCAAGCGCCTCGGCGTCTTCGCCGTTAAAAACCAGAACCATTCGATCATAGGTGCCGGTATCGGCCGGCAAGGCGGCGTTGTCGATCAAAAACCTGACATTGGCCCTGTTCGGATTGCCCTCTGTCACCGCCAGCACGATCGGATGATCCTGCGCATCGCCGGCGCGCCAGCTGGCGTGCGGCAAAAATGAATTGTCGCGGTAGGTCCACAGATGAGCGTCGAGCGCTTCGGCGCGCTCTTCCGACGTCGACTGCACGACAACCCGCCAGCCCCGTTCCAGCGATTTTTCGAGCAGGGGCGGCAAGACGTTTTCGAGCGACATGTCCTGCAAATGGTAGAACAGAACTTCCGTCATCCCGGTTCTCACCTATTTCCCGGCTTCGTAATACTCCGCAACCAGCCGCTCCAAAAGGCGAACGCCGTACCCCGAACCCCAGCTATGGTTGATTTCGGTTTTCGGGGCGCCCATTGCGGTGCCCGCGATATCGAGATGCGCCCACGGCGTGTCGTCGACGAAGCGCTGCAGGAATTGCGCGGCGGTGATCGAACCGCCGTTGCGGGTACCGGTGTTTTTCATGTCGGCGAATTGCGAGTCGATCTGCTTGTCGTATTCCGGGCCGAGCGGCATGCGCCAGACGCGCTCTCCCGTCGCAAGCCCGGCCTCGGTCAGCCGTCCTGCCAATTCATCGTTGTTGGAGAACAATCCGGCGTATTCGGTGCCGAGCGCTACCATGATGGCGCCCGTGAGCGTTGCCAGATCGACCATGAATTTCGGCTTGAACTTCCTGGCCACGTACCAGAGCACGTCGGCCAGCACCAGCCGCCCTTCGGCGTCGGTGTTGATGATCTCGATGGTCTGGCCGGACATCGAGGTTACGATATCGCCGGGGCGTTGCGCGTTGCCGTCTGGCATGTTCTCGACGAGGCCGATGGCGCCGACCGCATTGACCTTTGCCTTTCGCGCGGCCAGCGCATGCATCAGTCCGACCACGCAAGCGGCACCACCCATATCCCCTTTCATGTCCTCCATGCTGGCAGCGGGCTTGATGGAAATGCCGCCGGTATCGAAACAAACGCCCTTGCCGACAAAGGCGACGGGCTGATCGCCACGCTTGGCGCCATTCCAGCGCATGATCACGGTCCTGCCGGGCTGCGTCGAGCCTTGGGCGACGCCCAGCAACGCGCCCATGCCCAGTTTCGTCATCGCTTTAACGTCGAGAATCTCGACCTCGACGCCGAGCTTGCGCAGCTGGTTGGCGCGGCGGGCGAATTCCACCGGAAACAGCACGTTGGGCGGCTCGTTGACGAGATCGCGCGCCATGATGACGCCATCGACGATGTGAGCGCCGGGAGCGAAGGCCTTCCGCACTGCGGCGACGTCGCCGACGGCCAGCGAAACATCGGCGTGCAACGCCGCGTCCTCGCCGTCCTTCTTTTTGGTCTTGTAGCGGTCGAATCGATAGGCACGCAGCCGGATGCCCGATGCAACCGCGGCCGCCTGATCGGGCTTCATTGCTCCGGTCGATAGTTCGGCGATGATCGTCATCGCGTTATTACCGGAACGCAACTTGCCGGCGACCACGCCGCCAAACTTGAGAAAATCATTGTCCTTGAGGGCCGAAAGCTTGCCGGCACCGACCACGATCAAGCGTGAGACCTTGAGGCCCTGCGGCGCCAGGATATCCAGCGTGGAGCCGTTTTTTCCCTTGAACCGGTTGGTTTCAGCGGCGCGCGTGACGATATTGGCCGTCACCCCCAGCGTTTTGCCAGTAGCCGCACCGAATTTCAGCGCATCATCGCAAAATACTACCAAAATACCGCGCGGAGCGCTGGAAAACGGGACAAAGCCGACCTTGACGGCGTCGGGCATGGTAAATCCTCCAAAATCAGGGCTTTCGCTGGGTCGGGAACCCGCCGGGCGGTGTTGCGATGTTCTCTTCGGCCCGCTTTGCGTCCGTCAAGAGATTGGTTCAGGGCACTATGACCTGTCAGCGGCGGCGCTGCCAGCGTTCCCGTGGTCGGAAGGCCACAGCCACGGAATTATTAACCATATCTGAAGAGTGCCATGTCGCAGCCATTTTGTTGACGGATCAAAGGGATGGTAGTGAGAGGGTGGAGCGACTGGACAATCGCGGCACGACCAGGGGGATCCCGGCTTCGGGATTTGGTCGCACGCAGCGGGTCCGGTTCGCGAGGGCGGGAATCGTGCGGTAACGATGGGGTCGATCGACAAATATATCTTCCGCACGACGCTTGCGTCGTTTGTGGTGGTTCTGATCAGCCTGACCGGGGTGATCTGGATTACGCAGGCGTTGCGCGGCATCGACCTGATGACGAGCCAGGGTCAAACGATCCTTACCTTTCTCGGCTTCACCAGCATGGTTATTCCGTCGCTGATGCTGATCATCGCGCCGGTCGCGCTGATGATCGCGATCTCTCATAACCTCAACAAGCTCGCAACCAACTCTGAAATCATCGTAATGAATGCGGCCGGCCTGTCGCCGATCCGGCTGTTTCTTCCGTTTTTCTATGCCACCTGCGTGGTGGCGTTGATGGTCGCCTTTATCGCGGCCTATCTCGCGCCCGAAGGCATGCGCCGCCTCAAAAGATGGGACGCCGAGATCACCGCAGACGTGATGGCCAACATCCTTCAAGCCGGCCGCTTCACTCAGCTCGACCAGAACCTGACGATCCGCGTTCGGGAGCGGCAGCCCGGCGGCGTGCTTGTCGGCATCTTTGTCGACGACCGCCGCGATCCAAAGGAACGCGTCAGCATCATCGCCGATCATGGGACGGTGATGAAAAACGATGGCGGGTCGTTCCTGATCATGGAAGACGGAAACCTCGAACGCTTCGAAGTCGGCAAGCGCGATCCCGCCCTGGTGGCGTTCGTTCGCTATGCGTTCGACATGTCGAAGTTCTCCAATCAGAGCCGTGACGTCACGCTCGGGATTCGCGAGCGCTATTTATGGGAGTTGCTTTGGCCGGTGCCGACCGATCCGGTTTACCGGCAATCGTCCGGACAGTTTCGCGCCGAATTGCATGACCGTTTCCTGGCGCCGATCTATACCTTTGCATTCGCAATCCTGACCTTTGCGTTTCTCGGCGCGCCGCGCACCACGCGTCAAAGCCGCAACTTTTCAATTGGCAGCTCCATCCTGGCGATGTTCACGGTGCGCATGGCGGGATTCGTCTGTTCCGTGATGACGGTAAATTCGCCGCTGGCTGCTCTGGTTCAATATCTGCTGCTGGCGGCGGCAATCGCCGTGAGTCTTTGGATCATCATCCGAAGCATTGTTGTGGAACCGCCAGCCGGGCTGATGGAAGCGATCAACAAATCGAACGCACGTCTCCTGCGGCTTTTCGGGCGGCCGGCCGCAGCATGAACATGATGACCAATACGCTTGGACGATATTTTGCCCGCCGCTTTGTGGTGGCGGCGCTGGGCGTGTTCATCAGCATCTTCGTCCTGCTCGTGCTGGTCGATTACATCGAGATGGTGCGGAAAACGTCGGGGCTTGCCACGGTGTCCCCGATCACGGTCGCGGAGACGTCGCTGTTTCGCGTGCCGCAATTGCTCGAGAAGCTGACGCCGTTTTGCATCCTGATCGGAGCGATGATCTGCTATCTGGCGCTTTCGCGGAGTTTGGAGCTCGTGGTCGCGCGGGCCGCCGGGGTTTCAGCGTGGCAGTTCATCGCGCCGGCGCTGGCGAGCGCGCTCGTGCTCGGCGTCCTCGCCACGACCGTCTACAACCCGATGTCCGCCGACCTGCGCGAGCAGGCCAAGCACATGGAGGATGAGTTGTTCGGCTCCGCTCCCGGCGGCGGGTTGCGGGACGCGACCGGCTTCTGGATCAATCAGGTGAACAGCGATGGCCAGGTCATCATCAACGCGGCCCGAAGCGAGCGGCAGGGGGTGCGGCTGACCGGGCTGACGTTGTTCCGGTTCGATACCAGCTACCAGTTCAGGGAACGAATCGAAGCGCGGGAGGGGATACTCGCGAAAGGGCGCTGGGTGTTCAAATCCGTTCGCCGGTACTCCCTCGACGCGCCTCCCGTCGATCAGGACAGTTTTATCCTCCCGACCACCCTGACGCCGGCCCAGGTTCGCAACAGTTTCTCCACGCCGGAGACTGTGTCTTTTTGGCAACTCCCGAGTTATATCCGCTCCTCGGAAAGCTCCGGATTTGCGACCGCCGGGTACCGGTTGCAGTACCACAAGCTGATCGCACAGCCGTTTTTGCTCGCGGCGATGGTGTTGCTCGCAGCGTCCGTCAGCCTGCGGTTCTTCCGCTTCGGCGGGGTCCAAAAAATGGTTTTGAGTGGTGTGGGAGCGGGCTTTCTGCTCTATGTTCTGTCGAAAGTAACCGATGATTTGAGCAAGGCTGAATTGATGCATCCGATCGCTTCGGCCTGGCTGCCCGTGTGCGTGGGCGGCCTCACCGGCTTTTTGGCCCTGCTGTATCAGGAGGACGGGTAGTGGCCGTTGTCGCCGCCCGCAAGAATTTGTCGCCTGCGTTGGGGCGGGGCACCCTCGTGCGCCGCTACAGGATCCGCTTGGCCGCCGCCCGCGGACGCGTTTTCGCAATGGTTTTCGGGCTCGTCTTCGCCGGCGCATTTGGTGTCGCGACGATAATTCCGGCTTCTTCGCAAACCTTCACTTTCAATCCAATGCCCCCCAAGCCGAAGCGGGCTCCTGCGGTCCACGACGGGCAGATGCTCGTCCAGGCAACCGAGGTGGATTACGATTACAACAACTCGCGGGTGTCGGCGGTTGGCAACGTGCAGTTGTTTTACAACGGAACCAACCTTGAGGCTGACAAGGTTATCTACGACCAGAAGACCAAACGGCTCCATGCCGAAGGCAACGTCCGCATGACCGATGCGGATGGCAAGATCACCTACGCGAATATTATGGATTTGAGCGACGACTACCGCGACGGTTTCGTCAACTCGCTACGCGTCGACACTGCCGACCACACTCGAATGGCTGCGACCCGTGCCGACCGCTCGAGCGGTACCTACGAGGTGTTTGAGAACGGCATTTACACCGCATGCGCGCCCTGCAGGGACGATCCGAAGAAGCCGCCATTGTGGCAGGTCAAGGCCGCGCGCATCATTCACGACCAGACCGACAAGATGCTGTACTTCGAGAACGCGCAGCTGGAGTTCTTCGGCGTTCCGATGGCATATCTACCATATTTTTCGACGCCCGATCCGACCGTAAAGCGCAAGACCGGGTTTTTGATGCCGGTCTATACCGAAACCTCGGCTTATGGGTTCGGCATCGAGGTGCCGTTCTATTGGGCGATCGCTCCCGATTATGACGCGACCATCAATCCGCGTTTCACAACCAAGCAGGGTGTGTTGTTCCAGGGGGAATTCCGCCAGCGCACGATAGATGGAGCGTACCAAATCCGCGCCTATGGCATCGACCAGCAGGATCCCGGAGCCTTCGCCGGCCGGCCTGGCGAC
Source organism: uncultured Alphaproteobacteria bacterium (assembly GCA_963774685.1). Classification (GTDB taxonomy): domain Bacteria; phylum Pseudomonadota; class Alphaproteobacteria; order Rhizobiales; family Xanthobacteraceae; genus Bradyrhizobium. Next base: position 1,008,626 of record CAVZFU010000002.1, on the reverse strand, counting down.
CGCACCTTCCGCGGCGGCATCGAAACAAAGGGCCAGTTTGCGCTGAACGATAAATGGGTTTGGGGGTGGGACGGCGTCTTGCTCACCGACTATATGTTGCTGTCGGACTACAGGCTGGCCGTCTACAAAGACCAGATGGCTTCGTTTCTGAGCCTGCCGACCGAAGCCGTTTCCCAGCTCTATCTGACCGGTGTCGGCAATCGAAGTTATTTCGACGCGCGCGCGATCTACTATCTCAGTCTTTCGGGTAATCAGTCCCAGGTGCCCGTCGTGGCACCGGTGATCGACTATTCGAACGTCATCAACCACTCGGTGTTCGGTGGTGAGTTCAGTTACAAGGGCAACTTCACCAGCCTGACCCGCGATACCGCGGTTTTCGATCCGATCACGGCGGCGGCCGACGCCAACGGCTCATGCCTGCCGACCTCAGCCGATCCGGCCAAAACCATAATCCCTGCGAACTGCCTGCTTCGGGGCATGCCCGGCACCTACACGCGACTAACGGGTGAGGTGGATTGGCGGCGGTCATACACCGATTCCGCGGGCGAAATCTGGACACCGTTTGCAAGCCTTCGCGCCGATGCGATCGACGCCTCGGTCGCAAATCAGCCCGGCACTTCGAACTTCCTCCCCACCGGTGACACCCAAGCCCTGCGTGTGATGCCGACGGTCGGACTAGAATATCGCTATCCCTTCATCAACGTTCAGCCCTGGGGCACCACGACGATCGAACCGATCGCACAGGTCATCATTCGCCCCAACGAGCCCGACGCCGGCAAGCTTCCCAACGAAGACGCCCAGAGCATGACCTTCGACACCAGCAATCTGTTCAGCGTCGACAAGTTCTCGGGCTATGACCGTGTTGAAGGCGGCAGCCGAGCCAATGTCGGCGTGCAGGCGACCACGCAATTCGATCAGGGCGGCGCCGTCAAGGTCATGTTCGGGCAGTCCTATCAACTGTTCGGTCTCAATTCCTTCGCGGTCCAGGATGTGACCAATACCGCTGTCGATTCCGGCCTCGCGACCGCGCGGTCCGACTATGTCGCCAGCGCCGAATATTCACCCAACAAGACCTATACGTTCAGCGTCCGCACGCGCCTCGACGAGGCAACGCTAAGCGTTCAGCGCTTCGAGGCCGAAGGCCGCGCCAATTTCGACCGCTGGTCGGTCAGCGTGATGTACGGCGACTATGCCCCGCAACCGGAGCTCGGATATCTGATCCGCCGCGAAGGAATATTGGCCAGAGGATCGGTCAAGGTAGCGGCGAACTGGGTAGTGACGGGAGCCGCGCGTTGGGATCTTGTAGCGAACCAGATCAACCAGTATGCCATCGGCGCCGGATACGTGGACGACTGCTTCGTGCTGGCGGCCAATTACGTCACATCCTACTCCTATGCCACCACGACTACGCCGCCGGTGCTTGGCCACGCCTTCATGCTTCAGCTCGGCCTGCGAACCATTGCCAGCTCGACCGGAACAGCGAGTCCGGGCATGGTCACGGGAATCCAGTAGAACCGGCGCGCGTCGCAGGGGACAAATTCCAGGCGCGGTCCGAATCCAGTTCGAACAGGCTGATATAGCGAAGATGACCATGACGACCAGATTTTCCTATCGCCTTTCGCTTCTTGTCCTGGGTTGCGCCGCGGCGCTGATCCTGGCGGGCTATAGCTCGCCTTTGCACGCGCAAACCGTCGCCGTGATGGTCAACGGCGATCCCATTACCAACTACGATATCGAGCAGCGCACCAAGCTGATATTCATGACGACCCACAAGGCTCCCGCCCGACAGGATGTGATCAACGAATTGATCGATGAAAAGGTGAAAATCAAGGAAGCCAAGAAATTCGGCGTCGATCCTACGTCCTCCGATATCGAGCAGGCGTTTGCAGAGATGGGCACGAGGATGCGGATCACGTCCGAACAACTCGCCAAAGTCCTCGAAGCTCAGGGTGTTCGGCCCGAAACGCTGAAGGAGCGCATGAAAGCCGACATGGTTTGGAGCAGTCTGGTGCGCGGACGGTTCAAGGAGAGCTTGCAGGTCGGCGAGAAAGAAGTGGTCGCGGCCGCCAAGGAAGACGACAAACCGGACACCGAGAGTTTCGAATACAAGATGCAGCCGATCGTTTTGATCGTCCAGCGGGGATCCGCGCCCGCTGTCGTCGAAGCAAGACGCAAAGAGGCCGAAGCCCTGCGCGCCCGCGTGCAAACCTGCCAGGAGGCCAACGGTTTTTTCAAGACGATGCAAAATGCCGCGATTCGCGAAGCCGTGACCAAGACCTCGGCTGATTTGCCGGCGCCGCTTCGTGACATGCTCGACAAGACCCCGATCGGCCATTTGACCGAGCCCGAAGTGACCAAACAGGGCGTCGAGATGGTTGCGTTGTGCGGAAGAAAGCCGACCACCATCGACACGCCGAAAAAAAAGGAAGTCCGGGACAAGATGTTTGCCGCAAAATACGAGGCAAAATCGAAATCCTATCTGCAGGAAGTCCGCAAAGCCGCGATGATCGAATATCGTTGATGCATGGCAAAACCCCTCGCGCTGACAACAGGCGAACCTGCCGGTATTGGGCCCGATATCACGATCAAGGCGTGGCTACGCCGCAATGAACTGAAACTTCCGGCATTCTACCTGCTCGGCGATCGCGATTTCCTCGCCGGCCGCGCCGACGCTCTCGGCCTGAAGGTCAGGCTTGCCGAGGTTCGCGCAGAGGATGCGATCGGTACATTCGCGGACGCACTGCCGGTGGTAGCCACCGGCCACAAGGCCACTGCGAAACCCGGCCAGCCGGATGACACCAGCGCCGATGCGGCCATGGCGTCGATACGCCAGGCGGTTGGCGACGTGATGGCCGGCCGCGCCGGTGCGGTCGTCACCAATCCCATCGCCAAGAACGTGCTTTACCGCGCCGGATTCCGGCATCCCGGTCATACCGAGTTTCTCGCCGAACTCGCAGCGAGCGGCGGCCGACAGCCGCAACCCGTCATGATGCTGTGGTCCCCTACCCTCGTTGTCGTGCCCGTGACGATCCACCTTTCGCTGCGCGACGCCATTGCGCAGCTGTCGCGCGAGTTGATCGTCTCGACCGCCCGCATTGTCGTTGCAGAATTAAAGACCCGCTTCGGCATCGCCCATCCACGGATCGCAATGGCCGGCCTCAATCCTCACGCCGGTGAGGATGGCTCGCTCGGCACCGAGGATCAGGCGATCGTGACGCCCGCCGTCGAAATCCTGCGTGGCGACGGCATTGAGATCAGGGGACCGTTGCCCGCCGACACCATGTTTCACGCGGCCGCGCGCAGGACCTATGACTGCGCGATCTGCATGTATCACGACCAGGCGCTGATTCCGGTCAAGACGCTGGCATTCGAGGACGCCGTCAACGTGACGCTGGGCCTGCCGTTCATACGCACCTCGCCCGATCACGGCACCGCCTTTGACATCGCCGGCACCGGCAAGGCCAGCCCATCGAGCCTGATCGCGGCATTGCGGCTGGCCGCCCGCATGTCGGCCGCGCAGCATTGATGGGTGCGATCGACGATCTGCCACCGCTTCGCGACGTTATCCGCCGGCATGCTTTATCGGCGCGCAAATCGCTCGGGCAGAACTTCCTGCTGGACCTCAACCTCACCGCGCGAATCGCGCGCGCGGCAGGCCCACTCGAAGACGCAACGATCGTCGAGATCGGCCCTGGTCCGGGCGGATTGACGCGCGCACTGCTGGCCCTGGGCGCGCGGCGCGTCATCGCGATCGAACGCGACAAGCGGGCCTTAACGGCGCTTGAAGAGATTTCGGAGCGATATCCGGGCCGGCTGGAGATCGTTTGCGCGGATGCGCAGGCTTTCGATCCGCGGCCATTGCTGGGAAACGTCCGCGCCAAAATCGTCGCCAACCTGCCCTACAACATCGCGACCGCGCTTCTGATCGACTGGCTGTCGATCGAGCCATGGCCGCCATGGTACGACATGATGGTGCTGATGTTTCAGCGCGAGGTGGCCGAGCGCATCGTGGCGCGTGAAAATGATGAGGCCTATGGGCGGCTCGCGGTGCTGGCGAACTGGCGCGCCGAGACCAAGATCCTGTTCGACATTTCGCCCGCGGCATTCGTGCCGCAGCCCAAGGTCACCTCGTCGGTGGTGCGCCTGGTGCCTCGAACCACGCCGGAAACGTGCGACCGCAAGGCGCTGGAGCAGGTCGCGGCGGCGGCGTTCGGCCAGCGGCGGAAAATGCTGCGGCAAAGCCTGAAATCGCTGGGGGCCGATCCGGCGCTGCTCGCTGTCGCAGCCGGTATCGATTTGACTCGGCGCGCCGAAACCATTCCGGTGAGCGGCTTTGTTGCCATGGCCCGCGAATTGACCGATATACGAACCACGAAATTGAAGATTACTTGAGGAGAAAACGCCATGGCGCGGATGCAACGCCAGTCACTGGTCAAATTCGATGCGCCGCTGTGCGAAACCATTGTCGAGACGCCCAAACCGCAAGGCAAGGAAGTCCTGGTGCGCATTGAGCGCTGCGGACTGTGCCATTCCGACCTGCATATCCAGGACGGTTATGCCGATCTTGGCGGCGGCAAGAAACTCGATACCACACGCGGCATGGCGCTGCCGTTCACGCTGGGGCACGAGATCGCTGGAATCGTCGAGGAAGTCGGCCCGGATGTTCCAAAAAGCCTGATCGGCACCAGGAAGGCAGTATTCCCCTGGATCGGTTGCGGCCAGTGCCGGGACTGTCTCCATGGCGATGAAAATCTCTGCGTCAAGCATCGCTTTCTGGGGGTCGCCATCGACGGCGGCTTCGCCAGCCATGTGCTGGTACCCGATGCCAGGTATCTGCTGGATTACGATCCGCTGCCGGTCAATCAGGCGGCGACCTTGATGTGCTCCGGCGTGACCGCCTATGGCGCGCTGAAGCGTCTGGTCGACCGGCCGCGACAGCGCAATCTGCTGCTGATCGGTCTTGGCGGCGTCGGCATGATGGGGTTGGCCTTCGCACAAGCCATGTTCAAGCAGAAAATCTCGGTAGCGGACTTGAGCCCGGCCGCGCGCGAGACAGCGCTCAAAAACGGCGCCGCGGTGGCCTACGATCCCGGCGAGCCCGAGGTGGTTAGGCGTATCATCAAGGAGACCGAAGGCGGATTCGATGCGATCGTCGACTTTGCCGGCAACGACAAATCGATGGGCTTTGCAGTCTCCGCGGTCGCACGCGGCGGCAAGATCGTGGTCTCCGGACTGATGGGCGGCAATTTCAACCTGCCGATGGTGCAGTGGATCTACAAGCGCATGACCATCGAGGGCTTCATGGTCGGAACCCCGGCCGAGGCACAGGAATTGATGGCGCTTGCGCGCGCCGGGAAGATCGAGCCGACGCCGATGAAAGAAGAGCCGATGGGCGACGTCCAGAAATGGATAGACCAATTGCGGGCTGGCAAAGTGGTTGGACGCATCATATTGAAAAATTGAGGCCGAGCCCTCGCAAGCCTCGTCAAAAGAGGCAGAGTGCCATGTAAGCCTCGCCAAACAGGGAGAGGACTCTAATGGCCCAGGACAATCATGCGACATCGGGCGCCTTGGCACGCGGCGTTCTGGCTGCGCTGACACTTGCTTTTGCAGCAGCGCCGGCGCTGGCGCAGAAACAGTACGGGCCCGGCGCTTCCGATACCGAAATCAAGATCGGGACCACGACGCCCTACAGCGGTCCGGCATCGGCCTATTCGGCGGGCGCGGTCTCCGCGACAGCCTATTTCACGATGATCAACGAGCAAGGCGGCGTCAACGGCCGCAAGATCAACTTCATCAGCCTCGACGATGCCTACAGTCCTCCCAAGACGGTGGAACAGATCAGGCGGCTGATCGAAAGCGACGAAGTGCTGTTTCTGGTCAATCCGGTGGGCACCGCGACCAACATGGCCGTGCTCAAATACATCAACCAGAAGAAGGTGCCACATCTGTTCATCGGTACCGGCGCGACGGTGTTCAATGATCCCGAGCATTATCCGTGGACCATGAGCTGGACGCCGCACTACGCCTCGGAAGGCGAAATCTACGCGAAATACATTCTCTCGACGAAACCCGACGCCAAGATTGGAATTCTGTCGCAGAACGACGATCTCGGCCGCGACTATATCCTGGGATTCAAGCGCGGGCTCGGCGACAAGGCCTCGACGATGATCGTGTCGTCGCAGACCTACAACACCAGCGACCCGACCGTCGATTCTCAGGTGGTTACGTTGAAGGCCTCCGGCGCCGACGTATTTCTCATCGTGACGGTGCCCAAATTCTCAGCGCAGGCAATTCGCAAGGCCTTTGACATCGACTGGCACCCGCAGGAATTCGTGGTCAGCGTCGGCTCCTCGATCGCAGGTGCAATCCGGCCGGCCGGCTTTGAAGCGGCCAAGGGAATCATCTCCGCGGCCTATCAAAAGGATCCGGCCGACCCGCAATGGAAAGACGATCCGGCCATGCAGGCCTGGAACGTATGGATGGACAAATACAATCCGCGCGTCGACAAAAGCGACTATTACGCTCCCTATGGCTACAATATCGGTTTCGCGGTGGTGCAGCTTCTCAAGCAGTGCGGCGACAATCTCACCCGCGAAAATATCATGAAACAGGCTTCCCATCTGGACATGGAGTTGCCGTTGCTGCTGCCCGGCATCCGCCTGAAGACCAGCCCGGCCGATCTGCGCCCGATCAAGCAGATGCGGCTGGTGCGTTTCGATGGTCACCGTTACGTGCTGTTCAGCGACGTGCTCGCCAGCGAGTAACGTTCGTTCGCGAGTGCCATTTTTTCGCCTTAGAAAAGCGAGCCCGAATTAAGCCCTGCCCTGTCCGGAATTGCGGCGCATTGCGACCCAAGTCTTTGCGGAGATTTGGGGCGTGGAGTATCGCGTATCATCACCGGAGATGCACATGCCAAACCGAACCGCGAAATTCGCGTCAGCGATCTTCGTCTTTCTGCTCGCAGGAGCCCCTCTCGCGACAATAAGCGCGGCGGCCGATTGTCTTTCCGAGCCAAAGGACCAGACGCCCGAGGGCAGCCATTGGCGTTACCGCATCGAGCATCCAAGCAACCGGCACTGCTGGTACCTGCGGCGGGAGGGTGAGAAGCCTTCTCAACTCGCGGCCAGGCCGGCGCCGCCGAAAGCAGAACCGCCGATGCAGAATTCAGTCGCGGATGCCCGCGCTGAACTGACGCCGCAGACGCGCCTCGAGCAGGACATGGACGTCACCGCCAGACCACCCGTTCCCGCAGCGCCCGCCAATATAGCCGGCCCGGCAAACAGCCTGTTTTCGACCCCACCGGATGCGAACGCACTGTCGTCTGTCGTGGCTTCGCGTTGGCCCGCTTTATCCGGCGTCAATTCGTCAGCGAGCCCCACCGCGGCGGCCGAGACCCCGAGCGCAACCGCGCCATCCAATTCACAACCGGCGCCTCCGCCGTTCGCGGCGGCTACCGTCTCCCTCGCCACCGCGAACTCATCTTCCGAAAAACAGTCGCGATCGATCCTGATGCTGCTGATCGCCGTTGCCGGGGCAGTGTCATTTGCCGGCCTGATGGGACGCGCGATGTTCAGGTCCAGCGGCAAGCGACGGGCCAAACAGCGCATCGTTCGAACCGACCGGCGCGCGATCTGGGATTCGATCGTCACCGATCGTCCACCGCCATCGTCCCATGCGATGCGGGACGCGGATATCCCGAGAGCCCCGCGCGATCCGCGCGCCGCGGATGATCCGGACCGCAGGATCGCGGAAATGCTGGCGCGGTTGTCGCGAAGTGCCGCAGCCTGATCGCGTCAGCTATTTCTCCAATTGCCGCTGCAGCTCTCGCACGAACGTCGTTAAACCGGTACGGCGTTCGCGTTTGAGCCGCTCGGCTTTCAGGATCGATTGCACCTCGGCAAAGGCTTCTTCGACATCGTGGTTGATCACGATGTAGTCGTATTCAGCCCAGTGGCTCAGCTCGTGGGTGGCGCGGTTCATGCGGCCGCGTATCACCCCGTCCGAATCCTGCGCGCGGGTATGCAACCGTTTCTCCAGGTCGGCAGCCGACGGCGGCAGGATGAACACGCTGACGACGTCGGCACGGGCTTTTTCCCGTAATTGCTGGGTGCCCTGCCAGTCGATATCGAACAATACGTCCTGTCCCGCCGACAGCGCAGCTTCGACCGGTCCGCGCGGCGTGCCATAGCGATTGTCGAACACGGTCGCCCATTCGAGCAACTCGTTCCGCTTCACCATCGCTTCGAACCGGGATTTATCGACGAACAAATAATCGCGGCCGTCGACTTCGCCCGGCCGCATCGGCCGCGTGGTCGCGGACACCGACATCTTCAGGCCCGGCAGCCGGTCGATCAACAGGCGCGACAGCGTGGTCTTTCCCGCGCCCGACGGCGACGACAGCACGAACATCAGCCCGCGCCGCTCAACCCCGTCAAACCCCTGGCCGCCAGCCGTCATGGTTCACTCCAGGTTCTGAACCTGTTCGCGGAATTGCTCGACCACGTTCTTCATTTCGAGGCCGGTATTGGTCAATTCGAGATCGTTCGATTTGGAACAGCAGGTGTTGACCTCGCGGTTGAATTCCTGCGCCAGGAAATCGAGCCGCCGTCCGACCGGTCCGCCCTTGCCGATCATCTCGCGGGCCTGCGAGATATGGGAGGCGATGCGATCGAGTTCTTCGCGAATGTCGGCCTTGGCCGCGATCATGATCGCTTCCTGATTGAGCCGGTCGGGATCGAAGCGTTCGGAGGATTCAAGCAAGGCTGCGATCTGCTCGGCAAGCTTCGCCCTGATCGCCTCGGGCTTGCGGCCGGGGGCGGCCTCGGCCTTCTTCGCCAGGCGCTCGACCTCGTCCATTCGCTGGATGAGGATCTGCCCGAGCGTCACCCCCTCGCGCCGGCGCATCTCGACAAGGTCCGTGAGCGCCTGCGCGAACGCCGCCGCTGCGGCGGCCCTGGCGGCTTTGTCTTCAGCCTCATCGCTTTCGGGCTCGACGACCTCAATGACGCCTTTGATCCCGAGCAGCCCGTCGATGCTCGGTGCCACCGCATCGATCTTGCCGGCGAGCACGCCTGCGACTTTCACGATAGACGCCAGCACCTCTTCATTGATACGGACGGTCGAAACCGCGTTGGCACGCTTGACGTTCAAATTGGCATACACGGTGCCGCGCGACAGCAGTTCCCCGGCGCGCTTGCGTGCCACAGCCTCCAGGTCGTCCCAGCCCGGCGGCAGTCGCATCCGCAGGTCGAAGCCCTTGGCGTTGACCGACTTCAATTCCCATTCGAACGTATAGGGTCCGCTGGCGCCGTGGCTTCGGGCAAAGCCGGTCATGCTCGACAACGCCATCGTATGGGATTCTCCGGAAAAAAGGACGGACTCGGGACTCGCAAGGACTCCGCGAGTTTAAGACGTTTTCAGGCAAAGTGGAATTCGGTTCCGGCCGGTTGCCGGCGTCCCGTTATCGCTGAACCACCGGAGGCGACGCCGTCGTTTGCGCGGCACCCTGCCGGGCCGGAGCGACCCGAGCAGGCCTTTTTGCAGGCGCCGGCTTCGTTGCCGCCGGCGCTGCGGGAGCAGCATCGGAGGGTGTCGCCGCTGTCGCAGCCGGCTGCGGATCGTCGGCCGGTTCGACCGTATCATTCGGAACCTGCTTTTCCATCGCGCGCAGCTTGGCGACGTTCTTCTGATGCTGGTCATAGGTTTCGGTAAAGGCGTGGCCACCGGTACCGTCAGCCACAAAGAACAGGTCGCGCGTGCGCGCGGGGTTGGCTGCAGCTTCCAGCGAGGCACGCCCGGGATTGGAGATCGGCCCCGGCGGAAGGCCGTCCACCACGTAGGTATTGTACAGCGAAGGCTGCAGGATTTCGCTGCGCTTGATCGGCCGCCCCAGCGTTCCCTTGCCGCCGACGATGCCATAGATAATGGTCGGATCGGACTGCAGCTTTATTTTTTGCCGCAGGCGATTGACGAATACCGCCGCGACGCGGCTGCGCTCGTCCGCCTTGCTGGTTTCCTTCTCGACGATCGAGGCCAATGTCACCAGCTGGTCCGGCGTCTTGACCGGAATGTCCGGACTGCGATGTTCCCAGATTTCCGCAAGGATGCGCTTCTGGGTCTGCTGCATGCGCGCAATCACCTGGTCGCGCGTGGTGCCGCGGGGGAATTTATAGGTCTCCGGCAGCAAGGTACCTTCGCGCGGCACCTCGTGGATTTCGCCGGTGAAGATATCGTTCTCGGAGAGCCGGGCCACGATCTGTTGGGAGGTCAGCCCTTCGGGAATGGTGACGGCATGCTGGACCACCTTGCCTTCGACCATGGTGCCGATGACGTCACGCAGGCTGGCGTTCTTCTGAAACGCGTATTCGCCGGGCTTGAGTTCGGATCGCGCTTTGAGCGCAAACACGCTGCCGATGAACGCCCAGCGATTATTGTCGATCACGCCTTCACGCTGCAGGATGTCGGCGATGTCGGTCATGCCCGCACGCGCCGGAATATTGACGACCTTGTCCTCCTGCAGCGGACCCGGAGCCTCGATCTTCTGCCTGCCGTAGTAATAGGCGGTACCGGTGCCGATCATCAGGACCAGCACGATGGTAATGACGGCATTGCCGAACACGACAAATGGATTACGGGCGCGGTCGGACCGCTTTGGCGGCGGCGGAACCTGCTCGGGCTCCAGCGCGGCGCGCGGACTCCTCGGCGAAATGGGCGGCCTCTCACTCATCGATGCAACCTGAATCCTGTCGGTTCAATCGCGGCCTCGCGAGGTACACGCAGCGGCCGGTAGTCTGCGCCCATAGCTAGGATTTATCACCGAATGCGGCGAAACGGTGGACTCTTCTTGATACGATGCGTCAGTTGGTCACGCGCTGCACGATCATGGATGCGTTGGTGCCCCCGAAACCGAACGAATTAGATAGTGCGACATTGATCTCGCGTTTGCGCGGCTTTTGCGGCACCAGATCGATTGCCGTCTCCACCGACGGGTTGTCAAGATTGATGGTCGGCGGGGCGATATTATCGCGAATCGCCAGAATGCTGAAGATCGCCTCGACCGCTCCGGCCGCGCCGAGCAAATGTCCGGTCGACGATTTGGTTGACGACATCGACACCTTGGAAGCGGCGTTGCCGAGCAGCCGCTCGACCGCACCGAGCTCGATTTCGTCGCCGACCTGGGTCGAGGTTCCGTGCGCGTTGATGTAGTCGATATCGGAAGAAGAGATTCCCGCGCGCTTCACGGCAGCGCTCATGCTGCGGAAGGCGCCGTCGCCGTCCGGCGACGGCGACGTGATGTGATAGGCGTCGCCGGAAAGACCGTAGCCGATCACCTCGGCATGGATCTTCGCGCCGCGCTTTTTCGCGTGTTCGTATTCCTCGAGCACCACGATGCCGGCGCCCTCCCCCATCACGAAACCGTCGCGATCCCGGTCGTAGGGACGCGATGCCTTTTCCGGAGTATCGTTGAAGCCGGTCGACAGCGCGCGCGCCGCGCAAAATCCGGCCATCGACAGCCGGCAGATCGGTGATTCGGTTCCACCCGCCACCATTACGTCGGCATCGCCGAGCGCAATCAGCCGGCTTGCGTCGCCGATCGCGTGCGCGCCGGTCGAACAGGCGGTTACGACCGCATGGTTGGGGCCCTTCAGGCCATGCTCGATCGAGACATAACCCGAGGCAAGATTGATCAGACGTCCCGGAATGAAGAATGGCGAGACTTTGCGCGGTCCGCGCTCCTTGAGCAGCAGCGCGGTATCGGCAATGCCTGACAGACCGCCGATCCCGGAACCGATCATGGTGCCGGTGGCACAACGGTCTTCTTCGGTGGACGGATGCCAATCGGCGTCATCGAGCGCCTGGCGGGCCGCACACATCGCGAAAACGATGAAGTCGTCGACCTTGCGCTGGTCCTTCGGTTCCATCCACTGATCGGGATTGAAGGTGCCGTCGGTACCGTCACCGCGCGGAATCAAGCAGGCGATCCGGCTGGTCAGGTCGGACACGTCAAATGTATCGATCTTTTTGGCGCCGCTCTCGCTGTTGAGGATACGCTTCCAGGTCGGTTCGACGCCGCAGCCAAGTGGCGACACCATGCCGAGGCCCGTGACGACAACCCGCCTCATCTCCAGCACTCCAACCCAGGATTCGCGGCCCACAACAACAAGCCGGTGGACCGCATGACCGCGGCCCGTCCGGCTTCGTCAGCACCGCGCGGGGGCGTCAGCTCTTCGCGTTCTTTTCGAGAAATTTTGTGGCATCGCCGACGGTCAAAATCGTCTCCGCGGCGTCGTCCGGGATTTCGCAACCGAACTCTTCTTCGAACGCCATCACGAGCTCGACGGTATCGAGGCTGTCGGCGCCGAGGTCGTCAATGAAACTCGCACTATCGACCACTTTTTCGGGTTCGACACCAAGGTGTTCGACCACGATCTTCTTAACCCGCTCGCCAATCTCACTCATCGGTTCAACCTCGTGCTTTTTCCATCCGACCCGACCCCAAGACGATACGAGCCATCGTGGTCGTTAAACTTCCCTAGTAATCACGCAATAGTCTTGATTGGCCCCGTCATGGCCGACAAAGGCCCAGCGAACGACGGCAGGCTCCCCACCGCCCAATATACAGGGTTTCAAAATCCTGCAATGGCGTTCTTTGCCCATCCGTTGGTGGTTCGGTTATCATACTTCCCAAGCCTTGACTACCAGCCTGAATTGGCGGCCGGAATGGCCTTTTGGCTCGTCAAAAAACAGACCGCCAACCGGCTTAAAACATGGCCATGCCACCGTTGACGTGAATCGTCTGTCCGGTGACATAGGCCGCTTCATTCGAACTGAGATACACCGCCGCCGCCGCGATATCTTCGGGCTTTCCGAGCCTGGCTGCCGGAACTTTCGCAAGGACGGCTTCGCGCTGCTTGTCGTTGAGCGCGTCGGTCATCGGAGTTGCAATAAAGCCGGGCGCGATGCAATTGGCAGTGATGTTGCGCTTGGCGTATTCCGCGCCCAGCGTCTTGATCATGCCGATCAGTCCAGCCTTCGACGCGGTGTAATTGCCCTGGCCCGGATTGCCGGTGACGCCGACGACCGAGGTGATGGCGATGATGCGGCCGAACCGCTTGCGCATCATCAGTTTGGTCGCCGCCCGGGCCAGCCGGAAGGTCGCCGTCAAATTGACCCGGATAACCTCGTCCCAATCCTCGTCGCGCAATTGCACGAACAGATTGTCCCTGGTGATGCCGGCATTGGCGATGAGAATATCGACCTGCCCCATCGCTTGTTCGGCTGCCGGGACCAGCGCCTCGACCTCGGCTGTGTCGGAGAGATTGCAGGGCAGCACATGAACCCGTTGGCCGAGCTGGCCGGCGAGCGTGTCCAGCACCTCCCGCCGCGTACCGGAAATGGCCACCGTCGCGCCCTGCGCGTGCAAGGCTTGCGCGATCGCGCCGCCGATGCCGCCGGTCGCGCCGGTTACAAGTGCCGTCCTGCCAGTCAGATCGAACATCATCGTCTCCCTCGCTCAGGCCGTCCGCGCGGCGGCGAGCGCGTCTTTTGCCGAAGCAATATCGTTCGGTCCCCCGACGGAAATGCCGACCGCGCCGTCGGCGATGCGTTTGACCAGCCCGCTTAGCACCTTGCCGGCGCCAATTTCGAAAAACAGCGTGACCCCATGGTTGGCCATGTAAGCCACCGACTTCGCGCCAGCGCACGGTCCCTGTCACCTGCTCGATCAGGCGGCGGCGGATCTCGTCGGGATCGGTGATCGGCGCAGCCAGTACATTGGATACCAAAGGTACCGTTGGTTTATTGATGGTCACGTCCGCCAGCGCTTTGGCCATGACCTCGGCGGCGTGCTGCATCAGCCGGCAGTGGAACGGCGCCGACACCGGCAGCAGCATGGCGCGCCTGGCGCCCTTGGTTTTGGCAATCTCGAGCGCGCGCTCGACGGCGGCCTTGTCGCCGGAGACCACGACCTGACCGCCGCCATTGTCGTTGGCGGCCTGGCAGATCTGACCCTGGGCTGCCTCGCTGGCGACAGCCGCCGCGGCCTCAAAATCCAGACCCAGCAAAGCGGCCATTGCGCCCACCCCGACAGGAACCGCCTTCTGCATGGCAAGCCCGCGGGTGCGCAGCAAGCGCGCAGCATCGCTCACGCTGAGGCTGCCGGCGGCGGCAAGCGCGGAATATTCACCCAGCGAATGTCCGGCCACGAACGCGGCATCCCGCGCCACCGAAAAGCCGGCCTCCGTTTCCAGCACGCGCAAGGTGGCGATCGAGACAGCCATCAGCGCCGGCTGGGCATTTTCGGTGAGCTGCAGGGTTTCGGCGGGCCCCTCCCAGATGATGGCGGTCAGCTTTTCGCCAAGCGCCGCATCGACCTCGTCGAATACCGCGCGAGCGGCCGGAAAAGCCTCCGCCAGCGCCTTGCCCATGCCGACCGCCTGGGAGCCTTGCCCCGGAAAAGTGAATGCTGCCGTCATGACTGGCCCCGAACGCCCCTGAAACCGCTAAAGTCGGGCCGAAAGACACTGCGGGAGCCGGTTGTGTCAAGCGGCGGGGCGGTTCCCGGCGATCCGGCGGAGCGGGCCATATCGGGGCGCTTTCCCTTGCCATCGCGCTCAAAATCCTTATAAACCGCGCCATCCGTGGATCCCGGCCGGGAGCTGAACGGACGGTCTCAGCAATTTCACCTTTTGGGCGATTTTGATGCGGCAGGGCCAGTCGGTCCGTCGTCCCGTGCTTCCGCCTTCTGAGCATATCGAGTCCTTTCCGGAGGGTTCGAAGGGCTTGACGCCGGGAACCGCGCCAACATTGGAAAGGACACCCATGCCTCTTTATGAGCATGTTTTTCTCGCGCGTCAGGATGCGAGCACCCAGCAGGTCGACGACTTGACCACCCAGATGACCGGCATCGTCGAGCAACTCGGCGGCAAGGTCGTCAAGATGGAAAACTGGGGCCTGCGTTCCCTCACCTACCGCATGAGCAAGAACCGCAAGGCCTATTTCGTGCTGCTGAACATCGACGGCCCGTCGGCGGCGGTGGCCGAGGTCGAGCGGCAGGAGCGGATCAGCGAAGATGTCATCCGTTATCTCACCGTTCGCGTCGATGAGCATGAGGAAGGCCCCTCGGCGATGATGCGCAAGGCCGATCGCGATCGCGACCGCGACGACCGGGGCGGTGGGTTCCGTGGCGACCGCGATGGTGGTTTCCGGGGCGATCGCGAAGGTGGCTTCCGTGGCGGCGACCGCGATGGCGGCGGCTTCCGTGGCGACCGCGGCCCGCGCCGCCCGCGTGACGATGACGCAGTCGCAGCGGTAGAGGAGTAAGAATCATGGCTGAAGCTGGTGCACGCCGTCCATTTTTCCGCCGCCGCAAGACCTGTCCGTTCACGGGTCCGAACGCGCCGAAGATCGACTACAAGGATTCCAAGCTGCTGATGCGTTACGTGTCCGAGCGCGGCAAGATCGTGCCGAGCCGCATCACCGCCGTTTCCGCCAAGAAGCAGCGTGAACTCGCGCGCGCCATCAAGCGCTCGCGTTTCCTCGGTCTGCTGCCTTACGTGATCCGTTAGCGGCATGAGCCGGAAAAGTGGCAGCACTTTTCCGGCCAGGATCATGCTCAACTGACAAACTCGTCGATCGGCGATAACGCCGCCGCGCTGCCTTTTTCGGTATGCTGTTCGGCGGCGTTTTACAGATTGGACCAGTTGACGGGACATGAACCGAAAAGAACGACGTGCGGCCGATAAGCGGCGCGGCGAGTCCGCAAGGAGGCCAAATGCGCCCGGCTTCGGCTCGGCAGGCGCCGGCATTGCCGACCTCACCGCCGAGGCACGTCGTTGCTACGGGTTGGGCCGCATCAACGAAGCACAAGAGATTTGCCATCAAATTCTTGCGCGCGAGCCTGCACATGTGCAGAGCCTGAACCTTCTCGGCCTGATGGCGCAGGCCTCCGGCAATCACCGGGTCGCAGTGAAGATGTTCGCGAAGGCGATTGCTTCGGACGAGGCGAACGCCGCCTGCCATTACAATGCCGGCAATTCGTACCAGGCGTTGGGTAATCGTGCCAAGGCAATCGCGCATTTCAGCAACGCGCTGGCGCTCGGCATGGACGAGAAAGCCGTCAGCTTCATCCTGCAGAGTCCGGTCATCGCCAAATATATTGCGCGGACCGCCGGCAAGTGGCCGCTACCACCCGTAACCAATGTCGAATTGTTCGGCACCGAAAGCCTCACCTCGCTTGCAAACGACCTCTTCCTCCGTTGTGCGATGGAAGCAACGACGCTGCCAAGCGCTCAACTTGAAGCGTTATTGGGATATGCGCGCGCGGAGCTGCTGCGGCTCGCGGGTGAATGGAGCGAAGACAGCAGCGAAATCGACGACGATATGGTCGCCTTTGCTTGCGCGCTCGCGCGGCAGTGCTTCATTAACGAATATGTCTATGTCCAGTCCGAATCCGAAAGCGGACTTGCGAGCGCACTGCGCGACCGATTGCTGCAGGACCTGGCATCAGGGGCCGCCATAACGCCACTGACGCTGGCGGTAGTTGCGGCCTATTTCCCGCTTCATGCCATGCCGATGGCGGAAGCGCTTCTGCGCCAGGATTGGCCTGCGACCGTGGCCGGCCTGTTACAGGTGCAGCTTCGCGAGCCGCTTGAGGAAATGGGCGAGCGCACCGCCATTGCGACACTCGCCCCCATCAAGAACAGCGTCTCGCTGCAAGTGATGCAGCAATACGAGGAAAATCCCTATCCGCGCTGGACCATTAACCCGCTGAACGCATTCGCCGCCGATCAGGCGCAAGGAAGGACCATCGCGCCCGCGGAACGGCAGGCCGGACTGGATATTCTGATTGCGGGTTGCGGCACCGGCTTGCACGCGGTTCAGATCGCGCAGGTTTATCCGAATGCCCGTTTGCTCGCGGTCGACGTCAGCCTGGCCAGTCTCGCCTATGCGCGCCGAAAGACACGAGAACTGGGCTTGCGCAATATCGAGTATGCACAGGCGGATATTCTGGAATTAGGTTCGATCGACCGTGCGTTCGACAGCATCGAGTTGATCGGCGTGCTCCATCATCTTGCCGAGCCGACGGCCGGGTGGCGCGTGCTGGTCTCGCTGCTGCGACCGGGCGGCAGGATGCGCATCGGGTTATACAGCAATCTGGCGCGCCGCGTCATCGCGGAGGCCCGCGCCCACATCGCAGACCGCGGTTATCGCGCCACCGCCGGCGACATAAGAAGGTGCCGTCAGGACATCATCCGCGAGGCGGAACGCTGGAAAACGCTGATTGACGCGAACGATTTCTACAGCATGAGCGGCTGCCGCGACCTGCTGTTCAACGTCATGGAGCATCGCTTCACCATCCCCGAGATCGCTGCATTTCTGAACGATAATGATCTGTCTTTCCTCGGCTTCGAACCCTTTGACGATCCGACGGTGATCGAAAAATTTCATAAACAGTTTCCGGACGCGGCCGATGAGGCAAACCTTGATCTGTGGCACCGCTTCGAAGTCGATCATCCCGAGACTTTTCGGGGCATGTACGTCTTCATGGTGGGCAAGAACGCGCCCTGAAGCTTTTGACGCCGCCGACCCACTTTGGCCGTTGATCGGCCAGCCCCGATGGGCTAGACAGCGCATGCAGCGGCCCCTTTGGGGCCGCAACTAGTTTCAACGCAAGTTGGGTATGGCGGCGTTTCTGGTACGGAACTGGTACGGCGGGTTATGAGAATCCCGCAAGTATCTGGAAAACCTACAGAAACATACTGACCGTGCTCTAACCGCTCGAAAGGAGCGGGACAGCTGATGATCGCGATTTTTCTCATTGCGTTGGTAGCCGGCTGTGCGTCGGCCTTCATGTTTGCCTCGATCGTCTCGGGCTCGCTGATCTCATTGCTGCTGCTCTATCTGGCGCCGCTGCCGTTGATGGTGGCCGCACTCGGCTGGGGGCCGCTTTGTGCGACCGCTGGCGGCATCGCCGCCGCAATCGGCCTCGGCCTGGTCTTCGGCCTTCCCTACTGCATGTCCTTTGTCGTCGCAGTCGCGCTGCCGGCCTGGTGGCTCGGCCATCTCGCTCTGCTCGGCCGGCCCACGACCAGCGGCGTCGCGTCCGGCAATGGCGCCGCGCCGGTCGCGCCAAACCTTGAATGGTATCCGGTCGGACGCATTCTGCTCTGGATCGCCGGTTTTGCCATAGTGACCACCATGGCCGCCCTGCTCACGCTCGGCACCAACGAAGTTGCCATCCATGACGTACTGCGGCAGGGCCTGCTTCGGATCCTCGGCTTGAGCGATCCCGCATCCGCCGGCGAGGCCGAACAATGGATCGATGCGGTGGTGAAGATCGCGCCGGCTGCCGCTGCGATCTTCGCCACGATGACGCTGACGCTGAACCTCTGGCTCGCCGCAAAAATCACGGCGACATCGGGCCGATTGCACCGGCCGTGGCCCGACCTGAAAAGCGTGTCGGTGCCACCGATGACTCTCGCGGCGTTGTGTCTCGCCATCGGTCTTGGTTTTACAAGCGGACTGTTTGCGATCCTGATGTTGATCGTATCGGCGGCCTTGATGATGGCTTACGCGCTGATCGGCTTTGCCGTGCTGCACACGCTGACGCTGGCGCTCAAAAGCCGTGCGCTGTGGCTGACCTGCGCCTACGTCATCGTGCTCGTTTTCAGCTGGCCGGTTCTTGCGGTGATGGCTCTCGGCATCGCCGATGCCATTTTCGGATTGCGCCAACGCTATCTGCGACGAAAACCACCGCCCCTGCCCGTGTCCTGAACTTACCCAACCCTCAATCCACGTCACCTTAAGGAGAAACGAATATGGAAGTCATTTTGCTGGAGCGCGTCGCCAAACTCGGCCAGATGGGCGAAGTCGTCCGCGTCAAGGACGGATTTGCCCGCAATTTTCTGTTGAAGCGAGGCAAGGCGTTGCGTGCTACCTCGGACAACCGCGCGAAGTTCGAGGGCATGAAGGCCGATCTCGAAGCCCGCAACCTGAAGGCCAAGGCCGAAGCCTCTACCGTCGCGGGGAAGATCGACGGCCGCAATGTCGTGGTGCTGCGTCAGGCCTCCGAAACCGGCCAGTTGTTCGGATCGGTGACGGTGCGCGACATCATCGCATCGTTCGAGAGCGACGGCGTCACCATCAGCCGCAGCCAGGTCATGCTGGACGCGCCGATCAAGACCATCGGCAAGCACAAGATCGCCATCGCCGTGCATCCGGAAGTCGAGGTCGGCGTCACGGTGACGGTCGCGCGAAGCGCCGATGAGGCCGAACGCATCAATCGCGGCGAGGATATCTCCACCCGCCAGGAAGATCAGGACGCCGCTGCCGAAGCACTCGCCGCCGCCGGCGAATTCTTCGATCCGGAAGCGCGGCGCGACGATCTGGAGCCGAAGGAAGAAGCCGCTCCCGAGTAGCGTAAGCCGCTACCGGCCCTATTGGGAGATCGGCGGCGCCGGCGGTCCGGCCGGCGCGACGGGCGGCGGTGGCCATGGAGGCCGTGACCGCCGGAGGCGCTGGCGGTGCAGTCGCTGACGGCGCCGGCGGCGAGGATGCGGCAGCAGGTTCCGGCGGTCCACCGGATGCTACAGCCGGTGGCGCTGGCGGCGCCGGCGTGACCGGGGGAACCGGATCGGCTCGCAATACCGGGGGCTCGCCGCTAGCAGGCGCCTTTGGCGCGTCGACCTTGACGGTTTCCGATTTAGCCGTTTCGGATTTGGCAGGCTCCGGCTTGGCGATCTCAGGCTTGGCGATCTCGGGCTTGGCCTCGCCGGGTTTACTGCCCTCTTCCCTGGCGGCTTCACCCTTGGGTTTTTCCTCACTGGCCGGCTCGCCTGTCGACGGTTCGGTCCTGGCCGTATCGGCCTTGGGCGGCTCTTCGCTGCCCGGTCTGCCCCTCTTGCTGGCAGCGGATTTGCGGCCATGACGTCCGGCCAGACCTGGCTCCTCGGTATCGGGCTTTGCGGCCTGTTGCGGGCGTTCCTCGGGCTTGGCGGCCTCCTGCGGAGCAGCGCCTGGACGCAGCCTGCGGCCCTGCCGATCGAGCTGTTCCGGACCACCGGGCTTGCCCTCCGACTTGGCATCCTTGGCCTGCTTGGCCTGGCCGGCGCCAAAGCGGGTGTCGGTGGCGCCATTGGAGATCAAAAAAGCGCTGAGCAGCGAGGCCATCTCGCTGCTGGTGGTATAATGCTGGCGTAAAAAGCCCGGCAGCGATCCGGCCGGCACGGTTCTCAGGAGACCGCGCGGGCCCTTGTGGCAGGCGGTGCAGGTGCCCGCGAAAATCTGCGACGGGCTTTTGCCGGCCTCGAGATTAGTCGCCTGCGAATATGCGGGGCCCGCCGCGAGACCGCCGATCAGAAGCGTCACCGTCGCTAAACTGAGCGCTCGGCTCAACATTCCTGGTTCTCCAGATAGGGAAATCGCTTCCTGCGTCTCGAACCCGACACCGGTTGCGGCGGTCACCTTTTAGCCGATTATCCCGCGAATGGAAGCGCACATATCGCGCAACTGCGTGAACGCAATATTTCGGGATATCCGCTTTGCGGACAAGGCACTAGCGCCCGGCGGCCGTCATGATTATGATCTGATTGCGGCGCTCGGGAACCATACCCCTCCCTTGTGCGTCGAGTGTGGCGAGATCGCTCGATTGGTGGTTTCGATGGACCGTTTGCTGCGTTATTTCCTGAATCAGTTCATTCGCCGCGGCGCGATGACGTTCACGACCGCGAGCGGGACGAAATTTACCTGCGGTGACGGCACCGGCAAACCGGTCGCCGTCCGCTTCCTGACCACCGACGCCGAACGCCGGGTTCTTTTGAACCCCGAACTCGCCCTTGGCGAGGTCTATATGGACGGCACGTTCGTCGTCGAGGAGGGCTCGATTGCCGACGCGCTGGCGATCCTGATGGAGCAGCCCGAGATATTGCCGCGCTGGGCCAAGCTGCAATGGTGGTTGCGTTATCTGGTCCGGCACGCCCAGCAGTTCAACCCGCCCGGCCGATCGAGGGACAACGTCGCGCGCCACTACGATCTCGACGGGCGTCTTTATTCCCTCTTCCTCGATGCCGACAAACAATACAGTTGCGCCTATTTCGAAACACCGGACCAGACGCTCGACGATGCCCAGCTCGCCAAAAAACGGCATCTCGCCGCCAAGCTGTTGATCGAACCGGGCGCACGCGTGCTCGACATCGGCTCCGGCTGGGGAGGCCTTGGCCTGTACCTGGCCGAAATGACCGGCGCTGACGTTACCGGCGTCACGCTGTCGACCGAGCAATTGCAGGTATCGAACGCCCGCGCCGGCGAAAAGAACCTGACGCGATCGGCGAGATTCCTGCTGGAGGACTATCGCAATATTCCGGGCCCCTTCGACCGCGTCGTATCTGTCGGCATGTTCGAGCATGTCGGTGTCGACTTCTACGAAACCTACTTCAGGCGCTGTGCCGAGCTTCTCACCGACGACGGCGTCCTGGTGCTGCATTCGATCGGCCGCTCGAACGGCCCCGACGTCACCAATCCCTGGATCGCGAAGTACATTTTCCCCGGCGGCTATATCCCGGCCCTTTCCGAAGTGATCCCCGCCATCGAGCGCGCCGGGCTTTTGGTGTGCGATATCGAAATTCTGCGGCTGCACTACGCCGAAACGCTGAAGGCCTGGCGCGAGCGCTTCATGGCGCGGCGGGAGGAGGCCGTGCGGCTCTACGATGAGCGTTTCGCGCGGATGTGGGAATTTTACCTGGCGTGCTCGGAAATGTCGTTCCGCAAGCAGGGCCTGATGAATTTCCAGATTCAGATCACCAAGCGCCAGGGCATCGTGCCGATGACGCGGGATTACATCACGAACGAGGAAGCAAGGCTGCGTGGGATCGAGCGCGGCAGGCGTCCGCGGCTGCAAATGGCCGGCGAATAGGCCCTTTAAACCAAAGTTTAGTTTCGCAGGCTGAAACGGGACGCGCCGTGAAAATACGGCGACGCCGGGCGGGCCAACTGGGCCTCCAGCGCCATCAGGATCGATGGATGGCAGGGTTGCCTGCGAAAATCGGCCCGGGAAACCTCCTCCATGGCGTCGACAAGCATCGACAGCCACTTGTTTTGGCCGTCTGCCGATCGCCATGATTGAAGTTGCTGGCCCATCGCCTGTCCTTGCCTGAAACCAACCCGCGGTTACCAACCCGCAGGCCGCCAACCCGTTCCCTTCACGGGTAGTATTTCGACACCGCAAAAGGTTCATTCCGCGCCTGGATTTTTTGCGGATTTCTGTTGGGGCCCGCCGGGAATCGCAGGCAAAACCCGTCAAGCGCCAATGCGACGGCCATCCGGGAATTCCCATCTCGTATGTGTGAATCGGGCATAAGTGCTTCCGTTCCACGCCGGAGTGGCGCTCTATCGCGCCCCGCATCCGACAAAATCCGAAGAGCCAATCCAGACCATGGCCATCCTTGATTCGAACGTTCTGAAACTCGCACCCGACGCGGGAACTCCGGCCTATCGGAGCGCACCGCACAATATCGAGGCGGAACAGAGCGTGCTGGGTGCCATCCTGGTCAATAACGACGCGTTCTACCGGGTGTCGGACTTTCTCGAGCCGAAACACTTCTTCGAACCGATCCATCAGACCATCTTCGAGACCGCCGGCAGCCTGATCCGGATGGGCAAGGTCGCCACCCCGGTGACGCTCAAGACTTTCGTGCCGGCCGACACCGACATCGGCGGCATGACGGTCGGCCAATACCTCGCCCGGCTCGCCGCCGAGGCCACCACCATCATCAACGCCCAGGACTATGGCCGGACGATCTACGAACTGGCGCTGCGCCGCGACCTGATCCGGATCGGCGAGGACATGGTCAATGTCGCCTTCGATGCGCCGGTGGATTTTGCGCCGCGCGCGCAGATCGAGGATGCCGAGCGCCGGTTGTATGAACTCGCCGAGTCCGGCCGCTACGACGGCGGTTTCCAGCGCTTCGCGCAGGCCCTCACCGTCGCCGTCGACATGGCGGCCAAAGCGTTCCAGCGCGACGGCAAATTGTCGGGCATTGCCACCGGCTTGCGCGATCTCGACATCAAGATGGGCGGCCTGCAGCCTTCCGACCTCGTCATCATCGCCGGACGTCCCGGCATGGGCAAGACCGCGCTTGCCACCAACATCGCCTACAACGTGGCCAAGGCGCATCGCGCCGAGGTTCAGGCCGACGGCACCATGAAGTCGGTCAATGGCGGCATTGTCGGCTTCTTCTCCTGCGAAATGTCGGCCGAACAGCTCGCCACCCGTATCATCGCCGAACGGACCGGAATTCCGTCGAGCACGATCCGCCGCGGCGGCATCACCGAGCTCGATTTCGAAAAAATCCGCGATTATTCCATCGAACTGCAGGCGCTGCCGTTCTATGTCGACGAAACCGGCGGCCTTTCGATTTCGCAACTGACGGCGCGCGCGCGCCGGCTGAAGCGGCAGAAGGGTCTCGACTTGCTGGTGGTCGATTACATTCAACTGCTGCAGGGCTCCGGCAAGCGCGGCAACGACAACCGCGTTCAGGAAGTCACCGAGATCACCACCAGCCTCAAGGCGCTGGCCAAGGAGCTCAACGTTCCCATCCTGGCGCTGTCGCAATTGTCGCGCCAGGTGGAGAGCCGCGACGACAAGCGCCCGCAATTGTCTGACTTGCGCGAGTCCGGCTCGATCGAGCAGGACGCCGACGTCGTGATGTTCGTGTTCCGCGAGGAATATTACCTGGCCAACAAGGAACCCCGCGCCGGCACGCCGGAATACGAAAAATGGCAGCTGGACATGTCGCTGGTGCACGGCAAGGCCGAAGTCATCATCGGCAAGCAGCGCCACGGTCCGACCGGCACGGTCGAACTGCACTTCGAAGCCAGCCTGACGCGGTTTGGCGATCTTGTGCAGGACAGCCATCTGCCGGAGCGGTCTTACTGAGGCGTCCCGCATGGTTGAACCGACCCTGCCTCCCGCGTAAAGTACGGCATGAACATCGTCTCCGATCCCAAATCGATCGCCGCCGGCGGCCTGCTGTCCCCCGAAGCGAACCAGGCGGCGGCACTGGCCGCTTCTACCGCCACCGCCAACGGCGTGCTCACCGTCGATCTCGACGCCATCGTCGCCAACTGGCGCAAGCTGGAGAAGATCGGCCGTGCCGGCCGAATGCGCCGGCGTGATCAAGGCCGACGCCTATGGCTGCGGGGCCGATGCGGTCGCCCGTGCGCTGGCTGCCGCCGGCTGCAAGACGTTTTTTGTCGCCACCCTCGATGAAGCGCGCGCCGCGCGGGCGATCCTGCCGTCGGCGGCCATCTACGTGCTCGACGGCTTCTTCCAGAATTGCGGCGACGCGTTCGCCAAGATCGACTGCAGGCCCGTGATCGGCGATCTCAATGAGCTTGCCGAATGGGACGTGTTTTGCCGCCGTTCCGGCTGGGCCGGCGGTGCCGCCATTCATATCGATACCGGCATGAACCGGCTCGGCCTTACGATCGGCGAGGCGCAAGGCATCATTCCCAGGATCAATGCCGGCGATCACGGCATCACGCTGGTGATGAGTCATCTGGCCTGCGCCGAGAGCCTCAATCATCCGCTCAACGCCAAACAGCTTGCGGCCTTCCGCGAGATCGCCGCGCTTTTTTCCGGCGTGCCGGCATCGCTGTCGAATTCCTCCGGCATCTTCCTCGGTGCGCCATTCCAGTTCGACCTGGTGCGGCCGGGTGCAGCGCTCTACGGCATCAATCCCACGCCGGAAGCCGACAATCCGATGCAGAGCGTGGTCGACCTGAAAGCCCGCATCGTGCAGATCCGCAACCTCGAGAAAGGCGAGAGCGTCGGTTATGGCGGCACCTGGACTGCGCGGCGGCCGACCAGGCTCGCGATCGTCTCGGCCGGCTATGCCGACGGATATTTCCGCGCCGGCAGCAGCAATGACGGCACCCGCGGCGCCGAAGTGGTGATCGCGGGCAAGCGCTGCCCGGTCGCCGGCCGCGTGTCGATGGACCTGATGGCGGTCGATGTCACCGATCTCGAAAAGAACGCCGCAAGGCGCGGCCACATGGCGACGCTGATCGGCGAAGGCATCACCGTCGACGAACTGGCGCACCATTTCGGCACCATCGGCTATGAAGTCATGACCAGCCTCGGTTCGCGTTACGCCCGGATCTACAAGGGCGGCGCGGCCGAGGCCAAGACAGGGCGAGAGACCAAGACCGAGCCGGAAACCGAGGCCGTCAGCCCCACCACAGCCGCCGGCTAGCGCCGGCGCCTTTTACTTCTGCGCGTCGATGACCTTCTTGCAGGCATCGCTGATCTGGGCGCGCTGCTTGTTCAGGCAGGCGATGATGCGGCCGCCGCCGGGCGTGGTGCCCTTGCAGTATTTGTTGTAGTCCGCCTGGCAGGCGGCGCGCTGCTCGGCGCTCAGGGCCTGGGCAAAGGCAGCGGTTGAAAATCCGGCCAGGGAAGCGACAACAGCGAAACAAAGCGCGGGCAAGAATTTTGTCATGAAACCTCCTGTTACACCTGATCGACGTCGACCTGCTTTTACATGAAGGTCGCCACCTTCAACATCAACAATATCAACCGGCGGCTGCCCAACCTGCTGCAATGGCTGCGTCAGGCCAGGCCCGACGTGGTGTGCCTGCAGGAATTGAAATCGGCCGACGCCGATTTTCCGCATTCTGCGATCGAAAAGGCCGGCTACGGCGCGGTCTGGCGCGGCCAGAAGACCTGGAACGGCGTCGCCATCCTGGCGCGCGACGCCGATCCGGTGCTGATCCGGACCGAACTGCCGGGCGACCCCGCCGACAGGGAAGCGCGCTATATCGAAGCCGCCGTGCGCGGCATCGTCGTCACCAGCCTCTACCTGCCGAACGGCAACCCGCAGCCGGGGCCGAAATTCGACTTCAAGCTCGCCTGGTTCAAGCGGCTGCAACGCCACGCCGCGAAATTCATCAAGCAGGACATTCCGGTGGTGCTGGCGGGAGATTACAACGTGGCCCCGACGCAATCGGATATTTATCCGACGAAATCCTGGGACAAGGACGCGCTGATCCAGCCCAGGAGCCGCGCCGCGTTCGCCTCGCTGATGGCGCAAGGCTGGCATGATGCGATCCGCGAATTGCATCCCTCGAAGCCGATCTACACCTTCTGGGACTACAAGCGAAACCGCTGGCCGCGCGACGCCGGATTGCGGCTCGATCATCTCTTGCTGAGCCCTGCCCTTGCGCCGCGCCTGCTCAAGGCCGGCGTCGATCGCAAGATCCGCGGCGAAGACGGCGCCAGCGACCACGCCCCGGCCTGGATCGTGTTGAAGTAGTGGACGCGATGACATTCGTCACGTCGTCCCTGCGAAAGCAGGGACCCATACGCCGTATCGTGTGTTGTGAGCGACGCTGTTCGACGACCTTCGCGCAACCCTGTTTCCTGTGGTTATGGGTCCCTGCTTTCGCAGGGACGACGATGGAGATTGCGTAGGGTGGGCAAAGCGCAAGCGTGCCCACCATTTTAATTCTCGCATTAACGCGGTGGGCACGACGGAAACGCGCCTTTGCCCACCCTGCGGATTTTCAAACAGCAATCCGTATTCTCGCGGCGCGATACGTCCGAGTTTTGCTAACAATCTTCCGCCTTCTGAAAACAGAGGGCGCAGGGAATGCCGGGCGCCCAATGCGCCCGCAGCCTGGCAGGGCAGAAAAAACAAGCCATGCCAGTAACAGTCACCACGGTCACACCGGAAATACCCGGCATTCCCCGCACAATGGTTTTACGGTTTCCTTCGTGCTCTCCCCGGTGACCGGGCTTTGTTGCCACCGTCATCTGCGGAATTGTCTTCCGCCAACTTGACACCAGCGTCGGGGTGTCAGGACCACACGACTTCGCCGTCCGCGAAAGCAGCGCCTCGTCAGCGCGCCGCCTCGCGTCCACCGCATCCCGCCCCGCGTTGATGACGTTGCGCAACGCCCCTCTGTGGGGTGGGACCGAATGGATATAGATTTGATTTGGGGCCGCCGTCAAGCTTAATTCTGAAATTCAGAAACCAATCGAGCCGTAGTACGGATGGATCGCAACCAACCCCAGATGTAGCCCGACGGGTTGTTCGGATTGCGCCGAGCTAAAAATACTTCACGATCTTCAACCCGTTGAGTTGGTGTTTGTAGCGCGGCGAGACCGGCGAGATGCCCTCCCACTGGATCGAGAGCCCGGAGGTCGCCGCTTCATCGAAGATTTCGAGCACCGGCTGCATCTGCTCCAGCACCCTGCGTTTCAAATCCTCTGCAATCTCGGCATCCGATCTGGTGGTAACAAGCTGGACCACGGGCTCCGATGGTTCGGCGTTGCTCATTTTGAAAATCCAATTGACAATTTACGTTTGAATGTCATTTACCCGCAGCCTTTCCTTCTGCACTGTGAGTTCGGTCACTCATCCGGATAGAGCCGCCCTTGAATTTCATCTTCGTCCTCGCGGTCGGGCTCGTCGCCGGCACCATCTCAGGCATCGTCGGCACCGGCTCGTCGATCATGCTGATGCCGGTGCTGGTCTATCAATACGGACCGAAGCAGGCGGTGCCGATCATGGCGGTCGCTGCACTGATGTCCAACCTGTCGCGGATCCTCGCCTGGTGGCGCGACGTCGACTGGCGCGCCTGTGCCGCCTACTCGATTCGCCGGCGTCCCGGCCGCGGCCCTCGGCGCCAGGACGATGCTGGCGCTGCCATCGCACGCCGTCGATGTATCGATCGGCCTGTTTTTGATCGCGATGGTGCCGGCGCGGCACTGGCTGGCCCGGCATAATCTGAAACTCACGCTGTGGCACCTGGCGATCGGCGGCGCCGTGATCGGCTACCTCACCGGCATCGTGGTCTCGACCGGTCCGTTGAGCGTACCGCTGTTTTTGTTCTACGGCCTGACCAAGGGCGCTTTTCTTGCCACCGAAGCTGCGAGTTCGCTCGGCCTCTACATCAGCAAGTCCATCACCTTCCAGCGCTTCGGCGCGCTGACGCCGGATATCGCGCTGCAGGGCCTGATCGCCGGTTCCTCGCTGATGTTCGGCGCCTTCATCGCCAAGCGTTTTGTGCTGCGGCTCGACGAGAACGTGTTCCGGCTGGTGATGGACGGGATCATGCTCGCCGCAGGGCTATCGATGCTGTGGAACGCGGCGTTTTCTCCGCAGTGAAGGGATTGTCAGGCAGTCAGCTTTTTGGCACGGACGCCGATGTGTCATCGCTACATCGGATCCGCCGCCGCGGCAAAACCTTGCCCTTTTCGTAGGCGAAGCTTGCCTTCAGAAACGGCAAAGGGACAAAGCTGCTTTGAGCCCATAACTGGAAGCGATTGCGATTCAGTAGGTTGTAACGACACCGCCGATGGCATGAATCTTGATTAAAAATTGGATGCGGGAAACGTCATCGGCATTGTCCGACCCTGGCTAGACATCAGGGAAAGCCAGTAAGCCATGAAGCTAGTCGCTGCCAAGCTCCAGCCATTTGACCTCGGCGAATTTACCGATGCACCGAGCATGCTGTCGGCTTTGTGCCAGTGGTCAGGATTGATCTTGTTGTCGTTCCCGGGCAGCGGAACGACACGATCGTTGCGGCAATTCCAACCATTACGAGACGTGACAGGTGGGCGGACAATATCCCTGTTTCGCAAGATCGGATGCGCCGTTCGCACTGGCAATGGAGAGACTGGGGAAGCTGGTAAATCTTAACCGATATCTCTTGTGACGAGGAGAAAGACAATGGGATCGTGGACATATGCTCGCCAAAGACTCGTACCTGTCGTGGCTGCTTTCCTGGGGACTGCGCTCCTCTGCTTTCTACTCAGTGACATTGCGCTAGCGGAAGACGCGGTGCCGCCAGCCTGTGGGGGCAAGATCCTCGAAAACTGCACGCCCAATTCCGGCGATACCGCGTGGATGCTCACTTCTGTTGCGCTTGTCTTGATGATGACAATCCCGGGCCTCGGATTGTTCTATGGCGGCATGGTGCGCAAGAAGAACGTTGGCGACACGGTGATGACCAGCTTCGCCGTCACCTGCCTCGTCACGATTCTTTTCGCGCTCTGCACCTACAGCATGGCGTTTCGTGCCGGCACGCCCTTTATCGGGGGCCTGGACCGCATGTTTCTCAAGGACATCCTGAGCGACATCGGCAAGGGCGGTATCGGCAATCCCAATCCACTGGCTGCGACCATCCCCGAAAGCGTGTACATCTGCTTCCAGATGACGTTTGCCATCATTACGCCGGCGCTCATTGCCGGCGCATTCGCCGAGCGCATGAAATTCTCGGCCATGCTTTGGTTCATCGGGCTGTGGGCGATTTTCGTCTATGCGCCAATTGCGCACTGGGTCTGGGGACCTGACGGAATCTTCTCCTCCGGCAACGACGCCGCATGGGTGAAGGTGCTCGATTTCGCGGCGGCACCGTGGTGCATATCAACGCCGGCGTCGCCGGGCTTATGTGCGCCATCATGCTCGGGAAACGCAAAGAGACAGGGCCGGCGCACAACATGGTGCTCACCTTCATCGGCGCCTCTCTGCTTTGGGTCGGCTGGTTCGGTTTCAACGCTGGCTCTGCTGTCACGGCAGGCATGCAGGCCGGCATGGCAATGCTGGTGACGCAGATTGCCACCGCTGTCGCTGGCTTCACCTGGATGCTGGTGGAATGGGCGCTGAAGGGCAAGCCCACCGTCGTCGGCATCTGCTCGGGTGCGGTCGCCGGCCTTGTTGCCATTACGCCGGCTTCCGGTTTCGTGGGACCCGTCGGCGCCTTCGCGATCGGGATTGCCGCGGGCGTATTCTGCTACTGGGGATGCACCGGCTTGAAACGCATGTTCAGCTACGACGACGCGCTGGATTGCTTCGGCGTGCATGCGGTTGGCGGCATCGTCGGGGCGCTGCTGACCGGGGTGTTCGCGGTCGAGCAATACGGCGGAACGGCGGGCGCTCTGGAGGGAAACATCGCTCAGTTCTTCAATCAGTGCATTGGGGTCGCCGCCGTCTTCATTTATGATGCCGTCGTCAGCTTGATTATCCTCGTGGTGGTCAAGATGTTTGTCGGCTTGCGCGTGACAGAGGAAACGGAGCGCGACGGTCTCGACCTCGCCTTGCACGGAGAAGTCGTACAGTAATCGACCTCAAGGCGGCGTCCCCGAGCATCGGTGCTTGGGTGAACAAGCCGTCCAGCAACAGGGTGGAACCAATCCAGGCCCCAAGGCCTTGATGGGTGCTTGAGCGAAAGGAGGAGCGAAGGCAAGGCTAGCGGTCATCGCCACGCCACACCGGAGCGCGTAATCATGTTTCTCGCGCGCTTCCGGTAGCGGATCGATACCTGCGAAGTCATTCCAGGCATTTTAAAAAAAACGAACCTGAGTTCCGATAACCTTGCTGCTCTCGACGGTCTTTCGGGAGGAAACCATATGAACTGGTTCTATTGGAACACGGCATGGTCGCTGTTCTTCAGCCTCGTTTGGTTCATGACCATCACGCACAATCCTGACGCGCGGATCTCGGATG
Source organism: uncultured Alphaproteobacteria bacterium (assembly GCA_963774685.1). Classification (GTDB taxonomy): domain Bacteria; phylum Pseudomonadota; class Alphaproteobacteria; order Rhizobiales; family Xanthobacteraceae; genus Bradyrhizobium. The sequence continues at coordinate 978,117 of CAVZFU010000002.1, read as the reverse complement.
CGCATCTGCGCGATGAAGCATTCGGCGGCTGAACGAAGTTCAAGCGTCACGAAGCGGATCGGGCCGCCACGGGCGCCCTGAGGTCTTTTGTCGTGACAAGACGTCCCGATCGCGCACGTTGAGGGAGGCGGTCGCTCGGACCTGCGTGCGCTCGCCTCGTCGTCAGAACCTCAGTGCCGAATTGTCAGTCACCGGCGAGCGACCGGTACCCCCACTGCTAACTCCGATAGTAGCGCCACATTCTGAGAAACGTGCGATGGATTTCATCGGGCGGCCGGTCGAACGGTTCCAGACTGACGCGCACCATGCCGTTGTGGTCCATGCGCCATGGCAAGCGCATCAGCAAGCGGTAGGCTGGCTGTTTGCGCCAGTCGGCAACGAGCGCACTGCCGAGGGCTACGTTGAGCGCAATCTGCAACTCGTGGACGGTCATCGCACGCTCGGCGATCTCTATGAGATCGATACGCTCGATGGCTCGCCACCGGACTAACCCGAAGGCCTGAATAAAGATGCCGTACTGATTGGCGCCGATGGTGGGCCGGCCGGTCTCCAGCAGGGGAATGTTGTAGTAGGTAAAGCCTGCTGTCGCCACGGCAAGCGCCAGCCAATAGGCGGTGCCGGTGATCCAGGCGGTCGTGAAAAATATCGCGGCCAAGGCGGCGGTAACATAGACAGGAAAGTAGGCGTCATCGCGCTCGTAAGCGACCGCGTAGCCACCAACATTTCGTTCGTCGAGGTTTACGCTCACGTGAACCTCATGCCGGGGTTTGCCCAAGATGCACAAGCCGTGACACTCTACCACCCGATCACGTGGCTCGATATCAATCTCGTTAAAATTGAACGAATTAAATTTGTTAAGCGTTTATGAAATTCGGTCTTTTTTGTTTCCGTTCTTTTGCAGAGTAATTTCCAGGCCAGCGTCCGAAAGCGCCTCCACGATGCATTTCGCAATTTGCTTGGCTTCAGCGGGATTCATCGCGTGCGGGATGATCCTTCTGGCAATCGCAAATTGCAGTGGCAATTATCGAATTGACTTGATGCGGATCAGCCAAGGCAACCTCCAGCGAAGCGCGAAAGGCCCCGCCCGATGAAGATCAAAGGACGGGGCCTCCAAAGGCACGTTGTTTTAGTCGTGATCGTGAATGATCACTTTGCGATCGGGCTCCCGGTCGTGTTCCTTGATGATTGTTTTTTCACGCGGCTCGTCGTGCTCCTTGATCACCGTGGTTCGATCGCGATCGCGATCGCGGTCCCGATGAGCCTCGCCTACGGTCACGCCCGCTCCTACCGGGCCCACTCCGACGCCAACGCCGACTTCGTCCGCGCCCGCCGGGACTGCGGCGAACAGGCTAGCGGCTGCAACGACTGCCAATACGTATTTCATGCTCAGCTCCTACGTTATGATCAAATGCCCACGGACAATAAACAGGACAGATCGCGCGAAGTTCCGAGCAACCAATCTTCGTTTTGGGAAGCGCAAGGGCGACGACCGGCGGAAAATTTATTCGTGCATGGAACGGACGGTGGCATCGCTGCTTGTCGTCGGCGAACGTTCATCAATTTGGAAAGCGGTTTTTGGTGCCCCTGGTTCGATACTTCCTTGTCGTCGGAACTGTACTTCTCGCGCTGCTTTTCATGGCGGATCGCTATCTGGATAAAACCCCGTCGCAGGCTTTCCGCGAAGCGAGGTTCGACAAATCGACTATCCGCATAGGGTCGGAACACCGATGGCCGGAGAAAATCGTTTTCGATACCAGTTCGCCGACGATCGTTCCCCCGGCCCAAGTCGTCGTAGCGCCGGTCGTGAACCAGCCGCGCGAGGCGTTCGCCCAGTACGAGCCGCGTTCATTGGAATTGTCAAAACCGGCGGTGAAAGCGAAGCGCCACGTAGCGAAGCGCGACGCGAAATACGCGATTCGCAGGTTATAGGTCTTCCCCGGAGAATTGGATCGCGACCTGGTAAGCGTTGGCGTCTGCCATGGAGGCGACCGACTGATTCAGAAATCGCCACGCAGCGCTCCGTCAGAGCCAGTCGGATCGACTGAAGCGGACCCGGGGTGCTTGTCATTTCCGGTCACGGAAGCTGCGAGGCGGGAGCCAGTGGCGGCGAATCGAGCAAAAGCCGCTCCGGCGATGGAACCACAGCACCCTCTGCTCGTTTGAGTTCCCGCATGGCATTGAAGCGGGGGTACGGTGAACAAGGTCAAATACCGGCTGTACAATCCACGCCTGGCGCCACGCCGGACCAAGCTCGAAATCCCTGGCTGGGCCGGCAAGCGCGACCCGCGCGCAAACGGTTCACGCGAGCAAGTGTGGCATTGCGTGCCCTTTTCGGAAGGCGCTCAATACGGGATCGAGCTGTTTTACCCCTACGACTTTGAACTCCACGTCAGCACCAGCGACGGCCATTTGAACTTGCGAGGCGGATTGGGGAGAGCCGCCGGAGGGCGGGGCCGAGTGGCCGCCGTTCCGGAATTTCGGCGATACTTTTTATACCTACCAGATCCTGCTCGACATCAAGGTGGAAAAGGGCATGGCGATCCGCACCGAGCCGCATCCGCGATTCTATACCGATCGCACCGACACCGTGCCGGTCGCGGTGCCGGCGCTGATCCGAAACTGGTGGCCGATGCTTTTCTTCTGCGTCTTCAAGGCGCCGGCCGAGGGACGAACCCACATTTTCAGGCCGAACGAACCGTTCGCCCAGATGATCGTGATCCCCGAGGAAGCCACGTTCGATCTTGAGCCGATGGGTGAGGAGGAATGCGCCGAACGCGAACTGCAGTCGCGTCGCATCCATGCCAACCGTCCGAACTTGTCTGCCGGAACCGAATGGACTTCATCCACCGACACGGTGTTCGACGGCACTTATCGCCATCTGCACCGCGCCGCCAAGGAAAAAGCCCGCCGGGATTAAGTCAAAAAAACAGGACCCCGCGGGTCCTGTTTTTCATCGCTATGCTCAGTCATTGGTCGCCGAATTCCCGTTGTTGGGGTTAACCCGGCGCCGCCGGTTTCATGAGCTGCCTTTTCTTCGATCTTCGGCCATCGCGGGTTAACCCCGGCTTCCGGCCACTCATCAATAGCGGTGGTGATGATGGTGGTGGTGATGATGATGGTGGTGATGGTGCCGATGGCGCCCGATCACAATTACCGACCGACGTGAATAGCCGTGATGATGGTGATGGTGGTGATGATGGTGAGCCGCGAGCTGAATTCCGCCCTTGGCGGTCGAGACCGGCCCGCGCTCGTCGAGCACCTTCAACATCGCGATGGCGTCCGGCACCGGCTCCAGCAGGTCGGCATACGAACCAACCTTTAATACGTCGGCTTGCACAGGAGCCGGGGTCGGCGAAGCCTGAACAGCGTTGGCTGTGCTCAGGGCCGCCACCGCTCCCAATAATCCAGCGATCTTCTTGTCCATGAACGTTCCTCCACGGGCGGAATTGCCCAGAGTGGAACTGGTGGCGCGCAAGAATGTTCCGGGCTCCGGTTGGATCGTATTCTTCTACCGATCGATGCCGCGGCGATACCGCCGTCATCCATTGCTTGATCCGGTCCGGCCGATCGCGGCCACCGATCGCGCCACCGATCCCGACTTGGGCCGCCTTGCAGGCGCTGCTTGCCGATGCCACACTTGTCCCACAGCGAAGACCGGGCAAACCGGCATGCGAGACGACAGAGGGAACGATGAAACTCGCGACAAACCTGTTCGCCGCCCTGCTCGCGCTGATCGCAGTACAGACGGCATCGGCGCAATCCGTCTATCCGAACCGGACGGTGAAAATCCTGGTCGGCTTTACGCCCGGCACCGCTCCCGACCTGGCGGCGCGCATTCTGGCCGACCGGTTCGCGGAAGTCTGGGGTACGCCGTTCGTGGTCGAGACCATTCCCGGCGCCGGCAGCAACATCGCGACCGAGCGCGTCGCCAAGGCGACCGCCGACGGCTACACCTTGCTGATGGGCGGCAACTCGGCACTGGTCATCAACCCGTCTCTGTACGAAACACTGCCGTTCGATCCGCTGAAAGACTTCGCACCGATCTCGCAGGTGTTCATCGCGGCGAACGTGCTCGCCGTTCCGCCCGAACTGCCGGTCAAGAGCGTGGCCGACCTGGTGGCGCTCGCCAAATCAGAGCCCGGCAAGCTTACCTATGGCCATGCCGGCGTCGGCACCTCGCAGCACCTGGCCGCCGAATTGTTCAAGTACATGGCGCATGTCGATATCAAAGCCGTGCCCTATCGCGGCACCACGGCGTTCATGCCGGACCTGCTCGCCAACCGGATCAACATGTCGTTCGCCAATATCGTCAACGCGCTGCCGCTCGTGCGCGAAGGGAAATTGCGCGCGCTGGCCATCAGTTCGATCAAGCGCTCGACGCTGGCGCCGGACCTTGCGACCATGGCGGAATCCGGATTTCCCGGTTTCGAGGCGGTGCCGTGGTTCGGCCTGCTCGCGCCGGCCGGCACGCCAAAGGACGTTGTCGATAAATTGCACGACGAAACCGTCAAGACGCTGGCGATGCCGGAGGTGCGCAAGAAGTTCGATGAACTCGGCCTCGAGCCGGTCGGCAACACGCCGGCCGAGTTTGCCGCGATCATCAGGAAAGAGACGCCCGAATGGGCAAAAGTCATCAAGGATGCCGACATCAAGCTCGGCAACTAGGGCCTGACGCATCACTTACAGTCTGGCTTCCACCCTGTTATCTCCGTTGGGCCCGTACGGCTGTCTTTCGAGATGATACTTGCTTCCCAGGTCTTGACCCGTTCGTCTTCGTCTTTTTTGAGTTCGGTATCGCTTTTTTGTCGGCCACCGACCCGGCCGGTGTTGGTTCCAAGGGCGCTGCCAAGACTCGCCTTTGTTTCCGACCAGTGCAGGAAGAAGGTGTAGGTCTCCTGATAATTCCATTCGAAATAGCCCAAACATTTCCTTTGCGGCTTGACGCAATAAACGTAAGTCCGGAAATGCTCATACAGCGTGAAAGTCCCCAAAGGCTGGTCATCGGGCTGTTTAGGCTGATCCTTATGTCCCGCAGTCCTGGGCTTGTCCGCCACGTCCTTGGGCATCACTTCACGGCCCAACGCGTCCCCCGTCCTGCCCCACAGTGGCGCGTCGACCAGTCCCTCTTCGCCCCCGCGTGCCGGGAATCTTACGCGCGCGGTACGGGGGGGCCGAGACCGGATTGCCATTCGGATTGGGGAGATCCACTGAGTCCACACCGGCAAGAGCGGGGTGACCATCCGCGCTCAACTCGCCGAAAACAGCTGTCGACCCGGTTGACGATTCGATCCCCTTTTTGTGCTTTGCGTTGAGCGCGGCGTTCACGTCCTGCTCTGCGCCATCTCCCCATTTGACTTTCGCGTTTACCGTAACAGATTGGTATTCCTTGTAGTCCGTGCATCTGTCCTTGTCGGTGTTGCCCTTGTCCTTGGTCACCCAGCAGAAGATTGCATTACGGTCACCGTATGCCCCGGTGCCACGATGCACGGATCCCCCGTCAATCGAAGTGCCGGTAGTTGTCTCGCCCTGAACCGGAGTCGGAGGTTGCTCGGTCGGCGTTTTCGGCGCATTCGCGGGCACCGGCGCATTTTTGTCGTCCTTCTTGGCTGCCCGCTTGCTCTTTTTCTGATCCTGTGAACGGGAACGAACAACCCTTCCGGCTCCAGGTGTTTTCCCGGCATCGTCCGCGGGCTTGTCGATGATTGCTCTTCCGACATCAATGCCGATTCCTATACCGGTGCCGATCCCGCTGCGCATGCCGTCGCCTCGCATGCCCTTGTCTCGTGTGCCCTCGCGGGGCGCGGCGGCGCCCGGTCCGTCGGTGCGGCCGGTATCGATGCCGAATTGGGCGGAGGCCGTGCACGTGCTCGCGATAGCGAGGACCGGTACCAACGCCAACACGCGGGACCAGGCGCGGGCCGTTCTGGATATCTCTGAAAGGAAATCCTCGTTAAAGTATGCCATGAACATAAACTCCATAATCTAAAGCCATACTCAAACACGGATATCGCCATCGAACAATCGTCGGTCAGTTGAACTGGCCGCGAGACCTGCTCGATCGGAAGCGCTCAAATCCCCCGACTGTGTCTGTAAAGACACGGACACCCCCGACGAATCCGAATACTTTTGGAGTTCTTTGCATAAGCGTTCAGCGCGGGGCATTTCCAGATGGGGGTTAAATTTATCGTCGCAGCCGCGATACTGCTCGGGCTTCCCGGTTTTGCCTTTGCCCAGCCGGCGTTCGGTATTGCAGCCGGATCAAATTCTACCAACGCAAGTGGTTGGGTGGGAGGTGCCCAGGCCGGATATAACTGGCAGAGCGGATCCCTGGTCTACGGCCTCGAGACAGACATCGCTGGCTTGGGCCTCAAGAGCACGATGAACACCACGTTACTGGGAGATATTATTCCTCCACCCATGGCCTATACTACGTCGAGCATCGACTGGTACGGCACGGTTCGCGGCCGTCTTGGTTGGGCGACCGGACCCGTACTGTTCTACGGCACCGGCGGCTTCGCCTATGGCGGGACCAAATTGAACAGCACCCTCATTGATACATCTTTTCCAACAACCTTGAATTTGCAGTCGTCTTCGACCAAGACGGGCTGGGTTGCAGGGGCCGGTATTGATTATCGCTGGACCAGGAACCTGATCCTGAATCTCAGCTATCAGTATGTCGATCTGGGCAAGACCAGCCTTTCCGGCATAACATTTGGCAATACGGGCTTGAGCCAAAGCATCGTCGCCCGCGACCGATTTCAGGTGGTCTCTGTCGGCTTGAGCTGGATGTTTGATCCACCTGCTCCCGCTGTCGTGAACAGAATGTACACCAAAGCGCCACCACTGCCGGTGGAGTCACCACCCTGGCAGGGAATTTATGTCGGTGGCCATGGTGGCGGCGCATGGGGACATAAAACGGACGGCCAATATAACGATTTCCCAGGTCCAATTTGATGAACGGCGGCGCGCTGACGTAGTCACGTTGCAAAGAAAATTGCGCAGCAAAAAGCCCCGCGAAAATGCGGGGCTTTTCTTCTTTTGCGGTTACCCTTTGGCTTGAGCCATGCGCATCATTTCATCGCCAGCGCCGGCTCGATGAATTTCTTCACCACGAACGCCTTGTAGTCCGGCTGGGCCGCCAGGTTGCCGAGCGCAATTTGCGTGTCCATCGACACCTTCAGCGCATCCGCCGTGATGTCGACGCTGGCGGGGTAAACGCCGTCGGCCAGCATGCGCTTGACCGCGGCTTCCACCACCACGGGATCGAGCGTCGGAAATTCCTTCTTGGCGATCTCGACGGTCTTGGCCTCGTTCCTGGCCATGAACCGCATCGCCATTTCCATCGCATTGACCACGCGCTGGGCGGTGTCGGGATCGACGTCGTTGCGCGCCGTCACGGCCGAAAAGGCATAGGCGCCATATAGTTTCGGAAATCCGAGCACCACCTTCATGCCCTTGGCGACCGCCTGGTCGAGGCCCGGTTCATACATCACGGCGACATCGGCCTGCTTGGCGACAAACGGTCCGGGCTCGGAGCCGATCGCGACCTGGATCATCTCGACGTCGGTCTTGGCGTCCATGCCGTTTTCCTTCAAGAGCTTGATGAACAGCGAGGTCGAGGTGGTCGGCATCAATCCGGTGACGACCTTCTGGCCCTTGACGTCCTTGATGCTGTTGAACTTGAAATCGGGCGCGGTCGCGATCCACACCGCCGCGCCGTTGACGACGTTGGCGATGATGTCGACCGGCGCGCCCTTGGACGCGGCGATCGCGGTCCACTCCGGTCCATGGATCGAAAACTGCGCGCTGCCCGAGATCACAGCCGACAGCGCCACGGTCGGCGCCCCGGCGGTCTCCTTGGTGAGGTCGAGGCCCTGCTGGGTGAAGAACCCCTCGTCGATCGCGACATAGAGCGGCAGATACAGCATCGACTGGAACGCCTGCGACAGCGTCACCTTCTTGTTTTCGGCGTGCGCGGGCGTGGCGAGGAGAATGGCGGCAACGGCAGCGGCGCCGGTGATACGCGTGAGCAACGACATGGGATCTCTCCGTGTGTTCGACATTGAACTTTAAACCTGAACCTGATGCGTGGTGCTCGACTGCTTCCAGGGCAAACTCACCCGCTCGATCATGTCGATCACGTAATAAAGCACGAACCCCATCACCATCAACGTGAACAAGCCCACCCAGACGGTATTGAGATCGTAGAGACTGGACGCGGTGTAGATCAGATGGCCGAGCCCGCGCTGCGATGAAATGAATTCTCCGACCACGGCACCAACCAGCCCGAACCCGATATTGATACGAAAGGTGGCGATGATCGACGGCAAGGTCGAAGGCACCACCGCCTTGAAGAAGACCTGATGCTTGTCCGCGCCCATCGAGATCAGCAGCGACTGCAGGTCGACGTCGGCGTCCTTGGCGGCCTGATAGGCCGCGATCAGCGCCACGATGGCGGTCAGCGACACCGACAGGGCGACCTTGGAGACGAGGCCGGTGCCGAACCACAGCACCACGATCGGCGCCAGCGCGATCTTGGGCACGCTGTTGATGGCGACGATGAAGGGCTCCACCAGCCGCGCCACGAATACCGAGTACCACAGCGCCAGGCCCAACAGCGATCCGACGATGGTGCCGATGATGAATCCGAGGATCGCTTCGAACAAAGTGTACCAGGTGTCGGAGATGAGGTCCCCGCTCAGGATCATCTTGTAACCGCCGCTGAAGATGCCCGAGGGCGATCCGACCAGAAACGCGGAAATCCACCCGGCGCGGACGCCGATCTCCCACACTGCGAAGAACGCGACCACGGCCGCGACTTGCAGCAAGGCGCGGCCGAACGGGGTGTCGAAGCCCGCGCGTCGGCGCCTGCGGCCGGTTTTCCGCTTTTGCAGGGAGGTTGTCTCGGGCATCGCAAGGGTCAAGCTGTTTTCTCGGTCTGGATGTCGAGTTCGGCGCAGAGCGAGTTGAAGTAGCCGGAGAACCTGGCATCGCTGCGGGCCGCGATCGGCGAGGTCGCGCCGATTTCGATGTCGTGGGTTATCTTGACGCGCGCCGGCCGCCCGCTGAGCACGATGACGCGTTTCGACAGCGCCACCGCCTCGTCGATGTCGTGCGTCACCAGGATGACGGTCTTGTGGTAAGTCTCGACCGCGTCCTTCAGCACGCCTTCGAGATAGAGGCGGGTCTGGTAGTCCAGCGCGGAAAACGGCTCGTCGAGCAGCAGGATGTCCGGGTCCATGATCAGCGTGCGGATCAGCGCCACCCGCTGCCGCATGCCGCCCGAAAGGGTCTTCGGATAGGCGTTCTCGAAACCGGACAGACCAAAACCCTTGAGGTATTCGCGCGCCTTGCCTTCGGCCTCGACGCGATCGACGCCGCGGGTCTCCAGCCCGAGCAGCACATTGCCGAGCACCGTGCGCCACGGAAACAACAGGTCCTTCTGCATCATGTAGCCGACGCGGCCGCGCAGGCTTTCGATCTCTTCGCCGCGATAATGCATGGTGCCGGAATCGGGCTCGAGCAGGCCGGCGATGATATTGAAGATCGTGGTCTTGCCGCAGCCGCTGGGGCCGATGATGCTGACGAAATCGCGTTCGTTGATGGTGAAGCTGAGGTCGTCGAGCACGCGGACCTCGCCGGCCTTGCCGTAAAAGGACTTCTGAACGTTGCGGACGCTCAATTGGACAGAGGGCTGGTGCATTTTTGTACTATACGCAACTTGCATGCCATGCCGTGAGCTAAAAGAAATCCATTCTAGATCATGGCGTTAGATGCGCCGTGCGGATGTTGCCAGGCGCACTGCTGCTTTTTTGAGCAGCGTCGGTCGATCCACCGCTCAATTTTACCGGGTTCGATCGATCGGTGCCACCGCCGACCGCCTTGCGTACTTTCCACGACGCCGGCGCATCGGGCGGCGTAGAGATCACGACCCGCGTGCGACCGCGGATCGGCACTGTCCGGTCATGGTTTGACTGTCCGCTTGTTGCCCGGAGCGCGCTCGGATCCCATTCGCCTGTTTTCGGCGTCGTACCGGAGCTGACCGGCTTTTTTCAGGGCTTCGAAACGTTTGGGACCAACGGGCAATTCGCGCGCAACTTCGAGCGCGGCTTCGGCCAGTTTCAAATCTTCCTCGACCGTCGTCGCTGGCTTGCCTGCATTCATTCCCTGATCCGTGCGGCCCGCATGGAACAGAGCCGGGCTGAACCGCCCATTCAAGCCAAATCGCGCCGTTGAAATTACCGGAAACAAAAAAGCGCGGTATAAAAGTGCAAGCTCGGTCGCGACGGGTCCTGGTGGTTGAACAAACCATGCGTCGCAATCGAAAACGCCGGGAATCCACCTCCCCAACGAAAATACTCATTCATCCGGTTTTCCAGACAACGCCGGGCCAGGAGATGTCATGAGGTTACCGCTCTCGCTTTGCAGCAGTCTGGTCTTGCTCTTTGGCCTGACGATTCCACCGGTCAGGGGCGCAGACGAAGTCGCGCCCCATCATCGCCCGGTAAAGGAAGTGGCCAACTTGCGCATTGCGGTTGGCAATAACGCAACGCTGCCGCTGTATGCCTCGGCCGACTGGTCCAGTCCGCTGCCCAACATCACCCGCGCCGTCGTAGTGCTGCATGGAAGGCTCAGGAACGCCGACGTTTATTTCCGCTCGGCCAAAACCGCGCAGGCCGCGGCGGGAGAAGTCGGCAACGCCACGCTGATGATCGTGCCGCAATTTCTGGCCGGTGTTGATATCGATGCCTATCATCTGCCCGCCGACACCCTGCGATGGACGCTGGAGGGGTGGGAAGGCGGAGATGCGGCGTTGGCCCCTGCCCCGGCCAGTTCGTTCGATGCGCTCGACGCGATCCTGGCGCGACTGGCCGACCAGCGGCTGTTTCCGAACCTCAAGCAGGTCGTTGTCGCCGGCCACTCCGGCGGAGGACAGGTCGTGCAACGCTACGCCATCGCCGGCAAGGGCGAGCTGGCGCTGACGAAGAACGGCGTCGGCGTGCGCTATGTCGTCGCCAATCCATCGTCCTATGCGTATTTCACCGCCGAACGGCCGGAGCCATCGATCGCCGCGTCGTGTTCGGGGTATAACAACTGGAAGTACGGCATGGAGCAGCGCCCGCCGTACCTCGCCGCTCCAACCGTCGCTTCGCTGGAGCAGACCTATGTGGCGCGCAGGGTGATCTATCTGTTGGGGACGCTGGACACCAATCCCAATCATCCGGCGCTCGACAAAAGCTGCATGGCGGAGGCGGAAGGCGCCTACCGTTATGTCCGCGGTCATTCCTACTTCGCCACCATGCAGGCCCGCGACAAGGGAACGCCGAACCACAGCCTGTGGGACGTGCAAGGCGTCGGACACGACGGCGACAAGATGCTGACCTCGCCCTGCGGGCTGAAGGCGTTGTTCGATTTGCCCGGGTGTGGATAGACCGGACTATGGCCGCCATCCTGACGCCCAGTTTCGCCCCAACGATGTACGAAACTGAAGTCGTATCGCCGCGCGCTGGCTGGTGCGCAAGAGGAGAAGCCCGTGATGTCGAGACTAGCAATCGTCGTTTGTGCTGGCACTGGCTGCGACCGCGGCCAACGCACAAGATACCAGGTCTGATCAATCGCAAACGCCGGCCGTTGCGAGCGGGGACGGATTGCGGCCGTTCCTGTTTGATGGACGAATGCCAAATGATGGCGCCCGGCAGAGAGCGGTTGCCGATGACAATCACCCCAACGCTGGTGCGCCATCGTCTTGCCGCCGAAAGCAAGCCAGCCTGAGCGCGAACGATGATTCCGCTATAATTCGCAGATCGAATTGGGACCCTTGGGTCGTCACCGCAGGTATTTGCCAGGCATATAAACGCCCGATGGCCGGCGATTATGGAGTATCAGGACTGAGCGGAAATGATTCATGCTGCATACTTCTCTGATTTTAAATCGGGCCCCAAGTTACTTCTTTGGGGCGATGCGGCTGGTTTGGAGCATGTTGCCTTGTTGCGCGAAAAGGTTCGTTCCGGTGCTCCCAAAGTCGCACTGACGGGTTTTGCTAATAACGCGCCTGAGATTGCGGTACTTGTCGTGGCCGAACCACGCGGAATGCAAAGGAAGTCGGCCAATCGGTTTGAGTGGAAAATCGATTCACGGCATATCGCCGATTTTCTTGATCTAATTACTTCGTTAGCGAAGTCTGACACCCCGGGTCACCAATATTTGGAATGCGGCTTCCCCGGAGAAATCGTCGTTATGGTTTCGCGGGACGAATATCTGCCCGGCGAACACGAAAGACATGTTCTTTAGTTAAGCCCGCTACCGAGGCGGATGGAGGTGCTTTACCCGAGAAGAAATTGACGCGGCTTGGAGCCAGCGCGTTAGTTATTGCGGCAGTAACGCTTATCCACGCAAAGTTACTCTCTTCGTCGGAACAGGACGGACCGCGATCATTGCCGAGGAAATCCGCATGCGATTATTAATGGGTGATCGGCTAGGCCGCTACATCGCCAACTGAGGCGGCCTTACGGTACCCTTACCGCGTCGTAGCAGAGTCGGTTCTTACGGCGAGGTGTATCCAGGTATCAGGGCCCTCGAATTGGACGGCTTTCCGACGAATTGATCGGCAATCTTACAGTGAACAGGGGTCCGTCTTTGCTTGGACGGTCGAACTTGTTGCAGCCACATGCAGCCCACCTCTTCCTCCTCGGGGTATCACGCGCTGGTCCGAAGCTGAGGCCGTGACGATTGGTCGTTTGCTGATTTCGTGCTGCCGGAGAAACGCTAAAGGACTTAGCAGACAGCGCCAACTCCGAGAAGAGTGGTAAGGTACCCGCGCCATGGTTTATTACCGTTTCTTGCGGCGACGCGCCTTGCTGAGCGCCCTAAGTGCGGCCACTGCACCGACTCCGGAAATGACGGCTACGATAAAGATGGGAAATTCGATACTCGCCCAATTGGCAACGATAGGCCTAGGATTAACTATCCAATAGCGGCCCCCTGTCTCCCGCCTTCTCTTCGTCATACGCGAGTTGGCCCACATAGCGGTCAGGAAGCGGCCAGAAAGACCACGATCAGCGCGCCCTTAGCGATTGTTATGAGCATCGGAAACATCGCCTGATTGTAGCCAGTCGGTCAACGAAAACCAAATTAGTGCCAAAATCAAACTAGGCCCACTAGGGGTCGAAACAGGCCAGTACCGGCCGATCAATGCAGAACAAAATAGGAACTCTTTACGATTTCGTGCTATGTAACGCCGTCCGGTCCCTCCGACAGCGATTCCCCGCCCATGGCCAAATCCACCCTCTCCTTTGTCTGCCAGAACTGCGGCGCGGCCTATAACCGCTGGCAGGGCAAGTGCGAATCCTGCGGCGAGTGGAACACGCTGTCCGAGGAAGACACCACCGGCGCAACCACGATGCCGGTCTCGATCCGCTCCAGGCGCAAGGGCCGGCAGTTCGCGCTGGAAACCCTGACCGGCAAAAGCTTTGAGGCCCCGCGCCTGCCCTCCGGCATGGCCGAGCTCGACCGCGTCACCGGCGGCGGTTTCGTCCGGGGCTCGGTGCTCTTGGTCGGCGGCGATCCCGGCATCGGCAAATCGACCCTGCTGACGCAGGCCACTTCTCTGCTGGCGCGGGCCGGTCACCGCGCGGTGTATATTTCCGGCGAGGAAGCCGTGGCGCAGGTGCGGCTGCGCGCCGAGCGCCTCGGACTTGCCGACGCGCCGGTGCAGCTTGCCGCCGAAACCTCGGTCGAGGACATCGTTTCGACCCTGTCCGAGGGAGCGGTGCCGCGGCTGATCGTGATCGATTCGATCCAGACCATGTGGACCGACACGGTGGAATCGGCGCCGGGCACGGTCACGCAAGTGCGCGCCTCGGCGCAGGCGCTGATACGATTCGCCAAGAAATCCGGTGCGGCGATCATCCTGGTCGGGCACGTGACAAAAGACGGCCAGATCGCCGGTCCCCGCGTGGTCGAACACATGGTCGATGCGGTGCTGTCGTTCGAAGGCGAAGGCTCGCAGCAATTCCGCATCCTGCGCGCGGTGAAGAACCGCTTCGGTCCGACCGACGAGATCGGCGTGTTCGAGATGACGGGGCTGGGCCTGCGCGAGGTCTCCAATCCGTCCGAACTGTTCCTGTCCGAGCGCGACCTCGGCAGTCCGGGCACGGCGGTATTCGCCGGGATCGAGGGCACCCGCCCGGTGCTGGTGGAATTGCAGGCGCTGGTGGCGCCGACCTCGCTCGGCACCCCCCGCCGCGCGGTGGTCGGCTGGGACCCGAGCCGGCTGTCGATGGTGCTGGCGGTGCTGGAGGCCCATTGCGGGGTCAAGCTGTCAGGACATGACGTCTACCTGAACGTGGCCGGAGGCTTGCGGATTCAGGAACCTGCGGCGGATCTGGCCGCCGCCGCCGCTTTGGTGTCGTCGCTGGTCAATGCGCGGCTGCCGACGGACGCGGTCTATTTCGGCGAGATTTCGCTGTCCGGCGCGGTCCGCCCCGTCGCGCAAACCGCCGCGCGCCTGAAGGAAGCGGCCAAACTCGGCTTCGGCCGTGCCGTATTGCCTGAATCGGCGCGGGGCGAGACCGGCGGCGATGCCGGTCTTATCCTTAATGCCGTCGGTGGATTGACCAGCCTGGTCGCGGAAATCGCCGCCCGCGGCACGCCCCGGGCCGACCGGGAGCGGACCCGGGATCATTCGTTTGAGAAAAATGCCACACCGGCCCGATTCCGTCGCGAGAACGGCTAAACCGGCGTGACCTTCTCTCCGACCGCCGCTATATAACCGGCGCGGCTGGATGGCACGATTTCCGGCCTTGCGGGGTAGGCCATATCCCCGTCACTTAGGGCGGCACCGACGTTGCCGATTTGCGGTTTCGAAGCTTTTGATGCGGACCTGACCAGCCGATGCCGATAACCATACTCGATCTCGCTTTGCTCGCGGTGATGCTGATCTCCGGCCTGCTGGCGATGGTGCGCGGTTTCATGCGCGAGATCCTGTCGATCGCGGCATGGGGTGCGGCGGCGCTGGTCACGCTCTATGCATTCTCGAAACTGCTGCCGACCGCTAAAACTTATTTCAACAACGACACGGTCGCCTCCGCGGTGGTGGTCGCCGGCGTCTTCATCGGCACCCTGATCGTGGTCTCCATCGTGACGGTGCGGATCTCCGACATGATCCTGGATTTCCGGATCGGGGCGCTCGACCGCACCCTCGGGTTCCTGTTTGGGCTGGCCCGCGGCCTTCTGATCGTGGTCGTCGCCTACCAGTTCTTCATCTGGCTGGTTCCCGAAAAGCAGCGGCCGGACTGGGTGACGGGCGCGAAGTCCCGGGTGGTGCTGCAGGGAACCGGCGACTGGCTGATGTCGCTCTTGCCGGACGACCCCGAGAACACCATCTTGAAGAGATTCAAGAAGAACAAGCCGGATGACGACCAAACCGACACCGATCCGACGGCGCCGCCCACCGGTGATGGCTACAGCAAACCTGCCCGCGACAGCCTGAAAAAGCTGATCGAGAAACCCACAGGACGTTAATACGCGTCGTTGATACGAGACTTGGATACGAGACTTGGATACGAGGCCAGAAGAGAGGCGCGATGGACTGCCAGCAGAGCCCTTCCGATCAAGCCGAAAGCTGCGATTTCGACCTTACGGACCAGGACCTCGACGGCGACACGCTCCGCGAGGAATGCGGGGTGTTCGGCATCTTCGGCCATCCCGACGCCGCCACCATCACCGCACTCGGATTGCACGCTCTTCAGCACCGCGGCCAGGAAGCCGCCGGCATCGTCTCGTTTGACGGCTCGCGGTTTCATTCCGAGCGGCGGCTCGGCCTGGTCGGCGATACGTTTTCCCGCGCCGACGTGATGGGGCGCCTGCCCGGCTCCATTGCCGTGGGCCATGTGCGCTACTCCACCACAGGCGAAACCATCCTGCGCAACGTGCAGCCGCTGTTCGCCGAGCTCAACGCCGGCGGCTTTGCGGTCGGCCACAACGGCAATCTCACCAACGGGCTGACGCTGCGCCGCGAACTCGTGCGCAACGGCGCCATGATGCAATCCACCACCGACACCGAAGTGATCCTGCACCTGGTCGCGCAGTCCAAGCGCAACCGCTTCATCGACCGCTTCATCGAGGCGCTGCGCGCGATCGAAGGCGCCTACTCGCTGGTGTCGCTGACCAACAAGAAGCTGATCGGCGCCCGCGATCCGCTCGGCATCCGCCCGCTGGTGATGGGTGAACTCGACGGCTGCCCGATCCTGGCGTCGGAAACCTGCGCGCTCGACATCATCGGCGCCAAATACATCCGCGACGTCGAACCCGGCGAAGTCATCGTGTTCGACCGCCACGGCGTGCAAAGCCACAAGCCGTTCCCGCCGATGCCGCCGCGGCCCTGCATCTTCGAATACATCTACTTCTCGCGGCCGGATTCGATCGTCGGCGGCCGCTCGGTCTACGACGTGCGCAAGGCGATGGGCGCCGAACTCGCCCGCGAGAGCCATGTCGATGTCGACGTGGTGGTGCCGGTGCCGGATTCCGGCGTGCCCGCAGCCCTCGGCTATTCCAGGGAATCCGGGGTGCCGTTCGAACTCGGCATCATCCGCAACCACTATGTCGGCCGCACCTTCATCCAGCCGACGCAAAGCGTGCGCGAGCTCGGCGTGCGCATGAAGCATTCGGCCAACCGCGCCGCGATCGAAGGCAAGCGCATCGTGCTGATCGACGACAGCCTGGTGCGCGGCACCACCTCGAAGAAGATCGTCAAGATGATGCGCGACGCCGGCGCGCGCGAAGTGCACTTCCGCATCGCCTCGCCCCCGATCACGCATCCGGACTATTACGGCATCGACACCCCCGATCGCACCGGTCTTCTTGGCGGCAACCCATAACCTCGAGGAGATGCGGCAGTTGATCGGTGCCGACACGCTGGCGTTCCTGTCGGTCGACGGCATCTACCGCGCCATGGGCGAACCCGGCCGCGACCCGGCGCACCCGAAGTTCACCGATCACTGCTTTACCGGCGATTATCCCACCGCGCTCACCGACCTGACGCAGACCGAAGCCCAGCCGCGGCAATTGTCCTTGCTGGCGGAGGCGAGTTGATTGTCGTCCCCGCGAAAGCGGGGACCCATAACCCCGGGCGTCGATTGTTCGAGCGGTATTGAAGACACGCACCTTCTTCCATCATCACCTGCACGGCATATGGGTCCCCGCTTTCGCAGGGACGACGGCCGATAGAGTTACGCGATGCCCCTTCCCCTCGCCTCCCGCATTGCTCTGGTCACCGGCGCGTCGCGCGGCATCGGCTATGCCACCGCGCTGGCGCTGGCAAAGGCCGGCGCGCATGTGATCGCGGTGGCGCGAACCCAAGGCGGCCTCGAAGAACTCGACGACGAGATTCGAAAGGACGGCGGCAGCGCCACCCTGGTGCCGCTCAACCTCACCGACTTCGACGGTATCGCCCGCCTTGGTGCGGCGCTGAACGAACGCCACGGCAAGCTCGACATCCTCGTCGGCAATGCCGGCGTCGCCGGCCCGTCCTCGCCGCTCGGCCATATCGAGATGAAGCCATGGAACGACGTGATCGCCGTCAACGTGTCCGCCAACTTTCAACTGATCCGCTGCATGGAGCCGCTGCTGAAACAATCCGACGCCGGCCGCGCGGTGTTCGTCACCTCGGCGGCCGCCAGCAAGGCGCTGGCCTATGTCGGTCCCTATGCGGCCTCGAAAGCAGCACTGGAAACGCTGGTGCGGGTGTGGGCCAACGAGACCGCAACGACGCCGGTTCGCGTCAATCTGTTCAGCCCGGGCCCGATCCGCACCCGCATGCGCGCCACGGTATTTCCCGGCGAAGATCCCCTGACGCTCGACACGCCGGATCAGGCCGCCGAATTCATCGTGCCGATGTGCCTGCCCGGCTGGACCGAGACCGGCAAACTCTACGACTACCCCTCGCGCAAGCTGATGAGTTTCAACGCGCCTGCATAAGAAAGATCGTCATCCTGAGGAGCGGCCTTTTGGCCGCGTCTCGAAGGATCGTCGCAACCACATCCTTCGAGGCGCGCAAGAGCGCGCACCTCAGGATGACGGCTGGCCGGCGCGCCCAAGCACGCGCATGGCAATCGCCAGCGAGAGCACCAGGAGCACCGAGGCCAGCAGGAACGGCGCGCCGGGCAGTTTCAGCGGCGCATGCGGGCCGATGAACCAGGCAAAGGTCAGCGTGAACAGAAACGGGCCCACCAGTTGAGACACGCTTTGCACGCTTGAGATCGCGCCCTGCAACTGGCCCTGCTGGTCGGGCGCGACCTGCCGCGTCATCAGCGCCTGCGTCGCCGCACCCGCGACGCCCCACAACGCCATGATGGGAATGCCGATCCAGAACAGCGCGCCGGTTGTGGCCGCGCCGAACATCAGAAAGCCGATCGCGCCGCAGCCGAGCCCGAACAACAGCGCGCGCCGCTCGCCGAGGCGCCGGACCACCGGCCCGATCGCAACCCCCTGCACCGCCATCGCGCAGATGCCGACCACGGCCAGCGTTGCGCCGACGGTCCTTGCATCCCAGCCATAGCGATAGGTCGCATAGAGCACGAAGGTCGAGGGCAGCACCACATGCGCCACCTGCGCAATGAAATTCACCACCGACAGTCCGGCCAGCACGGAATCGGAGCGTAATAGATGCAGCGCACCGACCGGGTTGGCGCTCTTCCAGCGAAACGGCGAGCGGCGATCCCTTGGCAGCGATTCGGGGAGGATCAGCAAGCCATACAGCGTATTGGCAAAGCTCAAGCCCGCGGCGACCCAGAACGGCAGCCGCGGATCGGTGCCGCCGAGCAGGCCGCCGACCGCGGGCCCGACGATGAATCCGGCGCCGAAGGCGACGCCGATCTTGCCGAACACCGCGGCGCGCTGTTCCGGCGGCGTGATGTCGGCGATGTAGGCGAACGCGGTCGAGACGCTCGCCGACGTGATGCCCGAGATCACCCGGCCGAGGAACAGCCAGCTCAACGATGGCGCCAGCGCCATCAGCACGTAATCCAGCGCCAGCCCGAAGTTCGACAACAGCACCACCGGCCGGCGGCCGAACCTGTCGGACAGGCCGCCGAGGATCGGCGAGAAGAAAAACTGCATCAGCGCCCAGGCGGTGCCGAACAGGCCGAAAATCCGCGCCGCACTCGCGGTGTCGTTCTCGACGAAGCTTTCCACGAGCTTGGGCAGGATCGGCATGATCAGGCCGAGCGCGAACATGTCGAGCAGGATGGTGACGAAGATAAAGGCCACCGCCGCGCGGCCCGGCGTCGCGACAACCGGCGTTTCGACAATGCTCCCGGGCCGCGCTTCGCTCACGACGGACGCCTGCGCTTGTGGGCGAACGGGTTGGCCTTCTCGCGCAGCGTAATCCGCACCGGCGTGCCCGGAAGCTCGAAAAATTCGCGCAAGGAGTTGACGAGATAACGCAGGTAGGATTGCGGCACCGCGTCCGCCCGCGAGCAGAACAGAACAAAACTCGGCGGCCGCGCCTTGGCTTGCGTGATGTAATTCAGCTTCAGCCGCCGGCCCGACACCGCGGGCGGCGGGTTGGCATCCACGGTCTGCTCGAACCAGCGATTGAGCGCCGCCGTCGGCACCCGCCGGTTCCACACCGCATAGGCTTCCTCGATCGCGCTCATCAGGCGGTCGATGCCCTCGCCCATCAGGCCGGATACCGCGACGATCGGCATGCCCCTGACCTGCGGCAGCAGATGATCGGCGTCGGAGCGCAAGGCCGCGATCAGGCTGGACTGCCGTCCCATCAAGTCCCACTTGTTGACCGCGATCACCAGCGCCCGGCCCTCGCGCTCGATCAGGTCGGCGATGCGCAAATCCTGTTCCTCGAACTTGTTCTGCGCATCCATCATCAGCACCACGACCTCGGCAAAGCGCACCGCGCGCAGCGCGTCGGCCACCGAAAGCTTTTCCAGCTTCTCCTCGATGCGGGAGCGCCGCCGCAAGCCCGCGGTGTCGAACACCCGGAAATCCCGGCCCTGCCAGTTGATCTCGACGGAAATGGAATCGCGGGTGGTGCCGGCCTCGGCGCTGGTCAACAGGCGCTCTTCGCCGAGCAGGTGATTGATCAGCGTGGACTTGCCGGCATTGGGGCGGCCGACGATGGCGACCCGGATCGGCCGCTTCGACAGATCGTCATCCGGTTCGATGATGTCGTCATCGTCGAATTCTTCCCCGGCCTCGACGGGCTCCGGCATCAGTCCGCGCAGCGCGTCGTAGAGATCGCTGAGGCCCTCGCCATGCTCGGCCGAAATCTGGATCGGCTCGCCCAGGCCGAGCGCGTAGGCTTCCATCGCGCCGGCATCGCCCTGCTTGCCCTCGCTCTTGTTGGCGACGAGTATCACCGGCTTGTTGGCGCGGCGGGCGAAATCGGCAAAGGCGCGATCGTTCGGCGTCAGCCCGGCGCGGGCGTCGATCACGAACATCAGCGCATCGGCAAGACCGATCGCCGCTTCGGTCTGCTCCTGCATCCGTGCGGTGAGCGAACCCCTGGCGCCCTCGTCGAGACCCGCGGTGTCGATGATGGTGAATTCGAGATCGCCGAGACGTGCTTCGCCTTCGCGGCGGTCGCGGGTGACGCCGGGTTCGTCGTCGACCAGCGCCAGCTTCTGTCCGACCAGGCGATTGAACAGCGTCGATTTCCCGACGTTGGGCCGGCCGATAATGGCAATCGTAAAGGACATGGACGATCCGGGCGCCTTGCGCGCGTATTTTCGCAAAAGGGTGTAGCGGTTTTGCAGGAAGAATACGCGCGGATTATCCGATCCGGGCGCAGGTCAATGACAGGGACAAACCGAAATCAGCGCGAGGACGGCAGCGGCGCGGGGAATGGCGCGGCAGATTGTTGTCCCGGTTGCGCAGGTGCAGCCTGCTGCGGCGCTTGCGCGGCCGGCTGATCGGGCGGCGGTGCGGTGGTGCGCTTGCGCACGATCTTCTTCGGCTTCGGAGCCGGCGGGGCCGCAGCGGTGCCGCCTTCTTCCTCGGTTGCGGCGGCGGGCTCCTCAGGCGCGGTGCTGGCGGTTGCCGGCGGCTTGCCCTTGCCTTTGGCGCGTTTCGATTTCGGCTCTTCCACAGGCGGCGCAACGGGCGTCGTCGCCGCCAGCGCGTTCTGCTGCTCGGTCCGCTCCTGCGCTCCCTTGTACAGATCCTTCGGCACGCCCTGCTCGAGGCCCGGCACGCCGTCAGGGAAAACCGGCTTGCGTTCGCCCGGCAGTTTTTTCTTGGTATCGAGGAAATCCAGCCAGTCGGTCGGATCGAAATTGGCGAAGCCGCCGGTGCAGCCGGCCAGCGCGCCCGACAGCGAGATCAGGACGGCAGCAGCGATCAGACGTTGCGAGCGGCGCATGGTCGATTTCTCACTCAAGTCGTTTCCCGGCCGTCAGCTTTTGGCGACCGGCGGCAGCAACGCCTGCAACGCTTCGGCGCGCGAGCGCATGGCCGCCGGCGTATCGCCGTCATTGGCAATCATATCCAGCCATCGCCGCGCCGCCGTCGTGTCGTTGGCGCGCCAGGCGGACAGCGCCAGCAGTTCGCGCGCGGTATGGCGAAAGGTCGCCCCCGGTGCTGCGGCAGGCTCAAGACGTTGCAGCATGTTGGGATAACCAGCGGTATCCACCAAGAGTCCGGCGGCGCGGACCCTGGCCAATTCCTGCTCGGCCGTGCCGATGCTGCGATCGTTCGAGATATCGTCGTAAAGTTTCGCCGCTGCCTGCCGGTCCCGGCTGGCGACTTCGGCGGCAGCCCGCAGCCGCGACAGCATGCGGTACCCCGATGGGGCGTTCGCAGCCAGGGTGTTGAAGGCCGCCTCGGCCTCGGCATGCTTGTTCTGTTC
Organism: uncultured Alphaproteobacteria bacterium; assembly: GCA_963774685.1. Classification (GTDB taxonomy): domain Bacteria; phylum Pseudomonadota; class Alphaproteobacteria; order Rhizobiales; family Xanthobacteraceae; genus Bradyrhizobium. The sequence goes on along the minus strand of CAVZFU010000002.1, from coordinate 956,255 downwards.
GGACAGTTCGATGGCCTTGTCGAAGGCAACCCCCGCCTCGGCCGCCTTCTGCGCTTCCAGATACTGGTAGCCGCGCCAGCCGCCCACCGCGGCGACGATCAACAGCGCGGCGGCGATCATGTAGATCGAATACTGGTCCCACAGCTTCTTGAGCTGGTCGCGACGGACGTCCTCGTCTACTTCATCAAATAATTCAGACACTTAAAGGTATCCCATCCCCGCTGAGCCGCATCGAATGCCGGCGGCGCAAAACGCCTGATCCCCGCTTGGCGGCGGCGATACCCTAGCGATATGGCGGTGGCAAGGCAAAGCAAGCCAGACCAAAGCGTTAACGCTGTTGAAGTCGGGCAAAGGCCCTGTCAGACGCCCACCACGGGAACGCCGATGACGACGGGATGAAACGCGAAAGCCAGCGCCAGGTAGGCGACGATCCCGACCGCCACCGCGATCAGGTCGTTGCCGACGCCGCCGACCGGAATCGGCGGCGCGCCCGCATCGGCACGGTGTTTCAGCGAAATCCGGTCGAACACCGCCCATCCCAGGAACGAGCCGAACAGGACGATCGAGCCGAGGTCGCCGTTGGCGAGCAAATGCGCCGCCGCCCATAATTTGACGCCGGCCAGCATCGGATGCTTCAGCGCGGTGTAGATGCGGCCGCGGATATAGGACGCCACCACCAGAATGACCGCCGGCAGCATCAGCGCCACCGTGATGTGCTTCATCCATGTCGGCGGATACCAGATGTCGATCCACCCGGTCGCGCGGTAATGGGCAAAACCCCAGACGATCAGCGCGAGACCCGCCACCGACGCCAGCGCGTAACCGATTTTGTAGGTGCCCTCGCCGATCGAGGCGATCGCGCGCGCGCGCAACGCGCGCTGTGTCGTGAGGGTGTGGACGCCGAGGAACAGCACGAGGCCCAGGATCATCACCAGCAGTCCCATGATGTCATTCCCATGCGATGTTTCAATGACGCATTTGACGCGACAGCGCGCTTCAGGTCAAACGCTGAGTTTCCGCCTGCAGACTTCCGCTGTCGGCACCTTCGAGTTTTGAAAACGTGCCGGCCGTCTCGACTTCACAGGAAAGCTCACCAAAGAGTGGATGAAAAGCGAATACGAAACCGCAATCATCGGGATCGAAGCGAAGCCGGCGAACCTGAACGTCCATTCAGAATACTGCGCTTGCTGTTCCAACAACGTTTTGGTTATCCTGTTGTACTGCCTGGAAACGATTCACCTGGAGGAAAAAATGAAGAAGATTGCTTTCGTTTTGGCCGCACTGGCTGCTATCTCGTTCGCTTTACCGGTGACGAGCGCCAGCGCTAAAGGGCGTCACCATCACCACCATCATCACCACCACATGATGCACCGCTAACAAGAATGGCCCCTTAACCGGGGCCATTTTTCGTTGTGCTACAGGTTATCTATTTATCCGCGTTCAGCGCGACACAATCCGCCAAGCCGCTCGCATGCGGCTGCTCATGCGGCGACAATCGTTTTCCATCGCGTGTCATTCGAGTTGGCGCTGGTGCCGGACTTCGAAATGCCACCGGAACGGTTTTCTGTGAGATGAGAAGCCGCTTCGACCGCGAGATGCTCCCAGCGTTCAGCCTCGGCAAGCAGCTTCCAGGCTTCCGTTGGATTATAAGCCGCGTGTTGTCGGCACAATAAGCCCATGGCGCGGTAGCGTTGCACCTTCTCCATGGCGACCTCCCTGGATTTATTTTCCGAAATACTACTTCGGGTTTGGCAACGTGTCACCACGACTTTGGGGCGGGTTTGTGTCAGTGGCCTTGACAGAATTCGGACGAGTTCCCGAACTCTGTCATGCGAACACAAGCGTCAGGCGACGATATAGAGGTGCAAGGTAAACGATTTATGCAAGGAAGATTGCAGTTGCGTGGCAAATGACTGCGACGACCGGACGGTCAACTCACTACGGATTTCCCGACTGCTTGCCCAGTTCCCGGTTATCGACATAGCGGATCGCGATCGGCCTTCCCGCCAGCGCGCCGCCGAGGCCGCCGGTGAATTTCAGCGGCATGCAGGCATCCAGCGAGGCATTGATCGCCTTCAGATAGGTGTCGCGGACATCGGCAGACACGCCCGCCGTCGCATAAGTCATGCGCGGGACCGCGATGATTTCGCCGGAGCGCTTGAAACTGAAGCGCACCGACATCTGCATGCCCTGCCGCGCCGCATCGGCCGGCGGCGGCGACCAGCAGGACCGCAGCTCCGCGAACAGGTCGCCGATGGTATCGAGATCGTGGTCGGGCCTGACGTATTTAGCAGCGTCGTCATGCGACGGCACGCTCTCGATCGTGAGCTGCAGGTTTTCGCCATAGGGATAATCGATCTCGGGAATGCAGGGCCCGTGATTGAACACGCTGCAGAACGACGGCGTACAGGGACGGTTGTCCAGCACACTGCAGGGCGCATGGGAAAACGGCGTTGGATTGATTTGATGCCGCCGCCGGGCATCGGCCGAAGCTGTTGCTACAAAAACGACGATGAAACAGATCAAGATGCGCTGAAGCATGCTGGACCTCGAACACTCCGGAACGCCTCGTCATCGCCCGGCAAAAGCGCGAAGCGCATCTTCGCGCTAGATGACCGGGCGATCCAGTATTCCAGAAACGGCAGTGTTGTAACGAGAGGCCGCGGCGTACTGGGTCCCCCGCTTTCGCGGAGACGACAAGCCCGCCCGCACGCCTCATCCTTTCTTCTTCACGTCCTTTACGCTGGAGAACACGATGCCTTCGGCGCGTTCCCTGGTGTAGCCGAGATAGAATTCGTTCTTGGCCAGAAACACCGGATCGCCGTCGACGTCGTCGGCGACGCCGGAGCCGTTGGCGGCAATGAACGCTTCGAGCTTCTTGCGGTCGTCGGACGAAATCCAGCGCGCCAGCTGGAACTCGGAAACCTCGAACTCCACCGGCAACGAATATTCGGCATCGAGCCGCGCCTTGAGCACGTCGAGCTGCAAGGGACCGACCACGCCGACCAGCGCCGGCGCACCGTCGCGCGGGCGAAACACCTGCACCACGCCCTCCTCCGACATCTGCTGCAACGCCTCTTTCAGTTTCTTTGCCTTCATCGCATCGGTGAGGCGGACGCGGCGGACGATTTCCGGCGCAAACGAGGGCACACCGACAAAGGTGATTTCCTCGCCCTCGGTCAAGGTGTCGCCGATCCTTAAGGTACCGTGATTGGGGATGCCGACGACGTCGCCGGCAAAGGCTTCATCGGCGAGCGCGCGATCCTGCGCGAAAAAGAACTGCGGGCTGGAGAGCGACATGTTCTTGCCGGTGCGCACCAGTTTCGCCTTCATGCCGCGGGTCAGCTTGCCCGAACACAATCGCGCAAAGGCGATGCGGTCGCGGTGGTTGGGATCCATGTTGGCCTGGATCTTGAACACGAAGGCGCTCATGCGCGGCTCCGACGCCTCGACCTTGCGCAGGTTGGAATCCTGCGCGCGCGGCGGCGGCGCGAAACGGCCCAGGCCTTCCAGCAGATCGCCGACGCCGAAATTGCGCAGCGCGCTGCCGAAATAGACCGGCGTCAGATGGCCCTCGCGAAACGCCTCGAGTTCGAACGGCTTGCAGGCTTCCGACACCAGCGCGAGTTCATCCTTGATCGCACCGACATCGAGATTGGCGTTGCGTCCGGCGAGATCGGCGATGTCGATCTGTTGCGCAGCGCCGGTCTTGGCGCCGCCGCCTTCGAGCAGACGGACGCCGCCGGTGGCAACGTCATAGGTGCCGAGAAAATCGCGGCCACGGCCGACCGGCCAGGTCATCGGCGTGGTGTCGAGCGCCAGCGTCTTTTCGATTTCATCCAGCAGATCGAAGGTGTCGCGGCTCTCGCGGTCCATCTTGTTGATAAAGGTGATGATCGGAATGTCGCGCAGGCGGCACACCTCGAACAGCTTTCGGGTCCGCGCCTCGATGCCCTTGGCGGCGTCGATCACCATGACGGCGGAGTCGACCGCGGTCAGGGTGCGGTAGGTGTCTTCGGAAAAATCCTCGTGGCCCGGCGTGTCCAGGAGGTTGAACACGAGGCCCTCGAATTCGAACGTCATCACCGAGGTGACCACGGAGATGCCGCGCTCGCGCTCGATCTTCATCCAGTCGGAACGGGTGTTGCGCCGTTCGCCCTTGGCCTTGACCTGACCGGCCAGGTTGATGGCGCCGCCGAACAGCAGCAGCTTTTCGGTCAGCGTGGTCTTGCCGGCGTCGGGATGCGAGATGATCGCAAAGGTCCGCCGGCGCGCGACTTCGGCCGCGAGCGGCGAGCGGGACGGCGATTCGGCTGTAAGAGCAAGGTCGGACATTGCGCGTGCGTTTGGCAGGGAAACCGGGCCGGATCAAGGACGATCCGCAGGACCGATATAGGGATTTTGCGGCTGAACTCCAGCCGGTATCGCAGCCGTCTACCGCAGCAACGATACCGACCAGTAGGCCACCGCCGCAACGATTGCCGCGGCGGGAATCGTGATCACCCAGGCATAGACGATCGAACTCGCCACGTTCCAGCGCACCGCCGAGAGCCGCCGCGCCGCGCCGACGCCGACGATGGCGCCGGTGATGGTGTGGGTGGTCGAGACGGGAACGCCGAGCCAGGTCGCGATGAACAGCGTCGCCGCGCCCCCGGTCTCGGCGCAAAATCCCTGCATCGGCGTCAGCTTGGTGATCCGCAAGCCCATGGTGCGGACGATCCGCCAGCCGCCCATCAAGGTGCCCAGCGCCATCGAGGCCTGGCACGCCAGCACCACCCAGAACGGCACCGAAAATTCCTGGCCGAGATAGCCTTGCGAATAGAGCAGCACCGCGATGATGCCCATGGTCTTCTGCGCGTCGTTGCCGCCATGCCCCAGCGAGTACAGCGACGCCGAGGCGAACTGCAGGATGCGAAATGCACGGTCGACCGCGAACGGCGTCGAGCGCACCGAGGCCCAGGACACGATCGCAACCAGCACCAATGCCAGCAGAAAGCCGACCAGCGGCGACAGCACGATGGCGAGCAAGGTCTTCGACAGCCCGCTCCAGACCGCGGCCGACAGTCCGGCCTTGGCGATGCCGCCGCCGACCAGTCCCCCGATCAGCGCGTGCGAACTCGAGGACGGTATGCCCAATCCCCAGGTGATCAGGTTCCAGACGATCGCGCCGATCAGCGCGGCAAAGATCACCTGGGCATCGATCACGCTGGGCTCGATGATGCCGGTGCCGATGGTGTGCGCGACGTTGAGCCCGAACACCAGGAAGGCGACGAAATTGAAGAACGCCGCCCACAGCACCGCATATTGCGGCCGCAGCACGCGGGTCGACACGATGGTCGCAATCGAGTTGGCGGCGTCGTGCAATCCGTTGAGGAAGTCGAACAGCAGCGCGACGGCGATTAACCCGACCAGAATCGGAAGACCAAGCGTGGCGTCCACTGCGCGGCCCTGCCCTATACCTGTTCGATCACGATACTGTTGATCTCGTTCGCAACGTCGTCGAAGCGGTCTGAAACTTTTTCCAGATGTTTGTAGATTTCGGAGCCGACCACGAAATCCATCGCGTTGGCGTTGCGATGCTTGAGGAACAGCTCCTTTAGGCCGATATCGTGGAGATCGTCGACCCGACCTTCCAGTTTACCTATTTCCTCGGTGATCGCGGTGAGCATCGCAACGTTGTCGCCGATCGCTTGCAACAGCGGCAGCGCGCGGCCGACCAGGTTGGCGCATTCGACCAGCAGGGTCCCGATTTCCCGCATCGGCGGCTCGAATTCGCGGACCTCGAACAGTATCACCGCCTTGGCGGTCTGCTGCATCTGGTCGATGGCATCGTCCATCGAGGTGATGAGATTCTTGATATCGACACGGTCGAACGGCGTGATGAAAGTCCGGCGCACCGCGGTGAGCACCTCGCGGGTGATACTGTCGGCGTCATTCTCGAACTGGTTGACGCGCTGGCAAAACACCGGGGTTTCCGCGCCGCCGCGGAGCATGCCCTGCAATGCCAATGCGCCCTGCACCACCGTCTGGGAGTGACGGGCGAACAGTTCGAAAAACCGTTCCTCCCGCGGCAGAAAGGCACGAAACCAGCGCAGCATCTGGGGGTCCATGGTTGTGGAAAACGGCCGGTTCAGCGCGGCCTTGTCACAGCAACGTCATAGACCATTTTCCAGCGAAAGCCCGCTGCGCAGGCTGCGGGAACCCTGTCATCCACCGGTTTATCCGTTCCCCGGGCGCTGCGCAGCATGGAATGCTGCGTTGCTGAACCGGGGTCCATGTTGCGTTCTGAGAAAGGGTGGGTCCCGGCTCTGCGAAGCAGCGCTGCACCGCGTCCGGGACACGTGAAACCGGAGACGGGACCGCCTACAACGACCTTCGGAAAAAATGCGCGATTTCGCCGATCACGCCGCGGCGGAAGGTCAGCACGCAGACCACGAAGATCACGCCCTGGATCACCGTCACCCACTGACCGAAGCTGGCGAGATATTGCTGCATGGCGATGATGACGAAAGCGCCGACCACCGGACCGAACACGGTGCCGAGGCCGCCCACCAGCGTCATCAGCACGATTTCGCCTGACATGCTCCAGTGCACGTCGGTCAGCGAGGCGTTCTGCGCGACAAACACCTTCAGCGAACCGGCGAAGCCCGCCAGCGTTCCCGACAGGATATAGGCGAGCAATTTATATTGGTCGGTCTTGTAGCCGAGCGAGATCGCGCGTTGCTCGTTCTCGCGGATCGACTTCAGCACTTCGCCAAACGGCGAGTTGATGGTGCGGAAAATCACCAGGAAGCCGAACAGGAAGCCGGCGACGATGACGTAGTACAGCACCGTCGAATTCGCCAGATTGAAAATCCCGAACAGATAGCCCTGCGGGATGCCCTGGATGCCGTCCTCGCCATGGGTGAACGGCGTCTGCAGATAGATGAAATACAAAAGTTGCGACAGCGCCAGCGTGATCATCGCGAAATAGATGCCCTGGCGCCTGATCGCGACGAGGCCGGTGATGACGCCAAGCCCGGCGGCGGCCGCGGTGCCGGCCAGAATTCCAAGCTCGGGGGTCAATCCCCAGACCTTCAGCGCATGCGCGCTGACATAGCCCGCGGTGCCCAGAAACATCGCATGGCCGAACGACAGCAGGCCGCCATAGCCGATCAGCAGGTTGAACGCGCAGGCCAGCAGCGCAAAGCACAGCGCCTGCATCACGAAGAACGGATAAAGGCCGGAAAACGGCACGAGCAGCAGCAGCGCCGTCATGATGCCGAACGCGATCATTTCGTCGCGGATGGTGCGCGGGGTCACCGGCAAGCTATCGTCGGTCATCGCCGTCATGTCAGTTCGCCCGTCCCGTCAGTCCCGTCGGCTTCACCAGCAGCACCAGCACCATCAGCACGAATACCACGGTGTTGGAGGCCTCGGGATAAAAGTATTTGGTCAGTCCTTCGATCACGCCAAGCGCAAAGCCGGTAATGATCGATCCCATGATCGAACCCATGCCGCCGATCACCACCACCGCGAACACCACGATGATCAGGTCGGCGCCCATCAGCGGACGCACCTGATTGATCGGCGCCGACAATACCCCGGCCAGCGCGGCAAGGCCGACGCCGAGCCCGTAAGTCAGCGTGATCATCCGCGGCACGTTGATGCCGAACGCGCGCACCAGCGTCGGATTTTCGGTGGCGGCGCGCAAATTGGCGCCCAGCCGCGTGCGCTCGATCAGATACCAGGTGAGCAGGCACACGATGAGCGAGAAGATAACCACCCAGCCGCGATAGATCGGCAGGAACATGAAGCCGAGATTCATGCCGCCCTTCAGTTCATCGGGGATCGCATAGGGCAGACCGGACGAACCGAAGTAATTCTGAAACACGCCCTGGATGATCAGCGCCAGCCCGAATGTCAGCAGCAAGCCGTAGAGATGATCGAGGCCGGAAAGCCATTGCAGCATGGTGCGCTCGAGAATCATCCCGAAGATGCCGACCACGATGGGCGCGACGATCAGCGCGGGCCAGTATCCGAGGCCGGTCAGACTGAGCAGGAAATAGGCGCAGAAGGCGCCCATCATGTAGAGCGCGCCATGCGCGAAATTGATGATGTTGAGCATCCCGAAGATCACGGCAAGCCCAAGGCTGAGCAGCGCGTAGAACGAGCCGTTGATCAGTCCGACCAGCAATTGGGCGTAGAGAGCTTGCATCGATCGATCTTTCGCAACTCAATCCCGGGTTATCTCAAATGGATGCCCGCCGGCGCCTGAGCCTGCGGGCAACCGTTGTTACTTCTTTACCAGCGGGCAGGTGCTTTCAGACAGCGGCCTGAAGGCCTGATCGGCCGGGGTGGTTCCGATCAGCTTGTAATAGTCCCACGGTCCCTTGGACTCCGAAGGCGTCTTCACTTCGAACAAATAGGCCGGGTGAATCTTTCGGCCATCGGCGCGAATGGTACCCTTACCGAACAGCGGATCGTCCGTCGGCATCTCCTTCATCTTCGCGACAACCTTGGCGCCGTCGTGCGGATTGCCGCCGAGCGCGTCCAGCGCCTTGAAATAATGCAGCAGTCCGGAATAGACGCCGGCCTGCACCATGGTCGGCTCGGCCTTGGTTTTCATGCGCTCGGAAAACCGCTTGGAAAACGCGCGAGTCTGGTCGTTCATGTCCCAGTAAAACGTCGAACTCAAATTCAGTCCCTGCGCGACTTTCAGTCCAAGCGAATTCACGTCGGTGATGAACAGCAACAGACCGGCGAGCTTCTGGCCCCCCGCGACGATGCCGAATTCCGACGCCTGCTTGATCGTGTTGGTGGTGTCGCCGCCGGCGTTCGCCATTCCGATGATCTTGGCCTTCGATGCCTGCGCCTGCAGCAGGAACGAGGAGAAATCCGCCGTGTTGAGCGGGTGCTTGACGCCGCCGATCACCTTTCCGCCGGCGCCCGTTACCACCGCCGTGGTATCGCGCTCGAGTGCCGCGCCGAAAGCGTAGTCGGCGGTAAGGAAGAACCAGGTGTCGCCACCGGCCTTCACCAGCGCCTGTCCGGTGCTGTGCGCCAGCATGTAGGTGTCATAGGTCCAGTGCACGGTGTTGGGCGTGCATTGCGCGTTGGTAAGATCCGAACTCGCCGCGCCCGAGTTGATCATGACGCTGTTTTTTTCCTTGACGACATTGTTGACGGCAAGGGCAACGCCGGAATTCAGCACGTCCATCAGAACATCGACCTTTTCCACGTCGATCCATTGCCGTGCAATGTTGGTTGCAACGTCGGGTTTGTTCTGGTGATCGGCGGAGATGACGTCGAGCTTCCAGCCCTTGGCCGCCATTCCGGAATCTTCGACCGCCATCTGCGCCGCAATGATCGAGCCCTGGCCGCCGAGGTCGGCGTACAATCCTGACAGATCGGTCAGCACGCCGATTTTTGCGGTTTTGTCCTGGGCCGATGCGCCGCCGATCGCCGCCAGCGCCAGTGTGGTACCGAGTAAAAGAGCAGAAATTCCGTTTTTCATATTTTCTCCGTGGATCCTGTTTGGGAATCGGCTCAGACGCCGAGATAGGTGTGAAGCTTGTCCATGTTGGACTGCAGCTCCGAGTTGGCGAAACCGTCGATGATCTTGCCGTGTTCGACGATGTAGAAGCGGTCCGCCACGGTGGAAGCGAACCGGAAATTCTGTTCGACCAGCAGAATGGTGAAGCCTTCCGACTTGAGCCGGGCGATGGTCTGCCCGATCTGCTGAATGATGACGGGCGCCAGACCCTCGGTCGGCTCGTCCAGCATCAGAAAGCGCGCACCGGTGCGCAGGATGCGCGCGATCGCCAGCATCTGCTGCTCGCCGCCGGACAGTTTGGTGCCCTGGCTGTTGAGCCGTTCCTTCAGATTGGGAAACAATTCGAAGATCTGGTCCAGCGACAGGCCGCCGCTGCGCACGATCGGCGGCAGCAGCAGGTTTTCGCGGACGTCGAGGCTGGCGAAGATCCCGCGCTCCTCGGGGCAGAACGCGACGCCCATGCGCGCGATCCTGTCCGACGAGGCGCGGCTGATGTCCTGGTCGTTGAAGCGGATCGAGCCGGTGCGCTTGCCGATGATCCCCATCACCGACTTCAATGTCGTGGTCTTGCCGGCGCCGTTGCGGCCGAGCAGCGTGACCACTTCACCGGCGTTCACGTTGAAATCGATGCCGTGGAGGATGTGGAACTCGCCGTACCAGGCTTCGAGATTCCCGACCGACAATACCGGCTTGCCCGTGCCGGAGGACGGTGCCGGCTTTGTGGCGGTGGCTTCGGCCATTTGTAAATCAGGCATGACCCGCCCCCAGATAGGCTTCCTTGACGCGCTCGTCCTTTGACAGATCGGCGTAATTGCCTTCCGCAAGCACGTGACCGCGCGTCAGCACGGTGATGGTGTCGGAGAGATTGGCGACGACGCTCAGATTATGTTCGACCATCAGGATGGTGTATTTTGCGGAGATGCGCTTGATCAGCGCGGCAACCTTGTCGATGTCTTCGTGCCCCATGCCGGCCATCGGCTCGTCGAGCAGCATCATTTCCGGATCGAGCGCCAGCGTGGTTGCGATCTCCAGCGCGCGCTTGCGCCCATAGGGCATTTCGACCGCCGGCGTGGTTGCAAACTCGCTCAGTCCGACATCGTCGAGCAATTCATGTGCACGACCGTTGAAACGGTCGAGCACGGTCTTGGAACGCCAGAAGTCAAAGGAATGCCCGTGCTGGCGTTGCAGCGCGACCCTGACATTTTCCAGCGCGGTCAAATGCGGAAACACCGCCGAAATCTGGAACGAGCGGACCAGGCCCAGACGCGCCACATCGGCCGGCGCCAGCGCGGTGATGTCCTGCCCTTTGTAAAGGATCTGGCCGGCCGAGGGCTTCAGGAACTTGGTCAGAAGATTGAAGCACGTGGTTTTGCCGGCCCCGTTCGGACCGATCAACGCATGGATGGTGCCACGGCGGACCTTCAGACCAACATCGCGAACGGCGAAGAACCCCGCGAATTCCTTGGTCAATCCGTGGGTTTCGAGAATGAACTCATCGGCCAATCAAGTTTCCCCCATCGGCCTTCGCGAAATCCGGTTCGCGTAGGGCCGAACATCTAATGCCCAGCCCGTGACGCCTCGGAAATACCGTCCCGGACTGGCCGCCTCCGGGCCGGAATATGCCGTCAACGGCCCGGTTTAGGCAAGGTGGAAAGCTCGAATCCGCCGCGGCCGGGCGTCGTCGCGGCTTCGCCATTGGTCGTATTGCGCAAGGCCATAACTCACCGCGCGGCCGGATATTCCGGCATTTGTTCACCGTGGGCGCCGCGCGGTTCCCCCCGGAAAGCGACCATTAACGGTGTTTGGATGCAATTTTACGTTTTCATCAAAAATTTGCCCTTCAAGCCAATGCTCGAACTCTTTGCAGCGGGAAACGGATTGCGGCCTTGGAATTTCAGAGCGCCAACTCCACGATCGTCAAATCGATCAAGCAGCGGGATCTGCTGAACACCTGGCTGCGGCTTTATGCCCGCGAGCAGCAGACGCCGCGCATCGAGGAATACCAGCCGGCGCGGCTCGAGGATGAACTTCAGGACCTCGTCTATTACACCGTGGATGCCGCACGAGCGCCGCCGCGCCTGACGATCCAGAGCGACGGCACGCGGATGTCGAGCGCCTATGGCAACACCGGCAAGGGCCGCTACCTCGACGAATTTGTCGGGCCCCGCCTGATGCCGGTGGTGATGCCGGTCTATTATGAATGCGTAGCGCGCGCCCTTCCGGTCTACACCATCTCCAACATCGACGACATCTATGGACGAATCGTCGCCTATGAACGCCTGCTGCTGCCGTTCTCGCGAAACGGCAGCGTCACGCACGTGATCGCATCGTTGAAGACCATCAGCGAAGACGGCGGATTTGAAATCAGGAATCTGATGCGCGGAAATGACACCCTGCCGACGCCAAAACTGCGCGCCGTGATCGATCACAATCTCTTCCACCGCGCTCCCGGCCGCATCCCGGCCGGCGACGTCATCGAATTCAGTTAAGCCTCGCATGCAGTTCGCCAGCGCCAATCCATCCGTGGTCCGGTCGGTGAAGCAGCGCGATCTCCTGAACGCGTGGCTGCGCGCGCTCGGCAAGCGCGCTTTGCCCGCCCTTGGCGATTACCGTCCCGATCGCATCGCCGACGAGCTGGCGGACATGATGGGATTTGACGTGGTCGGCGCAGGCGACGACGCCCGGTTCCTGATTACCCAGGAAGGCTCCAGATTGACCGCGACCTACGGCAACGAGCACATCGATCCCGACAAGCGGACCAACCGCTATCTCGACGATGCCATCGGGCCGGCGCGCTATGCGCGCGTGCTTCCCTCCTACCGCGCCTGCGTGGCGCGGAAGCGGCCGACCTATTCGGTGTCGAACGTGCTCGATGCCGACGGCAAGGACGTGTCCTATGAACGGCTGCTGCTGCCGTTCGGAAGCGGCGGCGATGTCGAGCAGATCGTCGGCTCCTACAAGGCCATCAGCATCGAGGGCGGTTTCAAGATCAACAACCTGATGGGCATCAGGTCAAAATCGCGGCCCGAGAGCGTCGTCAATGCCGTCATCGATCTCGATGTGGTCAGAAGCCCGGTCGCTCATGCTGACGCAGACGACATCATCGAGCTGAGCTAGATTTCTTGCGGGCCGGACGACGCCACTTCCCTGGCGTAAATCTCCGGCTTGAAACCGGCCAGCAATTTGCCGCCGAGATCGAGCACCGGCCGCTTGATCATCGAGGGCTGCGCCAGCATCAGCGCGATCGCCTTTTTCTCGTTCAAACCTTCCTTGTCGCTCTCCGGCAGCTTGCGGAACGTCGTGCCGGCGCGATTGAGCAGGGTTTCCCAGCCGAGATCGTCGGCCCAGCGCTTGAGCACGTCCTTGGCGATGCCCTCGGACTTGTAGTCATGAAAATGATAGGCCACGCCGTGACCGTCGAGCCAGGCGCGCGCCTTCTTCATGGTGTCGCAGTTCTTGATGCCGTAGATGGTGACGGGCACAGCCGATCCTCAGGTGAATGAAGCGATGAAGCTAGCCCCGCAACGGCCAGCGCGCCAACTCGATATATCGGCTTTGACCAACAAGGCTGTGCACAAGGACCAGATCCTGCACGTTCATTCGAATGGGCTCGATGGGCTGCTCCCGGACCGTTCGGCTGTCGTAGAGTAACGTCATGTGCGGCGTGAAATGCGACATGGCGGGTCGCCCTATTCTGGCGCGTTTCATCGCCTGGCCGAGAACGTCATGAAGTCCGAAAAGCCGCACGAGATCATATCCCGGACGCAAGACGACAGGCCGCTTCTCGTGCCTGTTATCGAAACTCATGACGCGATCGAACACGAGCGCGAATGGAGGCCTCGAAGCCGAAACGATGGTTCCAGCTTGACGTGCGCGCTCGACGATAAACTTGGGCAGGCCGTCGTATCGTCCCACCTGATGAAGTGAAACGTGCAGGCGTTCCGGTTCGATCGGCCGGCCGATCAACCCAAGCAGACGCCGCAAATCGTCGGCGGTTTTATGGATTTTGCTCGCCGCATGCGCCTGCCAGGTAAGGCCAAAAAACAAATTGTCGCGCGCCGGCCGGCGTTCGAACCCTGAAAAACAAAGCTGCTCGGGCATGTTACGCATCCCTTGGAATAGAACATAACATGAACAAACATGCGAAGGTCAAGGAGAGAAGGGATGCTCGAGAAAAATACAACAGGATAACTTGCCAGCTTAACTTGCAAGTTATCCTGCTAATCTCTACAAGAACACCATGACCCTCGCCCGCACTCAAATCCCGCTCGAACCCGCCGTCGCCGAACTTTCGCTGGCAATCGGACAGCTCGTGCGCCGGCTCCGGATGGAGGCAAATCCTGGCGAACTGACGCTGTCGCAGATCACCACGCTGGCCCGGCTGGACCGATCGGGCGCGATGACGACGGCGGATCTCGCCCGCTCGGAATTCGTCAAACCGCAATCGATGGGCACGACGCTGGCCGATCTGGAGCAGGATGGATTGGTGCGGCGCCGGCCGCATCCGACCGACGGACGGCAAGTGCTGTTTGAGCTTACTGCCAAAGGGGTCGAGGCGAGGCGCCAGCGCAACATCGCCAAGCGCGAATGGTTGCTGGCCGCGATGGAACGGCTCGATCCGGCCGAACGGCAAACCCTTTTCGCCGCCGCAGCCCTCATCAAGCGGCTGGCGGAATCACCGACGTCGTCATCGCGGCGATCCGACAACGACTTGCAGGCGGTCCGGTGAAACGCATCTTTCGTTCCCTGAGCAATTTCAATTATCGGCTGTGGGCCGGCGGCGCGCTGATCTCCAACGTGGGAACGTGGATGCAGCGCATTGCGCAGGGCTGGCTGGTGCTGACGCAATTGACCCACAACAATGCGACCGCGATGGGCGTCGTGCTGGCGCTGCAGTCGGCCCCCCATCTGCTGCTGCTGCCGCTGACCGGATTTGCGGCGGATCATCTCGACCGGCGCAAGCTCCTGCTCGGCACCCAGGCGGCGATGGGAGCGCTCGCCTTCGGGCTCGGTCTCCTGACCATCAGCGGGCTGGTCGAGCTGTGGCATGTCTATGTGTTCGCGTTTCTGCTCGGCTGCGTCACGGCATTCGACGCGCCGGCGCGCCACACCTTTGTCGGCGAACTGGTCGGCGAGGCCGACCTGTCGAACGCGGTGGCGCTGAATTCCTCCTCGTTCAATGCCGCCCGGATGATCGGCCCCGCGGTCGCCGGCACCATGATTGCCGCGCTCGGCTCCGGCTGGGTGTTCGTCATCAACGGCGCGTCGTTTGTCGCCGTGCTTTGCTCGCTGGCGCTGCTTCGCGTCGATGAGCTACATCCGCAGGAACGGGCGTTCCGCAAGCGCGGCAGTTTTGTCGAAGGCTTCCGCTATGTCTGGCAGCGGCCCGATCTGCAGGCCATCCTGCTGATGCTGTTCTTCATCGCGACCTTCGGGCTCAACTTCCAGATCTTCATTTCGACGATGTCCGTCACCGTGTTTCACGGCGGCGCCAGTCAATACGGCTACCTGATGTCGATCATGGCCGTGGGAACGCTTGCCGGCGCGCTGCTGGCGGCAAGGCGCGAAAAACCGCGCTTCGCGCTGCTGGTGGCAGGCGGCGCCATTTTCGGGTTCGGCTGCACGCTGGCCGCTGTGGCGCCCCATATCTGGCTGTTCGCAGCCGCGCTCGTCGTGATCGGCGTGTCGGCGCTGACGTTCTCGAACTCGACCAACAGCCTGATGCAATTATCAACCGAGCCTGCGATGCGAGGGCGCGTCATGGCGATCCGTCTTGCGATCGCGCTGGGCTGCACGCCTTTGGGCGCACCGATCGTCGGCTGGGTGGCCGACAGTTTCGGTCCCCGCTGGTCGCTCGGCATGGGTGCGGCGTCCGGCTTCGCCGCCGTCATCGTCGGCATCCATTATCTCTGGAAATATCGCCATCTGCGCCTGCGCTTCGATGCGGGACACTTTCATCTCAGCATCGACGATGGCGAACCGATGGCGCTTGCGCGATAACGCCGCGGGTCACATTCGCCGCTGCAACACCGTCACATGCAGGCGGCGCCGGATTTCCATTCCTTGCCGCCGGTAGAGCGCAATCGCCGAATCATTATCGGAAAACACGTGCAGGAACGGAATTTCTCCGCGCGCCGAAATCTGGCGCGCAATCGCTGACAGCAGGATCTGCCCGTAACCGCGGCCGCGGTGCGATGGGTGCACGCAGACCGCCGTGATCTCGGTGTAATGCGCGGGCTTCATCCGTTCCCCGGCCATCGCAACAAGTTGCCCGCCGCTCCTGATCCCGAGGAAGGTGCCTAATTCGTGCGTCCGCGCGTTAAAGGGGCCGGGCTTGGTGAGTTCGGTCAATTCCATCATGGCCGGGACATCGTCGGCGCCGAGCGTGACGATGTGCTCGTCGCGGGCCGGACTTTCCACGGGCATGCCGATCATCTGCTCTCCGGTTTTGGCGAGCCGGATATCGAACGCCGCCGGCGGCGTCACCGCATCGGGCGTAAACAGCACGGCGATGTCGGAGGGCGACATCAATTCTGCCAGCGCTGCGAAACTCTGCTTTGAATCATCCGCCATGGCGGCAAACGGCGCCAGCGCCACATGGTAGCGCCGCGCCAGCGCGCCGCCTTCCGCCAACGCCTGCTGCCGGGTCGTTAATGCGCTCCAGACCGGATGATCAAGCGGATGGGCTGATGAAACTGGCATCGCGCTTCGCTTTCATCGCCATTGATGATGAGACGGCGGATGCCTAACCGTTGCCGTCGTCGAGACTGACGACCACCGCGGCGTTGGCGATGGTGATGGCATCGCCGCCACGCTCGTCGGCGATCTCGAGCCCGCCTTTCACGGCCGTGACCGTCACCGTTCCGTAAGGCAGCTCTTTCGCAACCGCTGCAGTGTCGACCGAGCCCGGGTCCGGCACGCCGATGGTGACATCGACGAACATGTCCTTTGAGGTCTTGCCCACCATCCGGAAGAACCCGAGGCTGGAGTGGCGGATGGCATCCGAGACCGCGCGCTTGGCCGCCTTGGTGGCATCGCGGCCATGGACGTCGACGCCCATGCCCATTTCGGTGATACAGCGCACGCGTGCCATCGGGGTTTCCCTTCTATCGTTAAGGGGGCGATGGATATCAAACTTCGGCCGATATCGCCATGGAGACGGGACGGCTATCGCTTCGACGAATTGTTCAGGGCCGCGGCGGCGCTTATCAGCTTCTTGAAGGCATCTTCATCAATTTCCTCGCCTTCGTGGATATCGATGGCGCGCCTGGTGTTGCCTTCAAGGCTGGAGTTGAACAGCTTCTTGGGGTCCTTGAGCGAAGCGCCCTTGGCGAAAGTCAGCTTCACCACGCTCCTGTAGGTCTCGCCGGTGCAGATGATTCCACCGTGCGACCACACCGGAACGCCTCTCCACTTCCACTCCTCGACCACTTCGGGGGCGGCCTGTTTGATCAGCGCGCGAACGCGGGCGAGCGTCTTGCCCCTCCAGTCGCCAAGCTCCTTGATCCTGGCGTCGATCAGCCGCGAGGGAGACTCGCCCTTTGCGCCCTTGGGCTCACCCTTCGGCTCGCCCTTGGGCGCTGCGCTCTTTTTCATATCGTTTGCACCTCATTGAATTGAGTCAGTGGACTTCAGTCCTTCCGCGCCAACACCTGTTCCAGATTGCCAAGGAACTGCTGCCAGCCGTGCCTCGCCCCATGATAGGCCTGCTTCTGATCGGGCTTGAAGCCGGATTGTTCCATGCGCAGGTGGGTGCCGGTGCCGGTCGGGGTGAGAGTCCAGGTGACGATGCTCTCGAGACCGTAGGCACCCCAGGTGTAGGACAGGGTTTTGTTCGGCTCGACGGCCTTGACCTGACAGTCGACCGCGCCCCAGTCCGCGCGAAGATTGAAACTGTGGCCCACCACAGGCTTGAAATCGTTCTTCATCAGCCACTCCTCGATCAGATGAGGTTGGGTGAGCGCGCGCCAGATCTTTTCCGGCGGATAAGATAGCTCGCGTTCGACGACGACGGAGAGCGTTTCGGTCGCAGGTTGGTTCATTGGTCCATCCTTTTGAGTAGATTTTCGAGTTGGTCGAAGCGGCCTTGCCAGAAGCCGGTCATCTGGCTGGTCCAGTCGATCAGCGGAGCCAGCGCGCCGAGCTGAGCGCTATAGTGCGTCTGGCGGCCTTCATGGCGGTCGCGCACCAGCCCGGCTTCTTTCAGGACCCCGAGATGTTTCGAGACCGCCGGTTGCGAGACCCCGGCCCGCGCCGTCAGGGCGCCGACCGTCTGCTCGCCTTCGCGGCATAATCGCTCGAACAACGCCCGCCGGGTCGGATCGGCGAGCGTTCTGAACAGCACGTTGTGGGTCCGCGGCATCGTGATTGATAACCCGTTGGCTATGGATTTAACCTATAACCAGTGAGCTATATGAGTCAACCGCTGCTTCGTCCGATAATTAGCCTCAGCCATGGCGCCGAATGGAACGCGCTCATCAAGAGGTACATCGGAACCATTCCGGTCAACGGCGATGCATCGTGCGCGGCCGAGCACAGCATTCCCGCCATGCCGCCATCCCAGATTCCGGTAACGAGCGCCATGATGGCGAAGACCGGCGCGGCCGCGAGGCAGAGAAAATCGGCGGCGTTTTTCGTCGCTGCGTTGCCGCTTTCACCGTCGACCGTGCCGGAGGGACCGCCGGTAGGAATCTCCCTCATGATTTTCACTCCTGTAAGAAGAGCGCGTTTTCGAACTCACTCGAACCAGCATGCGTTTCGCGGTTCGAGACGCGCGCTTCTCCCCTCTCCCCGCGAAGCGGTGGGGAGGGGTCGGGGGTGGGGGGTCTATCGGCTAGGACCGCTGCTCCAGTGAACGCCGCGCCACCCCCCACCCCCGACCCCTCCCCACCACGCGCGATGCGCGTGGAGGGAGGGGAGTAAAGAGCACCTAGCCGTTGTGTTTCCGGAAGGCGGCCTCGCCGGCGTCGGACACCTTGACCCACTTTGGATCGGGCGCGGCGTTGGGGACGTAACTGTCGTGCCAGTTCCACCACTTGTACGGCCGGCTCTGCGGATAGCCCTTCGGCGAGTCCTCCCACTCCTCCTGACGCCCGAGCGCGGTCATGTCGAGGTAGCTCCAGACGGTGCCCATCGCCTCGTCGCCGCGGCTGTTGATCATGTAGGTGCGGAACACGCGATCGCCGTCGCGGAAGAACGCGTTGTGGCCGTGCCATTCATCGACCCCGAAGTCGACGTCGAAGCTGTCGGTGATGGTAACCCACGGGATTTTCTGCCAGCCCATCTGCGCCTTCAGGCGCGCGATGTCGGCCTGCGGCGCGCGCGAGGCATAAACCAAGGTCGTGTCGCGCGCGTTCAGGTGGGTCAGGTTGGAAACCTGGTCGGCGCCCAGCGAACAGCCGATGCAGGCATGCTCGGGCCAGCCGTGCACGCCGGGCTCGAAGAAAGCGCGGTAGACCACCAGTTGACGGCGGCCCGCGAACAGGTCGAGCAGGCTCACTTTGCCGTCGGGCCCGTCGAACGCATAGGTCTTTTCGACGGCAACCCACGGCATCCGCCGCCGCTCGGCCGCCAGCGCGTCACGGGCGCGGGTCAGTTCCTTCTCCTTGACCAGAAGCCGCTCACGCGCGGCCTCCCACTCCTGCGGTGACACGATCGGTGGCGTATTCATGGCATGCTGGTCGCGTGAAACGGTTTGTGGCTGCATGGTTGACCTCCTGTGTTGAGATGCTTGTCTCATTCTCGTTCCGGCTGTCGCGCCAGCTTCCAGTGCGAAGCGGATCTTCGACGCGCTAGTGCGGCTTGTTTGGAGAGCCCTGTTCCGCGGCGATGGCGCCGATGGCCGGGACAACCTTCTTCCAGCCCCCGCTCATATTCCTGAAGGCAACATCGTTGCTCGGCAGCGCGAAGCCGGAGTGGACCACGCGAAGCCGTGTGCCGTTTTCAACCTTGGACAGCGTGAAGGTGACGACGGTGTCGAGCCGCGAGCCGTAGCCGTTGTTGGCCTCGTGGCCGCCTTTCCAGGCATAGACGAGACGCTCGTTCGGGATCACGTCCAGCACCTCGCAGTTGATGACGCCATCCCACGCGCCGGCCGGCGTCGTCCGGTAGGTGAAGCGCGTGCCTTTCACCGGCGCAAATCCGGTCGGCGTCATGTGCAGCCAGCGGCCCATCAGTTCGCCCGATGTCAGCGTTTTCCAGATCGTCGCTGGTGCATGCGGAAACACTTCCTCGACCACGATGGCCTGGGTTTCGGATTGGTTTTGGGTTTCGGACTTGGTGGCGGCCTGGGTCATGGATCGATCTCCTTGAGAAGGGTTCGGAGGTTGGCGAAACGATCGCGCCAGAAGGCGTCGTAATGGCCGATCCAGTCGACCAGCGGCGTGAGGCCTTCCGGCCGGGCGCGGTAATAGACGTTGCGGCCCTCGGGGCGTTCGGCGACGAGGCCGGCGAGCTTCAGCGACTTCAGATGCTGCGAGATGGCGCCCTGGGTAACGCCGCTCCCGCGCGTCAGTTCGACCACGGTGATCTCGTCGGACCTGAACACCCGCTCGAACACCGCTCGCCGCGTCGGATCGGCAAGGGTGCGCAGGACGGTGTCGATGGCGGCGACCTGGTTCATGCCCAATCAATTAGCCTTCACTAATCCATTAGTCAAGGCTAATTTATTGTCATTTTATGCAGGAACTTGTGCGGCCTGCGCCCCACCCTTCGGAAACGGCCTGAACGTCATGGCGATCAGGAACGCGCCAAGACCGACCGCCCAGGAGCCGATATAGAGCCACGCGTAACTGGCAAAGGTATCGTAGATCAAACCTCCGGCGACCGGCCCGGTCGCCATGCCGAGGCTGCCCGCCATCGCGGTGCCGCCGATCACGGTGCCCAGGATCTTCAGCGGAAAATTCTCGCGCACCAGCACCGAATAAAGCGGCATGGTGCCGGCATAGATGAAGCCGAACAGCGCCGCCACCGCGTAGAACGCCGCGAGCTCGCGCACGAAAACGTAAGCCAGCGCGCCGAACGCCTGCGCGAGCAAGCCTGCGACCAGCACCCGCTTGGCGCCAAAACGGTCGCCGGCCAGGCCGAACGCGATCCGGCCGCCCAACCCCGCCAGTCCCTCGACGCTGTAGATCGTGACCGCCGTTATCAGCGGGATCCCGCAGGTCACCGCGTAGCTCACGGTGTGGATGATCGGACCCGAATGCGTCGCGCAGCACAAAAAATTGGTCGCGAGCAGGATGATGAACTGCGGCGAGCGCACGGCTTGTGCGACCGTCATCTCCGACGGCGGCGCGTCCTCGCCGGCCGGTGCTGTGGCCGCGCGCGCCAGCGCCGGCGGGCGGCGCACCAGCAGCGACACCGGAATCATGATGGCGGCGACCACGCCAGCCATCACCAGCATCGAGGTTCGCCAGCCGTGGTTCGAGACCAGCCAGGCCGCCAGCGGCGACATGATCAGCGGCGCCATCCCCATGCCGGCCGAAACCAGCGAGACCGCAAGGCTGCGATGGGTCTCGAACCAGCCGGTGACGCACGCCATCATCGGCGCAAAGATCGCCGAGATCGAGCCGCCGACCATCAGCCCGAACATGATCTGAAACGTGAGCAGCGACGGCGCGAGGCTCGCCAGCGCCAGGCTTGCCGGCAGCACGATCGAGCCCGCCAGCACCACCGGCAGCGGCCCGAACCGGTCGGACAGGGAGCCCCAGACCATGCTGGTGCAGGCCATCGCGAGGAAAGCGACCGTCATGGCGCTGGACACGCCGGTCACCGACCAGCCGGTATCGCGCGCGATCGGCTGCAGGAACACCGGCAGCGAAAACATGCCGCCGATGGCGACACAGCCCAGCACGCCGCCGGCGGCGACGATCACCCAGCGATAGCGAGATTGGTTCATTTTTCGATCTCCCGAAGCTCTCTCGGGATATAGACGAACGGGACGGGCTGGAACCGACAAAAGAATATATCCGCCGGCAATTTTTTTCGAGCCACAACGTCGTTCCTGCGAACGCAGGAACCCATTCGCCGCGGCCTTTCGTTTGGAACGCCGCTATTTGACGCCTTCGCGCAACCCCACTCCCGGTGGTTATGAGTTCCGGCTCGGAGGCCGGGACGACATATGTGGAGATTGTGGCCCGTCACCCGCTCGCAAACAATCGTCATGCTCCGCGAAGGCGGGGCATCCAGTACGCCGCGGCCTCTCGGTTCAATCCTCAGCGTCTCTGGAATACTGGATCGCCCGGTCAAGCCGGGCGATGACGGTAGGGTGGGCAAAGCGCAAGCGTGCCCACCATTCAAGATAACGATTGAGAAGACGGTGGGCACGGCGCAAGCGCGCCTTTGTCCACCCTGCGAATTTTCAGACAGCCGACACAGCTTCGCATTCTCGCGAAACCTGGCGCTAGTCAGGATAGAAGCCGGAAGCTACCAGGCCCGGAGTGCCATCTATCGTTACCTTATGCACGAAGGTCCATTTCTGCGAAGGCTCGGTCTGTCCAGGCTTCGGAAACATGTAATCGACCCATCCTGATCCCTTGGTTTCGGCTGTCTTTATAATTTCATTATGAAACAGCTTGCCCTTTGCATCCTTTTGACCGCTGACGTTAGTTCCTTCACGCTTCGGAAAGGCGGGATTGAGCAAGACGTTCGCGTTCATATCATAGACAAAGAGATACGCGTCCCCGTGAAACCACTCGCTGTCCTGTTTTCTGAACTCCGCAAAGGCTGCCTTGCCGTCTTTATCGATCAGTGCCGCAGCCCTGGTGACCAAAGCTTCAATCGCTTTTGCCTTCTCTGATGGCGGAGGAGCCTGCTGCGCAAATACCGGCGAAGCCACTGCAAACAGAATTGTAAATCCGAGGAGCAGAACCTTCATCGCGACCTCCAAATTCGGGGTGGCCCCTTTGCGCGACGGGTCGATGCTACCCGTGGCAGAGGACCAAAATAAACTGGCACTGCTGCCTTGAAAAGCATGCTCTCGAACTCGTGTAGAGATGCGGCGACGGTCCGGGATCGAACCGGCCGGCGAAATATTGCGTTTCGCTCTACGGCGGGAAAACGCATGACAATTCAAGTGTGTTGTTAAACGGCCATTAACCCGATGGCAGGACCAATGGCCGCTACGCGGAGGAAGGGTCGATGGAGAACCTCAGATCGTTTGGCCGTCGTGGAAATCCACCGCTTTCGTCCGGCCGTTCGATGCGGACAACCGAAACCGTCGCACCAGCCGCGAGGGTCCAGTCCACCGGACCTTCCGTCGAACGGCCTGTGCGCCTGCCGGAAAAAAGCGAGCTCCCTTCGCTCGATGACGAATTGCGCGAATGGAAAGAGGCACGTCAACGAAACTTCGAGATCCCATGGCGTCCGCTTTCGCTGATGGCGACGCTGTGTTTCGGCATCGGCTCCCTCGCGTTGCCTGATGCAGTGAACGATAACGTGCAATGGCTGCTGTATGCCTTGGCGGCGGCGAGCCTGTATGCGGGCTTTCGTAAACGTCACCGGCCCACGCCCTAGTCAGAATCGATCATGATCGGCCTTCGTCCGCCGGTATCCGCTCGACCAGATGCGCGCGCGACGGTCCGGGATCGAACCGGTCGGCGAAATATTGCGTTTCGTGGGCGACCTTCCCTTCGCGGAATTCCATGATGCTGACGACGTAGGACGGCACGCCGTCATAGGTCAGCACGAATTCAGTGACCCAGAGATCGCCGCTGCCGATCATGCGCCGGACCGTAAAACGCTTCTGGTTGGGCTGGACGGTCCGGCTTTCCTGAATGTTGCGCCGCCCGCGGATCCGCTCGCCCGATTGCGGATAATCGAGCACGGCATCCTCGCGGTAGATGTCATGTTCGGCCTCGAAATCGTTCGCGTCCGAGGCCGTCCCAATGGCGTTGCAGCGCCGAGCGTAGGGTTTGATCGTCCATTGCAAGTCTCCCATCTGCGCTTCCGGCCAGAACCGTAATCTGTCGTCGCCTATAACCCGCCCTACGCATTAAGGCCCCTGACCGATCAGAATTCTGCCGGTAGAGTAAGGACACTTTGCGAACTTCAGGCGTTCTTTTTCCCGTGCAAAGCACCGTGTTCGAACAGCCAGGCCACAACATCGCTCCACCCGGCTTGCTCCGCGACATCGAGCGGCGTTTTCGACGATCTGTGATTTGCCCGGATTCAGCGACTATCGATATCGATTGGTCAATTCTCGAAATCTTATGCGAGCCGGCGTCGCTACCGAGGCTCAAAAAATACCGTCAGCGACGGCGAGTGCATCTGAAGTGCATCTGGTGACTGCGGCGAAAGAAGGGGCATACTTCATACGGGTTCTCCTTCAAAACAGATTTGCCGTTGCCGGCCTCATCGATCCTCGAAGATCGCCTCGATCGACTGGCCGAAGAGGCGCGCGATCTTGAAGGCGAGCGGCAGGCTGGGGTCGTACTTGCCGGTCTCGATGGCGTTGACGCTCTGGCGCGAGACGTCGAGACGCTCAGCCAGCTCGGCCTGGCTCCAGCCGCGTTCGGCGCGCAGCGTCCTTGAGGCGGTTCTTCATGGACCGGCGCCGCTTAGCGCTTCGTCGCCCACCACCCGGCCCGCGCGACCAAGGAGCCGAGCAGCTGGGCGAGGACGAGTCCGACCCATCCCAGCGCGAAGTAGACGCCGGGCGTGCCGCGGCGACCGCATAAGCTGTGCGAGAAACGCGCCGCCGTTCACCAGCCAGAGCAGCATGATCGGCGCGGTCAGCAGGATGGCCGCGGTGGACCCGATGAACCAGGAGAACTTGCGGGTTTCCTGTTCCATCTCGTCGAGCCGGGGCCAGGTGATCAGCCAACCGACCGCCGCCGCCCAAGCCAGGCTCGCGAACTTGGCCAGCGCCAGCCATGGCGCCGCGGCCTGCGCATCGCGGCCGAAAACGGCCAGTATGACCGCGGCGGCGCCGAACCAGATGACGACCGCGCCGACGACGGCGACCGCAACGGACCTGATGAACGCGACTTGTCGGCGGCTGGGCATGGGCGTGGATATCCTCCTATGTGTCAAGCAAACTTGTCATAGCCGGCAGGCTGGTGTCAAGTTTGCTTGACATGCCTCAGCGCGCAACTGCTCTCCCAGGGCCACAGCGAGGCGTTAATTTGTCCCCAACGCCACCTGCGTGATCGGGGACTTTCGGAAGCTGTCGATGTCCGCGCGCGAGAAAGAACGGTCTCGCCAATCCGTCAGAATTGCGCTCTTGATCTCAAACACGAATTTCGACGATGCGATCGGCCGATTTTCGACATACGCAACCCTCGAACGACTATCAGCCTCACGGCAACTTGCAACAACGGAGGTGCAGCATGGAGATGGCGTATCGAGAGCGGTGGCAGGCTGAGATTGCCGAGCTGCAAAGGATCTTGTCCGGGTTTGACTTAAGAGAGGAGTGCAAGTGGGGAAAGCCCTGCTACACAATGGATGGAAAAAACGTCGTCATCATTCAGGGCTTCAAAGAATATTGCGCGTTGGGCTTCTTTCAGGGTGCGCTGCTGAAGGACCCGAAGAAGCTGCTGGTGCAGCTCGGGCAGGTTCAGGCAGCGCGGGTGATGAAGTTCACCAGCGCCAAGGAGATTGCGACGAAGGCGGCCACCATCAAGGCCTACGTGCGCGAGGCCGTGGCGGCCGAGAAGGCCGGAATGAAGGTCGAGACGAAGCCCCCAGAGTTTCCCGTGCCCGAGGAGTTGAAGGAGAAGTTCCGCAACGATCCGCGGTTCAAGCGCGCGTTCGAGGCGCTGACGCCGGGTCGGCAAAGGGGATACCTGTTTCACTTCGCCGGCGCGAAGCAGTCTGGGACGCGGACCGCGCGGATCGAGAAGGCGATGCCTGCGATCTTCGAAGGACGAGGGTTCCTGGAGCGGCGATAGATCGTGAAACCAGATCAGCGACTATCGAAAACGTTCTGTTGATCTCGCTCTGCAATCCTTGAGGTGGACCCCTATCGGCCGAGAACGATGTGGGTGGCGTGATCGGTCGCCTGATGTTCGGTGACGCGGTAGCCGAGCGCTGGCAGGTCGATCCCGGCGAACATCGCTTCGCCCTGCCCGAGCACGACCGGGGACAAAGCGAAATGCAGTTCGTCGATCAGCCCGGCGCGAAGATATTGACGCACCGTCTCGACGCCACCACCGATCTTCACGTCGCGGCCCTTGGCGGCGAGCTTCGCCTTCTCCAGCGCCGCCTCGATACCGTCGGTCACGAAGATGAAGGTGGTGCCGCCGTCCATCTCGATCGGATCGCGCGGATGGTGCGTCAGCACGAAGGTCGGCGCGTGATAGGGTGGATTGTCGCCCCACCAGCCCTTCCAGCTCTCGTCCGGCCAGGGACCGCGGATCGGCCCGAACATATTGCGGCCGAGGATGAACGCGCCGAACCCATCCATCGAACGATGTGCGTAGGCCTCATCGACGCCGTCCGAGCCGCCGTCCTTACCGATCATTGCCCGGAACATGCGCGTACCGAACATCCACTGGTGCAGTTCCCGCCCGCGCTTGCCGAGCGGATTTTCAAGACTTTGCTCAGGCCCTGCTCCGAAACCGTCGAGCGAGATCGAAAAGCCTGCGACGCGCACTTTCGTCATAACGAACTCCCTTCCATCTCTTCCGGGTTCCAGGATTGAAGCAGTACGGGTCGCTACCGGGCTCACGACGATGTGTCGGTGGCTATCAGTAGCTATCGAGCACGCACATTACGGTTGAGCATTCCAAGACCGCCGATAGCCGCCTTTTCCACTCCCCCTCACTCCCACTCAATCGTCCCCGGCGGCTTTGATGTCACGTCATAGACCACCCGGTTGACGCCCTTGACCTCGTTGATGATGCGCGTGGCGGTCTCGCCCAGGAACTTCATGTCGAAGGCATAGAAATCCGCGGTCATGCCGTCGGTCGAGGTCACCGCGCGCAAGCCCACGACATACTCATAGGTCCGCCCGTCGCCCATCACGCCGACGGTTTTCACCGGCAGCAGCACCGCAAAGGCCTGCCAGATCTTGTCGTAGAGGCCGGCCTTTCGGATTTGATCGATATAGACGGCGTCGGCGTTGCGCAGGATCTCCAGCTTCTCCGGCGTGATGTCGCCGGGGCAGCGGATCGCAAGGCCCGGCCCCGGGAACGGATGGCGGCCGACGAAGATGTCGGGCAGGCCGAGTTCGCGCCCGAGCACGCGCACCTCGTCCTTGAACAATTCGCGCAACGGCTCGACCAGCTTCATGTTCATGCGCGCCGGCAGGCCGCCGACATTGTGATGCGACTTGATGGTCACCGAAGGTCCGCCAGTGAACGACACGCTCTCGATCACATCGGGGTAGAGCGTGCCCTGCGCCAGGAACTCCGCGACCGCCTCTCGATTTTTTTCGCTTCAGTGTCGAACACGTCGATGAACAGGCGCCCGATGGTCTTGCGCTTCTGTTCGGGGTCGGTGACGCCTGCGAGCTCGCCGAGGAATTGCTTCGAGGCATCAACGTGAACCAGCGGGATGTTGTAGTGATGCCGGAACAGCTCGACCACGGTCTTGCCTTCGTCCTTGCGCAGCAAGCCGTGATCGACGAACACGCAAGTGAGCTGGTCGCCGATCGCTTCATGGATCAGGACCGCGGCGACGGCGGAATCGACGCCGCCCGACAGGCCGCAGATCACCCTGCCCTTGCCGACCTGGGCGCGGATCTTCTCGATCGCCTCCTCGCGGAAGGCGCGCATGGTCCAGTCGCCGGTGAGACCAGCGACCTTGCGGACGAAATTGCGGATCAATTTGGCGCCGTCGGGCGTATGCACCACTTCAGGGTGGAACATCAGGCCGTAGTATTTGCGCTTCTCGTCCTGGATCACCGCGAACGGCGCATTGGCGCTAGTGCCGGCGACGACAAAGCCGGGCGGCATCGCGGTGATGCGGTCGCCATGGCTCATCCAGACCGGATGCCGCTCGCCCATGCCCCAGGTGGAATCGAACAGTTTGCTGGCCGCCTTGACCTCGACATCGGCGCGGCCGTATTCGCGGTGATGGCCGCCCTCGACGGTGCCGCCGAGCTGGGCGGCCATGGTCATCTGGCCATAGCAGATGCCGAGCACGGGAACGCCGGACTCGAAGATCGCCTGCGGCGCGCGCGGCGAGCCCGCCTCGTGAACCGACTCCGGCCCGCCGGAGAGGATCACCGCTTTAGGCTTCATCGCAAGAAACGCCGCTTCCGCCTTCTGGAACGGCACGATTTCGGAATAGACGCCCTCCTCGCGCACCCGCCGCGCGATCAGTTGCGTCACCTGGCTGCCGAAATCGACAATCAGAATCTTGTCATGCGCCGAGGCCACCGAAGGCGCCGACTCTGCGGCGTGCTGTGCTGCTGTCATGGGAAGGAATTACGCTCCCCAGGGCGGCCTCGCAACCCTCCCGCCGCCGTCATGGCCGGGCCTTCCACGGCTTAAAATGGGCAGTTCGTAGGGTGGGCAAAGCGAAGCGTGCCTACCACGATAGTTACCGTAAGAACGGTGGGCACGGCGCAAGGGCGCCTTGACCCACCCTACAGGAGTTTAAGCCGTCACCCCCGCGCGCTTCGCCGTATCGCTGGAGGTGCGAGCGAAGCGAGCCTCGAAGGGCGGCGGCGTGGCACATCCTTCGAGGCTCGCCGAAGACGGCGAGCACCTCAGGATGACGACCGCCGCAGCACGCTCACGAAAAACCCGTCGGTGCCGGTGCGGCGCGGGGTCATCAGCAGGCCCTCGGGCGACTGCAGCGTCGCGGCGGCGAAGTCTTCCGCTCTGTCCCACAAGACCGTCACGGTCTGCTCCGGCGGCACCACGGCAAAATCGGGATGGCGGGCGAGGAAGGCGCGGACCTGGCCGGCGTTTTCCGGCGGCAAGACCGAGCAGGTGATGTAGGCGATCCGCCCGCCCGCTTTGACCAGGGCAGCGGCGCGATCCAGCACGGTGACCTGGTCCTTCAGCCGCACTTCGAGCGCGCCGGGACGCATCCGCCACTTGGCGTCGGGGTTGCGCCGCCAGGTGCCGGTTCCGGTGCAGGGCGCATCGATCAGCACGAGGTCGGCGCTGGCGTGAATGTCGCTGAGCGTATCGTCCGGCCCCTTCGGCGTGCGGACGTCGCAATTGTGCACGCCGGCGCGCGACAGCCGCTCGTAGATCGGCGCCAGCTGCCGCTTGTCATGGTCGGTCGCGATCAGCCGGCCCTTGCCCTGCATCATGGCGGCCAGCGCCAGCGTCTTGCCGCCCGCGCCGGCGCAGAGATCGATCACCTGCTCACCCGGTTTTGCGTTGGATAACAAGGCCGCGAGCTGCGAACCCTCATCCTGCACTTCAATGGCGCCCTTGATGAAATCTTCTTCCGAATGAATGCCGGGATTGCGGGCATCAGCTCCGAGTTCGATGCGCAGGCCGAGCGGCGACCACGGCGTCGGCTTGGCGCCGAGATGCGCGACCGAACCCAAAATCTTCTCGCGTTTGGCTTTCAGCGTGTTGACGCGCAGATCAAGCGGCGCACGGCTCGCCATGGCGGTTGCCTCCGCAACGCGGTCGTCGCCGAATACTTGCGCGAGATAGCCGTCGAGCCATTCCGGATAATCGCCGGCGATGTGCGCCGGCGCGTCGGCCAGTGAACGAGAGGTCAGCGCGGCACGCTCGCGGTCGGCCAATGGCCCAGGCGCGAAACGGCCGCCGTCGCATAGTGCGGCGATGGCATCAACGTCGAGGCCGCGCTCGAGCCGCAGCATGCCGAGCACGCGGGCGCGCGGCGTATCCTCGTCCATGATCCAGGCGCTGGAGGCGCGCCGGCGCAGCACGTCCCAGATCAGGCCGGAGATCCCGGCGCGATCGCCGGAGCCGGCATAGCGATGCGCGGTGCCCCACTCCTTCAGCGCCTTGGCCGCGGGAACGCGTTGCGCGTCGATGTTACAGATCAGTTCGATGGCGGCGGAGAGCCGCGCTGCGGGAGTCATGCAGGACTTTCAGTTCAGGAGGTAAAGGCTCAGATCAGCAGCAGAATCTTCAGCGCGAAGTAGAGCCACATCGCGAACAGCACCAAGGCGCCGGCAAACCACGCCAGCGAGCGTGCCTTGAGGTCGTTGGAGGTGACGAAAATGCCGGCATGGGCAAAACGACAGACCACGAACACCCATGACAGCATCACGATCACGAGGTCGGCGTGGCGGATCGGCAGCGCAATCGCGATCAGGATGTAGAACAACAGCGGCAGCTCGAACTGGTTCATGTAGCAGTTGCCGATCTGGGTGGCGCGGGCCGGCCAGTTCGGCTGCCCCAGCACGATGTCCCTGACCTTGGTCTGGCCGCTGACCAAGGCACCCCGGCGCGCGCCCGCCATCCCCAGCAGCAGGAAGAAAGTGAGCCCGACCAGCACGAAAACCGGCAGCAAAACCATTTGAATCGTCATCGAAATCCTCTCCGTTGCCGAGCGTAAGCCCCCGCTATAGCGACCGCGCTCCGCCCTGACAATAAATCCCGCCCCGAGGCGTTGAACCGCCCTCGCCGCCGGGGCGACCAAGGGCAGATGACTGCATTTCTCAAGGCGATTGCCGACAGCACCGGGCTTTGGCCCGGCGACGGCGCTGAGGGGTGGTCCGGCATGGTGATGTCAGGGCTGGCCGGCGCTGCGGCGGCGCTGGCTGTCGCCATCGTGCTGACGGTCTATTTCCGCAACCGATATCGCAGCACCCGCGATATCGTCCGGCATGGTCTCGTCGCCGCGTTCGTGCTCGGGCTGCTTGCCTTTGCGGTCCACGACATGGGGCATGCCGCACTGGCCTATCTCGGCATCGTCCCGTCCCTTTAGGTTTCATCATTCCGACTTCCGGCGCAGGTATGATCGCGCCGGAAGGAACGCTGCATGCCCGAATTTCGCCTGATCCAGATTTCCGACACCCATCTTGCCCGACGCCTGCCGGAACTGACCGATAACTTTCACCGCGCCAGCGAATACATCGACGCCAGGCGCCCCGATCTCGTCGTCAACACCGGCGACCTCGCCTTTGACGGCCCGACCAGCCGCGACGATCTCGAATTTGCCAAAAGCCTGCATGCCGCACTTCCGGTTCCCTGCCGCTATCTGCCGGGCAATCACGACATCGGCGACAACCCGACCGCGATCGGTCCTGTGCCGTCGCCTCCGGTGACCGAGCAAAGCCAGCAGGCGTTTTTGTCGGCGTTCGGCGAAGACCGCTGGCGCTTCGATGCCGCGGGCTGGTGCTTTGTCGGACTCAACTCGCTGGTCATGAACACCGGGCTTGCACGCGAGGCCGAGCAGTTCGACTGGCTGGCCGGCGAACTCGCCGCTGCCGGCGGCAGGCCGGTGGCGCTGTTCATCCACAAGCCGCTTTACCTGAATTTACCCGACGATCCCGAGCTTGCAGCCACCGCGATCCGTTTTGTGCCGATGCCGGCGCGGCGCCGCCTGGTGGAGATGCTGGGCGCCGTCGACCTGCGGCTGGTCGCCAGCGGACACGTTCACCAGCGCCGGGACTTCACTTATTCGCACATCCGCCAGGTCTGGGCGCCCTCGGCAGGCTTCATCATCTCCGATGCGCGGCAGGAAACGATCGGCATCAAGGAGGTCGGGCTGGTCGAGTATCGCTTTGCACCCGACAGCTTTGAGGTCCGTCATGTCCGGGCGCCCGGTCAGGCCGATATCGACCTGGATTCGCTGCTCGACAGGATATCGGCCTAGAATTTGTAGTTCCAGCCGATCCAGGCGCAGAGGCTGCGGCCCATGACGTCTTCGAGGTCTTTACCCCTGAGCCAGGGCAACTCCTCGGTGAAGAACGTCACGCATTGGCGGTAGCTGCAGGGCATGCGGGTGATGTCGGTGCCCCAGAACATCCGCTTCGGCCCGAACGCGTCGAAGATTCGATGCAGCCCGTCCTGGATGTTGCGGAACGGATAATCCTGCGTCGAATAATGCGGCGCGCCGGTGGCCTTGACCGCGACATTGGGCAGCTTCGCCAGCGCCACCAGCTCGTCGAGATGGATAAAGGCCTCGGCGTCCCGGCCAAGCCGGTTGAGGCCGCAATGATCGAGGATCATCCGCAAATCAGGATGACGCTCGGCGATCTCGCGAAATTTCGGCAGGAAGATCCCGCCCATCATGGCGATCGGCAGGCCTTCCTTTTCGGCCGCCGGCCATAGCCATTCGAGCGAGCCGTCGTACAGCCACTTCTGGTGTTCCGGCAGCAACAAAGGCCAGCGCAGCCCCATCATGCCCGGCTGGTTGCGCCAGCCGTGGACCAGCCTGCGGTTCTCCGGCCGATCCAGCGGAAACTGGCCCATGATGGCGAAACGGTCCGGATATTTCCGCGCCGCCTCGATCGCGAGCGCATTGGCGTCGGGATCCCAGCTGCTCGGCGGATGGATCAGCGCGGCATCGACGCCGGCCTCGTCCATTTCCCGCAACACCTCCTCGGCGGTGAATGCCGGGACCTTGCGGTGCAGGCCGGAAGGCGGCACCACCGTCTTCGACCAGATGTGTACCTGCGCGTCGATGATTTTCATGGCGTTGTCCGGGCCGCATCGAAATAACTGGCCTTCTCTCTCCCGCATGGCATTGCTATCGTCAACCGGCAAAAGGAAGAAACGCGATGAAGGGTCCCGAGGATGAGGCCGGTCTCGCCGGCAAGGTCGCACTGGTGAGCGGCGGTGGTGCGGTGGGCGACGGCATCGGCAACGGCCGTGCCGCGGCGATCCTGCTGGCGCGCGCGGGCACCAAGGTGCTGGTGACCGACCGCGACCTCAAGCTTGCCGAGCGCACCGTCGAAATGATCGAGGCCGAGGGCGGCACGGCGGCAGCGCAGGCCGGCGACGTCACCGATGAAGCCGACTGCAAACGGCTGGTCGAGGCCGCCGTCGAGCGCTGGGGCCGGCTCGATTTCCTCGACAACAATGTCGGCATCGGCAGCCGCGGCAGCGTGGTCGACGAGAAGCCGGAGGAATACCGGCGCGTCATGCAGGTCAACGTCGAGACCATGTTCCTGCTTTCGAAGTATGCGATACCGGCCATGATCAGGACCGCCGAAGGCGGCGCCATCGTCAACATCTCCTCGATCTCGGCGCTGCGGCCGCGCGGGCTCACCACCTACTCTGTCTCGAAGGCCGCGGTGATCGGGCTGACGCAGGCGATGGCGGTCGATCACGGCCGCGACAACATCCGCGTCAACTGCATCTGTCCGGGGCCGATGTACACGCCGATGGTCTATGCCCGCGGCATGAGCGAAGACGCGCGCCGGCAACGCGCCAGGGCCTCGGTGCTGAAGATCGAAGGCACCGGCTGGGACGTCGGCCACGCCGTGAAATTCCTGTTCAGCAACCACGCCCGCTACATCACCGGCCAGGTGCTGGTGGTCGACGGCGGCGTCACGCTGCAGGGACCGGAACGCGATTCCCGGGATCACTGATCACGCCGCAACAAGGAACAAGCAAAATGGCCCGCCTGCCCTATCTCGAAGCCGACCAGATCGCGCCCGAATATCGCGACATGCTCAAGCGCAACACCAACCTGCACAAGCTGTTGGTCAACTCGCCCGACATGGCGCGCGCCTTCAACGGCATCGGCAGCTTCATCCGCTTCAAGAGCAAGCTCAACCCGCGGCTGCGCGAGCTGGCGATCCTGCAGGTCGGCTGGATGGAGAAGTCGGAATACGAATTCACCCATCACGTCAAGATCGGCAAGGAATTCGGCGTCACCGACCAGGACATTCAGGCCATGATGGCCGAGACCGAGGGAAAACCCTCGAAGCTCGAACCGCTCGCCAAGGCGATCCTGAAAGGCGCGCGCGAGATGGTGCGCGAGCTTGCGATGTCGGATGCGACCTTCGCCGAGATCAAGAAGGAGCTGTCCAACGAGCACATGACCGATCTGGTGCTCACCATCGCCTTCTACTGCGCCGTGGTGCGCGTGCTCGCGACCATGAAGATGGACAACGAGCCCTATTACAAAGAGGTACTGCAGCAGTACCCGATCCCGGGAGTGACGTGACATGCGCCTGCAAGATCGTATCGCCATCGTGGTCGGCGCCGGCCAGAGCCCCGGCGAAGGCATGGGCAACGGCCGCGCCACCGCGCTGACCTTCGCGCGCGAAGGCGCCAAGGTGTTGTGCGTGGATCACAACCTCGCGTCCGCCCAGGAGACGGTCGGCATGATCGGCGCCAAGGGCGGCTCGGCTTTCGCCTTCAAGGCCGACGTCACCAAGGAGACCGAGATCAAGGCCATGGTGGAAGACGCGCAGGCGCGCTGGGGCCGCGTCGACATCCTGCACAACAATGTCGGCGTCAGTCTCTCCGGCGGCGACGCCGAACTGCTCGACATCACCGAAGAGGCGCTCGACCGCTGCATCGCGATCAACCTCAAGAGCTGCATCTTCGCCGCCCGGCACGTGCTTCCGATCATGCGCCAGCAAAAGAGCGGCGTCATCATCAACATCTCCTCGATGGCCGTCATCACCACCTATCCTTATGTGGCCTACAAGGCGACCAAATCGGCGATGGTTTCCTTTACCGAGCAGCTGGCCTACCAGAACGCCCAATACGGCATCCGCGCCAATGTCATCCTGCCCGGCCTGATGAACACGCCGATGGCGGTCGACACCCGCGCCCGCGAATTCAAGAAGACCCGCGCCGAGGTCGAGGCCGAACGCGACGCCAAGGTGCCCCTGCGCAGGAAGATGGGCACCGGCTGGGACGTCGCCAACGCCGCGCTGTTTCTGGCTTCCGACGAGGCCAACTTCATCACCGGCGTGACGCTGCCGGTGGACGGCGGCGCCAGCGTGCGGCGGGGCTAGCAGATTAACTTGGCCGACGCCGAAATTGTGGAGCGCTTCAGGGCTTTTGCAGCTTGAGCGTGGCCAGGAATTGATCCGCGATCGGTTGCCACCGGTCCGGATAAAGCCGCAGCAGATGGCCGTCGCCGGGAACACCGTGGAGAAGTTCAAAGCGTGCGCTGCCGCCGGCCGCTGTGAATGCCTGATGGTATTCACGGATCAGGGCTTCGTCGTAGAGACGGTCGTTGTCTGCATACAACCAGAGTTGCGGGACCTTGTCGGCCGCGCCGCGGCCTGCATTCGCGTAGTAAGGCGTGGTGACCGGTCCGTAGGGGTACCAGCCGCCCGAGAAATTCACCACGCCCATCACCTCACCCGGCTTGAGGCCGGCATAGTGCATGGCGAGAAAGCCGCCGCGCGACTGGCCCGCCAGCAACACCGGTCCCGGCTGCACACCGGATAGTTTGCGGCCATAAGCAATCGCCGAATCGAGATCCTCGACCGCCTGCGCGATGCCTGCGGATACGCCAATGAGGCCGCCCTCGTGATCGCGCTCAAAATCTTCCTCGCCATTAATTCCCTCAGACCTGCCGCGCCCGCGGCGCATCAGCGCCAGCACGGCAAATCCCTTGTCGCGAAGCCAATGCGCCTCGATCGCCATTGGCCAGCTCCTGAGCTGATTCCGGCCGACGTCGGATCCGTGGGTGATGATCGCGAGCGGCGCTGGACCGGACCCGGCAGGGCGGTACAACGTCGCTTCGAGCATGATCGGCCGCGCGGCATCCGGCGTCCGCACCGTGAGGTGCGGTATCGACACGCGCTCGCCGGGCCAGGGCCATTCGATCGGTCGATCACCCGCGGCAAGACCTGCCGCATCGGTACGGGCCAGAGCCCCGGCGATGACGCTCCCCCATTTGAAGGTCGAGGTATGGAACAGCCGGTCCGGACCGTCGAACGCGAATTGCAGGCTGCGGAACGCCGGCATCTTCAACGCCTCACCCGTGATGGTGAGCACGCCGTGCGCGATCGTCGCCTCGCTCCGCCACCATTCGCGACTCATGCCGTAAAACGCCGAGTCCGCGTGGGCGAAAAGCACGTCCGCGTGCCCGTCAGGCCTTACGCGCTCGACCACGAGAATATGCCTGATGTCTTCGGCCCATGTCCCGACCCAGGCGCCCTGGAAGCGGGCAATCTCGGGCGGCACGTCAGGCGCCGGCGTCTCCATGTCGAGCTTGTCGGGCAACGGGACGATCGATTCCGGATCGACCGTGAGCGGCTGCGCTTGAGCGTCAGGCATCCAACTGATGAATACCGCCGCAATGACCATCAGCAAGTTGCGCATGTTCCGCCCGAAGCTCAGCCGAAATCCCGCTCCGCAATGGCCTCGTAGACGCGGGCGCATCGAGATCACGCACTATAGGGAAACTTCCCTTGCGCGCAAATGTGTGCCGGCAGCCATCTCCGGCGCTTCACGGCAAAGCCGTACGCCGCCACCAGGCCGGAGCAATTTGCGTTGCCGCGGTGTCATCCTCGCGTAACCTTCGCGTAAATTTCCCGGGCAACCCTCCAATTCATCGCGATCCCATCCGCTCGAACGCCACCAGGCTTTCCTGCTTGATCAATTCGAAGCATTCCTTCTTGATCCGCATGAAATCGGGTTGGAGCAGCAGTTCGGCCGGCCGGGGACGCGGCAGGCGGATCTCGACGGTTCGCAAGATCCGCCCGGGGCTCGAACTCATGATCAGAACCCTGTCGGCCAGGAAAATCGCCTCCTCGATGTCGTGGGTGACAAAGACGATCGTGGTGCCGAACTCGGACCACAGCCGGAGCAGGTTTTCCTGCATGATGACGCGGGTCTGCGCGTCGAGCGCGCCGAACGGCTCGTCCATCAGCAAGATGCCGGGACGGTTCGCCAGCGCGCGGGCGATGGAGACGCGCTGCTGCATGCCTCCGGAAAGCGTGTGCGGATAGGCGTCGGCGAACCGCGTCAACCCGATCATCTCGATCAGGCCGTCGGCAATCGACGCGGCCTCGGCGCGAGACTTGCCCAGCACGCTCGGCCCATGCGCAATGTTGCTGCGGACCGATTTCCACGGAAACAACAACGGCTGCTGAAACACCATCCCGCGGTCCGGCCCCGGAGCCGTCACGGCCTTTCCCAAAACCCTCACCTCCCCTTCATAGGGACGTTCGAAGCCCGCAATCGCATTCAACAGCGTGGATTTTCCGCAGCCGGAGGGGCCGAGCAGGCAGACGAATTCTCCGTGCTTGACCTCGAAAGAAACCCGGTCGACGGCAACCACCTGCCCGTTCCTGGTGTCGAACACGATGCTGACGTTGGCGACGTCGATCTCCGCGGCATCCGCAACCGCCGCCGCGTCAAACGTCTCGCCGGTCAATTCATCCGGATGCAGTGTCATCACCGCCACCAGACCATCCGCTGGGAAATCGCCGCAAACCCCCGGTCGGCGAGGAACGACAGCAATCCCAGCGCCACCAGCCCGCCCATGACCTGGCCGGTCTGCATGTTCTGCTGCGCTATTTCGATGCGATAGACGATTCCGGCGAACGCGCCGGCGAGTTCCGCTGCGACAAGCGTGTAGAACGAGATACTGACCGCGGTGCGAAGCCCGACGACAATGTAAGGCAGCGCGCCGAACAGGATGATCTCGCTTAGCAGGCGGCGTTGCGGCGTACCGAGCGTCTGCGCGGCGCGGATCAAGCCGCGGTCCACTTTCTGCACGCCGAGATGCGTGGACAGCCACACCGTGAAGAACACGCCCCAAAACACCAGAAATATTTTCCCGGATTCGGAAAGCCCAAACCAGAGAATGACGATCGGCACGAATGCGATCGGCGGAATCGGGCGCAGGATATGAAAAACCGGTCCGAACAGACTGGCGAACAGCGGAAACTGGCCGGTCAGGATGCCGAAGAAGATTCCGGCAACCGCCCCCAGGACAAAGCCTGCGATGACGCGCGCGGCACTGGCGACAAGATCGGAGGCAAACTCACCGGACTTGATCCACTCCCACAGTGCTACGGCGACCACGGTAGGCGGAGGAAACAGCACGATATTGACGATGTGGGACCGGGACACGATTTCCCACAGGATGAAGAACGTCGGCAGCGACAGTATCGACACCAGCATATAGAGGCGGGCGCGTCGTCCCTCAGTCATCGGCATCGATCCGCGCCGGCCGGTTCATTCCTTATAGGCCACGCGCGACGCATCCAGTTTGCGGAGCGGTTCCGGGAAAATAACTTTCGAAAAGTCCGGCATCACCGCGCCGGGCGGATGGTTTCCGCTGTCCAATCTCCATTTCGAGTGAATCTCCAGCGCGTCGAGCTGCTTCGGCCCAATTCCGACATGGAAGACATAGTCTTTCCAGATCGGGGCAAGATCCTCCTCCTTCATCCCGACAACCTTGGCAACGGTCGTCATTGCTTGTTCCGGATTCGCCTTGATCCAGGCGTCGGCTTCAATGATCGCCGCCAGGAATTTCTCCGTCAGGTCGGGATTCGAGGAAAGGCTGGATTGCATGACCACGATATTGAAGGTCTCCGAATAAATGCCTTTGGTGTCGAGTTCGGCGACATCGGCGCCAAGGGCCTTTTTGGCGTTGGCGACGTGGGGCTCCCAGGTATTGAACGCGTCGATGCTTCCTGCCGACAGCGCCGGCAGCATTTCCTGCGGCCGAAGGTTGACGAGCGTGACGTCGCTTGCGGTGAGGCCCGCCGCCTTGAGCAGCGCCATGGTGTAGACTTCGCTGCCCGTTCCCGCGGTGAAGGCGATCTTCTTTCCTTTCAGGTCGGCCTTGGTTTTCAAACCGGCCTTGGCGCTGCCCAGCGTTTTCAGATCCGAATATTCCATGCCGGCGACAAAGGCGATCGGCTGGCCGCTCATGGCGGCCGCCGTGACCGGTGCCTCCGCCGTGGTGGCAATGTCGGCGCCGCCGCCGACCACCGTATCCAGGCACTGCTTGCCGGTCGTGAAGTTGCTGACGGCGATGTCCAGCCCGTGTTTTTCAAAAAACCCTTCCGACTTGGCGATGATCGTGATGCCGGAAATCGGGCCGAGATTTTGCGCCAGCCGTGCCTTCATCAACTCGGCCGCGGCGGGGTCGAGGGAAAGGAAAAGCGCAGTCAAAACAGCGGCAACTCGGAGGACGTGCATGCTATTCTCCCCAATCTCCGGAGCGTCCAGGCGTCGAGCCTGGCCTCAATCATG
This sequence comes from uncultured Alphaproteobacteria bacterium, assembly GCA_963774685.1. GTDB lineage: Bacteria > Pseudomonadota > Alphaproteobacteria > Rhizobiales > Xanthobacteraceae > Bradyrhizobium. Next base: position 917,708 of record CAVZFU010000002.1, on the reverse strand, counting down.
GAGTTGAAGTAGCAAGCGATGTGCCAACAACGCCGGGGCGCCCTCGCATCGCCGCCAACCGGCGGATACCCCTCAAAGCACTGGTCTGCCGGGGCTAATGCCAGCGGAACCGGGAAATGCAATAAATAGCAATTGGATCGAACGATGCCTTGTATTCGTGCAGAGCCCGCGAAATTCGAACCTGCAACTGCCGCGAAACAATAGGCTGCAATTTATGGCCTGCCGCCGGTCACCGCCGGCTGACCCGTCCAGTCGCGATGTCCCGTGATTTCATTCGTGAATCCGCGGCAACGGGCTTCCCGGCTGCCGTTGGCACCGCTCTTGCTAACTACCCCGGTCAGTGCGCGGCGGTCCCTGCACACCCTCGATATCGAACGCGGAGATGACCTTGAAAAATCCTGTCGACCTTTCGTTCAAAGCCGTGCGGCACGCCTATGCGAACGGTTTGCGCGCGCACGACGTTATTTCCCGCGCTGCCGATACAATTTCTCAAGCTACAAAAACCAACGCTTGGATCCATGCGGAGCCGCCGGATCGGCTGATGGCGCAATGCGACGCCCTGGAGCGGCGCCGGGCCGGCGGCGAGACGTTGCCGCTGTTTGGAATTCCATTCGGGGTCAAGGACAACATCGACGTCGCCAACATGCCGACCACCGCGGCCTGCCCCGAATTTGCCTATACGCCCGACCGGAGCGCCCATTGCGTTCAATTGCTGGTCGAGGCCGGCGCCATCTGCATGGGCAAGACCAACCTCGATCAATTCGCGACAGGCCTTTCCGGCGCTCGATCCCCCTATGGCAGCTGCGGCAGTGTCGGAAACCCGCTCTATGTGTCGGGAGGATCAAGTTCGGGATCGGCGGTCGCCGCCGGTGCCGGTCATGTCTCCTTTTCATTGGGGACGGATACCGGCGGCTCCGGGAGAGTTCCCGCAGGTTTCAACGGCATCGTCGGAATCAAGCCGACCGTCGGGCGGGTTTCGACGCGAGGCCTGGTGCCAAATTGCCGGTCGCTCGATTGCGTATCGATATTTGCGGGTAGCGTTGCCGACGCCATGGACGTCTTGCGGATCATCGACGGCTTCGACATCGACGACCCCTATAGCAAGATCCCGCCTGCGGATTCCACAACCACGTCATCCACAGCCGTTCGCCGGTTCAGCTTTGGCCGTTTCAAAAAGCGCGATCTGCAATGGTTCGGGATGGACGAATGCGGCGCGCTGTATGAAGAAGCCTGCGACCGCATCGCTGGCATCGGCGGCCAGCCGATCGAAATCGATTGCGCTGCATTTCTGAAAGCCGGCGAATTATTGTTCGACGGCCCCTGGATCGCCGAACGGCGATCGGCGCTCGGACCTTTCGTATCCAGCCATCCCGACGTGCTGCTTGACGTGACGCGCCGGGTGCTCAACGTCGCCGACAAGTTCTCGGCGGCGCAAACGTTTGACGCGATGTACCAGTTGGCGTCGTTGAAGCGCATGGTCGAAAGGCAATTTTCGTCGATGTCGGCTCTGGTGGTGCCGACGGCGCCGCGCCCGTTCACCATCGAGGAAATGCATCGCAACCCGATCGAGCTCAACAATAAACTGGGCTACTATTCCTACTCCGCGAATTTGCTGGACCTTTGCGCAATCGCCGTCCCTAACGCTACGCTTTCCTGCGGCGTTCCGATGGGGGTGACGTTTCTGGCGCCGGCCTGGGCCGACGAGCGGCTGGGCATGCTCGCATCGCAGTTCGAGGCCGAGACCAAACGAATTCCGGACAAGGTGAGCGCTTAAAGCGCGCGTACTCGTGGAAGGCTACCTCGCTCCGAGGGCTTGATCGCATGCAGGCGATCCGCGATAGTTCCTCGGCATGACAGAGCGACACTCGGAACCTGACGTTGTCATCGTCGGCGCAGGGATTGCTGGCGGTGCATTAGGCACTGTGCTGGCGCGCGCCGGCTTCGGGGTGGTCCTGCTCGAACGCGAAAACAGCTATCCCGATCGGGTGCGTGGCGAGTTTTTGGTGCCATGGGGCGTGACCGAACTCGCGAAGCTCGAACTCCTGCAGCCGCTGCGCGAAGCAGGCGCGCTGTTTACCAAACGCAATATCTCTTATGACGAGATATTCGCACCGGCCGAGGCCGAGGCGCGCGCGCTCGATCTGACAAAGATGCACGCAGCAGGGATCGGTGGCCTCTGCCTGGGTCATCCCGCGACCTGCGATATTTTCGCGCAGCTTGCGACGACTTCGGGCGCAAACGTTCTCCGCGGCGCGGGCGAGATATCGGTAACATCGGGATCACGGCCGATCGTCGGCTGCCTGCATAACGGCGCCAGCCTCGAATTCCGGCCACGCCTTGTGATCGGCGCCGATGGACGCAACTCAACCGCGCGCAAGAATCTCGGTTTCAAGGTGAATGCGGACGAGCCGCACAATCTGCTGGGCGGCATGCTGGTCAAGGGCGTACCGTCCTGGCCACGCGACATGCAAGTGATCGGCGTCGAGGACCGCTTCCACTTCCTGATATTTCCGCAAGGTGACGATCTGCTTCGCCTCTATGCCTGCTATCACTTCGCAGACAAGTCGCGCTTCGATGGTCCGGATCGCCGCGAGAAATTGATTAATGCGTTCAGAAAGCTCACTTGCCTGCCCTATGCCGAGGCGATCGCCGCCTCAACTCCGATTGGTCCCTTCAACTCTTTCTCCAACGAGGATCACTGGATCGACGATCCGACGTGCCCGGGCGTGGTGTTGATCGGAGATGCTGCCGGCCACAATGATCCGATTATCGGCCAGGGGCTCTCAATTGCACTGCGCGACGCGCGTCTGGTCAGCGAGATTCTGGGCGAGGCCAGGGCAGCGGGGCGGGAGCCCGATTTCAGGCCTTATGTGGAGGAGCGCGCCGAGCGAATGCGGCGGCTTCGCATCACCGCCCGGCTCGCGACCAAGCTCCGCGTCGAGTTCGGTCAGGAAGCGCGCGAGCGACGCGCACGCGTTGGAAAGCGCGTGGCGGCCGGCCAGCCTGGGCCGCTGCTGGCGAGCCTGATCGGTCCGGAACGCCTGCCGGCTGAGGCTTTCCTGCCGGAGTCAATCGAGAAGCTGCTGGCGTCCTGACGTTCGCCGTACGGCTCCGCGTTAACGAGTCCATGTCCTGAATAGCGGCTGTTGTTATTTCTGATCTCGAACGCCCAATGCCGTGGGATCGAGCACAAGGATAAGGCCTCGATTGTAGCGGATAACGCCACGCTCCTGCAGCCGGGCGAGTTGAACCGTTACCCATTGGCGCGTGGAGCCGATCAAGCTGGCGAGTTCGGCGTGCGTGAGGGACGCCGTAATCATGATGCCATCGTCGCCCTTCATGCCGTAGGCCGTCGTCAGAAAAGCCAGAAGGCGTTCGAGCCGCTCGGTTGCGGAACGCGTTCCCATCATCTGCGCCATGGCCGAGTAGCAGCGCGCCTTGAACGCAAGTGCATCGAGGATGGCAACCGCAATGGGCGCGCGCTCCAGCGCCAGCTTTCGCAAGCCAGGTCCGGGCAGGAAAGTCGTGACGGTTTTCTGCGTCGCGGAGGAACACCACATTTGCAGGCCGCCACCGAACATATCGGGGGCACCGACGAAGTTATCCGGAAACCAGTAGGCGAGCGTGACCTCGCGGCCGGAGGGCGCCAGATAGAATGTCCGGATCCTGCCGGAATTGATCAGATAGATGCCCTCCTGGATATCGCCCTGCCGCCATACCGGCTGGTCCGCCTCGAACACCACCTGGCGGCCGATCTCAAGCACCCGCCGGCAATCGGATTCGCTCAAATCGGCCAGCAGCTTTGGTACCTTTCGGATCAGCCCTTCCGACTCCGTCAGCATGATGCCGGCAGCGCCCTCCGGTTCGAACTTGCTCATGACTGCTACCCGTGATCGCTGGACAATCGGTCCGAGGATTGATGCCAAAGTTATCACGTATTCCGATGTGAATTCCCGGAAACTCGCGGCCTGCGGCCCAGATTTGCCATCAATCGCGGCTTTGATCCGCGCGGACAAGCGGCCTGCAGGGATTTCCGATGTCAGACAAGAATCCGGTCACCCGGCGCAGGTCCCTGGCGATGCTTGCCGGTCTCGCCGCTTGCGCAACGTTGTCGCTTGCAGCAACGGCAGAGGACAACAGCCATCAGCAGCGCATCTCGATCGCGGTGCCGGAGTTCTCGGATAGTTCGCCGTCCGGCGATATCAACGCGCACGAGATAACCGAGATTATTGTCTCGGATTTGAAGGCGTCAGGACGATTGGCGCTGATCGAACCACGCGAACTTGCTGAGGAAGACAGCAACATTCCCCCGCAATTCGACAAATGGCGCGGCATCAAGGCTCAAAGCCTGGTGACCGGCCGCATCGTGCGCAAACCGGACCAGCGCGTGATGGTGGAATTTCGCCTGTGGGATGTAGCCATCGGTCAACAACTGGTCGGCGCGCAATATGTGCTCGAACCGGAGGACTGGCGCCGCGTTCCGCACGCGATCGCGCAAGCCATCCTCGAACGGTTGGTCGGCCGAAGCTAGAGAGGGCGTGAGCCTGGTCTCAAGCTCTATCCGGTCCGTCCTGCACCAGCGGCCTGCTGGAATTTACCGGCTCGAACGAGCGACATCGATTTCGGCGAAAATGCCCAGGCGAGGAAATAAAACCCCAGGGCCAGCAGATAGAGAAATGCAAATCCGAAATACATGGAATTGTATTCCATGACGCCGCCGAACAGCGCGCCCATCAGATTGTAGGCAAACGCGGTGGAGATGTTGATCCTGGCTTCGCCGATCAGGCTGGAGAAGACGATGCCGGCAAAGAACAGCGGAATCGTCAGCACAAAACAGCTCAGCGCCAGTTGCACCAAAGGCGGCCCGAACGTCCATTGGCCGTGGCTGGTCGCGATCGTGTAGCCGATCAGTAGGCTGGCGAACAATCCGACATAGGCCGGCCCTGCCAGCCTGCGCGCGGTCCGCGTCACGATCAGATTGGCCAGGAACGCCATGATCAACACCAGCATGATGGCCGCCGCGATGACGAACCAGGTCCCGCCGAGATGCAAACCGAGTTCGGTGATGGCCTTGGTTTCCACCAGCATGAAGCCCGAGCCGAGAAAGAAAAAGGGCACATAGCTGCGGTCGATCGGATCGGAAAAGCCGATGGTCTTGCGCACGAAGAAATAGCTCAGAAGAAGCACCATCCCCAGCGCGATCATGTAGGTCACGGGATAGGCGCGCTCCACCATGTAGAAGAACGGCCAGTCGTCGGTCGGCACGGCTGCTTCCGGATAGGGCTGGTTGAAATAATCCGAGACATCGGTGAATCCGATCGAGGCAAAGGCGTTCGCGTCCGGCATGGTCACCGCACCGCCCTTCTTGACGATGAAGGCGGTGGTGCGGGCGGAATCATATCCGACGCGCACCGCCAGCGGCTTGCCGGCACCGGGCAATTCCCGCAGAATCTTCGACAACTTGAAGCCCAGGGCATCGTTGACCAGGGTGAACGAGATCGAGAGCACGCCGTCTGGCTTGAGCAGTTTGAAAGCTTCGGCGATGCCTTCGCGCGTATAGACGTAGGAATCCACGCGAAGATTGGACGCATGGCTCAACGCCGTATGCGAATCGAGCACGCCGTAGACGATCAGGTCATATTGCTGGTTGGCGGTGCGGAAGAAATTACGCGCGTCATTGACCGACAGGTTGACGCGGGGATCGTCGTATGGACGCTCCGGGTGATATTTGGTGCCGAGAAAGGCGATCGCGGGATCGATTTCGATGGCATCGACATGCGCCGCACCCATCCGCAGGGCGGTAGCCGCATCATTGCCGCTGCCGGCGCCGACAATGGCCACGCGCTCCGGCGCCTTCCTGAAATTGTACGGAAATTCGTAATAGGCGCGGACATAGCGATCCGCATCGGATTCGCCGCCACGCCGGCTGTCGGCGAAATTGTAGACCTTCTGATAGTAGCTGCCGCCGGACAGGATCTGCATCAGCCCGTCGGGCTTGGCGGTGCGCTCCAGTAGCTGGTACGGCGAATAGATTCGCTGCGTCTCGGGCTGCACCGGCCAGGCCAGGATGCCGAGCAGGACGCAAAAACTTGCGATCCCGGCCGGCAGAAAATCGTCGCGCGACAGCACCACCAGCAGCATGATGCCGCCGATCACGGCAAACCAGATCACCGGCGGCAGCCAGTACAGGCTCATCACGAACAGCGCGATGACGCCGAGAATGCTGCCGAACAGATTGAAGCTGTAGGCGTTGAGCGAATTCGAACTGTGCAGCAGCTTGCCGCAGAGCTGGCCCACGGGATAGCAGATGCAGGCGCAAATGATGAAGCTCGCGCCGAGCAGGCAGTAAACCGGCAGGTCGAAGGTCGAGAGCCAGCCGACCGAGAATATCAGGTACGCCGAGCCGGTGTCGTAGCGCAGAAGCGTGATGACCCCGACGAACAGCGCCAGCATCGGCAACACCATCGCCGGCGCGCAGGGCTGCCGTTCGGCGACCGCGTAACCTGCGCCAAGACCCAGGAAGCAGGCCAGCATGGTGAAGTTCTTGTAGAAGGAATAAACCGGAAATACCGATGCGAGCCAGCGGATCAGCACGAGTTCCAGCAACAGGCTGAGCATCGTCACCAGCACGATCATTCTGATCCTGGTTTTGGTGTCCAACGCGGCGTAATCGGCCTCGAAGCTCGTGCCCATCAACCGGATCCGGCTTTCCAGCGGCTCGTCGAACCAGCCCCAGCGGAACAGGATGCCCACCGCCATCAGCCCAAGCGCTATCCGGAGCAGGCTGGTCGCCGGTTCCGCCGCAGTGAGGCTTTCGGGCTGGAAAAGTCCGTAGACCGCGATCGTCGCGTAGACCAGCAGCAAGCCGCACAGCGACAGGCAAAAGATCCGTATCAGGCTGCGATTGGGATTATGGGCGGAGTTCATCATGGGCTGAGGCCGGGAGCTTTTTCGACAGGCGCGCTCCCGCATCGGCCCATCGTGAAGTCCACGAAGGATCGCGCGTGCGTCGGACCGGCAGACTAGGCAGGTGTGCTTAAGAGGCTGTTACCGGCCAGGCCATGAAAAGCGGCTGCCCGCCACGATGTTTATGACGAATTAACATTCACCGGCAAATTTGCCGCCGGAGTGGCCTAAAACCGCAGGCTTAGCCTTATCGTCAGCTCACGCCTTGTCGGGTCCGACCCGCACCAGTTGCTTGCCGAAATTGGCGCCCTTCAACAGCCCCATGAACGCCGCCGGGGCGCTGTCGAGCCCTTCGGTGATGAACTCACGATGCTTGACCTTGCCCTCGCGCACCCATTGCGACATGTCGCGCAGGAAATCGGCGTGGCGCGCGGCGAAATCGCTGACGATGAAGCCGCGGATGGTGAGGCGCTTGGTCAGCACCGAGCGCATCATCGACGACGCCCACTTTGGCGCGGTCGCCTCGGTGTCGTTGTAATGCGCGATCAGGCCGCAGACGGGAACGCGCGCGAACGCGTTGAGCAGCGGAAACACGGCTTCGAACACCGCTCCTCCGACGTTTTCGAAATAGACGTCGATCCCCTTCGGGCAGGCGTCCTTCAGCTTGGCGGCGAGATGGGGATCGCGGTGATCGAGGCAGTCGTCGAAGCCGAGCTCTTTCTTGACGTAGTCGCATTTATCCTTGCCGCCGGCGATGCCGACCGCGCGGGCGCCCTTGATCTTCGCAATCTGCCCGACCGCCGAGCCGACCGCACCCGAGGCCGCCGCGACCACGACGGTTTCGCCGGCTTGCGGCTTGCCGATATCGAGCAGCCCGGTATAGGCGGTCATGCCGGGCATCCCGAGCACGCCGACCGCAGCCGAAATTGGTCCAAGCTTCGGATCGATCTTGGCCAGCCCCTTGCCGTCGGAAAGCGCATGCGATTGCCAGCCCGCGCGCGAAAGCACGATGTCGCCCTTGGCAAAGCCCGGATTGTTCGAGGCGATCACCTCGGACACCGTGCCACCTTCCATCACGCCGCCGATCGGCACCGGCGCCGCATAGGACGGTCCGTCGCTCATGCGCCCGCGCATATAGGGATCGAGCGACAGCCAGATGGTGCGCAGCAGGACCTGGCCTTCGCCGGGCGTCGGCACTGCGCAGTCTTCCACGCGAAAGTCCGATGCCTTGGGCTCGCCGACCGGGCGAGAGACGAGAACGACGCGCTTGGCGGATTGCGGCATGGTGGTTTCCTCCGGTTATTTATTGTTCGTCATTGCGAGGAGCGTAGCGACGACGCAATCCATTGGCGTAGGAAGATCTGGATTGCTTCGCTTCGCTCGCAATGACGGTTTAAGTTCTTTCGTACAAAATTCTAAGCCGTGAGCTTCGCCAGCGCCGCGTCGAACGCGGCCGCGGCACCGGGCAAATCCTTGAACGCAAGTCCGCTGTCGGCCGACTGCTTCTGCGCTTCCGTCGCGGTCGGCCTGATCTCGGCCACCGGCCTTGCGCCGTCGAGCAATTCCTTTGGCGCGATGACATGAAATTCGTGGGTTTCGATCGGCGCATCCTTGAGCAGGAACACGCTCAGTGAGACGATGTCCTTGCCGCGCCGGTACGAAATATAGCGGTCGACCGCGACCGACCCATCGCGCTGCATGCCGCCGAGCTTGGCATAGCCCTTGGCGTCCAGCAGCCGGTGCGCCTTGAAACCCTTCACGCCGACCGATCTGGCTTTTGCGGTCTCTTCGGACAGGTCGTACTTCGCCGCCATCTCCTTGCCGACGGCGGCGAGCTGGGCGGACATGTCGTGCTCGAACTCTTTCAGTTCGGTGCGCGGTTTCGCTGCCTTGCGGGGCTTTGCGGCGTTGCGCTTTTCGATCTCGGCCTTGCATTGCGCGATTACGCCGGGGACGGCTTTGCGCTCCGCATTGGCGAGCAGATTCTTCAGATCCTGATCCGAAAGTGCTGCAACCCTGTCGTCCGACCAATCGACCATAATGACCAACTTCTTTTCAAATTGCGTTGCGATGAAGCTTACACCCCGCCGGGGTAATTCGGGGCCTCGCGCGTGATGGTGACGTCGTGGACGTGGCTCTCGCGCAAGCCGGCGCCGGTGATGCGAACGAATTGCGCCTTCTCGTGGAATTCGGCAAGGTTTTTCGCGCCGACATATCCCATCGCCGCGCGCAGGCCGCCGGCGAGCTGATGCATGACGTTGCCGACCGGGCCCTTGTAGGGCACCTGACCCTCGATGCCCTCGGGCACGAGCTTGAGCGTATCCTTGATGTCCTGCTGGAAATAACGGTCGGCGGAGCCGCGTGCCATCGCGCCCACCGAGCCCATGCCGCGATAGGCCTTGTAGGAACGGCCCTGCCAGAGAAACACTTCGCCCGGCGTCTCGTCGGTGCCGGCCAGCAACGAGCCGACCATCGCGATATCGGCGCCGGCCGCCAGCGCCTTGGCAAGATCGCCGGAATACTTGATGCCGCCATCGGCGATCACGGGCACGTTGGCTTTCTTCGCGGCTTCCACCGCATCCATGATCGCGGTGAGCTGCGGCACGCCGACACCGGCGACAATCCTGGTGGTGCAGATCGAACCCGGACCGATACCGACCTTGATCGCATCGGCGCCGGAATCGATCAGGGCCTGCGCGCCTTCGGTGGTGGCGACATTGCCGGCGATGACCTGCACCGCGTTGGACAGCCGCTTGATGCGGTTGACGGCTTCCAGCACCCGCGAGGAGTGACCGTGCGCGGTGTCGACTACGATGATGTCGACCCCGGCGTCGATCAGCCGCTCGGTGCGGCCGAAACCGCCCTCGCCGACCGTCGTCGCCGCCGCGACCCGCAACCTGCCTTGCGCATCCTTGCAGGCCAGGGGATGTGCGACCGCCTTCTCCATGTCCTTGACGGTGATGAGGCCGACGCAGCGGTACTGATCGTCGACCACCAGAAGCTTCTCGATCCGGTGCTGGTGCAACATCCGTTTCGCTTCGTCCTGGCTGACGCCTTCGCGCACCGTCACCAGATTCTTGTGCGTCATCAACTCGGAAATCTTCTGCCTGGGATCGGTGGCAAACCGCACGTCGCGGTTGGTGAGGATGCCGACCAGCTTGCCGGGCACGCCCTTGGCCGCGCCCGTGACCACCGGAATGCCGGAAAATCCGTGGTCCTTCATCAACGCCATCGCGTCCGACAGCATCGCATCGGGACCGATGGTCAGGGGATTGACCACCATTCCGGATTCGAACTTCTTGACCTGCCGCACCTGGGCGGCCTGGCCGTCGACATCGAAATTGCGGTGAATGACCCCGATGCCGCCCGACTGCGCCATGGCGATCGCCATCCGCGCTTCGGTGACGGTATCCATGGCGGAGGCGATAATCGGAATATTGAGCGGAATGGTGCGGGTAACGCGGGAGCGGATATCGGCTTCCGAGGGCAGGATGTCCGACAGGCCGGGCTTCAGCAGCACGTCATCGAACGTATAGGCTTCGCGGATCGCCTGAAGTCCCTGCACTACTGCCATCGCCAACTCCATTCAGCGGCCTGCCGCCGCGATCTGACCTCAGGATGAGCCGATGGACCGGCGATGCACGGCATCGTCGTCGAATTGAAGTCCCATCGATAGGGTTGGCGGTGGTCGATAGCATGGCGGCCAGCGGAATCAAAGCGTTTGGCAGCCATGCACAGGCTTTTCGATCAGCGCGGATACCCCGATTTCCGTCGTGCCGGCGCGGATAATCCGGTTTCCGCCGCGTCAGCGCGGATAACCCGGCGGCGGGCCATAGCGGCGGATCGCCTGCACCACTTCGCGGTGCCGGCGCTCTTCCCGCTTCAGATGGATCGCGATCACCGCATGCGCCGACGGCACCAGCAGCAGAACGTGGAAAATCAGCCCGAAAATCGCGCAAAACACGATCAGGACCAGGTTGAAGAGGGCCGCAAACGGCTGCCCGTTCAGCAACAGGCCGATCGGCGGCAACAGGGCAGCGAGGACATAGATCATCGTCGGAACTCCGGCGGCGGCGTCACGCAGGATTTAGGTGGTTTTCGGCGTTCCGCAATGGCCTCTGCGGCTACCAGATGGTACAGCCCATGCTCCTGTCCCGCCGCCGCTTTCCCGCAAAATTCGGATGAACAAAGAACGCCTGATCCCGCTCATCGTGGCCACCGCGCTGTTCATGGAGAACATGGATTCGACCGTGATCGCGACCTCGCTGCCGGCGATCGCCGCCGATATCGGCGCCAGCCCGCTGACCCTGAAACTCGCCATCACCTCGTACCTGCTGTCGCTGGCGGTATTCATTCCGGCGAGCGGCTGGACCGCCGACCGCTTCGGCGCGCGCATGGTGTTCTCGATCGCCATCGCCGTGTTCATGCTGGGCTCGATCGGCTGCGCGTTCTCCTCCTCGGTGACCGATTTCGTGATCGCCCGCGTTGTGCAGGGCTTCGGCGGCGCCATGATGACGCCGGTCGGACGCCTGGTGCTGCTGCGTTCCATCGACAAAAGCGCGCTGGTCAACGCGATGGCCTGGGTCACGGTGCCGGCGCTGGTCGGCCCGGTGATCGGTCCGCCGCTCGGCGGCTTCATCACGACCTACCTGACCTGGCACTGGATCTTCCTGATCAACATTCCGATCGGCCTGCTCGGCATCTTCATGGCGCTGCGCTACATCGATCCGATCCGCAGCGAAGACCCCGAGCGCTTCGATCTCTACGGGCTGGTGCTGTCCGGGATCGGGCTCGGCGGCATCGCGTTCGGGCTTTCGATCGCAGGCCTCAACCTGGTGCCATGGACCTTCGTTATCGCCCTGATCGGGATCGGCAGCATTTCCATGACGCTCTATGTCATCCATGCCAGGCGAACCTCTTCGCCGGTGCTGGATTTCGCGCTGCTGCGGTTGCCGACCATGCGCGCCAGCATCATCGGCGGTTTTCTGTTTCGCCTCGGCATCGGCGCCCTGCCGTTCCTGCTGCCGCTGCTGATGCAGGTCGGGTTCGGTCTGTCGCCGCTCCGCTCGGGGCTGGTGACATTTGGAGCGGCGGTCGGCGCCATGGGCATGAAGACGCTGGCGGCCCGCATCATCAGGACCTTCGGCTTCCGCAACACCATGACCATCAATGCGGTGGTGAGTTCGGTCTTCCTCGCCGCCTGCGCGCTGTTCACGATCACGACGCCGCTGCTTCTGATCCTGATCCTGCTGGTGGTCGGCGGCTTCTTCCGTTCGCTGCAATTCACCGCCATCAACACGCTGGCCTATTCGGAGGTCGATCCGGCACAGATGAGCCGCGCCACCACCCTGGTCAGCGTCAACCAGCAACTGGCGGTTTCCGCCGGCGTCGCGGTCGGCGCGTTCTCGGTGGAGTCGACCATGTGGCTGCATCATGTGACCGAGCTCTCCGCCGACGATTTCGCGCCGGGCTTCATCGTGGTCGCGATCATCTCGACGATTTCGACCTACTTCTTCTGGGAAATGCCGGCCGATGCCGGTCATCAGGTGTCGGGACGCGGCGTCATTACGGTCGCAAGTCCGGAGCGCGACGCCGAACCGGAAGAAACCGCCGCGACCGAAACCGCCAATGTCCGGGATACGCGGCTGGGGTAGTTCACGAAGCAACCTGGGCCGTCATCCTGAGGTGCTCGCCTCTTCGGCGAGCCTCGAAGGATGGATGCAATAAAGGTGCTTGCGGCCGATCCTTCGAGGCTCGCAAGAGCTCGCACCTCAGGATGACGGCGTGTCTGCCTCGCGCCGGTCCGCAGGCGCACCGCGAAACCCCATCGCCAGCACATAGCGCTCGGACGAATCCTTGCGGCTTGAGGCGGGCTTGACGTGCCTGACGGTGGCAAAATCGCGCTTCAGCTGCGTCATCAGGGCCGCATCGGCGCCGCTCTGGAACACCTTGGCGACGAACGTGCCGCCGGGCTTGAGCACGTCCGAAGCAAACGCGGCGGCACTCTCGACGAGGCCGAGAATGCGCAGCTGATCGGTCTTGCGGTGGCCCGTGGTGTTGGCGGCCATGTCGGACAGCACCACGTCGGCGCGGCCGCCCATCATCGCCAGTAATTTTTCCGGTGCGTCATTGGCGAGAAAATCGAGCTGAGCGAAGGTCACGCCCGGTATCTCCGGCATTTCCAGAAGATCGATCGCCACCACCTTGCCCTTGCCGTCGGCGGCGCCGACACGTCTGGCGGCGACCTGGCTCCAGCCGCCGGGCGCTGCCCCAAGATCGACCACCGTGATGCCTTGCTTGAGGAAGTGGTGCTTGTCGTCGATTTCGATCAGCTTGTAGGCCGCGCGCGAGCGCCATCCATCCCGCTTGGCCTGCGCCACATAGGGATCGTTGAGCTGCCGTTCCAGCCAGAGTTTCGACGACAGCTTGAGCCTGCCGCCGCTCTTGACGGTGACGCGCAGCCGGCCGGTGGTGTCTTTTGCCATGGCTCGTAGCTAGCACATTGCGGGCCGCTACGCCTATCGGCCTCCGCCGAGCGCGCCGTCCTCGCGCATCATCTCGACCAGCATCCCCTCGCGCAGGCCCCGGTCGGCCACCCGCAGCCGCGGCAGCGGAAAGGCATTGCGGATCGCGTCGAGAATGGCGCAGCCTGCCAGCACCAGATCGGCGCGTTCGACGCCGATGCAGTGATTGGCGGCGCGCTCCTGGTAGCTCATGCCGAGCAGGCGCGCGATGGTGGCGGTGACATCGGCATCGTTCATCCAGACGCCATCGATCCGGCGGCGGTCGTAGCGCACGAGATTAAGGTGAACGCCGGCCAGCGTGGTGACGGTACCGGAGGTGCCGAGCAGGTGCATATCCCTGAGGTCGCCGCCATGTTCGCCCGCAAACGGCGCGACGTGTTTTGCGACCTCCTGCACCATCTGCGCATAGGATTGCGGGGTGACGTTCCTGCCGCCGAAATGCTCGGCCAAGGTGACGACGCCGAGCGGGATCGACATCCATGCCTTGATGCGCGGCAAGGCGTTTTGTTCGCCGGGATCGCGTTCGATCCGAACCAGTTCGGTCGACCCGCCGCCGATGTCGAACAGGATCGCACCGCGCCCTTTGGGATCGAGCAGCGGCGAGCAGCCGATCACCGCAAGGGTCGCTTCGGTTTCGCGGTCGATGACTTCCAGCCGGATGCCGGTCTCGGCCGCCACCCGGTCGCGAAAACTGTCGGCATTCGACGCCGCGCGGCAGGCTTCGGTTGCGATCAGCCGCAGGCGTTTGGCTTTCTTGGACTGGATCTTGTCGCGGCAAATACTGAGTGCGCCGATGGCGCGTTCGATCGCGGCGTCGCTGATGCAACCGGTCGCCGAGATCCCCTCCCCGAGCCGGATGATCCGCGAAAAGGAATCGACCACCCGGAACCCGTCGTCGGTCGGACAGGCGATCAGCAGGCGGCAATTGTTGGTGCCGAGATCAAGCGCAGCGTAGACGCCAGAGCCCGATCCCGGCCCTGCCGGTGCGCCGTTGCCCGCCGCAGCCGATCCCGCGCCAGCGCGCGGTCCAAGTCCATCGCGAAGCCCATCGCGAGAACCATCGCGAAGCCGCGTGTCATTGTTCATCAAATGTCTTTCCGCGGCCAGTTTTGGCCGACGAGGAATTTCCGTTCACGGAAACTTTAGCAGCGCACAGGCGCCGCGCAACAGCCCTGCATGGAGGACCATGCCCAATCAGGCGTTGTCGTCGGGATAGCGGCGGGTTATCTCAGGGAAGTCGCGAAATCGCGCAAAAAACCGGCATTTCAGGGTGTTTTCGATGCAAGACCACACGTCTTCGGTTTCCCTCGACAATGCTATCGCACTGCAAAAATACGGCGTCGGACAGCCGGTCCGCCGCAAGGAAGACGACACCCTGCTGCGCGGCAAGGGCAAATACACCGACGACTTCAACCTGCCGGGACAGGCCTACGCCTGGATCGTGCGCTCCAGCCATGCCCACGGGATCATCCGCGGCATCGACACGACAGCCGCCAAGGCGATGCCGGGCGTGCTCGGGGTCTGGACCGGAACTGAACTCGCCGCGGCCGGCTACGATCCCTTTACTTGCGCCCTGCCGCTGAAAAATCGCGACGGCTCGCCGCTGCTGCAAACCAACCGCTTGCCGCTGATGACCGACAAGGTTCGTTATGTCGGCGATGCCGTGGCCTTCGTGGTTGCCGAGACGCTGGCGCAGGCGCGCGATGCCGGTGAAGCCGTGGTGGTCGACATCGATCCATTGCCGGCCGTCACCCGTGCCGAGGACGCCGTCAAACCCGGCGCGCCGCAACTTTACGATCACCTCCCCAACAACGTCGTCCTGGACTATCACTTTGGCGACGCCGCCAAGGTCGACGCGGCCTTTGCCAGTGCCGCGCATGTGACCAGGCTCGACATCGTCAACAACCGCGTCGCCGCGGTGCCGATGGAGCCGCGCGCCGCCCTCGCTTCCTACGACCGGGCCAGCGAGCGCTACACGATTCAGGTTCCGACCCAGGGCGTATCGGGCAACCGGAACATGCTCGCCAAGAACATGAAGCTGCCGACCGACAAGGTCCGCGTCCTGACGGCGAATGTCGGTGGCTCGTTCGGCATGAAGAACATCAACTATCCCGAATACATGTGCATTCTCTATGCCGCGAAAGTGCTGGGAAGACCGGTCAAGTGGACCGACGAGCGATCGACCAGTTTTCTGTCCGACAGCCAGGGCCGTTCGCAGACCATCCACGCCGAACTCGCGCTCGACGCCGAAGGCAGGTTTCTGGCGGTGCGCGTCAACGGTTACGGCAACATCGGCGCCCACATCACCGGTGTCGCACCCAATCCATTGACGCTCAGCATCGCAAAGAACCTCCCCAGCCTCTATCGTACCCCGCTGTTGAGCGTCGATATCAAATGCGTGCTCACCAACACCACGCATCTGGGCGCGTATCGTGGCGCCGGACGCCCCGAAGCCAACTACTACATGGAACGCCTGGTCGATTGCGCCGCCGCCGAGATGGGTATCAACCCCTTGACGCTGCGCAAGCGCAACTTCATCAAGCCGGCGCAAATTCCATTCGCGTCGGCCTCCGGCTTTATTTATGACAGCGGCGATTTCCGCGGCGTGTTCGACAAGGCGATCGAGATGTCCGATCACGCCAATTTTGCCAGGCGCAGAAAAGAAAGCCGCAAGC
Source organism: uncultured Alphaproteobacteria bacterium (assembly GCA_963774685.1). Taxonomy (GTDB): domain Bacteria; phylum Pseudomonadota; class Alphaproteobacteria; order Rhizobiales; family Xanthobacteraceae; genus Bradyrhizobium. The sequence continues at coordinate 901,603 of CAVZFU010000002.1, read as the reverse complement.
GCGGCAAGCTCCGCGGCATTGCGGTCGGCTGCTACCTCGAAGTCACAGCACCGCCGAGCGGTGAACTCGGCAAGATCACGTTCGAACCTGACGGCTCGGTGAAGCTGACCACGGGCACGCTGGATTACGGCCAGGGTCACGCCACGCCGTTCGCGCAAGTGCTTGCCGCACAGCTCGGCGTGCCCTTTGAGAAGATCACGATCGAGCAGAACGACAGCGATCTGGTGCGATTCGGCAACGGCACCGGCGGCTCCCGCTCCATCACCGCGACGGGGACCGCGATCGTCGAGTCCGCAGCATTGGTGATCGCCAAGGGCAAGCAAGCGGCGGCGCATCTGATGGAAGCCGCCGAAGGCGACATCGAATTCGCCAATGGGCGCTTCACCATCGCCGGCACCGACCGCGGCATCGACATCATGGAACTGTCGCAGCGGCTGCGCGAAGGCAAGATGCCGGAGGGCGTGCCGTCGTCACTCGACGTCGATCACAACACCAAGGAGACGCCCTCGACTTTTCCCAACGGCTGCCACGTGGCGGAAGTGGAGATCGATCCTGACACCGGCGTCATCCGGGTCGTGCGTTTTACCGCGGTCAATGACTTCGGCACCGTCGTCAACCCGATGATCGTCGCGGGTCAGTTGCATGGCGGCGTCGCGCAAGGCATCGGACAGGCGCTGATGGAAGAGGTCAGTTACGACGAAAGCGGCCAGCCCATTACGGGCTCGTTGATGGACTATGCGCTGCCGCGCGCCGAAGACGTTCCGCAGGTCGCGATCGGCAATCATCCCGTGCCCGCCAAGTCCAACCCGCTGGGCACCAAGGGCTGCGGCGAGTCCGGCTGCGCCGGCGGGCTTGTCACCCTCGTCAATGCAGTGCTCGATGCGCTCTCCGAGTTCGGCGTCAGGCAGATCGACATGCCCTTGACCCCGGAGCGGGTCTGGCGTGCGATACGAGACGCGAAATCGAAGGCGGCGTGAGCGCCGCCGTCATCGGCTGCATAGACCGGCGCGCCGTATTTCCTGAACCGAGATCGTAGGGCCATCGCCATGACCACCCGCCCGGCTGCGACGCGTCCCTTCCTCGTCGTCATACGCGGAGCCGCCGACGCTGCTTGCAAGGCCTGGATGAAGCAGGACGCGCCGCGGCGGTGGGACTTGCTGCTCGACTGGTACGGACCGGAACCGGATATTCCCGACGATCTTGCCGACTTCGCTCATTTCGGCGGAATCACGAAATTTCCGTCGATCAAGCAGATCGATGCGACATGGCCCGGCTATCTGCAATCCTATGAGGCGGTCTGGTTCGTCGATGGCGACGTTCAGATCGCGTTCGAAGATATCGACATCCTGTTCGAGATGTTTTCCCGGCACGATCTCTGGCTTGCGCAACCCGCGCTGTCGCTCAGCTCCTTCTACGCGCATGAAATCTGCGTCCACCGTCCGGGCTCTGCCTTGCGATACGTCAACTTCGTCGAGATCATGGCGCCGATTTTCTCCAGACACGCTCTTGAGATGTGCCTGGCGACATTCGACCAGAGCATCAGCGGCTGGGGACTGGACGTGGTCTGGCCGACCTTGCTCGGAACGCCGCAACGCCGGATCGCCATCATCGACGCCATTCAGATCGAACATCCCCGGAAAATGGACCTGGTCGCCGGGCCGTTCTACCTGCTGCTGGGCTCGATGGGCATCGATCCGCGTGCCGAGAAGAAAGCCGTGATGGAAAAATACGGCGTCAAACAGGAATTCCAGACGTACGAAACTGTCTTGAAATAGCGCCGGGTTGTCATCGCCCGGCTTGACCGGGCGATCCAGTATTCCAGAAACGCGAGCGATCAATCCGAGAAGCCGCGGCGTACTGGATCCCCCGCTTTCGCGGAGGATGACAGTTGAGCATCTTTCCAAATACTGTTGTCATACGCGGGCTTGACCCGCGTATCCATCAACCTTCACGAGACTCTTGCGAACGAGATGGATTGCCGGGTCATCTAGCGCGAAGACGCGCTTCGCGCTTTTGCCCGGCAATGACACAGTTGCTACGCCGCCGCCTGCTCGCGCGGCTGGTAGATCGCGATGTGCTGGCAATGTGCCAGCGGCGTGCGGCCGTTGGCAACCACCAGCGCGTCGAGTTCGACGAAGCGATGGCCTTTCTTTTCGTAGTTGCCGGTCACCTTCGCCCGCGCCGTCAGTTCGTCGCCAGTGCGCGTCGCCGCCAACAGCTGCATCCGGGTTCCGACATGAATCCACGGCCCGAGAATGGCGTTGTCGACCAGCACCTTGTTCATCACCCGCGGCAACAGGCCGGGATGGCCGAGGCCCTCGCGCGCATAAATCGGATCAGTCTCGCGAATGTCAGCGAGATATTCCGTTGCCGCTTCGCCCGCCCAGGCGCGCGGCACCGCGCCGAGCCACTTGCCGAGTTGATACGACGCCGCATCGACCGGCTTGCGTTCGCCGACCGCTGAAGTCTCGATAAAATCCGACAGCGAAAACGACGGCGCTGATGCCGGCAGCGACGCAGCTCCGGTGGCGCAAAGTTGTCCGCGGCTTTCAACCTCGAGCGACAGCACGCCATCGCGCTCCTCGCCCCTGACCTCGGCGATTTCGCCGTCATAGACCGGCTTGACCAGGCGCGCCTCGATCAGCCCGCGCTCGAGGAAGGCGCGGCCCCACTTCGCCACCGGCAGGTGCATCATGTAGGCCATCACATCGACGCCGGGCACCAGCCCGCCACTGAATCCGAAACGGCGCGCCACGGCGTCGTCGTGGATCTTGTTTTCGGAGAGCTTGGAGGTGTTGTAGGCCGAGACGCGATACGGCTCGATGGTCATGCGCGTTTTCCCGATTTTGGTCGTCTTTTGCTTCGATAATGGTACGCGAAGAAAATGCCGAGGCAAGCCTGTTCCAGCGCCGTTTTTCTCGCAATTCCGTCCGCAATGGGCTACCACGCCGGTCAAGCAGCGCGCCGGCCGCGTTTTCCAAGCAATCCCAACCGATGACATCCATCTTGAACACCACCCGCATCTATGTCGACGCCGATGCCTGCCCGGTCAAAGACGAAATCTACCGCGTCGCTGAGCCGTCACGGCCTGCCCGTCAGCGTGGTCGCCGGTCAGTTCATCCGGGTGCCGCAGGATCCCCTGATCGAGCGCATCGCGGCGGGTTCCGGGATGGACGCCGCCGATGACTGGATTGCGGAACGCGCGGGCCAAGGCGACATCGTCATTACATCCGATATTCCGCTGGCCAGCCGCTGCGTGAAGGCCGGCGCCGAGGTGATCGCGCCGAACGGCAAGCCGTTCACGGAACAATCGATCGGGATGACCCTTGCGGTCCGCAACCTGATGACCGATCTGCGTTCCCAAGGCGAGGTGACCGGCGGTCCAAAATCGTTTGCGCCGCGCGACCGCTCGGCGTTTCTGTCGGCGCTCGACCAGACCATCCGCCGCCTCCAGCGCCAGCGGGCGGAGCAACCCGCAGCCAAACAAGATTGAATTGAGAAACATGGCGCCGCCGCTGATCCAGTTGAAAGACATTGCGCTGACCTTCGGCGGCACGCCGCTGTTGTCGGGCGTCGAACTGTCGGTGTCGCCGGCCGAACGCGTCTGCCTGATCGGCCGCAACGGCTCGGGCAAGTCGACGCTGCTGAAGATCGCGGCGGGCCTGGTCGAACCGGACAGTGGCAGCCGCTTCGTGCAACCCGGCGCGACCATCCGCTATCTGCCGCAGGAGCCGGATTTCGCCGGCTTTGCCACCACGCTGGCCTATGTCGAGGCCGGCCTCAACCCCGGCGACGATCACTATCAGGCCCGCTACATTCTCGAGCAGCTTGGGCTGCATGGCGACGAAGACCCGGCGCAAGTCTCCGGCGGCGAAGCCCGCCGCGCGGCGCTGGCGCGGGTGCTGGCGCCCTCGCCCGACATCCTGTTGCTGGACGAGCCGACCAACCATCTCGATCTCATCACCATCGAATGGCTGGAAAGCGAACTCGACAACCGCCGCAGCGCGCTCGTCATCATCAGCCACGACCGCCGCTTCCTGTCCAATCTCTCGCGCTCGACCGCGTGGCTCGATCGCGGCCAGATCAGGCAGATCGACCGCGGCTTCAGTGCGTTCGAGGCCTGGCGCGACGAGGTGCTGGCCGAGGAAGAACGCGACCAGCACAAGCTCGATCGCAAAATCGTCAACGAGGAGCACTGGCTGCGCTATGGCGTTTCCGGCCGCCGCAAGCGCAACGTCAAGCGGCTCGGCAATCTCCATGCGCTGCGCCAGCAGCGGCGCGACTACCGCGGCGCCGCGGGGAATGCCAACCTTGCGGCCGCGGAAGCCGACAAATCCGGCAAGCTGGTGATTGAGGCCAAAAATATCAGCCGGTGCTATGGCGAGCGCAAAATTGTCGACGGCTTTTCAATTCGCGTGCAGCGCGGCGACCGTATCGGCATCGTCGGACCGAACGGCGCCGGCAAGACCACGCTGGTCGATATGCTGACCGGCGCAAAGCCGCCGGACAGCGGCAGCATCCGGTTCGGCGCCAATATCGAGATGGCGACACTCGACCAGCATCGCGAAAGTCTCGACCCCAAGTCGACCCTGGCCGATGCCCTGACCGGCGGCGGCAGCGATAATGTCATGATCGGCGGCAAGCCGAGGCACGTCGTCAGCTACATGAAGGATTTTCTGTTTGCGCAGGAACAGATGCGCACGCCGCTCGAAGTGCTTTCCGGCGGGGAGCGCGGCCGGCTGATGCTGGCGCGCGCGCTGGCAAAGCCGTCCAACCTTCTGGTGCTGGACGAGCCGACCAACGATCTCGATCTGGAGACCCTCGACGTGCTGGAGGAAATGCTCGGCGACTACCAGGGCACGGTTATCCTGATCAGCCATGACCGCGACTTCCTCGATCGCGTGGTCACGTCCGTGATCGTGCCGGAAGGCAACGGCCAATGGATCGAATATGCCGGCGGTTATAGCGACATGCTGGCGCAGCGCGGTGCCGACCTCAAGCGCGAGGCGGTAAAGGCCGCCGCTGAGGACAGGAAACAAGCGAAATCCGGCCCAGCCTCGAGCACGCCGAAGCGCCGGCTGAACTTCAAGGAAAAACACGCGCTGGAGACACTGCCGAAGACCATCGCCAAACTGCAGGCCGAGATCGCCAAGCAGCAACGGCATCTTGACGATCCCAATCTCTATGCCAGGGATCGCAAGAAATTCGACGTGGCCTCGGATGCGCTGACGACGGCGCAGAAGGAGCTCGAAGCCGCCGAAGAAAAATGGCTGGAACTTGAAGTCCTGCGCGAAGAGATTGAACAGGCTTGATTTGGATTCTCCCTCCCCCTGGCAGGGGGAGGGTCGGGGTGGGGGTCAGCGGCACGTTACAATGCCGATAGAATCGCCCCCTCCCGTCTCGCTCAGCCGCGCAAGCGCGCGGCCGAGCGTGCCGACCTCCCCCTGTCAGGGGAGGTGAAGAAAAACAGAACCGCTAGTTCGGAGAATGATTCGATGACCACGCCCCTTGCCGCCAAAATCGCCCGCGACTACGGCACGCCCGTTGCCGTCATCGACATGGACCGGGTCGAGCGCAACATCGCGCGGATCCAGGCCGCCTGCGATGCCGCCGGGGTCGCCAACCGGCCGCATATCAAGACCCACAAGAGTCCGATGCTGGCAAAACTCCAGGTCGCGGCCGGCGCCCGCGGCATCACCTGCCAGAAGCTCGGCGAGGCCGAGGTGATGGCGGAGGCCGGGATCGACGACATCCTGATCAGCTACAACCTGATCGGCGACGAGAAGATGGCGCGGCTCGGCGCGCTGCAGGCCAAGGCCAACATGACGGTCGCCGCCGACAATTCGACCGTGATCGCGGGCCTGCCGCTGGCGGCGGCGATTTCCGGCCGGCCGCTTTCGGTGGTGGTCGAATGCGACACCGGCCGCAAGCGCGCCGGGGTCGAAACCCCGACCGAGGCCATCGCGCTGGCGCGCCAGATCGCCGCCTCCAAGGGCCTGACGTTCGCAGGCTTCATGCTGTACCCGACCGAGACCGGCTGGGCCGAGGCGCAGCGTTTCTACGACGAGGCGCTGGCCGGCATTCGCGAGCATGGCCTCGATGCCGCGATGGTTTCCACCGGCGGCACGCCGAACCTGAAGAATGTCGGCAAGCTCAAGGGCGCCACCGAGCACCGGCCCGGCACCTACATCTATAATGACCGGATGCAGGTCGCCGCCGGCGTCGCCGGTTGGGACGATTGCGCCCTGCACATCTATTCTACTGTGGTCAGCCGCGCCGGCCCGGACCGCGGCATTCTCGATGCCGGCTCCAAGACGCTCACGTCGGATACCGGCGGCGGGCTCGACGGCCACGGGCTGATCCTCGAACATCCCGAAGCCAAAATCGCGCGCTTTGCCGAGGAGCATGGCTTTCTGGATCTTGCCCGCAGCAACACCCGCCCCGTCGTCGGCGACGTCGTGCGGATCGTCCCCAACCACGTTTGCGTCGTCGTCAACATGATGGACGAGGTGGTGATGGTGCGCGGCGAGGAGATCATCGGCACGCTGCCGGTGGCGGCGCGGGGGAAATTGCGTTAGGGCGAGTAGCGAGTGGCGAATAGCGAATAAGGACAATTTCCACTCGCTATTCGCTACTCGCCATTCGCCTCTTCAGATAGTCCAACGCTCCCATTCCCGCCGCTGCTCCCGTCGCAAACGACGCCTGCAGCAGGTAACCGCCGGTTGGCGCTTCCCAGTCCAGCATCTCGCCAGCCGCGAAGGTGCCGGGCAAGCGGCGGATCATGAAATCCGTATCGAGTTCACCGAACGATATCCCACCCGCGGTCGAGATCGCGCGTGCGATCGGAGCCAGGCCATTGAGCTTAACGGGCACTCCGTTGATCAATCCGGCGAGCGCCACAGGCGATAGCGACGACAGCGGCACACCTGACACGATCGCCACCTCCTGCAACAGGCCGATGGCGACCGGCGACAGATGCGCGGCCTTGCGCAGCCAGTTCGATACCGACTGTTTGCCACGCGGCGCCGACAACCGCGCGGACAGATCGTTCACGTCGAGATCGAGCCGCAACGCGATCTGCAACGTCGCCTGCCCCTCGGCAAGGATGGCCTCGCGCAACTCGGCCGAGAGCGCATAGATCGCGCCGCCTTCGATACCTGGTCGCGTGACAACAGCTTCGCCGCGCGCATTGTGCGATCCGAACGACAGCATCACGCCCTTGAGCGGCTGGCCTTCAAAACGATCGCGGAAAATATCGGACCAGGCGACAGTGAAGCCGCAATTGGCGGGTCGCAGCGGCAAAATCGTCACTCCCTTCGCGGCGAGCGTCTCCACCCATGAACCGTCGGAGCCGAGCCGTGGCCAGCTTGCGCCGCCGAGCGCCAGCACGGCCGCGCGTGCTTCAACAGTTAACTCTCCGCCAGGCGTCGCGAACGAAAGATGTCCATCGCTATTCCAGCCGGTCCAGCGGTGGCGCAGCGCGAACCGGACGCCGCTTGCGTCGAGCCGCCGCAACCATGCGCGCAGCAACGGCGACGCCTTGAACGCCTGCGGAAACACCCGGCCGCTGGAGCCGACAAAGGTCGGTTGCCCCAGCGATTGGCTCCATGCCCGCAACGCATCCGGCGGGAATGCTTCGATCGCGGGCGCCAGATGCGGCAGCGCCGCGCCGTAGCGCGCAAGAAATGCCGGCAGCGCCTCGCTATGGGTGAGATTGAGACCGCCGCGCCCGGCGAGCAGGAATTTTCGCCCGACCGACGGCATCGCGTCATAGACCGCAACGCTCGCGCCGCCCCGCGCTAGCACCTCGGCGGCCACCAGGCCGGCCGGACCGCCACCGATGACGGCGACCTGGGTTTTGGATGGAGAGGACATGGCAAGACTGTAGGCCGGATTCGGCTGGCCACCTAAGTTCCGGAATGACGAATTGGCGCTACAACTTCACGCCGGCCCTCGCCGCGGCCTGCGCCACGTATTTCTGGGTCTGCTGGAACGCGCCTTCCAGCGCTTTCGCGGTCGACATGTCGCCGATCTCGGTAAAATGCGCGGCCACCGCGTCCGGCGTCCATTCGGACGGCGGCAGGTTGATGCCTTCGGTTTCCAGGATCTTGATCACCGCAAAGGAGCCGGCGCCCGCGCCCATGATGGTGCGGGTCGGCGCATTTTCGCCGAGCATGAACAGCACCGCCGGCGTGATCGCTTCCGGCCTCATCAGCGCCAGCGCCTGCGGCGGCAGCAATTCTTCGGTCATCCGCGTCGCCGCGGTCGGCGAGATCATGTTGACGCGAATGTCGGTCTTGCGGCCCTCTTCCGCCAGCACGTTCATCAGCCCAATCATGCCGGTTTTTGCAGCACCATAATTGGCCTGGCCGAAATTGCCGTAGAGCCCCGACGATGAGGTGGTGACCACGATGCGGCCGTAGTTGCGCGCGCGCATGCCGTCCCACACTGCCTTGCAGCAGTAGAACGTGCCGGTCAGGTGCACGTCCAGCACCTTGGCGAAATCCGAGATCTCCATCTTGGCGAACGACTTGTCGCGCAGGATGCCGGCATTGGCGCACAGGAGGTCGACGCTGCCCCATTTCTCCGTGGCCCTGGCGACCATCGCCGTAACCTGCTCGAAGTTCGAGACATCGGCGCCATCGGCCATCGCTTCGCCGCCGGCTTTTCGTATTTCCTCGACCACCGCTTCAGCCGGCGTCAGCGACCCGCCGGTGCCGTCGCGCGCGCCGCCGAAATCGTTGACCACGACCTTGGCACCGCGGCTCGCCAGCCCCAGCGCGTGCGCCCGTCCCAGACCGTTACCAGCGCCGGTGACGATGGCGACGCGGCCGTCAAACCTGATTGTCATGTCAGAATTCCTGCATGGGTAGAGTTTTCGTCATTGCCGGGACACCGGGCGCGAAGACGCGCTTCGCGCTTTTGCCCGGCCATGACGACCACACTAAGCAAAATAAATCAAACCGATCCAGTCGGCAGCCAGCGCCGGCTTGGTCTCGCCCTCGATCTCGACGCTGACGCTGGTGCGGGACATCAACTCGGTCGGCTTGCGCAGTTTTGCTTCCAACAACGTAAAGCGGCCGCGGACGCGCGAACCGGCGCGCACCGGCGAGATGAAGCGCAGTTTGTCGAATCCGTAATTGACGCCCATCGTGGTGCCCTCGATCACCGGCATCACTTCATACGACATGATGCTCATCAGCGACATCGTCAGGAAGCCATGCGCGACGGTAGTGCCGAACGGCGTCTCGCGCCTGGCGCGCTCGGGATCGATATGGATGAATTGATGGTCCTCGATCACGTCGGCGTAGACATCGATCCGCTTCTGATCGACCAGATGCCAGGATGACACGCCGACTTCGTGGCCGATCATGGCCTGATAGGCCTTGAGCGAGACCGGCGGCTTCTTCCACACCTCGTTCATGGTCAACTCTCCGCCGATCCGGCCGAGCGGATCTTCTGCAATTCCGGGAAATGCTCTTCGCGGAATTCCTGGCCGCGCAATGCGTCGCCGCGATCATTGTCGTGCTCCAGCCGGCGCAGTTGCACGCGGCGGATCTTGCCGGAAATCGTCTTCGGCAATTCGGTCACCAGTTCGATCCGCCGGATGCGCTTGAACGGCGCCAACCGCGTGTGCAGATGCCGGAAGATCGAGAGCGCGGTTTCGGGCGAACGCTCCGCGCCCGACACCAGCAGCACATAGGCCTTGGGGACCGCCAGCCTGATCGGATCGGGGCTCGGAACAACGGCGGCTTCCGCCACCGATTCATGTTCGAGCAGGATGCTTTCCAGTTCGAACGGGCTGATCCGGTAGTCGGACGATTTGAACACGTCGTCGGAGCGGCCGACAAAGGTGAGGTAGCCCTCATCATCGGCAAACACCACGTCGCCGCTGCGATAGAGATCGCCGTCCGCGCCGCTCAGTTTGCCGTCGTCGCCCTGATAGCCCTGCATCAGCCCGGCGGGCCGGTCGGCGCCGAGCACGAGACTGACTTCGCCCTCCTTGGTCACGTGACCGTCGTTGTCGGTAATCCGCACAACATAGCCGGGCAACGGCCGTCCCATCGAGCCGACCTTGACCTTCTGTCCCGGCGAATTTCCCGCCAGCGCCGTGGTTTCGGTCTGGCCGTAACCGTCGCGGATGGTCAGGCCCCAGGCCGACTTCACCTGGTCGATCACCTCGGGATTGAGCGGCTCGCCGGCGCCGCAGACTTCGCGCAGGCTGACCTTGAAGTCCGCCAGCTTCTCCTGGATGAACAATCGCCACACCGTCGGCGGCGCGCACAGCGTCGTGACGCCGCAGCGGCCGATGGTTGCGAGCAATCCCTTGGCATCGAAACGCGGCTGGTTGACCACGAACACCGTGGCGCCGGCATTCCACGGCGCAAAGAAGCAACTCCAGGCATGCTTGGCCCAGCCCGGCGAGGAAATATTCAGATGGACGTCGCCCGGCTGCAGCCCGAGCCAGTACATGGTCGACAATCCCCCGACGGGGTAACTGCGCTGGCTGTGCCGCACCAGTTTCGGTTTGGCCGTGGTGCCCGAGGTGAAATACAGCAGCATCGGATCGTCGGCGTTGGTCGGCCCATCCGGTTTGAACGTGTCGGAAAAATCCGCGGTTTGCTCGTAAGCCAGCCACCCTTCATGCTTCGACGACGCGTCGATCACGACGCGAATGAGATTGCGCCCGCCGAGGCCGGCGAATTTCGCGACCTGGTCCTGGGAGGCCACCACGACCCTGGCGCGGCCGCGATCGAGCCGGTCGCGCAACTCGTCCGGCGTCAGCAGCGTGGTCGCGGGGATCACCACCACGCCGAGTTTTATCGCCGCCAGCATGGTCTCCCACAGCGGGACCACGTTGCCGAGCAGCAGCAACAGATGATCGCCGCGCTTGAGGCCCTGCGCGCGCAGGAAATTCGCGACCTGGTTGGAACGGCGCGACAGCGCTGCGAACGAGGGTTTTGTTTCCTTGTTGCTGCCGGCATCGACGATCCACAACGCCGGACGATCCTTGCTGTCAGGATTGCGCGCCAGTTCCGCGTCGAACCAGTCCAGCGCCCAGTTGAACGGCACTGGGTCCGGCCATTTGAATCCCTTCACCGCGGCATCGTAGTCGGTGCGGTGCCTGAGCAGAAACGAGCGCGCGTCCTGAAATGTGGTCATCGCGGCTATCCGCTTTTTCCGGCAAGGCCGCGGACGTGCTGGATGATCCCGGAGAAATCAACCCCGCCATGCCCTGCGGCATCGAACGCCTTGTAGATTTCCTGTGCATGCTTTCCGAGCGGCGTTGCCGCACCGGTCGCTTTCGCCGCGTCCTGCGCCAGCGTGAGGTCCTTCACCATCAGGGCGGTCGCAAAACCCGGTTTGTAGTCGTTGTTGGCCGGAGACGTCGGCACCGGACCCGGCACCGGACAATAAGATGTCAGCGCCCAGCATTGCCCCGATGAGGTCGAGGCGACATCGAACAGCGCCTGATGCGACAGTCCAAGTTTTTCGGCCATCACGAACGCTTCGCCGACACCGATCATGGAAATGGCGAGGATCATGTTGTTGCAGATCTTGGCGGCCTGCCCTGCTCCGGCGTCGCCGCAATGCACGATCTTCTTGCCCATCTTTTCCAGCACCGGCTTTGCCGCCGCAAAAGCCTTGGCGTCGCCGCCGCACATGAAGGTCAGCGTCGCACCCTTGGCGCCGACGGTGCCGCCTGACACGGGCGCGTCGACCGAGGCGACGCCGTGCTTGGCGGCCAGCGCATGCGCTTGTTTGGCGCTCTCGACGTCGATGGTCGAGCAATCGATGATCAGCGCGCCCTTTGCCACGGACGGAACGACATCGGTCCAGACCGACATTACGTGCTTGCCTGCGGGCAGCATCGTGATGACGACATCGGCGCCTTTCACCGCGCCGGAGGCGCTGTCCGCGATCGAAGCGCCATCGGACCTGGCCTGGGCGCGCGAGGCTTCCACCAGATCGAACGCGACCACCTTGTGGCTCGCCTTGACGAGGTTGGCCGCCATCGGCCCGCCCATGTTGCCGAGACCGATGAATGCGATGTTTGCCATGTTTATTGCTCCACGCAAGCGTTTCTATGTTGTTTTGTCGAACACGAGTTCGTCGGCGCCGATGTTCGCAAAGTAACGCGCCGTCATCTCGGGCGTGACATCCTCGATCCGCGGCGGCGACCAACGGGGACTGCGATCCTTGTCGATCACGGCAGCGCGCACGCCTTCGCGAAAATCGTCACTGGCGAACACTTCAAGCGCGGCACGATATTCCCGCACCAGGCATTGTTCCAGCGAGGACGACGTCCGCGCCAGCCGCAGCAGTTTCAAGGTGACCACCATGCCGCGCGGCGACTTCTCGTTCAACGTCTTCAATGTCGATTGCGCCAGATCCGAACCGTCGCGCTGCAGGACGGCGACAATATCTTCCATCCGGTCATGGGCAAACCAGGCGTCGATGCGCGGCTGCATCGCCGCGACGGGACCCGATGTCTCGCCGGTTGCGAAACCGTCGATCAGGGTTTTGACTTCGCTCGATGTCGAACCGGCGCGAATTTTGGTAAGCGCCTCGCGCAGTGCAGCAAGTTTGCCGGAAGGCACCACCGCGTCGGCAAAGCGCGCATAAATCGCGTCGGGACCGTTCATGGTCTGGCCGGTCAATCCGAAATAAGTCCCGATCTCGCCGGGCGAGCGCGACAGCAGCCAGGTGCCGCCGACATCCGGAAAGAAGCCGAGCCCCACTTCAGGCATTGCGAGCCTGGTCCGCTCGGTGACGACGCGATGGCTGCTATGCGCCGAAAGCCCGACGCCGCCGCCCATCACGATGCCGTCCATGAAGGACACGTAGGGCTTTGGGAATTTGGCGATGCGCGCGTTGAGGATGTATTCCTCGCGCCACAGGATTTTTCCGAGGTCGCCGCGAACTTTCGAGCTTTCGTAGAGCGCGCGGATATCGCCCCCGGCGCACAGGCCGCGATCGCCGGCGCCTTCGAGCAGGATCAGGCCGACGGCGGGATCGGTCTCGAATTGATCGAGCGCCTTGTCGATGTCGCGAAACATCTCCAGCGTCACGGCGTTGATGGCCTTCGGGCGATTGAGCCGGATCACGCCTGCCGCACCCTCGCGCCGGACGATCAGGTCGGGCTCGGTTCCCGCAACGGCCGCGGCAGGTGCGGTCATCGGGCGCCCTCGATCAGCTTACGCGCCACGATCACCCGCATGATCTCGTTGGTGCCTTCGAGGATCTGGTGCACGCGAAGGTCGCGCACGATCTTCTCGATGCCGTATTCGCTGAGATAGCCGTAGCCACCGTGCAGTTGCAGCGCCTGGTTGGCGACCTCGAAGCCGACGTCGGTGCCGAAGCGCTTGGCCATCGCGCACAGCATGGTGGCATCATGGTCCTTGCGATCGAGGGCCGCCGCCGCGCGCCACACAAAGGTCCGGGCGGCCTCGAGTTCGGTCGCCATGTCGGCGAGGCGAAACTGCAGCGCCTGGAATTCGTCGAGACGCTTGCCGAAGGCCTTGCGCTCTTTCATGTAGGCCAGCGACTTGTCGAGCGCACATTGCGCGCCGCCGAGCGAACAGGCCGCGATATTGATGCGGCCGCCGTCGAGCCCGGCCATTGCGATCTTGAAGCCGATGCCTTCCTCGCCGAGCCGGTTGGCGACCGGCACCCGTGCATTCTCGAAGATCACCGCGCGGGTCGGTTGCGCATTCCAGCCCATCTTGCGTTCGTTGGCGCCGATCGAAAGGCCCGGCGTATCGCCCTCCACCACCAGCGTCGAGATACCGCCGGGTCCGTCATGGCCGGTTCGCACCATCACCACATAGACATCGCCCTTGCCGGCGCCGGAGATGAATTGTTTTTGGCCGTTGAGCACGTAATGGTCGCCATCGCGCACCGCGCGGGTGCGCAGCGCCGCGGCATCCGAGCCCGAGCCCGGCTCGGTCAGGCAATAGCTCGCCAGCAATTCCATGGTGCAAAGTCTTGGCAGCCATTTGTGCCGCTGGGTGTCGTTGCCATAGGCATCGATCATCCACGACGCCATGTTGTGGATCGAGATGAACGCCGACACCGTCGGGCACCCCTGCGCCAGCGCCTCGAAGATCAGCGCCGCGTCCAGTCGCGTCAGCGCCGAGCCGCCGACGTCATCGCGGATGTAGACGCCGCCGATGCCGAGCGTCGCCGCCTCGCGCATCACATCGACCGGAAAGTGCTTCTCCTCGTCCCAGCGGATCGCATGCGGCGCGATTTTCTCCGCGGCGAAGTCCCGCGCCATGTCGCGAACCGCGACTCTGATCCTCATTGAGTGCGAAAAGCATCCCTCGTCCGGCGCTAGTTCATCGTCGGAATCGAGAACTCCGCGCCTTCCTTGACGCCGGAGGGCCAGCGCGAGGTCACGGTCTTGGTCTTGGTGTAGAAGCGGATCGAATCCGGTCCGTGCTGGTTGAGATCGCCGAAGCCGGACTTCTTCCAGCCGCCGAAGGTGTAATAGGCGATCGGCACCGGGATCGGCACGTTGATGCCGACCATGCCGACATTGACCTTGGCGGCGAAGTCGCGCGCGGCGTCGCCGTCGCGGGTGAAGATCGCAACGCCATTGCCGTAGTCGTGGTCGGACGGCAGCGCCAGCGCCTCGTTATAGTCGTGGGCGCGCACCACCGAGAGCACGGGGCCGAAGATCTCTTCCTTGTAGATGCGCATGTCTTTTGTCACGTTGTCGAACAGGCAGCCGCCCATGTAAAAACCGTTCTCATAGCCCTGCATCTTGAAGCCGCGGCCATCGACCGCGAGCGTTGCGCCTTCCTTGATGCCGATCTCGACGTAATTCTTGACGCGATCGAGCGCGGCCTTGGTCACCAGCGGACCGTAATCCGCCGAGGGATCGATCGAGGTGCCGATCTTCAAGGACTCGACCCGCGGGATCAGTTTCTCCATCAGGCGGTCGGCGGTGGTCTTGCCGACGGGCACGGCTACCGAGATCGCCATGCAGCGTTCACCGGCGGAGCCATAGCCGGCACCGATCAAGGCATCGACGGTCTGGTCCATGTCGGCGTCGGGCATCACGATGGCGTGGTTCTTGGCGCCGCCAAAACATTGCGCGCGTTTTCCCGTGGCCGCCGCCCGCTCATAGATATATTGCGCGATCGGCGAGGAGCCGACGAAGCCGACGGCGCGGATATCGGGATCGTCGAGGATGGCATCGACCGCTTCCTTGTCGCCGTTGACGACATTGAGGATACCCGGCGGCAGTCCCGCTTCGATCATCAATGCGGCCAGCGCCATCGGCACGCCGGGATCGCGCTCCGACGGCTTGAGGATGAAGGCATTGCCGCAGGCGATCGCGGGCGCGAATTTCCACATCGGGATCATCGCCGGAAAATTGAACGGCGTAATGCCGGCGACCACTCCCAGCGGTTGCCGCAGCGAATAGATGTCGATGCCGGGGCCGGCGCCTTCGGTGTATTCGCCCTTCATCAGGTGCGGAATGCCGCAGGCGAATTCGACCACCTCGAGGCCGCGCTGGATATCGCCCTTGGCGTCCGGCACGGTCTTGCCGTGTTCGCGCGCCAGGAGATCAGCGAGCTTGTCGTAATCGCGCTGCGCCAGTTCCAGGAATTTCATCATCACGCGGGCGCGGCGCTGCGGATTGGTGGCGCCCCACTCGACTTGCGCGGCCCTGGCGTTCTCGACCGCCGCGCGCACTTCCGCCTTGGAGGCCAGCGCCACCTTGGCCTGGACGTCGCCGGTCATGGGCTCGAATACGTCCGCGAACCGGCCCGATGTGCCCTTGACCTCACGTCCCCCGATAAAATGTCCGATTGAGCGCATGGGTTCCTCCAAAGGTCGGTTTGCAAGGCTGGTTTTGCGGCATCTTGCAGTCTTTGCAGGATTTGGAAAGGGTTTCCGCGCGCAGCGCATTTGCGAAAATGCGGGCTTGGCGGTGTTCCCGCAGGCCTACGACCAACGTCGAATGCGACCGACGCGAGACCTCGTCAGTGTCGTACCGCTTTGGCGGCTTTCCCTGATGTCGCTTTCTTCGCCATCGCCTCGCGATTCAGCACCGCGTCACGCCCGGCGGCCAAAATCTCGTCGGAAAAATCGCCGCTGCCGGCGACGCGTGCCAGCACCAGCGTTCCCATCATGGTGCCGAGAACGGCGATCGCCTGCTGGCGCGCGGCTTTGCGCGAAACGTCGGGAATCTGATCGGTGAGCATCTCGATCATCTGTTCAAGTTTGGCCGCGAAGGCCTTGCGGGTCCTCGGATTCTCGCGGGCGATTTCCGCGCCCAGTGTCGGAAGCGCGCAGCCATGGCCGGGATCGTCGCGATGCACCGTCGTCAGGTAGGAATCGACGATGGTCGCCAGCCGCTGTTCCGGCGGCGTCTGTTCGGCGACCTTGCGCCAGCGCTCGGTGGACCGGTCCATCGCATGGGCAAACGCCTCGATCACCAGCGCTTCCCGGGAATCGAAATGGGCGTAGAACCCGCCATGGGTCAGGCCAGCGTCCTTCATCAGGTCGGCGACGCCGATGCCATGCGCGCCCTTTTCGCGAAGCCGCACCGAGGCTTTCTTCACGATTTTGGCGTGGGTCTCTTGCTTGTGCTCTTTGGAGTAGCGCATGGAGCGTCCCATAAGATGTTCAGGGTCATATAATAGCTGATACGGCTGGAAAAAGCTGCATCTATTTGCAGGACGGACTGTCCAGGACCAACAAGACGGTGAACGGAGGGTCCGGGAAGCTTGACAAGCCGCCGGTTTGACCGGGAATAACCTTGGCCGAACCGGTAACGCCAACGCGAGACCTGCCATGCACATGCTCAATCCCCATTGCGGCGTCGATCGCGACCCGCGCGGCGTCGTCAAATTGACGATCTGCAATGCCGGCTCGCTCAACATCCTCGGATCCGAAGTCATCAACGGCGTTCGCGAGGGGCTGCAGGTGCTGGCGACGGAGAAGCATATCCGGGTGCTGGTGCTCGCGGGCCAAAGCGAAAAGAGCATGATCGGCGGCGCCGACATCAAGGAAATGGCCAAGCTCGACCAGGCCTCCGCCGAGAAATTCATCACCGGCTTGCGCGATCTCTGCGAAGCGGTGCGGGCCTTTCCGGGACCCGTCATTGCCCGGATGCCCGGCTGGTGCCTTGGCGGCGGCCTCGAAGTCGCAGCCGCCTGCGACATCCGGATTGCCGCGCATGACGCCAGGTTCGGCATGCCTGAAGTGCGAGTAGGCATTCCCTCGGTGATTCATGCAGCGCTGTTGCCGCGGCTGATCGGCTGGGGCCGCGCCCGCTGGCTGCTGATGACCGCCGCCAACATCGATGCGCCGACGGCACTGGCCTGGGGGCTGGTCGATGCGGTCGCGCCCGAAGGCGGCCTCGATGCCGCGGTCGAAAGCACCGTGGCGGCGCTGCTGGAATGCGGCCCTGAAGCCTTGCGTGCGCAGAAGGCGCTGCTCCGGCAATGGGAAGAACTGCCGCTAAAGGAATCCGTCAATCTCAGCATCGGCGTGTTCGGGCAATCGTTCCTGACCGGCGAGCCGCAGCGGCTGATGCAGGGGTTTTTGGACCGGAAGCGGTAGACTTCTTCCTTCTCCCCTGCGGGAGAAGGTGGCAGCCGAAGGCTGCCGGATGAGGGGTCTCTCTCCGCGAGCACTGAACTATCTTCCGGCCTGAATCTGCTGAAGCAGACCCGCTTACTCGTCCGCGATGATTCGACATCGCGTCCATCCGTCATGCCACAGGGTCGAGGGACGACAGTTCCTCACGACAATTTATGCCGGGCCGCCGTTGCAAATTCCGCAGCGCATCATATGATGAGTATCATCCTAAAGAATCAACCCTGCGATGGAGGACATTTGCCATGGCCACAGCTTCAGATCCGGTCGTCATCCTCTCTGCCGCCCGCACCCCGCTGGGCAAATTCATGGGCGAGCTGTCTCCTTTCAGCGCCCACAAGCTCGGTTCCCACGTGATCGGCGCCGCCGTCGAGCGGGCGAAGCTCGCGCCGGAGCGCATCGACGAAGTGTTCATGGGCTGCGTGCTGCCGGCCGGACAGGGCCAGGCCCCGGCCCGGCAGGCCGCGCGCGGCGCCAAACTGCCGGATGCCACCGGCGCCACCACCATCAACAAGGTCTGCGGCTCCGGCATGAAGGCCACCATGCTGGCCCATGACATCATCAATGCCGGTTCCGCCGAGATCGTGCTGTCCGGCGGCATGGAGAGCATGACCAACGCGCCCTATCTGCTGGCGAAGGCCCGCGCCGGCTACCGCGCCGGGCATGACCGGATCATCGATCACATGATGATGGACGGCCTCGAAGACGCCTATGAGGTCGGCCGCTCCATGGGCGATTTCGGCGAGGCCACCGCCGAGGCCTATCAGTTCACCCGCGCCGACCAGGACGCCTATGCGATGGAGACGCTGACCCGCGCGCGCAAGGCGGTCGAGGGCGGCGCCTTCAAGGTCGAAATCGTGCCGATCACCGTGGCCGAGAAGGCCGGCCCGCGCTCGATCGGCAACGACGAGATTCCGCTTAAAGTCGATCCTGCCAAGATTCCCGGCCTGAAGCCGGCATTTCGCGCTGGCGGCACCATCACGCCGGCGGCCTCCTCGGCCAATGCCGATGGTGCCGCGGCGCTGATCCTGGCGCGGCGTTCGCTGGCCGATCGCGACGGCCTGCCGGTGCTGGCAGAGATCAAGGGCCACGCGACGCACAGCCAGGAACCGCAATGGTTCACCACCGCGCCGATCCCGGCAATTCGAAAGCTGCTCGACAAGGTCGGCTGGAGCGTCGGCGATGTCGACCTGTTCGAGATCAACGAAGCCTTTGCCGTGGTGGCGATGGCGGCGCAGCGCGATCTCGGCATTCCCCGTGAAAAGCTCAACATCAATGGCGGCGCCTGCGCGCTCGGCCATCCCATCGGCGCCACCGGCGCTCGCCTGATCGTGACGCTGCTGCATGCGCTGGAAGCGCATAATCTCAAGCGCGGCGTCGCCGCTCTGTGCATCGGCGGCGGCGAAGCCACCGCGATCGCGGTGGAGCGCATCGTGCATTAGGCGGACCGCAGCACACTACAGCGATGTCCTGAATTGAGGGAAATACGGCCTTTCAGCCCAAATGCGGTCGTGCAAGATCGCGCAATGCCCGACTCGTCACACTTCACCGTCGTCCGGAATTCCGGCAAGGAAACTTCATGATCTCGAACTGGCTTTCCGCCGCCCTCGCCCGCCGCAATATCCACTACGGCTGGGTGATGGTCGGCGTGACCTTTCTCACCGCGCTGATCAGCGCCGGCGCGGTCGGCGCGCCCGGCGTCTTCATCGTGCCGCTGCAACGCGAGTTCGGCTGGACCACCGCGGAGATTTCCTCGGCGCTGTCGATCCGCTTCATCCTGTTCGGGCTGATGGCGCCGTTCGCAGCGGCATTACTCAACCGCTACGGGCTGCGCAACGTGACGCTGTCGGCGCTGCTGACCGTAGTCTCGGCGCTGGTGCTGTCGCTGGCGATGACAAAAGTCTGGCAGTTGATGCTGCTGTGGGGCTTCGTGGTCGGCATCGGCACCGGCATGACGGCATTGGTGCTCGGCGCCACCGTCGCCGCGCGCTGGTTCGCGGCGCGGCGCGGGCTGGTGATCGGAATTTTGACCGCAAGTGCCGCCACCGGACAACTGGTGTTCCTGCCGCTGCTCGCGAGCCTGACCGAACGGATGGGCTGGCGGGTGGCGCTGGCGGTGATGTGCGTGATGCTGGCGGTCGCCGCTTTCGCGGTGCTGATGGTGATGCGCGACCGCCCGAGCGACGTCGGGCTGCGGCCGTTCGGCGACGAGGGCACGCAGCCCCTGCCGGCGCCGCCTCCCAACACCGCGCCGATCATGGCGGCAGCACTCGGCACGTTGCGCGACGCGGCGAAGACGCGGGTGTTCTGGATTCTGTTTGCGACCTTCTTCATCTGCGGCGCCTCTACCAACGGGCTGGTCCAGGTGCACCTGATTCCGATGTGCCTCGATTTCGGCATTCCGCAGGTTCAGGCCGCGAGCCTGCTCGCCGCCATGGGCGTGTTCGATTTCTTCGGCACCATCATGTCGGGCTGGCTGTCGGACCGTTACGACAACCGCTATCTGCTGTTCTGGTATTACGGCCTGCGCGGACTGTCGCTGCTGTTCCTGCCGTTCACCGATTTCTCGTTCTACGGCCTGTCGCTGTTTGCGATGTTCTACGGCCTCGACTGGATCGCGACGGTGCCGCCGACGGTGCGGCTCACCGCGCAGAGATTCGGCCCCGAGCGCGCCAACCTGGTGTTCGGCTGGATCTTCGCCGGCCATCAACTGGGGGCCGCGACCGCAGCCTTCGGCGCCGGCCTGTCGCGCACGCTGCTATTGAGCTACCTGCCGGCGTTTTTCGCAGCCGGCGCACTCTGCATCGTCGCGGCGGTGATTACGCTGATGATTTCACGGCCGGTGAAGGTGGCGGTGGCGTGAGTGCGCGAATGGCGAGTAGCGAATGGCGAATAGGGAAAAAAGAATAATCTATTCGCTACTCGCCATTCGCCCCTTAACTTTCACGGCCTGATCATGAAATTCGTCGCCAGCCCCGGCGTGCGGATCGGTTCGGCCAATCGGGCGAACTCGCACAACAGCGAGCGGGTCTTGCGCGGGTCGATGATCTCCTCGACCCAGAACCGTTCGGCCGAACGGAACGGCGAACGCAGCTTGTTGAGGCGGTCCTCGATTTCCCTGCAACTTGGCTTTCGGATCGTCCGCGGCATCGATGTCGGCGCGATAGGCCGCCTCGATGCCGCCTTCCAGCGGCAGCGAACCCCAATAGGCCGATGGCCAGGCATAGCGCATCGAAAACCGGTCCGCCGGCTGGTGCACGACGCCGGCAACCCCGAACGAATTGCGCACGATGATGGTGCACCAGGGCACGGTGGTCTGGTTGACCGCGGCCATCGCGCGCACGCCGTGGCGAATGGTTGCGGCCTTCTCGGCCTCGAGCCCGATCATGAAGCCCGGACAATCCATCAGATAGACCACCGGCAGATGGAAGGTTTCGGCCAAGTCAGCATAGCGCACCACCTTCTGGCAGGCGTCCGCCGTCCACGAGCCGCCGTAGTGAAAGGGATCGCTCGCCAGCAGCAGCACGGCGCGGCCTTCCAGCCGCGCGAAGCCGGCGATGATCGAGCGGCCGAAATTGGCGCCCATCTCGAAGAACGAATCCTTGTCGACGACGGCGTCGATAATGGGCCGCATCTTGTAGACCTGACGGCGGTTGCGCGGCACCGCCTTCATCAGGGATTCTTCCGCCCGCTCCGGATCGTCCTCGCTGGGAATCGTCGGCGGCAGTTCATGGACCGATGACGGCAGGTAGGACAGGAACCGCCGGGCGCAGGCGAAAGCCTCCTCCTCGGTGTCGACGGCGTGATCGACGCCACCGGCGCGGGTCTGGATATCGGCGCCGCCCAGTTCCTGCTTGCTGAGATCCTGGCCGAGGCGTTTGACCACCGGCGGGCCGGCGACGAACATCGCCGAACTCTTGGTCATGACCGAGTAATGGCTGGCGGCCAGTCGTGCCGCGCCCAGGCCTGCGACCGAACCGAGCCCCAATCCGACCACGGGCACGCAGGCCATGTTCGCCGTGGTGTACAGATACGCGCGGGTGCCGCCGATGCCACCGGGAAGATTGGCCGCGCCCTTGGTTTCGATGGTTTTCACCGAGCCGCCGCCGCCGGAGCCTTCGATCACCCGGATGATCGGCAGCCGGAAATCATGCGCCATCTCCTCGGCCATCAGCGGCTTGGCCGAGATCGAGGCGTCGGCGGAGCCGCCGCGCACGGTGAAATCGTCGCCGACCACGACCACGGTGCGGCCATCGATCTTGCCGCGGCCGAACACGCAATTGGCCGGCGTCAGGTTGAGGAGTTCGCCGCTCGCGTCATATTCGGCGCTGCCGGAAATCGCGCCCATCTCGTGAAAGCTGTCGGCATCGACCAGCCTGTCGATGCGTTCGCGAACGGTGAGCCGGCCCTGGTCGCGCTGACGCTTGACCTTGTCAACGCCTCCCATCTCGCGCGCGAACGCTTCGCGCCGGGCGAGGTCGTCGAGTTCCGGCTTCCAGTTCATTGGTCTCCTCCGTCTCGATTTTGTTTTTATGAGCTGGCGCCGGCTGCGGCCTGGCCGGCATCCGGTTGCTGAAGAGTTCGCCGTCGGCGCCCTCCAAAAGGCTGCCGACCGCGGCGCCCAGTTCCAGCATCGGGCGCGTCACTTCCTTGTGCAGCCGCTTCTCGTCATACATCGCCGACAACAGGCCGATCGTGACCACCACGAAGGTCTGGTACTGCGGCGACCATAGCGGCACCGCGAGGCCGTTGATATGCGGGCTCCATAATCCGCAGGCGACGACATAACCATGTTCGCGCAAAAACCGGCGGTTATATTCGATACGGGGCCGCAGCAGCCTGGCGCCTTCCGGAATCTCGCGCTCCATTTCCGCCACCAGCGCGTCGCCGACATCGGTATCGAGTGCCGCGGTATAGGCGTGGCCCGCGGCCGTGCTCGCCATCGCGATGCGGCTGCCGGTGCTTTCATGCAGGCCGAGCGCGTTGGCGGCGCGGGCGAACTCCAGATAGACCAGATGAAAACGATCGGGAATGACGAAGCCGACGGTGCCCGGCAGTTGTTCGGCGACGTCCTGCAGCCGCAGCCGGATCAGGTTGCGCAACTGCAGGCCTCGCATCATCGAGGTGCTCATCGCGACCGCACTGGGGCCGATGCGATACTTCTGGTCGCGCGGCAGATAGACCAGTTGCCCCATCCGGGTCAGCGTGTGGGTCAGGCGCGACACCGTCGATCGCGGCAGGCCGCAGCGATTGGAAATCTCGAGATTGCCGAGCCGCGCCTCATGGCCCTCGAAGCAGCGCAATACGTCGAAGGCGCGCGACACCACCTGGATAACGTCGCCCTCGCCGGCAAGATCGCTGGCGAGCATTCCCTGCTTGCTGAGCCGTTCCGAGCGCCGTCCCATCGGGATTATCCCATTCCGCTATGCGGAATAAAATTCCGTTCAGAGAACAAGCTACCTCAGGCCATCCACGCCCACAACAAAAAGCCGTCCGCGCCATGTGCCGGACGGCTTCAACCGCATGCGCTGGAAACTGCGCTTTGGATGCCTCAAACCACCTCCGACACTGGCTGCATGTCGATCCCAAAAGTTTCCAGGAATTTTGACGTCATGATGTAGAAGCCGACGGAGAGCTGCAGTTCGATCAGCGCGCGCGGTGTCAACTTGGCGGCGATGGCGTTGAACGTCGCATCGGTGGGACGGCGCAACTTGACGATTTCATCGGTGAAGGCGAGCGCGGCACGTTGCAGTTCATTGAAACAGCTCGCCGTGGTCCAGTCTTCAAGGGCCGCGTTTTGCTCGTCGGTGACGCCGACCCCTTTACCGATGCGCTTGTGGGCGACGATTTCATAGGGCGCCTCGCACAGGATGCCGGTGCGCGTGATCGCGAGTTCACGCACCACCGGATCGAGTTCGCCCTTGTGCCTGATGGCGCCGCCCAGCCGGCAATATTGCTCGAAATAGCTCGGCGAATGCGACATCATCCGGAAGATGTTGGCGTTGCGGTTCTTGCCCAGGATCTCGCGGGTGCGGTCATTTGCCTTGGCGGGGTCGGCATATTCAATACGGGCCATGATTTAACCTTGAGTTTCCTGATCGTTGGTTGGGTCAATGCGCCGGAAGCGCCTCGCCGTGCGCGATCATGCCTTGCAGCAGGCGGCGGATCAACATGAGCTTCAAAAACGTCACGACGCGCGCACATCTTGGCTGCGCGCGAGCCAAAATCCCGCCGCATTACCATTCGACTCTGGCGCCGTCGATATTCGCTGAGTGGGGACTCGTCAAAGCGGATACTCGTCGCGGGGTGTTCCGAGTAAAGCTGAAAATGGAGTCATCAGGCCTTTCCCGGGCGACGATGATTCACGCCCAGGTCTAGGGAGCATGACGATGAAGGAAGCCACCAAAAGGGCAGCCTCGGAAACGCTCGCGCAAATGCTGGCGGTGACGGCCATGCTCGTCATCGCCAGCTTTGTCTTCTATTGGCGGTGAACTGTCGCAACCAATTCCGCCGTCATCCTGAGGTGCGAGCTCTTGCGAGCCTCGAAGGATCGCCGCAGGCGCCGCCCGTTTGCACACCCTTCGAGGCTCGCCCAAGCGGGGCTCGCACCTCAGGGTGACGGCTACCCCTGAAACACCACGGCATCGACCACCACGCAGCCTTTGCCCGCGCTGTCGAGCAGCACCGGGTTGAGATCGAGGCTCATCACTCTGGCCGCGGGATCGAGCATCAATTCGCCGATCTTGACCACGGCATTGCAGAGCGCCTCGACATCCATCGGCAGTTCGCCGCGCACGCCGGCGAACAGCGGCGCGATCCGCAACTTTCCAAGCGCCTCCATCGCATCCTGTTTCGAAAACGGCGGCAGCAAGAGCGTGGTGTCGCGGAAAATCTCGACATATTTGCCGCCGTCGCCGACCGCCACGACCGGGCCGAACACGGGATCGCGATGCGCGCCGATCATGATTTCGCGGCGGCCGCCGGCCATCGCCGCGACGATGACGCCATCGAACCGCGCACCATGCTTGCGGATGATGCCTTCCATCTCTGCCCAGACCTCGCCGGCCTCCTCGCGGGTCCTGACGCCGAGCTTGACGAGGCCAAGCTCGGACTTGTGCGCGATATCGGCCGAGCATCCCTTGACCACGACCGGGCCGCCGATCGCAGCAAACGCCGCCACCGCTTCGGCGCGCGACCGGCACAGCCGGTGCGCCACCACCGGGATGCCGCGCGCGGCCAGCAAAGCGAGGCTGTCGGCCTCGTTCAGCATCGTCGTGGCAGCGGATAAAACCAGAGACGGCGCGTCTTTGGCGCGCGTCGCCTTGCGCACGAGCGTACGCGCCATCAACTCGCGATGAGCGAGGAACTGATGCAGCGCGGTGACCGCTTCGGTCTCGGTCGGAAATACCGATGAGCCTTCGGAGGCGAATTGATCGGCGACGCTGTGTTGCGTCGCCGCGATCACCAGCGGCTTGCCGGTCTGCTTGCCGAACGCCGCCGCATCGCGCGCGAACGCCTCCACGTCATAGCCGGGCCCGGCAACGGGGACGCCAATCAAAAACGCGTCGGCCGCAGGGTCTTCGGCGATGACCGGCAGGATGTCGCCGAACAACCGGCCGTTGGACAACAGCGCCGCCGTCAGGTCGATCGGGTTGGTGGTGGTGGCAAAACTCGGCAGGATGCCCTTGAGCTTCCTGTCGGTCTCGGCTGCGAGCTTCGCCATCGGCATGCCGACCGCGGTGGCGGCATCCGCGGTCATGACGCAGACCGCGCCGGAATTGCTGATGGCGACCAGCCGCCGCCCCTTCGGCTTCCAGCCCTTGAGATAAAGCTCGGTCGCCTCCACCAGCCCGCGCATGTCGGGCGCGCGCCAGATGCCGTGATGCTCGAAGAACGCATCGACCACGCGATCCTCATTGGCGAGCGCACCGGTGTGCGATAGTGCGGCCTGCCGGCCGGCTTCGGAACGGCCGGATTTCAGCGCGATGATCGGGAGATCCCGGTCCAGCGCGAGAGCCGCAAGCTCTTCCAGATATTTCTTGTCGGGGATGCTTTCGAGATAAAGCAAGAGCAGCTTCACCTCCGGGTCCTCGGCGACGGCGACCGCGAGTTCGCCGACGGTGATATCGGCATCGTTGCCGGTCGCATGGGTGTGGCGGACGCCGATGCCGCGCTGGCGCAGGAACCCGACCGGCACCGTCGAGAGCGCGCCGCTCTGGCTCAGCATCGCGACGTGCCCTTCGGCGCGGTCCATGTCCATGAACATGGTGGAGAAGCTCGCGATCGCGCCGGTGCCGAAATTGGCGAGCCCTTGCGAATTCGGCCCGACGATGCGCATGCCGGTCTTGTGCGCGGCCTCGACCATGCGCCGCTCTTTCGCTTTTCCTGCGACGGCATCGACCTCGCCGAAACCCGACGCCATCACCACGGCGATCTTGACGCCGTGCGCGGCGCAATCGTCCACCGCACCGATGGCGTTGTCGCCGGCGACCGCGACGATCACCATCTCGGGGGCTTCCGGCAGATCGCCCAGGCTCTTGTAGCATTTGTAGCCCTGCACTTCCGGCGCGCGACGGGTTGATCGGGAAAATCCTGCCCTTGAAGCCGAACTTGTCGAGGTAATGCACCGGGCGGCCGCCGACCTTGTTGGGATTTTCCGAGGCGCCGATGATGGCGACGGATTTGGGATCGAGGGCGGCCTTGAGACGGCTCATGATTTTGTCCTTGCGAAGTATGGAACGAGGCGGCCGGCAAATGTCTGATACCGCGCGGTGACGCGATCGCCGATGGCAAGATCGTTGTCGCCATGCGCCATCATGCGAAAGCCTTCGGCGGCATCGACCAGAACGATATTGTAGGGGATGTGCGCGCGGGTCTCCGGGGTGGCGGCGCGGCACACCAGCGACGTGGCGTAGACAACGCCCTTGCCGCTGGCGGGTTTCTCAACCGGATCCGGCGCGCCGCATGAACAACAGAAGCTGCGGCGGAAATATTGCCGCGCGCCGCAGGCAGCGCAGGATTGATAGACGATCGCTTGCGCGCCCGCGGTCCAGTCCGCCATGCCGTTCATCGCGTCCGCTCCAAAAACATGCTGACATGCGACGACAGCACACCGCCATCGCCGTGCAACAGCGCGATCGAGGCGTCATGCACCTGACGATGGCCGGCGCGTCCGGTCATCTGCAGATGGGTTTCGACCAGATGCGCCATCGCGCCGCCGACGCCGCAATGACCGTAGCTGAGGAGACCGCCGTGGGTGTTGAGCGGCATCGCGCCATTGCCGTTGAAATGACCCGATCGCACCCGCGCCGCCGCCTCGCCGCGTCCGGCAAGACCGAGGTCTTCCAGCAGCATCGCCAGCGTGATGGTGAAGCTGTCATAGATAGCGGCGTAGCGCACATCGGAAATCGCAATACCGGAGGCGGCCTTGGCCCGGGCGATCGCGATCTCGGCGCCGAGTTCGCTTAAACCCGGCATCGCCGTGACGTGCTGATGGGTATGCGCCTGGGCGCAACCCAATACCCGCACGCCGGTCTCGCCGGTGCGATCGCGGCTGACCACGAACGCCGCACCGCCATCGGACACCGGACAGCAGTCCAGCAGCTTCAGCGGCAACGCCACCGGCTTCGAGGCCATCACGTCGGCCACCGTGATCGCGTCGTGAAACTGCGCGCCGGGATGCGTCAGCGCGTGGCGGCGCATCAGCACCGCGAATTCGGCGAGGTCTTCCTGCGTCACGCCGTACTCATGCATGTATCTCGAAGCGACGAGGCCGTAATAGGCCGGAATGGTCGGCCCCAGCGGCACCTCGTAATCGGGATGGCCGACCTGCGCCAGCGCCAGGATCGAGGCATCGCGGCTTTGCCCGGTCAGGCGGTTCTCGCCACCGACCACCAGCACGTGCCTGACCACGCCGGCCTCGACCAGATGATGTGCCAGCATCGTCATCGCCAGCCCGGTCGCGCCGCCGACCTGGACGGCGTGGGCATAGCTTGGCTTGATGCCGAAATGTTCGGCGAACACGGTTGCGAGCATGATGTGCGGTGAGACCGTGGAGTAACCGCAGAGAATGCCGTCGATATCGGCGCGTTGCAGCCCGGCGTCGGCAACCGCCAGTTCGGCGGCCTTGCTCATGAGATCGAGCGACGAGGAGCCCTCATGCCTGCCGAATGCCGTCAGTCCGACGCCGGTGATGAAGCTCATTTCAATACGACTTCGGCAGGCCCAGGACTTTCTCGGCAATAAAGCTGAGAATGAGCTGCGGGCTGATCGGGGCGATGCGCGGGATCAGGGATTCGCGCAAATAGCGCTCGACATGGAATTCCTTGGCGTAGCCAAAGCCGCCATGGGTCATGACGGCCTGTTCGCAGGCATGATAGCCGGCCTCGCCCGCGAGATATTTCGCGGCGTTGGCGGCAGGACCGCACGGCAGGCCCTGATCGTATTGCCAGCCCGCCGACAGCGTCATCAGCCATGCCGCTTCCAGCTCCATCCAGTTTTTCGCCAGCGGATGCTGGATCGCCTGGTTCTTGCCGATCGGGCGATTGAACACGATGCGGGTCTTGGCGTATCCGGCCGCGCGCGACAGCGCCAGCTTGCCGAGCCCGACCGCTTCGGCGGCGATCAGGATGCGTTCCGGATTCATGCCGTGCAGGATGTATTCAAAGCCGCGGCCTTCCTCGCCGAGGCGATCGGCAACCGGTATTTCAAAATTCTCGATGAACAACTCGTTGGAATCGACCGCCTTGCGGCCCATCTTCTCGATCTCGTGCACGGCGATGCGGCTGCGATCGAAATCGGTATAAAATAAACTGAGACCGTGGGTCGGGTTTTTCACTTCTTCCAGCGGCGTGGTGCGCGCCAATAGCAGGATCTTTTCGGCAACTTGCGCGGTGGAGATCCAGACCTTCTGGCCGTTGACCACGTATTTGTTGCCGTTCCGCACCGCGCGGGTCTTTAGCTGCGTGGTGTTGAGGCCGGTGTTGGGTTCGGTGACGGCAAAGCAGGCCTTCTGGGTGCCGTCGACGATCGGCGGCAGCATTCGCTTGCATTGTTCTTCATTGCCGAACACCACCACCGGATTGAGCCCGAACACATTCATGTGCATGGCGGAAGCCCCCGACATGCCGGCGCCGGATTCCGCAATCGTCCGCATCATGATCGCGGCATCCACAATGCCGAGCCCCGAGCCGCCATAGGCCTCGGGAATGCAGATGCCGAGCCAGCCGGCATCCGCCAGCGCCTTGTGGAAGTCGGCCGGGAAACCGCCCTCCTTGTCCTTCTTCAGCCAATAGGCGTCGTCGAAGCGCGCGCAGATTTTCGCAACCGCGTCGCGGATCGATTCCTGGTTGGCGGTGAGCGCAAAATCCATGCGTGTCAGTCCTGCGAAACGCCGGCGGTCCTGGTGACGCCGTCGCGCACCATTGCAGCGATCTCGTCGGCGGAGAAGCCCGCTTCGCGTAAAATTTCCTCGCCGTGCTGGTTCAGCCGCGGCGCCAGCCGCACGGGATCGGCCGGCGTCTCCGACCAGGTGGCGGCGACCTTCATGTTGCGGATCGGGCCCTCGGTCGGATGGTTCACGACGGGGAAAAAGCCGGTCGCGACCAAATGCGGGTCCTGCAGGATGCTCTCGAGATCGTGCATCGGCATCACCGGCACGTCGGCCTTCTCGAGCAGTTCGGTCCATTCGGCGGTGGTTCGCGTCTCGAAAATGCGGGCGAGTTCGCCATAGACCGTGTCGATGTTGACGGCGCGCCCGGCAAAGGTCGCGAATTTCGGATTGCTGCGCAGGTCGTCGCGGCCGGTGGCCTTGAAGAAGTTATCCCACTGCTTGTCGTTGTAGACGATCACGCAGATATAGCCGTCGGAGGTTTTATAGGGCCGCCGGTCGCGCGACAGATGCCGCGCATAGCCGCCTTTGTCGAGCGGCGGCTCGTAGGTGAGACCGCCCATGTGATCGCCCATCACGAAACCGGCCATGGTCTCGAACATCGGAATATCCAGCCGCTGGCCGCGCCCGCTGCGGTCGCGATGCACGAGGCTGGCGCAGATCGCGCCGACCGCCGTGAGGCCGACGATGCGGTCGACCAGCGCATTCGGGACATAACGCGGCACGCCGTCGCTGGTCTGCGCCATCAAAGCCGGCAGCGCGGTGGCGCCCTGGATCAGGTCGTCATAGGCGGGCTTGGCGGCATAGGGCCCATCCTGGCCGAAGCCGAACACGCCGGCATAGATCAGGCGCGGGTTGAGCTTCGAGACCACATCGTAGCCGAGCTGCAGCCGCGCCATCGCCTGCGGACGCACATTGTAAACCAGCACATCGGCTGATGCGATCAGCCGCAGCACCGCGTCGCGGCCTTTAGGGTTTTTCAGATCGAGGCAGATGCTGCGCTTGCTGCGATTGGTGTTGAGGAACACCGGACCCATGCCGGGATGACGGGTCGGGCCGATCAGCCGCGTCACGTCGCCATCGAGCGTTTCGACCTTGATGACATCGGCGCCATAATCGCCGAGCATCTGGGTCGCATACGGTCCCATCAGCACGGTCGTCATGTCCACGACCTTGACGCCCTCCAATGGTCCCATGGATCGGTTCGCTCCCGGTTGCGCGGCATTCGTCCGCGCAGGTTCTCATGCTGGAACGTCGTCCCGGCCTCGAGCCGGGACCCATACGCTGCGAAGTCGTAGCTGAAGGATGCCGCCGGCGACGGCGCAAAGCAGCAGGCATCGGTGGTTATGGGTCCCGGCTCGGAGGCCGGGACGACTTGCTGAGAGGCTCTGCTCTACTTCACGGGCTCCAGCAGCGAGACGTAGTTCGCCACCGCCGCACCGCCCATGTTGAAGATGCCGCCGAGCTTGGGATCCCGGAGCTGCATGCCCTCGGGCGCCTGTCCCAGAAGCTGCATCGCGCTCATCACGTGCATGGAGACGCCGGTGGCGCCGATCGGATGTCCCTTGGCCTTCAATCCGCCGGACGGATTGACCGGCAGCTTGCCGTCCTTCTGGGTCCAGCCTTCCTTGATGGCGCGTGCGCCCTGCCCGCGCGGCGTCAGGCCCATCGCTTCATACTCGATCAGTTCGGCGACCGTGAAGCAGTCATGGGTTTCCACGAACGACAGATCCGAAAGCTGCACGCCGGCCGATTGCAGCGCGCGCTGCCAGGCCACGGTGCAGCCTTCGAACAGCAGGATGTCGCGCTTCGACATCGGCAGGAAGTCCTGCACATGCGCGGTGGCCCGGATGTTGACCGCCTTGCCCATCGACTTCGCGGTTTCGGAGTCCGTCAGCACCAGTGCCGCCGCGCCGTCCGACACCAGCGAACAGTCGGTGCGCTTCAAGGGTCCTGCCACGAACGGGTTCTTCTCGCTTTCGGAGCGGCAGAACTCGTAGCCGAAATCCTTGCGCATCTGCGCGTAAGGGTTGGCGACGCCGTTCTTGTGGTTCTTGGCGGCGATCATCGCCAGCGCATCGGACTGGTCGCCGTGCTTCTGGAAATAGGCCTGCGCGATCTTGCCGAACACGCCGGCAAAGCCGCCGGGGGTGTCGCCATCCTCCGGCAGATAGGACGCGCGGAGCAGGTTGCGGCCGATCTCCGGCCCCGGCGTCTTGCGTCATCTGCTCGACGCCGACCACCAGCACGATTTTCGCGGCCCCCGAGGCAATCGCCCGGATGCCCTGATGCACCGCCGCCGATCCGGTGGCGCAGGCATTCTCGACCCGTGTCGCCGGCTTGAAGCGCAATTGCGGATCGGCCTGCAACACCAGCGAAGCGGTAAAATCCTGCGCCGAGAAGCCGCCGTTGAAATGCCCGAGCACGATTTCATCGACATCGGCTGCGGAGATGCCGGCATCGGCCAGCGCGTCGGTGGCGACCTTAACCACGAGGCTCTCGACGGTTTCGGTATCGAACTTGCCGAACGGCGTATGCGCCCATCCAACGATGCTGGCTGTCATGGTGGTTCTCCTATGCTCCGGGCTCGACCCGGCAAATCCAGGCGCGGGTCAAACCCGAGACGACCTATTGACGACGTTACCACCGAGTTCGTCTTCGATATGGATACGAATGATATCATCGAAAGTCTTTTCGGCGGTGGTAAAGCCGAGCTTGACCGCCCGCTTGGGCGTCGAAATTGCGCGGCCAGCCGTCGACGATGCCCATGATGAACGGATCGGGCTCGCGCTTGATCCGCGCTGCCACCTTGTCGCCCGCCACCCGCTTCAAGGCCGCGATCTGCTCGCCGACGGTGGCGGAAAGGCCGGGCATGGTGAGGTTGCGCCGCGCGCCGGCGGTCGCGCTGTCCATGGTCGCGGCGTGGATCAGGAAACCGACCGCCGAGCGCGGCGTGGCGTGCCAGTGGCGGACATCCTCGGATACCGGCAGCACCGCTTCCTTGCCCGCAAGCGGTTCGCGCAGGATGTTGGAGAAGAAGCCGGACGCGGCCTTGTTGGGCAGACCGGGACGGATGCAGATGGTCGGCAGCCGGATGCCGATGCCGTCCATGAAGCCGCGGCGCGAATAATCCGCGAGCAGGAGTTCGCCGATCGCCTTCTGGGTGCCGTAGCTCAACAGCGGCGTCTGAAAGAACTCGTCGCCGATGGCTTCGGGAAACGGCGCACCGAACACCGCGATCGACGAGGTGAACACGATCCTCGGCTTGTAGCCGCCGCCGATCAGCCTGACCGCATCGAGCAGCATCCGGGTGCCGTCGAAATTGATCCGATAACCCTTGTCGAAATCGAGCTCGGCCTCGCCGGAGACGATCGCCGCGAGATGAAAGATCACATCGGGCCGATCCGCGACCAGCTTTGCGGCGGCACCGGGCACGGCGAAATCGGATGTCACGATATCGACCGGAAATCCCGGCATTCGCCGGTTTCGCCGGCGCGACCACGTCATGCAGCGTCAGCCGGGTGATGTCGCGCTTGCCGAGACGGCCGTCGCGCAACAGCCGCTCGGTCAATTTGCGGCCGACCATGCCGGCGGCGCCGAGAACCAGTATGTGCAAGACCCAACTCCCTCTTGTTCTTGGTTTTAGACGCGAGGCCCGCGCGCTTACTCTTTGACGGCTCCGGTCATCGCCGACACATAGTGCTCGACAAAGAACGCATAGAGGATGACCAGCGGCAGCGAGCCCGCCAGCGCGCCCGCCATCAGCGAACCCCAGCGATAGATGTCGCCGTCGACGAACTCGTTGACGATCGCGACCGGCACGGTCTTGTTCTGGGTCGATTGCAGGAAGGTCAGCGCGTAGATGAACTCGTTCCAGCACAGCGTGAAGCAGAAGATGAACGCCGAGATCAATCCGGGGATCGCCAGCGGCAGCACGATCTTGGTCAGGATCTGCCAGCGGCTGGCGCCGTCGATCAGCGCGCATTCCTCCAGTTCGAACGGGATGGTCTTGAAATAGCCCATCAGCAGCCAGGTCGAGAACGGGATCAGGATGGTCGGATAGGTCAGGATCAGCGCCAGCGGCGAGTCGAACAGGCCGTACTGGAACACCACGGTGGCGAGCGGAATGAACAGGATCGACGGCGGCACCAGATAGGACAGGAAGATCAGCCCGCCGACCCATTGCGCGCCGCGATAGCGCAGCCGCACGATGGCGTAGGCCGCGAGCACGCTGGCGAAGATCGACAGCACGGTGGCGCAGACCGCCACATACATCGTGTTCCACAGCCAGTGCGGATAATAGCTTTCGAACAACAGCTTGTGGATGTGCTTGAAGGTCGGATTCCAGGTCCAGAACGGATTGAACTTGTCGAGATCGAGCAATTGCTCGTCCGGTTTGATCGCGGTCAGCCCCATCCAGTAGAACGGAAACAGCAGGATGAACACGATGATCGACAGCGGCAGATAGAGCGTGACCAGGCGGCGCGGCAGCGACTGCAGATAGCTCATGCCCTCGCTGTGATCGTCCATCGCGACCGTCGGCGACGAGCCGGATAGCACGGCCTTGAGATCGATCCGCGAGGTGGGAAGATCAGTCATTGTTCCCACCCTGCTGCCACTTAACGCGGCGCCGTGGCTTAGTCATTGTTCTCTCCCTGCTGCCACTTGCGGCGCTGCAGTCCGAACCAGGAGACCATGATCGCGGCCAGCAGGAACGGGATCATGGCGCTGGAGATCGCCGCGCCCTCGCCGAGCTGGCCGGCGATGATGGCGCGCTGATACGACAACGTCGCCATCAGATGCGTGGCGTTGACCGGGCCGCCGCGCGTCATCGCCCAGATCAGCTGGAAGTCGGTGAAGGTGAACAGCACCGAGAACGTCATCACCACCGCGATGATCGGGGTCAGCAGCGGATAGGTGATGTAGCGGAACATCTCCCACTTGCTGGCGCCGTCGAGCGTCGCGGCCTCGTAGAGCGAGGGCTGCACGGTCTGCAAGCCCGGCCAGCAGCGTGATCGCGACAAAGGGAACGCCGCGCCAGATATTGGCGAAGATCACGCAGATCCGCGCCCAGGTGACGTCGCCGAGGAAGTTGATGTTCTGCGTGATCAGGCCGAGATGCTTGAGCGACCACGAGATGATCGAGAATTGCGAATCGAAGATCCACCAGAACGCCAGCGCCGACAGCACGGTCGGCACGATGAAGGGGATCAGCACCAGCGCGCGCAGCATCGCCTTGAACGGCATGTTCTCGTTGAGCAGCAGCGCCAGATAAAGCCCGATCGCGAATTTGATGGCGCTGGCGACCGAGGTGTAGAGCAGCGTATTGAACACCGACAGCCAGAAGATCGAATCGCCCCACAGCCACTCGTAGTTCTCGAGTCCGATGAATTCGCCGGGCCGTCCGATCTTGGCGTCGGTGAACGAAATCCAGATGCCGAGGCCGAGCGGATAGGCCAGGAAAAATATCAGGAACGCCATCGCCGGCAGCATGAACCAGAAGCCGAGCCAGTTGCGGTTGGTCCTGAGCTGGTCCCAGGTCGTGGCCTCGCGTATCTGCGGCTTGGCCGTCCGGGGTTGCAGTGCGATGTCAGCCATTGGCGAAATCCCTTGGACTGACGATGCCGGTCAATTCACGCGGCGCCATCTTTGCCGGCACACGGTAGAACGGAGCGGGCTGCAATCGGCTTGCAGCCCGCTCCGATTGTCGCTCAGCGATAGATGCGCTTCAACTGCCGCTCGGCAATCGCGATCGCGCCCTTGGCGTCTTCGCGGCCGGTGCAGTAGTTGGCGAACATGTCGACCACCAGGAAGTCGGCGATCGCGGTCGCCGCCTTCTCGCCCGGCGTGCCGATGCCGGATGCGGGCAGCGCGCGCTTGCTGGCCTGGCTCGAACACCGCGTTCTTCGGATCGGCGGTCCACACCGGCGAGGAGTCATAGGCGTTGAGCGTGTGGGTGAGATAGCCCCGCGCGCCCGACAGCCACTTGTCGAACTTTTCCTTCTCCAGCATGAAGGCGATGAAGGCCTTCGCGGCGTTCGGATATTTGGTGAAGTTGAACGCCAGGATCGGAACCGCAGAGCTGCAGTTCGGTCGGCTTGCCGACCGGACCGACCGGCCACAGCGCGTGATAGGTGTCCTCGGCGAGATCCTTCTTGGTCGGATCGTCCTTGGCGGCGACGTAGATCGAGATGCCGTTGGCGGTGCAGTAAAGTTCGCCCGACAGGAACGCCTTGTTGTTGGAGCGAGTCGTTCCAGGAGGCGACGCCGGGAATGAAGGTGTCGGACAGCGCCTTGGCGTATTCCAGCGCCTTCACGGTCTCCGGCGAATTGATGATGACCTTGTCGTCCTTGTCGACGGTGTAGGCGCCGTGACCCCACAGGATCCAGTGCAGCCAGGCATTGGCGTCGCCGGTCGCATGTCCGAGCGCGAAGCCGGCCGGCGTGTTGTTCTTCTTCAGCGCCTTGCACATTTCGAGGAAGCCCGGGAAGTCCGTCGGGAACTCCTTGAAGCCGGCCTTCTCGACCGCCGACTTGCGGTAGGTCATGTAGCCGCCGATGGTCGCGACGGGGATGCCGAGCCAGTCGTTGCCCTGCTTGCAGGTGGCTTGGCGGCGGCATCGGTCCATCCGCCGTACTTCTTGCCGAGATAGTCGGCGACGTCGTTCATCTTCAGCACTTTGGTCGGGAACAGCTGCGGCAGCGTATGCAGGCCCCAGGCCAGATCGAGGCCCGAGCCGGTGTTCGCCGCGACCGAGGCCTTCGGCTGCACGTCCTCGAAGGACTCGCTGAACACGTTCATCTCGGTGCCGGTCGCCGCCTTGAACGCCGCGACCATCGCATTGAATGCATCGTCTTCCGCCGGCACGAAGCGCTTCCAGCGCATCACGGTGAGCTTGGCGCCCGGCTCGGCCTTCCACGGCGCGGTCTGCGCCCAGGCCTTGGCAAAGTCGAACAGAGCCGGTCCGGTCAGCGCGCCGGCCGTCGCCAGCGCGGTGCCGCCCTGAAGCAGAGTGCGGCGAGTAAAGTCATGCATAGTCGATTCCTCCCGTAAGGTTTTTGATTTCTCAGGCGTTCAGTCGTTTGCCCGTGGTCTCGTCGAACAGATGCACGAGCGCGGGATCTGGTTTGAGCCGGATCTTGTCGCCCGGATTGAATTGATGACGTTCGCGGAACACCGCGACGACCTGCTCGCCGCCGAGCTTGGCGAAGACCTGGGTTTCCGATCCCGTCGGTTCCACCACCACGATCTCGGCTTCCGCGCCGTCGTCGGCGATGGTGAAATGTTCGGGCCGCACGCCGTAGACCGCGGGCCGGCCGTCGGAATTGGCAGGCGCCGACGTGAGCGGCAGCTTGACGCCGTTCGGGCCCTCGAAGCCGGCGCTGCCGTTCGCCTTCACCTTGCCCTTGAGGAAATTCATCGCGGGCGAACCGATGAAGCCGGCGACGAACTGGTTGTCCGGCCGGTCGTAGAGTTCGAGCGGCGTGCCGATCTGCTCCACGATGCCGTCATGCATCACCACGATCTTGTCGGCCATGGTCATGGCCTCGATCTGGTCGTGGGTGACGTAGACCGTGGTGGTCTTCAGCCGCTGGTGCAGTTCCTTGATTTCGGTGCGCATCGCCACGCGCAGCTTGGCGTCGAGGTTGGACAGCGGCTCGTCGAACAGGAACACCTGCGGATCGCGCACGATGGCGCGTCCCATCGCCACGCGCTGGCGCTGGCCGCCGGACAATTGCCGGGGATAGCGATCGAGCAGCGGCGTCAGAGCGAGGATTTCCGCGGCGCGGGCCACCCCCTTGCTGATCTCGTCGGCGCTGGCGCCCCGCAGCTTGAGCGAAAATCCCATATTGTCGGCGACCGTCATATGCGGATAGAGCGCATAGTTCTGGAACACCATCGCGATGTCGCGCTCTTTGGGCTGGACATTGTTGACGACGCGGTCGCCGATCGAAATCGTCCCGGAGGTGATGTTTTCGAGCCCGGCGAGCATCCGCAACAGGGTCGATTTGCCGCAGCCGGAGGGGCCGACCAGCACCACGAAAGCGCCGTCCTCGATCGGGATCGACACGCCGTGCAGGACTTCAAAACCACCAAACGATTTCCGCACGTCGCGAATTTGCACCGACGACATACACACCCTCCCCGAAACACCCGGCACCGGACGGCAGACGCCCGGCCGTCCCTTATTTAGCCGGGGTCTTACCAGACTTTTTTGGCTGTGTCGTCGGATCAAAGTCGTAGGCATCCGTCGGCCCCGGCAAACATTGCGGACCCGGCCTTGGCATGCAAACATCCGGTGCCAACACGAACATTACGCACAAAAACAAGGCGTGCGCTGCGGGAGAAACCATGAACAAACCGCTTACCGGGATCACCAGGCGCAAACTCCGTTCCAGCGAGTGGTTCAACAACCCTCATAATCCGGGGATGACCGCGCTCTACCTCGAGCGCTACCTCAATTACGGCCTGACCCGGCACGAACTGCAGGCCGGCAAGCCGATCATCGGCATCGCCCAGACCGGCAACGACCTGTCGCCCTGCAACCGCCATCACCTGGAACTGGCGCATCGGGTCCGCGAGGGAATTCGCGCCGCCGGCGGCATCGCGATGGAATTTCCGATGCATCCGATCCAGGAAACCGGCAAGCGCCCGACCGCGGCCCTCGACCGCAACCTCGCTTATCTCGGACTGGTCGAAGTCCTGTTCGGCTATCCCCTGGACGGCGTGGTGCTGACCACCGGCTGCGACAAGACCACCCCCGCCTGCCTGATGGCGGCGGCGACCGTCAATATGCCGGCCATCGTGCTGTCGGGCGGACCGATGCTGAACGGCTGGCACAACGGCGAGCGTTCCGGCTCGGGCACCGTGGTCTGGAAAGCCCGCGAGCAGCTTGCGGCGGGCGAGATCGACTACGAGGAATTCATGAATATCGTGGCCTCGTCGGCGCCATCGGTCGGCCATTGCAACACCATGGGCACCGCCTCCACCATGAATTCGCTGGCCGAAGCGCTCGGCATGTCGCTGCCCGGTTGTGCCGCGATCCCCGCCCCCTATCGCGAGCGCGGCCAGATCGCATACGAGACCGGCACGCGCATCGTCGGCATGGTGTGGGAGGACCTGAAACCGTCCGACATCCTGACGCGAAAGGCCTTCGAGAACTGCATCGTGGTCAATTCGGCGATCGGCGGCTCGACCAACGCACCGATCCACATCAATGCGCTGGCCCGCCATATCGGCGTGGAACTCTCGATCGACGATTGGCAGAAGTACGGCCATGAAATTCCGCTGCTGGTGAACATGCAGCCGGCCGGCTTCTATCTCGGCGAGGAGTATCATCGCGCCGGCGGCGTGCCGGCCGTGGTGCGCGAATTGATGCAGCACCAGCGCATCCACGAAGATGCCATGACCGTCAACGGTCACACCATGGGCGACAATTGCCGCGAAGCGCCGAAGCCCGATGGCGACGTGATCTGGAGTTACGACAAGCCGCTGGTCAAGGACGCCGGTTTCCTGGTGCTGCGCGGCAATCTGTTCGATTCCGCGATCATGAAGACCAGCGTGATCTCAAAGGAGTTCCGCGACCGCTACCTGATCAATCCGAAGGACCCCAACGCCTTCGAGGGCCGCGCCATCGTGTTCGAGGGGCCGGAGGATTATCACCACCGGATCGACGATGCCGCGCTCGAGATCGACGAGCACTGCATCCTGTTCGTGCGCGGCACCGGCCCGATCGGCTATCCCGGCGGTGCCGAGGTCGTGAACATGCAGCCGCCGGCGGCCCTGATCAAACGCGGCATCCTGTCCCTGCCCTGCATCGGCGACGGCCGCCAGTCCGGCACGTCGGGCTCGCCGTCGATCCTCAACGCCACGCCGGAAGCCGCGGCCAATGGCGGCCTTGCGATCCTGCGGACCGGCGACAAGGTTCGCATCGACCTCAACAAGGGCAGCGCCAACATCCTGATTTCCGACGAGGAGTTGAAGAAGCGCCATGCCAGGCTGAAGGCGGATGGCGGTTTCAAATACCCCGCCAACCAGACGCCGTGGCAGGAGCTCTATCGCTCGACCGTCGGCCAGCAGGCCACCGGCGCCTGCATGGAGTTCGCGACCCGCTATCACGACATCGCCGGCACCGTCGGCGTCGCGCGTGACAATCATTAGTTCGATCGTCATTGCCGGGCTTGACCCGGCAATCCATCGCTCTTCAAAAGATGATGGATACGCGGGTCAAGCCCGCGTATGACGAGCGTAAAATTGCCGATAAATCCATGGGAGAAAACAACATGTCTGACCGCCTGAAGGGCAAGCGCGCTTTCGTGACGGCGGGTGCTGTGGGCATCGGCCGCGCCTGCGCCGCCGCCTTTGCCCGCGAGGGCGCGACCGTGTTCGCAACCGACATCGACGAAAAGGGCCTGGCGCTGCTGTCGAAAGACGGCGTCTCGGAAGTGGCGCGGCTCGATGTCCGCGACACTGCCGCGGTCGCCGCGATGGCCAAGCGCGTCGGCAAGGTCGACATCCTGCTCAACGCGGCCGGCTTCGTGCATCACGGCACCGTGCTCGATTGCTCCGACAATGATTGGGATTTTTCCTTCGACCTCAACGTCAAGTCGATGCACCGGACCATCCGGGCGTTCCTGCCGGGCATGCTGGAAGCCGGCCACGGTTCGATCGTCAACATCTCCTCGGCCGCCGGCGTCTTCAAGGCCGCGCCCAACCGCTACGTCTATGGCGCGACCAAAGCCGCCGTGGCGGCGCTGACCCGCGCGGTCGCGACCGATTTCATCACCAGGGGCATTCGATGCAATTGCATCTGCCCCGGCACCATCGAGACGCCCTCGATGCTCGACCGCGCCGCTGCCGCAGGACCGGGAGGCCGCGAGATGTTCGTCAGCCGGCAGCCGATGGGACGGCTCGGCACCGCCGACGAAATCGCTTTGCTCGCGGTCTATCTTGCCAGCGACGAAAGCTCGTTCACCACAGGCGTCGCGCATATCATCGATGGCGGCTGGACGTTGTAATCACAGCAACGACAAACCGGCGACCGTTTCGAAACAGATGTAGGACTTCAACCATGAACAAGATCGATCTGAGCGGCCGTTGCGCCGTCGTCACCGGCGGCGCGCAAGGGTTCGGACGCGCCATCACCGAACGTTTTGTCAGTTCCGGCGCCAAAGTTGCGATCTGGGATCACGACCTGCCGTTCGCCGAGAAGACGGCCAAGGAAATCGGCGCCGGCGTCACCGCGTTCAAGGTCGACGTCTCGGATCTCGCCGCGGTCGAGAAGACCACGGACGCCACGCTGAAAGCGCTCGGCAAGATCGACATCCTCGTCAACAATGCCGGCATCGCCGGCATCAACAAGACGGTGTGGGAAACCGACCTCGATGAATGGCGCAAGGTGTTGCGCATCAATCTCGACGGGCCCTTCATCTGTTGCAAGGCGGTGGTGCCGTCGATGGTCAGGCAGAAATACGGCCGTATCATCAACATCGCCTCGATCGCCGGCAAGGAAGGCAACCCCAACGCGGCGCACTACTCGGCCTCAAAAGCCGGCCTGATCGCGCTGACGAAGTCGCTCGGCAAGGAGCTCGCCGGTTACGACATCGCCGTCAACGCGGTGACGCCGGCCGCAGCAAAAACCGCGATCTTCGACCAGATGACGCAACAGCATATCGACTTCATGCTTTCGAAGATCCCGAAAGGACGCTTCGTGCTGGTGGAAGAACTCGCCGCGATGGTGGCATGGCTGGCTTCGGAGGACTGCGCGTTCTCCACCGGTGCTGTGTTCGATATTTCCGGGGGACGCGCGACTTACTAGGGCGTGCACTCATTAACCCGAGGCCATAGTCTGATGGAGGCAAGCTGGACGAAGGCGAGGTAATTGACGGTATGCTTGTCGTAAGGTGTCGCCACCGACGGCATTGCTTGATGATGCGAGCCCCAGTTTGGGAGTTTGAATCGCAGGCGTCTGGTCAAACACAACCGCCCTGACCCGCCCCCCGGTTGGGCGTTCATGGGCCGGAGCGGACATCAACCAACCGACATGCCCTGCCGAATCCGTCGAAAATGACCCTCAACGGACATGCCGCCTGCCCGCCCCCCGGTTTTACTCGTTTCGCAAGAGCGTGGTAACGTCTGCGACTGCGGTGCTCGACCAACGCTATCAATCTTCTCTTTAGGGGATGGGCATGAATTTGCGAATGATTTTTGCCGCATGCATTGTCGCGGCTTTTGGATCGTCCATGATGACATTCGATGCGCTCGGCCAGAAACAATCGTTGAAAGAGCAACTGGTTGGTACCTGGACGCTGCTCTCGTGGGAGCAGAAAAAGGGCGACGGCACCAAGGTCGAGCGTTATGGGACCAGCCCGAAGGGCATCGCCTTCTTTGATGCAGGCGGGCGTTACATTATCGCTGTGATGCGATCAGATCGCGCCAAATATGCGAGCAATGCCCTATGGCAGGGTACCCCCGACGAAAACAAAGAGACGGCCGACGGCACAATAACTTACTTTGGAACATATTCGATAAGCGAGGCAGATAGCATCATCACAGTTCACGTCGAAGGCAGTTCCTTTCCAAACTGGAATGGCACGGACCAGAAGCGTTTTGTCGCGATTGCCGGAGAACAGTTGACGCTGACCGTTCGTCCCCCGGGTGGAGACGTAGTCGACGTGATTTGGAAGCGTGCGAATTGATCGGGCCTGTCAAGTCAGCTTTTGGCATATCGCGACGCTGCGGTTGCACAAAGGTGGTCGCTATCGGAGCGAAGCGGACATCGACGAAGATTTATGAGTGCGCGCCCTAGAACGCAGCGGAGCGATCATGATCAGGGAAGGCGGATGCCTGTGCGGCGCGGTCAGGTTCAAGGCCGAGGGCGAGCCGATCAACGTCCGCATCTGCCATTGCCGCAACTGCCAGAAGGCGATGGGATCGCCGTTCTTTGCCCGCGCATTGTTCAAGCAAAGCGCGCTGACGGTTGAAGGTGAAACCGCGCGCTATCCATCTTCGGAAGCGCTGGACCGGGTATTCTGCAAAACCTGCGGCACCCGCCTGTTCGCCTGGCGGAAGGACGGCATACGGGCGGGCGTGGCCCTTGCGGCATTCGACGACCGCCACGCGTTTGCGCCGGCCGACCACATCTGGGTCACCGAAAAAATGGATTGGGTGAAGCTCGACGACGGCCTGCCGCAGTATCCGCATATGCCGCCCTAGCCTATCGGCTCAACCGGTCAGGATCATCACGTGAACGCCACTGCCTACACTGTTTCCGTCTGGATATTGCCGCTCGTCATCGCCATCACCTTTCACGAGGCTGCCCACGGTTTTGTCGCGCACCATTTCGGCGACAACACCGCCTGGGACCGGGGCCGCGTCAGCTTCAACCCGCTCAGGCATATCGACCCGTTCGGCACCCTGGTGCTGCCGGCCATTTTGCTGTTTTCCCATTCGCCGTTTCTGTTCGGCTACGCCAAGCCGGTCCCGGTGAATTTTCGCGCCTTGCGCAATCCGCGGATCGACATGGTCTGGGTGGCGCTGGCCGGACCCGCCACCAATATCGTGCTCGCGCTGCTGGCCGCCCTGGCGTTTCATGCCGTGGGCTATGTCCCTGCGAACGCAGCACAATGGATCGCCGACAACCTCAAAAACGCGCTCGTCATCAATGTCGTTCTGGCGATTTTCAACATGCTTCCAATTCCGCCGCTGGATGGCGGGCGGGTCGCGGTCGGCCTGTTGCCCAACGTGCTGGCGGTCCCGCTTTCCCGGCTGGAGCCTTTCGGGATGCTGATCCTGATCGGGCTTCTGATCATCCTCCCCATGGCC
Organism: uncultured Alphaproteobacteria bacterium; assembly: GCA_963774685.1. Lineage (GTDB taxonomy): Bacteria > Pseudomonadota > Alphaproteobacteria > Rhizobiales > Xanthobacteraceae > Bradyrhizobium. The sequence goes on along the minus strand of CAVZFU010000002.1, from coordinate 858,770 downwards.
GGCACCCAGTTCGGTCTAAATCTTGATGTTATTTCGGCGATACTGCGGACATCGACCAACCATGTGATCCAGCTGATTCTGCTGATAAGCGGCAACTTGTGACCGGTCCCGAAGAAGACTTGAAAAAACTGAGGCCATCTTGATCAAAGCCAAGGACATGCTGATCGCGCGGCGCGCTGACACCAAGGCGCGCGCGGATTTCGCCACCTGGAAAATGATGGCCAAGCTGAACGGCGCCTCCGCTCTGCCTGCCGAGGCCCAGACGTTCCTGGCAAGCTATAAAACGCTTCTCAACCAGACGACGGAGCTACAGGCCACTGAAGCCACCATCCATCTCCTCTACAAAAGCTACTATACAAAAATGGGCGGGGTCGGCGATGCGCCCGATATTCCCGCGCATGCAAACGCGCAAGCGACGGGCAACGTTACCGCCTTCAAGCGTCCGCCGGCGCCGCGGCCCAAGGTTGTCGGCGGCGGTTCGGAAGCAAAGCCCCGGCTGCCCGTTGCGCTGATCTTTGCCTGCCTCGTGGTGGTCTATGTCGGCTTTCGATATTTCCTGCGCTGACCGGCACTTAGCGATAGCGTTTCAACCTGCCCCATAACCGTGTCACCGGCACCTTGAGGTCGCGGCAGAGGAAGATCGGCCGGCCGTTCTCGTAGGGCATGGCATAGGGATTTTCCGTGGTGTCGAGAAGCTCAACCGAACCGCAAATTTTGCGCCAGCGTTCGATGTCGCCGCCGATATGGATGATCAGCGAGCCGTCATGGCCGCGCGGACCCCACAGCCAGTATTGATTTTGGCCGCTGAGTGCCGGCGGCAGACCGTCCTTGCGGCCGTAGACATCGAGCGCCGAGGCCTGGCCGTAGTTCGGCAGCCAGGATCGCCGCCCTGCCTTGATCTTCAGGCGACAGCCCGTGGAAGGCGGCTGCGACTTTCTTTTCGAGATCACGCCAGCCGAATTCATCCGACAGGCTTTGGGTCAAGGGCGCGCCGACACCGGCGGCCTCGATCGGATTTGGCCTGGTGCCGGTGATCTCCATGTAGCGCACCAGATATGACGGATCGAGGATCGGCAGTGCCACCGGCGCGTACACGGCGCTGACGCAAACGGCCGCGGCGATCCAGCCGCGCGCGATCGTGGGACTGAGCCGCTCGCTCCAGATCGCGCCGACCACGAACATCGTCGGATAGACCGGAAACAGATAATAGTTGGTGCCGCGTTCGAGAAAATAGAACGCCGTCGTCAGCACGAAACCCAGCGCCAGGAAGCGCGCATTCGCCAGACGGCGGTCGACGAACGGGCCGACCGCGCCTGCCAGCCACAGCGGCGCCAGAACGACGTTCATCGACAACGCCTGCCGCCACTCGAATTGCCAGATCGGGCCGGTGTAGTTCTTCTGGCTCTCGAGATGCGGCAGGATCACCTGGAAGAACGGCCAGCCGTGCCACCATTGCCAGATCAGGTTTGGCGCCAACAACACCGCGGCGATGGCGATGCCGAGCCAGGTTTGCCACCACAACAGCATGCGCCGTGCTGGGCTTGCGACTACGCCGACGCCGAGCGCGACCAGCCAGACCGCGATGCCCCATTTGGCTTCCATGGCAAGGCCCGCCAGCACGCCGACCCAGACCAGGTCGAAGCGGGTATCGCGCAATATCGCGCGGGTCAGCAGGAAGGCGGCTGCGGTCCAGGCGATCGGCTCGAATGTCGACGTCGTCAAATGCGACGCCAGCCCGGCAAGGCCCGGCGCGATGCCCGCCGCAATCGCCGCAAATACCGCCGCCCTGCTTTCGCCGCCGAGCAGGCGCGCGAAGGCGGCGCATAGCAGCACCAGCCCGACCGCAGCGATGGTGGCCGGCAGCCGCAGCATCCAGATATTGACGCCGAAGATTTGCGTCGCCGCCGATATCAACGGCACCAGCGGCGGTTGATCGACATATCCGAAGTCCGGATGCCAGCCGCACACCAGGAAATACAGTTCGTTGCGCTGCGCGTCGTAGCGGCCGGCCGTGGCGGCATGCACGATGGCGACCAGCAGCGCGACAATCCAGACTGCCGGCTGACGGAAAAATGTGTCCCTGATCGAACGGCTCACGCCCGGATGGGATGCTGCCGTGACCGCTGACGATCCGATGTCGTTCATCGCAATGATGACCCCAAATAACGTTGCGACTTGATCTCAAGACTACCAAGCGCGGCCAGAGCGCCTAATGAATTCGCCGCAAGGTGGAACGGGTGTTTATCTAGGGGAAATGAAACGATCGGTTACGACCGAGAAAGCTTGCCCGGCGCGCAAGCGCCGGGCATTTTCATATCAGCTCCGGCCCTTGACGCGGAACACCACCGGCAAGGTGTAGGTCAGCCCTTCATCGGCGATCAGCGGCGGCGGTTGCGGCACCGGATCGGAACGGCGCAGCATGGCGAGCGCCGCCTCGTCGTAAGCCGGGTCGCCGGAACTTTCCGCGATGCTGCTTGAGACGACGTGGCCGAGCCGGTCGAATGTCACACTGACGACCACCTTGGCGTTCTTGAATTTCTCCAGCGGCGGATTGCGCTTGTGCTTCTCGAAATGAGCGCTCAGTTCGGCAAACCACGAAGCGCGCTGGCGCTGCAGGCTTTTTCCGATGCCTTGCGCGGGGGTCTGCGACTTGCCCTCCGGCGCGTCCTCGACGGTCGGCGTCGCGGTGGCTTCCTGGGCGGCCGATTCCATCGAGGCGCTGGTCTGCACCGTCGCGACTTTCGGATCGTCTTCCTTGGGCTTTTGCGAATCGTTCAGTGTCACCTCGCGATCCGGATCGTCGGTTTCGGTCGGGGTGTCCTTTGGCAGCTCGGTCTGCTTGACCTCGGCCTTCTGCTCGGCAAGCGCGGGCGACGCGAGCGATGCGTCGGTGTCAGGACCGGCCGGCAGGTCGCTCTCCTCGACCCGGGGCGACATGAATTCCAGACCGATCTCGATCCCGGGGCTACCGAGTTCTTCGGTGTTGTCGCCCTGCATGTGCACAACCGCCAGCGCGCCGCCGCCGACGTGCAGCGCCAAGGCTGCGACCGCGGCGAAAACCCACAGCCGCCGCGACGGTTTTTGGTCTGTATCGGGATCGGGCATCTCGATCGGCGCTGCTCAGGGCTTCGGATTTCAGGGCTTGGGATTCAAGGGTAGACCGGTTGTCGCGGGTGGCGATGCGCTGTCGGGAACGCCCTCAAGCGCCACAAGCTTGACCTTGAGGTATCCTCCGGCCCGCAGGATTTCCAGAACGTCGAAAAAATCTCCGTAAGGCACGCCGCGGTCGATCCGCATGAAGATCGGCCGGTCCTTGTTGGCATCGGCCATCGCATCGAGCTGCCGCACGAGGTCAACCCGCTTGACCGGGGTCTCGCCGAGCGCGACCGCAAGGTCGGACTTGATGGTGACATAGGTCGGCTTGTCCGGCTTCTTCAGCGGAGTTGCGGTCGACGACGGCAAATCGATCGGCAGATCGACGGTCGACAGCGGTGCCGCCACCATGAAGATGATCAGAAGAACCAGGATGACGTCGATGAACGGGGTGACGTTGATCTCATGCGTTTCCGAGAAATCGCTGTCGTCGTCGAGATCGGCATCTGCGATCGAAGCGCCCATCGTCTACTCCGCTGCGCGCGAATGCGTGCTGCCGAGAGAGCTGACATGGGTGCGATCGAGATCGCGCGACAGCAATCGGCCGGCGGAGCCTGAGGAACGGCTGACCAGTTCGAGATAGCCTTTCGTCATGCGCGTGAAATGATTGTAGATGATGACGGCCGGGATTGCCGCGACCAGGCCGAAGGCGGTGGCGAGCAGCGCTTCGGCGATGCCGGGGGCGACCACCGCAAGATTCGTCGTCTGCGATTTCGAGATGCCGATAAAGCTGTTCATGATGCCCCACACCGTGCCGAACAGGCCGACGAACGGCGACGTCGCGCCGATGGTGGCAAGCAGGCCCATGCCGAGCCGGATCCTGCGGGCTTCGGCGCGCACGATCTCGGCAAAGCTGGAAGCTGCGCGTTCCTTGATGCCGCTGTCGCTGGAAATCCCCGCCGACATCCGCGCTTCGCGCATCGCCGCCGCCAGCAACGACGACAGCACGCTGTCCTGCGAGCCCAGCGCGAATTGCGCCTCCGCCAGCGACCTTGCATCGCTGATCTTGGCGAGCGCTGCCCGGAGCTTGCGCTGGACCAGCGACAGCTCGATCATTTTGGCGATGAAGACGGTCCATGTCACCAGCGAGGCAAAGGCAAGTCCGATCATCACGGCCTTGACCAGGATATCGGCCGACAGGAACATCGACCACGGCGACAGTTCGCGTAACGTTACCGGGGTTGATCTCAGCGACTTGCCGCTATCGGTTGGAACAGCGCTGACGTCGACGGCCGGCGCGGGAGCGGACTGAACGGCAGGTGCCGGCGCCGTCACTTGCGGCGCAACAACCGCCGTGGGTGCTGCCGGCACCGGCATAACGGGCGCCGGAGCCGCCTGGAACGGAGCCACTTGAAGCGGAACTGCCGCCGGCTGCGACGACGCCGGAGCCGCAGGGGCCGTTTTCTGTTGCGCGAGCGCGGGCGCGGCCAGCGACAGCATCGCCAGCGCGACAATCAAGGGACGCGTCGCCCGAAAAGTTAACGTGTTCATACTTCGGCCCAGTAGCGAATGAGATCGTGATAGATACCGCTCAATTTGACCGTTTCAGGGTCGTCCCGCCCAGGACGCGCCTCCAAGCTCTGAATCGCGGTATCGAGGTCGAAAATCAGGCTGCGGGCGTGGGCATCCCGTATCATGCCCTGCAGCCGGAAAAAAGACGCTGCGCGTAAACCCCGCGTGACCGTCAAATGCGAACTAGACGCAGGATAAACTGCGGGCCGCCTCCCTTTCGCTGTTCCACGCCTCTAGAACGTCGCCCGTGCGGACAGGCGGAAGGTGCGCGACTGGCCCGGCGAGATGTTGTTGTTGCCGTCGGCCGACGCCCAATAGCCCGTGTTGAAGATATTCTCGATATTGAATTGGGCCTTCCAGTTCTCGTTGATCTTCAGATAAAGCGCGGTGTCAAAGCGAACGAAGCCCGGCAGCCTGACCGTGTCGTCCGATGACGCATAGGAGTCGCCGAATACAATCACGCCGAGGCCTGCGCCCCACATCGGGTCGAACTGGTATTTGTTCCACCACGCGAACTGATTGTAGGGCACGAGCTGGACGCGATTGCCGGGGACGACTGTCGCCGACGTCGCACTGGTGATCCGCGCGTCGGTATAGGCATAGCCGAGCGACGACTGCCACTGGTCGGTGACGTAGCCGGTCAGACTGGCTTCAAATCCCCTGGTCAGGGTGCTGCCTGACGGAAGGAAGAACCCCGGATTGTTGCCATCGGCGATCGGCTGATTGGTGCGATTCAAGTTGTAGACCGCGGTCGAAAGCAGCAGCTTTGGATTGATGTTCCACTTCACGCCGACTTCGGTGTTCTCGAATTTCTGGGGCTCGAGAATCAAGGTCCCGGGATTGAGCGAACTGAACTGGTCGCCCGATGCCGGCAGATAGGAGATGCTGTACATGCCGTAGATCGACAGATTGCTCACCGGTTTGACGATTACGGCGGCTTGCGGCGAGATCTTCTGGTCGACGCGGCCGCGCAGGATGCCCGTGTTCTGGTCGGTCGCCGACATGTCGAAGCGGTCGACGCGCGCACCGCCGATCAGCTGCAGCCAGCGCGTGATTTCAATGGTATCGCGCGCATAGGCCGACTCCACGTAAAGCCGGTATTTGCTGTTCGAGTCGGCTGCGGTGACGCCTGGCGAAAAGGCGCCGGGATATTGGTGAACGAAGGTGACCGATCCGAAATAGGTCGGATCGAACGGATTGGCCAATGTCGTATTGGTACCGTTGGGAAAGATTCCGGTGTTGCGCAGGTCGATCCCGGTCTGCTGGCCGAATTCCGTGCCGAAGGCGACGGTATGAAGCGCCGGGCCGGTATTGGTCTTGTAGACAAAATCGGTCTGGTTGATGGCGTTATCGCGGTTGGTCCAGTGCTGGTAAGCCGCGAGATTGAGCGAGGTATCACTGGGATTTACCGCGCCCGACAAGGGTCCGTTGCCCGGATAGACGTTCTGATAGAATTTCTTGTAGTCGGCGTAGATCGAACCGTTCCTGACCGTCAATCCGTTTTCGAAGTCGTGCTCGACAATGGCCATGGTGGTCTGCACGTCGGCGCGCGCGACATTGTAGGTCGGACTGCCGAAGAATACCGAGAGGTCGCCGTTCGGCGCGAATGGCGCGGCCGGATTGAAACGGGTCGATGACGGCGGCGTCGCGCTCGTCGCTTGCGAAGGATTGCCGCGATCGGAGGTGCGCTCGTCGTGGAAATATTCGTAGCTCAGCTTGATCTTGGTGTTGTCATCCGGCTTAAGCGTGATCGTCGGATTGATTCCGTAGCGCTCGATCCGGCCAAAATCGCGGAACGTATCGGTTCCTTCATAGAAAGCGTTGAGGCGCACGGCAACGTTTTCGTTGACCGCCTGCCCGGCGTCGAGCGTGAAGCGCCGGTCGTTCCAGGAGCCGGTCTGCGCCGAGGCGTCATATACGGTGGTGCCGTCGGCTTCCTTGAGCGTTCGATTGAGCAGGCCGCCGCCGGCGCCACGGCCGAAAGTGAGCGCGCTCGGCCCCTTCAGGACTTCGATACTCTGGGCGTTGTAGAAATCGCGGAAGTACTGCACGTCGTCGCGAAAACCGTTGACGAAGAAATTCGCGCTCGAATCGACCCCGCGGATCACGAGTTCGTCGCGGTTGCCCTCGCCTTGATGGACCGCGACGCCCGGAACGTAACGGGTGACGTCGGTAAGATTCTGGAAGGCCTGATCCTTGATGAAGTCCTTGGTGATGACGCTGAGCGACTGGGGAATGTCGATCAACGGCGTATTGGTCTTGGTCGCGACCGAAGTGCTGTTGGCGTAAACGCCGACCGTGCCGGTGCGGGCGTCCTGCGATACCGCGAAGGCCTTTGGCGCCGCCGCCGGTTCGGGCCGTCGCACCGTCTGCGACCGGCGTGCCCGCGCGGCGCTGCTGGCGCGAGGCGCGGGGGCACGGCTGGCGCTGCGCTGCGCTTCGGGCGCCGCGATCACGACCGGCGGAAGTTGCGATGCCGTCGGCGCTGCGCCGGCGGTCTGGGCCTGCGTCGCGGTCCCGCCGGCCATTAGCCCGAGCGCGGCATAGCTTGCGGAAAACAGCAATCCCGGCAAATGGACCGCTGCGATTGAACGCAACGATCGCGCCGCTTTCGCCCCACGCATAACACTCGCCCCTTCGAACCGAATTCCAATTCGCTCGCGCCATTATTTTTTGCGTTGAACGACAGGACGTTGGTATCGAGCGTGAAATTTCGGGTCAATGCGATTACGGCGCCGGGATGTTTGAATCCATCCAGATCAAACAGATTCTAAAACGGCAATTTGAAATCGTTCTAAATCTATATTTGAAGCGTTCTAAACCGAGGTCAGGAAATGCCCGACCGGTTGTCGGATCACTCCGGCAATCCTGCCTTGCGCAGGCTCTCAGTATTGCGGACGCGGTCCTCTGGACGCCGGAACGGCGGCGCCACCCGATCAAGATTGCCAAGCCTCAACGCGGGATCGACCTCGCGCAAGCAGGCCATCGCCGCCCGCGCCTCGACCATCCGACCCGAAAGAGCATTGGCAATAGCCGCCACCCGCAATGCTGTGGCCCAGTTCGGTTGCTCGTAGAGGGCCTTGGTCGCCCAGGATATCGCGTCTTCGTAACGACCCGCACAGACATGCGCGAAGGCCATGCCAGTGAAAGCAAAGTAGGCCAGCGGATCAAGTGGGCTCAGCCGCATAGCGCGCTCAAGATGTTCAATAGCGCTGGCGGCCTCGCCAAGATACATGCGCACCCAGCCGCTCGCATTCCAACTCGCCGCCAAATTCGGGTTCAAAATCAGCGCCCGGTCGATGTACGCGGCGCCAGCCTCGACCTCATTACCCAGATAAGCCAGGCTAAGGCCGCCTGACCACAGCGCGGTCGGATCATCCTTGCCCACCGCGACCGCACGACGCGCCAGCCTCACGGCGTCAGCGATCTCACTCTGGCGATCAACCATCCAGCCAAAGCTGTTCCTGAGCGCACCGGACCACGACGCCATCCCGTAGGGAGAGGCGTAATTGGGGTCGAGTTCCGTCGCGCGCGCGAAGAGCCGCGTCGCTTCCAGGAGGCTGTCTCTATTGAGCAGATGAAAACTGGCCATTCCGCGCAGGAAGTAGTCGTAAGCGTCGAGGCTCTCGGTCGGCTTCCGTCCCGCACGCTCGATCTCCGCGCGTTGGAGCCGTGGCTCAATGGCCCCCACCGCCCTTGCGGTCACCTGATCCTGCAGGTCAAATACGTCCTCCAGGGCACCATCGAAGCGATCTGCCCAGATGTTTCCACCGGTTGTCGCGTCGATGAGTTGCCCGGTGAATCGCACACGATTTCCTGCCTTGCGCACGCTCCCCTCGAGCACGTAACGCACCCCGAGTTCGCGTGCGACCTGTTTCACGTCGACGGCCCGGCCCTTGTAAGTGAAGCTGGAGTTCCGCGCGATGACAAACAGCGACGGAAAGCGCGACAGCGCCGTGATGATTTCATCGGCCATGCCATCGGCGAAGTACCCTTGTTCTGGGTCCGCGCTGATGTTCTGAAACGGCAGAACGGCGATGGATGGCCTGTCCGGAAGCGTGGGATTCGAGGGACCGGGATAATTCGCGGCCCCCGACGCATCGGTGAGGGCACCTTGATCCCGGATGCTGGCCGGGCCGACGAACCGATAGCCTCGTCTGGGCAAGGTCTCGATCCAGTTCTCGCTGCCAGGCTCCTCCCCAAACACCCGACGCAGGGCCGCGATCTGCACTGCGAGGTTGCTCTCCTCGACCGTGAGACCGGCCCACGCGGCCTCCATTAGCGCGTCCTTGGAAACCGGGATACCCCGTTGCTCCACGAGCACGCGCAGCAATGCGACGGCACGGTGGCCCAGCGATACGGGCTCGTCGCGGCGGAACAATGTGTCCGTCTCCGCATCGAGGCGGAACGAACCGAGGATGTACGTTGCGGCCATCTCCCGATCCAGCGCCGTTCAGAAACGCTTAAGAACTTTTTCAGCGCAGTTTCATGACTTCCGGCCAGTCCGGGCTCAGCTTACGGCCCGACGACGGACGCTTCGCATCATGGTGCGGATCGTGCGCCAAAGCAAGGAAATCGCCGGATCATGATGGGCGCAAAGCACCTGCCTGTTGCCCATGACGATTACTCCCTGGAATTCAATTGAGGCCCGCGCCTGGTGGCGCTTGAAACCCGAACACGGAAGTTCGTCAGGAAGGTACAGATCATGTTGAATTCTGCAGCAATGGCACGGCCATTACGAGTTTCAGAGATCTATCGCGACGCGCGCCGCGTGGACGATGCCGGACCGAAAGTGGTGCAGTTCCCCGATAAAGTCCGCGATCGGAACGCAAACCCGACTTCACCGCTTAATCGATACATTGAAGGTTGGGCGCAGGCCGACTTGGAAAAGATCCTCGATGCGACCGCCCCGGACTATCGGTTCACTGATCCGTTCGTCGGAAGTTTCGATCGCCGGTCGCTGCACAAATATTTCGATCTCTTGCAAAACAGAACTCTCCTGCACAGGAGCGATCGGTCGGCGCGAGCTCGCTTTCTTCCTGCAAGGCCCAATGAAGCTGCGGTCGCACAAGGAACTTCAATTCTGGCGCGAGGCGCCGCGGATCGGGCTCACCGGGGTGGCCGAGATCGAAATCGCAGAACAGGGTGTCGCAGCCGAACGCGTTGCATACGACCTCAACCTGGCGTCCGACATATTGTGCCGCGCCTTGGCCTTGCGCTGATCAGTCCGGCGAAGATCCATAAGTTCACTCCTTTGCACCATGAGACCGTCATGACCATTCAGTTCTCAAAACAAGCGATAGCAGTTATTTCTGACGGCCTCCCCAAAATGGGGTCAGGCCTCGTTCGCAGACTCGTTTGTACCCGGGACGATCCCGGCAAGGAGCGCATCCGTAGGTGGCTCATCGACCTCGACGACGCTCAACTACTGTCGGGCCTCGGCCTGACAGTAGAAGACATTGCCGTCTTGCGCACTGGTACGAAGACAGCCGAAACCTACCCGCGTTGGCAGCGCGACCCCGAGGGTATCGGCGGTGCGCTGCGTGCGAAGGTCTTGAACGCTTGACTTCCCGTCATTCCAGCGCACCAGCGAGGGTTTTGAAAATGTCCATCACACTCACAGCCAGAGAAGCGCGTCCCGCAACCGGTCTAATTCTTCTCACCATGTCGCTCGGCGTGCTGATCGCGCAGATTGACACCTCTGTCGTCAATCTAGCGGTCAAACCGATCGGCACGGATTTGAAGGCCAGCGTGACTGCGCTGCAGTGGATCGTTGATATCTACAACTTCGTTTACGCGAGCCTGCTTCTCACAGCCGGAACACTCGCCGATCTGTTTGGACGGCGTCGCATCTTTGGGCTTGGGATCGCGCTGTTCACGTTGGGGACGGTGGTGTGCGGGCTGGCGCCCGACGTCCCCACCCTCGTTGCCGGCCGCGCGGTAGCCGGTCTTGGCGCCGCCCTGGAAGTGCCGGCCTCCCTTGCGATCTTAACCATCGCCTATCCGGACACAAAGGAACGCACCCGCGCGCTGGGAATCTGGGCGAGCTGCTACGGGATTGCCATTGTCATTGGTCCGACCGCCGGCGGCGCGCTTGTCGATGCGTTCGGCTGGCGCAGCATTTTCCTTCTGATCATTCCCTTCTGCCTCGTGACGCTTGTCTTGGTCATGACCGTGGTGCCGGAATCGAGCAACCCGCAAGGCCGCCGGCTCGATCTTCCGGGGCAGGCGCTTGCGATTGCCTCCATCGGCAGCCTTTCGCTGGCAGCGATCGAGGGGCCGCGCTGGGGCTGGGCTTCAACCGGAAGCGTGGCCGCGTTTTCGCTCTCGGTCCTGGCGGCGGTGCTGTTTCTGCGCCGCCAGGCGGGTGCAGCCGACGCGATCGTCCCGCTGCCCATGCTGCGCCACCGCGTGTTTGCGGCTTGCCTTGCTGTGGCTACCGCGATGAACTTCGGCGCTTACGCGATGCTGTTCCTCACCCCCCTCTACTTCCAGACCGCGCGCGGCGCTTCGGCACTGCATGCTGCAGTCGTGCTGCTGCCGATGTCCCTGAGCTACATGGCAACATCGCAGCTCTCGGGCCGCATTGCCAACAAACTCGGTCCTCGCGTTCCCATGACGGCTGGCATGGGGCTGATGGGACTCGGCTTGCTCATACTGGCCCTGATCCCGTTCAATGACAGCCTCGTACTGATCGAGAGCGGGTTACTGGCCATGGGGTGCGGGCTCGGTCTCAATGTCGGACCGATGAATGCGGTGGCAGTCGCCAGCGTGCCGGCGGCCCGATCCGGCACCGCATCGGGTCTCATCAACACCGCCCGCATGATTGGCGCAACTCTCGGCGTAGCGGTGCTCGGCGCGGTGTTTGCCATGCATGTAGCGGAGGGCGCAGGCACGCAGGGCCTCGCACGCGCCTATTTCTGCGGTGGAATCGGCGAGCTGATCGGAGCGGCCGTGGCGTTCGCGTTCATCCGCCATGACTCATTGCGCCGGCCGGCGCCATGAGGAAAAGCGCGGAATGAAATCGCAAAGCGCGGCGAGCGCCTGTGCCTTCAGGCAACCGGACTATTTGGCCGCGACGTCGCCCGGAGGCACGGCAAAACCCTTGATCCGCTCCTTGACGTTCCTGAGCGTCTCAAGCGTGGTCTCAATTGCCTTGGTGGGGATGTCCTGCAGGACGTCGGTTGCGATGGAATCGCGCAGGCCGTCCATATCGTCGACCAGCCGGCGGCCACTGTCCGTGAGAAACAGCCGGTTGGCGCGCCGATCCCGGGGATCGTGCCGCCGCTCGAGCAGGCCGTGCTCGACCAGGCGATCGAGCAGACGCACCAGCGAGATCGGTTGTAGTTCCAGCACTTCGGCCAAATCGACCTGCGATAGTCCCTCATGCTCCCGCAAACGGAACAGCACGATCCACTGCGCTCGCGTGGAGCCTCGGCCCTTGGCGCGATGGTCGATGTAATTGCGCAGCAGGCGCGAGCTTTCGACGAGTTGTGCGACCAACTGGCGTTTCAGATCGAGAGACATCGGCGGCAAGATTCCAACGCTGAAAAGGCTGATAAGGTTGATTGGAGGCTGGTCGTAAAGCTTTCCAATTGTTTAGAATTCTCAAGTTATAGTGTGTTTACACATTAAGTGCACGCATATTATATGTTCAAGCCCTAGGAACTGTTTTAAAGATGCCGTACTTAAGTTTTGAGCCAAAGAGCCGATATGTCCAAATCTAGAACGATCCGCTGGATTTTGCTGACCGTAGCTGTTGTTGGGCTGGGGTTTTTCGGCTGGCAGCGATACCGCAATCAAAGTCAGGAAGCGGCAGCCAGCAACGCCCAGAAGGCAGCGGCGCGCAACGCCGTTCGCGTCACCATCGCTCCGGTGCAAAAATCCGACTTTCCGGTCTATCTGACCGGACTGGGAACCGTTCAGGGTTTCAACACCGTGCTGGTGCGTACCCGTGTCGACGGTCAGATCGACAAGATCGCCTTCAAGGAAGGCCAGGCGGTCAACCAGGGCGATCTGCTCGCCGAGATCGATCCGCGGCCTTACCAGGCAACGGTTGACCAGGCCAAGGCCAAGAAGGATCAGGACGAGGCTAATCTGGCAAACGCCAATCTGGATCTGCAGCGCTTCACCAAGCTCGGCGAATTCGCGACCCGGCAGCAGACCGACACCCAGCGTTCCACCGTCCAGCAATTGACCGCGCAGATCGCAGCCGACGTCGCGGCCATCGCCAACGCCCAGACCCAACTCGATTACACTGCCATCAAATCGCCAATTCCCGGTATCGCCGGCCTGCGTCAGGTCGATGTCGGCAACATCGTCAACGCCTCGACCCAGACCGGGATCGTGACGATTGCCCAGATCGAGCCGATCGCCGTGATTTTCACCGCGCCGGAAGAGCAACTGCCGTATATCAACGAGGCTCAGGCGATTGCGCCGCTCAAGGTCATCGCCATCACCACCGACGGCAAGAAGCCGCTGGCGGAAGGAACGCTGTCGGTCGTCAACAACCAGGTCGACACCACCAGCGGCACCATTCGCCTCAAGGCGGTGTTCGACAACAAGAACCACGCGTTGTGGCCCGGCCAGTCGGTCTCGACGCGGCTCCTGGTGAAGACGCTGAGGGATGCCACGGTGGTTCCGGACGACGCGGTCCAGCACGGCAACGACGGCCTTTACGCCTATGCCGTCAATCAGGACAACAAGGCCGAGTTGCACAAGATCAAGGTCAGCCAGTCGATCGACGGACGCTCGGTGGTCGATGACGGCCTGTCGCCGGGACAGCAGGTGATTACCGCAGGCCAGTACAAGGTCTCGCCCGGCACCCTTGTCAGCACAGCGGTTGCGAGTTCGGGTCCGGCGCAATCGAAGGTCAAGCAGGAATGAGCGACGGCATTTCCGCGCCATTTATTCGCTATCCCATCGGCACGTCGCTGTTGATGGCGGGCATTCTGTTCGTCGGCCTTGTCGCCTACCCGCTGCTGCCGGTCGCGCCGTTGCCGCAGGTCGACTTCCCGACCATCCAGATCACCGCGACATTGCCGGGCGCCAGCCCCGAGACCATGGCCTCATCGGTGGCGCAGCCGCTGGAGCGGCAGTTCGCGCAGATTCCCGGCATCGCCCAGATGACCTCGACGAGTTATCTCGGGACGGCGGCCGTCACCATTCAGTTCGACCTCAACCGCAGCATCGACGGCGCCGCCAACGACGTGCAGGGCGGCATCAACGCGGCTTCCGGCCAGTTGCCGAAAAACCTTCCCTCGCCGCCGACCTATCGCAAGGTCAACCCGGCGGATTCGCCGATCCTGCTGTTGTCGGCGTCATCGGACAGCCTGCCGATCACCACGGTCAGCGACGCGGTCGACGCCCAGCTTGCCCAGCAGATCAGCCAGATTTCCGGCGTCGCGCAGGTCATCATCGGCGGTCAGCAAAAACCATCGATCCGGGTCCAGGTCGATCCGGCGAAACTGGTCGCCAAGGGCCTGTCGCTGGAGGACGTCCGCAACCAGATCGCGATCACCACGGTCGACAGCCCGAAAGGCAACATCGACGGCGATACCCGCGCCTATACGATCTATGCCAACGACCAGATGCTCAACTCCAAGGACTGGAACGACGTCATCGTCGCTTATCGCAATGGCGGTCCCTTGCGGATCCGCGACATCGGCCAGGCCGTTACCGGTCCGGAAGACGCCAAGCAAGCGGCGTGGGCCAACGGCAAGCGCGGCGTGTTTCTGGTGGTGTTCAAGCAACCCGGTGCCAACGTCATCGACACCGTGGACAAGATCAAGTCGCTGCTGCCGAGGCTGGTGGCCGCGATCCCGCCGGCCATCAAGATTCAGATCATCAGCGATCGCACCCAGACCATTCGCGCCGCCGTCGAGGACGTTCAGTTTACGCTGCTGCTGACCATTGCGCTCGTCGTCATGGTCATCTTCGTCTTCCTGCGCAGTTTCTGGGCAACCGTGATTCCAACCGTCACGGTACCTCTGGCGTTGCTCGGCGCCTGCGCGCTAATGTGGGTGTTCGGCTATACCCTCGATAACCTGTCGCTGATGGCTTTGACGATCGCGGTCGGCTTCGTGGTCGACGACGCCATCGTGATGCTGGAAAACATAACCCGCTACATCGAGGAAGGCGAGAAGCCGCTTGCGGCGGCGTTCAAGGGCGCCCAGGAAATCGGCTTCACGATCGTGTCGATCAGCGTCTCGCTGGTCGCGGTGCTGATTCCACTGCTGCTGATGGGCGGCATCATCGGCCGGCTGTTCCGCGAATTCGCCGTGGTGCTGGCGATGACCATCTTCGTATCGATGATCGTGTCGCTGACGCTGACCCCGATGATGGCGTCGCGCTTCCTGCGCGCGCATGCCGGAACCCAGCACGGCCGATTCTATCAATGGAGCGAGCGTGCATTCGACGCCATGCTTCATGCCTATGAGCGCGGCCTCGACCTTGCCATGCGCTGGCGGCTGACCACGCTCACGATTTTCTTCGCGACGCTGGGATTGTCGGTCTATCTGTTCGTCATCATCCCCAAGGGCTTCTTCCCGCAGCAGGACAACGGCCTGATCACCGCTACTTCCGAAGCTTCGCAGGATATCTCCTTCGAGGCGATGAAGCAGCGGCAGGAGGCGCTGAGCGCCATCGTGATGGCCGACCCTGACGTCGCCACCGTGGCGATGGCGATCGGCGGCAGCGGCAGGGCCGGCAATAACGGCAACCTGTTCATCACGCTGAAGCCGCGCAGCGAACGCGACGCATCCGCCCAGCAGATCATCTCCCGCTTGCGTCCCAAACTCGACAAGGTCGAGGGCGCCCGGCTGTACATGCAGGCCGCGCAAGACGTGCGGCTCGGCGGCCGGCCGACGCGGACGCAGTTCGAGTTCACGCTGCAGGACGCCAACCTCGACGAATTGAACGAGTGGGCACCGAAGATCCTCGGCAAGATGCAGACGCTGCCCGAGTTGCGCGACGTCGCGACCGACCAGCAGAGCCAGGGCACCACGCTGCAGCTCAAGATCAATCGCGACACCGCATCGCGCTACGGCATCTATCCGCAGTTGATCGACGACACGCTTTACGACGCGTTCGGCCAGCGCCAGGTCACCCAGTATTTCACCCAGCTCAACAGCTACCACGTGATCCTGGAAATCCTCCCGGAGCTGCAGGGCAACCTCGACACCCTCAACAAGCTCTACGTCAAATCGCCGACCACGGGCGACCAGGTGCCGCTGGCGACGTTCGCGACCTGGACCAGCGTCCCCGTCCGTTCGCTCTCGATCAGCCACCAGGGCCAGTTTCCGGCGATCACCATCAGCTTCAACCTCGCGCAGGGCGTCGCACTCGGGCAAGCGACCGACGCCGTGCAGAAAGCGATGGCCGATCTCGGCGCACCTGCCACGCTGAACTCGAGCTTCCAGGGTACCGCGCAGGCGTTCCAGCAATCGCTCGGCACCGTGCCGCTGCTGATCATGGCGGCGCTCGTGGTCGTCTACCTGATCCTCGGCATTCTCTACGAGAGCTACATCCACCCGCTGACGATCTTGTCCACCCTGCCCTCGGCCGGCGTCGGCGCGCTCGCGATCCTGATGGCGTTCGGCTACGACTTCAGCCTGATCGCGTTGATCGGCATCATCCTTCTGATCGGCATCGTCAAGAAGAACGGCATCATGATGGTCGACTTCGCGATCTCGGCCGAGCGCGACGAGCATCTGTCGCCGGAGGAATCAATTCGCAAAGCCGCCATCCTGCGGTTCCGTCCGATCATGATGACGACGATGGCGGCGATGCTCGGCGGCGTGCCGCTGATGCTGGGTACCGGCACCGGCTCGGAGATCCGCCAGCCGCTCGGCTACGCGATGGTCGGCGGCCTGATCGTCAGCCAGGCGCTGACGCTGTTCACCACCCCGGTGATCTATCTCTATCTCGACAGGCTCTCGAATGCATTTGCGGGCTGGGGCCGATCGGGCAATGACGATCAGGACCTTCAGACCAGCGAACATGGTGCGGTCAAGCAGGCCGCCGAGTGATTTGACCAACGGCATACCCGCGGGGCCGCGTCAGTGAGAATTTAGTTTATAACTGCTCGCCGATGGCTTTGAAACCATGCCTCTTGAGCGGATCACGGCCGCTTCTCGCCACCCTCCAAATGCGTACGGAAGAAGGCTACCGCGGCGTCATTAAACTCGGCGTGGAAGGCCGTACGGTTGAAGCCTGGGGGATCGGTGCACAAGACCGGCACCGCTTTCGCAAGTTCAGGCGGGCACGGGGCTACAAAGGAGAAATGGGCGGAATTGGCTACCGTGCGATAGTCGGGCCGTCCCGGAAGAAGCTGCTCCAGTTCGTCAACCGCTTCTGGCGTCACGCCGTCGCCGCCGAAAGCCGAGCGCCATAAGAGAAGCGGGATCGTCACGCCGGCCAGGCGCTCGCGGCTGAAAAGGCCTTCGACAACCGGGGGATCTGCCAGGATGGCAGCTCTAATGCGGAGGTCGTGGATGGGCGCCGCGGTCGGGACCCGGCCCTCGCGAATGGCCTCGCATTTCGGCGTCGTTGCCCCCGTCGCTTTGCAGAGCGCGGCAAGGGCGCCGAAATCGGGATTGCCGCCGATCACGACCAGGCCGGTATAGGCGCCGCGCGAGAAGCCGAAGAGGCCGATCCGCCGGGGATCGAGGACCGCCGCGTCCTTCCAGGCGCCGAGCATGAAATCCGTGAGGCGCTTCATGTCGGCCGGACGCTCGACCAGGACGGAGAACTCATCGGTCCGGCTACTGTCCCTCGCATTGTCACCGGGATGGTTGATGGCGGCGACCACAAAACCAGCATCTGCCAGCGCTGCCGCCGTGTCGCTGTGGGCGAGAAATGAGCCACGCCGCCCATGCGAGACGACGATGAGCGGCAATCGATCGCCCTTTATCGGGCAGTCCCTCACTCCGGGCAGAACGACACCGCCGCCGAGCACAACCTCCGACGCCGGAGCCGCGCAAGGCGTCCACGCGATGCCTGTAAGAGGCAAGCCGGAGTCCGCCGGAATATCAAACAACCGGATCCCGGCCGCATTTGCGAGGGAAGCGGCGAGGCAACCGACCGCGATGAAAACAAGTTTGGCTGGTCCCGGTCCAGGCATGCCTCAGCGCTCCCGCGAGCAGGTCCGACAACGACCGAAGTCGGGCCTCCCCCCGCTCATTGTCTGGCCATTTCGGCATTGCCGACGCCATCGCCGTCGAGCTTCTGGTCGTTGTGCATGGCGACCGTCACCCGCAGCAAACGTCCGGTGAATTCGAACGGCGCGTCGTAATGCGACACCGGGCTGCCGCGATCGCGCCCGATGTCGAGGCCGGACCACGAGATCAGATTGTGGAATCCGAACTGCGTCTGCAGCGAGCCCGCAGGCTCGCCATCGATCAGCAGCGTGTAGGCGCTCACCCCCGTGCGCGAACCCTTGGCCGGCGCAGTCTCTCGCACCAGCCGTTCGACACGGACGCCGAGCCGATGCGCGCCGGCCGGGACCTTGCGGTCGGAGGTGACGATCTCATGGCCGCCGCCGATGTTGAGATCGTGAACCAGATGGCCGTCCTTGATGTAGAGGCTGTAGCCTGACGTCGCATCGCCATGCGCGATCAGGACACCTTCGGCGTTGGCATCGCCGATCTCGACATGGGCCTCGATGGTGTAGCTGCGGCTGCGCACGTCGGGGGCGACATCGGTCGGCACATGTCCCATGCCGGCATGGAACACGAAACTGTGGCGGGCGCCCTGGAAGCGGGCGGCATTTTCCGCAAACCGCTGGGTGAAGCGGTCATCGAGCGGCAGCACGTTGTGCGCTTCCGCCTCGCGCCACCACGTCTTGATCATCTCGGCCAGCCGGTCCGGCTCCTTGGCGGCGAGATCGTCGACCTCGGAGAAATCCTTTTCGAGATGAAACAGCTCCCACTTGTCGTTCTCGAACGGCGTGCCGGGCGGATGATAGGAGACCGCCTTCCACCCGCGATGCCAAAGGCCGCGATGCCCGAACATCTCGAAATATTGCGGCGATGATTTTGAGGGCGCCGATGGCTCCGCGATCGAGCGCGCAAAACTTTCGCCTTCGATCGGCATTTGCGCGACGTCCGCGATCCGCTCGGGCGCGCCGATGCCGACCAGTTCGAGCAATGTCGGCGTCAAGTCGCAGGCGTGAACGAACTGGTGACGCAACTCGCCCTTTGAGGCGATACGCTTCGGCCACGAGATGACAAAGGGATCGCGGATGCCGCCGCCGTGGGTGTTCTGCTTGTAGCGGCGCAGCGGCGTGTTGGAAGCCATCGCCCAGCCATGCGGAAAATTGGTGTGGGTGTCGGGACCGCCGATGTCGTCGAGCCGCCGCAGCTTTTCCGGAATCGGTTCCGGCCTGAAATTGTACGGGCCCATCGCGTTGACGAAACCGAGCGGACCGCCCTCCTGGCTGGCGCCATTATCCGACAGCACCAGGATCAGGGTGTTGTCGCGAATGGCGGCTTTTTCCAGGAATGCAATCAGCCGCGCCAGATGGCGGTCGGCGTGATCGAGCATTCCGGCAAAGGCCGATTGCAGCCGGGTGAACACGCGCTTCTCGTCGGCGGAGTGCTCGTCCCAGGCTTTCACGCCGTCATTGCGCGCCGGCATTTTGGTCTCGGGCGGCACGATCCCTATCGCCTTCTGGCGCGTCAGGCGCTGCTCGCGCTCGGCATCCCAGCCGTTCCTGAAAACCTCGTCATAACCCCTGATGATATCGGCGGGCGCCTGATGTGGCGCGTGACAGGCGCCGAGCGCGACCCAGGTCAGCCAGGGCAAATCGGGCCGGTCGGCGGTGTGGTCGGCGATGAAGCGGATCGCCTGATCGATCAGGTCCGAGGTCAGATGATAGCCGTCGGCATAGGTCCCGGGAGGATCGATGTGGGTGTTGTCGGACACCA
This sequence comes from uncultured Alphaproteobacteria bacterium, assembly GCA_963774685.1. Lineage (GTDB taxonomy): Bacteria > Pseudomonadota > Alphaproteobacteria > Rhizobiales > Xanthobacteraceae > Bradyrhizobium. The sequence continues at coordinate 839,178 of CAVZFU010000002.1, read as the reverse complement.
GTTCGGGCGCGTACTGGTCGGTCTCGGCATCGAGGAAACCGTAGAAGCGGTCGAAGCCGCGGCCCAGCGGCCAGCCGTCGAACGGTCCGGTGGCGCCGCTTTCGGTCAGCGGGGTGACGTGCCATTTGCCGATCATGTAGTTGCGATAGGCATGCGCCTTGAGCATTTCGGCGAGCGTTCCGGCTTCGCGCGCGATCTTGCCGCGATATCCCGGGTAGCCGCTGTCGAAATTGGCGAGACAGCCGACACCGACCGAATGGTGATTGCGTCCGGTCAGAAGTGCGGCGCGCGTGGTCGAGCACATCGCGGTGGTGTGGAAGCCGCTGTAGCGCAGGCCTTCGGCGGCGATCCTGTCGATGGTCGGCGTCCTGATCGGCGAGCCGTAACAGCCGAAATCGGAAAAGCCGACATCGTCGAACAACACCACGAGAATGTTGGGCGCGCCCGCCGGAGGCTGGGGTGTCGGCGGCCACCACGGCCTGGAGCCGGCGACGGTTTTGCCGATCGTGCCGCCAAACGGCGTGTTGCTGGCTGCACTCATACCCTTGCTCCCTGCCCCTTGCTCCCTGCGAAAACCCTGACGTCAGCCGGTGCCAAGATAGACCTTCTGCACCTGCGGGTCATCGGCCAGCGCGGCCGCGGTGCCGGACAGCACGCTTCTGCCGACCTGCAACACGGTCGCGAAATCCGACACCTCAAGCGCCAGTTCAATGGACTGCTCGGCGAGCAGGATGGTCAGCCCTTCGCGGTGCAGCCGGCCGAAGGTTTCATACATTGACTCGACCACGGCGGGCGCCAGCCCCAGCGACGGTTCGTCCAGCATCAGCAGTTTGGGGTCGCTCATCAAAGCGCGGCCGACCGCCAGCATCTGGCGCTCGCCGCCGGACATGGTGCCGGCGCGCTGGCTGCGCCGCTCGGCCAGCTTGGGAAAGATCTCATAGACGCGCTCGAGCAGTGCTGCGACCCGCGTCCGGTCGCGCAGCGGCGTCGCGCCCAACAGCAGGTTGTTCTCCACGCTTTGCTGCACGAACAGCCGCCAGCCTTCCGGCGACAGCGCAAGGCCTTTGCGCACGATCGAAAACGCGGTCTTGCCGGCGATCTCCTCATCGCGAAAAACGATCGATCCGGCATGCACCGGGATCAGACCGGCGATGGCGTTGAGCGTGGTGGTCTTGCCGCCGCCGTTGGAGCCGAGCAGCGCGACCACGCTGCCCTCGGGCACCTCGAGCGAGACATCGGATACGCCGATCAGGTCGCCGTAGCGGACTTCCAGATGCTCGATCCTGAGCAATGGCGCGGTCATGTCGCGGGTCCGCCCATCAGTTCGATCGGCGTGTGGCCGGCGGCCGCCTTGGCGGCGCGCTTGCCGAGATAGGCTTCGATCACCGCCGGATTGCCGGTGACCTCGCGCGGGCTGCCGCGCGCGATCTCGCGGCCCTGGTGGAACACCACCACGCGGGTCGCCAGCGACATGATGACTTCCATGATGTGCTCGACAATTACCAAGGTAATGCCGGAACGATGGATGTCGCGCACGAGATCGATGGCGAGTTGCACCTCGCGCTGGGTGAGGCCGGCCATCGCCTCGTCGAGCAGCAGGACCTTCGGCTCGGTCGCGAGCGCGCGTGCGATCTCGAGCCGCTTGCGGCCGGGCGTTCCCAGCGATTTTGCCGGCGCGTTTGCCAGTCCGCTCAGGCCGACGCGCTCCAGCACGGCGCGCGCGCGCGTTTCGGCCTCGGCGCGATGGGAGGTGCGGAGGAACGCGCCGATCATCACGTTCTCCAGCACCGACATGCCCTCGAAGGTCTGCGGCACCTGGAAGGTGCGGGCAAGACCGAGATGGGCGCGGGCCTCCGGCGTCAGATTGGTGATGTCGTGGCCTTCGAACAAAACCTGGCCGGACGTCGACAAGAGATCGCCGGTCAGGCAATTGAAGAAGGTGGATTTGCCGGCGCCGTTCGGCCCGATCAGGCCGAGGATATCGCCCTGCTCCAGCGTGACCGAGGCCGCATCCACGGCGCGGAAGCTGCCAAAGGCCTTGGTGATATCGCGGGCTTCAAGGAGCATGCGAGGCTCCCGACGCGGCCGGTGTCTGCGGTGCCTCAGTTTTCTTGCCACGCCGCGACCAAAGCCGCATGATCGGCAGCAGAATGCCGCCCGGCTGAAACCGCGCGATCAGCACGATGATGGCTCCGTAAAGAACAAACGTCAGGCCGGCGCCCTTGCCGCCGAGCACGTTGTTGGAAATTTCCTCCAGCGGCACCAGGATCGCCGCACCCACCAGCGGCCCGAACAGCAGGCCGGCGCCGCCGAGGGCCGCCATGATCAGCATCTTGACCGAGATCAGGATGCCCAGTCCGGATTCCGGATCGACGAAACCGAACATCATGGCATAGAGCGCGCCGGCGACGCTGGTCAGCCCGGCGCTGAGCATGAAGGCGTAGAGCTTGGTGCGGCTGGCGGGAGCGCCGAGCGAACGCGCGGCCCGTTCGGAGTCCCTGATGGCGCGCAGGTAAAATCCCATCCGGCTATTGGTCATCCACCAGGTGATCCCGAGCGTTACAACCAGGATCGTCAGGAACAGATAGTAGTATGGCAGCGCCGAAATGAACGAGAGATCGAACACGTTTCGCGGCACCGTCGGGCCGCTGAGACCGACGCCGGCCCCGAGATACTCGGTGTTGGTCACGATCAGCCTGACCAGTTCGGCGACCGCGATGGTGGCCATGCTGAAATAATGACCCGACAGCCGCAGCGTCGGCACGCCTACGACGGCGGCAATCGCGACGCTGGCGACGATGCCGACGGGAATCCCGACCAGCGGCGACAGCGCGAAATGCGAGTAAGCCCCCATCGCGGCATAGGCGCCGCACCCGAAGAAGGCGACATGGCCGACCGACACCTGTCCGGCATAGCCGCCGACGATGTTCCAGGCCGATGCGGCGATCGCATAAAGCAGCACCAGTGCGCCGAGCCGCTGCTGGAACGGCGTCGAGAACAACAGCGGATAGGCAATCACCAGCGCCAGCGCTACCGACGGCCACAACAAACGCCGCATCACATCTTCCCCATCAGGACGCGTTCCCCATCAGGATTTGCCCATCAGGCCTTGCGGCCGGAACCAGAGGAAGCCGAGGAACAGCGAATACACCACGATGTCCTTGTAGACGGCGCCGATCCAGTACGCCGACAGGGATTCGATCACGCCGATCAAAAGGCCCGCCATCAGCGCGCCGGGCACGCTGCCGAAGCCGCCGAGCGACACCGTGACGAAAGCGACAAGGCCCAGGGTCTCGCCGACCGTCGGCACGATGTAGAAGAACGTCGCAATCAGCGCGCCCGCGATGCCGGTGACGCCGGCCGCGATCGCCCAGGCGATCGCCTGCATGGTATCGGGACGAATGCCCATCAATTGCGCGGCGGTGGAATCCTCGGCGACCGCCAGCATCTTCGATCCCAGCGAGGTGCGCGTCAGCAGGATGTGAAGCCCGCCGGTCACCGCCAGTGCGACGACGCCCGCCAAGAGACGCGAGGCCTGGATGCGAATGCCCCAGACATCGAAGGTGCCGCCGACGATGTTTTCCGGTAACGTCAGGAAGTTGGCGCCGAACCACCAGAACGCGGCATAGCGCAGCAGCAGCGCAAGGCCGAAGGTGCCGAGGATCTGGGCCAGCATCGGCCCCTTCATGATGCTGCGGATCAGCCCGAAATAGACGATGACGCCGAGGGTCGCCAGCACCAGGGCTGCGATCGGCACGCCGAGCATCGGACCCGCGCCGAACAGCGTCCAGATCACGAAGGCGACGTACATCCCGAGCATGACGAAATCGCCATGCGCGAAGTTGACGATGTTCATCATGCCCCAGATCAGCGTGAGGCCGGACGAGAACAGCGCATAAACCGCGCCAAGCAACAATCCGCCGACGATCACCTGAACGAGGATGGTGGACATGGCGCTGCAGGTCTCTTCGATGAGGCCGAGGCCGCTTGTTGTCATTGCGGGTCGAATCGACGAAACAATCCAGTCTGCGGCCTATGGATTGCTTCGCTGCGCTCCAACGACGATGAAGGCGGGACCATGCCCCGCCCTCATTTTCCGTCAGATATCACCAGCCCTTGTAGGGCGTCACCGGCGCCTTCTCGGCGTTGCCCTTGGGCCAGACCGCGACGTAGTTTTCGCCGTCCTGCAACTGGATGATGACGCCGGCGGCCAGCACGTTCTGGCCCTTGTCGTCGAACTTGACGCCCTTGTAACCGATCATCAGCTGATCCGGCTTCAAGTCAGTGGCCTTCAGCGCCGCCTGGATCTTGGCCGGATCGGTCGAGCCGGCGCGGTTGATCGCCTCGCACAGAACCAGGAAGCCCTGCATCTGGCGCGCGGCGGTGTCGTCCATCTCGTCGCCGCTCTTCTGTTTGTACATGTCGGCGATCAAAGCGGTCGGCGAGCCCTTGGGTCCGACGCTCCAGGACGAACGGTTGAAGACGCCTTGCGAAATCTTGCCGACCGCCTTGATGAAGGACGGATCGGAATATCCGGCGTCGTCGGCAAGCATCATCGGCGGCTTGTAGTCGAGCGACTGCATCGTCTTGGCATAGAGGATGGCGTCCGACGTGTAGGCGATCATGATCACGACGTCGGGCTTCTTCTCCTTGAGCTGCAGCACCTGGCTCTGCACGTCGGTGGCGTTGACGGCGTAGGGGATATCGAGCGCGATACTCTGGCCGTTGTCCTTGAACACGCTGGTGATGACGCTGGCGACCGAGGTGCCGTACTCGGTATTGTCATGGACCAGCGCGACATTGTCGGTCTTGGCGCCGGCGGCCTTCATGTCCTTGAGGAAATCGTAGTAGATCTTGGCGAAGTCGGAGGCGACCGGCGTGACGCGGAAGAACCATTTGAAGCCGCGTTCGGTGAGGTTGGCGGCCACCGACTCGCCGTTGACAAAGGGAATTCCATATTTTTCCGCGATCGCGCTCGCGGTGAGCGTGATGCCGGACTGATAGGCACCGGTCAGCGCCACCACTTTCTCTTCGGTGATCAGGCGCAGCGCCTGGTTCTGGCCGGTGGCGGGACTGCCCTGGTTGTCGGCGTAAACCACCTCGACCTTGGCGCCGCCGAGGCCGGGAAGGCCGGCGTCCTTGGCCAGCGGGAAGCTACCGAGCTCGGGATGCGCGTTGTTGATGATATCGACAGCGGTCTCGAGCGCGGCCTTGGCATGGACGCCGGCGCTGGCGGCGTTGCCGCTCAGCGGAAATATCGCGCCGATCTTGATGGTCTGCTGCGCCGAAGCATGGCCCGCCAGCACAGCGGAAATCGCGGCGACCCCGAGCAGCCCGATGATATGCTTGAATCTCATGTTAAAACTCTCCGAACGATGCCACCCGATGCCAGGCTTTAAAGCCGGGATGCGCTGAGCGTTGCCTTCAGCCGCCCCCCTTTATTTTGGCCCTGTCAGCATTGCATGCCGCTTTGGCAGGGGCAAGTTGCGGGCCTGCAGGCGCGCGCCGTGGCGGCCCCATCAATTGGTCGATGGTGCAGCTTCGGGATTTGCCTGAGGGATAGGCAGATCGGCCTTGACCCCGACATAGACGGTGTTGCTGGCGCCGCGCTCGCCGTAGGCGTCGTCGAAGGTGACGACGTGCGCCATCGCGGTCGCGAAGACACCGGCGAGCACGGCAGTGAACGCCTCATCCGGCGGGTCGTTCGACCACAGCGCAAAGACACCGCCGCGCTTGAGATGCGCGGCGAGACTGACAATCCCCGCCGGCTCGTAGAGCGCGGCGTGGCGCGGATGCAGCAGGTTTTTCGGCGAGTGGTCGATATCGACCAGCACCGCATCGAAGCAACGGCCTGGTGTCTCCGGATCGAAGCCCTCAGCCGAATGCGACATCGCAAAGAAATCGCCGTTGACAAAGCGGCAACGCCGATCGCCGGTCAGTTGCTTGCCGAGCGGCAGCAAGCCCTGCTGGTGCCACTCGATCACCTCGGCGAGCGCGTCGACCACGAAGAGCGATCGCACGCCAGGATTTTCCAGCACCGCTCGCGCGGTGTAACCGAGCCCGAGGCCGCCGACGACGACATCGAGACCGGTTCGTGTCAGCGCCGCCAATCCCAGCCGCGCCAACTCGATCTCGGCGGTGGTGAACGCGCTCGACATCAGGAATTCGTCGCCGAGCTTGATCTCGTAGACGTCGAGCCCCGACGTGAGCGACCTGCGGCGGCGCAGGCTCAGCACGCCCATCGGCGTCGGGCGAAAATCCAGCTCTTCGAAATAGACGCTCATGTGCTGGATGTCCGCCTGTCGGGAGCGCAACCCGCGCCCGGAAGGTGCCACGGCTTTTCGCGGCGATCTTCAGGAAGCCCATCCCCGCGCGCTTGCCAAGGCCGGGACCGAGCGGCTAGAACGGCGCAACGACCGGGGTTTTGCCAATGCGGTCGCAAGCGACTTCATGATAGCGCTCTAAGCTGTTGGATTTATTGGGGAATGGTGTAACGGTAGCACAACAAACTCTGACTCTGTTTGTCTAGGTTCGAATCCTAGTTCCCCAGCCATTCGACCTACAACCCAACGCATTCAAGTACTTGTTCATTTCCGCGCCTCAAAAAGGTGGCGTTCGAAAAGATAGAAAGCGAACTAACGACCTCAGAGATCGCGCAAATCATCTGCGTCAAAGTAGCCACCCCGCACTGGGCTCGGTGCTTATTTTAATCAAGAGCGGCTACGGCGGTTTGTGCTGGTCATCGGATTGGTTCGTCGGGACTAAGGACGCCGGAAACAGGCCTTTTTCCTGCGCGTCGTCTTAGACCCAAATCCAAACCGCGCCAAGTTGTAAGACAAAGCCAGCTGTGGTTAGTCTCCTTTTAGTTGTGTTATCCTCACACTTAAAATCTTTAGATGTCTATCTCAAATGACGTGCTTGTTGATTTCAACGTGTCGGTTCGGCCAACCGACGTTGGCTGTTTTCCTTCTTTTTAGGCGCAGCAGTTCTGATCACTTCGCGAGCCTATTGGCTCGACCTCACATCACGAGGCCAATGCCGCGCTAGCTTTTGTATTGCCTACGCGATCAATGAACCCACACGATTGGGAACCGAACTCGAACAACCATTTGCTCAATTCGGTTTCGACGGTCGCAAGTAGTAATATCTGTGGCACTTCTCCCTTTGCACTTCGTTTGCCTGCTCTTTTGGCGGGATTTATGATTGAATCTCGGTTTTCGCTTGTGATGAGGTGTGAACATAGCGGCGCTTTTATCAGACGCTTTCCTACGCATAAGAAATCAGTGGGGTTATCGAAGGGGGGCAAGATGCGTGTTGCAGCTTTGTTAGTTGGCCTGTTGGCCTACGCGCTCCCAATGAGCGCTAACGCGGTGGATCAAGTATTCAACGCTTGCATTTACGGGATTGACGAAAAAGATGGGTATTGTGATCGACTGAACTCCAAATACGATGGCGCTCGTTATCTTTGCGGCGCAGATGGCAACGCCATCGCGCGTCAGTTGTGTGACATTCAAACGCCTCAGGGCACCCTAGTTGTCCCGTATGATATCAAAGTCACGGGCCGAGGAAATGATGGGCATCCCCAGTGTGGGCTGACAAATGTGAGGGTAACCTGCCACTCGCCTTCTTTGCCAGTCGCCGTTATTAGACGACCCGACGTCATCGCATGTGAACCTTGGAATGCATCAGGTCCGAGCTATTGCGCGGCCAACAGGAGCCATGCCACGAAGTACTCTGTGTACGCCCGCTTTCAGTATTTTGGTGGTACTGCTTGCGGGTTAACGACGGTCAATATCCTCTGTTACAAATAGGCGCGCGCCGAGAGCAAAAACTCAAAGCCACGCGATATTTTTTGGCGACCTAGTCGGTGCTCGGTGCGCTCACCCTTCGCGTAGCCTCTCGGCTGGAGAAAAAGTCCACGCCTGAGCAAAACTCACCGTTCGTGCGACATGCACGCAACATATTATGTAAGTAACTGTAATAATTGCGAATAAACAGAGACAAAGCGGTTTCTGGAAATCTTCACTACTTGAAGCCGCGGCGTCGGACTCGCGTTCCTGACGTGGCTACCTGCTGCGCAATGCTGCGGCCTGCGTTAGCTCTTCCCGTCCTCGGGAATGCCGGGTTGGACCGGCTTTGGTCCCGGTGCGACCGGTTCGATAGCAGACTTGCGCATGGTTGGCGAAACGACCGCGCCTGCTGCCTTCGCCGCTTCTGTGGTGGTGCTGTAATAAACCATCTTGCCGGTGTGGACCTTGAGCTGGCTCCATGGGCCGTGATCGACGAGCAGCAGCAATGACAGGCCCGTCACGGCAACCGCCAAAGCGATCGTCGCCGGAATCCAATGGGGATGGATACTTTTACCCGGCATTTGAGCGTCTCCCGAAAGCAAACTCGCCATCCCGGCAAAATGTTCCGGCGCGTGAGAATGCGAGCAACGGTGGCGCTGGAAGTCCCTGGCCACAACATCAATTCGCGACAGGAACAAATCCCACGTTCCGGAATTTCCGTTACAGTGGCCGTCACCCGCCGTTAACAAACGGCGCATGTCGCGGATAGCCAAAGGCCAACTGCCCGCTGTTCAAAACGAGCGCTCGCGCGGATAGCCAAAGGTGCCGGCCAACAAACAAGCCGCGTCAGTCATCGGATTGGCGCGGCTTATTTGCTTATTGAACCAGGCAATTTGAAAGGAAGTCCGTCATGACCGATGAGAGCCCGATGCCCCCCTTCGTTTATGACGGTCTGGATCCTGTCCCGGAACCGAAATCCGCCATCGCAGACGTCGCCGACGCGGTGAAAGGAACGGCTCACCGGATTGGAGATGCCATAGATGCCGGACGAAAGCCGGGCATGCCATTGAGCATCCTGAGCAACATTGTGCGCGAAGCGCCCCTGGGTTCGCTCCTGGCGGCATTTCTGTTAGGCGCTGTCTTCGCCCGCCGACGATAGCGACGGTGCCGCTGCCTGTGGACCCGACGCCTTAAACGACGCGTTTGCCGGCCGCGGCCGCGATCGGCTTCTGCACAAAATACATCACGATCAGGGAAATCACGGCGGTCGTAACCACGACGTATCCCAGCCGGTCGAAATGCCGGAGCGAACCGTCGGCATTTTGCGCGATCAGGGCTGCGGCGAGCACGGAGCCGAGGCCGCCGGAGAGTTGTTGCAGGGAGGCACTGACCGCACTGAAGGAGCCGCGTTGCGCGGGCTCCGGAATTGCGGAAATCAGCGCTTGCGACGGAATCATGCGCGAAAAGATCCCGACGAACATCAGGACGTTGACCAGGATCGCCACCATCAGGCTGACCTGACCGAGATGCGTGTAGATCAGCACCATGACGATGGACACGGCGCTGCCGAACGCAAAGGTGGGATATTTGCCAAAAGCATCGCTCGCCCGTCCCACCAGCGGTCCGATGAAAATGCTGAACAGCCCGGAGACGAGATAGATCGTCGGCAGATGAACGATATCGATCCCGAGATTGTGCACGGTGTAGGCGCTGCCAAACGGCATCAGCATGTAACCGCCGGTCGCCAGCAGCGTCGTCACCGCGAATGCCATCCAGTAGCGTGGCTGTACCACCGTTGCGATCAGGTGCCGGAAGGCATTCTTGTCCTGCTTCAACAAGAGATGGCCGTTCACCGGCTTCATCAAGAACAGCACGGCGGCCATGCCGGCGATCGACAGGCCGACCAACGCGCCGAACGCGACATGCCAATTCCAGTGGTTGGAAAGAAAAAGGCCGGCCGGGATGCCAAGCACCTGGCTCGCGGCGAAGGCCGTTTGCACGAAGCCCATCACGCGGCCGCGCAATTGCAACGCAAACAGGTCGGTGACGATGGCGAGGACGACAGAGCCGATCACACCGCCGAACAGGCCGGTGACAATTCGGCCCAGCAGCAGCAGATGATAGCTCGGAGCGAACGCGCACAGCGCTGTTCCACAGGTAAAGCCGACATAAAAGAACAAAAGCAGCCGCTTGCGATCGAACCGGTCGGCAAAGCCGGCCGCCAGGATGCCGGAGATTCCCGCACTGAACGCGTAGGCGGATACCGCTACCCCGAACTGCGCGGCCGAAATATCCAGCGCCGGCATGATGATGGCGCCAAGCGGCGACATGATCATGAAGTCGATGATGATCGTGAACTGAACCAGTGCCAGCAGCGCAACGAGGATCGTCTGATAGCGCGAAAAGCCGCCGGATATTTCCTGCCGTTCATCGACCGGAGCGGCCAGGGTTTGTTCGGTCATGACATTCATTCGGCAGGAAGAAGGCGAGGACGAGCGACGCGCCAGCGGGCGCGGTCACTATCTATTAGGGTTCTGCGTTATTTCGATGGCTTGACAAGCCGTTTTAATGCCTGCCCGACCGTGCCGGTCGCGGTTACGCCGTACCCGATTCAAAATGGCAACCATCCGGCAATAACGGCCATCTCGACACATTTCTGAATTACAGAATTGTGCTTGACAGCTTCCCCAAATCAAATCTATACCTTCAGGCATCCCGTCCCACAGAGGGGCGTTGCGCAACGTCATCAACGCGGGGCGGGATGCGGTGGACGCGCGCGGTGCCAAAGACGAGTGGCGCCAGCGCGGACGGCGAAGTCGTGTGGTCCTGACACCCCGACGCTGGTGTCAAGTTTTCGCGGGAATTATCCCGCTTGAGCGACGGTGGCAAGAAAGCCCGGTCACCGGGGAGAGCACGAAGGAAACCGTAAAACCATTGCGCGGGGAATGCCGGGTTTTCCGGTGTGACCGTGGTGACTGTTACTGGCATGGCTTGTTTTTTCTGCCCTGCCAGGCTGCGGGCGCATTGGGCGCCCGGCATTCCCTGCGCCCTCTGATCGAGGGTAAGGAGATTTCTGGCAAAACTTCGCGCACGTGTGCGGCGAGATTGTGGAGTTGTGCTCGTGAGATTCGAATCGACGGATGATGCGTCGTCCCTGCGAAAGCAGGGACCCATAACCACAGGCGCTAGTGGTCTCGCGAAAGTCGTTGAACAGCGTCGCTCACAACAAACGACACGGCGTATGGGTCCCTGCTTTCGCAGGGACGACGGTTGAGAGCGACGCTGAAATTCGAATCGAGAACCATCGCCGCCCTCTACAGCAGCTGCCTCAACGCCCCCTGCCCCTAATCCACGCGTCGACTGCCGGCAGCGCGCGGGTCTTGAGATCGGCCGAGATCGCAATTGTTTCCAGCGCGCGCGCGGTCGTGAGGCGGCCGCCGGAGGTCGCCTGCGCGGGCGCAAAGTGTGCAAGCTCGGCGGCATGGGCATCGTCGCTGAAAACGGTCATGAAGTCGGCGACGAAGAAGTCGCGGAACGACGGTCCCTGCTTGGCCGCGAGCGCGTCGAAATTCGCCTGCACAAAGTCCCAGGCCAGATCGGGCTGCTCGCCGATCGATGCCACCGTCTCGATCACGCGGTCGACGATGGTTTTCGGCAGCTCATCGGTCAGGGTCAGTTGCAGCGTGGCGCGGGCGAGATCGGGATCGCGCGCGCTGGCGGCGGCGAAATAATAGCGCACGCGCTCGCTCGTAACGGTGGTTTTGCGCGCCAGCGCCAGCAGCGCATCGTAAGTGGCGCGATCGGCACTGATGCCGGCGAGACGGATGACGGGATCGCGCAGCGCGCTCGGCAGCGATTGCGGATTGCGCTGGAAGCCTGCGAACCGCCGCTTGGCCTCGGCGAGAATGTCGGCATCGCCGAACTCGCCAAGCGCCCCGATCAGGCTCGAACGCAGCAAGGCGGCGTCGTTATCGCTGCCCTTGTCATCGGCACTCTCGACGCCGGCATTCCTGGCGTCCCAGCCGAGCCGGTCGAACACCGGCCGCAACTTTGCGCGCGCATAATTTTGCAAGCCATCGCGCTCGGGACGGCCATGCGCGAGACGAACCAGCCTGGTCAAAGTGCCGATCACCTGGTCCCACACCGCGCGATGATCGTCGCTGCGGACCCGATCGATCAGCGCAAGATAGGACGGCGGCCCGGCCCGGCCGGCCTGCACCAGCGCCCAGCTATCGCTGAGGAAATCGACCCGGTCGGCCGCGGTCATCTGTGGCAGCGACTTCACCAGGGATGCCAGGCTTTGGGGGCCATATTCGACCCGGTAGTAACCGACGTCGCCAAGATTGACTTTGATGGCCTCGCCGCAGGTTTCAGCGGCGATTTCGGCGGCGCTTTCCGACAGCAGGATATTTGTCGGCTCCGTCGTGCGCACCGGTCCGACGGCAACCGGAATTTGCCAGCTATGATGCGGCCAGACCGTCTGAGATTGCGACGGCGCGATCACAAACCGGTCCTGCCGCAGCGTCATGTGCTGCTTGCCGCCGCTGCAGCCGGTTTCGGCCACCACCAGCGGCACGCCGTCCTGCTCGGTAAAGGACGCGGCAATGCCGGTCACCGGTTTGCCGGCCGCACTTTCCAGCGCCTGCCACAGATCGGCGGTGGTGGTGTTGCCATAGGCGTGCGCCGCCATGTATTTGCGGATGCCTTCAGCAAACGCGTGATCGCCGAGATAGCTTTCCAGCATGCGGATCAGCGCCTGGCCCTTGTTGTAGGTGATGCCGTCGAAGGCGACCAGCGCCTCACTCTGGTCGGCGACCGGCTGCTGGATCGGATGCGAGGTGCGCCGGGCGTCCAGCGCCATGGCGTACTGCTTGGCGCCGTTGTTGTTGAGCCAGGTCTGCCATTGCGGATAGAAATGCTCGGCGGCCTTGACCTGCATCCAGCTCGCAAAGCCCTCGTTGAGCCAGAGGTTGTCCCACCAGCCCATGGTGACGAGATCGCCGAACCATTGATGCGCCATCTCGTGCGCCAGCACGCTGAAGATGTCGCGCCGCGCGGTCTCGGCGTTGGTGGCGGGGTCGAACAGCAGCCGGCTCTCGAAAAAGGTGATGCCGCCCCAGTTCTCCATCGCGCCGCCGAACCCGCCGGGCACCGCGATCAGATCGAGCTTGGGCAGCGGATATTTTATGCCGAAATAATCGTTGTAATAGCCCAGCAGCTTGACCGCGTTCTCCAGCGCAAAGCGCCCCTGCTCGCGCTTGCCGGCGGTCGTGACCACGCCGACCGTGGTGTCACCGGCCTGCGCCGTCAACCGCTCAAGCTCGCCGGCCGAGAGCACGAACAGGTAGCTCGACATTTTCGGCGTCGGCGCGAACACGACTTGCTTCAGGTTCGCTGCCGCCGGCTCTTCATGCGCGACCGGCATGTTGCTTACGGCCAGGAAATTGTTCGGCACCGTGACGGTCAGGGCAAACGTCGCCTTGAAAGCGGGTTCGTCCCAGCACGGAAAGATCCGCCGCGCGTCGGACGGCTCGAGCTGGCTCGACAGCATCCGCTTCGTGCCGTTGCCGGTGGGGTAATCGACAAAAAAGAGCCCGCGGGCAAAACTGTTTATCTTGGCCGCGAAGGCGATGCGCAGCCGATGTGCGCCCGCCGCGAGCGGTTGCGCCAAACTGAGCGTCGCGGTCTCGGTGGCGGCATCGAGCGCAATGTCGGCTTGCAGTGCGTCGCCATCGATGGTGGCGGCACTGAGCGTCATATCCACCGCATTGAGGACGAGCCGTGCGGTAGGTTCACGAACCTCGACGTCGACGACCTCGACACCGGCAAGCGTGAGGTGTTCGAGGTCGGGCGTCAGCTCGATCGCGTAATGGAGCGGAATAACCGCTTTCGGCAGCTTGCCGGGCGTTGCATCGAAGGAATAGACCGGCTCGGCGGCGACAGCGCCGCCGGAGTTCGACAACGCCAGCACGAACGTTGTGGCCAGCGCCGCGGCGAGGTTACGCGCCGCGCGCATCGTCGTGAGCCGTTTCCGGGCATTCAGCCTCATGAGCAAACCTTCCGAAACTTCACGCCGCCGGTGGGGACAATTGTCGTCATTCAATCCATCGCGAGCGGAGGCGTGCCGTGGGTGTGAAAGGATTCGATGGTCTTCAGCCCCCACGCCTGGCCTTTCCTGCGTTCCTCTTCGGTCCAGACGATCGGTTTCCAGTCCGGCGCGAGAATGAGTCGGGCGCCGGCATTGGCGACTTCGACGCGGTTGCCGCCGGGCTCGTAGACATAGAGGAAGAAGGTCTGCTGGATCGCGTGCTTGTGCGGACCCGTTTCGATGTAGACGCCGTTCTCCAGAAAAATATCGGCGGCGCGCAACACGTCCTCGCGGCTGTCGAGCGCGTAGGTGACGTGATGGAAGCGGCCCGGCGTATTGGAGCGATCGTGCGAATAAGCGAAGTCGTAGCTCTTGTTCGACATCGTCATCCACATCGCAGCTTCAGTGCCGTCGTCGAGCACGATCTGCTCGGTCAGGCGGCAGCCGAGATATTTCTCGAAAAAGATACGATTGGCCTTGATGTCGACCGCAAGACAATTGAGATGATCGAGCCGGCGCACATTGATGCCGCGCGCGGGGTAACGCTGCGCCTGGTTTTTCAGCGCGGGCCTGAGTTCGGGCGGCGCCTGATACCATTCGGTCTCGTAATAGAGCTCGACGATATGGCCGTCGGGATCGCGGCAACGGAATGCCGGGCCCTGCCCCATGTCGCCATCGGTCCAACCGATCTCGAACGCGGAACCTTTCAGCGCGGCGACGCGGCGCTCCAGCGCCTGCTGGCTTCGCGCCCGCAGCGCCATGTGCTCCATTCCCGAGGTCTTCGACGCCGTCAGCTTGAGCGAATAGCGCTCGTAATCGTCCCAGCCGCGCAGGTAGACCGAATCTCCCTTGCGGCCGCTGATGGTCATGCCCATCACGTCGACAAAGAACTTCAGGCTTTCGTCCGGCTTCGGCGTCAGCAGTTCCATGTGGCCGAGATGGGCGAGATCGAAGATCGGCTCCGGCTTCATTTGCGTGTCCTTCCAGAACTCTGTAGGGTGGGCAAAGGCGCTTCTGCGCCGTGCCCACCACGATGCGCGCATGAAACTCAGATGGGCACGCTGCGCTCTGCCCACCCTACGATTACAGTCTATCGCAGCGTTCGCGTCAGGTCGTCGAACAACTCATCCACCTCGAAGGCGCGCGGAATAAGCCGCTGTTGCGCGGTATATTCGCTGATCAATGCCAGGGAGCGGCTCATTTCCTCGGCGCTAAATCGCGGCCGCGCGGGCCGGGCATCGGCAGGCGTGACAGCAGCACTTGCCTGCAGCAGGCGGAAAACTTCCCGCACCGCGTCCGGTTCCGTCCGGGACAGCGCCGCGCTGACCACAACCATGTGGTTGATCGGCACCGCCCCATGTTTGGCGAACCACGATTTCTCCTCCCCTGCGGCGTCCGGAAACAGCGGCTTGACGCCTTCGCGTTCCACCTTCTCTCCAAGCACCGCATCGAGTTCGCCATCGAGCAGCATCTGGATGATCTGCTTGCCCTGCGGCGCCCGCAGCGTGTTGTCCTGGAATTCGGCGACATGGGCGTCCTCGAACGTCACCCACTGGATCGAATCGAGATCGACGCCGTAATCGTTGGCGAGAATGCCGCGCAGCCAGGCGCCGGTCGTGGTGGTGAAAGAACGAATGCCGACCCGCTTGCCCTCGAGATCGCGTGGCTTCAGATCGCCGAGTTCAGCGCGATAGACGGCGTAAGCGTGCTGAAACCGCGCCACCACCACGCTCGGCAACAGCACCATCGGCTTGCCGAAGCTCCTGGCCATCAGGTAAGTGACGATCGCCATCTCCGAGACGTCGAAGGCCGCGTCGCGCACCATCGGCTTGAAGCCTTTATTGGTGGGCGAATATTCCGTGAAATCGAGCGTCACGGAATCGGACTTGACCGACCCATTCTTCAGCGCCGCCGTGCAGGGATGGTCGCCAAGCAATGTGCGCAGACGCATCGTCATCTCAATCGGACGGCGGTTCGTCGATATAGACGAGGCCGGCCTTCGCCAGCGGTTCGCGCATGTTGTACATGTCGAGTCCGAGCTTGCCGGCGGCGAGCTGCTTGCGCTTGCCCTCTTCGTCGGCATGGCGCTTCTCCGCCTTGGCCGCGACCTCGGCGGCGTCCTTTTTCCGGATCACCACCACGCCATCGTCATCGGCAACGACAGCATCGCCCGGCTCGACATTGATGCCGGCGCAGACCACGGGAACGTTGACGGCGCCGAGCGTCGCCTTCACCGTGCCCTTGGCCGAAATCGCCTTCGACCATACCGGAAACCCCATCTCGCGCAGCGACTTCACATCGCGGCAGCCGGCGTCGATGACGAGGCCCTTGACGCCGCGTGCCATCAGCGAGGTCGCCAAGAGATCGCCGAACATCCCGTCGGTATTATCGGCGCTGCAGCCGACCACCAGAATGTCGCCCGGCTGGCACTGTTCGACCGCGACATGGATCATCCAGTTGTCGCCGGGATGCGCCAGCACGGTGACCGCGGTTCCCGCCGCTTCGCCACCGGGCCAAGCCGGGCGCAGATAGGGCTTCATCAGCCCGGCGCGGCCGTAAGCTTCGTGCACCGTCGAGGCGCCGAGCGCGCCGAGCCTTTTGACCAGCGCTGCATCAGCCCGTTTGATGTTGCGGACAACGACCGTCTTCATGACTAGTGCCCCTTTTCCGAAGTTCGTGAACCCTCGCAGCGCCCTTTTGCACGAACTTCGGAAAAATAAGGGGCACTGGCAAACATGATTTTCTGGTGCCGCTTTTCGATTTGAAGTTCCTACTCGAACTCGCGGCACCCACTGTAGGAACTTCAAATCGGCGGCACCAGTTCCTCCATCGCCATCGGGAATAGCCGCTGATAGGCCTCGCCATAGGTCATGGCCTTGCCCGAGTTGCGGCCGCCCTGCATGCCCCGCTGCAAGGCCACCCGCTCGTAATAAGCCCAGAGATGCTTTTGGGCGGCGAGAATCTCGAAGGTCTTGCGCTTGAGATCCCAGACCTCGTCGATATTGAGGATGACCTGCGGCTTGAAATTGCACATTTCCGGCTGATGCGGCTCGAACAGGAACACCGGCGGCGCCGAGTAGCTGTAATCCGCCTGCGGCTTGTGACCCATCGCCTGCGCCACGATCCGCGCCTCCTGCGCATAGGCCGCGGCGGCCGGATGATCGACGTTGTAGGGATCTTCCAGTGAATGCGTCAGCACAAAGCTCGGGTTGAGCTCGCGGTAGATGTCGATCAGCCGTTCCATATGCGCGGACGTAAGGTGCAACGGATAATCGCCGGCATCGAAGAATTCGATCTCGGCGCCAAGGGCTGCCGCCGCACGCTCGGCCTCGTCCTTGCGGCCGGCCTTGACCTTTTCAAGCGTCATACCCGGCTGCTTCCAGGCGAACTGGGATTCCCCACGCTCGCCGAATGCCAGGCACACGATCTTGACGCGATACCCCTTTTTGGCGTGCAGCGCGATCGCCCCGCCGGCGCGCCAGACGAAGTCTCCCGGATGGGCCGAGACCACCAAACCTGTTTTTGCCATGGCACTCCCTTTGCGTTGCCAATTTTTTGAGACCGAATGGATGCTGGTGTCAATCGCAGCAGACGACGTCTACAACAGAGTTCCCCGCAGGATCAGCGACGCAACGCTGAAGTAGATCACCAGGCCGGTGACATCGACCAGGGTTGCCACAAACGGCGCCGAAGCGCTGGCCGGGTCGAAGCCGATCCGTTGCAGGATGAACGGAAGCATCGACCCCGTCAGCGAGCCGAACATGACGATGCCGACCAGGGCGGCGCCGACCGTCAGCGCGATCAGCACCCAATGCTCGCCATAATCGTAGAGACCGAGCCACTGCCAGAGCGAAATGCGGACGATACCGACCACGCCCAGCATTGCGCCCAGAGCCAGTCCGTTGGGAATTTCCCGCAGCGCCACGCGCCACCAGTCCCCGAGATCGAGTTCATGCAAGGCCAATGAGCGTATCAAAAGCGACGTAGCCTGCGATCCGGAATTGCCTCCCGAACTCATGATCAGCGGAATGAACAGCGTCAGCACGATCGCCTTCTCAAGCTCGCCCTCGTAACCCTGCATCGCCGAAGCCGTCAGCATTTCAGACAGGAACAGCGCGCACAACCAGCCGCCGCGCTTCTTCATCATCTGCCAGAAGCCGATTTCCATATAGGGTTCGTTGATCGCGGCCATGCCGCCGAACTTCTGCACGTCCTCGGTGGTTTCCTGCACGATGGCGTCGATGACGTCGTCGACCGTGACGATCCCGATGACGCGGCCATGGTCGACGACCGGCACCGCCAGCAGGTCGTATTTCGAGATCAGGCGCGCGACATCCTCGCGGTCCATCAGCGGCGTGACGGTGATCAGGCGGCCCGGGCGGGCCACCGAGAGCACCGGCGCCTGCGGATCTCCGGTGATGAGCCGGCGCAGGGTGATGGTCTTGACCAGCTTCTTGCTGAGCGGATCCAGCACGTAGATCGCGTAGACGGTCTCCCGGCTGCTTTCCACGTGACGGATATAGTCGAGGGTCTGCTGGACCGTGTAGGTCGACGGCACGCTGGCGAACTCCGTCGTCATGATGGAGCCTGCGGTGTCCTTGGGATATTGCAGCAAGCGGCGGATGTTGACCCTGGTGTCGGGGTCCAAAAGATCGAGCAGTTCCGTGCAATGCGGTTCTTTGACCTGGTGAAAAATGTCGGCGACGCGGTCGGCGGACACGCCGGCCAGCAGGGTGGCGGCGACGTCCCGGGGCATCAGCTCGATCATTTCGGGTTCGTGCTCAAGTCCGGGCTGATCCAGCACCTCAATCGCGCGGTCGGCAGGGAGGCGAAGCAGAACCGCGGTCGCAAGCTCCAACGGCATGTCGTTGATGGCTTCGACGATGTCCGGCGCCCGCTCTTCCAGCATGCTCGCGGCGAGAAAAGCGGGATTGGCCATGTCGGAGCCCTTGGCAACAGGATCGACGCTGTCGGCATCAGTCATCGCTTGGTCTCCTAAAGGCTTGCGTGTGCCTGATAAGCCCAAGATTCGAACCTGTAAACGGACAATCCAAGTCACGCGCCAAGTCACTTGCCAAGTCACGCGGCAAGTCACGCGCGATGGCGGCCGATCTCATACCGCTACCATGCGATCGATGCCTGGTTGCCCTCCGCACTCATATCGACCGCGAAGATATCGGCAGCATGAACTGGCCGGCCGGCGAAAGCAGTTTTCGAACGCTCACCCTCAAACTTCAAAAAGCCGCGGCGGCCTCTTGGTCAATCGCAGGCAGTCCGCCATCTTCGTTTGAGAACGGACACCATCCGGAAACAATTCGAAAGCTGCCCCGCGAAAATCGAACCTGGGATCGGCGGCAAGCTCCCCGCCTCCGACCGCCCTGCTGCGCCGGTGGTAAACCAAACGTTAAACGGGCCGCGGCATGGCGCCGATGGTGAGCGCCGAAAACATCGGTTTTACGCATAAATCCGGCGACCAGGGTCGCCCTGGAGGACCCGCGAAACACAAGCCCTGCCAAGATGCCGCAGATTTAAGGAAACTGCTGTTCCATCGGCTTAACCGTTTGTCCAACGACTGCCTGCATAGTGCCGTTGATGTACGGCATTCCGACGCAAATTCATAACAGGTGGATTCAACTACGGTGACATCTTTCGGACGTGTGATTTCGGTGCGTGGTTCCCTCGCCCGCGTGGGACTTTTGGCCGTGAGCAAGATGGCCGTCTCGGAAGTGCGGGCGACCGTCGGCCGGTTCGTCAGCATCCGCTGCGCAAACTCGACCATCGTCGCCATGATTACCGAGGTATCCTGCGAGGATCTGCCGAGCTCCGACGTCTACATCGCCAGCGCCTCGGTCGATTTGCTCGGTGAAATCCTCGGCATAGCCCAGACCCCCAAGTTTCAGCGCGGCGTTACCAATTATCCGACGATCGGTGACGCCGTCGACCTGATCACCAATCAGGAGCTTCGAACGGTTTATGCTCCGAGCGGATCGGACCAGATCAACGTCGGTACCCTGCAGCAGGACCAATCCGTCATCGCCTATGTCGACGTTGAGGAGATGCTCAGCAAGCACTTCGCGGTGCTCGGCTCGACGGGCGTCGGCAAATCGAGCGGCGTGTCGCTGCTGCTCAACGAAATCCTCAAGTCGCGGCCGAATTTGCGGATTTTCCTGCTCGACGTGCACAACGAATACGGCCGTTGTTTCGGCAACCGCTCGCTGGTTCTCAATCCGCGCAATCTGAAGCTGCCGTTCTGGCTGTTCAATTTCGAAGAGATCGTCGACGTGCTGTTCGGTGGCAGGCCCGGCGTCCCCGAAGAACTCGACATTCTCGCCGAACTCATTCCGATGGCGAAGGGAATCTATACGCAATACCAGAACGCCGATCGCGTCGGGCTAAAGCGCATCGATCCCAAAGCGGTCGGCTACACCGTCGATACGCCGGTGCCCTATCGCCTGGTCGACCTGATTTCGTTTATCGACGAACGCATGGGCAAGCTCGAGAACCGCTCGTCGCGGATCATCTATCACAAGCTGATTTCGCGCATCGAGGCCGTGCGCAACGATCCGCGCTACGCCTTTATGTTCGACAACGCCAATGTCGGCGGCGACACCATGGCGGAAGTCATCAGCCATCTGTTCCGGCTTCCCGCCAACGGCCGGCCGATGACCATCATGCAGCTGGCCGGTTTCCCCGCCGAAGTCGTCGATTCCGTAGTGTCGGTGCTGTGCCGCATGGCCTTCGACTTCGGGCTGTGGAGCGACGGCGTTTCGCCGCTGCTGTTCGTCTGCGAAGAGGCCCATCGCTATGCCTCCGCCGACCGCAACATCGGCTTCGGGCCGACCCGCAAGGCCGTGTCACGCATCGCCAAGGAAGGCCGTAAGTACGGCGTCTATCTCGGCCTCGTCACCCAGCGTCCGGCCGAACTCGACGCCACCATCATCTCCCAGTGCAACACGCTGTTTGCGATGCGCCTTGCCAACGAACGCGACCAGTCGCTTTTGCGTTCGGCGGTCTCGGACGCCGCGGCAAACCTGCTGTCGTTCGTCCCTTCGCTCGGCACCCGCGAAGTGCTCGCGTTCGGCGAAGGCGTCGCGCTGCCGACCCGGCTGCGCTTCAAGGAAGTGCCGGTCCATCAGTTGCCCCGCAGCGAAGCCACCATCGCGACCGTGCCGTCGGTCGCGGCCGGCCACGATATGCACTTCGTCGACGCCGTACTCGAGCGCTGGCGCGGCGCCACCTCACATCGCGACGTTCCCAACGATCCCGCCATCAACGAACGTCCCGCGGCACGCACGATAGATGCGCCGATGCTGCAGCCGTCGATGGGGCTCGATCCCGACCGCTTTTCCCTGCTGAAAAAGCCGCTGCGCTGACAAGACCGCGCGCACTTGTCTTAAGTGCGCTTTGCGGGAATGCCGCCATCGACTAAGGTCGCTGCCAGCCGCATCACGCGGGCCTGAGCCGGAATCCACTTCATGACACAGCCGATCAAAAAGCGCTTTCCCACCCCGTCCATCGACCAACTGCCGGAAGATATCCGCACCCGCCTCCTGGCCGTGCAGGAAAAGTCAGGCTTCGTTCCCAACGTCTTCCTGACGCTGGCCTATCGCCCCGACGAGTTTCGCGCGTTCTTTGCCTACCACGACGCCCTGATGGAAAGGGACAGCGGGCTGACCAAGGCCGAGCGCGAGATGATCGTGGTTGCGACCTCCAGCGCCAACCAGTGCCATTATTGCGTGATCGCGCACGGCGCGATCCTGAGGATTCGTGCAAAGAACCCGCAAATCGCTGACCAGATCGCCGTCAATTACCGCAAGGCGGATATCACACCGCGTCAACGGGCCATGCTCGATTTCGCAATGAAAGTCAGTGCCGAGGCGCACAAGATTTCGGAAGCGGATTTTACCGATATCGCCGCCCACGGTTTCAGCGACGACGACGTTTGGGATATCGCTGCAATCGCAGCGTTCTTCGCGCTGTCGAACCGGATGGCCAATGTCACCGGCATGCGCCCCAACGACGAATTCTACATGATGGGCCGATTGCCGAAGTGAGGCGAGTTGCGAATGGCGAGTGGCGAATAAGGAAGAAGCGTTCGCCAAGATATGAAGTTTTGCTATTTGCATTTGCTATTTGCCATTCGCTACTTAGTCGTCCGACGCCGGTCCGCACCAGCCGGGCAAATAGACCGCGTCCTTGCTCTTGGCCAGAGCCAGCGCTTTCTCGATCGCCTTCTCGAAATCGGCCTCTACGGTCTTGCGCGACATTTTGCGGCGCAGGAAATCCGCCCACAGGAATTCGCTGAACGGCGTCGTGTCCTTGGCAAAGCCGCCGGCGCGGCGCAATTCGCCGGCGAGGCTGCGGAACGGATCGTCCTTGAGGTCCGCCACCGTTTTCGGGATGTCCTTGAAGTGCTGCCGTTCACCCTTTGAATCGTATGGATAGACCCACCTCTTGTTGTCGAGCACGCCCCAGAACGCGTCACGATCGACCATGGCGAGGTCACCGATGACGGTGACCAGAATGTCTTTCACGCCTTCGTCGTGAAGCGCCCGCGCCAGATGGTGGTGATCGACGACGTAGTAGCGCTTGTCCGGTCCCAGAACCACCGGGATCATGTGTTTACCGAGCAGCTCCGCCTGCTTCTTCTTCGACTTGTGCTCCCGCCAGCGCTTGCGTTTTTCCTTCACTTCCCTCATTCCGACGGTCATCTGGGTCGGGCGCAAGGAGAGGATCGGGACCGGGTGCACCATCGGTTCGCGCGTATTCGCCATGACTTGAACCCCGTGTCTGACTTGGCAAAAACTGCTCTGGGATACGCCGGATTATGGCATGATGGCGCAGGCGATCAAATGCCTTTGCCGCGGTACGGCGAGAGATTCGGATAGATGGGACAAGCATGAACGAGCGAGCATCGAAGGCGCGGGTGGTCCGGTTCGGCGATCGCGAAATCATCACCGAGGGCCTTCATCTCACGTTCTGGGCCGACATCAGCCATCGTTGCCTGACGGCATCATGGCCGTCGTTTATCGGCGGCGCCGCGCTGGTTTTTATCGCCTTCAACGCGGTTTTCGCATTTTTCTACTGGATCGGAAATCAGCCGATCTCGAACGTGCCCGGCGGCGCCTATATCGACTATCTGTATTTCAGCATCGAGACGCTTTCGACCGCCGGTTACGGCGACATGCATCCCGACACCCATTACGGACACTTCATCGCAACGGTGGAGCTGTTCACCGGCATCTTCTCGATGTCGCTGATGACCGGGCTGATCTTTGCCCGGTTCTCGCGGCCGAACGCCCGGCTGCTGTTCGCCGAACACCCGGTGATTTCAAACAACGAGGGCAGGCCAAACCTGATGGTTCGCTTCGCCAACGAGCGCAATGCGGTCATCAGCAACGCCACCGCGAGGCTGTGGCTGTTCAAGAATATCGTGAGCCTGGAGGGCGTGCCGTTCCGACGGTTCTACGAACTGCCGCTGGAGCGAAGCGAGCACCCTGCTTTGGCCCTGAGCTGGACGCTCTACCACGTCATCGACGAGCAAAGCCCGCTTTACGGGCTCAATGCAGACGATCTCGACGCAGCCAATGTTTCGCTGGCCGTGGTGGTGTCCGGATATGATGTCGTTGCAGCGCAAACCGTCCACGCCCGAAAGACCTATGAACATTCCGACATTCGTTTTGGGCATCGCTATGCGGATATCCTGGGTACGTCGGAAGACGGCCGGCTGAGGATCGACTATGGCCGGTTCCATGACACCATGCAGGCCTAGAAGATCGTATCGCCGTCATGCCAACATTTTCTGCAAGACGCGTTGCGGCGTGCTAAATGAGGTGAGGTTATCCCGGAGCTGGCAGCAGTGAAAACCCAGCGGCCCATTACGTCAGAGGACGAGCATCGCGTGCTCGAATTCCGGCCGCGCGCGCTGGTCCATCCGGCGGGCCAGCGGGGACATCCGGGCTGGCAAGTTCAGCAACAAAAGGACACACCACAAGAGCCGAACGATCTGTCGCGTTACGAGCGGGACCGGGATGAACCCGACGATTTTCGCCATCGCATGCTGGCGAATATCGCAGCCTTCGCGTTTACCGTCGCGCTGACGGCCATCGGCATATGGCTCGCCATGAGCATCGCGGATCTGCGCCGGACCCAGGATTGCGTTCTGATGGGTCGCCGCGATTGTGTGCGCATTTCCGCGCCGCATCTTTAGCATTTTGAGGGGAGACCGGGGCCGCCTCCATTGAACTCGGAGCGTCGCTCCGATATACGGGCCCCCTCGACTTCGGCGGGCAAATAGGGCATTCCGGGGGCGGCTCCCCTCCTGCCCTGCCGGTCTGAAATTTACCCTCGATATATCAAAGGCTTAACGATGTCATCCACATTCGATCAGGTCGCCAAGATCATCGCGGAAACCTGCGACATCCCGCGCGATACGATCACGCCAGAGAGCCATGCCATCGACGATTTGGGGATTGATAGCCTGGACTTCCTCGACATCGCGTTTGCGATCGACAAGGAATTCGGGATCAAATTGCCGCTTGAAAAATGGACTCAGGAAGTCAACGACGGCAAGGCGACCACCGAGCAGTATTTCGTCATGAAAAATCTCGCCGCCCAGATCGACGAATTGGTCGCGGCCAAGGGCGCGTAATCGCCCCATCATGAATCTTGAATTTTTCCAGCTGATTGACCGCATCACCGACCTCGACATCGGCGCGAAAACCATTGCGGTTGAAGCGCAGGTACCCGAGAAGAACACCATCTTCGAAGGTCACTTTCCCGGGTACCCGTTGATGCCCGGCGTGCTGCTGATCGAAACCATGGCGCAGACCTCGGGTTGGCTATTGACGGCGCTGCTGAAATTCGAGCGCATGTCGTTTCTGGGTGCGGTCAAGGAGGCCAAGATGCGGGCTTTCGTCACCCCCGGTGAACTGCTCAAGATCGAAGCCGGCATCGTTCACGAAGGCTCGGGCTTTGCGGTAACCTCTGCGAAGATCAGCGTCGGCGGCGAACTGAAATGCAACGCGACGCTGACGTTCCGTCACGTCCCCTTCCCAAATCCGGATTTGCGCGGGTACATGGACGTCGTGGCCAAGCGCATCGGATTTCCGCACGAACTGATCCCTCATGGCTGAGACAAGATCGGCCGAAGTCTGGATTACCGGCATTGGCCTGGCGACCTCGCTCGGCGAAGGTCCGGACGCGCATTGGGACGCGCTCAGTCAACGGCGCATCAACGTCGACGAACAGCGCTTTGCGCCATACATCGTGCATCCCCTGGCGCCGGTGAATTTTGACACCCAGATCCCCAAAAAGGGCGATCAGCGCCAGATGGAAGCCTGGCAGCGGATCGGCACCTATGCCGCCGGGCTGGCGCTGGATTCCGCCGGGGTCAAGGGCGACAAGGAAATCCTGAGCCGAATGGACATGATCATCGCGGCCGCCGGTGGCGAGCGCGATCTTGCGGTCGACCTCGCCATTCTGAACGCCGATGCAAAAGGCAACTCGGCTCCCGATTTTCTCAACGAACGGCTGATGAACGGCCTGCGGCCGACGCTGTTTCTGGCTCAGCTTTCCAACCTGATCGCCGGCAATATCGCCATCGTCCACGGCGTTTCCGGAACGTCCCGCACCTTCATGGGTGAGGAGGCCGCAAGCATCGACGCGGCGCGAATCGCGCTGGCGCGTATCGCCTCGGGTCAGAGCGACATCGCGCTGATAGGCGCGGCCTACAATGGCGAGCGCCAGGACCTGCTGATGCTCTACGAGTTCGCCGGCTTCAATCTGAAAGGCAAATTCGCGCCGGTATGGGCGCGCCAGCAAACCCCGGGCTTCGCGCTTGGGTCTGCGGGCGCGTTTCTCGTCATCGAATCCAAAGCTCATGCCCAGGCGCGCGGCGCCAAGCCTTACGCCAGACTGGCCAGGGTGGTTGCAGGTCTGGCGCAGCGCAAACAGCCAGGCGCAGTGACGCGATCGCTGGAAGCGCTCTGGAACAAGCTTGGCATCCTCAGCGACAGCGGCGTGCTCATCACCGGCGCGACCGGTGCCGAACCTGTCACGTCGGAGGAAAAGGCCTTCCTGAGCCAGCATCCCGGCTATGCGATACGGGCGACCGGGACGACGTTTGGCCAGACGCTGGAAGCTCAATTCCCGCTGGGTCTCATCCTGGCGGCGCTTTCGATCTCGCGCGGCGAATTGTTTCCGCCCAACGATCCGACCGGACTGGAGGTTGAAATGTCGACGACTCCGACCCAGATTGTCGTGGTGGGCGCCGGCCATTGGCAGGGCGAGGGCATGGCCCTGGTCGAAGCCATCGACTAGACCGGTCCGCAGGGCCTATGGAGAGACCGTGACACCAACGCGCGATAAATTCGACCGGCCGGTGGTCGTCGTTACCGGGATGGGTGTCGTCACGTCGCTCGGCGCGGGCAAGACCGACAATTGGGCGAAATTGACGGCGGGCGAATCCGGCATCCGGACGATCAGGCGCTTTCCGATCGATGGCTTGAAAACGACGATGGCCGGAACGGTGGATTTCATCACCGTCGAACCCTTCTCGCCGATCGATCTCACCGAACAGATGGCCGATATCGCAACCGAGGAAGCCCTCGAGCAGTCCGGTATCGGTCGCAGGGGCGATTTTCCAGGACCGCTGTTCCTTGCGGTCGTGCCCATCGAGATGCAATGGCCGCAGCGGCTGGAGGCCGGACGCGCCGTCGGCAAGCCGGAATTCGACTTTAGCGACGTGCTTCGCGTCAGCGGCGGCGGAAGGTTCGCGCAATACCACAGTCGTCTCCTGTTCGGCTCGATAGCGGGTCATCTGGCCGAGACCTTTGGCACCAAGGGGTCGCCGATTTCGCTTTCAACCGCCTGCGCCTCCGGTGCTACCGCGATACAGCTCGGCGTCGAAGCTATCCGCCGTGGCGAAACCGACGCCGCGCTGTGCGTCGCGACCGACAGCTCGGTCAATGTGGAAACCTTGATCCGGTTTTCGCTGCTGTCGGCGCTGTCCACCCAGAACAAACAGCCTCAAGCGGCGTCAAAACCATTCTCGAAGAACCGCGACGGTTTCGTGATGGCGGAAGGTGCCGGCGCGCTGGTGCTGGAAAGCTACGAGGCCGCGGTCGCGCGTGGCGCTACAATTCTCGGCGTCGTTGCCGGCTGCGGTGAGCTAACCGATTCGTTCCACCGCACCCGATCGAGCCCCGACGGCAAACCGATCATCAGCTGTGTGCGCAAGGCATTGGCCGACGCCGGAATCACGTCCGAGCAAATCGACTACATCAATGCCCACGGCACCTCTACGCCCGAAAACGACAAGATGGAATATCTGGGCGTCTCCACCGTGTTCGGTGAACGCGCCAAGCAGAATTCCCGTATCATCCAACAAGTCGATGGTGGGTCATACCCTCTCGGCGGCCGGCGCGATCGAGGCTATTTTTTCGCTGCTTACGCTTGAGCACCAGCGGATTCCGCCGACCATCAATTACGACATTCCGGATCCGGCAATTTCTTTCGACGTGGTTCCCAACAAGGCGCGCGACGCCCGCGTCACCGCAGTGATGTCGAATTCGTTCGGCTTCGGCGGCCAGAACGTCTCGCTGATTCTAGCCCGCGAACCGATCTAGGTGCCGGGCAAAAATCGTCGCTGGTCTGCAATGCGCCCGGTTCTGCTTCGCATCAAACATAGCATTTACTTCGCGATCAAGCCTTACACCGAGGCTGTCGTGGGTGTATTTGTGATCAGCGTGCTGCGGGTCATACGCTATCTGGACGACACCAAGGTAGCGAATTTGTTCGGCCGCGCCCTCCGCCTGATCGGACCCATGAGGCGCGAACAAAGGATCGGCCGTGCCAACCTGATGGCGGCGTTTCCGGAAAAATCGCGCGCGGAGATCAACCGCATTCTGGCAGGTGTCTGGGACAATATCGGCCGGGTCAGCGCCGAGTTTGCCCACCTCGACAAGATCTGGGACTATAACCCGGACCGTCCGGAAAGCGGCCGTGTCGAACTTTCCCCCAGATCCGAGGAGCTGTTCATCCAACTCAGGGACGACGGCAAACCGGCGCTGATTTTCGCGAGCCATCTGGGCAGTTGGGAAATGCCCGCCATTGCCGCTTTCGCGTACGGACTCGACTCCGCGATCCTGTATCGCCGTCCGAACATTGCTTCGGTCGACCGCGTCATCAGGGAATTGCGCGCGGCCAAGATGGGAACTTTGGTACCGGGCAGCCTTGACGCACCCATGAAACTTGCTCAAGCCCTGCAAAACGGCCAGCACGTGGCATTGCTGGTCGATCAGTATTTTGGCCAGGGCGTCGAGGTGACATTCTTCGGCCGCAAGACCAAGGCCAATCCGATACTGGCGCGATTGCTGCGGCAGGTCGAATGCCCGATCCATGGGGTTCGCATCATCCGCCTGCCCAACCACCGCTACCGCGCCGAACTATCCGAAGAAGTAAAGCCCGTGCGCGACGCCAACGGCCAGATCGACATTCAGGGAACAATGCAGGCGGTAACGTCGGTGGTCGAAGACTGGGTCCGCGAATATCCCGACCAATGGCTATGGCTGCATCGTCGCTGGCGATAATGCTCGGCTAGCGCCCGGTCTTCACCCTGGTCCAGAGCCGGTTGATAATACGCTGCGTGGCCGGATCGCGCGCGGTGATCACGAACAGCTTCCGGAGCGTCGCCTCGTCGGGATAAATGTTCTTGTCGTTGAAAATCGCCGGGTCAATCAGTTTCTGGCTGGCCAGATTGCCATTGGCGTAGGACAGGAAATCGGAATTTTTGGCCGCGACATCCGGCCGGTAGAGATAATCGATCAGTGCATAGGCCTCGGTGACATTCTTCGCATCCGCCGGGATGGCCAGATTGTCGAAGAACATCTGCGCGCCTTCTTTCGGGATGGCATAGCCGATCTCGATGTCGCTTTTTGCCTCCGCGGCGCGGCTTCGCGCCTGCATGATGTCGCCGGACCAGCCTACCACGAAGCAAATCTCGCCGGTGGCCAATGCGCTGAGATACTCCGACGAATGAAACTTGCGGACATAGGGCCTGATCCTGGTAACGAGATCGGCGGCCTTTTCGAGATCGGCCTGCTTGGTCGAATTCGGGTCGAGTCCGAGATAGCCCAATGCCGCGGGAAAAATGTCATCAGCGGAATCCAGCATGTGGATGCCGCAATCCCTGAACCTGGCCAGGTTTTCCGGCTTGAACACAATATCCCAACTGTCGATTTTGGCGTCGGGACCGAGAATTTTCCGTACCGCCTTGACGTTGTAGCCAATGCCGGTCGTTCCCCACATGTAGTTGGCAGCGTATTGATTGCCGGGATCGTAAACTGCGAGTTGCTTCGTCACGACCGGCCAGGCGTTGGCAAGGTTCGGCAACCTTGACTTGTCGAGCTTCTGGAAAATATGCGCGGCGATCTGGCGTTGCAGGAAATAGGCGGTGGGAACCACAACGTCGTAGCCCGATTTACCGGCGAGCAACCGTGTCTCCAGCGTCTCATTGGCATCGAAGGTGTCGTAGACGACCTTGATGCCGGTTTCCCTGGTGAAATCCTCCAGCACGCCCGGCGCCATATAATTCGACCAATTGTAGAAATTGACGGTGCGCTCCTCAGCCTGGCCGGGCTGCGACGGCAGCGTCAGCGCTGCGGCGATCGCGACAACAAATCGAAGCTGGGCGCGGGTCCGGCCACCTATCATCTCGATCCCCTATCGGCGATGCACCGCGTCCGACAAACGTTCCAGCGCGGTGTCGAGCGTTGCGTCTTTCTTGGCAAAGCAAAACCGCACCACCGACGTCACGGCATTTTCTTCATAGAAAGCCGACACCGGGATCGCCGCAACCTTGTAGTCGGTAACGATGCGCCTGCAGAACGCCTCGTCGGTCTCGTTAAGCCCGAGCGGCGAAAGGTCGACGGTCAGGAAATAAGTGCCCTGAGACTTGAGAACGGGAAAGCCGATGCTCTCCAGCCCCCGGGTCAGACGGTCGCGGCTTCGCGCCAGTTCCTTGCGCATGTCATGAAAATAATCAGCGGGCTTGCCGAGGCCATAGGCGACCGCCGCCTGCAGATTGGGCGCGGTGGTGAAGGTGAGAAATTGATGCACCTTCGCCGCCACCCGCAACAGCGGCGGCGCGGCACAGACAAAGCCGATCTTCCAGCCGGTCAGCGAGAAAATCTTGCCCGCGGAACCCACCTTGATGGTGCGATCGCGCATTCCCGGAATCGTAATCAGCGGAATATGTTCGCGGCCATCGAAAATCACGTGCTCCCAGACCTCATCGCAAATCGCAACGGTGTCGAACTCCTGGCAGAACCGGGCCAGCAGTTCGAGGTCTTCGCGCGGATAGACCACCGCGGCCGGATTGAGCGGATTGTTGAAGAGGACGGCCTTGGTCTTGGGATTGAAGACGCGGCGCAACGCCTCTTCGGTCAGGCGCCAATGCGGCGGCTCGAGCCGCACCAGACGGGGAATGCCTCCGGCCTGGCGGATGATCGGCAGATAGGAATCGTAGACCGGCTGGAAAACCACCACCTCGTCGCCGGGCTCGACGACCGCCAGGATGGCGCTTGTCAGGGCTTCGGTACCGCCCGAGGTCACCATCACTTCGGTCATCGGATCGAGCGCAAGACCGTGCCAGCGCTGGTAATGGGCTGATATCGCCTGGCGCAGTTCGGGGATGCCCATCATCGACGGATACTGGTTATAGCCGTCCATCACCGCATCCGCCGCCGCGCGGCGAATATCCTCCGGGCCGGGATCGTCCGGGAAACCCTGCCCGAGATTGATGGCGTTGTTGTCGCGCGCGAGCTGCGACATCGCCTCGAAGATCGTGACGGGAAGATCCGCAAAAACCTTGTTCATGGAAATCGAGTTCGCAGGGGCCATGACAGCGATCAGCCGCCGGTCCTGGTCGGCAATCCCGCGGCCTTCCAGCCCAGTATCCCACCCGCAAGGTGCTTGTCGTAGGCCAGGCCAGCCGCCTGGGCAGCCAGCGATGCCGTCACCGACCTTTTCCCGGAGCGACAGGCAAAAACCACCTGCTTGCCATGGGGGTCCGGGATATCCTGCGGGTCAAAACCCGAAAGCGGAACGACGACCGAGTCCGGATAGGCTTCAATCGCGACTTCGTTGCGCTCGCGAACATCGACCAGAAGATAGCGCCCGTCGGCAATCCCTTTGGCGACATCCTCTGGCGTCAAATCGTGAACCCGATGATCCGTCACTCAATCCTCCACTACCCGCCGCCGACCCAACGCACCCGGCACCAAACTCGCCTCTCGGCGGCTGAAAATCAAGCGCCGGAAGATGTCCAAGAGGCTGACGAAATATCTAGACCGTGACCTGTGTCCCGACTTCGACCACCCGTCCGGTGGGAATCTGGAAATAGTCGGTCGCGTCGTTGGCGGTGCGGCTGAGCGCGATGAAAAGATGATCCTGCCAGCGCGGCATCCCCGAATGCGCGGCCGGCTTCAACGCCCGCCGCGACAGGAAGAACGAGGTCGACATGATATCGAAATGCCAGCCCAGCTTGCGGGCGATGGCGAGTGTCTTGGGCACGTTGGGCGATTCCATGAATCCGAACCGCAGCGTCACCCTGGAGAAAGTCGCGCTGATCTCTTCCAGCCGCACCCGGTCGGCCGGGTCGATCCGCGGCGTCGGCGCGGTCTCGATGGTGAGAATGACGTTCTTCTGGTGCAGCACCTTGTAGTGCTTCAGGCTGTGCATCAGCGCCGTCGGCGCGCTGGCCGGATCGCTGGTCAGGAATACGGCGGTGCCGGAAACCCGCTGGGGCGGTCGCTTTTCCAGCATCGCCACCAGATCCGCCAGCGGAAACTCAAGCTTGCGCGACTTCTCGTACAATAGCCGGCTGCCGCGCCGCCAGGTGTACATCAGCAGCATCACCACCGATCCCAGCGCCAGCGGCACCCAACCGCCCTCGACGACTTTCAACAGGTTCGCCGCGAGAAACGTCAGGTCAAGAAACAGGAACGGAGCAATCACTGCAGCGGCCGCGAACGGCGACCATTTCCAGACTCTCCAGATCACGACAAAACCCATCATCGCCGTTACCACCATGGTCCCGGTCACCGAAATGCCATAGGCCGACGCCAGCGCGCTGGACGAGCGGAACATCAGCACCAGCAGCATCACGCTGATCAGGAGCAGCATGTTGATGCGCGGGATGTAGATCTGGCCGGAATGGGATTCCGAGGTATGCCGGATTTCAAATCGCGGCAGCAGGCCGAGTTGAATGGCCTGGCGGGTCAACGAATAGGCGCCGGTGATGACGGCCTGGCTCGCAATCACGGTCGCCAGTGTGGCAAGGCAGACCATCGGCAACAATGCCCAATCCGGAAACATCAGGAAGAACGGGTTTTCGACCGCTTTCGGATCGGCGATGACCAAAGCACCCTGCCCCAGATAGTTCAGCGCCAGCGACGGCAGCACGATGAAGAGCCAGGCCGTCTGGATCGGCCGTTTGCCGAAATGCCCGAGGTCGGCATAAAGCGCCTCGGCGCCGGTGACGGCGAGAAACACCGCGCCGAGCGTGACGAATCCGATGATGCCGTGATGGACCATGAACGAGACGGCATGGAGCGGATTAAGCGCAAACAGCACTTCGGGATGCCGCATGATCGGCACGATCGCCGCGATCGCGATCGTGGCGAACCAGACACACATTACCGGCCCGAAGAACGCCGCGACGCGCGCGGTGCCGCGCGACTGAACCGCAAACAGCACCAGCAGAATGATCACCGTCAGCGGCACGACGTATGGATCGAAGGCTGCGGTGACGAGCTTGATGCCTTCGATCGCCGAAAGCACCGACAGCGCCGGCGTAATAACCGCATCACCGTAAAATAGCGCACCGCTGATAATGCCGAGCAGAACGATGGCTCCCGCGCCATGGATCACCGCGCGCTGCGCCAGCGCCATCAACGCCAGCGTTCCGCCCTCGCCGTGATTGTCGGCGCGGAGCAGGATCACCACGTATTTCAGCGTCACGACGACGATCAACGCCCACAGGATCAGCGAGAGAACGCCGAGTACCGCCTCTGGATCGACCATGCCTGAAGACCCACCGGCCGCGATGACGGCTTCGCGCAACGCGTACAGCGGACTGGTGCCGATATCGCCGTAGACGACGCCGATGCTGCCCAGCATGAGCGCCTTGAAACCGGCGGTGGAATGGGCATCGCCATGACCATTGGCCGCCGTGGCTTCCGCGGCGGGAACTACAACATCGCTGGTCATGGGAGTGGAGGCCTCAATGCTTCACTGCAACAAATAGCAAAGCGAGGGGCTTATAGTCCTGCGCTTGAAGCATAGCCTACGCTGATTTTGGGCCTGCGTCATGCAAAAGTGCATAGGTCGCGTGGGGGGTCCACTTATAACGCTCAGATCGTGACTTGCGTACCGACCTCGACGACACGTCCGGTCGGAATCTGGAAATAATCGGTGGCATCGTTCGCCGACCGGCTCAGCGCGATGAACAGATGATCCTGCCACCGCGGCATGCCCGATTGTGCCGACGGCTTTAGCGCGCGCCGCGACACGAAAAACGACGTCGCCATGATGTCGAATTGCCAGCCAAGCTTGCGCGCGATCACCAGCGCCTTGGGGACGTTGGGAGATTCCATGAAACCGAAGCGCAACCGCACGATCGCGAACTTGTCGCTGATGGTTTCCATCCGGACCCGCTCGGCCGGATCCACCCGCGGCGTCTGCGCGGTTTCGATCGTCAGGATCACATTGTGCTCGTGAAGCACCTTGTTGTGCTTGAGATTATGCAAGAGCGCGGTCGGCACGAAGTCCGGATCGCTGGTAAGGAAAACCGCGGTGCCCTTGACGATGTGAGGCGGACGTTTTTCGAGACTCCTGATCAGGTCCTTTAGCGGAACTTCGGTGCGCCGGGTCTTGGCGACCAGGATCGCCGCACCCCGGCGCCAGGTCCAGATCGTGACCGCCATCAGGACGCCGAACAGCAGCGGCACCCATGCACCTTCAAACAGTTTCAGGAGATTGGCGCTGAAGAAGGTCATGTCCACGACCACAAACGGAACGATCACCGCCGCCGCGGTGGCGGCGCGCCAATTCCATAACTTCCAGATCACGACAAAGCCCATGATGCCGTCGGCGACCATGGTGGTGGAGACGGCGATGCCGTAGGCCGAGGCTAGTCCGCCGGAGGTTCGAAACAGCAGCACCAGCAGCAACACGCCGGTCAGCAGCAGCGTGTTCACGCGCGGCAGGTAGATCTGTCCGGCATGGGTCTCCGAGGTGTAGCGGACCTCGAAGCGTGGCAGCAGACCGAGTTGCACCGCCTGACGGGTCAGCGAATAGGCTCCCGTGATCACGGCCTGGCTCGCGATAACGGTCGCTGCCGTAGCCAGCGCGACCAGCGGCAGCAGCAGGATTTCCGGCACCATCCGGTAAAATGTGTTCTCGATCGCGGCGGGATTGGAAAGCACCAGCGCGCCCTGGCCGAAATAGTTGATCAGGAGCGACGGCAGCACGAAGTACAGCCAGGCGCCCTGGATCGGCTTGCGCCCGAAATGACCCAAATCCGCATAGAGCGCTTCGCCGCCGGTCACCGCGAGAAATACCGCTCCCAGCGTCACCATTCCGATGGTGCCGTGGGTCAGCAGGAAATGAATCGCATACCAGGGATTGATCGCGGCCAGCACCGACGGATCGTCGCTGATGTGGACAAATCCCATGACCGCAAGGCAACTGAACCAGACGATCATGACCGGCCCAAACGCCGAGGCGACGCGCGCGGTGCCACTTCGCTGAACGGTGAACAGCAAAACGAGGATGAAAACCGTCAGCGGCACCACGTAATGCGCCAGTGCGGGCGTCGCGAGTTCGAGGCCTTCGACCGCCGACAGCACCGAAATCGCCGGCGTGATCATGGAATCGCCGATGAACATCGAAGCGCCGATCACGCCCAGCGCCAGCAACGGCCAGCTCCTGCGGCCCAGCGCGCGTTGACCGAGCGCCATCAGCGACAGCGTGCCGCCCTCGCCGTTATTGTCGGCACGCAGCAACAGCAGCACGTATTTTGCGGTGACGACGATAAAGAGCGCCCACAGGATCAGCGACAGAACCCCGAGCACGATGACTCGCGTGGCCGGTTGTCCCTCCGCAGCCGCACCAACGGCCTCGCGAAACGCATACAGCGGCGAGGTGCCGATATCGCCGAAGACGACCCCAATGCTTCCCAGCGTCAGGGCCCAAAAGCCTGATCTGGCCGGCGCCTCTGGATGGGCCTCGGTCGATGTGGCGGTAAGAGCCATATTGCTGGGGGAACGCTCTGTGGTTGGTTTTGATCCGGGCCGGCTATCGACGCTATTGGAACGCCCGTCAACCGATCAACCATCGTACGCCGGCCACAACGGATTTAATGTCGCGAGGTGGCACTTCTTCGCAACGCAAGAGGTAATATAGTAGCGAAATATTACGGTTTCAGATCCGGCGGTAGCGGCGGATCCTCGCGCATCAGCGTGATGGTCACGCGACGATTGGCCGACAGCGAGGGATCGTCAGGAAACAGCGGCTGGGTGTCGGCCTTTCCCGAGACCGCAAAAATATGCGACGGCGGCAATCCCTCCCGCTCGAGAATCTGGCGCACCGCGTTGGCGCGATCGGCTGAAAGATCGAACGCCCCGTAGTCGCTCTGGGTCGGCACGAAGCCCGCCGCGGTGTGACCGACGATCGAAACCCGCAATGGCGTTGCCTTCAATGGCGCGGCGAGCTTCTCGATCAGCCGGCGGGTGCGCTCGTAGGGCACCTTGGAGCCATCGGCGAACATCGAGCGGCCGTCCTGGTCGACGATCTCCAGGTTGAGGCCCTGATTGGTCTCCTCGAACATGATGTGTTTCGAGATTTCCGTGAGTTCCGGCATGTCCTGCAAGGCCTGGCGCAGCGACGCCGAGGCCAGCGCGAATTCGCGATCGATCTTGAGGCGGGCGCCGGTGGTACGGCTGCGCTCCTGCTCGTCCGGGGTCGGCGTGCTTGACGATTCCTCCGGCGCGATGTGCGCGGTGTTTTTCAGCTTCGGCCGCGTCGGCAGGCCGTCGGATTCGATGATCCCGGAATAGCGCACCTCGGTCTGGACGCCGAAAGCGTCGCGCATCGAGCCCGCGACGATCTTGAGCTTGTTGTTGTCCATGGTGGAGAAGGCGACGAGCATCACAAAGAAGCTCATCATCAGGCCCATGAGGTCGGCGAAGGTCACGAACCAGCCGTGGCCGCCTCCATGTGCATCGCGCTTTTTCTTGGCCATCGCCTGGTTTTCCGGACCGGTTCTGCGGTTTACGCCGGGACCGGTTCGCCCTCTTCATGGCGGTGTTTTTCCGGCAGGTACGCCAGCAGCATTTCACGGACCAGGGTCGGGCTCTTGGAATCCCGGATCATCAGGATGCCGTCGATGATCAGGGTGCGATTGGTCTCCTCGTCGAGCAGCTTGCCGTGCAGCTTGTCGGCGATCGGCAGGCAGAACAGGTTGGCGACCAGCGCCCCGTAAAGCGTCGCCAGCAACGCGGTGGCCATGAACGGACCGAGCTTGGAAGGGTCGGTCATGTTGGCGAACATCTGCACCATGCCGATCAGCGTGCCGATCATGCCGAATGCCGGCGCGCAGTCGCCGATGGCGCGGTAGATCTTGCCGCCCTCGTCCAGGTGCATCAGGAAATTGTCGCGGTCGCGCTCGAGATTGTCGCGGATGAATTCGAGATCGTAGCCGTCGGCGACGTAGCGAATTCCCTTGGCGAGAAACGGCTCGTCGGTGTCGACCTTTTCCAGGCCGACCGGGCCCTGCTTGCGGGCGATCTCGGCGATGCGGGCCAGTTCGTCGACGAGGTCGCGCGCCGACAGGCGGCTCATGGTGAAGGCGAATTTCGCACCAAGCGGCAGGCCATGGAGGATGGCACTGAGCGGAAACCGGATCATGGTGGCGGCGATCGAACCGCCGAAGATGATGATCACGGCATGTTCGGAGACGAACATGTGCAGATCGCCGCCCATGAGCACCATTACGGCCACGACAAGGATGCCGGACACGAGCCCAACGCCCGTCATGATATCCATGGGAAACTCCAACGCCTACGCGAACGACCGCCGTCCCGGGACGGTGGCGCAGCCCATTCTGAACTGCGTCCGGAAACCCTACGGACCCGCCATTAAAGACGCGTTACTGAATTTGGTAGGCATAACGATTGGTTAATAAAATACTAGGCCTTCGATCATTCCGCGGCGCGTGCAGGACTTCCGGTCCGCCGCAGAGATGGCGACCGGACCTTGCGCCAGCCACACGAAAAAACACTTTGCCAGAATTCAACATCTGCTTCCTCTTTAGGAAGCCAGAAAAAAGGAATTTTCGAGCACGGGCCGATACAGGTCGGAATTAGAAATGTTGCACATCTGCTCGCAATGAGTATTTCGCCTTTTTGATCCCGACCCGAAATCGGCGACCTCCGAATATATTTCACTCTCAGACCTCCGAATTCTCACCGTTGTCGGGTTTGGACAGCTATACACTGCTGCGTTCTGATCGTTCGGCGCGGGGCGAACTCGGTTCGCTGGCGAGGAACGAATATGGTCGAAGCAACCGTGGGCAATGCGAGGTTCTTTCGCCGAAGTGGTCCGCATACGCTTGCGGTTGTTGCAAGAGCAGCAGGGGGAATTGCCGCTGAATTCGATCTGCTCCTCGAAGGCGTGGCCCCGTTGCAAACGGCTGGTCCCAATGAAGTGAGCTTTCTGGACAACCGGCGTTACGCTTCGGCGCTTGATCAGACGTTGGCAGGCGCCGTGATCGTGCATCCTGAGATGGCAGCACGAGTACCTGCGGCCACAATGTCGATCCAGACGAACGAACCGTACGCCGGTTGGGCGCGGGTTGCTGCATTGTTCTATCCGGTACCACCGACCTCTCCGGGTATTCATCCGTCCGCAATTGTGGCTGAGGGTGCGCTCGTTGATCCTTCGGCGGAGATCGGACCGATGTCTTTGATTGAGTCCGGAGTTGAGATCGGTCCCGGTTGCCGGATCGGACCTTGCGCTATTATCGGAACCGGAGTGACTATGGGGCAAGACTGCCGCATCGGTTCACATGCGAGCTTGAGTCACGCGATTCTGGGAGCACGCGTCTGCATCCATCCCGGCGCACGGATTGGACAAGAAGGCTTTGGATTCGCCTCCATCAAAGGTGGATTCCTGTCGGTCCCCCAGCTTGGCAGGGTAATTCTGGGAGACGACGTCGAGGTTGGCGCCAACACGACGATTGATCGAGGATCGTCGCAAGATACGGTGATCGGTGCCGGCTGCCGGCTCGATAACCTGGTGCAGATCGGCCACAATGTGATCCTCGGCCGGTGTTGTGTCATTGTCGCGCAGGTCGGCATTTCCGGTTCAACGGTGCTTGAGGATTTTGTCCAGGTCGGCGGGCAAGCGGCCATGGCGGGGCATGTCCGGATTGGGCGAGGTGCGATGATAGGATCGCAGGCGGGCGTCATTTCCGACCTGGCACCAGGCGCGGTCGTGCTTGGAAGCCCTGCTCAGCCAAGAACGGATTTCTTTCGACAAATCGCCACGCTCAAGAAGATGGCAAAGCGCGAAGAAGCAAAACTGCCCTTCAATGCCGACGGGCTTGAGAAAGACAAGCATTCCTAGCTCGCATCAACGCGTTTATCCCGCTCAACTTCCGGTTCTGGCGCCTGCGTGAAAAGCTGAAGTTGCGTTCGCCATCACGCCGTCGAATGCCTTTCGCATCTCGATGATCGACGGGGTAAGGCCCGTGAATAATTCGAACGCATCGACCGCCTGATAGATCGCAAGCTCGCCTCCGTTCATGATACGCGCGTTCCTGGCCTTTGCCGCCAGCAACAGCGGCGTCCACAACGGCGAGTACACGACGTCGGCAACCCACAGCCCATCATGCAGGAGCGCGTCGGAAACCGGCGTGCCTTGGCTCGGAAGCATTCCCACCGGCGTCGCATTGACGAGGCCGACGGCATTCCGAAGCGCGTCCTCGACGGAGTTGGCGACGACGATTCCACGACATGCGCGCAGGCGCGCCGCCAGACCGTCAGCCTTGGCGCGATCGGTATCGAATATCCTGATCTCGGAAACACCAAGGCCCGCCAGCGCAAACACAATGGCTTTGCCAACACCGCCTGCCCCGATGACGGCGACAGCCCCGCGTCCGGAGTTTGCGACCAGATCGCGCGCGGCCCGCGCAAATCCGGTTGTGTCGGTGTTGTGACCGATCAACCGGCCGTCGCGGACCACGACGGTATTGACCGCACCCAGAGCCGCTGCGGTCGGCGACATCTCGTCCAACAGATCGACCACCGCTTCCTTGTACGGAAACGTCACATTCACGCCCGCAAAGCCAAGGCGCCTGACGCCATCGAGCAGCGCGCGCAGTTCTTCACGATCGGCGCCGGCGACCTCGATAAGCTGATAGAGGCAGCGCACTCCCAGGGCATCGCCGGCCCGTTCGTGCATCGCCGGAGAAGCCGAATGCGCGATCGGGGCGCCGATCAATCCGGTGAGAAAGCGTTGACGGCTCGGCGCTGGACGTTCGGACACAATCGCTATCGTCTCGCGGTGATCGACCTCAGGGGGCAATGCGCCTAACTGCGTGCCGGCAGGCCGGTGAGTTTCAAACTGAGCGCGCGCAATTGCTGGCGGGCGGCCGCATCATACGCCTGCGCGTTGGCTTGCGCCTCTCGCATGCCATTGAAAAACAGCCCGCTCTTGCCGGCCATGTCGTCGCCGACGGCAAGATGCAGGATCGCCTCGCCGCCCTGCTCGACCGTGCTGATCGGCGTGATGCCGCCTTCCCTCACCATCGTGGTGTTCATATAGGTGGCCGGATGCAGCGAGTTCACCGTCACGCCCGAGCCCTTGAGTTCACCGGCGAGATCGATGGTGAACATGATCTGCGCCAGCTTGCTTTGCGAATAGGCGCGTCCGCCATTGTAGCCCCTTGTGATCATCACGTCGTCGAAATCGATCGGATGCTGGCCGAGCGAGGCGACATTGACGATGCGCGACGGTGCGCTCGCCTTCAGCAGCGGAAGCAACAAATGCCCCAGCAGGAATCCGGACAGGTAGTTCACGGCAAACCGCAACTCATATCCATCCGCGCTGGTCTGCCGCTCGGGTCCTTGGGTGCGCGATCCGATCCCGGCATTGCTGATCAAAAGGTCGAGCCGCTTGTGCCCGGCGATCACCTTTTCCGCCAACTGCCGCGCGCCTGCCAGCGACGACAGATCGGCCTGATAGAAGATCGCCTCGCCGTGGCCATCGTGCTTGATCTCTTCGATCAGCGTTTTGGCCCGCGCCTCGTCGCGGCCATGGATCAGGACTTTGGCGCCGCTGGCGGCGAGTTTGGCGGCGACGTAGCGGCCGACGCCGTCAGTCGAACCTGTGATCAGCGCTGTCTTGCCGTTCATGTTCATCATCAGCGTCCCGGAAAATCGTCAGTGAATCTCGGCCGACTTGGCCAGCGCCTCTTTCAGCTTCTCAAGCGTGAACGAAGAGCTGCGGGCTATTTCGAGGATCGGCGTCTCGCGGCGGCCACAGAGTTCGGCCGCATCCGGCAGCTTGGCGGCGATGTCGAACGGAATCACGATGGCGCCATGACGGTCGGCGTGAATGAGATCGCCGGAGCGTACCGTCATCCCGGCGACGCGAACCTCGCCGCCGAAACTCTCGGCGTGGACCCAGGCATGCGAGGGTCCGATCGAGCCAGCCAGCGCCTGGAAACCCGGCGCCCATTGCGGGATGTCGCGGATCGACCCGTCGGTGATGACGCCGAGACAGCCGAGCGCCTTGTGCACGTTGCTCTGGACCTCGCCCCAGAATGCGCCATATCCCACGTCGGCGCCGTCGATATCCTGGATCACGGTGATGCGCGGGCCGTGGCCGGTGCCGACATATTCATAATAGGCGATCCGCCGTTTCGACTGTTCGGCGGCCGGCAAACCGGACTGGACCACGGAGCGGATCGTCACCGTGCGCGCATATCCCACCATCGGCGGCAGGTCCGGAAACGGGCACACCAGGGGCTTGGTCGTATAGCCGATCAGGCGACGGCCCGGTGCCACGATTTCCATCGCGTTGCAGATCGTCGGCGTGTCGTAGCGCGCCAGCGCTTCGAGCAATGAAGCAGGCAGCGGCGCGGTTGCGGATTCGGTCACGGCGTTCTCTCCTGATTTTGGGGTCCGGCCCATTTTCGAGGCCGTGTATGGTTTGGCTATAGCCGAGATCGGGATCGAACCCAACTCGGCGGTCGCTCATGGCAGATATCTGGAGCTGCCGCTTAATTCAGCCGGGCCGGCCGGTCATCATGTTCGGGTTCGGGCGCAGCAAACGGCGCCGGATTGGCCGGGACGACACCGGCCGGCGCGACCGCCTGTGCAGCAGCAGCAACGCTGCGTTCTTGGTCGCGATAGGATTTCCATCCTGCCGGCAGGCTCAGCAGATACACCACGGTGCAGGCGGAAAGAATATGCCAGGGATAGCCGATCAACAGCGCGATGAAGAACACGACTGAGACGAAAACCGGCAGCACCATTTCCGGCGGCACCCGCAGCCGGACCGTCTTGCCGGAAAACACCGGCAGCCG
The DNA here is from genome assembly GCA_963774685.1 of uncultured Alphaproteobacteria bacterium. Taxonomy (GTDB): domain Bacteria; phylum Pseudomonadota; class Alphaproteobacteria; order Rhizobiales; family Xanthobacteraceae; genus Bradyrhizobium. Next base: position 797,645 of record CAVZFU010000002.1, on the reverse strand, counting down.
CGATACCATCAGGAATGCGATCAGCAGCGTATACAGCGCGGTCAGCGTTGCCGGCGATTTCGGCAACCCCAAAAAGGCAAGATAGATCGGAAGCATCACGGTGATCGCGCCGGCGGGCGCGGGAACGCCGGTGAAGTAATTTGCCGCGAACGGAGGCTTGTTCGGATCGTCCATGGTGGCGTTGAAGCGCGCCAGCCGCAGGCCGCCGCTGATCGCAAACACCATCGCCGCAATCCAGCCGCCATTGTTCAGCTCGTGCAACTGCCAGAAATACAGGATCAGCCCGGGTGCCACGCCGAAATTGACAAAATCCGCGAGGCTGTCGAGCTCAGCGCCGAACTTCGACTGCCCCTTGATCATGCGGGCGACACGGCCGTCGACACCATCCAGCACCGCAGCGAACACGATCGCCGCCACCGCCAGTTCCATCCGCCCTTCCGTCGACAGGCGAATGGCCGTCAGTCCCGCACAGATCGCGAGCAGAGTGATGAAATTGGGCACCAGCATCCGCACCGGGATCGGGCGAAACCGGCGGCGCCGCATTTCAGGCGACTTGGGATCGAACGGCATTGGCATGGCACTCAATATAGCAAGCGTGAGGCCGCCGCGCCATTGTCCGTGACAATCTGGTTCCGGCTGATCGGATGGTTAATCGGCGCGATAGGTCCGCCCGGCATCGCCTTGCTTGAAATCGGCCAGAATGGTCTCGCCGGCCACTGCGGTCTGGCCTTCGGAAACCAGCGATTTGGTGCCTTCAGGCAAATAAACGTCGAGACGCGACCCAAACCGGATCAATCCGAACCGCTCGCCGGCGCCGATCGACTGCCCCTCGCGCACGAACGATACGATCCGCCGCGCCACCAGGCCTGCAATCTGGATCACGCCGATGCGTCCGTTCGGGGTCGAGATCACAAGCGAATTGCGCTCGTTGTCTTCACTGGCCTTGTCGAGCTCGGCATTGATGAAGGTGCCGGGACGATAGGCGATGCGGTCGATTCGTCCAGCCACCGGGCTGCGGTTCACATGGCAGTTGAACACGCTCATGAAGATCGAGATACGCGGCAGTGGCCTGTCGCCGAGACCAAGTTCGGCCGGCGGCAGCACCTGCGTCACCATCGACACCCGTCCGTCGGCCGGCGCCACCACGATGCCTTCGCGCACCGGCGTCACCCGTACCGGATCGCGGAAAAACAGCGCGCACCAGACGGTCAGCAGGGTGCCGATCCAGCCGAGCGGCGACCAGATCCAGAACAGGATCAGACTGGCCGCGGCAAAGCCACCGATAAACGGGTAGCCCTCCCGGTGGATCGGCGGAATTTGCGCGCGGATGGAATCAACGATGGACATCGAGGTTCACTGTCGTTTGTTCACTCTTTTTACAAAGTTTGTTCACTTTGTCTTGCAAAGAAAAAGACTGGCGATCATTCGGCGGCGGCAGCCGGAGCCACCGGCGCGTCATCGACCGACGGCGGCAGCCGGTTCGGTGCTTCGTCGTCGTCGGCCATCAGCGCCAGCTTCTCGCGCGCCTCCTGGGCCTCGCGCTGCCGGTTCCACATACTGGCATAAAGTCCGCCGGTTGCCAAAAGCTGGGTGTGGGTGCCGCGCTCGGCGATGCGGCCCTGGTCGAGCACGATGATCTCATCGGCGCCGACGACGGTGGACAGCCGATGTGCGATCACCAGCGAGGTGCGGTTGCGCGACACCCGCTCCAGCGCCTCCTGGATTTCGTGTTCGGTATGGCTGTCGAGCGCCGAAGTCGCCTCGTCGAGCACGAGGATCGGCGGGCCCTTGAGAACCGTGCGCGCGATCGCGACGCGCTGCTTCTCGCCGCCGGACAATTTCAGGCCGCGTTCGCCGACCTGGGTCTCGTATCCCTTCGGCGACATCCGGATGAAACCGTCGATTTGCGCGAGCTGTGCTGCCTGTTCGACCTCCGCGTCGTCAGCGTCCCAGCGGCCGTAACGAATGTTGTAGCGGATGGTGTCGTTGAACAGCACCGTGTCCTGCGGCACCATGCCGATCGAGGCCCGCAACGAATCTTGCGTGACTTTTCGGATGTCCTGTCCATCGATCAGGATCTTGCCGCTGGAAACGTCGTAGAGCCGAAACAGCAGCCGCGAAATGGTCGATTTGCCGGCGCCGGATGGTCCGACAATCGCAACCGTCTTGCCGGCCGGCACCTCGAAGCTGAGGCCCATCAGGATCGGACGCTCGGGATCGTAGGAAAACCGCACATCGTCGAAGCGCACATTGCCTGATGTCACCAGCAGCGGCTGGGCCCCGGGGACGTCCTTGACCTCGGGCTTCCAGGCGAGAACGCCGAACATCTTTTCGATGTCGATCACCGCCTGCTTGATCTCGCGATAGACCATGCCCATGAAATTCAGCGGCTGGTAGAGCTGGATCATCATGGCGTTGACCATGACGAAATCGCCGACGGTGTTCTTCCCGTTGCGGACGCCGATCGCGCACATCAGCATGGTCGCGGTCAGGCCGGCGGTGAAGATGATGGCCTGCCCGGTGTTGAGAACCGCGAGCGAGGTATAGGTCTTCACGCTGGCCTTTTCGTAGCGCTCCATCGATTGATCGTAGCGCCTGGCTTCGCGCTCCTCGGCGCTGAAATATTTGACGGTTTCGTAGTTCAGGAGCGAGTCGATCGCCTTGGTGTTCGCCTCGGTGTCGGAATCGTTCATCTTGCGGCGGATTTCGATCCGCCACTCGGTCGCCTTGTAGGTGTAATACATGAAGACCACGACGGTCATCATGGTGACCAGCACATAGCGCCAGTCGAACTTCCACAACAGCACGGCCATCAGCAACGCGACCTCGACGATGGTCGGGACCAGTTGCAGGATCACCATCCGGACGATGACTTCGATGCCGAGCCGGCCGCGCTCCAGCACCCGCGTCAATCCCCCGGTCTTGCGCTCCAGATGAAAGCGCAGCGACAGTTCGTGCATGTGGACGAAGGTGAGATAGGCTAGCTTGCGCACCGCGTGCATCGCCACCCGCGCGAAGATTCCGTCGCGCCATTGGGTCAGCACCGCCATCAATATGCGCAAAGCTCCGTAACTGACGGTCATGATCAAGGGCGAGGCGATCAGCCAAATCGTCCAGTTCGACGCTTGCACCGGCGCGGTATCGGCGCCGGTCAGCGCGTCGATCGCCCATTTGAACGTGAAGGGTACCGAGAGCGTCGCCAGTTTCGCGACCAGCAACAGCACCACCGACCAGACCACGCGCATCTTGAGATCGACGCGATCGCCGGGCCAGATATACGGCCACAGATGCACCAGCGTCCCGATCAGGGTCGCCTTTTCGATGGATTTGTCAGGCGTGGCCTTCGCCTCCCCGGCGGCCGGAAACGAATCGCTATCAGCCATCAACGGTGCTGCCTGGAACCAACGGCGCGCCGATGGGCGGCGCCTTGTGCTTTTTCAATCATCTGTTCGCTGTCATATAGAGCGTTTGGACCGCGTATACACCCTTATGCGGCCGATTCTTTCGCACTTTACGGGGACACTGGACGCAGAATCACCGGGCCCGCCAGCGCGTTCAACGCCTTGACGCGTTCACATTGCAGTGCCACATGGCCGACATGAACAAGATCAGAACCGTCTGTGTCTATTGCGGCTCCGGCCCCGGCACCAATCCCCATTTTATTGAAGCTGCAATCACTCTCGGAAAGATCATGGCCGAAAACGGCGTCGGTCTCGTCTACGGCGGCGGTTCGCTCGGATTGATGGGCGCGATAGCCACCTCCGTGATCGATCATGGCGGCATCGTTACCGGCATCATTCCGGATTTTCTCACCGCACGCGAAAACGCGCTGGGGCGGGTTCATGAATTGATCGTCACGGCCGACATGCACGAGCGCAAACGGCTGATGTTCGAACGCTCCGATGCTTTCGTGGCCCTTCCCGGCGGCATCGGCACGCTGGAAGAACTGGTCGAGCAACTGACCTGGCAGCAGCTCGGCCGCCATACCAAGCCGGTGCTGCTGGCGAACATCGACGGCTTTTGGGAGCCGCTGCTGGCGCTGCTGACGCATATGCGTGCCACCCAATTCATCCGGCCGACTTTGGACGTCGATATCCTCAAGGCCGAACGGGTGGAAGATATTCTGCCGCGGCTTCGCGCTGCCGCGGCCCGGGGCTCCGAACAGACCAAAGAGCTGGCGCCCGAAGTCGCGCGACGGCTTTAATCCCGCTAAAGCGTTTTCCAGCGAAGTGGATCCCGGTTCGCGTTGAGAAAACGCGTCAAAACAAAAAATCTAGAGCCCGTTCCGATTCCATCGGAACGGGCTCTAGGTGTCGCCCGCCGGAAACGTCACCGCCTCGATCCGGTTGCCGTCGGGATCCCGGACGAACGCCGCGTAGTAACGCACCCGGTCATGCGGGCGCAGTCCCGGCTCACCGTCGGATTGGCCGCCGGCATTCAACGCCGCCGCATGGAACGCATCGATCTCGCCGGTCGATTTCGCCCGCAGACAGATATGCACGCCGCTATCGGGGGCGACCGGTGTCATATTGGCGCGAAGGTTGATCCAGAATTCCGGATAGCTCTTGCCGAAGCCGACCGTCGCCGTTCGCGTCACCAGCCGCGTGAGGCCAAGCGGCGCCAGCGTCAATTCATAAAACCGCGCCGCGCGTTCCAGATTGCCGACCCCGACGGAGACGTGATCGATCATCGGATCGCTCCCTCACGCCGGCGCATTGGACTTGACCAGCTTGTAGACCACCGAATCCATCAGCGCCTGGAACGAGGCATCGATGATGTTGGGCGACACGCCGATCGTGGTCCAGCGCTCGCCCTCCTCGTCCTCGCTCTCGATCAGCACCCGCGTGACGGCTTCGGTGCCGCCATTGAGGATACGCACGCGATAGTCGATCAGCTTGAGGTGTTCGATGTACTTCTGGTATTTGCCGAGGTCCTTGCGCAGGGCGACGTCGAGCGCGTTGACGGGACCGTTGCCTTCGGCGGCTGAAATCAACCGCTCGCCGGCAACGTCGACCTTCACCACCGCCATCGCCACCGTGACCCGCTGGCCGTTGGCGTTGTAGCGCTGCTCGACATTGACGTCGAACTGCTCGACCCGAAAATATTCCGGCACCCGGCCAAGCCTGCGCCGCGCCAGCAGGTCGAACGACGCGTTGGCGGATTCATAGGCAAAGCCGGACGCTTCGCGCTCCTTCAATTCCTCGACCAGGCGCGCCAGCCGCGGATCGCTCTTGTCGTAGGGAATCCCCGCCCGATCCAGTTCGGCGATGACATTCGAACGCCCGGCCTGATCGGACACCAGCACCTTGCGATGATTGCCGACCGTCTCGGGCAAGACATGCTCGTAGGTCTGCGGATCCTTCAGCACGGCGGAAGCATGAATGCCGGTCTTGGTGACGAAGGCGCTTTCGCCGACATAGGGCGCGTGCCGGTTCGGCGCGCGGTTGAGCATGTCGTCCAGCGTCCGCGACACTTTCATCAAGGTCGCCATCTTGCTTGCGGACACGCCGATATCGAAGCTGTCCGAGAATTCGCTCTTGAGCCGCAGGGTCGGGATCAGCGAACACAGGTTGGCGTTGCCGCAGCGTTCGCCGAGGCCGTTCAGCGTGCCCTGGATTTGCCGCACGCCGGCGCGAACCGCGGCCAGCGTATTGGCGACGGCCTGGTCGGTATCGTTATGGGCGTGAATGCCGAGATGATCGCCGGGAATATGTTTCACCACATCGGTGACGATGGTCTCGATCTCGTGTGGCATGGTGCCGCCATTGGTGTCGCACAGCACCACCCAGCGCGCCCCGGAATCGTAAGCCGCTTTGGCGCAGGCCAGCGCAAATTCCCGATTTTCCTTGTAGCCATCAAAAAAGTGCTCGCAGTCGAGCATGACTTCGCGGCCCGCGGATTTGGCGGCTGTCACGCTGTCGCGGATCGAGGCAAGGTTTTCTTCGTTGGTTGTCTCCAGCGCCACGCGCACCTGATAGGCCGACGATTTCGCGACAAAGCAGATCGCGTCGGCTTTCGCCTCGAGTAGCCCCGCCAGACCGGGATCGTTCGAGGCCGAACGGCCGGGACGCCGCGTCATGCCGAACGCCGTGAAGCGGGCGTGATTGAACGCGGGCTTTTCGGCGAAGAATTCGGTGTCGGTGGGATTGGCGCCGGGATAGCCGCCCTCGACATAGTCGATGCCGAGTTCGTCCAGCATCTGCGCGATCACCTGCTTGTCATGCAGCGTGAAGTCAACGCCGTTGGTCTGCGCGCCGTCGCGCAGCGTGGTGTCGAACAGATAAACACGTTCGCGGCTCATGTCGGGCCTCCCGGCGCGGCGCTGTCGGCCAGATTCTTTTGCATCGTGGTGTTGGCGAGCCATTCGCCGTTGACCGTCACGGTATTGCGCTGCTTGCCGACATAGCCGCGCTTCGCGAAAAACGGCTGCGCATTGTCGCTGGCGTCGACAGTGAGGCTCTTGGCGCCACGGCCGCCGGCGAGTTTCTCCAGTGCCTCGCACAGCATCGACGCCACGCCCTGACCGGTTGCACCCGGATGAACATAAAGCATGTCTATGTGGTCGGCGCCTTTCAACGAAGCAAAGCCGACAGGTGAATTCTGCACCGTCGCGATCAGCGTCAGCTCCGACGCCAGGCGCCTGCCGAACTGTTCTTCATCGTCGGCGGCACTGGACCCAGGCTTCCTGCTGCGCTTCGCTGTAATCGTCGCCGGTCAATTGCTCGATCGCGGCGACGAAGATCGCCGCCAGGATCGGCGTGTCCGCCGCCAGGAATGGCCGCAACGCAGCTTTGGGCAGCGCCTGTCCCATGCTCTAGAATACCCCAAACAATTTCAGCGCCAGCACGATGGCCGCGGCGATCACCGCCCATTTGATGAAGATGTAATAGCGCCAGTGTTTTGGAAACGGCGTGTCAGGGCGGCTCATCGCGCGATCTCCCATGTGGTGCCATCCTTGGAATCCTTGATGATCACGCCCATCGCGGCGAGTTCGTCACGGATGCGATCGGATTCCTTGAAATCTTTTCGTGCTCGCGCGGCGGTGCGATCCGAAATCAGGCTATCGACGCGCTCCGCATCGACGCCGCTCGCTTGTTCCTTTCGGCTCTTCCATTGCGCCGCACTCTCGGACAAGAAACCGAGGAGCCGCAGGGAAGCTGCGAACGCGCCGCGATCCCGCTCATTTCCCGAAGCCGCGCTGTTTCGCAACCCGTGAAGCGAGGTGATCATCTGCGATGTGTTCAGGTCGTCCGAGAGAGCTTCGACAACGGCTTCGGATGGACCGTCGCCTTTGGTGTCTGCTGCCACCCAATACCAATCGTCGAGCGTCTTGGCGCTTTCCTCCATTCCCTTCAACGTCCAGTCGATCGGCGAGCGATAGTGGGTCTTCAGCATATTCAGGCGCAGCACTTCTCCCGGCCAATCCGCCAGCAACTCCCTGATGGTCACGAAGTTGCCGAGACTCTTCGACATCTTCTCGTCTTCGATATTCACGAAGCCGTTGTGCATCCAATAATTCGCCATCGTCGCGGTGCTGTGCGCGCAACGTGACTGCGCGATTTCGTTTTCATGGTGGGGGAAAATCAGATCGAGACCACCGCCATGAATATCGAACACATCGCCGAGATATGCGGCACTCATCGCTGAGCATTCGATGTGCCAGCCGGGACGTCCCCTGCCCCACGGGCTTTCCCAACCCGGCTCGTCGCCGGACGATTGTTTCCACAACACGAAGTCGGCCGGATTTTTCTTGTGCGCGTCGACGGCAACGCGCGCGCCGGCTTTTTGCTCTTCGAGTTTGCGGCCTGACAGCTTGCCGTAATCAGGCATCGATTGAACATCGAACAGGACTTCGCCGGCCGCTTCATAGGCATGGCCGCCCGCGATCAATTGCTTGATCATCGTCACCATGTCCGCTTTACCGTCAGCGCGCGGCAGCACGAAATCGGTCGCACGCGGCTCAAACGTCGGCGGCAGGCAACCCAACGCTTTGACGTCGGCATGAAACTGGTTGGCGGTGACTTCCGTGACTTTCCGGATCGCCTCGTTCAGCGGTAGGCCCGGGAAATCCCGCACCGCGCGGTCGTTGATCTTGTCATCGACGTCGGTGATGTTGCGGACATAGGTGACGTGGTTCTCGCCGTAGAGATGCCGCAACAGGCGGAACAAGACGTCGAACACGATCACCGGGCGGGCATTGCCGATATGCGCGAAGTCGTAGACCGTCGGTCCGCAGACATACATGCGCACGTTGGCGGGATCGAGCGGCACGAAAGTGCGCTTCTCCCGGGTCAAGGTATCGTAAAGGCGCAGTTCCATGGAAATCCCGTACCTTGCGGCCGGGCGTCCAGTGATCTCGTGTGAGAAAAGACGGCCTCAGCCAGCGAATTGCTAGCTCATAATCTCGCGGCAAATGCCACAAAAGGCGAGGAGACCGTTCATGCCCGGCACCATGGCCCCGCCGAGGGGACGGCGTCAAGGGGCCCAGGAAAGACGGATTTGGGTCACGAAACCGCCCCGGCAGCCATGGTTAATCATTCTTAACATTTCGAGTTTATCGAATAAGAGCGATTTCCTCCTTCCCGGGTGCATCATGCGATCCATTTCCGGACTTTTGGCCGGTATGTTCATCTGCGCTGCGTCGGCGGCTTTCGCCGACAGCCGCGTTTTCATCATCGCCAACCAGGCCGACGGCTATGGCGTCGACCAATGCCTCGCCAAGGGTGAGAAATGCGGCGCCCATGCCGCTCAGTCCTATTGCCGGTCGCGCGATTTCACCGAGGCTTTGTCCTATCGGCGCGTCGATCCCGATGAAGTCACGGGATCGGTTCCCAAAGAAGTCGGCGGCAACTGCCACCATGCCGGCTGCAATGAATTCGTCGCCATTACCTGTCAGCGCTGAAGCCTTCGGCCATCGAAGCCATACCGCCACACCGCCGCCCCGGAAACGACGTGACGCTGCCCCGAGAAGCTTGTAAGGAGGCCGCGTCGGCCGTGCCTTTTCGGTTTCCAGGATTTTCTGGTTGCCAAAATCCGGCGCGGCATCGTTCTAATGGCCGGATATGCCTGAAACGCTGCTTAGCCCCTGCTCCCGATGGATTCTGGCCTGCGCCATGCTGCTCGGCAGCGTCGCGCTGAGCGTTGACGCCCGGGCGCAAATGAATCCGCAAGGACCGCCGCCGCCGACGGCATCGCCGCCGGGGCCGCCCGTCAATCCGATGTGCCCGCGGCTGGAAGCGCAACTGGCCACCATCGACCGCGGCGGCAGCGGTGATCCCACAAAGGACGACCAGATCAGGCGCTACCAGGATGCCGCGACCAAGCAGCAAAGCGAACTCGATCGCGTCACCTCGCAGGCGAAGCGCATGGGCTGCGACAGTTCCGGATTTTTCACGCTGTTCTCGGGCCGATCCGCCCAATGCGGTCCGGTCAATAACCAGATTCAGCAGATGCGCGCCAATCTCGATCAGATCACGACGAGCCTCGAGCGGCTGCGCACCGGCGGCCTCGGCGGCCCCGATCGCGACAATCAGCGCCGCTCGGTTCTCATCGCACTCGCCCAGAATAATTGCGGCCCGCAATATGCAAGCGCCCTGCGCAGCGGCCCCGGCAATTTCCTCAATAACCTGTTCGGCAACAGCAGTACGGACGTCCCGGGTTCCGATGTAGGTCCGCAGTCCGGGACCTACCGCACGGTCTGCGTGCGCACCTGCGACGGTTTCTACTTCCCGATTTCGTTCGCCACCGTGCCGGCGCGGTTTCCCGACGACGAAAAGACCTGCAAGAGCCTTTGCCCGGCGGTGGAAGCAAACCTGTTCGCCTATCGCAACCCCGGCGAGGATATAAACCAGGCGGTGTCGATCAACGGTCAGCCCTATTCGGCCTCGCCCAATGCGTTCAAATACCGCACCGAGTTCAACCCGTCATGCGCCTGCAAGGCCGCCGGGCAAACCTGGTCCGACGCGCTGAAAAGCAACGACGACAAGGCGGCCGCCGAGCAGCAGGGCGACATCATCGTCACCGAAGAGAGCGCCAAGAAGATGTCGCGCGCGCCGACACCGAAGGGGCCGACGGCCAAGAAGGGTGCGGCTCCCGCTACCACAGCCAGCACGCCTGCGCCGGCAACCGATGCGCCGCCGCCCGCGGATACTTCGACCGGCACCGCAGGCGACAAGCCGATCCGCACGGTCGGGCCGACGTTTATTCCCGCCAAATAGTCGCTAAACCTATCCGTCGAACGCTTCCGGAGAGCCGCGGGCCGCGCGCGATACCAGGGTGTGATCGGGTTCGGGCAGCGATTGTCCCGTGTCGCGAAACCGGTTGGTGATGGGATAGCGGCGGTCGCGCCCGAAATTCTTGCGCGTGACCTTGACGCCCGGTGCGGCCTGCCGGCGCTTGTATTCGGCGATGTTGAGCAGCCGGTCGATCCGCGCCACCACCTCGCGATCGAAGCCATCGGCCACGATCGACGCCAGCGGCTGTTCGCGCTCGACCAGCCGTTCGAGGATGGCGTCGAGCATGTCGTAAGGCGGCAGCGAATCCTGGTCGGTCTGGTTCTCGCGCAATTCGGCGGTCGGCGGCCGGGTGATGATGTTGACCGGAATGACTTCGCCCGACGGGCCGAGCGCGCCGTTTGGCTTCCATGAATTGCGCAAGGTCGAGAGCCGGAACACTTCGGTCTTGTAGAGATCCTTGATCGGATTGAAGCCGCCGTTCATGTCGCCATAGAGCGTGGCGTAACCGACCGACATTTCCGACTTGTTGCCGGTGGTGACCACCATCGCGCCGGTCTTGTTGGAGATCGCCATCAATAGCGTGCCGCGGGTGCGGGCCTGCAGATTTTCCTCGGTGATATCGCGCGGCAGGCCGGCAAACGTGCCCGACAGGATCTCCTCAAAGCCATTCACCGCCTGCGCGATCGGCAGCACCTCGTAGCGGATGCCGAGCAAGCCGGCGAGTTTTGCGGCGTCGTCGAGCGACACCTGCGCGGTGAACCGGAACGGCATCATCACGCCGCGGACACGCTCCGCCCCCAGCGCATCGACCGCGATCGCCGCGCAAAGCGCCGAGTCGATGCCGCCGGATATCCCCAGCAGCACGCCGGGAAACCCGTTCTTGCCGACATAGTCGCGCAGTCCCAGCACGCAGGCGGCATAGTCGGCCTTGTCGCCTTCCAGGACCGGCCCCACTGGACCGAGGGAGCGCAAGCCGTTAGTCGTCTTCTTCCTCCAACGCAGCGTCGTGATGTTTTCCTCGAAAGCCGGCATTTGCGTCGCCACCGAAAGATCGGCGTTGAGCGCGAACGAACCGCCGTCGAACACCAGTTCGTCCTGGCCACCGACCTGATTGAGATAGACCAGCGGCAGCCCGCTTTCGGTGACGCGCGCCACCGCGATCGACAGCCGCAGATCGTTCTTGCCGCGCGCGTAAGGCGAGCCGTTCGGCACGATCAGGATTTCCGCGCCGGTCTCGGCCAGGCATTCGACGACGTTCTCGTAGTCCTCCGATTCCTCGAGCCAGATGTCCTCGCAGATGGGAACGCCGACGCGTACGCCGCGGATGGTCACCGGGCCCGCCGCCGGCCCGCGCGCGAACAGGCGCTTTTCGTCGAACACGCCGTAATTCGGCAGATTGGCCTTGTAGCGGAGCGCGGCGATCCGCCCGCCGTCGAGCAGAGCTACGGCATTGTAGAGCTTGCCGTCCTCGACCCAGGGAGTCCCGATCAACATGGCCGGCCCGCCATCGGCGGTTTCCCGCGCCAGCGCTTCGATGGCAGTTCGACAGGCCGACTGAAACGCCGGCTTCAACACCAGGTCTTCGGGCGGATAGCCGGCGATGAACAGTTCGGACAGCACCACCAGTTCGGCGCTGTGGGACGCCGCCAGCGCTCGCGCCACGCGCGCCTTCTCGGCGTTGCCCGCGACGTCGCCCACGGTCGGGTTCAACTGGGCGAGCGTGATGATGAAATAATCGGACAGGTCGGTCATGGCGCGATGGTGCCTTGCGCATCGGTAAACTGCAATCGCATGCTTTAGACCGCGCCCATGCGTTCGGCGATGGCGAACAGCCAGAACAGGGCGGTCATGACCAAGGCGACCCCCACCGCCGCCGAGCCCATGTCCTTGACCCGCCCGATCTGCGGATCGTGATCGGTGGTCAACCGGTCGGAGAGCTTCTCGATCGCGGTGTTGAGCAGTTCGACCACCAGCACCAGCGCGACCGTGGCGACGAGTTCGACGCGGCGCATGGGGGTCGCACCGGCCAGCCACGCCGCCGGCAGCGACAGCGCCAGCGCCATCAGCTCTTCCCGAATGGCCTGCTCGGAACGGATCGCGAAAGCGAGGCCGTTACGCGTATTGATCGTGGCCCGCCAGAACCGCAGCAACTCACAGTCCCGCCGCGACCGGCATCGGCTTGACCTTGCCTCCGCGCTCCTGCTTGAGCAATTCGGCGATCAGGAACGCCATGTCGATCGACTGCTCGGCATTGAGACGGGGATCGCACACGGTGTGATAGCGATCGCTGAGGTTCTCGTAAGTGATGGCGCGCGCGCCGCCGATGCATTCGGTCACGTCCTGGCCGGTCATTTCCAGATGGACGCCGCCGGCATGGGTGCCCTCGGCCGCATGGACGGTGAAGAACGACTTCACCTCGGACAGGATCCGGTCGAACGGGCGGGTCTTGTAGCCGCTGTTGGAGGAAATGGTGTTGCCATGCATCGGGTCGCACGACCACACCACCACGCGGCCCTCGCGCTGCACCGCGCGGATCAATGGCGGCAGGTGATCGGCGACCTTGTCCGAACCGAAGCGGCTGATCAGCGTCAGGCGGCCGGCCTCATTGTCCGGGTTGAGCACGTCGATCAGCTTGAGCAGTTCATCGGCTTTGAGCGATGGACCGCATTTCAATCCGATCGGATTCTTGATGCCGCGGAAATATTCGACATGGCCGTGATCGAGCTGGCGGGTGCGGTCGCCGATCCAGATCATATGGCCTGAGGTCGCGTACCAGTCGCCGGTGGTGGAATCGACCCGGGTGAAGGCCTGTTCGTAGCCGAGCAGCAGCGCTTCGTGGCTGGTGTAGATGTCGGTGGCGCGCAGTTCGGGATGGCTTTCCAGATCGAGACCGCAGGCCCGCATGAAGTTGAGCGCGTCCGAAATCCGATCCGCCAGTTCCTTGTAACGGCGCGACTGCTGGGAATCCTTCAGGAAACCCAGCATCCACTGGTGCACGCTGCCGAGATTGGCAAAGCCGCCGGTCGCGAAGGCGCGCAGCAGGTTGAGCGTCGCCGCCGACTGGCGGTACGCCATCAGCTGGCGCTGCGGGTCGGGGGTGCGCGATTGCGCCGTGAAGGCGATATCGTTGACGATGTCGCCGCGGTAGCTCGGCAGTTCGACGCCGTCGATGACCTCCTTCGGCGAGGAACGCGGCTTGGCGAACTGGCCGGCGATGCGGCCGACCTTCACCACCGGCACCGCGCCGGCATAGGTCAAAACCACCGCCATCTGCAGCAGCACGCGGAAGAAATCGCGGATGTTGTTGGCGCCGTGCTCGGCGAAGCTTTCGGCGCAGTCGCCGCCTTGCAGGAGGAAGGCCTCGCCTGCGGCTACGCGCGCAAGCGCCTTTTTCAGGTTGCGGGCCTCGCCTGCAAAAACCAGCGGCGGAAACGTCGCGAGCTGCGCCTCGACATCGGCCAATGCCTTGGCATCGGGATAATCGGGCACTTGCATCACTGGCTTTGCGCGCCAGCTGTCGGGTGTCCACCGCTCGGACATGACGTCAACTCCTGAGTAAAAACCGCTACTTACCCGCCTTGGCTAAGGCACCGGCGAAACGCCGCCGGGCTCAAGGTAGCGCGGGCCGGGTTATACACAGGCCCAAGACGGACCGCCAGTTGGATTTCAGCCTTTTGAGACAAGCTCTTGCGGCAAAAACCGAATTCGCATTTGCTGCAGCCATGGCGAAGACCGGGAGGAAATCGCGGTGACGGAAGCTGCGCTGGACGACGTTTTCATCGATGACATTAGCTTCCCCGCCACTGACGGCTATCTTGCTCGGGGCGACCCTGTTTTTGCCGCGGGGGGCAAAGCGCCACGCCGTCCTGATCAATTCGGCCACCGCGGTGCCGCGCAAGATCTACAAGGGCTTCGCCAGCTATCTGGCGCGGCGCGGCTGCGCGGTCTTGACCTACGATTATCGCGGCATCGGCGATTCCCGGCAGAAATCGCTGACCGGCTACAACCAGCCGCGGTCGCTGGTCGGCTTCAAGGCCTCGATGGCGGATTGGGCGGCGCTCGACGCCACGGCCGCGGTTTCCTGGATGCGCGAGCGTTACAAGGACCTGCCGCTCGGCTATGTCGGCCACTCCTTCGGCGGCCAGGCGCTGGGATTGCTTCCCAACAACACCGAGGTCGCCCGCGCGCTGTTGATCGCGGCGCAGGCCGGATACTGGAAGCTGATGGCCTCGCCGGAACGCTACCGCGTCTATGCCATGCTGAACCTGATAGGCCTCCCCCTCACCCGTCTCTTGGGCTATGCGCCGGGCTGGAGCGGCCTCGGCCAGGACCTGCCGAAGGGCGTGTTCGAGCAATGGAACGGCTGGGTCATGAGCCCGCGCTACCTGTTCGACGATGCCAAACTGGCGGCGCTGCAGAATTTTCCGCACTACAAGGGCGCGATGCGCGCGCTGTGCCTGGCCGACGATCCCTGGGCGACGAAACCCGCGGTCGAACTCCTGTGTTCGCAATACGTCTCGGCCAAGCCGGAAATCCTGACGGTAGCGCCCGCCGACGTCGGCACGGCGAGCATCGGTCATTTCGGCTTCTTTCGCCCCGAACATCGCGACACGCTGTGGCGAGGCGGCGCGGAATGGCTCCAGGCGACGGATTAGGTTTGCCATCGTCGTTCCTGCGAAAGCAGGAACCCATACGCTGCGGCCTTTCGTTTGAATGTCGCTGTTTGACACCTTCGCGCAACCCCACTCCCTGTGGTTATGGGTCCCTGCGTTCGCAGGGACGACGCAAAATCGTCGTTGCATTCGCCGGACACACCTTCTGCATTCCCGCGGCGCGAATTCGCCCGGGTTCTGCATGTTCGTTCCGCCCAAAAGGGCGTGGGGAATGCCGGGCGCCCAATGCACCCGCAGCCCGGCAGGGCAGAAAAAAAGCCGTGCCGGTAATAGTCACCACAGGTCCACCGGAATCACCCGGCATCCCCGCACACAATGGTTTTACGACTTCCTTCGTGCTCTCCCCGGTGATCGGGCTTTCTTGTCACCGTCATCGGCGGAAAAGATTGCCTCTACTGACTTGACGCCGGCGTCGAGGCGTCAGGACCACACGACTTCATCGTCCGCAAGAAGATGCTCTCGTCAGGTGCACCCCTTGCGTCCATCGCATCCCGCCCCGCGTCCGTGACGATCGCGAGCGCCCCTTGAGGGGGCGGGACGAAGTAGATATGAACTGATTTGCTTATTCTGAAAATCAGAATATTTTTGCAAGGTGGGCTTGACAGGCGAAATACCCCGCCCCTGCTGATTTGCCCGTCGGGTTGATCACGCGCAATTCACATTGCTATTTCCTTGCCAGAACGTGACGCTGACATCTTCGGTCGATAAGCTCGGCGGTCGACAAAAAGCCAAAGACTGCTTTTCGTCCAACCGCCGAACCACGGAGGCCAGCCATGTCAGAACAAGTCAATCGCGATCGCCGCCGATTTTTGGGTGTCGCAGCTGCGTCTATCGCAGTCACCAAATTCGCCATGGGCGGTTCTTCCGCGGCCGCACAAACCGGCAAGATCAAATCCGCCGACCTGCCGAAGATCCAGCGGGGGACGCACACCTCATTCGCTTCGCTGAAGCAGATCGATGCCGGGCTCGTGAACGTCGGATATGCCGAAGCCGGCCCGGCCAATGGCCCAGTAGTCATCC
Source organism: uncultured Alphaproteobacteria bacterium (assembly GCA_963774685.1). Lineage (GTDB taxonomy): Bacteria > Pseudomonadota > Alphaproteobacteria > Rhizobiales > Xanthobacteraceae > Bradyrhizobium. The sequence continues at coordinate 781,717 of CAVZFU010000002.1, read as the reverse complement.
TGCTGCACGGCTGGCCCTACGACATCTACAGCTTTGTCGATGTGGCGCCGTTGCTGGCGTCCGCGGGCTGCCGCGTGATCGTGCCCTATGTACGCGGCTATGGCACGACGCGCTTTCTTTCCGGCGAAACGTTCCGCAACGGCCAGCCGGCGGCGGTCGCTACCGATACCATCGCGCTGATGGACGCGCTGAAGATCGACAAGGCAACCCTCGCCGGGTTCGACTGGGGCGCGCGCACGGCCGACATCATCGCGGCACTGTGGCCGGAGCGCTGCAAGGCGCTGGTCTCGGTCAGCGGCTATCTGATCGGCAGCCAGGAGGCCGGCAAGATGCCGTTGCCGCCAAACGCCGAACTGCAATGGTGGTACCAATTCTATTTTGCAACGGAGCGCGGCCGCGCCGGCTATGACAAATACCGGCACGATTTTTCCAGGCTGATCTGGCAGCTGGCGTCGCCGAAGTGGAACTTCGATGACGCCACGTTCAATCGCAGCGCGGCCGCTTTCGATAACCCCGATCACGTTGCGATCGTGATCCACAATTATCGCTGGCGGCAAGGCCTGGCCGACGGCGAACGCAAATATGACGATGTGGAAAAGCGGCTCGCCGAAAGCCCTGTCATCACCGTGCCCACCATCACCATGGAGGGCGACGCCAACGGCGCGCCACACCCGGACCCCAGCGCTTACGCCAAGAAATTCTCCGGCAAGTACTCGCACCGGAACGTCACCGGCGGCATCGGGCACAACCTGCCGCAGGAAGCCCCACAGGCCTTTGCCGAAGCGGTCATCGACGTCGCCGAAGGCTGACCGTCCTTCCGGCGAACGAGCGACATCAAGCGGGAACAAGTTGCGCGCTTATCCGTTTTTCCACTTCGGCAATGCACAAATGCCGGCAATCGGAAGTGGCGGGGATAGAGCGAGGCGGCATGAGTTCTGCTGATCCAACAGATGCAGGTTCGTCCCCCTCGGCATCGGGGGATACCTTGCGCAGGGGCCGCTCACCCGAAAAGAGGCCTGCAAATATGTCGGCCCCTCTCTTGCGAGAAGGCGACGACGTCAGGTCCGAGAAACCTCGAGCAAATCCAGAGGCAGAGCCTGAAAATCGAAAAACCGACCGCACGCCGCCGGAAGCCGATCCGGCACAGGCTCCCAAGGGCGTCAAGGGCGCATTCCGAAAGCATCCGATCGCGATGGTCGCCTGCCTTGGATTGATCGTCGTCGGCATCATTGCAGGCATCGCATGGTATCTTCACGCCCGTCACTACGAGAGTACGGACGATGCCTTTATCGACGGCCGGCCGGTGCTGGTCAGCCCGCAGGTCACGGGCAGCATTGTCAGCGTCAACGTCACCGATAACCAGATCGTGAAAAAAGACGATCTGCTCGCAACCATCGACCCGCGAAACTATAAAGCCGCAGTCGATCAGGCCGACGCGCAAATCCGCCAGAATGAAGCTACCGAAAGAAACGTTGAAGCCCAGATCGCAGCGCAGAAAGCCCAGGTCGATCAGGCCACCCAGCAGGTGACGGAGGCGGCGGCGGCGCTCAAATTCGCGACCGACGAAAACGTCCGCTACCAGGACCTTGTGCAGAAGGGCGCCGGGACGGTTCAGCGCGCGCAGCAGGCCTCATCCGACTTCAACGGCAAGCAGGCCGCCCTTGACGCAGCCAACGCGGCCAAGGTGTCGGCCGAACGGCAGATCGATGTCCTGAACGCGCAAAGGATCGGCGCCGCCGCGCAACTCGATCAGGCCAGGGCACAGAAAGATCGCGCCGATGCCGATCTGCAGCGAACCGAGCTGCGCGCAACCGTGGACGGGCGCGTGACGAAACTGACCGCGGCCGTCGGCGCGCTGGCGGCGCCCGGGCAGGCGATCATGATTATGGTCCCGCTCGACATCTGGGTCACCGCCAATTTCAAGGAATCGCAGCTGGCCGACATGCGCGTCGGTCAGCCCGTCGATATCAGGATTGACGCGTTCGGCGGCCGCAGCTTCCCCGGCAAGGTCGACAGCGTTCAGGCGGGCAGCGGAACCGCGTTCAGTCTGCTGCCGGCCGAAAACGCCACGGGCAATTATGTGAAAGTGGTGCAGCGCGTGCCCGTGAAGATTACCTTCAACCAGCGTCCCGACGTTGAACTGGGACCGGGCATGTCGGTCGTTCCGACCGTCACCGTCCGTCCCTGAGCGGATGACGGCAAATGCCTGACGCAGCGGCCAAGGGCGAATACGGCGACGCCAATCCCTGGATCATTGCAGTCCTGGTGGCGGTCGCGACCTTCATGGAAGTGCTCGACACCACCATCGCCAACGTCGCCCTGCGCTACATATCGGGCGGCCTTGCCGTCAGCAGCGACGAAGCTTCCTGGGTCATCACCACCTACCTGGTCGCCAACTCCATCGTCCTGTGCGCCAGCGGCTGGATTGCCGAGATGTTCGGGCGCAAGAACTTCTTTCTGGTCTGCATCGCGCTGTTCACGGCGAGCTCTCTGCTTTGCGGCTTTGCGTGGAATCTGCAGGCCTTGCTGGTTTTCCGCGTGTTCCAGGGGCTGGCGGGCGGCGGCATGACGCCGGTGGCACAATCGATTCTGGCCGCGGCCTTCCCGCCCGCGAAGCGCAGCCAGGGGTTTGCGCTCTACGGCATCGCCGTCGTCGTCGCACCGGCAGTCGGGCCGACGCTCGGCGGCTGGTTGAGCGACAACTTGTCCTGGCACTGGTGCTTTCTCATCAACGTGCCGGTCGGACTGATCTCGCTGGTGCTGATCTACATGATTATTCCGAGTTCACCGGAGAAGCAGAAAGAGCGCGAGCGGCGCTGGGCCAAGGGCTTCAATTTTGACCTGGCAGGCTTCCTGTTGATCGCGACTTTCCTCGGCGGCCTCGAGGTCGTTCTTGACCGCGGCCAAATCGACGACTGGTTCGGCTCGAGCTTTATCGTGACGTTTGCGGCGATATCCGCCACCGCGCTGCTGCTGTTCATTCCATGGGAACTCAATCGGCCGCAACCTCTCATCGACATCAAGATGCTGACCGGACGGCAGTTCGGCACCTGCTTTGTCATCATGCTGGTGACTGGCGCGCTCCTGATCGCGACGACGCAGATCCTGCCGCAACTGTTGCAGGAGGAATTCGGCTACACCGCCACGCTGGCCGGGCTTGCCATCTCGCCGGGTGGAGCGGTGACGATGTTGATGATGGTGGTGGTCGGCCGCCTCGGATTCGTCCAGCCGCGATATCTGATCGCAGTCGGAGCGGCGATAGCCTGCTACGCCATGATCGACCTGCTTCGCATCACGCCCGATGCGGATTACTGGTACTTCGCCTGGTCACGCATCTATCTCGGAATCGGCTTGCCGCTTATCTTCATTCCCATCACGACCGCATCCTATGACGGTATTCCGCCTGACAAGACCGACCAGGCTTCGGCGCTGATCAACCTTGCGCGAAATTTCGGCGGATCGATGGGCGTGGCGCTGAGCCAGACCGTGCTGGCGCGGCGTGAGCAATTTCATCAGAGCCGTCTGGTCGAACATCTCGGTTCCTGGAATCCTTTTTATAACGACACATTGAACCGCATACAGGGATATCTGAACGGGCGCACGGCCACCGGCAGCGCATCCGGAACCAGCGTCACGATCGTCAACCAGATGGTCCAGAGCCAGGCCACAATCCTCGCTTATATCGACGTGTTCGTTGCGCTGGGCGTGATCGCCATGGTGATGGTGCCGCTGGCTTTGACGTTGCGCGCCGTCAACCGGAGCGCCGGTACGAAACTAGCGCATTAGGGATCGGACGGCGAAGTCGACCGGTCGACGGCCGACCCGCGAGATCGACGACTTCATGACCGTCCCCCGCTCTCGCCCAGCGCGACGAGAAGCTCATCCAGTTGCGCGAACGACTCGGGCATCCCACCCTCCATCCCGGCGATGGCAGCGTCGAGAGCTTCCTTCGAGGGATAGAGTTCGTGCATGACCAGCAGGGTCTTGCCACCTTTTTCCTCGAAGGTCACGGTGGTGACGGCACCGTCGTCACTTTCCTCATTGGTCCAGACGAGGCGCGAGTGCGGTATCACTTCGATGTACCTGCCGAAGAACGTCATAGCCTTTGAAGAGGCCGCCTGGCCGATCTCGAAACGGTAGCTGCCTCCGGCGCGAACATCCGCCTCGCAGGAAAGCAATGTCACGCCTACCGACTTCGGTGCCCACCACCGCTTGAGCAGCTCGGGCCTGGTCCATGCCTCGAACACAATGCGCGCTGGGCCGTTGAAGGTCCGCGTAATGACCAACTCACGCTCGGACTTTCGTTCTACCGTCGTGCGGTTCTTCATGGGGGCAGACTTACTTTCTCTTGTTGCGTCCATCGACCTTCTCCTTCCGTTTCAATTCCTCGACAACCTCGTCCAGCGCGTCGAAGCGCGCATCCCAGAGCCGGCGGTAGCTCTCGATCCATGCCGCCTCTTCCTCCAGCCGGCGCGGGCCGAGCTTGCAGGTCCGCACGCGCCCGACCTTCTCCGTGGTGACGAGCCCCGCCTGCTCCAAGACAACGACATGCTTCTTCATGCCCGTGAGGGTCATGTGGAACTTGTCGGCAAGGTCCGTGATCGAAGCGTCTGCACGGACAAGCTGCTCCAGAACGCCGCGTCGGGTAGCGTCCGAGAGCGCGGCGAACGAGGTATCGAAGCGGGTCCGGGTATACTGAACCATGTGGTTCAGTATACTACACGGATTGGCGGCCCGCAAGGCATATGCAGCGACGAAGACGAGCAGTGGAACGGATTGATTTTGAGTGACTATGAAGGCGGCCGCCGGTTCGGTGTCGTTTCGCCCCTACTCCGCCGCCTCGTCCCGCACATACCGCGCCGTCGGAGTGCGCATGGTCACGAGTTCTTCGGCCGCGGTCGGGTGCAACGCGATGGTGGCGTCGAAATCGGCCTTGGTCGCTTTCATCTTGACGGCGATGGCGACGGCCTGAATGATTTCGGCGGCGGTGTCGCCGACAATATGGCATCCGACGACGCGATCGGTCGTGCCATCGACCACCAGCTTCATCAGGATGCGGGTGTCGCGGCCCGACATCGTCGACTTGATGGGCCGGAAATCGGTCTTGTAGATGTCGACATGGCTGAATTGCGCGCGCGCCTCCGTCTCGGTCAGCCCGACGGTCCCGACTTCCGGCTGCGAGAACACCGCGGTCGGAATATTGGCGTGATCGACCTGCACCGTCCGCTTGCCGAACACGGTGTCGGCGAACGCATGGCCTTCGCGGATCGCAACCGGGGTCAGGTTGATGCGGTGGGTGACGTCCCCGATCGCGTAAATATTCGGCACTGACGTTTTGGAGAAACCATCGACCGCGATGCCGCCATTGCGCGAATTGATGGCGATCCCGGCTTTCTCGAGGCCAAGACTGGCGACATTCGGATGCCGGCCGATCGCGAACATCACCCGGTCGGAGGCGATGCTCGAGCCGTTCGACAGATGCGAGGTGAATTCGTTGCCGTGTTTGTCGATCTTCTGCACCGTGCAGCCGGTGAGAATGGTGATGCCCTGCTTTTCCATCTCGGCGCGGACATGGGCGCGGACGTCCTCGTCGAAGCCGCGCAGGATGTTGTCGCCGCGATAGACCACCGTCACGTCGCAGCCGAAGCCGGCAAAGATACCGGCGAATTCCAGCGCGATATAACCGCCGCCCTGGATCACGATGCGCTTCGGCAATTCGGCCAGATGAAACACTTCGTTCGATGAAATCACGTGCTCGATGCCCGGGATCGCCTCGCCATGATTGGGCGCGCTTCCGGTTGCGACCAGCACGTATTTCGCTGTTACGGCTTCGCCATTGGCGAGGCGAAGCGTATGGACGTCCTCGAGCACCGCGCGGGTCTTGACGATGCGCGCGCCGGATTTTTCGACGTTTGAAGTGTAGATGCCCTCCAGCCGTGCGATTTCCTTGTCCTTGTTGGCGACCAGCGTCGGCCAGTCGAACGCGACAGGCGGAATGGTCCAGCCGAAACCCGCCGCATCCTCGATGTCCTGATGAATGTGCGAGGCCAGCACGAACAGCTTTTTCGGCACGCAGCCGCGGATCACGCAGGTGCCGCCCATCCGGTATTCTTCGGCGATCATCACCCGTGCGCCATGGCCGGCGGCGATGCGGGCAGCGCGCACGCCACCCGAACCTCCTCCGATGACAAACAGATCGACGTCGAACTCGGCCATCTCAGCCCTACCTTACGCGAATGGCAAATGGGATGGCGAATAGCGAATGGCGAGTAGCGAATGGCAAATCCAACGCGCTTTCCATTCGCTACTCGCTACTCACTATTCGCCGCCCCTCAAATTTCCTTGCCGCGCTTGCGCATCTCGGCGCGGAATTGCGCATTGACCACTTCGGCAAAATTCTGCGCCCACGAATTCATGGAGGCCATGCTCTGCTGAATGGCGAAGGGTTCCGTCGAAAGCATCTTCTGGCCGAGCGGGCTCTTGTAGAAGGTGACCATATCCTTCAGTTCCTGCTCGGTGAACACGCTGGCATAGGCCTTCGCCATCGCGTCGCCGATTTCGTTCTGGCGGCCGGCCAGCGACTGGTTGACGATCACTTCGACCTCGTTCAGATCCTTCTGGTAGTTGAGGTTGTTCTTGAGCAGAACTTCCTTGGTCTGGTGGACGATATTGGGCACCGCGTTGGCATAAAGTGCCGCGACATTTTTCATCCCCAGGATTTCCTTGGCCGCCGCAATCGCGGCCGGCGTAGCCGGCTTCGCCGCAGGCGGCTGCTGCGCGCCCGCCGGGGCGGCAGCAAGAGCCAGTCCCAGCGCCAGGGCCGCGGCCGACAACATTCTCAAAAGGCTCTTCATTCCATTCTCCTCGATTGCGGCGCTACGGCCGTTCAATAACGCGAATTCCCTGCGGTCCGGCCAGCATCGCGGTGCTGGCAAGACCGATGAACAGCCCGTGCTCGACGACGCCCGGAATCGGGTTCAACAACCCCGCCAGGCGCGGCGCATCGGCTATTTGCCCGAGATGGGCGTCGACAATCCAGTGGCCACCATCGGTGACAAAAACGTGGCCGTCCTTGCCCTTTCTGACCACCATCTGCCCGGAAACGCCGCATTCGGCAAATGCGAGGCCGATGGCGCGCTGCGTCGCCGACAGGCCAAACGGAATGACCTCTATCGGTAGCGGAAAACGGCCGAGAACCTCGACCCATTTGGAATCATCGGCGATCACGATCATGCGATCAGACGCCGCGGCCACGATCTTTTCACGCAGCAGCGCGCCGCCGCCGCCCTTGATGACATTGAGCGCCGGATCGATCTCGTCGGCGCCATCGACGGTCAAATCCAGCCGGTCGATATCGTCGAGCGTGGTCAGCGGAATGCCGCACCGCGCCGCATCGGCGCGGGTCGCTTCCGAAGTCGGCACGCCGATGACGTTGAGCCCGGCGGCAACCCGCTCGCCGAGAAGTTCGACAAAATGTTTCGCGGTCGAACCGGTGCCGAGGCCGAGCTTCATGCCGTCCTGCACGTATTCGAGCGCGCGGGCCGCCGCTTGCCGTTTCAGTTGATCCATCGTCGCTTGCAAATGAGGCCTCGTTAACCGCTGCCGGTCGACGGTCCGACCGGCGGTATCTGGCGGGCATATCTAGCGTCGTTTGACCGGGAGTAACAGGCCATGCGCCGGGTTGACCGCCATCGGGAGCCGACTTTCGGCTGGTTACCGCGCCTCCACTTTGTCCATCGCAGCCTGAATGTCGGCAAACCGCGGATCGACTTGCTCGCGCATTCCCGGGTGCGTGAACACATAGAACTCGTCGGCGGCAATCGCTGCCAGCACCCGCGCGGCAACGTCAGAGGGGTCGAGCCCCGCCTGGATGCTTTCCGCGATCCGGGCCACCATCATGCCGGCCGGGCTCGCCGGATCTAACTCCCGCGTCGCGCCGTAACGCTGCGGCCGGTTGCGGCCGCTTTCGCCGATCCCGGTGCGCACAAAGCTCGGGCAAAGCACGCTGACGCCGATGCCGAGCGGCTTGAGCTGCGTCGCCAAACCCTCCGACATCCCGACCACCGCGAACTTGCTGGCCGTATACGGGCTAAAGCCGAGCCCGCCGCTCATCCCGGCCATCGAGGCGGTATTGACGAAATGACCGCCCTCGCCGTGGGCGCGGATGTGCGGCAGGAAAGCGCGGATGCCATACAGCACCCCCATCAGGTTGACGTCGAGCACCCAGCGCCAATTGTCCAGCGAGATGTGGTCGATGCCGCCGGCGGCGGCGACGCCGGCATTGTTGCAGACCACGTGGACGTTTCCGAACGCGTCAAACGATGCTTTTGCCGCGTGCTCGACGCTGGCGGGATCGGCGACGTCGCAAGGTACGCCGCGCACATCGGGCCCGATATTGTGCAGGCTCTTGACGGCGGTCGCGAGCGCCTCGGTCTCGATATCGGCGAGCATCACCTTCATGCCGGCCTGCGCGAAGGCCCGGCCTAGTGCCAGCCCGATGCCGCTGGCGCCGCCGGTCACGAATGCTGTCTTGCCGGCGAGTTCGCGCATGATGGCTATCCTGTTTTCCGGATGAGGCAGAAGCCAGTCATCTCCTGCCTCGCGTCCTCCCTACTTGCATGATTGCGCAGGGACCGATAGCGGTTTTCGATGACCGCTGTTCGCATTGTCGTATTCGATCTCGACGGCACGCTGGTGGATACCGCGCCCGACCTGATCAGCGCCCTCAATCATGTGCTCGACCGCGAGGGCCTGCCCCCGGTCCCGCTGCATTCGGCGCGCAGCATGATCGGCGCCGGCGCCCGCAAGCTGATCGAGCGCGGCCTCGAGCTCGAAGACCGCACGATGAGTTTCGAAGACGTCACGCGGCTCACCGGCGACTTCATCGATTACTACGCCGCGCACATCGCCGATGCTTCGCGCCCGTTCGAGGGGCTGGAAGACGCGCTCGACGATCTGGCTGCGCGCGGATATCGCTTTGCGGTGTGCACCAACAAGCTCGAATGGCTGTCGAAGCTGCTGCTCGACCGGCTCGGATTGAGCGCACGATTTTCCGCGATCTGCGGCGCGGATACGTTTGGCGTTTCCAAGCCCGATCCCGCCATCCTGAAGCAGACCGTGGCGCGCGCCGGCGGCGAGCTTTCGTCCGCCATCATGGTCGGCGACGCCGGTCCGGATATCGGCGTGGCCCGCCGCGCCGGCATCCCCGTCATCGGTGTCGAATTTGGCTATACCGAGGTTCCGATCGCCGATCTCAAGCCGGATCGCCTGATCAATCACATGCGCGAGTTGCCGGCAGCCGTAGACGCCCTGATGGCTCATCGAAACGTCACGTAAGATATTGATTTAATTTGAATATTTCTTGGTTACCTGGTCCTAACGTTAACCATCACTTAACGATCCGGGCCGCTACGGTTGCGCGGCTGTTCTGACGCTCTTATGGTCGGCGCGGGGATTGTGGCAGTTTGCCGCATCAGAGTGATTGGTCATGCGTCGTGTCATCGTGATTGCCGCAGCGGGATTCAGCCTGGCCGGCTGCTCCTCGTTTTCCTTGGACTCCCTAAAGCCGACGCCGCCACCCCTCCAGGTTCAGCTCGAATCGACGCCGCCCGGCGCCGATGCCCGCACCTCGGTGGGACCGGGTTGCAAGACGCCGTGCTCCGTCTCCATCGCCGCTCCCGACAGCGGTTTCTCGGTCACCTATACGCTTCCCCGGTTCCAGCCGGCTACGGTCCCGGTCCAGGTGATCCGTGTCCCCGGCGATTTCACCAACCCGGGGTCGGCCACAACCGATCCCAATCCGGTGGTCGCCGAACTTCAGCCGGCCGGCCCGCCGCCGAAAGCGCCGCGGAAGATGATGAAGCCCAAAAAGCCAAAGCCCCCCAAGACCGCCGGGGCACCGCCGCCTGCGGGTTCGCCATTCCCCGACCCATCGCAAGCGCCGCCGCCCACCCGCTGATCGGCCCGGTCGCCCCCGCCTGCTCGCCGATCGCTTGCACCGCACCAGGCGGAACTGCGCATTGTGCGCGCATTGCTTCATGCATAGATTGTGCTTGCGGAACAGTGCCATGTCGGTCATGGCAAACATCCGCAGGTGCCAAGGCGTAATGAATGACCGGAGCTTTCCTGAATATCCCCGATCTGCCGTTCAAGCCCACGACCGAACGCATGACCGACCCGTTTGGCCGGACCATCAGCTATTTGCGGGTGTCGGTCACCGACCGCTGCGACCTGCGCTGCTTCTACTGCATGTCCGAGGACATGACGTTTCTGCCCAAAGCCGATCTGCTCACGCTGGAGGAACTCGACCGGCTGTGTTCGGCCTTCATCGCCAAGGGCGTGCGGAAGCTGCGGCTGACCGGCGGCGAACCGCTGGTCCGGCGCAACGTGATGTCGCTGGTGCGCTCGCTGTCGCGCCATCTCGGCACCGGCGCGCTCGATGAACTGACGCTGACGACCAACGGCTCGCAGCTGACGCGTTTTGCCGGCGAGTTGCGCGACTGTGGCGTACGCCGCGTCAACGTATCGCTGGACACGCTCGATCCGGCGAAATTCCGCGCCATCACCCGCTGGGGCGATCTCGACAAGGTTTTGGCCGGCATCGAGGCGGCCCGATCGGCGGGTCTTGCCGTCAAGATCAACGCAGTGGCGCTGAAGAACACCAACGATGAAGAGATTCCGTCGCTGATGGAATGGGCGCACGGCAAGGGCATGGCGCTGACGCTGATCGAAGTGATGCCGATGGGCGACATCGGCGAAGGGCGCATCGACCAGTATCTGCCGCTGTCGCTGCTTCGCGCGCGTCTTGCCAAGAAATATACCCTGACCGACCTCGACGAGGACACCGGCGGCCCTGCCCGCTATGCATCCGTCAGCGAGACCGGCGGCAAGCTCGGCTTCATCACGCCGATGACCCATAATTTCTGCGAGTCCTGCAACCGGGTGCGCATCACCTGTACCGGCACGCTGCATACCTGCCTCGGCCACGAGGATGCCTCCGATTTGCGCAAGCCGCTGCGGGCGTCCGCCGACAACGGGCTACTCAGTGCCGCGATCGACCGCGCGATCGGGCTGAAGCCGAAAGGGCACGACTTCATTATCGACCGCCGCCACAATCGCCCGAGCGTCAGCCGCCACATGAGCGTGACCGGCGGCTGAGTCACCACGCCCCGTGCAGCCCTCGCGCGATCCGGATATTCCCCCGCAATATCGGCAAACTTCCAATTGACGGCGACGTTACGCGCTGGAATGGTGCGGCGGTCTCATGCCAGCCCCGGCTCGATAAGCCGCCACGCCAAGACGGCAGAGACACAAAATGGGGGGACTATCGTTGCACTCGCTCCTGAAAATGAGCCGCGGTATCGATGCGTTCACGAGGTGGACGGGAAAGCGGCTGGCGTGGCTGATCCTGCTCGCCGTCGTGGTGTCGGCCCTTAACGCGATCGTGCGCAAGACCTTCGACACCTCCTCCAACTCATGGCTCGAGCTGCAATGGGTTTTGTTCAGCATGGTTTTCCTGCTGTGCTCGCCATGGACACTGCTCGACAACGAACATATCCGGATCGATATCGTCAACAACATGCTGCCGAAACGAGTGCGGGACAGCATCGACGTCATCGGTCACATATTTTTTCTGATGCCGTTGACCGTCGTCATGATCATCACCGGCGTTCCGTTCTTTCTACGTTCGGCGCAGATCGACGAGCAGTCGGGCAACGCCGGCGGCCTGCCGCAATGGCCCGCCAAATCGCTCATCATGATCGGATTCGCGTTTTTGCTGGTCCAGGGCATTTCCGAATTGATCAAGCGCATCGCCGTGATGCGCGGGATGATTCCGGATCCACACGCATCGCAAGTGCATGCGCTCGAGGCCGAGGTCGAGCACCTCGTCGAAGCGATGGAAAAGCACTGATCGCGGGGGCGCGGTCGCAGGGGGAATAGATGTCAGCGTTTCTCATCGCCAATATGGCGCCGATCATGTTCGCGTCATTGGTCGTCGTGCTGCTGCTGGGTTATCCGGCGGCTTTCTCGCTTGGCGCGGTCGGGCTGATCTATGCCCTCGTCGGCATCCGGCTCGGGGAGTTCCAGCCCGATTTCCTGCAGGCGCTCCCGGAGCGCATTTATGGCGTGATGAGCAACGATACGCTGCTGGCGATTCCGTTCTTTACCTTCATGGGGTTGGTGCTCGAGCGATCCGGCATGGCTGAAGACCTGCTCGACACCATCGGGCAACTGTTCGGCACCATCCGCGGCGGCCTCGCCTACGCCGTCGTGTTTGTCGGCGCGCTGCTGGCCGCGACCACCGGCGTGGTCGCGGCATCCGTGATCTCGATGGGGCTGATCTCGCTGCCGATCATGCTGCGCTACGGCTACGACCGCCGGATGGCCACCGGCATCATCGCAGCCTCGGGCACATTGGCCCAGATCATTCCGCCCTCGCTGGTGCTGATCGTGATGGCGGACCAGCTCGGCAAGTCGGTCGGCGACATGTACGAGGGCGCGTTCATTCCCGGCCTGGTGCTTGCCGGCCTTTATGCCGGCTACGCCTTCCTGGTCACCCTGGTGTTTCCCAAGGCTGCGCCCGGCCTGCCGCCGGAGGCGATCGGTTTTCGCGAAGAGAATGGCAGCCGGGGATTGGCCTCGCTGGGCGTGCTATTCCTCGCGAGCTGCGTGTTCGGCTGGTTCATGATGCGGAATTCCGAGACCCACGGCGCCGATTTCGTCGTGCTCAGCATGTTCTTCGGAATCCTGTTCGCCTTCTTCGTCGCTGTCTTGAACTGGGTCATCCACAAGCTCACGGGGTTCCGCTTCCTGTCGGCGATGGCGCAGCAGACCACGTTTGTGATGGTGCCGCCACTGTTCCTGATCTTCCTGGTGCTGGGCACGATCTTCATCGGCATCGCGACGCCGACCGAAGGCGGGGCCATGGGCGCCTCGGGGGCGATCATTCTCGGCGCCGCCAAGCGGCGGCTGAGCTGGGACCTGATCCGGCAGGCCACCGAATCGACGGCAAAGCTGTCGGCATTCGTGGTCTTCATTCTGGTCGGCGCGCGGGTGTTCTCGCTGACCTTCTACGGCGTCAACGGCCACGTCTGGGTCGAGCACTTGCTGACCTCGTTGCCCGGCGGCCAAATCGGCTTTTTGATTTTCGTCAACGCCTTTGTCTTCGTCCTCGCCTTCTTCCTCGATTTCTTCGAACTGGCTTTCATCGTGATCCCCCTGCTGGGGCCCGCGGCCGAGAAACTCGGCATCGATCTGATCTGGTTCGGCGTGATCCTCGGCGTCAATATGCAGACTTCCTTCATGCATCCGCCGTTCGGGTTCGCGTTGTTCTACCTGCGTTCGGTGGCGCCGAAGGATTCCTATCTGGACCGCGTCACCGGCAAGCGCATGGAGCCGGTGACGACCGGACAGATCTATTGGGGCGCGGTACCGTTCGTCGTCATCCAGGTGGTGATGGTGCTTTTGGTGATCTCGTTTCCCGCGATGGTAATGCATTACAAGGGCGCGGCTTCGACAATCGATCCCAACACCATCAAGTTCGATATCCCGCAGCAGGAAGCGCCGCCGCTGGATTTCGGCCCGCCGCCGAAACAATAATCGGAAGCAAAAAATCCCGGAGCGATGCTCCGGGATTTTTCATTCATATCGTCGATGACGGCACTCAGCCCTGCGAGTGGCGCACCATGAAATTGTCATAACCGATTTCTGCAACCTGGAACCATTGGTATGCGTTGTTCGAGAAACTGGTCATGGAATCATAGACTTTCTTGAAGCTCTCGTTCGTTGCCGAGATTTCGCTGTGCAATTCCTTGGCGGCCTTGAAGCAGGCATCCATGATCGGCGGCGAGAAGCCATGCAGCTTGGTGCCGTTGGCAAGCAGCCGCCGAAGTGCCGGCGGATTGACCATGTCGTATTTTGCCAGGACCCAATTGTTGGCGAGGGCGCCGGCCTGTTCGAGTATGGCCTGGTAAGACTTGGGCAACGCGTTCCACTTGTCCAGGTTGACGAACGCGAACAGCATCGAGCCGCCTTCCCACCAGCCGGGATAGTAATAATGCGGTGCGACCTTGTAGAAGCCGAGCTTCTCGTCGTCGTATGGGCCGACCCATTCGGCGGCGTCGATGGTGCCCTTCTCCAGCGCCGGATAGATGTCGCCGGCCGCGATCTGCTGCGGCACCGCGCCGAGCTTCTGCAGCACGCGCCCGGGGAATCCACCGATGCGCATCTTCAGGCCCTTCAGATCGTCGACGGTATTGATCTCCTTTCGGAACCAGCCGCCCATCTGACAGCCGGTGTTGCCGGCGAGCAGGGAGATGCAGTTATATTTCTTGTAGAACTCGTTGAGAACTTCCTTGCCGCCGCCCAGCGCGTACCAGCCCTGGTTGATCCGCGCATTGGGACCGAATGCGACCGATGTCCCGAACGCGAAGGTCGGATCCTTTCCGAAGTAGTAGTAGGAGGCGGTGTGGCCGATCTCGACGGTACCGTTCTGCACGGCGTCGACCACCTGCAGTCCCGGCACGATCTCGCCGCCTGCGAACGGCTGAATCTGGAACTTGTTGTCGGTGGCTTCGGCGACGTATTTAGCCATCATCTCGGCGCCACCGTAGAGCGTGTCGAGCGATTTCGGCCAGCTGGTTGGCATGCGCCATTTGATTTCGGGCATCGATTGCGCGATCGCCGGCGTGGCGACCGTAGCAGCACTTGCCACGGCGCCAATTCCGGTGACCTTGATAAAGTCGCGTCGCTTCATTTGGGCTCTTCCTCCTGTGGGTGATGTCAAGTCTTCTTTCGAGACTTGCTTGCAGCATGGAACATCCGTTTCGGGATTTCCATGACGAACTGGTACCGCAACGCAAAAAGCCCGGCCTTTCATCAAGGCCGGGCTCGCGATCTACGACTTAAGACCTAGTTTTGCCTCAAAACGCCGCAGGATTAACCACGCGTGCGCGAACGGATCATGAAGCTGTCGAAGGTATATTCGGCAACCTGCCACCACAGATACTGATCGGAACGGTAGGCCTGCATCGCGTCGATCGACTTCTTGAAGTCGGCGTTCTTCGCAGAAATCTCGACCCACAATTCATTGGTAGCCTTCAGGCAGGCATCCAGCACGTCGTTGGTGAACGGACGAAGCTGGGTGCCGCCAGCCACCAGACGCTTCAGCGCGCCGGGGTTCTGCATGTCGTAGCGCGCGGCCATCCAGCTATTGGCGTTCGCCGCCGCATTGGCGACGATCGCCTGGTAGGTCTTCGGCAGGGTATTCCACTTGTCGAGATTGCAGAACGCGTGCACCGCGGTGCCGCCCTCCCAGAAACCGGGATAATAGTAGTACTTGGCGACTTTCTGAAAACCGAGCTTCTCGTCGTCATAGGGGCCGACCCATTCGGCGGCATCGATCGTTCCCTTCTCAAGCGCGGGGTAAATGTCGCCGCCGGCAAGCTGCTGCGGCACGACGCCGACCTTCTGCAACACCTGCCCGGCAATGCCGCCGATGCGGAACTTCAGGCCCGAAAGATCGGCAACGGTCTTGATCTCCTTGCGAAACCAGCCACCCATCTGGGTGCCGGTATTGCCGCAGTGAAATCCGATCACGCCGAACTTCTTGAAGAACTCATTGCCGAGTTCCATGCCGCCGCCCTGGTACCACCAGGAATTCTGCTGCCGCGCATTGAGGCCGAACGGCACCGAGGCATAGATCGCAAACGTCGGATCCTTGCCGACATAATAATAGGCGGCGGTATGGCACATTTCGACGGTGTTCTGGGACGTCGCATCCAGCGCCTGCAATCCCGGAACGATTTCACCGGCGGCAAAGAGCTGGATCTGAAACTTGTTGTCGGTCATTTCCGCAACCTGTTTCACAAAAACATCGGAGCCGCCGTAAAGCGTATCGAGCGATTTCGGGAAACTCGACGTCATGCGCCATTTGATCTCAGGCGAAGACTGCGCGATCGCGGGCGAAGCCACGGCCGCGCCCGCGGCGCCGACCGCGGACACTTTCAAAAAATCACGACGCTTCATTCAATCATCTCCCTATTGGGTATTTCCCGGGTTTCCCGAGCATTTCTTCCGGAACAGCAAATGATGCATCAACCGAAACCGCTCTCGCGCGCGGGTTTAACATGGAAGTTCGGCGACGAAAACGCGACCAAGGCATGACAGCTTTGATTAAACGAAAGTCGCATAGGTCCGGTGCGCGACCTTGTAAGGATTTCAGGCTGCGGCGATGACGCCCTGAAGCTGGTCGCGGACCTTTGCACCGATCGCCCGGTAGATCGCAGCATGCGGACCATCGGGCTCGCTGTCGACCACCGGCGTGCCGGAATCCGACGCGGCGCGGATCGATATATGCAGTGGAACTTCGCCCAAAAACGGCACCCCGAGCCGCTCGGCCTCGTGCCGCGCTCCGCCGTGACCGAAGATGTCCGACTTGGTGCCGCAATGCGGGCACTGGAAATAGCTCATATTCTCGACAATGCCGAGCACCGGCACATTGACCTTCCTGAACATCGCCATTCCCCGCCGCGCGTCGATCAGGGACAAATCCTGCGGCGTCGAAATGATGATGGCGCCCTTGAGCGGCACGTTCTGCGCCAGCGTCAACTGGGCGTCGCCGGTGCCGGGCGGCATGTCCACCACCAGAACGTCGAGCGTGCCCCACGCAACATCGCGCAACATCTGGGTAATGGCCGACATCACCATCGGCCCGCGCCAGATCATCGCGGTGTCCTCCTCGACCAGAAAACCGATCGACATGATCGCAAGACCGAACCGCCTTATCGGAATCATCTTCCTGTCGTCGTCGAGGACGGGCTTTTCGTGAATGCCGGTCAGCCGCGGCACCGACGGTCCGTAAATGTCGGCGTCGAGCAGGCCGACGCGCAGACCGAGGTCACGCAGGCCCAATGCCAGATTGAGCGCGGTGGTCGATTTGCCGACGCCGCCCTTGCCGGAGGCGACCGCGATGACGGCGGCGATGCCGGGGATTTCCGACTGTTTCGACATTGGCGAGCCGGACGCCGGCTGTTGCGGCGGCCGGTGCGTGGCGACGGGCGGCACGCCGTGGGAATGGCGATGCGGTGCCGGCGGAGCGGCCGCGCCGGCCTTGCGTTCGGCGGTGAGCGCGATCATGGCGACGGTGACGCCGGGAATGGCGCGCACGGCGGCTTCGGCCTCCGCGCGAACACTTTCCCAGGCGCGGGCCTCCGCGGCATCGACATTGATCGAGAAGAACACCTTGCCGTCGTTGACGGTGACTGGCGACAGCACATTGGCATGGCTCAAGGCGACGCCGCGCGGCGACATCACCCTGGCCAGACTCTCAAGAACCTGTTGCTGCGTAACGCTCACCGCGCATCTCCCAACTGTTTTCGGATGCGACCCATAGAGCGTAGCCGCTCAAAAGGCTACTACCTACCTCGCGCCAACGTCGTCGCGGCGCTCGGCGGGCGCCGATCCCGCGCCCTCCTTGGCGGCCTCGTAATTCAGCTCGATCATGACTCCATTGGGGTCATTGACGAAGATCTGCCAGAGATCGCCGCCCGGAACCTGCCGCGAGTCGAACTCCATCGCCTTGGACTTCAGCCGCTGCTTCATGCCGTCAAAACCCCGGCTGGCGAAGGCGACATGATGGACAACGCCGGAATCCGGCTTTTGCGGCTCGTCGGTCCTGGAAATATCGACCAGGTGCACCACCGCCTTGCCTTCGCTGTACATCCAGGCCCCTGGGAACGCGAAGTTCGGCCGGGGCCCCTTCTCCAGGCCCAGGATATCCTCGTAGAACCGGACCGTGTCGGAGAGCTTGCGGGTCCGGATGTTGAAATGATCGAGCACGCCTACACTCATATGATGGCTCCCGTTATTTTTGCCTTGGTTGTTGCCTTGGTCGCTGCCTCAATTGTCTTGGCCGCATTCTAGCACTAAATCCGGCCCGCTCGCCAAACGGAGACATTGCCCTTCGTGCCCCACGGTTTATGCTGCGGGTCCCGTCATCGACCTGCCCGGAAAACCGGGCGGGCTCGTTCCACCCTCCCCCACGACACGTCCGGCAGCCTGACGACAACGCCGGCGAAAACCCAAGGTTTCAGACATAAGGTTTCAGACATGGCCAAAGTCGCTTTTCTCGGTCTCGGCGTTATGGGTTTCCCCATGGCAGGACATCTGGTGGCAAAAGGAGGCCACGAGGTCACGGTATATAACCGCACGCCGGCCAAGGCGAAGGCGTGGGCGGAAAAATTCGGCGGCAAAACGGCGGCAACGCCCAAGGCGGCTGCCGAGGGCCAGGACTTCGTCATGTGCTGTGTCGGCAACGACAACGATCTGCGCGCGGTCACGATCGGCGCCGATGGCGCGTTCGCAGGCGTCAAAAAGGGCGCCACGTTCGTCGACCACACCACGGCTTCCGCCGAAGTCGCCCGCGAGCTCGATGCCGCGGCAAAGAAGGCCGGCTTCAAGTTCGTCGACGCGCCGGTGTCCGGCGGCCAGGCCGGTGCTGAAAACGGCGTCCTGACCGTGATGTGCGGCGGCAGCGAAGACGCCTATGCCGGCGCCGAACCTGTCATCGCGGCCTATGCCAGGATGTGCAAGCGGCTGGGACCGGCAGGCTCAGGCCAACTGACCAAGATGGTCAACCAGATCTGCATTGCCGGCCTCGTCGAAGGCCTGTCGGAAGGAATTCACTTCGCCAAAAAGTCCGGACTGGACGTCCAGGCCGTGATCGACACCATCTCGAAGGGTGCGGCGCAGTCCTGGCAGATGGAAAACCGCTACAAGACCATGAATGACGGAAAGTTCGACTTCGGTTTTGCGGTGGAATGGATGCGCAAGGACCTGTCGATTTGCCTGTCCGAAGCGCGGCGCAACGGCGCCAACCTGCCGGTGACGGCGCTGGTCGATCAGTTCTACGCGGAAGTCGAGAAAATGGGCGGCAAGCGCTGGGACACATCGAGCCTGCTCGCGCGGCTGGAGCGGTGAGCGGCGGAGAGGACCAATTCAGCCTCTCTTTGCGACGTGCTGAGATTGCCGACATCGATGTGGTTGCGGGTCTACGCGTTGACCAGGGCGTGAGCCCATGAATTCAGCAGCACCGGCGAACGTCCGCTTTGGTGCGCATGACGGACTCAAGTCGGACATCACGCCATGTCCGAAAGGTACCATGAGCGACCGTTCGCCGGAGGCAGAAAGAAACTCCGAACACGTTTAGTAAGGAACCTCGCCGGGAGGAATTCATGCCCAAGGCCTACTGGATTGCAACCTATCGCTCGATCAATGACCCGAAAGCCCTCGCCGAGTACGCGAAACTGGCCGGGCCAGCAATATGGGCCGCGGGCGGACGCAACTTGGTTCGAGGAACGCCGGCAAAAACGCTTGAGGCAGGAATCGACCTGCGCACAGTCGTCATAGAGTTCGACAGCGTCGCGAGCGCAATTGCTGCGTACGATAGCCCTGCGTACCAGGCCGCACGGAAGCTGTTGGGCGATACGGTCGTGCGAGATATCCGCATCGTCGAAGGCACGGAGTAGCGTCGCCCCAAACACCTCAATCACAGTTTCCGGCTGACCGGAGACACTTCCATTGAGCATACTCCGACGACATTTCGTTCGCCTCTGGGTCAAAAGCGCCGTTTTGGACGTGCGCCGGCCGCGCGGCCTTTGAGTTTTGGTCAGCATTAACGTGCGATCGGTTTCGCCTTACTGGCCAAGCGCTTGCTTCTTTCTGATCGTTACAAGCTTCTTTACAATTGCCTTGGATAGCGGCCTATCGATTGGGAACTGGAGGGCTCCTTTTGAAGTCTTGTATTGGGAAAGTGCGTCCCCGAGCTTAGGAATAACGGAACCACTATGGGGCAGATAACTGAGGTGGTTCTTGAAAGCTGCAAATCCAGCAATGACCTTGCCTTGCACCCTGAAGGCCGGCATTCCGTAGGAAATGCACTGCTCTGCTTCAGGAATGATGTCGAGGATTGTTTTCCGTAGCGCCTCCAGCGTGCCACGTTTCGGCTGCTCTAACGAAAGCAAGTACTTGTCAACTTCGGCTTTTGACATCGGGGCAGCGTACATCAGGCGCAATAGAAGCGGAATAGCCGCAGCTCCGCGCCTGTTTTACCCAATCCCAGTCCGAAGTGGGTCGCAAGCAGACCCGGAGCGCGCACGCGCGAAGCACCTTCTTCGACAACGAAGTCTTGGCCTTCACTGCACCGCCGGTACGGTGCGCGGTTGGCGGCGACCAATGGTTATCACGCAGATCGCGCCAACCACGGCTGTAGCGGCGATCGGCATCATGGCTAGCGGGAAGCTGCCGGTCTCAGCCTGGATCCAGCCGATCAGGTAGTTGAAGACGAACCCCGAAAGATTTCCCAGTGCATTGATTTGCGCCAGCCCGGCTGCGGCCGATGTTGCACCAAGCCATTCCGACGACAGTGCCCAGAACGGCCCCTTGCTGGCATACGTACCGGCTGCGATCAGGGTAAGTAGCGGAATCATCATCCAAAGGCTGCCAATCGCGAAAAACGTCGCGATCATGGCGGCAACCATCCACGCGAGCGGCAGCGCATTGTGCCACACCCGTTCTCCGCTGCGATCAGAGCTGCGGCCCCATAAGACCATCCACACGGCAGAAATGCCGAAAGGCACAGCGGTGACGAGGCCGGTCTGCCAGTTCGTTAGCCCGAACGACTTGACCAGCTGTGGCACGAACAACGCGAGTGAACTCGAAGCTCCGGCGGCGCCCGCATAAACCAGCGCCATGATCAGCACGTATTTGTTGGACATCACACGCCAGACCGAGTCGTGAGAAATGCGAGGCGCGCGCTTGCGATCAATCTCCAGCGCGGCCATCAACCATTGGCGCTGCTCGGGCGTCAACCACAAGGCATGCTCTGGTCCATCGGTCAAATAAACGAAGGTCGCGATTCCGAGCAGCACCGCCGGCACGGCCTCGAGAATGAAAATCCACTGCCAGCCGCCGAGTCCGAGGATGCCGTCCATATAGAGGATAGCACCCGAGATCGGTGAGCCAATCAGGCCCGCCACCGGCAGGGCCACCATAAAGATGCCTACGATGATCGCCCGATAATGCGCGGGATACCAATAAGTGATGTAAAGGATCACGCCAGGGAAGAAGCCAGCTTCGGCAGCGCCAAGTAAGAATCGTAACACCAGGAACGAAGTCGGTCCGCCAATTAGTGCGAACGCGGCAGAGACGATGCCCCACGTGATCATGATGCGGGCGATCCAGGTGCGCGCGCCAAACCGCTGCAGAGCCAGGTTGCTCGGCACTTCGAGAAGGAAATAGCCGAGAAAGAAAATGCCTGCGCCGAGGCCATACGTCTTAGGATCAATGCCGACCGCCTTATTCATTTGCAGCGCGGCGAAGCCAACATTCACACGGTCGATGTAATTGACCAGATAAGCAGCAATCAGGAATGGCAACAGACGCCAAGAAACCCGAAGGATTGTTTCCGATTCCAAGTTGCGGATCACGGTTGAAGTTGGCATTTGCTGGACCTCCACGATGATTTGGCACTCTGGCCACCGTTTTCCCTGGAGTAAATACACCTGCCAAGAATGCTTCTTTTTAGATGGAGCCGCAACTTCGGCAGCTCACGGGTTCCGCTGCTGTGTGACACAGCGACTTCCGCGTTGCCCCCGATGGCGGACTTCATGCCCGCCGTGACGGACTATCTGTCCCTCTCGCCCGATCAAAACGCTTGGCGCCGAACCGGGCACCGGGACGCGGATCAAGAAGTTAATTTAACCTCTCGTTAACGTGATTCTTTAGCGCTTTAAGGCAGCTCTTAAGGATTTAGCGCCAGAGATAGACAATGCAAAAGCTCGTCCGGTCGGCGGGCAGGATTTGTGTTGTTTGATGAGTAAACCCGCAGACAAGCCTGAAGTCGTCCAGCTTCCGGCTGAAACGCCGGTCGCAGCGCCGGTCAATAACCGCCGTGCGGCCTCGCAGCGGGTGCGCGAAGCCCGGGATCGGTTAACGTCGACCAGCGGAACCCGCCCGGCTTTCGACCGCGAACTGCTCCGGCAATATGCGCAAACCCGCATCTCGGCGTCCTACGTCGTCATGCTGCTGGTGGTGGCGACCGGCCTCCTGTTCGGCTTCTGGATGGAGCCGATGTCGGCTGCCGCCTGGACCTTCGGCATGCTCTGCATTCACGCCGCCATCATCCGCAATTGCGCGCGCTTCCTCGCCGAACAGTCTTCTGCGAACACCACCCGCAAATGGCGAACGCGGTTTGTGCTGCTCGATCTCATTTACGGCCTGTGCTGGACCGCGATCCTGATCCATCCGGCCAGCCTCGATGCGGTTTCCAACACGCTGATGCTGTTCCTGATGCTGCTGGTGATCGCGGTATCGAGCATGCTGGCGGCCAGCCTGCCGATCGCAGCCCTTGTCGCAACCGCACCCGTGACCTCGGCGATCGCGCTGAACTTCGTGCTCAGCGGTTCGTTCGACAATTACGTGCTGGCATTGCTGGCGCTTGCCGCCGAAGGCTATTTCGCGCTGCTCGCCCATCGCCTGCATTCGACCACGCTGGCGACGCTGGAGGCGCGCGCCGAAAAGGACGCGCTGATCGGCGAACTCGAGCAGGCCAAATCGATCTCCGACGAGGCGCGTCACCGCGCCGAATCCGCCAATGTCGCCAAGTCGCGGTTTCTTGCGCAAATGAGCCACGAATTGCGCACGCCGCTCAACGCCATCCTCGGGTTTTCGGAAGTGATGAAGAGCGAGATCTTCGGCGCGCATGCGGTGCCGGTCTACAAGGAATATTCCTCCGACATTCACAATTCGGGCGTGCACCTGCTCAATCTCATCAACGAAATTCTCGACCTGTCGCGGATCGAAGCCGGACGGTACGAACTCAACGAGGAAGCGGTGTCGCTGGTGCATGTCGTCGCCGACTGCCATCATCTGTTGAAGCTGCGCGCG
Organism: uncultured Alphaproteobacteria bacterium; assembly: GCA_963774685.1. Classification (GTDB taxonomy): domain Bacteria; phylum Pseudomonadota; class Alphaproteobacteria; order Rhizobiales; family Xanthobacteraceae; genus Bradyrhizobium. The sequence goes on along the minus strand of CAVZFU010000002.1, from coordinate 758,773 downwards.
ACCAGCCGCGGCATCACCATTTACGAGGTGTTCGAGCAGGACATGCCGCGAATTTGGGGCGACGAACGCGCCACCCGCCAGATCGTGCTCAATCTGCTGTCGAACTCCATCAAGTTCACCCCGCAGGGCGGTGAAATCTGGCTGAAAGCCGGCTGGACCGCGTCCGGCGGACAATATCTCAGCGTCAAGGATACCGGCTCCGGCATCGCCGAGGATGAAATCCCGATCGTGCTGGCGTCGTTCGGCCAGGGCTCCAATTCGATCAAATCCGCCGAACAGGGCGCCGGTCTCGGCCTTCCCATCGCCAAAAGCCTGATCGACATGCATGGCGGCACGTTCACGCTGAAATCGAAGCTTCGCATCGGCACCGAAGTGATCGTGACCTTCCCGCCGGAGCGCGTGATGTCGGCGCTGGGTCCGATGTCCGAGGAAGCCCCGCCGCTGCAACCGGAAAACACCGGCATGGCGTCGGACGATAAGCGCCGGGCCCGCAACAAGCCGATCATGAGCGCAGGCACCGGGTTGTAACGGGGACGCTTGCGCAAGCGACCTAAACCATTTCACTATCCCACAATGAGCAAAGAAACGCCGTGTATCGCAGTCTGCATGATGGATCCCAAAACCAGCCTCTGTTTCGGCTGCGGACGAACGCTTCCCGAGATCGCACGCTGGCACCGGATGGAGAGCGCCGAACGGCTGGCGGTCATGGCGGAGCTCGACGCCCGCATGAGGCAAGCCGGACTGGTGCGGCTCGAACCGGCCGCGCGCGCAAAGGCCGATTGACCGGCGGCAATAACACTTGCACGGGAGGCCTGCCGTGAGCCGCATCCTGCTCGTCGTGCTCGTGCTGATGGCGACCGCCGGCGCCGTGGTCGCCTATGGCGATCCGGACCAGCTCGCGCGCGCCAGCAACACCGTCTCGCAACTGCTGCACAACCAGCTCCGGCGGCCTGAGCGCGCGGTGCAGATCCCGCGCGGACAAAGCGGTGAGTTCGCGCTGCAGGCCAGGATCAACGGCGTCACCGCGCCAATGGTGATCGACACCGGCGCCACCTCGGTGGTCTTGACCTACGAGACGGCGAAGGCGGCCGGGTTGCCGCTGGAGTTGCTCGAATATGACGTCGACGTCGAAACCGCCGGCGGACATACCAGGGCGGCCCGGCTGACGCTCGATCGCCTTGCGATCGGCAAGCTCGTGGAGCGCTCGGTGCCCGCGCTGGTGGTGCCGCGCGGACAGATGAAGACCAACCTGCTCGGCATGAGCTTTCTCGACCGGATGGAAAGCTGGGAAGTGCGCGCCGACAGGCTGATGCTGCACGGCTATCCCTGACGCGTAGAATAAGTGCAGACAATTTTTAGGCGGCGATCGGGGCCGCGACGCGGTCTTCGACCAGCGCAATCGCATCGCGCAATACGTTGACGCCGGCACCCGGCTTGACGCCGTTCTCGGCGAGGTGACGGCGGAACGCACGCGCCCCCGGCACGCCATGGAACGCGCCGACGAAATGCCGCGTGACCGAATGCAGCCGCATGCCCAGCGCAAGCTGGTCCTCGATATAAGGCATCATCGCCTCCAACACGTCTTTCATCGCAGCATACGGCGCCGGCTCGCCGAACAATTCGGGATCGGCCGTCAACAATCGCCACGGCTCGTGATAGGCCGCACGCCCGAGCATCACGCCGTCGACACGCGCCAGATGCCGCGTGGCCTCGTCAAGGCTCGCGATGCCGCCATTGATGATGATGGGCACCTCGGGAAAAGCCGCCTTGAGCCGGTAGACCCTGTCATAATCGAGCGGCGGGATGTCGCGATTTTCCCTGGGCGACAATCCGTTGAGCCAGGCCTTGCGGGCATGGACGATCAGCGCGTCTGCGCCGGCGGCGATGACGTCACGCGCCAGCGCATCCAGCGCGATTTCCGGATCCTGGTCGTCGATGCCGAGCCGGCACTTGACCGTGACAGGGATATTCACCGCCCGCTTCATGGCATCGACGCCTTGCGCCACCAGCGCCGGCTCCGCCATCAGGCAGGCGCCGAACCGGCCGTCCTTGACCCGGTCCGAGGGGCAACCGACATTGAGATTGATTTCGTCGTAGCCGAACGCCTCGCCGATTTTCGCCGATGCCGCCAGATCGCGCGGGTCCGAGCCGCCCAGTTGAAGCGCCACCGGATGCTCGCTGGGATCGAAGCCGAGCAACCGCCGGCGGTCGCCGTGGAGGATGGCGCCGGTCGTCAGCATCTCGGTGTAAAGCCGGGCGCGCCGCGTCATCAGACGATGGAACACGCGGCAGTGACGGTCGGTCCAGTCCATCATCGGGGCGACGGAAAAACGATGGTCGCGATATTTCAAAGGTTTGTCCTGTGGATCAATACGCCGGCGAACACCGCGGCAGGGTAACCGAATTGAGGCATGCGGGAAACCGTTTCGGCCGCTGGATAAATCGGGTTCCCGGCCGATATCGAGCAGGTTTTTGACGACCGCCGCGTGTCGGTGAGTCTGTCTGTGTCAAGCGCAAAACCGAAGGTCAACCCAAAGTTGTTTCAATGGTTGACGCTTTTGCCAACTCATTTTCCGCGATAATTTTTTGTGGCTGATCGACGGCAGAACGCCGTGGGGGTATTGCCATGAAGCTCGTCAAGGTAGGTCCAACGAAGGCTTTGCTTGGCTGGCCAATGTACTCGACATGGAACGGGCTGGTCTATGCGAGCACCGGCCAGGGCTGGATGGCACGGGTCAAGACATTCCTCGGTTTTGTGCCGCTGCTTTTCATTACCGCGATGGTGTGGACGATCCTGTGGGCGATGTTGGTGTGGCCGTTGGCGCGGATCACGCTTTGACCTGCATGCGATAGATACGTCTTCAGAATAAATCAGCGTCATCTCGTAGCGACATCCCGGGATTGACGGGTCAGTTGCCGATGCGCGCGTCGGCTACCGCCTTCTGGAACAGCGCCGACATCGCCTCCCCAATTCGAAACGGGATGCCATGTCGGAACGGATGATCGAGGATGTATTGAGCAACCATAACTCGTTCACGCCGGCGTCGGAGCGTCTTCTTCGAGCGTGTATCGACGCCACTCCTGCGGCTAGCGGTCACTAGTACACATCTCGACTTCCTTACATGAACCTTACAACGGCGCGACCGGAAGATCGGCCCTTGTTTGATAGACTGACTCGGTTCATGGCTACCTCACATTATCAGTTCATTGGTGAGGCCGCGCATGCGGTTGCTGGTCGTCGAAGACAATGCGGAGCTCGCCCAACTGCTGGCAAAGGGCTTGCAGGCGTCGGGCTACGAAACCGACGTGCTGTCTTCTCTCGAAGAAGCAAGCACCGTGCTTCGAACCACGTTCTACGCTGCATTGATCCTGGATCTGGGATTGCCTGACGGTGACGGGCTCGCTTTGCTGCGCGAAATACGCCACCGGAACAATCCAATTCCCGTTCTGGTCCTGACCGCGCGTGGCGGCCTCAACGACCGGGTTCAGGGGCTGCGCAGCGGAGCGGACGACTATCTGGTGAAGCCGTTCGCGCTGGAGGAACTGGTCGCGCGGCTGGAAGCTCAACTGCGGCGGCCCGGCCATCTGCTTGGCAGTTCACTGCGCATCGCCAACCTGGAGTTCGACACCACGAACCGGCAAGCATCCATCGATGACAAGCCCCAGATGCTGACGGCCCGCGAAACCGCGGTGCTTGAACTCCTGATGCGCAGCAAGGGACGGGTGGTCTCCAAGAAGCAGGTCGAAGATCACATTTTCGGCCATCCGGGGGATGTCGCGTCCAACGCCATCGAAGTGTACGTTCACCGCCTGCGCAAGCAGCTCTCGGAAAGAGGCGCCAGGGTGAAAGTCCAGACCATACGCGGAGTGGGATACCTGATCGCCGAGGACAAGTAGCGTGATCAGGTTCAAGTCGATCATTTCGCGCATCGTGATTCTGCACGTCGTCGCCGTCGTCATCACCTCGATCTTCATGTCGCTGGCGCTGTCATGGCTGATGAACTACGAGACCGACAACATTCATAACAAGGCGATGCAGGAACAGGCCGTTTCAGTCGCAGAACATCTGACCGTCCAGCCCGACGGCCATCTCGAACTCAAGCTTCCGCTCGATCTGCTCGGACTCTATTCGCAGGCGTATGGCCGTTATTCCTATGCAGTGACCGACGATCGGGGCCGCGTCCTGTTTTCTTCTCTTGAAGATCACTCGGCGCTGTTTCCCGCCGACGCCAGATCCGGCGATGTCGAGTTCCTGCAACAACGGCGCGGCGACGCCACGGTATCCGGCGCCAGCATCAAAAAGACCGTCGGCGGCCAGGTGGTCTGGATCCAGACCGGCGAAGACCTCGCCAATCGCGACGTGCTGATCGACGACATCGTCACCGATTTCTACAGGAACGTCGGATGGATCACGCTGCCCATCCTTTTGGTGTTGCTGATCGCCGATATTGCGATTTTCCGGCGCGCGCTGCGGCCGCTGCGCGAGGCCTCGGAGATCGCCCGCGACATCGGACCGACCCGTACCGGCCTTCGTTTGCCGACCGAAGAGATTCCGCGCGAGGTCCGCCCGCTGGTGTTCGCAGTCAATCAGGCGCTCGACCGGCTCGAAGAGGGCTTGCGGATTCAGCGCGATTTCACCGCGGATGCCGCGCACGAGTTGCGCACGCCCCTGAGCATCCTGAGAACCCGGCTCGACCTTCTGGAAGACGAGCAAACCGGCCACGCCTTGCGGCAGGACGTCGAGGGAATGGCGCACATCATCAGCCAGTTGCTCGACATGGCGGAGCTGGATGCGTTCGTGATTGATCCCGCGGAAAAGGCCGACCTGAGATCGGTCACCGCGGGGGTGGCCGAGTTCGTCGCGCCACTGGCGCTGGCGCAAGGAAAGGATGTCGCCTTGCTGGGCGAAACAGCGCCGGTATGGGTCAGGGGCAATCCGGAGATGCTGAGCCGCGCCATCCGCAATCTTGCGGAAAATGCCATAAACCATACTGCCGCGGGAACGACCGTGGAATTTGCCGTCGATGCAGACGGAACCGTCAGCGTCCTTGACCACGGACCGGGCATAGCCGAGGACGAGCGCAATTTTATTTTTCAACGCTTCTGGCGGCGCGATCGCAACAAGGCAGGCAGCACCGGTCTTGGGCTATCCATCGTGCAGCGCATCGTCGAGCTGCATTCGGCGACGATTACGCTGGAAAACCGCCTTCCTGACGGCGCATGCTTCTCGCTTAAATTTACGCCGCTGAAATCTTAGCCGCGCGCGCCCTGCCCGGTCACTGCAGCTTGATATCCGCAGCCTTGATCACCTTGCCCCAGCGCTCGACCTCTTCCCGCATATACGTCGCCGTCTTCTCCACCGATCCGCCGAACGTCTCGGCTGACAGGGTCTTGAGACGGTCCTGCAACTCGGGCTGACGCAAGGCCTCGTTCACATCGGCATTGATCTTGTCGGTGATGTTTTTCGGCGTTCCAGGCGGCGCCACGATCGCGTACCACGCCACCGCCTGAAAGCCCGGCAGCGTTTCCGCGACCGTCGGCACATCCGGCAGCGACGGCATGCGTTGCGCCGATGCCACCGCGAGCAGCTTGAGCTTGCCGGCCTCAACCAGCGGCAGCGAAACCCCGAGATTGTCGAACATCACGTCGACGTCGCCGGCAAGCAAGCCCTGCAGTGCCGGCGCCGATCCCCGATAGGGAATCGCGCGCATCTTCACCTTGGCCATCACATCAAAGAGTTCGGCCGTAAGGTGCGAGGTGGTGCCGTTGCCTTGCGTGGCCGCCGTGACCTTCTCGGGGTTCTTGCGCAAATATTCGATGAATTCGGGCACGCTCGATGCCTTGACCGTCCCGGGATTGACGAACAGCGCGTTCGGCACGTGGGCCATCACGACGACAGGCTCGAATTTGGCCGGATCGAAGCCGAGATTGGGATAAAGATTCTGGTTGATCACCAATGGCGGCGGCGGCGAGGAAAGCAGTGTGTAGCCGTCGGGGGCCGAACGATAGACCACCTCGGCACCGATGTTTCCCCCGGCTCCGGTGCGGTTCTCGATAATGACCGGCTGGCCCCATTTGCGCGACAGCCAGTCGCCGACCAGCCGCGGTACCGCGTCCGCCGTCCCGCCGGCTGCAAACGGCACGACGATCTTGACGGCATGATCGGGATAGTTTTGGGCGCGTGCCGAACCGGATACCAACGAAGATAGAGCAAACGAGAGCGCCAATGCCGTTGCGTATCGGGCAGCAAAAAACGCGTTGGACATGCGATGCCTTTTCCGGTGTCGCGGCAGCCATGACCGCGCTCGATGGCAAAATGCCTTGGTCTGTGGGAGGATACAACGCGATCTTTTTCATCCATCCCATCACAAGGTATTAAATGGCGCAGTCCCGTCCCCGTATCCTGATCGTCGGCGGCGGCATCGGCGGCCTGTTCGCGGCCAACGCGCTGATCGCCCAGGGTCTCGAGGTCTCGGTCCATGAGCAGGCGCCTGCGATCGGCGAGATCGGGGCCGGCGTCTTCCTCACCCCCAACAGCGTGCGCCATCTGCAGCGGGTCGGACTGGAACCGGCGGTGGAGAAATGGGGCGCCCGCGTCGGCGCAAATTCCCGCTACTTCCGCCACGACGGCGCGCCGATTGCGCCGGTCCAGGTGACGGACTCCTCGGGCTGGAACGCGACCTTCGGGATGCACCGCGCCGACCTCGTCGATATCCTGGCCGATGCGTTGCCGGCGGGCGTGGTGCATACCGGACATCACTGCACCGGTTTCGAGCAGGACGGCGACATCGCGCGGGTGTCGTTCGCCAACGGCGCCTCGGCGCAAGCCGATATCGTGATCGCCGCCGACGGCATCCATTCCGAGCTTCGTCCTTATGTTTTTCCCTCCTCCCAGCCGACGTTCTCGGGCTCGGTGGCCTATCGGGGCCTGGTGCCGCATGAGCGCATTCCGGATTGGCCTGTCGACCGCTGGCAGATGTGGCTCGGCACCGGCAGGCATTTCCTCGCCTTCCCGGTCCGCGCGGGAAAGCTGATCAACTATGTCGGGTTCGTGCCGACCGACGAAGTGATGAAGGAATCGTGGTCGGCGCCCGGCGATCCCGAAATTCTGCGGCGGGAGTTTGCCGGCTGGGACCCGCGCATCGATCACGTCTTGAGCAACGTCCAGACCACATTCCGCTGGGCGCTCTACGATCGCGAACCGCTGCCGGTCTGGACCCGGGACAGGTTGAGCCTGCTCGGCGATGCCGCCCATCCGATGCTTCCGCATCTCGGACAGGGCGCCAATCAATCGATCGAGGATGGCATGGCGCTGGCGACCATCCTGGCGCGCGCGGACCGGACGACGGCCCCTCGCGCGTTGCTGGCTTACGAGCAGCTTCGCCGCGAACGGGTGGCTGAGGTGCAGCGCGGCGCCCGCCAGAGCGGGTTGCGCTACGATTCCGCCTATTCGGACCTCGGCGTCAGCGACGCCGAAATCACCGCCCACGCCGCGTTCCGCAAGCGTCTCTACGATTACGACGTGGTTCCGGAAGCGCAAGCAGCGGCGGCAGCGCTGGCATGATCGCCCGGTTGCCGCCGCTATAATTTTTATTTACGTGGATCAACGGGGGACACGATATGCATGCGGTAAATTTGCCGGTCGTCGCAACGCTCACGGCGGGCATCCTGATTTTCATCCAGATGGTGTTGATGCTCACCGTCGTTGTGGCGCGCCGCAGAAATCGCCAGTCCCTGAGCGATGGCGGAAAGCCCGCCCTTCTGCAAGCGATCCGGCGTCACGGAAATTTCGCGGAGAATGCCGCTATTTTCATAGCCGGCTTCGCATTGCTGGAATTGATGGGCGGCGATCGGACGGGGATCGAGATCATGAGCGCGATTTTCGTGGTCGGCCGGCTAAGCCACGCGGTCGGCCTTTCCCTGCAGTCGACGGTCAATATCTACCGCATCGCCGGCATCGCTTTGACCGCATTGGTCGGGTTCGCGCTCGCAGTCCGGCTGGTTTCGATCGCTCTGGCAAACTTTTAGAACAAGCTTGGTGCGCTTGAGGAAGATGAGAAAACGCCGCGCTCCGCAGGCGTCTCTTCACGGCGTGGTTCTGGAGGTACAATCGACGGCGGCACTGCCATAATAGTGTGCGTTAGGTACTTGCCAAAACATACAAAATTTTGTATATTTAATCCAACGACGGATGTTAAGCCTGTTGAATTCCGAGGGACCGCACTCACTGATCTGCGGGCGTTTACAGAAGCGGCCCGCCGGGAAGCCGGACATCAGCTCGACCAAATCCAGCACGGGCGAGAGCCGGATGACTGGAAGTCCATTAATACGGTCGGACGAGGCGTGCGGGAAATTCGGATTCGCGAGGCGGCTGGAGCATTCAGGGTGCTGTATGTGGCGAAGTTCGAGGATGCCGTCTACGTGCTGCGTTGTTTTCAGAAGAAGACTCAGAAAACGAGTAGATCGGACCTGAGCGTGGCTGCGCAGCGTTATCGGGATTTATTGAGGGAGCTAGGTCTATGAGCAAGAAACGCTTCGCCAATGTGTGGGACGCGATCGAGACCACACCGGCGCAGGCCGAGAATATGAAACTCCGCTCGGCGTTGATGATGGCATTGAAGGATCATATCGCGCGGACAGGACTTAGCCAGGCGAAGGCTGCCAAGCTGCTTGGCGTGACGCAGCCACGTATCTCCGATCTCATGCGCGGCAAGATCGAACTTTTTGGCCTGGATACTTTGGTCAATATGATCGGAGCCGCCGGCTTGCATGTTGAAATGCGGGTATCGGATGCAGCCTGACCGCTACTTCGGCGTAAATCCGAACACGCGCTCGAACCGCTTGGCGTAAGCCGGCCACACCTCGGGATTGATCAGGCGCGGCGGCCGCTTGCCGTCGAGCGTGTCGAGAATTTGCTCGGCTGCGATCTTGCCCATGTTGATCCGCGCTTCCCGCGTGACACCGGCGGTGTGCGGGCTCGCCAGCACATTGTCGAGCTGCAGCAGCGGATGATCCGCCGCTGGCGGTTCCTTGGACCAGACGTCGAGGCCGGCGCCGGCGATCCGCTTGTCGCGCAACGCCTCAAGCAACGCGGCTTCGTCATGGATGAAACCGCGCGCGGTGGTGATGAAATAGGCATGCGGCTGCATCAGCGCATATTCGCGCGCGCCGATCATGCCGCGGTTGTCCTTGGTCAGCGGGCAATTGATCGACACGTAGTCGGAACGGCGGAGCAGATCGTCGAGTTCGACCTTCTCGGCCCCGCGTGTGGCGATCTCTTCGCGCGAGAGAAAAGGGTCGTAGGCCAGCACCTCCATGCCGAACAGGCCCTTGCAGAGCTCGGCGACGCGGCGGCCGACATTGCCGATGCCGACAATGCCGATGGTCTTGCCTTGCGCCTCCGTGCCCATCAAGGCGTTGCGATTGACATCGGGATCGCGCCGCAGCGCCCTGTCCGCCTCGATGATGCGCTTCGACAGCGTGAGCATCATCCCGAGCGCGTGCTCGGCCACCGAGTGGGCATTGCCGCCGGACTGGTTGACGACTACGACGCCAGCCGCCGTGCAGGCATCGACGTCGACGGGATCGAAGCCCGCGCCGTTGCTTGAGACGATCAGCAGGTTCGGCGCGCGGCGCAGCAAGTCCGCATCGACATGGAAATGGCGCGCCAGTTCATCGCGGGCAGCGCCGACCTGATAGGCGTGCGCCGCGGCCAGGATCGGCAAGGAGATTTCGTCCGGGGTTTCGTTTTCGAGCCGGTCGAGCCGCACGTCGGGGCGCGCCCGCAGCATGTCGACATAGATCTCGTTCGGCAGGTACTTGACGTAGAACACGCGCTTGTTGTTGACGGACATTGTTAGCCTTCAGTTGGGGAATCCATAAAGTTTCGCTGGATTGCTGACGAGGATGCGATGCTGCGTCGCCCGATCGGGCGTCCACGCCTGAAACAACTCGAACAGATGTCCCGCATCGGGCATCTCGCCCTCGACGCGCGGATGCGGCCAGTCGCCGCCCCACACCAGGCGTTCCGGATTGGCTTTCACCAGTGCCGCATGAAACGGCTGCGCGTCGGGATAATCCGGTGCGTTCTGGCTGATGCGGTGAGCGCCCGACAGCTTGGCCCAGCACCAGCCGTCGCCGACCGCGCGCAGCAGACTCTGGAAGCCTTCCGTGCCGGTGCCGGCGCGCGCATCGCTCCGCCCCATGTGATCGATCACCACCGGCAGGCCCAGCGATTTCAGCAGCGGAATGGTCTCGGGCAGATCCTTGACGTCGATCCAGAGCTGCAGATGCCAGCCGAGTTCAGCCATGACAGGCGCGAGCTTTTGTGCTGCCGACAGCGGCACGCCGCCGCGATAGTGCAATTGTCCGTCGCGGAAGAAATGATTGAAGCGCAGTGCGCGGACGCCAAGGCGATTCCATTCGCGCAATTTGGCCGGCGCGATACCGGCTTCCGCGACCGCGACGCCGCGCAGCCGGTCGGGCTTGCGCTCTAACGCATCCAGCATCGCCGAATTATCGCGGCCATGCGCGCTGCCCTGCACCAGCACGCCACGGGTAAAACCGACGGTGTCGAGCATTGCGAGATAAGTATCGAGCGGCGCATCCGGCGGCGTATAGCTGCGGTCGTCGGCATACGGAAACCGGCTCGCCGGTCCGAACACATGGGCATGCGTATCGCAGGCACCTGATGGCGGCGGCACCTTGGGCCGGCTGACGGCGCGCGGCGGCAGGCAGGCTGGGATCATCGGCGCATCCACCGCATCATTCGGCCTTGATGCCGGCGGCCTTGATGATCGGGCCCCATTTTTCGTAATCGGCGTGGATCTTGGCGTCGAATTGCTGCGGCGTGCTGCCGATCGGCGTCGCACCCAGCTTGGTCAGCCGCGCCTTGACGTCCTCGGTATTCAAGGCCGCGACGAAATCGTGCGAGAGTTTCGCCAGCACGTCGGGCGGCAGACCGGCCGGTCCGAGCAGGCCCCACCACACTTCCGTGTCGTAGCCGGGCACGGTTTCGGACATGCTGGGCACGTTGGGCAGGAACGAGGCCCGCGACGCCGTGGTGACGGCGAGCGCCCGCAACGTGCCGGCTTCCAGTTGTCCGACCGATTCCGGCCCGTTGTTGAACGACAGCGGAATCTGTCCGCCCAGGAGATCGTTGATCGAGGGCGCGCCGCCCTTGTAGGGAATGGCGTTGATATCGATCTTGGCCAGACTCTTCAGAAGTTCGCCGGCCAGATGCGTCGATGTCCCGGTGCCGGCATGAGCAAACGAGAGGCTGCCCGGCTTGGCCTTGGCCGCCGCGATCATGTCGGCCAGCGTCTTGAACGGAGAGTCGGCACGCACCAGCAAGATATTGGGCGACGAGGCCAACAACGATATCGGCGTGAAATCCTTGAAGGTGTCGTAGGGCAGCTTGGGATACAGGAGCGAATTGGTCGGATGACCGCTGGCGACGACGATCAGCGTGTATCCGTCCGGCGGCGAGGTGACGAGGGCCTGGGAAGCGATGACGCCGCCGGCACCGGGCCGGTTTTCAACCACCACACCCTGACCCCACTGCCGCGAGACCACATCGCCCAGCGTGCGCGTCAGGATATCCACCGCGCCGCCGGCGGCATACGGCACGAAAATGTGCACCGGCCTCGACGGATAAGGCGACTGCGCCAAGGCCATGCCGCCCGCGATCGACATTGCCGCTGCCGCGGCAAAAATCCGGAACCCAGGAATCCGGAACCATTGGCCCATCGCGTCTCTCCCGATATTTTTCGACTTATCGCACGTCCGCATGCCGGCTGCACGGCCGATGGGCGCAGGTCACGGCTACGGCCGGGCATGTTGACAATCCCGCCGATCGCGTCAAGTTTCGGCGCGTCGAGGAGACCGCCGGCGGTCATGCGGCGAATGAAATCGCCGCAATGTTAACGGGAGAATTCGATGGCGGCTGCCGAGGCACCAACCTCACCTCAAGCCTGGTATGACGTGGCGTTGCAGGGGCTCAAGCGCAACGACATCCAGCTGGTGCCCTATGTTCCCGACCGCGTGCTGACCACCCTGATCAAGAACCTTCACGCCGATCCGTTTTTCACCACCTTCCCCACCGCGCGCGAGGAAGAAGCCGTCGGCATCGTCTCCGGCGCGTGGATGGCCGGCCTGCGCGGCGCGGTGCTGATGCAGACCTCGGGCTTTGCGACGCTGGCGAACGTGCTGGCCTCGCTGGCGATCCCCTATCAGATTCCGCTGATCATGCTGGTGTCCGAACGCGGCACGCTCGGCGAATTCAACTACGGGCAATCGCTGGTGTGCCGCACCATGCGGCCGGTGCTCAACTCGCTGGCGATGGAGCATCACACCTGCACCCGGCTCGATGAGTTCGAGTTCATCGTCGACCGCTCGATCAAGCAGGCGATCACGACGCAGGCGCCGGTGGCGCTGATCCTGTCGCCGCTGTTGACCGCCAACAGAACCATCGAGAAGTGAGCGCGCCATGAGCACGGACACCAACACCCCTGCCCGCAATACCAAGGTGATGAACCGGTTCGATCTCACTTCACGGCTGGTGGCGAAGCTGAAGCACGAGGAAGCCGTGGTCGGCGGCATCGGCAATACCAATTTCGACCTGTGGGCCGCCGGCCACCGGCCGCAGAACTTTTATATGCTGGGCAGCATGGGCCTCGCCTTCCCGATTGCGCTCGGCGTGGCGCTGGCGCAGCCAAAGCGCCGGGTTTTCGCGCTCGAAGGCGACGGCTCGCTGCTGATGCAGATGGGTTGCCTTTCGACCATCGCGACGCAGGCGCCGAAGAACCTCACCATGATCGTGATGGACAACGGCGTCTACCAGATCACCGGCGCGCAACCGACGCCGGCCGCCGCAGTGGCCGACATCGTCGCGATCGCTCAAGGCTCGGGCCTCGCCAACAGCGCCTGGGCGGCGGACGAAGAGGATTTCGAGCGTCTGGTCGATCAGTCGCTGACGGCCACGGTGCCGACACTGATCGCCGTGCGGATCGACGACAGACCGGGCACCGGGCAAACCCGCCGGGATCCCGTGCAGATAAGAGAGCGGTTCATGCTCGGCCTCGGCGTGAGGCAGGCGCTTTAATCTTCGACAGAACCCCGTGATCTACCGGCCTGTGAGCCTCGTCAAAGCCGGAACCGTTCATGACTGACACTCTGATTGTAGGTCTCGCCGGATGGATCATCGAGGATGGGAATTACCGACAATTTGCGCGTGGTGCAGAGGTTGCTTTTGCCCTCGAACTGTACACCTCGTCGCCGTTAAATGAAGTCGAGCCGGATCCCAAGCTGACCCCCTCCCTAACGCACGTCGGGAACGCTCACTACGAGGTCTTGGGCCAAGTTGTTTATGTCGCGGATGACTGGTGGGTATTTGACGTCGGCGTCCTTGCCTTCCAGGAGGGGAAGCCGCCAACAAATCTGCAGCAGGGCTGTTGGTTACGCGGGGAAATCTTCATCGGAATAGATCCGTTCTTCTACTTCGAGAGGCTCGCGCACCAGCCCGGTGCGCCAGCATTGATCTATGATTGGAAAATCGAAAAGATTGAGGTACAGACCTCGCCGCTCATCGAGGTCAGGCCCCGAGTGATGGCGCGCGACCCGAACCAACTCGGCTGGAAAGAAATCATTGAGACAAATACGCGCGCGGATGCTGGAGAGTATCTCCTTCATTGCAATCGCGTTGGTGGCCCGCGCCTACCGAGGGGAAAGCGTCACCCATAGGATTTCGATGGCATCGGGTAGGTTTGTGCGCTCGCCATTGGCGTTAGATGCCATGGGTGATGCTTTCGTCGATAAAATTCCGCTGCTCGCTTGTCTGACAAAAAAGCCGCCTCAGAGGTCCGAGGCGGCACTTGTTGTTTGAAAGCCTCAGAGCAACCCCGCGCCCCGCGCCCACTTGTACTTCGCCCCCAACACCGCGACCGGAATTTCGGTCGAGTAGGCGTAGGCGACGATGCCGTTCTGGTAGAGATAGTCGGCGGCTTCCTCGACCTCGATGTCGCCGGCCAGCGAGGCCACGATCGGCTTTTCGATACCCTTGGCCTTCATCGCGTTCTTCACTTCGACCATGTTCTTCGCAAACACCATCGGCGGCGTCACGATGGTGTGCCAGTAGCCGAGGATCAGCGAATGGATGCGCGGGTCTTCGAGGCCGAGCTTGACGGTGTTGACGTAGGTGATCGGCGGCTCGCCGCCGGTGATGTCGACCGGGTTGCCGGCCGCACCGAACGGCGGGATGAACTTGCGGAAGGCCGCATCGAGGTCGGGCGGGATCGTCATCAGCGACAACTTGTTGTCGATGCAGGCATCCGACAGCAGCACGCCGGAGCCGCCGGCGCCGGTGATGATGACGACGTTCTCGCCCTTCGGCGTCGGCAGCACCGGGATGCCACGGGCAAACTCCAGCATGTCCCGCAACGAACGCGCGCGGATCACGCCGGACTGGTTGAACACGTCCTCATAGATCTTGTCGTTGCCGGCAAGCGCCCCGGTGTGGGAGCTGGCCGCCTTGGCGCCGGCGGAGGTGCGGCCCGCCTTGAGCACCACGATCGGCTTTTTCTTCGAGACGCGCCTGGCGACTTCGGCGAAGGCGCGGCCGTCTTTCAGGTCCTCGCAATGCTGCGCGATGATCTGGGTGTTGTCGTCCTGCTCGAAGAACGTCAGCAGATCGTCCTCGTCGATGTCGGACTTGTTGCCGAGCCCGACGATGGCGGAGACGCCCATCTTGGCGGAGCGCGAAAAGCCGATGATCGCCATGCCGATGCCGCCGGACTGCGACGACAGCGCCGCCGAACCCTTGACGTCGTAGGCGGTGCAGAACGTCGCGCACAGGTTGGCGTGGGTATAATAGAAGCCGTAGATGTTCGGCCCCATCAGGCGGATGCCGTATTTCTGGCCGATCGCCTGGATTTCCTCCTGGCCCTTGATGTTGCCGGTTTCGGCATAGCCCGACGGAATCAGGATCGCGCCGACGACTTTCTTCTCGCCGCATTCGGTCAGCGCCGCGGCGACGAAGTTGGCGGGAATGGCGAACACGGCGATGTCGACCTCGCCGGGCACGTCCTTGACCGACTTGTAGACTTTCTTGCCCATGATCTCGTCGGCCTTGGGATGGATCGGGTAGATCTCGCCCTTGTAGCCACCGTTGATGAGGTTCTTCATCACGGAGTTGCCGATCTTGCCGTTCTCCGCGGACGCGCCGATCACCGCCACCGACTTCGGCTTCATGATCCGGTTCATCTGGCGCACGATGTCGTCATGGTTGGGACGCGGACGTGGCGGCTTCGGATCGAAGTCGACGACGATGCGCACGTCGGCGGCGATCGCATTGTCCTTGGTGGCGAACACCGGGTTGAGATCCATCTCGGCGATCTCGGGGAAATCAGTGATCAGCTTCGAGACGTTGACGATGATGCCGGCGATGGCGTCGCGGTTGGCAGGATCGCTGCCGCGGACACCTCTGAGCATCTCGTGGGCCTGGATGCCGTCGAGCATCGACAGCGCATCTTCCTTGGTGGCAGGCGCCAGCCGGAACGTGATGTCTTTCAAGACCTCGACCAGCACGCCGCCGAGGCCGAAGGCCACCAGCTTGCCGAACGAGCCGTCGGTGACGGCGCCGACGATGACCTCCTGGCCGCCCATCAGCATCTGCTGGACCTGGATGCCTTCGATCTTGGCATCGGATTTGTATTTTTTGGCATTGGCCAGGATGGTCGCGTAATTCTTCTCGACGTCACCCGCGGTCTTGACGCCGACCATCACGCCGCCGGCTTCGGTCTTGTGAAGAATGTCCGGCGAGACGATCTTCATCACCACCGGAAAGCCCATGTCGGTCGCGATCTTCGCCGCTTCACCGGCCGTCGTGGCGACGCCTTCCTTCGGAACCGGGATGCCATAGGCGTCGCACACCAGCTTGCCCTCCGGCGCAGTCAGGCTCGTGCGTTTATCCGCCTTGACGGCATCGAGTATTTTGCGGACCGCAGCTTTGGAATTCGACATTGGCTTCCTCCTTGACGTCTATTTTTCTTGAAAATTGCCGACCGCAGGCGTGCCCGCATGGCGCATTGTTCTTCCGATCCCTGACCGGTTCCGTGATGGCATTTGGTATGCCAGAAATTACCCTGTCAAGGCAAGGCATCCGTTGGAAGTACCGAAAAACAGGCCAACTTGACATTCTGGCATTTGGTATGCCAAAAATTGACTGGGAATTCTTCTGGTAAAGACGTCTCCCACAGAGGAGACCCGTCGTGCCCATTCGGAAACAAACCAAGGCGCCGCCGGCTATGGCAGAGGCAGAAATTGCGATCGTCCGGATTGCGCCGGAGACCAGCTTCAAGAACAAGGCCTACGAGGCCTTGAAGGAAGCCATCCTCAAAATGGACATCTATGCGACGCCCGAGCAGGTCATGCTCGACGAGCGCGCTTTGTCCGAGCGGCTCGGCGTCAGCCGCACCCCGATCCGCGAAGCCATCGCGATGCTGGAGCAGGACGGTTTCGTCAAGACCGTGCCACGCCGCGGCATTGTCGTGGTCCGGCGCACCAAGAACGAGATCGTCGACATGATCCGTGCGTGGGCCGCGCTCGAGAGCATGGCCGCGCGCCTGATCACCGCCACCGCGCGCAAGAAAGATATCTCGGCGCTGCGCGATTTTTTCAAGAATTTCGGCAAGCACCGCCTGCCGCAGGATCACATCGAGGAATATTCCAGGGCCAATATCGCCTTCCACCAGGCGCTGATCTCGCTCTCGGAGTCGCCGGTGCTGGTCGACATGACCAACGACATCCTGTTGCACGTTCGCGGCTACCGGCAGTTGACGATCGGTCGCGTCGACCGCACTGCAACCTCGCTGCCCGAGCATATGGCAATCATCGAAGCGCTCGAAGAGCGTGACACCGAGCTCGCCGAAAAGCGCGCCCGCGACCACACCCTCGGCCTTGCCGCCTATGTCGAGGCGCACGGCCAGGAATTGTTTTAGCAGGCTCTTTTTAGAACCATAGCCTTTCGATCAAGACGACGCCGAACGCGTCCGTACCAAGAAACGATCAGGGAGAAAGCGGAATGTCCGCAGTAGTACAGAGCATCGACGCCGGCAAAGCCGAGACCGAGCGCGAACAGACCGACGGCTTCAATCTCATCATCGATGCGCTCAAGCTCAACGGCCTCACCACGATCTATGGCGTGCCAGGCATTCCGATCACGGACTTCGGACGCATGGCGCAGGCCGCGGGCATTCGCGTTCTTTCGTTTCGCCATGAGCAGAACGCCGGCTATGCGGCCTCGATCGCGGGCTTCCTGACCAGGAAGCCCGGCATCTGCCTCACGGTCTCGGCTCCCGGCTTCCTCAACGGCCTCACCGCGCTGGCGCATGCGACCACCAACTGCTTTCCCATGATCCTGATTTCCGGCTCCTCCGAGCGCGAGATCGTCGACCTGCAGCAGGGCGACTACGAGGAAATGGACCAGCTCGCGATTGCCAAGCCGCTGTGCAAGGCGGCGTTCCGCGTGCTGCATGCCGCCGACATCGGCATCGGCCTTGCGCGCGCGATCCGTGCCGCGGTCTCCGGCCGCCCGGGCGGCGTCTATCTCGACCTGCCCGCAAAACTGTTCGGCCAGGTGATGGATGCCGAAGCCGGCAAGAACTCGCTGGTGAAGGTCATCGATGCGGCGCCCGCGCAGATCCCGGCGCCCGACTCCGTCAAGCGCGCGCTCGATGTGCTCAAGAGCGCCAAGAAGCCGCTGATCATTCTCGGCAAGGGTGCAGCCTACGCGCAGGCCGACGACGCGATCCGCTCATTCGTCGAAAAGAGCGGCGTGCCGTTCCTGCCGATGAGCATGGGCAAGGGTCTGTTGCCCGACACCCATCCGCAGTGCGCGGGCGCGGCGCGCTCGACCGTGCTGAAGGATTCCGACGTCGTGATGCTGATCGGCGCGCGGCTGAACTGGCTGCTCTCGCACGGCAAGGGCAAGACCTGGGGCGAAGCCCCGAAGAAATTCATCCAGATCGACATCGAGCCCAAGGAAATGGACTCCAACGTCGAGATCGTGGCACCCGTGGTCGGCGACATCGGCTCCTGCGTTTCGGCGATGCTTGCCGCCATGGGCGACAAGTGGACACCGGCCCCGGCCGACTGGATGGGCGCGGTCGCCAGCAAGCGCGAAGAGAACGTCGCCAAGATGGCGCCGCGCCTGATGAACAACAACTCGCCGATGGATTATCACGGCGCACTCGGCGTTCTCCGCACCATCGTCAAGGAGCGCCCTGACGCGATCCTGGTCAACGAAGGCGCCAACACGCTCGATCTGGCGCGCGGCATCATCGACATCTACCAGCCGCGCAAGCGCATCGACGTCGGCACCTGGGGCATCAT
Source organism: uncultured Alphaproteobacteria bacterium (assembly GCA_963774685.1). GTDB lineage: Bacteria > Pseudomonadota > Alphaproteobacteria > Rhizobiales > Xanthobacteraceae > Bradyrhizobium. The sequence goes on along the minus strand of CAVZFU010000002.1, from coordinate 740,386 downwards.
GGGCATCGGCATGGGCTACGCCATTGCCGCTGCCATCGAAACCGGCAAGCCGGTATTGTGCGTCGAGGGTGACTCGGCGTTCGGCTTCTCCGGCATGGAGGTCGAGACCATCTGCCGCTACAAGCTGCCGGTCTGCATCGTCATCTTCAACAATGACGGCATCTATCGCGGCACCGACGTCAACAGCGCCGGCGACGATCCGGCGCCAACCGTGTTCGTGAAGGGCGCGCGTTACGACAAGATGATGGAGGCCTTCGGCGGCATCGGCGTCAATGCGACCAGCCCCGACGAGCTCAAGCGCGCCGTCAACGAGGCGATGAATTCCGGCAAGCCCACCCTGATCAACGCGGTGCTCGATCCCGGCGCCGGCAGCGAGTTGGGCCGCATCGGCAACCTCAATCCGCAAAGCAAGCTGAAGAAGAAATAGGCACCTCGCGGCGTCACCTGCGCGAGCAGACGACGGCCAACATTTTCTAACGGAGTACGACCATGACAAAGGCGCTCAAGGGCGTTCGTATCCTCGATTTCACGCACGTCCAGTCGGGACCGACCTGCACGCAGTTGCTGGCCTGGTTCGGCGCCGACGTGATCAAGGTCGAACGCCCCGGCGTCGGCGACATCACGCGCGGTCAATTGCAGGACGTGCCGAACGTCGACAGCCTGTATTTCACCATGCTCAACCACAACAAGCGTTCGATCACGCTCGACACCAAGAATCCCAAGGGCAAGGAAGTCCTGACCGCGCTGATCAAGAGCTGCGACGTGCTGGTGGAGAATTTCGGCCCCGGCGTGCTCGATCGCATGGGATTTCCGTGGGAGAAGATCCAGAGCATCAACCCCAAGATGATCGTGGCGTCGATCAAGGGCTTCGGTCCCGGCCCCTATGAGGACTGCAAGGTGTACGAGAACGTCGCCCAGTGCACCGGCGGCGCGGCATCGACCACCGGATTCCGCGACGGACTGCCGCTGGTCACCGGCGCGCAGATCGGCGACAGCGGCACCGGCCTGCATCTGGCGCTCGGCATCGTCACCGCGCTCTATCAGCGCACCGTGACCGGCAAGGGCCAGAAGGTCACCGCGGCGATGCAGGACGGTGTCCTGAATCTGGCCCGCGTCAAGCTGCGCGACCAGCAGCGCCTCGCGCACGGTCCGCTCAGGGAATACAGCCAGTTCGGCGAAGGCATTCCGTTCGGCGACGCGGTGCCGCGCGCCGGCAATGATTCCGGCGGCGGACAACCCGGACGCATCCTCAAGTGCAAGGGCTGGGAGACCGATCCCAACGCCTACATCTACTTCATCACCCAGGCGCCGGTGTGGGAGAAGATTTGCGACGTGATCGGCGAGCCGGGCTGGAAGACCCATCCCGATTACGCCAAGCCGCCGGCGCGCCTGACGCGCCTCAACGAGATCTTCGCCCGCATCGAACAGTGGACCATGACCAAGACCAAGTTCGAGGCGATGGACATCCTCAACAAGGACGACATCCCCTGCGGTCCGATCCTGTCGATGAAGGAACTGGCGGAAGACCAGTCGCTGCGCGCCACCGGCACCGTGGTCGAAGTGGATCACCCCGAGCGCGGCAAATACCTGTCGGTCGGCAACCCCATCAAGCTGTCGGATAGCCCGACCGAGGTGAAGCGCTCGCCTCTGCTCGGCGAACACACCGACGAAATCCTGCGCCAGGTGCTCGGCTTTACCGATCATCAGGTGGCGGAAATCCACGATTCCGGCGCGCTCGACCCGCCGCGCAAGGTTGCCGCCGAATAGGCGGCGCAGCGATCATTCAAACGGACTGCATCAAAAGGCCGCCGGTTGTTCCGGCGGCCTTTTTCATGATTTGAAAACCCGATTGTCTCATTTATGTTGCATTGCAAAAGATAATATGCTGCCATGCAACGAAGCAAGTTGTTGCTGGCATCTGGTATACCTACACTAGTCCCGTATCACATCGCAGCCTGTCGCTGCTCTCTGCAAAGGGGACCACAATGTCCAACGCCACTTACGCCCACATCGCCCCGTCCCGTGGCCTGTTCACCCGCTTGATGGCGGCCATCGACCGCCTCCTGATGGCGAGTGCCGAAATCGCGATCCGCAATGGCGATCTGCCCTATCCGGGACTTTGAGACCCAACAATTGCTGCGTTTGCGCAGCCGCTGGTTTCGTTTCAACCTGCGCTTGAAATCATACTTTCGGCTGACGGCTCCGGTTTCCGGGGCCGTTTTTCGTGGCGACCACGCCTGAAATATCGACAGCGATGCAACACCCCCTGTGACATTTTAAACATGTAAGGGTTTTGTAAGACTAATCGCTTGCGCTCTGGCATATCACATACCAAAATGCCGACTGGTAACGCTCACTTTTGAACAGAAGCGTGCCTCGGGAGGAGCTATGTCCGCCACCGCGCAACCGACCACGCCGCCTATGGCCGAAGCGCCATATTTCCGCTGGCTGCAGCTTGCGATGGGCATCGTCTGCATGGCGATGATCGCAAACCTGCAATACGGATGGACGCTGTTCGTCGATCCGATCGATGCGAAATTTCACTGGGGCCGCGCCGCGATCCAGTTGGCCTTTACGCTTTTCGTCGTGACCGAAACCTGGCTGGTTCCGATCGAAGCCTGGTTCGTCGACAAATACGGCCCAAGTGTCGTCATCGCATTTGGCGGCGTGATGATTACCATCGCGTGGCTGCTGAATTCGTACGCCGACTCGCTGGTGCTGCTTTACATCGCCGCGATCATCGGCGGAATCGGTGCCGGCTCGGTTTACGGAACCTGCGTCGGTAACGCACTGAAGTGGTTTCCGGACCGCCGCGGCCTTGCCGCCGGCGCCACCGCCGCCGGCTTCGGTGCGGGTGCTGCGATCACCGTGGTGCCGATTGCGAACATGATCGCCACCAGCGGCTATCAGAGCGCATTTTTCAACTTCGGCATCGGACAGGGCGTGATCGTGTTTATCCTGGCGTTTTTCCTGCGCAAGCCGTCGCAGGCGATGCCGGCGAAAAAGAAACAGCTCAACCTGCCGCAGACCAAGGTCGACTTCACCCCGCCGCAGGTGCTGCGCAGCCCGATCTTCTGGGTGATGTACGTGGTGTTCGTCATGGTCGCCGCGGGCGGACTGATGGCGGCAGCGCAGATCGCGCCGATCGCTCATGACTTCAAGATCGCCAACGAGCCCGTCAGCCTTCTCGGCTTCCAGATGGCGGCGCTGACTTTTGCGATTTCGCTCGACCGGATCTTCGATGGTTTCGGGCGTCCGTTCTTCGGCTGGGTTTCCGATAACATCGGCCGCGAGCACACCATGTTCATCGCCTTCGGCACCGCCGCACTGATGCTGCTGACGCTGTCGACCTACGGTCACATCCCCATCGTTTTCGTGCTGTCGACCGCGGTCTATTTTGGCGTGTTCGGTGAAATCTACAGCCTGTTTCCGGCGACCTCCGGCGACACCTTCGGCGTCAAATACGCCACCACCAACAACGGCATGCTGTACACGGCGAAAGGAACGGCCTCGCTGCTGGTGCCGATCGCCAGCATCGTCGCCGCCAAATACGGCTGGCAGGCGGTGTTCGTGATCGCGGTTGCGCTCAACGCCACCGCCGCACTTCTGGCCCTGTTCGTGATCAAGCCGATGCGGCGCGCCTTTATCCTGGGCCATGAAGCCACGGCGGACGCAGCCGCGCGCGACGTCAGGGCCGCCTGATCAGGCTTCATACTTGAATGATAAGAGGCGCACTCCGGTGCGCCTCTCTTTTTGCGCGCCGCAGCAACGTCAACATCCCTGCCTTTTCTGCCGGGACGAAACCGGCTTCTCTTGGTATTTAAATTGACAATTGGCATAATGTATACCAACTTGACGGTACCGAAGACACCCTGACAAGGAGGTTGCGATGAAAGTCGGAGACATCCTGCGCAAGAAAACCGGCCGCGTTGCGACCGTGCGAATGAATGAGACCGTCGCCATTGCCGCCCAATTGTTGCGCGCCGGCAATATCAGCGCGCTGGTGGTCAAGGACGTCGTCCGCACCGAGGGCAATACCGCGGTCGGCATGTTCACCGAGCGCGACGTCGTTCGCGCGGTCGCCGAACATGGTGCAGCCGGCATCAATATGAAAGTCGCGCAATTGATCTCGGTGCAGCAACTGGTGTCGTGCTCGTCCAGCGATACGCTCGAACACGTCCGTCATCTGATGAACGAGAAACACATCCGCCATCTGCCCGTCATCGACGACTACAGCCTGATCGGCGTCATCAGTATCCGCGACATCAGCGCTGCCTTCGATGAAGAAGTGAGCGCACGCGCCGTTCATGCCTGAACCGGGCGGCGCAATCCTTCTGTGATCGGATTTTTGACCGTCCGTCCCCGGTGGACATTTGCCTGACGTGACGGCATCCTCTCCTCTGAAACAAGAGCAAGAAGGGCGCGCGCCTGTCGCGCCCTTTAAGGAAACGGTTCAGGGGCGTGGCATGATCAAAACGCGATTTACCGAACTGGTCGGGGTCGAACACCCGATCGTCCAGGGCGGAATGCAATGGGTCGGCCGCGCCGAACTGGTGGCGGCTGTCGCCAACGCCGGCGCGCTTGGCTTCATCACCGCGCTGACGCAACCGACGCCCGAGGACCTCACGAAAGAAATCGCGCGCTGCCGCAGCCTCACCGACAAGCCGTTCGGCGTCAACCTCACCATCCTGCCGTCGATCAAGCCGCCGCCTTACGCGGAATACCGCCAGGCCATCATCGAGAGCGGCATCAAGATCGTCGAGACCGCCGGCAACAAGCCGCAGGAACACGTCACCGAATTCAAGAAGCATGGCATCGTGGTCGTGCATAAATGCACCAGCGTCCGTCACGCGCTGTCGGCCGAACGCATGGGGGTCGACGCCATCTCGATCGACGGCTTTGAGTGCGCAGGCCATCCCGGCGAGGACGATACCCCCGGCCTCATTCTCATTCCGGTCGCCGCCGACAGGGTGAAGATACCGATGATCGCCTCGGGCGGCTTCGGCGACGGCCGCGGCCTGGTCGCGGCCCTCGCGCTCGGCGCCGAGGGCATCAACATGGGCACGCGTTTCATGTGCACCAAAGAGAGCCCGATCCATCAACTGATCAAGGAAAAGATCGTCGCCAATGACGAGCGCGAGACCGAATTGATCTTCCGCACCATGCGCAACACCTCGCGCGTCGCCAAGAATGCCGTCAGCACCAAGGTCGTCGCCATGGAAAAGGACGGTGCGACCTTCGAACAGGTTCGCGATCTCGTGGCCGGCGCGCGCGGCAAGATGGTCTATGCGACCGGCGACGCCGACGAGGGCATCTGGTCCGCAGGCCAGGTGCAGGGATTGATTCACGACATTCCGACCTGCGCCGAACTGGTGTCGCGCATCATGCGCGATGCCGAAGCCATCATTCAGAGCCGGCTCGAAGGCATGATGTCGGGCAACCGCCGCGAAGCCGCGGAATAGGCAGCTTCTTCCATCACCAACAGAGAATGATCCCATGAAAGCCTATGTCTACGGCGCCAACGGCGCTGAAATCACCGACGTGGCAAAACCCTCGCCCAAGGGCACGCAGGTGCTGGTGAAAGTGCACGCCTGCGGACTTAACCGCGCCGATCTCGGCATGACCAAGGGCCACGCCCATGGCAGTGCCGGCGGCGTCGGCACCGTGCTGGGGATCGAATGGACCGGCGAGATCGCCGGATTGGGTCCCGACGCCAAAGGCGTCAAGGTCGGCGACCGGGTGATGGGTTCAGGCGGCGGCGCGTTTGCGGAGTATACGCTGGCAGATCACGGACGCCTGTTCCGCAATCCCTCCAACATGAACTTCGAGGAAGCGGCCACCCTGCCCGTCGCGCTCTCGACCATGCACAATGCGGTCGTGACCAACGGCGCCCTGCAACCGGGCCAGACCGTGCTGATCCAGGGCGCCAGTTCCGGCGTCGGCCTGATGGCGATGCAGATTGCCAAACTCAAGGGTGCCAAACTTGTAATCGGTTCATCGACCGACACCATGCGCCGCGGACGCTTGAAGGAATTCGGCGCCGACCTTGCGATCGACTCCAGCGATCCCGGCTGGGTCAGCCACGTGCTGGACGCAACCAGCGGCGAAGGCGTCGACCTGATCGTCGATCAGGTCTCCGGCAAGGTCGCGAGCCAAAATCTCGCGGCTACCAAAATCAAGGGCCGCATCGTCAACGTCGGCCGCCTCGGCGGCACCCACGCCGATTTCAACTTCGACCTGCACGCCGCGCGGCGGATTCAATATATCGGTGTCACCTTCCGCACCCGCTCGATCGAGGAAGTCCGCGAGATCTTCGACCAGGTCCGCAAGGACATCTGGGGCGCGGTGGAATCGCGCAAGCTGCAACTGCCGATCGACAAGGTTTATAAATTCGAAGACATCGGCAAGGCGTTCGAGCACATGGAAGCCAACAAGCACCTCGGCAAGATCGTGGTGACGCTGTAGCGGTGGGCAACGGCACCCCTGTACGCGAAATCCTGGCCCCTGAGGGCAGACTGCGCGTCGGCGCCTTTCCCGGCAGCCCGCTGTCGATGGCAAAAGACAGCAAGACCGGTGAAATCCATGGCCTCGGCATCGACCTCGGCAGGGAACTGGCGAAACGGCTCGAGGTCCGCTTCGAGCAGGTGGACTATCACCGCATTGCCGAGGTCATCGAGGCCATGAAAGCCGGAGACGTCGACTTCACGCTTAGCAACGCGACACCGGCGCGAGCGGCCGATGTCGCCTTCAGCCAGACCCTGATTTCGGTGGAACTGGGTTACCTCATCCCCGCCGCTTCCTCGATCGCAACCATCGCCGACATCGACAAGGCCGGCGTGCGGGTCGGCGTTATCAAGGGAAGCACCTCGCAAGGCACGCTGCCGAAGCTGCTGCCGAACGCGATCGTGATGCCGGCACAGAATTCCAGCCGCGCGATCGAAATGCTTAGAGCTCGCGAGCTAGACGTATTCGCCACCAACAAACCGACCTTGTTCGGGATGTCGGACCAGATGCCGGGCGCGCGCGTGCTGGACGGACGATGGGGCGTCGAACACATTGCCGTCGCCATCCCCAAGGGCCGCGAGACCGGACTGGAATATCTGCATCGTTTTGTCGAGGACGTGCAAAACAGTGGCCTGCTCGCGCAAGCCGTGGCGCGCGCGGGCCTCAGGGGCGTGGTGACGATGTAACTAGTCCGGCAAGCCCGCTTCGCGAAGCACGGAGGCCATCCGGTTGCGCTCGTCGGCCGAGCGGACCGGAAAAGCTTCGTAGACATGCGAAACGCGAAAGCCAGGTTGCAGCTTGACGAGTTGCGCCACCGCCTCCTGGGCTTCAGCCATACGTCCGGCGCCGACCAAATTCACGATCAACGCTCCGAGCGTATGCGCGTTGGCCATGAACTGAATCGATTTCATGGCCGCCGCGCAGCCCTCTTCGTACCGGCGCATATAAAAAAGCGCGAATGAAGTCCCGTTCCAGGCTCCGATCCGCAACGGATCGAGCGGACTGAGCCGGATCATTCGATCGAAGCTTTCGACGGAACGCTCCCCCTCGCCGCACATCAAGGAGACCCAGCCCCTGCAGTGCCATGCCATCGCGAGATTCGGATTGAGCGCGACCGCCTGTTCGACCATCGACGCGCCCCGGTCATATTCGTGCCCGAGATAGGTCAGGACATGCCCGGATCCGGGCCAGCGCAGACGCATCGTCGCTTCCCACCGCCGAAGCCCGATGCGCAAGACCGGATCGCCTTCGGCATCGCATTTCGGCCGACAGCGGCACGCCGCTGATCGACTGTTGCACCATCAGCGTCCAGGCCGCCATGGCGTAGGCGGCGCCATATTGCGGGTCCAGCTCGAAAGCCTTCTTGAAAAACGCGCGTGCCTCGGCCAGCGATCTCGTGTTCAGCCAATGCCATGCCGCGCAGATAGAAGTCGTAGCTGTCCAGCCGGTCGGTCGGCTTTTGTTTCGCCCGCTCGATCTCGGCCTGCTCCAGCGTCGGCGCGATCAGGCCGACAACGCTGGTGGTGATCTGATCCTGCAGGCCGAACACGTCCTCCAGCGCACCATCGAATTTGTCCGCCCACAGATGCCGGCCTGTCGCGGCCTCGATCAACTGGCCGGTGATGCGAACGCGGTTGCCCGCCTTGCGGACGCTTCCTTCCAAGCACATAGCGCACGCCGAGTTCGCGCCCGACCTGCTTGATATCGACGGCGCGTGCCCTTGTAGGTGAAGCTCGAATTGCGCGCGATCACGAACAGCGACTTGAAGCGCGACAGCGCGGTGATGATGTCTTCCACCATGCCGTCGGCGAAATATTCCTGCTCCGGATCGCCGCTCATGTTCTGGAACGGCAGCACCGCGATCGAGGGCTTGTCGGGAAGAGCCAGGGGCTGAGCAGGTTCGGCTGAAGATTTCGCTGGCGCTGCGGACGACCTCGCCGTCCGGTCGCATTCGCCACGCCCGCATCGGCTCGGCGATGTTCTTCAGCGTCTGCGCACCCATGTCCTCGAAGGCGATATCGACCTTGCCGCGGATCTGGCGCTGCGCGTCGTCGGAAATGCAGACCCCGCCGGGTTCGGCGATCCCTTCCAGCCTGGCTGCGATGTTGACGCCGTCGCCGAAGATGTCGTTGTCGTCGATGATGATGTCGCCGACGTGAATGCCGATACGAAATTCGATCCGGACATCCTGCGGCACGTCGGCGTTTTGCGTCGGTCATGCCGCGCTGGACTTCGGCGGCGCAGCGCGCCGCATCGACCGCGCTGGCGAACTCGACCAGCATGCCGTCGCCGGTGGTCTTGACGATGCGGCCGCGATGCGCGGCGATGGTGGGGTCGACCAGCGTCTTTCGCGACGCCTTGAGCCGCGCCAGCGTGCCTTCTTCGTCGCGGCCCATCAAACGGCTGTAGCCGGCGACATCCGCCGCCAGCACCGCCGCCAGCCGTCGCTCCACCCGCTCGCCGGTCAAAAAAGCCTCCGGATTGTTCCAGCCCACAGGCCGGGTTCGATTCAGCATACATACAATTTTAGTCGGAACAATTCGCAACAAAGCGCTGGTGCAAGTGAGTGGCGATTGCGCATTTGATCGGTGCTTTAATGTTAAGATATGGGCTGCTAAACCGCGCCCATGGGCGGCCCCGTTAACAGCGTCAAATCCCGCGTCGCGGCGATCTCGATTGTCGCCAGCGCCGGCATGGCCGCGGCCAAATTCGTGGTCGGCATCGCCATCGGCAGTCTGGCACTGATCTCCGAAGCGCTGCACTCCTCGGTTGACGTCGCCGCGACCGTGGTGACGTGGCTGGTGGTGCGATTTTCCGATCGTCCCGCGGACAAGGAACACAATTACGGCCACGGCAAGATCGAGAGCATCTCGGCGCTCGGCGTGATCGCGATGCTCTATGTGCTGGCCGGCGGCATTCTGGTGGCGTCCTATAGCCGCCTGCGCGCGGGCACGCCGCCGCCGGTGGTGTCGGCTGTTCCGTTTGTGGTGCTGCTGATCGATATCGCGGTCAATCTCTGGCGCGCCCGGGCGCTGCATCGCGCCGCGCGCGACACCAAAAGCCAGGCGCTCGAGGCCGATGCGCTGCATTTTACCTCCGACGTGCTCGGCTCGCTCGCTGTCATCGCAGGCCTTGCGCTGTCGGGCTTCGGCTATGCCTGGGGGGACGCCGCCGCCGCCATTGCGGTTGCCGTGATGATCGCGCTGCTCGGCCTGCGGCTGGCGCGCTCCACCGTGGAGACCCTGCTCGACCGCGCGCCCGAAGGCGTGCCGGAGAAAGCCGAGGCCGCGATCCGGGCCGTGCCCGGCGTGGTCGACATCGAACGCTTGCGGGTCCGCATGGTCGGCCCGACCCACTTCATCGACGCCGTCGTGCAGGTGCCGCGCACCTCTCCGATCGACCGCGTCGAAGAGATCAAGCAAGCGGCGCAAGCGGCGGTCGCACACGCGCTCGGCGATGCCGACCTGACCTTCACGGCGGTGCCGGTCGCGCGCAACAATGAGAGCGTGCGGGAACGCGTCATGGTGATCGCCCGCAATTCCGGGCTCGCCGTGCATCACGTCACGGTGCACGATCTCGGCGGCAAGCTTACCGTCAGCATCGACCTCGAAGTCGACGGCGAGATGGCGCTCGCCGCCGCCCACGACATCGCCCATGACCTCGAGCGCAACATCCGCGAGGAGTTCGGCGAGGACGTCGAAGTCGACACCCACATCGAGCCGCTGGAACCGGAATTGCCGCTGGGATCGGATGCAGCGCCGGACCGCGTCGAGGTCATCAAGGCGGCGCTGTCGCGCTTCGCCGCCGACAGCGCGATCCATGACATCCATAATGTGCGGGTGCGCAACACCGACGCCGGGGAGATCGTCAACTTCCATTGCCGCGCCGCGCCCTCGATGAGCGTGATCAAGGTTCACGAGAACGTCGATGAGATCGAGCGCGCGTTGCGCCGTGCCTTTCCGACCGTCAAGCGCGTCATCAGCCACGCCGAGCCGCCGCACGCGTAGTTGTTGAACGTCATGCCCGGCCTTGTGCCGGGCATCCACGTGTTATTTTGTTTGAGCAAAGACGTGGATGCCCGGGTCAAGCCCGGCCATGACAAAAAAAGCGCCGCGGTCTCGCTGTTGTCCAACGTTCCCGTTTCGGACTCACTTTGCATGCGTTCCGGAGTTCCGATTCTCCATTGGACAAGATTTATTTCTCATTAACGAATCGTTGACTTCTCGACAGTTCGGAAAAACTGGATTCAAATCGAATGTGATTCGGAAGCCACTGGGGTTCTTCCGGACCGGGTGCGGAAAATTCGTCCGAGGGGGCCTAAGGCATGGCGCGTGCGCATGCGGCGAACGCGTGCGTCCAATCCGATTCGATCAAGGGATTGGCGCAATCGATCGCAAAACCGGCCTATCACAGGCTGTTAATAGCGGAGCCAGCGCTTCGCCGCGCCGTGCCCACCCTGATCATTGCCTTCCTGATCACCATCTGTCTCGGCGCCTTTGTCCAGGTGGTCGACCAGAACCGCCAGAAGCGCGCATCCGTCAAACGCGATCTGGCCGCCGTCACCGATTATCTCGCCGAACGTCTCGACCGCATCGCCTCGGTCCGGCAGGATCGCCTCGCCACCATCGCACATCTGCAAAGCCTGCTGCCCGGCCTCCTTCCGGCATGGGGCATCGCCCCCGGCAGACATTTCATCGTCACCGGCGCGGACCAGCGCGTGCTCGCCCGCTTTCCGGTCGAAGCAGGACTGGAGAACGACCGGATTCTCGACGTCATCAGCACCGCGCAATTGTTGACCGTGCCGGGCCAGCAAGGCGGCGTCACCGACATGATGCTTCCCAATGGCGGCGGCGCGCTGGCGATCCAGCACATCGTCAAATCGTTGCCGGGCCAGGTCATTATCGTCCAGGAAAAGGCAAACTCGCTGTGGCGTTCGGACGCCGCTTTGTCGGTGACGCTGTCGGCCACGACAGGCTTTGTCGTGCTGATTTTGGGATTTGCCTTCCACTGGCAATCGACCCGCGCCCGCGAGGGCGACCTCATCAATGACGCCGTGCGCGGCCGCATCGACACCGCGCTCAATCGCGGCCGCTGCGGATTGTGGGACTGGGACCTGTCGCGCGGCCGGATCTTCTGGTCGCAATCGATGTTCACGATGCTGGGCCTCGACACCCGCAGCGACCTGCTGACCTTCGGCGAGGTCAACGCGCTGGTGAAATCCGACGACATCGACCTGTTTGCGATCGCCGATCAGCTGATCTCCTCGAAAATCAATCACATCGACCAAACCTTCCGCATGCAGCATACCGGCGGTCACTGGATCTGGCTGCGGGTCCGCTGCGAGCTCAGCCATGGCACCGGAGATGCCGGCCTGCACCTGATCGGCATCGCCGTCGATATCACCGAGCAGAAGAGCCTCGCCGAAAAAACCGTGGAGGCCGATCTGCGGCTGCGCGACGCGATCGAAACCATCCCGGAAGCCTTCGTGCTGTGGGACGCCAGCGATCGCCTGGTGCTCTGCAACTCGCATTTCCAGCGGCTGCACAAGCTGCCGGATTCGGCGGTGACGCCGGGCACCTCGTATGAAACCGTGATCGAAGTAGGCTCGATGCCGGAGGTCCGTACCCGCCTGCACGACGCCGGGTCGCAGGCGCCGGGCGCGCGCACCTTCGAGGCGCAGCTCGACGACGGCAGCTGGCTGCATATCAGCGAACGCCGCACCAAGGACGGCGGCTACGTCTCGGTCGGCACCGACATCACCCGCATCAAGGAACACGAGCAGAAGCTGGTCGACAACGACCTTCGCCTGCGCGCCTCGGTGATCGACCTGAAACGCTCGCAGACCGCGCTCGAGCAGCAGGCCATCGAGCTGGCCGATTTGGCCGAAAAATATTCCGAAGAGAAAAATCGCGCCGAGGAAGCCAACCAGGCCAAGTCGAAGTTCCTCGCCAATATGAGCCACGAACTGCGCACGCCGCTCGAACGCCATCATCGGATTTTCCGAGATCATGGAAAACGGCATGTTCGGCACGCTCGGCTCCGAAAAATACCAGGAATACTGTCACGACATCCTGACCAGCGGTCACTACCTGCTCGAAGTGATCAACGACATCCTCGACATGTCGAAGATCGAAGCCGGCCGCATGAAGCTCGACATGGAACCGCTCGACCTGTCGACGACGCTGGCGGAATCGCTGCGCGTGGTATCGGGGCGCGCCGACAACAAGCAGCTGGTGCTCGAGGCCGATATCGAAAGCACCGTCCCCGTCGATCGCCGACCGGCGCGCGATCAAGCAGATCATCATCAACCTGTTGTCCAACGCGGTGAAGTTCACGCCGGACGGCGGCAAGATCACGGTGCGCTGCCGGCGGCGGCAGAACGCCGTGGTGCTGATGATCGCCGACACCGGTATCGGCATCGCGCCGCAATCGCTGCAGCGGCTGGGCAAGCCGTTCGAGCAGGTCGAAAGCCAGCTCACCAAGACCTATCACGGTTCCGGGCTCGGCCTTGCCATCGCCAAATCGCTGACCGGCCTGCATGGCGGCTCGATGCGGCTGCGCTCGCAGCTCGGCGTCGGCACGGTGGTCTGCGTTTCGCTGCCGCGCGATGTGGAGAGGGTCAGGAAGGCCGCCGCCTGATCAGGATTCCAGCGTCGGCGCAACTTCGCGGACGGTGTGAACGAGTTCCGCCGATCGAGTTCCAGCCGCGCTTTAACCTTGCCGCGCACCCTGATAGGGTAGCGACTTCTCTCGCGTTTGGGGGTGGCCGCGATGTATCAACCCAAGGTGCCGGTTACGAGTGCCGCAGAGGTCAAGGCGATTCTCGGGCCGGATTTCGCGAACCAGATTGCCAAAGTGATCGATCATATCGATGTGCACTGCAAAGCCTGGATCGAACGTTGCCCCTTCATCGTGATCTCGAGCGTCAATGCGGCCGGCGCCATGGACACCTCGCCCAAAGGAGATCCCCCGGGTTTCGTCAAGGTTCTCGACAAACATACGCTGGCGATACCTGACCGCATCGGAAATCATCGCGGCGACACGTTCCTGAACGTCCTCGAAAATCCGGGTGTCGCTATCATTTTCATCGTCCCCAAGCGGCGCGAAGTCGTTCGCGTCAGCGGGACGGCGTTGCTGGCAAGAGACCCGGAGCTGCTGGCGGGAATGGCCGTCAACGGCAAGCCACCCAACCTCGCCATGGTCGTCCACGTCAGGGAAGCCTTCTTTCATTGCGGTAAATCCATGATCCGATCGGGCATGTGGCAGCCGGAAAGCTGGGGCTCGATCGATGGATTGCCGAGCTATGCACAAGCCCTGAAAGATCACGGCGCCTTGACGGAATCTTTGGCGCAGTTGCAGTCAATCGTCGAATACAACGAAGACAAACGCCTTTATTGAGATCGCTTCATTGGCGGGAATTTCCAGCGCCTGTTTTAGAGCCCGATGACGATAGCCGCTCAAGCCGGCTTGCCCATGATATAGGGTTTCAGCATTGCATAGATCATGCTGTGCGTCGGGGTGGGAATGCCGAACTGGCGGCCGAGTTCTGCGACCTTGCCGCTGAGCCAGGGCACTTCGAGCCGGTTGCCGCGGTCGAGATCGAGCGCCATTGAGGCCTTCATGTCGGGCGGAAAGTGCTCGGTCAGCCCGACAATTCTCTCGACCGCATCGGCCGGCAGCGCGATGCCTTTGGCGCGGCCGACATCGAATGTTTCCTGATAAGCCGCAACGAAAATCGGGCGCATATCGGGATCGTCGCGCAGTTTACCGATCGGCTGGCGTGACAACGACATCATGCCGGCGTTGCTGGCGAGCAGGATGAACTTCATCCAGAGATCGGTCAAAATCTGCTCGCTGAAGGTCGCCTCGAAGCCGGCTTTCAGGCAAAGCGCGAGAAAATCCTCGCCGCGTTTGCTGCGCTTGCCGTCGAGTTCGCCGAAGATCATGCGCATGAAGGTGCCGACCTGCAAAATCTGTCCGGGTGAGACAATCGACGCACTGATCTGCGCCACGCCGCCCATCACGGCATGAGGCCCCAGGATCGACACCAGCCGCTCGGGGGCGTCGACGCCGTTCTGCAGCGGGATCACCGCGGTATCGGGCCCGATCAGCGGCTTGATGTGCTGTCCGGCACTTTCGACATCCCACAGTTTCACGCAAAACAGCACGATGTCGACCTTGCCGACGCTGGCGGGATCGTCAGTTGCCTGGGTCGGCACCAGATGGGTCGCGCCGCGGCCGCCCTCAACCCGGAGACCTTCCTTTTGCATGGCGGCGAGATGGGCGCCCCGCGCAATGAACGTGACGTCGGCGCCGGCCTTGGCCAACGCCGCGCCGAACCCGCCTCCAACGCCACCGGCGCCGACAACCGCAATACGCATCGCACTCTCCCCTGCTAAAAGCCTTTTCGATCGCCAAGGTATTCGAAGGCGGCCACCGTGTCTCTAATATGCGTTCTACCCGCCCTCGAGCAATTCGCGAAACACCCGGCGCACCTCGGTCTGGGTCTCCCGTACTCTCGCCTCGAGCGACGAAAAATCCGGTGCATCGCCGGCACGCGCCATCAACCGCAACAGATCTTCACCCGCGGTTTCCGGCTTGAATTTTTCGGTGACACATAACCGCAGGATCTGCGTGAGGTCGTGATAGAGCCGCGCCGCCGGACGCAGCACTTCCAGTGACGAACGCGGCAGCACGCCGAGCCGCGCCGCGTTGTCGAGCACCTGCAGCGTATTGACGTCGAGGATATCGGGTTTGCCGGCGGCGTGGACCAGCTGGAGGTATTGCGCGATGAAATCGATATCGACGATGCCGCCGGCGGCATATTTCAGGTCCCAGACGTCGGCCTCGCCTTTCTCCAGCGCAATGGCACGCCGCATGTCCGCGACATCGGCGGCGACCGAAGCAGCGTCGCGCGGCCGGGTCAGCACTCCGCGAATGACGCTTTCGATCTTGCCGCGAAACGCCGGCGACGATGAAATCACCCGCGCCCGGGTCAGCGCCATGTGTTCCCAGGTCCAGGCCTCGCGATCCTGGTATTCGGCAAATGAATCCAGACGCGAGGCCACGGGCCCGGCCCGGCCGGAAGGGCGCAACCGCATATCGATCTCGTAGAGCACGCCGTAATTGGTTCGTGTCGTAAAGGCGCTGATCAGCCGCTGGGTGAAGCGCGCGAAATAATGCGCGCCTTGCAGGGAGCGCGCGCCGTCGGAGTCCGGATGGTCGTGATCGAAATCATAAAGCAAAATCAAATCGAGATCGGACGACGCCGTCATCTCGCGGCTGCCGAGCCTGCCCATGGCGAGGATCGCGGTCTGCTGTCCCCTGATGCGGCCGTGCTGGGTCGCGAACTGGCCGGTCACGAGGCCATGCACGGTATCGACGATGCCCTCGGCGACATCGGCAAAGGCGATGGCGGCCTGCTGGGCGGTGACGGTGCCGGACAGGATGCGCGTACCGATCAGGAACAGGCTTTCCTGGCCGAACAACCGCAACCGGTCGAGAAACTCCTCGTAGGAATCCGCATCCGCCAAAGTTGCCGCAAGGCGCGCCGATAATTCGCGCCGGTCGGGCATCGCGCCGAAAAAGCGCGGGTCGATCAATCCATCCATGATCTGCGGCTGCCGCGCCAGCATGTCGGCAAGACGGGGTGCTGCGCCAAGGATCAGCGCCACCAGGGCGACGAGATCGCGGTTTTGGCTGAGCAGCGAGATCAGCCGTCCTCCCCGCTGCAGCGCCTGCAGGAAGCGGTCGAACGCCGTCACCGCATGGTCGGGTTCTTCGGCAAGCGCGAGACCGGCAATCAGCGCAGGAACAAATTCAACGAAAGCGCTGCGGGTCAATTCCGCCCGCAACGCGCGGTAGTCGCCGGCGATCCATTGCTGCAAGGCCTTTGCCACCATCATCGGCTTCTTGAAGCCGAGCATGGCCAGGTGCCCGAGCAGGCGCGGATCGTCAGGACCGCCGTCGTAATTCACCTCCGGCAATTTCGCGGTACCGGTCGGATCGCCCTCGAACAGCTTGCCGTAATGCCCCTGCACGATGTTGAGCTGGACCAGCAAATCCTTCGCAAACGCCGCACGGCCGGCGTAGCCGAGGAAATGCGCGAATCGCTCCATCGCCTCGGCATCGCCGGGCAGCGTATGGGTCTGCTCGTCCGCCACCATCTGCAGCCGATGCTCGACCCGCCGCAGAAATTCGTACGCGATGGTCAGCTCGTCGCGCGCGGCGAAAGTGATCCAGTTGTTCGACGCCAGCGCATTCAGCGCATCAAGCGTCGGCCGCACCCGCAATTCCGGGTGCCGGCCGCCGGCGATCAGTTGCTGGGTCTGCGCGAAAAACTCGATCTCGCGGATACCGCCGCGCCCGACCTTGACGTTGTGGCCTTCGACCGCGATCTCGCTCTGGCCGCGAAAGGTCTGCATCTGCCGCTTCATGTCGTGGACGTCGGCGAGTGCGGCGAAATCCAGGTGCTTGCGCCAGACGAACGGCACGATCTCGGCGACCAGCACCTCGCCGGCCCTGGCATCGCCGGCGCAGGGCCGCGCCTTGATCATGGCGGCGCGCTCCCAGGTCCGGCCTTCCCGCTCATAATAATGCAGCGCCGCCTCGGTTGAAATCGCCACCGGGGTCGACGCCGGGTCCGGCCGCAGCCGCAGGTCGACGCGGAACACGTAGCCGTCGCCGTTGCGCTGCTGCAGCAGACGCGACATCGCCTGCGTGACCCGCACGAAAAAAGGTTGCGGCTCGATATCCGGCGCCAGCGTGGGAGCCGCCGAATCGTAGAACACGATCAGGTCGATATCGCTGGAATAATTCAGTTCGCCCGCGCCCATCTTGCCCATGGCGAGCACGACCAGCCCGCTGTCGTCCTCGGGGTGATCGGGATTGGGCGGCGACAGCTTGCCCCGCGCGGCTTCCTGCCGCAGCACAAAGCGCAACGCCGACTGCACCGAGGCGGTCGCAAGATCGGTCAGTGCCGCCGTCACCTGCATCACCGGCCAGACGCCGCCGATGTCGCATAGCGCAATCAGCAGTGCCGCTTCCGACTTCATGCGGCGAAGCAAACGCATCGCGTCGGCTTCGCCGGATGCGGTTGCCATGTCGCGGCGGGCTGCTTCGATCAACTGCGCCAGATATGGCGCCGGATCGCAATTGAGCAGCCGGATCGTGCGCGCCGCATCGGCACACATCAGGTCGAACAGATAGGGAGAAGCCTCCGCGACACCGAGCAGAATGGTGTTGGCGAAGGGAAACCGTTCGGCGAGATCGCGGATCGCAGCCGCCTGCGCCGGCTCGAGATCGCCGAGCCAGCCGGCGAGATGCTGCGCGGCTTCATCGGGATCGGATAGATGCGGTCCGTCGGCGAAACGCGCGGCCAGAAGATGCCGGTTTGCATCACCGTCAGCGGATGGGGTCATGCCACCTTCTGTGGCACATCCGGCGTTTGAGCCGCAAGCCTGTCACCGGCGCCGATCCGCGCCGGGATCGCCAAGGTCGCCGATAGTCCGGGGTGGGCGTCGCCAAGCCGGAGATCGCCGCCATGCAACGTCGCGACTGCCGAAGCCAGGCTCAATCCAAGGCCGGAACCGGGCTGCGTGCGGCTCGCTTCAAGCCGCACAAATCGTTCGACCGCGTGCTTGCGATCGGCTTCGGGAATGCCCGGTCCATGATCGGTGACGCTCAGCAGCACCTGATCGCCGTCGCGCCGCGCCTCGATCAGGATCTCCCTGCTCTCGGGGCTTGCCACCGCGTCGGCGCCGAGCGGCTGCGGTGCCGGTACCGGCTTGCCGTATTTGATGGCATTCTCGACCAGGTTGGCCAGCGCCTGGCTGATCAATTCGCGGTTGCCGTGCAACGGCGTGGACATGGTTTTGACGTGCAGGACCATGCCGTCGTCTTCCGCCAGCGGCTCGTAGAGTTCGTGGATGCCGTTGGCGACGTCGGCGGCGTCGAAGTCATCCATGTTGCCGCGGGCCTGTCCGGATTCGGCGCGCGCGATCATCAACAGCGCGTTGAAAGTCCGGATCAAGCCGTCGGATTCCTCGATGGTCCGTTCCAGCGCCGAGCGGTATTCGGTCTCGCTGCCGGATTTCGCCAGCGCCTCCTCGGCGCGGTTGCGCAATCGCGTCAGCGGCGTCTTCAGGTCGTGGGCGATGTTGTCGGAAACTTCCTTGAGGCCCATCATCAGGGCTTCGATGCGCTCCAGCATGACATTGAGATTTTCCGCCAGCCGGTCAAGTTCGTCGCCGCTGCGTCCGACCGGCAACCGCCCGCTGAGATCGCCGGCCATGATGCGCCGGGTGGTACCGGTCATGGCGTCGATGCGCCGCAACACCCGCCGCGCCACAAAGACGCCGCCGCCGAGACCGAGCACGATGACGATCAGCAGCGACCACTGCGCCGCCTTGGCGATGATGCCGAACAGACGCCTGCGTTCTTCCAGATCGCTGCCGATCAAAAGGCGAAAGCCGCTGGACAGTTCGGTGACGCGCACCAGCGCGCGATGATCGGCGGTGTCCTGCTCCTCAAGCCGGCGATAGGCGGTTTCGGACCAGCCCAAGGTTCCCATCACGCCCGGCGCAAGCGAGCCGACATTGCCGGCGACCGCCTGCCCGCTCGGCGTGGTCACGAGGTAGAGGTTGGCGCCGGGCCGCAGCGCCCGGTTCTCGATGGTGACCACCAGCCCGTGCAAGCCGCGGCGTGCGAAGATGTCGCTGATCTCGCCGGTCTCGGCGTTTACCGTGGAGGTGATCTGCTCGGTGATCAGCCGGCGCGTGTTCCAGGCGAAATAGCCCAGCAAGGATGCCGCAAACAACGCAAACAAAAACAGGTAGACCAGGGTCAACCGGAACGCGGTGGTCCGGATCAGTTTACCGAATGCCGTCACGGATCATATATCCCGCGCCGCGAATGGTATGAAGCAGCGGCCGCTCGAAGCCCTTGTCGATCTTGGAGCGGAGCCTCGAAATATGCACGTCGATGACATTGGTCTGCGGATCGAAATGATAATCCCAGACATTTTCGAGCAGCATGGTCCGCGTCACCACCTGGCCGGCATGCTTCATCAGATATTCCAACAGCCGGAACTCGCGCGGCTGCAGCGTCAACTCATCCTTGCCGCGCGCCACCCGGTGCGAAAGCCGGTCGAGTTCGAGATCGCCGACGCGATAGGTGGTCTCTTCGGCGGGCCCGCCATGACGGCGCGACAACACTTCGACCCGCGCCAGCAATTCGGCGAACGAATACGGTTTCGGCAGATAATCGTCGCCGCCGGCGCGCAGGCCCTTGATGCGGTCATCGACCTGGCCGAGGGCGGAGAGAATCAGCGCCGGCGTGCGGTTGCCCTTCTCGCGCAGGCTGCCGATCAGCGACAGGCCGTCGCGCTTCGGCAGCATCCGGTCGATCACCAGCACGTCATAGTCACCGGTGTCGGCCAGTGCCAACCCCTCCTCGCCATCGCTGGCGAGATCGGCCACGTAACCGACCTCGCGAAACGCCTTCACGAGATAATCGGCGGACTCGCGGTCGTCTTCGATGATCAGCAGGCGCATCTGGGTGTCGGTTGCGGTCAAGTTAATCAGGCTTTCTGTCACCATGGCGCGGTCGCCATTTTCATGCAAGACGGCCCGCTTTTCCCGGTTATTCAAAAAAAGCGGGCGGTGAAGCTGGGGAACCTCACCGCCCTTAGAGCCTTCCGACGGAGGGGGGCGAATTCCACCGGAAGGAAGCAAACCATAGGGAGCGAGCTTTTGACCCGCTCCCCGGAAAGAGCCGTCGGCGGGGGCGACTATGCCGGCGACACTCCCCATTTCGTAAACGTCCCTGGCGTCACCCCTTGGCCAGCGGCACCGCGACGAAGCGCGCTGTACCGCCATTCGGCTTGACCCGCATCAGAACGCTGTTCTTGTTGTCGCTGCGCGCAGCCGTAATGGCTTCGCGGACATCGCCGACATTGGCGACGCTCTTGCCGGCGACCTCAAGAATGACGTCGCCCTCCTTGAAACCACGTTCGGCCGCCGCACTCTTCGGATCGACCTCGGTCACCACGACGCCTTCCTTGCCGGCGCCGGCAACGCTGTTGGCAGGCGCAAGCGTTAACCCCAGCTTCGGCACGTCGGTTCCATGGCTCGAGCCGCCTTTGTCGCCATCGTCGTTGTCGGCCTTGGCTTCCAGCGTGTTCGGCAACTGGCCCAGTGTCAGGCTGACGACCTTGTCCTGGCCCTTGTGCAATACGTTGAGCTTCACCGAATTGCCGGGCGCAAGACCGCCGATGGTGCGCGCGAGTTCGCGGGCATCCTTGACCTGCTCGCCATTGACCGCGGTGATCACGTCGCCGGATTCGATGCCGGCCTTGGCGGCCGGACCATTGGCCTGAGGTTCGGCAACCAGCGCGCCTTCGGCTTTCTTGAGGCCGAGACTGTCGGCAATATCAGCCGTGACGGGCTGAATCTGGACACCGATCCAGCCGCGGCTGACCGAGCCCTTGTCCTTGAGCTGCGCGATCACCGTCTTGACGGTCGACGCCGGGATCGAGAACGCGATGCCGACGCTGCCGCCCGATGGCGAGTAGATCGCGGTGTTGACGCCCATCACCTCGCCTTCGGTATTGAAGGCCGGACCACCGGAGTTACCCTTGTTGACGGGCGCGTCGATCTGGATGAAATCGTCGTACGGTCCGTTGCCGATGTCGCGGCCGCTGGCCGAGACAATGCCGGCCGTCACGGTGCCGCCGAGGCCGAAGGGATTGCCGACCGCAAGCACCCAATCGCCGATCCGGGGCTTGCCGTCCGACAGCTTGGCGAACGGGAAGTTCGAGCCACCCTCGACCTTGATCAGGGCAACGTCGGTGCGGGCGTCGGTGCCGATCACCTTGGCGCTATAGGTCTTGCCGTCGTCGGTCGTGACCTCGACCTTGTCGGCGCCGTCGACGACGTGATTGTTGGTGACGGCATAGCCGTCGGCGGAAATGAAGAAGCCGGACCCCTGACCGGTGATGATGCCACGGCCGCGCGGGCCGCGCATGCCCGGCGGCATGCCGTCGGGTCCGCCAAAGCGGCGGAAGAAACGCTCCATCGGCGAGCCCGGCTGGAACGGCGAGTCATCGTTGTTGTCGTCCTTGGCAACCTTCTGGTTGATGTTGACCTTCACCGAAATCACCGACGGCTTCACGCGCTCGACGATATCGGCAAAGCCGATCGGCTGCGCGACCTTGCGGACTTCGTTGTCGACCTGCGCATGCGCGGTGGTGGAGAAAATATCGATTGGACGGTGGGAGGGCGTAAAGCCGTAAGCGGCAACGCCGAGGCCGGCAACGACCGAAGCCATCAATGCGAATTTGCGCGCCGAGAACAACTGATGGCGCGGCGCCCGGTAAGACGGGAGCGACGAAAGATCGGTGGAACGGTCGGTCATACAGAAATCTCCAAAAGACGGTGCGGGGCGAGCACCTTTTATGGGTCTGAACATGGGGTTCGTTGCCTTACAGCGCGCTGGCGGGGGAATTAAACTTTGGTAATAAACGGGGGAACCGATGCGGCAGTTTATCGCAGGGCGATTATCCGGCTTAATCTAAAGGCTAAATCG
Organism: uncultured Alphaproteobacteria bacterium; assembly: GCA_963774685.1. Taxonomy (GTDB): domain Bacteria; phylum Pseudomonadota; class Alphaproteobacteria; order Rhizobiales; family Xanthobacteraceae; genus Bradyrhizobium. Next base: position 718,297 of record CAVZFU010000002.1, on the reverse strand, counting down.
GCCTGTCGGGCGACGGCTCGGCCATCAGGCGTTCCAGCCGGGCTTGTTCGTCGGCGCTCAGTTTTGGCGAGGATTGGTCGTCCGCCAAAGCCGCTCCCGGCCGGCGCCGGCCATAGACCCATAGCGCGAACCCGCCTCCGGCCAGCGCCAGCGGCGGCAACAGCCACAGCAACAGCGTGTGAGGGTTGAACCGCGGTTTTAGCAGCACGAACTCGCCGTAGCGCGCCACCAGAAAATCGATCACCTGGGCATCGCTGTCGCCGGCCGCGATCCGCTCGCGCACCAATAGCCGCAAGTCGCGCGCCAGCGGCGCTTCGGAATCGTCGATCGACTGGTTTTGGCACACCATGCAGCGCAGTTCGCGCGACAGATCCCGCGCCCGCGCTTCCTTTACCGGATCCGCCATGATCTCGTCGGGCTGCACGGCGCATGCGGCCGACGATGCCACCATCACGGCCACTGCAAATACGCCGGCAAGGACTCGTTTCAAATGATCACTCCGCCGCCTGCAACCCGCGTTGCGCCCGGGCCGGCTTCGGTGCGCCGACGCGTAGCCGCCGGTCCGACAGCGACAGCATGCCGCCGAACGCCATCAGCACCGGACCGAACCAGATCAGCAGCACCAACGGCTTGTGATAGATGCGGACCGCGATGGCGCCGTCGGCGATATCGCCAAGCGAAATATAGAGCTGGCTTACGCCGCGCGTCAGCAATGCCGCCTCGGTGGTCGAGGATCCCCGCGCGGGATAATTGCGCTTCGACGGCGTCATCTCGCTGAGCCGCCGGCCATCGAGGCTCACGGTGAACTGCGCCGCCATTTCGCGAAAGTTCGGCCCCTGCCGCTGCGCCAGGCCCTCGAGCCTGACGTCGTAGCCGGCGATCTTTGCCGACGTCGCCCGCCTTCATCGATCCGATGTATTCGCTGTTCCAGGTCGTCTCGCAGACGATCCCGATCAGGGCGATGCCGACGCCGGCATGGGCGAACACCGTGCCCCAGGCCGAGCGCGGCAACCCTTGCGCACGCCGCGCCGCGGTTGCAAACGGCACGCGGAACAGACCGGTGCGTTCGGCAAGATCGCTCAAGGCGCCTGCGATGACAAACACGGCCAACCCGATGGCGAGCGGGGCGAAGGCGCCGCCGCCGCGGGTCCACGCCCACAGCACCGCGAATGCGAGCAGCGCGGCGATGCCGGCGGCAGTCAGGCGTTGCGCCGCGCCGAGCAGGTCGCCGCGCTTCCACGCCAGCAACGGGCCGAACGGCACCGCGATCATCAATGGAACGAACAGCGGCGCGAAGGTCAGATTAAAGAACGGCGCGCCGACCGAAATCTTGTCGCCGGTCACAACCTCGAGCGCCAGCGGATACAGCGTTCCGACGAACACGGTGGCGCAGGCGGTGGTGAGGAACAGATTGTTGAGCACCAGCGCGCCCTCGCGCGAGATCGGCGCGAACAGGCCGCCCTGCTTCAACGTGGAGGCGCGCCATGCGTACAGCGTCAGGCTGCCGCCGATGAAGACGCAGAGGATCAACAGGATAAAGACGCCGCGCGTCGGGTCGGTCGCAAAGGCATGAACCGACGTCAGCACGCCCGAGCGCACCAGGAAGGTGCCGAGCAACGACAGCGAGAAGGTCAGGATCGCCAGCAGGATGGTCCAGACCTTGAGCGCGTTGCGCTTTTCCATCACCACCGCGGAGTGCAGCAACGCGGTGCCGGCAAGCCATGGCATCAGCGAGGCATTCTCGACCGGATCCCAGAACCACCAGCCGCCCCAGCCGAGTTCGTAATAGGCCCAGTACGAGCCCATGGCGATGCCGAGGGTCAGAAAAATCCACGCCACCAGCGTCCACGGCCGCACCCAACGCGCCCATGCCGCGTCGATCCGTCCTTCGATCAAGGCGGCGACCGCGAATGAAAACGAGATCGAGAAGCCGACGTAACCGAGATAGAGCATCGGCGGATGTACAGCGAGACCGATGTCCTGCAGCACCGGATTGAGGTCGCGGCCCTCGATCGGCGGATTGGCGATGCGCAGGAACGGGTTCGAGGTGATCAGGATGAACAGGTAGAACGCGCTGGCGATCCAGGCCTGCACCGCCAGCACATGGGCGCGCAGCGACAGCGGAAGATTGTTGCCGAATGCGGCAACGAGGCCGCCGAACAGCGCGAGGATCGACACCCACAGCAGCATGGAGCCTTCGTGATTGCCCCATACGCCGGTGATCTTGTAGATCAGGGGTTTGAGCGAATGCGAATTCTCGAACACGTTGACCACGGAAAAATCCGAGGTGACGTGCAGCGTCACCAGTGCCGCGAACGACGCCGCCACGAACAGCAATTGCGCCAGCGCGGTCGAGCGCGCCACGTTCATCAGGGCGGCATCATGCCAGCGCGCGCCCAATATCGGCACGGTGGACTGGATCAACGCCAGACCCAGCGCCAGCACCAATGCGTAATGTCCGGCTTCCGCGATCACTGCGATACACCCTGCTTGGCTTGCTGCGCATTGTGATCCGGCTTTGCGCCGTAATCGTCCTTCCAGTGTCCCTGCTTCTTCAGCGCGTCAGCGACATCCCTGGGCATGTAGTTCTCGTCGTGCTTGGCAAGCACGGTGTCGGCCTTGAACACGCCGGAGGGGTCGAGCGCGCCTTCGGCGACGATGCCCTGCCCTTCCCGAAACAGATCGGGAAGAATCCCCTTGTAGCTGACGGGCAGCGTCGCGGTGCCGTCGGATACCGTGAAGCTCACGGCGAGGTTGTCGCCGCGCACCACCGAGCCCTTGTCGACGAGGCCGCCAAGCCGGAACCGTTTGCCCGGCGGAATATGTTTCTCGGCCACCATGTCCGGCGTGGAAAAGAACACGATCGAATCGCGCATCGCGTTCAGCACCAGCGCCACCGCCAGTGCGAGCACCGCGAGCGAACCGCCGATCATCGTCAAACGCCGCTGCTTGCGCGTCATATCCGTCCTTTACGCATGAGGCTGTCCATCTTTCGGCATCATGCCTATCCGTCCAGTCCGAGATTTTTCAGGCCTTCGTTCAGTTGCCGCAGCCGCTCGGCATCGTTGGCGACGGCCTGACGGGCGTCCGTCGACGCGCTTTTCGCCTTGTCGCGATCGCCCATCACCATGTAGGCCCGCACCAGCCGCAACCATCCTTCGACATCGTCGCCGTTCTGCTTCAACCGGGTGGCGAGCCGATCGACCATGCCATGGATCATGGCGTTGCGGTCGGCTTCATTCATGTCTTTTGCCGCGGCCACGGTTGCGTCCGAGAGCGCCGGCGCGGTGGAACCGCCGATCCGCGCCAGTGCGGCCTGCACCAGCGGACGCCACGGCGCATTCGGCGGCGCGGTTGCCAGCATCGCCTGCCACATCGACGCGGCTTGCGACGTATCGCCGTCCTGCTCGGCGGCCAGCCCGAGGAAGTAGCGCGCCTTGGCCTCGTCGGCGTTCAAGGCTACCGCGCGTTCGAATTCAGCCTTGGCCTCCGAGGTAACGACGCCGCCCGCGGCACCCGTCAAGGCTTCGCCGAGATCGGCGCGGCGCGACGCACTATCGCCGCCATAGGTGATCGAATTATGGTAGGCGCGGACCGCTTCGTCGTAGCGGCCGAGCCTTGCCAGCACCGGTGCCAGCACGTTCCAGCCCCGGCCGTCGGTTGGATTTTGCTCCAGGTGCGCCTCGACCTGCGCGACCAGGTTGTCGAGCGGCTGCGTGGCATCGGGCGCGCGGGTCCGTTCCGCCAGCGGAAAATCGCCAAGCTGTGGCGAGCCGAGCGGAAGATAGAGAGCGATCGCCATGATCGGCAGTCCCACCAAAGCGACGATGGCAACCGAACGGCGCAAAAAGATGTTCGACACCGTCGGCGGATCGCGCCGATGATCCGCCGCGGCCAGCAGGCGGCGGCCGATCTCGACGCGTGCGGCCTCTGCTTCGGGGGGACCAATCAGGCCGGCGGCAACGTCGCGGTCGATCTCGGTGAGCTGGTCCTTGTAAACGGCGGCTTCGCTGCCGTCGTTTTGCGGCCGGCGGCTTCGGCCCAACGGCAGCAATACGGCGAAAACAGCCACGGCCGTCATCAGCGCGAACACGAACCACAGCGTCATTCAAACCGGTTCCGATGGAACGGCGCCCACACGGGGGAAAGCGCCGATGCGCCGCTTTACACCACCGGCGGCAAGCCCGGCAATCGGCAATTGCGACGCAGAAACCCTTGCAAACAATGCGGAAATCAAGGGATCAGCCGGCGCGCGACGCCTTGCGTTCGCCGGTCAGCGCGTTTTCAGCCGCCCGGCTCATCAGCGACGCATAATCGTGCCCGAACAATACGTCGCAGAAGCGGATCGCCGCCTGGACCTGCATCTGCCGGTAGGCGCGCGTCTTGATGTCGACGCTGCGCAGCGATTGCACCAGCGACTCCGTGGAATGCTCGACATAATGCTGCAGGTCCGAATAGGTCCGCAGCGTGACCTCGTTGATCGCAAGTTCGCTGGCATAGGTGCGGCAAACCGCGACAAAATCGATCAGTGCCGCGGTCTCGTCGACCTCGATGGCGTCGACCCTGGCGCCGGCGGAGATATCCTTGTCGGGGCGCTGGCGCAGCAGGCGACGGACGCGGCCGGGCACGTTGTCGATTTCCGACTGCAGGGCGTTGGACGTATCGGCGCGGATCGACATCAACTGCTTGCCCCACACCGAATCGTTGCGGAGATCGAGTTCGGTGCGCAAGCCGCGCACGCCGTCATGGAGGGTCTTGAGATGCTCGGCGACGTGATCGAACTGGCCGCGCCTGATATCCGAACGCAGGCTGGCAGCAAGACAGGACAGATCGTGCAGCGTCATGGTGACGGCGATGCCGTAGGGCGTAGCCGCGACGCGGAATTCATCGTCGGACGCCGCCATCCTGATGGCGAGGCGGATGATTTGCCAGGGCGCCATCAGCCGCTGCATGACCAGCGACAGCGTAAAGGGCAGCACCTGCAGGGTTTGCAAAGCGGGGTTGTCGATCGACCCGGTCACCGAGGTGATCTGCGAATCCGCAAACGTCCGCAAGGAACCCGGAAGCCGGGCGTTGAGGGCATCCAGCGCCTCTTGCGCTTCGAGCACCGAGCCGATCGGCACCAGATTCTCGATCACGTCGGCTGGACCGACGCGGGCCAGCGCGCGCTGGTGGTCGCCTCCGGGCACGGGGGTGGCGATCTTGAAGATCGCGGCGGCCGCCGCGAGCTGGAATTTGCCGATCGCCGCGTCCAGTCCGGCAGACGATCCGGTTGCGCGACTGTGCGCCAGCGCCGCCTCGAATTCACGCACCTGATCGGGCGCGCCGTCGCGGTTCAACCATTGCCACACCGGCAGCAGCGATGCGCGATGGATTTGACCCGGCCGCGCCGGGAAATTGCCTTCGATCAGAAACGGCTCGAGCGGGCGGAACAGCAGCCGCGCCGGATCGTCGGTGCGCGGCCGCATCTCCTCTTCTTCGGTTCCACGCACGACCTTGCGCAACTGCTCGAGCACGAAGGTCGCGACCACGGTATCCTGGCCGCGTTCGATGGCGCGCTCGAACTCCCGCATCAGCAGCGCCTGCGACTGCGGCGGAAGCTGTGCGAGATAGTCCCTCAGCCGCTCGGTCGATGTCTGGCTCATGCGCCCGGTATGGATGCTGTGTCGCGCGGACCGCCCAACGCGCTCACCGGGCATCATAAAAGCCCCGGCGTTAAGAAGTCGTTAGGAATACTACCAAACGTGGGGTCGCCGGCTACGATCAGGAAGTCGGCTGCTCCGACCAACATTGACACCGGATTAAATTGTAACTACAATATAACCCATGAAGATTGTTTGGGACGAGCCGAAGCGCCTGGCCAACCTTTACAAACATGGCCTGGATTTCGCCGACCTCGACGAGACTTTTTTCGACAACGCTTTGGTGCTGCCCACATACAACGGACGTTGGGCTGGCATCGGCAAAAATACCCATGGCGTGATCGTCGTGGTGTTCGTCACGTTGGGCAATGAGGCGGTCAGCGTGATTAGCATGCGCCCGGCCAACAGAAATGAAAGGAAACGTTATGCCGAACGCTAAAAAGAAAGGTTATAGCGCTCGCGATTTGCGTGAGGTCAGCGATAGTCCGGAGCTGACCGAGAAAGATTTTGCCAAGGCGAAGCCCTTTGCAGAAGTATTTCCGGCACTCGCGGCCTCGATCCGAAGAGGACGCGGCCCGAATAAAGCACCGACCAAAAAACTGGTCTCACTGCGGCTGTCAGGACAGGTGCTCGAGGCCTACAAGGCCAAGGGGCCGGGCTGGCAATCACGGATCGATGCGGATTTACGCCGTATCAACAAGATCAAGTAGCTCATTGACGAGGGGGGATTTCACACCCCCGGCAGCACCAGTTCCGCCCGCAGGCCCCCGATCGGCGCGCCGCCGAGTGAAAGGCTGCCGCCATACAATGCGGCGAGATCGACCACGATCGACAGCCCCAATCCAGATCCCGGCTTGGATTCGTCGAGCCGCTGGCCGCGCCGCGAGACCTGCGCGCGCTCTACTTCCGACAGCCCGCGCCCGTCATCGTCGACGATGATCCGCAGCATCGGGCTGGCGCCCGCCTCGATCGGCCGTTCCACCAGCACCTCGATGAACACCTGGGAAGCGGCCCACTTGCAGGCATTGTCGACGAGGTTGCCGGCCATCTCCTCGAGGTCTTGCCGCTCGCCGCGGAATTTCGCCAGCGGATCGGCCTTGATTGCGATGACAACGCCGCGATCGCGATGAATCTTCTCCATGGTCCGGCGCAACGCCTCGATCGCAGGTGCTACCTCGGTAACGGTGTCGATAACGGTGAGACGCGCGGCGATGCGGGCGCGCTCCAGATGGTGCGCCACCTGGTCGCGCATCACATCGGCCTGTTCGAGAACCTTGGTCGCAAAGGGATCGGCGCCATGCGCGGAAGCCTCGTTGACGATCACCGACAGCGGCGTCTTGATCGCGTGCGCGAGATTGCCGACATGGGTCCGGGCGCGTTCGACGATTTCACGATTGGCCTCGATCAGCGCGTTGGTCTCGCGCGCCAGTGGCGCGATCTCGACCGGAAACTCGCCCTCGAGCCGTTCGGCGCGGCCGGAACGGATATCGGCGATCGAATCCGAAATGCGTTTCAGCGGTGCGAGGCCGAAACGCACCTGGAAGATGGTGGTCAGCACCAGCACGATCGACAACGTCGCGAAAGTGCCGCCGAGGTAATAATCGAAAGTACGCGTTTCGTCGAAAATCTCGGTGGCATCGCCGGCCACGCTGACCAGGAACTTGCCGTCGGCGCCGAGATCGACCGGCCGCTCCACCATCCGCAGGTCCTGGCCCTCGGGTCCATCGACATAGCCGACCCGGACACCGGCTGCGGTCAGTTCCGCACCCTGCTCTTCGAGCTTGGGCAGTTTCTTGTCCCACAGCGAACGCGACGCGCGCGGCTCGGGCTTTTCGCCGTCGGTGCGGGTGATCTGCCAGTACCAGCCGGACAGCGGCAGTTCGAACAGCGGCTCGCCCAGCGACTGGAATTGATGGTCGGGCGGCTCGTCCGGAGTTGCAACTTCGGCGATCAGGGTGCGCAGATAGAGGTTGAGACGGCGATCGAAGGCGCGCTCGGTGGCTTCGCGGTACACCGACGACAGCACGATGCCGGTGATGAGCAGGATCACCACCACCCATGCGGTCGCAGACAGGAACAGCCTGGTGGCGAGCGAGCTAGCGCGCATCGGTGCAGGATCCCAAATACAGGTCCACCGGCCACGACCCGATAGATGGATCCCGGTTCTCGGACAAGATCATGCCTGAACCAAAAAGATAAGCCCGTACCCCGCCGGCACGGTCGATCAGATGCCGGGCGTTGGCGGCGTCAGCAGATAGCCGAGCCCTCGCACGGTCTGGATGATATCGACATCCAGCTTCTTGCGGATGCGACCGACGAACACTTCGATGGTGTTGGAGTCGCGGTCGAAATCCTGGTCGTAGAGGTGCTCGACCAGTTCCGTGCGCGACACCACGCGCCCGGTGTGGTGCATGAGATAGGCCAGCAGCCGATATTCGTGCGAAGTCATCTTGATCGGATTGCCGGCTACGCTGACCCGGCCGGTCCGGGTATCCAGCGAAACCGGCCCGCAAACCAGTTCGGACTGGGCGTGGCCGGTGGAGCGGCGCAACAGCGCGCGCATCCGCGCCAGGATTTCCTCGAGGTGAAACGGTTTGGCGACATAGTCGTCGGCGCCGGCATCGAAGCCCTGCACCTTGTCGCTCCAGCGATCGCGCGCCGTGAGGATCAATACCGGCATCACGCGTCCGTTGCGGCGCCACGCCTCCAGCACCGAGATACCGTCCATCTTCGGCAGTCCGATGTCGAGCACCACGGCGTCGTAGGGTTCGCTGTCGCCGAGAAAGTGGCCTTCTTCGCCGTCGAATGCGCGATCCACGACATAACCGGCGTCGGTCAGCGCCGTGGTAAGCTGACGATTGAGATCCGGATCATCTTCGACGACGAGCAGGCGCAAGCTAATCTCCGGGTGTGGGCTGCACAATATCCGTCATCTAGATGAACCCGGCCGGCGTGAACGGGCTATGAACGGGCAGCCGCAGCAATATTACTTTTTCTTCACAACTGTCTGTACACAACTAAACCCCGGAAACTCCGTCCCCTTCCCGGGCCGGCCGCCAATTTAAAAGACCTAACACGTCGAATTGGAAGCCCCAATAGGTCGGCGCGGCAGCGCTGTGCGCGGCCGATGAGACGGGCGACTATTGTTCCGCCGGCGCCCGCTTGACCACGATAAAGTCGATCGGACCGCCCGGCCTGTCGTCGTCGAACACCCCGATCACCAGCCGCCCTGTCCGCCAGGCCAGCGTATCCAGATTGGTGCGGCCTTGGTAGAGCAGCGGGCCGGCAGGAAAATTATCGTGGCCGTGAACGACGTGAAACTTGCCGAAGCCGCCGGGGAATCCTTTCGGATAGCGTTTGCACAACAGCGTTGCGTCGGTCTGCCGATCCAGCGGAATTGCGGGATCGACCCCGGCGTGAACGTAGACCCTGTGGTCGTCGACATGCATCAGCCGCAAACCATCCAGCCACGCAATATGAGCTTGCGGCACGGCGGCGGGATCGCCGCCATAGGAGTGAAGCGCGGCATCGCCGCCCTTCTCGATCCACGAAGCCATCTTCGAGGGATCCCGCAGCGCCTGCACCATCATGGCGTCGTGGTTGCCTTTCAGTGCAACCAGCCGCCAGCCCTCGCCAACGCCCGACAGCAACCGGTCGATGACCTGTTTGCTCTGTGGTCCCTTGTCGACGTAATCGCCTATCGAGACGATGAGGCCGGTCCTGCCCGCCGCATGCGTGGCGATGTCAGCCAGACCCCCGTCGAGCAGATCGCATCGGCCGTGCAGATCGGGGATGACGTAGGTCAGGCTCATAGCGCTGCTGCATTCCCGGCAAAATCCGGGAGGGTGCTATTCCAATCGGTCCGGACGATCAACCCGCTGGGCCAGTCTGAAGCTTCTGTTTGCCGGCGTCGTCGCGGCACCTCAGGTGCGGAAGAACACGAACCAGAGAATGCCGAGGATCAGCACCGCCAGCCCGGTCGAGACGGTCAGGAGAGCAAGCACCGAGGGGCCCGGCTCGGCCTGACGTGCTTCAGTCGGGGTTTCGACGATCCGGCCCCGTTGATGTGTTGCCATGGGTACCTCGATCAAAAAATGCCGGCGATGCCGCGGCATAACCTGTCGAAAGCAACGCATGATGGGGAATGATGTTCCGGTTTTTGGGCCCAGAGAGGCCGCGCCGCGATGCCCGGAAAGTTCGCGATTGACGCCGTTCCGATCCCTCGCAACCCGTCCGGCAACCAACCGGCCTCGTCACGGTTAACGCCGTTGGGAGATTCCCGGCCCGCTCGTCTTGAATCCGGGTTCCCCGGTGGTATCGTCCCGGTCTTCTTATCGTCCAGGTCTTCTGTTGCACCGTCTTATGTAGCGTTCGGAGTATTGACATGGCCCCCCGCGCCAACTGGAAAGGCTTTTTGCGCCTTTCGCTCGTGACCTGCCCGGTCGCCCTGTATCCGGCGACGTCGGATACCGAAAAGGTCTCCTTCAACCAGATCAACCGCAAGACCGGCCATCGCATCAAATATGCCAAGGTCGATGCCGACACCGGCGAGGAAGTCGCGGCCGACGACATCATGAAGGGCTACAAGGTCGATACCGACACCTATATCGAGATGTCGAAGGAAGAACTTGAGGATATCGCGCTGGAGTCAACGCGCACCATCGAGATCGACGAATTTGTTCCCAAGACCGATATCGACAACCGCTACCTGATCCGGCCCTATTATCTCGTGCCCGACGGCAAGGTCGGCCATGACGCTTTTGCGGTGATCCGCGAAACCATCCGCACCATGAACAAGGTCGCGATCGGCCGCGTGGTCTTGACCAATCGCGAGCACATCATCGCGCTGGAGCCGCTCGAGAAGGGGCTGATGGGAACGCTGCTGCGCTACCCTTACGAGGTGCGCAGCGAAAAGGAATATTTCGACGACATCCAGGACGTGAAAGTCACCAAGGACATGCTGGATCTGGCGAAACACATCGTCGAACAGAAATCCGGCTCGTTCGAGCCCGACCAGTTCGAGGACCGCTACGAATCCGCGCTGATCGATCTCATCAACCAGAAGCGCAACGGCCTGCCCGCCGCGGCAAAGCCCGCGCCGAAAACCGGCGGCAACGTCATCAACCTGATGGATGCGTTGAAGCGCAGCCTCGCCAGCGAAAGACAATCCGCGCCCGCCGCCACGGCCGCCAAAGGCAAGAAGCCGCGCAAGGCCGCAGCAGGCCAGCGCGAAATGCTGCTGCCGATCAGCGGCAAGCGCGCCGCCAAGGAAGAAGCCAAGGTACGGACGCCGAAGAAAGCCGAGAAGCCGGTGCGCGCCGCTGCCCGATCGAAAAAGGCCGGATGATCATGCGCGGGGCGTTGCGCCGGTGCGCGATCATCTCGAACGCATGCAACACCGTCTTTCGCCAGCGCAACGCCTGGCCTGAGATGCCGTGGTCGACGCCGTTCGAGGAGCCGATATGCTGGCGCGGCGGCATCAAGCTCGTAACGCTGCAACATGCCGCCGACTACATCATGAAGCTGCCCGACCACGTTCAACAGCAACCGGATTGGCAGACGGCGGTGGAGAACCTGATCAATGCCGCGGAGAGCGGCGGCGGCTGGCTGATGTTCGCGCGCATCGGCGTGTTGCGGGCGCTGAACGGAGATGGACCAAAGCGCTGACGCGGGGGAAAGCGCCGCCGCCGTACTGACCGTGACCGCGAACCGCTTATTTCAGCGAATTGTTGACCGCGGTGAATTTGGTGTTGAGCTGCGGGCCGATGCCCTGGACCGTAGCGATGATCGCAAACGCGATACCGGTGGCAATCAGGCAATATTCGATCGCGGTCGCACCGGATTGATCGCGCAAGAATCTGAAAACCAGCCGCCGCATCCGAAACTCCTGTCGCCGGAGATGCGGATTTTTCCGCGCCTTCCCAGCAGACGAAATTAAGCCCGATTGGTTGCGAGGGTGTTGACGAACACGCTGAACAATCGATTAAGACAATCGCGGAATTTCTCTTGCGAGAAAAGAACAGAATGCCGAATGACGCGCTGTCACGACGAGAGCATCCGTTGCTTTGCGGTCCATTCGCGTCGCGCTCAGGTTCGGTGTCCGCCGGGAAGTGAATTCGAGATATTTCCCGACCGGGCTTGCCCACAGATCGGGATAGTGAATGACGTTGTGGCCGATGTCGGCGGGCATATTGAATTCGAAGAATTTGCCGTGGCCGCCGCCATTCTCGAAGGCCGAGAAATTTTTTCTGCTGTGGTCGATCGAATAAAAGTGGTCTCCGCGGCCATATAGCCAGATCGTCGGCCGATCGTAACGCGCTCCGCGCACAAAGAGCGGCTGATTGATCTGTTCGGAAATGGCACAGCGATCGCTGATCCACCCTCCCACGAAATTGACGACACCCAGTGTTTGCTCCGGATGCATTCCTGCATAGGCGACCGACAGCACGCCGCCGCGCGAGTGCCCGCCGATCAGCACGGGGCCCGGCGCAACATCCGGGCGGCGGCGTAGGACGGCAATGGCCGCATCGATATCCGTCAATGCGCGATCCGCATCGCTTCGCGCCGTATCCGTGTTGCAGAGAAGCTTGCTGCCGCCGTTACGGCCGAGTTCTTCGTCACAGAACCCGTCGGACTTTCCGCGCCCCCGGCGTTGCGGAAACGCCACGAGCCATCCTCGCCTGGTGAGAAAGTCGGCAACTTCGAGCGAGACCCAGGTTTGCTTGACAAGTTCCGGGGTCGAATGTCTGGCGGCTGCACCGTGATTGAATACCGCGAGCGGAAACGATCCCGGCCCGGGAGGCTTGAAAACAACCGTCTCCAGCCTGATCGGGTTGCCATCGTCGCGCAAGTCCGTCTGGAGCAATTCGGAACTGCCGCGGGACCAGGGGACGATCGCATCGGGCCTGGTCAGAAAAGCCAGGTCCGTCCGGTTCATCGCCGCACGCGCGATCCTGTCGCCGCTTTTGAAGAAGGCGTTCAGCTGCCCGTCGTCATCCATGTCGTAGGTTGCGATGAACAGTGGCACCCTCAAAGTGGGGGTCAGCAGCACACTCTCGGTAACGGTTAGGGTACGTTCGGACACCACGGAATCCAGTCGCCGCCACCTCGCCCTTTCCCGGCTGTTTGGATTGTCAGCCTCCGCAAAAACAATGCCGGCCGCGCCATCTTCGCCGATGCGTTCGACCAGCAGGATATGCTTGAGGCCGCCATTCCAGGCTCCGGTCCACACGCCACCCCAACGCCGCTGCAAGGCCGTTGCAGATGTCGGCACAGAGGCCACGGTAACGTCGGAGGGAAGCGGCACACCATCTATGTTGAGATCAGCGCCTGCCGCAGCCCGCGCTGCCAACGGCCAGGCCAGCGCCGCTCCACCTGCAAGCCGGAGAAACTCGCGCCTTCTCATGCCGCCTCCCAGGTCCCGCTTGAGCATGGGAAAGTCTAGCACAAGGGCTCGAATCATCGCCATGAACTTGGATCAAGATGGCCGTGAAGTGACCTCCGCACGATTGAATTGCGGGGTTTCGCAAGAACACGCCGATGACGCTCCGGTGTCGTCCCCGCATCGGGATGCAAAACGAGATACCAGAACCTCGCCAAAAGAGGCGGTACACGCGCTTTACCGGGCGACGGATTCCTGTTCCAACTATCCGTCGCAGGCCGAGCCCAACATCGGCCAAATCGGGGAGAGATCGGCATGAAACTCGGCACCGCCATTGCGGAAATCATGAAGCGCGAAGGCATCGAGATCCTTTGCGGCTACCCGGTCAATCACCTGATCGAACACGCCGCCGCCGCCGACATCCGTCCCGTGATGGTGCGTCAGGAACGCATCGGCGTTCACATGGCGGATGCGATCTCCCGGCTCAGTTCCGGGCACACCATCGGCGCCTTCTGCATGCAGCACGGTCCGGGCTCGGAGAATGCGATGGGCGGCGTCGCGCAGTGCTACGGCGAATCCGTGCCGGTGCTGGTGCTGCCGATGGGCTACGCGCGGCGGCTTGCGAATATCGAACCGAACTTCAATTCCAGCCAGGCCATGAAGGCATTTGCCAAGTCGACCGAGCCGATCAACGTCGCCGCCGAAGTCGGCAACATCTTCCGGCGCGCCTTCACCAAGCTGAAAAACGGCCGCGGCGGGCCTGTGATCGTGGAAATCCCGGCCGACATGTGGAACGAGGAAGTGCCGGAGCCGCTGAACTATACGCCGGTGTTGCGCACCCGCTATGGCGCGGATCCCGTCCACGTCAAGGAAGCCGCAGGCCTGCTCGTCAATGCCAGGCGTCCGGTGATCTATGCCGGCCAGGGCGTGCACTACGCCAAGGCCTGGCCGCAACTGAAGCGGCTGGCCGAAAGGCTCGCCATTCCCGTCTGCACCAGCCTTGGCGGCAAGTCGTCCTTTCCTGAGACCCATCCGTTGTCGCTCGGCTCCGGCGGCGTGGCGATGCCGCGCGCGGTGCCGAAGTTTCTGGCCGAAGCCGACGTCATCTTCGGCATCGGCTGCTCCTTTACCGAAACCTCGTTCGCGGTCGGCATGCCCAAGGGCAAGACCATCATCCATTCGACGCTCGATCCGGCCCATCTCAACAAGGATGTCGAAGCCAAAATCGGACTGGTCGGCGATGCCGGGCTGGTGCTCGATGCGCTGCTGGAAGAGATCGGCAGGAGCGTCACGTCCGATCGCGACGCCAAGGCGGTCGCCGCCGAGATCGCGGCCTCGCACAAGGAATGGCTGGCGAAGTGGATGCCGAAGCTGACCCACAACGACGCGCCGCTCAATCCCTATCGCGTGCTGTGGGACCTGCAGCACACCGTCGACATCCACAACACCATCATTACCCACGACGCCGGCAGCCCGCGCGACCAGCTCTCGCCGTTCTGGAAGTCGGTCGAGCCGCTGTCCTATATCGGCTGGGGCAAGACCACGCAGCTCGGTTATGGCCTCGGGCTCGCACTCGGCGCCAAGCTCGCCAAACCCGACAAGCTCTGCATCAACGTCTGGGGCGATGCGGCGATCGGCTTTACCGGGATGGATTTCGAGACCGCGGTGCGCGAGCGGATTCCGATCATGTCGATCCTGCTGAACAATTTCAGCATGGCGATCGAATTGAAGGTGATGCCGATCTCGACCGAGAAGTATCGCGCGACCGATATTTCCGGCGACTACGCCGCGATGGCGCGCGCCTTCGGCGGCTATGGCGAGCGGGTCACCAAGCCGGAAGACATCATCCCCGCGATCAAGCGCGGCATCGCCAAGACCAGGGAAGGCGTCCCGGTGCTGCTGGAGTTCATCACGTCCAAGGAGACCGAGGTTTCACGGCCGGGAACGTAGGAAATTCCGGGTCGATACGACCCTTACGGCTTGAAAAATGCGGGATCGTTGAGCGCCTTGATCATGACGTCGACCATGTCGGCGGCGCCGTGGTCTTCGCGCTCCTCCAGCAGTTCCCACATCTTGCGCAAATTGGCGCGCATCGGCGCCTTCAGCGACGGGTCGCGCTCGATCAGGGTCCGCGCGATGCAAAAGGCAATGCCCTCGGCGCCCATCCGTGTCTGTTCGATGGTGGGTTTGCTCATGGCCGGCTCCTTCGAAAATCGGTGTCTGCGGCCGCTGTTAAATGAATTTGCGGCCGATTGATAGCGGCCGCACCGGTGCCACGCCGCCATCAGTGCTGGCTGGCGCCCGGTGGGGGCGGCCTAGCCCTCTATTGCAAGCCTTCTATTGCAAGCTCTTCTATTGATTGCAATTTCACCGCTCGCTAAGGTTGTCGCTAATTTGTATGCAGCCGGGACCAAGTGATGCGACACGCCAAAATTCTCGTCATTCTGTCCCTGCTTGCGCCAATGCTTGCGGCGTGCGCAACGCAGCAGGGAATGACCGTCGATAGCGGCGCGGTTGTCACGGCGAGTCCGAAGTACAAAAATGCGATGGCGGTCCGGTCGGTCACGGGCGGGCACGCGATGAACATACTCGGGTCCATGGGCGTCGAAAACGAGCCGCTCAAGGCCGCGCTGGAAAGCAGTCTTGCCGCGAACGGCTATCTGGCGCGGCCCGACACCGCGAAATTCTACATCGATGCCGAAATCCTGAACCTGGACCAGCCGATCATGGGGCTGGATCTGGACGTAACGGCCTATGTCAAATACCGGGTTTCCGGCCCCGGCACCGGCGCTACTTACCCGATCAAGGGCACGGGCCGCGCGACGTTTTCGGACTCTCCACTTGGCATGGACCGTCTGAGGGTGTCGAACGAGCGTGCCATGCAAGACAATATCAAGCAGTTTCTCCAGGCGCTGCGCTGAGTCCGTGATCACGCGGCGAGGCGCCCTACTCGGCCAGCTCCACCGGCGTCGCCGGACCGGCCAGCGGTCTTTCTTCCATCAGGGTAAAGCTCAGCGCGCCGCAGGCCAAGAGGGCCGCGGCGGCGGCGAACACGTAGCGGAACGCCGTGACCATGTCGGCGGCCGGAATCGAACTCACGGGGCCGCGATGCTCCCCGCTCAGCGAAATATCCGCACCCAGCGCCATCAGCAGGATCGCGGAGAACGCCGCCACCATGAATGAGGCCATCAAAGCGCGGAAGAAATTCATCGCTCCGGTCGCGGTGCCGACCTGCGAGCGCCCCACCGAATTCTGGATCGAGACCACGCTGATCGGAAACGCGGTGCCGAGGCCCAGCGAGAACACCGACAGCAGCACCAGCAGCACCCATAGCGGCATCGCCGTGAACGCCATCGCGCTTCCGGCCAGCGCCGCGCACGACGTGCCGATGATCGCGACCCGCTTGTAGTGCCTGGCGCGCGCCATGGTCTGGCCGGCGATCGCCGCCCCGCCGGTCGAAATCGCCGCCAGCGGAATCAGCGCAAGGCCGGCCTCGCTGGCGCTGAGATGATAGACCACCTCGTAATACAGCGGCAGATGCACCGTCAGCCCCACCATCGCCCCCATCGCGCAGCCGCCGGCGGCCATCGCATAGGGCACGACGGAGCCGCCCAATAGCGGCAGCGGCAGGAACGGTTCCTCGGCATTTCTCGCGTGCCACACGAAGGCCAGCGTAAGGGCCAGGGACGAACCGACCATCGCCAGGATGACCGGCGACAGCCAGAGATAACGGTTGCCGCCCCATGTCAGCACCAGCATGAAAACCACGGCGCCGGCCATCAGCAGCACGCCGCCGAGCCAGTCGACCTTGCGCCTGCGGTGATACACCGGCAGCTTGCGCAGCCTCGGCAGCAGCAGCGCCAGCGACGCGAGCCCGAGCGGCAGGTTGATCCAGAAGATCATCGACCAGTGCAGATGCTCGGCGAACACGCCGCCGAGGATCGGCCCGCCGATGCCGGCCGCGACCCACACCCCGCTGAAATAGGCCTGGTACTGGCCGCGTTCGCGCGGCGTCACCAGGTCCGAGATCACGGTCTGCACGATCGGCAGGATACCGCCGCCGCCGAGGCCTTGCAGGCCTCGCGCCAGAATCAGCACCGGCATGTTCGGCGCCAGGGCGCATACGACCGAGCCGGTGAGAAACAGGCTGAGCGCGGTGACGATCATGGCGCGGCGGCCGTAGATGTCGCTGAGCGTGCCGAACACCGGCGCCACCGCGGTCGAGGCCAACAGGTAGGCCGTGATCACCCACGACAGGTTGGAGACATCCTGGAATTGCCGTCCGATGGTCGGCAGCGCCGTGGCGACGATGGTCTGGTCGAGGGCGGCCAGAAACATCGTCAGCATCAGGCTCAGCAGGATGGTGTGGACTTCCTTCGGCGTCAGCGGCGCGCGCGGCGCGATCGGCGGCGCATCGCTGATGGCGATGACCTCCGTCGGCATCTCCGACAGATCGCGCTCGATCGCTTCGGACAATGCCTGTCGGGCAGCCGGATGGGGGCTTTGGCGTTCGTGTTTGTTCATGCGGGACTTGTTTAAGGCTGCGCGGCCGCGCGGAATCGCTGTGTCGCCGGCAATCTAGGCGGCAAATCGCAGCCGTGGCAGCGGGTTGCGCGCATGGGTGCGTCCCGCGAAGCTGCCATCGCAATCGCGTGATCCGTCAATTCGGGGCGTTCAGGATTGGGGCCGCTTTTTGAGGCGGGCGCGCTTGGGCAACAGCGACGGCCATTGCACGATGTGATCTTCGAGGTCGGCGTCGGCGACCTCATTCTCGGTTCCCTGCACCCGCCCCCGCACCGACACGCCGGCTTCATGCACCGTATTGGGATCGCCGGATACCAAGGGATGCCACCAATAGAGATCGCGGCCTTCGGCCACGAGCCTGTAGCCGCAACTCGGTGGCAGCCAGTTCAGGGTGCGGACATTGGCCGGCGTCAGCCGGACGCAGTCGGGAACCTGATCGGACCGGTTCGCATAATCCTTGCAAGCACATAGACCGGCATCCAGAAGCTTGCAGGAAACATGGGTGAAATAGATCTTGCCGGTATCTTCATCCTCCAGCTTTTCCAGGCAGCAGCGCGCGCAGCCGTCGCACAGACTCTCCCATTCGGCGTCAGACATCTCCTCCAACGTCTTGGTTTTCCAAAAGAATCCCTCTTGATCCGAGGGCGGCTGGGAACGGATGGTCATAAACCTCTGGGGCTTGCGGATAGCGGCCGGCTAGAACCCTTCTAGGGGCAGCGGCTGCCAGGGTGCAAGTGGGTGGATCGCAGTTCGTGTAAAAGCCCCGGCGGCATTATCCCTGCTCAACAAAATCGCCAGCGCAGCCATTGGTTTATGGCCACCGCTCGGCTAAAAACTCCGGAAGTCGCCCGGACGTGCAAAAGCGCCTTGGGTTTGCCGCAACATTCCCGCAAGACGTCTCGACGGTGCCCTGCCGGGCGCTTGAGCGCTTTCGAGCTAATTTAAAGGCCCCTAGTGCCGCCGATTTGAAGTTCCTACAGCGCAAGCGGCAAGCCCGGTTAAGGAACTTCAAATCGAAAAGCGGCACTAGAATTTTAGATTTACTAGTGCCCTTTGTTTTCCGAAGTTCGTACAAGGGGCCGCTGAAACGTATACGAACTTCGGAAAAAGGGCACTAGTGCGCCAGATCGTACCACCGCAATGGAAGAAAAAAATCCGGCATATCATGCTGGATCTGGATGCGCGTATCGACTCGACGCTGTTCTCTTCCGCGGTCGGCGCGCGCGAACTCTATGAACGGTTCTCGACCTTCATGGACCGCTTCTATGTCGGCCGCTGGAAACGCTGGGTGTTCATCGAGCCGTTGTCGGAGGCCGCCACCATCGGGCTGGCCGGCTCGATCCTGATGCTGGCGCTGGCGGTGCCGGCATTCCGCGAAACCGCCGACGACGACTGGCTGAAAAAATCCGATCTCGCGGTCACCTTCCTCGACCGCTACGGCAATCCGATCGGCAACCGCGGCATCAAGCACAATGATTCGATTCCGCTCGAGGATTTTCCGGACAACCTGATCAAGGCCACGCTGGCCACCGAAGACCGCCGCTTCTACGACCATTTCGGCATCGACGTCGCCGGCACGTTCCGCGCGCTGCTGACCAACGCGCAGGCCGGTGGCGTACGCCAGGGCGGCTCGTCGATCACGCAGCAATTGGCGAAGAACCTGTTCCTCAACAACGAGCGCACCATCGAGCGCAAGGTAAAGGAAGCCTTTCTCGCGGTGTGGCTGGAAACGCGCCTGACCAAGAATGAGATCCTGAAGCTCTATCTCGATCGCGCCTATATGGGCGGCGGCACCTTCGGCGTCGACGGCGCGGCACATTTCTATTTCAACAAGTCGGCGCGCGACGTCAATCTCGCCGAAGCCGCCATGCTCGCCGGACTGTTCAAGGCCCCCACCAAATACGCCCCGCACATCAACCTGCCCGCGGCGCGCGCCCGCGCCAACGTGGTGCTCGACAACCTGGTCGACGCCGGCTTCATGACCGAGGGCCAGGTGTTCGGCGCCCGGCGCAACCCGGCCACCGCGGTCGACCGCCGTGACGAAGCGTCGCCGAACTACTATCTCGACTGGGCATTCGACGAGATGCGCAAGCTGGTCGATACGTTCCCGAAATCCTATACCGAGCGCGTGTTCGTGGTCCGCACCGCGATCGACATGAACGTGCAGCACGCCGCCGAAGACGCCATCGAAAACCAGTTGCGCCAGTTCGGCCGCGACTATCATGCCACCCAGGCCGCGACCGTGGTCGCCGACCTCGACGGCGGCGTGCGGGCGATGGTCGGCGGTCGCGACTATGGCGCCAGCCAGTTCAACCGCGCGGTGGACGCCTACCGGCAGCCCGGTTCGTCGTTCAAGCCCTATGTCTATACCACGGCGCTGCTCAACGGTTTCAAGCCGACCTCGATCATCGTCGACGGTCCGGTCTGCATCGGCAACTGGTGTCCGCAGAACTACGGCCACTCCTATTCCGGCGCGGTCACGCTGACGCAGGCGATCA
Source organism: uncultured Alphaproteobacteria bacterium (assembly GCA_963774685.1). Taxonomy (GTDB): domain Bacteria; phylum Pseudomonadota; class Alphaproteobacteria; order Rhizobiales; family Xanthobacteraceae; genus Bradyrhizobium. The sequence goes on along the minus strand of CAVZFU010000002.1, from coordinate 698,252 downwards.
CCCGCTCGATCAACGTCGTTCCGGTGAAACTGTCGATCGCCATCGGCGGCAAGGGCGGGCCGAAGGCCGGCCGCGCCAAGATCGTGGAAGTGGCGCGCCGCTTCGGCATCAAGGCGCCGCTGCCCGACACGCCGTCGCTGCCGATCGGCGCCGACGAAGTCACGGTGCTGGAGCATGCGGTCGCCTATGCGACGTTCCCGAACAAGGGCAAGTCGGTCACGCCTCATGCGGTACTTGAAGTTCGCACCGGCGCCGGCGACCTGGTCTGGCGGTTCGACCGTGATGGCAAGAAACCGCTGCAAGCCATTCCGGCATCGGTCGCCGCCGACATGGCGGGCATGATGAGCCACGTCGTCAGCGAAGGCACCGCGCGGCGCGCCGCTCTCGACGGCATTCCGACCGCCGGCAAGACCGGCACCACCAACGCCTACCGCGACGCCTGGTTCGTCGGATACACCGGCAACTTCACCTGCGCGGTCTGGTACGGCAATGACGACTATTCGCCGACCAACCGCATGACCGGCGGCTCGCTGCCGGCACAGACCTGGCACGACATCATGGTCGCGGCCCATCAGGGCGTCGAGATCAAGGAGATCGCGGGAATCGGCGCCGGCACGAAGCTGCCGGCTCCCGCTACCCCCGCGACGATTGCCGCCAACGGCGCGCCGAAGCCTCCCGAGATCAAGCCGGGGCCGCCGCCGGTCCTGACCAAGCGCGGCGCGGATATTCTGGTGCACGTGGAGAAGCTGCTCGACGAAGCCGGCAAGACCGTTGGACAGACCTCATCCAGCGAACCGCCGAAGCCGGTCAAGCCGTTATCGTCCAATACTTCGGCACTTCCGGAAAGCTTTGCGGCGGCAACGCCAGGCAGCGCGGCGGCGCCCGCACCGCTCAAGAACTAACCGTGCGGCTGATCTTCATCACCTTGCTGGCGTTGATGCTGGCCACCGCCGTCGGCATCGGCGCGACATGGGTGACGGCGACGCGCGGGACCGATCTCGGCACGCTCACGATCGGGGCCTGGACCGCCCGGCCCAAGACCGGCACCGCCGATGTCGATCCTTATTCGCGCGCCTCGATCGCCCGCAGCGGCGAGTTGCCGGTCGGCACCGGCGACGGGGTGGCATTCTCGGCGACAACCGACGACAGCAAGCGACCGCTCGATGGGCGATGCGACGTGCTGGTCAGCGGCGTCACGCCCGCGGCCCGGTTCTGGACATTGACGCTGTACGACCGGAAAGGACACCTGGTTGCGAACTCGCTGCAGCGTTACGGCTTCACCAGCCAGGAAATCATCCGCGGGGCTGACGGTGCGTTCGAGCTGCGGGTCGCGGCGCGGTCGCGTGCCGGAAACTGGCTCCCTACCGGCGGAATCGAGCGTTATGCCCTGATGCTTCGGCTGTACGACACGCCGGTTGGCGTCGCGACGCGGACCAAGCGCGACGCGCCGATGCCGTCGATTGCGACCGTGGGGTGCCCATGATTCGCCTGCTGTTCACGATTATCGCGGGCGTGCTGCTGGGCGGCATCGTGCACCTCGTCAGCGTTCTGGCGCTGCCGCGGATCGCGACCCAGGACGCCTATTCGCGCCTGACGCCGATGACCAAGCTCAACACCGTTACCCCGTTGCCGCTGGCCGATCCCAACAACGAACCGATGCCGTTCATGGATCCGGCGTTCGCGATCGCGATCTGCCGTTACGATCTGTCCGGCGGCTCGATCAAGCTCGCGGTCCCCGTCAGCCAGGCCTACACCTCGGTGTCGTTCTATACCCGCAACGAAGTCGCCTATTACGCCATCAACGACCGGTCCGCCGGACGCAAGGTGATCGAACTCGATCTCATGACCGAGGCTCAACACGCCGAATTGCCCGAGGATGAGGACGTCACCGCAGCCGACCGGCTGATTATCGATTCTCCGACCTCGCACGGGACTGATCGTGCTGAAAGCTTTGGCGGCCGAGCCCGGCCTGATGCCGCAGGCCCAGGCCACGCTCGCAGCCTCCACCTGCAAGGTGCAGACCGATGCGCCGGTAAAGCAGGCGGAAACGCCGCCGCCGGCGCCGGCCAAGCGCTGATCGAAACGCGGGATCGCTGAACTGAAGCTTGATCCTGGTCCGCGGAGGCCACCGGGATGGCGCCTGGCGCATCCGGGTCAAATCCAAACACGCCGACGAGGTACTTGTAGTAGTCGGGCATCAGCTCCCTGAGCTTCGCGCGATCATGGGGTTCATGCACCGAATCCTTGCCGGCCAGGAAAACGCTCGCGGTTACCGCGAAAATGCTAGCCGCGCACGCTGACGGCGCGTCCGATCACGGGCTGCGCTGCGACCGGCGGGTTCGCGGTCTGGGCGGCGAGTTCATTGATCAGGCGATCGGCGTCGGCCGCCATGTTATCCGGCACCTGGATCACCAGCCGCTCCAGCGCCCAGCGGTAGGAGGAAACCCGCTGCTCCAGGCATTGCGTCACCCACTGCACGATCAGGGTGTTTTCTTCCATGCGGGCGACCGCGTCGGCGCGTTCGCGCGGCGACAGTTCGGAAACCATCTTCAGGCTGGCGTTACGCTTCCTGTCGAGATCGAGCACGCGTACGGCGTTGGAGAAGAACGGATCGAACCGCGTGAGGTCGTCGCGCACATCGTCCATCAGCTGCGCATAGCGCGATGAATTCGAACGGTGCGGTTCGTCGATCAGCCGGCGCCCATAGGCGGTGCGATCGAATACCGGCGTCTGCCGCCATGGCGACGGGATCGTCTTGTAATCGCCGAACACGCTCTTCCAGGCGGGTCGCGAATGCGGCGGCTCGATCAGGGGATAAGCCAGATCGCGAAGCCGCCGTTCGCTGTCGGTGAGCTGGAATTGCGACGGCCGCAGGCCGACGCTTCCCGTCGCCTCGGCACCGATCCAGCTGTGCATGCCGTCGTTGAGAAAATCCTGGCGGGTTCGGCCGAAATCGCCGCCGCTACAGCCTCCGAGTACGAGACTCGCCAAAAGCAGCAGCAGAGCCGGCGGCGGGCATCGGACCTGCAATCTTGTCCGGATCGAAAAAAAATACGTATCCGGCATGTCGAGACGTCCGGTGTCAGGTGCGCCGGCGGCGGCGGCCGCCCGGGGCCGCACCTTCTTCAGGTCCGCGGCCACCGCTGGTTTCGCCGGTGTCGCGTTCGATCCGGATGACGGGAAGGATCAAGACGGTCCCCATGCCTTCGCGTGGGGCGCCATCCGCGGTTGAGGCCGGACGTCGCGAAGCCGCATCCGCCGGAAATTCAATGATGGTGCCCATGTCCAACTCTCTCTGGTTGCCGCGGCGGCGCGATTTGCCGGCGACAGGCCGTCATTAAGATCAGGGCATGGTTAACGGCATCTTAATTGCCATCGGCTCGAAGCGAGACAATGACGCCGAAAATATGGTGGCAGATTTTTACCAATCGTTTTCCTTAACGCACTGTTAAAGCGGCTTGGTTAGGCTCGCACGAGCATCACTCTGTCGCGTATCCATGGCATGACCACACCACCGCTTTTTCCAGGCTTCGACGGGTTGATGACGCTCTCTCGCCGCGAGGGCGTCGATATCAGACCCACTTTGCTGCGCGTGCTGACCGATCTCTACGTTCAGGCCCGCACCCACAGCAGCGACGAAGAGCGGCAGTTTGTCGAACTGACCTCGCGCCTGATCGACCAGGTCGACGACGCGACGCGCGCAGCGGTACGGGCGCGACTGGCGATCTATCCGGGCACGCCGATTGAGATCATGGCAAAACTCGGTCTGAAACCCGCCGATCCCGATCGGCCAATTCCGCTCGCTGCCGAAATTCCCGTAAATCCGGTTGCAGCGCCGCCGGTCAGACCGCTCACCGACGCGCAATTGCGGATGCAATCGAGCGTGTCGATGCAGCCAACCGACGCCGCAGAGATCAACGAGATGTTTTTCCGCGCGAACTCCAGCGAGCGCGCCTTGATCCTGCACAATCTCGAAGAAACCCCGCTCAAGGCGTCCGCGCGAATTCCATCCTTCTTTGCCGAGCGCGCCGTCGAGACGCTTGAGATGGCAGCGTGCGCCGCCGACATCGAAAACTTCACGCTGGAACTGGGCGAGACGCTGATATTGCCGGCAAAGGTCGCAGCCCAGGTGGTCCATGATCCCGGCGGCGAGCCGCTGGCCTGCGCCGCCAAAGCGCTGAACATGCCGGGCGCGGTTTTTCAGCGGATACTGATTTTCCTTCCCGTGTTCGGCTCATCGGTGACCACCGTCTACCGGCTGTCGCGGCTGTACGACCGCTTGAGCGAACGCTCGGCGCTGGTCATGCTGGCGGCATGGCGCGGCTCGACGCTCGCCGTCACGCGCGCCAAGTATCGCCCCACCCTCTACGACGACGAGCGCCACCGTGCGCGCCCGGCGCCGGCGCAGACCCGCCCGGCCGTTCAGCCCGGCGTCGTCTTCGGCACGCGAAACACCTCGCGCGCCTCGGGAAGCTAGCCCTTCGCCAGATCGAGAAAATGCCGCCCTGCCCGGTCCTCGATCTCCACGATCCAGGCATCCGGATCGAATTTGATTTCTTTCGCCAGACGCTCTTCCACCGACGATTCAGCGATCGGCTGCGGCGATGTTGCTGCAAATATGCGCTCGATCGGCCGGCTGTCGTCATAGACCGTCTGCGGCGCCGGGCTGTACAGCACCGCGTTGCCGTCAAGCGTTGCGACCTTGACGAATACCGCGCCGGCCTCTTCCGCGCCGCGCCTGCGCACGGCGCCGAATATCCCCTCGGTCTGGCAACGGCGCAGATAGGCGGCCACCCAGATGCTGGATTTCAATCGCATGGAACCGACGATAGGCCAGCGGATGTATCTAGGCTAGACCATGCTCCGGAAAAGCATGCCACCGCAGCGTCGGGTGATTTGCTGCTCGCAACCGGCTGCAAAGTGATAGTCTGTGGCAAAAGCGAGTTGTTGATTGGAGGCAGGATTGAGGAGGCGCGAGTTCATCACGGCTCTCGGCGCCGCGATGTGGCCGATTGCGGCGCGTGCGCAGCAGTCGAAGCGCATTTTTGCGCAGCCGGCGGTCCCAGGACCGGTCATGAACACGCTGAGCACCTATATGGCCGCCGCCGCCACGCGCGCGCTCCCCGACGACGTCGCAGAACACGCCAAGTCCCATCTGCTCGATACCTTTGCCGCGATGATTTCCGGCTCCGAATTGCCGCCGGGCCAGGCGGCGCAGCGTTACATCCGCGAGCACGGGGGAAACGGCACCGCGACCGTGGTGGGCTCGGCGCTCACCGCCGCACCGCTCGATGCCGTGCTCGCCAACGGCGTCATGGCGCATGCCGATGAAACCGACGACTCCCACAACGAGTCGCGCTCCCATCCGGGCTGCTCGATCGTGCCGGCGGCGCTGGCGGTCGGCGAGCAACAAGGGATCGACGGCACCGGGCTGCTTCGCGCCGTGACGCTCGGCTACGACATCGGCCCGCGCGTGGTCATGGCGATGGGAGGCGCTGCCTTCAGCTACGAGAGCAGCCTTGCGACGCACAGTATTGCCGGGACTTTCGGCGCCTCGGCAGCGGCCGCTTGCGCCGCCGGTCTCGATGCACGCCAGATGCGCTGGGCGCTGGACTATGCCGCGCAGCAGTCTTCCGGGATCGTTGCCTGGCGGCGCGACACCGATCACATCGAGAAAGCCTTCGTATTCGCCGGCATGCCGGCGCGCAACGGCGTCACCTCGGCGTTCCTGGTCAAATCGGGCTGGAACGGCGTTGAGGATATTTTCTCGGGCGCGGACAATTTTTTTGCCGCCTACGCGCCGAAAGCGCAACCCGCGCGGCTGATCGAGAAACTCGGCGAGCGTTACGAGATCACGCAAACCGACATCAAGAAATGGACCGTCGGCTCGCCGATCCAGGGACCGCTCGATGCGATCGAGACCATCCGCAACAAAAAGCCTTTCGAGGCGGACCAGGTGAAGCGCGTCACCGTACATCTGGCCCCGACGGTTGCGGCGGTGGTGGACAACCGCGACATTCCCGATATCTGCCTGCAGCAGATGATTGCGGTCATGCTGCTCGACAAAACCGTCTCATTCCATGCCGCGCATGACAAACCCCGCTTGCAGGATCCGGCGACGCTGCGCCAGCGCGTCAAGGTCAACCTGGTGCGCGACGACGAACTGGCCAAGCTTCTGCCGGTGCGCGTCACCGTCGTCGACATCGAACTGACCGACGGCACCCGCCTTTCGGAGCGCGTCTCGGCCGTGCGCGGCACGGTTGCCAACCCGATGACGCGGGCTGAGGTGAGCCAGAAAGCCAGCGATTTGATCACACCGGTGCTGGGACGCGAAACCTCGAAGCGCCTGATCGATACGGTGCTTGCGATCGAGGGGGTCACCGACGTCAGAAGTCTGCGGCGCCTGCTTCAGATCGGTTAGCTGCGTGATCGAGAGACCAATGGACCAATCGCGGCGAAAGATGATGCGCGCGGTTGCCGGTGGCGTCTCGGCGGGGCTGTTGCTGCGAATACCGCAAGCGCAGGCGTCGGAAAAAATGACGCGGCAGCAGGCTCAATATCAGGACACGCCGAACGGCATCTATAGCTGTGCCGTGTGCTCGCTGTTCGAGCCGCCGCAAGCCTGCAAGGTGGTCGATGGCGACGTCAGCCGGGACGGCTGGTGCAAGGCCTTTGCGCTGGCGGACTAGAGTGTTTTCGAGCGAAGTGGATGCCGGTTCGCGCAAAGAAATCTGGAACACGTTTCGATTCCATCGAAACGGAAACGGCTCTAGTCGATCGGATGGCCGACCATTGCGGTGAGTTCACGCACGACGTGATCGGACATCTGCCCGGTCACCGGGATTTTGCGCTCCCGTTCGAATTTCTGGATGGCGGCCTGGGTGTCGGCGCCGATGGTGCCAGTCGGCTTCAACTGGCCATAGCCATATTCGGTGAGGGTCCGCTGCACCGCCGCCACGCGGCGCGAGCCGGAGAACGCAATTGAAACACCGGGGATCGGGGCCGGCGGCCGCACAATCGTGGAAGGCGTCACCGGCGTTGTGCTGGTCGCCTTGACGAGGCTGGTCAGGGGATCGGCGGCTTTCGATTCAGCCGGCTTCAATTCCATCGGTGACGTATCGTTCAGCGCGGCTTCAGCCGGCCGCGGACGGGGCAATGGACTGGCAGGCATCATCGCCGCCGGCACCGTGACGGCCGCGCCGAACATCGGCGACGGATGCGGGCCCCGCTGCAGGAACAGCGCGTTGGCGACGATGGCGCTGATGGCGGCGAACGCCACCGCACCCGCAATCATGTCCTTCGGGCTATAAAGCAGAGACGCGCATCAGCACACCGCGCCCGGATTCGGTTTCGATCGCAACCGCGCTCGCACGACGGCGGCGGCGCGGCATGTCGTCATCTCTTGCAATTTGTCTAGGCACTTTTCTTCACCTGATGAGCTTGGTCGGGATGAGTTTCCTGGGATGAGGATCGCAACGCCGGAGTGAGCGTGGCGATATTGCTGGCTGGCTGCGCGGCTAGCGGCGTGAATGCCAGCGGCAATGCGATGGTCACGGTGGTGCCCTCGCCGATCTTGCTTTGCACGGTCATCTCGCCGCCATGCAGCCCGACCAGGCTTTTCACGATCGACAGCCCGAGGCCGGTGCCTTCGTGCCGGCGCTGATAGGTCTTGCCGGCCTGAAAGAAGGGATCGCCGATCCGCTTGAGATCGTCGGCCGCGATGCCGACGCCGGTATCGGTGACGCGAAGCACCAGCCGCGAGCCCTCGACACTGGCGGAAACCGTCACCATGCCGCCGCGTTCGGTAAACTTGATGGCGTTGGAAACGAGATTGAGCACGATCTGCTTGAACGCGCGCGGATCGCCGGTCATCGCCGGCAGGTCCTCGGCCGCGCGGGTCACCAGATCGATACCGCTTTCGCGGGCCTTCAGCGCCAGGAGGTTGCAGCAATTGAGCAGCGCCGCACGCGGCGCAAACGGCTCCGGCGTGATCTCGAAATTGCCGGACTCCATCTTGGACATGTCGAGAATGCCGTTGACCACCGACAACAGATGCTGGCCGGAATCGTTGATCAACTGGGCATATTCCTTGCGGCGAACTGCGTCGACCATCAGCACGTCTTCCTGAACGATCATCTCGGAGAATCCGATGATGGCGTTGAGCGGCGTGCGCAATTCGTGGCTCATGGTGGCGAGGAAACGGCTTTTCGACGCGTCGGCCCGTTCGGCGGCGCTGCGCGCCAGATCAAGCGCCTGTTCCTGGACCTTCCGGTCGGTGACATCGCGGATCACGGCGACGACTTCGGCTTCATGCGAAGCCGCCGTCTCCGAAAGCTGTTCGAGCGGCCGGCAACGCATCTCGGCCCAGATGAAATCGACCGGATGGGCTTGCCCGCGCTCGCCGCCCTTGGGGTTATCGCGCCGCAGCCGAAATTCGACGCTGCCGACCTCGCCGCCGCGCGCGGCGTCCGACAGTGCAGTGAGATAGGCCGGGCGATCGGCGACATGTACGCGATCGAACAGGCCGTGCCCGAGCAGTTGCGATGCCGGCACGCCCAGCAGCGCCTCGGCCGCGGGCGAAATGAACTGCACCGCGCCGTTGCGGCGATGGCGCGAGATCACGTCGCTCATGTTCAGGGCCAGCAGGCGATATCGCTCTTCCTCGACGTTGAGCAGCGAGACGCTGGTGCTCGCCAGCGACTCGGCGCCGAAGGCGAGGCCCGCGGCATAAAGCGTCGCCGAGGCCACGCCGAAGGCCATGAATGCGCCGCGCACGGCGCTGTTGGTTTCCACTGCCGGCAGCAGGTGAAAATGCCCAAGAGCGATCAGCACCGCGGCGCACGCCAATGCCAGCGCGCAAGCAAACGCGACCACGCGGCGCGAGGCAGACATCGAAGCTTCGAGCGGAACGACGACCAGCCAGATCGCGGCAAAGGATTCGATGCCGCCGGTGGTCATCGCCACCGTCATCACGAAGCCGGCCAGCGACAGCGACGACAGCACATGCGCGCCCTCGTAGCGGCCGGTACGCGACAAAAACCACGACAGCAGGATCGGCGCGATCAGCCAGGCGAATGCCGCGACCTCAAGCGCGGTCGGCGCGCCGCGCATCGCAAGGTAGACCGGGAACGCCGCGAACGCCGCCAGGCTGCCAAGCAGCCGCGGCGCCATGAACGCCCGATGGCGCGCTTTCGTCAGCGCGTCGTAACGCGCCGACGGATGCAGGAGCGCATCGAGACAATCGCGGATAATGTTCAAAACTGTCACGGCTCTCGCGCTTCGGCTTGCTCGTCAAAACAGACGTGCCGGAACGCCTCCTTTATCGTTGCCACACCGTGTCAGAGCGAAATTAAGCGAACGCTAAGGCGCACCGGACTGCGGCGAAAGAGCCTGTTCGGGCGGGGTTTTGGCGTGTCCTGGAGCGTTCATTCGATGCGAATGGTGAACGGCCGGTTTCCAGAACCCGGGCCGGTATGGTTTCGAAATGGTGGATGTCTCCTTGCGCCGATAACGGTCGCGAAAAGCCGCATCAATCGAAAATTTACATCGAATCAAATCAGTCGGATTTTCCGCAAATTTTCGGCGATTTAACTTCAATGCAAACACTTGCGATTTATCGACGGCTGTTAGTCAGGGAAGGATTGCGGGATTCCAGCCGCGCTTGACGGGATCGTTCGCAACGGAATCAAACAGACGGTCGGGTTCGCGAGATGTTTTTTCTGCTTCGCTTGGCATTCTGGCTCGGGCTGGTGCTCGTGCTGTTGCCCCGTGACAGGACGCCTGAATCGGACAAGCTGCCGCAAGTGGGGGCGTCCGAAGCCGTGTCCGCCGCGTCGGCGGCGGTGTCGGACATGAGTTAATTCTGCAAGCGCCAGCCGGCGGCCTGCGAGGTTGGCGGCCAGGCCGCGACGATCCTCACCCATCGCGCCCAGGACGGCGCGCGCAAGCTCTACCAGATCATCACCGACAAGCGTTCACCCGACCGTACCGGCTCGATCGGCCAGGTCGCTGACGCAGCGCCTGCGCAGATCGCGTCGCGCGACACCCTGACGCCGGACGATCTGCTGGCGGAATGGCGCACCCCGTCGGCGCCGTGACGGCAAATTAAACCCGGAACCGATTATCCATTTTCAACAGGCGATATCGCTTTCGATCGCGGGCGATCCTATATATGGCTTTGGGATCGAGCACGGAACGCGATGACGATCGACGAAATCAGGGATAATTTTGCGCTGCTGGACGACTGGGACGACCGCTACCGGTATGTCATCGAGCTCGGCCGCACGCTCGATCCGATGCCGGAAGCCGGGCATTCCGCCGCCAACAAGGTGCAGGGCTGCGTCAGCCAGGTCTGGCTGGCAAAACAGATCGACCGCAGCGGCGGCGCGGAACCGGTATTGAAGTATCTCGGCGACAGCGACGCGCATATCGTGCGCGGGCTGATCGCGATCCTGCTGACGCTGTATTCCGGCCACACCCCGCAGCAAATCCTTGCAACCGATGCCATCGAGGTCTTCGACGAATTCGGATTTCGCGAGCACCTGACGCCGCAGCGCTCCAACGGCCTGCGTGCCATGGTCGAACGCATTCGCTCCGACGCGCGCGAGGCGCTGGCCGCGGCCTCCTGAACTATTTCTTCCGCCGCCGCTGCTGGCCGAGCCCCATCTTCTTGGCCAGTTGCGAACGCGCCACCGCATAGTTCGGCGCCACCATCGGATAGTCGGCCGGAAGGCCCCATTTGTCCCGGTATTGCTCCGGCGTCATGGCGTATTGCGTGCGCAGATGCCGCTTCAGCGACTTGAAGCGCTTGCCGTCCTCAAGACACACCAGGTAATCCGGCGTCATCGACTTCTTGACGGAAACCGCGGGCTTGGCGGGTTCCGGCGCGGCATCGCTCCGGCCGGTCGAGACCCGCAGCAACGCTGCGTGAATCTGGCTGATCAGGTTGGGAATTTCCGCGGCCGGGGTCGGATTGTTGCTCAGATAGGCCGACACGATGCCGGCGGTCAGATCGATGAAACTCTTGCCGGCGGCCTCGGTCATGCCCTGAACCTTTCACGAAAAATTACAGTATCCGGCAGCGCCAATACGCTTTCGGCATCGTCCATTACTTGGTGAATATGAGCGGATTGCTGTCGGCGTGACAAGAACGGCGGCGCTTTATTTTTCTCAGGCTTTCGCCGCAAGTAGAGCCCTCAGGGACGCTGGTCGAGGTGCGAACGCAGTTCGTCGATCGAGGCAAACCGCATCATGCCTTCCGGCATCTGCGCCTCGATCGAGCCATCGGAATAGAGCGAATAGGCCATTCCATCGACCACGCCCGATTTGAGGACCGTCACCGGCGGTTGCTCCTCGTTTCGCGGCGCTCGTGCGGCCGGCGGAAAGGAATCGGTCGGGACAACGCCGGAATTTGTCTCGGTAAAGGTCGATGGCGCGCGGACACTGCGCCGCTGCGGCGGCACATCCGACCCCCTCGAGCGTTCCGGCCAGGCGTCGTCGAAGGTCGCCGGCGGCGGCGCACCCGGCTCGGGTGCCGGCGGCGCCTCGGCCGGGATGGCGCGAACGTCGATCGGGGACGGCTCGGCCGTCCGCGCCTGCGCGCGCTCGCGTTCCTTGCGCGACGACGACGAAAACAACAGATTGCGCCGGGGTTTGACCGGCTCAGGCGCAACCGGTTCCGGCACGGCGTCCTGGCGTCCGCGGTCGCGCGCCGCAGCCTCCTGCTGCCAGGGTGGCGAAGGCTCCGCCTGGCCGGCGTTTTCAGCCCCCGGCTGGTCGAACGGGAGTTCGTCTTTCTCCGGGGCAAGATCGCGCGGCGCGCCGGCCGGCTGTGATGCGGTTCGCGAACGCGACGTGGGGGCGCCTGCGCCAAGCAATCGGGCAATATTCTTCAACTCCCGGACGACCATCCACAGACCGAGCAGGATTATTCCGGTGCATGCCGTGATCGAACCCGAGCTGATCAGGGTATTGCCGAAGCTGAGGTCTATCAGGATCCCGAGAACGACCGTCAGGAGGCCAGCCAACAGCAGGCCTATTCCGGCAATTAACAACGCAAGCATCATCGAATTCACCCCCAGCCGCGCTCGAATAGTTCGCAGCCGCCATTTGCCACGATACCGTCATATTGTGCACATCGCCAACCGCGAATTGTAGATGGCGCTTCCCACATCAACTTGTCGGTTAAAATCGCCGAGAAGTGCTTGGGTGATATGTCCGGCTTCCGACCCCATCGTCGGCAAGCAGCGAGATCTTTACCTTCACCCCAATGTTGCATCGCATCAGGGAAATTACGCCACAATTCCCAATTACTTGCCGCAGGAACTGCGCTATATGGATGCCGGGGAATGAGGCCCAAAAGCGCCAAAACAGGGCCATAGGGGACACCGGGTTACCTTTAGCATGTCATCCATCACCACTTCGGCCATCGATACGCCCGCGCGGCGCTCGGTGGAGCGGACTTGCGACGACCTCGCCATCATCGTGCTGGCCGCGGTCGGGCTGATCGCAAGCCTGACCTTTCGCGACTACGGTTTGGGCTGGGACGACTACACCCACGCCGAATATGCCGACCTGTTGCTGCGCCTGTACGGTTCCGGCTTCAAGGACACCGCCGCGCTGTCGTTCGCCAATCTCTATATGTATGGCGGCGGCTTCGACATGGCCGCGGCGCTGCTGCACAAGATCATCCCGCTCGAACTGTTCGAAACCCGCCGCCTGCTCGGCGCCGTCGTCGGCATGGTCGGTCTGGCGGTGACATGGCGGCTTGGCCGGCGCACCGGCGGCCCGTTGGCCGGGCTCGTGGCGTTGCTGCTGCTGGCGTTATGCCCGACCTACTACGGGCATATGTTCATGAATCCGAAGGATGCGCCGTTCGCGGTTGCGATGGTGATCCTGATGCTCGGCCTTGTCCGCCTGGCCGAAGAATATCCCTCGCCTTCGCCGCGCACCATTCTGATCGTCGGTCTCGGCGCCGGGCTGTCGATCGGCTCGCGCATCCTCGGCGGCTTCGCGCTGATCTATGCCCTGATCGGCTTCGTGCCGCTGTTCATCGAAGAAGTTCACAGCCAAGGCGCGCGCGAAGCGATCAGGCGATTCCTGCACGTCATCCATGTGCTGGTGCCCGGCCTGATCCTCGGTTACCTCATCATGGGGTTGATCTGGCCATGGTCGATCATGGAGCCGGCCAATCCCTTTCGGGCCCTGACCTATTTCTCGCACTTCTTCGAGAAACCGTGGAAGGAAATGTTCGACGGCGCTCTGGTGTCGGTGCCGGACATGCCCTGGTCGTATTTGCCGACCCTGTTCGCACTGCAGCTTCCCGAGGTGCTGCTCGGCCTTTCCATCGCCGGCGTCGTGGGCACATTGTTCTCGCTGACGCGCACCGACATATCGGCGCGCCGCAAGACCATCATGCTGATGCTGACGCTCGCAGCGACGCTGCCGATCGCCGTCGCGATGGTGAAGCGTCCCGCGCTTTACAACGGCATCCGGCATTTCGTCTTTGTGATTCCGCCGATGACGGTGCTCGCGGGCGTAGCCTTTGCGAGGGGCATGAACTGGCTGAAGGAAAATCGCCGCAGCTGGCAGCCCGCGGCGGTGGCCCTGCTCGTGTTCGGCCTGCTGCTGCCGCTCAGCGAAATGATCCGGCTGCACCCCTACCAGTACACCCACTTCAATCACATCGCCGGCACGGTTCGCGGCGCCGACGATCTCTTCATGCTGGACTACTGGGGACTGGCGCTGAAGCAGGCCTCCGACGGCCTGCGCGAGGAGATCGCCGAAAAGAAGGAAACGCCGCCGCGCGGACGCAAATGGAAAGTCGCGGTGTGCGGCCCGCAGCGCCCCGCGCAAGTGGCGCTCGGCCCCGACTTCACGATCGGCTGGGATAGCCACGCCGCCGACTTCGCGATGACGCTCGGCGAGTTCTACTGCAAGGGCCTGACCGCGCCGGTGATGGTGGAAATCAAGCGCGACGACGTCGTGTTCGCGCGCGTCTACGATATCCGTGGCCGCAGCATTTCCAGCCTGCTGGCCATTCCCGCGCCTTAAGGCCGGTATCGCCGCTGCATGAGCATGACTGCCACGCCGCCCTGCGCCTTGCTGCGAGGCATGCGCAGGGCTAGTCTCACCTGCGAAAATCAACGATCCATACGGGAGAAACCGGTCATGTCACCAGCAGAAGCGCGCCTGAAGCAAGTGCGATCGGAAATGACGGATGCGGAATGGGATCAGCGGGTCAATCTCGCCGCCTGCTATCGCCTTGTCGCGCATTATGGCTGGGACGACCTGGTCGATACCCACATCTCCGCGCGGGTGCCGGGACCGGAACACCATTTCCTGATCAACCCTTACGGGCTGATGTTCGACGAAATCACCGCGTCAAGCCTGGTCAAGATCGACCTCGACGGCAACCAGCTCACCAAAAGCGAATACAGCATCAACCCTGCCGGCTTCACGATCCATTCGGCGATCCACGAGGTGCGCGAAGATGCCGGCTGCGTGCTGCATCTGCATACGCCCGACGGCACCGCGGTGGCGAGTTGCATGGAAGGCCTGCTGCCGATGAACCAGACCGCGCATTTTGTCACCCACGACCTGGCCTATCACGACTACGAAGGCGTGGCGCTTGATCATGACGAACGCCCGCGTTTGCAGAAAGATCTCGGCAACAAGAACCACATGCTGCTGCGCAATCACGGCACGCTGACGGTCGGCCGCTCGGTCGCCTCCGCCTTCGAGCGGATGTACCATCTGGAGCGGGCCTGCACCATGCAGGTGCGCACCCGCATGCTGGGCCCGACCGCCTATCCGATCGAAAAGGCCGTGGTCGACAAGAACCAGACGATGTTTTCGAATCCCGATCGCGCGGAATTGCGCTCGACCAACCTGGTCTGGCCGCCGCTGCTCCGCAAGCTCGACCGCCTCGACCCCAGCTACAAGAATTGAATCTGCGGCGGTGAGGGAATGGCCCCGCTTTGGGTTCGGGGCAGCGCACATGAAGCGGCGAGAATTTATTGCGGGCCTTGGCGCAGCAGCCTCATGGCCGGTTGTCGCCCGCGCGCAAAAGCCAATTCCAGTGATCGCATTCCTCAACAGCGGTGCCGCAGATGCCAACTCGAGCAAGGCGCTCATGTCGTTGATGGAAGCGGGCCTGCTGGAGAACGGCCTCGTTCAGGGGCGGGATTATGTGTTCGAGACCCGCTGGGCAAACAGCGACTCCAGCCGGTTTCCGGTCCTGGCAGCCGAGCTGCTGGCGGGACATCCCAGCGCCGTCGTCGTTTCCACCATTCTCGCGGTCAAGGCCGTGCAGAACCTGACGCGGACTGTGCCGATCGTCATGACAGGCATGAATGACCCCGTGGCGGCCGGTCTTGTCGCGAGCCTTGCTCGCCCTGGCGGGAATATCACAGGCGTCTCCACCATGGCGGAAGACGTCCTGCTCAAACTGATCGAGATCATGCGCGAGGCGCTGCCCGGCGTGCGCAGGTTGACGGTGATGACGAATCCGACAAACCCGTCCAACCCGCCGATGGTCGACACGTTGATCCGTTACGTGGCGAACAAGGAACTTGCAATCGGCACGGTCGGCGTGAGTTCACCTGCCGAACTCGACGCGGCCTTCACGGAAATGTCGCGACAGCGTCCCGGCGCCCTCCTTGTCCTGACCGACAACAGCCTGCAGGCGCTGGCGGAACCGATCGTCACACGGGCATTGGCGCAACGTGTGCCGACCTTTGCGAACCTCGGCAATACGTTTGCGCAGGCGGGCGCCCTGTTCGACTATTCCCGAGACCCTCCGGAAGCATTCAAAAGCGTTGCGCGCCTGCTGAAGAAAATCCTCGACGGTGCGGCTCCCGGCGATCTCCCGATCGAGCAGCCGACCAAGTTCAACCTTTTTATCAACCTGAAGACGGCGAAGGATCTCGGTATCGAGATATCGCAGACGCTGATCGCCCGCGCCGACAAGGTGATCGAATGAAGCGGTCCCATGTCCGAGACTGGGCACATGATAGTTCGAATGCGCCCGCAGCCGCGTTTCCTTACAGTACCTGAAACACCTGGATAGTCCGTCCGCCCGCCTCACGCGAACCGGTAGCGATTGAGCAGATGCGGTTCATCCAGGCGTACTTTTCCGAACCGGTCTCGAAATAAGGCGTGGTGCGGAAATAATAAGTGTCCGGATCGACAATCTCTCCGCGATTGACGCGATCAATGACTTCCTTCGGGCCGTGCCGCAATCCCTTCCAGGTCATATGGATTTGCTCGTTTTCGATGGTCGCGAGCGTCACCCGTGCTTCGATCTCCAGAACTTCATCGCGGCGCGTGAGCGCCGAGCCGCCGCCGCCCGGCAACACCGTACCCTTGAGCTTCGGCCCTTCGAAGTTGCCGCTATCGAACCGAAAGAAGCGCCGGCTGCCATAGGGCGTGTCACCGATAGTGAAGCCTTGAACCTCAAGAGTGATCGTAAACAGAAATTCGGTCTTGATTTCAGGCATGGCGTCCCTCCTCGTCTCGCAAACACAATCGGTACCAAGCATACTTGGCCATGCGCGCCCGGGATACCATCCGACTTCCACTATCGGCACAGCGTCGTTTCGCTGTCCCGCTGAAATAGCGGCTATCGGAGGGGCATCGGATTCGGGCCAACCGCGTCGAGCTCGATTAATGAGTACGCATCCTTGAGATTTTGGTGTAATATCGCGGCCAACGACCTCTGCACTTTCCGAATCGAAACGCCGCCCAATTCCGGGCGGCGTTTTTATTTCCGGACACCGATTGCGTGCCGTAGGCCATCAAGCCCTATCCCTTCGGCTCATCGGCAAAGGCCGAGAGAATCCGCGCCCACGAACGAATGCCCTTGTGAAAGCTGTTGAGGTCGTATTTTTCGTTCGGCGAATGAATGTTGTCGTCGTCGAGGCCGAAGCCGACCAGCACCGTATCGAGGCCGAGCGTGCGCTTGAAATCCGAAACGATCGGGATCGACGCGCCACAGCCCATCAGGATGGCTTCCTTGCCCCATTCGGCGGTCAAGGCACGCTTGGCGGCGGCAAGCGGCTTGGTATTCCAGTCCAGCGCAATCGCCGGCGCGCTGGAATGGTCGCCGAATTCGGCTTTGCAATCCTTCGGCAGCCGCGCGGTGACGTAGTCGCGAAAGGCTTTTCGGATCTTGTCGGGATCCTGCCCCACCACCAGCCGGAACGATATCTTGGCGGAGGCTTGCGCCGGGATCACCGTTTTCGAGCCCTCGCCGGTGTAGCCGCCGATGATGCCGTTGACATCGCAAGTGGGTCGCGACGACAGTTGCTCGATCAACAGGCGGTCCTTCTCGCCGGCGGGGACCGAAAGCCCGATCGGCTTGAGAAAGGTTTCGGCCGTCAGATTAAGCTTCGACCACTGCGCCAGGATATCGGGAGGCAGATCCTTCACGCCGTCATAGAAACCGGGAATGGTGACACGGTTATTGTCGTCGAACAGGCCGCCGAGAATTTTGGTCAGCACCCGGATCGGGTTTTGCGCGCCGCCGCCGAAGACGCCGGAATGCAGGTCGCGATTGGCGGCCTTGATCCACACCTCTTCATAAACAAGTCCGCGCAGCGACGTCGTGATCGCCGGCGTATTGCGGTCCCACATGCCGGTGTCGCAGACCAGTGCGAAGTCGGCCTTGAACTCCCCTTTGTTCTGTTCGAGAAACGGCACGAAATTCTTCGATCCGACTTCCTCCTCACCCTCGATGACCATGGTGATGTCGACGGGCAGCGAGCCGGTCACGGATTTCCAGGCCCGGCAGGCTTCGACGAAGGTCATCAACTGTCCCTTGTCGTCCTCGGCCCCGCGCGCGACGATGATTTTCCGTCCGTCGGCATGGTCGGTGACGACGGGCTCGAACGGCGGACGATGCCAGAGATTGAGCGGGTCGACCGGCTGCACATCGTAGTGACCATAAAACAGCACATGCGGCCGACCCTTGGCCCCGCCATTGGCTTTGGCGACGATGGCGGGATGACCGGCCGTCGGCCTGACCTCGGTCGCAAAGCCGAGCGTCGCGATGTCCTTGGCCAGATGATTGGCGGCCTTCTTGCAATCTTCCGCAAAAGCCGGATCGGCCGAGATCGATTTGATCCGCAACAGGTCGAACAATCGCGCCAGGCTGTTGTCGAAATCGGCATCGATGCGGTCGAGGACCGGCTGAAGTTGCTGGGCACTGGACATTGGATTTTCCCTTGGCTGGCGGGTTAGCTCTCTCACGGCTGGTTGTAGCTTGCCGGTCGCCGGAGGCAAGGCGCGAGGCGAGGCGCCCTCCCTTACCATTCAGGCGCTGGCACTGCGGACGGCCGAGCGACCGGTGAAGCACGGAGCGGAGCCGGGCTAGCGATGTAGCCGATTTGTCACATGATCTCTCGATCGGTGGGCGATTACCCGTTATCGATTGTGGCGTCTTCAAGCTTCCGGTAGTTTTCTGCGCATAGTCGGCGATTTCGCCTGGAAAAGATTCTAGTCAGACCTTCAAGGAGAGACCCTTGCCTCGTCCACTGCAGGCTATTGTCATTTCGATCGGAATTGTGGCCGCAACGGTTGGGCTTCCTCGCGAGAGTTCTGCCGGCTTGCCCGGTATTCCCGTCGTTGGAACCGGTTCGAATTCTGCCTCCGCCAGCAGCTGGGTGGCCGGGGCGCATGCGGGCTACAACTGGCAGAACGGCTCCGCCGTCTACGGCTTCGAAACCGACCTGTCGGGGATGCATCTCCACAGCTCGATGAATGGTACGCTGACCTTTCCTCCTCCTTTCTTACCCCCCAGCGCAACCAGCACGAATGCGTCGATCGACTGGTACGGCACCTTGCGTGGACGCCTGGGCGTGACGAACGGTCCGCTGCTGTTTTACGGCACGGCAGGGCTGGCCTACGGCAATGTTGGCCTGAACAGCAGTGTGAGCCTCTTCGAATCGTCGCTCAATTCGTCGGCGTCGTCGACGCGAGCCGGCTGGGTTGGCGGTGTCGGCATTGAATACCTGTATCGTCCCAACCTGATTTTCAGCCTCGGTTATCAGTATGTGGATCTGGGAACGCTCAAACTGGCATCAGCACTAGCAAACCCCCCCGTCTTCCTCAGTCAGAGCGTCAGCGCGCACGCGCAATTCCAGACTGTGATGGCCGGCTTTAGCTGGCGGTTCGCACCGGCAGGAGCGTCGGGGCCGTGGCAAGGAGGATATGCCGGCGGCCAGGCCGGCGGCGCCTGGGGCCTTTCGACTGACGCAAACTATTCCGGAGCCTTTCTTCCGGTTTCTGACATCCGGCTCAAGCGCGATGTCAGGCTCCTGGGGCGTCGCGACGATGGACTCGGGATTTATCGATACAAATATTTATGGAGCGATACCGTCTATGTCGGCGTGATGGCGCAGGAGGTTGCCCTGATCCATCCGGATGCCGTCGTCCGTGACCCCTTGAGTGACTACCTGCGCGTCGATTACGGTCAACTCGGTCTTCAGCTGATGACAATGACGGAGTGAGGAAGCTTCTTGGATCAGTGAGGCGCGGAGGCTCGTGGATGATGCCTCTCACAAACAAAACATCAGACTTGAAACATCAGACTTGAAGGCCCCCTTCCGGCGACCTGCCTCCTGTGTGACTTGCTCCCGTGCCGTCCGCTTGTGACCAAACCCGGACGTGGAACTATTTGAGTATCCCTGCAAAGCCGCGAGCCCTTGATTGTCCGACTTTGTCGGATTGGCCAGCGGCGCCAGCACCCACACCGGGTTGTTCGCACCGAATGGTCAACGCGTGTGTTTGCGTCCCCAACTCCGCATGGCAGCGACGATCGGGCCGAGGTCCCGGCCCTTGGCGGTTAACACGTACTCGGCGCGTGGCGGGCTCATCGAATAGAAACGCCGTTCCACGACGCCATGCTGCTCAAGCGTCCGAAGACGCTCCGACAACGTCGTAGGTGCGATGCCGTCCAACGAATTCTGCAAGTCCTGAAAGCGCCTTTCACCGTGCAGGAGGAGGTCGCGCAGGATGAGGCAGGTCCAATTCGATCCGATGACGCTCAAGGTGCGGGCTACCGGACAGTCCGCGGTGTCTCGTTTGGTGGCTTGTTTAGTGACTTGCTTCTGCATTTTCCCATCCTATCCGTCGATCACGCGCTTGGCAATTGACTATGATAATAATAGTTACTATCGTTATAATAGTTGAAACCAATGGAGTCAGGCCATGACACCGCAAATCCCTGGATATCTCGTCGCGTTCGAATCGGCCGTCCGCCCCTTCATGGCGGCGGTAGCGTTGGCCGTCATCTGGACGGGTGCCTTCCGCATGGAGGGGCCCGCGTCGTCACGATACGTGACGGCCGGTGCGCTCTCGGTGGCCCTTTTCGGCTGGCTGGCCATCGCCCAGTACGTCGGTTCGGCAAATATCTATTTCGCGACCACCGACACCGCGGTGCCGACGCTGCTGCTCGGTCTGACGATCCCGCTGATGATAGCCGCCGCCAGCCTGTGGCTGTCGGGAGCAATCGCAAGGCTCTGCTCCGCGATACCGCTCCGCTGGCTGGTGGCGGCTCAGGTCTATCGCATCGAAGGCGGCATATTCCTCGTGCTCTGGGCTGACGGACGCCTGCCCTGGCAATTCGCGCTGCCTGCCGGAATTGGAGACATTACGACCGGCGTCCTCGCCGTCGTCGTGGCTACGCGGCTGGCGCAGAATGCAACTGGCGCCCGCAGCGCGGTCTACGCGTGGTCCGTTTTTGGAATTGCTGATCTGGTCGTTGCGATCGCGATGGGGGCAATGACCTCTCCCGGACGGCCGCACATGTTGGCCTTCGAGGCGCCGAACCTCCTCATCACATCCTATCCGCTTGTGATGATACCCACCTTCGCCGTCCCGCTGGCGCTGATGCTCCACGGCCTCGTCCTGTGGCGGCTGCGGCGGGAGCCGGCTTCGAATAGCCGACTGGCGGCGGCCTGATGCCTCTCGCCTGTTCAGCGATGCCAGGGAGGGCGAAGCAATGTCGCCCTCCCCAATCCTCTATCATGACGTGCCAGACCGACTGCGGCCAACTATTCAGCCTTCGGCAAGCTCGCATCAATCCGCATTTGGTTTCGTGCCAATGAGTTCCGGCGTCCTGGTTCGGCTGGATTTCAAAAATCCTGGTGTGATCTTTCCTGTTCACGACGGCGTGCGCGATGGCGCGAAAACCGGGTTTTCGGGCCATCAGTTCCGACAACTCGGAGTCGGCGAGAATCGCGAGAACCGGCCCTTTCAGATTTCCGATGTCCTCGGTTGCGACTTCGCGGACCGGCGCGGCCGCGTAAGCCAGCACATTGTCGTCGGCTGCGGACCTGCTGACATAGAGAGTGCCGGGAACGATGCCCCTGACCGCCGCTATCGTTTGCGCCGAAATCCGCGATTGACGAAACAGGTCCGGCGCAAGCGGCATGACGATCCATCCGAGAAGGATGAGGTACGCCGATACGCCGGCCACCACGGTGCCGCTTGCGGCGATGAGCCGGGGCCGGCTGAACCACCAGCGCTCGAACAGGATGCCTCCGAGGACTGCGAGCGCGAGATTCGCCGGCATCGCGTAGCGGGTAGCGACGCCGCCGGGCCACACCAGCAAGACCAGCGACGCCAATCCGGCATAAAGTACCGCGGCAAGCATGAGATCGCTGTCCCGGCCGGCGGTCTTTCGTGCGACGGCGACGATTGCCGGAAACAGCAGGATCGAACCGGGCAGCCATTCCGCCACGAAAATGCTGACAACGAAGTCCAGATGATCCCTGAACCACTGCGTCATCGTCATTCCATCCGACAACCGCGAATGCCACATCCAGCGTTCGACGTCGCCCGGCATCATGACCGCCCAATACCAGCTCGCGACGACAAGTGCGGCGATGGCATTGGCAAGGATAAAACCCGGAAGGTCGCGCCAGCGCCGTCTCACCACGAGATAGGCGCCGACACCGAGCGTAAAATAAGCAAGCGGTTGCGGTCCCTTGGTCAATCCCGCCGCGGCCAGCACCAAGGCGATCGAGAACCAGCGCGAGAGCGAAACCGCGCCGCTGGAGACGCCCTTCCACCACAGGAAAAAGCCCGCGAACAGCAGCACCGACACGGTGACGTCAGGCTCGGCGGTAATGAATTTCTGGCCGATCATCGGGCAGGCGAACCAGCACAGGGCGCCGAACACCGCGGCGGCGTCGCGTGTGTGCCGGCGGACCAGGTTGAAAACCATCAAGCCTCCGCCGAGCAGAAACAACAGATGCGGCAGGCGTGCCGACCAGACCGTGACCCCGCCCGAAACCTTCCCGATCGCCGCTGTTATCCACGACAGCAGCACCGGCCGCTCGATGAACCGCACGCCGTACAGGTGCGGAGACAGCCACCACCCGTCTTCGACCGCGCCTCGCGCCAGTCCGATCACGGTTCCTTCTTCGTGATGAGCGCCGCGTATCGCGGCGGCCGGGAATGCCATCAGCGCCCACAGCAGCACGACCCAGACCCATCCCGGCACCGCGGCCGCCTGGATGCGCGCGACCCGGTTCTGAAATCGCGTCCAAACGACCTCGGTGACGGCCGGCGAGGCCGCGATCGGACGTACTTCCTGATCCATCGGCGCCTTTCGTCGAAGGGCTTACAATATTATCGCCGCAACAATCCGCCGAGCGCGCCGCGCACCAGCGCGCGGCCGACCGAACCGCCGATCGAGCCCCCCACCGATTTGCCGAGATCGGCAACCACGCCGCCGACCACCTTGTTGGTGACCGAGCGGGTGACGTTGCGCGCGATCACCTGGCCGGTCGACATCTTGCCGCGTGACACGTTGGTGCCGAAAATCGTCCCGACGATGCCGCCGATCTGGCCGAGAATGCCGCCGCCACTCGAGCCGTCGGCGGTCGCCGCCGACGCTGCGACGCGCTTCTGCAGCACTTCATAGGCGGATTCGGAATCGATAGCGGTGTCGTATTTGCCCTTCACCGGGCTCCTGTCCATGATCGCCTTGCGTTCCTCCGGCGTGATCGGACCGATCCGCGCCGAGGGCGGCCGGACCATGACCCGCTCGACCATCGCAGGCGTGCCGTTGTCTTCCAGGAACGATACCAAAGCTTCGCCCTTGCCCAATTCGGTAATGACTTGCGCGGTGTTGAGCTTCGGATTGGGCCGGAACGTCTGTGCCGCCGCCGCGACCGATTTCTGGTCGCGCGGGGTGAACGCGCGCAGTGCATGCTGCACGCGGTTGCCCAACTGTCCGAGCACCTTGTCCGGAACGTCGATCGGGTTTTGCGTCACCAGGTAAACGCCGACGCCTTTCGAGCGGATCAGCCGGACCACCTGCTCGATCTTGTCCATCAGCGCCTTCGGCGCATCGTTGAACAACAGGTGCGCCTCGTCGAAGAAGAACACCAGCTTGGGTTTCGGCGGATCGCCCACCTCCGGCAGTTCCTCAAACAGCTCCGACAGCATCCACAGCAGGAAGGTCGCGTAGAGCTGGGGACTTTGCATCAGCCTGTCCGCGACCAGGATGTTGACCATGCCCCGGCCATCGCTGTCGGTGCGCATGAAATCCTTCAACGCCAGCGCCGGCTCGCCGAAGAATTTGTCGGCGCCCTGATTTTCCAGCACCAGGAGCTGGCGCTGGATGGTTCCGACCGTCTGCTTGGAGACATTGCCGTATTGCGTCGTCAGGTCGGCGGCGTGTTCGGCGATATAGGACAGGATCGCCCGCAGGTCCTTCATGTCCAGCAGCAGCAGCCCCTGCTCGTCGGCGACCTTGAAGGCGATGTTGAGCACGCCTTCCTGGACGTCGTTCAGATCCATCATGCGCGACAGCAGCAGCGGACCCATTTCGGAGACCGTGGCGCGCACCGGATGGCCCTGCTCGCCGAACACATCCCAAAAAACCGTCGAAAACTGGTCAGGCTGGAACGTCAGGCCCATGTCGCTGGCGCGCTTGACGATAAAATCCTTGGCCTCCCCCGCTTCGGAGATGCCGGAGAGGTCTCCCTTGATGTCGGCGGCGAACACCGGCACTCCGGCGCGCGCAAATCCCTCCGCCATCACCTGCAGCGAAACGGTTTTGCCGGTTCCGGTAGCGCCGGTTACGAGGCCATGGCGATTTCCGAGCGCGAGCGTCAGCCAGGCGGCCTCATCACCCTTGCCGATGAAGATCTTATCGACGGTATCGCCCGTCTTGTTGTCGGATGTTGCCATGACATCGCCTCTTCGCGTGCATCGGTGGGTTCATTGGCCGGACTCCACCAGCATACCGCATCTTTAGAGACGATTGAAACAAGTCAGCGTCCCCCCGCGGCGCTGGAATCCGACCTCGATCGAGCATCAGACCGCCCCTTTGGCGTTTTCTTCCGACAAAAGTTGCAAGGAATGTCCGGGCTGCGACAATTCGTTGCGGAATTTCGCTTCCGTTCCGCTTCCACTCTTGCATTGCTGCAACACTCGCCACGAGATCGAAGCTGAATCGCACTTTCGAATGCGGTCATCGCTTGTAATTCGCATCGCAGGCGATCAAGATAAATTTCACGAGCAAGGATCCGGCAAGTAACCGGTTGAGGCGGGGCAACATGGACGAACTGGTGGGGCAACTGGCCGCAAAGGCCGGCATTGACAATGCCGTCGCTGAAAAAACCGTCGGCATCATGCTCGGTTTCCTTCGCAACGAGGGTCCGTCCGACAAAGTCCAGAGCTTGATCGACAGGATTCCGGGCGCGGAAGCCGCGATTGCGGCCTCCAGCACCGGTGGCGGTGTCGGGAAGTTGATGGGCGGCGGCCTGATGGCGCTCGGCACCAAGCTGATGGCACTTGGCCTGGACGCAAGCGAGATTCAGAGCGTCGCCCGTGAACTTTTGAAGTTCGGCCGCGACAAAATTGGAGCGGATCAGATGGGCGAGATCATCGCAGGGACACCGGGCCTCAGCCAGTTCGCTTAAAGCACCTTTTTCATATTGAGTAACATGACATACCCTCTCTCCGCTATTGACGGCCTGAGCGCCTACTCCGCTTCGAAACTGAAAGCGCTCGGTATTCGCACCACCACAGGGCTGCTTGAGGCCACCCGTACCATGAAGGGGCGGAAAGCGCTGGCCGCGAAGACCGGGATCAGCGAACAGCAATTGCTCGAATGGGCCAATTTTTCCGACTACATGCGGATTCCCGGCATGGGCAAGGCCAAGGTCGGGCTGATGCGCGCCGCCGGCGTCACCACGGTCCGCGAGCTCGCCCTTCGCAATCCGGCGCGGCTGGCCCGGAACATGAAGGAAGTGAACACCAGGCGCAAACTCGTGCGCGTTCTGCCTTCGGAAAAGTCGGTCGAGCAGCTGATCGCGCAGGCCCGCAAGCTTCAGCCCAAAATCACCTACTAGGCCCTCCTGAAACGGCTCGCCGCGCGCTCCGGCCGGTACGTCCGGCATCTTGACTCCCATGCATGGACCGCGCAAAGCGACCGCATGATCGCGACCACTTCCAGACCCGCCCCGGCGGCCGCTCCGGCAGATCATCCGGTTCTGCAGACGCTGTCGTCCCGGGCCTATCCCGCCGTGATGGGCGTCCTGAACGTTACGCCGGATTCATTTTCCGACGGCGGACAGTTCATCGCGCCTGAGCGCGCGCTGGCGCAGGCGCGGCGTATGGTCGCCGAGGGCGCCGACCTCATCGACATCGGCGCCGAATCCACCCGGCCCTATGGCGGCGCGCAGCCGGTCTCGGCCGAGGAAGAACTGAAACGCCTGCGGCCGATCATAAAGGACGTGGTCTCCCTCGGCGTTCCCGTATCGATCGACAGCATGAAGTCGGCCGTCGTTGCCTGGGCGCTCGATGCCGGCGCCACCATGGCCAACGATGTCTGGGGGCTGCAGCGCGACCCTGACATGGCCGGATTATTGGCGGCGCGCCATTCGCCTGTGATCATCATGCACAACCGCGACCGCGCCGATGCCGGCATCGACATCATGAAGGACATTGCCGATTACTTTGCGCGCTCGCTCGAGATCGCGGCGAAGGCCGGCATTTCATCCGCCAATATCGTGCTCGATCCCGGCATCGGTTTCGGCAAGACGTCGGAACAGAGCCTGACCGCGCTGGCCCGGCTTGGCGAACTTGCGGTATTCGGACTGCCGCTATTGGTCGGCGCGTCGCGCAAGCGTTTCATCGCTTCGGTCACGCCATCGGAACCGCATCAACGCCTGGGCGGCTCGATCGCGGCGCATCTGGTCGCGGCAAAAGGCGGCGCCCGCATCATCCGCACCCACGACGTCGGAGAAACCGTGCAGGCGCTCAAGGTAGCGGCGGCGATTTGGGACAAGCGATGACCGATACCATCTTCATCACCGGCGTCGTCATCCATGCCCGCCATGGCGTGATGGAGCACGAGACCGAGGTCGGGCAGCGTTTTGTCATCGATCTCGAATTGTCGGCCGATTTGTCGGAATCCTCCCGCACCGATCGCCTCGCCGATACCGTGTCGTATTCGAACGTGGTTGCGACCGCGACGACGGCCTTCAAGGATGCCAATTACAAGCTGCTGGAGCGCGCCGCAGGTGCTGTCGCCGACGCCGTATTGGCAGCGTTTCCCCGCATCAACGCCGTCAAGGTCACCGTTCACAAGCCGCATGCGCCGATCGCGGCGATCTTCGACGATGTCGGCGTGGTGCTGACGCGCACCCGGCAACCGCCGTCCCGTGGCTGACGTCCTGATCGCGCTGGGCGGCAATGTCGGCGACGTCCGCGCGACATTCCGGAAGGCCATTTCCAATATCTGCGGCATGACGCAAGGCGCATTGCTCGCGCGTTCCTCGGATTATGCGACGCCGCCCTGGGGCGACGAGCAGCAGGCCCGCTTCGTCAATGCCTGCATCGAAATCGAGACCAGCCTCGATCCCCATGCGCTGTTGTTCACGCTGCACAAGATCGAAGCGAAGTTCGGCCGCGATCGCGCCCGCGAAACGCGCTGGGGTCCGCGCACCCTCGACCTCGATTTGATCGCCTACGACGATGTTTCGCTGCAAAAGCCGGAACTGACGCTGCCGCATCCGCGGGCATTGGAACGCGCTTTCGTGCTGGTGCCGCTGTCGGAAATCGCGCCCGATCGTCTCATTGCGGGGCGCCGCGTCGCGGCTGCGCTGGCGCAGCTATCCACCGATGGCATCGAACGATTGCCCGATCCCGGCTAACCAGGCCGGAAACAACCGTTTGGCTTGGCGGCCCTGCCGTGGCAATTTCGAGCCAACAGCAAGGGCGGCCCGGGAGCGATCTTTCGAATGACATCTGGGAGTGACGAGACGCAATTTGCCGCCGATTTCCCGCCGGCGAGCTATGACGACTGGCGCAGACTGGTCGACGGCGTGCTGAAGGGCGCGCCGTTCGAGAAACTGGTCGCCAAGACCTATGACGGCGTGAAGATCGATCCGATCTACCCGCGTGCGCAGGATGCGGCGCCGGTCGCCGGCCGTCCCGCGGCAGCACCCTGGCAGATCATGCAGCGGATCGACCATCCGGATGCGGCTGACGCCAACGCGCAGGCGTTGCACGATCTGGAAAACGGGGCCACGGGGCTGGAGCTGGTTTTCGCCGGCGCCAACGCCGCCTATGGTTTCGGACTGGAGCCGACACCACAAGCGATCGACAAGGTTTTGGACGGCGTCTTCATCGACGCCGGCATTTCGATAGAACTCCAGATCGGCCCGCAGTCGCGGATGGCCGCGATACATCTCGCCGAATACGTGAAACGCAAGGGCGTTTCCCCGGCGGCCTGCAATATCCGCTTCGGTCTCGATCCCATCGGTTCTTGCGCGGTCTGGGGGTCCAGTCCCTATGCCTGGCCCGAGATCGTGCCCGCGGTTACCGGCGGCATCAAGGGCCTCGCCGCGATGGGGTTCAAAGGCCCGTTCGCGCCCGCCGACGGACGGGTGATCCATAACGCCGGTGGTTCGGAAGTGCAGGAACTGGCGTTCGTGCTGGCGACCGCGCTCGCCTATCTGCGCGCGCTCGAGAGCACCGGGGTCGCACTCGAAGATGCGCGAGGCATGATCTATGCGCGGCTTGCTGCGGACGCCGACCAGTTTCTGACCATGGCGAAATTCCGCGCGCTGCGATTGTTGTGGGCGCGCATCGAGCAAAGCTGCGGCCTTGCGCCGAAGCCGTTGTTCATCGCCGCCGAGACCGCATGGCGGATGCTGACCCAGCGCGACCCTTACGTGAACATGCTGCGCGCGACGATGGCGGTTTTCTCTGCGGGTCTTGCCGGCGCCAACGCCATCACGGTGTTGCCGCATACGCTGGCGCTGGGCTTGCCCGACCCGTTCGCGCGGCGCGCGGCGCGCAATACGCAACTGGTGCTGCTGGAGGAATCCAACCTCGCCAAAGTGTCCGATCCCGCCGCCGGCTCCGGCGGCGTTGAGGCCCTGACGCGGCAGCTTTGCGAGGCGGCATGGCCGCTGTTTCAGGCGATCGAGAAAGCCGGCGGTATCTTCGCAAGCCTCGAGCAAGGCCTGGTCCAGCGCCAGGTCGCAGCGACGCGGGCGATGCGCGAGACTGACATTGCCCGGCGCAAGCAGGTTTTGACCGGCGCCAGCGAATTCCCCAATCTGCACGAAGCGCAGGTCGCAGTGCTCGACGCCAAACCGGTTACGCTCGCGCCCTATGGCGAAGCCAAAATCAAATTCGAGGCGCTGGCGCCGATGCGGCTCGCCGCACCGTTCGAACGTTTGCGCGACAAGTCAGACCAGATCCTCAAATTGACCGGCGCGCGGCCGAAGGTCTTTCTCGCCAACCTCGGCACGGCGGCCGACTTCACCGCGCGGGCGACCTTTGCCAAGAGCTTCTTTGAGACCGGCGGGATCGAGGCGGTGGATTTCTCACCAGAGCCCTCCCCTTCACCTCTCCCCTCCGGGGAGAGGTCGACGCCGCGGGCGTCGGGTGAGGGGGCTCTTGCTTCGGACCGTAACCCCTCACCCGCTACTGCGCCTTCGGCGCAGCAGCGACCTCTCCCGATGGGAGAGGTGAAAGATTTTTCAGACCTTGCCGCTGCGTTCGAGGCATCCGGCGCGACGCTGGCCTGCCTGTGCTCTTCCGACAAAATCTATGCCGGGCACGCGGCCGCCGCCGCACAAGCCCTTCAAGCCGCACGTGCAGAACATATCTATCTGGCAGGCCGGCCCGGCGAGCTGGAAGCCACGCTCCGCGCCGCCGGCGTCAACGATTTTGTCTTTGCCGGCGGCGACGCGTTGACCACATTGCAACAAGCCTACCGGTCGATGGAGTGACCATGACCTCGGAGACAAAACCTGTTTTGACCGGCGGCTGCCAATGCGGCGCCATCCGCTTTGCGCTGTCGGCCCCGCCCGTGAAGGTCTCTATCTGTCATTGCCGGATGTGCCAGAAGGCATCAGGCGCGCCGTTCGCGTCCTTTGCCGATATCGAACGCGGCGATTTCACCTGGACCCGCGGCAAGCCGGCCGCGTTCCGCTCCTCCTCGATCGCCGAGCGCGACTTCTGCGCCGACTGCGGCACGCCCTTGAGTTTTCGCCGCGTCGACGGCCCGCGGATCGAGATCATGACCGGCGCCTTCGACCGCCCGGACCGGCTGGTGCCGACCCAGCAATTTGGAACCGAAGCCCGGCTCGGCTGGGTGGTGGCCATCGCCAACCTGCCGAGCCAGACCACGCTGCAGAATTACGGTCCGGACAAGCTCGGCGGCATCGTCAGCCACCAGCATCCGGACCATGACTAGGCGACCCCAAACCCGCTTGTGCTATAATGAGTGCCCATGAGCCGCATACCGGACTTTGCCAATGTCGCGTTTGAGAGCGCCGCCCGCGCCGAGCCGGTGGGCCGTGCCGAACCGTGGCTGACGCCCGAAGGCATCCCGGTCAAAGCGGCCTATCGCGAAGCCGACCTCGACGGCATCGATTTTCTCCAGACCTGGCCCGGCATCGCGCCGTATCTGCGCGGTCCCTACCCCACCATGTACGTCAACCAGCCCTGGACCATCCGGCAATATGCCGGGTTCTCCACCGCGGAGGATTCCAACGCCTTCTATCGCCGCAACCTTGCCGCCGGACAAAAGGGCCTTTCGGTCGCGTTCGACCTTGCCACCCACCGCGGCTACGACTCCGATCATCCGCGCGTCACCGGCGACGTCGGCATGGCCGGCGTGGCGATCGATTCGATCTACGACATGCGCACGCTGTTCTCAGGCATCCCGCTCGACCAGATGAGCGTGTCGATGACCATGAACGGCGCGGTGCTGCCGATACTCGCGCTGTTCGTTGCGGCCGCCGAGGAACAGGGCGTGCCGCCGGAAAAACTCTCGGGCACCATTCAGAACGACATTCTCAAAGAGTTCATGGTGCGCAACACCTACATCTATCCGCCGGCGCCCTCGATGCGGATCATCTCGGATATTTTCGCCTACACCTCGCAGAAGATGCCGAAATACAATTCGATCTCGATTTCCGGCTATCACATGCAGGAAGCCGGCGCGACCCAGGACCTTGAGCTCGCCTATACGCTGGCCGACGGCGTCGAATATCTTCGCGCCGGTTTGGCGGCCGGCCTCGACGTCGACCGGTTTGCGCCACGGCTGTCGTTCTTCTGGGCCATCGGCATGAACTTCTTCATGGAAGTCGCCAAGATGCGCGCGGCACGGCTGCTGTGGGCCAAGCTCCTGAAGCAATTCAATCCGAAAGATCCACGCTCGCTCAGCCTGCGCACCCATTGCCAGACCTCGGGCTGGTCGCTGACCGCGCAGGATGTGTTCAACAATGTGATGCGCACCACCATCGAGGCGATGGCGGCAACGCAAGGCCACACCCAGTCGCTGCACACCAATGCGCTCGACGAGGCGCTGGCGTTGCCGACCGACTTTTCGGCGCGGATCGCACGCAACACGCAATTGTTCCTGCAGCAGGAGAGCGGCACCAACAGGATCATCGATCCCTGGGGCGGTTCGTATTATGTCGAGCGCCTGACTAACGATCTCGCCGCGAAAGCCTGGGGGCATATCCAGGAGGTCGAGGCGCTCGGCGGCATGGCCAAGGCAATCGAGGCCGGCGTCCCCAAACTGCGGATCGAGGAAGCCTCCGCCAAGACGCAAGCCAGGATCGACGCCGGCAAGCAGGCGGTGATCGGCGTCAACAAATACAAGCCGGTCAATGAGGCCCCGATCGACGTGCTCAAGGTGGAGAATTCCACCGTGCGGCGGCTGCAGATCGACAAGCTGTCGCGGCTCAGGAAAGAGCGCAACCAGAAAGATGTCGACGAGGCGCTGGCGGCATTGACCCGAAGTGCGGGCGAAGGCAACGGCAACCTGCTGGCGCTGGCGATCGACGCCGCGCGCGCCAAGGCCACCGTCGGCGAAATTTCCGATGCGATGGAGAAAGTCTTCGGCCGCCACCGTGCCGAAATCAAATCCATCACCGGCGTCTACAAGCGGGAGGCATCCACCATGTCCAACCGGGTCGAAAAAGTGCAGGCGCTGATCGATGCGTTCGAGGATGCCGAGGGCCGACGGCCGCGCATCCTCGTCGCCAAGATCGGGCAGGACGGCCACGATCGCGGCCAGAAGGTGATTGCCTCAGCCTTTGCCGATGTCGGCTTCGACGTCGATATCGGACCGCTGTTCGCCACCGCCGACGAGGCGGCGCGGCAGGCGGTCGAGAACGACGTGCACATTCTCGGGCTGTCGTCGCTGGCGGCAGCGCATCTCACCGCGGTGCCGGAACTGAAGGCCGCGCTGAAGAAACAGGGCCGCGACGATATCATGATCATCATCGGCGGCGTGGTGCCGCCGCAGGATTACGACGCGCTGTACAAGGCCGGCGCCGAAGCGATCTTCCCGCCCGGCACCGTGATCGCGGATGCCGCCGAAGAGCTGATCCACAAGCTCAATGCACGGCTGGGGCACAGCGAGGCGGCGGAATAAGTTTCAACTTCAGTTCTGAATTTCAGAATAAAGCTTGACAGCCGCCCCAAATCAAATTTATACCTTCAAGCCGTCCCGTCCCACAGAGGGGCGTTGCGCAACGTCATCAACGCGGGACGGGATGCGGTGGACGCTGATGGCGCTATTGACGAACAGCGCCTGAGGCGGACGGCGAAGTCGTGTGGTCCTGACACCCCGACGCTGGTGTCAAGTTTTCGCGGGAATTATCTCGCGTGAGCGACGGTGGCAACAAAGCCCGGTCACCGGGGAGAGCACGAAGGAAACCGTAAAACCATTGTGCGGGGAATGCCGGGTTTTTCCGGTGTGACCGTGGTGACTGTTACTGGCATGGCTTGTTTTTTCTGCCCTGCCAGGCTGCGGGCGCATTGGGCGCCCGGCATTCCCTGCGCCCTCTGATTTCGAGGCGAAGGATTCTTTGTACAACCCGGGCGAAATCGCGCCGCGGGAACGCAGACTCGTGTTTTCCGTCATTGCGAGCGAAGCGAAGCAATCCAGCTTTCTTTGTGAAAGGTAAGGAAGCTGGATTGCTTCGCTTCGCTCCTCGCAACGACGGTCGATAGCCGTGTGAAATCCGTAGGGTGGGCAAAGGCGCGTTTGCGCCGTGCCCACCATGGCAACGCAGAAACAAAAATGGTGGGCACGCTTGCGCTTTGCCCACCCTACGACTGGTATGACCGACTTGAACAGGACAGCCCCCTCGCCTGCCACGCCGTGCCGTTGTAAAGCAAAGCATGACCCCGCCGAACACTCCCGTCGATCTCAAGGCACTGACAAAAGATCTCCGCGCAGGCCATCGCGCCGCGCTGGCGCGGGCGATCACGCTGATCGAGAGCCGGCGCGGCGATCATCAGGCGGCGGCGCGCGATCTGGTCCAGGCGTTGTTGCCCAACACCGGCCATGCGATCCGCGTCGGCATCACCGGCTCGCCCGGTGTCGGCAAATCCACCACCATCGACGCGCTCGGGATGTTCCTGATCGAGCGCGGCCACAAGGTCGCGGTGCTCGCGGTCGATCCGTCGTCGGCGCGCACCGGCGGCTCGATCCTCGGCGACAAGACACGGATGGCGCGGCTTTCGGCTTCCGATCAGGCCTACATCCGGCCCTCGCCGGCGTCAGGCACGCTCGGCGGGGTCGCGGCGAAAACCCGCGAAGCGATGCTGCTGTGCGAAGCCGCGGGCTTCGACGTCATGCTGGTGGAGACCGTCGGCATCGGGCAATCCGAAACCGCAGTCTGCGACATGACCGATTTCTTCCTGGCGCTGATGCTGCCGGGCGCCGGCGACGAACTGCAAGGCATCAAGAAGGGGCTGGTCGAACTCGCCGACATGATCGCGGTCAACAAGGCCGACGGCGACAACATCAAGCGCGCCAATCTTGCCGCGGCGGAATATCGCGGCGCGCTGCATATCCTCAATCCGCGCTCCGAACACTGGCATCCGCCGGTGCTGACCTATTCGGCGCTGATGGGTACCGGTATCGGCGAACTCTGGCAGAAGGTCCTCGATCACCGCACCGCGATGAACGCGTCGGGCGAATTTGCGGCGCGGCGTCGCGAGCAGCAAGTGAAGTGGATGTGGTCGATGCTGGAACAGCGGATGATGGCGCGGCTGCGCGCCGATGCGTCGATGCGCGCAAAAGTGAAAAAGGTCGAAGCCGAAGTCGCCGACGGCCGTATCACGCCGTCGCTGGCGGCGGAGCAGATCGCGGAGCTGCTGAAGTGAGTGGCGATGAATGTTCCGCAAACTGTAGTCGTCATCGTCCGCGAAGGCGGACGATCCAGTATTCCAGAGTAGCCAGCGAGGGTCACATGAGCCTTGGCGTTTACTGGATGCCCGCCGGAGCCTGTCATCGGGCTCGCCAACGGCGAGACCCGGTGGCGGGCATGACGGGGGTCAGTTAGTTGACCTCTCCCCTCCGCATCCTGATCACCGGCTTCGGCCCGTTTCCCGGCGCGCCCCATAATCCGACGCAGTCGCTGGTAGAGCGGCTGTTGCGCCTGCGCCGCCCCGCTTTCAGCGACGTTGAACTGATCGGTCACATTTTCCAGGTCACCTATCGCACGGTTGATCGAGAGTTGCCGGAATTGCTGGCCAGCCACCGGCCGCAGGCGTTGCTGATGTTCGGCCTCGCCGCCCGTACGCCGCATGTTCGGATCGAGACTCGCGCCCGCAACGCCGTCACGATGCTGTGGCCTGACGCCGACCACACGCGGGTGCGCAAGGGGTCGATCGCGCCCGACATCGGCGCCATGACGTTCGGCCCGCACACCGCCAGATTATTGCGCGCAGCCGTGGGTACCGGCATCGATGCACGCGCCTCGCGCGACGCCGGAAGCTATCTCTGCAACTACCTGAGCTGGCGCGCGATCGAGGCGGCCAATGCCGCCAACGGTCCTCGCCTGGTGGCTTTCGTGCATGTGCCGACGCTGGCGCGCGGCGATGCATCGCGGCGCAAGGGCACGGGCCACCGCATCACGCTGGAGGAACTGGTCGATGCCGGTGAAGCGATGCTGCTGGAGATGGTGCGGCTGACACGACGAAAGAGCTCGTAGGGTGGGCAAAGCGAAGCGTGCCCACCCTCTTGCTTCCGAACAATGCATTGGCATGGTGGGCACTGCGCCGTCGCGCCTTTGCCCACCCTGCGGCTGCCTGGCGAGACGAGGTTAAGATTAACCCTACCCCCAACAATCGCACGGTCATGCACTCGCCTTCGTCACGCTCCGCCGCATTTCTGCGTTACTCCCCTGTTGCGGAAGCACGCCAAACGCCTTTCGCCGGAAACGCGATCATGGACGTCAATCGCCGTCATCTCATCGGAGTAACCGCTGCCGGCATGGCCGGCGCGCTTGCCATGCCGTCTGGTGCGGCGCGCGCCGCACCGCCGGCATCCTCGCTCGGGCGCGACGCCACGCAATATGGCGTGCGGCCCAACAGTCCCGACGATCAGACCCGGGTCTTGCAGCGCGCGATCGACGAGGCCGCCCGCATGCAAGTCCCGCTGGCGCTGCCGCCGGGCATCTACCGCACCGGCTTGTTGCGCCTGCAAAACGGCACGCAACTCACCGGCGTGCGCGGCGCCACCAGATTGATCTTCACCGGCGGAGCATCGATGTTTTCGGGCGAAGGCGCCAACAGCGTCGGACTTGCCAACATCACGCTCGACGGCGGCGGCATCCCGCTGCCGACACGGCGCGGTCTCGTGCATTGCCTCGGCGGACGCGACATCCGCATCACCGATTGCGAGATATCCGGCAGCGGCGGCAACGGCGTCTGGTTCGAGAACGTCTCCGGCGACATCAGCGGCAATATCATCACCGGCACCGCCTCCACCGCGATCGTGTCGTTCGACGCGCAAGGACTTCTGGTTTCGCGCAACACCATCACCGGCACCAACGACAACGGCATCGAGATCCTGCGCACCGCCATCGGCGATGACGGCACGCAAGTGCTCGACAACCGCATCGAGAACATCAAGGCCGGTCCCGGCGGCTCCGGGCAATACGGCAACGCCATCAACGCGTTTCGCGCCGGCAACGTGATCGTGCGCGGCAACCGCATCCGCGACTGCGATTATTCGGCCGTCCGCGGCAATTCGGCGTCCAATATCCAGATCACCGGCAACAGCGTCAGCGATGTCCGGGAAGTGGCGCTGTATTCGGAATTTTCGTTCGAGGGCGCTGTCATCGCCAACAACACCGTCGATGGCGCGGCACTGGGTGTTTCCGTCTGCAATTTCAACGAGGGCGGACGCCTTGCGGTCGTGCAGGGCAACATCATCCGCAACCTGTTGCCGAAGCGCCCGATCGGGACCGCGCCGGACGACGACGCCGGCGTCGGCATCTATGTCGAAGCCGATACCTCGGTCACCGGCAACGTGATCGAGAACGCGCCTTCGTTCGGGATCGTCGCCGGCTGGGGCAAATATCTGCGCGACGTCGTCATCTCCGGCAACGTGATCCGCAATTCGTTCGTCGGCATCGGCGTGTCCGTGACATCAGGCGCGGGCACGGCACTGGTCAATAACAACATGATCTCGGAAACGCCGCGCGGTGCCGTGGTCGGGCTCGATCACGCCCGCCCCGTTACCGCGGATCTGTCGGCCGACGGCGCACAACGTTTTGCCCAGGTGGTGGTGGGAACGAATGCGGTGCGAAGGTGAATTGCCGCTACAGCCTGTTTCTCAGCAACGGATAGCGTTCGGCTATCGCGTGCATGTCCGGTAACGGCTCCAAGGCGTCGTCCGGGACCGGCGCGTCCGAGAGCGGTGCGGACGGCGCCTCGTCCGAAGCCACGTGTTCGGGTTGCGCGGCCTGAACATCCGGCATCGGCGAGTGGAGCGGCATCTCTACCGGCTGTGGCGTGAACGAACGAACCTGATCGCGCGGCGTATCCTCGGGCGGCCGTGGCATTCTGGCGCGGTCGAGCCAGGAGGTATCGATGGGGCGGTTGTCCGGCGAGGCCTCGCGCGTCGCCAGATTGCGCCAGACTTCCACCGCGGTCTTGGCTTCCTGGATATTTTCCAGAAAGGCGCGTTCGCTGTGATAGCGGCGCCAGCGGCCGGTCTCGAACAACTCGGTGAGGTAGTCCAGCCGTTGCTCGGCAAAAGCGCACCAGCGCGCGACAATGCCGTCGCCGGGTAGCACGTCCAAACGATGTGTCATGAAATAGCCCGCTGGGAGAAAAACGGACGCCGACGCAACCGGGGACGAATCAATTATCAATTAGATGTGACGGTTATATTCTGTGGAAAACTTTTGTCTTGTCCAGCCGGTGTCCGCGCCGGGTTCCGGTTATTCGCGGAAAGCTCGGGAAATCCGGGCTTATGCTCCCTATTCACGGCCAAACGGCGCGAGCGGGAAGCCTGAAAACGAAAGACCCGTCCGGGGGGACAACCGGACGGGTCAAGCCATATGGGCGCTTGGGGTGGATGGGCGCTCGCGCCGAATACAGCCTCGTTGGGGAGGGATTACCGCTCCCACCCCTATTGGTCGCGGGAGGGACCCTTACGTTCAAAAGCGGCTGCGAATTTTTTAACTTTTCCAGCGGGGAATTTTCGTCCCGAAACCTTATTGCGCCGCAGGCCGGACCCCTTCACCCGACTTTTCCGATGCCATGGCGGCCGGGGGCTGGTTCAAGTCCCGCGTTCCGGGAGGGGCCTGCTGATCCGGAACTTTTTCAGCCGGTGGCGCGTCGGCGACCGGGATCGAGGGGGTGGCGACCGCCGAGACTGCGGCAAAGGCGTCCGCTTCGCCCGCGCCGAACAGATCGTCGCGGCCGGGCGCTCCGAGGTCGCGAGCCGTTTTCATCAGGATCGCGCGAACCTCCTCCGGCTTCAACGCGGGATTGCGCTCAAGCATCAGCGCCGCCAAACCGCTGACATACGCCGCCGAAAACGAGGTGCCGGAGGTAATCTGATATTTTGCGTCCGGAGCCGGCAGGAAGATATCGACGCCGGGCGCGGACACCGCGACATAACTGCCGCGGTTCGATGCCGTGAACAATCGGTCCTGGGCATCGGTGGCGCTGACGGCAATCACGTTGGGGTTGGCGGCGGGATAGAGCGGCGGCGATTTCGCTCCGGCATTGCCGCTCGCTGCGACCATCACGATACCCTTTGCGGCAACGGCGGCGATGCCGCGTTCGATCAAGCCATCCTTCGGACCGGCGAAGCTCATATTGACGATCTGCGCGCCGTGCGCCACGGCGTAGTCGAGACTCCTGAGGATGACAAACGACGTGCTTTCCGCGCCGCCCGGCGCCGCACCGAAAGCGCGGATCGCCAAAATCCGCGCCGCCGGCGCGCTTCCCATCAGCTTCGCATGCGACACCAATCGCGCCGGCAACGCCGGTGCCATGGGCGTGCGGGCCTTGCTTGCTGCCGAGCGCATCGAAAGTATCGGCGATCGCGTTCGCAAGTTCCGGATGTTTGGCGTCGATCCCGGAGTCAATCACGGCAATGGTGACGTTGGCGCCGTGAGCCAGCCTGTGCGCCTCGGGCAGTCGAAGTTTCGCCAGCGCATATTGCGCGGGATCGCCCTCGGTCAAAACGGCCTTCTGGTCCTGCAGGAAATAACGGAAGTTCGGCTGCACCGAGCGAACGCTGGCGTCGGAGGCAAGTTCGCTGGCGACCGTGTCCGCCGGCCGGCGATCGGCAATACGGAACAGGCCGATGGTACCGCCGATCAGCGGAAAATTCTGCGATTCCAGCCGCACCAGACCGTGACGCCGCGCCAGTTCGTCGGCCTGTTCGGTCGACAGCAAGCCGTCGATCTCGGCCACGAACTCGTTTGTGACCGTGTGCAAGTTGACGGCAGCCGTGCGGCGCGCGCCCCTGGTGTTGTTTTTGACCGACGAGACCGGCTGATCCGGGCAATCGCCGTCGCCGCAATCCGAATACAGGTAGGGAGGAAGGCGCAGATATGGAAGCGTCGACCTGATGACGACCGCAGGTGGCGGTCTTCTGTCCGCGAACGCCGAATTCCTTGCGCCGAGTCTCGGCGTCGTTCTGTCGCCCCGGGCCGAGAAATCTCCCCGGCCTGCGACGTTCGGTGCGATCCGCGGCCCGACGTTGGGATGGATGCTCGGAACGCGCGGCCCGATGTTGAGATTAGGCGAGCGCATGATGCTTTGCGCATGAACGGCCGGAACGCCGGGGCATGCGGAGGACAGCACGGCTGCGGTCAGTGTCACTGCCGCGCACCGCATCCTCATCCGCCAATCGGCACGATCTCGGACCATGAAACCTCGGGTCTATGTGTCAAATGCCGCCTGGGATCACGGTGCCGCGACCGCGAGGCTGACAATCTTTTCGCTTTGCAGTCTGTTCATCAGCCCGTCGATTTCGCTTTTCGTCATCGCCTTGTTGCCGAATTGCAGTTGAAACAAACCGCCCTTGGCGCCATCGACGATCAAGGCCTGGTAGTTGTCGAGCAGAGCCGTAATGTCGGCGACGCGCGCATCCGGCGCGAACCTCACCAGCGCACGCGGCGGCGCTTCGGCTCCTGTTACGCGGGCGTTGGTGCTCAACGACGCCGTCTCGAACGGGGCGTTGTTCTTCATCAACACCGCACCGATCACGCCTGCTTGCAGCAACAACGCCAGCGCGCCGAGGCTCGCCGACCACGCCAGCGTCCGCGGCGAAAGGCTGGCGAAAAACCCGGATATACGCCCGGCAATATTGAGCGACGCCGACGGCTTGCGCTCCGGTTCTGAGTCGATTGCCGCAAACAGCTTCTGCATGGCGCGCGTGGACGGCGCGCCGAGACTTCTCGTTGAGATCGATGGTCTCGGCATACTCCTGCCTGATTACGGCATATTGCTTCG
Organism: uncultured Alphaproteobacteria bacterium; assembly: GCA_963774685.1. GTDB lineage: Bacteria > Pseudomonadota > Alphaproteobacteria > Rhizobiales > Xanthobacteraceae > Bradyrhizobium. The sequence continues at coordinate 658,982 of CAVZFU010000002.1, read as the reverse complement.
CAAGCTGGGGATCCTGGGCGAGCGCATCATCGACGCGGCGGGCATCGCGCGCATTCAGGGTGCCGGCCGCATGCCATGGCAACAGCATTTCTATTTCACCGGGCTCTTGCTCGAGCATTTTCTTACTCATCGCCATCATGGCCAGCCTCGCTCCACGCCGGCTGCCTGCAGCAGTTCGGCCAGTTTCTTGCGCGCGTAAAACAAGCGCGTCTTCACCGTGTTTCCCGGAATCCCGACGATTTCGGCCACTTCTTCCACGGATTTCTCATGGTAGTAGACGAGATCGACGATCTCCCGATGTTCCGGCGAAAGTGCCGTCAGGCACTTGCGCAACGCCTCACTGGTATCCTTTTTCTGAACCGCCACTTCCGGATCGTCGGATGTGTCCTCGATCGCATTGGCGGCCTCATCGTCCAGTTCGCCGTCCCTCCTGCGGCGCAGCGCAGACAGGGCCTTGAATCGCGTAATGGCCAGCAGCCAGGTGGAGACGGCGGATCGGCCTTCGAACTTGCCAGCCTGACGCCACACATCGAGGAAAACCTCGCTGATGAGATCTTCTGCGACCTGTTCATCGCGCACGAGCCGAAGCCCGAAGCGAAACACCCTGACATGGTGCCTTCCATACAGCACCTGCATGGCGAGGCGGTCGCCTTGAGCAATCCGGGCGATCAGGACGTCGTCCGGGGCCGCCTGTGTCGCGCTCAATGGCCGTCTCGCAAGGTTGGTCTGATTGGGCTGGCGGGTGGTTCGATTGGAAAGGCAAGATTCTTCAAATTGTCGCAATAGCTCGCCTGCTTCTGTGATGTACCGCACAGAAAGCCGCGGCGGGTTAACCATCGAGGGCATGCGGAAGAATAAGGTCGAAAGAATGGTATCATGATACTGTAAATTTCGCCATGACCCACCGTCCCCCTCCGCGGACCTTATCAAGGCTTGATCCGCAAAACAGCCTTGCATTGTCCGCCGTCACCGCCCGTTGCCTCCGAATGAGGCCGCCCGCGCCGCCCTACCGCGATGCGGCCGATTTCCATTGCAAAACAAGGGCGCAGGCGACTTCGACCGAAGAGTTTGGCCGCGAAAGATACCAAACCTAAAGGCTTTTCTCCCTAATGTTCCGCCATTGCATTCCGTGACGGCGGGACATGAGCAGCGCAACTTCATCGTTTGAAGGTAAGGGCCCTGTCGGCAGCGTCACGCTCGCCGGCGGGCCGTCTTCCGACGTGTCGACGCGCTATGTGGCGCGCCGGCATACCTTCGCAGCGCAGGTCTTGAGTTATGCGCTGGGCGCGGCCGCCCTGCTGATCTACGTACATGCCGGCACGATCGCGCTGCTGGTCCCGTCGGTGTTCTTTTTGTCCGGCGTTACATTGATCGGCATCTTTGCCCTTCTGTCGGAAATGCAGGTCAATGATCGTTTCGACGATCACTACCTCACGGTCTTTCAGGTCGCCGGCCATGTCGCGATCCAACTCGGATTTCTCCTGGTTGCGCCCCAGATCGGCTACGCTTTTCTAAACGTGCTGTTCCTGATTTTCGGAGTTGCCGCGTTGCGGATGACGCCGCTTCAGGCAACGATCGCATGGACCCTCACCGCGTTGGCAATAGCTTCGATATTCCTGCTGACCCGGGTTCCCATCGGCATGCCGGTCGCCAACCCCGTCGAGCGTCTTGCCGCAGCGTCGTGTCTCATTCTCACCATCGGGCAGTGCGCGTTCGTCGGGCTTTACGGCGACTCGCTGCGAAAGAAGTTGTACAGACGCGGCATCGAACTCAGCGAAGCCTACAGGCGCATCGAGGAACTCGCCGAACTCGATGAGCTGACTGGCTCTTTCAACCGCCGTTGCATCATGCGGATGCTGGATGACGAGATGGCGCGCGCCTGTCGCAGCAAGACCCCCTGCTCGATCGCGCTGATCGATCTCGACTGGTTCAAGCGCATCAACGATGCCTACGGTCACCCGACCGGCGACGAAGTGCTCCGCGCATTCGCCATCACCGTGTTCGCGAACATCCGCAATATCGACAGGTTCGGCCGTTATGGCGGCGAGGAATTTCTGCTGGTGCTTCCCGATACTCCCCACGATGGCGCGGCGCGCATCCTCGACCGGCTTCGGGCCATCATTGCCGATCTCGACTGGAGCGCGTTCTCGCCCGGCATGCGGGTGACGATTTCCGCCGGCGTCGCGACGCTGAACCCGAATGAGACGCCGGACAGCTTTCTCGCGCGCGCCGACAGCGCGCTCTACGCAGCCAAGGCACGGGGGCGCAACCGCATCGCCAGTGCCTGATCCGATCACACCCGCTTTACGGGGACGCAGAAGACGTCGCCGATCCGCATACCCGAACGCTCCAGGATAGAAGTCATGAGTTCGAAGTCCGCCGCCACCTCCGAAACCCTGCTTGACGAATTGCAGAACACGCTCGCGCATGGCACCGTCGCGCGCCGGGTCGAAACCCTGCGGCGCGTGACCGATCTCTTCATCAACGGTGCCGTGGATTATTCGAGCGAACAGATCGGGCTGTTCGACGACGTGTTCCAATGCCTGTTGCACCTGATCGAAAACTCGGCCAAGGCGCTGCTCGCCAATCGTCTGGCCTCGATCGACACCGCGCCGCCGCGCACGATCCGGGCGCTGGCGTTCGACGACCTCATCGAGATCGCGGCTCCCGTATTGTCCAAATCGGAACGGCTCGACGATGACGCGCTGATCGAGACGGCACGCAACAAGAGCCAGGCGCACTTGATGGCGATCTCGACCCGAAGGGTGCTGAGCGGTGCGGTGACCGACGTGCTGGTATTGCGCGGCAACGACGAGGTGATCCAGAGCACCGTCAACAATCCCGGCGCGGAATTCTCCGAGCGCGGCTTTACCCGGTTGGTCGATCGCGCCGAGGGGGACGACAATCTTGCAACCTGCATCGGCCTTCGTCCGACCATTCCCCGCCATCTCTATCTCAAGCTGCTCGCAAAGGCGTCGGAAACGGTGCGGATGCGGCTCGAGGCTGCCAATCCGCCGCTGGTGGGGGACGTGTCATCGGCGGTGCGGGAGGCGACCCGGCGCGCGCGATCGGCGCCTTCGGCCATCACCCGGGAAACCATGATCGCCCACGCGCTGGTCAAATCCCTGTACGAAGACGGCAGGCTCGACGAGCATCAGGTGGCGGCGTTTGCCGATGCCGGAAAATTCGATGAGGCCAACGCGGCGATCGCGGCTCTTGCCAGCGTGCCGGTGTCGGTCGCGGAGAACATGATGGTTGAAACCCGCGCCGAGGGCGTCATGATCCTGGCCAAGGTTTCGGGCATGTCATGGTCGACCGTCAAGGCGATCATCAACATGCGCGACGATCTCTCTGGTATGGGCCGGGCCGATCTCCAGGCCTGCAAGGCTACCTACGAACGGCTGCGGCCCTCGACCGCCCAGCAGGTGCTGCGCTTCCACCGCATGCAGCAGACGGCGGCTCCAGCGGCGTAGGAATACCAGCCTGGCGTCCACGCTAAAACCGCAGCATCCTCGATCCCGCCAGCGCGCCGACGGCGGTGACGAGTGCCGTCGCAATCGTGTACCAGGTTGCCACGAACAGCGGTGAATCGTCGGTGCAGTGCGAAGCGTAGAGCGTCGCGGCCAGTCCCGCCGACAATAATCCAGCGACCGCACCGGCGACCGCGGGCCGCGCCGGCGCGCCGTGACGCAGGCCGATCAGCGCGGCCCCCAGCAACGGCAGCGACAGCAGCGGGATCGCGGTCATGCACACCCGCGAATTGCTGCCGATCAACCGCGTCATCATCGGCAACCGCTGCGGCATCATCATCTCGCTGCCGATTCCCAATGCGAGGAGGCCTGCCGGGATCAGCAGCAGCCACCCCCAGCCCTTCAGCGAGGCCTCCGGCCGCGACAGATGCAGACCGACTGCGATGGCCGAGATCGCCAGCGACAGCGTCACCACAAATTTCAGGTCGAAGAACGGATTATGCATCGCGGTCATGACGTCCGGCCGCATGCCCAGGCCGGCGAAGAACATCGCCATCGACACCGGCACGCCCGCAAGCAGCGACAGCGCCAGCACGAATCCGACCGGTTGCGATTGATGCGCGTTGTCGGCCGCCAGGGTTCGAATGAGCTGATCGGTTTCCATTCTCATTGTTCCCGCAGTTTGGCCGTGAGACTGGCAAGCCCGCGATGCAGCGCCACGCGCACCGCGCCCTCGCTCATGGCAAATTTCGCCGCCGTGTCCTTGATCGAGGCACTGTCGACTGCGATCGACTGCAGGACATCGCGCTGGCGCGCCGGCAGGGATTGAAGCTGGGCCGCGACTTCGGCCGCCGGGGCGGTCTCGGCTGCGGGCTCGCTCGGGATCGTCTCGGCGAAATCGTCGATGTTGACGAAGACCCGCCGGCCGCGGCGACGCAGCGAATCGATCAGCTTGTTGCGGGCGATCGCAAACAGCCAGGGTGCGAACGGCGCGTTGACGTCCCAGGTATGCCGTTTCAGATGCACCGCCAACAAAATGTCCTGCACGATGTCCTCGGATTGATCGACCGGTTGTCCCGCCCGCGCAAGGCCCCGACGCGCCGCGGCCCTCAATACCGGCGTGACGGCCTTGAGAAGACGATGATACGCCACACTGTCCCCTGAAATGGCCGACCGCATCAGGCCGGTCCATTCATCTTCACGTTCGGGCACGCGCGCTCCCACTATGCAATTCGGTCGATCTTTCAATTTGTTACGCCCGCAGGCTCCGATCACGAAGTCGTGATCGACGTCTCGGGCGACCAGGGATGTTCGGATCCCGCATTGGAATCGCCAACCACGAATGACGCACGTTCAAGGTCATAACATCGTTCGGTCCGGGCCGCACCCGCAGCGTTGATTGCAACGATTTCCCGCGTTCCGGAATGCGCATCGGCAAAATGCTGCTGCCCTGTTTTCGCCCGGACTCGTCCGAAGATTCCCTTTTTCCGCCGCGCTGTCGACACGCCGCGCAGGCTCCTTTCGCTTTTGGGGACTGGCAAATGGGGAGATTGCCAAATGAGGATCAAAGCCAGCGGGCGCTCGGCATTGGTACTGGCGACAGGACTGTGGGTGTGTTTTGCAGGACCTTCTCAGGCAGCGACGACCGCCGGCAGCAAGGCGGCACCGGTTGCCCACGCCAAATACAGCAAACAGGTGTCGCATCACTGGAAGAAAGTCGCGTATCGCAAATCCGGCAAAATGGCGTTGAAATACCCGCGTCCCAAGCAAGCCGATGCCGCTGAGGATGGCGAGGCATCCGCGCTTCCGCCGTCGGTGGCCAACGCCAACGCACAATTGGCCTCCGCGGACGCGCCGACCAGCGCCGCCAAGGCGACGACGACCTGGGCAAACACCATTCTGCAGGCCGCGCCGGGCACCCCGGTCGACGCGCTAGTTGTCACCGGCACCCAGGTCGTGTCCGCAGATCAACTCAACGATCTCGATCGCGCGCTGCACGAGAGCCCGCCGCCAGTGCCGCCTTTGGCGATCGCCTCGGCCGACGCTCCTCCTCCCCCTCCCGTGATGGCGAGCGGCGACGATAACTCTGTCTGGGACAAAACCTCGTTGATCGGGAAGATCTTTATGGCCTTTGGCGTCATGCTGACGATGGCCTCGGCCGCGCGGATGTTCATGGCCTAGGTCTTCGCGCCCACTTGAAGCTCATCCCGCCTGCGGGCACATTGCCCGCGGAAATCTGGCGCGGGATGGATCATGAGCACGTTCGAACACATCATTGTCGAAAGCAAAGGCGCGGTCGGCATCATCACGCTGAACCGTCCGAAGATGCTCAATGCGCTGTCGTTTGGCGTGTTCAGGGAAATCGCGGCCGCGGTCGATGATCTCGAAGCCGACGACAAGATCGGGTGCATCCTGGTGACCGGCAGCGAAAAGGCGTTCGCCGCGGGCGCCGACATCAAGGAAATGCAGCCGAAAAGTTTCATCGACATGTTTTCCCACGATTTCATCGCGATCGGCGGCAACCGCGTCGCCAATTGCCGCAAGCCGACCATCGCCGCCGTCAGCGGCTACGCGCTCGGCGGCGGCTGTGAACTCGCGATGATGTGCGACATCATCATCGCCGCCGACACTGCCAGGTTCGGCCAGCCCGAGATTACGCTCGGCACCATTCCCGGCATCGGCGGCACCCAGCGCCTGACGCGCGCCGTCGGCAAATCCAAGGCGATGGATCTGTGTCTCACCGGACGGATGATGGACGCCGCCGAAGCAGAGCGTTCGGGTCTCGTCAGCCGCATCGTGGCCGCCGATAAACTGATGGAAGAAGCGCTGGCGATCGCGGAAAAAATCGCCTCGATGTCGCGCCCGGCGGCCGCGATGGCCAAGAGCGCGATCAACCGCGCTTTCGAGACACCACTGTCCGAGGGTCTCAACGTCGAGCGCGACCTGTTTCACTCGACGTTTGCGCTGGAAGATCGCTCCGAAGGCATGGCGGCGTTCATCGAGAAGCGAAAGCCGGCGAACAAGAACCGGTAGGTCGCGTGCGGCAAAACCTTACCCCGCTTTGCTCCTCACCAGCGTGGCAGTGACCAGCGCGCGGTAGGCGCGTTCGGCCAAATTCATCGGCCGGTCGAGCCCGAGCCGCGCCAGGCATTCCTGGTCGGCGGCGTCAGGCTGATGGGTGAACCCCTGCCACAACAAGCCCGGCAGATGCAGCGGCGTGCGTTGCGCGTCCTGCAACAATTGCAAGGCCGGGATCAGCCGCTGCTCGGTTTCGGTGAAGTCGGTGCCGAACGGGAATGACGGCAGCAGGCCCGCCTCCCGCGCCGGCTTCAATGCCGCGCTGATGCGGTCGGAAAAATTCTCGCGATGCGCGGCAGGAATTTCATAATTCTTCGGCAGCTTGCCGGCGTCCTTGGCCTGGCGCATCAGGTCGTTCTGAAAGCGCGAATCCGAGACCTGCAGCATCGAGGCGATCACGTCGGCGTCGGACTTTCCCCTGAGATCGGCGACCCCGTATTCGGTGATGATGATATCGCGCAGGTGCCGTGGAATGGTTTCATGGCCGTAGTTCCAGCGGATATTGGAAATGCTGCCTGATTTCTGCTGCCGCGCCGCTTCCACCGTAAGGATCGAGCGGCCGCCTTCAAGCTCGAACGCCTGCGCCACGAAATTGTACTGGCCGCCGACACCGCTCACCACCTGGCCGTTTTCGAGGCCATCGGAAATCACCGCTCCCATCAGCGTCGCCATCATGGCGTTATTGACGAAGCGGGCATCGACGCGGGCGCGGCGTTTTATTTCCTCGCCGCCATAGAGCTGGTTGGTGAACGACACCGGCATCATCTGGATGCGGGCAAGCTGTTGCGGCGTCATCTCGCGCAGCGCGCGATAGAACGATTTGGGTCCGAGAAAAAACGCGCCGTGCAGCAGCACGCCGTCAACCTCGCGCTTGAGAACGCCGGCCTCGATCAGTCCGATAAACGCCTCGAACAGCATTTCGCTGACGCCGTAGAGGCCCTTGTCGAACGGCCCGGTTTCCTTTGCGGCGACCGGCACCGCGGGCGCCAGCCGCTGCATGATCTGGTGAAACTGCGAATTATCGCGGTGGCGGATAATCAACCCTTGCGCCAATGCGTCGGCGACCTGGCCGATGCCGATCTGCAGCGTGCCGCCGTCACGCACCAAGCCCGCGGCATGCAGGCCGATGGCATATTTGGTGTCGGTGATCGGTTCGGACGGCGGCGCGAACAACGGAAAATCCGTCTCGGGACTATCGAGCACGGCGCTGAATTCGTCCGCCGAGAGATCGCCCGTCCCCGGCATGAACGGCAGTTCGGAATTGACCTGGGCCACCAGCTTGAACGAGGCGCGCCCTTCCGCGCGGGCACGCAAGACGTCCAGTGTGGTGTCGGTATTGCAGCTCAGGCTGTAGCGCGCGACGCCATCGACGATGCGCTTTGCCACTAACTGGGTGACGACATTGAGCCCACGCGCCAGCAGACAGGACGCGGCATGGGTATAATTGGCTGAGATGTAGTGCTGCTGTGCGAACGGCACGTGCAGCCAGCTTCCGGCCAGAAAGAAAAACTCGACCACCTGGACATTCGGTGGCAGCGCGCTCGCATGCAGCGCGTCGGCATAGGCCAGATCAGGATAGCCGCCGAACAGGCGATCGATCACCGGCGATATGAAACGCCGCTCGAGCAGATTGGACGGCCTCGGCTTTTCCAGCGTCAGCGCGGAAAAGAACGTGAGATTGATCGAGCGGTCGACCACCGCTCGCGCATAAAGCGCGTTGACGATGTGGTTGGCCTTGCCGAGCCCGAGCGGCAACCCAACCACCAGATTGGTTCCGACATCGCGGATGATGTCTTCCGCAATCGCCTCTGGGTCGGAAAACATTTTGGGCATGAAAAATCTGCCTGACGCCGCCGGAACTGCCAGCCCGGAATCGAGCGTGACGGCCGCAAGCTATAGCGCATTTGCCGAATGTCCGCGTCTGTGACGGACAGGCAACAGCGCGCCCCCGAATGGCTGGGGGGTATTGCTCCGGATGGTTTGCCTGTGGCCGCGCCGCCCTCTAAACAGGTAGATGTGTCGAAGGCGTCGGCGGGGGCGGATGCCCGGGTTTGCTACGGGATCATATGGCAGGGCGTGCCGATAGAATTGGCCACGTGGGAAGGCGCGTGCTTCGATCGGGCATGAACCTTGGCGTAGCCACTTGCCTCGGTTTTATTGCCGCCGCGGCGCAGGCGGAAAGCCTCCCGGAAGCACTGGTCAAGGCCTATCAGTCCAACCCGCAACTCAATGCCGAACGGGCGCGACAGCGCGCCACCGACGAGAATGTGCCGCAGGCCCTGGCGGGCTACCGGCCTCAGATCATTGCGAGTTTGAGCGGCGGATTGCAGGCGGTGCGCAACCTGTTGCCGGACAACACGGTCCAGGGCGCGACCCTGAAACCCTGGACCATCGGGGTCACGGTGACGCAAATCCTGTTCAACGGCTTCAAGACCGCCAACAGCGTCCGTGTGGCGGAGCTTCAGGTAAAATCGGGTGCCGAAGCCCTGCGTAACGTCGGCCAGGGCGTGCTGCTTGACGCCGTCACCGCTTACACCAACGTGCTGGCCAACCAGTCGCTGGTCGAAGCGCAGCGCTCCAACGTCGCCTTCCTGCGGGAAACCCTCGCCATCACCCAACGGCGGCTGAAGGCGGGCGACGTAACGCCGACCGACACCTCGCAGGCCGAGGCACGCCTCAGCCGTGGCCTGTCCGACCTCAACACCGCCGAAGTCAACCTCGCCGTCAGCCAGGCCACCTATACCCAGGTCATCGGCAACCCGCCGGGACAATTGCGGGCTGCCGAAGTTGTGGACCGGTACCTGCCGCGCAGCCGTGACGACGCCATCGAGTTTGCTCTCAAGGGAAACCCGGCAGTGACCGCCGCAGGCTTCGACGTCGACGTCGCCTCCACCACCATCCGTGTCGCGGAAGGCAGCCTGCTGCCCACCATCACGCTGCAGGGCAATGCCAGCCACAGCGTGGATTCGGATTCCACGCTCTCCACGTTCCGGACCGATCAAGCCTCGATCCTCGGCCAGATGACGGCGCCGATCTATGATGGCGGCACCGCGGCATCGCAGACCCGGCAAGCCAAGGAAGTGGAGGCGCAAAGCCGTCTCGTGCTCGACCAGGTCCGCAATCAGGCGCGTACTGCCTCGGTCGGCGCGTGGGTCGCCAACGAAGGCGCCAAGATCGCGGTGTCGGCATCGGAGTCCGAGGTGCGTGCCGCAACTGTGGCGCTTGAGGGCGTACGCAAGGAAGCGCAGGGCGGCCAGCGCACCACGGTCGATGTGCTGAACTCGCAAGCGGATCTCATTTCGGCGAAGGCACGCCTGATCGGCGCGCAGCGCGACCGCGTGATCGCGTCCTACACCCTGCTCAGCGCCATCGGAAAACTCGACGTCAAGACGCTGGCGCTCAACACCCCGGACTATATGCCTGAAGTGCACTACCACCAGGTGCGTGACGCCTGGCAGGGCCTGCGCACGCCATCGGGACAGTAACTCTTCTCGCGAGTTCGTTACCCTCGTCCGGAAGTTCGGTTCGCATGGAGCCCTTGGCCGCAGTCGTTATCGCGGCCGTCGCGAGAAGAAGGAGATCAATACCGGCAAGGTCACGAGAATGACCAGCGGCGCCAGCATCATGCCGGTGACCACGACCACCGCGAGCGGCTTCTGCACCTGCGATCCGATGCCCGTCGACAACGCCGCCGGCAGCAGTCCCACGCCGGCGACCACGCAGGTCATCAGCACCGGACGAAGCTGCAATTCGCCGGTGCGGATCACGGCCCTCATCCGGTCGAATCCTTCGTCGATCAGTTGATTGAACTGCGACAGGATGATGATGCCGTCCATCACCGCAATGCCGAACAGCGCGATGAACCCGATCGCCGCCGACACGCTGAAGGGAATCCCCGTGATCAAAAGGCCGAGCACGCCGCCGAAGATCGCCATCGGGATCACGCTCATTGCCAATAGCGTGTCCGCCATCGAACCGAAATTGAACCACAGCAGCACCGCGATCAGCGTCAGGCTGATCGGCACCACGATCGACAACCGCTTGATGGCGTCCTGCAGGTTGCCGAACTCGCCGACCCATTCGACCCGCGACCCCGGCGGCAACTTGACCTGCGCGGCCACCTTGGCCTGGGCTTCCCTGACCGCGCCACCGAGGTCGCGTTCGCGCACCGAGAACTTGATCGGCAGATAACGCTCCTGCTGTTCGCGGTAGATGTAGGCGGCGCCGGAGACCAGCTTGATCGAGGCGACTTCGCTCAAGGGGATCTGCGTGATGGTCCCGTTCGGTCCCGCGGCGCCGATCCGCAAGTTCTGGATCGCCTCGGCGCTCTTGCGATACTCCGGCGCAAGGCGAACGATGATCGGAAAATGCCGATCGCTGCCGGGCTCATAGAGATCGCCGGCGGTGTCGCCGCCGATCGCCACCCTGATGGTGGCGTTGATGTCTCCCGGCGCCAGTCCGTACCGGGCCGCCTTGGCGCGATCGATGTCGATCTGGATGGTGGGCTGGCCAAGTGAGGTGAACACCGCCAGGTCGGTGACGCCCTGCACGGTGGAAAGAACAGACTTGATCTTGTTGGCGGTGTCGGTGAGCGCCTGCAGGTCGTTGCCATACAGCTTGATCGAGTTCTCGCCCTTCACGCCCGATACGGCTTCGGAAACGTTGTCCTGGAGGTACTGGGAGAAATTGAACTCGACGCCGGGGAACTTGTCCTGCAGCCTGGACAGCATTTGCCCGGTCAGTTCTTCCTTGTCGTGGGTACCGGGCCATTCGCCGGCCGGTTTTAGCGGCGCAAAGAATTCGGCATTGAAAAATCCGGCGGCGTCGGTGCCGTCGTCGGGACGGCCATGCTGCGACACCACCGCTTCGACCTCGGGGAAGCTGCGAATGGTCTTGCGCATCTCGTTGACATAGGCGTTGCCTTCCTCGAGCGAAATGGTCGGCGGCAGGGTCGCGCGAATCCACAGATTGCCTTCCTCGAGCTTGGGCAGGAACTCGAGACCGAGCAGGCGCGTGCCGACAATGGTCATGACGACCAGCCCGGCGGCGCCGGCCATCACCAGTCTCCGGTTGTCGATCGCCCAGGCCAGCACCGGGGCATACAGCCGGTGCAGCAACGCCACGATGCGGGTGTCGGTCTCGTGAATGTGCGACGGCAGGATGATCGCACTTAGTGCCGGCGTAATCGTGAAGGTCGCCAGCAGGCCGCCGGCCAGCGCGTAGGCGTAGGTCCGCGCCATCGGCCCGAAGATATTGCCTTCGACGCCGCTCAGCGTGAACAGCGGCAGGAACGCCGCGATGATGATGGCGGCGGCAAAGAAGATCGATCGCGACACGTCGGCGGCGGCGCTGAGGATGGCATGGCCCTTCATGGCCATCGTGGTCTCGGTTGAGATATGGCTTTGTTCGGCTTCCGAAAGGGCGGTGGTTTGCGACAGCCGCCGGAAGATCGCTTCCACCATGATCACGGTGGCGTCGACGATCAATCCGAAGTCGATGGCGCCGACCGACAACAGGTTGGCGGATTCACCGCGCAGCACCAGGATGATGACGGCGAAAAACAGCGCGAACGGAATCGTGGCGCCGACGATCAGCGCGCTCCTGAGATCGCCGAGGAAAATCCACTGCAGCAGCACGATCAGGAGAATGCCGACCACCATGTTGTGCAGCACGGTCGCGGTGGTGATGTCGATCAGATCCTTGCGGTCATAGATCCGTTCAATCCTCACTCCGGGCGGCAGAATGGTGGAATTGTTGATCGAGGATACCAGCTCTTCGACGCGGCGGATTGTCGGCGAGCTTTGCTCGCCGCGGCGCATCAGCACGATGCCCTCCACGATGTCGTTATCCTGGTCGAGGCCGGCGATGCCAAGCCGCGGCTTCTCGCCGACGGTCACGGTCGCGACGTCCTTGACCAGCACCGGATTGCCGCCGCTCTGCGAGACCATGGTGTTGGCGAGGTCGTCGATCGAACGGATCAGGCCGACACCGCGCACCACCGCCGATTGCGTGCCGATATTGACGGTATTGCCGCCGACATTGATGTTGGAATTGCCGACGGCCTGCAGCAATTGCGGCAGCGTCAGGCTGTTGGCGATCAGCTTGTTGAAATCGACCTGCAGCTCGTAGGTCTTGGTCTTGCCGCCCCAGCCGGTGACGTCGATCACGCCGGGCACGGCGCGAAAGCGGCGCTGCAGGACCCAGTCCTGCAGGGTCTTCAGGTCGAGTACGCTGTAGTTCGGCGGTCCGACCAGGCGGTAGCGATAGATTTCACCGATGGCGCTGAGCGGCGAAATTCCGGGCTGCACGTTGCCGGGCAACGGCGCCATTTGCGACAGCCGGTTCAGCACCTGCTGCAGCGCCTCGTCATAGGTGTAATCGAACGAGAACTGCAGCTTCACGTCCGACAATCCGTACAGCGAGATGGTGCGAATCGTGTTGAGGTTCTTGATGCCCGAGACCTGGGTCTCGATCGGAATGGTGATGTAGCGTTCGATTTCCTCGGACGACAATCCCGGACTCTGCGTCACGATGTCGACCATCGGCGGTGTCGGATCGGGATAGGCTTCGATATTGAGCTGCTTGAACGCGATCAGGCCGCCGATCATCACGACGACTAACAGGCCCACCATCAAATAGCGGCGGCTGACGGCGATGGCGACGAGGCGATCCATTCAGATCGGGGCTTTCAAAAGGCTGAACTCAAACAGGCTGGACTAGGTGCCGGATGCGGCGCGATCGATGAACAGGCTGCCCTTGGTGACGATCTGCTCGCCGGCTTTCAGGTCGCCACGCACCTCGACGAGATTGCCATTGGTGAGGCCGGTCTTGATCTGGCGCAGTTCGATCGACTTGTCGTCATGCGCGACCCAGACCCGGACCTGATCGCCCTCGTAGATCAGCGCCTGCTTCGGCACGCCGACCGCCGGATGATCGTCGGCGGAATAGATCGTGACATTGGCGAACATTTCCGGCTTCAGCAGGCCGTCCTTGTTATCAACGGTGGCGCGAACCAGCAGCCGGCGTGTCGCTGGATCGATCGCAGCCGAAACGTAACCGATGCGAACCCTGAGATCGCGGCCGGGCAATGCCAGCACGTTGAAGGAGATTTCCTGCCCCACCGATACCGCCGACGCGTCGGTCTCGCGAACAAAGGCGATCAGCCAGACGGTTGAGAGATCGCCGATCACGAATACCGGATCGCTGGCGCCGGCGTTGACATATTGCCCGGGGCCGACCTTGCGCTGGACCACGGTGCCGGAGATCGGCGCAAAGATCGTGGTCTCCGGATTGATGCGGCCTTTCTCCTGAAACAACGTGATCGCTTCATCGCTCAGGCCGAGAATGCGAAGCCGGTTGCGCGCCGCCTCGAGTGCGGTTTGCGACGAGCGCAGATCGTTCTGCGCCTGGATCAGGGTGGCCTGGGTCTGCTGATAATCCTTCAGCGGTACCGCCCTGCCCTCGAACAAATCCTTGGCGCGCTTGTCCTGCAACTGCGCAAGATCGAGCGCCGATTGGGCCTTGTTCAAACCGGTCAGGGCGGTGACGAAATCGTTCTGCGCCTGCACGGTATCGGCGGCCTCGATCACGAACAGCGGCTGTCCCTGCGTGACGGTGTCGCCCGGCCGCGCCAGGAGCTTGGTGACCCGGCCGGCATAGGGCGAGAACACCGGCGTCGAGCGATCCTCATCGACCGCGATCTTGCCTTCGGTGACATGCTCGGCGCGGAACACGTGTTCGACCGCAGGCTCGGTGGTCAGGCTGGTCCATTCGGCCGGGGTCGGGGTATAGCGTTGCAGTCCTTTGCGGGACTGGCTCGACACGTCGGAATTGCCTTGCGGCGCCCGGCCAAAATGCATGAACCCAAACAAAGCTGCCCCGGCGACAACCAGCGCGGCCACGCCAACCGCCAGCTGTTTCCGGTTAAGCATCTGCAATTGCTTGGTAAATTCCGACAGCATGGGCCTGGTCAAATCGGCGATGATTCCGGCGCGATTGCCTCATCGGCGCGGTAATAGTGCCCAATTGATGTTTCAAACAACCTAAAAATGCCTATGGGGCAAATGTTTAAAATTAATATTTTGACAGGCAGGGCCGATCCCTAACCGCGCGTCGGCCATTGCGGCGGGTGGCTGCCGAGCGGCATCGCCGGGCGCGCCCAGACGGCCGGCGTTTGCGACAGCCGGGCCGAATGGCTGACGGAGCGCAGCGGACCGAAGCCCGAGGGGAGATCCTCGATGAATGACTGCACCGTTTCGCCCTTCAAATCCTCGGTCTTGAAGCCATCGGCGACGCGGCCGAGATTCCACAGCCACCGCCCGGTCTGCGCCAGCGACACCCGGACGAGCCAGCTGCCGCCTTCGCGCGACTGACGCGCCTTCGCCATCATCGCGCCGAACGCCATCAAATATCCGGTGGCGTGATCGAGCATTTGCGCCGGCAATTCCTTCGGCCCGTCGACGCCGGCGGCCTCTCCTTCGGCGTGGTTGAAACCGGTCGTGGTCTGCACCAGCGAGTCGAAACCGCGGCGGTCCGCCCATGGCCCGGCATGGCCATAGGCCGACAGCGAGACGTAGACGATGCCGGGACTGATCTTTGCGGCCTGCTCCGGCGAGAAGCCGAGTGCCGCGATGGCGCGCGGACGATAGCCTTGCGAGAAAATATCCGCGCCGGCGACGAGATCGCGCAAGCATTCGCGCCCCTGCTCGGTGCTGAGTTCGACAAAGCTTGAGAGCTTGCCGCGGCCGGTATCGATGGTGAGCCACGGGATATCGGGCAGATCAGGACCCGAGATCAACAGGACGTCGCCGCCGTGCACGGCCAGCGTCCGCCCCGCGACGGGGCCGGCGATCACCCGCGACAGATCGAGCACGCGCACCCCGGCCAGCGGACGATTCGCCCGCCGGCCAGGGTTTTGGGGCAGCCTCGCCGATTTTTTCGATCGAGATCGGCGGCAGCGCAGCCAGCGCCTCGGCGTGCGGCAGCGCCGACCATTCCTGGTGCGAGCGCATCATCGCGACCACGCCTCCGGCGGCATAGGCCGCGGTCTCGAATGCCTCGCCATCCCACTGCATCAAGGCGGCCTGAACGTCGTCGCGCTCCGGCTTGCAGTTCAGGACTTTGCAGACGGCGTCGCGGTGATGCCGAAAATTGGTATGCAATCGCACGAAGCGCCGATCGCGGGTCTTGTAGATCCCGGCGATGACGTCCCAGGCCGGGCCCGGCGGCTTGCCGTCGACGCGCAAATAACGCTCGCTGCGGCATTCGACCACCGCATGGCGCATGTCGACCGCGACGTCCTGGCTTTGCCCGCTGCGCAATTTCCAGATTTGTGCGGCGGCCAATCCGGCCGCGGCGATGCTGGCTTGCGCCGCGGCGGCGAGGCGAAACGAGGACGGCAGTTGCGGCTCGTCGCCGGTCAGCTTGACGGTGTCAAGCGCGGAAGGTTCGCCGCCGGCCAGCGTCCAGAGATCGCCAAGAATTTCGCGGGGGCTTTGCATGACGGTCCCTCTTCCCTAAACGTTCAAAGCTCTGCCTTACCACGGAAGGAGATACAATGGCTGCCATCGACCCCTTGACTGCCGGAGGCGTTTTGCTGGCAACGGCCGCAACGGACGCGGTCTATGTGATGTTTACTTCTGCGGTGGTGGCGCGCAAGCGCGTCCCTGCAGCGACATGGAGCAGCGTATGGTACCTGCTCTCGTCCTACGCCGTGATCAGTTACACCGAAAACTGGATCTACGTCGGTTTCGCGGCCCTGGGGTCGTGGCTCGGCGCGTTTGCATCGATCACGTTCCTGCACCGGCCACCCGGCGGCCCGCCGGTCGGCGCCGCACCGGAATAGCTTCGCCGTTGTCTGGAAGACCAACGTTACCGTTCAGGACGCGCCGATCGTCAAGACGGGGGATGCCACGCGACTTGTTCAAAGTCCGTGAGTTCATACTGAATATTCGCAACGATCTATGGGCTGGCCGAAGCCGACCAGCCCAATGTCGTTTTCTTTGGTGCGTCGGAATCAGTTTGCCGGACTGTCGGCGGAAGGATTGTAGCCCGAATCGCGCAGGTTCTTCATGTGCAATTCGTGAGCACCGAGGGTGTCGGCGGGAACAGAACCCTCGACAGCGGGAGCGTTGGCGATGTGGCGCTGGTTGTGGTGGTGCTGCGCAGCCATGGCAGTACCGGTGATGAAGAGAGCAGCCGCAGCAGCGGCCGAAATAACAAGTCGTCGCATGATATTTCCTCGTTTCTTGGTTTTGAATGTTGAGCGTGGAACGCACAACTTCATCACCCTGTAGTGAGCTGCTTTCACAGGGAGCAAATTTGGATCACGGGCCGGTCACGAATCTGCGATGTAAAGTTTACCGGGATGGGCGCTCAACTCTTTGTGGCTCCAGTCCAGAAAAGACCACGGACGTTCGCCAACGCCTCTCGTTTTATGGCTGCCTCGCCCTAATGAAAGTCCCGAGAAGGCGGCAGGATCCGGACATTGCGCGGGTGGCGGATTTTCTGCGCCGGATTGTCGGGGTGATCGCGCCGGTCGTCATTGAGCGGCGTGCCGTAGGGCAGCACGTGCTTGCGGGCGAGCGCATCGTTGGCAAGACCGGTCAGATCGCGGGAGCGATCGGACAATCGTTCGGCGACCAGGTGCGTCACTTCTTCCGGACTGCTCTGGATATAACCCTCGACCAGGATGAGCCGTGCGCCCATCACCTCTTTTCGAAACCGCGCCATCACTTTCGGCCACACCACGATATTGGCGATGCCGGTTTCGTCCTCCAGCGTCATGAACACCACGCCATGGGCACTGCCCGGACGCTGCCGCACCAGCACGACGCCGGCGCAACTCACGCGTTGTTTGTCATTGGCATGGCAGACCGCCTCGCAGGCGACGACACGTTCCCTGGTGAACATCGGCCGCAGAAATTCCATCGGATGTCCCTTCAGCGATAGCCGGATGGTCTGATAATCGGCCACCACCTGTTCCGGCAGCGGCATCAGCGGCAACGGCCGCGCATGCTCGTCGGGCTGTTCGCGCGCGGCGGCGACTTCGAACAACGGCAGCGGAATATCATCCGGCAACCGCCGTACCGCCCACAATGCGGCGCGGCGATCGAGTCCCAGGGAGCGAAACGCATCGGCATCTGCCAAGAGGATCAGCGCGCGTTTTGGCAATCCGGTATCGCGAGCAAAATCCTCCAGCGAGGTGAACCGGCGACGCTGCCGTGCGGCGACGATGCGTTCGGCCCAGTCGTCGGCTTTCGTTCCAGGGAATGACGCTTGAAGCCGCTTCAACCGCTCTTCATCCGGATCGGTCCATGCGAATCCGTCGATCTGGCGAAAGCCGAGCCGTAGCGCGTGATACGGCCCGCTTCGCTCCTCCAGCGTGTTCTGCGCATGGCTGAACGAGACATCGATCTCGCGCACCTCGACGCCGTTCTTGCGCGCATCGCTGACGATCTGCGCCGGCGCATAGAAACCCATCGGCTGCGAATTCAATAACCCGCAGCAGAACGCATCGGGGTGAAAATGCTTCAGCCACGACGAGACATAGACCAGTTGCGCAAAGCTCGCGGCATGGCTTTCCGGAAAACCATAGCTGCCGAATCCCTTGATCTGGTTGAAACAGTTTTCGGCGAATTCACGATCATAGCCGCGCCGGATCATGTTGCCGACCATCTTGGATTCGAACTTGCCGATGGTGCCGAGATTGCGGAACGTCGCCATGGCGCGGCGCAGCCCGTTGGCTTCTTCCGGGGTAAATTCCGCGGCCTCGATCGCGATCCGCATCGCCTGTTCCTGGAACAGCGGCACGCCGAGGGTCTTGTGCAGAACATTCTTGAGTTCGTCCTTGTTGCCGCCCTTCGGGTAGGGATACTGGATATCCTCCGGCTTCATCTTGCGGCGTTTCAAATAGGGATGAACCATGTCGCCCTGGATCGGGCCCGGCCGGACAATGGCGACTTCGATGACGAGATCGTAAAACGTCCGTGGTTTCAGGCGCGGCAGCATATTCATCTGCGCGCGGCTTTCGACCTGGAATACGCCGAGCGATTCACCCCTCTGCAACATTTGATAAACTTCGTCATCGTCCTTTGACTTGATGTCGGCGAGTTCGTAGCGCTCGCCCTTATGGTCTGAAATCAGGTCGAAACATTTGCGGATGCAGGTCAGCATCCCCAGCGCCAGCACATCGACCTTCATCATGTTCAGGGCGTCGACATCGTCCTTGTCCCATTCGATGAAGGTGCGGTCGTCCATCGCGGCATTGCCGATCGGCACATAGGTATCGAGCCGGTCCTGCGTCAGCACATAACCGCCGACATGCTGCGACAGATGGCGTGGAAATTCGATCAGTTCGGACGCCAGCGCCACCGCGCGATGGATCATGGGATTTTGCGGGTCGAGGCCCGCCTGCCGGACCTGTTTCTCGTCGAGACCATCGCCCCAGCTTCCCCACACCGTATCGGCCAGCAGAGCGGTAACGTCTTCCGTCAGACCCAGCGCCTTGCCGACGTCGCGGATCGCGCTGCGCGGCCGGTAATGGATGACGGTGGCGATAACAGCAGCGCGATGACGGCCGTAACGGCGATAGACATATTGCATCACCTCCTCGCGTCGCGAATGCTCGAAGTCGACGTCGATGTCGGGTGGCTCCAGCCGCTCCTTGGAAATGAAACGCTCAAACAACAGATCGACCTTGGTCGGATCGACCGAGGTCACGCCGAGCACGTAGCACACGGCCGAATTCGCCGCCGATCCCCGGCCCTGGCAGAGGATGTCCTGGCTGCGCGCGTAACAAACGATGTCGTGCACGGTGAGGAAATAATGCGCGTATTTCAGTTTCCGGATCAGGCGCAGCTCCTTATGCAGAACTTTTTTGGTCCTGGGTGAAATCCGGATCGGGAATTTTCTGTGTGCACCCGCCCAGGTCAGATCTTCCAGATGACGCTGCGCGGTCTTGCCCGGCGGCACCGGCTCGTCGGGGTATTGATACTTGAGCTGATCCAGCGAAAAATGGATGCGATCGGCAAACCGCATGGTTTCCGCGATCGCCTCCGGCACATCGCGAAACAACCGCGCCATCTCGGCCGCGGGCTTGAGATAGCGTTCGGCATTGGCCTCAAGGCGCTTGCCGATGGCATCGATATCGGTCTTCTCGCGAATGCAGGTCAGCACATCCTGCAGCGGACGGCGCACGGGATGGTGATACAGCACCTCGTTGGTCGCCAGCAGCGGCACGCGGGCTTTGCTGGCGAGGCCATGCAGCCGCGCCAGACGACGTTTGTCATCGCCGCGATACAACAGGCTCGCTGCAAGCCAGACGCCGTCGGCTTCGCCGTGTTTTAACCGATCCAGAACCGAAAGCGCTTTGGCCGTCTCGAACCGATGCGGCAGCATCAAAACCACAAGCTGCCCTTGCGCGAATGCCAGGAGATCGGCGAGCACGAGATGGCATTCGCCCTTTTCGATCTTGTTGGTGTCGTCGCCGCGCTTGCCGCGGGTCAGCAACTGGCAGAGCCGGCCGTAAGCTTCCCGATCGCGCGGATAGACCAGGATATCCGGCGTGCCGTCCATGAAGACCAGGCGCGAACCGATCAGAAGTTTCGGTTTATGTTTGACCTTGGGATTGCCGAGTTCGTTGTAGGCACGCACCACGCCTGCCAGCGTGTTGTGATCGGCAATGCCGACCACGGGAAGACGCAACTCGCTCGCCTGATGCACGTAATCCTGCGGATGCGATCCGCCGCGCAGGAACGAGAAGTTCGTGGTGATGCCGATTTCGGCATAAGGGAGGTTCATGCGAACAGCCCATGCATGAACCAGTTGGCAGGTTTGGGCTTGTTCTCCTCATTGAGGAGTTCGCTGCCGTAAAGCCCGTCGCGGTAAATCCAGAAGCGCAATCCCGCTTCATCCTCGACGCGGAAATAATCGCGGGTCAGCGCCTGTCCTTCGTACTTCCACCATTCCATGGCGATGCGCTCCGGGCCTTCCACCCGCACCACCGCATGGGTGGCGCGACGCCAGGTGAAGTGATGCGGCGGCCCGTCGGGGACCGTTGCGAACGGCACCTTGATCGGCTCCGGCTTTTCGAACAGCCGTAGCGGCCGCAGCGGCGGCTCTCCTTCCGCGCGCGCCGGCCAGACCGCATGCGCGGCGGCGACAAGATGATGCTGCGCCGGCGCTGCCATCGTCGCGCGTTCCGGGATATGCGTATTCTGCGGCAGATGCACGACCACGCGCCGCCCGCCGATGCGCGCGGCGATGCGATCGATCAATGCGGCGAGTTCGTCATTGTCGTGCACATTGGCGTCGAGATCGCGCTGTTGCTGGACCACGATTTCGGTGCGGCTGGCGGACAATCTGACGAGATCGAAGCCGAAACCGGGATCGAGCGGATCGTTCAGGGCATCGAGCCGTTCGCGGAACAGGCGGTCGATCACCTCGGATCGGGTCACGGGCTGCCCGGTATCCACCACAATCGCGCGCACGACGCCATCGGTGCGGAAGAAATCGGCTGCCAGCCGCCGCGCGCCCTTGCCCTGCCGCTCCATCGCCACGACCAGCATCTGCGCCAGCCGCGATAGCGTCATCGTTATCGCGCCTTCGGTAGAGACAGGCTCGGCAAACCGCTTCTCCACGATGTAATCCGGCAGCGGCTTGCGCGGGCTGATCGGCGCATCGCCCTGCCCCAGGGCGTGTTCCAGCAGGGTAGTAAACCCGGCCCCGAACCGCGCCGTGATCTCGTGATGCGCGCGCAAAGCCACATCGCCGATGGTTTTCAAACCGGCGCGGCGCAGGCCGCGGGTGATGGCGTCGTCGGCGCCGAGCGCAAATACCGGTAGCGGCCCGACGGCTTTGGCTTCCTCGCCGTCGACGACGATGCAGCCATCGGCACAACGCGTCAGCGTCCGCGCGCAGATCGAGGTGCCGGCAATCGCCGCACTGACGGCAAAGCCTTGTCGTGTCAGCGCGTCGCACGCCATCCGCATCAGCGCCGCCTCGCCGCCGAACAGATGGGCGCAGCCGGTGATATCGAGAAACAGGCCATGCGGGGAATCCAGCGCCACCAGCGGCGTGAAGCGGTCGCACCAGTCGGCAATGGCATTCAGCGCATGCGCGTCGGCGGCTTCATCGGCATCGAACACCTGCAAATGCGGACAGATAGCGCGGGCATTGGCGAGTGGCAGGCCGATCTCGAGACCGAGATCGGTCGCGGCATCGTCCAGCGCGGAAATCTGCAGCGCGTTGTTCTGTTTGGCGACGACGATGCAGGGATCATCGCCGGAGTTTTCCTTAGCCGGCGCGGCGTTGCCGCGCGCGAGCTGGCGCTTGATGCGATCGGTGGGCAGGCGCGGCAGCCACAGGCTGAGGATACGCCGTCGGTTTGCTGAAAAGGCACTCATCACATTTCCATTCCATGATCCACCGCCCAACAGGGCCATGACGGTTGCGGACAAGTTGCGCGTCGAACAGCGGCGCGCCCCACGCCGATACAGCGGGCGGCGAATGCGCCGCGCGCACGATCCATCTGGTTTCCGCCGTGGAGGGCTGCGGCTCGGCTCCGACCCGCAGCAGCAATGCCGTGACGCCCGACATCTGCGCGGCCAATGTCAGCTTGCGGCTGGCGACGAGATCGAGCGGCCGCGCCTCGCCCCAGACTTCCAGCACCACGCCACCCAGCGCATCGCAGGCCAGTGCGTCGGCGGCGGTCCGCAGCGCGGTGTCGACATCGGCGGCGCGCACCGTCACCAGCAGGCGCGGATCGAGACCGAGTTCGGCCAACCCGTTCATCGACAGCGCGCCCAATTCGATTTCGGTGAAATCCTGCCGCACCCACAGCAGCGGCCGGCGTGCCGACGCACGCCCCGCGAGGCTTACAAGTCCCGCGAGGCCGGCAATAAATCCCGTCGCCACCGCACCCTGCCGGCCCTCGGCGAACACCTCATGCACCGCGCCGATCGCAAGACCGCCCTGCAAGGTCGCGTCCGCCTCGGCATGACCGAGCGCCACCCTGCCCGGCGGTACGGCCTCGGGATGGCTTTCGATGCGCTCGATGCTGCCGCGCAAGGTCACAAGCGTGTTCGTGCGTGCGCCGATCATGCGCCCGTCCCTTCAGGGATGTCTGGGCAGCTTCTGATTTTAGGAGAACCAGAAGCTGGCTTATTTGTTCATGATATGTTCTAATATAAAGCTCCGCTCGGATGCTCTTTGTCAGCTCAGCTTAGGCTTTGCCTTTTTCTTTTTTGGCGTGCCTGCTTTTGCCATAGGGCCTCTCAGTGATTAGTCGTTCGATAGGTCAGACGCTTGCCAACGACGCCCTTCAACGCGCGTTCCGCGCGGGCCACGTCATCTCACGCCCAGCGCCATCCGGTTGGAGAAGCGGAAATCAAACTCGTTCAAATATCGGTGCAGATGCTTCTCTTTGCAATGCTGATAGGTGCCCTTCATGCCGCGCTTGAACACCGAGAAGTAGCCTTCAACGGTATTGGTGGTGACTTCGCCGCGAACGTATTCCTCTGCCTTGTGATTGACGCTGTCGTGCTTCGCGAAATCTTTGCGCAGGTTTTTGTACTGCACGGCCTCGTCGGTCATGACGTGGGTTTCGGCCTTGATGTTGGCGCGCAGGACCGGCAGCACGTCTGCAATGGTGGTGCTATCGACGTGGAAGCTACGGGCTTCGCCGCCGCGCCGAACGAGGGTCAGCACCACGTTCTTGTGGCCGCAACCGCCACGCGCCTTGGGCTGGCCTTCGATGCGGCCGATGAAGGTTTCGTCGGCTTCGATCACCTCGCCAGTCGCCGCCCATGGGGCCGCCGCCAGTCGGCGCGCATTGCCTCACGGATGCGATGGGAGATGAACCACGCGGTCTTGAGGGTGCAGCCCAAGGTGCGGTGCAGCTGGTGGCTGCTGATGCCCTTCTTGCTGGACGACATCAGGAAGATCGCTTGCAGCCAGTGGCGCATGGGGACGTGGCTGGCCTCGAAGATGGTGCCGACCTTCACGGTGAAGGGCTTGCGGCACTGGTAGCACTTGTAAGTGCCGATCCGGGTGCTCTTGCCGCCCATCTTGGAAATGCGATCGACGCCGCCGCAATGCGGGCAAATCGGCCCATTGGCCAAAGCCTTGCTTCAACAAAGGCGTAGGCGGCGTGCTTCGTTGTGAAAGTGCTTGTCGGAAAGGACTGATTTCATGACGAATCCCCTTATGCTTCAACCAACATGCCCCCAAGAGTCAATCGGGATCGAGGTTTAAGTTTTTCATGAGTAGAACCAATGAGATCGAAGGAACTATTCGAATGGCTCGTACATTGAGCCTGCATATCTGCCGTGAAATTCACGTTCCGATGAGACGCCCATGACATCAGCATCCCCTGCCCCACTCAAAACCCTGCGCGACGAGGCCGCCGGCTGCCGCGCCTGCCATCTGTGGAAAGAGGCGACCCAAACCGTGTTCGGCGAAGGCCCGCAACAGGCCCAGATCATGCTGGTCGGTGAGCAGCCCGGCGACAAGGAAGATATCGCCGGTCAGACCGTTCGTCGGGCCGGCGGGTCAGATGCTCGACCGCGCGCTGGAGGAAGCCGGGATCGACCGTGAAAAAGTCTATGTCACCAACGCGGTGAAACATTTCAAATTTTTGCCGCGCGGAAAATTCCGCCTGCACCAGAAACCGAGCACGGCCGAAATCAAGGCCTGCCGTCCCTGGTACGAGCGCGAACTGGCCTCGATCCGGCCCCAACTGGTGGTCGCGATGGGTGCAACTGCTGCGCAAAGCGTGTTCGGCAAGATCACGCCGATCAACAAGAACCGCGGCCGTCTGATCGATCTTGAGGACGGCACTCAAGGCGCTGGTGACGGTGCATCCATCCTATCTGCTGCGGCTGCCCGATGCCGAGGCCAAAGCGCTGGAATACAGACGCTTCGTCGGTGATTTGAGAATTGCGGCTGAACTTCTGGATAAATCCGCCCGCGCCGCCTGACATTTGGGGAAACAGCCCCGTACGCCAGGGTTCTTCACGCCGTGGGCGGCTCGACAAAAAGCCCGCGCCAACAGCGCGGGCTTTTTGCTTTCAGTCAGGCCAATCTCACGCCGCCAGCGTGTTCTCGACCAGCTTGATCCAGTACGAAGTGCCGTAAACGATCGCCTCGTCGTTGAAATTGTAGGCGGGATGATGCAGCCCGGCGCTGTCGCCGTTGCCGCAGAAAATGAACGCCCCGGGACGCGCCTCCAGCATATAGGAGAAATCCTCCGCGCCCATCATCGGCGGCGTCTCGCGAACGTTGGCGTCGCCGGCAATTTCCCTTGCCACTTTCGCTGCGACATCGGTCTGCGCGTCATGGTTGACCGTCACCGGATAGCCACGCACGTAGTCAAGCTCAATCCTGGCGCCGGTCATCTGCGCCACGCCCGCGACGATCTCGCGCACGCGTTTTTCGACCACTTCCCTCACCCGCTTGGTCAAGGTGCGAACGGTGCCGTGCAACTCGGCGGTTTGCGGAATGATGTTGCGCGCATTGCCGGCGTGGAATTCGCACATCGAAACCACCGCCGATTCCAGCGGATCGACGCTGCGCGCGACGATTGACTGAAAGGCAGTGATTAGCTGTGCGCCGACCAGAACGGAATCGATGCATATATGCGGACGCGACGCATGGCCGCCGTGCCCCTCGATCCGGATGTTGATGGCATCGGTCGCCGCCATGATCGGTCCTTTGCGGATCGCGAACGAGCCCAGCGGCATTCCCGGATTATTATGCATGCCGTAGACCTGCTCGATCGCGAAGCGGTCCATCAGCCCGTCCTTGATCATCGCCGCGGCGCCCGCACCGCCCTCTTCCGCCGGCTGGAAGATCACAACCGCATCGCCGGCGAAATTGCGGGTCTCGGCGAGATAGCGGGCGGCGCCGAGCAGCATCGCGGTATGGCCGTCATGGCCGCAGGCGTGCATCAGGCCCGGTGTCTTGGACGCGTAAGGCAGGTTGGTCTCCTCCTCAAGCGGCAGCGCATCCATGTCGGCGCGAAGCCCGATCACCTTGAGGTCGCCCTTTCCGGCCGGCTTGCGGCCCTTGATGACGCCGACGACGCCGGTGCGGCCAAGGCCGGTGGCGACCTCGTCGCAGCCGAATTCCTTCAACCGCTCCGCCACGAATGCCGCGGTGCGATGCACGTCGTACAGCAATTCGGGATGCTCATGGATATCCCGGCGCCAGGCCTGGATATCGGGTTGCAGATCGGCGACGCGGTTGATGATGGGCATGGGGATACTCGGGGGTGCGGGTTAGATGCTGCTTTTTGGCTTAGCACGAGCCTGGGATTTGCCCAATATCCATAAAAGCCATCATGGCCCCGGGTTGTCAGGGCCGTGCAGGTCTGAATAAAACCCAGAAAAACATGGATGGTCGGCATAAAGCCGGGCATGACGGCATATCGACCGGGGCGGAATTCAGCATGCCGAAGCAGCTTGAGGGTGATTTCGACTATATCGTCGTCGGCGCGGGCACCGCCGGCTGCATCGTTGCCAACCGGCTCTCGGCCGATCCCAGCAGCCGTGTGCTGATCCTGGAGGCCGGCGGCAGCGACAACTGGATCTGGTTCCACATCCCGGTCGGCTACCTCTTCGCGATCGGCAACCCGCGCTCGGACTGGATGTTCCGGACCGAGCCGGAAGCCGGCCTCAACGGCCGCTCGCTGGCCTATCCCCGCGGCAAGGTGATCGGCGGCTCCTCGGCGATCAACGCGATGATCTCGATGCGCGGACAGGCCGCCGATTACGATCACTGGCGTCAGCTCGGCCTTGACGGCTGGGGTTATGACGACGTGCTACCGGTGTTCCGGCGGCTGGAAGATCATTTCCTCGGCGAGAGCGAGCATCACGGCATCGGCGGCGGCTGGCGGATCGAAGCCCCGCGATTGTCCTGGGACATTCTGGACGCGGTGGGAGAAGCCGCGGAAGAAATGGGAATCCGAAAAATTGCCGATTTCAATACCGGCGACAATGAGGGCGTCGGCTATTTCCACGTCAACCAGAAGCGCGGCCGGCGCTGGTCTTCGGCGCGGGGTTTTTTGAAGCCGGTGTTGAACCGCCCCAACCTGCGGCTTGAAAAGAACGTGCTGGTCGATCGCCTGATCGTCGAGAACGGCCGCGCCGCCGGGGTGCGTTTCATCCAGGGCGGCGAAGTCGTCGAGGCCCGCGCCAGGGGCGAAGTGATCCTGTGCGCCGGCTCGATCGGATCGATTCAGGTGCTGCACCGTTCCGGCATCGGCCCCGCGGACTGGCTGGCGCCGCTCGGGATCGGATGCGTGCTCGATCGGCAAGGCGTCGGACGCAACCTGCAGGATCATCTGCAGCAGCGCGCGATCTACAAGGTCGACGGCGTTCGCACGCTCAACGAGACCTACTACTCGCTCGTCGGGCGCGGGCTGATGGGTCTCGATTATGCCTTCCGCCGCCGCGGCCCCCTGACCATGGCGCCGTCGCAGCTCGGCATTTTCACCCGCTCGGATCCGCGTCGCGAGCGCGCCAACATCCAGTTTCACGTGCAGCCGCTGTCGCTCGACAAATTCGGCGATCCCCTGCACCGTTTCCCGGCAATCACCGTGAGCGCCTGCAACCTGCAACCGACGTCGCGCGGCACCGTGCGGATTCGCTCCGCCAAACCCGACGAGGCGCCGGCCATCGCGCCGAACTACCTGTCGACCGGCGAAGACCGCGAGGTCGCCGCCGACGCGATCCGCACCACGCGGCGGCTGATGAAGCAGGCAGCGCTTGCGCAATATCATCCGCAGGAGTTCTTGCCGGGACCGGCGGTCGGCGACGACGATGCGTCGCTGGCAAAAGCCGCCGGCGATATCGGCACCACGATCTTCCATCCCGTGGGAACCGCGAAGATGGGCAGCGCTTCCGATTCCATGGCCGTGGTCGACCAACGCTTGCGATTCATCGGCCTTGCAGGTCTCCGTGTCGCCGATGCCTCGGTGATGCCGACGATCACCTCGGGCAACACCAACACGCCGACGGCGATGATTGCCGAAAAGGGCGCCGCGATGATCCTGGAAGATTCGCGATAGGCAAAAGAAAATGCCGTCCCTTTGGCAGGGACGGCGGACGCTACGCTCACGAAATCGTCATCCGTTCCGGGAATAAACCCCGCCCTCGCCCGATCAAGCCCCTGGAAACCCAATCAAGGGTCCATGGAGACTTGTCATGAGCGAATTCGATCACGACCACAATGACAATCCGGGCGTCAGCCGCCGCCGGGTGCTGGAATGCATGACCTGGGCCGGCACCGGCGTGCTCTGGACCATTTCAGGCGGCGTGCCCCGTTCGCTGGGACTGGTCGGCTCCGCGCAGGCGGCCGAACCGGCAGGCCTGACCTTCCTGCAGATCAGCGACAGCCATGTCGGCTTCGACAAGCCGGCCAATCCGAACGCCCTCGGCACGCTTGAGGAGGCCATCGACAAGATCAAGGCGATGCCGGTCAAGCCGTCGTTCATGATTCACACCGGCGACATCACCCATCTGTCGAAGGCCGCCGAGTTCGACAACGCCGAACGCATCATCTCGCAGGCCAAGCTCGATGTGCATTACGTGCCGGGCGAGCACGATTTCCTCGACGAAGAGGTCAAGTTCTACCGCGAGCGCTACGGCAGCGGCGCCAAGGGCGCCGGCTGGTATTCGTTCGACGCCAGCGGCGTTCATTTCATCGGCCTCGTCAACGTGGTGGACCTCAAGGCCGGCGGCCTCGGCAATCTCGGCGCCGAGCAGCTTGAATGGCTGGAGCAGGACCTCAAGGGACGCTCGAAATCGACGCCGATCGTGGTGTTCGCCCATATTCCGCTGTGGACGGTCTATCCGGACTGGGGCTGGGGCACCGAGGACGGCGCCCGCGCGCTCGACTATCTCAAGGGCTTCGGCTCGGTGACGGTGCTCAACGGCCACATCCACCAGGTGATGCAGAAGGTCGAGGGCAACGTCACCTTCCACACCGCGCGCTCGACCGCGTTCCCGCAGCCGGCGCCGGGCACCGCGCCCTCGCCCGGGCCGATGAAGGTCGCCGACGACAAGCTTCGCGGCCTGCTCGGGGTTGCCAGCATCAACTTCAAGCCCGGCGAACAGCGCCTCGCGATCATCGACACGCCGCTGCAGGGCTAAAGGGAACTCGCCATGACGTTTGCAACCCTCCGCAACCTGGGCATCCGGATCGCCGTTGCTGCGGTGCTGACTTCCCAGATCCCGGCGGCGCACTGTGCCGAGACGACGGTGACGATCGACAATTTCACCTTTGCGCCGGCACAGCTCACGGTGAAGGTCGGCGACACCGTCACCTGGAAAAACCACGATGACATTCCGCACACCGTGGTGTCGGCCGGCAAGTTCAGGTCGAAAGCGATGGATACCGACGACAGCTTTTCGTTCACCTTCACGGCGGCGGGCGAATACAAGTATTTTTGTTCGCTGCATCCGCATATGACCGGGACGATCAAGGTTGAGTAGCGCGCAAAACCAAGGCATCACAACGATGCCCGGCCGGTGGATTTCGACCGGCCGGGCACCAGTATTTTCGACAGCCGGGCAACAGGCGATGCCGGTCAACGTTTCGAACGACGATCCGGACAGGGCGCGGCGCTTTCGCGACGCCGCGCTGCCGCATCTCGACGACGTCTATACGCTGGCGCGCTATCTGCTGCGCGACGCCGCCGACGCCGAGGACGCGGTGCAGGAATGCTATCTGCGCGCGCTGAAACATTTCGACAGCTATCGCGGACCGGCGATGAAGCCGTGGCTGCTCGCGATCCTGCGCAACGTCTGCCGCGCCGAATTTGCGCGGCGCGCCAGTTCGCCGACCGCCGCCATCGACGATCTGCCCGACGAGGCCGAGCAGACGCCGCTCTGGCACGAGGCGCAGGAAACGCCGGAGACGCAGATGCTGCGCCAGCGCGACGCCTCCACGATCCGCCGGCTGGTGAGCTGCACTTGCCGAGCCGTTCCGGGAGACCTTCGTGCTGCGTGAAATTCACAATCTTTCGTATCGCGAGATCGCCGATATCGTCGAGGCGCCGGTCGGCACCGTGATGTCGCGCCTCGCGCGCGCCCGCGCCATGCTGCGATCGGCATGGATGGCGGAACAGGAGCAACCGAAATGACCTGCGACGAGGCCGAAATCCTGCTTCACGCGCTGCTCGACGGCGAACTCGACGCCGGCCACGCGCGCGAGGTCGAAGACCACATCGCGGGCTGCCCGCATTGCGCCGCGCAGCTGGCGGATTATCGCGAGATGAGCAAGGCGGTCGCGGGCGCCGATTTGCGTTATACGGCGCCGCCGCTGCTTCGCCGGCGCATCGAGGCGTCATTGCCGCAGACGCAGGCGCCGAGCCGGCGCATCGGTGCTGAGGGGCTTTGCGATGGGATCGGCGGTCTCGGCGATCGCGGCGACCGGCCTTGTCGCCATCGTGCTGCGCAACGACGACGAACAGCGCATCATGTCCGAAGTGGTCTCGGCGCATCTGCGCTCGTTGCAGGCCGGACATCTCACCGACGTGCTCTCCACCGACCAGCATACCGTAAAGCCGTGGTTCAACGGCAAGCTGGACGTGGCGCCGCCGGTGATCGACCTCACCGCGCAGGGCTTTACGCTGATCGGCGGCCGGCTCGATTATGTCGACGCCCGCGCCATCGGCGCCGTCGTCTACCGGCGGCGCCAGCACGTCATCAACCTGTTCGTCGCGCAGACCGCCAGCGCCGAACACCACGCCGCCAAAATCGAAACCATTCAGGGATTCAACATCCGGCGCTGGAGCGAGCGGGGATTGAACTACTGGGCGGTCAGCGATCTCGGCGCCGACGAACTCGACGAGTTCGGCGAGAAAGTTCGAGGCGGCGATGCGCGAGCGGATACCGCAGGGCTACGCATCATTTGCCGGATGGCTACGATGCTTACGCCGACTTGCGCACGGCGTTGTCGACCAGCGTCTTGCCCGAGCGACCAGATCGCGCCGGGCACCTTGTGGCTGGAGGCGATCACGGTATCGAACGCGGTCTCGATCCAGTTGCAATCCTCCTCGGTGATGGTCAGCGGCGGCAACAGCTTGATGGTGTGGCTGCCATGGCCGGAAACCTGGGTGAGGATCTTGTGATCCTTGAACAGCGGCACCGTGATGAGCTGGCAGAACAGGCCCTTGTTGGCGGTCTCAAGCACGTTCCACGACGCCTTCAGCCGCAGCGATTTCGGCGGGCCGAATTCGACGCCGATCATCAGTCCCTTGCCGCGCACTTCCTTCAGCAATTCATAGCCGGGGACCATCCGGGTCAGCGCCAGCCGAAGCTCGGCGCCGCGCTTGGCGGCCGCGTCGATCAGTTTTTCCGATTCGATCACCTCGAGCGTGGCGATGCCGGCCGCCATCGCCAGATCGTTCTTCGCAAACGTCGATCCGTGCACCACCGCGCGATCCATTTGATTGAAGATCTTGTCGAAGATGCTTTTGCGGGTGAGCAGCGCGCCGACGGGAACATGACCGCCGGACAGCGCCTTGGCGAGCAGCACCATGTCGGGTTCGACATTCCAGTGCTCGACCGCGAGGAACCGCCCGGTGCGGCCCATGCCGGTCTGAATTTCGTCGGCGATCAGCAGCGTGCCGTATTTACGGCACAGCGCCGCGGCACCCGGCAGAAATTCGTCGGTGGGCATGTTGACGCCCTTGCCCTGGATCGGCTCGACGATGAAGGCGGCGACCTGGCGCGACGACAGCGCCTGTTCCAGTGCGGCAAGATCGTTGAAGGGAATTGACGTGCATCCCGGCAGCAGCGGTTCGAAGCCGCCGCGAAAATTGGGATCGTCGGTCAGCGACAGCGCGCCGTAGGACAATCCGTGGAACGCGTGGGCGCAGTACACGATGCCCGGCCGGCCGGTCGCGCCGCGCGCGAACTTGATCGCAGCCTCGACGCATTCCGCCCCGGAATTCGCAAAAAAGACCTTGTCGAGATAAGGCACATATTCGAGCAGCCGTTCGGCCAGCACGCCCGCAAGCGTCGAAACGTCGAGTTGCACGAGATTTGGCAGGTC
The DNA here is from genome assembly GCA_963774685.1 of uncultured Alphaproteobacteria bacterium. Classification (GTDB taxonomy): domain Bacteria; phylum Pseudomonadota; class Alphaproteobacteria; order Rhizobiales; family Xanthobacteraceae; genus Bradyrhizobium. The sequence goes on along the minus strand of CAVZFU010000002.1, from coordinate 627,375 downwards.
GCTGTCGAGGACGCTCTTCAAGGCGGTGCGAAGCGCCGGATGATTCCGGCCAATCGCAAAAACGCCAAAACCGCTCAGTAGATCGAGATAGCGGGCGCCGTCGCGATCGAAAAGGTACTGTCCCTGACCTTTCTGAAAGCCGACATCATAACCAATTGTCTTGAGGACCCGTACAAGCTGCTCATTCAGGTGGCGCGCATGCATGGAACTGCGCTGCGACTGCCGGTCCACAAACATCTCGGAAACGTCTAGATTTGGATATAGCATCGGCTACATACGTCGGTTGATGGCTGTTTCGTCAACTGAAAACGCTCAATCCCGTCAACTGAAAACGCTCAATGCGGCGTTTTGCCCGGTTTCGGGTTATCTTTCAATAAAGCACAGGTCTTCGCCATGTTGCACTGCCCACGAAGCGTTATGCGTACACTAATGTTTTCCGGGATCATCTTGTCGGTGGGCCTCACCCCGGCCTTGGCGGCCGATCCAACCGGTGACTGGCTGGTCGCCGACGGTGTCGCCAACATTCGCGTCGCCGAATGCAATGGAAGCATGTGGGGCGCAGTGGCATGGGAGAAGCAGCCGGGCGGCCGCGACATGCACAATCCCGATGTTTCAAAACAGAACAGGCCGACCCTGGGAATGCCGATCCTGATCGACATGAAGAAGAAGCCTGGCGTCGACCAATGGGAAGGCCAAGTCTACAACGCCAAGGACGGCCAGCTCTACAGTTCCAAGATCAAGCCTGTCGGTCCCGATCAGCTTGAAATTCAAGGCTGCGTGCTGGGCTTTCTTTGCGGCGGCGAAACCTGGACCCGCGTCGCGGGCCCGATTCCCTCAAGTCCCGCCAACAGCATGGCCAAGAGCGCGCCGAAAGCCGCAACGGGTGCCCCGAAGACCACCGGCTCCGTTGGTTCGGCTGCCAAGGCGCACGGTCAAAAGCTGGCGGCCAACGATCCCGTCGGCGATATCTGTCTACTCCCCGACATCGCGCGGTTTGCCCATTAGCGCCGGCTGAAACAACAGCACCGCGGCAAGCGTGGTGACGAGCGAAAGCGCCAGCAGCTTGCCCATGCTCGCAGTTCCCGGATGGCTCGATAGCCAGAGGCTTCCGAACGCGGTCGCTGTCGTCATCGCACTGAAGAATATCGCGCGCGTCAGGCTCGACTGCAGCAGATTGGTCCTGCCGCTCCGCCAGGCCGTTACATAGTAAATCTTGAACGCGACGCCGACGCCGAGCAGCAGCGGCAGCGCGACGATGTTGGCGAAGTTGAGCGGCAGCCCGATCAGCACGCAGATTTCCAGCGTCACTGCGCCGGCGACCAGCAGCGGCACCAATGTCAGCAACACGTCGGTTACGCGCCGCAATGCCAGCCAAAGCAGCAGGCTGATCACGACCAGTGCCCAGAGCCCGGCGTGGATAAACGCCTTCACGACGGTTTCACCGGACTTGAGAATCGACACCGGTCCGCCGATCGCGTTGGGCTCGGCGGCGAGCACCGCGCCGGCAAACTTGCGCAGCGTCTCGTTGTCGTTGGGATCGCCGCGCGGCAGCGCCTCGACGCGCATCAGGCCGTCCTTGGTCTTCCAGCCACCGGCCAGATCGGCCGGCAGATTCTTCAGGCTCACCGGCTGCGCCTGCAGCGAGTTCTTGAGTTGGTCGAGTTCGACCTTCAACGGCGTGACGAAGATGGCCTGGGTCTTGTTCCGCGTGGCCTCGTTCGAGTCGGCGAGCTTTGACAGCGCATCGGCAAGCCGTCGCGACGCCTCCGCGCCCGGGCCCTTGGCATCGCCCGCGACCTTGCGCAGGCTTTCCGCCGATTCCTTCAGGGCCTCGACATTCTCCTCATCGGAAGGCGCCGCATCGATCGATTCCGGGTTCAGCGCGGGATTGAGAACCTTGGCGCCCTGGGCGATCAGCTTCAGTTTGGCCGGCTGGTCGTCAGGCACAAAACTGTCCAGCGACCTCACCTCAAGAACTTCCGGCAACTTCTCCAGCCGGGCTTCAATCTTCTTCGCGTCGGCTTCCGAATGCGTCAGCACGTTGATGGCATTGGCGCCGGTGTTCGGGTCTTTCCTCAAATCCAGAAAGGTCGCGATCGATTCCACCTTGGCATTGCGCAAGTTGATCGGATTGAAGTCGAACCTGAGGAAATAAAGCAGCGGCAATCCGGCGATCGCGATCAACAGCGTGCCGACGATAATGATGACGCGGTGCTTTTCGAGAAAATGATCGACCGGCGCCAGGAACGCATAACCGACGGCCTCTTTCTCGCCGGGAGGGTTGAGCAGGTTCAGCAACGCCGGCAGCACCGTGATGCTGGAGACAAAGGCGACCAGCATGCCGACGCCGGCGATCTCGCCGAGTTCCGATACGCCTTTATAGTCGGTCGGCAAAAACGAGAGGAATCCGGCCGCCGTCGCCATCGCGGCCAGCGAAAGCGGAATCGCGGAGCGCTCGGCCGCCTTTGCCAGTGCGTCCGGCAGATCGTTGCCCTTGAAGCGCTCCGACCGGTAGCGGACGCTGTACTGGATGCCGAAGTCCACGCCCAATCCGACGAACAGCACGGCAAACGCGATCGACAGCAGGTTGAGCGAACCCACCATCATCAGGCCGACGGCGGTGGTGATGGAAAGACCGATAAAGAGGTTGACGAAGACGGCCAGGATGATCTTCGTCGAATGCAGCGCCAGCCAGAGAATGAAAAGCACCACGAGTATCGTGCCGATCCCGTTGGTGACGGCGCCGTCCGCGACGGTTGCAAACTCCTCGTTGGCGATCGGGACCGGCCCGGTCAGCCTGAGCCGGGCGCCATATTCGCCCGCGAAATTGAGATCGCTGGCGGCCTTCCGGATGGCGTCGGTCGCATCCTTGCCCGGCTCCAGCGCGTTGAAGTCGAGGATTGGCTTGAACTCGATGAAGGAGCGGCGATCGGCGTCGGTCAAAGGCTTGTCGCTGGTGAGTTCACGCCAGGAGAATGTCGCCGAGCCTTTGCTGAGCACGTTCTCGACGGTCTGGGCGATCAGCGAGAACGGCCGCGCGGTGCTGTCGAGTTTGAATTCGCCGCGCTTGACGCCGGCAAGTCCGGTTTCCAGCGCGCCGGTCAATCCCCGCAGGCTGGGGTCGCCGGCCATGATTTCGATGAGCGGGGCTGCGGATTCGAACTGGCCGGTGAGCCGGCCGACATCCGCTGTCGAAAGAAACAACAGCCCGTTCTTGTTGAAGAATTCACCGGATCCGAGCGCCTGGACCGAGTCGAAATGCTTGGTGTCGCCGGACAGTTTCTCCAGCAGTGCGGCGGTCGCGGCGCCGGTAAGCTCCGGCGTCGGAGAGTCTATCACCGCAAGAATCGTCCGGTCCCGGTCGAATGCGGTATCGAATTGGTTGTCGCGCTGGCGCCAATCCAGCGTCGGCGAAATCAGGGTGTTGATATCGGTGTTGATCTCGAAGTGCCGGGCCGTATAGAAGCCCGCCGCTACCGCCAGAACGAGTGCGATCAAAAGGGTGAGAGAGGCAAATCGGGTACAGGTTCTAACAATCGATACGACAGTACTTGTCAGCACATTATTTCTTTCTACCGTTACGGCCTGCCGGAAACGTCCGCTGTCTATCGGAGTTCCATCAGCCGATCTAATGTTGTTTTTGAACAGTTTTTCTTTGAGAACGCGAACAACCGGCCCGAAATATGCCGAAACCACGTTGAAAGGCTGATATAGCCGGGATTGACCCCGGTAAAGTGACGAACAAGTGAGGCCCCAGCGGCTTTAATTCGCAGCCATTGGTAATCTACTGTATTATGTTACCGTACTCGATCCCGACAATTCTGCAGGCAGTCTTTCCTAGCCGGTCATTTTTTGAGACAAAGCCCTGTACATCCATGCGCTTAAGGATGGGATGGATACGGAACCGGTTGTGGTGCGCGTTTTGGTGCGCATATTGCAATGTCCTGGCCGGACGAGAGCAAAGAATGGAGTTGGTGCAACTTGCGTGACGGGCGTCCCATGGAAGTATTTCTAGCGCAGCCTCGCGGATTTTGCGCCGGTGTCGTGCGCGCGATCGAGATCGTCGAGCGCGCGCTGGAGAAGTATGGCCCGCCGGTCTATGTGCGTCATGAGATCGTCCACAACAAATACGTGGTCGAAAGCCTGAAAAACAAAGGCGCCATTTTCGTCGAGGATTTATCGGAAGTTCCCCCCCGGGCCGTCACCGTATTCAGCGCCCATGGCGTGGCCCGGAGCGTGGAGGAGGAAGCCGCCGCACGCGGCCTGCCGGTTCTCAACGCCACCTGCCCCCTGGTGACCAAGGTCCACAATCAGGGCAAGCGCTACATGTCGAAAGGCCGGGCGCTGATCCTGATCGGTCATGCCGGCCATCCGGAGGTCGAGGGAACCATGGGACAGGTTCCCGGCCCGGTCCTGCTGGTCCAGAACGTCGACGACGTGGCGGCCTTGACGCTGCCGGCAGACACGCCGGTGGCCTACATCACCCAGACCACGCTCAGCGTGGACGATACCAAGGACATTATTGCCGCCCTTCAACAGCGTTTTACAGATATTCAAGGCCCGGACATCCGGGATATCTGCTATGCGACACAGAACCGCCAATCTGCGGTAAGGGACCTCAGCAAACTGGTGGATGTGATCCTGGTGGTGGGGGCCACCAACAGTTCCAATTCGAACAGGCTTCGCGAAATCGGCACCGAAGTCGGGGTTGCGAGTTATCTCATTGCCGACGGCAGCGAACTGAACCCGGATTGGCTGAAGGGCGCAAAGGCGGTCGGCATTACCGCCGGCGCCTCGGCGCCAGAAGTGCTTGTCGATGACGTGATCGAAGCGTTGAGACGAATCGGGCCGGTGACAGTGTCGGTGTTGTCGGGACGGGAAGAAAATATCGAATTCCGGCTTCCGGCCGAACTAGCGGTCGTCTGATCCAACGCTTTACCGAGTCCAGAAAGAAATCTTGTGATGGCAATACCGTTCTTCAAAGAGATCCGCATCGGCGGCTACCTGATGAAACAGAAGCTGCTGGGCCGCAAGCGCTATCCGCTGGTGCTGATGCTCGAGCCGCTGTTTCGCTGTAACCTTGCCTGCGTCGGTTGCGGCAAGATCGATTATCCCGACGCGATCCTCAATCGCCGGATGTCGGCGCAGGAATGCTGGGATGCCGCCGACGAATGCGGCGCGCCGATGGTGGCGATCCCCGGCGGCGAGCCCTTGATCCACAAGGAAATCGGCGAGATCGTGCGCGGCCTCGTGGCGCGCAAGAAATTCGTGTCGCTGTGCACCAACGCGCTGCTGCTGGAAAAGAAACTCGATCTGTTCGAGCCGTCGCCCTATCTGTTTTTCTCGGTGCATCTCGATGGCCTGAAGGACCACCATGACAAGGCGGTCTCGCAGAAGGGCGTGTTCGACCGTGCGGTCTCGGCAATCAAGGCCGCCAGGGCCAAGGGCTTTACCGTCAACGTCAATGCCACGATTTTCGACGGTCATGCCGCCGAGGACATCGCCAAGTTTCTCGACTTCACCACCGAACTCGGCGTCGGGGTTTCAATGTCGCCGGGCTATGCCTATGAGCGTGCGCCGGACCAGGAGCACTTCCTCAACCGCACCAAGACCAAGAAGCTGTTCCGCGACGTGTTCGCGCTCGGCAAGGGCAAGAAGTGGAATTTCATGCATTCCGGCCTGTTCCTGGATTTCCTCGCGGGCAATCAGAGTTACGAATGCACCCCGTGGGGTATGCCGGCCCGCAACATTTTCGGCTGGCAGAAGCCCTGCTACCTGCTCGGCGAAGGCTACACCAAGACCTTCAAGGAATTGATGGACACCACGGACTGGGAGACCTACGGCACCGGCAAGTACGAGAAGTGCGCCGACTGCATGGCGCATTGCGGCTACGAGCCGACCGCGGCCGAGGCTGCGCTGACCAATCCGTTCAAAGCGTTGTGGGTGGCGCTACGCGGCGTGCGGACAACGGGCCCGATGGCGCCCGAGATCAACCTCGATCATCAGCGTCCGGCACAATACATCTTCTCGGCAGAAGTGCAGAAGCGCCTGTCAGATATCCGCCGCGAGGAGGCCCTCGCCGCCCAGCAGAAAGCCTCGACAGCCGCGTAGGCTGCGGAGCGCACGATTGAAATCGATTCCGGTGGAGACCAGTGCGCGCAGCGTCAATGGATTGCGCGCCACGCCGCGCAGGACCTTGCGCAGGTCGATATCGCCGTTCGGCTTGATCGCGGCCATCGCCAGCGCCGGCAAGGCCCGGGTGGCGGGATCGCTGATGACGCGCAGGGCCGCAAACGGCAGGCCGGCTTTGGCGGCGTAATCTGCGGCAATATGGCTTTCCATATCCACAGCCGCAGCACCCGTCTCAGACCTCAGCGCAGCTTTTCCGGCCCGGGCGGCGATCACCTGTTCAACGCCCGCCAGGCCACCCCTGACCACCCGCCGGCGTCCCAACGCCACGCGGGCGATCAGTTCTTCGTTCAGGGCCAGACCGGCCAGCCAGCGGGTATCGCCCGCCAGGACCTCGGTCGCCACCACGACATCACCTGATTTCAACGAAGGATCCAGTCCGCCCGCGACCCCGAAGCTGATGACGCCCCGGATCGTTGTCGGGTCAAAAACCGTCAAAAGCTCGCGCAATTGCTGCGGATCGCTACTGCTGCAGATCACGGTCATGCCGGGCCCTGCCGCGATGCGGGCCTCCTGCACCAGACCGGTCACAATAAGCACCGGCCGGGGGTCAATTGGATTGACCTCGGTAACGTCGTCCCCCGCCCCCAAATTCACATCCCGACCCCTACCACCCTGCTGTTGGTGCTCTTCAAATTTCGATACCGCGCCAACGCCCAGAGCGGAAAGAACTTTGAGTAGCCATGATAACGCAAATAAAACACCCGCGGAAAGCCTGTTGCCGTGTAGTGCTGCTCGTCCCAAATACCTTTTTTGGTCTGTGTGCTTTTTAGGTACTCCACGCCGCGGGCGACCGCCGGATGCCCGACCTCGCCCGCTGCCATCAATCCAAGCAAGGCCCATGCCGTTTGCGACGCGGTGGCAGGGACCTTCTCAAATCCCTTATAATCGAGTCGGTAGCTGGTGGCATCCTCGCCCCAGCCGCCATCCGGGTTCTGGATCGACACCAGCCAGTCCACGGCCTTGCGCATTGCGGGGTCCTGGTGATCCACCCCGGCGGCGTTGAGCGCACACAGTACCGACCAGGTGCCGTAGATGTAATTGAGTCCCCAGCGGCCGTACCACGAGCCCTCGGCAAGCTGGGTCCGGCGCAGATAGGCGATCCCGTCTGCCATCACCTTGCTGCTCTGAACCGTCTCACCGAGCTGGGCCAGCATCGAGATGCAGCGGGCGGTGACGTCCTCGGTCGGCGGATCCAGCAGCGCGCCGTGATCAGAGAACGGGATGTTGTTGAGATAATATTCGAGATTGTTGACGTCGAAGGCGGCCCAGCCGCCGTCACGGCTTTGCATGCCCTCGATCCATTCGCGGCCACGGGCAATCGCCACGTCATATTCATGGCTTTGGCTGGCGCGCCGTGCGCGATCCATCGCCATCACCACGACCGCGGTATCGTCGAGATCGGGATAGTAGGCGTTGTTGTACTGGAAGGCCCAGCCGCCGGGGCGAATCTCCGGCCGCTTCACGGCCCAGTCGCCCTTGATATCCAGCACTTGCCTCGGTAGCAGCCAGTCCAGCCCCTGTTTGGCCGGAGCAATCGCCGCCTCACCGCCCACGTCGAGCAGCGCATGACAGGTCAGCGACGTATCCCACACCGGCGATACGCAAGGCTGGCAATAGGCTTCGTGCTCGCCGATCACCAGAAGCTTTTCGATCCCTCTACGCGTGATCGCACGCGGCGGGTAATCCGCCGGTTTGCCGAGCACCCCGTACATCATCACCGTGTTGGCCATCGGCGGATAGATCGCACCAAGACCGTCTTCGCCGTTCAACCGCTGCTCGACGAACGCGACGGCGCTATCGATGGCGCGGGCGCGCAGTTTCTTCGGAAACAACGGCTCGATCGCGCGCAACACGCCGTCCAGTGCGCGGAACAAAAGGAACCAGCCCCAGCTTTGGTGCGGCGCCTTGGCCGTCATTCCGATCGAGTGCGGCTCCTGCAGGAAGAGTTCGTCGATGCCGATCCCGATGAGATTTTTTGCGCGAGGCTTCAGCGCCGCCAAAACCATCAGCGGCACGATCGTGGTACGCGCCCAATACGAAATCTTGTTAAGATGAAACGGCGACCACAACGGCAAGAACATGATCTCGACCGGCAGCACCGGCACGCTTCGCCAGGTCAGCACCCCGAACATCGACAGCATGAAACGGGTGAAAACATTGCTGTGGACGGCGCCGCCACGCGAACGGATCGCCTCGCGCGCCCGCGCCATATGCGGCGCATCCGGGGAGTCGCCGATCATCTTGAGCGCAAAATAGGCCTTCACGCTGGCGCTCATTTCGAAATCGCCATCGTGAACGAGTGGCCAGCCGCCATGGACGCCCTGAATCCGGCGCAGGTAGTTGGCGATCTTGGCCTCCAGCACCGCGTCGACCGGCTCGCCGAGATAGTGGCGCAGCAAGACATATTCGGCCGGAATGGTGCAGTCGGCTTCCAGCTCGAACACCCAGTGCCCATCCGGCTGCCGGCAGTCCAGCAACGCACGCGTCGCTGACGCGATGCTCGCCTCCAGATCGGCCTCAATTACCGGTTTTTGGTCGACGGAATGCATCTGGGTTGGACATCCGCTGGTTTGCCCGATCAAGGCCGCCGCATGGCGAGGACGAGATCGGCGGCGCGGTCTCCCGACCGCACCGATCCTTCGATGGTGGCCGGCAACCCCGTATCAGTCCAGTCGCCGGCAAGAAACAGGTTTTTCCAGGCGGTGACCGTGCCCGGCCGCAGGGCGTTTTGCTCAGGCGTGGCCTCGAATGTCGCGCGGCGCTCGCGCACGATCTGCCAGGGCGGCAGTTCGCCCTGGATGCCCGCGGCTTTGCAGATATCCCGCCATATTGCGTGGGCAAGTTCCTCGCGCGGCATGTCTACCAGGCGGTCGCCATTGCTGATGGTAATCGACAGGCGCTGCGGGAACGCAAACAGCCACTCCACCAGCCCGCCGACGACCCCGAGGATCGGCGGCTGATCCTTCGGCGGATCGAAGCGGAAATGCGCGTTGACGATAGCGCGAAACCTGGACGGCGTTTTCAATCCCGGGAGCAGCGCCGAAGCAGGCCGTGGCGGCACCGCCATCACCACGGCATCATCCGGCCCGATTGCGATGCTGTCCTCGCCGAACCTTAATTCGCCGACGTTGTCTGCCGATAACCCGAACTCACGGAGTTCATGACCGAATTGAATGCTGGCGCCCTTGCCCTTCAAGAGCTCGATGGCGGGCTCAACCAGAACCGCGCTCAAGCCTTCGCGCGCAATCAGCGGCCGGCAAGCCTGCCCTCCCACCAGCAGCGTTTCCCGCATCACCGCGCCAGCCAGCCCCGCGGACCCCTCGGGCGGATCGACGTTCAGTGCCGCCAGCAGCAGCGGCTGCACCAGCCGCTGATACAGCGTCCCCTCGCAGCGGATGGTGTCGCCAACCAGCTTGCTTCGTGCTGCCCAAATCAAGGGCATCAGCGCGAGATAATCGAGCAGGCCGGTGTCGGGGACGCGGCGGGCCTCGTCGAACACCCACAACGGTAATCGGCCGTCTCCGAGGTCGAGTTGCCAACGTTGCCCGGTCGTCAGATCGACAAACGGAAATTGCGCGCTGCTCGGCCCGACCAGTCCGGCTTCGGTGCCGATCGACCGCGCGTAGGCGACCGCGTGACGATTGCCCGACAGCAACAGATGGTTGCCGTTGTCGATGGTGAGGTTGGTCGCCGCGTCGAAGTATGACCGGCAGCGGCCACCGGCCTGCTGCGTGGCCTCGTGGACATGGACCTTGAGGCCGGCATTGGCCAGCCGGACGGCTGCCGAGAGGCCCGAGATTCCAGCGCCGATGATGTGGACAGACTTCTGCATCAGATGAATGCGTAGCGCAGAAGAATGCCGATGCGGGCCGCCTTGTTGAGGCGAACCGGCGCGCGCGGCACGGCGAAGCCACGGGCGATCAGCAATTCCAGAATGGCGCGATAATATTTCGACATGATCCTCGGCGCGCGCACCACGCGGCGCCGATTGCGGTCCATGATCTCGTCGGCCTTCGCAAAATAAGTTCGTGCCCGCTCGACCAGCGGTGCACATGCCTTCGGCAGCGCCGGATCGGAGATGACCGTGAGCGGATCAGTGCTGGTTATGCCGGCCTCCAGCAGGCCTTCGCGCGGCAGGTACAGCCGGCCGATACCGGCGTCTTCATCGATGTCGCGCAGGATGTTTGTCAGTTGCAGCGCGCGCCCCAGATGGTGCGCAAGCAGAACGCCGTCGTCATCTGGCAGACCGAACACCCTTACCGACAGCCGTCCGACCGCGCTGGCAACCCGGTCGCAATACAAATCGAGCGTTGCAAGGTCCGGCGCCCTGACGTCCTGCGGCACGTCCATCTCCATGCCATCGACGATGGCCAGAAAATCCTCGCGCTTGAGATCGAATTTTCGAACCGAGGCAACGTAGTCCCGCAACCGCCCCGGCGGATGGCCCTGATACAATGCATCGATATCGTCGCGCCATTGCTGAAGCGCGGCCAGCCGCTCCGGCCGCGGGCCATCGGAATCCGCGATGTCGTCGACCTGGCGGCAGAAGCTGTAGATCTGAAACATCGCCTCGCGTTGCTCGCGCGGCAGAATGCGCATCGCCGCGTAAAACGAACTGCCGGACGCGGACGTCCCGTCGCTTGCCTTGGTTGCCGTCGTTTCCAGCGTCATGCGCCGGCCGCCGGGTTGGACACGGGCCGATGTCCCACTGCGCGGTGAGTGATTTCCGCCGCCACTCCGCGCGCGCTGTAGGCGAGCAATTGCATCGGGGTGAGATGCACCTTTTCACTCAGGGGATCTCGCACTTTCAGAAGACGAACGATCTTGTCGGCGAAAGCCTGGATCACCGAGATCTCAACGCCGAGCCTGACATCCTTTACCTCGGCGCTGAGCGATTTGCTTTCATTGAGCAGGGCCTCGTTCCGCAGCGCGAGCGAATGCAGGCATTGCAGCAGCGGCGCCGATGCCGGCGACTGTCCCAGTTCCTCGACTGAAGCGCCTGCCGCCGCCAGCGCATCGCGCGGCAGGTAAACGCGGTTGAGGTCCTTATAGTCCTTGCCGCAGTCCTGAAGATGATTGTTGATTTGCAGGCCGGCGCAGAGCGCATCCGACGCGGCCCAGGTCGAGGTGCTCTCGCCGTGGACGTCGAGCATGAATCGCCCGACCGGCATGGCCGAATAGCGGCAATAGTGAATCACTTCGTCCCAGTTCTCATAACGAAGCTTGGTCACATCCATCCGGAATGCGATCAGGACATCCAGCGCGTGACGCGGCGGCATCGAACGTTCCGCCAGCGCGTGCCGCAGCTTGACGGCTTCGGGCTGGCTGTCACCCTGCCCCAGCAGTTCGGTTTCCAGCAGATCGAGATAGGCAAGTTTTTCCTGCGCGCCGAGCGTTGCGTGATCGGCGATATCGTCGGCGGTTCGCACGAAATTATAGAACGCCAGGATCAGCGCCCGGTGGCGCGGATGAATGATCCACGACGCAACCGGAAAGTTCTCATCGCGGTGAGTCTTGCCGGATCGCAGTTCGCTCGCGGTAGTCATCAAGAACCGGCTACATTGGTCAATGCATATGGTTTCGCATGCCCGGCTAACCCCGCGCATGCGAGTGGATCGCAAACCCCATATAGGGGAATACACCGCTAAAACCAATGCTATCGGCAACGGCCCGCAACGCAGACTGCGCCCAATCAATCGCTCGGCAGGCTCGGAGAGAGGCTCTTATTGCCCGTGGTTTTTCAGCACCATGTCGCAGGCCGCGGTCAACTTGGGACGGTTTTGCTGAAGGCAAGCCAGAATGGTGAAATCGCCCTGGTCGATCACCGGGCGGCAGAAGCGCTGGACGTCGCGCGCGCAAGCCCGCTGCTCCTCCGGCGTACCGCTGCGTTGCTGCTGGGCGATGGCGCCGGTTGACGCCGATATCGACAAAAGCGTGAGTGCAAAGAGAAATTTACGCATCATCTTCCTTCATTCATTCAGGCACTGGAGAATTCCGATCCCGAACGGCGCGTGGCGTCAACCGGGACGGATTTTTCGGATAGCGGGTGTAGACAAACCCCGGCAACGAGCGAACTAGAGGCGCTGGCAAATGCGGCCAAATTTACGACGGCTCGTTCCCAAAAGGCATGAGTTCACGAATCGATTTAACTTTATCCATAACCATTTGATATTCAAACATTATTTTCTTGGAGATTTTTCCCAGAAACGCTTGTTGTGGACAGGCCCGGTCAATAACTACATGCTTTCAGGTCAAACTTGGTGATATCTGGAGCGTTGTCGATTTTGTTGCACAAAAATGCCGTTCATAGGTAACCTTCGGTTTGATATTTTGAACCTAACGCACTGCGGCAACACTAAATCTTCGATGCGGCGGCACTTAATCTTCCATCTGAACGTCAATTTGAACGGGAAACCTCGATATGAAACTGTTTGGTTCCAGCTTGATCGGACTGACGATCAAGGCTGCTGGCGTCGGCGCCCTACTCATGTTGTCGGTATCGGCAGGCTATGCGCAGTCGGGCCCATTTGCCGGTTTTGACGGAGCGTGGGCCGGCACCGGTACGGTGACGCTCTCCGATGGGACCAACGAGCATCTCCATTGCAAGGCCAAATACAAGGTCAGCAGCACCGGCCTTGGGCTGAAACAGGATCTCCAATGCGCCAGCGATAGCTACAAATTCGACCTGACCAGCGATGTCACCAGCGAGGGCGACCGGATTTCCGGCAACTGGAGCGAGGCCAGCCGGAATATTTTCGGCTCCCTGCAGGGCACCGCGGGCGGCGGCCAGATCGACGTATTTGTCGAAGCCAACGGCTTTGCCGCCAACCTCACCTTAAAGACAAACGGCAACAAGCAGTCGGTGTCGATCAGTTCCAAGGGCGAGATCAGAGGCGTATCCATCACGATGGTGAAAACCTAGGACCTGGTCTAGCCGGCACCGCTCATTCCACCGGCTTGATGCCGCCTGCCGTGCCGCGAATCCGCTCCGACAGGTTGATCAGGAACATCGCCGTCGGCCGCAGGATAAAGAGATCCGCCACCAACGCCGCAATCATCGCGAAGGCGCTGAGCCAGCCGAACAGGCGCAGCGACGGCAGATCGGAAAACACCGTCACCACCAGACCGCAGGCCAGCACCACCGTGGTCAGGATCAGCGCGGGTCCGACCAGCACGGTTGCGCGCTCGACCGCCACGTCCGAACTGACGCCCGGCTTGGACTCGAGCCTCAACCGGTTGAGGAAGTGAATCGTCGCGCTCAATCCCAAACCGAAGGATACCGTGAGTGCGACGACGCTCGCGAACTGCAGCCCCTCCCCCAGCAGCCACAGCACCGTGCCCGACAACACCACCGGGAAAATACCCGGCAGGATGCACGAGAACATCACGACCACCGAGCGGAACGCCAGCCCGATGAACATTGCAACCAGCGCGAATTCGATCGTCAGCCCGCGATTCAGCTTTTCGATCATGCTGGCGCTGTTGCGCGCGGCGATGGCCGAAAGGCCGGTGACCGCGATCTCATACCCGGGATGCTCCTTGCGCACCGTGTCCAGCGCATGATCCAGCTTTTCGACGACGGGCAGGATTTCACTTGAATCGAGATCCGGGACCCGGCCCGAAACCACCACCGCCTTCTGGTCGGCGGAAATGAAACGCCGGACCAGATGCTCGGGGATCACGTTGACGTATTCCTTGAGCGTCGCGACGTCGGAGCTTCCGGCCTTTTCCGCCAGCCAGCGGCGCAGCGTCTCCAGCGACCAGACGTTGCCTACGCCCGCCTGTTTCTCCACCAGCGAATGAACATCGGCGATGGTCTGCAGCGTTTGCGGCGAATACAGCGTCTCGTCCTTGGGAAACTCGATCAGCACATCGATCGGATTTGCGCCGGTCAGTTTGGCATCGAGGCGTCCGCTCGCCGCCACCGCCTGCTGCTTGTCCGGCACCTGGTCGGCGAGGCGGTAACGCGGCTCCAGATTGGCATAGACCACCGCCAGACCGCCGACAAAAATCACCGCGATCAGGCTGAACAGCCCGGGGCGGCTGACCATGCGCACCGCGATCCAGTAACAAAAGTTGCGCAGCATCTGAACGCCGGCGTCGGCGCCCTGGAATTTTACCGCGAAAACCTTTTCGTTGCGCACCAGCAGCACGCCGAACACCGGCACCAGCGAGAGCACCGCGATCAGCGCGATGATGGTGGCGGCAAGTCCGGCCTCGCCGAATTTGCGGATCAGGTCGGAATCGGAAAATTGCAGGGCAATGAACGATATTCCGGCGGTGCCATGCGTAAGCACGCAGGCCGGCCCGACCACCATGACGGCGTTCCTGAACGCGGTGTATTTGTCCTGGCCCGCGATCAGGCGGTCGCGCGCCGCGAAGGTGAGCTGCATCGAGTCCGAAAAACTGATCACCATGATCAGCGGCGTCATCACGTTCAGGAACATATTGAGGTTGAAATTGGCCCAGCCGAGACCGCCGAGCGCCAGCACGATCGCGATGATCGGCGGAAAGGCGGCAACGATCATGAACGATATCTTGCGGAAGAAGATGATCGCGATGATGCAGCCGGCCAGGATGCCGAGGATATTGTAGGTCAGGCCATCGCGCTTGACCGCGTTGCGGATTTCGAGCTGCATCACCGGAACGCCGGATAATTCCGCCTTTAAGCCCGCTGCCGGCGAGATCGTCGGCCATCAGCTTGCGAATATCGCCGACGGTCTTGCCAAGCTGGTTGCTGGCGACAACGTCGGGTTCGAGCGACAGCACGACCAGCGCCAGCGTGCCGTCCTCGGACAACAATTTGCCGCGGATGATCTCGTTGGTTTTGACGGTCTCGATGAACTTGTCGTAGTCGGCGCCTTGCGGCAATTCAGCCGGAAACAGCGCCGCCGGCAGCTTGCCCGGCGCCGGCGCCTGCCGTGCCGAGAACAGCGAAATCAGGCCGCGGGTGCCATCGACGAGTTGCAGGTCGGTGACGAGATCGCGCAGCTTCTCCAGATTGGAGCGCTCCAGCAGCGTCTTGCCTTCGACCACGACCAGCACGTCGAATTCGGTCGCCGGAAAGCGTTTGGTTTCCGCTTCGTATTGCTTGTAGTCCTTGGAATTGGACCGGAACAACTGACTAAGCGAATCGTCGATCTTGATGCGATCGATGCCGAACAGCGCGGCGATGATCAGCCCGACGAGGACGATACAGGACAGGATCGGCTTCTGAACCGCAATGAGCCCGATCCGCTCCAGCCCGAAAGCGATGCTGGCTGTCGTTCGCTCCGGCTCGGTTTTCTCGACATGGACTTCACGGTCGCTGTTCTTTTCGAGCATGCTTTGTCCAGTTCTCACATCGGCTCAATTTGTATAGCTTAAGTTCCCGGGCGCAAATGAGGCTGAACTGGCCACGTCTGATCGGCGCTAGCCCTTGAAAACATACGGTAAATTTGCCGTCAGAGGTGTAGCAGGTCTATGCGGCGCTTCGCAAGCAGGGCTACCCGTGACGCGCTGCGGCGTTCGGCCGCCGCTTTCGTCCTTTAGCGCGACGCCGGTGATTTCGCGGGCAAGACCCTCGCGAACCAGCCACGCAATCCGCGCGCGGCTTCGTCGTAACCGAGCCCCGCGGCATGGATGTTGGAAACACAATTGCGCTCGGCATCCGTGAGACCGGCTTTGGGCCCGAAGGTCAGGTAAGCCCCGAGACTGTCGGGGGCGGACAAACCCGGCCGCTCGCCGATCAGCATGACGATCATGCGCGCGCCCACGAGGGCGCCGATCTCATCGCCGAGTGCAACCCGCGCGCCCGAGGCGACCACGGTACTGGCCAATCTCGATCCCGTCATCGGCCAACCGCGGAATGAGGCTCCGGACCAATGCGACGGCATGCGCATTGACCGCCGACGGCGACAGGCCGTCACCGACCACGATCGCAAGCCGGCATGGGCCGAAACTGCGGCTCGTCAGCAGATGCCGCGACGCCTCGTCGAGCGCCCGCCCCAGATCCGGCCGCCGGAGGTAGTCCTTGCGGTTGCGCGCACGGCTTGAGACCTCGAATGCCTCAAGACCGAGATCGCCAAGGCCGGCCGTGATGGCCTGGATGTCGAACACCGCATGAACCGCGTCGCGGGCCCGCGCGTGGTCGAGCGTGAATTCGAGCAGCGCCCGGGTCGGCATGCTGGCGCCGGCCCGGCCGAGGCCGACGCGCGCCGGCGTCAGGTCCCGCAAATCTCCCAGAGAGCGGGAGGGCGGCGCCGGCGTTTTCATTTCCGTTTACTCGGCAGGGACCGACGCCTCGCGCAGCCGCAGCGAATAATTCGACGCATTCTGCTGGCCACGGGAAGCCGCGCGCGCGAACACGATCAGGTGGTGGGCGATCATTGTCGAGGCAAGCAGGCCCTCGATGTCGCCGTGCCACAGGCGCGGCAATGCGAATTTCCAGAACACTCGCCGATAATCGCCGAGCACGCCGACCTTCCAGACAACATTGCGGAGCATGATCAGCCCGCGCTTGATGTTGGCCCAGCTCTTCTGTTGCGCGGTTGCGGGTATCGGCAAGCGGTTGGCATAGGTGAAATCCACCTGATGCTGGAAGCGTGCAAACAGCTTTTCCGGCTGGTAGGCGATTTCCATGCACCGGCGCCATGAACTGACGACCTGGTCATAGGGCAGCCGGAAATCGACGTTGGAATCGCGGCTGTCGTCATCGATCAGCCGGTTTTCCCGCGCGAGGCGATCCCACAGCGGCGTCTTCGGCAGCGCCTGCAGCAGGTTGATCGTCAGCAGCGGAATCTTCGATTCATCGACAAAGGCGAGCAACGCGTCGCCGGTTTCGGGCTTGTCGGTATCCAGCCCCATGATGATGCCGGAGACGACCTCCATTCCGTATTGGTTGATGGTGCGGATGCCTTCCAGAATCGGGACCATCATGTTGTGGTCCTTGTGCATCGCCCTGAGCGCGTCGGGATCGGGCGTCTCGATGCCGCAGAAGATGGTGATGAAGAAGGCCTCGCGCATCTTCTCGAGGATCTCCGGCCGCTTGGCGATGTTGAGCGTCGCCTCGCAGGCCAGGCGCATGACATAGCCGGTCTTTTTCTGCCACTCGACCAGATGCGGCAGCAGGTCGAGCGCGGCTTTCCGGTTGCCGATGAAATTGTCGTCGACGAAATACACCGAGCCGGTGACGCCGCATTCCAGCAGCCTGTCGAGTTCGGCGATGATCTGCTGCGGTGTTTTCAGCCGCGGATTGCGGCCGTAGAGGCCGGGGATATCGCAGAATTCGCACTGATAGGGGCAGCCGCTCGAATACTGGATGCTGCCGAGAAAATACTTTTTAATCTCGGCGAGTTCATAGGCCGGAATCGGAAACTGGCTCATGTCGAGGCGGTCGGCGGTTTTCAGCACCACCTGCCCTTCAGGACGGGACGGATCGCGCGCCAGCCGCGCGACCAATTCGTTGGTCGCATCGCCCAGTTCGCCGACGTGGAGATAATCGAACGAGGGATAATAGTCCGGACAGGCGCTGACCGAGGGTCCGCCGATCGCCACGGCCAGATCGAAGTCATGCGCCCGGTGGCAGATGTCGTTCATCTGCTGACGCTGGATGTGCATGCCGCTGACGAAAACCGCGTCCGCCCATTCGAAATCCTCTTTGGTGGCGCGACGGATGTTTTCGTCGATAAAACGCACCGGCCAGTTCGCCGGCAGGTAGGCCGCGATCAGCAGCAGGCCCTGCGGCGGCATGAAAGCCTGCACGCCGTCAGTCAGGGGATAGGCGTGTTCAAAGGTGCCGAATGAAGATGTATAACGCGGAAAAACGCATAAAATGCGCCGTACCGTCTCTATGCTCTCAAGCCGCATCAAATTTCCTCTGCTTTAAATATTGCAGTGGCTCCATAGTTAAGCACGCGAGCCGAGGCTGGGCTACAAATTCCTCGACATTGTGGCAGCCAATTAAACCCGCGACCGTTCAAATGGTTGCGATAGCATGCCTCATCCCGAACTATTTGGCGAGATCAGCCGCGAGGCAAAATCCGGGAGCAAACCGGTACTGCCGGCCAGGCGAAAGTCGGCGCCGGCAAGCCCGGTGCGAAACAGCCAATCGTCGAATTCCGGGGCCCGTTTCAGTCCGAAGAGGTCGCGGACGTAGAGAGCGTCATGGAACGAGGTCGACTGGTAATTCAGCATGACGTCGTCGGCCCCCGGCACCCCCATGATGAAGGTGACGCCGGCGGCGGCGAGCAGCGTCAAAAGATTGTCCATGTCGTCCTGGTCGGCTTCCGCATGGTTGGTGTAGCAAACGTCGACGCCGAGCGGCAGCCCGAGCAGCTTGCCGCAGAAATGGTCCTCCAGCCCGGCGCGGATGATCTCCTTGCCGTCATAAAGGTATTCCGGGCCGATGAAGCCGACCACGCTGTTGACCAGGAGCGGATCGAACGCGCGCGCCACCGCATAGGCGCGCGCTTCGCAGGTTTGCTGGTCGACGCCGTGATGGGCGTTGGCCGACAAAGCCGAGCCCTGCCCGGTCTCGAAATACATCACGTTGTCGCCGACCGTGCCGCGCCGCAACGATAGCCCGGCCTGATGGGCTTCGCGCAGCAGCGCAAGATCGATTCCGAAACTCCGGTTGGCGGCTTGCGTCCCCGCGATCGACTGGAATACCAGGTCGACCGGCATGCCCTGCCCGATCAATCCAAGCGTCGTCGTGACATGGGTCAGCACGCAAGCCTGCGTCGGAATTTGCAACCTGGCGATGATGTCGTCGAGCAGCCGCACCAGTCCGCCGATGACGCCGGGATCGTCGCTGGCCGGATTGATGCCGATGCAGGCGTCGCCCGATCCGAGCAGGATGCCGTCGAGAACCGACGCGGTGATGCCCCTGGTGTCGTCGAAGGGATGATTGGGCTGCAGCCGCACGCTCATCCGCCCGCGCAGGCCGATGGTGTTGCGAAACCGGGTCGTCACCTCGCATTTCTTCGCGGCCAGGATCAGATCCTGGTTGCGCATCAGCTTTGAGACCGCGGCGGCCATTTCCGGCGTGATGCCGGCTGCGAGCTTGCCGAGGACCTCGGTCGTGGCGGCGTCCGACAACAGCCAGTCGCGGAAGGCGCCGACGGTGAGCGAAGACACGGGCCCGAAAGCCGCCGCATCGTGGCTGTCGACGATCAGGCGCGTGACCTCGTCGTCTTCGTAGGGCACGACCGCCTCGACCAGAAATTGCTTGAGCGGGACATCCGCCAGCGCCATCCGCGCCGCGATCATCGCCTCGGCGCTGTCGGCCGCAATGCCGGCCAGCCGGTCGCCGGAGCGCGGCGGCGTCGCCTTGGCCATGAGATCGCGCAAATCGTCGAAGGCGTAAACCGTGGCACCGATGGCGTGGCGATAGATCATGGCGGCTCCAGGCGAAGCTGGATGGATGCCCGGATCAAGTCCGGGCATGACAAGTGTGTATATGCGTGCACACCAATCTCTATTTCAAACAATACCGTTTGCAAACACAGCTTCGCGATCTCGCCGCGTGTTTCGCGCGAGTTTTGCCAGGAACGTCCTGCCCTTTCCGAAGGAGGGCGCAGGGAATGCCGGGCGCCCAATGCGCCCGCAGCCTGGCAGGGCAGAAAAAACAAGCCATGCCAGTAGTAACAGTCACCACGGTCACACCGGAAAAACCCGGCATTCCCCGCGCAATGGTTTTACGGTTTCCTTCGTGCTCTCCCCGGTGACCGGGCTTTCTTGCCACCGTCATCTGCGAAAGTCTTCTTTCGCAAACTTGACACCAGCGTCGGGGTGTCAGGACCACACGACTTCGCCGTCCGCCTCAGGCGCTGTTCGTCAATAGCGCCATCAGCGTCCACCGCATCCCGTTCCGCGTTCGTGACGTTGCGCAACGCCCCTCTGAGTGGGACGGGACAGCAGTGGGTATACGCCTGATTTGGTTATTCTGAAAATCAGAATATTTTTTCAAATGAGGCTTGACAGATCACTGATTTGCCCGTCCGGCAAATCAGATTGATCCCGCCGCCCCGGCTGTCTTGCGAAAACAAAAAACTGCCGATAAGTGAGGGAGCCACCTGGGAACCTCCTGGGTATATCAGGGGAGCCGAGAAATGAGCAAGTTGACCGCGTCCGTAGCTGCTTTGACTTTCGCTGTGGCGTTCGTCGCATCGCAGACAGATGTCCGGGCGGCGTCCGGCGATGAAGCAAGCATCCGGGCGCTCGAAAATCGGTTTGTCGCCGCTGTCAATGCCAAGGATGTCAGTGCCATTATGAAGGTCTACGTGCCCGACGAAAGTCTCTTCGTGTTCGATCTGGCTCCACCGCGTCAATATGTCGGTGCCAAGGCTTATGCCAAGGACTGGACAGACTTGCTTGGTATGGTGAACGGGCCATTGAAATTCGAAATTGGCGACTTGAGCGTCGCTATTAGCGGAACAATGGCTTTCGGCCACAGCATTCAGCATCTCACAGGCACCGACACTAAAGGCCAGCCGATTGACCTCACCGTTCGCGTCACCGATGTTTATCGCAAGATCAAGGGCAATTGGTTGATCGTCCATGAACATGTCTCGGTGCCCGTCGATTTGAACACCGGCAAACCAGACATGACGTCTAAGCCGTGAACCGGATGTATCTGTGGCCGTGATTGCCGCGACCATCACTCCGGCGGCGAAGTCCGCGAGGCTTCCGCTCGGCTAGTCCACTCGGCGGTGCCTGCGGACCATGGTGAGCGTGAGGTCCCAGGCGTTACGGATGTTGACGATCGCCAATAACAAGAGAGCCGCTGCCAGCGCATCCAGCCCAAAGTCCTTTTCCAGATAGATCGACACGGCGGCCACGAGCAGCCCGAGGTAACCGAGGCCGGGCAACAAGCCGTAGGCCAGGTAGTCCTCCAGATAGTTCGTCATGTCGGTACGCACGACCTGGACCGTGATGTAAGTCGAAAGCATTGCACCGATCAAAGCGGTGACGCCGATCGTCGCGGCGAAGAATCTGGCCTGATGCCACGGGCATAGAGCGACGGCAGACAGGAAGAACACGCTCGTGAAATGGACGATGACCGGGCTCATGAACGTGTGCGTCGCCGACTGGCGCTCTTCGGTCAAAAACCCGACGCCGAGCGAGACGGCAACGAACAGCAAGGCGAGCAAGGTCGCGCCTGCTGTTCCCACCAGCACGTAGAAGTCGTGCCATTCCTTTAGCGCATCGGCTGCCCACACGAACAAAGTACCTTGTTAGTCAGCATGACCATCCCTGTCAGGTTGTTTTCGCCATGCCCCACTCAGACTAGACCACGACGCAATCGATCGAAAGGCAGTAATGTCGCACGTTCAACCGACATCTGGCGCGATATCCGACTTGAGTCCGTTATGCGCTGCAAAGCGGATTGTCGGCAACGTTCGCCGAAGAGTGACGACGGCACCCGCATGGTTCCCCTACGACGAGAAACCCAACCCGCTTACCGATGGGGATCGAGTTGAATATTCATTCAGAAAAGTTCCGCAAAAGTTCCAGGAACGTCGCCATTTCCTGTTCGTTTACCCCGTGCGCAACAACGATAGGAGAAGCGACATGAAGAAGCTTTCTTGCGTTCTCGCCGCATTAGCGACCATCGCGGTTGCAGTGCCGACAGCCGCAAGCGCTGAGGGTTTTAGCTTCCGCGTCGGCGGCGACCGAGATTACTATCGCGACCGCGACGACTATCGCGGGCCTCGCGTCGAATTCTACGATCATGATCGCGGATGGCATCGCGGCTGGTACCATGATGGCGACCGTGTAATTATTAGGCGTCACCATTACTGGGACGACTAAACAATAAAAAAGAATGGCCCCGTAACCGGGGTCATTTTTTTAATCCAGCGATCCAACGTGGCCCTTGAGTTGCCGGCGCCAATGACCCAACTGCGACATGCACGGAGCAATTTGCTGCGACGCATAGCGATTGCACGATGTGCGTGGCAGCTATGACCGACGCGCCTAACTGGCGCGGAGACGAGCGGTTCCATACGCGATTAGTCAGCAACGCAGCACATATCCAGGCTGCATATTGGATTTTTTTCGGGGAACTTCCGACACCGGTCATCCGCAGCCAATTCGCCCGCACGTAGCTGTGACACGAGGGCAGGAACAAAGGCCAGCGCGGATTCATTCATCGAGATCCTCGGAGCGGCAAGGACTTCAGGCAGTCGCCTTTTCACAGCGAAGCGAGTTCATGTCGAAAGAGTCGGAGAATCAACCATGAAACATAATGTCCGGAACTACCTTATTTTCGCCGCTGCAGGAATTTTCGCCCCCAGCGTCGCGGCGCTGGGGGAGAGCCCCCCAACGAACGTCAGAGGCACGATTGCGCAAGTCGATGGCAATACCATCGACATCAAAGAGCGCGGCGGTGAGGTTGCTAAAATTCACCTGGCGGACAATGCGAAAATCGTGTCGGTCGCCAAGGCGTCACTATCCGATATCAAGCCCGGAAGCTTTATTGGCACTGCGGCAACTCCAGGAACGGACGGCAAACTGCAGGCTATCGAAGTCCATATTTTCCCCGAGTCGATGCGTGGGACCGGTGAAGGAAACCGCGCGTGGGATCTTGCTCCAAAGAGCAGCATGACCAACGGAACGGTGGCCCAAAAGTCCAACAAGGTCGAGAACAATAAGGTCAACAGCGTCGAAGGAAATGATGTGACCGTCAATTTCAATAACGGCACCAAGATCGTTACCGTAACGTCGGACACCAAGGTGGTTACACTCGTCCCTGGTGACCGTAGCGAACTAAAGCCAGATGCGAAGATTTTTATTCCGGCGGCAACCAGAACTCCCGACGGCGTGCTGGAAGCTAACCGGGTCACCGTCGGAATAGACGGAATCCCTCCGCCGATGTAACCTGTGGCAACAGAGCGGCGAGTTGGTAAGGGGCAAGCGAGGACTGCGACTTGCGGCGGAGTTGAGAGCGGATGTCCGCTCTTATCTCCGCCGAACCGGTTGTCGCACTGAGGTCTGCTATGCCCGCCTGCGATACGACATTATCTTGTGAGCCGGTGCCGCCGATAGCGTCAATGACATTGCCGTCGACGATGATCGGGTTACCGCCGCGCGAGGCAATCTTCGGGAGTACAGCGGAAGGCCGACTTGGCGGCCTTCAGGTCGGTTTTTGACCCACAGCGGACACTGAGTCGCGGCGTCCGGGCCGGTTGGCCACGCTTTCTCGCTCGTCGGCCCGGCGCAAAGTGCTACGCTTGAGGCGTCCACGAGGCGTTTTGGGGGTTCAATGAGACGGCGCGATTTCCTTGCTGTGGTAACCGGCGCAGTTGGATTCCGGACGGCCGCCCGCGCCCAGACCGCCGTTCCATTGATCGGCTACCTCAGTAGTAACGCGAAGGGCTCTGATGCAAAGCTGATCGGCCGACTGCAACGCGGCCTGTCCGAGAACGGATTTATCGAAGGCAAGAATTACGAGATTGAGTTTGCCTGGAGCGACGGCGGCTACGAACAGTTATCCGGTGAGGCTGCCCGGCTGGTTGCGCGAAAGGTCGACGTGATTATCGCCTCGGGATTGCCCGCGACGCTCGCAGCCAAAGCGGCTACGTCGACCATTCCAATAGTCTTCCGCTTTGCGGTCGATCCGGTCGCATACCAGGTGGTGCGCAGCTTTGATCGTCCCGGTGGTAATCTAACCGGGGTGACCATGTTGTTCGATCCGCTGACTCCGAAGAAGCTTCAACTGCTCTCGGAATTGGTCAAGGAAACCTCTTTCGGCTTTCTGGTCAATCCAAAAAATCCCAATGTCATCTCTCATCAGGAACAGGCCGAGACAGCAGCGCGTACGTTGGGACTGCGTTTGATGATGCTGACGGCGTCCAGCGCAGCGGAAATCGAGCAGGCGTTTGCGTCAGCGCACGATAAAAAGCTTGGCGCGGTCCTCCTGGGTGACGATCCTTTCTTCTTTTCAAACAGCGAACAACTGGTCAAAGCCGCAGTCCGTTATCGTGTACCGACAATGTACTATGTCCGGGACTTTCCTGACGCCGGCGGCTTGATGAGTTACGGACCAACCTTTGACGAAATGGCCTATCAAACGGGCCAATATGTCAGCCGCATTTTACAAGGCGCCAAGCCGGCCGATCTTCCAGTGCAACAGCCGACCAAGTTCGAACTGGTGATCAACCTCAAAACCGCCAAGGCACTCGGTCTCACAGTTCCACCCGGCTTGCTCGCTCGTGCCGACGAGGTAATCGAATAAATCAGCGTGACTTCCGATTTTGGCACAAAGCTGACATTGGCCTCGTCCCGATCGATGTCCGCTTTCGGAAGTACAGCGGAAGCCCTACTTGGTGGCCGTCAGGTCCGTTCTTGACCCGAAGCGGATATCACCGGGACCTTCGACTGGCATTTAGCGACATTTTCTAGCGTCGATGTCCGGTACCGGACTTTGGTTTCTCTTGTTATCCGGATCGAAGCCCTGCGGCCTCTTTCATTTCGCAAATGTCGCCGGTTGATACCATAAGTTCACTTTTGTACCTTTGGGCGGGAACAAAATTCCTGTTTCCGTGTGATAATAGCGGCTGATCGTCAGCGCTGGGGGCAGTGCTGGTGGAGTTTGTGCGTTGGGTGACCTACCAGTTGTCCTGGTCGTCGAAGATGACGCCCCGGTCCAGACCATCGTTGAGGACGCCCTAACCGATGGCGGCTTCGAACCGGCAATCGCTGCCTCCGGCGAAGAGGCGGTGACCCTGCTGAATGGCATCAGGGGCAAATATCGAGCGCTTGTGACCGACATCCAGTTGCGCGGCGTTATGGACGGTTGGGATGTCGCAAAGAGAGCCAGGGAGATCGATCCTGAATTCCCAATTGTCTACATGACCGGCGGCAATGCAGCCGAATGGCCATCCCATGGCGTACCCAACAGCATCCTCTTGACCAAGCCGTTTGCGCCAGCGCAGCTTGTGACCGCGGTTTCCCAGCTTCTCAACACCAGCCCGCCGACTGCGCCAATGAAGTAAGGGCCGCCCCAGTGGGCGGCCTCTTGCTTTTCATTTCGGCCATTACCCGTGGCTGGTACTGGCCTGTTTTGACCGTTAGTGGCCGGTTATGAGCAGTGGCCCAATTTGAGCCATGTCCGGCAGCTGACGGCAACCCAAGAACTGTCCAAGCTGTGTTCCACATATGGAACACAGAGGCATTCAGTACACTGCTGTTCAGACCGCCAACCCAACGGGGATGGCGACGGACGGTTGAACTTGTCCCGCCGCTGAGGAACAGAACCGGAGAAACCGCGCAAAGGGCTGACGCTGTACGAAGAGCGTTGGCGAGCGGAAAGTCCCACTTGGTGGCCATCGGGTCAGTTTTGACCCAACTCGGACATCAGGCCCGACCATGCCAGGCCTGCGCCACGCGGCGTTTTTGCAACACTCGGCCAAATTCACTCCGGTGTTTATCATGGCCTCGCGACGGGGATTTTTCTGTGCAGTAGTTTCAGCGCCAGAATCAGCGTGAGATGTTTTTTTCAGGGGAACTGCCGTGAAAAGTCCAAAACTGTTTGTTGCCGCTGTTGCCGTCGGAGCCATCGTCGGAGTTAGCGTGGCTCAAGCCGCCGATCTGCCGATGAAGGCAATGCCTTATGCGGCCCCTGCGCCGGTCTTCAGCTGGACCGGATTTTATATCGGCGCACATATTGGCGGCGGCTTTGCGACGAGCGAGTGGGCTGACACTGGCCTTGTCGGCCTGGACGACGCGAACCCCAAACCCTCCGGAGTTCTTGGCGGTGGCCAGATCGGTTACAATTATCAAATGAATAACATCGTGCTGGGCATCGAAGGGGAAGGCACTTGGGCGAACTTGAATGATAACGTGTTGGGCTGCTTTCAGGATGTCACGCAGTCCTGCTCGACGAAAGCGACCGGCTTTGCGACGGTCACCGGTCGCCTGGGCTTTACCAGGGACAGGGCCTTGTTTTATGCCAAGGGAGGAGCGGCATGGGGTCACTTCAAATATGAAAATCCGGACCCGTTTGGCCCTTCACCGGATTATTTTGCCAGCGAAACCCGATCCGGATGGACTGTCGGCGGTGGGATCGAGTATGCGCTGAACAACAATTGGTCAGTCAAACTTGAATATGATTACCTCGACTTCGGGGCCAGGACCCTGACGTTCACCGGCACCGCGGGAGACACCTTTACCGAGACAATTACCAATCGCGTGCAGATGGTGAAGTTCGGCGCAAACTATTTGTTCCGCTAGTTTGCTATTGGCCCGGGCGCACTTGAACGGTCGGCCAATATTTGCGGTCACTACGGTCATCGTTTAGGCCGATGGTCCGAAGGGTCTCCACCAAAGCACTGAACCGCAGGGTGGCAATTAAAGGCAAGGTCGCTGAAGGCACCTCGCTTCAATCCACCAGCGTCAATTCGAGATTACCAACATTTCATCTTTGCATCGCTCTGGCGGCGCAATCGTCTGGGACCTTCCGGAGCCGCGGCCGCGTTGTCGGCGTGGCCGGTCAAGTCCTGGTTGCGAGCAAAAAAACAGGGATGGATGAGATGGATGAAGCCACGACGTCAACGCTAAGCAAAGTACCTGAGGTCACCCTGGGCTTCTGGATCATAAAGATTGCTGCAACGACGCTGGGCGAGACCGGGGGCGATTCCGTCACCATGACGCTGAATTGGGGTTACCTTGCGGGCACGGCGGTGTTCTTTGTGGCGCTGATAGCCTTGGTCGGTTGGCAGATAGCTGCGAAGAACTTTCATCCCTTCTTATACTGGGCCACGATCGTTGCCTCGACAACGTTTGGCACGACGCTGGCCGACCTTGCCGACCGTTCCCTGGGCATAGGATACACAGGCGGTTCCACGCTTCTGTTCCTGTGTCTCATAACCGTGCTCGCGCTTTGGTACCGGTCTCAAGGCACCATTTCGGTAAACTCGGTGAGTACGCCCAAGACGGAGGCTTTCTACTGGACAGCAATCACCTTCTCACAAACACTCGGCACTGCGTTGGGCGACTGGTTGGCCGATACGGGCGGTCTCGGATACGAGGGCGGCGCACTGGTGTTCGGTGCCGGATTGGCGATCCTTGCCGCCGCGTCTTGTTGGAGAAATATCTCGAGGGTCACCCTGTTTTGGGCAGCGTTTATCCTCACCCGGCCGCTTGGAGCCACGGTGGGCGACTTTCTTGACAAGCCGATCAGCCATGGCGGTCTCAACTTCAGCCGTCCCCTTGCATCGGCGGTATTGGCAATTTTCATGGTCGCATGCGTGCTGTTGCTGCCTCAACGGGCGGGCAGGCATCCGGCCGACATCAAACAGACGGCTTAGTTGGTTGGGCTTGGGCTTGGGCTTGCCGGCATCCCATAGACCTCACCGGGCTTGTGCGCCGTCAACCCAGAGCCAGCGACTGAGGGTCACGGCGGCCGCCATTCCAGCCAGCTGCGCCGCAACGAATGCACTCACACCCGAAGGAGCAATCCCGGTGAAAGTATCGGACAGCGAACGCGCGATCGTCACCGCCGGATTGGCGAACGACGTTGAGGCGGTGAACCAATAGGCCGACGTGATGTAGAGGCCGACCGCGTAGGGAATAGCTGTGGGTGTTCGGGCGGCGCAACCGAAGATCGTAAGCAGCAATCCAAACGTAGCGACAGCTTCGGCGAACCATTGCCCCGCTCCGGCGCGTGAATTGATCGAAAACTGCCATACCGGCAATTCAAACATCAGATGCGCCGCCCACACGCCCGCCACGGCGCCGATGATTTGCGCGGCAATATACCCGGCGGCAACCGACCAGGGCAGTTCGCGCCGCAATGCAAAAGCGAGACTGACGGCTGGATTGAAATGCGCGCCGGAGAGCGGCCCGAAGATCAGGATCAGCACGACCAGAATCGCGCCAGTCGGTATCGTGTTGCACAGAAGCGCAAGCGCGGCGTTCCCGCCCGCGAGCTTCTGGGCCATGATGCCGGAGCCGACCACGGCCGCCAGCAGAAACGCCGTGCCGAGCCATTCGGCGAAGATGCGCCGCGCGAGTGACGGCATCAGCCTGCCGAAGACCGTTTATCGGCGACACGCTCGCCATCTTCCTTGACGAACTCACCGCGTTGGGCCGGGAGCAATTCGATTACGGCCTCCGAAGGCCGGCACAGGCGGACCCCCTTTGGGGTCACCACAATCGGTCGATTGATCAGGATCGGATGGGTCATCATGGCATCCAACAGCTGATCGTCGGTCAAGTCCGGCTCGCCCAAGCCAAGATCGTTGAACGGTGTGCCCTTCTCGCGAACCACCGATCTCACGCTCACGCCCATGCGCTCGATCAGTTGTTTGAGCAGCGCACGGGTCGGCGGCGTCTTCAAATACTCGATCACGTGTGGCTCGATACCGGCGTTGCGGATCATGCCGAGCGTGTTGCGGGAAGTCCCGCAGTCGGGATTGTGGTAGATGATGACGTCCATGGCTAACAGCACGCCGAAGCCTTGGCCGCCGGCTGCGGGGCGCAGCACGCGCCGCCCGTTTTCTCGTGCGCGATGCGCGCCTGGTTTTCGCCCGAGCCGTCACCGTAGACCGTGCTTTCTCCCGTCGTGTGGAACGTTTCCCACGCGATGCCGGCCGGATCGTCGATCCACGACTTTTCAGATTTGGCATAGCAACACGCCGTCTCGCCCTGTTCGATGATGTTGCCGCCGGCCAGCCGCAGCCGCGCGTAGACCTCGTGCAGTTCATCGGTGTTCTCGACCTGAATGCCGAGGTGATCGAGCCCGGGCTGGCGTCCGCGCGTGGAAATCGCGAAATTCACGCGGGGATCGTCCAGCATCCACTTGGCGTAGTCGGTTTTGACCACGGCAGGCTGAGCGGCGAACAGCGCGGAGTAAAAGCCAATCGATTGCGGAATGTCATTGACCGCGACATGAACATGCAGGCGCTTCATGGGTTTTTCCTTTCACGCTGGAATTTTGGTGCGCTTGCGCACCGGTTTGCATTCGACGGCGGGCGCACATGGAGCGCCGCCACAGCAATTGTCGGTGAGATAACCGAGCAGCGCGTTCATCGTTTCGAACTGCGCCGCATAGATCATTGAGCGGCCATCGCGGCGCACGGTGACAAGACCCGCCGACCGCAGCCGATCAAAATGGAATGTCAGCGTATTCGGCGCGAGGTCGAGAGCCGTGGCGACGGCCCCCGCAGGCATGCCCTCGGGTCCGGCTTCCACAAGCAGGCGGAAAACATCAAGGCGGTTGTCCTGGGCGAGTGCGGCCAGGGCCGCGACGGCATCGGTTTTTTTCATATTTCAATGAATATCGAAATGATTGAGTGGCGTCAACGTCATTTCAGCATTTGTTGAAATGTTTTAAGATTGGCTCATAACTCTTTCCGGACCTCGCGCCCACCTGTAGTTTGCCCAATCGACAGCGAGGATGCATGCGGGTTTCCATCATCACCGGCGGCGGCTCCGGAATCGGAGCTGCGGTCGCGCGCCGGCTGGCGAAGCCGGATCAGAGCCTGATGTTGCATGGACAAGGCGCCGACGAAGCGGGGCGCGAACGATTGAAGGCGGTCGCCGCCGACTGTCAGCGTGCCGGCGCCAGGGCCGCGTGGCACACCGGCGACCTCGCCCAGGCAGGGTCCGCATCCGAACTCGTTGGCGCGACGCGCGAGGCGTTCGGAAGCGTCGATGCGATCGTCCATGCCGCGGGATTTGCCGACCGGCGCGGTTTCACGCAGTTGCCGCGCGCGAGCCTCGAACGCTCGTTCGCGGTCATGGCCACGGCGTTTCACGAGTTGGCGGCGGCAGCGTTGCCGGACCTGAGACGTGGACCGCAGGGCCGCGTCGTCGCCATCAGCAGTTTCGCTGCCCATCGGTTCACGCTCGATGCGACCTATCCGGGGTCTGCGGCAGCCAAGGCCGCGCTCGAAGTGCTGGTCCGGTGCCTTGCGATCGAGCTTGCAAGCTCGGGCGCCACGGCCAATGTCGTGATGCCCGGCTACACGCGCAAGGATGCCGGCCTGATGGGGGCGCTGGACCAAAAGACCTGGCAAATGGTCGCCAAGGCCAATCCGCTGGGACGATTGGCCGAACCCGATGAGGTGGCCGCATTGGTCGGCTTTCTGTTGTCGCCGGAAGCCGGACATGTGACGGGAGCGCTGTTGCCGGTCGATGGCGGGCTGACGCTGATATAGAGTTCTTGGTGGGTAGTTCTTGCGGGTAGTTCTTGGGGGAACAGGGTCGATGCCGGACAACGAGGGCGATAAGCAAGCGGATGTGGTTGTGCTCGGCGCAGGCATCGTCGGCGTGTCCGCCGCCTATGCCGCGCGGCAACGCGGGCTGTCGGTCATCCTGATCGACCGCCGCGAGCCGGGCAGCGAAACCTCCTATGGCAACGCCGGCATTCTCTCGAGCGGTTCGATCATGCCGCTCAACCAGCCAAGGCTCTGGCGCGCGCTGCCGGCTTATCTCTCCAACCGTCACCCGGCGCTGCGCTGGGATCCGGGCTGGGCCATCGCGAATTTCGACTGGGTCGTTCGCTTCCTTGCCAATGCGGCGCCGTCGCGCACCAAACCGCGGGCCACGGCCCTGCACGGGCTGATCGGCGCATCGTTGAAACTGCATCGCGAATGGATCGTCAAAGCAGGCATAGCGCAGCGCATCCGCGAGACCGGCTGGCTGAAGGCGTGGCGCAGCGACGCCATTGATGCGGCGAAGCGGGAGCAGGCCTTTTTGGCTGACTATGGCATCGACAGCCAGCTTCTCGACCGCCAGGCCATCTCTGCGCTCGAGCCGAACATCTTGCCGGTCTACAAGGTCGGTCTGTTGCACACGCAGACCGCCTCGGTCGACTCGCCCGGCGCGGTGGTCAAGGCCTATGCCCGGATGTTCGCAAATTCCGGTGGCGCAATCCGGCAGTCGGACATCGAGGCGATCGCGCCTGACGGCGAGGGCTGGCGCGTGACAACCGCAGACGGCGAGATTTCGGCGCGCCATGTCGTGGTCGCACTGGGGCCGTGGTCCGCCGATCTGTTGCGGCCCCTGGGCTACCGCGTTCCGCTCGCGTTCGAACGCGGCTACCATCGCGAGTTCAAGCCGAACCCGGCACGTTCATTGCAGCGTCCGATCCATGACGCCGAAGGCAGCTTCCTGATGACGCCGATGGAACAGGGCATTCGCGTCACCAGCGGCGTCGAGCTGATCGCCCGCGATGCGCCCTCCTCCTTCGCGCAGCTCGATCAGGTGGTCCCGCTCGCGCGCGGCGTGGTCGAATTCGGCGAGCCCGTCGGCGAAACATGGCGCGGGGCGCGGCCGACGCTGCCCGACAGTTTGCCGATGATCGGGCCGGCGCCGCGGCATGCAAATCTCTGGCTCGCTTTCGGCAACCAGCATATCGGCTTCACCACCGGGCCGGCGACGGGAGCCGCGATTGCCGCCATGATCGGCGGCACAGCGCCGTCTTTCGAGGTCAGCGCCTTTTCGCCGGGCCGCTACCTGTGATGCCCGGCGAACGACAAATGCGAGGCGCGCGGTCGCGGGAGCAGACATGAACTACATCTGGGATTTCGCGATCCTCGGCAAGTACAGCCACCTGTTCTGGCTCGGGCTTGGCTGGACCATCGCCTACACCATCGGCACCATCCTGCTGGGAACGACGATCGGCCTGATCGTCGGCATCCTTCGCCTGCGCCGCCTGCCGGTGATCGATTGGCTGCTGGTCGCCTACATCGAACTGTTCCGCTGCACGCCGCTGCTGGTCCAGATCATCTGGTTCTACTATGCGTTGCCGGTCGTCATCGGGGTGAACATTCCGGCGCATATCGCCGCCGTCAGCGTGCTCTCGCTCTATGGCGGAGCTTTCTACGCCGAAATCGTTCGCGGCAGCATCGAGAGCGTGCACCGCGGACAATGGGACGCGGCGCAGGCACTGGGACTGCGGCCATGGCGCGTGCTGAGGCTGGTGATCCTGCCGCAGGCGCTCAAGCCGATGATGGCGCCCTATGTCAACCAGTCGGTCACGCAGTTGAAGAACACGTCGCTGGTATCCATCATCGCGGTTCCCGACCTCGTCTACAACGCGACCCTGATCAACGCCGAGACCTATCGGCCGCTGGAGGTCTATACGATCGTGGCCCTGATCTATTTTGCGATCCTGTTTCCGGCTACGCTGGTTGGACGCAGGCTCGAGAGCGGCCTGAGCTACGACAAGGCGTGAGCGCAATGTCTCGATCGAAGAAGCCAGCTGTCGGTCTGATTTTTGCAATCATCCTGCTTGCGAGCCGGTCCGGACCTGCGGCGGCGGAACTGCGCGTGATTGTTGCAGAAGGCGTCGATGTCGCAGTGGGCGCCGAGTTCCCGGACGATCATGTATTCGACGTGCCTGACAATGGGACGCTGGTGCTCGACCAGCTGACGGATAGAACATCATATCGGATGGGCGGACCTTACAAAGGCACGCTGGCGACCTACATGACCGAGTGTCGCGGCGAATTCAGGTCCAGCAAGCGTTGCGGCGGAGCCGGTCCGTGAGTGCGGCCTGGTAGGGATTAGCCGGCGCCATATGGATGCCGGTGGCGAGGGCAGTATGAAACACGGGCTGTGGAGAAAGTGGACCGTCGACAAGCCAGCGGCTTTCGGCGATTGGCTTTGGGATGTCTTCGTCGTTCAGCTTGCGGCGGCCCTGGACCGGGTGACACTGCGGGACGTCATCGCCTTCATTCCCGTCGTGATTCTGATCTTTGCTTACTTGCACAGGATACCCATCCCTCCCGAGCTGATGCTGGTGGGCGATCTGCTGGCCTACATTGACGTCTTTGCGATGGTGTTCCTGTTCAGCATGATCGCGCGGGTGGGAGTGATACTGTACGTTTTGAAGAGGACGATCGGTCTCGCAATCGGTTTGGTCAGCGGCACCCTGGCCGGCCTGCAGCGTCTGGATTTCCGTCATCGCCGCGCCAATGGCGGGAGTCACGGAAAGCGAGGTTCCAACCAGGCAAAGCACGGCGATGGCGACGACCTGCCGGCCGGCGCGTTCGCCTTTTCGCCTGCGTGATGGCGCGTCTTCTCGCCCGGGCTACGCGTCAGATATTGAGTTCGACCGGCACGTCTTCCGGCTTCACGCCGCTCAGCGCCAGGCCCTTGGTGAACCATTCGCGCATCTGGCCGATGCCGCGGTTGTAGTCGACCCACACCGACAGGAAATCGCGCCAGCGCTTGTCGGTCTCGCGCCGCACCGCCATGCTGCTCGGTATGGCGACGCTGGGGGTTTGCAGGATCTTGTAGGTGCCGAGATTCGGGTTCTTGGCAATCGCGGTCAGGCCAAGCACCAGCGCGTTGACCACGCAGTCGACCCGGCCCGACGACATCTCCAGCATGACCTCATCGCGCGACTTCAGCGACTTGATGGTCGCATTGGGCGCGAAACGGCGCGCCACGGCCTCGTTGGCCGAGCCGACGTCGACCGCAATATTGACCTCGGGCTTGTTGATGTCGGCCCAGGTCTTGGCATCCAGCCCCTTTTTGAGCATGGCGCCGAATGGATGCGGAAATACGGTTGCAGTGAAATCCACCACAAGCGCCCGCTGCGGCGTCGGATTGAGGGCGAAGCCGAGGTCGATCTTGTTCGACTGCAGGTCGAGGATCGAATTGCCGTAGGTCGAACTCGGTGTATTCAAGCTTGACGTCGAGAATTTTCGCGATGTCGTTGGCCATCTCGATCGAGAAACCGGACCAGGTGCCGGTGGCAAGGTCCTTGTTGAAGTAAGGCAGTTCTCCCGGCAGCACCGCAATGCGCAGCACCTTGTTGGCGCGGATGCGATCGAGCGTGTTGTCCGCCGCCGCCTGGGCCGATGCGGGGCTCGCCAACGCGGAAGTCAGCGCCGCACCGCCGCCGATGGCGAGCGCGTAGCGCAGCGCTTCGCGGCGATCTTCCGAAACCTTGCTGTCGTCTGATGAATTCACGCATGCCTCCTGTGCCAACTCGGCAAAGCCTAGCCCGGGCGTCGCGACGCGACAAGCGGCACCCGGCCGGTCCTAGCCTTTCTGCGGCGACCAGCGATAAGCCCTGGCGCAGGCGCCACCCATCAGCATGGCCCGCTCGGTGTCGCTGAGGCGGCTCGTCTCGAGGAACGGCTTGACCGCCTGCTCGTAGTTGACGACCGCGAACGCGCGCGTCCAGTCGGTGCCCCACAGGCAGCGATCGAAACCCCAGGCATCGAAAATACGAGCCAGCGGATCCCAGATATCCGGGAAAGGATATGGCTCTCGCGACAACGTGCAGGCGCCGCTGACCTTGATCACCGCGTTGGGGCGCTTCGCAAGGTCAAGCACCTTCGGCAAGTCCGCCCAGGGTTGCGGTGGCGCGGGCGGCTGGCGCGGCTGCAGGATGCCGAGATGGTCGATAATGAACCTGTTGTCGGGATGGCGATCGATCAACTCGGTTCCGGCATCGAGGTTGCCCCAGCACAGCATATTGACCGGAAAGTCGTGGCGAACGGCCGCGCGCAGGATGCGGTCGATGCCGGGATGATCGGGCCCGCGCCCGTTCTCCTTGGTCAGCATGATGCGGACTCCGACCGCGCCCGGCGTCTTCTTCCACTCGGCGACGACATCGGCCACATCGGGATTATCAGGATCGACCGGCTTGACGATGGCCATCCGGCCGGGATGGGCCTTTTGCACTTCCACGGCATAGCTGGCGTCGTAGCGGTACATCGAAAACGAGGAGATGAAGATCGCGCCGTCGACGCCGACCTTGTCCATCGCCGCCACCATCTCGTCACCGGTGACGTGATCGGGCCAGTTCGGCACGGTGTGCCAGGGCCGCTTCGGCGTGTTCGCCTCATAGGCGTGGACCTGGGAATCGATAATGGTCATCGGGGCTGCTCCTCTTTTGCCGGGAGAGTTTGGACGTTGCGACGCCGTCGTGTCCAGAGCGCAAAGCGCGTTGCCGGCGCCGGTGCAAGTCAAGCACGTCAATCCCAACTCAGGGACGATGGAATTCTCGCTCCGGGACCCCGACGGATATTACGTCAGCGTCAGCGCGCTCGATCTGCCCTGACGCCTCCATCGAACCGAAAGGTTCTGCAGGCGGATCAGATTGGAAGGCGGTGGCGAATCTCGTTGCCCAGGAAATTGCCGACCCGCTTGGCGCGGTTGCGCAAGGTTCGCAGCAATCCCTGGTCCACGAAGTAGGTCAGCAGGATCGAATCGCGGGATTTGATCCGATCGTGAACGGGATCGGCCGAATGCCAGGTGTCATCGCCGACCGCGAACGCATAGCCCGAGTTGGGCGCAAAGCGCATCCGCGTTTTCTTCGGCTTCGAACCGTCGGGCAACCGCTCGTGGAAGATGGTGCCAACGTCCGTGTTGGCGTCGTCCTTTGGCAGATAGATCTGGACGGTGATGCCTTTCCAACTGGTGTCGGTGTGCGGCGGGATCAGGTAGCCTGGAATATCGCGGGTCAGGATGGGTATTGGATACATGCCGACCTTGGCGAATTCGGCGCCGAACCGCTTCGACAGCCCAGGCGCAAGCTTGCGGATGAACGCCTGCTTGACCGGCTCCGAACAAAGCGCCTTGCCGACCACTTCCCACAGCGCGCGTTTCTCGGCCGGCAAATTGCGGATGTATTCCGGGAACAGGTCGATCTTGACGCGGGTATGGACGCCATTGGCGAGATCGAGTTCCTTGCTGCGGCCATGCATCGGGCGATAGTCGGACGCCTCCGGCATCAGCGCGAGGATTTTGGCGTAGACATCATCCGGAAACAAACGGTCGAATACCAGATGAAAGAACGGCTGTTCCTCTGCTCGCGCGGCATCGATCGACCGCACGACCGATTCAGCCAGCGTTCCGGCCGCCCGGCGGCGGTCGCCACTGCTAAGGAATGTTGTCTGGTCCATCCCAGTCAGCTCCGATCCGGCGAACAGGCATTTCAGGCGCGATTTTCGCCGATTTAATCCCAAATGCAGGCAGTGTCTACCGCCTCAAGGCCTTGGGACCGGCATATTTCCTTCGCCGCGGGACGAGGCGGCGCGCCTGTTGCGCCTCGCGGCCGGCGCCCCGTACGGATTCAGCGAGCGGGATAGTGCCGTTACAGAACTCAGGATTCTCGGCGTCGAGCGGTGAATGGGTTCCACCGGAATGCGATGAATTCCGATTGCAAGCCAGGTTTTGCAGCGCTGCGTTTTCCAAGGCGCGTCATCGATTCGCGTTGACAGCGGCCTGCGCGTTTTTTAGCTAA
Source organism: uncultured Alphaproteobacteria bacterium (assembly GCA_963774685.1). Taxonomy (GTDB): domain Bacteria; phylum Pseudomonadota; class Alphaproteobacteria; order Rhizobiales; family Xanthobacteraceae; genus Bradyrhizobium. Next base: position 590,990 of record CAVZFU010000002.1, on the reverse strand, counting down.
GACTGCGAACAGGCGCGAGGGCCACAGTGAATCAATTTTCCGGCTTGATGGGCTACGTCCTTGCGGTCTGGCTGGTATCGCTGATCCTCAACCTGATGGCCTATGTCATTTTCACCTCGGTCATCATCTATTCGTGCCGGTTTTTTTGGAAAAAAGGCCCGGCAGAAAATTTAATTCAAGGAAGGGAAGCGTCGCCGGCCGATATTCGACGCGAGATAACAAGCTCCCTTCGTACCGTGCTGATCTTTTCGATCACCTACACCGGGACCTATTTCGGCGTGAGGGCCGGTATCTTCACCGTGTATCTGGGCATCGATCCTCTCGGCTGGGGCTACATGCTGTTCAGCATTGCCGCGATCATCGTGGCGCACGATGCTTACTTTTACTGGACGCATCGGCTGCTCCACCTTCGCCGGTTTGCCCGGTTTCATCGAACCCATCACCAGTCCATCACCCCCACCCCGTATTGCGGTTATGCCTTCGATATTTCGGAGGCGATCATGCATGGCCTGTTTGTTCCGATCTGGCTGCTGATAGCTCCGATGCAGCTGCCGGCTCTCTGTATCTCCTTAGTCATCATGCTGGTCCGCAATATCCTTGGTCATTCCGGCGTTGAACTGTCCGGAAGCGGTCCCGAGCGCAGCAAATGGTTCGGCTGGCTGGTCACCAATACCGACCACGATCTGCATCACACGACCTACCGTCATAATTTTGGATTTTACTTTACCTGGTGGGATCGTCTCATGGGTACCGAACATCCAGGCGCCCGCGACCTGCGTAAAACATGGCGGTCGAGGAAACCGGCCGCGCCGGCTGCACGCACAGCCGGAAGCAAGCGGCAAATCGCCGTCGAAACGGCGCCACGCTAACAGCGGCGGTCTCCTCGGTCGGCTTCTATCGCAGTTGCGCTACATCGCATCCAGCGTGTGGCCCCAGGCCTCGGGATAAAGCGCATAGGCGTCCCCTCGCCGCGCCAGCCGCGCGAATGCCGGAAAATGCAGGTGCATCCCGGCGACCGGGATGCCATCGGCGGCGACGCGGTCGAACATCCGCTTGCGCGAAGCCGCAGCCTCAGCGAGATCGGTGTCGAAGGCCATGCCGGCTTCGGGATACGCGGTCTGAACTTCCGGCACGTGCACGGTGTCGCCCCAGATCATCAACTGATCATTGCCGGATGCAACCAGAAACGCGGTGTGGCCCGGCGTATGCCCAAGGCTCGGCACCGCCGTCACGCCCGGAAACACCTCGCCCTGCCTGAATAATCGCGTCCGCTTCCTGTAGGGCGCGACCTGTTCGCGGCCGGCCAGAAAATACAGTGCCCGCGACCGTTCATCGACCTTGGCCATGGCGCCGTCGTCGAACCAGTGCGCCAGTTCGTTCTCATGCATCGCCAGTTCGGCGTTCGGAAACAGCAACTGGCCGTTGGACATGTCGGTCAATCCTGCGGAATGATCCGGATGCATGTGCGTGAGCAGCACGGTGTCGATCGACTTCGGATCGATGCCGGCCGCTGCAAGGTTACGCTGCACGAAACCGGCGGTGGGCTGCAGGTAATTGCCCGAACCGGTGTCGACGATCGCGATACGGTCCCTGGAGTGGATCACGAACGCGTTGACGCTGGTTCGGCGCGCCGGCCGGAATGCGTCGCGCAGGATCTGGTGCGCCTTTTCGAGATCGACATTGCGCATCACTTCGAGATTGCCGTCGAGATAACCGTCGCTGATGGCGGTGACGACGATGTCGCCGATCTTGCGATGATAGACGCCGGGAATTTGCTGAACCGGTTGCGAAGTCATGTGGGAAGCCTCTGATGCAATGAAGTGGACGGCAGCGCCGTCAGGCGCTGGCCGACTTGAGGAACTCGTCGATGCAGTCGAAGATGAGATCGGGCGTCTGCACCGACATATAATGCCCGGTCTGGACCTCGATATAGCGTGAGCCTGGAATCGCGTCGGCCACGGTTTTCGCCAGCGCCGGCGGGCGCACGCGATCGAGCGTGCCGCCGATCACCAGCACCGGACAGCGCAACTCGCTCAGTTCGTTCTGCATCTCCGTGCTGGCCAGCATACGCCACACCGTTGCGTAGCTGGAGGGATCGTTGCCGAGCCACCGCGCCCGGTATCGCTCGAAGCGCCTGATATCGCCGCGCAGCTCCGGGGCATAGCCGTTTTTCATCGACTCCTCGACGGCGAACCCCATGCCGATGGCCTCGATACTGACCAGGCGTTCAAGCGCTTTGGCGCGGCGATCCGGTGCGACGCCGGTGGCAGGGCTGCCGACCGCGACCGCACTGGTGCGTTCCGGGTATCGGGCGGCGAAGTGAAGCGCGATCGCCCCGCCGACGGCGATCCCGGCCAGCGCGACCTTGCCGTGGATCCCGGCATGATCGAGCAAGCCCAGGATATCGCCGGCCATGGTATCGATGTGGAGATCGCCACGCGCCTTCTGCGACAACCCTGCGCCGCGGGTGTCATAGCGCAGCACGCGGCGGGATGTTGCAAAGCGCGGTGCGACCTCGTCCCAGCTTTCGAGCGAGCCGCCCATTTCGTGAACCAGCACCAGGGTGCGGTCACCCTCGCCGCTCAACTCATAACGCAGCCCGACGCCATCAAGCTCAACGAATTCCATGCGCGTTTCCCGGTTGTTTCCGTCTGGTTTTATTGTCCATATCCTGTTTACCGGCGATTGCCGATCAATTTCGGGCCGCAAAACATATTGCACTAAATCGCTACGCGGCAAGGAGCAGGCTGCGTCGGGCACGCGAGGCGATGGCACCCAGCAGCTTAAGCGCGTCGGCGGTCCCGTCGTGAGCGCCTTTTTCAAAATCATTCAGCGCCTGACCCATGGTGTTCGTCACGTGGGCGAGACACAGCACCGACCGCTTTGAAGCGCTCGCAAAGCTGTAGAGGGCTGCCGCTTCCATTTCGACCGCCAAAATGCCTTTTGTCTTGGCCTCCGCGATTGCTTCCACGGTCTCTCTGAACGGGGCATCGGTGGTCCAGGTCGGGCCGGCCACCACCTGCAAATCGCTCCCGGAGACGGCGTCACGAGCAAGCGATACCAACTCGGGGTCTGCTTCGGCGTAATCCGCCGGCTCCGCGTAGTGATAGCTTGTCCCCTCATCGCGGAGCGCGCGGTCGATGATGATGAAGTAGGGGGGAGTGCCAATTGCATTGATCTGACCGGCTGATGTGAGGCTTAAAAGCAGACGACAGCCGCTCGCAAACAATTCTTCAGCCACGAGTACCGCGAAGGGCGCGCCCACAGCGCAGCCGATGATCCCGGCGCGGTGAGCACCGAGCATGAATGTATCGAGCTCGGTGTGATAGCAGGGCCAGGGCTTGAATGGATGCGCCTGGCCGTTGCTTCGCAGGCGGCGCACGATGTCGCCATCGGGATCGAGAATGCAGATGGCGGGCACCTCGGCCGAAGGAAGTCCTTTCTGCCGGCGGGCCTCCCGCAAAAGGGCGCTGGGCGCAAACACGGAAGGGGAACCGGGGTGTTTGTTTCGGAAGATCGGAGCCATCAACGCCTACGTGGTTGGACGGGCGAACACCGCGCCGTAGTGATACGGGGACACGTCGACTTGCTGATGGAAGCGCAGGCCGCCGGTCTCAACCGCTTCGACGGTTTGTTCGGGGGTCATCCGCAGTTCGGTTGCCGGGCCTCGGGGTTCGCCCAGTACAGCCGTTTCCTCGCGGGGGCGCGCATACCAGCTGATAACTGCAAATAAGCCACCGGGCTTCAATACGCCGCGTATGGCGCGCGCGAGTCGCGGGCGATCCGGTACACCATGGAAAACGTTTGCCAGGAACACATAATCGACCGGCGCCCGAACATGCTTTCCCAGGTCGTAGGCATCGGCCTCGACAAGTACGACATTCGGCGCGCCGCCCCGTTCCTCAAAGCGTACCCTGGCGGCATTAAGCAGCTTTCCGTCAATGTCGATCGCGATGACGCTGCGGGCAATTCCGGCGAGCGGGAACGTGAACCAACCGTCGCCGCAGCAAAGATCCACGACATCCATGCCAGACTTCACACCGACGGCGCGCAACACGCCGGCAGGATCCGGCCACAAGGCCTCCCACCAGCCCGGATCGGGCATACCGGTGCCTTCAAAAAAGCCGGGTGGATGATCGACCATCTTGCATGCCCGTGAGAGGCGTAAGGGAATGTATCGCCCAGTAGAGCCCTTCCAGATACGTCGCACAATCGTCGTTTTTGCGGCGCCGCGAATCCGGATCAGTTCCGAAACTCACACATTTCGGAGCCGCTGCGCTGTCTGACTTTGAGTCGGGAATGCGTATCAAAGCGAGCATCTCTGATGCCTTCGGACTTATGAGATCACGCTCTAACCCGGGACATGCCGGCCCGCGGCGTATCCCGACGACCACGCCCACTGAAAATTGAAGCCGCCGCGAAGCTCCGGGGCATAGCCGTTTTTCATCGACGGACACGGATATGGATGGCAACTTCCCGGAAGTCCACCAGGTGGCTCCCGTCGAAGAGCTGGAATGTCCAGGCGCTCCCCAGGAGATCGGGCCGAACAGTTGCTCGAAGCACGGATCTTTTGCGGCTTGGTCCGATCGAACCATCCTTCTAACCCGGGCGGCTACGTTGATTGCCGACGAGGGTTATCGAACGAAAACCCACGACCTTCGGAATTCGGTAAAGGAAACTCAAAGAGAACAAATAAATTTAGGGGGTTCTCGCTAGGCAGATTCCAACAGTTGTTCGATAGAAGCGGCTGGAACACCGGATGGATCATTATCGCGCAAAGCTGGGGATCGACATGTTGGCAAATCGACGTACGAGCGAGCGGAAGGTGTGTAGACGCCTCGCAAAGATCCAATTCGGGACCGGCTTGCCGCGCGACTGCACGATCACGGACTTGTCCGACGGTGGCGCCAAGGTCATCGCCGAATATCTCGAAATTCCTACTGAATTCACCATCATATTCTCGACGGGCGCACGGCGATGCCGGCTGGCATGGCGGATCGGCTGCGAATTTGGGGTTCAATTCGTAGGTTAGGCCGAAACCCCTCGAGAGCATCGAGGGCCAGTTAGCGCGCTCCTGTCCAAAAAGCGCGAAGCCGACCCCAAAAACCTGCTCATCCCGCCCGCTGTTCTAGCCGGAATACACCGTCTGTTTAACCGGACGTTAGGGTTAAACTGTGAGCATTTTCCGGACAGTCCCCGCCTGGCAGGCCAAAGCACATGCTCCGGCAGTTGCTCCAGCAATATTGCTCCACGAGACTTCTCGCGTCCGCCGCGTGGTCCGCGATTTTGGTATTGGGGCTTTGTGGCTGCCAGACCGATGGCGCGTCGGATATCACGGGGTCGTTGGGTGAGACAGCCGCAGCCAGCCGCCTTGCAGATCCCCGACACGAGCTGGCAGTTCATCGCGAGCGCTTTCGGGCTAACCCCAAGAACGCCGAAGCAGCGTTACAGTACGGCAACGCACTTCGAGCTGCGGGACAGCGATCCCAGGCGGTTGCGATACTCGAACAGGCCACGATCGCCCACCCCAATGACAAGGCTCTACTTGCCGGTTATGGACGAGCACTGGTGGACAACGGCAATTTCCAGCTAGGATTCGACGTCCTCAGCCGTGCCCATAGCCCGGACGATCCCGATTGGGGGGTTCTCTCGGCCCAGGGAACGGCGCTCGATCAACTTGGCCGATACGATGAAGCGCGGCAGTACTATGCGAGTGCGCTGAAAATCGTTCCCGAAGAGCCCTCGGTGCTATCGAACCTCGGCCTTTCGTATGCCCTTTCAAAAGACCTGCCCAAGGCAGAAGAGATTTTGCGCCGCGCCTACAGCCGGGCCGGTACGGATCCGCGGGTGCGTCAGAATTTGGCGTTAGTGGTCGGCCTGCAGGGCCGTCTTGCCGAGGCTGAAAATATCGTGAAGGCCGATCGGCCACCCGAAGAAGCGGCGGCGAATGTTGCTTATCTCCGGGAATTGCTGGCTCGGAAAGAGAGCGCACGCAAGGACGCCGAATAGCAAGCCGGTGACGGCTGTCGCGCGGCCCGATTGACTTTCAGCGAGTAGCGCCCCCTCGCCCGGGATTGGTGACGCGTTGCGAAATGCCGCGTCCTGCACTCAGCCGGCCCGCAATCTCCGGATGATCGGCGACAGGAACGAACTCTTCGGCTTTTTGGTCTCGCCGCGGCCTGTCAACCGTTGCGCGATCTTTAGAAACATTTTGGTGGCGCGGTGGCGCGCGGCGACTTCCGCAATCATCTGGCCGTTGTTGGCTGCGGTGCCAAACATCCGGGAATCGAAGGGAATAGCTGCGATCGGCGGAACCTCGAGTGTCTTGGTAAATCCGCGCGCGTTGATTTCCGGACGTTTCGGCATGCCGACCTGATTGAGGCAATACAGCGGAGTCCGGTCGTTGGGCCGCGATGCCTTGAGCATGGTCAACATGTTCTTGGTATTGCGCAGATTGGCGAGGTCCGGCTCGGCGACGACCAGAATGTCGTCCGCACCGACCAGAGCGCGCTTGGTCCATCCCGACCATTGATGTGGGATGTCCAGCACAATGCATGGCGTGGTCATACGTAACGTATCGAAGATCGCATCGAAGGCTTGTTCGCCAAAGTCGTAAACCCGGTCGAGGGATGCCGGCGCCGCCAGCAGATTCAGGCGATCGGTGCATTTCGACAGCAAGCGGTCGATGAATGCGGTATCGGGCCGATCCGGCGCAAAGACCGCATTGGCGATTCCCTGCACGGGATCCTTGTTATAGTCGAGCCCGGCGGTGCCGAACGCGAGGTCGAGATCGATGACGACGGAATCCAGCGCCAGGTCGCACGCGATTGCCCACGCCACATTGTGCGCAACCGTGGACGCGCCGACACCGCCCTTGGCACCGACGACCGCGATGATTCGACCTACGGCTACGGCTTCCGAGGCCGAGAACAGGCTGCAGATTGAACGCACGACATCGATGGTCTCGACCGGCCCGACGACGTAATCGTTGACACCGCGACGTACCAGTTCGCGATAAGGCGCGACATCGTTCACGCTGCCGATCACGACGACTCGGGTCCCGGCATCGCAGACAGTTGCGAGCTCATCGAGACCGGCAAGGATATCGCTGTGCTGTTCTGTTTCCAGAATGATCACGTTCGGAGTGGGTTGCTTGTGATAGGTATCGATGGCGGCTATCACGCCACCCATGTAAACACTGAGATGAGCCTTGCCGAGGCGACGGTCTTCGCCCGCCAATCGCACGGCGGCTTCCGTTTCTGCCGTCTCGCAAAAAGCCTGTACCGACACCCGCGGTGCCGGCGCAATGTAATCGTCCACGGGCGGTTCGACGTCCAACTGCTCTTCGAAATCCTGACGCATGTTGCTGATCATTTCCCTGTATCGCTGAGTTTCGCCTTATCGGCTTCCGGATAGACGGTCGTGGTCGGATCGCCTTTGCGATATTTCGCGAATGAAGCCGTGCGCCGCGCGGTATAGGCGGGCGTTTCCGGCCGCGGCTGCACCAGGTCCGACGGATTGTCGATCATCGCCGCCATGTTGCGTTGGTAAGCACAACCAAAGTTGTAGTACGGCTTGTTATCGTTATAACCGCGATCCATGATTGAGGGCCCAAGATCCTCCGGCCAAAGTCCGCAAGGTCCGGCCACGGCCGCAATCCTGGAATAACTCAACCGAATCGGCGCGAGCGTCAGAGGGTCGTCGGGACGATACTGGCGCAGCGTAACTCCGCGGGAAGGCACGCCGCCCGCAGCAAGCACCGCCTTAATCTCCCGGAATGAAGCCGCCGCAGCCCGGGCGTTTGGCGTATCAACCGGCACATCGGCGACAATCGCTCCGGTTCCCTCACGAACCCATGTCTGTGCCAGTCCCATGACATCGGCGCGCTGCGGCGTGGACAGGCCACCGCGTGCATGACCGACGAAAATCACGATTGAGCGGTTGGCTTCCTGGATCGTGATGGGATGACGCAGGCGGTAATCGTCCGGGACGCTCGCCGTCACAACTTCCCCGCCGGTTTTGCCGCACGCGCCAAGCGTGGCTGAAAGGACGACGAGCATGCTCAGCAGGCGGACGGTTCGGTGTCGATCGACCGGTGTTCTGTTTGTCATCGTTCTGTCCTCGTCCCGCATGGATCGGGCGACTCCGTCTCAGTCAATGATGAAGCCAAAGTTGTTCGGAAAGGTTCCGATTTGTTCGACGTGACCGGAAATGCCGTAGATCCGGTTGATCTGGGCCAGCAGCGTCGACTGGGCATCCGACGCAGGTGCAAAGCCGTCATCGGGACGTGACAGCTCTTTCTGGGCCACCGCTCGAACGATATAGGGCGTCACCAGCACCATCAGTTCGGTCTCGTTGTTGACGAAATCCTGGCTCCTGAAAAGCTGTCCAAGAATGGGCAGTTGATCGATGCCGGGCAATCCGTTGACGGCCTGCTTGGTTTGCTGCTGGATCAAGCCAGCTATCGCCATCGAGCCGCCCGATGGAATTTCCAGCGTCGTTTCGGCCCGACGGGTCTTGACCGAAGGAACCGAAATCCCGCTGATGTTGATCGAGTTATCGGTCGAGACTTCCGATACTTCGGTCATGACCCGAAGGCTGATGCGGCCTTCGGTCAACACGACGGGGGTGAAGTTGAGCGAAACGCCGAATTTCTTGAAAGAGATCGATGGCGCGCATTGACCGACCGAGCCCGCAGGCGAGGTCTGGCAGGTCACACCGGTTGGAAACGGAAATTCGCCGCCGGCGATGAATGTTGCGGACTCGCCGGAAATTGCCGTCAGATTAGGTTCCGCCAGCGTTCGCACCACGCCGGCACTTTCCATTGCCCGTAGCGTAGCCTGCACCGACGGGCTTCCGCCGAATGCCGCCGTCAGGGCGTTGCCGGAGACAAGCGGGCCGCCGTTCGCCGTGAACGGGTTGGCGTTGTTGAAGGTCACGACCGAGGTGCCGGAAGTCATGCTGGCGCTCAGATCGATGCCCATCTGTTTGACGATTTTGCGCGCGACCTCAGCGACCGTGACTTTCAGCATCACCTGGTCGCGGCCCCGGACAGAGATCGAGTTAACGACCTTGTCGGCGCCGCCCACCAGCCGCGCGGCGAGATCGCCGGCCTGCTGCGCGTCGACTGGAGACGCTACCGAACCGGTCAGTATCACGCCGTCGCCGACGCCCTCGATTTGGACTCCGGCGTAGGACTGCCTTAACGCCGCGCGCACGCCGTTGAGGTCGCGTTTGACCGCGATATCATAGGCCGCGATCTGCTGGCCCTCGGAATCGAAGAACACGATGTTGGTCTGGCCGACTGCGGCGCCGATGATGTAGGCGCGCTGCGGCGAGCGAACCACAGCGTTTGCAATCTTCGGGTCGGCGACCAGCACATCCTTGACATCGCGCGGCAAATCGAGAATGACGGATTTACCGACGCCAAGCGACAGGAAACGTCCCCTCGTTTGTACAATAGCGCCGTCGTCGCTCGCAGCCACGGGCGTCAACGCCGAATTGAGCGTCAGTGCGACGAAGACCGAAAATGACAGAGCCCGCCCCAGCAAGATCCGCATCGCCCCCCGATTTCCCCAACATTTCATGGGACGTCCTTTCGCTCACTTCTGTGTAGTCGTCGGACTTGAGACGCCGAAGCGAACCACGTTGATGTCGGCGCCGCGCTTCGGAGCTTGATCGTCGGTTATGTTCTCAACCATGCTGGCATCGACAATGCTGCGCAGCGCCAGTGCCAGCGTGCCGCTCTGGCGCGAACGGGCCAGCGTCTCGGCCTGCTCGGGCTTCAGCTCAAGCGTGACGGTCTTGCCGACGACGGTGTTCTGACCGTCCTTTTCCTTCGGAGCCTGATCGATCGCGAGCACGCGAACGTTCGACAGGATGATTTCCGAATTGACGACGTCGGGCGCGCCGGGACGATCCTGGTTCTTCTCGCGCTTCGAGAGAATGACGTCGACCCGGTCGTTGGGCAGGATGAAACCGCCGGCGCCGGTTTCCGGCGAGATTTCGGTCGAGATGGCGCGCATGCCGGTCGGCAGGATCGCGGCCATGAAGCCCGATCCGTTGGCCTTGACCAGCTTGACCTCGCGGATCGGCTCGCCTGCGATAAAGGGGGCGCGCGCGATCGATCCGGCAATCTGGGTGGTCGCATCGGGGCGTTCGCCACGGCGAATAAAGGTGCTGCTTGCCGTCGCAGCGGGCCAGGTCTGCCACTGCATGTCCTCGGCATTGACCTTCTGGCCGAGGCCAATGTCGGACTTCGCAACGAGAACGTCGACGGTCTGCAGCTGCACGACCGGTTCGGCAGGCAGAGGCTTGTTGTCGGACCCGCTCGCAAGATATGCGGCAACGCCGCCGGCACCGAGCGCGATGGTCAAGACGACAATGCGTGCGGTATACATACGCTTTACTGTCTTCACTTATGCCGCATGTGGATCGCATGCGGCGATGGCCTCATCTCCAGGTACGACTAAGCGGTAAAGGTGTAAGCCAGCTTGCGGATCGAGGCCGTTTGTCGACAGGAATTGTTCGCATGGTGAACGGAGTGTTATCGCCGGACGGCTACGCGTATCCTGATATCATCACACTCTAGCCCTTGATGTGCCGGCCCGCGGCGTATCCCGACGACCACGCCCACTGAAAATTGAAGCCGCCGAGGTGACCGGTGACGTCGACGACCTCGCCGATGAAATAGAGTCCCGGCACCGACTTCGCCTCGAAGGTTTTCGAGGACAGTTCCGAAGTATCGACGCCGCCCAGCGTCACTTCGGCGGTACGGTAGCCTTCGGTGCCATTGGGCCGCACCCGCCACTGTTTTACTGCGGCGGCCACTTCAGCCAAAAGCTTGTCGGAGAAATCGGCCAGGCGCTGCGGGCCTACGACCGCTTCCGCAATGATCTGCGCCAGCCGCTTCGGAACAAGATTTGCCAGCGCGGTCGCCATTTCCTGTCTGGGATGATCGCGGCGCGCTTGCTTCAGTTCAGCGAGAACATCGGTCGCCGGCGCCATGTCGATGACGATGTCATCGCCGTCGCGCCAATAGGACGATATCTGCAGGATCGCCGGGCCGCTCAGTCCGCGATGGGTAAACAGCAGCGCCTCGTCGAAACTTGTCTTGCCGCAACTCACGACCGCGTCGACCGAAACGCCGGACAAATCCCTGAACCGCGCCAGCAACGCCTGATCGAACGTCAGCGGCACCAGCGCTGCGCGCGGCGGCACGATCTTGAGGCCGAATTGCTCGGCGATCCTGTAGCCGAAGCCGCTCGATCCCATTTTCGGGATCGACGGACCGCCGGTTGCGATCACCACAGCCTTGCCGCGAAACTCGCCCTGATCGGTCGCGACGACAAAGCCATCGCCGGTTTTCGTGACCGCAGAGATGCGCACGCCGGTACACAAGTGGGCAGGCCGGCACTCCTGCAGCAGCATGTCGATGATCTGCCGCGACGAGCCGTCGCAGAACAATTGCCCGCGCGTCTTCTCGTGATAGGCGATGCCATAACTCTCGACCATCGCGATGAAGTCGTGCTGGGTGTAACCGCTCAGCGCCGATCGGCAGAACCGCGGATTGTCCGACAGGAAATTCGCCGGAGTCGTGTGCAGATTGGTGAAATTGCAGCGGCCGCCGCCGGAGATGCGAATCTTCTCGCCCGGATGCCGCGCCTGTTCAAGCAGCAGCACGCGATGTCCGCGCTGGACGGCGACGCCGGCGCACATCAGGCCCGCGGCGCCCGCGCCGAGGATGATGACGTCATGGTTGTCGAGCGCGGCATGACGGGCTTGCGTCATTCCACCAGCAGCACATCCACTGCGACCGAGAGCTTTTGCTTGCGCGAGCCGACGATGACGCCGTCGACCGGCGAGACGTCGGAAAAATCCCGCCCCACGGCGAGGATGATGTGATCGTTCTCGACCAGAATGTCGTTGGTCGGATCGAAACCGATCCATCCCAACTCTTGCCCGCACCACAGCGAGACCCAGGCATGGGTCGCGTCGGCGCCTTGCAGGCGCGGCTTGCCCGGCGGCGGAATGGTGCGCAGATAGCCGCTGACATAGGCCGCCGGCAGCCCGAGACCGCGCAGCCCCGCGATCATCACATGGGCGAAATCCTGGCAAACGCCGTGGCGCTTTTCGAACACTTCCTTGAGCGGCGTGGAGATCACGGTGGCTTTCGGGTCGTACTTGAATTCGGTGCGGATCCGGTGCATCAGGTCGACAGCGCCGGCAACGATGCCGCTTCCCGGCGGAAAGCTCAGCGACGCATAGGAAGTGACGGGCTCCAGAACCGGGACCAGCGGACTGGCAAAGACGTAACCGATCGGCGATGAGGGGCCGAGAGTGGAGGCTTCGAATGCGAGCGTCGCGGACGCTCTCCCACGCCGGGCTTGGCGCGGCGCGTTCCGGCGCAATGCGGAAAACCGAAACGCGCGAACGGGAATCGATCCGGAGCGTGCGGTGCGGGGTTTCGATCAGCACGCTCTCGGTGTGGGTCCCGAAAAAATCGTGGCGTATGGTGCGTTCCGCCGGGCGCGGCTTGATCTCGACGCTATGCGAAACCAGTTGCTGTCCATCGCCGCTCAGCGGTTCCAGCCGCAGCGAGCACCGCGCGAAGCTGACCGGACTCTCATAGCTGTAGCTGGTGACGTGACGGATGTCGTAGATCACGCCAGACCCGTCAGCTTCTCGGGCCGGCTTGCGGTAGCGCCATGCGGGAAATAATGCGATCCGATGGCGTCGGCAAGGCTGAGCAGATCCTGCTCCAGCGCGAACAGCGACTTGGCATCCAGCGAAGTTGCCTCCGCCGTCGTCAGCATCGCCTGCAAGGCGACCGCAAGCCGCTGCGGCCGCTCGATCAGCCCGTTCTCTTTCAGCGCCGGCAGGCTTGCGATGTGGTCGTTCAGCGCCGACACCTGGAATGCGACCGAGCGCGGATTGTAGGGATCGAGAACGACGAGGTCGCGCACCGGCGCCAGCAACGGCCCGACCAGGTAGCGCGAGCGATAGGTGATCTGGCAATCCACCAGCGTCAGCAGGACGTCGAGGTCTTCGCCGCCGGCTTCGTCATAGGCGAACTGGCGCGCGAACCGCGCGGTGTTGATGGCGCGTTCGGCGCGGCGGCCCATGTCGAGGAAGCGCCAGCCGGCGGCGCGGTTCATGTTTTCCTGCGCCAGCCCGGCAAAACTCGCAAGCTCCTGCAGCGTCAGTTCGGCGGCACTGACCACGCCCTCGTCGTCGTCGACTTCCTGCGCCAGGCGCTCGGTCATCTCGGTGATGACCTGCCAGGCATCGGGCGACAGCCGTTCTCGCAAGGACGTTGCGGTTCGCTGCGCCGAGCGCACCAGCGACAGCGCCGAGCCGAATTGTTCCGGGCTTTGCAGCGCTTCCGCCGCGATCTTCGCCGGCTGCGCCCGTGTCGCCAGCGCAGTGGCGCCCCACGTCACCAGCAGCCGCTGCACGCGATCGACCGACTGCTGCATGGCGGAAGCGCCCTTGCCGGGATCGCGCAAGGACACGCCGAGCGCGCGGATCAGCCGCAGCGTCGCCTCGGCGCGCTCGAGATAGCGGCCGAGCCAGAACAGATTGTCGGCGGCGCGGCTCGGCACCCAGCCGGCGATGCGCCTGATCCGGACCGTGTCCATCGCCGGCAGCAACGTGGCGGTGGAGACCGCTTTGTCGGACACCACCCAGACATCCGCGGCGCGTGCGCCTTCGCCCATCGAGACCGCGCGCGCGTCGAGCTGATCGGCGATCCGGCAGAAGCCGCCGGGCATGATGGTCCACCCCTCGGGCGTCGCCGCGGCGAACACCCGCAGCACGAACGGCCGCGGCGTGATGCGGCCATTGTCCCATACCGGCGTGGTCGAGAGCCGGACCAGTTCCTGGCCGACATAATCGATGCCGCGATTTTCGATCGCGGATCTTCAGCCGCTCGCGTTCGTTCGTCCGACAACTCGCCCGCCAGCACCGGGCCGTTGCCGGGGAAAGCCGGGAACGCCGCGGCCGTAGGCGCCCTCGATGGCGAACTCGTCGAGCCGCGACAGCACTTCCCTCGCGGGCGTCCTTTTGCCCGCACCACCAGGTCGCGATATTCGGCATCTTCAGGTCTTCGCCGAAGAAACGCCGGCACAGGCCGGGCAGGAAGCCGAACAGCGCGCGCGATTCCATCACGCCGGAGCCCGGCATATTGGCGACGACGACGCCGTTTTTCCGGAGAACGTCGATCAGGCCGGGCACGCCGAGTTGCGAGGACGCATCAAGCTCCAGCGGATCGAGCGAATTGGAATCGACCCGGCGCAGCAGCACGTCGAGCCGCTTCAGGCCTGCGACGGTGCGGATATGAATGCGGTCGCCGCTGACGGCGAGATCGTCGCCCTCGACCAGCAGGAATCCGAGATAGCGCGCCAGCGTTGCATGTTCGAAATAGGTTTCGCTGAAGGCGCCCGGCGTCAGCAGCCCGATGCGCGGCTCGTCGCGGTCGGCGCTGGCGCGCAAGGCATCGCGGAACGCTTCGAAGAACGGCGCCACCCGCTCGACATTCATCGACTTGTAGAGCGAGGCGAAGGCGCGCGACAGCACCAGCCGATTTTCCAGCGCATAGCCCGTGCCTGAGGGCGCCTGGGTGCGGTCGCCCAGCACCCACCAGCGTCCGTCGGGTCCGCGGCCGACATCCGCGCCATAGAGATTGAGGTAGCGGCCGCCCGGCGGCTTGATGCCGCAGACCGAGCGCAGATATTCGGTGACTGCCGGCGATCGCCGCCGCCGGGATCGCGCCTTCGGCGATCAGGCGTCCCTCGCCGTAGAGATCGGCCAGCACCAGTTCGAGCAATTGCGCGCGCTGCACGATGCCGGCGCATAATTGCTGCCATTCGGCCTCGCCGATCAGCAGCGGCAGATGGCTGAGCGACCACAGCCGGTCGGCGGTCTCGCCGGGCGCGCGATAGGTGACGCCGGCTTCGCGCAGATGCCGGTCGGCCGCAGCCAAAACGCCGCTCGATGTCGGCCGGCGTCAGCGCCGCAAAGGCATCGAAAAACCGGGTCCAGACCTCGCGCGGCGCGCCGTCCTGGGCGATGTATTCGTCGGGAATTCCGGGCAGGCGGACATAATCGCGGGTCCACTGCGCCACGCGGCGATGGCCCGGACGGGCCCTTGCTTCCCTGACTGTTCCGGCTTGCCCGGGCGCCATGCCGACTCTCCCGCGAAACCGCGACATCTCAATGCAGAAGCGGCGTCCGCAAGTCGAGGGTCAAGGGGAATTCAATTGTGCGTTCTTCGCGCGGCGGATCGATCTTGCCGGGGGTGTGGCCATGATCCTGAAACCGCGCCAGCCGCCGCGCCTCGGCCTCGTAGGAATTGACCGGCTTGGTGTCGTAGCTGCGGCCGCCGGGATGGGCGACGTGATAGACGCAGCCGCCCAGCGACCGGCCGTTCCAGGTATCGATCAAGTCGAACGTCAGCGGCGCATGGACCGGAATGGTCGGATGCAGGCCCGACGCCGGCTGCCAGGCCTTGAAGCGGACGCCCGCGACCGCCTCGCCGGAGCGGCCGGTTTCGCGTCATCGGCATCCGCCGGCCGTTGCAGGTGACGACATGGCGGCCCTCGACAAAGCCGATTGGCCTTGACCTGCAGACGTTCCACCGAGGAATCGACATAGCGCACGGTGCCGCCGGCCGAGCCCTCCTCGCCCAGCACATGCCATGGCTCCAGCGCCTGGCGCACTTCCAGCGCCACGCCGCCATGATGGACCTGGCCGAACGCGGGAAAACGAAACTCGAGCTGCGCCTCGTACCAGTCCGGCGAAAAATCGTAGCCGGATTGCCGCAGTTCGGAGAGCACGCCGAGAAAATCCTCCCAGAGGAAATGCGGCAGCATGAAGCGATCGTGCAGCGTGGTGCCCCAGCGCACGAACTTGCCCTCCTGCGGCTCGCGCCACAGTTTTGCGATCAGCGCCCGGATCAGAGCTGCTGCGCCAGCGATCATGCGCGGATCGGGCGGCATCTCCAGCGCGCGGAATTCGACCAGGCCGAGCCGGCCGGTGGTGCCGTCGGGCGAATAGAGCTTGTCGATGCAGATTTCGGCGCGGTGGGTGTTGCCGGTGATGTCGACCAGGATGTGCCGGAACAGCCGGTCGACCAGCCACAGCGGCGCTTTCACGCCCGGCGGCGGCACATGGGCCAGCGCGATCTCCAGCTCGTAGAGACCGTCATGCCGGGCCTCGTCGATGCGCGGCGCCTGGCTGGTCGGGCCGATGAACATGCCCGAGAACAAATAGGACAGCGACGGATGCCGCTGCCAGTACAGCACGAGGCTCTTCAAGCAGATCCGGACGGCGCAGGAACGGCGAATCCGCGGGCTTGCCGCCGCCGACCACGACATGATTGCCGCCGCCGGTGCCGGTGTGCCTGCCATCGACCAGAAAACGATTGGCGCCGAGCCGCACTTGGGCTGCGTCCTCGTAAAGCCCGAAGGTGATATCGACGGCGTCGCGCCAGCTTGCCGCCGGCTGGATGTTGACTTCGATCACGCCGGGATCGGGCGTCACCTTGATGACCTCGACGCGGGGATCGAACGGCGGCGGGTAGCCCTCGACATGCACCTGCATCTGCATCTCTTCGGCGGTCGCCTCCACCGCCGTGACCAGTTCGAGATAGTCTTCCAGCCTCTCGACCGGCGGCATGAAGGCGCAGAGGATGCCGTCGCGGATCTCGATCGACATCGCGGTGCGCACGCCGCCCGACCTGATCTGCTGCTCCTGCACCTGTTGCGCCGGCGCGGTCTCGGCCGGTGTCGCGCCGTCGTAGACCGGCAACGCCTCGCGCGGCTCCAGCGGGTCCTGCTCGACGACGTAGGGATATTCGTCGGCCGGGATATGCGGCAGTGAAGCGATCGGCAGCCGCAGCCCGAGCGGTGAATCGCCCGGGGTCAGGAACAGGTTGCCGCGGCGCAGCTTCCAGCGCTCGCTGTGCCAGCGCGACGAAGATTGGCTTGCGTCCGCATTCCAGCGCTGGATCGGCAGCACGAAACCCTTGGGCACGTTGAGCCCCTGATCGAACACCCGCGCCATCCGCGAGCGCTCTTCGGGATCGGACAGTTTGGAGTCGCTGGGATCGACGTTCGGCGGCAGGCCGGCTTCCTTCTGCAGCCAGTGCGAGGGATCCTCGAACGCCGGCATGATGAATTCGGAATCGACGCCGAGTTTCTTTGCGGCGGCTTCCGCGAAACGCTCGGCCTCCGCGATATCGGCCTTGCGCGGCCCTTCGACCGTCGCGATCAGGTCGGAGTTCTTCCAGATCGGCACGCCGTCCTTGCGCCAGTAAAGGCCGAACGCCCAGCGCGGCAGGCTTTCGCCGGGATACCATTTGCCCTGCCCGAAATGCAGCAGGCCGCCCGGCGCGAACCGCGTGCGCAATTTCCGGATGAGATCGTCGGCAAGGCCGCGCTTGGTCGGACCGACCGCGGCGATATTCCATTCCGCCGATTCCAGGTCGTCGACCGAGACGAAGGTCGGCTCGCCGCCCATGGTCAGCCGGACGTCGCCGGCTTTCAGATCGGCATCGACCTGCTCGCCCAGCTGATCGAGGCGCGCCCAGGACTGGTCGGAGAACGGCTTTGTGATCCGCGGCGCTTCGCGGATGCGCTTGACGCTCATCTCGAAGCCGAATTCGACATTGGCAAAGCCGGCGCTGCCGCTGATCGGCGCCGCCGAGCGGTAATGCGGCGTGGCGGCGACGGGAATATGCCCCTCGCCGGTCAGCATGCCCGAGGTGACGTCGAATCCGATCCAGCCGGCGCCGGGAAGATAGACTTCGGCCCAGGCGTGCAGATCGGTGAAATCGTTCTCGACCTCGCGCGGTCCCTCGACCGGATCGATGTCGGGACGCAATTGAATGAGATAGCCGGAGACGAAACGGGCGGCGAGCCCGAGATGCCGCAAGATCTGGATCAACAGCCACGCCGAGTCGCGGCACGATCCGGCGCCCGAAGCCAGCGTCTGCTCCGGGGTCTGGATGCCCGGCTCCATCCGGATGATGTAGCGAATCTTCTTCTGCAGTTGCGCGTTGAGATCGACCAGGAAATTGACCGTGCTCGGCGCCTCGCGCGGAATCTCGGCCAGATAGGCGACAGCAGCGGCCCGGGTTGTTCGGTCGCAAGATACGGCGCAAGCTCGGTCTTGAGATCGTCGGTATAGGCGAACGGAAAACTGTCGGCATAGGGCTCGACGAAGAAGTCGAACGGATTGATCACGGTCATCTGCGCCGTGAAATCGACCTCGATCTTCAGCTCGGTGGCCTTTTCCGGAAACACAAACCGCGCCAGCCAGTTGCCCTGCGGATCCTGCTGCCAGTTCACGAAATGATTGGCCGGCGTGACCTTGAGCGAATAGCTCAGGATCGGCGTGCGCGTATGCGGCGCCGGCCGCAGGCGAATGGTTTGAGGACCGAGGTCGATCGGACGGTCGTATTTGTAATGCGTGACGTGATGTAGTGCGACGAAGATCGACACAGGCAGGCTACTCCAGCAGCTTTTTTAAGCAGAACACCGGTTCGCAGCGGGATCAAGCACTAACAACGGGCAGCGCGTGCCTATGTCGAGGGGCGGAGTGAGGGCGAATGGCGAGTGGCGAATAGCGAATAGTTCCACTCGCCACTCCCTATTCGCTATTCGCTCATTACATCGTCGCGCCGAGCACCCAGGGCGCAAACTCGGCGCCGCCGAAGTCAAAACTCTCGCTCTTGGTCGGCTGTCCGGAGGCGGTCTTCAGCATCAGATCGAAGATGCGCTGGCCGCATTGCTGCACGGTTTCCTCGCCGTCGAGGATGGTGCCGCAATTGACGTCCATGTCGTCTTCCATGCGCCGGTACATCGCCGAGTTGGTCGCAAGCTTGATCGACGGCGCGGGCTTGCAGCCGAACACGCTGCCGCGGCCGGTGGTGAAGCAGACCAGATTGGCGCCGCCGGCCACCTGCCCGGTCGCCGCCACCGGGTCGTAGCCCGGCGTGTCCATGAAGACAAAACCCTTCTTGGTGACGGCTTCGGCATAGTTGACGACATCGACCAGATTGGTGCTGCCGGCCTTGGCCATCGCGCCGAGTGATTTTTCCAGGATCGTGGTGAGGCCGCCGGCCTTGTTGCCGGGGCTCGGATTGGCGTTCATCTCGGCACCCTCGCGCTCGGTGTATTCCTCCCACCAGCGCATCAGCGCCACCAGTTTCTCGCCGACCTCGCGGCTGACCGCGCGGCGCGTCAGCAGATGCTCGGCGCCGTAGGTCTCCGGCGTCTCCGACAGGATCACGGTGCCGCCATGCCGCACCAAGAGATCGCTCGCCGCGCCCAGCGCCGGATTGGCGGAGACGCCGGAATAGCCGTCGGAGCCGCCGCATTGCAACGCCACCATCAATTCGCTGGCCGATACCGGTTCGCGCTTGACGTTGTTGGCATCGACCAGCGCCTCGTGCACAAAGGCGACGCCGGCCTCCACGGTCTTGCGGGTGCCGCCGATTTCCTGAATTTCGAGCTCGCGCAGCCGCCCGGCAAGCTTCTGTTCCTTCATCAGCCCGCCGATCTGGTTGACCTCGCAGCCGAGGCCCAGCACCACCACGGCCGAAAAATTCACATGCCGCGCGTAGCCGCCGAGCGTGCGGCGCAGGATCGTCAACGGCTCGTCCTGGGTCATGCCGCAGCCGGTCTTGTGGGTCAGCGCCACCACGCCGTCGACATTGGGAAAATCCGCCAGCGGATTGTCGTGGGTGAACGGATTCTTCTTGAAGATGTCCGCGACCATGCCCGCGACATGCGCGCTGCAATTCACCGAGGTGAGGATGCCGATGTAGTTGCGGGTCGCGACCCGTCCGTCGGGACGCACGATGCCGTCGAAGGTCGCGGGCAGATCGAAATTCGGCGTCGGCGTGACGTCGACGCCGAAGGCGTAGTCCTTGGCGAAATCGCCCATGCCGCAGTTCTGGGTGTGGACGTGCTGGCCGGGCGCGATCGGCGCGGTCGCAAAGCCGATGATCTGGCCGTAGCGGCGGATCGGCTCGCCGACCGCGATGGGCCGGATCGCCACCTTATGACCGGCCGGAATCCGCTCGACCGTGGTGACGCCATCGGCCACCACCATGCCCGGCGGCAGGCTCGAGCGCGCAATCAGCACGCCATCGTCGGGATGCAGGCGGATCACGGGGGCTGGGGCCATGGGAGTGTCTCCTTTCGAGAGTGGCGAAGTAGCGAAGTGGCGAATAGCGAATGGCAAGTTACCCGCTCGCGAACGCTATTCGCCACTCGCCATTCGCGCCTTTACGCCTTGCCGCCGCTGTCCTTGCGGGTCTGCGCGATCTGCATCTTGGCGTAGGTCGCCATCAATCCGCTTTCGTTCGACAGCGTCACCAGCTTGAAGCCCATGTTGATCGCGCGCACCGCGCCTTCCGCGCCGCTGCAGTGAATGCCGGGATACAGGCCGCGCTTGCCGCATTCCTTGACGATCTTCTCGTAGATCTTGAGAATTTCCGGCTCGTCGCGATCGAGCTTCGGCACCAGGCCATAGGAGAAGCCGAGATCGGAAGGGCCGATATAGACGCCGTTGATGCCCTCGACGTCGAGGATCGATTCCATGTTCTCGACCGCCGTCTTGGTCTCCATCATCGGCAGCAGCACGATCTCGTCGTTGGCGGTCTGCTGATAGGTGCCGGCCGAGCCGTACATGCCGGAACGGATCGGGCCGTTCGAACGGGTGCCGCGCGGCGGATACTTGCAGTAGGAGACGAGGTTTTCGGCTTCCTGCTTGGTGTTGATCATCGGGCAGATCACGCCATAGGCGCCGCCGTCGAGCACCTTGCCGATGATGCCGGGCTCGTTCCAGGGCACGCGGACCATCGGCGTCACCGGATGGGCGTGCATCGCCTGAAAGCATTGCACCATCGACTGGTAATCCTGCACGCCGTGCTGCATGTCGACGGTGACGCTGTCGAAGCCGCATTGCGCGATCACTTCGGCGGAGAAGCCGGACGGAATCGCGAGCCAGGCGTTCACCACGGCCTTGCCGGAAGCCCATACTTTCTTGACGTTGTTTGCCACTTTGTTTCCTTCCCTTGTTCAGCCACCGTCATTGCGAGCAGCGAGCAATCCGATCTGCGGTACGCAGAATGGATTGCTTCGCTGCGCTCGCAATGACGTACGTAAATCACTCCGTCGCCCGTTGTATGCTTACTTCGCTGACACCGACTTCGCGGGCGGTGTTCACTATCGCAGCCCAGGTATCATCCGGCAAGGGCACGCCGTTTTTGGTGCGATCGGCGCGCATTTTCCGCTCGGGATCGCCGGGGATCAACACCGCATCGACGCCGGCGACCGGCTTGGTCGCCCGGATAAAGTCGACATAGCGCGAGATTTCGCCGTCGAAGAAGTTGCTGGTGTCGACCACCTTGGGATCGACATAGATCGCGAACATGCCGTTGGCGAAACGCCGGTCCGGCGCGGTCGCACCGGTGCCGGTCAGGGCGCCGCCGAGCAGTTCGCAGATGAAAGCAAGGCCCGAGCCCTTGTGCTCGCCGAAGGCGCGGATCGCGCCTGTCCCCTTGGTGTGGTCGCGCGGGCCGTCGGCGCTGTGCGGCCCGTACAGCACCGCCGGGTCTTCGCTCAAGGTGCCGTCGGCATCGATCAGCGCGCCCTTCGGCAGTTTCTTGCCGCCGCGGCTTGCGACCAGCACCTTGCCTTCGGCCACGATCGAGGTGGCGAAATCCAGCACGATCGGATCCTGTCCCTGACGCGGAATGCCGACGCAATAGGGCGCGGTCGACAGCCGCTTCTCGACGCCGCCGTAGGGCGCGACCAGCAGCGAGCCCGCGGCATTGACGAAATGGATCGACACCAGCCCTTCGGCCGCCGCCATCTCGGCCCAGTCGCCGACCCGGCCGATATGCCCGGCATTGCGCAGCGCCACCGCGGCAAGGCCGGCCTTCTTGCATTTGTCGATGCCGATCCGGACCGCCTGCGGCGTGACGGTCTGGCCATAGCCGAATTTGCCGTCGATCACCGCCAGCGACGGCGTATCGACCACGACTTCGACGGTCTGGTCGGGGACCACCGAGCCCATCTTCTTCCACCTGATATAGACCGGCACCCGGATCACGCCGTGGCTGTCATGACCGGTGAGATTTGCGGTCGTCAAGATACGTCGCGATGCGCCTGGCTTCCTCGGGCGAGGATTCCGAATGGGTGAAGACGTCGGCGACGAAGTTGATGAGGTTCTGAAGCTTGATGGTGACCATCGATCGGGTGCTCGCTTTATGCACTTACCTTGGCGTGGCCGCCGCCGAGATAGGCGGCGGCGATGGCTTCATTGCCCCACAATTCATCCGGCTTGCCGCCGAGCACGATGCGGCCGGTTTCCAGCACGTAGCCGTGGTCGGCGACCGAAAGTCCCATGCGCGCGTTTTGCTCGACCAGCAGGACCGTGGTGTTGCGCCGGATCTCGGAAATGATCCGGAACACCGCCTGCACGATCACGGGCGCGAGGCCCAGCGACGGCTCGTCCAGCAACAACAGCCGCGGCTTTGCCATCAAGCCGCGCGCCACCGCGACCATCTGCAACTGGCCGCCGGACAGGGTCCAGCCCAGTGCGTTGGAAAACGGCCGGATGTCCGGAAACAGGTCGAACATCGCGTCGGCTTCGCGCGACAGTTCGGATTTCGCCGCCCAGCGGTTCGAGCCGCCGAGCATGATGTTTTCCTTGACGGTGAGGCCCGGGAATACCCGCCGTCCCTCCGGCACATGGGAAATGCCGAGCCGGACGATGGCTTCGGGACCGAGCCCTGCGATCGATTTGCCGTCGAACAGGATTTCGCCGGCCGCGGGTTTTGCCAGTCCCGAGATCGCCCGCAGCGTGGTCGATTTGCCGGCGCCATTGGCGCCGAGCAGCGTCACCACCTGCCCTTCGTCGACGCTGAGCGAGACGCCGCGCAGCGCTTCGATCTCGCCATAGAGCACGATCAGGTCGTTGATTTGAAGCAGCGCCATCAGTCGGTCCCGAGATAGGCGGAGACGACGTCGGGATGGCGCAGCACCGCCATGGATTCGCCGTCCGCGATGCGGCGTCCGAAATTGAGCACGGTGATGTGCTGGGCGGCTTCCGACACCAGCGTCATGTCGTGATCGATGATCAGGATGGTCAGGCCTTGGGCGGCGATACGCTTGAGCAATTCGTGCAGTTCCATCTTCTCGCTGGAATTCAATCCGGCCGCGGGCTCGTCGAGCAGCAGCAGGGTCGGATTGGCGGCGAGCGCGCGCGCAATCTCGATCAGCCGCTGATGGCCGTAGGAAAAGCTCGAGATCAACTCATTGGCGCGGCTGCCCAAGCCGACAAAGGTCAATGCCGACATCGCCCGCTCGGTGAGCGCATCGGCGCCGTCGCCGATCAGCGTATTGCCGGGACGCTCGGCGCCGATCACGACATTCTCCAGCGCCGTCATCGAACGGAACAGCCGAATGTTCTGGAACGTCCGCCCGAGGCCTGCGGCCGCGCGCTGATGCGGCGGCATGTCGGTGACATCGGTGCCGTCGAGGATCACCCTGCCCGCGGTGGCCTTGTAGAGACCGGACAGCACGTTCAGCGTCGTGGTCTTGCCGGAGCCGTTCGGGCCGATCAGCGCATGGACGCCGCCGCGCCGGACCTCGATATCGACATCGTCGACCGCCTTGAGGCCGCCGAAATATTTCGCAAGGCCTTTGACTTCGAGCACGATGTTGCCGCCGACGGTCGCGGGCTTGAGCAGCAGCGCCAGGCCCGCGGCATGCACCTTGGCCTTGGCGCGCCAGCGCGCGGTGGCGAGGTTGACAAAGCCCCAGATGCCGTCGGGCATGTAGCGGATGATCAGGATGACGGACAATCCGTAGATCGCCAGATACAGTCCGGGAACGCTTTTGAGGAATCGCAGCCATTCCGGAATCAGGATCAGGAGACCGGTGCCGATGGCCGAGCCGATCGGCGAAGCCACGCCGCCGAGCAGCGACATCGTCAGGAACACCACCGACTCGGCGAACGAGAACTGGTCCGGGCTGACATAGGCGAACCCGCCGGCGAACAGACCGCCGGCCAGTCCGCCCAGCACGGCGCTCAACGCAAAGGCGGAAACCTTGGTACGAAACACGTCGATGCCGACGACGCCGGCGGCCAATTCGTTGTCGCGCACCGCGCGCATGGCGCGCCCGAGCCGGGTATCCGACAGGTGCCACACGGAATAGCCGACCAGCGCCAGCATGGCGACGCAGAACGCCAGATAGGATTGCGACGACGTGAACAGATCGGGCCGGCCGATGTTCGATACGCCGTCCGGGCCGTGGGTGAGCCAGATGGTGTTGATCATGACCAGCGTGACGATCTGCTGAAACGAGATCGTCACCATCGCCAGATAATGCCCGCCAAGCCGCAGCGTCGACATGCCCAGCAAGGCGCCGGCCAGCAGCGCGATGATGCAGCCGCCGGCAAGGCAGAACCAGTAGCTGATGTGATAGTCCGAGGTGCCGATGCCGACGGCATAGGCGCCGAGACCGAAGAACGCCGCCTGCGCCAGGTTGATCTGCCCGCACAGGCCGAGCACGACGGAAAGCCCGAACACCGCGATGGCAAACGTCGTCGCCTGCATCAGGATATTGTGGACATAGCCGTCGAACTGCAATGTCGCGGTTAGCGCCACCAGAACGGCGGCGCCGATGAAATACGGCAGATGCCGCAACAACAGCGGCCTCGTGCGCGGCGCCGATACCGCGATCGGCATGTTGTCGCTGGGAGCGCTCATGCTTTCTCCGCGACGCGTTCGCCGAAGATGCCTTGCGGCCGGAACACCAGAAACGCCACCAGCACCAGGAAGGCAAAGCCGTCCTTGTAAGGCACCGAAATATAGGCGGCGCCAAAAGTCTCGATGATGCCGAGCGCAAGACCGCCGATGATCGCGCCGGCGACGTCGCCGAACCCGCCGATGATGGTGGCGGCAAAGGCCTTCAGCGCAATCGTCGAGCCCATCTGGATCGAGACGAACAGCACCGGCGCCACCAGGATGCCGGCGAGACCGCCGAGCACCGCCGAATAGATGAAGGTGATCATGATCATGGTGGAGACGGAGATGCCGAGCAGCGAGGCCATCTCCTTGTCCTGCGAGGTCGCCTGCAGCTTCTTGCCGAGCATGGTGTGTTCGAAGAACCAGTAGTTGAAAATCACCAGCACGATGGTAACCGCGATGATCAGGAGATACTGGCTGTCGAGATAGACCGGCCCGAGCTGGATGCCCTGGGTGTCGAACCATCCCTCCAGCACCTGCGGCTGCGGGCCGTAAATCGCCAGCACCGAATTGGCGAGCAGGATCGAGGCGCCGATGGTCGCGATGATGACCGGCAAAAACGTGCGATGCCGCAGCGGATAATAAACCCCGAGATTGAAGATCGCGCCGAGCAGCGCCATGCCGGCCAGCGCCAGCAGGAACGACAGCCAGTACGGCCAGCCCAGATCGACGGCGAACACCACCATCAGATAGGCGGCGACCATCGAGAATTCGCCTTGCGCGAAGTTCACCACATTGGTGGCGCGGAAGATCAGCACGAAGCCGAGCGCCACCAGCGCATAGACGGCGCCGATGCCGATCCCGGTGAACAACAGTTGTAGCGCGAGATCCATGAAAACGCTCGGTCAGGAGATTGTGGCCCGGCTTTGGTGATTGCCGGTGTTGCCGCGAGGCCGATATCCGGTTGGAAAAATTCGAGCAACCTGAGGGGTTGCGCGAGTTTCAAGCGCGCCGGCCTCTCCCATCGGGAGAGGCCGGCAACGCGATCAATCGTTGAAGTCGATATGCTTGTCGTAGACGATCGTGCCCTTTTCGTTTCTCACGACGTTGTAGCCGTGCAGGCCGTCGCCGTTCTGGTCGAAGTTATATTCGCCTTCCGCACCGGGGAATTTTTTGGTGCCAAGAATCGCCTCGCGGATTTTCGTCGGATCGGTCGAGCCGGCCTTGTTGATCGCGGCCGACAGGATGGTGATGGCATCGTAGGGCCACGCGCTCTGGTTATCCGGCGCGGTCTTGTAGGCGTCGCGATAGGACTTGCCGAAGCTCTTCGAGGCGTCGCTGGAATCTTCCGCATAGTCCGCCACGCCATAGGTGCCGAACAAAGCGGGGCCCGCGAGCTTGGTCGAGGAAACCGCGACCACCGAGGGCGAGCCGACCCAGGGAATGTTGACGCCGAGCTGGCGCAACTGCCGGGCGAAAATGCCGAGGTCGTTTTCGAAGGTGAAGTAGGTGCCGAGCACGTCGGCGCCGGACTGCTTCACCGCCAGCACCACCGGCGTGAAATCCTGGCTCTGGTTGGCATAGCCCTGATCGAGAACCGCAGGCGTGCCGAGCTTGGTCAACGCATCGGCCAGCGCCTTGCCGCCGGCGGTGCCGAACGCGTCGGTCGAATGCACGATCGCCCACTTCTTCTTGCCGAGCGTGTTGACGCCGTAATCGGCGATGACGCGGCCGGAGTAGCTGTCATTGGGCCGGAACCGGAACAGCCACTGATTGCCCATATGGGTCAGCGCGGGATCGGTGCCGCCGATCATCACGGGCTTGCCGAGCTTGAGCACGTCGGGCGCCATCGCATGCACCTGGGTGGAGCGGATCGAGCCCAGGAAGCCGACGATGTCGGACTGCGCGGCCAGCTTCGAGAACGCCAGCACGATGCCGGGATTGGTGGTCTGGTCGTCCTCGATCACCAGTTCGACCTGCTTGCCGAGCACGCCGCCGGCCTTGTTGACGGCTGCGAGCGCGAGCTTGGCGCCGTTCTGAGCCCAAAGACCCTGTTCAGCGGCGGGGCCGGTCACCGGCACGCACATGCCGAGCTTGATGGTCGCGCCTTGCGCGCGGGCGCTGCCGATCACATAAGGTGCGGTAATACCAACAGCCAATCCGGCCGTGAAGTCGCGTCTCGTAACCTTCATTCAGTCCTCCCTGCGGCCGGGCTTCTTTGTCGGCCATTCTTGATGTTGTCAGTCCGCGACGGCCGCGAAACCGAGTGCGTATCTACGGACTCTCGGGTCCGGAGTAAATTGATATTGCGGTGATTTCTTCCAAAGCAGGAAGCGGTTGCAAGCCAAGGCGGCCGCAAGAGTTAACGCCAGCCCGCTCGATCTATTCCCGTAGCTCGGCCACGCCTTTCGATGCTCAAACAATATGCAGCACTCGGCTCTACCCGGGATCGACGACCTCCAGGTCCGACAGGCTGTTTTCGAGCGCCGCCAGCATATCCTGCAGGCCGGCCAGTTTGCGCGCGCCATAACGCCGGGTCATGGCCGCGTAGATCGCCTCCGAGGTCGGTGCGACCGCCTCGATCAGCTTGAGGCCCCTGGCGGAGATCGACACCATGCCGCGGCGCAGGTCGGCTTTCGCCACCCGGCGCTCGATCAGGTGCCGCGCTTCGAGGTCGCGCAAAATCCGCGACAGGCTCGGACCGAGCAGAAACGCAACCCGCGCCAGTTCGGTGACCTCGATGCTGTCGACCGAAGCCAGCGCGCGCAGGATCCGCCATTGCTGTTCGGTCAGCCCGTGATCGCGCAACGAGGGACGGAAATGCCGCATCACCGCCTCGCGGGCGCGCAACAGCGACATCGGCAGCGAGCGGGAGAATTCGCGCATCGGCACCCGCCGGATTTTATCCTTGCCGCCGGGTTGACGCTTTTGGGTGATTTCTTTCGCGCCATCCTCAATCGTCCAGATGTCCATGATTTTGCGCTGCAGCAAGCAGCAATTCGATTTGATCGGCTTCACTTAACATGTTAACCAGATTTCCGCACCACCCTTTTTGCCGATCGCCTGATGTGACCGAGTAAGCATGGCCCTGACCAAGGACGATATCCGCCGCGCCGCCGAACGGCTGCATCAGGCCGAAAAGACCCGCAAGCAGGTCCGGCAGATCTCGCTGGATCATCCCGCGATCACCATCGAAGACGCCTATGCGATCCAGAAGGCGTGGATCGAGATCAAGCTTGCCGAAGGCCGCACCGTCAAAGGCCACAAGATCGGCCTCACCTCGAAGGCGATGCAGAGCGCGCTCAATATCGACGAGCCGGATTCGGGCGTGCTGCTCGACGACATGTTCTTTGCCGATGGCGGCCTGGTGCCGACCGAGCGCTTCATCGGCACGCGGGTCGAGGCCGAACTCGCGTTCATCATGAAGCAGCGGCTGGCCGGCCCCGGCTGCACCATGTTCGACGTGCTCAACGCCACCGATTTCGTGGTTCCCGCGCTGGAAATCCTCGACACGCGGATCGAGCGGGTCGATCCTGCCACCAAATCGACGCGAAAAATCTTCGATACCATCGCCGACAACGCGGCCAATGCCGGCATTGTGCTCGGCGGCCGGCCGATCCGCCCGCTCGAGACCGACCTGCGCTGGATCGGCGCGCTGTGCTATCGTAACGGTCAGCTGGAAGAAACCGGCCTTGCCGCCGGCGTGCTCAACCATCCCGCCACCAGCATGGCGTGGCTCGTCAACAAGATCGCTCCGCTGGGGCTAGCGCTGGAACCCGGCCAGGTGGTGCTGGCAGGATCGTTCATTCGTCCGATCGAGACCCGCAAGGGCGACACGATCCAGGCCGACTATGGCCCCTATGGCACGGTAAGCTGCTACTTCGCTTGAGGCCTTCGAAACAATTGCTGGAGTGAACCGGACATGCCGCATTTCACCCTCGAATATTCCGCCAATCTCGACGCGCGGGTCGACATGGGCAAGGTCGTCGAAGTCGTCCGCAAGGCCGCGGTCGAGACCGGAATCTTTCCGCTCGGCGGCATCCGCGTCCGCGCCATCAGGTGCGAGCACTACGCCATCGCCGATGGCAGCGCGCATTTCGGCTTTCTCGACATGGTGCTGCGGCTCGGCGAAGGCCGCGATCTCGCCACCCGCAAGAAGGCCGGCGAACATATCTTCAAGGCGCTCTCCAGCTATCTCGATCCGGTGTTCGCCAGGAGCAAGTTCGCGCTGTCGTTCGACATGCAGATCAACGACAAGGAAACCAGCTGGAAGCGCAACAACATCCACGAAGCGCTGAAAGCGGAGCCCGCGAAAGTGGAGCCCGCGCATGGATAAGGTCACGCCGAAAGGACGATATGTTCGCAGGCCAATCGCGACCGCGCCGCGCCGCTGCTGGCCAAGCTGAAAGCCGAAGGCATCGGACACCTGATCGACGGCAAGATCGTGCCGTCGATCTCGGGCGACACCTTCGAGACCAAATCGCCGATCGATAACGCGGTGCTGGCGACGGTCGCGCGCGGCACGCCGAAGATATCGATCGCGCCGCGACGGCGGCGGCGCAGGCCTTCAAGGCCTGGCGCGACATGCCGGCGGCGATGCGCAAGAAGCTGCTGCATCGCGTCGCCGACGCCATCGAGGACCGCGCCGACGATATCGCCGTGCTCGAATGCATCGACACCGGCCAGGCCCATCGCTTCATGGCCAAGGCCGCGATCCGGGCGGCCGAGAATTTTCGCTTCTTCGCCGACAAATGCGCCGACGCCCGCGACGGCCTCAACATGCCCGAGCGACGAGCACTGGAACGTCTCGACGCGGGTGCCGATCGGCCCGGTCGGCGTGATCACGCCGTGGAATACGCCGTTCATGCTCTCGACCTGGAAGATCGCGCCGGCGCTGGCCGCCGGCTGCACCGTGGTGCACAAGCCTGCGGAATGGTCGCCGGTGACGGCCGACCTGCTGGCGAAACTGGTCAAGCAGGCCGGCGTTCCCGACGGCGTGCTCAACACCGTGCACGGCATCGGCGAGGAAGCCGGCAAGGCGCTGACCGAACATCCCGCGATCAAGGCGATCGCGCTTTGTCGGCGAAACCGCGACCGGTGCGGCGATCATGGCGCAGGGCGCGCCGACCCTGAAGCGCGTGCATTTCGAACTCGGCGGCAAGAATCCGGTGATCGTGTTCGACGACGCCGATCTCGATCGCGCGCTCGATGCCGTCGTGTTCATGATCTACTCGCTCAACGGCGAGCGCTGCACCTCGTCGAGCCGGCTGCTGATCCAGGAGAGCATCGCGGAGAAATTCATCGAAAAGCTCACCGCGCGCGTCAAGGCGCTTGAAGGTCGGGCATCCGCTCGATCCCGCAACCGAAATCGGGCCGCTGATCCACGAGCGGCATCTGGAAAAGGTCTGCGCCTATTTCGAGGTCGCGCGGAAGGACGGCGCTGTGATCGCCGTCGGCGGCAAGCCGCATGACGGACCCGGCGGCGGGCATTACGTGCAGCCGACGCTGGTCACCGGCGCCCATGCCAGGATGCGCGTCGCGCAGGAGGAAGTGTTCGGGCCGTTCCTGACCGTGATTCCGTTCCGCGACGAGAAAGACGCGATCGAGATCGCCAACGCCGTGCAGTACGGCCTCACCGGCTATGTCTGGACCTCGGACATGGGCCGCGCCCTGCGCGTGGCCGATGCGCTGGAGGCCGGCATGATCTGGCTCAATTCCGAAAACGTCCGCCATCTGCCGACGCCGTTCGGCGGCATGAAATCCTCCGGCATCGGCCGCGACGGCGGCGATTATTCGTTCGACTTCTACATGGAAACCAAGCACGTCTCGCTCGCCAAGGGGACGCACAAGATTCAGCGGCTGGGAATCGAGCCGGGCATCTGATGACGTGTACGCAGCTAGATCGACAACGATGGTGCGCTCCCTCTCCCTTGTGGGCCGAGACGAGCGAAGCTCGCTCTTAGAGGGTTGGGGTGAGGGGTTCCGGTCTATCGATAAACCTAACCCCTCACCCGGATCGCATCTGGCGATGCGATCCGACCTCTCCCACAGGGGAGAGGTAAGGAAGAAATCGACTCTTTAGGACAACACCAATGCCCGTCCCGACCCACATCTTCGATCCGCCGTTCAACATCATCCGCTCCAGCCACGCCGTGCTCGACGTGGTCGACCTGAACGCCAGCCGCGAGTTTTACGAAAACACCGTCGGCCTTCATGTCGAGGACCGCGACGACAACGCGGTGTACCTGCGCGGCAGCGAGGAGCACCAGCATCACTCGCTGGTGCTGCGCAAGGCGGCGAACTGCCGCCTGCAACCGGCTCGGCTTCAAGGTCGGCAACGAAGACGATCTCGACAAGGCCGCGGCGTTCTTTTCGGAGAACGGCATCGCTTACGCGTTTGCCGAACAGCCGTTCCAGGGCCGCACGCTGCAGTTCACCGATCCCTTCGGCTTCCAGATCGAACTCTATGCCTCGATGGAAAGGCGCCCGCATCTGCTGCGCCGCTACGATCTCTACAAGGGCTGCCATCCGCAGCGGCTCGACCATTTCAACGTGTTCGCCGCCGAAGTGCAGGACACCGTCGACTTCTACGCGCGGCTGGGTTTCCGGCTGACCGAATATGCCGAGGAAGACGGCCCGAACGGCCGCATCGCCGCGGCCTGGATGCATCGCAAGGGCAATGTGCACGATTTTGCCATCACCAACGGCAAGGGCCCTCGCCTGCACCACTTCGCCTATTGGGTGCCGACCGCGATGAACATCCTGCATCTGTGCGACGTGATGGCCTCGAGCGGCTTTCTGAAGAACATCGAGCGCGGCCCCGGCCGCCACGGCATTTCAAACGCGTTCTTCCTCTATATTCGCGATCCCGACGGCCACCGCATGGAGCTCTACACCAGCGATTACTTCACCATGGACCACGATCACGAGCCGATGCGCTGGTCGCTGAAGGACCCGCGGCGGCAAACGCTGTGGGGCGCGCCGGCGCCGCGCTCCTGGTTCGAGCAGGGCTCGCCGTTCCCCGGACAGAAGATACGCGAGCCGCTGTTCGTCGCCGACGTCACGATCGCGGATTAGGAGATCATGGCATTCGCAGACGATCCAGATTTAGGATGCCACCATCACAAGGGGGATATCATGAAGAAGCCTTCGCTCACCGCGGCCGCGTCGATGCTCGGCCTCGCGCTTCTGCCGTCGTCCAATCTGCAAGCCGCCGAACTCAATGTCCTGGCGGGCGGTTCGATGACAGGCTCGATGCGAGAACTCGGCCCGCAATTCGAGAGTGCCTCCGGCCATAAGCTTGCCATTCATTTCGAGACTACGCCTAAGCTGATCAAGCTGGCCACGGGTGGCGGGCCGTTCGACCTCGGTGTCGTCCCCGTCGACGTCTTCAAGGACGCCGATGCTCGCGCCAAGTTCGCTGCCGGACCGACAATCAACATTGCGCGCGTCGGCTACGGCGTCGCCGTGCGCGCAGGCGCCCCCAAACCCGACGTCAGCACATCGGATGCGCTGAAGAAGACGCTGCTCGAGGCAAAATCCATCGCCTACCTGCCGGCAAGCGCGGCCGGTGCCTATGGTTCCGAAAGTGTTTGAACGTCTCGGCATCGACGAGGCGATGAAGGCCAAGACCAAACCGCAGGCCGCACCGGCAGGGCTGGTTCAGGCGGTCGCCAATGGTGAGGCTGAGCTTGGCGTGTTTCTGATCAACGTGTTGATGGCCCCCGGCGTTGGACCTGGTCGGCCCTTTCCCCGCCGAAGTGCAGCAGGAACTGGTATTCACCGCCGGCATCGCCACAGACAGCAAACAAGCGGACGCCGCGAAAGCGTTCATCGATTTTCTGACGTCACCCGCCGCGGCCGCGGTTCTCAAGGCCAAAGGCATGAACCCCGGCTGAAGGATATGAATGATAGGGCCTATTTTCGTCATTGCGAGCGCAGCGAAGCAATCCAGCTTTGCCAAATAAAAGCTGGATTGCTTCGTCGCTTCGCTCCTCGCAATGACGGTGGCTATCGACTCTTCTCCAACCTAACCGGAACTTTGAATGACCGCTCCTCCTCGCCTCGCTACCTACTCCGTCGACGGAACGACCCGATACGGTGCTGTCGCCGATGGCGGGGTCGTCGATCTCTCCGCGCGTTTCGGCAAGGACTATCCGACGCTTCGTGAGGCCATCGCCGACGGCGCGCTGACGAAGACTTGTCGAGGATGCCGCGCGGCGGTCGCCCGACCACGCGCTCGACGCCATCACCTGGCTGCCGCCGATTCCCTCGCCGGAAAAAATCATCTGCATCGGCGTCAACTATCCCGACCGCAACGCCGAATACAAAGACGGCCAGGACGCGCCGAAATATCCCAGCATGTTCCTGCGCACGCCGCGCTCCTTTGTCGGCCACGACACGCCGCTGGTTCGCCCGCGCGCCTCGGCGCAACTCGACTATGAGGGCGAAGTCGTTCTCGTCATCGGCAAGGCCGGACGGCACATCGCGGAAAGCGCGGCACTCGATCACATCGCCGCGGTCACGCTGTGCAATGAAGGCACCATCCGCGACTGGGTCCGGCATGCCAAATTCAACGTCACCCAGGGCAAGAATTTCGAATCGACCGGCAGCCTCGGACCGTGGATCGTTCCCTATACCGATGAAGCGCAGATTGCCGATATCCGCCTCGACCACCCATGTCAACGGCGAGTTGCGGCAGGAAGACCGCACCGGCCGATTGATCTTCGGCTTCCGCTATCTCATCAACTACATCTCGACCTTCACCACGCTGATGCCCGGCGACGTCATCGTCACGGGAACGCCGACCGGTGCCGGCGCGCGGTTCGATCCGCCGCGCTATCTCAAGCCTGGCGATGTCATCGAGGTCGAGGCCGAGAATATCGGCGTGCTTCGCAACGGCGTGATCGACGAAGCGTGAGGGTGTCTGTGAAGGATTGGAACAGCTAATGGCTTCAACTTCGGGCGGCGAAGCAATCGTCAACGGCCTGGTCGCGCACGGCGTCGATACCGTGTTCGGCCTGCCCGGCGCGCAGATCTACGGGCTGTTCGACGCCTTTCATCAGGCGCAGCTGAAAGTGATCGGCGCGCGCCACGAGCAGGCCTGCGGTTACATGGCCTATGGCTATGCGCGATCCACCGGGCGGCCCGGCGTGTTCAGCGTGGTGCCGGGCCCGGGCGTGCTCAACGCGGGTGCGGCGATGCTCACCGCGTTCGGATCGAACGAGCCGGTGCTGTGCCTGACCGGACAGGTGCCGACCCAGTTCCTCGGCAAGGGCCGCGGCCATCTGCACGAGATGCCGGACCAGCTGGCGACGCTGCGCAGCTTCGTCAAATGGGCCGAACGCATCGAATATCCCGACGCCGCACCGGCAATGGTGTCGCGCGCCTTTCAGGAGATGCTGTCGGGACGGCGCGGTCCGGTCGCGCTGGAAATGCCGTGGGACGTGTTCACGCAACGCGCCGACGTTGCCGCCTCAAAACCGTTCGATCTCCTCCCGGCGCCGCAACCCGACACCGAACGCGTCAAGGCCGCCGCTGCGCAGGTCGCCGCCAGCAAGACGCCGATGATCTTCGTCGGCAGCGGCGCCATCGATGCCGCCGATGAAATCCTGGAACTGGCCGAGACTGATCGACGCGCCGGTGGTGGCGTTCCGCAGCGGCCGCGGCATCGTCAGCAACGCCCACGAACTCGGGCTGACGATGGCTGCGGCCTACAGGCTCTGGCCGCACACCGACCTGATGATCGGCATCGGCACCCGGCTGGAATTGCCGACGATGTCGCGCTGGCCGTTCCGCCCCGACGGGCTGAAATCGATCCGTATCGACATCGACGCGTCGGAAATGCGACGGTTCACGCCCGATACCGCCGTGATCGCCGATGCGAAGGCCGGCACCCGCGACTTGCTCGCGGCGGTGCGCAAGGCCGGCTACACCAAAACCAAAGGCCGCCGCGCCGCGATCCGCGACGCCTCGGCGGAAGCGCTGAAGCAGATTCAGCGGATCCAGCCGCAGATGGCTTACCTCAATATCCTGCGCGAGGTGCTGCCGCCGAATGCGATCGTGACCGACGAATTGTCGCAGGTCGGTTTTGCCTCCTGGTACGGCTTTCCGATTTATGAACCGCGCACCTTCATCACCTCGGGCTACCAGGGCACGCTCGGCTCGGGCTTTCCGACCGCGCTTGGCGCCAAGGTCGCCAACCCGGACCGGCCGGTGGTCGCGATCACGGGCGATGGCGGCTTCATGTTCGGCGTGCAGGAACTGGCCACCGCGGTGCAGTTCAACATCGGCGTGGTGACGCTGATCTTCAACAACAACGCCTATGGCAATGTGCGGCGCGACCAGCGCGAGCGTTTCGACGGCCGCGTGGTGGCCTCCGACCTGGTCAATCCGGATTTCGTCAAGCTCGCGGAATCCTTTGGCGTCGCCGCGGCGAATGTGACATCGCCGGAAACCTTCCGCCCGGCGCTGGAAAAAGCGCTGGCGCATGGCGGCCCCTATGTGATCGCGATCGAAGTGCCGACGGATTCGGAAGTCAGCCCGTGGGCGTTCATTCATCCGCCGAAGCCGTAGCGCAGGCAGCGTAGGGTGGGCAAAGCGGAGCGTGCCCACCAACAGACCGTCGAATAAGTCATGGTGGGCACGGCGCAAGAGCGCCTTTGCCCACCCTACGATCTTCGCGCCTTCGCGCTCCCCTGCGCCCGCGACGCCGCGATCACCAGCAGACCCGCGCCGGCGACCGACCAGCATGCCACCGGCGCCCATTGTAATAGCGGCGCATATTCCGGCAGCTTCTGCAATCCGCCGGCGACCGCCGCCATCCGCGCAAACGTTGCCAGCGCCAGCGCTGAAAACACCAGCCCCACCACCTTGCCTTCGGCGCCGGTTTCCCCGATCGCCAATGCGGCTGCGACCGCACTCATCAGCATGCAGCCCCAGGCAGCGCCGGCGATGAACTGCGTGACGATCAGAAGGTTGAGATTGCCGGCGAGTTCCGCGCCGAGCACGGCCAGGGCGCCGAGCAGGCCGGCCGCGCCCATCACGATCAAGCCGCCGCGGCGCCTGGTGACGACGCTGGCCGGAAACATCGCGATATTGAAGCCGATCCAGAACACCGGCATCAGCCACTGCAGATCGGCCTGCTTGGCGAAACGCAGATAAAACGGCGCGCTGTTGATGCTGAAATGCAACTGATACCCCAATGCGAGGATGACCATCGACGCAATGAAGATCACCGGCACCCGGCCGAGCCGTGGCGCAGCTTCGGCCGGCTTGCTCGGGGCCTCCTGTGCAAGACGCTCGACCTTGGACAACCCCAACGCGGTCAGCAGCAGCACCACGCTGGAAATCACAAAGGGAATCCGCGCGTCCTGATTGCGCAAGGCAACGCCGAGATAGGGCGACACCGCGCCGGCCAGCCCGTAACCGAGCATCGCCAGCGCCGACAGAAACGGGATCTGCGGCCTGGCGCGGTGCTTGCCGAGCAAGGTCAGCGGCGGCGCGCGCAACGCCGACGAGGTAATGGCCCAGATCACGATCAACGCGATGAACCAGGCTTGCGCGCCCGGACCGGTGCCGGCCACAAACGGCAGCGCGACAAAGGCCGCGCATGAAAGCGCGGTCACCGCACCCACGAACACGCCGAGCCGGCCGACGAACGGCGCGATCCTGTCGGCGGCGATACCCATCGCGGTGTCGGTGATGGTGAAGATCGCCTGGTCCAGCATCAGAACGAGAATGACCGAAGACGGTGCGATCCCGACTTCGGCGGCAAGCTTCGGCAGGTAGATCAGGTAAGTGGTCCAGCCCAGCGTGAACACCAGTTGCAGCACGGCGAGATAGATGCCGGTACGATTGGCGCTGGTGTTCTGCGACATTTCGGTAGCGCTCATGAGGATCCCCGCCAGGCGAAACATAGACCGGAGCAGGCTTCGATGGAAAGGCGGGGCACTTCCTTCTCCCCTTGCCGGAGAAGGTGGCGCGTAGCGCCGGATGAGGGGTTTCTTCTATCGATGGACCGGACCCCTCACCCGTCCTCGATGCTTTGCATCGAGGCCACCCTTTCCCGCAAGGGGAGAGGGGAAGAGCGAATCAACGCACCTTCCTGAACGTCAGGTTGATGCGCTGGCGGCCCGTCAAAGCGTGCTCGCCGTCCGCCAGCGGCGCGACGCCGTGAAAATTGAGTCGCGCCGGCCCGCCCCACACCGCGACGTCGCCGTGCTCCAGCCGGTAACGCTGCGGCTTGTCGTTGCGCTTGAGTCCGCCGAACAGAAAGATCGCCGGCAGGCCCAGCGATACCGAGACGATCGGCGCGCCAAGATCGAGCTCGTCCTTGTCCTGGTGCAGCGACATCCGCGCGCCCGGCTGGTAGCGGTTGATCAGGCAGGCATCCGGCGAGAACTCCGCAAAGCCGGCTTCCGCCGCCGCCTTTCCGGCCAGCGCGCGGAACGATGGCGGCATGGCCGGCCATGGTTTTGCTGTTTGGGGATCGTTGGCGTCGTAGCGATAGCCGGTGCGATCGGTGACCCAGCCCACGCCGCCGCAATTCGTCATCGCCACCGACATCGAATGGCCGCCCGGCGTCACCATGTGCCGAAACGGCGCCTGCGCCACGATCATGCCGATGTCAGCGATCAGGTCAGATTCGAACGATCGCGCAAATCCGCGCAACAGCACCGCGCCTTCCGCCATGGCTTGCCGTGGCGGGCGCGGATCGGCAACGCCGGCAAATAAATCCGAGGTCGACAGGCCTGGCACTCACTTCGCGTCGTGAAAGATCACTCCGATGGTATGGCGATGGCCGGAGCGGAGCCGGCTGACGCCATGGCGCAGATTAACCCGATAGAATCCGCGCGTCCCCTGCACCGGCCTGACATGCACAGCAAAAGCCACCGCATCGCCCTGCGCGAGCGGAACCACCTCGGGCCGCGACTGCATCCGCGGCCGCTGCTCGGTCAGCACGAATTCGCCGCCGGTGAAATCGCGTCCCGGTTCCGACAGCAGGATCGCGACCTGCAGCGGAAACACATGCTCGCCATAGAGGTCCTGATGCAGGCAGTTGTAGTCGCCGGCGCCATATTGCAGCAGCAGCGGCGTCGGCCTGACCTGGCCGGCGGCATGGCAGCGCTTGAGGAAGGCCTCGTGGCTTTGCGGATAGCGGATATCGATGCCCATCGCTTCGTTCCAGCGATTGGCCACGTCGTGGAGCTGCGCATACAGCAAGGGACGCAGTTCCGCGATCAGGTCGGGCAGCGGATAGGAAAAATACTTGTACTCGCCGCGCCCGAAGCCGTGGCGTCCCATCACCACGCGGCTGCGGAACTTGCTGTCGTCCGGATAGAGCGCTGATAGCGCGCGGCATTCATCCGCCGAGAGCAACCCCTTCAACACCGCACAGCCCTGCGCATCGAG
Organism: uncultured Alphaproteobacteria bacterium; assembly: GCA_963774685.1. Lineage (GTDB taxonomy): Bacteria > Pseudomonadota > Alphaproteobacteria > Rhizobiales > Xanthobacteraceae > Bradyrhizobium. The sequence goes on along the minus strand of CAVZFU010000002.1, from coordinate 552,808 downwards.
ATCGGCGGTAGCCTGGGTCCAGTCGATGGCGTCGACGCGGGCGGCGATGCCGGAGGGCGAGGGATGGATGGCACGGTTGGCTGCTGATTTCATGGCGGCGAGTTTGGCAGGCAGCGCCGGTTCCCGCCACCCGATTTCCGTTCTCGCGTCGTCCCGGCGAACGCCGGGACCCATAATCCCGGTAATTTGTGGTTACGCGAGGTCGTCGAACAGCATCGCCAAAACGATAGATCACGCGGTATGGGTCCCGGCCCGGAGGCCGGGACGACGGCGGAGCTAGCCCAACACCGGCAACTCGATCACATCATAGGCATGCTTGATCACGCGCTTGAGAACGGGGTCTTCAAGCTCATACTCGAACCGGCTGGCGGGGCGGATGCCGCCTTTGGCCGCAAAGGTGCCGCCGAACATGGCGCAGCCGTCGGGCAATCCCTTGTCGCCGAAGGCGCCCCGCATCAGTTCCGCAACCGGAAGCATGCTGTCGAGCGTGCCTTCCTGGTAGAGCACGCGCGCGCCGCCGATCCAGGCAAAGGAACGCAGGATCATCCGGTCCCAGTGATCGACGACTTCCTCGAGTTCCCACAGCACCGGCGCCATGACCTTGTCGCACATCTGCTTCGACACCGTGACGCTGTAGGTTTCGACCTTGCGATCGGTGTGATCGGAACCGAGGCCGACGAAGATGCGGCCCTGCCAGCCGATCAGGACGAATTCGACCTCGCCGCTGGAATTGCCGCCGCAGACTTCGATGCTGTCGTCCGTGGTCAGCCGCCGCGCCGAGACGCGGTAATAGATCGGCGTGGTCGCGGGACGCGCAATGCCGATCGCCTCCAGTTCGGCGATGTGCTTGTCGCGCGCGACCGGATCGCGCCCGGTCCATCCGGCGATCACGGCCTGATCGATCGCCAGCGTCAGCGGCGTCGTGGTGTCCTGGGCGTCGATGGTGAATGCAAGGTCAAACACGGATCGCGGCCTCCATGCCGGCGGCAAGTTCAAAGATGCGGCGGTCCGATCCGCCCGATGCCGCCAGCATCAACCCGACCGGCGACCTCGCCTTCGCGATGCGCCGGCAGCGAAATCGCACAGCCGTCGAACAGGTTGACCAGCGCGCAATTGCGCAGCGACAGCAGGTTCGCCTTGGTGAAAGCCGCGTCGTCAGCGAGATCCGCGATCCGTGGCGGCGTGTTGGCGGTGGTCGGCATGACCAGCGCGTCATAGGGCGCGATGCGCTTTGTCCATGCGCGCGATCAGCGAGCGCCGCTCGCCCAGCAGATCGACGTAATCGGCCGCACTCATCTTTTCGCCGCGCAGGATGCGCACGGACACCCGGGGATCGTAGACATCGCCCTTGCTGGCGATCAGATAGCGATGCCAGGCATAGCTCTCGGCTGCGGTGAAGCCGCCCTTGGCGTTCATCGGTATGACGTCGAGGAACTCAGGCACCGCAATCCGCTCGATCGACGCGCCGTCGCGGGCGAGCGTCTCCAGCGCGCGCTGCGAAGGTTTTCGCCACCGTGTCTTCGAGATCGTCGAGCGCCATCGTGGTCGGCACCGCCAGCCGCATGCCTTTGATGGCGCGCGGCTGCAGCGGAACGAAGGGTTCATCGGCCAATACCGAGTCGAGCACCGCGCAGCACTCGACCGTGCGCGCCAGCGGCCCAAAACTGTCGAGCGAAAACGACAGCGGCACGCCGCCGTCGAGCGGAATGCGGCGCTGCGTCGGCTTGAAACCGACAATGCCGTTATAGGCCGCCGGAATCCGGCACGAGCCGCCGGTGTCGGTGCCGAGCGCGCCATGCGCCATGCCGTCGGCAACCGACACCGCCGCGCCCGAGGACGATCCGCCGGGCACATGGCCGACCTTGCGATTCCAGGCGCTCTTCGGCGTGCCGAAATGCGGATTGATGCCGATCCCGGAATAGGCGAACTCGGTCATGTTGGTGCGGCCGATCACGATGAAGCCGGCCCGGCGCAGCCGCGCCACCACGGTCGCATCCTTTTCGGCCGGCGCTGAATCCTCCAGCGCCCGCGAACCGGCGCGGGTGACCTGTCCCTTGATGTCGAACAGGTCCTTGACCGAAACCGGAATACCGGCAAACGGCGACGGCGCGGCCTTCACCTCGCGCAGCCGGTCCATGGCTTCGGCGGCCTCGATCGCGGCTTCCGCGTCGACATGGATGAAGGCCCGCCGGCCCTCGCCGGAGGCATCGGCGATCCTGGCAAGGCATTGATCGACCAGTTGGCGCGCGCTGGTGCGGCCAGCTTCGAGGTCCGCGGCCAGCGTCGCCAGTGTTGGGGTATTCGGCATCACCTTTTCTCCGTCATGGCCGGACCGACGACTATGGATCGGGGCCAACCTCGATGTCCAGATCGAGCAGCGCCGAACTGAGCGACTTGCCATGCGCGTCGAGCGCCAGTGACCGCGTCACCCCGCCGCCGAGCGCGTTGGTCATGACGAAATTCAGCGCCGACAGGTTGGGCAGCTCGTAGCGGACCACCTCGCCTTCGACCACGCCGGCAAAATGCGCTTTCACCCGCGCGCTGGTGACCTGCGCCAGCAGCAGCGGATAATGCTTGGCGTCATAGGCGATCACCGAAATGTTGGAGGTGTTGCCCTTGTCGCCGGTGCGGGAATGGGCGATCTCGCGCAGTTTTGTCATTCACGCCCCCACGAACTGGACCTGTGGTTTTGCCAGATCGCGCGGCAGCAACACGGAAGCGACCGCGACCACATCGCGCGCCGATTTGAACGCGCCGCCGCCGGCCGCCGGACCATTGGTGTAGAGCGTTTCGACCTCGTTGCCGATCCGGACGGCCTCGCGCAGATTTTCGGTGCGGCCGGCGACGCGCACGCGGACCTCATACGGCTCATTGGCGTGCGCCGAGACCTGCGCACCGTGCAGCGAGTCGACGCCGATCAAGCTCGAAGCGCAATTCGCTTGCGGCGACGCCGGTCAGTTTCAACCGCTCGCGCACGATCTCCAGCGCCAGCCGTCCCCGCGCCAGTGCGCCGGGACCGGCATAGGAAATCTGGCCCTCGCCGATAAAACTGTCGACATAGCCGACCGAGACCTTCAGCGTGTCGGTTCGCCTGGCGCCGCGTCCGCCGCTGACGCGCACGCGATCGGGCGCGATCTCCTCGACCTTCACTTGCGAGAAATCCGCAACCACGTCGGGCTGGATGTACTGTTTGGGATCGTGCACCTCGTAGAGCAATTGCTCCCGGCAGGTTTGCGCCGTCACCGCACCGCCGGAGCCCGCGACCTTGGTGATGACGAGATCGCCGTCCTCGCCGACTTCGCCGATGGGAAAGCCGAGCCGCGCCAGGTCGGGGATATCCTTGTAGCCGGGGTCGGCGAAGTAACCGCCGGTGATTTGCCCGGCGCATTCCAGGAGATGGCCTGCGACGGTGCCCTGCCCCAGCAGATTCCAGTCATCCATCGCCCAGCCGAACGCATGGATCATCGGCGCCAGGAACAGCGCCGGATCGGACGCGCGCCCCGTGATGACCACGTCGGCGCCTTGCGTCAGCGCCTGCGCCATCGGCTCGGCGCCGAGATAGGCGTTGGCCGAGAGCAGCCGGTTGCCGAGTTGCTTGATGGTGCCGTCGAACTCCATGATTCTGAGGTCGCCGTCCTTGCAGGCGTCGAGCACGTCGTCGCCGACGATGGCGGCTATTTTCAGCGACGACAGGCCAAGCGACTTTGCAATTTCGGCGGTCTTGCGGGCTGCGGCGAGCGGGTTGGCCGCGCCCATATTGGTGACGATCTTGATGCCTTTTGCGGCACAGGCCGGCAGCACCGCGCGCATCCGTTCTTCCAGCAACGGATCGTAGCCGCTCTCGGGGTTTTTCATCCGCGCCTGCTGCGCCAGCGCGACGGTGCGCTCGCCGAGGCATTCGAATACCAGATACTGGATGTCGCCCTTCTCGGCGAGTTCGACCGCGGGTTCGATGCGATCGCCCGAATAGCCGGCGCCCGATCCGATCCTGATGGTCCGCATCACTTCAGCCCGAAATAGGCGCGCCGCAGCGCTTCATTGTCGGTCATTTCCGCAACCGTGCCGGAAAAGCGGATGCGCCCGCCTTCCAGCACGAACACCCGCGTCGCAACTTCCAGAAAGCCGATATTCTGCTCGGCGATCAGAAGCGCAAGGCCCCGGCCGCGCAAATCGCTGAGGATTCGAATGACTTCCTTGACGAACAGCGGCGACAACCCGGCCGAGGGTTCATCCATCACCAGAAGCCGCGGCTCGGCGGCAAGCGCCTTGGCGATGCCCAGCATCTTGCGCTGGCCGCCGGAGAGGCTGGACGCCGGCGCCCGGCGTTTTTCGCGCAGCGCCGGGAATACGCCATAGAGTTCCTCGACCCGGGCGCCGGGATCGGCATGGCCAAGCGCCTGGGCGCCGACGCGGATGTTTTCCTCGATCGACAGGTCGGGAAACACCGCAAGCTCCGACATGTAGGTCATGCCGAGCCGCATCCGGTCGCTGGAGCGCATCCGCGTGACGTCTTCGCCGCCAAGCGTGATCGAACCGTGCCGCGCCTCGATCAGGCCGACCAGCGACTTGAGGAAGGTGGTCTTGCCCGCGCCGTTGGCGCCCAGCAGCAGCACGGTCTCGCCGGCGCGCACGTCGAGATCGACGCCCCACAACACCTGCATGGTGCCGTAACCGGCATCGACGCCGGCCGCGTGCAACAGAGGTGAAGCCTCAGGCGGCATGCTCGCCTCCGAGGAACACTTCGATCACCTGCGGCACCTGGACGGCGACCGCGAGCTTGCCTTCGAAAATCTCCTTGCCGGCGTTCATGACGATGACGCGATCGGTAATGTGTTCGATGAATCCCATGAGATGCTCGACCACGATGATCGCCATTCCGGTTTGCGCCAGCGCCTTGATGCGCTCGGCGATCCAGTCGAGTTCCGCAGGATTAAGCCCGGCGGCGAGTTCATCGAGCAGCAACAGCCGCGGCCGGGTCGCGAGCGCGCGAACGAGATCGAGCATCTTCTGCTGCGCGTTGTTGAGATCCGCGGCCGGCCGGTCGGCGACCTCGGCGAGCCGGTATTCGTCGAGCAATGCGGCCATGGTCGGCGGCGCCACCGCGGCACGGCCATAGGCCAGCGCCACCTCGATATTCTGGCGCACCGTCAGCGACAAAAAAGGCTTCGGAACCTGGAAGGTGCGGTTGATGCCGCGATGGACCAGTTTGTGCGACGCGATCCCGCCGATCGAGGCGCCATCGAACGTAACCTCGCCGCCGTCAGGCGCATAGAGGCCGGAGATGACGTTGATCGCGGTGGTCTTGCCGGAGCCGTTGGGCCCCACCAACCCCAGGATTTCGCCCGGCGCGACATGGAAACTCACTCCGTCCAGCGCATGAAAGCCGCCGAAACGCTTGACGACGTTCGAGATGCTGAGAATGGGCGCTGAGTCAGGGGACATGCCAACCCCTGCGCGTTGCCAGCGAAACCAGTCCGGCGGGGAGAAACAGCACCAGCCCCATGATCAGAAGGCCATAGATCAACTGGAAATATTGCGGCGTGGTGAAGCCGATCAGGTTGTAGATGCCATAGAGGATGATGACGCCGACGATCGGGCCGGAGATGGTGGCGACGCCGCCGAACAGCGCGAACACGATGGCGAAGATGCTGAAATCGCCGCTGAAGACGTTGTCGGGATAGAACACCGACACGTACCAGGCATAGACGCCGCCGGCGAGGCCCGCCACCAGCGCCGAGGCCAGCCACGCGATCACGCGCATCCGCACCACATTGACGCCGGCCATCGAGGCGCTGACGGCATCCTCGCGCACCGCCTGCAGCGCCAAGCCAAAGCCGGAGTTTTTCAGGAACACCACCGCGCCCAGCGTCAGCGCCAGCACGACGAGGGCGGCCGAGTAGGCCAGCGTCGGATTGAAGGTACCGGTGAGCGAAACGCCATAAGGACCGCGCGTGATATTCTCCAGCGCCGGATTGGCGACGAAGTGCAGCACCGCCAGCGATGCCGCCAGATTGGCGATGGCGAAATAGGCGCCGGACAGCCGCAACAGCGGCGTCAGCAACAGCCCGAGTGCGACGCCGACCAGTCCGGCCGCGAGCACCGCGAGCGCGGCCGGCGCCTGAAAGTGCATCACCAGGATCGCAAAGCCGTAGGCGCCGGCGCCGAAGAAGCCGACATAACCGAACGGCAGATAGCCGGTGAAACCGTAGATGATGTTCACGCCCTGGGCGAGGATCAGGAAGATCACGAAATTGAACAGCAGCAGATGATTTTGATAGACGCCCGGCAGCACCGCAAACACCGCGAGCAGCGGCACCACGATGAACAGCGTGTGTCTGAAGGCGCTAGGCAACGCGCACCCGCCTTCCCAGCAGACCGCTCGGACGCAGCAGCAGGATGAAGATCAGCAGCACGTAGGGCAACAGATCGGCCCATGAACTGAGATAGGTCTGCACCAGCATGTAGCAGACGCCGTAGACCACGCCGCCGAGCGCAGTCCCTAAGGGGTTGCCGAGCGATCCCAGCACCACGATGGCAAACGACGTGACGGTCGCATCCGCGCCGAATGCCGGTGTCACCGATCCGAACATGAAGGGCGCGAACACGCCGGCGACCGCCGCCAGTCCGAGGCCAATGCCAAAGGCCGCGGCGGAGACGCGATCGACATCGATGCCGGTCGCAAGCGCCTCGTCGCGCCGCGACATCACGGCACGGGTCAGCGTGCCCAGCCGGGTCCGGTACAAATAGACGTAGACGAAGGCGATCGCGATCAGGCTGGTGATCGCAGCGATCACCCAGGAGGCCGGAAATCCCTGGCCGAAAATCTGGATCGGGCCGCCGCTGTCCGGCTTGCCGCCGAACAGTTTGATCTTGATGGTCTGGAACACCGTGCCGAGCGCGCGGCTCTGGATCGAGCGTTCGCTGGTGCCGAAGAAAATCGTCGTGACGGCCTCGATCACCTGCGACAGCCCGAAGAACAGGATGATCGACAGCATTTCCGGATTCACCGAACCCTGCAGCCGCGGCACCAGCACCCAATAGAGCAGCAGGCCGACCAGCACGAACATGCACGAAGGCCAGCGGCACCGCGAACAAGGGATCGATGCCGGCCAGCGTCACCACGCCGAAGGCGACGAACGCGCCGAGCATCAGGAAGTCGCCATGCGCAAGATTGACGATGCGCATGACGCCGAACACGAGATTGAGGCCGATGCCGACCAGGCTGAAATACAGACCGAACAGTACGCCGGCGACGAGCGCGTAAATCAGCATCGGCGCCTCGTCGCCGGCATCCGGTTCTCAGCCTGCCATCGCCTCATGGACGCGGATAGACCGGCTTGCCGGTGGCGGTTTCGTGCGGATAGACCGAGATGAACTTGAGGTGGCCATCGTCGAGCTCAAGCTGCCCGAGCGGCGTCAACTCGCCGATCTGGCCGCCCATCTCATCCAGCGCGAAGGTGCCGTCGAGTGTCTTGAGCTGCCCGGACAGGCTGAACATCGCGCGGCGCAACTCCAGCTGATCGAGGCTGGTCGCCACCGACAGCGTCTTCTCGATGATCAGCCCGGTGGTGTAGCCGGCCACCGCGTTGAAGCCGAACTCGATCTTGCCGTCGGGGTATTTCTTGTCCCAGGCGGCTTTGTAGTCCTTCATGTTCATGCCGAAATTGACGGGATAGTCCAGCTCCGAGGGCGGCACATAGGTGAAGACGTGCTCGAGGCCCTTCTCGCCGACGTTCTTTTCCAGAAGCTCGGTCTCGAGGCCGGCATAGATGCAGAACAGCATCTTGAACTTGACGCCGACGTCGGCAACGTTGCGCAGGAACGCAATGTCGTTCGGCGCGTAGCCGAAGTGAATCACCGCGTCCGGCTTGGTATTGTTGATGTTGTTGATGATCACGGTGTAGTTGGTGGTCTCGGTCGGAATGCCCTGATCGTAGACGATCTCGATCGGCGCGCCGGAATCCTTGACGAACTTGCGGAAGGCGTTGGCCTGCGTTCCCGTGAATTCATTGGTCGAATAGAGAATGGCGATCTTCTTGATCCCGAGGCCCGGCCCATCCTGCGAAACGAAATCCGCGACCGGCTTCGGCCAGATGGTCGAGACCGGGTCCGCCATCAGCGCGATATAGGGATTGTCCTTGGAAAAGAAGCTGGCGCCGGTTCCGGTCTGGTCGAACAGGAACATCTTGTGGTCGCGCGCGATCGCCACCGCCGGCGCCGTCAGCACCGAGCCGGAGTCGGCGACCAGAAGATCGACCTTGTCCTGCGTGATGAGCTGATTGTAGAGCGTGGAAGCGGTCGCGGTGTTGCTCTGGTCGTCGTAGGCGACGAGCTTGACCGGAATTTTCTTGTCGAACGCCTTGACGTAAACCCCGCCATCGGCATTTTTCTGGTCGATCCAGAGCTTGAGCGCGCTGTAAACCGGCATCGAAATCGAGGCGAAGCGCCCGGACGACGCATAGAGCGTGCCGATCTTGATTTCCGCCGGCGCATCCGCGGCAAAGGCCGGTGCGGCAAACGTCAAACCCGCGGCCAGCACCGCACCCGTGATCTTCAACATGAAATCCTCCCGATTTTCTTGGTTCTGACGGCAATCTAACGCGGGGGGTGACGGGGATACAAGCGTTACCGCCTCATCCATTATGCGCGTGCCGGAATACGCGGCATGCGCGCGCTTGCTGGACCGTTGACGCCGGGCAGTCCAATGTCGCATCAAGATCGCAACAGTGGGCCAATGGACCCGGGAGGAAATGACCGAGATGGCCGAGCCCGCGCGCGCGCGACCGAAACCGACACCGGAAACCCAGCATTTCTGGGATGGCACCCAGGCGGGCGAATTGCGGCTGCAGCGCTGCGACGCCTGCGCCAATGTCTATTTCCCGCCGCGACCGTTCTGCCCGTCCTGCGCCTCGCGCAAGGTCAGCGTGTTCAAGGCCAGCGGCAAGGGCAAGCTTTACAGCTACGTCATCCATCACCGCCCGGTGCCGGGCTTCACGCCGCCTTACGCCATCGCGGTGGTGGAACTCGACGAAGGTCCGCGCATGATGAGCAACATCGTCGATTGCCCGCAGACGCCGGAGGCGCTCGAACTCGACATGAAGCTGGAAGTCGCGTTCGAAAAGCTCGACGACAAGATCACCCTTCCTCTGTTCCGTCCGGCGAAGGGGTAGCATCATGCGCAGGAATCAGGTCGCCGTCGTCGGTGCTGCCGAAACCACCGAACTCGGCGTCATCCCGAACGTCTCGCAGATCCAGTTGCATGCCGATGCGGCGCTGAACGCCATTGCCGACGCCGGGTTGAAACTGTCCGACATCGACGGCTTTGCCACCGCGGTCGAGACCCCGCAGCAGATCGCGCATTATCTCGGGATCACGCCGACCTGGGTCGACGGCACCTCGGTCGGCGGCTGCTCGTTCATGCTGCACGTCCGCCACGCCGCTGCGGCGATCGAGGCCGGGCTGTGCAAGACCGTGCTGATCACCCATGCCGAAAGCGGCAAGTCGAATATCGGCCGCACCCCGCGCATGACCGGTCCCGACAGCCTCAACGGCCAGTTCGAGCTTCCCTATGGCGTCTCGACCCCGGCCAGCATGTTTCCGATTCCGGTGCTGCGCTACATGAAGACCCACGGCATCACCCACGAGCAGATCGCCATGGTCGCGGTGGTGCAGCGCGAATGGGCCGCGAAGAATCCGCGCGCCACCATGAAGGCGCCGATCACGGTCGAGGACGTCCTGAATTCGCGGATGATCGCCTACCCGTTCCGCATCCTGCAATGCTGCCTCGTCACCGACGGCGGCGGCGCGCTGATCCTGACCTCGGCCGAGCGCGCCAAAGATTTCAAGACCAAGCCGGTCTATATCCTCGGCACCGGCGAAAGCGTGGAGACGCCGATGGTCAGCCAGATGCAGACCTTCGACTCTTCGCGCGCCTTCAGGGTCGCGGGACCGCTCGCCTTCAGGGAGGCCGGCATCACCCACAAGGACGTCGACCATCTGATGATCTACGACGCCTTCGCGCATCTGCCGCTCTATGGCCTCGGCGATCTCGGCTTCATGCCGCACGAAGAGACCGGCAAGTTCATCGCCGACGGCAACACCCGGCCCGGCGGCAAGCTGCCGCTCAACACCAATGGCGGCGGCCTCAGCTACATGCATTCGGGCATGTACGGCATGTACGCGCTGCAGGAAAGCGTACGGCAAATGCGCGGCATCGCACCGGCGCAGGTGCCGGGCGCCAAGATTTCCGTCTGCCACGGCGTCGGCGGCATGTTCGCGGCAAGTGGCACGATTATTTTTACGAACGAGCGATGAGTATCAAGTGAGCGAGGCACGGCTCCTTCCGCTCCCTCTCCCCGTTCTTCGCGGGGAGAGGGTTGGGGTGAGGGGCTCTCTCGACGCATTCGGACTCGCGGAGAGTTCCCCTCACCCGGATCGCTTCGCGATCCGACCTCTCCCCGCGCGCGGGGCGAGGTGATCAGAAGCACGGGAGAAACGCCATGGCCAAATCACTCCAGGATAAATCCATCATCGTCACCGGCGCCGGGCGCGGCATCGGGCGGGAGATCGCGCTGCTCTGCGCCGCCGAGGGCGCCAAGGTCGTGGTCAACGATCCCGGCGTTGCTGCTGATGGTTCGGGCTCGAACGCGACGCCCGCCGAGGAAGTGGTCGAGGAAATCAAGAAGCGCGGCGGCACGGCGGTGGCGAATTTCGAAACCGTGGCGGAAGCGATCCCGGCCAGCAGGATCGTCAAGATGGCGGTCGACAGTTTTGGCAAGCTCGACGGCGTGGTCAACAATGCCGGCATCCTGCGCGACGCCATCTTCCATCGCATGAGCATCGACGCGTTCGAATCCGTCATCAAGGTCCACCTGATGGGTTCGTTCTACGTCTCGCACGCCGCAGCACGGCTGTTCCGCGAGCAGGAGAGCGGCGCGTTCGTGCACTTCACCTCGACGTCGGGCCTGGTCGGCAATTTCGGCCAGGCCAACTATGCCGCCGCCAAACTCGGCATCGTGGGCCTGTCGAAATCGATCGCGCTCGACATGGAGCGCTTTCACGTCCGCTCCAATTGCGTCTCGCCGTTCGCCTGGAGCCGGCTGATCGGGACCATTCCGACCGAGACCGAAGCCGAGAAAGCGCGGGTGGCGAAAATTCAGCAGATGGGGCCGGAGAAAATCGCGCCTGTGGTGGCGTTCCTGCTCAGCGACGCCGCCAGGGACGTCACCGGGCAGATCTTCGCGGTGCGCATGAACGAGATCTTCCTGATGAGCCAGTCGCGCCCGCTGCGCTCGATCCACCGCGCCGAAGGCTGGACCCCGCAGACCCTCGCCGATCACGGCATGCCGGCGCTGAAGTCGTCGTTCTACAAACTCGACCGCTCGGGCGGATATTTTCAACTGGGATGCGATTTAGGAGCGCTGGTCGTCCTACGGGTCGTCCCGGCGAACGCCGGGACCCATAACCCCGGTCGTCTTTTGTTGTTGAAGGTCTCTACCACTGCGCTAACGCGCAACGGCGCGGCGTATGGGTCCCCGCTTTCGCGGGGACGACTTGTCAGGGAGTTCGTTGCTCAGCCGCTATTCCTCAACCCCGCCGAAATGCCGTTGATGGTGATCTGAATCCCGCGCAGCACCTGCTCGTCGGGAGCATCGGCGCGATGCGCCTTCAGCAACTCGACCTGCACGTGGTTGAGCGGATCGAGATAGGGAAACCGGTTGCGGATCGAACGTTCCAGCAGCGGGTTGCCTTGCAGGAGCCGCCGCTGCCCCATGATATCCAGCAGCACGTCGATCGAGGCCTGCCATTCCTGCCGGATGCGCCCGAAGATGCTGTCGCGCAACTTCACATCGGGCACCAGTTCGGCATAGCGCGACGCGATCGCGATCGAGCTCTTCGCCAGCACCATGTCCATGTTCGACAGCAGCATGCGGAAGAACGGCCATTCCCGATAGAGCTCTTTCAGGAACGGCATGCCCTTGTCGGGATGCTCCGCGACCCATTGCTCCACCGCGCTGCCAAAGCCGTACCATCCCGGCAGCATCAGCCGGCACTGCGCCCAGCTGAACACCCAGGGAATCGCCCTGAGGTCCTCGATCTCGCGGGTTTTCTTGCGTGAAGCCGGCCGGCTGCCGATGTTCAGGGTGGCGATCTCGGTGATCACGGTCGAGCCCCAGAAATAGTCCGCAAAACCTTCGGTCTCATAGACCAGGCCGCGATAAGCCCTGAACGCCAGCGCCGAGAGCTGATCCATCGTCTTGAGGTATTCGTCCGACGGCGCGCTTTGCCGTGGCAGCAGCAGGCTGGCTTCGAGCGTTGCGGCGGCAAGAATCTCCAGGTTGTTGCGGCCGACCTCGGCGTTGGAATATTTGCTGGAAATGATTTCGCCCTGCTCGGTGATGCGGATCTGGCCGTTCACCGCCCCGCCGGGCTGGGCGATGATCGCGTCATAGCTTGGGCCGCCGCCGCGGCCGACCGAACCGCCGCGGCCGTGGAACAGTCTTAAGCGGACTCCATGGCGCTCGAACACTTCGACGAGGCCGATTTCGGCCTTGTAGAGTTCCCAGCCCGAGGTGACGAAGCCGCCATCCTTGTTGCTGTCGGAATAGCCGAGCATCACTTCCTGCACGCCGCCGCGGCTATCCACCAGCTTGCGATAGTCATGCATCGACAGCAGCCGGTCCATGATCGCGGCACTGGCCTGCAGATCCTCGATGGTCTCGAACAGCGGCACGATGTTGAGCGCACTGAGCCCGGAGGGATGGACGAGGCCGGCTTCCTTCAAGAGCAGGGCGACCTCCAGCATGTCGGAGATACCCTTGCACATCGAGATGATGCATTGGGGAATCGCATCCGCGCCATAGGCGTGGTGCGCCACCGCGGCCTCATGGAAGATCGCGAGTTCTCCCACGGTCTCGTCACTGTATCTCACGAAAGCCGAGGTCAGCGGCCGCGGGTCGCGCAGTTCGCTGGTCAGCAGGGCGATCCGCGCTTCTTCGCTGAGGGCGAGATAGGACGAACCTGGATTGGCGGCGTCCAATAGCTCGGCGACGGTGCGCTCATGCACGGCGGAGTTTTGCCGCATATCGAGGGCGGCGAGATGAAAGCCGAAACAATCCGCCGCCCGGCGCAACAGCCGCAAGCGCCCGCGCGCGATCACCCTGGAATTGTTCGCAATCAGCGAGCGATCGAGAATGTCGAGATCGGCCTTGAACTCCTTTGCGCTGCCATAGGGCGCCGCTTCTCCCACCGGCGGCCGGTTGGTTTCGACCTTGAGCCTCTGCGCGGTTGCGGCGAGCCGCGCGTAGATTCCGGACACCGCCAGCCGATAGGGTTCGCCGCTCCGGTGCGGAGAGGTATCGGGCGAGCGCTGCGCCAGTGCGCGCAATTCGTCGGAAACGTCGGCAAGGTGCGCGGCAATTGACAGTTCGCCGCCCAGCGCATGCAGTTCCTCAAGATAAAACCGCAGCACGCGGCTCGAATGCAGGCGCAGCGTGCCGCGCATCACATCAGCGGTGACGAAGGGATTGCCGTCGCGATCGCCTCCGATCCAGCTTCCCATCTTCAGGAAAGATGCCAGCTCGCCTTGCGCGCTGGCATCTTCCTCGTTCAGCCGGTCCTCGAGCGCGCAATGCAGCCGCGGCACCTCGCGCAGGAAGGTGTAATCGTAAAACGACAATCCGTTGCCGACCTCGTCGAGCACGGTCAGCTTGGTCCGCCGCAAGAGATTGGTCTGCCACAACGTCAGGACTTCGCGGCGCAACTGCTCGTCGGCGGCCGATCTTTCTTCCGGCGTAAGCTGCACCCGTTCGCGCCGGTCGAGCAGTTCGGCGATCTCCATCTCACGATCGATCGTGCTCTTGCGGCGCACCTCGGTCGGGTGCGCGGTCAGGACCGGTCCCACCAAGGCGCTTGCGAAAAAACCTCGCAGATCGGCCGCGCTGAAACCGGCCGCGCGCGCATGCGACAGCGTCAACGCGAGCGTGCTTGCCTGTGGTGCGCCGGGCTTTCCGCGCATCTGCCGGATGTTGTTCTGGTCCTCGGCGATGTTGGCGAGATGCGAAAAATAACTGAAGGCGCGGACGATGCGCACGGTATCGCCGGTCGACATGCCGTCGAGGATGACTTCAAGCTCGCGCCGCGCCGGCTCATCGTCGTCGCGGTGGAACCGGATCGAGGTCTGCCGGATGCGCTCGACCAGGTCGAACACGTCGGCGCCCTCCTGATCGCGCACGGTATCGCCGAGAATGCGGCCGAGCAGCCGGATGTCTTCGCGGAGCCGGACATCCTCCTCGAGGGCGGCGATCTCCTCGCTGCGATTGCTGCGCGCGTCAGGGTCGGAAGGCATGATCTGGGTCGACATCGCCTTGCTCCAGAAACTGCCCGGCCTCCTTCAGTCGCAATTTTTGGCGGCCGGCGCAAGATCAAGAAACGGGCGGAACATGTCTGTTAAGGTGTCGCTTTTCCCCTTCTCCCCTTGTGGGAGAAGGTGGCGCGCAGCGCCGGATGAGGGGTCTCTATCCGCGGGCACGGAGTTTGCGGAGACAGACCCCTCACCCGTCCGCGATGCCAAGGCATCGCGGCCACCCTCTCCCACAAGGGGAGAGAGGAAGTAAGGACGGCCTCAACGCAACTAAATCTTCCTTCCCGCTTGCTCCCAATAAGGATCGCGCAGCCGGCGTTTGAAGATCTTGCCGGAATCTTCGCGCGGCAGATTGGTCTCGCTATTTCGATCTGCTTGGGAACCTTGTAACCGGCGAGCGAGATCCTGAGCCGGGCGCGGATATCGGCGACATCCAGCACCACCCCGGCCTGCGGTTCCACCACCGCCATCAGCGCCTCGCCGAACTCGTCATCGGGAATGCCGAACACGGCGCAGTCGTGAACTCCCGGCACCCCATGCAACGCGGCCTCGATTTCGGCCGGATAGATGTTGACGCCGCCCGAGATCACCATGTCGCGCTTGCGGTCGCAGAGGAAGACATAGCCGTCGGCGTCGATATAGCCGACATCGCCCGAGGTGATGAATCCGTCGCGCTCGATCTCGGCGCGCTTTTCCGGCTTGTTGTGATAGGTGAAATCCGGATTGCCGGCGACGCGCGAATAGATCTCGCCGATCTCGCCTTGCGGCAGCGGATCGCCATTGTCGCCGAGGAAGCGCAGCTCGACGCCATCCAGGATCTTGCCGACGGTGCCTGGTTTTTTGAGCGCCTCGGCCGAGTCAGCGAAAGTCAGCGCGCTGGATTCGGTGCTGCCGTAATATTCGTAGATCACCGGCCCCCACCATTCGATCATCGCCCGTTTCACGTCCGATGGACAGGGAGCGGCGGCATGGATGACGTGGCGCAGCGACGAGGTGTCGTATTTCCGGCGGACCGCTTCCGGCAGCTTCAACAGCCGGATGAACATGGTCGGCACCATGAAAACAGTATCGATCTTCTCGGCCTCGACCAGCCCCAGGAATTCCTCCGGATCGAACCGCGGCATCAGCACCAAGGCGCCGCCGAGGCGTCCGGCGCGCAGGCCGAACGAATTCGGCGCGGCATGGTAGAGCGGACCCGGCAGCAGTCCGCGCACATCGGGCACCAGGCCGTAGATCAGCGCCCGCGTCCGTTCCGACGCGGTGGCCTGCTCCGGCGTCGGCGCGGTACGACGTACGCCCTTGGGATGTCCTGTCGTGCCCGAGGTGTAGATCATGTTCTGCGGCTGCGGCAGCGCCGGACCATCGTAAGGCGCTTGCTGTTCGAGCCAGGATTCGAGATCGGTTGCAAAGTCCGGCGTGGCGAGATGATCGGGATCGATCTTGTAATGCGCCAGGATTTCCGGCGGCGTCGGGACGCTGAGCACGGTGACGCCGGCGGGGATCGCGCCGCGCAGGGGATGCAGCAGGTCGGCATGACCGATCAGGACGCGCGTTCCGGAATCCTTCAGCACATAGCCGACCTCCTCCGGCTTGAAGTGCCAGTTGACCGGCACCGCATAGGCGCCGAGCCGCATCGCGGCATAGGCCGCCTCGATGAAAACGATGTCATTGCGCATCAGGATGCAGACGCTGTCGCCCTGCCGGACGCCAAGCCGTTGCAATCCGCCGGCGATGCGGGCCGCGCGGTCGGCGACCTCGGCGTGGCCGCGTTTTCGCTGGCCGCTGATGATGCCGAGGAAAAGAGAGGATGTTTCGGTCATTATTCTGTTCTTGAATTTTGAGAAGCCGTCATCCTGAGGTGCGAGCCTCTTCGGCGAGCCTCGAAGGATGGAAGCGACAAAGGTGCTTGCGGCTCATCCTTCGAGGCGCGCAAGAGCGCGCACCTCAGGATGACGTCAAACATCCGCAAAGCGCGGCGCGCGCTTGTCGATATTGGCGCGGACGGCTTCCAGCTGATTGGGGCCGCCCATCAACTTCATCTGCTCGACCGACTCGGCCAGCAGCGCCGGGCCGGGATCGACGGAGAGATTATTGAGCAGGCGCTTGGCGGCGCGGATGGCGTGCGGGCTCTTGCCGGCGATCTCGCGCGCCACTTCGAACGCGGCGGCACGCGGATCATCGCAGATCCGGGTGGCAAGACCGTAACTCAGCGCTTCCTGTGCCGAGAAAATCCGCCCCGTATAGGTCAGCTCGCGCAGGATATCGTCGCGCACGAGGCTCGCCAGGATCGGCGTCCCCGCCATGTCGGGGATCAGCCCCCATTTGATCTCCATGATCGACATCCGCGCATCCGGCGTGAGGAAGCGCATGTCGGCGCCGAGCGCGAGCTGGAAGCCGCCGCCGAACGCCACGCCCTGGATCGCCGCGATCACCGGGACCGGCAGTTGCCTCCACCCCCACACCGCCTGCTGCGGGTAATTGGCAAGGCCATGGGTACGCGGGGTCAGGTCGCGCTTTTCACCGCCCGCTATCCCGTTACCGCCGCCTTCCTTCATCGCGGCGAAGCGGCCCATGTCGAGGCCGGCGCAGAACGAGCGGCCTTCGCCGGACAATACTACCGCCCGCACGCCCTTTTCCCGGGAGAGCCGGTCGCTGGCGGCGACCAGCGCATCGAACATGGCCGCGTCGAGCGCATTCATCTTGTCCGCCCGCACCAGGCGGACGTCGGCGACGCCGTCCGAAATCGTGACCCTGACGCGGTCCTCCATGAGCGTTCTCCCCTGCTCTTCTTCGTTGTTGCCGCTTTACAGAAAGGCGTTGTCCGGATTTAGTCAATCAACCAATTAACAGACAATCCCTCAGGGCGGAAACGGCAGATGTACAGCGAACAGCTTCTCGCGGGACGACGCATTCTCGTCACCGGTGGCGGAACCGGGCTCGGTAAATCGATGGCGGCGCGCTTCCTTGAGCTTGGCGCCGAGGTTCATATTTGCGGCCGCCGCAAGAGCGTCTGCGACGAGACCGCGACCGAGCTGATGGACCTGCATGGCGGCCGGGTCACCAGCCATGGCGTCGACATCCGAAATCCGCTCGCGGTCGACGAGATGATCGAGACGATCTTCAGGGAAGGCCCGCTCACCGACCTCATCAACAACGCCGCCGGCAATTTCATCTCGCGCACCCAGGACCTGACGCCACGCGGCTTCGACGCGGTCGCCAACATCGTGATGCACGGCACCTTCTATGTGACCCATGCGGTTGGCCGGCGCTGGATCGCCGGCAAGCAGCGCGGCAACGTGGTGTCGATCACCGTGACATGGGTGCGCAACGGCAGCCCCTATGTGGTGCCGTCGGCGATGAGCAAGTCGGCGATCCACGCCATGACCATGTCGCTGGCGACCGAATGGGGCCGCTACGGCATCCGGCTCAATACGATTGCGCCCGGCGAAATCCCGACCGAGGGCATGAGCAAGCGCATCAAGCCCGGCGACGAAGCCGGCGCCCGCACCATCGCGCAAAACCCGATGGGCCGGGTCGGCAAGATGGAGGAACTGCAGAATCTCGCGGTGTTCCTGATTTCCGGCGGCTGCGACTGGATCAACGGCGAGACCATCGCGATGGACGGCGGCCAGGCGCTGGCGATGGGCGGCAATTTCTATCAGTTGCGCGACTGGTCCGACGCCGACTGGACCCAGGCGCGCGATTCGATCAAGGCGCAGAACGAGAAAGACAGGGCTGCGAGGAGTGGTTAAATTTCTTCCCGTCATGCGAGGAGCGACAGCGACGAAGCGAATCCAGACTTTCATCGCGCAAACGTCTGGATTGCTTCGCTTCGCTCGCAATGACGACACAAAGACAAATCTTACGGGAGAAGCATGTCCGACATCGATGCAGCGCCTGATCTGGCCGACATCATCCGCTTGCAGGGCAAAGCCCGCGGCGACACCATGGCGTTCGAATTCGAGGGTCGCCGGACCAGCTATGCCGAGCTCGACGCCCACACCAACCAGATCGCCCATGGCCTCAAGGCGATTGGCGTCAAGCCGCGCGAGCGCATCGCCTATCTCGGCAAGAACAGCGACGTTTATTTCGAGCTGCTATTGGGTGCGATGAAGGCCAATGTGGTGATGGCGCCGGTCAACTGGCGGCTGGCCGGGCCCGAGATCGCCTTCATCGTCGAGGACTGCAAGGCGCCGGTGTTGTTCGCCGGGCCGGAATTCATCGAGCAGGTCGCGGCGATCCGGGCACAACTGCCGAGCGTGCGCACCTTTATCGTCACCGAGGGCAAGGCGTCCGGCTGGCAGGACTTCGCAAGCTGGCGCGACGCGCAAAGCAGCGACGATCCCAGGGTGGCAATCGAACCAAAGGACATCGCGATCCAGCTTTATACCTCCGGCACCACCGGAAAACCCAAGGGCGCGATGCTGTCGCATGCGAACTTCCTGTCGCTGGTGCGGGCCGGCGGCGGCGAACGGCCGGACTGGAACAAATGGTCCGAGGACGATGTCTCGCTGGTCGCAATGCCGGTGTTTCACATCGGCGGTTCCGGCTGGGGCGTGCTCGGTCTCTATCACGGCGCCAGGGGCGTGATCGCGCGCGAGTTCGATCCGACCAAGGTGCTGGATTTCTTCGAGCGCTCCGGAATTACAAAACTGTTCATGGTGCCGGCCGCGATGCAATTCGTGGTGCGGCAGCCGCGCGCCCGCGAGGTCGATTTCTCCAGGCTGAAATACATGCTCTACGGCGCCTCGCCGATTCCGGCCGCACTGCTGAAGGAATGCATCGAAGTGTTCAAATGCGGCTTCGTCCAGATGTACGGCATGACCGAGACCACCGGCACCATCGTGGCGCTGCCGCCGGAAGATCACGTCGAGGGGCTGGAGCGGATGCGCTCGGCCGGCAAGGCGCTGCCCGGCGTGGAGCTTGCGATCCTCGATGCCGCCGGCAACAGATTGCCGCCGGGCGAAGTCGGCGAGATCGTAACGCGTTCAGGCTCCAACATGGCCGGCTACTGGAATTTGCCGGAAGCCACCGCCAAAACACTCGACAAGGACAACTGGCTGCGCACCGGCGATGCCGGCTACATGGACAAGGACGGCTATCTCTATATCCACGACCGCATCAAGGACATGATCATCTCGGGCGGCGAAAACATCTATCCGGCCGAAGTCGAAAGCGCGATCTGCGATCACCCTGACGTGGCCGAGGTCGCGGTGGTCGGCATCCCCGATGAGCAATGGGGCGAGGCGGTCAAGGCGATCGTGGTGATGAAGCCGGGCAAGCAGGCGACGGCATCCGACATCATCCGCTTCACCCGCGAACGCATCGCCGGCTTCAAGACGCCGAAGTCGGTGGATTTCATGGCGGCGCTGCCGCGCAACGCGTCCGGCAAGATATTGCGGCGGCACCTGCGCGATCCCTATTGGGCGGGGAAAGATCGCCAGGTGAATTGAGACGGAGCGCAGCGCAACGCGCTTCATCGTCGTCCCGGCGAACGCCGGGACCCATACGCCGTGCAGATGAGGTTACGAGCAGGATGAATAACCTTGTCGCACCGTCGCGTCGCCATCGAACGCCCGGGATTATGGGTCCCTGCGTTCGCAGGGACGACGCGTGGTCGCTCAATGCTTCCCCGCCCCCATATACCCGAACAGAAATCCCGCCACCTTCCGCTTCTGGATTTCCTCGCTGCCTTCGGTGATGCGGTAGCGGCGGTGATGGCGATAGATATGCTCGAACGGCTTGTGGCGTGAATAGCCCATGCCGCCATGCACCTGCATGGCGCGGTCGGCGGCCTCGCAGCACAACCGGTTCGCCCAGAAATTGCACATCGAAACCTTGTCGGACAGCGTGTGTTCGACCTGTGCCTGCGTCAGCTTGTCCATCTCCCACGCGGTCTTGCGGATCAACAGCCGCAGCATTTCCGCCTGCGTCGCCAGTTCGACCAGCGGCCACTGGATCGCCTGGTTTTCCGCCAGCGCGCGGCCGAACGGCTTGCGTTCGCGCGAATAGCGCACGCTCTCTCCAATGCAGTACACCGCCGCACCCAGCGAACTCGCCGCCTGCCGTATCCGGTTTTCGTGCACGAAGCATTGCGCCAGCGACAATCCGCGGCCGACTTCGCCGAACAGCGCATCGTCGGGCACGAACACATCCGTGAAACTGACGCGCGGATGATCGGTCGGCATGTTGAAGGTCCACATGTATTCCTCGACCTTCACGCCCCTGGTCTCGGCCGGCACCAGAAAGCAGGTGATGCCGCGGGCATCGCCGTCATTGCCCGACGTTCGCGCAAACAGCGCACAGTGGCTCGCGACGTGCATGCCGGTGGTCCACATCTTCTCGCCGTTGATGACCCAGCCGGCGACGCCGTCGCGGGTGGCCTGCACCGCGCGGGTTTCCATATGGGTGGCGTCGGAGCCGTGCCCGGGCTCGGTGAGGCCGAAGGTGATGCGGAATTTGCCGGTGATCGAGCCTTCGATCATCGCCTTCTGGTCGTCGCGGCCGTAACGGTCCAGCATGGTGACCAGCGGCAGGTTGCCGACGATCGAATGCTCGTTCTGCAGGTCGTTGTGCAGGCCAAGGCCCTTTGCCGCGAAATGCTCGCGGATCACGGCCATCCAGAGATTGGAACCATCCTTGCCGCCGTAGCGCTTTGGGATCGCAAAGCGCAGGTGCCCGGCGGCATCGGCGAAATTCTTCACCCGTCGCAGCAGTGCTTCCCATTCATGCCGCGGCAGCCCGCCGTTTTCAAAATCCGTGCGCGCCCATTCGCGGCGGTGATCGAAAAAACGGATGTTGTCGTCGGCGTCCTCGATCGGCTTGATCTCGCGCGCGATGAAACGATCGAGTTCGTCGAGATACGCGACGAGGTCGGCCGGCAATGCAAAATCCAAGGCGCTGCTCCCAAGCTGTCTTATTGTTGTTGCGATGCCGCGTGGCTGCGGCGATTAAGGTGGCAACCGCAAACCAAGTCAAGCGACGGATATGGCTTGTGAGACAGCGGCGATCTGCTTAACTGGACGGCGACAGATGCGCGATATTCCCCGCAACGAAAAATAATCGATGGGAGCAAACATGGACCTGAAGTTTTCCAGGGTGACGCGCAAGGGCCCGATCACGATCGTGACGCTGTCGCGTCCCGAGGTGTACAATGCGCTCCATACCGACGCACATTTCGAACTGAACAAGGTGTTCAACGATTTTGCCGCCGACCCCGACCAATGGGTTGCGATCGTCACCGGCACCGGCGACAAGGCGTTCTGCGCCGGCAACGACCTGAAATGGCAGGCAGCGGGCGGAAAACGCGGCTGGGACACCGGCGGTTTTGCGGGCCTCACCGCGCGTTTCGACCTCGACAAGCCTGTGATCGCCGCCGTCAACGGCGTCGCCATGGGCGGCGGCTTCGAGATCGCATTGGCCTGCGACCTCATCATCGCCTCGGAGAACGCGACGTTCGCGCTGCCCGAGCCGCGCGTCGGCCTCGCCGCCCTTGCCGGCGGATTGCAGCGGCTGCCGCGGCAGATCGGGTTGAAGCGCGCCATGGGGATGATCCTGACCGCGCGGCATGTCAGTGCGCGCGAAGGCCACGAACTCGGCTTCGTCAACGAGGTGGTGCCGCCGGGCGAAGCGCTGGCGGCGGCCGAACGCTGGGCCGAGACCATCTGCAAGAACTCACCGATGTCGATCCGCGCTTCCAAGCAGGCGATCCAGAAGGGGCTTGCGGTCTCGCTGGAGCAGGCGATCACCGAACAGCGCGAATACCCGGCCGTGAAAGCGATGGCGGCGTCGCAGGATTATATCGAAGGCCCGAAGGCGTTTTCGGAAAAGCGTCCGCCGAAGTGGGTGGGAAAGTAATTTTGCTGTCATGGCCGGGCTTGTCCCGGCCATCCACGTCTTGACCTCGGCAAAGTAAGACGTGGATGTCCGGCACAAGGCCGGGCATGACGACGTAGATAGAACGCTAGGCTCTTCCCTTGTCTTCCAACTCCCTCTTATACGACGCATAATTCGGCTGATCGACCGCGAGCTTGTCCATCGTGGTTTGCCACAGATGATCGGCGAGCCCGGGCGTCTGCAGGTCGGCCTTGCCGTCGGCGATGCGCTGTGCGAGCGCGCGGTTGAGTTCGCCAAGCGTACCCTGCATGTCCAACAACTTGCTCAAACGCGCGGCTTCCGCGGCATCGCTGGCCTGCGCCAGCGCAAACTGGCGCGTCACGAGGTCGAGCGCATTGATCGATACCCGCAGCTTGAACGCGAGGTGTCCCGCTATCTGCGGCGCGATCTCGGCGCGCAGGAAGTCGGCGACCGCCTTGATCAGTTCTTCCGGTGTCGGCTCGTCCTGCATGTCATTTACTCATGTTGTCGGGCGCGGCGCCAGCAACCGCAGCAGATCGATCTCGGTCTCCGACGAGCGGCGGCCGATCATCGCGCGCTCGATGGAATGCTCGGGCCCGGCACGAAACCGCTGCATCATGCCGCAGCACATCACGCCCCAGCGCAGCGTGCCCATCACTTCCCAGAACGTCACGCGTTCGGGATAGACGCGGCGGCCGGCGGCCTCATATCCGGCAAACAGTTCCTCGCGTGTGCCAAAACCGCCGACCGGTTTGTCGATTTCGCCAAACCGCCACGAATTGACGCAGATCCAGCCGAGATCCTCCATCGGATCGCCGGAATGCGCGAGTTCCCAGTCCAGCACCGCGCGGATGCCATGGGGACCGATGATGAGATTGCCGTGGCGGAAATCGCCATGCACCAGCGTCACCTCCCGGGATGGGCCGGGATCGTGGTCGCGCAGCCAGCGTAGCGCCAGCTCGAATACCGGACGCGGCCAATTGAAACCGCGGTAATCCTGCTCGAGTTCGGCAATTTCGCGTCCCGCGGTCATGCGGCGTAGCGCCGGCAATTGCAACAGGTCGAGGTCATGGATGATGGCCAAGACCTGCCCGAGCTGGCGCGCGAGTTTCGGGCGGGCTTGCGCGAATTCGTCATCGCGCAGGATCTTGCGCGGAATGGTTTCACCCTCAACCCGTTCCATGATGAAGCCGGTGCCGAGTTCATCCTGCGGCTGGAGCACATGCAGCACCCGCGGCGACGGCACGCCGGCTTCATAGGCGCGCTGCATCAGTACCGCTTCGACGCTCAGCCCGGCGGCGCGCGCGGGCGCTGCGCCATAGCCCTGCGGCGCGCGGCGCAGGATCGCGTTGATATTGCCTGCGGGATACACGATATCGAACGACCAGGTCTCCTGGCTGGCGCCGCCGGAAAGCCTGATGACATCGGTCACGCCGGTCGCGCCCGGAAACCGGGACATGACGCAGCGCGCCAGCAGCGCCTCCATCATTTACCTCTGAATTTCGCCGGCCGTTTCTCAAGGAATGCGGTAACGCCTTCCTTGAAATCTTCCGCCGAACCCGCAATGCGCTGCGACTCGAACTCCAGATTGAGCTGGTCTTCGAACGAATTGTCCGGGCTTTCCCAGTACAATTTGCGGATCAGCGACAGCGCGATGGTCGGGCCATTCGCCAGTTCATGCGCGAGCTTCATGGTTTCTTCCGTCAAGGCCGCGTCGTCATAGACCCGGTTCACCAGACCCCATTCCAGCGCCTTCTCGGCCGGCAGCCGCTCGCCCATCAGCGACAGTTCGACCGAGCGCGCCTTGCCGATCAGCCGCGGCAGCAGCCAGGTCGATCCACAGTCCGGCACCAGGCCAATGCGGCGGAAGGCTTGCAGGAAATACGCTGAACGCGCGCACAAAATCATGTCGCCCATCAGCGCGAAACTCATGCCGGCGCCGGCGGCCGGGCCATTCACCGAGGTGACGATCGGGCAATGCAGGTTGCGCAGGCGGCGCAGGAAAGGATGAAACCCGGTTTCCAGTGCGGCACCGGCATTGCTCCGGCCCGGTTTCTGGTTGTTGCGGCCCTGAAGGTTGGCGCCGGTGCAGAACGCGCGCCCGGCGCCGGTCAGCACCAGACAGCGTACCTCGGTCTTCCTGTCGCCGATCTCGTCAAGGGCTTCGGCAAGGCCGCCGAGCATGTCCATCGAGACCGCGTTCATGACCTCCTGGTGGTCAAGTTTCAGGATCGCCACGGGGCCGTCGAACTCGAGCGTAACGTGTTTGAACTGCATGGGTTTCCTCGTGAGGTGCGGCCGGGCTTATTTTTCGCGGCCTGGCAATTCGGATGGTCTCGAACTCATATTTGATTTTCCGGACGGGCTTGTCCATGGTCGTCTCAGGACATCCGCCCGCCCCTGGACTCACGGCCCAACGCGCGCCAAATCGAACGGAAACGACCCATGAGCATTTTCGATCTGAGCGGCCGCGCGGCCGTCATTACCGGCGGCAATGGCGGTATCGGCCTTGGCATCGCACAGGCGCTGGCGGCTGCCGGCTGCAACGTCTCGATCTGGGGCCGCAACGCCGACAAGAACAAAAACGCGGCCGCGACCATGGCCGGCTGCGCCGGCAAGGTCGATACCCGCATCTGCGATGTCAGCGATCCCGTCTCGGTCAGGTCGGCGATGGCCGCGACGCTGCAGGCATTCGGCAGGGTCGACGGCTGCTTTGCCAACGCCGGCATCGGCGGTGGTGGACGCCACGCTTTCATCGACCGTACCGAGGAACAGTGGCGCAGCATGTTTGCGACCAACCTCGACGGCGTGTTCCACGTATTTCAGGCCGCAGCCCGCCACATGACCGAGCGCGCCACGGCCGGCGACGCGTTCGGCCGGCTGGTCGCAACTTCGAGTCTCGCATCGCTGTTCGGCACCGCGCGCAACGAGCACTACGCCGCGACCAAGGCTGCCATCAACGCGCTGGTCCGCGCGCTCGCGGTCGAGTTGGCGCGTCAGGGCGTCACCGCCAATGCGATCCTGCCCGGCTGGATCAAGAGCGACATGACCGCCGGCATCATGGCCAACGAGAAATTCGTCGCCAACGTGATGCCGCGGATTCCGATGCGGCGGTTCGGCGATCCCGCGGATTTCGGCGGCATCGCGGTCTACCTGATGAGCCGGGCGTCGTCGTATCACACCGCCGATTGCTTTGTGATCGACGGGGGGTATACGGCGTTTTGATGTATTCGTCAGGGTGGGCGAAGGTGCGTTAGCACCGTGCCCACCAGGACCATTCGCGCTGCGAGATGCGCTGCGGCACGCTTCGCTTTGCCCATCCTCAACAAGAGATCATCCCGATGCTTGCCTCGCAGCGCGACCTGTTCGAGATGCCGCGCGATATCTGCTACCTGAACTCGGCCTCCTACAGTCCGCTGCCGCTCCGGACCCAGGAAGCGGCTCGTGCCGCGGTTGGGCGCAAAGGCAGGCCCTGGACGCTCGAGGCGGCCTTCGCAAGCGGCCAGCACGAACGCGCGCGGGCTGCGGCTGCCCGCCTGATCAACGCCGATCCCGCCGACATCGCGCTGATACCCTCGATCAGCTACGGCGTGGCGACGGCGGCGAAAGTTCTGACGATCGGCCGCGGCACCCGCGTCATCGTTCTGGAAAACGATCATTCCTCGCCGGTGCTCGAATGGCAAACGCGGGCCGATGCGCAGGGCTTCACCATCGAGACGATCCGCCGGCCGGACGACGGCGACTGGACATCGGCGGTTCTCGCCGCGATCGAACGCTCCGGCGCAGCGCCGGTCAGCCTCGCCTCGATCTCATCGGTGCACTGGTCCGATGGCGGGCTGATCGACGTCGAAAAAGTCGGCACCGCGTTGCGGCAGCAGGGAGCCAGCTTCCTCATCGACGCCACGCACAGCGCCGGCGTGCTGACGATGGACGTGCGGCGTCTCGATCCGGATTTTGTGATCTTCCCGACCTACAAGTGGCTGCTCGGACCCTATGGCCGGGCCTTTCTCTATGTCGCCAGGCGCCATCAGGACGGCATCCCGCTCGAGCAGACCGCGTTCGGCCGCCGTGACGTGCGCGCCGAGAACGAGGTTTATTTTACCGATCTTCGCTACCTTCCCGATGCACGGCGGTTCGACATGGGCGAGCGCGACCATTTCATATCAATGGAGATGGCCTCGATCGGCATGGAGATGATGACCGAATGGGGTCAGGCCGCCATTGCCCAGCGTCTGCTCATGCTGACGGAACGGATCGCGGAAGGCGTGCGCGGACTTGGCGTCAGCGTGCCGGAGCGTCGTGTACGCGCGCCGCACATCCTGAGCCTTGGCTTCAAGGATGGAATGCCGGCAGGGCTTGTCGAAGGACTCGCAACCGAGGACATCTACGTCGCCACGCGTCTGCGCCGCATGCGCATCTCGCCCCACGTCTTCAACGACGAGGCCGACACTGACCGTTTCGTTGCGGCCTTGGCCCGGCGCGCGGGGACCAATAGCATGCCGTAGCCCCGTTCACGGGGAATACGGTCCAACAGGGAATGCACCATGGAATATGCCGCTGACGACCTCGCGCCTCGCGATCGCTACAAGCTGCTGGCAGGGTTCGTGCTGCCGCGACCGATCGCGTGGGTGACGACGATTGGACCCACGGGCGTGGTGAATGCCGCGCCCTACAGCTTCTTCAACGTATTCAGCGAGGATCCGCCGCTCTGCATGTTCGCCGTCAACCCGCGACCCGACGGCCGCGCCAAGGATACGCTGGTCAACATCCAGCGTACCGGAGAGTTCGTGGTCAACCTCGCCGACGAGCCGCTGGCGCATGCCATGCACGATTCCAGCGGCGACTTTCCGCCCGAAATCGGCGAGCCCAGCCATCTGGGATTGAGGCTGGCGCCCTCGATCAGGCTTGCCGTGCCGCGACTGTCCGACGCGCCGTGGGCGATGGAGTGCAAGGTCTGGAAAACCATCGACGTCGACGGCAAGCGGCAGCTGATCATGGGCGAAGGCATCCACTTCCACATCCGCGACGAGTTGTGGGACGGCGAGGCGATGCGCGTGCACATGGAGCGCTATCATCCGGTCGGCCGCATGTTCGCAGACCGCTATTGCCGGACCGACGACAGGATCGTGTTCCCGCCGGCGCCAGTAGTGCCAGCGACATAGTCGCGTTGCGAGGAGCGAAGACTTCGCAGGAGGGGCAAAGGCGCACTTGCGCCGTGCCCACCATGACTATTCACGATGCGAGATGGTGGGCACGCGGAGTTTATCATCGGGCGCGCGGGCGCGCGACCCGCTGGCTTTGCCCACCCTACGAGCTCACGACGCCGCCACCCTCTGCGGGCGCTCCGCACCCGTCATCGCAAAGCCCTCATAGCCCTTTGCTGCGACGTCGTTGCAAATCTGCCGGTAGACCGCGACGCCGCCGATGTAAGGCATGAAGATCTGCGGCTTGCCCGGGATGTTGGCGCCCATGTACCAGGAATTGGCCTGCGGATAGAGCGTGGTATGCGCGATCTCGTTGACGTGCTCCACCCACTTGTCCTCGGCATCCTTTTTTGCCTCGATCGAAACCAGATCGCGGTCGCGCATGTATGAGACGCAGTCGGCGATCCAGTCGACATGCTGCTCGATCGCGACCATCATGTTGCTCAGCACCGAGGGGCTGCCGGGGCCGGTGATGATGAAGAGGTTGGGAAAGCCCTGGCTCATCACACCGAGATAGGTTTTGGGGCCTTCGGCCCATTTCTGATTGAGCGTCTGCCCGTGGCGGCCACGGATATCGATCCTGGCGACCGACCCCGTCATCGCGTCGAAGCCGGTGGCCAGCACCAGCGCGTCGATTTCGTGAGTTTTGCCTCCGGTACGCACCGCATTCGCGGTGATTTCCTCGATCGGGCTGGACTTGATGTCGACCAGCGTGACGTTCGGGCGGTTGAAGGTCGCAAAATAGTCGCTGTCGACGCAGATGCGCTTGGTTCCAATCGGATGGTTGTTGGGTTGCAGCAGTTTGGCGGTCTTCGGGTCCTTCACGATCTCCGCGATCTTGCCGCGGACGAAATTCGCAGCGGTGTCGTTGGCCGCCTTGTCGATCGCCAGATTGTTGTAGACCGACATGAAGGTGAGGCCGCCGCGGCTCCAGCGCGCTTCGTATTTCGAGCGCCGTTCGTTGTCGCCGTCGTCGAGCGCGCCACGGTCGGGCATTTCCTGCAGAATGCCGTTCCTTGTCTCCTCGCGCGCGATGCGCCTGAGCTCCGGATAGTTCGAGCGGAACGAATCCCGCTCTTCCGGAGTCAGCGCCGCGTTGCGGGCGGGGATGGAAAAATTCGCGGTGCGCTGAAATACCGTGAGATGGCTGGCCTGCTCGGCGATCACGGGCACCGACTGGATCGCCGACGATCCCGTGCCAATCACGCCGACGCGCAAGCCCATGAGATCCACCGGCTCATGCGGCCAGTGCCCGGTGTGATAGACCTTGCCCTTGAAGCTGGCGAGACCCTTGATGTCGGGCATCCGCGCATTGGAGAGACATCCGGTGGCGAGCACGACATATTGCGCCACGACGGTTTTGCCGTCGGACGTGGTCACCGACCACGTGTTGGCGCCTTCGTCGAACGTCGCCTGGTCGACGCGGGTGTCGAGCTGGATGTCCTTGCGCAAATCAAACCGGTCGGCGACGTGGTTGGCGTATTTCAGAATCTCCGGCTGCGGCGCATAGCGCTCGCTCCATTCCCACTCCTGCTGCAACTCGTTGGAGAACGAATAGGAATACTGCATGCTCTCGACATCGCAGCGCGCGCCGGGATAGCGGTTCCAGTACCAGGTGCCCCCGACATCGCCGCCCTGCTCGTAGACCCGGGCCGACAATCCCAACCCGCGCAGTCGATACAGCATATACATTCCGGCAAAGCCTGCGCCGACCACGACGACATCGTAGGCCTCGGCGGCCGCGGCTTGGCTTTTGCCCGAAACGGATGGCAAGGCGGACATCTATGCGCGCTCCCCTGGGATTTCTGTCGAATTACAGTTTAGCATTCTATCCACGGCGTGAAAGTGCAAGTGACAAAACGACCGTTCCCTGCCTCAGCCGGCGCGGAACGGAACGAGAGCGGCCCCGCTTGGCATGACCGCCCTCGATGCGCTAGCGTTCGCTAGGACACAAGAAAATGCAGCTCTCATAAGCTGCCGCAGGGAGTGAACACACCCATGAAATCACCGATCTGCGAGATGCTGGGAATTGAATTTCCCCTGCTGGCGTTCAGCCATTGCCGCGACGTGGTTGCCGCCGTGAGCCGCGCCGGCGGGTTCGGGGTGCTCGGGGCCACCACGCATTCGCCTGAATCCATCGAGCAGGAACTGAAATGGATCGACGACCATGCCGACGGCAAGCCCTATGGGCTGGACGTGCTGATCCCCGAGAATATCTCGACCGCGGGCGAAAAGAACGTCACCTGGAAAAGCCTGGAGGCGCGGGTCTCGCCGGAACATCGCGACTTCACCCGTAACCTCCTGAAGAAATACGGCGTTGAACTGACGACGACCGAGGTCGATCCCCACCAGCCGCAGCCATTCGACGGATCGCGCGCGCTAGAGGTGCTCGACGCCTCGTTCAGGCATCCGATCCGCCTGATTGCGAATGCGCTGGGCGTGCCGCCCAAAGCGATGATCGAGATGGGCCGCAAGCACGGCGTTCCCGTCGCAGCCCTGGTCGGCGCCAAGGAGCATGCGATCCGTCAGGTCGCGGCCGGCGTCGATATTCTCGTGGTGCAGGGCACCGAGGCCGGCGGCCACTGCGGCGAGGTCTCGACCATGGTGCTGGTGCCCGAGGTGATCAAGGCGATCAAACCGATCCGCGATGTGCCGGTCCTGGCCGCAGGCGGCATCATGACCGGGCGGCAGATGGCGGCGTGCATGGCGATGGGCGCCGCAGGCGTGTGGACCGGCTCGGTATGGCTGGCGACGGTTGAATCCGAGACCACCGAAATCTTCCGCGAAAAGATGATCGCGGCCTCCTCGCGCGACGCCATTCGTTCCCGGGGCCGCACCGGCAAACCGGCGCGGCAATTGCGTTCGGTCTGGACCGACGCCTGGGACCGCGGACCCGACAGCCCCGGCGCGCTGCCGATGCCGCTGCAAAGCATCATCAGCCGCGACGCGTTCGACTCGATCGATCGCTCCGCGGCTGCCGGCAACGCGCGGGCCCGCGACCTCGTCAGTTACTTCGTCGGACAAGGCGTCGGCCTGATCGACAGCGTGAAATCGGCCGGTGCCGTGGTGCAGGAATTCAAGGAAGAGTTCGTCGAGGCGGTGGAACACATGAACGCGCTGGTGGCGGAGTAGCTGTCATTGCGAGGAGCGTAGCGACGAAGCAATCCATTTCTTTATGCGGCCCTATGGATTGCTTCGCGGAGCCTGTCATCGGGCGCGCATTCGCGCGACCCGTTGGCTCGCAATGACGGCCGAAGCGAATGAACGAAAGCGAAAACAAGAAATGGCGAATACTGCCCTCTCCGAAGACCGCATCCCCGTCATCGTCGGCGTCGGTGAAATCGTCGATCGCCCGCAGGACATCGCCACGGGCCTTGAGCCGCTCACGCTGCTGGTCGAGGCGCTCGAGCGCGCCGAGCACGACAGCGGCGGCAAATTGCTCGGCGAAATCCAGTCGCTCGACATCGTCAATTTCCTGAGCTGGCGCTATCAGGATCCGGCACGGCAGCTCTCCGATCGCCTTGGCATCAAGCCGGCGCATGCCTATTACGGCCCGGTCGGCGGCGAAAGCCCGATCCGCTATCTGCATGAAGCCGCGCAACGCATCGCGCGCGGCGAATGCAGCGTTGCCGCGGTCTGCGGCGCCGAGGCGCAGTCCACGGCCACCAAGGCCGAGCGCGCCGGTCTCACGCTGCCGTGGACGCCATTCGCGCATGACGTCCCTGAGCCCAAACGCGGCGCCGCATTCCAGAAGCCGATGGCCGTGAAGCTCGGCGTATTCAGGCCGATCACGGTATATCCGTTCTATGAAGCGGCCTCGTCGGCGCATTGGGGCCAGACCCCGCGCGAGGCGATGGCCGAATCCGGCCGGTTGTGGTCGACCTATTCCAGCGTCGCGTCGCAAAATCCAAATTCGTGGCTGAAGCGGCGCTTCACGCCGGACGAGATCACGACGCCGACGCCGGACAACCGGCTGATCGCCTGGCCCTATACCAAGCTGATGGTGGCCAATCCGACCGTCAACATGGGCGGGGCGATCCTGATGACCAGCCTCGCAAAAGCGCGCGCCGCCGGAATTGCCGAGGATCGCCTTGTTCATGTCTGGGGTGGCGCTTCGGCGGAAGAGCCGCGCGATTATCTCGTCCGCGACCAGTTTTTCGAGAGCCACCCGCAGAATGCCGTGCTCAAGGCGGTAATGGGCCTTGCCGGCGGCGACGGCAAGGCATTCGACGCAATCGAACTCTATAGTTGCTTTCCCTGCGTGCCGAAAATGGCGCGGCGTACCCTCGGCCTCGGCGCCGACGTGCAGCCGACGGTGACCGGCGGCCTGACCTTCTTCGGCGCGCCGCTCAACACCTACATGACCCATGCGGCCTGCGCGATGGTGCGGCAACTTCGGCAACGGCGCCAGGCTCGGCCTGCTCTACGGCCAGGGCGGCTTCGTCACCAAGCATCACGCCCTGGTGCTGTCCCGCGCGAAGCCGAAACATGAGCTGGCGCAGGACACCAGCGTGCAGGCCGAGGCCGACCGTAACCGCGGCGCGGTGCCGGAATTCGTCACCGAAGCCAGCGGCAAGGGCGAGGTCGAAAGTTTCACGGTGATCTACGGCCGCGGCGGCGAGGTCGAGCACGGCGTGGTGATGCTGCGCACGCCGGAGAATGCCCGGGCGCTGGCGCGGGTGCCTGCAAGCGACGGCGCGACACTGGCGCATCTTCTGAACATGGATCGCACGCCGGTGGGTTCGCTCGGCGATATCGTGAATGCGGATGATGGCGTGCTGGAGTGGCGGGCGGGATAACCACCCTTACCCCTTGCTATCCTGCCCTTCGGATGCCGTCGCGGGCCTGCCGCTCTTGGCGCCGACGACGTGGACCTGGTCGCCATCGGCCATGCCGTCGGGGGGCGCGACGATGACGCGGTCGTCGGCGGAGATGCCCGACGCCAATTCGATGTCGCGGCCGAGGTCGCGGGCGATGGTCACTGTCTTGAACAGCACCCGGTCGTCCGCATCCACCGTCGCCACGCGCAGGCCGTTCTGGTTGAAAATCAGAGCGCTGGCGGGAATGTGCAGCGGCACCCCCTCGCGCGCGAGCGACATGCGCACATTGGCGTAGCCGCCCGGCATCAACTCGCCGCCGGCATTGTCGAGCCCAAGCTGCATCTGCGTGGTGCCGGAACCGGCATCGACCGATTGCGACGAGGCTTCAACGGTCGCGGCAAAAGTCCGGCTGGGATAGTCCGGCACCGAGATCACGGCCTTGGAGCCGATCCTGATCGCGGGCACGTAATTCTGGGGTATGTTGACGTAGACCCGCAATTTCTTGATGTCGGAAATGACGAACATCGCCGGGCCCGAACCGCCGCCGGCATTGATCAGGGCGCCGACGTCGGTACTGCGGGAAGTCACCACGCCATCGAAGGGCACCGTGATTTTCTTGTAGCCGGCCAACGCTTCCAGCCGCTCGACATTGGCCTGGCTGGAATTGACCGCGGCTTTCTTGTTGGACAGGTCGGCGGTGCGCTCGTCGATTTCCTGCATCGAGACGAAATTCGAGGCGATCAGGGTTTTCCGGCGGTTCAGCGTCGCTTCGGACAGTTTGGCGCTGGCCTGCTGGCTGGTGAGGTCGGCTCTGGCCTGCAGCAATTGCTGGTCGAGGTCAGGCGCCTCGATCTCGGCGATTACCTGCCCGGCCTTGACCTGCGCGCCGATATCGACGGTCCAGCTCTTGAGATAACCGCTGACGCGGGCAAAGATCGGCGCACGGTAGTAAGCCTCCAGCCGGCCCGGCAGATCGAGCGTCGCAGTCAGCGCCCTGGCGTCGGGCAGCAGCACGGCCACGGTCGGGACAGCCTGGTTGTCGGTCCATTCGCGCAGCTTCGCGCTCGCCTCCTCGCGCGCCCGGATTCCGGTGATCACCACCAGCACCGCGGCAATGCCGACCACCAGCCCGAAAATGCCCACCTTCCGGCGAGACACCGGAGAGCTCTGTTCAATGGGCATGCGATGTCTCCGGTGGGGCGGCGGCTTTGGCGCCTTGCTTCTTGTGTACCATACTAAAAACCACGGGAACAAACATCAGCGTGGCAATCGTTGCAAAAATAAGTCCGCCGATCACCGCGCGTCCGAGCGGCGCGTTCTGTTCGCCGCCCTCGCCGAGGCCGAGCGCCATCGGCGTCATGCCGATGATCATCGCCAGCGCCGTCATCAGCACCGGGCGAAAGCGCACGAAACCGGCCTCGATCGCCGCGGCGATCGGGTCGCCCAGTTCCTCATAGCGTTCGCGCGCGAAGCTGATCACCAGCACACTGTTGGCAGTGGCGACGCCCATGCACATGATCGCGCCGGTCAGCGCCGGCACCGACAGCGTGGTATGCGTCGTGAACAGCATCCAGACGATGCCGGCAAGGGCAGCCGGCAACGCCGTGATGATCACAAACGGATCCGACCAGGACTGGAAATTGACCACGATCAGCAGATAGATCAGCACGACCGCAGCGAGCAGCCCGAACAACAGTCCGGAAAACGCGCTGTTCATGGTCTGCACCTGGCCGAGCAGCACCACCGAACTGCCCTTCGGCACTTCCTTCGCGGTATCCGCGATCTCCCTCCTGACGTCGGCTGCGACCGCGCCGAGATCGCGCCCCTGCGGCGTCGCATAGATCTGCACCATCGGCTGGATGTCGTATTGCGAAACCACCGCGCTCGAGGTCGATCGCGTGATGTCGGCGATGCCGCCGAGGATGGGCGGCGACGGCGGTATTGCTGGCGGTAATCGGCAACGTCTGCAGCGCGCTCAGCGAATCGATCTGGTATTGCGGCGTCTGCATGACGATCGCATATGACACGCCGTTATCCGGATTGAGATAGTAAGTCGGCGCCACCTGCGCGCTGCCGGCCAGGTTCACGACCAGGCTGTTGGTGACGTCGCGTTCGGTTAATCCGACATATTGCGCGCGGGTCCGGTCGACATCGATGTTGAAGGTCGGCGCATTCGGCGATTGCTGGATGCGGGCGTCGGCGATCCCCGGGATACGGCGAATCCGGCTCAGCAATTTATTGGCATAGGCGAAATTCGCATTCAGATCCGCGCCGCGGACCTGAAGGTCGATCGGCGCCGGCGCGCCGAAATTCAGGATCTGGCTGACGATGTCGGCGGGCAGGAAGGCAAACGTCATGCCGGGGAACGCGCGCGGTAGTTGCTCGCGCAGGGCGCGGACATATTCGTCCGTGGGCCGATGGCCTTCCTTCAGCTTGATCTGGACGTCACCATCCATCGGGCCGATGACACCGGTGTTGTTGTAGGTCATGTTGATGCCGCTGATCGGCATACCGATGTTGTCGGCGAGCGTTTCGATTTCTCTCGGCGGGATAATCTTGCGAATCGCTTTCTGGACATCGGCGAATTGATTGGCGCTTTCCTCGACCCGGGTGCCGACCTGGGTGCGGACATGCATCAGGATCGAACCGGCATCGACGGCGGGAAAGAAATTCCGGCCCAGAAACGGCACGAGCAGGAATGAAACCCCGACCAGGCCGAGAAACCCGATCACGAAAATCGGCCGCCGGCCCAACGCCATCGTCAGCAAATCGCGGTAACCGGAACGGATTCGCTCGAACCTGGCCTCGAATCCGCGCTGGAATCGCACCAAGGGGTTTTTCGACGGCGGCGGCCCCTCGCCTTCCGCATGATGCACGTGCGGCTGCAGCAGATATTTCGCCATTGTCGGCACCAGCGTGCGCGACAGCAGGAACGACCAGATCATCGCGAACATCACCGCTTCGGCCATTGGCACGAACAGGAAGCGCGCCACGCCGGTCAAGAAGAACATCGGCACGAATACGATACAGATACACAGCAGCGACACGAAGGCCGGAGTCACGATCTGGTTGGCGCCGTCCAGGATCGATCGCTCGACCGGTTTGCCCTGCTCCAGATGGTAGTTGATATTCTCGATCGTCACCGTGGCGTCGTCGACCAGAATGCCGACCGCCAGTGCAAGACCGCCGAGCGTCATGATGTTAAGGGTCTCGCCGATTGCTGACAGCATGATGATGGCGCCAAGCACCGCCAGCGGGATCGATGTCGCGATGATGACCGTCGAGCGCCAGCTGCCCAGAAACAGCAGGATCATCACGCTGGTCAGCAAGGCCGCGATAACGCCTTCATTTGCGACGCCTTCGATCGCGCCGCGGACGAAGATCGACTGATCGCCGATGAAGCCGACCTTGAGTGCGTCGGGCAGCGAGTCCTTGACGTCGATGACCTTCTGCTTGATGCCGGCGATGATATCCAGCGTCGAGATCGACCCGGCCTTCAGCACCATCATCAGCACCGAACGGGTGCCGTCGACGTGAACGATATTGGTCTGCGGCGGATTGCCGTCGCGCACGCTGGCCACGTCGCGGACATAGACCATCGCGCCGTCCACCACCTTGATCGGCAGGTTGCCGAGGTCTTCCATCTTGAGCGGCGAGTTATTGAGCTGGATGTTGTATTCGAAGGCGCCGATCTTCTGGGTTCCGACCGGCGTGATGACATTCTGCGCGGCGAGCGTATTGGAAACGTCCTGCCCGGAGAGCCCGCGCGATTGCAGCGCCGATGGATCAAGATCGATCTGCACCTGGCGCTGCTTGCCACCGAACGGATAGGGAATTGCAGCACCGGGCACGGTCACCAGCGGCGTGCGCAGCTGGTTGATGCCGATGTCGGCCAGGTTCTGTTCGGTGAGACCCTCACCCGACAGCGCGACCTGGAGGATCGGAACCGTGGAAGCACTGTAATTGAGGATCAGCGGCGGCGTCGCGCCGGGCGGCATCTGCTTGAGCAGCGTCTGCGAAATCGCGGTGACCTGGGCGTTGGCGATACGGATGTCGACATTCGGCTGGAAGAAAATCTTGATGATGCCGACGCCGTTGTAGGAATTGGCAACGATGTGCTCGATGTCGTTGACGGTGGTCGTCAGCGCGCGCTGAAACGGCGAGGTGATGCGTCCGGCCATCTGGTCCGGCGGCAGGCCGGTGTACTGCCAGACCACGCCGATCACGGGAATCCGGATGTCCGGAAAAATGTCGGTGGGCGTGCGCAGCGCCGCCAGCGGTCCGATGATCAGCAAAAGCAGCGCGAGCACGACAAACGTATATGGCCGGCTCAGGGCGATGCGGACTAACGCGATCATAAAACAGCTATTCCTTGGTCAGGCAGAAGGCGGACTCAGGGCCGAGCGGCTAATTCGCCCGCGCTGATCTAGCCGAACTGGCCGAAAATAGCTAACGCGTAGAGGCAGTTCCGCCATGCACTGAGCGGTATCTTTAACAGCGGGCGCGATTGGCCCAAAATCTCACGACAGTTTGATCGGTTCCTCTGTCCCAGCGCCATTAACCCAGCCGTGAACAGGGCCTTCAACGGTCCGTCGCATTCAGCGCATCAGCTTCAAGGCGTCGCTGAAAAACTCCGGGCCGCCGAAGTTTCCGGACTTCAGCGTCAGCAGCATCTCGCCCTCTTTGGCGCCGACCGTGCGAAGCACCGGGACGCCGGCGGCGATTTCCGCGCCGACCAGAAAGCCGGGAATCCCCAGGCGATCTACCACCGCACCCGAGGTCTCGCCTCCGGCAACCACCAGGCGCCGGACGCCGGACCCGACCAGCCCTTCGGCGATATCGGCCATCGCCTGCTCGATCGCGTGACCAGCGGCATCGCGGCCATGGCGCGCCTGCAAGGCCGCGACCTGGTCGGGCGTCGAACTGCTGGCGATCAGGACCGGTCCCTCGGCAACGCGCGCCTTGGCCCAATCCAGCGCCCGCCGGGCTTCGGCTTTGCCTGCGACAATCTGTTCGGGATCGAGATGCAACACGGCCATCGACCGCTCAGCTTTGGCGATCTGCTGCAGCGTCGCCTGCGAACAACTGCCGGCAAGACAGGCCGCGGGACCGCCGACCGGAGCGTCGGAAATGGCCGTCACGTTCGGTTTGACCCGCCCTGACGCCAGCAGCGCGCGGGCAAGCCCGAGACCGATACCGGAAGCGCCGACGGAGACGCGGTGATCGAGCGCTACGTTGCCGATGGTTTCGAGATCGTGGGCGAAAACCGCATCGGCGATGGCTGCGCCGAAGCCTTTTTTGGAAAGCTCCGCAAGATGCGCGCGCACCGCGTCTGGTCCGCGCGCAATAACGGCCAGATCGATAAGGCCGATCCTGGTCTTGCTCTGGCGCGCCAGTACCCGCACCAGGTTGGAATCGTGCATCGGATTGAGCGGATGGTCCTTTAGCGGGCTTTCGTTCAGCGGGACCGAGCCCACGAACAAATTACCCTGATAGACGGTGCGGCCGGTCTCGGGAAATGCCGGCGTCACCAGCACGATGGCATCGCCGGAATTGGCGCGCAGCGCGTCCATCACCGGGCCGATATTGCCGGCGTCGGTGGAATCGAAGGTCGAGCAGATCTTGAACAGCACATGCGCCGCACCCCGCTTGCGCAGCCATTTTTCAGCGGTACGTGAATGCGACACCGCAAGACCGGCCTCGATGGAGCGGCTTTTGAGCGACACCACGACGGCATCGACTTCGGGCAGCGCCAGATCGTCGGAGGGAACGCCGATGGTCTGCACCGTGCGCAGGCCGCAGCGGGTCAACGTGTTGGCCAGATCGGAGGCGCCGGTATAATCGTCGGCGATGCAGCCAAGGGCGATATTTCCGGCGAGCGTCACGGCTTCACTCCGGCATAGGGCTTGAACCAGCCCAGGCCGTCGGTGGTCTTGCCGCGCGGGTTATATTCACACCCGACAAAGCCCTGGTAGCCGAGGCGATCGAGTTCGCCGAACAGGAACGGGTAGTTCAACTCCTCGCCATCGGGCTCGTTGCGCGAGGGAATGCTGGCGATCTGGATATGGCCGATCAAGGGCATCATCTCGCGCAGCCGCATGGTGACGTCGCCATGGATGATCTGGCAATGATAGATGTCGAATTGCAATTTCAGGTTCGGGATTTTCAGCTCATCGATCAGGTCGCGGGCAAAGATAAAGTCGTTGAGGAAATAGCCGGGCACGTTGCGCGGGTTGATCGGCTCGATCACCACGTCGAGGCCATGGGGTGCAAGAAATTCGGCGGCCCATGCCACCGACTTGCGAAACGCCGCCACCGCTTTGGCATCTTTGCGATCGGCGATGCCCGCCATCAGGTGCAGGCGCTTGACGCCGGTCGCCTTGGCATACGGAAGCGCGGTGCGCAGGCTCGCCTGCAGATCGCCGAAACGATCCGGCAGCGCGGCAAAACCCTTTTCGCCGGCTTCCCAGTTGCCCGGCGGCAGGTTGAACAGCGCCTGCGTCAGCCCGTTGCGGTGCAGCCGCTCGCCGATGGCATCCGCTGGATGCTCGTAAGGAAACAGGAATTCCACCGCGGTGAAACCGGCTTTTGCCGCGGCGTCGAAACGGTCGAGGAACGGCACCTCGGTGAACATCATGCTCAGATTGGCGGCGAAACGGGGCATCGACTGTCCTCTTGTTGTATCGGGCTATTTCGGCTCGCCCGGCAATTGCGTGCCGGTGACGCGGGCATACATCCGCGCCACCGAGGCATCGTCATCGCGGCCCATGCCGGACGCCGCCGTCATCAGGAACATCTGCAATGCTGCGGCCGCGACCGGCACCGGGAACTTGGCCGTGCGCGCCATGTCCTGGATGATGCCGAGATCCTTCACGAAAATTTCCACCGCACTTCGCGGTGCGTAGTCACCATCGAGCACGTGCGGCATGCGGTTCTCGAACATCCAGGAATTGCCGGCCGACGCCGTAATCACTTCATAGACCTTGCGGATATCGAGGCCCTGTTTGGCGGCAAATGTAATCGCTTCCGAGGCTGCCGCGATATGCACGCCGGC
Source organism: uncultured Alphaproteobacteria bacterium (assembly GCA_963774685.1). Taxonomy (GTDB): domain Bacteria; phylum Pseudomonadota; class Alphaproteobacteria; order Rhizobiales; family Xanthobacteraceae; genus Bradyrhizobium. The sequence continues at coordinate 513,511 of CAVZFU010000002.1, read as the reverse complement.
GAGCAGCTGGTTGATCATCTTGAACGCGGCGCCCTGTCCTGCCGCGTCGCCGAGTTCGTAAAGTTTCGCCGCCATGGCGTCGAGTGCCGGACGCGCCCGGGCGAACGCCGCCGGACTGCCGGAGGCCAGAATAGTGAGTTCGCCCTGTGCCGCGCGCTGCGCGCCGCCCGAGATCGGCGCATCGAGGTAGTGTCGACCGCTGGCCTCGAGTTGCTTCGAAAGCCGCCGTGCGACGTCCGGGTCCATGGTCGCGGAGGAAACGAACACCGCATCTTTCGCCAGTGTCTCGGCGACACCATCCTTGCCGAACAGAATGGCTTCGGTCTGGGCGGCGTTGACGACCACGCTGACGACGATATCGGCCGCTTTCGCAGCCTCTGCCGGCGTCCGGGCGCCCGCGCCGCCATCGGCGACGAACCGCGCCACCGCATCAGCGGAAACATCGCAGCCGATGACGGCAAATCCCGCGCGCCGCAATGAGGTCGCCATGCCGAACCCCATCGAGCCGAGCCCGATGACGGCGACACGTTTTTGAGAGGTGGATTCAGGCATGCGGCGTTTCCTGTTTTCGTTGTTGGGCTTACGGATAACACGGCTTGGCCGCGCTGCCAAAGCATGGGACAACCCGGCGCCAAGGAAGCTGACCAAGAAAGCTGCCTATGAATGAAACCAGACTGCGCGAGGAAATCTGCCGCCTCGGCCGCTCATTGTTCGAGCGCGGGCTGACGCCGGGCTCGTCGGGCAATATCAGCGTCACGCTGGAGGACGGCGGCTGGCTGGTGACGCCGACCAATGCCTCGCTTGGCTCGCTCGATCCGGCGCGGCTGTCGCGGCTTGGTCCGGACGGAAAGCTCATCACCGGCGACGCGCCGACCAAGGAAGTTCCGCTGCACACCGCGCTGTACCAGACGCGTACCGCCGCGCGCGCGGTGGTGCATCTGCATTCGACGCATTCGGTGGCATTGTCGATGCTGCCGGAAATCGATCCGCGCGCCGCCCTGCCGCCGATGACGCCCTATTATCTGATGAAATGCGGTGCGACAGCGCTGGTGCCATATTATCGGCCGGGCGATCCGGCGGTGGCCGACGCGATCAAGGGGCTTGCGGGAAAGTATTCATCCGTGTTGCTTGCCAATCACGGGCCCGTCGTCTGCGGCGATTCACTGGAAGCGGCGGTATTCGCCATCGAGGAACTCGAAGAGACCGCCAAACTCTATCTGCTGCTGCGCGGGCTGAACCCGCGTTATCTGACGCCGGCGCAGGTGGCGGAGTTGTCGAAGACGTTCGGACTGTCGCTGCCGGAGCACGGGCACGATTGACGGTCAGAGCACCGCGAGCTGCTTGTTCCGCAGGTCCGTCACCAGCATCAATCCGGGCGCATGCGTAATCGCGAATGGCAATTTCGCGGCCGCGATCACCGCTTGCGGGGTCACGCCGCACGCCCAGAACACCGGGATTTCATCGGCTTCCACCAGGACCGGGTCGCCATAGTCGGGTTTGGCGATATCCTTGATCCCGATCGAATGGGGGTGACCGAGATGAACCGGCGCGCCATGCACGGCGGGAAATCGCGAGGTGATCTGCACGGCACGGATCGCGTCCGCCGGCTTGAACGGCCGCATCGACACCACCATCGGACCGGCGAACGGCCCCGAGGGCGCGCAGGCGATATTGGTGCGGTACATCGGCACGCGAACATTGCGCTCAATGTGCCGGATCGGCAGGTCGTCCGCCATCAGCGCTTCCTCGAATGAAAACGAGCAGCCGAGCACGAACGCGACCAGATCGTCGCGCCAATGCGCCATGATATCGGTCGGCTCTTCCACCACCTCGCCGTCGCGCCAGACCCGGTAGCGCGGCAAGTCGGTCCGGATATCGAGATCGATCCCGAGCGAGGGAATGCGGGGATCGCCGACGTCGGACATGCCGATCACGGGACATGGCTTTGGATTGAGCTGGCAGAACCGGTGAAATGACGCTGCGAGTTTCTCCGGCAGGATCGCAAGATTGCCCTGGACGAAACCGTTGGCAACGCCGGCCGTGGTCGTGGTCATGCCGGCGCGGCACGCCAGCCGTGCCTGCCGGCTCGAAAGCATTTCCCGCTCGTTTTGATCGTCTTGCTCTTTCTTCGCCACACCGGCAATCATCGAAAAGCGCTCCGTAGCTCGACAGGCCCTGCTGGAGCGTTCTACCATGCGCGACGGCAATACGCACCAACACGTTTTCGGAAAGCCCGATGCCTGAAATCGCCTCCAACCTGCAGATCGATTCCGCCCGTCTCTGGGATACGATTCACGAAACCGCGAAATTCGGCGCCACGCCGAAAGGCGGCGTCCGGCGGCTGACGCTCGGCCGCGAGGACAAGCAGGTGCGCGACTGGTTCCGCAAGGCGTGCGAGGCCGCGGGCCTTGAAGTGCATGTCGACACGCTGGGTTCGATGTTTGGCTTGCGCCGGGGACGCGACATGTCGAAGCCGCCGATCGGGCTCGGCTCGCATCTGGACACCCAACCGACCGGCGGCAAGTTCGACGGGGTGCTCGGCACGCTGGCGGCGCTCGAAGTCGTCCGCACGCTGAACGACGCCGGGATCGAGACGGAAACGCCGATCTGCATCGTCAACTGGACCAACGAGGAAGGCTCGCGCTTCGCACCGGCGATGATGGCATCGGCCGCCTATGTCGGCGATTTCACCACCGACGACATCCTGTCGCGCAAGGACGCCGATGGCGTCACCGTGGCCGAGGCGCTCGACGAGATCGGCTATCGCGGCCAGAGCCGGGTGGGCACGCAGAAATTCACCAGCTTCGTCGAACTGCATATCGAGCAAGGGCCGATCCTCGAAGCCGAGGGCAAGACCATCGGCGTGGTCGATTCCGGCCAGGGCGTGCTGTGGTATGACGGCAAGATCACCGGCTTCGAAAGCCATGCCGGCTCGACGCCGATGCCGCTGCGCCGCGACGCGCTGGCGACCTTGTCGGAGATCGTGCTGGCGATGGAGCGCATCGCCGGGAAGCACGGCCCCAGGGCGGTCGGCACCATCGGCGAGGCCGTGATCGCCAACCCCTCGCGCAACGTCATTCCCGGCGAGATCGCGTTTACCATCGATTGCCGCAGCGCCGATGCCGCGATCATGGACGCGCTCGACCGGGATTTACGCACAGCGGCCGCCGAGATCGCGGCGCGGCGCAAGGTTGAGGTCGTGCTCGACCTGATCTGGCGCAAGCCGCCGACCCATTTCGACCCGACACTGGTCGATGCGGTGGAAAATGCCACCAAGGCACTCGGCTATTCCCACCGCCGCATCACCTCCGGCGCCGGTCACGACGCCTGCAACCTCAACACCCGGATTCCCGCCGCGATGGTGTTCGTGCCTTGCAAGGACGGCATCAGCCACAACGAGCTTGAGGACGCCACCCAAGCCGATTGCGCGGCGGGTGCCAACGTGTTGATGCATACCGTGCTGGCGCTCGCCGGCGTCGCTTCCTGACCTGTTCCGAGGAGATTCCAGTGCGCGGAGTTTTTGTCGATGCCAACCCATCGCTGGCAGATATTTTCCAGCGGCTGAACAAGCCCGGCGATCCGCCGGTGCGCATCAATCGCAATCCCGACATCACATCGGAGCAGATGCCCGCTCTGCTCGATGGCGCGGAGATCGTGGTGATCGACCACACGGCCTTGCCGACCGACGTCGCCCGGCGCTGCGCGGGCCTCAAGCATGTGGTGTTTCTCGGCACCGGCGCGCGCAGCTACATGAACCCGGAAGAACTTGGCCAGCTCGGCATCGAAGTTCACCTGATCAAGGGCTACGGCGACACTGCGGTCGCCGAATGCGCCATCGCGCTGATGTGGGCGGCCGCGCGCGGCATCGCCCAGATGGACCGCGAGATGCGCGCCGGCAACTGGCTGCGCGAGGACGGCATGCAGCTCACCGGCAAGACGCTGGGCCTGATCGGCTTTGGCGGGATCGCCGCAGAGGTCGCCCGCATCGCGCTTGGCAGCGGCATGCGCGTGCTCGCATGGAACCGGTCACCGAAAAGTTTTCCCGGCGTCGACTTCGTGACGCTGGAAAAGCTGCTTGCCGAAAGCCAGGTCGTTTCGCTCCATCTGTTGCTGAACGACGAGACCCGCGGATTTCTCTCACGCGAGCGCATCGCGGCGATGAGACCGGGCGTCATCCTCGTCAACACTGCGCGCGCCGCGATGGTCGATGAGGACGCAATGATCGCCGCGCTGAAGTCGGGCCGTATCAAGCACGCCGGTCTCGATGTCTTTAATACCGAGCCATTGCCGGCGGATCATCCCCTGACCAAGCTAGCCAACGTGACGCTGTCGGCGCATTCGGCCTTCCGCACGCCTGAAGCGAGCGAAAATTTGATGGCAGCGGCGTGGGAGCACTGCCGGAGGATCGCCACTTCGTAGCCCGGCTGGGCAAAGGCGCTTTTGGCGCCGTGCCCACCATCAATCAATAGATTAATTATCTGAAATGGTGGGCACGCGTCCGCTTTGCCCACCCTACGTTTTCATTCCACCATCTCCGCCACCGCCTTGCCGCATGCTGACGTATCGGCATTGCCGCCGAGATCCCGGGTGCGCAGCGTGCGCTCACCGAGCGTGCGCTCGATCGCCTCGACGATCGCGGCTGCGGCTTTCTTCTCGCCGAGATGCTCCAGCATCATCGCGCCGGACCAGATCATGCCGATCGGGTTGGCGATGCCCTGCCCCGCGATATCGGGCGCGGAACCGTGCACCGGCTCGAACACCGAGGGGAAAAGGCCGGGCGGATTGATATTGCCAGACGGCGCGATGCCGATGGTGCCGGTGCAGGCGGGGCCGAGATCGGACAAGATGTCGCCGAACAGGTTCGATCCCACCACGACGTCGAACCAGTCCGGATGCAGTACGAAATTCGCGGTGAGGATGTCGATATGGTACTTGTCCCACTTCACCTTCGGATAGCTCTTCGCCATCGCTTCCACGCGCTCGTCCCAATACGGCATGGTGATGGAAATGCCGTTTGACTTGGTCGCCGAGGTCAGGTGCTTCTTCGGGCGCGATTGCGCCAGTTCGAACGCGAACTTCAAAATGCGATCGACGCCGACCCGCGTCATCACGGTCTGCTGGGTGACGAATTCACGATCGGTATCCGGGAACATCCGTCCGCCGACGGATGAATATTCGCCCTCGGTGTTTTCGCGCACCACCCAGAAATCGATATCGCCGGGTTTGCGGTTGGCCAGCGGCGACGGCACCCCCGGCATCAGCCGGACCGGGCGGAGGTTGACGTACTGGTCGAATTCCCGGCGGAATTTGATCAGCGAACCCCACAGCGAAACGTGATCGGGGATTTTCGCAGGCCAGCCGACCGCGCCGAAATAGATCGCGTCATGCTTGCCAATCCTGGTTTTCCAGTCCTCCGGCATCATCTCGCCGTGCTTTTCGTAATAATCCCAGGAGGCGAAATCGAAATGATCGAAATGCAGGCTGACGCCATGCTTTTTCGCGGCCTGCTCCAGCACCCGCAATCCTTCCGGCACCACTTCCTTGCCGATCCCGTCGCCGGGAATGACCGCGATCCGGTATTGCTTTTTTTGATTGCTCATCGAGAAATTCCTTTGGCAGGCTACGCCGGTTATTCGATCGGATTGCAATGGACCAAACTTGGCCGCGGCGCAACGCTGCAGTGCAATGTTGACCATATCGGCGACGCCAGCCTAACAGTAGAAATTCCCTGACCGACCAATCACAAACAACAAGCGAGAGCCCCATGGATTTGCATTTACGCGGCAAGCGCGTCCTGATCACCGGCGCATCCAAGGGTATCGGTGCTGCGGCCGCCGAAGCCTTTGCCGAAGAAGGTTGTCATCTGCGCCTTGCGGCCCGCAGCGGCGACCAGTTAAAGGCATTGGCCGAGCGCCTGCGATCGGCGCACCAGATCGACGCCACCGCTCATGTCGTCGACCTGCGCAAGCCCGAGGACATCGCACGGCTGGTGAAGGATGCGTCCGATGTCGACATCCTCGTCAACAACGCCGGCGATATTCCCGGCGGCTCGATCGACAAGATCGACGAGCCGGCCTGGCGTCACGCCTGGGAACTGAAGGTGTTCGGCTACATCAATATCACCCGCGCGATCTATGCGCAGATGAAAGCGCGCGGCCATGGCGTCATCGTCAACGATATCGGTGCCGCCGGCGAGAAGTTCGACGCCAATTACATCTGCGGCAGCACCGGCAATGCCGCGCTGATGGCGTTCACCCGCGCGCTCGGCGGCAAGAGTCTCGCCGACAACATCCGCGTGGTCGGGATCAATCCGGGCCCGGTCGGCACCGACCGCCACGTCACGCTGCTCAAGACCCGCGCCAAGCACCAGTTCGGCGACGAAAACCGCTACAAGGAATTCCAAAAGGGCCTTCCGCTCGGCCGCCCGGCGCATGCCCGCGAGATCGGCGATCTGATGGCGTTCCTGGCTTCCGACCGCTCCGGGTATACTTCGGGCGTGATTTATACAGTCGATGGCGGGATCAGCGCAGGTTGGGGATAGCGGTGCCAACAGCGGTCATTGCGAGGAGCGTTTGCGACGAAGCAATCCATCTTTCTTTCTGCTGCGATATGGATTGCTTCGCTGCGCTCGCAATGACGGGCAGCTAACCCGCCACGCGCTCGAACAACTGCCTGATCAGCGTCGTGATCCTTCCCTTCGGCGACATCAATTCGTTCAAGATGGTGAAATGATTGGTGCCGGGGATCTCTTCATAGGTCACCGGCAATCCATATCTGGCGCGATGTCCGGCAAAATCCGCGGTCTGCTTGCGCAACAACGGCAATTCGGCGCTGCCGGCCACCAGCGACAGCGGCTTCATCGGCCCTCCGGCCTGCATCATTGGCGAGTTGCGGCGGGAAGCGGCTTCATCGAGGCCCAGCTTGACGTTCAGATAGCTGTGGCGGATCGGCTCGAGATCGTAGATGCCGCTGATGGCCATGCCCGCTTTGACTTGCGGATGCGACAGCGCCATTGAGGTCAGATGCCCGCCGGCGGACCAGCCGGACACCGCGATCTTTTCGGGATCGCCGCCGAGCGCGGGTAATTGCCCGGTCAGAAAGTCCAGCCCCTTGTGAATTTCCGCGACGATCCCGTCGAGCGTCGCGTCGGGCGCCAGCGTGTAGCCGAACAGCGCGACATTGATGCCGTGCGCCATCGGTCCCTCGGCAACCAGTGAGAAAACTTCCTTGGCGCGGGTTTGCCAGTAGCCGCCGTGGATGAACACCAGCGTCGGCCCGCCATTCCCGGCTTTCAGGAAATCGATCCGGTTGCGCTCGCGCGCGCCATATCGCAGGTCCAGATGCCCGGGGTGCCGCGCCCGCATGTCGGCAGAAAGCCGTTCCCAGCCGGCCACCATGTCGACGCTTTCCGGGACCGCAACACTATTGTTGAAGCCGAGATCACGGTCCTGCTGGCTCATGCCGCGCCAGTCGGGCGCGTCGAACGGCGTACTCATGCCCATCTCCCATCACGGAATAAAAAACCAAGCGTTTCCACTTTGCCGGAAAATGTTTTACACGGCTAGACAATCCGTTATCGAGAAGCGGAAACGCCGGGAGAACGTCAAGTGGCATCCGATCAGGGACTGGTGCGGGCAACGGCCTGTGCCGTTATCGACAAGCTCAATGCCGGCGAAGTCACGCCGCTCGATCTGCTCGATGTGCTGGAAAAGCGCATCGCCGAGGTCGATGGCAAGGTCAATGCACTGCCGACGCTGTGCTTCGATCGCGCCCGCACACACGCTAGAGCGCTAATGCAGAAGCCGCCGGGCAGTCGCGGCCTGCTCGCGGGGCTGCCGATCCCGATCAAGGACCTTTTCGATGTCGAGGGGGTGCGCAACACCCAGGGCTCGCCGATCTTCAAGGATACGATTTCAGCACGGTCCGACCTTGTGGTCGAGCATCTCGAAGGCAATGGCGGCGTGGTCTACGCCAAATCCAACACACCGGAATTCGGCGCCGGCGCCAATACCTTCAACGAGGTATTCGGCGCCACCTTGAACCCCTGGGATATCTCGCGATCCGCCGCCGGCTCCTCTGGCGGTGCCGCGGTGGCGCTCGCGACCGGCATGGCGTGGCTCGCCCACGGCACCGACATGGGTGGCTCCCTGCGCAACCCCGCCAGCTTCTGCGGCATTGTCGGTATGCGGCCCAGTATCGGCCGTGTCGCTCACACGCCATTGTCCAGCATCGACCGAAATCTCACGGTCCATGGCCCCATGGCCCGCAATGTCGAGGATCTGGCGCTGTTGCTCGATGCCATGAGCGGCGAGCATGCGGCCGATCCGCTCTCGTTACCCATGCTGCCGGCTTCCTTTCTATCCGCCGCGCGCTCGGGGAAAGGGCCGATGCGCGTCGCCTATTCGCCCGATCTTGGTATCACCCCTGTTGACCCTGAAGTCGCCGCGATCACCGCCAAGGCGGCTTCACGCTTTGCCGAAGCCGGCGCCATCGTCGAGCAGGCGCATCCCGACCTGCGCGAGGCCCATGAGTGCTTTCACGTGCTGCGCGCGTTCGATTTTGCGATGACCAAGGCGGTGCTGTTGCGTACCAAACGCGACATGCTCAAACCCGAAGTGATCTGGAATATCGAGGAAGGTCTGAACCTGACCGTCGAGCAGATCACGCGCGCGGAATTGCAGCGCATCGAGATGACGGCGCGCACGGTTGAATTCTTCGGCAAATACGACCTGCTGCTGACTCCTGCGACCATCGTCGCACCGTTTCCAATTGAAAAACGTTATGTCGATGAATGCGCCGGCAAGAAATTCGACAACTATGTCGAGTGGCTCGGTATCGTCTATGCCATTACGCTGGCGTGCTGCCCGGCGCTGTCACTGCCTTGCGGATTTACCACGACCGGCCTGCCGGTCGGATTGCAGATGGTGGCCGCGCCGCGCGGCGAGGCCCGGCTTCTCGCCGGCGCCAGGGTGCTGGAAGATATTCTGGGCCTACGTGGCATCACGCCGATCGATCCGAGACCGACGAAGTAGCGCACCCCCAGCCGTCATTTGGACGCTGGCGGAGGGTTCCCGCATCGCTATAATCATTGGAAACACAGTCGCAGAGACGACGACAAGGGAACGCTCAAAATGTCCGGAAAGCTGAAAATACACGTCGACCAGGACAAATGTCAGGGCCACGCCCGGTGCAAATCGCTGGCGCCTGAACTGTTCGAACTCGACGAATTCGGCAATGCCCATGAAGTCGGCGACGGTTCCGTTCCTGCCGGAATGGAAGACAAGGCGTGGCTAGCAAAGGCCAATTGCCCGGAAATCGCGATCGAAGTTACCGAAGAGTGAACCGTGCGACGCCAGCGCCGCCGATTTGAAAAGTGCTGATCGAGCGCGTCATAGATCAAGCGAATAACGCAGAGGAATTCATCCTGATGTCTGATCCCGCCCGCGCCATGCCGGATTCCGCACCCACGATGCCCGATCACCCGCCCGTCACCGACTGGGTGCACGACTTCGACCATACCGACCCGCGCTGGACCGAGAATCCGTTTCCGATCTGGGATGAATTGCGGACGGCATGTCCCGTCGTTCATACCAAGCGCTTCCTCGGCTGCTATCTGCCGACCACCTACGAGGCGGTAAAGCAGATCGCCTACGACACCGAGCATTTTTCGTCGCGCCGCGTTATCGTGCGCGACATCAGGCCAGACATCATGCAGACGGCGCCGCCGATCACCTCCGACCCGCCCGAGCACAAGCCCGCCAAGCAGTTGCTGCTGCCGCCGTTCACGCCCGACGCGATGAAAAAGCTGGAGCCGAGGGTTCGCGCCATCTGCAACGAACTGATCGACGAATTCATCGCGGACGGAAAATGCGACGCTGCTGCACGCTACACCAGGCATATTCCGGTCCGCGCGATTGCGCACATGCTCGGCATCCCCGAAAAAGATGGCGACCTCTTCATCAAATGGATCCACGAAATACTCGAACTGGGCATCAAGGACGACGCGATGATGATGCGCGCGATCACCGACATGGGCGGCTATTTCGCCGGCCATATCGAGCATCGCAAGCAACACCCGACCGACGACCTGATCTCGACGCTGATGAAGGCCAGGGACAAGAACGGCGAGCCACTGTCGGACATCCATGTGCTGGGCTCGCTGCGGCTGCTGCTGATCGCCGGCATCGACACCACCTGGAGCGCGATCGGCTCCTCGCTGTGGCATCTGGCGAAAACGCCAGCGGATCGTGAGCGTCTCGTCGCCGAGCCGCAATTGATGCCGCTGGCGGTCGAGGAATTGCTGCGCGCCTATTCGCCGGTGACGATGGCGCGCGAAGTGATGAAGGAGACGGTGATCAGCGGCTGCCCGATCAAGCCGGGCAACATGGTGCTGTTGTCGTTCCCGGCCGCCAACCGCGATCCCGCGATGTTCCCCGATGCCGACAAAGTGCTGATCGACCGCAAGGAAAACCGCCATGCCGCCTTCGGCCTCGGCATTCACCGCTGCGTCGGCTCCAACCTCGCGCGCATGGAAATGACCGTGGCGATCGAGGAATGGCTGAAACGGATCCCGGATTTCAGGCTGGACCCGGCCGGCCAGGTCGCCTGGTCGGAAGGTACCGTGCGCGGACCGCGGCAGCTTCCGGTGCTGTTTGGAAAAGCAAATTTCTGACGAGTGAATAAGGGGGGACCAGACATGACGGACCAGGCGGCGCTTTCGGCGGCAGACGATCGTTTCGACATTCGCGATGCGGAACGCCGGATCAAGGCGATCTTCATCGGCTCGGTCGGCAATCTCGTCGAATGGTACGACTTCTATGCCTATACGGCGTTTGCGCTTTACTTCGCGCCCGCGTTCTTTCCGAACAGCGATCCGGTGGTACAACAACTCAACGCCGCCGTGCTGTTCGCCGCGACCTTCCTGATGCGGCCGCTCGGCGGCTGGTTGTTCGGCTACATCGCCGACCGCTACGGCCGGCGGCTGTCGCTGACGCTGTCGGTGGTCTGCATGTGCTTCGGCTCGCTGATCATCGCGGTCACTCCGACCTATGCCTCGATCGGCATCGCAGCACCGGCGATTCTGGCGCTGGCACGCGTCATCGAGGGATTGAGCCTTGGCGGGGAATACGGCGCCAGCGCCACCTATCTCAGCGAAGTCGCCGACGCCAGGCATCGCGGTTTCTATTCCAGCTTTCAATACGTCACCTTGATCGGTGGCCAGCTCACGGCGATCATCGTGCTGTTGTTGCTGCAAAAAGTGTTTCTGACGCCGGAAGAATTGCGGGCCTGGGGCTGGCGAATTCCGTTCGTGATCGGTGCATTGCTGGCCATTTTTGCCGCGGTGATGCGGCGCAACCTGCAGGAGACCGAGGCGTTCGAAGAAGCCAAAAAGATCGCCAAGCCGACCGGCTCGATTGTCGGTCTGTTGAAGTATCCGCGTGAACTGCTGCTGGTGGTCGGCCTGACCGCCGGCGGCACTGCGGCATTCTACACCTTCACGACCTACATGCAGACCTTTGTCAAACTGTCGGTCGGTCTCACCGAGGACCAGACCACATTTGTGATCTTCGGCTCGCTGATTTTTGCCACCTTGCTGCAGCCGATCTACGGCGCGCTGTCCGACCGCATCGGCCGCAAGCCGCTGCTGATCTTTTTCGGCGTTGCCGGCACGCTGTCGACGATCCCGATCCTGACCACTTTAAAAGCGACCAAGTCGCCGCTCATGGCGTTCCTTTTGATTTGTGCGGCCTGGATCTTCGTCGCCGGCTACACCTCGATCAACGCCATCGTGAAGGCCGAATTGTTCCCCACCAACGTCCGTGCACTTGGCGTCGGCCTTCCCTACGCCATTACGGTGTCGATATTCGGCGGCACCGCGCCGGCGGTCGCGCTGTATTTCAAGAGCCTGGGACATGAGGACTGGTTTTACTATTATCTCAGCGGCATGATTTGCCTGTCGCTGATCATCTACGCGACGATGCGCGACACCAAGCATGACTCGGCGATGCATCGTCACGAATAGCGCCGCAGCTACCATGGAGGACGCCCGTGCCAAGTGAACGTTTTCAATTTACGGGCTCGGACGGACAGCAACTTGCGGCCTCGCTCGACCTGCCCGAGCGCGAGCCGCTGGCCTACGCGCTGTTCGCGCATTGCTTCACCTGCGGCAAGGACGGGCTGGCGGCAAAGCGGATCGCGACCACGCTGGCGGCCAGGGGCATCGCCGTGCTGCGCTTCGACTTCACAGGCCTCGGTTCCAGCCAGGGCGATTTCGCCAATAGCACGTTCTCTTCGAACGTCGCCGACCTGGTGCGAGCCGCCGATCATTTGCGCACAACGCGCAAAGCGCCGGCGATCCTGATCGGCCACAGCCTCGGGGGTGCGGCCATTCTCGCTGCCGCTGGACAAATTCCGGATGCCAAAGCGGTCGTTACCATGGCCGCGCCTTCCGACCCCGGCCATATCACCGGCCTGTTCAGGGATCGCATCGAGGACATCCGCAAAGCACGGCAAGGCCGAAGTCTCGCTCGCAGGCCGGCCATTCCAGATCAAACGCGAATTCCTCGACGATATCGCCGAACATGGCCTGATGGAACATATCGCCAAGCTGCACAAGGCGTTGCTGGTGATGCATTCGCCGACCGACGACATCGTCGGCATCGACAATGCCACGCGTATCTTTCTGGCCGCCAAGCATCCCAAAAGCTTCGTGTCGCTGGCCGGCGCCGACCATCTTTTGAGCGGCAAGCGTGACGCAGCCTATGTCGCCGACGTCATCGCCGCCTGGGCCGAGCGCTACATCGATATCGCCATTCCCGAGCAAACAACCGATCTCGGCGAAGCCCCGCGCAACGTCGTGGTTCGCGAGACCCGCAACGGCAAGTTCCAGCAGACGGTAACAGTCGGCCCGCACCGGATGCTGGCCGATGAACCGGTCGCCGCCGGCGGCGAGGATAGCGGGCCCGGACCCTATGACTACGTGCTTGCCGGCCTCGGTGCCTGCACCTCGATGACCATGCGGCTCTACGCCGACCGCAAATCGCTGCCGCTCGAACGCGTGACGGTGACGCTAAGACACAGCAAGATCCATGCGGAAGACTGCGCCGATTGCGAAACCAAAGCCGGCATGCTCGACCAGATCGATCGCACCATCGCCATGGAAGGTGCGCTCGATGCCGAGCAGCGCAAGAAGCTGATGGAAATCGCCGACAAGTGTCCGGTGCATCGCACCCTCACCTCGGAGATCCACATTGTGACCCACGCGGCCGATTGACGACCCCACCAACCGGCGTATCATTGCCTTGCAAGGAATCTGATCATGCCGGTCGTGGCCCGCGTCGACCCCAAAACCGTTTTCTCAGCGGAGGAATGGAGCCGGCTGACGTCGCGCAGTTCACTGCACGGCATGTGGCTGGTGCTTCATGCCTGGGGCACCATTATCGCGGCGATCGCGCTGGTCGCGCTATGGCCCAATCCCCTGACATGGCTGGTGGCAGTGACGGTAGTTGGCGCGCGCCAGCTCGGACTGGCGATCCTGATGCACGAAGCCGCCCATGGCGGGCTTCATGCCAACAAGACGATCAATGAATGGACCGGACAATGGCTGTGCGCGGTGCCGGTCGGCGCCGATCTTGCGAGCTATCGTTCCTATCATCTGCAGCATCACAAGTTCACCCAGCAGCCGGAGGATCCCGACCTTTCGCTGTCGGCGCCGTTTCCGATCACCAAGGAAAGTTTCACGCGCAAGGCGATCCGCGATCTCACCGGACAGACGTTTGTAAAACAACGCCTGCCGCTGTTCCTGTCGCTGTTCAAACGCAGGAATGCCGATGAGGCGGTGTCGCATGAGAGCTTCGTCTCCAGCGGCGCCGACAAGATGGCGCGATTTCTCGGCCTGAATGCCCTGCTGTTCGGCCTGTTCTGGCTGGCGGGCGCGGGCATCTGGTTCTGGGGCGTCTGGGTACTTGCGATGGCAACCTGGCTGCCGCTGGTGACGCGGATCCGCAACATTGCCGAACATGCCTGCACCTCCACGGGTGAAGACCCGTTCAGCCACGCCCGCACCACGCTCGCCAACCCGATCGAGCGCTTGTTGATCGCGCCCTATTGGGTGAACTACCACGCCGAACATCATCTGTTTATGTATTTGCCGTGCTACCGGCTTCCCGAGGCGCATCGGCTGCTGATCGAGAAGAACCTGATCAAGCGGATGGAAGTACGGCCCGGCTATCTCGACGTGATGCGGCTGGCGACCTCAAGCCAGCGGGCCTGACCGCGCGTCCTGAGAGACCAGCGGCTGCACACGAAGCACGCCGCGCAGGCCTGCGGCCGTGCCCAGCAAAATTCCGGCGACGGCCACAAACGAGGCCAGCGCCAGCGTCGACAGGCCGGTCAGGCCCTGCCCGATCGAGCAGCCATAGGCCATCGCGCCACCCGCCCCCATCAGCGCCGCACCGCCGATCGAGCGCAGCATATGGCGCGGCGAGGTATAACCCTCGAAGTGAAAGCGGTGCGTCACAAGCGCGGTTATCAGGCTTCCGGCGAACACGCCGGCGACCATGGTGATGCCGAAATTCAGCGTCAGGCCCGTCGACAGCATGGCGTATTGCACGGTGTCGGCGATCGGCGCGATGAAGGTGAGCGAAGTGACCGGCACGGGATTGAAATCGTCGGCGCCGAGATAACCGGTCGCGTACCATCCGGCGGCCACCAGCAGGCCGACAATGAGTCCTGCGGCGATCTGCCCCCACGCGCGCTGGAACGGCGCATGCGCGAATGCAAAGATGATCAAGGCTCCCGCGATCGCCGAAGCCGCCAGCGTGCGCGCGAAGGTTTCACCGACCCCCAGCGTCGACAGCAACGCCGGCAGGGAAATCACCGACGGCGTGGTCTGCGACACCTGCAGCATCGCGATCCGCGCCGGCGCGAACAATCCTTTCAGCGTCATCTGCGCGGCGATGCCGAGCACGATCACCACCACGAACGAGCGCAAATTGCCGCGGCCGAGCAATACCAGCGCGCGCGAGCCGCAGCCGTTCGCCAGCACCATGCCGTAACCGAACAGCAGTCCGCCGATGAACATCAGCGGCGCCGAGAATGACGGCTGCAGATAAATCGATTTACCGAGATCGACGATGCCGCCTTCGGCCAAAAGCTGCGTCGCGGCGATGGCAACGCCAAGCGCCAGCGCGTAGGTCCTGATCAGGCGGCTGTCGCCGTCGGCCCACCAGCCGCGCAGGCCGCTGAGCAAACAAAACCCACTCAACAGACCGACCGCGCCATAGACAAGACCGATCAACAATCCACTCACTGCGATTATATGACCACCGCCCACTGGCTTTTTCCTCGGCTTCCCACGGCTGCAACAGCCGGCAATCCATCAAATAAGCTATGATTTCCGGGTTGCTATAACGCCTGGGGCATGCCGCCGTCCACGGCTCGCAATGCTTGAGAATGAAGCTGTCGCAAGCCGCGCCGCGAGGGGAATAAAACCTTCGCCCCGAATCGGAATTCGATGGTTTTCGTTTCCGTTAAGGATCCAAAAAAATATCGAACCGCTCTATCCGGAGGGCCGCAGGATCACCCGGTCGCGCGACGAACCGGCGACCGCGACGAAAGCCGCCTTGGCTTGTTCCAGCGGATAGATCGCATCGGGATGAATCGGAAACGGCTTGAGATGTCCGCTGGCAAAACCCGGACCGAGTTCTCTGAGCACCGCGCCGGTCGCGGTTGACGACAGTCCCAGCGTGTCGACGCCGACATAAGTGTGCTGGCCGCGATAGAATTCCAGGATGTTGAACTGAACGGTGCGTTCGATGGTCGCGATCAGGATCTGGCGGCCCCGCAACGCCAGCGATCGATGCGCGGCCTGAAAATACGGATCGCCGACGGTATTGAATACGATATCGGCGCCCTTGCCGGCGGTGAGTTCGCGAACGCGCGTCGCGACGTCGGTGGTCGAGGAAACGATGACGTCGACGTTTGAATTGGCGTGACCCTCGTAAGGTTCATTCTTGCGCACCACGCCGATCACGCGTGCGCCGTGCCAGCTTGCGATTTGCACCGCGGCCTGTCCGACCTTGCCGTTGACGCCCATCACCAGCACCGTCTCATGGCTGTTGGGGATTCCGGCGCGGCGAAAGCCTTCCATCGCGGTGACAAAGGGAACGCCGATCCCGGCGGCTTCTTCCCATGACAGGTTTGTTGGCTTCTCCACCACGGCATCGGCCTCGACGGCCAGATGTGTGGCATGGGTGCCGTCGCGACGGATGCCGAGGTCGCCCGACGAGCCGAACACCTCGCGTCCGATCCAATCGGACGGGCCATCGATCACGACGCCCGCGTAATCACGTCCGGGCGTGCGCGGAAATACGGCGTAAGCCATCAGGCCGGTCGCGGCCTTGACGTCGGACGGATTGACCGCCGCGGCCTTGACCTCGATCAGCAACTCGCCTGCGGCACGCGACAGCGTGCGCCGCTCGACCGAGGGCGCCAGGGCGGCCGGATTGTCCGCCTTTGCCGGCAGCCGCACGCAACGGGCGTCAACGGGAACGGGCGGGGCATCCGGCCTTTGGGCAAGCGGCATCGTCACTTTCTCCGTGAAGGCAGGAGTTACCCTTTTGGCCGCTTGTCGTAAACACGCTTGGCCTTGCCAAGCGAACGCTCCAGCGTCTCGGGCGCCACGGCTTTGACGCGCGCGGAGATGCCGATGGTATTCTTGATGAAGGTCGAAACCTTCTCGGCATTGGCCGTCAACCCGCTGCCGTCCCAACTCCCGGGGCGCGCTTCCGCCAACACCGTCATCTCGTCCATCCGTCCCTCGCGCGTCAGTTCGATGATGAAATGGCCGCCGCACCAGTCCGTAGCCAGAAGCACTTCCTCGATCTGGGTCGGGAACACGTTGACGCCGCGCAGGATGATCATGTCGTCGGACCGCCCCGTAACCTTTTCCATCCGCCGCATGCCCGGGCGCGCCGTGCCCGGCAACAGCCGCGTCAGGTCGCGGGTGCGGTAGCGGATGATCGGAAACGCTTCCTTGGTCAGCGATGTGAAGACCAACTCGCCCTTCTCGCCGTCGGGCAGTACAGCGCCGGTTTCGGGATCGATCACTTCAGGATAAAAATGATCTTCCCAGATGTGGAGTCCGTCCTTGGTCTCCACGCATTCCTGCGCCACACCGGGACCGATCACTTCGGACAGGCCGTAAATGTCGGTCGCATCCATGTCGAACGCAGCCTCGATCTCGGCGCGCATCGCATTGGTCCAGGGTTCGGCGCCGAAAATGCCGAACTTCAACGACGATTTGCGCGGGTCCAGTTTTTGTTTCTTGAACTCGTCGAGAATCGCCAGCATGTAGCTGGGCGTCACCGTGATGATGTCGGGCTTGAAATCATTGATCAGTTGCACCTGCCGCTCGGTCATGCCGCCGGAGACCGGCACGACGGTGCAACCCAGCCGCTCGGCGCCGTAATGCGCGCCGAGCCCGCCGGTGAACAGGCCATAGCCATAGGCGTTGTGCATGATCATGCCGGTGCGGCCGCCGGCGGCGCGGATCGAACGCGCCATCACGTCCGACCACATCTCGATATCGGCCCTGGTATAGCCGACCACGATCGGCTTGCCGGTGGTGCCGGAGGAAGCGTGGACGCGGACCAGTTTCTCGCGCGGCACCGCGAACATGTTGAACGGATAATTGTCGCGCAGGTCGGTCTTCACCGTGAACGGGAATTTGGCCAGATCGGAGAGCTGCCGAAAGTCGGACGGATGCACGCCGGCCTTGTCGAACGCCTTTTTGAAATGCGCGACATTGTCATAGGCATGCGCCAGCGACCACGCCAGTCGCCTGTTTTGCAATCGCCATGATCTCATCGCGCGAGGCGCGCTCGGCGTCGTCCATCTCGGCGCGGTACCCGCTTTCCCTGGTTTTTGTCGAAGACATCGCGCGTTTCCCTGATCGGTCTATTTTTGTTGGGTGTCGATTTCCTTGGCCGGCAGCCATACGCCGCCGATGACGCGGGAATGACCGCGAAACTCGGCAATGACGGTGCCTCCATCTGTGGTGACGCGCACATCGTAAATACCGGAGCGGCCGCTGCGCGAGATTTCGTGTGCGGTCGCGACCAGCCGATCGCCGAGCTTGCCCGGCCTGATGAAGGTGATGTTGCCCTGCGCCGCGACGGCGCGCTCATTGTGGGTGTTGCAGGCAAAGGCGAAAGCCGAATCCGCCAGCAGTAAAGATAAAGCCGCCATGGGCGATGCGCTGGCCGTTCACCATGTGCGGCTTGACCGTCATCGCCAGCGTGGCGTGGCCGGGCCTGACCTCAACGATCTCCATGCCGAGACCCTTGCTGGCGTCGTCTTCCTTCCACATCGCCTCGGCGCAGGCGCGGGCAAGATCATCTGATGAAAGCGCGGCCTTGACGTTCACTGCGGTCTCCCTGTCGTCGTCTGGCTTGTTGAAACAAGCTTCTCAAATCGGTCTCTACACGTGATCGTAATCCACCGTCACCCTGTCCGACACCGGCCGTGCCTGACAGGTCAGGATA
Organism: uncultured Alphaproteobacteria bacterium; assembly: GCA_963774685.1. Taxonomy (GTDB): domain Bacteria; phylum Pseudomonadota; class Alphaproteobacteria; order Rhizobiales; family Xanthobacteraceae; genus Bradyrhizobium. The sequence goes on along the minus strand of CAVZFU010000002.1, from coordinate 494,966 downwards.
AACCCGGCCTTCAGCTCCCACGGTTCCAGCGAATAGTTCACTTCCATCCGTGCATCGCCCTCGACCAGCTTGGCGCGGCAGGTCGAGCACATGCCGCCCTTGCAGGCGAACGGCAAATCCATTCCCGCGCGCAAGGCCGCATCGAGGATGGCCTCGCCCTCCGCGACCGGCACCTCGCGGCGCTTGCCGTCGATGATCAGCGACGCCATCGCCTTGGGCGGCGCCGTTGCCGGCACCACCGCCCTGGGGCGGGGTTTGCCGCCGAGCCCGGACACGAACCGCTCGACGTGAATACGGTCCGCGGCGATGCCGATATCGCGACAGGTCGCCTCGATATCCTCGCTCATCCCGGTCGGGCCGCAGATGAAGACGTGATCGACGCTCGATGCCGGCACCAATGAGCGCAGCAGCACCCTCACCTTCTCGCCGTCGAGCCGCCCGTGCAGGATCGCGATATCCTGCTCCTCGCCCGAGATCACGTGAAACACCGAGAGCCGCTGCATGAAGCGGTCCTTCAATTCTTCCAGCGCCTCGCGAAACAGCATGCCGCCGGTCGAACGATTGCCGTAAAACAGGAAGAAGCGGCTGTTTGGTTCGCGCGCCAGCACGCCCTTCACGATCGAAAGTATCGGCGTGATGCCGGAGCCGGCGGCGAAGCCGACATAGATCCGCGCTTCGCCGGACGCGTGCGGTATCCCGAAGCGGCCGGTCGGCGTCATGACGTCGAGTTCGTCGCCGGCTTTCAATTCGTCGGCAGCCCAGCTCGAGAACGCGCCGCCATCGACCTTCTTTACGGCGATGCGCAACTCGCCATCATCGGGACCGGAGCAGATCGAATAGGAGCGCCGCACTTCCTCGCCGTCCATGGTGGTGCGCAAGGTCAGGTACTGCCCGGGAACGAACTGGTAATCGTCCGCAAGCTCCCGCGGAATCGCAAAGGTCAGCGACACCGCGTCGGCGGATTCGCGGCGCAGGTCGTCGACGGCGAGGCGGTGGAAACGGGGAATCGAAGCCGGCATCGTCAATGACATTTGAAGTAGTCGAACGGTTCGCGGCAGCTCTTGCAGCGCCACAGCGCCTTGCAGGAGGTCGAGCCGAATTCGGAAATTACTTCGGTATCCTCCGAGCCGCATTGCGGACACGCCACCTGCTGCTCGCCGAACAGCGCGCGGCGGCCGCTTCCGGCCTGTGGCGGCGCGATGCCGTATTCCCTGAGCTTGCGGCGGCCGTCGTCGCTCATCCAGTCGGTGGTCCAGGCCGGCGACAGCACGGTGCGAACCCTGGCATGGCCGATACCCTCGCGCTCCAGCGCCAACTCGATTTCAAGGGTGATCATGTTCATGGCGGGGCAGCCGGAATAGGTCGGCGTGATCGCGACCTCGACGCGGCCATCCCTGACGGCGACATCGCGGAGCACGCCGAGATCGGCGATGGTCAGCACGGGAATCTCCGGATCGACCACCTGCGCCGCGACATCCCAGGCGCGCTGTCGCAACTCGGTATCGCTATGCACGGCGGTTACCATGTCGCCCCCGGAAACGTCCGCTGCATCGACTGCAGCTCGCTGAGGAGATGCCCGAGATGTTCGCTGTGCCGGCCGCTGCGGCCGCCCTGCTGCATCCAGTCGCTTTTCGGCAAAGCAAGCGTTGCTTCGCTCACGACACTGGAAATCGTCGCAAGCCATTGTGATCGCAATGTCGCGGGATCGACGGCAATACCTGATGCGATCAGGCTGCGCTCACCCTCGTCGGCCTCAAACATTTCGCCGGTCAGCGCCCAGAGATCGTCGACAGCGGTTTGCGCGCGGCGATGGCTTTCCTCGGTGCCGTCGCCGAGCCGGACAATCCATTCCGAGGAATGCCGCAAATGATAGGCGCTTTCCTTTTCGGATTTCGCCGCGATCGCCGCCAGCGTCGCATCCTTGGATTTCATCATCGCGCGCCAGTACAGGTCCGCGAACGCCGAGTAGAAGAACTGCCGCACCATAGTGCGCGCGAAATCGCCGTTCGGCTGTTCCAGCAGCAACAGATTGCGGTACTGCCTGACGTCGCGCAGGTAGGCGAACTTGTCCTCGTCGTTGCCTTTGCCTTCGACCTGTGCCGCGTAGGAATAGAGCTCACGCGCCTGGCCCAAGAGGTCGAGACCCATGTTGGCGAGCGCCATGTCCTCTTCCATCGCCGGCGCATGGCCGCACCATTCCGACAGGCGATGACCCAGGATCAGCGCGTCGTCGGCCCGGCGCAGCGCGTACAGTACCAGCGGTGTTTCGGAGACCGAGATGGAAGCGGCGGCCATCACATATGCCCGACTTCATCCGGCACGTCATAGAACGTCGGATGACGGTAGATCTTGGATTCCGCCGGCTCGAACATCATGCCCTTCTCGGCGGGATCGGACGCGGTGATCGCATTCGACGGCACCACCCAGATCGACAGGCCTTCGCCGCGGCGGGTGTAGATGTCGCGCGCGGCCTGCAGCGCCAATGTGGCATCCGTGGCATGCAGCGAGCCGACATGCTTGTGCGCAAGGCCGTTGCGGCTGCGGATGAAGACTTCCCAGAGCGGAACGTTCGGCGTGGCCATCATGACCTCCCTGAAGTTTGTTGCAGCTTACGCCGCAGCCTGGCGGTTCCTGCGCTTCTCGGCATAGGCCAATGCGGCCTCACGCACCCAGGCGCCCTCGTCATGCGCCTTGCGGCGCGCCGCCAGACGATCGCGGTTGCACGGGCCGTTGCCGGCCAGCACGGCGTTGAATTCGCTCCAGTCGATCGCACTGTATTGCCAGTTGCCCGCCTCGTTCTGTTTCATGCCGGGGTCGGGGATGGTGAGACCAAGAAACTCCGCCTGCGGCACCGTCGCATCGACGAACTTTTGCCGCAGCTCGTCGTTGGAGAAGCGCTTGATCTTCCATTTGGTCGAGGTGTCGCTGTGCTGGCTGGCCTTGTCGGGCGGCCCGAACATCATCAGCACCGGCCACCACCAGCGATCGAGCGCGCTCTGCGCCATCGCCTTCTGCTCTTCGGAGCCGCGCGCCAGCGTCAGCATGATCTCGAAGCCCTGGCGCTGGTGAAAGGATTCTTCCTTGCAGACGCGGATCATCGCACGCGCATAGGGTCCATAGGAGCAGCGGCACAGCGGAATCTGGTTCATGATGGCGGCGCCATCGACCAGCCAGCCGATCGCGCCGATGTCGGCCCAGGTCAGGGTCGGATAGTTGAAGATCGAGGAATACTTGGCTTTGCCTGTTAGCATCAGGTCGACCAGTTCCTCGCGCGAGGTGCCGAGCGTCTCGGCCGCGGCGTAGAGATAAAGCCCGTGGCCGCATTCGTCCTGCACCTTGGCGAGCAACGCCGCCTTGCGGCGCAGCGACGGCGCGCGGGTGATCCAGTTGCCTTCCGGCAGCATGCCGACGATTTCGGAATGCGCGTGCTGCGAGATCTGCCGCGTCAGCGTCTTGCGATAGGCCGCCGGCATCCAGTCGTTCGGCTCGATGCGGTCATCGGCGTCAATGCGTGCCTGAAACTGCGCGGCACGACCGGCGTCCTCGACATGACGGTCTTCGGCATCGGAGGTGTTGAGCGCTTGCGTGTACATGGCCGGTCTCCGCGTAAGCTGGATTCAACATATAACATAAAATTCAAATATCAAGTTATTTTTGTAACATAATCACACCTCGATAAACCGGCGGCCCAGTTCCGGAACAGCCTTGGGCAGCGGTCCTTTTTCGTTGCTGGCATTGCGGTCAAGCCATTGTTCGGACGCCGGAAGTACCCCCCGGTAGATTTCCCCGCAGAGCCGGCGGGCCGCCCTGCCCGGCCAGTCCCCGGGCAGCAGGGCCGTCGGCAGCAGCGGATCGCGCAGCACCACCCGCCGGTAGTGGTGGATCAGCAAAATCCGCGCGGTAAAGGCGTCGACATCCGAAAGCGTCTCGCGACGGCCGATCCAGCCGCGCAGCGGTTCGAAGGTTTTGATGAATTTCAGGTAGGCGTCCGCGGTGCGATCGAGCGGCCAGCTTTCGCGCAGCAAGCGGCGGCCGCTGTCGTCCTCGGCGGAGACCTCCAGCCGGATGGCACGCGCGGCCTCCTCCGGAACCGGCACGCCCGAGGGTGCGATCCACACGCCCGGCAGCGGACTGCCAAAACCTGCATTTTTCAGCGCCTCACGGGAGGCGTCGCGATCCTCGGCCGCGCCGATCAGCAGAAGCTCGAAGCGCCCGGTCCAGTCCGGCGCCGGCGGATCGTAGATGTGTTTTGTAGCGGCATCGAAGGTCTGCCGCCCCTTCTTCACCAGCCGGTAAAAGCTGTTGCGGCCGACCTTGTTGCGCTCAAGCCAGCCGTCGCTCGCCAGTCGCGACATCGCGGTGCGCACCACGCCGCTGTCGATGTCGAGGGTTTCGAAAAACTTCAGCAGCGTGCCGAGCCAGACCGAGCCGCCGCGCGGCACGATCGCATCCCCAAACACGGTGATGACGATGGAGCCGGTGCGCGAGGGTTCGCGCTTGAGCTGTTCGATGATGCGGGCAAGCGGATGCGCCATCCGCAACGCATAGCGCGTTTTGGGGATTTGCGACAACGGCGGGGGCTAACGGTTCGAGACGCAAAGCGCTAGCTTGAGGGATGAGAGCTGTCTTCGACCAAGCTACAGCCGTCATCCTGAGGTGCGAGCTCTTGCGAGCCTCGAAGGATCGGCACAACCGCATCCTTCGAGGCTCGCCGAAACCGGCGAGCACCTCAGGATGACGGCTCATATTGCTTCACGACCCTTGAGGAGTGGTGCCTTCGCCGCCTCCACGCACGCGTCGTTTATCTCGCAGGATCCGGATAGACCAGACTGCGCCAGCCGCTGCGGTCGAACGGCGCCCATTTGCCTTCGGGCTGCGCCAGCCGGTCGGCCACCGCATAGACCGCGGCGGGATGATGGCCCATGCCGCAATGGCTGCTTTCGACCTCGATATTCTCGGAACGGGCGGACGGCTTTTCCATGCAGCCTTGCCAGGCGCAGATGCCGTCGGTGCGGCTGTAGATCGCGGTGGTCGGCACCGGCGGTGTTTCAGCGAGCGAGCCGCCGAACCTGCCATTGTCTTCATCGGCACGGCGGCCGCTGGCCATCTCATAGACGCGCCAGGCATTGGTCGCCTTGGGACTGCCGGCAAACGGGCTGCCGAGCGTGATCACCGAGCGCACGCGATCCGGCATCATCTTCGCCAGTTGTCGCGCATAGAGGCCGCCGAGGCTCCAGCCGACCAGGCTGATCTTGCGGCCATGTGCGTCGCTCAATTCCCGCACCAGATCGACCATCGCGCGCTGCACGCCGTCGCGTAAGCCAAGATTGCGGCCCTGACGCCAGCCGCTGACGGCATAGCCGCGGTTTTTCAAAAAGCTGCGCAGCGGGCGCGTGGAGGTGTCCGAGGCCACTAACCCGGGCAACACCAGCACCGGATGGCCATCGCCCTTTGGCGCGAGGCTGAGCAGCGGCAACGCGCCGAGAAAGGCGCCGAGTTCATGGATGGCGCGCCCTTCCAGAAACATCAGGGTTCTGGACGGCGGGCGCAGCGTCTGCGTGGCAGCGGACATCGTAGCTCCTCTCAGGGCCGGCCCCTTAGGTTTCGGCAGCCGGCCAATCGACCATGGGAAGACGCAAACCTCGTAGAATCGTTCCGCAACGCAACAATCTGTCATGAAAGCTAGGGAAGCAGCTTTCCGCCTTTCAAGCCGATCACAATGACGCAGGCGGAAGTCGCCGTTTAAGAGCCTTGCCGTGATGAAATAGTCACAGCCAGCGCAGCAGGAATTCGGCGGTGTAAAGCCCCAAGCCCGCCAGGCCGCCGATCAGCGAGCCGTTGAAACGGATGTATTGCAGATCCTTGCCGATGTTGATTTCGATCAGCGAAATCAGCTGCCCCATATCCCAGGCCTTGACCTGGTCGGAGATGAAGCTCGAGACGCCGCTTTTCTGATCGGCGATAAAGCTGCCGAGCACGGCGACGAAACCGTTGTTGATCTCGCCTCGCAACTCGGAATCGCCGGCCAGCGCTTCACCGGCCGCCACGAACATGCGGGCCAAATGCTGCTGCAGCACCTGGCTCTCGCCGCTGGCACTGCGCTCGATGAAGACCTGTGCGTTCGACCAGATGTTGCGCGCGAGGTCGCCAAGCTCGGGACGCGCCAGGAGGTCGCGCTTCAGCCCGTCGATACGATCGGCATAGGTTTTATCATGACCGAGCCGGTCCACAAACGACAGTACCATGCGGTCAAACTCGCCACGGAACGGATGGTTGGGATCGTTGCGCACCTCGTCGAAAAACGTGGTGGCGGATGCGACGATCTTGTTCACCAGGAACTTGTCGGTCCGATAGAGTTTCAACAGCGTCGGCAGTTCGCCGCGGATTTTCTCGCGGATCATCGCCATGGTTTCAGGCTGGGTCAGCGATTGATGGACCGCGCGCAGGAAATCGTCGAGCAACCCCTGATGCCGGCCCTCGGCCACGAATGCGCGCAACGTTCCGGCGGCGAGCGGCGCCAGATCGATCGATTGCAACTGACTGGTGACGCGGCGGGTGATGAAATTCATCAGGCCCGAGGTTTCCGTCGCGGAGACGGCCTCGGGCAGCAGGCGCAACGCAAAGCGCGCGAGATCGGCGCTGCGCTTGCGGTCGCGCAGCCAGTCGGCGATGAAGGAGCCGAAGTCGATCTGGCGCAGCTTGGCATCGACGGGAGCCGCTTCAAGAAAATGTCCTTCGATGAATTCGCCGAGCTTGTCGGCGATGCGGTGCCGGTTGCCCTGGATGATCGCGGTGTGCGGGATCGGCAGACCCAGCGGCCGGCGAAACAGCGCCACCACCGCATACCAGTCGGCCAGTCCGCCGATGGTCGCGGCTTCCGCGAAGGCGGCGATGAAGCCGAAGACCGGGTGCACATTCAGCAGCGCCTTGGCGGTGATGAAGACCGCCAGCGTGCCCGCCAGCACCAGCGTCGCCAGCACCTTGACCCGCCGCAACTCCGCCGCCCGCGCGGCATCGCCGGGAGCATCGAACGAGAATGTGGCGGGGAGGGTCATGGCGGCTTTCGGCGCGGACGGAGCTTGTACATAAGTGCTGTCCGTCTCGACGTCATCCCGCGTATGGGATGCCGTGTCCCGGAGGGTGCGCGTTCTTGCGCGCCTCGACGGATGGATGCACGCACCGTCTGCTCGTCACATCCTCGGCTCGCAGCGCTCGCATCCGCAGGATGCGCGGCAGAGACTATTCTTCAAAAAGAAGGCCCGCATCAGCGGGCCTTCGAACGTTAAGCGGTCTGTCGAAACGCGATCAGGCGGTCTTGCTGTAGACCTTGGAGAAGTTGTCCTGGGCGTTCTTGGCACCGTCGGCGACGAGCTTGCCGAGATATTCGGTGGTGGACTTCGCCCGCGACATGAACACTTCGCCGCGCGCACGAACCATGTCGGACTGGATCTGGAAGGCTTCGTTGAACGACTTGGCGGAAGCCAGTCTGTCGATGCCGGCGAAGAACGCTTCGGCGTCCTGATAGATCGCGTCCTGGATGTTGCGGCTGATCTTGGCGGCCTCGGTGACCGAACCGGCAACAGCGGTCTCGATCGCAGCAGTCACCTTCTCGGAACCGGCGTGCAGGTCGGCAGCGCGGTCCTTGGCGGTACCAGCGGTCTTCTTCACGAACTCACGGGCCGCCTCGGGAACTTCCATGTTCTGGATGTTCTTCAGCGCGTCAGTGACGGGCGCGAAGGCCTGCTTGACGGTTTCGAGCACGGGATTGGTGTCAATGGTGGTTTGGTCGGTCATGGGTCTCTCCATCCTCAGGTTTGAGCTATGGGCTCACCCCGTCCGGATTGGCCCGGGGCAAGACGTATATGGCACGGTTAATGGTGCGACGCAACATCCATGTTGCGATGCGATATCACGAATTCGTGATCTGGCGACGGATTAAGCGTTCTGCCCGAGGAACAAGCTCAGTGCTGCACGGCTCCAGGCAGCCCATAGGCCTCCATCTGGGCCTCGAACTGCGCCACATTGTGCCCGAGCACGACGATGTCATGCTTGCGGCCGGACTTGTCCTTCACATGGTCGCGCAGCAGCGCTTCGGCCTTGAAGCCGAGGCCCTCGAAGATCGCGATGGCGCCGGTCTGGTCGACCGTCATCTGCACCACCAGTTTTTCGAGACCGGCACTCAACGCCAGGGCAAAGGTTTCCTGCGACAGCGCACGACCGACCCCCTGCCCGCGTACGTCCGAGGAGACCACGTTGCGGATTTCCCCGACATGCGGCGACCATGAGTAGGGATCGCGCACCAGCGTGCCGCATCCCACCACCTTGCCCGCTTTTACGGCCAACAGACTGGTAATGGCGCCGCGCTCGATCTCCTTGATCCAGGCGGCCAGCACCTTCGGTTCGCTGATGTTGCGCGGCAGGAACAGCAGATCATGCACCGGGAGTTTCTGCGCAAACTCCAGCACCGCGGCTTCGTCGGCCTGCGACATCAGGCGTATCTCGATCTCGCCGCCCTCGGTCATCACGCGGCGCGGATAGGAACGTGTTTCGCTCATGTCGATCTCTCACCCAGCCAGGAATCCAGTTTCGGCCACAGCCGCTTGATGGCGTTGGCGCCGGCGACCAGGCTGACATGGCCGCCCTTCAGCATCACCTCTTCCTTGTCGGTCGAGCCGATCTTTTGCACCAGCGGCTTGGCCGCATCATAGGGCACGATGTGGTCGTGCTCGGCGACCGCATGCAGGAACGGCACCGTGATTTTGGAAACATCCGCTTTGCGCCCGCCAACCGACATGGTGTCGTTGTAGAGCTTGTTTTCCCACATCAGGTCCTTGGTGATGGTGCGGAAATACTCGCCTGCCAGCGGCAGCGTGTCGGTGGCCCAGCGGTCGAACATCCGGTACGACTTGACGTATTCGTCGTTCCAGATGTTTTCCCACAACTGCACCTGGCTTGCCGCGCGCGATGCCGGGCGCAACATCTCGAACGACGACAGGATCATCTCGGGCGGCACGTTGCCGACGCTGTCGATCAACTTGTCGACGTCGAAATAGCGCCTGTCCGCGAAATTCTGGAACAGCTTCATTTCGCGGAAATCGACCGGCGTGGTGAAGCAGACCAGGTTCTTCATCGGCCCGCCCGCGAAGATCGAGCCGTACAGCAGCGACAGCACGCCGCCGAAGCAATAGCCGATCACCGTGACGTCGGTCTCGCCGGAATCGCGCTGCACCTGGCGGATACAATCCGGAATAAAGTCGAGGACGTAGTCCTCCATCCGCAGGCTTTTCTCTTCCGGCTTCGGCGCGGTCCAGTCCAGCATGTAGACGTCGTAGCCGCGCTTCAACAGAAACTCGATGAAGCTCTGGCCCGGCACCATGTCGAGGATGTAGCCGCGGTTGGTGGTCGCCATCACGATCAGGATCGGCACGCGGTAGATTTCATCCGCGACCGGCCGGTAGTGATACAGATTCATCGTGCCGCGCACGCTCAATATGTCCTTCGGCGTCGATCCCAGCGACGGGCCGGATGAAGAAATATATTCGACGCCCTTGATGCTGCGCTGGATCGCGCGCTGCACCTCGGACTGGATCCGGTCCGGGATCGACGCCAGGTCGAGGCCCGCGGATGCGTTCATTTTTGCTCTCCACCTGCGGATGGCGGCCGCTTGGTGCGCGGCGGCCGGGGGGCGCCGGCATAACCTCCCTCCGGCGCGCTGGAATTATTATGGACCTGATGCAGCAGCGCCTTGATCTCGTTCAACTGCCCCTCGATCGATTGCAGCCGCTCGCCCATGCTGACCATCTGCGCCCGGCTCGGCAGGTTCATGCTGACGAGGTATTTTTCCATGAGGTCGCCAAGCTGCTTTTGCGCGCCCGCCGTGACTCCGCCGACCTGATTGACGACCTTGGAGAATTCCGGCGATGCCATCGCCTGGTTGGCGAAGGAGTTGAATCCCTTCTCCATCTCGCCGATCATGTTCTGCCAGATCGCAACCGGATCGTTGCTCTTGTCGGCCATTGGCGCCTCTCCTGGAATGACGGCGATTGCTTCGCCGTTTTCGGTCATACCACACTGTTGCGACCGGACGGTCAACGTCGCGGCCGCCGATTTGCAGGCTCAAGGAGCCTTCTGCGGCGCGAAAAACCATGTCATAGAGTCATCATCTCAATACCACCAGAGGGAACTAGCAAGGTGAACGCATCAGCCCATCAGCCGGCCCAGCTGGCCCGCGCCAACGGCATCGACATTTGCTACGATATCTTCGGCGATCAAGGCGCCGAGCCGATGTTGCTGATCATGGGGCTCGGCGGCCAGATGATCTATTGGGACGACGATTTCTGCCGGCAGATGGCGGCACGCGGTTTCCGCGTGATCCGCTTCGACAACCGCGACATCGGCAAGTCCACCAAATTTTCCGGCGGCAAGCGCCTGGGCGCGCTCGAACTGCTCAAGCTGCGGATCCTGAATATCCCGATCGCCGCCCCCTACACGCTTCTCGACATGGCAAAGGACGCCACCGGCTTGCTCGATGCGCTGGGCATCAGATCGGCGCACCTGGTGGGCATGTCGATGGGCGGCATGATCGCCCAGGAAATCGCGATCTCGTTTCCGGAGCGGGTGCGCTCGCTGATCTCGATCATGTCGAGCACGGGCAATCCGAAAACACCGCAGCCGACCCGCGAGGCGATGGCGGTCCTGATGGCGCCGCCACCGGCCAGCAAGGAAGAATATTTCGAGCGCCACGCGCAGACCTGGAAGGTACTGCGCGGCGGCAGCTTTCCCGAGGACGAAGCGCTCGACCGCTCGCGCGCCGAACGCAACTTCGAGCGTGGCCTCAATCCGGCCGGCACCGGACGCCAGCTCCGCGCGATCCTCGCCTCCGGCAGCCGCAAGGAGCGGCTTGCGTCGGTCAAGGCGCCGACGCTGGTGATTCACGGCACCATCGATCCGCTGGCGCGCCCCGAGGGCGGCAAGGATACTGCCGCCTCAATCCCCGGCGCGAAGTTGCTGATGATCGAGGGCATGGGCCACGCGCTGCCGATCCGGATGTGGCCGCAGATCATCGACGCCATCGACAAGTTTGCGCATGAGGCAAGCGCGAAGGCGGCGTAGCAAGCGGGAGCGGCGAAGCGATCCTAGCCGCCCGCCCAGACGTCCAGCACGTAGCGGTTCCTGGTGCCGAGATCGTCGATCCAGCGCTGTGCTGTTTCCGCATCCGCTCCCTTGCGTTCACGGTAGATCGCAACCAGCGCTGCCTTGACGTCCGGCTCCATCTTGCCGCCGTCGCCGCAAACGTAAATGATCGCGCCCTGCTCGATCAGGCTCCAGACGCGCTCCTTTTGCGCTGCGACCAGATTCTGCACATAGGTCTTGGGACCTTCGCTGCGCGAGAACGCGGTGTGCAGTTCGGTGATTCCATCAGCGGCAAAGGCTTTCAGTTCGTCGGCATAGAGATAGTCCTGTTCGGGGTGGCGGCAGCCAAAGAACAGCATCGCCGGGCCCAACGTCGCACCTTTCGCCTTCAGCGCGGCGCGCTCCTGCAGGAAGCCGCGAAATGGCGCCAAACCCGTGCCGGGACCGACCATGATGATCGGCACGGATGCGTTGTCCGGCAGCCGGAAGCCGGCCTTGGTCTCGCGAATGGTGGCGTGGATGGTCTCGCCGATGCGGCGGCCGGCAAGGTAGTTCGAGCAAATGCCCTTGTAGATGCCACGCCCCGAACTCGCGGGTGCTTCCACCACCCCGACGGTGACGCTGCAACGCGAGGCATCACCCGAGGGCGACGACGAGATCGAGTAGTAGCGTGGCGCCAGTAGCGAGAGCATTTCGAGGTAAGCGTGGAACGGCAATTCGCAGGCCGGATGCTCTTCCAGGAGATCGAACACCGATTTGCGCTTGTTGAGGATCTCCGCACGATAGCGTTCGGTGGAAGCAGCATCGTCGCCGATAAAAGCCAGCAGCTTCGGCTTGGTCACGGGGCAGCGGGTATTCTCCGACATGATCTGGATTTGCTTGCGGGTCGCGACCTGCTGCAGTTCGACAAAATCGGTCAGCAACCGCCCGATCGACACAGCGTCGCCGACCGGCAATTGCGCGCGGCGGCCCTCGGCGACCTGCAACCGGATCTGGTCGGCCGGCAGAAACCCGAAGCGGCGCGCCACCGAATCCACCAGCGCCGGATCGTTGCGCGGCACCACGCTGAGGTGGTCGCCGACCCGGTAGCTCGTGCCCGCGGGCAATTGCACCTCGATATGCCGGGTCGACCGGTCGGAAGCATTGGCGCCGGCCTTGTTCTGCAACTCGGTGTTGACCAGGACCTGCATCGGGGCTGCGCCGCCAAGCGCGACGATCGCATTGACCGATGACGGGGCCAACGGCTCGACCTTGTAGAGCGGCTCGTCGTCGGCGCTGCGGCTGAAGCTCGAATCGACGCCAAACTCCTTCACAGCCTGGGGTGCTGCCTTGGCGAACCAGCTCTCGAACTGACCGTCGAGATCGCTGCGGGCATCGCCCTCGCCGCGCGCGTAGACGCTGACCGCGCCATGCGCCGCCAGTTGCTCGTCGATCAGGCGCGGGATCGACTGATAGGTCGCGGCCCAGTCGCTGTTGCCGCAGCCGAACAACGTGTAGCGGACCTTGGCGAGCGCATCCTTCGGCATCTCGCCGCGGAGCCATTTGACGAATTGCGTGGCGTTGTCGGGCGCAACGCCGTTATACGACGCGCAGAAAATCAGCACGCCGCCCTGCTCCGGCAGCTTGCCGGCGAAATCATCGAGCGGTGCGAGCCTGGTGACAAAGCCATTGACCTCGGCCAGATCCGCCACGCGGGTTGCGAGTTCTTCGGCGGTGCCGAGGTTCGACCCATAGAGCACCAGCAGCGGCGTGTTGTGCCCCGACCGGGTCCGCGCCCGCGGCGCCGAAGCGGTCGATACCGCCGGCGTGGTCGTGGTCCGCCCCGCATAAGCGCCGCGATCCTTGTCGATGCGCGCCCGCACCTTGATCTTGAAGCCGTCAGGCTTGATCGTCAGCGTCTCCTTCAGGACCATCTGGTACCGGTTGACGTCGATCAGCTTGAAGCGCTGCAGGATCATCCCGATCGCAAGCGCGGCCTCGTGCATGGCAAAGCCGCGGCCGATGCAGGCACGCTGGCCGTTGCCGAACGGCTTCCAGGCATTGACGGGACGTGCGGCCTCCGCTTCGCGCGAGAAATTTTCCGGATCGAACGCATCCGGGTTCGGTCCCCACACCGAGGGATCGCGGTGCAGCGCCATCACCAATACCGTGATGAAGGTATTTTTCCTGAGCTTGTATTTTCCGCCGATGGTCTCGTCCTGCAGCGGCGCGATGCCGTAGGCCGGCGCCGGCGGCCACAACCGCAGCGCTTCTTTCAGAATCTGCGTGATGTAGGTGAGTTGCGTAACCTGCTGGTAGGTCGGCTTCGCCTCAATATCGGGTCCGAGCACCCGGTCGACTTCCTCATAGGCCTTCTTGAGCACATCGGGGTGCTTGAGCAGCGCATAGATCGTGCATGACAACAGGCCGCTGGTGGTCTCGTGCCCCGCGATCAGGAAGGTGTTGATCTGGTAGCGGATGTTGACGTCGTCGAGCTGTTCGCCGGTGGCGCGGTCGACGCCGGTCATCATGGCGCCGAGCATGTCTTTCTTGTCCTCGGCGGCTTCGGCATTCTTGCGGCGCTCGGCGACGATCTCGTCGACCATCTTGTTCATGAAGGCGACGTCGCCGGCGAGATCGCGCCGGCGTTTCTGCATCCAGAGATTTTCCATCGGCAGGCCGCGGATCATCATGATGGTCTCGAGCGAGCGCACCAGCGATTCGACGAAGGGATGATAATCGCGCCGGTAAAACGAATTGAAACGATAGTCGAAGCCACAGAGCCCGATGGTGTCGAGCGTCAGCGCGGTCATGTCGTGAACGACGTCGATTTCCTCGTCGCCGTTCAACCGCTCCCACTTCTTGACGAGCTGTTCGGCGATATCGACCATGCTCGGGTGGTAGGACTGCATGGCGCGATTGCCGAACGGCTGCATCAGGATGTTGTGCGCCTTGCTCCAGTTCGGTTCCGTGGTGTCGGCGGTGAACAGGCCGTCGCCGGCGACCGCGCGCACCCGGCGTAGCGGCCCACGCACCGCCTTGTCGAAACGCTTCTCGTCGCTGAGTTCCTCGACCAGATCATGGCCGGAGACGATCACGAGCGGCGCGCCCATCATGTCGAGCCAGTAGATCGGTCCCAACTGCTTGGCCAGCCGCGCCAGATTTTGCACCGGCGCGCTCGAATCCAGCGACAGCATGTTGCCGACCACCGGCTTGGTCGGCGGACGCGGGATCGGGCTTAGTTTGTTGGTGGGCGCCATCGTGAATTGTCTTCCTGTATTTTTACCAAACAACCCGCCGTCATCCTGAGGTGCGCGCTCTTGCGCGCCTCGAAGGGTGTACCGCAGGCACCTTTATCGCATCCATCCTTCGAGGCTCGCCGAGGCGGCTCGCACTTCAGGATGACGACCGGGGGTTCACCTCAGCCGAACCGCTTTCTACGCCATTCGATCAGTTTGGCGCTGACCTCATCGGGCTTTTCCTGCTGCGTCCAATGGCCGCTGCCGCGGACCAGGTATTTCTCGAGATCGGGAATGATTTTCTCCATGCCGTCGGCCGCCGAGGGCGGCAATACCCGGTCGTTTTCGGCCATGATCATCAGCGCCGGCACCCGCACCGTATGGTCGATATCGGCCGAACGCTGCCAGTTGCGCGACATGTTGCGATACCAGTTGATACCGCCGGTGAAGCCCGATTTGGTGAAGGTGTCGACGAACACCTTCTTTTCCTCGGGCGACAGGATCGGCGTCCGTGAATCGAATTTGGCGTCGTAAGCGGCGATCATTTGTGGAAATGCGAGATTAAGCTTTGGCGAAGCGCCGACGCCGGCGGTAGCCGGCCCTGCCGGCGCAGCGTCGGTTTGCGGCACCGGTTTCCGCATAAAGGCATCGAACGTCTGCTCGACCCGGCTGCCGAAGATTTTGTCAGGCTCGCGCGCGGGATTCTGGAACTGCACGATATACATCTGGTCGCCGAAGCGCTGGCGCAGCAGTTCGATCGGGTCTGACGGCGCGCGCGGCATGTGCGGGGTGTTGATGCCGACCACGCCGGCGACGCGATCGATGTGCCGCAGCGGCATTTGCCAGATGATAAAGCCGCCCCAGTCGTGACCGACGAAGATCGCCTTGTCGATCTTGAGATGGTCGAGCAGCCCGACGAGATCGCCGGTCAGATGCTCGATGTCGTAAGCTTCGACCGGCTCGGGCCGGTCGGTGGCGCCATAGCCGCGCTGATCCGGCGCGATCACCCGGATGCCGGCCTCGCTCAACGCCTTGATCTGGTGTCGCCACGAAAACGCGATCTCCGGCCAGCCGTGGCACAGGATCACCGGCGGGGCGTCGGTCTTCGGTCCGGCTTCGTAATAACCCATGCGAATGCCGTTGGTCTGGGCAAACTGCAGCGGCGGCATCTCGATCAACGCGGCCATCGGTTCAGCTCGCCGCACTTTGCGCGCCGGATTGCGGCGGCGCGAACGCCGCTTCAAGGGTTGCAAATTCTTCCGGCAGCATGTCGCACAGCACCTGCACGTGGGGGATGATGTTGGCACCGGCGATGAAGCCGAAATCGAGCTGGTCGCGGTAGCTCTGCACCGTGATGTTGAGCGCCAACCCGTGCGTCGAGATCGACACCGGGAAGATATGCAGCAATTCGGCGCCTGCCGCATACAGCGTCTGGCGCGGTCCGGGCACGTTGGACACCGTGATGTTCGCTGCCGGCGGCAGCACGTCCGACAGGCTCGAGCGGCTGTACAACAACGCCAATACCTGGATCAGGATCGGCG
Organism: uncultured Alphaproteobacteria bacterium; assembly: GCA_963774685.1. Taxonomy (GTDB): domain Bacteria; phylum Pseudomonadota; class Alphaproteobacteria; order Rhizobiales; family Xanthobacteraceae; genus Bradyrhizobium. The sequence continues at coordinate 479,074 of CAVZFU010000002.1, read as the reverse complement.
CGCCCAGCATGGATAAGTTGGATACCTGCGGCATCAGCGCCCGCAACGGATGCGACATTTCCTTGGACTTGGTGGATTGCGCGATAATCGCTTCCAGCCGCGCCTTGGGATCCTCGATGTTGGTGGCAATCGAACAGATCATGCCGAACACCTGGTTATTGGCGTCGGTGTTGCCCTCTTCGCGCAGCGAGATCGGCACCGCGGCGGTCATCGATTTTGCCGGCAGCGCGCCGCGCTCCAGCAGATAGCGCCGGACCACGCCGGACGAGACCGCCAGCACCACGTCGTTGAGCTTGCCGCCGGATTGCTTGGCGACTGCCTTGGCCTGCGACAATGAAATCGACGTGCCGGCAAAGCTGCGTTCCGACGAGATCGATTTGTTCAGGATCGTCGAGGGCGACACCATGCTGGCGATGCTGTCGCGCGATTTCGGATCGGAAATCTTTCCAACCACCTCGGAGACGCTCTTGAGCATGGCAGGAACGCTGCCGACGAATTTCACCGCGTTCTCGATCTGGAACATGGCGTTGTCGAACAGGATCGAGCCGAGATCGCTTTTTCCCGAGCGCGGCAGGTCGATGCCCTTGGCGGCCTTGCCGTCGAAGGGCTGGCGCCAGAGCTGCTGATAGGAATCGATCAGATTGGCGGCGATATCGCGCGGCTCGTTGCCGACCTTGGCCCGCGCCGTCGGCGGCTCGACCTGCCTCGGCACCGGTGTCACGTCGTAGATCATGTTGGTCAGCGCCGCACCGGCGCCGCCGTCGATGCAGGCGTGATGCATCTTGGAATAAAGCCCGATCTCGTTGTCCTTCATGCCTTCGAAGACATAGAACTCCCACAGCGGACGGGCGCGGTTGAGAAGCTTGGCGTGCATCCAGCCGACGATGCGCTCCAGCGTGGCGCGGTCGTACGGCGCGGGAAGGCTGCCGCGGAAGATATGGCGATCGATGTCGAACTGGTCGTCCTCGACCCAGGAGGGATGGTCGATGTCGAGCGGCGCTTTTTCGAGCCGCGCCTTGAGGATCGGCGCGACGTGCAGCCGCGAGGCGATCATCGCCTTGAAGTCCTCGAAGAAGTTGCCCTTGTAATCCTCGGGCAGCCGAAAGATCGCCATGCTCCCGACATGCATCGGCATCTCAGGCGTTTCCAGGTACAGAAACGACGCGTCCATCGAGGACAGCTTCTTGGCGCCACTCATATTTTCCTCCCGCAAAACCAACTCACGCGGCGCCTTGGCGGCGCTTCTGGCGTCTGGACCTAGGATTGTGCATTTTCCGCAGGCCCATATGCAATGGCAAAGGGTCCTGACCGGTCAAAAGGGCTGAATTCACCCTCGGCTTGGGCCAAACGATCCGCCAGCGCCCACAGAGCGGCCGCGTTGACACCGAGGCCGATATGGCTGGCCAGGTGGACCTCGATGTTTTCAGCGGTATCGGAAGGGCGCAACAGGCAGGTTTGCCAGTTCACGACGCCATCGGTGCGCGAATAGATCGAACTGGTCGGCACCGGCAAATCGCCCGAAATCGCCGCCCGAAGCTCCGACCTGTCCTCGACCGCTTCGCCTGACAGCGCCTCGTAAAGTCCGGTGGCATTGGTGGCCCGCACGTCGTTGGCAAATGGACTTCCGAGCGTCACGACATAACGCACCATGTCCGGCGCCTGCAGCGCCAGATCGCGCGCATAGATGCCGCCGAGGCTCCATCCGACAATGCTGACCTTGCGGCCGGCGCTGGCGTGAATGTCGGCGAGCCGGTCGCGCAATACGTTCCGCATGCGCGTGACGCCGCCGGTATTGCGGCCCATCTTCCACGCATAGGCGTCGTATCCGAGCTCTCTGAGATATCGGCGCATCGGCGCCGTCGACAGATCGCTGGCGAGAAACCCCGGCAACACCAGCACCGGATGTCCATCGCCATGCGGCGCACGCATCAGGAGCGGCGACAGCAACAGGCTGGCGTTGAATTCGAATATCCCCCTCACCTCGGCCAGCAGCAGGCCAAGGCCGGGTGGGCGAAGCCGGCCGGCCGGCGGCGCATCATCCATCGCCGTCATTACTTATTGGCCTTGGTGCCGGTGCCGCCCAATCCCGCCATCGACACGAACATGTCGGAAAACCGCTCGGCGAGTTTCGGATCGAACGTGAACCAGCTCTGCATCAGCGCTTCCGGCGAGACCTTTTCGATGTTGGCCATCATCTGCTGCTGCAGCCTGTCCATCACCGCCGTCTGCATCGGCTGCACATCGGGCAGGCCGAAAAATTGCCGGGCTTCGAGCGGCGAGCAATCTATTTCGATGTTTACCTTCATTTCCGCTCCTATGGCATTACGGCCCGTTACAGTATCGGGAAATCCATCCGGCACCAATGGTCAACCGAAGCGCTCGACGGCAAAGGGGCCGGGATCGGCGAACGGGGTCTCGCCGGTCATCATTTCCGCAAGCAGACGCCCCGTAGCGGGACCCAGCGTCAGGCCATGGTGCTGGTGTCCGAAATCGAACCACAGCCCGGCATGGCGCGGCGCCCTGCCGATCACCGGCAGCATATCGGGCAGGCACGGCCGCGCGCCCATCCAGGGTTTGGCATCGAGCGCCTCGCCCAGCGGAAACAGCGCATGCGCACGCGGCAACGCGCGCTCAAGCTGGACTGGCGTCGGCGGCGCATCGCGGCGCGCGAACTCCACCCCCGTCGTAAGACGAATGCCGCGATTCATCGGCGCCAGCAGATAGCCCAGATCGGTATCGAGAACCGGGTGATGCAGCATGGCGTTGCCGCGCGGCGCCAGATGCAGATGATAGCCGCGCTTGATGCCAAGCGGGATGGAATAGCCGAGCGGACCGAACACCTGGTCGGACCAGGGTCCCAGCGCCACCACGACTTCGCGCGCGGTCGCCGCCCCCTCCGGCCCGGTGATGCGCCATCCGCCCGGATCCTGTTCGAGCGTCCTGGCATCGCCGACCCAAGACCGGCCGCCCTTGCGCTTGAACAGCCCCGCATAGGCTTTGGCCAATCCGCCGGGATCGGGCACGAAGCCGGGCGTGGGCAGATAAACCGCGCCGGCGAAATCTCCGCTCAGGTTGGGTTCGCGCGCCGCGATCGCCTTGCCGTCAAGCACCTCGCCTTCGACGCCATAAGCCTTTGCCTTTTCGAAATCCCGCACCGCATTTGCAAGCGTCGCATCGGAGCGAAACAGCTTGATCCACCCGTTGCGCTGCAACAGTTCCGGCACCTGCGCCTCCGCAATCAGCGCTTCATGTTCGATCAGGCTGCGGCGGATCAACGGCAATTCGGCCTTCGCGCTGTGCAACGCACGCTCCGGTGAAGACGCCAGATAGTAACGCACCAGCCATGGCAGAAATTCCGGCAGATCGGAGAACCGGTAGCGCACCTGCGGCGCGCGGTTGATCGCATATTGCAGGATCTGGCCGAAATCCCGGGGAAACATGTAAGGAAAGACCGACGCGCATTCGATGATCCCGGCATTGCCGAAACTGGTTTCTTCCCCGGCGAGTTCGTGCCGGTCGACCAGGATCACCTCGCGGCCCCGCTTCTGCAGATGCAGGGCCGCGCCGACACCGACCATGCCGGCGCCCAATACGAGAACGTCGGCCTTGAGTTCCGCCATGCGGGCGCTCCCGTTGAACGTTGCAAGGCTGCTCGCGCTGCCCTGCCGAAAGTTAATCATTGCGGTATCGTGGCGCAAACCGGTTCAACCCCCTACGGAAATCGCGCTTGCGCGGCGGCCAAACTCTGGCAACATGGATCGGCCAAAGCCTGCGATAGTGCAGAAATAACAACGCGCCACAGCGGAGAACGTGAACAAATGTCGGTACGTCAGACCTTGCTTGCAGCGGCCACCATCTCAATTGCCGCTTTTGCGTTTGCTCCCGCATCGGCCCAGACCCTGCGCTACGCCAACCAGGGCGACCTCAAATCGCTCGACCCCTATACGCTCCGGGAAACCACCACCATCGCGCATCACGCCCACGTTTATGAAGGCCTGGTGACCCGCGACCGGGAACTGAAGATCATTCCGGCGCTCGCCGAAAGCTGGGAGACGCCGGAGCCCACCCGCTGGCGCTTCCATCTGCGCAAGAATGTCAAATTCCACAACGGCGATCCCTTCACCGCCGACGACGTGATCTTTTCCGCCGATCGCGTGCGGGCCAAGGGCTCCAACTTCACGACCGTCGTTCCGACCGACGCCAAGTTCGTCAAGATCGACGACTACACGGTCGACGTGGTGCTCTCCTCGCCCAACCCCATTCTCATTTCGCAGTGGGATGGCTGGTACATCATGGACAAGAAGTGGTGCGAGGAGAACAACGCGGTAGCGCCGACGCCGGCCTCGGCAACGACGCCGAGCTTTGCTTCGCTCCACGAAAATGGCACCGGCCCCTTCACCATCGAGAGCCATCAGCCCGGCGTGAAAACCGTGTTCAAGGCTTACCCGGGCTGGTGGCGCAAGCCCGAACATAATCTCAAGGAAATTATCTTCACGCCGATCGGTTCGGATGCGACCCGGGTGGCGGCCTTGCTGTCGGGCGAGGTCGACGTCATCGAACCGGTTCCGATCCAGGATATCGCGCGGGTGAATTCAAGCGGGAATGCCGAGGTTCTGGCCGGACCGGAATTACGGACCATCTTTCTCGGTATGGACCAGGTCCGCGATGAATTGCTGTATTCGAACGTCAAGGGCAAGAATCCCTTCAAGGACGTCCGCGTCCGCGAAGCCTTTTACAAGGCGATCGACATCGATCTGATCAAGACGCGCGTCATGCGCGGCCTCTCGACGCCGTCGGCGCTGATGATCGCGCCACAGCTTTTCGCGCTTTCAAAGGATTTTACGCGACCGAAATTCGATCCCGAAGCCGCCAAGAAACTTCTGACCGAGGCGGGTTACCCGGACGGGTTTGAAGTCACGATGGATTGCCCCAACGACCGCTACGTCAACGATGCCGCGATCTGCCAGGCGGTGGTCGGCATGCTGGCGCGGGTCGGCGTCAAGATCGACTTGCTGGCCCAGCCAAAGCAGCAATACTTCGCCAAAGTGCTGAAGCCCGGCGGTTATCAGACCTCGTTCTACCTTTTGGGCTGGACGCCAGCCACCCTCGATTCCCAGAATGTCATGAATGACATCATGGGTTGCCGCGACGATCCGAAATCTTCGCGCGGCGAGGCCAATCTCGGCGGCTACTGCAACAAGGAATTCGACGCCCTTGCCGACAAAGTGCTGCTGGAGACCGATCAAACCAAACGCGATTTGCTGATCAAGCAGGCGTTCGAAATCGCCAACAAGGATTTCGCATATATCCCGTTGCACCAGCAGGCGCTGGCGTGGGGCGTATCGAAGAAGGTGAAATTGACCCAGCGTGCGGACAATGCGGTCCTGCTCTACTGGGCAACGAAACAGGAATAGGCAGCTTCGATTTAAAGGTCCCGGTAGCTTCGCGCTCCCGGGACTTTTGGTTTTGGGGTTCGCGATGATGCGCGCCACATCGTAAAAAGAAGTGAAAGGATCACATGCTCGCTTTCACTCTTCGCCGGGCCATTCAAGCCATTGGCGTCATGATCGCGGTCGGGATCATCTCGTTCTCGATGTTCCGTTTCGCGGGCGACCCGGTCAACCAGATCGTCGCGATCGATACCTCGGCAGCCGAACGCGCCGAGATCCGCCATTCGCTCGGCCTTGACGATCCCTTTCCCGTGCAGTTCGCGCATTATTTCATCAACGCGGCGCAGTTCAAATTTGGCGTCTCCTACCAGTTTCGCCAGCCGGTCGCGAGCCTGCTGAAGGAACGGATGCCGGCCACGCTGGAGTTGGCCACCTGCGCGACGATTCTCGCGATGGTGTTCGGCATCCTGATGGGGGTCTATTCGGCACTGCGGCGGGACTCGTTTCTCGCCAAGATATTCCAGGCGGTGTCGCTGATCGGCATTTCGTTGCCGACCTTCCTGATCGGCATTCTCCTGATCTACCTGTTCTCGGTGACGTTGGGCTGGCTGCCATCGTTCGGCCGCGGCGAAGTCGTGCATATCGGCTGGTGGACCACCGGCCTTCTGACGGCCTCGGGCCTCAAGGCGCTGATCATGCCGGCGATTACGCTCGGCCTGTTCCAGATGACGTTGATCATGCGGCTGGTGCGGGCTGAAATGCTCGAGGTCCTGCGCACCGATTACATCCGCTTTGCACGGGCGCGTGGGTTGACGACACGGGCGATCCATTTCGGCCACGCGCTGAAGAACACGCTGGTGCCGGTCATTACCGTGGCTGGCCTGCAATTTGGCTCGGTTATTGCATTTGCGATCATCACCGAAACCGTATTTCAGTGGCCGGGCATGGGATTGCTGTTCGTACAGGCGGTGCAAAACGTCGATATTCCGATCATGGCGGCCTACCTTTTGGTGGTGTCGCTGATCTTCGTCACCATCAATCTGATTGTCGATATTCTCTATACCGTGGTCGATCCGCGGCTGCGCTCGACCATCAGTCGTCCGGCCTGAACGCGAGATTGGCATGACCGAAGCTCTCGTTCCGCACACGACCGAAACCCGCACCAGAGGTGCGCACGCCTCGCCGGGCTGGTTCAGGCGCTCGCTTGAGAGCGACATCTTTTATTCTTTCCGCCGCTCCCGGCTGACCATGGTCGCAGCCGTCGTCACCGCCCTGTTTTTCCTGCTGGCGATCTTTGCACCATTGCTTGCGGTGCAGAATCCGTTCGACCCCTCGCAGCTTGAGCTGATGAATTCGCGTATCGCACCGCTGTGGACCGCCGACGGCCAGACCCCGTTCCTGCTTGGCACCGACGAACAGGGCCGCGACGTCTTTTCCGCCATTCTCTACGGCTTGCGAATTTCGCTCACGGTCGGCGTGCTTGGCGTGTTGTTCGCCGGCACGCTCGGCATCATGCTGGGGCTGATTGCCGGTTATGTCGGTGGCGCCGTCGATGGACTGATCATGCGCATCGCCGATGTCCAGCTCACCTTCCCCGCCATTCTGATCGCGCTGCTCATCAACGGCGTCGTCAAATCGATCTTCGGCAACCGGCTCGACGCCATGAGCACGCTGGCGGTGCTGGTGTTTGCGATCGGCCTGAGTTTCTGGGTGCAATATGCCCGTACCGTGCGCGGCTCGGTCATGGTCGAGAAGAACAAGGATTATGTCGCCGCCGCACAACTGATCGGGCTGCCCGCACCCGTCATCATGCTGCGCCATGTGCTGCCCAACACCATGGGCCCGATCCTGGTGATCGCCACCATCAATCTTGCACTGGCCATCATCACCGAAGCGACATTGTCGTTCCTCGGCTCCGGCATGCCCGACACCATGCCCTCGCTCGGCACCCTGATCCGGATCGGCAACAACTACCTGTTTTCCGGCGAATGGTGGATCGTCGCCTTCCCGGGCTTCGCGCTGGCGGCGCTGATCCTGTCGATCAACCTGCTCGGCGACTGGCTGCGCGACGCGCTCAATCCGAAGCTGCGCTGACCGCATGACCGAGCCCGTTCTCTCCGTGCGTAACCTTCAGGTGGAGTTCGTCACCCGCCGCAGCGTTCTTCGCGCCATCGACGGGATATCCTTCGACATCGCCAAGGGCGAGGTGCTGGGCGTGGTCGGCGAATCCGGCGCCGGAAAATCCGTCACCGGGCTTGCGGTGATTGGCCTGATCGATCCTCCCGGCCGCATCGCCGGCGGCGAGATCTATCTGTCGGGCATGCGGATCGACAATCTGCCGCAGGAAGAAATGCGCCGGCTGCGCGGAAAACGCATCGGCATGATCTTCCAGGATCCGCTGACCAGCCTCAATCCGCTATACCGTATCGGCGATCAACTGGTCGAGACCATCCGCACCCATCTCAACCTCTCGGAATCGGCGGCGCGCAAACGGGCCATCGATCTTTTGGCCGAAGTCGGCATTCCCGCGCCGGACAAGCGCATCGACGCCTATCCGCACGAATTCTCCGGCGGCATGCGCCAGCGTGTCGTGATTGCGCTCGCCATCTGCGCTGAACCCGAACTGATCATCGCCGACGAGCCGACCACCGCCCTCGACGTATCGGTGCAGGCGCAGATCATCACCCTGATCAAGCGGCTCGGGCGCGACCACGGCACCGCCGTGATGCTGGTGACGCACGATATGGGGGTGATTGCCGAGACCTCCGACCGGGTCGCGGTGATGTACTCCGGACGCATCGCCGAGATCGGCCCGGTGCAGGATGTGGTGCAGCATCCGCTGCATCCCTATGCCAAGGGGCTGATGGGCGCCATCCCGACGCTCGCCAGCGAGGCCCGACGGCTCATGCAGATCCCGGGCTCGATGCCGCGGCTGTCAGCCATTCCGGCCGGCTGCGCCTTCAATCCGCGCTGTGCATTTGTTTTCGACCGCTGCCGGATCGAACGGCCGGAGCCGATCCGGCAGGGCGCGCAGGCCGTTGCCTGCCATCTCTACGATGCCGCCGCGGAGACCGCGGCATGACCTCCCCGCCTTTTATCAACGTCAAAAACCTGCGCCGCGTCTTCGACGTCTCAAAGCCATGGCTCAACCGGGTGATCGAAGGCGGCCATCTCGAATTTCTCAAGGCCGTCGACGGCGTCACCTTCGACATCGCCAAAGGCGAGACCTTCGCGCTGGTCGGCGAGTCCGGTTCGGGCAAGACCACCGTTGCGCGGATGGTCGTCGGGCTGTTGCCGCCGACCTCCGGCGAAGTGGTGATCGACGGTGTCTCGATGAGCGACACCAGGCAGTTGCAGGCGCGCCAGCAACTGCGCCGCCGCATCCAGATGATCTTCCAGGATCCCTATGCCAGCCTCAATCCGCGGCTGCGGGTCGATGCCATCGTCGCCGAGCCGATTCGCGCCTTCGACCTGATCCAGGGTGAGCGCAACATTCAGGCGCGGGTCGGCGAACTCCTAAATCTGGTCGGCCTGCACGCCGATGACGGAATGAAGTACCCACATGAGTTTTCCGGCGGGCAGCGCCAGCGCATCGCGATTGCGCGGGCACTGGCGTCGGAGGCCGAGTTCATCGTTTGCGACGAACCGACCTCCGCGCTCGATGTGTCCGTGCAGGCGCAAATCCTGAATTTGATGCGTGACCTGCAGGACAAGTTCGGCCTCACCTATCTCTTCATCAGCCATAACCTCGCCGTGGTCCGTCATATGGCGAACCGCATCGGCGTGATGTATCTCGGCCGCATCGTCGAGATCGCGCCGGCCCGCGAATTGTTCGACAATCCACGGATGCCCTACACCAGGATGCTGCTGGGCGCGGTGCCGGATCTGGCGATGTCCGGCCGCCAGCGCATCCCCGTGAAGGGTGAAATCCCCAACCCGATCGACCCGCCGCCGGGCTGCGCCTTCAACCCGCGCTGCCCGCTGGTGTTCGATCTATGCCGCAGGAAAGCGCCCGCCCTGATCGACGGCGTGGCTTGCCATGCCGTGAACAATCCTGCCGACGCTACCGCTGCCCGCTTGATCACAGAGATGCGAGCAGCGCGGGGTCCGGTGCCGGTTGGCAGGCAGCCCCGGCTGTGGTCAAGTGCTCCCGCCTTGCGGCACCAGCGAAACGATGGAATCCAATGAGCAAGATCAATCCCGATCCGTTCACCACCCGGCCGGAAATCGAAGGCACTTTCGGTGTCGTCACCTCGACCCACTGGATCGCGTCGGCGGTCGGGATGAGCATCCTGGAGAAAGGCGGCAATGCCTTCGACGCCGGTGCCGCCACCGCGTTTACGCTGCAAGTGGTGGAACCGCACCTGAACGGCCCCGGCGGCGATGTGCCTGTCATCGTGCATGACGTAAAGCGCGGCCGCACCGAGGTGATTTGCGGCCAGGGCCCTGCCCCTTCGGGGGCAACCATTGCGCATTACCGCAGCGAAGGCCTGGAAATGGTGCCGGGCACCGGCCTGTTGGCCGCCTGTGTCCCCGGCACGTTCGAAACCTGGATGCTGTTGCTGCGCGACTTCGGCACGCTGCGGCTGCGCGACGTGCTCGAGCCGGCCATCGCCTACGCCCGCGACGGCTACCCGCTGGTCGAGCGCGCCTCGGCAACCATCAAGACCGTCGAGCAGATGTTCCGCAAATACTGGAAGACGTCGGCTGCGGTCTATCTGCCGAACGACGAAGTGCCGAAGCCCGGTACGCTCTTTACCAACAAGACGCTTTCCGAAACCTATGCCCGCATCCTGCAAGAGGCCGAAAGCGCCGGCGCCGACCGCGTCGCGCAGATCGAGGCGGCGCGCAAGGCGTGGTCGCATGGCTTCGTCGCCGAGGCGATCGGGAATTTCTGCCGCACCCAGGAGGTCATGGACGTCTCCGGCTCGCCGCATCGCGGCGTGCTGACCGCCGACGACATGGCGCGCTGGCAGCCCACGATCGAAGCACCGCTGACGTATGACTACGGCCGCTACACCGTCTGCAAGGCCGGGGTCTGGAGCCAGGGTCCGGTGATGCTGCAGCAGCTTGCGCTGTTGAAGGGATTCGAACTCGACGGACTCGATCCCGCAGGCCCCGAGTTCATCCATCTGCAGACCGAATGCGCCAAGCTCGCCTTTGCCGACCGCGAGAAATTCTACGGCGATCCGAAGTTCAGCGAGATCCCGATCGCGACCCTGTTGTCGGACGCCTACAACGACGCGCGCCGCAAGCTGATCTCCGAGACGGCCTCGCTCGATTTTATTCCCGGCTCCGTCGAAGGCTTCGGCTCGGTGGTAAAACTGCGCCGCCAGGAAGGTCATCGCGAGGCGGTCGGTGCCATGGGCGCCGGCGAGCCAACCGTCGGCCGCTTCGGCGAAGTGCGCGGCGACACCGTGCATTTCGACATCATCGACCAGGCCGGCAATATGATCTCGGCGACGCCGTCCGGCGGCTGGTTGCAATCCTCACCGGTGATTCCGGAACTCGGCTTTTGCCTTGGCAGCCGCGCGCAGACGTTCTGGCTTGAGGAAAATCACCCGGCGTCCCTGGCACCGGGAAAGCGCCCACGCACCACGCTCAGCCCGACCATGGCGCTGCGCGATGGCGAGCCATACCTGGCCTGGGGTTCGCCCGGCGGCGACCAGCAGGATCAATGGACCACGCAATTCTTCCTGCGGCATGTCCACGCGAAAATGAACCTGCAGGAAGCGATCGACGCGCCGGCCTGGCATTCGGAGCATTTCCCGATCTCGTTCTGGCCGCGCACCGCGCGCCCCGGCGTGCTGGTGGTTGAGAACCGCGTGTCCAAAGCGACCGTCGATAACTTGAAGAGCCGCGGCCACATCGTCGAAATCGGCCCCGACTGGTCGGAGGGCCGCCTCACTGCGGCCTCGAAACTCGGCCGCCGCCGCCGCGCCGCCGCCAATCCCCGCGGCATGCAGGGCTACGCGGCCGGACGGTAAGGGCCAGACGTGAAAGGGTTGAGATGACCTGGTCGATCATCGCCCGTGACCGCGCCACCGGCCAATTCGGGATCGCGGTGGCGACACGGTTTTTTGCGGTCGGCGCCCGGGTGCCCTACATCGCCGCCGGCATTGGCGGCATCGCAACGCAGGCGCTGGTCAATCCTTATTATGGCATCGACGGTTTGAAGCTGTTGCGCGAGGGACGCCACCCGCGCGATATCGTCGAGAGCCTGATTGCAGGCGATAGCGGCCACGCAAGCCGGCAGCTTCACATCATGGATGCCGCCGGACGCATCGCTTCCCACACCGGGCTGCGAATGCGTCGACTGGTGCGGACACATCGAGGGCGACGGGTTTTCCATTGCCGGCAACATGCTGGCCGGTGCCGGCGTGCTGGACGACACCGCCAAAACCTACATGGCCAACGAAAAGCTGCCCTTCCCGCAACGCCTGATCGCGGCGATGTTTTCGGGCGAAGCCGCCGGCGGCGACAAGCGCGGCAGGCAATCGGCCGCATTGTTGATCCACGACGAAGAGGAATGGTCGGCGCTCGACCTGCGCGTCGATGACCATGCCGATCCTTTGGCCGAACTCGCGCGCCTCGAACAGGTCAGCCGCGAGCGCTGGGTCCCTTTCCGGAAATACCTGCCGAGCCGCAAGAATCCGGCCGGCATCACCGACCGCGAGACCATCGATGCCGGCATTGAAGCCGCGATCGCAGGCCAGAAATGACCGCGGCCCCGCTGATCGAGATCGAGGGTTTGCGGGTCATCTTTCACGGCGACGACGGGCGCTCGACACACGCGGTCGATAGCGTCGATCTCAGCGTCGCCAACGGCGCGACGCTCGGCCTCGTCGGTGAATCCGGTTGCGGCAAGAGCGTGACGTCGCTTGCCATCATGGGGCTGTTGTCGAAACATTCCGCCGAAGTCACGGGCTCGGTCCGGTTCGACGGCTTCGATCTGCTTGACGTGCCCGACCAGACCCTGCGGGACCTTCGCGGCAACCGTCTCGCCATGATCTTCCAGGAGCCGATGACGTCGCTCAATCCGAGCTTCACCATCGGCGACCAGATTATCGAGACCATTTTGCGCCATCGCGGCGGCTCCCGGCGCCACGCGCGCGAGCGCGCGATCGAACTATTGCGGCGCGTTCACATCCCGTCGCCGGAACGCCGCATCGACGAATATCCGCACAAGCTTTCGGGCGGCATGCGCCAGCGCGTCATGATCGCGATGGCGCTGGCCTGCGATCCGATGTTGCTGATCGCGGACGAGCCGACCACCGCGCTGGACGTGACCTTGCAGGCCCAGATCCTCGACCTGATGCGGGAACTCAAGGCGGCGAGCGGGGCGGCGATCATCCTGATCACGCACGATCTCGGCGTCGTCGCCGAAGTCTGCGACGAGGTCGCGGTGATGTATGCCGGCGAGATCGTCGAACGTGCCGCGGTCGATGAATTGTTCGCAACGCCGCAGCATCCTTATACGGTGGGCCTGCTCGGCTCGATCCCGCGGCTCGACCGGCGGGCGTCGCATCTGGCCACCATCGAGGGCATGGTCCCCAACATGGCGACGCCGCCATCCGGCTGCCGCTTCGCCGCGCGCTGTCCCTTTGCCGGCGATATCTGCGTCGAGGCGCCGCCGCCATTGGTCGCGCTAAGCCCCGGTCACTGGTCGCGCTGCATCAGGGCGCCGCTGGAGAGGCTGGTGTCGTGATGGCCTACTTCGTTGCGCGATGCTGCTTCTCACCCTCCCCCCGCGAGCGCTTGCGAGTGGTGGGGAGGGTCGGCGCTGAAAGCGCCGGGGTGGGGGGCTGTCTCAGCGAAAAAGGTCCCCCCACCCCCGACCCCAGAGAGCGAGCTTCGCTCGTCTCGACCCCACCGCTGCGCTTCGCTTCGCGGGTGGAGGCGAGAAAATGACCGCCCTGCTCGAAGTCAAAAACCTCGTCAAGCATTTCGTCGCCGGCCGCTCGGTGTTTGGCCGTCCTACCGCTTTCATCAAGGCGGTTGACGGCGTCAGCTTCCGCGTCGAGGCCGGCAAGACGCTGGCGCTGGTCGGCGAATCCGGTTGCGGCAAGTCCACCGTCAGCCGGCTGGTGTTGCGGCTGATCGAACCTGATTCAGGCAGCGTCAGTTTCGAAGGCCGCGATCTGCTCGCGATGGATGCGAACCAACTGCGCGCCTTCCGCCGCGACGCCCAGATCATCTTTCAGGATCCTTACGCCTCGCTCAACCCGCGCATGACCGTCAGCCAGATCCTGACCGAGCCGTTGGCGTTGCATGACCTCGTACCTCCAGCGCGCCGCCGTGAACGGGTCGAGGAATTGTTGCGCCTGGTCGGACTGGAGCCGCGCTTCGCGCGCCGCTACCCGCATGAATTTTCCGGCGGCCAGCGCCAGCGCATCGCCATTGCGCGTGCGCTCGCCGTCGAGCCGAAGCTCATCATCTGCGACGAACCGGTATCGGCACTGGACGTGTCGATCCGTTCGCAAATCCTCAATTTGCTGCACGACCTGCAGGAACGGTTGGGGCTCGCCTATATCTTCGTCTCGCACGATCTTGCCGTGGTGAAGCACATCGCCGACCGCGTCGCCGTGATGAATCTCGGCGGCATCGTCGAGACCGCGGATGCGCAAGGATTGTTTGCTTCGCCGCGCCATCCTTATAGCCGCGCGCTATTGTCGGCGATTCCGGTACCCAACCCCAAGGGCAAGCGCAGCCGAATGCTGCTGCAGGGCGAGATGCCGAGCGCGCTCAATCCGCCATCGGGCTGCCGCTTTCATACCCGCTGCCCCTACGTGATCGAACGCTGCCGCATTGAACAGCCGGAACTGCTCGCCGGCGCGGCCGGACACCTGACCGCGTGCCACCGCACGGCGGAACTGCCGCCGTCCGACGCCATCGTCCCGGTCGATGGTGCGTTTTCGCCGGCGTTGGAGCGATTGGTCGCGGCGTTCAGCGGACATGCGGAAGTAGCCGCCTCCTCCGGGGTTGATATAGTCGGGGCCGCGCCCACGGCAGGCCTGTGAAATTCGTGAAGATGGAGAGCAGTTCGATGAAGATCTTGCGTTTGGCGGCGATCGCGGCGGCACTATTGCTGCCGCTCCAGGCGGGCGTTTACGCCCAGACCACGCTGCGCATCGGATTGGCCGAGGACCCCGACATGCTCGACCCGACGCTCGGACGCACCTATGTCGGCCGCATCGTATTTTCGGCATTTTGCGACAAGCTGTTCGACATCGACGAGAAGCTCAACATCGTGCCGCAACTTGCGCTGTCCTACGCGACATCCGCCGACGGCAAGGAGATGACGATCAAGCTGCGGCCCGGCGTCAAATTCCACGACGGCGAAACGTTCGACGCAGAGGCCGCTAAATTCTCGCTCGAGCGCCATCTGACGATGCCGACGTCGTTCCGCAAGCCGGAACTCGCCGCCGTCGACCATGTCGACGTCGTCGATCCCCTGACCATCAAGCTCGTGCTCAAATCGCCATATTCGCCGTTGATCGCCCAGCTTACCGACCGCGCCGGAATGATGGTTTCTCCCAAGGCGGCCAGGGAAGAAGGCGACAAGTTCGGACTGCACCCGGTGTGCGCCGGCCCCTATAAATTCGTCGAGCGCGTCCAGCAGGACCGCATGGTGTTCGAGAAATTCGCCGATTACTGGAACAAGGATAACGTCTTCATCGATCGCGTGGTGTTTCTGCCCATTGTCGACGCCACGGTGCGGCTCGCCAACCTGAAATCCGGCGGGCTCGACCTGATCGAGCGGGTGCTGGCGACCGACATCAAGGACGTGCGGGCCGACAAGAGGCTTGTATTGGCGACCGCACCCGACCTCGGCTATCTCGGCCTGACCATCAACATCGGCAACGACAAGAACAAGGGCGGGCTCAGCCAGTCGGAAAAAGTGCGCCAGGCGCTCGATCTGTCGATCGACCGGGAAGCCATCAACCAGGTCGTGTTCAACGGCGAATTCACGCCCGGCAATCAATGGGTCAGCCCGCAGCATCCTTATTACCAGCAGGCGTTCCCTGTTCAAAAGCGCGACGTCGCCAAGGCCAAGGCCTTGTTGAAAGAAGCCGGTGTCGCTCTGCCCGTCAGCGTCGATTACATGGTGCCCAAGGGCGCCGAGAACGAAGCCGTCGCGCAGGTGATTCAATCGATGGCGGCGGAGGCGGGCTTCGACCTGAAAATCCGCGTCATCGAGTTTGCGACATCCTTCAAACAGGCCCAGGCCGGCGAATTCCAGATCTTTCAGATCAACTGGAGCGGCCGGATCGACCCCGACGGCAATTCCTACGTCTTCCTGCACAGCAACGCGCCGCAGAACGACGGCAAGTATTCCAATCCGGAAGCCGACAAGGCGATGGAAGACGGGCGCCTGATCTCCGATCCGGCACAGCGCAAGGCGATCTACGAAAAGCTGACCAAGGTGATCCTCAACGACGAGCCGATCATTTATCTCTACCATCGCAAGCTGTTGTTCGCGCACACCACCGGGCTTGAGGGTTACAGGCAGATGCCGGACGGGCTGGTTCGCGTGATCGGGCTGAAGCTGAAGTGAGGATGATCAGGTCGAGCCCTTGCTCTACTCCTTCCCCGCTTGTGGGGGAGGGTTGGGGTCGGGGGTGCGACAAGCACAAAATCCCGTTGTTTTACCCCTTTCCCTGTCCCTCCCCCACAAGGGGGGAGGGAACGATGTGGCGAGCACTTTCAACGGGATTTAGAATTTCCACGCGTCGAATTATGCGTGACGCATGCTGAGCTTCCTCGCCAAGCGCGTGATGCAACTGATCCCGACGCTGTTCTTCGTGTCGATCCTGATCTTTTCGTTGCAGCATCTACTGCCCGGCGATCCGGCGCTGGTGATGGCGGGCGAAGAGCGCGATCCCGCCGTCATCGCGCAGATTCGCCAGCAATACCGGCTCGATCAACCGATCCCGGTGCAGTATGTCTACTGGGCCAAGGGAGTACTATCAGGCGACTTCGGCGAGTCCTTGCGCATCAAGGTGCCGGTGCGCGACCTGATCGCGCAAAAGCTCCCGGTGACGATGCAACTGGCGTCGATGGCGATCATCATCGCACTCCTGATCGGCATTCCCGCAGGAATCGTCTCGGCGGTGAAGAAGGGTACCTTCTGGGATTATGGCGCGAATCTGTTTGCGCTGTGGGGCATCTCGACGCCGAATTTCTGGCTCGGGATCATGCTGATCTTCCTGTTCTCGATCGAACTCGGCTGGCTGCCGGCGTCCGGCTACGTCCCGCTCTCCGAAAACTGGCGGGCCAGCCTCGCCTCAACCATCATGCCCGCTTTCGTGCTCGGTAATGCGATTGCGGCGATCCTGATGCGGCACACCAGGAGCGCCATGCTGCAGGTACTGGAAAGCGACTATGTCCGCACCGCCCGCGCCAAGGGCCTCTCCGAACGCTCGGTGATCCTCAAGCACGCGATGCGCAATGCGCTGACGCCGGTAATTACGCTCGGCGCGCTCGAGCTTGGCACGTTATTGTCCGGCGCTGTTCTGACCGAGCAGATATTTTCGATTCCAGGTTTCGGCAAGCTGATCGTGGATGCCGTGTTCAACCGCGACTATGCCGTGGTGCAAGGCGTCGTGCTGGTGACGGCGACCATCTACATCACGCTGAACCTGATCGCCGATGTCGCCTATATCCTCGTCAATCCCAGGCTGAGGGCGTAGCGCATGACTGACGCAGTACTCGGCGTCATCCCGATTGCCCGACTCCGATGAGCTGGAAAGTCCGGCGCGGCGTGCGCTGCGCCGGTTGTTTGCGCGCAAGGGTGCGGTGGTGGGACTGGTCGTGATCGCGACATTCATCGTGCTCGCGGTGTTGGCGCCCCTGATCGCACCCTATGATCCGATCGCAGCCAACTTTGTGCTGGTTCGCAAGCCGCCTTCGGCATTGCACTGGTTCGGTACCGACGATCTCGGCCGCGATATCCTGAGCCGTACTATTTTTGGCGCACGCGCTTCCCTGATCGCCGGCGCGATCTCGGTCGGGATTGCGCTCGGGATCGGCGTGCCGTTCGGGCTGCTGTCGGGTTATCGCGGCGGCTTCATCGACGCCCTGATCAGCCGCATCACCGACGCCATGCTGGCCTGCCCGTTCCTGATCCTCGCGATTGCGCTGGCGGCGTTTCTCGGACCGAGCCTCGGCAACGCCATGATCGCCATCGGCATTACCACGACGCCGATATTTGTCCGGCTGACCCGCGGCCAGACCATGAGCGTCAAGGTTGAAGACTATGTCGAGGCCGCACGCGCCATGGGAAATCCGCGCTGGCGCATCGCGCTATTCCATATCCTGCCGAACATCATGCCGGCGCTGCTGGTGCAGGCGACGCTCTCGATCGCAGCCGCCATCATTGCGGAAGCGGCGCTATCATTTCTCGGGCTCGGACAGCAACCGCCCGCGCCGTCCTGGGGCAGCATGCTCAACGCCGCCCAGCGCTTTCTCATCAATGCGCCCTGGATGGCGCTGTGGCCGGGGCTGGCGATCTTTCTCGTGGTGCTGTCGTTCAACCTGGTCGGCGACGGCCTGCGCGACGCGCTCGATCCGCGCGAGCGGTAAGCGTTGCGGTGACATCCTCGCTTCACCTCTCCCATCGGGAGAGGTCGACGCATATCCGCTTGTGCGGCACTCGGAGATCAGCCACGGACTAAATCACCGTCTCCCGCATCACCCTGCGGCAATCCATCTCGTATTCGAGATCGATTACCGGCGGCCGCGCAAAATGCCAGGTCAGTCCGGAGCGCGCAGCGCCGCGACGAACCAGCGCCTCGGCAAAGACCGGATGGAAGTCATGCACGGTGTAGGTCTGGACCGCCGTCGCATCCTTCCAGCCGAAGCCGAACTCACCCATACGTCGTTCCATGGCGTCGACGACGAAGCTGACTTTCTCGCTTTAGGCCGTCCGGGCTGAGGTCGCGGTAGCGCACGGTACGTTCGGAATAGGTTCGCCCCTCCTTCGCGCGCTTCACCGCTGCCCGCGATCACAAAGCTCGGCGTCGTGCTCTGGCTCGGCCGGGTGAAGGAGAAGGCGTAGAATGACGGCTCGGAAGGCGGGTCGATCTCGGGACAGACATTGCTGCGTGCCACCGGATTGGTGGTGCCGTCATACAGGCCCCATTCGGCGAGCGTCTTGACGTAATGCTGATTGAATTTGCGAAACCCGTCATCGGTGAACGCCGCCGGCGATCGCAATTCGCAGGCACAAAACGCCGTCAGCGGCCGGCCCGCGGCCTGGATGTATTTTGCGACCAGCCCAAAACCTTCGGCCAATGGCGGCATCTTGTCGAAGCGCACGCGTTCTACTTCGTAACCGGCGTTCGCCGCAGCACCAGCGGAATACTGAAATACCCCCGGAATGAAACGATAATTGCCGGCGGCAAAATCACTTGTCATGTCTGGCGTCCTCCGTTTTTTATTTTATTCCAATTGCATTCGGACGCCCTTGGCGCCGTTGAGCAACCGCCGCAGATGAAAGCCCGCCAGCGCATCGTCGGCATGCAGCCCGACCAGCGCTGCGAAAGCCGGCATCGCCGCGGCGTCTTCGGTCTCGAGCTTGGCGAAGGCTTCGCAATATTGCACCCTCGCCGGTCCTTCGAACGCCGCGGCCGACAGCGGCTCATAGGCGCGCAACGGCTCGCTGCGCCCGCGCAGCATCAGGTCGCCAACCGGCCTCCCCTGAAACTTTTCGGTGCCGTCGGCAACCGTGGCGCTGACGCAAATCCGCGTGCCGAGGAATTTGTTGGCGGCCTCGAGCCTTGCTGCGGTATTGATGGTATCGCCATAGGCGGTGTAATCGAAGAAACGGCTGCCGCCGAAATTCCCGACCAGCGCGGGGCCGGCGTGAACGCCGATCCGCGTCGCGCCGAAATTGACGCCCTTGGCCTTCCAGCGCTCGCGAAACGCCTGCGCCCAGCTATCGAGATCATGCGCACAGGCGATCGCGCGGGTCGCATAATCCGGCTGGTCGCCGGGCGCGTTGAACAGAATCTGGATCGCGTCGCCGATGATCTTGGCGACCGTGCCTTCATGCGAGAACACGACGTCGGTCATGCCCCCGACGTACTCGTTGAGCAGCGCACCCAGCACTTCCGGTGCCGCGGTCTCCACCAGCGACGTAAAGCTGGTGATGTCCGTGAAGATAGTCGCGACCTCGCGGCGGTGCACCTCCATGCCGTTGCTTTCGCCGTCGGAGGCGAGCCGCAAGGCGATCTGCGGCGAGAAATAACGCGATAGCGAAGCGTGCGCGCGCTCGGCCTCGGCCTGGCGGCGGCGCGCGTCACGCATCATCTCGACATGGCGGATGGTCTTGTCGATGGTCATTTCGAGGTCGCCGAAATCGATCGGCTTGGTCAGGAAGTCGAACGCGCCGCGGTTCATCGCAACGCGGATGTTGCTCATGTCGCCATAGGCCGAAACGATGATGGTCGATTTCTTGTCCTCGGCTTCCTGCAGTTTCTGCAGCAGCGACAGCCCGTCCATCCGCGGCATGTTGATGTCGGATACCACCATGTCGACGTGCGGATGGTCCTCGATCGACTGCAGCGCCTCGATGCCGTCATGGGCGAACATGAACGCTACCGTGCCGTCGCGGATCTGCTTGCGGAACTTCTGCAGCACCAGAGCCTCGAGATCGGGCTCGTCGTCGACGACAAGGATGGTGGCGGTCATGCGGCCTGCCCGAGCCTGCTATCGATCTCGTGCCGCAGCAATGCGAAATCGATCGGTTTGGTCAACAGGCCGATGGCGCCGCGCTCGATCGCCTTGCGCCGCGTTTCGGCGTCGCCGTAGGCGGTGATCATGATGACGGGAACGTCGGGCCGCTCGGCGCGCACCTTCGGCAGCATTTCAAGGCCGCTCATGCCGGGCATGTTGATGTCGGACAAGATCAGGATCAGCGACGGATCGGCAACGTTGGCGGCACGCGCCAGGGCCGCGGGCGCCGACGGTGCGAACTCCATCGTGAAACGCCCGGAGCGGATATCGCGCCGGAACTGCTGGCGGAACAGGGCCTCAACGTCGGGCTCGTCATCGACGACGAGTATGTAAACGCTCAATGGATGCCTCCAGCTATGCTTGTGCGGCCGCTGTTCGCGGCAGCGTAATGATGAATTCGGTAAATGCGCCAGGTTCGGTATCGACGTCGATCTTGCCGCCGTGTTGTTTCACGACGATGTCATGGCTCATCGACAGGCCGAGTCCGGTGCCCTCGCCCGCCGGCTTGGTGGTGAAGAAGGGATTGAACATTTTCTCCTTCACTTCCAAGGGGATACCGGTGCCGTTGTCGCGGATTCGGATTTCAACCTTGTTGCCCAGGCTTTTGGTGGCCGCGCTCAGCACGGGCTCGAAACCCTCGTCGCCGGCTTCCTTGCGCTTGGTCGCGGCGTAAAAGCCGTTTGAGATCAGATTGAGAAACACCCGCGTGATTTCCTGCGGGTAGAGGTCGATCATCCCGGCGGCCGGATCGAGGTCGCGCTTCAGCGTGATATTGAAGCCGGATTTCTCGGCGCGCGCGCCGTGATAGGCGAGATTGAGACTTTCCTCGACGATGGCGTTGATGTCGGCAGGCCGGTGTTCGCCCGACCCCTCGCGCGAATGCAACAGCATGTTCTTGACGATCGAGTCGGCGCGCTTGCCGTGCTGCACCACCTTTTCGAGATTGCCTTTCAGCATGTGCGTGAGTTCGTCGATCTCTTCCCGCACCTTGTCATCGAGCACAGCCGGTTTGAGCACGTCGTTCAGCTCGTCGATCAGTTCTGCCGACAGCGCCGAGAAGTTATTGACGAAATTGAGCGGATTCTTGATTTCGTGCGCGATCCCGGCGGTGAGCTGTCCGAGCGAAGCGAGCTTCTCGGTCTGCACCAGGCGGTCCTGCGCGGTGCGCAACTCATCGAGCGAGAGCGACAGGTCCCTGGTGCGCTCCTGCACCTGATCGAACAGCCGCACGTTCTCGATGGCGATCACGGCCTGGTCGGCAAAGGTCTGGACGAGATCGATCTGCCGTTGGCTGAATGGTCCGGGTTCCGGCCTGCCCAGCAGCAGCACGCCCTCGACGGCGCCATCGCGCATCAGGGGCACGGCGAGCACCGCGCGGTAATCGCCGAGCACAGATGCACGGCCAAAATTGTATTCAGGGTCCTGTTGCACATCGGGGACATGGACAGGCTTGCCATCCATGAACACCCGGCCGGTGATGGTATCGCGGTTGGGCTTGATAGGATTGGCGTGCATAAAATCGATGAAGGCCTGCGTGCAGCCGGATTCGGCCTGCAGCCGCATCACCTCGCCCTCGCGCAGGCATATGATGCCAAGCGACGCGCCACACAGCGCTTTCGCGGAATCGGTCAGTGTCGTGAGCACCGATTTCAGATCGAACGCGGAGCGGCTGATGACCTTGAGCACGTCGGCGGTTGCGATTTGCTGCTGCAGCGATTCGCTGAGATCGTCGGTACGTGCGCGCAATTCCTTGAGCAGCCGCGTGTTTTCGATAGCGATAACGGCCTGATTGGCGAAAGCCCCGATCAGGGCAATTTGCTTTTCATCGAACCCGACAGCCTCGTGACGGGCGGTCCCGATCGCGCCAACAACTTTCCCGCCCAACAACATGGGTGTGAAGATCACCGAATCGAAACCGAAATCGCGCGCGAACTGCTGGGTTGCAGCAGGCGCGGCTGGATTACCCAGGACGGGCGAGAACTGTACGGTGCTTTTGGACAGCATCGCCTGGCCACCAACGGTATCGTCGGCGAGCGGTCGCGGGTATCGTTCGATCAATCTCTCGAAACCGGGCTCGCCACCGACAGCGGGCATTTCGACCATTCCATCGTGCAGCGTCTGAACCACGGCGAAGCGTGTGCCGAACAGCCGCAGCAGGTTGCGCACGATCGCGTCGAAAACCGGCTTGGTGTCAGTCATCGAGCCGCTGATCGACGAAAGAATTTCCGCTGTCGCCGTCTGCTGTTCCAGCGACTCGCTCAACTCGGCCGTCCGCGACTCCACCTTGTGTTCCAGGTCGGCGTAGGATTCCTGCAGCCGCGCGCCCATGTCGTTGAACTGATTGGCGAGGCCCTCAAGCTCGTCACCGGTCTTGATCGAGATACGCTGGCTGAAATCGCCGCCGCCCATGCGTTCGGCGCCGGCGCGCAACGCCTGGATCGGACCGACCATGCGCCGGGCCAGGAAAATTCCGGCCAACACCGCGAAGATCGACGCACCCGCAAGCACGATGGCGAGGCGCTGCAGCGCGAGGTACAGCGACGCATAGGCTTCCTCGACCGGCAATTCGACGAACATGGTCCAGCCCAGCGGCGCGATCGGCGCCGACGCCGTCAGCACTTCCTGTCCCTGGATATTGCGCGCGCCTTGCAGGGATTCGGGATCGGAATTGGCAGCCCCCGCCTGGGCTGCCTGCACCTGCACCAGCTTCGACATGTCGGTGTTGCGCAGCACCAGGCTGATATCCGGATGCGCGATCAGGCGTCCCTGCGCGCCGACGACGTAGGCATGGCCGTGCTCGCCGACCTTGATCTGCGACACCACATCCCAGATCAGCTTGAGGTTGACCTCGGCGATGCTGACGCCGGCGTCCTTGCGGGTGCCGGCCAGCGACAGCGTCATGTAGGGCTCGGACTCGCGACGGAAATAGACCGGCCCGTAATAGACCTTGTGGGCGACGGCCTCGGTGAATTTCGGATCCTTGGAGAGATCGACGCCGCTATCGACCACGTCCATGGCCAGCCGTGACACCCGCAATCGCTCCCTGCCGGTGGAATCGATCTGCGCCAGTTCGGTGATCGCCGGCACCTGCCGCAACAGCCGCAGCGCGTCGAACCGGCGCGGCTCGATCGAACCCGCCGACCACGGCAATTGGGTGGTCCAGCCGAGCTGGCTTTCGATCTCCTTGATGAACTGGCTGATCTTGGCCGCCGCCGCCTCGGCCTGTTCGTGCTGAATCCGGATCAATGCTGCCTTGTGTTCGCGATAATAGAAGAAGACCTCGAAAATCCCGTTGGATAATAGCGCCACGGCCACCACGGCGACGAACAGCGCGACATATTTGGTGAACAGCCGGCTGCGGATCTTGGTGCCGGAAGCCCCCGCCACGGGCGTCGCTTCCGCCACCGGCGATGCCGGCAGCGCGCGACCTTCCGGTGTGTCGGGATGGATGGAAATGCTCATCCGGCCCTGTTTAGCAAGAACGGAAGGCGGTGTCTCTTGCCGCAGTGCGGGAAGATCATTCGATGACCTCGTCGGCGGTCGCCAGCAGCGTCGGCGACACTTCGATCCCCAGCGCCTTTGCGGTCTTCAGGTTGATCACCAGTTCGAACTTGGTGGGCTGCTGGACCGGCAGGTCGGCCGGCCTGGCGCCCTTCAGAATGCGATCGACATAGTCAGCCGCGCGCCGGTGCAGGTCCGCCACATCGACCCCATACGACACCAGCCCGCCATCGGTGGCCCCAAACCGCCAGGGAAATACCGTCGGCACCCGGTCGGCCGCGGCTTGTGCGATGATCGCCGGACGATGCACGGCTGTGAAGACATCCAGCATCACGATCAGGCCGCCGCCCGGCTTGCCTCCGAGCCCGGTCACGGCTTGCCTGATCTCGTCATCGTTGTGGACCGGGACAGGCAGCAGTTCCACCTCCAACGCGGGCGCCGATGCGGCAACCGACTTCAGGAAAAACCCTCCGCCGCCGGGCGCGGTCTCCGGATTGAAAATGACGCCGACCCGCCGCGACGCCGGTGCGATCTTCTTGAGCAGTTCGATCCACTTGCCGCCCATGGTTGCTTCGAAATTGGTGAAGCCGGTGATGTTGCCGCCGGGACGGGCGAGGTCGGCGACAAAGCCGTTGCTGACGGGATCGGTCACCGAAACAAAGACGACCGGGATCGTCGAAGTCTGGTCCGCCACCGCCCGCAGCGTCGGCGTGGTTTCGCACACGATCACGTCCGGCTTCAAACCGACCAGTTCCTTGGCATAGTCGCGGACTCGGTCGATTTCACCGACGCCAAAGCGATAGGTGATCGCGACGTTGTGGCCATCCTTCCAGCCAAGCTGTTCCAGCGCTTCCCTGAACGCCGTCATGCGCGCCTGGGTATCGGGATCGTCTTGCGCGTATCCCATCAGGATGCCGATGCGCCTGTGGTTCTGCTGCGCGCGCGCAGGGCTTGCTGCCGCTGCCGCCGCAACCCCAATCAGACCGATGAACTCGCGCCGTTTCATTCCGGCATCCCGCTCAACGGGCGCTCAGCCGCCTGGCGCCCCAAAGCAGGCTACCATGCGGTTTCGGAAATAAGACAAAGAAATGGGCCGGATTCCCTCCTCGGGAAACCGGCCCAATGATTGGTTCAAAACCAGGCCGATCAGGTCGGACTTAATCCAAACGCGGCGATCTGCTTGCTGCGCTCGGATTCGGCGCCCGCCCGGTGATCGGTGGCGATCGCCACATAAACCGCCGGCAGCACGAATAGGGTGAACAGCGTTCCGATCGACATGCCGGCAACAACGACCAGCCCGATCGAAAACCGGCTTGCCGCGCCCGCGCCCGACGCGGTCAGGAGCGGCAGCAAGCCGGTCACCATCGCCGCTGTCGTCATCAGGATCGGACGAAGCCGGACCCGCGCCGCCATCTCGATGGCGGAACGTTTGTCGAGGCTCTCATTGAGCTGGAGTTCGTTGGCAAACTCCACCATCAGAATGCCGTGCTTGCTGATCAGGCCGACCAGCGTCAGCAACCCCACCTGGGTGTAGATGTTCATGGTGGCAGCGCCGAAGAACAGGGGAATCAGCGCACCCACGATCGCCATCGGAACGCTGATCATGATGACCAGCGGATCCCGCAGGCTCTCGAATTGCGCCGCCAGCACCAGAAAGATGATGATCAGCGCAAAAACAAAGGTGACCGCGAGCTGGTTTCCTTCCTGCACGTATTGCCGGCTATC
This sequence comes from uncultured Alphaproteobacteria bacterium, assembly GCA_963774685.1. Classification (GTDB taxonomy): domain Bacteria; phylum Pseudomonadota; class Alphaproteobacteria; order Rhizobiales; family Xanthobacteraceae; genus Bradyrhizobium. Next base: position 453,719 of record CAVZFU010000002.1, on the reverse strand, counting down.
CGCGAGATAGTCGTGGCTAAATCCGGCCGGGAGCTTCTTGGCTTCGCCTTCGAGGAAATCGACCGCCGTCCCCACCGTCACGCCGGGCATCGGCACCGCCTGAAAGGTTGCCGAGTTCAACTGGTTGTAGTGGGTCAGGGCGTTCGGGTCGGTTGCCGTCTCGATCGAGACGACGGTGGAGAGAGGCACCTGCTGGCCCGTCGCCGTCGATATATAGTACCCGCCGAGCGCCTCCGGCGACAGCCGCTGGTCGCGCGGCACCTGCGGAATGACCTGATAGGATCGTCCCTCCAGGTTGAACCGGTTGACGTAATTTCCGCCGAGCAGGGTAGCCAGCGTGTTGCCGATGTTCTGCATGGTGATGCCGAGATCGCTCGCCTTCGAGCGGTCGATCTTGACCCGCACCACCGGCTGGTTGAAATCGAGGTCGCTGTCGGTGACGATGAACAACCCGCTCTTTCGCGCGGCGTCCTTCAGCTTCACCATTTGCTCATAGACCGACTGAAACCCGTTGGTCGAGTTGATCACCATCTGCACCGGCAATCCGCCCGGACCGCCCGGCAGCGGCGGCAGGTTGAACGCAAACGCGTTGACGCCCTCGATCTTGCTGAGCTGCGCCTGCACCAGCGGCTTCAGCTTGATCGAAGAGCGCACGCGCTCGTCCCACGGCTTGAGCAGCATGCCGGCAATCCCGCTTTGCGGGCCGTTGATCCCGTTGATGACGAAGCGCAGGTCGGTCTCCGGGAAACTGGCGAATGCCTTGTCGAGCTTCTCGCCGTAATAATCCGAGTAGTCGATGTTGGCGTATTTCGGCGCCTTGGTCACGGCGAACACGATGCCCTGATCTTCCTCCGGCGCCAGTTCCTTCGACGTGTGCAGATAGAGAAAGCCGACCAGCCCGAGGATGGTCAGCGCGAACAACCCGGTAATCGGGCGATAGTCCAGCGAACGGTCAAGCTGACGGCCGTACCAGCGCGTCATCGACCCGAACACCCGGTTGACGATCTTCGCAAACCGCCCTTCCTCGGCGCTTTTGAGGAAGATCGAGCACATCATCGGCGAAAGCGTCAACGCGATGATGCCGGACACGATCACCGAGCCTGCAAGGGTGAACGCGAATTCGCGAAACAGCGAACCGGTAAGGCCGCCGAGGAATCCGATCGGCGCATAGACCGCGGCGAGCGTAATGGTCATGGAGACGACGGGGCCGACGATTTCGCGCGCGCCCTGCATGGCGGCCTGCACCGGAGGTTTGCCCTCCTCCAGATGGCGATGGATGTTCTCCACCACGACGATGGCGTCATCGACCACGAGCCCGATCGCCAGCACCATCGCCAGCAGCGTCAACAGATTGAAACTGAATCCGGCGGCCAGCATCAGGCTGCAAACGCCGATCAGCGACAGCGGAATGGTCACGACCGGGATGATCACCGAACGGAACGACGCCAGGAACAGGAAGATCACGACGACCACGATGAGGACCGCTTCGCCCAGGGTTTTCTCGACTTCGTCGATCGACGATTGAATGAATTTGGTCGAATCGTACGCCACCTTCATCTTCATCGAAGGCGGCAGATTGCGTTCCAGTTCGGGAAACAGCGCCCGGACGCCCCTGACCAGCGTCAGCGGGTTGCCCTGCGGTGTCGCCTGCACGCCGATGAAGATCGCATGCTCGCCATTGAAGGCGACGCTGGCGTCGGTACTTTGCGCGGCGAGTTCGACGGTGGCGATATCCTCGATCCGCACAAACCCGCCGTCCTTGGATTTGACGATCATGCGCTTGAACTGATCGAGATTCGTCAGATCGGTGTTGGTCGACACGTTGGAGACGATGAAAAAGCCCTTGGACTGGCCCGCCGCGGCCTGGAAATTATTGGCGGCGATCGCCAGGGAAACGTCGCCTGGCGAAACGTTTCGGCCGGCCATGCGGACCGGATCGAGCCATAGCCGCATCGCAAAGGTCTGGCCGCCCAGAATGTCTGCCGAGGCCACGCCATCGACGGTCGAAAGCACCGGCTGAACCACCCGGGTCAGATAATCCGATATTGCCGATCCCGACAGCACTTCGCTGGAGAAGCCGAGATACATCACGGCCGTGGTCTGGCCGGTGGTCTTGGTCACGACCGGATCGTTCGATTCCTTCGGAATGAGATATTTGACGGAATTCACCTTGGCGAGAACTTCGGTCAGCGCCTGGTTGGGATCGAAGTTCAGCTTGATGTAGACCTGGATCGTGCTGGTGCCGAGCACCGAAGACGACGTCATGTAATCGACGCCCTCGGCGGACGCTACCGCCTGCTCGATCGGCGTCGTGATGAACCCCTGAATCAGGTTGGCCGACGCACCGGGATAGACGGTGGTGACGTTGACGACCGTATTCGACAGCTTCGGATATTGCCGAATCGGCAGGCTGGTCGCCGCCCGAAAGCCGATCAGAAGGATCAGCAGGCTCACGACCACCGACAACACAGGCCGCTTGATGAAAATATCGGTCCAGACCATCGCGATGCGCTCCGTTAGATCACGATCCGATCGATCAAATCGATGATCTCAAACTTTCCTTGTTCGAACACGATCTCTTTCGAAGACCGGTTCCGGGATCATGCTTCAGTAACGTGGCGGATTAGCCGGAATCGGCGGGGGCGGCTCGGCGGAAATCGTCACCGCCGCTCCCGATTGCAGTTTGAGCTGGCCGACGGCAACCACGCGATCGCCGGGTTTCAAGCCGCTGAGGATTTCAGCTCGTCCATTGATCCGGTTGCCGGTCCGCACGAAGGTGCGCACGACGGTCAGGCTGCTCTTGCCGTCATCTTCCTTCTTCTCGGTGATGAGGAAAACCGAATCTCCGTAGAGCGTATAATCGACAGCCGTTTCTGGAACGGTGACGACCGCGGGCTTGTCCGGCAGCACAACCGTGGTGGTCGCGAACATGCCGGGCTTGAGGATATGTTCGGGATTGTCGATCGTGGCCTGGACACGGATGTTGCGCGTATCGGTCGAGATCTGCGGTTCGATGGTGGTGATCTTGCCTTCGAACGTCCTGCCGGGATAGGCATCGACCGCGATGCGCACGGTCTGCCCGACCTTGAGCGCCGCACTGTCCTTTTCCGTTACGGTGAAATTCGCATACAGCGTCGACAGGTCCGTCAACGTCACGATCTGCGTGCCGGCAGTCAGGAACTGGCCGACCTCGACATGGCGGACGCCGAGTTCGCCGTCGAACGGCGCGCGCACCAGCTTCTGCGAAATGATCGCCTGGGTCTTGGCAATGCCGGCGTTGGCCTGGTCATAAGTCGCCTGCGCGGCATCGGCCGTCGACTGCGGACCGAACTGGCGCGCCGCGAGTTGCTTGGCGCGATCCAGCGCCAGTTGCGCGCCGATTGCCTGCGCCTTGAAGCTGGCGAGATCGCCTTGTTCGGGCCCGTCGAACAATTGCAGCAGCGGACTACCCACCTTCACGTTGGCGCCGGCGGTAAACATGATGTCGGTGATGCGGCCCGAGACATCGGAGGTGACGTTGACCTGATGCACGGCGGCGAGATCGCCAACCGCGGTCAACAGGTTCGGCACCACTTCGGATTTGGCCTCGGCGATGGTGACGGTGGCCGGCGGCGGCTTGTTGTTGGCGAAGAACTGCGCGATCGCATGGCTGCGGAAGGCATTGAAGCCTACCAGAGCGCCCACCAGCAGCGCCAGCAGCGACCCGACGATGATGAACCAGCGCACCATACGGACGGGACGCGCGCGCGGCTTCTCGGTGATCGGCTGGCCCGAAATGTTGGATTCGGTCACGATGTTCATGTCATGCACCTTCTGCAGTTACCGGCTGCCCCGGAGATCGCGCGATATCGCAATCCAGATGGGAAGTAATCGCGGTTTCGTTCAATCCAATTCCGCGAAGGATGAATTCGCAAAGTTGCCGCTCAAGACCGTCGGCACTGCCGTAAGCCAGACAGGACACGACGGGAAGCCGAGCCAGCGCCGCCATCAGCACCGTGTGATGGGCAAACCAGAACAAATTAAGCGTCTCGCTGCCGACGCGCGACGCATCGCCCGCCGCCACGGCGCGATCGAGCGAAGAGGTGAAAACCGGCCCGATCAGATCGCCAACTTTCGCATAGAGCAGCCGCGCGAATTCGCCGTCGTCGAGATGGCTCGTGACCATCAGCCGAAGGCGTTGCGCTTCCTGCTCGTCGTCCGTTATTTGCAGGAAGTGCCGGACCATGCCTTTCACCAGTTCCACCAGCGTGGCGGTCGAGGGTTCCTGCCCGAGCAAATGCGCCAGATCCGGATCGGCTTCGCATTCCTCAGCCAGAATTTCCGCATAGAGCGCCGATTTGGACGGGAAATGCTTGAACAACAATCCTTCCGAAATGGAGGCCGCCGCCGCGACGCTTTTGGTCGTGGTGCCCGCAAAGCCGTTGCGGGCAAAGCACCGCCGGGCGGCGTTCAGGATCAATTGCCGTCGCAAATCATGGGTCATGCGCAAGGTGGACATGGTCGTGAGTAAGCACTCACCTTACCAAATGTCAAGGGTTTTTGCTGCGGTGCGGTAGGCTCGGCCTGGCTTTAAATCGGCCCAAACCCCAGCGCCCCGCGGATCCGCGTCACGGTGTACTGGCCGTCGCGGCTGGAGAGAACGCGCTCCAGGTTGGCGCTGTCGATCTTGATGCTGGCAAAACGCGGCCCGCTCGAGATGTCGTGCATCGAGGATGCGAAAGCCCCGATCTCGGCCATGGTCGACAGCGTACGCGCGTCGGATATCCCGCAGGACCGGGCAACCCCGACGAGGTCAACGCTACCAGCGGTATGGCTCGCCTGCCCGCCGGTCTCGCCATAGACCTCGTTGTCCAGCACCACGATGCTGAAATTCTTTGGCTGTTGCAGGCCGACGGTGGCCAGGCTTCCCATCCCCATCAGCATTTCGCCGTCGCCGGTGATTACGACCACCGGCGACTTCGGCTGCGCCAGCGCAATGCCGAGCCCGATCATGACCGCACCACCCATGGCGCCCCACAGATAGAAATTGCGATCATGGTCGCCGGCGGCGGCGATATCGTAGGTCGAGGCGCCCAGTCCGCCGACCACGATGGCATCCTTGCGTTCCGTCAGGAGGCTGCCGACGACACTGCGCCGGTCGAGAAGATTGGCCTTGCTCATTTGGTGAAAACCTTTGCGCCGATCAAACGTTGCGAGAGCAGGACCGCGGTCGGCGTGCAGGCGTTGTACGCCTGCCCCGCCGCGGCCTCCACGACCTCGCGCACCTCTTCCGGATGCGAGGCGCGCAGCACCTTGATCCCGGATAACTCAAACACGCCCGCCGTGCTGGTTCCCATCGGCACCTGCCATGGATTGAATTCACCCCATTCGCCGCGCATCGTGACCAGCGTCAGGAACGGAAAGCGGAAAATCTGGGTCAGCGACAGCATGTTGACGCAATTGCCGACGCCGCTCGACTGCATCAGCAACACGCCGCGCTGGCCGCCGGCCCAGGCGCCGGCGAGCAGCGCCACGCCTTCCTCTTCCGTCGTCAACGGCACCGCGCGCATCGAAGACGCGCCCAGCACCCGTTCGATCAGCTGCGAGTGCCCGGCATCCGGCACATAGGGCACCTGACGGACATCGAAGCGCTGCAAAATCGCAAAAATGTCCTCCGGCCAGGAGGGGGTCGTTTCGGCAGCCGTGTCGGCGCGGTCGTGCATTTTCATTTCCAGACGGTCAATGAGATTGTATTCCGGGACGGGACCATAGAGGCGCCTGCGGTTTCCGAAAGAGCGAAAACGGCATATCGGTCTCTATTTATGAGTATGGCAGCATGAATGCGAACGCGCGAGAGCTGGCGGAAAGTTTCGACCTCGAGAAACTGACGCCGGAATTCTATGCCGATCCCTACCCGACCTACCGTGCACTGCGGCAGAACGAGCCGGTCAAGCGAATGCCCAACGGCTCCTGGTTCCTGACGCGGTATGACGACCTGGTCGGCGTCTACAAGAACACGAAACTGTTCAGCTCCGACAAGAAAAAGGAGTTCGCGCCCAAATACGGTGCATCGCTGCTCTACGAGCATCACACCACCAGCCTCGTCTTCAACGACCCGCCCGCACACACGAGGGTACGGCGGCTGATCATGGGCGCACTGTCGCCGCGCGCGATTGCCGAGATGGAGCCCGACCTGATCGCGCTGGTCGAACGGCTGCTCGATGGCCTCGCCGCGAAGCGCGACGTCGAACTGATCGGGGACTTTGCTTCCGCGATTCCGATTCAGGTGATCGGCAACCTGCTCGATGTCCCGATGGAAGAGCGCGAACCCTTGCGCGACTGGTCGCTGGCGATTTTGGGGGCGCTGGAGCCGGTAATCGGGCCGGAGGCGTTCGCCCGCGGCAACGATGCGGTGCGCGATTTTCTCGCTTATCTGGAAATACTGGTGGAACGGCGGCGGGCCAAACCCGGCAATCCCCAGCGCGACGTGCTGACCCGTCTCATCCAGGGCGAAGACAATGGCGAACGGCTGACGGCGAAAGAGTTGCTGCACAATTGCATATTCCTGCTCAACGCCGGACATGAGACCACCACCAACCTGATCGGCAACGGGCTGGTGGCGTTATCGGAGAACCCCGCGCAGAAGAAACGGCTGATCGAACATCCGGATCTGATCAAAACCGCGGTCGAGGAAATCCTGCGGTTCGAAAGCTCGAACCAGCTCGGCAACCGCATCACGACGGAACCCGCCGAACTCGGCGGCATCAAACTCGCCGCCGGCACACCGGTCACGCTGTGCATCGGTGCTGCCAACCGCGATCCCGCGCAATTTTCCGATCCGGAAAATCTCGATATCGGACGCAACCCCAACCGTCACCTCGCCTTCGGCACCGGCGCGCATCAATGCGCCGGAATGGCGCTGGCGCGGCTCGAAGGCGGAATCGCGATTTCGCGATTCCTGGCGCGATTTCCCGGCTACGCACTGACCGGCACGCCGGTGCGTGGCGGCCGCGTGCGATTTCGCGGATTCCTCAGCGTGCCCTGCGCGGTTGGCAGTCGCAGTTAAGGGCGGGGCAGTGTCGAAGAAAGACGAAAACGACAATTCCGCGCCATCCGGCGAACCGCCAGATGGCAGTTATGATTCGCGGCCAATCCCCAACTCCGTGCTGGCGATTTTCGCGGGCATCCTCGTGGTGGCGCTGGTGCTTGGCTATCTGCTTCTGAACAAGATGGTCGACATCTCGCGACAGGAGGACTGCATGCTGGGCCACCGGACAAATTGCGCGGCAAACGAGTAGAAAACAGGTCAGTCGCCGAAACCCACATAGCGAACGAAATCGCCGTGCGGCTTGCGGTCGGATTTGACGGCGTTGGCCGGGAAGTTGTCGTCGGGATATCCCATGGCGACGCAGGTCATGATGACCTGGTCCTCGGGAATGTTTGCGACCTCGCGCACGATATCCGATCGGGTTATGCCCTGACCGTTGATGACGGACCCAAGACCGCGATCCCAGGCGGCAAGCACGATGCCGTAGCAGAGCGCACCGAGATCGAAGTGGCACACCGCGCCCGGATCGAGAATGCGGTCATAGCTCAAGACCAGCGAGACCGGCGCGTCGAATTGCCGAAATCCCCGCAACACCCAATCCTGCCGCATCGGCTTGTCGTCGCGCGCAATGCCCATCGCGCCGAATAATTTTTTGGCGATGTCGACCTGCCTGCCGCGATGCACGCCCTGATATTCGCCGTGCGAGACGATATCGCGTTTCGGCTTGGCGCCTGCGATCATCTCTTCCATGTTGCGACGGCGAACCTGCTCCAGCGGCTCGCCCGTCAACACATGCACGTGCCAGGGCTGGGTGTTCATGGATGATGGCGCCCGCTTGGCGACCTCGATGATCTCTTCGATGACGGCGCGCGGCACCGGTTTGGCCTGAAAGCCGCGCACGCTTCTGCGGGTGTTTACAAGATCCTCAAAGTCCATTTTGTGTATCCTACAATTCCTGCGCGTTTCAAACTACCGTCCGGTGCCGCTCGATACAGATCCGCAGCACCTCGTCCATCGGACGGTCCCACCATTTATCGGAGAAAATCTCGACCTCGCAATAGCCCGCAAAGCCTTGCGCCTCGACCGCAGCGCGCACCGATCTGATGTCGATCACGCCGTCACCCATCATGCCGCGGTCGTTGAGAAAATCTTCGGTCGGCACCAGCCAGTCGCAGACATGAAAGGCCAGCAGGCGATCCTGGCCGGCGCGGGCGATTTGCGGCCACAATTCCGGGTCCCACCAGGTGTGATAGACGTCGAGCGCCACGCCCAGCGCGCCGGTGCGCTGCGGATCGAGCCGATCGCAGATATCGAGCGCCTGCTTTGTCGTATTCACGCAGGCGCGATCGGCGGCGTAGGCCGGATGCAGCGGCTCGATTGCCAACGGCATTTGGGCTGCACGCGCATAATCCAGCATCTCGGCCAGTCCGTCGTCGACTTGCGCCCGCGCCGCCGCGATATCCTTTGAAGTCGCGCTGCCCGGCCGCGAATATTGCGGCAGTCCGCCGGCCACCAGCACGATGCAGGACGCGCCCAGCGCCCTGGCCTCATCGACGGCGCGGCGGTTGTCGTCGCGCGCCTCAAGGCGATGCGCGGCATCTGATGTAAACATGCCGCCGCGGCAATAGCCTGACAGTTCCAGCCCGGCATCGCGCACCGCCCGAACCGCGCGATCAAGGCCGATGGCAGCAACCTGATCGCGCCAGGGATCGATGGCGCGGATGCCATGGCGCGCGCAGGCGTCGATGATTTGCGCAAGGTCGCCCTGCTTGCGGACCGTCGCAGTATTGAGCGAGAGCCAGCGGTGATCGGACGAAAAATCCCGCATCAGCTTTCAATGCCGCGCGTCGCCAGCACCGCCTTCATGCGCCGCGTCGCCAGTTCAGGATTGGCCAGCAACCCGGCTCGGTCGGCCAAACGAAACAGTTCGGCCAGATGCAGCGTCGAGCGCGTGCTCTCCTGTCCGCCGACCATGGTGAAATGATCCTGATGGCCGTTGAGATAGGCCATGAACACGATGCCGGTCTTGTAGAACCGCGTCGGCGCCCTGAAGATATGACGCGACAGCGGCACCGTCGGTCCCAGCACGTCATGGAATCCGGCCTCGTCCCCGGCCGCCAGCCGCGACAGCGCGCAGGAGGCCGCCGGTGCGATGGCATCGAAGATGCCGAGCAGCGCATGGGAAAAACCTTGTTTGTCGCCGGCGATCAACTCGGCATAGTTAAAGTCGTCGCCGGTATACATCTTGACGTTCTGGTCGAGCCGGCGGCGCATGTCGATCTCGCGCTGCTTGTCGAGCAGCGACACCTTCACGCCGTCGACCTTCGACGCATTGGCATTGACGACGCCGACCGCGACATCCATCGCCGCATCGAGATCGGATCTGCCCCAGTAATTCGCCAGCGCGGGGTCGAACATATCGCCGAGCCAGTGGATGATCACGGGTTCACGCACCTGCGACAGCACGCGGTTATAGACTTTGACGTAGTCATCGGGGCTGCGGGCGATTTTCGCCAGCGCACGCGACGCCATCAGGATGATCCGGCCGCCGGCCTTCTCGACCGCCGCGATCTGTTCTTCATAGGCGCGGATCACGTCGTCGGTGGTCTTTGCGTCCTCCGGCGCCAGATGATCGGTGCCGGCGCCGGAAAATACCAGCGCGCTGCCCCTCGCCTTTGCCGCCCGCACCGAACGCTGGATCAATTCCAGCGAGGTCGGCCAGTCCAGCCCCATGCCGCGTTGCGCGGTATCCATCGCTTCGGCGACGCCGAGGCCGAGATCCCAGATATGTTCGCGAAAGGCGATAGTCTTGTCCCAGTCGATCGCAGCGATGAGCCATGGATCGACGTCGGCCAGCGGATCGGAAACCACATGCGCCGCCGAGAATGCCACGCGGTTCAAGGTGCCCTGAAGTTTTGCGGGAAACGTCCGCGACGCCGCAAGGCGATAGGTTTCGATCGAACGATCGTCCCTGGGCAGTTTCAGCGACAATGACGAGATCGGCATAACCGGCTTGTTCATGGCTCTAGTCCTCACACCTTGATCGGGGCAACGTCGATCCAGCGCCGTTCGCGCCAGCTCTGCAGCGCGCACTCGGCGAGCTGCACGCCCTTGGCGCCTTCAAGCAGCGTGTATTTATAGGGCGCATCCTCGCAGACGTGGCGAATGAACATTTCCCACTGCTCCTTAAAGCCGTTGTCGTAAACGGTGTTTTCGGGAAGCTTCTGCCAGTCGGCATAGAAATCGTGGGTGCGCTTCTCGTCCGGATTCCACACCGGCCGCGGTGTCGCTTGCCGGGCCTGGATGACGCAATCGGAGAGCCCGGCGACCGCGGAGCCGTGGGTGCCGTCGACCTGAAAGGTGACGAGATCGTCACGATAGACCCGCGTCACCCAGGACATGTTGATATGCGCAATCACGCCACCCTTGAGCCGGAAGGTGGCATAGGCGGAATCATCAGCGGTGGCGTTGTATTTCTTGTTTTTCTCGTCCCAACGCTCCGGAATATCCGTGGTGCCGAGGCAGCTCACGCTCTCGACCTCGCCGAAGAGATTGTCGAGCACGTAGCGCCAGTGGCAGACCATGTCGAGAATGATGCCGCCACCGTCCTCGGCGCGATAATTCCACGAGGGACGCTGGGCCTCCTGCCAGTCTCCTTCAAACACCCAGTAGCCGAATTCACCGCGCACCGAGAGCATCCGGCCGAAGAACCCGGAGTCGCGCAGGAACGCCAGTTTCTTCAGGCCCGGCAGGAACAGCTTGTCCTGCACGGTGCCATGCTTGACGCCTTTCTCTTTGGCGAGTCTGAGCACGGCGACGGCCTCTTCGAGTGTGGTCGCGATCGGCTTTTCGCAATAGACGTGCTTGCCAGCATTGATCGCCTTGGTCAGCAGCGACGGACGCGCCTGCGTGGTCGCGGCGTCGAAGAAGATCGCGTCGCTTTTCTCGGTCAGGGCCTTGTCGAGGTCGGTGGTCCAGCGCGCCACGTTGAACTGTTTCGCAAGACCTTCGACCTTGCCGGCGTCGCGGCCCACCAGAATCGGATCGGGCATCATGCGATCGCCGTTACCAAGACGCACGCCGCCGGCATCGCGGATCGCGATGATGGAACGGATCAGGTGCTGGTTGAGCCCCATGCGGCCGGTAACCCCGTTCATGATCACGCCCAGGCGTTTCGTCGTCATGTCGTCTGCTCCTGCTGGGTTTTTTTGCTTTTGGTTGTCGGTCGCCCGATGATAGCGGAAGATCGGATGTAGCATGCGAAGTGCGGTTTGAGAAAGAATCGGGACCCTTCTTTCCTTCTCCCCTTGCGGGAGAAGGAAAATAAGAAACTCACCCCCTGGCCGTCCGCTCCACCAGCAGCGTGGGGATACCACAGGTGCCATTACGCACCGTCAGCACCCGCGTCCCCGGCTTGCGACCGGTGCGCACCTCGGACACGTCGACGCCATCCGACACCAGCCGAGCCCGCGTCGCGTCGATGTCGGCGACGCGCCAGCTCAAACCCCACAACCTGTCATGCTTCGCATCGGCGTCCTTGCCCGGCCGGTGCACCACTTCGACAATGAGATCGCCGCAGCGGAAGAACATCAGCCGTCCCCACTCGGGGTGTGAACGGTCGAGCGCCATGTCGAGCCCGAGCCGCGCGCCATAAAGTGCGGCTGCGCGTTCGGGGTCGGCGGTCGCGACCACCACATGATCCATCGCGGTAACGGATGCCGGCGCGGTCTGGACCGAGAGCGGACGTTCTTGCGCCAGTTCCAGAAAAAACATCCGGACACCGCGCGTGGCCTCGGTTGCCGCGCGGGTTCGCTTCCACGACAACACCGCATCCGACGTCGCGTCGCGGCTTTCGACCTCGGCGATCGGCTCGGGTTTCAGCGTCAGACGATCCAGCCTGCGATGCATTTTCGCAATGTCGCCGGTGCGAAAACAGATGCTCGCCAGCCCCTCGCCCTGTTTCGCAATGACAGCACGAATCCGGTCCGCAGCAGCGCCGTCGCCATCAGGCGACATCAACTCCAGCGTCATGTTGTCGAGCGTGAACAGCACGCGCTCGGCGCCGTCGCCGCGGTTGCGCCACGCCGGCGCCCGCGCAAACAGCGTCTGATAGGCGGAGGTGCCGAGCGCGATATCGTTGACGAGAATAACGACGTGATCGAGCCCGGTGATCACGGAAAAAGTCCGCGCGTGTTCTTGGCGGCGCGAACCTTCTCCACCCCGATCGCCATCGCAGCGGTGCGATGGAAAATCTTGTCGGCTTTGACGCGCGCCACCATCTGGTCGAAGGCGCGGTCGAGGATGCGATATTCGCGCCGGGTCACTTCCTCTTCTTCCCAGAACAGTTGCTGCAGGTCCTGCACCCATTCGAAGTAGCTGACCACGACGCCGCCGGAATTGCACAGAATGTCCGGAATCAGGAAAATCTCGCCCTGCCGTTTTTCGAGGATCAGGTCCGCATCCGGCGTGGTCGGGCCGTTGGCGCCTTCCGCCAGTACCCGGCATTTGAGGTTTTCCGCAACCCGCGCGTCGATCACGCGCTCCATCGCCGCCGGCACCAGCACGTCGCAGGGTAGCGTGAGGAGCTGTGCCGGATCGAACTGCATCTGGCTGGAAAAACCGGCGATGCTGCCGTGCTCGCCGGCGTGGCGCATCAACGCCGGGATATCGAGACCGGCGGGGTCATGAAGCGCGCCGGTGTGGTCGCTGACCGCGATCACTTTCAAACCGAACTGATGCAACCCGAGCGCGGCATAGGAGCCGACATTGCCAAAGCCCTGTACCACGGCCGTGCCACTGTTGAGGTTGATCGAGAGTTCGTTCATCACCCGCTTGGCGAGATGCGCGACACCGCGTCCGGTGGCCTCGCGGCGTCCCAGCGTTCCGCCCGAGGCGACCGGTTTGCCCGTGACGATCTCGGTCACCGTATGTCCCTGATGCATCGAATAGGTGTCCATGAACCAGGCCATCACCTGCTCATTGGTGCCCATGTCCGGCGCCATCACATCGGTATGCGGACCGACGAACGGGATCATCTCCTGCATATAGCGGCGCGACAGCGCCTCCAGTTCGCGCTTGGAAATCTTGGTGAGATCGACGTTGATCCCGCCCTTGGCGCCGCCATAGGGCAGTCCGACCAGCGCGCATTTCCAGCTCATCCAGATCGCCAATGCGGCGACTTCACCGATATCGACGCTGGGGGCAAACCGGGTACCGCCCTTGGTCGGACCGAGGGTGAGGTGATGCTGGACGCGATAGCCCTCGAACACCGCGATCGAGCCGTCGTCGCGGTGGATCGGACAGGAGACCGTGACGGCCCGTTTCGGCAGCAGCAGCCGGTCGCGTTCATCCATCGGGATTGACAGATGATTGGCGATGACGCCGAACTGGTTCACCGCCATGTCGAACACCGGACCGGAATAAACCGTCATCTTTCCCTCCCCTTTTGTCTCTTTTGTCAGGAACTCGAAACGGCCGTACGCCGTTGGCACGGCCCATCGCACGGACAAGCCTACGGTCGTAGTCCGGCCACGGGGTTATCTCAAGCGATACCGGCGGCCCGGCTGCCAATAAATTTAGCCAATGATCCCTGATGGACGGTGCTAATGTGGGGCGCCGCCGGGACCACCCTTCAGCGCACGACGGAAAACGAATGCAAGCCCTGTTCATCGGACAAACCTACATCGACGTCACCTTCATCACCGACCACATGCCGACCGGCGATGAGAAACACGTCGCATCGGCCTACGCGGTCTCGTTCGGCGGCAACGCCGTGACCGCGGCATTCTGCTGCGCCAAGCTCGGAATCGTGCCGGACCTGATCGCCACCGTGGCCAATGACTGGCTGGGCCGGATGTTTCAGGACATGAGCGCGAAGTACGGAATCTCGATCCATCCGCGCAAGGTCAACGCCTCCTCGCTGTCCTTTATCATGCCAAAGGACGGCAAGCGGGCGATCGTGCGCTGCCGCGACGACGAGCACATTCATCCATTTCCGATCCTCAATCTCAAGGGCTGCCGCGCGCTGCATGTCGACGGCCACCAGCCGGACGCCGCGATCCATTACGCCAAACTCTGCCGCGAGGCCGGCATCCTGACCTCGCTCGACGGCGGCGGCCTGCGCAGCAATACCCACGAACTCCTGGAATTCATCGACATCGCGATCGTCGCCGAGCGATTGTGCGAGCAAATGGAAAAGACGTCCGAAGAGATGCTGGATTACCTCAAGAGCCGCGGCTGCCGCGTCGGCGGCATCACGCTCGGCGAGAAGGGCTTGTTGTGGTATGACGAGACCGGCGCCGTCCGCAGCCTGCCGGCGCTTCCGATCCCGCGCGAGCGCGTCATCGATACCAACGGCGCGGGTGACGTCTTCCACGGCGCCTATATCTATTCATACCTCAGCAATCCGGGCAAAAGCTGGCACGACCATTTCGTGTTCGCGCGCGCCGCGTCGACCTACAAGATCCAGCGCCTCGGCAACGAGGCCGGCTTGCCGACACTGACCGACATCGAAGTGGTCAAGATGGCGTTCGCGAGCGGCGCGTGAAGGGATGAATAAGGCGCCAGCATGAGCCGCGTTTTCGTTGCCGGAAGCGTCAATATGGATGTGGTGGCGACGGCTGAGCGTCATCCAAAAATCGGCGAGACGGTCGCGGGGAACGCGGTGCTTTATTTTCCCGGCGGCAAGGGCGCGAACCAGGCCGTCGCGGCGGCCAAACTCGGTGCGCCGACGACGCTGATCGGCCGTATCGGCAAGGATGCGTTCGGCGATCAGTTGAAAGCGTTCCTCGCCGCACAGGGAATCGACCTCGCTTTCCTGAGACAAACAACCGAGGCGCATACGGGAACGGCGATCATTACGGTCGCCAACGCCGACAACACCATTGTCGTCATTCCCGGCGCCAATGCGCTTGTTGACGCCGCCGATGTCGCCGCGCCCAAGCTTGCGAAAGGAGACGTCGCGGTCAGCCAGTTCGAGATACCGCTGCCCGCGATCGGCGCCTTCTTCAAACGCGCCCGCGCCGCAGGGGCGACGACGATCCTCAATCCCGCGCCTGCGATCGAATTCGATCGCCGCAATGCTCGATCTGGTCGATATTCTCATCCTCAATGAAAGCGAACTCGGCTTGCTGGCGAAGACCGGGCTTCGCGACACCGACGACTATCGCGCGATTGATCGGCGCGGCGCGATCGTTACCGACCAAAGACAAGATCATCTGCGTGACGCTGGGAAAGCGCGGCGTGATAGCGCTCATCAACGACGAGCCCGTGAGTTATTCCAGGCCACGCCGTCAAAGCCATCGACACCACCGGCGCCGGCGATTGTTTTGTCGGTGCGGTCGCCGCCCGGCTTGCCACAGGCAAGCCAATTCGCGACGCGCTGCTTTACGCCAACGCAGCGGCCTCGATCTGCGTGCAACGGATGGGCGCAGGGCCATCGATGCCGACGGCCGCCGAAGTGGAAGCCGCTCTCTCACGTCGTCCCGGCCACCGGGACCATAATCACCGGGTTAATTGTCAGAAAAGCTCGGCCACCGCCAAAAACGAGTGGCGGCGTTAGGCCAGCGCCGCTTTCAAATCGAAACTCAAGTCCGCGGCCTGTTCCGGCGTAATCGACCGGTTCAATGCAAGGGCCCGTCGCCCGAACACATGGTCCGATGCGCGATTGACCGACTCGACGCCGACGAGTTGCCCGCCCTTGTAGCAGAACGCCGAGAACGATCCCTGCCCGGCATCGCCGCGCACCACGACATGGTCGTATCCGGTGGTGAGGCCCGCGATCTGAAGCTTGTCGGGACCCTGGTCGCTCCAGAACCACGGCTGGCCGTCATAGGTCTTGGCGTCGCCGGTCAACCGCGCCGCCACGCAGCGCGCGTGATCGGTGGCGTTCTGCACCGATTCCAGCCGCAGTGGCGCGCCGAAGCGCGGGCTTTCGAACAGCGCGCAGTCGCCGATCGCCGAGATGTCCGGGTCCGACGTCAGCAATTGGTCGTTGACGATGATTCCAGATGCGACCGGCAAGCCGGCCTCGGCCGCAAGCTCGACGTTCGGCAAGACGCCGACGCCGACCACGACGAGATCAGCCGGTATATGCCGGCCATCGCTAAGGCTGACACCGGTGACAGCGGCGCCATCGCCCTCGATCGCGGTGGCCTGCACGCCGAAATGGATGCGAATGCCGGCCGCGGCGTGGCGATCCTCGAAGTAGGCCGAGATTTCAGCCGTGACCGCGCGCGCCATCACGCGAGGTCCGAGTTCGACCACGTCGACCTCGAGTCCCTTGGCGCGGGCGGTGGCGGCAAATTCCAGGCCGATGAATCCGGCACCGATGACGACGACACGCTGGCCCGGCGCGATCCGTTTCCGCAATACCTCGCTGTCATCGAGTATCCGCAGATAGCGGACATCCGCAAGATTGGCGTTGGGGATGTCGAGCAGGCGGTTGCGCGCGCCGGTGGCGAGCACCAGGTGCGCATAATCCAGCGACGCGCCGGAGGCGAGCAGCAGCCGGTGCGCGCCGCGATAGATCGAAACGGCGCGATCGGCGATCAGCTCGATGTTCTGGTCGCGGTAAAATTTGTCGGGGCGGAACATCAGGCTGTCAGGCGCGCCACTGCCCTTGAGGTAGGCTTTCGACAAAGGCGGCCGCTGGTACGGCAGATGCGCCTCGTCGTTGATCAGGGCGATCCGCCCGCCATAGCCATGCTGCCGCAGCGATGCCGCGAGCTGAAAGCCCGCATGGCCCGCGCCGACGATAAAAACCGGTCCCTGCTCCATCGGATCAGGCCGGAGTGACGCGAAGCGGCAAGGTATCGAACCCGCGCAGCGTGTTGTTGAGCCGCCGCCGCGGTTCACCCGTCAGCTCGAAGGATACCACGTGCCTGGCGAGCGCTGCGAAAATCGCCTCGCTTTCAAGCCGCGCCACCGCCTGCCCGACGCAGCCATGAATACCGGTGCCGAACGTCATATGCCCGGTGGCGCGACGCTTGACATCGAAGCTGTCGGGCCTGTCCCAGCGGCGCGGATCGCGGTTGGCCGCGGCGAGGAACAGCAGCACCTTTTCGCCGTCACCCAGCCGCACGCCGGCGACATCGACGGCTTTGGTCGTGGTCCGGAAGAACGTCTGCACCGGCGCCTCGAAGCGCAGCACCTCCTCAAAGGCGCCGCGGATCAAGGCAGGATTCTCGCGAAGCGCGGTCCATTGTTCCGGATAACGCGCCATGCAGTAGAGCGCGTTGCCGAGGCCGTACACCGTGGTGTCGATGCCCGCCGAAAGAAACGAGCGCACCAGCATGCCGGCTTCATCTTCCGTCAGTTCGCCGGCATCGACCGCCCTGAAGATCAGCATGCCCAAGCCGTCCGGCGCCAGCGCCGCGCGGCTGCATTTCGACATGATCCATTCGCGAACCGGGCCGGCATTGGCCATCGCCTGGTTGAACAGATCGTTGCGCGGGCCGAACGAATTGAACACCATGCTGCCGTAGGGCAGGAGATTCTCGCGGCCCTCCTCCGAAATGCCCACCGCATCCGGAAAGACCTTGAGCGGATAGGCTTCCGCCAGATCCGCAATACCGTCGAATTCGCGCTGCTCGGCCAGCCGGGCGACCAACAGCTCGGCCTCACGCTCGAAGGTCGTGCGCAGGACATTGATCGCAGCCGGCGACAAAATGCGGGTCAACACCGCGCGGGTGCGCGTGTGCAGCGGCGGGTCGGCTTCCAGGATGATGCTGGGCGGACGCCATGGCGGCTCCTTACGGAAATCGCTCATGCCAACCCCTGCCGACGAACAAAAGGTCTGCCAATCGGTCAAGGAATCCCGCACCTCCTGGTGCCGGGCCATCGCCCATATCCCGTATGGCTCGAGCCATACCACCGGCCCTGCTTCCCGCATGGCCTCGTGGTGCGGATAGGGATCGTGCAGGAAGGCGTGCGAAAACGGATCGATGGTGGAAACCGGACGGTTCAATGTCGCTTGGTCGCTCGCCATGTCGTGCCTCGTTTCCCGCCCCCGCCACCCGGCCGGTTCTGCATTTTGCACGACTTCGACGGGGATTGTCACCCCACCGCTTGTGCTATTTAAATGCCTGCAAACAGTCCGACAGCAAGGCTTCCCGGATGTCGATGCCCTCCGCCGCTTCATCGCCTGACGATCCAGCGCTGCTGCAGATCGATGGCCCGATCGCCACCATCACGCTCAATCGTCCCGCCGCTTTCAATTCGATCGATCTTTCGATCGCAAAGAAGCTCGAACAACTCGGCGCGGAGGTCGCCGACAACGACGATATCCGCGTGCTTGTGATCGAAGGCACCGGCCGCGCATTCTGCGCCGGCGGCGACCTGCAAACCATTGGGGCAGCCGCCGCTGCCGACAATATCGCACCCGTGGTCGGCGAATTGCTGCAGCACTACCACGCTTTCATCACCGGCTTGCGGCAGATGCCCAAGATCGTGCTGGCGAGCGTGCATGGTTCTGCCGCCGGCGCCGGTCTTTCGCTCGCCTTCGTCGCCGATCTCTGCATCGCCGCCGAAGACGCCCGCTTCACCCCTGCTTACGCCAAGCTCGGCGTGTCGCCCGACGGCGGCGGCACTGTCGGCGTGGTCGCCAGCGTTGGCGCGCGCCGGGCCTTGCAGATCTATCTGGCCGAGGACAGCTTCTCGGCGGCCCAGGCCCATGACTGGGGCCTGGTTGTCAAAGTTGTGCCTGCGACTGAGCTCAAAGCCGCCACCCGCGAGCTCGCGCTTCGCCTGGCGCAAAACGCACCGGCAGCATTGGCGGCGACCAAGGCGCTGATCCATCGCGCGCATGTGACCCCGGTCGAACAGCAGCTCGAGGCCGAGCGGGACGGCATCATCGACTGCATGCACACCGAAGAGTTTCGCGTCGCGGTGAAGAAGTTCACGAGCAAGGGGAAGTAGCGGTGTTGCAGCAAACACCCTCGTCATCCTGAGGAGCGGCCTTTGGCCGCGTCTCGAAGGATCGTCGCAACCACCATCCTTCGAGGCTCGCCGAAGGCGGCGAGCACCTCAGGATGACGACGCTGGATGGTTATGGCGGGCAAATATACCCGGTCCCCGACGGCGATTTGAAGCAGCCGACCGATTCCGGGATCACCTGTTTCGGCAGCCACAGCACCACTTTCGGGAAATAGATCGTAAAGCAGATCGTCACCAGGAACACGACGTAGATCGGCAGCGCCGCGCGCAACGCCTTGCCGAAACTGACGCCGACGAATTTCGAGGCCATCAGCAGCACCAGGCCATAGGGCGGCGTGATCAGTCCGAACGCCAATGTGGCGATCAGGACCACGCCCATATGCACGCCGTTGATGTCGCCGGCCTGCGTCAGTGCATTCACCAGCGGCATGAAGATGATGATGGTCGGCACCGGCTCGATGAAATCGCCCACCACCGTGAACAGCAGCACCAGCAGCAACATCATGTATTGCGGATTGTTGCCGGCAATCGAGGTGATCCAGTCGGCAATCACGATGGCGCCGCGCAGGTAAGCCAGCATCCAGCCGAACGCGTTGGCAGCACCGATGGTGATCAGCGGCAGCGAGAAAATAAGACCGGCAAGACAAAAGTCGTACGGAATCCTCTTGATATGCCCGCGATTGAGCGCGGGGATCACTACCGCGATGATCCAGATCACCGCGACGGCGCCGGCTTCGGTCGGCGTGAACCAGCCGGTGAGGATGCCGCCGAGCAGGATCACCGGAATCATCAGCGGCAGTGCCGCGTCACCGGCGGCGAAAACCACCTGGCGAAACGGTGCGCGCGGCTTGCGCATGCCGGAGGGTCCGAAGAAATAACAATAGATCATCAGGCCGAAGCCGATCATCAGTCCCGGCACCACGCCGGCCATGAACAGCCCGGCGATCGAGACGTTGCCGACCGCGCCGTAAACCACCGCGGTGATGCTCGGCGGCACCAGCGCCGCGATGGTGGAGGCGGACGCAATGATCGCCGCGATAAAGGCGGGGCTATAGCCCTCCCGCTTCATCGGCCCGCCCAGCGCGCGGCTCATCACCGCGACGTCGGCGGTGGTCGACCCCGACATTTCCGAGAAGAACATGCTGAAGACGACGACGACCTGCGACAGCCCTCCCCTGATGTGCCCGACCAGCGACAGCGACAGATTGGCGATCCGCACCACCACGTTGGCCGAACTCATGAGTTCGCCGACCAGCAGGAAAAACGGAATCGCCAGCAGCGCTTCGGAATCGACGCCGTCGAACACCTTCTGGACGATCGCGGCCAGTGAAACGTCGGTCAGCGCCGCGCCGATGAACACGCCCCCGAGCAGCGAAAACGGCACGGGCACGCCGAGGTAGCCGAAAAACAAAAAGCAGAACGACATCAGCGCAAGGATGGCCGGCGCGCTCATAGGCCGACCTTCCTGGTTACGTTGGCGTCGATCGCCGCAATATCCCTGTCCTCTTCCGGCGGCTCGGGATGATCGAACCCGTTGCGGATGCCGTTGACCAGCTGCTCGATGGTGAACAGGGCGATCAGCGCACCGGCAAAAGGAATGACGGCATAAAGCGAGGCGATCGGCGTTCCCGAGGGCAGGCGGAAACTGCCGAAGCCCCTGATGTAATTGATATAGCCGAACCAGATCAGGCAGGACGCGACGCCGAGAACGATCAGGCGGATCAGGATCTCGACGATCAGGCGTGGGGTGCCGTGCATCGCCTCGGAGATCGCAGTCAAGTACAGATGATCGTTGCGGCGGGTGGCGACGGCGGCGCCGATGAAGATCGCGTAGATGAACAGCGTCGAGGTGACTTCCTGCAGCCACAGCCAGGGGTGACCGATGGTCCGCGTGACGATATCGCACATCACCGACAGCGAGAAGCCGAAGCACAGCACGCCGCAGACGATCATCAGGACCAGCTCGAGCCGGTCGAGCCACCGCCATTTCAGGTGATGTTGCCGTTGCAACACCAGTTTATCGGCGATGGACATCGTCAGGTTCTCCGTCGTCCCGGCGTCTTGGTGTCGTTGCCGGGCTCGACCCGGCAACCCATCCTCTTCGGAAGTACTCCTTACCAAGATCGATGGATGTCCGGATCAAGTCCGGGCATGACGATGCTGTTTCGGCCGCCTAGTTGATCGCCCGGATCAGGGTCTTGATCTTGTCGGCGTGCGGGCCGAGTTCCTTGGCAAGCTTGTCGAGATAGGGATCGGCGATCTTCTGGAAGCTTGCCTTGTCGACATCGGTGACGATCTTGACGCCCATTTTCTCCAATTTCGTCGCCGCGAGTCGTTCGAGATCGAACGCCCGCTTCGGTTCCTGTTGGCTGACATCCCGTCGCCGCCGTCAGACCCACTGCTTCTGGTCGGCGTTGAGGCTCTGCCACAGCTTGTCGCTGATCGCACACGATCGCGTTGTTGGCCTCATGCTCGGTCATCGACAGCACCGGCGCGACTTCGTAGTGCTTGTTGACGAGATAGACGTTGACTGCGTTCTCGCCGACATCCATCACACCGGTCTGCAGCGACGTATAGACACTGCCGAACGGCATGTGCACGGTCTGCGCACCATAGGCGGCAAACATCGTATCTTCGGTCGCGGTCGCCTGCACGCGGACCTTCATAGCCCTTGAGGTCGTCGACGTTGTGCACCTCCTTCTTGCCGTACATGTGCCGGAAGCCCTGCGATGCCGAGCCGATCGCGTGGATGCCCTGCGCGGTGTCGTCGATCATGCCCCGGATCGCTTCGAACACCTTGGGATCAGCGAGCGCCTTGATCGTTTGATCTTCCGAACGGAACAAATATGCAGCGACATCACGCCGGCTTGCGGCGAGATCGTCGAGGTATTGGCCGAAGAAACGATCGCAAAATCGATATCGCCCGATTTGACCAGTTGCAGGAGTCTGGGGTTCCTGCCCGAGCTGGGCGCCGGGAAACTGGTCGATCAGCATGGTGCCCTTGCTCAATTCCTTGAGCCTGGCCGAAAATAGATCGTAGGCGATGCTATAGCCGGTATTGCGAGCTGCTGGTCGTGGGCGAAAGCGGTAGTGTTTCACCTCCTGCGCGCCCGCGCCGGTAGCGAAAATCATTGCCACTGCCGCGATCGCCGCAGCGACTATTTTTCCTGGAATGTTCACCGCTTCCCCCTGTTTTGATTTTTTCAATCATCCCATCGGGGTAACGGCATTGTCAATCAGACATCGGGCCAGTTGCCGTCCCGGCGGTCACCGGGACGACAGATGCAGATGTTCTAGTTGATCGACCGGATCAGGTCCTTGATCTTCTCGGCGTGCGGGCCGAGTTCCTTGGAGAGCTTGTCGAGATAGGGGTCAGCGATCTTGACAAAGCCGGACTTGTCGACGTCGGTGACGACCTTGACCCCGATCGATTTCAGCTTGTCCTGCGATTGGTGCTCGAGCTCGATCGCCTTCGCCGGCTGCTTGTTGTTGACCTCATCGGCCGCGGCCTGCACCCAACCCTGCTGCTCCGGTGTCAGGCTGTTCCACAGCTTGTCGCTGACCCAGACCAGGCTGTTGTTGGCCTCGTGTTCGGTCATCGAAAGCACCGGGGCTACTTCATAGTGCTTGTTGGCGAGATAGACGTTGACGCCGTTTTCGGCGACGTCGACCACGCCGGTCTGCAGCGAGGTGTAGACGCTGCCGAAAGGCATGTGCACGACCTGCGCGCCATAGGCCGGGAACATGGTGTCCTCGGTGGGCGTCGCCTGCACCCGCACCTTGAGGCCCTTCATATCCTCGACCTTCTTGATCTCGCGCTTCGAATACATGCTGCGAAGCCCGAGGGTCGAAAGCGCGATAACGTGAGCGCCCTGCACCGTATCCGCGATCATCGCCTTGACCTCCGCGGACACCCTGGGATCCGCGATCGCCTTGATGAGGTGCGCTTCGGAGCGGAACAGGAAATGCATCGACATCACGCCGGCCTGCGGCGACAGCGTCGCAGCATTGGCCGAGGAGGAAATGCAGAACTCCACGTCTCCTGCCTTCACCAGTTGCAGGACCTGCGGCTCCTGCCCGAGCTGCGCGCCGGGATACTGGTCGATCAGCATGGTGCCCTTGCTCAGCTCCTTCAGCTTGTCGCTGAAGATATCGCCGAGGATTCCGTAGCCCGTCGTCTTTGGCTGATCATAGGCGAAGCGATAATGCTTCACCTCCTGCGCGCTCGCGCTTGCTGCCATCGTAAGCGCCGACGCAGCCAGGACCGCAGCGAGAAGTCCTCTCAACTTGACCATCGTCTCCCCCTGTTTTGATTTTCTCAATCATCCCATCGGGGTCGTTTGAATGTCAATCAAACAAAGGGGACAACGCATCTGCGAGATGGAAATGCGACCGCAATCCGAAAGCGCAACAGGTCGCACGCCTCCTCCGACGTCATCATCCGCGAAGGCGGATGATCCAGTACGCCGCGGCGTCATCGACTCTATCTTCAAGCGGCAGCGATTACTGGATGCCCCGCCGGAGCCTGTCATCGGGCTCGCCAAAGGCGAGACCCGGTGGCGGGGCATGACGACTATTTCATATACGAGGTACTACTCCTTCCCCTTGGCGCGCATGAAGTCGAAATCGCAGCCTTCGTCGGCCTGCAGGATGGTTTGATTGAACAGATGCGCGTAGCCGCGTCTGGCCCAGTCCGGCGTGGTCACAGGGGCCAGAGCGGCCTGGCGTTTCCTGAACTCGGCGGCATCGATCAGGAGGTCGATACTGCGGTTGGCAACGTCGAGCCGGATCATGTCGCCGTTCTGCACCAGCGCCAGCGGCCCGCCGACGGCGGATTCCGGGGTGATGTGCAGCACGATGGTGCCGAAGGCCGTTCCGCTCATCCGCGCATCCGATATCCGCACCATGTCCTTGACGCCGGCGCGCCCCAGTTTCTTCGGGATCGGCAGGTAACCCGCCTCCGGCATGCCCGGCGCGCCCTTGGGGCCTGCGTTGCGCAGCACCAGTACGTCGTCGGCGTTGACGTCGAGGCCGGGATCGTCGACCCGCAGCGTCATGTCCTCGACCGAGTCGAACACCACGGCGCGGCCGGTGTGCTGCAACAGTTTCGGGCTGGCCGCCGAGTGCTTGATGACGGCGCCGCGCGGCGCGAGATTGCCGTGCAGCACCGCCATGGCGCCTTCCGGCTTGATCGGATTTTTTCGCGCGCGGATGACATCCTGTCCCGGCACCTCCTCGGCGCCGGCAACCACGTCGCGCAGCGTGGCGCCGGTGATGGTACTGGGCATCGAGATCCATGAGATCGCCAAGCTGCGCCATCAATTTAGGCACGCCGCCGGCATGATGGAAATGTTCCATGTAATGCGCGCCCGAGGGTTTCAGGTC
This sequence comes from uncultured Alphaproteobacteria bacterium, assembly GCA_963774685.1. Classification (GTDB taxonomy): domain Bacteria; phylum Pseudomonadota; class Alphaproteobacteria; order Rhizobiales; family Xanthobacteraceae; genus Bradyrhizobium. Next base: position 429,373 of record CAVZFU010000002.1, on the reverse strand, counting down.
GATCAGGACAGGCACCTCGCGGCCGAGCTTGTCGAAGGCTTCGAGATCGATCCGATGGGTGGTGCGGTTGGCAATCGCAGTGAGATGAATGAGGCCGTTGGTCGATCCGCCGATTGCCTGCAGCACGACTTGCGCATTCCTGAACGACGCCGGCGTCAGCAACTCGCTCGGACGCGGGCCCTTTGTCCTGGCCATTTCGGCGGCGACCCTGCCGCTGGCTTCCGCAAGGCGAAAACGTTCGGCATGAGGTGCCGGAATGGTCGCACTCATCGGCAGCGACAGGCCCAGCGACTCCGTGATGCAGGCCATGGTAGAGGCGGTGCCCATCACCATGCAGGTGCCGACCGAAGGCGCGAGCCGGCCGTTGACCGCCTCGATCTCGACGTCGTCGATTTCGCCGGCGCGGAACTTGGCCCACAGCCGCCGGCAATCGGTGCAGGCGCCCAGCACCTCGCCCTTGTGATGACCGACCACCATCGGCCCTACCGGGATCACCACCGTCGGCAGATCGGCGCTGACGGCGGCCATGATCTGCGCCGGCAAGGTCTTGTCGCAGCCGCCGATCACCACCACCGAGTCCATCGGCTGGGCGCGGATCATCTCCTCGGTATCCATCGCCATCAGATTGCGCAGATACATCGAGGTCGGAAACGCAAAGCTTTCGGCGATCGAGATGGTCGGAAACACCATCGGCATCGCGCCGGCCAGCATCACGCCGCGTTTCACCGCTTCGATAATCTGCGGCACGTTGCCGTGACAGGGATTGTAGTCGCTGTGGGTATTGGTAATGCCGACGATCGGACGATTGAGCGCGTCGTCGGAGTAGCCCATCGCCTTGATGAAGGCCTTGCGCAGGAACAGCGAGAACCCGGCATCGCCATAACTGGTCAAACCCTTGCGAAGCCCGTCAGCCATCTCGTGTGTCCTTTAGAAATTGATCCTGCGCTCTCGATAACACCTCTCCCCTTGCGGGAGAGGTCGGATCGCATCGCCAGATGCGATCCGGGTGAGGGGTTCAGGTCTATCGATAGACCGTGACCCCTCACCCCAACCCTCTCCCACAAGGGGAGAGGGAGTTCACCTGTGTTGTTGCAATGTCAGGGCAACACTTCAAGCGAAAAGCCTCGCTACTATTTCCAGTCCACGATCCTGCTGGCATCGCCGTCGAACTCCATCGCACAGAAATCACCGCCCTGGTAGTAATCACCGACGGGATTGGGCGGGAGCCTGGCCTGTTCGGCCATGGCGTGTTCGCGGAAATCCTCGGCGCGGCCGGTCGGGCGATAGCCGAGATCGTAGGCGCGGTGATTGTCCCACCAGGCGCGCTCGTTGTACGACGCGCCATAGAAAATCTCGAAATGAATGGCGGGATGATCGAGCCCGATCCGGCAGAGTTGCACCAGGTCTTCCGGCTTGAGCCAGATCGAGAGCCGGCGATGATCCAGCGGCTTGTCGCCGAAATTGCCGATCCGGATGCAGGTGACGCCAAGACCGTGTTTGTCGGCATAGAGCGCGCCCAGCGCCTCGCCGAACACCTTGCTGACGCCATAGCGGCTGTCCGGCCGCGCCGTCACATCGGTGCCGATGCGGTGATGGCGCGGATAGAACCCCACCGCGTGGTTGGATGACGCAAACACGATGCGCTTGACGCCCTTCTTGCGCGCGGCCTCGAACAGATTGTAGCAGCCGATGATGTTGGACTGCAGGATCGTGTCCCACGGCCCTTCGACCGAAAACCCGCCGAAATGCAGAATGCCGTCGACGCCGTCGCAGATCGCCTCGACCTGCGCCAGATCGGACAGTTCGGCCGCCCTGAACTTCTCCTTCGGACCGAGATCGGCGGGCGCCTTGAGGTCGCTCAGCAGCAAATCCGGATAGATCGGCGGCAACAATTTGCGCAAGGCTGTTCCGATTCCGCCCGATGCGCCGGTCATCAATATGCGTGGCATTTCATCCCTCTTTTGTGCCGCCGATTTGCGGTAATTGGCCGACAATGATAGCAAACCAGAACGCGAGGAAACGCAACAACGAGAACAGCAAATGTCCGAGACAAAATCCCCCCGCGCCGGCTGGCAGCCGGCGACCTGTTATCCCGATCCGGCGATCCATGCGCTCGATCCGAGGTTCGAGAAATACTGGCTGAAACTCTCCGCGGTGGAACGGCTGGCCACCGGACTGCGCTGGGCCGAAGGGCCGGTGTGGGTCGGCGACGGGCGCTATCTGTTGTGCAGCGACATTCCCAACAACCGCATCATCAAGTGGGAAGAGGAAACCGGCGCGGTCAGCATCTACCGCAAGCCGTCGAACTTCACCAACGGCCATACCCGCGACCGCCAGGGCCGCCTGATCGGCTGCGAGCATGGCGGACGCCGCGTCGTGCGAACCGAATATGACGGTTCGATCACGGTGCTGATGGACAACTTCGAAGGCAAGCGGCTCAACTCGCCGAACGACGTGGTGGTGAAATCCGACGGCTCGATCTGGTTCACCGATCCGATTTTCGGCCTGCTCGGCAACTACGAGGGCTACAAGGCCGAACCCGAGATCGACATGAACGTCTACCGGATCGACGGCAAGACCGGAAAGGCCACGATCGTCTGCACCGGCGTGCTCGGCCCCAACGGCCTTTGTTTCTCGCCGGATGAAAAAATCCTCTACGTCATCGAGTCCCGCGGCGAGCCGAGGCGCAAGATTCTCGCCTATGACGTATCGGCCGGCGGCGACACGGTTTCCAACAAGCGTGTCTTCGTCGACGCCGGCCCCGGCACCCCCGACGGCATGCGCGCCGACATCGACGGCAACCTGTGGTGCGGCTGGGGCATGGGCGATCCCGAACTCGACGGCGTCGTGGTGTTCGCGCCCGACGGCGTCATGATCGGCCGCATCGCGCTGCCCGAACGCTGCGCCAACCTGTGCTTCGGCGGATTGAAGCGCAACCGGCTGTTCATGGCCGCGAGCCAGTCGATCTATGCGCTCTATGTCAACACCCAGGGCGCGCTCGGGGGATAGGCCTACAGCGTCCGGTATTTCTCGATCGCCGCGATATCCGGCTCGATGCCGAGACCCGGTGTTTCCGGCAGCACGATCTCGCCGTCCCTGATATCGGCGATTGCGCCGCAGAAATCCTGCCGCAGCGGGTTGTCGTTGCTGTCGACTTCCAATAGCCCGCCGCCGCCACTGCCCGCGAGCAGATGCGCCGACGCCAAAAGGCCGATGCCGGCGCCGAGAAAATGCGGGCAATACATGCGCTTGGCGGCAACGATTTCGCGCGCCACCGCGATGCAGCCGGTGACGCCGCCCCATTTGGCGGCGTCGGGCTGCACGACGCTCAACACGCCCTCGGCCAGCGCCGCCGCAAAATTTCCGCGGCCGGCGATATTTTCACCGCCGGCCAGCGGAAGTGCGGCGCCTTTTTGCAAGCTGCGCCATTCGCTCCAGGGACGGTCGGCGCGCAGCGGCTCCTCCAGCCAGGCCAGCCTGAACTCTTCGAGCGGCGGAGCCAGTTGCAGCGCCTGCCCGATCGACCAGCCCTGGTTGACGTCGGTGGCGAGAAAACCATCGCCGGCGAGCTTTCGCAGCTCGCGGAGGTTGGCACGATCACGTTCCGGATCGAAACCGATCTTCAGCTTGAAAGCGCGATGGCCACGGCGCATCGCCGCCTCCGCCACGGCCATGGTGCCAGTCGGATTGAGGCCGCTGGCATAGACGCGCATGCGCCCCGAACTGCCGCCCAGCATCCGCCACAGCGGCTTTTTTTCGCGTCTGGCGAACAAATCCCACAACGCGATATCGATGCCGGCGATCGCCTGCGCGAACGGGCCGGGTTCACCTGACTGCAGCGCCAGCACGGAGGTCGCGGCGGTCAAATCCTCGTACACTTCGGATGGATGGGACACCGCGCGCCCGGCCAGCATCGGCGCCAGCATCTCGTTGATCAGGCGCGTGCGATGTTCGGCGCCGACGGCGGGGAAATTGCACCACAGCTCGCCCCAGCCGCATTGGCCGTCGTTATCTTCGAGGCGGACGAACACCGCGGGCCGGTCGCGCATCTCGCCGAACGAGGTCACCACCGGCGTCGTCAGCGGATAGCGGTAGCAGAACGCCTGCACGCTGCGGATTTTGAAGGCAGAAGTCATGGTGATTTATGTAATCCCTCTCTCCGCGAGTCGTCCCCGCGAACGCAGGGACGACACTGAGTGTGTTCGACACCAAGCCAAAACGCAAAAACGCCGGAGCGGGATGATCCCGCCCCGGCGCTGCGATGTCACGCTAACGACGACTACGCCGCATTGAAGCCGGCGACCGCCTTGACCTCGAGATACTCTTCCATGCCGTAACGGCCCCACTCGCGGCCGTTGCCGGACTGCTTGTAGCCGCCGAACGGCGCGGAGCGGTCGTTGGGTACGCCCTGCAGGTTGACGTTGCCGGCGCGGATCCTGCGGCCGACCCGGCGGGCGGTCTCGACCGTGTCGGCGGAGACGTAACCGGCCAGACCGTAGGGCGTGTCGTTGGCGATCTTGACCGCGTCTTCCTCGTCCTTGGCGCCGAGGATGGTCAGCACCGGCCCGAAGATTTCCTCGCGCGCGATCGTCATGTCGTTGGTGACGTCGGCGAAGATGGTCGGGCGAACATAGAAGCCCTTGTTGACGCCCTCGGGCAGGCCGGGGCCGCCGGTCACCAGCGTGGCGCCTTCCTCGATGCCCTTCTGGATCAGCTTCTGGATCTTGTCCCACTGGATGCGGGACACCACCGGGCCGATCGTGGTGCCTTCGGCGCGGGGATCGCCGGCCTTGGTCTTGTCGGCGACACCCTTGGCGATGGCGGCGACTTCCTTCATCTTCGACAGCGGCACGATCATCCGCGACGGCGCGTTGCACGACTGTCCGGAGTTGTTGAACATGTGCATCACGCCACCGGTGACGGCCTTGGCGAGATCGGCGCCTTCCAGAATGATGTTCGGCGACTTGCCGCCGAGTTCCTGGCTGACGCGCTTGACGGTCGGCGCCGCGCGCTTGGCGACGTCGACGCCGGCGCGGGTCGAGCCGGTGAACGAGATCATGTCGATATCCGGATGCTCGCTCATGGCCGCGCCGACTTCAGGGCCGAGGCCGTTGATCAGGTTGAACACGCCCTTCGGCACGCCGGCCGCATGCATGATTTCCGCGAAAATCAGCGCCGACGACGGCGTGAATTCGGACGGCTTGAGGATCATGGTGCAACCGGCGGCCAGCGCCGGGGCGACCTTGCAGGCGATCTGGTTGAGCGGCCAGTTCCACGGCGTGATCATGCCGATGACACCGACGGGCTCGCGCACCACCATCGCCGAGCCGAGCGGCTCCTCGAAGTGATAGGTCTTGAGAACGTCCAGCGTGTTGGTGATATGGCCCAGGCCCGCGCCGGCCTGCAGCCGTTCCGCCATCGGCAACGGCGCGCCCATCTCGTCGGAAACGGCGGCGCCGATGTCCTTCATGCGGGACTTGTAGACCTCGATGATCTTCTCGAGCAGCGCGACGCGCTCCTCGCGGCTGGTCTGCGAGAACGTCTCGAAGGCGCGCTTGGCCGCGGCCACCGCCTTGTCGACGTCGGCCTTGGAGCCCAGCGCAACCTCGTACATCGCCTCTTCAGTCGCCGGATTGACGACGGGCGTGGACTTCTTGACGACCGGATCGACCCAGGCGCCATCGATGTAGAATTGCATGCGGTTGACCATCGTAAACCTCTTGATTTCGGGGCAATTGGAGGGGGAACAGAGCGTTCGGCAAGCATCCTTGCACGAAACTTGCGGAAAATGAACCCGCCATATGCGGGACACCGCACTGCAGCGGACGCAGCATATAAAGTCGCTGATGTGACGGATGCAAGACGCTCATTCGTCGGCCCGGCGAACGCCGGGGCCCATACGCCGTGTCCTCACGTTTTATTGCTGGCGATAGAGACCTTCTAAAACAATTACTGCCGCGGGTTATGGGTCCCGGCATGCGCCGGGACGACCGATTAAACCGCCATCTTCCGGTGCCGCACCGGGGCGCCCACGGTGAGGCTTTCCGCGGCGTCGAGGATGGCGTTGGCGTCGATGCCGTGGTGGCGGTAGAGGTCGTCGATGCTGCCGGTCTGGCCGAAATGCTCGACGCCGAGCGCCTCGACCCGGTGACCGCGCACGCTGCCGAGCCAGCCGAGGGTGGCGGGGTGGCCGTCGATCACGGTGACGATGCCGCAGTCGCGCGGCAGCGGCATCAGCAATTTCTCGATGTGGCTGAGATGCGGCAATCCGCGCCAGTCGCGGCGCATCCGCCGCGCCGCGGTCCAGCCCGCATGCAGCCGGTCGGCGGACGTGATCGCCAGCAGGCCGATATCCCGGCGGCTTTCGCCCAACAGGCCGATCGCCTCGATCGCCTCGGGCGCCACCGCGCCGGTATAGGCGATCACAGCTTCGGCATTCGGACCCGGCTTGCGCAGCCAATAGGCCCCGTCGGTAATGCCGCGCTGCAGATCGGGCGTCATCATCCGCTGCGGCTGCTCGAGGTTGCGGGTCGACAGCCTCAGATAGACCGAGCCGCCCTCGCCCGCGCCTTCGCGCTGCATGTGCTTAAAGCCCCAGCCCATGATGACCGCGAGTTCATCGACAAAGGCCGGCTCGAACGAGGCCAGACCATCCTGCGCCATGCCGATCAACGGTGTTGCGATCGACTGGTGCGCGCCGCCCTCCGGCGCCAGCGTAATGCCCGACGGCGTCGCCGCCACCATGAAGCGCGCATCCTGGTAGCAGGCATAGTTCAGGGCATCGAGCCCGCGCTCGATGAAGGGGTCATACAACGTCGCGATCGGCAGCAGCCGTTCGCCGTTGATGGCATGCGACAGCCCGAGCGCCGACATCAGGATGAACAGGTTCATCTCGGCGATGCCAAGCTCGATGTGCTGTCCCTTCGGCGAGAAATCCCAGTTGAAGGTCGAGGGTATTTTTTCGCTGCGAAACAGGTCGGCCTTCTCGGCGCGCGCGAACAGCCCGCGGCGGTTGACCCAGGCGCCGAGATTGGTCGACACCGTGACGTCGGGCGAGGCCGTGACGATCCGCGAGGCCAGTTGGCTGTCGCCGCGCGCAAGTTCATTGAGCACGAGGCCAAAACCCTGTTGCGTCGACATCTGCGGCGACGGCTTGAACGAAAGCTGCTGCGGTACCTCGATGACCTCGGCGGTCAGGCGGCGCTGGCTCTCGCGGTTGAACGGCACGTCGGCGAGAAACGCCTCCAGCGCCGCCGGTTGCTGAGACAATCCTTCGAATTTTTCCCATTCATGTCCCGGCCGGATGTTCTGCGTCGAGCGCCACTTCTCCATCTGGGTGACCGTCATCAGCCCTGCATGGTTGTCCTTGTGGCCCTGGAACGGCAGCCCGACGCCCTTGATGGTATAGGCGATGAAGCAGACCGGACGGTCGTGGTCGATCGACTCGAATGCCTCGATCATGCTGGTCATGTCGTGGCCGCCGAGATTGGACATCAGCGCCAGGAGTTCGTCGTCGCTGCGCTTGTCGATCAGTTGCGACACCGCGCCCTGGTCGCCGATCTCGTCGCGCAGATGCTTGCGGAAGGCGGCGCCGCCCTGAAAGCACAGCGCCGCATACATCGCGTTCGGGCAGGCATCGATCCAGCGTTTCAGCGCCTCGCCGCCGGGTTCGGCGAATGCCGCCTGCATCAGCCGGCCGTATTTCACGATCACCACGTCCCAGCCGAAATTGCGGAACATGGATTCGAATTTCTCCCACAGCCCCTCGCGCACCACCGCATCGAGGCTCTGGCGGTTGTAGTCGACCACCCACCAGGTGTTGCGCAGGCCGTGCTTCCACCCCTCCAGCAGCGCCTCGAAGATGTTGCCCTCGTCCATTTCGGCGTCGCCGACCAGCGCGATCATCCGCCCCTCGGGGCGGTCCTTCATCCAGCCATGCGCCTTGACGTAGTCCTGCACCAGTGAGGAGAACAATGTCTGCGCCACGCCGAGGCCGACCGAGCCGGTCGAGAAATCGACGTCGTCGGTATCCTTGGTGCGCGACGGATAGGATTGCGCGCCGTTAAAGCCGCGAAAATTTTCCAGCTTGTCGCGGGTCTGGCGGCCGAACAGGTACTGGATGGCGTGAAACACCGGGCTGGCATGCGGCTTCACCGCGACGCGATCCTCCGGCTTCAGCACCGAGAAATACAGCGCCGACATGATGGTGGCGAGCGAGGCCGACGAGGCCTGGTGCCCACCGACCTTCAACCCGTCGGCGCTGGGCCGGATGTGATTGGCGTGATGGATGGTCCACGACGACAGCCACAGCACTTTTCGGGCCAGCGCGGACAACAGTTCGAGGCGTGCGGGTTCGATGGCCATGGCGTCGCTCCAACGCGGGGAATCCAGTAGGATGTAACCAGCCTGCGTGCGCCAAAAAATCCCAAATTTTCGCTCCATACCCGGAATTATTGGTATAAAATACCACTCCGAACCCTCTGAAACCCGAGTTTGTTCCAATGCAGCCGCTTGACGCTATCGACCGCAAAATCCTCAGCCTGCTGCAGTCCGACAGCCGCGCCACCATGCAGGAACTCGCCGACAAGGTCGGCCTGTCGGTCTCGCCGTGCCACCGCCGCGTCAGGCGCCTGGAAGAGCGTGGCGTGATCACGCGCTACATCGCGACCGTCGACCAGAAATCGCTCGGCCTGCATGTCAGCGTCTTCATCTCGATCAAGCTGGCGCGGCAGAAGGAGGAAGACCTCGACCGTTTCGCCAAGGCGGTCTCGAAATGGGACGAGGTGCTGGAATGCTATCTGATGACCGGCAACCGCGATTACCTGTTGCGCGTCGTCGCCGCCGACCTGTCGTCCTATGAAGCGTTCCTGAAAAACAAGCTGACCCGGCTCGACGGCATCGCCTCGATCGAGTTGAGTTTTGCGCTGAGCCAGGTGAAGTACTCGATCGCACTGCCGGTGTGATCAAGACTACCGAAGCAAGTGTCACGGAAAATCCACCCATGAGCGTTCGCAGAATTGTCCCCAATATCAATTCCGCCGATCCTTCGGCCGCAAAGCCGTTCTACCAGGGCGTTCTGGGACTCGATGTCGCCATGGACATGGGCTGGATCGTCACCTTTGCCTCACCGTCCAACGCCACTGCCCAGGTCAGCGTTGTCGCGTCCGGCACCCGAAGCGAACCGCACGCCGATATCAGCGTCGAAGTTGCCGACGTCGATGCCTGTCATGCCGCCGCTCAACGACAGGGGTATTCGATCGTGTATCCCCTGACCGACGAGCCATGGGGCGTTCGGCGATTTTTCGTCAGGGATCCCCATGGTGTCATCGTCAATGTGCTGAGCCACAAGGCGTGAGCCAGACCTACCGCCAAGGTTCGATGATGATCTTGGTGTGACGCTCCGGATTGGCAAGATCCGCAAACGCGGTTGCGACGCCGTCGATGCCGACGGTCGCAGTCACCAGCGACGCCGCATCGACTTGCCCTTCCGCGATCAGGCGCAGGGAATATGCGAATTCTTCCGGCGTATAGCCCAGCACATATTGAACGTTGAGCTCTTTCATGATGCCGAGCATCGGCTCGGAACGGTCGGTTTCCATGCAGACGCCGACCACCACGATGCGGGCATCGCGCGGCGCGCCTTCGAACACCTGCTGCAGCAGGCCGGGAATGCCGACGCACTCGAAAATCAGCGCGGGCTTGAGCGCCGGCAGCAACGCCTGCAGCGGCGGCCGCGCGGCCTTTTGCTCCGGCGACATCGCGGCATGCTCGGCCCAGGTGGCGTAGGGCTGGCTGCGCGCGGGATCGACGACGATGTCGGCGCCCAGCTTCTGCGCCAATGCGCGGCGCGCCGGCGAATAGTCGGCGGCGACGATCGGATGCAGGCCTTTCAGTTTCAGCGCCGCGATCACCGCAAGCCCGACCGGGCCGCAGCCGATCACCAGCGGCACCTCGTCGCCGCGCGCATTGGCCTTGGCGACCGCGTGGACGCCAACCGCCAATGGCTCGGTCAAGGCCGCATGCTCCGCCGCAAGTCCGTTGGGCACCTCGAGCAGCAACGCTTCGCTGAGCAACATCCGCTCGGCGTAACCGCCGACATTGTCGTTGGAATAGCCGATGCCCTGCGGGCCATCGGCCGTCAGCAAGGCCGGAAGCGAACACACCCGTGTCCCGGCCTTTAGCCTGCGCGGCGTGCCCGGGCCGTAATCGAGAACCTCGCAGCAGAATTCGTGGCCGAACACCACGTCGCGGGCAAGGTCCATCGGCGTGCGGCCTGGAAAATGCCTGGATAGTTCGACCATGCGATGGGCGTGCTTGCGTGCATGCAGGTCGGAACCGCAGATGCCGCAGGCCAGTGTCTTGACCAGCACCTGCCCGGCCGATGGCTTCGGTTCTGGCAGGGTGCCGACCACAATTTCGCCGTTCCTGAAGATTGCTGCGCGCACGATCTTTCCGCCTTCCGGTTATGGCTCATCTAACCGTATCGTGTGGCTTTCAGCCAGCGCCGATCACGCGTTGGGCGACGGCTCGGCCTCTATCAGGAGCTTCGAGCGCCTGACGCGCTCGCGGTGCGCGGTGTAGAGACCGCTGGCGACGATGAAAGCCGCACCGGTCACGGTCCAGACATCAGGCACCTCGCCGAAGATGATGAAACCGAGGATGCTGACCCACAACAGTTGCGAGTATGAAAACGGCGCCAGCACCGAGGCGTCGGCATAGCGAAAGGCCAGCACGACGATCCACTGCCCCGCGGTCGAGGCGAACCCGATGAAAACCCCGAAGGCAACAGCCTGCCAGCTCGGTGTGACCCAGACCGAGGGGACCAGCGCCGTCATGATGCAGACGCCCGCGATCGCCGCATAGGTCATGGTGGTGATGGCGCGTTCGGTCCCGCTCAGCATCCGCGTCATGATCAGGGTGCAGGCCCAGGCCAGCGCCGACACCAGCGGAAAGAACGCCGCCGGATGAAACGCGCTGGAGCCCGGCCGCAGGATGATCAATACGCCGATCAAGCCGACCGCGGTCGCGAGCCAGCGGCGTACGCCGACCCGTTCGCCGAGAAAGAAAATCGACAGCGCGGTGACGAACAGCGGCGAGACGAAGCCGGTGGCGGAGGCTTCCGCAATCGGGAGAAACCGCAAGCCGGAAATGAAAAACAGCGAAGAAGCCAGAAGTGCGGCGCCACGCAACAACAGCAGGCCGCGCCGCTGCGTCTGCAGGGCATACAACCGCGTTCCCGGCAGCATCGCCGGAACCATGATCAGTGCGAACACCGAAAACCTGATCCAGGCGATCTCGATCGACGGCAATGTCGCCGACAGGTATTTCGCCGTCACATCCGAGGCGCCGAGGAACACGGTCGAGGCAAGGATCAGCGCGATGCCGCGGAACGGCCGGTCCGCGCGCGCGGGCACAGGTCGGGCGGCTGATTTTTTCTCGGGCAAAGGCAATGGCGCGCTATGCAGCCGGGCGGCTGCGGCGGATGGAGGAGTCACGGCTGGGCTTCCGGCGCAGGAATTATCGAATCGGGCGAAGACCCCAAAAACGACAATTGGCCGCCATCGACAAGGTCCGAAAACAGGCAGCCGATATGCGCGATTGGGCGCGGCAGAGCGCCGCGCCAGCCGCCATTCGCCTCATCCGCGGCAGCACGCCTCACCGGAAAAATCCGCTACAGCATCGGCAACCCGCGTGGTTTCGGGCCACGGGGAAAGGCCTTGTCGAGTGCGGCGATGTCGTTTGCGCTCAGCACAAGCTTGCCGGCTGCCGCGTTGTCGGCGGCGTGTCCCTCGCTTGAGGCCTTTGGAATGGCGAACACCGAGGCTTCGCGCGTCAGGAAGCTCAGGGCAATCTGCCGGGGCGATGCGCCATGCTGCCTTCGCGATTGCTTCGAGCACCTCCCCCGCTTTGCTGCGCGGCGACGGAAAGTCACTATGACCGAACGGCGAATAGGCCACCACGGCAACACCGTGCTGCGCGCACCATGGAATCACCGCGTGCTCGATCGCGCGCTCCTGCAGATGATAGAGCACCTGGTTGCAGGCGATCTTGCCTTTGCCGGCGACGCTGAGGATTTCGTCGAGATCGTCGGTGTCGAAATTGCTGACACCCCAGCTTCGGATTTTTCCGGCCGCAACCAGTTCCTCGAACGCGGCAACGGTTTCCGAAAGCGGATACGATCCGCGCCAGTGCAAGAGATAGCAATCGAGCCGGTCGGTCTTCAGCCGCTTCAGCGAACGCTCGCAGGCGGTGATGGTGCCGCGCCGTGAGGCGTTGCTCGGCAACACTTTCGAGACCAGGAAAATATCGTCGCGCCGTCCGGCGATCGCTTCGGCCACCACCAGTTCCGCATCGCCATACATCTCGGCGGTGTCGATGTGGGTCATGCCGAGATCGATGCCGCGGCGCAAGGCGGCGACCGCGCTGTTGCGATCGCCGCGGTCGATATACCAGGTGCCCTGCCCGATCACGGACACCTGCGGACCATCGCTGCCGAACTTTTGTTGCCTCAAGATTTCCTCGCTATCCATCGCAAGCTTCCACAGTACACGTCTCTTCTCTTCATGGCGAGCCAACGGGCCGCGCGAAGGCGCGCCCGATGACAGGCTCCGCGAAGCAATACATGACTGGATATGGGGGAGTCGCGGTCGAGGACGGCTAAATCGCCGCCGTGGCAAGCTTTCGCTGTTCATCCGGCGCGGCCACATCGGCTTGCGCGATCAGCCGTTTCAACTCCGGAATGCACGAACCGCAATTGGTGCCGGCCTTCAACTGCGCCCCGATTTCCGCGGCCGAGCGCGCGCCGGCGCCGATGGCGTTGCAGATGGTGTCGCGCCCGACGCCGAAGCAGGCGCAAACGATGGGACCGGCGGACGCCAGCCCATCGATTGATTTGCCCGACAACAGCATGCGGCGCTGATCGTCGCTGAGCGCAGCTTGCGCGAACAGGTTCCTGACCACGCCCCAGTCGCCGGCGTCATGCGCCGGGACCGACGAACAGGCAGGTTTCGATGCGGTTTTCCGCAAACGATGCCGCGCGATAAACCCCGCCGCCGAAATCCCGGTATTCGGCGACATCGCTACCCGCAAACGACCGCAGCCAGGGTTGCCATCGCGCCAAATCTGCATTGTCGGCGAGCAGATAGCCGTAGCCGCCGGTGACGCTGACGCGCGCCCACCAGACATGCGGCGGCAATTCGAGGCGCGTGCGCGACAGCGCAAAACCGCGAAAGACGTATTCATAGGGCACGATCGTGGCCGGCGTGGCCTTGTTCTCGGGCTGGCCGGAAAACGGATCGGTGAACGGCGCCACCAGCGCGCCGACGCGCGCGGCGGATGCGGTCTCCTCGCTCCAGTGGATCGGCGCGAACAACATGCCGCGCTGCTGCCGCTCGCTGACGACGACTTTAAGAATGCATTGTCCGTAGTCGGTGACGACGCGCGCGAAGCTGTCGTCGGTGACGCCGGACCTGGAGGCGTCGGCAGGATGTATCTCGACGAACGGCTCCGGCAGATGCTGGCCCAGCCGCGCGCTCATGCCGCTGCGGGTCATGGTGTGCCACTGGTCGCGGATGCGGCCGGTATTGAGCCGCAGCGGGCGTCCGGCGGTGGTCTCGGTCCGCAACGCGGGAATTTCCGGCGCCACAAAGCGTGCCTTGCCGTCGTTGGCGAAAAACCCGCCTTCGGCAAAGAAGCGCTGCTGCGGCTCGATATCGCCATGACGCATCGGCCACAGCACCGGCGTCATCGCATCGAAGGCATCGTCGGACAGCGACTCCAGGGCGCCGATATCGAAATCGCGGCTGCCGTTGTTCTCGAATGCCGACAGACCGGCATGTTCGCGAAACACATCCGCCGCCGACTTGAAATCGAAGGCGGCGCCAAAGCCGAGCCTTCGCGCGACTTCGCCGACGATCCACCAGTCCGGCCTGGCCTCGCCCGGTGCTGCCAGGAACGCGCGTTGCCGCGAGATGCGCCGCTCGGAATTGGTCACGGTGCCGGACTTCTCGCCCCAGGCCAGCGCCGGCAGCAGCACATGCGCGCCGGCACCGACCGTGTCGTTGGAACGCACATTCTCCGAGATCACGAACAGTTCGAGCTTTTTCAGCGCGTCTCGGGCGACATCGGCGTCCGGCAGCGACACCGCCGGATTGGTGCCCATCACCCACAGCGCCTTGATCTCGCCGCGCCCGATCGCCTCGAACATCTGGACAGCCTTCAGCCCCTCATGGGTGGCGATGCGCGGCGCCTTCCAGAACCGGCGGACCCGGTCGATATCCGGCGGCGTGAACGCCATGTGGGCGGCAAGCTGGTTGGCGAGGCCGCCGACCTCGCGGCCACCCATCGCATTGGGCTGGCCGGTCAGCGAAAACGGCGACGCGCCGGGCTTGCCGATCCGCCCCGTCGCAAGATGACAGTTGAGGATGGCGTTGACCTTGTCGGTGCCTTGGGCCGACTGGTTGACGCCTTGCGAATACAGCGTGACCACGCGCGGCGTGTTGCCGAACATCTGGAAGAAACCGGCGACATCGGATTCGGGAAGTCCCGTCGCCAGCGCAGTCGCGGCAACGCTGCCCGCGATGCTGCGCGCCCGTGCCAAGGCCTCATCAAAACCGGCAGTGTGCCGTTCGATGTAGTCGTGATCGAGCGCACCGGTATCGGCGAGATGCACCAGCAATCCGGAGAACAACCCAGTATCGGTACCGGGCTTCAGCCCCAAAAACAGGTCGGCATCTCCAGCAGTATCGGTCCGCCGCGGATCGATCACGACGATGCGCGCGCCGCGCGCCTGCTTGTTGGCCAGCATGCGCTGAAACAGGACCGGATGACACCACGCCGCGTTGGAGCCGACCAATACCAAGAGGTCGGCCTGGTCGAGATCCTCATAGCAGCCGGGCACGGTGTCGGCGCCGAACGCGCGGCGATGACCCGCGACCGATGAGGCCATGCACAGCCGCGAATTGGTATCGACATTGGCGCTGCCGATGAATCCCTTCATCAGCTTGTTGGCGACGTAATAGTCTTCCGTCAGCAACTGTCCCGAGAGATAGAACGCCACCGAGCCCGGACCGTCGCGCGCGACGATGTGCTTGAATCGGTGCGCGACGTGGTCGAGCGCATCGGTCCAGGCCACCCGCTCCATGGCGCCGTTGCTGCAGCGGATCATCGGATGGAGCAACCGGTCTTCTAGCCCGAGCGTTTCGCCGAGCGCCGAGCCCTTTGAGCACAGCCGACCGAAATTGGCCGGATGTTCGGGATCGCCCGCGATCGCCGCGCCCCCGCCACCGTCCGGTGTCGCGAGCACGCCGCAACCGACGCCGCAATAGGGGCACGTCGTGCGCGTGGTGCGGAGGGTCGGATTGATCGCGGTCATGTCAACCATCCGGCCATCGCGTCATGCCGCCTCCGAGCGAATTGCCAGCGCGCGGCCGAACATCATGTCGGCGCGAATGCCGGCGACCGGCTTCTGGTTGCGGATCAGATCGAGATACCACAGCGCATCGGAGGTATCGCCGATCAGCACCGCGCCGGTCAGTTGTCCATTCGCTATCACCAGCTTCTTGTAGGTGCCGCGCCTGACGTCGCTGAGCACGATGGCTTCGCTGCCGTCCGCGCCGATAAAATCGCCCGCGGAAAACACCGCGACGCCGGAGACTTTCAGGTTGGTCGCAACCACGCTGCCATTGATAGGCGGATGGCGCGCCCGCCAGATGCCGGGCCAGAACGCCGGCCTGCTCGTAGGCCGGTTCAACCAGGCCGTAGCAGATGCCGCGATGCTCGGCGCATTCGCCGAGCGCGAAGATATCCGGTGCGCCGGTCTGCAGATGTTCATCGACGACGATGCCGCGATTGACCGGAATGCCGGCGTCCCTGGCCAGCGCAATGTTCGGCCGGATACCGGCCGCGAAGATCACCGCATCGGCCTCGATCCGGCGGCCGTCGACGAGTTCGACGCCTTCGATATGCTTTTCGCCATGCAGGCAAGCGGTGTTGGCATTCAACAGAACCGTGATGCCCTTGCGCTCGACCAGCGATTTCAAAAGGTCCGCCGCCGGCGCATCGAGCTGGCGCTCCATCAGCCGGTCCATCAAATGAATCAGCGTCACCGGCGCGCCGGCCTTGGCGAGACCATAGGCGGCCTCAAGCCCGAGCAAGCCGCCGCCGACCACGACCACGCGTTTCTTCTGCGCCGCCAGCGCCAGCAGGAGATCGACGTCGCGACTATCGCGAAAGGTATGCACGCCCGCGAGATCGGCGCCGGGCACGCTGAGGCGCAGCGGCGTCGAGCCGGTGGCGAGCACCAGCCTGGAAAACGCGATGCTCTCCTCATGCGCGATCTTGAGTTCGCGGCGGCCGACGTCGATCTCGGTGGCGACGCAGCCATATTTCAGGGTGACGCCGCGGTCGCGCCACCACGCCGCGGGCTTGAGCTCGATGTCGTGCGAAGCGGTCTCGCCCGCGAGCACCGACGACAGCAGCACGCGGTTATAGGCAAGGCGTGGTTCTTCGCCGATGACGGCGATGGCATAGCGTCCGAGCGCCACTTTCGCCAGTTCGTCGACCAGACGCGCGGCGGCCATTCCATTACCGACCACGACCAGCGGTTCGCTCACGAGAGTGTCCTTACTCGGCGGCTTCGGCGCTGCCGTATGCTTCGGCAATCATGAAACCCGAAAGCGTTCCGTAGGCCGCGGTCCAGGCGTCCTTGACTTCCGGCGTCCAGCTTTCGCCAAGTCCCTTTTCCAGCGTCCACAGCAAGGCACTCCCGACCACGGGATAGTGCTCGGCCTTGGCGCCGTAGCCGACATGGCGTTTCGCCAGCGCGCTGGCGGCGGGCAATATCGATTGCAGATTGCCGAGGCCGCCCACGACGACGGCCAAGGTCGCCATCAGCTTCTTGCGTTGCTCGCTCATGTCGGCCGGGAACATCGGCTTCACCGAGGGTGCTACTTCGAACAGACGATCGTAAAATATCACCGCCGCCGCTTCCGAAATCGGCACAACCTTGGCGAAGCTCTGCTGCACAAGCACGACCTGATCCGGTGTCATCGCCGCCTCCGCTGTGGGTCTGTGATGCGCGGGCAAACACCCGAGTTCGCCCGCGCCTGTTGCTTAGACGCGCGCCTCGGCGAGGCCCGGCACGCTGGACTCCACCGGGCTCCTGCGCAGGTAGAACCACCAGGTGAACGCGAGACAGACCGCGTAGAACACCAGGTAGATTTCCAGCGCCAGTTGCGGACCGCCGGTGATGGCGATCGACTTGCCGAAGCCGCTCGGGATCAGGTAGCCGCCACAGGCGCCGATCGCGCCGATAAATCCCAGCGCAGCGCCGCTCTCGATGCTGGCGGCCTTCAAGGCGAGCGCGCGGCCGGCATCGCCGGTGCCCCGCGCTTTGCGCAGATTTTCCTCGCGGAAAATCGACGGGATCATCCGGTAGGTCGAGCCGTTGCCGACGCCGGTGGTAACGAAGAGAATGAGGAACATCACCAGGAAGCCGGTGAAGTCCTTGATCCCGACGAAGTAGAGCACGCCGATCGTCGCCGCACCCATCGCGATGAAATTCCAGAACGTCACGATCGCGCCGCCGACCTTGTCGGCGAGGAGGCCGCCGAGCGGACGCGACAGCGAGCCGACCAGCGGTCCGAGGAAAGCAATCGCGATCGTCACTGCCGGGAATTGCGTCTTGATCAGGAGCGGAAACGCCGCCGAGTAACCGATGAAGGAGCCGAAGGTCCCGACGTAGATGAAGGCCATGATCCAGGTATGCTTGCGCTTGACGATGGCGAGTTGATCCCTGAACGAGGATTTGGCCGAGGTCAGGTTGTTCATGAAGAAGACCGCGCCGAATATCGCGACGATCAGCGGCAGCACCCACATCAGTCCGGCGTTCTGCAGATAGACGCCGGCAACCGGCGTCGCCTGATAGAGGTTGATCAAGCCGACACCCATCAGAATGGGGGTCAGCAACTGGACGCTGCTGACGCCGATGTTGCCGCCGGCCGCGTTCAGGCCGAGCGCCCAGCCCTTCATGCGGTCGGGATAGAAGAAGGAGATATTGGCCATGCTCGAGGCAAAGTTGCCGCCGCCGAGACCTGCGGTCGAAGCCACCAGCAGCATCAGCCAGAACGGAGTCTCCGGCTGGCTTACGAAATAAGCGAGCCCAAAGGTCGGAATGAACAGGACCGACGCGCTGAAGATGGTCCAGTTGCGGCCGCCGAACGTCGTGACCGCAAACGTGTAGGGAAACCGCATCAGCGAGCCGATCAGCCCGGGGATCGCCACCAGCTGAAACAGCTGGTCGGTCGAGTAGTGGAAGCCGGCCGCCGGTAATTTGGTCGCGACGATGCTCCAGATCAGCCAGACGGAAAACCCGATGTGCTCGGCGACAATCGACCAGATGAGATTGCGCTTGGCGACGGTCTTGCCTGTCGAATTCCAGAACGTCTCGTCTTCCGGTCTCCAATCTGAAATCCAGGCCGGGTCCTTGCTCATAGAGATTCCTTTCTGAAGGGGCGTAGCCGCTGTCATCCGGGGATCGCGCGAACGCATGGAGACGCGTCTGGGGAGACCCCAGTCCTTGCGGTGTCACGGCTCGGATGATTGGTTTCGATCGACGGCTTCGATGGCGTCAGCACAAACTATTCAAGCTTTGTGCCAAGCTCCCGCAGTGCGAAAAGAACACGCTTTACAGATGGTTGGCCGCGCGAATGGATGAGCACGCGCAGTTTCCCACGCATCGAAAATTTGCGATTCGCTCAATAATTGTGCGACGCACAATAATTGAGCATGGGTCGGGCGAGGCACGGCAACGAGTCTTTTTGCAGCAACCAGATAAAGCGGAAAGGCTCAAAAGAACAGGAGTTTTCCGGCGTCTCAAGCTCGCCTTCGCTGGCATGTCGATTGCATCGCTTGATCGCTAGTCAACGAAGACTGCGGTCCGCCGAAATTGCCGAAGCCGTCGCCGGCCCAGGCTTAAGGGACACGTTCGAAGTCACCTCGGCGAGGAGGCTTCGCGCAGTCGTCGCGATGCCGGTTCAGGACCGCTCGCGCATCCCGTTTTGATCGGCCTCAGCCAGAAACAGGATGCCTGCGATTGCCGGACAAACCGATGCTTCCAAATTTCACCGCGAAATAAAGGGGACTACGACGATGTCATATTTAGCGCCTTCGGAATTCGTCACCAAAATGGTGGATGCCGGAGAATCCAAAATTTTCATGTCCACAAGGGATACGATCATCAGGGCCTATATGGCCGGTGCGATCCTCGCATTGGCGGCCTGGTTCGCCGTCACGATCAATGTCAACACGGGTCAACCGATCGTCGGAGCGCTGCTGTTCCCGGTCGGATTTTCCATGCTGTATTTGCTGGGGTTCGATCTGCTGACGGGCGTGTTCGTGCTGGCGCCGCTGGCGTTGATCGACAAGCGGCCGGGCGTGACGCTGGCCGGCGTTTTGAGAAATTGGGGCCTTGTCTTTGTCGGTAACTTCGCCGGCGCTCTCACGGTAGCCTTTATGATGGCGTATGTGACAACCTTCGGCTTCACGCAGGACCCCGACAAGGTCGGCACGGCGCTCGGAGGCATCGGCGAGGCCCGGACGCTCGGCTATGCCGCACACGGCGCATCAGGCATGGCAACCCTGTTTATTCGCGGCATGCTGTGCAACTGGATGGTCTCCACCGGCGTCGTCGGAGCCATGATCTCTACGACGGTCCCCGGCAAGGTCATTGCGATGTGGATGCCGATTTTGGTGTTCTTCTACATGGTGTTCGAACATTCCGTCGTGAACATGTTCCTGTTTCCGTCGGGGCTGATGCTGCACGCGAAATTTTCAATCATGGACTATTTCATCTGGAACGAGATTCCGACCGTGCTCGGCAATCTGGTCGGCGGCCTGTCGTTCACCGGCCTTACGCTCTATGCCACGCACGTCAGAACGGCGCCGCAGCACGCGGTCGTACTGGCAGCCAAACGCGCGTGATTTGAGCCAAGCGAAGGAGCCTTGCCTGAGTTAAGGTGAGGCTCCTTTTCCTTTGGCGCCAGTAAATGCCGCGCGAACTGCAAATATCGGTCGGGCAATATTCTGATAAAGGCCGCAAGCCGGCCAATCAGGACTTTCACGGCGTTTTAATTCCGAACGAGCCGCTACTCAGTCTGAAAGGCATCGCCGTTGTGCTGGCCGACGGCATCAGCAGCAGCAATGTCAGCCAGATCGCAAGCGAGTCGGCCGTCAAGAGCTTTCTGACGGACTATTACTGCACGCCGGAATCCTGGTCGGTCAAGACATCGGCCCAGCGCGTATTGGCCGCGACGAATTCCTGGCTGTACTCCCAAACCCGGCGCAGCCAATACGCCTACGACAGCGACAAGGGCTATGTCTGCACCGTGAGTGCCATGGTCCTGAAGTCGACGACCGCGCACCTGTTCCACGTCGGCGATGCCCGAATTTATCGGTTGATGGGCAATACGCTGGAGCAACTTACCAACGATCATCGGGTGATTATTTCATCCGAGCAAAACTATCTGGGCCGCGCTTTGGGGATCAATCCCCAGATCGAAATCGACTACCAGGCGATCCAACTCGAAACAGGCGACATTTTCCTGCTGGCGACCGACGGGGCTTATGAGCATGTCGGCAACCGCTTCGTCGCCAAAGCCATCAACGACGGCTCAAAAGATCTGGACGGAGCGGCAAAGACGATCATCGAGGAGGCTTACCGGCAAGGTAGCCAGGACAATCTGACAGTCCAGATCATCCGCATCGACCAATTGCCGGATCGCGAGGCGAGCGAGGTTTTCGGTCCTTCGTCCGAATTGCCGCTTCCTCCGCTGCTGGAAGCGCGGTCGGTATTCGACGGCTATCGAATCGTGCGGGAACTGCACGCCAGCAGCCGAAGCCACATCTATCTGGCGGTCGATAACGAAACCGAAGCTCTGGTCGCCATCAAGATTCCCTCGATCGACCTGCGGGACGATCCGTCCTACCTGAAGCGCTTTATGATGGAGGAGTGGGTCGCGCGACGCATCGACAGCCCGCATGTACTGAAACCGCGCTCGCATTCCAGAAAACCCAATTTCCTTTACGTCGTGACGGAATTCATCGACGGGCAGACCCTCACGCAATGGATGATCGACAATCCAAAGCCGGACCTGGAAACGGTACGCGGAATAGTCGAGCAAATCGCCCGCGGCCTGCGTGCGTTTCATCGGCTGGAGATGCTGCATCAGGATCTGAGGCCGGAAAATATCATGATCGACAAGACCGGAACGGTGAAAATAATCGATTTCGGTTCTACCAAAATCGCCGGCGTGGCCGAGGCGGCGCGATCGGCCGGCCACAACGACATTTTGGGCACCGTACAATATACCGCGCCCGAATATTTCGTGGGAGAAAGCGGTTCGTCGCGCTCCGACCTGTTCTCGCTCGGAGTGATTACCTATCAGATGCTGACGGGCAACCTGCCGTACGGCGCTCAAATTGCGAAAACGAGAACGAAATCACAGCTTGGCAAGTTGCGATACAGAACCGCCATCGACGACAGCCGCGAGATTCCGGTGTGGATCGACGGCGCACTCCGGAAGGCCGTGCATCCAAATCCCTACAAGCGCTACGACAGCCTGTCGGAATACACCTTCGATCTTCGTCATCCCAATGCGAATTATCTCGGCGCCTCGCCGCCGCTGATCGAACGCAACCCGTCGCTGTTCTGGAAGTGCGCGACTGCGATTCTGGCTTGCGTCGTCATAGCGTTGCTGGCCTACCAGCACGGCGTTTCACGCTAGGAATCCTGCAGGTCTTCGTCAGGCGTCTTCGGTCACCGCCATCATCGGCTTCGGCGCAACGCCGGTGCCGGGCCTTAAGTGGAATTCATAGGTCATCAAATGCCAGGGCCCCTTGGCGGGCTTGCCATCGGGCATCACGCCATCGGTGCGATGTTCGATTTTCGAGATCAACTCGTCCTTCACCCCGAACACCACGTCGGAGTCGAGATACTTGTCGCCCTCGATGAAGACGTGGGTGATCAGCGGCTCGTAACCCGGCGCGTTGACGAGGAAATGCACATGCGCCGGCCGCATCGGGTGACGGCGGGTTTCAAGGATCATCTGGCCGACCGGACCGTCGGTCGGTATCGGATAACTGCACGGCAGGATGGTGCGGAAGAAGAACCGGCCATCGGCGTCGGTGACGAAACGGGCGCGCAGCGACGGCCCCTCCTTCAAATAGCCCGGCCTTTGCGAATTGTAAAAGCCGTCGTCGTCGGCGTGCCAGATGTCGACCGGGACGTTCGCCAGCGGTTTGCCCTTCAGATCGGTGACGCGGCTCTGCACGAACATCCGTTCTCCGGCATGACCGGGCGGGGAAACATCCGTGCCATGCGGCATCTGCTTGTGCTCGCCGACATAGAACGGGCCCAGCACCGTGGTCTCGGTCGCGCCTTCACGCTGGCGATGGTTGACCGCATCGACCAGCATCGAAACCCCGAGCACATCCGACAGCAGGATGAACTCCTGCCGGGTCGGCGAGCATTTCTGGCCGACGCGGGTCAGGAAATCGATCGCGTACATCCACTCGTCCTGGGTGAGGTCGGTCTTGCGCACGAAGTCGTGCATCGACTTCACCAGTTCCTGCAGCAGGAACTTGACGCGCGGGTTCGGCGTCTCGTCAAAGCTGCTGACTACGGCTTCGGTAAGTTCGGTGTCGTTGAATTGGGTCATGGCGGGCTGTCCTGTACGCGATTATGCGCCAAGCCTACACCAGCCCCCCGGCCGGGGTAAGCAGGCCGCGATTGGAACAGGGCACACTTTTCGGCTATCAGGGCCTGACCCTGCCAGTTCCGGAGACCATCTTGATGCTCGCCCCGACCTCCGCTTCGCCCGAATCCGCCGGCATGTCCAAGGCCGCGCTCGACCGCCTCGAGGATCACCTGAAGCGGCGATACATCGATGCCGGCCGCTTTCCGGGAACCCGGCTTGTGGTCTATCGCCGCGGCAAGATCGTCCACAGCACGGTGCAGGGCTTTGCCGACATCGAGCGCAAGACGCCGGTCAAGGACGACACGATCTTTCGCATCTATTCCATGACCAAGCCGATCACCAGCGTCGCCTTCATGATGCTGCTCGAGGAAGGCCGCGTCGCGCTCGATGAGCCCGTTCATAAATACATCCCGGAATGGAAAAATCTCGGCGTGTTCCAGGCGGGCATTGCACCGGCGTTTCTGACCAAGCCGCCATCGCGGCCGATGTTGATCGTCGACCTGTTGCGCCACACTTCCGGTCTGACTTACGCGTTTCAGCAACGATCCAACGTCGATGCCGCCTATCGCGAGATGAAAATCGGCGAGGTTGAGAAGGCTGGAACGCTGCAATCGATGATCGACGGCCTTGCCAAAATACCGCTGGAGTTTTCACCCGGCGAGGCCTGGAATTATTCCGTCTCTACCGACGTGATCGGCTATCTCATCGGCAAAATCAGCGGCAAGCCGCTCGAGCAGTTCCTGAAAGAGCGCATCTTCAATCCGCTCGGCATGAACGATACCGATTTTTTCGTGCCGGCCGAGAAGGCCCATCGCCTGGCGGCCTGCTATTCGGCCGACAAGGGCGGCATGACACTGCAGGACGACCCGACCACGAGCTCTTTCCTCGTCCCTCCGTCGTTCATCTCCGGCGGCGGCGGGTTGTGTTCGACCGCATCCGATTATCTCACCTTCTGCCGCGCGCTGCTTAATGGCGGCGAACTCGGCGGCGTCAGGCTGATCGGTCCGAAGACGCTGGCGTTGATGACATCCAATCATCTGCCCGGCGGGCGCGACCTGACGGAAATGTCGCGCTCGATGTTCTCGGAAGCGGCTTACAACGGTATCGGTTTCGGCCTCGGCGTCTCGGTCACGATGGATCCGGCGCAGACATTGATTCCGGGCAGCGCCGGCGAATACGCCTGGGGCGGTGCAGCGACCACATCGTTCTGGGTCGATCCCGCAGAAGAGCTGATCACCGTCTTCATGACCCAGGTGCTGCCGTCGAGCGCCTATCCGGTGCGGCGCGAATTGCGCACCATGGTTTATGCCGCGATCAGCGACAGCAACCTTTAGGGACCATAAGGCCGTACCGCACATCCGGGCGGGTGACGGAACCGGCCACAGGGAACCAAAATCCTTGGCGAAATCCCGGCGCTTCTCCTATGCTCCGGCCGATCTGGCGCCATCGCGACCAATCTATCCGTCCGGGACCCGCGTGCCAAAACCTTCACTGCCAGTGCGTCTTGCCCTTCTGATCGCGGGAACCACGCTGCCGCTGATCGTTTTTGCGGCCGTCATTGTTTTCAACGACTACGAACAGGACCGCAGGGACGCCTCACAGCGTGTGCTCGAAACCGTGCGCAGCATCCGTCTCGTGCTCGATGCCGAGGTTCAGCGCATGACCGGGGCGCTGCAGGTATTGTCCTTGACCGATTCGCTGCGTGACGGCGATTTCGGAGAATTCCGCCGCATCGCCCGTGGTTTCCTCGATCAGTATGGCGAAGGCGGCGTGGTGCTGGTGGCCGACCGTAATGGCCGGCAGTTGTTTTCGTCAGTTACCGCCGACACTGCGAGCCTTCCTCCCCGCAACAACCTCGACATGGTCGGGAGGGTGTTTGCGACAAAAAGTCCGCAATACTCCAACCTGTTTCTCGGTGCGGTGAGCAAGCGGCTGATCGTGACGGTCGAAGTCCCGGTGCTGCGCGATGGCAACGTCATCTACGACATCTCGTTCACGCCGCCGATCGACATCTTCCAGGCCATCATCGAAAAGCAGCGCCCGAGCACGAACTGGACGATCTCGATATTCGATGGCGACGGCATCAATTTCGCCCGCGTGCCGAACCCGCAGGAAACGGTGGGCAAGCGAGCCGCGCCATTGCTGTACACCGGCATGTTGCACGCAACCGAGGCGACGCTTCCGACTGTCTCGCTGGAAGGCGTGCCGCTGATCACGACTTTTGCACGATCCTCGCTCACCGGCTGGACCGTGGCTGCCGGCATCGCCGAGGGTTCGCTGGTCGATCCCTTGTGGCGTAATCTTGCGATCACCAGCGTGATCGGCGGCGTCATGCTGTTGATCGGCCTTGCCTTTGCGGTACGCATGGCAACGACAATCGCCCGCGGCGAGATGCTTCATGATCTTTTGATCGAGGAGCTCAATCATCGCGTCAAGAACACCTTGTCGATCCTGCAGGCGATCGCGGTGCAGACCTTCCGAAGCGCCACCAGGGCCGAGCGCGAGACGTTCGAAGGCCGGCTTGGCGCGCTGGCGGAGGCGCACAATCTCTTGAGCAAGGAGAGGTGGCGAGGTTCCGAACTGCAGGACGTGATTAACCTCGTCCTGCAACCTTATCTGCTCAACAATCCGGAACGAATCCGGATGTCCGGACCCAGGGTTCCGCTGTCGCCGCGACTGGCGGTGGTGCTGTCGATGATCGTGCACGAGATCGCCACCAACGCCGCAAAATACGGCGCGCTGTCGAACGACACCGGCACGGTCAGGCTGGATTGGGAAATCATCGAGGAAACGTCCGGACAAAAACTGAGGCTGATATGGGCCGAGTCCGGCGGCCCACACGTGGTCGCTCCGGTACAACGCGGCTTCGGATCGCGGTTGATCGAACGCAGCGCACGCGACCAGCTCGGCGGCGAAGCAACGGTCGATTTCCTGCCCCACGGCGTGGTCTACACCGTCACCTGCTCGCTGGACGACGAGGACTAGCCCATGGACTGCCCGCGTTACGTCCAGGATGCCAATTGACTTTCCGGCACATCCTTTAAATACTTGCTCAACAAATACTTGGCCAAACAAGAGAAAAACAGTCGCAAAAGCGACAATCCCGGGGAGGAACGCTATGCCGACATCACGCAGGACGTTGCTGAAGAATGCCGCCGCCGCGGCCGCCGCATACAACCTCGATTGGACGCGCGCGCAGGCGCAAGCCGAGACTATCCGACTCGGCGTGATCTACGATCTGACCGGTCCGTTCGCAGCCGGCGGCTCGGTCGCCTCCTCCGTCGGCACGCAGATCGCGATCGACCTCGTCAACGAGAAGGGCGGTGTCGGCGGCAAGTACAAGATCGTCCCCGTCGCGGCCGATTCCCAGAGCAAGCCCGACATTGCGATCAACGAGGCCGAACGCCTCATCAGCGGAGAGAAGGTCGACATCATCAACGGCATCTTTGCGAGCTCGCACGCGGTCCCGCTTTCGGCCAAGCTTGAGCAGCAGAAGAAGATCCTCTGGATCACCACGGCGGTTGCGACCGCCGTGTTCAAGGACAAGAACCTGCATTACGTATTCCGCGCGCAGATCCATTCCGATCAGTACGGCCAGGCCTTTGCAGGATTCCTGACCGAGCACGCCAAGGAAAAACTCGGCGTCGAGCCCAAGGACGTCAAGGTTGCACTCATTCACGAGGATGGCCCCTATGGCGTCGGCGTTGCCGCCGCGGACGAGCAATATTCGAAGGAAGCCGGACTGCAAGTCGTGCTGAAAGAGGGCTATTCGGCCACAGCCCCCGACCTCTCGGTGCTGGTGACCAAGATCAAGCGTTCCCGCGCAGAGGTGATCTCGCACGCCGGATACAATCCCGACATCACCCTGTTCCTGCGCCAGGCGCGCGAGAACGGCCTGCATTTCAAGATGCTTTTCGGTGCCGGCGCCGGCTACAGCCAGCTCGACAAATTGCGCACAAGCTTCGGCGCGGACATCGACAATTTCTGCAATATCGATCCGGTGCCGGCGCAATTGCTCGACCCCGCAAAGCTTGCTCCGGGCGTCGGCGATCTCACCAAGATCATGGTCGAGCGCTACAAGGCAAAAACCGGCGCGATCGAAATTCCGCCGCATTGCTCGATGGGCTTCAACCAGACCTGGGTCCTGCTCAACAACGTCCTGCCCGTCGCCAAGGAGAAATACGGCAGTTTCGATCCCGAGGCGGTTCGCAAGGCGGCGCTCGACGTCGATATCCCGGCCGGCGGCACCATCCAGGGCTACGGCGTGAAATTCTTCCCGCCCGACACGCCGCTCTCGGGCCAGAACGAACGCTCGACGCCGGTCGTCATGCAAAACGCCGGCGAGCACATCTCGGTGGTTTGGCCGACCAATATCAGCACGCAGAAACCGGTCTTCCCGCTGCCGAGCACCTCGGTCTACGCCCTGTAGATCGCGCCGTTGAGGGACCTTGTAAGCGCCGGCGGCGTCACAACGTGATGCGACGCCCCTCCTCGGCGGCCCAGTAGCCGGCGTAGTTGACCTTGGTCGTCTCGACGGCCAGCGCGAGACCGGAGAGCGGCTGTCGGCCGGTGGCGGCGCATTCCATGAAATCCTGGATTTCCTGCAAATAGCCGCGCGTCCACTCCTCCTCGAGGCAGACGTATTGCCACCCGGTTTTCCGGTCGACTTTTTCGGTGATATAGACGCCCGCGAGCTTCTCGTCGCTGGTCTGGTAGCTCATCATGTGCGTGTTCGGCGTAATATTGGCAAACAGCGAGCCGCCGCTGGTATAGGTTTCGATCAGGTTGCGCACGCCGCCCATGATCATGTCGCCGGAAAGCACGGTCGCTTTGGTGCCGTCGGAGAAAGTTACGGTAAGCGTGCCCCAATCCTCGACGTCGATCGGATTGGCCTTGATGTAGGCGCGCTCGTCAGGCCGCAGACACGCCGAGACATTGCCGACATCACAGGTCACGCTCGTAACGCCGATCGCCTCGCCGCGGGCTTTCGCCTCTATCTGCTTGAGATAGAGCACCGCCGATAGCGGATGGCAGCCCATCCGGACCAGCGAGCCGCCGCCGGTCATCGCCCATTGCGCCGCGTGCGCTGCGTGCGAGCCGCTGTGACTCTCTTCCCCCTTCATGAAGAGGATCTTGTCCCTGGTGGCACGAAGAATCTCCACCGTCTTGGTCACCGCAGGCGCGTAGATCCAGTCTTCCGCGTACATGAAGAGCTTGCCGGTCTTCTTTATCGCCGCACAGGTCGTTTCCATTTCCTGCAGCACCCGCTCGTACATCAGCGCTTTCGGGACATGCTTGCCGATCGGCGCCTTGTCGCCATCTCGTCCGAAGTAGCCCGTGAACGGCTTTTCGCAGATGACATGTTTGCCGGCGTTCATCGCATCGACGATCATCGAGGTATGCAAATTGGGCGGCGTGCAGATGTCGACGACATCCAGCTCGTCGTCAGCCATCAAGTCGCGAAAACTGCGGTAGACCCTCGGTATCCGGTGCCGACCGGCAAAATCGACAACGTGGTCCCCTCGCGCCGCGACGGCTATGACTTCGACATCGACGCCATAGACGCGCCGGTAAGCATACATGTGCAGTTCGGAAACGAAGCCGCATCCGACCAGACCGATCCTGATTTTCGCCATTTCCGGATGCCTCCAGGTCGCCGTTGGTGATTTATAGCAAACCCAGCCATAGGAGAGCATCGCCGCGACCGCAAGAACAGGCCGGCGTCGATTAGGCGTGATGTTCGTTGCTGGTAAGGCGTCGTTTCGCTGCGCCGGAGAACCTGGGCGCTATCGATGGGATCGCTGACGTCAGGCTGGCCGCACCAACCGGGGTCGATAGGCCGCGCTGCTATTTGACCAGCTTCAGGGGAGCCCGCCGGCGCTGGCCCTGCGGCGACTTCCGGGCGCGTGCTTCGTCCGCTCGCTCTTCCTCCGGGGTCATCGCATCGCACAAGGCCTTCAATTCCGCCTCGGCAATTCCATTGAGTTTCATCCGAAGCTGAAGAATAGCCAGCGACACCAATTGTGCCGTCTCGGGATTGCCATTGCCTGCGAGAGTTGCCCGGCACTGCTCAAGCGCAGCAACGATCGAGTGCGGTGATCCGCCTGAATTAGCCACCGGCGTTTTTTCTGTTGCCGAGCTTGCCAGGTAAAGTTGAGGCGATCCAATCGGTCGTTTCATATACCTCTCCATAAAGTCCGGATATTTTCGAGACGGCGCGATGGATGTCGTCGGCCGACACATCCTCGAGCGCATGACTGGCCGAGGCGTCGGACAGGTAGGTGGCCTTGTGGTTGCGGTGGAACGCGTCGATCAAAGTCGACAGGCAGGCCGATTCACCGGCAAATCCCGCCAGCACGATGCCGCCGCGGCACTGGCTCACCAACGCATTGAAGGGCTCGCTGGAGTAGCACGACGGGCTGGAGCGCTCGAACACCATTTCGTTGCGGCACGGCTCAAAACCCTCGATCCAGCGGACGAATGGCGTGGCGCGATTGAAAAACGCGGATTCGCTGAGCATGCGGATGAAGGCGACCGGCAGGCCCAGTCCGCGCGCGTGGTCCAGGACCTTCCGGCAATTGTCCAGGGCGCGATCGATCTCGGAAATCGCGAACAGGCGCGGCTTCGCCAGGTATTCCTGCTGCATATCCACGAACACGACGATCGGAACGCTCGATGAATTCGCGAATGTCCGAAGGCTGACGACTGAAGTCACGTGGCCTCCTCTTCAATGGCGGGACGGCCAAATCCGCGTTCCGCGCGCTGTCCCGGCGGTAAACATCGGCGTGGAAAACCGGGCAGGTCCGGAACCCGCCATGGTTGTAGTTCGCCGCATATTCTGCCAAGTTTAACCGGGGAAAGGGGCTGTGTATGCGTCTGGTACTGGAAAGGGGCGTTCCTCAGGAGGAACGCCATAAGGTCGCGCTTGGAAGTCTCACCGACTGGGACGCGGCCAGGGTTTTCCTGGAAGTTGTGCGCTGCGGCAGCTTCAGATCCGCAGCCGAGCGGCTCGAACTTTCCATCAATTTCGTCCGCCGGCGAATCGACGATTTCGAACGACAAGTCGGCGCCACGCTATTCACCCGCGATGTTCATGGAACCCGCCTGACCGACGAAGGCTCGCTGGTTGTCTCAGCCGTCGAACGCATGGAAGCCGCCTCGTTCGATTTGCTGCGCGCCGGCAGTTCCGTCACCAATACTCTTTCGGGTGAAGTCCGCGTCGCCATCACCGAGGGCTTGGGAACATTTTGGCTGGCCCCTCGCCTTGTCGATTTTCAACAATCGTTCCCGAACGTCATCGTCGACCTTCACTGTGCGATGCGCTCCGCCGACGTGTCGAGGCATGAGGCCGACATTGCGATCCACCTGTCGCGACCGGCGACGCTCGACGTCAAACTCGTCAGGCTCGGCAGAATGCATCTGATGTTCTTTGCCAGCCAGAAGTACATCGACACTTTTGGCGCGCCGACAACCGTCGAGGAATTGGCCAAGCACCGCCTGGTGCTGCAGGTCGCCGATCAGACCGCCGCCAAGGAAGCTTTCGAAAGCTGGTTTCCCGGTCGCCCGCAGCGGGATTTGGTGGTGATGAAGACAAACGTCAGCAGCGCCAACTACTGGGCTGTGGCCAATGGCGCCGGTATCGGCGTATTCCCGACTTACGCCTGCGCGCTTGGGGGGAAGATCGTCCCTCTCGAGATCGAATGGCGGCGGCCGTTCGACATTTGGCTGTCCTACCATCCCGGTAGCGGCGGCATTCCGCGGGTGCGACGTATGATCGACTGGCTGGTCGAGGCCTTTAACCCTAATAGATATCCGTGGTTTAGGGATGAATTCATACATCCAAATGAACTTAAAGCAGTATATAAGGGTGAACCCCTGACCCATTTATTCGGGGGTTTTTCGATTGAAGGACGGTAAGGGCGGTATGAACAAGTCAGCGGCAAAGAAGATGAAGCAGCGCAGTGCCGGAAAACCCGACATTGAGTTGGGCAAGCGAATTCGGTTGCGGCGCGTTGAACAGCGTATCTCACAGGCCGAACTCGGCGGACAACTCGGGGTCAGCTTTCAGCAAGTTCAAAAATACGAGAAGGGCGTCAACCGCGTCGGTGCTGCGCGTCTTCAGCAGATCGCCACGGCGCTCGATGTGCCCGTGACATTTTTCTATGACGGTGACGGCAAGGCGCGGGAAGTCGAAAGCCTGTTGTTTCTCGACAGCGCGTTCAGCCTGAGATTGCTGCGGGCCTATAGCAAGATCAAGGACCAGACTGTGCAACGTCAGCTGGTGTCCCTGATGGAATCGATCGCCGCCAACGAAGACTAGCCGTCAATCATCTAGTTTGCAGCACCCGCGAATCCGATCGATCAACGCCAGGGAATCGGCCGGCAGCGCATTGCCGCGCCATGCCACATGCTGGTCCGGCCGCGACAGCACCAACCCGGTGCCGTCGAAGATAGCGGCCGCGGGTCGCTCGATGTCGAGGATTTTCAGCGGTACGCCCCGCTTGCCGGCCGCAGCCTCCAGCGCTGCAACATCAACGCTGGAATCGAATCTGAGCAGCGTGAATTCCGGTCCCATCGCATCGTAGAGCGAACTGCCGTCCTTGCACCACAGATGCGGTGTGCGGCAGCCCGGAACCGTCGAGGGCGTATAGCTGTTCATCGTGTAGGCCGGATGTTCGGCGCCGTCATAGGCGATGATCGGCGAGCGATCGTAGTAGGTGCCGAAGTTGAGACCGGCGCAGGCATATTGCTGGACGTTGATCTCGTAGGCGAGACGCCCGACCTGTTGCCGCGCCAATTCGCCTTGCGGCCCCACCTCCTCGATCTCATCGGGGACCGCGCCGCGGCGGCGAATCTCGGCCTCGGCATGCGACATCGCAAACCGCGAAACCTGGCTGGTGATCGGCCAGCGCTCCGCTTCATAGGCATCGAGAATGGAAGATGGCGCCCAGCCGTTGAGATGCGCGGCCAGAAGCCACGACAGGTTCATCGCATCGGCAATCCCGGCGTTCATGCCGTAACCGGCATAGGGCACCCAGATATGCGCCGCATCGCCGGCGAGGAACGCGCAGCGGTCGCGAAACTTGTCGGCGATCAGGCGGCGTCCGTACCAATCCTCTTTGGAGAGCACGTCGTACTGGAAGTTCGCGTCCACCCCGAGGATGGTCCGGATGCAGGCGTCGCGATCGACCGCATCGAAATCGGCCTCGCCCGGCTTCATGTAATTGTGCACCAGCCATTGTTCGTGTCCGTCGATCGCATAGACCATGCCCGAGCGCCGGGGGTTGATCGAGCCGGTCCCCCAGGCGCGTTCATGGTGTTGAAGATCGATCAGCCCGGGCGCGCGGATGTAGGTCGACTGCACCCGCTGCACGACGGCGTCGCCGGTCAGTTCGGCCCCGATCGCCTTGCGGACGATGGAGCGCGCGCCGTCGCAACCGATCAAATAACGGCAGCTCATACGTCTGGACCGTGCCGGTTTCGAGATCGCGCAAGGCCACGGTCGCAGAGCTATCTTCTACCGCCACGTCTTCGACCGAGGTCCGGTTGATGATGTGGATGCGGGCTTGTGCCGCGGCGTGTGCGAACAGAATTGGTTCGAGAAAGATCTGGTTGATGCGATGCGGCGGCTCCGGCGTAGGCCAGTTGCAGTCAGGGCCGTCCTTTGTTGTGAAACGATCGCGCCGGCACGGAATCGGAATGCGCGTCAATTCCTGCCCGGTGAACGTGGTGCGATAGGCGATGTCGTGCGGATAATCCGCGGGCAATCCGGCACCGCGCACCGTTTCCGCGATCCCCAGCCGCCGGAAGATTTCCATGGTGCGGGCGGCGACATGGTTGCATTTCGGATCGGGTGCGGCACCGGGCGCGCGCGTTTCCACGACCGTCACGTCGATACCGCGCCACGCCAGATCGATCGCGAGCGTAAGCCCGACCGGTCCGGCGCCAACGATCAGCACATCAGGTCCGCTCATTCAGGCATCGATCATTCCGGCTCGGCGCCCGAATTCTTGACAATGACCGCCCAACGATCGACCTCGGACTTGATATAGGCCGCAAAACTGTCCGGCGTCGAAGCCGGCAGCGGCTCCAGCGCAATTTTGGTGAGCTTGTCGCGGGTGGCGGGATCGGCCACCAGCCTGCCGATTTGCGCCGCCAGTTGGTCGACAATGGCGCGCGGCACGCCTGCCGGCGCGACGACGCCCTGCCATGAGACGAGTTCGAACCCGGCAAGGCCGCCTTCAGCCAGCGTCGGAATATCCGGCGCCGCGGCGACACGTTTGAGCGTGGTGACGCCGAGTGCCCTCACCTTGCCGTCACGAATCTGCGGCAGCGCGGGTTGCAGGTCCACCACCATGAACGGAATGTGCCCCGCGATCACATCGAGCATCGCCGGCACGCTGCCGCGATAGGGGACGTGCCGGATGTCGATGCCCGCCGCGGTCTTCAGCATCTCGGCGCCGAGATGATGCGGACTGCCGTTGCCGGCCGAGCCGAATGCCAGCCCAGGGTTCGACTTGGCATAAGCGATGAATTCGGCCAGCGTCTTCGCCGGTAGCGACGGATTGATGATCAGCGCGAAGGCAACATCGGCCACCAGCGCGATCGGCGTGAAATCCTTCACCGGATCGTAGGGCAGCTTCTTGTAGAGCGTCTTGTTGATGGCCAGCGTGGTCGAGGTCGCCATCAGCAGCGTGTAGCCATCCGGCTCGGCCCGGGCGACCTGTTCGGCGCCAAGCGTGGTGCCGGCGCCGGGCTTGTTTTCGACGATGACTGCCGCGCCAAGGCCGGTCTGTATCTGCTCGGCCACCAGGCGGCCGAGGAAATCGGTGGTGCCGCCGGGTGGATAGGGCACGATCATCTTGATGGTCCGGCTGGGGTAAGCCGCCTCGGCCATGGCCGGCGATCGCTTCAGGAAGACCAGCCCGCCACCAAATCCGGCCATCGCCTGTCGGCGCGTCAACACCATGGGTTCTCCCAACATTTATTTCCTGATCGGCCGGCTTTCTCGCGAACCACATTAGCCGCCACCACGACATATCAAAGGCCACAAAAGTCCAATCCGGGGCTTGCGGCAGCGCAGTACCACGACTTAATCAGAACGCAACTCCCGCGGGCTAAACTCCCCAAACGCGAATGACGGGATCGATCTCACCCGATCCGGCCGGTCCAAACCGCCAAACCCGTCGATTTCAACGCCATCGCCGCCGCGGCACATCCCAAAGGCATCCAGCATGCGAAGAATGACCATCATTGCCGTTGCCACGATGCTTGCCGCTGCGCCGGCCTTTGCCCAGAATTCCCCACCCGCGCCGCTTTCGGCCAAGCCGGCCGCGGCCGCACCGGCCAATGGGGAAAAGCCAGCCCCGCATGCGGCATCGGCAAAGCCGGCGGTCGCCATCTCCACGCCGGAATCGCGTTCGGCGGCGGCATTGGCGTTGTCGCATGAGCCGACCTTCGACGAAGGCACCGCGCAACGGATCAAGGAAGCCGCACTAAGCTATTCGGATATCGCGGTGCGCGGCGGATGGCCGGCGATTCCGGCGGACGCCAAATTCGCCATCGGCGTGCCGGGGCCGAACGACGATCTGTTGCGCAAGCGCCTTCTGATCACCGGCGATCTCGCCGAGGACAAAGCCACCGGACCCTATGACGAGGTTGTCGCCGAAGCCGTGAAGCGCTTCCAGGTCCGTCACGGCCTGGCGCCGACGGGAACCATGACCCCGCGGACGCTCGCCGCCCTCAACGTGCCCGTGCAGCAGCGGATCAAGCAGCTGGAAGCTTCGCTCGAGCGGATCGAGAACATGAACTTTTCGTTCGGGCAGCGCTATGTCGTGGTCAACCTGCCCGCGGCGTTTGCCGAAGCGGTCGAGAACGATCATGTGGTGCGGCGCTATCGCGTGATCGTCGGCAAGACCGAGAAGCCGTCGCCGACGCTGACCGCCGAAATCACCAGCGTCAATCTCAACCCGACCTGGACCGTTCCGTCATCGATCTCGAAGACCGAAATCTCGGCGCATATGCGCAAGGATCCGAGCTATCTCTCCCGCATGCACATGGAAGTGCTCGATGCGCATGATGCCCCGATCGATCCGCATGCGGTGGACTGGTCCGGCGCGCGGACGCCGAACTTCACGGTGCGCCAGCAATCCGGCACGTGGAATGCGCTGGGCGCGGTGAAAATCGACATGCCGAACCCCTACTCGGTCTATATGCACGACACCAACCAGCGCAACCTGTTCAGCGACGACTACCGTTTCGATTCACACGGCTGCTCGCGGGTCGACAATGTGCGCGACCTCGCCGCGTGGCTGCTGCAGGAAGAAATGCCGAAATGGAACCGCGCCGCGATCGATGCCGCCATCGCCACCGGCCAGCGCGAGGATGTCGTGCTGCCGAAGAAAGTCCCGGTGGCCTGGATCTATCTGACGGCCTGGATGACCAGGGACCAGACCATCCAGTTCCGCAACGACATCTATGACCAGGACCAGCAGCTTCTGGAGGCCACCGCCGAGGAAGCGGCGTTCTTCAACCAGGCCGGCAATCATCCGCTGACGGCGCACCTGGCGCAGTAAGCGAGACCTCCCGACGGAGCATAGGCGCCAGAACCAGCCGGGGTATTCCCGAACCCCGCGAAAAATGCCACCACACCCCGGACGTTCGAGCCAACGACCGCGTCC
Source organism: uncultured Alphaproteobacteria bacterium (assembly GCA_963774685.1). Taxonomy (GTDB): domain Bacteria; phylum Pseudomonadota; class Alphaproteobacteria; order Rhizobiales; family Xanthobacteraceae; genus Bradyrhizobium. Next base: position 393,939 of record CAVZFU010000002.1, on the reverse strand, counting down.
GGGAGCAGACCATGATGATCCTACACCACGGCTGGCGCTCCAGCGCCTCGCGCCGGGTGCGGCTGTGCCTTGAGGAAAAGGGCCTCAGCTACGAGGGCCATGTCGTCGACATGGCCAAGCTCGAGCATCACTCGCCGGAATACCTCAAGATCAATCCGCTCGGCGTGATCCCGACCCTGATCCACGACGGCAAGCCGCTGCACGAGAGCGGCACGATCTGCGAATATCTCGACGAGACCTATCCGGACCCGCCGCTGCGCCCGGATACGCCGTACGAGCGCGCGGTGATGCGCAACTGGATCCGGCACATCGACGGCCTGATCGGCAACCTCATCATTTTCAACTGGCGTCACCATCTGGCGAAAACCGCGTCGCAATGGTCGGATCAGGAACTCGCCGAAGTCGCTCAAGAACATCCCGAGCAAGGAGCGCCAGGAAGCCTGGCTGCGGGTCGCGCGAAAGCCCTACACCGAGGAAGAACGCGACGCAGCGCGGGACAAACTGGTGACCTTGCTGCTCGACCGGATGGAGACGGCGCTGAAACCCTCGGGCTGGATGGTCGGCAAGGCCTATTCGATCGCCGATATCGCCGCGGTGCCGTTCGTCAAGCGGATCGACGAGGAAATCGCGCCGGATGAAGTCAGCGCCAAGAAACATCCCCGCGTCGCCGAATGGTGGGCTAAAATACAGGCCCGGCCGGCCTTCGCGCGCGCGAAATTCGACCCGTTCATCACCACGCTATGAAACCTCCATACCCCGAAAGCACCTCCGATGCTCGATGTCCCCAAAAACAGCGAAAACAACCCCGAGAAATCCCACGCCGACGGCAAGATCCTGCAGAGCGATCGACGACGGCGTCGGTGTCATCACCTTCAACAATCCCGAAAAGCGCAACGCCATGTCGCTCGACATGTGGGAGGGGCTCGGCCATGCGCTGATCGAACTGCGCGACGATCCCGACGTGCGCGTCGTGATCCTGACCGGCGCCGGCGACAAGGCGTTCGTCTCGGGCGCCGACATCAGCCAGTTCGAAAAGACCCGCCACAACGCCGAGGCCTCGGAGGAATATTCGAGGAAGAGCGCCGCGCAGCGCGCGCTGCTGGCGGATTATCCGAAGCCGATCATCGCCTGCATCCGCGGCTTCTGCCTCGGCGGCGGCATGCAGGTGGCGATGGCGGCGGATATCCGCATCGCCTCCGAGAACAGCCAGTTCGGCATTCCCGCCGCCAAGCTCGGCATCGCCTATGGCTATGACGGCCTGAAGCATCTGGTCTCGCTGGTCGGACCGTCCTGGGCGCGGCTCATCATGTATACGGGCATGCGGATCGATTCCGCCGAAGCGGTGCGGATCGGCCTGGTCGATCGCGTGGTGCCCGACGGCGAATTGTGGAATGCGACGATGGAGATCGCCCGCACCATCTCCGGCAACGCGCCGCTCGCGATCAAGGCCGCCAAGATCACCATCGCGCAGGTGCTGAAAGACCCTGACGGAACGCGACATGGACGCGATCAAGGCGATCGGCACCGCCTGCATGGACTCCGAGGATTTTCGCGAGGGCCGCCGCGCCTTCATGGAAAAGCGCAAGCCGCAGTTCAAGGGCGGTAAGGAGCATGCCCGGAAGTGGGAACCGGTTTTCCGAAAAGGGCATGCTCAAATAAACAGGAACAAGATCATCATGCACAAGCCCGTCGAAACCTCCAGCCAATCCGTCCCACAATCGCAAGCGCCGCGCCTGCCGCTGTCGCGTTTCAAGGTGATCGACCTGACGCTGGCGCGGGCGGGTCCATCCTGCGTGCGCACGCTGGCCGACTGGGGCGCCGACGTGATCCGGGTCGAGCCGCCGCCGGTGGAAGGCGAAGCCAACGAATTGGTCGGCCGGCGCGATGGCTCGGACTTCCAGAACCTGCATCGCAACAAGCGCGCCATCACGCTCAACCTGAAGACCGACGAGGGCCGCGAGATCCTGATGCGGCTGGCCGAGAAGGCCGACGTCGTCATCGAGAACATGCGGCCCGGCGTCACCCGGCGGCTCGGCGTCGATTATCGAGTCCGTCAGGAAGCGCAATCCGAGGATCGTCTATGGCAGCATTTCCGGCTTCGGCCAGTACGGTCCCTATACCGCGCGGCCCTCGATCGACCAGATCGCGCAGGGCATGACCGGCATCATGTCGGTGACGGGCCTTCCCGGCCAGGGCCCGGTCCGCGTCGGCGTCGCCGTCACCGACATCATGGCCGGCGCCTTCCTCGCGCAGGGCGTGCTGATCGCGCTGCTCGACCGCGAAGTCTCGGGCGAAGGCCGCTGGGTGCAGACCTCGCTGATCGAATCCGGCATCACGCTGCTGGATTTCCAGGCCACGCGCTGGCTGATGGACAAGAAGATTCCGCCGCAGGAAGGCAACAACCATCCCACCAACTCGCCGATGGGCCTTTATCCCACCGCCGACGGCTTTCTCAACCTCGCCGCCACCAGCAACAAGAATTTCCAGAAATTCTGCAAGCTGATCGACCGCGACAAGATGGCAACCGATCCGCGCTTTGCCACGATCGGCGTTGCGCGCCCGCAACAAGGAAGCGCTGAACGAGATGATCGCCGGCGCCTTGCGGGCCAAGACCAGCCGCGAATGGTTCGAACTGCTGGTCGAAGCCGGCCTTCCCTGTGGACCCGTCTACAGCATCAAGGACGTCTTCGCCGATCCGCAGGTGCAGGCGTTGCGCATCGCGCGGCCGGTGAAGCATCCGCGGCTCGGCGAGATCGATCTGGTGGCGCAGCCCTGCGAGATGACCGGCTTCGACCGCGCGATCCGAACAGCCACACCCGATCTCGGCGAACACAATGACGAGATTCTGGAATCGCTGGGATACGGTCGGGACGAGATCGAGAAGCTGAAGGCGGCGGGCGTCACGTGAGCCGAGGAAGATTAGCGAAGCGCAATCCTCCGCCGTCGTCCCTGCGAACGCAGGGACCCATAACCACAGGTATGGGTGGCTAAGCGAAAGTCGTTAATAGCGTCGCTCACAACAAGCGGCACGGCGTATGGGTCCCTGCTTTCGCAGGGACGACATCAAGCGAACGATGCTGCAACCTACAACGCCGCCAGCACCGCCTTGCGATATCTGCGGTGCCGTTGCTGCCGCCGAATTCCATCGGCTTGATGCCGTCGGCATAGACCTTGTCGACCGCGCGTTCGATGCGCTCGCCGGCTTCGGCGGCGCCCTCAAGGCCGTGCTTGTCGGCGAGCCAGTCCAGCATCATCGCCGCCGACAGGATCATGCCGGTCGGATTGGCCTTGCCCTGCCCCATGATGTCGGGCGCGGTGCCGTGGCACGGCTGGAACACCGCATGGCGATCGCCGATATCGGCCGACGGCGCCATGCCCATGCCGCCGATCAGGCCGGCCGTCATGTCGGAGAGAATATCGCCGAACATGTTCTCCATCACCATCACGTCGAAATCCCAGGGCCGCTTGACCAGGAGCGCCGAGCAGGCATCGACATAGAGCCGGTCAGCCTTGACATCGGGATGGCGTTTGGCGGCCTCGTCGAACATCTCGCGGAAGAACGCAAACGCCTTGAACACATTGGCCTTGTCGACGCAGGTGAGCTGACCGGGCTTGCCGCGCGCCTTGCGGCGCTCGGCGAGGCGAAACGAAAACTCGAACAGCCGCTCGGAGGTCTTTCGCGTGATGACCAGCGTCTCGCGCGCCTCGGTGTCGGTGACGACGCCCTTGCCCATCGAGGCGAACAGGCCTTCGGTGGATTCCCTGATCACGACGAGATCGATGCCGCGTTTGTCGGCGCCGACGATCGGACTGGGCACGCCCGGAATCAGCCGCGCCGGGCGCACGCCGGCATAGAGATCGAAATGAAACCGCAATTCCACCTGCGGCATGATTTCGGTGTTGTCGGGGTAGCGCACCGACGGCAGGCCGCAGGCGCCGAGCAGGATCGCGTCGGCTTCATCGCACAGCCGCACGGTACTGTCCGGCATCGACTTGCCGGTTTCACGATAATGGTTGGCGCCGGCCGGCGCGTCGGTGAAGCGAAACTTCAGGCCCGAACGTCGATTCGACCTTGCGCAAGACCTCAAGCGCGGGGGCCATCACCTCGGGGCCGATGCCGTCCCCGGCAAGCACGGCGATATGGAAGGCGTCGTTGGCGGACATGGGAAGAACCTTATGGTTGGAGTTCGTCATGCCCGGGCAAAAGTGCGAAGCACGTCTTCGCACTGGGTGTCCCGGGCATCCACGTCTTGCTTCTCGAACAGCAAGGAAAACGTGGATGGCCGGATCAAGTCCGGCCATGACGGAGAAGTCATGAGTGCCTACGGCGTCAGCACCGCGCGGCCGACCAGCCTGCCCTTCTGAAGGTCGATCAGCGCCTCATTGGCCTTGGCGAGCGGCATCGGCGTCACCGGGATCGGTGCGATCTTTTTGGTACGAACGAGATCGAGCAACTCCTGCGTCTCGCGCAGATTGCCGACATAGCTGCCCTGGATCGTGATCGCCTTGATCGGAATCAGCGGCAGCGCCCATGGCGCGCCGCCGCCGAACAGGCCGACCATCACGAGCTTGCCGCCCTTGGTCAGGCAGTCGAAGCCAAGCTGCGCGGTCGCGGCATTGCCGACGAGATCGATCACCGCGCGGATCGGCCCACCGGCCTTCGCGGCGAGTTGTTCCAGCGCATCGGGCGCCTTGCCGTCGACGGTCGCCAGCGCACCGGCCTGTTCGGCGGCTTCCCGCTTGCGCGCATCGATATCGACGACGATGGCGCCCTTGCCGCCCATCGCCTTCAGCAGCGACAGCGCCATCAGGCCGAGGCCGCCGGCGCCGAATATCACGATCGGGGTGTTGAAATGCGCCTCGACCTTCTTCAGCGCGCTGTAGGTGGTGACGCCGGAGCAGGCATAGGGCGCCGCGGTCACGGGATCGAGGCCCTTCAAATTCAACAGGTACTTCGGATGCGGCACCGTCATGTGATCGGCATAGCCGCCGTCGCAATAGACGCCGATCGCATTCGGCTTGACGACGCACATGTTCTCGTCGCCGCCAAGGCAGGTTTGGCACTTGCCGCAGCCGAGCCATGGATAGACCAGCGCGACATCGCCGAGCCTGAGATCGCCGGCAGCAGCCTTGGCGTCCGGCCCGAACGCCAGCACTTCGCCGACCGTCTCATGCCCCATGGTGCGCGGCAGCGACACGCCGCGATCTTTCAACGACAGCGGCTTGCGCCCGTGACCGAGATCGTAGCCGCCTTCCCAGATGTGCAGGTCGCTGTGGCAGACACCGGCGGCCTTCACCTTGAGCAGCACCTGCGTTCCCGACGGCTGCGGCGTCGGATGATCCACTTCCTTCAAAGGGGCGTTGAAATCGGTGACCTGGAAACTCTTCATCGTTTACTCCCGTCAATTCTTGGGCGCACATTGCCACGCCTTTAGATGCCGTTGCTAGACGTTTGCGCCGGCGCGATCAATGGATGATGGCAAGCGGCGAACTGCTCGGGCGCGACAGCGCGAAGTTCCGGCACTTCATCCTTGCAGCGCGTGTCGGCCCGGGGGCAGCGGGTGCGAAACCGGCAACCCGAGGGCGGCGCGATCGGCGACGGAGGCTCTCCCACCGCCACGCTTTCGGCCGGACGCACGTCCGGATCGGGCACCGGAATCGCCTCGATCAACAGCGCGGTATAGGGATGCGCCGGCGCGGCAAACACCTGCTCGGACGGACCGACTTCGCACAGCCTGCCGAGATACATCACCGCAACCCGGTCGCTGACTGCTTTGACGACCGCGAGATCGTGGGCGATGAACAGCAGCGTCAATCCGTAGCGCGCTTTCATCTCTTCGAGCAGATTAAGGATTTGGGCGCGGATCGAAACGTCGAGCGCGGACACCGGCTCGTCGCAAATAATGAAATCGGGATTGAGCACCAGCGCGCGCGCAATGCAGATACGCTGGCATTGTCCGCCGGAGAACTCGTGCGGCAGACGCTCCATCACCAGATCGGGGTCAAGGCCGACCGCGCCGAGCACGTCGCGAACAAGTTTTGCTCGCTCTTTCGGATCCTTGACGCCGGATATCACCAGCGGCTCGGCGATAATGTCGCCGATGCGGCGCCGCGGGTTGAGGGACGCGATCGGGTCCTGGAAGATAAGCTGCACGCGACGGCGCATCTGCCGCAAGGTATCGCCTTGCATCGCCGTGAGGTCCTGGCCGTCGAACAGGACCCGCCCCGACACGGGCTTGCGCAACTGCAGCACCGCGCGGCCGAGCGTGGACTTGCCGCAACCGGACTCGCCGACCAGGCCAAGGGTCTCGCCGCGCGCGACCTGCAGGCTGACGTCGGACACCGCGTGAACGGTATTGCGGCCAAGCGGATATTCAACGACGAGGTTCTCTACCCTCAGGAGAGCATCGCGCGAATGCGTTTGCCGGATGTTCTCTGTCATGCGTGGACACCGGCCGCGATGCCGATCGGATGAAAGCAGGCATATTGATGGTCCGGCATATCCGAGCCGGCCAGCGGAGGCTTTTCCTGAAAACAGGACCCGGCGGCGTAGCGGCAGCGCGGCGAGAATGAGCAACCCTTGAGCGGCCGGGTCGGGTCCGGCGGCCGTCCAGAGATCGCCGGCAGCGGCGTATGCGGCGCGGCGTCGATCTTGGGGATCGCCGCCAGCAACGCCTCGGTGTAGGGCATGCGCATTTTCTTGAACAGTGCCGGCGTCGGTGCGCGTTCGACGACGCGGCCGGCATACATGACGGCGACTTCGTCGGTGCGGCCGGCGACCACGCCAAGATCATGCGTGATCAGGATCATCGCCATATGGCGGCGGCGCTGCTCGCGCGCCAGGAGATCGAGGATCTGGGCTTGAATGGTCACGTCCAGCGCCGTGGTCGGCTCGTCCGCGATCAGCAGTTTCGGCTCGCACGACAGCGCAATCGCGATCGCGACCCGCTGCCGCATGCCGCCGGAAAGCTGATGCGGGTATTGCGTCAACCGTTGCTCGGGCGCGGGAATGCCGACCGCGGCAAGCAATTCGGCGCTGCGTTTTTTCGCAGCCGGGCCATCGAGCTCGAGATGCTCCTGCAGTGTTTCGATCAACTGGGTGCCGATGGTCAGCACCGGATTGAGCGAGGTCATCGGATCCTGGAATACCACCGCGAGCGAGCGGCCGCGCAGCTTGCGCAGGCGCTCGGGATTGAGGCTGGCGAGATCCTGGCCGTCGAACATCACCCGGCCGGAAAGTCTGGCTTTCTTCGGCAGCAGTTGCAGGATGGCACGCGACAGCATGGTCTTGCCGCAACCGGATTCGCCGACAACGCCGAGCGTCCGGCCGGCGCCGACCGTGAGGTCGACGTGATCCACCGCGCGAAGATTGCCGCGCGGTGTCGGCAGGTCGACCGCCACGCCCTCGACGGAAAGCAGCGCCGGCTCGGTCACAGCGCGCCCTGTCGCGGATCGGTAAGCGCCCGCAAGGTATCGCCGACCAGATTGAGCGACAGCACCGTCAGGAACATCGCAATCGCCGGAATGAAGGCAAGCCTTGGCGCTATTTCCAGGCTCTCGCGTCCCTCCCCGATCATGCTGCCCCAGCTTGAGATCGGCGGCGGCACGCCGAGACCGAGAAAGGACAAGGAGCCCTCGACCACAATCGTGACGGCAACGCCAAGCAGGAAAAAGGCAAGCAGCGGCAGCATGACGTTGGGCAGCAGTTCACGCAGCAGGATACGCATATGCGTCGCGCCCAACGCCTGGGCCGCGATCACGAATTCGCGCCGCGCCAGGCTCAGCGTCGTCGCCCGGGCGACCCGCATGAAAGCGGGAATGCCGAGAACGCCGAGGATACAGGTGAGGTTCAGAATGGATTGACCGAGATAGGCGGTCACCGCCAGCGCCAATATCAGCGGCGGAAAGGCGAGCAGCACATCCATGCTGCCGACCACCAACGTCTCAAAGCGACCGCGAAAATAGCCCGCCAGCATGCCCAGCGCGCCGCCGATGGTGATCCCGATCACCGGCGCACAAAGGCCGACCGTGAGTGAAATCCGTGCACCATATACCAGCCGGGACAGTTCATCGCGCCCAAGGCCATCGGTGCCGAGCCAGTGCAAAGCCGACATCGGCGCCCGGCGCTCCAGCATGTCCATGTCGGTCGGGCTCGGTAGCGGCAACAGGCCGGCAAGGGCGGCGGCGGCAATAACGAAGATCAGCCAGCCGATCGCCGCCCAGAACAGCGATCCCAGCCGGCGCGTTCGCCTGACCGGACTGACGGCCACCTCATCGTCGATGCGAAGCTCAAGCGTGGCCATGACGGATCCTGGGATCGAGGACGGCGTAGAGCATGTCGACAATGAAATTCATCAGCACGTAGCCGACCGCCACGAACAGCACCACGCCCTGCAGGATGACGAGGTCGCGGGTGTAGATGGCGCCGAGCAGCAACCGGCCGATCCCCGGCAGCGCGAACACCGACTCGACGATCACGGTGCCTCCGATCAGCCGGCCGATGTTGATGCCGGTGACGGTGACGAGGGTCAGCGAGGAAGGCTTTAGGGCGTGCACCAGCAGGATGCGCGACGGCTTCAACCCCTTGGCCCGCGCCATCGCAATATAGTCCTCCTGCAGGGTCGCGATCATGTCGGAACGCAACACGCGCATCAACACCGGCCATTCGCCCAGCGCCAGCGTCAGGGCCGGCAGCACGAAGCAGCGCAGATTGCCGATCGGATCTTCTTCGAACGGCACGTAGCCCGTCGCCGGCAGCCAGCGAAGCTGCACCGCGAACAGGTAGATCAGCAAAATAGCGGAGAGAAACGCCGGCACCGACAACATGCTGAAGGCGCTGCCGGTCATGAAGCGGTCGAACGCGCTGCCGCTGCGCACCGCGCAGGCAATCGCCAGCGGAATGCCGATCACCAGCGCGCCGAGCTCGGCGAGGAACATCAGCTCCAGCGATACCGGCAGCCGTTCCGACACCGCCTGCAACACGGTCTGGCCGGTACGGAACGATCGTCCGAAATCGCCCGCCAGCACATGACCGAGCCAGCTGAGATAGCGCCACCAGATCGGCTGATCGAGCCCCATGTCATGGCGCAGCGCCGCCACTTTATCAGGCGTCGCCTGATCGCCCAGGATGACGTAAGCAAGATCGCCCGGCAGCAGCGAGGCGATCAGGAATGTCAGCAGCGATACGGCAACCAGAACCGGCACCAGATAGAGGAGCCTTCGCGCGACAAATCCGAACATGCGCGGTCATTCCAGCCAGGTGTCGGATACGTCAATCACCCCGCCATAGATCTTCGGCAATCCCTTCAGCCTGGCGCTCGAGAGCGCGTAATAGGTGTTCTGGAAAGTCCAGAACCAGATCGCCTCTTTGTTGATGAGCCGGCTGATGGCGCAATAGTCCTCGATCCGCTTGCCGGTGTCGGCCGTGATCCGCGCGTGTTCGAGCAATGCGTCGAGTTCGGGATTGGAATAATTGGCGAGCGCGACCGGGCTGCCGGTGTGGAAATTCGCGTACATCTGCGGGTCGGGATCGGCTAGGTCGATGATCCGCCACGGCGTCAACTGGAACTGACGCATGAAGGCGCGCGGCACGATCGAAGCCTGGTCGATCTGCTCGATCTCCATGTTGGCGCCGACGTTTTTCCAGAACTGCTGCAGGATCTGGCCGACGGTACGTCCCCGCGGCGTCGCGGTGACGATCATCTTGAACTCGACCGGCTTGCCGTAATCCTTGATCAGGGCCTTGGCCTTTTCGATATCGTTGGGCAGCGCGCCGTCGTCGGTGCACTTGACCCACGAACCGTCGCCATAAGGATTGGTGGCGGGCCTGCTCATGCCATTGGTCAGCGCCTGCGACATCTTCTTGCGGTCGATCGCCATCACCAGCGCCTGGCGCACGCGCACGTCGTCGAACGGCGCGACCTTGGTGTTGAAGGCATAGACCGCGGCGCCGGAGCCGGCATAGGAATGCACCGTCAGCTTCGGATCGGTCTGGGCTTTCTGGATGCTGTCCGCATCGGCCTCGTCATCCCAGACGATATCGGCTTCGCCGGATTGCAGGCTGGCGAAGCGCGACTGCGCATCCGGCAGCGGCTTCAGGATGATGCGGTCGAGATGCGGATGGCCCTTGTTCCAGTAGTCCGGATTGCGTTCGAGAACCATCCGGTCGCCCGCGGTCCACGATTTCAGAATGTAGGGACCGGTGCCGACGGGATTGCGGTTGTAGTCATCGCCTTTGGTTTTCCAGGCCGTCGGCGACTGCATGACCCAGTTCGAGCTTTGAATGCTGATGATCGCCGGGAAGTTTACCGCCGGATCGGTCAGATTGTAGACCACCGTCAGTTCATCCGTCGCCTGCGCATCCTTGATGCCGGCGAGGTAGAAAGCGCAGCGGCATTTGTTGGCAGGATCCTTCTGCCGGTCGAAATTGGCCTTCGCCGCTGCGGCGTTGAACGGCGTGCCATCGTGAAACTTGACGCCGGGCCGCAGCTTGAACGTCCAGGTCTTGAAATCATCCGAATGAGCCCAGGACAGCGCAAGCTTCGGCTGCGGCTCGCCCTTGTCGTCCAGATAAGTCAGCGTATCGAAGATCGCCGCGGCCGCCGTTTCGGCCGAGGTATCGAACACGCCGACCTTGAGCGGGTCGAAACCGGGAATATCGAGTTCAAGGCCGACGGTGATACTGCCGCCCTGCTTCTGCGCGCTGGCAGGTCCTGCGATGAGAGCCATGCCAAATGCCGCAGCAAGGAAAATTTGCGCAGGCTTGCGCGCGCGGATTGCCACCGTCATGTGAACTCCTCCCGAAGGTCCGTCCGGTATTCCGGATCGTTGATGATTGTCGGTCAGATTGGCTGGAATTGCCGGCTCCGGCAAGGCCGGAGACGGTCGCCGGATGAAAAGCCGCAGGCCTTATACCATCGTCGAAGCGTCGTCGCCTTGCGCTCGCTCCTTGACCGGCGCCTTGCCGGTGAAGGCGGCTATTTCATGTTCGGAAAGCCCGGCCTCTTTCAGGATCGTCACGGTGTGTTCACCCAGGGTTGCCGCGCGTTTTCCCGCCGACACATTTGCCCCCGACATCCGAAACGGCAAGTTCATCACCTTGAACGTGCCGGCGCCGTCTTCCACTTCGGCCAGTGCGCCGCGATGCGCGATCTGGGGATCGGACATTGCTTCGGCAACGCTGCGATACGCCGAACTCGGAACCCCGTTCTTGTTGAGGTCCGTGAGGCATTGCCTGGTCGTCAACGTGCGCGACCATGTCTCGACACCGTCCATCAGATCGTCCCAGTTGTTGCGACGATCGACGTATTTCGCAAAACGCGGATCGCTGGTCCATTCCGGATGACCGGCTGCCTTGACCAGACCCTGGAAGGTCTTCTCGCTGGCGGCCGCGACCATCACGTATCCATCCGCGGTCTCGAGCGGGCCAAACATCGGGCGGCCTGGAAATGTCACATCGAATTGCGACCACTGCACTTCGTTCAGGGTCAGGCTGAGCATCGATTCAAGCATCGAGACATCGATGTGCTGGCCTTTTTGAGTGCCGTGACGCTGATGCAACGCCGCCGAGATCGCGCCGAAGGCATAGACGGCGGTGAGGACATCGGCGTGATAAATTCCGCAATAGTCGGGACGGGTTCGACCCGGCTGATATGACAGGTGAGCCATCTCGTAACCCGAGGCCGCATGCATGACGGGCGCGTAGGCCGGCAGCTCCGCCGACGGGCCGGTCTGGCCATATCCGGAGATCGAGCAATAGATCAGCCGCGGATTGAGCGCCTGCAGCGAGTTGTAATCCAGCTTCAGTCTTCGCATCACGCCCGGGCGAAAATTTTCGACCAGGATATCCGCGCTGGCGACAAGACGGTGGATAACGTCGATCCCGGCGGGCGATTTCAGATCGAGAACGAGGCTCTTCTTGCCGGCATTGAGCTGACCGAAGAGAGCGCTGGCGCCGTCGCGGAGCGGCGGACGGTGTCGCATCGTCTCGCCTTCCGCGGACTCGACCTTGATCACCTCGGCCCCCATGTCGGCCAGCATCCGGCTACAGTATGGACCGGCGATCGTGGTCGAGAAATCGAGCACGCGAAGACCTCCGAGGCTCTTGTTCGAAGTGTCATCGGCATGTCGCCGTTCTGTCATCCCAGCCTCCCTGAACTGCTGTACCGGTGACGGCACGAGGACGACCCTAAGTGGCGCTGCAATCGGTGGGAAGCGATTATCGACGGGCAACGCCAAGGTCATCGGCGCCGCTGCCTGGCTTCGATCTTTTTCGCAGTGCAGCGGAACTGGACCCATTCTTGCATAGTTATAGTTGTGGCTGGTACGAGGGCGTTTCTTGAAGGTCTTGTTCGTCACGACTGAGATGGATGACTTCGTCCGGGTGGGCGGGCTCGCCGCCGTTTCGGCCGCCCTTCCCCGGGCCTTACGTCTTAAGAGCGATGTCCGGATCATCCTCCCCGGCTATCGGGACGTCGTCGAGCAATTCACCCATATCGACATCGTCGGGCAATGCCCGGCACTGGCGGAAATGCCGGCCTGCTCGCTGGGGCTGGCGTCGACCAAGGACGGCCTGCCCGTCTACATCCTGCTTTGTCCGCAGCTTTATGACCGGCCCGGTAATCCCTACGGCGATGACCTGGGACGGGACTGGCCGGACAATGATGTTCGCTTCGCACGTCTGGCATCGGCAGCGGCCCAACTGGCCGCCGGTGCCCTGGACAAGAACTGGGCAGCAGACCTGGTTCACGTCAACGACTGGCAGGCCGCACTGGTCCCGGCCTATCTCGCCTGGAACGCGGTCAAGATCCCGAGCATCCTGACCATCCATAATCTGGCCTATCAGGGTCTGTTTCCCAGGGAGTCGCTGCGGCGGATCGGTGCGCCCGAGAATTCCTTCCATATCGACGGCCTCGAGTTCTACGACAAATTGTCCTTCCTCAAGGGCGGCATCATCTACGCGTCCCACTTGACCACCGTCAGCGAGACCTATGCCCGGGAGATCACCACGCCGGAACTGGGTTGCGGGCTTGAGGTCCTGCTTCGCCGCCGTTCCGACGCCAGGCAACTCACCGGCATATTGAACGGCATCGACGAGAGCTGGGATCCCCGGGTCTGCGCCCAGTTGGCCAAGCCTTTCGGCGCGGGAGACTGGGAGGGCAAGCGCGCCAACTCGGATTACGTCCGTCATCAGTTCGGCCTGGCGGTTTCCCGCGGCCCGATTTTCGGCCTTGTTGCCCGCCTGGTTCATCAGAAAGGCATCGACCTCGTGTTGTCCGCCGCCGACGAGATCATCGAGGCCGGAGGGCAGATCATCGTGATCGGCAGCGGCGAGCCCGGTATCGAGCAGGCGCTGGTCGATGCGCACCGCCGCAGGCCGGATGCGATCGGGGTCACCATCGGCTTTAGTGATGCCCAGGCGCGGCGGATCTTTGCCGGCAGCGATTTCACGCTGATGCCGTCGCGCTTCGAGCCGTGCGGGCTGAGCCAGATGTATGCGCAGAAGTTCGGATCGCTGCCGATCGGTCACCAGACCGGCGGGTTGGCAGAAACCATCGTCGACGGCGAAACCGGTTTTCTGTTCGCCCAACCGTCAACCGAATCCTTTCTCGGCGGCGTCCGGCGCGCGTTCACCACCTTCATGGCGAAAGATCGCCTCAACTCCATGCGCCGCAGCGCGATGGCGCGATCGTTCAGCTGGAACGTTTCCGCCGCCTGCTACGGCGCCCTGTACCGCAAGACCGTATCGCCTTAAACCGCGCTGCCGGCATCCGCTCACTCCGCGATCCGCCGCGTTTCCGGCATCACAAACCAGATCAAGGCAAGACCCGTCGCGGCAATGCCCGCCAGTCCGGTGAAGGCGATACTGCTGCCGAAGACATCGCTGACGTAACCCGCGAGCACGGTGCTGAGCGCCGCTCCGATGCCAGTCGCGGTGCCGACAACGCCTTGCGCCAGATTGAAGTGACCGCTGCCGAATGCGACGTCGGCGACGATCAGCGGCACCATGACGCTGAACACCGCCGCGGTGATGCCATCGAATATCTGTGCTGCGACCAGCAGATACGGATCGTGGACGGTCGCAAACAACACGCCGCGGATCGCCAGCGCGGCAAAGCCCAGCAACAACAAGGGCCGGCGTCCCCATTGCTGCGCCTTGCGTCCGACCGATGGCGAGGTCAGCGCCACGATGGCCTGCGGCACGATGATACAGGCCGCGATCAGCACCGGCGCCCACCGGCTCGACCGGGTCGTGACCACACCAGCCATCAACGGCAGCATCGCCGCGTTCGCAAGTTGCAGCAGCAGCACGGCGCCGGCGAAGATCAACAAAGAGCGATGGCGCATCAGGCGAAGAACACTGGTGGCGTTGGCATCCGGCACTTCACGCATCACCGTGCCATGCGCCCGCGCGGCATCGATTTCATTCTCGCGGATCCGCGACAGCGCGAGCAAGGTCGGAATAGCGAGGACGAACGTAACCAGAAACACCGAACGGCTCGACAGAAAATAGCCGCAGGTGCCCATCACCGCGGCAGCAACGCCATTGCCGATCGACGCATAACGCGCGTTGCGTCCCAACCGTTCACCGATCGCGAACGGCCCGACCAATCCGAGACTGATCGCGGCAATTGCCGGACCGAGCACGCAGCTTGCGGCGGCGTGCAGGGTCGCCGCAGTCACCACGATCGGAAACAGCGGCCATGCCGCATATCCCAGCGCGCTGGCGCCGATCGCCGCAACCGCAAGACCCGCCACCAGCCGTTCGGAGCGGGCGGCATCGACGATAGCTCCGCCCGGCATCTGCCCGATCAGGGCGACCAACCCGCCGATCGACAGCACAAAACCGATTTCCACCTGGGTCCATTTTTGCGTTGTCAGATAGACCGAAATGAATGGCCCGAACCCGGTCTGCACATCCGCGAGGAAGAAAATGAACCAGTCGAGGCCGCGCAAGCTTTGCCGCGAAGGAGTTGGAGCTGGCACAGCCGCACGCACCGCCGGTTGAGGCGCGCCGGGCGAAACGCCGTCGCTGCCGACCGGCCGCGCATGGCCGTCATCGTCAGTCCGGCCCTTCGAATATCGGGTTGAACTTGCAAACATCGTGCTCCGGCCGGTTCAGGGATCGAATTGCAGCGGCAACAAACTGCCGGACGCACCGAGCACGACGAGGGGCGCACCGTCCTTGTATTCGGGGGCTGCCATCACCTGCTCTTTGGTCAATTCAAGCGTGATGCTGTCGCCTTTGTTGGCGACGTGTCCGAAATGCAACGCATTCCAGTCGACGACGATTTTACGGCTGCCGACGCCGAGAAATCCGCCGAAGTCGATCACAGCCGCGCGCACCTTTCCGCCGCGATCCACGATCACGTCGACGATACGCCCCATGTCCTCATCCGTCGGGCTGCGGACATCGCGACCGAGCACCCCGTGCGCCTCCTGCGCGCCGATGATGGTGACCGATGGCGGCGGCGCCGGTGCCGCGGCCGGTGGATTGGTATCCTGCGGCGGCGAGGTCTGTGCCCAGGACGTGACAGCCGCCAACGCCGCAAAACCGATGACAGCAAAAACCGTCAGATGCTTCGTACGCATATGGCCTCCTCCAGCCGGACACCGCTTCTAGTGCGCCAGCACGATCGACACCTGGATCTGGCCGCGCGTCCGCAGCACCTCCAGCGACACCTCGTCGCCGTGGCGGCGAACCCGAAGATCGACGCTGGAAGCGCCGAGGTTCAGGTCGCGCAGCACCACCTCATTGAGGAAGGCCGGCAGGCGCGGGTTGCGCAGCCGAATTTCGCCGCGCGGCGTATCGAATTCGAGCCCGAGGGCTGCTTCCAGCAGCGTGAACGGCGTCGCACTCGCCCACGCCTGTGGCGCGCAGGCAACCGGATAAAGCGTCGGTCCGCGTTGCTTCTCGCGCCGGAAGCCGCAGAACAATTCGGGAAGCCGCCGCAGATCCATATAGGTCGCGGCGTCGAACAACGCCTTGAACACATGTGCGACCGAATGCTTGAGGCCGTAGCGCGCAAGCCCGAGCGCGATCAGCGCGTTGTCGTGCGGCCAGATCGATCCATTGTGATAGGACATCGGGTTGTAGCGCGCCTCGCCGCGCGCGATGGTGCGGATGCCCCAGCCGGTGAAAAAATGCGGCCGCATCAAATCGGCGGCAACCAGGCGGGCACGGTCTTCGCGCACGATGCCGCTGAACAGCAGTTGCCCGGCATTGGACGAGCGCACTGTGCAGGGCTGCTTGTCGCCATCGAGCGCCAGCGCATAGGTTCCGAGTTCGTCGCACCAGAACGCCTGCTCGAAACGTTCCGCGAGCAGCCTGGCCTCCGCCTCAAGTTTCCGCGCCATGTCGCGCTTGCCGAGGCGCGCCGCAGAGCGTGCCGCCAGCCGCTTGCCGGCAAACACATAGCCCTGGACTTCGGCGAGCGCGATGTAGCCTTCGGCGAGACGGCCATCGGCATGGAAGATCGCGTCGTAGGAATCCTTCCAGCCCTGATTGGCCAGTCCCTGTTCGGATGCGCGCTGGTATTCGACGAATCCATCCCGGTCGGGGTCGCCCGCGCCATCGATCCAGTTCAGCGCCGCCTCGATCGACGGCCATAGCTCGACCAGCGTTTCCTCGTCGCCGGTGCGTTCGACGTAGAGCCCCGCCAGCAATACAAACAGCGGCGTCGCATCGACGCTGCCGTAATATTGCGCGAACGGCACCTCGCGAAGTGCCGCCATCTCGCCGCCGCGCATCTCGTGCAATATCTTGCCGGGCTCGGCGTCGGCGAGCGGATCGGTCGACCTGGCCTGATAGAAAGCCAGTCGTTTGAGCACGCCGCAAGCGACACGCGGATCGACCCATAACATTTGCAGCGCGGTGATCAGGCCGTCGCGGCCGAATGTCGTCGAGTACCAGGGAATTCCCGCATAGGGATACCGGCCCTGCGGCGTATCGGTCATCAGTATGTTGAGGTCGGCCATCGACTGGCACAGCACCTCGTTGAAGATGTTGTTGGAGGTCTCGACGCTGGTGGCGCCGATGGTCGACTCGCGCATCTCGCGGCGGTGCGCCAGCAAGCCGCGAAAGAATGGCGCCGGCTTGTAGGGGATCGGCTTGTTGCAGGAGACAGCGACGAACAACGAACTTATCTGCTGCGGCGCCAGGTCGAGATGATAGGTCGCCGCGTTCACCGCCAGCCGTGTCGGCCGGGGATCGAAGTGCAGCACCGTGGTACGCGATTTGTCGTCGAGTCCGGTATATTCCAGCGCGATATCGGAGGGCCCGAGCAACTTGCTGGAGCCGACTCCACGGCGCGGGCGCCGCTCGCCGCGTACCTCGAACAGGTCGGCGAAGTCGTTGTCGAACTGCAGCGTCAGGTCGAAACTGGCGGCCCGATCGCCATGGTTCTGCAGGCCGATCCGCTGATAGGCGGTCCCGCGCCACAGAAAGACCGTGCGCACGATGTGCAGCATGTCCTTCTTCAGGACGATGCGGCCCTGACGATAGATGTCGGGATTGGTGAGGTCGATCGTCAGCGCCGAATTGTCATCGCGCAGGTTGGAACCGAGCAGCAGCGGCTGCACGTCGTCCAGCACCAATTCAAGCCTGGCGAGATAACGGGTATCGGCATTGAACAAGCCATCCGGCCCGCCGGCGGATGCGCCGATATCGCCATGGCTGTCGAGCACGATGAAGGTGTCGTCGTGCTTGAGCGATCGCCGCGGCCGCGCCGCGGGACCTGTCATCGGGATATAGAACGGTGATTCCGAGACGACCTCGATCTCACGAATTGTCGTCAGGGTCATAGCTTCGATTGCCATTGGATGCCCTTGGCCGTTGGCTGTTGCGCGCTCGGCGCGACGATACGCAACTTAAGAACAATTTCGTGACGCTCAGGCCGCGTGTGTCGCAAGGCGGCCCATTTCCCGCGAGACCAGTTCCCGATACGGACCTCCGCGCTGCATCAGGCGATCCGGCGGTCCATCCTCGATGATCCGGCCCGCTTGCAGCATGATCACGCGGTCGAAGTTGCGCAATGTCGCCAGACGGTGGGCGATCGCAATCACGGTGCGCCCGCGCATCAAGCGACCGAGCGCCTCGCGGATCGCTTCCTCGGATTCGCTGTCGAGTGCTGCGGTCGCTTCATCAAGCAGCAGGATCGGCGCGTCCTTCAGGAAAGCGCGCGCAATGGCAATGCGCTGTCGTTGTCCGCCCGACACCTTGATGCCGCGATCTCCGACGATGGTCGCCATGCCTTCCGGCAGGGTCTCGACGAAATCGCAGCGCGCTGCAATCGCCGCGCGCAGCACTTCATCGTCCGTCGCCGTCGGCCGCCCATACCGGATGTTTTCCATGATCGATCGATGGAACAGCGAGATATCCTGCGGCACCACCGAAATCGCCTCGCGCAGGCTTTGCTGCGTGACCTTCGAAATATTCTGGCCGTCGATCGTGATGCTGCCGTGCTGGATGTCGTAGAACCGCTGCAGCAGCACGAACAGGCTGGATTTGCCGCCGCCGGACTGACCGACCAGCCCGACCCGCTGCCCGGGTCGAAGCCGAAGGTTAAACTTGTCGAAAACCTGAAGTCCGCCCGGATAGCGAAACGAAACGTTGTTGAAGGCGATGGCAGCCCCGCTCTTGACCAGCGGTTCGGCCTCCGGATGGTCGCGCAATTCGTGCGGCAGCAGCAGCGTGGCGATTGCCTCGGTCAGGCGCGCGACATGCTGGGTGACGTCGACCAGCGCCACCGCGAGATCGCGGGTCGCGCTCAGGATGGAAAGTCCCAACGTACAGACCAGCACGACATCGCCGGTGGTGGCCCCGCCATGCTGCCAAAGCCCGATGACCCAGGCGAGTAGCGCAATGGTCATGATAACGGTGACTGCCGCGTGGCTGAGGCGCAGCTTTTCGAGATAACGCAGGCTGCGTCCGCGCGCCGTCAGTTCCCGGTTGACGGTAGCGTCAAACCGGTCGTGCTCGAAACTCAGGCCGCAAAACGCCCGCACCAGCGGCAAATTGTTGATGACGTCGACCATTTCGCCATCGACGGCGGCAGCCTTGTCGGCGAACTCGTCATGCAGCGGTTTGCCCGCAGCCGCCAGGTGAAACATTCCAACCACCATGACGCCTGCGACGACGGTCAGGGCCGCCGACATCGACAGGCTGACGGTTCCAATCAGGGCGATCGCTGAAATCGTGGCAATGCACGGCGGTAACACATTCCAGACAAACATGTTTTCGACGGTGAAAACCGCATTCGAGGTCGCGGTGATACGGCTCGTCAGCATGCCCGGCAGGCGGTCGGAAAAATAGCTCGGCGCGTGGCCGGTCAAGTGGCGGAAAATGTCGCGCCGCAAATCCCCGGTCACTCCGACAAAGGTGAAACTCGCGGTCCAGCTGGCAATCCGCCACAGGAAATTATCCGCTGATATCATCGACATGAGAAAAACGAATGCCAGCCATACGCTGCCTGCGCGGGCGGGCCCGGCCGATAATCCGTCGACCAGATATTTGACGCCGTATTGCGTGCCCACGGAACAGGCGACCGCAGCAACGACCGCAGTCAGTATGACCAGGTGCGAAGCGAGGCGCTGGCGGAGGTAGCGCAATACAAAGGGGAACGGGCGGTGCGCGTAACCTGAAAGATTGTCCATGTAACTGCACACCTGTTGGAAGCACGGGAGAATTGTATTGTTACGGCACAATCCCGCGCACGATTACGTGAAGAACGACAGTCCGACTCGCCGGCCGCGCGGCCATCACGGCGCAACAATGCTGCAGCACTGATCGCGGCAAAATCCTGATCGGACGTGATGGCATCAGCAAGACCCATGGCGTGAAGAAGTTACGCGTCTTCAAGGGAACTTCGCATATGCGGAAACGTTCCCTTCCGGCATGCCGGTGCCAAGGCAAAACGGGGGCTTGTCCATCCATGATCACAAACAGGAGACGGTGAGATGCGCATCGCGCAGGTTGCTCCGCTGACGGAGGCTGTTCCCCCCAAACTTTATGGCGGCACCGAACGGGTGGTACACTGGCTGACCGAGGAACTGGTGGCACTGGGAAACGACGTCACTTTATTCGCCAGCGGGGATTCGCGAACCTCGGCTAAACTGGACGCGACATGGCCGAAAGCGCTGCGCCTCGACGGATCCGTTCGCGATCCCAATGCCCTGCACATGGTGATGCTGGAACGGGTCCGCCGAAAATGTGACGATGAGGAATTCGACTTCCTGCACTTCCATCTCGACTACTATCCGTTCTCGCTGTTTTACCGGCAGCCAACCCCGTTTCTGACCACCTTGCATGGGCGGCTGGACCTGCCCGAGCACCAGCCGGTGTTCACGACATTCTCGTCGATCCCGGTGATTTCGATCTCCAACGCCCAGCGGCGGCCGGTGCCGCAGGCCAACTGGGTTCGCACCATCCACCACGGCCTGCCGGAAAAGCTGCTGACGCCGCAGCCGGTGACCCCGGGATATCTCGCCGTGCTCGGCCGGATCGCGCCGGAAAAGGGCGTGGATCGGGCGATCAAGATCGCGATCCGCTGCGGCATTCCATTGAAAATCGCCGCCAAGGTCGACCGGGCCGACCAGGAATATTACGATGAAATCATCCGCCCGCTGATCGACCATCCGCTGGTCGAATATATCGGCGAGATCGGCGATCCCGAAAAATCGGATTTCCTCAGTGGTGCGATCGGGCTGCTGGTTCCGATCGACTGGCCGGAACCGTTCGGCCTTGTCATGATCGAGGCGATGGCGTGCGGCACTCCCGTCATTGCCTATAATCGCGGTTCGGTCGCCGAGATCATCGATGACGGCTTGACCGGCTTCATCGTCGAGGATGAAACCAGCGCGGTTGCCGCGGTCGACCGTCTCTCCGGATTGAGCCGGGACGCTATCCGAAAGCAGTTCGAAACCCGCTTTACCGCGCGGCGCATGGCGCTCGATTATCTCGCGGCCTATCGCAGCCTGATGGAACCCGCGGAGCCGCGCATCAAGCTGGTGAGCAGCGCCGAATAAATACGGTTACTGCGCGGGCGCCAAATCGGCTTTGCCGAAGCGCCGTTCGTAAGCCTTTATATAGGCTTCCGGGGAAGGTTTGAGGTGGCGTCTTGTAAGCGCCACCAGATCGTCCCGGCGCGAACCGCGCAGCGCCTTGATCATATCGAGGTGGTCGCGGCGCGCGCGGTCCAATGATTCAGGAAACGCATGGGCATAGGATCTGATGCCGTAGACCTTTTGCGCCAGCAGTTCGATGGTCTCGATCAGGCAGGCATTGCCGCAAAGACCGAACAAGACCTGGTGGAAGCTGAGATTGCTGTAGAACACCGTCAGCAAGTCGCCGGCGGCAACCGCTGCGGTGTGCTGCCGCTGCAATTCCTCAAGCCGCTCGATGTATTTCGGATCGACCGGAAACGGGATGATGCGGACCGCCATCACCTCCAGCTCCTCACGCACCGCATAGATTTCCCTCACCTCCAGCGGTGTTAGCCCGCGAACCATCGCGCCGCGATTTGGGATGCGCTCGACCAGCCCCTTTTTCTCAAGCTCAAACAGCGCCAGTCTCACATCGCCGCGATGGGTCTGGAACAGGTCGCACAAATCCTGCTCGATCAGGCGCTCCCGCGGCTGACGCCGCCCCAGTACGATGTCTTCCTCGATGCGCTTGGCGATGACGGCGGCGATCGGCTCGCGGGCAGGCGATGACGGTATTTGACCGGGCCTGGAAGGTCGCGCCATCGCTTGTCTGGCTGGTTTTCCGGCCATGGATTCCCCGATTTGGAAGACGCGCCGCCGATCCGGCGCACCAAAGGTTTTGAAGATAATATCGTAAACTGTATTGTAAACAATATTAAAGGGCGCTACCATCGCAAAAAGAGCGCTAAATACGATTTCAAAAAGCGAGCGGACAGCCTGTACCGCGATCGCGCGAAGGGGGAGATGTCATGAAGAAAGACCGCACGGATTCCGTCAGCCAAAAGACCGGCCTCGCTCGCACATTGTCGAAGCGGCGGGACCGCCGCGAATTTCTCATCAAGAGCGGCGGGATCCTCGCCGCCGGTGCGTTCGGTGCAGTACCGTTGCGCGGCTGGGCCGCCGAGCCGATCAATATCGGCGCGCTCTATCCGACGACGGGGAGCATGGCGCAAATCGGCGTCGGCTGCGTGGCTGCCGCCAAGCTCGCGGTCGAGATGGTCAACGATGCCGGCGGCATCAAGTCGCTCGGCGGGGCCAAGCTCAACCTCGTTATCTCCGACGTGCAGAGCGACACCACGGTAACGCGCACCGAGACCGACCGGTTGATCACCGGCAACAAACTGTCGGCGATCCACGGCTGCTTTGCCAGCGCGCTGACGCTGATCGCCAGCGAAGTGGCGGAACGCGCCAAGGTGCCATTAATTACCGGATCCAGTTCCGATCAGCTCAACAAGGGCCGCACTTATACGTTTACACCATTTGCGCGGGCCTCGCAGTTCGCGCAGGCGCAGTTGCAGATGTCGAAACTGGTCGGCGACAAGCCGAAGGTCGCCGTCATCTTCGAGAATACCGCGTTCGGTACCTCCACTTCCAACGGCCTGAAGGAACTGGCGCCAGCCGAAGGCGTCGAGATCGTGATGTTCGAGCCGTATTCGGCTGGCTTCACCGATGCGAGCCCGCTGATCAACAAGGTCAAGGCATCCGGCGCCAACGCACTGTTCTCGGTCTCCTATCTCAACGATCTCATTTTGATCGTGCGGACCGTCAAGCAGGTCGGCCTCAATATCGCGATCAATGGCGGCTCCGGCGGCTTCGTCATTCCCGGACTTCTACAAGAACGTCGGAAAACTCGCCGAGGGCCTGCAGGGCGTGGCGCACTGGAACCACGACATGAACCCGGACTGCGAGAAGGTGAATGCCGAATACAAGAAGCGCACCGGCGAATTCCTGTTCGAATATGCCGGCGGCCTGGTTGCGCAGACCTTCATGATCGCGGATGCGCTCGAACGCGCCGCCTCCACCGATCCGCAAAAGGTCCGCGAAGCGCTGTCGACGCTCGACGTCTCCTCCGGCTATGCCGCGATGGCGCCGGGCGGAAAGGTCAAGTTCGGGCCCGACGGCAAGAACATCTACGGCCGCCCGGTCGGCGTGCAATGGCAGAACGGCGATCTCGCCAGCGTATTCCCCAAGGAAGACGCCCGCGCGCCCCTGATGAAAACCTGACGCCGGTCCAGGGCGATGTGGGAGACAGTGGTCCAGGCCGTCATCAACGGCCTGCTCATCGGCGGCATCTACGCGCTCGTCAGCATCGGCGTCACGCTGATCTTCGGCGTGGTCAAGATCGTCAATTTCGCCCAAGGCGAATTCGTGATGATCGGGATGTACATCTCCTTTTTCCTCGCCAACCAGTTCGGCGTCGATCCCCTGGTGTCGCTGCTGGTCACGATGCCGGTGCTGTTCTTCATCGGCGTATTGGTCCAGCATTTCCTGATCCGGAGGGTTCTGGGGCCGAACGACATGCCGCAGATCTTCCTGACCTTCGCGCTGTCGCTATTGCTGCTCAATCTCGCACTGATGCTGTTCTCGGCGAACTACCGCACCGTCCACACTTCGTATTCGGATGAAGCCTTCCATATCGGCGGACTTTACATCCCGGTCGCAAAGCTCATCGCCTTTGTCGTGGCCATGATCCTGAGCGGCGCGCTCTGGGTCTTCCTGCACACCACCGACCTCGGCAAGGCGATGCGCGCGGCCGCGCAAAACCGCGACGTGGCGACATTGATGGGCATCAACCCCGACCGGGTGTTTTGCGTTGCGCTGGGCATCGCGCTGGCACTGGCGGGAGCCGCCGGTTCGCTGCTGATGCCGTTCTATTCGGCCTACCCGTTTGTCGGGCAGGTATTCGTGCTGATGGCCTTTGTCGCGGTGGTGCTGGGCACACTCGGCAACGTGATCGGCGCGCTCGTCGCCAGCCTGATGATGGGGGTCGCCGAGTCCCTGGGGATTCAATACATCGGCGCCGATTCCGGATTGATCGTGGTGTTCGCCATGCTGCTGCTGACGCTCGCCTTCAAGCCGACCGGACTCGGGGGGAAAGCGCGATGACGATGGGGCGGCTACGAACGGCAAATGCGCTCTGGATTGCGGCAGGGGCCGTGGTCCTGATCGCATTGCCGCTGGTCGTGACCAGTTCGTTCGCGATCAGCATCTTCATCCGGATCCTGCTGTTCGCCTTCATCGGGGTCGCCTGGAACCTGATGGGCGGTTATGCCAAGCAGTTGTCGCTTGGTCACGCCGCTTATTTCGGCCTCGGCGCCTACACCTCGACCATCCTGCAGATCGATTTCGGTATCTCGCCGTGGATCGGGATGATCGCCGGCGGCGTGGTCGCGATGCTGGCGAGCCTGCCGATCGGATGGTTGTGCTTTCGGCTGCGCGGTCCCTACTTCACCATCGCCACCATCGCCACCGCGCAAGCCCTGATGCTGATCTTCCTCAAATTCCGCGATTTCGCCTGGGGCGCCGAAGGCACCACCATCCCGAACCTCGGCAACGCGCCGCTGATGATGCAATTCGAGGCCAAGGCCGCTTATTACTATGTCGCGCTCGGCCTGCTCGCCGTCGGGCTTCTGATCACCTGGCTGATCGAACGATCCTGGATGGGATACTACCTCGTCGCCATCGGCGAGGACGAAGACGCCGCCGAAGCGATCGGCGTCAACGCCCCCAAAATCAAGCGCGACATCTACATGATCAGCTCGTTTCTCACCGCATTGGCCGGCACCTTCTACACCCAGTACATCTACTTCATCGATCCCGCGACCGCGTTCAGCTTCAACATCTCGATCGAGGCAGCACTGGTATCGATCGTCGGCGGAATCGGGACGTTGTGGGGTCCGGTGATCGGCACGGTACTTTTGGAAACGACGTCCACTCTGCTGCAAAGCTGGCTCGGCAATTCGATCGCCGGCGTGCAGCTCACCGTGTACAGCCTGATCCTGATGGCCGTGATCCTGTGGCGGCCGACCGGATTGATGGGAATGATGCGCGAAGCCTGGCAACGCCATGTCAGCCGCAAACCGGCGCGAGCGTAAGCCATGGCGGACGCACTGGTCGTCAGCGGCCTCAGCAAACGGTTCGGCGGCTTGCGCGCCGTGCAGGACGTCAGCTTTACGGTGCAGGAAAACGAAACCGTGGCGCTGATCGGCCCAAACGGCGCCGGCAAGACCACCAGCTTCCACCTCATCACCGGATTTCATCGGCCCGATGCCGGTTCGGTCTCGGCCTACGGCCGCGACATCACCGGCCTGAAGCCGCATGACATCTGCGCGCATGGCCTCGTTCGCACGTTCCAGGTCGCCAAACCGTTCGGCGCCATGACCGTGCTGGACAACGTCATGACCGGAGCGTTCCTGCGCGACAAGAACGCCAATGTGGCGCGCGAAAAAGCCCGCGAGGCGATCGAATTCGTCGGCCTGTCGGCGCGCGAGAAAACCGCGGCAAAGGACCTCACCACCATCGACCAGCGCCGGCTGGAGATGGCGCGCGCGCTGGCGACGCAACCCCGGCTATTGCTGCTCGACGAAGTCATGGCCGGCTTGAACCCCGCCGAGATCGATCAGGCGGTGGCATTGGTCGGAAAACTGTCGCAGCGCGGCCTCACCATCGTCATCGTCGAGCATGTGATGCGCGCCATCATGGCGGTGGCTCGCCACATCGTGGTGCTCGACCACGGCCAGAAGATCGCCGAAGGCACGCCGAAAGAGATCGTGGAAAATCCGGAAGTGGTCCGCGCCTATCTCGGCTCCTATGTGCACCCGCCGGCACCGGGAGGCGGCTAGTGCTCAAACTGGATGGAGTAAGCGCCAGTTACGGCTCGGTGCCTGCGATCGGCAATGTCAGCATCGAAATCGGCGAAGGCGAAGCCGTCGGGCTGTTGGGCGCCAACGGCGCCGGCAAGAGCACGACCTTGCGGGTGATTTCGGGCCTGGTGCGGCTGACTTCGGGCAGCATCACGTTTGCCGGCATCGACCTTGCATCTATTCCACCGCACAAGATACCGGAACTGGGAATTGCCCATGTGCCGGAAGGACGCCAGGTATTCCCCGAGATGACCGTGCAGGAAAATCTCGAGATCGGCGCCTATGTGCCGAAGGCCAAGGCGGAACGCAGCCGCAGCCTCGATCTGGTCTATGGCATCTTTCCAAGATTGGCCGATCGCAAAAAGCAGTTGGCCGGCACCATGAGCGGCGGCGAACAGCAGATGCTGGCGGTCGGCCGTGGCCTGATGCTGAAACCACGGCTGTTGATGCTCGACGAGCCCTCGCTCGGGCTCGCCCCCGTGATGACGGATGTGACCTTTGAGAAGATCGGCGAAATCCACAAGATGGGCACCGCGATCCTCCTGGTGGAACAGAACGTCAGCCGTGCGCTTTCGCTGGTCCAGCGCGCCTATGTGCTGGAAAGCGGCAACGTGATCATGCACGGCAGCAGTGCGGAACTCGCTGACAACAAGCAGGTGCAGGCGGCGTATCTGGGGATTTAAACGCGATAATGTAGCCCTCTCAATGTCGTCCCTGCGAAAGCAGGGACCCATACGCTGTGTCGTTCGTTTTGAAAGACGCTATTTAAGGGCTTTCGCGCAACCACTGTTCCCTGTGCTTATGGGTCCCTGCTTTCGCAGAGACGACAGCGGTGCGTGCATGCGTCATATGTCCCGCGCGCCATGCAAATTTCCAGCCACCACACCAACGCCGCGTAAGGAACAAGCTAGAACCGCGCTTCCATCGCAAACATGACGGAGTCCTGGCGTTAGGTCTGCCGCCGGAGCAGCGAAGTTCAATGGAGTTCAGTAATGCCGACCACAGACCAGGACAAATCGGGCGGTAAGCCCCGCCAACGCAACCGGAAAGCGGATCAGCCGGGCCCGGCCCCCGAACAACAATTGAGCCCGACGCTCGACCAGCGGGTGGAAGATCAAATCGCCCCCACGGTCGCATCAGCTCCCACAAGTGCCGCGGTCGCGCTCACGGAAAATCATCCCGTCAGCGTTAAAACCATCGCGAGTGCCCACGGGAACTATACGAAGAAGTCGTTGCTGGAGAGCAGACTCTTTGTTGAGCAACTCATGGCCGTGCCATCGCCCGGCAAGGCGGCTGAAGTTCAGATCGACTTCACAAGAGACGCTTATGTGAACTTTATCGCCGAGTCACAGAAGATCAGTGAACTCTACCGCGAATTTGCCAGGCAGATGTTCCAGCTTTGGGGGTTCGGGGCCATGACTGAACCCGGGCTGGCTTCATGGCCCGGCGTCGCCAGTCAAAGCAAGCATTGACGGTCGCCTAGCTCACTGGCGTCCGCTTCGGCTCGACGATCTCGAACATCCGCGGGAACTCGTCCATCAGCATCATCAACTCACCGAGCCGCATCGCGTTGCCGGTGAACTTGATCTTGCCGGCGGCGACGGCATCCGGAAAGCTGGTCTGCTTGGCGATCACTTCATCGAACGTGCCGCGCGCCAGCGTGAAGCCGGCGTCGGCCTTGTCCGACTGCGCGCCCTCGATATAGGTCAATGCGCAGTTTTCCAGCGTCAGGATGAAGGTTTCGCGGGTGTCGGTGAAACTCCAGTTGAGCACGATGTGCTTGCCTTCGGCCTTGGGGCCGTTCAGGCGAACCCCGAGCACGTCCCATAGCTGGCCGGTGCGCAATGCCGCCAGCGTCTCGCGCGGCATCGGCGGCCGCGGCGAAGCCTTGGGCATGCCGAGCCGCAATTCCTGGGCGCCGAACAGATAGGCGTTGCGCCAGGTCGCGCTCTCCGCGGAATAGCCGAGCTGCTCGAAGGTATCCGCGAGCAACGCTCGCGCGGCCTGGTTGTCGGGCTCGGCGAACACCAGATGGCTGACGGCTTGTGCCACAAAGCGAAACTCGCCCTTGGCGAAGTCTTTGCGCGCGCGCTCGAGGATCGCATTGGCGCCGCCCATGTACTCGACATACTTCTTGCCGCTGTCGACCGGCGGCAACGGATCGAGGTTGACCGGATTGGCGTCGTACCAGCCGAGATATTTCTGGTAGATCGCCTTCACATTATGGCGGATGTGACCGTAATAGCCGCGCGCGTGCCAGGCGCCATCGAGGCTCGCCGGCAGCTTGATCACCTCGGCGATTTCGGTCGCGGTCAGCCCGTGATTCATCAGGCGGATGGTCTGGTCATGGGCGAATTTATAGAGATCGCGCTGCTGGCGGATCATGGTGTCGATGCGCTCGGTGCCCCATACCGGCCAGTGATGCTGGCCGCACATCGCATCCGCCTTGCCGCCCCACATCTGGGCGGCTTCGCCGAGATATTTCGACCAC
Source organism: uncultured Alphaproteobacteria bacterium (assembly GCA_963774685.1). GTDB lineage: Bacteria > Pseudomonadota > Alphaproteobacteria > Rhizobiales > Xanthobacteraceae > Bradyrhizobium. The sequence continues at coordinate 365,604 of CAVZFU010000002.1, read as the reverse complement.
GCCAGCGCGTCGCGCACGTCGGCGCCGCGGAACGGCAGCAGGTTGTGGAAATTGTGCGTGCAGTTCTCGGCGAGATTCAACAGTCTGTAGCGCGGGATGAAGAAATGCATTTCCGCCGGCGCCTCGGAGTTCGGCGCCATCTGGAACTCGAATTCGAGCCCGTCGATATCGCGCTTGTCGCCGGTCGCAATGATCAGGTCGGTCGGGCGCAGCAGCGCCACCGAGCCCGCCGCCATCGACTTGCCGAGCCCGCAATCGACCTGCCCGCGCACGCCCTTGGCGAGGAACGGCCCGAACTGATATTGCGCGCGCCGCAGCATCGCCGGGCCGGCGATGATGTTTTCCGAAACCGCATGCTCCATGAAAAAATTCGGCGCGATGATCGGCACCTTGCCGCCGGCCAGCATGTCGTCATCGAGCACGCCGCGCGCGCCGCCCCAATGGTCGGTATGGGTGTGGGAGAAGATCACGGCCGCCACCGGGCGCTTGCCGCGGTGCTTGAAGTAGAGCTCCATCGCCGCGCGCGCGCCTTCGATCGACGTCAGCGTGTCCACCACGATCACGCCCTTGTCGCCCTCGATCAGCGTCATGTTGGCGATATCGAGGCCGCGGATCTGGTAGACGCCGGGCACCACCTCGAAAAGACCGTGATTCATGTTGAGGCGCGATTGCCGCCACAGGCTGGGGTCGACGGTCGGCGGCGCCTTTTCCTCCGACAGAAAGCCGTAGGGTTCCAGACTCCAGACCACCCTGCCCTGCGCGGACATCACTTGCGCATTTTCCAGCGTGCCGATGAAGCCGCGCGAGGCCTCGTCGAAATCCCTGGTGTCCGAGAACGGCAATGTCTTCAGCGTCGTCGCATGCCGCGCGACAACCGATGCCGAGGCTTCCTTCGGCGTTTCGCTGGTGCCCGTTTGGGTCATGGTGTTGGCTCCCTGTAGTGATGCGATTAGGTTGAATTAAGTAACGTGAAACAAACGGCGCCGTCTCATTTCTCCCTCTCCCCGCTCTTGCGGGGCGAGACGAGCGAAGCTCGCTCTTAGAGGGTTGGGGTGAGGGGCTCTCTCGGCGAGCACGACTCGCGGATAGTCCCCCTCACCCGAAGCCTTCGGCTTCGACCTCTCCCCGCAAGCGGGGAGAGGTTAAATTATTATAACGGACGCGCCGACAGATATGGCGAGTCTGCGATCGACCAGGCCGGCATCGCCTCCATCCGGAATATCTGCCGCAGATGCACTTCATCCGGTCCGTCGCCGATCCGCAACAGGCGTCCCCACGCCAGCGCCTGATGAATCGGCGTATCGTCCGAGCCGCCCATCGCGCCGAACACCTGCATGGCGCGGTCGGCGATCCGCTGCAGCATGGCGGGGACCGCGACCTTGATCAGCGATACGTCGCGCCAAGCACCGTGGTGGCCGGTTTGATCGAGCCGCCATGCACACCTATAGGCGAGCAGGCGGGCCTGCTCAAGTTCGACGCGGGATTCGGCGATCCAGCGCTGCACGGTGTCGTATTGAATCACGGTGCGTCCGAACGCCGAGCGTTCCGATGACCGCACCATCATCAGTTCGATCAGCAGTTCGCACAGACCGATCGAGCGCATGCAATGATGGATCCGCGCCGGACCAAGCCGGACCTGGGCCACCTTGAAGCCTTCGCCTTCCGCACCGAGCAGGTTCGCTGCGGGCACCCGAACATTGTCAAAAGCGATTTCGCCGATCGGCGCGGTGTGATCCTCGCAGCCCATCCAGCGCAGCGGCCGGACCAGGCGGACGCCGGGCGCATCCATCGGCACGATGATGCAGGAGTGGCGGCGGGTGCGGTCGGCATCCGAATTGGTGACACCCATCACGATCAGGAAGCTGCAGCGCGGATGCGCGGCACCGGTGATGAACCATTTGCGCCCGTTGATGATGTAGTCGTCTTTGTCGCGGACCATCCGGGTCGCGATGTTGGTCGCATCCGAGGAAGCCACGTCGGGTTCGGTCATCCCGAACGCCGAGCGGGTCTCGGCATGGAGCAGCGGCCGCAGCCAGCGCTGCTTCTGCCCGGGCGTGGCGCAGTTCTGCAGCGCGATCATGTTGGGCACGTCCGGCGCCTGGCAGTTGAACACTTCAGAGGCCCAGAACAGCCGTCCCATGATTTCGGCCACCGGCGCGTATTCGAGGTTTGAAAGGCGCGTGCCCGGCTCATCGGATGCGAGTTCGGGAAGGCCGAGATTCCACAATCCCGCCGCCCGCGCCTTTTCCTGCAACCCGGCCATGAACGGTGGGGCGTCGCGACTTGTCGCGGTGTGTTCGACCCAGGCGCGGTGGCGCGGCAGCACCTCCTGGTCGAAGAAGGCCTGCAGCCGCTTTCGCCATTGCTCGGAGCGTGCGGACAGTTCGAAATCCATGCTTCCTCCCGGCTTCTTGGGCGTCAATTTGACCGCAAGCCGCGCTCGCAATGACGCCAAATACGAGCTAATCGTAGGGATCAAAACAAAGCAAGATCGACCAACGATGTTGCGAAGATGGGAGGCGGGAATGCAGGCAATCCGAACCGTTGGTGCTGTCCTTGGCCTCGCCGCCGGCGTCGCAACGGCGCTGCTCGGCGCCGGTTCAGGCGCGCGGGCGCAAAGCAATTATCCGAACCGGCCGATCCACATCGTCGTGCCCTATCCGGCCGGCGGCATCGTCGACATCGTCGCCCGCGCGGTGACCGAACAGGTCGGCCGCGACTGGAAGCAACCGATCGTCATCGAAGCGAGGCCCGGCGCCAACAGCAACATCGGCACCGCCATGGTCGCAAGAAGCGATCCCGACGGCTACACCTGGCTGGTCACGGGACCCGCGGTGCTGGTCAATCCCACTTTATACAAGGACGCCGGCTGGGAGCCGATGCAGGGCTTCAAATGCGTCGGTCTTGCGATCTGGAATCAGAGCGTGGCCCTGGTCAATCCCGCGATGCCGGCCAGGACGCTGGCCGAATTCGTCGAACTGGCGCGAAGCAAGCCCGGCCAGCTCAACTTCGGCAATCCCGGCACCGGCTCGTCGATCGACCTGACCGCGCAGAAACTGTTCCAGGTCGCCAACATCAAGCTCGCCAACATCGGCTACAAGGGCCAGCCGCCGGCGCTGATCGACCTGATGACCAACCTGATGCATTTCGAGATCGTCTCGCTCGCGCTGGCGCTGCCGCATATCAAGGACGGCACCGTGAAGCCGCTCGCGGTGTTCACGCAGAAACGGGTTCCGGATCTTCCGGACGTGCCGACGATTGCGGAAGCGGGATATCCGGGCGCTTCCTACGTCTCGTGGTATGGCATCTATGTGCCGTCGGCCACTCCCGATGCGATCGTCGAGAAGATTCACGATGGCATCAACAAGGCGCTGGAAAATCCCGACGTTCAACGCCAGCTCGCCGTCGCCGACATCCCGGGCAGACCGATGCCGCTCGGCGAACTCGCGAACCTGATGAAAGCCGACTACGAGAAGCTGACGACGGTGGTAAAGGCGTCGGGCATTCCGCAGCAGTGACCCATTTTCGTCATGGCCGGGACATCCAGCGCGAAGACGCGCTTCACGCTCTGGATAGCCGGTCGTAACCGCTACGGCGACTGCGCCGCGCGCTGGCCGGCCGTGGTGCCCGCGATCTTGCCGAACACTGAACCGTTCATCAGGCCGGTACCGCCGGGATAGTTGAAATAGAAGATGCCGCCGACCAGTTCACCGGCCGCGAACAGGCCGGGGATCGGCGCGCCGTCGGTGTCCATCACCCGCGCGCTGGTGTCGATCTTGAGGCCGCCGAAGGTGAAGGTGAGCCCGCAGGTCACGGCATAAGCCTCGAACGGTCCCTGGTCCACCGTATTGGCCCAATTCGATTTCGGGATCGCAAGGCCCCTGGTGCCACGGCCGTCCTTGACGTTCGGGTCGAACGGCACCTCGGTCATGACCGCCTTGTTGTAGGCTTTGATCGTCTCCAGCGCCTTGTCGGCATTGACGTCGTCGAGCTTCTTGACCAGTTCCTCCAGCGTATCGGCGCGCACTTTGGTCACGCGCTTGATGCGGTATTCGTCGCGCAGCATCGGGATGATCTTGCTGTCGAACACCTGCCAGGCGAATTGTCCGGGCTGCATCAGGATCACGCGGCCGTATTTCGCGTAAGTGTAGTTGCGGAAATCAGCACCCTCGTCGACGAAGCGCTCGCCATTGGCATTGATCATGATGCCCCAGGGATAGGAGTGCTTCTGGAAATTGTCGCCGACCGTGAGATCGCCGAACTCCGGCGCATTGCGGTCCCAGCCGACGGCGTGGCCGCCCGACCAGTTGCCGGTCGGCATCGCGCCGATATCGAGCGCCATCTTGATGCCGTCGCCGGTGTTGAAGCGGGTGCCGCGGATCTTGGCGAGTTCCCAGGTCGGTCCGAGATAGCGCGTGCGCATCTCGGCATTGGCCTGGAAGCCGCCGGCCGCCAGCACCACGCACTTCGCCTTCACCTCCGAGGTCTTGCCGTTGTGCTTGACCTTGACGCCCTGGACGCCGTCGTCGTCGGAGAGCAGCGACAGCGCGCGCGCGCCATAGGCGATCGCGACGTTGTTCTTGCGGGCGATGTTGGTCCAGCCTTCGACCAGGCCGGGCCCGCCGCCCCAGGCTTCCACCGTCAGCCCGCCCCAGAACTTGAACATGCCGTTGATCTTGTAGGCCTGGCGGCCCCAGATCGGCATGAAGCGCATGCCCTTCTCGCGCATCCACAGCATGGTGGCCTTGCTGCGGGTGACCAGGATTTCGCACAGATCGGGATCGGTGCGGTATTCGGTGACGCGGCCCATGTCGTCGAAGAATTTCTCTTCCGTGTAGGTGCCGAAATCGGATTTCGAGACTTCCTCGTCGGTCAAGTCGGGCATCAGCGCGCGCAGGTCTTCGACCCCGTCATAGACACAGCGGAACGCACCGGCGGTGAAGCGGCTGTTGCCGCCGGCCTCGTCCTCGGGCGCGCGCTCCAGCATCAACACCGAAACGCCCTGTTCGCTGGCGGCAAGGGCTGCGCAAAACGCCGCATTGCCGGCGCCGACCACGATGACGTCCACGGAAGAAGGTAAGGCTGTGCTCATGACGGCTTCTCGAAACTTAGGGGGACATCCGGATTCAATACGTTGCTAGCGCAGGCGCGACCGGGCCGCAAGCAAGCAGAATAGAACGCCGCAGCTCCAAAATCCGGGTGGTCACGTTACGGGAATCCCGGGGTTCACGCCGACAATACCTCGCCGATCCGGCTGCGAATGAGTTCCCGGTCTTCCTGGCCGGTATCGCCGTCGAAGCTGACATCGTAGGCGATGGTCGCGGGACGCTTCAGCACCACGATGCGGTCGCCGATCTCGAGTGCCTCGCTGATCGAATGGGTGATGAAAACGGCGGTCTTGTTGTTTTCCTTTACCAGCCGGACGAATTCCGCGCGCAACCGCCCTGCGGTCGACTCATCCAGCGCCGAGAACGGCTCGTCGCACAGCAGGATATTGGCATTGGTCGCAAACGCCCGCGCGATCGAGACGCGCTGGCGCATGCCGCCGGACAAGGCATGCGGATAATCATTCTCGTGGCCGCCGAGCCCGAGCCTGGTCAGCCATAATTGGGCGGTGGCGCGTCGTTCCGTTGCGGGAATTTCGAGCATCTCCAGCCCGAGTTCGACGTTGGCGATCGCGCTTCGCCAGGGCAACAGCCGGTCGTTCTGGAACACGATGGCGAGCTTGCCGCGAAACGAATCGAAATCCGCAAAGGGATCGCGTCCCTGCACGCGAACGGTGCCGCTGGTCGGTTCGGTCAACCCCGCGATCATGTTGAAGATCGTCGACTTGCCGCAGCCGGTCTTGCCGAGCAGCGCCAGCATCTGGCCCGGCCGCACATCGAGGTTGAGGCCGTCGACCGCGCGATAGGCAGTCTCGGTGCCGGGTTTGCCGAACACCTTGGATACGCCCGCCAGATGAATGGCTGCATCGGGCGCGACGGCGTCGCTCATAGCGAACGCTCGGAGACGGCGCGGTAGCGGAAGGCGGTATTTTCGATCAGCGTCAGCACGCCCTGCACGAGCAGCACGAAAAACACCAGTTGCAGCGTCCAGGCCAGCGCGCCGGCCATGTCGAACAACTGCTGTTGCTGCAGCAGTTGATAGCCGACGCCGCCGGTAGCGCCGACGAGTTCAGCGACCACGACCACGCGCGAGGCGTTGCCGAGGTTGACCTTCCATGCGGTCAGAATGTCCGGCAGGATGGCGGGCGCGATCATCACCCGGAACAGTTTTAGGCGCGTGGGGCGAAAACTGAACACCATTTCCATCAGGTCTTTGGACATTCCGCGCAACGCGCCCAATACCTGAAAGGTGAATGCCGGCAACGTCGTCATCACCATGATGAAGAAGATGCGGAACTCGACGCCGTGAAACCAGATGATGGCGAACACCACCCAGGACAGCGCCGGAATGCCCTGGAACAGCGTCAGGATCGGCGACAGGAAATTATCGACCGCGCGCGAGCGCGCCATCAACAGCGCCAGCAATCCGCCGATGATGAAGGCGCCGGCCAGCCCCGCCAGAATCCGGAAGATCGTCGCGAGCACGTCGGCAGAACATCGAACCGTCGGAGAAGATCTGGAGGCAGCGCCAGAACACATCGATCAGCGACGGAAACAGAAAGCGCGGGAAAAACAGCGAGGCGAATTGCCAGACCAGTATCACCACCACGAAAGGCAAAACCGACGTCCCCAGCCGCTTCGCTCCCCGCCAGCAACAACGCTGTCAGCGGCGGCGATATCGGCTGGGGCGCCGCCTCGTTCATTTACCGGGGGCCTGATAGATCGTCGCGGCCGACGGGTCCGCGGGCAGGAACGCGATCGATTTTCCGGCCGCATAGACCGAGTTGATTTCCTTCCGCTCGTCGGAGGCCCATTGCACATTCATGCCGAGACGGTCGTTGGCGCGGATCAGATCGGCGATGGCCTTCTGGTCGTCGGGGGTTCCCTTCGGCGCGATCAGCTTCGAGGCCTCATCGGGATGCGCGGTCACCCATTCGGCGGCTTCCTTGTAGGCGGCGTAAAGTTTCGGAATCAGCTTCTGGTTCTTCTCGGCCCAGTCGATATGCGCGGCGACGCCGAGATAGGGAATGTTGCGGCTGCCGGTGAATTTTTTCCAGCTATCGGCGATCGCAAGATCGATGGTCCGCATATCGCCCTTCTTCGACAGCAGCGTGGTGTAGGCCGGCTCCCAAAGCTGCACCGCCGCGGCGCGGTCGGCGAGCGCATAGCCGATCAGGCCGGGGGTCGCGGTGTTGATGACGGAGAATTTCGCCGGATCGGCGCCGAGCTGGCGCGCGAACCAGTCGAACATCACATAATTGGTGGTGCCCTTGGCGGCGGCGAGATCCTTGCCTTCGAGGTCCTTCAGCGTCTTGACGTCGGGCCTGGAGGTGACGACCGCGCCCCAGAAGTCGAAAAGATTGAACAGGTATGTCACCTTGACGCCGCGGGTGTCGGCAAGCCCCACCGTCAGCAGCGAGGCACTGCCGCCAAGCTGGAATTCGCCGGAGTTGAACTGCGCGGTATAGGCATCCGGCGTGCGTTCCTCGAACTTGATCGCAAGGCCGTTCTTCTCGTCCAGCTTCTGCGCCTTGATCACCGGCGGCAGGAACGCACCGAGCGAGGGCGGCCCGAAGATGACGATCGACAGCGGCTCGGGGGCCTGCGCCCGCGATGCACCCGATGACAGCAGCACGCCGATGCATGCCAGGCCGGCCAGATATCTATTCATAACTTCTCCCGCATTCTTTTGATTTTTGACCGCGCCAAAGCAATTTCCACTTTGCTTCATCCTTGGCGATGAAGCTCTTCACTCCCCTCCCACCACGCGCTTTTGCGCGTGGCGGGGAGGGGTCGGGGGTAGTGCAGCATTCGCCGGAGCAGCGGTTCCAGCCGATAGACCCCCCACCCCCGACCCCTCCCCGCCGCTTCGCGGAGGGAGGGGAGAAAAGATATCCTTCACTGGTTCGAGTGGGCTGTAAATCGCTCTGGACACAATGTTCTCACAGGCCGAACAGGCGCTGCGCAAGGCGGCCATTGATCGCAGCCCGCTCGCTGTCCGAAAATCTGGTCTCGCCGACGATTTTGGTGGGCGCGAGATCGCCGATCGGAAACGGCATGTCCGAACCCATCATGATCCTGTCGGCGCCGACGATATCGGCGAGATAACGCAAGGCGCGCGGATCCTGCACGATGGTGTCGTAGTACATCGCGGCCAATGCCGCATCGGGATCGCCGAGCTTGTCCTTGTCGAGCGAATAGTTCCGGCGCAAGCGTCCGATCACATAGGGCAGCGCCGCGCCGCCGATGCCGGCGACGATCTTCGCTTTCGCATAATGGGTGACGTGACCGGCATAGATCAGCCGCGACATCGCGATCAGCGTATCGGTGATACGCCCGACCGCATTGGCCATGCCGTAATCATGGACGCGGTCGTCGCCGCTCTCGAACACCGGATGAATGAACACCACCGATCCCAACTCGTTGGCGGCTTCCCAGAACGGCAGCAGGGCCGGATCGTCCAGCACGCCGCCTCTGCCTTTGGGTTGGGTGCCGATCATCGCGCCCTTGAAGCCTGCGGCGTGCGCCTCGCGCAGCACCTCGGCGGCGCGCGCGCCGTCCTGCAAGGGAACGGTGGCGAGCGGCACGAAGCGCGGCTCGCTTTTCGCGGTCTGGGCCAGATGGGTGTTGATCAGGCGCGACCATCTGGTGCCCTCCTCCGCCGGCAGTTCATTGCCGAACATGTCGAGCCAGCCGCCGACCACCTGGCGTTCGATCTTCTGCTCGTCCATCCATTTCAGCCGCGCCGTTAGATCGCTCAACGGTTTTGACACCGGCCGTGTCGGCTTGCCGCCGGCAAACGAGAATCCAAGGCTGCCGCCATCCTCGATCAGGCGGACCGACGGAAAGCTTTTTGCCTGCGCGCGGATAGCGTCGAGCAAAGCGGGAGGAACAAGATGGGCGTGGCAGTCGATGATCATGTGGCTTGCTCTTGATTGGTCGGTTGCGCATTCGCGATGGCGTCGCCGATCGCGGAAATCCGGATCGGAAGCTTGTTGAAGGAAATGCCGAGCGATGCAACGCAGTCGTTGATCGCGCCGGAAATGGCGGCAGGCGCGCCGAGATAGCCGCTTTCGCCGGATCCCTTCTGGCCGAACACCGTGAAGGGCGACGGCGTGCAGTGGTGCACGATCTCGACCTTCGGCACCTCGTGCGCCGATGGCAGCAGGTAGTCCATGAAACTCTGGGTGATGAGCTGGCCCTCGTCATTGTAGACGAACTCCTCCAGCAGCGCCGCGCCAAGGCCATGCGCGATGCCGCCGAGCGTCATGCCCCTGACGATATGCGGGGTGATGACCGTGCCGCAGTCATGGCCGATCACGTAACGCCGGATCTCGGGTTTGCCGATCACAGGATCGATCGCCATCAGCACCACATGAAACTCGAACGAATGGCACGGATACATCTGGACCCGGCCGTCTTTCGGCAAAGCGCCGCCGGTCGGCACCTGCATCACATGCGTGGTCTCCAGCCCCGGCTCCATGCCCTCCGGCAGCAGATGATAATGGCGGTGGGCGATGTTGACGAGTTCGATCCAGCCGAGTTGCTTGCCGCCTTGGGAACGCCGACGCTGCCCGAGGCGTAGACAACGCCGTCCTCGCCGAGACCGAATTGATGCGCGCCGATCCGCGTTATCTTCGCCTTCATTTTTTGCGCGGCATGAAACGCCGCGCCGCCGAGCATGATCGCCATCCGGCTGCCGACCGGCGAGTTCGACGGCAGGCACGCCAGCGAATCCGGCCTGATAACGCGGATCAGATCGGGATCGACCTGCAGGACTTCGCCGACCACGGTTGAAACCAGCGTTTCGTGGCCCTGCCCCGACGAGGTGTTGTGGATGGTGACGGTGACGAAGCCGAGCCCGTCGACGACGATGCGGCAGGAATCCATCCAGGTGGTCGTGGTGTTCTTTTCATTGAGCAGCGGCTCGAACGCCGAATTGGCGCCGCTCGGCTCAAGGCAGGCCGCGATCCCGATGCCGGCCAAAAGGCCGCTGGCGCGCAGGCGATCGCGTTCCTTTTCCATGGCATCGAAATCGATATGCGCGAGCACCTTGTCGACCACGGTGTGATAGTCGCCGCTGTCATAGGTGCTGCCGCTTGGAATGAGATAAGGAAACTGTTCCTTGCGGATGAAATTGCGCCGGCGCACTTCGATGCGCGCAAGACCGACGGCGGCGGCGACCTTGTCGATCGCGGTCTCGATCGCATAATTGGTCGGCGCCTGGCCGAAGCCGCGGACCGCTTCCTGCACCGCCTTGTTGGTCGTGACCGACTGGGCGCGGTACTGCACGCTCTCGATCTGGTAGGGACCGACGATGGCGCCGATCGGCTTGCCCAGTTGAAACGGCGCACGGCCGGCATAGGCGCCGGCATTGTCGAGCGCCTTCATCTTCATCGATTTGACGATGCCGTCATCGTTGAAGGCGACCTCGACGTCGAAAATCCGGTCCGGGCCGTGGGCGTCGCCGCCGCCCATATTGTCCAGCCGGTCCTCGATCAGGCGCACGGGCCGGCCGAGCCGCCGCGCCAGATGCGCCACCAGCACGGTCTGCTTGATGCCGCGCTTGACGCCGTAGCTGCCGCCGACATCGACATGCTGATGCACGCGGACGCCGTTGGCGGGAATTCGCAATGCGCGCGCGATCTGATCCGGATATTTCGGCATCTGGATCGACGCCCATACGTCCAGCATCTCGCGCCAGGGATCCCAGGATGCGGCGACGCCAAAGGTCTCGATCGGAACGGTGGAACTGCGTCCCCAGGTCACCCGAAACGACAGATGGCGCGGGCTTTCCGCAAAATGTTTTTCCACCTCGCCCCAGACGAAGGTACGATCGAGCAGCACGTTGGAACCGTGCGCCGGCATGCACCGGCGGGCTGTCCGGCTTTAGCGCTTCTTCGGCATTGAGCACGAAGGGCAGCGGCTCGTAAGTAACGTGAACTTTCTCCGCGGCATCCTCGGCGAGCGCGCGGCTCTCGGCAACCACGGCGACGACCCATTCACCGGCATAGCGGGTCTGTCCGACCGCGAGCGGATGGCGTTTCACCTTGGGCGTATCGAGCCCGTTCATCAAGGGATCGGTCGCCGCCGCAAGTTCGTCGCCGGTCAGCACATAATGCACGCCAGGCATTGCCAGTGCCGCCGAGGCATCGATCGACACGATGCGCGCGGCCGGGTGCTGCGACGGCAGCACCGCGACATGCAGCATGCCTTCGAGGGCGACATCCGCCACGAACAGTCCGTGTCCCGCCACGAAACGGCGATCCTCGCGCACCCGGCGATGGGTGGAGACAAAGCGGAAGGAAGCCGGATCGGCGCTCATTTCGCCTCCACCGGATTGCGGAGTGCGCGCGGCGCGTTGGCGAGACGCAACCGGTCGGCGGCGAACTGCACGGCTTCGATGATCTGGCCATAGCCGGTGCAGCGGCAGATATTGGCCGAGATCGCCTCGACGATCTCCTCGCGGGTCGGCGTGACCGTGTGCTGCAGCAAGGCATGCGCGGCGAGGATCATGCCGGGGGTGCAGTAGCCGCATTGCAGGCCGTGGGTTTCGCAGAAGGCATCCTGGATCACGCTGAGTTCACCCGGCGCCGGAGCAAGACCCTCGATGGTGGTGATCTCGTATCCGTCCGCCTGCACCGCGAACATCAGGCAGGACCGCACCGGCTCGCCATCCAGCAGCACCGTGCAAGCGCCGCAGACGCCGTGCTCGCATCCGGCGTGAGTGCCGTTCAACAGGAAATCCTCGCGCAACGCGTCGAGCAGCGTCTTGCGCGGCTCCAGCTCGGCGGAACGGACCGCGCCGTTGATGTGCAGTTCGACTTTCATCGCCCACCTTGCGCGGATTTGGCGGCGGCATTGGCGCGCGCCTGTTCGAGCGCGCGCAGGCAAAGCGCGGTCGCCACGCGACGGCGATAGGCGGCGCTGGCATGCAGGTCGCTGGTCGCATCGAGATCAGCCGACGCGGCATGGACCGCTTCCGACGCCGATTTGGCATCGAGTCTCGTGCCAAGCAGCGACGACACATCGAGCCGCAACGGACGGTCACCGACGCCACCGAGGCCGAGTGCCACCTCGAGGCAGCGCTCCTCTTCGTCGAGCGCGACCTGAGCCGCGGCAGCGACGAACGCAAAGTCGGACTTGCGCGCGCTGACCTCGAAAAAGCCGACGCCGATCCGCCGGTGCGGCCAGACCGGAAACCGGATCGCGCTGACGCATTCGCCGTGATTGATCGATGTCACCATCGGCCCGACAAAGAAATCGTCCGCCGGCATCGATGCCGGTCCCGCCAAAGTCGCCAGCATGATCTCGGCGCCGAGCGTCACCGCCACAAGTGGAATTTCGGCCGACGGGTCGGCGTTGGCGATCGAGCCGCCGATGGTGCCGCGGTTGCGGGTCGGCGGATGTCCGACCCAGGGCAGTACCCGCGCCAGCATCGGCACCGAGGCGCGGACGACCGGATCGCGCTCGGCCTGTGCCTGGCGCGTGGTCGCGCCGACAATGACGCTGTCCTTGTCCTGGCGAATTCCGGCAAGCTCCGGCAATCGCAGGATGTCGACGAGCCTCGCCGGACGGGCCAGCCGCATCGCCAGCATCGGAACCAGCGTCTGCCCGCCCGCGATCACCCGCGCGTCGTCATCGGCGGCCAGCAGTTGGCATGCTTCGGTGAGCGAATCCGGCCGGACATATTCGAAGGGAGCGGGTTTCATGGGTGCCGGACGTTAGAAGCCGGAGACGGAAATTGTCAATTGGACCAAGCACGTATAGAATTAGGGCGCGGACTCATAACCTCGTCGGGTCCGTTGAGTGGGAGGCGCTTGCGCTGCTCCCCTCTTTATCGGCGCAGGCATGTTGCGCCGCATCCTATCGGCACTCGCTTTGCGATGCTAGGCTCGCGCCGCTGCGGGAGAATGACTTCCTACTTCATATCAACGGGAGGGCGTGATGGCAGAGAGCGTCTACAAGGTGATTGAACTGGTCGGCACAAGCAAAGAATCCTGGGAAAAGGCAGCCACGGCGGCCGTCAACAGGGCCGGAAAATCCCTGCGTGATCTTCGCGTCGCCGAAGTCGTCCAGCTCGACCTTCAACTCGATGCGAAGGGCAAGGTCGAAGCCTACCGCGCCAAGCTCAAGGTTTCATTCAAATTCGAGGGCTGACGTTCGATCGGAGCGCGGGCCAGAATTGCAGCCTTCTTCGCGCCAACGGCGTGAAGGAGGTGAAGTCGTAAACTCGCGACTTCCGCTTTTGGCACCAAGCGGACTTGCCGACTGCACCGCGCCGCGATGTCCGTTAGACCTAAGACGCATCATTTTATGGGTTCACGCCTCAGGCCAATTAGCCCGGCGGCGTCAGCGTCGATTGAATTATAACTCCGCGATGTCGCTCGGTTCTTTTCTTGCGCTTCGGTCGCTGTTGGACATCGGATTCCCCTTGCTGTAGTTTTTCCGGCTCGCACCGCCCCTCCCAGCCAGAGCCAGAAGTTGCCCAAATCTCTCGAAGAATTGCGCCGAGCGATTACGCAGCAATTCATCCGCAGAATAATTCGGCTGACCTCGTCGCTGCCGGTCGGTCCGCAGCGTTCAGGCGTGAGCGGCCTGGTCTCTGCGGCCGGGGCCATCCCGATGCTGCGCCGGCGGGTTCAGGAAAACATTCGCCTGGGGCTCGGCGACGGCGTCCCGGCCGGGGCCGCGCGCATCTTTTTCCGTCGCGTCGGGTGGTTGTATTCCAGTCAATTGTCCGTTTTCCATCGCGGTCTCCGGGACACGCCGGTCGTCAACGAGATCAAGCTGGATCAATCCATCGAAGTTCTCGACAAGGCCGTCGCGGAGGGACGCGGCGTTGTGCTGTGCGCGCCGCATTTTATCGGCCATGAAATCATGGTGGCCATCGTCGGCCACAGACATCCCGTCACCATGCTGGTGCGGCAAGCGCCGACGGCCGAACGGGCTGCTCGAAAAGCCCGATGGTACAGCGCGCTCGGCGTGGACACCCTGTTGCGGCCGGTGCAGGCATCGACAATAAGAGACGCGGTTGCCTACTTGAAGATTTTCAAGGCCGGCAAGGTACTGCTGATCACGCCGGACCTTTTGGTCGATCCGGACGAAGGCGTTGAAGTTTCGATTTTCGGACGCAGCGCCAGGCTCAAGAGTGGGGCTTTCTCCCTTGCCGTGACGGCAAATGCCCCGATGGTCCGTCTTTCCCCGGCATGGCAATCCGATTCCAGCGTCCTGCTTTCATTCGAGCGTGCACCGCCGCCGGATCATGGCGACCGCGACCGCGCCATTCGCACATGTGCGCAGGACTGGTGTCGCTGGTTCGAACGTGAGTTGCGCGCGAATCCGGAGATCTGGCTGTTCTGGTTCGACAAGCGCTGGTCGCGTTTCCTGCGTGAAACCCCGCGAACGGAGACGTGAATTGAACTTTCTTGTTTTTTCGGGGGTCGTGGCGTTCGGCTTCAGTCTGTTGTGGGGCGCCCAGAGCATCGCGCTATGGATGACCGGCGCGCCGCTGGCGTGGCCGTTGCGCTACGAGACGAGCGATCCGCGGGTCAAAATGACCACGCGCGTGATGACCCACGTCCTGTGGCTCATCATTATCTTCGGCACTCCATTGGCGCTCGGCAGTTCTCCGCAACAATGGTTTCATCAGGAGTTTCCGACCCCGGTTCCGTGGCGCGACATCGTTGTCGCGTTCTGGATCATGCTGCTTCCGATCTGGCTCATGTACGCGCTGGGCCTCGCGGTCGGATGGATGCGCATCCAGCCGAAACATGACGCGGCGACACGCCGGATCAAGCTGTTGAAACGTTTCCTGGGGCCCCTGCCGCTGGCAACGCTGGAGGAGGCGGTGTTTCGAGGCGTGCTGATGGAACAAATGCTGCGGTCGCTTCCGGAGGGACGCGGATACACGGCACTGGCGATCATGGCGTCCTCGGCGATTTTCGCGGCAACACACTTCATCAAGACGCCCGCCCCGGACAGGTCGATCTGGCAGCCCGCCTATGGGCTGTTCCTGGTCGGTTGCCTGTTCGGGCTTGCTTACGTCCTCGGCGGACGCAGTCTCTGGCTGCCGATTGCGATGCACACCGCGGCGGTTTTCGGCATCGAGGTGATGAAGCTCTATATCGCCTCCGAGGGCCCGCCATGGATCATCGGCTACTCCGAATTTCCGCAATGCGGCCTGCTCGGCAGCGTGGCCATTCCGGGCATGGCGATCGCGCTAATATTGCTCGTCGACGGTCAATGACAATCGCCGGCGCGCGTCGACACGGTTCCAGCACCGTCACCTGGACAGCATTGTAAGTTAAAGGACATCAAACATGGATCTCGATCTCAAGTCCAGGACCGCGGTCGTCACCGGCGCCAGCACCGGGATCGGCCGCGCCATCGCCAGGGCGCTTGCGCATGAGGGCGTGCGCGTTGTCGCCGTGGCGCGACGCAAGGAGCTGCTGGAGTCGCTCGCACAGGAGGTGCAGGCGGTGCAGGCGCAAGGAAGCGGGGTCGTGATCCCGGTCATACAGGACATCGCGCAGGAGGACGCCGCAGTAAAGCTCGCGGCCAAAGCGATCGCCGAACTGGGCCACGTCGATATTCTGGTCAACAACGCCGGCGGCAGCCGGCCGCTGCCGGTGGATGCGCCCGACAGCGCCTGGGACGAAGCGCTTACGCTCAACTTCACCCGCTACCGGCAGCTCGCCCATGCGCTGTTGCCGCAAATGATGCAACGGCGATGGGGGCGCATCGTCAACATCACCGGCAAATCCGAACCGGAAGGCCTGAACGCGGCATTCGCGGCCAAAGCCGCGGTTCACGCCTGGTCCAAGGGACTGTCGCGCGAGGTCGGCGAACACGGCGTTACCGTCAATTGCATTCCGCCCGGCCGCATCATGAGCGAACAGATTCGCCGCAACTATCCGGAAGACTATCGCAAGCGATTTGCCGAGGAAGAAATCCCGGTCGGTTACTGGGGCGAGCCGGAAGATCTCGCCGCGCTCGTCGTGTTCCTCGCCTCGCCGATCGCACGCTACATCACCGGCACCGTCATTCCCGTCGATGGCGGGCTCCGCCGCTACCAGTTCTAGCGATTTTTACCCGCTAATCGTAAGTCGAAGGTCCCACATCGCGATAGGCCCAGCAGCCTTCCCGCGGCAGGCACACCGAGGTCTCAACCCCGACCTGATGGCGGGCGGCGGTGCCAAGCTCGAGGGCCTCCAGCCGGCGGCCGAACAAATCGACTTCATAGACCGTCTGGGTGCCCTGATAGCGGCGGTCGGTCACGCGGGCGGAAAAGCTGTTGGCGCCGTCCTGCCTGCCGATGTTGATGTTTTCCGGCCGCAAGGCGATGCGCACCTTGTCGCCGACTTCCATCGCATGCAGCAACGCCGCCTCCCCTCGCCGCCCGTCGCCGAAATCGACCACGCCAAACTCGCCGCTGCGCCCGACCAGCGTGCCGGTAAGCTCGTTGGTGGCGCCGGTGAAGTTGGCGACGAACAGGTCGGCGGGGCGGTTATAGATCTGGTCCGGCGTGCCCATCTGCAGCAGCTTGCCGTCGCGCATCACCCCGATGCGATCGCCGAGCACGACGGCTTCGGCCTGGTCATGGGTCACGTACAGCGCAGTCATGCCGGTCTGCTTGAGGATGACGCGCAGGTCGTCGCGCAACCTCAGGCGGAGCTTGGCGTCAAGATTCGACAAGGGTTCGTCGAGCAACAACAGTTGCGGCCGGTACACGATGCTGCGCGCCAGCGCCACGCGCTGCATCTGTCCGCCCGACAGCGCCACCACCGGACGGTCGGCATATTCGGACAGGCCGACCAGTTGCAGCACCTCGTCGACCATGCGGTTGGCCTCGGTGCGTGCGATTTTTCGATGCTTGAGCGGATAGACCACGTTCTGCCGCACCGTCATGTGCGGCCAGACCGCGTAGGACTGAAACACCATGCCGAGGTCGCGCAAGCGCGGCGGCAGCAGAATGCCGCGCTCAGGCGACGACACCACATGGCCGCCGATGCTGATCTCGCCCGAGGTCGGATGCTCGAGGCCGGCGACGCAGCGCAGCGTCGTGGTCTTGCCGCAGCCGGAGGGGCCGAGCAGCACCACGATCTCGCCGGCCGGCACGTCGAAGCTGACGCCGTCGATTGCCGGGCGGCCGATCGCGAACTGCTTGCGCAGGTCGCTGACGTTGAGTGCCGCGGTCACGTTCCTGCTTCCACGCCTGACCTCACTGCCGATAGCCGAAGGTCTTGTCCCAGTCGGCAACCCAGGCGCCGTGCAGCTTCACATACTGGTCGAAATTCGGGTACCAGACCTTGACGATCTTGGGATCGAAGCCCTCGGGATAGACCGGCGCCACCTTCAGCGACGTGAGATTGCCGAGCTCCTTGATCATGAAGGTCTGCCCCTCCTTCGACATGCACCAGTTCAGGAACAGTCTTGCGGCGTTGGGATGCGTGGCGGTCTTGGGAATCCCCGACGCGTAGGGATTGGCCGGCACGCCCTCCGGCGGGAAGATGATTGCGAGCGGCGCGCCTTCCTTCTGCTTCGGGTAGACCGCGTTGTAGAGGATCGGCCCCATCGCGACCTCGCCGCGTACCAGCGAATCCGACATCGGCGCGCCGGAGGGATAAAGAATCGGATGGGTCGCGGCCTGCTTGGCCCAATAATCCTCGCCGAGCACCTGACGCTCGAACATGATGCGGGTCCAGGTGGTGCCGCCGGATTGGGCGAACACCTGGCCGGTCATCTTGTCGTATTCGGGCTTGGTCAGATCCATCCAGCTCTTCGGCGGGTTCTTGACCAGTTCGGTGTTGTAGGCAATCGACCACACCACCGTGGCGCGCGGCCAGAATTTTGGCGAAACCAGCGCGGCCGGATCGTAGTCGGCGGCATTCGGCGGCGCGTAATCCTGGAACAGGTCGGCCAGCGGCAGCATCAGCGCACGGTCGGAGTGATCGACGATGTCGGCGATCAGCTTGCCGGCCGCCGCCTCGGTCCGTACCCGCGTGATGAGCTGGCCGCCGGGCGCGCGCACCATCTCGACCTTGATCTCCGGAAAACGCTTGTTGAACTGCTTGATGACCTCCTGTTCGACCTCGGCGAAATTCGCCGTGTAGTAGACCAGTTTGCCTTCGGCCTTGGCCGCCGCGATCAGTTCGGGCGAACCAAAATCCTCCGCCACTGCCGGCGCGCCGCCGAGCGCGATGCCCAGGCCGGCCATGGCAATAATCCCGGCGATTTTCCTGTTCATATCCAATCCTCCCTTGTTTTTCGTTTATCCGGTGCGGGCGACGCTGCCTTGCGCAGCGCCCCGCGACAGCCAGTTGGCGCCGCCGATCAGGACCCCGAGCAGGATCGTCTGCACCAGGCTGAACGCCGCGGTCTTGCCGATATTGCCGCCTTCGTAATAGTCGAGCAGCAATACCGACATCACCATGGTGTTGCTGGTGTAGAGAAACAGCGACGACCCGAGTTCGCGGATCGCCAATACGAACAGCAATGTCATGGAAGCGATCACGCCCGGCCGCGCCAGCGGCAGCACGACCGTGCGGATGGTGCTGAGCATGCCCCTGCCGCAGACCCAGGCCGCCTCCTCCAGCTCGCGATGGATCTGCAGGAACGAGGTCGACAGCGCCTTGACCGTATCCGGCATGAAGCGCGCGATGAACGCCAGCGCGAGAATCCAGATGGTGCCGTAGAGCCCGCCGGGAATCCCGATCCAGGCCCACAAGTAAGCCACGCCGATCACGAGGCCCGGGATAGCCACCGGTATCGTCGATACCAGGTCGATGCTGCGGCGGCCCGCGACATGGGTCCGATGAATGGTGTAGCCGATCGCAAAGGCGAGCGTGCCGCCGACCACGGCTGTGATGATGCCGACCTCGATCGCGTTGTAGATCGAATTCATGGTCAGCGGGTTGTCGAAGATGCTGTTGAAATGCATCAGCGAATATTGCTTCATGTCGAACAGGCTGGCGGCGTCGCGGATGAACATGAACTTGCGGAATGCCGCCACGATCAAGGCGATGCTCGGCAGCACCACGACCACCACCAGATAGACGACGCCGAAGCCGAAAGTGAACCAGCGCCACGGGCCGAGATCGAGGCTGCGCGGCCGATAGGCCTTGCCGGCGACGGTGGTGAAGCTGCGCCCGCTCAGCACCTTCTGCTGCGCGAACACCAACAGGCCGGTCACCATCATCAGCAGGATCGCGACTGCGGCTGCGGTGTTGTAGAGCGGCGGCGACCAGTTGGTGAGCTTGAAGATATAGGTGGTCAGCACGTTGATATTGGCCGGCGCGCCCAGCACCGCCGGAATGCCGTAGATGCCGAGCATCACGATAAAGGACAGCAGCATGCCGGAGACGATCGCCGGCATGATCAGCGGGAACGTCACCGAGAACAAGGTCGCGAACGCGCTGGCGCCGGAAATCTCGGCGGCCTCTTCCAGGCTCGGGTCCATGTTGCGCAGCGCCGAGGAGGTGAACATGTAGACGTAGGGCGCGTAGTAGATGCCGAACACGAACACCAGGCCCCACAGCGAATAGAAATTCACGTGCCAGTCGAGGCCGGCCCATTTGAACATGGTGTTGATGAGGCCGGTCTTCGGCGAGCCGAGGATGGTCCAGGCCACGCCCGCCACCAGCGGCGGCGCGAACAGCGGCAGGATGCTGGCGGCGGCGATGAAGCCCTTGAACGGGGTGTTGGTGCGCACCACGATCCAGGAAAACGCCAGCCCGATCACGACCGCGATCAGGGTGCCGCCGCCGCAGGCGATCAAGGTATTGAACAGCGCCTCGGCGACGTTCGGGTTGACCAGCACCGCAAGGAAGTTCGCGATCGACAAATGGTTCAGGCTGAAGCCGTCGACCACCGGATTGGTGTCAGTCAGCGCCCCCAATAGCAGCGTGAGCACGGGATAGATCACCAGGAAGCCGAGGATCGCCAGCAGGAGTGCCACCCACAGGCTTGAAACCGCGCGCCGGCGCATGCCTTCAACGCCGCTGCGCGTGACCTCGGTGCGCCGGCCTGCCTGTCCGTGCAAAAGCGTATCCCCTTGGCCTGCGAGCGGTTTTCTTTATTCTTGTCGCGCCAAGCCTAGTCGATAGCGCAGCCCGCGGGAACTAGCAGAAAGTCGGTCGTGGGCCGGGAACGTTGAGCCTGCACGGTTAATCAGGCCGGCCGGTGCACGAAAGCCGCCCGTGGGCGGCTCTCAGGTTCAAATTCCGATTTGGTATATTCAGCGGTCATGAATGCCGGCGTTGACTTGCTTTCACAAGTCCTCGCGCGGCGTCAGACGGGCTCAGTATGCCCAGCAGCGCCGCCGCCCCGGGTGCCAACGGGTTCCCGGCCCGCAGACCACTCCGGCCGGAGCAACAACGACCGCGCCGGGCACAACCACGACCCCGCCTCCGTTGGGATAGCAACGGCCATCTCCGCCACGATGTTCGCCACGGCCGCAACCTTCCGCGGCCTGAGCACTGACGCTTGTGAGGCACAACAAGACGGCGAATGCCGATATCGACAGGATTTTTCTGGTCATCTGCTTGGTGATCCCTGGCTCTGGAGTCAAAACATGATTGTATTGGACGCGATAAGCACCTCCAGTGTGCTCATTCCCGATGAACTCCACATGAACAACCGCGGCACGAATATCCGCAGTTCATGCCGCAATGCGGTCAACAGAGGCCGCCAAATGCGGCGGCCTCCGATTGCGCACGAGGAGATCCGGGATCTAGGCTCCCTTTTCGCACTTCTTTATGGAGCTGGCTTTCGCCGCTCCAGAAAGCGGCTTGCCGTCCGCGCTCACCGCTTTGGTGGCGCACGTATCGGCCATGCACTTCTTCATGAAGGATGTCTTTGCCGCGCCCGCCAGAGCCTTGCCGTCCTTGCCGACCGCCTTGCTCTCGCAGGTTTCCTGCCCGAAAGCCGCCCCGCCGACAAACGTCGCGATAAAAGCGGCTAGTATCATACCCCTGACCATTTCGTTCTCCCTTCAATGCCTGCAGTGCGCGGATTTGAGCCCAAAAGCCCGACGCGATCAAATCAAATGTGCTTGGCGCTCGCAAAGATTGAAGGGAAGCGACCCTTCTTTTATGGCCTTCATCGAGACCCATCCTGCCGCACCTGCGGCCAAGACAATCATGGAGCCAACAAGGTACCTGACGCCGGCCGTGTTTTTGCCTTCATGATCGAACGGTTGTTCACGACCTACCTTGCCCTGAACCCGGGCTGGCGCGTGGCTCCGCTGTTGCTGCGGACTCCGATCGGACATCGCGCCATGTCGGAAAAGTGCCAAGCTCGGACATTGGAGATAGCGGAAGCGTTGTCCGTTTGGTGCCAGAAATGGCTAGCTTGCGTCCGAGCCAGGTGCCGGCGCAGGACTCAGCGGGGCGCCTCCTACCGAAACAGGGCCGGCAGGCTTGGGAAGTGGAGGAGGAAGTGGATGAAGTACTTTTCGCGACGCCTGGACGACCCGAGCGCGAGGATTTGAACGTGGGATGCTGGAAGTCGTCAACGGCGGAGTCACTGGATTCTGCAGAGAGCTCATCTGCGCCGACAGCAAGGCGAGTTGACGGGTTATTCTTTTCAAATCCGCCTGTTGAGTTGCGGAGCTCTGCGTGAGCGACACCAACACAGCTGCGTTTTGTTCATGCGACAACTGAATATCCCTCAGTCCCGCCCTGACGACTGGATCCGGTACGAGGGCCGGAGCCGTCTTTTGTGGAGGCTGTGCAGCGACCCGATTGAAATTCGGCGGGGAGAAGCGGCTGAAATCCGGCAAGGAGAAACCATCGACGTTCGGCAAAGAGAACTGATTGAAATCCGGCAAAGAAAAGCCACCGAAACTCGGTAAGGAATTGGCGGTGGCGGCACCAATGACGGCCAAGGCAGCCAGGGACACCGCAATCACCGGCACCCGGCTCGAAGCCACCCGTCGTGCCGCCTCGGGCTGTTTGTCTCCTTGCGTTTCCCTGTCCGGTGCTTCGGCCACCTGGGTTCCCTACGTCTCAGCCCGGTCGCAAGATTCTTCCCCATCGCCGGTCAGCAAGAAAAAAGCGAACCATCGCGGACCAACCAGCAATGGCTCGCGCGCGCTTGGCCACCCGAATTCGGCTCAAATCATGGGCTTATATGGTTAATGATCGGTTAGTCTCAGCCAGATTGCGCGGCACGTCCGTTCTACCCTCAAAAGCAGGCATCGTCAGCCCGCCAAGCAATGTCCGTTTCGTGCAAGAGCAGACACCCCCGTCATTTGACGTCCGCGTTGGCCGAACCAACCTTCAAGAGAGACCTGCTCTATGCTAACTCGGCAAGCAGCGCGTTCGCGTCCTTTACGTCGGCGGTGCTCGATCCTTCGCTAAACCAGTTACAGACCGGCGCAAGCAGGCTGTGGGCCTCCGCGCGGTGCCCTTGCTCTTTCCAGAGTACCGCGAGCCGTTGCGGCTCTCAATTCCCAGAACTTCGCTTCCTGCTCCAGCGCGAGCGCGATCGCTGCTTTCAAGCAACACTCGGCTGCCCTCGCATGTTGCTCGGGCCGGGTGAGCAACGCCTCGGCCTTTAAGCGAAGCAACTCCGGCTCGTACCAACGCTCACCTGTACTCGATGCGGCCTCAAGGGCAGTGTTTAAAAGGGCAAGCGCCCCGTCGACATCGCCTCCTGCCATCTTGGCTCGCCCGACGATCGCAATTCGTATCGGCAGGTGAAATCGGCGGGACGGAACCGACATCAGGGTGATCAATGCCGCCTCTGCTTGTCCGATACCTGTTTCAACTTCGCCTCGCATCGTGCGAACTAACCCTTGCATGAGTTCGGCCGCGTTGAGATAAGCCGCTAAGGAGTACTTCTTGGAAAGCGATATGCTGGCGTCTAGATGGGCCTCCGCCTCTTCCAAACGCGTCTGGATCGTCTTGGGTCGGCCAAAGACGTCGTGCTCACGGCATCGATTATCGGCAGGGAGTTTTCCTACGAGCTGATTGAGGCGGTATCGTCGGCATCTCACGCGACGCTGTTGGCGGATCTCGGACGGCTAGTCCAATCCGATCTGTTGGAGCAGCACGGTGCGCCACCGCAGAACGTCAGACTCGATTTCGCTATCGCGAAAAGCACGCTCGTATTGTCCAAGGCCAAGGCCACGTAACCAAGCCCCGATATCCATGAGCGCTCTCCAAGCGATCCAAGTGGATCATGGTCAGGAAGAAACTGGGTGTCCAGTGCGTTTGGCCCGGAATGTCCGTTCCGGGTCACAAGCGGACTTGACGGTCCCTAAATCGAACTTCCGCTTTACCCCTGAAAAGCGGACTCAAGTCGGACATCGCGCCAGGCGGCTGACCAGGGATCCCTGCTAAGGGCCGGCAGGCAAAGATCCTGCGCTTGCTTGAAATGAGGCCGCCGATCTACCCGACGGGCAAATCACTTCGCCTGCCAGGTTTTGGGGTGTCAAGCCCCATCCATAAAAATATTCTGATTTTCAGAAGGGCCAAATCAACCTATATCCATTCCTGTCCCGTCCCACTCAGAGGGGCGGCTCGCGATCGTCACGGACGCGGGACGGGATGCGGTGGACGCAGATAGCGGCGCGCTGACGAGGCGCTGCTCACGCGGACGGCGAAGTCGTGTGGTCCTGACACCCCGACGCTGGTGTCAAGTCGGCGGAAGAGATTCCGCCAGCGACGGTGGCAAACAAGCCCGGTCACCGGGGAGAGCACGAAGGAAACCGTAAAACCATTGCGCGGGGAATGCCGGGTTTTTCCGGTGTGACCGTGGTGACTGTTACTACTGGCATGGCTTGTTTTTTCTGCCCTGCCAGGCTGCGGGCGCATTGGGCGCCCGGCATTCCCTGCGCCCTCTGATCGGAGGGTAAGGAGATTTCTCGCAAAGCTCGGACGGATCGCGCCGCGAGATCGTGGAGTTTGTCCGACGATTCGCAGGGCGGGCGATCCGTTTGCGCCGTGCCGACCGCGCCGTGCTGGAACCGCAATCGCGGGTAGACAGCTTCGTTTGGCACACCGTACAACTGACGTCATCCTGCGAAAGCGGGGACGCAGTACTCCGCGGCTTATCGTTCGGAACGGAGGCTGCAGCGATGCCCTGCCTCGGAATGACGGCTGCTTAAGCGTTGACGTCGCGGGCGCAAGGATGCCGAAGGGGCACCGGCGGCGCGTCCCTGCCCCCTCGCAAAATCATAGGCCGACCCGGGTGTCCTACTTGCGGCGCGGCCCTCCTTGCCCGTACCCTGCACGCCAATCGCCGGACCAGCCGGCTCGCGAATGCCCGAAATCAACCGTTTCAATGGAGAAACTGCATGACACCGCCGGTGAGTTCTCCCGCCATCAAGGTCGTCAGGTCGGTCCGCGAACAGGTGAGCGCCGAGGAATGGCAAACCCGGGTCGACCTCGCCGCCTGCTATCGCCTGACCGCGATGTACGGCATGACCGAGATGATCGCCAACCACATCTCGTGCCGGGTGCCGGGAACGCATGACCACTTCCTGATCAACCCCTACGGCATGCTGTACGAGGAAATCGACGCTTCGTGCCTGATCAAGGTCGATCTCGACGGCAACACGCTCTTCAACGCCTCGGACTATGGCGTCAACGCCGCCGGCTTCGTCATTCACAGCGCCATCCATGCGGCGCGTCACGACGTCGACTGCGTCGCGCATACCCATACCCCGGCGGGCATGGCGGTTTCCGCGATGGAGTGCGGATTGCTGCCGCTGGCGCAGACTTCGATGCGGTTTCTTCATATCGGCTATCACGACTTCGAAGGCATCGCCGATGACGTCGGCGAACGCGAACGGCTGGTGCGCGACCTCGGCAATCACGAGGCCATGATCCTGCGCAACCATGGACTGCTGGTGGTCGGACGCACCATTCCGGCGACCTTCAACCTCCTGTATCGCATGGAGCGCGCCTGCGAGGTGCAGGTGATGGCGCTGTCCTGCAATACCAAGCTGGTTTATCCGCCGCAGGACGTGCTGGAAAAGACCTTCGACAAGGTCAAGCCGCGCCCGAACCTGCCCAACCGCAACGGCGACCTGGCGTGGCCGGCGTTGCTGCGCAAGCTCGACCGCGTCGATACCTCGTACCGGAATTAATCTCGCGGGTATCGCCATCCCGGAAACGTCCGCGCGCCTGTCCAGCGCGCGGATGGCGTCGACCAGTGGAGTTGAGATATTGCCCCTCCCAAAACACCTGCTGCCCACCACCGTGGTTGGAAGTTACCCGCAACCCGACTGGCTGGTGGACCGCGAAATGCTGTCCAAATCGGTTCCGCGCACCCGCATGATGCAGATGTGGCGAATCCCGGAGCAATATCTCGAGCAGGCCCAGGACGACGCCACCATTGTCGCGATCCGCGACATGGAGCGGGCCGGGATCGATATCGTCACCGACGGCGAGATCAGGCGGGAAAGTTATTCCAACCGTTTCGCGACCGCGCTGGAGGGCATCGACAGCAAAAATCCGGCGATCATCACCGCGCGATCCGGCCCGACGCCGGTGCCGCGCGTGGTCGGGAAAATCGGCCGCAGCGGTCCGGTTGAACTGAGGGACATGGAATTCCTTCGCCGCAACACCAGCCATGCCGCCAAGATCACCCTGCCCGGCCCCTTCACCATGAGCCAGCAGGCCAAAAACGAATTCTACAAAGACGACGAAGAACTCGCGATGGCGCTGGCGGCGGCGGTCAACGCCGAGGCGCTGGAGTTGCAGAAAGCCGGCGCCGACGTGATCCAGCTTGACGAACCCTGGGTGCGAAACGATCCGGCGGCCGCCAAGCGTTATGCCGTCAAGGCGATCAACCGCGCGCTGCAAGGCATCACGGTGCCGACGGTGGTTCACATCTGTTTCGGCTATGCCGCGGTGGTGCCCGGCGACACCAAGCCGTCGGGTTACTGCTTTTTTGTCAGAATTGGCGGATTCTTCAGCCGAGCAAATCTCGATCGAGGCGGCGCAGCCCAAGCTCGATCTCGGCGTGCTGGCCGATCTGTCGTCGAAGAAAATCATGCTGGGGGTGATCGATCTCGGCAATCCCGAGATCGAAACCGCCGAGATGATCGCGGGCCGCATCCGCCATGGCCTCAAATACGTCGCGGCGGACCGGCTGATCCCGGCGCCGGATTGCGGCATGAAATACATGCCGCGCCATGTCGCCTTCGGCAAGCTCAAGGCGATGAGCGACGCCGCGGCGATAGTGCGCAAGGAAATCAGTTGATTTACTTTTCAGGCCGTCGCGGCCGCGGGGATTTCGCGGGCGATCACGTCGCGTCCGGCGCGGGTGCCGGTCCGCCAGACCGCGGCGCGCCGTTCCACGAACTTGATCATGGCGTTGAACGCAACCGCCATCGCCAGCACCAGCAGCACGCCGGCGAAGACATGCTGGCTGTCGAGAATGGTCCGGTAACGCGAGATCAGATAGCCGATCCCCGCCGACGAGATCAGCATCTCGGAGACGACCACGCCGACGATGACCAGCGCGCCGCCGACCCTGAGCCCCGACAGCACCGTCGGTATCGCGGCCGGAATCACCACCCGGGTCACGCGCTGGCTCAGCGTCGCTCCCATGCTGCGCGCCGCCAGCAGCAGTTGGGGATCGATGGTCTGGATGCCGGCGGCGGTTGCCAGCATGGTCGGCAGGAAGCCGTACATGCCGGCAAACGCGATCTTGGATTCCGAACCGATCCCGAGCCACACCGTGAACACCGGATAGAGGATCACCAGCGGGACCGCGTAGAGGCTGGACACCATGGGCATGATCAGCACCCGAGGCCGCGGCAGGCTGCCGACGACGGCGCCGGCGAGAATGCCGCCGCCGCAGGCGATCACCATGCCGACGGCGACCTCGTACAGCGTCACGACCAGCGCATGGCCGTATTCGCCGGCCTCGTTCCAGCCGGCCAGCACGGTCGAGGACAGCGACGGCAGGAACAGTTCGGGGATGAGGCCGATACGCGGCAGCACTTCCCACAGCACGATGAGGGAAATCACGATCAGGCGGCGCAGCGCGGTCGATGACATCACGCCCTCATGCCGACTTGCGGATGTGGCGCCAGATACGGTCGCGCAGGCTCCCGAACGCGTCACCGCTCAGCATTTCGAAAGTGCGCGGGCGCGGCAGCGCGACCTCGAGCCGGTCGACGATGCGACCGGGACGCGGCGACATCACGATCACTTCGTCGGCGAGATAGACGGCCTCGGTCAGGCTATGGGTCACGAACACGATGGTCTTGCCGGTCGCGGCCCAAATCCGCAGCAACTCGTCGCCCATGGTCATGCGTGTCTGCTCGTCGAGCGCGGCGAACGGCTCATCCATCAGCAGCACCGGCGGGTCCTGGACCAGGCCGCGCGCGATCGAGACCCGTTGCTTCATGCCGCCGGACAGTTCGTGCGGATGACGCTTGCCGAAGCCCTCGAGACCGACCAGCAGCAGCGCCTCCTCCGCCTTGGCGCGGCGCTCCTTCTTCGCAACGCCCCGCAGCGTCAACGGGAATTCGACGTTCTCTTCCGCCGTCAGCCATGGAAACAGGCTCGGCTCCTGGAACACGACGCCGACGCGATCGGGATCGGGAACGTCGATCGGTGCGCCGTTGATCGAAATCGTGCCCGAGGTCTGGTGCCGCAGGCCCGCCATCATCATCAACAGCGACGACTTTCCGCAGCCGCTGGGACCGACCAGCACGGCGAAACGCCCGGGCTTGACCTCCATCGACACGTCCGACACCGCGGCCACGTCCTGGCCGGAGGTCTTGTAGACGAGGCCGACGCCGCTGAGCTGAACCGCGCCCGCGCGCGCGGCCGGCTTGATCGGAGTTATGTTCGCCAATGGCTGCATCTCGTTTCCACCCATCTGACGAGTTCATTGAAGGAGATGGCGATGATGGCGACCATCAGGACTCCGGCCAAGAGCTGGCGCATCATGAAGTTCTCGCCCCAGTTCGCGATCAGGTGTCCCATCCCCTCGCGCGAGGCATACATTTCGGCCAGCATCACGCCGGTCAGGTTGAAGATCATCGAGATCCGCAACGCTTCCAGCAGCACCGGGAGCATGCTCGGCAGATAAACCCGCCACACGGTCTGCGCCGGCGTCGCGCCGTAGGACTTGGCCACCATCAGGTTTTCCGGCTTGACCGATTTAACCGCCGTGGTGGTCGACATGATCACGATGAAGATGGTGGAGAAAAATCCAAATCCGACTTTCTGCGCAAAGCCGACGCCGAACACCAGGATGAACATGGGGAGGAAAATCGACTTCGGGATGCTGAAGGCAAAGAACAACAACGGCTTTGCCACTTCGGCAAAGTAGCGGCTCTCGGCGATCAACAGCCCGATCAACGCACCGAAGGGCACCGCGATGACGAACGCGGTCAGCACCTCGGCGCCGGTGACCAGGATATCGGAGCGCACGCCGGGCCGTCCCAGAAGATCGACCAGCGTGACGATGGTGTCGCTTGCGGACGGCAACAGCCGCGGATTGATCATCCCGGTCCGCGACAGCAACTCCCAGACCGCGAACACCATCGCCACGATGGCGAAGCGGGTTGCCTTGACTGCCAGTGAGCTCTTCATCTCAGGGCTTGGTCGGCACCGGCTTGAACGCGGTCGAGGTGATCTCGCTTCCGGGCGCAAGGTCCTTCATGCCGCCAAGCTTGGCCATCTCCAGCGAGAGATCCATCGCCGCCGGCACGTTTGGGGCCGCCATGTTGCCGTCGGTCTCGAGCTTCAGGATGGTATTTTCGTATTCTGCGGCGGCGATGTCGGGAGGCATTTCATACAGTTCGGCGATCAGCTTGATGGCCGCTTCCCGGTTGTTGCGCATGTACATCAGCCCGCCATAGAGCGCATTGAGGGTCTTCTGCACCATCGCGGGCTTTTCCTGGATGTACTTGTCGGTCGCGATCCACACCGAAGTGAGGTTGGGCGGCACCGACGAGGCGTAGTCCAGGATGGTGCGGGCCTCGCCGGATTTTGCGATCTGGAAACTGAGCGGCGAATAGACCACCGCGGCGTCGATATTGCCGGCGAGGAGATTAGGCACCAGCCCGCCGCCGCCGACGGGCACGCGGGTGAAGTCGATTTTCTTCTCCTGAACGGTCCACAGCGCCAGCAGGTCCGACCCGGAGCCCGCGGAGGTGATGCCGACCTTCTTGCCGTTCAGATCCTTGATGTCGAGCGGCGACTTTGTCAGCACCATCAATTGCCAGCCGAAATTGCCCATCGCGCCGTTGGCGACGGCTTTCGACATCACGCCCTTTTTGCGGCCCGCGGCCGGAAGCGCCGGCGCGTCGAGGATGACATCGGCGGCGCCCGCGGCCAGCGCCTCGAAGGTCTCGGCGCCGCCGCGATAGATCGTGAGCTCGGCGGTGATGCCCTCCTTCTCGAACAGCTTTTGCGACTTCGCAGCTTCCGCCACCGTGGTCGGCCAGTAGGTCTTGGTCGGCAGCCCGATCCGGACCGTTTCTCCTTGTGAAGCGGCCGGCATGACAATCGACGCCGTCGCGATGAATGTCGCCAGCACGGTGCGGCGGGTGATGGTTATCATTTGCGTTTCCCCCTGTTTCAACGTTGGGAATCTTGGCGCTCCCGAGATCGGTCTACTCTACCATATTATGCTGCTGCCAGCGCAACAGATACGCCTGCAGCCGCCAGATCAGGGCCGACAGCGCAACCCCGACCAGCATCAGCACGATCACCGCAACCATCATTCCCGAGGCTTCGGCGCGGGCTTCCGATTCGATGATCAATCGCCCGATGCCGCGCTCGGCGCCGATGAACTCGCCGACGATGACGCCGATCAACGCAAAGGAAATCGCCGGCGAAAGCGAGGCGAACACCCAGGCCATGGTCGAGGGGACTACGACCGTGCGGGTGATCTGCCATTCGCTGGCGCCGAGCAGTCGCGCAACATTGACAAAACCTTCGTCGATCGAACGCGCACCCTCGAAGGTATTGAAGAACACCAGGAACACCACCACGATCCACGAGGTGACGACCTTCGACATATCACCGATCCCGAACGCCAGCACGATGATCGGCGCCAGCGCGATCCTGGGAATGGAATTCACCGCGGTGATGAAGGGTTGAAAGATCGCACTGAGGCGATCCGAGCGTCCCAACACCAATCCTGCCACGAAGCCGCTGGATACGCCGGCCAGAAACCCGAAGAACGTGTTCTTCAGCGTGACCGCGGCCGCGACCCAGAGGTTGTTTTCGGTACGGGCCATGCAGCGGGAAAAATCGCCGTTGAACCAGCCGTTGAATGCGCCGAGCTTGGACTTGAAACAGCC
Organism: uncultured Alphaproteobacteria bacterium; assembly: GCA_963774685.1. GTDB lineage: Bacteria > Pseudomonadota > Alphaproteobacteria > Rhizobiales > Xanthobacteraceae > Bradyrhizobium. The sequence goes on along the minus strand of CAVZFU010000002.1, from coordinate 335,214 downwards.
CAGGATCAAAAAGCGCTCGAAAATCTCGGAAGGCTTCGACACGAAATAAGGGTCAAGCAGGTCCGGCACCAGCCAGGGAAAGCTCGCATGCAAATCATATCCCCATTGCCAGATCGAGAGCACGGCGACGCAGATCAGCGCTTGCCAGGCCAATGTGCTGACGGGCCGCCGCATTCTCATGCGCTGCGCCCCTTGATGAATTCTTCGCCGAGCGAGTGCCAGATATGCTGGAACAGTTCGGCATAACGGGGCGTCTCGCGCACCTTCACCGCGTCACGGGGCCGGACAAAATCGACCTCGAAGACATCCTTGATCATGCCGGGCCGCGCCGAAAGCAGGATGATGCGGTCGGCCAATGTCAGGGCTTCGCCGAGATCGTGAGTGACGAACAGAACCGTCTGCTGCTCGCGTTCCCAGATTCGAAGCAGGACATCATGCATATCGATCTTGGTGTGGGTATCGAGCGCACCGAAGGGCTCGTCCATCAGGAGGACCTGCGGTTCGACCACCAGCGTGCGCATCAGCGCAGCGCGCTGGCGCATGCCGCCCGACAGCGTCGACGGATAGGCCTCTTCGAAACCTTGCAATCCGGCCTGCGCCACGCAGGCCCTGATGCGATCCTTCTGCTCCGCGGCCGGGACGCCCGAGAGCTGCAAGCCATATCCGATATTGCCGGCGACCGTGCGCCAGGGAAACAGCGTATCGCGTTGAAAGACGTAACCGACGCCGGGCGTGGCCTTGCCGGGAATAACCGGCCTGCCGTCGATCAGGATCTGGCCGCTGCTCGGCTTGATCAGCGTCGCGATCATGTTGAGGATGGTGCTCTTGCCCGAGCCGGACGGTCCCAGCAGCGCGACGAATTCGCCGCGCCGGACACTAAAGGAGACATCGCGCACCGCCTCGATGGCGGTGCCCGCCAGCTGGAAAGATTTGCTCAATCCCCTGACGTGGATACGCTGCACATCCGCCGGCCGATCCTGCGGCGCCGCGGACATGTCCTGCATCGTCAAGCCGGATACGCCTTTCGCGCGGCGTCGATGAATGCAGGACTGATGACTTCGGCGATGGTGAGCGGCTTGATGCCGGTCATTTCCCGGAACCAGACTTTTTCGCCGCGCGCAAAACCCGCCGCGTCGATGGAAGCATCGTAGTCGGCCACTTTCTGCAGCGCGGTGATTTCCAGAAGGTTGGCATTGCGCGACGTGCTGCCGACATAGGGCTCGATCATCTCATAGATCTGGTCGGGCGAATGCACCTTGATCCATTGGGTGGCCCGCCAAAGAGCGGTGACGTAGGCCTGCATCTTGGCTGGATCCTTGTCGATGGTCGACTGCACGGTAAAATGCGAGGTGACCGGAACCTTGCCGCCGATATACTTGTTCCAGATCGTCTCGTCCGTTCCATCGAACAACAGCGCACCCCAGCCCTGATCCACCGAGTCGTTCAGAAGCGACAACGAGCTCACGAGCACATCGACCTGTTTGGTCTTCAGCGAGCCCAACATGGTGTCGACGTTGCCGGTTCCGATCCAGGTGACCTTCTCGTCAAGTCCCATCTTTTCCATGTAGTAGGATGACCACACATGGTTGGTGCCGCCGAGCGACGACACCGAGACGATTGGCTTGCGTCCGTCGGGTCGCTTCCATTCCGTCAGCGCCTCCAGGCTGGTGATGCCCTGGTCCTTCAGATCCTTGCGGATGATGAAGATCACCGAACTGGAGCGGGTATCGACCGGCGCCAGCACCCGCCCGGCGCGGCCATGATTGCTGAGCTGCATCGGATGGGTGATATCGCCGATGCCGACATCGGCCTGGGAAGAGGCGATGATCTCGCGCGTCTTGACGCCGTTGCCGCCCTGAATCAGTTTGCAGTCGAGCCCGGCCTCCTTAAAGAAGCCGGCTCGATCGGCTACGAAATGCGTTTGATAGACCGGTACCGCCACCGGATAGACCTCGCGGCCCTCTTTGGCATCGGCGGCCCACGCCCGTCCCGTTGCCAGTGAAGCGCCCGCAGCGACGATCGTCAGTGCCGAACGTCGTGTGAAATGTTGCGCCATTACGCGGGCTCCTTCTGTTTGCTGACGGTTTGTTCAAGGGCGTTGAGCACCGCGTCGCCCATTTGCCGGGTGGAAAGTATTGCGGCACCGGGTTCGGCAATGTCGGCGGTTCGCGCGCCCGAGGCCAGGGCCGCCGCCACCGCTTTTTCGAGCAGATCCGCATCGTCGGGCCGGTCGAGCGTCAGGCGCAGCATCATGGCGACGCTGAGGATGGAGCCGAGCGGATTGGCGATGCCCTTGCCGGCGATGTCAGGTGCGCTGCCATGGACCGGTTCGTAAAGTGCTTTGCGGCGGCCGAACTTGTCGACCGGGCCGAGCGAGGCCGACGGCAGCATGCCGAGCGAGCCCGACGCCATCGCCGCGCAATCGGAAAGAATGTCGCCAAAAATATTGCCGGTGACCATCACGTCGAACTGGGCCGGATCCCGCACGATCTGCATCGCAGCATTGTCGACATAGAGATGCGTGAGTTCGACATCGGAAAATTCCGCGGCATGCAGCGCGATGACTTCCTCGCGCCACAACACGCTGGTCTCCAGCACATTGGCCTTGTCTACCGAACAGACCCGGCCTTTGCGGGTACGCGCCAGCTCGAACGCCGTCCGCGCCACGCGGCGGACCTGGTTGGTGGTGTATTGCTCAGTGTTGAACCCGCGGCGCTGTCCGTCGGCAAGCGTCTCGATGCCGCGCGGTTCGCCGAAATAGATGCCGCTGGTGAGTTCGCGGATGATGACGAAATCGACGCCCTTGAGTACGCGGGCCTTGAGCGGCGCCGACTCGGACAAGGCTGGATTGGCCACGATGGGCCTCAGGTTGGCGTAGAGATCGTATTTGCTGCGCAACGACAACAGGCTCCCCGCCTTGCGCGCCGCCGCAGGAACTTCGGTGGTCTCCGGACCGCCGGTCGCTCCCCACAGGATAGCGTCGGCTTCGTCCATCGCCTCGGCGGTATCAGGCGGCAACACCTTGCCGGTCGCCCGATAGGGGATCAGGCCGAATTGCGCTTCGCGCAACGTCATCGGAACGTTTCGCTTGGCGGCGAACCAGTTCAGCACGCGGTGCGACTGCGCCGTGACTTCCGGGCCGATGCCTTCGCCCCCGACCACGGCGACCTTGATCATGTTGGACAAATTGTTCATGCCTGTTTCCCTGCAAAGTGGATCCACGGCCGCTCCGCGCGGTCGGTGGCCTGGAAGGCCCGGATTTCGTCGTCGCGCCGCAACGTCATCAGGATCTCGTCGAGACCTTCGAGCAATCCGGCGCGGCGACGCGGATCGATTTCAAAACGGACCTGTTTTCCCGAGGGCGAGGTAATCGTCTGCGCCTCAAGATCGATGCCGATGCGCCCCGCCCCCTGGGTGTGCTCGACCTCGGCAGCGAGGCCATCGACGATCTCCTTGTCGACGACAATCGGGAGGATTCCGTTCTGGAAGCAGTTGGCGAAGAAAATATCGCCGAAGCCCGAACCGATGATGGCGCGGATGCCCAACTCCTGCAGCGACCACACCGCACCCTCGCGGGAAGAGCCGCAACCGAAATTCGGACCGGTGACGAGGATTTCCGCCTGCCGATAGGGCTCGCGGTTCAGGATGAATTCCGGATTTTCCGAGCCGTCCGGCAGATAGCGCAGCGAGCCGAACGCCCATTTACCGAGCGTTCCACGAACGGAGTTGCCGACCAGGCGCTCGATGCGGATGACGACATCGGTATCGATGTTGCTGCGCATGATCGGTGCCGCAATCGCCGTCAATTTGTTGAAGGGTTTCGGCATCTATCGCTCCATGGTCCGCACGTCGGCGATCGCGCCCGCTATTGCGGCGGCCACCGCCATCGCCGGGCTCGCCAGATGGGTGCGGGCGCGCGGTCCCTGGCGGCCGATGAAATTCCGGTTGGAGGTCGAGACCGAGCGCTGGCCGGGCGCCACCGTTTCGCCATTGGCGGCAAGGCACATCGAGCACCCGGGTTCGCGCCATTCGAAGCCGGCAGCGATAAAAAGTTTGTCGAGCCCTTCAGCGACCGCTTCCCGTTTGATCGTCTCCGATCCCGGCACCACCCAGGCGCGCACGCCGGGTGCAACCTTGCGGCCACGGGCGATTTCTGCGGCAGCACGCAGGTCGCTCAACCGGCTATTGGTGCAGGACCCGATGAAAACCCAATCGACGGGTGTCCCGGCGATCGGCGCTCCCGGCTTGAGGCCCATATAGTCGAGCGCAGTCTCGATCGCCGCACGACGCGCCGGATCGGCAATGGCTTGCGGATCAGGAATGCGACCGTCAACTCCGACGACGTGTTCGGGACTGGTGCCCCAGGTCACCTGCGGCGTGATGGCTTCGACATCGATAACGACTTCGCGGTCAAACACGGCATCGGCATCGCTGGGCAATTGCCGCCATGCTTCGACCGCCTGCTGCCACATCTGGCCTTGCGGCGCGTACCGCCGTCCCCGGATATAGTCGTAGGTTTTCTGATCCGGCGCGATCAGGCCCATCTTGGCGCCGAGTTCGATCGACAGATTGCAGATGGTGAGCCGCCCCTCGATCGGCATGTCGCGGATCGCGCTGCCGGCATATTCGACGGCATAGCCGGTGCCCCCGGCGGCGCCGACATGACCGATCAGCGCCAGGATGAGGTCCTTGGCGGTGACACCTGACGACAGCTTGCCCTCGAATTTCACGCGCATGGTTTTGGGCCGGCGCTGAATCAGCGCCTGGGTCGCCAGCACATGCGTCAACTCGCTCGACCCGATGCCGAACGCCAGCGCCCCCAGCCCGCCATGCGTGCAGGTATGGCTGTCGCCGCACACGATCAGGCAACCGGGCAGGCTGAGGCCCAATTCGGGCCCGATGACATGGACGATGCCCTGGCCGGGCTCGTCGATATCGAACATCTGGATGCCGCTCGCTGTGGTTTCGACCCGAAGCGCCGCCAGCAGTTCCTGCCCGATCTTGATGGTGCCGGCGCGTCCGCGTGCGGTCGAGATCGCGTGGTCCGGGGTGGCAAATGTCAGTTCCGGATTATGGACCGGGAGATCGCGGCTCTTGAGGTCGATCAGGCCGCGCGAACCACCGAGATCGTGCAGCAAATGACGATCGACGTGGAGCAGATCGGTGTCATCGCTGATATGGGCGATAACATGCTGGTCCCAGATTTTGGCCAGTAGCGTGCGGCCTCGCTTTTCCACCAGCATATCCTCCCGTTTGGCGTCTTTCGCCGGCGGCATTCGCCGCTGTCAGCCGTTTCGCGCGGCTTGCTCTTCCTTAAGCCCAGGCTTTATGCCCAAATCTCCGTAGCAAAGTCTCCTCACTATCAAAGCATGGCAGGTCACCGTTCGGCTAGGGCCGGCGCCAAAAGATGACCGTCAAACCGGGGCTGGATCGGGCAAAATCGTGCGACTTTTCGTCAAGCTGGTGGGCTTGTTGCTGCTTCGCGCAGCAGCCGTCAGCGCCCAGGCGATTTGGGACATGCCGTAGCGTCCTTCAGGCTCTTTTGCGGCGCCATGAACCTCGGCGCTGCGAACTGCGACAAATGCACCGCGCGACCCGGTCACTGCTCGTGACCGGCCGTTCGCGGTTGCCAAATTTCAGCAATCATAAGGAAAACAAATGTTGGATGCCCACCAATTGCTTTGGACTCAAATTGCCGAAGGTGTTTGCTTGCTGATCTTTGGCGGCTTCCTGTCCGGCCTGCTTCGCACGCGCCGTCAGATGCAAGCTGCCCGCAACTGGACCACGACCGAGGGCGTCATCATCGCCTCCGGCGTCGAGCAGCCGCCATCGCATGTATCGGACGATTTGAACGATGCCACTCCCGTCATCCGATACCGCTATCGCGCCGACGGCCGCGACCTCGAGAGTGACCAGGTCAGGATCGGTGGCCAGCCGATGACGACACGCGTACTCGCCGCGCGGCAAGTCGCAAGATATCCGGTCGGCGCCCGTGTCGATGTCTATGTAGACCCGCGCAATTCCGCCAACGCGCTGCTGGAGCCGGGTCAGCAAGCCAATGTCGTCGCCCTGCTCGCTTTCACCGTCACATTCGGGTTTATCGCCGCAATTCTGGGCGCCCATGCGTTGGCCGGAAAAGTGCTTTACACCGGCAACGGCGTTCCACTGTTTGCTTTCGCGCTTCCGATCGCGGCCGTTGTTGCGGCGGTTCTCAGCGTCGTTTCGTTCGTGCGGGGGCGGAGGCTGGCAAGCGCCAGCGCGCGATGGCCGACCGTATCCGGCACCGTCACCACGTCCGATGTGATCGAGGAAACACTTGTCGACGACAGCAATACCGATAAATCGATCATTCGTAAGATCCATCGCTACCAGGTCGATCTCCGCTATGCCTACCAGGTGGGCAAGCGCGACTTTGTCGGCACCGCCGCAAATTGGGGATGGACGGCGGTCTATGGCCTTCGCGAACTCGCCGAGACGGCCGCCGCCCAGTATCGGCAGGGACAGCCTGTCACGGTCTATTATGACCCGGAGCAACCGGGCCATGCCGTGCTGGAGCCGGACAGCCGAAAAGGCTCGATGGCGCCGCTCGTGTTCGGCGCTATCTCGGCCATCGCGGGCGCGGCCATCCTTGCGTTCTTCATCAGGGTCGGCTTCGGCAACTAGCGTGTCTCAGAGGCCCAGCACGGTTGGTGCCGGCACGCTTGACTCCCGCATCATCCCGTTGATGGTATCGGCGATATCAACGCCGCCACCCTCACGATCGGCGAATCCGGGAGAGACATCATGGCGAAGGCATCGAAAGTACGTAGCGTCGACATCCTCGCCTGCGACGCCGGCTGGCGGAACTACCATTTCGTCAAGGTCACCACCGATGACGGCGTCGTCGGCTGGAGCGAATTCGACGAAGGCTTTGGCTCTCCCGGCGTCGGTGCCGTGATCCAGCGCCTGTCGGCGCGCGTGGTCGGACAAAATGCCCTCCAGCACGAACGAATCTATGCCGAGCTCTTTTCAGCAACCCGCCCCGGAACCGGCGGCGTCATTGCCCAGGCGATTGGCGCGATCGAAAATGCCCTGCTCGACGTCAAGGCGAAGGTGCTCGGCGTGCCCTGCTACGACCTGCTGGGCGGCAAAATCCGCGACCGCATTCGCGTCTACTGGTCGCATTGCGCGACCTGGCGCATCAATCATCCCGCCTGGTACAAGCCGCCGATCACCGATCTCGATGGCGTCAAGGCGATCGGACGCGAAGTGCGCGACAAGAAATTTACCGCGCTGAAGACCAACATCTTCACCTATGACGAAGGCAAGCCGCAGGGCTGGCGGCCCGGATTCGGCGTGCCGTTCGAGCCCGAAATCAATGTCGACCGCCGGGTATTGCGCGATCTGCGCATGCACCTCGAGGCGATCCGCGATGGCGCCGGACCCGATATCGACATCCTGCTCGACCTCAATTTCAACGCCAAGACCGAAGGCTATCTCAAGATCCTGCGCGAGATTGCCGATCTCGACATGTTCTGGATCGAGATCGACAGCTTCAATCCCGAAGCACTGGGCTATATCAGGCGCCAAAGCCCGCACCCGATTTCGTCCTGCGAGACGCTATTGGGGCTGCGCGAATTCCTGCCCTATTTCCGCGAACAGGCGATGGATGTCGCGATCATCGACACGCCGTGGAACGGGGTCTGGCAGTCGATGAAGATCGCCGCCTCCGCCGAGGCACATGAAGTCAATGTTGCGCCGCATAATTTCTACGGCCACCTCTGCACCATGATGAACGCCCACTTCAGCGCGGCAGTGCCGAACCTGCGCATCATGGAAACCGACATCGACCGCCTGGAATGGGACCACGAGCTTTTCAGCCACGTGCCCGAAATCAGGGACGGCTATCTCATCATGCCGGACCGTCCGGGCTGGGGCACCGAGCCCAACGAAGACGCGCTTCGCGCTCATCCGCCGAAGGGCACCGGCGGCCTTCTGAACTACGGCAAGAAGGCCTAAGCGATAATGGGATCGAGCCAGCGAGCCGGCGCAGCTATTGGTGCCGCAGCGCCCAGGTCATCCCCACCCGGCGCTGGCCTCATGCAAAAGGCCCCCGAAGGGGCCTTTTGACACTTATACCGCGTCTTTGGCTGCCTTGACCGGCCGTGCCCTGACGATTTTCCGGGCCGGTTTGGCCTTGAACGTCATCGCCTCTCCGGTGAACGGATTGGTGCCCTGCCGAGCCTTGGTAGCGGCCTTTTTGATGACGACGAACTTGGCAAAGCCTGGAACCAGGAACACTCCCGATTTCTTCAGCTCTTTATAGCCAACCGACGCGAGCGTCTCCAACACGCCCTTTACATCCTTCTTTGCCACTTCAGCCTCAGTGGCGATCTTCTCAATCAGCTGCGACTTCGTCATCTGGACTGCCATTTGATCTCCTGTAAGTTGATTCGCGCTACGGACAGTATTGGGAATACTGATGTCTGCAAACCTGTCTGACCCTTAACTGACAGGCTTTTCTGCAATCTCGGCCGATTTATGCCGTGTTTTATGCAGTATTTCCGGCGTCAACCGTCAATACCGAGCCGGTGACGTTGCGGCCGCCGTCGCCGAGCAGGTATTCGACCATGCGCGCGACGTCGTCCGCTTCGGGCAGCCGACGCAGCGCGCTGCGGCCAGCGATTCGCTGGCGCTGGTCCTCCGAAAGGCTTTTGGTGAGTTCGGTATCCACAAAGCCCGGTGCGATCGCGTTCACCGTGATTCCGGCCCGTCCCACCTCGCGCGCCAGCGAGCGGGTGAAGCCGGTTGCCGCGGCCTTGGTCGCGCCATAGACGGAAAGGCCGTTATAACCGGTCGTTGCGATGATCGACGACATGTTGACGATGCGGCCGGCGCCATCAGCCATCATGTGCCGCACCACATATTTCGTCAGAACCATCGGCGAGGTGATGTTGAGGCGCACCAGGGCTTCGATCTCGGTGTTGTGCATGTTGGCGAGCAGCCCCTCGGTGCCGATCCCGGCATTGTTGACGAGGCCATAGAGGGGACCGAACTCGTCCCGCAACGCTTTTACGAAGGCCTGGATCGCGTCGATCTCGCCGAGATCGAACGCCCTGAAGTGAAGGCCGCCGGTGCCCGCCTCCTCGACTTCGCGGATGGCATCCTTCAACGCGTCGCTTTCGTGCCGCGCCACCGCGATCACCTTGTAACCGGCCCTGGCAATCCGTCGCGAAATGGCAAGACCAATGCCGCGGCTGCCACCGGTGACCAATACGTTATGCATCATGGCGCGCCAGTTTGCCGGCCGCCGTCACATCGAGCGATGCGACGAACTTGATGATGGCAGGCACCTTGTGCGGCGCCAGCGACGCCCTGCAACCGGCCAGGATTTCGTCGCGGATCGCATCGCGCCGGCCTCCATCGCCATCGGCCAGAACGACGTCGGCAACGACAATGGCGCCAGTGATCGGACTGCGGCGCGATTTGGCGCGGGACATCCGCACTTCTGCATGCCGGTTGATGACGACTTCGATTTCCTCGGGGTGAACCTTGAGGCCGCCAATATTGATGATGCCGCCGCGGCGGCCGACGAAGTGATACCTGTCGCCACGCAACTCGACCATGTCGCCGGTGTCGACAAATCCATCCGCGTCGGTCAGTTCAGCCGCACGACGACCGACATAGGCTCGCGCCGTTCGCGCCGAACGGATCCGGAGCGATCCATCCCCGACCTTCATCTCGACGCCATCGCGATTGTGCCCGACCAGGTCCGCCGGAAAACCCTCGCGGCCGTCGTTCACGGCAAAGCCGACGCCCGCTTCGGTCGAGGCATAGGCGTGACCGATCGAGGCCTTCGGAAAAGCCCGACTCAAGCCGTCGAGCACCGCCTGGTCGGCAATCTCGCCGGACAAACGAACGTAACGCGGCGAGAACCCTGAGGCCGACGCGCTCATCAGCAGCTTGCGCCAGTGCGACGGCGTGCCCGAGATATGGCTGACACCGCGCGCGTGGAGGCGAGCAACATGATCGGCGATCGGCTCTCCCGGCTCAGACAACACCATCGAACCGCCGCCGATGATGGCGCGCAAGAATATCTGAAGACCGCCATAGCGCCGGATATCGTAGAAGGTCGCCCAAACCGGCGGCGCGCCACGCGCCGGACCATCCGCCACGATCGCGCCGGTTAATCCTTCAAGCGTGTGACTGACGATTTTGGGCACACCCGATGTGCCGGAGGTCAGCATCAGCCATTCCGTCGCACGCTCGGTCTGCGCTTTTTTTGTCGCGCGCGCAGGCTGCCCGGCCGCCACCACCAGATCGACCCCGGCCTCCGTCCACCGCTCCGGATGGTCGGTCACCACAGCATCGATATCGGCTTCTTCCATCAGCGTTCGCATGTGATCGGCGTTGATATCGGGCGGACACAACAGCATTCGCCGGGCAACGCCGTCGAGTTCCGTCATCGCGACACCTGACGTCAGTTGATCCACGACCGCAACCATTACCGACCGACCGGAGAGTTCACCGAGGCGGCCACCAAGACAGGTCTGCCCAGGAATATCGGTCAGCGACACGACGCGACGCGCATCCGAAATCGCGCGGCCGGCCGGACCCGGACCGAGATAGTCGCGCAGCGCGAAGCGTTCACGCGGGGACATTTTCGTAGGCCCGGATGAAGTCGCCTATCGTGAGGGGAAACGCCGCGTTCTCCGACATCGTAAACGGATCGATACCGAGGTCGTCCTCAAGCCGCGCTACCAGAATGGCGAAACCCAGCGAATCGAAACCCGTCTCATGCAGGGACAGGTCATCCTCGATCGGCGGCAGGGTGACCTGCTGTTCCCTGGCAATCTGCTGCATCGCCGCAACGATTTTTAACCTTACCGACGACATGGATTTTTTCGCCTCTTTTTCATCAAAAATTGTGAGCTCGCATGATAGAGCGCAAATGTGAAAAAACCCGGCCGTTCCAGTATCTTTTGCGCCCGTTGGTAAACATGATGCTTGTCGTTAGACCCCGAATTCGCGAAATATCGGAGCACGATATCGACGCAGTCGCAGACCTGCTGACCCGTGGCTTTGTGCACCGTTCCCGTCAATATTGGATGCGCGGCCTGCAACGCCAGACCACGCGCGCGCTGCCGCCGGGCACGCCGCGCTACGGCTACCTGCTCGAAAATGAGAGCGTGCCGGTCGGCTGCCTGCTCCTGATCTACTCGACCAAAATCATCGACGGCGAAACCGCGACCTGCTGCAACGTATCGAGCTGGTACGTCGACCCCGCATTCCGGAACTACGCGTCGCTGTTTGCGTCGATGACGCAGAAGCGCAAGGACGTCGTTTATTTCAACGTCACGCCGGCGCATCCAACCTGGCCGATCCTGGAAGCGCAGGGTTTTGCGTCCTACTGCCGCGGTCTCTATTTTTCGGTGCCGGCGCTGTCGCAAAGCGGACGTGGCATGACAATCGAGGCGGTGGCGGCGGATACGTCATCCGTTGCGGGTTTACAGGCTGCGGATCTCGAGATGCTGAAACGCCATGCCGGGTATGGCGCTCTCAGCCTGGTATGCCATAGCGCCGACGAGGCGCTTCCCTTCATTTTCTTCCATCTGCGAAAGCGCCGCGGCGTCATTCCCGTGCCCGCTTTGCAGCTTGGTTATTGCCGCAGCATTTCCGATTACGCTCGTTGCGCCGGCGCGATCGGACGCTATTTGCTCCGCCGCGGAAAGCCGGTCGTCATCGTCGACGCGAACGGACCGATGGCGGGATTATCCGGCATCTACAGCGAGAAGCACGGCCGCAAATATTTCAGGGGTCCGCATCGGCCTCGGCTGGGCGACCTGACCGACACGGAACTCGCAATTTACGGCATGTGAACGAACGCCCGGCTCATAGCCTGATCGAGCCATCCACGATGCGCGCATAAGCAATAGCATCGAGGAGGTGGTAAGCGCCGCCATGGAGGAAAAACATCGCCTCCTTTATGTGGCGGGGATCGAATCCCTCGCGAACCAGTTCCTGTTTCTTTTGCTTGAAGGTTTCGGTGATATCGAGCGTTGCACAAATGCGGACGAAAACCGGCAAGGCGTAGGCGGGTAGCCGGCCCGCGAGACGGGACTGGAATTTTCCAAGGTCAAAGCCGTCGCCGACCACCACCGCAACCATTCCCGCACGGCCATCGGTACCGGGAATTTTCACGCCATAGGTTGCGGCATCGATGACGCCTTGGCAATCCAGGATGGCCTGATTGACTTCGGAGGCCGCGACATTTTCGCCCTTCCAGCGAAACGTGTCGCCGACCCGATCGACGAAATGGAAATAGCCGCTTTCATCGCGCATCATCAGATCGCCGGTGCGGAACCAGGCATCGCCGGGCGCAAGCACGTCGCGCAGGATTTTCTTTTCGGTCTCGCTGGCGTCGGTATAGCCCTCGAAGCGGCCGCCGCCGACGCTGGCATTGCCGATCCGGCCAATGGCTTCGCCGGTTTCGCCGTTGACGCAGGGAATGCAAAGACCGTCCGCGGTGCGAAGGGGCACGCCAAGCTCGGCATCGAGCTGAATAATCGCCGCTGGAAAGCGATGCGCCAACAGCGGCGGAATCCGGCCGATCGCACCGGGTTTACCTTCGACATTGAACAGCGAGAAATTACCTTCGGTCGCGGCATAGAATTCCAGTATTTGCGGAATGGCAAAACGCGCCTGAAACGCTTCCCAGATGTCGCCGCGCAGGCCATTGCCGCAAGCGAGCCGAAGCCGGTGCCTGGTTTCAAATTCGGATTGCGGCGCCTTGAGGAGATACCGGCAAAGCTCGCCGATATACTGGAACAGCGTGCAATCCCAGTGCACGACATCGCGCCAGAAATGGCTCGCGGAGAATTTGTCTGCCAACACCACCGACGCTCCCGCCTGCAGCATGCTGCAGGGCGCGACGATGCCGCCGACGCTGTGATAGACCGGCAGGCAATCGTACAGCCGGTCGTCCGGCGAAGCGTCTGTCAAACCGGCAAACCAGCCGCCCCAGTTCAGGATACGCCGGTGGCTGACGCTGGCGGCCTTCGGCAGGCCGGTAGTGCCAGAGGTGTAGATCAACAGCGCGCGATCATCGATGGTGACCCCGTGTCGCTCTTCTGGCGACAGTGGACTTCCGTCCAATCGATCCAGGACGGCGTCGATGCCGGCTTCGTTCGTGATGTCGCCGTGGATCCAGATTTTCGGCGCACGGCTGAGATGTGGCGCCGCGGTTTCGAATATATTCGCAAGATCCGCAGCGAGGATGATGTGATCGGCGGCGGCAACGTTGATGCAGTGAGCCAGCGATGGCCCGACCAGCCTGGTGTTGATCAGCGCGGCAACGCCGCCGACTCTGGTGATACCGAGCCACGCCGCGATGTAGTCCGGCCGGCTCGACATCAAGAGGCAGACGGCATCGCCCTTCTTAATTCCTGCCGACAGCGCCCAGCGGGCGTAACGGTTGATCCGTTCCGCCAGAACCCGGTAACTGAACCTCTCGGTTTCCGATATCAGGCTCAGACGATGCGGTTCTCGCTCCGACCACTCCTCGACAATATCGGCAAACAGCCGGTTCGGCTCGGTTTCGATGCCGGACGTGAGTTCAATCGCTTTCAGCCAGCTTTTGGCGGCGGATGGCTTGCCCGGCCGCCGGTCGCCGATCGATTGGTCAATGACATCCGTGTTCATGGCTGAATGCTTGTGGGTTCCACGTCAATGTATACCGTGCCGCGTTCGGCCAGGGGTTAATCAGGGAGGCTGTTGATCGGCACAGTTAAGGCGGCGTTGCCAAACTTTTGATCTTCACAAAGGTACCTCACTGCCGTGTGCTACAGCCCACGCGTTATCGGCGGCACTTGAGCGGAATGGCGGTACCGGAATTTTACCACGATGACGGGAACAACGTGCGGCTAGCCTGGATTCCTGCGATATCCGCCTCACCAAATGTGAGAGGCCGTAATGATCACCAAAAGAGCTTTCCTTCACTCAGTGGCAGGCATCGCAACGGTGTCGCTCGGCGCCGGATGGATTGCGGCAGCTTACGCTGATTCCTATCCAACTCGTCCGGTCCGATGGATCGTCCCCTATGCCGCGGGCGGCGCGACCGATGTACTTTCGCGTTTGATTTGCCAACGCCTGTCGGAGCGGCTGGGCCAGCCCTTCGTCGTGGAGAACAAGCCGGGCGCCGGCAGCAACATCGGCACCCAGAGCGTCATCAACTCGCCGCCGGACGGATATACCTTGCTGCTGACCAGCACGGCCAATGCCATCAACGCATCGTTCGACCCATCGCTTCCCTATAACTTCGCAAGAGATATTGCGCCGGTCGCGGGCGTCGCTCGCATCCCGCTGGTGCTGGTGGTCAACAACGACCTGCCCGTCCACAACGTCGCGGACTTCATCGCCTACGCCAAGGCCAATCCAGGCAAACTCAGCATCGCCTCGTCGGGCGTGGGGACATCGCTGCATCTGTCCGGAGAGTTGTTCAAGGCCATGGCCGGGGTCGAATTCACCCACGTGCCCTATCGCGGATCGGCGCCGGGCCTGACCGACGTGATGTCCGGACAGATCCAGGGCATGTTCGACAACGTCACGTCGTCGTTCGAATTTGTCCGAACCGGAAAGCTTCGCGCGCTCGGGGTCACAACGCACGACCGTTCCGGAACCATGCCCGACGTGCCGCCGATCAGCGATACGCTGCCGGGATATGAGACAAGTTCCTTCTATGGCGTCGGCGCGCCGCGCGACACGCCGAAGGAAATCATCGACCTCCTCAACAAGGAAATCAACGCCGCCCTGGCGGATCCCGCCATCAAGGAGCAGATCGGCAAGCTGGGCGCCATTCCCATTTCCGGTAACGCCACGCAATTCGGCGCGATGCTCGCTACCGAGACCGAACGCTGGCGCAAGGTCGTGGAAAAGTCCGGCCACAGCTAGCGCTCTGCCAACGGATATCCTTGGAAACAGCGACGCCTGGGCCGGGCATAGGACGCCTCGATGCGTCCCTCGTTTCCGCCTAACGACGTCTTGCTTCCTGATATATGTCCAATATACGTTTGGGATCAGTCCGAAGATTCCTTTCGGCGGGCCATTCAGCCGACCTTTGCGAGACACGATTTGAAGCCGAAATCGCCGCCGAAACGCCGGGCGCGTGCAACCGAGGTTGACGATGGCACGCTCACCGATCGCGCCTACCGCGAACTCGAAGAGATGATCGTCACACTGCAATTGTCGCCGGGAACGATTTTATCCGAGCAGACCCTGGCGGTGCGCCTGAAGATCGGGAGGACTCCGATCCGGGAAGCGCTGCAACGCCTGGCCCGCGACGGCCTTGTCGTGATCATGCCCCGGCGCGGCATCATGGTCTCGGAGATCAACCTGCGGCTTCAACTGCGGCTACTCGAAGTGCGGCGCGAACTGGAGCGCCTGATGGCGAGCCTCGCGGCTGAACGGGCCACGCCCGAGGAACGTCAGGAATTTGGTGAACTGGCGGAGGCCATGCTCGGGACCGCCACCAAGGCCGACGATATCACCTTCATGCGGCTCGACCAGCGTTTCAACATTCTGGTCGCGACCGCGGCGCGAAACGAATTCGCGCGGCGCTCGATGGGGTTGATGAACGCGCTGTCGCGCCGGTTCTGGTATCAGCATTATCAGGAAGTCGCGGACCTGCCGCTCGCCGCCAAGCTCCATGCCGCGGTCGCCGAAGCGATTGCGCAGAAAAAGGTCAAGGCTGCTGCGACCGCGTCGGACCGGTTGATCGACTATATCGAGGATTTCGCGCGCAAGACGCTCGATACCTGAACCACCTCAATCGAAAGTGATGACGCTGCGAATGGCTTCGCCACGCTTCAATGCCGTAAAACCGTCATTGATGTCCTCCAGCGCGATACGGCGTGTGATCAATTCATCCAGCATCAACTCGCCATCGAGATAGGCCCGCGCCAGCAGCGGAAAATCGCGGCGCGGCCGGGTGTTGCCGTAACTGACGCGGCGGATGCGCTTTTCCTGCATCAGCGAACCCCAGCGGAACGACACATCGTTATTGACGTCGACCTTGCCGAGCCAGATCACCTGGCCGCCGGGCCGCACCGCCTCGGTGGTGGCCCGGAAAGCCGACGCACTGCCGGCGGATTCGATCACGACGTCGACGCCGCGGCCGCCGGTTTCCCGTTTCGCGGCAGCGATCACGTCATCGGTTCGCGCGTCGACGCCGTGGGTTGCTCCCACCTTTGCGGCGAGCGCCAGTTTCGCGGGGTCGAGATCGACGGCGATGATCGCTCCTGCGCCTGCCAGCCGCGCGCCCTGCACGGCCGCCAATCCAACCGCGCCGCAACCGATCACCATGACGCTGTCGCCATGCGCGATGGCGCCGAGATTGAGCGCGGCCCCAACCCCGGTCATGACGCCGCAACCGATCAGGCAGGCACGATCGAACGGCATTTCCCTGGGAACGGGAATCGCCTGCTGATCGGCGACGATGCAGTACTCGCCGAACGAGCCCAGGAACATCAACTGCTGCACGTTGCGGCCGTCCGCCAGCGTAGTGCGGACTTCGCCATCGAACGGAACGGCTTTCGGTCCCTTGCCGAGATATTCCTCGCACAGGATCGGCGTATCGCGATCGCAATAGAAGCAATGCCCGCAATGCGGATTCCACGACAGCACGACATGGTCGCCGGCCCTGACGCCGCGTGCGGCGGAACCGACCTGTTCGACGACGCCGGCGGCCTCGTGCCCCAGCACAATCGGCATCGGGTAACGCAACGATCCTTCGATCACCTCCAGGTCGGTATGGCACAGTCCCGCAGCGCGCATTCGCACCAGTACGTCCGTGGGTTTTAACGCCGCGGCCGTGACGGTTTCGATCGACATTGGCGTCTGCGCCGCATGCAGTACCGCGGCTCGATACTGGAGCGACATTCAAGCCACAGCCTTGCCGGAAAGTGCATCCAGCGCCTGGTCGAGATCGGCCGAGGTCATTTCCCACTCGTTGCCGAAATTGGCGACGACAGCCCGCATCACAGGTTCAACCAGAGTTTTGGCTTTTTCCTTGTCGCCGAGGTGATCGACCAGGAGCGCGAGCGCGAGCTGGCGGGGCTCCGGCCCCTCATAACTCCATTCGAAGCCATTCTTGGTGAATTCCGTGACATTGGTGCAGGGATCAAGCGGCGCGCCATCGACCGTCACCTTGACACCGTCGATAGTCCGGTCTCCCACATAGCGTTTCATGCAGCACTCCTGTCTTGCAGCGTTGGGTCTTTCGTCAGGAAACGACATCGACCTGACCCGCGATCACGCGCATCACATCACGATCCCGGTAGGCTTCCGCCAATGTACCTGAAAACATCACTTCGCCACGCTCCAATACGTAAATCCGGTCGACGTAATCCGGTATGTGATGCACATTGGATTCGGCGATCAGGATGCCCTTGCCCATCGCGCGGATCGAGCTTACGCCCTCCGCGATCAGGGGAATGATGGCGGGCGACAGACCTTCGAACGGCTCGTCGAGCAGCAACAGCTTTGGATCAAGCGTCAGCGCTCTTGCGATCGACACCATCTTGCGTTCACCGCCGGACAATTGCGCGCCGCCCCGCGCCAGATACTGCCGTAGTTTCGGAAACACCGTATAGGCTTCTTCGATCCGCGTACCGGCCGGACGGCCCGACGGCCGGGTCCAGGTCGACAGTTCGATATTCTCGGCCACGGTCAAGCCGGCATAGACTTCCGATTCCTCCGGCGAGAAACCGATGCCGCGCTGCGCGATCTGCCAGGTCGGCAGTTCCGTCAAATCGATCTCCGTCGAAGCTGATGCTGCCCGACTGCGCGCGGCGATAGCCCATGATGCTGCGAAACGTCGTGGTCTTGCCGGCACCGTTGCGACCGACCAGACAGACCAGTTCGCCCGCCGCGACCGACAGGCTGATCCCATTGAGGATGTGGCTGCCCTCGATATCGACCTTGAGATTCGACAGACTAAGCATCACGGCGTCCTCATCGTTTTCGGACGCGTTCCGACCACCGCCGAGATCATGGCGGGATCGGCAAAGAAGGCCTCCGGCGCCATGTCGGCCAGCACGGCGCCCTCCTGCAACGCAACGATCCGGTGCGAATAGCGCTCGACCAGGTCCATGTCGTGCTCGACCTGAACGATGGCGCGCACGCCGGCAGCTTTCGCCGCCGTCACCAGCACCTCCATGATCGCATGCTTGTCGCCGGTCGAGACGCCGCTGGTGGGCTCGTCCAGCAGGATCACGGTCGGATTGAGCGCGAAGGCACTGGCGATATCGAGCAGCTTCTTTTCGCCCTGCGACAGGGTCGAAGCAACGATATCGAGTCTGGCGCGCAAGCCCAATACTTCCGCAATTCGTTCGGCTTCGGCCTGAAGAACGTCATCGCGCCTCAGCGAGCGAAATGGGTTACTGACGCGCCGGAGCCGGGACGCCACAGCAACCGCGAGCGTCTCCCGCACCGTCAGCGCGGGAAAGATATTCACCAGTTGAAACGAGCGCGACATGCCGCGCCGCGCCAGTTCGACCGGTCCGACGCCGGCGATATCGGTCCCGAGGAACCTGACTTTGCCAAGCGTCGGTTTCAGAAGGCCGGTGACGACATTGACCAGCGTGGTCTTGCCGGCGCCATTGGGCCCGACGATCGAGACAAATTCGCCGTCGCTGACCCGAAAAGAAACATCGCGCAGCGCCATGTAGGCACCGTAGGCTTTCGAGACATGGATCGTCTCGAACAGCGGCGTCACTTCCAGCGCAGGCGCGCGGTCAGGCTGCATGCGACGGCCTTTCCTTGCGCCTGACGGAGAAAAGTTCGATGGCGCCCGACAGACCCTGCGGCAGGAACACGACGAGCAGCACCAGCGTGCCGCCCATCACAAAGCGCCAGTATTGCGTCACCGACATCACGAAATCCTGCAGCACCACGAATGCCAGCGCGCCGATGGCAGGGCCGGCAAAGGTTCCGCTGCCCCCAAGCACGGCCATGAACACCAGATTGCCCGAATGGGTCCAATAGGCCAGTTCCGGATCCGCGAGTCCCGTCGTGACCGCCAGGATCACACCACCGACGCCGCCATAAACCCCCGAGATCACGAAGGCAGCCAGCCGCATGCGAAAAACCTCGACGCCGACATAGGCGGCTTTGCCGGCGTTCTCGCGTATCGCCCGCAAATGCAGACCGAACGGCGACTGGGTGATGCGCCACATCGCCAGTCCCAGCAGCGCGAACAACGCCAGCGCATAGTAGTAAAATGGTCCGGTGAGAAACGCGGTCTTGCCGCCGCGCCACTCCATCCCGAGCAATAGCGGCCGCAACACGCGCATGCCCTGATCGCCGCCGGTGACGCCATAAAACTTGAACAGAAAGGAATGAAACAGCATGCCAAACGCCAGCGTCAGCATGCCAAAGAATATCCTGGTGTAGCGGACGCACAATGCGCCGACCACGAGCGCAATGACGGCGGACGCCAGCGCCGCCGTGACCAGCAGCAACTCAAAGCTCAGCACGCCGAATTTGGAGGTCAGGACCGCCGCCGCATAGGCGCCGATGCCCAGGAACAGCGCGTGTCCGAACGACAACAGGCCGGTGGTGCCGAACAGCAGGTTGAATCCGAGAAGTGCGATGCCGTAGGCGATGAAAGGCAGCATCAGAAGCAGCGCATAGGGCGAGGCCACCAGCGGCAACAGCGCCATGATCCCCAGCAGCCCCAGCAACATCCACAATCCGGTCGGCCGCGTCGGCGTGCGCTGCGCGGTCGCCGGAGTGGAAATGCCGATCGAGGTACGGCTCACGCGTTGGCCTTCCCGAACAGGCCGGTCGGCTTGAAAATAAGCACGGCAACGACGACAAAGTACACCGACAGCATTTCCATCTCCGGCATCAATGAAATCGCAGCCGCGCGCATCAATCCGACGACCAGTGCGCCGGCCAGTGCACCGCGCATGCTGCCGAGCCCGCCGATCACCACCACGGCGAAGGCTTCCACCACAAGGTCCACCGCCATGTCGAGCGATGCCGCACTCGACGGCACCACCAGCGCACCACCGACAGTGCCCAGCATGCAGCCGACCGTAAAGACCAGCGCGAAGATCTTCGAGGCATTGACGCCAAGACCCTCCGCCATCTCGCGATTTTCGGCGGTGGCGCGCACGATACGCCCGATCCTGGTTCGTTCGAGAAAGAGGCCGAGGCCGAGCGCGATTGCGAGGCTCGCCGCGATCACCAGCAGATTATAGGTCGGCACCTGAACGCCCATGATGTGCGCGGTGCCGTAAGCGAGATAGACGTTGTCCACGGTCCGCGGCGTCGTTCCCCATAGATAGCGGAAGGCATCCTGAAACATCAGGAGGAAGCCGAAGGTGATCAGGAGCTGATAGCTCTCGTCGCGGCGATAGATCGTGCGCAGCACGCGCTCGATCGGAAGCCCGACGAGGCCGATGGCAAGGCCGGCGAAGATCAGGACGGGAAAGAACAGAAGCGGCGGCATGCCGAGCTTGATCGCAATGCCGACCGCCGTGATGCCGAAATACGCGCCGAGCGCGTAGAACGATCCGCAGGCGAGATTGACGATCTTCTGCACCCCGAACACGAGTTGCAGGCCGGCCGCCACCAGAAACAGAACCGCAGCGTGGAATATGCCGCCGAGGACGACATCCACAAGCTCGGTCATGCCTAGACCGGCATTTTGGCGGTCTTGATCCAGTCCCAGAAGTCCGCGCCGGGCGGCTTTTGCAACTGTTCGGCCTGGAAGGTGTCGATCGAGGCCAGCGTCGGAAAGTCGTATTTATTGCTGTTGGTGGATGGCCCCTGATAGAACACCTGCTCGGCGATCTTGTCCTTTCGGAAACGGCCCTTGCCGCCGAGACTTTCGACCTCGAGGCCCGGCATCGCCTGTGCCACCTGATCCGGCGTCGGCCACTTGCCGGCGGCTTTTTGCGCGGCTTCGACGCCGGCCTTGTAGGTGGCGAGCGCGAAATAGGCCCGGTCCGCCTCCCAATGCGGCACTTCCTTGTAGCGCTCGATGTAATCGGCGACGAACGCCTTCTGCAGCGGCGATGCCTGCGGGTGATCGAAATACAGCGTGTTGTGCCCGAAGATAATGCCTTCCGGCATGAACTCCTTCTTGAGCTCGTTGATTTGCCAGCCCGCGGCCGGCAGCACCAGCTTGACGCCGTTGAACAGTCCCGACGCGTGACCCTGCTTCATGAAGACCGGCAGGTCGGCAAACAGCATCGAGGAAAAGATCAGATCGGGCTTGGCGGCGTTGAGCGCGGCGATATGCGACGTCAGATCCATGGTCCCGACCTTCGGCCATTGTTCGGCGACGAACTCGGCTTCGACGCCGTAGCGCGCCAGAATTTGCCTGAAGGCTTCCCAATTGTTGCGGCCGTAGGAATAATCCGGATTGATGCCGGCGACCCGCTTGAATTTGCCTTTGAAATATTTGATGGCGAGCAGCGATCCCATCACCGCTTCGCATTCATTGTCGGTCGAACGAAACACATAATTCGATTTCGGCATCGTCTCCTTGACGCCGTCCTGGGTGGTGCCGTCCCACATCACCAGCAACGCCTGCTCTTCTTCCGCCACCGGCGCGACACCGAGGCTCACCCCGGTCGAAATCAGTCCATGCACGCTCTCGACCTTTTCCTGCAGGATCAGGCGGCGAAAACGCTCGATGGTATCCTTCGGCGCGGTCTCCTCCTCGAACACCAGTTCCATCTTGCGGCCGCCGATGCCGCCATCCTTGTTCATGCGCTCCGAGGCCCATTGCACCGCGCGGATGCCGCATTCGCCGGCGGTGCCGGCCGCACCCGAACGGGGCGCGATCACGCCGATCTTGAGCGGCGCATTCTGGGCGATGGCCGGCGAAAACATCCGGGGCGCCGCAGCGGCAAGGACGCCCGTACCGGCGAGCCTGGAAAAATCACGACGCGTGAACTTCATGAAACCCTCCCGTTACCAGCGCCTCTTTGGTGCGCGCGTCGCCATACCATAAATATATCACAGAGTTGGCATCAAGCGGTTTTTTCCGGAATTGCCGGTGGACACCAGGCAGAGACCCCGTTGCCGGACTAATAGATTGGTGATATATCAGTTCCGCAACCGATAAATAATGGAGACGGTGTGATGGAACTGTCCTCGAGCCCCATGACGGAGCGGCAGCGGACCTACCGGGCGACGTATCGTCACCGTATCGCCGGCTGGTACAATGGCTGGCTTCATATCTTTGTCATCTATGTGATCGGATTCACGGCGTTGTCGGTGTATTTCGCCAATGTCAGCCATGTGCGCTGGTGGGAACTGGCCATCGTCCCCGTGACCTTCCTCGCGGCGAATTTCTTCGAATGGTGGATTCACCGCTTCGTGATGCACCGCCCGTCGCAGATCAAGGCGTTCCGCGCGATCTACAACCGGCATACGCTGATGCACCATCAGTTCTTCACCGAACGCGAGATGCGCTTTGCCGATCACCACGACTGGCGCGTGACCTTCTTTCCGCCCTACGCGCTGGTGACGTTCACGATGATGTCGATCCCGCCGGCGCTGATTTTCGGCTGGCTGATCTCACCGAATGTCGGCTGGCTGCTGATCTCGACCACGACGTCGATGTACCTGATCTACGAGTTCATGCATTTCTGCTGCCACGTCGATGAAAACTGGTTCGTGCGCTACACGCCGTTCGTCAACACCCTCCGCCGCCATCACACCGCCCATCATAACCAGTCCATCATGATGGAGCGGAACATGAACCTCACATTCCCCGTGATGGATTGGCTGTTCGGGACTTCCGACCTCGACCGCGGCCTGATCGGCCATCTCCTGAACGGCTACGATACCCGCTTCGTCAAAACCAACATGCGCAAGACCTCGCGTACGCCGATGCCGGGCGTGGCGGGGCAACCGAACGGATTTGCCACGCCGGCCGAATAACAGGCCACGATCGCCGGTCGCGTAACCGGATCGAGGGACGTCATCATGGCCGCCATCGAGCCAAACTGGATTTCGCTGCTCTGGTTTGCGGCGTTTGCGACCATTTGCACGATCGCGTTGCTGGTTGTTGCCGGCATGTTCCCGCTTAGCGCGCGCCCTCACGCGGCCAAATCGGGATCGGCGACATTGCTGGTCGCCGGCAACGCCGTTTTATTGACAGCGCTTCTGGCGGGTACCTGTTTCTATGGCTATGCGGAGCTCCGGTGGAGCACGCTGATCGTGGTGGCCGGGCTCATTATATTGTTCGTACCCGGACTTTTCGAGATCTGGCCGTCGCCACTGCGTGACGGGAGCGCCGGGCTTCTCGTGCTGGTCGGCGTTCAGGCGCTGGCTCTTGCCGCTCTGGCAAAAATCGCCGGCCCGTCATGGGCGGGCCTGTCGTGAATCTGTTGGGAGATTAGGCGATGCCCGTAAAAATCAAGCTAGCGCTTTCGTTTGTCGTGGTTCTGGTCGCCGCCATTGCCGTTTATTTCCAGCATGCCGCCGGTCACGACCGTGTCCAGTATGTCGTCGCATTCCTTGGCTTCTTCATGATTTTCGCAATGTGGCTGTTTCCCGAAGTCAAGCGCAACGAGACCGCCGGCGGACCCAGTCGCGACACCTCACGATAGCAGGTGCTGGTTTCGCTGGCGTCGCCACAAATGGGGAACTACGAACGGCCAAACCTCACCGCTTTCAGAGATAGCCCTCACCAGCTTCCGCGGCGAAGCGGCCGGGATCGCCTTCCCAGACGATCCGCGCATGTTCCAGCACGTATACCCGGTCGGCATGCGGAAGCGCGAAGGTGACGTTCTGCTCGCCCAGCAAAACCGTGATGGGCGTGGTCTGGCGCAATTTTTCCAGCGCCTTCGACAACTGCTCGAGAATAACCGGCGCCAGCCCGAGCGTCGGTTCGTCGAGGATCAGGATTTTCGGCTGCATCATCAGTGCGCGGCCGATGGCCAGCATCTGCTGTTCGCCGCCGGACAGCGTCTGCGCGATCTGGCTTTGACGATCCTTCAGGATCGGAAACAGTTCGAACAGCCAGGCCAACTGCTTGTCCTTGTCCTCAGCCGACAGGTGCTGCCCGCCAAGATCGAGATTTTCGCGCACGCTCATCTCGCCAAACAGTTCCCGCGACTCCGGGCATTGCACGATGCCGCTTCGGGCGATACGCGCCGGGCTGGTGCCGCGCAGTTTCTCGCCGTCGCGAACGATTTCTCCGCTGTAAGGCAGGAAACCCGAGATCGTGTTGAACAGCGTGGTCTTGCCGGCGCCGTTAAGACCAACGACGGAGACGAACTCGCCCTGGTGCACGTGAATCGAGACGTTTTCCAGCGCCTGCGCCTTGCCGTAGTGGACGCTGACGTTCTCGACCTGCAGCAACGGCACCTTGTCCTTGAAGCTGGTTTCCGGACGCGCCGAGGTCTCGATCGCGCCGCCGAGATAGACCCGCCGCACGGTCTCGTTGCGCATCACCTCATCGGCGCGGCCGGTGATGATTTCCTCGCCGAGATACATCGCAAGCACGCGATCGACCAAGGCGGCGACGCTTTTGACGTTATGGTCGACCAGCAGCACGGCGCGCCCCTCGTCGCGAAAGCTACGGATCAATTCAGAAAAGATGCCGACTTCGCCCAGCGTCAGCCCGGCGAAGGGTTCGTCGACCAGCACCACCTTGGGATCCCGGGCGATGGCCTTGGCGAGTTCAAGCCGGCGCAAATCCGCGAACGGCAATGTCGGCGGACGCCGATCCATCACAGCACCCAGACCGACGCGGTTGGCGATCCACTTGGCGCGTTCGGTCAGCGCCTTGTCCGCGAACAACATGAACAGGCTGTCGGGCAGCAACGCGACCATGATGTTCTCAAGCACGGTCTGCCGGTTCAGCGGACGCGAATGCTGAAATACCATGCCGAAACCTTTCCGCGCGATCTTGTGCGCCGGCAGGCTCGCGATATTTTCGCCCAGGAAAATGACCTCGCCCGCCGTCGGGCGTTCGATCCCCATGATCGCCTTCATCGCGGTCGACTTGCCGGAACCGTTCGGGCCGATCAGGCCGAAGATTTCACCAGTGCGCAGTTCGAGACTGAGGTTCTTCACAGCGGTCAGGCCGCCGAAGCGCTTGGTCAGGCCGCGGACCTGGAGGACGGAAGCGTGGTTGGCGGTCGCGTCCGTCACTGGCGAGCCTCATTCGACAGGGCCGCGCCGAGAAAGCCGCCGGGGAAGAACAGAACCACCAGCAGGGCGACGGCCGAGACGATGAACGTCGCCAGTTCTCCGGTTGGCCGCAGGAATTCACTGGCCACGATCAGGAAGATCGCGCCGAGCGCCGCGCCGAGCACCGTGCGCCGGCCACCGAGCACCGCGGCAACGATGACGTTCACGCCGACGGCGATGTCGACGACCGTGCCGACAGAAGCGGTGCCGAAATAGAACACCAGCAGCGCGCCGGAGAGACCGGAGAAAAAGGCGCTCACCACGAAAGCCGCGAGCTTGTGCTTGACGATGTTGAATCCGAGGGCGCCGGCTTGAACGGGATCCTGTCCGCTGGCCTGCAACACCAGACCGACCGGCGACTGCGAAAGGCCGTAAAGGATGATGGCGCTGACCGTCATGAAGCCGAGCGCGATCCAGTAATTTGCGCCGGCGTCGATCGTGATGACGTCGGGGATGGTCAGGCCGATCTCGCCACCGGTCAGCCCGGCAAACACCACAATGAAATTCTGCAGCATCAGCACGGCAACCAGCGTGGTCAGCCCGAAATACGGGCCGCGCACGCGCAAGGCCGGCAACGCCAGCACGAATCCTGCGATCACCGACGCTATCGCGCCGAGGACGATGCACAGATACACCGACCAGCCATACTGGTTGTTGAGAATCCCGGCGGTGTAGGCGCCGACGCCGATCAGAAAGGTCGGACCGAAATTCACTTCGCCGGCAAACCCGAACAGCAGATCCCAGGCCATTGCGAATACGCCGAAATAATAGGCCACGGTGAGAACGCCGAGAATATAGCCGGAGACATAAAGCGGCAGCGTCGCGGCAACGACGACCACTGCCAGCGAAATCAAAAACAGCCGCGATGTAAAGAACGTGCCCATGCTCATCGTCTCCCGAGCAGGCCCTGCGGCCGGATATACATCACGATGACCAGCAGCAGCAGCGCCGGAATGGTGCGGTACGCCGGCGAGACCAGATAGGCGGTGAGGGTTTCGAGATAGCCGACCACGAAGGCTGCGATCAGCGAGCCGGATACGCTGCCGAGGCCACCCAGCACCACGATCGAGAACGCGCTCGCGGTCAGCGGCCCGACGCTGTAAGAGCTGACGCCGAGGAACATCCCGAGCAGCACGCCGGCGATGCCGGCCAGAATGCCGTAGATCGCCCAGACCACGATATAGATGTTCGTCAGTTCAAGTCCGAGCAGGGTGACACCGCGCGGGTTCATCGACGCCGCCAGCACCGCCTTGCCGGTGCGGGTGCGGTTCACCAATAGCCAAAGCAGGCCGATCACCACGCAGCAGACCACGGCGGTGAAGATTTCGTTCTTCGGGGTGCGCACGCCAAAGATGTCGATAACGCCCTCGACGATCGGCAGCACGGTCTTGGCGTTGTTGGTGAAAAAATACGCGATCAGTTCCTGGATCATGATTCCCCACAGCAGCGTGCCGGTGAGGACAAAGATCTCCTTTTCCTCGTTGGGAATCCGGGTCGATTTCTGCAGCGGCTGCACCACCACGTAATAGGTGACGAGCGCTGCCACCAGCGCGACCGCCACGCCGACCAGCGCGCCGCTATAGGTGTCCATATGCAGCACGCTCGCGGCAGCCCACGCCGCCACCGCAGCCAGCACCATGATGGCGCCATGCGACAGATTGAGCACGCCGGAAACGCCGAAGATCAGGGTGAAGCCGGTTGCACCCAGAGCGTACAACGCACTGATGGCAAAGCCGTCGATCAGGATCTGGAAGGCAAGCATTTATATTAGCCGCGGCAGCACCGCTGCCTCACTCCTTGGAAACTGCATCCCTATAAAACCGGATATGTAAAAATGCTCCCGGGCGGGCCCGGGAGCATGATCATTAGGACTTCAGTTCGATGTGACCTTGATGAAGCTTGGGAACTTCAACTGGCCCTTGGCGACTTCCTTGGGCCAGACGGCGACCTGCTTGCCATCCTGCCACTGCAGCATCAAGCCGGTGATCAGCCCTTTGCCGTATTTGATCGAATGGGTGAACTGGTCTTCCTTGCCGTAGAACTGGATACGGCCGATGGTGCCTTCCCAATCGGTTTTTTCCAGCGCTTCGACCAGCTTGTCCGCGTCGGTCGAACCGGCACGCTTCACGGCATCGGCGATATAGTAGACCTCGTCATATGAGGTATAGCCGGCATAGGACGGGAAGTTGCCGAACTTCGCCTTGAAGCCCTGCGTGAAGGGAAGGCTCTTCGGAGTCACCGGGACATCCGGACCGGACACGCCCTGATAGAGCACGCCTTCGGCGGCCCCATTGGTATCCGCACCGAACGTCGAGTTGGTGGCCTGCGAGCTGATCCCAAGCATCGGGATCGGAACCTGCTGGTTCTTCCACTGCACCGTCGGTTGCACGCCGACATGCGAAATACCGGTGATGATCACGTCCGGCTTGGCACCTTCGATCTTGTTGAAGATCGGCGTGAAGTCCGTGGTATCGGGCGAGAAGCGGATGTGATCGAGCACCTTCAACCCGATCTTGGGCAGGCATTCCTCGTAACCGACATCGAGCGGCGTGGTCCAGGCGGCATCCTCGCTCATGATGACAGCCGTCTTCATGTGCTTCTGCTCGACCAGCAATTCCTTGGCGGCGTCGCAGACCGACAGCGCAAGTGCGGCGGAGGTCAGATAGCCGTGGAAGGTATATTTGTTCTTCTCATAGTCGTTGTGCACGCTCTTGCTGATCTCGTTGGACGCTGCACCCGGCGTAACGAACGGCGTCTTCAGCCGCGAGGCCCAGGGTTCCAGCGCCAGCACGACTTCGCTGATGTAGCTGGCGATGACGATGTTGACCTTGTCCTCGTTGACCGCGCGCTGGAATGCGCGAACCGAATCCGCCGAGGAGGAGTGATTGTCGTAGGTGATGATTTCGATCTTGCGTCCGTCGACGCCGCCCTTGGCGTTGATTTCATCGGCGGCCATCTGGGCGGCCTGCGGGATCGACGCTCCTGCGATGGCCTGGGCCTCCGCGATGACGCCGATCTTGATGGGATCCGCGGCCAAAGCCTGGCCGGAAGTCGCTAGCAGGCCGAGAGCGGTTGCTCCAAGAAGTGTCCGCAATGACCAAAAAACAGGCGATTTGGATGTTTTTATCATGTCGTTTCTCTCCAATTGATAGACTTATTGCTCTGCCTTCGGGGCATTCTAACTGTGCCCGCGCGCGCGGCAAGCAAAACCGCACCGTAAATCGCGCCACGGTGGCGGAACTAAAGTAGGTAGCAGGGTCTCCACGGCCACAACAGCGGAGTTCTGTCAATTTTGGCCGGCGGAACGCGCCGACGGGCGCGCAGCATGGCCCGTTCGCGATGGCCGAATTCAGGGTTTGTCAGTCGGAACGTCCTGGGTCGGATCGTCGAAATTGATCAGCTCTCGCTCGACGACAAGCGGCTTCCTGCGAACCTGATTATAGATCGCAAGGATGTACTCACCCAGAATGCCGACGAAAAATAGTTGCACTCCGCCAAAAAAGAACAGAGCTGCAATCAGTGTCGGAATGCCGGCCGGGGAATGTATCCGGCCGAGCAGCGCAAAAACGACGACGCCGATGGCATAAAGGATACTCAACAGGGAAATCAGGAAGCCGGCGATAAGCGCCACCCGAACCGGCGCGCCGCTAAAACTGATGATGCCGTTAAGCCCCTGCTCGAACATGTGGCTCCAGCGGTTATGCGATTTGCCGTGCTTCCTGGCCAACCATCTGTATTTCACGCCGATCGAGCGGAACCCGGATTCGAACGACATCATTCTCATGAATGGCTGGGCATCGTCGATGCGGCGCATGGCGTCGTGAACTTTCCGGTCGACGAGCTGGAAATCGCCGGCGTCGGGCGGGTACTGGACGTAGGTCACCTTGCTGAGCAGACGGTAGTAAAGTTTCCGCGCACTGCGGACCAGAAAGTCCTCGTCTCGTTCCGAGCGAAGCCCATAGACAATCTCGTACCCCTGCTCCCAAAGCCTGACGAACTGGGGGATCAATGCCGGCGGATCCTGCAGGTCAGCCGGGAGAAACAGAACAACCGCATCGCCGGTCGCGTGCAGGACACCGTTATAGGTGTTCTTCAGGATGCCAAAATTGCGCGAATTCACGATGATCTTGATCGAACGGTTTGCGTGCGCGAGTTTCTTGAGGATCGACAAGGTCCGATCGGTCGACGCGTTGTCGCAAAAAATGTGCTCCAGATCGTAGTCAGACAGCTCGTTCCGGAAGATATCCGCAACTGCAGCGACGCATTCGGCAATACCCGCCTCCTCGTTGAAACACGGCGTGACGATCGAAATCTTCTTTCGGGTACCCGTCATCGTGGCGTCCACATCCCGTCTGCCTCGCCGAAGTGGCGTTCGCATTGGTCCCAAAGCGCAAGAGACTCGCGGTACCACCCATAAGTGGTAACACGGCCGTCGATCAATTCGCGACAAAGTTCAGAGAGAGCGGCAACCCGGCGGTCGAGACCGCCGATCTGCGCGCACTGCTGAAATGGCTCTTCGAGATCGACTATACGCACGGCGTCGGCCCGCGATTCATCGACTTCGATCGAGAACTGCCTTGCAGTTGCATTGGTTTCGACATCCACCCGGCAATTCGGCAACCCTTGCCCGCCAAACTCGGCCGACCACATCTCGCACTCGTTCCGCCGACTGCTTGCGCATTGCGCGCTGATGACGTTCCGATAGCCGATCTCCGCGAGAAGGCCGATCAACTGAATTCCGAAAAAACGCAATGCGCCGCCACCTTCGGAAACGTCGCGTTTCCAGTTCTGCAGTGCATGCGCGTAGTGATGGGCCTGAAAACGCCAAATGATCCTTATGGAGCCCGGTCTCTCAGGTCCTTTCAACGTCTGCTTCAGTAACGCAGCCCAGGGCAAATAGCGGAAGACATAGGCGATGCGGCAGGATTTTCCGGCCGCCTCAAGAGTGTCTAACGCTTCCAACGCGGAGCCTGGTGTCGTGCCGAGCGGCTTTTCCAGAACAAAGGCCCGGATATTGGGAGCATCCACATAACGGCGGATCAACTGCTCCTGATCTCGAGGCCGGCGCGAGATCACGACGGCATCGACTTCTTCCAGAACGGCGGTATCGTCGGCGCGCCATTGAACAACATCTTCGAAAGACCGGACGTCAATCCGCTCCCTCAAGCGGGCCCGGTAACGCTCCGGCAGATAGACCTGTTGATTGCAGCCGGAGATCAGGGCGGGCACGTAACCGTACAGACCAAACCCTGAGCCCAGTACCGCGAACTTCACGGCGATCCCGCAAAGTCGTCGGGCGAGATGATGTCGAGAAATTCTCCCTGGTAACCGCGGCCTCGCATGTAGGTCCTGATCTCGCTCGAAATATGCCAGGCAAGGTTCAACAGCGGCCCATCGCCAATCGTTTCAAACGACAACGCGTCGTCCGAGAGAATCGGAATCCTGGATCCCGGCACGTAGTGTCCGACCTTTGCCGACGAAGGCTTCTCGTAGCAGGCGGAAATGTGGTCGTTCGACAGCCCCAGCATCTTGATCGGGATCGCCGCGCGTCCGGGAAACGCCTTCGCCGCGAGCGGGCCTTGCTTTGCAACATCGCCATTGATCCGGGCGAGCTTGGCATCGCGCCACACCGGAATTCGCACTGCCAATTCATCCAGGCCCGCTCCGAAGTTCCGCTCTCTGGCGTCGATGCTCGAAATCGTCTGCTGAGCTTCGCTGTCATCGAGTTCGGCACTGAGGAAGACGCGGATGTTTCCGCCATAGCGTGCGGGAAATTCCGCGTGCACGATTTTCATGTCGAGCGACCGGGCAATGTGCACGAACGACGTCAGGCTATAGGTCCGGGGATGCTCATGATAGAACGTATCGAACTGGAATTTGTCGATGATCGCGCCGAGATAATGATTTTCGATGACGATGAGGGTGTTGCGGCCGGCGACCGCCTTTAGCGCCCGCAACACAGCTTTCAGGTCTTCGATGTGGGCGAATACGTTGGTGAACGTAATGACGTCGGGTGATCCAAATTCAAGTAAAACCTTGTTGGCCGTTTCCTCGGTAAAAAAATCGTTGATCACCCGGTGCCCGCGCCCACACGCGTCCTTTGCCGCGCCGGTTGGCTCGATGCCGACCGTGCTGGCGCCTCTTTCCGCGAAAAATGAAAGCAAGCTGCCGTCGTTGCATCCGACATCCAGAACGACCTTCGCGGAAAGGCCGCCGAGCGTCGCCTCGCACACCTCAACCAGTGCTTTCATGCCGTTGAGAACATCGGCGGTGTGACGCGATCGGTAATGATAAGAGGATGGGAACAATTCGTGTTTCGGAATCTGAAATCGCTGATGGGCGGTGCGGCAAACCTCGCAAAACAGGATTTCGATCGGATACTCCCTACAGATCCGGGTATCCCCCACGGGCACCAGATCGTCGCACATCGGATGATTGCCGAGATCGACGACACTGCGGAGATGCGTATTGTCGCATACCTCGCATCGCGTGATTTCCGGCAGGGACGGCACATTCATGCTCCGTTCAATCCTCAACCGCCTTGCGCGGCACTGGCAATTTTTTCGATCTGGCCCAGCGTGAACTTGCGCATATCGCGGCCTTCGCTGAACGCCCTGTACCAATCGACCGTCAACGCCAGGGTCGCCTCGAATTCTATCAGGGGCCGCCACCTGAGGCGACTGATGGCCTTCGAACAATCAAGTTGCAGGAAAGCCGCTTCGTGGAGGTCGTCCTTCTTGCGTATTTCCCATTTGGCGTCCGGCCCCCATTTTTGGGCAAGCGCACCGACGACTTCAGCAACCGTAATATTGCTGCTGGCGGAGGGTCCGAAATTCCAGCTCCCGGCAAACTGAGGCGCTGCGCATAGCGCCTCACACAACACCAGATATCCGATCAGCGGATCCATCACATGCTGCCAGGGCCGGACGGCATCCGGATTGCGGATATGGACCGCTTCGCCGCCGCATGAAGGACTTCATCATGTCCGGCACCAGGCGATCTGTCGACCAATCTCCGCCTCCGATCACATTGCCTGCGCGGGCGGTGGCGATCCGGCCTGCATCCTCGCCGTGAAAGAAGCTGCCGCGATAGGCAGCCGCGACGATCTCCGCGCACGCTTTGCTGCTGCTGTACGGATCGAATCCGCCGAGCGCGTCACCCTCACGGAATGGCTTTCCGCTTTCGGTATTTTCATAACATTTGTCGCTTGTAATAACCGCAACCGCCTTTACCCCGCGCATCAACCTGACGGCCTCGAGCAGGTTGACGGTCCCCATCACGTTCGTTGAATAAGTCTCGATCGGATCGAGGTATGACCGGCGGACCAGGGCTTGCGCAGCCATATGGATCACGATCTCCGGCTCCGCCCGCTGCATTGACGCCTTCAACGCTTCGAGGTCGCGGATATCCCCAATCTCGTGATTGAGGTCGGCTTCGACGCCAGCTGCGCGAAATATGCCGTTCGCATGTTCCGGTGGCAGCGAGAAACCGCGGACCACAGCTCCCAGGGAGCGCAACAGCAGCGCCATCCAGGCTCCCTTAAAGCCGGTATGGCCGGTCAAAAAGACCCGCCGGCCGCGCCAGAAGTCCGGATCGATCACCAAACTCTCCAGTCGGCATTGCCGGCCGCCCACTGGGATTCGAGAAATAGGCGGTCACGCAGCGTATCCATCGGATGCCAGAAGCCATGATGAACGTAAGCCCGCAATTGATCGTTGCGCGCGAGCGTTTCCATCGGCCCCTCTTCCCAAACGGTGTCGTCTCCCTCGATCAGGGATCCCACCGAAGGCGACAACAGGAAGAAGCCGCCATTT
Organism: uncultured Alphaproteobacteria bacterium; assembly: GCA_963774685.1. GTDB lineage: Bacteria > Pseudomonadota > Alphaproteobacteria > Rhizobiales > Xanthobacteraceae > Bradyrhizobium. The sequence continues at coordinate 302,203 of CAVZFU010000002.1, read as the reverse complement.
ATCCAGCCACCTTCATCCGCAGGCTTCTCGCGAAAACCGGTCACCTTCTCTCCGTCGATGGCGATGACGCCAAACCGCTTGGCCGGGCGCAAAGCCGCCACGGTAGCCTGAAGCCCGTGAGATTTGTGAAATGCCAGTTCAGCGCCGAGGTCGATGTTTGCGAGGCCGTCGCCATAGGTGAGGGCAAAGACTTCTTCGTCGCGGACGTAGGATAACACCCGTTTGAGCCTTCCACCCGTCATGGTGGCGTCCCCGGTGTCGACCAGCGTGACGCGCCAGGGCTCGGCGGTCTCACGGTGAACTTCCATCCGGTTTTCAGCCAGGTGAAAGGTCACATCGGTCATATGGAGGAAGTAGTTCGCAAAATATTCCTTGATCACGTAACCTTTGTAGCCGAGGCAGATGATGAAATCATTGAAGCCGTAATGGCTGTAGATTTTCATGATATGCCAGAGGATAGGACGCCCCCCCACCTCCACCATCGGCTTCGGACGGACGTCGGTTTCTTCGCTCAGCCGGGTGCCCCTGCCTCCTGCCAGAATAACGACCTTCATGACAAATTCCCCGGCGGGAAATCCCGCCCCGCTGTTCAGCATTTAATACAAGATTCTTTGCAAAACGGGGAATTTTGCAATTTTAGGGCGTGGCGGCCGGTTTTAAAGCAACGCCCCGCCGCAGCGGCTTTTCCTTGAATCCCTTACCGCCGCCAAACTTGCGGTTGATCGGCCGGAGGCCAACCCATTGGATTAGTGCGTCGCACCGCATTATGATGTGCCGAAACAGGCATCCGGGACAACGCGCATGCAGCAATTCGACCGCGCCGCCGAAGATCTCGGCAACTCGATTTTTCTCGAACACGTCAATGTGCAAGTACCAGACCAGCGACTGGCGATGTTGTTCTATGTCACCGGGCTCGGGCTTACCCGCGATCCCTATCTCATGGTGTCCGATACCAACATGTGGATCAATGTCGGTCGAAGCCAGTTTCATCTGCCGAGCGGCAACCCGCAGGTAGTACGGGGTCACACGGGAATTGTCATTGCAGGGCGCGCGGCGTTGCTGAACCGGCTCCGGTCCGTCGCCGGCAAACTCGAAGGCACGGCGTTCGCCTTCAGCGAGCATAACGACTACGTCGAGGCAATATGTCCCTGGGGTAATCGCGTGCACTGCCATGAGCCGGACGCCGCGCGTTTTGGACGCATTACGCTGGGCATCCCCTATGTCGAGTTCGAGGTGCCCGTCGGCACCGCGAAAAGCATTTGCGGGTTTTATCCCGAGATCATGGGCATGCCGACCGAACTCAAAAACGGTAACGGCACGCTGGCGCGCGTACAGGTGGGCAAGGATCAATATCTGCAGTTTCGCGAAACCGACCGGCCGCAGCCGGAATATGACGGCCACCATGTGCAGATGTACATCACGAACTTCTCAGGGCCCCACCGCCGGCTGGCGGAGCGCGGCCTTATCTACAGCGAGGACAACCCGTACCAATACCGCTTTCGCGATATCGTCGATCTCAACAACGGCAAACTACTGTTTACGGTCGAGCACGAGGTGCGCAGCGCCACCCACCCGATGTATATGCGGCCGCTGATCAATCGCAATCCGGCGCAGACCAACCGCAATTACGCCAACGGCCATGACCAGTGGCTGTGGGCGATGGAACCGGACGAATACGACCGGCGTTAGCGACGGTGATCACGCCCGGTTAGGCCGCGTTCTTCCGTTCAAGGTCGGTCTTCCACTCACCCTTGCTGGCGAGCGAATTCATCCGCGCGCGATGGGTGAATGCCTGTTGTCCGGCGGCGACATTCTCGATCTTCCCCGACCACGCCTTTTGCGGCGCCGATTGCAGCGCACGGCCGTAGGAAAAAGACAGCTTCCACGGCAATCCGCCGATCCGGTTCATGGCGTCGAGATGCGCCGTGGCCTCCTCATCGGATTGGCCGCCCGACAGGAATGCGATACCGGGTACCGCTGCCGGGACGCAGCTCTTGAGCAGCCGTATGGTCTTCTCGGCGACTTCCGCGACCGACGCTTGTTTTGGGTTTTTCTTGCCTGAAATCGCCATGTTCGGTTTCAGGATCATGCCTTCGAGCGCAACGCGCTGGACGCGCAGTTCCTGGAAGGTCTTGTTGAGCACGCGCTGGGTGACTTGGTAGCATCGATCAATATCGTGATCGCCATCCATCAGGACTTCGGGTTCGACGATCGGCACAATCTGGGCGGCCTGGCACAGCGCAGCGTAGCGCGCCAGCGCGTGAGCGTTGACGTGGATCGCAGTCATGCTTGGAATGTCCTTGCCGATGTCGATCACCGCGCGCCATTTCGCAAAACGTGCACCCTGCTTGTAATAGGCCGCAAGGCGTTCGCCGAGCTTGTCGAGACCGGCGGTGACGAGTTCGCCGGGGCACCCGGGCAACGGTTGGGTTCCCTCATCGACCTTGATGCCGGGAATGGCACCCGCCTGTTCGATCAGCTTCACCAGCGGCGTGCCATCTTTGGCCTTTTGCCAGATAGTTTCGTCGTAGAGGATGACGCCGGAAATGTATTTCGACATCGCGTCCTTTGAACGAAACAGCATTTCGCGATAGTCGCGCCGGTTCTCTTCGGTGGATTCGACCTTGATCGCATCAAACCGTTTCTCGATGGTGCCGGAAAACTCGTCGGCGGCGAGAATTCCCTTGCCCGGCGTAACCATGGCCTGGGCTACTTTGTTGAGGTCTGAAAGATTCATGGGCATCTCCTCAAGGAACATCACTCCCGAAAACCTACCTTCCAGAACAATAATCATAAATCCCACGGGCCCCTTGTCAAACTGGCACCTTCGGCCGCGAATTGGAAACCGGGTTGCTCGCTACCCGATGAATCGAGATGATTTGCGCTGTTTCTCGATCGGCCGGGTCCGAATCGGTTTGAGTCTTCAAAACTCAATCGGCTCCCCCTTTCCGATGCCGCCATATTCCGATCGAAAGCGTCTTTTGCAGTACCGAATCAATTATAAGAATCGGACATTGCCCCTCATGAATCGTTATTCCGCGGATGAACGCAAACGGCCGCACCGGCAACAAGGCAGTCCGCAAGGGTCTGGCTCACCTCGACGCCGGGCGCATCGAAAATGCGGAGCGGCTGTTTCGCAGCGTTCTGAAATCCGAGCCGAACAACCCTGACGCCAATCATGCGCTCGGTACGCTGGCCGTCCAGCAAGGCAACTTGACCGCCGCGCTGGCATTCCTGACCGCGGCGTTGCAGGCAAATCCGCAAGAGGGCCGCCATTGGCTTTCTTTCGCCGAAGCTCTGCTATTGGCGGGCTCAATCGGCGATGCGCGTGCGGTGCTCGAAAAGGCCGCGGCACGCGGATTTTCAAACCCGGCGGTTACCGCGCTGAGAGTCCGGCTTGACCACGCGGAATTATATCAACACGCGCTCGACCATCACAGATCGGGACGGCTGGCGGACGCCGAAAAGCTCTATACCGCCATCCTGTTGGCGGACCCTGTTCATGCCGACAGCCTCCACATGATCGGCGTGCTGGCATCGCAAACCGGTCGTGTTGGTCTCGGCATCGAATTGATCGGCCAGGCCATCCGGCAGAAAGAGGATGTAGCTTCATTCTACTGCAGTCTTGGCCGCGCGCTGGCAGCGCATGGGCAGATTGAAGATGCGATCAAATCCCTTGAGCGCGCCCTTGAGATCGAGCCGCATGACGCCATAGCTCTCAGCGATCTCGGCAACATCCACCGGCAAAACAGCGACAGCAAAGCCGCGCTCGCCTGTTACGAGAAGGCCATCGGGATCGACCCCAACAATGCGCTGGCGTTCAACAACATGGGCAGCTTGCTGCGGGAATCCGGCAATTCGCTGGAGGCAATCGGGCGATACCGGCAAGCGCTGGCCATCGCGCCCGATTTTGCCGAAGCGCATTACAACCTCGGGACTGCGCTTACAGACCTTAACCGCTTGCAGGAAGCGCTCGCACACTTTCAGCGTGCCATCGAACTGCTCCCTGTCTTCCCTGACGCCCGGACCAGCCTTGGTAATTTGCATCACAGGCTGGGCAATCTCGACGAAGCGATCAAACAATACAACGCTGTCATCGCGACCGGCGTGAATGCCGCCAATGCACATAATGACATGGGCGCTGTTTTATTCGATCAGGGCAAGACCAATGAGGCGATCGGTCACCTCGTCGAGGCGCTTCGCCAGAACCCCGAGCTTCCCGAAGCCCACAACAATCTGGGCAACGTGCTTAACGAAGCGGGCCGGCTGGACGAGGCGATCCAGCATTATCGGGAAGCCCTGCGGCTCAAGCCGGGCTATGCGCTTGCACTGAGCAACATCGCAGGCGCGCTCAAGGCCCAGGGCAGGATTGCCGAAGCCATCGACAGCTACAGCTCGGCCATCGGCTTGAAGCCGGATTTCATCGATGCGCATAACAACCTGATCATGCTGCTCGGCTATTCCGCCGAGGTGCCGCACCAGGTCCTGGTCGATCAGGCCCGCTTGTTCGATGCCAACGTTGCGGCGCCGCTGCTGAAACGGCGTGCGTTCGCCAACAGGGCGGATCCCGGCCGGCGGCTGCGGATCGGATATGTTTCCGGAGACTTTCGCGATCACGCGGTGAATTATTTTTTCGAACCGCTGATCGAACACCACCAGCGCCGCGATTTCGAATTTTTTGCCTATGCCAACCTCCGTTCGGAGGACGCGGTCACGACCCGCCTGAAGCCCCGGTTTGACCACTGGCGCAATATTCGCACGATCGGCGACGACGCCGTCGTCGACCTGATCGAAGCCGACGGCATCGACATTCTGGTCGACATGTCGGGTCATATGGCCGCCAACCGGCTACTGGTGTTTGCGCGCAAGCCGGCGCCCATTCAGGCGACCTGGCTTGGCTTCACCACCACGACGGGCCTGACAGCGATCGATTACCGGATCACCGATCCCCATGCCGATCCCGTCGGCATGACCGAACATTTCAACACCGAGACGCTGTGGCGTTTGCCGGCAACGTTTTGCTGCTATCGGCCCCGCGCCGGCATTCCGGAACCGATCGAATATCCGCCGCGCCAAGACAACGGTTTCACGACTTTCGGCTGCTTCAACAATTTTACCAAGGTCAGCGATCGCACCCTGAAACGCTGGGCCGAGATCCTCGCTCGCGTTCCCGACGCACGCCTGCTTCTGGAAATCGTCGGCATCGACAGTCCGGACTTTCGCCGTGAAACCGAAGCCCGTCTCGCGGGCCTCGGCCTTCCGCTCGATCGGCTGATGCTGGAGCCGCGCAAACGATCGAACCAGTACGTTCTCTACAACAGGATCGACGTGGCGCTGGATCCGTTTCCGTTCAACGGCGGCACCACGACGCTGGACGCGTTGTGGATGGGCGTGCCCGTCATCGCGCTCGCCGGAGAATACTTCACGGCGCGAATGGGCGTCACGATCCTCAACAATGTCGGCCTGCCCGAGCTGATTGCGGCAAGCGAGAGCGCCTATGTCGACCTCGCAATCCGCCTGGCGACCGACATACCGAAGCTGCGCGCGGTCCGGCACAATCTCCGGCACAAGATGGCCGGCAGCCGGATGATGGACTTCGCGGGGTTTGCCCGGGACATCGAGGCTGCCTACCGCGGCATGTGGCAGGCGTGGTGCGCGAACCAAGCTACGTCGCCGCCAAATAAGCCCTCCGCATCGGCTTGAGGGCCGCCAACGCCAGGATGCCGGTCAGGATATCCAGCGCGATAATGATGCCGAATACCGGCAGCCAGCTTCCCGTCGCGTCATGCAGCAGTGCAGCCAAGGGACCGCCGAGCACCGAGCCTACTCCCTGCGCCATATACAGGAATCCGTAGTTGGTGGTGGCGTGTTTGGTGCCAAACGTATCGGTCAGCGTCGAGGGGAACAGCGAGAAGATTTCACCCCAACCGAAAAACACCACTGCCGACAGGACGACAAAGACCAGCGCATTATCGCGGAACAATACCATGATGCTGACCGCCGCCGCCTCCATCAGGAACGCGATCGCCATGGTATTTTCACGCCCGATCCGGTCGGATACCCAGCCGAAGAAAGGTCGCGTCAGGCCGTTGGTGATGCGATCCACGGTCAGCGCCAATGGCAATGCCGCCAGTCCGAATACCATCACCGACGCCACGCCGAAATCGCGCGAGAAGGCGGCGAATTGCGAAATGATCATCAGGCCGCCGGTGGACATCATGGTCATCATGAAGAACAGCAGCCAGAAGATCCCGGTCCGCAACATCGCCTTTGGGACGACATCGATCGAGGTGGTCGCGACCGGTGCGGGCGGAAGAACATCCGACGGACCGGGCACGCGCAGGAACAGCGACGCGGCGGCTCCTATCACTCCGAGAATGATGCCGAAAACCACCAGCGTGTGCTGATAGCCGTCGCTCTTGAGCATGGTGTCGATCGGAAAAGTGGTTGCAATCGCGCCGAAACCGTAACCGGCCGCCACCATTCCGGTGGCGAAACCGCGCCGGTCAGGAAACCAGCGCACCATCAGTCCGACGATGCCGACATAGACGATACCGGTCCCGATGCCGCAGAACAGCCCGTAGGTAAAATACAGACCGGTCAGATCGGTGACGTAGGCCGAGGTTACCCATCCAAGGCCTGATAGCAGGCAGCCGATCGCGATCAGCAGCCGCGGACCGAACTTGTCGACGAGATATCCCTGCACCGGCGAAAACCAGGTTTGCAGAACGATGACGATGGAAAAGGTGATCTGGATCGCGGGAAGACTGGCATGCAGGTTGTCCTGAAACGGCTTGGTGAACAGCGTCCAGACGTATTGCGGACTTGAGATCGACATCATCGCAATCAGGCCCAGTACGAGCTGGGTCCAGCGCGCTGAAGATGCCGTCCCTGTCATCGAAGCCGAAACTGGCGTGGTAGCAACCGGCATGTTCTTCTCCCCCTGGATGATCGTGCCCTAACGCCAGTAAACAGCGAGAACGGCGGCGATGGCAATAGGCAGGGCACGCCAGGAGCCGCAGGTGCACGAAGAAGCACCAACAGCCTCGTTTTTAACCAGCGCTGTCGGAAGCAACCCGGACTTGAAGCTTTCAACAACCCGTCACGCACGCCGGATTTTTGACGTCAGGACGTGGATCTTCGACGAACATGTTTCGGTTCGGCATCTTGATGGCGGCAAGCGATTTTGCGTCGAGCGTGGCATCGGCGGGCAACAGTCCATTCAGATTGAGGATATAGGCGGAGACCGCGTAAACGTCTTCGTCGCTCAGGGATTGCGGCGCATTCTGCGGCATCGCACGACGAATATAGTCGAACAATGTCGGCGCATAGGGCCAGTAACTGCCGACCGTCTTGATCGGCTTTGCCGTCGCGATCGTGCCCTGCCCGCCGACCAGGCGATCACCCACGCCGCCCTCGCCTTTCGCGCCATGGCAAGCCGCGCATTGCTGATCGAACACCTCGCGGCCATGACTGACGCTGCCGCTGCCTGCCGGAAGGTTGCTACCGTTGCGATCGATATCGATATTCCAGCCCGCAATTTCTGCCTCCGTGGCAGTTCGCCCGATGCCGTAATGGCTCTGTGCCCGAGCCTGTGTGGACAGCCCCAATGCCGTCACGGCGAGTATCGCCAAACCGAACCTAGGCGTTCGCATTGGTCACCTGCCCCTGCGCATCGATGCGCCACGGCTGAATGGCGTTATTGTGGTAGAAGGAATTCTCGCCGCGAACCGCCAGCAGCTCCGAAAACGTCGGCTGCACGTAGTCCGTCTCATCGATCGCGCGGCTCTGGATCACGGCCGGCTGACCGTCCCATTGCCACGGCAGGCGAAACCGGGTCAAAGCGCGCGTCAGCACCGGCTCCTGCAACTGAGCGGCTTGCCAATTCTTGCCACCATCGACCGAGACGTCGACGCGTTTGATCTTGCCGTGCCCGCTCCAGGCAATGCCGCTGATTTCATGAAAGCCGGGTGGACCGAGTTTTTGTTCGCCCGACGGCCGGGTGATGATGGACTTGGCTTCCATGTAGAAGGTGAATTCCCGCGCTTTGCCGTCCGGCATCAGGTCGGTGTACTTCGATGTTTCCTCGCGTGAATAGGCCGGCTCGGTCACGACCTTCAGGCGGCGCAACCATTTCACATTCATGTTGCCTTCGAAGCCGGGCAGCAGCAGTCGCAACGGATAACCCTGTTGCGGGCGCAGCCGCTCGCCGTTCTGGCTGTACACCAGCATGGCGTCATCGAGACATTTTTCGATCGGAATGCTGCGGGTCAGCGCCGCCGCATCTGCGCCCTCGGCTACGATCCATTTGGCTTCCGGACGCAGTCCGGCTTCCTGCAGCACGAGCTTGAGGCTGACGCCGGTCCATTCGGCACAACTCAACAGTCCGACAAGATCGGAGGCGGTCTTGCCATAGGGCTTGGTGTAGACCGGGTTGCCGGAACATTCGAGGAAGTGAATACGCGACTGCGATGGAAAGCGGCGGATGTCGTCCATCGTAAAGATCATGGGCCTGTCGACCAGTCCATGCAGCATCAGCCGATGCTGTTCCGGGTCGATGGTCGGCACCCCGCCGTGATGACGTTCGTAGAACAGCCCGTTCGGCGTGATGATGCCATCGAGATCCTGCAGCGGCGTCCGCCCCGAGGCGGAGATGTATTGCGGCAGGTTTTTCGAGATATTCTTGACGAGGTTCTTTTCGAACGGCGAAGGCGTTCCATAAAGCTGGCTTCCCATGGGATCGCCGGGAGCCTTCATCCATTCCGGAACGTTGGGCGGTACATTGGCGGAGTTGGCGCCCGCCGTCTCGGCAAGTGCCGGCTCCGTCGCAGCGCTTACCAACGCACCGGCCAACAGGGCGCTACCCTCACCCAACATTTGGCGGCGCGACAACCCGCGCTTCGTCCGAGGCGCATCGTCCGCTTTCGTCGTCGATCTGGTTGCCATCTGTCCTCCGCTGTTCTTCACATCGGCCACGGGTCGAAAGATCGTAGCGTCTTCCCGGCTCATGTATCGCGGCGTTCGCCGCGTGGCGCTCATGGACGCTAATTAATACACGCAGCGCGGCCCAAAATGAACCTTTGATCCCGCTGATTCCACGGATAAAATGCCCGGCTGGCTGGAGGCTTCCATCCGTACCGGAACGCTATCTTTCCGATTGTTAATGCGACAACATCGGGCGGAATCGTTCAAATGCGGCCGTTTGAGACGTTCGAAAGGCAGCCATACAGGCAAGTTACGGAACAGCGTTGAAACCGCCTGCAACGTCGTTCCCGTGCAAATATCCGGGTGTCCAAGAGCTCTCCGATGGCAGGTTCATGAATCAACCCGTAAAACCTCTAAAAGAAGCTCCTGCGACCGGACCTTCGCGAATCGGCCAGCCTCCGTCACGCTGGCGACTCGCTCTAACGGGCATTTTGGCTTTGCTGGTCGTGGCCGGCATCGTCTGGTGGAACAAGCAGGACGGCGCACCACAGCAAGCCGGCCGCGGCCGCAACGCGGCGCCGATGTCGATCGTGCCCGAGACTGTTGCCAAAGGCGACATCGGCATCAACCTCAATGCGCTCGGCACAGTAACCTCGCTGGCCACTGTGACCATCCGGACCCAGATCAGCGGCTATTTGCAAAAAATCGATTTCAAGGAAGGCGACGACGTCAAGAAAGGCGACCTGCTCGCAGAAATCGATCCCAGGCCCTACGAGGCCGCCCTGGCCCAGGCAAGGGGACAATTGGCGCGCGACGAGGCGATGCTGAAAGGCGCTCAAGTCGATCTGACGCGCTACCAGGGCCTGGCAGCGCAGAATGCCGTGCCGCATCAGACACTGGACACGCAGATTGCCCTGGTCGCGCAGGACCAGGGTACGGTCGAGGCCGACCGCGCCGCGGTCAAATCCGCCGAGGTGAATCTGCAATACTGCCGCATTCTGTCGCCGCTCGACGGCCGCGTCGGATTGCGTCAGGTGGATCAAGGCAACTACGTAACGCCGGGCGATACCAACGGTCTCGTTGTGATCACCCAACTGCAGCCGATCAGCGTCCTGTTCACGGTGCCGGAAGATAATCTGCAGGCCATTTCGAAACGGCTCCAGTCCGGAGCGGTGCTGCCTGCAACCGCCTACGATCGCAGCGGCGCCAACAAGATCGCCGACGGAACGCTGCAGACTTTCGACAGCCAGATCGATCCGACGACAGGCACGATCAAGCTGCGAGCCCAGTTCCCGAACGAAACGAGAGCGCTCTATCCAAATCAGTTCGTGAACATCCGGCTGCTGCTCGATACCCACAAGGACGTCACCACGATGACGACGGCGGGCGTCCAGCGCGGCGTGCCGGGTACCTTTGTCTATCTCATCAATGCGGATGACACCGTATCGGTTCGTCCGGTCAAGCTCGGCGTCACCGACGGCGACCGTGTCGAGGTTCTTTCCGGAATCGCGCCGGGCGATCGCGTTGTAATCGACGGAGCCGACAAGCTGCGTGACGGCGCCAAGATCAACCTGCGGGCCGAAGCCAATCCGGCAACGCCGGGAACTCCGGCCCCCGCGAACAGATCGGGCGGCAAAAAGAAGCGTTCGGACGGCGGGCAGCAACAATGAGTCCGTCGCAGCCGTTCATTGTGCGGCCGGTGGCAACGACGCTGCTGATGATCGCGATCATGCTGTCCGGCATGCTGGCGTTCAAATTCCTGCCGGTCGCGGCCTTGCCGGAAGTGGACTACCCGACCATCCAGGTGCAGACCTTCTATCCCGGCGCCAGCCCCGATGTCATGACGTCGTCGGTCACCGCTCCTCTGGAGGTGCAGTTCGGCCAGATGCCGAATCTCAACCAGATGAGCTCGGTGAGTTCGGCCGGTGCATCCGTCATCACGCTGCAGTTCGGCCTCAGCATCTCCCTCGATGTGGCGGAGCAAGAGGTGCAGGCCGCCATCAATGCCGCCGGCAACCTGCTGCCTGCCGACCTGCCGGCACCGCCGATCTACGCCAAGGTCAACCCGGCCGATGCGCCGATCCTGACGCTGGGCCTGACGTCGAAAACCATGCCCCTGACGCAGGTGGAAGACTTCGTGGATACGCGTCTGGCGCAAAAGATCTCCCAGCTTCCGGGTGTCGGACTGGTGAGCATCAGCGGCGGCCAACGGCCGGCGGTACGGATTCGCGCCGATATCCGCAAACTCGCTGCCTACGGACTCAATATCGACGATCTCCGCACCACGCTCGGCAACGCCAACGTCAATACGCCCAAAGGGAATTTCGACGGCAGCATGCGCGCCTACACCATCAACGCCAACGACCAGATCAGGAATGCCGCCGACTATAAATCATTGATTGTCGCCTACAAGAACGGCTCGCCGGTCCGGCTCAGCGACGTCGGCGACGTCATCGATGGAGCCCAGAACGACAAGCTGGGCGCCTGGATGAACGAGACGCCGGCCATCATCCTGAATATCCAGCGCCAGCCCGGCGCCAACGTCATTTCGGTGGTCGAGGGGATCAAGGCGCTGTTGCCTCAACTTCAGGCGACGTTGCCCACCGCGATCGACCTCAACATCCTTACCGACCGGACAGTCACCATCCGCGCGTCGGTACAGGACGTGGAGTACGAACTGACGCTCGCCGTGATCCTGGTGGTGCTGGTGATCTTTGTGTTCCTGCGCAGCACGCGGGCGACCCTGATTCCGAGCCTCTCGGTTCCGCTGTCGCTGGTCGGCACGCTCGGCGCCATGTACCTGTTCGGCTTCAGCCTCAACAATCTTTCGTTGATGGCGCTGACCATCGCCACGGGATTCGTGGTCGACGACGCGATCGTCGTGATCGAAAACATCTCTCGTTACATCGAAGATGGCGACCCGCCGTTGCAGGCGGCACTTCGCGGCTCCGAACAGATCGGCTTCACCATCATCTCCCTGACGGTGTCGCTGATCGCGGTGCTGATTCCGCTTCTGTTTATGGGAGACGTGGTCGGCCGCCTGTTCCGGGAATTCGCCATCACGCTGTCGGTCACGATCCTGATTTCCGCCGTCGTGTCGCTGACATTGGTTCCCATGGCCTGTGCCAAGCTGCTCAAGGCCGAGACCGAGTCGCACGAGAATGCGTTTCAGCGTTACAGCCGCGAAGGGTTCGACCGGATCATCGCGATCTATGGGCACGCGCTCAATTGGGTACTCGATCGCCAGACATTCGTGCTGTTTATTGCCCTGGGTACATTTGCGCTGACCGCCCTGCTCTACGTCGTCATTCCCAAAGGGTTTTTCCCGCTTCAGGACACCGGCGTCATCCAGGCGATCTCCGAGGCGCCGCAATCGGTGTCTTATGCCGCGATGGCGGAGCGGCAGCAGGCGCTGGCCAGCGCCATCCTGAAGGATCCCGATGTCGAGAGTCTCTCCTCGTTCATCGGTGTCGACGGAACCAATGCCACGCTCAACAGCGGCCGGATTCTGATCAACCTCAAGCCGCACGATCAGCGCAAATCCGACATCGCTGCGGTGATGCAGCGCATCAAGGACAGCATCGCCTCGCTCACCGGCATCACCCTTTACATGCAGCCGGTTCAGGACCTGACGATCGAGGGCACCGTCAGCCGGACGCAATACCAGTTCATCCTTCAGGATGCCGACCCGGTACAGCTTGCGGAGTGGACGCCCAAACTGGTCGACAAACTGCGGGAGCTTCCGCAACTGGACGATGTGGCAAGCGACATTGCGGCACAGGGGCTCTCGGTCTTCGTCGAAATTGACCGCGACCAGGCCGCCCGTTTCGGGATCACGCCCGCGACCATCGACAATGCACTCTACGACTCCTACGGGCAGCGCATCGTCTCCACCATCTTCACCAACTCGAACCAATATCGTGTCATCCTCGAAGCCGACCCAAGCCTGCAAACTTCGCTGGACGCGTTGTCCGCGATCTATTTGCCTTCATCGGTAGGCAGCACGCCGGTGCCGCTCGCCGTGGTGGCCAAGATGCGCCAGGAGACCGCGCCGCTGCTGGTCTCGCATCTTGGACAGTTTCCATCCTCCACGGTGTCCTTCAACCTGGCGCCGGGCGCCTCGCTCGGCGAGGCGGTGACGGCGATCAAGCAGGCGCAGGCCGACATCGGCCTTCCCCTTGGCGTGATCAGCAGCTTCCAGGGCGCCGCGTTGGCGTTTCAGTCATCGCTGTCAAACCAGCTTTTCCTGATTCTGGCGGCGATCGTCACCGTCTACATCGTGCTCGGCGTGCTTTATGAGAGCTTCATCCACCCGCTCACCATTCTGTCGACGCTGCCGTCCGCCGGAATTGGCGCGCTGCTGGCCTTGATGCTGGCCGGCGACGACCTGACGATCGTGGCGATCATCGGCATCATCCTTTTGATCGGCATCGTCAAGAAAAACGCGATCATGATGATCGACTTTGCCCTCGATGCCGAACGCAACGAGGGCAAGCCGCCACGGGAAGCGATCTACCAGGCCTGCCTGCTTCGATTCCGGCCCATCCTCATGACCACAATGGCTGCGGTTCTCGGCGCATTGCCGCTGATGGTTGGAACCGGCGCAGGCTCCGAACTAAGGCATCCGCTCGGCATTTCCATCGTCGGCGGCCTTCTGGTCAGCCAGTTGCTCACCTTGTTCACGACGCCGGTGATCTATCTCTGGTTCGACCGCCTGGCGGTACGATTTGCAGGACCGTCGGGCGAAGTCGGCCCGGCCAGCGAGCCGAACTAAGCCATGGACCCGTCAACCCCCTTTATTCGCCGGCCGGTCGCAACGACATTGCTGACCTTCGGTCTTGCGGCAGCGGGGGCTGTGGCGTTTTTCAAACTGCCGGTTTCGCCGTTGCCGCAGGTGGATTTTCCGACCATTTCCGTGCAAGCGACCCTGCCGGGCGCAAGTCCGCAGGACGTCGCCACCACTGTCGCGAGCCCGCTCGAACGGCATCTCGGACAGATCGCCGACGTGACCGAAATGACCTCGTCGAGCACGGTGGGATCGACGCGCATCACCCTGCAGTTCGGGCTCAACCGCGACATCAACGGTGCTGCGCGCGACGTGCAGGCCGCCATCAACGCCGCGCGCGCCGATCTTCCCACCAGCCTGCGAACCAATCCGAGGTACCGCAAGGTCAATCCCGCTGACGCGCCGATCCTGATCCTGACGTTGACCTCGGACACGCTGACGCGCGGCGATCTCTATGACGCGGCTTCGACCGTGCTGGCGCAGAAGCTGTCGCAGGTTGAGGGTATCGGCGAAGTCGTGGTCGGCGGCAGTTCGCTGCCTGCCGTGAGGGTGGATCTCATCCCGCAGGCAATTTACAAATACGGCATCGGTCTCGAGGACGTTCGCGCCGCCCTGGCCAGCGCCAATGCGCATAGCCCAAAGGGCGGGATCGACGTCGACGATCGGCGCTACCAGATTTACGCCAACGACCAGGCCACCAAGGCCGCCGACTACCAATCGCTGATTGTCGCCTACCGGAACGGCGCGGCGGTGCACCTGTCGGATATCGGGGAGGTAACCGACGGGGTCGAAAATCTCCGTAATGCCGGTCTCGCAAACGGCAAGCCGGCCGTCCTCATCATCCTCTACCGACAGCCCGGCGCGAACATCATCTCTACCGTCGATCTGGTGAAGGAACTGATGCCGCAGCTAAGGGCTTCGATTTCACCGGCAATTGACGTCGGACTGGCGGTAGACCGTTCGACCACCATTCGCACCTCGTTGCGCGATGTCGAGGGCAGTTTGATCCTCGCCGTTCTGCTGGTCATCATCGTGGTCTTCGCGTTCCTGCGAAACCTGCGCGCCACGCTGATCCCGGTGGTAGCGGTATCGGTGTCGCTGGTTGCGACATTCGCAGCGATGTATTTGATCGGTTACAGTATCGACAATCTCTCGCTGATGGCTCTCACCGTCGCCACCGGCTTTGTCGTCGATGATGCCATCGTCGTCTTGGAGAATGTCACCCGCTACATCGAGAGCGGGCTGTCGCCGCTGGAAGCGGCCCTCAAGGGCGCCAACGAAGTCGGCTTCACCGTGCTTTCGATGAGCATCTCGCTGATTGCGGTCTTCATTCCGATCCTGCTGATGGGCGGTATTGTCGGCCGCCTGTTCCGCGAATTTGCGATGACGATCTCGATCGCAATCGTGATCTCGCTCGCGGTCTCGCTTGCGACCACCCCGATGATGTGTGCCGTACTGCTGCGAGGCGAATCCGGCCGAAAGCATGGACGGCTTTATCAGGCCAGCGAGCGCTTCTTCGATCGGATGCTGAACTTCTACCGGCGGTCGCTGACAACCGCACTCCAGCATCCCAGAGCGATGATGGTGATCCTCGCGATCGTCCTCGGCCTCAATTTCTATTTGTACGACGTCATTCCAAAGGGTTTTTTCCCGCAGCAGGACACCGGACGGGTGGTCGGCATCATCCAGGCCGACCAAAGCATTTCGTTCCAGCTGATGCAGCAGAAGCTGACGCAGTTCGTCACCATCATCAAGCAGGATCCCGCGATCGAAACCGTCGTCGGGTTCACCGGCGGCGCCCAGACCAATTCCGGCTTTGTGTTCGCCTCGCTGGTTCCGCTCAAACAGCGGGGGATTTCCGCCGATGGCGTCATCGGGCGGCTCCGCGGCGCGATGACGGCCGTTCCGGGGGCAACCCTGTTCCTGCAGGCGGTGCAGGATATCCGCGTCGGCGGCCGGGCCAGCAATGCGCAATATCAATATACCCTGCAGGGTCCGACCCTGGAGGAGCTCAACGAATGGAGTCCGAAGATCGCAGCGGCGCTGCAAAGCGAGCCCAGCCTCGCCGACGTCAACAGCGACCAGCAGAACAAGGGGCTCGAATCCAACCTGGTGATCGATCGCGACGCCGCCGCTCAACTGGGAATCACCGTCAGCCAGATCGACAACACGCTCTATGATGCGTTCGGCCAGCGCCAGGTTTCGACCATCTACGTGGCCCGCAACCAGTATCATGTGATCATGGAGGTGGCGCCGCGCTACTGGCAAAATCCGGAAACCCTCAAAGACGTCTTCGTCAGCACGTCGGGCGGCTCGGTCGGCGGCTCGCAGTCGACAAACGCAGTGGCGGGAACCGTCGTCGCGGGAAAATCAACGACGGCCGCGTCCGCAAACCTGCAAGCCGCCCGGAATCTCGCCACCAATTCGATCGGCGCCACCGGCAAGGGCGTGGCTTCGACCGGTTCTGCTGTCTCCACGAAACAGGAGACCATGATTCCGTTGTCGGCGGTCGCGCATTTTACCCAGGGCGCAACCCCGCTCGCCGTCAATCACCAGGGGCTGCTGGTCGCCAACACCATTTCCTTCAACCTGCCGCCCAATGTTTCGCTCAGCACCGCGGTCGCCACGATCGAGGCCACCATGAACCGGATCGGCGTGCCCGCCACCATCCGCGGCTCCTTCCAGGGCACGGCGAAGGCCTATCAGGATTCGCTCAGCAACCAGCCTTATCTCATTCTGGCGGCTCTGGTCACGATCTACATCGTGCTCGGGATCTTGTATGAGAGCTACGTCCATCCCCTGACGATTCTGTCCACATTGCCGTCTGCCGGCGTCGGCGCCCTGCTCGCGCTGATGGCGTTCCGGACCGAATTCAGCATCATGGCGCTGATCGGCGTGATTCTGCTGATCGGTATCGTAAAGAAGAATGCCATCATGATGATCGATTTTGCGCTCGACGCGGAACGACGGCGCGGACTTACGCCGCTCGATGCGATCTACGAAGCCTGCCTGCTACGCTTCAGGCCGATCATGATGACGACCATGGCTGCCATGCTGGGCGCTCTTCCTCTGGCTATCGGCATGGGCGAAGGCGGCGAGCTTCGACAGCCGCTCGGTATTGCCATTGTCGGAGGCCTTCTCGTCAGTCAGGTGCTGACGCTTTATTCGACGCCGGTAATTTATTTGTATATGGATCGGTTCCGTTTATGGAGCCAGCGTCTCAGGGGCGGCGGTTCTGCACCGCTGGCGCCCGACGCCACGCTACAACCGGGCGAATGAATGTCAGTAAGCGCACCAGCGACCGTCCATCGCGTCAGATCAGGCGGCAGGCCTCGGCATCGCTGGCTTTCGCAGTGCTCCTGCTCAGCCCGCTATTGTCCGGCTGCATTCTTGGAACCGAAAGGCCTGAACTCAATCTGGAGGTTCCGGCTCATTATAAGGAGGGATCGCAGCGCGCGCCCGATGCCGCGGTTCCGGCGTTGGACTGGTGGCGCGGTTTTCGATCCAACGAGCTGACCGGTCTTATGGAAGATGCGCAGATCTACAACCTCGATATCGCCGTCGCCATCGCCCAGATCGTCCAGGCCGACGCGCAGGCCGGAATAGCCGGCGCACCGCTGTTGCCGTCGGTGACGGGAACGGCGACGGCCGAACGGATCAAGGATCCCGGCGGGAGCCCGTTTTCGCAATACAATCTCGGGCTCACTGCGAGCTACATGGTCGATTTTTGGGGCAAAAATCGCGCCACGCTTTACGCGGCCGAGGAAAGCGCGACGGTGGCCCGATATAATCGTGAAGTTGTGACGCTCTCGACCATCGTGACCGTGGCCAACACCTATTTCCAGGTACTGGCGGCACAGGACGAACTGCGCGTTGCGCGCCGCAATCTCGCCGCGGCCGAGCGCATTCTGGTGCTCATCAAGCAACAATTCGCCGGCGGAACGGCCTCGCAGCTCGACCTGTCGCAGCAGGAGGCCCTCGTCTCAAGCGAGCGGGCCGCGATCCCTCCGCTCGAAACCGCATTGCGGCAAAACATTGCCGCGCTGGCGGTATTGGTCGCGCGCGCACCGGCGAATTTCACCGTGATCGGCGGCAGGCTGGCGCAAATTACGATACCGCGCGTCACACCGGGCATGCCTTCAGAACTGCTCTACCAACGACCCGACATCCGTCAGGTTGAAGCGCAACTCGCATCCTCCAACTTCAGCGTCGAGGCGGCGCGCGCCGCATTCTTTCCGCAGATACAGTTGACTGCTCAGACCGGCGTGCAAAGCGCTGCACTCGCATCGCTGTTCGGGCCGGGCGCCTGGTACTACACCTTGGCTGCGGGATTGACCCAGCCCATCTTCGATGGCTTCCTGCTGGAGAGCCAGTTGAAGCAAGCGAAAGGCTTGCAACTGCAATATCTGCAAGCTTACCGCAAGGCGGTGCTATCGGCCTTCGCCGATGTTGAGAAAGCGCTGGTCGCCCTTTCGCAAACCATGCTGCAGGAACGGCTGCAGGCCGAAGCGGTGACCAACTCCCGCAAGGCATTCGAGGTATCGGAAACTCAATTGCGCGCGGGCACGGTCAATCTCATCACCGTGCTGCAGACGCAACAGACCTTGCTCATCGCCGAGAACACACTGGCACAAGTGCGCTTGACCAAGCTGTTGGCCGCCAGCAGCCTGTTCCAGGCGCTTGGTGGCGGATGGACGCCGCAGGGGACGCTGGCCGCAGTGCAGCCGTAAAGCAGAACGCGCTTGCGCCAGAGTGTCGTCACTGCCTTTGAGTCTTGAAGCGGACCTTCTTGAGACCGGCCCTTTCGCACCAGAAATCCAGCAACGCCGAGAAATCCAAAGCGTGATAGGGCGTCGAACGCGCGAGACTCAATGATTCCCGCGCCACGGCCGCGATCGGCAATGGGACCTTGTTCGCATTGGCCGAGTTCACGATCAGCGTCAGGTCCTTGTGCGCGAGATCGACGGTAAATCCCGCTTCGGTATCTCCGGTCAGAACCTTGGTCGCGAAATTGAGTTTGAGCTGACCGTTGGTGGCTGACGTTCCATGAATCACGTCGAGCGTGGTCTCGAGATCGAGGCCATAGGCATTGGCCAGCGTCAGCACCTCGGCATTCATCTGGCAGGAGACGACCGACAGATAGTTGTTGACCAGTTTGGTCCGTATGCCGTTGCCGACCTTGCCGCAGTGATGGATCACGTTTCCCATGGCCTGCAGCAAAGGTTTGACACGATTGAAATCGGCATCCGATCCGCCAACCATGAACAGGGATTCGCCGCGATCGGCGTGAGACGCCAGCCGCCCGATCGGGGAATCGACCATGCTCATCCCTTTGGCCGCAAGTGCAGCCGAAAGCTTGTCGGTGGTGATGGGATCGACCGTGCTCAGGTCCATCAACAGGAGCCCGGGCCGGCCATGCGCCAAAATTCCGTCGGTCCCGAGTACCGCCGCTTCGACCTCCGGAGAACCCGGAAGCACCGTGAGGACCACATCCGAATTTTGCACCAGTTCGGCAAATGATTTGGCACGCCTGGCGCCGAGCTTCTCGAGATCGGCAAGCGGGGCTTCCTGAAGGTCGAACACCGTCAGGGCAAAACCCTTTTTCTGGAGGTTTGAGGCCATGCCCTTGCCCATGCGTCCCAGTCCGACGAAGCCGATACGATCCATACGATACTCCTGTTGCCGAAAGTGCTGCTAAACCGCACCGGCTGGCGGAGCCGGGCCGGTGCTGTCGCGAAAAACGATCTCGAAGGGCAGTTCGTGCGGAAATTCGACGTCGGTCCCTTCGAGGCGCGACGTGAGATAGTTGGCCGCGATGCGGCCGACTTCCATGATCGGGGTCTGGATGCTCGTCAGCGCCGGTGTCTGGGTCGCGCCAAGGTCGGTGTTGTCAACGCCGGTGATCGAGATTTCGCCGGGCACGCCGACGCCTGCCTTGCGGCAGGCCATCAGTGCCCCGACTGCGACGACGTCGTTGGTCGCTACCACGGCGGTCGGCCGATCACGCAGCGCGAGAAGCTTTTCCATCGCCTGCGCCCCGGCGGAGAGCGCAATCGGAGCATATTGGACATGGCTGTCCTTGAGATCGAGCCCGTGCGCGCGCAGCGCTTCCCTCACGCCGGCACTGCGTTCCCTGGCGCGATCGTTGCCTTCATGCGGCGCGCTGATCAGACCGAATTCGCGATGTCCCAGCCGGATGAGATGTTCGGTCATGGTCCGCGTCGCGGCCTGGCTGTCAAAGCCGATGCTTGGATGCTGGCCCGATCGATCGATGCCCCAGGTCAGGACGTAAGGACGCCGGAATTCCTTGAGCAATACGAACAGTTCAGGGTCATGGTCGGAACCCACGAACATGAAAGCATCGACGCCGCGTTCGATCAGCGCCCGCGTCAACCGCAGTTCGGTCTTCAGATCGTAGTGGTTGGACGCGAGAATCAACGCATAGCCACGCGGTTCGATCTCGCGCTCCAGCGAACTGGTCGCTCTTGCGTACAGCGCATAGTCGAACGACGGAACGATGGCGCCAATCGTGAAGCTGCGCTGGCTGCGAAGCGCGCGCGCCTGCCCGTTCGGCACGTAGCGCAGCTTGCGTACGGCGTCCTGAACCCGGGTCAGCGTCGCGACATCCAGTAAATTCGGCGCATTGAGCGCACGCGAAACCGTTGCCGAGGATACGCCGGCAAGCCGGGCAACGTCCTTGAGGACCGCGGCCGGCCGGTTCGATTTATCGGATCCTGAGCGGGAACGTGTCGTCACAAGATGGAAACCGTCGCTGATGTAACCGATTACAGTTCGTTCAATCCAAGCGCGAATTTTCAAAGCAATTAGCCAAAAGGAAGGGCTTGACGCCCTTTTGGTCGGCCAGTAGCCTGATGTAAACGATTACATACACGGCTTGCCTTTGGCAAGTCCGGATCCAGCACGGGGATGTGCGCCCGCCAGCGTCGCGCGTTAGACCCAAGCGTATCGGTTAATCCAGAGGTAAGGGGGCGTGAGATGACAGACCGCGACAAGCCTACGAAAACCGAACAGATCAACCACGGCCGGCGCGAGGTGTTGCGCGCGGCAGCCGTCCTTGGCGCCGGCGCAGTCGCATCACCCTATCTGATCCGGTCGGCGCATGCCCAGGCCGCCGATCTCGGCGCTTACACTTCTGCGAAAATCAACTGGCGTCAGGCGGAGGGCGAGCAGATCACCGTCGGCGTGATCCCGGCGGGCTACTTCGACAACCTGGTCAGCCTTTCGCCGGAATTCGAGGCGCTTACCGGAGTCAAAGTGCGTTTCGAGAAGATCCCGCCCGGCCAGGTCCGGCAAAAGGCGATGCTGGATCTCTCATCCAAGACCGCCACCTACGCCACCGTCGCGACCGATTGCATGTATTATCCGCTCTACGCGATCAACAAATGGGTCGAACCGCTCGATACCTATCTGAACGACGCGTCGCTGACCGATCCCGCATGGTTTCAGTACAATGACATTCACAAGGCATGGCGGGATGCCAATACCGTCGATGGCAAGCCTTACGCCATTCCCTATGACGGAGAAATGACGGTCCAGGTCTATCGCAAGGATCTTTATGACGCGAAGGGCCTGAAGCCCGCGGAGACCCTCGAGCAGTTCGTCGAGAATGCCAAGGCGCTGCACGACCCGTCGAACCGGTTGTGGGGCGCCGCCCTGCGCGGTTTCGCCGGCGCCGGCCAGAACATGTACATCTATCCGTCGATCTTCCGCAGCTACGGCGGCAACTGGATGTCCGGCGACAAAATCCAGGTCAACAGCAAAGAGGCAGCGGATTCGCTCGACTGGTATGTCGACACGCTGACGAAATATGCACCGCAGGCGGTGCGCAACTGGAACTGGCCCGACATCGCCGACGCTTTTGCGCAAGGTACCCTCGGCGCTTACATCGACGCGCATTCCTCCGCGGCCGTGCTCAACAATTCCGAGAAGTCGAAAGTGATCGGAAAGATCGGGTTCGCGCGCTGGCCGAAGGGACCCGCCGGCAAACGCGTGACCTCGATCTGGAATTGGGGTTTCCCGATCAATGCCGCGCTGAGCCCGAAAGCCAAAAAAGCGACCTGGATGTTCATTTCCTGGGCCGCGGCTGCGGAGACGCAGGCGCGAACCTCCTGGAAGTTCGCCGGTCCGGTGAAGCGATCGGGACTCAACCGGCTGTCGGTCTGGAAATCGCCGGAATTCGGCAAGCTGCTGGACGCCAGCGGTTATAATTTCGGCGAAGCCTCGCTGCAGTCGCTCGAGATGGATACCGACGTCGATTGGCGTCCGCGCGTTCCGCAATGGCCCGCGCTCGGCGAGGCCATGGCGACGGGGATTCAGGCAGCTCTGGTCGGACAGAAGAAATCCAAAGAGGCGCTCGACGAAGCGCAGGCGCGAATCGATACGATCATGAAGGGCTAAAGCCCAGGCCGGCGTGCGAAAGCGTCTCTCGCCTCGCACGCCGCCTCACCGCATAAATGGAATTTACGTTCCAATGCAGACCCCGATTGCCGCACGCGAGCGACGATTTGCGATCTACTTGTTCGTGCCGGCATTCCTGGTGCTTCTCGTCACCACAACGGTGCCGCTGATTTATCTGGCGTGGACCAGCGTCAACCGCGTCGATCTGACGTCACCGTGGATCAAGGGATTTGCCGGCGCCGATAATTACAGCAAGATGCTGGACGATCCTCGCTTCTGGAATTCACTCGAACTCACGGTCATCTATACCGGCACCACCATCGTGTTGCAGATGCTGATCGGCCTCGGACTGGCGCTGCTGGTGCTTCAGATCCCGCGCGGTCAAGGTCTTCTTCGGGTGGCGGCGATCATCCCCATCGTGCTTGCACCCGTCGTCGTCGGCCTGTTCTGGCGGACGCTGGTTCTGGCTCCGGATTTCGGCGTGCTGGACTTCGTCATGCGCGCACTGGGATTTGGATCGCATGACTGGCTTGGCGACCCGAACCTGGCACTGGCCTCCGTGATCGTCATCCATACCTGGCAATGGACGCCATTCGCGTTTCTGGTGATCCTGGCCAGCCTGTCGTCGCTTCCTCCCGATATTTTTGAGGCAGCCCGGATCGATCGGGCAAGCAGCGTGCAACGGTTCTGGCATATCACCCTGCCCCTGATCCGCCCGGCGCTCGTCATTGTCGTCATCATGCGAATGATGGTGGCGCTGTCGGCCTTTGCCGCGATTTTTGCCGCCACCGGCGGCGGCCCTGGCTCCGCCACTGAAATCCTCAACCTCTACACCTACCGGACGTCGTTCACCGAGCTGAACTTCGGATACGGTGCAGCGCTCGCCATGGTGCTGCTGGCCGTCACGCTACTAGTGTCCTACTCGATGTTTCGTTTGAGGACGGCGCGATGAAACGGAACAGCATCGCAACCGCAAGCCTGATCGGCGTCGCCGGCGTGTTCCTGACGGTGTGGACGTTTCCCGTGCTCTGGGCGCTGCTCACTTCTTTCAAGACCGAACGCGATGTGCTGGCCTATCCTCCTACGCTGATCTTCACTCCGACGCTGGATAACTATCGCGACGTCCTGTTCGGCGCGACCACGATCCTGCCCAACCTGATCTCGAGTTTTGTGGTGGCGACGTTCACGACCATCCTCACCATGCTGCTGGCGATCCCGGCTGCCTATGCGCTGGCCCGGCTGAACCTTCCCGGCAAGCGCGCCGGCGGCTTCTATATCCTTGCGACCCAGATGCTGCCGCCGGTCGGACTGATCATCCCCTACTTCCTGTTTTTGCAGAAGATCGGCTGGCTCGACAGCTACAAGGGCATGACCCTGATTTACCTCACCTTCTCGCTACCGTTCGCTATCTGGCTGCTGGTCTCCTACTTTGAGGACATTCCGCGCGAGATGGAGGAAGCGGCCCTGATCGATCGCGCCGGCCGGATGCGCGCGTTTCTCTACGTGGTCCTGCCGCAGGTACGCGGCGGCATCGCCGTGACGGTCATCTTCGTATTCCTGAACGCCTGGAACGAATTCCTGTTCGCGGTGGTGCTCGGCGGCAACAACGTTCGGCAAGTCACGGTGGCGATGTTCAACTTCATTTCGGTCGAACAGACGCTGTGGGCGAAACTCGCCGCCGCGGCCATCGTTACGATGGCGCCTGTGATTTTGCTCGGCCTGTTCGCCCAGCGCCACATCGTAAAGGGCTTGACGGTCGGTGCGGTCAAGGGAGGTGGCCGCAGATGAGCAACGGGCGCGTATCGCTCAAGAAGGTCGTCAAGCGGCACGGCGCCTTCACGGCACTGCATGGCATCGATCTCGACATCGAGCCGGGCGAGTTCTTTGCTCTGTTGGGACCGTCGGGCTCCGGAAAGACCACGACATTGCGCATCGTCGCGGGCCTGGAAGAAGCCAGCGAAGGCAGCGTCTATCTCGACGGCACGGACATCACCCACACCGAACCCGGCGATCGCGACGTCGCCATGGTGTTCCAGAGCTATGCGCTCTATCCGCACATGAATGTGTACCAGAACATCGCCTTTCCGATGCGCATGGTCGGCATGCCCAAGGACGACATCGACGTGGCCGTACAGGATGCGGCGAAGAAGGTCCACATCGAGCATTTGCTCGATCGCAAGCCCGGACAATTGTCGGGCGGACAACAACAACGTTGCGCGCTGGCGCGAGCGATCGTTCGCAAGCCCCGGCTGTTCCTGCTCGACGAGCCGCTCTCCAATCTCGACGCCAAGCTTCGCCTGGAAACACGCGGCGAATTGAAAAAACTGCAGCGCTCGCTGGGCGTGACCACCATCTATGTCACCCACGACCAGGAAGAAGCCATGACGATCGCGGATCGAATGGCTGTATTCATGGATGGGCAGATCGTGCAGGTCGGCTCGCCGAAATTCGTGTTCGACAATCCGGCGACGGCCGACGTTGCAAACTTCATCGGCAGCCCGCCGATGAATCTGATACCGGCGATCTATCGCGATGGCCGGATCCGCATTGGGACGCATGAGTTGCAGACCGGTTGCCGCGCCGGCGGCGAACGAAACGTCATCGCAGGCATCCGGCCAAGCTCGGTTCGGATCGGATCATCGGGCATCCCCGCGCGCATCGATCTGATCGAGAATTTGGGCGACGCATTGTTGCTGGATCTCAGCCTCGATCAAATGACGATCCGGGCCCGGACCGGAACCGAGGTGACGTCGCGCGAAGGAGAATCCGTCTTTGTTCTCGGCGGAGCCAACCCAGGTGCATTTGTTCGATGCAGAGACCCGCATCCGGATCAATGACTAACGACGGAATGCGCTTTTCGAATGAACGAGCATAACGGCAGGAAGCAAGCGATGAATAACGGAGCGGAACCGACAAGCGCGAATGTCCTCATCATCCTCAACGACGATATGGGATTTTCCGATATCGGCTGTTATGGCGGCGAGATCGAAACGCCTAACCTCAACCGGCTTGCCGCCAACGGGCTGCGCTACTCCCAATTCTACAACACCGCGCGTTGCAGTCCGTCGCGCGCATCGCTGCTGACCGGCTTGCATCCGCACCAGACCGGCATCGGCATCCTCACCTACAGCAACGGGCCCGAAGGCTATGCCGGTAACCTGAACAAGAGCTGCGTGACCGTGGCCGAAGTCCTCAAGCAGAAGAAATACAAGACCTATCTCAGCGGCAAGTGGCACATCTCCAGCAGCCTGACGACGCCAACGGACGCATGGCCGTTGCAGCGCGGCTTCGATTATTTCTTCGGCACCATCATCGGTGCCGGCAGTTTCTACAATCCCAACACGCTGACGCGCGGCAACGACAATATCGAGCACGAAGCCGAGGACAATCCCGCGTTTTTCTACACCGACGCGATCAGCGACCAGGCTGCCGCCTATATCCGCCAGCACAAGCAGAACCATCCCAAAACGCCGTTCTTTCAATACGTCGCCTACACCGCGCCGCATTGGCCGCTGCATGCCCATGAGGAAGACATCGCCAAATACAAGGGGAAGTTCGATGCCGGCTGGGACAGGCTGAGGGAGCGGCGGCTGGCAAGGCTCGTCAAGGACGGGATCATCCACCCGAACTGGCAGTTGACCGATCGCGATCCGACGCAGCCGCCATGGACCGAAGCGGAGAACCGCGAATGGACGCTGCGTTGCATGGAGGTCTATGCGGCGCAGATCGACCGCATGGATCAGGGCATCGGGCGGATCGTCGCCGCATTGGAGGAAACCGGTCAGCTTGAAAACACCCTGATCATCTTCCTCTCCGACAATGGCGCCTGTGCCGAGGATATTCCGGACGGAGTGACGGCGCGCGAACTGGTCGATCAGCTGATGATCGCGAAGGCCAAAACGAGGACCGGTGAGCCCGTGCGCTTTGGCAACGATCCCTCGCTGATGCCCGGCGGCGAAGATACCTACCAGAGCTACGGCACCGCATGGGCCAACCTGTCGAACACGCCGTTCCGGCTTTACAAGCACTGGATCCACGAGGGCGGCATCGCCACGCCTCTCATCGTGCACTGGCCCCGCGGCATCAAGGAGAAAGGCGCCATGCGACACAATCCCGGCCAGCTCCCCGATATCATGGCTACCATTGTCGAGGTGACCGGCGCAACCTACCCCGAGCTTTTCGACGGCAACAAGATCCTGCCATGCGAGGGCGAAAGCCTGGTGCCGTCGTTTGCGTCCGCCAATACCGGCCGTGGACCGCTGTTCTGGGAACATGAAGGCAATGCCGCGGTCCGCGTCGGCAGATGGAAACTGGTGCGCAAATATCCCGGCCCCTGGGAACTCTACGATATGGAAGCCGACCGCACCGAAATGCACAATCTTGCCGCGCAGCATCCAGACCGCGTCCGCGACATGAGCTCGCAATACAACGTTTGGGCGAACCGCTGTGGCGTGATACCCCGCGAGAAAATCCTCGAATTGATGAAGGCGGAAGGCGGCACGGCGTTTTGGGAGGAAGAAAAACAGGAGCGCGGCAATGATGGCCCCTAGTCGATCAAATAGATCGGGCTCGACCACGCCTGATGGCCGTCCGCCTGCGTCACCCGCACATAGACCGGCAGGTCGGCGCCGCCCTTGAACGTGGCGTGATGCTCGAGCGAAAGCCGCCGGCTCCAGTCGGCCTCGGGCAACCGGTAGACGCTGAGTTTGCGGCCCAGCCCGCCGCCATCGAACTCGACCTTGGCACCGGCGAGTTGGCCAAGATCGATCTCACCCGACACGATGTTGGTCTCGACCTGCAGCCGGCCGGCCTGCGCCTCGTCGAGCCACAGATCGATGCCGGAAAGGTTTCCGGTCGTCACCGAGGTCCAGGTCAGCGACGCGCCCGGGGTGACTTCCTGCACCTTGCGTTCCGGATTGAGAAAGTTCACCGGCGCAAAGCGCGCGATGCGATTGCCGGTGACCGTGAGCTTGCCTTGCCAAACGGTCTCGCGACCGCGGCCGCGATATTCCGCACCCTGCCACAGCACTCGTATCCGGCGGCCGAGATCGCCGGCCTTGAACGGACGCGCCGACTGAACGACTTCTGTGCCATGAAGCACATCAATGCGTTCCAGCGGTCCCGTTCCGATCGCCTCGACCGACAGCTTCATCGGCACCGCCCCCGCGCGGATGATGTCACCCATCATGGCTTCCCGCACCTTGAGTTCCTGCGCCGGACCAAGCTTGGGGTCTTCGGAGAATCCAACGACCTCCTTCTCGAACGACCCGCGCACATCAAGGAACAGGCGCGTACCGGTTGTGCCATAATGCCAGCGCCTGCGCAGCGCTTCGAACAGCGCATCGCGTGTCAGTTCCGGCATGAAGTAACAGGACAAGCCGCCGATCGCGCCGAAGCTCGACGCCCCGGGTGTCGTCGCTCCCGGACGCCCCTTGTGGTCATCGCTGTGGCAGACCACGCCGACGCGATAACCCTTCTCGAGCGCATCATGCAAAATCCATTCGAACGTGCCCCAGGTCGAATGCACCTCGACGCAGCGCTCGACGCGTCCGTCATGCGCATATTTGACGTCGGCATAGCGACCGCCGACATGGGCGATGACGCGGCAGTTCTCAGCCTTCAAGGCATCGAACAGCTTGTCGGCTGTGTAGACCGCGTCGCTGGAGGTTTCGCCTTCGACCAGGATGTGCGAGGAGCGGCGTATCGTCCTTCCCTCATCGCGAAAGAACACATTGCGGTCGCCGCCCATGCCTGTATTTCCCGACCATTCGTAGCCCGGCAGGCAGACGAACTTGCCGGGTTGATCGAACCGGGCGGTGAGTTCGTTCAGTTCTTTCCAGAACCCGTCGGTGATCTGGAAATCGTTGCCCTGATGGCCGACCATATCGATGAAGGCCTTGTCGCGGGCGTAGTGAAAATATTCCTCGGCCGTGCCCATGCCGATGGTCTCGCCGCTTTGTCCGTGCAGGTCGGCCCAATAGCGCCGGATCGGCGCCGAAGTCACAACCCGAAGCGGGTTGGCACGCGCAAGCATGCGGCCATCGGCCGATACCGTCAGATCGATATCGCCGGCACTATTCGCGACCAGGTTTTCAATCACCCGCGGGCCATCGCCCTTCTTGATGGTTACGCTCTCGGGCAGTCCATTAATGGGCCGCGATGATTCAAGCTTGAGCGTGGCCGAAGCATCGTCGGTCGGATTGCCCCACATGTCATCGGCGACGATCGCAAGGCGAAACGGCTCGCCAACGACCGCGAGCGAAGGCAGGATCGCCTTCCAGCTTGCGGCCGGCCCGGCTATCAGGTCGAACGACGGCTGCTCCGGCAATTCGCAGAATTCGTAAGCGGCGAACGCATCGACCGAGCTACGGAGTTCGACCTTGTTCTCGACGTTGGTCTGCAGCCGCAGACCGGGCGATCCCTGCCTGCGGTCGCCGAGCCGGATCGTCAGCGTGTCGCCGGCGCGCAGATAGCCGCGCCCGATCCGGATCAGCAGCGTGTTGGCGTAGGGGCGAATGTTGAGGCGATCGTACCAGACCTCGAGTTTTGCGCCGTTGCTGGCCTCGACCGTGGTAAAATTCACCGCCTCCGGCCTGGTAAATTGCGGTTTGCTGAAATCCGACGTGGTCCGCCACGACACCTTCACCATGCCGGTGTCGTCGATGCCGAATGTCCCGGCGGTATAGACCAGCACGAGTTCGGCATAAGACCCGGCGACAAACGGCCCCGGCGTTACAAGCTTGATGGAGCCCATCTGCCGGGGAAGGTATTTTGAATATGGCATGTTGATTCATGACCTATGGTACAGTGCCGTCTTCCACGCGGAGCAGGATAAGATACGCGGATCGGCGGCGATTGAAGGAGTGAGGTTCGATGATGAAGCTGCGTTTTGTCGGACTGGTTCTGGCTCTTGCGACCTGCGCTCCCCTGGCGGCCACGGCGGGAGAATGGCCGGACCATCCGATCCACTTCATCGTTCCATTCCCGGCTGGGGGTTCGACCGATGTCGCCGCGCGCGTCATTGGCGACTATCTGTCACGCACGCTGGGTCAGCAAGTTGTGATTGAGAATAAATCGGGCGCCAACGGCAACATCGGCATCGAGTATGTCGCGAAAAGCGCGCCGGACGGTTACACGATCCTGATCGGGACCGACGCGGTCAGCAGCAACCCGCACGTCTACAAGATGGACTTCGATCCTCTCAAAGATCTGGTCCCGGTGATCGAGATTTCCCGCCAGCCGATCGCACTGGCCGCCAATCCCTCGCTCGGGGTGACCACGCTGGCTCAGCTGACCGAGCTGGCGAAAAAACAACCCGGTCTCGGTTTTGCAACCGGAAGCGGTGCCGGTTCGCTGCAAGCCATGGTCGGGCTGTGGTATGCGAGGCTTGCCGGCATCACCCTTGAACAGGTGCCCTATCGCGGCGGCGGCCAGGCCATCAACGATCTGGTCGCCGGGCACATCAAACTCGGTTCGCTCGGGACGACGCCGCTGGTCCCCTATTACAAGACCGGCGGGCTGAACCTGCTGGCACAATCGATGGCGAAGCGTTCGCCGGCGCTGCCGAATGTGCCGACCTTTCAGGAGTCGGGCCTCGATGGTCTGGTGATCGATCAACGAATCGGTGTGTTCGCACCGGTGGGTACTCCGCCCGCGATCGCCACCCGTCTCAACACCGAGGTCAACGCGGCGCTGGGCGACGAGAAAGTTCGCAAGATCTTCAGCGATCAGGCGCAAGAGGCTGCCGGTGGCACGGCTGAACAGTACGCCAAGTCGGTCCGCGAGGATTCCGAGAAATACGCGCGGCTGGTGAAGGAACTCAATGTGAAGGTCGAATGAGAAGGCTTCACCGGTAGCATTGCAGGACATTCTTCTTCCGTGTGAGGCCACCATTCACCCGCCGATGATCGCCACCGCCCGGGTCCAGCCGGCGGAGGCGCGTTCGATCTTGACCGGGAAACACGACACGGTGAAACCGGTCGATGGCAAAAGCTCCAGATTGTGTAGCTTTTCGATGTGGCAGTAGCCGATGTGGCGGCCGGCCTTGTGGCCTTCCCAAATCAGGCTGGCGTCTTTGGTCTCGGCGTATTTCTTCGCGGTATGGACGAACGGCGCATCCCAGCTCCAGCCGTCGATGCCGGTCAACCGCACGCCGCGTTCAAGCAGGTACATCGTGGCCTCGTAACCCATGCCGCAGCCCGAGGTGACGTAGTCCTGCCGCCCGTATTTGGCGCCGGCGCTGGTGTTGACCACCACGATCTCCAGCGGCGAGAGCGTGTGTCCGATACGCCCAAGTTCGGTTTCGACATCCTTGGCGGTTGCTACATAACCATCGGGCAAATGCCGGAAGTCGAGCTTGACGCCGGGCTGCAGGCACCATTCCAGCGGCACTTCATCGATGGTCCAGGAGCGCTCGCCGCGATTCATGGTGGGATGGAAATGCCAGGGGGCATCGAGATGGGTGCCGTTGTGGGTGGAGAGCTGCACCTGTTCGACCGCCCAGCCCTGCCCGTCCGGCAGATCCTCGGCCTTCAAGCCAGCGAAGAACTGCAGCATGCGCGGCAGGCCCTGCTGGTGATCGATATACACGATGGTGGGATGTCCGCCCGGCGGATCGGCCGGCACATCGTTTTGCAGCGGAACGGAAATGTCGATCAGTCGCCTGGTCATATGCGTTTCCTCTGCGCCGGTGAATGAGTATGGCGACGCTAGCAGCGCCTCACCGGTTTTTCAAACAGCTCAACGTGTTGCGAGCGAAGCGAAGCAATCCATGACGCAGCCGTAGGGTGGGCAAAGCGCAGCGTGCCCACCATTTTGGTTCTCGCATTGACATGGTGGGCACGGCGCAAACGCGCCTTTGCCCACCCTACGAATTTGCAAACAGCCAACGACCGTCATTGCGAGGAGCGAAGCGACGAAGCAATCCAGCTTCCTGCCTTTCGCGAAGAAAGCTGGATTGCTTCGCTTCGCTCGCAATGACGGAAGAATATGAGTCCGCATTCTCGCGGCGCGATGCGTCCGAGGTTTGCTGGAAAACTCCTTGCCCTCCGATCAGAGGGCGCAGGGAATG
Organism: uncultured Alphaproteobacteria bacterium; assembly: GCA_963774685.1. GTDB lineage: Bacteria > Pseudomonadota > Alphaproteobacteria > Rhizobiales > Xanthobacteraceae > Bradyrhizobium. The sequence continues at coordinate 271,004 of CAVZFU010000002.1, read as the reverse complement.
CCGGGCGCCCAATGCGCCCGCAGCCTGGCAGGGCAGAAAAACAAGCCATGCCAGTAACAGTCACCACGGTCACACCGGAAATCACCCGGCATTCCCCGCACAATGGTTTTACGGTTTCCTTCGTGCTCTCCCCGGTGACCGGGCTTTGTTGCCACCGTCATCTGCGAAAGTCGCCTTTCGCAAACTTGACACCAGCGTCGGGGTGTCAGGACCACACGACTTCGCCGTCCGCTTCAAGCGCTGTTCGTCAATAGCGCTGTCAGCGTCCACCGCATCCCGCCCCGCGTCCGTGACGATCGCGAGCCGCCCCTCTGAGTGGGGACGGGACGGCTGAAGGTTTAGATTTGATTTGGGTTAGCTGTCAAGCTTAATTCTGAAATTCAGAAAATGACCAAACCGTAGTGTGATTTGGTTGCACCTGTGCCTAGATGTAGTTCGACAGGGCAGATCGGCGAAATCCAACGCCTGGGAAACCTACCCCTTGTCCCCGGTGACCATCCCAACGTGTTTTTGGCTGAGAGATTTTGGACCCGGACCACGCATGTAATGGCGTTCGGGGCGGTAGCGGCCGGTCAGGCGTGGCGCGTTTACCAGGTGCTGCCAGAATTGCGCGAGCGCGGCTTCGAACAATCTGCGCAAATGTTTCACTGCCATGGTGCAATCCGATTTTCAGCCGGCCAACTGGCCCGTCAAACGCTCGTGAAATGCGGAACTGCGCTGGTCAAGTCCGATGAACCTGACGGTGGCGCCGCGCTCGCGATACTTGGTTTCGATCGAATCCAGCGCCGCGACGGTCGACGCATCCCAAATCTGGGAATGGGTAAGGTCGATGGAAACCGACTTGGGGTCGGCGCCATAAGAGAAGCGCTCCACCAGGTCATTGCTGCTGCCGAAGAACAAAGGTCCGTGGACGTTGTAGCGAACCGAAAGCCCGTCCTGGCTGACGGTGCGCTCGGCGCGAATGACATGTGCAACCCGGCGGGCGAACAACACCATCGCGAGCAGGACGCCTGCGGCTACGCCCAGCGCAAGATTTCCGGTGGCAACCGTAATGGCCACGGTAACGGCCATCACCAGTGTTTCGGGGACAGGCATCCGCTTGAGCGTCGCCGGCGAGACGCTGTGCCAGTTCACCGTCTTGATCGCGACAATCATCATCACGGCGGCCAGCGCCACCATCGGTATCTGCGCCATCAGGCCGCTGAGGCCGGTCACCAGCAGCAGCAGCACCAGCGCTGCGATCGCCGTCGAAACGCGGGTACGCGCCCGGCCGATTTTGACGTTGACCACGGTCTGCCCGATCATGGCGCATCCGGCGATGCCGCCGTAGAAGCCCGCGACGATGTTGGCAACGCCGAGCGCCCAGGATTCGCGTCCCTTATGCGACCGCGTGTCGGTCAGGTCGTCGACCAGCTTTGCGGTCAGCAATGTTTCCAGCAGTCCCACGAAGGCGACGCTGAGCGCGGTCGGCCAGATGATCTTCAAGGTCTCGAGATCGAGCGGGACCAGAAGCGGCGTGATGCCCGGAAGTCCCGGCGCCATCGAACCCTGGCCTCCGACGTTTGGCACCGTCAAATTTCCGATCATGACGATCGCGGTAACGATGACGATCGCAATCAGCGGCGCCGGGATCGCCAGGGTAAAGCGCGGCACGATCAGGATGATGGCTATGGACAGCACGAACAGCGGGTAGACCACCCAGGGAACGTTGAGGATGTGAGGGATCTGCGCGGAGAAGATCAGGATGCCGAGCGCATTCACAAAACCGATCATTACCGAGCGCGGAACGAAACGCATCAGCCTTGCCAGCCCGGCCGCGCCAAACGCGATCTGGACCGCACCGGCGAGAATAATGGTCGGAAGGATGTATCCGACGCCGTGGAGCCGGACCATTGGACCGATCACCAGCGCGATCGAGCCTGCAGCCGCCGTCACCATCGCGGGCCGCCCGCCCAGCGCCGACATCACGAGGCCCAGCACGATGGACGCGACCAGCGCCGTCTTGGGATCGACCCCGGAGATGAACGAGAACGAGATGACCTCGGGGATCAAAGCGAGCGCGGTGACGAGCCCGGCGAGCGTTTCGCGAACCAGGAAATTCGGCGAGCTGAGCACGGCGGTGATGGACGGCGTGTCCTCAAATTGCGCCTGCGACTGAAGTCCCGGAAGTGATGGCCATTGTCATGGAAGAATTGCCCTTGAATTTCAGGTGGCTGGAGCCGGCGCACGCAGAACGCAGCGAAAACCGATATGCGTGGTCGAGGTATCGAGCGGCTGGCTTTGACGCGCCGCGGGCCGGTAACGCAGGCAATAGTTGGGGGCGCACAAATGCGAGCCACCCTTCACCACGCGGTTTGCCGCGCGATCGTCGCCCGGTTTTGGCTGGCAACAGGATGGCTTCTCGGCAGCGGCGCGAGGCAGGCCGTAGACGCTGGCCGTCCACTCCCAGACATTGCCGATCATGTCGTGGAGGCCATAGCCGTTGGCCGGGAACGCGCCGACCGGCGAGGTGCTTTCGTATCCGTCGCCGGCGAGATTTTCCCAGGGAAAACGCCCCTGCCAGATGTTCGCCATCGCCTGGCCGCCCGGTGCGAATTCCTCGCCCCATGCATAGGTCGCGTCTTCCAGTCCGCCGCGCGCGGCGAATTCCCATTCGGCTTCGGTCGGAAGTTCCTTGCCGGCCCAATCGGCGTAGGCAATGACATCCTCGAAAGCGACGTGAACGACCGGATGGTCGCCTCTGTCGTCGATGGTGCTTTCCGGCCCTTCGGGATGCCGCCAATCGGCGCCGGGGACATAGGCCCACCAGGCGCGGTAATCGCGCAGGTCGACCGGCCCCGGCGGCTTGGTGAAGACCAGCGAGCCCGGCACCAGCAACGAAGGATCGGCGTCCGGATACATCGCCGGATCGGGCGCCCGCTCCGGCGCAGTGACATATCCTGTCGCTGCGACAAAGTTGCGAAATTCGGCGTTGGTCACCGGATGCGGATCGATCCAGAATCCACCGACTGTTTCACGGCGCGCCGGCCGTTCTTCGCGATAAAACTTGTTCGAGCCCATGACGAAATCGCCGCCGGGAATCCAGATCATGGATTCCCGGTTTGCCGCGTCAGGCGCGAGACCCTGTGGTTCTCGCGCATGTACTGGCTGCGCCAACATCGGGTCAGGATGCCGCAAACGTCTTCGGCACGAAGTCGATTGGCGATCCCGGCGGGATCAGCTCTTCCTTTTTGGTGCTGTTCTCGAAGTCCCGGATGATGCGTTGCGCGTGCTGCATCACCCACCAGCGGACGTACCTCTGGTTGACCGCTTCCCGCTCCTTGGGGTCTTCCTTCAGGTGCGTGATGCGGGCGAAGCCGAGCGGCAGTTCCGGATCGTGAAAATGCTGCTGGCGCTTGAAGTTGATCTTGAAGTCCTTCCATTTGACCGCATGCAACTCATCCTTCAGCCAGACGATGCAGGACTCGCGATTGGAGGTTTCCTGCTTGCCGAAGAAGAACGCGCTCTGATCGACGCCATCGATCAGCCGGTCGCCCGGCGGCTTGCAGCCGGCGAACTGCAGCAACGTCGTGAACATGTCGGTGACATGAACCATTTCGTTGCTTTCGGTGCCCGCCGGGATGTGGCCCGGCCAGCGGATCAGGAACGGGGTACGGATGCCGCCCTCGGCCGAACTGAAATACGAACCGTCGAAGAACCCGCCGGTGCCGCGGCCGGCCAGGTGGTCTTCGGCGCCGTTGTCGCCGCACATCACGACGATGGTGTTGTCGGCAACGCCGAGTTCGTCGAGCTTGTCGACCAGTACGCCGAAATCGTGATCGAGCATCAGCAGGCAGTCGCCCCATTCGCCGTTGTCGCTCTTGCCGACAAATTCGTCACGGGCGCTCATCGGAAAATGCATCAGCGAGTGATTGAAGTAGCAGTAGAACGGCTTGTCGGCCGCGACCGACTTTTCCATGAATTTGAGGGCGCGCTTCTGGTATTCGAGATCGCAGGTTTTCTTGGTCTCCATGGTGAGCTGCTCGTCCAGAGCGGCCATGCTCCCTTGCCCTTGACGCCTTCATGCATGTGCGAGAAGCCGTCGCGTTCCGGAACATAGTGCGGATCGGTGAGCCACATGCATTCGTCATAGGTACGAAGCGGTCCGTACCACTCGTCAAAGCCGTGATCGGTGGGGAAGCGCCCGTCTTCGGCGCCGATGTGCCACTTGCCGTAGATCGAGGTGGCGTAACCGGCTTCGGACAAAATCGACCCGATGGTCCGCTCCCACTTGACGATGCCGCCGCCGTTGCCGCCGAGCGCAATGGTGTGGTTGCCGGAGCGGATCGGGAAACGTCCGGTCATCAGCGCCGAACGGGTCGGCGTGCATTGCGGCTCGACCACGTAATGCGTGAGCTTGGCGCCTTCCTTTGCAAACTTGTCCATGTGCTTGGTATCGGCGCCGCGCAGGATGCCGCCGCCGTAGCAACCCAGTTCTCCCATACCGAGGTTGTCGACGTGAAAAAACAGAATGTTTGGTTTCTTGGCCATTGGTAGCTCCGAGTTTTGACGCGTGTCTCGCGTCCCTTCGTAGAAAATCGTTCGCGGCCATAACGGTCGCGGTATCGAATGCGGGTATCAGAAGATTTCGCCTACTCCTTTCGGTCCGACGTTCATGCCGAAGCCGGACAGGCCGCGGGTCTTGATTTCCGGTCCCATCGCCGCCAGCGATTCTTCCCGGATCAGTCCCTTCAGCCTCTGCACCAGTTCGATGAATTCGGGCGTGGCAGTCATCTCGGCGGTGCGCGGGCGCGGCAGCGGCACCTTGATCTCCGCCTTGATCCGTCCCGGCCGCGCCGTCATGACGTAGATGCGGTCGGAGAGAAAAATCGATTCCTCGATATCGTGGGTGATGAACAGCACCGAGATGCGGAACTGCTGCCAGATGTTGGTGAGAATTTCCTGCATCACGACCCGGGTCTGGGTGTCGAGCGCGCCGAACGGCTCGTCCATCAGCAACACCTGCGGGCTCGTCGCCAGCGCGCGGACGATGCCGATGCGCTGCTTCATGCCGCCGGAGAGCTGGTCGGGATAGTGGTCGGCAAAGGACAGCAGCCCGGCCAGATCCAGCAGCGATCGCGCGGTCATGTCGCGCTTGCTGACGTCCACGCCGGCCATCTTCAGTCCGAACTCGACGTTCTTCTTGACCGAGAGCCACGGGAACAACGAGTATTGCTGGAACACCACGCCGCGATCGGAGCCGGGCTTGGTGATCGGCTTTTCGTCGACGCGCGCTTCGCCGCTGGTCGGCTGCATGAAGCCAGCCACGATGCTGAGGATGGTCGACTTGCCGCAACCGGAGGGCCCGATCAGCGACACGAATTCGCCGGGCTGCACGTTGAGGCTTACGTCCTGGACGGCGACGACCTCGTTATCGTCGGCGCCAAAGATGACGCCCATATCGCGGACATCGATGAATCCTGTCTCGAACGGCGGTCATTTCTTGCTCCCTGGTGCGAAAGCCAGCCAAGGCATCATGAACATGCCGCACAACCGGATGATCCCGCTGCAGAGCAGTCCGAGCACGCCGATCGTGATCATGCCGAGCACGATCGCCGGATAGTTCACCAGCGAATAGGCTTCCCAGGTGAAGTAGCCGACGCCGAACTGGCCCGAGATCATCTCCGCGGCGATCAGCGACACCCACGCCACGCCCATGCCGACCGCAAGGCCGGTGAAGATATGCGGCAGCGAGCCGGGCAAAATCACGTTCCAGAACATCCGGAATTCGTTGGCGCCGAGACAGCGTCCCGCGCGTATCAGCACGCCATCCATCGAATGAACGCCGTGAACGGTGTTGAGCAGGATCGGAAAGAACGCCCCGATGAAAGTGATGAAGACGATGCTGGCTTCGTTGTTCGGCCACAGCATGATCGACATCGGCACCCAGGCGATGGCGGGAATCGGGCGCATGATTTCGATCACCGGCATGAACAGGTCACGGACCCGGCGGTATTTTCCGATCATCAGCCCAAGCGGCACGCCGATCGCGATCGCGATCGCAAACCCGAACAGGATGCGCCGCACGCTGTAGACGACGTTGACCAGGAACTTGGTGGATGCACCGACCTCGATCGCCTGCCTGAGAACCTGATAGGGCGTCGGCACGTTCTTGAAGCGAATATAGAACTCGAGCTTGTATTTGGTTCCGAGATACCAGAACAGAAACAGGGCGCCGATCGAGATACACGCCAGCAGCGCGGTAACCACCTGGTCGCGGGTGACGCGCTCGAGAAGCGGTTTCATCTTCAGCGCGCCGATCTCCACTTCCGGCGCGACAGGTGGAGAAACGACCGGGGATTCCACCGCGGATCTTTGGACCACGGGTGTTTCCACAGGCCTCACTGCCTCTGCATCAGCCGGCGAATCCACCAGCGATATCCTTGCCGTTTTCACGCGTTCTCTGTTGAACATGGCTCTGCCCTTTCTCGCTAGCGGCCGGCTTCGATGGTGGCGAGCGCCTCGGTATAGGTCGCAAGCTTGCCGCCGTTTTTGCTGGCGTATGCCTCGGCATCGTGCTTGAGCAGGAACGGCACCACCTCGGGCTGGTTCGGGTCCTTGCCGCCGACCGAGTAGAAGGCCGCATCGGCGAACACCTTGATGCCGAGTTCATGATCGACGAGGTAGACGGCGTTGAGTTTCTTGCCTGCGGCGGTGAACTTCTTCACGCCCCTCAGCGTGCAGGCCGGAGAGCTGAACGGCACGATGTCGCCGCCCTCGATCCAGACCTCACCGGATTCGCGGGGATTGGCGACCGGAACGTTGCACACCGGATCGGTGCCGGTGACCTCGTAGCCGGTTTGCATCGCCAGTTGCTTGTCGTAGTCGAGGCCGAGATCCTTGAAGGCCAGCCGCACATAACTGTCGTTGACCCAGGCGCCGATATTGAGGTCCTTGATCATGTTCAGTTTCTTCAGGACCGCGTAGTTGGCGCCGACGGCGTCAACCCAGGCCGGCTTGATGGTCGGATCGAGCGTGTGGATTCCGCCGGGACCGAGGAAAATGTAGACGACCTCCTTGTTGATCTTGGTCCACTCCTCGACTTTCTCGGCGCCGAGCTTGGGGTTCTTGCGCATCCAGTCGTTGGCTTCCATCAGCGCTTCGATGTAGGCCACGACAATCTCGGGATACTTCTCGGCAAAATCCTTGCGCACCACCACGCCATGGAAGGTCGGGGTCTTGGTCTCGGCGCCGTCGTAGATCTTGCGGGCGAAACCGCGGAACGGCAGCAGTTCGGCGAACGGCACGAAGTCGCCGTGGGCGTCGATGCGCTTTTCCTGCAGGTTGGTGCTGCCGATTTCGGGAGATTGCGACACCAGATTCCAGAAGTCCGGCGGCAGCCCCCTCTTCTCCAGCGCTCGCAGCATCATGCCGTGCGCGGCGGAGCCGAACGGAACCGAGACGTTCTTGCCCTTGAGATCGGCAAGCTCGTAATACGGCGAATCCTTGTGAACGACGATACCGTTGCCGCTGCCAAGCGCGTTGTAGGCGATGATCGCGACCAGTTGCGTTTCATTGCCGGTGGCCTGCCCGGTGGCGCCGTTCACCATCAGCGGGTAGTCGCCCATCATTCCGATCTGGATATTGTTGGCCATCATGCCGTTGGTGATCGGCGGACCGGACGTGGCGTTCTGCCAGGAGAGCGAATATTTGAAATCCTTGTACTTGCCGGTCGTGGGCAGATGCTTTTCGAACAGGCCGAGTTCCTTCAACACGGCGCCGCCGGTCACGGTGTTGGTCGTCGTATTCTGAATGCCGATGCCGATCTCGAGCGTGGTCTGCGCGCTGACCTGGCCCGGCATCAACGCCAGGGCGGCAGCGGCAAGCAGAACAGAGAAACCGGAGGCTTTGGAAATGGTGCCGACGCTCATGAGAACAATCCTTTCGAACCAAGCCGTGCAACTGGGCCGTCTGATGCAAATGCGCCGCGCTTCGACCTCAAGTGGTGTCGGCTCGGCGCTTTGAACGACGGATGATGGAAACGGCGCTGCAAGCGACGTGCCATCAAATTCATGTTTGCGGGACGTGCCGGACCCGGTTCGCAAAGGACACGCGTGATGAGAGCAGTTGATGTCATCTTGCCGTGAGCTCGTTTGCTTCTGGCGAACGATGAAGCGTTCGCATGGCAAGTTCTGAACGGCCGGCTTTCGATCTGAAACGGCAAAGGCCGGGAACCAGCAACCTGTTGCGAAGAAAACTGCCGCTGCCCAATTAATGGACATCGTCGTCGACGATTCTGATGATCCGGTGGGCGAAATGACTGCGGATTAGTCAATGCGATCTAACGCATGATCGCCGCGACGGCGCTGCAGGCCATCGCACTATTTGGCGATTCTTACAGCTCTCTCAAAGTTCGTCCGATGCCGGGCTTTTGCCGAGCTTGCCGTCGCGAATTTCACGCAGCAAATCGGCGTTCTGGATCACCAGATTGGCGCCGTGCGCGTGCAGGATGCCAAGCTCGGCAAATCGCTTGAGGCTGGTCGTGACCGATTGCCGCGTCACACCGGTCATGTGCGCAAGATCGGCGTGGGTAAAGGATGCGGCGATCAGAATTCCGTCGCGCTCCTCGACGCCATACAGGTTCATCAGGTGCAACAACAACTGCGAAAGCCTCTCGGTCGGCGATCGCGTCCCGAGCATCTGCGCCAGCGCCGAGTAGCACTGGCCCTTGAAGCTCAGGCCCTCGATGATCCCGATCGCGAGTTCGGGAATCGTCAGCACCATCTGGCGCAGCACGTCACCCGGCAAATGCAGCACGGTGCTGTTGACGGCGGCCGATCCCGACCAGACGTGCAAGCCTTGCTTGAAGACCTCGGGGCCGCCGACGAAGTTGCCGGAATGCCAGTAAGCGAGCGTGATCTCGCGCCCCGACGGCGCAATGTAGAAGACTTTGATACGCCCGCTCTCGATGATGTAGATGCCGTCCTGCGGACTGCCCTGCTTGAACAACTGGGCGCCGCGATAGAGCACCTTGCGTTTTCCCGAGCCCAGAACGTGCGTGCGCTCGGCTTCGGTCAATCCGCGAAACAGCGGTGGCGGCCCGCTGCGCTGGGTTCCCCCGTCGGTCATCAGCAGCGCGCCGAACTGGGCTTGACCGGTCTGGCTTCCGGTTTCGCTCGACGTGCGCTGTGGAGGCTGAGGCTTGCTCATTAAGGAATCCGCTGCAAACCCGGATGATACCAGAGTTTACGCGGGGACTGAAGGAGAGCCAGCCGACCTGGCAGATCGCCTTGACCGAGGCCTGAAGCCGTCCCCTGTTCCCCTGATTTGTGATATAGCAGGTTCGAGCCGGCATGATGAGATATGGACTGGAGAAACAGCGATGAACGGCACGCTATCCATTGCAGAACTCGACGATCGAATTGCAATCCTCAGGGACAATCTTCGGCAGCTTGTCGAACAGGCGGCTGCGTCGTCCGGGGCTCAAGACGAAGAAAGAACAGCGGAGCGGATCGCGCAGCAGAACGCCGAGCTCGACAAGCTTGTCCGGGAACGTGACGCGCGCACCAAGAAATAAACTGACGGGAGAAATTCGCTCGCATGACCAATCCATCCCACCGGGCCGGGAATATCTGGCTGGCCGCCGGCGTTCGCACGCCATTTGCAAAAGTCGACGGTCCGCTGGGCGGGGTCGACGCCATCGCGTTGTCGGTCCCCGTGGTCAAGCACATGGTCGGGCTGCTCGCGGGCGGCAAACCGGACTTTGCGGTCTGGGGCAATGTCGTACCCAATCTCACCTGGAGCAACATCGCACGCGAAATTTTGATGGATGCCGGGATCGACCCCACGGTTCCGGCATATTCCACGATCATGGCCTGTTCGACCAGCATGATGGGGGTGTTCGAAGCGGCCGGCATGATCGACGGCGTCACGCGAAACCTCGCGCTCGTCGGCGGCGTCGATAGCCTGAGCAGGATTCAACTGGGGCTCGGAACGACACTGTCGGACTGGATTCGCCAGTTCCAGAACGCCAGGTCGCTGGGGCAGAAGCTCAGCCACGCCTTCGACCTCAGACTTAACGACGTCCGGCTCTACATCCCCGCGGTGAGCAATCGCACCACCGGGATGAGCATGGGCGAGCACACCGAGATCACCGCCAAGGAATGGAAGATCTCGCGTGAAGCCCAGGACGAGGTCGCTCTCGCAAGCCACCGCAATTCCATCGCCGCGTGGGATCGCGGTTTCTTCGACGATCTGGTGATTCCATTTGGCGATCTGCGCCGCGATACCATCCCGCGCAAGGATACCTCACTGGAGAAGCTTGCCAGGTTGCCGCCTTCGTTCGACCGCACCAGCGGCAAGGGCACGCTGACCGCGGGCAATTCCTCCCCGCTCACCGACGGCGCTTCCAGCATCTGGGTGGCGTCCGATGCCGGCCTGACGAAACTGCCTGCGGCGACGCCGCGGGTAAAACTGATCGACTGGGAAATAGCGTCGGTCGATTTCCGGATCGAAGGCCTGTTGATGGCGCCGCCCTATGCGATCCCGCGCCTGCTGCAACGCAATTCCCTGACCTATGCCGACATTCACCTGTGGGAAATTCACGAGGCGTTCGCGGCGCAAGTTCTTGCCCACATCAAGGCGCTGGAAAGCCCCGAATTCATCCGCAACAAGGCCGGCGTGACAGGCTCGTTCGGCGCCTTTCCGCGCGAGCGCATGAATCCGAACGGCGGCAGCGTGGCGCTCGGCCATCCATTTGGTGCGACGGGTACCCGCATCCTGAGTCAGGCAGTGAAGCAATTGTCGACCATGGCCTCCGGTCAGCGCGCCATCGTCAGTATTTGCGCCGACGGCGGACAGGGCACGGTGGCGCTGCTTCAGAAGGCTTGATCCAAGGAGAAACGAAACGATGCGTGTTCGCCGGCTCGACCACGTGCTGCTCGCGATGCCGGCTGGCAGGGAGAGCGACGCCCGGAAATTCTACCGGGATACCCTGGGCATCCCGGAATCCGTGAAACCTGCGGAGCTTGCGGCGCGCGGCGGCTGCTGGTTCGAGGATGGCGAATTGAAAATTCATCTCGGTGTCGAAAAGAACTTTGCGCCGGCGCGGAAAGCGCACCCCGCTTTCCTGGTGGAAGACCTCGCAAGCCTGACCTCGGCTTTGACAAAGGCCGGATATCCGGTCGCGCACGACGTGCCGCTGGAAGGCTACGACCGCATCTTCGTCGACGATCCCTTTGGAAACCGGATCGAGTTGATGGAGGTCAAGACAGGTTCGGCAGCGCCCTCCTCCCTTGATCAATAGGCGCGGGTGAAATCGCCTTCCCTTTGCACGTGGTCAAACGTCGGGAAGGAAGGCTGCCATGAATGCGCGCGCTCCCTGGTCAGTTTGCTGAGGCCATTCAGGGTCGCGACACTTTCCTTGTTCAACGCCGCGGAAACCGCCGCAAGGTCCGGAAAATACGTGCGCACCGCGTCGAGCCATATCGTGCGTCCTGCGAGGAAGCCGCCGGCGCCCGCAGCATAGGCGTATTCGAGAACGCGCTCGAATTTGTCGCGCGCCGCCCCCCCCGAGAGCAAGACCCAGGGGATGCCATGTTCGCTGCAAATCTCGCCGATGGCATCGAATTCTCGTTGCGCGGCATCGGCCGCGGCACTGCCGTCCCGAGGCGGCAGCGCGTTGGCCGCAAGCGGGCTCTCAAGCTTGAGGAGATCGACACCATATTCCGGCTTTGCGAATTCGCGCACGCTCTCGATCACCAGCGACGGCAACTTGCCCGGAGACTCGACATAGTCGGCGGTGTGATTGGCGCTGCCGAGGAACGGGATAGACCAGGAGTTCGAGCACATAGGGGATGTCGTTGCGCCGGCATTCGTCGCCGATCTCGCGCACGAACCGATGCTGATGCGCATTGATGGCGGCGTCGGCATCCGGCCGGTACCACGCCAGTACCTTGACGGCGTCGCCGCCCATGGCGCGGATCTTGGCGACGCTCCAGTTGTCGATCACGCGCGACTTGCGGCCCCCGGTGGTTTCCTCGACCCGATGTTCCTCAAGCGTCATGATCAACCCGCAACGCGCCGGCATCAAATCGATCGCGGCCGGCACGGCGAAATTCGGATCGAACAGCATTGAACTGCAATGCGGCGCCAGCGCCTTGACCAGGAGACGCTTGGCTGCCGTCACGTCGGCATAGGTCACTTGATCCTTTGGTATCTTCTTTGCCTGCGCGATCGCCTCAAACATCGGTGGCCGCTGGTCAAGCGCCACCATGCGAAAATGACCCTCCGCGTCCGCAAGCCGCGCAAGACCCCGCGTTTTACCGATCGTTCTCATTTACCGTTCCTTTGAAATGCAAGACAGTCTTCAAGTGTCGGGATACCGGCACGCCCACCTCGCCTCGTGCATTTGAGCGCAGCGGCCGCAGCAGCGAATGACATCGCATCGGTCGCCCCGAGGCATGCACCGATGGCGAAGGCATAGGCACCGTGAAAAACGTCGCCGGCGCCGGTCGTGTCGATCGCGTCGACCGCGTATGCCGGCTGGTGGCGCATCACGTTGTTTTCAAGCCATGCGACACCTTTGGCGCCGCGCGTAACCGCCGCCACGCCGCAGCCGAAGCCTGCAATCCTTGCCAGGGCTTCGTCATCCGCCGAACCGGCAAAACCGGTCAGCGCAGGCTCGGAGAATACCGCGTGATCGGCCAGCGGAAGCAGCGTCTCGAACGTCTCGGGATCGGCGACATCGGCGTCGAGAACGGTCGGAATTGATTTGGCGCGGGCGGTCCTGAACAATGCGACGGCGCCGGCAAGCCAGCGCGGATCGGCAAGAACCGCCGAGGCGGCTTCAACCTGTTCGAGCGGCAGCCAGTCGGCCTGTTCGGGGAATTGTCCGCGGAAATTCACGATCTGCCGCTCGCCGGTCGCATCGACCACGACACCCGACACCGACGATTGACCATCCGGAAACAATCGAAATTGCGTGACGTCGACGCCCTGGCCGGCATAGCGCCTTGTGCATCTCGTGACCGGCGGCATCCTTGCCGCCACGTCCCCAAAACGCGGCGATGCCGCCAAGCCGGGCGACGGCCACCGCAGCCGTCGCCGCCATTCCACCGCCCATGGTGGCGTATTCGAGACTCCTGATCTTCTGGTTGCCGCCCATGAAAAGCTCCGGCACCCGCCAGACCTGGTCGAGCGCGGAGAGGCCGAGGCAAATCACCCGCGTCTTGCCCGCGCGCGCCATCAGGTCGGCTGGCGCGTCTCCCTGCTTCTGCGCCACAGGCATTGCGCGGTTGCTCATGGCAATACCCGCCCCGTTGCTGCGTCAAATAAATGAATCTTGCCCGCCTGCGGCAGCAGAAATATCTGTTGGCCCACTTTCGGTTTCAGCGACGGATCGACCCGCGCAATCGCCGGGATTGCCGCGATCTCGAAATGGATCAGGGTGTCCGACCCCAGCGGCTCGACCAGCTTGATCTGGACGGGAATGCCAGAGGAGCCCGCGGGGACAACCTCGAAATGCTCGGGCCGCACGCCGACAACACCGCTGTCCCTTGCCGATTTCAGCCTGGCGCGAAGCGCAGCATCGAGAGGCGCCGGTGCGCCGTTCGCAAACGTCACGGCATCGCCATGCAATTCGACGGAGAAGAAATTCATCGTCGGCGAGCCGATGAACCCGGCCACAAACTGGTTGGCCGGTCTCTCGTAAACCGCCTCGGGCGTATCGTATTGCTGCACGATACCGTTTTGCAGGACGACGATCTTGTCGGCCATCGTCATGGCTTCGATCTGGTCGTGGGTCACGAAAACCATCGTCGTCTTCAACTGCTGCGACAGCGACTTGATCTCGGCTCTTACCTGCGCGCGCAATTTCGCATCGAGATTCGACAACGGCTCGTCGAACAGAAACACCTGCGGGTTGCGCACGATCGCTCGCCCCATGGCCACGCGCTGGCGCTGGCCGCCCGAGAGTTCCTTTGGCTTGCGATCGAGATAGGCCTCGATATGCAGCAGGGCTGCCGCCTGGCGCACCCTCGAGTCGATCTCCGGCTTCCGCATGCCGCGCAATTCAAGCGCAAACGCCATGTTGTCGTAGACGCGCATATGCGGATACAGCGCGTAGTCCTGGAACACCATGGCGATGTCGCGTTGCGCGGCGGGCACGCCGTTGACGCGCTTGTCGCCGATGAAGAGATCGCCGCTGGTGATCGGCTCGAGGCCCGCGATGATGCGCAACAACGTCGATTTTCCGCAGCCGGACGGACCGACGAAGACCACGAATTCGTGGTCTGCGATCTCCAAACTGAGATCGGGCACAACCGTGAGGTTACCGTAGCGCTTGACGAGATTGCGGATTGAAATAGCGGCCATCAGCGTCGCTCCGGCGCCAGCACCGGCTTGATCAATTCGCCGGCCGCAAACCGCGCGAAGCCTTGCGGCAACTCCTGCAGCCCGAATTCGCCATCGACCAGGACGCGGTATTCGTCCTTGTACCGGCGCAGCAGCGCCGTGTTGGCCTCGAGGTCGCCGATCGGGAAATAGAACGTCCGGATCATGTAGAAGTCCTTGCGGCGAAATACCTTGCCTTCCTCGATGGTCCAGGGCGCCGCATTCTCGCCGACAAGCACCAGCGCGCCGCGAGGCAATACGACTTCGATGCCGAGATTGCGCGCCGCGTGAGCGCCGGAGCATTCCAGGATCAACGCAAAGCGCTTGCTGGTATCGCCGACCGGATGCGGCTTCGCGCCGAATGCCTGGGCGATCCCTAGCCGCCGCGCATTGGGTTCGGAAACGTGAATGTCGTCGAAGCCCGCGTCCTTTAGCGCCAGTATGACACCAAGTCCGACCGGTCCGGCGCCTGTGACCAGCACCGGCCCGGCGTCCTCTGCCGGCACCACGCGACTGACAAAACGAACCGCATGCGCCGACGTGCCGATCGTATCCAGTAACAGCGGCGCCAGGCTGTCTTCGATGTCATCGGGCACCGGCAGCAGGCAATTCTCCGGCACCGGCAGGTATTCCGCGTAGCCGCCCGGCCTGTTCCAGCCGATCAGGCTGGAGACTTCGAGACACATCTGGGTATCGCCGCGGCGGCAGGCCGCACAGCGGTCGCAGTGAACCGGGATGTAGACGACGCAGCGCCGGCCATGCAAGGGATGGCCGGGTTGCTCCACCACCCCGAAGATTTCGTGGCCCGCGGTAAATTCAGCGCCCTTGTGCCACAGCTTGAAATCCGAGCCGCACAACGCGGTGCGGGAAACGCGCACCAGCACTTCGCCGGCGCTCACATCGGGTATTCTCACCCGCTCGATGGTGATGCGGTCGCCGCCGTGAAAGACGGCCGCCTCCATGGTCGCGTTGGCTCGATCGATTGCTATCGTTGTCATCGTTGCAGCTAGCCTTTCACCGCGCCAAGCGTCAGTCCCGCCACCAGCCAGCGTTGCACGATCGAGGCGAGAATCAGCGGCGGCAGCGCGATCAGCGTCGCGGCAGCCATCAAGGCTCCCCACTGGGTCGATCCTTCGCCGACAAAGTTGAAGGCGGCTGCGATCAATGTCTTGCTGTCGCCGTTCGACAGCACCAGCGCGAACAGGAAGTAATTCCACGAGAACACGAACGAAAGGATGGCGGCGACCGCGACGCCGGATCCCACCAGCGGCAGCGCGATTTTCCAGAGAATGCGCGTGATGCTGCAACCGTCGACCTGTGCGGCCTCGAAGATGCTGCGCGGAATATTGTCGAAGGACGGCAGCAGCACCCAGATCACGATCGGCAGCGTGATCACGGCATGGCTGAGGATCAGTGCGCTGTAGGAACCGATCATCCCGACCTGACGGAACATCACGTACCACGGCAGCAGGAACAGCGTGCCCGGCGCCATGCGCGCCGCCAATGTCAGGATCGCCGGCCAGGATATCCGCGTCCATGAAACGGCAAATGCCGCGGGAATTCCGAACAGCAGTCCTAATCCCGCCGATCCCAGCGTCACGATCAGGCTGTTGACGGCATAGGAGAAGAACGGCGTCGTCTTCATCAACTGAACATAGTTCTCGGCCGTCGGCGAAAACACCAGCGTCGGAGGATAGGCGGTGACCTCGAATGACGGCTTGAACGACGACAGCACCATCCATGCCGTCGGCACCATGATGAGGAAGCCGGCAAGGATCAGTTGCACGATATTGAGTCTGTTGATCCAGGACTCGCTCAAGGGGGTGCCGGTCATCTGATGCTCACCAGGCCACCACGCCACGCAGGCGGTTGAAGGCGAGCACGACCCCGAACACGATCGCGGTGAGCGTCAGCATCAATGCGCTGGCATATCCGATGTTGAAGAACTCAAAGCCGACGCGGAAGCCGTATATATTGAGTGTGTTGGAGGCATTGCCGGGCCCGCCCTGCGTCGTGATGTAGATGATGTCGAAAAAGCGCAGGAGATCGACGCTGCGCAGGATCGTGGCCGTGACGATCGTCGGCAACAGCAGCGGCAGGGTGATGCGCCTGAAGGTCTTGAACGGAGACGCACCGTCGATCTGCGCGGCTTCGTAGACACTCGGCGGCAGCGATTGCAGCCCGCCCAGGATAATCAGCGCGACATACGGCGCCCATTGCCAGGTATCGATCATCGCCACCGTCGGAATTACCCAGACCGGCGACGCCAGCCAGTCGGACGGCGGCAATCCGATTTGCTGCAAAATGTAATTGGCCGCACCGATCGAGGGATCGAGGATCACCAGCCACATCAGGCCTGCGACAACCGGAGGCATCATGAACGGCGAGATAAACAGCGACCGGACAATTCCCGGCAGGCGCTTGGCGTGAAACAACAACAGCGCCAGCCAGGTTCCCAGAACGAGTTGCAGGACCAGCGAGAGGATGTAGAGCGCGAGCGTCACCCAAAGGCCGTGCCAAAATTCATTGTCGGCGACGAGTTTCGAATAGTTGCCAAGGCCGACGAACGACTGCTTGCCTGTCGACGAAAACGCGTGAAAGCCAAGCCAGACGGTATAGACGACGGGAAACGCGATCATGGCGAGCGTAAACACCACGGCAGGCGCCGACAGTGCCGCGAGCTCGGCGCGCTGCCGGTCCGGCGTAACAGCGTTTGCGGCGTATGCCATGGCAACACGGTCCACGTGTGATGGTTCGGAAGGATCGGTTGCCATAACGGCAACCGATTTGCCTATTTCAGCGGCCTACTTCTGTGCAATCAGTGCGTCGAGGCCCTTGTCGGCGTCCGCGCAGGCCTGATCGACGGTCTTCTGCTTGAGAATCAGGTCCTGCACCGCCTGGCCGATGAAATCGCGCGATTCCGGATTGGCGACGATGGGATAACCGACCTCCGACGATCCCTTGGTCGCCAGCACATCGAGCGCCGCCTGCCACTCCTTGCGCACCGGTTCTTCGTCGATCCATTTGCGATATTCGGGGTCATTGGCAACGGCCGGACGCGGCGGCGCGATCCCCTGCACCGCCATGCGTTTTTGAATCTCCGGAACTCGTGGCCCATTGCACGAAATACCAGGCGGCGTCCTGCTGCTTGCTGTAGGCGGACACGGCCATGCCCCAGCCGATCGCAGTGGGCACCTGCCCCGCTTCACCGGCAGGAAATGGCGCGAGGCCAGTATCCTTGAGCCGCTCGCCGCCTTCCATCACGGTTCGCAATTCGTTGGAGGATTCGAACGACATCGCGGCGCGGCCGGTTCGATAGAGCGCCGATATCTGCTGAAAGCTGTAATTGACGACGCCCGGCGGGCCATAGTCGCGCAACAGGCGGCTATAGGTATCCAGCGCCTCCTTGCCTTTCGGCGAGCAAAGGTTTGATTTGCCGTTGGCCATGTAGCTGCCGCCGATGTTGTGCAGCATGTTGCTGAAGGTATAGGCCACGGCCGGCTTGAGACCGCGCGAGACGAACGGCGTGATCGAAGGATCGCACGCCTTGATCTTTTGCGCCGCCGCTTCGACATCCTTGATGGTGGCCGGCTTCTCGACGCCGCATTTCTTGAAGATGTCGGTGCGGTAGTAAAAGATCGGCCCCTCGATGTTCATCGGCATGCTGGTCAGCTTGCCGCCGAAAGTGCCGGCCTTGAGCAGCGCCTGACTGAGGCCGGCATAGTCGTAGTCCTTCGCCGCCTCGTTCTTCGCCATGGCCGAAAGATCGCCGTACCAGCCGGCCGCGGCGAACTGCTCGCCCTCGCGCGACGGCAATGTCATGAACACGTCGACCTCGTCGCTGTGTGCGTTCATGACGGTGACCAGCCGCTGGCGCATCTGCTGCTCCTGGTAGCCATCGACCCTGAGCGTCATGCCGGTCAGCTTTTCGAAATCGCCCTTGTAGGTCAGGAGCGCCTGCGACACCGGATTGTTGTTGGCGAGAAATGTGACGGTCTTGCCCTGGAATTTCTTCCAGTCGAAATCGGCCGCATTGGCCGCCGACGCCGCAGCCCCAAGCACGACAATGGTAACCGCGACCCGCGTCGCAAACTGTTTTCCGGACATGCGCTTCTCCCTGTTGCGTCAACGGTGTCTGGTTAGGCCAGATCAATCATGTAAACGGTTACATATTACGTCGGGCCTTCACCCTGTCAAGCCAGCGTCCTCGTCGAAGCTATGCGCATTAGTTGGGAGCCGGCGGCTATTTCCTGCTGGACAAACCGCGCAAACGGTTCCATCCTTTATCATGTAACGTTACAAGAAATTGAATCGAGCGTCATCTTGGAAACGCACTCCGGCAGATCGTCGAAGCAGGGCATACGGGCGGTGGCAAGGCGCGCGCGCGTCTCGACGGCTTCGGTATCGCGCGCGCTCAACAGCCCCGACTCCGTCAGCGCCGAACTGCGCGCGCGGATCGCCGAAGCGGTGAAATCGGTCGGCTATATTCCGCACGCGTCGGCACGTGCGCTGTCATCGCGGCGCACCCGCACGCTCGGCGCCATCATTCCGACGATCGACAACACGATGTTTGCGCGCGGCATCGCCGCCTTGCAAAAATACCTGTCGTCGGTCGGCTATATGCTGCTGCTGACGACCAACGGCTATGACCTCGATGCCGAGCTGGAGCAGGCGCGCAACCTCGTCAGCCGCGGCATCGACGGTCTGGTGCTGCGCGGCGACTGCCATCACGACGCCTTGCGCAAGATGCTCGCCGACAACGCCATTCCCTTTATCAATGTCGGGGTCTACCGGCCGGATCGTCCCTACCCTTGCGTCGGCACCAATAATGAAGCGGCGGCCTATCGCGCCGCCCTGCATCTGGTCGAACTCGGCCACCGCCAAATCGGGATCGTCTCGGCGCTGCAAAAGAACAACGATCGCGCCAGTGCGCGGGTCGAGGGCTTTCGCCGCGCATTGACCGAAAACGGAATCAAGCTGCCGCCGCAATGGCTCGTCGAGGTCCCTTACACGCTCGACGATGCGCGCGAAGCGGCGAGATACCTGCTGGGTCTGCCCGAACGGCCGAGCGCGCTGCTGTGCGGCAACGACGTGATCGCTTACGGCGTGCTGCTCGAAGCCGAACGCAGCGGCTACGTCATACCGCGCGATCTGTCGGTGGTCGGATTCGACGATCTGGACTGGAGCCGTCACTTGAGGCCGAGCCTTACCACCATCCAGGTGCCGACCGGCTCGACCTGGCAGCGCGCCGGCGAATATCTGGTGCGGCATCTCGCCGGCGAGCAAACCATCATGCATCACGAAGTCGATTACTCGCTGATCGTCCGGGAATCGACCGCACCGCCGCGCTCCTAAGGTAGCCAAAGGATCGATCTGAATGACTTCGACTGTTTTCTTTCCCCAATGGCTTTCATGCCGCCGTGATCGGCGGTGCCGGTGACATCGGCGCTGCGATCTCGAATCTTTTCCTGGACCTGGGCGCGACCGTCACCGCGACCGCCGTGGACGATGCTGCGATCCAGCGTTCGCAACTCCGTCCCCGCGCGGGGCTGTCGATTCAATCGCTCGATGTCACCAGCGATACGGCGGTCGAGGCGTTCGCGAAGGGCCATCGGCGTGTCGATGCCCTGATCAATTGCGCCGGCATCCTGGCGCGCGACAAGGAGTATGAGATTGCGACCTTCATGAAGGTGCTCGACGTGAATCTTACCGGCACGTTTCGCACCTGCATGGCGTTCCGGCCGTTGCTGGCGCAAGCCAAGGGCTCGATCGTGAATATCGCCTCGATGAATGCCACCCTCGCGCTGCCGCGCATCCCGGCCTATTGCGCCAGCAAGGGCGGCGTCGTGATGCTGACCAAGGCGCTGGCGCTTTCATGGGCGGCGGAAGGAATCCGGGTCAATGCGGTGGCGCCGGGTTATATCGAGACCGCCATCAACGAGGCGGGCCGGCAGGACCGGGTTCATTACGACCGCATCGCCGAGCGCACCGCGTTCAAGCGCTGGGGACAGCCCGCCGATGTCGCCGGCGCCGTGGCGTTCCTGTGCATGCCGGCCTCAAGCTACGCGACCGGAACGGTTGTCGCCGTCGATGGTGGATTTCTGGCCGGATAGAGCCGCCTCTAGTCCAGGGGCACGTTGAGTTTGGTATCCCCAACGATAATGCCGCCGCGGTTGCCGATCTCGATCGAACCGTAGCGCTGCCTGAAACAATCGGGCAGCGGCCGGTCGCCGGCCATGCTCAGCCACAGGCGCAACAGATGCCGCTTCTGGCGCGCGTCCGGCCAATCGCGAAACCCGGTGCGGTCGTGCAGCAGCGCGTGATTGTAGACGAACTGCATGTCGCCGGGCTGAAGCTGCATGCCGAAATGCAGCCGCGGGTCATTGGCGAGCGTATCGAACAGATCGAGCGCCTCGACGCGATCCGGCGTCAATCTCGGCGCGTCGGCAAAGCGCTGCGCACTGTCGATATACTGGCGCTGATAGAAGCCGGT
This sequence comes from uncultured Alphaproteobacteria bacterium, assembly GCA_963774685.1. Classification (GTDB taxonomy): domain Bacteria; phylum Pseudomonadota; class Alphaproteobacteria; order Rhizobiales; family Xanthobacteraceae; genus Bradyrhizobium. The sequence continues at coordinate 250,141 of CAVZFU010000002.1, read as the reverse complement.
GAGGAAACCGGCATGCCAGCTCAGCACCGGGATTTCCAGATATGGCTTCTGGCCCTCCGGCACCTCGCCTCGCCGGTCTGTCGCGATCGGATCGAACATCAGGGCCGCAAGATCCGGACGTTGCCGCAACATCTCGTTATGGATCGTGGTGGTGCTGACGAGCAGGGATACGCCGCCTTGCATCGCCTCGCGGATGCATAGCAGCCCGACCACGTCGGACGAATCCGTATGAAACGTCTGTCGTTCGGAGGTCTGATAGATGCGGGTGTTGGGATTGGTCGCGTCGGCGCCGATATCGCGGACATGGCCGAGAATATGGCCTGCCGCGTTTTGCGACCGCGCCGATCCGAGATGCGCCCCGACGCCGCAAAAGATCGTGGCAGCAACCTGCTGGCTGTAGTTTTCGACCGGCAGGCCGCGTATCACCTCGAAACCGATCCCGTTTATCAGCGTTTCCCTGAGCTTCGCCAGATGGGCGCCGAAGCGCGGAAGCGGGAATTTTTCTTTTGTGATCTCACCGATTTCATGCGTGGTGGCGAGAAACGAGTGGGCTGCGTGTTCAAGCTCGGCGATTTCGGACGCGCTCGAGATGGATCAGCCAGCGCTCCGGATCAGCCGCCATCTGTTCGCCGCGCCAGGCGGACGGAATGTCGATCCTGCCGGGAGGACGACTAACCTTGGTCAGCATGCCAAATCCCTTTGCCTGCGCCCATCAGCCGGACTTGGCGCGTTCCGCCGCCTGCTTGACGCGTTCCGGATCGGCCGCGATCTTGACGCCGGCGCGCTCCTGCTCGAGCAGCATCACGGCGCGGGAGTCGCGGCCTTCCCAGCCGCGGTTGCAGGCTTCCCTCATTTCGGCATAAGCCAGGTTGCAGATGCGCATCGGCACCCCGAGTTCGCGCCCCAACTCGGTTGCGAGCTTGACGTCCTTGGTGGCGAGCTTGAGCGCGAAGTTCGGCGGATCGTATTGGCCGGGCAGGAACTGATCGAGCAGGCCGTCGAACGTCAAGCGGCGGCCGCCGACGCCCTGACGCACCGCTTCCCACAGCGCCACCGGGTCCATGCCGGCTTTGACGCCCATGGTGAAGGTCTCGGCGAGCGCGCAGGTAATCGCATAGCCCGACATGTTGTGCACGAGCTTGGCGACCGTCGCGGTGCCGATCGGTCCGATATAGGCCGCGCGATCGCCCATCGCGTCGAGCACCGGCTTGTGCCGGTCGAATGCGGCCTTGTCGCCGCCGACCCAGATCGCCATCTTGCGCGACGCCGCACCCGACGGTCCTCCGCTGACGGGCGCATCGAGCATGTCGGCGCCTTTGGCGGCAAACGCCTCGTTAATTTTCTTCACGACGCTTTGAGCGTTGGTCGAAAGATCGAAATAGGCCGCGCCTTTTTTAACGCCTTCGATCAGGCCGTCGGTTCCGAGCGCGACGCGCTCGACATCCGCCGGCTCCGGCAGCGAAGTAAAGATCACGTCCGATCTCTCGGCCAGCGCGCGCGGCGTGTCCGCCCATTCGGCGCCCGCCTGCAAATGATGACCGGCCGATTGCCGGTGCAGGTCATGCACCACGACCTTGTAGCCGGCCTTGAGAATGTTGGTGGCCATCTTGCCACCCATGGTGCCGAGCCCGATGAAGCCGACGACAACGTCCCTGGCCATCGTCATTCTCCCTTGTTGCCTTCGACCAGCACCGTGTAGGCGACCTGCGCGGCCGACATCGCGGCCGGCCAGCCTGCATAAAATGCCATGTGGGTGATCACTTCGGTGATCTCTTCCTGCGTGACGCCGTTGGCGATCGCGCGCGACAGATGCGACACCAGTTGCTCCGGCCGGTAGGTCGCGACCAGTGCTGCCACCGTGATGAGACTGCGGTCGCGCTTGGAGAGAGCCTTGCGCTCCCACAGATCGCCGTAAACAACGTCATTGGTGTAATCGACCAGTGCGGGCGTAAACGCCTTGATGCGGTCGCGTTTGGCGGAAGGCGGTGCCTTGGCCATGCGTCTCTCTCCCCTGTTTTTTTGGATGCGGCGCGCCATGGGCGGCCGTTTTCGTTGTCGTTGAAGCAAAAGACTAAAGTCTCATTACCATCGGCGACCGGAAGTGTCGACCAGCGCCAACCGCCGGGCTGGCAGGCGCGGATTGGCTCGCGGGAAAGCCAAAATCCAGCATGTAGCGCCTGAAAAAATCGCGCGGAGATAGTGTTAAACCGGTGCGCCCCGGTCTATGCTGCGGCCAAGGCCATTAAAAAACTGGGCCAAATAAAACAGCTTGCATGGGAGGAACCACGATGTCGACCAAACTGCGCGTTACGCGTCGTCAAGTCCTGGCGGGATCTGCCGCCGGCGCCGCCGCGTTAGCCTCGGGCTTTCCCGCTCCAGCCATCGCCAACAGCGACCCGATCCCGATCGGCTACCTGCCGGCGCTCACCGGCCCGTCATCGTCCACCGGCGTCGGCATCAACCGCGGAATCCAGCTGGCGGTGCAGGAGATCAACGCGGCCGGCGGCATCGGCGGGCGGCAGCTCGAACTGATCACCCGCGACACCCAAAGCGATCCGACCAAGGCCGTGAACGGTGCGGCCGAGCTCACCCATGGGCAAAAGGTCAGCGTCGTATTCGGTCCGGTCAATTCCGGCGAGTTGCTCGCGGTCGTGCCGCTGCTCGCGCGCGCCAACACGCCGCAGATCCATCCCTGCTGGGTCGATACCCTGACCGACCCGAAGAAATATCCGATGTGCTTCCGCAACGCACCCACCAACCAGCAGATCGGCGGCGCGGCGAACCGTTACGTGGTCGAGGTGCTCAAGCGCAAGAAAGTCGCTGTGGTCAGCGATACCACCGGCTATGGCACCGCGTCGGTCAACGCCTATGTGCCGATGCTGAAGGCCTCGGGCGCCGAAGTCGTCTATCAGGGCAATGTCGATGCCGCCAATCCGGACCTCAAGCCCGAGCTGTTGCGGATGCAGTCGGCCGGAGCCGAAGCGATCATGCCCTGGAGCGTGAACGCCGGCTTCCTGTCGCGCATCATCAATACCCGCGGGCAGATGGGATGGGACGTGCCGATCGTCGGCCAGACCACGCTCGGCTCCGGCCAGACCAAGGCGCTGCTGGAAAAGCCGGAATACTGGGCCAAGGTGTACCCCAACAATTTCCGCCCCGTTTGCTACGCCACGGGCGGCAAGCTCTCGGATCGCACCAACGCTTTCGTCGACCGCCTGAAGAGCGCCAAGATCGACATGGGCGACACGCTGTTGTGGTGGATTGCGCTCGGCTATGACAGCCCGCGGATGATCGCGGAAGCGATGAAGAACGTCGGCACCGAGCCGGAGCAGATCGTCGGCTATCTCAACAAGCTCAAGGAGTTTCCGGGCGTCTATGGCGACATCGCCTTCACGGCCGACAAGCACGACGGCTACCCCGACAACGAGGTGGTGATGGTCGAGGCCAATTCGCTCAAGGACGGCGCGTTCAATCTGGCTCCGGGCTACGGCGCTTGAGCCGATGGTCGAATCGATCGTCTCGACGGGGCTGGCGGTCGGCTGCATCTACGCACTCATCGCCATCACCTATAATGTGATGTTCTCCGCCTCGCGCGTGTTCAGCTTCACCGCTGGCACGCTCGGGATGATCGGCGGCGTGCTGGGCTCGCTGTTCATCGCCCGGATGGGCATGCCGGTCGCCGTCGGCTTTCTCCTCGCACTCGCCGGCGGCGCGGTGCTCGGCATCGTCACCGAGATCGTCGCGGTGCGGCCGGTGCTCAAGAGCCTCGACCAGCATCTCTACGTGCTTTCCACGCTGGCGCTGGCGCTGATGGTCCAGCAGTTCACCGCGATCGAATGGAGCACCGAGCCGCAGCCGTTTCCGCGGCTGTTCGACATCGCGAGCGGATTCGATCAGAAGTTCTGGCTGCCGATGCTCGCCTGTGCCGTGGTGACCGTCGGCCTCGAACTGCTCTATCGCCGCACTCTGGTCGGGCATGCCTTTCTGGCGATCGCCGAGGACAACTTTGCCGCGCGCGCGCTCGGCCTGCCGGAACGCTCCTTGCGCATGGCGAGCTTTGCGCTCGCCGGCGCCATCGGGGCGCTGGCCGGTTTTGCCGGCGGCGAAATGCTGCTGGCGTTTTTTGCCAATGCGCCGATGCTGACCTTCTACGGGTTTGTCCCGGTCGCGCTCGGCGGCATGGGCAACAACCGCGGCGCCGTCGTCGCCGGCCTCCTGCTCGGATTGTTTCAGCAAGCCGCCAACTTCCTGGTGGGCGGCATCTTCGCCTCGGTGGCGGTCTTCACGGTGTTCATCATCGTCCTGCTGGCGCGTCCCGAGGGCCTCGCCGGCGCAAATCTCCAACGACGCGTTTGATGGATATGCAGGCGACACAATCGCGCCCCAGCCACCCGAAAGTGCTTGGGCCTGCGAACCCGTTCGGCACGGCGCTGCCTTTCCTGGCGCTGCTGCTGTTGGGCATCCTGTTCCCGCTGTTCGGCGGTGGCTATTGGGGCGTGATCGCGACCCGCGCCTGCGTTTACTGGGTGCTGGTGTCGGGCCTCAACCTGGTCGTCGGATTCGGCGGTCAGATCGCGATCGGCTGGGTGGCGCTGCTGACGCTCGGCGCCTACACCACCAGCGTGCTGGTGGCCGGCAACGTCACGCCGCCGCTGCCGCCCTATCTGGCGCTGGCGATTGCGGCCGTGGTCGGCGCCATCTTCGGCTTGATCGTCGGCCTGCCGGCGCTGCGGCTGCGCACCTTCTATTTCGCCATCACCACGCTTGGCTTCGCCACCATCGTCACGCAAGTGGCGCTGGCCTGGCAGAGTGTGACCGGGGGTGGCGTCGGCGTGGCCGGGCCGATCTTCCCGGAACCCTTCGCCTCGCAATGGGGCTTCTACTATTTCTGCTTCGGCTTGGCTGCAATCTGCACATGGATGACGGTGAATGTCGCAGCGAGCCGCTTCGGCCGCGCGCTCACCGCGGTCCGCGATGCCGAGGTCGCGGCCGAAGCAAGCGGCATCGCCAAACCCGCGTTGTTGGCGACGGTGTTCCTGTTCAGCGGCGCCGTTGCTGCGGTTGCCGGCGGCCTGTTCGCCGCATTGCAGTCCTACATCACGCCGGACGCGTTCACGCTCGATTTGTCGATCCTGTTCTTCATCGCCATCCTGATCGGCGGGCGCGGCTCGATTCTCGGGCCGTTGCTCGGCACGATTCTTTTGACCGTGCTGCCGGAATTTGCCGCACCCTTGGTGGCATGGTCGACATTTCTCTATGCGGTGCTGCTGCTCGTCATCGTGCTCGCGATTCCCGGCGGAATTGCCGAGATCCTCGATTTCCGGAATCGCCGCCCGCTCGAGAGCGACCGCGCCATCGTCCCGCGGCCCGAACTGCTCGAACCGCTGCTCGGCGCGCGACCCGATGCCGGCGCCTTGACGCTGGAACAGGTGCAGCTGAGCTTCGGCGGGGTGCGCGCGATCGACGGGCTCGATCTCGAAATCCACCCCGGCCAGGTCCATGGATTGATCGGTCCCAACGGCAGCGGCAAGACCACGACGCTGAACGTCATCTCCGGCTATTACGCACAACAACGTGGCGCGATCAGGCTGAACGGCGCGGTGCTGCCGCCGTTCGTGCGCCACGTGCGCGCGAACATGCGGATTGCGCGAACCTTCCAGACCCCCCGCATCGTCGGTTCCGCCTCGGTGCTGGAGAACGTCATGATCGGCGGCACCATCGACGGCAAGGCCACGTTCGTTGAATCATTGCTGTCGCTGCCGCGCCACCGGCGCGACGAAGCCACGCTGCGCGACACCGCCATGCTGGCGCTGGCGGCGGTCGGGCTGGAGCGGCTTGCCGCCGTGCGCGCCGACCGGCTGCAGCACAGCGAGTTGCGCTTTACCGAGATCGCCCGCGCGCTGATGCTGCGGCCGGCTTTCCTGTTGCTCGACGAGCCGGCGGCCGGGCTCTCGGCGGAGGAAATCGAGCGGCTCGGCGCGCTGATCCTGGCGATCGCCCGCGCCGGTACCGGCGTGCTGGTGGTGGAACACCACCCCGACCTGATCTTCGATATCTGCCATCGCGTCACCGTGCTCAATCTCGGCAAGATACTGGCGGCCGGGAACTCCGGCCGAAATCCGCGCGCATCGGGAGGTGGTCAATGCCTATCTCGGGGCCTGATCCGCTTTTGGATATCGCCGGCCTCTCGACCGGCTACGGCAAGATCGTCGTACTGCGCGGCGTCGACCTCAAGGTCGGCGCCGGTGAGGTGGTGGCGTTGCTCGGACCGAACGGCGCCGGCAAGACCACGCTGTTGCGCGCGGTGTCGGGACTGTTGCCGTGGTCGGGACGCGTGCAGTTCGGCGGCCGCGATCTCGCAGGCGCCAGTCCACGCGATACCGTCAAGGCCGGACTTTCGCACGTCATCGAGGGACATCGGGTGTTTACGCAGCTGAGCGTGATCGACAACCTGCTGCTGGCGGTCTACGACCTGCCGCGCCGCGAGCGCGCTACGCGCGTCGAGGAGGCGCTGGCGCTGTTCCCCGAAATCGCTGCCAAGCGCGACGAACGCGCCGCTGCATTGTCCGGCGGCCAGCAGCAGATGCTGGCAGTGGCGCAGGGCCTGGTGCGGCGGCCGCGCCTGTTGATGCTCGACGAGCCTTCCGCCGGCCTGTCGCCGGTGTTGGTCGATCGCGTGCTGGTGGTGGTGCAGCGGCTGCGCGAAAGCGGGACCGCCGTCCTGCTGGTCGAGCAGTTGATCGAGAAAGCGCTGGCGATCGCCGATCGCGTCTATGCGCTCGCGCGCGGATCGATCGTGCTGGAATCCGAAACCGGCGAGGCCGACCTGCCCGGCCGGCTGGAGCATGCCTATCTCACCACCGGCGGTCGCTTGCCCGGAGATCATCTCAATCAAACATCAAGGGTGCGATAGCGATTCGATCTAATTCCATCGCGCGCTGGATCGACACCAAGGACGGAGGCCCCTTTGCGTACCAAGATCGAAATCGGCAATACCACGATCCACCGCATCGTCGAGCAGGAGGGTCCGTTCTTCGAGGCGATGCAATTCTTCCCGACCATCACCAAAGAGCTTCTCGACGAGAACCGGGGATGGCTGCAGCCGAGGTTCCTCGACGACAAGGACAGGCTGATGCTCTGCATCCAGAGCTACATCGTGAAGACGCCTCATCACACCATCATGATCGATAGCTGCGTCGGCAACCACAAGCCGCGGCCGACGCGGAGCTTCTGGAACATGATGAATTCCGACCGCTACGAGAAAAATCTGGCGGCCAGCGGATTTGGCGTCAACGATATCGACTTCGTCATGTGCACGCATTTGCACACCGACCATGTCGGTTGGAACACGCGGCTCGAGAACGGCCGGTGGGTGCCGACCTTCCCGAAGGCGCGCTACGTCTTCGCCGACCGTGAACTTGCTTTCTGGACCAAGCGCCAGCAGGACGATCCGGCCGCGTGTCCGTGGATCACCGATTCGGTGCTGCCGATCGTGGCCGCCAATCGCGTCGACATCGTCAAGAGCGCGCACGTGTTCAACGACCTCGTGACGCTGATCCCGACGCCCGGCCACACCATCGACCATTATTCCGTGCAGGTCGGTAAATCCGGCGCCGATGCCGTCATCACCGGCGACATGATCCACTCGCCGCTGCAAGCCCGCTATCCCGAACTCGGCATGATGGCGGATTACGACTCCGCGCAGGCCGGAAAGTCGCGGCGGGAATTGTTCGGCCGCTTCTGCGATACGTCCACGCTGATGTGCACGGCGCACTTCCCCTCGCCGTCGACCGCCCGCGTGGTGCGCCGGCAGGATGCGTTCGACTTCATCGATGCGTAGGGTGCGATAATGTTGGTGGAGCGCACTCTCCACGAATGGCGCTTGCTGAAGCACCCCCCACCCCCGACCCCTCCCCGCCACTTCGCTGCGCGAAGCGGAGGGAGGGAGGAAGACGGCGGCAACTCGTCACTGCATCGCGTCGGCGATCTTTTCCGCGGTCATCAAGGTCGGAAAGTTGGTGTTGGCGCAGGGCACTACCGGGAAGATCGAGGCGTCGACCACGCGCAAGCCCTGAACGCCTTTGACGCGGCCCTGGGTGTCGACAACCGTCATCGGATCCTCGGGACGGCCCATGCGGCATGAGCACGAGGCGTGCCACACGCCGATCGCGGCCTTGCGCACAAAGGCTTCCATCGCCTCCTCGTCGCTCATGACCTGCTCGAACGTGAATCCCTCGACCACGAAGTTGTCGATGATGTAATTGCGTACCGCTGCCGGTCCATCCATCAGGGCTGCGGCCATCGCGGTGAGAATCTTGTTCCTGGTGTTGACCACGCCGATCTTGCGCACGCGATCAGAGTATGAGGCCGGAAACGGCTTGTCGGTCACCGCCTTGAGCGGCGCGCTCATCTGCAGCGCCGCCATCTTGCGAAAGCCGCTCATCAGGCGGTCGAGGTCGCGCCTGTCGGACAGTAGATTGAACTCGACGATCGGCTCTGCCTGCGGATCGCGCGAAGCGAGCTTCACCTGCCCGGTCTCGGAGTAGGTCTTGTTGACGAAGGTGAGGAACGAGCCGATCTGCGCCCCCACTGCATGCCAGGCCGACTTGCTGAGGACGGCAACGAACATATCGCCCAGCGGCACGCCCGGCAGCCCCGAGGAGTATCGCAGCCCGACCTGGATGTGACGCCGGGTGTGTTCGTTCATGCGCGCGCCCGGGCGGACAAACGACGACAGCGAGATCGAGGGATGATCCATCAGGCGCTGGCCGACGCCTTGGAGGCCCATCAGAACCGGAATGCCCATGTCCTTGAGGTGCCCGACCGGACCGATGCCGGCGCGCAGCAGATGCGCCGGCGAGTGGATCGCGCCGCTGCAGAGGATGACCTCGCCGCCGCGGAATTCCTGTTCCCGGCCGCCGACAAGCGCCCTCACGCCGACACAGCGTGTGCCCTCGAACAATAGCTCCTTGACCTGCGTGTCGGTCGAGATCGTCAGGTTCGCGCGCTTGCGCGTCTCGCTATCGAGATAACCCATCGCCGCCGAAACGCGCTGCTCGGTCTGGTTGGAATGCGTTATCGGAAAGTAGCCTTCGGCGAACTCGCCGTTCTGGTCGGGCAGGAACGTGTAACCGGCGAGCTCGCAGGCTTCGGCAACGGCCTCGGAGTGCCGGGTCCAGTGCTCCCTTGGGATACGCCGGACCGGGATGCGGCCATCCTTGCCGTGGAACGGCCCGTCGAAATCGAGGTCGCGCTCGACCTTCCTGAAGTAAGGCAGCACGTCCTTCCAGCTCCAGCCGGCGGCGCCGCGGGCCTCCCATTCGTCGTAATCGGTCGGCGCTCCGCGATTGGCCAACTGGCCGTTGATCGAGGATCCGCCGCCCAATACGCGCGCCTGCTCGTACTTGCGCAGCGGCGGGCGATCCTCTCCGGGATTGTTGTGGCTGACGACCTGGGTCGTCACTTTCAGTTCGGTCCAATGGAAGCGTGGGTCGAAATACACCGTGCCCGGATAGCTGTCGCGGATTTCGGCGGGCTCCTTGCCGGGCGGCGTGTCCTGACCCGCTTCGCAAAGCAGGACCTTGTTGGCGCTTCTGGCCGAGAGCCTGTGGGCCAGGACCGAGCCGGCCGAGCCGCCCACCCACGATGATCTTGTCGTACACTTTGGCGTTTCCCTTTTTTGTTTATGCCGCGAAGCTAGCGCACCTCGGCGCTCCAGTCACGACACCTGTTGCCGCGCGTGGCCGCCGCTTTTTGTTGCGGGTCGCGCCCTGCCGGCAGATGTGCTCATATGATCGAGTTAGGTTGAGGCTAAAGGAGGCAGGCGTCATGACGCCGGGACGGATCAACTTGAGCGTCGCCGACGCGCGCGATCTGGCGGAAGGTGCGCTGCGCGGCGTCGGATATAATGCCGATGAAGCACGCATCATTGCCGATCATGTCGTCGATGCCGCGTTGTGCGGCTATGAATATTCGGGCCTCGCCAAGATCCTCAACCTGCCGGAAAGCGAGCACTTCAAGCTGCCGCGCCGGCCCATGAAGGTACTGCGCGAGACCGACGTCTCCACTGCCTTTGACGGTGGCAACAATGTCGGGATGCTGTCGCTGTTTTATGCGGCGGAGGCCGCGATCAAGAAGGCATCCGCGCATGGAATGGCGCTGGTTTCGGTGAACGATGCCTGGATGAGCGGGCGCAGCGCCTATTATGTCGAGATGATTGCCAAGGCCGGCCTGGTCGCGATCCACACCGCGGCAAGCTCGCGACTGGTGGCTCCGCCCGGTGGCGCCAAGGCGATGCTCGGCACCAATCCGATCGCGATCGCAATTCCGTCGTCGGGTGGGCCGATCGTGCTCGACATGGGAACCTCCGCCTACATGATGACCGAAGTGATGCTGCGCGAGCGGCTGGGTGAACTGCTTCCCGAAGGCGTCGCCATCGGGCCCGGTGGCGAGCCGACCAGGGATCCGGCGCTGGCACGGCGCGGCGCATTGCTGCCTTTCGGCGGCTACAAAGGCTTTGGGCTCGCACTGATGATACAGGCGTTGGGATTGCTCGGATCGGAGCCGGAACAGCAGAGCGACTACGGCTACCTGTTCATCGCCTTTCGGCCGGACCTCCTGGGATCCGCGGAAGTTTTCAACCGGCGCGTGACGGAATTGATCGAACGCATCAAGGCGACGCCACGCCAGAGCGGCATCGACGAGATCCGCATCCCGTCGGAGCGGGCGTTTGCCTCCCGGGAACGTGCCCTTCGCGAGGGACTGACCATCGATCAACCGGTATTCGATGCGCTCGTCGCTCTGCGAGCGCGCGCAGGATGATCGCGAAAGCTCACCAATAAATTCACCGGGCGGGTTCTCGCCCTGCGAACCACAGCTTCGGATCGGCCGCCCGCACGCGCGCTTCCGGCAGTCCCGAGCTCGCGGCGGACGATATTGGTGCCCTCGACCAGCGCCACGCACTTGTAAAAAGCGATGCGACGCGACAGTCCCTCGCGGCCGAAGCCGCAATCGGTGCTGATGACGAGCTGCTCCTTGGGGATGAATTCCAGCGCCTTGCGGATCAGCGCCGCGACATGCTCGGCCGGTTCAACCACCGTGTTGCAATGGTTGACCACCCCGATGCCGATCTTCTTGTCGGTCTTGATGTGCTTGAACAGATGCAGATCCTGTCCGTCCGAGCTCGCGCATTCGAGCGTCAACACATCGCAGTTCAGTTGCAGCAGATGCGGCAGCGCGCGTTCGTAGCTCGGCACCTTCCAGTGCACGCGCTGCTGGTTCGGATTGCCCCAGCAGGTATGGACCCAGATCTCGGCGTTCACGCCGGTGAGCTGGCGATTGAAGGCATCGGTGAGGAAGGCGAGATCGGCATCCGTGCAGTCCGGTTGCTGGGCGCGCATGTGGTGCGGCGGTTCCTCCACCTGGATCAACGGGCAGCCCGCGGCGGCCATGTCGCGCAGCTCCGCATTCATGATGTCGCAGAGATCGAGGATCATCGCCTTGTCGTCGTCGTAGAACTCGTTCCACAGCATCGACGCCACGCGCGGGCGCGCAGATGGCGCCGAATTTCACCGGCCGGTCGGTCACGCGCTGCGCCACCTGCCAGAGTGCGGCGTATTCCAGCGGACCGCGAGTCAGTTTCTCCTTCACGACGCCGGGCTGATAGGCTTCCTGCACCTCCCACAATATCTTGCCGGGCCGCAACCCATGCCGCGACATCCAGCCCCGCGAGGTGTCGCGATGGCCGCAGACGCCACCGAGGCGTTCGATGGGATAGAAGAACCACGACTTGCCGCCCACGGTGAGGTCGAAACGGCTGTCGCCGTCCGTGACGATATCGAGCCCCGCGGCTTCCTGTTCGGCGATGATGCTGGCGACCGCGTCGAGATATTGTTCGCGGAACAGGGAATCGCCGAGCGCGGACTTGAAGGAACGGCCGGCGAGGCTGCGGTCAAACCAGAGCGGCCTCGGATAGGAGCCGGTAATGGTGGTGGGCAAAATCATATCGCGCGTGACAGTGAGCACGATGGCCTCCGTGAGTTGCGTCTCAATCCCTGAAAAGCGGTCTTTCCCGCATTATGCTTATTCCGGAGAAGCCGGAAATGCCTCTCCTGCGAACGGACCCATGAGGTCAGGACGACGGCCCGGCGTCAAGCTCTGCGGATTGCGCGGCTGGACCTGCTACTCGAAATAGAGAATTATTCAATGCTGTACGCATTCAGACTTACCTCGCCCCACAGGCCCATCCCATGGATAGCATTGAGACTGCACGACCCCTGTTGTTTCAGCCCATTGAAATTCGCGGCCTGACCCTCAGGAATTGCATGGTGGTACCCCCGATGGTGCATTACCGGGCCGGGCCCGGTAGCACCTGCGGCGCTTTTCACAACGTGCATCTCGGCCGCTTTGCCCTGGGAGGCTTTGGACTGGTCTTTGTCGAAGCGACCGCGGTCGAAGAGGTCGGCCTGATCAATGAGCACGACCTCGGCATCTGGAACGATGCGCAAGTGCAAAGCTACAAGCCCCTGATCGCCTTCATGAAGGGCGAGAAGACCGCGATCGGCATTCAACTCGCGCACGGTGGACGCAAGGCGTCGTCGCAGCGGGCGATGGACGGCATGGGGCCCCTCACCCCGCAAGAAATCGCGGCGGGCGCCAGGATGTGGCAGCCCGTGGGTCCCGACCAGCGAGCCGGTCGCCAAGGGATGGCTTGTCCCGCGCCAGCTCACCACCGAAGAATGCAAGGCGATGGTGCGCACCTGGGGTGCGGCGGCCCGGAACGCCGTCGATGCCGGGTTCGATACCATCGAGATCCACACGGCCCACGGCTACCTGCTTGCCTCGTTTCTTTCTCCCGTTTCCAACACACGCAACGACCGGTACGGCGGCGATCGCGAGGGTCGCATGCGCCTGCCGCTCGAGATTGCCGAAGCGGTGCGGCGCGAAATGCCGGAAACCATGCCGTTGTTCGTACGCGTCTCCGCCGTCGACGGGGCTCAGGACGGCTGGAATCTGGATGATACGGTAGCCTTCGCACACGAGTTGAAGGCGCGCGGCGTCGACGTGATCGACTGCTCCTCCGGCGGCATCTCAGGCTCGGCGACCGCCGCCCAGGTGCCGCGCGGCCTCGGTTTCCAGGTGCCCTTTGCCGAACGCGTCCGCAAGGACGTGGGCATAACAACCATGGCGGTCGGCATCATTCTCGAAGCGCAACAGGCTGAAGCCATCCTTCAGAACGAGCAGGCCGACCTCATTGCGGTCGGGCGGCAATCTCAATTCAATCCCAATATCGCGCAGCACTGGGCCCATGATCTCGGCCTCAACCGGAGGTTCGAGGACTGGACCCCGGAATTTGGCTGGTGGCTGGAGAAGCGAATTCGGACCATCGAAGGCTTTGCGACGCCGACCGGGACCGTCAAGCGACGTGAATAACAGGCGTTTCTTTGGTAACGTCGTTCGGTTAATGCGGTCGGCAAACCCCTGGATTTACCAATGCCCGGTCCCGAAAGCCCATCCACATCCTTGACCGGCAAGAGATTCTCGGTCCTGCGGGATCATCCTTTCTTTCAAGGACTGGAAAGCTCCGCGATCGATCAGCTTTGCCGCTATGCCAAGACCCGCAAGTTCAAGCGCGGCGAGACGGTTCTCTCAAAAGGCGATCCCGGGGACGCGCTGTTCGCAGTGGCGAGCGGGACAGTCAAGATGAGCATCACCTCGGTCACCGGCCGCAGCGTCATCCTCAACCTGGTCGGCGCCGGCGAGATTTTCGGGGAGATAGCCATGCTCGATGGTCTCGCCCGGACCACAGATGCCATCGCCAACACCAACTGCGAACTTCTTGCAATCGATCGTCGGGACTTTATCCCGTTCATCAAAAATCATCCGGCGCTGTCGATGAAATTCATAGAACTGCTTTGCGCGCGGCTGCGGCAAAGTAGCGGGCAAATCGAACAGATCATTCTTCAGACGCTGCCCGGACGGCTTGCAAGCACGCTTGTCCGGCTGAACAAGAATCAACAGGGCCAGGCCGCGCACTCGATCACGATCACGCAGCAGGCGATCGCCGAGATGGTTGGGACCTCGCGTGAAAGCGTCAACAAGCAGTTGAGCATCTGGGCCGCAAACAAGTGGGTTCAGCTCGAACATGGCGCCATCATCGTGCTGGATGGCCGGCCTCTGGAGGTACTGGCGAGTACCGCAGGCTGGATCGAATAGCGCCACACAAGCCCTCCCCCGGACCAATCGAAATAGTTCGTCCCGCATGTGAACCAGTTCACATCAGGCGTTGCGTGGCTTGCCGTATTCACGTTGGCGAAAGTACATGTGGGAGTCGCCAATGACGCCGTCCGCAAAACAACTGGAACGCACCTATCGCCAGGCATACCGGCGCTTAATCGCAATCACGTTGGCTTACATACTGGTGGTGGTGGCGGGCATCGCGCTGATGATCAGCCATCCGGCAACTGCGAATTGGGTCGCCCAGGCGGTCCAGGCCGAACTCGCGGCCACCAATGCCCCGCCGTCACGCTAGCTCGGTTGTACCGAAATGCAGGGTTATCGCTGTTGCGGCTGAATGCCGAGGCTAAACGGCAATGCGGGAGTCGCCGAGCCTGATTCGTAGTGACGATACTCCCCATGGCACGTTGATGTGACAGTCACGTTACCGTTTGTTTCCACAATGGCGCCCGATGAAATCGGAAACCCGACGCATTGCGGTCGCATGGTGTTCACGCTGTCTCTGTATGCCACCGGCGAAGCATCAACGTCTCCGAGGCACCATGAACGCGGAATTCGACTACGACCTCACGTCAGACCAATGGGAAACCCTGAAGGCGCTTCGCGCGGGGACACCGAGAATTTCTGGCTTGAGGCAATCGGTCCTCGAACATCTCGTCGAGCTGCAGCTCGTAGCCATCAGCGAGAAACAGCCGATCATTACATCAAGGGGACGGGCAGTATTGGTAAGAGGCTCGCCGCGATTATGGGACGTAGCGGTCTGATCTGCCACGAGTTGCGCGGTCAGCGCGCCATGATCGCGTTAGGGCCGGTATCGACGCGTGGTTTGTCAGCCAACAATGCCGGCTTTCGCATCAACGGCTGACCGGCGCGGATCAGCTGCGATTCCACGATGTTGTCACAGAACTCGAACTGATCCGGCGCGAGCACGATGATCGTCGATCCATGCTCAAACCACCCCAGTTCATCGCCTTTGTGGACGGTCACATCGCACGGAAAGACGGCAGGACCTGGTGTTTTCGCATTGAGAACGACATCGAGAAACTTCAGCCGGATACTCGCGACCAGAATGGCGGCGACCGGAACCAGGGTCAGGACTTCGCCGGTGTCGAGATGCGTTCGAATGACCGCGCGTTCGTTCTTGCAAAACAGCCGTTCAATCCGTTTCAGCGCGATCGGATTTACGTTCCAGGTGTCGCCGCTGATGAAGCTGACCTGATCGATCCGGCAGTCGGCCGGCGCGTGGAACCGGTGATACATGCTGGAGGTCAATCGCAAGGTGATAAACCGGCCATTGCGATGCGCCTCCACCAGCGCGGGATCGCCGAGCAGGTCCAGAAGCGAATAATAGGCGCCTTTGACCTGAAACAGCTCGGTGTCCGCGATCGCCCCGAATGCGCCGACGATGGCGTCGCAAGGACTGACCACAATCGACGGATCCGGGTCGGACGGACGCAGCCCGGGCCGCAGTTCGCGGGTAAAACAGTCATGGAGGCTCTTGAAGCTGGTCTTGCGCGCTTCGGTCAGGTCGAGGTCGGAAAACAACCGCCAGCAGGCGATCGAGAAATCCCGAATCAGGGGTTGCTCGATTTTGCTGAACCACCCCATGAACCGCGTCACGGCCGCCCGCGGGATACGATTGGTCAACAGGAAATTCAGGTCTTCCTGCTGGGTAAAGTTCGCAATGAGGCTTTTGACTGTCATGAATCTGTCAGAAGGAGTGGTTAGCGCTTGTCGTCATGGATTCGCAGCTTCCGATTCTGTCTCTCGCCGCCGGCGCGCTTGCCGCGACAGCAGTGGTCGGCCCGAAGGTAAAAGCAAGGCTGGCGCTGTCGCGCGCAAAGCACCGCTCGCTGACCGGCCACTCGAAGATGTCGCGCCTGGTCGCCCGGCTCATCCCGTTCTACGAATTCGGCATCGACGACTTCTTCCGCTCCGACGGCGCGCCGGCCGAAGTGGCGACGCAACGCCGGGAGGGGTTCTTCCGGCTCGCGGCCCTCTACAAGGAGCGATACGCCCGCAGCCGGCAAATGACGTCGGAAGCCGCAAGCCGGATTTCCGACCTGCAATTCACGCAAAGCTATCGCGTCCCGTTCCAATATAGCCGGCTGGTCCGCGAGCATCTGGGCGCCGGCACCTTCATGCAGTCCTCGGCCGGCGTGACGCTGACCGACCTCGACGGCAATGTGTTCTACGATCTGGCCGGCTCGTACGGCGTCAATATCTTCGGCAACGACTTCTACAAGGAATGCATTGCCGGCGCCGGGAAGCGCGCGCATGCGCTGGGCCCGGTGCTCGGCTTCTACCATCCCGTCGTCGCCGACAATGTCCAGCGGCTGTGCGAAATTTCGGGACTCGATGAAGTCTCGTTCCACATGTCCGGTACCGAAGCGGTGATGCAGGCGGTGAGGCTCGCCCGCTACCATACCGGCCGCTCGCATCTGGTGCGTTTTGCCGGCGCCTATCACGGCTGGTGGGGCGATGTGCAGCCCGGCGTGGGCAATCCGGTTTCGCCGCATGAAACCTATACGCTGGCCGAGATGTCCGAACGCACGCTTCACGTCCTGAAGACCCGGCGGGATATCGCCTGCGTTCTGGTCAATCCGCTGCAGGCGCTTCATCCCAATGCCAACGCACCCGGCGATTCCGCGCTGGTCGACAGTTCGCGAGCGGCGTGCTTCGACCGCGCAGCGTATGCCGAGTGGCTGAAGGCGCTGCGGCAAGTCTGCACCGAACGTGGCATCGTATTGATCTTCGACGAGGTATTCGTCGGCTTCCGCCTTGCCGCCGGTGGCGCCCAGGAATATTTCGGCGTGCGTGCCGACCTCGTCACCTACGGCAAGAGCCTCGCCGGCGGCCTGCCGGTTGGCGTCGTGTGCGGACGCAAGGAATTGATGCGCCGCTTCCGCGACGACCGCCCGGCCGACGTCTGTTTCGCGCGCGGCACCTTCAACTCGCACCCTTACGTCATGACCGCGATGGACGAGTTTCTCAGCCGGCTCGCCAGTTCCAATTTTCGCATCGTATATGACGGTCTCGACGACATCTGGAACGGGCGCGCGAAGCAGTTGAACGCCTGGCTGGAGCAGCACGACCTGCCGGTCCGGGTCGCCAATCTGTCCTCGATCTGGATGGTCCATTACACCGTGCCGTCCCGCTACAATTGGATGTTGCAATATTACCTTCGTGCCGAGGGGCTCGCGCTGAGCTGGGTCGGGACCGGGCGGCTGATATTCAGCCTGAGCTATACGGATGCGGATTTTGCCGAAGTAGCGAAGCGTTTCGTTGCCGCGTGCGACCGGATGAAGCAGGACGGCTGGTGGTGGCGCGACCCTTCCCTCACCAACAAGGCCATCCGCCGGCAGATCCTGAAAGAGATGATCACGAAGAAACGGCAACGATGAACCGCTGCCGTTTTTCATGACGTATGCTCAGGCGTGCTTCTCCTCGAGCCCGTGCTCGATGAGATCGAGGCCGGGATCGATCAACTCGCCCTTCAGCAGGTACAACGGCGCCTTGCGATAGAGTTTGAAGTCGTTGAAAGGGTCGGTCAGGATTTTGGTCATCCAGACGAGGCCGGTCTCGACGTCGCGGATGAAGAAAAGGTGCACGGTGCGGAACAAGAGGCCGCCGATGCCCACCACCAGCCATATCTTGGCGACCTGACGCATGAAATCGGCCGGCGAGGTCCACGGCGTGAACATCCCGAACAGGGTCGGATCGAAGTACAGGACCAGCGGGGATGCCGCCCAGATCGACATCAGCACGACCTTGCGCCGCAAGTTGTAGCCGACCTTGATCTCTTCCTTGTGTTCGTGCGTGGCGTCGTTGATATGGTCATATCCCCTGGGCTCAAAGAAGAAGTGCCCGGCCTGGCGTGAGGTCATCGAAACCAGCCAGCCGATCAGTGCCGATGCCACCGGATCGAAAAACATCATCGCATAACCGATAATGAAGCTGACCGCGCTGACGAAATGCAGGCTCTGGTTGATGCGGCTGTGGTGATAGTAGCGATGATCATCCCAGCGTTGGATGCGCAATTGCTCGCGGAAGTTCTCGATCATTCTCTTCCCCCAAAAATCAGGTTGATTCGTTTTACAAGGATTCGATGTACGGCGTGTGACATCATCAAAATGTCATGTGACGCAACGCAATAGTGTACGAAGAATGAACCTGTCGCCGCGATCAGGCGGCGACCGCCACTTCGGTTTTTCGGATACGGACCAGCGAGAAGTGACCGAGCGGCGGCACCAGCCGGCGCTCAACCAACTCCATTCCGCGCGTGCCGGCCAGCCACTGCGCATAGCGCGACCAGGCGAATTCGGCGGTCCGGAAACCAAGCGGACGCACCACCGGCTGCAACCGTTGCTCGATAAAACGTCGCATGCCGGTATCGGCGCTGACCCGGGTCAGGATGATCAGTTCACCGCCGGGCCGCAGCACGCGGGCAAACTCGTCGAGCGCCGCTTCCGGATTCGGCACCGCCGTCACGACGTATTGCGCCATCACGACGTCGAACGAATTGTCCGGAAATTCGAGCTTCTCCGCGTCCATGACGGCGAGACCCTCGACGTTCTTCAGGCTGAGATCGTCGACCCTGTGCCTGGCCTTGCGCAGCATCGCCGCGGAAATATCGGTGCCGAAGATGCGAAGATGGGATGCGTATTGCGGCAACGAGATTCCGGTGCCGACGCCAACCTCGAGCACGCGGCCGCCGATCCTGTTGGTCGCCGCAATGGCCGCCTTGCGGCCCTTGCTGAACACGCCGCCAAACACGAGGTCGTAAACCGGCGCCCAGCGATCATAGGCCTGTTCGACCGTTTCGCGGTCGAAATCGAGCTGCCTTGCGTCGTCAAGCTTCATCGTTTCTGCCATGGTAGGTCTCGTCTGCCGTTGTTAGGGGTTTCAAATCAACCTTGTACGGCGCTTCTGCCTGTTACACGGCTGGCGGGCCGCGGACGGCGGCTCGGCTGCAAGGCACTGAGATTGCCAATGAACTGTCTTGCGCTGTTTTCCCAGGAACGCTCCAGCGCAAAATTCCGGCACGCTTGCCGCGACATGCCAAGCGCGCGGATACAGGCGCTGCGCAGGTTGGTATCCAAAGCGCCCACCGGATGATCGGCAATCACATCGAGCGGGCCCGTCACCGGGAACGCAGCGACGGGAGTGCCGCATGCCAGCGCTTCGAGTTGAACGACGCCGAACGTATCGGTCAGACTCGGGAAAACGAACACGTCCGCCGCCGCCAGATGCCCGGTCAGATCCTTGCCGGTCTTCTCGCCCAGAAATTTCACCTTCGGATAGCGTCGCTCCAGTTCGGCCTTCTGCGGTCCGTCCCCGATCACAACCTTCGATCCCGGCAATTCCAGTGCAAGAAACGCCTCGAGGTTTTTTTCGACCGCGACCCGTCCCATCGTCATGAAGACAGGCCGCGGCAGATCGAGCTCGGCGGGTTCATCGGGCGTGAACAATCCGGTGTCGACGCCGCGCGTCCAGGTGCCGAGTTTTCTAAAACCCCTGGAGGCGAGTTCCTGTTTCAACGAGTTGGCCGCGACCATCGTCATGGCGGCTGCCGCGTGAAAGTGCCGCAACACCGCATAGCTCAGCGACGCCGGAATGATCGAGCGCACCGCGATATATTCGGGAAAGCGTGTCGTGTAGGAGGTTGTGAAAGCCAAATTCCGCCGGCAACAATAGGCGCGCGCCGCCCATCCGATCGGCCCTTCGGTCGCGATATGAATGGCATCCGGCGAAGCTGCCTCGATCCGTTCGGCGATCTCGCGCCGGTTCGGCAACGCCACCCGCAACCCCGGATAGGTCGGGACGCCCATGGAGGGAAATCCATCGGGGGTCAGGAATTCTATTTCGGCACCGAGCGCCGCGGCACTGCGGGCCAGCGAGGTCAACGTCCGGACAACCCCATTGACCTGCGGGTGCCAGGCATCGGTCGCAATCAAAATCCGCATTTTCGGAACCCGAACGTTGCTGCTGATTCTTAATTTGGGACGTTCGGCCCGGGATATTTCAGGCGTATGACGCTATTGATGCAAAATCATTTTTTACAAATGGGTCTATGTGCCGCCGCGTGCAACGGCTCTGGCGTCACGCGATGAAGAAAGCAATGCGTCGCGAAATCCTGGCGTCGTGACGGATCGGAAAGACGCTCTCAGCGACGAGCGAATTCATCGAGGTCCGCGCGAGCGGGTTTCATAAAACTGTCACAAATCTCCGGAGACGCGGCAAAACTATTTAATCGTGCCTCACTCCGATTTGTGACAGAATTACTTCAGGCACATATCAGTTCGGTTACACGCGGAGCGGTACATGAGTTTGGAATGGCGGGCGCAATCGAGTTCCCTTGCTTGGTCAAATCCCCTGGCCTGGTGGTGGAGTCTGCTAACGCTGGTCAGCGGCATAAATATCGCGGTTTGGTTCTTGCTCTACCGCCAACTCCACGAACAGCCGACTGGCAATCTCAGCAGCGCGCCCGGCATCGTCCTGATGCTGGTGCTCTGTGCGGGTTATGTTTTTGGCTGCGCATTCAGATCGTTCCTCCCGCGCGCGGACGTGCAGCGGATCTGCCTGTTCGACACCTGGCTGTCGAGCGTCGTCGTCGGCCGGTCGGTCGCAACGGTGGCCGAGATCTGCTTTGCGATGCAGTGGGCGATTATCCTGCATCAACTCGGCACCATGGCGGGAGCGGACATCACGTTGAGCGCGGCGTGGGTGATCGTGCCGTTGATCGTCATCGCGGAATGCTTCTCATGGTATGCGGTGCTGACCACCAAATATGTTGCCAACGCCATTGAAAACTCGATATGGGCCGTTGCCTTCTTCGTGGTCGGGATCGGCCTTTGCCGGCTGCTACCGGAGTTCGATGGTCCGGTTCGCCTGGTCCTTGTCATCTCTATCGTCGGGATTGCAGCCTATCTGGCGTTTCTCATGACGGTCGATGTCCCGATGTATCTGAGCCGATGGCGGGCCGAGGTTGCCGTTGGCGGCAAGTTTCTCCGACCTCTTGAAGGTCTGCGCGACGTGAGCACGCGCTGGGTCGTGACGCACGACCTTGCCGAGTGGAAGGATGAGATCGCCTGGATGTCGCTTTATTTCAGTCTGGCGGTCTGGGCCAGCCTTGCACTGTGCGTTTTCTACTCGCTCGAGGATCATCTTCCGCGCTATCGGACCGAAGCCGCGGTCGCAAGCCGGTCGTCGGACGGGTTGGCGGTCGGCAGCAAGCAGCAGCCGGCAATAGCGCGCCACGGCGTTTAGGCGGCATGGCCGTTCGTCGACTTCATCGAGGCCTCGGCTGGCCAACCCTGAGTTTTGCGCTATTTGCGCGTAAATCCCCTTGCCGCCCGGTTGCCGGGCCGATCCCGCCAAAGAAGGCGGTGGAATAACCGTTGATATCAGCGCGTGGGCCGGTCTTGTTGGCACGCTAGTTGCTCGTTTGTCGGCTAAGATGCCTTAAATCGAGGGGGGTGCTCCATGTCGACCGTATCAGCCGCGGCAACGCCTGCGCGAAAGCCGCTCTACACGTCCTTGTTCGTCCAGGTGCTGGTGGCGCTGCTGCTGGGGATTGTGCTCGGGGTGGCGACGCCCGATTTTGCGATCAGTCTGAAGATCCTGAGTGACGCCTTCCTGAAGCTGATCTCGATGATCGTAGCCCCGATCGTGTTCTGCGTCGTCGTCCATGGCATCGCAGGCGCCGGCGACCTGAAAAAAGTCGGGCGGGTCGGCGTCAAGGCGCTCATCTATTTCGAGACCATGACGACGGTCGCATTAATCGTCGGCCTCATCCTCGCTTATGTGTTCGGGCCGGGTCACGGCATGAATATCGATACCTCGACGCTCGACCCCAAGGCGCTCAACACCTACGCCACCAATGCCCACAAGCTGCAGGGCGAAGGCATCGGCAGCTTCCTGCTCAACATCATTCCGACCACCTCGTTCGACGCCCTGTCGCGCAACGACGTGCTGCAGGTTCTGTTCTTCGCGATCCTGTTCGGCGTCAGCCTGGCGCTGGTCGGCGGCGAGAAAGGCGAGCGCATCGGTTCGCTCATCGATGCGGTATCGACCGTGCTGTTTCGCGCGATGGGGCTGATCGTGCGGCTGGCGCCGCTCGGGGTGCTGGGGGCGGTCGCCTATACGGTCGGCAAATACGGCGTCGGCTCGCTCAAGCAACTGATCTCGCTGGTCGCGTTGTTCTATGTCTCGCTCGCGATCTTCGTGCTCGGCGTGCTCGGCGGCGTGATGGCGCTGGCCGGAATAAACATCCTCAAATTCCTGGCCTATTTCCGCGAGGAGCTGACCATCGTTCTTGCCACCGCATCGTCGGACGCCGTGCTGCCGCAGATCATGCGCAAGCTGGAGCGGCTCGGCGTGAAGGACTTCGTGGTCGGGCTGGTGATCCCGACCGGCTACTCCTTCAACCTCGACGCATTCTCGATCTACCTGACGCTGGCCGTGGTGTTCATCGCGCAGGCGACCAACACGCCGCTGTCGTTCGGCGATCTCCTGCTGGTGCTCGGCGTCTCCCTGATCACCTCCAAAGGCGCCCACGGCGTGCCCGGTTCAGCCATCGTGATCCTGGCGGCGACGCTGAATGCGGTGCCCAGCATTCCCGCGATTGGCCTCGTGCTGGTGCTGTCGGTCGACTGGTTCATCGGCATGGCGCGTGCGCTCGGCAACCTGATCGGCAACTGCGTGGCGACCGTGGTCGTGGCCGCGTGGGAAGGCGATCTCGACCGCGCCAAGGCAACGCGCGTTCTCGACGGCGAGGAACTGGTGGACGTAACGGTCGGCTAGCGCCCGTTCGGTTCAACCGCAGCTCAGGCTTCCTTGGGTCGAAAATTTTCGATCAGCCGCAGCAGCACGCGCGCGCCGGCTTCGGCATCGGCGGTGTCGACATGCTCGTCCGGATGATGGCTGACGCCGCCCCGGCAGCGCACGAACAGCATGGCGACATCGGCGATGTCGATCATCGCCATGCCGTCATGCCCTGCCCCGCTCGGCAGTTCGAACAGCCGATAGCCTTCGGCCGCCACCGCATCGGCGACCTGTGACCTCAACCATGGTGCGCAGGGCACGGTGCGGTTTTCATGGGTGACGTCGACTTGCAGCGCGAGCTTGCGATGTTTGGCGATGGATTCGATTTTCCGGACGATATCGGCCACCGCGCGCCGGCGATGCGGGTCGGTCGGCGCACGAAGGTCGATGGTGAACGAGACCTGTCCCGGGATCACATTGGTGGCACCGGGCATCGCGTGGATATATCCGACGGTCCCGACCAGGCCGTCCTGGTCGGTCCGGCACAATTCCTCGATCGCGACAATGCACTCCGCGGCACCGGCAAGCGCGTCGCGGCGCAGCGGCATCGGCACCGTGCCGGCATGGCCGGCCATGCCGGACAGACGCGCCGCCAGCCGCGTGGCGCCCGCTATCGCCGTCACCACGCCGACCGGCAAATGCTCGTTTTCGAGCACCGGACCCTGCTCGATGTGCAATTCGAGATAGGCGAGCAATTCGCCGCGAGCCCGCGCCGCCGCACCGATATGGTCGGGATCGAGACCGAACTGCACCAGGGCCTGGCGCATCGAGATGCCGTCGGCGTCTTGCGTATTGAGTACGCTCTCGTCGAACGTGCCGGCGACGGCGCGGCTGCCGAGCAGCGTCGAAGCGAACCTGACACCTTCCTCGTCGGCGAAACCGGTCACCTCCACGGCGAACGGCAATCGCCGTCCCCGCTTGTGTAAATCCGCCACGCAGGAAATTGCCGTGATCAATCCGAGCGGACCATCCCATTTGCCGGCGTCGCGAACGGTGTCGTAATGCGAGCCCAGCATCAGGCACGGCAACCCCGGCTTGTCGCCTTCATAGCGGCCGCAGACGTTTCCGATCGCATCGAGATGCGCACGCATCCCGGCTGCCTGCATCCAGTTCAGGACGAGGTCGGCGGCCGCGTGGTGCTCCGGGGTGAGGAAGATGCGCGCCAGATGCTCCGGCGTTTCGGAAATCGCGGCGAGCTGGTTGATCCGGCGGACGATCTCTTCGCCGATGAGCGCGCTATGGGGCCTGGCGATTTTCGCCTTCATCTCGGCATCGGCCATCTATACCGTCTCGAAGCGGACTTTCTGCGCGCCTTTCCACAGCACGGTCTTGCCGAATTCAGGCAGCCGATCGAGATTGGAGGTCAGCGTGATGAAATGATTGCCGGCGAGCTGGCCCATTTTGCTGGCGAAATGCACGCCGCCATAGGCCAGCAGGATTTCGGTTTCGCTGATGCCGCCGGGATAAAGGATGATCTGGCCGGGGGCGGGATAGCTGGTGTGGTTTTCATAAGAGATGCCGAAGTCGAGATCGCCGAGCGGCATCCAGACCCCCTCGCCGCTCCAGCGCACATGGATCGCCTGGCTCTCGAACGGCATCGCCTTGCGAAAGGCGGCGCAGGTCTTGGGCGCCAGTTTCTCCTCGAAGCGGGCCTGGAACGTGAAGTCACCGGCGTGGACGACGAGTTGGCTCATCTCTCAAGATCTCATGGGTTGGACGAGGAATAAAAACACCAGTCTTTTCAAGGCTTTACTCAAGAAAGAACGGATTTCAGATCCGGCGCCGCAGGACGATCCATCGCATTCGACCTGACTATTCAATCGGGTTGAGTAGACCAAGTCCATAATTGTTGCGATGGTTTCGAAGGCTCAATTTGACCAAATAAAGATCGGTCGCGGCAAGAGGTACACATGAAACGGCGCAACTTCATCAAGCTGGCTATCGGTTCGGCATCGGTGTGGCCCATGCTGGCCCGCGCCGACGTCTATCCGTCGCGAACGATTACGCTGATCGTCCCCTTTGCAGCCGGCGGCCCGACCGACGTGATCGCTCGCGTGATCGCCGAACGCATGGGTGACGCGCTCGGCCAGACGGTGCTGATCGAGAACGTGACGGGAGCGTCGGGCTCGATTGCAGGCATGAAGGCGGCTCGCGCTACCCCCGACGGCTATACCATTACCATCGGCCACTGGGGAACCCATGTTCTCAACGGCGCGATCTACAACCTGCAGTATGACCTTTTGAAAGACTTCGAGCCGGTCGCCCTGATCGCAAATGGTCCCCAGCTCATCATCGCGAGGCCGACGCTGCCGCCGACCGACCTCAAGCAGTTCATCGCCTGGCTGAAGGAAAATCCGAACAAGGCAACGGCCGGGACCGCGGGTCCCGGCACCGGGGCACACGTCGCCGGTATCTTCTTTCAGAAAATGACCGGCACCAGCTTTTCATTCGTGCCTTATCGCGGCGCGGGTCCGGCACTCAACGACCTGATGGCCGGACATATCGATCTGATGTTCGATCAGGCCTCGAACTCCCTGCCCCAGGTCCGCGGCGGCACGGTGAAAGCCTTCGCCGTTACCGCGCCGACTCGGCTGGCGTCGGCACCGGACATTCCGACCGTGGACGAAGCCGGGTTGCCCGGACTCTATATCGCCTATTGGCATGGCATCTGGGCGCCGAAGAATACGCCAAGCGAGATCGTGGCAAAGCTGAACGGCGCCATTGTGAAGGCATTGGCCGATCCCAATCTGCGCCAGCGCTTCCTCGACCTGGGCCAGGAAATTCCACCGCTCGACAAGCAAAGTCCGGCCGCGTTGCGGAGCCACCAGGAAGCCGAGATTCAGAAGTGGTGGCCGATCGTGAAAGCGGCCAACATCAAGGCGGAGTAAGCGGATCGGAGTCCGAAACCGGCGAAGTGATCACCAGAAAGACAAGATCGACCAGCCCCGAATTCGAGATCGCATGTTCCACGCCGGGCGGCAGAAAGATGAAATCGTGCTTGCGCACGACGTGATTCTTGCCGGCGATTTCCATTAGCCCTTCGCCTTCGAGCACGTGGTAGACCTGCTCCTGAACCTGATGCTTGTGCCGGGCGACATGGGCCATCGGCTGGTACATCGAGATGCGATAGTCCAGATGACGCGCGCCGGCCGTTTCCGGCATCACCAGAGGTTTCGACAGCGCGCCGCCGAAGTGGTTGGGAAACTGCAGCCACGGCACTTCAGCAATGTTGCGGATGAAAGCGCCGTTGTCTTCTGAAGTCATTGTCGTCCCCTCCTGATCGATGGCTACGAAGTCTGCAGGAAATCCACCGCCTGCCGTCCTGCAATCTTTCCAAACACCAGCGCGCGAAGCACCGATACGGCATTTGGCGCCGTGCCGTAAAAATGCCCGGTGGTTTCTCCCGCCGCATAGACGCCCGGCATAGGTCCGTTCCCGGTCAGGACTTCTGCCCTCTCATTGGTGGCGAGGCCGCCGAACGTGTAGGCGATGGCACCGGCCAGGGGATAAGCCAGGTATGGCGGCCCGGTAATCGCCCGTGCCCAGTTCGATTTCGGCGGCTTCAACGCGCCGGCTGCCGCCAACCCATCGCAGCGCGTCGCGTCGAACCGCGCGGCATCGCCAGTTGCCGCGGCATTAAAGCTGTCGACCGTCTCCCTCAGGTTGCGCGCTGGAATGCCGATCTGCGCGGCGAGTTCCTCAAGCCCTTCGGCTTGATACGGCGGCACGTCCGACCTGATGGCGCGTTCGAAACCGGGAATATCAAACAGCCGGGAGTCGAGGATCGCATAAGCGACATTCTTCGGCCGCCTGAAATGGATATCCCTTGCAAAGCCTTCCCACGTCTCGTGCACGAGGTCGGCTCCCTCGTCGCAG
Source organism: uncultured Alphaproteobacteria bacterium (assembly GCA_963774685.1). Classification (GTDB taxonomy): domain Bacteria; phylum Pseudomonadota; class Alphaproteobacteria; order Rhizobiales; family Xanthobacteraceae; genus Bradyrhizobium. The sequence goes on along the minus strand of CAVZFU010000002.1, from coordinate 223,204 downwards.
AAGCGCCGTCCATCCTGGTCGACGACGATGCCGTACGGATACACCAGGACCACCGGCGCGGAGTGATCGCTACGCGGATCGACCGGCTCGATATGCATGCCGTTCCAGTCGCCGGAGATGGATGCGCCGTGATCCAGGGCCATGCGGATGCCGTCGCCGGTATTGAACCGCGTGCCCGGCGAGATCAATCGGACGGTGGCACCTCGCGCGCCGAACTGTGTCCGCATCATCTCAGGATTGCCCTGAAAGCCACCGGAGGCGAGGATAACGGCATTGGCATCGAATGTTGTGGTGATGCCGTCATTCGATTGAACCTCGATGCCGCTGACACGAGGCCCCTCCGCCATCGCCAGCCGCGTCGCCGCAGACTGATAGAGAAACTTCACGCCGGCGTTCCCTGCTGCCTGGGCCAGTCTTTCGATAATCGCGCCGCCGCCGCCAACGGGTTGAATGCGCGCAGGACCGGCGCTGAGATAATAGACCGGGGTGGAAAACACGACGCCGTGACCCTGCAGCCATCCAATCGTCGCGGTCGCATTTTTCGTCAATGTCCGAAAATAACGGGGATCGGCCAATCCGCCGCAACACGTCCGGATATCGTCTTCGAAAGAAGGCGCGACCCGGTCGGGTGCATCGAGCCGCATGTAGGAGGGGCTCCAGCGGGTATTGCCGCCGGACTCGGCTTCGCTGGCTTTTTCCAGCACCGTGATGTCGACGGACAGGTTGCTAGTCCGCGCCTGTTCGGCCGCCGAGAGCGCCGCGGCCAGACCGGCGGCGCCGTGACCGACCACAACCAGCTTTCGAGGATTTTTTATCATCGGGAATTCATAAACTCACGACTGATCTTCACGTGACCAGGGCGCCCCCGTCGAGATAGACGATGGAGCCCGTCGCAAAGCCGATCGTCATGAAAGCGAGGATCTGCCGGGCGATATCCTCGCCCAAACCGACGCGGCCGACCGGCAGAGAAGCTGCCGTCTTGGCCAGCATATCGAGGCGCGCGGCTTCCGGCATCGCTGCGCGGATCGGCGTGTCAATGATCCCGGGTGAAACGCAGTTGACGCGCACCGGCGCCAGTTCGAGCGCAAGCGCCCGCGTTAGCGATTCCAGTGCGCCGTTGGCCACCGAGACAATCGCGGAATTGGGTCGCGGCCGAATGCTCAAGTAGCCGGACACCAGCGTCAGCGATCCGCCGGCTTTAATTTCCGCGGATCTGGCGACGCGCCAGGCGCCCCAAAGCTTGCCTTCCAAGGTACCGCGCACGTCTTCCATGGCAACGGTCTTGAATGGACCGGTCTTGAGTTGCGCGGCGGTGACGACGACATGGTCAACCGGACCGCTGCTGCGAAACAGGCCGGCGACGCTTTCGTCATTGGTGACGTCTGCCGGAATCGCCTTGACGCCAAGCCTGGCTGCAGCCGCTTTCAGGCGCTCGGGATTATGCGAAGCGATGATGACCTCGGCCCCCTCGGCCTTGGCGAGTTCGGCAGTGGAAAGACCGATCCCGGAAGAGCCTCCGACGACGACGACCTTCTTGCCCTGGAGCATCATGAGGTTCTCCCGATTTATGTTTTTGCCAAAGAAAATTCAGGTCGGCTCAAACTTGACACCTATGCCGGGCTTGCTTCGTCCAAGGCCGGGAAGCTCCCACACCCCGGCGCCCACCGGATTGATATCGGCAGCGATATCGACGTCGATCAAATAGGGCTTGTTGGCGGCAATGCCCTTGCGAATGGCCTCGCCGAGGTCGCCGGCACGATCAACCCGTACGCCTTCGACGCCGCAGGAGCGCGCCATCGCGGCAAAATCCGGATTATAGCGCTCCCCGCTCACGGGATCATGAAAGTCGGTGGCGAGTTCGCGCCCCTCGAGATAGCCGCGCTGCAGGCCCCGGATCGAGGCATAGGCGTAGTTATTCCAGACCACCCACACCACCGGCAGATTATATTCGACCGCCGTTCCCAGCACGTTGGCATGCATGAAGAACGCACCGTCACCACACACCGACACACACGGCCTGTCCGGCGCGGCGAATTTTGCGCCCATCACACCGGCCACGCCAAAACCCATTGGGCCAAAGCCCATCGAGCCGATCAGCGAGTCCGGCCGTTTCGGCTTGCAGAAACCGAGCAGCCAATTGTGGTGCACGCCGATATCGCTGACCAGGATCGCATTCTCCGGCAGCGCCTTGCCGATCTCGTGCGCGGCACGCTGCGGATTGATCGGCGTGGTGTCGTCGGAAAAACCGGGAGCGACGAATTTGTCCCATTCCTGCCGGTAGATGTCGATCTGGGCCAGCCATTTCTTGCGGGCATCGGCACGCTTGGTGAGATCGGCGCGGCGATCGAGTTCGGCATGGACTTGTCGCAGGAAGGTACGCACATCGGCCATCAGGCCGAGCGCCACCGGATAATTGCGGCCGATTTCCTCGGGATCGATATCGACATGGATGAGCTGCGTCGGTGGAATGGTGAAGGAATAACCGGGAATCCACGAACTCGACGTGCGATCGTCGAAGCGCATGCCCATCGCCAGCAGCACATCTGCCTGGCGGGCGGCATGGTTGGCCTGATAGTGCCCGGCGCGTGCGACGAGACCGAGCGCCAGCGGATGCCCGGCATCGATGGCGCCGAGACCGCTGGCGGAGGCCGCCACCGGAATTTGCAGCCGCTCTGCGAGTTTCAGCAACTCGTCGGCAGCCCCACCATAACGTACGCCCTGCCCCACGATCATCACGGGACGCTCGGCGCCGAGCAGCATATCGACCGCTTTAACGACGCCTTCGGGATCGGCGCCGCAGCGGCTCGAAATATTGCCGTTCCAGTCTTTGGCGTTCGGCGCCTCCTCGGCGGCGGATTCCATAAACACGTCGAAGGGAACGTCCAGCACCACCGGGCCCGGACGGCCCGTGGTCATGGTCTTCCAGGCCTGCCGCACCGCGAGCGGTACCATCTCGCCACGCGTCGGCTGGAACACCTTCTTGCAATAGGACCGCACGGTCGAGGGAAAGTCCGCCTGATAGTGCCGGTACAATTCCTGAAACGCGCCGCGATTGAATTGGCTGGTCGGCACGTTACCTGTCACCGCCAGGAACGGCACCGAATCGAGAAAGGCGTTGCCGAGCGAGATCGGCAGGTTGGCCGAGCCCGGACCGCATGATGTGAAGGTCGCGGTCGGGCGTCCCGACACGCGGTAGTAAACATCGGCCATAAAGCCGGCGACGCTTTCGTGGTGTACCGATATCGTCTTGAGTTCGTCGGAGCGTTCATACAAGGCGTCGATGAACTGGATATTGCCATGACCACAGAGGCCGAATACCTGCGGCACTTTTTCCTGGATCAGGTAATCGACAATAACCTGAGCACCATTGAGTGCATTGCGCGGCGGCATCGGACTAGTCTCCCGGTTGCTCGGCGGTTCGAAAAAGGCAGCCTGAAACGCCTCGCCGTCCACGTCGCTGTTCAGCGGGCAAAACCCTATTTCTCATAATACTGTACGTCAATTGATATTGTGGTATGGTCGAAACCGCGGCCGGCGGCGTGATGATGGTGTCCGGCAGCATCCTGCGGAGACCTGATCCGGTGAGAGCGCGTAGCAAGGCAAAGACCCGTGAGAAGCCGGCCAGTGCACGCAAGACGGCCGTAGCCGGGCCGCGGCTGGTGCAACCGGCACAGCCCGATATCGACGACGACGCCGACGACCGGCAGCGGGTTGGCGTCCAGTCGCTCGGGCGCGCCTTTGCCATCCTCGAAGAGGTCGCGCGTCACCGCGAAGGTGTTGGTCTTGCGGAGTTGAGCAAGCTGGTCGGCCTGCATAACTCCACCACGTTTCATCTCGCCAAGACGATGGTGTCGCTGGGCTACATGCGCCAGGAAAAAGATTCCAAGCGTTACCGCGTCGGCCGGCCATTGTTTGCATTGGCCGCGAGCGCGCTTGACGAAATCGAAATGGTCAATGTCGCGACTCCCGTGCTCGAAGACCTGTCGCGAGAAACCGGCGAGAGCGGACATTTTGCCGTGCGCATGGGCGACGCCGTCGTCGTCATCGCCCGCACCAGCGGCCCCGGCGCGTTTCAACTGACCGACCGTGTCGGCGTGGTGCGGCCGGCGCATTGCACCGCGCTCGGCAAGATCATCCTTGCAGCGCTACGCCCCGATCAGCTCAAACGTTTTCTGGAACGCGTGGAGTTGAAGCCCTTCACCAAGAAATCGATCACCAGCGTTCCCGTGCTTTTGCGCGAGATCGCCGACGTCAAGCGTAGCGGCGTGGCCATCGATGATGGCGAATTCAATCCGGAGGTGCGTTGTGTCGCCGTTCCCGTGACGAATTTTACCGGCGAAATTGTCGGCGCCCTCGGCATCTCGGCGCCGATCTGGCGTGTGTCCAATCAGGAGTTGCAGGGCCTCGCCAAAATCGTGCGGAGGGCGGCAAGCCGCTTGTCTGCTGAATTTGGCGCCACCGGCGCCGCGAAACCTTTGTCGTAGAGCAGGAAAGCACAATTGGCGTTGACAGCCGCCATCGCCTCCGGAAATATCATTCAACAATAAAGAAATGCCTCTCACATCCTCGCATACGAGTATCGAAGGGAAGGCGCCAAAGGGCCAAGGGAGGAGACCACCATGATCCGTTACAACCGACGAACCCTGTTGAAAGCCGGTGCCGCCTTTGCCGGCGCTTCCGCGATCGGATTTCCATCCATCGTCAGCGGCCAGACCGACAAGATCAAGATCGGCCATCTGACGCCGCTCACCGGTTTTCTCGGTGCACTCGGCGCCTATGCCCAGCTCGGCATGCGAATGGCCGAGGAAGAGATCAACGCGGCCGGCGGCGTGATGGGACGCCAGCTGGACGTGATGTCGGAAGATTCGGTCAATCCCGCCACCGCCGCGACCAAGTCGCAGCGCATGCTCGAGCAGGACGGCGTGCTGGTGCTGATGGGTGAGGCCAATTCGGCCTCGGCGCTGACCATCATGCAGGCGGCCGCCCGCAACAAGCGGCTGTTCATGCAGACCGGTGCGCGCTCCGACGCGCTGCGCGGCAAGAACTGCAACCGATATACCTTCCACACCGATATCCCGAACACCGTGATGGTGAATACCGTCGGCAAGGCGCTGCTGCGCGACAACATGGTGAAGGACAAGAAGTTCTTCGGACTGACCGCCGACTATATTTTCGGCCATGATCTTCTGGCCGCAGCCAAGCGTTTCTTTGCGGCCAATCAAGGCAATCTGATCGGCGACGAATTGATTGCGACCGACGTCACCGACTTCAGCCCCTATCTGCTCAAGATCCGTCAGGCCAAACCCGACGTGGTCTGTTCGAACCTGGCCGGCAATCAGGTGACGACCCTGATCAAGCAATATGCCGAATTCGATCTGCCCTATCCGATCGTCGGCTTCAACCTCAATACCGCAGATGCCTGGGCGGCCGGTGAAGGCAATCTTGCCGGGATTTGGCCGACGGTCTGGTATCACACGCTGGAAGTGCCGGCCTCCAAGACATTTGTCGCCAATTTCACCAAGAAGTACGGCAAGCCGCCGGAGAACCACGCCTGGATCGAATACATCGCGCTCAAGATCATCGCGCAGGCCATGAACGAGACCAAGTCGACCGACACCGACCCGCTGATCGCCTATTTCGAAAAGGAAACCCAGTTCGACATTCTCAAGGCGCGCAAGGCCTATTTCCGCTCCTGGGATCATCAGCTGATCCAGGAAGCCTACACGTTCTCGCCGAAACCAAAGGGCCAGGCCAAGGATAAATGGGATCTCATCACGCTGGGCGCTGCCGTGCCCGGGGCGGACGAGCCGATGGAAGTCCTCAATCCGACGAAAGAACAGAACCCCTGCTCGTTGTAACCCGCGCGTCGGTCGCCCGGTGCATGCTGTTGCAGGCGCGCCGGATCAGCACGCCTGGCGACCGATTGCGGTACGGCTGACATCAAGATCTTCCTGGAGCGAGAATGCAGTTCGGGTTCTTGCTGGAACAGGTGGTGAATGGCCTCGTGCTCGGAGGCTATTATCTGCTGATCTCGCTCGGCCTGTCGCTGATCTTCAGCGTCGGCGGCGTGGTCAACCTGGCGCACGGTGCGTTTTATGCGCTGGGCGCCTATCTCTCGCTCGAAATCACCGGATATCTCGGCTTCGGCGCAGCGGTCGTGATTTCACCGATCGCGGTTGCCATGCTGGGCATCCTGTTCGAGCGCTACATCCTGCGCCGGTTCTACAACGCCGACCCGATCCTGAGCCTGCTGGTGACCTTCGGGCTCGCCATGGTCGCCGAGCAGGCGATCCGCATCATCTGGGGCGCCTCCCCGTTGCCGGCTTCGATCCCGCCGGCATTCCGCGGCTCGATCATCGTCGGCGACTTTCTGTTTTCGCGTTACCGCGTGATGCTGCTTGCGGTGGTCGCAGCCGTCATGCTCGGGGTCTGGCTGTTGCTGCACAAGACCTCGTTCGGCCGCGTGGTGCGCGCCGGCATCCAGCGGCCGGACATCGTCGCGACTCTCGGCATCCGGCTGCAGCCCTACATGACCGTTATCGTCATGCTCGGCGTCGGCATGGCCGCGATGGGCGGCGCGTTCTTTGCGCCGATCACGATCGTGCATCCGGCGATGGGGGCCGAAATCATCACCGTCGCCTTTGTCGTGGTGGTAATCGGCGGCTTGGGGAGTTTCTGGGGCGTGGTGATCGCGGCCCTCCTGGTCGGCGTCGTTCGCGGCATCACCATTCATTTCGTGCCGGCCGCCGGTGAAGCATCGATCTACGTGTTGATGTTCCTGGTATTGCTGGTGCGGCCGCGCGGGCTGCTCGGCGAGCGCATCGAGAAATTCGAATGAAGCTCAGCCCGCACGCCAAATACCGGCCGCTATGGTTGGCCGCTGCAGTACTGATCGCGCTACCCTTCGGCATCGGCCTGCTCGGCCTGTCGGTGAATACCGCCACCAATGTGGTGATCCTTGCGATCGCGGCCATGGGCCTCAATCTGTGCGTCGGCTACACCGGGCTGGTGTCCTTTGGACACGCCACCTGGTTCGGCATCGGCGCCTATGCCGCAGGGTTGATCCAGTTGCACTGGTTCGGCGGCCAGATGTGGCTGCCGCTGCTGCTGTCGATGGTCATCGTCGCGCTCTCTTCGGCTGCCGTCGGCATCATCATCCTGCGCCGGCGCGGCGTGTATTTCTCGCTGCTCACGCTCGCGCTCGCAGCGCTGACCTATACCGTTGCGTTCCGCTGGAGCGAGGTGACCGGTGGCGAGGACGGCCTCGGCGGCCTCAAGCGCGGCAGCATTGGAAGCTTCAACCTCGACAACAGCCTCAACTTTTACGCCGTCACCGCGCTGATCGGGCTGGCTGTGCTGTATCTGCTGTTGCGGCTGGCGCGTTCGCCGTTCGGTCATGTGCTGGTGGCGATCCGGGAAAACCAGTTGCGCGCCACGTTCCAGGGTTATCCGGTCGAGCGTTACAAACTCGGCGTGTTCGTGATCTCCGCGGTCGTCACCGGCGTTGCCGGCGTGTTGCTGGCATTCCAGACATACCTGGTTTCCGCCGAAGCCGTATCGGTGCCGTTTTCCGGCGAATTGCTGGCGATGGTCGTGATCGGCGGCATGCGCAACATGCTGGGGCCGGCGCTGGGCGCGCTGTTCTTTATCCTGTTCCGCGAATTGTTTTCGATCTGGACGCCGAACTGGCTGCTGTGGTTCGGGCTGATCTTTATCGCTTTCGTGATGTATTCGCCGAACGGTCTGGTTGGTATCTGGGCCACGCTCGCCCGGCGCTGGTGGCCGGCGCCGGAAGAAGCCGCCGCCATGAGCAAGCGCAGGATTTACGAGGGCCTGCCGCTGCCCGGCTTTTTGATGCCGGAGAGCCTTCGAGGGCACGGTGCTGAAGGTCAGCGGCGTCTCCAAGAAATTCGGCGGCATCCACGCGGTCACCGACGCCAGTTTGCAGATCGGCGCCGGCGAAATCCACGCGCTGATCGGCCCGAACGGCGCCGGCAAGACCACCTTGTTTAATCTGGTATCAGGGCTGGTCCCGGCCGATGCCGGAGCCATCAGCCTCAACGGCCGTGAAATTCTGGGCGTGCCCTCGCACCTCATTTGCCACCACGGCGTCGCGCGTTCGTTCCAGATCACCAACCTGTTCCGCGGTCTTTCAATCTATGAAAATTTGCGGTTGTCGTTGCAGGCGCAAAGCCCTGTGCGTTTCAACATCTGGCGCGATATCGACAGTTGCAGCGAGATCCACGCTGAAACCGCGGAGCTGATAAAGTTCCTTGGTCTCGAGGGAATCGAGGAAATCGAAGGCGGAGAACTGTCCTATGGCGGCCAGCGGCTGGTGGACTTAGGCATCGCGCTCGGCTCCAAACCTCAGGTGCTGCTGCTCGACGAGCCGCTGGCCGGTCTTGCCGCCGCCGAACGCGAGCGCATCTCCAGCCTGATCAGGAACGTGGCGGCGAACATTCCGGTGTTGATCGTCGAGCACGATATCGATCGCGTGCTCGGCTTCTCGCAACAGGTCACCGTGATGAACCAGGGCAAAGTGCTGATGACCGGTGTGCCTGAAGCGGTGCGAGCCGACCGGCGGGTGCAGGAAATCTACACCGGCAAAGGCATCCCTGAAATCGCGCACCACCGCGCCGACGAGACGCGCCAGAACGCCGCGCAGGTCCTGCGCTTCGAAGGCGTCAACACGTTCTACGGAAAGAGCCATATCCTCAACAATGCGACCCTGGACGTGCGCGAAGGCGAGATCGTTGCCCTGTTGGGACGCAATGGCGCCGGCAAGTCGACGCTGCTGAAAACACTGGCCGGGCTGGTGCCGCTGGCCTCCGGCGCCATCGAATATGAGGGACGAGATATCGCAGGGATGCCGGCCCCGGACATCGCGCGCGCCGGCATCGGCTATGTGCCGCAAGGACGCGGCCTGTTCGCAGGCATGACCGTGCGGGAAAATCTCGCGCTCGGACGTCTGGCCCGCAACACCGACGGCAGTAACGGCGTGGTGTGGAGCGAGGCGCAGATTCTCGAATACTTTCCACGCTTGAAAGAGCGCATGGACATCGACGCGGATTATCTGTCTGGCGGCGAGCAGCAAATGGTGGCGGTGGCGCGGGCGATGTCGGGCAACGTGAAATTGTTGCTGCTGGACGAGCCGTTCGAAGGTCTCGCACCGACCGTGATCCTCGAACTGTTCGGCGTGTTCGACTTGCTGCGCCGGCAGACGTCGATCGTGATCGTCGAGCACAATCTCGATCTGGTGCTGGCACTGGCCGACCGCGTTTTCGCACTGGAGCGCGGCGCGGTATTTCATCAGGGACCGGCGGCGCCATTGTTGACGGACCTGGAATACCGCAAGAGGATTCTGTGGCTTTAAATCCCTTGAAGGCGGCAATGCGAAAGCCGACAGCGGTATTGGCGGAAACCTGAAGATCAATCCTCCGCCACGGTAATCGTGCAGTCCTCTCCGCCTTCGCGCCAGGTCCTCAAACCGACCTCTTCAAGAAAGGGCCACTCGCTCTGATCGACGCGCGCGAACAGGTTGACGCGGGATTCGCCGCGCCAGTCACGCACCGTCTCGGTGCCGTAAAACCATCCGATGGCCTCGAAGCCGGTGACGTCGCGGTCCGACCATTCACAGGCATAGATGACGTCGCCGAGCCCGGCGTTGAGGATCTGGTTTTCGCGCGGCGGCTTGTTCGGCAGATCGAGCTTGGTATGGGTTTCGCGGCCGGTCCATCGCGCGTTATAGGCCTTGATGGTGAGCGGTAGCTGCTTGCGGATCGCCTCCCAGGTCTTCGGCGCCTTGTCCAGCATCACCTTTGCCGTGAAGTGACCGCCGCGCGCGAAGCTGAATTTTATTCTGGCCAACATCATCTCCGATAAGTTTGCAGGGTTGGTTCCCTGGGTTTCTAGGCCTTGAGCACGAACGGATCCTGGATGTCCCGGCTCAGTTCGCACCAGACGCTCTTGGTCTGCAGGAAGCTCTGGATCGCTTCTGCGCCGTTCAGCCGCCCAATGCCGCTGTTCTTGAATCCGCCGAACGGAGAATTGAACGCCATCGCGCGGTAGGTATTGATCCAGACGGTGCCAGCCTGCAGGCCGCGCGCCATGAGATGTGCGCGGCGCAGATCGGAGGTCCAGAGGCCGGCGGCGAGACCGAACCGCGTACCGTTGGCCAATGCAAGGACCTCCTCTTCGGTCTCAAAGGGCGTGACGCAGAGCACCGGCCCGAATACCTCGTTCTGCATGATAAAGGCGTCGGACTTGGTATTGCCGAGAATCGTCGGCGCATAGAAGAAGCCGTTATCAAGCCCCTCGACCCGGCGTCTCTGCCCGCCGGCCAGGATCTTGGCGCCATCCTCGACCGCGCGCGCGACCATGCTTTCGTCTTTGGCCAGTTGCGCAGCGGTCGCCACCGGTCCCATCTGCGTGTCCGCCTTCAGCGGATCGCCAACCTTGATCTTGTTGGCGCGTTCGATGAGCCGGCCAACAAGGCGGTCGTAAATGCCTTTTTGGAAGTAGGCGCGCGAACCTGCAACGCAGGTTTGCCCGGCGGCTGCGAAAATTCCAGCGAGCACGCCAGCTTCGACCTGGTCGAGATCAGCGTCATCGAACACGATATTGGCGCTCTTGCCGCCGAGTTCGAGCATGCAACTGACCAGCCGCTGCCCGGCGCGAGCGGCAATCGCTCGTCCGGCGCTGTCGCTGCCGGTGAATGACACCTTGGCGACCAGGGGGTGGTCGACAAGCGCTTCGCCCGCCGCGCGTCCGCCGGTGACGACGTTGATGACGCCCTCGGGAATACCGGCCTGCTCGGCTAGCCTTGCGAGCTCGATGGCAGACGCCGAGGTCACTTCGGAGGGTTTGATGACCACCGTATTGCCCGCCGCAAGCGCCGGCGCGACCGTCATGATGGTCAGGAACGTCGGCGAATTCCAGGGAACGATGGCGGCGACAACGCCGAGCGGTTCGTTGACGGTGTAGTTGAGGACGCTGGTGCGATCGAGCGGAACTACCCGCCCCTCGATCTTGTCGGCCAGACCGCCGAAATAATACAGCCAATCCTGCACGACGCGCGCCTGGATGCGCATTTCCCCGATCAGTTTGCCGTTCTGCTCGGTCTCGATCGTTGCGATCTTTTCCGCGTTCTCGGCGATCAGGTCGCCCCAACGCATCAGCAGCCGGCCGCGACGGGTTGGCGACAGCTTCCGCCAGGGACCATCAAACGCCATGCGGGCGGCCTGCACCGCGGCATCGACATCGGCGGAACTCGATTCAACAAAGCGGCCAAAGGCGGCGCCGGTCGTCGGGTTTATGGATTCGAATGTCTCGCCCTGCCGACCATCCTGGTCCTTGCCGTTGACGTGGTTGGCGAAACGACGGGCAGGTTTTGTGTTTATATTCATGGACCGGTCTCCTTGAACTCACCCTGGCTTGTTGCGAAGCCGCCTTTTATTTGCGGGTACGATACGATTGTTACGTTACTTTGGCGATGGCGTTCTGGGTAGTCCAGCGCCCTGGCGACGTCTTGATCTCAAACGGGCCTGCCTCCATGGTACGCGTCGGACGCATGTGCGCGCGACCGATAGGGGAATTGCATGAGCTTGTCTGGGATTTTTGCGCGAATAGTGGCGCTGATCGGCGCTGTGGCGCTGCTATGGCGACGGCTGCAGGGCACAGCGCCCGAGCCAGCCTGGGGCAGCGCACCGATCGTTCCTGTAGCGAAGCCGCAGGGCGCCATCCCGACGCTCAAGATGCCGTCGGCCCGGGGATGGACCGAAGGGCAGAAGCCCGTGGCGGCGCCGGGGCTCAAGGTCAATGCGTTCGCGACCGGGCTGGAACATCCGCGCTGGATCGAGGTGCTGCCCAATGGCGACGTTCTCGTCGCCGAGTTCGAACCAGGTCGCCGGCCCGGTGCGAAGCGTGTTCAGCTATGCGATGCAGGCGACGATGCGACGCGCCGATGCGCTTGGTGTCAGTGCGAACCGCATCACGTTGTTTCGCGATCTCGACGGTGACGGCGTCGCCGAACAACGCAAGGTTTTCATGGAAGGGCTGAACCAGCCGTTCGGCATGGCGCTGCTGGGCGACACGTTCTATGTCGGCAATACCGACGGCGTGATGGCCTTCCCGTATGTGAACGGCGCGGACCGCATCACTGCACCCGGGCGGAAGCTCACCGGTTTCAAGCCTGGCGGACATTGGACGCGGAGCCTGCTGCCGAGCCCGGACGGAAGGAAGCTCTTTGCCGGAGTGGGGTCACTCACCAATATCGCCGACAACGGCATGGCCGTGGAGGAAGGCCGGGCCGCCATCTACGAACTCGATCTGGCTGATGGTTCCAGCCGCATCTTTGCGGGCGGCCTGCGCAACGCGGTGGGCATGGCATGGGAGCCGCAGACCGGCGTGCTCTGGACGGTGGTCAATGAGCGCGACGGCCTGGGCGACGAAACGCCTCCCGACTATCTGACCTCGGTCCGCGACGGTGGTTTCTACGGCTGGCCTTATTGCTACTGGGGGCAGACCGTGGACGATCGCGTGCCGCAGGATCCAGCCGCGGTCGCAAAAGCCATCACGCCGGACTACGCGCTGGGCGGACACACCGCGTCGCTGGGTTTGTGCTGGCTGCCGGCCGGCACGCTTCCGGGCTTTCCGGACGGCATGGTCATTGGGCAGCACGGCTCCTGGAATCGCAGCACGCTGAGTGGCTACAAGGTTGTGTTCGTGCCGTTCGCAGACGGACGCCCGGCCGGGCCACCGCGGGATATTCTGTCGGGGTTCCTCGCACCGGACGAGCGAGAGTCCTATGGACGACCGGTGGGAGTAACCCTCGGTCCCAACCGCTCCCTTCTGGTAGCGGACGATGTTGGCGACGTGATCTGGCGCGTCACGGGCGAGCAGCAACGTTGAGCGCAATCTTTCAGCGGTTGTGCGCTTTTCCAACGCGTTCCGACTTTTTGCCGAAGACCATCTCGTCCACCAGACGCCAATAGGCTTCGACAACCTTCGGGTTTCCGGAGGACAATCCGCTGGTAACCTGCATTTCCGGCCCGAACTCCGAGAGCGCAGCGGTGAGGCTTACCATCATATAATGAAAGAGAATGGGATCGACGGCAGGAAGCAGACCCTGTTCCTGGGCCTCAACAATCTGTGGCAGCAATCGCCCCAGAAGCGGAACCAGTACCGCTTCCGCCACCCATTTCAGCCGCGGGTTATTGGTCAGGGTTTCCTGGCGCATGAACCGATGAAATTCAGGGAACGCCACGGTATACCGGAAAAGAGTAGTGTACTCGCGACGCAGCCGCGCCAGCGGCGACAAATCGGATCCTTCAGGCGCCGAAATATCCCACTCGGACCGTATCTGAGCGAAAGCATGCTCCGCTGCCGCCCGCCACAAGATGTCCTTGCTGCGATAGTGATAGGTGATCAGCGGATGTTGCAGGCCGAGCCGATCGGCGATGTCGCGAATGCTCGCTCCTTCGAATCCTCGTTCGGCGAATTCCGCGATGGCGGCATTGAGGATCGAGGTTCGCGTTTCGATCGAACGTTGTTGTTCGGCTCTCTTGCGCGGGCGCTCCCGCCGGGCAGCCGTCAGCCTCGTTTTCTTTGCCATTTCGCTTTCGATTAACATAGTTCCCAACCGAACGCCAAGCGAAGCATCGAATGGCTTATGAGTGCACGACGGCGCCGCTCATTTTCCTTCGAACACCAGCGTCGGCGGCTCAATATCCTTGTTGAACGCCTCCGCGGTGTTCGCAAAGCCGCGCTGGGCGTCAGCGCCGTTGTAAAGCTCCGTCGCAATATCAAGCATCACAAGATCCGCAGCGGCGACGCCTCCGCTTGACCACGCCTTGAGCAGAGTGCGCGTCGCGGCGTACGACCTGGTCGGCCCTGCCGCGAGTTGCCGGGCCAGTGCAGCCGCAGTTATTGAAAGCTCGTTCTCGGGCACCACGTGCGTAGCAATTCCAAGCGTGCCTGCTTCCTGTCCGGAAATCGGTTCACCCAGCATGGCAAATCGCGATGCACGAGCCCGACCGACTCGCTCGGCGAGCCGCTGCAGCGCGCCCGCGATCGGCAGCATCGCCGTCGTGACCTCGACGCAGCGAAAAACAGCATTTTCAGCTGCGACGAGGAAATCGCAGGCCAATGCAAGTTCGAAGCCACCGCCGAAGGCGATCCCCTGTACCACCGCCACCGTCGGTATCTTCAGCATCTCGATGGCGCGATAAGAAACGTTCACGTCCGCCACAAATGTTCGGAACCAGTTGACGTCCTTTCCGGGCCATTCACGTACCTCGCCGCCGAAGCTGAAGTGCGGCCCCTCCGATCGAACGACAAGTACGCGTATGTCGCTTTCGCTGGCCTGATGCACGGCGGCTTGCAAGGCTTGCGCGAAACGCAGGTCGAGCCTGTTGAAGGGGGGATTGGCCAGCACAATATTTCCGATGGCGCCGTCTCGTTCAAATCGGATCGTCGTCATGACAGCTTCCTTTTCTTCGCCGGCGTCAGGCGGAACGCTGACCGGTGGGTTCAGGTACGATCGGCAGCAGCAGATGCGATGGCCGCTCTGCATCCCGATAGATCTTGTGGGTCACGGTCTTGCTGCTGCTAACATGATACGGAATGTACTCGACGTTGGTCATTGCGCCGGTGCCGGTCGGAACATCCATGGAGGTGATGTCGAGGCAGATCCGGTGACCCGCCTTGAACTGATTGGCCGTGGCGAGGATCTGTATTCGGTACTCGACGACTTCTCCCGGCTTCACGGGAGCGACCGCCTCCCGCGTCAGCCTGTGAAACGGCTCCCAGGGCTTTGAACGTTTCTCGTCGAGCGCCCGATACGATGCCTTCAGCCAGCCTCGCGTCAATTCACGCTCAGGCAACGACGATGGGACATCCCGCTCGCCCTCGCGCGCGGTACGGACCGAAACGTCGGGACCGACGTCCTTGAGCACGATGATCCAATTGGTGTCGTCCTGATCGATCGCCGCGTAGAGCGTCAACGTGATTGGGCCGGCGACGGTGACATCATGCGGCAAGGGATCGGTCATGTAGCGCAGGCGCTCGATCTTTGTCGTCCGCGTCACCGGCATCTGCGTAAAGACGTCAGGCTCGCGCGCCGCAGCGCCCAGCTCCGAGGCAGGCCGGGGCGCTTCGGTCGACAACGTCTCCCAATGGGAGAGATAATATTTTGTCCACTGCGTCTCCGGCAGCGGCCAATCCGTTCCGGTGCGCCACTCGTTGGCGCCCATCAGCCAGTAGCGCACCGGCGGCTCATCCATGATGCCGGTGTTCTTTCCCTTCAGCCAATGGTCATACCATCGGATGATCTCGTCGTGGTATTGATGGAATGGCCGCTCCAGATGAGCCGGTCCGGTAAACAGCAGCTTCTTTGGCGCATCGACGTTTTGAAAGTAGTGCTGTGCGCCCAGCCAATGGAGCTTGTACGTGTAGGCGTAGGCTCCCGAGCCGGTATAGAATGGTATCTTGATTTTCTTGAAGGTCTCTTCCGCGCGCTCGACGGTACCGTCGAATTCCCACGGGTGCGTCATCATGAGGTACATGACGAACGTACGCTGCCCTTTCTGCGTGAGAATGTTGTAGAGGTTGATGTACTGCTTGTAGTCCGGGTTGCGCATGGCAACGCGCCAGAGTTCCTCTTCTGCAGCAGGAAGCTCGCCGGGCCTGTCGCGGGACTCATGGACCGTGCTGAAGACGTCGAGCAAATACGGGAAGCTGTGCAAAACGCCGCCCGGATTGAAGTCCCGGAATCCGAACATGCCGCCATACGCACTGCAGGCGTCATAGGGGAAAATCGCTTTCAGCGCCGGATGTCCCTGCGCGGCAGCGCGCCATTGCTCACCGGCATAACCGGAAATGCCGACCATCCCGACCTTGCCGTTTGACCAGGGTTGCTGGGTGATCCATTCGATCAGGTCGTAGTGATCGGTGTCTTCATGACCGTAGTGCCCTTCCGACTTGGCAGAGCCCCTCGGCTGCGCGATCACATGGACATAGCCGTTGGCGATGAAACGCCGCGTGTCGCCCGCCTCTATCGGGCCGAACCACAGCGGCGCGTGCGCCGGTTGCGGCGGCAATATGTCCGCGATATCGGGTCCCTGGATATCCTTGTTGTGCAGCGCTGACGCGTACAGCACCGGGTATTTGCCTGGCGCATCCGGGCGGTAGACGTCGATCGCAAGCCGCGTGCCGTCCCTCATGGCGACGCTGATGTCCCGTTCCTCGATCATCATTTCACCCCGGCTTTCGCGGCGCTTTTCTGTCCACGTTTGACGATGCCGAGAAGATGAGAAGCAAGCACACCCGCCCGACAGAACGGATCATGTCATTTTACTTTACGAATGTAAAGTATAATTTTTTCTGTTTCGGAACTCGTGGGACGGCATTGCGCCGGCCAGACCTGAGCGATGCGCAGCCACATGCGGCGCGGGGAGCTTAACCAGCCCTCCCCGGCCCGCCGCGCGGAGTCTTCGAACCTTGGCAATAGTCAGGAAAACGAAGCCTTCACGCGTTCAGGCGTTACGAGAAACTTGCGCAACACCGCGGCCTCTCACGGCAAACCCCTTGCCTCGATTTCCCGGACCAGTTCCAGCGTCGGCTGAGCCAAACTGCCGCCTGATGCATGGGGCTCAAACGCGGAAGCGAGGCTTTCGCGATAGCCGAGCACGGTCGTGTGCGGACAATGGGTCGCGGAGTTGCACAGGCGTTGTTTCAGCGTTTCCCCCTCGGCGACAAGGCGCGGGGGATCTTGCGTCGACCAGGCCAGCAGCAGCGGCGTCTCGATGTTCAGGATGCCGGGGAACGCGGATCGCTGGTCGTATTGGCCCGCATCCGCGCCGAAATAGGATTTTTCCTCGACGCCGGGGTCTGCGCTTGCATGATAAATACCGGACACCAGAACTGCCGCGGCGATATCGGAATCGGTAATCTGAAATTCCGGATGGGCCAGCAGGCTCGCCACGTGAAAGGCGCCGACGGCGTAGCCGACCGCTACGATCTCGTCACGATTGCCGCCGAACAGGTCGACGTTCTGGTGCAACCACGAGGTCGCCGCAGCGACATCGCGGGCGCCGGACGGCCAGGGGTTGTCGGGCGCCAGCCGGTAGCTCATGCTCACGCCGACCATACCGTGGCGCGCGGCAAAGCAAATCGCCGCATCCGGCATCGGGGCTTGCGCATCAGCTCCGGCATTTTCGGCTGAAAAACTTTCGCCGGCCACGAACAACAGGACCGGACGCGAAATTGCCGGGCCGGTGTCGGTGCTACCGGTTGCGACGTCGAGCACATTCTGTTCGTGCTCGCCATATTTCAGGTTCCGCGAAAAAGTTACGCCGTCGCAGGTTTTCGTTTCGCCCGGGACGGCGGCCGGTGGCGCCGGATCGCCCGCGGCAAGTCCGACCTTCACCAGATAGGCCGGGTTTTCCAAAGGCCCGGCGCCGACCGAGGCACCCGTAAAGCTCGCCAGCAGCAGGAAAAATAAAAGATATCTCGTCATTGTACCACGCACTGCGCACGAATTCCCCCGCCAACCTCTATCTGAGGAGCTCGGCCGGAAAGTCAACAAGCGAACGGAGTGGATTGGCCGGACCAAAGGTCCGTCAACAGGTGATCACTGTGAGGTTTGCTTCCTCAGCTCCGCAACGTCCTGCGCGGTGATCTGCGACGGCTTGCTGCCAAAGCGTGCCGTGACGTAATTAGCCACCGCCGCGATCTCGATATCGGAATAAGCGTTGCCGAAGGCCGGCATAGAAACCGCGCCTTCGGTATGCCGCCTGGTTCCGGAAATCACGATCTGGGCGACGTTGGTCGCACCGGGATCGTTGACCGCCCAGGCTCCGGTAAGCGTGGCGAAGGGTGAGATCGAGCTCTCGCCGGTCCAGCCGTGGCAACTGACGCAGGCGCCCTCGAACACCATTTTGCCGCGCGCGTCCGCTGTATTGCCGCCGTCCCGGTGCGACGCAGGCGCCGGCGGAGCCAGCGTCGCCGGCAAATCGGTTGAAGCGGTTGCGGGCACGGAGCGCAAATAGGCAACGACCGCGCGGATGTCTTCCGGCGCCAACTGGCTGAAGCTCTCGTCTACCGCTTCTCCCATCGGTCCCGAAGCACTGCCGTGGCCGATGGCATGACCGGTCGACAAATAAGACACGAGGTCTTCGTCGCTCCAGGCGCCGACGCCGGTGGTCTTGTCCGAGCTGATGTTGAAGGCGCGCCAGCCCGCCGTTATCGCACCGGCAAATTTCCTGCGATTGTTGAGCGCGAACGCCAGGTTTCGCGGCGTATGGCACTCGCCGCAATGCGCCAGCGCTTCCGCCAGATACGCGCCCCTGTTCCATTCCGGCGTTTTCGAGGTGTCGGGCGCAAAGCGGCTATCCGGATTGAACAGCGCCGACCAGAAAGTCATCGCCCAGCGCTGGTTGAATGGAAACAGCAGCGTATTGGCCGGCGCAGCGGCGCGCACCGGCGGCAGACTGAACAGATAGGCCTTGATCGCCAGGGCGTCGGCGTCCGACATGTAGGTATAGGACGTAAACGGCATCGCCGGATAAAGCCGCGCACCGTCGCGGCGGGTGCCGCGGTGGACCGCGTTGAGAAAGTCCTGATCGCTGTAATTGCCGATGCCGGTCTCTTTGTCCGGCGTGATGTTGGTCGAGTACAGCGTCCCGAACGGAAGCTTGAACCCGAGACCGCCGGCATATTGCCGGCCGCCTTGCGTGGTGTGGCAGACCATGCAATCCGCCGCCCGCGCCAGATAGGCACCGCGTTCGACAAGGCTCGCCTTGGCGAGCGAAGCCGGCACGCCGGTGGGGTCGGCGGCCTTGTAATCCACCAGCGCCACTTTCGGACCGTCCGCGAACGCCATCGGTCCGGGGCCGCGGATAATCCAGACACCTGCCGCCAGCGCGACGACAACGATCGCGACAACGCTAAGGAGAATGCGACGGGCGGCGGGGCTCATGCTTTTTTCCCCGCAATCAGGGACCGGTCGATCGGAAGCCTGCGCAGCGCGACGCCGGTCACCGCCAAAATCGCGTTGCGCAACGCGGGCGGGCCCGCGGTCGCGCCGGTCTCGCCGATGCCGCCGGGCGCTTCACCGCTCTTGATGACGTGGATCTCAATCTTCGGTGTCTGATCGATGCGCAACATGCGGTAGTCATGGAAATTTGATTGTTGCACACGGCCCTTGTCGATGGTGATTTCACCATAAAGTGCGGCGGTGAGGCCGAAGATCAGCCCACCTTCGAGCTGCGCCATGACGGTGTCGGGATTGACGGCGATGCCGGTGTCGACTGCGGACGTAATGCGTCGCAAATGCACTTCGCCGTGCTCGTCGACTTCCGCCTCCACCACGGTCGCGATGAAGCTCGCAAACGATGGTTGCAGGCAGACACCGCGTCCGACGCGCGCCGGCAGTGGCTGGCCCCAATTGGATTTTTCCGCCACGAGATTGAGTGCAGCGAGGAAACGCGGCTGGCTCCCAAGCATTGACCGGCGGAAGTCGACCGGATCCTTGCCGGCCTTTCGTGCCAACTCGTCCATGAAGCATTCGATCGCAAACACGTTGTTGTTGGGCCCGACACCGCGCCAGAACCCGGTCGGCACTGCCGGCGGCTCGGCCCGTACGTATTCGACATGGAAATTGGGAATGTCGTAGGGCATGTCGATGGCGCTATCGACGGCGTCGATGTCGACGCCCTTATCGAACCCCGGCGGAAACCACCGCGCCATGATGGCTGAACCGCTGACACGATATTTCCAGCCGACGATCTTGCCCTCGGACAGGGTTGCGGCAATGGTGTCGCGATAGACCGGACGATAGACGTCGTGCTGGATGTCTTCTTCGCGGGTCCACAACACCTTGACCGGACCGTCGACGTGCTTTGCGATGCGAACGGCCGCGACCACCATGTCGGGCTCGAGCTTGCGGCCAAAACCGCCGCCGAGCAGGTGTTGGTTCACCGTGACTTTCTCGATTGGCAGGCCGGCGGCTTTCGCGGCCTCCGATTGCACCCGGGTCATGACCTGCGTGCCGGTCCAGATTTCACAGGAATCGGGCGTGAGATGAACCGTGGCGTTGATCGGCTCCATCGTGGCATGCGCGAGAAACGGCAGTTCGTACGACGCTTCAAACTTGTCGCCGGTGGCAAGGCCCTTGGCGATATCGCCGGTGGATTTTGCGACCGCGCCATCCTTTTCGCTCGCGGTGCGCAGATCGTCCCAAATGTCTTTCGAGCTGACGCGCGCGTTGGGGCCTTCGTCCCAGTCGATCACAAGCGCTTCGAGACCTTTCTTTGCCGCCCACATGTGATCACCGACCACCGCGACCAGATCGTCCAATACGACAATT
Organism: uncultured Alphaproteobacteria bacterium; assembly: GCA_963774685.1. Taxonomy (GTDB): domain Bacteria; phylum Pseudomonadota; class Alphaproteobacteria; order Rhizobiales; family Xanthobacteraceae; genus Bradyrhizobium. The sequence continues at coordinate 202,839 of CAVZFU010000002.1, read as the reverse complement.
TTCTGCACGCCCGGAACTTTCCTGGCCGCGCTGTCGTCGACTTTGGCGACCTTGCCGCCGAACACAGGGCATGCCGCCAGTGTTGCGAACTTCATGCCGGGAAGCATGATGTCGATACCGTAGACGGCCTTGCCGTTGACCTTGTCCGGGGTGTCGAGCCGCTTCAGCGGCTTTCCGATCAACACGAAATCCGCAGGATCCTTCAGCGGCACATCCTTTGGCGGCACTTCGCTGCTCGCCGCGACCGCCAGGGCGCCATAGGAAAGCTGACGCCCGCTCGACTTGTGCGTGACCATGCTATTGGCGGTGGTGCAGCTCGCCGGATCGACCTGCCATTGCTGCGCGGCGGCCTGAACCAGCATGGCACGCGCGCTGGCACCGGCAGTGCGCAACGGCTTCCACCACGCTCGGACCGAATTGGAATTGCCGGTGGCCTGAATGCCGAAAAGAGGATTGCCGTAGAGCTTGTCGCTCGGCGGCGCATGCTCCAGCGTCAATTGCGAAAAATCGGCGTCGAGTTCTTCGGCTAAAATCATGGAGATCGAGGTATAGACGCCCTGCCCCATCTCGACCTGCGGCATCACCAGCGTGGTCTTGCCAGTAGCATCGATGCGAATGAAAGCGTTCGGTGCGAACCTGCCGTCGGCCGCATCCGGCGGCTGCACCGTTTCGTTTGCCGCGCGCACCGGAAGGCGGAACGCCAGCAGGAATCCCCCGGCCAAGCCACCGGTCAGCAGGCCGCGGCGTGAAACTTCGGCGGAAATCTTTTCTGCAATTGCCATGACCCGCTCCTACGACTGACGTTGGGAAGCAGCCTGCTTGATCGCGGCACGGATACGAACGTAGGTACCGCAGCGGCAGATATTTCCGGCCATCGCGGCATCGATGTCGGCGTCATCGGGATTGGGCGTGGCTGCAAGCAGGGCCGCAGCCGACATGATCTGGCCCGACTGGCAATAGCCGCACTGGATCACTTCGAGATCGAGCCATGCTTTTTGCACTTTGGCGCCAACGGGCGTTGCGCCGACGCCTTCGATGGTGGTGACCGCACGGTCACGCACCGCACCCACCGGTAGCATGCAGGACCGCACCGGCTTGCCGTCGATATGCACGGTGCAGGCGCCGCACTGGGCAATTCCGCAGCCGAATTTCGTGCCGGTCATGCCGAGTATGTCGCGGAGAACCCAGAGTAACGGCATGTCAGCCGGAGCGTCGAACGATTTTGTTTCGCCGTTGATGGTCAATTTTGCCATGGGAAATTCGACCTCTTTGGATCTGCGGATCGCTCGTTCTGTCGCTTTCTTGCTGTAAAGGGGGCGCAAATAGTAACAGCGATCATCTGATGCGGCAACGGATTGAGTGGGCGGACTCTGCGAGGCCGGCCAATGTCTCGGCGGCCATACGATTGATCAAGTCACCTGCTTTCGGAATGTCGTGAAAGAAGCAGATCGACTGGTCAACCTATGTATCTCATCGCGAACGACAAGGGTCCCTAGCGGGAATCCGGTGTTTGGGACGATAAAAGCGGGGCCGAATTGGCCTCGTTCGTCGTGGGAGGTTGATCTAACTTCGGGCCACCAACGTCAAAACGGACGCGATAGACCTGCAAATTCTCCATGACGCGCTGGACATAATTGCGGGTTTCGGCAAGTGGAATGCGTTCCACCCAATCGATCGCGTCCACGCTCGGATCGCGAGGATCGCCGTGCTGCTTCACCCAATCCCGCACCCTGCCCCGGCCGGCATTATAGCCCGCGAAGGTCATGATGTGGGAGCCGTTATATTCCTTTAAGAGCGCGCTGAGCTCGGCTTCGCCCATTTGCGTGTTATAGACGGGATCAGAGACCATCCGGTCCCAGTCATAAGGGACGCCGAACCTTTTGGCGGTGTCTCGCCCGGCTTCCGGCGTGACCTGCATCAAGCCGACCGCATTGGCCGACGACTTGTCGCGCTGGTCGAAACCGCTTTCGGTGCGTGCGACCGAATAGGTGATGCTCCGTTCGATCTCTGGCCCAACCGGGCTGTGCGGCGGGATCCCGATCGTTGGGAAGGCGTAGTGGTCGACCGGCAGGCCGCGGCCGAGCGCCATCTTCCCGATCTCCAGCATGCCGCGCGCATCGTTGTGACGCCCGGCCAACTCGCCAAGTGCCTCCAGCGTTGCCACGTCACGGCATTGTTCCGCAAGATCCACCACGAAGCTCACCACGGCGTCGCGCTCGCCAACCGCGTAAAGCATGTCGGCGGCGCGCACGATTTCGTCGGAAAGTGCGGGACCGCCGGCAGGAGCGGGCTGGAGCGGCGCGCGGAGTTCGAGCTTTTCGAGGCCGAGTTTGGCACGCGCAAGCTGTCCGTAATAAGCGGTGGTATGGCGCGCGGCGGCTTCATAGTTCGCGCGCATCGCGCCGTGGTCTCCGATCGCCTCGGCGGCGCGGCCTCGCCAGTAGTTTGCCCGTGCGAGCACGATCGGATTGGCCGATCCGTCGTCGATGTGGGCGAATTGCGCGCGCGCCGTTGCGGGATCGTTGAGATAGCGCAACGCGATCCAGCCCGTCGTGAAATAAAAATCCGCCCGGTAATTTTCGCTGGCCGGCAAGGCGGCGGCGTGCACGATCTCATACGCAGTCTGGAACTTGCCGAGATCGAGCAGCTTGCGGGCGAGCATGCGCCGTTCACGCCACCATTCATCGGTTTCCTGAAGCGCCATGGTTTCCGGCGCCGCCGCCAGGGTCAGACCGACCGCGTCCTCAATCCGATCGTGACGCAGCATCCAGTGAATACGGCACAGGGTGTAGCCGAGGTCCTGCCGCGCCGTGGTCTCGACGGCGTCGAGCCGGTCGAGCGCCTTGGTCTCATTCCCCATGACGGCTACGCAGGCTTTCACGATCGAAAGTTCGTCGTTGCCGAGGCGCTGTGCCGCGCGCTTCGCTCCTGAAAAATCCTTTGCTCCAATCCGCTTGTCCATCCGCGCCCGGTGATCTTCACGTGTGAGCAAGTCGCGGAACATCTCGAATGCCTCGGTTTCCGAGCGCTCCGACAGTTCCTCCGACCGCCAGACCTGGCGAATCCAGCGTCCGGCGCCGTCACGGTCGCCTTCCGCAAGAAGCGCCCGCGCGAGCGCCAGGCGGCCTTTCGTGCTTGCCGGTTGATCGCCGGTAAAGCCGTGAACCGTAGCCGCGTCGCTCCGTTCTTGCCACAGGTGCGCCTCCGCGCGCCGCCGCATCAAACCCATGCCCGGCCAACCCGGATTATCGGCAATGAACGCCGCATACCGACCGAATACCGCGCCAGAGTCCGGATGCCGCAGAACGAACCATTCGACGAGCTTCTGGGCTGCCGGGTCACCGATTGTTTTTTCGATGACGGTCGCTTCACCTGTCTTGGCCTTTCGTGCCAGGTCGATCGCGTTCTTGACCGCCGCCAGGTCACCCGAGAGTTGGGGCGCAGCCGCAGCATCGGCAGACGGCGCTTTCTTGTGTCGCGCCGCGTCGACATGCACCGCATGCTCCTTGCCGTGATGGCGCACAGCCCTTGTCTCATGTGGCTTCTCGGCATGCCGGACTTGCTTGGGGCGGGCGAGCGCGGCCGCATCGCCCGAAAGTGCAGCGAGTATCGCCAAAGCGAGAAAACAAGTGAGTGGCCGGAAGCGCCGGTTCATTCCGTGGTCCCCCTGCGAAACTACTGGCACAACCCACGAGATCGCACGATCCCCGCGGCTGGAACTGCATCGAGTCTAGCACAACACGAGATTCGCAACTGTCGCGCTTGGGCAACAGCGCCGGTAAACCTGGAAGCACAATGTTAATGGCTAAGTACTTGAAAAGCCTGGTGTGTCAATCAGACCGGAACCAGGTCGAACCTGACAGATGGATGCTGCAAACTTTATCAACCAGGGACAGGCCGTTTTAACATAGATCGCTGCATTGCCACTTTGGATGAACGCGTCAATACGGGGAGCCGACCTCTAGTATAATCGGTGCCTGATCAGCCGGCCCTCGTCTCCCTTTCGGACCTGGCCGGACGCAAATAAAAGCTCACTTTGGGCGGAACTTTTTTAGTCCCTCCCCGGGAACCAAACGTTCCCTTCGGAACTTACTTTTGTTTCCGGGGCAATGCGTCATCACAAAACCTTACGAAACCATTCTGATTGATCCGAGCTCGGGGTGCCGCCGTTCCATCGACGCGCGCCCCGGCTGCAGAGAGTCGCACTCTTGAGGGAAATACCATGAGCGACCTTGATTCGGCCTCCTCCACCGGCCGGCGCGCCACCAAGGCAAAGCCGCTTGCGAACGGCAAGTCGGCCCCCACGCAGGACCTGCTCCACGCGCTGCAGGCGATGCGAAGCGGGGATTTTTCGGTGCGAATGACCGGTGACCATCTCGGGATCGACGGCAAGATCGCAGATACATTTAATGAAATTGTAGCGGCCAATCAGCGGATGGCCCAACAGCTGGAGCGTGTCGGCCAGGTTGTCGGCCGCGAGGGTAAAACCCGGCAACGCGTCAAGTTCGGACTGGCGAGCGGCTCGTGGGCCGACATGGAAGGCTCGGTAAACACCCTGATAGATGACTTGCTCTGGCCGACGCGCGAGGTGACTCGCGCGGTCGCCGCGGTTGCGCAAGGCGACCTGTTGCAAACCGTCCAGCTCGACGTCGATGGCCGTCCCCTGGGTGGCGAATTCCTGCAGTCCGCCACTATCGTCAACACGATGATCAAGCAGCTTAGCGTGTTTACTTCGGAGGTGACACGCGTCGCGCGCGAAGTCGGAACGGAAGGAAAACTGGGCGGTCAAGCCCAGGTGCCTGAGGTGACCGGCGTGTGGAAGGACTTGACGGAGAGCGTCAACTCCATGGCCAACAATCTTACCGGCCAGGTCCGAAATATTGCGGAAGTGACCATCGCGGTTGCGAACGGCGATTTGTCCAAGAAGATCACGGTGGACGTGCGCGGCGAGATCTTGCAGCTCAAGGAAGCCATCAACACCATGGTGGACCAGCTTCGCTCGTTCGCCTCCGAAGTCACCCGCGTCGCGCGCGAGGTCGGCACCGACGGCAAACTCGGCGGCCAGGCAATTGTGCCCGGTGTCGCCGGAACGTGGAAGGATTTGACCGATTCCGTGAACGCGATGTGCGGCAACCTGACGGCCCAGGTCCGCAATATCGCCAACGTCACGACGGCGGTTGCCCGCGGCGACCTTTCACGGAAGATCACCGTGGACGTGCGCGGCGAAATTCTGGAACTGAAAGACACCATCAACACGATGGTCGATCAGCTCAATTCGTTTGCATCGGAAGTAACCCGCGTCGCGCGCGAAGTCGGAACCGAAGGCAAGCTCGGCGGCCAGGCTCAGGTGCCCGGCGTCGCCGGCACCTGGAAGGACCTCACCGACAACGTCAACTTCATGGCCTCCAACCTGACGGCCCAGGTCCGCAACATCGCCGACGTTGCGACCGCCATCGCCGGCGGCGACCTGTCCAAGAAGATTACGGTGAACGTGTCGGGCGAAATCCTGCAGCTCAAGGAAACCCTCAACACGATGGTCGACCAGCTCAACGCCTTTGCCGGCGAAGTGACGCGCGTCGCGCGCGAGGTCGGTACCGACGGCCGGCTGGGCGGTCAGGCCAACGTGCTTGGCGTCGCCGGCACCTGGAAGGATTTGACCGAGAGCGTCAACTCGATGGCGAGCAACCTGACGGCACAGGTTCGCAACATCGCCGAAGTGACGACCGCGGTCGCCAACGGCGACCTGTCCAAGAAGATCACCGTGGACGTGCGCGGCGAAATTCTGGAACTGAAAGACACCGTCAACACGATGGTCGACCAGCTCAACGCCTTCGCCGGCGAGGTGACGCGCGTCGCGCGCGAAGTCGGCACCGAAGGCAAGCTTGGCGGCCAGGCGCTGGTGCGCGGCGTCGCCGGCACCTGGAAGGACTTGACGGACAGCGTCAACTCGATGGCTTCCAACCTGACCGGACAGGTCCGCAATATCGCCGAAGTGGCGACCGCGGTGGCCAAGGGCGACCTATCGAAGAAAATCACGGTGAACGTGTCGGGCGAAATCCTTCAGCTCAAGGAAACCCTGAACACGATGGTCGACCAGCTCAACGCCTTTGCCGGCGAAGTGACGCGCGTCGCCCGTGAAGTCGGCACCGACGGCAAACTTGGCGGCCAGGCCATTGTCCCCGGCGTTGCCGGTACCTGGAAAGACCTCACCGACAGCGTGAATTCGATGGCCGGCAACCTGACGGCCCAGGTTCGCAACATCGCCGAGGTCGCGACCGCGATCGCAGGCGGCGACCTTTCGCGCAAGATCACCGTCGACGTTCGCGGCGAGATCCTGCAGCTGAAGGAAACGCTCAACACCATGGTCGATCAGCTCAACCGCTTCGCAGGCGAAGTGACCCGCGTCGCCCGCGAGGTCGGCACCGAAGGCCGCCTCGGCGGCCAGGCCAACGTGCCCGGTGTTGCCGGCACCTGGAAGGACCTGACCGACAACGTGAACTCGATGGCCGGCAACCTGACGGGTCAGGTCCGCAACATCGCCGAGGTGACCACGGCGGTCGCCAAGGGCGATCTTTCCAAGAAAATCACCGTGGACGTGAAGGGTGAAATTCTCGAGCTGAAGAACACGGTCAACACCATGGTGGACCAGCTCAACGCGTTTGCGTCCGAAGTGACGCGCGTGGCGCGCGAGGTCGGCACCGAAGGCAAGCTCGGCGGACAGGCCGAGGTCCCGGAGGTCGCCGGCACCTGGAAAGACCTCACCGACAACGTCAACTTCATGGCGTCGAACCTCACCGCGCAGGTTCGCAACATTGCCGAAGTGGCAACTGCGATCGCCGGCGGCGATCTCTCCAAGAAGATCACGGTCGACGTTCGCGGCGAAATCCTGCTCCTGAAAGACACCCTCAACACCATGGTCGAGCAGCTTCGCTCTTTCGCGGCTGAAGTGACCCGCGTGGCGCGCGAAGTCGGCACCGAGGGCCGCCTCGGCGGCCAGGCGGTGGTGCCCGGCGTCGGCGGAACCTTCAAGGACCTCACCGACAACGTCAATCTGCTGGCCGCCAACCTGACCACGCAAGTTCGCAACATCGCCGAAGTCACCACCGCGGTGGCGCGCGGAGACCTTTCCCGCAAGATCACGGTCGACGTCAAAGGCGAAATTCTGGAACTAAAGAACACCATCAACACGATGGTGGATCAGTTGAATGCGTTCGCCGGCGAAGTGACCCGCGTCGCGCGTGAGGTCGGCACCGAGGGCAAGCTCGGCGGACAGGCGCAGGTGCCCGGCGTGGCCGGAACCTGGAAGGATCTGACCGACACCGTGAATTTCATGGCGGCCAACCTCACCGAACAGGTGCGCGGCATCGTCAAGGTCGTGACCGCCGTCGCCGACGGCGACCTGAAACAGAACCTGACCGTTAAATCAAAGGGCGAAGTCGCAGCCCTCGCCGATACCATCAACAACATGACCGAGACGCTGGCGACGTTCGCCGATCAGGTCACCAGCGTGGCGCGCGAAGTGGGCGTTGAGGGCCGGCTCGGAGGTCAGGCGAACGTGCCCGGTGCCTCCGGCACCTGGAAGGATCTGACGGGTAACGTCAACCTGCTGGCGGCCAACCTGACATCACAGGTGCGCGCCATCGCCGAAGTCGCGACCGCCGTCACCAAGGGCGACCTGACGCGGTCGATCCAGGTCGATGCGCGCGGTGAAGTGGCCGAGCTTAAAGACAACATCAACACCATGATTGGCAATTTGAGGCTCACCACCGACGTCAACACCGAGCAGGATTGGCTGAAGACGAACCTGGCAAGATTTACCAACATGCTTCAGGGCCAGCGCGATCTGACCACGGTCGGCCGGCTGCTCCTGACCGAATTGACGCCCCTGGTGAACGCCCATATGGGCGTGATTTACCAGGTCGAAAACGAAGAAAACCCCCAACTGCGCCTGCTTTCGGCCTATGCGGGAGACGGCAACAGCCCACATCAGTTAATCGTTCATTTCGGCGACGGTCTGGTCGGGCAATGCGCGATGGACAAACGCCAGCGGCTGGTGTCGGACATCCCGCAAGACGCGACCCCGATAAACTCGGCGCTGGTGCGCGTCTTGCCGAAAAACCTCGTGGTGCTGCCGGTGTTGTTCGAGAACCAGGTCAAGGCCGTGATTGAACTTGCTTCGGTGAGCGCATTCACGACTTCGCAAATGACATTTCTTGAGCAGCTAACCGACAGTATCGGCATCGTTCTCAACAGTATCGAAGCAACGATGCAGACGGAAGGACTGCTGAAGCAGTCCCAGCAACTCGCCGGCGAATTGCAGACACAACAAAAGGAACTGCAACAGACCAACGAGCAACTTGAGCAAAAGGCCCAGCAGCTGGCCGAGCGCAACGTCGAAGTGGAACGCAAGAACCAGGAAATCGAACAGGCGCGGCGCGCGCTCGAGGAAAAGGCGACCGAACTTTCCTTGACGTCAAAGTACAAGTCCGAATTCCTCGCCAACATGTCGCACGAACTGCGGACGCCGCTCAACAGCATCCTGATCCTCGGTCAGCAATTGACCGAGAATCCCGACGGCAATCTGTCCGGCAAGCAGGTTGAATTCGCACGCACCATTCATGGCGCCGGCACCGACCTGCTCAACCTGATCAGCGACATTCTCGATCTGTCCAAGATTGAGTCTGGAACCGTGACCGTTGATGCCGAGGAAATTCTGACCGCCAATCTTCTCGAAACAGTTGGACGGCCATTCCGGCATGAAGCCGAGAACCGTCAACTGTCGTTCACCATGGATGTCGATCCCAACCTGGGGCGCAGCATCGTTACCGATTCCAAGCGCCTGCAGCAGGTGCTCAAGAATCTGTTGTCGAACGCGTTCAAGTTCACCGCCGAGGGTGGTGTGCGCCTGAGTGTTTCGGCCGCTCTCGGAGGCTGGACCGCGGAGCATCCTGTGCTCAATCAGTCTCCGGCCGTGATCGCCTTTGAAGTGTCGGATACCGGCATCGGTATTCCCGCAGAAAAACAAAAACTGATATTCGAGGCATTTCAGCAGGCGGATGCCGGCACCAGCCGGAAATATGGCGGCACGGGCTTGGGTCTCGCCATCAGCCGCGAACTTGCAAGCCTGCTCGGAGGCGAAATCCATCTGCAGAGCACGCCCGGCAAGGGCAGCACCTTCGTCCTGTATCTGCCCCTGAAATATTCGGGTCCGACCGTGGCGCCGCGTGTCATCGCTCCGTCGCAATATAGCACGGCGCCCGCGCTCCAGGTCGCCGCGCAAGAACGCGTCATCGAGCCGCTGCCTGACGACCGGCTCGATCTTGAACCCGGAGATACCATTCTTCTCATCGTTGAGGACGACCCGCATTATGCGCGCGTGCTGGTCGACCTGGCGCGCGACAAGGGATTCAAGGTCCTGGTCGCCGCCCGTGGCGCGGAGGCACTTGAACTTGCCAAGCAGTATCAGCCGGCAGCGGTGTCGCTCGATGTCTTCCTGCCGGATATGCTCGGCTGGACCGTGCTCAGCCAGTTGAAACACAACCCGCTGACCCGTCACATTCCGGTTCAGATTATTACGCTCGATGAAGACCGCCAGCACGCTCTGGCGCGCGGCGCATTTTCCTTTGTCAACAAGCCGACAACGACGGAAGGCGTCAGCGCGGCGTTGTCCCAAATCAAGGAATACGCCAGACCGCGGCGGAAGCGTTTGCTCATCGTCGAAGACAATGCCGCAGAGCAGATGAGCATCAGGGAATTGCTCGATCACGACGATATCGAGATCGTTGCGACCGGCACAGGCGCGGATGCACTGTCCACCATGCGCGACAGCCCGTGCGATTGCGTGGTGCTCGATTTACGGCTGCCCGACATGACCGGCTTCGAGGTGCTGGACAAGATCCGTAACGACGACGTGTTGTCAAACGTGCCGGTGGTGGTGTTCACCGGTCGGGAGCTTTCGGTCGAAGAGGATGCCGAATTGCACACCATGGCGCGAAGTATCGTCGTGAAGGGTGTGGAATCGCCGGAACGTTTGCTCGATGAGACCTCGCTGTTCCTGCATCGGGTGATCACGGAACTGCCTATCGAAAAGCAGCGCATGCTGGAAAAACTGAACAGCTCCGACGAGGATCTCGTCGGCCAAACCGCGCTCTTGGTCGACGACGACGCCCGCAACATCTTCGCGCTGAGCAGCGTGCTCGAGCGCCGTGGCATGAAGGTTCTTACCGCCACCACGGGGAGCGAAGCGGTCTCGCTGGTCGAGTCTAATCCGGAGATTGCCGTTGTCCTGATGGATATCATGATGCCGCAGATGGATGGCTATCAGACCATGGGCGTCATCCGTCAAAATCCGGCGTTCCGGCGGCTTCCCATTATCGCCCTTACCGCCAAGGCGATGAAGGGCGATCGCGAAAAATGCCTCGAGGCCGGCGCCTCCGATTATCTCGCCAAGCCGGTCAACACCGAACAGTTGCTCCTTGCCATACGAATGTGGCTGCACCGTTGATTGGTACATTTCGATGATGGACCATGAAAAGGTAAACATTCTTCTGGTCGACGATCAGCCGGCCAAACTGCTGGCCTATGAGGTCATTCTGAAGGAACTCGGTGAAAATCTGGTCGTCGCCGCATCCGGACGGGAAGCGCTCGAATATCTGCTCAAGAATGAAGTCGCAGTCATTCTGGTCGACGTGTGCATGCCGGAGCTGGACGGGTTCGAACTCGCCGCCATGATCCGGGAGCACCCCCGCTTCCGCAAGACCGCGATGATTTTCATTTCAGCCATTCAGGTGAGCGATCTGGATCGCCTTCGCGGTTATGAAATGGGCGCAGTAGACTACGTGCCGGTCCCGGTCATTCCCGAGGTGTTGCGCGCCAAGATCAGGGTGTTCGCCGAACTGTACCGGAAGACGCGGCAGCTGGAACGGTTCAATACCGAACTTGAAGATCGCGTTCGTGCCCGCACCGCCGAGCTCGAGGAATCGCACGCGAGGCTTCGCGAAAGCGAGCAGCGTCGCAGCCTTGCGATTTCGGCCGGCCGGATGGGCTCCTGGGATTGGGACTGGGTCAACAACGACTGGATGTGGGACGAAGGCCAATGCCGTATCTTCGGCGTCGATCCCAAGGCCTTCGTGGCGACTCCGGCGAACGTGCAGGCCTTGCTGCATCCCGATGATGTCCACGAACTGCACAAGGCCATGGCCAAGTTCAACCATGGAACCAGGTCGTACGAAGCGGAATTTCGCGTCCTTCGGCCGGATGGAGAGACTCGCTGGTGCGTCGGCACGGCGGCGGCAACCGTAGACAAGGGCGGTCGTGTCATACGCGTTAGCGGTGTCACCGTGGACATTACCGAACGAAAGCGGGCTGAAGAACGTCAACATCTGCTGGCGCGCGAAGTCGACCATCGCGCAAAGAACGCGTTGGCGCTGGCGCAATCCATCGTTCGGTTGACGCGCGGCGAAACCGTAAAAGCCTACATCAAGTCGGTCGAAGGGCGGATCAGCGCGCTCGCGCGGGTCCACACTGTTCTGTCACTTTCGAGCTGGCAGGGCGCTGAGATCAGAAAGCTGGTGGACGAAGAGCTGGCGCCTTATGCCAACGGAGGCCAGATCGTATTGTCGGGTACGGAAGCTCAGCTGTCGCCCGCGACCGCGCAAACATTGGCCCTTGCCTTGCACGAACTGGCAACTAATTCGGCTAAATACGGATCGCTGTCCACGTTGGCCGGTCGCCTTTCGATCGGATGGGAAGCGCGGGATGGTACGCTTGCGTTGACGTGGGAAGAAAGAGGCGGTCCCGCGGTTCAAGCACCGATATCGACGGGGTTCGGAACGACCACCGTCATCGCAAGCATCGAATCGCAACTCGGAGGACAGGCAAAATTCGATTGGCGTTCCGAGGGACTGATTTGCCAGTTGTCAGTCCCCATGATTCAAAAACCGCCTTCCGACGCAACGGATCAGGAAGACGTCATTCGTTTTGACAGTGAAGTACGAAGGGCAAAGCTGTCGGCCGTTCCCTGATCCAAAGAGAGCCTTGAATTTCCGGATCGAGTTCGACCGGGCATCCGCTTGGGACCGCCTGCGGGGTTAAATCCGGACGACATCGCGTGTCGGACAACCTCCAAGGAACCTTTTGATTTTTCTGGCGTTATTGGTTCATGCCCAAACCTTCCGCGATAGATTTCGTCGAAGTCGTCGCCGAAGCCGGTGACCACGCCGAGCCGCCCCCGCCCGAGGTTCTCGAAACCGATCCGGATATGACTCCGGAAGAAGCCGAGGAGGCCCGCAAGGATTATCTGCTCACCCGGTTCTGGATCAGCGCCAGGGGATTCTGGGGAGCAAGCGGCGACCGGCTGGCGTGGATATTTTCCATCGGTCTTCTCGTCCTGATCGTCACCAATGTAGGTTTCCAATACGGCATCAATGTCTGGAATCGCGCGATCTTCGACGCGATCGAGAAGCGCGATTCCGCCACGGTGTTTTATCTGACGGCGGTGTTTTTCCCGTTGGCGATCGGGAGCGTCGTGCTCGGCGTGGCGCAGGTATTCACGCGCATGGGTATTCAGCGCCGCTGGCGCGCCTGGCTGACAAGTTCGGTGGTATCGCGCTGGCTGACCAACGGTCGCTACTACCAGCTCAATCTCGTAGGCGGAGACCACAAGAACCCCGAGTATCGCATCGCCGAGGATTTGCGGATCGCCACCGACGCACCGGTCGATTTTGCCGCGGGTGTTACCTCGGCTTTCCTGTCCGCGAGCACATTCATCGTCGTCCTTTGGACAATTGGCGGCGGATTGACGGTGAATGTCGCGGGGACGACCATCACCGTCCCCGGCTTCCTGGTGATCGCGGCGGTGCTTTATGCCGCGATCGCTTCAGGTTCTATTATGACGATCGGGCGTGGCTTCGTGCAAGTCTCGGAAGACAAGAATCAGGCCGAGGCCGAGTTTCGTTATACGCTTACGCGCGTGCGCGAGAATGGTGAAAGCATCGCACTCCTGGGAGGCGAGCAGGAAGAGCGCGACGGCATCGATCAAACCTTCAACAAGGTTCTCCGGCAATGGGCGCGGCTCGCAGGCCAGCATATGCGCACAACGCTGGTGTCCCAGGGATCCAGCCTGATCGCACCGGTGGTACCGCTGCTGCTGTGTGCCCCGAAATTTCTCGACGGCAGCATGACACTGGGACAGGTAATGCAGGCGGCGTCCGCCTTTACCATCGTGCAAAGCGCTTTTGGCTGGCTGGTCGACAACTATCCGCGCCTGGCCGACTGGAACGCGTGCGGACGGCGTATTGCGTCGCTGATGATGTCGCTTGACGGACTGGAGCGCGCAGAGCGTGGTGATGGCATCGGACGCATTCAGCGCGGCGAAACCGAGGGAGACGCTATTCTCAGCCTCAATGATCTTTCGGTGACGCTCGATGATGGAACGGCTGTCGTTGGCGAAGCGGAAGTGGTGATCGAAGCGGGTGAGCGGCTGCTGGTCGCCGGCGAATCCGGCACCGGCAAAAGCACGCTGGTGCGAGCCATTGCGGGCTTGTGGCCGTGGGGCGGCGGCAGCGTCAACCTGCATCCCGACCGGCGGCTGTTCATGCTGCCTCAAAAGCCTTATGTCCCATCGGGGTCGCTGCGCCGCGCCGCCGCCTATCCGGCCGCCGCCGAAGACTGGACGGCGGACCAGATCGGTGAAGCGCTCGACAAGGTCGGCCTCGGACATCTCAAGGACAAAATCGAGGAAGAGGGCCCATGGGACCAGACACTGTCGGGCGGCGAAAAACAGCGGCTGGCCTTCGCACGGCTCTTCCTGCATAACCCCGACATTATCGTGCTCGATGAAGCCACTTCCGCTCTCGATGAGAAGAGCCAGGATAAAATGATGGCGTTGCTGAACAAGGAACTGCCCAGGGCAACGGTGGTCAGCGTTGCCCATCGGGCCGAACTCGAGGCCTTCCACAGCCGCAAGATCGTGCTGGAGCGACGCAAGGGCGGCGCGAAACTCGTGAGCGACATCGATCTCATTCCGCGCAAGGGTAAACGCAGACTGCTGGGCCGTTTCCTGCGTCATCGCAGAGCGCCCTCCATCAAAGCGCATCCAGCCGTCGCTTTGGAAAGTCAGAGATCGGGATCCTGATCCCGGCGGTTGCATATGGCTGGTTTAAACTTTTCTACCGTCAACGCCGGTCGCGCTCAAATACTGCGCCGACCTGGCATCAATCCTGTCAATCCGGAAGGGGTTCGATGGATGCCTGGGCAGCCCAGCGGAACTTGCGTTCCTTGTATTGGGTGCCGTCCTTGCCCGAGAGCATGACGAGCAGGTCGTAGACGCTGCGGCCGGATTCGATCCACGCCCGTTCCTTGTCGTCGAAGACGATATTGCGCATCGCCAGATCGAGCACTTCGCCCGCCTTTGCCCACGGCACAACCGTCAACCCGTCGTCATCACCAAATATCAGGTCGCCACTACTGACCGATACGCCGCCACAAATGACGGTTTCGCCGATCGCGCCAATGGACGGCGCGCCGAAGCCTGCGATGGCAGGTGCCCGGCCACAGGCAAACAGAGGAAGCGGATCGGCCTGGGTCTGGATTTCGAGCAGGTCTCGCACCATGCCATCGACGACAACGGCTCTCAGTTTGTTCCGACTTGCGTTCCAGTGGACCATGCTGCCCCAGACCGAAAGCTCGGACGGACCGCCCGCATCGACCACCAGAACATCGCCGGGGCTGGCCAGCGACAGCGCCTCGATGGTTCGGCGGGTAAAGCCAGGCAGGGTGCGCACCGTCAGCGCCCGTCCGGCAAAGCGCAGCCCCGGCAGCAGGGACTGGATCCGTGGCGACATGCAGGCCCCTCCGCCGGAATTGACGTGCTCGCTGGTCATGCGGGGATACAGGAATTTCTCGACCAAAGCGCGGGCCGCCTCGTTGCTTCCGGAGATCGCGGTCATATCCATAACTCTCGAATCCCTTGCCCTCGCGAAGCCGCCGGCCACCGATCCAAGCCGGACGGCTGCTTCCGGCGCAGTTCTAGGCCGCGCAGCACATGCCAGCAAATTCCAAATTGCTTGCACTGTATTCCATGGGGTTATGTAATGCGCACCATCGAGGCCAAGGGGATGCGGCAGTCCCCGTTCCGGGTGGTGACGCATGAACATGCAAAGGCTCCGCGCCTTTCAGGCGATTATGAGAACCGGCTCCGTCACCTCCGCAGCCGATGAACTCAGGCTGACCCAGCCGGCCGTCAGCAAACTCTTGAAAGCCCTCGAACTCGAGGTTGGTTTTCCTCTCTTCAACCGGGCCAAGGGGCGCTTGACCCCGTCAGCCCAAGGAGCGGCGTTCTACCAGCGGGCGCAGCGCATTCTAGCGGAGATCGAAGACCTCGCGACCATCGCGCGCAACGTCGCCGAAAACCGGCTGGGCGAAATCAGGCTGGTCGCCATGTCGCAACTTTCGACCAGGCTGTTTCCCCGGGCGATCGGAGAGTTTCAGAAGAAGCATCCCGACGTGTACGTCTCGCTCGAAATCATTCCGCGGCGCGACGCCGATCGCTGGATCAGCGGATTGAATTTCGATCTTGGGGTCAGCGCGCTTCCAATTCTGTGGAGCGGTCTGGGGTACGAGCCCTTTCTGACATTGGCTCCCGTCGCAGTGGTTCCCACAGCCAACCCGTTGTCGTCGCGGGCCTCGCTCAGCGCGCGAGACCTCGACGGTCAACCCTTCATCCGTTTGACTAATTCCAATCTGCTGCGATCCCAGGTGGATGCCGATCTGATCGAGGCGAACTCGCATCCCATTGTCAAGGCGGAGGTATCCTCACCGATCACGGCCTGTGCACTGGCAGCGGAGGGCATCGGCCTCGCGGTGGTCGATGCGCATAGCCCGGCGGTTGCGAAGACGGACGACTTCCAGATCGTGCCATGGAAATCTTCCATTTTGCTGACTTACGGCTTCTTTTATCCCAAGGATACCGCCAATCCGTTCGTGCCCGTCTTCAAGAGAATCCTCAAGCGGCTGGCGATTGCCGATCAACCGCGCTTGCGCGGCCGCGCCGCCAATGGACGCTGAAGTGCACGCGGGCGGCGCAATCGGGGTATTCCAATCTATTATGAAGTCACTCTGATTTTGAATTTGCTGTGATGACCCCTGCCCCATAGTCTGAACGCGAGTGGGCGCCGGCGCGGCGCCGGTGTTCGACATCATCAGGGGGAAGAGCATGGACGAAATGTCGCCAAAGCCGCAGCATGCCAGCGTATTTTCCGCGTCACGCCGGCGCCTGATTGTCGGCGGCGCGGCGATGGCCCTCGCCGGAACGGCAAGAATTGGGATCGCTGCCGCGCAGACATCCAGGACCATGCGGGTCGGCGTCCATAAGGGTGTGGTGTTCGTCCCATCGCTGCTCCTTCAGTCGCTGCTCGCTGGGTCATGGCAAGTGGAGCTATCCTATTTCGGATCGCCCGCCGACATGACCAACGCCATCGCCTCGCGCAGCATCGACATTGGGTATACCGGCGTGACGATCGCTGCGATTGCGCGGTCCAAGGGGTTGCCGATTGTCATCGTCGCGAGTTCGGCCGGCAAGGGAACCGCCATCATCGTCGGCACCAAAACATCGATCCAGAAAATCGAAGATCTAAAGGGCAAGAATATCGGTCAGGTGGTCGGCGGAATCCAGGACGTCCAACTCCGCGAACAGCTCCGGATGGTGGGACTGAGCATGAAGGACGTCAATCCGATCGCGATCTCGTTCGCCGATCTGCCGGCGGCCCTGGAAAAGGGCGGCATCGACGCTTTCTGCGGCGGCGAGCCGGCGTCCACCAAGACCATCGAGGATGGATATGGCCGGCTGCTCAAATATCCCTACGATACGCCCGTCGGCACCATCAACGCAGGCATTCTGACCCGCGAAACCACAGTGCAGGACAATCCCGACATGCTCCGGGCATTCGTTGGCGCGCACCGCGATGCCGTCACACGTCTTCGCAGTAACCTGGATGAAGCAGCCCAACTTGCCAACAAGAACTGGGATTTCCCGCTGGAGGTATCGCGGAAGGCGCTTAACAATGTAGACTTGCGCTGGGTCATCGACGAAGGTTTCATGAGCGATCTCGCCAACTACATGGCGCGGATGAAGGATCTTGGTATGATTGCGGAGGTACCCGACATCAACAAACTGGTTGTGCGGGAGTTCGCCAAGGCCTAGCCCGCTGCATTGCGCTTCCCCGAGGTCGATGCTCCGGCACGGAGATGCCAGATTTGATCAATCTCGACCGCCTCGCGGCCCTCGGCAAGGCAGCCTGTCTGCCGGTCGTCATCGTCATCATCTGGGCACTGGTGACCGAGAGAGGATTGGTTCCCTCCTATGTGCTGCCGCCGCCGAGCACGGTTCTGGCCACACTCGTGGATTTCATTTTCGGCGGGTCGGCACAGTCCTTTTCCGGTACTTTCGTGAAGCATTTTCTGCAGAGCCTCTACCGGGTGGCGGGCGGCTTCGCGTGCGGAACGATTCTCGGTGTCCCCCTCGGGATCGTACTGGGATACGACCGCAGGATCGGCGCATTCATCGAGCCGACGATCGAACTGTCGCGTGCCGTTCCCGGGATTTGCTGGCTTCCGCTGGCGCTGGTCTGGTTCGGCATCGGAACCGGCACAAGCGTGTTTCTGATCGCGCTCGGCTCGTTCTACTCGATCTTCCTCAGTACGCTCGGCGGCGTGCGCTATGTGAATCCCGTGCTGCTGCGGGCCGGCAGGTCGCTGGGTGCGACCGAGTCGAGCCTGCTCTACACCGTGATCCTTCCCGCAGCCTTTCCTTCGATCCTGAGCGGGCTGCGGCTTGGTCTCTCATATTCCTGGATCTACATGGTGCTGGGGGAGTTCACCGGGGTCAATTATGGCCTCGGCGCGCTGTTGCTGCAATCGCGCGACACGATGGATACTCCCTTGATTATCGGGCTCATGGCTGTGATCGGGACATTGGGCGTCATCTCCGACAGGATCATGCTGCTTTTCATGACCAAGATACTTGGAATGGACGTCAGATGACCGACGGGACCGAGGCTGATGCGCCGGCGCCGACAAAGTCGCGCTTGAGCGATCGGCCGGCAAAGATAAGCTTTCGGAACATCACCAAGGAGTTCGTGTCGCAATCCGGCGGTCCTGCCATGAAGGCGATCGATGGCTTGTCGCTCGATATTGAGGAAAAGGATTTCGTGTGCCTGATTGGCCCGTCGGGATGCGGAAAAAGCACGCTGTTGAACCTGATCGCCGGGTTTGAAATCGCGACGTCGGGCGAAGTCTTGCTGGACGGTGTCGAAATCACGGGCGCCGGGCCGGATCGCGGCGTGGTGTTTCAGGAAGGCGCGCTGTTCCCCTGGCTAAATGTGCTCGACAACGTCTGCTACGGGCCGAAACGCCTGTCGGTGCCGCGCGAACGCTATCTCGCCGAGGCTCATGCCATTCTCGAGCAGGTCGGACTATCGGCGTTCGCACAATATCTGCCGGCCGAACTTTCGGGCGGCATGCGGCAGCGCGTTGCGATCGCACGCGCGCTCATCAATCGCCCGCCGGTCCTGCTGATGGACGAACCTTTCGGCGCACTCGATCCGCAAACGCGGGTGCTGATGCAGGAAATGCTGTTGCAAATCTGGGAACGCGATAGCCGGACGGTGCTGTTCATTACCCACGATGTCGAGGAGGCGCTGTTCCTGGGCAGCCGCGTCGTCGTGATGAGCAGCCGGCCCGGGCGCGTGCTGGAAGATATCCGCGCAGACCTGCCTCGGCCGCGTGACTTCTCCGTTCTCAAGGAACCGGAATTCGTGAGGGTCAAGGCAGATTTGTTCGCGCTGGTCCGGGAGCAGACGATTGCTGCGGCAGCCGATTCAGCTGGTAGCACACGACCCTCCCGGGCCAAATGAACTCCCGATCAGGCATGATCAACGCTTTCACTTGCGAACATAGGCGTCTCATGTGACACAACTTCTCATCGATGCCTTTCGATGAAGCGCTATCCTCAGGCTTTTAATGCCCTACTGCGACCCCATATAGCTCCGAATAATCGAAGGATCTTTCGGCGCAACGGTGGCTTCGCCACTCCAACTCAGGCGACCGGATCTCGATACAGCTTCAACCATGGCGTGCTGAATATCCTGGCAGCGCGCGTGTCGGAATGGAGTTGAGTGTTCCGTATATCGGAACGACTATCTTCTACGTTGACATCATTTTATCGATCGTATCAACTTTCAGGCAACTGGCGGCGCGAAACCTGTCGGCCGGTACAATGCGTCGACTTCATTCCGGACCCGTCGGCGCCACCCACAATCAGCCGCGCCTGAGAAAGTGAATTGCATGGCACGCCTTGGAAGACGTTCGACTGTCGCAGGAATGCTGGCCGCCACGATTGTATTGCTGTCCGGACTTTTCACAGTCCCCGCAAAAGCACAGCAAATATCGACGCTTCAGGAGATAAAGGACCGGAAGGAATTGCGGATCGGCTGGTCCGTTATTTATCCTTATATCTATCGCGATCCCAAGACGAATGAGCTCGTTGGTTTTGCCGTCGACTTCATGAACGATATGGCCGCCGCACTGAACGTGAAGCCGGTGTGGGTTGAGGACGGCTGGGCAACGATGATTGCGGGATTGCAGACCAAGAAGTTCGACATCACCTTGCCTGCGATGGGTGTCACGCTTCCCCGCGCCGAAGTCGTTACATTTTCCAATCCGGTCTGCCGGCTACCTGTCGGTCTGGTGATCCAGAAAAAGGATGCAGCCAAATATGCCAGCGCGGCCGATCTGGATAAGCCGGAAACCAAGATAACGGTTACGCTTGGCTCAACCAGTGACCTTTTCGCTACCCGTAAATTCAGTCAGGCGCAGCTCATTCGTGTGAAGCAGGTTCCCGACAGCGTCGCGCAATTGCTGGCTGGAAAGGTCGACGCATGGGCAAATCCGGCCGATGCATCGGGCACCCTGGAACGGGAACATCCGGAATTGGTCACACTGTCGGTCGATGCCGTGGGGTCTGCACCGATGGCGATGGCGCTGCGGCAAGGCGACTTCGTGTTTCGAGACTACGTGAATCTGTTCATCGACCAGGAACGGCAAACCGGGGTGTTGAAAAAGCTGGTCCAGAAACACGGACTGTATGAGTGGACCAGGGCGGACTGACGCACGTCGTTTTTCCGCATCCGCGACGCCAAGACAAAGCTCAATCGCGATCGAGCATCCATTTTGAAAACGCTTTGGGAAAGCACGGGCATCGCGGCCAAAATGCGTTCCTTCACGTTGCCCCGGCTTCGATGCATCCTTCCATGATCCCGTCGATCTCGGCGCTCGACAGGACGCCGATCTCGGCGACAAAAACAATCCGTGTCCGCGGCTTTCCCGCTGTCGGCGTCCCACCGGGTGCCAGCGTCGCCCGCCCGCCGGCAAACTGAAACACCATCAACCTGCCGGGCTGCTCCACGGTATCGAACAGTCCCTTCGCCCGCGCCAGCTTTGGCGCGAGCCGGCCGATCGCCTGCTGCAACCGCGACAACGATACCGGCTGTTCCGACGTCCAGCTCAGCGTCTCGAACCGATCCGCCGCCGGCCGTCGTCGCCCCGGCTCGCGCGGCGCCGGCACACGATCCGCGCCCGAAAGGAAAAGCAGTGCTGCGGGAATATCGCCATGCGGCGCATCGACCAATACCGCCGCCGGACGCATCGCCCGGACGGCATCGCGCACCCGCGCCTGGTCGGCCGCATCCGCCAGGTCTACCTTGCTCAGCGCCACCACATCGGACGCCCGTATCTGGGATCGCAGCAGCGCATCGTCCAGCATGGCCGCGGGGGTTGTCGCGTCCACCACGCACAGCACCGTTTCCAACGGCGCCTCCCGCCATATCACCGGATCCATCAGATTCCGCACGATGTCCGTCGGATCGGCCACTCCGCTGGTTTCGATCACGATGACCTCCGGCCGCGGATCGCGCCGCAGCAGAACAGCCAGCGTGCGCAGCAGATCGCCTTCCAGCGAGCAACAGATGCAGCCATTGCTCAGGCTGACGACGCCATCGGCGGCGCCCGTGATCAGCTCCGCATCGATATTGATGGCGCCGAAATCGTTGACCACGGCGGCAATCCGCCGTCCCCCGGCATGCGCCAGCAAATGGTTCACGACCGTGGTCTTGCCCGACCCGAGGAATCCGGCCACCAGCACGACCGGGACCGGCACCTCAGACCTCGGCAACGGGCCGACGCACCGGCCGGCCCGGCCTCGCCGCCACATCCAGCACGCCGTCCGCGATCAGCGGATGGCCGCCGACCACCAGATGACGCACGCCCTCCGAGGCACGATTCATCGCCGAGAACGTCGCCCGGTCGGTGAGCGTTTCGAAATCGAACGCCACGATGTCGGCATCCGCGCCCGGCTGCAGCCTGCCTTTCGAACGCATGGCGGGCGTGCTGGGGCTGAGAATCTCCGCCGGGATCAGCGTGCACTTGCGGATGCCTTCCAGGAGCGACACGGCCCGCCGCTCGCGCACCCATTCGCGGATGAAACGCGTGAAGCAACCCGCCGAACGTGGATGCGATGTCGCGTCCTCGGGCAGTGGCCAGGCGTCGCCGGTATAAACGCGGCCGTCCGCTATCGTCCAGGGCATGGCGTCAGACGCGATCGCACCGCCGGGATACAGCACCGACATATCGAGGAGGTCGCGATGGTGCGAATTGTTCTCGATATCCAGGATATGCCACAGCACCAGCGTGGAGGGTTCGGCGGCCTGTGCCGCAAGCAGTTCCTCGCGGTCGCGGAAGCGCCGCCCGTCATGCACCCGCTGCACCGTATCGTAGCCGGTGCCATTGCGCGCTTCGAAGTCGGGGTCGCTGAAGAACGCCGCCGCAAGCACCGTCGAACCGGTGCCGTAAGGATAGGCTTCGACCGTGATCGGAAGCCCCTGCGCCTGCGCCTTGGCCACCAGCGCGGCACAGCGCTCGATGTCCGTCTTGCTGGAAGAGTTGAAATGGCAGATGTGCATGTGCGCGCCGGTGGCGCCGGCATAACCGATCAGGCGGATATAGGCCTCGGCGGCGCTCTCCGGGTCGATGCGCGACATGTAGGCGACGTGGGTGAAGGTCGGCACGTCATGCGCCGCCGCCAGTTGGCACACCGCAGTCAGTTCCTGCACGCCGGCGCCCGGGGCATAGGCGTTGAGGATGCCGATGCCGATGCTGCCCTCGTTCAGCCCGCCTGCAAGGCGCTCGAGGATGCCCGCCACCTCCGTCTCGCTGGCCACGTTCTCGACCCAGCGGCGATCGCGCATGGCATTGCCGAAACCCTGCAGCGAGCTTTCCGCGTTGGAGCCGGTCATTGCGCCGATGCGCGCGAACGCCCAGTTGGCGGAGGCGCCGTAGTTCAGCACGCGTCCCTTGGCGGCCTGGCGCCGATACCAGGATGCGACCGGCATGACTCCCGCCTCGAGGTCGAGCGTCGTCGTCACCCCGTCGAACGCCTGCATGCGGTCAGCCGGGATCGACTGGCCGTGAGCGTGCAAGTCGATGAAGCCGGGAGCGACCACCAGTCCGGTCGCGTCGATCGACCGCTCGGCACTGCCGAGCCCGGTGCCGACAGCGGCGATCTGGCCGTCCAGCACTGCCACATCGCCTACGGCATCCATCCCGCTGGCCGGATCCACCACCCGGCCACCCGTGATTACCAAGCCGGCCATGTCGCCTTCTCCCGCATGCCGAAAGCCAACTCCCCCAAAACCGGCATCCGCTTCGGAGGTATGTAGCACCGGCCACGTACGGGGCCGTCACGACGTCAATAGAGGCAGATTTTCGGACCGGCAACAACTCTGCCTGTGGGCATATCTTGCGTGCGCGATTCGACGTGATCGAGGGTCATTCATTGGGGTCTGCAATGATGAACTTCACAAATGCGCCCGGCCTGTCCTCAACAGACCCCGATCTGTGCTAAACTGGAACCGCGATCCATTCCCAGGCACGAAAATACACATTTGTGTGTTGTCAGGAGCGCTATGAAACTTCCTCATCGACGACTTTTGCATTTGGCTGCAGGCGCGCTCGCAGCCTGGCTCGGCGCGTTTCTGCCAGCGGATGCCAAGACCATTACCGCGGTGATGCATTCCGACTTGCGGACCATCGATCCCGGATTCACCACCGCCTATATCACGCGCGATCACGGCTACATGGTCTACGACACGCTGCTGGCCATGGATGCGAACTTCAAGATCCAGCCGCAGATGGCGGACTGGAAGGTTTCCGACGACAAGCTCACCTATACCTTCACGCTGCGCGATGGACTGAAGTGGCATGACGGCACGCCGGTCACGGCGGAAGATTGCGTGGCGTCGTTGAAGCGTTGGGGCAGGAACGACGGCATGGGCCAGAAGTTGATGGACTTCACCGCCAGTATCGAAGCGACCGACGCCAGGACCATCACGCTGAAGCTGAAGGAGCCTTACGGCCTGGTGCTGGAGTTGATCGGGAAGCCTTCATCCTATGTGCCGTTCATGATGCCCAGGCGATTGGCGGAAACTCCGGCCGGCCAGCAGATAAAGGAACAGATCGGCTCGGGGCCCTTCAAGTTTGTGCAAGCCGAATTCGAGCCGGGCGTGAAGGCGGTTTATGAGAAGAACAGGGACTATGTTCCGCGCAAGGAGCCACCGAGCTGGACCGCCGGCGGCAAGGTGGTGAAGGTCGACCGCGTCGAATGGATCACAATGGCGGACGCACAGACCGCGGCGAACGCGCTGCAGTCAGGCGATATCGATTTCATGGAAGTTCCAGCTTTCGATATCTTGCCGATGCTGAACGCCAATAAAGACATCAAGGTCGATACCCTGAGCAAGTTCGGTTTCCAGACGGGCGGGCGAATGAACTTCCTTTATCCGCCGTTCGACAATGTCAAGGTGCGGCGCGCCGCCTTCATGGCCTTGAACCAGAAGGACGTTCTGGATGCGCTGGTCGGCAATCCCGAATACTACCGGGTTTGCGGTGCCTTGTTCATCTGCGACACGCCTCTTGCCACCGATGTCGGCTCGGAGACGCTGGTGAAGGGCGACGGCATGGCGGAGGCGAAGAAGCTGCTCGCTGAGTCCGGCTATGACGGCACGCCCGTCGTGATCCTGGCGCCAGGCGATGTGGTGTCGCTGAAGGCGCAGCCGATCGTCGCGGCGCAATTGCTGCGCGCAGCCGGCTTCAAGGTGGATCTGCAGGCGACCGACTGGCAGACCGTGGTCTCCCGCCGCGCGAGCCAGAAGCCGCCGAAGGAAGGCGGCTGGAATATGTTCTTCACCAACTTCACCAGCTCCGACGCGGCGAACCCTATCGCCAGTGTCTCGATCGGCGGCAGGGGCAGGAACGGCGGCTGGTTCGGCTGGGCGGAAGACGCCAGGATTGAACAGCTGAAAGACGCCTTTGCGCGTTCGTTGTCACCGGAGGACCAAAAGAAGATCGCTGCCGACATCCAGAGGGAAGTCTATGATCAGGTGATACTTATCCCGCTTGGACAATTTCTCCAGCCCAGCGCGTGGCGGAAATCGCTCACCGGCGTACTCGGCGGACCGGCCACACCGGTGTTCTGGAATATAGAGAAGACGGAGTGAGGAACGGCGCCCTATATCGATGGTTTCGCTACAACAGTCTCATTCCCGCGCAGGGGTAAACGTAGACTGCCGAGCCTCGTGCTTCCTTGCGCTCCTATTGCTTGAACAATGCATCGTCCATTTTCTTGGGTCGATCGACAATGCGCGCCGGAGCAAATTCCATCTGGTCAAGAATGTCTTTCCTCACGTCGACGCCCGCGGCGACTTCAGTCAGCACCAGCCCTTCGCCGGTTACTTCAAACACGGCGCGCTCGGTGATGATCTTTGCCCGCTGCCCACGGTTGATCACGCCCTTGCGCACAGGATAGGTGATCTGCTCGGCAGTGTTGACGAATTTGCGAACCTTGCCCTCTTTGAGGATGTTGAGGCCGTCCCCGCTGGTATCGATCTGCAGTCCGGCCGTTGTGAATGTGCCGGCGAACAGCAAATCACGCGCGTTGTGGGCGATATCGATGAACCCGCCCGCGCCCGGATTGAAACTGCCGAACTTGCTGACGTTTACATTTCCCTCTGAATCGAACTGGGCAAACGCCAACGCCGCGAACTCGCAGTTTCCGCCATCGATGAAATCAAATTGCGACAGACCGTCGAGCAGAGCCTCCGGATGGCGGTTCGCCGAAAACTGCCAGTTGCTCATGACCAGCCCGCCGAACGGGCCATGTTCGGTCGTGAAGGCGTAATCGTCGATCTTTCCGTTGTCGAAAGCGCCCTGCTCGGCCATTACCAGGGGCGTGTCGGACGAGGCGCCGAAACCGAAAATGCTGACCACACCGGGCTTGATCTCCTGCGCCGCGCGGCGCGCGATGATCTTGTCCGGACCGAACGGAACCGAAGGAATTTTCGCGGGATCGTACAGCTGTCCGCCGAGATAGGCGGTGTCGTGGGCAACCTCGGTGGTCATCATCTGCTTCGGATCGAGAACGACGTGATCGACCAGCGCACCGGGGATTCGCACCATTTGGGCACGCCGCGAGCCGCGGGGCACGCGCTGCGAAACCTGGGCGATCACTGTCCCTCCGCAGGCCTTTGCCGCCAGCGCCAGCGCCAGCGATGACGACATCAGCGCTTCGCTCTCGAACGACAGATTGCCGGCGTCATCGGCTTCGCCGGCGCGGATGATGGCGACATCGATCTTCCAGGTCGGATAGAACAGATAGGGTTTGCCGCGAAAATGGATTTTTTCCACCAGGTCTTCCGTCGCGCGCGCGGTCAAACGGCCACCGGTCTGGTCGGGATCGATATAGCAGCCGAGGCCGATCTCGGTCATGTAGCCCGGGCTCTGCCGCGCAACTTCGCGCAGCCAATGCATGCTGGCGCCGATCGGCCAGCTATAGGCTTCGATCGCATTCTCCCGGATCAGCCGCATCAGTTCCGGCCGCTTGCCGGTCGCGGGATTTACCGGATTGATGTAGGAGCCCGACACGATCCTTTTCATCAGGCCTTCGATGGCAACGTGATCCATGCCGCGGATGCCGACGCCGTCTCCGGTACCGCAGGGAAAATAGAAAGTCAGGTCGCGTGGACTTCCCTCACTGAGATGCCGCGCCGCCAGACTCTTCAGGACCAGATCCGGCGTAATCCATCCAATCACGCCAACGCTGGCTACCGTCTGACCGTCTTTGATGCCGGCGACCGCACTCTCCGCGGAACAGAACTTATTCATCGGATATTCCTTCGAACGATTAGACCTTCATGCCGAATTTTCGCAGCGTCGCCTTGGAGGTTTCGTCCTGGCAATTTTCCGCAAACACGCGGTTTGCCAGCATGTCGCCGGCTTCCGTGGCGCCGTTGATAGACGGCGCGAAGAAACGCTTGGTGCTGGCGATGGCGGCGCGCGGCAATGCTGCCAGACGCTCTGCCACCGAAATCGCCTCGGCCTCGACATTTGCTTGCGGCACCAGATAATCGGCAAGCTTGAGATCGAATGCTTCGGCGCCACTGATCGGTTCGCTCGCCCACACCAGGCGTCGCGCGGTCACGGGCCCTACCCGGGCGCTGAGCGATGTCAACGCCCAGGGCGGCAGCCATCCATTCGGCACCTCCGGCATGTGCCAGCGGCATTCCGGATGCGTCACGATCAGGTCGCAGCCGACCGCAAGACCGACACCGCCGCCGAGCGCAAAGCCGCAGACCGCGGCGATAACAGGCTTTTCCAGAAAACCGATGGCGCGCACGATCCGCGCGGTCTCGGCTTCGTGCGCGCACATCTGCGCGATATCCATCGTCGCCAGTTCCTTTAGATCGCTGCCGGCGCAAAACCCGGGCGCAACGGCCGAAACCACGACGGCGGCGACGCTGTCGTCGTGGTCGAGTTCAGTGAACGCGGCGTCAAACGCATGCATCAGCTCGGTGCCGAGTGCGTTGCGCCGGTTCACGCGATCGATCGTCAGGATCGCGACCTGACCTTGTTGCCGGTGATTTAACATGAGACGGCCTTTCGTTTCCTGCGCATCGGTGTGCCGACGCGGCTCTCGTTAGTCACATCAGGCATGGGTGGTGGTCTCCGAAGGGACCGCCCCGAAATACAATTGTTCGATGATCGGTGAAGACCGCAGCTGTTCCGGCGTGCCCTCCGCCGAAATCCGCCCCGCGGCGAGAACGTAAGCCCGGGTCGCGACCCCCAGCGCCATGGCGGCATTCTGTTCGGCCAGCAAGATCGTCATCCCGTCGCGTGCCAGCCGCGCCACAGTCAGCGCGATCTCATCGACGATGACGGGAGCGAGGCCGAGCGTCGGCTCATCCAGCAGCAGGCAGGTCGGCTTCGACATCAACCCCCGGGCGATTGCAACCATTTGCTGCTCGCCGCCCGACATCAAGCCTGCGCGCTGGTTGCGGCGCTCGCCCAACCTCGGAAACATCGCAAACATCGCGTCGATATCGTGCTGAATGTGATTGCGGTCGGCACGGTTGTAAGCACCCATGGTCAGGTTTTCGAGCACGGTGGATTGCGCAAAGACCTGACGGCCCTCCGGCACCAGCGCGATGCCGAGGTGAACACGCTTCGGCGTCGATAGCGGCTCGATCTCGATTCCATCCAGCCTGATCGAGCCCGAGGTGGCGCGCTTCAATCCCGCGATCAGGCGCATCGTGGTCGATTTCCCGGCCGCGTTGGCGCCGATCAAGGCCACGACTTCGCCGGCCGCGACCTTCAGATCGATCGACCGCACCACCTGGTTCTTGCCGTAATGCGCAGAGACGGCTGTCAGCTCAAGCATGACTGCGCCCCAGATAGGCTTTCACGACGGCCGGATCCGCCAGCACATCGTGGGGACTTCCTTCCGCGATCTTGCAACCCTGCTGCAGCGCGATCGCCTGATCGGCGAACTTGGCGAGAAACGCGACCTTGTGGTCGATGATACACAACGTCGTGCCATGCGCGCGCAGATCGCGCAGCACGTTTTCCAGGTTCTGGATTTCGTCGTTGCCCAGCCCGGAAGCAGGTTCATCAAGCAACAATATTTCCGGTTCACACATCATCGCCATCGCGACGCCGAGCATCTTTTCCTCGCCATAGGACAGTTCTGCCGCGAGCTTGTTTGACGACTCCTGCAGGCGACACAGCGTCAGCGCCTTCTCCGCCCGCAGGCGCAGTTTCTCTTCGCCTTTGGCAGGCATCAGAAAACTCTTCAGGCGCCCGTGGTCCTTCATCCGGGTAAGGGCCAGAAAGCTCGCGATCATGACGTGTTCGAACACGCTGAGTTCGGAAAACAATTGCGGATTCTGAAACGTCTTGATCACGCCGAGTGCCGCGATGACGTTCGGCTTGGAACCGGCGATGTCGTCACCCTTCCAAAACACCCGTCCGCTGCTCGGCGAGCATAATCCGGCCAGAAGATTCAGCAGCGTGGTCTTTCCGGAACCGTTCGGCCCAAAGATTCCGATGATCTCTCCTTTGCTGACGGCAAAGGACACGTCCGACACCGCGACCAGCCCGCCGAAACGCTTGGTGAGGTTTTCGACCTTAAGAAGCATGGGCGCGCCCCCTGAAGAGGCCGACGATGCCCGCGCGGCATCAGCAGGATCACGAGAATGAGAATCATGCCGTAGACCGCGACGCGCGCTTCCGCAGGCAGTTCGATCAGATGCGGCAGCGAGGTGAGCACAAGGGCGCCAACCATGGGCCCCAGGATCGTGGAGACGCCGCCCAACAGCACCATGGCGATGGCATCGAGCGATTGCCCGACAGCGAGATAGGCCGGCTCGATATAGCCGGTGTAGAAGCCGTAGAGCGCGCCGGCAAAGGACGCGACCACGTTCGAGATCGTGAAAGCCAACAGTTTGTAACGGAACGTATCGATGCCGAGCGTTTGCGCCAGGTCCTCGTTGAGCCGTATTGCCGAAAAATTCCGGCCGATCCACGACCGCATCAGCAGAACCGTGAATATCAGCACCCCGGTCAGGCAAATCAGCGTCAGGAAATACCACGCATCGGTCTGCTCGACCTTGACGATGCCAGTCCCGGGAATCCAGACCGTCGGCTTTTCCAGAACCAGCATGCCCAGCGTGCCGTTGGTCACGCTGGTCCAGTTCAGCGTCACCAGACGACAAAGCTCTGCGAAGGCCAGCGTCACCACCGCGAAATAGAATTCCTTGAGACGAAACTTGAAACAGATCCAGCCGATCACGATCGAGACCAGCACGACGATCACCACGGCAACGCAATAGCCGAGCCAGAACGGAATACTGAAACGCAGCATGGAGAGAAAGGTGACGTAGCTGCCGATACCGAACGCCGCCGCATGAAACATCGACAACTGTCCGGCGCCGCCGAACACGATGTTGAAGCCGACGGCCAGAATGCTCAGCACGAAGGTGAAAATCAAAATGGTCAGCACGACGTCGCTTTTGACGACCAGCGGCAGCAAATACAGCGGGATCAGAAGCAGCAATACCTTCACTTCTGGCCCCCGAACAGGCCGGCGGGGCGAAACAGCAGGATCGCCACCAGGAACACCAGACCGTAGGCGTCGCGAAACGCCGACGGCAGATAGAGCGAGCCGACCAATTCCGTGACGCCCAGAATGACGCCGCCGGCGAGCGCACCCAAGAGGTTGCCGACGCCGGCGAGGATTGCCGCCTCGACGCCCTTGAGGATGAACAGGCCGCCCAGCGACGGCTCCAGCGAAAACAGGCTCGCATACAGCGCGCCGCCGAAGCCGGCGAGCGCGCAGGAATAGACCACGACGCCAGTCTGCAGCGCCTTGGTCGGAACGCCCATCAGCATCGCCGCTTCCGGATTTTGCGCGTAGGCGCGCGTCGCCCGGCCGAGCCAGGCCCGTGACAGTCCGAGCCAGGTCAACCCGATCACGCCTGCCAGCAATAAAAACGCCACGACTTTCATGCGCGGCAGTGTGATCGCGCCGAGACTCCAGGAACCTGCGATGATGCTGTCCATGTTCTTGGGCGTCGTCGTGAACAGGTACTGCGCCGCGCTTTCCATCACCGATATCAGACCGATCGAGACCAAAAGGCCATTGACGAGATTGTTTCGCGTGAATCGAAACAGCGTCTGGTCGGCGACGAGCCCGGCCGCGGCGGCGATCGCCACCGCAAACGCCACCGAGACCGGAAACGGAAACAACGCCAGATCGGTGAAATACCAGGTCGCATAGGCGCCGATCATCATGAACTGCCCGAGAGCAAAGTTCACGATGCCGGTGATGCCGAACGTCATGGTCACGCCGAGCGCGATGATCCCGTAGAGCGAACCCAGAATGATGCCATTGAGGATCTGCCCGACAACAACCTGCGTCATGCCTATGGGACGACGTGCGTCACTTCCTTGACGCCGCCCTTCTTCAGATGAACGATATCGAAGTCGAACACCTGTTCGTTGTGCTCGTCGAAGCTGATCTTCCACATGCCCTCATAGGTCATGGAAAGCAGCGTGGTGCGGATCTTTTCCACATCATCGACGGTGCCGGCCTTCTGCATCGCCGCGACCAGCATGTAGACGTGGTCGTAACAGGACGACGAACAGAGCGGCGCCTGGTCGTAGGGAAAATCGCGCTTGTAGAAAGCTTTATACGCCTCGATGAAATGCTGGACCTTCGGTTCCTTCTTTTCGGCCTCTTCGAAGTCCTTGGGCACGTAAACGATATAATCCTCGAGGCCATCCTTGTTCTTCAGTCCAGGGCCGGTGGAACCGCGCACCAGGAAGAATTTTTTGGAGTAGTTGCCCTCGATCGATTGCCGCACGATGTCATAGAGCGCTGCATCGGAATATCCCGGGAAAAGATAATCCGGGTGAAATTCAGCGATCTTGGCCAGCACCGGCGAGAAGTCCTTGGTGCCAGGCTCGAAATATTCGGTCATGGTTTCGATGCCGTGGGCCTTGAAGATCGGCTCGTAGATATCGCCAAGAACCTTGCCGCCCGAATCATTCTGGAACAGCATCGCTACCTTTTTCGGATGCGCTGTCTTGATCAGGTAGTCGACCATCTTCTCGCCAAACCCCTTTGGACCGGCGTCCCAGTTCCAGGTACGGATCACGAACTCGTTGCCGGGCTGGCCGATATATTCATGAATGCGCGTGCCGCCCCCGAGCATCAGGAATTTGCCGTTGAACTGCTTGGCGTAGGGATAGATCGTGATAAAAACATTGGACAAAAACGGTCCAAAAACGAACTTGACCTGGTCCTGTTCGAGCAGCTTCTTGAGGTCGATGGTCGCCTCTTTCGGATCGCCGCGGGTGTCGAGCGCAATCAGGTCAAGCTTGTAGGTCTTGTCACCGACCTTGAATCCGCCGGCCTTGTTGATTTCGTCGACCGCTATGGGCACGCCTTGCGACGGCATATATCCATAGATGGCGTTTGGGCCGGTCTGGGCCTCGATCTGTCCGAGCTTCACCGTACCGGTTTGCGCCGATGCAAGTGCCGGTATGGCAGCTGCCAACAGCGCACCCGCTAAACAACCTTTGAAAGAGCTTTTCATTTCCTCACCTCTGGCGGCTCTATTTGTTGTCCGCAGCCGTCCCGTTACCGCATCGGGGTGGCCGTCGCGTATCGATGGTTCGATGATCTCAAATCACGGCGCCGTCCTTGCGCAGCGCTTCGCGAAGGTCGGAAACAGGAAGCTGTCGGGGCGACGTTCCATCCCGCAGCGACATCGCCGCCGCCATGCCGATGGCCTGGCCATAGGAAAAGCACTGCGCTGTTACGCGTGCCGAAGCCATCGCCTCGTGCTCCGCCGAAAGGCAGCGCCCTGCAACCAGGAAGCCTTCCCCGGAAACCGGAACGAAGCTGTCATAGGTGATATCGTAGAAGTCATCGAGCAGCCATTTGAGTTGCGGCTTTTCGCCGGAGTGGAGCTCGATAGGCCAGGCCGAGCGCGCGATCGCATTCTTGCTCTTGGTTCCGGCGACGACGTCTTCATTGCGCAGGGTGGCTACCCCCCTGATCTGCCGCGTCTGGCGAACACCGACCTGCACGCCGGTATCGTTTACAAAGGATTCCTCGCATCCGACCAGGCGTTCCCTGAAGAAATTGGCGTATTCACGCACCTGTTTGCGGCCCTGGATTTCGGCCTCGGTAATATCCTCGACCAATACCGGATTGAGCTCGCGGCCGTCGCGTCCGATAATTCGCGTGCAGTTGCACAGCAATTCATTCGGACGCGGGGTCGGAAACAGGAAGATTTTCGAACGCGGGAGGTCGTATTCCCTGCTGTTGTGCAGATTACGGATCATCTGCGAAACTTCTTCGCCCATGATGGTGTCCTGGCCGTAATGCGCGCGGAAGCGCTCGACGTCGACGCCCATCAGGCGAAACAGCATTGTGGGATTCTGGACCTTGCCGTCCTGGCCCATGAAGGTCTCAAAACCGGCCAGCGTCGCAACATCGGCGTCCCCGCTGGCATCGATGGTCAGCTTGGCGCGGATTTCCGCACGCCCCTGCTTGGTCCAGGCCAGCACGCCCTGCACTTGCGCGGCTTCGGTCAAGACATCGATGACGGTGGTATGAAACAGAACCTGGACGCCGGCTTCAGCGAGAAAGTGATCACCGGCTTCGCGCCAGACCAAAGGATCGTGGGTCAGCGTATAGGTGTTGCCGTATCGCAGCGGCTCGGTGACGCCACCCCTGGTTTTCATCACCTCGATGAAGCGGTCGGCGAAACCGAACACCACTTGTTCCGGAGGCTTCGCGGCGCCCTCCGTGGCTGCGTATAACCCGCAGATCGTCCCGGAAAGGCCGGCGACCGCCGCGCCGCCGCAAAATCCATATTTTTCCAGCAGCAAAACCCGGGCACCCGCCCGGGCAGCGGTAAATGCGGCCGCGACACCTGCCGCCCCGCCACCGACCACCAGAACATCGGTTTCGAAGCTGAGCTGGCCCCGGCGATCGGTTGTTTCCAACATCCCATTCCCTTCCTGCAGTGATATATTACAGAAATTTCGAGATGTCTGTCAATGTTGCCTAACTTCCTCGATAAAATACTTATTTTTTGTTGCGTCGCAGGATTCGCGTGCTCCGCGCTTTGCAACTTTATGCAACGCTGATATGTTATAAACATACCGCTAAGCGCCTGAACTGATGCCCATTAAGAGCTTCCGGAATTTGAGAACGGATACATTGATGCGTAGCGCCAACAATCGAGGAACGGCAAAAGGCGGACCCGGCATTCCCTCGTTGTGGTCGCCAGACGCTTCCCCCGCCGCTTCACGAGGATCGAAGCCGCGCCCGGACCGGCTTGCCGACATCGCGCACAGCAAGCTTGAGGAACTCATCGTCACGCTCGAGCTGGCGCCGGGCAGCCTGTGGTCCGAGGCGATGCTGAGCGACCGCATCGGAATTGGCCGGACGCCGGTGCGCGAAGCGGTCCAGCGGCTGGCCTGGGAACGGCTGGTCACCATCATCCGCCGGCACGGCATCCGGATTTCCGAGATCGATCCTCATGAACAGATGCTGGTACTGGAGTTGCGCCGGGAATTTGAACCCCTCGTTGCATCACGGGCCGCGCGCCGCGCGACGGTCGATGAACGGCGCTATCTTTCCAAAATTGCCGCCTCGTTCATGGAAGCCGGCGCCACCGTGGACGTGCTCAAGTTCCTTCGCGTTCATTTTGAATCCAAGCGCTTCATCATCGACTGTGCGCGCAACCCTTTTGTTGCGAACGCTTTTGCTCCGATCAACGCGCTGACCCGGAGATTCTATTTCGTCTATCAACGCGAAGCGAAAGACGTCGCACAAGCCGCCGCCCTGCACGCGGCCGTGCTCAAGGCGATCGCTGCCGGAGACGAGGTCGCCGCCGCCGAAGCTGCCATCGCAATGGTTGAATATGCCGAATTCTATACGCGATCGGTTATCACCGGGCGCACGGCTGCGCTGGATTGATGACTGCGGCGAGCCGGACGAACTTTCGGAAATGCCTCGCTGGTGTTGATTCGCGACATACCCTTAGTGCCCTGACCCGCCGGCCGTTTTGCCTTCTACCGATCCCGGACAACAGAGGTCCGGCTTGCCCATCTGAGCTGTCGTCCGGCACATGCACGAAGACATGATCGGTACGTCCGCAAGGGCCATCGCGGAAGAAAGCTTTGCTTGCACGACTCTCAACTCTTCGAGCTCGCCACGCTGTTCCAGACATTCCGCCAGACCGCGCAGCGCCCAGATATTGTCCGGATGCTGTGCACAGCGCTGAATTCGACCACTCAAGCCCAGATCGTCGCGGCAAATCTGCTCGGCTTCGCCGTAATGGCCTTGCTCGGCGAGCAGGGCCGCGAGCGCATGTCTCGGCGGGTGCATCCAGGCCCACGGCTCGATGTATTCCAGGTTGTCGTCTCTGTCGACGGCCTCCCGCAAATGTGCGTAGGCGAGTTCATGACTGCCTTTGTGGTACTCAAGCTCGCCATCCAGCATCTTCTCGCCCACCCCCAAAATGCTGCGGGCACTGTTGTTGAATACCTTTCGTTCAGGCGGGATGCGACTGACGCTTTGGCGAAACAGAACTCGCTCTCGATCGGCGTCGTCGAACTGCTTAAGCGAAGCGTGAGCGACGCCTCTGGCGTAGTGATGCATCGCGGTCGAAACCGGATACAGCTCCGGATCATCCGGCAGCGGTTCATCGATGATCTCCTGCCATCGCCCAAAACGCACCATCACGTGCAGCGTCATCGAATAGTAGCCTTCAAGGCTCGTGGCAAATCTGGGGCGGCCTTTTACGCTGAGAACTTCTTTCGTCAGCATGGCACGCAATTTGTTCGCCGCTCCGATCGAGTCCTGGTATCTGCCCATGAACATGCAGGCATGCATCATCAGGAGAAGATCGTGGGCACAAGCCGTCGTATAGGGCGTCAGCGCCCCGGCA
Organism: uncultured Alphaproteobacteria bacterium; assembly: GCA_963774685.1. Classification (GTDB taxonomy): domain Bacteria; phylum Pseudomonadota; class Alphaproteobacteria; order Rhizobiales; family Xanthobacteraceae; genus Bradyrhizobium. The sequence continues at coordinate 167,929 of CAVZFU010000002.1, read as the reverse complement.
TAAGCGAGATATTTGTCGTTGGCCGCGATCGCCTTCAGGCTGGCCATTCTCGCTTGCTCGTATTGGCCGCACAGCACGTGGACATGCCCGGGCATATGATTCATGTGCCCGGCGTCCGGGCACATCGTGGCAAGCGCGCTCGCCGAGGCCGCCGCTCTTTCCGGCTCATTCGACATCTCGAGAATATGGATGTGCAGATGCACCAAAGCGGGATGTTTGCCCTGCCCGCTTCGCCCGGCCATCTCGATTCCGCGCTCGCACACCTCGAGTGCTTCGAGGACGTCTGAATTGCCTCGCCGGCAATCCGGTCTTGACGTCCCACAGGCGTCTCGGCGTACGCATGATCAAGGCTTCAACGAAGAGTGCGGCGACATCCCGATCGTCTCGATTCCGGTGATAGACTTGGCGCAACGCCGCGGCATAGTCATCATCCCAACGATCGAACTCCTCAGGGCGAACAGGATGCGGCTTCTGAACGCGGGCAGCCAGGGTTTCCACCAGCTGATTTTCCAGCTCCGTCGCCCGATGCGCCAGGGCGCGTGCCGTCCGGATGTGCTGGTAGGCCGCGACGATCGCAGCAGCGGCCTCTGCCTCGCTGTGGTCACGCCACGTCATGTTGTAGAAGGGCCCGCAACCATAGGCGATACCCCAATGAATCATGACGCATTCGGCGTCGAATTCCAGCGCCTTTCGGAAGCACTTGACGCCCTCGGCCTTGTTGAAGGCGAAGCACCAGTTCAGGCCGAGGTTGAACCAGCGTTGCGCCTCCGGTGAATCGGTCGAAACAATTCTGGCATGGCTGCCAAGGTCGAAACGATCCATTCTATCCAACTCCAGCATCGCGTACGTCGCTGACGCTCACGCGCGTGCAGGCCAGCCCTTCACTTCTTGATGGGTCGCGCTCGCAGATTCTCATCTTCGCCCCAGCGGCGAACAATGCCGACGTCGATCTCGAACAGATCGAGCATGCGGCCGACGGTGTGATCCACCATCTCTTCGATCGATTCCGGCTTGGCATAGAATGCCGGAACCGGCGGCGCGATGATCGCGCCGATATCGGACAACGCAGCCATCGTGCGCAGGTGACCTCCGTGCAGGGGGGTTTCGCGCACCATCAGCACCAGCCGCCGCCTTTCCTTCAACGTCACATCGGCGGCTCGGGTCAGCAGCGTGGTCGTCACGCCCGTTGCAATTTCCGACATCGACCGGATCGAGCATGGTGCGACGATCATTCCCGACGTGCGGAACGACCCGCTCGCGATCGAGGCGGCCATGTCGTCGATGTCATGGACCGCATGGGCGAATGCCCTGACGTCGGCGATCTTGAGCGCGGTTTCATACGCAAAGGTGAGTTCAGCCGTCTTCGACATCACCAGATGGGTTTCGACCCCGGCATTGCGCAACAGTTGCAGTACGCGAACGCCATAGATTACGCCGGAGGCGCCGGAAATCCCGACGATCAGCCGGCGCTGTTCCGGAACCATCTGGTTCATCACGACGGGTTTTTGCCTCGCAATTGCACGACGAACCTATCGGAGCCTAACCTCCTCGGGCACATTATTGAGAGCCTGAAAAAAGTCAAAAGAACCGGTACGCGGGCCGCTATCCCGGCAACCCCAGCGGCACCGTCGCCGCAAGGCCCGTACGTTCAGCCTGTTCGATGGCGATGTCGTAGCCGGCGTCGGCATGGCGCAGCACGCCGATGCCGGGATCGCCATCGAGCACGCGCTTGAGGCGCTCAGCGGTCGCTGGATTGCCGTCGGCGACGATGGTGACGCCGGCACTGACGCCGCGGCCGCCCAGGCCATGCACGGCAACGAGGTCCGCGCCGGACGAACAATTCAACAGCGCATTGAGGATCGGCCAGTCCGCGATCGCGTCGGAGCCGTCCTTCATATTCTCGGTCTCCCGATGCGGCAGCGCGGCCGAGCCGGAGTCGAGATGGTCGCGCGTAAAGGCGATCGGCGCCGAAATCCGGCCGCTGGCCACCGCCTCGTTGACCATCAGGGCAAGACGGCTGCGTTCGCCGTAACCGAGCCAGCCTATACGTGCCGGCAGGCCGGTGAACTTGACGTGCTCGCGCGCCTTGGCGATCCACGAGGAAATCGGATGGTTCGACGAGAACGTTTCCAGGATCATATCGTCGATGGTGTAGATGTCCTGCGGATCGCCCGAGACCGCGATCCAGCGGAACGGCCCGATGCCCTGGCAAAACAGCGGGCGGATATAGAGATCGACAAAAGAGCCCATCCGGAACGCGTCCTCGACGCCGGCGGCCTTTGCCTCGGCCCGCAGGCTGTTGCCGTATTCGAACACGATCGCGCCGCGATCCATGAAGCCCAGCATGGCGCGAAGATGTGTCGCCACCGAGTTGCGCGCGAGCGCCATCAATTTATCCGGATCGCTCGTGCGCATCGCACGCGCCTGTTCGAGCGAGAGTTCGGCCGGCACATAGCCCTTGAGCGGATCCGGATAGGTCTGGTCGGTGACGATGTCGGGCTGAATGCCGCGCCGGGCCAACTCCGGCAACACGACGGCCGAGTTGGCGCATAGTGCGAGCGCCAGCGGACGCCGCGCGTCGCGCGCTTGCTGCCATTGCGCAATCGCGTCATCGAGATTGTCGGTGGTGGCATCGCAGTAGCCGCTGGCGATACGGCGTTCGATGCGCGCCGGATCGACTTCGATCACCAGCGTCGAAGCGCCCGCGAGCTTGCCTGCCAGCGGTTGCGCGCCGCTCATGCCGCCGCAGCCGGAAGTGAGCAGCAGGCGGCCGGCAAGGGTGCCGCCGAAATGCTGGCGCGCGATCGCCATGAACGTTTCGAACGTGCCCTGCAGGATTCCCTGGCTCCCGATATACTGCCAGGCGGCGGCCGTCATGCCGGGATAGACGGTGAGCCCCATGGCGTCGAGCTTGCGGCGGTTTTCCTCGCCGCTCCATTCGCCGACCAGATTGCCGTTGGCCATGATCACGAGCGGCGTCGTGGCCTGCCCTGCAAACACGCCGATCGGCTTGCCCGACTGCATGACCAGGGTCTGGTCCTCGCGCATCGTCGCCAGCGTCGCGACGATGCGGTCAAAACTCTTCCAGTCGCGCGCCGCGCGCGCAATCGACATGTAAATCACCAGATTTTCGGGATCCTCGCCGTTCTCGAGATTGTTCTCGAGCAACCGCAGGATCGCTTCCTGCCGCCAGCCCTTGCAGCGCAGGGTGGTGCCCCGACCCGCCTTGACCTCTTTGCCGCGACGCACGGGAATGTTCATGTTCGAGCCTCCTCGACCAGCGGGACCCAGCCGGGCACCGCCTTGACCCGCTCAAGCCAGGCGCCGATCGCCGGAAATCGTTCCATCTCGTAGCCGCCTTCGGATGCCATCGATACATAGCCGAACATGCCTATGTCGGCGATGGTGTAGCGGTTGTCGACCAGCCAGTCATGCGTGACAAGCCACGCATCGAGCTTGGCAAGCGCCACATAAGCACCTTCCTGAAAATCTGCGATCCGGCTCTTCATCTGATCGGCGATACCGCGCATGTTGTAGAACCGTGGCAACGCCAGAGCACGCAACAGGTCGGCCTGCTCGAAGGTCAGCCAGCTCGTGACTTCGGCACGAAGATAGCGATCGGTGGGGAGCAACCGCGTGCCCTCCGCGAGATACAGCATGATCGCCGCGGATTCGACGATGGTACGGCCATCCTCAAGCTCGAGCACGGGCACGCGGGCGAAGCGGCTCTTGGCGCGGAACGCCGGGTCGCCGGTTGCTCCCTTGGCCAGATCGAGCGTGACGCGCTCGAAGGGGATGCCGAGTTGCGTCAGCAGGATACGTACTTTCCAGGCATTGCCGGACAACCGGCTATCATAGAGACGAAGCATGATGGCACCCAAACCCTTTTTCTCAGAGATACGACCGCAGATCGACACCCATCGCCTTCTCGACCTCGGGGAAGACGGCCGGATCGAGCGCGCCCTTGCCGACCGGAAATTTCGAGCGGTGGGCGACGATGACCGCGACGCGGCTGCCGGGCTTCGACTCCGAGATCGACACCACCTCCCCCGTCTGCGGATCGAGTGTTCCGATCATGTCCGGGAAGGTGGCGACCCGCTTGCCCGCGAAATCAGCGGTCATGAACTCATTATATACGCCGAGCACGGCTTCGCCATTCTTGCCCCTCACCTTCATCTGCCCGAGATCGAAACCGCCGCCATAGGCCACGCTGTTCTCGGTGACCTCGCCATCAACCAGCAATTCGCCGCCAAGGAATTCGACCGTCGCGCGGACGCGATCCGCGCCGCTCGCCGCCAGCATGGCGCGACCGAGTTCAAGCTGGAAGGTGATCGCGCCGGCCGCGCCATTTTCCTTGATAAAGCCTGCCGTCAAGGGACCTCGCGCCGCATAGATCAGACCGCCATTGATCACGGCAGCCTGACGCATCACATTTGAGGTACGGACAATGTCGCCTTCGGCGGAGATGGCAAATTCATTACTTTCGGCCGTGCTGCCGCTGCTCGCTATCTGCGTGATGGACAAGTCAGGCCGCGATGCCAGGCCCATGCCTCCCATCTTCACGGTCGGATGGCCCCGGCCGTTCGCCGCCGCATCGATGTAATCGAGCCCGAGCGCGGCGGCGACCAACCATGCGTTGAAGCCGGGCACGTGACCGCAAATCACGCCCACCGGCGGCTTGTCCAGTTTCCCGATCAGCCGCCGCGCCGCATTGATCGAATCACGCGGTTTGATGGCCCAGTTCGCGAATCCTGGCGCACCAACCGCGGTGGCCGTGATGATGGTGGCATCAGGATCCAGTTCGTCGAGCGCGACCAGACGTACGCCGCCATAGTCCAGCGCCATCTGTCCAAGCCCACGATTTTTGGCCACCGCATTCCTGCCGCTGCCGCCCGCCGACAGAAACAACCCGCCGACAAGCCCGGCTTCCACATCTTCCGCCGTCAGCATTCGCGCCATCGCTTCTTCTCCTTCGAACCGCCCTGGCGGCAATTCCAATCGTCACTCGGCCGACTCGCCCATGCCGAGGAAGGTCGCGAACATCGAACCGGCGGCCTTGGCTTCCGCCGCCGTCCCCTGGTAGACCTGTACGCCCGACGACAGCACGCAGACCTTGTCCGCGACGTCGAGCGCGCGAGCGGTATTCTGTTCGACCAGCACGATGGTCAGGCCTTCCCGCTTCAACTGCACGAGCGCGTCGAGGCAGAGATCGACCATCTTCGGCATCAGGCCGAGCGACAACTCGTCGACCAGCAACAACCGCGGCTCGGCCATCAATGCCCGGCCGATCGCAAGCATCTGCTGCTCGCCGCCGGACAGCGATCCCGCAAGCTGGGTCCGTCGCTCATGGAGCCGCGGGAAATACCCGAATACGCGATCGCGTTTCGCGGCGTCGTCACGAAGCGGCCGCGCATAACCGCCCGCCGTCAGGTTTTCGTCGACGGTAAGATCGGAGAACAATTGACGCCCTTCCGGCACCAGCGAAATCCCGAGACCGACGCGATCGACGGCGCGGCGGCGCGCGATGTCCTTGCCTTCGAGAAGGATGCGGCCGCCGTGGATATCGACATGCCCCATGATCGCCATGATGGTCGAGGTCTTGCCTGCTCCGTTCGGACCAAGCAATGCCAACACAGAACCTGCGGGAACGTCGAAGCTGACACTGTGCACGGCTTCGACCGAACCGTAGCCGCAGCTGAGATTTTCAAGCTTCAGCATGGCTCACCATCCCGCCGCCGACATAGGCATCATGCACGACCGGGTCATCCATGACTTCGCGCGGATTGCCGTCGCCGATCACCCGCCCGTTGTTCAAGACGATCAGGCGGCGGCAGATCCGCATCACCTCTTCCAGATTGTGCTCGACCAGCACGACGGTGATGCCACGGGCATGAACCTCGGCGATGGTCTCGACTTGCCTCGAGGCCTCGGCATGGTTGAGTCCGGCCAGCGGCTCATCGAGCAGGATGACCTTCGGATCGACCGCCAGTGCGCGCGCAACCTCCAACCGCTTCATCTGCCCGAGCGGCAACGAGCCGGCGAGCTTTTTTTCCGTTCCACCCAGGCCGACCTGCGCAAGTATCGCGGCGGCGCGTCCGCTTTCTTGCCGACGGTCGATGTGCAACAGGGCGCGGAACGGGCTTGAGGTGCGCCGATAGCCCGCGCCGAGCACGACGTTGTCGAGCACCGTCATCTGCCGAAACGGCCGCACGATCTGATGCGTCAGCGCAAGGCCCGCCCGCACCCGTGCCGCGGTCGATTCCGCCGTAACATCGACATTCGAAAGCCGGACACGCCCTTTGTCGGGACGCAGCAGTCCTGCGATGATCCGGATCAGCGTCGTCTTGCCGGCACCGTTCGGTCCGATCAACCCGACGAAATCTCCCTGCTCCACGGCAAACGATACGCCGTCCACGGCCTGGACGCCGCCGAACCGGATCGCCACGTCGTCGAGTTGAAGCACCGCGCTCATGATTGCCTCGTGCGCAAGGCGACATTCTGCATCACGGCGGCCAGGCCGCCGGGCACCAGGCGGATGACGAGTACCAGCATTCCGCCAAACACCAGCAGACGATAATCGTTCACGAACCGGATCGCCTCGGGCAACAGCGTCAAGCCGACCGCGGCGACCACCACACCCCAGGTCGAGCCGATGCCGCCGATCACGACCATCGCCATCAACATCACCGACAATATGAAGTCGAAAGCATCGGCGGTGATGAATTGCGTGAAGAAGGCGTAGAGGCCACCGGCAAGGCCGGCGAGCGCGGTGCCGATGCCGAACGCGGCCAGCTTGTAGGCGCCGGAATTGATGCCGAGCGTGGCGGCCGCACCTTCGTCCTCGCCGACGGCGCGAAACGCAAAACCCATCCAGGAACGGCTGATATAGACGCTGAGCGCAACGGTGAGACCTGCGAACAAGAGGATCATCGCCATGTTGCCTGCCGCGCCAAGGCCGGTTGCAGGAATACCGCTGATCCCCATCTCGCCGCCGAGCCAGGCCTGCTTTCGGACGAAACCGACGAAAAGAAAATTCACACCGATGGTGGTAACCGCCAGAAAGTCGGTCCGCACGCGTAGCGACGCGAATCCGACAACAAGCCCGAGCAGGCTGCCGGTGATCAGCGCCGCGACAATTGCCAGCGTCGCGCTTCCCGTGCCGACCATGACCAACGCCGCGGCATAAGCGCCAGCGCCAAAAAAGGCGCCGTGGCCGAGGCTGATCTGGCCGCAAAAGCCGCTGATCATGTTCAGGCTGACCGCGAGGATGACATTGATGCCGATGATCGAAACGATCGAGATTTCATACGCGCTCATGCGGTGCGCGCTCCGGTAAAGCCCTGCGGGCGGATCATCAGGAGCACGATGAGCGCGAGGAAGGCGATCGCGTCGCGATCGAGCCAGGCCCCGATGAAGATGGTGCCGTAGGCTTCGACCAGTCCCAGCACCAGGCTGGCGATCAGGGTGCCGCGCACGCTGCCGAGCCCGCCAAGGACGATAATGGCAAGCGCCTTGTAGCTGACCACGAAGCCGATCCCGGGATCGACCAGATTGTTCAGGAGCGCGACCAGTCCGCCGGCGATCGCGGCAAGCGCCGAGCCGATCGCGAAATTGAGATAGCGGACCTTGATCGGATCGATGCCGAAGCTGGCGGCAATCTGCGGCCTCGATACGGTGGCGCGCCAGCCGATCCCGATCCGCGTTTGCGTCGTGAACAGGTGCAGCCCGGTAAACACCAGAGCAGCCGCAATCACGATCGCGATCTGCACCGCATTGACGGTGACGCCTGCGAGGTTGAATGTCGTGAAGGCAAATGTATTGCGGTGAAAGGTGATCCCCTGTTCACCGAACAGGATGCGGAAGGCGTCCTGCATCAGCACCAGCAATCCGACCGAGGCGATCATCGGCACGTCGGGGCGGTATTTCAGGAGCGGCTCATAGAGCAGGCGGTAGATTGCCATGCCGAACAGCGGGGTAACGAGGATAGCCGCGACAAAACCGAGCGCAATGCTGTTGGTCGCGTTGGCGACAATGACCGTGACATAGGCGCCCAGCGCAAACACCGCGGCATGCGCCACGTGCAGGATACGCAACAGACCATAGACGAGGGTCAGGCCGACCGACATCATGGCGTACATGCAGCCGAAGCTGATGCCGGTCATCGCCAGATCGAGGTAGTACACCGGATTATCCTTTGCGTGCCGTGATCCGCGGCGCTGCCCTAAATGCGTGCTATTTCTCGGGTGGCGCAAAAGCGGCGAGATCGTTGATCACGCCGGCCGGCTTGAACTTGCCGTCCCTGATCACGTTGACGCTGATCGGCATCAAGATCTCGTGCAGGCTGTTGAAGCCGTTGAGATTGCCTTCAAGCATCGGGAAGTCCTTGGTTGACGCCAGCGCATCCCGCACTTTGGCGGGGTCGGCGCTATTGGCGCGCTTGATGCCGTCCGCCATCAGCTTCACCGCCGAATAGGTGATGGCGGCAACGCCTTCCGGCGCATAGCCGGCGCGGTTCTTGAATTCGGTAAAGAATTTTTGCAGCGTCTCGTCCTTTCGGTCCCGGTCGAAGCTGTCCATGATGTGGGTGCCTTCGGCGGCAGGCCCCGCGATTTCGACAAACTTCTCGGAATCGAACGCCTGCGAACCGATGATGGGCACGGTGATTCCGGCGGCGCGAAGCTGGGCGACCAGCGGACCGCCGGTGAAGAAATAACCGGTGGCATAGACCGCGGCGGGGTTGTCGCGCTTCACGCTGGCGACGATCGAGCCGAACTGGCGGTCCTTGAGCGAATAAGAGTATTTGTTGAGAACCTCGATGCCGTATTTGGGCGCCGCCTCGAGGAAACCGTCCATTGTCGCCTGGCCGTAGTCATTGTCCATGGTGATGGTCGACACTTTCTTGATGCCGAGCATCCTGCCGATGTAAAGCGCGGTGGCCGCGCCCTGGGGCGGGCCGAGATGGACCAGACGGAACATGTAGTCGCCGGCCTTGGTGATATCGGGATGCACGCCATAGGCCGAGATCATGACGACGCCAGCCTGCTGGAACACCGGAGCCGCGGCGCGGCCGGAGGCCGAATAGCTGCCGTTGACCACCAGCTTGACGCCGTCTTCGCCGATCAGCTTGTTGGCCGTGAAGATCGCCTGATCGGACTTGGCCTGGTCGTCATAGCTGACGAGTTCGATCTTCTGCCCGAGCACACCGCCAGCGGCGTTGATATCTTCGACCGCCATGGTCGCCGCGATCTGCGCGGACTTGCCGTCAGTCGCCGAGGGGCCGGTCAACGGCGCCTGAAAACCGATTTTGATCTGGGCGTTCGCCTGGGTCAGCGTGGCAACGCCCATCATCAGGACAGTTGCGAAAGCCAGCGATAGTTTCCTGTTCATCGCCTGCGTCTTCGGGATCTGTTTCAACATGGCCTTCTCCATTGAAAGGGGCAGTGTCTATGCAAGCCTGTTTTCGCTCAATATTTCCCGCGCGCGCGCGAGCGCCGATTCCGGCGGCCGCGCCAATTCCCAGTTCGGCCGATCTACCTGCTTTCGCGTCGCATCGATGCCGAGCTTGCCGATAACGCCATCGCGTTCGAGCGGCTCGGAACGATCGGCGCGCACTCCGGGAATAACGACCAAATCACGCTCCGGCCTGGCGCGCGTCGCGTTGGCCCATTCGACCTGAAGCGCGTCCCAGGGGTCGATATCGTCGTCGACGACGGTCACCTGCTTGATCAGGTTGACGGCGGCCCAGATGGCGAACATGGCCTTGCGGGCCTCGCCCGGACGGGGAGCGCGCAGCGCGACCACAGCATGGAGACGGCCGGCGCCGCCGACCCCGACAGCGACCTTGTCGACGCATGGCACGGCGCTGCGAACGGCACGAAACAGGCCGGCCGCAATCGCGACGCCGCCGAGCAGGCAATGCTCGGGATGGTAGCCCGGCAGGATCACCTGAAACATCGCATCACGCCGCCGCGTCAAACGCGAGAAAGTCGCGACAATGCCGGCGCCGTAATCTTCATACATGCCGTGGAACTCGCTGACCGGCCCTTCGACGAAAGGTTCGCCCGCATCGAGCGTACCTTCCAGCACGCATTCGCAATGCGCCGGAACCAGCAAATCCGATTGCGGCAACGGACCACTTCGAGCGGTTCGCCCAGCAGTGAGCCGGCAATCGGAAGCTCATCCTCGCCAAGACCGAGATAAAGGCATGCCGCCACCAGGACCGCCGGATGGTTTCCGATGCAGACCGCGATATCGAGCTTCTCGCCGCGCGCAAGCGCCGCGCGCGCCAGCACCGCGAGATGGTGGTTGGGTGCGATGCCGACAAAGGCCCGGTTCCCGCCGAGCGGCATCAGCCGGGCAATCGACAGGTTGGTGTGGCCGGTAAGCCGGTCGCGGGCAACGATCGCGCCGGCCGTAATGTAGGGGCCGCCTTCCCTTTCGAAGAAGCGCGGGATCGGCAATTCGTCCGACAGTGACGGGTCGATGATTTCTTCTTCCTGGCAAGGTGCCGACGATACGACACGATGCGGCAGAGGGTTCTCGATGGCCGCCACAAGCGACGCCTGGATCTGGTCGACTGTGGTGCCCATCCCCAAGGCAAACCGTGGTAGCGAATTGAGCAGATTGCCTACGACGGGCATTGTGCGCGTACCGGATGCACTTTTAGTCGCGGGAAAATGCAACGCCGGCCCGCTGTCGAGCTGCGCAAGACACGCAGCAACTTCATAATCCAGCCTGACCGGCTGCGAGATCGTGACAAGTTCGCCGTTCGCCTGCAGAGCCGACAGAAAGGCACGCATCGACTGCCGGGCATGCCCCGCCTCACGGGTGATGGCATCTTTGGCGTGCACGTCAGCCTGACCTCGTCAACGCGTCCATCAACAAGGCCGGATTAACCGATCCGGCCGCGAATTGTCGCTTTCGGATCATATCGGGCCCTGCGGCGGGGTCCACGTCTGCTTTAGGCGAACCAGGGCATAAGTAAAAACGAAAGTCTGATGACGCCGATCAGCATAGCGGCTAGGCTTTATTCCGAGCCTTGTCGGGATCCCATGGTTGAACTTCGCACCTTGGCCTATTTTGTGACGGCTTGCCGATCAGCCAGCCTTGCGCATGCGGCCGACGATCTCGGCATCGCCGTCTCGACGCTCTCCACCGCCCTGAGGGCGCTCGAACGCGACCTCGGCCTTTCGCTGTTCCGGCGCATCAACAACAGCCTGTATCCGACCGAGGCCGCCCGGACGCTGATGCGCGGCGCCGATCCCTTGCTGACAGCCGAGTTCTTCGCGCGCCGCTTCGTCGCGGCGCCGGCCAAGGCAAAGCTCAAACGGCTGACCGTCGAGGTTGGCCCAAGCTTTACCGTCGGCGGAATCAGCCAGGCACTGCGGCGCGCCATCGATACCATGGGCACAGAACGTCCCGACGTCTTTGTCGACTCCGTCTGGACTGACGACAAGGACGTGCCGCATCTCGGGGGCATGGCTGAAAATTGGCAGGACGAAGATTGCGGCCGCGTTCTTGTCGGGTTCGGCCACGATCGTCGTCCGGCATCGCGAGGGGTCACGGCGCTATTGTCGGATAGATGGGTGTTCGCCTGCCGGCTGCCGGCCGGCACGCAAGAACTTCCCAGCGCGGCCGATCTGGCCGCCGGCCGCCTCATCGTACCGTTATTGTCGCCATCGCTGATCGAGCAAGCCGATCGCTATTTCAGCCAGCACCGGATCAAGGGCGTCCGCTTTCTCAACGACCATCCGGGCGACCTGCCGCGGATCATCGACGATTATCCTGACGCTGCGCTGTTCGTGCCCGAGAGTCTGGTCTCGCCCCGCCTCGGCTTGCTCAACGTTGCAGCTATTGCGCCTGCCACATCATTGACCACCGGGATCATCGCTCGCGCAGCCGAGCCGAATGCGGTGACGGGCTTGTTCGTGCGGCATCTCAAGCGCGCGCTTGCAGAAAAAGGCAGGTTCCACACCGGGCGACCGGTCATCAGCCTGCGGCAAGTTCACTATTTCAATCTGGTCCATCGGCTTCGCCGCGTGTCTGCCGCGGCGCGCGGCGCCAATATCAGCCAACCGGCGTTGAGTGAACAACTGCAAAAGCTCGAAGCCGCTCTGGGCGGGACGCTGTTCGAACGGCAAGGGGACGGCGTGATTCCAACCGCCAAAGGCGAGCGGTTCGAACGCATGGCAAAGCTGATCGAAGCGGGATTTCGGCGGTTTTCCACCAGCGAGACTGGAGCGACGCCGCCCCAGGGTCGCCGGATCGCGGTCGGCATTCTGCCCTCGGTCAACCAGCACGGCTTTCTCCTCAATCGAATCACCGAGGCAATGCTCGACGTACAGGCACGCCATCCGGCGTTGAAACTCGTGATTCAGGAAGCCCCGAACGGTACGTTGCAGGACTGGGTGATCCGCGGGCTGGTCGGCGTGGCGATCGTCGAAACCGTGTTGCCGCGAATGCCGCGGTTGCCGCTCGGCTCTTCCGAACGACTAGCCGCGATCGTCCACACCCGACATAAATTACTGCCACCCGGTCCGGTGACGTTCGCCGACCTCGCCCGCCTCAACCTGGCGCTGCCAACGAACCGCTATGGCTTGCGTCAATTGCTCGATAGCGCGGCCGAACAGCAGAATATCCGGCTGCGGCCCTATATGGAAATCGACGCACTGTCGATGGCGGTGGCGATCCTGGCGCGCTTGCCGGTCTGCACCGTGCTGCCGGCGTCGGCGGTGGAACGTGAGATCGCCGCGGGCGACCTCGCCGCGCACCCGATCGTGGATCCGACGATCTCTCGCCGGCTGTTTGTAATTTATTCCGGCGAACGGGCGCTGAGCGAATCCGAGCGTGGACTGGTCAATGCGCTGCGCAGGAAACTATCCGAACCGCGCCCAAGCTGAAGCCGGGTTGGCAACGATCACGGCGGACCTCGATGGTGTGCGACCGCGGGGCTTTGGGGCAAGGAGCGATCGAGAGCCTTGACCGCCTGATAGATGACCGCCGCGCCGGCCGCGATGGCTTCGCGATCTGCCCACTCCTCCGGAGTATGACTCTTGCCCCTGCGGCAGGGCACGAAAACCATGGCCGATGGCGCGATACGGCTCATGAAAGCCGCATCGTGACCGGCCCCGCTTGGCAGATCCATCTCTCCAAGACCGAGATCGTGCGCGCTCTGGCGCAAGGCAGCCCGCAAATCCTGATGGCAGACAACCGGCAGACCATCAGACAAGGTCCTGAAAGCTGTCCTGCTAACCCGCACCGCCGTGGCATGTGCCGCACTTTCGCGATCGATGGTTTCCACGAAACGCGCGGTCAATGCGGGATCGGTCGTCCGCGCGTCGATCACCAATCGGCAGCGTCCCGGCACGATGTTGGATGCGGCGGGATCGACCGTCAGGATTCCGACGGTGGCGACGAAATAGCCGGATTCGCGGGCGGCTAGCTGTTCGGCGACCCGGCGCACCGAACTGACAGTATCGGCCGCGGCAACGAGGGCATCGTGGCGCAACGCCATCGGCGTGGTGCCTGCGTGATCGGCCTCGCCCTCGAACACCACTTCGATTCGACGGATGCCAACGATCGAGGTCACCACGCCGACATCGAGCGAACGCGATTCAAGCACGATGCCCTGTTCGATATGGAGTTCGAGGAACGCGCGGATATCGTCGCGCCTGGCCTGTTCGAGGCGGTCGGGATCTCCGCCGACCCGGCGCAAGGCGTCGCGCAACTTCTCGCCGCCGGGCTCGGTGAGATCGAGCATATGGGCGTCGAGCGAACCGGTCATGCCACGACTGCCCACGCAGGAGAGGCCATATTCGCTTGGTTCCTCCGCCAGGAAATCAATCACCTCGATGGTATGGTCCAACCTTGTGCCGGAGTCGCGCAGTGAGCGAACCACCTCGAGTGCGGTGGCGACGCCGGCGATGCCGTCAAAACGGCCGCCCGACGGCACGGTGTCGCTGTGCGAGCCGATCGCAATCACGCCAAGCGCGGGATCGAGGCCCTCGAGCCGGCCGATCAGGTTGCCGGCCGTATCGACGCGGGTAGCGAGCTCCGGCCTCGGCAAAACGTTGCGCGAGAAAATCCCGGCCTTTGAGAAACAGCGCGGTGAACGAGCGCCGGGTAAAGGGCCTTGCCGGATCGGTGATATCAGCCAAGTGCCATCACATCGGACCAGAGGCGGTCGGCGTCGAGCGGAAGATTGGCTCTCATGCGACGCGCTAACCTATTGCGCGCGAAGCGGGCTGACGAAGCGTCCTTGCCCGGGTTCGGCGAGCACCCGTCCTTCGGCGGCAACGCAAGCGCCGCGCAGGTAGGTCTCGACGACACGGAACGGCAGTTCGATCCCGTCATAGGGACTCCAGCCGACAAAATTATTGCCGCTTGCGGCGGCCTTGTAGCGATAGGGATCACGGCGCATCAACACGATGTCCGCGTCGCGCCCGACCTGAAGCGCGCCCTTGGCGTGCGTCACGCGAAACAGGCTGGCCGGGTTGTGCGCCAGCAGACGTGCAGCATGGCTGAGCGAAAGCTTGCGCTCGTCAAGCCCCTTGAGAAGCAGGCCATACAAGGCTTCCAGGCCCGGGATGCCCGAGGCATTCTTGAGCATGTTGGGATCGGTTTTGCGATCTTCCGACCAGCTGACGTGATCGGTCGAAACGATCGTGACGTTGCCCGCCGCCAGGTGGTGCCAAAGCGCTTCGACTTCGCGGCGCGGCCGCAGCGGCGGATTGATCTTGGCCTTGCCGCCGAGGCGGCGAACGTCATTCTCCTCGTCGAGCGTCAGATAGTGCACGCAAGCCTCGATCGTCGCGCCATGACCCTGCGCCCGATAACTCGCTGCCAGCTCATATCCGCGGCCGATCGAGCAGTGGACGATGTGGATCGGGCATCCCGCGCCGGCGCCGAGTTCGAACACCTCGGCGGTCGCGAGCGCCTCCGAGATCGGCGGCCGCGAAAGGCCGTGTGCGCTATAGTCGGTGATGCCCCTGGCCTCGACATCCGCCATGTAGGCGCGGACCATCTCGTCATTCTCGTTGTGGATGCCGGCGATCAGGCCCCGTTTGCCCACGGCGCAAAAGCTGGCATAGAGCATGTGCGGCGGAATGCGCGGGAACCGTTTCGGGTGAGTCCCGAAGGTCGAGAACTTGAAGGCGGCCGCTCCGGCGTCGACCAGCTCATCCACGCGCTTTGCACCTTCGTCGGGGTCGATGGTCGCATAAAGCGCGAAATCAACCCGCGCCTGCGCGCCCGCCTCGCGAACCTTGTTGCGAAAGCGTTCTGCGGTCGCAATCAGGCAATTGTCGTCGTAGGGCATATCGACGATCGTGGTGACTCCGCCGGCGGCGGCGCTGCGCGTCGACCAGATGAAGTCTTCCTGGCCGAGCTGGCTGCGGCTGTGGACCTGCGCGTCGATCGCTCCCGGCAATACCAGACACTCCGGGCCGCCATGCTTCTCGCCTGCGGGCAACGCACCGGAACCGACCGACCGCACCACGCCATCGCCTACCAGAACGTAACCATTGTCGATGATCCGGTCGGGGAGCACGACCGTTCCCGCAAAGACCTTGTCAGCCATCGGTCCACCTTCCCTCGCGCGACGTGGTACGCGGCATCGGCCGTCGTTCGAAAAGAAAACGCCGTCGCTGTTGCCAGCCTAAACGAAGGTCGCGGCACGTTCTAATGCGGTTTGGTCAAAGCCGCCGATAGGAAAAAACGAAGCTTCAAATATACCAGATGTGATACGCTGCACATTGACCCTGAAGCGCGTCATATCCGAACGAAATAGCTCGCCAAACCAGCCCACAAGTAAATTATTTGAAATTACTGGATTGCGGCGCCGGCATTTTGGGAGCGACGGTGGCGCGAGATCTTATTTCCGATTTCAGATTCTTTATCGAAGCGATGAAAAGCGTGCGGGTGAAGTGCTTACTAAAATCACTTGCCGCTCTCCCACTCCGGTTGCCCTGATCGCGCTCTCGACTCGTGAAATGCATCTCGATCACTACGATTGCTTGTCCGCGTTATGCACCACTGACAGCGGTTAACCGATAATGATCGGGAATCAAATCGTACGCAGGATTTGGATCATTGATAAACTCGTTGATCGTCTTTCTTTCGGCGTCACCGTAATACGTTACATTTCCACCCGGCAATAGTTCCAGACATCCGGGGCCTAGTGCGACGTTACCCAGATCCTGTCGTCCACGCAAAGCCAGACATTCTCGAATTTCTCTGACATAAAGAGCGAGAATTCCGTCAGCAATGTCACTGCGCCCAGCGACCGATTCCGGGCTTTCCCCCGGCTGTGCCACGCCTTCGGTGACCAGCTTGTTCAAATTGGTCAATATTCTCTGTTGGGGAAATAGACGCGTCAGGTGAAGCAGGAAAAGGTCAGTCTTGAATGGTGGAACGAATAACGCGGTGCTGAACTGGAAGTTATGATTGACGTATCCCGCGGGAATTTTCTTGGCACGAATGAGAGGCTTCCCGCATGCAAGGTTGTTTGCGAGACCGCAAGCTTTCGTTCCGCAACTGAATTGCGACGAGCTCCAGTTCGAATTCATAAGCCAGGTGCTGGGAAAGAAATCATAATTCAAATTTTCCCTGACGAAGTCCAGTATACGGTCATCGTCATAATATTGGTCGCCGTTCATCAAAATCAGATATTCATCTGTATCCAGAAATATGGAATATTCCGATGATCGCGCAAGCGATCGATATAACTCGCCGTACAGACGTGTGTGGTGCAACTTATAGTAGCGATCAGCAAATTGAACGATATTGATTTGGTTCCGATACTTTCGATATACCGAAATTACCGCTGGGTCTTCGGACATGTTGTCAAAAATGATCAGATTTTGAGGGCCTACTATCTTCATGTGGTGCTCGATCCAGCGCTCAATGAAGAAAGGATCGTTTTTTGTTACCAGCACAATTTTGATCAGCGACTTGACCTTCTCGATCCGAACGCACAGTTCTGCATGATTCTTTTCCCAGCGCAGAAAATTGTCGTCACTTTCCATTTCAAGGGTCCTTGCTAATTCTTCTCATGGAAAAGGATATTAAATTGCCCAGCTACGCCAAACGTACCGCAAGCCTCCGGCGTCCCAAAGCGCCGCGCCAAACGAACAAACCGGCCGCTTTGTCGGATTGACTGGCAAGCTAGCATTTTCCGGAAAAGCAGGCCGGAATCCCGCTAAGTACTTGAAAGCTTGGACTTAGCTATAATTCTTGCCGATTGCGACCCAATGAAATCAATGCGTTACGCATCGCTGTCCTTCGAGGAGCAGCGAGGCGCGCTGGCGTGACAAGCGGCGCGAAGCTTCATTTATGATGCGGTTGAGACGGCGGTCGTATGCTCAACGAGAAAATCGCGTGACGGAGATGGTGACCGGCCTGGACCTGGTCAAGGAACAACTGCGCATTGCATCCGGAGAAGCTTTGGAATTGCGGCAGTCTGAATTGGAAATCAGGGGTCACGCCATCGAGTGCAGAATAAACGCGGAGGATCATGAACGTGGATTTGCTCCCTCTCCGGGACGAATTTCGAGATTCGTTTGTCCCGGCGGTCCCGGAGTGAGGATCGATACGCATATCGAGGCCGGTTACACAGTTCCGCCGTTCTACGACTCCCTGCTGGCAAAGATCGTCTGTTGGGGACGGGATCGGGAGGAAGCTATCCAACGCATGTTGCGCGCACTCGACGAGATCCGCATCGAGGGCATCAAGACCACAATTCCGTTTCACAAGGCATTGCTGATGCATGAAGCATTTCGCGCGGGGGGCGTGAATACGCGATTTGTGCACGACGTGCTGGGATATTAGTGCTTGGTCCAAGACTGTGCGCATGCTGGCATTGCCGGCCTGACGTTTTCACGATCTCAGAGGCTCAGCGGTGGTTCGCCCGGCGCTCGCGGAGGCCGCGGTGCCGTGAGCAACGCAGTGTGCCGCTCAGCGTTCCGCGAATGCTTTCTCGACCAGAAACTGCGCGGGCTCGCCATGGTTGCCCTCGGCAAAACCGCGACCGTTCAAGAGCGCGCGTGTATCCGTAACCAGCGCCGGGCTGCCGCAGATCATCACGCGATCATGCGCGGGGTCGAGGCCCGGCAAGCCAGCATCGGCAAACAGCTTGCCTGAGGTGATGAGATCGGTGATGCGGCCGCGGTTGCGGAAGGGATCGCGCGTCACGGTCGGATAGTAGATGAGTTGGTCGCGCACCATCTCGCCGATCAGTTCGTCGCTCGGCAGCCTGGCGATGATCATCTCGCCATAGGCAAGCTCCTTGACGCGACGGCAACCGTGCAGCAGCACCACCTTCTCGAAACGACCGTAGGTTTCGGGGTCCTTGATCACGCTCAGGAACGGCGCGAGGCCCGTGCCGGTGCCGACGAGATAGAGGTTGCGGCCGTCCTCGAGATTATCGATCACCAAAGTCCCGGTGGCCTTGCGGCTGACGATGATCTCGTCGCCCTGCTTGAGATGCTGGAGATGCGAAGTCAGCGGACCATCGGGCACCTTGATCGAGAAGAACTCGAGCCTGTCCTCGTAATTGGCGCTGGCGACGCTGTAGGCGCGGAGCAGCGGGCGATCGCCGACCTTCAGCCCGATCATCGTGAACTCGCCGTTGCGGAAGCGAAATGAGGGATCGCGGGTGGTGGTGAAGGAGAACAGCGTGTCGGTCCAGTGGTGAACGCCCAGCACGCTTTCCTGGTTGAAATTGCTCATGTCGCCATTCCCTGATCCGATTGACCGGTCAATTCATTCGTATACGATCATTTGTATACAAATGAATAAACCAGCTTGATCGAAAGGTCAAGCCGGGATCAAATTCGCCAGCGATTTCATCAGCGAACGGAAGGGAACCCCGATGGCGCATGACGCACCCCAGGCAAGCGGACCGAACAAGCTCGTGATCCGCAATATCGGCCTGATGCTCTCCGGCGCCCTGGAAAGGCCTATCCTCGACGCCGATACCATCGTTGCCGAGAACGGCAGGATCACTGCCATCGGCCGCCTCAAGGACGTCAACACCGAAGGCGCCACCACCATCGTCGATGCCAACGCCACGACGGTGGCGCCCGGGCTGATCGACAGCCACGTCCATCCGGTCGCCGGCGACTGGACGCCACGGCAGAACCAGACCAACTGGATCGACAGCTATCTCCATGGCGGGGTCACCACCATGATCTCCGCCGGCGAAGTCCACATGCCTGGGCGGCCGCGGGACGTGGTCGGCCTGAAGGCCATGGCGATATTCGCGCAACGCGCATTCTGGACGCTCCGTCCCGGCGGCGTGAAGGTGCATGCCGGCGCGCCGGTGATCGAATGCGAAATGGTCGAAGAGGATTTCAAGGAGATGGCGGCGGCCGGCGTCAAGCTGCTCGGCGAAGTCGGCCTCGGTGGCGTCAAGGACGGGCCGACCGCACGCAAGATGGTCGGCTGGGCACGCAAATACGGCATCCAGAGCACGATTCACACCGGCGGTCCGTCAATTCCCGGCTCCGGCCTGATCGACAAGGACGTGGTGCTTGAAGCCGATACCGACGTGATCGGTCACATCAATGGCGGTCATACCGCCCTGCCCGACGACCAGATCCGCTGCATATGCGAGGGTTGCAAGCGCGGACTGGAACTGGTCCACAATGGCAATGAGCGTTCGGCACTGTACACACTGCGTATCGCGCGCGAGATGGACGATCTTGCCCGCGTCATCCTCGGTACGGATGCGCCGGCCGGCTCCGGCGTGCAGCCCCTTGGTATCCTCAGAATGGTCTCGATGCTTTCCTCACTCGGCGATCTACCCGCCGAAATCGCATTTTGCCTCGCCACCGGCAACACGGCGCGCATGCGGGCGCTCGACTGCGGCCTGATCGAAATCGGCCGCGCCGCCGACTTCGTCATCATGGACAAGGCTCAGCATTCGCCGGGCAAGAACATCCTGGAAAGCGTTCAGCTTGGCGATCTGCCCGGCGTCGGCATGACCATCATCGACGGCATCGTGCGCACCCAGCGCAGCCGCAATACCCCGCCAGCCGGCAGGGTGCCTGACATCGTGGGGCATTAACGGAGCTTGGCAAGTAGCGCAAACAGCGTTTCGCGCTCCCTGGCATCGAGCGGTGCAAGCGTTTCCTTTGAGATCGCGAGCGCATTGAACGCGGTCTTCTCCGCCATCTGCTGGCCCGCACGCGTCAGACTCACCAGCAAACGCCGGCCATCCTCGGGATCCGGACTCGTCTCGGTCAGGCCGCGCGCGGTCAGGCGGTCAATCACGCCCTTGATGGTTGCAACATCCATCGCCGTCAGCCGTCCAAGCTGATTCTGCGAACAAGTTCCGGTTTCGTTCAGCTTCGCCAGCGCCGCCCATTGCGTCGGCGTCAGGTTGATGCCGATATCGCGAGCGAAGATCGCGGCATGACGTTGCCAGACCTGGCGCAGGATGAAACCGATCTGCTCATCGAGGATATAGGCCGGTCTCGACGGCTTGACGCTCTTCTTCAGCGTGGCACTTTTGGCCATTTCCACCCCTCGCCTTCTCACAATGACAGATGCGCGTCGCGGATATCCGGGCGCGCATCCAGTTCGGCCATCGTACCGCCGAAGCAAATTCGGCCGCGCTCAATGATATAGGCGCGGTCGGAGATCAGTTTCGCGAAATGCAGATTCTGCTCTGACACGACGATGCTGACACCCTCCTTCTTCATCGTGAGGATGGCATCGACCATCTGCTCCACGATCTTCGGCGACAGCCCTTCCGATGGTTCATCCAGCAGCACCAGCGACGGATTGCCCATCAAGGTGCGCGCGATCGTGAGCATCTGCTGCTCGCCGCCGCTCATGCGCCCGCCTGGACGATCGCGCATCTCCGCAAGATTGGGAAACAGCGCGAATAACTTCTCCGACGTCCAGAACGGCGCATTTTGCCGTTTCGGCTGCCGGCCGACTTCCAGGTTTTCGTCCACCGTCAGATCGGTGAAGATCCGCCGCTCTTCGGGCACGTAACCGAGCCCGTTGCGCACGATCGCATAGGTGGGTTCGCGGGACACGTCCTTGCCTTCAAAGACGATCCGGCCCGTACGGAGCGCGACGAGGCCGACGATCGATCGGAACGTCGTCGATTTTCCGGCACCGTTGCGCCCGAGCAGGGCCACGACCTCGCCCTCGCCGACATCGAGCGCGACGTCGAACAGGATATGAGCCGGTCCATAGTGGCTGTTGAGGTTTTCGACGCTCAGCTTCATGCCGGCAGCCCTTCGCGATGGCGGGCATCGTAGAGCAGACCATCGCCGAGATAGACCGCACGTACCTGCGGATTACCGCGCACCTCGGCCGGTGTTCCCTCCGCGATCAAACTGCCCCGGTTAAGCACCAGGATGCGGTCGGCGTGTTCGAACACGACATCCATGTCGTGCTCGGTGAAGAGCACGCCGATCGATTGCTCGCGCGCGATTCGCGCCGTCAGCCGCATCAAGTCGATGCGCTCGCGCGGCGCCATGCCCGCGGTCGGCTCGTCCATCAGCAAGAGCTTCGGCGCGTTGGCGAGCGCGACGGCCAATTCCAGCCGCTTCAGATCGCCATAAGCGAGCTCGCCGCAGGGCCGGTCGGCGTAGCCGCTCATCCCGACGAGTTCCAGCAGGCCGCCAGCTTCGTCCCGCGCCAGCCTTGGCGTCGACGACCAGAGATTGATAAGCCGGCCGCGATGCGAAACCAGGGCGACCTGCACGTTCTCGCGCACCGTCATGGTCGGAAACGTCGCCGTGATCTGGAATGTGCGCCCGACGCCGAGCCGCCAGACTGCGCGCGGCGCCTGCCCCGTCGTGTCCTGGCCGAGCAGCGTGATCCGGCCGCTATCGGGAATCCTCTGGCCGTTCAGCATGTCAAAGCAGGTGCTTTTGCCCGCCCCGTTCGGGCCGATCAGCGCCAGTATCTCGCCGGAATGCAACGCAAAGGACACGTTGCGCACGGCGTGCACGCCACCATAGGACTTGGTGAGACCTTCGACCGACAGCAGGGTTGGCGCGTTGCTCATTCGGCGGCCTCCACGCGATGGGAGATGACCGCCGCCGCCGGCCGTCGCAGGCGCAGCCGGATCGTCTCGATCACACCGACGATACCCTTTGGGAAGGCAACGACGATCAGAACGATAAAGGCGCCGAGCACAAGCTTGGACCAATCGGTCTGGCTGACCAGCCAGATATTGAGCGCTTTGTAGACCACCGCACCGACGACCGCGCCCGAAATCGTCTCAACGCCGCCGAGCAGCACCATGACCAGCGCATCGACCGAAAGCGATATCCCCAGGACGTCGGGAAACACGCTGCCCTTGAGATAAGCGAACAACGCGCCGCCGCTGCCCGCGGCCGTACCTGCGATGACGAACGCGGCCCATTGGATGCGCTTGCCGTTGATGCCAATCGCTTCACCACGGAGCGGCGAGTCGCGGGTGGCACGCAACGCAAAGCCAAACGGTGAGAATATCGCGACACGTAGGGCTGCGACCACCAATGCGGCGATGCCCAGCGCCAGCCAGTAGAAATGCGATGGACTCCCCGCCCACTTCTCCGGCCAGACGCTCAAAATGCCGTTGTCGCCGCCGGTCACCTCCACCCACTGGAATGCGACCGACCACACGATTTGCGCGAAGGCCAGCGTGAGCATGGCGAAATACACGCCGGACAGCTGCACGGCAAAGAAGCCGAAGATTGCCGCGCCGAGCAAGCCGAGCAGCGGTCCGAGCAGCAGGCAGACGATCATCGGCAAACCCGCCATCTTGGCAAGGAAGGCGACGCCATAGGCACCAAGCCCGAAATAGGCGGCATGACCAAACGAGGCGAGCCCACCGACCGACATCAGGAAATGCAGGCTTGCGGCAAAGATCACAAAGATCGCGATTTCCGCGCCGACGGTCAGCGCATAGTTGCCAGCGAACAATGGCAACGTCGCAGCAATCGTGATCGCGGCGAGAGCTGCCAGCCGCTCGCTGGAAGCGAGCGGACGCCAGGGATTGACGGTGAGGCCCGGCGTGCGCCGCGCGGCCGCCTCCGGCTTGCCGAACAGGCCCCAGGGCCGGACGATCAGCACCGCCGCCATCACCAGAAACACCAGGATGATGGATATCTTGGGGAAGATCAGGATGCCGAAAGCGTTGAGTTCCGAGACCAGCACGGCGGCGACGAAGGCCCCGATGATGCTGCCGAGACCGCCGATCACGACCACGACGAATACATCGACAATGATCCGCAAATCCATGGCGTGATTGACGGCGTCGCGCGGAATCTGCAGCGCCCCGCCGAGTGCGGCCAGGAAAACGCCGAGCGCAAACACCGAGGTGAACAGCCACTTCTGGTTGACGCCAAGTGCTGCGACCATGTCACGGTCCTGCGTGGCTGCGCGGACCAGTACGCCCCAGCGCGTGCGCTGGAACAGAAGAAAGAGAACGCCAAGTACGAGCGGCCCGAACACGATCAAAAACAGATCGTAGCTCGGAATGTGCTGACCGAAGAAGTCGACCGCGCCCTTGAAGCCCGGTGCGCGCCGGCCGAGCATATCGCTTGGCCCCCAGATCAGCACGACCAGATCCTCGACCATCAGCGTCAGGCCGAAGGTCGCGAGCAACTGAAACAATTCCGGCGAATGATAGATCCGCCGCAGCAGCACCATTTCGACCAGGACGCCAATCGCTGCGACGATCAGCGCCGCGGCAACGATCCCGCCCCAGAACCCGAGCGCGCCGGAGAAGCGCTCGGTCAGGGTGAACGCCAGATAGGCGCCGAGCATGTAGAAGGCGCCGTGCGCAAAGTTGACGATCCGGGTCACGCCGAAAATGATCGACAGTCCCGACGCGACCAGGAACAGCGACGCGGCGCTGGCAAGGCCGGTGAGGAACTGGACGATATAAAAGGCCATCGGCGATCCGCCCTGGTGGTCGAAGCACCTCTTCCCGCGAGCGGGAAGAGGTGATGATGCATCAATCCTTCGGACGCATCTTCTCGACTTCGGCATCGCTCGGCAGATAGTCCGAGCCCTTGCGATAGGCGGTGTCGACCATGATGCCCTTGCCATCCTTCAGCGCGGTCTTGCCGACGAATGCGCCGAGCGTCGACTGATGGTCGATCTTGCGGAAGGTGATCTCGCCGAACGGCGACGGCACCGACAGGCCTTCCGCCGCTGCAATCAGCTTCTCCGGATCGGTCGAGTTGGCCTTGGCAAGGATCGCCGCCGCCGACTTGATGGTTTGATAGCCCACGACGGAGCCGAGCCGCGGATAGTCGTTGTACTTGGCCTGGTAGGCTTTCAGGAACGCGTCATGCTCCGCGGTCTTGATCGAATACCAGGGATAGCCGGTGACGATCCACCCTTCCGGCGTCTCGTCTTTCAGAGGATCGAGATATTCGGGCTCCCCGGTCAGGAAGCTCACCACCTTGCGATCCTTGAAAAGGCCGCGGGTGTTGCCCTCACGCACCAGCTTCACGAGGTCGGCACCGAAGGTGACGTTGAGGATCGCTTCGGGATTGGCAGCGGCAGTCGCCTGCACCACCGGACCCGCGTCGATCTTGCCCTGCGGCGGCCATTGCTCGTCGACCCACTGAATGTCGGGCCGCTTCTCCGACATCAGTTTCTTGAATACTGCTACCGCGGACTGGCCGTACTCATAGTTCGGCGCAATCGTTGCCCAGCGCTTTGCCGGAAGCTTCGCCGCTTCCTCGACCAGCATCGCCGCCTGCATGTAATTGGATGGACGCAGGCGGAAAGTATAGCGGTTGCCCTTGGCCCAGGTCACGGCGTCGGTCAGCGGCTCGGCCGCAAGGAAGAACACCTTTTTCTCTTTGGCGAAGTCGCTTACGGCAAGTCCGATATTGGACAGGAAGGTGCCGGTCAGCATCGCAACGTTCTCGCTCGAGACCAGCTCATTGGCCGCGGTCTGCGCGTCAGCAGGCTTGCCGCCGTCATCCTTGGAGATGACGACCAGTTTCTTGCCATTGATGCCGCCGGCGGCGTTGATTTCCTCGACCGCAAGCTGCCAGCCTTTGCGGTAGGGATCGGTGAACGCGGGCAGCAGCGAATAGCTGTTGATCTCGCCGATCTTGATTTCACTCTGCGCCATGGCGGCGTTCGCCATGCCGGTCATGACGATCGCAATGCCCACCCCTACAAAATGTCGTCGCAGCATCCTTACCTCCACTGTTGAAACGATTAACGCAAGCCGTCCTCGCCCTTGATCTCCGCGACCGTCAGCCCGCCGACCCGCGGTAACGGCCGGCCGCTGTCGGTGACCGCCACCGCGACCATGATCTCGTTGGCGCGCGGTGCGTCGTTGATCTGCACTTCCATGCCGTCGAAATGGCTGCGCACGAACGCCGCGTCCTTGTGCCCGAGCGGAATATCGAGCGTGGTGCCGGGACCGCTGCGTTTCTTCGAAGACGGGATCAGGGCCGCACCCTTGCTGAGAACCTTGCGCACCGGGGTGCCCATCTTCGGATGCAGGATCGCCGCCGCGTGCTCAAGCTCACCATTCTCTCCGACGGCGGCTGCCTTGCCGTAACTGTGGGCTTTTGCGCCGTCGATGCCGAGCGCGGCCACCGCCTTCTTCGACAGCAATTCGCCAAGCTCCTCGCCAATGGCAATCAATGGTGAGAGATCTTCGACGTAGCGACCGGCGAACGGGTTCTCGATCACCGCGATCGCCGCGGCGCGCCGCGTCGGCGGCGCGATCGCCTTGCCCATCTCCAGATGGGTTTCTTCGACAACAGTCACGATCTTGCGAATGACGGCACTCATCGCTGTCTGCCTTCCCGGTCAAGCATGTACTAACTCTTTTAGGCGGTCGTCATGGCGTGTTTGCGATGGAACCTCGGCCATTCCCAGGGCCCTCATCTCCCCTCGCAGCCGTAACGCGGCACCTTCGATCAAGCCCGACACCAGCAGGCGACGCGCACAGTCTGCACCGGCATCCAATGCCTGCACAATTTCACTTTTGGTCAATGCGCCGACATCGCGCGTCACCAGCCGCGCTCCGAGATCGCTGTCCGGTTGCAGTTCGTTCGCCGGCCGACGAACAATGGCCGCGTGCCCGGGTAAATCGACCGCGTTGGCGATGACCGTCGCAGCGGCATCCGCCATGGCGGCGGTCTTCGCCAGCACCGTGACGGCATCGGCAATGCCGAGCGAGAAGCTGCGGCCAAGACGGCCGCTGGTTGCAATGCCGCGGATGGAATCACTCGCCCCAATCGTCAAGGTGCGCATCACACCAAACCGGTCCGGCCGGTCCATCAGGCCGACGGTAAATTGCTCGCCGCCGGTCAGATGCAGCGCGATGTCGCCGCCATTATTGACATAGGCGCGGTCCAGATCGGCCGCGCCCTGCATCGCGCCCATGATTTCCTCGGCGACGCTGCCGGCGACGGCCGCCATCGGCGTGATGAAGCAATCGGCGGCGAACGGCGCGACCGCCGCATGCATGCGGCGGGCAACGGCGCCCTTCAACGCGCAACGCTCCGGCTCGGCGGGGCCGCGTAGCGCAGCCAGTTCTTCGCAGAGTTCGTCCAATAGTCCCGTGAAGCGCAGCGCCGCGGCATCGTAAGCGGCCCGGACCTCGCTTCTGCTTCCCTTCGCTTCCACAATCAGGTCGATCGGACCGTCTTGCAAATGCAGCCGCCTGCCGTCAGGAAGAAGCGCGATTTGCGGGAGCCGCCTCATGCGCGCCGTCCGGGGATGGGCATCGGCCGGACTTCGGCGCTGTCTCTTATCGACGACAGCGGCCGCACATAGTCCATGTGGCCGCCGAGCGCTGCATAGTCCGACAGTTGCATCGTAAACTCGATCGGCGCCACGAGCGCGGGCGTCGGCACGTAGCCAAACGCGCCGGCCGGCATCTGCGTCACGTCGACCATGAAGGTGATGCCGCCGCCGGGCCAAACATAGACAGGCGCGCCTCCGCTGGTGACGCGCGTCAACGCGTCCTTTACCGAGCGCGTGAGCCGCACCGGATTATCGGTCACACCGGCGCGCAATGAGCCACCGGCGCCGCCCATGAACAGGACCGTGCACAGCGCCGGCTCGCAATTTTCCTGGATGCGCTCGACCGAGAGCCTCAGATCAAGCGGCATGTCAGTTTCGACCGGCCGCAGTGCCTCATCGAGCACGTAATAGGCGGCGTGCTCGCCGGTGGTCGACACCATCAGCATGGTGAGGCCGGCTCGCGCCTCCTTCGGATTGAACGGACCGAGCACCGACAGCGGATCGGAGATTTTGGTGCCGCCCCATCCGGTGCCGGGATCGGCAACCTGGAAATATCGTCCCGGCGTCGAGCGCCGGCCCTTCATCTTGATGCCGGTATCGGGAATATCGAGCAGCTTTCCGGCCTGATGTTCCGACAACACGCCGGTGATGTGGTCGTCAACCACGACGACCTCGTCGACCTTGCCGTGCCATTGCTTGGCGAACATTCCGATCGTCGCCGATCCGCATCCGACCCGCATCCGCTCTTCCGTCAGGCCGTTGACGATAGGCGGCCGACCGGCCTGCACCACAACGGTGGCGCCACCGTCGATCACGAGTTCAACCGGCTTGCAGTTGGACAGATCCATCAGCGTGTCGCAGGTGACGCGACCTTCCTTCTTCGAGCCGCCGGTCAGATGATGCACGCCGCCGAGCGACAGCATCTGCGAACCGTATTCGCCCGTGGTGACATGACCCACCGCCTCGCCGTCCGCGCGCACGGTCGCGGTCTCGGGTCCGAGATAGCGGTCGGTGTCGATCTTCACCTTGACGCCGCAGTAGGAGAAGATGCCTTCGGTGACGACGGTCACCATGTCGACGCCGTCGATCTCGGACGAGACGATGAACGGCGCGGGCTTGTAATCGGGATAGGTCGTGCCCGCGCCGATCGCGGTGACGAACACCTCGGGCTGGCGAACGATCTTGCCGTCCCAATCGTCGCCGGTCTGAAATGGCACCAGCCGTCCGCCGTGCTCGACGGTTCGCTCCAGCACGATATGAGGATCGACGCGAACCAGCAGACCATCGTGATTGGCATAGCGGTCGCATGCGCCCGCTGCACCCGGCTTGATGTAGCACATCACCGGACATGCATCGCAGCGGATCTTGTCACCGATCGCGGCAGTCGTCGCTTCAGTCGACATGAACGGGCTATCCTCCGGCGGTGGACCGGGTAATTTCGTTCGTATACGAATGATGTTGCGCGCGATGCAAGGGACTGTCAAGCGGCACCGAAAGCGAAAACGGCGTCTTGCCGAATAATCGCTCATTTGCCTGCGGCCTGTGTCTGCAAAGCGTGCAGCGTTTGCACTGCGGAACGCGCACCGCTTGCACGTTCGTACACAAACGGTACTGTCCGAAAGTCAGTGCAGTACACCGGACCCACATGATGCAGCCACCGATCCGACTGACGGTCAACGGCAGGACCCACGACATCGACGCAGCGCCGGACACCGCCCTGCTCTATGTGCTGCGCAACGATCTGGCACTGAACGGGCCCAAATATGGCTGCGGGCTCGGCGAATGCGGCACCTGCACGGTGCTGATCGACGGCACCGCCGCGCGTTCCTGCGTGATCCCGATCGAAGGCTGTGTGGACCGCGACATCGTGACGCTCGAAGGTCTCGGCTCACGCGAACGTCCCGATCCCGTGCAGGCGGCGTTCATCGCAGAGCAAGCCGCGCAATGCGGTTATTGCCTTAATGGCATGATCATGACCACCAAGGCGCTGCTTGCGCGCAACCCCCACCCGACCGAGGCCGAGATCGCCGAAGGGCTGCGTTACAACCTCTGTCGTTGCGGCGCCCATGTCGAAATCCTGCGCGCGGCGATGCGGGCCGCGGGCCTTTTCGTCGAGGCGAGCCACTGATGCCGGCTTCCGGAACTCTGTCGGTTGGTCGTTCTGCGGGCGATGCCGGGCATTCCGAGACGTTCATCAAGATCACCGCGGACGGCTCAGTCAACGCCTATAACGGCCACGTCGATCTCGGCACGGGCATCCGCACCGCACTCGGGCAGATCGTGGCCGAAGAACTCGACGTGTCTTTTGCACGCGTCGTTGTCGTGCTCGGCGACACCACCGAGGTACCGAACCAGGGAGCAACGATTGCCAGCGAAACCATCCAGATCACGGCGGTGCCGCTGCGCAAGGCCGCGGCCCAGGCGCGGCATTTCCTGATCGCCCGCGCGGCGGAACGCCTCGAACTGCCGGTGGAAGAACTGACGATCGAAGACGGCCTGATCCGCGGAAAGGACAATCGCAGTATTTCTTATGGCGAGTTGATCGCGGGCAAAACCGTTCGTCTCGAACTTGCCGACGACGTCGCGGTGAAGGCCGTTGGCAACTACAGCATCGTCGGCCAATCGGTGCCGCGCGTCGACCTTCCGGCGAAGGCCACGGGCGAATTCATTTATGTACATGATGTGCGCGTGCCCGGCATGTTGCATGGCCGCGTCGTGCGCCCACCTTACGCCGGCGTCGATGCCGGCCCGTTTGTCGGCACCAGCCTAATTTCGGTCGATGAATCCTCGATACAGGACATTCCGGGCGTCATCGCCGTGGTGCGGATCGGTGATTTTGTCGGCATCGTCGCCGAACGCGAGGAGAATGCAGCCAAGGCGGCGGCCCGGCTCAAGGTGAGTTGGAAGCCGACGCCTGCTTTGCCCGACCTGAAGGATATCGAGACCGCGCTGCGCGCCAATCCTTCGAAGCCGCGCTTGCTGAAGAACCAGGGCGACGTCGACGCCGCCATCGCCTCTGCCGCAAAGCAAATGCAGCGAACCTATGTCTGGCCCTACCAGATGCACGGCTCGATCGGCCCGTCCTGCGCAGTCGCCAATTATCAGACCGGGCGTATCAAGGTGTGGTCAGGCACCCAGAACCCGCATCTGCTCCGAGCCGATCTCGCTCATCTGGTCGAGCGATCCGAGACCGAGATCGAGGTGATCAGGCTCGAAGCTGCCGGATGTTACGGCCGCAACTGCGCCGACGACGTCACAGCCGACGCGCTGTTGCTCTCGCGCGCGGTCGGTCGCCCCGTGCGCGTGCAACTGACCCGCGAGCAGGAGCACGCCTGGGAACCAAAGGGCACGGCGCAGCTGATCGACGTCAATGGCGGGCTCAACGCCGACGGGAGCATCGCCGGCTATGACTTCGCCACGCGCTATCCGTCCAACGCCGCGCCGACGCTGGCGCTGCTCCTCACCGGCCGTGTTGAACCCGTGCCGGCCGTCTTCGAGATGGGCGATCGCACAGCTATCCCGCCCTATGACTACGAGCACCTGCGCGTGGTCGTGCATGACATGCCGCCGATCGTCCGCGCCGCATGGCTGCGAGGGGTCTCGGCGCTGCCGAACACCTTTGCGCACGAATCCTTTATCGACGAATGCGCCAGCGAAGCGGGCGTCGATCCGATCGAGTATCGACTTCGCTATTTGAAGGACCCGCGCGCGGTCGATCTTGTGCACGCAGTTGCCGAACGCGCCGGCTGGCAGAAACGGCCGGTGCGCACGGAAAAAGTCTCCGAAGGCGACATCGTGCGCGGTCGCGGCTTCGCCTACGCGCTCTATGTCCACAGCAAGTTTCCCGGCTTTGGCGCGGCATGGTCGGCCTGGGTCGCCGACGTTGCCGTCAACAAGGCGACCGGTGATGTCAGCGTGACGCGGGTCGTCGCCGGGCAAGATTCCGGTTTGATGATCAACCCCGACGGCGTCCGGCACCAGATCCACGGCAATGTCGTGCAATCGACCAGTCGTGTGCTGATGGAGGAAGTTACGTTCGAGCGCACCGGGGTCGCGACGCGCGAATGGGGCGCCTATCCCATTATCAAGTTTCCGGAGCTCCCCGAGATCGACGTGCTGATGTTGCCGCGGCAGGATCAACCGCCGCTCGGCGTCGGCGAGTCCGCCTCCGTTCCCAGCGCGGCCGCCATCGTCAATGCGATCTATGACGCGACCGGCGTGCGTTTCCGCGAATTGCCGCTCACGCCCGAACGTATCCTGAAAGGCTTGCGGGGCAATGATACCGCCGCGCCCCAGGCATTGGCGGCTCCGCCACGTCGCGACACTCCACCGGACATCTGGCGAAATCCCTTCGCCGGGCGCGGCGGAACTTTCGCGGGCATCGCCGCTGTCTGCGCGGCCGCGATCGGCATCGGCGCGGCAATGCTGCCCTGGCGAGCGATCGCGCCGATTACGCGGCCGGATCCTGCCGTCTTTTCCGCCGCGACCGTCGCACGCGGCCGGCAGCTCGCGGCGCTTGGCGATTGCGCGGTGTGCCACACCGATATAAATGGCGCGGTCAATTCCGGCGGCCGGCCGCTCGAAACGCCATTCGGTATCATCTACAGCACCAACATTACCCCCGATGCCGACACCGGCATGGGCGCCTGGTCCTATCCCGCCTTCGAGCGGGCCATGCGCGAAGGCATCCACCGCGACGGGCGGCAGCTCTATCCCGCGTTTCCCTACACGCATTTTGCCAAAGCGAGCGATGCCGACCTGCAAGCGCTTTATGCCTGGCTGATGGCGCAACCGGCGGTGCGCGCCGATGCGCCCAGCAATAAGCTTCGGTTTCCGTTCAACCTGCGCCCGCTGGTGGCGGGCTGGAATGCGCTATTCCACAAGACCGAGACGTTCAAGCCCGACGCCACCAGATCGGCGGTCTGGAATCGCGGCGCCTATCTCGTCGAAGGCCTCGGTCACTGCGCTGCGTGTCATTCGCCGCGTAACGTGCTCGGCGCGGAGAAAGCGAGCGCCTATCTCGCCGGCGGCTTCGCCGAAGGCTGGGAGGCGCCTGCGCTGACCTCGCTGTCGCAGGCTCCGATCCCCTGGAGTGAGGACGAATTGTTCGCCTATTTGCGGACGGGCGAATCCCGCTACCACGGGGTAGCGGCAGGACCCATGGCGCCGGTTGTGAAGGAACTCGCCACATTGCCCGACGATGACCTCCGCGCGATGGCAGTCTATCTGGCCTCCTTCAATGCAGCGGCTGACAAGCCGACGCAGGAAGCGCTGGCTGCCAGGCTGGAGACTGCGACCAAAGTATCGTCAGCGTCGAGCACCGGCGCGCGCCTCTATCTTGGCGCCTGCGCCGTCTGCCACGAAGTCGGCGGGCTGCCGCTGTTCGGGAGCCGGCCGTCACTGGCTCTCAACAGCAACCTGCATAGCGCGACGCCCGATAACCTGATCCAGACGATTTTGCACGGAATCGACAGGCCCGCCTACAGCGGCCTCGGATACATGCCCGCGTTCAATGACAGCATGAACGACGCGCAGATCGCCGAGCTGGTGCATTACTTGCGGAAGCAGTTTGCACCGGACAAACCGGCTTGGACTGATCTCTCGTCGACCATTAGCAGCATTCGACAATCAGTTGGCGCTGCGATGGTTTTTCGTAGGTGACGATCGATTGATGGCCGACGACGCTGGTCGCGATTTTGTTTAATTGACCTTATTCATCCATTCCCTATCCCGCGACGAACTCGGCCACCACCCGTATCTGACCGGGATCCATCAGCGGAGGAACGTGTCCGCATTCGTCGAACCGGAATATTCTCGTGAGCGGATTACGTTTTCGCATCTCGAGGGTGAGATCGGCCGATAGCAGATCGGATTTGGCACCGTGCAGAACAAGTATCGGAACCTTGATTGCTTCCCAATACTTCCAGAGGTTCAGCGGATAAAACCAGGGCGAGCGGAATGCGTACGCGATCGCGGGATCGCAGAGAACCGCATAGCACTCTCGCTCACCATCCCACTGGACGCTATGTTGCGTCAGATGACGCCAATGCTCATCGGCGAGATCACCGTACGGCGCCAGCACGGTTCGAAAATACTGTTCCGCCTGTTCGAGCGTCGCGAACCCCGGTGGCATTGTTCCGATATATTGCCCGATACGCCGCAGGCCCGCCGCGGATACGAAAGGTCCGATATCGTTGACCACCAGCTTCTGGATGATGCTGCCGCGAAAACCAGCCAGCGAAATTCCGATCAAGCCGCCGAGGGAGGTGCCGACCCAGTCGACCTCCCTGACATTAAGCCGCGCGAGCAGCGCATTCATGTCGGCGCAGTATTGCGGCAAGGCATAATCGTCCGGGTTGACCAGTCGGCCGCTCCGACCTCGACCGGGAAGGTCAGGACAAATGACGCGCCTTCCCGCAGCCACCAACCGCGCGGCCAGGTAATCGAAGTCCCTTCCCTGCCGAGTCAGCCCATGGACGCAGACGACCGGCCGCTGGTCATCGATCGGCCCCCAGTCCGCGTAGGCGATATCGTGGAAACCCGACGGCGACAGACCCTGAAAAGCGTTCTCGCGATCCGGCTGCAGTTCTGCTCCCGTCATGCGTTGAACCGGCTCAAGCATCGGCTTTCCGCTGTGAGCGAGCAAATTTCTGGGCGTCCTCGTGCGTCTCGAAGATATGCGGCGCGACGTGGCGCTCTGTCAAACCTTCACCGAGCTTCAATCGCATAAACGCGCTCGTCGTGTAACGCGACGCCGAACTGTAGTAACGTTTTTCGAGATAGGCGATCATTGAAAAATAGGTGTCGCTGACGACGGGATCGAGATAGAATCCGTCATAATTCGCAATTAGCGCAACCGGCTTGCCGATGGCCCGGCATGATCGTTCGACCTCGCGGCGAACGAGATCGACATCCTCGACCGTCTTGACGTCAAAGCCTTCGAAATTGATAAAGAGCGTATTTCGCTCGGCGTCATAGACAATCCGGTCCGCGAGATTCCGACCGAGCAGCATGTGATCGAGCCCCATCGAACCGTTCCGGAAGATACGAACATCCATGGGACGCACGTTTCGGATCAACGGCTTGAAGTCCATCTGGCCCAGAATATCGCGGTCGATGTCGATCCCGGGCGCGACTTCGATCAATTCGACGCCGGCAAGCGTTCGTTGCAGGACACAGCGTTCGGTCACGTAATAGACGGGCTGTCCGGTCTCGGCGGCGTAATCGCCGCTAAAAGTAACCTGCTCGACCTTTTCAACGAATTTTCGAGCTGACCCTTCACGCAGAATGTGAACGATGTCATCTTCGATCGCGATCTTCAGGCCACCGCTTGTGAACGTGCCCGCGAAAACCAATTTTTTGGCGCTCTGCGAAATATTGATGAAGCCGCCAGCGCCGGCAAGCTTCGAGCCGAAGCGGCTGACGTTGACATTGCCGGCCGCATCGACCTGCGCCATGCCAAGACATGCGAGGTCCAGGCCTCCACCATCGTAAAAATCGAACTGCTGATTCTGGTGGATCACCGCATCCGGATTGAGCGCCGTACCGAAATTAAGCCCGCCCTGAGGCATTCCACCGATGATGCCGGGTTCGGCGGTGAGCGTCAGATATTTGAGCATGTGCTCTTCGATCGCGACCGCAGCGACGCCCTCGGGCATCCCGATCCCGAGATTGACGACGCCACCCGGCGGCAGTTCAAATGCGCAGCGACGCGCAATAATCTTGCGCTCGTCAAGATCGAGCGGCACGACCCGGTCCATCGGCACGCGCTGCCGCCCCGAAAATGCGTGGCTATAGGTCGTCCCATACGTCTGGACGTGGTTTTCCGGGTCTGCGACGACCACGCAGTCGACCAGAATCCCGGGAATTTGGACCTCGCGCGGATTGAGCGAATTGGCAGCCGCGATGCGCTCGACCTGGACGATGACGAAGCCGCCGGAATTCTTCGCCGCCATGGCCATCGCGAGATTGTCGAGAGTGAGCGCTTCCCGCTCCATCGTGATATTGCCGGCGGGATCGGCAGTGGTGCCACGCAGTAATGCGACGTTGATCGGAAACGCCTTGTAGCACAGCCACTCTTCGCCGTTGATCTGCAACACGTCGACAAGGTCTTCGGTGGTGGCTTCGTTCAGCTTACCGCCCTGCAGCCGCGGATCGACGAACGTGCGCAAACCGACCTTGGAGATGGTGCCCGGCCCGCGTGCAGCAATGCTGCGATAGAGATGCGAGATGCACCCCAACGGCAGATTGTACGCCTCGATCCGGTTAGCGATAGCAAGCTCGCCAAGCTTGGGCACGAGCGCCCAATGGCCGCCGATCACGCGCTTCAACAGGCCGTCGTGGGCCAGCCGATTGAGGCCGCGGTCCTTGGAATCGCCGGGCGCCGCCGCAAACATCAGAGTCAGCGCAGAGGGATGGCGCGTCTCGCGATAGCGCTTCTCGAGCGCGATCAGCAATTCGTCAGGCGTCCCGACCCCGACGAATCCCGACGTGCAAACCGTATCCCGGTCGCGAATAATCGCAATCGCTTCAGCCGCAGTGACAATCTTATTTTTCATCATTGGCGCTTCGATCTCGCGCTGCCAACCACGCAGAAATGTCCTTGCTCAGGACGCCCTGCGATTTGCTGGATACAAAAAGGCCGACATGTCCCCCCGGCAACGGGATCTCAGAATAGTCCTTGGTGCCGACATGCCCGCGAAGCGCCTGCGAACACGTCGGTGGAATTATGTGATCGTTAAGAGCATAGACGTTCAAGACCGATGCCGATATCGAAGATAGATCGACGTGCCGTTCCGAGAGAACGAACTCGCCCTTCACAAGCTTGTTGTCCTGATAGAGGTCCTTCAGCCATTGTTTGGCCGCCTCTCCCGGATGAGCCGGCCGGTCGGCGAGCCATTTCTCCATGCGAAGAAAATTCATCAGCTTGGCTTCGTCATCGACAATGTCGATGAGATCGACATTGTATTTTGTCAGCGAACGCATCGGCGTCATCTGCGAGAATACCGAGCTCATGAATTCGCCGGGCAGGCCCCCATAGACATCTACCAGCTTGTCGACGTCCTCGCTGCTAAGACTTCGGGTCCAGACGTTGAGGAAGCCGTGATGGGTGTCGAGATCCTCCCGGTCGGCATGAAAGTCGATCGGCGTAATGGTCAGAACGAGGTTCTTGACTTTGTCGGGATGCAAAGCGGCATAGCACGTCATGAAGACGCCGCCCTCGCATATCCCCAGCAGAGTGACCTTATCGTGACCGGTTTCGCGGCAAATACGTTCCACCGCGGCGTGGATATAATCGTCGACATAGTCGTCGATCGTCAGCCACCGTTCGGTTCGCGTCGGCTGACCCCAGTCTACCAGCCAGAGGTCGAGGCCCTGCGACAGCAGGCTACGAACCAACGATCGATCCGGTTGGAGATCGGCCATGGTGTACCGGCCAATCAATCCGTAAGCGATGAGGACTGGCGTTTCGATCTGGCGGGGCACAAGCGGCTCGTAGCGGAACAACTCGACCTTGTCGCGTCGCATCACCAGCTTCTTGGGGGTAGCACCCACGTCGACATCGTCATCTCTGATTTCGGACAGTAGTTTTACCGCTTTGGCCATCTTGTCGGCCATATCCGAAAACCCGTCCGCCGCGGGCTGCGTAGCGTCCTTCTTGCTCATGGAAGCGCTCCGCTTTCGTCCGCCGGAGCGGTCAGAGCCGCCGCCGTTGCATCGGATCTTGCCGAGGGCGCAGCCGAGCGCGCGGTGCCGGTCACGTCAACCCGGCGGGACAACGCCCGAAGTTCACGCCGCAATTCCGTGAGTTGCCGCGTCACATCGTCGAAATCGCTTTGGGTTGGCAATCCCATAATCTTGCTGACGGTTTCGCTGATCTCGATTTGCCTCGCGCGAAACTCGGTGGCAGCTTGCAACAACTCCCTTTGAACCGAAAGGAACTCGTCTGTCCGCTGATTGGCAAGCAATTCATCGTTGGCGAGTGCCGTCCATGATCCCAGCAGCGAGCGCCAGTTCTCACCCGAAAAGGCTTTGTCAGCCGCACCGGCGGTTGACTGATATTTCTCCGCAGCCTTCATCCACGGCCGCGAGGCCACGGCATTGTAAGCCGCCAGCTTTTTCTGCATCTCGGTCCAGGCCGAGAAGGCACTCAGAAGCCTGCGGTCGAAATCTGCGACATCGGCCAGCCGCGGTCCCTGCGCCATACGTTCGATCGCATCTGCCAGTTCGTTTCCGGCGCCCATGCCGGATTTGCTCTCGGTGGCGCGCGCCAGGATGAATGGCAGCACCGATTTCGACCAAGCTTCGCTCATGTCACCGGAGTCGCTCGCCATCGACCGCCATGTCTCCATCCATCGCGCGAGGAGATCGGCTGGCTTGTTCTCGTCACTCATTGGCAGCTCGCACCGAACGGTTACTGCTGTCGTCGTAGGCTGCGCTATAAATGGCGTAGGCATCTTCGAACGTCAGCGACCGTGGATTGTTGACGAGCAGCCGGGTCTGCTTCATCGCGTCCTCGGCCAGCTTCTTCAGATCGTCCTGGCCAATACCGACGGCCGATAGCGAGGCCGGGACAGCGCAGTCCTGGCCGATGGAAATCATTTCGTCGATGAAGGCGCGCGCCCGGTCGCGCTGCGAAGTGACGCGCAGCCCGGGCTTCACAATCTCGGCCAACTCGGCATAAAGGACTTCTGCCGCCGGTAGATTGAATTCGAGCACATGCGGCAGCACGAGCGCGTTGGAAAGACCGTGCGGTACATGGAAGATCGCTCCGATCGGATAGGCCAGCGCATGGACCGCGGCAACAGGCGCATTGGCGAAAGCCATCCCGGCCAACATCGATCCCAGCAACATTTGTGAGCGGGCCTCGAGATCCCGGCCATCCTTGCAAACTCGCCGGATATTCGCCGATAACAGCGCTAGCGCCTGTCGAGCGAGTTGATCCGACATCGGATTCTTCTTCACCTTGCTGGTATAGGCCTCGATCGCATGAACCATCGCATCGATGCCTGTCGCCGACGTCACATGCGTCGGGAGTCCCAGCGTAAGTTCCGGGTCAAGGATGGCCCAGTCCGGAATCAAGCGCGGCGACACAACACCCTTCTTTTCGGTCGTTGGCGTGGTGACAATGGCGATCGGCGTCACTTCGGAACCCGTGCCGGCCGTCGTCGGCGCCAACAACAGCGGAAGGCGCGAGCTCTTGGCGAGGCCGACGCCATAGATGTCGTCCAGCTGCTCCGGCGATTTGGCGAGATAGGCGACGAGCTTGGCGGTATCAAGCGCGCTTCCGCCGCCAATCGAAACCACCAGTTCGATCTGCTTGTCTCTGCATAGCGCGGCAGCGCTCTCGATCACGTGCGATGGAGGATCGGCTACCACGTCCTCGAACACCGTCACCGACATCCCCGCAGCCGCCATTCCGGCCTCTGCGTCCTTTGTCAGCCCTGCGGCGCGAACGCCCTTGTCGGTCACCAGCAAAACCCGGCCAGCACCGTATTGCGACACGAGGTCGGCGATCTTTCGCACTGCACCTGCCTCAAACAGAATATTTGCCGGTCCCTGAAAGGTGAAGGATTTCATTTTCTACTCCTGTCCTTGGCGCGTGGCGCCGCACGGAACCACCCGAATTGGCTCGACCCGCGAAGCCATGAGCCTTCCGGGTTGCAAGGCATCACTTGTTCAAGTCGACTGGCGCCGGCCTGCTCATCAGGCTCCCTAATTCGCGAAACTGCGCATTCATCTTTTCCATCTGCTCTTTCAGATGGTCTTGGTAAATGGCGCCTATTTCTTGCGGGCTCTTCGCCTGCAATAACCGCTCCGCCAATTCGAAGCCCGTGCGAACGTTGGCTTCAGCGAATGCGACTGCTTTTTCGTTCATTTCTTTCGCATTCGAATAGGACGTCCGCATCGTGGAGTCGGCTTTCTCGCGCATTTTTTGCGATTCAGCCATATATTTCGACACGGCCTCTTTCGCCTTATCGAGGGTGTTCTGTGCCATTTCCCGCATTTTTTCGGCTTGTTCGTTGGTATTTTCACTCATCGCACTCTCCCTGGATTTTGGTTGCGGCCAAGATAATTGACCAACGGGCGTCGGTTTGCGACCGCGATCTTCCCGAACCCGTCTTACGCCACGGGCTCTGCGACCTTCTTCAGTTTCTCCCGGAGCTCGTCGATCAGCACCCGGGAGTTTTCCGTATAATCGATGGGAACGACAACAAGGTGTACGCCGCCACCTTTGAAAGCCTTTTCAAGTGCCGGGATGATCCCGTCCGCGCTTTCGACCCTTGAACCTTTAGCGCCATAGCTCTCGGCGTATTTGACGAAGTCAGGGTTGCCAAAGGACAGTCCGAAGTCCGGGAAACTGTCGACCGCCTGCTTCCACCGGATCATCCCGTAGGCGGAGTCTTCCAGGACAACCACAACGAGGTTGAGCTTGAGACGGACCGCGGTTTCCATCTCCTGCGAGTTCATCATGAAGCCGCCATCGCCGCAGACAGCCATCACCCGGCGTTCCGGATAAAGCATGGCCGCCATCATTGCCGATGGAAGGCCGGCTCCCATGGTCGCCAGCGCGTTGTCCAGCAGCAGCGTGTTGGCCACGTAGGTACGGTAGTTGCGGGCAAACCAGATCTTAT
Organism: uncultured Alphaproteobacteria bacterium; assembly: GCA_963774685.1. Classification (GTDB taxonomy): domain Bacteria; phylum Pseudomonadota; class Alphaproteobacteria; order Rhizobiales; family Xanthobacteraceae; genus Bradyrhizobium. The sequence goes on along the minus strand of CAVZFU010000002.1, from coordinate 128,558 downwards.
ACATCCCGTTGTCGAGCGCGACGATGCCGTCCTCGGGAATGACTTGCCGCACGTCGTGCACGATTCGCTGCGGCGTGGGCGGCCACCGATCTTCGGTGGCGCGGTCGCCGATACGGTTGAGGATGCTCTCGCGCAGGTTCAGCAGTGCTCCAGCGTAATGGAGGCGACCCTCGACGCGGTCGGCAAGCAATTCCAGGCTTGGCCCGACGTCGCCCACGACCTCGCACTGCGGAAAATAGACTTGCTCGACATTGGCCGGGGTATAGCTGACGTGAATGACCTGCGGACCTTTGGGGCCCATGATGAAGGGCGGCTTCTCGATGGTGTCGTGACCGATCGCTATGATCAGGTCCGCACGGTCGATCGCCTCATGGACGTAGTCGCGTTCGCTTAGCGCGGCCGTCCCCATGTACAGCTTGCTGCCGCCGGGCGCGGTGCCCTTCCCCATCTGAGTCGTGAAGAAAGGGATCTGGGTACGACGGACAAAGCCGCCGATACCCGCCGTGCTGCGTGGCCGGGATGCCGCCGCTCCAAGCATGATCAGTGGCCGCTTTGCCTGAAGGATCATTTCGGCGGCGCGATCCAGTGACGCACGGTGGGCAACCGGAATCTCGATCGGATGTTGCGCTACCATCGCGATTGGCTCAGCTTCCTCGCCGGCGATATCTTCGGGCAGTTCCAGCAGGACGGGACCAGGCCGCTCCTCCATGGCGATCCGGAAGGCATCACGCACGATGGTCGGAATGGTGCTGGTGCTGACGATCTGCAACGAAAGCTTGGTAAGCGGCTTGAACGCAGTTACGACGTCGACGATCTGGAATTTGGCCTGACGACTGCTCATGATGCCCTTCTGCCCCGTGAGCATGATCATGGGCATGGCACCCAGCAGCGCGTAGGCAGCACCCGTCGTCAGGTTCAACGCACCAGGCCCCAGCGTTGTGATGCAGACGCCGGGCTTGCCGGTCAGCCGGCCATAGGTTGCAGCCATGAATGCCGCTCCTTGCTCATGGCGCGTCAAAATCAACTTGATCGAGGACTTGCGTAGGCTCTCCACGACATCCAGATTTTCCTCACCAGGCACTCCAAAGATGCGGTCTACGCCTTCGTTTTCCAGTGCGGCAACCAACAAATCTGATCCCTTCGGCATCTCTGTTCTCCTGATCTCGGTTCAACACTTACAGTTCAATTCCAACTAGCGATATGCCGACCTGAATCGCCGATGATGAGTCATGACGGCAGCCGGGGAAACAAATTCAAGAGCAGCACCATGACAAGGCCGACCAAAGCAACAATCGATTGGATGACCGAGATTGTCTTGGTGGCCTCGCCCATCGTCATGCCAAAAGATTCCTTGACCAGCCAGAATCCGGCGTGGTTGGCGTAGTTAAAGAACAAGGACCCGGAGCCGATGGCAAGGGCCAGAAGCGGCAGATTGAGCGACGGGTCGGCGGCCGCCAGGGGCGCCAGCAGTCCGGCTGCTCCGACAATCCCGACGGTCGCCGATCCGGTAGATACCGACAGCAACATGGCAATCAGCCAACCCAGCAACAGTGGCGGCAACGAGAAATGCTGCGTCAGATGCACGATGGCATCGCCGACCTTGGCTTTTACCAGGATCTGCTGGAACGCGCCGCCGCCGGCAATGATCAGCAGAATGCCGGCAATCGGCTTGAGGCTGGCGCCGAGTGCCTCCCGCAGCTTCTCGGTGCTCCCGCCGCGCAGATAAACCAGCGTAATCGAGGCAAAGAGTACGCCGACAAGCATGGCAATCAAAGGATCGCCAAGAAACGCCGTGACCTTCGCGCCCCAGGAACCCTTGGGAAGCAGCGTCTCGCCGAAGGTATTGGCCAGCATCAAGATCGCGGGCATCAGCACCGCGAGGATACCGATCCCGACCGGGGCGCGTTTTACCGCCGACGCCACCGTGTCAGTAGAAGTCTGGGCCTCGGGTAAGGTGAACTGATCGAGCAGCGCCTGATCGGGGCGCACCGACATTCGCGGCGCAATGAATCGTCCATAGACCGGGCCGGCAAGGATGATCGCAGGGATCGCGGAGATAAAGCCGTAGACCATGGTTGGTCCGACACTCGTCTTCAAAGTGGCGATCGCTGTAAGTGGTCCCGGATGCGGCGGCACCATGCCGTGCAACGACGCAAGGGCCGCGATCACCGGCACCCCGATCAGGACATAAGCCGAGCCTTTGACAGTACCCCTTTCCTCCAGCTTGCGCGCAACGCTGAAGATCAGCGGCAGCAGAACGACAAGACCGACCTCGAAAAACATCGGGATGCCGACGATGAAGGCTGCGAAGGCCATCGCCCAAGGCAGCATTTTGTCGGAAGAACGATTGAGGATCGAGTCGGCAATCGTCTCGGTGACCCCGGAATCGGCCAGGATCTTGCCAAGCATGGCGCCCAGCGCGATGACGATACCTACTACGCCCAAGGTGTGGCCCGCGCCGGCGACCGTGGCGCCGGCGATCGATGCGATATCCAGCCCCGCGACGATCCCGACAGCGAGGGAGACCACCAGCAACGCTATCAGCGGATGCATCCGGATACGGGAGACGATAAGCGCCACCAGCAACGCCACACCGCCGAGTGCGGTCAGCAACAACTGGATATCGGATTCAGACAAATTCGTTCCTCCCCTTCCTCAAAATTCGTGCTGTTAGCTATTCGTTGATTCGACGAATAATGCTTTGCGTAAAGTCGTTGGTGGATGCCTTGCCGCCGAGATCCGGGGTACGGACCCCGTCCTTGCGCAGAACCTGATCAATGGCTGTTCTGAGGCGGCTTGCGAGTTCGGGCTGATCGATATGTTCCAGCATCAGGCCGACCGCCAGCAGCAGCGCAAGGGGATTGGCAACGCCCTTGCCGGCAATATCCGGAGCCGAGCCGTGCACGGCTTCAAAGATCGCAGCATCCGAACCGATATTCGCTCCTGGAGCCATTCCGAGACCACCGACAAGCCCGGCGAGCTGATCGGATAAAATATCGCCGAACAGGTTGGTGGTGACGATGACGTCGAACTGCCAGGGGTTCATGACGAGCTGCATCGCAGTTGCATCGACGATGCGATCGTCCATCTTGATCTTGCCCTCGTACTTCTTTGCGACTTCGTAACCGACTTCAAGGAACACGCCGGTCAAGGCCTTGAGGACATTCGCCTTGTGGACGACGGTAACCTTCTTGCGTCCGTTCTTGAGTGCGTAGTCAAATGCAAACTCGATGATCTTGCGCGATCCCTCGCGGGTGTTCACTCCAGTCGAAATGGCGACGGCATGCGGATCGTCTCCGATCGGAATATAGTGCTCAAAGGCGACATAGAGGCCGCCGAGATTCTCTCGCACCAGCACGATGTCGATATCGTCGAATCGTCCCCCGGGAACCATGCTTCGAACCGGACGCACATTCGCGTAAAGGCCGAATTCCTCGCGCAGGCGAACATTGATGGATCGAAAGCCTCCGCCGACCGGCGTCGTCAGCGGGCCTTTCAAGGCGAGCCGGGTGCGGCGGATGCTGTCGAGGGTAGCCTGCGGCAGCGGATCATGGCTTTCCTCGATGGCAGCCAGGCCGCCTTGACGAACGTCCCATTCAAACGGCGAGCCGAGTGCCTCCAGAATATTGACGGCCGATTTTACGATTTCTGGACCGATCCCGTCCCCCGGAATCAAAGTTGCGGGAAGCTTTCGCAGCGGCTTGTCGATCATCGGAGCTACCTCTTCAAAATGAAAATGCTGCGGTCGGCCAGCCGGCTGGTGCGGGAGATATTGGAGCGCCGAAAGCACTCCTGAAGCGCGGGTTCGCCGGCAGCACTGAATTGCCTGGTCGTGTTCGCTTGCATGCCAACCTCTTGCATGCCAACCTCCCTTCGCCTCATTCGCTATTTTCCGCTGTCTCCTTTTTTGGATTTTTAGCGGCCTTGGTCCGTGCGACCCCTGCAACTCTATTTCAAACCGCGTCTCGAAAGCTACTCAATTGCAGGAACTACGGCATGATCTACGATGCCACGGTTCCAAGCACCTCGTCGTTCAATGGTTGCGCAACCGCTTTTTTGCCTGCCCTGCGCTGCACTGCAGCTAAAATGCCGAATCGGCGAAAATCAGACGCATCGACGTCGGGTATTTTTCGTCTGAAAATCAGAAGCTACACCCAAGCGGGGCATACATCGCGTTAGGCAATGACGCCGCGTCTTGGTGAGGGAAATGGGCTACTCGAGGAAAGACCGCAACACCAATATTCGCGAATGTCATTTATCCCTCCCCCGTTTCACCTCAAATATGTTGTTTTCAACGCCCGATGAATTTCGGCGAGCGTTTTGCATTGAAAGCTTCTACCCCTTCCTTGAAATCTTCCGATTGACGCAGCCGGCTGTAGCAATGACCTTCCAGCTCGATTGCGACCGTCAGCGTCGAATCTTCGGTATCGTTCAGAAGTTTCTTGGCAGTCCGCTGCGCCAGCGGCGCAAAGGTGCGAAGCTCATCGACAAGCTTGTCGGTCGTCTTTTCGAGCTCGGCGTCAGGCACGCATTCGGTTGCAATGCCCCAATCGAACGCCTGTTTCGCCGCGATGCGCTTTGAACGCATCACGATGTCCTTGGTGCGGGTAATGCCGATCATCTTCTGCAGGCGCGCCGAACCGCCCGATCCTGGAATCTGGCCGAGTTTCTGCTCCGGCAGCGCGTAAAGCGTCGTCTCCGACGCGATCCGGAAATCGCAGGCCAGCGACAGCTCGAAACCGACCCCGAAGCAATAGCCGCGGTTGGCGACGATCACCGGCTTCGAACAACGCGTCGGCGAGGCGATGTTCCAGGCGAGCTTGGAGACCGTCTCCGGCGTGGCTTCCATGAAGCCGCCAATGTTGCCGCCGCTGGAGAAATGCTCGCCGACGGACCGGACCACGATAATACGAACTCGCGCATCCTCGTCGAGCGCCTCGAACACAAGCCGCAACTGGTCGCGCTGCGGCATCGAAACGACGTTGTAGGGCGGCCGGTTGAGAACGATGTCGGCGCGCTCGTGCGCCTCGTCGATTTCGACCTGGAAGCCGTCGAGCTTGCCGAGCCGGGGATCTGCGAAAACGTAGGGAGAAGACATGTAATTTCCTTTCTTGACGTTGTTAGGCCGCGCTTGAGGGCGGCGCATGTTCGCGCTGGTAGTCGCCGGCGACGAGCAGGCGACGCAGCAGCTTTCCGACCGGAGATTTCGGCAAGGCATCGACGAAGACGAAGCGCCGCGGCCGCTTGAAATTTGCCAGTCCGGACGTCCGGCAGAACTGTTCGAGATCCTGCTCGCTGACCGGTCCTTTGCGCTTCACAAAGGCCGTGACGACCTTGCCCCATTTCTCGTCGGCGAGGCCGACGACGGCAACTTCGAGCACCGCCGGGTGAAGCGAAAGACAGCTTTCGATCTCGACCGGCGAGACGTTCTCGCCCCCGGTAATGATCATGTCGTCGACGCGACCGGTGACGAACAGATCGCCGTCAGCGGTCGACGAAACCGGTGTCGCCGGTGAAATACCAGCCATCGCGCAGGGCCTTGGCGTCCGCGTCGGGCCGGCGCCAGTAACCCTCGAATGACTCGTCGCCGGCCAACAGCGCAATGATCTCGCCTTCTTCATTGGGTGCCGCAAGGTCCGTCGCCGACATGGCGTTCAGCTTGACGACCCTGATTTCCTGATTGATTCCGGCCTTGCCGGCCGATCCTGGCTTGGCAGGCGCGTTCTGGTCGATCGTGAAAGTGTAGATTTCCGAACTGCCATAATGGTTGACGAACAGGTCGGGCTGAAACGCATCGTTCAGCGTCTTCAGCAGCCCGTCGGTCATCGATGCGCCGGCAAAGCCGAGTTTTCGGACGCTGCGAGATGTCGGTCGACGCGAACTCGGGGGCATGGACGAGATCGTGGTAAAGCGTCGGCACCAGATAGAGATTGGTGATCTTTTCGCTCTCGATCAGCGAAAGCGCCCGGCTGGTATCATAGCGCGGCAGACAGACGAATGTGCCGCCGATCAGCGACATCGCGATCAGCGAGCGCACGCCCATGGTGTGATAGAGCGGCATCACGCCGAGCGTCCGTTCGCCGCGCCGGTAAAGATTTTGCGCGACATGCGCAATGCCGGCGGCCCGCTCGGCGCGATGACGCCGCGGCACGCCCTTCGGCCTCGATGTGGTTCCGGATGTATAGAGCATGATCGACCAGGCTTCGGCGCTGACGCGGGGTGTCACCTCGGTTGCGAGCTCGGCGACCATGCGGTCGAAACTGAATGCGCCGGCGGTCTCGCGGCCACCCGCATAGATGCGTGGCAAAGCCGATGCGCGCTTCGATTCTTCCACAGCCGGCGCGGAGACGTCCTGGTACACGACTGCGCGTGCTTCGGAATCCTCGATGCAGTAGTCGAGTTCGTCCGTCTTGGCGCGCCAGTTGACCGGCGTGATGACAATGCCGGCCAGTTGGCAGGCCCAGTGCAGCGTGGCGGCCGCCTCGCAATTCTGCAGTATCGTGACCAGATGATCGCCGGGTTTCAGTCCGATGCGGTCGAAGGAAGCAACCAGCGACGAGATCCGTGCGTACCATTGTGCGTAGGTCAGGCGAACGCCCTCGTCGACGATCGCCAGAGCGTTGGGGTCGCGTGCTACGCTGGCGACAAAGCTGGTTCCAAGATCAAGCATCTGCTTTCTCTTTGCCCTGATCTGCCAATTCCGCCGCGGCCTCGATTGCCGCGCGCACGATCGGCGTATAACCCGTGCACCGGCACAAATGTCCGCACAGCAAATCGCGGATGCTTTCCTCATCCGGCCTTGGGTGCTCGCGCAGGAAGCAGTCGAGCGACATCAGGATTCCGGCTGTGCAAAAGCCGCACTGCAACGCGTGATTTCGCTTGAATGCCGATTGCAGAATGCCAAGCCGGTCCGGTGATGGCGCGAGGCTTTCTACGGTCCGGACCTCGCAGCCGTCGATCTGCACCGCGAGCGTGAGGCAGGCACGCGCCGGCCTGCCGTCGATGCCGACGGTGCAGGCGCCGCACACGCCATGTTCGCAGCCGACATGCGTGCCGGTCGCCCCGAACTGATGCCGCAGAAAGTCCGTCAGCAGCAGTCGCGGCTCCGCCTCGCCGGTGCAAGGCTTTCCATTCAGCGAGAAGCGGACGGAATGTCGCCGGCCGGCTTGCAATCGGCTCATTGCAGTACCTCCCGCACCAAATCGCGGCCGATCATCCGCACGAGGTCGCGGCGGTACCGCGCCGTCGCGTGAACATCGTCGCGGGCGTCCAGCGAGTAGGCGAACTCGTTCAGGGCATCGTCAAGCGCGCTGCCATCGAGGTCAGGAAAATCGCGCGCCGTCGGCATGTCGGCAACGCCGCCGACGGCGAGGCGGACCCCGTCGGCGGTCTCCACCGCGGCACAGGCAACAATGGCAAAATCGCCGTGGCGGCGCGCCACTTCACGGAACGCACAGCGCTTGTGAACGGCCGGAAATGAGACGGCCTCGATCATCTCGTCGTCGGCCCGTGTCGTCGCCATCATTCCGGCGAAGAAATCCTTGGCTGGCACACGCCGGCGCCGTTTGGCGCTACGCAGATGCACTTCGCCGCCGAGCGCCTGCAGGACCAACGGCAATTCGGCGCTGGGATCGGCATGCGCGATCGAACCGCAAATGGTTCCTCGGCTTCGAGTCTGGGCATGGCCGGTCCATGGCAACGCCAACGCGACGAGTTGCAGACTCCGGCCAAGCTCCGGCCATTCCAGCAGCGACGCCTGACGGACCCCCGCCCCGACGGTAATGGTTCCTCCCTTGCTCTCGATGCGAGCAAGTTCGGGAAGGTGCATGATGTCGATCAACGCCTTGGGCTTTGCCAGACGCATGTTGAGCATCGGCATCAACGATTGCCCGCCCGCGATGATGCGCGCGTCGCTGCCTTCCTGGCCGAGCACGTCCAGCGCTTCGTCGAGATGTTCGGCTCTGACATAGTCGAACGCGGCGGGCTTCATCGATGCCCTCCGAACAGACGAAGCAGTTCGCGCAAGCAAGGATGGACGCGGTTGTGCGTTGGCATCACCGCCTGCCTTGCGCGCCAGCGCTCGCGAAGAACTGGCCGATGATCACTCGCGCGGCGCCGTCGAGCAGACGGCCGCCGATGCTCGCCACCTTGCCGCCGATCGCCGCGTCGTAGACGTAGCGGATCGTGGTGCCGCCGTTCTCGGTCGGAATGAGGGTGATGCGTCCTTCGCCGCTGCCGAAACCGAGCGCGCCTTCGGCGGATCCGCCAAGCGTGACCGCATGCGGCGGATCGAGGTCGGACAATTTCACGTCGGCGCGGTATCGTCCTTTCACCGGACCGATACCGATCGTCACGTCGGCACGGAAATGCGTGTCCGAGATTTTCTCAACATTGTGGCAGCCGGGAATCACGGCCTGGAGCGTCTCGGGATCGAGCAGCATGGCCCAGACCCGCTCGGCCGGCGCGCCGACCGCGGCCTCGCCTTCGCCGCGCAGATGCCGGTCGCCGCTGCGTTTTCCGGCCGCTTCGGCGGCTCGGCCCTTGGGCGGCGCAGGTTCGGCGCCGCGCACGATGTCTGCGAGTTTCGCCGGCACCAGCGGTAACGCGACGTCTTTTAGCCCGAGCGCATCAGCGACGGCATTGGCGATGCAGACCGGCGTCGACATGCAATTGCCCTCACCGACGCCCTTTGAGCCGAGCGGCGTGAACGGTGACGGCGTTTGCATATGAAGGATGAGCGGATCCGGAATCTCCGCCGTCGTCGGCAGCAGATAGTCGGCAAAGGTTCCGGTCAGAAAGCTGCCGTCGGAGCCATAGGCGTATTCCTCGTAGAGCGCGGCGCCGACCGCCTGGGCGAAGCCGCCGCGAATCTGCCCGTCGACCATCGCCGGATGCAGGATGGTGCCCGCAGTCATGCATGGTGACGTAGCGGTCGATCCGCGTTTGCAGGGTCGTTCGATCGATCTCGACGCCGCAGAAATCGAAGATAAAGCCGTGGCAAAGTGACGAGTTGATATGGTCTTCTTCGTCCGGGGCGGTCAGCTCCGGCGGGCTCCAGAAAACGGTTTCGCGAATCGTCTGTCCGATCCCGTCGGGCAATGCGCCCGGCGACCAGTGGCTGAGCGCTGCGACGCGGGAAAACGATACCTTATTGTCCGGATTGCGTTTCGATCCGACGCTGCCGCCGGCGAACGCGATATCGTCGATTTCGGTGTTCAACTGGCTCGCAGCGACCCGCGCCATCCGTTCCGCAAGGCGCCCGGCGGCGAGTTTGGCAGTGCCAGCGACGGCGGGCGCGAAACGGCTGGCGTAATTGCCCGAAGCGATCGACCAGGCATCCTTGGCCGTATCCATCTCGGTGTTGACCCTGATGTCGGCAGGCGTGAGACCGAACACGTCCGCAACGACCTGCGAAAGCACGGTGCGATGCCCCTGCCCTTGCGGCACCGAGGCGACATGCACGGTGACGCTTCCAACCGGATCGATCGCCACCGTCGCGGTGGCCTGAGCGCCGTTCTTCGGGCCGGCCTTGCGGCGCTCGGCCGGCGTCAGCACGGTCGTGATGTAACCCATGTTGGACACGCTGGGCTCGACCACGGCGGTATAGCCGATGCCGTAGAGGCGCCCCTCGGCGCGCGCTGCATCGCGTCGCGACTTGAGCTCTGCGAGCCTGCCCTCGTCGACGCCGCGCTCGATCGCCTCCTGATAGTTTCCCGAGTCGAGCAATGCCCCGCTGGCCGTCCGGTAGGGAAAACCATCGGCAGGGATCAGATTGCGCCTGATGACGTCGAGGGGATCGAGATCGAGTTCGACCGCGATGCGCTGAACCAGCCGTTCCAGCGCGAAATAGACTTGCGGGCCGCCGAAGCCGCGGTTCAATCCCGTCGGTGTCTTGTTGGTGACGACGACGCGATTGCGGACCGCAAGATGGCGAATGTCGTAGGCGCCGGTCAGGTTGCCGTGCATGCGGTACAGCGTCGCCGGCTCCGGTGCGCGCAGATGCGCGCCGCAGTCCTCGACCTGATCCCAGTCGAGCGCGAGGATACGGCCGTCATCTGCCAACCGCTGCGCTCAGCGTGGTGGCACGATTGGTGGCGGAAACCGAGGCGGCGAGATGCTCAAGCCGATCCTCGATCCATTTGACCGGGCGCCCGGCCGCGCGCGCCGCCGCAGCGATGAGTACGATATAGGGAAAACACCCTGCTTGACCCCGAAACTGCCGCCGGAATCCGGCGGCGTTCGAAGACGCAGACGATTGCCCGGAACTCGTAGCGCCCGCGACAGCACCGCATGGATGCTGAAGGGACCCTGGAAATTGGCCAGCACATCGTAGGCGTCGTCACCCGGATCGTAGTCGGCGACCACGCCATAGGTTTCGATCGGCGTGCAGGAATTGCGCGGATAGCGAATATCGAGGCTGATCCGATGCGCCGCTGACGCAAAGGTCTGCTCCGGATCGCCGTAACGAAATGTCCGATCGCTGGCGACATTGCCTGCAAAGCCGTCGTGCAGAACGGGTGCATCCGGGCTGAGTGCGGCCAACGGATCGACCACCGCAGGCCGCACCCGGTACTGCACCTCGATCAAATCAACGGCGTCTTCGGCCAGATAGCGATCGGTCGCAACGACGATGGCGACAGGCTCGCCGACATAGCGCACACGCCCGACCGCGATCGGCCAGCATTCGACCGGCGCCTTGACGCCGACGACGAGACTGGCGGTCAGCGCCTTGATGTCCTCGCCGTCCAGGACGGCGACGACACCGAGCGCGCGCTTGGCCGCGGCGGATTCGATCGCGACGATATCGGCATGGGCATGTGGCGAGCGCAGGATCGCAGCGTGGAGTGTGCCGGGACGAACCCCGAGATCGTCGATAAAGCGTCCGCGTCCGGTCAGCAGTGCCGCATCTTCGACCCGCGGGATCGATCGCCCGACCCACAGCGAGCCTGGTTCATGACCGGCAGTCGAGAGGCTGGCGGTTTCCGCCATCCGAGCGTCCTCCCGTGCATTTTGGATGCGTCAGGAGACGTATTCAGCAACGCCAAGGATCACGGCCATACCGGCCGATCTCGAAACTTGCCATCCCGTCTCATTTCGTTCGGCTTTGTGCAACGCACCATCAACTGGCAAGACGGGAAACGTTTCGAAACTCACGAGGACCTACGCCGGCATGGTTGCGGAAGAAGCGCGTGAAGTGCGCCGGCTCCGTAAAGCCGAGCTGGTTGCTGATTTCGCAGAAGCTCGCCGACTGATTTAGCACCGCGTCGACCGCCTGCTCCATGCGGACGACGTTCAGGTAGACCTTTGGCGGCACCCCGATCGAGGATTCGAACAGCCGAAAGAAATGCGCGCGCGACAATCCCGCCTCCTTCGCAAATGTATCGAGGGCGGCACCCCGCTTCGTTTCAGAACGCATCGTCGCCGCAACGCGGCGGATGCGCCAATCGCCAGAGCGGGCATTCATCTCCCTGATCGACGCCGGAAAACTTCGCCAAGGGGTAAAACGCTCGATCACCGCGATCATTAGGTCGGACAGTGCCGATTCGTGCGCGTTACGCGCGTCAGGATGGGCCATCAGATCGGCCGACAAGTTCATGGCGAGGCCACGGATGCGCGACGAGACATCGCCGGAGGGATGGCTGAAGAAGCCGGGCGCACCGCTCGCAACCCAGCCCGGACGAAACGCCATCAGCCATTCCGGTTCGATATAGAGCGCGAGAATCACGGTGCGCGGTTTGTCCGGATCGTGAACATAGGAATGCGGCTGCCATCCGTTCACCAGCACGGCATTGTCGTAAGTGAGCGGATAAACGGTATCGCCGACGACGAACTGGGTGTCGGCTCCCTCGACCTTCAAAAGTACATGACAATGGGGGTGAGCGTGGCGCACCAGGGACCAGTCCATATCGAGAAGTGCAACCCGGCCAAAGGCGCCATGAGCAATTCGTAGCGCTGTCGACATTGCAATCTCCCAGATGTGACGCCCGGTTCACGCCTACCTCAATCGATGGCTTCCGTGGCGCACCGCCATAGGTCACGCTTCCAAATGCAATTCACGCCACCTTCTTCAGGAAATTTCGCGTTCTTTCGTTCTTCGGTGATCGTATCACCTCGAGCGGTGGCCCCATCTCGACGACTTTGCCAGCATCCATGAAGACCATGTTGTTGCAGGCGTCCCGCGCAAACTCTATCTCATGCGTCACGAATATGATGGTCCGTCCAGAATGCGCAAGCTTGCGCATTACCTGGAGCACTTCCTCGACCAGTTCCGGATCGAGCATTGAAGTCGGCTCGTCAAACAGCATGATCGGAGGATCCATTGCCAATGCGCGAGCAATTGCGACCCGTTGCTGCTGCCCGCCGGAAAGCTGCGGGGGATAAGCGGACTGCCGTTGTGCAAGTCCCACCACCTCGAGCGCTTCGATGGCTCTCGCCTTTGCCAATGCCTTCGGCATACGCTGCACGGTGACCAGTGCTTCCATGACGTTGGCAAGAACGTTCATGTTATTAAACAGATTGAAATGCTGGAATACCATCCCGATTTTCGATCGTTGACGGCAAAACTGCCCCTCGGGCAGCTCTTTCAGCCTATCATCCATTCTCTGGTAGCCGAGCAGTTCTCCATCAATCTGGATTTCACCGGCATCGATCGGAATGAGATGATTGATGCAGCGAATAACCGTCGTCTTGCCCGAGCCGGACGGTCCGATAATGGCTGTCGACGAGCCTTTCGGAAAAGACAGCGAGATGTTGTCCAGCACTGTCGCCGCGCCGAACCGCTTGGTGACGTTGATCATCTGGACCGCAATCTTGCTTACGTCAGACATCGCTTTCTCCGACTGTTAGCGCCGTTCGCTTCGGCCGAAATGACGCTCGAGGCGCTGCTGGCCAATACTGAATAGCGTTGTGATCAGCAGATACCATGCGGCAGCCACTAACAGCAGCGGAATGACCTCGAACGTTCGTGCGAAGATAAGGCTTGCCTCATGCATCACCTCAGACACCGCAATCACGCTGGCGAGCGACGTCCACTTCAGGAGGCCGATCAGTTCGTTACCCAACGGCGGCAGCACCACGCGCATGGCCTGGGGCAAGATCACGCGGCGCAAACCCTGCGCCTGTGTCATTCCGAGCGAGCGAATTGCTTCCACCTGGCCACTGCCGACCGACAGGATGCCGCCGCGGACGACTTCCGCAATATAGGCGGACATGCTCAGTCCAAGGCCAAGCAATGCGGCAACGAACGGGGTGACGATGGCATTGGTCGTCACGGAGAATAGCGGCGGCAGACCCGGCAGCGTTAGCGCAATTCTCGGAAAGAGCAGAGCGATATTGTACCAAAACATCAATTGGACGAGAACTGGAATGCCGCGCAGAAGCCAGCTGTAGGCCAGCGCCGTGAATTGAAGGATCGGATTGCTTGTCATGCGCATGATAGCGATCAGCGTTCCCAGAACCGTCGCCATCACCATCGAGACGAAAGTTAACAGCAAGGTCATCCCAACGCCCAGCAAGATCGGCTTGCTGAAGAAATAAGCGGCGAAGACCGGCCAGCCGATGTCCTTGTTGGTCAACGCGACCCAAGCCACACCCGCTAGCACCGCGATGACAACACCTGCCGATGCCAGGGAAGCGATGCCATACTGTTTGGCGGGAATTACCTCCGGCGCCGCGGCTGCGAGCGTAGACGGGCGCACCTCCGATGGAAGTGCCGGCGCAACCGGCCGTTGCGCCGTTGTATCGGGATCTCGCTCGGACAGGCTCAATTAATGGTCGCTTCCGTTATTTTGGACTGGTCTGCGATACGCCATTGTTCCAGAATCTTGGCGTAAGTGCCATCGGCGATTATCGCGTTCAACGCAGCCTTGAGGGCTTCAGCAAGCTTCAGGCCACCTTTCTTCATGATCATACCCATTTTAAGCCGCTGCCCGCTTGCGTTCCCAACGACGCCTGGTGCCTGCTCAAGATTCGCTGGATCCTTCAGGACGGTGTAGGCAGCAACCGCGAAGTCGATATTCGAGCCCTGGACCCTGTGTGATTTCAGCGCCACGATTTGAGCTGGTGTCCCTTGGAAGACCTGTGAGTCGATTGCCGGCTTGCCGCTTTTGACACAGGCATCACTGAGATTGGCCACATTGTTCGTTTGATAGGAGCCTTGGGAAGTGCTGATCACCTTGCCGCACAAGCTTTGCGTCGAGAGGCCGTCGGGATTGCCCTTGAGCACGACGAGTCCATCGACTGCATAGAGATAATTGACGAACTCAACGACTTTCTGGCGTTCTTCCGTGTTGTTATAGCCCGCGACACCGAGATCAAACCTTCCGGCCGTGATGCTGGGCATCACCGTCGCGAAATCGACCGCGGTGAACGTGGCTTTGATTCCAAGCTTATCGGCGAGCGCACGAACAAGCGTCGGCTCCAGGCCGGTCAACTCGCCGTTTTCGCCCCTGAATGAAAAAGGCGGATAGCTTGCATTCGCCGCGACGTGAATTTCGCCGGCCTGCCTGATATCGTCGGGCAGCAGCTTGTTCAAGTCTTCCGCCACAGCGACTGCGTTGAAAGTAACGCCGAGGCCTACACCCAGAACAACGACCGCAGCCGTGCGCCGCGGTAGCTGCCTAACGATGAGGCCAAATGAAATCTTTTGAGAAACTCGCATTACATTCTCCTCGCTAACTTGTTGCACGCTTGGACGCTCATTCCTCGACCCAGACCTTCTTGACTTTCGATCGGTCGCCTTCGGGAAACACCAGCAGAAATTTAACACTCTGATCCTTGGTGCGCAGACTGTGCGGCGTTCCCTTGGGAACGTAGATCGCTGTCTGCGCTGTGACCCATTCGGTGCGCGGTCCGACGCGGACTTCGCATGCGCCCTCCAGAATGAAGTAAAGTTCACCAAGCTCGGGATGCGCATGAAGTGGGTGATACTGGTTAGGCGTCATGCTGAAGACCGTCGCGAGAAGATCGGGACTGCCGTTAACTTCGAAGCTTACGACGCGCTGCACCATGCCTTGATCGTGCTCGTGACCTTGCGCTGTGATTGATTGGAACACCGCGAACGGCGTTCAATTGATCGATTACGATGCGTGGACTTTCTGATCCAGTTGCTGTCATTTTGCTTTTCCTCATTCCATCAGTTTGAGCGCTTCATTCCGCTCGGGTCGAAGAATTGTGATCCCATGTAAATCAGAGGCGGCCGCTCGGAGGTTCGCACCGAAACAACGTGCCCGATGAAGATCGTGTGTGTGCTCGCGCGCAGGCATTCCACCATTTCGACCTCGAATGACGCTGCACAATCTTCAATGACGGGCACGCCCGACGCACCGGGCGACCAGGCAACCCCGTTGAATTTATCAATGCCTGACTGAGCGAACTGGCGCGCAATGGCAGCCTGGTTCGCCGCCAGGATGTTCACGGCGAAGCCTTTTGAGCGGACGAACTGATCATGCGAGCGTGAGCCGGCGCCGATGCAGACAATGATGGTCGGCGGCTCAAGCGAAACACTCATGAAGGCATTGACCGCCAGGCCAAAGGGTTGTCCTTCGGCGGACATGCCCGCAACGACGGTGACGCCGGTCACGAACTTGGAGTGCGCCTGCTTAAGGAGCTCGGCGCTAACCGTTCTCTCGAGATCGGCTTGCTGGGGACGCTGTCGAAGTTCGCGAAAACCGAGCACACCGGCAACAGCGTCCAGATTCCAGGCAACCCATTCTTCCTGCAATCGGTCGTCCTTGAAACGGCAGACGGTAACTCCGTCGGTCACGATGCGCTTGCCCGTCGCAGGAATGCCGAGAAACGGATTGAGGTGGGTCCCTTCGCTCGACCAGCGGATCGTGAACTCGCTGTCCTCCCCGATGACGTCATCGATCTTCGAGCGGATATCGGGGAAACCGTGACGCATCTGCAGCAAGGTCGTTTTGAAGCCCTCCACATCCTGGGATCCGAATCCCGGCGATTGGCTGTAGTGCCTTACATAGTCCGCAGCGACGATCGGATCGAAGGCATCGGGGTTGCCCCGATTGAAAGCCTTATCCCAAGCTTGCAAGTATCTGTCGCGGTTCGACACGCCTAACCTCACTACAAAAATTTCGGCATGACCTTCTCCGAGAAGAGCGTCAAGCTGCTCCTGTATTGCTCGAACGTGACGAGTGGCACGGCCCAATGCAACACGAAATGCTCGCAACCAAGCTCCGACTGGAAGCGTTTCAGGCGATCGGTCACAAATTCGGGGGAGCCAACATGTACGTGTCCCCGGCGAACCAGAAAGTCGAACCAATCGCCCTTAAGATCGGCATCATCGAGGTGCTCGGTGCTCGCGAGGAAAAGTTTTCTGGCGTTGACCGGATCAGCATTCGCACGCGGACCAGCCTGCATCATGGAATTGATCGCGGGGCGCATCACGGCTTCGGCTTCGGCCTGGCTATTTGCCACGAAAATGGGGCGCATGATTGCGAGCCGTTCTTTCGGCGTCGTGTCTGACGGGACAAACGCCTCGCGATACGCGCTCCAGGCGGCGCGCATCTGCTCGAACGATTGCGCGTAAGACAGAACGCCGAGGCCGCGGCTCGCGGCCTCGGCGTTCGACTTCTCCGATTCGGCCATAATCCAGATCGGCGGGCCAGGCTTTTGCATAGGCACGGGCACGAGCTGGAGATGGGTCAGTTCGCCTTCGCTTGTGAAAAAACGAGGATCTATCATCTCCCTCGGGGAAGCTTTATCAAACCATCCCGGCATCGGGAGCTCGTAATACTTGCCCTTGTACTTGAACGGTTTGCCTTTCCAGGCGAGCTGGATAATTTCCAGGGTTTCCCAGAAGACTTCCTGGCTAACCGGCTGATTGCGGCGGTCCGCGTGACGATTGAAGTTACCGTTGACGCGGTTATTGGTACCTCGCAGCGCTCCGAATTCCACGCGGCCGCCGCTCATGTGGTCAACCATTGCAATGTCTTCGGCAACCCGGATCGGATGCCAGTCCGGAAGGCACACGCCGCACTGCGCAATGCGCAGCTTCTTGGTGATAGGCGCAATGTATGCACCGAACAAAATGGGGTTCGTCGGAACGGGATTCGTCCAACCGTCCCAAAAGAAGTGGTGCTCGGCGGTCCAGATTGCGGTGAAACCGAGGGCCTCAAGCAACTGGGCGGACTCCGTCCACTCCTTGATAAACGGATACCCTGAGACGTCACCGCTATGGTTCAGGATTCCGCTGTCAAATCGCATTGGCTCGGTCCGGCTTGCTGTCCGACACAATGTTGATGCTGCTTCGACTTGGTGGCGAAATGACCCAAAGAACCGTCGACGGCCCTTCGTTGCTGTTCACAACGCGATGCGGAACGCTACTTCTGAAAACGATCGAGTCGCCCTCGTCGAGCCGAAAAACGTCATTGGACAGGTGCAGTCTGACGGAGCCGGACTGCACCAGGAGAAATTCATCGGAATCGCCATGGATGTATTGGTTGTCGCCGGTCGAACCATCGGTTTCGAACCTCACGGAAAAAACCTCGACATGCTTGGGGCCGATGGGAGTCAGCAGTTGTTTGACCGCGAAATGACCAAATGAAATGGCGGGTCGCGCCGCGGCTCGCAGCACGCGACCTTTAGCGCCACCTTCGACGTCGAACAGCTGAGCCAGTTCGACGCCCAGCGCCTCCGCGATCCTGCGCAAGGACGCAACGCTGCATTGGGTCAGCCCGCGCTCGAACTGACTGAGGAAACTCTCAGATAGGTCAGTCGCCCCCGCGAGCGCCCGCAAAGTCAGCCGGCGTCGAAGCCTTACCGCCCGGACCGCACCGCCAAGATCTGAAAATGGCTTCACGAGCATTTCGTCAATCCACTGAAGTCCCTTAAGTCCTTCTGTACAATGTTTAGCAGATGTGTCAATGATTTCATCTGGGGCAAAGAGAGCAAGCGCGATGCCAATTATCAGAATTGAGATGTTTGAAGGCCGAACCGACGAGCAGAAGGCGCGCTTTGCCTCATCTGCAACAAAAGCCTTTGTCGAACACTGCGGTGGCACTGCCGCAAGCGTGCAGATGATTTTCACTGACGTGTCCCGCGCGAATTGGGCGACGGGCGGCAAGCTCAACAGTGAGAAGCCGGATTGAAGCAAGCGTAAGGGCAGGAGCGAGGCGATGTCTGAGGCCGAGGCAGTAGATTGTGCCTATTCAATCGAGGGCAACGGCCCTCCGATCTTCCTCGTGCACGGAATCGGCGCTCGACGCGTGACCTGGTCGGGACTTGTCAGCTATCTTCGCCCAAACTTCACCTGCATATCCTACGATCTCCGCGGCCACGGTGAATCCCCAGGCGTGGGTAAGTCGTTTGGACTCGACGAGCTTGTCGCTGATCTTGAGGCGTTAAGAACGCGGTTGAACATTCCGCAAGCGTCGATCCTCGGACACTCACTCGGCGGCATGATCGGCCCTGCTTATGCGCGGCGATATCCGAACCGCGTGGACAAGCTTGGTCTGTTCTCCACGGCTGCGTTCCGCACGGCGGAGGATAGCGCGAAGGTCCGCGGCGTCGTTTCGGCAATGGAAGAGACCAGCGTTCCGGCGCAGCTCGATATGCTGGTCAACCGCTGGTTCACCGATCAATTCCAGGCGGAAAATCCAGACGTAATCGCGTTGAGAAAAAGGCAGGTTCTTGAGACCGACCCGGCGGTCTTCCTCAACGTCTTTCATATCTACGCCGAAACGGAAATGTCACCCTGGCTACACGAGGTAACCGCACCATCGCTCGTGTTGACAGGCGAGATGGACGGCGGATGCAATCCACGCCTCAATCAGCAGATAGCGGGGGCACTACCACATTCAACGCTTGTCATCCTCAAGGGGATGAAGCACCAGATTCTGATGGAAGCGCCCGATTTGGTTGCCGCAGAGACGGTACCATTTTTGCAAAACCGCGGTGTGAACCGCGGTTGATTTTATCTTTGGCTAAATCTCTAACGGCTTGAAAAGCTTGGTGGGCGCACCAAGGCTCGAACGACGCACGGTCCGGCAATCGGCTACGTCACGCCGGAAGCGGCCCGGGGCGGAGTCATCGCCTTGGTGCAGGACGGAGATAGGATCGCGATCGACCTCACCGAACGAAAGCTCGATCTACTGGTCGAGACCGCCGAAATCGAACGGCGCCGTTCGATCCAAGTCGCGCCGGAGCCTAGAGTAAAACGCGGCTATCTCAAATTTTATGCAGAGCATGTCGCGCCCGCTTCCGAGGGTGCTGTCATGCCTCGCTAAAGCTGATGGCGGCGCGATTAAATCGCGCCGCCTTATCGCCGTTCATATGTCGGCAACCCGAGGGGCAACCACGACAATGTCGTCCTGTGATTAAGCAACTTTAATTTGCTGCAATTGCCAGGCGGAGCAGTTTTCGAATAGTATTTCTATATTTATAAGTGAATTCTATCGCGAAGCGGATAGAAATGTTCAGTCCTCGTGGCCTGGTTAACTGGATCGTTCGGTCGCGGTCAAAGGTTCTGGCAGCGCAAAAAACTGCACACGGTCCTGAGGCTATTCTTCGCGATTTCCAGAACCGCGTTCCGAAGTACCTCGACGACACCGACCAAGGAAAACTGATTTATCCTGCGTGCAAGCGAAAACTTTCAGACGCGGGCGGCGACATCGGGACCGTCTGGGATCATACGCGATTGGAGGCCATGCGCTACGTAGTGATGGTCCCAGGGAAGGGATTTGAACTGTTGATGCAGCCCTCAAACCAGTCCGAAATATTGGATGCCTTACTTCGCCAGCAGCCCCACGACGACACGGTGATCGAGTTCACGGACTCCACCATGGTCAACCTGGCTATTGCCATCAACGCCGGGCTCAACTGGCTGAATAACTGTGCCTTGTTGGCAGGTGTCGATCGAGAGAAATCATCGGGAACGCTGCGGAACTTTAGGAAGATCACCGTTCAAGCGCAACAATGGTGGGCGACGGATGGAGCGATTGACCGTTGCAGCCGGATGCTGGCAGAGGGTGAGAGGCCGCCGCTAATGTTGTATCTGATCTCCGCGGAATATACCCGGCTCGCGAAAGAAGTTGCAGCCGCGGCGCTCGCCGATACAACGACCCGCCTGCAGCGAGCTCGCGATCCCATCGACCTCTCTGGTTAGCTGGCGAAAGAATGCCGTAGGCAGCGAAAATTCGATGTCCGCTTTTCCCTAAACAGCCGACCTTCATTAGGACGATCGTTACGCCCGCTTTGTGCCGGAAGCTGACATTAACAATTCTAATGTAGTGGAATTCGGGATTTCAATTTTACGCCAACGGCCTATTCGATCTTCAAATTGACCTTGTCTCGCAGCAGTCGCCAGATGTGGGTCCGTATTTGAACAAAAGATGGTTGGTCCATCACATCTTCAATCCGCTCATACTTGACTCCAATTCTCCTTATCCCGCAGTTGCGCAACATCCACAATTTCATAGATCCGGCCGGGACGACGACTCATCACGACAACCCTGTCGGCCAAATACACTGCCTCATCGACCGCATGCGTAATGAACAGTACGGTACGCGGGTGGGTACGGCAGATACCTTTCAGTTCCTCCTGCATTACTGTTCTCGTTTGTGCATCAAGCGCACCGAACGGCTCATCCATCAGCAGCACATCCGGCGCAAGGGCATAGCTTCGCGCGATCGCGACGCGTTGCTGCATTCCGCCCGAGAGCTGGTGGGGATAAGAATTCTCGTGGCCGTCCAGGTTCATCATCGAAACGAATTTTCGAACTTCCTGGCTCTGCTGTTCACGCGTCGCACCTTTGCAACTCAAACCGAACGCGATGTTCTGGGCTACGGTTTTCCACGGGAACAGAGCGAACTGCTGGAACACCACAGCTCGATCAGGACCCGGACCACTCACCTCTGTACCGCCGACGCGGACCCGACCGCCAGTTGGGAAATCCAGCCCGGCGACCAGTCGCAGAAGCGTGGTCTTGCCGCATCCCGACGGGCCGACGATCGCAACAAACTCCATATCCTTGATTTCAAGCGTGACATTATCGAGGGCACTGACCACGGTGTCGTTGACGCCGAAGTCGCGTCGCACGGATTCGATCTGTATATGGCTCAACTCTTCCTCCGTGAGGTCATTGGGAGCTCCGACATTTATGCACTTGCGCGCGAAACAATTCGGAAACCCACGTCGTGCAACGTCGGAACGTGTTGTTCTCCAGCCAGCCGCCGCAGGATCAGACTCGCACTTAGGCGTCCGATCTCTCGCTGCGGCACATGGACGGTGCTCAACTGAGGCTCTATCACTTCCGCCAGGGGCGCATCGTCGAATCCGGTTACGGCGATATCGTCCGGGATACGGACGCCCAGCCGGTTACATTCCAAAATGAAACCGGATGCGATCACGTCGCTCGCCGCGAAAAGCGCATCCGGCTTGCGGCTCATTTCCACAAAGCGTCGTGCTAGCTCCACCCCGCTCGAAAGCTCCATCGGCATCGTGCTCACCCAGTCTTCCCGAACCTCTAGCCCCGCCTTCGCGACGGCTGCCCGGAAACCGCCTTCACGCGCCTGCGTCCGGTCGTTGTCAGTTTGCGTGCCACCGGCGTAGGCCAGCAATTTCCGGCCCCGTCTGATCAGAAATTCGGTTGCCTGGAACGCCGCGTCAAAGTTTGAGAACCCGACAGCCATATCGATCGGCTTGGAGCCGATGTTCCATGTCTCGACGATAGGCACGGCAGCACGTGTTAAAAGACTTCGCGTCGCCCGCGTGTGCGTCAGTCCCGTCAGAACGACACCATCGGGTCCGTAACCCAGTAATGTGCGCACCAATCGCTCTTCCTCGTCTTTGGAGTAGCCGCTGTGTCCGATGGTCAGGGTGTAGCCCTCCACGGACAGCACCTCCTCAAGCCCATGGATAGTCTCGGCGAATACCGAATTGGAAACGTTCGGCACGACGAGGGCGATAAGCTTGCTGCCGCGACGCAGTAGCGCGCTCGCCATGAAATTGTGCACATAACCGAGCTTGTTTGCGGCACGAACGACGACTTTGCGGGTTTCCGCCCTGACCGACGGATGACCACTCAATGCGCGCGAAACTGTCATCGGCGCGACCCCGGCAAGCCGCGCGATGTCCCGCATGGCCGGCGCGCGTGAACGCTTAGACATGATCAAATGCCCGCCTTGTTCAACGCAACCGCGAAGGCAGCGAAAGAATTGGCGTCTTTAAATGGCTTGCTCATGTTCGAAACATATCCCGCACCGGATCGAGCGAAGCCGGCCGGTCACCGATCGCCTCGTTCGGATCGCCTCGCACCGTATAGCCGCCGTCGACCGGAACGGTCGCACCGGTCACCACGCAGCCAATACCATCGAGGCGTTCTGCGCGCCGAATCCACCGCTGGATCGACATTTCCGCCATCAGTACTCCTCGCGCGCAAGAGGCGATGCGGACAAAATCATCCGCTCCGGCCCTCGCGCTCTCCGCACACATGGTAAATTCACCGAACTTCCGCTTGCTACTTGCCTTCGGCGAATGCCTTCAGCTTGGCGTCCTTCTCGATGTAGGCCAGCACATCCGGATTGACATAGGTCTTCGGATCCAGCACGGCGGGAATCGTGCCGGCAGCCTTGAAGAACTCAGCCAATCGATTATGGATGTCATCCAGCTTGCTTGGCCCCTTGCTACGATCGAACAGCGCGACCTGTTGCGCCAGATCGAAGTAGTCCCTCGACGTATACTCCGCATCCATCTCCGAAGGGCTCAGAACAACACCACCCTTGTCGTAAAAGCGCTTCATCGCAACGAGCGTCTCCGCCTTGTTCTTTTTCATGAAGTCTAACGCCCGCAAGTACATGGCCGTGAAACGAGCGACCGTGTCCATGTTGGACTTGAGGTAGTCGTCACGTACCACGAGATTGGCAGTCACGGTCGCTCCGCCGTCCTGTCCGGTACAAACAAGTTTGCCGCCGGCCTGGGTTTCCATTCTCAGGAAGTGCGGAGCCCAGATTGCCCCAATGGGAACGTTGCTGCTCTTGAAGGCATCCACCAGGGCGCCGGGCGCGATATTGACGGCTTTGACGTCGCCAGGCTGCAATCCCCATTTGCGAAAGCAGGACTGGGCGGCATAGTCGGCCGTGGAGTTCGCCGGGACCAGATACTCCCGCCCCTTCAGAGCCGCGACGGGATTGGCAAGTATGGCGGCTGCCTGATCGCCCTTTGCGACCACTCCGTTCGCCCGCGAGTCATCGATCAGGATCAGCACCGTCTGCACGTTGAAGCGGCTGGCTCCAAGCAGGGCGGGAGGACCACCCATCAAGCCGACATCCCACGACTTGGATGCGACGGCCGCGATCTGCTGAGCACCCGCCGCGAAGCTCGTCATGTCCCCTGGCTTGAGGCCGATCTCAGCCCACCAGTTCTTGTCGTCGGCGATCTGCAACGGGATGCCGTGAATCGTGACTTGATAGCTGACGTTGATCGGCGTTTGCGCCGCCACAGGCGCTGTCGCTCCTAACACACCTGCCAGAAACACAGCTATCGCAAGTGAACTACCCTTCATCGTATTTCTCCCATGTTGGCTCCCAAGGAGCGATTGATTGTTGTTTTTAAAGAGCGGCGTGTGAGCCGAAGCGGCGATATACGGCGACCTCCAGGCGCCGAAAAAGCCATTCCATCATCAGTCCGACGATTCCGATGGCGATCATCCCGACCATGACGACCGTGATGGTGCGATTCATCTGCCCCCTGACCATCGTGTAAGCGATACCGGATGACGCCACGATCAGTTCAGCGCCAACCAGCGATTGCCAGCCGTTGCCGGCAGCGACGCGCAATGCCGCGACGATAGAGGGGATGGCGCTTGGCAAAATCACGTCCGTGATGATCTTGAAATTGCCAGCCCCGACAGTTCGCGCAGCCTCCAGCAGCCGCACGTCGGTCAGTTTTCCGCCGCCATAGCTACCGATGACGCAAGGCGCGAATGCTCCGCTGAAGATGATCAACACCGGTCCACCGAAGCCGGTACCGAACCAGAGGATCGCGAAAGGAACCCAGGCGATCGGTGCGATGAAACGAAAGAAATTGAAAAATGGTGTGATCACGGCTTCGAATCTCGGGAACCAGCTCATCGTCAACCCGAGCGGTACCCCGACGACCACGGCAAGGCTGAAGCCACTGGCAAAACGGCCAAGGCTCACAATCAAATGCCACCCAAGCGTGCTTCCCGCGAACGGATGGACCAGCATTTCGAAGAAACGTCGGATGACGTCCACCGGGGGAGCCAATGTCGATGCGTCTGCGACGAGGGTAGCCGTGCCCTGCCAAACCAGAACGAGCACAAGGATGCCGAGCGCACCAATCCATCTCCGTGGCTCGGCCTCGCTTGCGCGCCACGGCTTTCTGACGCGCGGAGGACCTAACGCCGCCATGTTACAAACCGCCGTTCGGCCAACTCGAGAAGATACGTCGTCGAAATTCCCAGCACTGCGACCGTGGTCATGCCGACCAGAATCATTCCCGGATACACATCGTCCTTGGCACTGTTGAGTACTTTGCCGACACCGTAGATTGCACCGAGAAGTTCGGCTGCGACGATCACGGTCCAGCACGTCTGCATCGCAAGCCGAAGTCCGATCAGAATGTGTGGCACCGCGCCGGGAATGATCACGTGCCGCAGCCAGGGCCACCCTCGAGCGCCATGTACACGGGCGGCCTCGAGCAGAACGCGATCGATCTGTGCGACACCCGCCGACGTGTTGATCACGACGGGGATGAAAGCGGCATAGGTGATGAGAAACAGCTTGGACGCGTCTCCGAGACCAAACCACAGCAAGGAAAGCGGAATCCAGGCGAGCGGAGGGATGGGGCGCAGCAGATTGAAGATCGGAGACAGGAAGTCCCGCCAGAACGGGCTAAGCCCCATGATCAAGCCGAGCGTGCACCCTGTCACGCTTGCAAGAAGGAAGCCCTTCAGCACAAGTCCAAGACTCGAAGCAACGTGCTTGGCAAGGTCGGCACCGGCATATTGAACGAAAACGATCTGGTGCAGAGACTGGAGAAACGTCGCGGGATCCGGAAACCGGACACCGTCGATCCAGTGAAACAGCGAGGTGGCGATCCACCAGCCAAGGAGTGCCGCGGCCAACGAGCAGGCACCGAGCAGTCGCGTCTGGATGGCAGGGAGCCCGCGCATCAGGATCTTTCGCTCCCGGGCCAAGTTGTGACCAGCCTGTCGATGCCCGCCTCGAGTTCGCGGGCGAGTGTCGCGTCGTCGGATCGGCCGGCGCCCCAGGCCAGCAGCGCCTCGGCATAAATAGACTGGCCCGCAACGATACCCTGCAAGAGGGAGCAGTTCCTTAAGGCAACATTATAGCTGCCGAAGATCTCCCCCCGGCCGCTGTCGAGCATTAGAACGCCGCGGCACATTGGGTTGGACGTCTCAATGGCGGCTTGCAAGCTGGCCCAGCCCGAAGCACCGGTTGAAGCCGGAATGCCCCACCAATCCGGGCGTATCCCGAGCGTCTGAATCTCGTGAATGCGATTGGTCAATTGAACCTCGTCCGCCTCGGCAACCAGTTCCGGCACCAGCATCAACTCGTGCCCCCACATTTCCACCGCGTATTGGAGCTCTCGCAAACGTTCGTTTTGAAGCTCCGAGGAAGCATCGACGACCAGAGGAACAAAGCATTTAACAATCTGGTTTTGCGGCCAGCTACGCAGCAGGACACCGGCCGGCCTTCCGCCTAAAAACGATAACGGCTTGCTGCCGGGGATTTCGATGGCGCGCACCACCCAGTCTGTCGCCGACCCGATGGTAAAAAGCGCGTCATTGCAGCCCGTGCCATCGACCATGACACCGGTGGCAACTCTGCGGCCTGTCTTGCGAAGCACGACGTCGGCCGCGATGGACGCAAAACGCGATAGCGATGGTGTCCCCCGCCCGGCCGACTGGACGCCGGTACCCGACGCTTCGCAATCGATCAGGATCACCGGCAGCCGCCTGGCCCGACGCGTTGTCGCGCGATGAACGACCTCGAGCATGCGGTTATCATGTAGCGCCGTTTCATTGGTGGCGTTTTCCAGGTACCAGGCAAGCTCTTTGTCGGTCGGCGAGGCCGGCGAGCAGCCATGCCGCGACACGACGAGCGCACCGCAGGCGTTCCCGCGACGGCAGCATTCGTCCCAGTTTGCGTCGCGTAGCCAACCCGAAAGAAACCCGGACAAGAAACCATCGCCTGCACCGACGATATTAAATACTTCCACTGGAAATCCTCGCCCAACGATCCCCTTGTCGAGATCTTCTGGTATCGTGGCGTCGAATACCACGCATCCTTGAGGGCCGCGCTTCATCACGATTGGCGCCGCCGAAAGCCGGCGAATGTTCACGAGAGCTTTGCGGGTATCGATGTCCCCGCCGGCGATACGAACCTCCTCCTCGGTCCCAACGATCAGGTCGGCATGCGGCAATACTTTTTGGGTTGCCGCCGTCGCAAGCTCGCTGCTGACATACCGGCTCTCGCCCGCATCCTTGGACACCAGCCGCCAGAATAACGGACGGTAGTCGATATCGAATATCACGCGCGTTCCACCCGCCTTGGCAAAGGCAATCGCGGCGTCGACATTTGCCGCTGCTTGTGAGGTGGTCAGATGGGAGCCGGTGACAAGAAGGGCTGTTGCGCTGCCTATGAACTCCTGCGTGTAATCCTCGATGTTGATAGCCATGTCCGCGCAATTATCGCGATAGTGCAGCAGAGGAAATGTGTTCTCATCGCGCATGGCCAGAAACGCCACGCCGGTGAGACGTGCTGGATCGGTCCTGACGTGCGAAACGTCGACGCCCTCTCGGGACAGTTGATCCCGCAGGAAGCGGCCGTGTTGATCATCACCCACGCGCGTTACATGCGCGACCCGAAGTCCGAGCCGCGCGGTACCAATGGCAATATTCGCGGGACAACCGCCAACATACTTGGAGAAGGAGGAAGTCTCCTCAAGCCCGCATCCCACCTGGTCTCCGTAAACATCCACGATAGTACGACCCATGGATATGAGATCAAAAACGCGCATTGAGCCAGTTCACTCTCTTTAGCGAATGGTATGCATATCATTGGCGGTCGTCAAACCTTTCCGTGTGATCGGCATTTCCGGTTCGCAGTTGCAGCATTTCCCGCGCCGGCGGTTGGCGAGTCAGTTCATCTCCGGCTCGCGAAACCTGTCGAGCACCCGCAATCTGGTCTGAAGTCCGCACCAAAGAAACCTTGTTGGCTGGGCTGACCGAATGTCGGCGCTTTGATAAAGGAGACACGGCATATGAAAACGCGGTGCAGGGCTCCGGAGGCGGTAGCAAAATTGATAATCGCACTATCGCGACCACCTAGCGCCTTTCATTTCGGATCATTCCATATCCGCCCGTTGTGCGAATGAGCGCTATTGCAATTGGCGCCCCATCGGCTCGCACAAGATGGTCATCGTCCTCTGGGTGATGAATCACATCCAGATACGGACGGGAGGGAGGCAAAATTAAAGCATCGATATTTTGCCTGCCGAGCGTTGTGGGCCGGAAAGAACTTTCACATGCAATGGATAAACCTGCCTAATCTTGACCAAGACAGTTCAGTCGCCAACGGGCGCAAAGCCGGACATGGCCGTGAAGTTTCGCAGTGACGGATAACACGTCAGGCGATACAAGAATATGCTGATTCACCATTGTGGCTCGCGCCGCAATTTTCGGCCCTGCAGCAATGTCCAGCCATGGGAGGGAGCATGCGAATCATTCGAGTGATTGCGACTGTCGCAATGCTTTCAGCCACGACCGCACCCGCCGTCGCGCAAGACTGGCCAAGCCATCCGATGACCCTCGTAGTGCCCTTTGCGGCCGGCGGTTCGAGTGACGCCATCGCGCGTATCGTCGCGGATGGAATCAGCAACGATCTTCAACAGCCGATTGTGATCGAAAACGTCACCGGCACCGGCGGGCTTCTGGGCGGACGCCGGGTAGCGAAGGCCGCGCCCGACGGTTATCAATTCGTGATCGGGAATGTTGGGACATTCGCGCAGAGCCAGTGGCTCTACAAGACGTCGCTTTACGATCCAGTGAGGGATTTCGAGCCGGTGGCGCTCCTAACCGACGAATCCCTAGTGCTAGTCGTCCGGAAGGACTTGCCCGCCGACAACTTGCAGCAGTTCATTGCCTTCGCGAAAGCGAACCAGGAAAAGATGCACTACGCCTCATCGGGCGTTGGGGGTTCCAATCATCTCGCTTGCATGCTGTTTAATATCGCCATCGGCATCGAGGTCACGCACGTCCCTTATCGCAACGTCGTGCAGGGCATGCAAGACGTCATGGCAGGCCGGGTGGATTACGACTGCCTCAGCCTCCCCCTGGCGCTGCCTCAGATCGCCGCGAAGACCATAAAGCCTATTGCGATCCTCAGTAAGGACCGGTCCTCGAGTTTGCCGGACCTGCCGTCCGCACATGAGCAGGGGTTGACCGACTTCGACGCCGCGAGTTGGTATGCCCTGTTTCTGCCCGCCGGTACACCGCCGTCGATTGTCCGGAGACTCAACCGCGCCACGGTCGCTACTCTCGACACGCCGGTCGTTCAGCAGCGTCTCAAACAGATCGGGGGCGACGTAATTGCGCCGGAACGCCGCTCACCGGAATATCTTGCGCAATTTCTTGCTGTCCAGATAAAGAAATGGGAAGCGCCGATCAAGGCGAGCGGCATTCAACTGGAGTGACCCGAGAAAGCGCTTCCAGTATTTTTCTATCGGCCAATCAGCGCCGGCTTCATTACGGTTTGTGCGTTGCTCATTTTCGCGCATCTTTTTCGCCCTCCTGGAACTCGTGCCGGAAACGAAAATTCAAGATAAAAAATCCTGCAGATCCACAGTGATCTACGCGTCCATCGATGGTTCCCGCGCTAACAAATTTATCTGCAAATGGCGGAGAATAGTCGCTCCTTTTTGACAGAGAACCCCCGAGATGCTGGCCTGGCCACATGAGCCTAGAACGGCGAGACGGTACATTCGAATCCATCGAAGCACTTGCCGACGCACACGGCCCATATCCCAAAGTCACTCGCCAAATCTCCGGCTTGGTTTCCTTTCGCTGACACGGCGTCAGCCGCCGCCTCTATTTGGGCGACATACAGACGAAGTTCTCGAGGAACGGCTCGGCTAAGCCGCCACGGCTGAAAAAACGGCCCCATCTCCTCGGCATCGGCCATGCAGTTTCATGACTGACGAAATAGTAGTAGCGATTGCAACAACTAGATTTGGCGGGTATGCTAGTATCGTCACTTTCAATGAAAGCCCCTCGCAATGGCGCTCCTCGACGTTAAGACAGAGATCACAGGAAATGTTTGGAAGATTGTCGCCAAGGTAGGCGACCAGTTGGCCGAGGACGAGCCGATCCTCATTCTCGAATTCGATGAAAATGGAAATCCCGGTGTCGGCGCCGGAGGCCGGAACGGTTCGGGAGATATTGGTCTCCGAAGGTCAGGTCGTGGCCGAGGGTACCGTTGTTGCAAAGCTGGAAGCGTGAAAGACCATGCGGGCTGTCAAAAAGATCATGGTTGCCAACCGCGGAGAGATTGCGCGCCAAATCTTCGCATCGTGCCGTCGCCTCGGTCTCAAGACCGTAGCGGTCTACTCTGAGGCAGATGCCCAATTGGCCCATGTGACCGAAGCCGATGAAGCATATCCGATCGGCGGAGCGCGGCCGCAGGACAGTTATCTGCGGATCGACGGACTGCTCGACGCCGCGGCAAAAAGCGGCGCCGATGCGATTCATCCCGGTTACGGGTTTCTTTCGGAGAATGCCGGGTTCGCAGAAGCAGTCGGTTCGGCGGGCTTGATATGGATTGGCCCTACCCCACAATTGATCCGTGATATGGGCGACAAGCAACGAGCACGCGACATCGCCATTGGTGCGGGTGTTCCAGTGGTTCCGGGCAGCCGCCGGTTTGAAGTGGGCAGCCTTGAAGGCCTGGACGAGGCCGGCCGGACGGTCGGCTTTCCTTTGCTCGTCAAGGCAGCCGCTGGCGGGGGCGGCATCGGTATGCGGCTGGTGGAAAAGCCGGAACAACTGAACGATATTGCTGTCGCGACGCAATCAATGGCCAGAAAGGCATTTAACAACGGCGCCGTATTCCTTGAGCGCTTTATCCCGAAAGCACGTCATATCGAAATTCAGGTCTTTGGCTATGGCGACGGTACGGCCGTCCATTTGTTTGAGCGAGACTGCTCGTTACAAAGGCGCTTCCAAAAAGTCATCGAAGAAAGTCCCGCGCCAAAGCTGCCGCAACGCGCTCGCGACCGTATGGCCGCTGCCGCCGTCGATCTGTGCCGCGCTACGCGATATAGCGGCGCGCGGAACTGTGGAGTTCATTGTCGATGCGGCGAATTTTGAGTTCTATTTTCTCGAAATGAATACCCGCATCCAGGTCGAACATCCCGTGACGGAAATGCTAACCGGGCTGGACCTCGTCGAGATGCAGATCGAACTGGCGCGCGGACAACTTGTGCCGACAGACCAGACGGCGATCAAGACAAAGGGGCATGCTATCGAGGCACGGCTCTACGCCGAGAATCCCTCGAAAAAATTCATGCCCTCGCCGGGCGTCTCGACCGGTTCCAGCCACCGCAGGGCGATGGAATACGCGTCGATACGGGGTATCGCGAGGGCGATATGATTACGCCGTATTACGACCCATTGATCGCCAAGGTGATCGTCTGGGCCGAAAACCGTGACGAAGCCCGCAACAAGCTCGGATCGGCGCTGCGCGCTTTCGAAGTAGAAGGGATCAGAAACAATCGGGATTTCCTCATCGCCTGCCTGGCGGACGAGGTCTTCGCGGCTGGCGATGTTTCCACGGGTTTTATTGAACGGCGGCTCGATAATCTGTTGGCGCCGGTCGCCGTCTGATAGTGATTTTCTCGCTTGGCACCTTGAGGAGTTACCATGGCTGTTACCAAGGTCGGTCATTTTCAAGCCGGGAATAAGGAAATTTTGTCCGGTCTTCGTCAGCTTGGCTTTACCGATTACGAGGCCCGAATTTACATCCAGTTGCTCAAGGCCAGTCCAGCCACAGCCTACGAAGTCTCCAAAGCCGCCGGCGTGCCTCGCGCCAATACCTATGCCGCACTTGAGGCTTTAGCCCAGCGTGGCGCCGTGCTGCCGGTAAATGAAGAGCCGCTGCGTTACGTAGCCGCACCGCCAAAAACTCTGTTCGAGGGAATATCACGCCAGACCCGCGCGCTGTGCAGCGACCTTTCGAACCGCCTGCTGGCCATAACATCAGCCGATCCGGATTATTACGTTTGGACAACCCATGGCGAAATGGCGGTGCAGGAGCGGATCGAGGCAATAATCGCCGAAAGCCGGCATTCCATCTGGATCAAGGCCGCGGACGACGTGATCCGGCGCCACACGGCGTCGCTGCAAAAAGCGGCCGGGCGGGGTGTCGCAATAATGATCGTCCTGTTCGGCAAGGACGCCGACGAATTCCGCTTCAACAAGGATTGCCGGGTCTACATCCATGAGGGTGACGGAACACGAATGGGAACCGCCGATAATCTCTTCACCATCGCGGTCGATCAGCAAAAGATGCTGACGGCCAATATGGAAGGCGAGGTCATGGCCGCCCACACCGGTAGTCCACCTATCGTGACGATGGCGCTGTCTCTCATTCGTCACGATCTCTACATGGCCGAGATTTTCAACCGGTTCGGCGCCCAGATCGAGAAAGCCTTCGGTCCATATCTGCGCGACATACGGATGTCCTGCTTTACACCTGACCAGATCGTTTCATTCAAGCAGCGAACCGGTCTTGAATGAACTGACATTTGCCGGGTTAGTTGTAATTATTTCGTCTGCGCCGCAAGCCGTCTTTCAATATGGCTGACGATCGAGAGCGCCTTCGCCATTTGCGGGATCTCGTCAAATACCGGAACGCTCACGGCGGAGGCTTTATCGCGGTAAATGCGTTTCTTCTCGTCGAGTTGCGGTGATCCATCGCTGCGTAGCGCCAGAACGAAATGAGCAGCACCTTGCCATTTATTCTGCTGGTGCTCGATGACGGCCAAAAGATTGTCGAGCGGATCGACTTCGCCTCGTCCGGCGAATGCTGCCAGGTTAAGGTGCATGGCAACAGCATCTGGCCTGGCATGCTGATAGACAATATCGAGGATTTCACCGGCAACCCAACCGTCCTTTTCCTGCAGCGTACGTACCGGAGTATCGATCGGATTAGCGACGCTGGTACCTGGCGGCAGTTTCAGGGCCTCGAGCACCGCGCGCGTTGCGGAATCGAACGGCTGTACGCTGAGGCCGGCACTTGCGAAGGCGTCGCTTCCCAACACGCTCGAGCCGCCGCCATTGCCGAACAGCGTTACCAGGTTAGTGGGTTTGGATGGATGCGGCGTCAGAAATTGCAATGCCAGCAAGGCGTCGAGAAATTCGTCGACGGTCGAAACCAGGGCAACGGGCAATTGTCTTGGCATTGCTTCCCAGGCGCGTTCGTCACCGGCGAGGGCGCCGGTATGCGAGGCGGCCGCCAGACGGCCCTGCCCCGAACGGCCACCCTTGAGGATGACCACGGGCTTGACGGCTTTCGATGATCGCAACAGGTTGAAAAAGGCTCTGCCATTCTTGATATCTTCAAGATAGAGCCCGATGACTTTCGTCAACGGATCTTCGAGGTAGTACTCGACAAGCTCGTGCGGTGCGACGTCGGCGCTGTTGCCAATTGTCACCAGCCCGCTGAAGCGCAGGCCGCGCCATTCTCCGCGTTTGACGATGTCGGTCGATAGTCCTCCCGACTGAGACACGATGCCAACCGTCCCGACTGCCTTTGGCGCATTCTGCGGAAAAGTAAGACCGCCACGTGGCGAATAAGTCCCTAAGGTATTGGGGCCGAGTACCCGGACGCCGGCCGCACGCGCCTTTTCGACCAGGGCCTGTTCAAGCGCGATTCCTCCTTCTACTTCCGCAAAGCCGGAGGAAATTACCTGCGCAATACGGCAGCGACCGTTCGCTTCCTCGATCGCACCGGGAATACGTTCGGCGCCTATAGCGATGTAGGCATAGTCGACCGGCTCGGGGGTGCTGCCCAGGCTCGGATAAGCTTTCAGACCCTCGATTTCCGACGCGCTCGGATGGATCGGATAGATTTGGCCGGGATAATCGAAAGCTTTCATGCGGCGGATGAAAGTGTTGGCAATAGCCACATCCCGGGTTGAGGCACCCAAAACCGCCACGGTCTTCGGCTCGAACAGTGGCTTGAACTTCTCAAGCGCGGATGTGGATCGATCCGGCGAAGCAGCTTTGCCGTTCGTTCGGACTTCCTGAGCCGAGAGTATCAACCTGGTATCGGCCGCCACCGCGCCCTTGGACGATACGATGACCGGGTTGATATCGATTTCCGCGACCAGACCGTCGGTCTTCATCATCAAGCCGTCGACGCCACCGACCTTCAGGATAATTTCGATCAGCGCCTGCTTGTCGACACCGGATTCACCACGCACGCCGTCGAGCAGCCGCGCGCCCTTGAGTTCGGCGATCATGTCCCGTGCGTCCGTTTCCGTAATCGGGCAAACACGGAATGAAACATCCTTCAATACTTCGACGAAAATCCCGCCGAGTCCGACCATGATCATCGGACCAAACTGCGGATCGTTGAGGCCACCAATAACGATTTCGCGTCCGACAGGGATCATCTCCTCCACCAGCCAGCCTTCGACCGCTTTGCCGGCAATGCCCGGTTTCTTTTCCATGGCAGCGATCGCAGTCGCAACACCTGCAGGGTCCAGGACATTGAGCGTGACGCCACCCGCATCCGACTTATGCAATATCTCACGCGAGACGACCTTCACCGCGAAGGGCGGCGTGAGCGCGTCAAGCGTTAATGCGATACCATCGGCGCTGGCAACGACAACCGATTTCGGTACGCGAATGCCAAAGGCGTCAAGAATCGCCTTTCCGGCTTTTTCGTCGAGTGCTGAGCGGCCTTCGCCGCGGGCGAGAGCGATGACGTCCTGATACACTGGCCGGCTCAAAAGCTGGTGGGCCAGGTGCGCATCAGATGCTGGCCCAGCCCGCCCGAACGACGGCGGCGGTGCACGTCGAACATGCGGATCAGGTAGGCGCGGGTTTCCTGCGGCTTGATCACATCTTGTGCCGAGAAGATGCGTGCCATGTCCCAGATTTCGAGATCTTTTTGTGTAAGCGCCAGCGCGTCCTCGAAGCCCTCGTCTCCGGCGGAAAGATTATGCACAATGC
The DNA here is from genome assembly GCA_963774685.1 of uncultured Alphaproteobacteria bacterium. Lineage (GTDB taxonomy): Bacteria > Pseudomonadota > Alphaproteobacteria > Rhizobiales > Xanthobacteraceae > Bradyrhizobium. Next base: position 94,323 of record CAVZFU010000002.1, on the reverse strand, counting down.
TGGTTGCGAATACCGGATCCATGAAACTGACTTCGGCCATTGGCCACGCAACCATGCTGTCGTTGTGTGCACCGCCGCCCATTGCAACGTAAGCGCGGCCGTAGGCCTTGCGCGCGATGATCGTGATCTGTGGCACGGTGGTAAGACAGGTCGCGTTCATGAAGTTCATGATATGACCGGGCGCTCCGCGGCGCTCGGCATCAAGACCCACGACGAAGCCGGGCGTATCCATGATGCGAACAAGAGGTATGTTGAAACTGTCGCAAAGAACCGTGAAGTCGATGCTTTTGCGGCATGCATCCGCGGATAACGCGCCGCCACCGACGGCAGGGTTGCTGGCGATGATACCGACCGACTGACCGTTGAGTTCTCGCCAGTCCCGCAATCGCTGGTCTGCCGAAGCGGGGCTTGATTTCCAGGAAACTGTCGCGATCAAAGATCACCTCGATGATCTTCTTCATGTTGTAGACCTGCGTCCGCTTCTCCGGCAGGATTTCGAGAATCCGCTCCTGCGCTTCGCCCGATCCTTCCGGGACCTGCGCGACCGGAGGCTGCTCGCCATTGTGGCTCGGCATGTAGGACAGAAAACGCCGAACCATTGCCATTGCTTCTTCGTCGGTATCGACAAATTGATCGATCAAACCAGTTTGTTCCGCATGCAGCCGCCAACCGCCTAGCTCTTCCAGATCAACCTTTTCGCCGATGGCCATCGAGACCAGGCGGGGGCTCGAGACTGACATGATCGAGCCCTTCTTCATGACAGAGAAGTCGGCGCAGCAGCATAACCATGCGGAAGAGCCAAATGATGTGTCGAGCGCGGCGGCCACCCAGGGCGTGTCACGCATTCGCCGGAACTGGGTAGTGTCGTTGCCGAGAAGGTTGCCCATGCCTTTGGATCCCATGGCATCGGGCAACCGGGCGCCGGTAGATTCTCCAATATGGACAAACGGCATGCCACGCTCGGTGCAAACCCTGCGGATGTAGCCCATTTTTTTCGAGTTGGTCGCCCCGGTAGAAGCACCCTTGGTGGTGAATTCATTCACAACAACACCGACGTCACGCGCGTCGATTTTGGCAAAACCGGTAATCTTTCCATCGCGGGGGGTATCCTCCGCTTCGCTGTCGATCGCGGACGCTCCGAGCAGGCCCAATTCGATGAAACTGTCCTTGTCGACCAGCGCCTTCAGGCGTTCTTCGGCATTGAGCTGGCCGCGTTGCTTGCGCTTGGCAAGTTTCGCGGGGCCGCCCATGGCCCTGGCCGCTTGTTTGCGCTTTTCGAGCTCTGCCAATAGCGCTTCATGAGCCATGCGAGATTTCCTTCACGTGTCCACCTTCAAAACGAAACTCCAGCCTGGCCGTGGTGAACCTCTCAACGGCGAGCCGATCCAATGCAGGACGATAACCCGAGGGAAGCCGGATACTGCCCTCGAAAAAAGTCAAGGGCGGATCGAGCAGCCGGTTTTTGGGTTTCAGGAAGCCGTTGAATTCCCCGGCGTTGCGAATGGTAGTCCGTGCGACGCAAGCTTCGAGCCAGCCCTGCACTTCGCTGCCGAGGCCATCGCCCAGCACCGGTTCCATTCCGCACGCTCGCACGTGCAGAAGCCCTTCACGCAACCGCTCAAGACTGCCGAACCGCTTGAGTTTGAGTTTGCAAAAACGGACGCCGGCAATCGCACCCGCCCGCTCAATATCTTCCAGGGTACAGATTGGTTCGTCCAGCATCAGCGGAACCGTGGATCCTGCCGCGACGGCGGCGTTGGCGTCCCAGTCATCGGAATCGCAAGGCTGCTCGAATAGTTCGATCCCGGCGGGATCCAGCGCGGAGGCAAATCGTATTCCCTGGTCCCGGCTGTAGGCGCGATTGGCATCCACGCGAATGGTCGCGCGATCGCCGACCACTTTTTGAATACAGCCGACGCGCGCAAGATCGGCTTCAACGTCCTTACCAACCTTCACCTTGAAGGTACGGAAACCCTGCGCCAGCCACACCTCGATTTCCTTTTCGATACTGGCGTTATCCATGCCGTTAATCGGCGTGAGCAATGGCAGCGCTGTTTCGGTTTCGCAGGCAAGCAGCGGGTTGTCGGCGAGTACTTCAACCGCACACGCCAAAGCCGTGGTTGCGACCTTGCTGACTTCGAATTTCTTCAGAACCGCTGCCTTGGCGGTTTCGAGGTCCGAACCGAGCATTTCCGGGATTCGTTCGCGGATGAAGGTCCAGCCACCTTCGCGGGTCTCCTCGCTGGATCCCGGTGAAATGTGGCCGTCGGCAAAGCCGGTGCGGCCGCGATCATCCGCCATCTCGATTAGATATGGTTCGAATTCTTCAAACGTCCGATATGACAGCCGGTAGGGCCGGATCAGCGGCAATCGAAGGCGCCGCAGCGACACAGAGATCAGGTTCGGCATTGCCCCGGTTCCCGTTTAGGCGGCGGCGTAACTGGTGGGTTCGTCATGAACGCAGACACGCGAAACGTCATAAATACAGGTATTCCATTTAGTTGTTGCGATTACTACTACGATGGTCGCGGCTATGCAACGGGCAACGCTGGCACTCCTGAAACGGTCGAAAGTGATGATTCTCTTGCACATTTCGGCAGTTCGCGGCGATGCCGCGAAAAACTGACTACACCTGCACCATGCTGGCGCCCAGAAGTTTATCCTGATTGCAAATCCAGCTTCTCAGGCGAGCGCAATGCCGCCACCGCCTCTCGGATCCGAGCCTCCGCGGAAACAACCATCACCTTCACGCAAAGCGGCGAATGCGAGCCCGAATGCCCGGTCATATCCCCGCGGCGAGGAACGCAGAAGCCACCCCTTGTCCGCTAGCTCCAGACCGGCTTCGCACAGCCTGCTCTCCATCTCCAACCACGCTGACTCAGCGACGAAGCGGGGCGCGTCAACTGCTTCCACCGGGGACTTCCCGTGATCCAGGATATTGAGAATGGTATGAAGCACGGCGGTCTGCATGCGCGTTCCGCCCAGGGCCCCAACGGTAAGCCAAGGGCGCCCTTCTTTCATCACCACCGTACCACAAATCCCGGTCAGACAACTCTTGCCCGGTGCAATTGAGTTCGGATGTCCAGGATAAGGATGATACTGGTACATGCAGTTATTATAGATGAAGCCAAGCCCGGGCGTAATCACGCCCGATGCAGAACCAAGCGTATGCGTCATGCTGACCGCGTTGCCGTCAGCGTCCAGCACGCACACGTGTGTCGTGTGCATGGCTTCGCGATATCCGATACCCGCTACCTCAATTGCGCTATCACTGCGTACGAGATCCGCAAGTTCGGCCGCGTATTCCGCGGAACACAGACGCTCGACAGGCGATGTTACAAATCGCGGATCGCCCATAAAGCGGGCGCGATCGGCGAAGCTGCGTTGAATCGCACGCGCGACGAGGTGAATATATTGGGCCCGGTCGGTCGAATAGATCGTGCGAAGATCGAAATGTTCGAGCGTATTAAGAAGCTGGACGAGTTGCACCCCGCTGGCCGGAAGCGGAAGGCTGTGGATGTCGCAGCCGCGATAACGTCCAATGACCGCTTCCCCGATGTCGGGTTCGTAAGACTCGAGATCAGCCGCCGTGAACAGCCCGCCGTTAGTTGAAAAATCCTTCGCAATTGCTCGTCCGATGTCTCCGCGATAGAAATCGTCCGCGCCCGCGCGCGCAAGGTGATCGAGAGTCGTCGCATAATCCGACTGGCGCACGCACGTGCCGGGAAGCAAGAACTCTCCGTTCGGCGCGAAGATTTCACGCACAGGCGCGGGTGGCCTTGATGCGATCGAGGCCACCGATATGACCAGCTTCGGGAATTTCGGTCCAACGATCATAGACTTCGCCCGAGACCGGCACGCCATCGCGCGCGAGTGCGATGGCCGGATACATCAAGTCTGCCCACGGAAGCCGGCCAAACCGCCTGTGCGCGGCCGAAAATCCCGCCAGCGTACCTGGAACGACAATCGACTTATAGCCAACTTGATTTGCTCCGCCCTCTGATAGAAAAGCGCTCAGCATGACCATGCACCTGACCGAGAACCTGGTCGGCAAAAATATCCGGCCGCGCCAGTGATCCAGCACGGCCGTGAAAGCCGATCGTCGTTGATCGTCCGGTCCGTGCTTCGTGCACGATAAGACTGCCGAAACCACCAATGCCGCCCATGAACGGATCAACCACACCCTGGGCGAAGCCTGTAGCCAAGGCGGCATCAATTGCGTTCCCGCCCGCCCTCAAAATCTCAGCGCCAACCGCAGCGGCCATCGGCTGCGGGGCGACGACAATGCCCTTCGCAGGACGTGTGCCGGCATGATTGAAGTTGGTATCTCTTGCCGTCCCTACAATTCTCGTCATTGTTGAGTTGTCCCTGACATCAAAGCTGGTCCCATTTAAGCGCCGGCGTTGAACCGCCGAATGGAAACACCGATGCCCTGCTTCTGGAAATAGCCGCCATATACCCCGAGCGAAAACTGGGCAGACTGCCCGGTTCCTCTGGCTTCTCCAATTACAAGTGATGGCGTGGCTTGGGCAAGCACAGACCGAGGCAGCACGGCGCTTGTGGTTGCCGCCGCGCCAAGCTGCATGACATCACGTCTGTGAAGGTTCCTCATCCTGTGCGCGCCTCTTTGTGCGAGTTGGAAAAGTTTCGAGATATCGACGTACTTCTGCGGCTATTCGATCCGCGGTGCGTTCGGCAACATGTTGCCCGAGATCTACTGAGCGAAAGACTTGGGTTACCGAAAAATCCATCGGTCGGCGCGTATTCTTCAATCGAGAGAACTGCCTTAAAGGGAAACGAGCGCAGAGCATCCGCAGCAGTACGATCAGGCTCCCGACGTTTATCCATGCGTACGGAACCGGGTGCATGTGCCATTGCAATGGAGAGTTCGAGAGACCCACCATGGCCATCCGCTCCATAGCGCTGATCATCAGCGCGGATATGAGCAAGAGCCTCGGGGGGCATCACTTCGGCAAGCCGGCCTCTATTGGCATCCTGATAACACATGTAAAGCAGGTGAGTGTTTGCCTTATAGCCGGCCTCTTCGATTCCGGTCATTGCAGCGAAATCGTTGCCGCGATGGCCGCTGATGAACAATACGAGGCGATATCCGTCGCGGATGAAATTCTCGCAAAGCTCTCGCATGAGCAACGCGAGGGTCGTCGGCTTCAACGCCACCGTCCCCTTGAAACTGGTCTGATCGCAGGCCATCCCGTAAGGTAGTGCTGGTGCGACGATGGCCTCCAACCTTTCGGCGACAAGGCGACTTACAATACGTGCAGTGAAGGTATCGGTTCCCATCGGCCCATGCGTACCGTGTTCTTCGGTCGAGCCGAGCGGGAAAATGAGAACGCCAGGTCCATGCTTGAGATATGCCTCGACCTCGTCAAAGGTCATCCGATCAAGCTCGCGTAACATTCTCACTCTCCACGGTAGTTAATGATGCGGCGCGTCTGTGCCGCCGTTCTTCAAAAAAGCATTGTCATTACCAGGCCGGTGCCGGCGACTTCCTCTAATGTCCATGCATTTCTCAAGTCCTCCATCAGGCTCAAAACGATACGTCAGGGAGGACCACTTTCAGGGGGAAGAACACATCCACATCCATACACTCGCGTGCCCGTGCAGAAGCCGTCCAGAGCATCATTAGCGTTTGACACCGATTATATAACAGTCTTTATTATATATACGCACGAAACTTTCTGTACATAGAGGAAACACGTGCCGATGACATTTCTTAGCCCTGAATGCACTTCAGGCTGATCGCATCGGTGAGTTGCCAAGTCGCGGCGCGGCCCGGTTTTACCGGCACGTCCGCGGCTGAACGAGGTCCATGATGAAAATCGCGGCCCATCTCGAAAAAGTGAGACGGATGGATGGAGTGCGACAGCGACTGGATCCGGTCGAAGACTTCGAATTGTGGTTCTGGATGAGCATGAGTGGCGGCACTCACGCCATCAATGCAGCCCTTCACCAGGTGGGCGCCACCAGTGATGGTGATTATTTTTGCACGCAATCCTCGGACGTCTATCTTGAGCCAGGTGACCCGCCTGGAACTTGGAAACCGGTGCTTCGTTTTGGCTGCGACATTCTTCACGTCGGCATGCCAAAGGTCGACGTACCGATTCCGCGCACACTAGAGCGGGCTTGCAATGCCATGAAGGTGCTGGAAAAAATACGCGATCCCTATATCCGAGGTGACCGCGCAATCGCGCCCAAGCTCGTCGCGACAATCGACTCGGCTTATCGAAGGTGTATGGGGCTGACCGAGCAGATTCTTAATTCGCAAAGATAATGGGCTGTGACGTAGAAGCCACTCCATCCTGGAACAAGGCCGTGTCTCAAAGATTATTTACCGAGCGAAGCACGCGCCGACCCACAGCGATTCGGCGGCCAATTTCGCCCCGGTGGCGTGCGCTGGCGATTAGTAGCATCTCAATCGCTGCCTTCGTTCTGCTGTGGCAACTTTCAAGCGCTCACGAGGCGGCCACTATATTGTTCCCTGGACCGGTGGCCACCGTTCAAGCTGCCTTCGCATTGCTAAATGAGGGCATACTGTCGTTGGATGTCCGCGTCAGCCTTGTGCGTATCGGCATTGGATTCGCTTTAGGCGTTGCGGTCGGTGTCCCACTTGGTCTTGCCATGGGGACTTTTCGTCCGGTCAGGATTTTCTTTGAACCTTACATTCAGTTTTTTCGTTTCGTCCCTGCAATCGCATGGCTAGTTCCTGCAATCTTGTGGTTTGGGATTGGCGAATTGTCGAAGATATTCCTGATCTTCTACACAACGGTATTCTTGGTCCTGCTCAATACCATGGTCGGTGTCGCGTCGGTGCGACGTAATCAGATTCGAGCAGCGCAATGTTTCGGCGCGGGGCATTGGCAACGCTACGCCTGGGTAATCCTCCCAGCCACAATGCCTTACATACTGACCGGGATGCGGCTCGCAATGGGCAACTCATTCGCCGCTGTGGTGGGAGCAGAACTCATCGCAGCCGAGCATGGCATCGGTTTCCTGATTATGGATTCCTGGATGTGGCTGGCAGCCGACCGGATGTTCGCTGGGATGCTGACCCTGGGGCTATTGGGCGTGCTTGCAGACTTTCTGTTTCAAGCAATAACGAAGTTTTGCGCCCGACGATACCTGGTGATGGGCTGAAGCGGAATGGCTAGGGAAAATATGTCCTCAGGCGGCGTTGCAGGAAAAATGACTTTACGGAATGCGGACTTCGAGTTCAGTCCCGGTACTCCGCTAGTCCTCAAGAATTTCACACTGGAGATCTGTCCCGGGGAGTTCTTCATGCTCCTTGGGCCGTCGGGCTGCGGCAAGACTACAGTAATGAATATTCAGGCCGGCTTTGAACAGGCTGTTCGTGGCGAGGTGATGGCCGGGGAGCGAGCCGTATGTGGCCCCGGTCGGGATCGCGCTGTCGTCTTCCAGGACTTTGAACTCGCTTTACACTTGGCTCACAACGCTGGAGAACGTGGAGTTTCCACTGCGAGTGGCGGGCATCGCCAAGAAAGAGCGGCGTGAACAAGCTCGCAAGGCGCTCCGATTGGTCGGACTAGAGGCGCACGCGCACAAATATCCATCTCAGCTTTCCGGCGGCATGAAGCAACGGACTCAATTGGCCAGGGCGCTTGTCCTCGATTTTCCCGATTCTTCTCATGGACGAGCCATTTGCCGCGCTAGACGCGCAGACCCGCAGCATTCTTCAGGATGATCTCATGCGCATCTCGATGCGGACCAAGCGGACGATTCTCTTCATTACCCACGACATTGCAGAGGCCATCACACTTGCCGACCGGATCGGCGTGATGACCGCTGGGCCCGAGGTCGTCCATCAGGAGATTTTCGAAGTAACGCTGCCGCGACCGCGACGTCGCGGCAGCGTCGAGTTTGGTGAATTGTATGACCGAATCCAAGCGATTCTAGCCGACGAAGTACAGCAAGCTTTGCAGCGGGAGGAAATCCTCTGATGATTCGGTGGGTACTTCGCCAGTCAGGCGGCTCTTTGTTTGGCTACCTGCTCTCGCTTGTGGTTGTGCTCGCCGCCTGGCAGTACGCTAGCAGTCGTGCGATCGTCCCACTGCTGTTGCCCTCGCCGGTCGGTACATTGAGAATCGGTGTGGGTCTGTGGGAAAGCGGACAACTCTTGTCCGATATCCAGGCCACCCTGTTGCGCATCACCTACGGCTTCGTAGTTGGATGTGTTATTGGCCTTACTGTGGGCCTGCTCATGGGTTATTTCCGCTCGGTTTATTTGGTGTTCGAACCTTTTATAAAATTTCTCCGGTTTCTTCCCGCGCTTGCCTGGATTCCGGCCTCTATGATGTGGCTCGGCACAGGGGAAGGCTCAAAGATCGCACTCCTCGCTTACGCGACCATGTTCGTCGTCGCGCTCAATACCATGAGCGGCGTCGCTAGCGTTCCTCGCAACCAGGTTCGAGCAGCCCATTGCTTTGGTGCGAGCCGCTGGCAAGTCTTTTTCCTGGTGATTATCCCCGCCACTTTAAGTTATATGGTGACAGGGATGCGGCTTGCGATGGGGAACTGTTTCCAGACCGTCGTCGCCGCCGAGCTGGTCGCCTCGGACTCCGGCCTTGGTTATCCTGATCTTCAGCTCCAGGCGGTTCATGCAGACAGAGGTCGCGTACGTTGGAATCGCGATTCTCGGCAGTCTCGGCATATTGACCGATTTGCTATTCTTGCTCGCAACCAAACGTTTGCTTTGGAAGTATGAGCGTCGACCACAGCCCTGACAGAAAAAGAGGTCTCCCCATGTCTCGTAAAACGTTCGGTTTGACACTGTTGCTTCTCGCCCTGCTCGCTCCGATCGCTATCCCGGCTAGCGATCCTGTCGCCGCGCAGTCAAGCAAGCCAGTGATATTCGCGGTCGCTCCCTCTTCCGATACAGCCCTGTTGATTGTCGCCGTGAATGGAGGCTTCCTGAAGAAACAGGGCGTGGATGCGCAACTTAAAGTCTTCGATTCATCCCCTCAGGCGCTTCAGGCGCTGGTAAATCGCCAAGCAGACGTCAGCATGCAGACAGAACCGCCGCAACTCGCGACGCGCGCGCGCGGAGGAAAAGTGGTTCAGGTGATGACGGGCTGGATTAGCGGTCGAAACGGCGCTGGTGTCGTTGCGGGGAACGTCATTTCCAAGCCCGAGGACTTCATCGGTAAAACAATTGCCACCCAGCGCGGCAGCGGTGAGAATTACCATATGCTAACTTTTCTCGCGAGGCACAACATTCCGCTCGACAAGGTGACAATTAAGTTCATGGCAGCGCCTGATCAACTTCCAGCGCTTGCTCGGAACGACATCCAGGCATATTTCTCCTGGGAACCATACGTTACGCTTGGCACCCAGAGCATTCCCGAATGCAAAGACCATCACTTGGGCGGAGGACGATGGCATCGAGTTTCGAGACAATGTCGTGATGCGCGAGGATATGGCAAAGAACGACAAGGAAACCGCTGTTCGCGTCGTTAAGGGATTAATCGAGACCGCTGACTGGATGCAGGCCAATCTCCGCGAGGCGGCGCGAATAGCCAATTCGGTATTACGGGCGCCCTCTGAGGAAGTCGTTTACCGGGATCTCCAACTTTTTAAATACCCGGGTGATTTTCGCAAGAACCTGATCGAACACGAGCGTCGCATGGCAGAATGGGGGGTGTCGACGGGTCTCTTCGAAGCGAGCGATCCTGAGAAGCTAGTTCAGGAACTTGTCTATCCCGACATTATCCGGGCGGCGGCGCCGGATCGAACGGATATGAAGGCGGAGTAGGCCGGCGCATCCAATCACCCGCAAGCAGCGTATTCGCGATGATCAGAGAAATAGCGTGTGATCGAGCCTTACGTGCCTGCATGAATAGCACCGGTATGACACGTATCGGACTGATTTCAGCAAGGTGAAGCATGGGTTTGGGCGTAGCTGAACACCGCGAAAGCCTGGGTTATCTCGAGGAATTTGCGTCGTCTCTCTTTGAGAAATTACGTAGTAGTTCATTCGATGGTGTGGGCATTACTCGCGAATTGTATGGGATTGGTGAGAATGCAGCTCATGACTTGATTGCGCATACCGCATGTCAGGAGGGTCTTCAGGTCGAGAAAGACGCAGCAAAAAATCTTATAATTTCATTGCCGGGGCAGGAACCAGACAAGCCGTTTATCGCGTGCGGATCGCATCTGGATTCCGTCCCTCAAGGTGGAAATTTCGACGGCGCGGCTGGTGTAATTGGCGGCCTGACGGCAGTTGTTCATTTAAGGCGTACGGGGTTCGTGCCTCCACGCACGGTGAAGGTTTTCGCTTTTCGCGCGGAAGAAAGTGCTTGGTTCGGCAAATCCTGGTTGGGATCAAGCGCAATGTTCGGCCTACTCACCGAACAAGATTTGAGCTCTTGCCGATCAACCAATGGCCAGACCCTACGCGAAGCCATGATCACTACCGGCGCAGATTTGAACAGGATCATCAAAAAAGATCGGCTGCTTAATTCAACGCAGATCGCTGCTTTTCTCGAACTTCATATCGAGCAGGGACCGGTAATGGTAGCAAAGCGTGTGCCTGTGGGTATCGTTACGGCGATTTATGGCAACATTCGGCACATGCAAATTATCTGTCACGGACATTCCGAACATGCCGGCGCGATTCCCCGGTCGATGCGGCGCGATTCCGTATTCGCTGTCGCCGATCTCATCGCCCGGCTCGATTACGCGTGGAAAGAATTTGACGAGAGCGGCAACAACCTGCTCGTTACATGCGGAATGGTAGGAACAAACCAAAACGATCATGCAATCTCGCGGATTCCTGGTAAGGTGTCGTTCAGTTTTGAAATTCGTGCTGAAACGAACGACACACTCAATCGTTTCTACAGCCGGTTCGAAGCCGAATGTCGTGCCGTCGCAAATGAGCGTAATGTCAGTTTTGAGATTGATAGGCGTATAACCAATTTGCCGGCGCCTATGGACGCACGATGGATGAAGCATCTTGGCGAAATTTGCAAACGACTGGGCCTTCCGCACGAGCTATTGCCAAGCGGCGCAGGACATGATGCAGCAGTCTTTGTCCATGCCGGGGTACCGACAGCCATGATTTTTATCAGGAATGAGCACGGGTCTCATAATCCTCGTGAAGCGATGCAGATAGCTGACTTTATGGCTGCAACTGAAGTACTGAAAGAAGCGCTATGCAATCCGCTAATTTAACGGTGTATCGTGTCCGAGCCGCTCTCGGGAATTCTGGGATATCGCGCTCCAAGGTCTTCGACTGAACGTGAGGTGTCATGTCTAATCCGCGTGTTTCATTTCAAATGTCGAGTGAGCGAAAGAAGCTTGCGCCACTAAAGGGGAAGCCGCTCATTGTCCATATCGTCGTTAACGTTGAATATTGGCCGTTCGATCAGCCAATGCCGCGCAAGGTGCTTAGCTACACCGCACGGCGTTGATCGAATTCCGGATATCCCAAATTACAGCTGGGCTGAATATGGTTTGCGATGCGGCATGCCGAGGTTAATCAAGCTGTTTGCCGGAAACGACCTGCCTGTTAGCGTGAATATCAATGCCGCGGTGATTGATGTCTACCCGTCACTCGCGAAGGCGATGCGTGATGCCGGTTGGGAGTTCATCTGTCACGGCATGACACAGCGACTGTTGCACGCCGAAAAGGACGAAGCCGAAACGATCCGCGCATGTATCAGCAAGGTCCAGGACTTTGTGAAAAAGAAACCGCGTGGATGGATGGGACCCGGATTCGCGCAGACATTCGAGACCCCCGATTTTCTAAAAGCAGCCGGAATTGAATACGTCTTGGATTGGACTATCGATGACATTCCATGCTGGATGAAGACCAAGCACGGACCGATTATCTGCATGCCTTATGGTCTGGAGCTCAATGACAGCCTTGTTTACGCTGTTCAAGAGCAATCGTCTCCTGAGATTCTGCGGCGTTTTGAAGATACGCTAGCAACCTTTGATCTGGAGTTGGATGAGAATCCGCGCATTCTCACTATTCCGCTACATCCTCACATCATTGGTGTTCCGCACCGAATTCCCTACCTTCAACGTGTCATTGAGATTTTGCGCAACAGAAGTGACGTGATCTTTGTGACCGGAAGCGAAATCGCGGATTGGTACGCAGCATTGGAACAACCAGAAATTCACTGAAACCACTTTCCGTCGGGTTGGGAAGATCTCCTCCCTCACGGGCGCGGACGCCCTGAGGACGTGGTCATCGAGCATCGCCTCGCCAGCGCCGGCCTTAACGGCATTCTACAAAGCCGGCGTCGCCGTGAGCATAGATGGGCTGCAGTACTCGGCATCTTCCGACTCTCACTTGTTCCTGCGCTGCTGAAGTCCCTTGTTCCAACGTAGCATCCGCCGTTCAAGCTGGAGCAGCAGGGTGCTCAATAGATATCCCAGGATACCGAACATTAACGTCGCGACCAGCGTGCGATCGGTTTGGAACGTTAGCTGTGTATCAACGATGAGATAGCCGAGGCCGCTCTCCGATGCGATCATCTCCGCGGCAACGATGGTCAGGAATGCAAAGCCAATCCCAAGTCGAAGGCCGGTGAAGATGTTCGGGAGTGCCGCCATCAGAATTACTCGGTAAAATATCTGTAGCTTGGTGGCACCGAGACTTTCTCCAGCCTGAATGTAGATAGGATCAACGAAGCGGACACCAGCCAACGTGTTAATGAAAATAGGAAAGAACGATCCATACGCGATCAGAAAGATCTTTGAACTCTCACCGATTCCGAACCAGAGGATTGCCAGCGGCAGCAGGGCCAGTACGGGTATGGGACGGAACAATTCGATGATTGGGTCGCAAATATCAAGGAGCGTACGATACCATCCACAAATGATGCCGAGGGGCACCGCGATTGAGACGGCCAGCATAAACCCCACAAAGACACGCTTCAGACTTGCTGCGATATTCGGTATCAGAATTCCGGTGACCAGCATGTCCTTGGCAGCTTCCAGCACGGCGATCGGCGAGGGAAGAAGGACTGGGCTGAAAATACCGATGAGGGTAATGCCTTCCCAGATGAGAAAAAAGCCAAGGATCGAGGCGACGCGAACGAGTTGACTGCGGTTACGCGATATTGAGGAAATAGGCCGCGCGGCGCGACGTGTTCCCGCAAGGTCAAGTTCCGTCATGGTTCTCGGCCCGAAATAGTGTCTCAAGCTTTGCGTATTCCTGCAGGAAATTGGACTCGGCGCGGTGGCGTGGCCGTGGAGAACGGATCGGCACGCGATGACGAATCCCGCCAGGCCGTCCGGACATTATCACCACCTCATCGGCGAGATACGCTGCCTCCATGATACTATGTGTAACAAAAATAATGGTTTTTCGCTCCTCCATCCAAATGCGGAGAAGTTCATCTTGAAGATATTCGCGCGTAAGCGAATCTACCGCAGCGAACGGTTCATCCATGAGCAGGACTTTCGGGTTATTTGCTAATGTTCGACCGATCGCAACCCGCTGCGACATTCCTCCGGAGAGTTCGTGTGGGTATTTCTTTTCAAAATCTTCGAGCCTGAGCAGTTTCAGGAGCCGTCGCGCTTTTCCGAGACTGTCCGGAATGCCGCGGCAGGTGAGCCCGAACCGAACGTTGTCAATTACGGTAAGCCACGGAAAGAGTGCATAACCTTGAAATACCATTCCCCGGTCAGGCCCTGGGTCACGTACTTCTTGCCCCTCAAAAAGAACTGCACCGGTCGAAGGCCGAGTAAAGCCCGCGAGCATTCCCAGGAGCGTGCTCTTTCCGCAACCGCTCGGACCCAGAATGCAAATGAATGAGCCGCTGTCGACACTAAAATTGACGTGCGAGAGCGCTTCGATCCGGCTTTGGGGCGAAATCTCATATACCTTTGAAACATCTCGAAAGGTGATATGTTGCATTAAATCATCACGAAATCCGGCTCCACATCACGTAACGGCTTAGGATCGAGCCATGTGGAGACATCTGAATTTTGTTTGATCTTCCCCATCTCAAACAAGAACCGAGTATTCGCAACCTGGGCAGCGACAAAGTCTTTGTCGATACGCATTGTAAACTTTCGCTGCTTCATCATTGACTCGAGCGCGTCGACCGGAAGGTCGATTTTTTCCTTGTCGCGGATGTAACCTGCAGCCTGATTAAATGCTTGTCCGCTTTCGAGCACTTTTTGCGCTTCGATGAGTCCTTTCAACACCTTGCGCACAACCTCGCCATTCTTTTCGAGGTAGTCCTGACGCACCAGCAATAAATTGAATACGCTAATAAGCTGCGGCTCATTACCTCGTGCGAGGACGTGGGCTCCTGGAGCACGCTTTACTGCAGTCCAGACGTGCGGTTCCCAACTAACGAATGCATCGATATCGCCGCCGACAAGCGTTGAGATCTGTTGCAGCGGATCCATATGGATGAGGGTGATACGACTGGCATCCAGTTTGTGCTTTGCCATGTAGCGCTCAATCAGAAGCGACGCGATGCTGCCTTTGAAAAGCGCGACTTTTTTGCCGACAAGATCGTCAGGCGTTTCGATGGATGCTCGTGCAACGATTGCTTGGTCCCCAGAGATGTCCGAGAGCGGACAAAGAGCCTTAACCGGAGCTCCCGCCGCCATGATCGGAATCCCGGGAATATCTCCTGTGATGATTAGATTGAGGCTGCCGGCAACGAGCGCGGGACCCATCTCGGCCCCAGAGTTAAACTGTTGAGTAGATACATCTACGCCTTGGCGCTTGAAGTACCCTCCGTAAATGCCAAGAGGCAGTTGCGCCGACTGACCGATACCCTTGGCTTCGCCGACAATCGCTGACTGCGAAGACATCTGGGCCCGTGTCGGGTTTGTTATACCGAGCAGGCCGAAACCACCAAGTGCGCCAACGCCTGCTTCGAGCAGTGCACGTCGATGGAGTGTTCGCATTGTCAGGGACTCCTCTTTTTGCGTTTCGGAAACGCTTCAAGAGCGCTCATTGTAGAGGAATATTGTTTTCTTTGCAAGAAAAAGAGACCTGGCGTCGACATGCCAGCGCCACGTCCGCCTGTTCTTGCTCTGCCCGGCGGCGATGAAGCCCTTGTCGATCTTGCTGCGAAACCGGCGCGCCATGCCCGTGGCTCAGCATAAGGTTAGCTCGCAATTCTTCTGAATTAAACAATCGCAAATTGCTTCTGCAGAGCTTGGCGCAAACTTGCGATAGGCACGGCCCGCGGGCCTACCCCGTTATCGATGGCCAGGAAAGACGCAACTCCCGCGGCATGTCCGCTAGCCATGCATTGCGCACCCATGCGGACGGAGCCCGCCGCCTCGCGTGTTGCGGACAGGCAGCGGCCAGCTACCAGCAGCCCGTCGATCTTCTTCGGTATCAGAGACCGATAAGGAATATCGTAGTCGCCGCCGTCCCGAACAAAGAGATGGTGTCGCACATTCGGTTGACTGGAAGACTGCACACTCATTGGGTATGCGCCGCGCGCAATTGCATCGGGGAATCGTGCTTGGCCTTCGACGTCGGCGCGGGTCAGCTCGTACTCGCCTGCAATCCGGCGGGAAGCACGAATCGATACCGCTGGCGCCACTGAGTGTAGAAAGCAGTCCCGAAAGCCGGGGATGTAACGGCGCAATACTTCAAGAGCAAGATGTAACTGCCGCTGTCCTTCAATCTCGGCTTTGCTCAGCTCGGCGCCGTTCGTTGCATCGAAAGTGATGCTGGTGACATTAAGGGTGACGATATCACGGCGGTGCGGTAACGGCATGATGCTGAAGCGGCTGCCGAATGGGCTCAGCCGTCCCCAGTTGCCCTTGTTTTCGTCCGTAATTTCCCATTCCGCCCAGTCACGTTTTGGAATGAAGTCGCGCACAAGGTTGGTGAGGTAAATGTACGGACAATCATAGATATCTTTTACATCGCGCAACACGCTGGAAGGGTCGAGTTTCTTGACATCGCGCAGATAAGGATCAGCCAACAGCACGATCGTCTGCGGCGCTTTTCGGACATCGGCTATGAAATGATCGGTATCAACACCTGCAACACGGAACAGAAGCGTAGCGTTCAGTGAAGCCTCGGGGATATCCTGCACGAAGGACGCGCCGCCGCGTGCCGCAACATCTGCGTCGCCCGTGGCATCGATTATGATTTTCGCCTGCAGATCTTGATATCCGGACTTATTATAAACTCGAATCCCTACGAGCCTGTCATTGTCTACGATAGTATCGACAAGCAGGGAATGCAGCCAGAGATCAACCCCGGCGTCGGCTGTCATCTCGAATAGTACCTGCTTCATGGCGTCGGGATCTACCGGCGTAAATGACCCGCCGATGCCCGTCGGGTTGGGAAGATGTCCTCCCTCGCGGGCGCCTCCTCGTCTGATGATTCGTTCGATGAGCTCCTGTGGCAAGCCTCGCACAATCTGTTCGCCACGGCTGTTATGAAAAGGTGTCACATTCGCGAGCTCGAAACAGGTCCCGCCAAGATGCCCGGATTTTTCAACAAGACACGTGCGCACACCGCAACGAGCAGCCGCTATCGCTGCAATTGACCCCGCGGTGCCTCCACCCACAACGATGACGTCGTAATTAGTTTGTTGCATTGGCATCCAAGACCTTAATATGTTTGATTCTGCACCAGCTACCGCCTGTTACGTGATAGCCCGGCCTACTCCTCTGACCGTTCCAAGGCTACCTGCGGAACCGCGATACCATATTCTCGCGCCGCTGCAGCGGGCGTGACGTAGCCCTCGCGGAGATCGGCCGCGAGCGCGTTGCGGTCGCGTTCGGCGTGGATCGCCGAATCCTCCACCTCCAGCCTCGATACGGGTGAGATAGTCACCCGGTGCCAGGACAAAGCGACCGTTGCGCGGTATCAGGCGGTCGTTGATCAGAGTCTGCCGAAGGCCGCCCGCGCTACCGCCGGCGGTTCCCTCTGCCGGATAGTCAGTGCGGCAACTCATCACATCAATCATTACCGGCGCATTCGTGTCGTTGCGCATGGTGACACGCTGGCCGAGCCCACCGCGAAAAGCTCCAGCTCCTCCGGAATTCGGCACGAGCCGCTTCTCAGTTACCGTAAGGCTGGTCTCGTTCTCCCATACTTCGATCGGTATTCCAGCGTTGCTGGAAGGCGTCGAGATGGTTGGCAGACCGTCGAGACCCTGCACGGCGCCGTATCCGCCCGACGCGAAGTGGAGCGTGGCGATCGCTCGGCCGTCTCGGTGCGTGCCGCGAAAATTGACCATGTTGACCATTCCGCTTCCCGCCTGCACCGTCTCCGGCGAGGCCGCCGCGAGCGTGCGAAAGACAAGCGGCACGACGAACCAGCCAACGCTGTGACGGGCGGCGGTCGCAGCGGGGTGCACGGCATTCAGGATACAGCCCGCAGGCGCTGAGACGGTCACGGTGCGTACAGCACCCTCATTATTCGGGATTGGCGCCGCCAACAAGCACTTCACGGCATAGATCGCATAGCCATTGGTAAAACAGAAGGGGACGTTTACTCCGAACGGAACGCAGGCTTGACTGCCGGCAAAGTCAAGGGTGACGGCATCGCCCTCCACCGTCGCAGTACAGGCAAGATGGATCGGAGCCTCGACCCCTTCGATTGTCATGGTGTCATGGTACGTGCCGGGGCGCATGGTGCGAATGCGGGCGCGCATGGCAGCCTCTGTCACGGCCTGGATTTGGCGCGAGAGAGGACCGAGCTCGGCCAGACCATACTCGTCCATGAACTCGCAGAGTTGACGCTCGACGACCGCGGTGCAGGAGATGTTTGCCAGCACATCACCGACCACTTGCTCCGGCACCCGCACATTGCTTGCAATCAACTCAAAGATGAAATCGTCGTGCCGACCCTCATGCACCAGCTTGCAAACGGGTAGACGCAGACCTTCCTGGTAGACTTCCGTCGCATCGCTGCCGAAGCCTAACCCGCCCACATCGGGTAGATGGGTAATCGAGAGTCCATAGGCGACGATTTGCCCTGCGCGGAAGATCGGTCGCATAACGTTAATGTCGTAGAGGTGGCCGGTTCCCATCCACGGATCGTTAGTGACGATCACGTCCCCTGAACGTAGCGTTGCAGGGGGGAAGCGACGCAGCATATGTCGGAGAGTGGCTGGGGCTGAGCCGGTGAAGGACGGGATACTCTGCGTACCCTGGGCGAGGAGTGCGCCGTCGGCGTCGAGCAGCAATACGGAGAGGTCATAACCTTCGCGAACCACCGTCGAAAACGCGGTACGCACCAGTGTTGAAACGCCGTCGTCGGTAATAGAGATCAAGCGGTCCCAAAGGATGCCAAGACTGATGGCGTCAAACGCGGCAGGAATATTCATATTACAGATCCCGCGGCTTCGGGTGCGGCCGCCCTTGCGCTGAGCGCCAGGTCCACCACTAAATTCTCATCAGCGTCGATGCGGGCGACGTCTCCGGGACCGATAACGCAGGTCGACTCCGGTTCCTCGATCAGCGCTGGGCCCTCGATCCGATCGCCTCGGGCAAGGACGGTCCGATCGTAAACTGGACAGTCGATGACGCCGGCGTCATCCACATAGGCGGTGCGACTACCGCGTCGCGCGGGCCGCTTCGCCGTGTCGTCTTCGATTCGAAGCGCCAGTCCGCCAAGCGGATCTGGACCGACCGCTTCGACTTTCCAGGTCATGATCTGCACCGGGGTTCCATGCAGGGTATGGGCGTAGATCGCGGCATACCGCGCTTCGAATAGCTCTTGCAGGGCAAAGGCGTCGAAACGTGCTGCGTCATCCGGTAGCACGACCTCGACCTCATGCCCTTGACCGATATAGCGCATGTCTAGACGACAGCGGAGCCGGATCGCGTTGGCTGCCACGCCAGCCTCGCGAAGCGGCGCTGTTGCTGCAGCAATTAACTGCGCAAAATGAGTGTGCCACCAGTCGCCCTGAATGTCGGCCAACGGAATTGGTCGCGAGCGAATCATTTCGAAAACGACCGGGCTCGCAAGCAGGCCTAACGCGGAGAAAACGCCGGCACCGCGGGCGAGTACCACACGCCCAATGCGCAGCTTTCGCGCGATGCGAACAGCGTGAGCCGGTCCCGAGCCGCCGAAGGCAATCATCGTGCAGTTACGGTAGTCGACACCGCGCTCGGATGCGTGAACGCGGAAAGCCCGGGCGACATCTTCATTGATGATTTCGTGGATGCCACTAGCCGCCCTCTCGAGATCGAGACCAAGGGGTGCGGCGACACCGGCGGTAATTGCAGTTTGTGCGGCGTCAATGTCGAGCCGCATACGCCCTCCCAGAAAGCGTTCCGAATCGTACAGGCCGAGCACCAGATTGGCATCGGTGAGTGTCGGACGGGTGCCGCCACGTCCGTAGCAGGCCGGCCCGGGGTCGGCGCCTGCACTTTCTGGCCCGACCCGCAGTACACCGAGTGAATCCTTCTCAGCGATGCCGCCGCCACCGGCACCAATTTCGATCATGTCGATCACTGGTATTCTCAGCATCAACCCGCTGCCGCGCTTAAACTCGTGCAGGCGGGCGACTTCGAACTCGTAGCGCCGGAGCGGCTCGCCGCCGGAGATTATGCAGCCTTTGGCGGTGGTGCCGCCCATGTCGAAGGCGAGTAGATCGCGTGCACCGAGCCGTCGGCCAACGGCCGCGGCCATGAGCGCCCCGGCTGCTGGTCCCGATTCCAGCAGGCGCACCGGATAGCGGCGGGCAACCGATGGCAACACCGTGCCGCCGCTCGACGTCATTACGTAGAGTTGTCCTTTGAATCCGAGCCGGACGAGACCTTCCTCCAGCCGGCCTAGATAACGGCCGACCATCGGCTGGGTGTAGGCGTTCACCGTGGTGGTAGTCCAGCGTTCGAACTCGCGAATTTGCGGCCACACGTCTGCCGATGTCGAGACCGGCAGGTTCGGGAAGTCGGCAGCGACAAGCGCTGCAATAGTCTGCTCGTGTGTCGGATTCGAGTAGGAGTGCAAAAGGCAGACGGCAAGGGCCTCGATGCGGTGCCGGTCAACCAATTCGGCGATCGCGGCTCGAACGGCGACCGGATCGAGCGACGTTTCGACCGTTCCGTCATAGCGGACCCGCTCCTGCACTTCTACGCGAAGTCGACGCGGCACCAGGGGATCCGGAAAGCGCTGACGGAGATCGAACATGTCGTAGCGCAGCTCGCGTCCTATATCGAGCACATCGCTAAAGCCGGCTGTGACTAACATGCCGACACGGGCGCCTTTACGCTCGATTACCGAGTTAGTTACTAACGTGGTCCCGTGGACTATTGCAGCTACCTCCTCGATCGCCGCACCAGCCTTGGCGAGGAGAGTGGGAATGCATTCGAGGACAGCCGCTGCTGGGTCACTCGGTGTGGTGAGCTGTTTGTGGACCCAAATCCGACCACTCGCCGTGTTCAATACGGCAAAGTCAGTAAAGGTGCCGCCGATATCGACGCCGATTCGCCAGGTCATTCTCTTACCGTCTCGCGATTATTACGTTGTCAGCTCGGCGTTCCCTCGACGTAGTCTGCAAGGCGATACATGAACTCCTCACATAGCATGAACTGATCGATCGTCGTGAACTCGTCCGGCTTGTGTGCCTGCTCGATGCTCCCTGGGCCGCAGACGACGCTCGGGATACGGCCTCGCTCCGCGATTACGCTCGCCTCAGTACCAAAGGCGACTTTGTAATGTTCGTTTTGGCGTGCGAGCGCTTTGGCGACGCGCACTACCTCCGCGTCGGGCGCAGTGTCGAGGGCAGGAAAAGAAGACATCTCCTCGAACGTGAAGCCGGTGGCCGCATTCACTGCATGCATGCGCGGCTCCAGCGTCTGCTTGGCGTATGCCTGGATCTCCGCATAGAGCTGATCGGGGTCGACTTGTGGCAGATGGCGAAATTCGAATTGGAACACACAGTCCTTCGCAACGATATTGAGCGCGGTACCGCCCTGCACCACGCCGACACTGAATGTGGTGAAAGGGACGTCATACTCTTCGTCGCGGGGCCCGGCAGCCGTGTACTTGCGTTGTAGACCAATGATGTGGGTGATCATCTCGCTGGCGTATTCGATCGCGTTCACCCCGAAGGGAGCGATCGAGGAGTGCGCCTCGAAGCCGCGCACGAGGCAACGCAGGCTTTTCTTGCCCTTGTGCGCGACGATGACCTTCATCTCTGATGGCTCTCCCACAATGCACATAGCCGGACGCAGGACGTGGTTCGTGAGTCCATCGACAATCTTGGTGATACCGACACGGCTGACCTCCTCGTCGAAAGTGAAGCCGTAGTGGATGGGGATCTTCGGGTTGCGGCGCAAAAACTCTGGCGCGAAGGCAAGAGCCACGGCAACGAAGCCCTTCATATCGCAAACACCACGGCCGAAAAGCTTGCCGTCCTTTTCCGTCAGCTTCCAAGGATCGACCGTCCATGTTTGACCGTCCACCGGTACCACGTCGGTATGGCCAGCAAGCATGATACCTGCCCGATCCTTGGGGCCTATGGTTGCAAACAAGCTCGCCTTCTTTTTATCGTCATTAAAGAAAAGAATGCTGTCGATGCCCAACCCTCGGAGGTAGCTTTGTACATACTCGATCAGGTCCAAGTTGGAATCGCGGCTGACCGTCGGCATTTCGATCAGCCTTCGGATCATGTCCAGGCTGACAAGGTCCTTGGATTTGGCAATCGTCATAGCTGTCTCCACTCGGTCGCCTGGAATTGTTTCGACTCCCCAACCGAGTTCGCCTGAATCAATGCAGCTTGTTGACAATTTGCAATGGAAGTTGTCCGATCCATGCGGATTTCGCGAGCATTCAACATTTTGCGACGTTCCTGAGTGAGGAATTGCCATCAAGCCCAAACTGCATCAGAAAAAAGCAGAACGCATTTTCCGGTCGCTCGGGAAATGCTCGCCCAGCGATTATGAAGCAGTAATAGAAGGCGCGATGCTGGCCGGCAGTCATTGGTTTAATTTGGCACTCCATGCCTACGGACTGCTGCCCTCCGATCAGGACGTAATGCATGCCGAATTCCTGACGAAGGCCGAGCGGCTGCGAATAACATTGGTGACACCAGAACTGGTCGAAGCTCTCGAAGAAATCGAGGCCTCGCGCGCGCTTTACGTGCGCGGCAGTGCTGAAGGAGGAGAGGAAATGGCCCAACGCGCACTCGTACTTCTTGACCGTATCCGTGATATCGCCCTTTCCGCGCAACCCCTGCGCCCCAGCAGCTAATCCCTCTGGTTCAACTGCGCTGTTCGTCATTGGTGCACCGAAAGATAACGGCGTTTATTTATACACACGTACGAAACTTTGTATACCCATAGTAAACACGCGCCAATGACGTTTCCGGGACCTTGTTGGAACGGAAAGCGGCATACCGTCGGCTGCCTGCCTTCTCGAAGATCATGCTTTGTCGGGCGCGCCGCGAGTTTCGACGATGCTAAATTTCAAACGAATAGGGCTTGGCAAAGCTTTGATAGTGATTCGCGGGTTTCAGATCGAGGTTAAGCTCGCGGTCGGCAATACCGCGCAAACCGCCAAGGGTGAGAACCCTCGCTGGTTTTTGCAGCAGGCCAATAGCATTGCCGGGAATCAGGAAAAGCGAGCGTAGCCCGGATATCAGCGACGATAGGAC
Organism: uncultured Alphaproteobacteria bacterium; assembly: GCA_963774685.1. Taxonomy (GTDB): domain Bacteria; phylum Pseudomonadota; class Alphaproteobacteria; order Rhizobiales; family Xanthobacteraceae; genus Bradyrhizobium. Next base: position 71,734 of record CAVZFU010000002.1, on the reverse strand, counting down.
GAGAAGGATGGCCGCGAGCCGGGTGGCATCATGCTGGCGCCCAGAAGTTTATCCTGATTGCAAATCCAGCTTCTCAGGCGAGCGCAATGCCGCCGCCGCCTCTGGGATCCGAGCCTCCGCGGAAACAACCATCGCCTTCACGCAAAGCGGCGAATGCGAGCCCGAATTTGCCGATGAAGAGATAGACCGGGCGCTTATCGTTGCGTGCCGTGTGTCAAAGCCAACGAGGCGTCGGTAGCAAACGACGAGACCGGCGAAAAATACGCGATCCTGGTGAGGACGATAACAACAACAAGGAGCCAAAAACCGTACTGACCGACGGCACTTAAGACAGCCGACGCTTTGGGCTGCTCGCGCGTGCCTGATCCGGCATCGGGTAAAGCTTCGCCATAGGGTTCGAATTTCTCGGTCGACATTTTGGCTCTGACTCCGGCACTCCGGCGCGTTGCCTGCAAGCCGCTAGTGTAGCAAGAATTGCCGCCAAAACAACGGGCCTAGCTGCCCGTATGTTGCAGTGCAGCTAACTTCTGCGGCTCGGCATCATTTTGCTCTGGCAGGTGATGGCCTCGCAGGTCATGCAGGTCGGCCTCGCCTCGGTGTCATCGAGGCAACGTTGGTTTCGACCGTCGCCTTCACCGAATGGCTCGCCGCGCCGTCCATGCCTTGGTTCGTGCTCGGCTTCATCGCCGTGGTGATCCTCAACAGCGTCGGCACCATCCCGGTCGGCCCCGACGGCCTGGATCGCCCTTGGCACGACCTTACCTGCTCTCCATGGCGCTGACCGCCATGGGTATCAAGACGGACTTCCGGAAGCTCAGGGCCGAAGGCCTGAAGCCTCTGCTGCTGGCCGCGTCGGCCCGGTTCTTCGTCTTCATTTTGCGCTCGTGCTGGTGAAGCTTACCGCCTATTCTTGAAGCATGACGCTTGAGCAGCTCCGTATCTTTGTCGCGGTCGCCGAATGCGATCACGTCACCCGCGCCGCCGAAGCGCTGCGGTTAACCCAGTCGGCCGTCAGCGCTTCCATTGCCGCGCTCGAAAGCCGCTACTGCGTTGCGCTGTTTGATCGGATCGGCCGTCGCATCGAATTGAACGAGGCAGGTCGGCTGTTCCTGGGCGAAGCCCGCGCGGTTCTCGCCCGCGCGACCGCTGCCGAGCTCGCGCTGTCCGAAATGAGCGGTCTCAAGCGTGGCACGCTCAGCGTCCATGCCAGCCAGACGATCGCAAGCTATTGGCTGTCGCCGCGGCTGGTCGCCTTCCGCCGCGCTTATCCGCAAATCGAGGTCAAGCTCGCGGTCGGCAATACCGCGCAAACCGCCAAGGCCGTGATCGACGGCACTGCCGAACTCGGCTTCGTCGAAGGCCGCGTCGAGGATCCCGCGCTCCAGCAAAGCACGATCGATCAGGACCGGCTGACCATCGTGGTCGGCGCCGGCCATCCCTGGGCGCATAAAAAGCGCCTGACCGAGCGAGACCTTGTCGAGGGCGATTGGGTGCTGCGCGAACCGGGCTCGGGCACGCGCTCGGAGTTCGAAGCGGCACTGTCCGGCAGGGGCGTGGCGCCGGAGGTGCTGAAGATAGTTCTCGAACTGCCGACGAACGAGGCGGTGCGCGCCGCCGTAGAGGCAGGCGCCGGCGTAACCGCGATCTCAGAACTCGTGGTGGAGGCTGCGCTCCGCGCCGGCACGCTCGTCGCGATGGCATTCGAATTGCCGACTCGCCCTTTCCTTGTCCTACATCATCGCGATCGGTATCAGTCCAAAGCAGGCCAGGCGTTCCTGAAGATTATCACTAAATTTGCTGAGTCTCGGGCTGCTCGCCCCTCAAAATAAAATGAATGGCCTCCGGAGCGATTGGTGAGCGCATTGCTGCCACAGGTGTTCTGCTGCCAGCGATGATTCAAGCTTCAAGTATATTCGGCGTGCATGCGGGCGACGATAACCTGATCACCTTCTCCAACCGCCATCGGCAATGGCCAGGCGTTCACTACCCGCCCTGTTGATGCAGAGCCGTTTCTCGCCGAGGCAGGAAGGAATCGCATGTCGGTGCCGCCGATGGTCCTGTTCCGACAATTCGTGTTTCGGTGGCAAAGCCCCAAACCGGATCAAACCGGTGGACCTGATAGACCGGACGTGTCTTCATTTGAGCCGGATACTCACCTTTGCGCAGTGTGGTCGCGATGCACGGCATCACTGTCGCCGGGATGCTCCCGACATGACCCGCAGCAGCGCGATGAACATGGCCGCTGAAAACGGCGACGACCCGCCCGGAGTGCTGCAATGCCCGGCGCAGTCTCGACATGATCTCCGGTGTTTCGAAGTGAACCAGGTCCGGCCCCACCGTAACCTCAAACGGTGGATGGTGCGTGAAAACCGCAATAGGCTTGGTGGTCTCGGCATCGATCAGGTCAATCAAGCGTCTGACCCGCCCGGCGCAAAAGTCGCCCTTATTGCTGCCTGAGCTCAGGGTATCCAGCGCAATCAGTCTTACCGGGTAGTCGTCAATCGCGTAGTCGATAAAGTCGGAATAAGGCGCGAGATATTGGTGTGCCGAAAAGGCCTCGCGCAAATTCGTCCTGTTATCCTTATTGCCGGCCAGAACATATACCGGCACACGCGCCTTCGCGAGGATAGCCACCGCCTGCGCGTATTCGTCTTGCCGTCCGTTATGAACGATATCGCCGGTGTGAACGATCACATCGGGGGCCGGGTCGAGCGCGTTGATGTCCGCAATCGTGCGCTCGAAATCCAGAATTCTCTGATCGGTATCCGGCGTGTCCAGGGCGATATGGGTATCTGAGATTTGCGCAATGATCATGATGCCCGACCCAGGCCTGCCGATCGCAGACCTGCGTAATACTCCTTGAGGATCGCCACCACCTCCGGCCGGCTGAACTCGGGAGGTATGTCCGCATTGCTCGAAAGCATTGCGCGCTGCTGCGTGCCGGAGATCGAAATGTGTTCCTTCGGATCGTGCGGACAGGTCTTCGCCGTCGCCATTCCGTAGCACTTCCGGCAGTAAAACGTGACATCGATCTTCAACGGCTTGGTCAGCAGCGCGCCGGGCCACAGTTGGTCGAAGATGTGATGCGCATCGAATGGACCGTAGTAGTCGCCGACGCCGGCATGGTCGCGCCCGACGATGAGGTGCGAGCAGCCGAAGTTCTGCCGAATCAAGGCGTGCAGCAGTGCCTCGCGCGGGCCGGCGTAGCGCATCTCGATCGGATAGCCCGCCTGAATGACCGTCCCCGGGCGGAAGTAGTTATCGATCATCGCCTGGATCGCGCGGGTGCGAACATCGGCTGGAATGTCACCTGCTTTCAATTTCCCAAGCACCTGATGGATGAAAACACCGTCTGATACCTCCACCGCGATTTTCACCAGGTGCTCGTGGCTGCGGTGCATGGGATTTCGGGTTTGGAAGGCAGCGACATTCGACCAGCCCCTCTCAAGAAACATGGCCCGCGACGCGGCAGGACGGATATAGAGGTCGGGGTATTTGGCAGGATATTCGCCTTCGCTCAGCACCCGGACGGGCCCGGCCAGATTGATATCCCCCTGACCCAGTACCTTCGCCACGCCTGGATGCTTCGGATCGGCGGTGCGATAGACGTGCTCGGCCTCGAGTTGCTTGTCGATTGAATATTTCTCGCGAACCTCCATGACGGCGAGTATTTCGCCGGTCTCCGCGTCGACGAGCGCGACCTCCTCTTCGGCATGGATGCTATTGGCAAGGTCTTTGTTTATGGGAAGTGTGATCGGGATCGGCCAGAAGAGGCCGCTGGTCAACTTCATGTCCAGGCACGAACCGCGCCAGTCGTCATTCCCCATGAACCCATCGAGCGGGGTATAGGCGCCCATAGCCAGCATGAACACGTCGGACACCGCACGTGAGTCGAGAGGAACCTTCCTAAGTCTCTCCGCGCGCTTGCGCTCCTCGGCCCGCTCCGACTCGGGCAGCAGCAGTGGCTTGACTGTCTCCGAGCCGTGCGGCGCTACGAGTTGCGGCATTGCAAGTCCTTCCTGAAATCAATCGGCAAGAAAGGCCCCGAGCATGCAGGATCTGGAAGACGCCTGCGCGATCCGGCTCAATCCATGCGACGGTAAACGCCTACGGCCGTTTCGGGGTTTTGTATTCGGCTTCCGTCTGGAACGATTCCCAGACGGTTTCGAAACCAACAAACCCCTTTTCGTTTGCCTCTTTCTGACGCGTCGTCAGAAAGCGCGCATGGCCGTCAGGAACTTTAGTGATCGGCTTTTGCTCGCTCATGTGTCACCTTTTGCGTTGAAACCGGGATCGCCATTCAAACAGGTCGCATGATCGACGGGTCGATCGCCGCCTGTGCGCCGATCGCTCCGCCCGCTCTCGCTTCTTCGTCGGTTGGCTCGCGCACAGTCACGATCTCAAGCGTAAAGACGACCTCTCTGCCGCAAAGCGGATTGTTGCCGTCGATCGTCAGTGTCTTGTCGTCGATCCTTGTCACGAGAAAGCTGCGTGCCTGCCCCTTGTCATTTTCCATGAGGATAGAAGTGCCTACCTTCCGGTATTCCTCGGGTACGTTCTCGATGTGATCCGTGAAAACCAGCGACTCATCTCTGGCGCCGAAGATCCGATTGCCGTCGATCGGTACTTCGACGATCTCGCCCGCGGATCTGCCCTCCAGTACGGCGTGGACGAAGGGTGCCAGAATTTCGTTATGTCCGTGAACATAGCCCAGCGGAAATTCGACCGTGGTGAGAACATCCCCGGATTTCTTGTCGCTCACCTTGTAGGTGAGCTCGACATATTTTCCGTCGTGAATGGTTTCACGCATGTCGAATACGAGCCGTTTAGAAGATGGACGCACCGAAAATCCTGACCTTTTCATCTTCATAGCCGAGGACAAGTCTGCCAAGCCATTCGCCCGCTTTCTTGGTGCTCCGTTGCCGATAAAGAACCGTCACGTGTTCGCCCCTGCGGATAATGCCGAGATAGTCGACGTGTTCAGACAGGTTTCTGGTCAGTTCGCTGTTTACGAACTGGTGGCCAGCCTCAACTTGATTCATGGCAAGCGCCATGGAAACGGAGAAATCCTTGACGAACTCTCCATACTTGCCATCATTCGAATTCTTGACGAGATCGCGCCAAAGGGGCTCGGCTGCGGCCCGTATTTCCTCGTCGGTCTTTTCAACGATATTCAAGCGCGGTTCTCCGGGACCATGAAGGACCGGATTTGTGGCGTGCATGGAAAGCGGCATGTTGGTCCTTTTTTGCATCCAGGCGGGCATTCAACGCGATCGGCCACCCGCAGCAATGTTACTCGTCCGCCCCGACGAGGTGATAACAGGGCGCCTTCTCCATGGTGTATTCACCGGACTTCGGATCGCGGCGCGACACGGTCAGCACATGCCAGTTCGCGTCGTCCACTTTCATGGCGTCGCCGCGATAGTAGTAACCCGGCCAGCGGGTCTCCTTGCGGAACAGCGTGTGCTGTGTGACGCACTCCGCGGCGCGATGCCGATGTTTCAGCTCCCACGCGCGGAGCAACTCGTGAATATCTTTTGCAGCCAAACTCTCGAGGTCTTCCTCCATGACCTTGAGCTTCTTGAGCGCGATGTTCAGGAGCTTGTCGTTGGTCATGTAGCTGACCGTCACCCCGCCGCAATACTCGTCCATGAGCTTCTGCAGACGGTCCAGGCCCTGCTTGGGATTGATGTAGTGCGGGTTGACGTCGCCGGCGACGATCTCGTTGCGGTAGATCTTGTAGTGTTCGAGCGGCTTGTAGATTTCCTTCCCGCGGCGGGCGATCTGTTCGTCGGACACGACGATGCCTTCGGCCTTGCCGTCGTCGATATATTTACAGGCAGCCTTCGCGGCGAGACGCCCCTCGGTGAACGAACCGGAGGAGAAGGCATGCGGCGTGCCGCCGACGGCGTCGCCGGCGCCGAACAGACCTTCGATCGTCGTCATGCGGTTATAGCCCCAGAAATACTCGGGCGGAGAAACGTCCTCGGGGCCTGAGCACCAGGCGCCGGAGCAAGTCGCATGCGAGCCCATGACGTAAGGCTCGGACGTCGTCAGCTCGGGGTTCTCGTTCTTGGGGTCGACGTCGGTGGCAGCCCAGAGGACCGCCTGTCCGATGGTCATGCCGAGGAAGTTTTCCCAGCCGACCTCTTCCAGATGAGGATCCTGGAAGGCCTTCATGGTCACCATGTGAATGGGACCGCGGCCTGCGTTCACTTCACTGATGATGCAATGGTTGCGCAGGCAGGTCGGGATCGGCCTGTGTGTCAAATGGGAAACTTCCGGATCCAGGTATTCCTTTCCGACCATCTTCTGAAGTTCGGGGAACCATTTGGATTCATATTCTTCGCCCAGACAGTTCTGCGTGTAGGTTTTCAGGTGCAGGAAATAGGCGCCGACGGGGCCGTAACCGTCCTTGAAACGTGCGAGGACGATGCGGTTTTCCATCTGCGTCATCTTGGCGCCGGCTTCGATCATGAGCCCGTAGGCGGATGCAGAAGACCAGGGCGCATACCACGTGCGTCCGGAACCTTCACCCACCGAGCGTGGCTTGAAGATATTGGAAGCGCCGCCTGCGCCGCAGATCACGGTTTTGGACTTGAAAACGTGATAGTTGCCTGTGCGTACATTGAAGCCGACGGCACCGGCGACCCGGTTCTCCTTGGTGGCATCCATCAGCAGGTGAGTGACGCAGATCCGATTGAACACCTTGTCCGCGGATTTCTTGGCGGCCTCGGCCACGATGGGCTTGTAGGACTCGCCATGAATCATGATCTGCCATCGTCCCTCACGCAGATAGCGCCCGGTTTTCGGGTCCTTCATGATGGGCAGACCCCACTCTTCGAACTGGTGCACCGTGGAGTCCACGTGACGGGCCATGTCGAACAGGAGATCCTCGCGCACCAGCCCCATCAGGTCGATACGAGCGTAGCGGACATGGTCCTCCGGTTTATTTTCCCCCCACCGGGTCCCCATGTAGCAGTTGATGGCGTACAGGCCCTGGGCGACCGCTCCGGAGCGATCGATATTCGCCTTCTCGGCAATAACGATCTTCTTGTTCTGCCCCCAGAAGCGCGCCTCCCAAGCAGCGCCGGTGCCGCCGAGACCCGCGCCCACGACCAGAATATCGATGTTGTCTTCGACGATCGTCTTGTAGGCCATCAGTAATACACGCCTTTCTTCAGCTTGAGACCGGCCGACTGAAGAGTATGCAGATCGCCGTCGTCCATGCGAAGCCACTTTGGTTCATTGTAAAGGTGCTGGCTGTCGCGCATTTCCTTGGAGGGCGCAGGTACTTCGGCGAGCTTTGGGATTGCCGTCCCCCACGGCTTGGTCGTGATCGGCGACAGGAAGTTCTTTTCCGTGCCGTTCCGATATTTTATCTTCCAGGCGATCGTGCCTTTCTCTTCGTCCCGGTCGACGCGAACGCTGTGGCCCAGCGGGGCGAAGTCGGCATACCCGCGCACGTCGATCGCATGCTGCGGACAAGCCTTGACGCAGGCGTAGCACTCCCAGCACATGCTCGGCTCGATGTTGTAAGCGCGACGATAAGTCGGATCGATGTGCATGATGTCCGAGGGACAGATGTCGACGCAGTGTCCGCATCCGTCGCAACTTGTCATATAGACGAAGGTTGGCATTAGTCGGCTCCTAGCTGTTTCAGCAGACCTTGCGAGCTGCCTTCTAATAGTGGCGTGGCGCTTCGCGCTTGATGCCAAGTCCCATTTGCATGGGAGCTTTTTGCAACAGCTCCATGGAATGCCGTTTCTGTTGCTCGGGATCGTCGCGGGTCAGCGTCGGCAAGTTCCTGGCTGAGCCATTGGCCTCGGATACTCTTTTTTCGAAAGCCGCGGCCGGCTTGAAGAACATGTGCGAAAACTTCGACCACGGAATCGATCCGAACAGCACCGTCGTGAAGATGAGGTAAAGGCCGAGGAATACCCAGGCCCAGCCGGTATTGCCTGCGGTCTGCAGCCAGGCCCAGATCAGGCCGAAGGTCGCGCTCAGGACCAGCGTGACGATGAACAAATCCGCGCGCATGAGACGGAACGGCGACTTTCCCTCTGCGGCGACGTCGACGCGGATGAAGAACCAGAACCAGTAGCCGCCGAGGCAGACCATCAACGCGCCGACGTACCAAAGGACCGCCAGCACATGAGGCGTGGGTGTGGCGGGCGTCGGATAGGCGAAGACCATGATCGCCGTGGCAACGACGTAGATAATAAAGCCATACATCCCCAGGAGATGGGCGAGCCGGCGCCGCATGTTGCAGAATTCCCCGGACAATGCGACGTCAACCACGGCGGTCTGCGCCGCGATCGAAATCATCTCTCCACCGCCGACTTGCTGCTTCGCCTTCTTCTTTGCATCGCGCCAGTTGTCGAAGAAGTACCGGGCGCTCTTCTTATGCACGATATCGACGAGCGTGCCACCCACGACCAAGAGGGCCATGACGACGACGTATGTCTGCATGACGGTCGGTGGCACGGAAGCTGAAAGTTCGGCAAACGGATTGCTGGTGAACATTGCCCGACGCTTTCCCCGATATGTTCTAGTTTTGCTGATCACGATAGCCGACAGAACGAAGGCTAGCAATCGTTAGATATTATAAATCAAACCACGGTGCAAATTCATGCGCCGGCAGCCGCAAAGCAAACCAGTTTGCGAAGCTAGACAACGCTCATTCACGAAAGCGAACGTTTCGTTCGATAAATTTTCTTTGTCGGTCGATGCAGTTCATACCATCAGCGACGCCGTGGCCGTGGTAATCAGCTCGTAAACCAGATTGTAGTTGATCGAAGACTTACCCACGAATTGGTAGCGCACCGGACCGCGATCGAGAGATTGACGATTGGTATTGCTGCGGCGCCTTGATCGGCCATGTCGATGGCGGCGCAGAAGAGGAGAACTGAAAGCAGCCGGCCCGTCGCACGGTCAAAGCGGCGTCCGAGCGGGCCGAGGTCTAAAGGCGAGGGATCCAACCTGGACGGCTCAACAGGTATTCGACCATCCGCGGAGGAATGCTTAACGCTTTGGCTATCTCGAGTTCATCCTTCGGCAGTCCCGCAAGGATCGATGCCTCACTCTTGCTTCGGACTTTGGATAGCCACTCTGGATCAACCACCACGGCACGTCCTACGGCAACCAGATCAGCTCCCATTTTGATCGCCCCCTCAGCATCCATGCACGTTTTGATCCCACCGCTTGCCATGACCGCACTGCGGCCCGCTATAACACGGGCAAATTTCGCGATGGGACTCTCTGTCGGGGTATAACTCTTCTCGACCGGACGATCATAAACACGGGTCTCTCCCACAGGCCGGCTCATCCGATAATCATCGAGCGAAACGGAGATGTAGTCGAGATTCAACTTGGCAAGTTCGTCACAAAGCAGCTTGGCGTCCTCAAGAGTATAACCGCCCGGCTCGGACTCAAATGGCGTAATGCGAAACCCTGCGATCAATTTTGGACCGAGTGCCTCGCGAACGGCCTGCGCGACAGCAAGGGGAAAGTTCATACGTTTTGAGAGCGTGCCTCCCCAATTATCAATGCGATGATTGGCCCGAGGTGAAAAAAACTGATGAACCGCGTAGTGGTTAGCTCCATGGATCTCAACGCCATCGAAACCAGCTTTTCGGGCAAGGGAAGCCGCCTCTCGAAAGTTTGCAATCAGTATTGCAACCTCATCGGCGGTCATCGCCCTTGGCGTCTTTGCTCCGGGACGCAACGATGCAATCGCAGAGGGAGCACGCAGACATCGCTCACCTGTCAACTCGAGCTTTGCGATGCGGCCACCGTCATATATTTGGAGGATCGCAAGACCTCCGGCAACACGCATCGCCTCAGCGAGCCGGCGGAGACTGGACAAGTGTCTATCATGTGCCGCACCTATTCCTTGCCAGGAGCGCCCGCCTTGCTCAACGTAGGCGGCGGAAGAAATGGTAGCTCCAAATCCGCTGGCAGCACGTCGTCTGACAAATTCGAGCTCGCTTTCGGTAGCCGTCCCATCTTCATGGGAAGAATCGGTTGTTAGCGGAGCTATCACAAACCGATTTGCCATCTCTTGTCCGCTGTTGAACCGAAAAGGAGACCAAACAACCATCGATCAAACTCCGATATTCCTCAAGCTGGGGGCATCGAATGGAAACCGCTGCAACTCGATAGAGCGTTTGACATACCAAATCAGATACTCGACAATTATCGAGTTCTCATCGCATCTGATAGGCAAATTCGATCGCCAGACCCGCCGCATTTGACGCCCGACAACACCCCCGTGGGCCGGCCGGTTCGGCTTTGATCTGTGCCGACTTCGCCGCGGCCGCGCTCGCGCAACCCACGCGTCTTGCGATCTTCCGGCTACTGGTGAAGCATGAGCCGTCCCTATCGATGACGCTCAGCGGTCCATCGGTCTGTAACGCGGACGACGTGACCTCAGAATAATATCAAGCTACCGATGCCGTACGGCACGCCTGGAGTGGGTGGAAGCAGCGGTCAGCCATGACCGCAACGGGATTGGCGCTGACCTGCAACCCGCCCAGGCGGGCTGGTTGTGAGGCTCTCGGCACGATAGAGTTCCGCCATGGCAGTCACAGACATCGCATCCCGGACCTACAACCACGGCTGGCGGCTCGACCCGATCGTGCGCAGCCTGCTGGATACCGATTTCTACAAGCTACTGATGTTGCAAATGATCCGGGAGTTCTATCCCGAACAACGCACCACCTTTTCGGTCATCAATCGCAGCCGCCATGTACGTCTTGCCGAGGTGATCGACGAGGGCGAACTCTGCGCGCAGCTCGATCACGCCCGTACCATCCGATTTGCCAAGAAAGAGCTGATATGGCTTGCCGGCAATACGTTCTACGGCAAGACCCAGATGTTCTCGCCCGACTTCATCAACTGGCTCGCCGCGTTCCGCCTTCCCGAATATGAGCTGCATAAGGTGGACGGCCAGTACGAATTACACTTCCACGGGCCCTGGACTCACACCACCATGTGGGAAATTCCAGCGCTTGCGATTCTCAACGAACTACGATCGCGTCAGATGACCAAGGGGCAAGGGCGATTTGCCCTCGACGTCCTCTATGCCCGGGCAAAGGCGAAGCTTTGGACCAAGGTCGAACGTCTCCGGAAGCTGGACGGTTTACGTCTTTCCGATTTCGGGACGCGTCGGCGTCATGGTTTCCTGTGGCAGCGCTGGTGCGTCGAGGCGGTCAAGGAAGGTCTGGGGTCGTCTTTCACAGGCACCTCTAATGTCCTGCTTGCGATGGACAACGATCTGGAAGCGATCGGGACCAACGCGCACGAATTGCCGATGGTCGCGGCGGCGCTCGCTAATGACGATACCGAATTGCGCTGGGCGCCGTACCGTATTCTCGATCAGTGGCGCCATACCTATGGCGGCAATCTTTTGATCGCGCTACCCGACGCCTTCGGCACCAATTCATTCCTGCGCGACGCGCCCGAATGGTTGGCGGACTGGACCGGCTTTCGGCCCGATAGCGCGCCCCCGGTTGCGGCGGGTGAAGAAATCATCAAGTGGTGGAAGCAAAAGGGCCGGGATCCTAGAGAGAAGCTGTTGGTGTTTTCGGACGGCATGGATGTCGGATCGATCGAAGAAACCTACCGTCATTTTGCCGGCCGCGTCCGCATCAGTTTCGGCTGGGGCACCAACCTGACCAATGATTTCGTAGGATGCGCGCCGGATGGCTCGGCCGATCTCGATCCGATCTCCATCGTTTGCAAGGTGACTTCGGTCGATGGTCGCCCGGCCGTAAAGCTCTCGGACAATCCCGAAAAAGCGACGGGTAGTGCATCTGAAATTGAGCGTTACCTGCGTGTATTTGGCAACGCTGGCCGGGTTCGCAGCCCGGTACACGTCTGAAGAATTCAGCGAGACGATAGATGGCAAAGCATTTGATAGCGGCGGTGGCTGCACTAATAATAGCCGGAACGAATGGCGCACCGGCCCAGGATTACCCCACGAGAGCGGTCACGATCATCGTTCCGTTCGCAGCCGGCGGGCCGGCTGATATCACAGGCAGGATCGTCGCTGACATTTTCAACCGCCATCTCGGCCAGAAATTTATCGTGGAGAATGTCGGAGGCGCCGGTGGCACCATTGGAACGCTTCGCGCTGCTCACGCCGCAGCCGACGGTTACACGATCCTGTCCGGTCACCTGGGCACCAATGCGCTGGCGTCAGCCTTCTATCCGGATCTGGGCTACGATCCGCAGAAGGATTTCGAGTCGATTGGACTGACCGCCGAATATCCGGAACTGCTGGTCGTCCGCAAAGACTTTCCCGCCAATAATCTCAGGGAATTCGTTGCCTATGCCAGGTCCAATGCAGAGCAAGCTCAACGTTGGACACGCCGGACTTGGCTCGGTATCCTACATCGGTTGCCTCCTTCTCAACTCGGCGATCGGCATCAAGCCGACCTTGGTTCCATTTACCGGCACGGCTCCGGTGCTGGCCGCGATGCTCGGCGGTCAGATCGACTATGAATGCGATCCGGTGCTCGGCACCATGAGCCAGGTGCGGGCAGGCACGGTCAAGGCGCTGGCAATCGCCGCCAACAAACGCAGCCCAATGCTACCGGATGTGCCGACGTCTTACGAACAGGGCCTGCCCGAATTCGACTGTGCTCCCTTTTACGGGGTGTTCGTGCCAAGGGGCACGCCGCAGCCGGTTATCGATAAGCTCGCGGAAGCCCTGAACGAAGGTCTCAGCGAGCCGCAGGTGCAAAAGCGATTGGCGGATCTCGGCGCCGATATCGTGGAGCCGAGCCGCCGCGGACCAAAGGCCCTCACGGACCTGGTACGAAGCGAATCCGCCCGATTGCTGCCAATCCTGAAAGCTGCGGCGGAGAAATGAGCGCACGGCAAAAGAGTATCGTGGTTGAATCGCCTCATTTCCGTCAGGCTGTCCGGCGGCGCTATTTTATCCTGCGCCGACGGTCGCGTCAGCGGCGACCGCCCGAGGTACTACCAGCAATCCGGCTACCGCGAGCGGACGAGGAAGGGTCAATTGCAACATTGATGGTTACAGTGCCCGTTTTCGTCTCTTCCGCAGCAATAACAGTGACCGAATTGCGCGGTACGGACTTTAGAATACGTGATTGGCGTGACACCATGAGCGATATTTTTATCATTAAGACAGTATGCCGACGGAGGGCGAATACCGTCGACGACCACGGCCGGACCCGATGATGCCAGCGAAACCCCGGGGCCTATGAATAGAAGCGGGACCAAATATGCGACAAGACGAGTCGGGCGAATAATCATGAGATCCTCCTTGTCATCTAATGATCGTCCGTGGTCATCACGAACGATCAGCAAGATAACCGAGAATGGAGGGACTAACGATAAGGAGCAAGTGTAAAATTGCTGACTTTCGAAAATCCCGAGAACCGGATACCCTGGATGGCGTTCATTTGGTCCAACCGGATCTGACCACATTAAGCAAAGACATGCCCGCTTGGTCAGCATGTTCAGTCGAACGTTTCCGGTACCCACACTTGGTTGTAAACAGCGCAGTAGTAGCTTCGCGACGAGTGATATATTTGGGGTCGAACATCTGACTTACCATCGTCACGCCGCGTCTTATCATCCTCCGATTTCTGCGCTCGTGCCGGCAAATGTTAGTCCCAAACCAGGTTTGCAGCCTTTCTCCGGCCTTCAAGGGTCATTTGCGACACTCACATGCTGGGGTGTTTCTTAAGTGGAACGCAACTTACTGGCCGTCTCCTTATTGACCCACGAACGATCCCGCATCACCTCGGCCACGGATGCCTGAATCGCGGGGTCTGCAATTGGTCCGCAACAAACAAGGGCCCCCTGGTCGAGCACGATCACGTCATCGACGATCGCGAGTGTTGCGGGATTGTGAGTAACGATAATGACCGTCAGGCCTGCGTTCCGCTGATCGATTATCGTCTTGTGGATTCCTGCTTCCGTAGCTGCGTCCAGGTTAGCGGTTGGTTCATCGAGCACCAGCACTGAGGGACGGCCAGCAAGCGCTCGAGCGAGGCTGATCCTCTGTCGCTCGCCCGCTGAAAGGCGATATCCGTTCTCGCCCACATCAGCGCCGTATCCATCCGGCGCAGCAGAAAGACGGTCATGGATTCCGGCGGCAGTGCTGGCAGTGATGATCTCGGATTCGGGCAGTGACCGTCCCGCCAAAATATTTTCGCGGGCTGGACCGTGGAACAAGATTGGTTCTTGGGGCACATAGCCTATGTGACGCCACAGCGCCTCGCGCTGATATCTGTGTATCGGGATCTCATCAACCGTCACTTGCCCGTTCGCAGGTTCTATAAGCCTAAGAAGTAGAAGTGTCAGTGTCGTTTTCCCTGCGCCGCTCCTCCCGATGATCGCGGTAATCCGACCTGGGCAAACGGCGAATGATATCTTGCATAGGGCGACCGTGCTGCCATACCGGACCGTTACGCCATCCAACGCAAACGCACCACGCAGCGTTTGAGGTACCAATGCGTCGGTAGATTCGGGTAACGCGGTATCAGTGTCGAATTCTCGTTCGATGCGTCCCAGACGAAGCCAAGCGTCACCAAGTCCGACATAAGTCGGGGCTAGCTGATTCATGGATCCAATCAAATAACCGACCAAGGCAGCCATTGCGACGAGCGATCCGGTACTCGCGCTGCCCCCGGTTACGATGTACGCTCCCACCAGGTAGAAGGAGAAATAGGTGATGGTGCTGAGTCCTTCGCCCGATACCAACACCCAGTTCGGCAGCACTCGCCGACGGATCAGCGCATCGTGATAGCGCTGCAATAGGTGCTGCAACCGCGCACTGCCCCAATTGGGCGACGAGCTAATACGAAGAAAAAAGCCCCGAAGCCCCAGCATCATGAGCAGGTGTTCGGCAATGGACGCATTGGCCTCGATTTCCCCCGCGAGGGCGCGATTGGTCAGCCGCGAGGCAAGCCAGATGAGTGCTGCGCTGGCCCCGAGACCGACGAAACAAAGAAGCGCAATCCGCGGCTCCCACGCTAGCATCACGAAAAGGATCACCAGAGTCTGGAGGGTTGCGATGATCGCTTGGCCAGCGAGTTGCCCAAGGCTTTGTTCCAATATCACCACGTCGGCGCGCAGAAGTTGCAATAACTCAGCCTGCGGCCGGCTCAAAAAATAGGACAACGAGTGACGTTGAAGATGGTCGAAGATTCTCAGGGTAATGTTTTGGCCGAGCCGGGCGCTCACTCGCGCAAGCAGGTCGAATGCTATGCCAGCGAGGGCACCGCGCGCAAGCAAGAGTGACATCTGTAAAGCCACAATCGGAACCAAGATCGAACCCTGATGTCCCAGAACGCCCTTGTCGAAGAGCGGCTCAAACAGGAGCGTCGCGGAGACATTCGCGACTGTCCCTAAAAGCAACATCAAGGACCCGGCGATGAGCGTCGGCAACGCCTGACGCAAGCACCATCTGCCTAAGCGCGCGCCAGCTCGTGGTTGATCACGTTTGATGGAAACTTGAGTCATCGCGTCCGGCGCTTCGGCATGATTCCCTCGCAAGCCCGATCGCCAATTGCGCTATCGTTCGTGTGGCGAACCGGTTACCCTCGACTTTGGATGTCGAAACTCAGTAATCAATAGCTTCGAACTTTGGGTCCAATCCTCGAATGATATCCGACCACGGGATCCGACACTGGAATGGACGCGTCGCTGACACCGACAGCTAAGTACCCAACACGCAGGCACATATTTTCTTCTACCACATGACAGGCAATGATACGTGTTTTACTTTTGACATGTTTTATTGTCCAATTGCTTTCCGAGCGCTGCGCCAAATTTCGGAACATGATACGCAAAAAAGCGGGAACCGGAGATGCTGATAGGCCATCAGTTTACCATCGGTAGCGGCTCATTCGAGAATTACTACGAGCGCGCCAATATACTTGCTTCGCAACAGCGTTTTGATGATGCAATAGAGGCCTATCGAAACGCCCTTACGGTGCGCCCTCTGGATCTTGAAGCTCACCTTAACCTTGGCCTTGTCTTGCAGGCCGCGGACCGGTGCGACGAGGCTATCGCTTGCTACGAGGCCGCAGTAGCGATTGCGCCCGGATTTGCCGAGACGCAGATACGACTCGGCGGTGCTCTAAGTCAAAAGGGCGAGATGACCGCAGCAGTGGTTGCACTTAGGCGTGCCATCGCGCTTGACCCTTTCGCCGCGCGGCCGCAAATGCAGCTCGCTCAAACTCTCCGAAATCTCGGAGATCTTTCAGGGGCAGAAACCAGCTTCCGATGCGCGCTCGAACTGGAGCCGGAACACGTTGAAGCACGTGCGTATTTTTCGATGTTATTGCAGCAGACTGGCAAGGAGAAAGAGGCGGAAGTCTTGCTCGACTATCCCCTCCTCCTTAGAACACGACAGCTCGAGCACGTCGATGGCTGGCCTGCGGATGAAGCCTTCAATGATGATCTTGCTCAATGTGTCTTGCATCATCCGACCCTGACGCGCGACGTACGCGCTACGGCAACCAGAGGCGGCAGCCAGACCCTGGAAATCCTCGATAGTAGAGAAGGGCCAATCTTAGCGCTAAAACGATTCATCGATGAGTCAGTAACAGCTTATCTTCAAACCGTTTCCCAAGACGCAAAGCATATATTCGTGACCCCGCCGCCCGCAACTTGGTTACTTCGCGGATGGGCCGTCCTCCTGCGTTCGGGCGGCCATCAGTTACCGCATTTCCATCCAGCGGCGTTTATCAGCGGGGTTTACTACCTGCGCGTTCCAGAAGTAGTGAAAACGTGCGGCGTAACTGAAGCAGGTTTCTTAAAGTTCGGTCACCCAACGGATGGCACACGGCATGAGGACGTGCAGGTGGCGAGGCTAAATTGCTCGATAAGACCGGAGGAAGGGATGATCGTCTTGTTTCCCTCTTACTTTTGGCATTACACGGTCCCGTTTGAAAGCGATGAGGAACGAATAAGCATCGCCTTCGATGTGATACGGCCCGTCGTAAACGTGGATCCCATTCCCTGAACATGACCGCGACAGGCTCCGCTGAAGGTGTGGGTTGAAGCGCAACGGCGATAACCGCACTGATGCCCGATTGCGTCAGCTACAAATGGCAAATCGCCGTCGCTTCACACTGTTTCCATTTGCGGCTGCTGACTGCGGGCGCTGCGATGAGCGACCAACGGCTAAGCTAAAGGATCAACTCGCTCCCTTGGGAGGTCGCCTTACGGGCATATTTTGGTTCGGGATTGCCCTCGACCCGATGCTTGACCGCGCCGGCGCACTGTGCCGGCTTGTACCGCATCCGGCCTTTGCCGGAAGGGTCATACAGTTTCGCAAGCTTGGCGTAGTCAATATCGCTACCTTGCCCACTGCCTAACAAGGGGGACAGGAGTTGACATCGTGAAGATCTGAGGGCTAAAATTCGTTCATAGTTTAACCCAATCGCAGGCGGGAGGATTCTTCATGATGCAGGATCAACCGGGAACGGGGGCGAGGCCCAAGCTGACGCCCGCCGATCTCGTTAGCGCGAAACCCGACGAAAGCTTCCTCTGGCGCACGGAAATGCGGCATTGTTCGTATGACTACCTAACGCAGACTCGCCGCTGGACCGAGAGCGAAAAGATCAGGCAGCTCATGATGACGACCGGAGCCCCAAACAGCAGCACACAGTTCGACGGGGAAAAGGACGAATAGTTCGCCGAATTGGTTTATGTCGCGGAATGCGCTTCCCGCTCCGGTGACTTGGGGCGGGAGTTTTTTTTGGAGAACCATAGCGTCGGAAGGGATATGCCTACAAAACCGGTCACTTTGCTGATCACCAACTCTATCGACTACGCGGCCGACCTATTGGTTTCCCGGCTGGGAAGCGAGAGAGTATTTCGGTACAACACAGACTTGTGGCGGGACTACGCGTTGTGTTTCAACGGTTCGGGCATTGAAATTTCCGATCCGACGGGTCGACGGATCACCGATGCAAATATCGCGAAGGTGTATCGGCGATCTTCGATGCGCGGTTCCGTGCTGTTTCCGCAGATCAAGCTTTCCGATCTTGATCGGTACGCGGAAGAAGAAGTCTATGCGGCGTGGGCTGATTTATTTAATATCTTCTGGGACCAGGGTAAAATCGTCCTAAGCCAACCGTTGGGTACTCTTCGCTCCGGAAAATTGCAGCAACTGCAGATCGCGCCGAAGTATTTCAAAATCACCCCCTACTGCTTTGTGTTCAATCGGAGTGACAAACTGCGCCCGGGGACCATGTCGGTCTGCAAGAGCTTCAATTTCAAGTATGCAGAGGGCATCGGCTTTTACAGCTCAAAGGTTGATGAAGGAGACCTGGATGCAGGCCAGCCATGGTTTCTCACCGATTTTATCGACGCGACTCATGACGTCACAGTCGCGGTTGTTCGCGACGAATTGTTTGCCTTTGAACTCGATCGCTCTGTCTTCATTGACCAAACCATTGATTGGCGGCAATCGCCCGTCAGACACGCGCATCGCGGTTGGAAGCGAGTGAATATTCCCTCAGACCTGCGCGCCGGGATATTCGGTTTCATGTCCGAAGTGGGTCAGCATTTCGCCAGAATCGATTTTCTCCGTAAGGACGAGCGCTACACCTTCCTCGAGGCGAATTACAACGGCGAATGGGGTTGGCTTGATCCTGATTCGACGGAAGGACTGATGGCAAAGATTGTTCACGAGATCGACCCCGAGACGCCCTGCGTAAGCTGCCCCCGCCCAAAGTGGTAGGCGCACTCCGACCGGCCGCCCGTCTCGGTTCACTGCATTCTGCGTTGACTAGGGATCGTCAACGGGCGTCAAAGTGCCTGTTGATCGATCAATTTGGTAGGCTGAAATATCGTTGGAAACCCAGTTCGCCACATACAGGAACCGCCCGGAGGGATCGACTACAACACCGCACGGCATCTGGCCACTGGGAAACGGCGCCCCCGCGATCAGAGCCAGCATACCGGTCAAAGAATCGATACGATAGACCGATATGCTGTCCGTTTCGCCGTTGGTGACGAACAGAAACATGCCGAAGGGGTCGCTCGCGATGCCGATGGGAACCTTGCCGCCGCTCGAGTACGGAGACCCATGCAATTGTGTGAGCGAGCCGCTGTCGCTGCTGATCCGATACGCTCCAATATCATCGGATTTGAAGTTTGCTACATAAACAAACCTGCCGGACGGATCGACTGTGATCGCGGTTGGACCCTTCCCGGCCGGAAATGGGGAGCCAGCAATTGGTTCGAGCTCACCGCTCGCGCGGTCGATCTTATATCCCCAGAGGTCAAATCGCCGATTGGCAACATAAGCGAAACGGCCCGATGGATCGATCGCCAAGGCCAACGGCTTTTCGCCGGAAGGGAATGGTGAGGCCGTCAGTTCCTGTAAGGAACCTGATTCGTGATTGATCCGGTACCCGGAAATATCTCCGGAGAATCCGTTGCACACATATGCGAACTCGTCAGAGGGAGTAACAGTTACGGATTCGGGATGGTTGTTGGCTGCGAAAGGCGACCCCACCACTGACTCCAGTGCGCCACTGCCCGATTTGATATGATATGCGGATACATCGTTCGACTTGCCGTTAGCCGCATATAGGATCCGACCTGATTGTGTGACGGCGAGAGAGTGTGGCCACTGTCCTGATGCAAATGGCGAGCCATGGATCGCCGCGATCGAGCCCCGTGATCGCTCGATCCGATAGGCGGAAATGTTGTGAGCACCCCAATTAGCAACGTACAAAAAGTTTCCCGAGCGATCGACAGCGACGGCAATGGCGTGCAACCCTGCGGCAAACCTTTTAACGGCGCGGTGGGTAGTCTTCTGGTCGTCTTGCATGAATATTCAAAGCTCGGTAATCGACTAGTCGCGCGCGGGCCGTTCGGCCACAGGTAACCAAGGTCAGGCCCCTCAAATTTGGCGCCGATCGTGAATCCGCGAGCAAGAGGGGAAAATATGGAGTTGTGCCTGTCGTAAATTATACCCAGACATATTGGTGATGCAATCCACCCAAGATCGGACAGCAAAGAATGGGGCCAGCTCTCTGAACGGAGCGCGATACCGGTGCATCCTTGTTCAATGATACTGGCACCGAGACATTAGAAAATCTCAGAGGGGTTCTTCGTTAGCTTCGCTTGGGAAACAGCTTGTCGCGGATGAAACGCGAAGCCATGGTGGCCGAAGTGCCGAAGAAGAACGCGCGCACGAGGCGCTGATTATCGCAAATGGATTTCCACAGGGAGATCGCGAAGCTCATCGGTAATCGCAACGGGACACCATGTCGGCGTGAGGGCCGGAAGCCCGACCTTGCTCCTCGACAATTGGACATTCCATAACGGCTCAATAAGCCACGCTCGTTTGTCCGCCACGTCGGTTTGTGCCGGGCCGGAGCCCGCTACCGCGGACCGGGTGGGACCACTGAGCCGGTGCACGAGCCTTGCGCTATCACGTCGGCTCCGGCGGCGCGAGCGTAGCATTGGTTCGAATAGGTTTTGAGGACGCCGTTGATGCGTCCACACACCGGCTCATATTGCTCGGTGCAGACGGTCGGACGGCGCGTGCTGAAATCCTTCGGCTCAAGCTGTGCCGTCACTGTCGCGGCGGCCGAAAATGCTTGTGGGGCTGGAGCCGCCGAGAGCGGAGATGCCAAGGGGACAAGTACGGCCAGTATGACGGCGCACGCGATGATCATGGCGAATACTCCAAATAAAATACCCAGCGATTTCGCTTGGTTGCTGATGTAAAAGAGGTCTCGACGATGGTCTTGGGGCAACCTATCGCTGCGCCCGTTCGTTATTTACCGTCACGGACGGGACGGCGCTAATTCTTCTTGGGCGGCGCGGCGGGCGGAGGCCGGCAGGGTCAGTCCGTACTGATTGACGAACTTTTCCACCTTGTCTCTCGGGCCACCCGGACCGTTGTATTGATCGGCAGTCTGCGCCAGCGCGACGGAAATGGTGAGTCCGAATATTGCGGTGGCGAGAATTAAAGTGGTTGATTTGAAAGTCATGATCTTTTCCTCGAATTGGTTGTTCGCGACCTACGGTTCGGCCGTTTCAACCCGACAATGACTTTGACGGACGCGGTCGAATTTTTGCGCAAAGTTTTTCCCAGAAGATCGCGGCCACAAAGCGCTACTTCATTCCGGCGGGCGCGGCCGGCCGCGCGGCAGCTGGAGCAGACAGCGTTGCGGCGGGACGACTACCGAACATCGGCCCAGACCGGTCGGCTCGGACAGGTCCCCGCCCCGGCTCGGGGTCTGCCTGAGCAGCACCCACCTTGCTACTGGCGCGCGCGCTGGCAGCCTGTCGCGCCGCCTCGGCTTGCTGGCGCGCGGCAATCGCTTCGTTCTCGTCCGCAGGACGGTCGGCGAACTGATGGCCCGGCGTGGGGGTGCAATCCGTCCCGGTAGATGTGTCCGCCTTAGGTACCCCTGCGGGTGGGCTGATTTCCGCGTTCGGGGCTTCGCTGGCCTGATTGCGCGGCTCGCAGGGTTGCGTCGTTGCGATCGCCGGCCTCGGAGGTGCAGGAGCATCGACAACGGACCGCGACTCGCTCGTCGTCTTCGCCATCGGTACTGCTGAGCCGCCGACGGTCGGATCGGTCTGTAGCCAAAAGGCTGACCAGGACGCCACGCCCGCAACCAGCACCACCGCGCACGCCGCACCCATCCGCCGGGGCCGCATCCACCAGGAGCCGTCGGCGATCCACGGCCAGAGTGCCGAAATCCCCGCGCCTTCCCGTGGCGCCAAACCCGTCCGGGCCGCGCGGTCACTGGCAACAATTTCCTCGACCAGATGAGGGGGGGCGGTCTGCGACGATTCCTCGATGGCGTCGACGAAGGCGAGCGCCGATTCCGCATCCAGGCGGGCCGTGGCTGAACGAAGCGTCGCTTCGGCGACTGTCCGGCGCGCCGCTTCCGCGTCCGAACCTGACAGCAGTGTCGCAAGCGCCGCCGTATAGCGGTCGACGTCCGCAACAGTGTCTGGTCCGAGGGCGGCCTGATGGATCGGCCTGCGACAGAGCCCTCGCGGCCTCGCGGCAAAACGCCTGCAGTTCCACAGGGGGCTCGACCTGACGATCCTCCAGCGGGCGCTCGCACAGCGCCTCAATCAGGGCGATAATTTCGCTCTTTTCCAAAGTCCGACACTCCTTACCATCCGTTAGACGGACAGCTTCCATTTTTTGACCGCGTCCGCGCCGCCGATTTCTTCGCGCAGTTGCTTTTTTACCTTTTGAGCGAGCTTATGCACGTTCTCGACCGGGAGGCCGATCAGACGGGCAATCTCCCGTGCCGGCTGACCGCTCAATGCAAATTGAAGATATAGGCGCTCGGTGGGGTCGAGCCGAGGGAGTGCCTGCTGTAAGGCCGCCAGCGCCTGCTCCAACAAGCCGGCCGCCTGCCCCTCGAGTAGCTTGTCCTCCGGCGTCGGCACCGCGAAGTCTTCAGCGCCGCCCGCAAGCACGCTCTCGTCTGCCGCGGAAATGTCGATCGTCTGGCCCACGCCGTGCCCCTCTGCATAGTAACCGAGCGGAAGCGCCGCTCGGACGCGAGCCAAGGCCTCTGCGACGTCGCTAACGGTGACTGGCACCTCGGCGCGTGGCAAGCGGGCGAGCATGACGGGCGGGTCGGACGAGAGCCGCTCCCAGTAAAGCAGACGAAAGACCGATTGATCGAGTGTCGACAGCCGCTGGATCGCAGCCGGAAGACGCCGGCGCGGCAAGATGGTTCGTACGTAGTCGATGACCAGGTTCTCGATGACGTGCAGGATGAAGCCAGACGGACTGCCACGGCCGGAGTAGGCGCGCAGGCGCTGCAAATCATTCTTTAGCAGCGCCTCGCAGACGGACTGGTAAGCGTCCTCGCGGTTTTGCTGGTGGTCTTTGCCAGGCAGATTACGCAAGATGATGCGCCGCATGTCGTCGGAAAAGAACGCCTCAAAGGCACGCCATCCGGCGTCGGTGTTGAGCGTCAGAAGCTTGACAACCCGTTCCGACAACAGGTCGCGGACGACGAGCGCGGTATAGACGCGGACCCGCGCCCGCCCATCAAAGCCCTTCAGTCGCGCGAAACCGTCAGCGCGAAGTGCCGCCATGACGTCGCGAAACGCCGCTTCCGTCTCGGCCCGGCCTTGGGTGACGCGCAAGCAAGCGGCCCACACAAGGTCGGCGACAGCCCGCGTAAGCGTGGCCGCCGCCCCGGCGTCTCCCCGAAGTGCGGCCCCGAGAAGCTCTCGTTCTGGATCGGCGTATGCGGTCACGGATCCCCCATCTGGTCCGGTGGTCCCAGTGACAGGCAAACGCGGCAAGATTTCAAGTCCCCTGCCTGTTTTGGCGAGTTCGGCAAAAAAACCTTGCCGGGCCGTCTAATGCTTCAGCGACCCCACAACGGCTCGCCTGACCCAGCGACTAAGGAGCGTCCAATGCCCTGCAAATGGAAGATTCTGGCGATTCTACTCTCACTATGCTTGCCGCAATGCGGTGGAGCGCACGCCGAGACAGACAATCCGGATGGCTACCGCCTCTCTGATCCAGTAATGCACGGCAACCTCGCGATCTACTTTGTATATGGTAAGTCCCGTGGCGGACCTGTTCCGCTCACCTTGCAGGAGGCTCTGGCCAGGAAAGTCATCACGGTGCGCGAGATAGGCCAAGTTAACGAGCTTCAGGTCGAGAACATCGGCGAGGACGAAATCTTCATCCAGTCAGGTGATATTGTGAAGGGCGGACAGCAGGATCGCGTGCTCAGCGTCAGCATGCTGCTACCGCCTCATTCGGGCGCGATACCTATCGACTCGTTCTGCGTCGAAAGTGGCCGCTGGTCAGCGCGGGGCGCCGAAGATGTGCGAACGTTCTCAAGCGCGACCGCAGCGCTGCCGTCCCGCATGGCCAAGCTGGCGATCGCCGGCTCGTTGATAAAGCGGCCAGATGGCGGCGACGCTTCGGTTGGCGCGCGCCAGCAGGAGATCTGGAACAGCGTCGCACAGATCCAAGAGAAGCTGTCCGCAAATCTCGGCTCACCGGTCGCGGCGCCGCGATCGCGGACCAGTCTTCAGCTGACGCTTGAGGACGGCCATCTCGCCGGCGAGCAGGCTGAATATATCGCGACCCTGCAGCCAAAGGGTGAGCAGACTGATGATATCGTCGGTTACGTGTTCGCGGTGAATGGCAAGATAAATAGCGCCGACGTCTATCCATCCAACGGATTGTTCCGGAAAATGTGGCCGAAACTATTGCGCGCCAGCGTCACCGAGGCGATCGGCGAGCGTACCGCGGACAACGCCCCGGCGCCGCCGACCGCAGCGGTGTCCGGCTTTATCGGCGCCGCAGAGGGTGGCCGCGCGGTCGAGGCCAAGGCCGGCGAGCGGGCGAGCGTACGCATGCGCGAGAGCAACAGGGCGATGGTCCTGGAAGCCCGGCCTGCCAACGCTCCTGCCACAAGCTGGGTGTATCGTAGTTACCTCGCCAAGTGATGCGCGCGGATCCACGACCAAAGCAGGCAGTCCATGAAGAAGATCAGCCCAGTGTTCTTGCTTGCTCTCTGTCTCGCAGCTTCGGCTGTGGCGGCAGCGGACCAGTTCACTGCCGACAAACCCAGTCCGCTGAAGCTCGCGCGGCCGGTCCGTGGCGAAGAAACGGTCGTACGCTTCAGCGGCACAGTGCGTATCGCGAAGCGATTTCTGGCCGCCTGGGAAAGTTTCGACCGGAAACCGCGCCAAAAACTAAGTTTTTCCGGACAGCAGGATGGTGAGCCGCTTTAATTCGAGACAATCCCGTGATGTGGTCTACAAGCAATCGGCAGACTGAGAGTGCCTCTCATTGCTGCTTCCTGCGAGATATTCTACTCAAGGAGGAAGTAATGTTTCGACCATTTGCGAAGTCCTTGGATCTTACGTTGGGCCGTTGTCCCAAATGCATGCACAAAGCGTTCCTGGTGGCATTGGGCGCCTGCGTGCTTACTTCTGTAATCATCGCGTTTGACGGTACGTTTTGGCTATCGGCACTAGTCGCAATTGCGGCATCTAGCTTGACGGCGTTGTGGCTCGCACATATCAGTGCCTTTGCGCTGCGTAGCGCGATAGCAGTCGGGCATTCCACACGCGATCTGTTTCCCAGGAAACCTGCGCAACCTGTCGCACACGCACCGTTCAGCCGGCGCAAATTTACTGCCGAGTTCGTGCGGGCGGCGGCCTTCGCAGCCATCGCGACGGCTTTGGCGACCAGCGCAAATACGGTTCTTGCAGCGGGCAATTGCGATTGTTCGAAATGTAGGTCCGATCAGAAGTGCTGTCCTACTGCAGGTGGGTACTGCGGCTGCTTCCCCGGGAGCATAAGTTGCTAATTAGCGAGAGGTCCACTCGTCGCCTTCCAACTTCAAACTTTTAAAGTTGGCTTTAATCTGGCCCTTCTACTGCGCCGCCGTCTTTCGGACGGTCGCGCAGTCTCCGCGCGAATTCCCTGCTAACAGGGAATTTAACAGGGAATTTTGCGATTTTGGGGCGTTGAGAACCAATTTCGTCGAAAAAAACCGCTGTGCTGCAGTCACTTTTCGAAAGATTCCCTATGCAATTTAACAGGGAAAATATTTCTAAGAACAGGGAATTCTGAGAGCTTATCAGGGATATTCCGGTAGCAATGGAGCTGGCTCATCCTCCAAACACAGTTGCACAGAAGCTGCCCGCCTGCCTAGCAGATGTCTGGTCTCAGATGAGGTTCGCGATCAAGGGCGGTGGTCGCCGGCGCGGGCAAGAGCGCGTTGTGGGGCTGGTGGCTGGAGCCGCTGCAGGCCCGCCTCACAGCCCATGTGTTTGGCTCAACCAAATTGTTTTGCCGACGACACGCCGATCCCGGTACTCGATACCTGGCCGCGACCGCACCAAAACCGGCCGGTTGTCGGTCTATGCAGCTTTCCAAAGATTGCTCGACCCGAGGCGGTCTGCTGATCTTTGGGACACCGCTCCAAGCTTTAGTTGATCACCGACCCTCAGTTTAAAACTCGTTCACGATCGTAGGGGGATAGACCGAGTTTTCCTGGGACTCCAACAAGGCCTCGGCCTCCAGGACCCTCAACCTGCTTGGCTGCAGTTCGCCCGTCGCCTCCAGCACGGGGTAAGCGACTGAACAAATGTGCGAATGAATTCGCTTCAAGTCACGAAGAATGTCGAGATGCAGCGAACTGGTCTCGATGCTGGCAAGGCGTCCCTCGCGGAGCCGCACGAGGTGGTTTTCGGCCGCAATGCGCTCGGCTTGCCGGATTGCAACCTTTTCCTCAATTAATTGACGGGCAATTTTGATGTCGCCAGAAATAAAAACACTGAGCGCGAGTTTCAGGTTTTCGATCACCCGGCGATGGAAAGCTTGCAATTCGGCCGCTCCTTCATCAGAGAATTTGAGACGGTTCTTGATCTTCTTTGAGGCGAGTTCCATCAGATTTTTGTCGATGATATCGCCAATGTGCTCAAGATTGATGGCAAAAGCTATGACCTCCATCGCACGGCTTCCCTCGCGATCGTCGAGGCTCTCTCGAGTTATTTTGGTCACATAAAGCTTGATCGCTTCATGGAGCTTGTCGACCGCATTGTCCATGCGCTCTATCGTGGACACCAATTTGCGATCATCGGTCATCAAGGCGATCATCGTGTCCCGCAGCATCGTCTCGACCAGATCCCCCATATGCAGCGTTTCCCTGGCAGCACTTGTGAGTGCCAGCGACGGTGTCCCGATCGCGGCGACATCGAGATAGATCGGCGTCGATGGATCAATGGGCGCGGCGGGTGGAGGCAACAGCCACTGCAAAAGCCTGGCAAAAGCAGGCAGCGGAATAATGAAGATAACCGCCAGCGCCAGGTTGAAGAGTGTATGAAAGTCGGCAATCAGCCGAACAGGATTTGAATCGAAGGCGCTGAGGAAATCAACGGTGGGCTGCAGCAAAGGCAGCACAACGGCGCACCCGACCGCACGGTTGATCAGGTTACCAAGCGGCAAGCGGCGCGCGAGGGGGTTTGCAAGACCGCCTCCTTCGAGCATCGGATTGACCGCACTTCCAAGGTTGGCACCCAACACCAGCGCGAGGGCCACAACCGGTGCAATAAAGTGCGAATAGGCCAATGAAATGACCAGCAGCACCACGGCGACACTCGAATGCGCCGCCCAGGCGAGAACCACGCCGAAGAGAACATTCAGGACGGGCATACCGGTCATGGCGGTAAGCAAAGCCTGCACGTGAGGTGCAGATTCCGCCGGCGACAACGTGTCGAGCAGGATATGCAGCGACAGCAGCATCAACCCAAGACCGATCGCCACACGGCCGAGGTCTCGGATTTTGGTCCGCACACTATTCTTGAAGACGATGACGCCGATCCCGAGCAGAACCGGAGCGAGCAGGGAAACGTCGAAGCTGAAAATCTGAACAATGAGGGTCGTCCCGATATTGGCGCCCAGCATAATCGCCAATGCCGGGACAAGCCCTACCAATCCGTCACCGAGGAAGGTTGCGGTCATTAACGCGGTGGCCGTGCTGCTTTGCAGAAGTGCGGTGGCTCCGACGCCGGCCAGCAGCGCGAGGAACCGGTTGCGTAGCGTAATTGCGAGCACCCGACGCAGATCGGCGCCGAAAGCCCGCAAAATGCCGGACTGCACCATGTGCAGCCCCCACAACAGAAGCGCGATGCCGCCCACGAGATTCAAAAGTACGGTCGTACCCATCGCATCCTTCGGTTCATCAGGGGATTAGAGAATCTTTTTTTGCAAATGGCTGCTGATTACGTCGGCTGCCCAGATCAATACTATGATAACCAGGATGCACGTGGCCGTTTCATGATACTTGAACATCTTCATGCTGGTGATCAGTGTAAATCCCAGTCCGCCGGCACCGACGAGGCCGAGTACCGTGGCCGAACGAATGCTGACATCGAAGCGATATAGGATGTAACCGACGACAGCAGGAAGCACTTGTGGCACGATCCCAAACAGGATGATCTGCATTCTGCCTGCGCCCGCGGCCTGAAGCGCCTCCACCGGGCCGCGATTGACGTGCTCGATCTCTTCGGCGACGAATTTCGCGAGCATTCCGGTGGCGTGCAGCGCGATCGCCAGAACGCCCGGAAATGGTCCGAGGCCGACCGCGCTCACCAAGAGCAGCGCATAGATCAGCTCGTTGATGCTGCGCAACAGGTTGAGAAACAGGCGCGTCACGAAATAAATCGACGGATGCGGCGCGGTGTTGTGCGCCGCGAGCAATGCCAGCGGCGCCGATGCGATGACGGCAATCACCGTTCCCCAAGCCGCAATCTGGACGGTCTCGATCGTAGGCGCGGCCAGCGACATCAGGTTGGAGAAATCTGGCGGCACCATGCGTCCGAAAAAATCGGCCATGTTCGGAACACCCAAGATGATGTTCGTCAGGCTCAGATGAATCCGGGCGGCGCTTAGCCAGAGCACAATGGCAAATCCCGCCAAGACCAGCATGCGGATCGCCATCCGGCGATGCCGCCATGCCGCCTCGCGGACCAGCCCCTGGTCGACCGCCGC
Source organism: uncultured Alphaproteobacteria bacterium (assembly GCA_963774685.1). GTDB lineage: Bacteria > Pseudomonadota > Alphaproteobacteria > Rhizobiales > Xanthobacteraceae > Bradyrhizobium. Next base: position 43,209 of record CAVZFU010000002.1, on the reverse strand, counting down.
ATCAAAAGAACTACTCAACCGCGCTCTCCATCCGCGATCCATAGATCTGATTGAGAATGTCGTCGGTCAGCGCGCTAGGCGGACCGTCAAAGATCAGCTTTCCTTGCGACAGCCCGATGATTCGCTCGGCATATTCGCGGGCAAAATCGATTTGATGCAGGTTACAAATGACGCTGATGCCGAGCCGCTGCGAAACGTCTTTCAGATAATCGAGAACCTGACGGGCGATCTTGGGATCGAGACTGGCCACAGGCTCGTCGGCCAGGATCAATTTTGGTCGTTGCGCCAGCGCGCGCGCGATCGCAACGCGCTGCTGTTCACCGCCGCTTAACGTGTCGGCGCGCTGAAAGGCCTTATGCCCGAGCGCGACCATCTCGAGGCATTCGAGCGCAATAGCCCGGTCCTCGTGCGTGAAACTGTAGAACAGACTGCGCCAGGTCGAACGATAGGACAGCCGGCCAGACAGCACGTTCATCATGACGGAAAGGCGCGTCACCAGGTTGAACTGCTGGAACACCATACCAATTTCCCGGCGCGCCTTCCGCAGGCTGCGCGGGAACTCGGTGACCTCGATACCCCTGAGGAATATCCGGCCGCCTGTCGGTTCGGCAAGACGGTTGATACAGCGCAGCATGGTCGATTTGCCAGCACCGCTCGGGCCGAGAATGACGACGAACTCGCCATGTCCAACATCGAAACTGACATCGGTCAGCGCCACCAACTTTCCCCGAACATAGGTCTTGCTGACATTGACGAGCGATACGATCGGCGGCTTCGCCGCCGGCGCCACGCTTATGACCTGGTTGTCAGTAGCGACGTTCATATTCATGTTGGCCTTCACTTCACTATGCTGCTGCGCAGCAGCGCCGACGCCTGATCGATCACTGTGACCAATCCCAGAATAACCAGCAAAATCGCCGAGGTCTGACGGAAGTCATAGAGGCGGATGGTTGTGACCAGTTCGAATCCGATTCCGCCGGCTCCGATCATCCCGAGCACGGTCGCCGAGCGAACACCGACCTCAAACCAGTAAAGATTGTAGGATACGATCTGCGGCAAGACCTGAGGCAGTACCGCGAACAGGATGGTCTGAACACGGCTTGCACCAGTCGCCCGCAGCGCTTCAAGCGGTTTCGGATCGACATTTTCAATCGCCTCGGCATAGAGACGCCCGAGTATGCCGCCGAAATTAACGCCCAGCGCAAGCGCGCCGGGAAATGGCCCCAGTCCGACCGCGGATACGAAGAATATCGCCCAGATCAATTCCGAAATGCTGCGAAGGACATTGAGAATAGCAAGCGCCGAAGATCTCACGATTTTTGAGTCGTTGAGGTTCTTCGCCGCCAGAATGCCGAGAGGCAACCCGATCACCGATGCGATAATCGTGCCCCAAAGCGCGATGCAAATCGTATCGAGAGTTGGCCCCCACAGGCCGTCCAGCGCACTCCAGTCGGGCGGAATCATTCGCCCGATGTAGCGCCCGATCACCGGAAGCGAGCGGAACAGTTCGCCGCCGCTAAGCTCCAGCGCATTGGCGCTCCAGGCCAGGAAGACCGCCCCGCCCGCCAAATAGGCGAAAAACTTTGCCCGGCCGCCGAGCGACAGTCTCGGTTGCATAACGACCGGGCTAGTTAAGCGTGGCAAAATATGGTCTCCCGCATGTTCGGCAGCCTAAGACCAGTCGCCTTGCATCATCACTTCATTTTCGTCAGATCGAGCTTCAGCGTCTTGGCGATGTTTCTGACGACATCGTAACTAGCATCCGTTGCCGGATCGAAGCGCGCCACCGTGCCCATCTCGCCGAAGGTCAGGTTCTTGATGCCATAGAAAGCGTCACGAATCTTCTTCTTCATGTCGTCCGATATACCCTTGCGGTAAAACAACGGATCGTTCGGGATCGCCGGCGAGGTCCAGATCACCTTTATCTTGCTGCAGTCGACCGCCTTCTTGTCGCAGGCGCCGGCATAAATCCGGTCTGCAACCGAGGCGGCGTCAACCTTGCCCTCGGCCACCGCGATGATGCTGGCATCATGACCACCGGAATAGATGACCTTCTTCAGGTCGGTTTCCGGAACGATGTGATTGTCCATCATCGCCGCCTTCGGCATCAGGGAACCCGACGTCGAACTCGGATCGACAAAGGCAAACGTATGACCCTTGAGCGAGTCGAGCGACGTAAGGTCACTTGCATCCGCGCGGGCGATAATGATCGAGTGATAGTCAGGCGAGTTGCTCTTTGCGGTTACCGTCACCGCAAAAGCCTCGACAGGCGCCTGCGTCGTCGCCAGTACGTAACCGAACGCGCCCATCAGGGCCACGTCGACCTTGTTGCTGCGAAGCGCCTCGATAGTCGCGTTATAGTCGGACCCGACGAAGATTTCGGTCTTCATGTTCAGCGCCTTGCTGATCTGGTCCATGACCTCCTTCGACTGGCGGACGACCGCGCGGCCGTCTTCAGCGGGAATGATCCCGACCTTGAGAACGCCGGCTTCGGCAAGTCCGTCCGGACCCTCAGCGACAGCAGGACGATCGCCCGCAGCGAACGCCAGAATCGTACCGACCGCGACCACGGCAAGCTTGTTAAAACCACGCATAGCATTTCCCTCCATAGGTTTTGTTTTGTTGGTTCGTCGTTATAAGTTGGCCTAACTCATCATTCCGCCGTTTCATCAACTTCCAGAAAACGCTTACCATCTCATATTGATGTTCTTCACTTGCGTATAACTGACGATTTCATCGAAGCATTCTTCTTCGCCGATGCCGCTCTGTTTCCATCCGCCATATGGCGCACCGATGTAACGGCCGCTGGAGTTGATCCAGACGTACCCGGCTTCGACGCGCTCCGCCGTTTCCATGGCTTGCGCCAGATCGTTGGTGACGATCGCCGCGGTGAGGCCGTATTCGACGCCGTTGACCTTCTCCAGCATATCCTCGTAATTTTCCCAGACGATGACCGACATCACCGGGCCGAATATTTCTTCGTGTCCGATCCGCATCGCTGGTGTCACACCGTCAAACACGGTTGGCGCGATGAACAGGCCGCCGGCAAGGCTTGCATCCGAAGGCTTGCCGCCGCCCGTCAGTAATTGCGCGCCTTCTTCCTTGGCGGATGCGATGAAGCCCATCACCCGGTCGAACTGGCGCTGCGAAACGATCGGACCGACATCATTTTGTTTGAGCCACGGCGCGCCGATCGGAAGTGCTTCGGCGAGCTTGACTAACTCCTTGGTGACTTCCTTGTGCAGCGACGCATGAACGAATACCCGCGAGGTCGAGCTGCATGACTGGCCCTGCCGGTTCATGTTCATGCCCTTGATGGCAGCCAATGCAGCCTTCCTGGGGTCGGCGTCCGGAAAAATAATGATCGGATTTTTGCCGCCAAGTTCGAGACTCACGCGCTTGAGGTCCACCGCGGCCTCCTGCGCGATGAGCCTGCCGGTCGGCACCGATCCGACGAATCCAATGCGCCGCACATCCGGATGGCGCACCAGCGCAGAGCCGACCTTGCCGTCGCCGGTGATGATATTGACGACACCAGCGGGGAAAATTCCTTCACACAGTTCGCCGAGGCGCAAGCTTGAGAGCGGCGCCTGCTCGGAACCCTTGATGACGACGCAATTGCCGGCAGCCAACGGAGCTGCTGCCTTCTCGGCGCAAAAGCGGAACGGATGATTGAACGGGTTGATCTTCGCCACAACGCCGAACGGCTGACGCCGCGTAAGGTTGAGATGACGCGCACCCTGCGAGGATGTCTCGCCCTTGATTTCGGTGATCAGTCCGGCGCAATAGTGGAACCAGTCCGCGGTCCATGTCATGTCGCCGCGCATGCCGGCGATGGCGTTGCCCGAATCCACCGCGTCGAGCAGCGCGAGCTCATCGGCGTGCTCTTCGATACGGTCCGCCAGAAGCTCAAGGCATCGCGCGCGTTCCTTGATCGGGACTCGCGACCATTCCTTGAAGGCTTGTTTCGCGGCCTTTACCGCAAGGTCGACGTCAGCTTCGCTGGCAGCCGGGATGTCCCCGAGCTTTTCCATGTTCGATGGATTGATCGACGCGAAATGCTTGCCGTCGGCGGGCGCGACCCAACGACCTCCAATGAAGAGACCGTGCGGAGTGAATTTGATCGGCGGAGACTGCATGCTTTAATCCTTGTACCCGGGAACGATTGCGGCGCGGAGAACGGTTCGTTCCGAGGCTTTCTTGAAAGCCGAATCGAGATCCTTCAGAGCGAACTTTGAATCGACGATATCCTTGAACGGAAAGCGATTGCGGTTGGACATCACGAAGTCGAGTGCCTGAATCAAATGACGCGGATGATAATTGTGTATCCCGCGCATGGTGACCCAGCGTTTGACCAGCATGTTGGCGTCGATCGTGACGTTGGCGCCGGGATTGACCAGGCCACCGAGCACGTAACGGCCGCCGACGCGCAACATCTGCAGTCCCTGGTTGATGACTTCCGGAACGCCGCAGACTTCGATCACGGCGTCGGCCCCATCGGGTCGGCACAACCGGCGGACTTCAGCGATGACTTCCTTTTCCGGTACGCGTCCGATGTTGACGACATGGTCGGCGCCGAATTTCTTTGCCGTCACGAGCCGGCTCTCCACGGCATCGAGGCCGATAACGCAGCGCGCACCTCGCGCCTTTGCCATCGCGGCTCCGTACAGACCAAGCAAGCCGAGACCTTGAATGACGACAGTATCACCGAGCGCAATCTCGGCGGCTTCGGTTACGCAGGCCATGGTAGCAACCCCGCAGTTGAGCGGCGTTGCTTCTTCGTCGCTCAGTTCGTCAGGAAGCTTCAGAATCCAGGTTCCGGGAAGGATATAGCAATATTCCGCAAATCCACCGAGAAAGTGCGGATCCTCCTCCGAGAGATCGTGGCCATACTTGCGCACGCCGTGGCACTTCTGCGGCATGTCGAGAACTTCGCGGTAATAACACGCGCCATCGAAGAAATACTCGCTCCAGGTGATGCGGTCGCCGACCTTCAGCGGGTCGCCGCGCATGTCCTGCTTAATGTCTTCGCCAAGTTCTTCGATGATCCCGATGATCTCATGACCGAGAATTCCCGGGCATGGGTTTGGCCGGCGTCCCTCATAGGAATGGATGTCCGAGCGGCAGATCGTCGACATCGTCACCCGCACCAGAACTTCGCCGTGATGAACCGGGCGCAACGGAAAATCCTTGATGATGAAGGGTGTGTTTGGTGCCTCGTAGACGGCGGCCTTGGCGGTGCGCATTATTCCGAGTACTCCCTGATTAATTGACGTCCGCAGCAGCCCACAAGATGCAGCGGTGATCGCGAGCGGGCGGCTTTATTCTGCCCCATTCAGCGCAAAGTCGAAGATATCGTAGTTGTGGAGCGGTCCGGCTTTTGCCCGTTTCTGGTACTCCGCATTGAGTGGCCGTGACAGCAGAAATGGCACTTTCTGCTCGCCGAGACCGCCATGCGAACGCAGGCGATGCCCCGCCAATTGACTGAGATTGTGATCCTCCCGCCGCGCGCCGACGACGGTATTGCGATCGCTGAAAACCGCGAAATCTCCTTCCCTGTCGATCGGAAGCTCGAATTGCTTGCACACCTGTTCTTTGTCGAGGACCAGTTCGACGCCGGGCAACGCCCGGGTAAATGCCATCATCGCCTGGACGTCGCCGGCCTTTCGCAGATGTACCCGGACGAATGAACCCAAGGCACCGTGGTGCCGGACAAAGGGATCGGCGATCGGGCAAATGACACGGACAGCGCCTTCGCCGAAACGCGAGTTCAGTTCATCCTCGAGATAGATAACGTTGGGGGTGCCGTCGCTGGCGGATTTGTCGTTCATACCGTGGTCGGCCGTGATGGCGACGGTCGCACCAAGCGCAATCAACGCCGCAACAGCTTTGTCCACCGCATGATGATAGGCGTCTGCCTCCGGTTCTCCCGGTGCGTGCTTGTGTTGCACATAGTCCGAGGTCGAGAGGTACATCAGGTCCGGACGTACCGTGGACATCAGTTTCACGCCGGCATCGAATACGAACAACGACAGATCCGCGGAGTACTGGTCAGGCGTCGGCCGTCCGACCAGCTTCTCGACGTTTTCGATGCCATTTTCTTTCAGAGTGGCCTTGCCAGCATATTCCGACGAGAAGTTGATACCTTCCATTTCATAGGCCAGCACCTTGAGCAGCTTGTCCTTAGCCGTAACCACCGCCGTTTTCACCCCGATGTGGCTTAGCGCACCGAGGATGGTGCCGCACCGCAGCCGCTTGGCGTCGGTGATCATGATTTCCTTGCCGGTTTCGGAATCGAGGTAATAGTTGCCATTGATACCGTGCACCACAGGCGGCACACCGGTCACGATCGACGTGTTGTTGGTGTTGGTCGTGCTCGGCATCGAGCAATCGGCAATTCCCATGAACCCCCTCTCTTTGAAGGACTTCATGGTCGGCAGCGTGCCGTTGGCGATCCCGTGCTCAAGATAGGCTGGATCGAAACCATCGACGATGATCACCACGGTCGGGCGTTTTGGCGCGGCATAACTCCGTCCATTGACCTCGACGGTCGATTCTGAAGTGCGGGAAGGCGCGATAGATTGAGGCACGGTGACGCTCCGGTCGTGATAAGATTGATTAGATGAGAGAAATGCGCTCCGCGTCGCTGCCGGTATTAAGGCAATGCGATGTCGGATTAGTGACGAGTGGCAACAGGTCGCCGAAGCGGTCGATGAGATGATCGGCGTTGAATTCGGCCGGCGGCCGATGATGGTAACCGTAACTCACGGCGACGCAACGCATACCGGCCGCGTGCGCAGCTTCGACGTCGTGGATGTTGTCGCCAACCATCAATATTTGGCTGGCATCGATCTTGAGTTGCCGCGCCGCTTCCAGAAGCGGCGCCGGATCGGGCTTTCGCTTCTCCATGCTATCGCCACCGACGACCACCGGGAAGAACTCGGCCAGCGACATCGCCTCGAGGATCTTTTTCGTCGCAAGGACCGGCTTGTTGGTCACGACGGCCAGACGAAAATCTTTGCGCCGCAACGCATCGAGGGTTTCGAGCACGCCTGGATAGCAGCGGGTCAAGTCAGCGGGATTTGCCTGGTAAATCGCGAGAAAACGCGGCAGCAAAAAGTCTCGTTGCTCCGGATCTCCCTTCGCCGCGACCAGCGCTCGCTCCACCAGTTTGGGCACGCCGTCGCCGATCATGCCCTTGATTTCGTTGGCTTCGATCGGACGCAAACCCAGATCGCTCATGAGGTTGTTGAGCGCGGCGCGCAGGTCTTCTGCGCTATCCACGAGTGTGCCGTCGAGATCAAAGATTATCGCTTGGGCTGCGTAGAAGCTGGGCATGTCTCACGGTATGGACTTATATCGGTGAGTTTCAATCGAATAAATTGCACAAATATGTGAGATTTGGTAACATAAGAATTCTGAAATCGCCCTGGGGATGACCGGCATGCAAGTACGCGAATTACCTTTGGTGGCTTTGAGAGCTTTCGCCGTTGCCGCCCGCGCGCCCAGTCTCACGGCTGCCGCTTCCGAATTGGGAGTAACGCACGGGGCGATCAGCAAGCAGATCAACGCGCTCGAAAACTGGCTTGGACAGCAGATGTTCATGCGTGAGGGCAGACGTCTCGTCCTCACTCCCTATGGCCAGGTCCTGGCTGAAAAACTGGACCAATCGATCAACGAAATGCAGGGCGCCTGCGAATACGTTCGCCGGCAGAAAAACCAACTCGTCGTTTCGGTCGAAGCACCGGCGACTTTAGCCATGTACTGGTTGCTTCCACGGCTTTTGGAATTTCAGAGCAAAAATCCCAACATCACGGTTTGGACTGCGACCCGACAGACCGGCCAGAGTCCTGATCTGTCTTCAACTGACCTCATCATCACGCGAGGCAACTCGTCTCAGCTCGCCACGCGCCTGCATGCGACGGAGTTCTTGTTTGACGAGCGGTTGACGGTAATCTCATCGCCGTCTCTCTTGGCCCAGCTTCCGGTCAAGCAGCCTGCCGACGTGATGCGCCATCGCCTGATCACGGCAGCGACACGCCCCGGTCAGTGGGAGGCATGGCTCGATTTTACCGGAGTCGACCATCAGATCATGGAAGGAGGTCACCGCTTCGACCACCTCTTTGTGGCCATGCATGCCGTTCGCGATGGACTGGGATCGATCATCGCGCCGGAAAATCTGTTCGAAGCGAGCTTTGCGAAACAGGAGCTCGTTGCACCGTTACCAAACATGACCCTCAAGGGGGCCCCGTACTTTGTCCACCGCACGCCACGTGCCGAAGGAAAGCATGTCAGTCTGTTCACTGACTGGCTTCATCGCGTGGTCGCCTGAAGAAGTTCCGTTTCATTCACGCAGTTGTGCAATTTCTCATCGTAGAGAAACGACAACGCAATCTTCATTGCGCTCCGCCGGAGATCGGCAAATCCCGCTTCGCTGAAGAACGCCGCATGCGGAGTAATGATCAGCCTATCGCGAATCCACTCCTCTTGTTTTCTCCAGGCCGAAATCAGAGGATCTGATAAATCGGGTGGTTCGGTAGGAAGTACGTCGAGGCCGGCCGCAGCCACATGGCCGCTGCGCAGACCCTCATACAGCGCGGCGGTGTCGATCAGCGGACCGCGTGCCGTATTGATGAGTATCAGGCCGGGTTTCATCATCGAGACGGCACGTGCGTCGATTATGCCTTCTGTGTCTTGCCTCAGAGGAAGATGAAGACTGAGCATATCCGATCGCGCCAGCAGTTCTTCAAGTGACTCAACACGTTCGAAACCGGGGTGAGCTTCGCCTCCAAGATGAATAATCTTCATACCGAAGCCGGCGGCGCGCTTTGCAACCGCGGTTCCGATGCGGCCCAATCCTGCGATGCCCAACACGCCACCCCAAATTCGACGGACCGGAGCCACGCCTTCAAATTTCCAGCCGCTGGCTGGATTGGCGCGCAGCCGGTCATTGTAAGCCGCCGTTCCACGAACCAAGGTCAGCAACAGAGAGATCGTATGATCAGCGACTTCGTGCGTGCCGTAGTCCGGAACATTGCAAACTGGAATGCCCCGCGCGCCGCACGCTTTAAGTTGGATGTTATTCAACCCTACACCGGCACGGACAATCAAGCGGCAACGCGGTACACGGTCGAGCAAGAGGTCGTCTATTTTTAGTTTATGGAATACAACCAAGGCATCGCATTCGGCGAAGACTGCAGCCGGCACTGGGGAACTGCCGTCTGATTGCTCATGGAAAATCCGAATATCGACGTCATTCCCGCCACCGATCACAGCCCGTTCGATATCTCCTTCATCGGAAAAACGGGCGTCTGGATAAACAATACAAAACATTCTGGACCCAAATCGGTATTAAAACTCATGACGGTGGCGTAACCTTGTTGGCGTCTCATCATAACCGGCCTCACGATAGGTCTCGCAGACATCTTCCGGCGCCCGTACCCCATCAGAACGAGTAGAATGGGTGGTGTGGATGTTGCCCTTGAAGAAGCGGCCTGGCGAGGTAAATGCCGGGTCGTATGTCATTGCTCCGGCGCTCTTTCGTCTTAGTAGTTCTTTGAGGCACTCTTCTCAACGTCTCCATAGATTCAAGGGCGGAAGACATCCAGCAATAACAGGTCCCAGTCAACCTGCTCTACGCCGTGCCATCGATGGCATGTTTTGAAGAGCTGGCCCAGGGTCCGGGCTCAACGAGCCTGAGGACGCGGTTCCGCTTCCAGGAGCCGACGGATGACACCACCCGGTTCACAGGCAGCACCGTTATAGTTTGCATCAAGCCTTCGCGTGCGTTTTTCTGACGATTGTTCGGCTTAAATTTTACAGATACGTTCGCATAAACGTTCTCGTTCGCCTACCAAGACCGGGCGTAGAAGTGACCTGAACAGGAGACACAGGCAACATGGTGGGTGACACGAACGTTCGGGCTGGCCAATGCCATTGCGGTGCGGTGCGTTTCGAGGTGACGCTCAGCGACGGCTTTAATTCGATCCGCCGCTGCACTTGCTCCTACTGCCGAATGCGAGGCGCCGTCGTTGTCATGGCGGAAATGGGTGGGATCAAGATCCTGCAGGGCGAGAATGCGTTGACAAGCTACCGCTTCCATACCGGATCAGCGCAGCACTTCTTCTGTTCTCGCTGCGGAATATACACACATCATCAACGACGATCTAACCAGAATCTGTATGCCGTAAACGTGGCTTGCTTGGACGGGGTGAGCCCATTCGATTTCTCTGAAGTGCCTGTCATGGATGGCGTCAATCATACGAACGACACCGGCAGACCAACGCGTCGAGCAGGCACACTCCGCTTCATCCCAGCTGACTAGCTATCGCTGTCAGCAGCCAGAACAAGTCCGCCGTCGCCGCCTCCATGCTGCAACCGACCATCCTGAATCAAAAAACAAAATCTTGGCAATACCTTGTTTTGGTTCATACCCTGGGTAATTAGTCGATCAAAGGAGAGACTGACCTCGGCAGCAAAGACGCGCCATAGGCGTTGCAACCATACGACGCCCGGAGCGAACGAATAAGCGCTGACCAAGCCAACCTTCCAGCACTCCGATCTGCCGACCGACGGCCCCATGCGTAAGACCGAGCTCGGTCGCTGCCTCGGCGTAGCTGGCGCAACACCACGCATCGACCATGATTGCGGAGCAGAGACTTTCGGCAATTTCGCCCTTAGATTGCATAAATTTGGAGACTGGAGACTGACCCATAGTATGCAAAAAGCCCGATGTTTAGGGCATATTCGACGTTTATCTGACCGCTATCTCTAGTTGAGCGACTGCCTGGCTGGCGACGCAGTGCTGATCGCACCCGTCTCCAGGTAAATTCCCTGCTAACAGGGAATTTAACAGGGAATTTTGCGAGTTTGGGGCTCGGGCAGCCTATTTCGTGGCCAGAAACCACTGCGCGGCAGTGACTTCTTGCGCAATTCCCTAAGCAAATTAACAGGGAAAGCTTTTCAAAGAACAGGGAAGACATAAGCCAGATCAGGGTATTGCTGTCGAAGCGGCGGGAACAGTTAATCGCGTTGTTGGCGAGGGCGAAGAGGTCGAACTTAACGCATTCGGCGGCTGGGACCCGGCGAGATACCGTCGCGGAAACAGATTGTCGGAGCCGAAGCGAACCTGGCTCGGCCGAGTTGCACGAGCCGAATGAGGCAGGCATCATTCGAATCCCAAATAGGCGTTCTTGACCTTTGGATTCGACAGCAGGGCCGATGCCTCGTCAGTAAAGGCGATGCGGCCGGTCTCGATCACGTAACCGCGATCGGAAATATCCAGAGCCGCCGCTGCGTTCTGTTCGACTAACAGTATCGTGACACCATCGACGCGCAGCGCCACGATCGCGGAAAGGATCTGATCCACTAGCAAGGGAGAAAGGCCGAGGGACGGCTCGTCCAACAGGAGAAGCTTGGGTTTGCCCATGAGTGCACGCCCGATCGCCAGCATCTGCTGTTGTCCACCCGATAGCCCGCCTGCGAGCAGGTGCCGCTTCTCGTAAAGAACCGGGAACATCGCGTAGACGTGCTCGCGATCGGCCTCGATCTCCTTGTCGCGCCGCACATAGCCGCCAAGACTGAGATTGTCCTCGACGCTCAATGGACCGAAGATGTGCCGACCTTCCGGCGATTGTACCATGCCGCGCCTGACGCGGGCGTGCGCGGGCAGTCGCTCGATGCGTTCGCCAAGAAATGTGATGGAGCCGGCCGTGATCGGTTGTACTCCGGACAGCGCTCGCATCAGCGTCGTCTTGCCGGCACCGTTGGACCCGATGAGGGCCACGACCTCTCCGGCCGCAACCTTGAGGTTCACGCCCTTGAGCACTTCGATGCGCCCGTAGGCGCTGTGCAGGCCATCGATCTCAAGCACCCTGCACCTCCCGCGCGCCGCGATTGCCGAGATAGGCCTGATGGACGACGGGGTTCTCGCGCACTTCGGCCGGCGTCCCTTCGGCAAGGAAACGTCCGCGGTCCAGCACAAGAATGCGGTGCGAGATTTTCATAACGAGCTTCATGTCGTGTTCGACCAGCACGACCGCGATTCCCTTCTCGGCAACGCGGCAGATCAGCCGGTCGATCTCCTCGGTCTCGACCGCGTTGCATCCGGCCGCCGGCTCGTCCAGCAGCAGGACGCGGGGGCCGGTGGCCAGCGCGCGGGCGACCTCGAGCCGCTTGCATCCGCCGTAGGACAGGTCGCCGGCCAGGACATCCGCCTTATCGCAAAGACCGACCTCGTCCAAGAGTTGCAGCGCGGCCTCCCGCGTCTCCCGATTCTGCCGGCCGACCGACGGCAGCCGTAACAGGTCGGCGAACAGATTGCTGCGCTCCTTGAGGTGACGGCCGACCATGACGTTTTGCGCCACGCTCATGCGCTGGAATATCTGCAGGTTCTGGAAGGTGCGCGACATGCCGCGCGCTGCGAGAGCTTCCGGCGCGAGGCTCGTGACGTCCTCTCCGCATAATTCGACCGATCCTCGGCTTGCGACATAGACGCCCGATATCACGTTGAAGAGTGTCGTCTTGCCCGCCCCGTTCGGGCCGATCACCGTTAGAATCTCTCCTCCGTTTGCCGAGAAGCTGACGCCGTCGATCGCCTTCAGCGCCCCGAACGATATGCCGATGTCCTTGACAACAAGCATTACCGGGCCCTCGCGACCAGCTTTCGCGCCATGGGTACGATACCGTCCCGCATGAAGACCATCGAAACGATGATGATGAAGCCCAGCATCAGGTTCTCGTATTCCTGAAACACGGTGAGCGCTTGCGGCAACACGACAAGCACGGCCGCACCGACGATGCTGCCGACGACGGAGCCCAGCCCCCCGAGAACTACCATCGTCACCAGTTCGACCGAATGCTGGAAGCCGGCCAAATCTGGATTTACGAAGCCGTTCATCATGGCGAGCATCGAGCCGGCGATCGAGGCGTAGACGGCCGCGATGACGAATGCCCGCAGCTTGAGCCGGGCGACGTCGATGCCGACCACCCGCGCCGCGACTTCGCTGTCGTGCAGCGCGAGAAACGCCCGGCCTGTTGGCGTGTCATCGAGATTGAGCGCGATCCACGCCCCAGCCAGAAGGAACGCGCCGGATAACCAGTACCAAGCATACGCGGTGCCGGCGCGCCATCCAAACACGGTCAGCTTGGCAGCCGTCATGCCGTCTGGACCACCGGTCCAGCGGTTTTCGGTCGTGATGACGAGCGCAACCAGGACACCGAAGCCCAATGTCGCTATCGCGAGATAATGTCCCTTCAGACGAAGGATTGGCCTTCCGACGAGATAGGCCAGCAGCCCCGAGATGCAGGCGCCTATCACAAGCGACGTCCACGAAGGCAGACCGAAATGAACGGGCCCGATCGCCGCCGTGTAGGCTCCGATGCCGAAGAAGGCAGCATGACCCAGACTGACCTGGCCTGCCTTGCCCATCAGCACGTTCAATCCGATGGCCGCGAATGCGGACACCCAGACGAGCGAAGCGACCCGAAGGTAGTAGCCAGACGGAAAAGTCAACGGGAGGATAGCGATGACGACCGCGAGCACGGCTAGGATAGCGTATCGATTGTTTAGCAACGCGGTCACCGTCTAGACCCGATCCACGGTACGTCGACCGAGTAGTCCCTGCGGCATTACGAAAAGGATCGCGAGGATCATCACGAATGCGAACCCGTCCTTGTAGGTCGAACTGACATAGCCGGCGCCCAAGGTCTCCATCAGACCCAGAAGAAGACCGCCAACGACGGCACCAAGCGGATTGCCCATTCCACCCAGCATGGCCGCTGCAAATCCCTTTAGCGCCATCATCGTTCCGACGTCGTAGCTCGTCAGCGTGATTGGCGTCACCAGGATGCCCGCAACCGCGCCGATCGCCGCCGAACCGCCAAAGGCCAGGGCCATGATGGTCGCCGTATTGATGCCCACCAGGCGTGCGGCGAGTCGGCTGGACGAGGTCGCCAGCACCGCCTTCCCGATCAGTGTCTTCTCGAGGAACGCATAGAGAACCAGGACGGTCGCCGCCGTCCCGCCCAGCACCCAAAGACTCTGCGACTGGATAGACGCACCGAGCACATCGATCGGGGCTGTCTCCCGAGAACGACGGCAGCTTGTGGAATTGCTTGTCAAATGCAACCTGGGCCGCTCCCCGCAGGAGAATGGAAGCGCCGATCGTGATGATGATGAGCGAGACCGCCGACGCACCTCGCGCCGGCGCAATTGCGAACCAATAGAGCAACAGCCCGACCCCGGCCGCGATGCATACGGCGATCAGCGCCGCGATCGGCAACGGGACGCCCACGGCCGAGACGAACACTGTCACCATTCCGCCCAGCATCACGAATTCGCCCTGGGCGAAGTTGACGACGTCGGACGCGTTGTAGATCAGAGTGAACCCGAGCGCGACCAACGCGTAGACGGCGCCGACCGTTAGTCCCGAAAAGAAGAATTGCAGGAATTCGGACATCTTCGAGTAACGGCCCCCTCTCGACCGGTGTGGCGCCGCGAAGATTCACGGCGCCAGCGACGCATTTTGGATCTTTGGGACGCTCCTTCCGAGGAGATACCGCGCGTGGGCCGGATCAGCTTCCGGGCTGGATCAGCGTCCAGTCCCCACCCTTGATCTCCAGCATTCGGAACGCCGAAAGATCGAGGCCGAGATGGTCGGTCGGCGACATCGTCACGATTCCTCCGGTTCCGACGAAGCCCTTCGTCTTTTCGATCTCATCGCGCACTTTGCCGGAATCGGCCGAGTTCGCTCGCTTCATCGCATCGACCAGGATAAACAGTCCGTCGTAGGCATGACCACCGAACGTGGAAACCGGCTGCTTGGCCGACGCCTCATAGGCCTGCTTGTAGTCCACGACGACCTTCTTCTGTGGATCGGAGTCGGGCAACTTGTCCCCGACCAGAAGGGCCGCTGCCGGAAGCCGGACGCCCTCGGCCGCGGGCCCCGCGAGTTCGATGAAGCTCTTCGAGGCGACGCCATGGCTCTCGTAGAGCGGCGTTCCCGACATCCCCAGCTGGGCATAGTTACGGGTCACGATCGCCGGACCCTGGCCAAAGCCGGGATTGACGACGGCCTGAACGCCGGCGGCGTTCTTGATCTTCGTCAGCTGCGCCGTCATGTCGGTGTCGCGCGGACCGTAGGTCTCGTCCGCAACGACCTGGATACCGTAATTTCCCGCTATCTTAAGACACTGCGCCCGCATCGAGGCGCCAAAGCCGTCGGTGCCGGAGATCATCGCGATCTTCAGGAGATTGCGCTGCTTGAGGTTCTCGAAGATCTTCTCGCACGCCATCTTGTCCGTATGCGGTGTCTTGAACACGTACTTCCGGACCGGATCGACGACCTCGACGGCGCCCGCAAGCGAAATGAACGGCACCTTGGCTTCCTCGAACACGGGAATCATCGCCATCGTCGTGCCGGTGGTCGAGCCGCCGACCATGGCGACCACCTTGTCGTCCTCGACCAAACGTGTTGCGAACGTGCGCGCCTTGTTGGCATCGCCGCCGTCGTCGTACACGACGAGCTCAATCTTCTTGCCGGCGACGCCGCCCGCAGCGTTGATTTTTTCAACATACAATTTCAGCGTTTTGTCCTCGGGATCCCCCAAGAAGGAGGCAGGCCCGGTAATCGAAAGCACCGATCCGATCTTGACTGCATCCGCGGCAATGGCCGGACAGCAAAAGACGGAGACGCCAAGCAGGGAGCCCGCTGCAAGCAACCGATTCAACATTTCAATATTCCTCCCCTGTCGCGAACCATTCCGAACCGATCTTGTTGAACGGATAATTACTATTGACCGACCGGTTGGTCAATAGTAATTCAGCGCACAAAGTCGCAGGCCTTAGAGGCTGCATTGGGGTGGACATGGAGAACGATCCTGTATTGACCGAAATCCGTGATGGATATCGCGTGCTCACCTTGAATCGCCCCGATCGCCTCAACTCCTTCACTTCCGCCATGCACACAGCGCTTTTGGCCGAGTTATCCGAGGCTGAGTTCGACAAGAGCTGCCGTGCTTTGATCTTGACCGGAGCAGGACGCGGCTTTTGCGCAGGCCAGGATCTTTCCGATGGTGTTTTTACGCCGGGCGAGACACCCGATCTCTCGGTCCCGATCGCCAAATATTACAATCCGCTAGTTCGTAAACTGCGCAAACTACCGGTGCCTGTCGTCTGCGCGGTCAACGGAGTAGCCGCTGGCGCCGGCGCGAATGTCGCGTTCGCCTGTGACATCGTCATCGCCGCGCGCTCGGCAAAATTCAGCCAGCCGTTCGCGAAGCTCGGTCTCGTTCCCGATGCTGGCGGCACCTGGTTTCTGCCGCGCCTCGTCGGCGGAGCGAGAGCGCGAGCGCTGACTCTGCTTGCGGAGACCATTCCGGCCGAGAGGGCCGAAGCCTGGGGCATGATCTGGAAGACAGTAGAGGACTGCGGAACTGATGGCGGAGGCTCATCGCCTCGCCGTCCACTTCGTTGGCCAGCCCACCGATGGTCTTGCGCTGATCAAACAGGCCCTCGATGCCTCCGAGACCAGCAGCCTCGAGCAGCAACTCGATCTCGAACGGGACCTTCAGGGTCGGGCAGGCCGCACCCCCGACTACGCGGAAGGCGTCAGCGCATTCCTGGAGAAGCGCTCTCCGAACTTTACGAGACGGCGTTAGGCCAGCCCGCGCCGTAACACCAAGGGAGTAGATTTAGATGACACCGCTCCAAACGAACCGCGCGCTGCCGGGCCAATCGACGGAGGACGTCATGAGGCTTGCGAGTTTCATCCGCGGAAGCTGGTCGATCGGCCAGGATTCGACGGAGGTGCTCAGCGCCGTCACCGGCGACGTCGTGGCGCTCGCGACCGGCGGTGGTTTCGACATGCGCGAAATCCTGAACTACGGGCGCACCGTCGGCGGCCGAAATCTCCGGCGGCTGACTTTCCATCAACGCGCCGCCATGCTGAAGAAGCTTGCCGAGCATCTGAATCAGCATAAGGAACCGCTTTACAAGCTTTCGTTTCAGACTGGCGCCACGCGGACCGACGCGATGATCGACGTCGACGGCGGTATCGGCACGTTGTTCGCCTATGCCGGCAAAGGCCGTCGCGAACTTCCCAATTCGACGTTCCTGCTGGACGGCGAGATCGAAGGACTCTCCAAGGGCGGCACGTTCGCCGGCCAGCACGTCGTGATGCCGCTGCGCGGCGTGGCGGTTCACATCAACGCGTTCAACTTTCCCTGCTGGGGCATGCTGGAGAAGCTGGCCCCTGCCCTGCTCGCAGGTGTTCCCGTCGTCACCAAGCCTGCGACCGTCACGTGCTACGTCGCCCATGAACTGATGCGGGTGATCTGCGAGTCCGGGATCCTGCCCGAAGGCGTGCTGCAGTTCGTGGTGGGTTCGACCGGGGATCTGTTCGACCACCTGACCTGCCAGGATGTCGTTTCCTTCACCGGATCGGCCGATACGTCGCAGAAACTGCAACGGCATCCGGTGATATCGCGCGAAGCCGTCCGGTTCGTTGCCGAGCGGGATTCGCTCAACGCCGCCATTCTTGCCCCGGACGCGGTGCCCGGAAGCCCGGAGTTCGACCTGTTCGTCAAGGAAGTGGCAAAGGAGATGACTGTCAAAGCCGGGCAGAAATGCACGGCCATCCGCCGCGCGCTCGCACCGGCGGCCCACATCGATGCGGTCATATCGGCGTTGCGCGAGCGGCTGTCGAAGGTGACGGTCGGCAACCCCGAACTCGATTCCGTCAGGATGGGACCGCTGGTGGGACTGGCTCAACGAAGCGACGTGCTGGCCAATCTGAAGCAGCTCCGCACCGAGGCAGCGATCGTCGCCGGAGACATCGACAACTTCCAGGTCATCCAGGCTGACGCTTCGCGAGGCGCGTTCCTTCCGCCGATCCTGTTGCATTGTCTCCGATCCGCGACGCGCAACCGCGGTCCACGCGATAGAGGCGTTCGGTCCGGTCTGCACCGTCATGGGCTACGACTGTCTGGACGATGCCGTCATGCTCGCGAATCGCGGTGGCGGCAGTCTCGTCGCGTCCGTCTACACACACGACACCGGGACCGCCGCCGAACTCACCTTTGGCATCGCGAGTTTCCACGGTCGCATGGTCTTTATCGACCGGGACTGCGCCAAGGAGCAGACCGGTCATGGATCTCCTTTGCCGCAGATGGTCCATGGTGGCCCCGGCCGGGCCGGCGGCGGCGAGGAACTGGGCGGCGTCCGCAGCCTCCATCACTACACGCAACGCTCGGCGTTGCAGGGCTCGCCCGCGATGCTCGCCGGAATCACGGGACGGTGGTCGAAGGGCGCTCCCGTCCTCGACGGCGACCTCCATCCTTTCCGCTATCACTTCGAGGATCTCGACATCGGCCGGACCTTCATCTCGAAGGAACGCACGATCACGCTCGACGATATCGAACACTTCGCCCACTTCACCGGCGACACGTTCTACGCCCACATGGACGAGGAAGCGACCAAGGGACATCCCTTCTTTCCGGGCCGCGTCGCGCACGGGTATCTCCTTCTGTCATTCGCGGCAGGTCTGTTCGTCGATCCCGAATATGGCCCGGTGCTGGCCAATTACGGTCTCGACTCCCTGCGCTTTCTGAAGCCGGTACAGCCTGGAGAAGCCATCAAGGTGAGGTTGACCGCAAAGGAGAAGGCTCCGCGCAACAAGCAGTACGGCGAGGTGCGCTGGGACGTCGAGATAACGACAGGTACGGGCGAAACCGCCGCCACCTATGAACTTCTGACAATGAATGCCATGCGAACCTAGAATCCGGAAGCAAGACATCCAATCCTGCGAGTTCCTGGTTCGCTCGCGAGCAGCGCACGCTACTGCTTCGGGGAGCGCTTCGCGATTCGGGAGAAAAGCGTCTACAGCAGTTCTTTCTGACGGCTTTTGCTCGCCGGCTTCGACTTGCCGTTCGATCGGGTCAGCGTCGCAGCGGCGTCGGCGGCGCCGGCGAGAACGAGGCGGGTTACGAAATCCGCATACTCGGCCCGCGTCATCGGGCCGCCTTCGCGGAACCAAAGATAGTGCCAGTTCAGCATCCCGAAGACCGTCATGGTGAGCGGTTTCAAGACGCGCTTGTGGCTCACACTTGGCCGCGCCGCGGCGAGCGCGGCGGCGAGGAGTTCAACGAGCCTTCTCTCCATCACCAGCAGCGGCTTCTGCTTATCCTTCGGCAGGAGCCTGAGGCTACCGATCTGCACCTGGTGTTCGGCATCGGCATGCCGGTATTGTTCGAGTAGGGTCGAGATAATACGTCTTCAGCCGCTCCTGAGGAGTTGCTGTCGCGGCGTGCGCTTTCTCGACGGCCTCAACCAACTTTTCCAGATGGGCGGAAAGGATATCGAAGAGGATCGCTTCTTTGTCCGGATAGTAATGATAGAGAAGCGCTTTCGAAACATTGCAAGCATCCGCGATCGTGTTCATGGACGTTCCGACGTAACCCGACTCCGCAAACAGCCCTGCCGAACGATGCAGAATAATAAGACGCTTGTCATCGTAATCCTTCGCACGGGAGCGAGCCATATCCTGTTCCGTTCTCTGCCAAATCGGCACTCGATATCTCTCTCATAAATCAATAAAGACAAATTTCCAAACCATGCAACAGCCGGCCCGCGCAGCCGGATTGCGGTCCAACGCACTATTGAGCGACCAAAAGGTTGATATTCACGGTCTCGTAGGCATTCCGGCCAATTACCCGGTTTGTGTTCCGGAGTGGCGCCTTTACGCGCGGTGATAGCGCCGCTCTCGCCGAAGCAGCCCGCTCACGACGAGGACCTTTGAGGACCAGATCGACCGATGTGAGAGCGCGCCGGACGCCGCGGTGCAAATGCTCTGGTCCGACGGACGCAGCTTGGTGGCCGGATTGATAGTCCGCATCGGCGGGAAACGGTTCAAGTCGTCACGCGATAGTACCGCCCCATACTTGGAATCGCGTCGAGCTGAGCCCGCGCGACCTCGACCGGCGAAACGTCGCCGCGCTTGTAGCGTTCGTGCAACCTATGTGCTTCGCCTTCAATCGACATAAACCTGATCCCGCGCGGCCGCGTAGTCCGATCCACCTCCGAGATAGGCCTGGCTGAGACGCGGGTCCGCAGACAGTTCGGCGCTCGAGCCTTGCAGGACGATGCGACCAACTTCGAGCACGTAGCCGCGATCGGCGACCGACAGCGCGAGCCGGGCGTTTTGTTCAACAAGGATGATCGTCAGCCCCTCTGACTTGAGTTGGCCGATGACCCGCAGGATTTCCTGGACGATCAGCGGAGCCAGTCCAATGGAAGGCTCGTCGAGCATCAGAAGCCGGGGAGCGGCCATCAACGCCCGTCCAACCGCCAGCATCTGCTGCTCGCCGCCCGAGAGCGTCGCGGCCTTCTGCCGGCGGCGCTCGGCCAGGATCGGAAACAGTCCGTAGATCCTGTCGAGCGACTGGACCGGCGCACCGTTCCGATAGCCGCCGAGTCGAAGATTGACCTCCACGGGGAGATTGCCGAAAAGCTCACGCCTTTCTGGAACAAGGACCACGCCGCGAGCGACCAGTTGCTCCGGACGAAGGCCGGCGAGGTCCACGCCGTCGAGCGAGACCGATCCTGCCCGTGGCGGGCAGAGGCCCATAATGCCGTTTAGAAGGGTCGACTTGCCGGCGCCGTTGGCGCCGAGAACCGTCACCAGTTCTCCGGACTTCACATCGAGATCGAGAGATTCGATGACCGTGGCCCGGCCGTATCCCACATTTAATCCGCTGACGCGCAGGTCCGGCATGCTCACGTCCCTAGATAGGCTGCGATAACGCGTTCGTCACGGCGAACCTCGTCCGGATGGCCTGTCATCAGCCCCTGCCCGCGATCCAGAACGACGACCCGGTCGACGCAGTTCATGACCAGGTCCATGTCGTGCTCGACGAGCAGCACCGACATTCCCGCGCGCTTGAGACGGTGCAGCAGCGTGACGAGCTTGAGCTTATCGCCGGTACGCAGGCCAGCTGCGGGCTCGTCCAGCAGCAACAGTCGCGGGCGGCTGATCAGTGCGCGCGCGACCTCCACTAACCTGGCCTGCCCCATCGCCAGGCGCGATGCGGGTTCATGGGCAAGTCCGTCCAGTTCGACGATCTCAAGCGCGCGCCATGCCTTCGCGAAGGTCGCGGCCTCCTCGGCCTTGTCCAGACCGAACATGCCGGCGATCATGCCGGACCGCCCCTGCGCATAGGCGCCGAACGCGACGTTCTCCAGAACCGTGCGCTCCGGAACGATACGCACGTGCTGGAAGGTGCGGGAAACGCCGCGGTGGACGAGATCGGAAACCCGCGACGGCGGCGGCGTTCCCATGAGAAGCACGCTTCCCTCGGATGGCTCGGTGAGACCCGTTGCGATGTTGAACGTCGTGGATTTTCCCGCACCGTTGGGGCCGATGAGACCGACGATCTGATCGGCGCCGACCGAGAACGACACGTCGCGCAACGCCGTCAGACCGCCAAACTTTTTCCCTATTCCACTGACCGACAGGAGATCGTGGCCGTCCGCGCCGCGCTTGGACGGCGTGAGTTCGATGTTGCGGGCGGGCTTGGGCGTCGAGAACAACGGCCAGATACGATGCAGCGCGGACCAGATGCCGCCCGGCCATCTCAGCAGGACTCCGATCAGCACGACCCCGAACACGATCATCTCGACGTTCCCGGAGAGCCCCAGCATGCGTGCGACGGTGTTCTGCAAGAACACTTCGAGCGCGGCGACGGCCGACGCGCCGAGCACGGCGCCGAACGGGTGCGACATCCCGCCGAAGATGCATGCGATCAGAAGATTGATGCTCGAGGTCAGACCGAAGGGGGCCGGGCTGATGAACTTGAAGTAGAAGGCGTAAAGTCCTCCGGACAAGCCCGCCAACGTGGCGGCCACGACGAACACCAGAAGCCGCAGGCGCGCGGCGTTCACACCGAACACTTCCGCCATCTCGATGTCGGTCTTCAGCGCTGCGATGGCACGGCCGGTCCGGGTGTTGAGCAGCCGCGAGAATCCGCCAGCGGCAACAGCCACGATCGACCAGACCACGATCGCAAACGCGCGATCGTCAACCAGTTCGAAGCGACCAATGGACAATGGAGGAATCTGGCCGAATCCAGAGGCGCCGCCCGTCACGGGACCGGCGGCCACGATCGCGGCGCTGCAGGCCATGCCCATCGCGAGTGTCGCGAGCGGCAAGAAGTGCCCCTTCAGTCTCAAGGTGATCCCACCCACGATCACTCCGCAGACCGCAGACGCGGCGACGCCGGTGAGCAGCGCCAAAGTCGCGGGGAAGCCGTGGTCGCGGGCGAGTATCGCGGAAACGTAGGCGCCGACGGCCATGAACGCCGCCTGCCCCAGCGAGACCTGTCCCGCGATCAGCAGGAGAGTCAGCCCCATCGCGGCTACGGCTGAGAGTCCCACTGTCACCAGCAGCGTGACGTCGTACTGAGGACCGGACACGGCGATCAGCGTGGCCACCACAAACAGCCCGAGAGCGACCGCGACCGACGCGACGTTCGGCGTACGCCATGACCCTGGCTCCTTGGACAGAAACGACACCTCAATGCCCATGCGTTTCGGGAGGGCGCACCGCGTTCCGCCAGAGCAGGATCGGTATCACCATCAGGTAGACGATGACGTCGCGATACGCGCTGACCTGGAACGCCGAAAACGACTCGGTCAGTCCCACCAGCAGGACGCCGACCAGCGCGGTCGGATATTCAACGATTCCGCCAAGGGCCGCGGCGACGAAGCCCTTCAGGCCGATCGGAAGACCCATGTCGTAGTTGGCCGTGATGAGCGGAGCCAACAGCAGGCCCGACAGCGCGCTGAAGCCGGCGCCGATCGCGAAACTCAACTGACCAGCAACGCCGACCGGGATGCCGCAAAGCTGCGCACCGGTCCTGTTAACGGCCGTGGCCTGCAGCGCCTGACCGGTCAAAGTTCTCTCGGAGAAAAGATAGAGCGCGATCATCGCGGCCAACGACGAAACGCAGATCCATAGGCTCTGGTAGGTGACGAAGACGGGACCGAGCTCGACGCCTCCTTCAATCACCGGGGGAACGGACCGCGGCTCAGCACCCCAAATCAACACCGCGGTCCCGTGAAGCACCATGTAGACACCGACGCTGACGATCAGCAGTACGATTGGTGAGGCGCCAGAAACCGGCTCCACCGTTAGGCGATAGACCAGCGTGCCAAGCGAAGCGGTCGCGACAAGCGATGCGAGGACGGCGAGCCAATATGATCCCGGCAGGAGACTGGTCAGCCAAGCCGTCGCGAGCACCAAGATTATCCACAGCGTCCGCGAGACGACGATGCGGATCCTCATCGCGCTGGTTAGATGTCGGTCAGCGACGTCCCTCAGCGCGAACGCGGCCAGGCCAGCGGCCACGATGGCGCTCAGCACGCTGAACGTACCCGACAGCGCAGCTCGCGAACGAGAGCGCTCCCAACGTCACATACTCACCTTGCGCTATGTTGACCACGCGTGTCACCGTGTAGATCACGATGAGGCTCAATGCGAGCAACCCGTAGACGGCGCCGTTCGTGACGCCGTCGGCGACCAGGAAGAGCAGCGTGTCAAGCAACGGTCATTCCTCGATCAGGACGAACTTGCCGCCCTTGATTTGCGAAAGGAAGGTCGAGCGCTTGTCCAGACCCAGATGATCGGTCGGCGTGATGTTGAAGATGCCGTTCATGCCAGGCCACTCCTTAGTGTGCTCCATCGCGTCCTTGATCGCGACGCGCGTCGCGGCGAGATCGTCGACCTTCGCTCCGGAAGCTGTCGCACGCTGATAGGCGTCGACAGCCAGCATCATCGCGTCCCACGACTGGCCGGCGAAGAGGTCCACCTTTCCCTTTCCGTAAGCACCGTCGTACAGCTCGGCGAACTTCGCGAGTACCGGGCGAAGTGGATTGTCTTTCTTGATCTGATCGTAGACGTTGAGTGCACCCACGCCGACGATGGCGCCCTCGACGTTCGCCTTGCCGATGTCCACGAACGCGTTGATGGAGGATCCGGCACCGTGATAGATCGGTCCAGTGTAGCCGACCCGCTTCAACGCCTCATGGGCAAGGTCGGCCGACGGCGGGATGGCGTGGACGTAGACCGCGTCCAGACCAGCCTGCTTGAGACGCAGAGCTTGGGGCGTGAAGTTGGTGTCCTGTCGGGCGAAACGTTCGGTTGCGGCAAGCTCGATGGCGCCATCCTTGGCGACGTTCTGAAGCTCCTTCAGTCCGCCCTCGCCGTAGGCGTCCTCAAGACCGAAGAAGCCGATCTTCTTGATTCCCTGACGCTTCATGTAGTCCAGCGTGCGCTGGAGCATCAGCTTGTCGGACGTCGGAGTCTTGAAGGTGAAGGGCCGCGCGCTGGCAGGCTCGACGATCGCCGCAGAAGAGGCCATTGAGATCATCGTGATCTTGGCGGCGCTCACTGTGTCGATGATCGCCATGGAGCTCGGCGTGGTCGTGCAGCAGACGACAATGTGCGCCTTGTCCTCCTCGATCGCCTTGCGAGTGAGGCTGACGGACTTGGTCGGGATCAGAACCATCGTCGTAGGAAATGACCTTGATCTTGAAGGGCAGATCGGTTCGGCTCGACCAGGTCTTGTCGAACAGCTCGACTGCGTTGCGCTCGGGCGCACCGAGCGCCGATGCGGGCCCCGTCACGGCGATAATCGCGACGATGCGCAGTTCGGGCTTCTCCTGTGCCATCGCTGGGCTCGATCCCGGCAATGCGATGGATGCGGCGGTCAATAACGTCGATACGCCGAGTGCGATGAACCCGCGCTTTGTGGTCGTTCTCATGTGTCCCTCACGGTTGCCATTCTCGGCATGATCGTGGCATTGCCGCGCCTCGGGTGCTGTATCTGCGGATACATCCGCGATTTTGTGCTGCTGGATACAGCCGGCGCCAGCTCCGAAGCGGTAAATCCCGAACTACTGAACAGGCCAACAGAGGGAGAGCCGCGGCATGAACGGATGCATCGCCCAGGATTTTCGCACGCTATTCCGCAGGCTGACCACCGGCGTGGCTTTGATCGCGGTAGCGGGAGAAGTGGGACCGATTGGCATGACTGTGAACTCGCTGACGCCGGTGAGCCTCGATCCGCCGCTGCTGCTGTTTTGTGCATCGCTGACCAGCGCGACGGCAAAGAGGATCGCTACGATCGGAGCCTTCTCGGTCAATGTGCTTTCGGCGGACCAGCAGGACGTATCGATGCATCATGCCGGCCGACCTCTGCCGGAGCCGACATGGCGCTGGCAGGAGACCGAACGAATACCGTGGATCGAGGGAGCGAACGCGACGTTCCGCTGCCGGCTCGTCGCCGAACATCCCGGCGGCGATCACCGCATCCTCATAGGCGGCATCGACGAGATGTTCGGCCCCGCGACCGCGGCGACACCCCTGCTCTATCACGGCGGCAAGTACGCACGCCTGCCCTACGACGAAATCGACACATCCGGGCGCATCGACGAACTCTGGTGGACAGGATGAAGGTGCTCAAACATCGAGATCTCTGGCCAGGATCGTGTAACCGTCCTCAACGGATAGCATTCCCTTCTCGCGCAATCGGCCCAGCGTGCGGGTGACCGTGACGCGAGAGGTCCCAGTCATCGATGCGATCTGTTCGTGGGTCAGATGTGTCAGGATCTTCCGGCCCCGTTCGTGATCGACGGCGAACATCTTGCTCAACCGGCTGAGCAGTTCAAGAATGCGCTCCTCCGGGTCGTTGGAGACGAGATGCTCCAGCCGCAGCGCGAGGATCCGCTGCTTGAGACTGGTCAGCCTGAGCAGCGCCAGGGCGAATTCGGGATCTTCCCGCATCAACGTCTCGAGGCGCGCTGTATCGAATTCGAGAGCCTCAGTTATCTCTACGGCGACCGCGGTCGAGAATCTCGGCAATCCGTCGAAAGCCGCACCTTCGCCACACAAGGCATTGGGCCCCATGTTCTCAAGTACAACCTCGGTTCCGTCTCGTCTGAAGATTGAAACCTGCACGAGGCCGGACTTCACGAAATAGAAGCAGGAATTGACCTCGTCCTGACGGTACAACTGCTCGCCCTCGGCGAACCGCCGTAGCCGTACCTTCCCTTCGAACGATCGCAGCTTAGCGGCGAGCGCATCGGTCATGCGCCAGGTCGCGGCGGGCTTCTTCGGCATTCGTGACAATCGGTGTTACTTCAAATGGAGGAACCAACGCGTATCCGGCGATACAGCGCGCCCAGTCAAGCCGCGGTACACCCTCAGAATGATAGCGCGAGAGGAGGCAATCGCAATGGGTTTGGCTCAACGGACGGCCGGTCCCGCTTCGATCGAAGCCGGACCTGAAGGGGTACTCGACCGGACCGCCGCTCTCGTTCCGTGGCTAAGTGAGCAAGCGGCCCGGATCGAAGAAACGCGCCGGATTCCCTGCCGACGTCGCCGAACGGCTTTTCGAAACCGGGCTGTTTAACCTGATGCGGCCGCAGCGCTTCGGTGGATTTGGGGTGTCCCCCCGATACGCGTGGGAAGCGACTTTCAACATCGCATCGGGCTGTTCGTCCTCCGCCTGGCTCGCGGGGCTGACAAGCGCCAATATCATCATGCTTGGTAAGTTCTCTGCCGACGCCCAACGGGAGATCTTCGCTCCCGGTGTATCGCCGATCGTCCCGATGCTGACGGGCGGCGTCGGTCAAGACATCAAGATCGAACCGGCCGAGGGCGGTATCGTCCTGAGCGGCACGATGGCGCTACGCGTCTGGGGTGGACGTTTCGGATTGGCTTGGCCTCCTGGTTAACATTCCCGGCTCTGGAGATGTGACGGCCCCTCATGTGGTCCTCGTCCCCCAATCCGAATTCACCATCGACCACAACAGCTGGCGCGTGATGGGCATGCGGGGCACCGGCAGCAAGAACATCGCCCTCGGCAAGGCGTTCGTCCCATCGCATCGCTTCATGAGCTGGGCGGAACTGCAGGCAGGCAACAAGCACCCGACTTGCCCAAACACCGAGCCGGTCTACGAGTTTCCCTTAAACACAGCTAACGCAATGTCGGTCCTTGCTCCGACGCTCGGTGTTGCCAGCGCTTGCAACGAAGAGTGCATCAGGATCATGCGTAACCGTGTCAGTTCGGGAAACCAGCAGGCGCAGATCAACGACAAGATCGCCCAGGTAGACGCCGGCGGTAGCGCAGCGGCCATGAGCTTGCTGCGCGATTTCTTGATCAACGAAACCGCCGCGATCGAGGAGCGCATAGGCCGGGCCGGCGTCCTCACTCCAGAGGAGCGAGGACTGAGTCGCACCAAAGTCGCCATCGCATCGCGACAAGCGCTGTCCTCGGCGCAGCGGCTGTTCGCGGCGCTTGGCGGATCGCTTCTTCCCGAAGGCACGCGGATCGAGCGCCTGTTCCGCGACATCCACGCGATGAGCTCCCATTTTCTGCTCCAGCCAGAACCGATCTCGGAGGCCTACGGGCGCCTCCTGCTCGGTCTCGAACTAGCGCCCGGCACCCGGCTCTGAACTCAGCAATCAAAAAAGTAAGGATCCACGATGACCAAAAAGACCTATGCCTCGAAGAACCCTATGTTCGCTGCAGCCGGCGGCGGTACGATCTTCGACAAATTTCAGTATTCGTCCGCGGTAAAGGCAGGCGGCCTGGTTTTTGTAGCGGGACAAATCGGCCTCAATGCCGATGGCTCGATCCCGGAGAAGCCGGAGCAACAGTTCATCAACGCGTTTGAGCGTCTGAAGCTGGTGCTGGAGGAAACTGGCTGCAAGATGACGGACCTCGTCGAGCTTGTCTCCTATCATGTCGGCTTGAGCACTCACCTGGCCGAATTCGCTAAGGTGAAAAGTCAGTATGTCCCAGAGCCGTTCCCGACGTGGACCATTCTCGACATCGCGGGCCTTGCTCGCCCGGGTCTGATTATCGAAATTAAGGCAGTCGCCGCCGCAAAGGACTGAGTCACCGTCCTCGGGGAGGATTTGGGATCATTCCGTTCCTGTTCTCCGCCCTTGTTGGAGCCCGATTAACGAAGGTAATATTTCATGTACGACAGCAGTAGGTGACCTAGTTCACGAAGCACTAATGCGGCCAAGAGACAGGGCGTAACACCGCCTCTCGTATCCAATAATCGATTGAGACCCGCCCAGGTCCCCACGCCATGATGCCAAGCGCCATCGCCGCCCAGGTGATATGGATCGGCCAGCCGTCGGGCACCGTGAGTTCGACGATACCAGTCATCAAGAGCAAGCCGAGCGCGGCAATGCGCGTGGCAAAGCCGAGCACCAGCAGCATCGGAAACAGGATTTCCCCGCAACCGGAGAGGAACGCCACTACAGCCGGTACCGGATAATGGTAGGGGCCCCCGGGCAGATGCAGCATGAACTCATCTGTGAAGAGCGTCACCGCCGTGTCGCTGAGCTTCAGAAAGCCGTTCCATTTGAGGATGCCGGAACGCCAGAACGGCACCGCCAACGCCACGCGCATCACGATCTGAACCAGCGAGGGCACCGCCAGCGTCTGCACTAGCAGACTGGCCTTGTCAGCGAGCAAACCGACCGTCCGCAGCGGCTCGCCGGGCGCAGCGTGTTGATCAGTGACCATCTTGCTTCTCCAGAGTAGTGGCCGTGAATGCGCCCGCCGCAATCATGCAGGCAATGCTTGGGGCGATATCGAAATCAGGTGAGGCCTCTTGCGCCGACGCCGCGGCCTCGCCGAGCGATTGCCCCGCGATCAGGTCGGTGAGAAACATGGAGCAGCCACGCGGTAGGTGTCGCACGACGACGTCGAGATCGGGCCGCGTGATCAAGGCATCCTCCGGCGCCGATGCGTCGATCCGGTCTACGGGCGCCTCACCACGGTTGGCAGCAAAGATCGTCACGACAGAGAAGCGGGAGCGCACGATCCTCGTCGCCGGGTGCGCGAGAAAGACCAGGTTGGCGAGGCGCTCGGGCGGGAACGAGCGCAGCGTTTGCTCCGACAGCGGCTCGGCGTCGGCGGCGTGATAGGCGTCAAGCCAGGCCCGCTCGACCCGAGCGGTATCCGCAAGCCATGGCATCGCGCCAGCATATTCATATTGCTCGATGAAGGCCGGAAAGTCGCGACCATATTCGAACAACAGCGGCGATGTCGGCGGCGTAGCGCGGATATGGAAACGAGCCATGGCACGAAAAAACTCGACGCCAGTGATGCGCTGCACGGCCGGGTAGATCGCCGCAAGCGTATCGATCAGGCTGGAAGTGACGTTGTTGCGGTAGACATTGTAGCGCTTGACGACGGCCTTGCCGTTTGGACCGGCCACGACCTCAGGCGTCTGGCGGCCCGGATCGATCAACGCGGCGGCGAACGCCGACGCATAGGAGGAATTGAGATGCGGTTCAGGCGGCAGCATGACGCCCCTCCCCAAGGCTTCGGCAGCGGTTGAGGATCGCCTGCGCGGCGGCCGCCTCGGCCTTGAGGATCGGCCAGTCGGGGATCTTGCTGTCCCATTCGACCAGGGTTGGAACCGGGCCGCACCGCGAGATCACGATCTCGAACAGATTCCAGACGGCATCCGCGATCGGACCGTCATGGCTGTCGATCAACAGCAAGTCGTCCTCGTCATCGGATTGTTCAGCGTGCCCGGCGAGATGAATCTCGCCGACGCTTGCGAGCGGAAAGTCGGACAAATATTCGAGCGCTGAGAAACCGTGATTGGTGGCGGACACGAAGACGTTGTTGACGTCGAGCAGCAGGCCGCATCCGGTCCGCCGTGCGACAGCGCGGATGAAATCCGTCTCGCTCATCGTGGACGCTCGAAACGCGACATAGGTCGAGGGGTTTTCGAGCAGTATCGGCCGGCGGATCGCTTCCTGAACCTGGTCGATGTGATCGCAGACCCTAAGGAGCGTCGCATCGGTGTAGGGCAAGGGCAACAGATCGTTAAAATAGGCGGTCCCGTGCGTCGACCAGGCGAGATGCTCGGATACAAGCGCTGGCTCATAGCGGTCGACGAGATGTTGGAAACGCGTCAGATGCGCCTTGTCGAGCGGCCGTTCGCCGCCGATCGACATACAGACGCCGTGCAGCGAGAGGGGATGGTCGCGCCGCAGGGATTCGAGGGCGCGATGCGGTGGTCCGCCCCCGCCCATGTAATTCTCCGCATGAACTTCGAAGAAGCCACGCCCTTTGCCCTCGGTGCGGATTGCAACCAGGTGCTCGTACTTGAAGCTCGTCCCGGCGAGGCTAGAGATCGGCCACGCAGGAAAACGGAGCGGAATGGCCGCACACGCCCCAGTTTCGGTCGCTGCATTCATGTCATCGCTCCGCTCTCTGCCACTATCCTTCTGCGCTGCCTGACCGTGTCAGACCGGCTTGAGCGAGCCGTGCTTGCCGTTCGGCAGTTCGATGTTGGCGCAGGTTCCGCCCTGAACGAACTTCCACGAATTGCCCTGGAAGTCGGTGGTCGAGGTCCCCTGGCAGGTCGTGCCCGGACCGGCCGCGCAATCGTTCTGGCCCTTGAGCGCGACGCCGAAGCATTTCTCCTTGTGGGCGGCGATGGCCGCGTCCCCCTCGGCTTTGGTCAGCGGGGCGGCGGCGGCCATTGTCGCGAGCGCGGTCGTGAGGGCGCCGGCAAGAACGAACGAACTGACAATATTCTTCATTGGATTTCTCCTGTTGGGGGTTGCATCGCCTGCTGGGCGAACGCGTATCGTCTCATTCGTCCCGCACGTGGCCCTTGTTACCTTGGATTGCTCACGAATCCGTGAGAGCATCTTTGAGAGCGTCTTTGGGCCGCGCACAATCGATGCACAACCGCGCGTAGTCGCCAGATAAGCCTCGGAGAGCCGCCGGGACACCGTGTCGGGGGAAAAGTAACATGCGCCCAAATTCCCGCGTATATTCGAGCGAGCCGGCCGGCAGCATGCCTCTGCTAAAAGGCGGAAAAGGATGATCGCCGTTCCAAGCCGACAACCAGATGATCGCTCGCCGCCTCGGTCCGTCGGCGGGCCCCGGACGGTCAGCATCCATCTCGCAGTACCGGCGCTGGTGCTGACGACGATTTTGTTGACAGCCGCCGCATCAAGCCTGGTGTGGTGGCGAACGGCGGAGGCCACTAGCCGGCAACTTGCCAGCACCATCAACGAGCAGATCGTGGCCGCCGTCCGCAAGGAGGTGTCGGCGATCGTCGGCGAAGCGCGCGCGGCTCATACCGCTATTCGCACCCTGTTCCTGCAGAACGTGCTCGACACCCGCGAAGCCGACAAGCGCGAGTTCGTATTCCTGTCGCAACTGCAATCGCATGCGACGATCTCCTGGGTTGCCTTCGGCTGGCCCGACGACTCATTTTTCGCCGCGCACAAACTTGGCGACGGCCATCTGGAGATGATGGAGATCTCTCTGACCGATCATCCCGGCCAGCGCCGGATCGACGAATATGCGGTGATTCCAGGAGACATCGAATTCGAACAGCGCCAATTCGTGCCATCCGATTTCCGCATCGTCGACCAGGCTTGGTTCAAGACCGGCATGGGGGCCGAGGGACCGCAATGGTTCAAGGTCCTGGACCATCCGGTCGGACAACGTCCGTCGATCGCGTTTGCGGGTCCGATCGACGTCTATCAGGAGCGACAAGGTGTCCTCGCGATCATCATCGAATATACCAGGTTCGCGCATTTTCTTGCCCAGCTCGAGGTCGGACGCACCGGAACGGCGTTTATTTTCGACGGCAGTGGAGAGCTGATCGCGGCACCGGACAAGGAGGCCGATGAACTGCACCCAGCTCGCAGCCAGGAAACGCTGCTGCCGCTGGCCCGCATGGTGCTGGCACAGGCCGGCGCCCGGGACCGGAAGGAAGCGTGGCGTCGGCGCCTGACATCGCAAGGCGAGGCTTATGAGGTCGCGCTCACGCCTTTGCCGTTCCCCGGCTGGTCGCTGGCGACCGTCATTCCCGAAGCCGAGTTCCTGGGGCCGGTCGAAACCACGCTGCGAAGATTGATCATCGGCCTTGCCGCCGGCGCGCTGTTGGCGGCCCTACTGTCGGCGATGCTGGTGCGCTCGGTGATCGCCGCTCCGCTGGCCCGTGTCGTCGGAGAAATCCGGCATGTCGAAAGTTTTGAGCTGGAAAAGGTTCGCCGTCATCCTTCACGGCTGGCGGAGATATCGAGTCTCTCAGGCGCGATCGCGGAAATGGCAGCGGGCCTGTCCGCTTTCCGCAAATTCATTCCGGCCGACCTCGTGAGATCGCTGCTCAGCCAGGGTGTCGAGGCAAAGCCCGGCGGATCCATCCAGGAACTGACAGTGATGTTCATCGACATCGCCGGCTTTACCGGACTTTCCGAACGCATGGGCGATCGGGTCGTGCCTCTATTGTCCCTATATCTCGACGCCGTCTCCGAAGTCATAGTCACCAATGGCGGCACGATCGACAAATTTATTGGCGATGCCGTGATGGCCTTCTGGGGCGCACCGACGGCTCAGCAGGATCATGCCGTGCGCTGCTGCCGTGCGGCACTTGCCTGCTGCGAGGCGATCGAGGCCGCGGACGTCAACGACGACCAGGGTCATCGGCTCCAGATCCGGATCGGCATCAATTCCGGCCGCATGCTGGTCGGCAACATCGGCTCCGAATTGCGGCTGAACTACACCGTGATCGGCGATGCCGTGAACGTGGCGAGCCGGCTCGAGAGCGCCAACAAACAGTACGGAACGCTGATCCTGATCGGCGCGGAGACCAGGCGCCTCATCCGGGAAGCGTTCATCATCCGAGAAATCGACAGCATCGTCGTCTATGGGCGGACAGAGGGGCTTGCTGTTTACGAGTTGATCGGCCTTGCAGAAGCCAGCGGCGAAAACCCAGCTTGGATAGCGATCTACGAGGAAGGGCTTTCGAGATACCGTCGTCGCGACTTCTCGGGCGCAATCATCCATTTCGAAGCGGTGCTTAGCGGGCGTCCTCACGACTGGCCGGCTTCGCTGCTGCTCGAGCAGTGCATGCATCTTCAGCAGTCGGGCGTTGATAAGGAATGGTCGCCGGGCGCGACGCTAAAGGCGAAATGACAGGAAAGGCTCATTCTGGCGCTCGACACCGGGGCAGTTCCTGAATTTCCAAGCAATACAGATGAACCGATCCAGATGACCGGGAAAGATGAGTTGTATTACTTTGCAGCCATAGTTCGCGAAATCGCGTGCCGCCACGATCGGTCACGAAGGGTGGGCAATTGGCGTTAAGTTCACAACTAAATTTCCGCGCCGGATCACTCCGAACTTCACACGAAATCTTGAAACTGCGGGGCCTCAGGTTCGCCAACGACGTCAAGGTTCCGCAGAGGGGTGACCCGCGCACCCTTGAGCCGCGAAGACATGCCTACGAACTCTTGCCAAATTAGACCAAATGGTCTAATAAGTGGCATGCGAAGCAAAGAGTTTGATCCTGACGATGTTCTGCCGGAGGCCCTGAAGACATTCTGGCAGCAGGGCTTTGAAGGGACCAACATGCCTGAATTGCTCGGTTCGATGGGTGTCGGACGCGCCAGTTTTTACAACGCGTTCGGCTCCAAACGAGAGGTCTTTCTGCAAATCCTCGATTTGTATTTCGAGATGGTGCG
Source organism: uncultured Alphaproteobacteria bacterium (assembly GCA_963774685.1). Lineage (GTDB taxonomy): Bacteria > Pseudomonadota > Alphaproteobacteria > Rhizobiales > Xanthobacteraceae > Bradyrhizobium. The sequence goes on along the minus strand of CAVZFU010000002.1, from coordinate 9,628 downwards.
CGCTCATCTCGAAGGCTTGATCTCGGATGTAAGAGATCCCAGGACCGCCGCCGCATTGCTGATCGACGGAATCCTTGCCGTTGCAAAAAGCCCGGAGGCCAATGCGACGGGTTGGCGCGGCTGTCTGATCGGAAATACCGCGCTGGAACTCGGCGCCGATGACGAGGAGATAGTCGACAGATTGAAAATCGGTGTCGAGATTCTTCGGGCATTGTTCAGGAAAGCGATCTCCTTGCCCTCAAGCGTCGGCGTGAGACGTTCGAAGCGCGAGATCGATCAGCTTGCCCTGCATCTTGTCGCCAATGTTCAGGGCCTGTTGGTTCTGGCGAAGTCCGGCCTGTCCGATGCCGATATCAAGAGCGCGCGGTCCGCAATGCTTGCAACGATCAGTTAAACGCAGTCGTTACAAAGCGCACCCCTGCGCTCAAACAGTTGGTCAAACGGAGGAGAGAACATGAAGGTCATTTCCGATACGGCGCATGGAATACTGGACTATCTGATTGTCGCAATTTTTGCTCTGGCGCCGAGCATTCTCGGCCTTACCGGAGTTGCTGCGCTTGTCTCATACGCGCTCGCCGCCATTCATCTTGTCATGACCCTTCTTACGAACATGCCGCTCGGGGTTTTAAAGATCATTCCAATGCGGCTCCACGCACTTGTGGAAATGCTTGTAGGACCTGTTCTTGTGGTGGCAGCGTTGGTGTTGCCGACCATCCTTGGAGATAAGCGAGAATTCTTTTTAATTATGGGACTGGTGATCTTGGCGGTCTGGTTGTTGTCAAGCTACGGTCGTCCAGTCGCCGCTCAATCGACCTGACCGGCGGATATCGCAACTTCGCTCGCAATACGACCTTCGCTGACTAGGCTTGGGCGAAGTTAAGCACCACGGGTTCCGTCCGTGGCGGCGCGGATCAACGCGCAGATTCCAGTCATGCGCGAAATCGGATGATCGACAAAGCGACGGCAGGAGGCAAGCGCCTGCTGGAGCGAGTTTGGAGGACTGGATGGCTTGAGGTGTTGAGCGAGCCCGCCGCCGTGCGACCGCGCCAGCTCACGAACTGAGCGGGTCAATGTGCGCAGTTGGCCATTGGTCTCCAAGGGCACGAGCATCGTTCGCACCAGAGACAGGTATGTCGGCCAATAGCCGAGGTGCCGATACATGCTTGCGATCAATGATTTGTCCGTATCCTCGCCGAAGCCGTTAAGTTCTTCGATCAGGCGCACCACTTTAGGCTTCAGTGATTGCATCGGCGGCAATTCCGGCAATTTTACTCCAGGCGGTCGCGGCGCACGGTTCGAGGACGTAACCGCGTCCTGCTGGGTTGGCTCAAAATGCATGACCAGCGCGGAAAGCACCACAAGAGCGAGGGCGTTGGTGTAATGGTAGCTGTCCAGGATATCCCTGATCCTCGCCACATCGTCGTTGCTCAATCCGGCGGCAACGAGGGTGTCGGGGGAAAAGGACGGCACCACGGGTAGGTCGATCGCGCGTCGTACAGCCTCGGCATAGGCAGGGGCGCGCCCTAAATAAAGCGGCTTTGTGGTAACCCACGTCCATTCGAGAGCGCCCGGTATCGTCGCGAGGTTGCGCCAGATGAGATTGACGATGCTTGTCCCGAGCACCTGGCGAATGTCCGCATAGATTTCAGCGACCTGGCCAGTCGCCTCCGATTCGAGAATCGACGATACGCTTTCCTTTCCTTGCATCGATTCCTCTCAAGCTCGTTCCGACGGCGGCCAACCTCTTTGCTCCATCGATGGATCACAGATATGGACAGGCAAGGGCTCTCTCTCTTAACTACCAGCCGGCCCTTCCCTTTTACGGGGACGTTTCGTTGGACCGGTAGTATCGAGCAATGCAAACACCGGCCTCACCAGACCCTCCAGAAGCTTGCGGTCAGGTCGAACACGCGCAAGTACCCGAATGCCCAGTAGAACATTCAGAAGGAGTTCTTGCGAGGTCCTCCGCCGATTGTGCTTTCGGAATGGTCTTGTCACGCTGGCCCGAGGCGACGCAACGAAGAAAAAACGATTCCACCTCGCCCAGGAATGTGGCCACGATCTGCCGGAGTTCCTCGTCATGCGGTGCGCTTTCGAGCGCAGAGTTGACCAGCAGGCAACCTCGCCGCTGCCTGTCATTCAGGGATCGTTTGATGATTTCCCGCAGGAACGCCACGATCGCATCCCGCGGGGGAAGACTGTGCCCGAGCCGGCGAATCCGCTCGCGGAAGGTCTGGTCAAGATAGCGATTGAGCGAGCGCTCGTAGAGAGTTCGCTTGTCGCCGAACGCATTGTACAAGCTGGCCCCGGCGATGCCCATCTCGTCGGCCAAGTCGCGGACGGAGGTGGCCGCATAGCCGTGAAGCCAGAATTGCTGGATCGCCGCGTCCAGCACGGCTGCCTCATCAAACTCTCGCGGCCTGGCCATGATAGCTGACGCCCTTCCATTCACCGCGTCGGTATTTACAGGAAATAGCCAATACCACCCCGATCCGGTCGCTCAAAAGGCAATATTCAACCGACGCGGATTCGATGCCAGGTCAGCAACGTCCGCGCGTTTCCAATCACAAAAGCGTGCGGTTGCCGGTCCTTCCGATCATGCAATATAGAACGTATGATCTAAAATGAAAAGGGAAGGATATCCACCTTGCCAACGACGCCTCCATCGAAGGGGCAATGGGAGAAAGCCCATGATCTGTTTCTACTTCCATCCTACACCCAATCCAGCAAAAGTGGCCCTGATGCTCGAAGAGACCGGCTTGGCGTATGAACTGATCCCGATCGACACCAGCATGGGCGAACAGCACACGCCGGCGTTTCGTGCCATCAATCCGAATGGCAAGGTTCCGGCCATCGTCGATACCGAAGGGCCAGGCGGCAAGGAAGCACGAGTGTTCGATTCCACCGCGATCCTGCTTTATCTCGGTGAGAAGACGGGACGTCTGGTCGGCTCACCTGCCGACAGGCCGGAATTGTTGTCATGGCTGTTTTTCATTGCAACCGGCATCGGGCCGTTCTCGGGACAGGCCGTTCATTTCCAGCATGCAGCGCCGGAAAAGCTCGGCTATGCGGTGAACCGCTATCGCCGTGAAATCGAGCGTCATTATGAGGTGCTCGACAAGCATCTCATAGGACGAGATTTCATCGTCGGAAAAGAGTATTCGATCGCAGACATTTCGGCGTGGGGCTGGCTCGATCGGGCGTCGCGCGTATTACCCGGCGACACCAATCCGCTGAGGGCCTTTCCGAACATGGAACGCTGGTTCCGCGCGATCGATTCGCGGCCGGCAGTGGCGAAAGCCCGCGCGGTCGGAAAGGACCATGCGTTCAAGAAGGAGGTAGACGAAGAGACCCGGCGCGCCCTGTTCCCGTCGAATTACCCGAAGGTTGCGAGCTGATCGATTCCGGTCTCAAGAAATATTCACAGCAACAAGCGAGTTCAACGATGAAACTTCAGGGAAAACGGGCTCTCATCACGGGAGGATCCAGTGGTATCGGATTTGCGATTGCCGAGTCCATGTTGGCAAAAGGCGCGCACATTGTCATCACCGGCCGGCGGCCGGACATTCTGGGCAATGCGTCGGAAAGGCTTCGCGCAGGTGGCGGGCAGGTTGACTTTGTCGCCGCGGACGTCAGCACGGAAAAGGGGCGGGAAACGACGCTCAAATTTGCGATCGAGAAGCTCGGCAGCCTCGACATTCTGGTCAACAATGCGGGCGGTGTCAGGGCTGGCCGGCTGGAGGATACAACCGAAGCCGAGATCCGAACCATGATCGAGGTTGACCTGGTGGCACCGATCCTGCTCACTCGCGCGGCGTTGCCAAACTTGCGGGCGAGCACCGATGGTCTCGTCGTCAACATCACATCAGGTATCGCGCTGGTTGCCGCGCCATTCTACGCGACCTATGCCGGAGTCAAGGGTGGCCTTGCGAAGTTCGGCGAATTGCTCCGCCGCGAACTGAAAGGCGAGGGTGTGCACGTCATGACAGTCTACCCGGGAGCGACGGATACCCCCATGATGAGCTCGTCAAAGGCCGGGCCTGAGCTGGGCTTCACCCGTGAACCGGCCGCTGCGGTTGCCGACGCGGTTATCGCGGGCATCGAGGAAGACGCCTTTGAAGTCATTCGCGGCGGCGAAGCGCGCGCCAAAATGATCGTCTTGAATCGCGATGATCCCGCGGCGCTCGACAAGCGTTTCCTTGATCTCAAGCCAGCACTCCGCGAGGCCGTTCGCGATCATTCGGCGCTGTGAATGCTCAGGATTTGGGGCCGGACTAACTCGATCAATGTTCAAAAGGTGCTCTGGTGTTGCCACGAGCTCAGCCTGGATTATGAACGGATCGATGCCGGAAGTGACTTCGGGGTGACCGACACCCCGGAGTATATCGCCATGAATCCGAACCGCCTCGTCCCGACCATCGACGATGGTGACATTCGGCTTTGGGAATTGAATGTGATCGTTCGATATCTCGCACAAAAGCATAACTATGGCCGGCTCTGCCCGGCCGATATCGCAACGCGGTTCGACGCGGAGCGGTGGATGGATTGGCAGGCGACCGTGTTCTGGCCCGCACTGCGCCCTTTGTTCATCGCCTTGATAAGAGCGCCGCCGCAACAACGGGACGCCGCTGTCATTTCAAAGGGCGAAAGTCTCTCCCTGTCCGCTCTGCGGATACTCGATGCCGGGCTCTCCAGCCGTACCTTCCTTGCCGGTGATGTCTTTTCCATGGGCGATATTCCGGCCGGAGCGACAGTTCATCGTTGGTATGCGCTCGACATACACCATCCTGATCTGCCGAACGTATTGCGTTGGTATGATTTGATGAGAGCGCGACCGCCTTTTCAGCGGATCGTTATGACGCCGCTAAGCTGAAAACGCGACCGGATCCATCTGTCAAATGGCTCGCGCGGCTGCCTCGCGACGGTACGATTGCGCGAAGCTGCAAGGCGGAATCAAGAGATTCGGCACTCCACGTATTTGCGGTCATCGACCAGGACCACCACGTGGTCACCAGGCTTTACTGGATTCAGCCCAAGCGGCGTTCCTGCCAATACGAGGTCTCCAGGTTTCAATGTTTCACCAAAGCGGCCGAGGTCGCCACGGAGCCAGTCGATCGCTTCGGCGGCACCACCTCGCATAGCCCACAACGCTCCCGCATCGATAGTTACGCCGTTGACTGCAACGGACAACGTGCGGGCGGCCGTCCAATCCTCGAGAGTCAGAACTGTGTGGAGGTTCGAGATCACCGCACCGGCGTTGATCCCGTTGTTGGCGACAAGTTCTGCAAGCGTCTTCCGCGGCCCTCGAAAGACGAAGTGATGCAGTTCAATGACTGGGAAAGCCGCCTCTATACCACCGCCTGCGCCGATGCGAACAGCCATCTCGCCCTCGATCGCGAGATTGGTGTATGCATCATATTGCAGCTTATCCCCAGAATTCCTGATTTCGCTGCGGAAAAGACGGGCGTGGATCGGGCCGCTCATGCCGAATTGCTCGACCACGCCGGATCCGATGCAGCCAACTTTGTATCCCACGACGGCGTCGCCGGCCGCGCAGCGCAAATGCGCGACTTCCATCTGAACCGCGTAAGCCTCGTCCAGCGTCAGCGTATCCCGTGCTTCGGCGAAATAGGTTCCAGGTGTGCGCCTCTGGTAATCGTGCCACTGCCGCGCGACCAAAGTCTCGATCACGGAACCGGATTGTGCGTTCGCCATCGCCTAGACCATTCGATCCGATCCGCTAACTCGGGATCGACGCCAGGATTTCGACCAGCGCAGAGAGCCCGTTGGCACGATAGTCCGGCTCAAAACCCAGCTCATCCATCTACATCCGGAGTGCCCTGAACATAGTCAGCGGTGCGACGAGATCGCTTTTCCGGCAGGCCTCGGCCACGGCTACGGGCGTCACCCGCTCGATCCACGCTACCTTTAGTCCGAAGGCCTTGGCGCCGCAGGCGTCGAACGGATTTGAAGACACGAACAGTACGTCGGCAGGCGCGACCTCGAGATTCGATTCGATCAGCGTGTAGGCATCCGGGGCAGGCTTGAAGATCTTTTTGGAGTCGACGCTGATCGTGGCGTCAAGGATCCGGTCCCGCCCCGCATTGCTAACGAGCGAATTGAGCATATCGGTGCTGCCGTTCGACAGCATCGCGAGCTTGCGACCCTTCATCGCCGCGAGCGTTGCCATCGCATCGGAGTAAAGATCGAGATGAACGTATTTTCCCATAATACGTTCGAACACCCCAGGGTCGTTCTTCAGCCCAAGGCATCGCAACGTGTAGGCTAACGACTCACGTGTGATGATCGAAAAGTCCTCATAGCGCTGCATCAGTGATTGCAGCCAGGTGTATTCCAGCTGCTTCAGGCGCCAGATCTGGGTTATTATCTCGCCATATCCGGGGAAGGTTTCATCAGTGATCGCGGCTACCGAGTGGACATCGTAGAGAGCGCCATAGGCATCGAATACAACAGCTTTGATCGTCACGGGCAGCCTTCTCTCTTGTCTCTCGCTTGAACCGGCGGTCTCATCGATCCGTGGTCTTATCCCTTGGGGGTCAATTTACCTGGGCGTGACCCCGGTATGGACCTGCAGCAGGAAGTCGTCAAAGCGCTGTTCGTTTTCCGCGTCGCGTCCCCACATGAACGTGCCGAGAATCGCGCCGAGGAACCACAGCGATTCATAGCGCAACATGGCAAATCATCCAAGCCAACTCATGTCGAAGATGATGCGTACTGAACTGGGAAAACATGATCTCGCGGAAATCTAAAAGGCGCTATTCGTCAGTACGGCGGACCAATTCCGGCCCGAAAGGACGGACAGGGCGAAGGTAGGAAGGACCCGCGAGTCGTTGGCCACACATTCATGAGTGCTCTCAACGTTCTCAGTTCCGACCGCCGCCAGCGGGCCGGCTTAAGTCAGCCGGCAAATGGCGGCAAGCGCCCTCTGGGCGTCCCTCCCTACGACTCGCTGGGGTCTCCTCGGAGAGGGGGCGGTCGCCAAACCCCATACGTGTCTAGACCGGCCCCGATCGAGTGAACCGAGAGCTTCATGCCCACCGCTCGGAAACAATATATGTGTCGGACGCAGTCTATGTTAGGATAGTATCCACTACTTATTGATCCATCGGTAACAAATGGACATTCTTTCCACAAGCGCACTTCCTAAATACATGCAGATCGCTGAGCTTCTGCGAAGGCGGATTGCGCGAGGCGTTTGGCGCACAGGCGATCGCCTTCCAACAAACGAAGCTCTTATGAAGGAGTTTGACGTCTCTCGGATAACAATCAGAGAGGCTTTGGGCTTGCTTATCAACGAGAAACTGATTGAGGCGCGGCAAGGGACGGGTACGTTCATCCACGGCGTACCGGCTGAGCGCAACCGGTGGTTAAGCGTTGAAACCAGCTTGTCCGAGCTAGTTGAAGCCTATCGTGATACTTCGCCGGAACTCCTGACTCTCGAAGAGAATTCATCTGCGCCAGCTCTTATCGAGGCCGATGGAAAGCCTGCGCGCAATTACTTCTTCATGCGGCGCGTACATTCGAGAACGACTCACCGTATGCGGTGATTTCACTCTATCTCGACAAGCGAGTCTTTCGGCAGCATCCCGTCAGGTTTCGCAAGGAACCGGTCATTCCCATCCTGGCCAGGATGAAAGAACCGTCAATCGCGAAAGCTCATCAAACGTTGACGATCGGCACCGCCGAAGCCGACGTTGCCAGGCACCTACAAATCAGCCTGAACGCGCCTGTCGCCGAAGTGCGGCGGGTCTTTACTTCCGCTGATCGGACCGTGATTTATCTCGCTGAGGTGACCTATCGAGCCGACTTCATTCGTCTTGAGATGGATCTCACACCCTTAAGCACGAAGGGTTAATGAGCGGTGCCAATCATTTTTTAATCGACATGGCAGCTTGCGGCTTTCGAAGAACCTCCTCTTCGCTTTCAGCATTCCTCTTATTGACCAGTCCTTGGTCTCGGAGACAAGCTGCTCACGTAGCGTTCGGTCCCGGTCGGAATTCCAAAGGTTGTTTTCTTCACCAGCGTCATTTTCCAGATCGTAAAGCTGCACTCTTCCGCCCTCTCTCAGATACCAGACGAGCTTCCACCGTTTATCACGACGCATGACAATGTATTCGGAGGCATTCTGTATGTGGTCGCGGCCGAGCTCAGCATAGACGATGTCCCGGCCGGATTGCGAACGTTCAAGTATCGGCTTCAAGGACTTCGCCTCCCAGTTCGCCGGTATATCTACGCCGGCATAGTCCAAGATCGTCGGTGCAACATCCATAAGCTGAACGAGAGCGTCCTGTTGGAAGATCTTTGGGTATTTTCTTTCCCGATATGATCAGCGGTACGCGCGTTACACTGTCGTACATCGTCCACTTTTGGATGTGGCCGTGATCTCCGAGCGCGTCGCCATGGTCTAGACGCAAATATGACGATCGCATTCTCCACATATCCCCGCCGGTCCAGGGCGTCCACGATCTTGTCCGAGCCTCTCGTTCGATCATCGTTATGTTCGCGGCATCAGTGCCTGCGAAGTCTCAAAAGATCCTCCGGAGACATATTCTCTCGCGCGGCAACCGAATCGAAGTTGAGTCGATCATGTTCTGACGAAGTCTCGCCTGGGGCGCTCGGCTGGCCTCTATTCCTTCAAGATCGAGGGTATCGGAATGTCGACGTGGGCGTATCCATCAAGATACCTTTTGATTGGATCATATGGCGGATGCGGTCCTGGAAATCCAGTCTGCAGGAACAAGGCGCTTCGGACTTCTCATTCCTCAATTCCACCAATTTGCCGAGAATCTCCGACAAAAACGTCGGGGGAAATGACATTGTCGTGTCGTCGAGCTCCACGCAAAGCAACCCGAGGCCTCCCGATAGTGGCCGGGATCGTCTTCGAAGCGGCTGTACCTGCTTGGTCTAACAAGACCGCGGCCCATCAAGGCCTTGTCCCACTCATCGAAAAATGCGCGGTCCGCCTCGTCCAGGAACAGACGGCCGGTCTTCTTCGTTCGACGACAAAGCGCTGATGAAAACCGCCAAGATCATCACAGGGATTGACGTGGCATCTTACCGATGCTGACACAATGATACGCGCAGTTGCCAGCGATTCCACCGCGATGTCGGACGCCAGGGACGAAAGTTGCTAAAAGACGCCAGTGGAGTGGGAATACATCCCGGTAAAGAGGCTTGCTCTGCCGCGACACAGAACTGCGATGTCACGAAGCAATTCGAGAATGAAACGCCTGACTTGACAAGTCGATCCAGCACGGCGTCTTCATCCACGACGCGCCGAGCGCAGCAACCGTTGGAATCGCTGCTGGTCCGTCATAATGAGATGATATTCGGCTTCTCTTGCATCTTTAACTCCGATCGGGTTACTCATTTTAGCCGGGCCCATCAGCGACCGGTCGGGCTTTCCCGTAAGTTTCGGCGATATAAGTAGAAGCGTGAGCGTACCTAACGCAACGAGAAAAGCGATCGCGTAGAAACCCAGGGTCAGGGTTCCGGTTGATGTCTTAACCCAACCCAGGAAGTTGGAAGCAAAGAACCCACCGGTTGACCCTAAGCTAAGGATCAAAGCGATAGCCCCCGGTGCGGCCGCCCGCGAAAGGTAAGTTGG
>CAVZFU010000001.1:0-211462 GCA_963774685.1 uncultured Alphaproteobacteria bacterium | reverse complement strand
CTAGTGCGGAATGTCCGCTTCGGGTCAAAAGCTGACGGCCCTGAAATCCGACTTCCGCTATGCCCTCGAAAGCGGACATGCAGCGACACACTGGCGATGTCCGCTAAGTGCCAAAAGCAGACCTCAGCGAGTGCCGAGTCAGGCGCCGAGATGGCGCAGCAGAAAAGCTGGCATGCGCTCGACCGCGTCGAGATAGCGAACGGAGCTGTCGAAGAGGTCATTGTGTCGACCTCCATCATAATACACGGCTTCCAGCGCCTTTCCTGATGCGCGCGCCGCCCGCTCGAAATCGCGGGCCATCTGCACGTTGGTAAACTCGGTCCCTCCGTCGGTGAGGCTATCTGCCGTCCCGTGCAACATCAGGAGAGGCGCGCTCAGCTCAGACGTGAGGGCGGTCAGCTGGCTTGGGTACCGGGCCGAGTTGAGGACTGCTGCCTGCACGCCACCCACTCGAAGGATGTAGTTCAGCGCCGCTCCGCCGCCACGCGAGTGTCCAAAGAGTCCGATCCGATCTGAGCGCGCATCCGGCAGAGTACGCATCGCTTGCATCAAAGCATCCACTGTTCGCGTGGCCTCCGGACTCAGTGGATCGGGAGATGGAGGCAACTCTGGGCACACGATAGGGGTTACGAACCGCACCCCGTTCCCGCTGCCTTCCCGAAACCAACCGGCTGCCACAGTGAGCAGACCGGTACGGGCTAGATCCTGAGCCAGACGTACATATTCGTGCGCGAAGCCATGACTACCATGCAACAGAAGAAGTGCCGGAAATGGGCCTGCACCAGCCGGTCGGGCCACGGCTGCCGGTATGACACCCAGTCCCGGAACAACTACCTTGATCCACGGGACCGCGAGTGTCTCCGCTCCGCGCGGTGCGTCAGCGATTGATACTGTCAGGTTCGCCATTGGCCTACCTTCGCTCAAAACGCTAAACTGCCAAGGACCAAAATGTCCGCTTCGGGTCAAAAGGCGACCTGACGGCCCCGAAGTCCAACTTCTGCTTGACCCTTAAAAGCGGACTCAAGTCCGACATCGCGTCATGTCCGCTTCTCTAATCGGCCATTCGGGGTCAAGCACTTTTAGTCCATCCACGATCACGGTGTCGATGTCGCTCGCGGGCTCGTGCTTCTCTTCGGAATCGGCACCAAGGCCCTTCCATCATGGGATTCGAAGACGAGGTGGAACAATCTTTGGGGCGGCCTTGCCGTCTTACAGACAGTGGGTCCAAGCGGACATACGAACTCACCTCATCCATCGTCCCGCGAGGGACATCTTTCCACTGCTGGGTGGATCTCGGGTTTCCTCCTATCGCATTGATCTTATATGCCCCTCATGCTGCTGCGGTTTCCCTGGTCCAGTGGAACTCGGTACCGTCAACCCAGATACGGTGCATGATCACGGCCAACCGGCGCGCCAGCGCCACGATCGCCTTCTTCATCCCGCGGTGGCTGGCGATCTTCATGGCCCAGGCCTTGAGCCAAGACCACTTCGCCAAACGCACCAGCATGATATGAGCCGCCTCGTAAAGCATCACCCGCATCATCTCGTCCCCGCATTTTGATATAGCACCAGCTCGGTTGATCTCGCCTGATTGATACCTGGAAGGCGTCAGTCCAAATACAGCCCCGACTGCCTTGGAGTTGCGGAAGCGTGCGGGGACGTCGACGGTAGCGCGATAGGTCAGCGCAACCACAGGGCCGACACCAGGCACCGTCATCAGGCGCCGGCACACATCATCATTCCGGACAATGGCCAGCAAACGGCGGTGCAGGATGCTGAACTGCTCGCGCAGTACCCGCCGCACTATAAGCAACGGTTCGACCAGATCGGCTAGATCAGGCAGGTTCTCGGTAAGCTCCCTGATGCGCGTCTCGAACTTCACCGTTCCTACCACACCCACCTTGAGGCCGAAGTTACGCAAAGTCCCGCGCAGGTCGTTATCGATGGCGATGGCCTTGGACTGCAGCAGTTTGCGATGGGTCAGCAGCATTCGTAGCTTCTGACTGCGGAGCGTCTTCACATGCACCGGGCGATACAGTCCCGCCCGCATCATCTGCGCCATACCGCGCGCGTCGTTGCGGTCGGTCTTGTTGATCTGCGCCTGCAATACCGCCCGCATGTGCCGCGTCTCGACACAGATCACTGGCAAGCCTGCTTCGGCAAGCGCGCTGAACAGCCATTGCGATAGCGGTCCGGCTTCCAGTCCAATTCGCTTGAAGTGGTAGGCGGCGTTCGTCAGTACCGGCAGCAGAGCTTCAGGTTCGCTTGCTACCTTCACTTCCCTGACAATCCTGCCTGTGTCATCCACAATGCAGACACTCGTCTCCTTGACCGATACGTCCAATCCGGCAAAATGGTCCATGCTGCGCTTCTCCTTCTGATGCTTGAGGCCGTCACCACGGACCTCGTTTCACCATCAGCCTGAAGCGCAGCACCCAAAATCTTTTAGCTATCCACAAGCTGGGCCGGCCGATTACCCCATCTTTGGAACGCATAACGGACCCAAGTCGGATATCGCGCATGTCCGCTTCGTACCAAGCCTGGAAGTCGGCAAGCCCAAATTCCCTCGCCCCTTGGCTCGCAGAGGGTTTCTATTCAATCGGGTAACCCGAGTTTTCGAAGATTTTCTCCCATCCGGTTCAGGGCGACGGGGGAAAAGACCATTGCCTGTTTGAATTTTGAAACCGTCAGGTCGGGGTAGCTATGCATCATCACCGCAAATGCCTGCTTCGCCTCATCCATCCGGCCGGCGCCGGACAATGACGATGCCAGGTGGCGGTATATCCAGCTGGCGTTGGGCCGCTCCTCAAAGGCGCGCTGGTAGAACGCGGTCGCCTTGTCGTATTCTTCCGCCACTTCATACGCCGAGCCAATGCCCACATAATTGTTGAAATTCATCGGATCGATCGGGCTCAGGCGCAGCGCGCGCTCGAAATTTCCGATCGCCTTGTGAGGCTGATCGGCATAGTTCTCAATCCATCCGAGCCGGCCCCAGGCCCATGCCGCATTGGGATCGAGGGAGACAGCGCGCTCAAGCAGCACGCGCGCGGTTCCATGATTGCGTACAAAGGTATGCACCGCGCCGAGCACGGCCAAAATGACCGGGTCGCCGCCGCTCATCTCTGCGGCCCGCTCGGCAAGCGACCGCGCCATTGCCTGACTCTCCGCGATGTCGTCAGCCCAATTGTAGACGGAGCGCTGAGCGTGGCACCAACCGGCAAGCGACAAGGCCAAGGGGTATTCGGGATCGATCGTCAGGGCCTTTTCGAGGAGCTCAAGGGCCTTGGCGCTTTCCTCCTTCTCAAGCGCCCATACGTGAGGCATCGCTTGCATCGTATAGTCGTAGCTGCCGAGGTCTTGCGGCCGTTTTCGGCGCGACCGCTCGATCTCGGCTATGCGGATGGAAGGTTGGAGAGCGCCAGCGACCTGCTCCGTGATTCGATCTTCAAGATCGAAGAACTCGTCCATTGCGCCGTCGAATCTCGAACTCCAGACGTGCGCGCCCCCTTCGGTCTCGATCAGCTGAACGATAATCCGGAGGCGATTGCCGGCTTTTTGCACACTACCCTCGAGCAGATAGGCAACGCCCAACTCTTTGCCGATGTCGCGCGCATCGGTCGTGCGGCCCTTGTAAGTGAAGGCGGAACTACGTGCGATGACGAAAAAGGAGCGCATGCAAGAGAGCGCTGAGGTAATGGCCTCGACGATTCCGTCGGCGAGGTAGTCTTGTCCCGCTTCAGCCGACATGTTGGCGAAGGGCAGCACCACGATCGATGGCTTATCGGGTAGCGGGAGCGGCATCGGCTCAGGTGCCGCCGTGACGGATAAGGCCGCCCCCGGCATGCCTGGTGCCTTGGCGCCATCCTCGCGCACCTCGCCGACAAAGCGCACACCCCGGCGGGAAACGGTGCGAATGAGAGTCTGGGCCGCGCCGCTGTCGCGGATCGCTTTGCGTGCCGCGTTGAGCCGCGTGGCTACGGTCGAGTCGGAGACGCTTCGGCCCTCCCAAATGGCGTCGATCAACTCATCCCTGCTGACCACCCGGCTGCGGTTTCGGACGAGATGGACAAGGAGGTCGAAAACCTGAGGTTCGAGCGCGACCAGATCGCCGGCGCGACGCAGTTCGCGCCGTTCGACATCAAGTACGTGGTCACCGAACGCGAATGTCACGGGTAGTCCTTCAAACAGCCCCCAACGGGTCTCTTAAGGAAAAGGCAAGTTAGTCTTAAAGATAAATCAAGCCGCCCGCAAAGTCTTCCACGGCGGCCTCAGGCATCCTGGCGGATACCCGGAGATAGCAGCATGTCTACAAGACGTAGAGCCATAGTATCACTGAAAGCCGCTGCTCCGGGTAAGCTTTTAACAACCAAGGGAGGGTGTTCTGGTGAATAATCCAAACAAGGCGCTTTGGGAAAAAGGCGACTTTACTCGCATTGCAGCGAGCATGCGAGAGAGCGGAGAGGCATTCGCCAAGAGCCTTGGAATTACGAAAGGGCTCAAGGTCCTTGATCTTGGGTGCGGCGATGGAACGACAGCGCTGCCAGAGGCCAGGCTCGGAGCGGACGTGCTAGGCGTCGATATCGCATCCAATCTCGTTGAGGCCGGGAACAGGCGGGCCAAGGAGGCGAACCTCTCGAACTGCAAGTTTCAGGAAGGCGACGCGTCCAATCTGCATGAGCTCAAGGATCATACTTTTGATCTCGTAGTGAGTGTGTTTGGCGCCATGTTCGCGCCGAAGCCCTTTGATGTCGCCAAAGAGATGGTGCGCGTGACTCGTCCGGGAGGACGAATAGTCATGGGAAACTGGATCCCCGGCGACCCAACCTTGGTGGCGCAAATCCTGAAAATCAGCGCCTCCTATTCGCCACCGCCGCCGGAAGGTTTTATCAGCCCGGTGACGTGGGGAATCGAGAATAACGTGACGGAGCGATTTGAACGCGCGGGAGTTTCGAAAGCAGATATATCGGTTGCCAGAGATACATATACCTTCAACCTCCCCAGCGCCCCGGTTGTGCTCCTTGAGGCTTTTAGAAAATATTATGGGCCAACCATGAATGCCTTTGAAGCGGCAGAAAAGAACGGCCGGGCGGATGATCTGCAAAAGGAACTAGAAGTCCTGTTCAACAGTCAGAACAAAAGCCCAAGCAAGGATGCCACCTCGATTCCTGCGACATTCCTCCGGGTTACCGTCGCGACTTAGCAAGGATGCACACTGCCAGCCGGATTGGTAGCAGAAGCGAACGGCCCGCAAACGCCGCCGCCGTTCCGATGCTGTGTGACATCACACGCTGATCGCCGAAGCGTGATTGCGCCACCCCTGCGCGAAGGGAATACCAACGCCTAACTGCCAGTCATGTCAATGAACAGCACGCGCATGGTTGCGCGCCAGTGACAGGAGGATAGCATGACCAGCTTCAAATTTTTGGGCGCGACGCTCGTTCTTTCCGCGCTCCTTGCGACGCCGGCCTCGGCACAGGTCTCGGAGCCCGCCGCGGCCGCATCCCGGGACCCGACCTTCTCCATCTATTCGAACGATGGCCGCGGATTTTCGAGTACGATGGCCTCGCAGGCACCGCTCGGCGACGCGTCGGGACTGCGTATGTCGGTACGGCCGCATCGCGGAAATCACACCGCCGGCGTCAAGCGGTACTGAACACGGACTTCGAATCGCCAGTAACGGTAGTCGCGGCCTGCGGCCGCGAGTCGGACTGGGTGTAACGCGAGTCGGACTGGCTGTAAGCTTCAAGCATGCTTGCGAAGATCAGGTGCTTCCACATGCCTAGCGTCCCTTGAACGCCGCCTTGCGTTTTTCCTTGACCGCCGACTTCGCCTCATCGGCGTCTTCGCTTTCCTTGACCTCGGCAAGCGCGCGCTGGGCCCGGCCGGATTGTTCGGACGGTCCCTGCGCCAGCACGCCTTCGGTGACGAACCGCTTCAGGGTCTTGAGCACCAACGGCGAGAACTCGGCCATTTCGCGCGCCATCTTCAGCGCCGCCGGGACCTGCTGTCCGGTCGGCACCACCTCGTTGACGAGGCCGATATTCCAGGCGCGTTGCGGATCGAGGGTGCGGCACAGCAGCATCATTTCCATCGCAACCTTGTGCGGAATGCGCCCCGCGAGGCCGGCGATGAGCCCGCCGGTAAAACCCAGTCGCGCTTCGGGATAGGAAAACCTGGCGTTCTCCGCGGCCACCGTGAGATCGCACATCATCGACAGCACCAGCCCGCCGCCGACACACCAGCCGCCGACGGCCGAAACAATCGGCTTGGTGGTCTCAAAGCCGACGGTCGGGATGCAGCGCCACAGTTCGGGAAAATTGCCGGTGTCGGCGCCGCCGGAAAAAGCGTCGTTGCCGGCACCGGTGAGCACCGCGACCCTCTGGGTGCCGGAACGCTCGAAATCCTGGAAGGCTTTTTGCAGCAGCAGCGCCGTCTCCGCACAGATCGCGTTGCGGCGTTCCGGCCGGTTGATCGTGATCAGCGTGGTGCCGTCGGCGTTGTTCTCGACCAGGACCTTCTGCATGGCTGTTCCCTTTTCAGGTGCGCTCACCATCCGCGTCATCTCGCCAGCGACATCCAGCGTTCGGCGGCAGAGATCGCCGATTGCCACAGGCGATCGGCGGGCTGGCCGCGATGCAGCGCCTTTCCGACTTCGCAGATGGCGAGGAACGCGCTGGATCGTGCTTCCTCGACTTCCAGCGGTTGTTCGCCGCCGCCCTGAACCAGACCGGCCAGGCCGTTCAATATCTTCAGCGCAATCTGCGCCGGCTTGTGTTCAGCCGCTTTCAAGTCGCCGAAGACTTTTGCGGCCTTCTCGGAATCGGTCATGCGGCGGTTTACTCCGCAGCCTCACTCCTTGCGTCAATCACCTCCAGCACCTTCGGTGGCGACATCGGCAGGCTGTAGAAGCGTTTTCCGAGCGCGTCGTGAATGGCGTTGGCGACCGCTGCCATCACCGGCACCAGCGGCACTTCGCCGACGCCCTTGACGCCTTGCGGATGCTTCGGGTTCGGCACTTCGACCATCACGGTGTCGAGCATCGGCAGGTCCGAGCACACCGGCATGCGATAGTCGAGGAAGCCCGGATTATCGACCTTGCCGTGCTTGTTGTAGATGTACTCTTCGTTGAGCGCCCAGCCGATGCCCTGCGCGACACCGCCCTGCATCTGGCCCTCGACATAGCCCGGATGGATGGCGCGGCCGACGTCCTGCACCGCGGTGTAGCGGATCACGCGCACGATCCCGAGCTCGACATCGACCTCGACGTCGCAGATGTGGGTGCCGAAGCCGCCTTCGGCGCCTTCGGTGTTGAGCTGCACGCCGGCGCCGATCGGCCCGCCCATCGCTCCGGCCTTGGCCGCCAGTTCAGCCAGCGTCAGCGGCGGAAACTCGCCGGCGTTGGGGCTGACCGGATGCGCCGCGCCGTTTTCCCATTTCACCGCTTCGGGATCGATCTTCCATATCCTGGCGGCGCGCTCGCGCAGCGTGGTGATGATCTTGTCGGTCGATTGCGTCACCACGATCGCGGAGGCAAACAGCACGCGGCTGCCGCCGGTCAGATTCGAAAACCCGACGGTTGCGGTATCGCCGATCAGGACCGACACCCGCTTGTAATCGATCCCGAGCAGCTCGGCACAGATGTTGGCGATCGCGGCACGCGAGCCGCCGACATCGGGATGGCCGGTGGTGACCACGACGTTGCCGTCCTCGGTGATGTTGACCTGCGCCGAGGATTCGCCGCCGGCGTTGAACCAGTAGCCCGAGGCGACGCCCCTGCCCTGCAACTTGCCGAGCGGCGCGGTGTAATGCGGATGCGCCTTGGCGGCCTCCAGCGTCTCGACATAGCCGATGCGCGGGAACACCGGCCCATGCACGGCCTTGGTGCCCGCTCTGGCGGCATTCTTCAGCCGCAGCTCCAGCGGATCGATCTTGAGCGTCGAGGCGAGTTCATCGAGTGCACACTCGACCGCATAGGCCCCGATCGGCGCGCCCGGCGCGCGATAGGCCGCCACCTTGGAGCGGTTGCAGAGCACGTCGAATCCCACGGACAGAGCATGCGGGATATCGTAAGGCGCAAAGGCGCAACCGACGGCGCCGCGGATCGGCGAGCCCGGCAATGCGCCGGCCTGCAGATAGAAGGTGCCTTGCGCGGCGACGATGGTGCCGTCTTTTTTCGCGCCGAGCTTGATCGTGCTTTTCGAGGCGGAGGTCGGCCCGGTCGCCCGCATCACTTCTTCGCGGGTCATCACCATCTTGACCGGACGGCCGGATTTCTTCGACAGCAGCGTCGCCAACGGCTCGAGATAGACGATGGTCTTGCCGCCAAAACCGCCGCCGATTTCCGCCGGGATGGCGCGGATATCGCTCTGCGCGATGCCTGTCAGGTGTGCGGTCATGGCGCGCACCATGAACTGGCCCTGGCTCGAGCTCCAGATCACCGTCTTGTTGTCGGCGCCGACGCCGACCAGGCAGGCCTGCGGCTCGATATAGCCCTGATGCACCGGACGGGTGGTGAAGGTGCGCTCGACGACGACTTCGGCCGCCTTGAAGCCTTCCGCGATGTCACCCTTCTTGAGTTCGAGCCTGGCGGCGATGTTGGACGGCTTGCCTTCGAATTGCATGAACTCGTGCAGGATCGGCGCGCCGGGCTTGAGCGCGTCGTCGATCTCGATCGCCCATGGCAGCACCTCGTAGTCGACCTCGATCAGCGTGCAGGCGTGTGCGGCGATCGCTTCGGTCATGGCGGCGACGGCGGCGACCGGGTGGCCGGGAAACAGCGCCTTCTCGCGCGCCATCACGTTGCGGCACATCCAGCGCATGTCCTGGATGCCGAGGATCACCGATTTGTCGACCGGGAAATCGACGATGTCGCGCGAGGTGATCACCGCCTTGACGCCCGGCAGCGCCTCCGCCTTCGAGGTGTCGATGCCCCTGATGCGGGCGTGCGGATGCGGGCTGCGCAACACCTTGCCCCAGATCATGCCGGGCATGGTGGTGTCGGCGGCAAAGGCCGCGCGTCCGGTGACCTTGTCGACGCCATCGGGACGAATGGTACGCTGGCCGATCCACTTGTTGTCGGTGATCACATTCATTGTGCTGTCTCCCGCATGTCAGCGGCGGTTTCCATCACCGCGCGCACGATCTTGTCGTAACCGGTGCACCGGCAGAGATTGCCGGCCAGCCAAAACCGCACCTCTTCCTCGCTCGGCTTCGGATTCTTCCTGAGCAAGGCGTCGGACGCGATCAGCATGCCCGAGGTACAGATGCCGCACTGCAGCGCCGCCATCTCGAGAAATTTCTGCTGCAGCGGATGCAATTTGTCGCCTTTCGCCATGCCTTCGATGGTGCCGATCTCGTGGCCTTGCGCCTCGGCTGCGAGCATCAGGCAGGAACAGACCAGGCGGTCGTCCAGCGTGATGCTGCACGCGCCGCAATCGCCCGAGGCGCAGCCTTCCTTCGAGCCCATGAGACCCAAAGGCCCGCGCAAGGCGTCGAGCATGGTGTCGCCGGGTTCGCAGAGATACTCCGCCGGCTCGCCGTTGATGGTGGTGGAAACATGCAGTTTGGCCATGGTCTTTTAATTCCTAACTCAATTTTCTTTGGCGCGGCGGGCGGCGATGGCCGCCGTGCGCCTGAGCAGCACGCCGGCTACCTTGGTGCGATAAACAATGGTGCCGCGCTTGTCGTCGATCGGACGGCAGGCGGCGGAGCAGGCGCTGGCTGCGGCATTCAATGCCGCATCGTCGAGCTTGCTGCCGATCAGCGCCTTGGCCGCCGGCTCGACCAACAGCACCGTCGGCGCCACCGCGCCGAGACCCACCCGCGCGGCGGTGCAGACGCCGCCTTTGATCGTGAGGTTAACCCCGACCCCGACCACGGCGATGTCCATTTCGGTGCGCGGGATCATGCGCAAATAAGCATCGCTCGAACCCGGCGGTCGCGGCGGCAGCGTGAAGCTGACCAAAATCTCTCCGGGCAACAGATTGGTGCGGCCCGGACCGGCCGGCACCTCTTCCACCTTGATCTGCCGGCGGCCGTTCGGGCCCTGCAGCGTGACGATGGCGCCGGCGGCGACCATGGCCGGTACGCTGTCGCCGGCCGGCGAGCCGTTGCAAAGATTGCCGCCCGCGGAAGCCCGGCCCTGCACCTGCTTGGAGCCGATCAGGTTGACGGCTTCCAGAATGCCGGGCCAGACCTTGCCGAAGCGCGGATGTTCGGCCAGCGCCATGCCGGAGGCGGCGGCGCCGACGCGGAAACCGCCATCGGCGGTTTGCTCGATCGCGGTCATTTCGGCGATTTTCTTGATGTCGACGATCAGGCCCGGCCGGACTGCGCCGGAACGCATTTGCACCAGGAGATCGGTACCACCCGCCAAGATGCGCGCGGCACTTCCGGCAGCAGCAAACGCACCGATCGCTTCATCAAGCGAGTTCGGCGCCAAATATCGGATATCCGTCATGGTCGTTCTGTCGTCTCCCTTGCCGGCTCGTAGCCCAACTTGTTGTTTAGTCACCTGATCTTGAGCCTGCCGGGGAAGCCTACACGGGCCGGGGCGACAGGAACAGCCTCCCCGGCCCGGTGCAATCGGCGGGCTCCCATGCGTGGAGCGGGCTTGTATCCGCCGTCGACGTCCCGGTGATGACGTTGTCCCGCCCTGATGCTACGACAGGGCCGTTTCCGCCCCAAAAAACGCACCCCACCGGTACCCGCATGCGAAGCTTTTCAACGGCGCTGGCTTTTTTTGGCGCAGCATTTGTCCTGTGCGGAGCGCAGCCGGCTTCGGCTCAACCGGCACCGTTCCCGGCCAGACCGACGCCGGCGAGACCCGCCGCAGCGCCGACGCCACGGGCCGCCTCCTGTCACGCCGGCATGAATTTCGACCGCTTCCTCGCTGAGCTGAAAGCGCAAGCCGTAGCGGCCGGCGTGTCGCAGCGCGCCATGACCGAAGCCTCACCCTATCTCGTCTACGACCAGGGCATCGTCAACCGCGATCGCGGCCAGCGCGTGTTCGGGCAGGTGTTCACCGAGTTTGCCGGCCGCATGGCCGCGACCTACCGGATGCAGCAGGGCCAGGCCAAAATCAAAACCTATGCCGCGGCATTCGCGCGCGCCGAAAAGGAATATGGCGTGCCGCCGGCGGTGATCGCCGCGTTCTGGGGGCTTGAAAGCGACTTCGGCGCCAACATGGGCAACCTGCCGACGCTGCGCTCGCTGGTGTCGCTGGCCTATGATTGCCGGCGCTCGGAGATGTTCCAGAACGAGACCATCGCCGCGCTGAAGATCATCGACCGCGGCGACCTTTCGCCGGAGGAGATGGTGGGATCGTGGGCCGGCGAACTCGGCCAGACCCAATTCCTGCCGACGCATTATTTCAACTATGCGGTCGATTACGACGGCGACGGCCGTCGCAATCTCCTGCGCAGTCCGGAGGATGTGATCGGCTCGACCGCGAACTACATCGCCACCGGCCTGAAATGGCGGCGCGGCGAACCCTGGCTGCAGGAAGTCCGCGTGCCGCCAAACCTGCCCTGGGACCAGGCCGACCTGACGATCCAGCTGCCGCGTTCGAAATGGGCGCAGCTTGGCGTCAGCTATCCCGACGGCAGGGCGCTGCGGAACGACGAGCTACCCGCGTCGCTGCTGCTGCCGATGGGCCGATTGGGGCCGGCGTTTCTGGCCTATGCCAATTTCGCGGCCTACACCGAGTGGAACAACTCGCTGATCTATTCGACCACCGCCGGCTATCTCGCCACCCGCATCGCCGGCAGCCCGCCGATGCGTCGTCCGGCAGCGCCAGTCGTGCAACTGCCGTTCAACGAGCTTCGCGAGCTGCAGCAATTATTGGTGCGCGCCGGCTTCAATGTCGGCAAGATCGACGGCGTGATGGGCCAGCAAAGCCGCAGCGCCGTGAAAGCGATGCAGATCAAGTACGGCCTGCCCGCCGATTCCTGGCCGACCGCCGAACTGCTGGCGCGGATGCGCGGGCCTCGCGCGCAGCCGCTGGCGCCGGGATCGCAGGTAGCGCGCTAGACAAATACTTCCGGCAACACCAGATGCAACTTCCACAACAACAGAAAAGAGCAAGACATGTCCTTTTACGACGCCTCCGTTCCCGCGTTCCTGCAGATCCTGGGCTCGCTTTCCGGCATTCTCACCAAGGCCGAGGCCTACTGCACGGCCAAGAAGATCGAGCCCCAGGTGCTGCTCGGCGCGCGGCTCTATCCGGACATGCTGCCGCTGTCGAAGCAGATCCAGCTTGCCAGCGATTTCGCCGCCAAGGGCTGCGCGCGCCTGACCCACAGCGAGGTGCCCTCCACGCCCGACACCGAAAAGAGTTTTGAGGAGTTGCGGCAGCGGCTGGCCAAAACCATCGACTACCTGAAGACCTTCAAGCCCGCGCAGTTCGAGGGCGCCGACACCAGGGATATCACCTTTCCGGTCGGCCCGAACACGATGACGCTGAAAGGGCAGCAGTTTCTCAATAACTTTGCGTTCGCGAATTTCTATTTCCACGCCGCGACCGCGCATGGAATTTTGCGCCATAACGGCGTGGAAATCGGCAAGCGCGATTTCCTGGGCGTGAACTAAAATCTGCCGGTCGTACGGCATGCCAAGGTCCGTCAGGACCGGATAATGGACCATTCGCGGCGCGGCGAAACGACGCGACGTGCTGCTAGCGGCCGTGCGATCCGGGTGCCTGGCGCGTTTGAAGCAGCCTTTTTGCGGCCTGCGCGGCCGAGTTAGCCCAGCCCGGATCGCCATGGATGAGCATGAGCGCCATGGCGCCCTCCGTCAGCAGCATGAACTCTCGTGCGCGGTCGCCAGGCGAGAGAATCCCCGTGGCGGCCAGTTCGTCGGCGAGCCATTTTTCGACTGCGGATTTGTGCTTTCGCGCAATTGCGCGAGCAGGATGGCCGCGCAAATCGGCCAGTTCGACCACGGCACGCGTAAAGCCGCCTCCGGAATATTTCGGCTTCTTCGCCCATTCACCAAGCTGAGCGAAATAGCTCTCTATCAGCTCGTCGCCCGTGGCAACCGGTCTGTGAAACTCTCTTAGTCGCTTGAGCGCCAGCTCACTGGAATAGGCCAGCGTCGCCGCCATCAACGCGTCCTTGCTCCGAAAATGTAGATAGAGCGCTCGTTTGGTGATGCCGGCGCCCGCTGCAATCTCGTCCATGGAGACTCGGAGAAATCCGCGGCGCCAAAACAGTCCGTAAGCGACGTCGAGAATATGCAGTCGCGTCTGCGCAGCCGATCGTCTCATAGCTCGCCCCCTGGTATACCGATGAGTGAATTTACATCGGAATGCCGCTGCAGTCAGATGAAATCGCGCTGATTAAGGCAAGGACTCGATTTCATGAACGGGTCGCTCACGCTGCAGTCGATCCGTACGCGAGCGGTTTCGCTACCGCTGCGGCGCCCGATCGTCTCTAAAGTCGGCCGGTTCGACGATTGGCCGATGATCCTGATCGACGTCTACACCCGCGAGGGCGTCGTCGGACACAGCTATCTGGAGCCTTACCTGAAAGATGCGCTGGGGAGCATCATTGCGCTGCTTCAAACGCTTGGCACGGCGCATGTCGGCAAGCCAATTGCGCCGCTCGATGCTTTCCAGTCCAATCGCAGGTCGCAAAACCTGATCGGATATGAAGGCGTTGCCATGATCGCCATATCGGGGATCGACATGGCGATCTGGGATGCACTGGCGAAGGCGGCCGGACTGCCGCTGACGCGCTTGCTCGGCGGCACAGTCGGCCCGGTGCCTGCATACAACAGCAATGGGCTGTGGCTAACCGAAGTGTCGACATTGGCGAAAGAGGCGGAGGAGCTCTCCGCCGAAGGCGGCTTCTCGGCTCTGAAGCTTCGCCTCGGTCGCGACGTACTCGCTGCCGATCTCGCCGCAATCCGCGAGGTTCGACAGGGTGCCGGTGACTCCGTAAAGCTCATGGTCGACTTCAACCAGGGGCTTTCACTGGGCGATGCGTTGCAGCGCTGTCATGCGCTCGATGAACAAGGCTTGTATTGGTTGGAGGAGCCAATCGCATACGACAACCTGGCGGGTTACGCGCAATTGACGCGCGAACTCAAGACGCCGGTGCAGCTCGGCGAGAATTTCTACGGCCCCCGCGAGCTTTACAAGGCTATTCACTCAAAAGCCGGCGATTACGTGATGCCCGATCTGATGCGGATTGGCGGTGTGAGCGGCTGGCTACGGGCGGTTCCGATTGCCGCCGCCGCCGGCGTCCAGGTCTCGACGCATCTGTATCCGGAATTTTCAGCGCATCTGATGCGCGCTACCGAAACGGCGCACTGGCTCGAGTGGCAGGATTGGGCCGATCCGGTTGTGCGAGAGCCGTTCGTGGTCAAGGACGGCAAAATCGAGATTCCCGAACGTCCCGGCGCCGGCATCGAATGGGATGAAGCCGCCGTCAAACGATACGCGATCTGATCCATACCGGAACGGAGCGCCAGGGAATCCAGTCAGCAACGAATTCCACGAGACGGCAATGGACCAGGAGATGGCTGTCAATCTCAAGCAAGAGTTAGCGGAATGCAGAGCCGAACGCGACCAGGCGATGGCTCAACAGGCCGCCACTGGCAAAATATTGGAGGCCATCAACTCCTCGCCCGGCGACCTCGCGCCGGTGTTCATCACGATTCTCGATAACGCACTTCATCTTTGCGAGGCCGCATTCGGATTCGTAACCACGTATGACGGGGAGCGCTTTGAACGCGCCGCGCAGCGAAGCGTGCCGGATGCGCTTGCTGCCTATTTCAGTACGGGAATGGACCAGCCCCGGCCCGGAGACGCACACTGGCGATTGCTCGCCGGTGAAGACCTTATTCACAATCTGGATCAGATGGACGAGGAGGCGTATCGTCAAAACAATCCGCTTCGCCGGGCAGTAGTGGACCTGGGCGGAGCCCGAAGCGCCCTCGTTGTCGCGCTTCGCAAAGACAATGTGTTGCTCGGAGCACTGACGGTCTATCGCAAGGAAGTTCGACCGTTCTCCGGGAAGCAGGTTGCGATCTTGCAGAACTTTGCGGCTCACGCCGTGATCGCAATCGAAAATGCCCGGCTGCTCAGTGAATTGAGAAAGCGCACCGAGGAAATAGGACGTTGGAACCGCGAGCTGGAAGCCCGCGTGGCTGCACAGGTGGCCGAGATCGAACGGATCGGCAAGTTACGCAGGTTTCTGGCGCCTCAATTGGCAGAGCTGATCGTCGCGCGCGGCGACGAAAGCATTCTCGAGAGCCACCGTCGCGAGATCGTGGTCGTGTTCTGCGACATTCGCGGCTTCACCGCCTTTGCGGAACGCGCCGAGCCGGAAGAAGTCATGGCTCTATTGCGCGATTATCATGGCGCCCTCGGACCGGTCGTGGCGCGGTTTGAGGGGACGCTTGATCACTATGGCGGCGATGGAATCATGGTGTTCTTCAATGATCCCTTGCCTACACCCGAGCCAGCCAGGCGCGCCGTGGAGATGGCGGTGGTGATGCGCGAGACGGCTGCGGAAGTGGTCAAGGCCTGGCGTCGCCACGGTCATACCATCGGTTTTGGAGTTGGCATCGCGCAAGGCTACGCCACCCTGGGCCAGATCGGTTTCGCCGAACGCATGGACTACACCGCAATTGGCACGGTTACGAATGTGGCCGCCAGGCTGTGCGGCGAGGCGAAAGACGGACAAATCCTGGTGGGCCAGCGTGTAGCTGCGGCAGTCGAGGGTGCCGCGTCGCTTGAAGAGATCGGCTGTCTATCGCTGAAAGGACTGAGCCAGCCGATCATAGTCTACAGCGTAATGGAATAACCGAAGTTTCCTCAGATCCGCAATTGCACATCGGGGATGACAGGGGGTTGCCACCCACCCCCGCAATGCCCACCTCTTGCCCACCCGCCATCTTTTCGGAAAACAACAACATGAGCACGCCGACCAAACTGTTCGAGCCCTGCAAGCTCGGCCCTCTCAACCTGCCCAATCGCTTTGTGATGGCGCCGCTGACCCGCAACCGGGCGGTGGCGGGCTTGGTGCCCAGTCCGTTGGCCATCGAATATTACGGCCAGCGCGCCTCCGCAGGATTGCTGATCACCGAGGCGAGCCAGGTCTCGCAACAGGGCCAGGGTTATCAGGACACCCCCGGCATCTATTCGAAGGAACAGGTCGCCGGCTGGCGCAAGGTTACGCAGCGCGTGCATGAACGCGGCGGGCGCATCTTCCTCCAGGCCTGGCATGTCGGGCGTATTTCGCACACCTCGCTGCAACCGAACGAAGGCGCACCGGTCGCACCGTCGGCGATCCGCGCCAAGGGCAAGACTTTTGTCGGCGGAACGTTCACCGACATCTCCGAGCCGCGCGCGCTCAAGCTGGAAGAAATCCCCGGCATCATCGAGAGTTTTAAGCGCGGCGCCGCGAATGCGCTGGAAGCGGGCTTCGATGGCGTCGAGATTCACGGCGCCAACGGTTATCTGCTGGATCAATTCGCCAAGGACGGCACCAACAAGCGCAGCGATGCCTATGGCGGATCGATCGAGAACCGCGCCAGGCTGATGCTCGAAGTAGCCAAGGTCATCACCAGCGAAATCGGCGCCGAGCGCACCGGCATTCGCATTTCGCCGGTGACGCCGGCCAATGATGTCTCCGACAGCAATCCACAACCGCTGTTCGACTACATCGTCGATCATCTCAATGCGCTGAAACTCGTCTACATCCACGTCATCGAGGGCGCCACCGGCGGGCCGCGCGACATCGCGCCGTTCGACTACGGCTCATTGCGCAAGCGCTTCAAGGGCGCCTACATCGCCAACAACGGCTACGATTTCGAGCTCGCGACCAAGGTGCTGGCGGCCAACGCGGCCGACCTGATCGCGTTCGGAAAACCGTTCCTCGCCAATCCCGATCTGGTCGAGCGCCTGAAGCGCGGCGCGCCGCTCAACGCGCCCGACAAGGCGACGTTCTACGGCGGCGGCGCAAAAGGCTACACCGACTATCCGGTGCTCGGCGACGCGCTGGATGCGGCGCAGTAGGCGGTCCTGTGCACGACATCGCGGCAATGACGGTGAGCTCCCTCTCCCCTTGTGGGAGAGGGTCAGGGATGAGGAATTCGGGTCGTCGAGCGACCGTAACCTCACCCGGATCGCATCCGCACGATTCGATCCGACCTCTCCCATGAGCGGCGAGTAAGTAATCAAGCATCACCGATGCGCCGCGATCCATTGGTCGATCGCGGCGATTTCGCCCTTCGACAATCGCAATCCAAGTTTCGATCGCCGCCACACGATGTCTTCGGCGGTCAAGGCCCACTCCACCGACATCAGATATTTGACCTCGCTCTCGGTCAACGTGGCGCCAAAGGACCGGCCGAGATCGCCGATCGACCTGGCATCGCCGAGCCATTTTCGGGCGCGGGTGCCGTAAGCGTGCGCCAGCCGGTTGGCGTGCGCCGGCGAGAGAAACGGATAGCTGCGCAGCAATTCCGCCGTCAGTGCCGGGATCGCCGTGACATCCATGTCGCCGCCCGGCAATGGCGCCTTGCCGGTCCAGCCTTCGCGCGCCTTGGTGCCGTGTAAATACGGCGCGAGCTTTTCCAGCACCTCTTCCGCGAGGCGCCGGTGCGTGGTGATCTTGCCGCCGTAGATCGATAACAGTGGCGTGCCGCCGGGCAGATCGAGTTCGAGCACATATTCGCGGGTGGCGGCCTTGGCCTCGCTGGCGCCGTCGTCATAGAGCGGCCGGACGCCGGCATAGTCCCACACCACGTCTTCCGGCTTGACGGGCTTGGCCAGATATTCGCTGACGGAATCGCAGAGGTAGCTGATTTCCTCCGCTGTCGCCTTCACCTTGGCCGGATCGCCTTCATAGTCGCGATCGGTGGTGCCGATCAGCGTGAAGTCGTCCTGGTACGGAATCGTAAACACGATGCGGCCGTCGCTGTTCTGGAACATGTAGGCGCGATCGTGCTCGTAGAGTTTTCGCACCACGATGTGGGAGCCCTGCACCAGCCGCACTTTTGCCTTGGCGTTGACGCCGGCGCCCGTTGCCAGCACCTGCTCGACCCAGGGACCTCCGGCATTGACCAGCACGCGGGCCTTGATCGTGGTACGCACGCCACCGGCGTTTTCGATCGTGACCTGCCAGATGTTATCGGCCTGGACAATCTCGACTGCGCACGCGCGGGTGCGGATTTCGGCGCCGCGATCGGCGGCGTCGCGCGCCGTGAGAACCACAAGCCGCGCATCATCGACGAAGCAATCCGAATATTCAAAGCCCCTGGTGTAGCGGTTGGGCACCAGCGGACGTCCGACCTCGTCGCGCGTCAGATCGACCGAGCGGGTCGGCGGCAGCAAATGCCGGCCGCCGATATGGTCGTAGAGAAACAACCCCAGCCGCAGCAGCCAGGTCGGCCGCAACCCGGCATGGTGCGGCAGCACGAAGCGAAGCGGCCGGATGATGTGGGGTGCGATCCGCCACAGGATTTCGCGCTCGATCAGGGCTTCGCGAACCAGCCGAAACTCGTAATATTCGAGATAACGCAAGCCGCCATGCACGAGCTTGGTCGACCACGACGACGTGCCGCTCGCCAGATCGTTCATCTCGCACAGGAAGACGGAGTTTCCGCGCCCGACCGCATCGCGCGCGATCCCGCATCCGTTGACGCCGCCGCCGATGATCGCGAGATCGAAGATTTGGTCCAAAGCGCGCTCTTCCCCGGCGTCCGCCAGCCTTATTCAGCGGGCCTGGCTTTCGGTTTGGATTAAATCCAGTGAAATACGAAAGCAACCGAAAACGGCAACACGGGATTAGCCCCTCAACGAATCACAAAAACCAGCTTGCCGCGAAAGTGGCGGGACTGGCTTATCCTGTGCGCCTCTGCGGCTTCGCTGAGTTTGTAGCGTGTCACTTCCGGCGGACGCACTGCCCCCAGCGCAACCAGCTGCACGATGCGCTCGAGATGTGGCCGGTCGCGTCCGACGCTGGGCCGCAGAGCGACGACATCGCTGCGGTCCGGCTTCGGGGCCTGTGCGCCGGAGGCAATGAACGCCGCCCGGCCACCCGGCTTGAGCACCGCGAACGAGCGCTGTGCGATATCTCCGCCCACGGTATCGAAGACGGCGTCGCAGTCTTTCACGACCTTGGTAAAATCGCTCCGATTGTAGTCGATGATCTCGTCGGCGCCGATTTCGCGCAGATAATCGTGGTTCGACGCGCTTGCGGTCGTGATCACGCGAGCACCCAGATGTTTTGCGAGCTGGATGGCAAAGCTCGCGACACCGCCCGCGCCGCCCTGGATCAGGATGGTCTCACCCGCTTTCAGTTTTAACGTGTCTTCGATGGCGGAGATCGCCGTCAACCCGGCGAGCGCCAGTGCTGCGGCATCGACATGCGACAGCAGGTCGGTCTTTTTGGCGACGATGGCGGCCTTGATCGCGATCTTCTCGGCATAGGCGCCTTCCTGGCCGACGTCGCAGACACCGAAGACCTCGTCGCCGACGCGCAGATCCGTGACCCCCTCACCAAGCGCTGAAACGACACCGGAAAAATCCCGCCCGAGAATGTAGGGAAATCGAGAGAGCTGGCCCGACTTGCCCTCCCGCACCTTCCAGTCCGCGCCATTGACGCTGGCGGCGACAATATCGACCACGACCTCGCCGGACGCCGCCACGGGATCCGGCATATCGCCGTATTTAAGGACTTCCGGGCCGCCGTGCCGTTCGATGTAGGCAGCTTTCATGGGTATTCCTCGCGCCGGCAGAACCAGGTTCGCTTTTATTGACGCATTCACGACGCCAGTTCAAAGGAATTTATCGGATAACGCTCGGCAACGAGCGACAGGAGATCGAGCGGCGGCGTCGACTGCTCAGGCCGCCTCCAGGAAATCTCGAAGCAAAATTCCGCTTTTTCGGGATCGGGGCTTGAACTCCGCCACCGAAACTGCGCGCTGCACTTCAAGGAAGCGACCAGGGCCGGGATGTCCGAGACCGCTGACCATCCCTTGTCGGCGGTGACCACCATCCTGGCCCGATGTTCGCGCGGCATCGTCAGGTCGACCCATTTGAGAACCCACAGCGTGATGACGGTCAGAACTGTTGCGACAATGCCGAGGGCCAACTGTCCGCCGCCAAGGCAAAGACCGATCACGGTCACAACCCAAAGCGTAGCCGCCGTGGTGACGCCGGTCACCAGATCGCCCTTCCTGAAAATAACTCCACCGCCGATAAAGCCGACACCGGTCAAAATACCCAGCGGCAGCCGCATCAGATCCATGACCGCGAAGGATTCCGGTGTCTTGCCGGCCACCGGCAGCAAAATATTGGTCTGAATCATCGCCACCGACGCAGCGAGGCCAACCAGCATGGTGGTTCGAAGTCCGGCGGCATGGCCATGCGCGCCGCGGTTGAAGCCGATAATGGCACCCGCCATCATGGTCAGGGCAAGACGAACGCAAATCTCCTGCCAGTCGAGGGAAAGCGGCATCGTTCAAACACCTGTCATTCAATCAGCGCGATACCCAATTCCGGGTGTTTCTTCCGGTGCAGGTGAGCTGCCGTTTCGACAATGGTCACTTCCAGCGTCGGCCGAACCAACCCTTCGAGAAGGTGACCGCCCCGGACCGAGCCGTCGCTCAGGCCGAGCACGGCGTGAAGATGAAGGCTGGCCTTGCCGTCGTCGCCTTGCGCCACGTCGCCCGCCAGACTCAGGACTTCGCATTGTTCGCCGACGGAAATCGGTTTGTAGCGTTTTGCGTCGATGTCGAACCAGCCGACCTTGGCCCGCGCGAAGGCGCCGATCGCCGTCACCGAAGCGCCGGTGATATTTTGCTGATCGGCAAATTTCGTAATCGCCTGAAACGCTTCTTCCGCCGAATCCAGGATGAGAACGAAAGTCCGCTTATCCCCCTCAACGACGACTTTCGATTTCATCGG
Source organism: uncultured Alphaproteobacteria bacterium (assembly GCA_963774685.1). Classification (GTDB taxonomy): domain Bacteria; phylum Pseudomonadota; class Alphaproteobacteria; order Rhizobiales; family Xanthobacteraceae; genus Bradyrhizobium. The sequence goes on along the minus strand of CAVZFU010000001.1, from coordinate 190,542 downwards.
AGTTCTCCCACTGGAAGGTCGTCAGAAAATTTGCCGGGCTTGGCCAATACGGAAAATGCGTCCGCAGCGTCTGAGTTCCACTTGCGGTGCTGCTACGGAACGGAACCCGGCGCCCGAAGAACCGTTGCTTTCAAACGTTTTCTTCGAAACCGGTGATGTTTCCTGCGATAGAGTCCCTTGAGAGAAACGAAATGATTGGCAGTCATTTCTTGCGATCCAAAGCCGGAGATATTCGTGCTGCGGTACCCATCCGGGTCCCTCCAACCTCGGCGGACGTGGACATTGCGAATGCTATTGCGACGCACACCGGCCGGCCGGTGGAACGGGTCGCCGAAACCCTGACGTGGGGCGCGGACGAGCATATTCTCTGCGCATTGGCCGGTGCCTGGTGGATATATTGCCGAAACAAGGATTCCGATCGCCGCCGCGCCAGCGACCACATCCTTTTGACGACGGCCGTTGCAACGGCACTGCCTCACGTTTTGAAAACGATCTTCGATCAACAAAGACCGGATCGCACGACCGTGCGCGGTCACTGGCGCGGGATTCCGCTTTCGGGAAAGCGCCTGGATTCGTTTCCATCCGGACACGCGGTTCATGTCGGCGCGTTGGCCTCGGCCGCGACGGTGCTTCCGGAACAACAGCGCAATCTGGTCTGGAGCATAGGCGCCGGACTGGTTCTTACGCGAATCGTGCTGTTGGCTCACTGGGCAAGCGACGTTGCCGCCAGGACTCGCCGTCGGAGCGTTGATCGAACGGCTATTGCGCCATCTCACCGGCTATTCGCGCGACCGGCGCCGGAAGCCGCTAGGCCGATTTCCGGCTTGATAGCTGTTGCAATGCGCTTCGGGCCACGGCGCGCAATTCCTCCAGCGTGATGCTGCCTTTTTTCGCGCTTTGCATCAGCTTTCTGGCGACATGCTTTCGGCGCTCATGGTCGCCACCGTGCGGCGATCCCCTGAAGACTTCCTCCAGCACCACGTCCATGTTTGCGGCTGTGCGTTCGTCTATGTTCGCCATCGGACATTTCCGGCATCACGATAATTATCGGCGGCCGCTTTTCGTGGCTCTGAAACAATGTCTTTGGTCGCAATAATACCGGAAGAACGCGCTCAGTTCCGCATACGGAACAATTTTTCCGACAGCTCGTTTGTTAGTAGCACCGCGTGATATTCACGGTTTGCTCCCTGCCGTCACGCCCGAGAACCCTCGCGATCTCGGTGGGGCAGTCCGACACGTACGGTCGGTCCGAAGGCGCGACCGCCGGCGGATAGCGATGGGCCCAATCCCAGGGAACGTCGTTTGTAACGGTATAGTGGATATCGGCCGATGCCGGTTGCGTCGTATCTATCGCAGGTTCGCCATCCGGTCCGTAGAAACCACCGGGCCAGAACGTCCCGACATTGTTTCTCCGGTGATGCCGGAAAGTTTGGGCGGTTGCCGGACGGGAAATCGGGTGCGCCGAAGCAACCCTTCCACCATGCACGACCGACCCGGCCAATGTCTCGTTCGCTGCAAGCATAAAAGCTGCGGCGCTGAGAGAGGCGAGAAGCGTTCCATACATTCTATGCGTCATGGCACATACCAATTCGTTGGTTACCGGGCGGTACTCCGGCGCACGCTAGGCTCGGCATTTTGCGCCCGCAAACGCATAATTAATTATTAGTTAAAACGTAAGATTAACAGCGAACCAGCCCATATGTCAGCCTGGAGAAGCCAGGCGATCCAGCGCGAAATTGCATCGCGGCGATGCTATTCGATCACCTCGTCGGCGCGGCCGAGCGCCGCCCAGGGTCTGCCCGCGACTTTCGCGACGCAATCGAGGCGCCTTACCTGACGAATGCCGGCAAAACTGCTATGATAATCACAGGTTTCCCGCAACGGAGAGCATCGCCATGGACGCCGTAACGCCGAAGGGTTCTCAGACCGCCGATACCCATTCCCATCTCGTTCGCCCCCAGAATATGGAGTGGCAGAAGACCCGCTTTCCCGGCTGCGAGGCCAAGACGCTGTTGTTCGATCATGCGACCGGCCTGATGACCGCGCTGATGCGGTTTCAACCCGGCGCGGTGCTGCCCGACCACGAACATGTCAACATCGAGCAGACCTATGTTCTCGAGGGCCACCTGGTCGACAAGGAAGGCCCGGCCAAGGGCATCGAAGCGAAGGCCGGCGAATTCGTCTGGCGCGAGCGGGGCAGCCGCCATGTCGCGTGGTGTCCCGAGGGCGGGCTGATGCTTGCGATCTTCCAGGTGCCCAACAAGTTCTTCGAGGCCGACGGCCGCGTCGTCGATGCCGCAGGCCAGGACTGGGACCAGACCTGGGGTCACACCGCCAGGGGTTGAGACTTTCTACCGCTAGGTGATCGGCGGATCGGCTTGCTGGATCGTTTGCGGATGTCCCTGGTCGTCGATCGCGACGTAGGTGAAGTTGCCGTCGGTCACCAGGATCGAGTGCATCTCCTTGCGGCGCATCACCCAGGCCTCGAGATGCACGGTGATCGAGGTCTTGCCGATCTTGACCAGGCTGGCATGCACGGAAACCAGGTCGCCGATGAACACCGGCTTGCGGAAATTCATCGCCTCGATCGCGACCGTGACGGTTCGCGCCTTCGCGGCCTTGGAGGCAAACACGCCGCCGGCGAGATCCATCTGGCTGAGCAGCCAGCCGCCGAAGATGTCGCCGTTCTGGTTGGTGGCGGCCGGCATCGCCAGCGTGCGGATGCAGAGATCGCCGCAGGGTTCGATCTCCGTCACCGGCGGAGCGTGAACGGCTTGGGTATCGGTCATATCTGGTGCCCCGTCATTCCGGTTCGAGATTACTTGAAATTCTCCCAGCCGGCGTCCGGCGTAAAGCGTCCGCCGAACTTTGCCGCCAGTGCGCGCAACGCCGTCGCCACGTTGTCGGGGCCGCGGCTTCGCGCATAGTTCAACGGACCGCCGCGGAACGGCGCATAGCCGGTACCGAAGATCATGGCGCCATCGACCGTATCGGGGTTGTCGACGATGCCTTCGCGCAGGCAGGCGACGCAGACGTTCGACATCGGCAGGATCAGCCGGTCGATCATTTCCGGTGTCGGTTGCGCGCCGGGAGCCGGGCCCGATCCCTTGTCGGCCTTGCCGTTCTTCCAGACATAGAAGCCCTTGCCGGTCTTGCGGCCGAGATCGCCCTTGGCGACCTTCTCGCGCAGCCATGCCGGCGTCGGCGGCAGTGAATCGCCGAACTTCGAGCGCAGCATGTCGCCGACCGCAAGACAAATATCGAGGCCGACCTGATCGGCCAGCTCGATCGGGCCCATCGGCATGCCGAACTTTTCCGCCGCCGCATCGATGGTGCGCTGATCGACCTTCTCGTCCAGCATTACCATCGCCTCCAGCATGTAAGGCGTCAGCGCGCGGTTGACGAGAAAGCCCGGCGAGCTCTTGACCGGCAGCGGCAGCCGGTCGATGGCGCCGACGAAAGCCAGCGCCTCTTTCAGCAATTGCGGATCCGACTCGTCATGGCTGACAACCTCGACCAGTTGCAGCCGCGAGACCGGGTTGAAGAAATGCAACCCGACCAGCCGTTCGGGCTTGGCGAGCGTCGAGCGCAGGTCCTGCAGCGGAATGCTGGAAGTGTTGGTGGCGAGAATTGCGCCTGGCTTCATCTTCGGCTCCAGCCCGGCATAGACCTTCTGCTTCAGCTCGAGCTTTTCCGGCACGGCTTCGATGATGAGGTCGGCATTGCGGACGCCCTCGCCGTCGAGGTCAGGCATCAGCCGGTCCAAAGCGTCACGAATATCGGTGGGCTTGTGGATGATCTTGGCGAACAGGTCGGCGGCGCGTTTGATCGCGCCTGCGATCGGTTCCGGCTTCATGTCGGCCAGCGTGACCCGCAGGTCCTCGTTGGCGCACCATGCGGCGATATCGCCGCCCATGGCGCCGGCGCCGATGACGTGAACGTGGGCGACCTTGTTGCCGCTGCCTGCGGTTTTCTTCATCTGCTCGCGCAGGAAGAACACCCGGATCAGGTTCTGCGCCGTCGGTGTCACCATCAGATTCGCGAACGAGGTCTTTTCGGCCGCCAGCATCGCGGCCTTGTCGCCGCCATGCTTTTCCCAGAGATCGATCAGCGCGTAAGGCGCGGGGTAATGCTCGTGCGGCGCGGCTTTCTCCGCCTCGGCGCGCATCCGCGATCCGAGGAAGCCCCGGACCGGGCCGGCGTTCAGCACGGTGTTGAGAATGCCGGGCCTGGCGCGTTTCAGGCGGCCGAACACCGCGTCCTTGACGGCATTACGGACATGACGCTCCTGCGTCACCGCATCGACCAGGCCCAGCGACTTGGCCTTGCGCGCATCGATGGTCCTGCCGGTCAGCATCAGCGTCATCGCCTGCATCGGATTGACCAGATGCGTGAAGCGCGCGGTGCCGCCGAGGCCGGGATGCAGGCCGAGCATCACTTCCGGAAAGCCAAACCGCGCGCCGTCGATCGCAATCCGCGACTGGCAGGCGAGCGCCACTTCAAGCCCGCCGCCAAGGCAGAAACCATGGATCACCGCAACGGTCGGAATCTTCAGGGCTTCGAGCCGGTCGATCACCGCATGCGCGCGGCCGATCGAGGTCTCGACCAGGCGAGGATCGGTCGCGCCGCGAAATTCGTTGACGTCGGCGCCGGCAATGAAACCGGATTTTTTCGCCGAGCGGACGACAATGCCGGTCGGCCGCTGGCTTTCCAGCGCCGCCAGCACCGTGTCCAGTTCTTCGATGACATCGCCGGACAGCGTGTTGGCGCTGGCATCCGCACGATCGAACAACAGCCAGGCGATGCCATCGGCGTCGCGGGTGAGCTTGAAATTGCGGTAGGCCCCGGCGTCGGGCTTCGGCCCGAGTTCGAGCACGCGATCGGCGAGAACGTCCAAGACCCTCGAGTCCATCATCACACCGTCTCTATCAGCATCGCGCCGCCCTGCCCGCCGCCGATGCATTCGGTGGCGATGCCGCGTTTGGTGCCCAATCGTTTCATCGCATTGACCAGATGCAGCACGATACGGTTGCCGCTGCAGCCGACGGGATGGCCGAGGCTGATGGCGCCGCCGTCAACGTTGAGCCTGGTGCGATCGATCTCGCCGGCGGCACCCTCGAGCCCGAGGATCTCGCGGCAGAATTTTTCGTCGTTCCAGGCGGCGAGACATCCCAGCACTTGCGTGGCGAACGCCTCGTTCAATTCCCAGGTCTCGATGTCCCCGAGCGACAATTTGTTGCGCGTCAACAGTTCGGTCGCCGACAACACCGGGCCGAGGCCCATGATGCTGGGATCGAGCGCCGACCACTGGCTGTCGACGATCACGGCCTTGGGGGTGAGGCCATGCTGTTTGACCGCGTCTTCCGAAGCAAGGATGGTCCATGAGGCGCCGTCGGTGATCTGCGAGGAATTGCCGGCGGTGACCTGGCCCCAGGGGCGCTCGAACACCGGCTTTAACTTCGCCAGCGTCTCCGGCGTCGAATCCGGCCGCACCCCGTCGTCGTGGTCGTAGAACTTGCCGTCGCGCGCGAACGACGTCTCGACCTCGCCCTTGAGCCAGCCTTGCGACTGGGCGTTGGCGAGGCGCTTGTGGCTCTCGGCGGCATAGGCATCGGATTGTTCGCGGGTGACGCCGAAGAGGTGACCGACCACTTCGGCGGTCTGTCCCATATTGAGTTCGGTGATCGGATCGGTCAGTCCACGCTCGAGCCCGATGATCGGCTTGAAATAGGCCGGACGCGCTTTGGCAATCGCGGCGAGCTTGGCGAGGATTCCCTTGGCGCCGGCAAGGCCGGCGAACCAGCGCACGCCCTGCTGCGGCCAGACCAGCGGCGCGTAGCTCAGCGCTTCGGCGCCGCCGGCGAGGATCAGGTCCGAGACACCTTCGCGGATATAGCGATAGCCGGTATCGATCGACTGCATGCCCGAGCCGCAATTGATCTGCACGGTGAACGCCACCATCGCCTCGCCCATGCCGAGCCGCAACGCCGCGACCCGCGCCGGGTTCATCTCGTCGGCAATGACGTTGACGCAACCGAGGATCACCTGGTCGAACGCAGTTGGCGCGAACGGTTGCCGGGCCAGCAGCGGCCGGCCGCATTGCACGGCGAGATCGACCGGCGTGAACGGCCCCGGCCCGCTGCGCGCCTTGAGGAACGGCGTTCGGCTGCCGTCGATGATGAAAACCGGCCGCGCCATCAGCTTGCCGCCCTGGTTTCACCGAGGTCCTGGAAGAACTGATGCACGTCGGCGGGTTTCTTGTAGATCGGCGACAATGCTTCCGGCGCGAAATCGTCGACCTCGATCACCTTCGAGACCGCTTCATGCGCCACGGCAAGCTGATCGCCCTCGGCCTGGGTGATGACGCCTTTCTTGACCGCGTCCTTGACGTCGTGCAGGTGGGCGGCGCGCATTTTCCTGGAGATGTCCTCGGCGCCGGTCACCAATAAAAACGCCTTCTCCAGCCGCGCCGCGCCCCTGTCGTCATCGACATGAGACAGGTTCGGCGTCAGGCGGTCGCGCGCCGCCGACGGCTCCAGTATCAGCTGCGCGCATTGATGGACCACGATATCGGAGGCGCCGAGCGCGCGGGCGCCGAACGGCTGGATCAGGAACTTGAGAAGGAAGGCGATCGGACGGTTGGGGAAATTCGCCAGGATTTCCGCAAAACGGTTTTCGATGGTCTTGAAGCCGCTCGCCATGCACCACTCGAGCGCGACGAAATCGGCCGGCTGCCGCCCCTCGTCCTGCCAGCGTTTGAGGGCTGCGGACAACAGGTACAGTTCCGACAGGATGTCGCCGAACCGCGCCGACAGCATTTCCTTGCGCTTGAGCGCGCCGCCAAGCGTGAGCAGCGCCATATCGGCGCATAGCGCGAACGCCGAGGAGTAGCGCGAGAGCTGGCGATAGAATCCGGTCGCGGCTCCGGCGTCGGGCGCCGGCGCAAACATGCCGCCGGTCCAGCTCCGGCCCCAGGTCCGGAACAGCGTGACCACGCTGTGGCCGACATGTTTCCAGAATGCCTTGTCGAAGGCGTCGAGACCCTTGGCCTGATCCGGGTCGCCGAGCGCGTTCATCTCTTCCAGCAGATAAGGATGCGCGCGGATCGCGCCCTGGCCGAAGATGATCAGGTTGCGGGTGAGGATATTGGCGCCCTCCACGGTGATGCCGACCGGCACCGAACGATAGAGGTTGCCGATGTAGTTCTGCGGCCCGTCGATCACAGCCTTGCCGCCATGGATGTCCATGGCGTCGTCGATCGCGGTCCGCATCCGCTCGGTGGCGTGCAGCTTCATGATGCCGGAAATCACCGCGGGATGATGGCCCTGATTGAGCGCGGCACAGGTCAGCCGCCGCGCCGCGTCGAGCAGATAGGCGATGCCGGCAATCCGGGCCAGCGGCTCTTCGATGCCTTCGAACTTTCCGATCGGCACGTTGAACTGCTCGCGAATCCGCGCATAGGCGCCGGTGGTGCGGGCGGCATAGGCCGCACCCGCCGCCGACAGCGATGGCAGCGAGATGCCGCGCCCGGCGGCCAATGCCGTCATCAGCATCTTCCAGCCCTGGCCGAGGCGTTCCTGGCCGCCGATGATGTGATCCAGCGGAATGAAGACGTCGCGGCCCCAGTTCGGGTCCGTTCTGGAACACCTGCATCGCCGGCAGATGGCGATGGCCGATCTCGACGCCGGGCAGATGGGTCGGGATCAGCGCCACGGTGATGCCGAGGTCTTCCTCGGACCCGACCAGATGATCCGGATCGTAGGCTTTGAAGGCAAGGCCCAACAATGTCGCGACCGGGCCGAGCGTGATGTAGCGCTTGTGCCAGTTGAGGCGCAGGCCCAGCACTTCGCGGCCTTCGAAATTGCCCTTGCAGATGATGCCGCTGTCGATCATCGAGGCGGCGTCGGAGCCGGCTTCCGGGCTGGTCAATCCAAAGCAGGGAATGTCGCGTCCGTCGGCAAGCCGCGGCAGCCATTGCTGCTGCTGGTCTTTGGTGCCGAAGCGCATCAGCAATTCGCCGGGCCCCAGCGAGTTGGGCACCATCACGGTGACGGCGGCGACCAGCGAACGCGAGGAAATCTTGCGCACCACTTCGGAGTGCGCATAGGGCGAAAAGCCAAGGCCGCCATATTCCTTCGGGATGATCATGCCGAAGAATTTCTTTTGCTTGATGAAGTCCCAGACTTCCGGCGGCAGGTCCCGCCATTCCCAGTTGATCTTCCAGTCGTCGAGCATGACGCAGAGCTCGTCGACCGTGCCGTCGAGGAACGCCTGCTCTTCCGCCGTCAGGGTCGCCGGGGCATTGGCCAGCAGTTTCGCCCAGTCAGGATTGCCGGTGAAGAGATCGGCGTCCCACCAGACGTCGCCGGCCTCCAGCGCCTCGCGCTCGGTGTCCGACATCGGCGGCAATACCGTGCGCGCCCAGGAGAAGATCGGCTTGGTGATGAAATCGCGGCGAAAGGTGCTCATGGCGATGTCCTCGTGGTCGAAACATCCGCGCGGCCGAAAGGCGCGCATTCGCTGGATAGGCAGCTCAATTTAGCAGGAAAGCGCAGGAATCACTTGATTGTTCGCATTCAGGGTAAAGCGAAATTGATCCGGCAGGATACAAACATAACGGTTATAGGGGGCTTCCGTTCCGAAAACGCTGTTCTGAACGCTGTTTAGAGCAAGATGGCTCTTTGGCGAATGTGCGAACTGGTTATCACCTCGCCCCGCTCTTGTCCGCCGAAGCCCGCCTTCGGGCGAAGGCGGATGCGGGGAGAGGTCGGATCGCCCTTGCGATCCGGGTGAGGGGTACAGCTCCATCAACTGACAGCAATTTCGCGGATAGGCCCCTCACCCCACCCCTCCAAGAGCGAGCTTCGCTCGTCTCGACCCCGCAAGCGCGGGGCGAGGGAGAACCAAGGTCAATCCGGCCGGACCATTTCGAACAGGGCATCGGGCCTGATCTCGAAATAATCGCCCCGGCGGCCGGCCCGCACGATCGGACGCGCCAATGCGGTCTGGTAGACGCCGTCCTTGATGAAGGCCTTGTCGATATGGACGGCCACGACCTCTCCCAGCGTCAGCCAGGCCTGCGCTTTCTTGCCGTCGGCGCCCTGCAACTGAATGATCTGCGTCATCTTGCATTCGAACGACACCGGGCTTTCCGCGACCCGCGGCACGTTGACGATCCTGCTCGGCGCCGCGGTCAATCCTGCGATGTTGAATTCGTTGACATCATGAGCGACATGCGCCGCGGTGGCGTTCATCTGCTTGGCCAGATCCATGGTGGCGAGATTCCAGACGAATTCGCCGGTCTCCTGGACATTGACGACGCTGTCCTTCCAGGAGGTGGAGGAAAAACCGATGATCGGCGGCACGTAAGCGAAACCGTTGAAGAAGCTGTAGGGCGCGAGATTGACGTTGCCCTTGGCGTCGCGCGACGAAATCCAGCCGATCGGACGCGGCGCGATGATGGCATTGAACGGGTCGTGCTTGAGGCCGTGGCCTTTCGCCGGCTCGTAGAAGTGCAAATCCCTGTCGGTCACCGGATTTTCCTTATTTTTGAACCGTAGGGTGGGCAAAGCCACCGGGTCCCGCGAATGCGGGCCCGATGATAAACTCCGCGTGCCCACCAATGTCTTCAAACAAGAATGGTGGGCACGGCGCATGCGCGCCTTTGCCCACCCTACGAAGCCACAACGAAACTCAAAGTTTAGCCGTCTTGCCGCGCGGCGCCAGCGCCGCCAGCACGAAGTCGATCATCTGGTCGAGCGAGGGTCCCGGCTTGTCGGCGCATTGCGCGATCATCTGCGGATGGAAGAACCGCATCATCGCCGTGCAGGCGCACGATGCCGCCAGCGGCAGGTCGGGGACTTCAAATTCGCCGCTCGCGGCACCCTCGGCGATGACGCTGCCGATGGTCTCGGTGATGCGTTCCATATGGGCGACGCACACCTGCCAGCTCTCCTCCATCGCGATCTCGACCATCTCGTGCAGCTTGGAATTGCCGACGTAACGCTCGGAATTCATGCGGTGGATCGAGGTCATCAGTTCACGCAGGCGCTGTGCCGCCGGCTCGCGCTTGACCGCAATCGCCTGCGCCGCATCCTCGACCTCGGCCATCAAGCCGCGCGCAACGCCCTCGTGAATCGCCTTCTTTGAATCGAAGAAGCGATAGACGTTCGCCGGGCTCATGCGCAGCACCTTGGCGATGTCGGCGACGGTGGTCTTCTGGTAGCCGATTTCGCGAAACAGACGTTCGGCCACCACGAGAATCCGTTCTCGCGTGTCGGTTTCGATATTTTCCGAAATCAGCGTCATGGGGACTCTAATGTTCAATTATTCCGCGGCCGCAGCAAGCGGAAATGCGGGCTGCAATTCATCCTGATGGTGCGGCGCAAGGTCAATGTGCTCGCTCGGGGCACTTTCTTCAAGGCTGTTGCGGAACCAAAGCGCGTAGAGACCCGGCAAGTACAACAGGGTCAGGAAGGTTGCAACAAACAAACCGCCCATGATGGTGATCGCCATCGGGCCCCAGAATGCCGAGCGCGACAGCGGGATCATCGCCAGGATCGCGGCCAGCGCCGTCAGCACCACCGGCCGGGCGCGGCGGACCGTCGCCTCCACAATGGCCTCCTTGCGGGTCAGGCCATGGGAGACGTCGGTTTCGATCTGGTCGACCAAGATCACCGCGTTGCGCATGATCATGCCGGCAAGGGCAATCAATCCGAGCAGCGCCACGAAGCCGAACGGCTGGTTGGCGACGTTCAGTCCGAGCGAGGCGCCGATAATGCCAAGCGGTGCGGTGAGAAACACCAGCAGCAGGCGCGAAAAACTCTGCAGCTGGATCATCAATAGCGTCAGCATGACGAGGACCATCAGCGGAAACAGGATGAAGATCGAGGCATTGCCCTTGGCGGACTCCTCGATCGCGCCGCCCATCTCGATCCGGTACGCCGGCTCGAGGCTGTCGCGGATCTGCTGCAGCTTGGGCCAGATCTGATTGGTCACGTCGGGCGCCTGCACGCCATCGACGACGTCGCCGCGCACCGTGATGGCCATGTCGCGGTTGCGCCGCCACAGGATCGGATCCTCGTGGGAGTATTCGATCTTGGCAATCTGCGAGAGCGGGACCGCAACCCCGTTGCGCGAGGTGACGGTGAGGTCGCCGACATGGCCGAGATCGAGCCGCTCGGACGGCACCGCGCGCGCGACCACGCCGACCTTCTCGATGCCGTCGCGCACCGTGGTGACCGGCGCACCCGAGATCAGCATGCTCAGCGCCTGCGATACATCCTGCGGGGTGAGACCGAGCGCGCGGGCGCGATCCTGGTCGACCACCAGCTTCAGGTAGGGCGTCTGCTCGTTCCAGTCGAGCTGCGGATCCTTGACCTTGTCGTTCTGCCGGACCACGTCGCGCACCCGGTAGGCGATGTCACGCACGATACTGGCATCCGGCCCGATCACGCGAAACTGGACCGGAAAGCCGACCGGCGGGCCGAAGTTAAAGCGATCGACCCGCACGCGGGCTTCCGTCAGCGCGCCGTCGTCGACCGCCTTCTCCAGCCGTGCCTTGATCCGCTCGCGGGCCTCGACGTTTTTGGCGACGATGACGATTTCGGCAAAGGCTTCGTTCGGCAGTTGCGGGTTGAGCCCGAGCCAGAACCGCGGCGAACCCTGGCCGACATAGGCGGTATAGGTCGAGATGTCGCCGTCGTCCTTTAGCAGCTTCTCGGCTTTCTTGACCGACTGCTCGGTGACACCGAACGCGGTACCCTCCGGCAGGCGCAATTGCAGGAACAGTTCGGGCCGCTCGGACAGCGGGAAGAACTGCTGCTGGACATGGCCGAACGCCACAATCGACAGCGCGAAGATTCCGACCGTCGCCAGCACCACCTTGACGCGGTGGTTGACGCACCACTGGATCATGCCGCGCAGGAGGCGATAGAAACGCGTCTCGTACACCGCGTGCGGATCGTGGTTGTGGCTGACCGTGATGTTCGGCAGCAGCTTGACGCCGATATAGGGCGTGAAGATCACCGCGACGAACCAGGACGCCACCAGCGCGATCGCCACGATCCAGAAAATGCCGCCGGCATATTCGCCGACCGCCGAATTGGCAAAGCCGATCGGGAGGAATCCGGCCGCGGTGACCAGCGTTCCCGTCAGCATCGGAAAGGCGGTGGATTCCCAGGCAAAGGACGCGGCGCGGACGCGGTCCCAGCCCTGCTCCATCTTCACCACCATCATCTCGACCGCGATGATGGCGTCATCGACCAACAGGCCGAGCGCGATGATCAATGCGCCGAGCGTGATGCGATGCAGGTCCAGCGACATCGCGTTCATGACGATAAAGACGATCGCCAGCACCAGCGGCACCGACAGCGCCACCACGATCCCGGTGCGCCAGCCCAGTGCCAGGAAGCTGACGAACAGCACGATCGCCAGCGCCTCGATGAAGGAGTGCACGAATTCGCCGACGGCATGCTCGACCACCTTGGGCTGGTCGGCGATCTGGTCGACATTGATGCCCTGCGGCACCGCCTTCATGAACTCCGCGGTGGCGTCGGCGACGTCCTTGCCGAGTTCGAGAATATTGGCGCCCTTGGCGGTGACCACGCCGATCCCGAGCGCGGGCTTGCCTTGCTGGCGCACCACGAAGCTCGGCGGATCGACAAAACCATGGGTGACGGTGGCGATATCGCCGAGGCGAAACACCCGGCCGTTGCTTTCGACCGGCGTCTCCGCCACCGCCTTGGCGCCGTCGAGCGCGCCGGTGACGCGCAGCGCCACGCGCTGCGAGGAAGTCTCCACGGTGCCGGCCGGCACGACATTGTTCTGCTTGGCCAGCGAATCGAACAATGCCTGCGGCGTGATCCCGAGCGTCGCCAGCTTGGCATGGGAGAATTCGACGAAGATCTTCTCGTCCTGGGTGCCGTAGAGATCGACCTTGGTGACCCCCGGCACTTTCAGGAGCCGCTGGCGCATGCCTTCGGCGGCCTTTTTCAACTGCGCATAGTCGGCGCCGTCGCCGGTCATCATGTAGAGGATCGAATCGACGTCGCTGAATTCGTCGTTGACGACGGGGCCGAGCAGATTGGCCGGCAACTCGCCTTGCACGTCGGCGAGTTTCTTGCGCAGCATGTAAAACAGGTAGGGCACTTCCTTGGGCGGGGTCGAATCCCTGAACGTGACCTGCATCGCCGTGAAGGACGGCTTCGAATAGGTCTGCACCTTCTCGAAATAAGGCAGTTCCTGCAGCTTCTTCTCGATGGGGTCGGCGACCTGCATCTGCATCTCGGCTGCGGTCGCGCCCGGCCAGATCGCCGATACGTTCACCACCTTCACCGTGAAGAACGGATCCTCGGCGCGCCCCAGCCGCTGGTAGGAGAAGAAACCGGCCGCGCTGAGCGCGATGACCAGGAACAGGATCAATGCGGGATGGCTGACCGCCCAGCCTGACAGATTGAAGCGTTTCATCGACCCCTCCTCGACTTAAAACGACAATGACGAAACGACGCGGACCTTCTGGGCCGGATCGAGCTTTTGCACGCCGAGGGCGACGACTTTGGCGCCTTCGTCGACGCCGCCGGTAATGACGACATCGTTGGTCTCGTAGGATTTCACCGTGACCGGCTTGAGCGTCACTTCACCCTTGTCATCGACGATATAGAGCGAGGGATCGCCGCCCTGGCTGAACAAGGCCGACAGCGGCAGCCGCGCGACCCGGACGGTGGCGGCATCGGCCAGCGTCAGCGTCGCGGTCATGCCGAGCGAAACGCTTTCGCCGGCATCCGGAAGCGAAAATTTCGCCAGGTACGTCCGCGTCGCCGGATCGGCCGAAGGCGCGATCTCGCGCAACGTCGCCGCGTATTTCCGGTCGGGTTCGGACCACAGCGTCACCGAAGCCACGCCATCCTTCGCGCGTCCGACCAGCGTCTCGGGGATCGCGACCACGGCTTCCTTTTCGGCAAAGCGGGCGACGCGGATGGCGGTCTGGCCGGAGGCCACGACTTGTCCGGCGTCGATCAGGGTCGCGGTGACGACGCCGCGGCTGTCGGCGAGCAGCGTTGCGTAGGACAGCGAATTGTTGGTGAGTTCGACCGAGCGCTCGGCACGATTGAGGCGCGCGCGGGCTTCATCGGCCGCGGCTTTGCTCTGGTCGAGTTGCGCGTCGGTGGTCCAGCCCTTGACCCGCAAATCCTTGGCGCGGGTTTCGGCGGCCGCCGCCTGTGCCAGCACGCCGGTGGCGGCCCGCAGTTCGGCCTCGGCCTGCTCGGCCTGCAGTTTCAGATCGAGTTCGTCGAGCGTGGCCAGGGGTTGACCGACTTCCACGGTCTGGCCGACCTCGACCAGGCGCTTCGCGACCTTGCCGGGCACGCGAAAGCCCATGTCGGTTTCGATCCGCGGCTTGATGGTGCCGACGAAACTACGCTCCGGTGATTCCGGCTCATAATGCACGGTCGCCACCAGCACCGGGCGCGAAGGCGCTGTTTTCTCGGCCACCTATGTCATTGCAGCCGGTCAGCGCGATTGCGATCACCGCCAGCGCTACTCCGGCTAAAAGCCTGGAATAGCTTGCTAAAATGGAACGAACCAACATGACCACTTTCCCTCGATAAGATACGAGAGAACTGTGGATTATTAAATGACGATTGTCAATATTCGTCAGTAATCATGATTTCGTGAACGAGGGAGCCAGCAGATCGTCTCGGACGGAGAGCCGATCGACCTACCTCTTCGCCTTGGCTGTCTTCCTTCCGGCCTTCTTCGCCCGCTTTTTTGCAGCCGATTTTTTTGCTGCAGGTCTCTTCGCGGCCTTACCGACGGATCTCTTGGCTGACTTGTTGGGAGTTGCCCTGGCTGTCGTTTTCTTGCGCGCCTTCTTCGCCGCCGGTTTTGCCGCGGCTCGCTTCTTCTTCCGGGCACCGGCGATCGGCGCGACTATCATCGGATCCGAAACAGAACCGTCGGCGGCCAGCGGCATATAGGCCACCGCGTGCTTGCCCGGCCTGAGCGCGGGTTCTTCCGCGCTCAGGGCATGATTGGCGGCCTCCGCGGCAATGCTCGCGATGTCTTTGACGGTGTCGGTAAATTTTTCCAGGATCGATTTGTCGTTGCCCATAATGCCTCCACTGGCCCGGTTGGCTGGAACAAACCGGGGTGCAGGCTTCTGGTTCCCGCGAAATGCCTCAATCCGCCAGTTGAAAGCGCTCGAAACGATCCAGTTCTTCCTCGATGCGGCGCTTTAGATCTTTGCGCGCGTTCTTCTTTGCGCCACTGCCGACCCAGCTCCATTTCTGCATCAGCAATTTCCGGTTCTTGCGATCGGTCTTGAGATCGAGCGCCGCGACGATGTCGTCGCCGACCAGGACCGGCAGTGCGAAATAGCCGAACAGCCGTTTTTCCTTCGGCACGTAGGCCTCGAAGCGATGGCCGTAGCCGAAGAACAACTCGGTGCGCTTGCGCTGGATGATCAGCGGATCGAACGGCGACAGGATGTGCACCAGTTCGGAAGCATCACCGCCGGCGCCCTCCAGCGCGTCGGGACGCGCCCAATGTTCCTGCTTGCCGGCGCCTTCGAGCGCGACCGGCACGAGTTCGTTGCGGCGGACCCTTGCCCCGATCAGGCGCCGGATCGCAGCCTTGCTCGGCGCGTCCAGATGGCAGATCGAATCGAGACTGACGACGCCTTGCGCGCGCAAGGCGCGGTCAAGCAGGTAGCTGGCGACCTCGGTTGCGGTCGCGGGTTTCGGTGGTTTGTCCCAGCCGAAATGCCGCGCCGTCAGGTCATAGGTCTTGAGCATGCCGTTTCGCTCGGAGATCGTGACCGCACCGGTATAGAACGCCAGTTGCAGCGCCCGCTTCGAAGGCTTGCGGCTGGCCCACAAATGCACCTTTTCGGTCAGCACATCGTCGTCGATGTCGCGGATGGTCAGCGCGCCGTCCTTCCGCAGGAGCCTCATCACCTTGCGTAAGTCCGCCGGCTTGACCTCCCTGAACCATTTGTGGCCTTCGCGGCGATGAAGCTTCATCGCCGGAATAAAGAAACGCAAATCCCGGGCCGGCACGTAGGACAGCGCGTGGGTCCAGTATTCGAACACGCTCTTGTCGACGCTCTGGGCCTGACGCAGATCCGCGCGCCTGTAGCCGGGAATGCGGTTCCAGAGAATGTGATGGTGGCAACGCTCGATGACGTTGATGGTGTCGATCTGCACGTAGCCCAGATGTTCTACCGCAGCGGCCGTCGCCTGTGGGCCCTCGCCGAACGGCGCTATCGTGTCCAGCCGCTGGGCGCGCAGCCAGATGTGGCTGGCTTCAATCGTGGTGAGGGGGTGGAGTTTATTGGCACCGGACATGGCGCGGCAATGTAGCCGGATTCGCGCCCAGTGCGTAAGGCGAGGCTTACGGCTTGGCCCGCTCCCCGATACTTCCGGTCGCGACGTCGGCGTCGCAGGAAGCCTTGCCGAACTCGGAGGCGTGGCATTTGTAAACGCTGCCGTTGAGCCGGTCGACCAGCCACATCACATCGTCGGTGGGGCTCTCGATCCCGACATAGCGGGTGCCCACCGCGGTCACCAGCGCCGACAGCAAAATAGCCGCCGCAATCAAGGCGGCACCGATGATGATCGGCACAGCATTGCCCGAAGCCGCACGCTCCGGCGTGGCCGCTCGATACACCTGATACTCGCCCGATCGTTTCGGAGACTGGAACACAACGCCGCCGGTTGCTTTTGATTTGTTCGCGGGATTTTATTCACGCATCTAGCCGATTTATTGTCCGCAGGCCGGCGCTCGCTGGACGAGACCGGGAAAGAAAAAGGCGGCCGGCGAAAGCTGTCCCGGTTCCGGACATATCGTTGCGTGAAGTGGAACATTACGGGCGTCCGAGCGGCCCGCCCATCTCGCCGCCGAAAAGTCCGCCCGAGCCGCGGGCGCGAGGGTGGCGGCCACCTCCACCCCAACAATGATCGCACGTGTCGAGGCCGGCGCGGCCTGCTTTGATGTACAATGTGATCTTGATCACACTGACCGGAAGCGATCGTGCCTCCGAAGCCGCGACCCGGCCGCCAATCTTAACCAGCAGCCGAAAATACTGTGCCCGGCTTTCCGGCTTTGCCCTTTGTCTTCTGACAATTTCGACCGCCGGTCTATAATCCACTGAGCATTAAGTTCTGGCGTTCCACCGAATGGCCGCCCAACAACACCTATGTGATCAAAATCACATTTTCCGCTTTGTACCCGTCGTATTGTTTTAATCATCAAAAACGCCATCCCGGCGTAACAGCGAGGATGAGGACCATGACCAGCTTTCACAGACTTTCCGCAACTGCGGCGATTACGCTCGGTGTCGCGCTGTCGATGACGGCGGGACTGGCACTTGCCGGCGACAATACCATCTCGGCCGATCAAATCCGCGATGCACTGCAGCCGAAGCCGGTGACGCGCAGCCTGTCCGGCCCGCAGGCCGATCCTGCGGACAAGGCCAAGGAACTGCAGTTCGTCAGCACGCTGCGCAACCGCAAGACCCGGTCGCTCTCGACCGGCGAGCGCGAAGAAATCTCGCAGATCGCAGCCAACAAGCCGAACATCAATCTTGATATTCAGTTCGACTACAATTCGGCAGACATCAGAACGAGTTCGGTACCCACCGTGCAGGAACTCGGCAAGGCGCTGTCGGATCCGAGCCTCAAGGGTTCGACCTTCCTGGTGGAAGGTCATACCGACGCGGTCGGCGGCGAGGCCTACAACCAGGCTCTCTCCGAGCGCCGCGCCGACGCGATCAAGCACTACCTGGTCGAGAAGTTCGGCATCGCCGGCAGTGATCTGGTCACCGTCGGCTACGGCAAGGACAAGCCAAAGGATCCGAACGCGCCGATGGACCCGATCAACCGCCGCGTCCAGGTCGTCAACATGGATACCAAGACCGCGTCGAAGTAATCGTTGCGATGCATCCGCCCGCCGCTCAAGCGGCGGGCGGATGCATGTTCGTGCGAGGCGTCCCGGAGCGACAATTCCATCCCGGCGCGCCCTTTAAATCCAGTTCCGGAAAATCATCAGCCGGTTGAACGTGTCCATCGAGGTGCCGACGAACGCTGCCGAGATCGGCAGCATCGCGGCGAAACCCGCGAACGCGATTGCGACGAAAGTCCATAGCAGCCAGCGCGGGCTGTTGCCGCGGCGGAGTGCATAGACCAGCGCAAGACTGGCGACAGTAGCCGGCGGCAGATAGTAGTACAGGAACCCGAGGGTTCGCGGCAGCACCGCCCAGGCCAGATAAGGCCCGGAATAAAACGCCAGGATCAAAAACGCGTCGTTTCGCCGTGTCACGATCCAGTCGCGCAGGCAGACCGCAAGCGCCGGCAGCGCCGGCCACAGCACCAGCGGATTGCCGAGGAGAACAATCGCCGCGATCCGGTCGTCGCCGACCTTGTCGAACAGATACCAGACCGGCCGCACCAAAAACGGCCAGGACGGCCACGCGCTCATATAGGTGTGGCCCGCAATGGCCGTGGTGGTGTTGTCGCTGAAAATCCGCCGTTGCGCCTTCAGGATGTCAGGGACCGACAGTCCATAGAGCGGAACGAAGGTTGCGAGATAGACGCTTGCCGGAATGAGGACGAAGCATACGGCGAAATGCCAGAACCTGAAATCGGGCCACAGCTGCGGCCGGCACCAGTCGTCGGCATTGCCGCCGGCGAATTGCGCGCGCCAGCCTTGCACGCGCCAGCCTTGCATCAGGCGGCTCGCCGCAACGATGACGATGCAGACCGCGAGCGGAAACAAACCGCTCCATTTGCAGGCGGCCGAAAGACCGAAGCCAAGCCCGGCCAGCGCGAACCAGAGGTGCGGTCGTGGCTTGCGGAAGCCGTGCATGAACGCAGCGATCGCGAGCAAGCTAAACCCGAGCGCAGAAATATCGAGCGTCGCGATCCGCGACTGCACGAACACCATCTGGTTGAAGAAAGCGAGCAGCGCCGCCGCGATCGCCGGGCCCTGGGCGGCAAACAATACGAGGCCGCAGAGATAGACCGCGACAATCGTAAGCGATCCGAACAGCACGCTTGGATAGCGCCAGCCGAGCGGGACATCCCCGAAGGCCCGGATCGACAGGGCGATCATTTGTTTTGCCAGCGGCGGATGCATCGGATTGAGCCGCGGCGCCGGCGTCGCCGGCTCGAGCATCTGGCGCGCCGCCGGCACATAATGCACCTCGTCGAAATAAAGATTCTCCGGCGTCGTCACGCCGGCCAGCATCGCAAAATGCGCGGCCAAAAACAGAACCAGGGCGGCAATCGCGGTCCGCGCCGCCGAACGAGCCGGAACAGAAAGTGATTCGCGCAAATTATTCCCGGTTCGATGGCGTTGCGATGGTTGAATGGGAGCGGTGGGAACTTTCGAATCCATCGATTTCATGTCTATTGCATTGAACGTATTTCAGTTTCGCCGTCACTAACCATCGGGTTCGTAAAACGCCGCTTGTTGTATATTTACAACATCGCAGCCGCGCGCGATCCGGTACGATGGCGGGGGCAAATCGATCGGTCTGAAAAAATGAATTGGCGTCACGGTATCCTCTGCATATCCGCACTGCTGGCGGCTGCCCTTGCGGCGAGTCCTGCTTACGCGCAAGCGCGCGTCGGCGAAGCGGCGGTGGTCAAGAACGAAGTTGTCCGCGTCGCGGGATCGGCGACCAGCCAGATCAGCGTCGGCGACGGACTGTTGCGCGATGAAACCGTTCGCACCGGCCAGGACAGCGCGGCGCGGCTGGTGATGGCCGACAGCACCAATCTGTCGCTCGGGGCCAATTCAACGATCAGGCTCGACCGCACCGTTTTCAACGACGAGCACACCTACCGCGATATCGCGATCAGGCTGACGACCGGCGCGTTCCGCTTCGTCACCGGAAACTCGGAAAAGACCGCCTACAAGATCACGACGTCGGTTGCGACCATCGGCGTGCGCGGCACCATCTTCGATGTCCTGTCGCAGCCGGGCAAGAGCACCGTGGTGCTGCAGGCATGCTGTGCGCTGGTCTGCGCCATCGGCGGTCAATGCACCCCACTGATACAGCAGGGCGATACCGCCGTCGTCACCTCGTCCGGCGGCAAGAATACGGTACACAAGGCCCATTCGTCGTCCTGGACGTTCGCCGGAAACTGCAGCGCCGCCGCCGGGCTTTGCAACGTCACGCAATTTGCCGATGCGACGCCGACAACGCCTCCGGTCGATGACGGCAGCGATCCCACCGGCATGCTGTGCGGGCGCTGACCATGGCAAAATTCTTCAAAAGCTGGATCGGATTTGCCATCCTCGTGGTCGCGGCAACGCTGCTGTTGCACGGCGGCGAAACCGGAACAGCATTCGCGCAATCGTCATACTGCGGCGGTGGCGGCATCGAGGCGGGCGCGGTCTCATCGGGAGCCGAGACCAACTCCGGGACTTACATACCTTGCCCGACCGACGGAGGCACCAGCGCCGGGTCGGTCAGCGGTGTCGCCAACGCGCATTTCAACCAGATGATCACCAACCAGGTGCTCGGCTCGGTGCTGCTGGGCGTCAACGAACAGGTCAACTGCAGCGACTGCGTCAGCGCGTTCGGCTCCGCCGGATCGTTTTCGGCCGGCTTCCACGGCCGCAAGGAACTGACGCCCAACCTGTCGCTGCTGGCCGGCATCGCCTACACCCAATACAGCGAGAACGGATATTCCGTTACCAGCGCGCCGATCGGCGCGCTCGCGCTTCGCTACGATTTCGTCAACTGGGGATCGTCACGGCCGTTCTTCGACGTCGGCACGATCCTGACGCCGTATGAGAAGGTGAGCTACAGCCGCAACTACCAGACCAACTTCGGTCCGGTGGCGTTGCAGGACCAGACCAACGCCTCGAATTACGCGGTCTACGGCAGGGCCGGCTGGATCAGCCGAGTGTCGCCACGCGACGAGCTCGCCGCATCCGTCGAAGTCTGGCAGCTCTGGCAGCGGGTGAGCGGCTATGCGGAACCATTTTTGCTGCCGTCCAATCCGTTCAATGCTTCGTTTGCGAGTGGAACCGATCGAACGAACCTGGCCAAGGTCGGCGCGCAATGGACCCATCTGTTCGGCAGCAGCGTCGAAGGCAACCTCAACGGCGCGTTCGTGCAATCGTTTGCAAACCACTCCGGCATTGTCGCGACGGTCACCGGCGACGGCCTCGTGGTGCCGACGATCGGAAACCAGGCATGGTTCGAATATGGCGGCCGCCTCGGTTTCCGCATCACCAGCGGCTGGGTCGCCGACCTCTTTCTCAACGGCACGCTGGGCCCGCAGCCGGTCGGCAACACCATCCATGGCGGCATCGGGTTGCGGGTGAATTACTGAGCCGGCGTGAGCCCGTAAACCAGAGACGTTGGCGAACTTCCGCTTTGGTGCGCATAACGGACTGAGGTCGGACATTGCGCCATGTCTGAAAAGTGCCACAAACGGAAGTCGGTCGAGCCTACTCGATCAACTCGTCAGCCTGCACCAACAGATTGTCCGGGATCGTTAAACCGAGCGCGCTCGCGGTCTTCAGGTTGATCACGAGATTGAACTTCGTGGGCTGCTCGATTGGCAGCTCTGCCGGATCGTCACCCGCGAGGACTCGCTGCGCATAGTAGGCCGCGCGCCGATAGATCGCCGGAATGTTTGGGCCATAGCTCAGCAGAGCTCCCCGCTTGGGAAAGGATTCGGTGAAGCCGATCAGTGGCAGCTTGCCCTTGAGCGCGAGATCGACGATTGGCTGACCTTTGATGTCGAGCACGGGATTTGTAGATCACTGCGATCGCCTGCGCATGGCCATCGTCCGCCGTGGCGAATGCTCCGGCAATCCCATCCTCGTCTGTTATAGCAATGGTTTGAAGTTTCAGAGCAAGGCTTGCCGCCGCAGTTTCGCTTTCCGCTACCGACAGTTTGTTGCCTGGGTCGCGCGGATTAAAAAATAGCGCGACGCGCTCGAGTCTCGGCAAGACCTTCTTCAACAGCTCCAGGCGCTTACCACTGACGTCCGTGGCGAGGTTGCTCAGACCAGTAATATTGCCTCCAGGGCGTGCGAGGCTCTTGGCAAATCCAAGCCCGACAGGATCACCGCTTATTGTGATGATCGGGATCGCACTGGTCATACTCTTTGCTGCCGCCGTCGCCTGTGAACCCGAAGCAAAGATAACGTCCACTTTGTCCGCCACCAGCTCGGCTGCAGTACGTACAAGCTGATCGTTCTGCGAGACATCGATATTGCCGCTGTTCTTGATCGTGATTGTCTGCCCGTCGATCAGGCCGAGATCACGCAAACCATCGACAAAGGCACGGACACCTGGCGAACCTGGCGCGCCAATAAATCCGATGATGCCAACCTTAGGAAGCCGCTTCGATTGCGCCCGCGTCGCAACCGGCCATGCTGCCGCGCCGCCGACAAGCCCAAGAAATTCCCGCCGCCTCATGCCTGGTCCCCCGAACGACAACGGTAACAGTACTCGTAGGGGTACGTAAGCGTCGGCCCCAGTTATTCGCGTCAAATCGTCGCCCATGTCCGTTTCGGGTCATAAGCGGAAGTGGTCTGACCTTCGAGGCATGTCCGCTCTACCCCCAGAAGAGACATCTGAAGAGTGCCATTAGTGGTCTAACCGATCTGAAAAATCGGATCGCACGTTACCCAGAAACGCCACCATTTCACGCGGCGATCTAAGATGAGCGACACGTTTCGACTCGGCCATTTCGATGACGAGTTGTCGGTACCTCGGAGTCAGATATCGATTGCAACGGGGGATGACCCTGTAGCTTGATATCGTGCTGCTCCAAAGCGGGCTGCCCTTAGGCCAGCCTTCCGGATCAGCAAACAGGCCTTTGATGAGACGCTTTGTCACCCACCAATAGTGAATTGGAAGAGACAAATCGACGTGGATCAATGTGTCGGCGACGCCACATCGCTCCAATACGGTCGCGGTATCGCCGTAGCCATCGATGATCCAGTTTTCTTGAGCCAAAAGATCGCGGTGCAGTTTCAAATACTCGTCGTGAGGCGCGGCCGCGCCGCCCTCTTTGAATTGCAGCTGATCAACAACGTGAAGCGGCAGCCCTGTGATCACGGCCAATTGCCGGGCCAAGGTCGATTTCCCGCCGCCTGCATTCCCAAACACAGCTACGCGTTTCATGGCCCGTCACGTTACCACGCCTCAATGCGCTCGTCCGCTCCGGGTCAAAAGTCGAAATACTCGCCGCGAGCAGATGTTTTCCGCTGTCCCCCCGAAAGCGGACATGGCCAGCAACGTTTAAGAGTCCCACGCCCCAGGCTAGCTGTGAGGCGATCCGCCTCACCCTTCGCCATTGGCGAGCGCGAGCGCCGTGCTGACGCCGTTCTGGAGAATTTCGTCGGATAGTTGCCGGTCGTTGACGGCGCGGGCGAGCTGAAGCGTCCCCACCATGATCCCGTAAACGGCGATTGCGTTGCGGCGGCGCTCGGACGGCGACCCTGCACCGAGCTGGTCCGCGATCAAGGCGATGAATTGCGATACCCGGCCGGTGAAGGCGTCGCGGGTAGCGCGCGGGCCCCGCGCGATCTCCGCCACCAGTGCCGCGGTCGGACAGCCGCCGCCGGGATTGTCGCGATGGCGCGGCGACAGATAGTCACGAATCGAGGCCTCGAGCCCGGATTCGCTCTCGGCGGCGTTGCGAAGCGTCGCCTCGCGCTTGCCGAGCGCGTTGGAAAGCACGGCGCGGACCAGATCCTCCTTGGATTCGAAGTGCGTGTAAAAGGCGCCGTTGGTCAGCCCGGCATCAGTCATGATTCCGGCAAGGCCGACCGCGGCGACGCCGTCCTGGCGGAACTGCCGCGAGGCGACATCGATGATGCGCTGGCGGGTGGCGTCCTTGTGTCCCTTTTCGTAGCGCATCCTTTAAAATCCCCGTCGCAGGTTCATATCGGCGGCCCAGCCGCTTCGCCGGCGCATACCGGCCCTACGCAATCGTGACCGCTCTCCTTATTGAATTACGATCGTAATAATGCATTATGACCGTAATGACAATAGTAAGCTGCCCGGAAAATGGGCTGCTTTTGGCGATTTGGGGCGACAGGACGCGAAAATGAAACTGCAACAGGCGACCGTCCCGTTCAGTGGCGGCAATATCGGCGATATCAGCTTGGAGCCAGCGATTGCGTCCATACGCGCGGAGGCCGCAAAGCAGCGCGGCGACACCACGCGCACCGCGATCCTGACCGGACCCATTCTCGCCACCCTGCTGCGGCTGGCGGCGCCCACGGTGGTCGTGTTGCTGGCGCAGACCGCCGTCAACATCGCCGAAGGTTATTATGTCGGCTTCCTCGGCACCGATGCGCTGGCCGGCGTCGCCATGGTTTTTCCGGTCTTCATGCTGATGACGATGATGTCGAACGGCGGCCTCGGCAGCGGCGTTGCCTCTGCGGTGGCGCGCGCGATCGGCGCCGGCCGCAAGCAGGACGCCGATGCGATCGTGTTCCATGCCGTGGTGCTCGCCATCATCTTCGGCGCGATGTTCACGTTCGGCACGGTCCGCGGCGGTCCGGCGCTGTATCGGGCGCTCGGCGGTCAGGACGGTGCGCTCGATGCTGCGCTGAAATACTCCAACTATCTTTTCGCCGGCGCCATTCCGGTGTGGATCGTCAATTTGCAGGCAGCGGCGCTGCGCGGCTCCGGCAACGTCAAGGTTCCGGCGATGGTGACCCTGGTCGGCGCGCTGGTGCTGATCCCGACGTCGCCGATCCTGATTTTCGGTTTCGGCCCGGTCCCGCGACTGGGCATCGGCGGCGCCGGAATTGCCTTCGGCGTCTATTACGGCGCGGCCATGCTGGTGCTGTTGCGCTACATGACGTCGGGACGCGGCAGCCTGACGTTCAGGCTGGTCCCGCTGCGCGTCGCGCTGTTTGCGGATATTCTCAAGGTCGGAATCCCGACCGCCTTCAATACGCTCCTGACCAACCTCACGGTGATCCTGGTGACCGGCGCGGTCGGGCTGTTCGGCACCAAGGCGCTGGCCGGCTACGGCATCGCCTCGCGGCTCGACTATGTGATGATCCCGATCCTGTTCGGCATCTGCACCGCCGTGCTGACCATGGTCGGCGTCAACATTGGCGCCGGCCAGGCCGCCCGCGCCAGGCGGATCGCCTGGATCAGCAGCCTGGTCGGCCTCGCCGTGACCGGCACGATCGGCCTTGTGGTGGCGTTGTTTCCGGCGCTGTGGCTGAGGCTGTTCAGCCACGATCCCGACGTGCTGCGCGAGGGCGCGACCTATCTGCGCATCGTGGCGCCGGCCTATGCCGCGCTGGGCCTGGGTTTCGTGATTGCCTTCGCTGCGCAAGGCGCCGGGCACGTCTTCTGGCCGTTCGTCGCAGCCTCCACGCGCCTGCTGCTTGCCGCCGGCGGCGGCTGGATCGCGGTCAGCTATTTCGGCGGCGGAATGACGCTGTTGGCCTCGATGGTCGCCGCCTCGCTGGTCGCCTATGCCGCGATCTGCGCGGTCGCGATGTTTCGCGCGTTTCAGCCGCCGTCATAAGCCTTCTTCAGCGCGGCGATATCGAGCTTGGCCATCTGCAGCATCGCCTGCATCGCGCGCTGTGCGCCGGCGCGGTCGGGACCGCCGAGCAATTTCGGCAGCACCGACGGCACGATCTGCCACGAGATGCCGTAGCGATCCCTGAGCCAGCCGCAGCGTTCGACCGATCCGCCATTGGATGACAGCGCGTCCCAGAGATGGTCGACCTCGGCCTGATCGGCGCAATCGATCTTGAACGAGATCGCATGGGTGAACTCGAACCGCGTGCCGCCGTTCAGCGCCATGTACTCCTGCCCCGCCAGCGTGAACTGCACCACCAGCACGGTGCCGGCCTTGCCGGAAGGACCGTCGACGGTGTTCTTCTGGACCTTGTCGATCCTGGAATCCGGCAGCAGCGAGACATAGAATTTCGCGGCCTCCTCGGCCTCGCCATCGAACCACAGGCAGGGGGAGATCTTGGACATAGATGAGTTCCTCTTTTTTCCGATCGGCCGCAGGACGAACGACGCGGCGTCATCCCGACATGAGATTTGGGATTTTTTGCGCTCGCAATGACGCTTAGGTCGCAATCGGTGTCGGCATGGTCAGGAACGCCCGCGTCACGTGCCAGAACAATTGCCGGTTGATCGCCAGCGCGACCGAGTGCGCGGTGCCCGGGAGGATGACGAACTGGCGGTCGCCGTTCGGCAGCAGGTTGAAGAATGCTTCGAGGTCGGCAACGGTAGCGATGCCGTCGAATTCGCCGCGCACCAGCAATACCGGCGCCAGCACTTTCGTCGGATCGACCACCGGCAGGTTGGCGGTCATGTCGAGATAGGTTCCGGTCGGGATCTGGTCGCCGAATTGCATCTCGACATCCGCCAATGCCTCGATGGCGGCGGGGTCGCTGGTGCCCGGCCGGTCGCGGGTGGCGATCGAGCGGATCATGTCGCGGTCGCGCTTGCGCATGTTGTGGGAGCGGTAATAGTCGAGTTGTTCGGCGCGCTTGGTCAATGTTGGCGAGCCCTCGCCCTTGTAGGTAAAGGCGGCAAACACCAGCCGGTCGATGCGTTCGGGCGCCAGCATGGCATAGGCGCCGGCGCGCAAGGCGCCGGAGGATTCACCGAGGAAGTGGAATTTCTGCCGGCCGGTTTCCCGGGTGACCACTTCAGCCGCCGCCTTCAGGTCCTGCGCGCCGCTGGCGATGTCGGCGTTGCCCGAAGTGCGTCCCGACTTGCCATAGTTCTCGTGATCCATGGTCCAGCAATCGAAGCCGTGGCGGGCGAATTCATTCATGACGGAATATTCGCCGTGTCCGGGCACGCTGAGATCGAACACCCTGGATGTCACCGACGAGCCGTGCACGAAAAACAATACCGGCCGCGGGGGTTCGCCGGCCTTTGGCGCGCCGAGCCGCTTGCGAAACATCCATAGCGGGATGTCGCCTTTCCTGGCCCAGTATTCGCTGCTCCAGATCTCGCCGCTCTCGGAAGCGGCATCGGCGCTTTGCGCCGGCCGCGCATCCGCCAGCGTTCCCGCAACGAGGCCAAGGCCGGCGCCCTTGATCAGGCTCCGCCGCGCCAGCGGACGATCGAGATGTTCCATGGCTTCCTCCGACCAGTTTGATTTTGCGTAGCAGCGCACGAATTGTTGAACCAGCCTAACAGATGGTCCATCTGCCCGGAAGTCGGGCGCTGCATCGCCAATGCCGGACCGCATGCGACGGCTCGCAAAACAGGCTTGCTCCGCGCGGACAGAGGTCTAGTCTTTCCGGCCGTGTAACCGGGGGCATTCGATCGCAGGGGCACATTAGGGAGGAACAAGTCGTGAGCAACCAACTGACCGAAGCAGAACTTGCCGCACTGATGCCGTCCGAATTATGTCGATACCAGACCCCGATCCCGACCCAGATCGTGGCATCGGACGAATTTTATCCCGATCCGCAGAACGAACGGCAGCGCGAGGTCGAGGCCCGGCTGCTGGCGATGGCCGACGATCTCGGCGGCAAGCAGGGCCTGAACCGCCGCCGGTTCTTCCAGTCCGCCGCCGGCATGGCCGCTTCCTTTGTGGCGATGAACGAGGTCTATGGCCCGCTGTTCGACGTTAGTCGCGCCGAAGCAGCGACCCCGGCGATGGCGCAGGAGCGCGCCAATGCGCTGAAGGACCAGTTCATCATGGACATGCACACCCACTTCCTGCGCGACGACACCCGCATCATGACCTTTCTCGAGATGCGCAAGGCGGTCGGCAAGGCCGGATGGAACAAGGAATTGAACGATCACGAGCAGACCATCGAGGATCTGAAATTCGACAACTACAAAAAAGAGATGTTTCTCGACAGCGACACCAAGATCGCGCTGATCTCCTCGGCGCCTTCCGACATCGAACGGGACTGGTTCCTGACCAACCGGCAGATGGCGGACGCGCGCAAGAAGGTCAACGACGAGGCCGGATCGCGGCGGTTGTTCGCGCACATGATCTTCACGCCGGGACAGCCCGGCTGGCTCGATAACCTCGACGCAGGCCTGGCGCTGAAACCGGAATCCTGCAAGGGCTACACCGTCGGCGACAACACCCACAAGGAGATCAGCCGTTATCCGTGGCGGATGGACGACGAGAAGGTCGCCTACAGGGGCTACGAGAAAATGGTGAAGGCGGGCATCAAGAATGTTTGCATTCACAAGGGACTTTTCGCGCCGGGTGTCGAGAAGCAATTTCCCAACCTGCGCGGCTTTGCCGACGTCGCCGATGTCGGCCAGGCCGCCAAGGACTGGCCGCAGCTCAATTTCATCATCTATCACTCCGCCTATCGCCACGTCGGCGGCGATCCGAAACAGGCGCTGGCCGAGTTCGAGCGCACCGGGCGGATTTCCTGGACCAGCGACCTTGCCGACATTCCCGCCCAGTATGGCGTCAACAATGTCTATGGCGACGTCGGGCAACTGTTCGCCACCACGCTGGTGGCGGAGCCGAATGTTTGCGCGGCTTTGATGGGCACGCTGATCAAGGGGCTCGGTGCCGATCACGTCTGCTGGGGCACCGATGCGCTGTGGACCGGCGCGCCGCAATGGCAGATCGAAGGCTTGCGCCGCCTCGAAATCCCCGAAGCGATGCAAAAGAAGTTCGGCTACGCCCCGCTCGGCGCCGTCGATGGGCCGGTCAAGACCGCGATCTTCGGCGGCAACAATGCACGGCTTTACGACATCCAGCCCAAGCGCGCGATGCTTGAATTGAAAGGCGACCGCTTCTCGATGATGAAGGCAGAATACGAAAAGGCCGGACCTGAGCCGTCGAACACGCGTTACGGTTATGTGGTTCCGACCGGACCGATCGATCACAGCGTGTTTGGGTGATCGGCATTGCGAACGTCAGCGAAGCAATCCACCAGGCTGCAAAGAAAGCGTGAATTGCTTCGTCGCCGTTCTTCGTAATGACCTCTTCGCGGCCGATTATGGCGCCAGCATCAGGAGGGCGCCGCCGACCATCAGGGTCCAGGCACAGGCCGGTCCAAACAGGACCCGCAGCAGCCTGCTGTCCGGCGAAAAGCCAACGCCATGAACGAATGCGCCGGCGACGCCGAGCAGCATGAGCGGCAACGCGGAGTGCAGCCGCATCGCCGGTACCTGACGCAGCAAGAACGGAAACGTCATCAGCGCCAGGCTCGCCAGCAGGGCCACGGCGAACGAAACTGTCTGGATCGCCCGCGCCAACGCCGGCGCTCGCTTACAGCGCACGCCTGTCATCATCGATTTCACGCTGGACATGGGCTTCGAGCCACATCGCGTTGAGAATCGCAAACACGCCGGCAAAGCCGACGCCGAGAATCCAGGTGAAATACCACATCGATCTCTCTCCGGTCAGTAGACGGAATGGCTGTTGCCCTCGACATAGGCGGCAGTGATCGGACCCGCAGCACGCGGTAGACCCAACTGGTGTAGATCAGAACGAGCGGCAGGAATATCACGGTGGCGAACAGCATGATCTTCAAAGTGAGATGGCTGGAAGAAGCATCCCAAAGCGTGAGACTGGCGCGCGGCTCCAGCGAAGACGGCAGCATGAAGGGAAAAACACTGAGCCCTGCGGTCGCTATGATTGCGGCGATGCCGGCGCCGCTTGCGATAAAGGCGAAGCCGCCGCGACCTGTGCGGAGCAGGACTGGCGTGATCGCCAATGCCAGGATGGATACGACAGGCGCGATCGTCGTTAGCGGAAAGGTGCGGTAATTGGTCAGCCACGCGCCGGCCTGCCGCGCCACCTGCTTCGACAGCGGATTCGATGGACCATCATGCGCGAGTTGCGAGGTGACGACATATCCGTCGATGCCGAAGGCGACCCAGATGCCGGCCAGCACAAACAGCATGATCGTCACCGGTGCCACCAGACGTGCGACTGTCACGGCGCGGCCAACCACCGGGCCGCTGGCCTTGAGCGCAAGATAGCTTGCGCCATGCAGCGTCAGCATTCCGACGCTGACGAGGCCGCTCACCAGCGCAAACGGATTGAGCAGGCCGAACAGGCCGCCCTCATAGGTCATGCGCAAGCTATCGTCGAACCGGAACGGAACGCCTGTAATCACGTTGCCGAAGGCGACGCCGAAGACCAGCGCGGGAACGAGGCCGCCGACGAAGATGGCGGTGTCCCAGATCGCGCGCCAGCGCACTGCGGCCACCTTGCTGCGGAACTTGAACGCCACCGGCCGCAGGATCAGCGCCGCCAGCACCAGAAACATCGCCAGATAGAAACCGGAAAAGGCGGTGGCGTAGAGCGCCGGCCACGCCGCGAAGATCGCGCCGCCGCCGAGGATCAGCCAGACCTGGTTGCCTTCCCACACCGGGCCGACGGTGTTGATGACGATGCGGCGTTCGACGTCGGTCCTTGCCACATAGGGCAGCAGGATCGCGACACCGAGATCGAAGCCGTCCATCACGGCAAAGCCGATCAGCAGCACGCCGAGCAGCGCCCACCAGATCAACCGCATCGATTTCGTAGTCGAACATGACGTGCTCCCTTATTCTACGGCGCTGGCGATGGCGGCAAGGGCGTAGGTATGTTCGTTCGGATCGCCCGAAGGCGGGCCGGCCTTCACGGTCTGGACCATCAGGTAGACATCGATCACGGCGAGCGTCGAATAGAACACCACGAAGCCGATCAGCGTGGTCCAGATGTTGGCCGCCGAGATGCTGGAGACCGCAAGAAAGGTCGGCAGCACGCCCTCGATCACCCAGGGCTGACGGCCGACTTCGGCGACGATCCAGCCGAGTTCGGCGGCAAGCCACGGCAGCGGCAGGCTGAGCAGCGCCAGCCACAGAAAGCCCGCGATATCGCGTGAGCTGACGGTTGCTGGCGATCACGAAGGCTACTGCGAACAGCGCGATGAAGTAGAAGCCGAGCCCGACCATGATCCGGAAACTCCAGAACAGCGGCGACACCGCCGGCACCGTGCTCCAGGCCGCCTGCACGATCTCATCGGCAGTCGCGTTGGCGATATCGGGCCGTATCTTCTTCAGCAGCAGCGCATAGCCAAGATCAGCGCCGGTGGCATCGAGCCGCGACCGCTCGGCCGGCATTGGCTGGGCGCCGCGCGGAGCTTTTCCAGCGCGTCATAGGCGACGAGCCCGCTGCGGATGCGCGCTTGCGCATGCGCCACCAGTTCCTTGATGCCCGGCAAGGTCCTGTCGATCGAGCGAGTCGCGATCAGGCCGAGCATCCAGGGCACCTTGACCTCGTAATCGGTACGGCGATTGGCAAGATCGGGCAAGCCGAACAGCGTGAACGAGGCCGGCGCGGGTTCGGTGTCCCACATCGCCTCGATCGCCGCGATCTTCATCTTCTGGTTCTCGCCGGCGGTGTAGCCGCTCTCGTCGCCAAGCACGACCACCGACAGCGCGGAGGCGAGGCCGAAGCTCGCGGCGACCGTCATCGAGCGCTTCGCGAACTCGATGTGCCGTCCCCTGATCAGGTAGAAGGCGCTGATCGACAGCACGAACATCGCGCCTGTGACATAGCCGGCACTGACGGTATGCACGAACTTGGCCTGCGCGACGGGATTGAACAGTACCTGCATGAAGTCGGTGACTTCCATCCGCATGGTGTCGGGATTGAATTTCGCGCCGACCGGATACTGCATCCAGCCGTTGGCGATCAGGATCCATAGCGCCGACAGGTTCGAACCGAGCGCCACCAGCCAGGTGACGCACAGATGCTGGATGCCGGTCAGCTTGTCCCAGCCGAAGAAGAACAGGCCGACAAAGGTCGCTTCCAGGAAGAACGCCATCAGACCTTCGATCGCCAGCGGCGCGCCGAAGATGTCGCCGACGTAATGGCTGTAGTAGGCCCAGTTCATGCCGAACTGGAATTCCATGGTGATGCCGGTGGCGACGCCCATCGCGAAATTGATGCCGAACAACAGCGCCCCAGAATTTCGTCATCTCTCGCCAGATGGTGCGGCCGGTCATCACATAGACGCTCTCCATGATCCCGAGCAGAATGGAGAGCCCCAGCGTCAGCGGGACGAACAGGAAGTGATACAGGGCGGTCAGCCCGAATTGCAGCCGCGACAGCGATACGACGTCCATCGAGGTCATCGAGAAAAACTCCTTGCTACCTGTCCGAACGGTTGAGGATCTGGCGATCGAGCGCGTTGCCATCGATCCGGGGACGCTGGCGCGGAGCTGAAAACGAAAAAAGCCGCCAGCAGCACGATCGCAAGCTTGATCGACAGGATCACAATGACGTCGCGCCCGAGCTTGTGCGTGGTCATGGCTGCCAAACTGCCCATTCGCGCCGTTTCAGCAGTCGGGCGGTCGGACATTCCAAAGAAATTGGCGAACGGAACGGCTGTTCAATGGTGATGGTCTGGCAGTCGAATTGCGCCGACACGCTCTGCGCGCTGGCGGCGACCGCAGCATCGATCTGGGAGCCCGGCAGGTGCGCGACGATCAGATCGCCGATGCACAGGCGCCTGTGGATGCGCAGATCGCTGTCGATCCGATAACTGAACAGCGCGTGGAAGATGCCGCGGCAGTCGTGGATCGCGATCAGACCGGTCCGGCCGGATCTGGCGCGGCAGCGTTGACCCACAAAACGCAACCATTTTTGCAGCGTAATACTGGAATCGTGCATATAAACCAGCGGGTAGGCCGCGCTGGCGCGTTGCCGGTCCATTGGAAGTGCCCGGAATTGCTCGCTCATTGCCGAATCCCCGATGGTCGGTAAACTGGCGGATGGCGGCCGCTTTGACATTGATCTGGGTCAATGACGCCGATCATTGATCCAGGCGTATTATATTGAGTCACTGAATCGAGAGGGGAAACCCCATGACCTTCGTCGAGCCATTGCGAAAATCCTGCGCCGGATCGGCGCCGCGCGATTGCAAACACGGGCGCAGTGGCAATAATTGCGACGACTGCAAGGTGCGGCTGTTCAGCGTCTGCGGCGCGCTGGAGCCGTCGGAACTGGACGAACTCGACAGGCTGAGCCACGTCAGGAATTTCCCGGCCAAGACCATGCTGTTCGATCAAGGCGCGCTGGCGGACAGCGTGTTCAACGTCACCGAAGGAATGGTGCGGCTGTACAAATCGCTGCCGGACGGACGTCGCCAGATCGTCGGCTTTGCCCTGCCCGGCGATTTCCTCGGTCTGGCGCTGATGGACCGATACGGCGTCGCGGCAGAAGCCGTGACGCAAGTTCGGGTCTGCCGGTTCGCGCGGCCGGCGTTTCTCGCCTATGTCGATGGCAAGCCGCATTTGCTGCGCCGGCTGCACGAATTCGCCGGCCATGAACTCAGCCTGGCGCAGGACCAGATGCTGCTGTTGGGACGCAAAACCGCGGAAGAGAAGGTAGCCGCCTTTCTGCTGAACCTGCAGACGCGCTATGCCCGGATCGGCGCACCCTCGGTGACGATCCCGCTGCCGATGAGCCGGCAGGATATCGCCGACTATCTCGGCCTCACCATCGAGACCATAGCCATTCCTAATAAGGAACGCTATCAATGGCAGTTTGAGATCTTGCCTTGGCAAGCGGGGCGAGGGAGCGATCAGCACTCGCTGCAGCTCTTAGCCCCGCTTCCCGATCGCATCCGGATTGACGACATTGGTCGGCGTACCCGCGGCATAGCTGAGGATCTGGTCGAAAATATCGCTGAACTGTATCTCGTATTCGTCGTGCGAGACGTAGCCGATGTGCGGCGTGCAGATCACGTTGTTCATGTTCAGCAAGGGATCGCTGGTATCGCGCAGCGGCTCTTTCTCATAGACATCCACCGCCGCCATGCCGGGGCGCCCGGCGCGCAGCGCATTCACCAGCGCGTTCGGTTCGATCAATGGTGCCCGGCTGGTGTTGACCAACAGCGCCGTCGGCTTCATGCGCGCCAGATCGCCTGCGGTGACGATGCCGCGCGTCGCGTCGACCAGACGCATATGCAGCGACACCACATCGCACGCTTCGAAAAATGCCGCCTTGCTGTCGGCGACCTGGTAGCCGTCGGCGCGCGCCTGCACCAGCGCCGGCTCGCGCGCCCACACCAGCACCTTCATGCCGAAAGCCCTGCCGTATCCGGCGACCACAGCGCCGATCCGGCCATAGCCGTAGATGCCGAGCGTCTTGTCGCGCAGCGTGTGACCGACGCCCATCTGCCAATGGCCTGCTTTCAGCGACGCCATCTGCTGCGGAATAGCGCGCATCGCCGCCAGTATCAGCCCCCAGGTGAGTTCGGCGGTGGCGTAGGACGGCGTCCCCGCATGCAGGCTCGACGACACGATGATGCCAAGCCGGGTGCAAGTGTCGATATCGATGTGGGGATAGACGCTGCGCTGGCTGATCAGCTTCAATTTCGGCAGGCGTTCCAGCAACGCGGTGCGAATTTGCGTGCGCTCGCGGATCAGCACCAGCGCCTCGGTATCGGCCAACCGCTGCACCAGCGTATCGACGTCCTGGACGTGATCGTTCCAGATCGTGACCTCATGCTCCCTGAGCTTGCCGAAGCATTCGAGGGTGCGCACGGTGTCGAAGTAGTCGTCGAGGATGGAAATCTTCACGACACGCTTCTCCTTCCGGAGCCTACTTTACGCCAAGCAACTCGACGTCGAACATCAGCGTCGCGTTCGGAGGAATGACGCCGCCGGCGCCACGGGCGCCATAGCCCAGCGCGGGCGGAATGATCAATGTACGCTTGCCGCCGACCTTCATGGTGGCGACGCCTTCGTCCCAGCCGGCGATCACCTTGCGCTGCCCGATCGGAAATTCGAACGGCTCGTTGCGATCGACCGAACTGTCGAATTTCTTGCCCTTCTTGCCGTCTTCATACAGCCAGCCGGTGTAATGCATCACGCAGATCTGGCCGGGCTTCGGCGAAGCGCCGGTGCCCACCTTGGAGTCGGTGATCTGCAAGCCTGAAGCTGTGGTCATGGTTTTTCCTGCGGTCTGGGCTGCCACACCTGATGGTGCGATGAAGACAATGGCGCCGGCCATGACCATGGCAACGGCGACGGCGATCGGGAGGTTTCGAAACCGGGGGATTTGCATCTTTCGGGACTTCTACCGTGATTGGGGGGAGAGAGATCGCATGGGCGGGAGGTTGGTTCAATACCCCAGCGCGCAGCCGTCCTTGCGTGGATCGGAACCGCCGGTGAGCGTACCCTTGTCCCAGTCGATCCAGATCGCCTGGCCGCCGCCGAGCGGCGAAACGATGCGGGTGGTTTTGTGCCCGAGCTTCTGCAGGCCCTCGACGATACCGGCGGATACGCCATCCTCGAGCTGGTAGACGCCCTCGTAATGCAGGCCGCGCGGCATATCGAGTGCCTCCTGCACGTCGCATCCGTAGTCGAGCATGTTGGTCAGCACATGGGTCTGTCCGACCGGCTGATACTGGCCGCCCATCACGCCGAACGGCATCACCGCGCGGCCGTTCTTTGTGACGAGACTGGGAATGATGGTATGCAGCGGCCGCTTGCCCGGCGCGATGCAGTTGGGATGGCCGGGCTGGATGCGGAAACCGCCGCCGCGATTTTGCAAGAGGATGCCGGTCTTGTTGGAGACGATCGCGGAGCCGAAGGCGTGCGCGATCGAATTGATGAAAGAGCAGGCATTGCGGTCCTTGTCGACCACGGTGATGTAGACCGTCGAGGGATTCATCGGCGGCGTCACGACGGGCAGGTCGAGCGCCCGGTCCATCCTGATCCTATCGCCATATTCGTCGGCGAATTCCTTCGACAATATCCTGATCACGTCGACGTCGACCTGGGCGGGATCGCCGATGTACTGCTCGCGCATCATGTAGGCGATGCGCGCGGCTTCGGCTTCGAGGTGAAACCGCTCGATGCTCAGGGGCGGAAACTTCGTCAGGTCGAAACGCGACAGGATGTTCAGCATCACCAGCATGGTGATGCCGGGGCCGTTCGGCGGGCACTGCCAGACATCGTGACCCTTATAGATGGT
This sequence comes from uncultured Alphaproteobacteria bacterium, assembly GCA_963774685.1. Lineage (GTDB taxonomy): Bacteria > Pseudomonadota > Alphaproteobacteria > Rhizobiales > Xanthobacteraceae > Bradyrhizobium. The sequence goes on along the minus strand of CAVZFU010000001.1, from coordinate 154,600 downwards.
GCCGATCGGACTGGTGGTTTCGGTGGTGTGGCTCTCGAAATCGTCCAGCGTGTGCAGGCCGCCGATCCCGCGCAAGGTCTCGACCATGTCCTCGGCGACCGCGCCTTTATAAAAGGCGTCGCGGCCATCCTTGGCGATCGCGCGCAGGGTCCGGCCAAGTTCGGGCTGATGGATCACGTCGCCGGCGACCGCGGGTTTGCCGTGCGGCAGCAGGTAGCGCTCGGTGTTGACGCCCTTTTTCAATTTGTCGAACTGGTTCTTCCAGTCGAACGCGATGCGGGGAGCGACGATATAGCCCTCTTCCGCGGCCTTGATCGCGGGCTGCAGCAGGGTGTCGAGGCCAAACCTGCCGTGGTCGCGCAGGATGGTCGCCCAGGCATCGACCGCGCCGGGAATCGACACCGAATGCGCCGATGTCAGCGGGATCGCATGGATCTTGCGCTCGAGATACCATTCCGGCACTGCGGCCATCGGCGCGCGGCCCGAGCCATTATAGGAGACGATCCTGCCCTCGCTTTTGGGCTGGATCAGCGCGAAGCAATCGCCGCCGATCCCGGTGGATTGCGGCTCGATCACGCCGAGCAGCGCGCACGCCGCCACCGCGGCATCCGCTGCGGTGCCCCCGGCGCGCAGCACCTCGATTGCCGTCAGGGCCGCCAAGGGATGCGACGTCGCCACCATCGCATTCCCGGCGTGGACCGTGGAGCGGCCCGCGAGATGGAAATTCCTCATGCCAGATTGCCCGCTTTATTGGTGTTTTCTGTGGGGGTTACTTGGCACATTCGTCCCGTGATGGGCAATGCTCAGGGACGCATAACGCCAGCGCCGGGACGACGTTGGCGGGTTTCCCCTTCGCCACCCTCCTGATAAAACCACCGCCATGCCGTACAAGGTCGCCGCCTTCTATCAATTCGCAGCACTGCCGGACTTCCGGGAGCTGCGCGAGCCGCTGCGGGCGACCTGCGCCCGATTAGGGCTGAAAGGCAGCGTGCTGCTGGCGCATGAGGGCATCAATGGCACGCTCGCCGGTGACGCCTCAGCGATCGCCGAACTGGTCGAGGAATTGCAGCATGGAGCCTTGTTCGGCGGCCGTCTCGATCATCTCGAACTGAAATTCTCACACGCTGCGGCGATGCCGTTTCAGAGGCTTAAAATCCGGTTGAAAAAGGAAATCGTCACGCTCGGCGACAGCACGGCCGACCCGGCGCGGCGGGTCGGAGTCTACGTCGAGCCGGCCGACTGGAACACGCTGATCGCAAGCCCGGATACGCTGGTGATCGACACCCGCAATGCGTTCGAGGTGGCGATGGGCACCTTTCCCGGAGCGGTCGATCCCGGCATCAAGAGCTTCGGACAGTTCAGGGCGTTTGCCGCCCGCCATCTCGATCCGGCCAAGCACCGCAAGGTCGCGATGTTCTGCACCGGCGGCATCCGCTGCGAAAAGGCCAGCGCCTGGCTGCTTTCGCGCGGCTTTGCCGAGGTCTACCATCTCAAGGGCGGCATTTTGAAATACCTGGAAGGCGTGCCGGAAGCCGAGAGCCGCTGGCGCGGCGAATGTTTTGTGTTTGACGACCGCGTTGCGCTCGGGCACGGCTTGCGGGAGCGCGCCATGGAACCCGATTGCGATGAGTAACGCCAAGAAGCCGTCGCGCGAAAAGGCGCTCGATGAGCGTATCGATGCCTTGGAAACCCGATTGACGTTTCAGGATGAGACCATCGAAACCCTGAACAAGACCATCACGGAGCAATGGCTCAAGATCGACGCGCTGACGCGCCAGGTCGCGCATTTAGGCGAACGGTTGCAGGAGGCGGAAACCAATGCGACTGGCGTCGCCAACGAACCGCCGCCGCATTACTGAACCAAGATACTTCGCGACAATATACTTGCGCTTCACGCCTCGAGCGCAAACCAGACAATCGCGACCACGGCCGCAACGATCGCCGCCCATAGCATAGGCGTGACCTGTTTCGAACTCCCGCCGCGCGGAGAATCGTTGGCCGCGTGATTGAATTCGCTATCCATAAAAAAAGCGCCCGCTGCGCAGGAATAATCAGCGGAAGACCGCGAGAACCCTGTCCCACAGCGACGCATTTCGGTCGCCGTCATGCCGGGACGGCGACGGCTGTGCAGCGCTAACGGGATCGGACGCCGGAAAGCTGTCCCTCAGGCCGGCTTCCAGTTGCGCATGGGTTTCCCGGTCGGCCACAGCGGCTTGACGCGGGTTGGCGGCATGCCTGTCGTGGGCCGCGGGATTGAATGTCTCAGCCATGTGATCCTCCATGACACGGATAACGTCCGGAATATCCCGGGGTTCCATCTGGTGCCGTGGCCGGTTCCGCAAGGCCCGCGCGATCGCAAAAATCGCCTGCTCATTTGGCAAGACAGATGACCTAGCGCGGGCGGACGACCACCCGTCCCTGCCCGGCCAATACGCTCAGCAGTACCCGCACGGCGTTCCTGTCCTTTTCCTTGTCTTCCTCGCTCAGTGCATCGAACGGCACCAGTGAGGGATGCCGCATCAGATGATCGTCGCGGACGGCGCCATAACGCCAGCCGCGGTCGACGCGATCGGCGATCCAGCGGCGGTGCTCGACCCGGGCGAGCCGTTCGAGTTCTGTGTCCGATAATACGACAAGCTCGATACCGGGTCCGGCATCGGCGATCCGAAAACCCGCGGCGGCAAACAGGATCGGCGCGTGTTCGGCCGCGGCGCGATTGGCATCGCGCATGTTTTCCGACAGTTCGTCCCAGGCTTGCGATGCCGCCGGCGAATTCCACCCCAGGGTTTTTGTCGCGTCCTGATAATGCGCATGAAGCGCGATCGCCATCTGATCGCCTTTTCGATCGAGCACACGCTCGATGCTCTCGGCGCGGACCAGTCCGCCGACCGCGACAAGTCTTGTCATGTCGCGGTTGCTGACCTGCGCCTCGCCGAGGCGCGTCAGCAGCCGGTCCTCCCTCGTTTGATGCACCAGGACGGGAACGGTCTCGGTGCCGAGCATGCCGCCCGGCCGGCGCAAGGCCAGTGAAGCGGCGATCGCATCGGCATCGTCGAGCAGGATGACGGCCAGGTGCGGAGGCGCATACATCTCGCGCCAGGGTGCAACGATGGTGTCGGGGGGCAGCACGGCGTCGGCCTGACGCGGCAAGATCGCAATCTCCACCAGGTGGTCAAGCTCGGGCCTGGCTTCATGCCAGTGCCTGACGACCTCAGCCTCTTTGTCGTCGACGACAAAAGTCAATACCGCGCGCTTGTCGGGATGATCCTGCATGGCCGCGATAACCTGCGCCACGGCCTGCCGCCAGTTGCCGGAAAGTCCTACCACCAGGACATGCGAAGCGGCGTCGGTATCGCCCCTGAGCAACACCGGAGCGAACCGGGTCAGTTCAAGGCGAATGCCTTCCCGATCCGGGCAAAGCCGGTAGTAGCGCACGCCGTGACCGCGCGAGAGGCCGTCGAGCGCCGAGTCGAGTTCGACCGCGAAATTCTCCCGGTCGATCCGTACCGCCAGCACCAGCGGCGGAAGGTCGGCAGGGCGCTGGCCGGCCGCCGTCAGCGCCAGCATGGCAATGCTGAGATTTTCGACGTCGTCATCGCCGGTCAAAAACAGCGCGGCCGCGTAGGGAAGATGCAGCGACCGGACGGTCGCGGGCCGCATCGGATCCGCTTCGATAACGGTGAGACCGAGACCCTCGAGCGCATCGCGTTGCGCGGTGCCGATTCTGGTGGCGATCATCACAACCTGCCGTCCGCGAGAGGCCAGCGCGATCAGCGCCGCGTCGGTCAGCGATTCCGAGCCGCAAACGATGACGTGGCCGGATGAATGCGGCAGCAGCGCCAGCCGGGCCGGCCGCGTGATCGAACTGACCAGAGCCTGGAACGACGCAAGCACCGCGACCAGCGGCACGGCGAGCCGTGCGATCTGCAGCGGCAGCGGAATCGAGCCGCCAAAATCGGTCGGAAACTGCAAGGTGATGAGCTGCATGGTGCGGAAAACATTGTCTACCCACCCGGCGAGATCGGTCGGCGGCTTCTTGATCATCCAGCCCCAGAACCCCAGCGCCATCGCGATCGCGCCGGCTACACCCTGAATCCAGCTGCGATGACGGGTAACAAAGGCGCCAACCTGCCCCGCCAGCAGCGTCAATTTGAGGATGAAATAGTTCAAGGGCGAACCCGAAAATGAATTTGCAGGAATGTTACGCTTTCACGGCTGCTTCATGTTTGCAACGCTCGATTGACCGCACCGATGGGCGGTTATCCCGCCTCGAGCGCCTTGATGCGAAATAGCTGCATCCACCCGCCGACATCCTGCATCATCGAGATAGCCAGCTCCTGCATGATGCGGCCGAGGTCGCGCGAAGCGAGAGGCTGATCGAGTTCGACGGCGTCAAGCTGGATTCTGGTTTCCTTCATGACGCGCAGCATGTGGGTCGACTGCTGCACCAGCAGCGGGAATTCCGAATACGCCCGGATACCGACGAACGCACCGGAAGCGGCCGACAGGCAGGCTCCCAGGGTCGCGCTCCATTCAATCGCAGCCATCATTTTTCCGGTGAGCAGAAAGAACAGCTTTGAGCTGACCGCGGCAACCGCCAGCAGGAAAAATATCTCGCCGATCAGGCCGATGCTGCGCCCTGCCGCCTTGTTGCGATCGCGGCGCTCGAGATGATAGCCGGTCTGGTCATCGGCCAAGGCCCGCGCCATGGTCAGGGCGCCGGTATTGGCCGCGGATAACGAGCCCACCAGAAAAGGAGCCGCGCGCACGGCGGCGGTGAAATACCAGGCCACCCAGGCCTCGCGCGGTAATTTTTTCAGCGCCTCCTCGCCCTCCCTGTCCTCGATACTGTCGAGCGACATCCGGACCACCTCGGAAACCGGCAGCGACCGGCCGATGGCCGACAGCACGCACTGCTTGCGGCACAACTCGGCGAGCAAGCGATAGGAAATCCACTTCTCGTGCCAGCGGTGCAGATGGTTTGCCAGCACCAGAGCGGCAATCCCGCCGAACGCGAGCAGTTCAAAAACCGCGACGAACAATTCCGAACCGGGCCGGCGCTGGCTGGCGAATGCCGGCGCAGCGATAGCCAGAAAGGCCAGGATCGCGATCAACACATAGGAGGAACGATAGCGGTCGCCGTAACCGATCGAGAATTCGTTGGCGGGCTTGTAGAGCTCGTCCCACCCACGCTCGACATCGGACTGCAGCGGACGAACCGGCGCCGCAGTCTGGGCCGGCACCGGCTTTTCGGATTTCGGCGCCACCATTTTCATCAGGCGATTGTAGGCCTGCCACAGAAAGCTCGAGGCCAGTTCCTGCTCGTGGAGATAATCGATCAGCGGCGATTCTTCGTGCGGGCGGTGACGGCTGAACTGGTGCGCGATAAAGCCGAAGATTCCGGAATGCTCGGGCTCCACAAGGGATGGCGGCAGAGCCGTTTTCTCAAGGTAGAGCCCGACGCCCCTGGCGGCGTCCTCGCCGGTGGGCGCCGTGGCAGGTTTGCGCAGCTTCAGGAGGTCGTCGATGAATTTCGGCAGGTTCATGCCGTTGGCATCGATCCACCAGACCGGCACCCCGGCACTCACGGCGAAGCGAACGATTTCCGCGGTGCCGCCGACGCCCTTTTCGCGTTCGCCATCCCAAATCGCGATCAGAAGATCGCAATTGCGCACCACGAAGCGGCCGACCTCCTGATAACTCTCGTTCGCCACCGCGCGGCCGCCGTCCAGCTCCAGCATTTCGGCCTTTGCCAGCAACGCCCGGAAGGCATCGAGCGTATCGGGGAAGTCCTTTTCATATTCGGCCTGCGCAAACGGCAATGGCGCATAAAGCCGGTAGCCGGCTTTCAACGCCTGTTCGGCGACCAGCCGGTCGCTGCCTTCGGCGAGCGGCGACAGCAGCCGCAGCGTAAAGGGCGCAGGCCCCGCGGCGGGGGCCGCGTAAACCGGCCTGGCCAGCGGATCATCCGCGAGCTTCGCGATCTGCTTTGCGATCAGGTTGAGGATTTCGGCGACCGCCGGCCGCACGCGGTCCGCGGCATCAGGCCCGAGCGCGCGCGTGCCCGTGACGCCGACGCGAAAAGCGAGCCTGGGACGGCGTGAAACGGAAGCGGCGGCAACGTCGGCCATATTGGGTTTTGCCCAGCCCCAAGCCCCAATATCTCAAGGCTCGAACATCTATCGCCGCCGACTATACCGGGGCGGGCGCAAGTTTACCAACGCAACAATCGATTGGGCGAACCGCTTGAACGGCCGATTCTCAATCCTCATAACTGTCGATCACCGCATCGGCGACGGCTCGCTTGGTGATGATGCCGACCACGTCGTTGATGCGGGGACGCGCCGTCCCGCGAAACACCACCGCGGCCCCGGCGCGATGGCGCTTTAGACGGGCGAAAGCCAGGCTCAGAAGATCCTCGTCGCGGCATATCACGAGCCGGCTCTCGACGAACTTCTCGACCCGGGCCTCGGGATTGGTGCGGACCTCAAGCCATAGTCCGGAGCGCGGCGGGACAAGGCCGACGATCCGGCCTTCCCGTTCGACCACGATGGGCCGCACGTCGTCGATGTCGTCGGGAAGCATCGCGTCCTTCAGCGTCGTGCCGGCGGTAGCGACAATGAACCCGCGCTCCATGATGTCTTGCGCCTGTTTTACCAGATAGAGATTGATATGCCGCTCCTTGGGGATGCGGTGGCCGCGATGGCGCAGTTTGATCGTGTAGATGGTTTCGCTGACCAGTGCGCGCCGGACGCCGGCGGCCAATGCGACCGCGACAATCACCGGTACGATGATGGCGTAGTCGCGCGTCATCTCGAATATCATGACAATCGCGGTCATGACGCCGCCGGTGCTGGCGCCGACCATCGCGGCCATGCCGATGATCGCCGCGGACGGCAGCGTCAGACCGGAATGTGGAAGGACGATACCGATGGCCGCGGCGAACGCCGCACCGAGGGTCGCGCCGAGATACAGCGACGGCGAAAAAATGCCGCCCGAAGCCCCGGAGCCGAGACTGACGGTGGTTGCGATCATCTTGAGCACAAACAGCAAAGCGAGCAGACCCACCCCCGTCATCTTCTGGTCGAAGATCGACTGGATCACCGAATAGCCGACGCCATCGACGTAGGAGTGTCCGAACACACGGGTGAGAACCACCATCATCAGCCCGATGATGGCCATGCCGACGATATTCTGGGTGTATTCGTTTCCCGGCAGCTTCGGGAAACCGTCTTCCATGATGACGAGCAGGCGGATGAAGGCCCAGGCCGCGACACCGCAGAGCAGCCCGAGCAACACGAAGCTCAGGATTTCGCCGGCCGCAAGCGAGTTCGCCAGCGAAAACTGCACATCCGGAACAGCAAAGGCCGGATCGGGTCCGATCAGGATCCGGCCGATCGTCGTGGCCGCTCCGGTTGCCACAACGACGGGAAGGAAGGTGCGATTTGAAACTTCCGGCAACAGGATCTCGAGGGCAAACAGCACGCCGCCGAGCGGCGTATTGAAGGTCGCGGCGATTCCCGCGCCTGCCCCTGCCGACAGCAGCGTGATCTTCTGCCAGGTCGACAATCCAATGTATTGGGAAAAGGCGGAGCCCAGCGCCGAACCGATCTGGATGATCGGTCCCTCACGCCCGACAGCCGCGCCGCTGCCGATCGACAACGCCGAGGCCAGCGCCTTGACCAGCGCGACCTTGCCGCGAATGTTGCCCTGCTTGTAAAAGACCGCGTCCATCACCTCCGGAACGCCGTGGCCCTTGGCTTCCGGAGCGAAGCTCTTCACGATGTAAACGACGATGAGACCGCCGATGATGGGCGACAAAAATACGAGATCGCCGAAACGGCTCGGACCCTCGCTCAGGTTCGCGTCGAAAACCAGGCTCAGCCTGCCATTGTAGAACAGGTTGTGCACCAGCGCGATCAACGCCCGGAACGCCACGGCGCCCAGGCCCGTCATGATGCCGATCGCCAAAGCAAGCCCGCAAAGGCTCAGCAGGCTGACCCTTCTCTCTTCGCCGGCTGGTTTGGCACCCGGGCCGATGAGGATTGGTTCGCCTTCGGACACAATTGCAGCAGGCATTCGAATTCACCGCGTCAAATAAAATGATGTTGGGTACGAATATACTAAACCATCCGGGATGAAAGCGTTTCGTGCTCAACGACCCATGCACCCGCCGCGGAGCCAGGACCGAATCTTTTGTCTGCGATGAAATTGATCGATCGTCAGGCCCCCGTCCGGTGAAGCAGGGGCCAGCGATAATTGGGGGGTTCCAGCCTGTCAGCGATGTCCCGGCCGATGAAAAGCCTGGCCACGCCGGGGAATGCAAAAGCCTGAATCACCTGGTTGCGGAAAAGCAGGCCGGCCCGTGTCTTTGGTGCGAAGGCTCCGGCGAAACGCTGTGCGGCATTCTGCTTGGCGACCATGTAGTCGCGCAACAGAATTTCATACCTTGCGAAGGCGTCCTGGTATCGTCCCTGCGCGGCGGCTAGTTCACCCGCCATCACGTAGGCCGAGATCATGGCGAGTGCCGAGCCCTGTCCAGCCAGCAATGATACGCAGAACGCCGCGTCGCCGATCAGCGCGACGCGACCGCGCGTCCAGTTTTGCATCCTGATCTGGCTCACGCTGTCCAGGTAGATCGTATCGGCTCGCGCCAGTTCCGCCAGGATATTCGGACATTCCCAGCCGTCGTGTGCGTAGACTTGATCCAGCAACGCTTTCTGTTGAGCGAGCGTCGCAGGCAATCCGGCATCGGGCGCCACAAACACGAATAGAAACAGTGTGCGGTCATCACGCAAGGTGAAGCGCCCAACCATTCGGCCCGGTTGGCCATACATCAGATAGGCGCCTTCGTCACGCGGTCGATACCCCCCGACTTCGAAAGCAGCGACCACGTAGCCGAGATGCTTCTCGAATTGCGCCGAGGCGCCAAAGACAAGCTGACGAACGCTTGAATGCAGGCCATCGGCACCGATCACAAGATCGAACCGGCGTTCGCCGGCGTGCTTCAGCCGAACCAGGACGCCATCCGCATCTTCGCGCAGTCCGACAATTTCATCGTCAAAGATCCACTCGGCGCGCGCCTTGGTTTTCTCGAACAATAATCGCGACAGATCGCTTCGCTGCAGCGTCACGTAACGTCCACCGGTCAGTTCCGTGAAAACACTCGTACCGAAGCCGGCGCGCCGGCGCCCGGCATCGTCGACGATCCGCATTTCCTTGACGTGATAGCCGACGCGGTTGATCTCCGGGATCAATCCCATTCGTTCGGCGATGTCGTAGCCAAGTCCCCAGAAATCGATGACATAGCCGCCAGTGCGAAGGTAGGTCGCTCGCTCGACCAATGTCGGTTCAAACCCGGCGGCCTTCAGCCAGAACGCCAGCGTAGGGCCGGCTATTCCGATACCTGAAATCAGGATTGACTTCATAAAGGACAACCAGAAAGGGACTGGGCTTCTTCAGCGGGTTAGGCACAGCCCGCCGAAAACGGATTCGGATCACTCGTGAGGCCGGCATCAAGCCGCAATGATGGACGATCGATTGATTGGTAGCGGGAGAGGGACTCGAACCCCCGACCCCAGGATTATGATTCCCGTGCTCTAACCAGCTGAGCTACCCCGCCACGGCATCCATCGGCTTTGGCTCTTTATATATGCCGCGGCCCGCGAACGCGCGGCATATAAGAAGCCGGTCAAGGGCATGTCAAGCAAACCTGCTTTCGCGGCCAAACGCCTGCAAATCGCGGCTATTTCGGCCGGATCGTCGGGTCGCCGCCGGGGCTGCCGGGTGGCGGGATCACCGGCGTGTTGCCGGCATCGGGGGTCGGCGCCCGCATTTGCGGGTCGACACCGGCCGGCGGACACAGCACGCCGTCGGATTTCGCCAGTCGGTCGCCGAGCGGCTCGTGGCTTTGCCCGGTCGTGGTGCCCTCCGGCGCGATAGTCCCCTGCGTCGTCGATTGGGTCGGCGCGCAATTATAGGCAGGCGCAGGCGGCACGATGTGATCCGATGGCGTCGCCGGCGCAGGCGGGCCCTGGGCCGCCGCCACGCCGGACGCCGCCATCAGCACGCATGAGAGAAAGAGATACCGTTTCATCCGCATTGGGAGAAAACGATCTGCCGCGGAGGTAGTTCCACGCCGGCATTCCGCAATCTTTTCAGGATTTGCGATAGCGGATCAGCGAAAAATGTCCCATCGGCGGCATCGGGCGGCGTTCGGTCAGGCTGACGCCGCCATGTCTGTCCGCCCAATTCACCAGCCGCGCCCAGGGAAATTCCGGCCGCCAGCCAAGCCGCCGCGCCAGCGGCGCGAACGCCAGTTCGAAGAGACGGCGCGGACCGTTCTCGGCGCCGATGTGATTGACCAAAATGAGTTCGCCGCCCGGCTTCAGCACCCGGATGAAATCATCCAGCGTGGCCTCGGGGTCCGGCACCGCGGTGATGACATATTGCGCCACCACCGCGTCGAAGGACGAATCCGCAAACGCCAGGTTCCTGGCGTCCATCACCGCGAGCGTCTCGACATTGGCAAGGCCCAGCGCACGCACGCGGCTCTGTGCCTTGCGCAGCATCGGTTCGGAAATATCGACGCCGCATAATTTCGTGGTGCGCGAATAATCCGACAGCGACAGTCCGGTGCCGACGCCGACATCGAGAATCCGGCCGCCGATCCGGTCGGCTTCCGCGATGGTCGATTGGCGGCCGTGATCGAAAACCTTGCCGAACACGAGATCGTAGACCGGCGCCCAGCGCCCATAAGCCTTTGCGACCCCAGCGCGGTCGATATCTCCAGCCATGCCCAGCCCTGAAAACTTCCGCCTGAAAATCTATCCGCGCATTGCCTCGGCGAGCTGCGGCGCAGTCGTTTCGCGCGCAGCACTTCTGGACGTAGCACTCTTGATGAAGCCGCCGCCGAGCACGCGCGCCTGCCCCGATGGCGCGTCGTAAAACACGCAGGCCTGGCCCGGCGATACGCCTTCTTCGCCGGCGACCAGTTCGACTTCATAGCCGCCATCGGCGGCGCGCAGCCACGCCGGCTGTGGGGCGCGGGTCGAGCGCACCCGCACGAAAATCTCGAGACCCTTGCCGACCGCGCGGTCGAGCGCACCGTCGCCGATCCAGTTGACGTCGCGCAGCACGATCCGGTCCATCCGCAAGGCTTCGCGCGGGCCGACCACGACGCGGCGGCTGTCGGCATCGAGCCGCACCACGTAAAGCGGTGCGCTGGAGGCGATGCCCAGTCCCCGGCGCTGACCGACGGTGAAGTGAACGATGCCCTGATGCTTGCCGATCATGCGGCCGTCGAGGTCGACGATATCGCCGGGCAGAATCGCATTCGGCCGCAACCGGCCGATGATGTCGGTGTAGCGGCCGGTCGGCACGAAGCAGATGTCCTGGCTGTCCTGCTTGTCCGCGACGTCAAGCCCGAAGCGCCGCGCCAGCTCGCGCGCCTGCGGCTTGGTCATGTCGCCGAGCGGAAAGCGCAGATAGTCGAGTTGCTCGCGCGTGGTCGCGAACAGGAAATAGCTCTGGTCGCGATCGGCGTCGGCGGCGCAGACCAGCGCGCGCGATCCGTCGCCGAGGCGGCGCGAGCCGACATAATGTCCGGTCGCAAGCGCGGAAGCGCCGAGTTCGCGCGCCGTTGCCAACAGGTCGCGAAACTTGATCGAGCGGTTGCATTCGATGCACGGCACCGGCGTCTCGCCGGAGGCGTAGCTGTCGGCGAAATTGTCGATCACCGATTCGCGAAAACGGCTCTCGTAGTCCAGCACGTAATGCGGAATGCCGAGCCGTTCGGCGACATTGCGGGCATCGTGGATGTCCTGCCCGGCGCAGCAGGCACCCTTGCGATGGGTGGCGGCGCCATGATCGTAAAGCTGCAGCGTGATGCCGACGACGTCGTAGCCCTCGGACTTCAACAGCGCAGCCGTCGCCGACGAGTCGACGCCGCCGGACATGGCGACCACGATTCTCGTGTCCTGCGGACGCCCTTCGAGATCCAGACTGTTGAGCATGGCTTTAAGTCATCGATGCGATCGCGGCGGCATCGAACGCTCGCGATCAGGAAGAAAGGCATAAAGCCCTGGAAGCAAAAGCTGCTCTTTAATATAGGCCGCATCCCGGTGAGGCAATCGCACGACCCTGTTTTGCGGGCGCGAAACGGCAAATCTTGCCGCCGGGCAGAAAAGGGATTGCCGCTGCGGTTCCCTGATCGCTCCGATATTCGGTTAACATATTGAAAAACCTAGATATTTTGCAACGCCGGGGATGGCCCGGTCCTTGCTGACCATAGGCCAGATTCATCGCAAGAGGCCGCCCGTGTTCAGCGTAACGCCAGATGCACCCGCCAACGTGCCTTTTCATAGCGCGCCGTCGCGGCCTGCCCGGTCCGACCAACCGGCTGGAAACGATATTTTTTCCGCACTGGTCGACAGCAACGCCGCCCCCGACAACACGTCCGCTCCGGCGCAGGATCCCTCGCCCCCGTCACGCCGTTCCGACGACACGCCGGCACCCGCGGACAATAAAGGCTCGCAGAACACGACCGCGACCGACCAGACCGCAGGAAACGGTCCGGACAATTCCAGTACCAGCACCTCACAGCCATCCGACGCCAATGCCGGCGGCAATAGCGACGCGGCCCAGCAACCCGCGGCGAAGTCCGGCGCTTCGAAAAGCGGCGGTACGAAATCAACCGCAAAATCTTCTTCCGGCAGCAGCGATACCGCCGCCCAGTCTTCAACCGATCCTACCGCCTCGGCTCTGCTGACCGGACAGATCGTGACGACGCCGGATGCGGTCGCCGTTGCGGTTCCTGTCGCGGTGGCCCTGGTCAATGTCCCCGCGGCTTCGCCGGCATCCGGCAATCCCGCAGCGCCGCTTGCGATTGCGGCAGCGGCGATCGCCGCCAGCACGTCCACCACGGCTGCAGCAGCCGCGTTGCCGGCGCAGACCGATACCGGTGCCGCAGCTTCGGCGGCGGCATCGACCGCAACCAGTTCGGACGTCACCGCGGGCACAAAAGCCGAAATTCAAACGGCTGCAAGCAGCATCACCGTGTCGGCCGTCGCGCAGGCGACGCAACCCGACACAACCGCGACAACTCCGACGGCTGATGGCGCGCTGGTCGCAACGGTTGCCGCGAAAACGCCTGTTGCCCCGAAAGCGACATTCAAGGCTTCGGTCGTGGCGTCCGCTGGCAGCGTGACTTCAGACGAAGCGGACGTCACGACGGGCCCGACCGATCCCGCCGCAGCTGGCGTATCGATCGGCACCGCCAATACCGGCCTAGCCCAACAACTGGCCGCCTCGGCCAAGCAAAAGACCGCGGATGGCGTTGCCGAGCCAACGAATAGCGCTGACCTTGCCGGTCCCAACTCGGCATCGACCCACGAGCATTCGGGACTCGCCAACGCGGCCAATGTGCTTACCGGCGCATCGGATGCGGGTTTGCAGGCGGCGAGCGCAATTCAGCCACAGCTCCAGACCGCAGCCGCCGCAGCCGCAGCCGGGCCTACGGCAACGGCGGGTCTCACCGCGACTGCCGCCGGGCCCGTGCCGTTGAGCGGGCTCGCGCTCGAGATCGCGGCATCGGCGCAAAGCGGCAAGAGCCGTTTCGAGATCCGGCTCGACCCGGCCGACCTTGGCCGCATCGATGTCCGCATTGACATCGACCGCAACGGCCAGGTGACGTCGCATTTGACGGTCGAAAAACCGGAAACGCTGTCGATGCTGCGGCAGGACGCGCCGCAACTGCAACGCGCGCTGGACGATGCCGGCCTGCGGACCGGCAGTAACGGCCTGCAATTCAGCCTGCGCGACCAATCTTCATCCGGCCAGAACGACGGCGGCAGCCGTAACGCGCAGCAGCTGGTGATCAGCGACGAAAATATCATTCCCGCAGTGGTCGCGGGACAAACTTATGGCCGTCCGCTCGGACCGAGCGGCGGCGTGGACATCAGGGTCTGAGGAGACGGACATGGCAGCGACATCAGGCGTATCGAGCCCGGTGGTGTCGGGGACGACGCCGTTACCGGCTTCATCATCCACCTCCATGGCCGCGGCCACCAACGCGCTGGCTTCCCAGCAGATCGCCGGCAACTTTCAGAGCTTCCTGTTGCTGTTGACGACGCAGTTGCAGAACCAGAATCCGCTCGATCCGCTGGACACCAACCAGTTCACCCAGCAGCTGGTGGAATTCGCCGGCGTCCAGCAGCAGCTCAATACCAACAACTCGCTGGCAACGCTGGTATCCCTGCAGCAGACCACGCAATCGACCCAGGCGCTGGGATTCGTCGGCAAGACGGCGGTGGTCAATGGCAGCACCGCGCAGCTGATCAACAACTCCGCGACGTGGGAGCTCAGCATTCCCGCCGCCTCAACCGTCAATATCACCATCGCCAGCAGCACCGGGCAGGCCGTCTTCACCGGCAGCTACAACGTCAGCGCCGGCAACAGCCAGCCCTTCGTCTGGAACGGCGTAGGCTCTGACGGCACCCAATTGCCCGTCGGCAATTACACCATGACGGCTACAGCCAAGGACGCCGCAAACAACAACGTCGCCATTTCAACCCAGGTTGTGGGCGTGGTCAGTTCGGTCGATCTCACCCAGTCGCCGCCGCTGCTGACGATCGGCGGCCAAACCTACACGGTGAACCAGATTCAGAGCATCGTCGATTAGTTCGCGACCGCGCCTCGCTGCCACGGGGCCGGTGAATAAAATTATCACTTCGTTCACAGTCTGCTTCCGCCCGGCGCCCTGGCGACGCCGGGCCAAAGGTTTTTCAGGCATTTTCAAGGAGATTCTTATTGAAGCGTTGGGCTTAGGCAAATTTTAAGTCGCCGGGCGTAGGTTATTACCGTGAGTTCAGTGGTTGAGAGTTTGTGAGTACGCCATGACAGAGCCCCATCGCCCGAGGGTAAAATACGTCATCGGGCCCGACGGCAGTCCGTTAACTATTGCGGATCTGCCCGCGCCCGGGACCAAACGGTGGGTTATTCGCCGTAAGGCCGAAGTCGTTGCCGCGGTTCGCGGCGGCCTGCTCTCCCTTGAAGAGGCCTGCAGCCGCTACACGCTGACCGTCGACGAATTCCTGTCCTGGCAGTTTTCGATCGATCAGCATGGCCTGGCGGGGTTGCGCACCACCCGCATCCAGCAATATCGCCAATAAGCTCTCCCGAACCAACGGCATTTGACCAGGATCGGCCTCGCGAAAGCGGGGCCGATCCTTTTCATGTTGAACTTTCGCTGCGGCCCTTAACCTTCGTTAACCATATCGAAACCATCCCATAGGCAATAATTGCCCAGTCGGCGCTTGGGGCCGAATCTTGAGGGGCGGTCGGTTTTGCAGAGTCTTGTGGGTTTCCTGAGGGGTCTGGGTGCGGCGCGGTTGATGGCGATGGTCGCGGTGACGGCCGCGCTGATCGGCTTCTTCGCGTTTGTCATCATGCGCGTCACCACGCCGCAGATGACCACGCTGTTCACCGACCTCAGCACCGAGGATTCCTCCGGGATCATCAAGGACCTGGAACGCCAGGCCATTCCCTACGAACTGCGCAACGACGGCGCCATCATCATGGTGCCAAAGGACAAGGTCACGCGGCTGCGCATGAAGCTCGCCGAGGGCGGCCTGCCCAAGGGCGGCGGGGTCGGCTACGAGATTTTCGACAAATCCGACGCGCTCGGCACCACCAGCTTCGTCCAGAACATCAACCATCTGCGGGCCCTCGAAGGCGAATTGGCCCGCACCATCCGCGGCATCGACCGGATCCAGGCGGCCAGGGTCCATCTGGTGCTGCCCGAGCGTCCGTTGTTTTCCCGCGAGACGCCCGAACCGTCAGCCTCGATCGTGGTGCGCGTGCGCGGCACGCTCGAACCGCAACAAATCAGGGCGATCCGCCACGTCGTGGCTTCCGCCGTCAGCGGCCTGAAACCGCAGCGGGTCTCGATCGTCGATGAAACCGGTCAATTGCTCGCCGACGGCGCCACCGGCGACGCCGATAACGCGGTCGGAGACGAGCGCCGCGCCGGCTTCGAGAAGCGGATGCGCAATCAGGTCGAGGCGATCGTGTCGTCCGTGGTCGGCGCCGGCCGGGCGCGCGTCCAGCTCTCGGCCGACTTCGACTATAACCGGATCACCCAGACCTCCGACAAGTTCGACCCCGAAGGCCGGGTGCTGCGCTCGAGCCAGACCCGGGAAGAATCCAGCGCCACCGCGGACAGCGCCGGCCAGGTCACCGTCAACAATGAATTGCCCGGCAGTCAGCGGCCGGACGCCGCCGCGGTGCCGAAAGACCAGAGCAAGAAGAGCGAGGAGACCAACAATTACGAAATCTCCCACACCACCAAGACCGAAATAACCGAGGCCGGGCGGGTCAACCGCATCTCGGTCGCGGTGCTGGTCGACGGCAGCTATGCCAAAAACGACAAAGGCGAGATGGTCTACAAGGAGCGCAGCAAGGAAGAGCTCGACCGCATCGCCGCACTGGTACGCTCGGCGATCGGCTTCGATCAGAAGCGCGGCGACCAGGTCGAGGTCGTGAACCTGAAATTCGCCGAAGCGCCGGCGGCGATTCCCGTTGCCGAGCCGGCCGGACTGTTCGGCATGCTGCAATTCACCAAGGATGACGTGATGTACGTCATCGAGCTCGGCGTGATGATGCTGCTCGGCCTGGTGGTGCTGTTCATGGTGATCCGGCCGCTGGTCAAGCGCATCCTCGCTTCCGACGTCGTTCCCTTGCTCACCAGCGGCGCCGCGTCGCCGCCGCCGGCTGACGGCGGCGCGCAATCCGCCGCAAGCAGCAGCCAAAGCCTGGTGCCTGGCTCTAACGCCACCTCGCAGATGATCGACGTCGCCCAGGTTCAGGGCCAGGTGCACGCACAGTCGGTGCATCGCGTCGGCGAGCTGGCCGAACGCAATCCGAACGAAACCGCTTCCATCATTCGTCAATGGCTCGCAGAGCCGGCGTGATCCGACATGGCCGTACCGCAAATCGCCAATAACCCCAACGATATCGGCAACGTCATCGCCACGCTGGCGAGCCGTCAGGGCAATCGTCCCAAAAGTCCGCCGTTGAAGGGGCCGAAACGCGCCGCGATCCTGATGCTGGCATTGGGCGAGCAATATGGCGGCAAGATCTGGTCGCTGCTCGACGACGATGAGGTGCGCGAATTGTCGATGGTGATGTCGACGCTCGGCACCGTCGAAGCCGACGTGGTCGAAGACCTGCTGCTCGAATTCGTCTCCAGGATGTCGGCGTCCGGCGCGCTGATGGGAACATTCGACGCCACCGAACGGCTGCTGCAGCAATACCTGCCGGCCGAGCGCGTCAGCGGCATCATGGACGAGATTCGCGGGCCCGCGGGCCGCAACATGTGGGAGAAACTTTCCAACGTCCAGGAAGAGGTGCTCGCCAACTATCTCAAGAACGAATATCCGCAAACCATCGCCGTGGTGCTGTCGAAGCTCAAGCCCGAGCACGCCGCGCGGGTGCTGGCAATCCTGCCCGAGGACATGGCGCTCGACGTGGTCGGCCGCATGCTGAGGATGGAGGCGGTGCAGAAGGAAGTGATCGAGCGCGTCGAGCAGACGCTTCGTACTGAATTCATGTCGAACCTGTCGCAGACCCGCCGCCGCGACGCCCATGAGGTGATGGCCGAGATCTTCAACAATTTCGACCGCCAGACCGAAACCCGCTTCATCACCTCGCTCGAAGAGGAAGACCGCAAGTCCGCCGAACGCATCAAGGCGCTGATGTTCACCTTCGACGACCTCATCAAACTGGACTCCGCGTCGGCCCAGACCCTGATGCGCCACGTCGACAAGGACAAGCTCGGCGTCGCGCTGAAGAGCGCCAACGAAGAAGTTCGCGGCTTCTTCCTCGGCAACATGTCGTCCCGCGCCGGCAAGATGCTGCTCGACGACATGGCCGCCCTCGGCCCGGTGCGTCTGCGCGACGTCGACGAGGCGCAGGCGCTGCTGGTCAACCTCGCCAAGGATCTGGCGGCCAAGGGCGAAATCATGCTGAGCAAGAACCGCGCCGACGACGAGCTGGTGTACTGATGGCCGCTCCCGCAAAATTCCTGTTCGACATGGACTTCTCGGCGCCGGACCGGGCGCGCGAGCGGGCGGCGTCGCCGTCGGAAATCGCGCAGAAGGTGGCATCGGCCGAGGCGCGCGGCTATCGCGACGGCTACGACGCCGGGCAACGCGAGGCAAAGGCGGAAAGCGACCGCCGCACCGCGCTGGCGCTCGAGGAGATCGGAATCGCCATTCAGGCCATCGTGACGCGCTTTTCCGGGATCGAAACCCGGATGGAGACCGAAGCCGTCGATGTCGCCGTCGCGGTGGCGCGCAAATTATGCAGTGAGTTGATTGCCTCCGAGCCGCTCGGCGAAATCACCGGTCTGGTCAGCGACTGCTTCGCGCACCTGGTCTCGACGCCGCATCTGGTGGTCCGCATCAACGACCAGCTTTACGAGGCCGCGCGCGAGCGGATCGAGCGAATGGCGAAACAAAGCGGCTTCGAGGGCCGCCTGGTGATCCTGGCGGAGCCGGAAATCGACACCGGCGATTGCAGGATCGAGTGGGCCGACGGCGGCGTGGTGCTGGAGCGCGCCGCGATCGAAGCAAAGATCAGCGAACTTGTCGGGCGCTATATGGCGTCCCGCAATCAGGCCGAAACAGCGGCCATGAGGGCTAGACCATGAGTGACACCGACGCACAGGTTCCGCTTCCTGACCTCAACGCCGCCGATGTGCCTAGCACCGACGACGTGGCCTATCACGAGGACGAACAGTCCGCGCGCGTCGCCGCCGACCTCGAAGCGGTATTCGACGTGCCGGTACAGGTTTCGGCCGTGCTCGGCCGCTCGAAGATGGACGTCGGCGAGCTGTTGAAGCTCGGACCTGGCACCGTGCTCGAACTCGATCGCCGCGTCGGCGAGGCCATCGACATCTACGTCAACAACCGGCTGGTGGCGCGCGGCGAAGTGGTTCTGGTGGAAGACAAGCTTGGCGTGACCATGACGGAAATCATCAAGGAAGAACGCGCGTAAGGTTTTGAAAATACCGCGCGGCAAGAGCGCGAACAGACGAACAGGAGAACATCATGCGGCTTCTTATCGTTGGCACGCTAAAGGGCCAGCTTACGACAGCCACCAAGATCGCCATGGACAATGGTGCTTCCGTCACCCATGCGGAGGATCACGAACAGGCGATGCGCGTGCTGCGCGGCGGCAAGGGCGCCGACCTGTTGCTGGTCGACGTCGCCCTCGACATCCGCGACCTGGTGATGCGGCTGGAAGCCGAACATATTCATGTCCCGATCGTCGCCTGCGGCATCTCCAATGACGCCCGCGCCGCGGTCGCCGCGATCCATGCCGGCGCCAAGGAATACATCCCGCTGCCGCCCGAACCGGAGTTGATCGCCGCAGTACTCGCCGCCGTCGCCAACGATTCGCGCGACCTGGTCTATCGCGACGAAGCGATGGCGAAAGTGATCAAGCTGGCGCAACAGATCGCCGGCTCCGATGCCTCGGTGATGATCACCGGCAAATCCGGCACCGGCAAGGAAGTGCTGGCGCGCTATGTCCACACCCGCTCCAACCGCGCCAAGCGGCCGTTCATATCGATCAATTGCGCGGCGATCCCCGAGCACCTGCTGGAATCCGAATTGTTCGGCCACGAAAAGGGCGCCTTCACGGGTGCCGTGGCGCGGCGGATCGGAAAATTCGAGGAAGCCACCGGCGGCACGCTGCTGCTGGACGAAATCTCCGAGATGGACGTCCGGCTGCAATCCAAGTTGCTGCGCGCGATCCAGGAACGGGTGATCGACCGGGTCGGCGGTACGCGGCCGGTGCCGGTCGATATCCGCATCGTCGCGACCTCGAACCGCAACCTGGTCGACGCCGTGCGCGAAGGCAGCTTCCGCGAAGACCTGCTGTTCCGGCTCAACGTCGTCAACCTGAAGATACCGCCGCTGCGCGAGCGCCCGGCCGACATCCTGGAATTGGCGCAGCATTTCGCCCGGAAATACGCCGACGCCAACGGCGTGCCGGTACGCCCGATTTCCGCCGACGCAAGGCGGGTGCTGACCTCCAACCGCTGGCAGGGCAACGTCCGCGAGCTGGAAAATACCATCCACCGTTCGGTGCTGATGGCGCAGGGCGACGAGATCGGGGTCGATGCCATCCTGACGCCGGATGGTGACCGTCTCGACATCGTCAGGACCGTGCCGGCGGTGGCGCACGCCACCTTCGCCGCCGAACAGGTCACCCGCGCCTTGGTTGGACGTACGGTCGCCGACGTGGAGCGCGACCTCATTCTGGAGACGCTGAAGCATTGCCTCGGCAACCGCACCCATGCCGCCAACATCCTCGGCATCTCGATCCGCACCCTGCGCAACAAGCTGAACGAATATGCCGACGGCGGATTGCCGATCACGCCCGCCGGCACCGGCGATTTCCACCGGATGGCCGCGACGGCTTGAGCCAAGCCGTCGTTGCGAGGGCCGTTGGGCGGCGAAGCGCCACCCAATGGAACTGTTTTGCGGCAGCGCTGTTTTCAAACGAGGGCAATCGCCTGCTTGTTTGGAATCCGTCGATGTCGATGCTGCAACTCGATCCGCCGATCCCCGTTATCACTCCGAGGGGCGACGGATACGCCCATCTGCTGATCGACTACGGGCCGGAATATAACCTGCTCTGGGTTTGCTTCCTCGACAATTCCGGCGAGTGCTGGACCTACGACAACACCCAGATCCGCGCCCAGAAGAACATCACGATGGGCCGCACTTTCGTCTCCCGCCATCAGGCCAAGGCGCCGTCGGTCGCCGCCGAGTAGTTCGGGGCGTCGGGCCTGCGAAAGATGTGGATGGGGTCGCCGGGCACCAGCGCGTGTCCGGTAAACGCGGCATAAAAATACAGTGCGAGATACCCGATCGCGAGCGTGCCGATGGCGTAAAAGATCCAGACTGCGATGCGTTTCATCTCCGTTCGCCGCGACGATTATCCCGCCGCCGCGACCGCCGGCTTTGCCGGCGCGACGCTCACCGCCAATTTGCCGTAGCGATCCTTGAAGGCTTCGGTGTCGATTTCCTCGAGCTGGATCGCCCCGCTCATCACGCCGGCCTTCCACGCGTCGTGCTCGGGGTCGGCGCGGAACTCGGGCATCACTTCCTTGGCGAACAATTCGAGCAAGTCGCAGATGTGCTCGTGGCTGTTCTTGCCGGCCTGGTTGAGCAGGATCACCTGGTCGATATGGGAGCTGCGGAAGCGCCGCAGCTTCTTGGCGATGGTTTCGGGCGAGCCGATCAGGCCGCCGCGCAACGCCGCCTCCTGGGCTTCCGGATTCTCGCGTTTCCATTTGTTGTACTCGTCCCACATGTTGACGGTGCCCGGCGCCGGGCGCGCCCGGTTCTGTCCCTGGCCGTAATAGCGCAACGCGAACTGGAAGAAGGTCGCGCCATCGGCGCGCGCCCGCGCCTCCTCGTCGGTTTTCGCGCACATGAAGAACGAGACCAGCGCCATGTTGGGGTTGATCTCGTAGTCCGCGAGCTTCTTCAGCCGCTTGGTGATGGCGTTGTAATAGGCATGCACCCAGGCATGCGCCGCATCGGCACTGACGAACTGGAAGCCGAGCGCGCCGAAACCATGCTGGCCCGCACGCTCGATAGTGGGAAGCTGCGAGCATGCCATCCACAACGGCGGATGCGGCTTCTGAACCGGTTTCGGCACCACATTGCGCAAGGGGATGTCGAAATACTTGCCGTGATGCTCGCTGCCGCCTTCCTTGAACATCGGGAAAATGGCGCGGACGGCTTCCTCGAATACTTCCTTCTTGGTCTCCATGTCGCGGCCGAACGGCGTCAACTCGGTGATCGACGCACTCTCGCCCATCCCGAATTCGCAGCGGCCGTTGCTCAACAGATCCAGCACCGCGACGCGCTCGGCGACGCGCGCGGGATGATTGGTGGTGAGCTGGAAAATGCCGTGGCCGAGCCGGATGTTCCGGGTGCGCTGGGAAGCCGCGGCGAGAAACGATTCCGGCGACGGCGAATGCGAATATTCTTCCAGGAAGTGATGTTCCACCACCCAGGCATGGTCGTAGCCGCAGCGGTCGGCGGTCTCAAGCTGCGTCAGCGCGTCCTGGTAGAGCTTGAGCTCACCGCCGGCTTCCCACGGCCGCGGCAATTGCAGTTCATAGAAAATGCCGAACTTCATGTTGGCCTCCCGCCAGCCGTTTGTCGTTTTCCCGCAGTGTATTCCCCGCCAACGCCGAGTCCAGCGTCCAGCCAATTCCGCGGCGCGGAAGACGGCTTGCGCTGGCGGCATGAATGGTTAGTTTTGCGGACCGTGAGTCGTCGCTCAAATGCACGGCCCTCCTCCACCCGAGACCCCATGCCTACTTTCACGCCGCATCAGGACTCCGCGCTGAAAGCCGTTGCCGACTGGCTGAAGGCAAAGCCCGGCAAGAACGGCACGCCGCCGGTATTCCGGCTGTTCGGCTATGCCGGCACCGGCAAGACCACGCTGGCGCGCCATATCGCCGACGGCGTCGACGGCGAGGTGAAGTTTGCCGCCTTCACCGGCAAGGCCGCCCTGGTGATGCGCAACAAGGGCTGCGACAACGCCTCGACGATCCACTCGCTGATTTACCGCGCGCGCGAATCCGGCGTCGAGCAGCCGAGTTTCGAGCTATGGGACGACGCACCGGCGTCCAAGGCCAGACTGATCGTGATCGACGAATGCTCGATGGTGGACGCCGATCTCGGCCGCGACCTGATGTCGTTCGAATGTCCGCTATTGGTGCTCGGCGATCCTGCGCAACTGCCCCCGATCCAGGGCGGCGGGTTCTTCACCAACTGCGAGCCCGACGCGATGCTCACCGAAGTGCATCGCCAGGCGCAGAACGATCCGATCGTGCGGATGTCGATGGACGTGCGCGAAGGCCGCGATCTCGATATCGGACGCTACGGCGAGAGCGAGGTGATATCGCGCGCCGAACTCGATCCGGACCGGGTAATGCGCACCGATCAGGTTTTGGTCGGACGTAACAACACACGCCGCTCCTACAACATGCGGATGCGGCAGCGGCAGCACATCGAGGATCCGCTGCCGGTGGCCGGCGACAAGCTGGTCTGCCTGCGCAACAACCGCAAGAAGGGCCTGTTCAACGGCGGGCTGTGGCGGGTGAAGTCGCGCGCGGCCTCGAAATCGAAAATCATCACCATGCGGCTGTCGCCCGATGAAGACTTCAGTCACAAGGTGACCAAGGTTTCGGTTCGCGGCGACTGCTTCGAGGGCGCGATCGAAACCATTCCGTGGGAGCAGCGCAAGCCCTATGACGAGTTCGATTACGGCTACGTGCTCACGGTGCACAAATCGCAGGGCTCGCAATGGGACGACGTGGTGCTGTTCGACGAAAGCTTTGCGTTCGGGGAAAGCCGCAGCCGCTGGCTTTACACCGGCATCACCCGCGCGGCGAAGCGGTTGAGCGTGGTGGTGTAGCGCAACGCCCTCTTCTCCCCTCCCCCCGCAAAGCGGCGGGGAGGGGTCGGGGGTGCTATCGGTGGGACCGCTGGCTTCGATGGATGCTGCGGCACCCCCCACCCCCGACCCCTCCCCGCCACGCGCAAGGGCGCGTGGAGGGAGGGGAGAAAAGAAGACACCACATCACTTCCCCGCCACGAAGTAGAAATCTTCCCGGCCCGGCGGCGAGCCGTAGGTAAACGGCTGCTGCTGGTGTTTCGACGCGCTCCAGACGTCGTCACGGACAAGGTCGAACAGTTTTCGCACCTCGACGTGCGGCTGCTTGATATCGCGCGCCACCGCGCTGGCGAACGGGCTGTCGACGCCGTCGCCGTCCAGCGCGGTCTCGCCGTGCTTGGCGGCGTAGACCACCATGAAGCCGGCGGCGGGCTCGATATTGGAAAACCCCTTGTCGACCAGCTTCAATTCGATGGTCCGCTGCATGGTCGGCGCAAACGGATTGTCGCGGCAGGCATCCAGCATGACCAGACGCAGCTTGCGCGCGCCGCCGACCGCGGCGATCACCTGTTCCAGCGCCACCGCCTCGATTTCGGCGTCCTTGTCCGCGGCCAGTTTGGCGTCGACCGGCACCAGGTAATTGACGCCGCCGATCTCGAACCCATGGCCGGCATAATACACCACCGCCCAGTCGGCCTTTTCCGCTTCCGTGGCGAAGCCCTTGAGCACCTCGAAAAACTTGTCGCGGGTGAGATCGTTGGAAAGCATCACCGTCTGAAATCCGATGTCATGGAATGCGTCGGCAATCAGCCTGGCGTCGCGCGGCGGATTGTCGAGCTGGTGTACGTTTTTGTAGGCACCGTTGCCGATAACCAAAGCGATACGGCGAACCTTGTCCGGCGCCGTTGACGCCTGCGGCGTCAACGCGGCCAGCCGTTCGCGCGCGACTTGGCGCGCCAGTCCGGTGTCGAAACTGTCGTAGGGCGTAAGAGCGAACGCCGCGGAACGGTAGTCGGCGCGTGCCTGCGCCAGATCGTTTTTCCGCTCGAACAATTCACCGCGGCCGGAATGGGCCCGGACATTGTTGGGGTTGACGCCGAGCACGGCGTTGAAATCCTTGAGCGCCGCGGCCAGGTCGCCCCTGGCCAAATAGACCTCGCCGCGGCTCACCTGGACGAACTGGAACTTCGGCAATTTTTCGATCACCGCGTTGCAGTCCGCCAGCGCCTTGTCGAACTGGCCCATCGCGGTGTAGGTCAGACAGCGGAAGTTGGCGACCTGGGTCGCCGCCGGAAACAACCGTTCGGCTTCGGCAAAATCCGCCAGCGCGCCGTCAAAGTCCTTGTTGACTGTTCGCACCCGCCCGCGGTCGGCGAGCGCGCGGTAAAGATCCGGCTTGAGCGCCAGCGCTGCGTTGAAGTCGTCGAGCGCGCTTTGCAGCGCAGCCTTGCGCATATAGAGCGTGCCGCGGTTGTAGAGCGCGAGCGGCGATCGCGGACGCATCTGCAGCACCAGATTGTAGTCCGCCATGGCGTGGTCGTCGTCGCCCTTTTGCTCAAAGGCAAAGCCCCGGGCATTGATGTAATTCGCTTCGTCCGGGTCGGCATCGTGCGCCGCGCTGAACGCCGCGATCGCCTTGTCGTAATTGCGCTTGCGCTGAAATTCCTGCCCTCTCACCGCATAGGCGAGCGCCAGGTCCTTGCCGGTGGCCTGCCCACCTGCAATCACCCTTTCGCAAGCTTCCAGCCTTCCTGCTTTGTCCTCGGTTTGCTTGTTGCGGCAGGTCTCGAGGTCATCCGCCAGGGTTGGGCCGGCCACCGCCGGCCTGACGGCCGAAATGACCAAGATCACGGCCGATACAAAGAGGGTGCGCAACATTTGCGGAACGCTCCGGGGCATGGTGGTTCGTCGCTCAATTGCGGACGCGGTTCATTAAAGGCCGGTTTGGCAAAATCCGCCAGATATCGGCCGCGACGTTTCGCGCCCGCCGCGTTTTCGGATAAACCCATGCAATCGCGCGGTTTTATTCACGAACTCGTGTGGGTTCCGCTGTAACAACGGCCCTGCTGCCGCGTATCTTGGAGATCGGACAACGCCGCGACGATTGCGAACCGCGGCTGCCGCTCTAGACTGCCCCCCAAATCCGCCGACCCGAGAGGAATCCCCATGTCCCGTAGCCCATTCAGCCGCCTTTCGCTCTGCGCCGGCACCATCGGCGCGCTGGCAATCGCTGCCTTCGCGATTGCGCCTTCGCGCGCGTCGGAAGACGCCGTGATCATCCCCGCTCCCGCCATGGATGCCCAGGCGTCCGACGGCATCCAGACTGCCGTGGTCGCGGGGGGCTGTTTCTGGGGCGTGCAGGGCGTGTTCCAGCACACCGCGGGCGTGGTCAACGCCGTCTCCGGTTATGCCGGGGGCAACAAGAGCACCGCCAAATACGACATCGTCAGCAGCGGCTCGACCGGGCACGCCGAATCCGTCGAGATCAAATACGATCCGAAGAAAATCAGCTACGGCAAGATCCTGCAGATCTTCTTCTCGGTGGCGCACAATCCGACCGAGTTGAACCGCCAGGGACCCGATAGCGGCACGCAATATCGCTCGGCGATCTTCACCACCAATGAGGACCAGAAGAAGGTTGCGGATGCCTATATCGCGCAGCTCAACGCCGCCAAGGTGTACGACAGGCCGATCGTCACCAAGGTTGGACCGCTGGAAGGGTTTTACCCCGCCGAAGCCTATCATCAGGACTACCTGACGCTGCACCCGACCCAACCCTATATTGCCTATAACGACATTCCGAAGATCGAGAACCTGAAGAAGATCTTTGCCGCCAACTACCTCGAAAAGCCGACGCTGGTGAGCAGCGCAAAAGCCACCAACTAGGTTGATTAAATCGTCATTCCGGGGCGTGCCTGGCACGAGCCCGGAATCCATAACCACGACAGTGGTATGGATTTTCGGATAGCCGCGCTGCTGCTTTCCGGAATGACAGCAAGGGAAATGACAATGACCGAGACCAAAACCGCAAAAGTTGAGAAAACCGAAGCCGAGTGGCGCAAGGAATTGACGCCGATGCAGTACGCCGTGCTGCGCGAGAAGGCGACCGAACGTCCGTTCTCCGGCGAGTATGAGCACGAGCAGCGGCAAGGCACCTACACCTGCGCCGGCTGCGGACAAACCTTGTTCGAATCCGACGCCAAGTTCAATTCCGGCTGCGGCTGGCCGAGCTTTACCGCCCCCGCCACGGAAAACCATGTCGATGAGGAGCGCGACGTCAGCCACGGCATGGTCAGGACCGAGGTGTTGTGCTCGAAGTGCAACGGCCATCTCGGCCATGTGTTCGACGACGGCCCCGGCCCGACCGGACTGCGTTACTGCATCAATTCGGCCGCGCTTAAACTGCAGCCGAAATAGCCGCCTTCGGTTCCTGCGCTGGAACCAACAGCCGGGATATGCTTTGTTCCCCAAGCGGGACGGCGGATTTTCGTCCGCCGGCCGCTCTCGGGGGAGAGTGCCATGTCGCTCGGTCTGATACTCATCATCATCCTGATCATCTTCCTGCTCGGAGGCTTCAGCGGCCGGTTCGGCGGCTACGGCTACGGCATGGGCCATTCCGGAATGGGCCTTGGCGGCGTCATTCTGGTGGTACTGATCATCCTGCTGCTGCTCGGCAAGCTCTGAGCCGCACAGGTCATTGAAATAACAGGCTTTATTCCGATCTCTTGGCCGGCGCGGGCGGATTCATCATCACGCCTGTGAGGAGTCGCATTTCTGTCAAACGAGCTTATATTGAGGGCTGTCCTGAAATGATGTGAACCGGCGCGCCGCCGAACGGCGGGCCAGCGCCATCGAACCGCTCGCGTCTGCGATAAAAAAGATCAGAGGTCCCTGACCATGGCTTCCTTCAGCTACAACACCGCCGCCGAATTATTCCCTGCCGCAATCCGCAAGAAGAAGCGGGCTGGCTTTGCCTATCGCCGTTTCGATACGGCCGCCGCCGCGGTGCAATTTGCGATCGAGGAATTGCCGGCGGACTCGCTGAACGGCGCCTATCTGCAGGTGGATGAAGCCCGCTTCGACCAGAGCGGCATCCGCACCCTGTACGAGAGCCAGGATTTTCCGCTGCCGCGCCGTCCGCGTGCACCGGAGCCCGCGCCTGCCAGCAACAACGATGCGGACGCCGACGCCGCGTAACTCTTTCACGTTGACGAAACGCGCTGCTGCTTGCGCATGATCTTGAGGGATCGTGCGCTAGCGCGGCTGCTTGTCCATCCAGCGCCGCAACAGCCGCACATTGCGGATGTTGGCGCGGAACATGACATCGAAGGCGTCCCCGGCCACCGGCACCGTTCCCACCACGCCCTGGATCGCGACGTTGCCCAGCATCCTTGCCGTGACATGCCAGGGCGCGCCGAGCGCGCGCGCCTCGCGCACCAGCCACAGCGAGATCGCGGTGGTGATGATATCGCCGACCACCGGAATCAAATTGATGATGCCGTCGATGCCGTAGCGGATGTTGGTGCCGGGCAGGACGAAGGCGATGTCGAGCAGTTTCGCCAGCGCGTCGAGCCGCGCCAGCCGCTGCTCGCGGGTGAGATTGGCGAACGGATTGGCGCTGGAATTTCCAAAATCGATGCGGAAGCCGCGCGCCTGCGGCCCCAGCAATTCCTCGCGGATTTCACGGCCCTCCTGATCGATGATCGGGCCTTGCGCCGGGGAGGCGCGAAACGGCCGGTTCGCACGCGCCGTGCTGCGGGAAAAGATCTGCTCGTTCGACATGGCCATCAGATGGGTAACGCATGAGCCCGGCGCAAGTTGCGTCATGCCGCAGCTTTGGCCTCGACAGTCTGGGTCTCGACCCGGTGCGCCAGCCATGACGCGAGCATAGCCGGGATAAAGCCAACCAGGCCGTAAAGCACGAACTGGACGGCGCCGCTGTCCGATCCTCGCGAGCCGTAGATCAGTTCCGCCGCGAAAAACGCGATAACGCCGACGATCAGCACCCGGACCACCCAGCCAATTCTTTTGACGTGGAAAAGAATGTCATCCACCGCACCGAGCATCAGCGCCGGCAGGATGCCGAACAGATAGCTGTACTGAAGCGTCATGGCGAACACCGCGACAAGTTTTTCGGTTTCGGAAAAGCTCGGCGGCCGACTCCAGTATCCCGACATGACCGTCGTCGCCACCAGCAGCCAAAACCCGCCAAGCAGCGGCACCAGCGCCGCAAAGATCAGATAGCGTTTCATGATGTCCCCCTGCACCCTTTCCGTGGCCAGCAGTTTCCCTGTTGCATAACCGGCGTCAACTACCTGTATCGACCCCAATCCGGCCGCGCCGCTTCGGCAATGATCTACACTCGTCCGGCATGGCATGGCAAACAGCAAAAAATGTGATAAATTCCGGGCATGCCTAAGCAGAAACGCTCGACCAGGAAAAGCAGCAAAACGGGCTTCGTCATCGGCCGCGCCAACTTTACGAAGATCAGCGCAGTCGAGGGTATCGGATTGAAACCGGCCATGAAAGAGCGTGCGGCAGAGGCTACCCGCAAGGGCCTGTCCGCTGAAGAATATCGCGAGGCGATCGTTCGTACCTACCGCAAAGTCTGAGTTGCCGACGCATGTATGATGCGATCGACGACCCCTACACCTACGAAAATTCTACGGTCCTTGTTAATAAGCTCGATTTGCGCGACCAGAGCGAGCTCGATGATTTCGAGGCCGAGATTACCAACGCGCGATCAGCCGAACCACTTCCCGACGGCAAGCTGGATTTTGCACATTTCTGCGCAATCCATCATCACCTATTCCAGGATGTGTTCGATTGGGCGGGCGTTCCGCGAACAGTGAGAATCTCGAAGCAGGGGAGCGCATTTTGTCTTCCTGAGCATATCGATGCCCAAGCGACCAAGCTGTTCTCTTTTCTGAAAACCAAAAAGTATCTAGAGAACCTGCCGGCGAAAGAGTTTGCTGAAAGCGCCGCTCATTTTCTTGCGGAGTTGAATGCGATCCACGCCTTTCGCGAAGGCAACGGTCGGACGCAACTAACGTTTTTCGCCTTATTGGCTGACCGCGCAGGACAAACGCTTGACCTTGAAAAGCTCGACCCGGATGCAATGCTCCACGCCATGATTGCCAGTTTCGATGGCGACGAATCTGAACTGACGGCCGTCATCACAGGGCTTCTTAGTTGAGCGAAGCTGAGGCATTTCACGCAAGACGCCCCGCCGCCGCCTATTCCCCCCAGGCCGCAAATGCGTCGTTGAACGCGCGTTCGCCGGGCGGGCCCTTTTCGATGGCGATGATGGCGCGGCGCTGGTTGACGTAGACCAGCGGCACGTCGAACCACGAGCGCTCCTTCAGTAGCTGCAGGTTGCGCGCGCGGTCGGCCTCGACATTCGACAGCCCGACCAGGAAGAAGCCGTCGGTGACCTTGACCGCGAGACCCGCCAGCGGCGTGCCGCGCGCCTGTTCGTTGGATTTCATCAGAATGCCCGGCACGTTGGCGACGCCGCCGCCGGCGAAATCCTGCGGCAGGATGAAGGTCAATTCCGCGGTATGGCTGGCCGGCAGCGAGGTGTCGGTGTTGCGGCGGAACGACATCGTCATCTTGAACTTGCGGTCGGGTATTTCGATATCGGCGCGCACCGCAAGATCGGCGTTCTGGCCGGCCGCGGCCTTGATCGTTTCGGTACGCCAGACCACCGAGCCGACATATTGCTTGCCCTTGGGATCGGTAGGATCCTCGTCATACAGCACCACGCGCTGCGCCACCGGCGCGACCTGTTCGGTGGACGGCGGCTGGCCGACACGATCGGGTATCTTCGGCTTCGACAGCGGCGCCGAAGTATCCTTTGGCGCTTCCACCACCGTCGCGGCGGGCTTGAACAGCCCGCTCACGGTCGTCACCACCGACCTGCCCCACAGGACCGCGGCGGGAACCACGATCAGGACGATGCCGACCGCGATCGCGCTCTTGAACGGAAACTGCGCGCCGGTGCCGGTGCGCTTCTTCGGCTCGCGGTCCCTGTCCAGTTGCGGACGCGGGCGCAATGCCGGCTGTTGCGGCGTCGGCGCGTAGCGTTCGGCCTCTTCCACCGACTCGTCATACGAATACGGCGCGTCGGGATCGGCGCCGCGGTTCTCCATGCCCGGCTCGAGCCGGTCGAACTCCGGCGAGGGCGACGGCACGTTGGCATAGGTTTTTCGCGCGGCGCGGCTGGCCTGGGCCGCGGCGCGGCCGAGATCGTCGGCGTCCGCGGTGATGTCGCGGAAGCCGCGCATGCCTGCCGCCTGCGGCTGGCTTTGCGGCGGGGTGTTGTCATAGCCGCGGCGCGGCCCGCCGGTTCGTTCGCGGGTCGGCGGCAGCGCCGGATCCTGCATCGGGACCTGCGGCTGGGACGGCGGTTGCGGACGCGGCAATGGCGCGTCGGCACGCAAATTGCGCGACGAGCGCTGGTCTTCCTGTCCGAGCGGCGGACGATCGTTCCGCGACGGCGGCGGTTGCGGACGTGGTTGCGATGGCGGAGGTGCCGGCTCGCCCGGCCTCCCGGCGGCGGGCCGGGTGGTGGCGCGGAATGCATCGCCGGCACGGCCTCCGCGCGACGCGTCGCGGGCGCGCTGGGCGGCTTCGGATTCGACCTTGCGCACGGCTTCTTCCAGCGACAGCCGCTCGCGGGTGATTTCGGCCTCGCTCAACGGCGGTTGCACGCTGCGCAGCTGACCGATCAGCGCCTCGCGCGCGCGCACATAAAGCGCGCGGCGGCTCTCGCCGGGGGCACTGGGGTCCAGTCCGGCGATGGCGCGGGCGATCAGTGGGTAGTAGTCAGCCATATCTGCTCAACATGAGGGCTTTCCGGTAACATCTCGTTAAGCCTCGAACGGGTTCTGGACCAGAATAGTATCTTCGCGTTCCGGGCTGGTGGAAAGTAAGGCGATGGGACATCCCACCAATTCCTCGACCCGGCGGACGTACTTGATGGCCTGCGCCGGCAAATCCGCCCAGGAGCGGGCATTGGCGGTCGGCTCCTTCCAGCCCTCGATGGTCTCGTAAACCGGCTTGATTCGGGCCTGCGCCCCCTCGCCGGCCGGCAGATGGTCGATTTCCTTGCCGTCCAGCGTATAGCCGATGCAGACCTCGATCGAGTCGAAGCCGTCGAGAATATCGAGCTTGGTCAGCGCCAGGCCGTCGATGCCGCTGGTCCGCACCGTCTGGCGCACCAGCACCGCGTCGAACCAGCCGCAGCGGCGCTTGCGGCCGGTATTGACGCCGAATTCCTTGCCGCGGCGGCCGATCTCCTCCCCGATCGCATCGTGCAATTCAGTCGGGAACGGGCCCTGCCCGACCCGGGTCGTATAAGCCTTGCAGATCCCCAGGACATAACCGACGGCGCTCGGTCCCATGCCGGTTCCGGTCGCGGCCTGCGCCGCCACCGTGTTGGACGACGTGACGTACGGATAGGTGCCGTGGTCGACATCGAGCAACGCGCCTTGCGCGCCCTCGAACAGGATGCGCTTGCCTTCGCGGCGTTTCTGGTCGAGCAACCGCCACACCGTTTCCGCATAGGGCAGTAATTTCGGCGCCAGCGCGGTCAACTCTTTCAGGATTCCGCCGCCATCGATTTCTTCCAGGTTGAGGCCGCGGCGCAGCGCATTGTGATGCGCCAGCAAGCGTTCGATCTTGTACGGCAGCGTATCGAGATCGGCGAGATCCATCAGCCGGATGGCGCGGCGACCGACCTTGTCCTCGTAAGCCGGGCCAATGCCGCGCATGGTGGTGCCGATCGCGGAGATCGCATTGGAAGATTCACGAATCGAATCGAGCTCGCGATGCAGCGGCAGGATCAGCGTGACGTTTTCGGCGATGCGCAGATTTTCCGGGCTGATGGCGACGCCCTGGCCCTTGAGTTTCGCCACCTCATCGAGGAACGCCTGCGGATCGAACACCACGCCGTTGCCGATCACCGCAAGCTTGGAGGGCCGCAATACGCCGGAGGGCAACAGCGCCAGCTTGTAGGTTTCGCCGTTGATCACCAGGGTGTGGCCGGCATTATGGCCGCCCTGGAAGCGCACGACGATGTCGGCCTGCTCCGACAACCAGTCGACGATCTTGCCCTTCCCCTCGTCGCCCCACTGCGCGCCGACGACAACAACATTGGCCATTTCGCTGAAGTCCCTGCAGCTTGATGATGCGCCTAGCCTAAATCACGGCCGGGGCCGGTCGCATGCGAGGCATCCCATCGGATAAAGGATGCAGGCTATCGGCGCAAGCCGCAACGTCCGGGAAGAAGGGCCCGGAAGGGGAACCAAGCCATTGATATCCCCTGAAAATTCGTATCTGCGACTTCTGTTGGTCAATCACGAGATAGCTTGCAACCCGGCTTCCCGGCTGACTTGCGCACGACGATTTGCATTCGACAGAAATTCGAATGCAAGAGACAAAGGCGGGATTGCGGCAAGCAGCGCAGCCCCAGCCACCAGCGCGCGGTCTAACGGGCCTTTTCCTTCTCCTTGCACACCACCTCGCTGTCGACCTGCCACAGCGAGATGCGCTGATCCGGCGGCAGGTACATCGCATCGCCGGGCTTGACCGCGAAAGCCTCGACGAAGGCGCTCTGGTTGCGCAGCGTGCCGTCGGCACGAAACTGTCCGGGCGAATGCGGGTCGACCTTGAGGCGTTCGATGCGGAAGGCATCGCGGACCTTGTCGTGCCAGATTTGCGCAAAGCTGAGGAACAGCCGCTGCGCGCCGGTATAGCCGTCGATCACCGGCGCAGGGCAGCCGCCGAGCGACAGCCGATAGGCCCGCTCGGCGATGGCAAGGCCGGCATTGTCGGCGACGTTCTCACCCAGCGTCAACGCGCCGTTGACGTGATAGCCGGGCAGAGGGCTGAAAGCGTCGTACTGCGCGACCAGGCTGCGAGTCTTGCCGTCGAAGCGTTTGCGATCCTCGTCCGTCCACCAGTTGCGCAGATTGCCCTGGCCGTCGAAGCGGCTTCCCTGGTCGTCAAAGGCGTGGCTGATCTCGTGGCCGATCACGGTGCCGATGCCGCCGTAATTGGCGGCATCGTCGGCCGTGGCGTCGAAGAACGGCGGCTGCAGGATGCCGGCGGGAAAGACGATCTGGTTGCGGCTGGCGCTGTAGAACGCGTTGACGGTCTGCGGCGCGGTAAACCATTCGGCGCGGTCGACCTCGTGGCCGAGTTTCGCCATCCAGAAATCGTAGAGGAAGCGGCGCCCGCGCATGACGTTGCCGGCGAGATCGTCGCGCCGGATCTCCAGCCCGGAATAGTCGCGCCATTTGTCGGGATAGCCGATCATGGGGCGAATCGCCGCCAGTTTGTCGAGCGCCTGGCGGCGGGTCTCGGGGCCCATCCAGTCGAGCGCCGCAATGCTTTCGCGATAGACCGCGATCAGGTTGGCGATCAGGGCGTCGGCCCTGGCCTTGCTGGCCGGCGGAAAATAGCGTTCGACATACAGCCGGCCGAGCGCAAACGAGAGCAGGCGATCGACCAGTGAAACGCCGCGCTTCCAGCGCGGCTGGATTTCCGGCACGCCGCGCAGCGTGTGCTGCTCGAAGGCAAAATCTTCGGCGACATAGGGCGCCGAAAGATACGGCGCATAGGCGCTGAGCAGGTTGTAGGTCAGGTAGGCCTGCCAGGTCGCCAGCGGCACCTCGCGCAGGACCCCGCCGACGCCGTCGAAATAGCTCGGCTGCGCCACGATCAGGGTATGAACGTCCGCCCCGATGCCGCCGGCGGAAAGATAGGACGGCCAATCGTCATTGGAGACCAGCGCCGGAAGGGCCGAGATGTCGCGTTTGTTGTAGGTCTTGAGCGGGTCGCGGTTTTCGACCCGCGTCCATTGCAGGCGCGCCAGCGCGGTTTCGAGCGCGATGATGCCATCGGCGCTGGTGTCCGCCGCCGGCTCGCCGGCGAGCGTGAGCAATTTGACGATGTGGTCGCGATAGGCGGTTCGGATCGTCTGAAAATGCGCATCGTCCTTCAGATAATAATCGCGATCCGGCAGTCCCAGAGTGCCTTGCTCCAGATGCGCGACATACCGCGTCGCGTCGTGCTCGTCCGGTGAGATGTCCAGTCCCCAGGGGATGCGCACAGAAAGGCGGGACAGATAGGCGAACAATGCGGGCAGTGCCGCCTTGTCATGGAGGTCATGGATGCGCCGCAGTTCGTCGCGCAAGCTGCCGAGGCCGGCGGCCTCGACCCGCGCCTCGTCCATGAACGAACCGTAGAGATCGCTGAGCTTGCGCGCCTCACTGCCATCGGGGCTGTTGGCATCGATGCCCTCGATCACGTCGCGCAATTGCTGCTGGGTCGCCTCGCGCACCACCGAGAAGGTGTCCCAGGCGGCGCGGTCGGCCGGTATCGGGGTTGCCGCGAGCCACTTGCCGTTGGCGAACTGCCAGAAATCCTCCTGCGGCCGCACCGCCGGATCGATCGATGACAGATCGATGCCGGAACGCGGTTCCGCCATCGCCGCTGCCGGACAGGCCGCACCGATCGCCAAAGCGAGAATGAATTTCCGCAACATCGCCGCAGGATAGACCAGGGCGCCGGAGATTTCCAACCGTTGGGAGGGAATGTCGCTTCGCGCATGGTCGCGATGCATCTGCACCATTGATGCGCGGTGAAAATCCGTGTCTGTGAGGCGGGCCGGGTCACATTTTCCGGCCTGGCGTCGAACGCCGGGCGGGCCGCGGCGCCATGAACCGGCCTGTCGAGAATGTCCGCCTCCGATCCTCCTTCCAGCGCCGCTGCCCCTTCCGGCAACTGGCTCGCCAACCAGCCCTATCTGCTGCTTTGTATCACCGCGCTGTGCTGGGCCGGCAACGCTATCGTCGGCCGCCTCGCCGCCGGCCATATTCCGCCGGTGACGCTGTCGTTTCTGCGCTGGTCATTGGCGTTTCTCCTTATTCTTCCCTTTGCCTGGAAACACCTTGTGCCGGACTGGGGCGCGATCCGGGCCCGGCTCGGCACCATGATTTTTCTCTCCATTACCGGAATTGCCGCCTTCAACGCCCTGCAATACTGGTCGCTCGAATACACCACGGCGTTGAACACGCTGCTGCTGCAGTCGGCCGGGCCGCTGTTCGTCGCGGTATGGTCGTTGATGCTGCTCGGGATTCGCCTGACGCTGGCGCAAGCCGGCGGGATTGTGCTGTCGCTGATCGGCGTGCTGGTGATTCTGCTGCATGGCGACCTGACGGCGCTCGCCGGCATCGAATTCAACAAGGGCGATATCATCTTCACCGTGGCGCTGCTGATCTTCGGACTGTATTCAGTGTGGTCGCTGAAACGTCCGAAGATTTACGACCTGTCGTTTATCGCCTTCACCTTCGGCTGCGGCGCGGCATGCCTCGTTCCGTTTGTGATCCACGAACTGTTCACGCGCCCGCTGATGGCGCTCGACAGAAACAATTTGCTGACGCTGTTTTACGTCGCGGTGTTTCCCTCGACGGTGGCATATCTGTGCTTCAATCGCGGCGTACAATTGATCGGCGCCAATCGCGCCGCGCCATTCTTTCACGTGGTGCCGGTGTTCGGATCGATCATGGCCATCGTGTTTCTCGGCGAGCGTCCGCAACTGTTTCATTTCGTCGGCTTTGCGCTGGTGCTTACCGGCGTGTTCGTCGCATCCCGAAAGCCCGCGAATGC
Source organism: uncultured Alphaproteobacteria bacterium (assembly GCA_963774685.1). Classification (GTDB taxonomy): domain Bacteria; phylum Pseudomonadota; class Alphaproteobacteria; order Rhizobiales; family Xanthobacteraceae; genus Bradyrhizobium. The sequence goes on along the minus strand of CAVZFU010000001.1, from coordinate 118,438 downwards.
CGGTTAACCGGATTACGGTCAGGCTACACCGATCAATCGGATAAACCGGCTGAGATTCCCCGATTGCTGCATCGTGGCAAGCTCCCCGGAGGGGTTCGGCATCGTCGTGACCCTATTGATTTGGCGGCAAAATCATGTCGCATATTCACCCCTGAAGACGTCCATCCGGGCTCGAAACCGGTACCGTCTCGCAAGGCTGGAGCGTGGGCTTGGCAGGGAAGAAAAACACCGTAAAGCCCGGCGCCGGGTTGGCCGCTCTCAAGCGCGCCAACGCCAGGCTGCAACGGCAATTGGATGAACAGACCGCCGAGCGCGAGAAAGCCCAAAGCAGGAAAACCCGGTTAACGAAGGACCTGCGCGCGGCCCGGGATCGCCAGGCCGCCAGCGCCGAAATCCTGCGCACCATTGCCGGTAACTCGGGCGATCGCCGAACAATCGCTGCAACAGATCGCCGAGACCACCGCGCGGCTGTTTGACGGTCAAAGCGTCAGGATCAGGATCGCCGAAAATGGCGAATGGGTCCGCACGATAGCCGTCGGCGCCAGCGCCGAACGGGTCGGCGCCGAAGTTTCGCCAGCGCAGGGGCGGATCGGCGGCAACAACCTGCCCAGCACGGTCGTGCTGGAAAACCGGCAAATCCACATACCGGATCTGGACCATCTTGATCCGGCGATGGCCCACTGGCCCGGCCTGCCGCACGCACGCGCGGCCGGAGCCCGCACCATGGCCGGCATACCGCTTCGGCGGGACGGCAGGGCGATCGGCGTACTCATGATCTACCGTTACCGGCTCTCGCCGTTCACCACGGACGAGCTTGCGTTGCTGCAAAGCTTCGCGGATCAGGCGGCCATCGCCATCGAGAACGCGCGGCTGTTCAACGAGACGAGGGAGGCGCTGGCCCGGCAGACCGCGACCTCCGAGATTCTGCGCGTCATCAGCGGCTCGCCGACCGACGTACAGCCGGTATTCGACGCTATCGTGCTCACCGCGGCGCGGCTGTTGCGTTGCGACCGGTCATTCATTCAGCGTTGCGACAAAGACGGCTTCTGGACCGTGGCATCAGCGGGGCCGCAAGGCCCGGTTCCGATCACACAGTCATCGAAGGCGCCGATCGACCCCGATGCCAACTTCCCGTCACGCGCGATCGTGGCGAAAAAAACCCTGCACCTCGCCGACTGGTCGGTGATCGAATTGCCGGAATTCGAGCGCAACATCCGTAAAATTCATGGCACCAACTCGGCGCTGTACATGCCGCTGCTGCGCGGGGGAGAATGCATTGGCTTGCTCGCCATTATTGGACAACAAGCCAACATGTTCGGCGAGAGCGAAATCGCGCTGGCCGAATCCTTCCGCGACCAGGCCCTGATCGCAATCGAGAACACGCGGCTGTTCAACGAGACCAGGGAGGCGCTGGAGCGACAGACCGCGACGGCCGACATCCTCAAGGTGATCGCCAGTTCGCCCTCGGACGTGCAGCCGGTGTTCGAGGCCATTGCCGAAAGATCCAACCGGCTGATCGACGGCTTGTCGACCGCGGTGCACAGGATCATCGATGACGTGCTGCATCTTGCCGCTTTCACGCGAACCACCCCGGCCGGGGATGCAGCCCTGCAAGCATCGTTTCCGAGGCCGCTTTCCTCGGCCACCTGGGGCGAAAACATCCGCAACGGCGAGACCGTCGACATCCCCGACACCGAAATCGAATGGGCCGGACAGCCCGGCTTGCTGGAGATGGCGCGATTGCGCGGCTTCCGCAGTTTGCTGTTCGTCCCGCTGCTGCGCAACGGGGCAACGATCGGGATCATCAGTGTCAGCCGCAAGGAGGCCGGCAGGTTCGCGCCCCATCACGTGCTATTGCTGCAGACGTTCGCCGACCAGGCCGTGATTGCGATTGAAAATGCGCGGCTGTTCAACGAGACCAGGGAAGCGCTGGAGCGGCAGACCGCGACCGCAGATATCCTCAAGGTGATTGCCTCCTCGCCCTCGGACGTGCAGCCGGTATTTGAGGCCATTGCCGAGCGATCGAAGCGGCTGGTCGACGCGCTGTCGACCACGGTATTCCGGCTCGAGAACGGCGTGATGCACCTCCGGGCTTTTACAATCACCAACCCGGAAGCCGATGCCACCCTCAAAGCCATGTTCCCCGCTCCGCTGTCGAACTTCAGCTGGGGCGAGGCGATCAGCAATGGCAATATCCACCGGGTGGTCGATACCGAGCAGGAAATCGAGGACATGCGCGAGCTGGCGCGGCTGCGCGGCTACCGCAGCATGCTGTTCGTGCCGCTGTTGCGCGATGGGGCGCCTATCGGCCTGATCGCCGTGACCCGCGTCGAGCCCGGCCCGTTCGTCGAACACCACGTCCAGCTGCTGCAGACCTTCGCCGACCAGGCCGTGATCGCGATCGAGAACGTGCGGCTGTTCGACGAAGTGCAGGCGCGCACCAATGACCTTCAGGAATCGCTGGAATACCAGACCGCGACCAGCGACGTGCTCCAGGTCATCAGCCGGTCGACGTTCGATTTGCAGCCGGTACTCGATACGCTGGTCGAGTCGGCCTACAAGCTCTGCAGCGCCAGATTGGGCCTGCTCTATTTGCGTGGCGACGACGCCTTTGAATGCAAGGCCACCGCCGGAGCGGGCACCGAAGAGGTGAACCGCCTGTTCAAGGGACGGCCGATACGCGCGGGCCGCGGCACTGCCGCCGAGCGCGTAATCATGACCGGAGAAGTGCAGAGCGTAACAGACTTTTTCGACGATCCGGAAGTAGATCCCAAGGTAAGGGAGATGATCCGAGACGCCGGCAACTCGGGTTCGGGTGTAAGCGACATTCGTTCCACGCTGGCGGTCCCGATGACACGCGATGATACCGTCATCGGCGTGATCGTGATCGCGCGTGCGCAAACCGGGCCGTTCCCCCAACGTCAGATCGAACTCCTGCAGACCTTCGCCGATCAGGCCGTTATCGCCATCGAGAACGTGCGGCTATTCGACGAGGTGCAGGCGAAAACACGCGACCTTACGGAATCGCTGCAACAACAAACCGCAACCGCCGACGTGCTCAAGGTCATCAGCCGCTCGGCGTTCGACCTGCAAACGGTGCTGGATACGCTGGTCGAATTGGCGGCGCGCCTGTGCGAGGCGGATATGGCGGCGATCACGCGCCAGAAAGACAACAAGTATTTTCGCGCCGGCTCATACGGCCTTGCTCCGGAGTTCGTGGATTACGTCAAGGATATTCCGGTCAAGCCGGAACGTGCGACCATTACCGGTCGGACATTGCTCGAGGGTAAGGTAATCCATGTGCCTGACGTCCATGCAGACCCGGATTATACTTTTTCGGAAGCCCAGGAACTAAGCGGCGACCCCCGCACATTTCTCGGAGTACCCCTGCTGCGCGAGGGCAAGCCAGTCGGCGCACTGGTACTGCTGCGTCGAACCATGCGGCCTTTCACCGACAAGCAGATCGAGTTGGTCACGACCTTTGCCGACCAGGCCGTGATCGCCATCGAGAACGTCCGCCTGTTCGACGAGGTACAGGCACGGACTCGCGATCTTACGGAATCGCTTCAACAGCAGACCGCGACCGCCGACGTGCTCAAGGTGATCAGCCGCTCGACTTTCGACCTAAAAACGGTGCTCGACACTCTCATCGGCTCGGCTGCCCAACTCTGCGATGCCAATGCCGGTCATATCTATCTTCGCGAAGGCGAAATCTACAAGCTGGCGGCCTGTGCCGGCTTTTCGGCGGAGTATGAAGAGTTTATGAAGCAACGCGCCCTCGGGCCCGGTCGCGGCTCACTCATCGGGCGGACTGCCGAGGAAGGCAGCATTGTCATTATTCCCGACGCTGTCACCGATCCGGAGTACGAGTTCCGCGACGCGCAGAGGCTTGGTAAATTCAGAACCATGCTGGGCATTCCAATGTTGCGTGACGGCGCTCCGATTGGCGTACTGGGCCTGACGCGCTCCGAAGTACGGGCATTCACGGACAAGCAGATTGAGCTGGTGACCACCTTCGCCGACCAGGCGGTCATCGCCATCGAGAACGTGCGGTTGTTCGAGCAGGTACAGGCGAAGACTGCCGATCTGACCGAATCGCTGCAATTCCAAACCGCGACATCCGAAGTCCTGAAGGTGATCAGCCGTTCGCCGGACACGCTGCAGCCGGTGCTCGACGTCATTATCGAAACCTCGCGGGAATTGTGCGGGTGCGATGCCAGCACGATATTCCTCCTGCGCGAAGGACTGTTCCATGTGACGGCGGTGTCAGGCTCCCTTCCCGCGCATCTGGATCACCTGAAGGCCAATCCGCTGCCAATCGGAACAGCCGGTTCTGTTCTCGCCAGAGTCTACCATCAGAAGCGCACACTCCACTACCCTAATGTCATGGATGATCCAGAACTCAGTCAGGGATCGACCGGGCTCGGCGGCGCGCGTGCCCTGCTGACGGTACCGCTCATCAGCGATGGGCAGGTTATCGGCGCCATCACATTGCGACAGTCGGTCACCCGCCCCTTCACGCCGCGGCAGATCCAGGCCATCGAGACCTTTGCCGACCAGGCAGTCATCGCGATCTCGAATGTCAATCTGTTCGAGCAGGTTCAGCAGCGAACCCGCGAACTTTCGGCCTCGCTCGACGAATTGCGCACCGCGCAGGATCGCCTCGTGCAGACCGAAAAACTGGCCTCGCTCGGCCAGCTCACCGCCGGAATCGCCCACGAGATCAAGAATCCGCTCAATTTCGTCAACAATTTCTCGGCGCTGTCGGCCGAATTGACCGATGAACTGAACGACGTGCTCAAGCAGGCCACGCTGAGCGAAACAATTCGCGAGGAAGTCGACGAACTGACGAAAATGCTGAAAGACAATCTCGAAAAGGTGGTCCAGCACGGCAAGCGGGCCGATTCGATCGTCAAGAACATGCTGCTGCATTCGCGCGAGGGCTCCGGCGAGCACCGGCCCGCCGACATCAATGCGCTGCTGGATGAGAGCCTCAATCTCGCCTATCACGGCGCCCGCGCCGAGAAACCGCAATTCAATGTCACGCTGCAACGGGATTTTGACGCGACGGCCGGCACCATCGAGGTATTTCCGCAGGAGATCACCCGTGTCTTCCTCAATCTGATCTCGAACGGATTTTATGCGGTCACCAAGCGCAAGGCCGACAACGGCGGTTCGGATTTTGAACCGGCGGTCACTGCAGCTACACGAAATCTCGGCGGCAGCGTGGAGATCCGCATCCGCGACAACGGCACCGGCATTCCGGACGAAGTAAAGGAAAAGATGTTCAACCCGTTCTTCACGACCAAGCCCGCGGGCGAAGGCACCGGTCTTGGCTTGTCGATGAGCCACGACATCATCGTCAAGCAGCACGGCGGCACCATCGATGTCGACACCGAGCCCGGCCAGTTCACCGAATTCCGGATCGTGTTGCCGAGAACAAGTCATCTTCAAAAGCGAGGTCAATCGTGAGCGTTCTGGTACTGGTGGTCGATGACGAACCCGACGTGGAAGCGCTGTTCCGCCAGCAATTCCGGCGCGACCTGCGCGCGCAGCGTTTCGTGATGGATTTCGCGAACTCGGCGGCCGACGCGCTGGCCCGCATCGCGGGCACCATCGAGCAGTCGCTGATCCTGATCCTGTCGGATATCAACATGCCGGGCATGACCGGTCTTGAGATGCTGCCCAAGGTCCGGGAATTGCGGCCCGAGGTTCCCGTCATCATGATCACGGCCTATGGTGATCCCGAAACCAGGCGCAAGGCGATCGAGGGCGGCGCGACCGGGTTGTTGACCAAGCCCATCGACTTCACGTTACTAAGGGAAGAAATCGACACCAGGCTGCAACAAGCAAATTGAGTGGCGATCAACGCCACTTGCGGGAACGAAGGAGAGTATCATGAACGAGGCGACCCCGATTCAGGCCGCGAAAAATGTCGAGCTCGGCGCCAGTGGCGAGGAATTCCAGAACCTGCACGAGTTCGTCCGCAAGGCGCGAGCCAACCTGCACCAGAACGCCTGGGACTACATTGTCGGCGCCGCCGAGACCGAAACCACGATGCGCCGCAACCGCATGGCGCTCGACGAGATTGCATTCCGGCCACGGGTGCTGCGCAATGTCGCCAAGGTCGACGCGTCGGTCGACGTGTTCGGCCGCAAACTGCGCCTGCCGGTGATGCTGGCCCCGGTCGGCGCGCTCGAGATCTTCGATCCCGGCGGCGCCGCCAGCGTCTCGCGCGCCGCAGGCACGTTCGGCGCCGCCCATATGATCAGTTCGGTGACGGAGCCGGGCCTTGAGAATGTGGCCAAGGCCGCGCCCGACGCATTGCGCATCTTCCAGCTCTATGTTCGCGGCGACGACGCCTTTGTCGAGGATCACGTCAGCCGCGCCATCGCAGGCGGATATACCGCGTTCTGCCTCACCGTCGACACCGCGCATTACAGCCGGCGCGAACGCGATATCGCCAAGCGCTACGTCCGCGCCAGCCGCGCCCGCTCCACCGGAGGCGATTTCCAGAAGGGGCTGGAATGGCGCACCGTGAAGCTGATCAAGGACAAGTACAAGATACCGCTGATCCTCAAGGGCATCGCCACCGCGGAAGACGCTGCCATCGCACTCGATCACCGGGTCGAATGGATTTACGTCTCCAATCACGGCGGACGCCAGCTCGACCACGGCCGCGGCTCGATGCATGTGCTGCCGGAAATCGTCAAGGCCGTCGCCGGGCGCGCCAAAATCATGGTCGACGGCTCGTTCTGCCGCGGCGCCGATATCGTCAAGGCGATCGCATCGGGCGCGGACATCGTCGGCATCGGCCGCCTGCAATGCTGGGCGCTCGCCGCCAAGGGCGAAGCCGGCGTGGTGCGGATGCTGGAGCTGTTGGAGGACGAGGTGGTCAGGTCGCTGGGCCTGCTCGGCGTGACGTCTTTCGCGCAACTCGACAAGTCCTATCTGCATGCGGCAACGGCGACCAGCCTGCCCCACGTCTTCAGCGCCTTCCCGCTGCTGGAGATCGAGCCTTACCGGTATTGAGCACTGAAGGCTCACGTCATTGCGAGCGAAAGCGAAGCAATCCAGCTTTCTTTAGAAGAAACAGGCTGGATTGCTTCGTCGCTTTGCTCCTCGCAAAGACGGCAACACCCTACCCCATCTTGAACTTGCTATAGGCCTCGGCGGTCGCGATGATGAGATGTTCGGCGCAGCCGTTGCGGCGGTGCGGATCGCTTTGGGTCTCGTAATCGTGCGACGTCATCATGTCGATGAAGGCAGCCACGGACGGATAATACACCAGCGCCAGGTAATCCCAGTCGTTGCCGTGCTGCGGACCCAGCGCGACCGCCTTGGCATTGCCGGTCCACAGCAAGGTGCCGCCGCGCGCTTTGATCATCGGCACGGTCAGGGCGCTGTAGCGAAGATAGGCGTCCCAGCCGGTGCCATTGCCGTCGAGCGAACGCTCGTAGAACCGCATCAGATTCACCATCACGACCGGCCCGTGATGGTCCAGTAGCTTGAGGCCATCGATATTCAGCAAATCCACGCCCATCGGCCGTCTCCTTGTTCGCAGCGTTGCGGGAACGCATTCTCAACTGTGACGCCTTACCGGCTTCCGCTTTGCTTTGGGGCAGGCTAGCCTATGCGACAGGGAACCTGTCAAGAAACGCCGACATCGAAAAGCAGTGACAATTTCGCGTCGATAACAAGACCGAAAATCAATCGGGGAGATGACATGCCGAAGTTCAGGATTGTGACGCCGAAAGGCGCGAGTTTCACCGTCGCCGGTGGCGGCTATGGCTATGAAAAAGAGGCGCTCGATCCGATCGATGCCGAGATCGTCGAGGCGCCGGCCAACGAGGCGGAATTCATCGCCGCCGCCAGGACCGCCGACGCGATCTATGCCAAGGGCATGCCGATCACAAAGGCCGTCATCGACGCGCTGCAAAACTGCAAGGTCATCACGCTCGGCAGCGTCGGCGTCGACAGCGTCGACGTCAGGGCCGCCACCGCGCGCGGCATTCCCGTCACCAACATCCCCGACACCTTTATCGAGGAAGTCGCCGATCACGCCATGATGCTGTTGCTGGCCGGTTTCCGCCGGCTGGTCGAACAGGACAAACTGGTCCGCACCGGCCGCTGGCCGGAGGGCCGTCCCGCTCTGCTCAAGATTCCAAGGCTGATGGGGCAAACGCTGGGCTTCGTCTCGTTCGGGCGGGTGGCGCGCGCGGTGGCAAAACGCGCCGCACCGTTCGGGTTGCGGATGATGGCCTACGATCCGTTCATCCAGGAGACGCTGATTTCCGATCACGGCGTGTTGCCGGCGACCTTGTCCGAAGTGCTGTCGCAATCCGATTTCCTGTCGATGCACGCCCCGGCCCGGCCCGAAGTCCATCACATGCTCGGCGAGAAGCATTTCAGGCAGATGAAGAAGACCGCCATCTTCATCAATACCGGACGCGGTCCGACCGTGGATGAAGAGGCGCTGATCAAGGCGCTGCAGGAAGGCTGGATCGCACATGCCGCGCTCGATGTGCTGGAGAAGGAGCCGCCGTCGCACAACAATCCGATGCTGGGCATGGAGAACGTCACGCTGACGGCGCATGTCGCTTCGGCCTCGGCGCGTTTCGACGAGGCGCGCAAGCGGCGCGTCGGCTATGAACTGTCGCTGGTGCTGTCCGGCATGTGGCCGGTGAGCTGCGTCAATCCGTCGGTGCTGCAAAACACCTCACTTCGCCGCTGGCAGCCTGTCAGCATGGACCGCGGCCCGAACAGCTAGACGCGGTCTAATTCATCGGCGGGTTTCAACGCCGGACAAAAACAGGGAGGAAACCATGATGAACGACATCACCCGCCGCGACGCCCTGGCTCTGGGCGTTTCCGCAGCGGCGCTGGCCGCGACCGGCGCGTCCGCGCAATCCGCTTCGCTGGTCAAGGCCGCCGACGTTCCCGCTCCTTCATTCGCGATCGAAAAGGGCGCGACCCTGCGGATGCTGCGGCCGGTTCGTTTCGTCCAGGCCGACGAAGATGTGTTCCGTGCCAATGCGGCGAAGTTCACCCAAAAGACCGGCGTCGAGGTCAAGGTCGACTTCGTCGGCTGGGAGGATATCAACCAGCAGACCGCGGTGACCTCGAACAGCGGCGCCGGCCCCGATATCATCATCGGTTTCTCGGACGCCCCGCACATCTATGTCGACAAGCTGGTCGAACTCACCGACGTCGCCGACTATCTCGGCAAGCGCTATGGCGGCTGGCTATTCCTCGCCCAGAAATACGGCAAGCGCTATAACAGCAACACCTGGATCGGATTGCCGTTCGGCGCCAGCGGCGGCCCGCTGGTCTATCGCAAATCGATGCTTCAGGCGGCTGGTTTTGAAAAGGCTCCGGACGATCATGCCGGATATCTGGACCTTTGCCGGAAGCTGCAAAAATCTGGCAAGCCCGCGGGCTTCGCGCTCGGCAACGCGGTCGGTGACGGCAACGGCTTTGCGAGCTGGCTGTTATGGTCGCACAACGCCTCGCTGCTCGATGAAGAAGGCAACGTCATCATCAACAGCAAGGAAACCGTTGCCGCGCTGAAATATCTCAAGGAACTGTACCCCACCTTTATTGCCGGCACGCCGTCATGGAACGATGTCAGCAACAACCGCGCCTACTCGGCCGGGGACATTTCCCTGACCGCGAACGGCGTCTCGCTGTATTTTTCGCTGAAGAACGACCCCGCCACCAAGGCGATCGCCGACGATACCGAGCATCAGTTTTTGCCGCGCGGTCTCGCCAAGAGCCCGCCGATGGGCGGCCTCACCCTGAACGCCATGCTGTTCAAGCACAGCCCCTATCCCAATGCCGCCAAGGCGTTTTTGCAGTTCATGCTGGAGCACGAACAGTACGAGCCTTGGCTCAACGCCAACAGCGGCTACTGGGCGCAGCCGCTGGCCGCCTATGCCGACGCGGCGGTGTGGTCGGGCGATCCCAAGGTGGCGATCTTCAAGGACACCATGAAGAACGAATACTGGAACGGGTACAAAGGCCCGATTTCGACGGCAACCGGCGCGGTCAACGCCGATTACGTGCTGGTGCAGATGTGCGCCTCGGTGGCGACCGACGCCGCGACGCCGGAAGCCGCGGCCGCCGAAGCCGAACGGCGCGCCAAACGTTATTTCCGCAGATAAGGCTTCGTGGATTCGCCCCCGTTAGAAAACGTCATTGCGAGCGAAAGCGAAGCAATCCATGAACGCAAAGAAAGTATGGATTGCTTCGTCGCTTCGCTCCTCGCAATGACGACTTAGGACGACGAAATGTCTCTGTCGACAGCGCTCCCGCGACGGGCGATTCAACGCCAGCCCGGCTGGCTGGCGCGGCTGTTCGACTACAAGCCGTTCCTGATCGTCGTCTGCCTGACGCCGGCGATCGGGCTGTTGCTGGTGTTCCTGACCTATCCGCTCGGTCTCGGCATCTGGCTGGCATTTACCGACACCACCATCGGCCGGCGCGGGGTTTTCGTCGGCCTCGAAAATTTCCAGTATCTGCTGACCGATCCTCTGTGGTGGAACGCGGTATTCTACAGCGTGTTCTATACCGCGGTCGCCACCTTCGGAAAATTCGCGCTCGGCTTCTGGCTGGCCTTGTTGCTGAACAACCACTTCCCGTTCAAGAGCATCCTGCGCGCGATCGTGCTGTTGCCCTGGATCGTGCCGACGGTGCTCTCGGCGCTGGCGTTCTGGTGGATTTACGATCCGCAGTTCTCGATCATCTCGTATCTGCTGGTCGATGTGCTGCACCTGCGCACCACCAACATCGATTTCCTCGGCAGCCCCTGGCCGGCGCGCTTCTCGCTGATCGCGGCCAACATCTGGCGCGGAATTCCGTTTGTGGCGATCTCGCTGTTGGCCGGCCTGCAGACCATATCGCCTTCGCTCTATGAGGCGGCGATGCTGGACGGCGCCACCGCGTGGCAGCGCTTTCGCTACATCACGTTTCCGATGATGATGCCGATCCTGGCGATCGTGATGACGTTCTCGATCATCTTCACCTTCACCGACTTCCAGCTGGTCTACGCCATCACCCGCGGCGGGCCCGTCAACTCCACCCATCTGCTCGCGACGCTGGCGTTCCAGCGCGGCATTGCCGGCGGCGAACTCGGCGAGGGTGCCGCGATCGCGGTCTCGATGATCCCGTTCCTCGTATTCGCGACGCTGTTCAGTTATTTCGGCCTCGCCCGCCGCAAATGGCAGCAGGGAGAGAGCAATGACTGAGGCTGTGGCCCAGCCGGCCAAATCCAGCAACATCGCCAGCTCCACGCCGGATACCATGGAGTGGGATTCGCGCGCCCGGCGCGTGATGATGATCTACCTGCCGCTGTCCTGCTTCGTGCTGATCCTGCTGTTCCCGTTCTACTGGATGGCGATCACGTCGTTCAAGCCGAATGCGGAGCTGCTGAACTACAAGGCGCACAATCCGTTCTGGATCACCTCGCCCACGCTGGCACACATCAAGCATCTGCTGTTCGAGACGGCCTATCCGCATTGGCTGGTGACGACGATGTCGGTGGCGGTCGGCGCGACCTTCCTTTCGCTGTTCGCAAGCACGCTCGCGGCTTACGCGATCGAACGGCTGCGCTTTCGGGGTAGTCCTTACGTTGGCCTCGCCATCTACATGGCCTACCTGGTGCCGCCATCGATCCTGTTTATTCCGCTGGCGACGGTCGTGGTTCAATTCGGGCTGTTCGACAGCCCGCTGGCGCTGATCCTGGTGTATCCGACCTTCCTGGTGCCGTTCTGCACCTGGCTCCTGATCGGCTATTTCAAGTCGATCCCCTACGAGCTGGAGGAATGCGCGCTGGTCGATGGCGCCACCCGCCTGCAGATCCTGCGGCGGATCACCCTGCCGCTGGCCGTCCCCGGCCTGATCTCGGCCGGCATCTTCAGCTTCACGCTGTCGTGGAACGAGTTCATCTACGCGCTGGCCTTCATCCAGAGCAGCGCCAACAAGACGGTGCCGGTCGCGATCCTGACCGAACTGGTTTCCGGCGACGTCTATCAATGGGGCGCGCTGATGGCGGGCTCCCTGCTCGGCTCGCTGCCGGTGGCGATCTTCTACTCGCTGTTCGTCGACTACTACGTCTCGTCGCTGACGGGCGCGGTGAAGGAATAAGTCTCTCGCGCCCTTAAAACGCCAACACCTTGGCCTGCTTGACCTGCGGCAGCGCCTGCACCTTGGTGAGTACCTCCGGCGGCACCGCGCCGTCGATCTCGACCAGTGCGATAGCGTCGCCACCCTGTTTGGTGCGGCCGAGATGGAACGTCGCGATGTTGATCTTGGCGTCGCCGAGCAGGCTTGCGAAGCCGCCGATGAATCCCGGCTTGTCCTCGTTGGTGACGTAGATCATCGACTTGCCGAACTCGGCATCGACCCGGATGCCCTTGATGTCGACCAGCCGCGGCTTGCCGTCGGCATAGACCGTACCCGACACCGAGCGCTCCTGCCGCTCGGTGGTGACGGTGACCGTGATCAGGCTTTCGTAGTCGCTCTGCGCAGCCCGCACGATCTCGTCGACCACCATGCCGCGCTCCTTGGCGACGACCGGCGCCGAGACCACGTTGACGTCGCCGAGCATGGGCCGCAGCAGGCCCGACAGCGCCGCCGAGGTCAGCGCCTTGATCTTCATTTCTGCGACATGCCCCTCATAGGTGATCTGCACTTTGGCGATACCGGTCTCGGTGAGCTGGCCGGCGAACGAGCCGAGCTTTTCGGCAAGCTCGATGAACGGCCGGAGCTTGGGCGCCTCCTCCGCGGTGATCGACGGGAAGTTGACCGCGTTGGAAATCGCACCGGACAACAGATAGTCCGACATCTGCTCGGCAACCTGCAACGCGACGTTCTCCTGCGCCTCGGTGGTGGCAGCGCCCAGATGCGGCGTGCAGATCACATTGGGATGACCGAACAGCACGTTCGAAATCGCGGGCTCCTCGACGAACACGTCGAATGCCGCGCCTGCGACGTGGCCGGAATTGAGCGCATCGACCAGCGCCTGCTCGTCGACCAGTCCGCCGCGCGCGCAATTGATGATGCGGGCACCCTTTTTCATCCTGGCCAGTGCCGCCGCGTCGATGATGTTGCGGGTCTTGTCGGTCAGCGGCGTATGCAGCGTGATGAAATCGGCGCGCTTCAACAGGTCGTCGAGCTCGACCTTTTCGACGCCGAGATCCTTGGCGCGCTCCGGCGACAGGAACGGATCGTAGGCGATCACCTTCATCCGCAGGCCGAGCGCGCGGTCGGCGACGATCGCGCCGATGTTGCCGCAGCCGATCACGCCCAGCGTCTTGCCGGTGATCTCGACCCCCATGAAGCGGTTCTTCTCCCACTTGCCGGCCTGGGTCGAGGCATCGGCCTGCGGGATTTCGCGTGCCAGCGCCAGCATCAGGGTGATGGCGTGTTCGGCGGTGGTGATCGAATTGCCGAACGGCGTGTTCATCACGATGATGCCCTTGGCCGTGGCGGCGGGAATTTCCACATTGTCGACGCCGATCCCGGCGCGGCCGATCACTTTGAGCCGCTTCGCCTTCTCGATGATTTTCGCCGTGGCCTTGGTCGCCGAGCGGATCGCGAGACCATCGTAATTGCCGATGATCTCGGCGAGTTTCTCCTTGTCCTTGCCGAGATTGGGCTGGAAATCCACGTCGATGCCGCGATCCTTGAAGATCTGCACCGCGGCCGGCGACAACGCGTCGGAAATGAGAACTTTGGGTTTTGTCATTGGGATATACCTTTGCCTCTCATCGAAGAGAGCGAACAGCATTTGAAAACCGAGGTGAAAGTCGCGAGGCAGTCTCTTCTCCCTCTCCCCGTTCTTACGGGGAGAGGGTCGGGGTGAGGGGCTTTCTCAGCGGGCAGGAGCGCGGCGACCTCTCCCCGTAAGAACGGGGAGAGGCGAAGAAAACACCTACGCCGCTTTCGCGAGCGAGGACTTCATTTCGGCGAAGGCCCAGTCGATCCACTGCGTCAGCAGCGCGACGTCACCGGCTTCCACCGTGGCGCCGCACCAGATGCGCAGGCCCGGCGGCGCGTCGCGGTAATGCGCGAAATCGTAGCCGGCGCCTTCCTTTTCCACCAGGGCAACCAGTTTCTTGGAAAAATCCGACTGCGCATCCAGTGTCAGCGAGGTGATCGCGGGATCGACCACCTTCATGCACACGGAGGTATTGGAACGGATCGCCGGATCCTTTGCCAGGAAATCGATCCACGGCGTTTTCGCTTTCCAGTCCGCCAGCACCTTGGCGTTGGCATCGGCGCGCGCCATCAAGCCCTTGAGGCCGCCGACCGATTTGCCCCAATGCAGCGTGTCGAGATAATCCTCGACGCACAGCATCGACGGCGTGTTGATGGTTTCGCCTTCGAAGATGCCCTGGTTGAGCTTGCCGCCTTTGGTCATGCGGAAGATTTTCGGCAGCGGCCATGCCGGCTTGTAGCTTTCGAGCCGCGCCACCGCGCGCGGGCTAAGCACCAGCATGCCGTGGGCGGCTTCGCCGCCCAGCGCTTTCTGCCAGGAGAAGGTCACGACGTCGAGCTTGCCCCAGTCGAGTTTCTGCGCGAACGCCGCCGAGGTCGCATCGCAAATCGTGAGGCCCTCGCGGTTCGCGCTGATCCAGTCGGCGTTGGGGACACGCACCCCGGAAGTCGTGCCGTTCCAGGTGAAGACGATATCGGTTGAGGGATCGGCCTTGGCGAGATCCGGGATTTCGCCATAGCCGGCATGCAGCTTTGTAACGTCCTTGAGCTTCAGCTCCTTGACGATATCGCCGACCCAGCCTTCACCGAACGACTCCCACGCGATGGTGGTGACGGGCCGCGCACCCAAGAGCGACCACAGCGCCATTTCCACCGCACCGGTATCGGAAGCCGGCACGATGCCGATCTTGTAATCGGGCGGCACTTCAAGCACTTCACGCGTCAGTTCGATCGCGAGCTTGAGCTTGGCCTTGCCGATTTTCGCACGATGCGAACGGCCCAGCGCGGCGTCTTTGAGATTTTGGGCATTCCAGCCGGGGCGCTTGGCACAGGGGCCGGAGGAAAAATGCGGCACATTCGGCCGCGAAGCGGGCTTCGCTGCAGTCATGATCTATCCTTCCAGATAGTAGCCTCCCGTTGGGGGGAGGTGTCCCGCCGCGGTGATTAAGGCAATCGCCCGGGATCGTCAAGGAACTTTGGAAGGATCACGGGTGCTTGCCGGCCCGCTATGCGTTTGCGCCGATGGTTCCGCCAACGCTTGCGAATCCAGCAATTCCGCCGCATCGGTGACCAGCCGTGCAGCTCTTCGCCGGCTCGCGACTTTCAGGACGCTTTTTTCATCGGCCTGCACGACATACTCTCTGCCGATACGGACAATCGAATAATTTCGCATGTTCGGTCCCCAAACCGCCCCAACCCCTCGGGGACATCAGCGTGCCACCGAATTGCGCCGAGTAAAAATTACGAAAGTTCGGTTAGTTTATCGCGCGTTAACCGGAACGAATATCAAAGCGCGTTTCGCAATCGCCGCAAGGGCGGCGCGGATTGGCGATGAACAAGCCACATCAAAAACGCATCGTCATGCCGGCGTGGCTCAGCTGAAATCCCAGCCGCAGATAGAACCGCTGGGCATCGACGCGGGTTTGATGGGTCAGCAGTTCGACCAGATGGCACCCTTTGGCGCGCGCCTCGGCGATGGCCCATCGCACCAGTTGCTCGCCGATGCCGCGGCTGCGGCAATGGGCGGCGACGCGAACGTCCTCGATCAAGGCGCGCGAGGCGCCTTGCGAACTTATTCCCGGCAGGACGCAGAGCTGCAGGCAGCCGACGACGGTGCCGCCCTCCTCCGCGACCACAAGCTGGATGTGCGGACTTTGTTCGACCCTGTCGAACGCCCGGAAATAGGACGCTGGCAGCGGATCCTCCAGCCGTTCCCGTGCGCGGCCGAGCGGATCGTCCGCCAGCATCCGCACGACGGCCCCGACATCGTCACGGCGGGCACGCCGGATGGTGATCGAGGAAATCGCGGCCATGATCGTTCCCGTCAGCTCGCCGGCGCCAGCCCGAGACACCGTTCGGCCTCGGCGATCCAGCGCCGCACGGCGGCGTAGCCGTCGAGGTGAAAGCCGCCTTCATGCGCCAGCCTCGTATAGGCCAGCAGCGCGACGTCGGCGAGGCTGATGCCGTCGCCGACCAGGAATTGGGTCGCGGCGAGTTGCTGTTCCATCCGCGCCAGCGCGGCGTAGCCACGCTTGACCTTCTCGGGATCGAGGTCCGAGACCGGCTTGCCGAGATAGCGCATCTGGTAGCGGCAGACCGCGACATAGGGCTCGTGGCTGTATTGTTCCCAGAACAGCCATTCGTCCATCTTCGCCGCCGCAAAGGCGTCCGCCGGGATCAGGTCGCTGCCTCGGGCAAGGTACCGGATGATGGCGTTGGATTCCGCCAATACCCGCCCATCATCGAATTCGACGGCCGGAACCTGACCCGCATTATTGAGCTTGAGAAACTGCAAGGTGCGGGTTTCGCGCTTGAGCGTATCGACCGCGATCCATGTGTAGGGGAGCGCGAGCCGGTCGCACACCCATTTGACCTTCAGGCAATTGCCCGAAATGGCATCGCCGTAAATTTTCATCAATTGCGCAGGCTCCCGGACCGGACCGGCATCGGACCAGCCGTGTCGTTAGCTGTCAAGGCGGCACTCGCCCGCTGGATCGGACCTGCAGCCGCCCGGAATTTAAAACCGATTCCGGCGCGCTCGAAAATCCGGTTCGCCAGCTTCACGATTGATTAACGTTAACAAATCATAATCGCCCCAGTTGAGTGCCGGTGGGAGCGTTTGATGCGTCGACTTTTGATGGCTGTAATGACGTTTGGGGCTGTGGGCTCCGCACAGGCTGCGGATATGCCCGACTTTCTGCACGGTAGCGTCTCTGACGATCAGACCCCCACCCGGAACTGGGATGGATGGTACGCCGGCGGCCAGATTGGCTATTCATCTGCGGAGATGGATTTTCGCAAATCTCTCCAGGGCCTGACGAATTTCATTTTTCGCGACACGGTGCTCGAGGACCCGACCTCGCTGTTGTCAACGTTAACCAAGGCCAGCCCGCATAGCACGAGCTTCGGCGGGTTCGTCGGCCGCAACTACCAATGGGACGACCTCGTTTTCGGTGTCGAGGCCAATTACAACTATATAAACGGCCTCGCAAGCTCGTCTACCGGTTCGATCGGGCCGCTTTTATTCGTCAATCCGAAGGGCGAAACTCCACCTCCGAACACCACCGTTACCTATGCGGTGACGCTGAAGGGAACCGCCGCTGCGCACATCAAGGACGTGATCACGCTCAGGGGCCGCGCAGGCTGGGCGACCGGCAATTTCCTGCCTTATGTGTTCGGAGGCGTGGCCGTCGGCCGTATGGACGTTTCGCGCTCGGTGACAAGCTTCGTGACCAAGGAGCTGGACGTGACGACCACCAACTCCCTCGGCGTCACGACCACGACATTCGGCACTCCCTTTATCATTCCTTCGCTGACGACCACCGAGAGCCAGGAACGCCCCAACAATTTCGTGGTCGGCTGGACCGGCGGTCTCGGCATGGAATACATGTTGTGGAACAACGTGTTCATGCGCGGCGAATGGGAATACATCAAGTTCCTGTCGGTCGAAAATACGCCGATCACGATGAACACGGTGCGAGGGGGAATCGGCTACAAGTTCTGACGGCAATCTTTCTCGCAAAGAGAAAACACAGACCGCCCTCTGGGCGGTCTTGTTGTTTGTGCCGGAGCGGCCGACCTGCCCTGCGTGGTGGCCAATCTATCCACAATTACCGTCCCTGCGATCGGTGGTTTCGAAAAATCCCGTCTGCGTCGAAGTGCCGTAGTCGCGGTGCAACTCCGGCGCGGCTTAGAGACAGAGGTAGACGCCTGCCGCTCCAGGGATCGCATCCAGCATCGCCGCAGGGGCGCCGCCACAGGCCTTCCAAAATCGAGCGCCGGTGCAGTGATCGCCCTGCAATCGAAGGCCTGGCTTCATGTTCAAATGCCGCCCGCCCAGCGTCGAAATTCCTCTTCGCCGGGCTCGCTTGCGGCCCCGGAATTCTTCCCTTGGACCATTCCAGCGCGACGGCTGCGGTTCAAAGTTCGGCTTCACGATCGGCCGGCTGACCGGATCCCGCCCACCCTTTCGTCCACGAGGATTCCCACGGGTCCAGCAATCCGCTTTGCGGCTGCATTCGAACCGAATCGCGTGCACAACGCCAAACGAAACGGCGCGGGAAAATCCCGCGCCGTTAATAACTATTAACAGAAGGCTCGATCAGCCCTTGCGGATCAGCGGCGGCGGCGCATAGACCGGCGGGCTGTTCAGTTCCCAGCGCAAGCCCAGCATCACGTCGTTGGATGTGATGTTATTGAACGAGAACGGGGCGTGGGTGGTGTTGGTCACTTGATCGAACGAGTTGCTTGGGCCGGTCATGCCTTTACCCATATCGACGTAGCTATAGGCAAGTTCGAGCGTCAGGCCGGGGCTGACCTTGTAGGCAAGACCCGCATGTAGCGCCCAGGCGAAATTCCACTGCGAAGCCTGACCGGCATAGTTGAAACTGTGGGTCTGAACGAAGATTTATCGCATCACCGGTGTCCGTGAAGTTTGCGATCGATACACGCGAGGTACCGACACCGGCGCCGACGAACGGCGTTATGCACCACCAGGTGCCGAGATCGGCATAGGCGTTGGCGAGAAAGAGAAGTTCCGACTTGGTGGCGGTATAGCTATCGGTTCCCACAAAGCCGGTGTTCGGACCGGTTCCGGTGACCACATCGAGCCCGGTAAAATTGGAGTTGCCGCGGTATTGAGCGGTGGCATCCACCCGGAACCAGTTGTTGAACCGGTAACCAACGCCCACGTCGAAGATTCCGGCGTACCGAAAGCGCTGGTCTGGGTGACGGCCACATTGTCGTAGGCGGCACTGTTGGTGTCGAGAACCTTGTGTACGTTCTGATTGCTGAAGCCAATATCGCCACGCAGATACCATCCACCGAAATCCTCGATCGCGGGCGGCGCATATGACATCGGCGGCGGCATGATGGAAGGCATGTCCGCGGCAAAGGCCGCCGACGACAGCAGGGATGCCGCTCCGGCGGCAACGATAAACTTAACGCTACGCATTGGCTTCGTCCTTTTGTCCGGTGAGGCAGACAGCGGAGGCCTCACATCAAAAAACTCACGGTCGGACGATGGCACCAAATACTTAAGCCTCGCTTAACCCTAATTTTTAAGGTTGATAATCTGTGACGATTTCTTCAGGCCGACGAGAACCGGCAGCACAAAAATGGCGGAAACGCCACAATCACTAACGATGCGTTGACAAAATCCGGAAAGCTTTGCGCAATGGCAGAGATTAATCAGTGAGCCACGCGCAAGGAAATCTCGGAGGCCGTATGCCGGAACACCAGCTGTCAGACCAAGTCAGCAAATTCTTTGAAGACTATAATCGCACGTTCGAGGGAAGGGACGGCGCCGCCATCGCAATGTTCTACCATGTACCCAGCATCACCATGCGAGGGGACGGGTCGACCCGTTGCTTTCAGTCCCGCGAAGAACTGGCGTCGTTTTTTCAGCCGGTAGCAGAAGGCTACCATCGGGAAGGCAATCAAGGCGGAGGCTTTCGTAACCTCGTGGTGCAGCCGATCGGCGGACGAAGTGTGCTCGCCACGATGGATTGGCACATGATGCGCGCGGACGGCAGTCCTCTTCGTCATTGGCGGCAATCGTACAACCTGCTTCGCGTGGACGGCCGCTGGCAGATATTCGTTGCCACCTTTCACGTTCAGGGATGACGGGATCACCCTGGATCATGGCACGAGGAGAGGCTGGCTCCGCGTCAGGGCGCGGTCTTCGGCATCTTCGGCAGGAATATCGCGAGCAGCCCGATCGCCGGCAGGAAGGCGCAGACCTGATAGACGAATGCGATGCCGGTATGGTCGGCGACCCTGCCGAGCACCGCGGCACCGAGGCCGCCGATGCCGAAGGCGACACCGAAGAACACCCCCGAAATCATGCCGAACCGGTGCGGCATCAGTTCCTGCGCGAACACGATGATCGACGACGTGGTCGACGAGATAATCAGGCCGATGAACACCGTCAGCACCGCGCCGGTGACCAGGCCGGCGTGAGGCAGCGCCAGCGTGAACGGCAACGCGCCGAGGATCGAAAACCAGATCACGTATTTGCGGCCGAACCGGTCGCCGATCGGTCCGCCGAAGAAAGCCCCGATCGCGTTGGCGGCCAGGAACACGAACAGATAGAGCTGGGCGGCCTGGGTCGAGACCCCGAACTTGTCGATCAGGTAGAACATGTAATAGCTCGACAGGCTGGAGACATAGAGCTGCTTGGAGAACAGCAGCGCCACCAGCACCGCCAGCGCGATCATGACGCGGCGCGAATTCGGCGCGTCCGGATGCGGCCTGGGGGCTGCGAACTTCCTCGCCGCGATCTGCGGCTGATACCAACGCCCGATCCGCCACAGGATGATGATCGCCAGGAATGCGATCGATGAAAACCAGGCGATGCTCGGTTGCCCGAACGGCACCACGATCAACGCCGCCAGCAGCGGCCCCATCGAGGAGCCGAAGCTGCCGCCGACCTGAAATACCGATTGCGCGAAGCCATAGCGCCCGCCCGAGGCCAGCCGCGCGATCCGTGCCGATTCCGGATGGAAAATCGCCGAACCGAGCCCGACCAGCGCCGCCGCAACGATAATCACAGCGTATCGGTGCGCGACGCTGAGCAGCAGCAGCCCGAAAAAGGTCGATCCCATGCCGACGCAAAGCGAAAACGGCTGCGCCCTCTTGTCGGTGAAATGTCCGACCACCGGCTGCAGCAGCGAGGCGGTGAACTGGAACGCCAGCGTGATCAGCCCGATCTGTGCAAAGTCGAGCGCATAGTTCTGTTTCAGGATCGGGTAGACCGATGGAATCAGCGACTGCATGGTGTCGTTGAGAAAATGCGAGAAGCTGATGCCGCCCAGCACGATGTAGGCCGGCCCTGCCGCGGCCGCCTTGGCCATGGTAGCGGACGTCACGTCCGGCACCACCACCGGCGCAACCAGTGCTTCTTCGGAGACGACGACAGGCTTGTTCAAAGGATGATTCCCGGAAGATGTGGGGCGCGAAACGGCACTTCCTACGACGCGAAAGCGTTGCCGACCAGCACCAATAGCTAATGGCAGCGATGCGCTGAGGTGCGGGCGGTTACTCAGGCCGCCGCGGCGTGGCCGAGCGCGGAGACGATGTGATCGACCACTTCCTCGACCAGGATGCGATCGTCGCCCTCGCCCATCACGCGGATCACGGACTCGGTGCCGGACGAGCGGACCAGGAGCCGGCCATGGCCGTTGAGCCGCTTTTCACCGGCGTCGATGGCCGATTTGACCTCGGCATCGTCGAGCGGCTTGCCGCTGCGATAGCGCACGTTTTTCAGGATCTGCGGCAGCGGATCGAAACGATGGCAGACTTCCGACACCGGACGGCGGAGCTTTTGCACCACCGCGAGTACCTGCAGCGCCGCAACGAAGCCGTCGCCGGTGGTGGCGTAGTCCGACAGGATAATGTGACCGGAGGGCTCGCCGCCGAGATTGTAGCCGCGGCTCAGCATCTGTTCGAGCACATAGCGATCGCCGACCGGCGTACGCACGAGCTCGATGCCCAAACCATCGAGGAAGCGCTCGAGCCCGAGATTCGACATCACGGTCGCGACGATGCCCGGCTTGGAAAGGCGGCCGTCTTCCTTCCAGCTTTGTGCGATCACCGCGAGCAACTGGTCGCCGTCGACCAGGTGTCCACGCTCGTCGACCAGGATAACCCGGTCGGCGTCGCCATCGAGCGCGATGCCGATGTCGGCGCGCATTTCGCGCACCTTGCGGCTCAGGGCTTCCGGCGAGGTGGAGCCGCATTCCTTGTTGATGTTGAATCCATCCGGCTCGACGCCGATGGAAATCACGTCGGCGCCCAGTTCCCACAGCGCTTCCGGCACCACCTTGTAGGCCGCGCCATTGGCGCAATCGACCACCACGCGCAAACCGTCGAGGCTGAGATCGCGCGGCAGCGTGCGCTTGGCGAATTCGATGTAGCGGTCATGAACGCCGTCGATACGGCGGGCGCGCCCCAGACTCGCGCTCTGCGCCAGGCGCTTGTCGAGCGATTCATCGAGCAACTGCTCGATCTGCTTTTCGACGTCATCGGACAGCTTGAAACCCTGCGGGCCGAACAGCTTGATGCCGTTGTCCTCGAACAGGTTATGCGACGCTGAAATCATCACGCCGAGATCGGCGCGCATCGACTTGGTCAGCATCGCCACCGCCGGCGTCGGCATCGGGCCGAGCAGCAGCACATCCATGCCGACCGAGGTGAAGCCGGCCACCATCGCGTATTCGATCATGTAGCCGGAAAGACGGGTATCCTTGCCGATGACGACGCGATGGCGATGCTCGCCGCGCTGGAACACCAACCCGGCCGCCTGCCCGACCTTGAGCGCCAGTTCCGGCGTGATCAGACCGTTGGCCCGGCCCCGAATCCCGTCCGTCCCGAAATATTTGCGGCTCATGCATCCCCCAGCAGCTTTCGAGGCTCTCTCAAACCGTCCGGCAAGAACCCTCAAAACGCCCGCCATCGTGGCGTGCAGCGGGTTATACTGCCTTCGGTGCTAAAATGGCTTCAAAAAATATGATGAATCATTACCGGCGGGCAATCCCAAAAACGGCAGCTAACATATTGGAAAAATTCAATTAACGCTCCGATAATGCCGGCAAGCCGACAAGCTGGGAACCTGGTCCCGCCGTCATCAGGCGCCTGATGGCCCTATTCGCCGCGGCGACGGCGACGAACCGGCCGCCGCAGGCACCTCCGCGCCTAATCGCTGCGCTTGACGTGATGGTCCTGTTTCGAGGGCGCCGGCTGGGTCACATTGACCGGGTCGGAGCCGGGAAACGTCTCCTCCAGCCCCTCCTCCAGGGCTTGATCCAGCCGGCGCTTTTCCGCGCCTTTAATGTCTTTGGGGTCGGAGCGTGGTCGGGTCATGGATGCCCTCCTGGCAGGCGGCGCTGTTCCGCAGGGCGATTTTGCGGATGGCCCAACCATGCTAGATGACTGCACAAGCGAGAAATACAAGAAGGGTCGGAAACCGTCCATGAAACACATCACCTGCATCGAGGATTTGCGCCAGGTTCACAAGCGCAAGGTGCCCAAGGCGTTTTTCGATTACGCCGATCGCGGCTCCTATTCCGAGGAAACGCTGCGCGCCAACCGCGACGATCTCCAGGCGATCAAGTTCCGCCAGCGCATTCTGGTCGATGTTTCCAGGCGCGATCTGTCGACCACCATTCTCGGCGAACCGGCGTCGCTGCCGCTGATCCTGGCGCCGGTCGGGCTGCTCGGGATGCAATCCGGCGACGGCGAAATTCATGCCTGTCGCGCGGCGCAGGCTGCCGGCATTCCATTCACGCTGAGCACGATGTCGATCTGCTCGATCGAGGACGTCGCCGCCAATGTCGAAAAGCCGTTCTGGTTTCAGCTCTACGTGATGAAGGACCGCGGTTTCATCAAGGCGCTGATCGAGCGCGCCATCGCCGCCAAATGCAGCGCGCTGGTGCTGACCGTCGATCTGCAGGTGATCGGGCAGCGCCATCAGGACATCAAGAACGGCATGACGGTGCCGCCGGAATGGACGCTGTCGAAATTCCTCGATTTCGCCAGCAAGCCGGCATGGGTGTCCGGGGTGCTGCGCGGCAAGCGCCGCACCTTCGGCAACCTGGTCGGTCATCTCAAGGGCACCGACGATATCACCGCGCTGTCGGCCTGGACCGCGTCGCAGTTCGACACCTCGCTGAACTGGAAGGACGTCGAATGGATCCGCAGCATCTGGCCGGGCAAGCTGGTCCTCAAGGGCATTCTCGATGTCGAGGACGCCGAGCAGGCGGCCAAGACCGGCGCGCAGGCGCTGGTGGTCTCCAATCATGGCGGCCGGCAACTCGACGGCGCGCCCTCATCGATCGAGGTTTTGCCCGAGATCGCTGAAGCGGTCGGCTCGCAGATCGAAGTCATGTTCGACGGCGGCATCCGCTCCGGCCAGGACGTGATGCGCGCGCTGGCGCTCGGCGCCAAATCCTGCATGATCGGCCGCGCCTTCGTTCACGGCCTGGGGGCCTTCGGCGAAGCCGGAGTCGCCAAGGCGATCGACCTGATCCGCAACGAACTCAACGTCACCATGGGCCTGTGCGGCGTCAATACCATCGCCGAGATCGACGATCACGTGCTGGCGATTTAGAGGGACGATCGAAAATCCATCGTCGTCCCCGCGAAAGCGGGGACCCATAACCACCAATGCCAATGATTTGAAACGGTGGTTCTATCGCATTGCTAAAACGAGACGATACGGCGTATGGGTCCCCGCTTTCGCGGGGACGAACTCGTTGAGAGGTTCGCGCTTCGCCTCACATCGGCGGCATGATTCCGTCGCGGCCGACATTGACGCGGTTGGCTTCCAGTATGCCGTCGTCTTTCTTCACCGCGCCGAAGATGATGATCTTGACGCCCGCCTTGACTTCGGACTTGTCTCCCGCAACGAAGCTCACGATCGGCGTGTCCGGCGGCACCACGACTTTCTTCTCGCCGTCCTTGTATTTGACCAGGATATTCTGGCCGTCGGTGCCCTTGACCGTCTCGGCGACGGTGGCGTTGGTCATGGTTGAGTTGGGACGCAGGTCCCAGGGCCGGAAACCCTCGGCCGCGCCGCGCTGGCTCTCAGGGAAAATCTGCACCGCGAGTGCCTTCTGGGTACCGTCGGGCTCCGGCATCGCCGTCACCCCGATGTAAGATCCCGGCTTGATTTCGGACAGTGAGGTCTTGGCGACGCCGAACACCGTCACATTGTCGGTCATGCGGACCTTCAGGTCGGCGCCCTCGCGCGACTTGATCATCAGCATCGGTCCATCGACGCTTTCGATGGTGCCGCGGATGCGAACCGTCGAAGGCTGCTGTGCCCACGCAACGGTTGCGAGCGCGGATATCACCGCCAGCGCCGCCATCGGCGCGCGCAGCATCAACGAAGAAATTCTCGGCATATGTTGTCCCAATGTTATGCCCACCAATGGAACAACACCGCAGCGCGGAGGCTATTCCACGCCGCGTGGCAACGCCGAAGCCAGCATCACATCGGCGGCGTCAGGCCATCGCGGCCGACGCTGACGCGGTTGGTCTCGAACGAACCGTCGGGCAGCTTTTTCATGGAGGCGATCACCTTGGCCCCGGCCTTGAGGTCGGACTTGTCGGCGGGAACGTAGGTCACAACCGGAGTATCCGGCGAAACCACCAATTTCTTCTCGCCGTCCTTGTATTTGAGCAGCAATGTGTGACCGTCATTGCCGCCGTCAACGCTCTCCGCCACCGTCGCATTGGTCATGGTGAGTTGGGGCGCAGATCGTACGGCCGCGACCCTTCGCCGGTGCCGCGCATGTCTTCCGGAAACACGTGGACCTCGACCGCGTTCTGATTGCCGTCCGGTCCCGGCACCGTGGTGGCGCCGATGAACGAGCCGACCTTGATATCGGCCAGCGCAAATCTTGATGATTCCGACCACCCGCATGTCGCCGGTCATGTGCAGCTTGACAGTCCTCGCCGCTGCGCGATTTGACCGTCAGCACGTCGCCGTCGACGCCTTCGATGGTGCCGCGAACCCGCGACGGCGTCGGCGGTTGCTGGGCGATCGCGGGTAATGACAACGGCGATCAGCGCCAACGCAGCAAACGAACGCAACAAGGAGCAATGAAACGACATGGAACTGTTCTCCGGCGGGGAAGACTTGAGCGGGGATGTCGATTAACAGGACACCGCGGCTGGCACGATATTCCGGCTCAAATAGCGCCGATCATTTTCGCAGACTCATGCCTTTGCGAGATCGGCCTCGACCAGCGCGCGAAGCTCCGGCGTGACCTCGGGGCGTTGCCCGAACCATAATTCAAACCCGCGCACCGCCTGGTGCAGCAGCATGCCGAGCCCATCGGCGATCTTCAACCCGCGCGCCCGCGCTGCCGCTAGCAACGGCGTTTCCAGCGGCACGTAGACGAGATCGGCGACAACGCAATGCGACGGCAGCAGGCCGATGTCGACCTTCAGCGCGGGCTGGCCATGCATGCCGAGCGACGTCGTGTTCACCAGCAATCCCGCGCGCGGCAGCAGGTCGCCGATGCGCATCCCACGCCACCGGATGAATTTTGGGACCGAATTGATCCGCCAGCGCCCGCGCGCGATCGATGGTCCGGTTGGCGAGATGCACCCGCTTGATGCCGCGCTCGATCAGTCCGAAGATCACCGCGCGCGACGACCCGCCGGCGCCGAGCACCAGCGCCTCCTCGATCGCCGTCCCAGCCGGGCGCGCAGGCATCGAGATTATTGATGAAGCCCTCGATGTCGGTGTTGGTCGAGCGCAGTTCGCGGCCCTCGTACCACAGCGTATTGGCGGCGCCGACCGCGCGGGCGCGGGCATCCGGTGTCGACAGCGCCAGCGCGCGCTCCTTGTGCGGGATGGTGACGTTGGCGCCGACAAAGCCGTGCGTCGACAGATGCAGCACGAATTCGGCAAAGCCCTCGGGCGGCACCGCCTCGATATTGTAGCCGCCCTCGATATCGAGCGTTCGCAGCCAGTAATGATGGATCAGCGGCGAGCGCGAATGCGCCGCCGGCCATCCGATCAGACACGCGGCGCGGAGCTTTGGTCTCGGCATGTCATTCGCCAGTCCTGCTTGCGGCGTCCCGTGCAAGCCGGACATCATCCCTGCTCAAATCGGGCATAGCCGGCGTTCGCTGTCAATCGCTATCGGTCGCGCCGTCGCAGCCGCGAAACGCGCTCAGCCCCAGTGCGGCGAGGGCGGCAAACCAGATCGCGGCGAGATTGATCCAGTGATAGGCGAGCGCGCCGCACGCCGAACCCGCCACCAGCGCCGCCCACAGCAGCAGGTTGGGTGCCCAGGCCCAGCGCGCGGCCGCCGGTCAACGCCGTGGCCGCAAGCTGGCCGACCTTCACCAGCGCGCCGGTGACGTAGGTGAGGCCGAGACCCGCGCCGCCGTCGTTCTGGAACACCGCATTCTCCAGTCCCATCGCCAGCACGATGGCAGCAACTGCGGCACGGGAGAAACCGAAGCTATAGCAAAGCGCGGCAGCACCGAGCAGCAGTGCTTCCACCAGCAACACCAGGGGCTGGCGATTGGACGCCGCGGCCGAGCACGATCAGGCTGCCGGCTGCAGCGCCGGTCACGAACAGCGCGATCAGGCCGAGCGCCTCGAGCGCATTCCACCATTGTCCCTGCGCCAGGCTGACGCCCATTCGCGTCGAGTTGCCGCTCATGAAGGAGACGAACAGGCCGCCGAGATGCAGGAAGCCGATGCCGTCGACATAGCCGGCCAGCGCGCTGAGCGCGCAGGCCAGGGCAACGTTGCGGCGGGAATCAAGCATTCGGGCGGGGACTTCAGGCGTTCCATTCGTAGACTTCTTTTTCGTAGGCTTCCACAAAGCCGGCCCGCTGCAGGTTCCGCCAGGAATGCTCCAGCATCTAGAGGGTTTCGGACACCAGGATCGAACAGCCGATCCTGTTCGGCCCGTTCGATCCTCTTGGCAATCAGCGCCTGCTGCGCGCCGCGCTTGCGATGGCTTTCGGCGGTCGTAGCCGCCATCAGATATCCCAAGTCCTTCGAAGATGCAGAGCGCCGCAATCGCCACCGGGCGGTTGCCGTCGAACGCCATGTAATGGAAGAAGCCCTGCTTGCCCGCGGACCTCGCGTATATCCGGCCACAGCGTCTCGCCGAGTTGCTCGCGGGCGGCGTCGATCTCGCATCGCGCCGACCTGACGCACCTCGAGATCGGTCCTGAATTGAACCGGCGAATGCCGTACTGCGGCACAGCGTCGGATAGCCGGTGCGCCGGACGCGGGAGAGTCCGCTCGCCTTCAGCCAGCCGCGCACCACGTCCATGTCGGGACCGGGGCTGAGCCAGACGAAGAACCGTTTCACGCCTTCCGCCGTGAACAGATCGATCAGGCGCTCGATGCCGTCCGGGTTCCAATCCGGCTTCGGCTCCGCACAGATAAACGCGATTGAGATTGGCGGACGCGAACGGGCCCTGCCGGTCGGGATCGATCGGTGACGTAACCGTCGCCGAACGGCGCGCCGTGGAATTGCTTTGCGACACGAGGCCATCCGGCCGGCGTTCGCGCCATCCAGCCAC
Organism: uncultured Alphaproteobacteria bacterium; assembly: GCA_963774685.1. Classification (GTDB taxonomy): domain Bacteria; phylum Pseudomonadota; class Alphaproteobacteria; order Rhizobiales; family Xanthobacteraceae; genus Bradyrhizobium. Next base: position 90,160 of record CAVZFU010000001.1, on the reverse strand, counting down.
TGGGTGAGCCGCTTCAGTTTCAATGACAGACCGATCGTGTCCATGGCGCTCATCAACCGCCGGGCGACCGGAAATACGGGACAATATGGCCTGTCGCGTTAGCCGGCGGCAAGGGTCGTCCGGTACGGCCGACGTGCCGGCGCGATGCGCTTTGATGTCGGCGATCGCGCGCGCAATGGTTTCGCGGTACTCGGACGCGCGGCGGTCTCACCCCGTGGGTCAGCAGCGCGCGGCGCACCGTCGGCGACGCGCCGGTGATGAACAGCTGGATGCCCTGGCGTCTGTGCCTTGGCCGCAACCCGGCTCATCGCATTGGCCGCGGTGGAATCCAGAAACGGCACCGCCGCGAAATCGACCACGAACGCCTTGCGGGTGTCGGCGATGCTGTCGAGCACCGTCCCCACGGTCGACGCCGCGCCGAAGAAGAACGCGCCGGTGATGCGGTACACCAGCACGTCGGGATCGGCGGCAAGGCCGGAATCGTAGGGCTCGCGATCGCCATTGTCGTCGTCGGCCTTGTCGTCGTCACCAGCGGCGCATCGGCCTCGATGCCGGTCATCTGCGCCATGCGGTTGATGAACAGCACCGCGCCGAGCGCGAAGCCGACCAGGATGCCTTCGGTGAGATCGCGAAAGATCGTCAGCAGAAAGGTCGCGAGCAGCACGGTGGCATCGCCCCGCGAGGAGCGGATCAGGGTCGCGAATTCGTGCTTCTCCGCCATGTTCCAGGCGACGACCACCAGCACCGACGCCAGTGCCGCGAGCGGAATGTAGCTCGCCAGCGGAGCTGCGATCAGCATGAACAGCAGCAGGAACAGCGAATGCAGCATGCCGGAGATCGGGCCGCGCGCGCCGGCGCGGACGTTGGTCGCGGTGCGCGCGATGGTGCCGGTGACGCAGATGCCGCCGAACAGCGCCGACCCGATATTGGCAAAACCCTGCGCCACCAGCTCGCAATTCGAGCGATGCCGGCGGCCGGTCATGCCGTCGGCGACCACGGCCGACAGCAGCGACTCGATGGCGCCGAGCAACGCGAAGGCAATCGCGTCGGGCAGCACCGCCTGCGCCTTCTCCAGCGAGAACGACGGCCACGCCGGCCAGGGCAATTCCCGGGGAATGCCGCCGAAGCGGGTGCCGATGGTTTCCACCGGCAACGACAGCGCCCAGGTGGCGAATGCGGCGACGACGACCGCGATCAGGATACCCGGCCAGTTCGGCCGCAGCTTTCGGAACACCGACGATGATGGCGATGCTGATGGCGGCCACCGCGACCGCGGCGAAGATTGGCGGTGTGCAATCCGCCCGCGAGCGCCTCCAGCTTCGGAATCAATTCGCCCGGCTCTTTCGCGGTCAGCGTAATGCCGAGCAGATCCTTGAGCTGGCTCGCGAAGATGATGACGGCGATCCCGGCGGTGAATCCCACCGTCACCGGATAGGGAATGAATTTGATGTAGGTGCCGAGCCGCAGATAGCCCGCGGCGATCAGAAACACGCCGGCCATCGCGGTGGCGAGGATCACGCCGTCGACGCCGTGGCGTTCGGCGGTCAGCGCCACCAGCACGATGAACGCGCCGGCGGGCCCGCCGATCTGAAACCGGCTGCCGCCGAGCAGCGAGACGATGAAGCCGCCGACCACGGCGGTGTAAAGTCCGCGATCCGGAGTCACGCCCGAGGCGATGGCAATCGCCATCGACAGCGGCAGCGCCACGATCGCCACCGTCAGGCCGGAGATCACGTCGGCGCGAAAATCCGCCAGTCCATAACCTTCGCGCAGCACCGTGATCAGTTTCGGCGCATATAGCTCGGCAAAGGTCGGCGGTTTGAATTGCCGCATCATGCCGGACCGTCGGTTGCGATGACCATTGCCCGCACTGCTCCCCTGTCAGTTCGCGAGATCGCCGTCGCGAGGATGTCAAAGCCGCGACGTCAGATCCGGCGCGGCGGGCCCGGTTCCTTCAACCGCACGCCGCGGCCGCCATCGTCGCTGCGCGCGTGTTCGCCGATCAGTTCGACACCGGCGCGGTTCAAGGCATCGACCACCCTGGTCAACGATTCGACGACACCGCGGACGTTGCCGACGCTCGACTCCATCCGCTGGATCGTCGGCAGCGAAACCCCGGCCAGTTCGGCCAATGTTCTCTGGTCGATGCCGAGCAACGCCCGCGCCGCCCTCATCTGGAACGACGTAATCACGCGGCGCTTCCATATATGAAGAAGGATAAATGATACGTCATACGGTGACAATGATGTAAAAAACATCATGTGGCAAGCAGAACCCAACGAAGGTGACGCGAACGCGCTCCGCTAACCTCTCCCCGCCCTTTCGCGGGGAGAGGTCGAAATTCGCGCGAAGCGGGAATTTCGGGTGAGGGGCGAGGCACAGGGCAAAACGTGGAATTCAGCGCTCGCGGAGAGAGCCCCTCACCCCACCCTCTCCCCGCAAGAGCGGGGCGAGGGAGCACACGACCGATGTTTACGCCGCCACCCGATGCGCGGCGATGATCTGGTCGGCGGCGCGGCCGGTGACCTCGGCCATGCGGTCGAACTGCCGGGTAAAACTGCCGGCGCCGGCGGTTGCCGACCGCAACTCCACGATCAACTCGCCGATCTCGGCTTCCGGCATCATGGCGCGGACACGATCCCATCCGGTCCAGCCCTCGCGGGTGTCGAAGCCGAGAATCTGCCCGCGCCGTCCGGACAGGATGGCGTTGATCTTGGCGGTAGCATCGGTCGGACAGACGATCTCGACGACATGGATCGGCTCCAGCAACACCGGCTGGCATTGCGGCAGCGCTTCGGTGACGCCGATCCGCGCCGCGGTGCGGAACGCCAGATCCGACGAATCCACGCTGTGATAGGAACCGTCGGTCAGCGTCACATGCACGTCGATGACGGGAAAGCCGAGCGGTCCGCGCAACAGCCCGTCGACAACGCCCTCTTCCACCGCGCCGATATAGTTGCGCGGCACCGCACCGCCGACGACCTTTTCCTGAAACGCGAAGCCGCCGCCGCGCGGCATCGGCTTGATCTCCAGCACGACGTCGCCGAACTGGCCGTGGCCGCCGGATTGCTTCTTGTGCCGGCCGCGCTGCGTGATCGATTTGCGGATCGTCTCCTGATATCCGATTCCAGGCGCCTGCGATTTCACATTGACGCCGAAGCGGTCGCGTAACCGCTCCAGCGCGACCCGCAGATGCATTTCGCCCTGCCCCCACAGCACGATGTCGTGGGTCTGCGCGTTGTGGATCATCGTCAGCGACGGATCTTCCTCGTTCAGCCGCAACAAGGCCTGACCGAGCTTGACGTCATCCTTGCGGTCGGCGGCCGCCAGCGCCATCGCCAGCACCGGCGGCGACGGCGCGACGCTGACCAGCGACGGCGGCGCGGTCTTGCCGCTGGACAGCGTGTCGCCGGTCTTGATGGTCTCGAGCTTGCCGAGCGCGACCATGTCGCCGGCCTCGGCGGCGGCGCGTTTGGTGTCGTGGGCGCCGTTCACCGAAAGGATCCCGGACACCCGGCCGGTCTCGCCGCTTTGGGATTGCAGCGTGGCGCCGTCGTCGAGATGACCGGCAAGCACGCGCGTCAGAGACAGCTTGCCGCCGTGCTGCAGATGCATGGTCTTGAACACATAGGCCAGCGCCTCGCCTTTCGAGGACGCACCGAGACGCTTTGCGGTCGCGGTGACATCGGGCGATTCATGCCGCAGCGCCTTCATCAGGCGCAGCACGCCGTTTTCGCGCAGCGCCGAGCCGAGCAGCACCGGACAGATCAAACCCTCGCGCAATTCGCGGGCGAGGTCGTCGAACACCGCATCGCGCGGCGGCGCGATGTCCTCGAGCAATTGCTCCATCAGCGCGTCGTCATGATCGGCGAGCTTTTCCAGCATCGAGAACCGGGCTTCCTTCTCGCGGTCGAGATCGCCGCCTTCCAGCGCCACGACTTCGGAAGCCTTGTGTTCGCGATAGACAAAGGCGCGTTCCAGCGCCAGATCGACGAAGCCCGCGATCAAATCGCCGTTCCAGATCGGAATCTGCCGCAGCACCAGCGGAATCCGCGATGCCGGCTGCAAGGTCGCGAGCGTCTCGCGGATGCGCTTGTTGGCCTTGTCGATCTTGTTGAGAAACAGAAAGCGCGGGATGCCGAGATCCTCGAGCTCGCGCAGGATAATCTGAAGTTGCGGCAGCTTGCGCTCGTCGGCCTCGCAGACCACCACCGCGGCGTCGACCGCCGGGACCGCAGCGCGCATGTCGTGCGCGAATTCCACCGAGCCGGGGCAATCGATAAAGGTATAGCTGTCGCCCATGAAACTGGTCGTGGCCGCGGTCAGGCCGACGCCCATCTTGTGATGGCGGGCCTCGGGGGTCGCGTCGCCTACCGAAGTTCCGGCATCGACGCTGCCGGCACGCGGGATTGCGCCGGTGCGCGCCAATATCGCTTCAAGAAGTGTGGTTTTACCGCTTTGGAAAGGGCCCACCAGTGCAATGCACCGTGGACCGCGAGGACTTCTGACATCAGGTCCCATCGCCGCCTCCTCATCTGGAGCTCGGCCCTTGATTGGGTCGGCGGATGGATGCTCCGCCCGTCCCGGGATTTTGGCAAGCGGGAAAAATATCCTGCGACGCAGTGTGACAGGCGCCGCACGTCATCCCGCGCGCTCGGAGCCGCAATCGCGCGTGGCATCGCTGCGAGGCTCGCCGAGCGGCGAGTAATTCGGTGAGAAGCGTTTTACATTCCCGGCCGAAGTTCCAGGCTTTCCAGCCCGGCCGCGACGTTGAGGCCGACCTGGCCCTGGACGCTGAGCGGCTGCAGCGCGATCGAATTCTCCGAACCACCGACCAGCACGTTGCCGCCGACACCGACGCCGACCGAAGCGCTGCCCTGCGCGCCGGCATAATTGCCCGACAGACCGCCGGGCCCAAGCCGCGCCGACGGCGCGAACACGCCCCAGGCCAGCGCCGATTCCTGGGTGATGCCAAGATCGACGCCCACCTTGCGGATGGTAGCGACGTAGCGATCGTCCGGCATCCCGTCGGCATGCAGTACGCAGCCGAGGTTGGTCACCGAACCGACGATGAAGCCCACGCTGGAGCCGCCGCGACATTCGAGGACGCCGATCTGCACGCGCTGCATCGGCTGCTGCGCGTTGGCGGCGGCGGAAAGGGCAACCAGCAAGGTGGCGGCGACACCGGCAAGGTTGACGAAGCGGCGCATGGGAAATCTCCGGCTGAAAGGATGTGATGCGAGCAGAGAACCAGGAAAGCGCCATAGCCCCGGCGCCGCCTTCTCTATGCCACAACATCGGCCGCGGTGCCAGATTTCACCGCACTTCCGCCGAATCAAAAGGCCCGCTTCCGCGGGCCTCTTTTATTAACGTTACGATGGTCAACCGCGATGGCGACGCCGGTGATGATACCGGCCGCCAGCCGCCGGCCGGTATGGCTGCAAATCGATATCGGCGATACCGGCCGCAACATTCAGCCCGGTCTGGCCCTGCACACTGATCGGCTGCAGCGCGTAGGCGTTCGCCGGACCGCCGACCAGAAAATTGCCGCCGAAGCCGACCCCGACCGACGCGTTGGCGCCGACGCCGCCATAGTCGCCGGCGAGTTCGCCGCGTCCAACCCGCCGCACCGGCGCGTTCACCGCCCAGGAAAAACGGGTCTGCTCGGTGAAGCCGAGATCGACGCCATAGCGGCGCACGGTCGCGATATAGAGATCGGGACGGTGACCCTCGCTCTGGAATACGCATTGGAAACTGGTCACCGAGCCGACGACGAAGCCGACATTCTGGCCGCCCTGGCATTGCAGGATACCGGCGCGAACCGGCGGCAGCGCATTGGCGCTCGCGAACGACGCTACCAGCGCGCCTGCGGCAACGGTGAGGGTTGAAAGTCGCATGTCTGTGATCTCCGCGTGACGGATTAAGTTGGCGGAGCGACAGAAAGAAAGCGCCTTGTTCAAAACAAGGCGCTTTCGGGAAGCGGCCATCAAAACATCAAACGTTCGACGGCAAGGTGATTTGAGAAGTGATTTGACTATCTCAAATTGCCACAAAACCGCTGGATGCGCTTGCAGGCTTCCTCGAGATCCGACGTCTTGGCCGCGTAGGAGATGCGGAATGCCGGTCCAAGCCCGAACGCCGAACCCTGCACCACCGCGACGCCTTCGTTCTCGAGCAGTTCGGTGACGAAGTCCTCGTCGTTGGCGATCATCTTGCCCGACGGCGAACTCTTGCCGATAGTGCCCGCGCAGGACGGGTAGACATAAAACGCGCCCTGCGGCCGCGGACAATCGATGCCCTTGGCCTGGTTGAGCATCGACACCACGAGATCGCGGCGTTCCTTGAACATCTTGTTGTTCACCGGAATGAAGTCCTGCGGGCCGTTGAGCGCTTCGACCGACGCCCATTGCGAGATCGATGAAGGGTTCGACGTCGACTGCGACTGGATCGTCGCCATCGCCTTGATCAGCTCGGCCGGGCCGCCGGCGTAGCCGATGCGCCAGCCGGTCATGCAATAGGCCTTCGACACGCCGTTCACCGTCAGCGTGCGATCGTACAGTTTCGGCTCGACCTGCGCCGGCGTCGCGAACACGAAGTCGTCATAGACCAGGTGCTCGTACATGTCGTCGGTCATGACCCAGACGTTGGGGTGCTTCACCAGCACGTCGGTGATCGCCTTCAATTCGGCACGCGAATAGGCCGCGCCGGTCGGGTTCGACGGCGAGCAAAGGATGATCCACTTGGTCTTCGGCGTGATCGCCTTTTCGAGCGCTTCGGGCTGCAGCTTGAAGCCATGAGCCGCCGTGCACACCACCGGCACCGGCTCGCCGCCGGCCAGCGCCACCATTTCCGGATAGCTCACCCAATAGGGCGCCGGAATGATCACCTCGTCGCCCGGATTGATGGTGGCCATCAGTGCGTTGTAGAGCACCTGCTTGCCGCCGGTTCCGACGATGATCTGGTTCGGCTTGTAGGTCAGGCCGTTCTCGCGCTGAAACTTGGCGGCGATCGCCTCCTTCAGCTCGGGAATGCCGCCGACATCGGTATATTTGGTCTTGCCGGCCTCGATGGCGTGGATCGCCGCCAGCTTGATGTTGGCGGGAGTGTCGAAATCGGGTTCGCCGGCGCCGAGGCCGATGACGTTGCGGCCGGCCGCCTTGAGCGCGCGTGCTTTATCCGTGACCGCGATGGTCGCGGACGGCTTCACACGGTCGAGCGCAGCGGACAGGAACGGCATCGTCATCTCCTTGCAGGCGTCGTGAACTCGCGCATTCACGACTCTTTTTAATGGGATCGACGCACCCTAAGACGCATCACGCTGCATCGCAAGAACGTTGGCCCGATGCACCCAAACTTTCGCCGACGTGAAAGTGGTTCGCCGTTTTTCGCGCAACATTCCTAAAATTCTGCGACCAAATGGCTTATTTCCGGCAAGGACGCGGCGGGCGGCCGGGCCGGATCAGGCCGCCAGCCGCCTCCTCGAGGAATCGCACCAGCGTGATCCCATGTGTACCGTTGTGTTGGAAAAATCTGCTGCGCGGTTGCAGTGCGGCAGAGGTTTTCGACTTTTTCCAGCTACCCGGCCTTGCGAGGCATCCGCATCGGCATCATTGTTTGACCGCGTCGCGAAGCGATGATCGTATCAACGGCGCGTGGAACGAAATCTCGCATGTACAAACTCTATTCAATGCAGCGCTCCGGCAACAGCTACAAGGTCCGCCTGGCGCTGGCTTTGCTCGATGCCCCCTATCGCGCGATCGAGATCGACATCCTGCGCGGCGAGAGCCGCACGCCGGATTTCCTTGCGATGAATCCGAGCGGACAGGTGCCGCTGCTGGAAGTCGCGGAGGGACGCCACCTCGCCGAATCCAACGCCATTCTCTGGTATCTCGCGATCGGCACTTCGCTTGCGCCTGAAAGCCGGATCGAACGCGCCGAGGCGCTGCAGTGGATGTTCTTCGAACAGCACGCGCTGGAGCCGAACATCGGTGCGGCCTATTTCTGGCTGTCGCTGGTCAAAGGCGGCCGCGACCTGCAGACCCACGCGCTCGAAGACTGGATGGAGCGCGGCTATGCCGCGTTGCAGGTGATGGAAAATCATCTCAAGACCCACGACTATTTTGCGGCGGGCCAGCTCACCGTCGCGGACATCGCGCTCTACGGTTATACCCACCTCGCCGACCGCTGCGATTTCGACCTCGCGACATTCCCGGCGATCAGAGCGTGGCTGCAGCGCGTCGAACGAACCGTTGGTTTCGTCTCCATGGACTGGCGGCCCGACACCGCCGTTGAAGATTCGGCCGACATTGCGGCCGACGCGTAGACGTCGGGAACCGCCGATATAACCGCCGGTTCCGCCGCCATTTAGCCACTTTCGGGGGCACGCCGCCCCAATATTGCCGGCGATTCCTGCAAAATTTCGGATGTCGCGGTGATTCGCCCGCGCATTGAAGAATATCGGCCAAAGGATATCGGCCATGACACGGTCGCCGGGCGCCGCGGGTTTTGTTAGCCCATCCGCGCCAGTCGCCTCGTCCCGACTAACCGACGCCGTCGCAGCCTCGCTTGCGATCGGCTCGTTGTCGCTGTGCCTGATCGTGACCCTCACCGTGCTTTCGATCAAGGTCGCCACGGCGATGCCGATACCGGCATAAGTCCGAACTATTTTTCCGGCCATTGGCATTTTTGCGCGTCACCGCGCCATGATCTGCATCGATCGGACAATGATGAAAACACCTGTCGTTCTTGTTGCTGCGACGCTGACGGTGGCGATCCTGCTGGCCACGTTCCTGCTGATCGCCACGGGAACGCGCGGCGACGACAGCCTGCCGCTGCTCACGGAAAAACCGGCAACATTTGAGCCGAGAATCGTAGAACCGCACAAGTTCGATTAACCACCTGTTAATAACGGCGAACGAAAACCTGCCGCTGACGCAACCATGCGCCAGACTGCGGCACTTACTCTCGTGGCGAGCGAGAATAGGCATGCAGCTCAACTGGCGCGAAATCTCCGGTCCGGCCCTGGCGGCAGCGACGGCTTTGATCGCCATCTTTGTCGATCGTCATTTCCTGACCGTCCCCAATCCCGCGCCGCTGCTGGTTTGCATCGTCGCTTTCGCCGGTTCGCTCAGCGGCCTTGGCTCCGCCATGGCCAGCGCCGTCATCGCGGTGATTTCGGCCGCGGTGTTTTTCCTCGATCACCGCGCAACGCCCGGCTACGACACTGCGGACCTGGTCCGGCTGTCGATGCTGGCGGTAACTGCGGCCGGCACCGCGGCCATTACCGGCCTGTTGCGAAAAAAACTGATGGATGCCTTTGCCTGGGAGCGCAAACATCACGCGACCGCGGAGCGGCTGGCGGCGGCGCTCGATCAGGTCGACATCGGCATCGTGCTGCTGGACCCGGATACCCGCGCCGAATTCATCAACCGCGCCTTCCGCGATTATTTCTCGCTGCCGGACCAGATGGCCGACAGCAAGCCGCCCTTCATCGCGCTGATGTATCACGGCCGCGATACCGGCGCTTATGAACTTCCGGAGGAAGAATTGAGCGCGTTCATCGCGCGTCGCACCGAGATGATGCGTGCCGGCGATTCGACACCGGTTAGTATCAAGCTCGCGAACGGACAGGTATTTCGTTTCAGCTGCACGGCATTGCCGGACGGCGGACGAATGCTGAGCTATACGCCGGTGACCGACCTTGTGCGCTATAGCGACGACCCCGCCAACGCCGACTACTATCTGTCGCTGCGCGGCGGCGATGACCGTCGCCTGGCCCGGCATTTGCGCGCCGCGGAATAGCCGGATCCCTGATCGCGATGCGACCAAATGGTGGAGCCCACTCCGGATTTCTCGTGTATCGCAAGCTGTTCTAAATTCGTGCGTTTCGCACATCCGGAAGCTTCGCGCCGACCTTGCCGGCCTGTGGATAAGTTTACCTGTCACGGGGTCGTAACAAAGCCGGGTTAGGTTCCGCTCGCGTCTGATCAGGCCCCCCGTCATCGATCACGCGCCCCAGCGGTCCCCGTCAGTCGCCGCGTCTGACCGGGGCCGCATCTTTTTGTAACGCCGCCGGTTGCGTTGAGTATAGCGGCGGCGTGGTCCATCACGCGCTCGGCGACAGCACGAGGCCGTCGCCTACGACATGGCCGCCGATCGCTAGACGATTACGCGGGCTTGCGAAAAACCGGTACGGCGCATGACGACGGCTGCCTTGCGGCTTTGAGGCCGGCAAGTCACAATACGATCCCGTCCGCACTTCCTCATGCACTCCTTCACGAAATCAGAGCATCGATCATGCAAATTCGCAATCTCGGCGGCTCCGGCCTGCGTGTCTCCGCCGTCGGCCTCGGCTGCAATAATTTCGGCCAGCGCACCGACCTCGAGACCTCGCGCAAGGTGATCCACAAGGCGATCGACCTCGGCGTCACGCTGTTCGACACCGCCGACATCTACGCCGGCATGGGCGGCTCGGAGACCGTGCTCGGCCAGGTGCTCGGCGACCGGCGCAAGGACATCGTGCTGGCGACCAAATATTCCAAGCCGATGAGCACCGACGGCACCAGGCAGGGCGCCTCGCGGCGCTACATCATGTCCGCGGTCGAGGCGAGTCTAAAGCGATTGAAGACCGACTACATCGACCTGTACCAGCAGCACGACTACGATCCCCTGACGCCGATCGAGGAAACCTTGCGGACGCTCGACGACCTGATCCGGCAAGGCAAGGTGCGCTACATCGGCAATTCCAATTTCCCGGCATGGCGCATCGCCGAAGCCGAACTCACGGCACGCGCCATCAATGTCAGCCGGTTCGTGTCGTGCCAGGACGAATACAGCCTGGTGGTGCGCGACATCGAAAAGGATCTGCTGCCGGCGGCGCAGGAATACCAACTGGGCCTGCTGCCGTTCTTCCCGCTCGCCAGCGGATTGTTGACCGGCAAATACAAGCGCGGCGCGGCGGCGCCGGAAGACACCCGCTTCGGCAAGGCGCCGGGGTTGCGCGATCGCTACGTCACGCCGCGCAACGAGGACATCGTCGAGAAGCTGCAGGCGTTCGCGCAGGCGCGCGGCCACACCATGCTGGAGCTCGCGTTCGCGTGGCTGCTGTCTCGGCCGCAAGTATCGAGCGTGATCGCCGGCGCCACCCGCGTCGAGCAGGTCGAGCAGAACGTCAAGGCGATCGGCTGGACGCTGAGCGCGGACGAGATCGCGGAGATCGACAAGATCACGAAGAAGTAGATCTTCTCCCTCTCCCCGCTCTTCGCGGGGAGAGGGAAAAACAAATCACCCCAGCAATCCCTTTGCCGGCTTCACCGCGGCGCTGTCGGGAAACACGGTCTCGGCCAGCACGCGCTCGTTGAGGCCGAGATGGTCGTGCAGCACGCCCTTGATGACGGCGCGCAGGTCGGTGGTCGGCGCGAGATCGCGGCCTTCGTACAGACTGGCGGGTTTCAGCCCCGGCCAATCCGCAATCACCCGGCCGCCTTTGACCGCGCCTCCGGCGAGCAGCGCGATGGTGCCGGTGCCGTGATCGGTGCCCTCGGTGCCGTTGATGCGCGCGGTGCGGCCGAATTCGGTGGCGACCACCACGACAGTATCGCGCCAGCGCTCGCCGAGACCGCTCTCGAATTCGGCGAGCGCGCCGTCGAGGCCCGACAATAACTGCGCCAGGCGGCCGACCGGGCCGCCTTCATTGGCATGGGTATCCCAGCCGTCGAACGCGAGTGCCGCGATGCGCGGGCCGTCATCGGCCGACATCAGCTTGGCCGCACCCCGCGCCACCAGCCGCATCGCGCCGATATTGTTGGTGCCGGGCTTCGGCTTCATGTCGTCGCCCTGCGCGGTCTTGTCGAGTTTCAAGCCCTGCGTCAGCGCGGTTGCCAGCGCCGGATCGCGATGGCTGTAGAGTTCGAGCAGCCGTGTGGCGGTATCGTCGGCGGCCTGCGGCACCGTGACGGGCGCCCATCCGACCGTCGGCGCCGGCCCGCGCAACACCAAAGGCGTGGTCGGACCGACGGCAAGGCCGCTCATCACGCGCTCGCCGCGCGGCAACGCTCCCAGCGTCCGGTTGAGCCAGCCGGACTGCACCCGGCCGGGCCCGGCATAGCCGCTTTCGAGCACGTCCTGGCCATCGAAATGCGAACGGTCGCGATACGGCGTCGACACCGCATGGATAACGGCGGCATGTTTCTCGCGATACATCCGCGCGAATTCCGGCATCGAGGGATGCAGCGCGAAGAATGAATCGAGCATCACCGCCGGGTGCGGACCGTCCGGGGCTCAGCGCGATCGAACCATGCAGGCCGGCGTAGTCAGGATCGCCGGTCGGTGCGACCGTGGCGAGGCCGTCGAGCGCGCCGCGCAGGATCACCACGATCAGCCGCGGATCGCGGCCGTCGGCGGCGCGTGCGAATTTCGGCAAGTAGGCCCAGGCCGCAAACGACGCGCCGCCCAACAAGAGCGCGCGGCGGCTGGTCGCAAGCGATGTCCGGCTTTCGCAGCACTCCATTCTCGTTTCCATTGGTGTCATCTCCTCTGGAATTCCGGCGACATCAACAGCAGCGCCAGCGCCTGTTGCCGCGTCTCGGCCCGCTCCACGGTGTGCCGGGTTTCGGATGACGCGGCGTCGGCCGCGACCAGTTCGAGCAGGTCGCGCGGATCGATACTGTCGGCGAGACGCGAGGATATCTGCGCCGCGATGTCGAGCCGCAGCTTCATGCCCTCGGGCGCGGCCCAGGCGGCGTTGGTATCGGGGAATCCGTTCGGCCCGGCCGGCGACCACAGCGGCTGTCCCAGCACGTTCAGGCCGCCGAGATAGCGGCCGGGATCTTCCGGGATTCGCGCCAGCAGCCGGTCGGTCGCGATCAAAAATTCGTAAGGGCTGCGCATCTTGCTCAGCGGCGCCTGCCAGGCTTCGTTGGAGTCCACCAGCGCCGTCGCCAGCGCCTTGAGGTCGCCGTCGGATTTGACGAACACGTCCCGCAGCCGCGCCACCAGCGCCGGCGGCGGATCGTCGGCCACGAAGTGACGCGCGAATTTGGTGGCGATGAATTTCGCGGTGGCGGGATGGCGCGCGATATCCGCCAGCGCCGCCTCGCCCTGGGCGACGCCGTTGCTCTCGTAGATCTTGCCGAGCAGCCGTTGCGGGCCCGGCTGATGCGCATTGGCGTTGAAGACGAAGCTGCCGGGCTGGCCGAGTTTTCCTTCGCGTCCGGCAAAGGTCCAGCCGGTGATGATGCGCGCCAGCGAGGTGACGTCGTCCTGCGAGTAGCCGCTGCCGACGCCGAGCGTGTGCAGCTCCATGATCTCGCGCGCGAGATTTTCATTCAGCCCGCGCTTGCGATTTTGCCCGGCGCGGGAGTCCGGCCCGAGCGATTGCTGGTTATCGAGAAAGAACAGCATCGCCGGATGCTGTTCCACTGCCTTTAACATGTCGCCGAAACGTCCCAGCACATAGGGCCGGATCGCCTCGCGCTCGAACGAGCCGGCCCACATCCGGCCCAACTGGCCTTTGTTGGCCGAAACGCAGAAATGATTGGACCAGAACACCACCAGCCGCTCGGCGAATCCGCAATCGGCGATCATGGCGCGTTGAAACCGCGCCAGCGCTTCGGCCCGGAAAGTTTTCTGAATGACGTTGAGCGGCTGCGGCGCGGGCTTCGCAGCAGCGTTGGGCTGCATGGCGTCAGGCTGCATGGTACCGGCCGCGGCCATCGCCGGATTGGCGTTTTCCGCAAGCTTTGCCGCGGGCGCAGTCTCCGCCATGTTCATCGCCATGTTGAGCGAGAGCCCGCGCTTTTGCGGCTTGGCGTCCTCCGCGGGCGGCGGTATGCCGGCCTTCGCCGCGGCCGCGCGCGCCTGCTTGACCTCGAGCTGATAGGCGAACACGGCCTCGCCCAAAGCCGGCGTCGGCAACAATCCGGGGACCTCGAGCAGCACGCCGTTCCGACGATCGAGTTCGGCCTTGACGAAGCCGCGCGGGTCGGACGCCGCGTCGATGAAGTCGCCCGATGCGCCGCCGCGCGCGCCGAAACCGAAGCGATTGAGCGCGACCAACGCGGCTTGCGAATCGCGGGCCATCGGAGTTCCCTTTAAGGCGGCTTGGACCTATCTTGCGCTTACGCCGGGATCATAACGCCGTCCGGCATGAACCCGACATGAAAATAGCGGCCAGGATTTGACTCGATTCATGACAAATCGTTTAGAAAGCCCGCCTTCGCGGCGCCTTTCCTGTTCCGGCTGCGGAACAGAATTCACCTGCAGCCTGTCGGGACCCTGCTGGTGCGCGGAGGAAACCGCGCGGCTGCCGATGCCGGCCGATGGCAGCGATTGCCTGTGCCGGGATTGCCTGCGGAAGATGGCGGCGCAGGTTTCGAATAATCCCGCAGCCTAGAACTCCACGCCGTCGTCGCGAGACCGAAGCGCGAAGCAATCTAACTTCGTTCACGGCTCAGATTGCACCGCTTCGCTTCGCTCGCAATGGCGGAGTTAGCCGCGTGCTTCGCGTTTGCAGGGCATCCAGTACGCCGAAAACGTTGGAGTGGCCGTAACGCCCGCGTTTACTGGATAGCCCGCCTTCGCGACATGACGTCGAATGTTGACGCGACCGAAGCGATCCGACCTACTTCACCACCGCCGCGGTCTGGCCGAACAACAGCTTGCGCTCTTCTTCGGTGCGGATCGCGGGCTGGCCGAAGTTCGGGTTGACTTCCTTGGCCTTGGCGTAGGCGCGCACCGTGGCGGGCCGTTCGCGGATGGTCTCGAGCCAGCGCTTGAGATGCGGGAAGTCGTCGATGTTCTGGCTCTGGTTCTTGTAGGGCACGATCCAGGGATAGCTCGCCATGTCGGCGATCGAATAGTCGCCGCCGATGAATTCGCGATCCGACAGCCGCTTGTTGAGCACGCCGTAGAGCCGGTTGGTCTCGTTCACGTAGCGGTCGATGGCGTATTTGATTTTTTCCTGGGCGTAGTTCGAGAAATGATGGTTCTGCCCGGCCATCGGCCCGAGCCCGCCCATCTGCCAGAACGTCCACTGGATCACGTCGTAGCGGCCGTAGATGTCGGCGGGCAGGAACTTGCCGGTCTTCTCGGCGAGATACAGCAGCATCGCGCCGGACTCGAAGATCGAGATCGGCTTGCCGCCGCCCTTCGGCTCGTGATCGACCATCGCGGGAATGCGGTTGTTGGGCGCTACCGCCAGAAATTCCGGCTTGAACTGGTCGCCCTTGCCGATGTTGACCGGGAACATCTTGTACTTGAGCCCGGTCTCCTCGAGAAACATCGTGATCTTGTGGCCGTTCGGCGTGGACCAGTAATGAAGGTCGATCATGGCAGCGTTCCTGATGTGAATAAGCGTGCATCGCAAAATGGATGCGGATGCATGAATGTCGCCATAACCTCAGGGCGAGTCAATGGCATTGCCGCCGGAGGCGCGCAAAAGTGATGCGGGCTTTGTTCCTTCTCCCCTTGCGGGAGAAGGGAAAAGGCGGCCGTTGTCGCGCAGGAATTTTTCGCCGCTGGCGGTGACCGCCACGCGCGCTTCGCCGGCGACCGACTGGCGCGTGACGTAGCCGCGATCGACCGCATCTTCCCAGATCGTCAGCCGCGGGCACGAGGTGCGCCAGCTCTCGATCACCTCGGCATAGAGCCGGGGCTCGCGGGCGATCCATTCGACGAGATCGAGCACCAGCGGGTCTTTGCCATCGGCCATCGGCTTTCTCCTTTTTGCCAAAGGAAACGGTCCGGCCGCGCATCCGAACCGCGTTCCGTCGCGCCGGCTGTTTGCCCTTTTATGTCGGCCGGACTCATCCCATATTCGCCCCATGGCGAAAAATCCAGACCGTTCCAAAAAGCCGGTCAAAACCCCGAAATCCAGGGCCCCGAAATCCAAGGCCCATCGTCCCGACGTGCAGCCGATCGGGCTCTGCGCTGGCGGAACTGCTCAATCCCGCCATCAACCGCGGCGAGGCCGGAGTCGGGTCGACGACCGGCGCGCGCGACGCGAAAGAAAGCACCCCTCTCCCCAACCCTAGAGAGCGAGCTTCGCTCGTCTCGACCCCACAAGGGGGGAGGGAGAAAAATGCCGGCCTGCAGCCGCCGCCGGATAATTCCTGGGACCGCCGCTCTGGCGGCGAAGCCGCCGCCCATCGCGCGCGGGCCTCGACCAGGGGCACGAAGGACGATGTCGCGAAGACGGGATGCTTCGCGCGACACCGCCCGTGGATCGCCCCACCCAACCCTCCCCCGCAAGCGGGCGAGGGCTCAGCGCAACGCGATGATGCTTCTTCCTCCCCTCCCCCCGCGCGCAACGCGCGTGGTGGGGAGGGGTCGGGGGTGGGGGGTCTCTCCGCACGCACCGCTCGCAGCGAGTTTGCGGAGAGCACCCCCCACCCCCGACCCCTCCCCGCCGCTTCGCGGAGGGAGGGGAGGGGAGCCCCCGCAGAGAGGCTTCGACGAATCCCCGCAACGCGAATTCGCGCCGGCCAACTACGGCACGTCAGCTCCCATTCCCACGCTCGATCCGGAACTGGCAAAACAGCTCGGCTTCACCACCGAGGAGGAAGACGCCGCCGCGCTGGCGCGGCCGCCGCGCAACAAGATGGAATCGCTTGGGGTTGCCGCCACCGCCGACGCGCTGGACGCGCTGATCCGCGACGGCCGGCCTGAATTCAAGGGCGAGGACGGCCAGGTCAAGATCTGGACGCCGCATCGCCCGCCGCGCCCGGAGAAATCCGAAGGCGGCGTGCGCTTCGTCATCAAGTCCGAATACGAGCCGAAGGGCGACCAGCCGACCGCGATCGCCGAACTGGTCGAGGGCATCCAGCGCCACGACCGCACCCAGGTGCTGCTCGGCGTCACCGGAAGCGGCAAGACCTACACCATGGCCAAGGTGATCGAGGCGACGCAACGCCCCGCGCTGATCCTGGCGCCGAACAAGACGCTGGCCGCGCAGCTCTATGGCGAGTTCAAGAGCTTCTTCCCCGACAATGCGGTGGAATATTTCGTCTCCTACTACGACTACTACCAGCCCGAAGCCTATGTGCCGCGCACCGACACCTACATCGAGAAGGATTCCTCGATCAACGAGCAGATCGACCGCATGCGCCACTCGGCGACGCGGGCGCTGCTTGGAGCGCGACGACGTCATCATCGTGGCTTCAGTGTCGTGCATCTACGGTATTCCGCGGACGCGCAACCTGCGTCCCCTCTCCCGCTTGCGGGGGAGGGTCAGGGAGGGGGTCTCTCCGCGAGTCCCGGCTTCGACGAATCCCCGCAACGCGAATTCGCGCCGGCCAACTACGGCACCGTCAGCTCCCATTCCCACGCTCGATCCGGAACTGGCAAAACAACTCGGCTTCACCACCGAGGAGGAAGACGCCGCCGCGCTGGCGCGGCCGCCGCGCAACAAGATGGAATTGCTTGGGGTTGCCGCCACCGCCGATGCACTGGACGCGCTGATCCGCGACGGCCGGCCTGAATTCAAGGGCGAGGACGGCCAGGTCAAGATCTGGACGCCGCATCGTCCGCCGCGCCCGGAGAAATCCGAAGGCGGCGTGCGCTTCGTCATCAAGTCCGAATACGAGCCGAAGGGCGACCAGCCGACCGCGATCGCCGAACTGGTCGAGGGCATCCAGCGCCACGACCGCACCCAGGTGCTGCTCGGCGTCACCGGAAGCGGCAAGACCTACACCATGGCCAAGGTGATCGAGGCGACGCAACGCCCCGCGCTGATCCTGGCGCCGAACAAGACGCTGGCCGCACAGCTCTATGGCGAGTTCAAGAGCTTCTTCCCCGACAATGCGGTGGAATATTTCGTCTCCTACTACGACTACTACCAGCCCGAAGCCTATGTGCCGCGCACCGACACCTACATCGAAAAGGATTCCTCGATCAACGAACAGATCGACCGCATGCGCCACTCGGCGACGCGGGCGCTCTTGGAGCGCGACGACGTCATCATCGTAGCCTCGGTGTCGTGCATCTACGGTATCGGCTCGGTCGAGACCTATACCGCGATGACGTTTGCGCTGAAGAAGGGCGAGCGCATCGACCAGCGGCAGTTGATCGCCGATCTCGTCGCGCTGCAGTACAAGCGCACCCAGGCCGATTTTACCCGCGGCACCTTCCGCATCCGCGGCGACGTCATCGACATTTTCCCGGCGCACTACGAAGACCGCGCCTGGCGCGTCAACCTGTTCGGCGACACCGTGGAGAATATCGAGGAGTTCGATCCGCTCACCGGCCACAAGCAGGACGAGCTCGAATTCATCAAGATCTACGCCAACTCGCACTACGTGACGCCGCGGCCGACGCTGGTGCAGGCGATCAAGTCGATCAAGTCCGAACTGAAGCTGCGCCTCGACCAGCTCAACAACCAGGGGCGCCTCCTGGAAGCGCAGCGGCTGGAGCAGCGCACCACCTTCGATCTCGAAATGATGGAAGCCACCGGAAGCTGCGCCGGCATCGAGAACTATTCGCGCTACCTGACCGGACGCCGCCCCGGCGAGCCGCCGCCGACCTTGTTCGAATATGTCCCCGACAACGCGCTGGTGTTTGCCGACGAAAGCCATGTCACGGTCCCCCAGATTGGCGGCATGTTCAAAGGCGACTTCCGCCGCAAGGCGACGCTGGCCGAATACGGCTTCCGCCTGCCCTCCTGCATGGACAACCGTCCCTTGCGGTTCGAGGAATGGGACATGATGCGCCCGCAATCGGTCGCGGTCTCGGCCACCCCGTCGGCGTGGGAGCTCAACGAGTTCCGGCGGCGTGTTCGTCGAGCAGGTGATCCGTCCCACCGGCCTGATCGATCCGCCGGTCAATATCCGCCCGGCGCGCACGCAAGTGGACGACCTCGTCGGCGAGGTCCGCGCCACCGCGCAGGCCGGCTATCGCAGCCTGATCACGGTGCTGACCAAGCGGATGGCGGAAGACCTCACCGAATACCTGCACGAGCAGGGCATTCGCGTGCGCTACATGCACTCCGACATCGACACCATCGAGCGCATCGAGATCATCCGCGACCTCAGGCTCGGCGCGTTCGACGCGCTGGTCGGCATCAATCTCTTGCGCGAGGGCCTCGACATTCCCGAATGCGCGCTGGTGGCGATCCTCGACGCCGACAAGGAAGGCTTTTTGCGCAGCGAGACCTCGCTGATCCAGACCATCGGCCGCGCCGCGCGCAATGTCGACGGCAAGGTGATCCTCTATGCCGACCAGATCACCGGATCGATGGAGCGCGCCATCGCCGAGACCGATCGCCGCCGCGAGAAGCAGGTCGAATACAACACCGCCAACAACATCACGCCGGAGAGCATCAAGAAATCCATCGGCGACATCATGAACAGCGTCTACGAGCGCGACCATGTGCTGGTGGAGATCGGCGACGGCGGCATGGCCGACGACGTCATCTCGATCGGGCACAATTTCGAGACCGTGCTGAACGACCTGGAAACCCGGATGCGCGAAGCCGCCGCCGATCTGAATTTCGAGGAAGCCGCGCGCCTGCGCGACGAAGTCAAGCGCCTGCGCGCCACCGAACTCGCGGTGGTCGACGACCCCACCGCCAAGCAGCGCGTGGTGCAAGGCAAGGCCGGCGCCTATGCCGGGATGAAGAAATACGGCGAGTCCGCGAATTTGCCGGCAGGCTCGCTGAAGAAGCGCGGCAACAATACACCGCGCGTCGCTTCACCCTCCCCTCGCTCCGGCGCCTCTATTCCCTCCCCCCAGCGGGGGGAGGGTCAGGGAGGGGGGCGATCCACGGGCGGTGCCAGCGCAACCTCCCGCGTCCACAAACCCCACCTCGACGAAATGCACGGCCCGGAATCCCTGCCCTACCGCCCCGATCGCTCCAAACCGCGCAAGCCTCGCGCTCGACGACATCGGCCCCGAGAGCCGCATCTTCCAGCCCACCGACTCGCGCCAGTCCGGCCCCGAATTCGGCCCCGCCCCGCGCTCCACCGGCGGGGCACCGGGGCATCGCGGCGGATGGAAGAAGAGGTAGCGCGCAGCGGACGTTTTGGAACAATCGCCAGATCGGAGGGTTTTCCCGAGTCCAGCCGGGAAAGGGAAACCCATGAAAACTGCGACACTGGCGTTAGCCTCAGTTCTCACGCTCTCGTCAACTTTCGCGCTCGCACAAAACGGCGGCGTAAGAAGCAGGGATCCAGACAACGGGACGGCCGTAATGGGCACCGGAACGATCCAGGACGACAACAAACCGCCCGTCAACCGATCACAAGACACTCAACCAAGACTCGGCGGCCGATCGGGCTTCACCTACGTACCGCCCGAAATCACCACGAACCCGTCCCAACAGGTGCAACCAAGGCTTCGTTAAAAAGACCCACGCGCTTGGTGAGCGCACACCTCCGCGCGACGACATCGGCCCCGAGAGCCGAATCTTCCAGCCCACCGACTCGCGCCAGTCCGGCCCCGAATTCGGGCCGGCCCCGCGCTCAACGGGTGGTGCGCCGGGGCATCGGGGTGGGTGGAAGAAGAGGTAGGCAAAAGCTCGGCTAGCGATGTCAAGCAAGTTCGGAACTGCGGCGCCATAACGTCGACTGTCGAAATCCGACCGCCTTGAGAGAACTCGCACAAGGCGGCCTCGACGAGTTTCGCGGTCAGCGCTTGGGCTAATGCACGTATTGCGATTCATCGTAAGATCACCGCTCAACAAATGCTGACTTATCGGCCTGTGCCAAAATCGTGGAGATCTAAGATAGACAAGTTCGGAACAGCGGCTTGTCACGGCGCGCCCAAGCGAATGCGTAGCGAGCTTGAAAAAGTCTGCCAGTTCAAGCTTTGCAACCAAACTAAAGGTCATCCGACCGACCAGGTAGGATGATATTCTGCGACGGTTGGCCAGCAAGCCGCTCCAAGATCTGCGTCGTAATTGAGAAAGCATTAGGTAGTCCAAGCGGCACTCAAGATTGACCGTCTAAGACGCAGTGCCACGCGGGATGGAATCGAAGCTGTAATCATCCAGATTCTTGGTACCGAGACGAACATCAGCCTGCTCGATCTCCGACGCTAAACAGGCGGAGTCTTCATGAACGTGTGGAGCAATTGCGAAGGCGATTTGAAAGAGTCTGAGGGCTCATCTTTGGTCGAAGCGATCCGCATCACGCGCTTTAGCTTGAGCTCGATGCGGCAGGATCGGCGTGACCTGTTCAACTTCGCGATCAAGCTCTGAGAAGCGCAGATGAGTGGCAGCAGCCGTTAACTCATCTGAGAGTGTACAGAAGGTAGCAACGCGATCGGGCCTGAACGGCGTCTCGGATCAAGGATTGATGCTTCGCATCGCCCCGGAATGACGGATGTGTGACTACCCGACGGGCAAATCAACTCGCAGGCCGGTAACCTGCCCGTCAAGCCCCTTTCGCAAAAATATTCTGATTTTCAGAACACCCAAATCAGTTTATATCTACTCCGTCCCGTCCCACTAGAGGGGCGGCTCGCGATCGTCACGGACGCGGGGCGGGATGCGGTGGACGCGGGCGGCGCGCTGACGAGGCGCTGCATCTTGCGGACGGCGAAGTCGTGTGGTCCTGACACCCCGACGCTGGTGTCAAGTTGGCGGAAGTTATCCGCTGAGCGACGGTGGCAAGAAAGCCCGGTCACCGGGGAGAGCACGAAGGAAACCGTAAAACCATTGCGCGGGGAATGCCGGGTGATTTCCGGTGTGACCGTGGTGACTGTTACTGGCATGGCTTGTTTTTTCTGCCCTGCCAGGCTGCGGGCGCATTGGGCGCCCGGCATTCCCTGCGCCCTCTGATCGGAGGGCAAGGAATTTTCCGGCAAAGCTCGGGCGCATTGCGCCGCGAGAATGCGGAGTTGTGTTTAATGCGGACGACGCGTTGTAACCTCGCCTCGCTTCGGGAAGATGGTCGGAGACGGAGCGATCGCGAAATGCTCGGGTGACGGAACTCGCCGCGGGACCGAATGCTCGGAGCCCCTCACCCCAACGTCGTCCCCGCAGATGCGATCCGGGTGAGGGAGTGACGGTCTGTCGAGAGATCGCTGAACCGCTCATCACCCCAGACGACTCGCTGTTCGCAAGGGGTGAGTGGTGCCGCAGAAACATCGTCATCGTCGAGACGACAAGCACGGCCCGACGAACGCCGGAACGACCGCCTCATATCTTCTCCTGCCCCGCCGGCGGCTGGTCCTGCGGTTGCCGCGCCTGTTCCTTGGCGTGGTGGTGGCCGTAGGCGCAGCCGGCGATGGCGCCGAGCACGCCGTGATGGCCGGCATAGTGGCCGGCGACGCCGCCGACCGCGGCGCCCTTCAGGCAGCCCTTGGCCTCGGCTGCATTCGCCACCAGCGTCAACGCTGCGGCGGCGAGCAAGGTGGGAAGCATTTTCATGGCTGATGTCCTCTGGTGGCCTGGCGATGTGACGTGATCAGATAATCGGCAGCGATCGATCCGGTTCCATCGCCGGCTGAGTTAAGCAGCCGCTCGGTGCGTTCAAGGCCGCTCGTTGGCCATCGAAGCGCCGACGGTCGTCTGCATACAAACATCCGCGGACTTGCTAGTCTCGCATCGCGCCAAACCTTTCAACGGGGCGCGAGGGAGAACGTGATGGCCAAGGGTCAGATGCGCAGCAACAAGGAAAAGAAGAAACCGAAGGCCGACAAGAACATCAAGAAAGGCGGCGCGGCGCCCTCGCCGTTCGCCTCGGGCAAGACCCCGGCCGGCCAGAGCCCCAACAGCAGGAAGAGCTGACGGCGGTTTCAGGCGCGGCGGCGCTCTCCGATCGGGCACCCTTGCGGGTTGCCAGATGTTTGCGCGGCCTGCGGGAAAAGTAGGCAATCCGCCAGAATGCAACTAAAGATTGCTAGGAGACCTGTTGGTTTCCCTGCACACTGGCGGCACGCGAGTCGGGCTAAACTCCGGCGGAGAACACCATGGTCGAGAGCCTTGCTCGGCGGCGTGTGCTGAACTTTCTCGATGCGTTTTACGCCGGCGACATCGCCGCCGCGCAGGCCTGTTGCGATGACGAGTTCGACACCATCACGCACGCGCCGGTCGAACTGTTTCCCCATCTCGGCCACCAGCACGGCAAGGACTGGGTCGCCGAAGCGATCCGGACCCAGCAGAAGCGCTATTCGAACCGGAAATATGAAATCAAGTTTTTGGCGGTCGACGGCGACAAGGTCGCGACCACCCAGTTCGTCTCCTTGCGCAAGCGCAGTGACGACCGCGTCGTGCATCTCGAGGTCGCGGAATTCTTCACCTTGCGCGACGGACGCATCCTCGAACACCGCTCGTTTTTCGATTCGTTCGATTTCGTCCAGCAGGTGCTCGGCCATGACCTGACCGAGGCCTTTGCCGCCAGCGTGCGCGGCGCGATGCGGCGGTAGGCATCGAAGACGCGAACCTGGATTGCACAGCGGCGAATCCCCGGATTCCGGGCGCGATGCTTCGCTTCGCCCCGGAATGACGAAAAACCGTTGAACCTTTCGGCCGCCTGCCGCGACCCATCACGGGTTGATGCGGATCTCGACGGGCGAACACACGGCCATGAAAATCGCGTTGCTGGGGCTGCTGGGTCTGATGCTGGGCGCGCTCGGCGGCGCCGCGCTCGGCATCGGGGTTGGCCTGGCCTGGATCACGATCTTCAAAACCACGAGTTTTGAAGGCTATAGCGGCATGCTGGTGTTCCTGAGCTTCATGCCGGCGGGGGCCATCATCGGCGGGCTCGGCGGCGCCTTGCTGTTTGTCGTGATGGCGGCCCGCGACGCCGAGATCGCCATCGAACGGGAGCCGGCGGGCCGCCGGGATACTTAACAAGATAAGTAACTCAAGTCGCGCCTCGCATCCGTGCAATGCAAAAATGCAGATTGCGTTTGGGCCCGGTTCCAATTAGTTGAAGCTTCAAATACCCGCGTGCAGCATTCCGGCACGGTGTCGCCAATGACGCCGATCAGGCCGTTTGCTGATCCGCCATCCAGTTCAGGAAGCACACATCATGACGGAGCACAGCCTCTGGGGTTTTTCGCGCGCGATCCATCGCGCCATCAACGAGCGCCAGCGCGAAGATATCGAAGCCTTGATCGACGAGGATGTCGACTGGGCGATCTACGGTCCGATCGACATGTTTCCGTTTCTCGGCGCGCGCCGCGGCAAGGAAGCCGTGCTCGAAGTGATCCGGCAGATCGCCGACAACGTCCGGGTCCATCGCTTCGACCGCGAATCGATCATGCTGGGGGTGGATTCGGCGGCCTCGATGCTGCGCTATTCGCTGACCGCGCTGGAGTCGAGCAAGCCGATCAGCCTGCGGCTCGCCCACTTCGCGCAATTCAGGGCTGGCCGGCTGCTCAACATCCGCGTTTTGCTGGATACCTTCGACCTGGTCGAGCAGGCGCTCGGGCACCCGATCCATCTGCCGAAGCTCGCGTGATAGCCGGCGGGTTCAGGTAAAGCCCCGCGGTGGCGATGCTTGTGTCATCCCGTTGATTCCCCATAAAGATCGCGCATTGCCGCATATTGGCCGCGATCCGGTCAAAATCGGCGGCCCAGATGGCACCGTTGATTTCGTCGTGCGGGGGACATCCGCTCGCTCAACGCGAAACAGGGGAACAGCCGATGACTGCCATTCGTTCTGAAAAAATCGAGTCGACTGAAGTGGAGAGTAACGACAGTGACCTCGCCGCGGTCTCGGAGGTCGAGGCCGGCATCCGCGAATTCGTCCGCAACGATATCGCTTATCTGCGCCGGCCGGTCTCGCTGGCGCCGAACATCGAGACGCCGCTGGAGCCGAGCGCCGAGGCCACCGTCAACAGCGTCAACTCGCTGATCCAGCGCGTCGCCGGAACCTCGCTCGCCGAAATCGAGAAGCTGATTGCCGAACTCGAAGGCCTGCGCGACCTCCTGCACGCCGAAGGCCAGCGGGTGCAGCGCGAGATTTCCGGCTATGCCCAGCTCAGCCAGGCCGCCATGAAGTCGACGCGCATGATCGCCGACAACGTCACGCAATGGAAACGCGCCGCGGACGGCCTCCGCAACGGCTGACGTTTCCAGGCACGGTCATTCCGGGATGGTCCGAACGACCAGACCCGGAATGGCGAAACCGGATTTGAACTTCCCAAGTCCCCGCTGCGACCAAGAGCAGGCGCCGTCACACCGCGGCGATTCGGGGATCCATCTTCATGCAAAGCATCCGGCCTGACAGCACCGACCCCATCCCGCTGCGGAATCCACCGTCGGGAATGGGGATCATCATGATCCGGTTTATCGGCCTGCTGGTATTGGCTGTGGTGGTGCTGGCGCTGGTCTGGAACCGCTGATTTTTTCGCGAGATTTTCCGGGTGATTCGATCGCTATGGTTAGCGAACCCTGACCTATTCGCTGGCGATCACCGCATGATCGAGCGAATAGACGCCGTCGGCATAGCTTTTTACCACCATCACGGCGGTCAGCATCACCGCCAGCGTCACGGTTGCGAAGATAAAGCCCACAAATTTCAAGCCGCTGCGGTCTGCCATGGCCGTCCCCTGCTATCTGTCCCCGAAATCACCATGACAGGCAGAAGGTTCAAAATGCGTTAGCGCGCAGCGGCGGCGCGGTTCACGAACCGGCGTTACGCCGCGGCACGAAGGCCGTCGCCAGATAGGAAAACACCAGTTCGCCGCGCTGGTTGGTGCCGGTGTTGCGGGCCTGCAGGATGCCCCATTCGGGGCGCTTCCCGGATGTCCGCAGCGTTTCGACCTCGGTGGCAAAGCTGATGGTATCGCCGGCCAGCACCGGCTTGATCCAGCGCAATTCGCGAAACCCCGGCGACGGCCCCCACACCGCGACCTTCTCGCCGCGCGCGATGGCCTCCTTTGCCAGGCGCTGGCCGTCGGCCACCATCAGCTTCATGCAGACCGATCCGACATGCCAGCCCGAGGCCGCCAGCCCGCCGAACAGCGACTTGCGACCCTCTTCCTCGTCGAGGTGAAAGCGCTGCGGATCGAACTGCCGCGCGAATTTCTTGATGGCGTCGGCGGTGAAGGTGAACGATCCCACCTCGCGCCGCATCCCGACCTTGATGTCCTCGAAGAAACGCATCAGCCGGCCTGCTCCGCGATGGCCGCGCGCCGCTTGACGATGATCGGCGAGACCATCTCGCACAGAGCTTGCCCCGCCGCGTTGCGGACCACGGCCTTGAAGGTCACGATCCCGGTCTCGGGACGGCTGCGCGAAACCCTGGCCTCCGCCACATCGATGTCGAGCATCAGTTCGTCATCGGGGCGAAACGGCGCCAGCCAGCGCAATTCGTTGACGCCGGGCGAGCCCAGCGACGCGGTGCGGCCGATATAGCCGTCGAACATCATCCGCATCATGATCGAGCAGAGATGCCAGCCCGAACCCGACAGACCCTTCAACATCGAGCGCTGCGCCGCCGCCTCGTCGAGGTGCATCGGCTGCGGGTCGAATTCGGCGGCAAATGCCAGCATCTCCTCGCGCGTGACACGGCGCGGGCCGAAGGTGCCGAAATGGCCGGGCGGGAAGTCTTCGAAGGTGAGATTCATGATGGGGATTGCCGGAAGGGAGTCCGATTGTGGCCGTTATTTGTGGCAATCTCAACCGGCGCGCCCGCATGGCTCGTGTTTGTCCCCGACTTGCCCGGAACGGCATTCGGAGCCAGGCCCCCTGTGCTACAAGCATCCAGTTTAGACGCAACTCATATTCGACCTGCCGGGAGAACGACCGATGTTTGAATTTCAGGATCTGTTTCAGTGGGACCGCTTCATTACGCCCACCATCATCAAGACCTTTTACTGGCTGGTCATCGCGCTGATCGCGCTGTTCGGCATTTCAGGTATTTTTTCCGGACTGGCCGCGATGGCGATCAGCCCGTTCGGCGGATTCCTCCTGCTGTTGTCCTCGATCGCCAGCGTGGTCGTCGGCGTGATCTTTTCGCGGATCGCGGCGGAATTCATCCTGATCGTGTTTCGCATCAACGAGCACCTCGGCGCGATCCGCGACCAGGGATCGGGGCACTAATTATTAAAGCGGAAATGCATCACGTCGCCGTCGGCGACGACATATTCCTTGCCCTCGAGCCGCAGCTTGCCGGCGTCGCGGGCGCCGGCCTCGCCGCCCAGCGCAACATAGTCGGCATAGGCGATGGTTTCAGCGCGGATGAAACCCTTTTCGAAATCGGTATGAATGACTCCGGCCGCAGCCGGCGCCCTGGTGCCGCGGTTGATGGTCCAGGCCCGCGCCTCTTTCGGGCCGACGGTGAAATAGGTGATGAGGTCGAGCAACTGGTAGCCAGCGCGGATCAAGCGGTCGAGACCGGCTTCCGCAAGGCCAAGCGTGTCGAGAAACTCGGCGCGCTCTTCGCGTGAAAGCGTCGCGATTTCGGATTCGATCTTGGCGGAGATCGCCACAGCCACCGCGCCTTCCTTCCTGGCGTGAGCCGCAACCGCCTTCGAGAATTCGTTACCGGCGGCAGCCGAGGCCTCCTCGACATTGCAGACATACAGCACGGGCTTCGAGGTCAATAGACCGAGCATGCCGAACGCGCGCTCTTCCTCGGGCTTGCGCTCGAGAAACCGCGCCGGTTTGCCTTCACGCAACAGCACCAGCGCGCGGTTGACCAGGTCAAGCTGCTCCTTGGCGTCCTTGTCGTTGCCCTTGGCCTTCTTGGTGAGGTTGTCGATGCGCTTTTCCAGGCTGTCGAGATCCGCCAGCATCAGCTCGGTCTCGATGGTCTCGATATCGGCCAGCGGCGCGATCTTGCCTTCGACATGGGTGATGTCGGAATCCTCGAAACATCGCACCACATGCGCGACCGCGTCGACCTCGCGGATGGTGGCCAGAAACTGGTTGCCGAGGCCCTCGCCTTTCGACGCGCCGCGCACCAGCCCTGCGATATCGACAAAGGTCAGCCGGGTCGGGATGATCTGGGCCGATTTGCCGATCTCGGCAAGCTTGTCCAGCCGCGGATCGGGCACCGCGACCTCGCCGACATTCGGTTCGATGGTGCAGAACGGATAATTCGCCGCCTGTGCTGCCGCGGTTTCGGTCAGCGCATTGAACAGCGTCGACTTGCCGACATTGGGCAACCCGACGATACCGCATTTGAATCCCATGATGTGTCCTGAAGTCCCGTTCGTCGCGACCGGTGCAACGTCACGCGGCGCCGTCGTCGTCTTGTTCGAAAAATCCCTTGGCCTGCATCGCCAGATGCACCTTGTTCTGGAACGTGGAATCGCGATCCGTGACCAGCAGCCCGGCATTGTCGGCGATTGCTTCGCGCAGCGCCTCGACCCAGGGGCGATCGTCCTTGGCGAAATCGGACAGCACGTAGCCGTGCACCAGTTCCTTGACGCCGGGGTGGCCGATCCCCAGCCGCACCCGGCGATAGTCGTTGCCGATGTGCGAAGAGATCGAACGCAGGCCGTTGTGACCGGCAATGCCGCCGCCGACCTTGACGCGCACCTTGGCCGGCGGCAATTCGAGTTCATCCTGAAACACGGTGATCTCGCCGGCGGCGAGCTTGAAGAAATTGGCGGCTTCCTGAACCGCGCGTCCGGATTCGTTCATGAAGGTCATCGGGCGAAGCAACACCACCCGTTCATGATCGAGCGTGCCTTCCGCGGTCTCGCCCTGAAAGCGGCGGCGCCACGGTGCGAAACCATGACGCCGCGCAATTTCATCGACGACGATGAAACCGATATTGTGCCGGTTGTGCGCGTACTTCGCGCCGGGATTGCCGAGACCAACAAAGAGTCGCATGACGCGGCATCCCGCGCTCTGTTACTTCTTCTTGTCGCCGCCGCCCGCAGGGGCTTTGGCGCCGGCCGCGGGAGCCTTCGCACCCGCCGCGGGAGCAGCCGCACCCGCTGCAGGCGCAGCGGCAGCAGCGCCGCCGGCCGCCGGAGCAGCGGCGGCACCGGGAGCAGCCGCAGCAGCCGCCGGGCTGGCAGCCGCGGCAGCAGCAGCCGCAGCTGCTTTCATTTCTTCGGCGTAACCGGACGGCGGCACGATGGTCACCAGCGTTACGTCTTCGCGCAACAACGACTTTACGCCGTCGGGCAGCTTGATGTCGGACAGATGCAGCGAGTGGCTGATCTCAAGACCGCTGACATCGGCCTCGACATATTGCGGAATATTGTCGACCGAGCACACCAGATCGATGGTGTGGGTGACGATGTTGACGGTGCCGCCGCGCTTGACGCCCGGGGCTGCTTCCGCGTTCTGGACGTGCAAGGGCACGCTGACGCGGATGGTCGCGCCTTCGCCGAGCCGCATGAAATCCACATGAAGCGGAAAATCGCGCACCGCATCGAGGTGGAAGTCGCGCGGGATCACGCGGTGCTTCTGGCCCTCGACGTCGATGTCGTAAATCGTGGTGAGAAACCGGCCGGCCAGGATGCGCTGGCGCAATTCGGCATCGTCGACCGAAATGGTCATGGGGGGCTGGTTGTTGCCATAGATCACTCCGGGTACTCTCCCGGCGCGACGCTCTGCCCGTGCGGCCCCCTTGCCGCCTGCCGGACGCGCGGTCGCCTTCAATTCCTTGACGGTCGCCATCTGCGTAAGTCCTTGTTTTCTAAAAAGTTAAAGGCCGCATCGCGGCCCGGTTGCCGCCGCAGCAAGCCTCCAGGGGTGCGGGGGCTGCGGACGTGGCCGCGTTCTAGCCTCAAAGGGCGGAAATGACAAGGAAATGCGGGGATTTTTATGCCCCTCCCCGGACGGGGACGTTAAAACGCGCTACCCGCCCGTCTTCGTGGAGCCGGCATCGGGCGCCGAGGCAGAAATGCCGAGCCTGGCTTCCAGGGCCGCGATACGTGCTTTGAGCGCTTCGTTTTCCTCGCGCGCCAGCCGCGCCATGTCCTTGACCGCCTCGAACTCCTCGCGCTTGACGACGTCGAGGTCGCGCAGGATTTTTTCGGCCTGATTGCGGACCACCGTATCGACCTCGCGCTTGACGCCCTGGGCGGCGCCGGCGGCATCGTTCATCAGGCGTCCGATCTCGTCGAAAAACCGATTGCTGGTCTGGGTCATCGTCAAATCTCCGATCGGCTGCGAATGGGTCGATACGTCAAGACAATGGCGATCCCTTGGCCGCCATTCAAGACCGCTGTTGTCGCTTCAATGGCAAGTCGCCTTGTCATGTTCCGGTTTCCTTGCAATCGTATCGGCTACCGGAGCCAAGAAAACCGAGAAACGAAACCGAGAACGAAAGAAACGCCATGATCGACCAGCAGATCGAAATTCCGACCAAGGACGGCCACACCACCACCTTCATCACCCATCCCGAGCGCGGCGGTCCGTTTCCCGTCATCATCTTCTATATGGATGCGCCGGCGATCCGCGAAGAACTGCGTGACATGGCGCGCCGGCTGGGTACCGCAGGCTACTACGTGATGCTGCCCAACATGTATTACCGCTCCGGCGTCATGGAACTCGGACCGATACCGCCGGACCCGGATGCGCCCGAGCGCAAGCGGATGTTCGGCTTCATGAACTCGATCAACATTCCGATGGTGATGGAAGACACCAAGGCCCTGCTTGCCTATGCCGATACCCAGCCGGCCGCGAATGCGAAGATTGTCGGCGCGGTCGGCTATTGCATGAGCGGGCGTTATGCCATCAACGCGGCGACGCATTTTCCGGACCGGGTCAAGGCCGCCGCCTCGATCTACGGAACGCACCTGGCCACCGACCAGCCCGACAGCCCGCATCTGGCCGCGAGCAAGACCAAGGCCGAACTCTATTTCGGCTGCGCCGAGACCGACATCTACGCGCCGCAGGAAATCATCGACAAGATCGCGGCATCGATGAAGGGCGCTAATGCCGAAGTCGAGGTCTATCCCGACACCCATCACGGCTTCGCGTTTCCGAAACGGCCGATCTACCATCGCGACGCCGCCGAGCGGCACTGGGAACGGCTGCTGGCGCTTTACCACCGCAACCTCGCCTCCTAGACCACGAGCACGATGCCGTTTCTGACCATCGCCTTTCCGGTGTTCGACCCGATCGCGGTTTCGATCGGGCCGATCGCGATCCGCTGGTATGCGCTGGCCTATATCGGCGGCATCGTGCTGGGGTGGGTTTACGCCCGCGCGCTGATCAAGAGCACCACATTGTGGGGCGGGCCGGCGCCGATCACGCTGTTGCAGATGGACGATTTCATCCTGTGGGTCACGGTGGGCATCATCCTCGGCGGACGGACCGGCTACGTGCTGTTCTACAATCTGCCGTTCTTTATCCAGCATCCCGCCGAGATCTTCGAATTGTGGAAGGGCGGCATGTCGTTTCATGGCGGCTTTCTCGGCTGCGTCGCCGCGGTGATTTTGTTCTGCCGCACAAATAACCTGCCGATCCTGTCGCTCGGCGACATCACCACCGCGGTCGGGCCGATCGGACTGTTCCTCGGCCGCCTCGCCAATTTCATCAACAGCGAGCTGTGGGGCCGCCCGGCCGACTCCAGCGTGCCCTGGGCGATGGTGTTTCCCAATGGCGGGCCGCTGCCGCGCCATCCCAGCCAGCTCTACGAGGCGGGACTTGAGGGAATTGTGCTGTTTACCATCCTGGCGGTGATGATCCGGATGGGCGCCTTGAAGCGGCCGGGCCTGATCCTCGGCAGCTTCATCGCGATTTACGGCTTTATGCGGATCATCGGCGAGTTCTTCCGCGAGCCCGACCCGCAGCTTGGATTTTTGTGGGGCGGGCTGACCATGGGTATGCTGCTGTCGGTACCGATGATCATTGCAGGAGCAGTCGTTATTGTGATGGCATGGCGCCGCCCGCCGCCCCAGCAAATACCGAACTCCGTTCAAGGCAATCCGTGACCGAATATTCACCGCTCCAGGCCGAACTCAAGAAACTGATCCTGTCGTCCGGACCGATGCCGGTCTGGCGTTACATGGAGCTGTGCCTGACCCATCCGCAGTACGGCTATTATGTCTCGCGCGATCCGTTGGGGCGTGAAGGCGATTTCACCACCGCGCCCGAAGTCAGCCAGATGTTCGGCGAGTTGCTGGGGTTGTGGGCGGCCTCGGTATGGAAATCGATCGGTTCGCCGCCCCTGCTGCGGCTGATCGAACTCGGACCCGGCCGCGGCACCATGATGGCGGATGCGCTGCGGGCGCTGCGGGTGTTGCCGCCGCTTTATCAGTCGCTGAGCATCCATCTGGTCGAGATCAACCCGGTGCTGCGCGACAAGCAGAAATCCACCTTGACCGGCGTGCGCAACATCGTCTGGCACAACAGCATCGACGACGTACCTGACGGACCTTCGGTCATTTTCGCCAATGAATATTTCGACGTGCTGCCGATCCACCAGATGGTCAGGCGCGAGACCGGCTGGCACGAGCGCACCGTCGAGATCGACGACAACGGCAAACTGGCGTTTGGCGCCGCCGCCGCGCCAGTGCCGCGCTTCGAGGTGCTGCTGCCGACGCTGGTGCGCGCCGCGCCGGTCGGTGCGGTGTTCGAATGGCGGCCCGACGCCGAGATCATGAAGATAGCAACGAGGGTGCGCGATCAGGACGGTGCGGCGCTGATCATCGATTACGGTCATTTGCGCAGCGACGCCGGCGATACCTTTCAGGCCATCGCCCGGCACAGCTTCACCGATCCCCTGAAAAACCCGGGACAGGCCGACGTCACCGCCCATGTCGACTTTCAGGCGCTGGTGCGTGCCGCCGAGGATCTGGGAGCGCGCGTTCATGGGCCGATACCGCAGGGCGATTTCCTCAAACAGCTCGGCATCGAAACCCGCGCCGCCACCTTGATGGCGAAGGCCTCGCCTGAGGTTTCCGAAGATATTTCCGGCGCGCTTAAACGGCTGACCGGCGGCGGCCGTGGCGGCATGGGCTCGATGTTCAAGGTGCTCGCGATCTCGGAACCCAACCTCACCTCGCTGGCGGGGCTCGGCGATGTTGAACCCGCCGCCAAGGCCGAAACGCAATGACGCTGGGATCTCCGCTGCTCTCGGCCGTTCCCGGCTTGCGCCATGCTTTCTTCACGCGTGACGGCGGCGTCTCCCGCGGCATCTATGCCGGCCTCAATGGCGGCCTCGGCTCCGACGACGATCCCGCCCATGTCACGGAAAATCGCCGGCGGATGGCCGAGCAGATGGGCGTCGCGCCGGCGCATTTTCTCAGCGTGCACCAGGTGCATTCGCCCGATGCCGTCGTGGCGCCATGGCCGGGCTCGTCGCGA
Organism: uncultured Alphaproteobacteria bacterium; assembly: GCA_963774685.1. Taxonomy (GTDB): domain Bacteria; phylum Pseudomonadota; class Alphaproteobacteria; order Rhizobiales; family Xanthobacteraceae; genus Bradyrhizobium. The sequence continues at coordinate 56,994 of CAVZFU010000001.1, read as the reverse complement.
CCGCGCGCCGACGCCATCGTCACGCGTATCGAGGGGCTTTCGATCGGCGTCACCGCGGCCGACTGTGGACCGATATTGTTGGCCGATCCGAACGCGCGCGTGATTGGTGCCGCGCATGCGGGGTGGAGGGGCGCGCTGACCGGCATTGTGGAATCCACCGTGGAAGCGATGGAGAAACTTGGCGCCGAGCGCGCCGGCATCGTCGCCGCCATCGGTCCTTTGATCCGCCAGCACTCTTACGAGGTGGGCGGCGAATTCGTCGAACGCTTCCTGGAGGCGGATGCCGAGAACGCCCTGTTCTTTATTCCGGCGGCACGCCAGGGTCACGCGATGTTCGACCTGGCCGGCTTCATCCGGATGCGGCTCGAAAACGCCGGCGTCCTGATGATCGACGACATCGGCGTCGACACCTATGCCGATGAGCGTTTCTACAGTTACCGCCGCTCGGTGCATCGCAAGGAACCGGACTACGGCCGGCATGTTCATGCCATTGCGCTGGAGCGCGCATAGCTCGGCCGCGCTATAAAGCCGGCGAAGGGACGAGACATGCCGCTGTTTACGCTGGACGAGCTTGAGACCACCGTGGCGACGGTCCGCCCCTTCGTGCCGCCGACGCCCGCCTATGCCTGGCCGTTGCTCGCCCGCAGAACCGGCGCCGATGTTATCGTCAAGCACGAGAACCACACCCCGACCGGATCGTTCAAGGCCCGCGGCCCGCTGGCCTATGTGGCGGCCCTGCGCCGTCACGGCAGCTTGCCCAAGGGACTGGTCACTGCCACCCGCGGCAACCACGGCCAGTCCGTCGCGATCGCTGCAGCGCGCAGCGGGATTCCATCGATCATCGTGGTCCCCGAAGGCAATTCGAGCGAAAAGAACGCCGCGATGGAGGCGTTCGGCGGCCAGTTGGTGACGGCCGGAAAGGACTTCGACGAGAGCCGCGTCATTGCCGCGGAAATCCAGCGAGAGCGCGGCTATCATTTCGTCCCGTCGTTTCACCGCGAACTGGTGAAAGGCGTTGCGACCTATGCCTATGAGCTGTTCACGACCTGCCCCGACCTCGACGCCGTCTACGTCCCGATCGGCATGGGTTCGGGGATCTGCGGCCTGATCACGGTGCGGGATCTGCTCGGGCTCAAAACCGAGATCGTCGGCGTCGTCGCCGAGAACGCGCCGGCATTCGCGCGCTCGTTCGAAGCCGGTCGTCCCGATCCCGTCCAATACGGCGCGGACGTTCGCCGATGGCATGGCATGCCGCGACCCGCAGCCCGAGGCATTCGAGATCATCGCCGCCGGCGCCGCCCGCGTGGTGGCGGTCAGCGAGGCCGATATCGCCGAGGCGATCCGCATCTACTACGCCACCACCCACAATCTGGCCGAGGGCGCAGGCGCTGCCCCGCTGGCGGCGCTGCTCACCGAGAAGGCCCGCTATGCCGGCAAGCGCGTCGGCCTGGTCCTGTCCGGCGGCAACATCGACATGGCCGTGTTCGCGCAGATCCTGCGCGGCGAGACGCCTGCCGCCTGACCGAAAAATCCCCGGTTTGGCCATCTTTGGCGGCGTGTCAGGCGCCCCGGCAAGTCTTCGCAATCCTTGGCATCCCTTGGCATCCCTAGACCTTAACGCATTTTAACGATATCGGTCGGGGCGATGAGGGACACCATCATACCCCTGTTCCGGGCGATCAGAACCGTGACGCGCCAGGTCTGTGCGATGTCGCTGCTCGCCATCGCATGTGGACTTATCGCATGCGGACTTGGCGGCTGCGCCAGGGGGCCCGTCGATCGGCTCGTTCGCCCAGGCCGGCAGCGGTGCGACCGTCACGTTCGAATCGATCGACGGCCCGCCGCCGCAGGTATTCGACCGCATGGTGAGCGTGCTCGACAGCGAATCGAAGCTTCGCAACCTGCAGATCGTGTCCCGCGAAGGTGCGGCTTCCTACCGGGTGCGAAGCTATCTCGCCGCCGAGGTCAGCCACGGCCGCACCACCATCGCCTGGGTCTGGGACGTCTATGACGGCAACCAGCAGCGCGCGCTGCGTCTGTCCGGCGAGGAACCGGCCGGCAAGGCCGGGCGCGACGCCTGGGGCGCGGCCGACGATCTGGTATTGCGGAAAATCGCCCAGGCCGGGTTCAGCGGCCTCAGCGCCATGGTCAACGGAACCGGCCCGGCGGACGGCCAATCCGGGCCCGGACAGGGCGTTCGCGGCCCGGCGGTTGCGGCTGCCGAGCAGCCCTCGCCCGCTTCGGAAGCCTTCCGCGTCAGCGCCCTCGGCTACACCGGCCATTAACGAAATCGCCGTTTGGATGCTGATTTTGCGCAGGAAAACCTGACGCGACGGGTTGCCAGCCCGACCCCCTCCTTGATATCACCTCGCTTATCGAAACGCGCTGGTTCCCTGGGTATTCCGATATGCTGAACGTCGTATCCGGCAAGGCGCGGAGAGAGGCCTCGATGTCGGCCAAGAACGGCTCCATCAAGCTCGTCGCCGGCAACTCCAATCCTGCCCTGGCGCAGGCCATCGCCGAATGGCTGAACGTGCCGCTGGCCAAGGCCAGCGTCCGCCGTTTTGCCGACAACGAAATTTTCGTCGAGATCCTCGAAAACGTGCGCGGCTCCGACGCCTTCATCATCCAGTCGACCTCGTTTCCGGCCAACGACCATCTGATGGAACTGTTGATCATCACCGATGCCATGCGCCGCTCGTCGGCGCGCCGCATCACCGCGGTGATCCCCTATTTCGGTTACGCCCGGCAGGACCGAAAGGTCGGCTCGCGCGCGCCGATTTCGGCCAAGCTGGTTGCCAACATGATCACCAATGCCGGGGTCGACCGCGTCATGACGCTCGACCTGCACGCCGCCCAGATCCAGGGCTTCTTCGATATTCCGACCGACAACCTCTTTGCCTCGCCGGTGATGGTGCGCGACATCAAGGAACGCTTCGATCTCGCCAACGTCATGGTGGTGTCGCCCGATGTCGGCGGCGTGGTGCGCGCGCGCGGGCTTGCCAAGCGCATCAACACCCCGCTCGCCATCATCGACAAGCGGCGCGAGCGCGCCGGCGAATCCGAGGTCATGAACGTGATCGGCGACTGCGCCGGCTATACCTGTATCCTGGTCGACGATATCGTCGACTCCGGCGGCACGCTGGTGAACGCCGCCGACGCGCTGCTCGCCAACGGTGCCAAGGAAGTCCACGCCTATATCAGCCACGGCGTACTGTCCGGCGGCGCCGCCGCCCGGATCGCCGGCTCCAAGCTGAAGGAATTGGTCATCACCGACTCGATCCAGCCCACCGAAGCGGTGCGCAAGGCGGGCAACATCCGCACGCTGTCGATCTCGTCGCTGATCGGCGAAGCCATCGGCCGCACCGCGTCCGAAGAGTCGGTGTCGAGCTTGTTTGACTAGCGACGCGGCATTTTCCACATCATCGCAGCCGACTGGTCGCGTGAATCTCGCAACGTCGTCCCTGCGAAAGCAGGGACCCATACGCCGCGGCGATTGTTGTAAGACACGCTGTTCGCACAACCCGGCTGCCTGTGGTTATGGGTCCCTGCTTTCGCAGGGTGGGCAAAGCGCAACTGTGCCCACCATTTTAATTCCGGGATTGACATGGTGGGCACGGCGCAACCGCGCCCTTTGCCCGCCCTACGAATTTTCAAACATGCAACGACCGTCATTGCGAGGAGCGAAGCGACGAGGCAATCCAGCTTTCTTGCCTTTCGCGAAGAAAGCTGGATTGCTTCGCTTCGCTCGCAATGACGGAAGAATATGACCTCGCATTCTCGCGGCGCGATGCGTCCGAGGTTTGCTGGAAATTCCTCAACCCTCCGATCAGAGGGCGCAGGGAATGCCGGGCGCCCAATGCGCCCGCAGCCTGGCAGGGCAGAAAAAACAAGCCATGCCAGTATAACAGTCACCACGGTCACACCGGAAATCACCCGGCATTCCCCGCACAATGGTTTTACGGTTTCCTTCGTGCTCTCCCCGGTGACCGGGCTTTGTTGCCACCGTCGTCAGCGGAATCGTCTTCCGCCAACTTGACACCAGCGTCGGGGTGTCAGGACCACACGACTTCGCCGTCCGCCTCAAGCGCTGTTCGTCAATAGCGCTATCAGCGTCCACCGCATCCCGCCCCGCGTCCGTGACGATCGCGAGCCGCCCCTCTGAGTGGGACGGGACAGAATGGATATAGGACTGATTTGGGTATTCTGAAAAACAGAATATTTTTGCGAAAGGGGCTTGACACGATTTTGCTGATTTGCCCGACGGGTAAAACCGGATTGATTGCGTTCAACAATTCGCTTTATTCGCCCAGACGGCGGACAGCCCGTTTGACGCGGATGGCTTGACACCTGTGCCCCGCACTCCGTAAATCGCTGCCACTGGCAACGTGCCCTGTTCGATCTGACGCCGATCTACCGGCCTCTGACGGCGCACTGAAAATCCCGGACGCATAGCTCAGCGGGAGAGCGTTCCCTTCACACGGGAGAGGTCCAAGGTTCGATCCCTTGTGCGTCCACCATCCTGCCCTGCAATACCGTTTTTTGCCTGCGAACCAGCGAGGGAAAAATGAAAATCGTATTGTGCGGACTGCTGGCGATTTTACTGTCCGTCACGTCCGCCAATGGCCGGGATCATTCCCATCCCGGTGCGGATCAAGAGCATCCAGGCAAAAACAAATGCACCACAGACCAGCAATGCGAGGTCAGGTGTCTCGGAGAACTCCCAAACAACGCAGACGAAGCTGGCTTCATATATCAATCCATCAAGTGTAATGCGCGTTGTAATACCGGGCCTGCAGAATGCGTTTCCGAGTTGCCGATGCGATGGACGTTCAGAAACAGAACGGGCATTCCCGTCACTGGCGGAGTTTATGATGACGATGATTCCACCACCGTCCATGGAGACCCTGTTTTAATACCCGATAACACCGAAGACACGATGGACATCGTTTGCACGCGGGGGAAAAAGGCCTGTTATGGGTTTGAAAATTCCGAACAAGTCAGACATTGGGGTATTGGCCGCAAGGATCTTGGGTCGCAATTTAACTGCACCAACTGTTGCTGGCAGTGCGGCGAAGCCCCGGTTGTCGATTTGACATACTGAGGGCCGCTCCCGTCACATCAGTTGATAGGTGGTAAAGTCATAACTCGGACATTTCTTCGTTGCGCTTTATCGATTTCTTAGGATTTTGACGTATCGTGTCCCGATGGGTGAACATCGCAGAGCGCCTCGACATCGCGTTTTGAAGGCCGGAACCATCAGGTTCGGCGGCGGCGGCATTGATTGCCTGGTCCGCAACCTCTCGACGACCGGCGCCGCGCTGGAAGTCGCTACGCCGGCCGGAATCCCGGAGAGATTTATCCTGGATGTGCCGGGCGATGGCCTGCACCTGCCATGCCGTCTGGTATGGCACAAGGAACGCCGGATCGGCGTCACATTCAGCTAGGCCGCGCAGGTTTCAGGCCGAGACCGTTATCCCATCTGCCGCCATGGCCTGTCGTTCGTCCGCGGCTGGACAGCCATCGGACCGGCATGCATTTGTCTGTTGTCACGCCGCTGGAACCGCCATGCGCTCTCATGATGTGCGAGTTCTTGCCATCGTTCGGCTTGGGCGAGCCATTTGCTGCTGTGTTCGGGGTCCGCCTTGGCACGCTCACGATACAACCGCTCCATTCCTTTGCAGTCGGCAAGATCGGTCATGGGAATAGCTCCTCAATGCCCCGCATTGTTGTGCTCCCAAAAACTGAAAACGAAAAGGCAGGGGCATTGACGTGATGGTTCACGAACCGGTGTGCGGCGCGTCAATGCCTTCACGCGCCAGCACCGGATCGGTCGGGAATACCCTTGGACGGTTCAGCAGCCAGAGCCATTTCCGTTCCGATGGAATCGAAACGGGGCTCTGGATTCCTGTTTTGACGCGTTTTCTTTACGCGAACCGGTATCCACTTCGCTCGAAAACGCCCTAGTGCAGCGAATAATTGGCTCGCCGTCTCGAACGCCCGCCGGTCGTCCTGGCGGCATGCATCGCAACCAGCTCGCTTTCCAGGTACTCATTCACCAGCATCAGCGCACGAAGTGCGCCATGCACATCGCCGTCACATGCAGCGACGATCTTTTCGATTTGAAACTCAAAACGCTTACACATTCGACCACCTGTCCCCACACACTTACTTCGATCATAGACAATGTGGAATTGGGCCGAAATTAAAGCAGCTTGATGCCAAGTGTGCGTTCAAGTGACGACCTTGTGCGGTTGGTGAAACCTCGCCTGTCATCGTCACGGATGCGACCGTATTTCGCGCGCAAGCCTCGGTATTGCCCGGTACGGTTTCGTGTTTTTACAGATTCGATGAGGAACGCCTCAAATCCCGAACATCCAGACCGCGACGATCACGCCCAGCGTGGCCAGCCCGCTGATGGTCCAGCCGGTGGCGTAAAGGGCTTCGTCTTCGCCGGTGCCGCGCATTTCGTCGATCCCGTCGCTCGGAGACCAGTGATCCGACATGACAGCCTCCTGAATTTTTTCTCAGGAGAATAACCGCCGCCGCGGCGGCCGGTTCCATCGATCCGGGGCCGGTTCAGCGTTCCAGATTCCTGATTTGACGCGTTTTCCTGATGCGAACCGGGATCCACTTGGCTTGAAAACGCTCTAGCCGCCCAGCCCCGCCTCCTTCAGCCGTCCCGCGAACCACACCGACAGGTGCGAATCCATCACCCCGCCGACATATACCTGCGACGCCGTAACGCCTTTCCTCCCGAGCGTCAGGTAGACCCCGATCCGGTAGGCAAACCACAGATGCGGATCGGTCAGGCCGCGCAGCTTGTGCTGGTCGTGTTCCGGCGGCTGATGATTGCTTTCCTTGCGGACCTCGATGGCGAGCAGGTTGTTGGGGATCGCGCGCTGGTGCACGACGATATCGGGATAGACCGATTTTCCGAGATGATCGTCGGTCGAGACGATGCTGCCCTTCGGCAGCCGCAGCGTGCGCTCGCCGAGCCGGCTGTAGTCGCAGTCGATTTCCCAGCCCTCGAATTGCCGTTCGAGATGCACCGCCAGCCGATGGGTCAGCGTGCGCTCGCCGAGATCCTTTTCCAGAATATGGGTTTCGCGCGCGTAAAATAACTCAAGCGCGTGTACGACTTTGTCCAGTTCGGCCTGCACGGTGTGTCTCCCTGCATCGACTCCGTCATTGCGAGGAGCGTCAGCGACGAAGCAATCCAGCGGCATCCGCTTTATGGATTGCTTCGCTGCGCTCGGCAATGACGATCTTGTGCATCCGAGCGCTCACATCTGCACTTCGATCAGCCGCGGCCCCTTCTCGGCGACGCCTTCGGCCAGCGCCTTGACGAAGTCGTCGACGTTGCTGACCGAGCGGCCCGGAACGCCCATGCCCTTGGCGAGCGACACGAAGTCGAGCGCCGGCCGGTCGAGCTTCAGCATGTCCATGGCGCGCTGGCCCGGCTCGCCGGCGCCGACGCCGTCGAATTCGCCGCGCAGGATCTGGTAGATGCGATTGGCGAACACGATTGTGAGCACATTGAGGTTTTCGCGGGCCTGGGTCCACAGCGACTGGATCGTGTACATCGCGCTGCCGTCGCCGACCATGCAGATCACCTTGCGATCCGGGCAGGCGACCGCCGCACCGGTTGCAACCGGCGGCGAAAATCCGATCGAGCCGCCCATGTTCTGCAGCCAGTCGTGCGGGGCTGCCGCCGCGGTCGGCGGAAAGAAGCCGCGGCCGGTGGTGATGGATTCATCGACCACGATGGCATTTTCCGGGATCGCCATCGCGATCGCCTGCGCGATCGAGGCGTGGGTCAACGGCCCGGTCGGCTTGACCAGTTCCACCAGTTTCTGCGGCTTGGCATCCGACGGCCTGGCGCCGACCGCGCTCGCCAGCGCGTCGAGCGCCGCGACCGAGTTTTCGCCGCCCGCGGTCATGCGATGGACCTCGCAGCCCTCGGGCTTCAGCATGCTCGGCTTGTTGGGATAGGCGAAGAACGCCACGGGGTCGTTGGCCTCGACCAGCACGATATGCTTGAAGTCCTTCAGGATCGGCAGCGCCTGCTCGATCACATAGGGAATCCGGTCGATCGAGAACCGTCCCCGCCCGCGCGCCATCCGCGGGTTGTAGGTCTGGCCCAGCACCTTGCAGCCGGTCTTGCCGGCGATTTGCGCCGCCAGCGCCAGGCCCTGTTCGGTCAGTGCGCTGCCCGTCAGCAGCAACAGCGTCTCGGGGCCGTGCAGCACCTTGGCGGCGTTGTCGACGGCTTGCGAGGAATAGCTGGCGCGCTGGGAATCCGCGGCCACCTGCGCGATGCCGTCGGCCTCGTTCCAGGCGGTGTCGGCGGGCAGGATCAGGGTCGCGATCTGCGGCGGCGAGCTTTTGGCCGCGGCAATCGCGGCAGCGCCGTCGGCGGCGACCGATTTGGCGTTCGGCGAGGTGCGCACCCAGGCCGACATCGGCCGCGCCAGGCCCTCGATATCGGAGGTCAGCGGCGCATTGTATCCGATGTGATAGACCGCGTGCTGGCCGACGATGTTGACGATGCCGGAATTGGCCTTCTTGGCGTTGTGCAGATTGGCAAGGCCGTTGGCGAGACCGGGGCCGAGATGCAGCAGCGTCGAGGCCGGCGAATTGGTCATGCGGAAATAGCCGTCGGCCGCCCCGGTCACCACGCCCTCGAACAGGCCGAGCACGCAGCGCATGCCCTCGACCCGGTCCAGTGCCGCGACAAAATGCATTTCGGAGGTGCCCGGATTGGCGAAGCAGACGTCCACGCCGCCCGCGACCAAGGTCCGCACCAGACTTTCCGCACCGTTCATCGTTCCACTCCCGTTCGCGACATTTCTTCAATGCAGGCAAGATCAATCATTCCCAGCGCCTTTCGTCAAAGGTTTCGGCGAGGCGCTGCCGCTACAGCCTGCAAGGACGCTTTTTTAACCGCGCCGTTTGAAAGTGGCCCGGCTCACGGGCTCGTTGCTTGCGAAACCGCGGCAATTATGGCCTGTCTTGCGGCGAAATCGATTTTCGCGAGGAAGAAATGACCCGCGTTTTCGCTCTCTGTTGGCGGCGGCATGTGCTGGCCGGTATCGGCCATGCGCAAGCCCAGGGCTTCGACTTCCGCGATATCATGGGCGGCGGCCCAATTTCTTCGGCGGCGGCGGCGCCAGTCCGATCCCGCGCACCACCGTGAACTTTGCCGGCAATTATGCGCCCGGCACCATCGTCATCAACACCGCCGAGCGGCGGCTTTACCTGGTGCTGCCAGGCGGCCAGGCGCTGCGCTACGGCATCGGCGTCGGCCGCGACGGTTTCCGCTGGTCCGGCGTCCATCGCATCTCCGCCAAGAAGGAATGGCCGGGCTGGACCCCGCCGTCGCAGATGCGGGCGCGGCGTCCCGACCTGCCGCGCCACATGGCCGGCGGCATCGAAAATCCGCTCGGCGCCCGCGCCATGTATCTCGGCTCGACGCTCTATCGCATTCACGGCTCCAACGAGCCGGAGACGATCGGCCAGGCGGTATCGTCCGGCTGCTTCCGCATGACCAATGAGGACGTCACCGATCTCTATGACCGCGTCTCCGTCGGCGCCACCGTGATCGTGAAGAACTAGAGCGTTTTCGAGCGAAGTGGATCCCGGTTCGCGTAAAGAAAACGCGTCAAAACGAATCTAGACTCCGTCCGATTCCATCGGAACGGAAATGGCTCTAGCGCTGGCAATCGTAGCTATCATCGTCGCCCAGCGAACGCTGGGGCCCATACGCCGCGGCCGTTGTTTTGAGAAACACGGCTTGACGGCCTTGGCGCAACAACTAAAGCCTGTGGTTATGGGTCCCTGCGTTCGCAGGGACGACGATGCTGGTATGCGCGATGAGGCGATCCTCGCATTTCCGGATAGTTGCGGTCGTTCTCGCCGCGATCGCGTTCGACATGATCGTCGCATCGCCGGCGCAACCTGCCGAAATTCCCGCCATCGCCTCGCGCCAGCGCGCCGAGAAGAAGAGCTTCACCGACAGCGAGATCACGGACGGATTTTTCAAGACCGCGTTCGGCGCCGAATTTCATCTGGCCGGCCGGGTCGACCGGATCAGGAAATACGACGTGCCGGTGCGGGTGTTCGCCGAGGGCCTCAACCGCCCGGACCGAAAGGCGCAACTCGCCAAGGTCGTCGCCGACATCGGGCAGCGGGTCCAGCATCTCGACATCGCGATGGCCGACACCAGCGACGGCGCCAATGTCGTGGTCAAGCTGGTGCGCGACCGCGATCTGTTCCGCACCATCACGGCGTTCTACGGCGAGCGAGCGCGCCCGCGAGATCCGCTCCTCGCTCGATCCGCAATGCCTGTCCGGCTTTCGCAAGAACGACAGGTTCGAGATCGAGCACTCCGACGTGATCCTCACCGTCGACAACGGCGATTTCGTCTTCCTCGACTGCGCCTATGAGGAACTGCTGCAGTCGCTGGGGCCGATCAACGATACCAGTTCGGTGCCCTGGACCATGTTCAACGACAATGTGTCGATGGGATTCTTCGACGTCTACGACCAGTACATCCTCAACATGCTGTACGATCCGCGCATCAAGGCCGGCATGACCGTCGACGAGGTCAAGGCCGTGCTGCCGGAGGTGCTCGCCGATGTCCGCAGCTGGGTGAAGCAGGTCAACGATCTGCCGGAGTAGGTCCGGTTGAACGTGCAGATCGCCTTGAGCGAGGTCCATTCCTCCGCCGTCAGCAGCGGCGGTCCGCTCGGCGGCCGGTCTTCGTCGCTCATGCGCTTCAGGCGATCCTCGGTCAGCGGATGGTTCGCCAGGATGGACAATCCCTTGTCGCCCTCCTTGCCGGTGACACGAAACAGCAATTCGCCCATCGGCTTTGGCGAGCGGCCGAGCCTGTGCATCACCTCGATCGAAAACGTATCGGCATTCTGCTCGGCCTCGCGCGAATAGGACGCCGTCACCAGCGAGCGCGAGGCGAAGATCAGCGCGCCGGAACCGGTGACGTCGCCGAACAACAGTCCGATCAGAAATGAAGTGCCGCCATTGTAGATCAGATTGCGGGTGCCATCGCGATGGCGGAGATGACCGAGTTCGTGCGCCAGCACGCCGGCGATCTCGTCGGGGTTGTCGGCCTTGCGCCAGCAGCCGCTGAACAGATAGACCTTGCCGCCGGGCAGCGCGAAGGCGTTGGGAATCGAGCGTCGACAGCACCGCGGTCTGGATCGAGGTATCCAGTCCCGCGGCCTCGCGAAGCTCGTTCACCAGCTTGGTGAAGGCGGCCTGCCCCGCGGCATTGTCGCAAACCTTGCCGCCGAACATCGTCTTGACCTGGCCGTCCGCGACATCGCCCAGGCGCCGCTCGAACGCCTGCGGCACCAGCGGCGTCAGGCGGTCCGCGGCCAGCGGAACGCCGAACAGATCACCCCGATGATCGAGACCGCCGCGGCCATCGACCAGCCGACAATCGCGCGGTGCCGCGCCGGTCGGGGAAATTCTCGTCGAGCCGGGTACAGCGCGAGATCAGGTCGGCGGCGAGCGCCGCATCGCGGATCTCCAGCCGCGCCAGCGCGGGCGCCGTCACGCAGCTCAGGCGCAGCATGCCGGATGGACTGTCGGCGCGGCGGATATCGGCATAGGGCCAGGCCGCGAGCGTTGCCTTCCTCGGCGTCGATCTCGAGCCGATCGCTGAAAGCCAAGCGTGACCGCGTGGCGGCGGCTCGACGTGCCGTCGAAATAAACCGACGAACGGCGCGGCTCCGGGCGAGGCCTCATCCGGTCCGGCGCGATCGTCCATCGGAGGCATGCTCATGCGCTAGAACCCGGCGACATCGAGCCCGTCGGCAAAGCCTTCGCCCAGCGCGTTGGCCAGTTCGCCCTTGGCGGCAACGTTCGCCGCCGCCTCGATGTTGTGGACCGCGGTCGAAGAGATCACCCTCGCCCACAGATCGCGCAACAGATAGACCCGCATCACGACGTTCATCGCCGAGCACGAAGCGCCAGATAGCCGATCACCGTCAGCCGCGATCAGCGGAATGCTGGCCTGCAGATTGCCCGGCACGAAAAGCTTGGCCATCGGCGTCTGGTTCATGCTCGCGATCATGGCCAGCGCAACCAAACACGATAGGCGGAGAAAAGCAACGACCAGCAGCAAGACCCAGCCGATCACTTTCCAGTAAAGACCGATCAGCGCGCCGCGCAGACAAGGTCGATTCCAGGCGCACGTCGCCAAAGCGGATGCCCGAAAGCCACCAGCGCCACTCCACCGCCTTGAACACGGCGTAAATGAATGGCGCTGCCAGCGGTATGAAGGGCACAAAGATTCCGGCAATTATCGATAGCGGCGCCAAGGAGGGAACGCGCTTGGCGATCGGAAGGATAACGAACAGCACAATGGACACCATGACGAAAAGCCACAGCCACCAGCCGCGCTTGAAGAATTCCCAGCCGCGCCCTTCGAAACTGCCCTGCAGATCGCCGTAATAGGAATGCCGCATCTTGTAGCGCTCGAGCGCCGCTTCGCGCCACGGCAGGATCAGGCCGAGGGTGACCATCGCCAACAAGCCCCACAGCGCCGCGCGCGCCGCATAGGCCCAGCCCGAACCGTTCATCCAGAACCGCACCCCGCGCCACACCGTGCGGGTCAGGCGATAGCGCCGCGCGCGATAGATCGCGAACTGCCCGAACACATAGAAGAACAGCGAACAGCGGAAAGCTGGCGAAGGCCTTGACGCGCTCGGCTTCGAGGCCGACCAGGAAGTAGGCCAGATAGATCGGCACCAGGATCGCCAGCGCGAACAGAAATCCGATCAGCAATTCCTTGCCGCGGCCGGTGTATTCCGCCGCATCGCCGTCGATCATCGGTGTTCGACCACAGATGGCGGCGAATGTCGGTGGCGAGCCAGAACCGGTAAAAGCCGACGGTGACGAGTTCGAGCCAGGCGCCGCGTGTCACCAGCCGGCGGAATTCGCCGCGATCGCCGGAAAACGACACCGGCACCGGCGGCGGCGGCAGCGGATGCTGCGGGACAGAACCCATCTGATTCACAGATCAACTCCCCCAAAAAAGCCGAAGGTAATGCGGCGATCGTTTATTGGTCGCCTGAAACGCCGTTGCGTTCGGGCCTCACGCCGATTTCTCGAACAATTCCCGCCCGATCAGCATGCGGCGGATTTCGCTGGTGCCGGCGCCGATCTCGTAGAGCTTGGCGTCGCGCAGCAGGCGCCCGGTCGGATAGTCGTTGATATAGCCGTTGCCGCCGAGCAGCTGGATCGCGTCGAGCGCGCATTGCGTCGCCTTTTCGGAGGCATAGAGAATGGCGCCGGCGGCATCCTCGCGCGTGGTCTCGCCGCGGTCGCAGGCCTTCGCCACCGCGTAGACGTAGGCGCGCGACGCATTCATCGTCGTGTACATGTCGGCGATCTTGCCCTGCACCAGCTGGAAGCTGCCGATCGGCTGGCCGAACTGCTTGCGCTCGTGCACATAGGGCATCACCACGTCGAGGCAGGCCTGCATGATCCCGAGCGGGCCTGCGGCCAGCACCGCGCGCTCGTAATCGAGGCCGGACATCAGCACGTTGACGCCGCGGCCGACCTCGCCGAGCACGTTCTCCTCCGGCACTTCGCAATCCTCGAACACCAGTTCGCCGGTGTCGGAGCCGCGCATGCCGAGCTTGTCGAGCTTTTGCGCGGTGGAAAATCCCTTCATGCCCTTTTCGATGATGAAGGCGGTGATGCCGCGCGGGCCCGCGGCCGGATCGGTCTTGGCATAGACCACCAGCGTTTCGGCGATCGGCCCGTTGGTGATCCACATCTTGCTGCCGTTGATGACGTAGCGGTCGCCCTTCTTCTCGGCGCGGGTCGTCATCGACACCACGTCGGAGCCGGCGCCGGGCTCCGACATCGCCAGCGCGCCGACATGCTCGCCTGAAATCAGCTTCGGCAGATATTTGCGCTTCTGCGCGTCGCTGCCGTTGCGGCGGAGCTGGTTGACGCAAAGGTTGGAATGCGCGCCGTAGGACAGGCCGACCGCGGCCGAGGCCCGCGAGATTTCCTCCATCGCGATGCAATGCTCGAGATAGCCGAGCCCGGAGCCGCCATATTCCTCCTCGACGGTAATCCCGTGCAGGCCGAGCGCGCCGAGCTTCGGCCAGAGATCGCGGGGAAACTGGTTGCTCTTGTCGATTTCGGCGGCGCGCGGCGCGATTTCGTGGGTCGAGAAATCGTGCACGGTTTCGCGGATCGCGTCCGCGGTCTCGCCGAGATCGAAATTGAACATCCGCTGCGCGTTGGGGATCATGGTCGGCTGCCTCCGGGCCGATGGCGCCGGTCCCGCCAACGGCCTTATTATCCTGAAGAAAACAACCATGTCACGGGCCGGACAAGCTGAGAAGAGGCAATAAACCAGCCCTTGCCCTCGTGCCCGCAACGGGATGTAATTCGGCCAAAATCGCCCGCCCGAGCCGGTCGCGGCCGGCAGCAATCCGGGAGACATCAGATGCACGGAACGATCGATAGCGACGGGGATTCCCGTCAAAAGGCCGAGCGGGAACGGGCCTGGTCGATTCCGCTCGAGCAATTCGATCCCGGCGATCCCGAACTGTTTCGCAGCGATTCGTTCTGGCCGTATTTCGACCGGCTGCGCAAGGAAGACCCGGTCCATTACTGCAAGGACAGCGTGTTCGGACCGTATTGGTCGATCACCAAATACAACGACATCATGGACATCGAGACCAACCATGCGGTGTTCTCGTCGGCGGCCTCGCTCGGCGGCATCACCATCCGCGACGCCGCGGTCGACTTGCGGCGCGAAAGCTTCATCGCCATGGACCAGCCGCGCCACAGCGCGCAGCGCAAGACCGTGGCGCCGATGTTCACGCCGACCCATCTCGACCAGCTCGCGATCAACATCCGCCAGCGCTCGGCCGAATGCCTCGACAACCTGCCCCGGAACGAAATATTCGACTGGGTCGACCAGGTCTCGATCGAGCTGACGACGCAGATGCTCGCGGTGCTGTTCGATTTCCCCTGGGAGGATCGCCGCAAGCTGACGCGCTGGTCCGACGTCGCAACCACGCTGCCCGGTCCCGACGGCGTGGTCCCGACCGAAGAGGCGCGGCAGGCCGAATTGATCGAATGCGCGATGTATTTCAAGCGGCTGTGGAACGAGCGCATCGACCAGGAGCCGAAGAGCGACCTGTTGTCGATGATGGCGCACAGCGAGGCCACCCGCGACATGGACCCGAAGAATTTCCTCGGCAACCTGATCCTGCTGATCGTCGGCGGCAACGACACCACCCGCAACACGCTGTCGGGCAGCATCTATGCGTTGAGCCAGAATCCGGAGCAGTACAAAAAGCTGCGCGACAATCCGGCGCTGATCGACAGCTTCGTGCCGGAGGTGATCCGCTGGCAGACACCGCTCGCCCACATGCGCCGCACCGCGCTGGAGGACTACGAGTTCCGCGGCAAGCAGATCAAGAAGGGCGACAAGGTGGTGATGTGGTACGTCTCGGGCAACCGCGACGACGAAGCGATCGAGCGTCCCTACGAGTTCATCATCGATCGCGCCCGGCCGCGCACCCACATCTCGTTCGGCTTCGGCATCCACCGCTGCGTCGGGATCAGGCTGGCGGAGCTGCAACTGAAGATCATCTGGGAAGAGATCCTCAAGCGCTTCGACAACATTGAGGTGGTCGGCGAACCGAAGCGGGTGTATTCCAGCTTCGTCAAGGGTTACGAGACATTGCCGGTCCGCATCGCCGGCTGAACGCGTTCGTGTTTTGGGATTGCATGTTTCGGGATTGATCGACGATGAACATCCAGACATCCGTGAAAGCCGACAAGGCCGAGATCGCGCGCGCCGCGCGCGAGGAGGCCTATTCGACGCCGCTGAAGGATTTCCATCCCGGCGCGCCGCGGCTGTTCCAGAACGACACGCTGTGGCCGTGGTTCGAGCGGCTGCGCAAGGAAGAGCCGGTGCATTACTGCACCAACGCGCCGATCGAGCCCTATTGGTCGGTCACCAGATACAACGACATCATGCATGTCGATACCAACCACGGCCTGTTCTCTTCGGACTCCACCCTCGGCGGCATCTCGATCCGCGACGCGCCGGAGGGCTATGACTGGCCGAGCTTCATCGCGATGGACCAGCCGCGCCATTCGGCCCAGCGCAAGACCGTGTCGCCGATGTTCACGCCGACGCATCTCGACCAACTCGCGGTCCTGATCCGCGAGCGCGCCGGCAAGGTGCTCGACGCGTTGCCGCGCAACGAGACCTTCAATTTCGTCGACCGGGTGTCGATCGAACTGACCACCCAGATGCTGGCGACCCTGTTCGACTTCCCCTGGGAAGAGCGCCGCAAGCTGACGCGCTGGTCCGACGTCGCCACCGCGCTACCCAAGGGCGGGATCGTGGAATCCCACGAACAGCGCCGCGCCGAGATGGACGAATGCGCGGCCTACTTCGCCAATCTCTGGAACGAGCGTGTCAATGCCGAGCCGCGCAACGACCTGATCTCGATGATGGCGCACAGCGACGCCACCCGGAACATGGACCGCGATAACCTGATGGGCAACATCATCCTGCTGATCGTCGGCGGCAACGACACCACCCGCAACACCATGAGCGGCTCGGTGCTGGCCCTGAACGAAAATCCCGACCAGTACCGGAAGCTGCGCGACAATCCGGCGCTGATCGACAGCATGGTGCCGGAGGTGATCCGCTGGCAGACGCCGCTGGCGCATATGCGGCGCACCGCGCTGGTCGACACCGAGCTCGGCGGCAAGACCATCAAGAAAGGCGACCGTGTCGTGATGTGGTATGTCTCGGGCAACCGCGACGAAGAAGCGATCGAGAATCCCAACGACTTCATCATCGACCGCGCCCGCCCGCGCACCCACCTGTCGTTCGGTTTCGGCATCCACCGCTGCGTCGGCATGCGGCTGGCCGAACTGCAGTTGAAGATCGTGTGGCAGGAGATGCTGAAACGCTTCGACAATATCGAAGTGGTCGGCGAGCCGAAGCGGGTCTATTCGAGTTTCGTGAAAGGCTACGAAACCCTGCCGGTGCGCATCCCAGCGTGAATTGAATATTGTCTTGAACAGCCAGCTAAATCCGCCGAGCCTTAATCAGCCGGGCCTTAACCCGCCAAGCCTTGCCGCGGCCATCAACGCGAAGGGTTTTTCCCACGCTGCAGGCTTTCGCATCGTCGCCGTCGAGCCGGGGCTTGCCGAAGTTGCGCTGACGCGCCGCGACGACCTGGTGCAGTTTTTCGGTCACTTCCACGGCGGCGTCATTACCGCGCTGGCCGATCAGGCCGCCGGGATCGCGGTGACGTCCTCCTTGCCGGCGGGCCGGATCGGGGTCACCGTCGAGATCAAGGTCAACTTTCTCAGCCCCGGCTGACGGCAGCGAGCTTGTAGCCCGCGCCAAAACCCTGAAAATGTCAGGCTCGATCGGGGTTGCCACCGTCGAAGTCTTCAGTAAAGACGGGACCAAGGAAACCCTCTGCGCCTTCTGCACCGCCACCATGCGCGCCCTCGATCTGCCAGCCGAGTTCCGATGACCGCAACCGAACAAGACGAACATGCCGATATCCGCGACGCCGTTGCAAAACTTTGCGCGCAGTTTCCCGGCGAATACTGGCGCAAGCTCGACCGCGAGATGGCGTACCCGAAGGCTTTCGTCGATGCGCTGACGGAAGCCGGCTACCTCTCGGTGTTGATCCCGGAGGAATATGGCGGCGCCGGGCTGAAACTGTCCGCAGCCGCCGCGATCCTGGAAGAGATCCAGCGCGCCGGATGCAATGGCGGCGGCTGCCATGCCCAGATGTACACCATGGGCACGCTGCTGCGTCACGGCAGCGACGAGCAAAAGGCAAAGTGGCTGCCGAAAGTCGCCAGCGGCGAACTAAGGCTGCAAGCCTTCGGCGTCACCGAGCCGACCAGCGGCACCGACACGTCGTCGCTGAAGACTTTCGCCAGGCGCGACGGCAACGACAGCTATATCGTCAACGGCCAGAAAATCTGGACCAGCCGCGCCGAATATTCCGACCTGATGATCCTCTTGGCGCGCACCACGCCAAAGGAGCAGGCCAAGAAACGCACCGACGGCCTGTCGGTGTTCATCGTCGATATGCAGGCGGCAAAGAACAACGGGCTCTCGATCAGCCCGATCCGCACCATGATGAATCACTCCACCACCGAGGTGTTCTTTACCGACCTGAAGGTGCCCGCCGAAAACCTGATCGGCGAGGAAGGCAAGGGCTTTCGCTACATCCTCTCCGGCATGAATGCCGAACGCATCCTGATTGCCGCCGAATGCATCGGCGACGCCAAATGGTTCATCGCGAAAGCTTCCGCCTATGCCAGGGAACGCTCGGTGTTCGGCCGCCCGATCGGACAGAACCAGGGCGTCCAGTTTCCGATCGCCAAGGCCTATGCGGCGATGCGCGCCGCCGAACTGATGGTCAAGGAAGCCACCCGCCGATATGAAGCCGGCATCGATTGCGGCGCCGAGGCCAACATGGCCAAGATGCTGGCGGCCGATGCCTCCTGGGAAGCCGCCAATGCCTGCGTGCAGACCCATGGCGGCTTTGGTTTCGCGGAGGAATACGATATCGAACGCAAGTTCCGCGAAACCCGGCTCTACCAGGTGGCGCCGATCTCGACCAATCTGGTTTTGTCGTTCCTGGCCGAACACGTGCTGGGCATGCCCCGCTCTTATTGAGAAACGCCGATGCTGCCACTCGAAGGACTGACCGTCATTGCCGTCGAACAGGCGGTCGCCGCGCCCTTCTGCAGCGTGCGGCTGGCGGATGCCGGCGCGCGCGTCATCAAGGTGGAGCGGCCCGAAGGCGATTTCGCCCGCGGCTACGACGCTGCGGCCAAGGGGCAAAGCAGCTATTTCGTCTGGCTCAACCGCGGCAAGGAATCCGTGGTGATCGATCTCATGACCAAAGCGGGCCGCGCCAGCCTGGAAGAGCTGATCGCCGGCGCCGACGTGCTGCTGCAGAACCTCAAGCCGGGCTCGATGGACAAGCTCGGCTTTTCGCTCGAGCGATTGAAAAAGGATTACCCGGCGCTGATCTGCTGCACCATCTCAGGCTATGGCGACGAGGGCCCGCATGCCCATCGCAAGGCCTATGATCTCTTGATCCAGGCCGAGAGCGGCCTTGCCTCGGTCACCGGCGGTCCCGAGGGACCTTCCCGCGTCGGCGTCTCGATCGTCGATGTCGGCACCGGCGCCACCGCGCATGCCGCCATCCTCGAAGCCTTGATCGGGCGCTCGCGCCACGGCAAGGGCGCCGACATCCGGATCTCGATGTTCGACGTGATGGCCGACTGGCTGACGGTGCCGCTGCTCAATGCGGAAGCCGGCAATCCGCCGCAGCGGATGGGCCTCGCCCATCCCTCGATCGCGCCCTATGGCGTGTTTCGTTCCAAAGACGGCAAAGACATCCTGATTTCGATCCAGAGCGAACGCGAATGGAAGAAATTATGCGCCGATGTGCTGGGTCAACCAATGCTGCCGGACGATCCCAGATTCTCCAACATGGTCGAGCGCGTTCGCAACCGGGCGCTGACCGACAAGACGGTCGGCGACAGCTTTGCGACCATGACCCGTGACGAATTGCTGAAGCGCCTGTCCGATGCCGACATTGCGTTTGCCGAAGTCAACACCATGGCCGATCTCGCGGTGCATCCGCATCTGCGCCGGATCGAAGTGGACACGCCGAACGGGATCGTGGCCTATCCGGCACCCGCGGCCATCGTCGTCGACCAGCCGCGTCATTATGGCGCCGTGCCCGGCATCGGCGACCATACCGACATTCCCAAAGCCTCCCGCGCCCGGACCAAATCCTCATGACCGACAAATTCGATCTCGACCATCTGCGCCAATGGATCGGCCGCACCACTGAGGCCTCCGACATCGTCACCGCGCAACTGGTGCGCGGCCTGCGTGCCACGCTGTTCATCGAGATCGGCACGCCGAAGCCGGGCGATGCGGCGCCGTTCACCGCGCATTGGTGCCTGGCGCAGCCGGTGTTTCCGATGTCGGAGCTCGGACCCGACGGCCATCCCACCCGCGGCGGTTTCCTGCCGCCGGTGCCGCTGCCGCGCCGGATGTGGGCCGGCGGCGAACTGGAATTCTTCGAGCCGTTGCGCGTCGGCGACGAGATGACGCGATCCTCGCGCATATCGGATGTGACGATGAAGAGCGGCAGCACCGGCGTCCTGTGTTTCGTGTCGGTGGAACACCGGATCACCACGGCGCGCGGCACCGCGCTGCGCGAGCGGCAGGACATCGTCTATCGCGACATATCGACAGGTGCGCAAGCGCCCGCGCCGGCCAAGCCGGCGGCCGCGGCACCCACGGCGCAGCATCGCGAAACCCACCTCGCCGATCCCGTGCTGCTGTTTCGCTATTCCGCCCTGACCTTCAACGGCCACCGCATCCATTACGACCGCGATTACGTCACCAGGGTCGAGGGCTATCCCGGCCTGATTTTCCACGGCCCGATGCAGGCGGCCTTGCAGGTGGAATTCGCCGCACGCCTGCATGGCGGCTGCGGCGCCGAAGAAATTCAGCTATCGCGGGCTGCAGCCGCTGTTCGAGGGTGAGTTCAGCGTCAACGCCAACAAAACCAGTGGCGGCATGGAAGTATGGACCGCGAACTCGGCCGGTCAGCCGACCATGAAAGGCACCGCGACGTGGTGAAGCTATCGCATCGTAGGGTGGGCAAAGGCGCGCTTGCGCCGTGCCCACCGGCTTTTTCCGCGAACCGCCATGGTGGGCACGCTTCGCTTTGCCCACCCTACGATACGGCGCTGGGAATAACTCGCCGTGTCGCGTGAAAAGACCGAGACAAGCAAACCCGTCAGCGTCAAACACGCGACGCTCGACCTGTTGCGGGCGTTTGGCATCAGGAAAGTATTCGGCAATCCCGGCTCGACCGAACTGCCGTTCCTGAGCGACTGGCCGGACGATATCGATTACGTGCTGGGGCTGCAGGAAGCTTCCGTCATCGGCATGGCCGACGGGTATGCGCAAGCCACCCGCAACGCCGGCTTCGTCAACCTGCATTCCGGAGCCGGCGTCGGCAATGCGCTCGGCAATGTCTACACCGCCCACCGCAACCAGACGCCGCTGGTGATTACCGCGGGACAACAGGCGCGCAGCCTCGTGCCGCTGCAGGCGTTTCTCTATGCCGAGCGCGCCTCGGAATTTCCACGGCCCTATGTCAAGTTCAGCGTCGAGCCGGCCCGCGCCGAAGACGTCCCGGCGGCGATCGCGCGCGCCTATTACGTGGCGATGCAGCCGCCCTGCGGGCCGACCTTCGTCTCGGTGCCGATCGACGACTGGACCCATCAGACCCAAGCCGTACAGGCCCGCGACATCAGCCGCGAGATCGGCCCCGATCCCGCTGCGATGAAGGCGCTGGCCGCGGCGTTTTCGGCCAGCCAGCGCCCTGCCCTCGTGGTCGGCCCCGGCGTCGATCGCGCTCAAGCCGTCGACCTGATGGTGCGGGTTGCGGAGAAGACCAAGGCTGCGATCTGGGTCAGCCCGTTTTCGGCGCGCTGCAGTTTTCCGGAGCGGCATCCGCAACTCGCGGGCTTCCTTCACGCCTCGCCGGCGCAACTCTCGGAAGCCCTGCGCGAGCATGACCTCGTGGTCGTGGTCGGCGCGCCAGTGTTCACGTTCCATGTCGAAGGTCATGCCTCGATCTTCGACGGCGCGACCACGATCTTCCAGATCACCGACGATCCGACCGCAGCCGCGGTATCGCCGCTCGGCACCAGCATCATCGCGACCATGAAACCCGCGCTGGCGATGCTGCTCGAACTTCTACCCGAGACCAAACGCGCGTTGCCGAAGGGCCGTATCTTGCCGCCGGCGCCCGCCGCGGCCGATCCGATTCCGGCGGAATTCCTGCTGCACGCGCTCTCTGTTGCCATGCCCAGGGACGCCATGCTGGTGGAGGAAGCGCCGTCGCATCGTCCGACCATGCAGCAATTCATGCCGATGCGCGGACAGGACAGTTTTTACACCATGGCCAGCGGCGGGCTCGGATTCGGCCTGCCGGCCTCGGTCGGCATTGCCTTGGCGCATCCGGAGCGCCGGACGGTTTGCCTGGTCGGCGACGGCTCGGCGATGTATTCGATCCAGGCCTTGTGGACCGCGGCGCAACGCAAGCTGCCGCTGACCGTGGTCGTGATCAACAATGAAGGCTACGGCGCGATGCGCTCGTTCAGCCAGGTGATGCAGGTGCGTAAAGTTCCCGGCCTCGATCTGCCCGGCATCGATTTCGTCCAGATCGCGCAAGGACTCGGCTGCGATGCCGTGCGCGTCAGCAAGGCCTCGACACTGCCCGCGGCGCTCGCGCGCGGCCTCGCGCATGACGGCGTCAGCCTGATCGAGGTGATGGTGGATTCGGCAGTGCCGGTGCTCTACGCACAGAGGTATGCAAAGCCCTCATCCCGAGGGGGAGTCTCGAAAGAGTGAAAGCTTATCTCGTTCTCGACCTGACCATTGATGATTTCGCGGGTTTCAAACCGTACATCGCCGCTATTCCGGCCTTCATCGCCAAGCATTCCGGAAAATATATCGTTCAAGGCGTTCAGCCGACGGTCATGGAGGGCGACTGGAGGCCGGAGCGGATGGTCGTGATCGAATTCCCGGCACGGGAAAATGCCGAGGCGTTTCTCAGCGATCCGGATTGTCAGGAGCTTTTTCGAATTCGCCACCGGACCACGACCAGCCGGCTGGTTCTGGTGGACGGGTGTTCGTAAGCGGGACGGCGATGCAGGTATTTTACGCGCGGAAGCACCAGAGCAATTTCCTGCTCACCCGAATCAGTGAGGGATAACTTTCTCCCCTCCCCCCGCGAAGCGGCGGGGAGGGGTCGGGGGTGGGGGGTCTATCGGCTGGGACCGCCGCTGCGGTAAACGCCGCACCACCCCCCACCCCCGACCCCTCCCCGCCACGCGCAAGAGCGCGTGGAGGGAGGGGAGAAGAGCATCATCGCCAAGCGATGCGTCGTAATGACGGATGAGAGTCACTTCCCGAACTCTTCCCGCATCCTGGCCTGGATCTTCGCCATGCCTGCGATCCAGCGATCGTAATTCTCGGTCTTCTTGCGCATGTAGCCCAAGACCTGCGGGTGCGGCAGAATGACGAACGTCTCCTGCTCGATGCCGGCCAGCGCGTCTTTCGCGACCTGCTCGGGCGTGAGATCGCCGTCGCCGGATTGCGGTCCCTTCGGGATCGAGCGGAGCATGTTGGTGTCGACGCCCTGCGGACAGAGAATCGAAACCTTGATGCCGTGGTCCCGGTGCGAGATCGCGAGATTCTCGGCAAATCCCACCGCGCCATGCTTGGTCGCCGAATAGGCCGGGCTGCCGACCTGCGACAGCAATCCCGCGGCGGAAATCGTGTTGAGGAAATAGCCGCCGCCGCGCGCCTTCATCAGCGGGATCAGATGCCGCGCGGCATAGACATGGGCCATGACATGGACGGCCCAGCTTCTGGCAAACGGCTCGTCGGAGCTGCCGCCGGCGTTCTCCGACAGCGGATCGAAGCCGCCGCCGATGCCGGCATTGGAACAGAACAGCGCGATCGGACCGAAACGTTTCTCGGTTTCCTCGATGACGTGGCGGATGTCTTTCTCCTGCCCGACATCGCACTTGAACGCGGCGCCATCGACCGACGCCGCGACGGCTTCGGCGCCCGCCAGATCGAGGTCGGCGACCACCACCTTGGCCGCACCGGCGCGGTGAAACACCTCGCACAGCGCGCGGCCGATGCCGTTGGCGCCGCCGGTGACCACCACGATTTTGCCGGCCACCTGCATCGCCGTATCCGTTGCTTGAAGGGCTTCAGGCCAGAACCATATCGAGCACGGCGGTGTAGTGGCAAGCCGCGCCCAGCAGCACGAAACAATGCCAGATCACGTTCTGGAAGCGCAACCGCTGCCAGGCGTGAAAGATCACGCCCAGGCTATACAGCGCGCCGCCGGCAACCACGAACGCCAGCGCCATCGCCGGCAGCGCCGTGACCACGGCGTCGTAGAGCATGAAGCCGCTCCAGCCCATCGCCAGATAAAGCCCGACCGAGAGCCGGTCGAAACGGCCCGGCCACACCAGCTTGAGCACGATCCCGACGATCGCCACGCACCACACCCCGGCCAGGAGCGCCATGGCGAAGATGCTGTCCTTGAGCTGCATGATGAACGGCGTGTAGGTCGCCGCGATCAGCACATAGATCGCCGAATGATCGAAGCGCCGCAGCACCCATTTGGCGCGCGACACCGGCCACAGATTATAGGTCGCCGACAGCACCAGCATCGCCAGCAGTCCCGCGACATAGATCGACACCACGACGACGTCCAACGGAGTGGCGTAGATCGCGGTGAGCACGATCAGCACGGTGGCGGCGATCAGTCCGCCGAACACGCCGATGCCGTGGACGACGCCGTCCGCGATCAGTTCGACCCGGTCGTAATTCCAGCGGATGGCGCCGGCGGCCGCATGGGCGGATGTCGAGGCGAGTTGCTTCAGTCTGAAGACGGTCATGGCGGTCCAGTCTAGCCCGGTGGCAACGTGTTAAAGCATATCCCGGGGAGATCAACGAATTCTGAAACTCCTCGGCTCCAATCGCGTCCTAAATATGGAACTTGAATTTGACGCACTAATAGCCACTTTCCGCTTGGTTCTTGGGCAAATTGCCTCCTCTCCGTCGAGTTCTTCATCCCGCATGGCTCCCCCTTTTGCCGATATCGTCGAGGAAGCGCGCCTGTCGGCGCGCGCGCTGCTGGATTACGGCGAGAGCCTTTTCAATCCGACGATGCGACTGGGCGTCACAGGACTGTCGCGCGCCGGCAAGACCGTGTTCATTACCGCGCTGATCCATGGCCTCACCCGCGGCGGCCGCTTTCCGGTGTTCGAGCCGCTCGCAACGGGGCGGATCGCCCGCGCCCGGCTCGAGCCGCAGCCCGACGACGCGGTGCCGCGCTTCGACTATGAGAACCATGTCCGCACCCTGATCGAGCAGCGGCGCTGGCCGAACTCGACGGTCGATATCAGCGAATTGCGGCTGGTGATCGACTATCAGCGGCAGAGCGGCGCCGACCGCACGCTGACGCTCGATATCGTCGACTATCCCGGCGAATGGCTGCTCGACCTGCCGCTGCTCAACAAGAGCTACGAGCAATGGTCGCGTGAGAGTCTCGCGCTGTCGCGGCAGCAGCCCCGCGCGCGGCTTGCCGCGGAATGGCACGCATATCTTGCAACCCTGAATGCCGAAGCCAAAGAAGACGAACAGGCCGCGCTGGCGTCGGCGCGGCTGTTCACCGACTATCTGCGCGCCTGCCGCGACGAGCGTTTCGCGATGAGCCTGCTGCCGCCCGGCCGCTTCCTGATGCCGGGCAATCTCAAGGGCTCGCCGGCGCTGACATTTGCGCCGCTCGATCTGCCGGCCGATGGCGCAGCCCCGGAAGGATCGCTGTGGGCGATGATGGTGCGGCGTTACGAGGCCTACAAGGATGTGGTGGTCCGGCCGTTCTTTCGTGATCATTTCGCGCGGCTCGATCGCCAGGTGGTGCTGGTCGATGCGCTGGCGGCGTTCAATGCCGGGCCGGAAGCGCTGGTCGATCTCGAGGCGGCGCTGGCGGGAATCCTGGATTGTTTCCGGATCGGCCACCGCACGTTTTTCAGCAGCCTGTTCCGGCCGCGGATCGATCGCATCTTGTTTGCCGCGACCAAGGCCGATCATCTGCATCATTCCAGTCACGACCGTCTCGAGGCGATCCTGCGGCGAACCGTGGCCAAAGCGGTGGCGCGTGCCGAATACACCGGAGCTGCGATCGATGTGGTCGCGCTGGCCGCGGTCCGCGCCACCCGCGAGGCGCAGGTGCAGCGCGGCCGGGAAAAACTGCCCTCGATCCTGGGAACGCCTGTCGACGGCGAGGTCGCCAATGGCGAGCGTTTCGACGGCAAGACCGAGGTCGCGACCTTTCCGGGCGACCTGCCCGCCGATCCCGAACAACTCTTCAGGAGCGACGGCGCGTTTGCCGGGCTGACCACCGCAGCACCTGACAAGGCCGACTTCCGCTTTCTTCGCTTTCGCCCGCCGGAGCTGGAGCGCGAAGGCGAAAGCGGACCCGCTTTGCCTCACATCCGCCTCGACCGCACCCTCCAATTCCTGCTCGGAGACAGACTGCAATGAGTGAGCGCTCCCGGCGGCCGGCGACCTTCAAGCTCGACGATCCCGGCGTCATCGTGATGGACCCGAACGAGGAAAGCCGGCCGTCGCGCGGCACCGTCCATGTCACGCCGGAAGCGGACGCTGCGTTGCTGCCGGTGCCGGTCGAGACGCCGATGCTGCCGACGCGGCGGGGTTTTCGCTGGGGCGCGGTGTTCTGGGCCGCAATCGGCGGACTGGTGCTGCTCGGCGCAGGGCTCGGCGTGACCGCGCTGATCGAGGACCTGTTCGCGCGCAGCGAGAGCCTCGGCATTCTCGGACTGGCGTTTGCCTTTGTCGCTTCGCTGGCGCTGGCCGTCGTGATTGCGCGGGAAGCGCTCGGCCTGGCGCGGCTTGCGGCAATCGAGAAAATGCATCTGCGCGCCACCACCGCGCTGCTCAGCGACGACCGTGCCGAAAGCCGGGTCATCGTGCAGGATCTCCTGAAGATCGCGCACCAGAACCCGCAACTGGCGCGGGCGCGCGCCACGCTGCAGGGACATGCCGGCGACATCATCGACGGCGCCGACCTTATTCAGTTGGCGGAACGCGAATTGATGACGCCGCTCGACCAGGAAGCGCGCCGCCTGATCTCGTCGGCGGCGCAACGCGTCTCGATCGTCACCGCCGTCAGCCCGCGCGCTGTGATCGACGTGCTGTTCGTGTTCGCGGCCTCATTGCGCCTGATCCGGCAGCTGGCGCATCTCTATGGCGGGCGGCCGGGCGCGCTCGGCATGATCCGGCTGATGCGCCACGTCATCGCGCATGTCGCGATCACCGGCGGCATGGCGGCGAGCGACAGCCTGATCCAGCAGGTGCTCGGCCATGGCCTCGCGGCGAAACTTTCGCAGCGTCTCGGCGAAGGCGTGCTCAACGGACTGCTCACCGCGCGGCTCGGGCTCGCCGCCATCGACGTGACGCGGCCCGTTGCCGTTCACCGCGCTGCCGCGCCCGGCGCTGGGCGACCTCGCCAAGGATTTGCTGCGCAAGCGCGACGAAGAGGAATAACTCTTCACCTCTCCTCTTGTGGGGGAGGTCGACGCGCTCGGCAGCGCACTTGCGCGCCAGAGCGCAGCGGGTGGGGAAATCTGTCAACTCGCGCCGGTGCTCGCGGAGGCACCCCCTCCCCAACCCTCCCCCGCAAGCGGGAGAGGGGGTTCACTGCCGATGCCGCACGACCAAGCCACGCCTCAAGTAGCGCGCGGCCCAACAATCTTCGTGCGCAGCGACATCAGTCCTTCGAACGCGATCACCATGTCGTCGCCGGGCCGCAAATAAAGCTCCGCCGCGTTGGGCTGGCCGACCGCGACGCCGCTCGGCGCGCCCATCGCGATCAGATCGCCCGGCTCGAACACGACATAGCGCGAGAAGTGCTCCAGCACGTCCGCTATCTTGTAGAGATAGTCGCCGGTGTTGGAGCGCAGCCGCCGCTGGCCGTTGACGTCGCAGGTGACCCACAGATCGTCGGTATCGGCGACCTCGTCCATGGTCAGCACGTAGGGGCCGATCGGACCGAAGCCGGGCATGTTCTTGGCGGTCCAGAACCGGCTGCCGGAGGCGACCTCGCGCTGCTGGATTTCGCGGGCGCTGACATCGTTGGTCAGCGTGAAGCCCGCGATGTAGTCCATCGCCTCCGCCTTTTTGACGCCATGGGCGCGCTTGCCGACGACGTAGCAAAGCTCCGGCTCGTAATCGAGCATGGTGATACCATCAGGCCTGACCACCTCGTCGCCATCGCCGCACATGGTGTCGACCAGCTTGATGAAGCCGGTCGGCTCGTTCGGGACTTCGGTCAGCATCTTGTTGGCGGCGAGTTCCTCGCGATGCCGGCGGTTGTTCTTGCCGACGCAGAAGAACTTGGACGGATCGGGAATCGGCGGCAGGAATTTCAGGCCGGCCACCGGGCGAAGCAGCTTTTTGGCTTCAGCCGCCTTCGCGAGCTCTTCGAGGGCTGCGATGGTCTGCGGCCCGCTGGTCAAGGCTGTCTTGACCGACGTCGCCGGGACCGGGCGATGCAGCGCATTCGCGGCCGCAACGACATCGACGGCATGATCGCCGCGGATGATGCCGAAGCGCGCTTCGCGGCCGAGAGAGGATCGACGAAAGACGCCAGCCGCATAACTACTTTCCTCCGGGCAATTGCACGTCGTTGTCTTTCACGAGCCTGCTCCATTTGGCAACGTCGGCATTGATGTAGCGGCCGAACTCTTCCGGCGTCTGCGGTTTGGGTTCGGCGCCGAGCGTCGCCAGATGGTCGCGAAACGCCTGGCTCGCCATCGCCGCGACAATGACCTCGTTGAGCTGCCGCACGATCTCAGGCGGGGTGTTCGGCGGCGCCAGCAGGCCGAACCAGCCGACCGATTCGTAACCGGGCACGGCATCGGAGACCGTCGGCAGGTCCGGATAGAATTTGGACCGCGTGGTGTCGGTGACGCCCAGCGCCTTTAATTGTCCCGACTGCACGAATTGCTGCACCACCGGTCCCGGCGCGAACATCATGTCGATGCGGCCGCCGAGCAGGTCGGTCACGGCAGGGCCGGTGCCCTTGTAGGGAACGTGCAGCAGCTTGATTCCGGTGTCGCTGGCGAACAATAGCCCGGAAAGATGCGAGGCCGCGCCGACACCCGAAGACCCGAACGTCAACCCCTCCGGTTTTTCCTTCGCGAGCCGGATCAGATCGGCGGTCGAGTTGACCGGCAATGTCGGGCTGACCACCAGCAGATAGGGCGGCGCTGCCGCGACAATGATCGGGCGAAAGGTATTTGTTGACGTCGAACGGGCCGTCGCCGTCGGCGCCGGCGGAAACCGCCATCAGCGCGCCGGTCGATGCCATCAGCAGGGTGTAGCCATCGGGCGGCGCTTTCATCACCGCCCGGGTCCCGATCGCGCCCGAGGCGCCCGGCTGGTTTTCCACCACCACGGGCTGGCCCCATTTGCTCTGGAGGTTTTCCGCGACGATGCGCGCCAGCACGTCGGTGCCGCCGCCGGCCGCGAACGGCACGATCATCCTGATCGCATGATCGGGATAGCCGGCGGCCGAAGCCGGCGGCGCCAGCGCGCAAACCGAAAGCGCCAATAAGACGATCCGCAAAAACATCCTAGAATTCTCCCCGTAATGACGGCGCCGGATGGTTGCCCGCCAGATGCAGCGGCGGCTCAGGATAGCCCGCCAGCACCGGCAAGCGATAGAACGGCGAGTCCGGCGGCGGTGAAAGCTCCGGCGTCCAGCCAGTCAGTTTTTCCAGCGCATAGGTATCCATCACAATTCCGCGCCAGCGCCGCTCCACCTGTTCGAGCGGCTCTCTTGCCGCGGTCGTGGCCGCCCATAATGGGCGCGGCATCGTCGGGCTGGCGCGCGACATAGAGGCCGGCATGCCCTTTGATCGAATTCATGCCGGGATCGCGAAAACCGATGAACCGGCCGCGCTCGTTGACCTGGACCACGGGCACGCGGCCGTTGAAGTACCAGCGCAGCATCGCGTAGGTCCGGTAATCCGAAGTTGCGATCCAGGTCGCCCCGGTCTTTTCCAGTTCGGCCTGCGCGCGATCCGCGACCTGCCGGTAACCCGCCTCGGCGCCGATCGGATCGATCCTGCCGAGGAAATTCCACGGGCTTGCGATATAATAGAGAAACACCAGCACGACCGTGACGACACCGATGACGATCGCGGTGACGACCCAGGAAATCGTCGATTTGATCGTCGATACAGTCCAGCCTTCCCGCGGCCCGATCGCGATGTTGATGGCGGTGGCGGCAAATCCGGCCGGCCACATGAACATCGGCCAGGTATCGCCGATCCTCAAGCCCGGCGACTTCCAGAAGAAATAACAGAATGGAACGATCACGCAGGTCGACAGCAGAACGGCCACCGGCTCGCGCCGCCGATATCCGCGCCACGCCGTCCATGTCAGGCCGGACAAAACCACCGGGAACAGGACGAATCCGACCTGCCCCCATTGCAGGCCGATATAATCGACGACGGTGCGAAACGACATTTCATGGCTCGCGGTGGCGCGCTCCAGCTGGAAGCGGAACGACGCCCAGCCGTGTTCGGCATTCCAGATCAGCACCGGCAGGAACAACACGACCGCGATCAGCGCCGCGAGCCAGGGATAAGGGCTGGTCAGCCAGCGCCGGCGCCAGTCCGGCACCAGCATGAAGGCCAGTACCGCCGGAACCAGCATGACGGCGGTGAATTTCGACAGCAGCGCCAGCCCGGCGAACACGCCGGCGGCCAGCCACCAGCGCGCATCGTCGCTCTCATGGAGCCGGATCAGCGCCCACACCATCGCGACTGCAAACGGAATCAGCGCCACGTCGGGCGAGACCTTGGCCATCAGCAGCCCGTAATAAAGTGCGGCTTCCGGCATCAGCACCGCGAGCACGATCGCGCGGATGTCATGGGTCACGCGCCGGACGATATCGGCGAGCAGCAATTGCGTCACCAGCATCGCCACGATGCCGGCAAACCTGACGCCAAGATTGGTGTCGCCGAAGATCGCGGTGCCGAAGCGGATGAACCACGCAATCATCGGCGGGTGATCGAGGAAGGAAAGCACGTTCTCCTTCGACCAGGTCCAGTAATAGGCCTCGTCGGTGCGCAGATCGAGCAGGCTGGCGTAAACCACCCGCAGCGCCGTCATCGCGGCTATCAGGACAACAGCGGTCATCACCTGCCGAAAGGCGGAGCTGTCCGGTTTCGTGCTGCTGCTGCGGGCAAGGCGATCGTCACGACGCTTTCTCCCCGACTGCGATTGAGGTGTCAACGTGCCGCAATGCGCGGATGGTCACGAGCCGAATTAAACTCTAATATTATGAGAGCACACCGACCGGAATCACATGACCGAGCCCATCCGCGCCCGATTTACGAAATTCGCCCGCGGCATCGGCGTCCGGCAGATCCGGATTAGCTGCGGGCTGGTGTTGTTCGCCTACCTGGTCAGTCATTTCCTCAACCACGCGCTCGGCAACATTTCGATGGATGCGCTGGCGACCGGCGTCTACTACCACACCCTGTTCTGGCAATTTCGCCCGGTCGCGATCGTGTTTTATGCCGCCGCACTGGTGCATTCCGGCCTCGGGATCTGGGCGCTCTATGCGCACCGGGAATTTCGCTGGAAAGCGATCGAGCCCTTGCAGCTCGTGCTCGGCTTGAGCATCCCGGCGCTGGTCATCACCCACATCGCCGGCGTGCGGCTCGGCCAGGCGCTGTACGGACAGGAAAAACTCTATCCGCAGGTGTTTTATGCCTACTGGATCGTATGGCCCTACAAAATGTGGCTGATGTACGCGGTCCTGCTCATCGCCTGGACGCACGGCTGTATCGGACTCTATTTCTGGCTGCGGATGAAGGCATTCTACCGGCGCGCGGCGCCGTTGCTGCTGGCCGCGGCAGTCCTGATTCCGACGGTTGCGATGCTCGGCCTCTATCAGGGCGGCAAGACCGTGGTCGATGAAAGCGACAGCGCCGAATGGAAGGCCGCCAATCTTTCTCAGCAGCAGGTCGGCACGGCGGCCGAGCAGGACGTGCTGGAAGACATCGTCGACTATTTCCTGATCGGCTATCTCGGCCTGATCGGACTGGTGTTGCTGGCAAGGGGCGTGCGCACGCTCGCCGAGCGCCGCGTCGGCATGATCAGTCTTTCCTACGGCAATGGCCGCACGATTCGCGTGCCCAAGGGTTTGAGCGTGCTCGAAGCAAGCCTGCGCTACCACGTCCCGCATGCCAGCGTGTGCGGCGGCCGCGCCCGCTGCTCTACCTGCCGCATTCGCGTGATCGGCGACTGCACATCGTTGCCGGAGCCGTCCAAGCGCGAGGCGTTCGTGCTCAACCGGGTCGGCGCAACCGACCCGTCGATCCGCCTCGCCTGCCAGTTGCGGCCGACCGCCGACCTGTCGTTCTTCCAGCTCTTCATGCCGCAGACGATGTCGGCAAATGCACAGGCCTCGCAGCCGCACCGCATCGGCCAGGAACGCTATCTCGTCAGCATGTTCGTGGACATGCGCGGCTCGACCAAGCTCGCCGAACACCGCCTGCCGTTCGATACCGTGTTTATCGTCAACCGTTTCCTCGGCGCGGTGTCGCAAGCCGTCATCGCTTGCGGCGGCCAGCCCAACCAGTTCGTCGGCGACGGACAACTGGCGCTGTTCGGCCTTCAGACCAACCCGCAAACCGCCTGCCGCCAGGCCCTGCGCGCGGCAGCCATGATCGGCGCCAACGTCGACGAGTTGAATCAATTTCTGGCGCACGACCTGCACGAGCCGATCCGGTTCGGCATCGGCATTCACGGCGGCGAAGTCATCATCGGCGATATCGGCTACCGCGACCACATGGTGTTCACCGCCCTTGGGGATGCGGTCAACGTCGCCGCACGGCTGCAGGACATGACCAAGATTCTGGCCTGCGAGGCGATCTTTTCGGAAGAAGTCCGCATCACGGCGGGGCTCGCGGTCGATGGCCTGCCGCAGCAGGAAGTTGCGATCCGCGGACGCAACGAACCGATGATTGTTCGCTCGGTCCTTGATGCGAAGACACTGTCGGCGCTGGTCGACGGCGTGGAAGTCGTGGCGGCCTGAGCGATCGCGCGGAACCGACGTTCTATTGCGGCATCGCAGCCACTCCGAAAGCATAAATTGACTTAAGTTCTGCCGATGCGACAGTCGCGCATCTGAGTCCGGTGGCGACCGGTCTTGACAAAAAAGCTTCGGAGGAAGCCCTATGCTCGATAGACGAGAGATGATGAAGCGCGCCGGTATGGCGGCGCTTGCGACAGGTTTCGGTTCGGCCAAGGCGTTCGCGCTCGATACCGTGACTTTACCGTTCGAAAACGGCGAACGGCCGCTGGTGAAATACCCGCAGAAGCGCACCATGATCGGCCTGACCAGCCGGCCGCCACAGCTGGAGACGCCATTTTCCGTCTTCAACGACGGCCCCATTACCCCGAACAACGCGTTTTTCGTCCGCTATCACCTGGCGGACGTGCCGCTCGACATCGATCCTGACAAGTTCACGCTGGAGATCAAAGGCAAGGTCGATCATCCCTTGAAGCTCTCGCTGAAAGACATCAGGAAACTTCCGGCGGTCGAACTCGTCGCGGTCAATCAATGCTCGGGCAACAGCCGCGCACTTTCCAACCCGCGGGTGGCCGGCGGCCAATCGGGCAACGGCGCGATGGGCAATGCGCGCTGGCACGGCGTGCCGCTCAAGACCGTGCTCGACCAGGCCGGCGTGCAGCAGGGCGCCAAACAGGTCACCTTCAACGGAATGGACGGACCGGTCAGCGACCGGACGCCTGACTTCGTCAAGGCGCTCGATATCGACCACGCCCGCGACGGCGAAGTGATGCTGGCCTATGGCATGAACGGCGAGGAACTGCCGGTTCTCAACGGCTTCCCGCTTCGTCTCATCGTGCCCGGTTATTACGGCACCTATTGGGTGAAGCATCTCAACGAGATCACCGTGATCGACAGCGTGTTCGACGGGTTCTGGATGAAATCCGCCTATCGCATCCCTGACAATGCCTGCCACTGCGTCGAGCCCGGCACCGCGCCGACGGCGACGATCCCGATCAACCGTTTCAACGTCCGCTCCTTCATCACCAGCGTGGCCGACGGCGCAAAACTGAAGCCGGGCGGAACGACGCTGAAGGGAATAGCATTCGACGGCGGCAAGGGCATCAAGGAAGTCGCGGTCTCGATCGACGGCGGCAAGACCTGGACACCGGCCAAGCTCGGCAAGGATCTCGGAAAATATTCGTTCCGCGAATGGAAGCTGCCGGTGAAGCTCGCGGCAGGCGCCTGGGAACTCAAGGTTCGCGCCACCAACAATGCCGGCGAAACCCAGCCGGCCGACCCGCTGTGGAATCCGGCCGGTTACATGCGCAACGTCATCGAAACCGTTCGCGTCACCGCGGCGTGAGGAGCACAGTCATGACACGTTATTTTTTCCTCGCGCTTGTCCTCGCGCTCGGTCCGGCAAACGCCGCGCCGGTCTCCTACACGCTGCCGGAGGAAACCGCGGCGTTCAAGCCCGGACCGAACCTCGATGTGGTGCAGAACAACTGCACGGCCTGTCACTCCGCGGACTATGTCAAGACGCAGCCGCAGGGGCCGAAGTTCAAGAAAGACTTCTGGCAGGCCGAAGTGACCAAGATGATCAAGGTCTATGGGGCGCCGATCGAGGATGCGGATGTCGGCAAGATCGTCGACTATCTCGCCGCCACATATTAGAGCGTTTTCGAGCGAAGTGGATACCGGTTCGCGTAAAGAAAACGCGTGGCAGCCAAAACTAAACAAACAAAAAGGCGCCCCGGATGGGGGCGCCTTTTCCAAAAACAGACCTGTTATTGGCAGATGTGCCGGCGACCGTCGGCACCTACGAACCACGTTCCAGGCTGACAGACAAAGCTGGGATCGCTGTAGTAGTAGCCATCGTAGTCGTTGTCGTAGGCATACGTGTCGCCATAGTCATAATACCCGCCGAGTAGCGCACCCGCGGCCAAGCCGGCCCCGAAACCCGGTCCGAAATGGTGGTGGTGGTCACGGTATCCGGGATTTTGGCCGGTGAACTGAGGTGTTCCGCGCGCTGCAAATTGAGGCGTTGCGCGGCCTGCGAATTGAGGTGTACCGCGAGCCGCGAACTGCGGTGAGGCGTGCATAGCTCCCATGCCGGCACCGGCGCCCATATGCATGGCGCCTCCTCCCGTATGCATTGCGCCGCCACCCATTCCACCGCCGCCGATTCCGCGCGCGACCGCAGGCGATGCCGCCGCCAGCACAGCCGCGACACAGACCGCACCCAAAGCCTTAAATCTGGTCATGTTATTCCTCCGTCTTACACTGGGGAGAAAACGGGAGGTTCAACGGATAGTTCCGGGATAAATCCCCAAATGACGAAAGTTTCATTTTTGCGCAAAGCAAAGTGAATTGCTCCACAGCGCCAACCGGCGGAAACGATGGCGGTAGCGACACCTTCCGATTCGACTGAACGAAACCGCATCCATGGACAAGCAAACTATTCTCGCGGAAAAAGAGCGCGATATCAGACTCTACCTGTTTCTGGGAATTGCCAACTGGTTCATCTTCCTCGATCACATCCCCGACAACGCGGTGAACTGGATCACGGTCCGGAACTACGGATTTAGCGGCGCCGCCGAGTGGTTCGTGTTCATTTCCGGCTATATCGCAGCCATCGTCTACGCCAGGATGACGCTGGAACGCGGCTTCATCGTCGGAGCGACCCGGATCTTCAAGCGTACCTGGCAACTCTATGCCGCCTATATCGTCTTGTTCATCATCTACATCGTCACCATCGGGCACGTCGCGACCCAATACGGGGCGTCCGACATCATCTATGAATTCAACTTGACCAGCCTGGTCGATCATCCGATCCGGACCGTGGGCCACGGGCTGGTGCTGCAATCCAAGGCGCGGAACCTCGATCTGCTGCAGCTCTATATCGTGCTGATGGCGGCCCTCGCACCGGTGTTGTGGGCGATGCTGCGCAGACCCAATCTGACGATGGCCGGATCCATTGCGCTGTATCTTGCCGCGCGACATTTCGGATGGAACTTGTCGTCGTTTCCGGATGGCAACTGGTATTTCAATCCGTTCTGCTGGCAGCTGCTTTTTGCGTTCGGTGTCTGGCTCGCGCTCGGCGGGGCAAAAAGATTTCGCTTCATCTTCAAATCACCGATTCCGGTCTATCTCGGGATCGCGTACCTGGTGTTCGCTTTTGCGATGACGATGGCAGAACGCCTGCCGTCATTGGCCGGCATTTTTCCGCGATGGCTGTTTGACGCATTCAATCCCAACGACAAGACCAATCTGGCGCCCTATCGCGTTCTGCATTTCATCGTCATCGCCTACCTGGTGGCGCGATTTGTACCGAGAGACTGGCGCGGACTCGAAAGGCCGATCTTCAGGCCGCTGATCGTGTGCGGCGAACAATCGCTCGCGGTATTTTGCGTCGGGGTCTTCATGTCGTTTGCCGGCCATTTCGCGCTGATAACGGGTTCGGGTTCGCTGCTGGCGCAGGTTTTGGTAAGCGCGGCCGGGATCGCCGCCATGACGCTCGTCGCCTACTGTATCTCATGGTCCCGGCAGCAGGACGCGCTGCTGCCAAGCAGGGCGTCCTGAGCCGGATGGGAGCGGTCATGTTCGGACGGAAACGGACCTTGAGCGCCCGCACCGGCGAGACAGACCAAAACAGAGCTTCCGGCTCGATAAAGCTGGATCAGACCGCAATTTGCGAGCCGTTCACTGCTTCAAATGATCGCAAAACGGGGAAAACCGGTGAATGTGACGCGATATCGATCGTTTTCGGCCATAATCCCGTTGTCGTTTAAGCTATCAAGCGCGTTCTATACCGCGTATCGTGCGCTCCGTCGGGCATGGCCGGTTTGCGGGGACCGGCAGTTCGTAATTGTTTTTGATCCCGCGGAGACGACGTGATGGCTAAAGGTACTGTGAAGTGGTTCAACGCGACCAAGGGTTTTGGATTTATCCAGCCCTCCAGTGGCGGTAAAGACGTTTTTGTTCATATTTCGGCGGTCGAGAAAGCTGGTCTTTCGACGCTCAACGAAGGACAGACGGTAGAGTACGAAGAAGTTGCCAATCGCGGCAAGACCTCGGCGGAGAACCTCAAGGTTTAACGCCAAGAACGCGGTCGATAACAGCGCACTCTCGGACCTAAATCCGGGAGTGGGGCTTCCCGCAAAGACTTCAAAAAATCAGAGTTTGTCGAGCAGGAGTGGGCACCACTCTTGTTCGTCGTCGATTCGGCGCGCAGCAAGCGTGGCTCCGACCGTTCGAGCTTGCCCGACCATTTTTCCTGACACCCGGTCACATCGGGCTTTGCCCGATCGGGGCGGCCTCCCCATATGATATCCGGACAGGCCCACCCTTGCTGCAGCACCTGCAGCGGACTGGTAGTATTGCGGGCACCGGATTCTCTGGACATGGGAACCTTCAGGGCGCGCCATGAAGTCCGATCCCTCATCGCTTCCGCCGTTTCATGCGCCCTACGCGCCGGATGATCGCGTGATCGCGGCCCGGTTGATCGAAACCGCAGGCCTGAGCGCGGAACAAAACCGGCGGATCGACGCCACGGCGACGCGCCTGATCGACGCCATTCGTTCCAGCGACGACCGGCTGGGCGGCATCGAGGACATGCTTCACGAATTCGCGCTCTCCACCAAAGAGGGCCTGGCGCTGATGGTACTGGCGGAAGCCCTGCTGCGGGTGCCTGACGCCCGCACCGCCGACCGGTTCATCGAGGACAAGCTCGGCGAGGGCGATTTCGTGCATCACGAGACCAGGTCCAGCGCGTTTCTGGTCAATGCTTCGGCATGGGCGCTGGGGATGTCGGCGCGCGTGATTCAGCCGGGCGAAACCCCGGAAGGCACGATCGGGCGGCTGGCAAAACGACTGGGCGTGCCGGCCGTACGCGCCGCCACACGGCAGGCGATGCGGCTGATGGGCAGCCATTTTGTGCTGGGCGAGACCATCGAGGCAGCGCTCGCACGAACGCATTCGGCAGATTCTCCGCGCTATTCCTTCGACATGCTCGGCGAAGCCGCGCGCACTGCCGGCGACGCGCAGCGTTACTTCGATTCCTATGCGCGCGCGATTTACTCT
The DNA here is from genome assembly GCA_963774685.1 of uncultured Alphaproteobacteria bacterium. Taxonomy (GTDB): domain Bacteria; phylum Pseudomonadota; class Alphaproteobacteria; order Rhizobiales; family Xanthobacteraceae; genus Bradyrhizobium. The sequence continues at coordinate 19,114 of CAVZFU010000001.1, read as the reverse complement.
ATCGGCCGCGCCGCAGATGACCGGCCGTTGCCCGACCGGCCCGGCATCTCGGTCAAGCTCTCCGCGCTGCATCCGCGCTTCGAAGCGCTGAGCCATCGGCGGGTGATGACGGAACTGGTTCCGCGCCTGGTCGATCTGGCCCAACAGGCTAAGACGTACGATCTGAACTTCACCGTCGATGCCGAGGAAGCGGACCGGCTGGAACTGTCGCTGGAGGTGATCGCAGCCGTGTTCGGCGATGCCTCGCTCAAAGGCTGGGACGGCTTTGGCCTTGCGATCCAGGCCTACCAGAAGCGCGCCGAGGCTGTGATCGACTACGTCGATGGCCTCGCACGGGCGCTGAACCGGCGCATGATGGTGCGGCTGGTCAAGGGCGCCTATTGGGACACCGAGATCAAGCGCGCCCAGGAACGCGGCCTCGACGGCTATCCGGTGTTTACCCGGAAAGCGATGACCGACCTCAACTACATCGCCTGCGCGCGAAAATTACTGGCGCTGCGGCCGCGCCTTTTCCCGCAATTCGCCACCCATAATGCGCTCAGCGTCGCGACCATTCTCGAACTTGGCGGTGGCGAAAGCGGGTTCGAGTTTCAGCGCCTGCATGGCATGGGCGAGGCGCTCTACGCGCAATTGAGCGAAGACCATCCGAAGCTGGCCTACCGGACCTATGCGCCGGTCGGCAGCCATCGCGATCTCCTGGCCTATCTGGTGCGGCGCCTTTTAGAGAACGGCGCCAATTCGTCGTTCGTGGCACTCGCCGCCGACGAAGCTGTGCCGGTTAAAACGCTGCTGCGGCGTCCGGCGGATACCATCGGCAACGCCGCCAACGCGCGGCATCCCGGCATTCCATTGCCGCCCGATCTTTACCTGCCGCAACGCCAAAATTCGCGCGGCATCGAATTCGGCGAGCGCGCGGCGCTGAACCAACTACTATCGGCCGTCGCGGCAAATAATCCAAATCCCGACGCCATCGTCAACGCGAGTCCGGCTGCGGCAGGCGATGCGGTCATCGCAGCCGGTGCCGGATTCAAGACCTGGAGCAGGACACCTGCGTCGACCCGCGCGGGCATTCTGGAGAAAGCAGCAGATTTGCTCGAACAACGGCGCGCGCACTTCATCGCACTATTGCAACGCGAAGGCGGCAAGACGCTCGATGATGCAGTTTCCGAAGTCCGCGAAGCCGTCGATTTCTGCCGCTATTACGCCGCACAGGGACGCGGGCTGTTCGGCGACGGCGAAGCGATGCCGGGCCCGACCGGCGAGAGCAATGTGTTGCGGCTGCGCGGCCGCGGCGTGTTCGTCGCGATCTCGCCGTGGAATTTTCCGCTGGCGATCTTCACCGGCCAAGTGACGGCGGCGCTGATGGCAGGCAATGCGGTGGTGGCCAAGCCAGCCGAACAAACCCCGTTGATCGCGGCCGAAGCGGTCCGGTTGCTGCATGAGGCCGGCGTGCCCACATCCGCGCTGCACCTGGTCCAGGGTGACGGCGATATCGGCGCGGCGCTGGTCGCGCATCCCGACGTCGCCGGCGTGGTCTTCACCGGCTCGACCGACGTCGCACGATCGATCAATCGCAAGCTGGCCGCCAAGGACGGCCCGATCGTGCCGCTGATCGCAGAGACCGGCGGCATCAACGCCATGATCGTCGATGCGACCGCATTGCCCGAGCAGGTTGCCGACGACGTCGTGACCTCGGCATTCCGCTCGGCCGGCCAGCGTTGCTCGGCGCTGCGGCTGTTGTTCATCCAGGACGATGTCGCCGGCCGCATGATCGAGATGATAGCGGGCGCCGCGCGCGAGCTTAGGATCGGCGACCCCAGCGAGATCGAAACCCAGATCGGGCCGGTGATCGACGCCGAGGCCAAACAGAAACTGGACGCACATATCGCGCGCATGAAGAAGGAAGCGCGGGTGCATTTCGCCGGAGTCGCTCCCGACGGCAATTACGTCGCGCCGCATATCTTCGAATTGCCAAGCGCCGATCAGCTGACGGAGGAAGTGTTCGGGCCGATCCTGCATGTGGTGCGCTACCCCGCCGAACAGCTCGATGGCGTGCTGCAATCGATCGAGCGCAGCGGCTACGGCCTGACGCTCGGCATCCACTCGCGCATCGACGATACCGTCGAGGCCGTGATCGAACGGCTCCCGGTCGGCAATGTCTATGTCAACCGCAACATGATCGGCGCGGTGGTCGGCGTGCAGCCGTTCGGCGGCCACGGACTGTCGGGCACGGGACCCAAGGCCGGCGGGCCGCATTACCTCACGCGTTTTGCGACCGAACAGACCGTGACCGTCAATACGGCTGCGGCGGGCGGCAATGCCGCGCTGATGTCGGGCACGGAATAAACGTCATCCTGAGGTGCGAGCGCTTGCGAGCCTCGAAGGATGGGCTGCCAATTTCCATCCTTCGAGGCTCGCCGAAGACGGCTCGCACCTCAGGATGACGGCGTGGCTTGGGCACTTGCAGTTTCAACCGTTGCATCGCGCCGCCAACATCGGTCAAATGCGCCGGAATCCGGTTGCAAGACCAACAAAGAATCACAGGAGCGACGCCACCATGGAAAAGGGCATCTTCGAAGGCCTCAAGGTTCTGGACTGCGCGAGTTTCATCGCAGCGCCCGCGGCCGCAACGGTGCTGGCGGATTTCGGTGCCGAAGTGATCAAGATCGAGCCGCCGGTCACCGGCGATCCCTATCGGCACCTGCCGAACTTGCCGGGCTATCCCGCCAGCCCGCACAATTTCGCGTGGATGCTGGAGTCCCGCAATAAAAGAAGCCTCGCGCTCGATCTCTCCAGGCCGGAAGGCCAGGCGGTGCTGCACCGCCTGGCCGGCGAGGCCGATGTTTTCATCACCAACTTTCCGCCCCAGGTGCGTGCCCGGCTCGGGCTGACCTACGACAAATTGGCGCCGCTCAACGCGCGGCTGATCTATGCGTCGTTTACCGGCTACGGCGAAAAGGGCGAGGAGGCCAACAAGCCGGGTTTCGACAGCAATGCCTATTGGGCGCGTTCGGGCCTGATGGACCTGGTGCGCGCCGATACCAACGTCGCGCCGGCGCGTTCGGTCGCCGGCATGGGCGACCATCCCTGCGCCATGGCGCTGTACGGCGCCATCGTCACCGCGCTCTACAAGCGCGAGCGCACCGGCAAGGGCTCGCATGTCCGCTCGAACCTGATGGCCAACGGCGTCTGGGCCAACGGCGTCCTTGCGCAAGCCAAATTATGCGGCGCGACATTCCAGCCGCGGCGCTCGCGAGAACACGCGCTCAACGCGGTGACCAATCATTATAAATGCAGAGATGGGCGCTGGATCATGCTGTCGCTGCTCAACGAGGACCGGCAATGGCCGACCCTGGCGCGCTGCCTCGGCCGCGAGGATTTCATCACCGATGCGAGGTTCGCCACCAGGGCCGACCGCCATGCGCGCTCGGTGGAACTGATCAAGATCTTCGACGAGATTTTCATCACCAGGGATCTTGCCGAATGGCGCCGGATCCTCGACGGCAACGGCCTGGTATTCGGCGTGGTCGGCATTCTCGACGACATTCCGAACGACCGGCAGATGCTGGAGAACGAGGTGCTGGTGCCGTTCGAGAACGACACCATGCTCACCGTCAACAGCCCGATCTGGGTCGACGGCAGCAAGAAGGTGCAGCCGCGGCGGCCGCCCGGAATCGGCGAGCACAGCGACGCTGTGTTGCGCGAGGCCGGCTATGACGAGACCGCGATCGCGCAACTGCGGGCGTCGGGGGCGGTGGCCTAGTTTCTGTGGATCAATACCCAGCCGACGCAGGCGAGCCCGACAATCACCGCGACCGCGATCGCCCAGGTGCTGACGCGGATGTCGCCGATGGTTTGCCGTGTCGCTTCATTCTGCGCGATCTCGCGATTGCGCGCTTTGTTTTCTTGGTCCGTATCGCTCATCACGCGCCCTCCTGGAGCGTTCTCAACCTAGAGCTATTTCCGTTCCGACGGAATCGGAACGGAGCTCTGGATTGTTGTTTTGACGCGTTTTCTTTACGCGAACCGGTGTCCAGTTCGCTCGAAAACGCTCTCACCTAGGCGCCGGCCGTCGTCGATGGATGCAACGCTGCTTCAAACGCCGGTTGCCCGGCCGCGGCCCTGCCGCTTCCGCCCATGCCCGCGAGCCGGCTCAAACAAAACGCCGCCAGCGTCGCGCACAAGGCTGCGGCGGCCGCGCAGATGAAGACCGACGCCGTGCTCCACTTCATGCTCAGCAGCACGCCGCCCACCAGGGGACCGACGATCGAGCCGACCCGGCCGATGCCGAGCGCCCAGCCGACGCCGGTGGCCCGCACCGAGGTCGGATAAAATCCCGCGGCCAGCGCATTGGCGGCGATCTGGCCGCCGACGACGCAAAACCCCGCCACGAAAATCGCCAGCGAGACGAAGATAACGGAGTGGCCGAGCTGGCCGATCGCCGCGACCGCGAACACGGCGATGAAATACACCAGCGTCAGCGCGCGAAACGAGAAGCGGTCGATGATGCTGCCGAGCGCAAAGGTTCCGACCACGCCGCCGATCTGCAGCATCGACCCGATCAATGCTGCCGCGGATACCGAAGCACCGAGGTCGTTGAGCACCGTCGGCAGCCAGTTCGACAGGAAATAAATGTCGAGCAGGCTCATGAAGAACACCACCCACAACAGCAGCGTCACCAGGGTTCGTCCGTCCCTGAACAGATGCAGCACGGGAACGCCGGCCAGTCCCGGTTCATGCACGACGAACTGCGCCGCCGGATCAAACACAGCCTTCGGGTTGATCAGCCGCAGCAATTCCGCGACCCGCGCATTGGCGCGTCCGGTCAGCGCCAGGAACCGGACCGACTCCGGCAGCCGCAGCGCCAGGATCGGCGCCAGCAACAATGGCGCTGCGCCGCCGACCACAAATACCGAGCGCCAGCCGAACTGCGGAATCAGGGCGGCCGCGACAAAGCCGCCGAGTGCTGCCCCCACCGAGAAGCCGCAGAACATGATCATCACCATGGTGGCGCGCCGGCGCCGCGGACTGAATTCGGAGGTCATGGCGATGGCATTCGGCATCGCGCCGCCGAGGCCAAGTCCGGTCAGGAACCGGATCGCGAGCAGCGCCCCCAGATCGTGGACGAAGGCGGTAACGAGCGCGCCGATGCCGAACGCGATGGTGGAGAAAATGATGATGTTCTTGCGCCCGATGCGGTCCGCCAGCGGCCCGAAGATCAGCGCGCCGATCATCAACCCGAACAGGCCCGCGCTAAACACCGGGCCGAGCGCGGCTTTGGTCAGGCCCCATTCTTTCGCCAGCGCCGGTGCGACAAAGCCGATGGCCTGGGTATCGAAGCCGTCCAGAAACAGCACCGCCGCGCAGGTCAGCAGCAGCCGAATCTGAAATCCGCCGACCGGCTGCTGATCGATGAACTCCACGACGTCGACCGACGACGCGCCGCTGTCTTGGGACATTGCCATGGTCGTCTTCCCCCTGAAGCCTGTCGGTCATTGCGGCAGGTTTCCCTCAGCCGCGCAAGGCATCCTTTGAATAGCCGGCGATCCGCTTGTAGCCTTCGGACAATGCAGCCAGCTCATCACGGCTGATGACATCGTCGATTGCGCCAAAAGGCTTGTCGTTGGTGCGTTGAAACACCTCGCGCAGGATCGCGTCGGGCGGATTGGTGCGATTGGTCAGGACGATGCGCGTGGTCGCTTCGAGGCGCTGCTTCTCGTAGGACGTGAGCGCGGCCATCGGATTTTCGTTTTCGAGCAGTGCGGAGGTCAGCGCGCGCGCATCCAGGATCGCCTGGCCGGCGCCGTTGGAGCCGCGCGGCACCATCGGATGGGCGGCGTCGCCGAGCAGCGTGATCCGGCCGAAACTCCAGCGCGGCAGCGGATCCTGGTCGACCATCGGAAATTCCAGCACGCTGTCGGCGGCGCGAATGAACGCGGGCACGTCGAGCCAGTCGAAATGCCAGTCGGCGAACGCCCCGATGAAATCGCCGATCGAGCCCGGCCGGTTCCAGTCGCGCTTGCGATAGGTCGGCGTCTCGATTTCGGCGACCCAGTTGATGAGCTGCAGGCCGTCCTCGCCGGCGTGGCGGATCGGATAGATCACCATCTTGCCGTGCGACAGCCATCCCGCCCGCACCATGCTGGCGCCCGACAGCATCGGCTTCCATCGCGTCACCCCGCGCCACATGTTGACGCCGGAATAACGCGGCTCGCCCTCGCCCGGGAAAAACTGCTTGCGGACCGCGGAATTGATGCCGTCGCAGGCGATCGCGGCGCGGCCGCGCACAACGCTGCGGTCGGCGCCGCCGGGTCCATCGGAAAAATGCACGCTGACGCCGCTCTCGTCCTGTTCGACGGCGATGCAGTGATGGTGGGTGACCAGCCGGTCGTGCCCGGCGCGCGCCCGGAAAGCATCGAGCAACGCCATCTGCAGATCGCCGCGATGAATCGAAAATTGCGGATGCGCGTAACCGGCCGCGCGGCCCAGCGGCTCCTGGTAGATCAACTGGCCGAAGCGGTTGAAAAAGGTCGCATCCGTGGTCTCGATCGCAATCCGCGCCAGCGCGGCTTCCAGACCAAGTGCCGCCAATTCCCGGGTAGCATGCGGCAGCAGGTTGATGCCGACGCCGATCGGCTTGATTTCAGCAGCCGACTCGAAGATACGGCAGGGAATTCCGGCGGCATGCAGCGCCAGCCCAAGCGTCAGCCCGCCAATGCCGGCCCCGACGATGACGATGTCGTCCATGTTCCCTTCCCGGCACGCTCGATCGGCGATGGCCGCGATGAAACACGATCGGCAAGACCCCTGTCAATCTAACCCGAATGTATGCACGACCCTCGCTAGCGGCCTTTGACGAAACACATCCCCATCCGGGAAGCATTGCTGACAGACTGGCACGCCAGTCCCTCGGCGCAGGTCCACGACCTGAAACTGCGGTCGTTATCGGCGGCGTTGGCGTGCTGCAGATAACAATGCGCGCCCCAGCCGTCCTGATATTCGCTGCCGGCCAGTGCCGTGCTGCCGCGCAATTGCGGCCGGCTGGAAAATCCTCGCGAGTAATCCGGGGTCTTGCCGTCGCGCAATGAGGCGAGGATATCGCGGCGGCGGATCTGGTCGCCGAAGAAATGCGGCGACGCCGGCACCACGGTTGAATTGTCGGGCTTGGCCGCCATCCAGTCGACGCCGGGGAAATGAAAACCGCCGATGCCGCGGGTCTGATGGCAGCCCGAGCAGGTCATGTCGTTGAGCCGGCGCTCGAAACCGCCGGACGAGCGGATGTTCTGCAGTGCCACGCCCTGCTCCGCCGCTTTTTTCAGGGCCGCGACCACGTCGCTCTGCCTGAACACCGGATCTTTCGCGGCATCGTCGCCCTCTACCAGACCGAAGGCCGGCTGCAGGCTCGATGGCGCAAAACCGACCGGGGTCGATGCGATCACGCCGGTGGCCAGGAATTTATCAGGGATCAAGAGCGTGCCGCGATCGAACTCGCCGAAATGGACGGGATCGAGCAGCCACGCCCTGAACTCGCGCCCGAGACTTTCATCGGCCAAAAGCCGCGCACGATCGATCTGGTTCTCCAGCGGGGCTTCCGCGAAGATATCAGACGGCGCGTCGTAGTGAAAAACCTTCAACAGGTAGTCGGTGCGAAAATCGCGCGTTGCCGATTTCGGCGCATGCGCGATCTGCAGATTGGTCTCGATGCGGTCGATGCTGCCGGACGGGATCAATTCCAGCGGGCCGCCGCCGGACAGGAACTTTTCCGCAAACTCCCCGCCTGAAAGTTTCGACTCGCCCGCAGCGAGCCATCGCCGCGCGATCTCCGCGCAGGTGATCGAGGCATCGCCGCCGTCTTCGACGCTGTCGCCTTTGGCCTTCAGCACGACGTTCAACGTCATCGGCAGGCGCGGCGAGACCGCTCCTTCGTCCGCGTCGGGCGCGCCGATCTGGGTCAGGCGATAGATCAGCCGGATTTCACCGCAGTTCTTTTCGGCGAGAAAAGCGCGGTCCATCCGGTTGACGATGCCCGCCAGCACGAAGCGCGTATGACCTGAATAGAGCAGCATGCGGTCGAACAGCTGAAAGTCGTAAGGTTCGCCGACGCCGATACTTTCGTTGGGAAGTTCGGCCTTGTGGCCGGCGATGTATCGATCGAACTCGTCGTCGAGCGCCTCGCGTACCGCAACCATCGACGGCGACGCGAACAGCTCGCCGTTGGTGAGCGGCGCGCTGCTCGATCGCACCGGCCGCATGACGCGGCCAAGGCCCAGCCTGCCGTGATCGAGTTCGCGCAAGCTTGCGGGGTCGATGATCGCAACACCGCGTTCCAGCGCGGGTGTGCCCTGCGCATGGCGCGCCGGCAGAACGCTCAGGAACAAAGTGCAGATGATAACGGCTAATCGGACGCGCGGCTGGTATCCCATTTTCGGGAAAATAGCCGAAAAGCGAACGCGATGTCTTGCGGCAATCCAGGGGCAGTCGGACCGTCGCTTCACGTCGCGGTGAAGCGGCGTGATCTTTAGCGCGCGACGATCAGGCCCTTGCTGGTCACGACCACCCAGCGGCCGTCCTGCCGCCTGACCGCATCGATCCAGCCGAGGCCCGGCACGGAGTCGCCGGCATAGACTTCGTAAATGCCCCGCCGTCCCTCGATCAAGGCGCCGCCATTGGCGACGTCACGCAACACCCAGCCTTCTACCGTCGGCAGCCTGCCGACTTCAACCTTCGGCGCAGATGCCGGCGCGGTGGCCGGAGGTGCAATCGAGCCGGTGACTTCCTTTGCCGCAGCCGGTGCCGCAACGGCCGGCGCTGCCGGCGCGACACGGAGCTTGTCGACGGCCTCGCTGAGCTTGGCGAGTTTGGCAACGGGTTCGAGCTGTGCCTTCTCGACCTTGTCGAGGCGGTCGGTGGTCCTGTTGAACTGGGCCACGGCGAGTTTGGCGGTGTGTTCGACGCTGGCCTTGACGGCTGTCATGTCGGAATCGAGTTGCGCGACCTGCGCCTGGAGCGCCTGGTTGCCGGCGGCTTGGGTCTGGTCGCCGGCGAGATGGCCGAGCGCAATCGTTGCCAGCGCGCCGCCGAGCGCGCCCGTGACTGCGGCCAGGACCACCACGGCTGCAAGGGCCGTGACCCGGCGCTTGCCGAACATTCCGGAACCCGGTTCAGACGCCGCTTCGGCGCCGGCGCCATTGCTGTTCCAGGCGCGGTCGGCCGAGGACATCACCAGAACCTTGCCGGGAGCGCGCGGTGCGTCCGGCTTTGCGGCTTCTACCTTGGGAGCATCCGCCTTCACGGCGTCGGCCTTGGGCGCGTCCACCTTGACGGGGCCGACGGCTTCGCCCTGCTCGGGCACCAGGGCAGGAGATTCGACGCTGGCGGTTTGCTGTGCCGAAGCCACCACCGGCTCGTTTACCGCTTCAGATGACGCGGAAACGGCCGCCGCGGCGTCCAAGGAGCCGGTTTCACCGCTGGTTTGCTCGGGCTTTTGTTCGCTCACGTTAAGAATCTCCGGTCAAGGTTGACCTTTTGGTAACTTTTATTGCTTGCCAAATCGTTACCGGCCGCCGGACTTACGAAAATTTTAGGAGTCGTCCGGACCGGTTTTGGCCCGGAGGCTGCGTCGTTTGACAAAAAGACCCGCAACCTGTTCAAAAGCATCAATAATAATGCCGGCGCAAACCCAGGGAGAGAGCCATCCATGAAGCTCTACGATTCGATCGGACCGAACCCGCGCATCGTCCGCATGTTCATGGCCGAAAAAGGCATCGAAATGCCCATGCAGGCGGTCGACCTGCGCGGCGGCGAAAACCGGCAAGAAGAGCATTTGAAGCGCAACCCGCACGGCCAGATGCCGGCGCTCGAACTCGACGACGGCAGCTACCTGTCGGAGATCACCGCGATCTGCGAATATCTCGAGGAGAAAACCCCGAAGCCGGCGATGATCGGCAGCACCGCCGAAGAGCGCGCCGAGTGCCGGATGTGGACGCGGCGGATCGACCTCAACATCGCCGAGCCGCTCGCCAACGGCTATCGTTTCGGCGAAGGCCTGAAATTTTTCCAGAAACGCATCCCCTGCGCGCCCGAAGCTTCGCCCGGCCTGAAGTCGATCGCCGCCAACCGCCTGCAATGGCTCAACGGGCAGATGGCGGGCAAGCAATATGTCTGCGGCGCGCGCTTCACGCTGGCCGACATGCTGCTGTATTGCTGGCTCGATTTCGGCGGCCAGGTCGGCCAGCCGATGGACCCCGCCAACACCACCATCGCGGCCTGGTTCGCCCGCGTCGGCGAAAGGCCGTCGGTGAAGGCGTAGGTAGCACCCTACGTCATCCTGAGGTGCGCGCGCTTGCGCGCCTCGAAGGATGGTCGTTTGCGCTTCATCGATCCTTCGAGGCTCGCCAAGAGGCTCGCACCTCAGGATGACGGCGGCGTATGCTTCCGCCTAAATCACCACCGGCGCATCGGGCAATTCGTTGCGGCCAACGCCGTGCTTCGGAAAATAGGTCGCCAGTTGCCGCGAGACTTCGCCGATGCCCTTGATGACGCCGCCCTCGAAATTCCCCGCCCTGAAATCGCTCTCCATGTCCGTGCAGATTTTCTGCCAGACGGCGGCGCCGACTTTGGCATCGATGCCGCGATCGGCGACGATTTCGACATTGCGGTCGGCCAGCAGCAGATAGATCAGGACGCCGTTATTGTGGGCGGTGTCCCAGATTCGCAATTGCGAAAAAATATCCAGCGCGCGCTCGCGCGCCGGCTGATCGCGGAACAGCGGCGCGCCGTCGAGCGCGCCTTCCACGACGAAACGGACCTGGCCGGCGTGAGTGGCCTCGCCCGCCCTGATCGCCCGCTCGATCGCAGCCAGCACCTTGGGCGGAAAAATCCGCCGCACCCGCCAGTGATGCTCGAGAAGATGCCTGCCGATGCGCCTGATGCCCATATCTGTCAGCCCCGTCTACCAGCTTCCCGACGCGCCGCCGCCGCCGAAGCTGCCGCCACCGCCGCTGAATCCGCCGCTATCGCTCGAGCTGCCGCCACCGCTCCAGCCGCCGCCTCCGGAATACGAACCGCCCGACCAGCCGCCCCTGCCGCGCGAGCCGGGTGCGGTGATGCTGTCGCTGAACATCGTGAAGGCCGAGGCGATGAGGCCGGCGATGCCCGAGACGATCAGCGATCCGAAGATGAACCACGCCACCACACCGATCAGGCCGCCGGTCGCCAGCGAACCGAACAGACGGCCGAAGATGCCGCGAAACACCCCGCCAAGCACCAGAACGATGATGATCGAAAACGGGTTAAACGGATTGAGGAATTCGGTGAAATCGGAACCCGACGACTGCCGCTGTTGCGGCCGCGGCGGCGGTGCAGGCAATGGCTCGCCATCGATAACCGTCATGATCCGGTCGACGCCGGCGGAAATGCCGCCGGCGAAGTCACCGCTTCTGAATTTCGGCGTGATGATTTCATCGATGATGCGCCGTGCCGTGGCATCGGTGAGCGCGCCTTCGAGCCCATAGCCGACTTCGATACGCAGCTTGCGGTCATCCTTGGCGACAACGAGTATCGCGCCGTCGTCGATCCTCTTGCGACCGATCTTCCAGGCTTCCGCGACCCGGATCGAATATTGCTCGATGGCCTCGGGTGCCGTGGTCGGCACGATCAGCACCGCGATCTGGCTGCCTTTGCGGTCTTCGAAATCCTTCAGTCTTTGCGTCAGCGAAGCAATGTCGCCGCTGGAGAGCGTACCGGTCTGGTCGACGACCCGTCCCGACAAAGGCGGCACCGCGACGTCGGCTGAAGCTGTGAACGTCCAGCACAGCAGCAACGCCAGAAGGCAGGCTCTTGCAGCGTTCATCGCGGACAATCTGTTTATTGGTCTACTTTGTAGCGGGCGCCGGCGCCGGATTGAAATCCACCTTTGGCGCGGTCGAGATTTCCTTTTCGTTGTCGACCGTGAAGTTCGCCTTCTCTTTATAGCCGAACGCCATGGCCGTGAGATTGGTCGGGAACGAGCGGATCGTGACGTTATAGTCCTGCACCGACTTGATGTAGCGGTTGCGCGCGACCGTGATGCGGTTCTCGGTGCCTTCCAGTTGCGACATCAGGTCGTGAAACAGCGCATCGGATTTGAGCTGCGGATAATTCTCGGTCACCACCAGCAATTTCTGCAATGCGCTGGTCAATTCACCCTGGGCGGCCTGGAATTTCGCAAACGCGCCGGGATCGTTGACCAGTTCCGGCGTCGCCTGAATGCTGCCGACCTTGGCGCGGGCGTTGGTAACGCCGAGCAGCACGTCCTTTTCCTGCTGGGCAAAACCTTTCACCGAATTGACGAGATTGGGCACGAGATCGGCGCGGCGCTGGTACTGGTTCAGTACCTCGGACCAGTTCGACTTGACCTGTTCGTCATTGGTCTGGATCGCGTTGTAGCCGCAATTGGTAAGGCTCAACGTCGCCAGCGCCGCCAGCACGGTCCATAATTTGCGCATCGAATTTTCTCCCCGGTGAAATTTTGCTGGAGGGTATCAGAATGGCGCGACAAGGTAAGCAGGTGAAGTTCGGTTGCGCCTGTCTATTTTCGTGGGATTGTCCTTGCTTTTTCTTTGCCGCAGCCATCCTTCGAGGCTCACCTAGAGGCTCGCACCTCAGGATGACGGCTCACTTGTTTCCGTCACCCTGAGGTGCGCGCTCTTGCGCGCCTCGAAGGGCGACGGAAACGCTGTTCGATCCAGCCACCCTTTACTGAACCGCAGCCGCATTCGCATCCCTGATCGCCTGCCAGACTTTCAGCGGCGACAGCGGCGTGTTGAGCGCCTTGATGCCGAGGTCGCTCAATGCGTCCATCACGCCATTGGCGATGCAGGGCGGACCACCGATCGCGCCGGATTCGCCGCAGCCCTTGGCGCCCAGCGGATTGGTGCGGCAGGGTGCGGAATCATCCAGCGCCACTTCGATCGGCGGAATGTCGTCGGCGCGCGGAACGCAGTAATCCTGATAGCTTGCGGTCAGCAGTTGCCCTTCGGGGTCATAGGCCACGCCTTCATACAAGGCCTGGCCGATCCCTTGCGCGACGCCGCCGTGAACCTGGCCCGTCACCAGCATCGGATTGACGGCGACGCCAACGTCGTCGACCGTGGTGTAGCGCACCACCCGTGTGACGCCGGTTTCCGGATCGATCTCGACTTCGCAGATATGAGTGCCGTTCGGCCAGCTCGGCCCGTCGACTTCGCCCTCGCTGTCCACGCTGAGCCGGGCGCCATTTTCCTTTTTCGCGATCTCGAACAGGCCGATGCGCTTGTCGGTGCCGACCACCGTGAGCCAGCCGTCGCGGTATTCGATATCCTCGATCGAGGCCTCCAGCATGTTCGAGGCCTTCTCGCGCGCTTTCAAGATCAGGTCGTTGGCCGATACCGCGACCGCGGTGCCGCCGACGAACAGCGAGCGTGAGCCGACGCTGCCGAAGCCGGTGGCCAGATCGGTGTCGCCCTGCACCACATCGATTTTGTCGATGGAGATGCCGAGCGAAGCCGCGACCATCTGCGAATAGGTGGTCTGCAGCCCCTGCCCCATCGCCTGCGTGCCCGAATGCAGGATGACGCGGCCCTCGGCGGTGGCGTGCAGGCTGACCTTTTCGGTATGCGCGCGCCCGCCGGTCCATTCGATGTAACTGGTGAGGCCGCGGCCGTAGAGCAGGCCCTTCTTCCTGGCGGCTTTCTTGCGCGCGGCAAAACCGTCCCAATCCGCAAGCTTGCAGGCGCGCTCCAGCATGTGGGCGAATTCGCCGGAGTCATAGATCTGGCCGACGGCGTTGGTGTAGGGCAATTGCGCCGGCTTGATGTAGTTCACCTTGCGGATGGTGCGCGGATCCATCCCGATCTGGCGCGCCGCGGCATCCATCAGACGCTCGACGATGAAGACGCCTTCCGGCCGGCCCGCGCCGCGATAGGCGCCGACCGGCGCGGTGTTGGTCATCACGGCCTTGATCTCGTAATGCACCAGCGGCAGGTCATAGACGCCGGACTGCACGAAGGGTCCCAGCACCAGCGGAATGATGGTGCCGGCGCCTGAGATATAGGCGCCGGTGCCGCCGATCGAGCGCACCCGATAGGCCAGCACCCGGCCTTTGGCGTCGAGCGCGAATTCGCCGGTCGAGGTCAGGTCGCGGCCATGGGTACCGCCGACGAACTCGTCGGTGCGGTCGCCGCGCCAGCGCACCTTGCGCCCCAGTTTGACGGCGGCGTAGGCCACCATGCCGTCTTCCGGATAGAGACTGGTCTTCTGGCCAAAACCGCCGCCGATATCGCCGACCAGCACGCGCACGCTTTCTTTCGGGCGCTTCAGCACGGCCTCGGCGAGCAGGTCGCGGGTCGAGCCGGGCGTTTGGGATTGCGTATGCAGGATCAGCCGCCCGGATTTCTTGTCGACCTCGGCGATAGAGCTGCGCGGCTCCATCGCGGAGGGGACCAGCCGCTGGCTGACGAGATCGAGCGAGACCACATGCGCCGCCTTGGCGAAGGCGGCTTCGACCGCTGCGGCATCGCCATAGCTCATCGCCGCCACGATATTGTCTGAGACCTCGGCCCACACCGCCGGCGCGCCGGGCTTGATCGCCGCGACGGGATCGACCACCGATGGCAGCACTTGATATTCGATGGCAATGGCTTCGGCCGCGGTCTGCGCCGCCACCCGCGACGTCGCCACGACGGCGGCGACCGGCTCGCCGGCAAAGCGCACGATCTCATGCGCCAGCAGCCGGCGCGGCGGCACGGTCATCGGCGAGCCGTCGGGCCGCATGAACACCATCAGCGTCGGCAATGTGCCGATGTCGTCGGCGACCAGATCGGCGCCGGTGTACACCGCCTTGACATCGGGCATTTCCGCCGCGGCCCTGGTGTCGACCGACACGATCCTGGCATGGGCATGCGTCGAGCGCAGCACATGCAGCCACAGCGCGCCGTCTTCCGGCCTGTCGTCGATGAACTGTCCCTTCCCGGTCAAGAGCCGCTGGTCTTCGAGACGCTTGACGGGCTGGCCCGCGCCGAAGCGCATATTGCCGGGAAGAATGTTCATCAGTTTGTCCTTCGAGTCTCTTGTTTGCGCGCTGCGTTCTAGCCGATACGCAAGGGCCGGGCCAACCCCTCACGCCGTCATTCCGGGTCTGCGCCAAGTGACGCATCCCGGAATGACGGCGCGATGCAGCCATCGTGCCAATCAACTCAAATCCCGCAATACCGCTTCGACCGCCTTGCGCTCGTCGGCGGTCAGTGCGGCCTGCGGCGGAACGGGATCGCCGATGTCGTAGCCCTGGATCGACAAGCCCGGCCTTGATGCAGGCCGCGAGGTTATAGCGCGCGAATGCCTCGTTGATGCGCCACAGACGCCGCTGCAGGACCAGCGCCTCGTCCCAGCGCGCGGCCTTGCAGAGATTGTAGAGCTCCACGCTCTGGCGCGGAACGAGGCACGCCGGTCCCGCCATCCAGCCGACGCCGCCGATCAGCATCACCGCCGCCGGGATATGCGCCGAGGCGGAGAAAACCTTGATGCCGTCGCCGCAGCGATTCATGATCGACAATAGCCGCCCGGTATTGGTCGAGGCATCCTTGATGTATTGAATCCGCGGATGCGCCGCGAGACGCGCAATCACATCCAGCGTCAGATCGGAGCGCTGGAATTGCGGATTGGTGTAGATCACCACGGGAATATCGACCGCGTCCGCGATGGCGCGAAAGTAAGATTCGATCTGCGCATCGCCAAGCGGGAAATACGCTTCCAGGATGGCGAGGATGCCGTCGGCACCCATCTTTTGATAGGCCCTCGCTTGCGCCACCGCATCCAGCGTCGAGGTCGAGACGACGCCGGCGACCACCGGCACCCGCCGTTGCGCAGCTTCAATCGTCGCCTGCACCACTGCGATGCGTTGCACGTTGTTGAGATAGGCGAACTCGCCGGTCGAGCCGAGCGGCGTCAACCCGTGCACCCCCGATATGATGAGATCGTCGCAGAGCCGGCTGAGTACTTCGGTACGGATCTGCCCGTCGGCGTTAACCGGCGAGACCAGATAGGGAAAGACGCCGTGGAAATCGGTCATGGAACTCTTGCCTCGGAAATTGGACTGCTGCCTCGGAAATTCGATTCCTCAAGTCATCGCGGTTTAATGACGGGGAGGAACAGACTCGCTTTACCCTGAGTTGGGGACCGGTTCATGATTTTTTTCCGAAAGAACCGTGCTATCCTTTCAATGCGGACCCGTCGGGTCGTTCGCAACGTGGCAGCAACATGTCCTCACCAGACGGTTTGAGCAACACGATCGACCTGTCGGTCCGGGGCCGGAAAACGAAAAGCTCGCCGTTCCTGTTTCTGGCCGTAGGATTGCTGGTTTTCGCAACCATTGCCGGGATATCTTTTGCCATATTGCGGCCGACGACCTTGCGAATTGCGGTCGGCCCCCCGGGGAGCGACGACCAGAACCTGATTGAGGCGTTGGCGGTGTCTTTCACCCGGGATGGAAGTCCGGTCCGGCTCGCACTCACCACAACCGCCGGCCCGGTCGACAGCATCGCACTTCTCGCAGCCTCCAAGGTCGATCTTGCGGTCGCGCGTGGTGACGAGGAAATGCCTCCCGGCACAGATTCGGTTGCCATCCTGCGCAGGAACGTCGTGGTGTTGTGGACGGCTTCCGGGCTTTCGGCCAAAGGCGCCAGGAAGGAGACGAAATCCAAGATCAAGGGGATCGACGATCTTGCCGGTCACCGCGTCGGCGTCGTCGGACGAACCAAGGTGAACACCACGCTGCTTCGCGTCATCCTGAAGGAATCGGGTGTCGACCCCGAAAAAGTGGCGGTCACGCAATTCGGCACCGACCAGATCACCGAAATGGTGCACGATCCGAACATCGACGCATTCATGACCGTCGGCCCGCTCGACAGCAAGATCACCTCGGACGCGATTACCTCGACCGCGCGTGCCAGGAGCGAGCCGACATTTCTCCCCATCGATGTTTCAGAGACAATTGCGCAACGGCATCCGCTTTATGAATCCGAGGAAATTCCCGGCAGCTCCCTTAGCTCGTCACCGGCCAGACCCGATGACACGGTCGAGACGATCGGGATCAATCACCTGATCGTCGCGCCGAAATCCCTGTCCGACAGTACGGTTGGAACGTTTACCCAGCAGTTGTTTGCCGCCCGGCCTTTGCTTGCACGAGAAGTACCCAGTGCGGCCAAAATCGCCAAGCCCGACACCGACAAGGATGCAGCGCTGCCGGCGCATCCGGGAGCCGCGGCCTACATTGACGGCACCGAACGAACCTTCATGGATCGCTACAGCGACTACATCTGGGGCGCGGTTCTTTTGCTTTCCGTGCTCGGGTCGGCCAGCGCGGCGGTGCGTCACTATATCCGGCGGGACGAACGGCGGCTCAATACGCTGCATCGTGAAAAACTGCTGGCCGCGATTTCGCTGGTGCGAAAAATAGATTCCATCGAAGAACTGGACACCTTGCAATGCGAGGCCGACGAAATCCTTCGTGAAACGCTCGACTGCTACGACGACGGCGCGATCGAGGAAGGCGATCTGGCTGCCTACAGCCTGGTACTTGAGCAATTCCACCACGCCGTGGTCGATCGGCGCACGGCGCTCAACCAAGCCGCCACCGGCGTACCGCGCATGCGCGCGCTATAGGCTCACCCGTTGCGGAAGGCGTAAGCGTAGCCGTTGATCGCCGGCGCCCCGCCAAGGTGGGCATAGAGAACCTTCGATCCTTCCGGGAAATAGCCCTTTTGCACGAGGTCGATCATGGCCTGCATGGATTTACCTTCGTAGACCGGATCGGTGATCATGCCTTCGAGGCGGGCGCAAAGGCGGATGGCGTCCTTGGTCTCCTGCGACGGAACGCCGTAGGCCGGGTGCGCATAATCCTCGACCAGAACGACATCGTCTTCGACAATCTCCCGGCCGAGTTCGACCAGCCTGGCCGTGTTCTGCGCGATCGACAGCACCTGTGCCCTGGTTTGCGCCGGCGTGAACGACGCATCGATGCCGATCACCTTGCGCGCGCGGCCATCCTTGGCGAAACCCACCAGCATGCCGGCATGGGTCGAGCCGGTGACGGTGCAGACGATGATATAGTCGAAAGCAAAGCCGAGCTCTTTCTCCTGCGCGCGTACTTCCTCGGCGAAGCCGACATAGCCGAGGCCGCCAAATTTGTGCACCGAGGCCCCGGCCGGGATCGCGTAGGGCTTGCCGCCCTTGGCCTTGACGTCCGCGATCGCCGCTTCCCAGCTTTCCCGGATGCCGATGTCGAAGCCCTGGTCGACCATCTCGATATCGGCGCCCATGATCCGGCTCAAAAGGATATTGCCGACCCGGTCGTAGACCGCGTCTTCATGCGGCACCCAGCTCTCCTGCACCAGCCGGCACTTCATGCCGATTTTCGCCGCGACGGCCGCGACCATGCGGGTGTGGTTCGACTGCACCCCGCCGATCGAGACCAGGGTGTCGGCGTTGGACGCGATCGCGTCGGGAATGATGTATTCGAGCTTGCGCAGCTTGTTGCCGCCGAACGCCAGCCCCGAATTGCAGTCCTCGCGTTTGGCGTAAAGCTCGACCTTGCCGCCGAGGTGGGCGCCGAGGCGCTGCAGCCGCTCGATCGGCGTGGGCCCGAAGGTGAGCGGATAGCGTTCGAACTTCTCCAGCATGCAAGGTGTCCTTGTGTCAGGCCGCGCCGATGTCCCGGAAGCTAGCATTATCGGCGGGCACGGCGCGAGTGTGAGACTGCGCACATAAGCCGCCGCCGGAAAGCCTTAGCTTCTCGTCATTGGCTCAGACATCAACGACTCATTCGAAAGGAACGACAGATGAAGAAGACAGCTCTCATTCTTGCAACGTTCGCTACACTGGCCGCCGCTGCGGCCGCGCCTGCCGAAGCACGTGGCCTTCCCCGGGCGACCAGCGCCGGCCTTGCCGCCGCCGCGATTGCCGCCACAGTGGCGGCAGACGCTTACGGATACGGACCGGGATACGGCTATTATTACGGGCCCGCGGCCGTGGTTTACGGCGCACCGGTCTATGTCGTGCCGCACCGGTATGGCTGGTGATCGGTAACGAGATGGCTCGGGGA